>NZ_BNAR01000006.1 GCF_014653695.1 Lentzea cavernae | reverse complement strand
AGCCCTTCTGCGCCGATGGTACTGCACTGGTTACGGTGTGGGAGAGTAGGTCGCCGCCGAACTTTACTTCCCTGAAGGGGCTTGTGATCGCGGGGCACAATTACAGTGCGTCGCTCACAGGCCCCTTTCAGCGTGTCCAAGTAGGAGGATTTGGTGTCTAGGTTCGGGGATCGTCCCGGCGACCGTCAGCGTGGCCAGGGAGACCGACCGCGCCATTCCGACGCTGGCCGTCCATCAGGCGATCGCAAGTTCAGCAGCAGCAACAACTCCCCGCGTGGTGAAGGCTCCGGTGACCGCTCCACGAGCGGTGACCGTCGAGACAACCGCGCCGGCTCGGGCGGCGGTTACCGCGGCCAGGGCTCGAGCTCCAGCGACCGCGGCGGCTACCGCAAGGACGACTCGGGTGATCGCGGCGGCTACCGCGGCGACCGTTCGAGCGACCGCGGTGGTTCCAGCGATCGTGGTGGTTACCGCAAGAGCGACTCGGGTGACCGGGGCGGCTACCGCGGGCAGGGCTCGGGCGAGCGCAGCAGCGGTGGTCACCGCGGCGACCGTCCCGGCTTCCGCAAGGACGATTCAGGCGATCGCGGCGGCTACCGGGGCCAGGGCTCCAGTGACCGCGGTGGTTACCGCAAGAGCGACTCGAACGACCGCGGTGGTTACCGCGGCCAGGGCTCGGGTGACCGTCCCGGCTACCGCAAGGACGACTCCGGCGATCGCGGCGGTTACCGCGGCGGCTCCATTGACCGCGGTGGTTACCGCAAGGACGACTCGAACGACCGTGGCGGTTACAGCAAGAGCGAGTCGGGCGATCGGGGCGGTTTCCGCTCTGGCGACCGCGGCGGCTCGAGCGACCGCGGTGGGTTCCGCAAGAGCGACGACCGCGGTGGTTACCGTGGTCAGGGCTCCAGCGACCGTCCCGGCTACCGCAAGGACGACTCGAACGATCGCGGTGGCTACCGCAAGAGCGAGTCGAGCGACCGCGGCGGGTTCCGCTCCGGTGACCGTCCGGGCTACCGCAAGGACGACTCCGGTGATCGCGGTGGCTACCGCGGCGACCGTGGTGGTTCCAGCGATCGTGGCGGTTACCGCAAGGACGACTCGGGCGACCGTGGCGGTTACCGCAAGAGCGAGTCGGGTGACCGCGGTGGCTACCGCGGCGACCGCTCTGGCGGCGACCGCGGTGGCTTCCGCAGGGACGACTCGAACGACCGCGGTGGGTACCGGGGTCAGGGGTCCAGTGACCGCGGTGGTTACCGCAAGGACGACTCGAGCGATCGTGGCGGTTACCGCAAGAGCGAGTCGGGCGACCGCGGTGGCTATCGCGGTGACCGCTCGAGCGAGCGCTCGGGTGACCGTCCCGGCTTCCGCAGGGACGACTCGGGCGACCGTGGCGGCTACCGCAAGAGCGACTCCGGTGACCGGGGTGGCTTCCGCGGTGAGCGTTCCGGTGGCGACCGCGGTGGGTTCCGCAAGAGCGACGACCGCGGTGGTCAGCGCGGCCAGGGTTCGAGCGACCGCGGTGGTTACCGCAAGAGCGACTCGAACGACCGCGGCGGCTACCGGAAGAGCGACTCGGGTGACCGGGGTGGCTACCGCAGGGACGACCGCAACGACACGCGTTCCGCTCCGCAGCGCGACGATCGTCGTGACGACCGCCGTGACGAGCGCAGCCGTGAGCGTGCGGCGCGGTTCCAGGACCGGATCTCCGACCAGGAGACCGCGGGGACTGACAGCACCGCCGCCGAGGCCACCGCTCAGGACGCGGCCGGCACCGCCGAGGTGAGCCAGGGCGCCGAGCGCTCCGGTTACCGCCTGGGCGACGGCGCCGCAGCCACCCGCGCTGCCGCCGGCCGTGAGGCGAGCACCGAGGCAGAGCCCAAGGCCGACTCCGCTGAAGGTGACGCGGCGGACGACGCCGACGTCAAGGCCGAGGACACGGCGGACGAGGCCGGCGAGAAGGCCGACGGCACCGAGGTTCGCGCGGAAGACGCCGGCGAGGACCGTGCGGACGACGAGCAGCGCGACGAGGCGCCCGCCCCCCGTGGCGGACGGCCGCCGCTGCCGGACGAGGCCGACCTGTCGCTGCTCGACCCGGAGATCAAGCTCGAGCTGCGCAGCCTGCCCAAGGGGCTCGCGGAGATCATCGGCAAGCACCTGGCCGCGGCCGGGCTGCTGATCGACGAAGACCCGCAGCTGGCGCTGGAGCACGCGCGGTACGCGCGCAGCAAGGCGGCGAGGGTCGGCGTCGTGCGCGAGGCGGCGGGTCTGACCGCCTACTTCGCGGACGAGTGGGCCGAGGCGCTCAGCGAGCTGCGGGCCGCCCGCCGGATGATGAACGGACCGGGCCACCTGGCGATCATGGCCGACTGCGAGCGGGCACTGGGCCGGCCGGAGCGGGCCATCGACCTCGCGAAGGACCCGGCGGTCAAGGACCTGAGCCAGGAGGACGAGATCGAGCTGCGCATCGTCGCGGCCGGCGCTCGTCGTGACATGGGTCAGCTCGACGCGGCGGTCGTCGCGTTGCAGGGTCCGGACCTCGACCCGGGGCAGCGCAACCCCTACTCCGCGCGGCTCTTCTACGCTTACGCCGACAACCTGGCCGCGGCCGGTCGCACCGAGGAAGCCGTCAAGTGGTTCCTCAACGCCGCCGAGGCCGACGACGAAGGGGAGACGGACGCCGCCGAGCGCGCGTTCGAGCTGACCCACGAGGAGACCACCCCAGAGGAGAACACACAGCAGTGAGCGAGACGTTGGTCGACAGGTACGACGCGTTGCTGATCGATCTCGACGGCACCGTCTACCGAGGATCCGAGGCCGTGCCCGGTGCCGCCGAAGCGATTGCGGCGGCCAGAAGCAAGGGCGTCGGGATCCGCTACGTCACCAACAACGCCTCTCGTTCACCTCAGGCGGTCGCTGACCACCTCGTCGAGCTCGGGTTCGAGACGAGCGTCGACGAGGTGAGCACCTCCTCGCAGGCGGGCGCGGCCATGCTGGCCGAGCGCCTGCCGAAGCGGTCCACTGTGCTCGTGCTCGGCACCAAGGCCCTGGAGGCCGAGGTGTTCAAGCGCGGACTCATCCCGACCGACACCGCCGAAGGCGCGGTGGCGGTCCTGCAAGGGCTGTCGATGGACCTCGGCTGGCGCGAACTGGCCGAGGCCGCGGTGGCCATCCGCGGCGGCGCGCTGTGGGTGGCGTGCAACGTCGACGTCACCCTGCCCACCGAACGCGGGCTCCTGCCGGGCAACGGCAGCCTCGTCGCGGCGCTGAAGGCCGCGACGGACCAGGAGCCGCTCGTCGCCGGCAAGCCCGCCACCCCGCTGCTGGAACAGGCGGCGAAGGACCTCGGCGCGCACCGTCCGCTGGTCGTCGGCGACAGGCTCGACACCGACATCCTCGGTGCCGTCAACGCCGGTATGGACTCGCTGCTCGTGCTCACGGGTGTGTCCACGGAGCAAGAGGCGCAAGCGCTTCCGGGTGAGCAAAGGCCCACGTATGTCGGCGCGGACCTGTCGGTACTGCATCGGCTACCGTAAGAGGAGTGAGCTACCCCCTGCCCGGACCGCCGCCCAACCCGGCCGACGCCATCGAAGGCGCGCTGGAGCGGCTCGACGGGCTCGAGAACGTTCCGCTCGAGGAGCACGTGGGCCGGTTCGACGCCGTGCACGCGACGCTCACCGACGCACTGTCGAGCATCGACAAGGTGTGATGCACAGTGTCTCGCAGGGTGCGGCTCGACGCCGAACTCGTGCGCAGGGGGCTCGCCAGGTCCCGTGAGCACGCCAGCCAACTCGTCGCCGACGGTCGCGTGAAGGTCCGCGGCACCGTCGCGACGAAACCCGCGACCGCGGTGGAGACCTCCGACGCGGTCGTCGTCAAGGACAGCGGCGACGACCCGAACTGGGCTTCCCGGGGCGCGCACAAGCTCATCGGCGCGCTCGAGGGCTTCAAGATCGACCCCACCGGCAGGCGTTGCCTCGACGCCGGCGCGTCCACTGGCGGTTTCACCGACGTGCTGCTGCGCAAGGGCGCCCGTCAGGTGGTCGCGGCCGACGTCGGCAGGGGGCTTCTGGACTGGAAGCTGCAGACCGACGACCGGGTCGTGGTGAAGGACAAGACCAACGTCCGCACCCTCACGCCCGAGGACATCGGCGGCAAAGTTGAACTCGTGGTGGCCGATCTTTCGTTTATCTCGTTGAGGCTTGTGCTTCCCGCACTGGCCGCGTGCCTCGACGAGGAAGGCGATCTGCTGCCGATGGTCAAGCCGCAGTTCGAGGTCGGCAAGGAACGCCTGGGCTCCGGTGGCGTCGTGCGCGACCCGGAGCTGCGCGCAGAAGCCGTGCTCGACGTGACCAGGGCCGCCGCCGAACTCGGTCTGGCCGTGCACGGGGTCGTCGCGAGCCCGCTGCCCGGCCCGTCCGGCAACGTCGAGTACTTCCTCTGGCTTCGCAAGGGCGACCCGGTCGACCCCGCGGAGATGGTGCGCACCGCCGTCGAAGAAGGGCCCCAATGAGGGAAGTCCTGCTGGTCGTCCACACCGGTCACCAGAGCAACATCGATCTCGCCCGCCAGGTCGCCGGCCGTCTCGCGGTCGGGGGCGTCACGACGAGGGTGCTCGACGACGAGGCGCGTGACCTCGGCCCGTCGTGCTGCACCAAGGTCGTGCCCGCCGACGACCACGCGGCCGAAGGCACCGAGCTGGTTCTGGTGCTGGGTGGTGACGGCACGTTCCTGCGCGGCGCGGAGCTCGCGCGCCCGGCGCGGGTGCCGGTGCTGGGCGTCAACCTGGGCCGGGTCGGGTTCCTCGCGGAGGCCGACTCGGACGCGTTGCACGAGGCCGTCGGCCACGTGCTGGAACGCGACTACTTCGTGGAAGAGCGCATGACGCTCGACCTCATCGCCAAGGTCAGCGACGAGGTCGTCGTCGAGACCTGGGCGCTCAACGAGATCAGCGTCGAGAAGCTGATCCGCGAACGCATCCTCGAGGTCGTCGTCGAGGTCGACGGCCGGCCGGTGTCGGCGTTCGGCTGCGACGGCGTGCTGTGCGCGACGCCGACGGGTTCGACGGCGTACGCGTTCTCGGCGGGCGGACCGGTCGTGTGGCCGGACGTGCAGGCGATCCTGGTGGTGCCGAGCAACGCGCACGCGCTGTTCGCACGACCGCTGGTGGTCTCGCCGAAGTCGCACGTCGCGTTCGAGATCGAGTCGACCGGGCATCCCGCGGCGCTGTCCGCGGACGGGCGGCGCACGTTCGAGCTGCCCGCGGGCGCGCGGATCGAGATCGTGGAGGGCGCGGTGCCGCTCAAGGTCGTGCGGCTGCGCCAGGCACCGTTCACGGACCGGCTGGTCGAGAAGTTCGACCTCCCGGTGAAGGGATGGCGGGGACCATCGGCAGGCTGACCGCGCCGCTCGGTGCGTCGGCACTCGCTCGTTATGGTGCCCGCGAGGAAATGTCGGACTCGACAAGTAAGGTTCGCCCTGTGCTGGCCGAGATGCGCATCAATGGCCTTGGCGTGATCGACGAGGCCACCCTTGAACTGGACCCCGGGTTCACCGTAGTCACCGGTGAGACGGGCGCGGGCAAGACCATGGTCGTGACCGGGTTGCACCTGCTGGGCGGTGGCCGAGCAGAGGCTTCGCGGGTGCGTACCGGAGCCGACAAAGCGGTGGTCGAGGGCCGCTTCCAGGCTCCGGCGGGCAGCCCTGCCGCGAAGGTGGCGGAGGAGGTCGGCGGCGAGGCGGACGAGGACGGTTCGCTGATCGCGATCCGCACCGTCGGCTCCGACGGCCGCTCCCGTGCCCACGTCGGCGGCCGCTCCGTGCCGGTCGGCGTGCTGTCCGAACTGGCGGAGCAGCTGATCGCCGTGCACGGGCAGAACGACCAGCTGCGGCTCATGAGGCCCACCGAGCAGCGCGGCGTGCTGGACCGCTTCGCCGGCGACGACGTGGGGTCGCCGCTGCGCGCCTACCAGGCCGTCCGCGAGGAGTGGCTGCGCGTGTCGGCGGAGCTCAAGGAGCGCACCGAGCGTTCCCGCGAGCTGGCCCGCGAGGCCGACCTGCTGCGGCACGGCCTGACCGAGATCGACGCCGTCGCGCCCCAGCTGGGCGAGGACGCCGAGCTGCACGACGAGGCCCGCCGGCTCGCCGACGCCGACCAGCTCCGCGAGGCCGCCCAGGGCGCGCAGTACGCGGTGTCCGGGTCGCTCGAGGGCGATCCGGAGAACCCCGGCGCGCTGGGCCTGATCTCCGAGGCCGCCCGCAGGCTCTCCACGTCGGAGGACCCGAAGCTGCGGGAGATGGAGCCGCGCCTGGTCGAGGCCGCCACGCTGCTGGCCGACGTCGGCGCCGAGATCTCCGGCTACCTGGACCACCTGGAGGCCGACCCCGGCCGCCTCGAGACGGTGCTGCAGCGCCAGGCCGAGCTCAAGGCGCTGACCCGCAAGTACGCCGCCGACGTCGACGGCGTGATCGCCTGGGCCGAGGACGCGCGGACGAGGCTCGGCGGGCTGGACACGTCCGAAGAGGCGTTGACCGGTCTGGCCACCCGCCGCGACGAGCTGGCCGTCGAACTGGCCACCCTCGCCGCCCAGGTGACGGCCGCACGGGTCGACGCGGCCCTCGAACTGGGCAAGGCCGTCACCGAGGAGCTGGACGGGCTCGCCATGCCGCACGCCTCCGTGGAGCTGGCCGTCCGGCCGCGGCACGCCGAGTCGGGGGACGCGCAGGCGCTGCCCGTCGGGCGGTCGATCCTGCACGCCGGGGCGTCCGGCGTGGACGACGTCGAGCTGCGGCTGATCTCGCACCCCGGCGCGCCCGCCCTGCCGGTGCACAAGGGCGCGTCCGGCGGTGAGCTCTCCCGCGTGATGCTGGCGCTGGAAGTGGTGCTGTCGCACTCGGACCCGGTGCCCACGCTGGTGTTCGACGAGGTCGACGCCGGTGTCGGCGGGCGGGCCGCGGTCGAGGTCGGCCGCAGGCTGGCCAGGCTCGCCCGGTCGCACCAGGTGATCGTGGTGACGCACCTGCCGCAGGTGGCCGCGTTCGCCGACCGTCACCTCGTCGTGGACAAGTCGGCCGACGGGACGTTCACGCGGTCCGCCGTGCGGAAGCTGGACGAGACGCAACGGGTCGTGGAACTCGCCCGCATGCTGGCGGGCATGGACTCGACCGACACGGGCCGGGCCCACGCCGAGGAACTGCTGGCGGCGGCCAAGGCCGACAAGTCCAGTGCTCCCGTGGTCCGGCGGCGCAAGAAGAAGAGCTGATCTGCGTTTCCGCCGCGGTTCGGCATGATGGAGGCGTGACCGGATCTGTGAGCACGCGCCGGGTGTTCGGGGCCGTGCTGGTGTTCGTCGCGGCCGGGCTGGCCGTGGCGGCCACGTTCCTGTCCGCCTACTCGGTGCAGGTCGTGGTCAACAGCCGGACGTTGCGCTACGAGGCCAGCGCGTGGGCGGTGGAGCGCAACGACTTCCGCGACATCCTGCTGCTCCGGCCCCTCGAGTTCGGGGAGCCCGCCGTGGGGGCCGCGCTGGTCATGGCGCTGGCCGCGGTGCTGGCGTTCCGGGTTCCGGCGATGCGGGTCGGGTCGTTGCTCGGGGCCGGGGTCCTCCTCGGGGCCGCCTGGTCCGCCGTCTCCCAGGTCCAAGGAGTCGTGGAAGGGCTCGGCGAGATCGACTCGCCCGTGCCCGTCGCGGTGGAGCAGGGTGACGGGGTCACCCTGCTGATCGTGGCCGCGGGGGTGGCCGTGGTGTCGGCGGTGCTGCACCAGGAACTGCCTCGGGCGGTCGCGTCCGAGACCGGTGAGGGGGTTGTGATCCATCAGATCGACGACGAGGCGGACGACACCGACACGCCGCCCTACGGATATCCGGTGATCGTGGAGCCGAAGAGTGACTGACCGCCGCCGGATCGCCGGTGTCCTGCTCGTGCTGGGGGCGGTGCTGGCCGTCGTCGCGTCGTTCCAGCCCACGTTCAGCAGTGTGTACAAGACGTTCGGGTCCGGACTGACGATCACCACCACGTTGTGGACGGCCTCGTCGGAGCCGTCCACCGGTGGGCCCGACCAGCCCGCGTTCTACGCCGCCGGGTGGCCCGTTGTCCTGTCGTCACTGGTCATCGTCGCCGCGGTGGTGCTGCTGCTGCGGGAGAGGTCCGCGTTCGCCGGACGGCCGCTCGCCGCCGGCGCGGCCGGGCTGCTGGCCGGGGTCGTGCTCCTCTACGCGGGACAGCTGTACGCGCTGACGCAGGTCCTCGGCGAGCAGCCGCCGGCGCCCGAGCAGGAACTGCACTACCACGGCGGTATGTACCTGCTGGTCGCCGCGGCGATCATCGCACTCGTGGGTGCGGGGCTCGCCCAGCAGCGGCAGACCGAACCCGCGCCGGACACGGCGGCAGACGAGGACGGGGTGGTCGTGCACCAGCTCGGCAGTGACGACGACACGCCTCCGTTCGGGATCGCGATCCCGAACGACGAGCAGCAGGAGACCCGGTGATCGGCAGACCCACGGCGATCGCGCTGATCGCGGCAGGAGTGGTGCTGACCGCCACGGCGATGGTCCTGCCGTGGTACTCGACCGCGTACGCCGGGGGTGTCGAGGTCGTGGTCCGTGCGTGGGGGACGGAGATCGTCGACAAGCCCGGCGACTGGCCCGCCGGAGAGCTCTCGCCCTGGTACGGGGTGCCCGTCGTGGTGACGCTGGCGTTGCTCGTCGCGGGGATCTGGATCACTCGCGCGGCACTGGCCGGGGCGGCCGGGCAGGTGGGCGCGGCCGGTGTCGTCGCGGCGCTGGTCGTGTCCGAACGCGGGCACGCCCTCGACCAGCAGGGCGACTTCGCGATCGGGTTCGGGCTGGTGTTCCTCGTGCTGGGAACGCTGGTCGCGCTCGCGGGAGCCGTTGCGCTGCAACGGGAGGCGGCGGCGTGAGGAAGATCGTCGGCATCGTCCTGCTCGGACTCGCGGCGGCGGCCGCGGCCGGGGCGACGTTCCTGCCGTTGTCCGAGTTGCTGATCCGGCTCGCTCCCGGGCAGCCGCAGACCGCGTACGTGACCACGGGGTGGAGCACGCGGTTCGGTGGCACCGAGGACGAGCACGGTCCGTTGTTCGGCATCCCCGTCGTGCTGGCGGCCGCCGCCCTGCTGGCCGGGACGCGGTGGCGGAGGGTCGCCTACGCCGGAGCGGCCGGGCTCGCGGGTGTCACCGGGATGTTGTTCGTGTACCTGCTGAACGCGATCAGCTTTCACGAAGAAGGCAACATCGCGATCGATCCGGCGCTGGAAGCCGGTTTCGGCAACGGGATCTGGGTGCTGGTGGGTGCGGTGGTCCTCGCTTTCGGCGCTGTGGTAGTTCACCCCGACGACTGACCCCTGGAATCGCCCGGCGTGCCTCACCGGTCACGTCCGCACCGTGGGTCACTATCGGCCCATGAAGCTTTCCGGGCTGCTGAGCCGCACCAACCACGAACTTCCCGGTGTCACGGGCGTCGCGCGGGTTGATCGGCGCGCGAGCGACCTGGTGCGGCGCGTGAGTGCCGGTGACATCGCCGTGATGGACCTCGTCGACCTCGATCGGCGCACCGTCGAGGCGCTCGTCACGGCCGAGGTCGTCGGCGTCGTGAACGCGTCGCCGTCGATCTCCGGCCGCTTTCCCAACCTGGGGCCGGAACTGCTGATCGAGGCCGGCATCCCGCTGATCGACAACGTCGGCGCCGTCGCGCTGCGGGAGATCAAGGAAGGCACGAAGATCCGGCTGCACGAGGGTGTCGTGTACGCCGGGGAACGCGAGCTCGCCAAGGGGGTCGAGCAGAACGCGGAGAGCATCGCCGACGCGATGATCGAAGCGAAGGCCGGCATGTCGGCTCAGCTGGAAGCCTTCTCCGCCAACACCATCGAGTTCCTCCGCCGCGAACGCGCGCTGGTGCTCGACGGCGTCGGCGTGCCCGAGGTGTACGTGCCGATGCGCGACCGGCAGGTGCTCGTCGTCGCGGGCGGCCCGTCGCACGCCGAGGAGCTGCGCAAGCTCCGCAAGTACATCCGCGAGTACCGGCCGGTCCTGATCGGCGTCGACACCGGCGCGGACACGCTGCACGACGCCGGCCTCAAGCCGGACATCATCGTCGGCGACCCCGACGGCATCGGCACCGCGTCACTGCGCGCGGCCTCCGAGGTGGTCGTGCCCGCGCAGACCGACGGCCACGCGCCGGGCCTGCAACGGATCCAGGACCTCGGCATCGGCGCGGTGACGTTCCCCGCGTCGGGCAACGCGGAGGACCTGGCTTTGCTGCTCGCTGAAGCACACGGGGCGTCCCTGGTCGTGACGGTGGGGCTGCGCGCGACGCTGCGCGAGTTCCTCGACCGCGGGCACTCCGGTTCGAACCCCTCCACGTTCCTCACCCGGTTGAAGCTCGGCAGCAAGCTCGTCGACGGGGAGGCCGTCGCGACGTTGCACCGCAGCCGGGTCTCGCTGGGCGTGATCGTCCTGCTGGTCGCCGCCGCGATCGCCGCCATGGCGGCGGCCCTCGCGGTGTCCGGCGTCGGTCACGTCTACGTCGACATCGTGGTCGACGGCTGGCACTCCGTCGTCAACTGGTTCAAGGGGTTGTTCACGTGATCACGTTGCGCTACCACATAGTTTCGATCACCGCGGTGTTCCTCGCGCTGGCGGTCGGTGTCGTGCTGGGGTCGACCGCGATCAGCGGGCGGCTGCTGTCGGGGCTGAGCGACGAGAAGAACACGTTGGCACAGCAGGTGAACGACCTGCAGAACGACCGCAACGCGTTGAACGCCAAGCTGACCGAGGCGGACAAGTTCGCCGCGTCCGTCGGGCCTCTCGCCGTCAAGGACCGGCTCACCGACCGCACGGTCGTCATCGTGACCACCGCGGACGCCCGTCCGTCCGATCGGGACGCTCTCACCGGCCTGCTGAAGTCGGCGAGCGCCACCGTCACCGGCGAGGTCCAGCTGACAGACGCGTTCTCCGACCCGTCGCGCGGCGACCAGCTGCGCGACCTCGTGGCACGGCTGCAGCCCGCCGGTTCGCAGCTGCCCACGGCCGCCGACCCCGGCACGCGCGCCGGTGGCCTGTTCGGGACGTTGCTGCTGCTCAACCCCACCAACAACGAACCGCAGGCCACGCCGGACGAGATGGCGTCCGCGGTGTCCGGCCTCACCAACGCGGGGTTCGTGAAGGCGACCTCGGGCGTGAAGCCCGCACAGCTCGCGATCGTGCTGACCGGGGGCGCCGCGATCGGTGACTCGGCCGCGGACCGGGCCTCGACGGTCGCGCGGTTCGCCACGCAGCTCGACCGGTCCGGCGCCGGCGTCGTGCTGGCCGGTGCGAGCGGCTCGGCGAACGGCACGGGTGCGATCGGCGTGGTCCGCGCGGACACCGCCGCGACCTCGATCCTGTCCTCCGTGGACAACTCCGACACCCCGGCGGGTCAGGTCGTCGTGGTGATGGCGTTGCGCGAACAGCTGGAGGGCCGTTCCGGTCGTTATGGCGTCGCGGGCAACGCCGAGGCGTCCTCGCCGGGGACTCAGGGCTAGTCGGTCGTCCACTCGCCGGGGAGTCGCCGGATCAGCAGGTCCAGCGCCTCCGGTGTGCGGGCACGGGCCCACAGCCACTCGCCGTCGTCCTCGCGCACGATCAGGTCGTCGCTGACGAACCAGCGGCTGCCAGGACTGTGCAGCGACAGCAGTGCGAAGTGCTCTTCGAACAGGGAGGCGTCCGCCGCGGACGTCTCCCTGTCGGCTGTCACGGCCCCGTCGCGGAACAGGGCCTCGGACAGCACCAGCTCCACGCAGGCGGCGGAGAAGTGCGGGAGCCACGGTTCCCAGCCGCGTTCCGTCTCGTGCACGACGGCGGGGTCGGGACTGTCGAGGGCCGCTCCCCACGAGGTGACCGCGTGGATCTCCCTGCGGAAGACGACCACCTCGCCGTCCAGCCGCAGCTCGCTCGGGGTGAGCAGCCAGTCCTGGTTGCTCGTGAGGTCGGGGCGCTTGCCGAACAACGCGTAGGCGTCGCGCACCGCACCCGGCAGCCGCACGCCGAGGCGGTCCTCGGCGGCGTTCAGGTCGGCGTGGTTCCAGCCGTCCTGCGGTTCGATCGGCTCGGCCCACGCGGCCGCGAAACCCTCGATGAAGCGCCACGCCGCCGAGCGGTCGTGCACGACTTTTGCGGCTTCCCCTGCCACGTCGAAGGTCACGTGACAACTTTTCCTGATGTCGGCCTGTGCCGTGGGAGGTTCGGGAAAACCCCTTGCTGCGCCGATCGGGTGATGTGATCTGCCGGGTCGTGGTGCGCTGAGTGACGGGCGGCGTGTTAGCGTTATGGCCCGTGGATAGGGGGATCTACCCCCACGATTTTCACGGGAGCCCCGTTGGTGCAGCAGGCACGTACGACCAAGCACGTCTTCGTCACGGGAGGCGTCGCCTCCTCCCTGGGCAAGGGGCTCACCGCCTCCAGCCTCGGCCAGTTGCTCACCTCGCGCGGCCTGCGGGTAACGATGCAGAAGCTCGACCCGTACCTGAACGTGGACCCCGGCACGATGAACCCGTTCCAGCACGGCGAGGTCTTCGTGACCGACGACGGCGCGGAGACGGACCTCGACATCGGCCACTACGAGCGGTTCCTCGCGCGAGACCTGAGCGGCGAAGCCAACGTGACCACCGGCCAGGTGTACTCCGAGGTGATCGCCAAGGAGCGGCGCGGCGAGTACCTGGGCGACACGGTCCAGGTGATCCCGCACATCACCGACGAGATCAAGCGCCGCATCCGGATGATGGCGGAGCCGGACGCCGACGGCGTGACGCCGGACGTCGTCATCACCGAGGTCGGCGGCACGGTCGGCGACATCGAGTCGCTGCCGTTCCTCGAGGCGGCCCGCCAGGTCCGCCACGACGTCGGCCGCGACAACGTCTTCTTCCTGCACGTCAGCCTGATTCCATACCTGGCGCCGAGCGGTGAGCTGAAGACCAAGCCGACGCAGCACTCCGTCGCGGCGCTGCGCAACATCGGCATCCAGCCCGACGCGATCGTGTGCCGTGCGGACCGGGAGATCCCGGACGCGCTCAAGCGCAAGATCGGCCTGATGTGCGACGTCGACACCGACGCCGTCGTCGCGGCCGTCGACGCGCCGTCGATCTACGACATCCCGAAGGTGCTGCACGCCGAGGGCCTCGACGCCTACGTCGTGCGTCGCCTCGACCTGCCGTTCCGCGACGTCGACTGGACGGTGTGGGGCGACCTGCTGGAGCGGGTGCACAACCCGTCCGAGACGGTGAAGATCGCGCTCGTCGGCAAGTACGTCGACCTGCCCGACGCCTACCTGTCGGTCACCGAGGCGCTGCGCGCGGGTGGTTTCGCGCACCACGCCAAGGTCGAGATCAAGTGGGTGGCGTCGGACGAGTGCCAGACGCCCGAGGGCGCCGCACGCGCGTTGTCCGGCATGGACGCCGTTCTGATCCCCGGCGGGTTCGGAGTGCGCGGCATCGAGGGCAAGCTCGGCGCGCTGAAGTACACCCGCACGCGCGGGGTGCCGACGCTGGGCCTGTGCCTCGGCCTGCAGTGCATGGTGATCGAGGCCGCGCGGAACCTCGCGGGCATCGAGGACGCGAACTCGAGCGAGTTCGAAGAGGGCGGCACGCCGGTCATCTCCACGATGGCCGACCAGCAGGACGTCGTCTCTGGTCAGCGCGACATGGGCGGCACGATGCGCCTCGGCGCGTACGTCGCGAAGCTCACGCCGGGCTCGGTCGTCGCGTCGGCCTACGGGTCGACCGAGGTCTCCGAGCGCCACCGCCACCGCTACGAGGTCAACAACGCCTACCGGGGCAAGCTCTCCGACGCGGGCCTGGTGTTCTCCGGCACGTCGCCGGACGGCCGCCTGGTCGAGTTCGTCGAGCTGCCCGCCGACGTGCACCCGTTCTACGCGGGCACGCAGGCGCACCCGGAGCTCAAGTCGCGCCCCACGAAGCCGCACCCGCTGTTCGCGGCGTTCGTGAAGGCCGCGATCGACTACCGGGTGGCCGACCGCCTCCCCCTGACCGCGGGAGCGTCCAAGTGACCGAGCGGCACGACTTCCGGACCGTCTCCAGCGAGGACGTGCACGTCGGCCGTGTCGTCGCGCTGCGGGTCGACGAGGTCGAGATGCCCGGTGGCGGCACGGCCAAGCGCGAGATCGTCGAGCACATGGGCGCCGTCGCGGTCGTGGCCGTGGACGACGCCGGCCAGGTCGTGCTGATCCACCAGTACCGGCACGCGCTGGGCAGGCACCTGTGGGAGCTGCCGGCCGGGCTGCTCGACCACGACGGCGAGGAGCCGGTCATCGGTGCCCGCCGCGAGCTGGCCGAGGAGGTCGGGCTCGACGCGGCGCGCTGGGACACGCTGGTCGACACGGCCGCGTCTCCCGGGTTCACCGACGAGGTCGTGCGCGTGTACCTGGCGCGCGAGCTGTCCGAGGTCGACCGCGACGTGCAGGGCGAGGAGGAGGCGGACCTGGAGATCCACCGCTTCGGAATCGACGACGCCGTGCGGATGGTGCTCTCGGGCGAGATCGTGAACTCGTCGGCGGTCGCCGGGCTGCTCGCCGCCCGCGAGGTGCTGGAGGGCAGGGCCGAGCCGCGTCCCGCCGACGCACCGTTCCGCGACAAGCCGACCCGGTTCGCGGCGCGCAAGAAGTAGGTTGGACCCATGCAGACGGTGAAGGGCGCCTTCGGACGGTTGAAGGCGCCCTTCGGCGTTCTCGCGCTCGGTGGCGCGGGTGTGGTGCTGCTGCAGTTCGTCGACCCGACCAAGCCCGGCAACCTGCTGCCGAAGTGCCCGTTCAACTGGCTGACGGGGCTGAACTGCCCGGCGTGCGGTGCGACGCGCATGGTGCACGCGCTGCTGCACGGGGACGTCGTCAGCGCGTTCCACTTCAACGCCGTGCTGCTCGCGTTGGGCTTGCCTCTGGCCGTGTGGCTGTTCTCGCGGTGGACGCGTGACCGCTGGACCGGGGAACGGCGATCCGTGCCGAAGTCGGTCGGTGTCGCCGTTCTCGTCGTGGCCGCTGTGTGGGGCGTGGGGCGCAACCTCGCGGGTGTTTAGTCCCGGAGCTTGCGGCCCTGGGCGTCCGTGCCGCCGTTGACCAGGATGATGATCCCGTCGATCAACGACCAGATGCCGCAGCCGCCGCAGGTCAGCAGCTGCGCGACCGCGATGCCGGTGTGGCCCGTGTAGAACCGGCCGATGCCCAGGTTGCCCAGGAACAGCTGCAGCACGCCCGCGGCGATCTTCGACTTGTCCGACAGCGGCACGCCGGTGATCGGGTCGAACCCGTACGGCGCACCAGGGGTGCCGTAACCGGGCGGGACCACGCCGGGCGGGGGCGGCGGGACCGCGTACTGCGGCTGCGGGCCGGTGGGCGGCGGGTAGTACGGCTGCGTGGCCGGCGGCACGTAGCCGGGCGGCGGCGGTGGCACGGCGGCGAACGGCACCGAGGGCGGCGCGAGGAACGGCGGGTGCGGCTGCGGCAGGTCGCGGAACAGCTCCGCGAGCTCGAAGTAGCTCTGCGCGCCCGACGCGCGGTTCACGCGTTCCTGGTACTCGCCGATGTCGAGCCGCGCCATCGCGAAGTGGTCGTTGAGGGCGGTGATCGCCTCTTCGCGCTGCTGGTTGCCGATGCGCTGCTGCTCCGGCCCGAATGCTTCTGACACGACTCAGCACGGTATCCGATGCAGCCCGCCGATATCGGGAATACGCTGCGGCGATGCTGGTCGGTGTCCCAAAGGAGATCAAGAACCACGAGTACCGCGTGGCCATCACGCCCGCCGGAGTGGTCGAACTGGTGCGCCGCGGGCACTCGGTCGTGATCGAGCACGACGCCGGCGCGGGCTCGTCGTTCCCCGACCACGAGTACACGGCGGCGGGCGCGCGGATCGCCGCCTCCGCGGACGAGGTGTGGGGTCTCGCGGACCTGGTCCTGAAGGTCAAGGAGCCGATCGAGCCCGAGTACCACCGCATGCGCCGCGAGCAGGTGCTGTTCACCTACCTGCACCTGGCGGCGTCGCCGGCGTGCACCGCGGCGATCGCCTCGTCCGGCATCACGGCCATCGCCTACG
Source organism: Lentzea cavernae (assembly GCF_014653695.1). Taxonomy (GTDB): domain Bacteria; phylum Actinomycetota; class Actinomycetes; order Mycobacteriales; family Pseudonocardiaceae; genus Lentzea; species Lentzea cavernae. The sequence goes on along the minus strand of NZ_BNAR01000006.1, from coordinate 524,458 downwards.
AGACCGTGCAACTGGCGGACGGGTCGTTGCCTTTGCTGGCGCCGATGAGCGAGATCGCCGGGCGGATGGCCGCGCAGGTCGGCGCGCACTGCCTGGAACGCGCGCAGGGCGGGCGCGGTGTGCTGCTGGGCGGTGCGCCCGGTGTCGCCGCGGGCAAGGTCGCGGTGATCGGCGCGGGCGTGGCCGGGATGAACGCGGCGACGATGGCCGTCGGCATGCAGGCCGAGGTGGTCGTGCTGGACACCAACGTGAACCGGTTGCGGCAGATCGACTTCACCTACCGCGGGCACCTGCAGACGATCGCGTCGAACGCCTACGAGGTCGAGAAAGCCTGTCGCTGGGCGGATCTCGTGGTCGGCGCCGTGCTCGTGCCCGGTGCGAAGGCGCCCAAGCTCGTGAGCAACGAGCTCGTGTCGCGGATGCGGCCCGGCAGCGTGCTCGTCGACATCGCGGTCGACCAGGGCGGGTGTTTCGAGGACACGCGGCCGACGACGCACGACGCACCTACGTACCGCGTGCACGACTCCGTGTTCTACTGCGTCGCGAACATGCCCGGCGCCGTGCCGAACACGTCGACGTACGCGCTCACGAACGTGACGCTGCCGTACGTCATCGCGTTGGCGGACAAGGGTTTTGATGCCGCTGTGGCGTCGGATCCGGCTCTGGCGAAGGGTGTCAACGCTACGGACGGCAAGATCGTGCTGGAAGGGCTCGCGTGATTTCTGAGTTGGTGGCGACGTATCTCGACCACCTCGCCGTGGAACGCGGCACCGCCCGCAACACGCTCGACTCCTACACCCGCGACCTGCGCCGCTACACCGAGCACATGGAGTCCCTCGGTGTCACGGATCTGGGCGCGGTGACTGAATCGCAGGTGAGCGAGTTCCTCGCCGTGCTGCGGGAAAGCGGCCTCGCGGCGTCGTCCGCCGCACGGACGTTGGTCGCCGTGCGCGGGTTGCACCGCTTCGCGCACCGCGAAGGTGTTGTGCCACATGACGTCGCACGGGCCGTGCATCCGCCGTCACCGCCCAAGAGGCTGCCGAAAGCATTGCCCGTCAATGAGGTTCTCACCCTCCTGGAAACTGTGGGAAACCTCAGGGACAAGGCCCTGCTGGAGCTGCTGTACTCGACGGGAGCACGGATCTCCGAGGTGGTCGGGCTGGACGTCGACGACATCGACGCGGCGGAGCGGACGGTGTTGCTGGACGGGAAGGGAGGCAAGCAGCGGCTGGTCCCGGTCGGGCGGCCGGCGCTGGCAGCGGTGGACGCGTACCTGGTCCGGGCGCGCCCCGGGCTGGCGGCGAAAGGGCGTGGCACGCCCGCGTTGTTCTTGAACGCACGGGGCGGAAGGCTGTCGCGGCAGAGCGCGTGGACGGTCCTGAAGACGGCCGCGGAGGACGCGGGGATCACCGCCGCGGTGTCTCCTCACACGTTGCGGCATTCGTTCGCCACCCATCTGCTCGAAGGGGGTGCGGACGTTCGGGTGGTGCAAGAACTCCTCGGGCACGCATCGGTTACGACCACTCAGGTGTACACACTGGTAACCGTTACGACTTTGAGGGAGGTCTACGCAACTGCACACCCTCGAGCCACTGGAACATGAGGCTTCCACGGGTACGGTGGGCAGGTGCCGAACTTGGACGAGCCGTCCCCACAGGCCATCGATCTAGCCGCTGTGCTGCACGCGCTGAGTGACCCGACGAGGCTCGCGGTCGTGCGCCAGATCCAGTCGAGCGGTGAACGCCTGTGCGGGGCCTTCGAGGTTGACGTAGCGAAGTCGACTCTTTCCCAGCACCTGCGCGTGTTGCGCGAAGCCGGCCTCACACGGACGCGATGCCGCGGCAACCAGCGCTGGGTGTCACTGCGTCGCGATGACCTGGACCTTCTCTTCCCGGGCCTGCTGGACGTGGTGCTCTCCGCCGCGGACCGGCGAACACGAACGGATGTCACCGTCTAACTCAGTCTTGACAAACACCGGCGAGGCGCGTTGCCGCTCGCACGGGTGCGGCCTAGGCTGCGCCCCGAGAGACGACTACGACCAGTGAGGGAACGCCAGCCATGTCGACACCGGAGCACGCTTTCGCGCCCCGTGCCGACCTGAACCTGGCCCCGCACGCCGCGCCGGTGGACGACGTCGCCCACGAGCAGGTCGACGGCATCGGTCCGACGGGCCGCCCGCGTCGTCACATCCCGGACCCGCCGCCGTTGCTGCGCCACGGCCCGGCGAAGATCCTGGCCATCTGCAACCAGAAGGGTGGCGTCGGCAAGACGACGACGACCATCAACCTGGGCGCGGCGCTGGCCGAGTACGGCCGCCGCGTGCTGCTCGTCGACTTCGACCCGCAGGGCGCGTTGTCCGTGGGCCTCGGCGTGCACCCGCACCAGCTGGAAACGACGATCTACAACGTCATCATGGAGAACGACACCGCCGTTCCCGACGTGATCCGCAAGACCATGATCGACGACATGGACCTGTTGCCGAGCAACATCGACCTGTCGGCGGCCGAGATCCAGCTCGTGTCGGAGGTGGGCCGCGAGCACACGCTCGTGCGCACCCTTCGTCCCGTGATCGACCACTACGACTACGTGCTGGTCGACTGCCAGCCCTCGCTCGGCCTGCTCACGGTGAACGCCCTCGCGGCCGCCGACGGTGTGCTGATCCCGCTGGAGTGCGAGTTCTTCTCGCTGCGCGGGGTGGCGCTGCTCATCGACACGATCGAGAAGGTCAAGGAACGCTTGAACCCCAAGCTCGACATCACCGGGATCCTCGCCACGATGTACGACCCGCGCACGCTGCACTCGCGTGAGGTCATGGCCCGCGTCGTGGAGGCGTTCGGCGAGATCGTGTTCGACTCGGTCATCAACCGCACCGTCCGCTTCCCGGAGACCACCGTGGCCGGCGAGCCGATCACGCGCTGGGCGCCGCGGTCGTCCGGTGCCAACGCCTACCGCGCGCTGGCCCGCGAGGTGATCGCCCGGTGACCCGACGCCCTTCCCTTCCCGGGGCGGCGGAGCTCTTCCGGCTCACGTCGGCCGCCCCTGCGCCGGAGGAGGTCTCGTCGTCGGAGGCCGCCCCGCAGCAACGCCGCGGCTCCGGCCGCACCAAGCACACGACGAAGATCACGGTCTACGTGTCCGACGAGGAACTGCTGGCCCTCGAACAGGCACGGCTCGTGCTGCGCGGCGCGCACGGCCTGGGTGTCGACCGCGGCCGCGTGGTCCGCGAGGCGATCGCCGTGGTGCTCGACGACCTCGAGACGCACGGTGACGCGTCGCTGCTGGTACGCAGGTTGCGCGAGCAGTGACCGAGGAAGCCCCTGCTGAGACCCCGGTCGACGACGGCAAGTTCAAGGTCCGGCTCACGAACTTCGAGGGTCCGTTCGACCTGCTGCTGCAGCTGATCTCCCAGCACACGCTCGACGTGACCGAGGTGGCGCTGCACCGGGTCACCGACGACTTCATCGCGCACCTGCGCGGCATGGGCGAGAAGTGGGACCTCGACGAGACCACCGAGTTCCTGGTGATCGCGGCGACGCTGCTGGACCTCAAGGCCGCCCGCCTGCTGCCGACCGGCGACGTCGAGGACGAGGACGACCTGGCGCTGCTCGAAGCGCGCGACCTCCTCTTCGCCCGGCTGCTGCAGTACCGCGCCTACAAGCAGGTCGCGGCCCTGTTCGCCGAACTGGAGCAGGGCGCGTACCGGCGCTATCCGCGCTCGGTGTCGCTGGAACCGCGCTTCGAGGGCCTGCTGCCCGAGGTGATGCTCGGCGTCACCCCCGACAAGTTTGCCCTGATCGCGGCCGCCTCCTTCCGCCCCAAGCAGAAGCGCACGCTGTCGGTCGCGCACATCCACCAGCACCGCGTGTCGATCCGCGAGACGGCCGACGCGCTGCGGGCGATGCTGATCGAGAAGGGCACCGCGTCGTTCTCCGAGATCGTCGCGGACTGCACCGAGACGATGGAGGTCGTGGCGCGGTTCCTCGCGCTGCTGGAGCTGTACCGGGAGAAGTCGCTGGCCTTCGAGCAGGAGGACCCGCTGGGACCGCTGCAGGTGACGTGGGTCGGCGGGACGATCGAGGACGCACAGGCGCAGGTGCACGCCGGCGACGAGGATGAGGACTACGGCGGATGAGCGAGCCACTGGTCGGGCCGGACGCGGCGGAGATCGAGGAGCCGGGGCCGGCGTTCGACGGGGCCGGGCCGGAGGCGGACGCGGCTCTCGACGACGCCGCTCCGGCCGCCGTCGAGCCGCAGGAGCGCTCCGCCGAGGCGAGTGAGCCCGAAGGGCCCGGCGCCGGTGGGGGCCGGGCGACCGATGAGCCCGCTGATGCCGCGCTGTCCGATGCGGCCCCCGCACCCGTCGTGCTCGACGCACCCGAGCCGCGCGGCGTCATCGTCGTGCCGGACTTCGACCTGTCCGCCAAGCCCAAGGCCAAGCCGAGGTCCCGGTCCAGGGCCGCGAAGCCCGAACCCGAGTCCGACGCCGCCCTCGACGACGCCGCTCCCGCCGCCGTCGTGCTCGACGAGCCCGCCGGACCCGAGGCGCCCGCGGCCGACCCGGCCGACGCCGAGGACGCCACCACGCTGGAGGCCCAGCTGCTCGCCGCCGCCCCCGAGGAGGCGATCGAGGACAGCGGCCTGCCCGACCTCACCGACGACGCGACGTTCGAGGCCGCGCTCGAGTCCGTCCTGCTCGTCGTGGACAGCCCGATCGCCGAGGACGCGCTCGGCAGTGCCCTTGAGCAGCCGGTTAAGCGAATCAAGCAGGCACTCCGTAGACTGTCGACCCGGTACACCGAGTCCGGCAGTGGCATCGACCTGCGCAGGGCGGGAGACGGCTGGCGGTTCTACACGCGGGACCGGTACGCCCCGTTCGTGGAGAAGCTGCTGCTCGACGGTCAGCGCGCGAAACTCACCCGCGCGGCCCTGGAGACGCTCGCGGTGATCGCCTACCGGCAGCCTGTCACGCGGGCGCGGATCGCGGCGGTTCGCGGCGTCAACGTGGACGGTGTGATCCGGACCCTGGTCGCACGGGGGCTCATCGAGGAGACGGGCACCGACAGCGACACGGGTGGGATCCTGTACCGCACGACCGAACTGTTCCTGGAGCGGTTGGGGCTGTCGTCGCTTGCCGACCTGCCGCCAATCGCCCCTCTGCTGCCCGAAGTGGATGCGATCGACGATGTCTGACAACGAGGGCGTGCGCCTGCAGAAGGTGCTCGCACAGGCGGGGATCGCCTCGCGCCGCGCTTCCGAAGAGCTCATCGAGCAGGGCCGGGTGCAGGTCGACGGCAAGGTCGTGACCGAGCAGGGGCGGCGGATCGACCCCGAGACGGCGGTCGTGCACGTCGACGGCCTGCGGGTGCAGATCCGCGAGGACGTCGTCACCATCGCGCTGAACAAGCCCTACGGGATGCTCTCCACGATGGAGGACGACCTGGGCCGGCCGTGCGTCGGCGACCTGGTCCGCAACCGCAAGGAGCGGCTCTTCCACGTCGGGCGCCTCGACGCCGAGACCGAGGGCCTGCTGCTGCTCACGAACGACGGCGAGCTCGCGCACCGGCTGATGCACCCGAGCTACAACGTCAAGAAGACCTACCTCGCCGAGGTCCCCGGCCCGGTCGAGAAGGGCCTCAACAAGAAGCTCAAGGCCGGCATCGAGCTCGAGGACGGCCCCGTCAAGGTCGACTCCTTCAAGCTCATCAGCGCCGTGCCCGGCAAGGCGCTGGTCGAGGTCGTGCTGCACGAGGGCCGCAAGCACATCGTCCGCCGCCTCCTCGAGACCGCCGGCTACCCGGTGCAGTCGCTGGTGCGCGTCGCGGTCGGCGAGGTCTCGCTCGGCAACCAGCGCCCCGGCTCGATGCGGGTGCTGAACCGCCAGGAGGTCGGCGGGCTCTACAAGCTCGTCGGCCTGTGATCGGAACCTGAACCCCGCTCGCCCGGCGAAACCCGTGCACTGGGCGGATCTGCCGGTCTGCCGACGTGCGTGAGCCGTGGGTGGCGTCGTGTGTCGCCACCCACGGCCACTCCGGCGCCGGTTCGGGGCGCGAGCACCGGGTCTTCCCCGTGCAGTTGCGTCTTCGACGACGTTAGGGCGAACGGGTTGTTCACGGTCATGTGTTGGCCGCTGAACAAAGTTCTCTGAACAATGACGGGATGCCGAGACGGGAACGCCCTCTCGACGAGGGCGAGAGCGGTCTCCTGCGGTTCGCGGCGGATCTGCGCCGGCTGCGGGAGCGTGCGGGCAGCCCCACCTACCGGGAGCTGAGCAGGAGGGCGCACTACTCGGCGGCGGCGTTGTCGGAGGCGGCGGGTGGGCGGAAGCTGCCCAGCCTCGCGGTGACGAAGGCGTACGCGAAGGCGTGTGACGCCGATCCGGAGGAGTGGGCGCGGCGGTGGCGCGCCGTGGCCGAGGCCGGGCCCCGTGCGGCGAACGACAGTCCTTACGTGGGGCTGGCGATGTTCCAGCCCGGTGACGCGCCGAAGTTCTTCGGTCGTGAGCGGGTGACGGCCGAACTGCTGAGCACGAAGAACCGGTTCACCGGCCTGTTCGGACCGTCCGGCGTGGGCAAGTCGTCGTTGCTGCGGGCCGGACTCGTCGCCCGGACCCGGGAGCCGGTGCTGTTGTTCACGCCCGGCGCGAACCCCGTGGAGGAGTGCGCGATCGCGCTCGCCCGGCTCACCGGCGGGGAGGCGGTCGCGCTGGCCCGCGAGCTGCAGGACCCGGCGCGGCTGCGCCGCGTGCACGGGCACCTCGTGGTCGTGGACCAGTTCGAGGAGCTGTTCACGTTGTGCCGCGACGAAGAGCTCCGCCAGTGGTTGGTCACGGCGCTCGTCGGCTGCACGAAGGTCGTCATCGGTGTGCGTGCCGACTACTACGGCCACTGCGCGCGGCATCCCGACCTGGTCGAGGCCCTCGCCGGCGCCCAGCTCCTGCTCGGGCCCATGACCCCGGACGAGCTCCGGCTCGCCATCACCGAACCCGCCGCGGTCGTGGGGGCCAAGGTCGAGACGGCGCTGCTGGCCAGGCTCATGGCCGACGCGGTGGGACAGGCGGCCGTGTTGCCGTTGCTGTCGCACGCGCTCGCGCAGACCTGGCAGCACCGGCGCGGCATGACGCTGACGCTCGCCGGTTACGAGGAGGTCGGCGGCCTCGAGCACGCGGTCGCCCGCACCGCGCAGGAGGTCTTCGACTCCCTGTCGCCGCAGGGGCGGGAACAGGCCAAGCGGATCCTGCTGCGGCTCGTCACCGCCGAGGACACGAAACGCCGCGCGCAGCACGCCGAGCTCGAAGCCGACGACGAGGTGCTGTTCGCGCTGGCGGCGGCGAGGCTCGTGGTGATCGACCGCGATGGCGTGGAGCTGGCGCACGAGGCGTTGATCCGCAGCTGGCCCGCGTTGCAGCGCTGGGTCGAGGAGGAGCGCGAGAACATCAAGGCGCAGCGCGAGCTCACCCACGCCACGCAGACGTGGGAGTCGCTCGACCGCGACGCCGGCGTGCTGTTCAGGGGGCGCCGCCTGGCCAACGTCCCCGAGGGACTGTCCCTCAACGCCGGGGAACGCGCCTTCCTCGCCGCGAGCAGGGCCGCGGAACAAGAGGTCTCGCGGAGCGCACGGAGACGCACCCGCCGTCAGCGCCAGCTGCTCGCCGCTCTCGCCGCGCTCGTGGTCGTCGCCGCCAGTTCGACCGTCTTCGCCTTGCAGGCCGGCAGGACCGCCGACGAGCAACGCGCCAACGCCGCCGTGCTCAGGGCCGTGGGGGAGGCCGCCGCCCTGCGTTCCACGAACCCCGCCCTGGCCCAGCAGGTCGCGCTCGCCGCCTACCGGCTCGTGCCGTTGCCCCAGGCGCGCAACGGTCTGCGGCAGGAGGACGTGCCCTCGCAGGTGCTGCGCGAAGCCCAGTCCGACGTCACCGCGCTCGTGGTCGGCCCCACCCAGCAGCAGGTGGCGACCGGGCACCGCGACGGCACCGTCGTGCTCACCTCGCTGGACGACCTGCCGTCCCCGCGCACCTCCCACGACGCCACCAGGCACTCCGGCGCCGTCACCGCGCTCGCGATGGACTCGACCGGTGGCCTCGTGGCGTCCGTGAGCGACGACGGTGCCGTGCACGTCGTCGACGTCTCTCTCGGCAAACCGCGCGAACTCGCCGTGCTTCCCGTGCGCGCCGCCGCGATCGCCTGGCAGGGCACCGCTCTCGTCACCACCGACGCGGACGGCACCCTGAGCTTCTGGACGGACCTGCGCCAGGACCGGCCGAGGCTGCTCACCACCGCCCAGCTCGGCCTCGGGCCGCTGGTGGGCCTGTCGTTCCGCCAGGACGGCCGCGTCCTCGCCGCCGTCACCACGGGCCACGCCGTGCACCTGGCCGACGTGTCCGACCCGCGTGACGTCAAGCTCCTGTCCCTGACCAGGGAGTTCGCCGGCGACGCCCAGTTCACCGGCGACGGCGCGCTGCTGACCACCGCCCGCACGGCCGTCCACCTCTGGGACACCGCCGATCCGCGCGCCCCCGTGCTGCGCGCCGAGATCCCGTCCGGCGGTGGTGAGGTGACGTCGGCCTGGCTCGGCGCCGGACGGGTGGCCGTCGCCACCGACGACGGCCTGGTGCGGCTGTGGCGGCTGGGCGACGGCGACCCGGTGGAGCAGGCGTTGCTGCGCGGGCACGCCGGGCCGGTCACGGCGGCCGGCCTGACGCCCAAGGGTGACGGGGTCGTCACCGGAGGTGCGGACCGGGCGGTGCGGTTGTGGAACGCCGATCCGCGCGACCCGTCCGTCCGGATCTGCGAGCAGGCCATTCCGCGGATGAGCCGCGAGGAGTGGGAGCGGTTCTTCGGCGATCTCGACTTCACCCCGCCGTGCCGCGACTGAACGCCCAGCGTCCGGTAGGTGAAACGATCACGAAGCACACCGCCGGATGGTGGCTGGTTAGCGGGCCGTTAGACGGAGGGCGAACCTCTGGTGGACAATCCGGCCAGGAGGCGGCATGCCAAGAGGGGAACGTCCGCTGGGCCCGGAGGACACCGCGCTGCTGCGGTTCGCCGGTGACCTGCGCAGACTGCGTGACCAGGCAGGCAAACCGAGCTATCGCGAGCTGGCCCGGCGTGCGAACTACTCGCCGACCGCGTTGTCCGACGCGGCCGGTGGGCGCAAGCTGCCCTCGCTCGCCCTGACGCTCGCGTTCGTGCGGGCCTGCGAGGCCGACCCGGCCTCGTGGACCAAGCGGTGGCGCGAACTCGCCGCCGAGCACACGCAGCCGTTGCACCCCGACGCGCCGTACCCCGGCAGCGCCCCCTTCAGCGAGCACGACGCGAAGCACTACTTCGGGCGTGAGTGCCTCGTGGAGCAGGTCGTCGAGTCGGTCAAGGCCACGCCCGTCACTGTCGTCGTCGGAGCCTCGGGCTCGGGCCGGACGTCGTTGCTCAGGGCCGGTCTGCGGCCCGCCCTGGACGACTGCGTGGTGGTCACGCCCGCGCAGGACCCGGTCCACGACCTGGCCGTCGCGCTCGCGGACGTCTTCGAGAACACGACCGCGGACCAGCTGGCCGAGGAGTTCCGCGCGGACCCCGACCACCTCAGGCTGCGGATCCGCCAGCACAGGCCGGGCCTCGTGCTGCTGGTCGACGACGCGGAGAAGGCGCTGGACGCGGTCGGGTTCATCACCGCCGTCACCCGCTGCCCCCGCGTCGTGCTGTCCGTGCGAGCCGACCACCTGCGGCGCTGGCGGGCCACGGGCGTCCGCGCCACCGAGATCACCGTCGAGCCGATGAGCGCGGACCAGTTGCGCCGCGCCATCACCGAACCCGCCGCCAAGATCGGCGCTACCGTCGAGACGGCGGTGATCGCGCGGCTGGTCGCCGACGCCGCGAACCAGCACGCGCTCCCGCTGGTGCAGCAGGCGCTGGCCGAGACGTGGCGGCGCAAGCGCGGCATGACCCTGTCGCTCGCGGGCTTCGAGGAGTCCGGCGGCGTCGAGCACGTCGTCGCGCACGGCGCTGAGACCTTCTTCGCCGGGCTGGACGAGGCGGACCGGGCAGCGGCCCGGCAGTTCTTCCTGAGGCTCGTCTCCGTGCAGCGCAACGGGATCGTGCAACGCCGCACCCGCAGGGTGGACGTCGGCGCGCACCTGCTCGAGCTCCTCGTGAAGGCCAGGCTGGTGGCGCTCACCGAGGACGGCGCCGAGCTCACGCACGACGCCGTGCTGCGCTGGCCCCGGCTCGCCGAGTGGATCGACGAGGAACGCGAGAACCTCAGGACGCACCAGCAGCTCGTCACCGCGATCGAGCTGTGGGAGGCGAGCGACCGCGACCCGCTGGCGCTCTACCGGGGCGTGCGGCTGCGCAAGGCCAAGGAGCTCGGCGAGTTCCTGACGGTGCAGGAACGCAGGTTCGTCGACATGAGCGCCAAGCGCGAGACGCGCCGTTCGACGGCGTTGATCGCGGTCATGGCGGTGCTGATCGCACTGGTGCCCGGCACGGTCGTCTACGCGCTCTCGAACGAACGCAAGATCACCGAGATGAACGCGAGCGCGCTCGGCGGCAAGGCGCTGTCGCAGTCCGAGGCGCTGCTGGAGCAACGGCGGCCGTACGCGGACAAGTACGCGCTGGTCGGGTACGAGGTCAGCCCGTCGCCCGAGGCGGAGAAGGTGCTGCGGCTGTCGAGCGCGGTCGCGCGCGGCATCCCGTTCACCGGCACTCCCAAGGACGACGCCGACGTGGTGGTCGCCCCTCGCGGTGAGATGGCGGCTGTGACCGACCAGGACGGCACCGACCGGATGTGGGGCATCGACGGCGACAAGGCGGAGCCGGGCAAGAAGTTCGCCGCCCGCCACAGGGTCGTGAAGCTCGCCGAACGCCGTGCGGTCACCAAGGACGACAACGGCCAGGAACACCTGTGGGCCGTCAACGACGCGAACGACATCACGTACCTCGCGGCGCTGCCGACGAGGTTCCACACGCTCGACCTCAGCCCGGACGGCTCCCGGCTCGTCGGCAAGGTCGGCGACGCGGTGGACGTCGGGCTCCCGACGCCGGACGAGTCCGAGCACGCGGAACTCTACGACCTGAGCGACCCGCGCACCCCCCGCAAGCTGCCGATGCCGGTGCGCAACCCCGAGACCGTCGCGCTGAGCCAGGACGGCCGTGAGCTCGCCACCGGGATCTGGGACGAGGCCACCGGCACCACGACCATCGAGTTCTGGAGCATCGGCGGCACCGTCGAGCCCGCCGCGCCGGCGCTGGCGCAGCACGTCTACGTCCGCGGCATCACCTACAGCGGCGACGGACGCTGGCTCGCCGTCGAGCACTCCTCGCCGGAGTCGGTCGTCGAGGTGTGGCAGCGCGTTCCGAGCGAGTCGCCCGTGCTGCGCGCACGGCTCGACACGGCGTTGCGTGCGGGAGCGCGTGTGACGTTCTCCGACGACGGCCGGGTGGCCGTGGTGCGCGACAACATCTTCGAGGTGCAGCAGCTCTACACGAACGACCGTCCGGCGGACCGGCTCGCGTACGTCGTCGGGCACGGCGGCTCGACGCGCGCGGTCTACCGGCCGCAGAACCGCGACTTCCTGGTGCGCAGCGGGGGTCAGGACCCCGAGCTGCTGCCGTACGACCTCGACACCGGTCAGATCATCAAGAGGATGTGTGAAAAAGACGGCGCACGCCTCACGGACTCCGAATGGGTTAAGAGCTTCGGCGAAGTGGAGCGCGTCGAGGTCTGCTGAACCGACGCGATGTGTCGGAACGAGCCGCAGTTGAGCAAGCACGCATTGTGAACTGGTGACGCACTCTCTAGGGTGACCGAGTGCGTGCGTTCACACGGGGACTCATCGGCATAGCCGGATTCCTCGCGCTCTGGGAGCTCTTAGGACGCTCTCCCCTCCTACCCGCCGACTCGCTCCCGCCACCGTCCGTCGTGTTCGGCGAGCTCGTCAGGCAGTTGATCTCTCCCGATTTCATCAGTCATGTCGTGGCAACGGTTCTGGCCGTGCTGATCGCCATCGGGATCGCGATCGCCATCGCGGTGCCGAGTGGACTCGTGCTGGGCAGCGTCCCGGCCGTGCGCCACGCGACCCGCGCGGTCATCGAGTTCCTGCGCCCGATCCCTTCTGTGGCACTGATTCCGCTCGCGCTCGTGATGCTGGGCTTCGGCCCGGAAACGAAGATCACGCTCGCGGTCTACGCGGCACTGTGGCCGATCTTGTTCAACACCATCTACGCGCTCGACGAGCTGGACCCGTTGCTCGTTGAGACGTCACGGGTTTTCGGCACCGGACGTGTGGGCGTGCTGTTCAGGGTGGCGTTGCCGAGCGCGTTGCCGTTCGTCCTCACCGGAATCAGGCTCGCGGCGACCACCGCGCTGATCGTGCTGGTGAGCGTGGAGCTCATGGCCGGCGCCGACATCGGTCTCGGCTACTTCATCATGGAGGCCCGCAGCGGGCCCGGCCGGATGGACCAGGTGCTGGTCGGCACCGTGGTCGCGGGCGTGATCGGCGTCCTGCTGAACAACGGTCTCGAGCGCGTCCGCCGGCGTTGGGTGGCCTGGTGAACAAGTTCTTCCAACGGTGGACCGTGTTCGCCGGTCTGATCGTCGTGTGGCAGGTCTTCGGGATGCTGGCCGAAGACCCGTTCTTCCCTCCGCCGTCCGACATCGTGACGGCGGCCTGGGAGTGGTGGGTCCTCGAACCGGAGAACGTCACCGAGCACATCCTGCCGTCGATCAGCCGGCTGTTGTCGGGCTGGGCGATCGCCTCGGTCATCGGCGTCGCGCTGGGACTGCTGCTGGGCCGCTCCGACCGGGCGATGGAGTACGCGGGACCGCTGCTGGTGTTCCTGCGGTCGATCCCGCCGCCCGCGCTGGTGCCGGTGTTCCTGCTGCTGTTCAAGGGCGGCACCTCGATGCAGCTCGCCACGATCGTCTTCGGCGTCATCTGGCCGGTGCTGCTCAACACCGTGGACGGCGCCCGTTCCGTCGACGTGACCAAAGTGGACACTTCCGCGGTCTTCCAGATCCCGCGCTACCAATGGGTTCTGGGAGTCGTGCTGCCCGCGGCCTCTCCGAAGATCTTCGCCGGGCTGAGGGTGTCCCTGTCGCTCTCCCTGGTGCTGATGGTCATCTCCGAGCTCGTGGGCACGGACAACGGCATCGGTTCACAACTCATGCAGGCACAGCGCGAGTTCGACTACACGCGCATGTGGGCGGGCATCGTCCTGTTGGGCGTGCTCGGCTACGGACTGAACACCGTGCTTCTGGCGGTGGAACGCAGGGCTTTGGCTTGGCAACCGAGGAGCAGGGATGAGCAACATGCTTGAGGTGGCCGACCTGGGCCACACCTACGGCGACTACGAGGCCATCGGTGGCCTCACGTTCACCGTCCGCGCCGGTGAGCTGGTGTGCGTGGTCGGACCGTCCGGCTGCGGCAAGTCCACGCTGCTGCGCACGATCTCGGGGCTCATCGCGCCCTCCCGCGGTGACGTGTCCCTGAAGGGCTCCCACCTCGCGGTGGTGTTCCAGGACTACCAGCGCTCGCTGTTCCCCTGGCTCACCGTGCAGGGCAACGTCGAGTTCCCGCTGCGGTCCCTGCCGCGTGCCGAGCGCCGCGCTCGCGCCGCGGAGGCACTGGAGTGGGTGGGCCTGTCCGCGGCCGCCAAGAAGCGTCCGTGGCAGCTTTCCGGTGGCATGCAACAGCGTGTGGCGATCGCGCGCGCTCTGGCGTTCCGGCCGGCGCTGTTGCTGATGGACGAGCCGTTCGCCTCGGTGGACGCGCAGACCCGCTTCGAGCTGGAGGACCTGTTGCTGCGCGTGCGCCGCGAGCACGACACGACGGTCCTCGTCGTCACGCACGACATCGACGAGTCGGTGTACCTGGGTGACCGCATCCTGGTGCTCTCCAAGTCGCCCGCGAAGCTGGTGGCGGACCTCGAGGTCCCGCTGCCCGCCGAGCGCGACCAGGTGACCACGCGGACCGACGAGGCCTTCGTGGCGCTGCGGTCCAGGGTGGCGCGGCTGCTGAACGTCGGCGGCAAGCCCGCGGTGGACGTCGAGAAGTGGGCCGCCGCGGAACGCGAGTCCCTCAGCGAGACCGTCTCGTCCTGACAGTCGTCGCCCAGCAGTAGTTCCGGACAGTCGCAAGTTCTGCCGGACAGTCGAGCCCCGGACCGCCGCGGTCCGGGGCTCGACTGCGTTCTCAGCGCCCGCAGGAGGGGGTGGGCGCTGGTGGGGGCAGCGGACGCCCGCGCTCGGGGGCAGAGCGCACAGCGGCCGTCACAGGTCCCCTGGGAGCCGCCTGGACGAGGGCGAGGCGGCTCGGAGGCGCTGGATCAGAGGTGCAGGTCCAGGTTGTTGCCGATGCCGTCGTGGATCAGGTCGATGTCGCCGACCTTCACGTCGTCGACGACCTGGCCGAGGTCGGTGTGGAGGTCGCCGACCTGCGCGACGTCCTGCACCACGTTGTTGCTCAGGTCCGCGACGTCCTTGACGTCGACGTCGCCGACGACGTCCTTGACGAGCACGTCGGTGTCCACGACGTCCTTGAGCAGGACGTCCGTGTCGAGGTCCTTGACCAGCACGTCGGCCACGTCGGTCACGCCGGCGACGCCGTGGACGTCGGCGATCTCGGTGACCTGGGAGACGACGGAGTTGTCGGCCGCGATGCCGGTGACGCCCGCGACGACCTGGTTGGCGTCCACCACGTCGAGCGTCTTGGTGACGTCGCCGAGGCCGCCGAAGTCGGTGACCAGCGCGGTGACCGAGGAGGGGGCGGCGATGCCCGCGACGCCCGAGACGCCGTCGACGGTGCCGGTGATCAGCTTGAGGCTGTCGACGGCGGTCAGGTCGCCCGTTCCGGCCAGGACCTGGTCGACCGCGTCGATCTTCACGACGGACGCGCTGTCGAGCACCAGCGGCAGGATCTCGTGGACGTCGACCGGCGAGATGTCGCCCAGACCAGCCGCTTCGAGGGTGCCCTCCGGGTCGAGCTGGAACGCCTCACGGGCGTCCAGGTCGCCGAGCAGGTTCAGGGTGAAGTCGTGCAGGGTCTGCTGGGTGCCCATGGAAACTCAAGCTCCTGTAGCTGGATCGGGGGATGTCGTGTTGAACCGTATGGACGAACGACATCCCCCTGCATCGGGAGTTGGCCCCAGATTGTGACTTAGCGAGATCCCTAGGGGGATGGGCGTCACCCGTTAGGGGGGCGGGGATTTCACCCCTGAGGGTGGGACTTTTGTGTCACGGTCCGACGTAGTTCTCCGCGAAGGTCGCCCGGTAGGCGGGGGACTCCGCCAGGTGCTCCAGCCTCGCTTGGGCCAACCGTCCGAAGAAGGGCGAGCTGACATCGGTGTGGATCATGTTCACCATCCACTGGGAAAATTCCTGAGCCCTCCACACGCGGCGCAGGCAGTCCTCCGAGTAGGTCTTGAGACCGGTCTCGGATCCGGTGGTGTAGAAGTCGATAAGCGCACGTCCGAACGTTGCGGCGTCGTTCATGGCGAGGTTCATGCCCTTGGCGCCGACCGGGGTGATGATGTGTGCTGCGTCACCCATCAGGTACAGCCGGCCGTACGACATCGGCTCGACCACATGGCTGCGCATGTCGAGCACGCGCTTCTCGATGATCTTTCCTTCGGTCAGCGTCCACGACGAGTCGTGCAATGCGAAGCGTTTGTGGAGTGCTTCCCAGACCTGTTCATCGGACCAATCCGAAGCCTTTGTTCCGACCGCTACCTGCAAATAGAACCGGGACACCGAGGGGGACCGCAGCATGTGTCCCGCGAAACCGTCGTCGTGCAGCGCGTAAATGGTCGCTTTAGTCGATGGAGGGGCTTCCGCGAGAATGGTCAGCCACTCAATCCCGTGGTGGTGGGTGAACTCCGTCAGCACGCCCTCGGGAATGGACGGCCGGCTCACGCCGTGAAAACCGTCAGAGCCTGCCACAAAATCGCTCTCGACGGTCTCCCGAGTGCCGTCCTCGCTGGTGAAGGCCACAGAGGGCCTCGATGACGTCAGGTCTCGCAGCTCCACGTCGCTGACCGAGAACCGGATGTCACCTCCCCTGTCCAGAAATCCCCCGATGAGGTCCTTGACGACTTCCTGCTGGGGGTAGACGAAGTGCTCACGGCCCCCGTAGAGGTCGCTGTACGAGACCTGGAACGCCCTGCCGCTCACGCGGAATTCACACGTTCCGTGACGGTCTGCTTCCATCAGCAAACGATCTGCCAGACCGAGTGACTCCAACATGGTTACAGAGCGGTGCTCCAGGACTCCCGCGCGTGGCCGGGTTTCCACATGGGCTCGACTAGCCCTTTCGAGCACCACGCAGTCGATGTCTGACTGCTGGATCAGGTTTGCCAAGGTCAGACCGGCCGGCCCTGCGCCGACAACGGTCACGGAGCGCTTCAACTGGGGTTCTCCTAGCCCTAGACCTGCTGTGCTTAGATGCTCACCGCAGGTAGTGGACTTGAACCTGCTCGTGTCGGTCAACTGGGGTCTTTTGGAGCAGCGTCATTACTCTGAGTGGTTGACCGTCGCGATCATTCCCCGCAACGACGACACCGCTCCGACAGGAGAGTGCTCCCGATGACTCGCAGAGTCCGCCGTCTGACCATCCGTGGCATCGCCCTTGCCACGCTGCTCGCCACTGTGGCGAGCTGTGGTGCGCTCGGCGGCAAAGAGCAGGCACCCCCGGCCGATGCGAACAGCAGCGGCCCGGTCGAGAAGGCCAAGATCACCCTGGGTGTCCTGCCGATTCTCGACGTGGCCTCCGTTCACGTGGCGATCAAGAAGGAATACTTCAAGGCCGAAGGCCTCGAGGTCGACCTGAAGGTCATCCAGGGTGGAGCCGCGGCCATCCCCGGTCTGGTCAACAAGGAGCTGGACTTCACGTTCGGCAACTGGGTCTCGTTCTTCGCCGCCCAGGCGAAGGACACCGCCAAGGCCGTTGACGGAATCAAGCTCATCTCCGACGGCTACCAGGCCAAACCCGACATGTTCCTGATCTTGGCGGGTGGCGACTCGGCCATCAAGACGCCTGCCGACCTCGCCGGCAAGACCATCGCCATCAACACGTTCAGGAACATCGCGGAGCTCACCGCGAAGGCCACTCTCGAGGCCGCGAACGTGGACGTGAAGTCGGTCAAGTTCAAGGAGATGGCGTTCCCGGACATGCAGGCCGCGGTCCAGAACAAGACCGTTGACGCCGCCTTCATGGTCGAGCCGTTCATCACCCGCGCCCAGCGTGCCGCCGGTCAGATCAAGGTGCTGGACGCCGCGTCCGGCCCGACCGACAACATCCCGATCGCCGGCTACGCCACCAGCGGCGAGTTCGCCAAGAACAACCCCAAGACCGTCGCCGCCTTCCAGCGCGCGATGGCCAAGGGTCAGGCTGACGCGACCGACCGCCCCACGGTCGAGCCGCTGCTCGTCGAGTACGCCAAGGTCGACAAGGAAACCGCAGGTCTTGTCCACTTCGGCGCCTTCCCGACGACGCTCGACGCGACGCGCCTGCAGCGCGTCGTCCAGCTGATGCAGCGCTACGAGATGCTGGACAAGGAGCTCGACGTCAAGCCGATGCTCATCCAGCCCTCCGGCAGTTGACGAACCGCGCGGGTGACTGTGATCAGGCCGTGATCGCGGTCACCCGCGCGATCGTTTCCGCCATAAGAATTATCGCGCGGGGGCCGTTTAGCCGCGCAGTGCAAAGTTGTTGATTCTCGAACCAGCGTTTTGTCGTCCGAACGGCGGTATGAGGACAGCGTGTTTTACTCCAAGATCCACCAGGTTTGCTGCTATTAAACGGGGCGGGGAGTGTTGACGGTGCGCGGTCGTGAGGACCAGCGAGGCATCGACCGGTTCCGCCTACGCAACTGGCGGTTGCGGAGCAAGCTCGCAGTGGTGTTGCTAGTTCCGGCCCTGAGCACCGCGACTCTCGCGGGCCTGCGGCTGAACACCCAGCTCGACGACGTCGAACTCTTCGGCAACGTCCAGCGCGAGCTCGCCGTGAGCCACCAGGCCGCGAAGGTGGAAAACGCTCTACAGGTCGAACGTGACTGGGCAGTGCAGTGTGTCGGCGCAGGCAGGCAGAACGCGTGCCCCGAGCACGCCGCCCGCACGGGCCTCACCGATGTGGAATTGGGCAAGTACAGGGAATCCGGCGCGACGGCCACGGCCTTGAGCGCGCCCTTGCAGGAGACGTTCACCAAGTCGCTGCAGTCCCTCGACGGACTGGGCAGCTTGCGCGTCACGCTGCTGAGCACGAAATATCCCGACATCGCGGTGATCGCGGCGTACAACCAGATCATCGCTTCGCTCGGTCAGGTGCACCGCGCCGCGATCTCGAGCCTCAGCGAACCGCAGATCGTTCCGCTGGTCGCCGCCGCGCAGGCGCTCTACTCCGCGCAGGAGCAGCTCGGCCAGCAGAACTCGATCCTGACGTCCACCGCGCTGCGCCGGAGTTTCGCTCCCGGTGCCGCGGACGAGCTGCGGTCCGCGCAGTCCCGTCTGGACGCGGCGTTCACCGAGTTCAACGCCGCGGCGTCGGCGGAGAACAGGCAGCGGTTCCAGGACAAGGTGTCCGGTGCGTCCGTGGACGGTCGCAACCGGCTGGTGCGGCTCGCGCTCGCGCAGGACTTCGAGCGCAAGCCGGTGTCCATCACGGACGCCGAGGTCCTCAAGGAGGGCCAGAACACCGCGAACCTGGTTCGCGAGGTCGCCGCCGACCTGGAGGGCCAGGCCGACGCGACGACCACGCGTCTCGCCGACACGGCTCGTTCGGACGCGTGGCGTGACGCGGCACTGGTCGCCATCTCGCTGCTGATCGCGTTCGGTCTCATGGCGATGGTCGCGCAGTCCATGCTGAGGCCGCTGCGCGTGCTGCGCCGCAGCGCTCTCGACGTGGCCCGCAACCAGCTTCCCGAGGCGATCAAGCGAATCCGGTCGCACCGCGAACCGGAACGCGCCGCCGAGGAGGCGATCGTCCCGGTGCCGATCAACACCACCGAGGAGGTCGGGCAGGTCGCGCGGGCGTTCGACCTCGTGCAGCGCGAAGCCGTCCGCCTCGCCGTCGAGCAGGTGGCACTGCGCGCGAACGTCAACGACATGTTCATCAACTTGTCGCGGCGCTCGCAGGCGTTGGTGGAACGGCAGATCAGCGTCATCGACCGGCTCGAGCAGGACGAGCAGGACCCGGACCACCTGGCGTCGCTGTTCGAGCTCGACCACCTCGCGACGCAGATGCGCCGCAACAGCGAGAACCTGCTGGTGCTCTCCGGCACGACGGTCAACCGCCGCGTCACCCGTCCCGTCGCGATCGCCGAGGTGCTCGGCGCCGCGGTGTCCGAGGTGGAGAAGTACGCGCGCGTCCAGATCGCGCCGACGCCGGAGCTCATGGTGCAGGGCCGCGTGGTCAACGACCTCGCGCACCTCGTCGCCGAGCTGCTCGACAACGCGACGGCGTTCTCCAAGCCCACCACCAAGGTGACGGTGCGGACGATAGAGACCCGCAAGGGCGAGGTCGCCATCCGCATCCACGACCGCGGTGTCGGCATCCAGGAGCACGAGGTCGCCGAGTTCAACGCGAAGCTCGCCGAGCCGCCGGAGGTCGACGTCTCGGTGGCCCGCGAGATGGGCCTGTTCGTGGTCGGTCAGCTCGCGAACCGCCACGAGATCCGCGTGACGCTGGCGAACAACGACGACATAGAGGGTGGAGTCACCGCCCAGGTGATCCTGCCGGTCTCGTTGCTGCACAAGGGAGCGGCGCCCGCGCTGCCCCTGCCGCCCGCGCCCGCGCCGGCCAGTGAGACCACCAGCACGGGCGAAGGCCTGTCCGGTGTTCCGAAGTGGACGCCGGAGCACCCGGTCCACGTGCCGGGGCCCGCGACCGAGGAGGAGAACTCCGGCCGCCACCGCATCGAGCAGACGTCGACCGACGGCCTGTTCACCGCGCGGATCGAGGCGGACGAGAAGGCCGCCGAGGACGGGTACACCTACGAACCGCCGGTCGAGCGTCCGTCCGAGCCGGCCACGGAGATCTTCCCCGCCATCGTCGACGAGCCGCTGATCTCGCACGACGACCTGTCGAGGTGGTTCCAGACCCCCTCGGCGCCCGAACCCTCCACGAAGGACGTCGCCCCGGCAGCGGAGCCGGAGCCCGTCCAGTACGAGGAACCGGACGACGCGGAGCCCGCCACCGTGAACGGCCTGCCCAAGCGGCAGCGTTCGGCGGAGACCGTGAAGATCGAGGCACCAACGGCGGTACCGCGCGCGGTGGCCGACTACGCAGACTCCGACTGGGGCGCCGCGGACGACGGCTGGAAGGCAGCGGGCGCTCTGGACAAGGGCGCGGCCGCGGAAACGACGGAGAACGGTCTGCCCAAGCGCGTCCCGAAGGCGCGCCTGGTCCCCGGGTCGCTGCCCAAGCCGTCGTCACCGGCGCCTGCGCTGGCGACCGCCGCGGCCATCCCCGGCCGGTCGGCCGACCGGTTGCGCCAGCGGTTCGCCACGTACCAGAAGGGTGTCCAGATGGGCCGAGACTCGCTCTTCGACTCGGCCGTCGGAGGCATCCCCGTGATCGCAGAAAGGGAACGCCAGTGACCACCGCGACTGAGGAACTGGACAACTTCAGCTGGCTGGTCGAGGACTTCGTCAGCAGGGTGGCCGGTGTCGCGCACGCGATCGTCGTCTCCGCCGACGGCCTGTTGCTCGCATCGTCGGACCGTCTGCCGCACGACCGCGCGGAGCAGCTCGCCGCCGTCTCGTCCGGACTGGTCTCGCTGAACCTCGGCGCGGCGCGCTGCTTCGAGGCCGGTGAGGTCAAGCAGACCGTCGTCGAGATGGAGCGGGGTTATCTCTTCCTGATGTCCATCAGCGACGGGTCCTGCCTCGCCGTGCTCGCCGCGCCCAACTGCGACATCGGGCTCATCGGGTACGCGATGACCCGCCTCGTCGAGCGGGTCGGCCTCCAGCTCACGCCGGAGATCAGAGCCCAGCTGCACGTCTCCATGCGAGCCTGAGTAGAGAGAAGTTCCCATGAGCAACGGTGCTCCGGGTCGTCCGGGGTCACCTGGGGCCGACCTGAACGTGATGTCGTCGAAGATCGTCGTCGCGGGTGGGTTCGGCGTCGGCAAGACGACGTTCGTCGGGTCGGTCTCCGAGATCACCCCGCTGACGACCGAGGCCGTGATGACCCAGGCCTCGGTCGGCGTCGACGACCTGTCGCACGTGCCGGACAAGGTGACCACCACGGTGGCCATGGACTTCGGCAGGGTCTCGCTCGACAGGGACCTGATCCTGTACCTGTTCGGCACGCCCGGTCAGCACCGGTTCTGGTTCATGTGGGACGACCTGGTCCGCGGCGCGATCGGCGCCGTGGTCATGGTCGACACCCGCAGGATCGACGACGCGTTCGCGCCCATCGACTTCTTCGAGGACCGCGACCTGCCGTACGTGATCGCGGTGAACTGCTTCGACGGCCTCATGCACCACCGGGCCGAGGAGATCCGCGACGCGCTGACGATCCCGTCGTCGGTGCCGATAATTCCTTGCGACGCACGGAACCGGCAGTCGACGAAGCAGATCCTGATCGCGTTGGTGGAGCACGCGCTGCGCCAGCCGTCGTTCGCTTAGACCCGCTCCCGCGGAGGACACGGGGCCGGTGCCACGCGCACCGGCCCCGTTCGCGTTGTGCGGGAACGCTCCGCCTTCCGGTCCATCAGAACCAGTCGCGTGTGAACAGTTATTCGCCCGTTCGGCCGCGCCCTGTCCGTGGCGGGTGTGCGCGCCAGGTCCGGTCGTAGGGCGCGTTTCCGCTCACCAGGCGGCACGCCGGCGATGCGCGGCGGAAGATCACCTACGAACGCACTTGACCGTGCCAGCGCCGCTTCACACTTGACTCTTCTTGTGCGCCAACGCCGCAGCGATACAGTCGGGGTGCAATCACCCTGCATTGCGAGGAGATTCCTGTGTCCCTGCGCAAAACAATCGCTGTTGTCGCGAGTGCCGCCGCCATGTCGGTCGGTCTCATCGGCACCGCGGAAGCCGCGCCCCGCACGCTCTACTACAACTCGGCCGGAGCCGCTGAGTTCGTGGCGTCCGTCGACGCCGGCGCGAACGTGTGGAACACGCAGCTGCCCAACACCGTGAAGCTGGTGAAGCGGAACAGCGGTTCCGTCAACATCACCATCGTCGCGGACAACGGGTGGCCCCGTGCCCAGACGACCAGCCTCGGCAACGGCCGGGTCTGGATGGGCCGCCAGGCCGTCACCGAAGGCCACGACAAGGTCAGGATCGCCGCGCACGAGCTCGGCCACATCCTGGGCCTGCCGGACCGCCGGACGGGTCTGTGCACCGACCTGATGTCTGGTGCCAGCGCCGGCACGTCGTGCAAGAACGCCAACCCGAACGCCGCGGAGAAGGCCCAGGTCGTCCGCAACTTCGGCGGATCCGCGACCGTCCAGGCCACGACGTTCGAGGACGCGGCCTAGTCAGCCGTCGAGTGGTTGTGGTCTCCCTGACGGCCACAACCACTCACCGCGAGACCACCAGGTCGACCCCGAGCGCCTGGAGCTCGTCCGGGTCACCCGGCCCGCCGATGACGTGCACGCCGGCCGAGCGCAGCAGCGGCACCATGAGCGAGAGTCCCTGCCGCGCCAGCCGTTCCGAAGGCGGCCGTGCCAGCCGGACTCCCCAGACCGGACTGCGGTCCACAGTGGACAGCCCGGCGAACCCGCCGCCGAACTCGTGCAGCAGCACGTGCACGCCCATGTCGTGCAACACCTCGAGGTTCTCCTCGCCGTCCGGCATCGCCCGCACGTCGAGCGCCAGGAACAACGACGACGCCGGGAACGAGCTCGCCCGCAACGTGGACCGCACGTGCGCCGCGAGGTCCGGGTCGCGTGACTGGTCGCGCGACAGCCTGATCAGCACCGGCTCACCGCGGGAGCAGGCGTCCTGCAGCACCAGCCGCCCGACCCGTGCGGCCAGGCCGAGAGCGTCCGCGTAGGCCACCACGTCGTCGTGCAGGCTCGCACCCCAGCGCACGGAGGCCTCCACGAAGGCGAGCGGGCCCGAGATCCACGACACCGGCGCGTACTCCACGGTGATCTCGCCGTTCTCGAAGGCGCCGGGCATCGCCGCGATCCGCGCGAACCGGGTGCGGTCGGCCGTGTCGGCCTCGTGGTCGTAGATGCCCCACTGCCTCTTGCCGCCGGTCTCGGCCCTGCGCAACGTCGAATGCGCGCGCCGCAGCACCGCCGTCGGGTCCACGCCGGGGCCGGAGGTGTGCACGAAGCCGATCGACGTCGACACCGCGACGCCCGCGCCCTCCAGGTACACCGGCTCGGACAGCTCCTCGTCGATCGTCGCCGCCAGCGCCGCGACGTCGGGGGAGCCGTGGATCAGCACCACGAACTCGTCGCCGCCGACCCGCGCCACCACCGCGTCCGGCAGCACGAACCGCAACCGTCGCGCCACCTCGACGAGCACGGCGTCCCCGGCCGCGTACCCCAGGCCGTCGTTGACGATCGTCAGGCTGTCGACGTCCAGGTACCCCAGCGTGTACGGCTCGCCGGTCGCGAGCGCGGACTCCAGCTTGTCCGTGAAGGACGCCCGGTTCGGCAGGCCCGTCAGCAGGTCGGTCAGCGACTGGTGGCGCAGCCACTCCTGCAGCATCCGCTGTTCGGTCACGTCCTCGACCAGCGCGACGTGGAACCTCGCCGTCCCGTTCGAGCCGCGCAGCACGGACAGCACCACGTTCGCCCACACCGTGTCGCCGTTGCCGCGGGTGAGCTCCCACTCGCGCCTGTCGGTGTCCACAGAGGACTCGATCATCCGCCGGCACGCCGCCGCCAGCGCGGCCGCGTCCGGTTCGGTGAACAGCTCCTTCGGCATCTCCTCGTGGCCGAGGATCGCCGCCAGCGCCTCGTTCGCCTCCACGACCGCGCCGTGCAGGTCGAAGATCGCGATACCGACCGCCGTCGTCGCGAAGACCTGGGCGAACCGGGCCTCGCTGTCGTGCAGGTCGCGTTGTGCGGCTTCGACGGCCTTCAGCAGGGAGTCCTTGACCTTCTCCTGCTCGGCGAACAACTGGTCGCGCGTGGCCCGCACGTACCCGGACGCGAGCGCCCCGAGCACCTCCGGCGAGAACTCCGGTGCGAGGACCTCCAGCGTGCGCCGCAACGAGTCGGGACCGGTGAAGCGCTTGCGCACCAGCCATTCGCCGATGGCGACCGCTGCTTGCCCGGCACGCAGCCGGGCGGCGTGTTCCTCGAGGTGCTGCGTCAGCTTCCGCCGTGACATCGGCGAGTACGCGCTCTCGATCAGAACAGCCGCCCAGCGCTGTGCGAGGGGCGAGGGGGACATCAGGGCTTGCGACCCACCGCGGCGTAGAGGTTGGCCTTGGACGGCTCCTCGCCGACGTCCTCGGGGGTCTCCGGGCGCCACTGCGGCGTGAACACGATGCCGGGCTCCACGATCTCGGTGCCCGCCAGCATGTCCGCCACCTGGGCCTTGGTGCGCGGGGTGATCGGCTCCGCGGTCTTCGCGAAGATCTCCTTACCCGCAGCCATGGCCGCCGGCATGCTGTCCGCGGTGAAGTGCGACAGCGCCAGGTACGAACCGGGGGCGAGCGCGTCCACGTACCGCGCCAGCACGCCCCACGGGTCGTCCGAGTCGGGGATGAACTGCAGGACGCCCACGACGAGCAGGCCGATCGGCTGGGAGAAGTCGAGGTGCTGCCGTGCCTGCGCCACGACCTTCTCCGGCTCGCGCAGGTCAGCCAGCAACGCCGTCACGTTCGGCTCGTCGGCCAGCATCAGTTCGGCGTGCGTGATCGCCACGGGCTCGAAGTCGACGTACACGACCTTCGAGTCGGGGGCGACCTCGTGCGCCACCTCGTGCACGTTGCCGACCGTCGGAATGCCCGAACCCAGGTCCAGGAACTGGCGGATGCCCAGGTCCGCCAGTTCGAGCACGGCGCGGCGCAGGTAGGCGCGGTTGAGCCGTGCCATGCCCCGCACCGGAAGCACCTTGATCAGTGCTTCCGCCGTCGCGCGGTCCGCCTCGAAGTTGTGCCCGCCGCCGAGCAGGTAGTCGTAGATCCGGGCGGAACTCGGGACGTCGACGTTGACACCTTCCGGAACCCAGCTGACTCGATCGACCACAGCAGCACACCTCTCGCGATGCGAATTCTGAGCGTCGACAACCCTACTGGCCGAGGATGTGGGCCGAACGAGCGAATTGCCCGTCGCGCGAATGGCGAGTTATAGGATGAACCAATCGGTGCAGCCGCTGGGGAACCGGAACTTCACCGGCCCGCGCGGCGCGGCCCCCATGACGAAGGTCCCCAGTTCGTCGACCGCCGCGGTCTCGTGGTCGCCGTTCGGTGTCACCAGCGTGATCGACTCCGTTGCCGGCATCAGCTGGCCGGTGATCCCCGCCGCCGACACCTCGACCTGCAGCATCACGCCGTCCGCGTCGAACACCAACTGCCGTGCCGTCGCCGTGGACCGCGCACGGGCGAAGAGCGTGTCGTCCAGGACGGAGTCGTACGACGTGATGAGCAGCAGCTCCTCGTCGATGGTCCGCCAGGTGAACGCGGCCTTCGCGGCCTCGACGAACTCCGGCGGAACCTCGTCCTGAGGTGTGCTCAACGCGTCGCGCAAGGCGTCGAGCAGTACGTCGTCACTGTCCCAGTCGTGCCGCACCCAGCACACCTCCTCTCTTGACCGATGATCCGAGAAACGCTGACAGCGCAGTGGTCTTCCGCAACTTCTCCAGGCAGCGGATCCGCGTGGGGCCGATGCTGCCGACCGGCATCGCGAGCTCTTCGCTCACGACCTGGTAGCTCGGCGGCGGATCGGTCATCAGCTTCGTCAGCAACCGCTTGCACTGGTCCGTCAGCTCGGCGAACCCGTCCCGCAACGCCTGCCGCCGCTCCACCGCCAGCAGGTCCGCCTCCACGTCCGCGTCCACCTGCTCCGACTCCAGCGCGTCGGACTCCGACAACGGGTCGTAGAGGTGCGTGCGCTGCTGCACGCGCAGCACGCGCAGGCACTCGTTGCGGGTGGTCGTCATGATCCAGCCCGGCAGGGCTTCCGGCTCGCGCAGTCGTCCGATCTGCTCCACGAGCCGAAGCCACAGCGTCTGGTTCACGTCGGCCGCATCCGACGGGCGCAGCCGGTGCTTGTAGATCACCGACACCACCAGCGGCGTGTAACGGTCCACGATCTCGTTCCACGCCGACTGGTCGCCCTCGGCCGCCGCGCTCACGAGCGCGGCGATCGGGGATGCAGACGTCACGTCGACTCCTTGCTGTCACAACTGGCGGAGGCCGAGGTTGCTCCCCAGATACAACTATTTGACGAAAATTCCGTAGCCGGGGTGGAACTCCGGTCCGCTCAGGAGTTTGTCACGTGCCTGACCTGCGTCGACACCGTCGGCGACCATGGTGGCGGCGATCCGGCCCGTGACGAGGGGAGCGGCGAACGACGTGCCGTACCAGTACGCCCACAGCGCGAACGGCGTGGCGGCGGGCTCACCGGGCAGCTGCCACTCGCCCTTGAGGTAGGTGGAGGCGCGGTTGCCGATCGCGCACGCGTCGACCCAGTGACCCCAGTTCGAGTAGAACGCCGGGCCGATCGAGCCGTCCCGCTCCTGCTGGGCGGCGGCGACGGCGGTGACCCCGCACAGCGCGGCGGGCCAGCTCGGCCGCTGCGTGCCCTGGTTGCCGGCGGAGGCCACCACGACGATGTCGCGCGGCAGCGCCTCGATGGTGCGCCGCAACGGTTCCGAGGCCACGTCGTCCGCGGTGAAGCAGCCGAGCGACAGGTTCAGGAGGTTGATCTTCTTCTTGCCGAGCTCGGTGATCTTGGCGCAGATCCGTTCCTCGTCACCGAAACCGTTCGGGTCGAGGCCCGCCTCCGGGTCGAACGTGACGCCGGGAGCCGCGTTCTGGATGACGCCCGCGACGAACGTGCCGTGCCCGCCCTGCAACGCGAAGTTGTCGCCGCTGCTGTAGGCGGCGTCGACGTCGTCGGCCTCCTTGGCGTAGCGGCCGTCGAACCAGTCGGAGTGGTCGCTGCCCGCGTCCTGCGCGATGCCGGTGTCGATGATGCCGACGCGGACGTTCTTGAGGCGCTCGTCGAACTTCGGCGCGGAGATCGGGTCGGTGGGGTAGGGGCGGTCGCCAGGGTTGCCCATGACGAGGCCGCCGTGCCCGACGATCACGTGGTGCGGCTGCACGAGCGGGACGCGCTCGTTCGGCCAGTTCCGCTGATCCCGCAACAGGCGAACAATGCGGGGAATGTCCTCCGCGTTGTTCGGCAACGTCAATCGCGCCAAACCGGCGAATCCTTCGCCCGGCCGGGCGCCGATACCGTTTTCTCGCAGCTTTTCGACCACGCGTTGTTGGTCCTCGGCTCCGACGAGCAGCTGGCCGGGTCGATAAAGGAATTCACGCCCGCGTTCGGCGTGGAAGCTGATGGTCTTGTCCTCGGCGATGAGCTGCAGAAAAGCTCTTTGGTAAAGCTCCGCGCTTTCTGGCGATTTCGACACCACGGCCTCACTAAAGCAGCGTTGACGGGCACCCCGACCGAGCTTGATCAAGCTACCACAGCGGATAAAGTGTCGCCGTGACCGACTTTTCCGCGGAGGACGCGCTGGAGGCCAGGCAGCGCAACCCGCGTGCGGCCGTGGAGATGGCCCGCGCGGTGCTCCGCACGACGGAAGATCGCGCGGAATGGTCCATCGCCGAGCGTGCGATCGGCCTCGCGTTGCGCGAGATGCACGACTTCCCCGGCGCGGCCCGCCACCTCCGCCGCTCGATCAGGATCGCGTCCGAGGCCTCGCTGCCGCGGTTGTCCGCCCTGGCGCAGATGAGCCTGGCGTGGGTGCTCGCGTACACGGGCAAGCAGAAGGCCGCGCTGACGTTGCTGGACGACGCGATGCCGTCGCTGACGGGTGCGGACTCGGTGGCCGCGTTGATGCAGCGCGGCGTCGTCTTCCACTACCTGACGCGCTACGACGACGCGCAGCGCGACTACACCGCCGCCATCGCCGGTGCCCGCCGCGTGGGCGACCAACTGGTGCAGGCGCGCGCTCTCAACAACCGCGGCCTCGTGCGCGCGTACGTCGGCAACATGCGCGAGGCGTCGGCCGACTTCGCCCTGGCCGCCTCACTGCTGGGCGAGCTGGGCCAGGAGCTCGGCGTCGCCGACGTGAACTGGAACGCGGGCATCATGGCGACCCGGGGCGGTGACGTGCCGGCCGCGCTGTCGCTGTTCGACCAGGCCGAGGAGGTGTACCGCCGCCTCGACGTGATGCGCCCGGTGCTCCTGGTGAACCGCCTGGAACTGCTCGTCTCGGTGCCACTGCTGGACGAGGCCCGCGCCGCCGCCGACCGCGCGATCACCGAGTTGAAGACCTTGAAGAACCCCCTGGGCGTCTCGGAAGCCCTGTACTTCCGCGCCCGCATCGCGTTGCTGGACGACGATCCCGATGCGGCGAACTCCTTCGCCGCCGAAGCGCGCCGCCGCTTCCGTCGCGAGCAACGCCTGCTGTGGGCGGCCGGTGCCCGTTACCTCGAACTGCACGCGGCCGTGCTGCGCGGCGACCGCTCCCGTCCTCTGCGCCTCGCGTTGTCGCGGGTGGCTTCGGAACTGGACGCGATGGACTGGCGGCTCCCCGCCCTGGAGGCCCGCATCGACGCCGGTCTGGTGGCCGCCGACCTGGGCCACCGGAAGAGGGCTGTGCGGGAGTTCTCCCTCGCGGCTTCTGCCCGGCTGCGCGGCCCGGCGGGCCTGCGCGTCCGCGGCTGGTACGCGGAAGCGTTGCGCCGCAAGCTCTCCGACGACGTGCGGGGCACCTCGTCCGCGTTGCGCCGGGGCCTCGGCCTGCTGGACGAGTACCGCGTGTCGCTGGGTGCGGCCGAACTGCGCGCGTCGGCGGGCGTGCAGGGCCAGGCCCTCGCGTCGGAGGGCCTCCGGCTGGCGGTGGCGTCCGGGAACGCGGCGCGCGTCCTGTCGTGGACCGAGAGCTGGCGCGCCGGCGCCCTGCGGATGAAGTCCGTGTCGCCACCGGACGACCCGCGCCTGGAAGACGCCCTGGCGTCCCTGCGCGCGGTGTCCGCCGACGTCGAAACCGCTGTGCTGGCGGGCAAACCGGCGGGCGCGTTGCGAGGCCGCCTGGTCCGCGCCGAACAACGGGTCCGCGACCTGACGCGTCAGCTGTCCGGCGAGGTCTCCGTCTTCAAACCCCCGCCGGTCAGCTCGCTGGTCGCCGCCCTGGGCCCGTCGGCGTTGATCGAGTTCGTGCAGTACGACGGCTCGCTGATGGCGGTGGTGCTGGCCGGCGGCCGCTCGTCGTTGCACTCCCTCGGCCCCGTGGAGGGCGTGGTCCGCGAGATCCGCCTGCTTCGCTTCGCCCTGCACCGCCTGGTGACCCTGCCTCCCACCCTGCCGAACCTGGCCGTGGCCCGCTCATCGGCGTCGCACGCGGCCATGCTGCTGGCCCGCCGCTTGCTCGAGCCGTTGGCCGCACGGATCGAGGACCGTCCTCTGGTGGTCGTGCCGACGGGTGCCCTGAACGGCCTGCCGTGGGGAGTGCTGAACCGCCAGGTGACCGTCGCCCCTTCGGCCTCGGTGTGGCTGCGCGCCACCTCGGTCGCCGATGCCTCCGGTGAAGCCGTGCTGGCCGCCGGCCCGCGCATGGCCGCCGCGCCCGCCGAGATCAAGGCGATCAGTGCGCACGTGCCGGGGCGGGTCCTGGTGGATTCCGAGGCGACCGTGAGCGCCGTCGCGTCCGCAATGGACGGTGCCGCCCTGGCACACGTGGCAGCGCACGGCTCGTTCCGCGTCGACAACCCGCTGTTCTCGGCCTTGGAGTTGGCCGACGGGCCGCTGACCGTCTACGACATCGAGCGCCTGCGCCGCCCGCCCACTCGGGTGGTGCTGTCGGCTTGTGACACCGGTCAGTCCGCGGTTCGTCCCGGTGATGAATTGATGGGGTTCACAGCTGCGTTGCTGGGGTTGGGGACTCGGACGTTGATCGCGCCCGTGGTACCGGTGCCGACGGACGGCACCGCCCCGGTGATGGTGGAGCTGCACCAGAAGCTGGTCGCCGGGATGGCACCGGCCGAGGCTTTGGCCGCCGTGCAACGGGCCGCCGCCGACGACGCTGCTTATGCGGCGGCCGTCGGGTTCGTGTGCTTCGGAGCTGGCTAGGCGCGGGTCACTTCGGCGGAGGAGTCCCGTGGAGCCGCAGCGCGCTCTCCCCGGAGCACCCGAACTCGCCGGGCTGGGTCTGCACGCGCGGCGGGTACCACGCGGCAACGGTTCCGTCAGCGAGCCGTACGCCGTTGAGGCACGAACCGCCACCGGCGGCGACCACCCCGACGTTGCCGTCCTTGACGAAGGTGTCGAGGCGCGGCTCGGCCCAGGGCAGCTTGGTCTGCTCGTCGACGGGCACCGGCGGGAGTTTCGCGCGCAACGCCGCCAGCACCTCGTCCTGTGCGGGGGTGGGCGGCAGGGCGGCGAGGATCGTCTTGAAGGCTTCGAGGTAGTTCTCGGGAACGCCGGTGCGCTGGGCGGGTGGCGGGGTGATCGGGCTCGCGTCGGCGGGGCAGCGGACTCGGTCCGGGCCGCCGTCGGTGACGCCGTAGTAGGTGAAGCCGGCGCGGTAGCAGGCGGTCACCGGGTCCACGTCCCAGAGCCGCCACGGCTGGTCGTCCCGGGAGATGCCGGGGTGGTGGATCCGGAACAGCAGGCCGGCGTGCGCCTTCTGCGGGTCGGTCGTGGGGCTGTCGACGATCTCCAGCACCGCGAAGTGCTCGGGATCGGTGTCGCCCTCCAGGGCGGAGCGGGCGTAGGCGTTGCCGTCGGGGCGCACCGGGTAGCTGATGCGCGTCGCGATCCGTTCGGCCATCTCGTCGGTGGTGCTGTCGCCGTCCGGTCTGCTGACGACGTACGCGGTCACGCCGAGCGCGACCGCGAGCAGAACCACAAGTGCGACCCCCCAGGTCTTCATGCCGCTGACGCTAGCGACGCGGTCGGCGTGCACGCGCGAGTAGATGTACTCAGGTCATTCCAGAACTGCTGCGTTTCGCTTATGGTTGCTCGCCATGACAACGAGGTCGTGGTGGGGCTGGGGCACCGTCGAGGACGCCGTCACCCCGGAGGAACGCCGTGCGCTGGTCGAGCGGGTCCGGGCGGTGCTGCCGGACGCGGACCTGACGTTCCACGAGCCGCCTGACCCCGCCGCGCTCGACGTGCCGGAGTCGCGCGTCGAGGCGGGCGCGCTGTTCTCGACCGACCCCGTCGACCGTCTCACGCACGCCCGCGGCCAGGCCTATCGCGATGTCACGCGCAACCTCGCCGGTGACCTGGGGCAGGTGCCGGACGCGGTGGCGAGGCCGCGCACCGAGCAGGACGTCGTGGACGTGCTCGACTGGTGTTCGGGCAACGACGTGTCGGTGATTCCCTTCGGTGGTGGCACTTCCGTCGTCGGCGGGGTGGAGCCGCGTGAGCTGGGCCGGGTCGTGACGCTCGACCTGCGGCACCTGGACCGGGTGCTGGAGGTCGACGCGACGAGCCGGGCCGCGCGGATCCAGGCCGGTGTGCTGGGGCCGGCGCTGGAGGAGCAGCTGAAGCCGCACGGCTTGACGTTGCGGCACTTCCCGCAGTCGTTCGAGTTCTCGACGCTCGGCGGCTGGCTCGCGACTCGGGCCGGTGGGCACTACGCCACGCTCTACACGCACGTCGACGACCTGGCCGAGTCGCTCAGGGTCGTGACGCCGCAGGGGATCAGCGAGTCGCGGCGGTTGCCGGGGTCGGGTGCGGGGCCGTCGCCGGACCGGCTCTTCCTCGGGTCCGAGGGCGCGTTGGGGGTGATCACCGAGGCGTGGATGCGGCTGCAGGCGCCGCCGGTGCACCGGGCGGGCGCGTCGGTGCGGTTCGCGTCGTGGGAACGGGCCGTCGAGGCGGCGCGGCTGATCGCGCAGTCCGGGCTCCACCCCGCCAACTGCCGGCTGCTGGACCCGGCGGAGGCGTTCCTCAACGCCGGGTCGCCGTCCTCCGTGCTGGTGCTGGGTTTCGAGTCGGCCGACCACCCCGTCGACGCGCTTCTGGCGCGGGCGCTGGACCTCTGCGGTGACGGCGAGGTCGTCGAGGGTGCGGCGCAGCGGTGGCGGAAGTCGTTCCTGCGCATGCCCTATCAGCGTGACGCGATGGCGCAGCACGCGATGATCACCGAGACGTTCGAGACGGCCTGCACCTGGGACCGGTTCCCCGAACTGCACGCGGCGGTGACCACGGCGGCGACCGAGGCGCTGCGGGAGGTGTGCGGCGTCGGCATCGTCACGTGCCGCTTCACCCACGTCTACCCGGACGGCCCCGCGCCCTACTACGGCATCTACGCGCCGGGCAGGTGGGGCAGCCTCACCGCGCAGTGGGACGAGATCAAGGCCGCGGTGTCCGAGGCACTGCTGAACGCGGGCGGCACGATCACGCACCACCACGCCGTCGGCCGCGACCACATGCCCTGGTACACGCGCCAACGGCCCGGCGTCTTCGGCGCGGCCCTGTCCGGTGCCAAGGCCGCGCTGGACCCTCAGGGCCTGCTCAACCCCGGCGTCCTCACCACACGATCGACCTGAGGATCAGCGCCGCGATGAACACCACCGTGAACGCCAGGTCGAGCCCGAACCCGCCGAACCGCAGAGGCGGGAGCACCTTGCGCACCGGCGACAGCACGGGCTCGGTGACGGCGTGCGTCACCCGGCGCACCTTCCACACCCAGTCGCCGCGCGCCTGCAGCGTGACCGCCCAGTCGACGATCATCCGGCCGATCATCACGA
The DNA here is from genome assembly GCF_014653695.1 of Lentzea cavernae. Taxonomy (GTDB): domain Bacteria; phylum Actinomycetota; class Actinomycetes; order Mycobacteriales; family Pseudonocardiaceae; genus Lentzea; species Lentzea cavernae. Next base: position 491,625 of record NZ_BNAR01000006.1, on the reverse strand, counting down.
TGATGAACAGCGTCAACAGCCAACCGACGATCCAGCCGACCAAGCCGAACAAGGGGGCCTCCTAAATGTCCTGTACGTCCATGAAGCCACAAGAAACTGAGAGGCGCCTGGCAACTCGCTGAGACAACATTCAGCACATGGCGTACGACGAGGGCCTGGCCCACCGCCTGGGCGAGTCGCTGGGCGACCTCCCAGACCTGACCACGAAGAAGATGTTCGGCAGCCTGGTGTTCCTGTGGCGGGGAAACCTGCTGGTAGGAGCCCTGGGTTCGGACCTGATCGCCCGTGTCGGCCCGGAGGCGCAGGCCGACGCGCTGGCTGCGCCCGGCGCCCGAGTCTTCGACTTCACCGGACGGCCGATGAACGGCTGGGTGGTCGTCGACGGTGAGGCGGTGGCGGAGGACGAGGCGCTGGAGGACTGGATCGCGCGGTGCCGCGAGTTCGTGGAAGCGCTGCCGCCGAAGTGAGCCGGCTGGAGGAGGTCCGGGCGGCCCTCGGCGGCTGGCGCGGCATCAGCGAGACCGAGGCGCTCGGCGGGATCGTGTTCGAGTGGGACGGTGACCCGGTCGCCGCAGTGGTGGACGACGAACTGGTCGTGCGCGTCGAGGGCGGTGGCTGGGCCACCGCGACGGGCGCCCTCGAGGAGCTGCTGGACCACTCGGCCGAGGTCGTGATCGACGAGTGCGTGGTGCGCTGGCACGGTGAACTCCGGGCGGGCGGCATCCCGGCTTTCCAGGCCATGCTCGCCCTGGTGCGGCACGACCCGGAACGCGAGCAGCTGCAGCGCATCCTCCTCGGCATCACCCGCGGTGCGGACCGCGACCTCGCCCAGCTCGCTGTCACGTGCCTGGGACACGTCGGCAGGATCGACCGCGAGGTGCTGCCCGAGGTGGTGCCGAGGCTGCGGGAGCTCCTGGGCGACCCGCAGCTCGGCGGCAGGGCGGAGGACGCGCTGGGCGACATCCGCCAGTTCGTGCAGCGACCCCGTCAGAAGCGCACCAGCGGGCCTCCGGAGAAGTACTCGTAGACGAAGTTCACGAAGAAGAACCCGAAGAACACCACGTTCAGCACGAGGATCACGTGGTGCCACCACCGGGGCCGGGCCGGGCGCGGCAGGCGGGAGTTCAGGTACATCAACGCGAACGGGAACATCAGCGCGCCGAGGTTCGACATGTTCGCCGAGATCTGCACGAGTTCCACGGGCAGCGCGAGGTGCAGCGCGCCGGCGATGATCGCCAGCACCAGGAGCATGAACGGGTAGTAGAAGCGGCGCGGGTCGTCCTCGATCCGCTTGCGCAGCCGGGGTGAGACGGCGTGCGCGGCGTCGGTGAAGTTGCGGACCAGCGCCTCGAAGATGCCGAGCTGGGTGGAGAACAGCACCAGCACGCCGACCACGAGCATCAGGTAGAACATGCCCTGGCCGTAGAGCAGGCCGAGCTGTTCGGCGGAGAACGTGGGCACGTTCGCGGCCGTCGGCTGTTCGCCGGAGACCGCGACGATGTGGGCCATCAGCACGGTCGGGAGCAGCATGCCGAGCATCGCGCCGACGAAGAACACGGCCCACTGGTCGATCAGCAGCAGCCGGTACCAGCGGCGCCACAGCGACGCGTTCGCCGGGGTGTCCACAAAGGTCACTCCGACCGGGCGCAGCTCCTGCTTGCCGCCGCGCATGCCCGCGATGAACCCGACGTGGTGGCCCATGCCGTAGCCCTTGTCGCGGTAGTGGCTCATCGCGTACCAGTTCAGCCCGGACGCCAGCGCGGTGAAGCCGGCCAGGCCGCCGAGCTGGGTGGCCGTGATGCCGGACGGGGGTGCGGCAGGGGTCACCAGACCGCGGATCCCCTCCCACCACACGGAGAACGGCACGATCGCGACCGTCACCACGAGCAGCACGAGCAGCAACGTGCCGACCAGCACCCAGTTCGTCAACTCCAGGGCGCGGGACACCTTGCGGGCGCCCGCGGTGATCAGGAAGACCACGACGAGCAGGCCGATCGCGAGCAGTCGCACCTGCTCGATCTCGTCCGGGCGGTAGCCGCGGCCCGCGATCAGGGCGAAGAGCCCCTGTCCGGCGCCCGCCGCCCAGCCGCCGAAGATGAACGCGAAGTAGAAGACCGCCAGGGAGACCGGGACCCAGAACTTCCAGCCGGGCGGCACGCGGCCCCAGCCGATGACCGGGGTCTCGCCCGTCGCCACGACGTAGCGGGCGATCTCCACGTTGTAGAACGTCTGCAGCAACGCCGACACCGTGATGACCCAGCCGATGCCGACGAAGCCGAACTTGCCGACCGCCTGCGGGCCGAGCAGCCACTCGCCGCTGCCGATCGAGATGCCGAGCGCGATCAGGCTCGGGCCGATGACGAACTGGACCACCTGCAGCGGCCCCAGCTTGCTGACCTTGAACACCTTCTCGGGTTCCGGCAGGTCCGCCACGTCCAGCGGCGGCCTGCTCACTCCGATTTGCATCGACGACACTGTCGACCTCCCGACACGTCGGGGAACGGAATCCACCACTTTCCCGACGTACCGGGCATTCGGTCAACACCTGTTGCGGGACAACCGACTTCAGGACGTGTCGAGCCGCGGAACCCGGCCACCGCGGCAGTCCGACCGAAGGTCGTCCGCCAGAGCGGCACGTCGATGACGGTGAAGTTGTTCAGGACGAAGTAGCTTCAGGGGCATGACAGCTGAGGACATGCTGGCCGTCGCCGTCGAAGAGGCGCGGACGGGACTCGCCGAGGGCGGGATTCCCATCGGCGCGGCGCTCTTCGACGGCGACGGCGCTCTGCTGGGCCGGGGCCACAACCGCCGCGTGCAGGACGACGACGCCTCCATGCACGCGGAGACATCGGCCTTCCGCAACGCGGGCCGCCAGCGGAGCTACCGCGGCACGACCATGGTCACGACCCTGTCGCCGTGCTGGTACTGCAGCGGCCTGGTCCGCCAGTTCGGCATCTCGAACGTCCTGATCGGCGAGGCCACCACGTTCCACGGCGGCCACGACTGGCTGGCGGAGCACGGCGTCGGCATCACCGTCGTCGAGGACCCGGCGCTCGTCGAGCTGATGACGACGTTCATCGCGGAGCGCCCCGAGCTCTGGTACGAGGACATCGGCCAGGATTAACGTGGAGGGCATGGCGGTTGTGCTGATCACCGGGGCGGACGAGGAGTTCGGTCAGGAGACGGCCCACCGGCTCGAGCGGGCGGGCCACACCGTCCACCGGAATGACGCGATGTCGGCACTGGCGGTGGACGAGCTCGACGTCCTGGTCAACGCGGCGGGCCTCGCGCCGGAGACGTTCGAGGCCAAGGTCGCCGGCCTGGCACGGGTCCTGCAGGCCTGCCTGCCGGCGCTGGAACGGTCGGCCGCCCCGGTCGTGGTCAACGTCAGCGCTCCGGAGACGCTGACCAGGGCGGCCGCGACCGTCGTCACGGCGCAGTACGCGAAGGCGTTCCCCCGGATGCGGATCAACGCGGCCGAGCGGGACGCCGAGATCGTCCTGAGGCTGGTGCGGGACGGGCCGACCGGAGGTTACTTCGAGTCCGCGTAGCGCTCCGCCGCCTCGTCGAGCGAGGCCACGATCGTGAACACCGAGTCGAGCCCGGTCGCCTCGATCGGCCGCAGAGCCGCCCTGGTGGACGCCACCACGACGAACTCCACGTCGGCGCGGGACGCGCGCTGCTGGCCCAGCACCAGGGCCTCCAGCCCGGCCGAGCCGAGGAACCGGACGCCGGCGAGATCGACCAGCACGGCCCGCAGGCCCTGCACGACGTGCGTCTCCAGCGGGCTGGTCAGCTCGCCGCTGGAGGTGGTGTCGAGTTCACCGGACACGTGCAGCACGACGACGTCGGATGCGATCCGGTCGACGACCACGGAGGCCAGAGCGGTGGGGTCGGGCACGCTGTCTCCCTTCAAAGCATCAGCACCCAACGTTAACGCGCCCCTGTGCGAGCGACCAACGGCCCCTCAGTGAGCTGCGTCCCGCCTCCAGCGACGCGTGCACGTGCCGGGTCAGCCGGGCGTGCAGTTCGTGGCACGCGGTGAAGCCCAGGCGGACGTCCTCCGGCGGGCACTGCACGGGCAGCAGCTGCGCGAACGGGTCACCGCCGATGGTGTCGACCGCGGTCAGGAACCCGACCAGCGCGCCGACCAGCCGCCGGTGCATCCCGAACAACGACAGCGCGTTCGCGAGCGCGAGGGTGGGGGCGGGCATCTCGTCGACGCGGGCGAACGGGTCCAGGTCGCGCAACGTCACGGTGAACAGCACCGAGTGCGTGCGCTCGGAGCGCGTGCCGTACGCGTCGCCCTGGATGTCGCGCAGCACCGACCGCATCTCGCGGCGCGGCTGCCAGAACGCGTGGTGCCCGCGCAGTTCCGCGAGCCCCTCCTCCGACAGCGGGGCGGGCGTCGTCACCTCGGTCAGCGACCGCAGCGCCTCCTCCCACCGCGCTTCGAGGACGGCGTGGAACTGGGCCAGCGCCGGGAGCTCCTCCCAGCCGGCGGCGTCGTCGAAGCCGCGCGTCCGCAGCTCGTAGCAGATCCACAGCGACAGCTGGAGGTCGTCGTCCAGCCACGCGTCCCTGGTGCCACCGCTGACGAGCAGTGCGGGCCGCGGCGGGGGAGGCAGGCGCAGCGCCGCGACCAGGGCGGAACTCATGTGGCCGCGGGGAGCGGGGAGGCGCATCAGGTTTCCTCACGCGTTCGGGCGATCAGCACGTCCACAAGGGACTCGGGGTCCGGGCAGCGTCGTTGCCGGGTGGCGCCGCAGCCGTTGTGACGCAACCAGTCGAGGTGCTGCTCCACAGTAGACAGCGTGCCGCGATCGCGCAGGGCGACCTCGACGTGCTCCACGAGCGACACCGCCCGGTCGAACGCGGGGGAGAGGTTTCCGGTGTGTGGATCGGCGGCCAGTCCGTCGACCCCGTCGCGCGACGCACGCCAATATGCCGCCCGCAGCACGGAATCGTCCACCCGTCCTTCGGAGGGTTCCGTCACGACGAGGGCACCGATCAGCTCGGCGAGGACCGCGACTTCCGTTGCCAGTTGCGGGATGTCGGCGACGCGCACCTCAACGGTCGGATGATCGGCCGACGGGCGGACGTCCCAGTAGACCATCGCCCGGTCCAGCAGGGCCTGCGACGCGATGAGCGCGTCGACCGTCCTGCCGTAGTGCTCGGGACCGTCCCACGACGGCGGCGGGCCGCTCACCGGCCAGCGCGACCAGACCATCGACCGCCAGCTGGCGTAGCCGGTGTCCTCTCCCTCGTAGATCGGGGAGTTCGCGCTCAGCGCGAGCAGCGTCGGCAGCCACACCCGCAGCTTGTTGGACGCCCGCAGCGCCTCCGCCTCGTCCGGGACGCCGACGTGGACGTGCAGCCCGCACGCGCCCTGCCCGGCCACGAGCCGGCGGTGGGAGTACTCGATCTGATGATATCGGGGGTCGTCCGATCCGGGAGGCGGACCGGCTTTGCCGATCGGCGGCATCCCGGTCGCCACGAGCCGGCACCCGGCGGAGTCCGCGGCGTCCACGAGCACGCGCCGCCCGCGTCGCACCTGCTCGTCGAGCTCGGCGAAGGACGAGGTGACGCCGGTGGCGACCTCGATCTGGAACGGCGTCAGCTCACCCTGGACGTCGAGGTCGCCAGGGGCCCGGGAGATCTCCCGCACTCGGGGCGCCAGCGCCACCGGCCGCCGCGTTTCCGGGTCGACGAGGAGGAACTCCTGTTCCACGCCGACCGTGTAGTTATTCATCGGCGAGCGGGTACCCGCACCTCGTGCTGATCAACCTCGGAGTGGCCACATGAGACTGCGCCGCAGCAACCCGGCAGGTCCGGGCTGGACCCGCCGCCGTCAGGGCAAGGGGTTCCGCTACCTCGACGCGAAGGGGCAGACCCTCACCGCCGACGACGTCACGCGGGCGAAGGACCTGGTCATTCCTCCCGCGTGGCGCGAGGTGTGGATCTGCCCGCACCCCACCGGCCACATCCAGGCGGTCGGCTACGACGACGCGGGCCGCCGCCAGTACCTCTACCACGAGCAGTGGCGCGCCGAACGGGACGCGGAGAAGTTCGACCGGGTGCTGAAGCTCGCGCCGAAGCTCGGGAAGTTCCGCGAGCAGGTCGCGCGGGACATGAGGTCCCGAGGCCGCACGAGGCTGCTCGCCATCGCGCTGCGCCTGCTCGACCGCGGCATCTTCCGCGTCGGCCACGAGCAGTACGTGGAGGAGAACGGCACCCACGGCGTCGCCACCCTGCTCTGCGAGCACCTCGCCGTGCGCGGGGACCGGATCCGGTTCCACTTCCCGGCCAAGTCCGGGGTCGAGGTCGACCAGGAGATCACCGACCCCGAGCTCGCCAGGGCGCTCAAGTCGCTGCTGCGGGGCAAGACGCCGGACTGCCGCGTCTTCGAGATCACCGCGGACGACGTCAACGAGCGCTTCCGGGAGCTGGTCGGCGACGAGTTCAGCGTGAAGGACCTGCGCACCTGGCGCGCCACGGTGTTCGCCGCGCAGTTCTTCGCGGAGGTGCTGAAGGAGCGCGGCAAGCCCTCGCAGCGCGCGGTCAGCGCGGTGATGAAGGAGGTCGCGGCGGAGCTGGGCAACACGCCGACCGTGGCGAGGAACTCCTACGTGGACCCGCGCCTGGTCGAGGCGTTCGAGCAGGGCGAGGTCATCGGCGGGGGAGACCCGGAACGGGCCGTGCGCAAGCTGCTCAGGCAGGCTTGAGCGCGGCCCGGTCGCACTGGCGGCACCACGCGGCGCCCTGCGCGGCCGCCAGTGCGGCGAACCCGGCGATGAAGTGCAGCGCGTTGCTGCCGGGGTTGACGTTGAGGAAGTTCACGACCTGGTCGTCGTAGCGGGCGAGACCGAGTCCGAACATCACGAGGAACAGCACCGCCACCAGCAGTGCTGTTCCGCTCAACGCCTTCAGGCGCGGAGCGGAGAGCAGGAGCGCGGCACCGAGGACGAGGTGGATGACGTTCTGCAACGGGTTGACGCGCAACCAGAGGATCCAGGTCTCGGACTCGGCGGCGAACCCGGAGAAGCCGGTCACGAAGAATCCGGCCACTCCCCACAGCACGAGCAGCGCGCCAGTGCCGAGCGCCAGCTTCTGGGGCCACCGCAACCGGTTCATGAGATGAGTATCGCCAGAACCGGACATTCCCGCTCGTTCATTTCACTCCTCCGCCAGCAGGTCGTGCCGCAACTGCTCCAGTGACTTGGTGAGCAGCCGTGACACGTGCATCTGGGAGATCCCCACGCGCCGGGCGATCTCGGTCTGGGTGAGCCGGCCGAAGAACCGCAGGACCACGATGGTCCGCTCACGTCGGGGAAGGCCCCGCAGCATGGGCTGCAGGGCCTCGTGGATCTCCACGCCTTCGAGCGCCGGGTCGTCGACCGTGGAGCTCTCCAGCGAGTCGAGGGGTGCGAACGCGATGTTCTTCTCGATGCGCAGGCCCTCGTAGACGTCGCTGAGCGGCAACCCCAGGTGCCGGGCGATCTCGGAGGGAGTGGGAGACCGCCCGGTCCTGTGCGACAGCTCGGCGGTGGCACCGTCGATCGAGTCGCAGAGCTCCTTCAACCTGCGGGGCACGCGCACCGCCCAGCACTGGTCGCGGAAGTGGCGCCGCACCTCGCCGGTGATCGTCGGCACGGCGTAGGACAGGAAGTCCGTCTGCCGCGAGACGTCGAACCGGTCGATGGCGTTGATCAGCCCGACGGCCGCCACCTGCGCCAGGTCCTCCATGGGCTCACCGCGTTCGCTGAAGCGGCGGGCGATGTGCCGGGCGAGCGGGAGGTACTCGCGCACCAGCCGGTCACGCGTCAGGTAGTACTCAGACGAGTGACGGGCTGAGCGCGCGAGCTCCTCGAACGCCTCGTGCTGGTCTGGCGTCAACGCGCACCGCGATCAGACCTGGGGCGGTGGCGTCACGTCGCCACGCCACGCGCCGGTCTCGGTGCCGCGGTTCTCGATGAACTCCTTGAACCGCTTGAGGTCGCCCTCGATCCGGTGGCCGACCACGCCGAGCGCGGTCCCCGCCTTCTCGGTGAGGGTCTCCGGCTCGTAGTCCATCTGGAGGTGGACCCGCGTGGTGTCGTTGTCGATCCGGTGGAAGGTGACCACACCGGCCTGCGACGGGCCCTCGACCGTGGTCCAGGCGACGCGCTCGTCGGGGTGCTGCTCGGTGATCTCCGCGTCGAACTCGCGGACGACCCCACCGATCTTCGTGGTCCAGTGCGTCATCGTCGGCGTGAGCTGGTCGATCTTCTCGACGCCGTCCATGAACGCCGGGAAGGATTCGAACTGGGTCCACTGGTTGTACGCCGTGCTCACAGGCACCTGGACGTCCACCGACTTCTCAATGGTGGTCACGAAACCTCCTCCTTCGATTGGTGTCGGCAACGGAGTACCCGTGTCACGCCCTGTTACACATCGGCAACAAGTCCACTGAGGACAGTCACGCAGAGTGCTGGACCACTTGCGATCTGCGCATCACGAAATCGCCCACAGTGGTCAAACTGCTCTGTGATCCAAGTCTCAAGGGGTACATACTGCTCGGTATGTCAGGGGCCCCTAGGAGGCGCTGGTGCTCGAGGCGAACAACCTTGAGGTTGTCTACGACGACGTCATGCTGGTGCTCCGGGGCGTGAGCCTGCAGGTGCCCCAGGGCAAGGTCGTGGCCCTTCTCGGGGCCAACGGAGCTGGGAAAACGACGTTGATGAGGGCCTTCAGCGGCCTGCTCGACGTGCACGACGGCAAGGTCACCAAGGGCTCGATCACGCTCGACGGTGAACCGATCCACCGCCTCTCACCGGCGCGGATCGCCGAGCGGGGCATCAAGCAGGCGCTGGAGGGCCGGCGGATCCTGGCCGAACTGACCGTCGAGGAGAACCTCAAGGTCGGCGGTCACGCGAGGCCCAAACGGCTCAAGCAGAACCTGGACCGGTGTTACGAACTGTTCCCCCGGCTCCTGGAGAGGCGAAGACAGAGCGCGGGCTACCTGTCCGGTGGTGAGCAGCAGATGCTCTCGATCGGGCGGGCGCTGATGTCGGAGCCGTCCTACCTGCTGCTGGACGAACCCAGCCTCGGCCTCGCGCCGTTGCTCGTGCAGCAGATCCGCGACCTCGTCGTGAAGATCAACGAACAGGGCACCACGGTCCTGCTGGTCGAGCAGAACGCCAGCATGGCGCTGTCCATCGCCGACCACGGCTACGTGCTCGAGACCGGCAAGGTCGTCATGGACAAACCGGCGCAGGCGCTGCTCGCCGACGACGACATCCGCGAGTTCTACCTCGGTCTCGGCACCTCCTCGTTCCGTGCGGTCAAGCACTACAAGCGCAGGAAGAGGTGGTTGTCATGAGCGTCCTCGAGGTCAGCGAGGTGCGACTCGCGTTCGACGGCGTCGTGGCCGTCGACGGGGTGTCGTTCACCGTCGAGGAGGGCGAGCTCTTCGCCATCATCGGCCCGAACGGCGCCGGCAAGACGTCCATCTTCAACGTCCTGAGCGGCGTCTACCGGCCGCAGCGGGGCACCGTGCGGTTCCGCGACGAGGACCTGGTCGGCATGCGGCCCCACCGCATCGCCGCGCGGGGCATGGCCCGCACGTTCCAGAACATCGAGCTGTTCTCCCACCTCACGGTCGTCGACAACCTCATGCTCGGCCGTCACAACCACATGCGCTACGGCGCGCTGTCGGCGTTCTTCTGGCTCGGCAAGGCGCGCAAGGAGGAGCTGGAGAACAGGGCCGCGGTCGAGGGCGTCATCGACTTCCTGGAGCTGGAGCAGTGGCGCCGGTTCCCGGTCGGCCTGCTGCCCTACGGCGTGCAGAAGCGCGTCGAGCTGGGCAGGGCGCTCGCGATGGAACCGAAGCTGCTCCTGCTCGACGAGCCGGTCGCGGGCATGAACGTGGAGGAGACCGAGGACATGGCCCGGTTCATCCTCGACGTGCGCGAGGAGCTCAACATCCCGATGATCATGGTGGAGCACGACATGGGCCTCGTCATGGACCTCGCCGACCGCGTGATGGTCATGGACTTCGGTCGCCCCATCCGCACCGGCACACCCGCCGAGGTCCAGCAGGACCCCGACGTCATCCGGGCCTACCTCGGCGAGCAGCACAAGAGCGTGACGCCATGACGACCACCGTCGTGACGCGCGTGAAGGACCGCGCCGAGAAGACGCCCGACCAGATCGCATTGCGTGCCAAGGACTTCGGCATCTGGCAGGAGGTCAGCTGGGCGTCCTACTGGTCGAACGTCGAACTGGTCGGGCACGCGTTGCTCGCACTCGGCCTGCAGCCGGGCGAACGGGTCGCGATCCACTCCGAGAACCGGCGCGAATGGCTCTACGCCGACCTCGGCATCGTCGCGGCCCGCGGCATCACGGTCGGGCTCTACCCCACGAACCCGGCGTCCGAGGTCGCCTACCTCCTGTCCCACTCCGGCACGCGGATCCTCATCGCCGAGGACCAGGAACAGGTCGACAAGGCGTTGCTCGTGCTGGAGGACACCCCGGACCTGGAGTGGATCGTCTACGTCGAGCCGCGCGGCATCAAGGGCCGCTACGACAACCCGAAACTCCTTGCCTGGGACGACTTCCTGGCACTCGGCGCGGCTCACCGCGAGGAGTTCGGGACCGAGCTCGCGGACCGCATGGCGGCCACCGGGTCCGGCGACGTCATGACGTTGATCTACACCTCGGGCACCACCGGGCCGCCCAAGGGCGCGATGCTCACCGTGGCGAACGTCGAGTTCGCCGTCCACGTGCTGGTGGAGGGCGGCGGTTTCACCTCGCCACCGCCGTCCTCCGCCGACGTCACGCTGTCCTACCTGCCGTTGTGCCACGTCGCCGAAAGGATCTTCACGACGTGGTTCAGCGCGGCCAGCGGTGTGCAGGTCCACTTCGCCGAGTCGATCGAGACCGTGCAGGCGAACCTGCGCGAGGTGCAGCCGACGATCCTGTTCGGCGTTCCGCGCATCTGGGAGAAGGTGCTGGCGGGCGTCAAGATCGGCGTCTCCAGCGCGTCCTGGCTCAAGCGGTCGACCACCCTGTTCTGGCTCGAGCGCGCCGAGACCATCGGCGAGACGCTCGTGCGGACAGGCGGCCGGCACACGGGGCGGAGCCGGATGCTCTACGCGCTGGGCTGGCTGTTCTGCTTCCGGGCGCTGAAGGCCAGGATCGGCATGCGGCACGTCCGGTACGCGGCGTCCGGTGCCGCGCCGATCGCGCCGGACGTCCTGAAGTTCTTCATGGGCATCGGGGTGCCGATGCACGAGGTCTACGGCATGACCGAGAACACCGCAGTGGCGACGGGGAACCGTCCTGGGCGGGTCAAGGTCGGCACGGTCGGCGAACCGCAGCCCGGCACCGAGCTCCGGATCGACGAGGAGACCGGCGAGGTCCTCACGAGGCACGGCGGCACGTTCGCGGGCTACTGGCAGGACCCCGAGGCCACCGAACGCGTGCTGAACGACGGCTGGCTGCACACCGGTGACGTCGGCGAGTGGGTCGACGGCACGCACGTGAAGATCACCGACCGGATGAAGGACATCATCATCACCGCCGGTGGCAAGAACATCTCGCCGTCCGAGCTGGAGAACGCCCTCAAGACCTCCCCGTACATCAAGGAGGCCGTGGTGATCGGCGACCAGCGCAAGTTCCTGGTCGCGCTGATCGGCATCGAGTACGAGACGGTCGGCCACTGGGCCCAGCAGCGCAAGATCACCTACACCACCTACCGGGACCTGTCGGAGAAGGCCGAGGTCCTGGAACTGGTGCAGGGGATCGTGACCGAGGTGAACGGGAAGTTCGCCCAGGTCGAGCAGATCAAGAAGTTCCGGATGTTCCCCAAGGAGCTCGACCACGAGGACGGCGAGCTCACCGCGACGCAGAAGGTGAAGAGATCCGCCCTGGGCAAGATGTTCGACGATCTTGTGGAGAGCATGTATGGATGAGTTTCTCCAGTCGTTGATCCGAGGCCTCGGCACCGGGTCGATCTACTCGCTGCTCGCGCTCGGCTTCGTGATCATCTACAAGTCGACGCAGGTGATCAGCTTCGCGCAGCCGGCGTTCATGCTGGCGGGCGCCGTGCTGGTCTCGTACCTCTCGCCCGCGGTGTCGTTCCTCGGGGCGGTCGTCGTGGCCGCCGTGGTGATCGCGGTGCTGGCGCTGGGCGTGGAACGCACGGTGCTGCGGCCGATGGTCGGCAAACCGGTGTTCGTGGTCGCGATCATCACCATCGGCGTGGACGTGGTGGTCAGGGTCGTCACCAACGCGTTCATCGGCCTCGACGTGCGGCAGGTCGGCGACCCGTGGGGCCTGAGCACGGTCAGCTTCCTGGGCGCCGAGGTGCAGGAGCGGTACCTGGTCATGATCGCGACGACCGCGGTCGTGACGGCGTTGCTGTTCGTGTTCTTCCGCTACTCCCGGATCGGGCTCGCGATGCGTGCGGTCGCCTACGACCAGGAGGTCGCGCTGGCGCAGGGGGTCTCGGTCGGATCGGTGTTCGCGCTGTCGTGGGCGCTGGCGGGCGGGCTCGCCGCACTGGCCGGCGTGTTCGTCGCGACCGGCGCCGGTGTCGACCAGCAGCTGTGGATCGTGGCGCTGAAGGCGTTGCCCGCGATCATCATCGGCGGCCTGGAGTCGCTGGGAGGCGCGGTCGTCGGCGGGCTCACGGTCGGGGTCGTCGAGTCGCTCTTCGGCACCTACCAGAACGACTTCGCACCGTGGCTCGGCCCGAACTTCGGGCTGGTCGCGCCGTACGCGTTGATGCTGCTCGTGTTGCTCGTCAGACCGTACGGGCTGTTCGGCAAGAAGGAGGTGGAGCGACTGTGAAGGGACTCAAAGGCAGGCCGGAGTTGTACACCTCCTACGGGCAGGACATGGCGTTCCTGAACACGCGTCCCAAACGCGCGTGGTCGGGCGGGCTGCTCGTGCTGGCCCTGGTGATGCCGTTCATGATCACCGACGACCTGCTGCAGCTGCTCGCCACCGGGTTCGTGGCGGCGATCGGCGCGATCGGGCTGAACATCGTCACGGGGTACGCGGGCCAGGTCTCGCTGGGCCACGCGTTCTTCCTCGCGATCGGCGCGTACACGGCGGCGGCGCTGTCCGGTCCCGAGACCGGGCGGGTGATCGGCTTCGGCATCACGTCGCTGCCGATCTGGCTGCTGGCCGCGGGTCTGGTGGCCGCGCTCTTCGGCGTCCTGGTGGCGCCGGTGGCGGTGCGGTTGCGCGGTCTCTACCTCGCGATCGTGACGCTGGGACTGGTCTTCCTGGGAGAGCACGTGTTCCGGGAGTGGACGTCGCTGACCGGCGGCCCCGGTGTCGGCAGGCCCGCGGCCGTGCCCGAGCTGTTCGGGGTGCGCCTCGACCAGGACAACGCGGTGTTCACGGCGGCACAACAGCTCTACCTGCTGATGTTCGTGCTGCTGGTCATCTTCGCCGTGCTGGCGCGCAACCTCGTGCGCTCGCGCGTCGGGCGGGCGTTCGCGGCGGTGCGGGACAGGGACCTGGCGGCGTCGGTGATCGGTGTGGACCTGACGAGGTACAAGGTCCTCGCGTTCGCGGTGTCCTCGTTCTACGCGGGTGTCGCGGGCGCGTTGTTGTTCGTGGTGAACGGGTTCTTCGACCCCGGCTCGTTCAACCTGCTGTTGTCAGTGCAGTACATCGCGATGGTGCTCATCGGCGGCGCGGGCACCATCTCCGGAGCGATCATGGGCGCGCTCTTCATCACTCTGCTGCCACGCATCACCAGGGAACTGCCCACGGTGCTGCCGTTCATCAGTGGTGACGCGACCGGGGTGTTCACGGTCTTCCAGCTGGAAGCCGTGCTCTACGGAGTGCTCATCATCGTGTTTCTCATCGTCGAGCCACGCGGGTTGTTCGGCATCTGGGTCCGCGTCCGCAACTACTGGCGCACTTGGCCGTTCTCGTACTGAGGAGAGAATCCCCATGTCCGGTAAGAGAATCGCAGTCATCTTCGTAGGGGCGTTGCTCCTCGCCTCGTGTCGTGGTGGTGGCGACGCCGCACCGCAGGAAGGCGCGGGCGGCATCAAGGTCGACGCGGGCGTGACCAAGGAGGCGTGCCCCGAGGCCGTCGACAAGTCCAAGGGCTGCATCTACCTCGGCACGATCTCGGACCTCACCGAGGGCCCGTTCAAGACGCTGGCCGTGCCGATCACCGACGCGCAGAAGGCGTTCTGGAAGCGCGTCAACGACAAGGGCGGCATCGGCGGCTACGAGGTCGACGTCACCAAGTACGTCAAGGACAACAAGTACAACCCGCAGATCCACAACCAGGTCTACCAGGAGATCAAGGGCAGCGTCCTGGCGCTGACCCAGACCCTGGGCTCGCCCACCACCGTCGCGATCCTGCCGGACCTCGAGAAGACCCCGATGGTGTCGGTGCCAGCGTCGTGGACCTCGTTGTGGGGCCACGAGGAGGTCGTGCTGGAGTCCGGCGCGAACTACTGCGTGGAGTCGATGAACTCCGTCGACTACGCCGCCGAGAAGATGGGCGTGAAGTCCGTCATGGCCGTGCACAACGCCGGTGACTACGGCGACGACGCCGCGGCCGGTGCGAAGATCGCGGCCGAGAAGCGCGGGCTGACGTTCGAGAACGTGACCACCACGGCCGGCCAGGACAACCAGGGCGGCGCGATCGACGCGGTGGTGTCGAAGAAGCCCGACCTCGTGATCCTCACGACCGGCCCGACCGACGCCGCCGTGATCATCGGTCAGGCCGCCGCCCGCGGCTTCAAGGGCAAGTTCATCGGCACCTCGCCGACGTGGAACCCCGGTCTGCTCAAGTCGCCGGCCGCCCCCGCGATCAAGGCGCTGTACATGCAGTCCGCACCGTGGAAGTCGTGGAGCACCGAGTCCGTCGGCCACACGGCGCTGCGCGCGGCACTGCCCGGTGTCACCCCGAACGACGGCTACACCGCCGGGTGGGTGTGGGCGTACCCGCTCAAGGCCGCCCTGGAGAAGGCCGCCGCCAACAAGGACCTGACGCGCGCCGGCGTGCTCGCCGCCGTGCGTCAACTCTCGTCGGTGGACTACGAGGGCATGCTTCCCTCCGGTGCGGGCAACTTCTCCGCCTCGCCCCAGGACGGCGTGTTCCGTCAGAACACCCTCTACAAGCCCGACGACGCCGCTCCGACCGGAGTGACCCTGGTGGAGGACTTCTTCACCGGTTCCACCGCCAAGGACTTCAAGTTCGACAAGCCCTGCTACCAATGATCCGTTCGGGTGACACTCGACGCTGAAACCGGACATCTCTGACTAGTCTCGCTGGTGAGTCCGGCTAGGAGGTCGTCACGGTGATGTCGTGCGTCGAGGTTCGCCGATCCACTGGAGGCCTCCGTCTGTTCGTCCGTCCCCTGGCCGCGTCGTGCTGGAGCGCGCGGCTGGGGTACGAACGGGTGTCGGAGTTGCTGCACGCGATTCGTCAGGCGGAGTCGTGCACCGTGCCGGACGTCGAACTCCGGTACGTGCCCGACCAGCGCACCGGCGAGGCGGTGCTGGCGTGCGAGACGGGATCCGTTCTCCTGGACGCCGACGAGGTCTCCGCGTTGCACGACACGTTGCGCGCTCACATGCCGGACCGCATGCGGCCCCTTCCCGCCTAGCCGAGCGTGCGGGCCAGCCACTCGGTGCGCGTCCGCCGTGCGGCGGTGGAGAGCCGGGCGCCGGGGAAGATCGCGTCGAAGCCGTGGAACCCACCGGCCCACGTGTGCAGCTCGGCGTTCCCGCCCGCCGCCCAGATCCGCGAGGCGTACGCGACGTCCTCGTCGCGGAATACCTCGGCCGTTCCGGTGTCGACGTAGGTGGGCGGCAGGCCGGACAGGTCGCCGGCCAGAGCCGGTGACACGTAAGGAGACACCTCCTCTGCGTCGCCGAGCACCGACCGCCAGCCGAATTCGTTCATCTCCCGCGTCCACACACCGGGCTCGCCCGAGTGCTGCCTGCTGGACGTGCTGTCGTTGCGGTGGTCCAGCATCGGGCAGATCAGCACCTGCGCCGCGATCTCCGGACCGCCCCGGTCGCGGGCCATCAGAGCGACCCCGGCAGCCAGTCCGCCCCCGGCGCTGATGCCCGCCACGACGATCCGGTCGACGCCGAGCTCCCGTGCGTTCTCGACCGTCCACAGGAGACCGTCGTAGCAGTCCTCGACGAGCGTGCTCCCGGCCGACTCCGGGGCGAGCCGGTGCTCGACGGTGACCACGACGACGCCGAGCTCCTCCAGCCACTGCAACGGGATGTCGATCTGCGAGAAGCGGTCGCCCATCACCATGCCACCGCCGTGGATCCAGTAGACGCACGGCGCGGGCCCGGTGAGCCCGGAGGGGCGGAAGACGGTCAGCGTGATCTCGCCGACGGTCACGTCGCGTCGTTCGGCGTCGGTCTTGAACGGTGGCGACGGTATCTTGCGGATCTGCTGGAGCATCTCGTGGGTGAGTCCGGTCGACAGCGGCACGTCCGCGAGGAGCGCGCGCAGTTCGGGGTCGAGAGCCGGGCGCGCCATCAGAACGCCGCCTTGCCGCCGACGGGCAGCTCGTCGAGGTACGTGGACTCACCGGCGAGCAACGTCTGGAGGTTCGCGACGAGCGCCTGCGCCTCGTCGCTCGCGAAGAACGCGCTGTGCGCCTCGGCCGTCGTCCAGCCCTCGGTCACGTGGACGACGTCGGGGTTCGCGGCGGAGCGGCCGACCAGGAAGACCACGCAGTCGTCGTTGGTCAGCGACGGCGCGCCGAGCAGGAACTCGACGACCTCGTCGCCCTTGCCGGGCCGTGCGGTGAGGGTGGCGTGGAAACCGTGCCCGACACTCATCTGTTCCTACCTCTCTGCGGTGCCGCCGTTCTGGCGACGCACTCATCAGATCAGCTCGAACAGGGCGTGCGGCAGATCGATGCTGCCGCGCTCTTGCCTGATCCTCTCAACCGAGCGGCGCCGGCGAACTGGCCTCGGGGACCAGCACGGCCGGTGTGCCGGAGCCGTCCGCGGGCACGGCCCACACGTCGTTCAGGCCGTCGTCGCGCTGGATGCCGTACGTCACGGTCCTGTCGTCGACCCACGCCGGCTGGTCGTCGACGCTGCGGGTCTCGGCCAGTTCGGTGATCTCGCGGGAGGCCAGGTCGAGGACCGAGACGCGCCAGCCCTTCTGCGGGTCGCCGTCCACGGCCTTCTTGTAGGCGACGCGGGTGCCGTCCGGTGAGAGCGACGGGCACTCGACGTTGTCCGTGTCCGTCAACGGCTTGACCTTGCGGGCCGCGAAGTCGCCTTCGAGCAGGTAGCGGTGGCCGCCGGTGGACATGGTGGCGTAGAAGCGGTTGTCGTCCGCGGTGAACGTGACGCCCCAGTAGTTCGTGTCGACCGGTCGCCCCGCCATGCCCTCGACCGCGAACTCCTCCAGCGACGTGACCAGCGCACCGGTCTTCGTGTCGAGGATGCCCGTGCTGGTGGAGAACCCGTTGGCGGCGTAGGAATGTCCGTCGACGAACAGCGTCCACGCCACCATCCGGCCGCTGGTCGAGACCCGCGTGCGGTTCGGGAAACCGGTCAGCGGAACGGTCTTGAGCTCGCGGAGGTCGTTGTCGAGCACGGCGAGTTCGCTCGCCTTCAACGCGCCGGCCGGGCGCAGGCAGGAGATCGTGCCCGCGGCCGAGTACGCGCGGTCGCAGCTCTGCCCGGTGACTTCCCGTGAACCGTCGGCGCGTGAGACCGTGGAGAGCTTGCCGTTGCTCAGCACCATCAACCGCGGCCCCGCGCCGGCCGGAACGGACTGGGCGGCGTTGTCCGGTGCGGCGCCGGACAACGCGGTGTAACCGACGGCGACACCGCCGAGCAGGACCGCGGCGGTCAGGGTGATCAGCAGGCGCTTGTTCATCGGCGTCGTCCCAGCAGTGCGGCGGTGGTGATCAGGGCGCAGACCACCGCGACGGCGGCGATCCTGGTGGCGGCCTCGGGGCTCCAGAACTGCCAGGCGAGACCGAACAGCACGGAGGAGCCGAGGTAGGCGAGCGCCTGTCCACTTTGGATCAGCGCGATGCCGGTGGTGCGCAGGCGTTCGGGCAGGACGGGGCCTGCGAGCGCCATCAGCACGCCGTCCGTGCAGGCGTAGAAGAAGCCGTACAGCAGCACGACCAGCACGAGCAACGGCCAGCCGCCCAGCGGTCCGAAGAGCAACAGGTAGACGACGGTCAGCGCGCCGTACCCGGCCAGCATGACCTTGAGCCGGCCGACGCGGTCCGCGAGCGCGCCCAGCGGTGCGGCGAGCAGCAGGTAGACGAGGCTCGTGCCCACGGCGAGCAACGGGAACCAGCCGAACGCCAGCCCTTCGCGCTTCTGCAGCAACAGGTACACGAACCCGTCGCCGATGGTGACCAGGCCGAGCAGGGACGCGGCCAGCACGATCTTGCGGACGGCCGGGTCCTTGAGCAGCGCGAGCTTGAGAGGTTCCTTGCGCTGCACAGGTTCCGGCCGATCGCGCACGTACAGCACGAGGACCAGCACACCGAACGCGGCGACGCAGGCGCTCACGACGAACACCGCGTCGAACGACTGCGCGGACGCGGCCAGCACCGCCATCGCGACGAGCGGACCGGCGAACGCGCCGATGCCGTCCATCGCCCGGTGCACGCCGAACGCCCGGCCCAGGTCGCCGCTGGGGGTGGAGAGGGTGATCAACGCGTCGCGCGGCGCGGTCCGCAGGCCCTTGCCCGCGCGGTCGGCGGTGATCACGAACCCCAGCGCCGTCAGGGAGTTGCCGGCGGCGAGGAGCCCGAGCTTGGCCACCGCGGAGATCCCGTACCCGAGGCCCGCGACGGCCTTGCGCTTGTTCGTCCGGTCGGCGAGATAGCCGCCGGCGAGTCTGAGCAGGGTGGTGGCGCCGGTGTAGACGCCGTCGATCAGCCCGTACGCGGCGGGGCTGAGCTGGAGGCCGATGACGAGGTACAGCGGCAGGACCGCGGCCACCATCTCCGACGAGACGTCGGTGACGAGGCTGACGGTGCCGAGCGCGAAGACGTTGCCGCTCAGCCCCTTCCAGTTCGCTGACTTGGGTTTGTCGATGGTGGACAGGTACATCATCGGCCTCCAGCGGTCCGTCAGTGGCAGGTGGTGGTGCCGCTGTCGGTGTAGGTCTTGCCCGCCACGGGGACGAACTGCCAGTCGAAGCTGTTGTCGTGCAACGTCAGCTTCAGCACGCCCTGGGTGCCGGTGTTGCGGGCCTCGCTGTTCGGCCTGATCGTGCCGAAGCCGTAGGCCCCGGCGCCGCCCATGCCCGCGACGAACGACCGGATGCCGCGCGAGTTGTCCAGCGCGCCGCTGGGGTTCTGCGGGGCGAACCGCTCGTACTGGTGGTTGTGGCCGAAGAGCACCACGTCGGCGTTGTAGTCGTACAGGGCCTGGAACAGCGGCCGGGTGGCCGTCGAGGGCGCGTGGTTGGCGCCGCTGGTGAACAGCGGGTGGTGCCAGTACGCCGCGGTGCACGGCTTCGTGCTCGCCGCCAGGTCCTGCCGCAGCCACTGCTCCTGCGCGCTGCCCGCCGACATGGTGATGTTGGAGTTGAGCGACACGATGTGCCAGTTGCCGATGTCGTAGGAGTAGTAGCCACGACCCGACGGACCGGCCTGGGCACCGAAGTAGTTGTAGTACCCCGTGGCGCCACTGGTGTTGTAGTCGTGGTTGCCGGGCGACGGCCGCGTGCGCGCCTTGTGGCGGCCCCAGGTGGGCTCGTAGTAGGTGTTGAACTGCGAGGCGGTGCCGTCCGGGTAGACGTTGTCGCCCGTGGTCCAGACGGTGCCCTGGATGCCGTCCAGCAACGCGGCCGTGGCCGTGTCACCGGAACCCGAGTCGGCGATGTCGCCCGCGCCGACGAAGACCGGGTCGCCGGGAGGCGGCGTCGACCCGTCGGTGACGACGAGCTGCGGCGCCGTCGACCCGCTCTCGCGCGAGTCGTAGTCGGCGCCGTCCGTGCTGCTGGACGTGATGCCGATGCTGTAGGTGCCGTTGCCCGTGACGAGACTCGTGACGTCGACCTCGTACCAGGCGTTGCGCACGACCGAACCGAGGGAGCCCAGGGTGGCGCCGTCGATCGCGGGCTGGTTGTTCCAGGTCACCGCCGCCTCGGTCCAGCCGGCGTTCGACATCGCCCGGAACGTGCCGCCGTTCGGGCTCTCGGCGCCGGAGACGTCGTCGGTGTGGATGCGCAGCTTGGCGTTGGAGACACCGCTGATCCCGGAGACGGTGAACTTGAGGAACGACCGCTTGACCGGGGAGTTGTCGATGCCGAGCTGGCCGGACGTGCCGTAGTTCGTGCTGGTGGAGGAGTTGTCGACGTAGGTGTCGGCGGTCGGGGTGAACGTGGTGGTGGCGGCGTGGGCCGCGGTGGAGGCGGTGAGAGTGGCCGCCGTGACGATGACCGTGGAGAGCACGGCCAGGGGAGCCCTGCGACGTGACATGCCTGTCCTTGTGGTGGTGGGCGGACATGGGCCGTCGCGAAGGGTAGGGCTCAAATGAGTCGCACACGATGATCGTTCGGCGGCCACCGGGTGAACGGCCGGAAAATCCCCCTCAGGGGTGGCTGCCGCACGGAGGTATTTCCGCGCCGCACGAGTGCTCCGTACGGGTATGGGAGTCGAGGTCCACGACCCTCGCTGGCTCACGGCCGTGCCGGAGGCCGAGCTCGTGGTCGCGCTGGACGAGGTGGGAGAGCACGCCGCTGACGGGCGCCGGGTGACGGTGCTGATCGACCTCGTGCCGGACAACGTGTCCGTGCTGCGCGGTCTGGCCGCCGAGGCCGTCGGGGAGGGTGCGCGCAAGGTGCGGGTGAGGCCGCACGGCGTCGACCGGGTCGACCTGGTCTACGCCGCCGTGGAACTGGGCCGGGTGGCCGAGGACGACGCCGTCGAGGTGCAGTTCGACGTCACGTCCGCCGCTCTGCTGCGCGCGGATCCGGCGGCGTTCGTGCGGGTGGACCCGCTCGTCGTCAAGGCGGACGGGACGGTCGTGCCGATCTGCGCGGGGCTGGAGCAGTACGCGCTCGGCACGCTGGGGTCGTTCGGCGACCTGCTGGCCGCCTACGACCCCGAACCCGTCCGGGACCTGTGCCGGGTCGCCCTGGGGCGCGCGCTGGCCGACACCGGGCCGCTCGTGTCCTGGTACGAGCACCTCACCCGGACAGCAGCCGAGCTGCGCTCCGGGTGTTGATCACCTGCTCCGGCGCGACACCGCACTCCTGCGCCCGCGCGCACCCGTAGTTCAGCCAGTCCAGCTGGCCGGGCGCGTGCGCGTCGCTGTCGATGGAGAACGCGCACCCGGCGTCCACGGCCAGCGACAGCAGCCGGCGCGGGGGATCGAGCCGCTCCGGCCGTGAGTTGATCTCGACGGCCGTGCCGTGCTCGGCGCACGCCTCGAAGACCTTCTCCGCGTCGAACTGGGACTCCGGGCGGCCCTTGCCGACGACCAGGCGGCCGGTGCAGTGGCCGAGGATGTCGACGTGCGGGTTCTTCACCGCGTTGACCATCCTGCGGGTCATCTCGGCGCGCGGCATCTTCAGTTTCGAGTGGACGCTCGCGACCACGACGTCCAACCGTGCCAGCAGGTCCTCGTCCTGGTCCAGCGATCCGTCGTCGAGGATGTCGACCTCGATGCCGGTGAGCACGAGGAACGGCGCCAGCTCGGCGTTCAGCCCGGCGACCACCTCGAGCTGCTTCTCGAGCCGGTCGCGGGACAGTCCGTTCGCGACGGTCAGGCGCGGCGAGTGGTCGGTCAGCACCATGAACTCGTGGCCGAGGTCGCGGGCAGCCTCGGCCATGTCGCGGATCGGGCTGCCGCCGTCGGACCAGTCGGAGTGGACGTGGCAGTCGCCCTTCAGCGCCGCCCGCATCTCCTCGCCGCCGGTGATGTCGACGTGCCGCAGCTTCGCCAGGTACGACGGTTCGCGGTTCGCCAGCGCGTCCACGACGACTCCGGCCGTCGACTTGCCGACGCCCTTGAGGTCGGTGAGCGTGCCGAGCTTGGCCCGTTTCTCCACGTCGGCGGGGTCGAGGTCGGCCAGGACCGAGGCCGCGTTGCGGAACGCCTGGACGCGGTAGGTCGGCTCGCCCGCCCGTTCGAGCTGGAAGGCCACCTGCTTCAACGCCCTGACCGGATCCATACCTCTTCCTACCCCACCGCGGTGAATTTCACCCGACCTTCGGGGGTGTCGAGCGGGTCGGCGGCTGCGGAAGCGTTCGGGCGCTGACCGACGATCGTGAGGGGTACGCGGTGAGGAAGCGTTGGGGCGCGGCGGCTTTGGCCGTCCCGCTGTTCATGTCCCTGGTGGGAACGTCCCAGGCGGCGCCTGGTCCGTTGGACGAGTACTACAGCCAGACGGTCGCCTGGGCCGAGTGCCAGGCCGGGTGGGTCACGCCCTCGACGGGGGTCGAGTGTGCCACGGTGGTCGTGCCGATGGACTACAAGAATCCCGGCAACGGCAACCTGGAGATCGCCCTCTCACGCAAGAAGGCGACGGATCCCGCGCGCCGCAGAGGCGTGCTGATGACCAACCCCGGCGGCCCCGGTGGTTCCGGCCTGGGCGCCGTGCACTGGTTCAACGCCCAGACCGACGTGCTGAAGATCTACGACGTCATCGGCATGGACCCGCGCGGGGTCGGCCGTTCGACGCAGATCCGCTGCATCTCGACGCCGACCGACGACGAGTTCCCCACTCGTCCCGCGGACTCGCAGCTCGCCAACTGGTCGGACTACGCCCGCGCGGTCGAGGAGAACTGCCAGCGCGGCGGCGGTGAGATGCGCAGGCACATCTCCACCATGAACACCGCCCGCGACATGGACGTCGTCCGCGGGGCCATGGGGGAGAAGAAGATCTCCTACGTCGGCTACTCCTACGGCACGCAGCTCGGCGCCGTCTACGGCTCGCTGTTCCCGAAGTTCCTCGACCGCAGCGTGCTCGACTCCGCCCTGGACCCGCTCAAGACGTGGCACGAGCAGGACGTCGACGTGGTGGACGCGATCACCGACAACCTGCGCAAGTGGACGGAGTGGACCGCCGCCCGCAACGGCACCTACGGCCTCGGCACCACCCCGGCCGCCGTGCGCGCCGAACTGGACGCGATCGCCGCGAAGCTCAAGGACGGCCCGTTCGGCGGCTACGCGGACGTGACCTCGTTCGACTACGCCGTCGGAGCCACGCGCTACCGCCGTTCGTGGGCCGCCTTCTCCCGCCACATCGCCTCGATCAAGGCGGGTGTCGCCGATCCCGCCGAGGCCTCCGCGATCGTCGCCGCGCTGAAGAAGGGTGACATCGAACCGACCTCGGCCGGCACGTTCCAGGCCGTCGTGTGCGAGTGGGACTGGTTCTCCGACGTCAACACCTACTACAACGACATGAAGCGCTGGCGCGACACCAACCCGTACGGCGGCACCGTCGACTACATGGCGCCGACCAACTGCACGTTCCGCGCCTTCCAGCGCCCGGAGAAGATCCCGGCCATCACCCGCAAGTACCCGGCGGGCCTGGTCGTGAACTCCGACGGCGACACCCAGACCCCGCTCGCCAACGGCAGGGTCATGGCGGAGCACCTCGCCCAGCCGTTGATCAGCGTGTCCAACGACGGCCAGCACGGCCACTACGCGTTGCGCCGCAACGCCTGCGTCGACACGATCGTCAACAAGTACCTGGTGTCCGGCATCCTGCCGGCCTCCCGGGTCACCTGCGCGGGCACGGACATCGCGGAGACCGTGCCTCCGGGCGCGGCCGTTTCGCTCGGCGCGCAGTCCGCGCGGCCGTTGAGCGACATCCTCGGTGAGATCGCCGCGGAGACGAAGCCCTTCTAGCGCAAGCCCTTCACGCGGGTGGCACGACGCGGCCGAGCCGTTTGCGCGCTCCGTCCTCCTGGTAGCGCGCAACGGTCTCGGTCAGCTGCACGCACGCGCGCTCGATGGCCTGCCTGGCCTCGTTGCGCTCGCTGGTGATGGCGCTCAGGATCAGCCCGGTCAGCGCCACCGAGCCGTTGAACGCCTGCAGCACGATCATCGTCGGCAGCAGTTCGCCGGAGGTGAAGTGACCGCCGGCGGCGGACATCACCGCGGCCACGGAGATGATCGCGGCGCACGGCGCGGCGATCGCGTGCTGGAAGCGGAGCGCCGCCCAGATCAGCATCGGGAACACCAGGAACAACAGCCGCGACGCGGACACGGTCACGAACGACGCGAGCACCGCCGTGGTGAGCAGCAGCGCCCCCGCCTCGGCGAGCCGGCGCGGGGCGGCGTTCCAGTGGCGGGGCAGGGTGAGCAGCAGCGGTGTGAACACCAGCACGCCCATCGCGTCGCCGGTCCACCACACCGACACCACGGCCGGCACGTCGCGCCACGGGATCACGCCGCCGATCTTCAACGCCGCCGCGCCGACCAGCGCGCTGACCAGCATCGCGCCCAGGGCGCCCGCGAACACGAGCAGCAGCGCGTCCTTCAGCCGGTCCAGCGCCGGCCGGAAGCCGGAGCGCGTCAGCAGGTACCAGGCGAGCAGCGGTGCGGCGGTGTTGCCCGCGGTGATCACCAACGCCGAGACCAGCGGCGCGCCCAGGGAGATGTTGGCGGCGAACGCCCCGAGCGTGATGCCCGGCCAGATCCCGCGGCCCGACATCAGCAGCGCCGCCACGGAGATCCCCGTCGGCAGCCACAGCGGGGTGACCTGACCCTCCACGAGGGCCAGGACCAGGCCGACCTGCGCGGTCGCGAAGTACGCGACCGCGACCGCGGCGATCGTGGCGGCGGTCCGGATTGCGGCGTTCACCGCAACATGCTGCACCCGTGCGGACGTGATGGCCAGACCTCGCGGCACGGCGTACCCACCTGGACTCACTCCGCAGGTAGGTACCGATCAGTGCCGGAAGGATCGCCGCCACGACCCCCGCTTTGACCAGTGCAAATCGACATACCGGCTGGTATGCTCGGCGACTTCAGGGCGCCCGTTGGGCCGTTCGGGTCGACCCTCGGCAGGGTGATTGCGTCCGATGGCAGCCGACTAGTACCCGTTGGTAACAAGCTCGTGTGAGGGGACCCGATGAGGACCGTGTTCACGACCTGCCCGCTGTGCGAGGCGACGTGCGGGCTGGAGCTGACGGTCGAGGGCGACCGCATCACGAAGGTCCGCGGCGACCGCGAGGACGAGTTCAGCAAGGGCTTCCTCTGCCCCAAGGGCGCCTCGCTCGGCACGCTCGACGCCGACCCGGACCGGCTGAGCGCCCCGCTGGTCAAGCGCGACGGCGAGTTCCACGAGGTCACCTGGGACGAGGCCTTCCGCGTCGTCGACGAACGCCTGAAGGACTTCCCCGACCGCAACGCCGTCGCGATGTACCTCGGCAACCCGGTCGCCCACTCGCTCGCCGGCGGCCTCTACGCCGGACCGCTGCGCAAGGCGCTGGGCAGCCGCAACCTCTTCACCGCCAGCACGGTCGACCAGATGCCCAAGCACGTCCAGGTCGGCCACATGTTCGGCGGCATCTTCTCGATCCCCGTGCCCGACATCGACCGCACCGACTTCATGCTGGTGCTGGGCGCGGACCCGTTCTCGTCCAACGGGAGCCTGTGGACGGTTCCGGACGCGCCGGGCCGCTTCAGGGAGTTGCAGAGGCGCGGCGGCCGGTTCGTCGTGGTCGACCCGCGCCGCAGCAGGACCGCCGCGGCCGCCGACCAGCACGTCGTGATCCGGCCGGGCACGGACGTGTTCCTGCTGCTGGCGCTGGTCCACGAGCTGTTCGCGCAGGACCTGGTCGACCTCGGGGACCTCGCCGGGCACGTCACCGACCACGAGGTGATCCGCTCGCACGTCGAGGCGTTCGGCCCCGAGGCCGTCGAGGAGCGCACGGGAGTCGACGCGGCCACGATCCGCGCGCTGGCCAGGCAGCTGGCCGAAGCCGAACGCGCCGTGGTGTACGGGCGGATCGGCACGACGACGGTCGAGTTCGGCACGGTCGCGTCGTGGGCCGTCGACACGCTCAACGTCCTCACCGGCAACCTCGACCGGCCCGGCGGCGCGATGTGGCCGCTGCCCGCGCACAACAGGCGGGGAACGGGCACCGGCAAGGGCTTCGAGGTCGGCCGCTGGCACAGCCGGGTCAAGGGCCACCCCGAGGTGATGGGGGAGTTCCCGGCCGTCACGCTGGTCGACGAGATCGAGACGCCCGGCGAGGGCCAGGTGCGGGCGCTGTTCACGATCGGCGGCAACCCCGCGCTGTCGCTGCCGAACTCGGCGCGCGTGAGCGCGGCACTGTCCTCATTGGACTTCATGGTCAGCGTCGACCCGTACCTCAACGAGACCACCCGGCACGCGGACGTCATCCTGCCCACGCCGCCGCCGTCGCGCCGCGACCACTACGACATCGCGTTCCTCAACAACTCGACGCGCAACGTCGTGAAGTACTCGCGCGCCGCGATCCCGTTGGAGGAGGGCAGGGTCGACGAGACGGAGATCTTCTTCCGCCTCGCCACGATCTTCAGCGGACTCGGCCCGGCGGCCGATCTCGACGCCGTCGCCGCGTTCCAGCTCGCCGGCCTCAAGAAGAAGGCGGGAGCCGACTTCGAACCCGAAGGCGAGACGCGCGAAGAACGCCTGCTGGACCTGAAACTCCGCACCGGCGCGTACGGGCTGTCGCTCCAGCAGTTGCTGGAAAATCCTCACGGCATCGACCTCGGCCCGCTCACCCCGCGCCTGCCGGAGATCCTGCGCACGCCGTCCGGGAAGGTCGAGCTGACCCCGCGGCCGATCGTGGACGACCTGCCGCGCGTGCGCGCCGCGCTGCGGACGCCCGAGACCGAGCTGGTGCTCGTCGGCCGCAGGCACCTGCGCAGCAACAACTCCTGGATGCACAACGTGCCCGCGCTGGTGAAGGGCAAGCCGTTGTGCACGCTGCTGGTGAACCCCGGTGACGCCACCCGCATCGGCCTGGCCGACGGCGCGACCGCCCAGGTCACCTCGCGCGTCGGCGAGGTGGAGGTGCTGGTCGAGGTCACCGCCGACATCGCGCCGGGCGTCGTCTCCATGCCGCACGGCTGGGGCCACGACCAGCCGGGCACGCGGCTCACCGTCGCGAGCGAGCACGCCGGCGTGAACGTCAACCTCCTCACCGACGACCTCCGCATCGACCCGCTCTCGGGCACCGCCGTGCTGAACGGCACCCGAGTGCGGGTCGTGCCCGCCTGATCGTCCGCTGCCGGAAAGCCCGTCGGAAACCGCATTGGAGCCGCCATGACCGCCGGAGTGACCAGCCCGAGCGCGGTGCGAGCCGTCCGCCGGATAGCCGACCTGCCGTTCCTCGCCGAGCAGGCGTACGGCGACGCGGTGGCGTGGCGGTTCAAGCAGGACGGGCAGTGGCGCGAGCAGACCTACGCCGAGGTCTCCGAGCTGGTGCTGGACCTCGCCTCCGGGTTCGTCCACGCCGGACTGGAGGCGGGGGACAGGGTCTGCGTCCTCGCGACCACGCGTCCGGAGTGGACGGCGGTCGAGCTCGCCGTGCTCGCGGCGGGCGGCATCGTCGTGCCGATCTACCCGTCGAGCACGCCCGAGGAGATCGCCTGGGTGGTCGGCGACTCCGGCGCGTCGATCGTGGTGGCGGAGAACTCCGAGCAGTGCGCCAAGGTCGAGGCCGTCCACTCCGAACTCCCCGAGCTGCGCACGATCCTCTCGATCGATCCCGCCGGCGACCGTCCCCGCGTCGCGGAGCTGCAGGACTCCGGCCGCACCTCGCCGCTCGCCGACGTGCTGGACGTCCGTCGGGCCGCGATCAGGCCGGAGGACCCCAGCCTGATCATCTACACCTCCGGCACCACGGGGCCGCCCAAGGGCTGCGTCCTGACCAACGCGAACTGGGTCGCGCTGTGCCGGGTCGCGGAAGAGGCCCGCATCGACGCCATGACCGGCACCGTCTACCTGTTCCTGCCGCTGGCGCACGTCTTCGCGCAGATCATCATGTTCGGGACGATGTACTGGGGCGGCGCGCTGGCCTACTTCGGCGGCGACATGAAGGCGATCGTGCCGGAACTGGCCGAGGTGCGGCCCACCTTCCTGCCGTCCGTGCCGCGCATCTTCGAGAAGATCTACACCTTCGTCACGGCGAACGTGCCCGCGCAGCAGCTCGAGCAGGCCGTCGCGCTCGGCATCGAGGTCCGTCGCAGGCGTGCCGCGGGTGAATCGGTTCCGCCGGAGATGGCGGCGGGGTTCGACCAGGTCGACGCGTTGTTCGCGAACGTGCGAGGGGCTTTCGGCGGCCGGCTCGTGCAGGCGTTGTCCGGCGCCGCGCCGATCTCGCCCGAGGTGCTGCGGTTCTTCCACGCGGCGGGCGTGCCGGTGCTGGAGGGGTACGGGATGACCGAGTCCACGGCGGTGGGCACGATCAACACGCTGGGCCGCTTCAAGCTCGGCTCGGTCGGCGCGACCGGCGTGGCGGGCCTCGAGATGAAGCTCGGCGAGGACGGCGAACTGCTGATGCGCGGCCCGCACGTCTTCGCGGGCTACTGGCGCAACGAGGAGGCCACCGCGCAGACGTTGCAGGACGGCTGGCTGCACACCGGCGACCTGGGCGAGATCGACGCGGACGGTTTCGTGACGATCACAGGGCGCAAGAAGGACATCATCATCACCGCCGGGGGCAAGAACATCGCGCCGGCGAACGTGGAGAACGTGCTGCGCCAGTCCCGCTGGATCTCGCACGCCGTGCTGTTCGGCGACCGCAAGCCGTACTGCGTGGCCCTGATCACACTGGACGCCGACGAGATCGTGCCGTGGGCGACGGCACGCGGGTTGCCCTCCGACGTCGAATCATTGGTGGGTCACCCGGACGTGCGCACGCTCGTGCGGGAAGTTGTCGACGAAGCGAACTCGCACTTCGCCAGTGTTTCCCAAGTGAAGAAGTTCGTGCTGCTCACCAGGGATCTGTCCCAGGAGGAAGGTGAGCTCACCCCGACGTTGAAGGTCAAGCGGAACGTGGTGCACCGACTTCACTCTGCGTTGTACGAAGGGCTCTACGAGTAACCCGTACGTACGAGAAATCCAAAAACAGGTACATCCACCCTGGCGATTTCCTTCCGCTCAGGGCAGAGTGGGACATCAAGCGCGCTAGGCCCCCTCCCCCCTCGGGCCCAGCCGCTTCGCGGCCCCGGCTCACGGCGTACTCCCCCCAGACGCCCTTGCCGGGGCCGCCTTGCATTCACGGCCCGGGTGGCGCGGTGGTCCCCCGCACGATCAACTGGGTCTCCGCCACGATCTGAGGCGCGTCGGTCCTGTCGGAGTCGAGCCAGTCGAGCAACAGGTTCACCGCCGTGCGCCCGGCCTGCGCCACCGGCATCGCCACCGTCGTCAGCGCGGGTGAGCACAACGCCGCGTACGTGAGGTCGTCGAACCCCGTCACCGACACGTCGCCCGGCACCGAGATGCCGCGGTCGCGCAGCCGGGCGAGCACGCCCAGCGCCATGATGTCGTTGTAGGCCACGATCGCGGTCGTGCCGGCGGCCACGGCCAGGTCCGCCGCCTGCAGGCCGCCCTCGTAGCGCGGCGCGAACGGCCCGAGGTCGACCAGGTCGACCTTGTGCCGTGCCACCGCCTTCATGAGCCCGCGGCGACGCTCCTGGTTGGACCACGACGTGCGAGGCCCGTTGAGGTAAGCGATCCGGTGGTGTCCCAATGCGACGAGGTGGTCGACGACGGCGTGCATCCCGCCCGCCGAGTCCATCAACGCGGCGGGCACGCCGGGCAGGCGCCGGTTCAGCAGCACCAGCGACGTCGCCGCCGCGGCCTCGTGGACCTGGGAGTCCTCCAGGCCCGGCGCGCACAGCACCACGCCGTCGACCTGTTTCGCCATGGCGTGCACGAGTTTCGCCTCGGCGACCGGGTCCTCGTCGCTGTCCGCCACGAACACCGCGTAGTCGGCCTGCATCGCGCGCGCCTGCACGGCCTTGAGCACGCCCGTGAAGAACGGGTTGTCGAGGTCCGGCACGACGATGCCGATGTTGCCCGTCTTGCCCGTGATCAGTCCGCGCGCCGCCCGGTTGGGCTGGTAGCCGAGTTCGGTGGCGGCGGTCAGCACGCGCGACCGCGTCTCCGGGCGCACGAGCTCCGGGGACGTCAGCGCGCGCGACACGGTGGCGACGGAAACGTGCGCCCTGCGTGCCACGTCGCGGATCGTGACTGCCACTGGTACCTCGCCCTCAGCTGCTGGTTCGACCAATCATGACGGGTGAGGTGTGAAGTGGGGGCAGCAGGAACGTCCCGGGAAACGGAAGACCCCCGGACCAGAGCCCGGGGGTCTTCCCACTTCAACGTATAGCGCACAGGGGGTCTTGCGGCAAGACCCGGTTCCGGGCGCAGAATCTCCCGCCGTGACGGGGAACTGGGGCGAGCGGGGGAGCCGGAAGATGCGAGTTGTGCTGGCGGGGTACGGATCACGCGGGGACGTCGAACCACTGATCGCGCTCGCTGTGGCGTTGCGGGAACTGGGCGCGGACGTGCGGGTGTGCGTGCCGCCGGACGAGGAGTTCGTTGCGAGGCTTGATGCGTTCGGCGTGCCGTTGGTCCCGTTCGGACAGTCGGTGCGCGAGCTGGTGACGAGCGCGCGACCGGATCCCGCGACCGTCGCGGCGGCGCTCGTCGGCGAGTGGTTCGGTCCGGTGGCCGCCGCGGCCGAGGGCGCCGACGTGCTGATGGCGACCGGCCTGATGCCGGCGGGAGCGAGGTCGGTGGCGGACCACCTCGGCCTGCGCTACTCGCTCGCGATGTTCCACGACGTCTCGCTGCCGTCGCCGCACCGCAGGCCGTCGCAACGCCCCGGCAAGCCGCTCCCGCCGGAGGAGACCGACAACCAGGTGCTGTGGCGCATCGACGCGGAGAACGTGAACGCGCTGTACGGCCCGGCACTCGACACCCACCGCGCCGCGCTCGGCATGCCGCCGGTGGACAACGTCCGCGACCACGTCTACAGCGGCACGGTGCTGCTCGCGGCGGACCCGCTGCTCTGGCCCGCCTCGGAGCTGACGAACCTGGAGGTCGAGCAGACCGGCGCGTGGATCCTGCCCGACGAACGCCCGCTCGCGCCCGGCCTGGTGGCGTTCCTGGAGGCCGGCGAACCCCCGGTGTACGCGGGCTTCGGCAGCATGGCCATGCACGCCTCGAAGGACGTCGCCCAGGTCGCCGTCGACGCGATCCGCGCGCAGGGGCGCCGCGTCCTCCTGGCCGCCGGCTGGGCGGGTCTCGCCCAGGTCGACGACAGCGACGACTGCCTCGTCGTCGGCGAGGTCAACCAACAGGCGCTGTTCCGCCGGGTCGCCGCCGTCGTGCACCACGGTGGCGCGGGCACGACGACGACCGCCGCCCGTGCCGGGGTGCCGCAGGTGGTCGTGCCGCAGATCGTGGACCAGCCGTTCTGGGCGCACCGGGTCGCCGAGCTCGGCATCGGCGCCGCGCACGACGGGCCGGTGCCGACCTTCGAGTCCCTGTCCGTCGCGCTGAAGACGGCGCTGGCACCGCAGACGCGGGCCCGCGCGGCCGCCGTGGCGGGGGAGATCCGCACCGACGGAGCGGTGGTGGCCGCGCGCTTCCTGCTGGGGTGACCCCTCGGTGTTGACAAAGCGGAACGGCGCTCCGTATCGTTCCGGAACGTCGCTCCGCTTTGATGGCGGACCATTCGAAGGGAACCCCGCAATGACCGTCTTCACCGTGAGTCCCGTCGTGCTCGAGATCCCCGGCAGGCCCGTCGACCTGCAGCTGAAGGTCTCCGCGCCGACCGAGGGCACCGGCCTGCCGATCCTGCTGCTCTCGCACGGGCACGGCTACTCGAACCACCTCTCCTCGCTGAACGGCTACGCACCGCTCGCGAACCACTGGGCGGAGCAGGGTTTCGTCGTCCTGCAGCCCACGCACCTGAGCTCCCGCACCCTGTCCCTGCCGCAGGACACGCCCGGCGCGCCGCTGTTCTGGCGCTCCAGGGCCGAGGACATGTCCCACGTGCTCGACCGGCTCGACGAGGTCGAGAAGGCCGTGCCGCAGCTGCAGAACCGCTGGGACCGCACGAAGATCGCCGTCGTGGGCCACTCGCTGGGCGGTCACACCGCGAGTCTCCTGCTGGGCATGCAGACAGAAGGCGTCAGCCTCAGGGACGACAGGATCAGGGCGGGCGTGCTGCTGGGCGCGACCGGCCGCGGTGACGCGATCACCGACATGGTGAAGGAGAACTACTCCTTCATGCAGCACACGGACTTCAGCACCATGACCGCGCCCGCGCTCGTCGTGGCCGGTGACGCGGACGCCTCCGCGCACCTGACCACCATGGGCCCCGACTGGCACGCCGACCCGTACCACCTGGCGCCCGGCCCGAAGGACCTGCTCACGTTGTTCGGCGCGGAGCACGGGTTCGGCGGCGTCTCCGGTTACGACGTCGCCGAGACCACCGACGAGAGCCCCGAACGGGTCGCGACCCTGCTCCGGCTCACCACGGCCTACCTGCGCACCCACCTGCACGGAACCCAGGACTGGCAGGAGGCGTCCACCGAAGAGGGCCGCGTCGAGTCGAAGAACTAGTGGGCGTTGGGCTCCGGGTTCGCGCCGGGGCGTGACAGGAACTCGAAGTCGCAGCCCTCGTCGGCCTGCGTGATGTGCTCGTAGTACAGGGCGCCGTACCCGCGTTCGAACTTCGGCGGTGGTGACGTCCACGCGTCCCGGCGGCGCGCCATCTCCTCGTCGGAGATCTCCACGCGCAACACCCGCGCCTCGACGTTAAGCGTCACGAGGTCGCCGTCGCGCACCAGTGCCAGCGGACCGCCGACGTGCGCCTCCGGTGCCACGTGCAGAACGCATGCGCCATAAGAAGTTCCGCTCATCCGCGCGTCGGACACGCGCACCATGTCCCGGACGCCCTCGCGCAGGAGCTTGTCCGGGATCGGCAGCATCCCGTATTCCGGCATGCCGGGCCCGCCCTTGGGGCCGCCACCGGCCAGCACGATCACCGAGTCCCTCGTGACGTCCAGCGACGGCGAGTTGATCCGTGCCTGCAGGTCCTTGTAGCCGTGGAAGACCACGGCGGGCCCGGTGTGCCTCCACAACGCGGGATCAGCCGCCACGTACTTGATCACCGCGCCGTCCGGGGCCAGGTTGCCCCGCAGCACGGCCAGCCCGCCCTCGGGGGAGACCGGGTCGTCCAGCGTCCGGATCACCGACGCGTCGTGCACCTCGGCGCCGTCGAGGTCCTCGCCGAACGTCCGCCCGGTCACCGTGATCCGCTCGAGGTGCAACGACTCCCGCAACCGCGACAGCAGTCCGCGCAACCCGCCCGCGTAGTAGAAGTCCTCCATCAGACCCGCACCGGCGGGCTGGACCGAGGCCAGCACCGGCACTTCACGGGACAGCCTGTCGAAGTCGTTCAGCGTCAACGGGATCTGCGACCGCCCGGCCATCGCGATCAGGTGGATGTACGAGTTCGTGGACCCGCCGAGCGCCAGCACGGTCCGGACCGCGTCCTCGTACGCCTCCGCCGACAGCACGTCGCCGATCGTCAGCCCCTCGCGCACCATCTCGACCGCGCGCATGCCGGACGCGGCCGCCATCCGGTGGTGGGCCGAGTCGACGGCCGGGATCGACGACGCGCCGGGCAGGGTCAGCCCCAGCGCCTCCGCGGCGGCCGTCATCGTCGAGGCCGTGCCCATCGTCATGCACGTGCCGGGGGAGCGGGCCAGGCCTGACCCGATCTCCGACCAGTCCGCGGACGAGATCGTGCCCGCCCGCTTCTCGTCCCAGAACCGCCACATGTCCGTGCCCGACGCGAGGGTCTCGCCCCGCCAGTGGCCGCGCAGCATCGGCCCGGCCGGCACGAAGACCGACGGCAGACCGGCGGAGGCCGCGCCCATCAGCAACGCGGGGGTGGTCTTGTCGCAGCCGCCCATCAGCACGCACCCGTCGACGGGGTAGGAGCGCAGGACCTCCTCGGTCTCCATCGACAGCATGTTCCGGTACAGCATCGGGGTCGGCTTCTGGTACGTCTCCGACAACGTGGACACGGGGAACTCCACCGGGAAACCGCCCGCCTCCCAGACCCCGCGCTCGACCTGCTTGGCCCGTTCGCGCAGGTGCATGTGGCACGGGTTGATGCCGCTCCACGTGTTCAGGATCGCGATGACCGGCTTGCCGAGGTGCTCCCCGGGGTTCAGGCCGAGCTGCCGCGCGCGGGCGTTGTGCGAGAACGCCCTGAGCCCCTCGCCCTCGAACCACTCCGCGCTGCGCAGCCTCACAGGAGGTTCCACGAGTCCAGCAACACGCCCACGGCCGAACGGTCCTTTTCGGACAGCACCGAGGCGGGCGGCCGCACGTCCCGGCGGCACAAACCGAGCTGTGCCAGCGCTTCCTTCACCACGGACACGTTGTTCGCCGACTCGTTCAACGCCCGCAGCTCCTCGAACCCGCGGACGAACTCCCAGAACTCCATCGCCGCACCGAACTCCCGCTCCCGCAGGCACCGGAACATCTGCACGGACAGCTGCGGCGCCACGTTCGCCAGGCCGGAGGTGAACCCGGAGGCCCCGACGGCGAAGTACCCCGGCGCCGACAGCTCGGCCAGCCCGGCGACCCAGGTCAGCCGCTCCAGCCCGGCGTCCCGCGCGACGGAGGCGAACCGCACGGGGTCCGGCACCGCGTACTTCACGCCCACGACGTTCGGGCACGCGTCCGCCAGCGCGGCGATCTGCGCGCCGCCGATCCGCGGGTTCCGCACGTACAGGACCACGCTCAGCTCGGGCACCGACGAGGCGACGGCCCGGTGGTAGTCGACCCACCCGTCGAGCGAGACGTACGGGTGCACCGGCTGGTGGACCATGATCCCCCGCGCGCCGGCCCTGTCCGCGAACCGGGCCGCGGCCACGGCCGACTTCACGTCGTGCCCGACCCCGGCGACGACCGCCGCCCGGTCGCCGGCCGCGTCCACGGTGATCCGCAGCGCCTGCTCGGTCTCGGCGGAGGACAACGTGTAGAACTCGCTCGTGTTGCCGTTGGCCGTCACGACCGAGATGCCGCCCTCGGCCATCCGGTCCACCACGGCGGCGTAGCTCTTCTCGTCGACCGCCCCGCCGGCGTCGAACGGTGTCACGGTGATCGCCACGACGGACGCCAGCTGCTCGGTGAGGTCATCGAACGACATCGGGAAGCTCCTCGGCCACTCGGTCGGCGAACGTCTGGACGTGGCGGCGCAGCAGGTCGGCCGCGGCGTCGCCGAAGCCCTCCTCGGCGGCGACGAGGATCGCCCGGTGCTCGGCGTCCTCGGCCTCCCAGGTCGGGCTGACGCCCCAGCCCGCCGCGGTGATCAGCGCCGTCTGGTCGCGCAGCCCGTCGAGGATCTGGACCATCAACGGGTTGCCGCAGCCCGCGTACAGCGCGCGGTGGAACCGCCGGTTCGCCCGGTTGCGCCGGGCCAGGTCCTCGGTGTCGTCCAGCGCCGACCTGGCCTCGGCGAAGTCGGCGCCCAGCGCGGCCGCGCGGCGCAGCGCCTCGGGTTCCAGCAGCAGCCGCACGTCGTAGACGGACCTGGCCATCTCGGCGTCGACCGTGCGGACCGCGGCGCCCTTGTACGGGCTCATCACGACGAGCCCCGACCCCGCGAGCGTCTTGAGCGCCTCGCGCACGGGCGTCTTCGAGACGTTGAGCGTCGCGGCGAGATCGGTTTCGACCAACGCCTGACCGGGTTTCAGTTTTCCGTAAAGAATCGCTTCTTTGATCGATTCAAGAACGAAGTCCGTCCGGGACGCGGGAAGTGCGCCGATCCGGTCATACATCATATATGAGAGCGTAGGAGCTGGTAGCGGCCCGGTCAACCTCCTCGTGTGGTCTGCACAACGTCCTTGTATCTGCGTTGAACCAACTTCCTCGCAGGCTCGTTCTGTGGGTGTTGGTCACCGCTGTGCGCGGGACTGGAGAAGGAGAGATTTGAGTGCATCGTTCCGCGTGACCGTGTCTCCCAACGAGTTGAACGAGAACGACATGCTGATGGAAGAACTGCCACCGGAGGCCGCGCTCGACGGGCCTCCGCCGGACATGGACCACCTGCTCCAGCGCACGCTGGGCACGGTCCGTGAAGAGAGACATCAGGCCGTGCGCCGCCGAGGCCGCATCACGGCCCTGTCGTCGACCCTCGTCGTCGCCGGAGTGCTCGCTGGGGGCGTCTGGCTGGGCCAGGGAATGGGGGTCGGTGGCACGGAGAACGCCGACGCGCTCCTGCAGGGGACCTCGCCGGCGGGTGCGCGCATGGCCGTGCAGGTCACCGAGACCGAGGGCGGCCTGAAGCTGGTCGCGACGGTCGACGGGATGCAGGACGGGGAAGCCTGCTGGCTCGTCGTGCACACGAAGGACGGACGGACGTTCACCGCCGGCTCGTGGAGGGCGCACGGAGGTGAGGTGACCTTGGCCGGGTCCGCGATGGTGCGGGCGGGGGACGTGGCCGGGGTGAGTGTCGTGAACCACGATCGCCAGCCGCTGGTGACCGCGCAGTAGAGCTGTGAGCAGGACCGATCTGGGGCTCGCCGGGGAGCGCCGCCGCCGTGGCGGCGTTCGCCGGTGCCAATTGAGACAGAACGCTTTGGTTTGCCCGAGCGGACCGGCAGGCTGTGGTGGTGGCCCGGAACAAACCGGTGACCTTCGCGGTCGCGGTGGTCGCGCTCCTCGTCATCGCGGGCTCCGCGGTCCTGCTGCGCGGCACGTCCAACGGTGCGCCGTCCGCTGACCAGTACGTCAGCGAGCTCGACCAGGTGATCACGGACCCGGAGACGCCGAACGTCATCATCCGGTGCGGCGCGAACGAGGACCGACACCTGAACGCGGACAACCCCGTCGTCTCGCCGGGCATCCCGTTCGGCGCCCACCACACGCACGAGTACGTCGGCAACAAGTCGGCCGACGCCAGGTCGACCGACGACTCCCTCGCGGCCGCGCCCACCACGTGCGAGAAGGACGACCGCTCGACCTACTACTGGCCCGTGCTGCGCCTGACCGACGGCACGGGCCACGACGCCCACGCGGACGGCGGCGGCCTGCACGGCAACACCGGCGAGGTGCTCAGGCCGAAGAACGTGGAGATCCGGTACGACGCCAGCCCCGTCAGCGCCGTGCTGCCGATGCCGAGGTTCCTGCGGCTGATCACCGGCGACCCGGCGGCGTTCACCAACGGCCACGGCCCGAACACGCGGGCCCGGTGGGGCTGCTCGGACCAGCCGCGCCGCTACACGACGAAGTACCCGCTGTGCGGGAGCGCGACCACCTTGCGCAGTTACGACTTCGGCAGCTGCTGGGACGGCAACAACACCGACAGCGCCTCGCACCGCTCGCACGTGGTGTTCCCGCTGACCGGTGGCACGTGCCCGGCCAAGACCTTCCCCATCCCGCGGTTGACCGTCACCGTGGAGTACGACGTTCCTCCAGGTCATCCGTTCGCGATCGACAGCTTCAAGGAGGAGCTGCGCGATCCGGCGACCGACCACGCCATGTTCATCAACGTGCTGCCGGAGGCGTTGATGGCGGAGGTGGTCGGGCACCTCAACCGGTCCCGCTAACATCCGGCGACCTTTTCAACGCAAAACCCGTTGAACCGAAGCTCTCCGCCACTCGTGTGTCGGCTGAGGTCTTGAACAGGACGCCCGCAGGTGGTGTTCGCGGGCGGGGAGGAGTAGGTGGATGGCGGCTTTGTTCTCCCGCAAACGGGAGACCGCGGCCGACGAGGCACTGATCCGATCGCTCTACGAGGAGCACGGTCGGGCGCTGCTGGCGTACGCGACGCGGTTGACCGGCGATCGGGCCGCTGCCGAGGACGTGGTCCAGGAGACCCTGGTCCGAGCCTGGCGCCATCCCGACGCCCTCGTGAACGGCAAGGGATCGGTGCGCGGCTGGTTGTTGACCGTGGCGCGGAACATCGTCACGGACCGGGTGCGTGCGAAGGCGGCACGCCCACAGGAGGTGGCCGAGTCCCCGGCCACGCCGCCCATCGAGCGCGACCACGCGGACCAGGTGGTTGACTCGGTGGTGGTGCTCGAAGCGCTCGACAGGCTGTCCTCGGATCACCGCGACGTGCTGATGGAGATCTACTTCCGCGGCCGGAGCGTGACGGAGGCGGCGGAAGCTCTGGGAGTGCCACCGGGAACGGTGAAATCGAGATCGTATTACGCGTTGCGAGCCTTGAGGGAGACCTTCGGAGGTCAGAAGGTCGCACTGAAGGGGGTGGCTGGATGACCACGCGGCACGACCCGCAACTGCTCGGTGCTTACGTTCTGGGAGCACTGGACGAGCAGGAGGTGCGTGAGATGGACGAGCACCTGGCGTCCTGCCCTGACTGCGCGCGTGAACTCGACGAGCTCCGCGACATGGAGGCCTTCCTCGGCGAGGTGCCGCCGGAGGCCATGCTGGACGGGCCGCCCGAGGGCGGCGATCTGTTGTTGCAGCGCACCTTGCGCCAGGTGCGTTCCGAACGAGGCGGCGTCGCACGACGTCGTCAGTTCGCGATCGGTGCGGCGGCGGCCGTGGTGGCCGCGGTCGTTCTGGGCGCCGGTGTCTTCGTCGGTAAGGCCACGTCACCCGATGTGACGGCCTCTCCCACCCCGACGGTGGCCCCGGACCCGGCGGGCACCAGGCTCGCCACGTTCACGGACCCGGTGACGAAGGCGTCGATGACGGTCAAGGTCGTCCCCGCCGCCGGATGGGTCCGCACGAACATGGCGATCAACGGCATCCCCGAAGGCGAGAAGTGCCGGATCTTCGTCGTGGCGAAGGACGGCAGCCGCCAGGAGGCAGGCTCCTGGGTGGTGTCCAAGAAGGGCGCCGCCGAGGGCACGAACCTGGACGGTTCCGCGCTGGTCGACCCCAAGGACGTGAAGTCCGTGGTGGTCGAGAACTTCGCGGGCGACAAGTTCGTCGAGGTGCCGGTCCAGGCGTGACCGAAGGGACGAGGGGCCGCTTCCGCAGTCGGGAGGCGGCCCCTCTTCTCACGGCTTGAGCACCACTTTCCCTGCCGTGGCACGGGATTCCAGCGCTTCGTGCGCCTTCGGGGCGTCCGCCAGCGCGAACGGCGGGTGGACCAGCGGCGCGAACCGTCCGCTCGCCAGCCCGGCCATCGACTCCTCCTCGAGGGTGCGCAGCCCCCGCCGCATCAGCCCCGGTCCCAGCGCCACCGTGGCGGTGAGGCTGTTGGCGAACAACGCCTCCGTGCTGATCGGGGTCGTGGTCCCGGACGCCCACCCGTAGATGATCTGCCGCCCGCCCGGCCCGAGCGTCTTCAACGCGAGGGCGCCCGCCTCGCCGCCGACGCCGTCCAGCACCACGGTCATGTTCTTGAGCCCGTCGGACCAGCCGGGGCGCGTGTAGTCGATGGCGGCGTCCGCGCCGTTGTCCATGACGAGGTCGAGCTTCCCGGCGCTCGCGAGCCCGACGACCTGCGCGCCGACGTTGCGCGCCTCCTGCACGAACAACGCGCCCATGCCCCCGGCGGCCGACGTCACCAGCACCACGTCGTCCTTCGTGAGCTTCGCTGAGTCGAGCACCCCGACCACCGTGCGGCCGGTGCCGATCATCGCGACGGCCGCCTCGAACGACACGTCGTCGGGCAGCGCGTGCAGGGCGGCGACACCGGCCACCGCGAGTTCGGCGTAGCCGCCGTTGGCCTGCCCCAGGTGCGCGACGACCCGTCGGCCCAGCCAGTCGCCGGGCACGTCCTCGCCGAGCGCCGTGACGACGCCCGCGACCTCACGCCCCGGCGTCATCGGAAAGGCGACGGGCCCGAAGCCGCCCTTGCGGATGGTGGTGTCGACGAGGTGGACGCCGGCCGCCGCCACGGTGACGCGGACCTGCCCCGCGGCGGGCTCCGGGTCGGGAACCTCCTCGAAGCGCAGGTTCTCCGCCGGGCCGAACTCGTGCTGCCGAATCGCGAACATGCCGCCCACGCTAGGAACTCCACCTAACTGGAGGTCAAGAGGTCGCTAGGCTCGGGCGGTGTCCACCTACGTGTTCTTGAACAGACCGGACGAGGACCCGGCCTGGACGTTCAGCTGGAACGCCTCCACGGCGATGGTCGACTGGGTGGTCGAGGTGCTCGCGCGCCTCGTCCCGAGTCCGGCGCTCGCCACGCGGCTCACCGAGCACCGCGACCACGGCCCGGACCACCTCGCGTTCAACGTGTTCGGCGACGACGAGGTGCGCGAGATGGTCAGGGTGATCGGGCAACGGCTGGAGATCGAGGCCAGGAAGAGCTTCGAGGGCCAGGACGACGTGCGGGGCCACGTGGAGGAACTCGTCGAACTGGTGCTGAGCTGGGCCGGCGGCCGCGGCTTCTGGGGAGGCTGGCGCGACCCGTTCCCCCTGTGGGTGCCGCGGGACTTCTCCGAGCTGTGGCGCAACGCGGAGCGGCGAGCGATCTGCTTCCACTCGGAGCGGGGGCCGTCCGAGCCCACGGAGGTCTTCCTGATCTTCGAGGGCGTCCGGGAGATGGAGGTCCCGCCGGTGCTGAGCCGCGTCGCGGTCGGCCTGGTCGACGGTGGCTACTCGCTGACCACACCGGACTCCCCGGACGGGTACGTGCTCGCCGAGACGTTCGAGTACCACGAGAACGACGTCGCGGACTGGGACGCGTACGACGCCTTGCACTACGAGAAGTACGTGATGAAGATGTTGACCCACCCGCTCGACTGATCGGTGGTGGGTGAGAACACAGGCCCTAGCTCGATCGGGTAGTGATCATCATCAAGCGTCCCGGAGCGGGTAATGATCATGATGTGACGCTGGGACCGGAATCGGTGACGTGGCGGCTCGGCTGGTACACCCGGTTCGAGCTGGTGGTGCTCGGGCGCGCGGTGCTGATGCAGGTCGCGCACCCGGTCATCGCCGCCGCCGTGCGCGACAGCTACCAGGCCGACCCGTTCGCGCGGCTGACGAGGACGATCACCTCGTCGCAGCTGCGGTTGTTCGGCGGTGAGCTGGCCGAGCGCGAGGCGGAACGGCTGCTGCGGGCCCACGCCAGGATTCCCGGCGCGGACGAGGAGCTGTTCCGCTGGGTGCACGCCACGAGCTTCGACTCGCTGCTCACCGCGTACCGGTTGCTGCGGCCCAGGATGCCCGCGATCCACGAGGAGCGGCTGTACCGGGAGTGGCGGCACACGGGGGAGGTGCTCGGCATCAGGACGATGCCGGGTGATCTCACCGAGTTGCGCGAGTACCTCGACGAGGTGGTCGCCACGCAGCTCAAACCCACCGACGGCGTGGACGACCTGCTGGAGGCGTTCGAGCTGCGGACGGGCAAGGCGCCGGGCTCCGAGCACCTGCCGAGCGCCCTGTGGCCGCTGGTGCGGCCCGTGGCGGCGCGGGTGCTGCCGGACTTCGCCGTCGGCACGCTGCCGGAGGCGTTGCGGGACAAGCTCGGTCTGGAGTGGACGGACCGCGACGAACGCAGGCTGCGCCGGTGGATCCGCGTGATCCGGCTCGTGTCCGCGTTCGTCCCGGCCAGCCTGCTGCACTACCCGATGCCGTACCGGGCGATGCTCAGTGCGCGATCATCACGTGCTTGACGCGCGTGTAGTCCTCCAGGCCGTGCATCGACAGGTCCTTGCCGTAACCCGAAGCGCCGAAACCGCCGTGGGGCATCTCGGCGGCGACGAGGCCGTGCGTGTTGACCCAGACGATGCCGAAGTCGAGCCGTGCCGTCAGTGACGCGACCCGGCCGGCGTCCCGGGTCCAGATCGAGGACGCGAGGCCCTGCGGAACGCCGTTGGCCAACGCGATCGCCTCGTCGTCGTCGGCGAACGACTGCACGGTGATCAGCGGGGCGAACGCCTCCTCCTGCACCAGCTCGTCGTCCTGACCCGGTCCG
This sequence comes from Lentzea cavernae, assembly GCF_014653695.1. Lineage (GTDB taxonomy): Bacteria > Actinomycetota > Actinomycetes > Mycobacteriales > Pseudonocardiaceae > Lentzea > Lentzea cavernae. The sequence goes on along the minus strand of NZ_BNAR01000006.1, from coordinate 449,752 downwards.
GAGACGACGGTCGGTTCCAGGAAGAAGCCCTCGGAACCGTGCCGCTTTCCTCCACAGTGGACGGTGGCGGACGACCGGGACAGCAGGCCGAGCACGCGGTCGAGCTGGGCCTGGCTGTTCAACGGCCCGAAGTCGGTGCCGGGCACCTGGGCTGACGCCGCCTTGACCAGTGCGGCGACGAACTCGTCGTGCACGGCCCGATGCACCAGCACGCGAGAAGCCGCTGTGCAGTCCTGGCCCGCGTTGTAGAAGGCGGCGCCGACGACGCCTTCCGCCGCCGCGGTCACGTCCACGTCGTCGAACACGAGAACCGGTGCGTTGCCACCGAGTTCGAGGTGCGTGCGCTTCACGGTCGCGGCGGCGGCGCGGGCCACCTCGACGCCGGCGCGGGTGGAGCCGGTCAGCGACACCATGGCGGGCACGGGGTGCTCGACCAGCAGCCGGCCGGTGTCGCGGTCGCCCAGCACGACGTTGAACACGCCCGCCGGCAGCACCTCGGAGGCGAGCCGGGCCAGCAGCACCGCGGACGACGGCGTGGTGTCGGCGGGCTTGAGCACCACGGTGTTGCCGGCCGCGAGTGCGGGCGCGATCTTCCACACCGCCATCATCAGCGGGTAGTTCCACGGCGTGATCTGTGCGATCACGCCGACGGCCTCGCGGCGCTGGTACGAGGTGTGGCCGGCGATGTACTCCCCCGCCGCGGCCGTGCCCAGGGCGCGGGCGGCACCGGCGAAGAACCGGATCTGGTCCACGCACTGGGGAATCTCCTCGTCCAGCAGCACCGACCGGATCTTGCCGGTCTCGCGGACCTCCGCGTCGGCGACGGCCCCGGCATCGGCCTCGAGCAGGTCGGCGAGCTTCAGCAACGCGAGCTGGCGTTCGCCGGGAGTGGTGCGAGACCAGGCCGGGAAGGCGCGTGCGGCGGCCTGGACGGCGGCGTCGACCTCGGCGGCACGCGAGACGGCCGCGCGGCCGAACTCCTCGCCGGTGGCGGGATCGACGAGCGGGGAGGTCTCCCCGGCACCGGTGAAGGTGCCGTTGACGAAGTTCGCGACGATCACGGGTGCTCCAGGTGCGTGGGGGCGAACATGCGCAGCACAGCGGGAAGGACCACCACGTGCGGGCCGTCCCCGGCGAACGCCTTGGCGAGGTCCTCGCGCAACGACTCGGGTGTGCTGCGGGTGGCGGGCACCCCGAACGCCCCGGCGAGCGCCACGAAGTCGGGGCGGGCGAGCTCGGTGCCGGTGGCCTGCCCGAACGCGTCGGTCATGTACTCGCGCAGGATCCCGTAACCGCCGTCGTCGACGATCAGCCACACGACCCGCGACCCGTGCTGGGCGGCCGTCGCGAGCTCCGAGATCCCGTACATCGCGCCGCCGTCACCGGACACGGCGAGCACCGGCCCGTCGACCGCCGCCGCGACGCCGAGCGCCGCGGGGAAGCCGTAGCCGAGCCCGCCGGAGCCCTGCGCCGAGAACTGCGCGCCACCGCGCGGATCCCACGCCGACCAGGACCAGTAGGCGAGGATCGTCATGTCCCAACACGTCGGCGTGCCGTCCGGAACGGCCGCGCGCACCGCGTCGAGCACCTGCCACTCCAGGCCGAGGTCCTGCGCGGTCAGCCGTTCCCGGACGCTCGCCAGCAGCCCGAGCACCCGTTCCTCGGCGGCACCGTCCACGGCTCGGGCCGTCACACCGGAAGCCAGGGCGCGCACCGCGTGCCGGGCGTCGGCGTGGATGCCGAGCGCGGGGTAGTTCGACTCCAGCTTGCCGAGGTCCGCCTCGATCTGGACCACCGCGCCGCGCGGCCGGAAGGCCCGGTAGTTGCTGGACAGCTCACCGAGCCCCGACCCCACGACGAGCAGCACGTCCGCGCCCGCCAGGAACTCCGTGGTGTGCCAGTCCTCCAGCCACGACTGCGCGGACAGCGGGTGCTCCCACGGGAAGTTGCCCTTGCCCCCGAACGTCGTGACGACCGGCGCCCGCAGCTTCTCGGCCAGCTCCAGCAGTTCACCGGAGGCCCTGAGCGCACCGCCGCCCGCGAGGATCACCGGCCGTTGCGCGCCGTCCAGCAACCGCACGGCCTCCGCGACCAGCTCGGCTCGCGGGTGCAGCTCGCGCGGCGACCAGGACACCGACGTCACCGGCGGCACGGAGGCGGGCGCGAGCAGCACGTCCTGCGGGATCTCCAGCCACACCGGGCCGAACGGCGCCGTCAGCGCGATCTCCCACGCCTCGGCCAGGGCGGACGGGATCTGCGAGACGTGCCGGACGACCCGCGCGTGCTTCACGACGTCGCGGAAGGAGGCCAGCTGGTCGGTCAGCTCGTGCAGGTACCCGCCGCGCCCGCCGCCCAGCCCTGCGGACGGGATCTGCGACGAGATGCCCAGCACCGGCGCCGATCCCGCCGCGGACTCCTGCAGCCCGGCCAGGGTCTGCAGCGCGCCGGGCCCGGTCGACACCAGCAGCGGCGTCACCGAGCCGGTGATCCGCGCGTGGCCGTCGGCGGCGAACGCGGCGTTGACCTCGGTCCGCGACCCGACGTACCGCAGCTCGGAGCGCCGCAGCGCGTCGAAGAGCGCGAGGGCGTGCTGTCCGGGGATGCCGAAGACGGTGTGCGCGCCCAAGGCCTCCAGGGTCTCGACGACAACGTCGCCGCCATTGCGCGTCACGCGCCCTCCTTCAACGCCGGCAGGCTCACCAGGTCCTGCACCGCAACAGCGTCCGGCACCGGATCTCCCACGTCGAGCGGCTCCTTGGTCGTGATCTTGGAACGGCCGGCGCGCGGACCTCCCCGTGGCTCGCGCCGACGTGGCTCGATTAATTCCTTTGCGGCATGCGCGCGCTCTCGGTCATCATTGTTCCATGATCCGAGCAGACGAATGGGCCGGAGCGCCCTCGAAGCGTTGACCTGCTAGTTCAATTTCTTCTATTTCTGCGAGCATTTTGTTTTCAATGCTCGTCCTTGGCGTGTTCGTCTAGTGGTCAGGACGCTGGACTCTCAATCCGGAAACACGGGTTCGATCCCCGTACGCGCTGCGTGGCCCGGTCTCAGTGGGGTGGACCGGGCCCTCCCGCACAGGGGTCCATGTCAGACGGACCCAAAGAATCTTCGAAAACTTCGCCCGAATGGTCTAGGCGCCAGTTACGCTCTGCGAATGGCTGCGGTCCCCGCCTTCGCCCGATACGAGGTCGACGTTCGTCGGCCGAACGCCGCGCGCATCCATGACTTCTACCTCGGTGGCGCGCACAACTACGCCGCCGACCGCGCGTTCGCCAAGCAGGCGGTCCGGATCGACCCCGAACTGCCGCTCGTGACCCGCGCCCAGCGGACGTTCCTGCGCCAGGCCGTCCGCCACTGCTGGGCGGCGGGTGTGCGCCAGTTCCTCGACCTCGGCTCGGGCATCCCGACGTGCGGTGCCACGCACCAGACGCTGCCCGACGCGCGTGTGGTCTACGTGGACTCCGACGCGGTGACGGTCGCGTTCTCGCGTGGACTGTTGCGCGGCGAACCGCGGGCGTGCGCGATCGAGGCCGACCTGCGCCGCCCCGACCAGGTGCTGCGGCATCCGGGCGTGCTGTCCCACCTCGACCTGCGCGAGCCGTACGCCGTGCTGATGGTCGACGTGCTGAGGTACGTCGACGACGCCACCGGTCCCGGCCGGGTCGTGCGCCGCTACCGGCACGCGCTGCCCGCGGGCGGGTTCCTCGTGGTGTCGCACCCGACGCCGGTCGAGCAGCTCATGGAGGGCCTGTCGATCGATACGCCGGTCGTCGTGCCGGGCGCGTACGCGGGGATCGGCCGCAAGGGCAGTGTCTGAGGGCCGCCCGACCTGAAGGCCACCCGGATGACCGAACCCGACGATCCTGTTGCCGTGCAACGGGAGGCGCTCGGCGTGCCGGCGGGCGGTTTGGCGGGTGTGAAGGTGGGGTAAACCGCCGAGCACAAGAACGGAGCCTGGAGGGGCGACATGACCCACCGCATCAAGGTCGCCGGTCTGCAGCCGGTGCAGGTGCTGGCCGGACTGGCCGGTATCGCGTTCATCGTGTTCGGCGTCGTGGGCTTCACCCGCACCGGGGTCGGCGATTGGGCCGCCAGTTCGTTCGTGCTCGGGTTCTCGGTGAACCCGTTGCACAACACGGTGCTCGTGGCCGTCGGCGTTCTCGGCCTGCTGATGGCTCTCGGTTCGGGCCTCGCCCGGTTGTACGGCTGGCTGCTGTTCGCCGGCTTCGCCGCGCTCTTCGTGTGGGATCTGATGATCACGGGGATCCTCGCGCAGAACCCGGCCGAGCAGTACGGCAACCCGCTGGCCGTCAACTCGAACGACAACTGGTTGCACCTCGGCATCTCGCTGTTCGGCCTGCTGCTCGCGGTCATGCCCGCGCGCCGCAAGCTGATCGAGGACCACGACGGCGACCTCGTCGAGGACCGCGTCGACGACCACGGCGACGAGCACGTGCTGCCGCAGCCGCGTTCGGAGGCGTACCGCGACGAGCGGGACGCTTCGCAGCGGACCGAGCAGACCGACCCGCACGTGAGCACGAGGCAGAACGCGATCACCGAACCCCTGCCCACGCCGGGTCACCGGGAGCCGATCACCCAGGAGCAGGCGGTGGTCGACCCGAAGACCGAGCGGGTGAGCAAGGACAGGATCAAGCACTGACCGCCTGACGGCACCTCTGGACAGTTCCCCTGTCCTGGAACCGGACGTTCCCCTGTCCGGCACAGATGCGTCGTGATGGGCCTCCGGGCCCGCCACGGCGCATCTGTTCGTTCCCGGGCCCCCACACCGGGCTGACAGCGCGTCTGTTTCCATGGCGCGATGCCTTCCGAGTTGCTGACCCACGAAGTGCTGATCACGTGGGGGACCGCGCTGGCCGCGTTCCTGGCCGTCGCGCTGCACGGCATCTGGCGGGTCACCCGCAACGTCATCACCATCGCGCACGAGGGCGGGCACGCGCTGCTCGCCGTGCTGACCGGGCGGCGGCTGAGCGGGATCAAGCTGCACTCGGACACGTCCGGTCTGACGGTGTCCCGCGGGAAGCCCCGCGGGCCGGGGATGGTGCTGACGGCGCTGGCCGGGTACGTCGCGCCCTCGCTGCTCGGGTTCGGGGCGGCCGTGCTGATCACCAACGAGCAGATCCAGTTGATGCTGTGGATCAGCATCGGGTTCCTGGCGGCGATGCTGATCATGATCCGGAACGTGTTCGGCGTCCTGTCGATCATCGTCACCGGTGGGGTGTTCCTCTTCGTGTCCTTCTACGCCTCCGCTGAGGTGCGGGATGCGGCTGCCTACGTGTTCGCCTGGTTCCTGTTGCTGGGCGGGGTCCGGCCGGTGTGGGAGTTGCAGGTCAAGCGGTGGCGCAGGCAGGCGCCCCGGTCCGACGCCGATCAGCTGGCCTGGTTGACCGGCGTGCCGGCGCTCGGATGGGTCCTGGTCTTCGGACTGGTCAGTGCGGCCGCCCTGGTCGGCGGCGGGGCCTTGTTGCTCGGGCGGTGGTGACGGGAGGACGGCTCACCCGCGGCGTCGCGCCTGTCTGCGCGGGCGCGGTGGTATCCGGTTCGGCCCGGGTGAAATACTCGGCTGAACAAGCCAGTGGTCGAGAGGTGGGTTCAGTGCTGCGTGGGGATGTCGGGCTTGAACTGGGCCAGCGGGTCGCGCGGGCGTTGCGCGTCGCCCTGGACGTGGACATCACCGCCGAGGAAGCGCTGATCCGACCGTCCAACCGCGACGGTGCCGACTATCAGTGCAACGTCGCGATGAGTCTGGCCAAGAAGGTCGGGAAGAACCCGCGTGAGGTAGCCGCGTTGATCGTGGAGCACCTCGACGCGGCGGACGCGGTCGAGGCGGCGGAGATCGCCGGGCCCGGGTTCATCAACCTGAAGCTGCGCCGGGAGTGGTTGCAGGAGCAGGCCGCGCTGCTGCTCGCCGACGAGCGGCTCGGTGTGCCGACGACGGAGTCGCCCCGGCGGATCGCGATCGACTACAGCAGCCCCAACGTGGCCAAGGAGATGCACGTCGGGCACCTGCGGTCGACGATCATCGGGGACGCGTTCTGCCGGTTGCTGGCGTTCGCCGGGCACGAGGTGATCCCGCACAACCACCTCGGGGACTGGGGGACGCCGTTCGGGATGCTCATCGAGCACCTGACGGACGAGGGACGCGGGGCCGAGCACGAGATCAGCGACCTCAACGCGTTCTACCAGCAGGCCCGGCAGAAGTTCGACAGCGATCCGTCGTTCGCGGACCGGGCGCGGCGGCGGGTGGTGCTGCTGCAGGGCGGCGACGAGGCCACGCTCAAGCTGTGGCACGAGCTGGTGGGGGAGTCGCAGCGGCACTTCAACCAGGTCTACGAGATGCTCGAGATCGGGTTGTCGGCCGGGGACAACTACGGCGAGAGCTTCTACAACCCCTACCTCGCCGACACGATCACCGAGCTGCAGTCGAAGGGTCTCATCGAGACCAGTGACGGCGCGCTGTGCGTGTTCCCGCCCGGCTTCACGAACCGCGAGGGCGACCGGCTGCCGTTGATCGTGCGCAAGAGCGACGGCGGGTACGGGTACGCGACCACCGACTTCGCGACCGTGCGGTACTGGGTGCGGGAGCGGAAGGTCGACGAGCTCATCTACGTCGTCGGGACGCCGCAGTCGCAGCACTTCCAGATGATCTTCGCCACGTCGAAGCAGGCCGGGTGGCTGGACGACGCGCACACCGCCGTGCACACCGGGTTCGGCACGATCCTCGGGTCCGACGGCAAGACGATCCGGACGCGGGCCGGCGGGACGATCAAGTTGATCGACCTGCTCACCGAGGCGGTCGAGAACTCGTACAAGGTGATGCCGGAGTCGTCCGAAGTGGAGGGTGAGGCCAAGGAGGCGCTCGCCCGCACCATCGGGCTGGGCGCGGTCAAGTACGCGGACCTCTCCAACGACCGGGAGAAGGACTACGTCTTCACCTGGGAGAAGATGCTCGCGACCACCGGGGACACCTCGGTGTACATCCAGTACGCGAACGCCCGGATCCTGTCGATCGTGCGCAAGGTCGGGCGTGAGGCCCCGCTGAGCGCTCCGCTGGTGCTGCAGGAGCCCGCTGAGCGGGAGCTGGCGCTGAAGCTGCTGCAGCTGCCCACGGCCGTCCAGGCGGCCATCGACGAGCTCGCGCCGCACAAGCTCACGACCTACCTCTTCGAGACGGCCACGGCGTTCTCGACGTTCTACAACAACTGCCCGGTCGCCACGGCGGAGTCGCAGGAGTTGCAGGACTCGCGGCTGCACCTGCTCACGCTCACCTCACGCGTGCTGACGCTGGGGCTGTCCTTGCTGGGAATTGGCGCACCCGAAAGGTTGTAACTGGTTTATCCCTGGTCAGACCGAGGTACGCAGTGATCGCAACTCATTCCCCCCAGCCCCAGGGAGTCGCGATGACCTGCACCACCCGCCTGCCGAAGCCGGTCACCGACGTGTGGGACTGGCAGATGGACGGTCTGTGCCGAGGCGAGAACAGCGCGATCTTCTTCCACCCCGACAACGAACGCGGCTACGCGCGGGCGGCCAGGGAGGACAAGGCGAAGGCGATCTGCGGGCACTGCCCGGTGCTCGCGCAATGCCGCGCCCACGCGCTCGAGGCTCAGGAGCCGTACGGCGTGTGGGGCGGCATGGGGGAGGACGAACGGCGCCAGATCGTGAACGCGGCCCGGCGCCGTGTCCGTGCCTACTCCTCGAGCACGTCCCTGAGCTGACGCAACGTCTTCGCGAGCAACCGCGAGACGTGCATCTGGGAGATGCCGACCTTCTGCGCGATCTGCGTCTGGGTCATGTTGCCGAAGAAGCGCATGATCACGATCTTGCGTTCGCGCTCCGGCAGCTTCTCCAGCAACGGGTGCAGTGCCTCGCGTTGCTCGATCATGGCGATCTCGGGGTCTTCCTCGCCGATCGTGCTGCCGAGCGAGATCGAGGAGTCCTCCGACATCAGCATGTCGTCCAGGGACGCGCTCTGGTAGGCGTTGCCCGCCGCGAGTCCCTCGTGGATCTCCTCGCGGGACATGCCCAGGTGCTCGGCGAGCTCGGACGGCGTGGGCGCGCGGCCCAGCGACTGCGACAGGCGCGAGGTGCCCGCGTTGATCGCCAGGTGCAGCTCCTTGAGCCGCCTCGGCATCCGCACCGACCAGCTGGAGTCGCGGAAGTACTTCCGGACCTCACCCATGATCGTCGGCACCGCGAACGACAGGAAGTCGCTGCCGCGTTCCGGGTCGAACCGGTCGACCGCGTTGATCAGACCGACCGTCGCGACCTGCACCAAGTCCTCGTGCGGTTCGCCGCGGTGGCCGAACCGGCGTGCGATGTGCTGGGCCACCGGGAGGTGTTCGGTGACCAGCCTGTCCCGCAACGTGTCGCGCTTGCGGCCCGCGGGAGTGCCCGCGAGCTCGGCGAACAGCGGAGCCAGGTGGTCGTAGTCACCGGAGCGGGAGGACTTGGCCTCTGCCTCCGGCTTGGACTCCTCGGTCTTGATGGCCTCTTCCGCCCCGGTCACGCATCCACCGCCCCTGCCGTCGACTTCACGAGGCCGATGTGCACCACGAACCCTTCGGTCTCCTCGACCCTGGTCTGCACCGAGTCGACGAGCGCGGTCAGCACCCGCCAGCCGAAGCTGGCCTCGTCGGGTCCGGACGCGGACTTCGCGGAGATCTTCGCCGACACGTGCACGGCACCGCGGTCGTCCACCGCGAAGTGAGCGCTGAGCACGGCGTCCTGCGCTGCCAGCGTGATCAACGTCGAGCACGTCTCGTCCACGGCGAGCTTCAGGTCCTCGATCGAGTCGAGGTCGAAGTCCTGCCGCATCGCGATGTCCGCCGCGACCGCGCGCACGATGGACAGCTGCGTGGGGTCCGCCGCCATCCGAAGCTCGACGCCTGACAATTGAGTCACAGCCACCTCGTAGTCCGTTCTTCTGAAGGTCGGCAACTTCGTTGCCCTACCCGAATCGATCTCATTTCACACGTTCATTCGCACGTGTATTAACTCCGCGCCTCGGGAAATCACCTGGCAGAGCCAACCAACGGGAAGGAGCGCTGTGCTGGTGCACGAGGACGACCTGGCCCTCCGCTTCCCGGCAGATCCGCACGAGGTCGGGCCTGTGCGGCACCGGCTCCGGGACTGGCTGCGAGCCGGCGGATTCGACGAGGACGAGGCCGACGACCTCGTGCTCGCGGTCAGCGAAGCGATCAACAACTCCGTCGAGCACGCCTACCCCGGATCCGCGCGGGGCACCGTCGAGGTGAACGCCCGCGTCGAGCCGGACGGCACGACGCAGGTCGTCGTCATCGACCACGGCCAGTGGCGCGTGCCGCCACCGGCGCTGACGATGCGCGGACGAGGACTCCTGCTCATGCGGGAGAGCGTGGACGAAGTCGAGATCGTCCGCAGCACGAGCGGGACGACCGTAAGCCTCCGTCGAGCGCGCACGCCCGTACGACCCGTGACCCGAGGCACGTCCGAATGCGACGTTCAGGTCCACGAGACCTCCTCCGGCGTCGTAGCGGTCGTGCGTGGGAACGTGCCCGCCGAGGCGGGACCGTCGTTGCGTCGCACGCTGACCACAGCCGCCCGTGGAGGCACGGTCCCGTTGACCGTCGACCTCAGCGAGGTCGGCGCGGAGAAGAGCGGTGTGGAGCGAGCCCTTCAGGACGTCGCCGAAGCGCTCGGAGCGGCCGGCAACCGCCTCGTCGTGCGGACGCTCTAGCTCAGGGCGGAGTCGACCGACTGGTGGAGGTTGAAGACCTCACCAAGGCCGGTGGCTTCCAACGGGCGCGTAACGGCCCGTGCGGTCGCCACGACCTTGAGGGTGGCGTCCTGCTGCTGCGCCAGCTTCGCGGCCTCCACGAGCACCGCGAGCCCGGCGGAGCCGAGGAACGTCACGCCGGTCATGTCCACCACGAAGGTGCCGCCGTCGCCGAGGCCGTTGACGAGAGCGTCGCGCAACGTCGGAGCGGACACCATGTCGACCTCTCCGGACACGCCGAGGACGGTGACTCCGGGCGCCGGCTGCCGCACCTTCAGCTCGATCTGCTCCGCACGTGGGTCCTGCACAGTCACCGATGTACTCCCTTTCACATACAGGGAGCCGCCACGCAGCGGCCCCCGATGCGGCTGCTGGCTCAACCGCTGCGGACTCAACCGTACGGGAGAGCCCGCACAACAGGACAGGTCCTGCTGTCCGTACCCGGACAATGGTCGGTTCAAACCGGGATCTCAACTCCGCAGGGCGTCCCAGAGCCTGCGGGCGACCTCCTGTGCGGCGGACGGCGGAGCGGCGGCCTCGCCGGCACCGTCCTCGAGCGTCCCGCCCACGGTCAGCACCAGCGCCGCGGCCACGTCGCGCAGCTTCACGTTGGCGTGCTGGCTCGTGCGGACCAGCAGTTCGAAGGCCTCGCCGGGCTCGCACGACCGCGCGCCCACCACCAGCCCCTTCGCCTGCTCGATGTACCGGCGGTGCTGGACCATCCGCACCATCTGGTCGGCGCGCAGGACCTCGCCCGCGCAGAACTCGACCACCGCGGCCGCCGTCGCGACGAGCGGTTCTACCTCCTCGATCGCCTTGAGGTCCTCGGCCCGCGGCTCGTGCGACAGGTAGACGGTCAGCACGATCGGCCCGCCGTCACCCCAGCTGCCCGGCACCGCCACGACGTCGGTGCCGGCGAACTTCCCGGACACCTGCCGCTCGTCGCGGGAGGCCTCGACGAGCGGTCCCGAACCGCTCGACATCTGCTCGGTGTCCAGGTCGGCGGCGACGCCGAAGGCCCGCAGCGACGTGCCCTCGGGCCACACGCTGAGCCCCACGCCCTCGCAGCCGTCGATCTGCGAGCACAGGTGCTCCAACAATCGCGAAAGGAGCTCCCCGCCGAATTTCACCTGGTCCACGCGTGGAGGTTAGCCCCGGCCGATCCCCGGCGGGCGTTGTGCGGTCATCGGCGTACGACGAACGGTTGCACAGGCAAGGACCTGGAGATCCGTTCCGCTTCGGGCCCGAACAGCTCGGCGCGCCATTTGATCCAGTTAACGCTAAGGATCCAAACAGGACACGTGTTCTGAACCACAGTCCGCCAGAATTCGTTCTCAGGGATAACGCCGGAGCCCCGGTGCGCGACATCCCTGATGTCACGGAGGGACCGAAATGAGAACCGCCATGGAGACCCAGCCGCAGCAGGACGCGGAGTCCGGTTCAGCGCTGCCGACCACGCCGTGCAGCGTGGTGTGGAGCCGGGGCCACGCCTACGTGCTCGAGGGTTTCCGCGCCCGCTGGGTCGGTCGCGACGACCGGGGCCGCCCGCACGCCATCACCGGTGCCGAGATGCAGCGCCGCGGCTGGACGTTCACCCACTCGGTCTGAGCCGAACCCGGCAAACCGAACGAAGCACGCAGAACGACCGCCACACCCGCAACCAGTCGCACCGCGAGCCGTGACGCCATCCGGCAGCCCTTGCGCAGTCACTCGTTTAGAGTGCGGGTGTGCGTGATCCGGCTGATCGCCTGCTGACGATTCCGAACCTGCTCAGCGTGTTGCGGCTGGCCGGTGTTCCGCTCTTCCTGTACCTGCTCCTCGGACCCCGCGCGGACGGCTGGGCGCTGCTCGTCCTCGTCTTCGCGGGGCTGTCCGACTGGCTCGACGGCAAGCTCGCCCGCTGGCTCAACCAGATGAGCAACCTCGGCGCGCTGCTCGATCCCGCCGCCGACCGCCTCTACGTGTTCTGCACGCTGCTGGCGTTCGTGATCAGGGACATCGTCCCGCTGTGGATCGCCCTCGTGCTCGTGGGACGGGAGGTCGTCGTCGGCGTCTGCCTGCTGGTGCTGAGGCAGCGGGGCTGGGGCACCTTCGAGGTGACCTACCTGGGCAAGGCCGCGACGTTCAACCTGCTCTACGCCTTCCCCCTGCTGCTCCTCGCGCAGGGCGACTCGGCGTGGGCCCAGGTCGCGCTGCCGTTCGCCTACGCGTTCACTGCCTGGGGCGGGGCGCTCTACCTGTGGTCGGCGCTGCTGTACGTCTACCAGTTCTTCCTGGCCCTGCGGGTCACACCTCGCACGGTCGCGTGAAAAGATCACCCCATACAGGTTCAGCACGAGGAGCGCAGTCAGTTGATTCCCGAGGAGCTTCGCTACACCGAGGAGCACGAGTGGATCGCCAGCACAGGCGAGAACACCGTGCGCGTCGGCATCACCGACTACGCCCAGGAACAGCTCGGTGACGTCGTCTTCGTCCAGCTGCCCGAGGTCGGTCACACCGTGGCGGCGGGTGACACGTTCGGCGAGGTCGAGTCCACCAAGAGCGTCTCCGACCTCTACTCGCCGCTCGACGGCGAGGTCGTCGCCATCAACGACGCGTTGGTCCAGACGCCGGACTCGGTGAACACCGATCCGTACGGTGAGGGCTGGATGGTCGAGATCAGGCTGAACGACCCGGAAGCGCTGGAAGGCCTGCTGGACGCGGACGCGTACAAGGCGTTGGTGGAGAAGGAGTGACGTCGATCTTTCGCCGGATCTTCGGCCGGAAGGGGAGCCGCGCTGAAGGCGGTGACCCCAACGCGATAGGTTTTACCGGAAGTGACGGATCCAGCAGCAGGAGGAGAGCTCAGGTGAGCACGAACGACGGCCCAGGCGTTCCGCCGGAGCAGTCCCCGGAGCGGACCTCCGTCTTCCGGGCGGACTTCCTCCAGGAGATGGAAGGCGGCGCCGAGGCGCCCGCACAGGAGCCGGCCGTTGCCGGTGTTGACGCCCTTCCCGCCGGTTCCGCGCTGCTCGTGGTCAAGCGCGGTCCGAACGCCGGATCCCGGTTCCTGCTGGACCGAGACACGACGAGCGCCGGGCGCCACCCCGACAGCGACATCTTCCTGGACGACGTGACGGTCTCGCGCCGGCACGCCGAGTTCCGCAGGGAGAGCGGCGAGTTCGTCGTCATCGACGTCGGCAGCCTCAACGGCACCTACGTCAACCGCGAGCCGGTCGACCAGGCCGTGCTCGCGAACGGTGACGAGGTCCAGATCGGCAAGTTCCGCCTCGTCTTCCTGACGGGTCCTGGCTCCGCGGGAGCCTGACGCGTGACGGCCGGGCGGCCGGGGCGCGGGGGCTCGAGCATCGGGGCTGTGCTCGCGCAGCTCCGTTCCGAGTTCCCCGACGTCACCATCTCCAAGATCCGCTTCCTGGAAGCGGAGGGGCTGGTCCGCCCGGCACGCACCGCCTCCGGCTACCGCCAGTTCAGCGTGGCGGACGTCGAGAGGTTGCGGTTCGTGCTGTCCGCACAACGCGACAGGTACCTGCCGCTCAAGGTGATCCGCGAGCAGCTCGGCGCCGCCCCCGACGGCTCGGAGGCGTCCACCGCGGTCTCCCGGATCGACCTGCTGACCCAGGCCGGGATCAGCGCAGACCAGCTGTCCCAGCTGGAGCGCGACGGTCTGCTCCGCCCCGGCCCCGGTGGCCGGTTCACCACCGACGACATCACCGCGCTCCGCACGATCCGGACGATGACCGGGCTCGGCGTCGAGCGCGAGCACCTGCGCGCGGTCCGCGCTGCGGCGGACCACGAGGTGGTTCTGCTGAAATCTTTCTCAGATCCTGAGACGGTGCGGGAATTGGCCGACCTCTTCACCTCGTTGCACACGTTGTTGGTGAGAGCGGGACTGCGCCAATCATCTTGATCACGTTCTGCCCGCAACGATTGAGCACACGGCCCGCTTGGCGGGTAGCGTCGAACGCATACGCCGGGGGATGCTCGGGAGACGAACCGGGTACTCCCCAACGAGTAAGAGGGAGGCGAGACCCGATGAGCGAGATGCGCGTCGTGGGCGTCCGGGTGGAGCTGCCCCAGAACCAGCCGATCCTCCTGCTGCGGGAAACCGAGGGTGAGCGGTACCTGCCGATCTGGATCGGCTCCGTGGAGGCCACGGCCATCGCGCTCGAGCAGCAGGGCGTCCGTCCTGCCCGCCCCCTCACACATGATCTGCTCAAGGACGTCATCGGAGCACTCGGCCGCAACCTCGAGCAGGTGCGGATCACCGATCTGCAGGAGGGCACGTTCTTCGCCGAGCTCGTGTTCGACGGCGACGTGCGGGTGTCCGCACGGCCTTCGGACTCGGTGGCGCTGGCGTTGCGCGTGGGCGTCCCGATCCACGCCGAGGAGTCGGTGCTGGCCGAAGCGGGCCTCATCATCCCGGACGAGCAGGAGGACGAGGTGGAGAAGTTCCGCGAGTTCCTCGACTCCGTCTCCCCGGAGGACTTCCGCGGGGCGGACACCTGAGTCTTCAGGGAGTCGCGCTCTGTCTCGTATGGGATTTCGGCAGTTCGTTTGGACGTCGCTCGATCGGACTACTTTGCGTCGTTTTGATCGCTAAACGATCACTAAACGTCACCTGAACCTCCCGGTTCGGGTGACGGTGTGAGTCTCCACCTGAGGTTGAGGGTCGACACTCCCCGCGCGTCGCGTTGACCTGCCCTCGGACCGGTCCTACCGTCGAACTCGAGTGGACGTCGTTGCTCCGCGGAAGCGGACGCGACGGCTTGACGGTCATGAGTTTCGTGGCCGTTCCGAGGGGAGGCAGGCGTGGTCGAGGAAGCGCCCTTGAGGGCCGAATCCGGGCTGCAGGGTGAACTGTTCCCGGACTCCTCGCTGCCGGACGAGCTCGTCGGGTACCGAGGGCCCGCGGCGTGCCAGATCGCGGGTATCACGTACCGGCAGCTCGACTACTGGGCGCGGACCGGGCTGGTCGCGCCGACGATAAGGATGGCCCACGGCTCCGGCAGCCAGAGGCTGTACTCCTTCAAGGACATCCTGGTGCTCAAGGTCGTGAAGCGGCTGCTGGACACCGGTGTCTCGTTGCAGAACATCAGGGTCGCGGTCGACCACCTGCGCCGCCGCGGCGTGCAGGACCTGGCGCGGATCACGCTCTTCTCGGACGGCACCACCGTCTACGAGTGCACGTCGCCGGAAGAGGTCGTCGACCTGCTGCAGGGCGGTCAGGGCGTGTTCGGCATCGCGGTGAGCGGTGCGATGCGGGAGATCTCCGGCACGATCCACGAGTTCCCGGCCGAACGCGCGGACGGCGTCGAGATCGCCCCGATGACCGAGGACGAGCTGACCCGCCGGCGTCGCGAGCGCGCCACCGGCTGACCGGACCCGGCCGATCGCCACCGTGATCATGGCCGACCGGCCGTCGCGGATGGCCGGTCGGCAGCAGCGCGGAGGGCGCCTCGGTCCCTAGCGTTCTCCGCATGACGCACACCCCTTCCGCCGTCCCCTCCGTGCAGGTCGTGAAGGTGCTGGCCGCCGCGGTGAAGCGCGCGGCCCGGCTGGAGTTCGGCTTCCTCGGCACCGAGAACCTGCTGATCTCGCTGATCGACACGACCGGACCCGGCCGCAAGCTCGGCGTGAGGTCGCTGGCGGCGCAGGCGATGGCGCGCGGCCCCGAGCACTGGGCCGATGACGACGGCGGCGTCGCCGCCGAACCCGACCCGGCTGTCACGGCGCTGATCAACACCGCCGCCGACCGCGCCCTCGTGGACACCGCTCCGCCCGTCAGCGGCGCTCTGCAGGAGTGCCTGCGCGCCGCTGTCGCCCAGGCGGGCGACGGCGTGCTGACCACCACCCACCTCGCGCTCGCGTTGCTGGCGCAGCGGACCGGGCGCGCCGCCGACCTGTTCGTCCTGCGCGGGGTGGACGTCGAGGCGACGGCCGCCGCCGTGCGGGCCGACGCCGGGCGCACCCACGCGGAGGTCGAGGAAGCGCCCGCCGTGCGGTTGCTGCGCAAGGCGGGCGCGCTGGAGGGGGACTCCGGCGGCGGGTACGTGCGCTGGCTGGTCCGCTGGGTCGCCCGCGGGCAGGGCCTGGGCGGTCCGGTGCTGACCGTCGTGCGCAACGAGGCCGAGCGCCTCGCCAGGGCCGCGAAGCGGGACATCACGTCGCGCGACCTCGTGGAGGCGGTGCTGACGGTCGACCACCAGCTGGAGGTGGCGGGCCGCAGGCTCAAGCGCGAGTTCGAGTCGGACGCCGCGGCGGCGTTGCGCGAGGCCGGTGTGGACCCGGCCGCGCTGCCCGGTGGCGGTCCGGTCGAGCGCGCGGTGGAACGGGCGAAGCTCGTCGCGGCCAAGCGGGGAGACCAGGTCGTGGGCACCCGCCACCTGCTCGTGGCGCTGCGGGACGACCCCGCCGACCCGGTGTCGGCGGCTCTGGGCGGTCTTGGTGCTGAGATGTAGGTCGCGTCCCTGGGGACTACCGGGGCTGCCTGCGGGTATTCTTCTCGGGTAGTCGCTGAACTCAGGCGGGAGAGACCGGGACCACGAGCCCGGCGCCGAAGGAGCAAGTCCCTCCCCGGGAACCTCTCAGGCATCCAGGACCGCCGAGCGAGACGCCTCTGGAAAGTGGATCTTCCGAGATCCCGCCGACGGTGAAAGCCCAGCCTTCCTGGTGGGTGAACCTCTCAGGCGCCCTTCGGGGTACGGACAGAGCGGGGAGGGCACAGGACACGTGTGCCCTCAAGCCATCCGGAGGCGTTTGATGACGCAGGACCGCATTCCGCTCGCCGCTCTCGAGCACGGCACCCCGTTCGCCGACCGCCACGTCGGCCCGCGTCCCGCCGAACTCGCGCGCATCCTCGACGTCATCGGCGTCGGATCGCTCGAGGAGCTGGCGCAGCACGCGGTGCCTTCGTCCATCCACGAGCGCGACCTCGTGCTGGACCTGCCCGCCCCGGCCACCGAGACCGAGGCGCTCGCGGAGCTGCGCGAGCTCGCGTCGCAGAACCGCCCGATGACGCAGATGATCGGCCTGGGCTACTACGACACCGTGACGCCGGGCGTGATCCTGCGCAACGTGCTCGAGTCGCCCGCCTGGTACACCGCCTACACGCCGTACCAGCCGGAGATCTCGCAGGGCCGTCTCGAGGCGCTGCTGAACTTCCAGACCATGGTGGGCGACCTGACGGGCCTGCCGACGGCGAACGCGTCCATGCTGGACGAGTCGACCGCCGCCGCCGAGGCGATGACGCTGGTGCGCCGCGCGGGCAAGTCCAAGTCGAACAAGTTCGTCGTCGACGCCGACACGCTTCCGCAGACGCTCGCCGTCATCGAGACGCGCGCCGAGCCGCTGGGCATCGAGATCGTCGTCGCCGATCTGTCGCAGGGCATCGAGGGCCTGGGCCTGGGCGGCGACTTCTACGGCGTCCTGCTGTCCTACCCCGGCGCGTCCGGTGTGGTGCGTGACCAGGCCGGCCTGATCGAGGAGATCCACGCCGCCGGCGCTCAGGCCGTCGTCGTCGCCGACCTGCTGGCGCTGACGCTGCTGCGCGCGCCCGGTGAGATCGGCGCGGACGTCGTCGTCGGCACCACCCAGCGCTTCGGCGTGCCGATCGGCTTCGGCGGCCCGCACGCCGGGTACATGGCCGTCCGGTCCGGTCTGGAGCGCCAGCTGCCCGGCCGCCTCGTCGGTGTCTCCGTCGACGCCGACGGCTCGCTGGCCTACCGCCTCGCGCTGCAGACGCGCGAGCAGCACATCCGCCGCGAGAAGGCCACGTCGAACATCTGCACCGCGCAGGTGCTGCTGGCCGTGATCGCGTCCATGTACGCCGTCTACCACGGTCCCGAGGGCCTGCGTTCGATCGCGACCCGCGTGCACCGCCTCGCGACCGTGCTCGCCACGGGCCTGTGCGAGGCCGGTCTGGACGTCGTGCACGGCGAGTTCTTCGACACCGTCCAGGTCCGCGTCGAGGGTGGCGCGGCCGGGGTCGTCGAGAAGGCCCGCGAGGCCGGCATCAACCTGCGCCTCGTCGACGCCGACCACGTCGCAATCGCTTGCGACGAGAAGACCACGCGGGCGCACATCGTCGCGGTGTGGGAGGCCTTCGGCGTCACGGGGTCCGACGTGGACGCCATCGACGCCGACACCGCCGACGGCATCCCGGGCGACCTGCGCCGCACCTCGGACTACCTGACCCACCCGGTCTTCCACGCGCACCGCTCCGAGACCGCGCTGCTGCGCTACCTGCGCGCGTTGTCCGACAAGGACGTCGCCCTGGACCGCAGCATGATCCCGCTCGGCTCCTGCACGATGAAGCTGAACGCCACCGCGGAGATGGAGTCCATCACGTGGCCGGAGTTCTCGACGCTGCACCCGTTCGCGCCCGTCGAGGACGCCCGCGGTCTGCTGAAGATCGTGTCCGACCTGGAGGCGTGGCTCGCCGAGGTCACCGGCTACGACGCCGTCTCGCTGCAGCCCAACGCCGGTTCGCAGGGTGAGTTCGCCGGCCTGCTGGCGATCCGCGCGTACCACCGCGCGAACGGCAACGCCGACCGCGACGTCTGCCTGATCCCGTCGTCCGCCCACGGCACCAACGCCGCGTCCGCCGTCATGGCCGGCATGCGCGTCGTCGTCGTGAAGTGCGACGACAAGGGCAACATCGACATGGGCCACCTGCGCACCACGGTCGCGGAGCACGCGGACGACCTGGCCGCGATCATGATCACCTACCCGTCGACCCACGGCGTGTACGAGGACACCGTCCGCGAGGTCTGCGGCCTGGTCCACGACGCGGGCGGCCAGGTGTACGTCGACGGCGCGAACCTCAACGCGTTGATCGGCCTCGCCCGCTACGGCAAGTTCGGTTCGGACGTCTCGCACCTGAACCTGCACAAGACGTTCTGCATCCCGCACGGCGGCGGTGGCCCCGGCGTCGGCCCGATCGGCGTGAAGTCCCACCTCGCCCCGTTCCTGCCGAACCACCCGCTGCAGCCGACCGCCGGTCCGGCCACGGGTGTCGGCCCGATCTCGGGCGCCCCGTGGGGTTCCGCGTCGATCCTGCCGATCTCGTGGGCGTACGTGCGCATGATGGGCGGCGACGGCCTGCGCCGCGCGACCCTGACCGCCGTGGCCGCCGCGAACTACGTGGCCCGCCGCCTCGACGAGCACTACCCGGTCCTCTACACCGGCGAGGGCGGGTTCGTGGCCCACGAGTGCATCCTCGACCTGCGCCCGATCACCAAGGCCACCGGCGTGACGGTGGACGACGTGGCCAAGCGCCTCGCCGACTACGGCCTGCACGCCCCGACCATGTCGTTCCCGGTCGCCGGCACGCTGATGGTCGAGCCGACCGAGTCCGAGGACCTGGCCGAGATCGACAGGTTCATCGACGCCATGATCGCGATCAAGCGCGAGATCGACCGCGTCGGCGCCGGCGAGTGGCCCGTCGAGGACAACCCGCTGCGCAACGCCCCGCACACCGCGGCCTGCGTGACCACCGGCGAGTGGAACCACCCGTACACCCGCGAGGAGGCCGTCTTCCCCGCCGGGCAGAGCAGCACCCCGAAGATCTGGCCGCCGGTCCGCCGCATCGACGGCGCCAAGGGCGACCGCAACCTGGTCTGCTCCTGCCCGCCCCTCGAGGCGTACAGCAGCTGATCCGGCACGACGAAGGGGCGCACTCGGGGGTGCGCCCCTTTTTCACGCCCCGACGGGGCAGGCGTCGTCGCCGCAGTTCTCGTCGGCGCCGATGCCCGGCTTGGTCAGGTCGTGCTCGAACGCGAAGTGGAAGCAGTCGGGGTGCATCCGCTCGAAGAGCTCGAAGTCTTCCTTCTCGAGCTCCACCGTCTCGCCGCACCGCTGGCACGTCTGTTCATCTGACACGGTCCGATGGTCTCACCCGCGCCGTGCGAAGAGGATGGCGCCATCGGTGCCGAGCAGCCACTGCGCCTCGACGGTGAACCCGGCCGCCCGCAGCCAGTCCGCGACCCGTTCCGGCGGTCGCAAGTGAACGTGCACCCGCATCGGGTGCCCGCCGTAGCCCTGCGTCTTCAGGTTCGTGCGGTCACCGACGTGGAAACCGAGCTGCAGCAACCCGTCCGGCTGCAACGCGTCGTGGAAGTGCCCGAACACCACGGGCACCAGGTCGTCCGGCACGTGGATCAGCGACCACCAGGCGATGATCCCGCCGAGCGGACCGGGGAGCGGTTCGGTCATCGACCCCACCTCGAACCGCAGGCCGGGGTGCTCGCTCCGGGCCAGCGCGACCATCGCGGGGGAGAGGTCGATGCCGGACGCGTCCACGCCCATCCCGTGCAGCAGCGCCGTGATCTGACCGGGCCCGCAGCCGACGTCGGCGACCGGCCCGCTCACCTGCTCCGCGAACACCCGCAACGCCGCCCGCAGGTGGGGTAGGCCGTCCAGGAGGTCGCGCGTGTGGTCGGCGTAGCTGACCGCCACCGTGTCGTAGGAGTCGCGGGTGTCGGAGAGCCAGTCGGTCACGCGGGAAAGCTACTCCTCGAACGGCTCCGCGCGGTGCCGTCCGAACAACGCGAGCGACGAGATCCACACGTCCGGATCACCGTCCCAGTCCAGCGCCTTGATCTGGTCGGCCGACCGCCGCCCGCCGATGGCGCGCATCAGCTCGAACGACGTCGTCCGCAACGTCCCGGCGGGCTCGCCGTGGCCGAGCACGCGGTCGCCGTGCTCCAGCGCGATCCGCAACGCCGGCACGTCGTTCTCCCGCATCCGCTGGTCGAGCTGCTGCAACGGCCGCACCAGCGCCGCCCGCACCTCGACGCCGTCCCGGTCACCAGCAACCCCCAGCGCCGCGCGGAGGTCGTGCTCGTGCGCGATCACCTCGGACACCAGCACCGGCCCCATCGGCGTGTCGAACAACGGCCTGGCGAGCTCCAGGTTCGCGTCCCACTCGGCGAAGGCGTCGGACAGCGTGTTGCCGCGCCGGTCGCGGACCTGCCGCTCGCCCCACTCACCGGACTCGACGCCGTCGAACCGGCGGTCCACGAAGTCGCGCAGACCGCCGGCGAGGTGCGCCACCACGTCCTTGACCGACCAGCCGGGCGTCGCCGCCACGGGCGTGACGGGGTCACGGCCCTCGACCAGCGAGGTGATCCGGTGCTTGGCCGCGTCGTAGACGGGGGCGTTGGTCATCGTCAGACCTCGCACTCCAGGGTGTAGGTACCGCTGCCATCCTCCGCCCAGACGACCGTCACCGCACCTCGCGCGTTCAGGTACCTCCCGGTGCCGTCGACGACCTCCGTGGAGCCCTCCACAGAGGACCGGTAGGCGCCGACGTGCCGCAGCACCAGCGTGCCCTCGTCGGTCACGATCTCCTCCAGCGCGGTCGTCCACGCCACGTCGTCGCCGTAGTACATGAGGTACCGGCAGCTCCCGGCGCCGCTGACGTCGCCCGCGTACGAGAACTGGACGTGCGCCTCGGTGAGCTTGCGGCCCTCGACCTCCTTGTAGGGGCGGCCGTCCCAGGTCTTCTCGTCCCAGCTCTTCACTTCGATGGTTCCGGTTGCCTTCATGACCGTCACTGTGCTGGTAATTCCTGACAGATCGTGTCAGGTTCATCCCCATGAAATCCGGAAGGCTCATCCAGGTCCTCCTGCTCCTGCAGTCGAGGGGCCGGATGACGGCGGACGAGCTGGCCGAGGAGCTGGAGGTCTCGCCGCGCACGATCTACCGCGACGTCGAGGCCCTGTCGGCGTCCGGCATCCCGATCTACTCCGACCGCGGCCCGGCCGGCGGCTACCAGCTGGTGGACGGGTACCGCACCCGGCTGACCGGCCTGACGACCGGCGAGGCGCAGTCGTTGTTCCTCGCCGGCCTCCCGGGACCCGCGCAGGCGCTGGGGCTGGGGGAGTTCGCGGCCGCCGCCCAGCTCAAGCTCCTCGCCGCGCTGCCGACCGAGCTGCGCTCGCGCGCCGAGCAGATCCGCCAGCGCTTCCACCTCGACACCCCGTCGTGGTTCCGCGGCGACGAACCCGCCGAGCACCTCGCCACGATCGCCGACGCCGTCTGGGAGCAGCGCAGGGTCCGCATGACCTACCAGCGGTGGGGCGGCGACACGGTCGAGCGCGAGGTCGACCCGTACGGCCTCGTGCTCAAGGCGGGCACCTGGTACTTCGTCGGCAGCGGGCGCACCTACCGCGTCTCCCGCGTGCTGTCGTCGCAGGCCCTGCCCGAGACGTTCGACCGTCCCGGCGACTTCGACCTCGCACGCTTCTGGGCCGAGTGGTCGGAGCAGTTCGAGGCGCGCATGTACGGCGAACGCGTCGAGGTGCGCATGACGCGGTCCGGACTGGACAAGACCCAGTACCTGCTCAGCGGCTACCAGGCACGCGCGATCCGTGAGCTGGCACCGCGGCCGGGGCAGGAGTTCGGCTTTCCCACCGAGTCGAACCGGCACGCCGTCGCTGACCTGCTCAAATTCGGTGCGGACGTGGAAGTCCTGGCGCCGAACGAAGTGCGAACCGAAATCATCGACGCGGTGAAGGCGATGCAGGACGTCTACAACGGTGCGAAGCTACCCGCATGGTTCCGCTGATCTCGTTGAACAACGGAGTACGGATCCCCCAACTCGGCTTCGGCGTCTACCAGGTGCCGGAGGACCAGGTGGCCGGTGCGGTCACGACGGCGATCGAGGCCGGCTACCGCAGCATCGACACGGCCGCGGCCTACGGCAACGAGTCCGGTGTCGGCGACGCGATCGCCGGCGTCCCGGACCTCTTCATCACGACGAAGCTGTGGAACGCCGACCAGGGCTACGACTCGACGCTGCGCGCGTTCGACGAGAGCCTGCGCCGCCTGCGCCTCGACGTGCTCGACCTCTACCTCATCCACTGGCCCACGCCGAAGCGCGACCTCTTCGCCGAGAGCTGGCGCGCGCTGGAGCAGCTGTACTCGGACGGCCGGGTGCGCGCGATCGGCGTCTCGAACTTCCACACCCCGCACCTGCAGCGCCTGTTCGACGAGTTCCCGACCACCCCGGCGGTGAACCAGATCGAGCTGCACCCGTTGCTGCAGCAGGAGGAGATGCGCAAGGTGCACGTGACGCACCGCATCGCCACCGAGGCGTGGTCACCGCTGGGGCAGGGCGCGCTGCTGCGCGAACCCGACATCGCCGCCCTCGCCGAGAAGTACGGCAAGACACCGGCCCAGATCGTGCTGCGCTGGCACGTGCAGCTCGGCATCGTCGTGATCCCGAAGTCCGTCACGCCGTACCGGATCAAGGAGAACATCGACATCTTCGACTTCGAGCTGGCCAACGACGACATGCTGGTGATCACCGAGCTCGACAACGGCACCCGCACCGGCCCCGACCCGGACCGCTTCAACGCGGCCTGACGAGGACCGCCTCGGTCAGGCCTTCGTGGACAGCACCTGACCGAGCGCGGCCTCCACGCCGTTCTCGTTCTCCACCACCGACACCGAACCGCCGGTCGTCTGCGCGATGTCCGTCAGCGCGTCCCTGTCGACGTCACCGCCGATCGCGATGAAGCTGACCGGCAGGTCCGTCCCGTGCAACTGCGCCTTGAGCGCCGCCAGGTCGATGCCGCCGTCGGACTTGCCGTCGGTGATCACCACGACCCGGTTGACCCGCCCGGCCACGAACCCGTCGTGCGCGGTCTCGTAACAGGTCGCGAGCGCGCTGTAGAGCTGCGAACCCTCCGCGGTCTTGAGCGCGTCGATCGACCTGCGCAACGCCTCGCGCTTCTCGCTGACCGGCGCGGTCGCGACCAGTTGCTTGACCGGCTTGGAACCGTCGAGGTCGCGCGCGAACTCCCACAGCCCGAACGAGCCCGACACCGACCTGTCCACCTGGCCGCGCAGCGCGGCCTTCACCTTGTCCAGCCGGGGTTTCATCGACGTGGAGACGTCCGCGAGCACCGTGACCACCTGGCCGCCGCGGTCGGCGGACTGCCAGGCCGAGGAGATCTGCTGGGTCGTCGTGGCGTCGGCGGCGACGAGGTTCTCCGTGACGGGGGCCCACGAGACACCCGGCGACGGCGACGGACGGTCCTGAGTGGACTCCACCCGCAACCCGCCCTTGGCGAGGATCGCCTGCTGCGAGGGTTCGGTCATGAAGTCGCGGAACGCCTGCGCCGCACGCACTTCCGCCTCGCCCACCTCGGTGCCGCCCAGGGCGACGTACGGGAAGTCCGCCACCGGGGCCGGTCCGGCCGGCAGCACGCCGACCAACGGCTTCGACGGGGCTTCCTTGCCCGTGTTGTGCTTGAACAGGTCCACTTCGGACACCGGCGTGACCGAGAAGCCCGCCGCGTTGACCGTCGCGCTGTCACCCAGGCGCCGCAACGCGTCCCGCGTCGTGGGCGGCACCTCCGGCGGCACGGCGGCCGCGAGCTTGGACAGAGCCGACTTCGACGCGTCCGACCCGAGCGACTCCGCCGTGACGGGGCCCGTGCCGCCGGCCAGCGCCGACTGGATCGCGAGTGCGGACGCCGTGTTCGCCGCGGGGTCGGGCATCGCGACGCTGAACCGGCCCCAGGACGTGCCGTACTTCTCCCAGTCCGTCACCTCGGGCATGTCCGTCCAGCGGAAGTCCTTCAGCACCGGCGCGGCGGCCTCGGGGGCGGCGAGCAGCACCGGGGACGTGCCGACGGACTTCGGCGCCGAGCCGACCAGCTTCGCGTTGAGCGCGGTGAGCCTGTTCGCCCAGAGCGTCGAGTCGGGCAGCCACGCGTGGGGCCGCTTGCCGAGCTTCGTCTCGTCCCAGGTCGTCGTCAGGCCTTCGAGCACCGCGGAGGAGTCCGCGGAAGTCACTTCGATCGCGATGCAGTGGTCGTACACAACGGGCCGTGTCGCGCTGTACGCGCGTGCGACGTCCCTCACGGCCTCGGCGACGCTGGGCGTCACGGACACGCGCAGCACCGAGTCGCCCTCACTGCAGTTCTGGGCCAACGCCTGAGAACGCTTGTCGAGGATGTCGCCGGCCCACGACAGGGCGAGCCAGCTGAGGCCAAGCAGCACCACGAGCACGACGATGAGCACGGGCCACTTGGCGATTCCGCGCTTCACCTTCGCCCGCAGAGTGCGGTGTCGAGACATCGATCCCTCACAACTACTCAGCGGCCCCCGACGACCGCCAATCACGCTAACAGGTGAACTCAGTCAGCAGAGTGAAGTCACTGCAAGTATCGACTGGCATACGAAGATGAGCCGTTCTCGCAACGGTCGCGCCCGTTCGGCGAACTCCGCCTGCCGCCGGACGTACTCCGCGCGCCCCTCCGGCGTCTCGATCCGCACCGGTCCGTAACCGAGGCCTGCCAGGTCGTACGGCGAGGCCTGCATGTCGAGTTCGCGCACGTCAGCGGCCAGTTCGAAGCAGTCGGCGACCAACTCCGAAGGCGTCGCGGGCTCCATTTTGTACGCCCACTTGAACAGGTCCATGTTCGCGTGCAGGCACCCCGGCTGCTCGTTCGACAACTGGTCGTCACGAGTGGGCTGCAGAGCGTTGCGCGGCCGAGCGGGTGACGTGAAGAAGCGGAACGCGTCGAAGTGCCCGCACTGGATCCGGCTCTCCTCGACCACCTGGTCGGTGCCGTCGCTGCCCAGCCGCAACGGCCACGCGTTGTGCCGGACCTCCTCGGGCTGCTGCCGGTAGACCATCGCCCACTCGTGCAGCCCGAAGCAGCCGAGCCGGGCCGGGCGGCCCAGCGTCGCCGCGAGCAGCGCCCGCACGAACTCCAGCGTCTTGGCCCGCTGATCGAGGAAGCTGCCGACGTCGAGCGTGACGCCCTCGTCGACCTGCTTGTAGTGCGGGAACGCCAGGTACTCCGCCGCGTCCTCGAGGACGATGCCGGGACCCGGATGCCACCGTTCGAGCCGCACGGGCCGATGGCTGTAGTAGGTGAAGAGGAAGTCCATGACCGGGTGCTTCTCCTTGCGAAGCTTCCGTTCCTGGTGCGGACCCGTGAACCGGCGCACGCGCGTGACGTGCGAATCGCGCAATTGGTGCCATTCGGCTCGGGTCAGGACCTCCACGGGCGATTACCGTACGCGCATGGTGAAGAGCAACGCCTCCACGGTCGCCCAGTACCTCGCCGAACTGCCCGACGAGCAGCGCGCCGAGGTCGAGACCGTGCGCGACGTCATCCTGGCCAACCTCCCCGACGGGTACGTCGAGGCCCTGGACTGGGGCCTGATCACCTACGGGGTGCCGCTGGAGGTGAGCGGCCCGACCTACAACAAGAAGCCGCTGCTCTACGTCGCCCTCGGCGCCCAGAAGCGCTACTACTCCGTCTACCTGACCACGGTCATGGAGGAGTTCGAGGAGTCCTTCCGCGCCAGGTGGGCGGAGACCGGCAAGAAGCTCGACATGGGCAAGACCTGCGTGCGCTTCAAGCGGTCCTCCGACCTGGCCCTCGACGTCATCGGCGACGAGGTGGCGCGCCTGTCGGTGCCCGAGTTCCTCGATTGGCACGCCGAGAACAGGGCTAAAGCGGCGGCACGAGCCCGGTGAACGTCCGCGCGCCGTTGCAGTGCGGGCACTCGCGCCCGTTGTCGACGGTCCGCGGCGCACCACCGATGATCGCCAGCGTGGGCGCGGCGATGTAGCTCGCCCCTCCGCACAGGTGGCAGACCGTGCGCGGCTCGGGCGTGACGGCGAAGAGGTCGTCCGGGTCTTCCTCGTCCTCGAAGTCGTCGTCCTCGGCGAACTCGTCCTCGTCGTCCTCACTCATGCCGCCCAACTTAGTGGGTCGGCTCCCCGGCACGGCTGAGCGACTCGAGAGTCGCTTCCTCGCCGCAGTGCGCGCACACGACGCGCGGCTCCAGCACGTGACCGCACGAGTGCTGGTACACGAGCGGGAGGGGGCCCTGCGTCACGTAGTCGTCGCCCCACTCCTTGAGCATCAAGAACACGTTGTGCAGCGCTCGCCCCGTGTCGGTCAGCTGGTACTCGTGCCGCGGCGGGTGCTCGGAGTACTGGTGCTTCTCCAGCAGGCCGGTGGCGACCAGCTTCTTCAGCCGCACCGTCAGCACGTCACGCGACGCGCCCGTGTTCGCCACGATCTGGTCGAACCGCGTGTTGCCGAAGAAGACCTCGCGCAACGCCAGCAGTGACCAGCGCTCGCCGACGACGTCCAGGGCGTTCGCCACGGAGCAGGTTCGGGGTGCCATGTGACCATCCTATCAGTGAGTTGGCAAATCCAACCCACCTCGCTAACGTGAGTTGGGAAAGCCAACTCAGGAGGTAGTGATGGACTTCAACGGTGCAGCGGTGCTGGTGACCGGAGCCAACCGCGGGCTCGGCAGGGCGTTCGCGCAGGAGTTCGTGAAGCGCGGCGCGAAGGTCTACGGCGGCGCGCGGAACCCCGCGACGATCGTCGACGAGGGCGTCGTGCCCGTTCAGCTGGACGTGACCGACGACGCGCAGGTCGAGGCCGCCGCGAAGGAGCTCGGCGACGTCTCGATCGTCGTCAACAACGCCGGCGTGCTCGTCGCGGGCCCGGACGTCGACAGCCTCAAGGCGGAGTTCGAGGTCAACTTCTTCGGCATTGTCCGCACGACCGACGCGTTCGCACCGGTGCTCAAGGCCAACGGCGGCGGCGTGATCGTCAACGTGCTGAGCATCCTGTCGTTCATCGGCCGCCCGGCCTGGCGCGGCTACGCGGCCACCAAGGCGGCGGCGTGGTCGCTGACGAAGTCGACGCGGGAAGCGCTGCGCGACCAGGGGACGAAGGTCGTCGCGGTGCACTCCGGCTTCATCGACACCGACATGGCGGCGGGGCAGGACGGCCCGAAGATCACGACCGAGGACCTGGTCGCCCAGGTGCTGCGGGCGATCGAGAACGGCGACGAGGAAGTCCTCGCCGACGACCGCACCCGCGCGGTGAAGGCGTCGCTGGCCTCTTGAGGTCTAGCGGCGCAGCTCCCACACCACGTCCACCCCGACGCGGTTGCCGATCGCGGGTTCGCGCGGCGGTGTGCGGCGATCGACCTCGGTGAACCCGAGCCGCCGTGGCACACCGCTGCTCGCGACGTTGGCCTCGTCGTGCCAGATCTGGACCCCGCGCACGCCCTTCAGCGCGAACGCGAACTCGACCAGCTCCGCCGTCGCCGCCGTGACGTGACCCCGTCCGGTGTGCGCGGGATGCAGCCAGTAGCCGATCTCCACGATGTCGTCGCCGCGCTTCCGGTTCGCCGTCACCAGGCCGACGATCGCGTCGTCGACGGTGATGAGGTGCGGGAACAGCGTTCCGCGCTCCCAGCCGTTCGCGGCGTCCGCGAGGAACTCGGCGAGTTCCGGCGCGCCGTAGTCGCCTGCGGCCCACGGCATCCACGGTCGCAGGTGCGCGAGCGATTCCTGAACGGCCTGGAGCAACTCCGCCGCGTCCGCGTCAGTCACCCTCCGGAGCTTCATACCTCACTTTGTAGCGCAGGTGCGTGACCGACCTCGACTCGATTACCGAGACCGGCCCCTCCAACTCGTACCCCCTGCCGGGCGCGAAGAACGGCGTGCCTCCGCCGAGGATCACCGGCACGAGGTCGAGGAAGATCTCGTCCACCAGCCCCGCGTCGATCGCCTGCCGCGCGATCTCGCCGGAGTTCAGGCCGACGCCCTTCTCGCCCGCGTGCTCCTGAGCCACCGCAACGGCTTCCTCGATGCCGCCGTTGATGAACGTGAAGTGCTCGTTGTCCTCCAACGGCCGATGGGTGAGCACGACGGTGTGCACGCCCATCGGGTGCTGGCCGCCCCAGCCGTTCGTGAAGTCGTAGAGCCTGCGCCCCACCACCAACGCGCCGGTCGCCTGGATCAGCCCGCTGTAGTGGGCGGCGCTGGCCGGCGTGAGGTGGACGGTCATCGCCCCCGTCGGCACCGTGAACGCCACGTCGCCCGCCTCGTACCAGGCGAACAGCTTGTCGAAGCCGGAGAAGTCCGGGCCCGAGACGTACCCGTCGATCGAGGTGCTGGCGCCCGTGTAGACCTTGCCCATGTCGTGTGCCTCCCTGTGGTTGGTCCTCCACAGGGACGTCGAACGCGGCGGCCCCCGGATCGACACGGGTCCGGGAGACGCATACCGGCTCAGCCGATGGGGTCGGGCAGCCGCGTGACCTCGTAGTCGCAGTCGAGGACGTCACCGGTGGCCGGGTCGCGCAGCTCCACGCGCCACCGCGACGCGAACTGGTCCACGCCGTGGTGCATCGGGATCGTGCCGGACAGCAGCACCGTGCCGGGCGCGAGCAGGCCGAGCTCCTCGAGCCGGTCCACCCAGTACCGCGGGGTCAGCAGCTCGGCCAGGGTGCCGCGCTGGATCTCCACGCCGCCGGCCCACGCGGTGAGCTCGATCGAGTCGATCCGGTCCGCCACGTCCGCGAGGCGCCACGCCTTGCGGCCCAGCACGTCCGGCCCGGCGTTCTTGCTCCAGGCCACTCCGTGCACTTCCAGCGCGCGGTCCGTGTGGTCGCATGCGACCGTCAGCAGGACATCTGAATCAGTGACCACCAACGCCCACTCCGCCTCGCCCGACGTCTTGCCGTGCTGCGCGGGCACCGTCGACGTCTGCTGCGCGAGGTACGGCGAAACGGGGTAGAGGCTCGGCGTCACGGACGGCGCCGGCACACCCAGCTCGGCGAGTTCGCGCACGTGAGCGGCCACGTCCTCCTGGCTGCGACCCGCGTAGCCGCCGTTGAGCAAGGTCGTCACGGCGACCTCGGCGACGGAGCCGTCAGGCAGGTCGAAGGACAGCGTAGTGGCCTGTGTACGAACGGTAGACATGCGGTACTCCTTGCGCATACGAGTTGTATACAGGCAGTATTACGCCATGCCGCCTGATTCAGCAACGACAGCAACACCACAGCCGGGGACACCTCAGCCGGGGACACCACAGCCGGGGACACCACAGCCGGGGACACCACAGCCGGGGACACCACAGCCGGGGACACCGGACGTGCCCCGCAGCGCCCTCGTGCGCGCCTTCGTGGCCTCGCTCTCCGGTACCGCCCTGGAGTGGTACGACTTCGCGATCTACAACGTCGCCGCGGCCGTCGTGCTGGGCCCGTTGTTCTTCCCGAGCTCCGAACCGCTGACCGCGACGCTGCTCGCGTTCTCGACCTACGCCGTCGGCTACCTGTCACGGCCGCTGGGCGGGTTCCTGTTCGGCCGGCTCGGCGACAAGATCGGCCGCAAGCGCGTGCTCGTCACGACGTTGCTGATCACCGGTGTCGCGACGCTGCTCATCGGCCTGCTGCCGACGCACGCCGCGATCGGCCCGGCGGCCGGTGTGCTGCTCGTGCTGCTGCGGTTCGCGCAGGGCGTCGGCCTCGGCGGCGAGTGGGGCGGCGCCGTGCTGCTGTCGAGCGAGTACGGCGACCCGCGGCAACGCGGCTTCTGGGCGTCGGCCGCCCAGATCGGCCCGCCCGCCGGCAACCTGATGGCGAACGGCGTGCTCGCGGTCCTCGGCGTGGCGCTGTCGGACGCCGCGTTCATGTCGTGGGGCTGGCGCGTGGCGTTCCTGCTGTCCGCGGTGCTCGTCATCTTCGGGCTGTGGATCCGCGTGAAGCTGGAGGAGACCCCGGTCTTCAAGGCGATCCAGGCCCGCGGCGACCGCCCGTCCGCGCCGATCAGCGAGGTGTTCCGCACGCAGACCCGGCCGCTGGTCGCCGCCGTGCTGTGCCGCGTCGGCCCGGACGTGCTCTACGCGCTGCACACCGTGTTCGTGCTGACCTACCTCACGACCCAGCTGGGCCTGCCGCGCAACGTCGGCCTCGTCGCCGTGCTGATCGCCTCGGGCTTCCAGCTGTTCCTGATGCCGCTCGCCGGCTGGCTGTCCGACAAGGTCAACCGCCGCGGCCTCTACGCGGTGGCCGCGGTGCTCGGCGCGGTGTGGCCGTTCGTGCTGTTCCCGCTCATCGACACGAAGTCGTGGCCGCTGATCGTCGTCGGCGTCGTGGTGGGCCTGGGCTTCCACGCGTTCATGTACGGGCCGCAGGCCGCGTTCATCGCCGAGCAGTTCACCGAACGCCTGCGCTACACCGGGAGCTCGCTCGCCTACACGCTGGCCGGAGTGATCGGCGGCGCGATCGCCCCGTTGCTCTTCACCGCGCTGCTGGCCGGGTTCGGCACGTGGGTGGTCGTCGGCCTCTACGTCACCGTGGCGTGCGTGGTGACGCTCGTCGGCCTCTGGCTCGGCCGCGACCCGCAGCCGGAAGAAGAACTTCAGCCGTTGAGCAGCACCTTCAACGTGGTGTCCAGGTGAGCGGTGATCGCCGCGGTGGCCGCGCCGACGTCTCCGGACTCGAGCGCGGCCACGATCGCGTCGTGCTCGTCGATCACGGCCTGCTGCCTGCCGTGCGCCCGGTACAGCGCGACCACGCCCGCGCGCACCTGCCGTGCGCGCAACCCCTCGTACGTCTTCGTCAGCAGCTCGTTGCCCGTCGCCGCGACCAGCAACGCGTGGAACTGGCGGTCGACGTCGATGAACTGCCGCGCGTCCTCGACGAGGAACCGCTGCTGCTCGATGAGCTCCTGCATCTTCCGCAACGGCACGAGGCCCTCGGCCATCGTGCGCTCGGCGGCGTACCGCTCGACGACACCGCGCAGCTCCATCAGCTCGCTGATCTGCCGCGAGGACAAGGGCGCGACGTACGCGCCCTTCTTCGGCACGAGCTGCACGAGGTCTTCGGCCGCGAGCAGCAGCAGGGCCTCGCGGATCGGCGTGCGGGAGACGCCGATCTGGTTGGCGACGTCCTGCTCGCTGATGAACCGGCCCTGCATCTCGGGGTCGGCGAGAATGGTGTCCTTGAGGAACTCGTAAGCCTTTTCTCTGCCGGACAACGAGTCTGCAGCCTGCATACAACATGTATACCAGAGGAGGATCATGCGCTTCGCGCTTTGCCAGATCAGCTCCACCGCTGATCCGCAGGAGAACCTTGCCACCGTGCGCGCCCACGTGGCCAGTGCGGCAGAACGAGGTGCACGCGTCGTGCAGTTCCCGGAAGCCACTCAGTGCCGCTTCGGCGTGCCACTGGGCCCGGTCGCCGAACCCCTCGACGGCCCGTGGGCGACCGCGGTCCGCGAGATCGCCGACGAGCACGGCGTCGTCGTGGTCGCCGGCATGTTCACACCGGGGCAGGGGAGCAGGGTCGCCAACACCACGCTCGTCACGGGCGCGGGCCTGCACCTCGGCTACGACAAGATCCACCTGTTCGACGCGTTCGGCTTCCGCGAGTCCGACGGCGTCACCCCCGGCGGCAAGCCCGTGACCTTCGACGTCGACGGCACCACGATCGGCCTCGCCACCTGCTACGACGTCCGGTTCCCCGAACTCTTCCGCGCCCTCGCGACGACCGCGCCCGTCGTCCTGCTCGGCGCCTCCTGGGGAGCGGGCCCCGGCAAGGCCGACCAGTGGGACCTCCTGGTCCGCGCCCGAGCCCTGGACGCGACCTCGTGGGTCCTCGCCTGCGGCCAGGCCGACCCCGACCAGGACCACGGCTCCGCCCCCACGGGAATCGGCCGCAGCGCCGTGGTCGACCCGTTCGGCACCGTGCGCGACCGGCTCGAAGGCGCCCCCGGCACGATCCTGTCCGATGTGGACGCCAGCCTCGTCGACGAGGTGCGCGCGAAGCTGCCGGTGCTCGCGAACCGGAGGTTGTGATGCGCGAGGAGCACGAGTTCTTCCCGGTGGCCGCGCTCGACTGGCACCCGGCCGATCCGGGCGTCACCGAACGGGTCCTGAGCCGCGACCCGGACACCACGACCCTGACGAGGATCGCCCGCTGGGAACCGGGCCTGACCACGACGGGCGTGATCCGCCACGACTACCACGAGGAGGTCTACCTGCTGGAAGGCGACCTCACCGACCTCACCCTGGGCCGGACGTTCCGGGCCGGCGACTTCGCGAGCCGCCGCCCCGGAATGCCCCACGGTCCCTACCGGACGGACCACGGCTGCCTCATGCTCGAGATCCGCACCGCAAGTGACGATCCAGCGCCATGAATCCAGCGCCGTGATCCCAGCGCGCTAGACCCAGCGCACGTGGGTGCCGTCGCGCACGGTGCCCACGTACTCCTCCAGCAGGTCCTCCAACGCCACGACACCGATCACGGCACCGTCCGCGCCCACTGCCCGCGCGAGGTGCGACTGCGCCCGGCGCAACGCCGCCAGGGCCTCGTCCAGGTGGGCGTCCACGGGCACCTCGGGCAGCCCGCGCACACGATCGCGCGGCACCGAGGTGGCCACGCCCTCCAGGTCCAGCACGTCCTTGACATGCAGGTACCCGACCAGGCCGGCATCGGAGAGCACGGGGAAGCGGGAGAACCCGGTCGCGGCGACGGCGGCCTCGATGTCGCCGACGGTCGGGAACGCGGGCACCGTCGTGAGCTTCTCCAGCGGCACCAGGACGTCGGCCACCGTGCGCTCGGCCGACGACAACGTCTGCGCGAGCCGCCGGTGCTCCGAGTCCTCCAGCAGGCCTTCCGACCGCGACTGGCCGATCAGCAACGCCAGCTCGTCCGGCGTGTAGGCCGACTCCAGCTCGTCGACCGGCTCGACGTCGAACCGGCGCAGCACCCACCGGCCCACGGCGGTGAAGCCCGCCAGCACCGGCGCGATCATCCGCGAGAACCCGTAGTGCACCGGAACCAGCCACACGGCGGCCCGCTCGGGACCGGCGATCGCGAGGTTCTTCGGCACCATCTCGCCGAGGATCGTGTGCAGCGCGACAACGATGACCAACGCCACCGCGAACGCCACACCGTGCACCACGGCCACCGGCAGCCCCACGGCGCCGAGGGGCCCCTCCAGCGCGGAGGCCAGAGCGGGTTCGGCGATCGCACCCAGGCCCAGCGAGCACAGCGTGATGCCCAGTTGCGCGCCCGCGATCAGCAACGGCAGTTGCTGCGACGCCTTGATCGCGGTGCGGGCCCGTGAGGAACCCTTGTCCGCCAACGCCTCCAGCCGGTCCCGGCGCGCGGTGATCACCGCGAACTCGGCGCCGACGAAGAAGGCGTTGCCCGCCAGCAGCAGGACTATGACGAGGAAGTTCACGAGGACGACACCACCCGCAGCTCGGCCACGCGGTGCTTGTCCATCCTCATGACGGTCACCCTCCACCCGTCGACGCGGATCTCGTCGCCGACGTCCGGAATTCGCCCGAGCCGCGCCAGCACCAGGCCGGCCAGCGTCTCGTAGTCGCCCTCGGGCATCTGGAACCCGGTCGCGTCGGCCACCTCGTCGTCGCGCAGCAGCCCGGACACGATCCAGCTGTCCTTGCCCAGCGAGCGCACCGGCGCCGCCTCACCGCGGTCGTGCTCGTCGCGCACGTCGCCGACGATCTCCTCGACCACGTCCTCGAGCGTCACCATCCCGGCCGTGCCGCCGTACTCGTCCACGACGAGCGCGGTCTGCAGCCCGGACGCGCGCAGCCGGTCCAGCAGCGCGTCGCCCTCCAGGGTTTCCGGCACCGAGTACACGGGCCGCTCCACCGCCGACAGCGGCGTGGACGCGCGCAGAGCGGCAGGCACGGCGAACGCCTGCTTCACGTGCACGATGCCGCTGACCTCGTCCAACGACCCGTTGTGCACCGGGAATCGCGAGAAACCCGTCTCGCGCGCCTTCATCACGAGGTCCGCCACGGTCGCGTCCGCTCTGAGGGCCTCCACGCGCACACGCGGCGTCATCAGCTCGCCCGCCGTCCTGTCGCCGAAGCGCAGCGAGCGGTCCAGCAGCGCGGCGGTGCCCTCGTCCAGCGTGCCGTGCTCCGCCGAGGTGCGCACCAGCGCGCCCAGCTCCTCGGGCGACCGCGCGGACGCCAGCTCCTCGACCGGTTCGACGCCGAAGCGCCGGACCAGCCAGTTCGCCGAGTTGTTCATCGCGGTGATCAGCCAGCGGAAGACCGTCGAGAACCCCGCCTGGATGCCGACCACGCCCCGCGCGGTCTCCAGGGGCTTCGCGATCGCGAGGTTCTTGGGCACGAGCTCGCCGAACACCATGGACAACGCCGTGGCGATCGCCAGCGCGAGGGCCAGCGACAACCAGTCCGCCACGGGTTCGGACACGCCGACCGCGGTGAGACCGGGCTCGATCAGGTTCGCGATCGCGGGTTCCGCGATGTAACCGGTGATCAGCGTGGTCAGGGTGATGGCGAGCTGTGCGCCGGAGAGCTGGAACGAGAGAGTGCGATGCGCACGGTCGATGGTCCGCGCCTTCGCGTCACCGACTTCGGCGACGTGGCGTTCGACGGTGCTTCGTTCCAGCGCGGTCAGCGAGAACTCCGCCGCCACCGCTATGAAGGTGCCCGCGGTCAGCGCCACGACGGCGAGCAGACCGAGCAGGCTCAGAAGTGTTCCGGTCACCTGCGTGCCCCAGAGCAGCACGAACGGTCGACCGGGTTGGTATGCCAGTCAGGGCCAGACCCCATGGGGACGGCTCAACTCCTCATGACTAAGTACGTGAATAGCCAGACGAGTCTAATTGTGGGCAGTACTGGCCCGGAGCACCACCTCACCCGCCACCCGGACGGTGCGGGCCTCGTCACCTCCGGCGTCCAGCACGAGACCTGCGGCGATCTCGCCCATCTCCTCCAGCGGCAGCCGCACGGTCGACAGGGCGGGCACCGTGTCGCGCAACGTCGGGATGTCGTCGAACCCGGCGATCGACATGTCCTCGGGCACCCGCACACCGCGTTCGCGCAGAGCGGCCATCGCGCCCATCGCCATCACGTCGGTCACGGCGAACACGCAGGTCGCACGCGATTTCGAGCCCAGCAGCTCCATCGCGGCCGCATACCCGCCGTCGCGAGTGAAGGCGCCGTTCACGACCACGGGCGGCGCGATCCCGGCGTCGGCGAGCCCCGCCTTGAACCCGGCGAGCCGGTCGCGGGCCACCACGAGATCGGAGGGACCACCCAATACGGCGAACTTCTTGTGACCGAGCTCCGTCAGCGCACGGGCGAGCGCGCGCCCTCCGGCCCGGTTGCCGGGCACGACCGTGTCGGTGCCGAGCTTCGCCTGCGACACGCACGCGACACGCCCGCCCTGCTCGGTGAACGCGTCGATCTCCGCCGCGAGCCGTGACTGCGAGGCACGGTCCGTGGTGCGCGAACCGGCGAGCACCACCGCACGCGCCCGATGCGCGCGCAGGGTGGAGAGCAGCTCCGCCTCACGCTCGGGACGGCGCCCGGTCGTGCCGAGGACGACGACGAGCCCGGCCTCCTCGGCCACCCGCGTCACCCCCGCCGCGATGCACGAGAAGTACGGGTCGGTGATGTCGTGGACCACCAGGCCGACCAGCGAGCTCGAGTTGCGGGCCAGCGCCTGGGCCGAGGCGTTCGGCACGTAACCGAGCTCCTCGGCGGTGCGCAGGACGCGCTCGCTCAGGTCCTCGCTCACCTGCCGGGTGCTGCCGTTGAGCACGCGGGAAGCGGTCGCCAACGACACACCCGCCTGCTTCGCCACCTCGGCGAGCGTCACCTGTCGGGCGGACACGACCACCTCCGTCAACACGCATGTGAGCGCTGAGACTAGCTCGCGGGGAGGTTGACGTCCGCGAAGCACCGCGATTAGCGTGGCGGGAAAGCGCTTTCCAGCGCTGCTACCAGGGAGGTGTGATGGCGGTTCGGACCATCGGAGTGGCGGTCAACGGCGTCACCGGGCGGATGGGATATCGCCAGCACCTGGTCCGGTCCCTGCTGCCGTTGCGCGACGAGGGCGTGCGGTTGCAGGACGGGACCTTGCTGAAGGTGGAGCCGGTCCTCGTGGGCCGCAACGCGGACAAGCTCAAGGAGATCGCCGAGCGGCACGACCTCGCGCGGTGGACGACGGACCTCGACGGGGCGCTCGCCGACCCGTCCGTGGAGGTCTACTTCGACTCGCAGGTCACGTCGCGGCACGTCGAGTCGATCACCAAGGCGCTCGAGGCCGGCAAGCACGTCTACACCGAGAAGCCGGTGTCGGACACGGTCGAGGAGGCGTTGCAGCTCGCCCGCCTGGCCGACGCCAGGGGCGTGAAGCACGGTGTCGTCGCGGACAAGCTGTACCTGCCGGGCATCCGCAAGCTCAAGCGGCTGGTCGACGGCGGCTTCTTCGGCCGGATCCTCAGCGTGCGCGGCGAGTTCGGCTACTGGGTCTTCGAGGGCGACTGGCAGAGCGCGCAGCGCCCGAGCTGGAACTACCGGGCGGAGGACGGCGGCGGCATCGTCGCGGACATGTTCTGCCACTGGAGCTACCTGCTGCACGACCTGTTCGGCCGGGTCGAGGCGGTGACCGCGAAGGCCGTCACGCACATCCCGACCCGCTGGGACGAGCAGGACAACGCCTACACCGCGACCGCGGACGACGCCGCGTACGGGATCTTCGAGATCGAGAACGGCGTCATCGCCCAGATCAACTCGTCGTGGTGCGTGCGCGTGCGCCGCGACGAGCTCGTGGAGTTCCAAGTGGACGGCACCGAGGGGAGTGCGGTCGCGGGGCTGCGCGAGTGCTTCGTGCAGCCCCGCGCCGTCACGCCGAAGCCCGTCTGGAACCCGGACCTCCCGGTCACGCACCCGTTCCGCGACCAGTGGCAGCAGGTGCCGGACAACGAGGACTTCGACAACGGCTTCAAGGTGCAGTGGGCCGAGTTCCTGCGCCACGTCTACGACGGCGCGCCGTTCCCGCACGACTTCCGCGCGGGCGCACGGGGTGTGGCGCTGGCCGCCGCCGGTCTCCAGTCCTCTTCGGAGGGACGCCGCGTGGAGATCGCCGATGTCTAGCGGTGGTGAACGGATCGTGTTCGCCGCGGCACACGTCGTGGCGCAGGACGAGAGCACAGTGGACTGGGACGCGACTCTCGCGTTCCGGCACCACCTGTGGTCGCACGGCCTCGGTGTCGCGGAGGCCATGGACACCGCGCAACGCGGCATGGGCCTGGACTGGCCGACGGCCGCCGAGCTCGTCCGCCGCAGCGCCGCCGAGAAGGCGGGGCGGATCTGCGCGGGCGTCGCGACCGATCAGCTGACCGGGGAGGCGGACCTCGGCGCCGTGCTGGACGCCTACCTGGAGCAGCTCGACGTCGTCCAAGAGGCCGGCGCGCAGCCCGTGCTGATGTGCTCGCGCCAGCTGGCCTCGGCGGCGCGTGGCCCCGAGGACTACGAGAAGGTCTACGGCACGTTGCTCGACCGCGTCAGCGAACCGGTGGTGCTGCACTGGCTCGGCACCGCGTTCGACCCGAAGCTCGAGGGGTACTGGGGCGCCGCCGACGTCGCGCGGGCCACCCGGAACTTCCTGGAGATCATCCGCTCGCGGCCGGACAAGGTCGACGGCGTGAAGGTCTCGCTGCTCGACGCGGACCACGAGATCGGGCTGCGCCGCGCGTTGCCGGAGGGTGTTCGCTGCTACACCGGCGACGACTTCAACTACCCGGACCTGATCGCGGGCGACTCGCAGGGCCACAGCCACGCGCTGCTCGGCATCTTCGACCCGATCGCGCCGGTGGCCGCCCGTGCGCTGGCGAAGCTCGCGGAAGGCGACACCGACGAGTTCCACCGGATCCTGGCGCCGACGGTTCCGTTGTCCCGCCATCTGTTCAGCGCTCCGACCTACTACTACAAGACGGGTGTCGTGTTCCTGGCGTGGCTCGCCGGGCACCAGGAACGGTTCCAGCTCCTCGGTGGCCTGGAATCCGCGCGCGGCGTCGAACACCTGGCGGAGGCGAAACGCCTCGCGGAGATCGCCGGCGTGATCGAGCCGGAGTTCGCGGAACGGCGGTGGCGGCAATGGCTCGCCTCTCGCTGAACCAGGCCACGATCAAACGCGCGACGGTCGCCGAGGCCGTCGAAGGCTGTGCGCGGCACGGCGTCGAGTCCATCGGGCTGTGGCGCGAACCGGTCGCGGACCACGGCCTGGAACGCACCGCCAAGATCGTCCGGGACGCCGGGCTGCGGGTGTCGTCGTTGTGCCGCGG
Source organism: Lentzea cavernae (assembly GCF_014653695.1). Taxonomy (GTDB): domain Bacteria; phylum Actinomycetota; class Actinomycetes; order Mycobacteriales; family Pseudonocardiaceae; genus Lentzea; species Lentzea cavernae. Next base: position 411,050 of record NZ_BNAR01000006.1, on the reverse strand, counting down.
AGGGTTCCTCACCGCCGTCGACAACCGCGGCGCCCTGGACGACAACCGCCGCGCGATCGACGAGGCGGCGGCGTTGCGCACCGACACGCTGGTGATGGTCGTCGGGGGAGTGCAGGCCGACAAGGACCTCGTCGGCGCACGCCGGCGCGTCGCCGACGCCATCGCGGAACTGTCGGAGTACGCGGCGCAGGCGGGCGTGGTGCTGGCGCTCGAGCCGATGCACCCGGTGTTCTGCGCGGACCGCGGTGTCCTGTCGACGTTGTCCCAGGCGCTCGACCTCGCCGAACGGCACGAGTCGGTCGGTGTCGTCGTCGACGCGCTGCACGTGTGGTGGGACCCCGACCTGGACGCGCAGATCGTGCGCGCGGGGCCGCACATCGCGTCGTACCAGGTGTGCGACTGGCTCACGCCCGTGCCCGCCGACGTGTTGCTGGGCCGCGGTTATCCCGGCGACGGCGACATCGACCTGGACCGGCTGACCAGGCACGTCGCGGCGACCGGGTACGCGGGCGACGTCGAGGTCGAGATCTTCAACGCGGCCATCTGGGCGGCGGACTTCGACGAGGTGATCGAACAGGTGGCGCGCAGGTACCACGACATCGTGGAACCGGCGCTGTAGGTGCTGCGGGGACAACGCGGGAAGCCGGTCGTCGACGGCGGCGACGACCGACCCCGGCGTCGGTGCCTGTATATCCGAAACCCGTGCGGGATGGTCCGGAATTCAGAGAAATCTCAGGAACTCAGCCGCCGTTGAAGAACCGGTAGACCTTCGCGCGGTGCCTCGGACGCGTCGTCGTGATCTTGATGACGGCGTCGAACATCGACCGTCCGAGCTCCGCGCGGGCCGCGACGGCCGGGTGCGTGGTGCTGAAGTCCTCCGCGTTGACGGCCGCGTCCCCGGCGAACTCGCCGGACGCGAACATCGAGTAGATCAGGATCGCCCGGTCGTCCGCGCTGAACATGATCCCGGCCTCGTTGCGGCCGTCCTCGAACCACCCGGCCTTCGTGGCGACGCGCAGCCGCTCGTTCGTCGTGAGGTTGAGCCGCACGCCGTCGGTGAAGCTCGCCGTCGCGCGCAGGATGTTCAGCAGGTACGCCGTGGACGCGGCGGACAGCAGCTGCCCGTCGACCAGCTTCTGCAGCAACGTGTGCGTCTCGCGCGCCGTCGTGGTGCCGAGGAAGAACCGGTTCGGATTCGCGACCGGGACGACCTGGGTGTGCACGAAACCCTTGGAGCGCAGGATCTCGTTGAGCTCCAGCGCCGGCACGACCAGGCCGCACAGGCGGACCGCGGTGTTGTCCGAGACGGTCAGCAGGTTCGCCAGCGCGTGGCCGACGGTGACCTCGCTCGGGTACGCGCCGTCGAGCGCGAAGATGCCGTCGGTGTCCTGGATGACGATCGCGGACGACACCGTGACCGTCTGGTCGAGCCTGATCAGCCCGCGGTCCACCTTGTCCAGCACGGCGACGGCGACCGCCACCTTGTTGACGCTGTAGGCCTCGACGACCACGTCCGCGTTCTCGTCCACGGCGGACTTCGTGGCCCCGTCGAGGTCGGCGACCGTGATCAGCGACGACCAGCTGCCTCTGGCCTTGCGGACCTGCCGCCGGTAGACCTGTGCCACGCGCTTGCGCGACCGGTCGGCCGTCGCCGGGGAGCGTTCGATCTCCACCTCCGCGTCTTCCTGTGCTTGTGCTGCACCGTTGGAGCCGAGCACGGCCGTCGCGGCCGCGACGGTTCCCAGCCCGAACACGGACCTGCGGTTCAATGTCATGCGCGGTATCCAAACAGGCGGCACTGACGTTTCCCTGACTCGGGTCGACATCGCGATGCACCCGTCCGTGCGCGAATTCCTCCGGCACCGCGCCGACCGGCGCCACTAGGGTTCCGATCATGGAAAACGTCTTCGTGGTGACCGGCGCTTCCCGCGGTATCGGGGCGGCGACGGCCTCCCTGGCAGCTCAGGCGGGGTACCGGGTGGTCAGGGCCTCGCGCTCGGCGGAAGAATCTGTCGGTGATCGCGGCTGGGACGCCCGATGCGACGTTTCTTCCTGGGATTCCGTGCAAGATCTCATGTCCCGAGTGGAATCGCGTTGGGGACGAATCGATGTCGTGTTCGCGAACGCGGGCGTTTCGGTGGACACGTCGTTCGTCTCATCGGCGGGCGCCGAACCTTCCGAATGGACGGACATGGTCGTCACCAACGTGTGCGGCCCGGCCTTCACCGCCCGCGCCGCCATGCCCGCACTGATGCGCTCCGGCGGCCACCTGGTGCTGACGGGCTCCGCCGCCGGCCGCGGCGTGCGACCGGGCAACCTGTACTCGGCGACGAAGTGGGCGATCACCGGCCTGGCACAGGCGATCCGCGCGGAGGCGGTGGACACCGGTGTCAGGGTGACGGTGGTCCAACCGGGCCTGGTCGACACCGACGCCATCCCGCCGTCGCGTGTGGACGACCCGAAGCTGCGGCCGGACGACGTGGGCAGGGCGGTGCTCTACGCCGTGTCCCAACCGTCCACTGTGGACGTCAACGAGATCCTGCTGCGCCCCACTGGCCAGGCCGCGCACCGCTGACGGCGGTCATGTCCCGCCCAGGAACTCCACCAGCAGCCGGTTGACCTCGTCCGGCCGCTCCAGGTACCCGACGTGCCCCGCGTCCGAGACCTCCGCGTACCGGGCGCCGGGGATCGCGTCCGCGACCTCGCGCGACAACCGCGGCGGCAGCACGAGGTCGTCGGCGAACCCGATGACCAGCGACCGCACCGCGATGGCGCGGTAGGCCGCCAGGCGGGTGTCGTACTCGCCCAGCGCGAGCTGGATGCGTTCGCCCGCGCTGAGCGCGTTGCCGGCGAACTCGTACATCTGCAGCCAGTCGCGGGCGACCACCGGGTCGGCCAGCGTCGTCTGCGACAGGTTCCTGAGCACCGACGCGACCGAGTAGAACGCCAGCGGGATCTCGACGCCCTTGTCGTGCAGGTCGCACAGCGCCTGCGTCCACGCCTGCTGCACCGGCTCGGGGCGGCCGGAGGTCGCCATCATCACCGCCGAGCGCACCAGGGAGGGCTGGGTCAGCGCCAGCTCCTGGACGATGCGCCCGCCCAGCGACGTGCCGATCACGTGCGCGGGGCCGCCCAGGTGCCTGATCAGCGCGGCGGTGTCGGCGACCATGTCGTCGATGGTGAAACCGCCCGCGCACTCCGACGACGGCCTGATGCCGCGGTTGTCGAAGTACGCCACCCGGTAACCGGCCTTGACCAGCGCGGGCACCTGGTAGGTGCGCCAGACCCGGCCGGGACTGCCGGTGCCCATCACGAGCACGACGAGGTCGCCGGAACCCTCGGTCTGGACGTTCAGGTCGATGCCGTTGAGCTGGACGAGCGCCATTCCCAAGATCCTAGTGACGCTAGAACCGGCACAGAGGCCGAATGAGCGCAGCGTGTGCGGGATAACGCGCGCACAGGTCCTCGGCGTGCCCGAACTCCACGACGTCGTCGGTGTACGGAGGCACCACCACCGTGCCGACCAACGACCAGTCGCCGGCCGGAGTGCTGCCCTGCCACACACCCGCGGGCACCACGACCTGCGGGTTCGACGCGCTGAGGACCGGCGAGGTCACCGCGCCGTCCGGGTGCAGCAGCAGCATCCGCAACGGCGACCCGGCGTGGAAGTGGTAGATCTCCAGGTGCTCCAGCACGTGCATGCCGGAGAAGTCGGGGCTGCGCAACAGGTACGCGATCGCGGACGCCTCGTCGGAGCGGTGCGTCTGCGCGAAGTACCCGCCCTCGACGGGGAGCTCCTGCATGCCCAGCGACGAAATCAACTGCTCAGGGGTCACGTCATCTCCGGTAGCGGTGAACCGTGCACGACGACGGTGCCCTTGCCGAGCCGCTTCGCCGTGTACATCGCGGCGTCCGCGGCCCCCAGCACGTCGTCGGCGGTGATCGAGGGGTCGTACGAGAACCTTTGCGCCACACCGATGCTGGCGTGCACCCGGTGCACCCGGCCGAGCACCTCGTGCGGATGTCCGAGCGCGGTCAGCAGCCGTGCCCCGATCTCGTCCGCGTCGCCGCCGTCGACCAGCACGCCGAACTCGTCGCCGCCCAGCCGCGCCACGGTGTCCTCCGGCCGGACGTTGTTCTCCAGCCGTGCGGCGACGTTGCGCAGAACGGCGTCACCTTCGGCGTGACCGTTGTTGTCGTTGACGGCCTTGAAACCGTCCACGTCGATGAACAGCAGGATCAACGGCGTCGAGCGGTCGCGAACCGCGAGAGCGCGCTCCAGCCGTTCGCGGAACAGCGAGCGGTTCGCGACGCCGGTCAACGGGTCGTGCGTCGCCTCGTGCCGTAGCTGTTCGCGAGAGATGCGGAGCTGGTCCAGCAGCCGCACGTTGTCCATCATCGTGAGCAGCTGACGCACGATCACGAGGCACACGACCAGGATCCCGACGTAGATCTCGACCGGGTTCAGCCGGCCGCCCGTCGCGGTGTTCCAGCTGATGAACAGACCGGTGACCGCGAGCGGCAGGTACGGCACCGACAGGTGCAGGAGATCGGCCGTGCGCATGCGTCCGGGCGTGGGGTCGAGGTTGTGCATCGGGGCGAGCGCGCTCAGCAGGAAGAACGCCGGGCACAGCATGAAACCGATGTCCGTGGTCGCCGGGATCGCCGTGTTGCCCTGGGCGATGTGGAACGCGAACACCCAGCCCGACGACGACTGCGCGATGCCCGCCAGCGCGATGAAGAGCATCGGCCACTGACGCACGGCCTGATGCGTCCACGACATCACCACGATCGTCACGAGCAGCACGAGGTACGCGGCGGGATGGGCGATGACGGTGGCGAACCCCGGCCCCTCGGTGGCCCACGCGCGGGTCAGCGACTCGAGCGCCGACACCCACGTCAGCACGAACAGCGACCCGATCACGATCAGCCCGTCGAGGACGACCACGGTGCGGCTGCGGTAGTTCGGCAGCAGGTCGCCGGCACGGCGCTTCTGCGCCTTCACCACGACCGCGGCCAGGCACAGCACCGGCACCATCGTGAACCCGAGCGGCGCGATCGTGGACGTCGGCAGCTGCACGCCCATGATCTGCTGGCCCCAGATCCACGCCGACAACCCGACGGTCAGGCTGATCATCGCCGCTGTCATCCACCTGTCACGCCTGCGCGCGTAGGCGACCAACGCCGCGATGGCGAAGACGAGCTGCACGACCTTGTCGATTGCGATACCGATATCGCGGGGCGTGGCCAGAGCGGTGAGGATGGCGATCGCCATGAAGGTGCCGACGCACCCGGCGACGACCCAGAACCTCTTCACCGTTACTCCTGTGATCGAAACCCGACCACCGTAGTGACGGCGGCGCGGACTTGTCGAACCGTGTCGGTGCGAGTCGCCCATGGGCGCACCGGATATGGTTCGAACTGTTGTTCGTTCAGCGATCCGGGGAGCTGTTGTGCGGGTGTTCGGGGTCGACCCCGGTCTGACCAGGTGCGGCTTCGGCGTGGTCGACGGCGGGCCTGGCCGGGTCGTGCGCATGGTCGCCGTCGACGTCCTGCGCACGCCCGTGGACACTCCTCTGTCCGTGCGCCTGCACGAGCTGTACGACGGCCTCTGCGTGTGGCTGGACCGTTACGAACCACAGGTCGTGGCGATCGAACGCGTCTTCGCGCAGCACAACGTCCGCACCGCGATGGGGGTCGCGCAGGCGTCGGGCGTCGTCGCCCTGGCCGCCGCGCAGCGGAACCTGCCCGTCGAGTTCCACACGCCGTCCGAGGTCAAGGCCGCCGTCACCGGGTCGGGCCGCGCGGACAAGGCGCAGGTGACCGCCATGGTGACCAAGCTGCTCGGCCTGAAGGTCGCGCCGAAACCGGCCGACGCGGCGGACGCGCTGGCGATCGCGATCTGCCACCACTGGCGCGCGCCGATGCGGTCGCGCCTGGAGGAGGCGCAGGCCCGCGCGGCCGAGCTGGCCCGCGTGCACAAGGCGAAGCTGGCCGAGGCGGCGCGACGGAGCGGGTCATGACGGCTTCAGTGCGCGCCGAAACTGTCGGTGCCGGCTGGAAGAATGAAATCAAGGGGTCCCCTTCGCGAGGGGACGCCTGCGCGAGCGTGAAGTCCGGAGGAACCAGGTGATCTCGTCACTGCGCGGCCAGGTGCAGCACGTCGGCCTCGACCACGCCGTCGTCGAGGTGGGCGGTGTCGGGTTCGCCGTCCAGGCCACCCCGACCACCCTCGCGAGCCTGCGCCGCGGCGAGGAGACGACGCTCGCCACCACCCTGATCGTCCGCGAGGACAGCCTCACCCTGTTCGGCTTCGCCGACGCCGAGGCCCGCGAGCTGTTCGGCCTGCTGCAGACCGTGAGCGGCATCGGCCCGCGCATCGCGCTGGCCACCCTCGCCGTCCTCGAACCGGACAAGCTCCGCCACGCCCTCGCCGAGGGCAACATCACCGTGCTCACCCAGGTCCCGGGCATCGGCAAGAAGGGCGCGGAACGCCTCATCATCGAGCTGCGCGACAAGGTCGGTCAGCTCCCCACGCCCACGACGCCCGCGCACAGCCAGACGCGTGACCACGTCGTGGAGGCGCTCCTCGGCCTCGGCTTCCCGGCCAAGTCCGCCGAGGCCTCCGTCGACAAGGTCCTCTCCGACAACCCCGACCAGTCCACCTCCGCCGTCCTGCGCCGGGCGCTCGCGACCCTGGGGCGCAAGTGACCGAGGACGAGCTCAGCCCGTACGGCGTGCCCGCCGAGCGCGACGTCGAGACCAGCCTGCGCCCGGCCGACCTGCACGAGTTCGTCGGCCAGCAGCGCGTCCGCGAACAGCTCGAACTGGTCCTGCACGGCGCCATGCGCCGAGGAGCCGCCCCGGACCACGTGCTGCTCAGCGGCCCTCCCGGCCTGGGCAAGACCTCGCTCGCCATGATCATCGCCAAGGAGCTCGGCGCGGCCATCCGCATCACCAGCGGCCCGGCGCTCGAACGCGCGGGCGACCTGGCGTCGATGCTGTCCAACCTCGTCGAGGGCGACGTCCTGTTCATCGACGAGATCCACCGCATGGCCCGGCCGGCGGAGGAGATGCTCTACCTCGCGATGGAGGACTTCCGGGTCGACGTGATGGTCGGCAAGGGCCCCGGTGCCACCAGCATCCCGCTCGACATCGCACCGTTCACGCTGGTCGGGGCCACGACGAGGTCCGGCTCCCTGACCGGCCCGCTGCGCGACCGCTTCGGCTTCACCGGCCACATGGAGTTCTACAGCGCCGATGAGCTCGACCTCATCGTCAAGCGCAGCGCCAAGATCCTCGGCGTCGACGTCGCCGAGGACGCCGCGATCGAGATCGCCGGCCGCAGCCGCGGCACGCCCCGCATCGCGAACCGCCTGCTGCGCCGCGTCCGCGACTTCGCGGAGGTCAGGGCCGACGGCAGGGTGACGGAGGACATCGCGAAGCAGGCCCTGGTCGTCTACGACGTCGACCACCTCGGCCTCGACCGGCTCGACCGCGCGGTGCTGACGGCCCTGGTCAAGAGCTTCGGCGGCGGCCCGGTCGGCGTCTCCACCCTCGCGGTCGCGGTCGGTGAGGAACCGACCACGGTGGAAGAGGTGTGCGAGCCGTATTTGGTGCGGGCTGGCATGCTGGCCAGGACGCCCCGCGGCCGAGTGGCGACGCCCGCCGCGTGGCACCACCTGGGACTGGAACCGCCCGCCGGTGATCAACTGTGGTGACCTGGCACAATCGGTGAAAGCACCTGGACATTTCGGGCGTGCGTCGAGGCATGTCCACTTGATCGGAGAATGATGGACCTAGGCAGTTTGCTTTTCCCGTTGCTCCTGGTTCTGCTCGCGGTGCCGCTGTTCCTCAGCGCGCGCAAGCAGAAGCGCGCGATGGCCGAGCAGCAGTCGTTGCAGAACTCGCTCGCGCCCGGCGACAAGGTGATGACGACGTCCGGCCTGTACGGCACCGTCGCCGACGCCAGCCACGACACCACCATCGACATCGAGATCTCCGAAGGTGTCGTCACCCGCTGGCTGCGCGCCGCGATCCGCGAGAAGGTCGCGGACACCGACGAGGCCGTCGTCGCGGAGGACAAGGTGGACGAGGTCGACGAGGAGCCGACGACCGTCGCACAGGTCGCGGAGCCCCTGGACCACAACGCCAAGAAGTAACGAAGAAGCCCGTGACACCTGGAGTTGGCAACTGTGAACACCGCCAACTCCAGGTAGTGACGCGCAGCTCACCTGGCGCGCGTTACGCTGCGCGCTCGTAAACCATCGCTACTAGGAGACGGACGGATCGTGGCACCTCCGGCCGGGCAAATTCGCCCTGCGAAGTATTTGGCGAGTTTTGTCCTCATCGTGGTCGCGCTCTACGCCCTGGTCTTCTTGACCGGGAACGGTTCGGCCAAACCCAAGCTCGGAATCGACCTGCAGGGTGGCACGCTCGTCACGCTGACCGCGCGTCAGGAAGACGGAGCCCAACCCAGCGAGGAAGCGCTCAACCGCGCCCGCGACCTCATCGAGGTCCGCGTGAACGGTCTCGGCGTTTCCGGTGCCGAGGTCGTCCGGGACGGCAACAACCTGGTGATCACGGTCCCGGGTGCGGACAGCGAAGGCGCGAAGGGCCTCGGCCAGACCGCTCGCCTCGCGTTCCGCAAGGTGATCGGCCAGCCGGTCCCCGCCGGCGCCGTGCCGAACCCGACGCAGTCGAGCACGCCGCCGTCCGGCGACGCGAGCACGCCGCCGTCGACGCCGCCGAGCCAGAGCGTCGGCAGCCCGCCGCCCTCGAGCGGTGCCCCGCAGGGCCGCCCCGCGCCGAACCTGGCCGCGCAGCCCTCCAGCACGCCGCCGTCGAGCAGCACCGCGCCGTCCAGCACCGCGCCCAGCACGCCGCCCGCCCCCTCCAACGTCGACCCGAAGGTCGCGAAGGAGATCCAGGAGGCGAAGGCGCTGCGCCAGTCCACGGACCCGCAGGTCCTGCAGCAGGCCGCGCTCATGCTCGACTGCGCGAAGGCCGACCCGTTGCGCGGCAACGACGACCTCGACAAGCCGCTCGTCACCTGTGACGAGAAGGGCGAGTTCAAGTACACGCTGGCCCCGGTCAACCCTCCCAAGGAGGACACCGAGACCAAGGCGGACGACTACACGAACTACTCCCGCCTGACCGGTGAGGACATCAGCAACGCCGCCGCGAACGCCAACCCGAACGGCACCGGCTACGTCGTCAACCTGGACTTCAAGTCCGACGGCGGCACCAAGTGGGGCTCGTTCACCGCGGCCAACGTCCAGCAGGCCGTCGCGGTCGTGCTCGACGGCGAGGTCATGTCCGCGCCGACCATCCAGGCGGCCATCTCGGGTGGTTCCACCGAGATCAGCGGCAAGTTCACGCTGAAGGAAGCCACGAACCTCGCGAACACGCTGAAGTACGGCGCGCTGCCGCTGTCCTTCGACTCGTCCGAGGCGCAGACGATCTCCCCGACGCTCGGCCTGCAGTCGCTCAAGGCGGGTCTGATCGCCGGCGGCATCGGCCTGGCCCTGGTCTTCGTCTACTGCATGTTCTACTACCGCCTGCTCGGCATCCTGACGATCCTGTCGCTGGTGCTGTCCGCCGTGATCATCTACGCGTTCCTGGTGCTGCTGGGCCGCGTCATCGGCTTCACGCTCGACCTGGCCGGCATCGCGGGATTCATCGTCGCCATCGGTATCACCGCGGACTCGTTCATCGTCTTCTTCGAACGACTGAAAGACGAGGTGCGTGAAGGCCGTTCGTTCCGTTCGGCCGTGCCACGCGCATGGGTCCGTTCGCGCCGCACGATCCTCTCCGCCGACGCGGTCAGCTTCATCGCCGCCGCCGTGCTGTACGTGATCGCGGTCGGCCAGGTGAAGGGCTTCGCGTTCACCCTGGGCATGTCGACGGTCCTCGACCTCGTGGTCGTGTTCCTCGTGACGCACCCGCTGGTCGCGCTGGCGTCGAAGTCCAAGTTCCTGTCCAACTCGAACCTGTCCGGCCTGGGCGGTGCCGCCCGCGAGGGCGCCGCGCACCGCGCCACCACGACCGGTAAGACGACCGCCGTGAAGGAGGCCTGACATGAGCAGCGTGTTCTCGCGCCTCTACGTGGGCAACGGCGCCTTCGACATCGTCGGCAAGCGCACCCGCTGGTACATCGTGTCCGGCATCATCCTGCTGGTCTGCATCGGCTCGATGGTGTTCAAGGGCTTCAACCTGGGCATCGACTTCGAGGGCGGCACCAAGATCTCGCTGCCCTCGGTCTCGTCCAGCAGCCAGACCATCACGACGACCGCCGTCGAGGACACCTACGCGAAGGCACTGCCCGGCAAGAAGCCGAACGCCGTGCAGGCAGTCGGTTCCGGCGCCAGCGCGACGATCCAGCTCAAGTCGCCGGCGCTGAACGTCGCCGAGGTCGCCACCCTCAAGACGGCTCTCGCGCAGGACCTCCAGCCGCAGGGCGGTCAGACGTCGATCTCCGACAGCGCCGTCTCCGCGTCCTGGGGTGGTGAGATCAGCGGCAAGGCCCTGTGGGCCCTGTTCTGGTTCTTCATCGCGGTGACGATCTTCCTGGTGTTCTACTTCGAGTGGCAGATGGCCGTCGGCGCGCTCGTCGCCGTGTTCCACGACGTCATCATCACCGCGGGCGTGTACTCGCTCATCGGCTTCGAGGTGACGCCGGCGACGGTGATCGGTCTGCTCACGATCCTCGGCTTCTCGCTGTATGACACGGTCGTCGTGTTCGACAAGGTCAAGGAGAACACCCGAGGGCTGCTGGGCCTGACCCGCCGCACCTACGCCGAGGCGTCGAACCTGGCGCTCAACCAGACCCTGATGCGCTCGATCAACACCTCGCTGATCGCGCTCCTCCCGGTCGTCGGCCTGCTGGTCGTCGGCGTCGGCATCCTGGGCGTCGGCACCCTGCAGGACCTGGCGCTCGTGCAGCTCGTCGGCATGTTCATCGGCGCGCTGTCCTCGATCTTCATCGCCACCCCGGTGCTGGTGGACCTGAAGATGCGCGACCCGAAGTACATCGCGCAGGCCAAGCGCGTGGCCGCCCGCCGCTCCAAGGCCATCGGCCCGCAGGTCGCCGAGGGCATCGAGTCGGTCGACGACGACGCCCTCAACGCCGACCTGCGCAAGGAGGAGGCGTACGCCGCCGCCGCGTCGGTGCCCCACCGCACCGCCAAGGCAGGCGACGCCCGCCGCCGCCCGACCGGGAAGCGCCAGCGTTGAAACTGGATCGTGCACTGGGACTGATGCGTGAAGTCCGGGACTTCCCCCAGCCGGGGGTCGTGTTCCAGGACTTCACGCCGGTCCTCACCGACCCCGACGCCCTGCGCGCCGTGGTCGACGCCCTCCAGGACAAGATCGACGACAGCACCCAGGTGATCGCCGCCATCGAGTCGCGCGGCTTCCTCCTGGGCGCTGCCCTGGGCTACGGCTGGCGCTACGGCGTCGTGCCGCTGCGCAAGCCGGGCAAGCTCCCGGTCGTCGCCGACTCCCAGTCCTACGCGCTCGAGTACGGCACCGCGTCGCTGGAACTGCCCGCCGACGCCATCCAGCCGGGCCAGCGCGTGGTCGTGGTCGACGACGTGCTCGCCACCGGAGGCACCGCGGAGGCCGCCTGCGCGCTCGTGGAGCGTGCGGGAGGCATCGTGACGGGTGTGTCGGTGGTGCTGGAGATCTCGGTGCTGGAAGGCCGCTCACGGCTCGCGGGCCGTGACGTCCAGGCGCTGATGACCGTCTAGGAGGTTCGTGCTCGGGGCCGGCGACTCGTGTCGCCGGCCCTTTCGCATGTCAGCCCGTGACCGGCATGGCGATGAACCGGTAGACGACCACGACGGTGATGGCCCACAGGAAGTAGAAGATCGGCAGCCCCAGCAGGATCAGCCGCCACGCCTTCATGTCGCCGTGCCCGACCCGTGTCAGCGCGGCGGACGCGCCGAGCCACGGCACCACACCCAGTGCCAGTGTGCGCAGTGCCTCGTCGGGGCCGTTGGTGACCAGGTTGAGCAGGACGATCGCCGCGTACCAGATGCCCGCGAACGCCACGCAGTGCCACAGCGGCCTGTGCGAGTGCATTTCACGCCACCGGCGGCGGGGCCACGAAGGCGGCGCCGACGCTGACGAAGACCAGCGTCACCAGCGATGCGGGGGCCGTCACGACCGCGATCTCCCAGATCTTCGGGGCCTTTGCGCGGCGCAATACGAGCCAGCTCAGCGTCGTTGCGACCGCCCAGCCCACTGATGAGCCGACGATCGACCTCGTGTCGACGTGGCCCGGGTCGTCGAGGGCCAGGTACGCCATCGTGCCCAGCCACACGAACGTCATCGCGCCGCACCAGAGCAGAGTCCTCACGGGGGCGAGTCTGTCAGGTGGGCTCGGCTGCGCGTGCACGGCTTCGCCGAACCGGCACATGCCCTCCTTCGTCGGGCGTGTGCCGGAACGAATTTCTGCGCTCCCTTTTCGTGGACGGTTGCGGCGTGTGGACCGTGTGCGTGCATCGCGTTTATTTGCGTGCGTGGTTGCTAGTGGTTGCGTTGCATCTAGAGAGATGTGCACTAACGGCGCCTATAGCGTTTGTCCAGTCTGTTCACCCGAACGTGTGCCGCCTGACGTAGGTTTTCGTTGTGATATTGCGGTAGTGTCGAACGCATGAGCGAACGAGACTTCCGCCTTCTGGCCACCGACGAGCTGCTTGCCGCAGTCGTCGGAGACGTGGTGGAAATTCGCGTTCTCGAGAATGTGATGATGCAGAAGATCGCGGAACTTTCCCGTCGCGGAGCGGCATCCGAGTTGGGTTATCGGAATGTGGCTCAGTTGCTGCGCCATGCCGTGCGGTGGGACCTGAAGACCGCGAGGCAGTGGGTCGACCGAGCCGAGTCGCTGGCTCAGCAGCTCACGCCCACCGGTTCGGTGCTGGAACCCGAGCTGCCGATCACCGCCGCCGTGGTGGCGGAGGGCGCGCTCTCGGGCGAGCACATCTCGGCGGTGGCCGAGGTGATGAAGGACCTGCCGCCCGCGGCGGAGCAGCCGGTGGTCGAGTTCGCCCAGGCCCACGAGCCCAGTGCGGTGCGGGCGTTCGGCAAGGAGCTGGCGTACCGGCTCCACCAGCAGGACGCGGAGCCGAACGAGGCCGAGCCCAAGCCCTCGGCCAACCGGTTGCGCATGGAGTGGAAGGGCGACTGGCTGGAGGTGTCGGCCAAGCTGGACAAGATCGCCGGAGCGAAGTTCGAGGCGATGATCGACCCGCTGGCCAAGCCCCGCCCGACCACGCCGGAAGAAGGCCCCGACCCGCGCTCGCGTGCCGAGCGGGAAGGCGACGCGTTCGCCGACCTGGTCGACCTGATGCTGCGCGCCGACCGCCTGCCCGAGCACGGCGGTGAGCCGGTCACCCTCACCCTGACGATGCCGTACGAGGGCCTGGTCGCGCAGACGGGCTTCGGCACGCTCGACAACCACGTCCGCGTCCCGGCCACCCTGGTCCGCCGCCTCGCCTGCAACGCGGGCGTGATCCCGGTGGTGCTGGGCGGCCGGTCTGAGGCGATGGACATAGGCCGCAAGGCCAGAACCTTCCCCGCCGCCATCCGCCGCCTGCTGGTGGCCAGAGACCAGGGCTGCACCTTCCCGGGCTGCGACCGCCCGCCGAAGCACTGCGACGCCCACCACCTCAGATTCTGGTCGGAGGGCGGCGGGACGTCCGTGACCAACGCGGCCCTGCTGTGCCGCCACCACCACACCCTCATCCACCGAAGCGACTGGGAGGTGAAGCTCCACAATGGAGTCCCGACCTTCGTCCCACCCGCCTGGCTCGACCCCGCCCGCACCCCGAGAACCAACACGGCGCACCGCGCCGGCCGCCACGTCGCCGCCTAGCGGCGTGCCCGTTTTCATCCGAACGAGCTGGTTCGTGGAGGAGGGTCAATGCCTACCGTCGGACGAATGACTGCGATCACCTCCACCGCCTACAGCCGCGACCTGGGCGACGAGCTGCGCCGCCTCCGCGAGAAGTTCACCGGCCTCACCGGCCACGCCTTCGCGGAACAACTCGGCTGGGACCCGAGCAAGGTCTCCAACATCGAGAAGGGCAAGGCGCGTGCGAGCGAGATCGACCTCGTGCAGTACCTGCTGACCTGCGGCCGCGACACCACCCACTTCGAAGCCTTCCGCGACCGCTACCGCTACGCCTTCGACCCGTACGTGGTCACGGTGCCCGACAACCTGCGCACCCTGGCGTTGGCCGAGGCCCAGGCGAAGCGCATCACCAGCTTCGACGTGCACACCATGCCGGGCCTCATCCAGATTCCGGAGTACGCGCGAGCGCTGTTCGTCGAGGGCGGCCGCGTGGCCCCGGCGGACATCGACAAGGGTGTTCAACTGCGCACGGAACGCCAGGCGATCATGCGGCGCCAGAATCCTCCGGAATGTCTGTTCTACGTGCACGAGCTCGCCTTGCGGTTGAGGGTCGGCGACGACCAGGTCATGGAGGAGCAATACCTGCGCCTGCTCTTCCACACGCACATGCTCCGAATCGTGCCGATGTCGGCGGGCACGGCGCCGGTGAGGCAATCGGCGCGCATGTTGTTCAGTTTCGAGAAGCACACTCCGCTGGCGTACGGCGAAACCGGTCTGGGCCAGGTGTTCGCGCACGACGGCGGTGCCATCCGGGACAGTCGTGAGTTCTTCAAGTGGTTGGATGCCATCGCCTTGGATGAGGGACAATCGCGGAGCTTGCTGGCGAACTACGTCAGCGGACTCCGAAAGGACCTCGATGAGCCACCAGCGGAACTGGCGTAAGAGCTCCTACAGCAATGACACGATCGAGAGCGCCTGCGTCGAGGTGTCGCTCGCCGGAGACGCTCTCGTGCGTGACTCGAAAGCCACTCGGGGTGAGGTCCTGGCGTTCTCGTTCGACTCCTGGCGGGCGTTCGTGAAGGACGTCGCCTGATCGGCTCAACGTAAGTTTGCGCGGCGTTCACCGTGTGAGCTGTGCCGCTCAGCGCGCCATCGGAAGTTTCGTCAGCGTAAACGCGTTATCCTCGGTACTCGCGAGACCCGAGGAGCGTGGGGTTGAGTCAAGACACCGAACCCGCTGCGACGGCTGTTCAACCGTCGGCTACCCGGCGCGTGCGCGCCCGCCTTGCGCGGCGCATCACCGCCCAACGTGCGGCCCCGGTGAAGCAGGTCCTCGAACCTCTCGCCGCCGTGCACCGTGACCTCCATCCCAAGGCCGATCTGGCGCTTCTGCAGCACGCGTATGACGTTGCCGAGGAGAAGCACCGCCCGCAGCGCCGCAAGTCAGGCGATCCGTACATCACCCACCCGCTCGCCGTGGCGACCATCCTCGCCGAGCTGGGCATGGACACCACGACGCTGGTGGCAGCGCTGCTGCACGACACAGTGGAAGACACCGACTACTCGCTCAACCAGCTCAAGGAAGACTTCGGTGAGGAAGTCGCCCGGCTGGTCGACGGGGTGACAAAGCTCGACAAGGTCAAGCTGGGGGCGGCTGCCGAGGCGGAGACCATCCGCAAGATGGTCATCGCGATGGCGAAGGACCCGCGGGTCCTGGTCATCAAGCTCGCCGACCGGCTGCACAACATGCGCACCATGCGGTTCCTGCCGCCCGAGAAGCAGGCCCGCAAGGCCCGCGAGACCCTCGAGGTGCTGGCACCGCTCGCCCACCGGCTGGGCATGGCGACCGTCAAGTGGGAGCTGGAGGATCTGGCGTTCGCCATCCTGCAGCCGAAGAAGTACGACGAGATCGTCCGCCTGGTCGCCAAGCGCGCGCCGAGTCGCGACACGTACCTGAGGTCCGTCGTCAGCGAGCTGAACTCCCAGCTCGAGAGCGCGCGGATCGTCGCGAAGGTCGAGGGCCGGCCGAAGCACTACTACTCGATCAACCAGAAGATGATCGTCCGCGGCCGGGACTTCGACGACATCCACGACCTCGTGGGCGTCCGGATCCTGGTGGACGAGGTGCGGGACTGCTACGCCGCCATGGGTGTCGTCCACGCCGCCTGGCAGCCGATGCCGGGCCGGTTCAAGGACTACATCGCGCAACCGCGGTTCGGCGTGTACCAGTCGCTGCACACGACCGTGATCGGTCCCGACGGAAAGCCCCTCGAGGTGCAGATCCGCACCTCGGAGATGCACCAGAGGGCCGAGTACGGCATCGCGGCGCACTGGCGCTACAAGGAGACCAAGGGCACGCACAACGGCAAGTCCGTCGAGATCGACGAGATGGCGTGGATGCGCCAGCTCCTCGACTGGCAGCGGGAAGCCGCAGACCCCGGTGAGTTCCTGGAGG
This sequence comes from Lentzea cavernae, assembly GCF_014653695.1. Lineage (GTDB taxonomy): Bacteria > Actinomycetota > Actinomycetes > Mycobacteriales > Pseudonocardiaceae > Lentzea > Lentzea cavernae. Next base: position 394,737 of record NZ_BNAR01000006.1, on the reverse strand, counting down.
GCCTGCGCTGGGACCTCGCCTCGCGCGAGATCTTCGTTTTCACCCCCAAGGGTGACGTGGAGACGTTGCCGACGGGTTCCACGCCGGTCGACTTCGCCTACTCCGTGCACACCGAGGTGGGTCACCGCTGCATCGGTGCCCGCGTGAACGGCCGCCTGGTCGCCCTGGAGCGCAAGCTCGAGAACGGCGAGGTCGTCGAGATCTTCACCTCCAAGGCGGAGGGTGCGGGCCCGTCCCGCGACTGGCTGAGCTTCGTGGCGTCCCCGCGCGCCAAGGCGAAGATCAAGCAGTGGTTCGCCAAGGAGCGCAAGGAAGAGGCGATCGAGCAGGGCAAGGACGCGATCACCAAGGAGGTCCGGCGCGTCGGGCTTCCGATCCAGCGCCTGGTCTCTGTCGACTCGATGCAGGCCCTCGCGAAGGAACTGCACTACCCGGACATGAGCGCGCTGTACGCGGCGGTCGGCGAGGGTCACACCTCGGCCCGTCACGTCGTGCAACGGCTCGTGGCGCAGCTCGGCGGTGTCGACCACGCCGAGGAAGAACTGGCCGACCGCGCCACCCCGTCCACGGTCACCCGGCGCCGCCCCACCGGCGACGCGGGCGTGATCGTCAAGGACGCGGGCGACGTGTGGGTGAAGCTCGCCCGCTGCTGCACGCCGGTGCCGGGCGACGACATCCTCGGCTTCGTCACGCGTGGTGGTGGTGTGTCGGTGCACCGCACCGACTGCACGAACGCGGAGGAGCTGCTGAAGTCGCCGGAGCGCCTCCTCGACGTCGAGTGGGCGCCGTCGGCCTCCAGCGTGTTCCTGGTTGCCATCCAGGTGGAGGCGCTCGACCGGCACCGGCTGCTCTCGGACGTCACGAAGGTGCTGGCGGACGAGCGCGTGAACATCCTGTCGGCGTCGGTGACGACGTCGCGCGACAGGGTGGCCGTCAGCCGGTTCTCGTTCGAGATGGGCGACCCGAAGCACCTCGGCCACGTTCTGAAGGCCGTGCGCGGCATTGAGGGCGTCTACGACGTGTACCGGGTGACGTCGGCGTCGTAGCGAGTCACGGCAACTGGGGCAAGAGACGAGAAGAGCCCCCGTCCTGAGAAGGGCGGGGGCTCTGTCGTGTCCGGGCAGCTCTTAGTTGGCGACCAGCGCCGACTTGATGTCGACCGCGGTCTTCGGCTTGCCGTCGCCCTGGCCGGGCTGCTGCGAGACCGTGCCGGTCTTCGCGACCTCGTCGATCTTCTTCAGCGACTCCTCGTCGACCGTGCCGAAGATCGAGTACTTGGCCTGCAGGTTCGCGCCGTCGCCGTAGACGATGAAGAACTGCGAGCCGTTGGTGTCCGGGCCCGAGTTCGCCATGGCGAGCACGCCGCGGCCGTAGGTGAGCTCCGGGTAGACCTCGTCCTTGAACGAGTAGCCGGGGCCGCCCATGCCGTTGCCGCCGGGGTCGCCGCACTGCAGGACCTGGATGCCGGTCACCACGAGGCGGTGGCACGTCGTGTTGTCGAAGTACTTCTGCTTCGCGAGGTTCACGAAGTTGTTCACCGTGCACGGCGCGAGCGCGCGGTCCAGGTTGAACTTCAGGTCACCGATCGAGGTGCCGAGCGTGACGCCGACCGTGCCGGTGGCGGGCTGCTCGCCGTTCGCGGGCGGCGTGTTCTCCTTGGCCGCCGGCTCCTGGCCCTTCGTGTATTCACAGTTCACCTTGTCCGGCAGCGCCTGGGGGCGCTTCGGGATCTGGTGCAGCGCGGTGGGGATGTTCTCCGCCTTGTCCACCGACTCCTGGGTAGGAGTCTCCGACGCGGCGGCGTCACCGTTGCCGAAGACGTTGCTGGTCGCGAGGAACCACACACCACCTCCAACGAGCGCAACAACGACGACCGTCGAGACGACGGCGATGATGCGACGCTTCTTGGCCCGCTCCTGGCGGTACACCATCTGACGCTCAAGCTTGCGCTTGGCGTTCGCGCGTCGCTGCTCGTTGGTGGGCACGTGCTCCCTCCCCAGGGACTCATGCGAATAGGGCGGTCGGCTCGGCAGTCTAGGGCCTGGGCATATGAGCTTTGTGTGGTGGTTAGGCTGTCCTTGAACAGGGAGGTCATTTTCGTGCTCGTGATCGGGTTCCCCACCGGGGCGCTCCAGGCGAACTGCTTCGTCCTGGCGGCCGGTGAGGGCGAGCCCTGCGTGATCATCGACCCCGGTCAGGACGCGGTCGAGCCGATCGAGCAGGTCTTGCGCAAGCACCGTCTCACGCCTGTCGCCGTGCTGCTCACGCACGGGCACTTCGACCACACCTTCTCCGTCACCCCCGTCTGCGACGGCAACGACGTCCCCGCGTACATCCACCCCGATGACGTGGCGATGCTGTCCGACCCGCTCAAGGGCATCAGCGCCGAGTCGGCCGCGTTCTTCGGCGGCAACCTCGAGATGCGCGAGCCCTCGGAGGTCCGCGAGCTGACCGACGGCCTCGAGCTGGACCTCGCCGGGCTGCGGATCGCCGTCGACCACACGCCGGGCCATACCGGCGGGTCGGTGATGTTCCGCTCCGGCGCGCAGGAAGGGGGTCGCCTGGTCCTCTCGGGTGACACGCTCTTCGCCGGTTCCATCGGACGCACCGACCTGCCGGGTGGCGACCACTCCGCGATGCTGTCGTCCCTGCAGGGCAAGGTCATGACCTTGCCCGACGACACGGTGGTGCTGCCCGGCCACGGCCCGACGACGACCATAGGCCGCGAGCGTGCGACGAACCCCTACCTGCTCCAGTTGCAGGACGCTCCGGCCGCCCCTCACCGAGGACTTTGAGAGACGTGTTTTCCGCACCCAAGGGCGTTCCCGACTACATCCCGCCGACGTCTGCCGCTTTCGTGCACGTCCGGTCGACTCTGACGCGGGCCGCCGAGCTCGCGGGCTACGGCTACGTCGAGCTGCCGGTCTTCGAGGACACGGCGCTGTTCTCGCGCGGTGTCGGTGAGTCGACCGACGTCGTGACGAAGGAGATGTACACCTTCCAGGACCGCGGCGAGCGGTCCATCACGCTGCGCCCCGAGGGCACCGCGGGCGTGATGCGGGCGGTGATCGAGCACAGCCTCGACCGCGGCTCGCTGCCGGCGAAGCTCTACTACGCGGGCCAGTTCTTCCGCGCCGAGGCGCCGCAGGCCGGCCGGTACCGGCAGTTCCACCAGGTCGGCATCGAGGCGATCGGCATCGACGACCCGGCCCTGGACGCCGAGGTCATCGCCGTCGGCGACGCCGGGTTCCGCGCGATCGGCCTCACCGGCTACCGCCTGGAGCTCACCTCGCTGGGCGACGCGAACTGCCGTCCCGCCTACCGGGAGAAGCTGCAGGCGTTCCTCGCGACGCTGCCGCTCGACGAGGCGACCCGTCAGCGCGCCGAGCTGAACCCGCTGCGCGTGCTCGACGACAAGCGTCCCGAGGTGCGCGAGCTGGTCGCCGAGGCGCCGCTGATGGTCGACAACCTGTGCGACGCCTGCCGTGAGCACTACGAGCTCGTCAAGGGCTACCTGACCGAGCTGGGCGTGAAGTTCGTCGAGAACCCGCGCATGGTCCGCGGCCTCGACTACTACACGAAGACGACGTTCGAGTTCGTGCACGACGGTCTCGGCGCCCAGTCGGGCATCGGCGGCGGCGGTCGTTACGACGGCCTGATGGCGCAACTGGGCGGCCAGGAGCTGTCCGGCGTCGGCTTCGGTCTCGGCGTCGACCGCGCGCTGCTCGCGGCGCAGGCCGAGGGCGTGCTGCCGGAGTTCTCCCGCGTCGACGTGATCGGCGTGCCGCTGGGCGAGGCCGCACGGGCGCGCCTGGTGGCGATCGCCGGTGAGCTGCGCGCCGCGGGCGTGCGCACCGACCTGGTGTACGGCGGCCGCTCGATGAAGGCGGGCTTCAAGGCCGCCGACAAGTCGGGCGCGAAGCTGGCGCTGGTGCTGGGCGAACGCGACCTCGAAGCCGGCAACATCGGCGTGAAGACCCTCGCGACCGGCGACCAGGTCACGGTGGCGCTGGCGGACGTGGTGTCGGCGGTGCGCGACTCGCTGAAGACCGCGGCGTTCGTGGACGCGGTACCTGGTGGGGTCGAGGGCCTGGCGTCGGACGTGGCCGAGGCGGTGCGAGAGACGCCGTGAGCGACGACAAGCTCGTTCTCGACCTGCTCGACAAGGCGACGGTCCGCAAGCGTGCGCGCATGGTGGCGATCGGCGGCATCATGGTCGCCCTCGCCTTCGGCGCGATCGTGGGCCTGATCGGCGGCCGCTGGCCCGGTGTCATCGCCGGGGCGATCGTGGCGGTGCCGGTCATCCTGCTGGCGCTGTCCGAGGCGCGTCGCACGGTGTGGCTCGAGGGCACGACGGTCCACGTGCGGGCGTTCGGCACCCGCAAGGTCGACCTGGCCACCGCCGACGGCCTCGACCTGCTGGTCACCGACCTGCGCGGCGCCCGGACCGTGGGCCTGTTCGTGCGGGGGAACAAGAAGGCGATCAACGTCGCCCTGTCGATGTACGCGGGAACGGGCGGTCGCGAGCTGGGCGTCTACCAGCTGCGCCGCCTGGCCGACGCCGTCGCCGCACGCGGCGACACGCCCGGCCTGGTGTTCTCGGAGCTGCTCGTCGCCCAGCTGCGGGCCGAGGCCCGGGGGCTGGCGGCGGCGGAACGGCCGCTGTACCGGCTGGGCTCGCTGGCCCCGGCCGGGCGGATGGCGCAGAAGCTCCATCCGGACGCCGTGTCGAAGTTCGTGACCTCGCTGGACTGAGGTTCAGGTTCCCCAGAGGCCCGAGGGTGGCGCGGGGGACAGGGTGGCGGTCGCGTCGGTGGTGACCGGCGCGCCACCGATGAACTTCGTCAGCCCCGTCCCGTGCTCCACGCGGCCCTGGAACGGGTCGCTCGCCGTCGCGCGGGTCAGCTGCTGCATCGGCAGGCCGGTGTGCGAGGCCATGATCACGAAGTTGCCGAAGCGGCGGCCGCGGAACACGCCCGGTTCGGCCATCACGCAGACGTGTTCGAACACCGCGCGCACGGTGGCGCACTGGGAGCGGGCGAACTGCAGGCCGTTGCCGTCGCCGATGTTGGCCGCGTAGATGCCGTCGTCCGCGAGGGCCGCCGACGCCTGTCGCACGAACTCCACGGACGTCAGGTGCGCGGGTGTGCGGGCGCCGGCGAAGCAGTCGGACACGATGAGGTCGAACGAGCCGGGACGGGCTTTGACGAGCACGGCGCGGGCGTCGCCGGTGGTGATCCTCACCCTGGACGGCGGCGGCAGCTCGCGGCGGATGAACGCGATCAGGCCCGCGTCGATCTCGGCCACCTGCTGAGACGCGCGAGGGAGTAGATCGGCCACGTAGCGCGCTAGCGTGAGAGCGCCACCACCGAGGTGGAGCACACGCGAAGGCGCGGTGAGATCGACGATGTGACCCAGCCGGCGGACGTACTCGAACTCCAGGTAGGTCGGGTCGTCCAGGTCCACATGCGACTGTGGGGTTCCGTTGACCCGCAACGTCCAGGAGTTCCGTCCACCGAGGTCGGGGACCAGTTCGGCGACACCGGAGTCGATCGACTCGGTGATCGCCTCGGTGTCGGGCCGTTGTCTTCCCACTGCTCTATTGTCTCATCGCGTGTGTCAGCTCTGAGGAGGAACCCAAGTGCAGGTCATCGCCAACGTACTGCTCGCCCTCGTGGCGTTGATCCACATCTACATCGTGGTGCTGGAGATGTTCCTCTGGACGACCCCGCGCGGGCAGAAGGCGTTCGGCCTCACGCCCGAGTACGCGCAGTCGACCAAGGCGCTCGCCGCGAACCAGGGCCTGTACAACGGCTTCCTCGCCGCCGGTCTGATCTACGCGATCGTCCGGCAGGACTTCGGTGCGTCGGTGCTCTTCACGGTGTTCGTGATCGTCGCCGGCATCTACGGCACGTTCACGGCGAGCCGGAAGATCTTCTTCGTGCAGGTGGTGCCGGGCGTGCTGGCGCTGCTCTTCGTGCTCCTGGCCCGCTAGCCGGTCCGCTCGGCCGCTCCCACGGCCCCTTGTCGGGGTCGTAGCCGGTGAAGAGGTCGCCCTCGATGCGCGCGGGCCGTGGTTTCACGGGCTTCGCGGCGCGCTTCACGGTCTTCGGCTCGGGTTCCGGCTCCGGCTCGGGGTCGGGTTCCGGTGCGGCGATCGGGGCGACCTCCTGGCGCACCGCGACCAGCGCGGCCAGGGCGGTCGTCACCGGGATCGCCGCCACCAGGCCGATGCTGCCGACGAGGGTCCGCACGATCTCCTGCGCGATCTGCTGCGAGGTGAGGATCTCGCCCATCGACCGCCCGGCCAGCGAGATCGCCAGCAGCAACGGCAGTGCCGCGCCCGCGTAGGCCATCACGAGCGTGTTCACGACGGACGACATGTGGTCGCGCCCGATCCGTGAACCGGCCGCGAACAGCTCGCGCCACGTCAGCTTGTCGTTGGCCCGCCGCAGCTCCCACACCGCACTGGTCTGAGTGACCGTCACGTCGTCGAGCACGCCCAGCGCGCCGATCAGCGCGCCCGCGAGCAGCAGCCCGCGCGTGTCGATGTTCGTGCCGAGCAGCGTGACGAGGTTCGTCGTGTCCTCGTCGAGGCCGGTCAGCTTCGCCGCCGCCGAGAACAGCGCGCCCAGCACGCCGATCAGCGCGAGGCTGACCAGTGTTCCGAGCACCGCGGTCGATGTTCGTGCCGATATGCCGTGCGTCAGGTACAGCACCACGAACATGATCAGTCCGGCGCCGACCACCGCGACCATCAGCGGGCTCTTGCCCGCGAGGATCGACGGCATGATGAACAACACCAGCACCACGAAGCTCAGCAGCAACGCGCCGAGCGCCGCGAGCCCCTGCCACCGCCCGAGCAGCAGAACGGCGGCCGCGAACAGCAGCGCCAGCAGGGCCAGCGACCACCCGCGCTGGAAGTCGACGATCTGGTACGACTCGGCGGCCTGCGGCTGGCTGCCCGCGTAGGACAGCACCACCTCGTCGCCGAGCTGGAAGTTCGGCGCTCCGGGACCCTTCACGCTCGGGATCGTGATGCTCTGGCCGCTCACCGCGCCGTCGGTCATCCGCACGGTGATCGCGACGCACTTCTCGCCGCAGTTCTCGGCCACGCCGGTGACGACGGCCTCGACCGGCGTCTGGTGCAGCCCGATCTCCGCGCCGGTCTTCTGCTCGACCCCGAACGGGTAGAGCAGCGCCGCGCCGACGACCGTGGCCAGTGCGAACGGCACCAGCAGCCACAGCAGCAACGTGCGCACGCGCTGTGATGCCGGTTCCTCGTTCAGCGCATGGCTATGCCCGTGACCGTGACCCACGCGCGACATCCTGCCCCATGAGATGTTCGACGGCCGTGACGCCCGAGCGGAACCTGTCCTCGGTGAGCTTGAGCCACGGCACCCCGCGCTTGCGGAGTTCGCGTTCGAACAGGCCGGTCATCCACTCGCGGAGGTGTTCGCCGTCGCGCCAGCCGTCCTGTTCGAACGGAACGCCGACGTGGTCGGTCAGCAGGTAGAGGTCCGGTTCGGTGCCGGGGAAGATCTCCGGCCGGAAACCGAGGTAGCGCTCTCCCCAGACGGTCGCGGCGAACGCGTCGTTGTCCGCGATCACCAGGGGAGCGGTCTCGGCCCGGATGCGGCGTTCCTGTTCGTGCGCAACGTCTTCGAAGTCGCCCAGGGTCCACACCAGACCGTCCACGGTGGCCGACGGGTCGAACGCGCGCGCGGCGGTGAGCTTGTGCTCGGTGTGCTCGCGGCCGTACTCCGGGATCCAGGGCGCTCCGAAGTGGTCGGCGAGCTGGTGCGAAAGGGTTGTCGTGCCGGTGCTCTCGGCGCCGAGGACCACGACCTTGCGGCCCAGGCCGCGCTGGGTCGCGGGCGCCAGGTGGTGCCAGTGCGCGACGGGATCGGTGCGCACCGCCGTGCCGGAGACCGGGTGGGCGAGGCGGTCGAGGTCGACGAGGACGTGCCGGGCGCCGAGCCTGCGCGCCAGTTCGTCGCCGTACTTCTCGCTGGAGAACACGACGTCGACCGGGGCCGTCGAGGGGTCGCCGTCCGCGATCGCCCGCCTGGCCAGGACGGCGCGGGTCAGCGCGACGTGCAGGTCCCAGATCTCGTCGGAGTCGAAGTCCATCGGGTGGTCGTCGAGGTCGCCGACGATCCGGACGCTCGGATCCATGTGGGTCTCGGTCAGCCAGCGCACGCGGTGTTCGAGCGGGAGGGTCTCGGCCGACGACGCCAGCACCGTGACGGTCGTGCGCGCGCTGCGCGAGGCCGCCGTCTCGATGAGGTGGTGGTGGCCGTTGTGCGGTGGGTAGAACTTGCCGAGCACGAGGGCGTGGTCGAACTCCTTCACGCCGGCACCTCGTCGCTCTTGAGGTCCTTCGTCCAGTTCCGCAACCCCAGCACGCACAGCACCATGAACCCCACGTACAACACCGCTGTCAGGTAAAGCTCCTTGTACGCGTAGAGCGGCACGTAGATCACGTCCGCGGCGATCCACAGCCACCAGCACTCGACCTTCTTACGCGCCTGCCCCCAGGTGGCGAGCAGCGACAGGACGGTCGTGATCGCGTCCCAGAAGGGCACCGTGGACGCGGTGAACGACACCAGAACCCAGTGCAGCAGCCCGGTTCCGAGCACGCCGGCCATCGCGAGCCAGACCCACTGCGGCGTCGTGGTCCGGCTGACGTGCAGCGTGGAGTGCTGCTCGCCGCCGCGCACCCACGCCCACCAGCCGTAGACGGCGAGTGCCATGTAGACGATCTGGAGGCCGGAGTCGGCGTACAGGCCGCTGCCCCAGAACAGCACGAGGAACGCGATGTTGTTGGCGATGCCGATGGGCCAGTTCCAGGGGTTTTGCCGGGCGACCAGCCACACGCAGAGTGCGCCCGTGACGAAGCCCGCAACCTCAATGGGTGACAACTGCACTCCTTGACCGCTGTTCGAACATGTGTTCGAATCGAAGTGTGCGATGGGACGGACAGAAACTCGAGGCAGAGCCGCAGCAGGCACTACCGGGGCTACCGGGACTGGTGCGCAGCGTACGAACTCCTGAGTTCGCGGACGTGGTGTTCCACGAGGTCCGCGCCAAATCCGTGCTCAACGGTGTACCGGGTTCGTCGCTGCCGTTCTCGTGGACGGTGAACCCGTATCGCGGTTGTTCACACGCCTGCACCTACTGCCTGGCCGGGGACACGCCGATCCTCATGGGCAACGGTCGCACGAAACCGTTGTCGGAGCTGCGCGAAGGCGACGAGATCTACGGCACCGAGCTCGTCGGCAACTACCGGCGCTACAAGCTCACGACCGTTCTCGCGCACTGGGAGACGCGCAAGGAGGCGTACCGGCTGACGCTGGAGGACGGCACGTCCGTGGTCGCGTCCGGTGACCACCGGTTCCTGACCGACCGAGGCTGGAAGCACGTCACGGGCGAGACGGCGGGCACCGGCCGGCGTCCGCACCTCACGACCGGCAACAAACTCATGGGCACGGGGGCTTTCGTCGAGCAGCCCGCCGTGACCGACGACTACCGCCGCGGGTACCTGCGCGGCATGGTGGACGACGAGACCGAGTTCCACATCCCCCTGGCCGACATCGAGGCCATGGACCGCACTCAGGAGTACCTCGACTACTTCGGAGTGCGAGAAGGGAGGGGATTTCTGCACCAGGTGCGCGAACTAGCGCACTGGCAGATAGCCCCGAACCCCGACTGGCTCAAGGGATTCCTGGCCGGCGCGTTCGACTACCTCGGGACCTGCTCGCGCAGCATCCTGCGGCTCTCGACGCGCAACGCCACCGTTCTGGAAGCGATCTGCCTGGCGCTCAAGCACTTCGACTTCGACTTCGCGATCGAGGAACTGCGCCGCCGTCGTGGCGTGCGGGTCGTGCGGCTGCGCGGCGGGCTGCGGGAGAACCTGCGCTTCTTCCACACCGTCGACCCGGCGATCACCCGCAAGCGCGACATCGACGGCGTGGCCATCAAGTCGCAGCAACCGCTCGGCGTCGTGTCCGTGGAACCGCTGGGGGAGATGACCCTCTACGACATCTCGACCGGCACCGCGGACTTCATCGCGAACGGGGTGGTGTCGCACAACTGCTTCGCCCGCAAGACGCACTCCTACCTGGACCTCGACACCGGCAAGGACTTCGACAACCAGCTCATCGTCAAGGTCAACGCGGGGGAGGTGCTCTCGCGCCAGCTGCGGTCGAACCGCTGGAAGCAGGAGCACGTGGCGCTGGGCACGAACACCGATCCGTACCAGCGGGCGGAGGGGCGGTACGCCTTGATGCCAGGGATCATCGAGGCGTTGACCGCCTCCCGCACGCCCTTCTCGATCCTGACGAAGGGCACGCTGCTGGCACGGGACCTGCCGCTGCTGACCGCGGCCTCCGAGGTGGTGCCGGTCGGGATCGCCGTGTCGCTGGCGCTGATGGACCGGGACCTGCACAAGTCGCTGGAACCGGGCACGCCCACTCCCGCGGCGCGGCTCGACCTGGTCCGGAAGGTGCGCGAGGCGGGGTTGCCGTGCGGGGTGTTCGTGGCGCCGGTGTTACCGGAGCTGACGGATTCCGTGGAGCAGCTGGACTTCCTGCTGGAGCAGATCGCGGCCGCCGGGGCCACGGGTGTCACCGTGCTGCCGCTGCACCTGCGTCCGGGCGCGAAGGAGTGGTTCGCCACCTGGTTGCGGCGCGAGCACCCGGATCTCGTGGAGACCTACCGGTACCTGTACGGCAACCGGTCCTATGTGGACAAGCGGTATCGCGCCCGGCTCGCCGCGCGCGTGGTCCCGTTGATCGAGAAGCACGGCCTGGCACCGCGGGGGCGTTCCACCGACGCCGTCACCGGTGTGCCCGGTGACGACGAAGGCGTGTGGCCCGACGGCAGCCTGCCGGTGGGTGTGCCGGCGCCGCGCGTCGACCAGGAACAGCTCACCCTGCTGTGATCTCCCCGAGCTCCGGCTCGCTCAAGTGGAGGACTTCGTAGGCACCCTCTTCCCCGGGGTGTTCCTCCCACAGTTCGAAGCGCACGACTTCCCACGTGCGCGGATCGACGCCCACGGCCGCCGAGTGCAGGCCGGGCTTCTTCTCCACTCGTGCCTCCGCCACCGCGTCGATCGGGTTCGCCTCGGGTGCGAGCCTGGTGATCTGACGAGTCGCGTACCTCGCCGCCGCCGCGTCGCCCCTGACGAACGCCACGCCCGGCCAGTGCCGCACCACCGGTCTGCCGAAGTCGGCGAGGATCGCCTGGAAACCACCGCCGCGGTACAGGAAGTTCGCCATCCCCGCCGAGGTGTTCCAGACGTAGAACGGCGCGTAGGTCGTGTCGCGGACCAGGTACGCCTTGAACCCCAGGCCTTCGAACCGGTCGAGCGCGTGGCCGCGGGTGCGGACGCGTTCGCGGATGATCTCCATGTCGTAGTTGGACGGAAGCCTGATCTCGTACTGCATTGCGATCATGCTTCCGTTGTACCTAGGCCCAGCCGCCCTGGGCCATCGTCTGGAACTTCCACTCGCCGCCGACCCGCGTGAGCAGGTCGCCGTAGCGCACCGTGATCCCGTTGATCGTGCCGTCCGTGATCACGAAGACCAGGTCGTCGCTGATGAAGTGCGGCGTCCTGGTGGACTCCATCCGCACCTCACCGCCCACCTGGGCGCCCATCTGCTCGAGGAACGTCTCGCGGTCCCACGACGTGGCGGACCCGTCGGTGACCGCGTTGATCGGGAACAGCGCCATGTACGCCATTGCCTCGACGTCACCCGCGACCGCGAGCGCGTCCCACTTCTCGAACCACTGCATGACCTCGTCGTACGCCATACCGTACATTGTACGGAAGTCAGCGCGATCCGACCACCGCAGTCGTGTCCTCGCTGGTCACGAGCTTGGTGGTGAGGCCTGCGGCGGTGAAGGCGGCGAGTGCGGCCGGTGCCTGGCGCTCGCTGGTCTCGCTCAGCAGGTGCCCGCCGGGCCGCAGCCAGGTCACGGCCTGGGCCGCCACGCGGCGCAGCACCTCGAGGCCGTCCGCGCCGCCGTCGAGGGCCACCCGTGCTTCGTGGTCGCGGGCTTCGATGGGCATGAACGCGATGTCGTCGGTCGGCACGTACGGCACGTTGGCGACCACGACGTCGATGCGTCCCCGCAGGTCCGCCGGTAGGGCGTCGAACAGGTCGCCCTCGAACACGTTCGTGAGGTTCTGGCGGGCGCAGGCGACCGCCGCCGGGTCGATGTCGGCGGCGTAGACCGTGGCGGACGGCAGCCGGTGTCGCAGGACCGCGCCCACGGCGCCGGAACCGCAGCACAGATCAACCGCGATTTCAGGCTTCAGGTTGGTGGCGAGGTCCACCAGGAGTTCGGTGCGGTGGCGGGGGACGAAGACGCCCTTGGTGACCACGATCCGGTGTCCGCAGAACATCGCCCACCCGACGACGTGTTCCAGCGGGAGGCCGTCGATCCGTTGCCCGACCAGGTCCTCGAGGTGCTGGGGGCCGGTGGCCGTCTCCTGCAGCAGTGCGGCTTCTTCCTCGGCGAAAACGCAGCCGGCGGCCCGCAGTCTCTCCACGATGCTCATCGAGGCGCGACGGTACTCGGGGCATTTACAAGCAGGCTTGACTGTTTGTTTGTTCGGCGGAAGACTCGGCGGCGTGGAGACGAGGCAGCGCCAGGCCGACCGCAGTCGTGAGACGAAGCGGAAGCTGATGGAGGCGACCGTCGAGTGCCTGGTGGAACGCGGCTGGTCGGGCACCACGACGACCGAGGTGGCGGAGCGGGCCGGGGTGTCGCGCGGCGCGCAGCTGCACCACTTCCGCACGCGCGGTGAGCTGGTGGCGGCGGCCGTGGAGCACGTGGGCGCGGAGAGCGTCGAGGTGCTCAAGCGGCGCGCGGAGATCGCCGAGAAGAGCACGCACGCCGTGGTGGAGCTGATCGCCGACTTCCACGCCAGCGACCTGTTCACCGCGGCCCTGGAGCTGTGGGTGGCCGCGCGCACCGATCCGGAGCTGCGCGAGCAGGTGCTGGAGCTGCAGGCGCGGCTGGGGCGTGAGGTGTACGGGCTGGCGCTGGAGCTGCTCGACGTGGACGACACCCGGCCGGGTGTGAAGGACGCGGTGCAGGCAACCCTTGATCTTGTGCGCGGGCTGGCGCTCGCCAACCAGCTCGCCGATGACACCAAGCGCCGGGCGCACGTCGTGCGTTATTGGGCGCGGATGCTGGAGGAGCAGCTGTGATCACGGAACTGCTGGCCGACCTCGACGCCGAGTCGCGTTCGCTGGACGAGATCGTCGACGGCGCGGACTGGACTGTGCCCACGCCCGCCGAGGGCTGGACGGTCGGGCACCAGATCGGCCATCTCATGTGGACGGACAAGGCGGCGATCCTCGCCATCACCGACCCCGAGGCGTTCCAGGCCCAACCGCTGACCGGCGACATCGTGGACAGGACCGCGGCGGAGGCGGCGGCGCTGCCGGACCTGCTGGAACTGTGGCGCGACAGCCGCAAGGTGTTGCAGGAGCACCTCGCGCGGGCGTCGGGCAAGATCGTCTGGTTCGGGCCGCCGATGAGCCCGGCGTCCATGGCCACCGCGCGGATCATGGAGACCTGGGCGCACGGCCAGGACGTGGCGGACGCGCTCGGCGTGGTGCGGGAGCCGACCGCGCGCATCAAGCACGTCTGCCACATCGGGGTGCGGACGATCGGGTTCGCGTTCCTGCTCAACGGGCTGGCGGCGCCCGAGGCCGAGGTGCGTGTCGAGCTGACCGGGCCGCAGGGCGAGGTGTGGACGTGGGGGCCGCAGGACGCGGAGAACCGCGTTTCGGGGCCGGCGCTGGACTTCGCGTGGCTCGTGACGCAGCGGCGCAACCGCAAGGAGCTCGCGGTCGAGGCGACCGGGCCGGTCGCGGAGGAGTGGCTGCCGATCGCGCAGGCGTTCGCGGGGCCGCCCGGAGGTGGCCGATGATCAGGATCGGCAACGCGTCCGGCTTCTACGGCGACCGGCTGTCCGCCATGCGCGAGCAGTTGGAGGGCGGTCACCTCGACGTCCTGACCGGGGACTACCTCGCCGAGCTGACCATGCTGATCCTCGGCCGCGACCGCATGAAGGACTCCTCGCTGGGGTACGCGAAGACGTTCCTGCGGCAGATGGAGGACTGCCTCGCGCTGGCGCTCGACCAGGGCGTCAAGATCGTGGTCAACGCGGGCGGGCTGAACCCCGAGGGCCTCGCGCGCAAGCTCGGCGCCAAGGTCGGGTACGTCACCGGTGACGACCTCAAGGCGAGGTTCCCAGAAGCCTTGACCGCCAACGCCTACCTCGGCGCGTGGGAGATCGCGGACTGCCTGAACCAAGGTGTGCAGGTCGTCGTGACCGGGCGCGTCACGGACGCGAGCCTCGTGGTCGGGCCCGCCGCGGCGCACTTCGGGTGGGCGCGCGACGACTGGGACCGGCTCGCCGGGGCGACGGTCGCCGGGCACGTGCTGGAGTGCGGGACGCAGGCCACGGGCGGGAACTACTCGTTCTTCACCGAGATCGACGTGACCCGGCCCGGGTTCCCGATCGCGGAGGTCGACGAGGACGGGTCGTGCCTGATCACCAAGCACGACGGCACGGGCGGCGCGGTCACGGTCGACACCGTGACGGCGCAGCTGTTGTACGAGATCGGGGCGCCGGAGTACCTGGGGCCGGACGTGACGACGCACTTCGACACGATCAGGCTCGACGCGCACGAGCGCGGGGTCAGGATCAGCGGGGTGAAGGGTTCGCCGCCGCCGGACACGCTCAAGGTGTGCCTGAACACGTTGGGCGGCTTCAGGAACTCCACCACGTTCGTCCTCACCGGACTCGACGTCGAGGCCAAGGCGGATCTGGTGAGGCGGCAGCTGCACGGCGCCATCGGTGAGGAAGGGCTGACGTGGACGCTGGCTCGCACGGATCGTGCTGACGCCGGCACCGAGGAGCAGGCCAGCGCGTTGCTGCACGTGACGATCAAGACCGCGGATCCGAAGCGGGCCAAGGGGTTCAGCCGGGCGGCGATCGAGCTGGCGCTCGCGAGCTATCCCGGGTTCCACGTGACGGCGCCGCCCGGCGACGGGACGCCGTTCGGCGTCTACAGGGCGGCGTACGTGAACCGTGACGAGGTCAGCGCGAAGGCGGTGTTGCTGTGAAGCGGCCGTTGGGGACCATCGCCGGTGCGCGCAGCGGTGACAAGGGCGGGGACGCGAACCTCGGTGTGTGGGTTCGTTCGGACGAGGCCTACGAGTGGCTCAACGGCTTTCTCACGGTGGAGAAGCTCAAGGAGCTGCTGCCGGAGGCCCAGGACGTCAGCCGGTACGAGCTGCCGAACCTCAGGGCGCTCAACTTCGTGCTGCACGGCCTGCTCGGCGACGGGGTGGCGAGCAGCACGCGGTTCGACCCGCAGGCCAAGGCGCTCGGCGAGTGGTTGCGCGGAAGGGTTGTCGAGATCCCCGAGGAGCTCCTGTGATCACGAAGGACCTGTACGAGCGCAAGGAGCTCAGGGAGCTCGTCCGCGACTTCACGCGCAAGGAGATCGCGCCGCACATCGACCAGTGGGAACGCGACGGCGAGGTCCCGCGCGAGCTGCACGAGAAGGCCGCGGAGCTCGACCTGCTCGGCATCGGGTTCGAGCACGGCGACCTGCTCGACACGGTCGCGCTGACCGAGGAGATCATCCAGAACGGCGGGTCCTCGGGCCTGATGGCGGCGTTGTTCACGCTCGGCATCGCGATCCCGCACATCTGGCAGTCGGGGAACGAGGATCTGATCGAGCGGTTCGCGAAGCCCGCCATTCGAGGCGAGAAGATCGGCAGCCTCGCCGTCACCGAACCCGGTGCCGGCTCCGACGTGGCGGCGATCAGGACCACGGCGGTCAGGGACGGCGACCACTACGTCGTCAACGGTGAGAAGACGTTCATCACCTCGGGCTGCCGCGCCGACTTCGTGACGACCGCCGTGCGGACCGGGGACAAGGGCTACCAGGGCATCTCGCTGCTGGTGGTCGAGGACGGGTTCACCCGGCGCAAGCTCGACAAGATGGGCTGGCACTGCAGCGACACCGCCGAGCTGCACTTCGACGACGTGCGCGTGCCCGCGAAGAACCTGGTGGGCGAGGAGAACCAGGGCTTCGTGCTGATCATGCAGCAGTTCCAGGTCGAGCGGATCACCATGGCGGTCGAGGCCTACGCCACGGCGCAACGGGCGCTGGACCTGACCGTCGAGTGGGTGCGGGGCCGGGAGACCTTCGGCAAGCCACTGATCAAGCGCCAGGTGGTCAGCCACAAGCTCGCCGCGATGGCGCAGAAGATCGACCTGGCGCGGACCTACACGCGGGAGGTCGCCGCGCGGATCCAGCGCGGCGAGGACTGCGTCACCGAGGTCTGCTTCGCCAAGAACGCGGCGGTGCAGGCGTGCGACGAGGTGGTCGACGCGGCCGTGCAGCTGCACGGGGGCATGGGGTACATGCGCGAGTCCGAAGTGGAGCGCCACTACCGGGACGCCCGCATCCTCGGCATCGGGGGCGGGGCGAGTGAAGTGATGACCGAGCTCGCGGCACGACGATTGGGGTTCGCCTGATGGGCAACAGGGAGGCGCTGCTCGCGAAGATCGCGGGCCTGGACGCCGAGCACGCCAAGGCGCTGGCGGGTGGTGGGCCGAAGTACGTCGAGCGGCACCACAAGCGCGGCAAGCTCCTCGCGCGGGAACGGGTCGAGCTGCTGATCGACGAGGACAGCCCGTTCCTCGAGCTGTCGCCTCTGGCCGCCTGGGGCACCGACTTCCCGGTCGGCGCGTCGTGCGTCACGGGCATCGGGCGGGTCGAGGGCGTCGAGTGCGTGATCGTCGCGAACGACCCGACGGTGCGCGGTGGTTCGTCGAACCCGTACACGCTGCGCAAGTCGTTGCGGGCCAACGACATCGCGTTGCAGAACCGGCTGCCGCTGATCAGCCTGGTCGAGTCGGGCGGCGCGGACCTGCCGACGCAGAGCGAGATCTTCATCCCCGGCGGCCGGGCGTTCCGCGATCTGACCCGGCTGTCGGCAGCGGGCATTCCCACGGTCACGGCGGTGTTCGGCAACGCGACGGCCGGTGGCGCGTACGTGCCGGGCATGTCCGACTACGTGATCATGGTCAAGGACCGCTCCAAGGTGTTCCTGGGCGGGCCGCCGCTGGTCAAGATGGCGACCGGTGAGGACGCCGACGACGAGTCGCTGGGCGGCGCGACGATGCACGGCGCCACGTCCGGGCTCGCGGACTTCGTGGCCGAGGACGAGACCGACGCGATCAGGCTGGCCCGCCGGGTCGTCGCGCGGCTGAACTGGCGCAAGCTCGGGCCGGAGCCGGCCGCCGTCGAGGAACCGCTGTTCGACGCCGAGAGCATCCTCGACGTCGTCTCCGAGGACCAGCGCGTGCCGTTCGACCCGCGCGACGTCATCGCGCGACTCGTCGACGGGTCGCACTTCGACGAGTTCAAGCCGTTGTACGGCAACAGCCTCGTCACCGGCTGGGCGCGCGTCCACGGCTACCCGGTGGGCATCCTCGCCAACGCGCGAGGCGTGCTGTTCAGCGAGGAGTCGCAGAAGGCCACGCAGTTCATCCAGCTCGCGAACCAGAGCGACACGCCCCTGGTGTTCCTGCAGAACACCACCGGGTACATGGTCGGCGCGCAGTACGAGCAGGGCGGCATCGTCAAGCACGGCTCGATGATGATCAACGCCGTGTCGAACAGCCGCGTGCCGCACCTGACGATCACCATGGGCGCGTCGTACGGCGCCGGCAACTACGGCATGTGCGGCAGGGCCTACGACCCACGCTTCCTCTTCACCTGGCCCAACGCCAAGTCGGCCGTGATGGGTCCGGCGCAGCTCGCCGGCGTGCTCTCGATCGTCGGGCGGCAGGCCGCGATGGCCAAGGGTCAGGAGTACAACGAGGAGCACGACGCCGCCATGCGCAAGATGGTGGAGGCGCAGATCGAGGAGCAGTCGCTCGCGCCGTTCCTGTCCGGGAAGCTCTACGACGACGGCGTGATCGACCCGCGCGACACCAGGACCGTGCTCGCCCTCTGCCTCTCCGCTGTCCACAGCGGACCGATCAAGGGCGCCGACGGCTTCGGCGTCTTCCGGATGTGAGCGCCATGATCAGGACGTTGTTGATCGCCAACCGCGGGGAGATCGCCCGCCGGATCATCCGCACCTGCCAGGCCGTCGGGATCCGCACGGTCGCGGTGTTCTCCGACCCGGACGCCGATTCGCCGCACGTCCGCGAGGCCGACTTCGCGGTCCGGCTGCCGGGCGCGTCGCCGTCCGAGACCTACCTGCGGGCCGACCTGCTCGTCGAGGCGGCGGTCAAGGCGGGCGCGGACGCCGTCCACCCCGGTTACGGGTTCCTCAGCGAGAACGCCGATTTCGCGCGGAAGGTGCAGGCCGCCGGGCTGACCTGGGTCGGCCCCGAGCCCGACTCGATCGAGGCGATGGGCTCCAAGGTCGCCGCGAAGAAGCGGATGGCCGCGGCGGGTGTGCCGACGTTGCCCGAGCTCGACCCGGAGACCGTCACCGACTTCCCGGTGCTGATCAAGGCCTCGGCCGGTGGTGGTGGCCGGGGCATGCGCATCGTGCGCGAGAAGGCCGGGTTCGCCGACGCGCTGGCCAGTGCGCGGCGGGAGGCCGAGTCGGCGTTCGGTGATCCCACGGTGTTCTGCGAGCCGTTGCTGGAGCAGGCGCGGCACGTCGAGGTGCAGATCCTCGCCGACGCGCACGGCACGGTGTGGGCGCTCGGCGAACGCGAGTGCTCGATCCAGCGGCGGCACCAGAAGATCGTGGAGGAGTCGCCCAGCCCGGCGGTGGGCGACGACGTGCGTCAGCGCCTGTTCGCCGCGGCGACGGCGGCGGCCGAGTCGATCGGGTACGTCGGCGCGGGCACCGTCGAGTTCATGCTGAAGGGCGAGGACTTCCACTTCCTGGAGGTCAACACGCGCCTGCAGGTCGAGCACCCGGTCACGGAACTCGTCCACGGCGTCGACCTCGTCGAGTGGCAGCTGCGGATTGCGGAGGGCGCCCGGCTTCCGGTCGAGGTGCCGCAGCCGCGGGGGCACGCGATCGAGGTGCGGCTGTACGCCGAGGATCCGGCGCACGACTGGCGGCCGGCGAGCGGCACGCTGCACCGGTTCCAGGTGCACGGCGACGTCCGGCTCGACAGCGGTGTCGAGGACGGTTCGGTGGTCTCGGTGCACTACGACCCGATGCTGGCCAAGGTGATCGCGTACGCGCCGACCCGTCGTGCGGCCGCCCGCAAGCTCGCGACGGCGTTGGAGAGCGCCCAGATCCACGGTCTGGTCACGAACCGCGCGTTGCTCGTGGACGTGCTCGGCAACGAGGCGTTCCTCAACGGCGACACGCACACCGGGTTCCTCACCGAGCACGACCTCACCCGGACCGTTGACCCGCAACCGTTTGCGCGCGCGGCGGCGCTGGCTCAGGCCGCGACTCGCAGGATCGGGACGCTGCCGCTCGGCTGGCGCAACGTGCGGTCGCAGCGGCCGAGGGCGAAGTTCCTGTTCGGTGAGGAGCTGATCGAGGTCGAGTACGACCCGGCACAGGCCACCGCGGACACCGTGGTGCTCGACCTGGACGGCGTGCGCGTTCCGTTCCACGTCGCCCGGTACGGGGACCGGGTCGAGGTCGACTCGCCCCGCGGGTCGGTCAGCCTCACCGTCGTGCCGCGCTTCCCCGAGCCGGAGACGAAGCTGGCGCCGGGCGCGACCACCGCCCCGATGCCCGGCACGGTCGTCCGGGTCTCCGTGCGGCAGGGCGACGTGGTCGAGGCCGGTGCCGAACTGCTGGTGCTGGAGGCGATGAAGATGGAACACAGGGTGCTCGCGACGAACGCGGGCGCCGTCACCGAACTTCTCGTGGAACTGACCCAGCAGGTCAATGCCGGAGATGTCCTGGCCGTGGTGGCCGAAACGAATGGAGATCGATCGTGAGCTTCGTCGAGTCCGAAGAGCGGATCGCGCTGCGCAAGGCCGTCTCCGAGTTCGGTGCGAAGTACGGGCAGGACTACTTCCTCGCCAAGGCGAGGGCGGGGGAGAAGACCACCGAGCTGTGGGAGGAGGCCGGCAAGCTCGGTTACCTCGGCGTGGCCGTGCCGGAGGAGTACGGCGGCGGTGGTGGCGGCATCGGCGACCTCGCGGCGGTGTGCGAGGAGCTGGCGGCGGCGGGATGTCCGTTGCTGCTCATGGTGGTGTCGCCCGCGATCTGCGCCACGGTGATCGCCCGGTTCGGCACGGACGAGCAGAAGTCCAAGTGGCTGCCCGGTTTCGCGGACGGCACGCTGAAGATGGCGTTCGCGATCACCGAGCCGGAC
Source organism: Lentzea cavernae (assembly GCF_014653695.1). GTDB lineage: Bacteria > Actinomycetota > Actinomycetes > Mycobacteriales > Pseudonocardiaceae > Lentzea > Lentzea cavernae. The sequence goes on along the minus strand of NZ_BNAR01000006.1, from coordinate 374,375 downwards.
GCGGGGTCGAACTCGCACAAGCTCAGGACGAGCGTGCGCCGTGACGGTGACGACTGGATCCTCAAGGGCGGCAAGACCTACATCTCCGGCGTGGACGAGGTCGACGCCGTGCTCGTGGTCGCGATCCAGAAGACCGGGCCGGTGCTCGTGGTCCTCCCGACGAACGCCGAGGGCTTCACCTGGCAGGAGATCGAGATGGACCTCTCCCTGCCGGAGAAGCAGTTCACACTGTTCTTCGACGACGTCCGGCTGCCGTCCGACGCCGTCGTGGGCTCGCCGGACCAGGGACTGCAGCAGGTCTTCGCCGGGCTCAACCCCGAACGGATCATGGGCGCCAGCATGGGCACCGGGTCGGCGCGCCTGGCCATCGCCAAGGCCGTCGCGTACGCGCAGCAGCGCACGGTCTGGGACACCCCGATCGGCGCGCACCAGGGGCTCGCGCACCCGTTGGCGAAGATCCACGTCGAGGTCGAGCTCGCCCGGCTGATGACGCAGAAGGCGGCCGCGCTCTACGACTCCGGCCGCGACAAGGAGGCGGGGGAGGCCGCGAACATGGCCAAGTACGCGGCGGGGGAGGCCATCGCGGCGGCCGTCGACCAGGCGATCCAGATCCACGGCGGCAACGGCCTGAGCCGCGAGTACGGCCTCGCGTCGATGCTCGCGTCGTCCCGTCTCTCCCGCATCGCGCCCGTGTCGCGCGAGATGGTGCTCAACTTCGTCGCGCAAAACTCGCTGAAGTTGCCCCGCTCCTACTGACACACTGCGCGGCATGGGGACTTTCCAGAACGCTGACGGCGTCGGCCTCGCCTACCACGGCGAGGCCGGCGATCCGTTGATCTGCCTGCCCGGCGGGCCGATGCAGGCCTCGTCGTACCTGGGCAGACTGCCGCTGAACGACGTCGTCCGGCTCGACCTGCGGGGCACCGGCGAGTCGGAGGAGACCGGCCACTACCGCGTCGACCGCCAGGTCCACGACGTGGAGGCGCTGCGGCGCCACCTCGGGCTCGACCGGATCAGGCTGCTCGGCCACTCCGCCGGCGGCACGCTCGCCGTCCTCTACGCCGCGCGTTTTCCCGAGCGCGTCAAGGAACTCGTGCTCGTCGCACCGAGTCCGCGGGTGGTCGGCATCGACGTCACCGACGACGACCGCCGCGAGGTCGCGCTGGGGCGCGCCGGTGAGCCCTGGTACGCCGAGGCGATCAAGGGGTTCGAGGAGATCTGGGCGGGCAGGGTGACGCCCGAGGCGTTCGCGAAGATCAGCCCGTTCTTCCACGGCCGGTGGGACGACGCGGCGCGGGCGCTCGACGACCACCCGCGCAACCCGCGGGCGGCCAGGGAGTTCTACGCCGACGGTGCGTTCGACCCGGCGCGAGTGCGCGAGAAGCTCCAGAACCTCGACGTGCCAACGCTTCTGGTCGCGGGCGAGCACGACGTCTCGCTACCGCCTTCTCGCGCGCAGGAGTTCGCGGAGCTGTTCCCGCGCGCGACCCTGGTCGTGCAGCCCGGTGCCGGTCACTTCCCCTGGGTGGACGACCCCGGGGCGTTCGCGGCGACGGTCCAGCGCATGCCGTAGACGCCGGGACCGAAGTCGAGCGCGGCGGCGTGCGCGTAACCCCCGTCGTCCACGGGGGCGGGGCGGGCGCCGCCGGACGTTTCCGCTCCGGCGGGACCGGACTCGAACTGCTCACAGGAAGCGGGTGAGGACCCGGCGGGGAATTTGACCTCGAGCACGTAGTCGTGGACGCGGTCGCCGAACCGCCGGAAATGCGTGTGCTCCGCAGTCGGATGTGGATAGATCAATTCGTACTCGATCGCGATCGACTCCCCGGCGGAGATCGGTTCGTCGAACAACATCTCCGCGACGAGCACGCCGTTCGTGCGTTCCCTGGCGATCCGGCCGACCCGGCAGGAACGGACGGCCGTGACCGCGGGCTGCGTGGAACCCGTTTCCTGGCAGAGGATCCAGCGGTCCACGTCGGCGGAGCTCGCCTGCAGGACCTGCCGCGACCGGACACCGCGCACACCGCCGCAGGGCGCGACGTCGACCCTGTCGTGCTGGGCGGTCACCACGAGGCCCGAACCGTCCCACGGCGACCGTGCCGACTGCTCCCGTCTGCGGGAACGACCGCGCGGCCTGGGCGGGCCCAGCAGGCGGCTCAGGGCGGTCTCCGGCAGTCCGAGCACGTTCTCCAGCTGCGCGAGCGCCATCAGCGACTCGGGGCGTTCGGGTCTGCGCCGTCCCGACTGCCAGTAGCTCAACGCCGTCACGCTGATCGGCGCGCCCCGCACCTTCAGCCGGTGCTGCAGCCGTTCCAGGCTCAGTCCCCGCACCTGGATCGCGACCCGCAACGCGTCCGCGAACGGGCCCGTCACGAGAAGGTCGGCGAGCTCCTCACGCGGTGGGTAAATCGTGAGCATCACTCCTCCGTTTCACGGAGTCAAGATCGGAAGGCTATCGGCAGCAAAGGGAACGCGGTACAGCCGATCGGCGGTTTTGTCCGGGTTGCAAACTCGGCAGGTTCAGATCTCGGGACTATTACGCCGCCAATAGTCCGAGTGGGTTCCCGCAGCATCCCTGCTACGAACAGGACTGCACAATGCGCAAGACAGCGACTCTGCTGGGCTCCGCGATCATGATCGCCGCCTTCGCGGCGCCCGCCACGGCGGCAGTGGGCGAGATCCGCGTTTCACCGGGTGAGAACATCTCCGGCAGCTTCATCGTGAAGCTCAAGGACAACGCGGTCACCGCGAGCGCGCAGACCCTCGGTTCCCGGTTCGGCGGCCAGGTCGGCCACGTCTACAGCTCCGTGTTCCAGGGCTTCTCGGTGAAGATGAGCGACGCGCAGGCGCGCAGACTCGCCGCCGACCCCTCGGTCGAGTACGTGGAACGCGACCAGGTCGTCAGCATCCAGGCCACCCAGGTCAACCCGCCGTCGTGGGGCCTCGACCGGATCGACCAGCGCAACCTGCCGCTCGACCAGCGCTACACCTACAACAGCACCGGTTCCGGAGTGAACGCCTACATCATCGACACCGGTGTCCGGATCTCGCACCGCGACTTCGGCGGCCGTGCGAGCAACGGTCGTGACCTCGTCGACAACGACGCCGTCGCGCAGGACGGCAACGGCCACGGCACGCACGTCGCCGGCACCGTCGCGGGAACGCTGCACGGTGTCGCGAAGCAGGCCAACATCATCGCCGTCCGCGTGCTGAACAACTCCGGCTCCGGCACCATCGCCGGTGTCGTCGCGGGCGTGGACTGGGTGGCGAACAACCACGTCAAGCCCGCTGTCGCCAACATGTCCCTGGGCGGTGGCGCCAACACCTCGCTCGACAACGCCGTGCAGGGCGCCATCACGCGCGGCGTGACGTTCGCCGTCGCGGCGGGCAACTCCAACGCCAACGCCTCGGGCTTCTCACCGGCGCGCGTGGCGGCGGCGCTGACCGTCGGCTCGACCGAGCGCACCGACGCGCGGTCGTCGTTCTCCAACTACGGCGCCGGAGTCGACGTGTTCGCGCCCGGTGGTGGCATCACGTCCACGTGGAACACCAGCGACACGGCCACGAACACCATCTCCGGCACCTCGATGGCGTCGCCGCACGTCGCCGGCGTGGTGGCCCGCTACCTGCAGGGCAACCGGAACGTGACGCCCGCCCAGGTGGCGACCGCGATCACCTCCAACGCCACCAACGGCAAGGTGACCAACCCCGGTCCGAGCACGACCACGAGGCTCCTCTACTGGGCGCCGACCAGCTGATCCCCGCTCCGAGATGTGCGGCCCCGGCTCTGCTCCGCGAGCCGGGGCCGTTTTCCCTGCAAAGCGAAAGGAAATCTGCCTGTGAGAGCCCTGCTGGCAGTCGCCGCACTGGGTGCGGCGGTCGTGGTCGCCCCGGCGTCCGCGGCCACGTCGTCCTACATCGTGGTGATGCGTGACGGAACCGTGTCGTCGTTCAGCGGCACGGTCGAGCACACGTATTCCAGTGTCTTCAACGGTTTCAGCGCCCGCCTGACCGCGAAGCAGGTCCGTGCGCTGAAGGCCGACCCGAACGTGTCCTCAGTGGAGCGTGACGGGATCGTGCACGCCAACGGCGTCCAGCTCAACCCGCCGTGGGGACTGGACCGCATCGACCAGCGCGCGTTGCCGCTGGACCAGCGCTACGAGTACGCGACCACGGGACGCGGCGTGAACATCTACGTGATCGACACCGGTCTTCGCGTGACGCACGCGGACTTCGGCGGCCGTGCGCGCAACGGGTGGGACACCGTCGACAACGACGCGATCGCCCAGGACGACAACGGTCACGGCACGCACGTCGCCGGGATCGCGGCGGGCACCAAGTACGGCGTCGCCAAGCACGCCACCGTGTGGGGCGTGCGGGTGCTGAACGGTTCGGGTTCCGGCACGATCTCCGGTGTCATCGCGGGCGTCGACTGGGTGACGCGCAACGCCGTGAAGCCCGCGGTGGCCAACATGTCGTTGGGCGGCGGCGCTTCCGCGGCTCTGGACACGGCCGTGAAGAAGTCGATCGACTCCGGTGTCTCGTACGCGGTCGCGGCGGGAGGCAGCAACACCGATCCCGGGAACTCGTCGCCACAACGGGTTTCGCAGGCGATCTGCGTGGGAGCGTTGACGCAGAACGACACCAAGGCGTCGTCGTCGAACTACGGGCCGCTGGTGGACATCTGGGCCGCCGGCGTGAGCATTCCCTCTGCCTGGAACACGTCCGACACGGCGACCAACACGCTGAGCGGTTCGTCGATGGCCGCACCGCACGCGGCCGGTGTCGCGGCACGGTTCCTGGAGCGCAACCGCACCGCCACGCCCGCGCAGGTCGAGAGCGCGCTGGCTACCACGGGCACTCCGGGCACGCCACCCGTCACTCGTATCCTCCACTGGCCGCCATCTCTGTGAAAGGTGAATTGTCCGGCAATGCAAGGGCGTCTTATTCCGTGGACGCCCTTGGCAGGAACCGGATCTCTCCATAACGTCGAAAGCGCTTCGTTCCCCTGCAAAGAACGGAAAGCGACATCATGACGCGAAAGATCCGGTTCCTGGCCGGTGCCGGCGCGGCGACTCTCGCCATGTCGGTTCTGATGGTTCCCAACGCCTCCGCCGCCGAAGGAGAGGTCCTCTCCCTCGGTTCTCCCGAGAAGATCTCCGGCAGCTTCATCGTGAAGCTCAAGGAGGGCAAGACGAACGGGCACGCCCTCGCTTCCCGTTTCGGCGGCACCGTCGAGCGCGAGTACAAGACCTTCGGCGGCTTCAACGTGAAGCTGTCGGAGAAGCAGGCCAAGCGCCTCGCCGCCGACCCGTCGGTCGAGTTCGTGGAGGCCGACCAGGTCGTCCGCACGCAGGCCACGCAGACGAACCCGCCGTCGTGGGGGCTCGACCGCATCGACCAGCGCAACCTGCCGCTCAACAGCTCCTACAGCTACACCTCCACCGGTTCCGGTGTGACGGCGTACGTCATCGACACCGGCGTCCGCATCAGCCACTCGACGTTCGGGGGCCGCGCCTCGAACGGCCGTGACTTCGTGGACAACGACAACGTCGCGCAGGACGGCAACGGCCACGGCACGCACGTCGCCGGCACCATCGCGGGCTCGCAGTACGGCGTCGCGAAGGCCGCTCGCATCGTCGCCGTCCGCGTGCTCGACAACAACGGCTCCGGCACCCTCGCGGGCGTCGCGGCGGGCATCGACTGGGTGGGCGCCAACGCCGCCAAGCCGGCCGTCGCGAACCTCTCGCTCGGTGGTGGCGCCAACGCCACCCTCGACACCGCCGTCCGCAACGCCGTCGCCAAGGGCGTGACCTTCGCGGTCGCGGCCGGCAACTCGAACGCCAACGCGTCCGGCTTCTCGCCGGCCCGCGTGACCGAGGCGATCACCGTCGGCTCCACCGACCGCAACGACGCCCGTTCCTCGTTCTCGAACTACGGCGCCGTGCTCGACATCTTCGCCCCGGGCCGCGACATCACGTCGTCCTGGAGCACCTCCGACACCGCCACCAGCACCATCTCCGGCACGTCGATGGCCACCCCGCACGTCGCGGGCGCCGCGGCTCGCTACCTCTCGACGAACACCGGCGCGACGCCGGCCCAGGTCGCCTCGTACCTGATCGGCCAGTCCACGCCGTCCAAGGTGACGAACCCGGGCTCCGGCTCGCCGAACCGCCTGCTGTACCTCGCGCCGACCGCGTGAGCTAGCACTCCCCGAGAAGGCCGCGACCCGTGAGGTCGCGGCCTTTTCCTATTGTTGGATCCATGGTGGACGGCCTGAAGAAGATCGACTGGTACCGGTTGCGCGGTCACGACGGGTACGCCGACGAGATTCCCGGGCTGCTCAGGCAGGCGCGGACGTCCGTCGAGCCGCACGAGGGGCTGGTGCGGCACCTGACCGGTGACGAGACCGAGGTCAGCGAGGCGACCGCGGCGGCGTGGCCGTTCCTGCTGGACCTGGTCGCCCACGACAACACCCCCAGCCGCGAGTGGCTGCTCGAGAACCTGTGCGGCGCGATCGCGGTCGCCGGGGGCAGCGGCTCCGACGGTGTGCACCCGAGCTGGCCGCCCGCCTGGGAGGCCTCGAAACCGGCGTTGCTCGCCCTGCTCGGCCACGGCTCAGCGGCGGTGCGGCGGGGCGTGTTGTTCGTGCTGGGGAAGGGGCTCGGGGACAGTGCGCCCGTGCTGCCCGCCCTGTCCGCGCGGTGGGAGGAGGAGATCGACCCGGCCACGCGGTTGTGCGTCGTGATCGTCGCCACGGAGTTCGCCGGGCGGGGTGACGAGGCGGCGGCCTCGTGGTTGCGGGAGCTGGCGGTCCCCGACGACGAACCGCTCGCGCGGATGCTCGTGTCGGCGGCGACGCGGCCCGACGCCGACGTGATCCTGCGCGCGCTGACCGGGGACCTGGAGCTGTTCCTGGCCACCGGGTCGTTCGAGATGGGCTACGACGAGGTGCTGGAGCACGTGCTCTGGCTGGTGGGGCCCAAGGACTTCGACGGCATGGACCTGGTGCTGGCACTGGTGGACGTGCTGCCGTGGCGGACGGAGGCGCTCGACTACCTGCGCCGTCTCTTCGAGCGCGACACCACCGACGTGGGCCTGGTCGTGCCGTTCGTGCCGGTGTGGGTGGCGGACCCGGACGTGCGGCTGCGGGCGTTCGCGGTGTGGCTGGTGGGGGCCGCGCGAGCACGGGAGTACCGGGACCTCGTCGCCGAGAGGGTGCACGACCACGCCGTGACGTCGCTGGGGCAGAAGATCTCGACCCTGGCCACCTCCGTGCTGCTGGACCTGGGATGAGCTTGGAAGGCTTGGACGACATCGCGTGGCACGCGGTCGACCACGCCTACGGCCCCGCGCTGGACACGCCCGGTCACGTGCGGGCGCTGTTGTCCGACGACCCCGAGGTGGTCGCGCGGGCCATCACCGACCTGGACCGCACGGTGCACGAGGAGGGCGGGTTCGTGTGCGGGGCCGCCACGGCGGTGCTGCCGTTCCTCGTCGAGGTGCTGCCGTCGCTCGCGCCTCAGCCGAGGGAGCGGTTGCTGGAGTTGCTCCACCGGATCGCGCGGTGGGGCGATGCCGAACAGGTCGACCCCGGTTGGCACGACGCCTGGGCGAAGGCGAAACCGGTGCTGGGGAGATCATCTCCGCGGCCGGAAAGCCCTGCTTGAAATTCTGTCGGTGGGTCCGGCTAGCCTTGACGGCAAAGCTGACTTCGTCTACAAGGAGCCACCACCGTGTTGCGCACGCACGAGGCCGGATCACTCCGGGCCGAGCACGCCGGGCAGTCCGTCACCCTCACCGGGTGGGTCGCCCGCCGGCGGGATCACGGCGGTGTCATCTTCATCGACCTCCGCGACGCCTCGGGCGTTGCCCAGGTGGTGTTCCGCGAGGGCGAGATGGCCGAGCGCGCGCACCGGCTGCGCAGCGAGTACGTCGTCAAGGTCACCGGTGAGGTGAGCAAGCGCCCCGAGGGCAGCGAGAACCCCGAGCTGCCCACCGGCGCCATCGAGGTCTACGTGAGCGACCTCGAGGTCCTCAACGAGGCCGCGCCGCTGCCGTTCCAGGTCGAGAGCGAGGTCGAGCCGGGCGAGGAGGCGCGTCTCAAGCACCGCTACCTCGACCTGCGCCGCTCCGCCCCGGCCAAGGCCATCCGGCTGCGCTCCGAGGTCAGCCGCATCGCCCGCGAGGTGCTGCACTCGGAGAAGTTCGTCGAGATCGAGACGCCCACGCTGACCCGGTCGACTCCCGAGGGCGCGCGCGACTTCCTGGTGCCGGCGCGACTGCGCCCGGGCTCCTGGTACGCGCTGCCGCAGTCGCCGCAGCTGTTCAAGCAGCTGCTCATGGTCGGCGGCATGGAGCGGTACTACCAGATCGCGCGCTGCTACCGCGACGAGGACTTCCGCGCCGACCGCCAGCCGGAGTTCACCCAGCTCGACGTCGAGATGAGCTTCGTCGAGCAGGACGACGTCATCGCGCTGACCGAGAAGCTGCTGGCCGCGATCTGGAAGGAGACCAAGGGCGTCGAGCTGCCGCTGCCGTTCCGCCGGATCTCCTACGCCGACGCGATGGCCAAGTACGGCTCGGACAAGCCGGACCTGCGCTTCGAGATCGAGCTCACCGAGCTGACCGAGTACTTCAAGGACACGACGTTCCGCGTGTTCCAGGCGCCGTACGTCGGCGCCGTGGTCATGCCGGGCGGTGCCTCGCAGCCGCGCCGCACGCTCGACGCGTGGCAGGAGTTCGCCAAGCAGCGCGGCCACAAGGGTCTCGCGTACGTGCTCGTCGGCGAGGACGGCACGCTGGGCGGCCCGGTCGCGAAGAACCTCACCGACACCGAGCGCGACGGTCTCGCGAAGGCCGTCGGCGCCAACCCCGGCGACTGCATCTTCTTCGGCGCGGGCGACCCGCGTGACGCGCGCGCCCTGCTGGGTGCCGCCCGTGTCGAGATCGCGCACCGCGTCGGCCTGGTCGACGCGAACGCCTGGGCGTTCGCCTGGGTCGTCGACTTCCCGATGTTCGAGTCGGTCGACAAGCTCGAGGCCGGTGACGTCGCGGTCGGCGGCGGCAACTGGACGGCGCTGCACCACGCGTTCACCTCGCCGACCCCGGAGTGGATCGACAACTTCGAGTCCGACCCCGGCAACGCGCTGGCCTACGCCTACGACGTGATCCTCAACGGCAACGAGCTCGGCGGCGGCTCCATTCGTATCCACCGCGCCGACGTGCAGCAGCGCGCGTTCAACGTCATGGGCATCGGTGCCGAGGAGGCGCAGGAGAAGTTCGGCTTCCTGCTCGACGCGTTCAAGTTCGGCGCCCCGCCCCACGGCGGCATCGCGCTGGGCTGGGACCGCCTCTGCATGCTGCTCGCGGGCGCCGACTCGATCCGCGAGGTCATCGCCTTCCCGAAGTCGGGCGGCGGCTACGACCCGCTGACCGCGGCTCCGGCGCCCATCACGGCGCTGCAGCGCAAGGAGGCGGGCGTCGACGCCAAGCCCCAGGAGAAGGGTCAGGACAAGGCCGCCGACAAGGCGTCCGAGAAGGCCTGACGATCTTTCTGCCGCGCGGAGGCAACCCACCTGGTGCCTCCGCGCGTCCCAGAACATGAGACCGGTTCGCCCGATCGAGCACCTACTTGATCGGTATTGAGGTGTGCGTGGCGATCCATCACCTTGATCGCCACGAAGTGGGCAACGGATGGTGTTTCCACACGTCCACACCTCGGAGGGGTGTCCGGGAACGGTGCGAGCCGTTACCAACGAGTGGTGGTGGCCGCGGCCTGGCCCGATTAGCGTCGGTCCGGCTCACGGACTTCGGGAGTAGGGTCGGAGGGGATGAGCGTGGAGATCACCGCGGGCCCTCCCGACACGACTTCACCTGAGATCGCGGACGCTGTCGGGGCGGCTGAGCAGGTACTGACGAGAAGACTGGGCGCCCAGGTGCGTCTCGCGGACCCCGAGGCACTCGGGGGTACCGGTCGTTCCGTCGTCATTCGCGTACGAGTCGCTTCCTCACCGTTCTCCATGCCGCGCACGCTGGTCGTGAAGCGCTATCCGGCAGGCAGCGGCGACCGCGACCCGTGGGCGCACGAGGCGGTCAGCCACCAGCTGCTGACGGCGTTGCCCGCCGAGGAGCGCGCCACCCCCGAACTCTTCGCCCACGACGCGGCGATGCGCCTGGTCGTGCTCGAAGACCTCGGACGTGCGCCGAGGCTGTCGGAGAAGCTGCACGCCAAGGACGCGCGCGCCGCCGAACGAGGGTTGCTGTCGTGGGCCCACGCCATGGGCCGCCTGCACGCCACCACGGCGGGCCGTGACGCCGACTTCGACGCGTTGATGCGCCGTGCCGGCGCGCAGTGCTGCCAGGACCCGATCGCGGTCGACGTGCACGCGGCGATCGCCGGCTTACCGGGGTTGATGGAGTCGACCCTGGGGGTCGGGACGTCGACGCAGGCCGTCGAGTTCGCCGCCGGGGCCGCGCGGGCGTTCAGCACCTCGCGCAGGCGGGCGTTCAGCCCGTCGTCGTCGTGCCCGGACAACCACCTGGTCACCTCGCGCGGTGTGCGGTTCGTCGACTTCGAGGGCGGCTGCGTCCGCGACATCGTGTTCGACGCCGCCGCGCTGCGCGTGCCGTTCCCGTCCTGCTGGTGCGGGTGGGGCCTGCCGCCGGGGATGTCCGAGGCCATGGTCGCCGCCTGGCGCGCCGAGGTCGGGTCGGTGTGGCCCGAGATGGACGACGACGCGGTGCTCTTACCGCGGCTGCTGGAGGCCCAGCTGCTGTGGGTGTGGCTCGCGACCTGGCGGGCCCTGTCGAAGCCCATGCCGACCGCGGACAACGCTCCGCCGCGTAGCGTCGTGCTGACGGGGCGGTGGGTGCGGTTGCGGTCCGACGCGCTGATCCTCGGGGAGAAGACGGTCGCGTCGCACGCCGACGCGGTGATCGGGGCGCTGGCCGACCGCTACGGCCCTGAGGTGCTCGAACTCCCGCTTTACCCAGCATTTCGCTGAACGGTTCCCGCACGGTCATTCTCGGATCACCGGGCACGCTGATCCTGAACCGCGTGCTGGTGTTACTCGGTGACTCGACAGCGGTCGGGATCGGTGACCTCGTGCCCGGCGGCTGGCGCGGCTTCGGGCCCATCCTCTCGTCCGCCTACGCGGACAACGGCTACCGCAACCACGCCGTGTCCGGCGCGCGGCTGGCGGACGTCCGGCGGGTGCAGCTGCCGCAGGCGTTGCGCGACCGGCCCACCGCCGCCGTCGTCATCGCGGGCGTCAACGACACGCTGCGGTCCGACTTCTCCGCGCGGCGGATGCACGAGGACCTCGACCACGTCTGCCGCGAGCTGACCGCGGCCGGCGCCTCGGTCGTCACCGTGCGGTTCCACGACCAGGGCCGCGTGTTCAAGCTGCCCGGCAAGCTGCGGCGGGTCCTGAAGAACCGCATCGACGAGTACAACCGCGTGGTCGACGTGGTGGTGGCGCGGCACGGCGTGCGGTGCGTCGACCTGCACACGATGCCCGGCGCCTACGAGCTGGAGACGTGGGCGGTCGACCGGCTGCACCCGTCCGAACGAGGTCACCGCATGCTGGCGCGGGCGTTCGCGGCCGAGCTGGGCACGACCGGGCTGCGGTTCGGCGAGGTCAGCCTGGAGTGTTCGGGCGGGCGCGAGCTGACGGTGTGGCACCACGCGGCGTGGTTGGTGCTCAAGGGGATTCCGTGGCTGTGGCGGCGGGGAGCCGACCTGCTGCCGTTGCTGTGGAGCGACGAGCAGGCCGGCTCCGGGGCCTCAGCTCCCGGCGCTCAGGTCGTAGAGCGTCTGACCGCCCGCGGTGACGGCCTGGAAGTGCGCCGCGACCCATTCGCCGATGTCGCCGCCGCCGCCACGGCCGCCCTCGACGTAGTAGCGCACCTGGCCTTGGGCGACGAGCGCCTGGAACTGTTCGAGAGTGGGCGCGGGATCGCTGCCGTTCCAGCCACCGATCGCGATCACGGACCGGCCGGACGCCAGCTGCAGTGACGCCGCGCTCTGGGCGCCGACGGTCGCCGCCGCCCACTGGGTGTCAGTGGCCTTGAGCAGCTGCACGACCTCGCTGGACGAAGTGCCCTCCCGCATGCCACCGCCCTGCTGGGAACGCGGTCCGGACAACGGGATCGAGCCGCTGTGGGTGGTGGCCGCGGTCGCCAGCGCGTACCCGGAGGTGCCGAGCAACGCGGCCGCCACCAGCACGCCCACGAGCCACTTGCGGTTCACCCCGAACACCAGTGCCAGCACGGTGATCGCGGTGACGGCGAGCAGGACCCAGCGCAGCCACGGCGTCCAGTCCGGGGTGCGGTCGAGCAGGATGAAGCCCCACACACCGGTCGCCGCGACCATCGCCGTCAGCGCCATCCGCACCGGGAAGTGCCGGCGGCCGCGCCACAACTCGCTCCCGGCGATGCCCGCGACCGCGGCGATCGCGGGCGCGAGGGCCACCGTGTAGTACGGGTGCGTGATGCCGTTCATGAAGCTGAACACCGCGCCGCTCACGAGCACCCAGCCACCCCACACCACCAGCGCCGCACGGGTGCGGTCGGTGCGGGGCGCGCGGCGCAGGAACCACAGCCCGGCGGCCAGTCCGATCAGCGCGGCGGGCAGCAGCCAGGAGATCTCCGGGCCCATGCTGGCGCCGAACAGCCGCCCGACGCCCGTCTCGCCGCCGAAGCCGATGTTGCCGTTGCCGCCCATCCCGCCGCCGCCAGGGCCGCCGCTCGAACCGAAGATGCGGCCGAGGCCGTTGTAGCCGATCGCCAGTTCCCACAACGAGTTGTTCGTCGAGCCGCCGATGTACGGGCGGCTGTCCGCGGGCCACAGCTCGACCAGCGCGATGAACCAGCCCGCCGAGACGACCACGGCGAGTCCTGCGCCGAGCAGGTGCAGCAGCCGCTTGAGCGGTGAGGTGGGGGCCGCGATCAGGTAGGCCAGCGCGAGCGCGGGCAGCACCAGGAACGCCTGCAGCATCTTGGTGAGGAACGCGAACCCGATCGCCGAGCCCGCGAGCGCCAGCCACAGCGGGCTCGCCTTCTCCAGCGCCCGCACCGTGCAGTAGGCGGCGGCGACCATGAGCAGCACCAGCAGCGCGTCCGGCAGGTTGAAGCGGAACATCAGCGTGGCCACGGGCGTGAGGGCGAAGGCGGCGCCGGCGAACAGGGCCGCCGTCGGGCCGGAGGTGCGTTTCACCGTCGCGTACAGCAGTCCCACCGCCGCAACGCCTTCCAGCGCCTGCGGGGCGAGCACGGTCCAGCTGGAGAAGCCGAACACCTTCGCGAGCACCCCGCTCACCCACAGGAACGCGGGCGGCTTGTCGACGGTGATCGTGTTACCGGGGTCGAGCGAGCCGAACAGCAACGCCTTCCAGCTCTGCGAGGCCGCCTGCGTCGCCGCCGCGTAGAACTCGTTGCCGTAGCCGGAAGCGGTGAGGTTCCACAGGTACAGCACGGCGGCGGCGGCGAGCAGGCCGAGGAGGCGAAACGGTGCAACGCCTTGTCGTTGCGGGTTTTTCGCGGTGCCGGTGCCGCGACGGGCGCGGGGGCGAGCGTGGCGGTCATGACGCGTCCAGTTCGTAGAGGGTGGTACCGGCGACGGTGGTCGCGGTGAAGTTCTCGGCGACCCACTCGCCGATCCGGTGTGCGGCGTCGCTGCCGGTCTCGCCCTGCATCATGCGACCGGCGGCGGCGTAGTAGTGGATCTGTCCACTTCGGACCATCTCCTGGAACTGCTCCAGGGTCGGTGCGGGATCGGTGCCGTTGAAGCCGCCCAGCGCCATGACCGGTAGTCCGCTCGCGAGCTGCAGGCCGGCGGCGTTGTTCGAGCCGATGGTCGCGGCGGCCCACCGATAGCTGCTCGCGTCGGCCCGCAAGAGGGTCACGACCTCGGCGTCGGGAGTGGTGGCGTCGAGGAGACCGCTCATGCCGCCCATCCGCCCGCTGGACGGTCCCGCGACGGGAAGGGCGCCGGTGTGCGGGGTGGTGACGGTGGCGAAGGAGTACGTGGTCGGGCCGAGCAACGCGGCGATGAGCGCGACCGGGATGGCCCAGCGCAGCGACAGCACCAGCCCGACCGCCGCGATCAGCCCCGCCACCAGCACGAGGAGTGCGACCGGCGTGGAGAACTCGTTGATCAGCACGTAGCACTGCAGTGCGGACAACGCGACCGAGCCCGAGAGCACTGCTGCCGCAACGGGTTCACCACGGCGTTCCCACAGCTCGGTGGCGGCGATGCCGACGACGGCGGCGATCGCGGGGGCCAGCGCGACGGTGTAGTAGGAGTGGATGATCCCGTTCATGAAGCTGAACACCCCGGCGGTGACGACGAGCCAGCCGCCCCACAGCACCAGTGCGGTGCGGGCGCGGCCCCTCGTCAGCCACAGCCCGGCGACCAGCAGCACCACCGCGGCCGGCAGCAGCCACGCGATCTGACTGCCCATCTCCGCGCTCAGCAGGCGGCTCCACCCGGCCGAGCCCCAGCCGCGACCGCCGCCGACGCTGCCGACCTCGTCCCCGGTGAGGCGGCCGAACCCGTTGTAGCCCAACGTCAGTTCGAGCACGCTGTTCGTCTGCGAGCCGCCGATGTAGGGCCGGTCCGGCGTCAGTTCGACGGCCAGGATCCACCAGCCGCCCGCGACGACCATCGCGCCGAGAGCGCCGGTCAGGTGCAGGAGCTTCTTCGGGACCGAAGCCGGTGCGGCGATCAGGTACACCAGCGCGAACGCGGGCAGCACCAGGAACGCCTGCAGCATCTTGGTGAGGAAGCCGAAGCCGACCGCCACCCCCGCCAGCGCGAGCCAGAACGGACTGGCGTTCTCGACCGCTCGGGTCACGCAGTACGCGCCCGCGACCAGCAGCAGGACCAGCAGCGCGTCGGGGTTGTTGAAGCGGAACATCAGCACCGCCACCGGGGTCAGCGCGAGCACGGCGCCCGAGATCAGCGCGGCGGCGGGGGAGAACCAGCGGCGCACGGTCGCGTGCAGCAGCCAGACGCTGCCCACGCCCATCAACGCCTGCGGCACCAGGATGCTCCAGGCGTTGACGCCGAACAGCCGTGCGGACAGGCCCATCACCCACAGCGAGGCGGGCGTCTTGTCGACGGTGATCGCGTTCGAGGCGTCGGACGAGCCGAAGAACCACGCCTTCCAGCTCGTCGCACCGGCCTGCGCGGCGGCGGAGTAGTAGGCGTTGGCCCAGCCCGAGTCCCCCAGCCGCCACAGGTACAGCGCGCCGGTCGCGGTCAGCAGGACCGCCAGCGCCAGGCGTTCTCGTCTCATGGCGACGAGACTCGCGGCCTAGCCTGGGTCGGTCGTGTGCCCCTGCTGTGAACGACCTGTGCGCAGCGAGACGGTGAACGCGGTGCGGCCCGGCCTGCTCTCGACGGACACCTCGCCGTCGTGCGCGCCGACCACGGCGGCGACGATCGACAGGCCCAGCCCGGTGCTGCCCGCGGCCCGCGAGCGCGAGGAGTCACCGCGCGCGAACCGTTCGAAGACCTGCAGGCCTTCGGGAACGCCGGGGCCGTCGTCGGTGACGGTCAGGTCGACCCGTCCGTTGTGGACGGACAGGCCCGTCGTGACGGTGGTGCCCGGCGGGGTGTGCGCGCGGGCGTTGGACAGCAGGTTGCCGAGGACCTGGTGCAGCCGTTGCACGTCACCGGGAACCGTGACGGGGTCCTCCGGCAGCGCGAGCCTCCAGCTGTGGTCCGGTCCGGCGATCCTGGCGTCGCCGACGACGTCGAGCACGAGCCGGGAGAGGTCGACGTCCTCGCTCTCCAACGGCCGGCCGGCGTCGAGGCGCGCCAGCAGCAGCAGGTCCTCGACCAGCGACGTCATCCGCACCGCCTCGGACTCCACGCGGCCCATCGCGTGGGTGACCTCGGGCGGCAGGTCGGCGCCGGTCCTGCGGGTCAGTTCGGCGTACCCCCGGATCGCGGCCAGAGGGGTCCTGAGCTCGTGCGAGGCGTCGGCGACGAACTGCCGGACCCTGGTCTCGCTGTCGTGCCTGGCTTTCAGCGCCTGGTCGACGTGGCCGAGCATCCTGTTCAGCGCCAGGCCGACCTTGCCGACCTCCGTGGCGGGATCGGTGTCCTCCTCCGGCACGCGTTCGGCCAGCGCGACCTCGCCCTCGTGCAACGTCAGTTCGGAGACGCGCGTGGCGGTCTCGGCGACCCGGTCCAGCGGCACCAGGGCGCGGCGCACGACCACCCTGCCCGCCAGCGCGACCGCGGCCGCTCCCACGACGATGAGCCCGCCGAGGATCCACACCATCTGCCACACGATGTCCGTGACCGGCCGCAGCGACAGCCCCTTCACCTCCCGCTGGCTCGTGACCACGCGGAACTCGCCGGGCTCGCCCAGGTCGATGGTGTGCAGGCCCGACGGCGTGGCCGCCAGAACGGCGATCTCGTCGTCGGTCAGCAGGCGCGGCTGCTGGGAACCGGGCAGCTCGATCGTGCCGCGGATGGTGCCGTCGAGCTGGATCCTCGCGTTGATGCCGGGCGGGCCGTACGGCGAACCCGGTGGCGCGGGCCGCAGCGTGGTGACCTCGCGGTCGAGGTTGTTCATCAGGAACGCGTGCAGCGCGAGCACCGAGACCCCGCCGATCACCAGGCACAGCGCCGTGAGCAGGACGATCTGACCGGAGACGAGCTGGGCTCGCAGCGTTCTAGGCCGCAGGCTTGAGGACATAGCCGGCGCCTCGCATCGTGTGGATCATCGGGGTGCGCCCGGCGTCGATCTTCTTGCGCAGGTAGGAGATGTAGAGCTCGACGATGTTGGCCTGGCCGCCGAAGTCGTAGCTCCACACGCGGTCCAGGATCTGGGCCTTGCTCAGCACGCGCTTCGGGTTGCGCATCAGGTAGCGCAGCAGCTCGAACTCCGTCGCGGTCAGGTCGATCGACGTGCCGCCGCGTTCGACCTCGCGCGTCTCCTCGTTCAGCGACAGGTCGCCGACGATCAGCCGGGTGCCCGCGTCCGCGTCGGTCACGCCGGTGCGCCGCAGCAGTGCGCGCAGCCGCAACACGACCTCCTCCAACGAGAACGGCTTCGTCACGTAGTCGTCGCCGCCCGCGGTGAGCCCGGCGATGCGGTCCTCGACCGCGTCCTTCGCCGTCAGGAACAGCACGGGCAGGATCGGCGCCTCCGCGCGCATCCTGCGCAGCACCTCGAAACCGTCGAAGTCGGGCAGCATCACGTCGAGCACGACCACGTCCGGGCGGAACTCGCGCGCGGTCCGCACCGCCGCCGCGCCGTCGAGCGCCGTGCGCACGTCCCACTTCTCCATGCGCAGCGCCATCGACATCAGCTCGGCCAGAGTGGACTCGTCGTCCACGACGAGCACACGCACCGGCTGCCCGTCCGGCCTGCGGAGTTCGGTCTTCATCGCGCGCATGGCTCCCATCGTGAACGCGGATCCTGTGTACCAGCTGTGAGCGCTTCCCACAGCTCAGGCCTACGGCGCGCACAGGTCCGGCACAGCCGGCGCCGCCACGGTGGATCACATGACCGAACAACAGCCCCCGGAGTGGGGCGCACCCCAGCCGACCGAACCCGCGGCGCGCCCGGCGTGGACCGCGAAGAAGACGGTGGCGGCCGTGGCCATCGCCGTCGCGATCGCCGGTGCCGGTGGCGTCGCGATCTACGCCGCGAGCGGCACGAACCAGCAGGCCGGTGCCATGGGTCCGGGTGGCATGGGCGGCGCGCCGCCGGACGGCGGTGGTGGCATGCGCGGAGGCTTCAGTCTCGGCACCGAGACGCACGGCGAGTTCCAGACCGGTGAGGTCACGGCGATCAGCGACTCGTCCGTGGAGGTGAAGTCCACCGACGGGTACACGAAGACGTACGTGATCGACGCCGACACTGTGGCCGAAGGTGTCGAGAAGGGGGACACGGTGACCGTGATCGCCACCACAGAGGACGGCAAATCCGTCGCCTCCACCGTGGTCGAGCCCGGTCAGCGCGGACAACGCAGTGGTCAAGCCCCTCCTACTAGGTGATTTGGGGTCAAGTGTGAGCGGTTATGGTCGGGTGATCAGCCCGACCACAACCGGAGGTGAGCGCCGTGCGCACGTTCACACTCACGGTGATGGGGTCCACGGACCTGCACGGCAACCTGTTCAACTGGGACTACTACCTCAACCGCGAGTTCGACGACTACGCGCACAACGACGTCGGGCTCGCGAAGATCTCGACGCTGGTCTCCCAGGTGCGTGCCGGCGTGGGGCGCCATCGGACGTTGCTGCTCGACGCCGGTGACACCATCCAGGGCACACCGCTCGCGTACTACTACGCGAAGGTCGAGCCGATCACGCGTGGCGCGCACGTGCACCCGATGGCCGCCGCGATGAACGCCATCGGCTATTCCGCCGCCGCACTGGGCAACCACGAGTTCAACTACGGGTTGCCCGTGCTGCGGACGTTCGAGCGGCAGCTCGAGTTCCCGTTGCTGGCGGCGAACGCGGTGGACGTGGAGACCGGGCTGCCCGCCTTCCAGCCGTACGTGGTGAAGACGCTGTGGCGCACCGGCGGCCCGCCGCTGCGGGTCGGGATCCTCGGGCTGACGAACCCCGGCATCGCCGTCTGGGACCGCGCGCACGTCGACGGGGTGCTGACGTTCCCCGGTCTGGTGGAGCAGGCGCTGCACTGGGTGCCGGAGATCCGCCGCCAGTCCGATCTGGTGATCGTGGTGGCGCACTCCGGGGCGGACCTGTCGTCGTCGCTGGGCGACCAGGTGCCGTTCCCGGAGAACTGCGCCGAGCTCGTGGCGGAGACCGTGCCGGGGATCGACGCGATCCTGGTGGGGCACGCGCACGTGGAGATCCCGTCGAGGTTCGTGACGAACAAGGTGACCGGGCGGCCGGTGCTGCTGACCGAGCCGCTGTACTGGGGCAAGCGGTTGTCGGTGATGGAGTTCGACCTGCGCCACGACGAGCGCTGGGAACTCGCGGCGTCGCGGTCCTCGGTGCTGTCGTCGGCGTCCGTTCAGGAGGACCCGCGGATCGTGCGGCTGCTGCGCCACGACCACGACCGCGTCGTCTCCTACGTCAACGCGCGGGTCGGGACCTGCGCCGCCGCCATGTCGGCCGCCCGCTCGCGCTTCGAGGACACGCCCGCGTTGCGGTTCATCAACCACGTGCAGGCGCTGGAGGTCGCGAAGTCCACGTCGCTGCCGGTGCTGTCGTTGTGCGCGCCCTTCAACCGGGCGGCGGCGATCCCGGCGGGCGAGGTGTCCATCCGCGACGTCGCCGGGCTCTACATCTTCGACAACACGCTGGTCGGCGTGCGGATGACCGGCGGGCAGCTGCGGGACTTCCTGGAGGAGTCGGCGCGGTACTTCCGGCAGGTCTCCGGTCCCGGCCCGTTCTCGGCCGCCGAGGTGTCGGACGACGTGCCGGACTACAACTTCGACATCGCGCACGGGCTGTCCGCGCCGCTGACCTACGACGTCGACATCGCGCGGCCGGTCGGGTCGCGGATCGTCGGCCTGTCCTACGACGGCCGGCCGGTCGCCGACTCGGCCGAGTTCGCCGTGGCCGTGAACAACTACCGGCAGGCGGGCGGCGGCGACTTCCCGCACATCGCGTCGGCGCCCGTGCTGCACAACCAGCAGCAGGAGATCCGGCAGCTGCTGATCGACTGGGTGAAGGCCGCGGGCGTGCTGGACCCCGCGTCGTTCGCCGGCTCGGACTGGCGTCTGGTGGCTGGTGGCGAGCCCGTCGTGGTGTCCACGAACGAGTGAAATCGGGTGCGGTGTCCTGGGCGTTCCCGCTCAGGCGGTGGCAGCCGATCGGCCCAATGAGATAGTCCAAGCGCGTGCAGTTGACCCAACGCGTTGTCGTCGGTGCTCTCGTCGTGCCGGCGTTGCTCGCGTCCCTGGGAGTCGCGGCGCACCCCGCTCCGGACGTGGCGCCAGGCCATCTCGTGCTCGTGGTGCGGTCGTCGGAGATCGTGCTGGCGGGCACGGCGGTGTCCGCTCAGGAGCGCCAGGAGGTCGTGGACGCCGTGCGCGCGCTGACCGGGCACAGGATCACGGACGTCATCACCCCGGACGCCGGGGAGCGCCTGCCCGTGTCCGCGGCCGTGGTCGCGTCGCTGCTCGGCGCGGTGCTGGCCCACGACGTCACCGAGTTCACCGGCGTCGTCCACGAAGGACACCTGACCGCGTCCGCGCACGTCGCGGACCCCGGTCGCGCGGGCTCGCTCAGCGACGCCCTGCGCTCGGCCGCACCCGGCCTGCGCGTCGACGAGGACTTCACGACCACGAGCTAGGAGCTGTGCGGTGTTCGGGTTCTTCTTCCAGATGTTCCTGCTGTGCGCGGGAGCCTTCCTCGCGGGCGTCCTGCTGACCTGGCTCACCATGCGCTCGCGCGAGTCCTCGGCCGTCGAGGCCCAGCCCCTGTCGATCATGGAGGAGCCCACGGCCGCCGCCCCCGCGATCAAGGCGAACTCGCGCACGATGATGTTCCACACCCCCGACTCGCCCTACTACAAGCGGATGAAGGGCGACGCGTTCTTCCACTCCCCGGAGGACGCGCGCCGCGCGGGCTACACGATGTGGACGCCCCGCCCGCGCGTGCCGGCGGGCGCCTGAGCGGTAGGGCTCGCGGCCACGGGAGACCGGTCACCGCACCACCGTAGGCTTGGCCGCGTGATTGGCGACGTGATCAAGCCCGGCCTCGACGTCCTGTTCTGCGGCATCAACCCCGGCCTCGTGTCGGAGGCGACCGGGCACCACTTCGCGCGGCCCGGAAACCGGTTCTGGCCCGCTCTTCATTTGTCCGGTTTCACGCCGTCGCAGTTCGCGCCGGCCGAGCAGGAGAAGCTCCTCGAACTGGGATTGGGCATCACGAACGTCGTCGCGCGTCCCAGTGCCCGTGCCGACGAATTAACAATTGACGAAATGCGCCGAGGTGCGATCGAGCTCTCGGAAAAGGTCGAGCGGTATTCACCCGAAGTTCTCGCGATACTCGGCGTGACCGTGTACCGGGCGGCCTTCGGTCGCAAGAAGGCGCAGGTCGGGGCGCAGCAGGACACCGTGGGCGGGGCTCGGTTGTGGATCCTGCCGAATCCGAGCGGGCTGAACGCGCACTGGCAGTTGCCGGCTCTCGCCGAGGAGTTCGGGCGGCTGAAAGCCAGCCTGTAGAACGAGAACAAAAGTTCACATTCATGCCCACTGAAAGTGGGCTGGACGTAGTGGCCCCTGGTCTGGTTGCATCCAGATCTGCGTCCGTTCGAGTGCATTCACCCAGAAGTGGAACCCCTGCAGGTCCGGCTGCGTCAAAATCTGACAATGCCGTGCAGAAATTGGTGAATCTTCAACACTGGTGGGGGCGCAGTGGAGGTCAGGATTCTCGGGCCGGTCGAGCCGACGGTGCCGCCGAAGCCAGCGCAGATCCTGGCTGTCCTCGCGGTCGAGTGCGGGAAGGTCGTGCCGGTCGAACGGCTCATCGACCTCATCTGGGGTGAGGAGCCGCCGCCGCAGGCGCGCAAGTCGCTGCAGGTGCACATCTCCAGCCTGCGCCGGGCCGGGCTGCCGGTCGAGCACCGGGCGGCGGGGTACGTGCTCAACGCCGAACCCGACGAGGTCGACCTGCACGCGTTCCGCAAGCTCGTGGCCAGTGCGGGCGAGGAGGCCGACCTCAAGGTCAGGGCCGAGGTCCTGGGCGACGCCCTCGAACTCTGGCGCGGCACCCCCGTGGTGTTCGCGCAGACGCTCGACGTGCAACGGCTCGCGGCCGCCGAGGCGTGGGTCGACGCCGAGCTGGCGCTGGGGCGGCACGCCGAGCTCATCGACCGGCTCGGGGCGTTCGTCGCCGAGTACCCCCTGGCCGAACGGCTGCGCGGGCAGCTCATGACGGCGCTCGCGCGGGCCGGGCGCCGGGCGGACGCCATGCGGGTGTTCCGCGAGACGCGCAAGGTGCTCGTCGACGAGCTGGGGGTCGAGCCCGGCGAGCAGCTGCAGCAGCTCTACCGCGACGTGCTGGAGGGCTCGCGGGACAGCCGGCGCAACTACCTGCCGCGCGACGCCGGCGACTTCACCGGACGGGACAGGGAGCTGAGCAGGCTCCTCGACAGCGACGGCGGCGTCTGGTGGATCGAAGGACCCGCGGGGGTCGGCAAGTCGGCGCTCGCGGTGCACGCCGCGCACCGGCTCGCCGACCGGTACCCGGACGGGCAGCTGTTCGTCGACCTGCACTCGCCGTCCGGGGCGCTGGACGCGTTGCTGCGCGCGATGGACGTGCCGAGCGAACGGATCCCCGAGTCCGCGGAGGAACGCGCGGCGCTGTGGCGGGCCACGGTCGGCGGGCGGCGCGTGGTGATGGTGCTCGACGGCGTCACGAGCGTCTCGCAGGTCAGGCCGCTGCTGCCGGGCAGTCCGGGGTGCCTGACGCTGATCACCAGCCGCAGCAGGCTGTGCGGGCTCGAAGGCGTGCGCCGCATCCCGCTGGACGTGCTGAGCAGCGACGAGGCCGTCACGCTCCTGCAACGCATTCTCGGTGACGACCGGGTCGCCGCGGAACCCGACCAGGCCGACGAGGTCGCGCGACTGTGCGGGTACCTGCCGCTCGCGGTGCGCATCACCGGCGCGCGGCTGGCCGGACGGGCGCACTGGCCGGTCTCGAAGCTCGTCCGGCGGCTCGCGGACGAGCGGTCCCGGCTCGACGAGCTCGTCGCGGACGACCTCGCGGTGCGGGCCGGACTGGAGCTGACCTACCGGGCGCTCGACGAGAACGCCCGCCGCGCGTACCGGATCTTCGGGTTCCTCGGGCTGCCCGAGGTGCCGAGCTTCCTGTGGGCGCACCTGCTGGACGAGGACGTGCTCGACCAGCTCGTGGACGCCCGGCTGCTCGACGTCATCGGCAGCGCGCGGTACCGCATGCACGAGCTGGTGCGGCTGCACGCCCGCGAGCGCGCCGAGGCGGAGGACGGCAAGCAGGAGCGCGAGGACGTCGTGCGGAGGGCCGTGGTCGCCGCGTTGTCCACAGTGGACGGCCTGACCGAACAGCTCTTCCTGGCCGTGCCGCGCATGCAGGACTCGCTGGGCGTCGTCTCCTCGGCGGCGCGCCCGACCGACAAGGACGCGTGGTTCGCGCGCGAGGAGTCGTTGCTGACGAGGCTCGTGGAACGCGCCGCGGAACTCGGTCTCGCGGAGATGGCGTGCCAGCTGGCCGAGGTGCTGGTGTTCGCGTGGTTCGGGCTCAGAAACCGTTACGAGGCCTGGGAACGAACACACACGGCGGCGCTGGAGGCCGTGTGGAGGACCGGAGATCTGAGGCTCGAGGCGGTGCTGCGGTGCAGCCTCGGTCAGATGCACTACAAGCGCGACAACCTGGTCCAGTCGCGGTCGTGGTTCGAGACCGCGCAGACGTTGTTCGTGAACCTGGGAGACGTCCGCGGCGAGGCCGTCGCGATGAACGGCATCGGCATGGTGTGCCGCGACCTCGGCCAGTACCCGTGCGCGCTGGAGGCGCTTGAGAGAGCCCGGGACCTTTCCCAGGGCACGGACCCCGAAGGCGAGGCGCACGCGCTGTACGGGCTCGGCTCCATCAGACGTGAGCTCGGCGATGACGAAGGGGCGTTCGACACCCTCCGCCTCGCCGAGACGATCTACCGCCAGGCGCGCAGCCGCCGGGGTGAGGCGCTCGCGGCCCGCGGGATAGGACTCGTGCACCGCGCCCGCGGTGAGCTCGACCTCGCCGAGGAGCACATCCGGCGCGCCCACGAGATGGTCGAGGGCACCGGTGACGAGCTGCTCGGCTGCTACACCGCCCAGGCGTGGGCGAAGGTGTTGCTGCGCAAGGGCTTCCTCGACCCGGCGGAGGGGCTGATCCAGCAGGCGCTGGACGGCTGCCGCGACGTGGGCGACCGGTTCGGTGAGGCTCTCATGCGCCGCACGCTGGGGGAGTGGCGGCTCGCTGCGGGCGACCACGCCGGCGCCCAGGAGGTGCTGACCGACCTGATGCCGGTGTGGAACGATCTCAGCCTGCCGTTGTGGCGCGCGAGGACACTGCGCGACCTGGGAGCGGTCCACGCCCGTCTGGGGGACGTCGCAAGCGCGGACCGCTCCTGGGACGAGGCCGCCGTCCTGTTCGCACGACTGGGCACCAGAGAACAGGGAGAGGTGCGTCAGTGGCGGTCGCAGTGGGGCCTCGCGATCAGCCGTGTCAGCCGGTGATCTTCTTGTACTTCCACGGGGCGTAGCCGCCGCTCTTGAGCGACGAGACGGACACGGTCTCGTGGTCCATGTCCGTCGCGGTGCTGCCCTCTTCGTAGATCCACGCGGACGTCTTCGCGGAGTTGGCCCACTTCTCGAACAACTTCACGTGGCCGTTGCGCAGGATCATGTCGCCCGGCTTGAGGTTCGCCCACGAGATCTTCGTGGCGACCTCGTCGAGGTTGCGCGTGTTGCGGCTCGTCGTGAGCTTCCACGTCATGGACACGAAGCCCGAGCAGTCCGTGCGGTACTTCTTGCCCTTGTTGATGTCCCAGGCGGAAGCGGACTGGCTGTACGGGACCTTGCGGTCCCACCAGTCCTTGGCGCGCTTGATGACCTCGGTGCGGCTGATGGAACCGCCGTACCCGGCCGCCGCCGCGGCCTGCGAGATGGAGGTCTCCTGCTCGGCAGGACCCTCCGGCGCGGCCTGGGCGATGCCGCTCAGGCCACCCAGCAGCCCGAGCGAGATCGCGGTCGCCGCTACGGCGTGGCGAATGCGCATTGTTGTGCTCCGATCGACTTGCTGTCGGTGATGACCGGAACTGTCCACTCCGGCGCCAAAGATCGGCCTAAGGCCGTTTTAGGCCTTCCTTTACCGCCTCTCCCTAACTTCCGCCGCACCTCGGGCATAAGGAGAGAGAGCACATGTTCGTTCGCACGATCGCAGCCGTGGTCGCGATGTTCGCCGCTCTGATCATGGGCGCGTCCGTCGCGTCGGCGGCCCCGGCGAAGTACACCCACTCGCAGGCGACCGCGCAGCTGCGCGCGGCCGGCATCGCCTGGGCGTCGAGCGGTGGTTGCAGTGACCGCAACAAGCCGAACTGCACCTCGTTCGAGCAGATCAACCAGACGACCATCGCGGGAGCCAAGACGTTCAAGAGCGCGTCGGGCTGCGCGCTGACCATCACCGGCGGCACGGAGACCGGCCACGCGTCGGGCACGTACTCGCACTGGAACGGGTACAAGGTGGACTACCGGCTGTCCAGCTGCGTCACGAACTACATCAAGGGCAGCTTCTCGTCCATCGGTGGCAACAAGTGGAAGTCGAACGCGGGCAACATCTACTACCTCGAGTCGAACCACTGGGACGTCACCTACCACAACTGCGGTTGCTGAGGTCTGTTGCCGAACTGGGGGTGGGGCCGGTAGTAGTGGACGGGTGACCACACTCGGCGCCGTCTACCGGCCCCAGCTCCCGCCCGAGAACCTGCGCTCCGTCGTCCTCGCCGCGGAGGAGTCCGGTGTGGACTCGTTGTGGCTGTGGGAGGACTGCTTCCTCGAGAGCGGCATCGCCTGCGCCTCCGCCGCTCTCGCCTGGACCTCCCGGCTCAAGGTCGGCGTCGGCCTGCTGCCGGTGCCGCTGCGCAACGTCGCGATCACCGCGATGGAGGCCGCGACGCTCGACAGGCTGTTCCCCGGCCGCGTCACGATCGGTGTCGGGCACGGCGTGCAGGACTGGATGGGCCAGGTCGGCGCGCGGGTCGCCTCCCCGCTGACGTTGCTGCGCGAGTACACCGACGCGTTGAAGGCGCTGCTCGCCGGTGAACGCGTCACGGTCGAGGGCCGGTACGTGAAGCTGAGCGGCGTCGCGCTCGACTGGCCGCCGTCCGCGCCCATGCCGATCTACGTGGGCGGGCTGGGCGGCAAGACCCTGGACCTCGCCGGGGAGGTCGGCGACGGCACGATCCTCGACGCGTCGGCCGACCTCGACAGGGTCAGGGCCATGAGGGCGACTCGCGAGCACCCGCTCGTCGTCTACGTGGAGACGGACTCGCGCGACAAGGCGTTCGTCTCGGACCTGGTCTCCCAGGTCGCCGCGGCGGGCGCCACCAGCGTGATCTTGCAGCAGTCCGCCACGAGCGAGGACCCCGAAGGGTTCGTCCGTTTCGTGGGATCACTCGATGGAGTGAGTGCATAACGTCGGGGATAACGGCGGATTCCTCCGTGCGATGGAACGGTCATGGGCCTTTCGTCGCGGATCGGGGAGGTAGGCGTGCTCCGTCGCAAAGATCGCCGGATCGCTGAGCTGGAGCGGGCCGTGGAAGGCCTGCAGGACCTCCTCACCCGGATCGGTGACGCCCGGTCGACGCGGACCGACGTGCTGGACCAGGTCGACCGAGCCGGTGCCGAACTCGTAGCGCTGCGGCACCGGATCGACACGGCTCGCGCCGAGCTCCAGCCGTTGAGGGACGAGCTGACCATGCAACGGGCAGGGGTGTTCCGCGCCGACGCCGCCGCGGACCACCAGGCGCAGCTCGACCTCATCCACGACGAGATGAAGACCCTGATCAAAACCGGTGCGGCGGTCGAAGGTGGCGGGCAGGTCACCTACAACGGATCGGACGCGACCGGGCGCAGGCTCGTCGAGGACTGGTCCGCGCTCATGCTGCGCTCGTACAACTGCGAGGCCGAGAACTGCCTGCGCATGCTGCGAGCCGGCGGCCTGGACGCGGCGAGGAGGCGGCTCGATCGCGCGGCGTCGGCGATCGAACGCCTCAGCGGGACCTTCGGGCTCCGCCTCTCGCCGCGTTACCAGGCGTTGCGCGCGTACGAGCTGGAACTCACCGCGGACCACCTGCAGCGCAGGTCCGAGAGCCGCCGCACCCGCCGAATCGCGTCGTGATGGTCCTTTCGGGTGGGTTTGCCCGAGTGGTCTAACGGCCGCGGCGCGCCTCGCGATGACGCCGGTACGTGTCGTCGCGCCAAGGGAGCCACCGATGTTCGGCAGCAAGCAGAAGAAGATCGTTTCGCTTGAACAGGCCGCGGGTGGGCTCCAGGACCAGGTCAACCAGCTGAACGGGTACCTGCAGCAGATCGGTGGACTCGACCACCTGCAGGTGCGGCAGGAGATCGAACGCATGCGCGCCGAACTCGCCGGTCTGCGGCAGGCGCACGCCGGCGAGAGACAGGCGCACCAGCAGGCCCTCGCGGCCGAGCGCAGGGCGCAGGACGAGGCACTGGCCGGTGAGCGCCGAGCGCAGGACGAGGCGCTGGCGTTGCAGAAGCAGGGCTTCGAGCAGGGGCTCGCCCAGCTGCGCGCGGAACTGGCGGCCGCGCAGACGACGTTGGTGCCGTTCACCGACGAGCTGATGTTCCAGGACGCCGGCGTGTTCCGCTACCACCACCCGCTGGACAACTCCGAGGCGTACAAGCGCGAGCTCGACCGGGTGCAGGACGCGATGAAGCAGATGATCCGGGACAAGACCGCGGTCACCGGCAGCGGCAACTTCACCTTCAACGGGTCGAGCCGGGAGGGCACCAAGATGGTCGCCGACTGGTGCAAGCTCATGCTGCGCTCGTACAACGCCGAGGCGGAGAACAGCCTGCGGGTGATGAAGGCCGGTTCCGTGGACGCGGCCAAGAAGCGGCTGGTCCGCGCCGCCGAGGCGATCGAGAAGCTCGGCAAGATGCTCAGCATCCAGATCAACGACCGCTACGAGAGGTTGCGGATGCGCGAGCTCGAGCTCACGGCGGACTACCTGCAGAAGAAGCAGGAGGAGAAGGAGGCCGAACGCGCCGAGCGCGAGCGGTTGCGCGAGGAGGCCAAGGCCCAGGCCGAGTTCCGCCGCGAGCTGGAGAAGCTCGAGAAGGAGCGCAAGCACCTGGAGAACGTCCGCAGGGCGTTGCTGGCCAAGGGAGACGTCGCCGCGGCCGACGAGCTCCAGTCCGAACTGGACAAGGTGGTCTCGGGGATCGAGGGCGTGCACCAGCGAGAAGCCAACATCCGCGCCGGGTACGTGTACGTGATCAGCAACCTGGGCGCGTTCGGGCCGAAGATGGTCAAGATCGGCATGACCCGACGGCTGCACCCCGAGGAGCGCGTGCTCGAACTCGGTGACGCGTCGGTGCCGTTCCGCTACGACACCCACATCCTGCACTACTCGGCCGACGCGGTCTCGCTGGAGACGAAGCTGCACCAGGCGCTGTCCGACCGGCGGGTCAACCGGGTCAACATGCGCCGCGAGTTCTTCTACGCCACGCCGGAGGACGTGCGGGAGCTGCTGAAGAAGCACTCCGGCCAGATGCTCGAGTACGTCCTCGAGCCCGAGGCGGCCGAGTACCGGCAAAGCGTGACCTCTTGATCCGCGGGGTACTTCCCCTGCATGGCTGAGGTCTCTCTGAACGTCGAAGCGCCCCTCGAAGCCGTGTGGGCGGTGCTCGCCGACGGCTGGTCCTACGCGGGCTGGGTGGTCGGGGCGTCGCACATCCGCGACGTGGACAAGGGCTGGCCGGAGCCGGGTACGCGCATCCACCACAGCGTGGGGCCGTGGCCGCTCGTCATCAGCGACACCACCGAGGTGGTCCGCTGCGAGCCGTCGCGGCTGCTCGAGCTCGACGCGCGGCTGTGGCCCGCCGGGGCCGCGCGGATCACGTTCACGCTGCTGGCGCGCTCCGAGTCGGTCACCGAGGTGCGGATGACGGAGCGGGTGGTGCGGGGGCCGTCGACCCTGATGCCGGACGTCGTGCAGGACTTCCTGCTGACCCCGCGCAACAAGGAGACCCTGCAGCGCCTCGACGACCTGGCCAAGGGCCGGGCAGCACCCTTTCACTAGGTAACTAGTGAAAGGGTGCTACGGTTGCTCCCATGAGTCAGAGGGAGCAACCGGTCCTCGCCGAGCGGCTGGGGAAGAAGTACTCGCGGGGCTGGGCGTTGCGCGACTGCACGCTCGAGATCCCGGCGGGGCGGATCGTCGCGCTCGTCGGGCCGAACGGGGCCGGCAAGAGCACGCTGATGGGCATGACCACCGGGCTGCTGCGCCCGACGGAGGGCCGGATCTCGGTGTTCGGCGACGCGCCGACCGGGCGGGGGATGCACCCGGCGGTGGCGTTCCTGACGCAGGCCAAGCCGCTGTACCCGCAGTTCACGGTCACCGAGACGCTCAGGTACGGCCGCAACGCCAATCCCGGCTGGGACCAGGCGTACGCCGAGGAGCTGGTCGAGAAGGCGCGGGTGCCGTTCGCGGCCAAGGTCGGGACGCTGTCCGGCGGGCAGCGGACGCGGGTCGCGCTCGCGCTGGCGCTGGGCAAGCGGCCGCGGTTGCTGGTGCTGGACGAGCCGCTCGCGGACCTCGACCCGCTGGCGCGCGAGACCGTGCTGACGACGCTGGTGCGGGAGTGCCGGGCGCAGGGCATCACGGTGCTGCTGTCGTCGCACGTGCTGGCGGAGCTGGAGGACGTGTGCGACCACCTCGTGCTGCTGGCCGGCGGACGGGTGCGGCTCGCGGGTGACGTCAGCGACCTGCTGCGCGCCCACGCCGATCACCGGACGCTCAGCGGGCTCGCCCTCGCCCACATGCGCGTGGAGGTGGCGGCGTGACGTGGATCGTGTGGCGGCAGCAGCGGCCCGTCTTCATCACGCTGGTCGCCGGGCTGGTCGTCAGCGTCGCCGCCGTTCTGCTGCTGCGGGCGGGAATGGTCGCCGACCTGCAGGCGGGCGACCTCGCGGGGTGCCTCCCGTTCGGTTCCGAGTGCGGCATCCGGGCCGCCGACGGCTTCCAGGACACCTGGTTCGACAGGTTGCGGCTCGCACAGGGCACGGTGCTCGCGGCGCCCGTGCTGATCGGTGTCTTCATCGGCGCGCCGCTGTTCGCGCGGGAGTTCGAGCAGGGCACGCACGCGCTGGCGTTCACCCAGTCGGTCGGCCGGACGCGCTGGACGGTGACCAAGTTCCTCGTCGCGGGCCTGCCCGCGCTGGTCGTGGTGGGCGTCTACCAGCTCGTCGTGCACAGCTGGCTGGAAGCGGCCGGTGAGCTCGGGCCGCTCTCGGCGAGCACGTTCTACTTCACGAGCTTCGACGCGCAGGGCGTGTCACCGCTCGCCTACACGCTCTTCGCCTACACGCTCGGCATGGCCGCGGGCGCGCTGTTCAAGCGGACGCTCGTGGCGATGACGGTGACGCTGGGGCTGTTCATCGCGGCACGGGTCCTGATCGGTGACGTGCGCGAGTCCCTCGTCACGCCGACCCGCCTGATCACGAACGACCTGGACGTCAACGCCGTCGTCCCCGGCCGCCCACTGGTGGTGGACGCGGGTTTCCTGGACTCGGGAGGCGCGGTGGTCGCCGATCCGACGCCGATGATGAACTGCACGGACAGGGCCGACGCGCAGGGCGGCGTGGACTGGTCGGCCTGCTTCCGGGAGAACGGCCTCGCGCAGCGGTACGCGGACATCGTCCCCGCCGGCCAGGCGACCACGCTGCACCTGCTGGAAGGCTCGATCTTCGCCGGACTGGCCGTGCTGTTCGTGCTGGGCTCGACGTGGGCAGTGCGAAGGCAGGTGTGACCGGAGGTGGACGGGTGGACACCTATGCTGGGCGGCGTGATCGAGTTCCGCATCGATCGGCACTCCGGGGTGTCCACCTATCTCCAGATCGCCGCGCAGGTCAAGCAGGCCATGAGGATGGGCCTGCTCGGACCCGGCGACAAGCTGCCGACGGCACGGGAGGTCGTGGAGGCCACCAGGGTCAACCCCAACACCGTGCTGAAGGCGTACCGCGAGCTCGAGCACGAGGGGCTCGTGGAGGGCCGGCGGGGCATGGGCACGTTCGTCACCGCCTCCCTCGCCACCGACGCGGCGAAGGCGGACGCGCCGCTGCGGCAGGACTTGGAGCAGTGGATGGACCGCGCGGTGGACGAGGGGCTCTCGGGCGACGAGGTCGACGCGATCTACACCGACGTGCGGGGCACGCACTACTGATGCCCGCCGAATGATGTCCACTGTGGACTTGGGAGCACGATGAACGCCGGTCCCGTGCGCGCGGAGCACGTCGCGAAGCACTTCGGGCGCACCAAGGCGCTCGACGGCTGCTCGTTCTCGTTGCCGGAGGGCAGCGTGACCGGGCTGGTCGGGCCGAACGGCGCGGGCAAGAGCACGCTGCTGTCGCTGATCGCCGGGCTCGCGAAGCCCACCAGCGGTGAGATCACCGTGCACGGCACCGCGGTCCGCGGCCGGATGCACCCGGACGTGGCGCTGCTGACCCAGAAAAGGCCGCTCTACGACCAGTTCACCGTCCGCGAGATGATGCGGGCGGGCGCGGCGATGAACGACCGCTGGTCGGACGAGCGCGCGAACGAGGTGCTGGATCTCCTTGCGGGCGTGGACGAGGACGCGAAGGTGGGCACGTTGTCCGCCGGCGCGCGCACGCAGGTCGCGATCGCGGTGGCGCTCGGCAGGCTGCCGAAGGTGTTGCTGCTCGACGAGCCGTTGTCCGACCTCGACCCGTTGGCGCGCGACGAGACGTTGCGGATCGTCATGACCGAGGTCGCCGAACGCGGCACGACGGTGCTGCTGTCCTCGCACCTGCTCACCGACCTCGGTGACGTCTGCGACCACCTGCTGCTGCTCGACGAGGGCCGCGTGCAGGTGTCCGGTGACATCGAGGAGATCCTGGACGAGCACCACGTCGTCGTGGGGCCCGCCGAGCTGGAGCTCGGGGTGGACGGCGTCGTGGACTCCTCGCGCACCGCGCGGCAGGCGACGGCGCTGGTGCGCGGCGGCACCGTGCCCGAGGGCTTCCAGGCCGCGCGCCCCGACCTGGAAGCGCTGGTGATGGGCTACCTGCGGGCCTCACGGACCCGCAGGCTCGCCCGCCGGTAGCTCCGGAACGTCAGTAGATCGTCTTGTGCAGGCCCTGGATCAGCATCCGGTAGAGCTCGCCGGCCGCACCCCACCGCGCGAGCGCCGCACGTGCCGCGTTCGCGCCCGCCGCGCCGTGCACGCCGCCGCCCGGCCACGCCGACGACCCGGTCAGGTAGAGGCGGTCGAACGGGGTGTCCGCGCGGCCGAGGCCCGGTACGGGCCGGAAGACCAGCTGCTGGTGGATCGCCGCCGTGCCGCCGTTGACCGACCCGATCTGGTCGGGGCCCAGTACCGAGCGGTCGAGGATGCGCGAGCGGAAGCCGGGTGCGCGTTCCTCGATCATCAGCTCGAGGCGGTCGGCGCGGCGCTTGAGCCGCTCCGGCGTCCAGCTCCCGCCCAGCGGCACGTGGGTGTAGGCCCAGGCCGCCTCGGTGCCGGCGGGGGAGCGGGTCGGGTCGGTCGTCGTCATCTGGCCGAGGATCATGAACGGGTTGCGCGGCACCTTGCCGCACGCCAGCTCGTGGGCGACGTTCGCGAGGCCGTTGACGTCGCCGCCGAGGTGGACCGTGCCCGCCTGCGCGGCCTCGGGGTTCGTCCACGGGATCGGGCCCGACAGCGCCCAGTCGACCTTGATCGTGTCGCCGTCCCACTGGAACTTCTTCAGGTCCTGCGCGAGCTTCGACGGCAGCGCGTCACCGCCGATCAGGTCCAGGTACAGCCTCGGCGCGGGCACGTCGGCGAGCACCGCACGCCGTGCGCGCACAACGGAACCGTCTTCCAGACGCACACCCACGGCGACACCGCGCGCGTGCAGCACTTCGGTCACCCGCGCACCCGTCTCGATGCGTCCGCCGAACCGGCGGACGAGGGACCCGGCCAGCTCACCCGCGCCGCCGCGGGGCACGGGATTGCCGACCTCCTGGGCGAGCATGGCCAGCAGCCAGCCGAAGCCCGCTCCACCGGCCTGGTCGGGGCCGAGGTCGGAGTGCATCGTGTTGCCCGCCAGCAACACCCGCGCGCCCTCACCGGCGAAGAGCTCCTCGCCGAGCCGTCGCACGGGCTGGGTCAGCAGCCGCGTCAGCCGCAGCGCGTCGCCCAGGCCCAGCGTGCGCAGCAACGAGATGCCGCCGCGCACCGGTGGGAACGGCCGCAGCAGGCTCTCCAGCACGCTGTGGCGGACCTGCTGCCACTGGGCGTACGTGGCCTGCCACGCCTCGGCGTCCGAGTCGGCGAACGAGCCGACGGACTTCGCCGTGACGTCGACGTCACGGGAGAGCAGCGCGACGCGGTCGTCCGGCAGCACGTGGGCCAGCACGGCCGGTGCGTGCTCCCACTGCACGTCGAGGTTCAACGCGCCGATGACCGGCGAGCCGAGACCGAGTGGGTAGAACGCGCTGTAGACGTCGTTCCTGAAACCCGGAGCGGTGGTCTCCGCCGATGCCACGGCACCACCGGCCGTGTCGCGCTGCTCCAGCACGAGCACGTCCCAGCCCGCGTCCGCCAGCAGGGTCGCGGCGACCAGCCCGTTCGGACCGGAGCCGATGACGACCGCGTCGACCTCGTTCACGCACGTCCTCCCATTGCTGTCATGACCTCACGCAGCACATCGCGCGCGTCGTGTTCTGGCCACCATTTCAGATCTTGATGTGCCCGTGTGGTGTTGCGCGGTGACGACGGTGCGCGCACGTCGAGACCGGCGTCGGTGAGGTCCGGGTGGCGGCGCAGCGCGGTGCCGGCGTTGCCGGACGCACCGGTGACGACGATTTTCACTCCACGGGGATACCCGCGATGTGACCGATCACGCGTATCTCATTTCGTTCGGTGCCGAAGAGCTAGCACACTCCGTAACCGAACGGTAGTCACATGAACCTTACGGAGCTGTGTTCCGTAGCACATAAGGGGGCATTATGTGGGCCCCCGCCCAATACTGAGCTACCGCTTAGTATGTCTCGATCATTTGGACAAGGACCTCTGCATGCCCCTCCGCCGTGTACTGCCCACCGCCGCCTTGGCCCTGGCCGTCCTGGTGGCCGGCTGTGGTGCCAAGGAAGACGCGAAGGCCCAGGTCAAGACCGGGCCGGGCGTTACCGACGACACGATCTCGCTCGGCATCCTCACGGACATGACAGGGCCGTTCAAAGCCTCGGCGCTGACCCGCATGAAGGGCTACGAGCTGTACTTGAAGCAGGTCAACGACCGCGGCGGCATCTGCGGCCGCAAGGTCGAGCTGAAGACGAAGGACCACGCGTACGACGTGCAGAAGGCGCTCGACGCCTACTTCGACCTGGAACCCCAGGTCCTGGGCCTGCTGGAACTCGCGGGCACGCCGATGACCGCGGCGATCGAGCCCGACATCATGCAGACCAGGACGCTGACCGCGCCGGCCTCGTGGGCCGCGTCCTTGCTCGGCAACCCGCACATGATGATCGTCGGCACCACGTACGACCTCGACGTCATCAACGGGCTCGACCACTACAAGCGTCGCGGTGTGATCAAGGAAGGCGACACCGTCGGCCACGTCTACGCCCAGGGCAGCTACGGCGACAACGCCGTCGAGGGCAGCCGGTTCGTCGGGACGCAGTGGAACATGAAGATCGCCGAGCAGCCGATCAGCGAGACCGCCGCCGACCTCACGCAGCAGATCGCCGCGCTCAAGGCCGCGGGCGCGAAGGCCGTCGTGCTCAGCACCACCCCCGCCCAGACCGCCGCCGCCGTCGGGGTGGCCGCGGCGCTGAAGTGGGAGGTGCCGTTCATGGTCAACGTGGTCGGCTTCGACACCGCGATCCTCGACTCGCCGGTCGGCCCGGCCGTGGAGAAGCAGGTGTCCGTGGTGACGTCCGTGGCGCCGTTCACCGGCAGCCAGCCCGGCCCGCGCGAGGTGGCGGCGGCGTTCAACAAGTACTACCCGAACGACAAGCCCGCGATCTACGTCGACCACGGCTACACGGTCGCGAAGGTGTTCCTCTCGGTCGTCGAGAAGGCCTGCGAGAAGGGCGACCTCTCGCGCGACGGCGTGCTGGACGCGTTCCACAGCACCAACGGCCTGGACACCCAGGGCCTGACCAGCGCGTTGCACTACTCGCTGGTGGGACGGCCCTCGGCCACGCAGTCCTACATCACGAAGGTCGACTCGAAGGCGCCCGGCGGTCTCACCACCGTCGAGGAGCTGTTCGAGTCGGAGCTCGTGAAGCTCAAGGGCACGCGGGCCAAATAGGCGCCAAATGAGAAACGCCCCCTCCCGCGTGCGGGAGGGGGCGTTTTCCGTCCTACTTGCCGAATCCGGCCTTGCGGAGCGCGTCCGCCATCGACCCGCTCGCGGGCGGCGGCGCGGTGCGCTGCTGGCCACCACCGCGCTGCTGTCCGCCGCGCTGCTGCGGGCGGCCGCCGCGGTCACGGCCACCGCCGCCCCCGCCCTGCTGCTTCGGAGCGGGCTTGCCCGGCTCGTCGGTCAGGCGCAGCGTCAGGCCGATGCGCTTGCGGGCCTCGTCGACCTCCAGCACCTTCACGCGCACCACGTCACCGGACTTCACGACGTCGCGCGGGTCCTTCACGTAGGTGTTCGAGAGCGCGGAGATGTGCACGAGACCGTCCTGGTGCACGCCGATGTCGACGAACGCGCCGAACGCGGCCACGTTCGTCACGACGCCCTCCAGCACCATGCCGGGCTTGAGGTCGGCGATCTTCTCAACGCCGTCCGCGAAGGTCGCCGTCTTGAACGCCGGGCGCGGGTCGCGGCCGGGCTTCTCGAGTTCGCGAAGGATGTCCGTGACGGTCGGCAGACCGAACTGCTCGTCCACGAACTGCTCGGGCCGCACCTTCGTCAGCACCGCGGTGTTGCCGATGAGCTCGGCGCCCGCGGCCTCCTGGATGCGGCGCACGACCGGGTACGCCTCCGGGTGCACCGAGGAGGCGTCGAGCGGCTCGTCGCCCCCGCGGATCTTGAGGAAGCCCGCGCACTGCTCGAACGCCTTCGGGCCCAGGCGCGCGACGTTCATCAACGCCTTGCGGGTCTTGAACGGGCCGTTGGAGTCGCGGTGCAGCACGATGTTCTCCGCGAGGCCGGCGGTGATGCCGGAGACGCGGGTCAGCAGCGGCACGGACGCCGTGTTGAGGTCGACGCCGACCGCGTTCACGCAGTCCTCGACCACCGCGTCGAGCGAGCGCGACAGCTTCGACTCCGCCAGGTCGTGCTGGTACTGGCCGACGCCGATGGACTTCGGGTCGATCTTCACCAGCTCGGCCAGCGGGTCCTGCAGGCGCCGCGCGATCGACACCGCGCCGCGGATCGTCACGTCGAGGTCGGGCAGTTCGGACGACGCGTAGGGCGACGCCGAGTAGACCGACGCGCCCGCCTCGGACACCACGATCTTGGTGAGGTTCAGCTCGGGGTGGCGCTTGATCAGGTCGGCGGCCAGCTTGTCGGTCTCGCGCGAGGCGGTGCCGTTGCCGATCGCGATGAGGTCGACGTTGTGCTGCTTGGACCACGCGGCGAGCTTCGCGATCGACTCGTCCCAGCGGTTCGCGGGCACGTGCGGCTGGATGACGCCGTGCGCGACGACCTTGCCGGTGGCGTCGACGATCGCGACCTTCACGCCCGTGCGGTAGCCGGGGTCGAGGCCCATCGTGGCGCGCGTGCCGGCCGGGGCGGCCAGCAGCAGGTCGCGCAGGTTCGAGGCGAACACCTTCACGGCCTCGTCCTCGGCGAAGCTGCGCAGCCGGCCGCGCAGGTCGATGCCGAGGTGCACGAGGATCCGCGTGCGCCACGCCCAGCGGACGGTGTCGGTGAGCCACTTGTCGCCGGGGCGGCCGCGGTCGTCGATGCCGAAGCGGGACGCGATGCGCGCCTCGAACGTCGAGGGGCCCTCCTCGCGCGGCTCCTCCGGCTCCAGGACGAGGTCGAGGACCTCCTCCTTCTCACCGCGGAAGAGCGCGAGGATGCGGTGCGACGGCAGCTTCGCGAACGGCTCGTCGAACTCGAAGTAGTCGGAGAACTTGGCGCCGTCGGTCTCCTTGCCCTCGCGGACCTTGGAGACGACGCGGCCGCGCGTCCACATCTGCTCGCGCAGGTCGCCGATCAGGTCGCCGTCCTCGCCGAACCGCTCGACCAGGATGGCCCGCGCGCCCTGCAGGGCGGCCGCGGCGTCCGCGACCTCCTTGGCCGGGTCGACGAACTTGGCGGCCTCTTCCTGGGGGTTCAGGCCGGGATCACCCAGAAGTGCGTCGGCCAGCGGTTCGAGACCGGCCTCCTTCGCGATCTGGGCCTTGGTGCGGCGCTTCTGCTTGTAGGGCAGGTAGAGGTCCTCGAGCCGCGCCTTGGAGTCGGCGGCGTGGATCTGCGCTTCCAGGGCTTCGGTGAGCTTGCCCTGCTCGCTGATCGAGCTGAGGACGGCCGCGCGGCGCTCCTCCAGTTCGCGCAGGTAGCCGAGGCGTTCCTCGAGCGTGCGCAGCTGGGCGTCGTCGAGACCGCCGGTCGCCTCCTTGCGGTAGCGGGCGACGAACGGGACGGTCGCGCCACCGTCGAGCAGTTCGACAGCAGAGCCGACCTGGCCTGCGGCCACTCCGAGCTCGTCAGCGATCTTCTGGTGGATGAGCGTTGTCACAGCGCGCCATTCTGCCCGCTGCCGGATTCGACGTGGCACGGTGTCCTTCATGACCATCGCCGCGGTCGTCCCATCACTGCTGTCGGGCCTGGACGTTCCTGGCGCCGACAACACGCTAGGCCTGCCACGGGCCCGGCGTGTCGTCCTGCTGCTCGTCGACGGGCTCGGCCACGAGCTGCTGCGCTCGTACGCCTCGCACGCGCCGTTCCTGTCCTCGCTGCCCGACCGGTCGATCGACGCCGGGTTCCCGTCCTCGACGGCCACGAGCCTCGCCTCGGTCGGCACCGGGCTGCTCTCCGGTGAGCACGGCATCGTCGGTTACACGTTCGCGGTCGGCGACGAGGTGCTCAACTCGCTGACCTGGTCGCGTGCGGGCGACCACCGCCACGACCTGCGCAAGGCGCTCGTGCCCGAGGTCGTGCAGCCGCACCCGACGCTGTTCGAACGGGCGGCGGCGGCCGGGGTCGCGGTCAGCGCGGTCGCGCCGCTCACCCACCGCGGCAGCGGGCTGACGAGGGCGGTGCTGCGCGGGTCGTGGTTCC
Source organism: Lentzea cavernae (assembly GCF_014653695.1). Classification (GTDB taxonomy): domain Bacteria; phylum Actinomycetota; class Actinomycetes; order Mycobacteriales; family Pseudonocardiaceae; genus Lentzea; species Lentzea cavernae. The sequence continues at coordinate 336,415 of NZ_BNAR01000006.1, read as the reverse complement.
GCGGCGTGGCCGGGTTCGGCGACCTCGCGCTGGGGTCGGTCGCGGCGGTCGCCGAGGACCGCTCGTTCTGCTACGCCTACCACCCCGACCTGGACACGATCGGGCACTTCTACGGCCCCGGCTCCGAGGAATGGGTGCTGCAGCTGGAGTTCGTCGACGCGCTGGCGTCGCGGATCGCGTCACGGCTGCCCGCCGGCTCGCTGTTCGTCGTCACGGCGGACCACGGGATGATCACCGCGGGCGAGCGGATCGACTTCGACACGGAACCGCTGCTGTGGCAGGGGGTGCGCGTGATCGCCGGCGAACCGCGGGTGCGCTACCTGCACACCGAGACCTCCGAGGTGCTGCCGGTGTGGCGGGAGTTCCTCGGTGACAGGGCGGACGTGCTCACGAGGGAGGACGCGGTGGAGGCCGGGTGGTTCGGCCTGGTCAGCCCGCTCGCGGCGGACCGCATCGGGGACGTCGTCGTCGCGATGAAGGGCACCGCGGTGCTGCTGCGCGGCCAGGCCGAGCCGAGCTGGAACGCCCTGACGGGGTTCCACGGGGCGCGGACCAGGGAGGAGATGGCGATCCCGCTCCTGGTCCACTCAGTACCTTCAGCGTAGACCGAATCCAGCCGCTTCCCGCACCTCGTCTTAGGATCACCGGACGTGACGATCGAACTGCCAGGACCAGTCGCCTTCGTGCTCGGCGGTGGGGGAAGCCTCGGCGCCGCCCAGGTCGGCATGCTGCGCGCGCTGCGGGAGCACGGCGTGCGGCCCGACCTGGTCGTCGGCACGTCGGTCGGCTCGGTCAACGGCTCGTTGCTCGCCCTCGACCCGGACGAGGCCGCGGAACGGCTGGCCGTGCTGTGGCAGGGCATGACGCGGCAGCGGGTGTTCCCCGGCGGGCCGATCGCGCAGCTGAGGTCGTTGCGCACCAACAAGACCTACCTCTTCCCGAACACCGGGCTGGCGCACGTGCTGTCCGAGGGTCTCGACGGCCGAACCTCGTTCTCCGACCTGACGCTGCCGTTCGGCGCGGTGTCGGTGAACGGCGTGACCGGGGAGGCCGTGAACATCACCGAGGGCGAGCTGGTGCCCGCGATCCTCGCCAGCGCGGCGATCCCGGGTGTCTACCCGCCCGTGCGCATCGGCGACCAGGTGCTCTACGACGGCGGGGTGCTGGCGAACGTGCCGATCCGCCAGGCCCTCGCGATGGGCGCGAAGTCGTTGGTGGTGCTGGACTGCGCGTTCCCCGGCCACCTGCCGACGGTGCCGGAGACGCTGGCCGAGACGTTGTTGTTCTGGGCGACGCTGGGCATGCGCAACCAGGCCGTGCTGGAGGTGGAGCTCGCGTCGCAGAGCGCCCCGGTGCTCTACCTGCCCGGCCCGCCCGTGCAGGCCGTGACGCCGCTGGACTTCTCGCACACCGCGGAACTGGTCGAGGCCTCCTACCTGGCCTCGACCACGTTCCTCACGTCCCTGGAGTTCGCCGGCGTGGGCCTGTACGGGCACCCGTCACACGGGTAGCGCCGCGAACTGGCCGGCGGGGCGCGGCAGGCCGTAGTGCTCGCGCAGGGTGCTGCCGGTGTACTCGGTGCGGAACAGGCCGCGTTCCCGCAGGATCGGCAGGACCTCGTCCGCGAACCGCTCCAGCCCGGACGGCAGCACGGCGGGCATGATGTTGAACCCGTCCGCGGCGCCCGCCCGGTGCCACTGCTCGAGCTGGTCGGCGACCTGGACCGCGGTGCCGGTGAACGTCTTGTGGCCGCGGCCGCCGCCCAGCCTGCCGATCAGCTGGCGGACGGTCAGGTGTTCGCGCCGGGCCAGTTCCACGATCAGCGTGTACCGGGACTTGGCGCCCTCGATCGCGGCCTCGTCCGGGAGGTCGGCGGGCAGCTGCTCGTCCAGTTCCAGGTGGTCGACCTTGAGCAGGCCCGCGAGTTGCCTCGCCGCGTGCTCCGGGACGATCAGCCGTTCCAGTTCGGCGTCGAGCGCGTGCGCTTCCTCCTCCGTGGAGCCGATCACCGGGACCAGGCCGGGCAGGATCTTGACCTCGTCCGGGTCGCGGCCGAACTCGATCGCCCGGCGCTTCACGTCCTGGTAGAACGCGACGGCGTCCTCCAGCGTCTGGTGGGCGGTGAAGACGGCTTCCGCGTGCTTCGCGGCGAAGTCCCTGCCGTCCTCGGAGCTGCCGGCCTGGACGAGCAGCGGGTGGCCCTGCGGTGAGCGCGGGACGTTGAGCGGGCCGCGCACTTTGAAGTGCGGGCCGACGTGGTCGATGGTGTGGACGCGGTCGTCGACGGCGTGCACACCGGTCGCCTTGTCGGCGATGATCGCGTCGTCGTCCCAGGAGTCCCAGAGCTTCTTCGACACCTCCACGAACTCCGCCGCCCTGTCGTAGCGGGTGAGGTGGGCGGGCTGGGCGTCGAGGCCGAAGTTCTGGGCCGCGTCGTCGCCCGCGGTCGTGACGATGTTCCAGCCCGCGCGGCCACCGCTCACGTGGTCGAGGCTCGCGAACCGGCGGGCCAGGTTGAACGGCTCGTTGTAGGTGGTGGACGCCGTGGCGATCAGGCCGATCCTCGTGGTGACGGCGGCGATCGCGGTGAGCAGGATGGTCGGCTCGATCTTGCCGGACGGGCGGCGGCTCGGTTTTCCCCACAGCACGGGGGAGTCCGCGAGGAACACCGAGTCGAACTTGGCCTCCTCGGCGATGCGCGCGATGCGTTGGTGGTAGGCGATGTCGATGTGCGCCAGCGGTTCCGACTCCGGCAGGCGCCACGACGCCTCGTGGTGGCCGGTGTCGTGGAGGAACAGGTTGAGGTGGAGCGTCATGCGGCTACTCCGATGCCGAGTGCGGACAACAGGTGCGTGCGGTCGGCGTCGCGCGCCGGGAGGTCGAGACCGATGCGGCTCTCCTGCAGGACGACCACGCGGTCGGCGAGTTCGATGGCCTCGTCGACGTCGTGCGTTACCAGCAGGACGGCCGGCCGGTGCTTGGCGCAGAGTTCGCGCAGCAGGTCGTGCATCTTGATGCGGGTCAACGCGTCCAGCGCGCCGAACGGTTCGTCGGCCAGCAGCAGCCGGGGTTCGCGGACGAGGCAGCGGGCGAGCGCGACCCGTTGCTGCTCGCCGCCGGACAGCTCCGCGGGCCACGCGCGCTCGCGGCCCTTGAGGCCGACCTCCTCCAGCGCCGCCCTGCCCCTGCCGGGTCTCACGCCGAGCTCGACGTTGTCCAGCACCCGCAGCCACGGCAGCAGCCGGGAGTCCTGGAACGCGACGGCGACCTCCTGCGGGACTTCGAGCTCTCCGCTGCCGGTCACGTCGTGGTCGAGCCCGGCGATGGCCTTGAGCAGCGTCGACTTGCCCGATCCGCTGCGCCCCAGCAGGGCCACGAACTCGCCGGGCGCGATGGTGAGGTCGAGGTCGTCGAGGACCGTGCGCTCCTGGAACGCGCGGGTCAGTCCGGTCACCCGGACAGCGTGCGCCGCCATGCCAGCGCCCTCCGTTCGATGATCCGCAGCAGCGCGTCAGAGAAGAACCCGAACAGGCCGTAGACGACGAGCCCGACGACGATCACGTCGGTCTGGCCGTAGTTCTGGGCCTGGAACATCAGGTAGCCGATGCCGCTGGTCGCGTTGATCTGCTCCAGCACCACGAGAGACAGCCACGACGCGGTGACCGCGAGCCGCAGCCCGAGGAAGAAGCCGGGCAGGGCGCCGGGGAAGACGACCTTGCGCACGTACTGGGAGCGCTTGAGGCCGACGGCCTCCGCCAGTTCGACGTACCGGCTGTCGATGCTCGTGAGCGCCGAGTAGGTCTGCAGGTACATGATCGTCGCGATGGTCACGGCGATCACCACGATCTTGAACTCCTCGCCGATGCCGAGCCAGAGGATCAGCAGCGGGATCAGGCCGAGCGACGGGATCGCGCGCTTGACCTGGACGGTGCCGTCGATCAGCGCCTCGCCGACGCGGCTCAGCCCGGAGGCGATCGCGAGCAGCGTTCCCGCTGTGGCGCCGAAGAAGAAGCCGAGTGCGGCGCGTTGCAACGAGGTCAGGATGCTCTCGGGGAGCTTGCCGCTCTCAGTGAGTTCGATTCCTGTGTGGACGATCGTCCACGGCGCGCTCAGGATGCGCGGGTCGAGTGCGCCGGTCGCCGACGCGACGCTCCAGACGGCGATGATCAGCGCGGGCCCGAGCAGCCGTCCGTACGGGATGGGTCTGCCGAGCCCCAGCCGTCGTCGCCGGGTGGGGCTCGTGGTGGCGGTGACGGCCTTCGGGCGTTCGAGGACCTGGGTCATGTCCGGCTCCGGTACTTGGCGTCGACGGCCTCGGCGGCGACCTTCTCGAACCTGCGGTCGAAGAGCTCGGTGACGTCGAACTTCTCGACGAAACCGCCCTCCGCCAGCAGGTCCGCGGTCTCCTGCTCCCACTGGACCGCGCGGTCCCAGCTCGTCGGGAAGGTCAGCGGCGGCTGGGACTGCACGATCCGGTCGCCGTCTGCCTTGGAGACGTTCTGGTCCTTCACGTAGTAGGCATCGACCCACTTGTCCGGGTTCTCGTCGCTCCACACGGTTCCGCGTGCCCAAAACGGGATGAACGCCTTGATCGCGGCGAGCTTCGCCGGGTCGTTGAGGACCTCGACCGGCGCCCACAGGACCGTGAGCAGGTCGACGGAGTTCATCTCGATCGCCCGCGCGTCCGGGTACTGGCCGAGGTACTTGGTGAGCTGCGGTTCGGCGAGCACGGCGACGTCGACCTGGCCCGCCTGCACGGCGGTGAGGAACTGGTTGCTGGTCAACGGGATCAGCTCGACGTCGGTGATCTTGAGCCCGAGCTCCTTCAGCGTGCGCAGCACCACCACGCCCTGGGCCTGGCCCTGGCTGAACGCGATCTTCTTGCCCTTGAAGTCTCCGAGCGACTTGATCGGGGAACCCGGCTTGGTGGCGTAGGTGTAGAGCGGCTCGTCGCGTTCGCCGACGGCCACGATCTTGGTCTGCAGGCGGGTGGCCTGCGCCTGGATCGGCGGGATGCCGGCGTTGGCGCCGAGGTCGACGGACCGGGCGCGGAACGCCTGGATGACGTCGGGCCCGGCCTGGATGTTCGGCCAGTCGCTGACCTGGAACGGGAGCTTGCCCAGCTCACCGCTCGCCTCGAGCTGCTTGAGCGTGGTGCGGATGGAGATCGAGAGCTTGGTGTCGGGCGGGGGCGCGGTCGTGGGCAGGTCGCCGAGGACCTGCGTGGTGGTGCCGCCGCCCGCGGAGCACCCCGCGGCACCGAGAGCCGCGAGGCCGAGCAACAGGGAACGTCTGGTCAGCATCGGTCACACCTGGCCGATCGTGTGGTAGGAGCCGTCGTGGTAGAGCAGGGGAGGGGAGGAGTCGGAGACGTCGCTGTCGACGACCCGCGCGATGACGACCGTGTGGTCGCCGATCTCGATGAGCCGGTGGGTCTCGGCGCGCAGCCAGTTCGACCCGGTGATCACGGGATCGCCGCCGCCGAGCCGGTGCCAGTGGTCGCCGGCGAACCTGTCGATGCCGCTGGTGGCGAACGTCCGTGCGACCGCTTCCTGGTGCGCGGTCAGGAAGTTGACGACGATCGTGCGCGCCAGGTTGATGTGCGGCCAGCTCGACGACGACCGCGCGATGCCGAACGACAGCAGCGGCGGGTCGAGCGACAGCGACGTGAGGGAGGTGGCGGTGAACCCGACCGGCCCGTGCTCGGCGTCGGCGGTGATCACGACGACCCCGGCGGCGTGGCGGCGGAACGCCTGCTTGAAGTCGGCGCCCGGCAGGACCGCCGTCATCAGTCGACCTTCACGGCGTGGTCCGCGGTGAAGGGACGGCCCGCGACCAGCGTGGACTCGCGCCCGTCCGGCCCGACCGGCGTGTCGCCGACGATCGTGACGCGGTGCAGGGTGCGCTGGACGTCGAGGTGCTCCAGGTCGCGCGGCGCGAGGTGTGCGGTGGCGCGGTTGTCCCAGAACGCGACGCTGCCCGGCTCCCAGCGGAACCGCACGGTGTACTCGGGCCGCGTGATCTCGGCGTAGAGCAGGTCGAGGACCGCCTTGCTCTCCGCTGCCGTGGTTCCTGTGATGTGGCTCGTGAAACCGGGGTTGACGAACAGGCCCTTCTCGCCGGTGACCGGGTGCACGCGCACCACCGGGTGTTCGGCGACGAGCAGGTTGTCGTTGACGCGCTTGGCGTACGCGCCGTCCGCGACCTTCACCGAGCCGCCGTAGCGGTGCTCGGCCCTCAGCCCGTCCACAAAGGACTGGAGTGGCTTCGAGAGGCCGTTGTACGCGGCGACGAGGTTCGTCCACGTCGTGTCGCCGCCGATCTCGGGCACCACGTCGGCGCGCAGGATCGAGGCGGCCGGCGGGTTCACCGCGGCGGTGACGTCGGTGTGCCAGCCGGAGAAGTAGCTGTACTGGCGCTTCTGGGTCTGCTGCTTGAAGTCCTTGCCGTAGCGCTCCGCGTAGCGGCGCGGGTCGATCGTGAAGATCTCCGGGAAGCCGGTCGGCGGGGCGTCGTCGTGCGGGTGCGCGTAGGTGAGCTCGCCGAACTGCCGGCCGAACGCGATCTGGCTCGCGTGGTCCAGTTCCTGGTTCCGGAAGAAAATCACCTTGTGCGTGTGGAGTGCCTTTTGAACCGTTTCCAACTCGGTCGCGCGAAGCGGCCTGGAAATGTCGATGTCCGAGATTTCCGCGCCGATGTGCCCGGCGATCGGCTTGACGGTGACGGTCTTTTCCTGGACTGAGGTCATGGGTAGAGCTTGCAGTTCAGGGCGTTGCCGTGTCTATTTTGCGCTCACGGAAAATAAGTCGGCTGACCATAGAGTTCGCTGAGCACGACGGCTCCTGCGGCCACGCTGAGCACGTTGCGTCCGAAACTGCTGAGAATTACCTCGCTCGTGCGTGATCCGATTTCTTTTGTCAACACCTCCCAGCATTCAGGAATGAACATCGCCCCCGCCTCGACCACGACGAGGACGTCCGGGTTGATCACGTCGAGCAGCAGCCGGGCGGCCTGCCCGACCAGCCCGGCCCGGTGGTTCAGGAGTCCGGCCGCCCTGCGGTCACCGCGTTCGGCGGCGTCGACCACGTCCATCAGCAACGGCTCGCGCACTACACCTCGCTCCACCGCCCGTTCGGCGATGGTCTTGTCCGACACCGCCGCCTGCAAGCACCCGACGCCACCGCACGGGCAGGGCGTGTCGTCACCCCGCAGCCGGAGGTGCGCGATCTCCCCGGCCGCACCTCCGGGCCCGCTGTGCACCGCGCCGCCCGTGACGATGGCCGCGTCGACCACGTTCCCGACGAACAGGTGCACCAGGCTGGTGCGGGCTCTGGGGTCAGCCCCGAAGAGCTGCTCGGCCCGCGCGAGTGCCCTCGAGTGCGACTCGACCTGAACTGACGTGTCGAGCGCGGTGGTCAGAAACTCCTTGGCACGAACGTCCTTCCAGCCCAACTGGCTGTGCTCGGCGATCGTCCCGTCGTCCACGCGCCCACCGGTCGCGACCCCGACCCCGATCGGCACCCGGTCGTGCCGGCGCAGGAACGCGGGCACCCGTTCGGCGATCCGGCGCAACGCCTGCTCCGGCGCAGGCCGGTCGTGCGTCTCCCGCTCCTCCGCGATCACCCGCCCCCGCAGGTCCACAAGTGCCAGAGTCGTGTGCCCGTAAGCGATGTGCACCCCGCACACCACGTGCCGGTCCACGTCGATGTCCACCGGCACGTGCGGCCGCCCGATCGTCACCCGCGGAACACGCGTGTCGACCTCCCGCACCAGCCCGCGCTCGGCCAGCTCGGCGTACTGCTTGGTGACGGTCGCGGCACTCAACCCCGTCAGCCGCGCGATGGTGCTGCGCGCGACGGGCCCGTGCTCCAGCACGGACCTGAGCACGGTGGCGGCGGTGCGGCTCATGCGGTCCCTCCCCTTCTCGCAGGGGTTCGTCTGATCTCCGGTCAGGCGAGGGCGGGCACCGCACAGATCGCGCTCGCCTGCCGACGGAGGTCGACGTGGCGGCGCGTGCTGAGCACAGATGCCTGGGACACGCCTCCGACTCTGACATCCCGCGCTGCCGCGGCCAAGGGCGCCCACGTGGTGGGACCACCGGATGTGCGACGCTCCGGACACCGGGTGGCTCGGCTGACGTGCAAGCCGGCGACCCCCTGGAAGTCGCGCTGAAACGTCACTACCGATCGGTACGCCCAACCGACATACTGGTTGGTATGACGACTGTGGCGAACTTCGGCGGCACCAGCCACCACGCGGACCTCGACGGGCCCGTGCACTGGGTCGACTTCGGCGGACCGGAGGACGCGCCGCGCGTCGTCCTCGTGCACGGGCTGGGCGGCTCGCACCTCAACTGGGTGCTGCTGGCGCCTCTGCTCGCGAAGAAGGTCCGCGTCACGGCCGTCGACCTCGCCGGGCACGGGCTGACCAACCCGGAGGGGCGGCAGAGCACGGTCCAGGCCAACACGAAGCTCCTGGGCCGGTTCCTGCGGGAGGTCGTCACCGAGCCGGTGGTCCTGGTCGGCAACTCGATGGGCGGGCTGATCTCGCTCTTCCAGACCGCTCACGACCCCGAACTGGTGCGGGGCCTGGTGCTGGTCGACCCCGCGCTGCCGATGGTGTTCGGGACGCGGCCGGACCCGACGATGCTCTCCACGTTCTTCCTGTACTCCGTGCCGGGGCTGGGGGAGCGGTTCCTGGCGAGGTCGAGGACCGCGCCGGCCCGCCGCCAGGTCGACCGCCTGCTGGAGCTGGTCTGCGCGGACCCGTCGGGCATCCCCGAGGAGCTCAAGCAGGCGTCGGAGCACCTGATCGGCGAGCGCGCCAAGGTCGAGGGCCTCGACAAGGCGTTCCTCGAGGCGGCGCGCAGCGTCGTGTTCACGAGCTCCAAGCGCGGCGCCTACTACGGGGCGATGGCGAAGGTGCGCGTGCCGGTGTTCCTGATGAGCGGTGATCGGGACAGGCTCGTCAACGTCGCCGCCGCCCGGTACGTGGCCCGCAGGTTCCCGCACTGGCGCTACGACGAGTACGCGAACGTCGGTCACGTGCCCCAGATGGAGATTCCCGAGGTCGTGTCCGAACGGGTCCTGGACTGGATGGACGCCAACCGCCTGAGCACGTCCGCGAGCTGACGCAGCGTGAGCCGCTCCCGCAGGACGGGGGCGGCTCCGGTCAGCACGAAGTGGTCGTCGTGCTGCTCGACGCCCGTCAGCTCGATGCCGCGCGGCAGTTCCGGCACCGCGAACACGCGTGCGGGCAGCCACCTGTGCAGCCGCACGTGCAGCTCGGTGCCGACCAACTGGACGGTCAGCGGCAACCAACTGACCGGTTGTAACTCCGGGATGTCCGAGAAGTCCACTTCGACGCGGAACTCGACGGGCGACGCCACCAGCACGGCGGGCGGGTTCACGTGGACGTCCCGGCACACGACCGTCGCGCGGCGGGCACGCCAGCGCGACCACCTCACGTCCTCCAGCTCGATCCGGACGTCGTCGACCTGGCCGAGGGCCAGCCCGAGGGCGCCCAGCCGCGCGTCGAGTCCCACCACGGTCAGGTGCAGGTCGTGCGCACCCGCCTGGACCGTCAGATCGTGCCTCAGGCCGTGGTCTCCGGCTTCGCACCATTGGTCGACGCCTTGGCCGCCGAACGGGCCGCACGCGGCTTCGGAGCCGCCTTCTTGGCCTCGACCACCTTCTTGACCTGCACGACCTTCTGGGCAGCCTCGGTGCGCTCCGCCGCCTCGGCCGCCAGCGCGACCATCTCGTCGAAGCCCGCCCGGATGCCGTCCGCGAGCAGCTGGACGTCCGGCACGCCGTCGAAGTCGGCGTTGATGCCGAAGGTGAACCTGTCGAGGTAGGAGAAGATGCCGACGGTGATCCGGATCGTCGACGCGACCGGCACGTACGGGAACATCTCCACCAGCGGGCGCCCGAGCATGTAGAGCGGGATGCGCGGGCCGGGGACGTTCGTGGTGACGGTCTGCAGGATCTGCTGCGGGAACCGCATCGCGGTGCGCGAGCCCAGCGCCATCAACGTCGGCGCGGCGAAGTTCGACAGGTTCGTCAGCACGTCGGCGCCCGCGGCCTGGCGGGAGCCCTTCAGGTCGTCCATCTGCTCGCGGATCGACGCGAGGCGCTTCACCGGATCCGCCTCGCCCACGGGCAGGTTGACCAGCACGGCGCTGACGCGGTTGTTCAACTCGTTGTGCTGGTCGGACTTGCGCATCGACACGGGGACCATGGTCCGCACGACCATGCCCTCGGTCAGCTCACCGCGCTTCTCCAGCAGGTCGCGGAAACCGCGGGTGATCGCCGTCAGGATGACGTCGTTGACCGTGCCGCCCGCGGCCGTGCGGATCTGCTTGATCTCGGCCAGGTTCGCGCGCGCCCACACCCAGCGGCGGTGCGGCCCGATAGGACCGTTCAAAGAGGTCGCCGCCCGCGTGACCAGACGCTTCGCCGTACCGGGAAGAGAACCGAGAACGGACTTGCCGAAGTCCAGGATCTCGTTGAGGGAACGGACGTTCCGGGCGACGGCGGGCAACGCGGACAGGTGCTGCACCGGCGTCACCACGGCGTCGCGGACGCCGTCGATCACCAGGTCGAGCGTCGAGGGCTGCGGCTGCGGCTTCCACTCCTTCGGCTCCGGCAGCACGCTGTCCTGCTTGAAGTCCAGGATGAGCTGCAGCATGTCCGAACCGGACACTCCGTCGATCATGCAGTGGTGGACCTTGGAGATGATCGCCCAGCGACCGCCCTCGAGGCCCTCGACCAGCCAGGCCTCCCACATCGGCTTCGAGTCGTCGAGCTTCTGCGCGAAGATCCGGCCGGCGAGGTTGCGCAGCTGGTCCTCCCCGCCCGGCGACGGCACCGCGGTGTGGCGCACGTGGTAGAGGATGTTGAAGTGGTCGTCGTCGACCCAGACCGGGCGGCCCACGTGGAACGGCAGCGCCTTCACCTTCTGGCGGTAGCGCGGAACCTGGTCCATGCGCGCCAGGAAGAGCCGGATCACGTCGCCGTAGGACGGCGCGGGCCCGTCGAAGACCAGGACGGAACCCACGTGCATCGGCACGTTCTCGTCCTCGATGAAGTAGAAGCTGGCGTCCAGGGAGCTCATGCGATCCACTCGAAAAATGGTAGAGCAGCGTTGCGTCTCAATCGACGTCCATGCAGGTGAGAGGCACTGCACAGCTGTGAGGTTGCCGACGCGTTACCGGCACGTGGCGAATCGAGACTCGAAAGTGCTGGCAAAAAGATCGTTCACGAAACATCATGGACTCACCGGGCGACGTGGCCCGGGGCGCCGGCTCGGGGTTGTCGACGTGTGGGGAGGCTCCTATGTCTGCCGTACCTTCGGACGAAGTCTTCGAAGTGCCTGCTGCTCCGCCCCTCCACCTGGTCAGAGGCAACGCTCCCGGTCTGTTCTGGTACCTCACCGAACCCACCCGCTGCGCGCTCGACGTCAGCGAGTTCGTGGCCACGCGGGCGATGCTGCGCGGCGCGCCGTCCGGTGACGGCCACCCGGTCCTCGTCTTCCCCGGCCTCGGCGCCGCGGACTCCTCCACGGTGATGCTGCGCCGTTTCCTGTCCGGGCTGGGCTACGACGTCAACCCGTGGGGCCTGGGCCGCAACATCGGGCCGACGCGCAAGGCCGTGGACGGCATGCACGCGTTGGTGAAGAAGGTCTCCGACGCCTACGGCGCACCGGTCTCGATCGTCGGCTGGTCGCTGGGCGGGATCTTCGCGCGCGAGATGGCGCGCGACCACCCGCACCGCGTCCGCCAGGTCATCACACTCGGATCGCCGTACAACATGAGCGATCCCGTGCAGTCGCGGGCGATGCCGGCCTTCTCCCTGTTGTCCCGCCTGCACATCCCGAAGGACGAGTTCCCGCCGCTCGAGTCGACGAGGCCGCCGATCCCGGTGCCCGCCACGTCGATCTACTCCAAAACGGACGGCATCGTCTCGTGGGAGTCGTGCGTCGAGGAACCGGGGCCGCGCAGGGAGAACATCCAGGTGTCGTCCTCGCACCTGGGCTACGGCTTCAACTCCAGCGTCCTGTGGGTCGTGGCGGACCGGCTGGCGCAGGCGGAGGGCACGTGGGCGCCCTTCGCCGCGCCTCCCGGCATGGCGCGCCTGTACCCGCGGGCCGCCTGAATCCCTAACAGGGCAACGGATCCGCGTAGACCACGAGCGTGTGGTCGGGCTGCTCGGCGAGGTGGAACGCCGCGTACGAGTACTCGACGGCGCCGAGTTCCGGGTGCCGCAGGCGCTTCCGCCCGCCCTGACGGGGCTGCACCTCGTAATGGGGCCACCAGGAGCGCACCTCCTGGCTGGCCTCGTGCAGGTCCTCGACCAGCGCGGTGAACCGGGCCTCGCCGGGGTGCCGGGCGGTGAGCGCGCGAAGCCGGGCCAGCAGTCCGCGCGCCTCCACCTCCCAGTCGATCAGCACGTGGCGCGACTCCGGATCGGCGAACACCCAGCGCGCGAAGTTCGGCTCCCGCTCGTCCAGGCCGGGGAACAGGACGGTGGTCGCCGCGTTGTGGCTGAGCACGTCGTAGGCGGGGCCGATGACGTACGCCGGGTTCGGCTGCAGGAGCGCGGGAACGGCGGCCACCTCCGGCGGCAGTGGCGCGGCGGTGGTGTCGTCCGGCGCCTGCCCGGCCAGGTGGAACAGGTGGTCCTTTTCGGACCGGTCGAGCCGCAGCGCCGACGCGAGCGCGGTGAGGACCTGGTCGGACGCCCGCACGTCACGGCCCTGCTCGAGGTAGGTGTACCAGGTGGCGCTGATCCCGGCGAGCACCGCGATCTCCTCACGTCGCAGCCCCGGCGTCCGGCGCCGCGCGGTGGGCGGCAGACCTGCCTCGGCAGGGGTGATCCGCTCCCGGCGGCTGCGCAGGTACACGCCCAGCTCACGTCGTCGCTCCGCAGTCATGGCACCTCCAGTACCAGAATAAACCGGCTCTGAATACCAGGCTGAGCCCGGCTCAGGCTGAGGTCATGGCTATCGAAGGCAAGGTCGTGGCGATCACCGGAGCGAGCAGCGGGATCGGCGAGGCGACCGCGTTGCTGCTCGCCGAACGAGGCGCACGGCTCGTTCTCGGAGCACGACGGACGGACCGCCTCACGGATCTGGTGAGCAGGATCGAGCGAGCGGGCGGCACGGCGGTGAGTACGCGCACGGACGTGACGCGCCGCGAAGACCTGCATGCGTTGGTGGGCCTCGCCCGTGAACGGTTCGGGCGGCTGGACGTGCTGGTCGGCAACGCCGGTGTGGGCCCGATCTCGCCGCTGGACGACCTGCGCGTGGACGAGTGGGACGAGATGGTCGACGTCAACATCAAGGGCGTGCTGCACGGCATCGCGGCCGCGCTGCCGGTGTTCCGGGAGCAGGGGTCGGGGCACTTCGTCACGACGGCCTCCACGGCCGCGTTCACCGTGGCGCCGTCCATGGCGGTCTACGCGGGCACCAAGGCCGCGGTGCGGGCGATCTGCGAGGGCCTGCGCCAGGAGGCGGGGGCCTCCCTGCGGGTCACCACGGTGTTCCCGGGGTTCGTGCACACCGGCTTCGCGGAGGCGTCGTCCAACACCGCCGTGCGGGAACGCATCGCGGGCCTGCGGGACGAGATCGCGATCCCGCCGGACTCGATCGCCCGCGCCATCGCGTTCGCCGTCGAGCAGCCGGCCGACGTCGACGTGAACGAGATCGTCGTGCGGCCGGCTGCCCAGAGTTAGGTCTAGCGGAAGGAGTTGCGCGTGTAGGTCAGGCTGAAGTCGCCCTTGTTGGAGAAGTACCGGTCGATCAGCAGGGCCGGGTCGGTGGCCACGTAGCCGCGGTAGACCGGGCCGTCGTTCTGGTCGTCCCAGCCCCACGGCGCGTTGGCGGCGTTGTCCTTGCCGTTGTCACCGCGGAACGTGCCGAACGACGAGAAGGTCTCCGCATTGGCGCGGCGAGCCCACATCCCGTTAGCCTCCAGCGTGTTCACCAGTCGGTAGCCGACGCTCCTGTCGTTGCCGCCCGACGGCACCTCACCGGTCGCGGCCGGTTGGTAGACCACGCCGTCACCGCCGGGGAACTCGGCGCCGTTCCAGCGGTACAGGCCGTGGCCCTTGGCCTCCTGGAACGTCGCCGGACGGCCGCCCACCAGCAGCAACGTGCCGTCGATGGTCTCCGCGCCGTTCTGGTAGGGCGACCCGGCGGGCACGTAGGAGTAGAAGTCGCTGTGCGCCACGGTGACCGCGGCCTCGAGCTTGCCGAACCCGCTGTCCTTGCGGACGGCGAGCAGCAGGCCCTCCAGGTCGTTCTCGTGGGTGCGCTGGCCGAACGGGTCGGGCTGGTCGTCCCAGTCGCGCGGGTGGAAGAAGCCGTAGACGAGGAACCAGTGCGTGGCCGTCTCGACGACCGAGTAGTAGGCGGCGCCGGTGAGCTTGGCGAGCTGGGTCTGGTTCTCCCAGTTGTTCAGCGTGTTCCAGTCGCCGTCGAAGTCCACTGTGGACAGGTAGTCGGCGTCGGCGTCGGACGAGTCGGTGTCCTGGTGGTGCACGGGGGCCCAGTGCAGCGCCAGGTCGTGGTCCGAGACGGCCGCGTGGGCGGGCGCGGTGAGGGTCGTCGTGAAGAGGGCGACGGCCAGCAGGGAGGCGCGGATCGTTTTCACGACGGCGCAATCTAGCTGTAGATGGTGACCGTCAGGCGGGGGTTCGAGCGAAAATCAGTCGACTCGTAGGCAACGCGCGCGAGTGGCATCGAACCCGCCGCCGCCGTCAGCGTCGTCTCGATCTCGTGGCGTTCGTCCTCGGTCAGGTACGCCCAGAACGAGCTGTGCCAGATCACCGTGTACGTGCCGCGCTCCTCCGGCGGCACGAGGTTCTCGCGCAGCCACCGCCCGGCGGGGGAGCGGGCCACCTTCACGCCGACCCTGGCGGCGAGCTCGATGGCGTCGTCGAGGTCCCACCGCAGCGCGTCGTGCTCGGGCGGGATGAACGACTGCAGGATCATCGCGTGCTTGGGGTCGGCGGGGTCGCGCGGCTGCAGGTCGCAACCGGCCCTGTCGACGATGCGCAGGTTCGGCGGCTGCGGCCCGACCGCGGCCAGCCGCACGGGCGAGTCCTTGTCGCCCCACTCCCAGCCGAGGCCGAACCAGCGGTAGTGGTCGAGGATCAGGTTGAGCCCCGCGCACGCGCCGAGCTCGAGCAGCCGGACCTTCGGCGCGCCGATCATCGTGAGGCCCCGCAGGAGGAACCCGGCCGTCTTCGGCTGGTGCTGTTGCACGGTGCGGTCGAGCGCGGCCAGGATCTCGCCGGGGTTCTCGACGATGGCGCTCCGCGCCGCGAGCCACGCCAGCAGCGCCGGCGAGTCGGACTCCCCGCCCATCGCCGCCGCGTGCGCGCTGGCGAACCGCTCGGTGAGCTCCGGGGCCCTGCCCGACAGCATCAGCAACCGCACCCCCGCGAGCGCCTGGACGCCGAACAGCGGGCTGTGCACGGCGCTGTGCGAGCACAGCAGGTCCGACACGGCCCCGCCCTTGTCGAGCTCGCTCGCGAGCTCCGACAGGATGCGCGCGGACACCGGCGCGGTGGTGCGCAACCGCACTGCGAACGTGCGCAACGTGGAAGCGCCTATGGCAGCCGCGGTCACGTGTCCTCCAGTGTCGTGAGCAGGGGACTTTACAAGGGCGTCGGTATCGTGCGGCGGGTGAGCGAGTTCCTCGAGCTGTCCGCGGCCGGTCCGGTCGCCACGTTGACGATCAACCGCCCGGCCAAGCGCAACGCCATGAGCTACGAGATGTGGTCGGCCCTGCCGGGGTTGCTGGGGCGCGTTTCCGCAGATGAGACTATTCGCGTGCTCGTGATCCGCGGTGGGGAGCACTTCTCCGCCGGTGCCGACATCGCCGAGTTCTCGACGTTGCGCAGGGGTGCCGAGGGCGCCGCCCACTACGGCGAAGCCGTCCACAACGGCGAGCGCGCGATCGCACAACTGGACAAGCCGACGATCGCCGCGGTCTCCGGGGTCTGCGTCGGCGGCGGCTGCGAGATCGCCCTGGCCTGCGACATTCGGGTGGCGTCCGTCGACGCCCGGTTCGGCATCACGCCCGCGAAGCTCGGCATCGTCTACAACTTCACGTCCACGAAGGCGCTGGTCGACGCCGTCGGCCCGGCGTGGGCGAAGCAGATCCTGTTCTCCGCCGACCTGATCGACTCGGCGACGGCGTTGCGGATCGGGCTCGTGAACGAGGTCGTGGAGTCGCTGGACGCCCGCGTGAAGGAGCTGTCCGAGCAGATCGCGGGGCGCGCGCAGGTGTCGGTGCGGGGCGCCAAGAAGATCATCAACTCGATCACGGACGGCGGGCACGAGGACGACTTCGTGCGCGCGCTGTACGCGGAGGCCGCCTCCAGCGCCGACTACGCCGAGGGCGTGACGGCGTTCCTGGAGAAGCGGCCTCCGCGGTTCTGAGCGGCTAGAACACCTCGGCGGCGATCGTGGTGTCGTCGCCGTGGCCGGTGTGCACCACGGTCTCGCCGGGCAGCGTCAGCAGCTTCTCCCGGATCGACGCCTCGATCGTCGGCCGGTCCGAGAACGACCGGCCGGTCGCCCCGGGCCCGCCCTGGAACAGCGTGTCGCCCGTGAACACCGCGCCCAGCGACGGCACGTAGAAGCACACGGCGCCAGGGGAGTGCCCCGGCGTGTGCAGCACGTGGATCTCCTCGCCGGCCACGGTCAGCACCTGACCGTCCTCCAGCGCCTGGTGCGGGAGGACGCCGGTGTGCGTCAGGTTCCACACCACGTGGTCGGCCTGGTGCAGGGCGAGCGGCGCGCCGGTCGCGTGCGCCAGGTCCGGTGCGACCCGGACGTGGTCGTCGTGCGCGTGCGTCAGCAGGATCGCCACGACCTTGCGGCCGTCCACGACCTTCAGGATCGCGTCCACGTCGTGCGGGGCGTCGATGACGACGCACTCGCTGCCGTCGCCGATGACCCAGACGTTGTTGTCGACGTCGAAGGTCTCGCCGTCCAGCGAGAACGTGCCGGACGTGACCGTGTGGTCCACGCGGAGCGGCATCAGAACACCACGACCGATCGCAGCACGTCGCCGTGGTGCATCTTCTCGAACGCGCCCTCGACACCGTCGAGCGCGATCTCCTCGGTGACGAACGCGTCGAGGTCGAAGCGGCCCTGCTGGTACAGGTCGACCAGCATCGGGAAGTCGCGCGTGGGCAGGCAGTCGCCGTACCACGAGGACTTCAGCGCGCCGCCGCGCGAGAAGAAGTCGATCAGCGGCATCTCGAGCTGCATGTCCGGCGTCGGAACACCCACCAGGACAACGGTTCCGGCGAGGTCGCGTGCGTAGAACGCCTGCTTCCACGTCTCGGGGCGGCCGACCGCGTCGATCACGACGTCCGCGCCGAACGAGTCCGTCAGGTCCTGGATCGCGGTGACGACGTCGTCGACCTCACGGGCGTTGATGGTGTGCGTGGCACCGAATCCCTTGGCCCATTCCAGCTTCCGCGGGTCGGTGTCGACGGCGATGATCTTCGCGGCGCCGGCGATGCGGGCGCCCGCGATGGCGCCGTCACCGACACCGCCGCAGCCGATCACGGCCACCGAGTCGCCGCGGCCGACGTTGCCGGTGTTCACGGCGGCGCCGACGCCGGCCATGACACCGCAGCCCAGCAGGCCGACGGCCGCGGCGCGCGCGGACGGGTCGACCTTCGTGCACTGTCCTGAGTGGACGAGCGTCTTCTCCGCGAACGCGCCGATGCCGAGCGCCGGCGACAGCTTCGTGCCGTCGGTCAGCGTCATCGGCTGCGAGGCGTTGAACGTCGAGAAGCAGTACCAGGGCTTGCCGCGCTTGCACGCGCGGCACGTGCCGCAGACCGCCCGCCAGTTCAGCACGACGAAGTCGCCGGGTGCGAGGTCGGTGACGCCCTCGCCGACCGACTCCACGACACCCGCGGCCTCGTGGCCCAGCAGGAACGGGAAGTCGTCGTTGATGCCGCCCTCGCGGTAGTGCAGGTCGGTGTGGCAGACGCCGCACGCCTGGACCTTCACCACTGCCTCGCCGGGGCCGGGATCGGGCACCAGGATCGAGGTCAGTTCGACGGGTTGACCTTTGCCACGGGCGACGATGCCCTTGACCTCTTGCGCCACTGGGACTCCGCTCTCAGTTGATCAGTGTCGTGCATTCGAACTCGCCGAGTTCTTCCCGGTAGAACTCAATCCCTACACCGTTGGGGTCGCGGATGTACAGGCTGTCCTCGACGCCGCGGTCGGGGCCCAGGTACTCGAGTCCGGCCTCGTCCAGCTTGGACTTGATCTCGTCGAACCGCTCGGGTGAGGTCGAGAGGGCCAGGTGCTGAACGGCGCCGATCGTCTCGGAGAACGGCGGGTGGTCGTGGCCCGGGAAGTCGAAGAACCCCAGCAGGTTCTTGGACCCGAGGTCGAAGAAGAAGTGGCTGGAGCCGTTGTAGTCGCGGTTCTCGACGAGCTCGACCAGCGGGAATCCGAGGAACTCCTGGTAGAACCGAATGGTCTCCTCGACGTCCTTGCAGATCAAGGCGATGTGGTGGACGCCCCTGGTGGGCGAGCCGCCGCGGTCGGCGAGCGGCTTCACGTAGCGTTCGCGCAGCTCATCGCGCTTGGCTCGGATGGCGGCGAGCTCTTCACCCTCTGGCTGTGGCATGCCCACGAGGGTAGTTGATCGTTCAAACGTTCGCAGGATCAGACGCCGACGCCCGGCCCGCGAACGGGCCGGGCGTCCGGATCGGCGTCGTCAGTCCTCCTCGTCACCGGGCCATTCACCGGTGAGCTTCTGGAAGCCCTTGGCGCCGCCGCGGTCGATCGCGGCCTTCACCAGTCCGAAGATGGCGCCCTGGATGGCCGCGGCCATCAGCACCTCGGTCCAGGCGCGGTTGCGCATCGTCGCGCTCGGCGCTTCCTTGTCGCCCGCGACGAGCTTCCAGATCTGGCCGAAGATCGCGGTGGCGAGGAAACCTCCCAGCGCACCGAACAGCATGCCCAGGGGGCGGTAGAGCAGCTTCATCGGTTCCTCCTCGAGATCGCCCAGATGGCGACGATCAACGCGATCAGCGCGGCGGCGATGGCGCCGGGGTGGCGGCGCGCCTTCTCGACCTGCGCCGCGACGGGGTCGGGCAGCGAGTCGATGGCCTGGTTGGTCGCGGCGGTCATCCGCACGACCGTCTCCTGCGCCTGCTCCTTCACGCGGTCGGCCGTCTCCTGCGCCTGCTCCTTGACACGGGCGGGCACGTCGACCTTGTGCGCCAACGCTTCCACGGTCTCGCCGAGCTCACGCCGGGTGCGCTCGACGTCGCGCTGCAGCTGGTCCTTGGGATCGGTCATCGGTGCGCACTCTCCTTGATCGTCGCGATGTCCTGCTGGACGTTGTCCATCGCCTGCCGCGGCACCGGCGGAGCGGCCTGCTTGACCTGCCCCTTGCCCACGAGCGCGAAAACGCCCGCGAACACCAGAAGGGCGGCCGCGACGATCAACGCGGCCGCCCACGGCGGTACTACGAGAGCCAGCAGCAGGATCAGGCCCGCGACGACGCTGAGCCCACCCCACCACGCGAACACGCCGGCCACGCCGAACATCCCGGCGCCGACACCGGCGTGCTTGCCCTTGTCCTTGAGCTCGGCGACGGCGAGACGGATCTCATCGCGCGCGAGCCTGCTCACCTGCTCGGACAGCTGGCTCACCAGCTGTGCGGTCGACGTGTCGGTGTTCATGCACGTCAGATACCCACAGGTGCGCTACGTCAATCAGCCCTGCTGGGCCTGGGCCTCCGCGACCTTCGCGTGGACCTCTTCCATGTTCACCTCGCGTGCCTGCTGGATCAGGTCGTCCAGCGCCGGAGCGGGCAGCGCACCGGGCTGCGAGAACAGCACCACGCCCTCGCGCACGATCATCAGCGTCGGGATCGACCGGATGCCGAACGTGGCCGCGAGCTCCTGCTGCGCCTCCGTGTCGACCTTGCCGAACACGACGTCCTCGTTCTTGTCCGACGCGGCTTCGTAGGTGGGTCCGAACGCGCGGCACGGGCCGCACCACTCGGCCCAGAAGTCGACCAGGACGATGCCGGAGCCGTCGGAGTCGCCGACCACCTCGTCGAAGTTCTCCTTGGTCAGCTCGACCGTCGCCATGTTGGTCCTCCTCGTTTTCTGGGGGCACTCCCTCCAACGGAGCAGGCCTCGATGGAATTCCCCGGGCACGTTCCGGTGTGGCCCGACCAACAGGACGTTCGGCTGAGATCATGCCGTCGTGCGCACTCCGGAAGCGATCTTGCGGGGCACCTGCGGGGCGCTCCCGGCTGCCTCAACGCCTCCCTGCTGCACCTGGGTTCGGTGTACTCGGCCACCCCGCCACCCCGCGGCCGCCGCGTTCGTGGCCGCGCCCCTCGACGACCCGCGCGTGAGCGTGCCGTGCGAGAGCGTCGCGCTGACCTTTGCCCACCGAACGGGACGCGCTGAGCGCTCTGCTCCAGTCGGGCCTCGGGTCGCCTGGCGCGATCTCAACTTTTTGTGGATGCCTTCAACGACCTGTTCACGCAGGTCCGGCGGCATGTCCGGACCACGGCCGGTGACCTGCCCGAATTGGTTGGTTCAACTTTTTGTGGACGGCTTCAACTCGGCGTTGTACGGTCCCCGCCATGATGCCGCGCCTGCTCGTGACCTCGCTGCTCGTGTTGGGGCTCGCCGCCTGCGGGTCCACGTCCGACCCCGCTCAGACGTCCACGCCCCCGTCCTCCGACCTGGGCTCGGTCCAGAAGGACGACAAGCTCGCCGCACTGCTGCCGCCCGAGATCGCCTCGGCCGGCACGTTGAAGGTCGGGTCGAACATCCAGAACCCGCCGAACAACTTCTACGACCAGGACGGCAAGACCCCGATGGGGTCCGAGGTCGACCTGATCAAGGCGATCGCCGCCAAGCTCGGGCTCAAGGCCGAGCACAGCGACATGGCCTTCAGCTCGTTGATCACGAGCCTCGAGACCGGCCGCGTCGACGTGACGATGGCCGCGATGAACGACACCGCCGAGCGTCAGCAGAAGATCGACTTCGTCGACTACTTCACCTCCGGCATCACGATCATGGTGCAGAAGGGCAACCCGCAGGGCGTCAAGTCCGTCGAGGACCTGTGCGGCAAGGGCATCGCGGTGAACCTGGGCAGCTCGCAGGAGCTGTTCGCCAAGGAGCAGAGCGCCAAGTGCGTGGCCGCGGGCAAGGCCGAGGTGACGCTGAGCGTCACCGACAGCGACACCGGCAACCAGAACCAGCTGCGCACCGGCCGCGTCGCCGCGATCCTCAACGACCTGCCGACCGCCGTGTACGTCGCGAAGACCGCCGGTGACGGCCAGTACTTCGAGGTCGTGCCGCTCGCGCCGATCAACGGTGGCCCGTACGGCATCGGTGTCGCGAAGAAGAACGCCAAGCTGTCCGAGGCGATCAAGGGCGCGCTGCAGGCGCTGATCGACGACGGCACCTACGAGAAGATCGTCACCACCTGGGACATCAAGCAGGGTGCGATCGCGAAGGCCGCCATCAATGGCAAGTGACACCCGCATGAACGACGTTCGTGAGGAACTGGTCGTCGTGCCGCTGCGCCACCCCTGGCGGTGGGTCAGCGGCACGGTGATCGTGCTGCTGCTCGCCGCTCTGGGCTGGGCGATGTCCGAGGCCCAGATCCAGTGGGAGGACGTGCCGGGGTTCTTCACGCACCCCGTGATGTTCGAAGGCCTGCTCAACACCATCGTGCTCGCCCTCGCCGCGCAGGGCGGCGCGATCGTCCTCGGTGTCGTCGTGGCGCTGATGAGGTTGTCGGCGAACCCCGTCGCGCGGTGGTTCGCGGTCGGCTACATCTGGCTGTTCCGCGGCCTGCCGGTGCTGCTGCAGATCCTGATCTGGTTCAACCTCGCGCTGGTGTTCCAGAACATCAGCATCCCCGGCCTGTTCTCCGTGCCCACCAACCTGGTCATGACGACGTTCGTCGCGGCCCTGCTCGGCCTGGGCCTCAACGAGAGCGCCTACATGGCCGAGATCGTCCGCGCGGGCCTGAGCAGCGTCGACGAGGGGCAGACCGAGGCGGCCAAGTCGATCGGCATGACGCCGATGACGACGCTCCGGCGAGTCGTGCTGCCCCAGGCGATGCGGGTGATCATCCCGCCGACGGGCAACAACTTCATCAACATGATCAAGGGCACGTCGATGGCGTCGGTGATCGCCTTCACGGAGCTCGTGCACGCCGCGAACAACATCTCCTCGCGGAACCTGGAGATCATGGAAACCCTGTTCGCCGCCGCGGCCTGGTACCTCGTGATGGTGTCCATCGCGTCGATCGGGCAGCACTACCTGGAG
Source organism: Lentzea cavernae (assembly GCF_014653695.1). Lineage (GTDB taxonomy): Bacteria > Actinomycetota > Actinomycetes > Mycobacteriales > Pseudonocardiaceae > Lentzea > Lentzea cavernae. The sequence continues at coordinate 314,057 of NZ_BNAR01000006.1, read as the reverse complement.
CGTGCTTATGGCCCTCGTTGAGGCGATCGGTGTCCGCAAGTCGTTCGGCCACACCGAGGTGCTCAAGGGCATCGACATGGAGGTCGAGCGCGGCGAGGTCGTGTGCCTGCTCGGCCCCTCGGGCGCCGGCAAGTCGACGTTCCTGCGCTGCGTGAACCACCTGGAGACCATCGACGCCGGCCGCATCTGGGTCGACGGCGTGCCCGTCGGGTTCCGGGCGTCCGGCGGGAAGCTCCACGAGCTGCGCGAACGCGACGCCGCGCACCAGCGGCGCGACGTCGGGATGGTGTTCCAGCGGTTCAACCTGTTCCCGCACCGCACGGCGCTGGAGAACATCATGGAGGGCCCCGTCCAGGTGCTCGGGCGCCGCAAGGCCGAGGTCGGCGCGGAGGCGCTGGCCCTGCTGGAACGGGTCGGCCTGGCCGAGAAGGCCTCCGCCTACCCCGGCCAGCTCTCGGGCGGTCAGCAGCAACGTGTCGCGATCGCACGCGCCCTGGCGATGAAGCCCAAGCTGATGCTGTTCGACGAGCCCACGTCCGCGTTGGACCCGGAGCTGGTCGGCGAGGTGCTCGACGTGATGACCTCGCTGGCCCGCGACGGCATGACGATGATCGTGGTCACCCACGAGATCGGCTTCGCCCGCTCGGTCGCCGACCGCGTGGTGTTCCTCGTCGACGGCGCGGTGGTGGAGTCCGGCACGCCGTCGGACGTGCTGGACGATCCGCAGCAGCCGCGCACGCGACAGTTCCTCGCAAAGGTGCTCTGAGTTGATCGACGCCTCGTACCTCGCCCAGTTCCGCGAACCGGAGGGGTATCTCGACTTCGCCCGCTTCGGCCCACCGTCGTTGGCCGTGGTGACGGCCACCTCTCGCCTGATGGAACAGTCCTCGCTCGCCGGTCCGTCCACAGTGGACACCCTGATGCGCGAGGAGCAACGGGTGAAGGCTGCCGTCGCGCGCCTCTGCCGTTCGGACACCGACCACGTCGCTCTGGTCCCGAACACGTCGGTCGGCCTGTTCCAGGCCGCCTTCGGACTCTCGGGCACCGTCATGTACTCGGCCGCGGAGTTCCCGTCCAACACCTATCCGTGGGTGCGGGCGGGCCTCCCGTCGGTCGTCCTCGACGGCCCGGTGCACCCCGCGGCCGTGGCGAACGCGCTGACCCCCGAGGTCTCCGCCCTGTCGGTGTCCGCTGTGGACTTCCGCACCGGCTACCGCGCCGACCTGGCCGCACTGCGCGAGGCCGTGGGCGACCGTCTGCTGATCGTGGACGGCATCCAGGGCTTCGGCGTCGTCGACGAGCCCTGGGAACTGGCCGACGTGCTCGTGGTCGGCGGCCAGAAGTGGCTGCGGGCGGGCTGGAGCACCGGTTTCGTCGTGCTGTCGGACCGCGCCCTGGAACGCCTGTCGCCGGTGCTGTCCGGCTGGACCGGCGCCGTGGACGCGGGCCTGTTCGACGACTCGGTGCACGCCGCCGCCCCGGACGCCGCCTCCTGGAACATCACGAACCTCTCCCCGGTCGTCTCCGGCGCCTTCGCGGAGGCGCTGGAACTCCTCGAGCTGGCAGGCGTTGCGGAGATCGACGACGCCGTGGCCGAGATCGTCGCGGAGGCCGAGGAGATCGTGCTGTCGAGCGGCGGCAAGATCGTCTCCGCTCGCGAGCGCCGCGCGGGCATCCTGGCGTTCACCATGCCCGAGGCCGCCTCGGTCGTCGGGGAGGCGTTGAACGCCTTCGGGATCACCGCCACGATCCGCCCGGAGCACGTTCGCCTCTCCCCGCACGCCACCACCTCGCGCGGCACGCTGGAGCGGTTGCGGTCCGCTCTGAAGTCGTTGTCCGGCGCGGCGTCCTCCCCGATCCCGGCGGCGCTGTCGGCACTGGTGCCCACCATCGACAGCCTCGCCTCGGCACTGGGCCCGGACACCGAGGTCGTCGTGCACGACCTGTCCCGCCTGCCGAACTCGATCATCGCGATCGCCGGCTCGCTGACCGGACGCCAGGTGGGCGGCCCGATGACGGACCTGCTGCTGGGCCTGGTCCGCCGTGGCACCACCACCGACATGCCCGGCTACGAGACCTACGCCCCCGACGGCCGCGCGATCTGGTCGTCGACGACGTTCGTTCGCGACGCGGCCGGCATCGCCGTGGGCTGCCTGTGCGTCAACAAACTCGCCGCCCACGAGGCCTCGGGTCCGGTGGAGTCGTTCCCGCAGGACGTGGACACGCTGCAGCGCGTGCTGGTCGAGAAGGCCATCGCCGACGTCGGCGTGCCCGTCGAACTGATGAAGAAGGTGCACAAGTCGCAGGTCGTCCGAGTGCTGGACGAGGCGGGCTTCTTCCTCATCCGCGACTCGGTCGACCACCTGGCGGGCGTCCTGGAGGTCACCCGCTACACGATCTACAACTACCTCAACGAGAACCGAGGAACCTGAGCAGGTTCCGCCAGGCGGGGACCGAGAACGCGAGCACGTCGCCGCTCGCGTTCTTCGAGTCCCGGACGAGTGCGTTGTGGGTCAACGACACCTCGACGCACTCGCCGTCCTCGGTGCCGTCGCTGTAGCTGCTCTTACGCCAGGTGCGGTCCTGAGTCATCGAGTCCCTCTCGCGGTCGGCTGACGTACTCCGCCAGCTTGCTCCGCGATTGTTCCGCACTCAAGGCGACTTCATCCAGGCGGTCGAAGAGGAGCCTGGTTCGCGCGATCGCCCCCGGATCCTGGACGAACACCTTCGCGAGGTTGGTCTCGCTGAAGACGATCGGTCGAGATTTCTCGTACTCCCACAGCACACAACCCGTGGCGGCCATGGGCGCGTCGGCGGACACGATCCGGATGGTGTGCGTGTCGAACAGCAGCCGGGCGTACTGGTCCTCCATGATCGCGCTGCTCCCGACTTGGAGTTGGAGGGCGTGCTCATGGATGTAGAACACGCAAGTCGGCCGATCGTGTCGGCGGAGAATCGTTTGGCGGTCGGTCCGGAACTGGACGAGTGCCGGGATGCGCTCCTCCGTCACGACTCCGGTCATCCGGTACAGCCCATCGGCGTACTCCGGGATCTGGACCAAGCCTGGTATGGACTGCGGTGAGTAGCTCGTGATTCCCGTGGCGGTGGACTCGGCCATCGCGACCGTGCGGAGGTTGCCCGACACCTGCACGATGTACTCGTCGAAGGCGTACTGGTAGCGGCGCCTGAAGTCGTTGACGAAGTCGATGTCCTTGCCGCACATGGACAAGTACTGGATCAGGTCGATCTCGCTGGCGCGTGCCTTGCCGTGCTCGACGGTCGAGACCTTGCTCGGGTCCCAGCCCAGCTTCTCGGCGAGCTTGTTGCCGCTCAGGCCGGTGCAGGTCTCGCGCAGACGCCGGAGCTCGTCGCCCAGGTCCCTGCTGTACGCGGTGGAGGGAGTCATGCGTCGACGCTATGGGTTGTATTCACTACAAGCAGGTGCTCGTTCGGGTGAAAACAAACTGGCGCCGGGAAGCTTTCGTGAAACTTGCATCTTCCCTCATCGTCATCTCAGCTTTACCGTTCCAGGTGTGAGAGCGCTCTCAAAGACGAGATGGCGGCGAGGACTTGCCGCCGTAGCGATTGCCCTGTCGTCATTGGCGACGGTCGAGGCCGCGTACGCGGCCGACGACTACACGCAGAACGTGACCGCGATCGACGCGACTCAAGCCAGGATCAACTTCACGCCGACGACCCCTGCTGTCTACGTCGACGTGCACTACCTGATCTCCGGCCAATCCCAGCAGAACTTCCGCATGACCAACAACGCCGGGACCTGGCAGAAGACCGTCGGGTCGCTGTCGTCCGGCACGGTGATCGACTACTGGTTCACCTACGAGAAGAGCGGCCCGCAGTACGACACGCCGCACTTCACCTACACCCACCAGGGTGCGGTGCAACCGGTGGCGACGCCGACGTTCAGCCCGCCCGGCGGTACCTACTCGTCGGCGCAGAACGTCACGATCTCGACGTCCACCTCGGGCGCGACGATCCGCTACACGGTCGACGGATCGACACCGACCACGAGCTCGCCGGTCTACAGCGGGGCGATTTCGGTCCCCAGCAACAGGACCGTCAAGGCGATCGGCATCAAGTCGGGGCAGCCGAACTCGGCTGTGGGCAGCGCGTCGTACGTGATCGGCACGCCGGTCGCGACGCCGACGTTCAGTCCGCCGGGTGGTGCCTACGCGTCCGCGCAGACGGTGACGATCTCCACGGCGACGAGCGGTGCGACGATCCGGTACACAGTGGACGGTTCGACGCCGACGACGAGCTCGCCGGTCTACAGCGGGCCGATCTCCGTGTCCAGCAACAGGACCGTCAGCGCGATCGGCATCAAGTCCGGTCTCGCGAACTCGGCCGTGGCCAGCGCGACGTACACGATCGGGACGCAGCAGGGATGTGTGCAGTCGGACAACCCGAACTTCGGGCCGAACACGCGCGTCTTCGACCCGAGCATGTCGGCGACGAGCATCCAGGCGCAGCTCGACACCGACTTCAACAACCAGAAGGACACGCTGACCGCGCAGATGGCGCCGCGGCGGGTCGCGCACCTGTTCAAGCCGGGCACGTACAACGGCATCCACGACGACGTCGGCTACTACACGTCGGTGTCGGGACTGGGTCGCAACCCCGGTGACGTGGTGATCAACGGTGACATCACCGTCGACGCGTTCAACGAGTCCGACAAGGGCGTGGCGCTGCAGAACTTCTGGCGCTCCGCCGAGAACATGGCGGTCGTCCCGAGCAGCGGCACCAACCGGTGGGCCGTCGCGCAGGCGGCGCCGTTCCGCCGCATGGACGTCCGCGGCAACCTGGCGCTCTACCCGGCGTCGTACGGCTTCGCGAGTGGTGGCTACACGGCCGACACCCGCGTGTCCGGTCAGACCGCGTCGGTCTCGCAGCAGCAGTGGTACACGCGCGACACCAACTACGGCAGCTGGAACGGCGGCGTGTGGAACATGGTGTTCTCCGGAACGCCGGGCGCGCCCGCGACCACGTTCCCGACGCCCCCGTCGACGAACCTGGCGACCACGCCGATCTCGCGCGACGTGCCGTACCTGTACCTCGACGGCAACCAGTACCGGGTGTTCCTGCCCTCGTTGCGCACCAACGCCTCCGGTGCGTCGTGGCTCAACGGCGGCACGCCCGGCACCTCGCTGCCGATGAGCCAGTTCTACGTCGTGAAGTCCGGTGACACGGCCGCCACGATCAACGCGGCCCTGGGCCAGGGCTGCAACCTGTTCTTCACACCCGGCATCTACAACGTCAACCAGACGATCAACATCACGCGGCCCAACACCGTCGTGCTGGGCATCGGCTACGCGACGATCGTGCCGCAGAACGGCGTCACCGCGATGCAGGTCGCGGACGTCGACGGCGTGCGGATCAAGGGCATCCTGTTCGACGCCGGCACCACCCTGTCGAACTCGCTGCTGACCGTCGGGCCCGCGGGCTCCTCGGCCTCGCACGCGTCCAATCCGACCACGCTGCAGGACGTGTTCTTCCGCGTCGGCGGCGCAATCGCGGGCAAGGCGACCAACAGCCTGGTCGTCAACAGCCACAACACGATCATCGACCACAGCTGGATCTGGCGCGCCGACCACGGCAACGCCGGAACCTGGGGCTGGGACGAGGCGATCGGGGACACCGGCCTGGTGGTCAACGGCAACGACGTGCTGGCCACCGGCCTGTTCGTCGAGCACTACCAGAAGTACCAGGCGATCTGGAACGGCGAACGCGGGCGGACCATCTTCTTCCAGAACGAGATGCCGTACGACGTGCCGAACCAGGCGACCTGGAACAGGCCGAACGGGCAGGCCGGATGGGCTGCCTACAAGGTCGGTGACAACGTCACCACGCACGAGGCGTGGGGGCTCGGCAGCTACTGCTTCTTCAACGTCAACCCGTCCGTGCGGGCCGAGAACGCGTTCGAGGTGCCCAACCGGTCCGGCGTGAGGTTGCACAACCTGCTGACCGTGTCGCTCAACTACCAGGGAACGATCACCCACGTGGTGAACAACGTGGGGGCGGTGACACCGCCGGGCACCGTGCCGGTGAACGTCGTCAGCTACCCGTAGTCACACGCCGGTGATACGGCCCGTCACCTCAGGTGGCGGGCCGTATTCTCGTCCGGTGAGCTGGACGACGACCATCTCCCGGATCATCGAGGTGGCCGACGGGTTCGTGGAACTGCTGGACGGCACGTTCCCCGCCGACCCGCCGGGCGGCGCCTGGTTCCTGGGCAACGGCGAGGGCTGGGCCGTGATGCCCCTGCACGCGGATGCGTTGAACAGGCCGCGGTTCGCCTGCCGCTGAGGGCCGTATTCGTGATCGCGCGGCATCGGTCGCGGTCCAGCCGATTTCGTGTCGGGCGCCCGGCATTGCGATGATGCGTGCCATGTCGATCGACCGCGGTGCCGAGTTCGCCGAGTTCTGGACCGAGCGGCACCTGTGCACGCTGTCCACCGTCCGTCCCGACGGGACTCCGCACGTGGTGCCCGTCGGGGTCACGCTCGACGCCGAGGCCGGCATCGCGCGGATCATCACCTCCGGCGCGTCGTGGAAGGTCCGGCACGTCCGCGAGGCCGGGTACGCCGCGGTGTGCCAGGTGGACGGTCGGCGTTGGTCCACCTTGGAGGGTGTGGCCGTGGTGCGCGACGACGTGGAATCCGTGCGCGAGGCCGAGCGGCGCTACGCCCTGCGGTACAGGAAGCCCCGGGTCAACCCGGAACGCGTCGTCATCGAGATCCAGGTGAAGCGTGTCACCGGCACCGTCTGACGTCGTGGTCGTCGGCATCGGCGCCGACGGGTGGGACGGGCTGTCGCCGGCCGCTCGCCAGGCTGTTTCCGGCTCGCGCGTGCTCATGGGGTCGCAGCGGCAGCTCGACCTGGTGCCGGGGGAGTTCGAGCGGGTGGCGTGGCCGTCTCCGCTGGTACCGGCGTTGCCCGCGTTGTTCGAGAAGTACCGGGACGTGTGCGTTCTGGCGTCGGGTGACCCGATGTTCCACGGCATCGGCACGACTTTGGTGCGGCTGCTGGGCGATCGGGTGCACGTCGTTCCGCACCCCTCCTCCGTGTCGCTGGCCTGCGCGCGGCTCGGGTGGGCGTTGAACGAGGTCGAGGTCGTGTCCCTGGTGGCGCGGTCGGCCGACCTGCTACGCCCCGTGTTGACGCCGGGACGGCGCGTGCTCGTGCTCGGTGGTGACCCGGAGACCGTGACGGCCATGGCCGGTGAGATCACTGTGCTCGAACAGCTAGGTGGGCCCGCCGAGCGGGTTTACCCTTGGTCCGGGCAGGACTCGGACCCGTTGTGCGTGATCGCGATCGAGTACGGCGGGAGCGCTCTCTCACGGGTTCCCGGTCTGCCTGACGACGTGTACGAATCCGATGGCCAGCTGACGAAGCGAGAGGTGCGGGCTATTTCGCTGTCGAGATTGGCGCCGCTGCCCGGGCAGCTGCTCTGGGACGTGGGGGCGGGGTCGGGTTCCATCGCGATCGAGTGGGCGCGCACGCATCCGACGTGCCGGGCGATCGCCGTCGAGCAGTCCGCCGAACGCGCAGAGCGAATCGCTGGTAACGCTGCGTCTCTGGGTGTGCCGGGTGTGGAGGTCCACATCGGACGCGCGCCGGAGGTGTTGGAGGGGCTGGAGAAGCCCGACGCGATCTTCATCGGCGGCGGTGTGACCGTGCCCGGTCTGCTGCAGGCCTGTTGGGACGCGCTGGCGTCCGGTGGTCGTTTGGTCGTCAACGCCGTGACGCTCGAGTCCGAGGCCGTTGTCGCGCAGTGGTACGCGCGGCTCGGCGGTGACCTGGTGCGGATCGCGGTGAACCGCGGGTCGCCCGTCGGCAAGTTCACCGGGTGGCGGCCGCACATGCCCGTGACGACGTGGAGCGTGACGAAGTGACCGTGCACTTCATCGGGGCCGGGCCTGGTGCGGCCGACCTGATCACGGTGCGGGGGCGGTCGCTGATCGAGTCGTCGCCGGTCTGCCTGTACGCGGGTGCGCTGGTGCCGGTGGAGCTGCTGAACTTCTGCCCCGCGGGGGCGCGCAAGGTCGACACGGCGTCGCTGACGCTGGACGAGATCGTGGCCGAGCTCGTCGCCGCGTCGGAGCAGGGACTGGACGTCGCCCGGCTGCACTCCGGCGATCCGTCGGTGTTCAGCGCGATGGCCGAGCAGATGCGCCGGCTGGACGCGTTGGAGATCGACTACGACGTGACGCCCGGAGTGCCGGCCTTCGCGGCCGCGGCGGCGTCGTTGCAGCGCGAGCTGACGGTGCCCGGTGTCGGGCAGACGGTGATCCTGACGCGGACCTCGCAGCGCGCGACGCCGATGCCCGAGGGTGAGGACCTGGACACGTTGGGTCGCAGCCACGCGACTCTGGTGCTGCACCTGGCCGTGCAGCGGATCGCCGACGTCGTGGCGGAACTGGTGCCGAACTACGGGCGGGACTGCCCGGTCGCGGTCGTCGCCTACGCGTCCCGTGAGGACGAGGTCGTGCTGCGCGGGACGTTGGACGACATCGCCGCGCAGGTCGGAGCCGCCGGGATCAAGCGGACCGCGGTGATCGTCGTCGGGCAGGTGCTGGGAGCGACGCAGTTCCCGGACAGCCACCTGTACTCGGCCGCCAGGGTTCGATGATCCTGATCCTCGGGGGAACGGGGGAGGCGCGGGAACTCGCGTCCCGCGTACCGGCCGTCTCCTCGCTCGCGGGACGGGTCAGCGCGCCTCGTCTCCCCGTCGGCGAGGTCCGGATCGGGGGGTTCGGCGGAGTCGACGGGCTCGTGCGGTGGTTGCGCGACAACGATGTCCACGCCGTCGTCGACGCCACGCACCCGTTCGCGCGGCAGATCACCGCGAACGCCTTCGAAGCCTGTTCCCAGGTCGGCGTGCCGTTCCTCGTCCTGCGACGGCCGGGGTTCACGCCCGCGGACGGCTGGCGGTGGGTGGACGGCGTTGCCGAGGCCGCGCGCGATCTGCCGGGGGAGCGGGTGTTCCTGACGACCGGGCGGCAGGACCTCGCGGAGTTCGCCGCGTGCCCGCAGTGGTTCCTCGCGCGGATGGTCGAGCCGCCGGAACCGCCGATGCCGCACCGGATCGAGGTGCTGCTGTCGCGCGGTCCGTTCACCGTGGACGGTGAGCTGGAGCTGATGCGGTCGCGGGAGATCGACGTCCTCGTCACCAAGGACAGCGGTGGCTCGATGACGTCGGCCAAGCTCGAAGCCGCGCGTCAGCTCGGGGTGCCGGTCGTGGTCGTGCGCCGGCCACCGCTCCCGCCAGCGGAAACAGTGGCCGACGTCGACGCCGCCGTCAGGTGGTTGGGTACCGCCGGGGCGTGAAGACGACGCCCTGGGGCGTCACGACCGTCTGCGACGAGCCGATGATCAGCAGGCAGCGCATGTCGATCGTGGCCGGGTCGAGGGCGCCGAGCGTGAGCACGCGGATCTCCTCCTCCGGCCCGCCGACGTCGCGTCCGACGACGACCGGGGTCTCCTGGGAGCGGTGCCGCAGCAGGACGTCGCGCATGTCCGCGACCTGGTGCGTGCGGGCCTTGGACGCCGGGTTGTAGATCGCGATGACCAGGTCGGCCTTGGCGGTGGCCTCCAGGCGTTCGGCGATGACGTCCCACGGCTTGAGCCTGTCGCTCAACGAGATCACCGCGTAGTCGTGCCCGAGCGGTGCTCCCGCCTTGGCCGCCACGGCGTTCGCCGCCGTGACGCCGGGGATGACGCGCACCGGCACGTCCGCGGACTCGGCCGCGACCTCGAGCACCGCGGTGGCCATCGCGAAGACGCCGGGGTCACCCGAGGACACGACGGCGACCCGCGCGCCCTTGCGCGCCAGGTCCAGCGCGAAGGCCGCGCGTTCGGACTCGACCTGGTTGTGCGAGGAGTGCCGCTGCTGGCCGGGGCGCTGCGGAACGCGGTCCAGGTAGGTGCTGTAGCCGACCAGTTCGTCGGCGGCCTCCAGTTCCTGGCGGGCTTCCGGGGTGAGCCAGTCGCGCGAGCCCGGCCCGAGGCCGACGACCACGACCTCGCCCTTCGGCTTGGCGGGCTTGGACCGGCTCGGCAGCACGGCGATCGAGAAGTACGGGACGGTCTCGGGGTCGACGTCGGCCAGTGGCGACATCTTCTCCCGCCCGGTGGTGGCGCGCTCGACGTACCAGGCGCCCTCGAGCCGCCCGGACGCTTCGAGGGCGGCGCGGACGTTGCCGAAGGTGCGGCCCAGCTTGAGGATCGCGGCGCAGTCGGTGTCGGCCAGGCGGGACGCGAGCTCGGCGGGCGGCAGCGTGCCGGGAAGGATCGTGAGGACCTCGTCGCGTTCGACGAGCGGGGTGCCGAGGACCGCCGACGCGCCGCTCACGGACGTGACGCCGGGGACGACCTCCCACTCGTAGCGGTCGGCCAGGCGTTTGTGCATGTGCATGTAGGAGCCGTAGAAGAACGGGTCCCCGGCGGCCAGCACCACGACGTTGCGGCCCGCGTCGAGGTGTGCGGCCAGCTTGGCGGCGGCCTCCTCGTAGAAGGCGTCGATCTCACCCTGGTAGTCGTCCGACTCCTCGGTCGTGACCGGGTAGACGAGCTGTTCGATCACCTGGCCGTTGCGGAAGTACGGCGCCGCGGTGGTCTTCGCGACCGATTTGCCGTGCCGCGCGCTGTGGAACGCGATGACGTCGGCCTCGGAGATAAGCCGCGCGGCCTTGACCGTCACGAGTTCCGGGTCGCCGGGACCCACACCGACGCCGTAGAGCTTGCCCGTCATTCTTCCTCGCTCGCGATCGCGTTGATGGCCGCCGCCGTCATGGCACTGCCGCCGCGCCGGCCTCGCACCACGAGGTGCTCCAGATCCGTTGCGGCCAAAGCTTCCTTGGACTCCGCGGCCCCGATGAAGCCGACCGGGATGCCCAGGACCGCCGCGGGCCGCGGGGCTCCGGCGGCGATCAGGTCGAGGAGGTGGAACAACGCCGTGGGGGCGTTGCCGATCGCGATCACCGCGCCGCCGAACCGGTCCGCGAGCAGCTCGAGCGCGGCGGCGCTGCGCGTGTTGCCGATCTCCCGCGCCCGCGCCGGGGTGCGCGGGTCCTGCAGGTAGCACAGGACTTCGTTGTCCTTCGGCAGCCGCCGGCGGGTCACGCCGGACGCGACCATGTTGGCGTCGCACAGGATCGGCGCGCCCGCCTGCAGGGCCGCGCGGGCGTCGCGCACGACGTTCGCGGAGAACCCCACGTCGGCGGGCAGGTCGGTCATGCCGCACGCGTGGATCATGCGGACGACGACTTTCGCGACGTCGTCGGGAAACCCGGTGAGGTCCGACTCCGCGCGGATGGTGGCGAAGGACTGGCGGTAGATCTCCGCCCCGTCCCTGATGTACTGCGTCAACGGATCTCCTCGTAGCCGTCGCCGGTGGCGACGAACTCGATCACTTCGCCCGCGGGACGGCCGCAGCGGCGGGCACAACCCGACCAGTGCACCGCGCCCGGACTGTCGGACCTGCTCCCTAGAATTGAAATTGGGGGTACCCGGCCCGGCACGTGTGTGTGGTGCGCCGTATCGGCTCGTGCGGGCTCATCGGTCCGTAGGTGCTCATTGACCCGTGGGGGCGCATCCACCCAAGCGCGCGCGTCGGCGCGCACGTCGGAGAGCGACTTCGCGCAGCCGGGGCGTCCGGTGCAGGCGCTGACGCCGTGCCAGGGGGAGTCCGGGTCGGTGATGAGGCCGGACGTGTCGGTGCCGGCGGGCACGACCAGGCTGCGCCACGGCGTGAGGCGCAGGGCGACACCGGGGAGCTGGTCCGCGTCCAACCGCCCGAGTGGGACCCCTGGTGTCAAAGGTGAAGGTGCGACAGGAGTCACAGCCGGGGCGATCCGCGGGGCGTCGGAAGTGCCGAAGTGTGCGGTGATCTTTCGCACACCGTCGTCCACTTCGGACAGGCGCCAGGCCGGGCCGCGCAGCTGCTGGAAGAGGCGGGCCGCAGTCACCACGGCGTCGACGGGGTCGGTCACGCGGACGCCCGTGTCGGTTCCCGCCAGGAGGAGGACCCACGTCTCCGCACGGGCCCTGACCAGCCCGAAGTCGCCGCTCAGGCCGCTCACCGCGTGCCCCACCGTGAGCAGGAACCTGCCCGGCAGCGCGGCCAGCGCGGGGTCCGCGCACAGGGCCGCGTCGATCTCGTCGACCAGCCCCTGCTCGTCCTCCAGCGGTGCCGCGATGATGTTGCGGATCCGCTCGTGCGAGGCCGACGGCAGCAGGCCCGCCGCGGCCAGGCGCGCGCCCAGTTCGACGCCGTCCGCGAGGCCCCTGATCTGGAGGTTCGCCCGCGAAGTCAGTTCCACTGAACCGTTTCCGAGCTCGGCGGCCGCGACCCGCACGACGTCCCACTGAGCAGCGGAAAGGGTGCCGCCCGGCACCCGGATGCGCGCCAGCCCGCCGTCAGCCGCGGCATGCAGCTCGACGGCGCCGGGGCAGGCATCCGGGTGACCCCGATAAATCCCTCTGGGCATAGGTCGGACTGTAACCCGCCCGTTAGGGTGAGCCCGAACGACGAAGCGCAGGAGGAAGCCGGTGTGAATCCGGCGCGGTCCCGCCACTGTGACCAGCGAACAACCGCTGGGAGTCAGGAACTCTGCTTCGCCAGTCACCCGCAACCTGGGGCGCGGACCCCACGAGGGATGGAGCCTGCGTGATCCTGCTGCTGTCGACCTCCGACACCGACCTGCTGTCGGCGCGCGCGAGCGGTGCCGACTACCGGCTCGGCAACCCGTCGCGCACCCATACCGACGACCTTCCCGGCCTCGTGGACGGCGTCGACCTGGTCCTCGTGCGCATCCTCGGCGGCCGCCGGATGTGGGAGGAGGGCCTCGACTGGCTGCTGGCGGCCGGGCTGCCCGTGGTGGTGCTCGGCGGTGAGATGCAGCCGGACGCCGCGCTGATGGAACTGTCGACGGTGCCCGGAGGCGTGTGCGCGGAGGCGCACCTCTACCTCGCGCACGGCGGTCCGGCGAACCTCACCGAGCTGCACAAGTTCCTCTCCGACACGGTCCTGCTGACCGGTCACGGCTTCGAGGCGCCCGCCGCCACCCCGAGCTGGGGCGTGCTGGAGCGGGAGAGCGTTCCCGAGCAGGGCCCGACGGTCGCGGTCCTCTACTACCGCGCGCACCACGTCGCCGGGAACACGGCGTTCGTCCACGCCCTGTGCGACGCGATCGAGGCCAAGGGCGGCAGGCCCCTGCCGGTCTACTGCTCCTCGCTGCGCACCGCCGAGCCCGAGCTGCTCGACACGCTGCGCCAGGCCGACGCGCTGGTCGTGACGGTCCTCGCGGCCGGGGGCACGAACCCCGCCAAGGCCTCCGCCGGTGGTGACGACGACGCGTGGGACGTCGGCGCGCTGGCGGCGCTCGACGTGCCGATCCTGCAGGGGCTGTGCCTGACGTCCAGCCGCGAGACGTGGGACTCCAACGACGACGGACTGTCTCCTTTGGACACCGCGACGCAGGTCGCGATCCCGGAGTTCGACGGCCGGATCATCACCGTTCCGTTCTCCTTCAAGGAGATCGATTCCGACGGTCTCACGGTCTACGTCGCCGACCCGGAACGGGCGCTGCGCGTCGCGGGCATCGCCGTGCGGCACGGCAGGCTGCGCCACATTCCGGTCGCCGACCGCAAGGTCGTCGTGATGCTGTCGGCGTACCCGACCAAGCACTCCCGCATCGGCAACGCGGTCGGGCTCGACACGCCCGCGTCGACCGTGCGGCTGCTGAAGGCCATGCGGGAGCACGGGTACGACATCGGCACCGAGCTGCCGGGCGTCGACGAGCTCGACGGCGACAAGCTGATCCACGCGCTGATCGCCGCCGGTGGCCAGGACGCCGACTGGCTCACGCAGGAGCAGTTCGAGAGCAACCCGATCCGCATCGCCGCGGCCGACTACCGCGAGTTCTACGAGACGCTGCCCGACGACTTCCGCGAGTCGATGCGGGAGCACTGGGGCGAGGCGCCGGGCACGCTCTTCGTCGACCACTCCAAGTCGAAGGACGGCGAGATCGTGCTGGCCGCGCTGCGGTCCGGCAACGTCGCGGTGATCGTCCAGCCGCCGCGCGGGTTCGGCGAGAACCCCATCGCGATCTACCACGACCCCGACCTGCCGCCGTCGCACCACTACCTCGCGGCCTACCGGTGGGTCGAGTCGAACTTCGGCGCGGACGCCGTGGTGCACGTCGGCAAGCACGGCAACCTGGAGTGGTTGCCGGGCAAGACCGTCGGCATGTCGGCGTCCTGCGGCACGGACGCGGCGCTCGGCGACCTGCCGCTGATCTACCCGTTCCTCGTCAACGACCCCGGTGAGGGCACGCAGGCCAAGCGCCGCGCGCACGCCACGCTGGTCGACCACCTCGTCCCGCCGATGGCCCGCGCCGACAGCTACGGCGACATCGCGCGCCTGGAGCAACTGCTCGACGAGTACGGGAACATCTCCGCGATGGACCCGGCCAAGGTGCCGGCGATCCGCGCGCAGATCTGGACGCTGATCAAGGCCGCCAAGCTCGACCACGACCTGGGGCTCGACGACCGGCCGCACGACGCGGAGTTCGACGAGTTCATCCTGCACGTCGACGGCTGGCTGTGCGAGGTCAAGGACGTCCAGATCCGCGACGGCCTGCACATCCTCGGCGAGGCGCCGACCGGCTCCGTTCGCGTCAACCTCGTGCTCGCGATGTTGCAGGCGCGGCAGATGTGGGGCGGTCAGGTCGCCGCGCTGCCCGGCCTGCGCGAGGCTCTCGGCCTCACCACCACGGGCCGTGAAGACGTTGACGCCGTTGAGGAAGAGGCCCGCGCGCTCGTCCAGGCGATGGAGGACGCGGGCTGGGACCGTTCCGCCGCGGCGGGTCTGCACGAGTCGGTGGACGTGCAGAAGATCCTGGAGTTCGCGGCCGTCGAGGTCGTGCCCCGGCTTGCGCGCACCACGGACGAGATGACGAACGTCCTGCACGCGCTGGACGGCGGCTACATCCCGGCCGGCCCGTCAGGTTCTCCGTTGCGCGGGCTGGTGAACGTGCTGCCGACCGGCCGCAACTTCTACTCGGTCGACCCGAAGGCCATCCCGTCGCGGCTCGCGTGGGAGACCGGCCAGGCGATGGCCGACTCGCTGCTCGCCCGCTACCGCGACGAGAACGACGGCGAGTGGCCGCCGTCGGTCGGCCTGTCGGTCTGGGGCACGTCCGCGATGCGCACCGCCGGCGACGACATCGCCGAGGTGTTCTCGCTGCTCGGCGTGCGCCCGGTGTGGGACGACCAGTCCCGTCGCGTCACCGGCCTCGAGGTGATCTCGCTCGAGGAGCTGGACCGGCCGCGCGTCGACGTCACGATCCGCATCTCCGGCTTCTTCCGGGACGCCTTCCCGCACGTGGTGTCGATGTTGGACGACGCGGTGCAGCTGGTGGCCGCGCTGGACGAGCCGGCGGAGCACAACTTCGTGCGGGCGCACATGCTCCAGGACCTGGAGGAGCACGGCGACCAGCGTCGCGCCACGTTGCGCGTCTTCGGTTCCAAGCCGGGCGCGTACGGCGCGGGCGTGCTGCCGTTGATCGACAGCCGCAACTGGCGCGACTCCTCCGACATCGCCGAGGTCTACGCGGTGTGGGGCGGGTACGCCTACGGCCGCGGGGTCGACGGCATCGCCGCACGCGCGGACATGGAGTCGTCGTACCGCAGGATCGCGGTGGCGGCCAAGAACATCGACACCCGCGAGCACGACATCGCCGACTCGGACGACTACTTCCAGTACCACGGCGGCATGGTCACGATGGTGAAGGCGTTGACGGGCAAGGCGCCCGCCGCGTACGTCGGGGACAGCACCCGCCCGGAGGCGGTCCGCACCCGCACCCTGACCGAGGAGACCTCGCGCATCTTCCGCGCCCGCGTGGTGAACCCGCGCTGGATCGGGGCGATGCGCAACCACGGGTACAAGGGCGCGTTCGAGCTGCAGGCGACGGTCGAGTACCTGTTCGGCTACGACGCCACCACCGGTGTCGTCGCGGACTGGATGTACGAGAAGCTCACCGAGAGCTACGTGCTCGACCCGGAGACCCGGAAGTTCCTGCAGACGTCGAACCCCTGGGCGTTGCACGGCATCGCCGAGCGCCTGCTGGAAGCGGCCGAGCGCAAGATGTGGGAGCACCCGGAGGAGTCCACTTTGGACGCGCTGCGGGCGGCCTACCTGGAGACCGAGGGCGAGCTCGAGGACGGCGCCTGATCGAGCCGGACGCAGCAGTGACCTGACGACGGGTCGAGGCGGGCGGACACCCCGTTCGCCTCGATGCCGTCCAGCAGGCCGCTGACCAGGCACAGGTTCATGCCGCACACCAGTTGCGCGTGCCGCCGCGCCAGGCTGTGGAACGGGCAGTTGCCCAGCAGGATCGAGCCGCCGTCGGCCCGCGGTTCGAAACCCAGGCCCGCCAACGCATCGACGACATCGCCTCCCGCGGACGTGGCGAGGTCCGCGCCCCACTCGTAGGCGCGCCGGTTGAGGACCTCGCGCGCCGGTTCGCCCGTGCTCTCCGCCTCCACCAGCGCGTCGGTGAGCAGGTGGCTCGCCGCCTCGTACCGGCGGTCGGGCAGCGACACCTCGATCTGCTCCTCGGAGCGGCAGTAGAGCTTGGCCGGCCGCCCGGCCCCGGGACCGCTGCGCCCCGACCGGCGGTGGCGCACCACTGTGAGCAGGCCCATCTCGACCAGCTTGTCGAGGTGGAACGCGGCCGTGGTGCGGGGCAGCGCGACGGCCTGCGCCGCCTCGTCCTTGCTGATGGGCGAGGTCTGGCGCACCACGAAGTCGTAGAGCCTGCGGCGGTTCGGTTCGTCGAGGGCGGCGACGGCGGAGACGGGGTCTGCCATCTCTAAAACCTACTCTTGTTGACTAAATTCGGCCAGCGGATCTACCGTGGCGGCATGGACGTCGAAGGTGCGCAGAAGGCGGTCACGGACCTGCTCAAGGCGCTGGGCAAGGATCCGTACTCGGTGCACCTCGCCGACACCCCGCGCCGGGTGGCCGAGGCGTACGCGGAGATGCTGACCCCGCGCTCCTTCACCATGACGACATTCCCCAACGACGAGGGCTACGACGAGCTCGTGCTGGCGCGCGGCATCCCCGTGCAGTCGTTGTGCGAGCACCACATGCTGCCGTTCCACGGCGTCGCGCACGTCGGATACCTGCCGGGGGAACGGATCCTGGGCCTGTCGAAGCTCGCCCGGGTCGTGGAGATGTTCGCCCGCGACCTGCAGGTGCAGGAACGGCTCACCAAGCAGGTCGCGGACTGGTTGCAGGAGCACCTGCAGCCCTTGGGGGTCGGCGTCGTGATCGAGGCCGAGCACATGTGCATGGCGCTGCGCGGCGTGCGGGTCAACGGATCCCGCACGGTCACGTCCGCGGTGAAGGGCGTGCTGCGGTCGGATCCCGCGTCACGTCAGGAGTTCTTCACCCTCGTTCACGCCGCCCGGACCGGCCCGAACACGTAGGAGCCGGCGGCGTCGGGGTCGTCGCCCGCCCAGAACTCCGCCCACAGCGTCGTGAACTCGTTGCGCGACAACCTGCCGTCGCCGTCGAGGTCGAGCCTCGCGAAGACGGTCTCGCTGTCGTCCCCGGTCCAGGCGTTGATCATCGCGCGGTACTCGTCCTCGGAGACGTAGTCGTCGCGGTTCGCGTCCACGGCGCTGAACATCGCGTCCGCCGTGCCCAGCACCGGGTCGATGTTGTCCGGCAGCACGTCGACGACGTTCAGCACGTCCTGCACCGTCACGTGCTCGGCTCCGCCCGCGGCCGACTGCAGGGTCGTCCACCAGCCCAGCATGACCGTGGACAGCAGTTCCTCGTCGCTGCCGCGCAGCTCGGCCCAGCGCCGGGCGAGCAACCGGAAGTCGTTCGCGGTCAGGAACCCGTCGCCGTCGGCGTCCATCGCGCCGAACACCAGATCCACCTTGCTGCGCTGAAATTCGCTCGCCATGAGCAGGACGATAGGCCGAATGCCGCACATCGAACCATCGGCCGAACGGGTCCGAACCATCACACGAAAAGAGCATCGGCGAGCTGCAAACGGCCGCCGATGCCGAGCTTGCGGTAGATCCCCGAGAGCACGTTCTCGACGCCGTCGGCGGGCATGAGCAGCGTCGACGCGATCTCGTCATCCGAACGGCCGCGTGCCGCCAGTTCCGCCACCTGGTGCTCGACCGGGGTCAGCGCGGTCGGCCCCGTCTGCCGCATCCGCCGGGGCCCGGCGCTCGTCGCCACCAGTTCGGAGTAGGCCCGCCCGGCCATCGCCGAGGATCCGCACTTCTGCGCCAGATCCACCGCGTCACGCAGGCACGTGCGCGCGAATGCCGTGTCGCCCTGGCGCCGGGCCACCACGCCGAGGTCGACCAACGCGCGCGCCAGCTCCAGGCGGGCGGGGGAGCCGCGCAGCACCCGCACGGCCTCCTCCAGCACCGTCCGCCCGGCGGCACCGGCCGTCACGCGGCCCTCCGCGCGCAACGCCATGCCCAACGCCCTCGGCGCGCCCCAGACGCGGGCCAGCGCGACCTCCTCCTGCGCGAGTGCGCGGGCCCGTTCGCCGTCGCCCAGCGCCGCGTAGGCCACCGCCGCACCGGAACGCCACGCCAGCGGCGCCGGATTGCGGTACGGCCACGCGGCGCAGTGCCGTCCGGCGGCCAGGAACGCCTCCAGGGCCTCGTGATCGTCGCCTCGCGCGGTCAGCAGCCGCCCGCGCACGGTCAGCACGCCGCCGAACGACCACGTGCGCCGCGCCTCGTCCGTCGAGGCCTCCGCGATCACCGCGGCCGCCTCGTCGAGGCGGTTCTCCTCGAGCAGGATGTCGCCGAGCAGGGTGGCGTGCCACGTGGAGACCGCGTGCCAGCGCCGGTCCTGCCGCAGGTGGCGGGCGGCCTCGTCCAGATCGGCGCGCGCGGAGGTGAGATCTCCCTTGCGGCGCTGGACGTTCGCGCGCATCACGTTCGTGAGGGCCCGCAACGCCGGGGCCTGCGCGCGGTCCACCTCGTCCAGCACGGCCAGCGCCTCGTCCAGCGAGTCGGCCAGGTTGAGCGTCATCGCGGACGTCAGCGACGACAGCACGTCCGCGGTGGAGATCCGCGACACGGCCTCGGCCGCGCTGATGTCCCCGACCATCACGTGGTGCAGCACCCCGGCGGGCGTGT
The DNA here is from genome assembly GCF_014653695.1 of Lentzea cavernae. GTDB lineage: Bacteria > Actinomycetota > Actinomycetes > Mycobacteriales > Pseudonocardiaceae > Lentzea > Lentzea cavernae. The sequence goes on along the minus strand of NZ_BNAR01000006.1, from coordinate 294,857 downwards.
CGAGCGGGACCGACGACGGCACGGCCTCCTGCCACGCGAGCCCGTGCACGGCCAGATGTGCCTGCGCCCAGGGGGAATCGCCCAGCACCGACGCGATCTCGGCAGGGTTGCCGTCGGCGTGCAGGGCGTACGACAAGGCCACGGCGGACTCGACGTCGTCCACATCGGACTGGAACGCCTCGCGCAACCGGGCCGTGGCACCGGGCAGGTTGCCGACCAGCTCGGCGATCCCCAGCAGCCGCAACGCCCGCGACGGGTTCGCCACCGGCTCGCGCAGCGCCCGCCACAGCAACCGCGCGGCCGCGGCCGTGTCGCCTCGGGCCACCGCTTCCTGGGAGGCGCGGTCGAGCACCTCGCCCGCCCACGGCTCGAGACCGGGCGAGGTCTCCAGCAGGTGGTCGGCGACGACCCCGTCCGGGGCGCCGTGCGCGCGCAACGACCGCGCGGCCCGCAGGTGCAACGCGGCTCGCGCCGGTGCGGGCATGTCGTCGAGGACCGCGGGACCGGCGACGCCGAGCAGTTCGACGGTCCGGACGGCCTCGGCCAGCTCGTCGGGACTCAGCCGGGTGAGTTCCGCCAGCACACCCGGATGCGGCGACGGCCCCAGCGCGGCCAGGCAGTGCGCCGTGGTCACGACGGAGGCCGGACGGCGGCGCAGCCGGGCCGCCATGATCTCCCCGGCCACCTCCGCGCCGCGCTGGGCGACTCGCCACGCGGCCTCGGCGGTGGGCGGCACACCGTCCTCCACCAACGCTTTGAGCAGGCGCGTCACCGTCAGCGGGTTGCCGCCGGACACCTCGGCGCACGCGCTCACGAACTCGGGCGCGGCCTCACCCAGCGCGGACGTGACCAGCACACCGACCTCGGCCGGCGTCAGGCCGTCCAGCGCGACCCGTTGGCACGCCGCCATGATCTCGCCGTGCGACGGGTCGTCGCACCGCTCGCCCAGGCCCACGGCCAGCACCACCGCGATCGGCAGGCGTTGCACCCTCAACGTCAGGTGGGCGAGCCAGCGCAGCGAAGCGGAGTCGGCCCAGTGCGCGTCGTCCACGACGACGAGCAGGTCAGCGCGTGCGGCCAGCCCCGCCGCCAGCCGGTAGACGCCGTGCAGCACCGGGAAGTCGGCGGTCGTCGCGGTGAGCCGCAACGCGCCCAGCGCCTCGGCGGGCACGAGATCGGGATCGGCCAGGTCGAACAGCTGGGCCACGATCCCGAACGGCAGGCCGGCCTCCAGCCCGCTACCGCGTGCCCGCACGACCTGGCCGCCGGAGGCCTCCCAGCGCGCGGCGACGTCGTCGAGCACCGCCGTCTTGCCCGTACCCGGCGCGCCTTCCACCACCGTGGTCGTGCCCGGCACCACCTGATCGCCGATTCCGGCGCACCACGCTTTCAGCCGGTTTTCCAAGATCTCTCCACAATCCGCCGCTGAAAGATCAGCAGAATTGATGCTAGGAGAAAGAGCCCCACTTGCCCAGGTAAAGCTTCCTGCGCTATGGCCGTCTCAACAGGAGTGGCTGCACGTATGATCCCGCGGGCAACTACTCGAATGGGTAGCGGCGGCCCCGCGGTGACCTCACGTGTGATCCGAACGGCCTGTGGGAGGCCGGTCGGGGGGTGGTCGTGGTGCGGTCGTTGTGGTATTGCAGCGCTTGTTCTCCGCCGCCGCGGAGCGAAAGGAAAATGGGTGTCGGGGAATCGGAACGGTGTGTTCCGCGGCCGTGAAGGAGAACGGGAGCTCCTCTGCGGTGTGCTGGACGCGGGCACCGGTGTGGTGCTGGTCGACGGGGCGGAGGGCACCGGGAAGACGCGGTTGCTGAACGAGATCGCCGCCGTCGCCGCGAGCCGCGGGTTCGAGGTCGCGACCGCTCAGGACGAACTCGACCAGCCGTTCCTGTTGGCCCGCCTGGCAGAACGCCGGCCCGACGGCCCCGCGCTCGTCGTGCTGGACGACCTCCACCTGGCCGAGCCCGGCACTCTCGCCGCACTCCGCACGCTGTTGTCCGCCTCCGCGCACGAGAAGGTGGTGTGGCTGCTCGCCCGCCGCCGCGAGGGCGCCGACCGCCTGTTCGCCGTCGCGGCGCAACGCGGTGCCACCAGGGTCGAACTGCGGCCGCTGGCGGACGACGTGGTCGCGGACCTCGTCACCGACCTCGTCGGAGCCGCTCCCGACCAGGACCTGAAAGCGCTTGCTTCGACGGCACAGGGCAATCCCGCTGCACTGGTCGAGCTCTTCGACGCCCTCGAACGGGACGGCCGGGTGGTCGTCACCGCCGGACAGGCCTCGCTCGGGGACGGCCGGGGTCCCGGCACCGAGACGCTGCTGCGCGAGCACGTCAGTGCGCTGAGCGGCAAGGCCAGGCACCTGCTGCAGGTCGCGTCCGTGCTCGGGCCGCGCTTCGAACCCGGTGACGTCGCCGAGATGCTCGCGTCGAGCACCGCGATCCTGTTGCCCGCCCTGGACGAGGTCATCTCGGCGGGCGTCGTGACGTCGCTCGACGACAGGCTGGCGTTCCGCCACGAGCTGCTCTGGCGCCTGGTCGCCGACTCCGTGCCCCCGCCCGTGCGGCGCGCGCTGCACCGCGAGGCCGGCGAGATGCTGCTGGGACGCGGCGACAGTGCCGTCGTCGCCGCGAAACACCTGCTGCACGGTGCCCAGCGCGGTGACGCCCGGTCCATCGACGGACTCGTCGCGGCCGCGAAAGCCGTGCTGTGGAACGCACCCGAGGCCGCCGCCGAACTCGCTGTGCGCGCGCTCGAACTGACCGACCAAGCGTCTGCTTCGCTGGTCCACCGCACGGTCATGGCGGTGCGGGCCCTCACCGCGGCAGGTCGGCTGCCGGCGGCGCAAGCCCTCGCCCAGGAAGCCCTGTCCCGCCAGGTCCCGCCGGATCCCGCGGCCAAGCTGCGGCACTGCGTGGCCACCACGACGTTGCTGGGCGCCCGGCACGCCGAGTCGGTGGAGATCTCCGAGGCGTTGCTGCGCGAACCCGACCTGGCGCCGGAACTCGCGCCGTGGGTGGAGATCACCAGGCTGATGGGGTTGCTCGGGCACGACCGGGAGCGCGCCGGGGAGCTGGCGGAGACCGTCGTGCGCACCCGCCGGGGCGGGCCGGACGACGTGCTGGCAACGGCTCTGGCCGTGCTGGCGGCGATCGCGCGGGACACCGGCAGGCCCGGCGCCGCACTCGACCTGGCCCGCGAGGCCGCGCGGTGCGGCACCTCGCACGACCTCAGCGCGTACCCGCAGCTGCTGCTCGCGTCGCTGCTGTCGGGGCTGCGGGAGTTCGCCGACGCCGACAGCGTGGTGCGGCGGGTGCGCAGCGGGCCGTCCGCCGTGGTGACCAGGCAGGTCATGACCGCGGTCGTGCAAGCCCGGATCCTGTTGCAGGCAGGGCGGATCGACCAGGCCGCCGCGGAGGCGCGCGCCGCATTGGCGGTGGCGGAGGAGACCGGGCACGAGACGGTCGTGGCGCCCGCACTGGCGGTGCTCGCGATGGTCGCGATCCACACCGGCGACCTGCCCGCCGCGCTCGAGCACGTCGAGCGCTACCGCGACCAGGTCCCGGCCGACGCGATCATCTTCTCGCGCGCCTACTACCGGTGGACCGCCGTGCTGGTCACCTACGTCGGCTCCGGGCTCGAGAAGGCGTTGCCGCTGCTCACCCCGGACCTGGTGGCGTCGGGGCTCTTCGCGGAGGAACCCCGTGCCGCCGGGTGGTTCGTGCGACGCGCTTTGGAGGCCGGGGACGAGGGACTGGCGAAGGCCGTCGTGGACCGCGTGGAACGGCTCGCGGAGGAACACCCCGGCTTCGGCGCGGTGACGGCGGCCGCGGTGCACGCACGCGGACTGCTCGACTCCGACGCCGCGTTGCTGGACCTGGCCGCGCGGCAGCACCACGACCTGTGGGCGCGGGCGAACGCGGCCGAGGACCTCGGCGTGCTGCTCACGGCCGCGCCGGACCGCGCGGAGTCGGTGCGGGCGCTGGAGAACGCGCTCGGGCTCTACCGGGAGATCGGCGCGTCCCGCGACAGCGCGCGGGTGCTGGGCCGGCTGCGCAAGCTCGGCCGGCGCCGCAGGGCCGCACCCGCCCGCCCCGCGTCCGGGTGGTCCAGTCTGGACGACACCGAACGGGCGATCGCCAACCTGGTCGCCAAGGGGCAGACGAACCGGCAGATCTCCACGCAGCTGTTCATGTCACCGCACACGGTGAACTTCCACCTGCGCAAGATCTTCCGGAAGCTCGAGATCAGCTCTCGCGTCGAACTGGTGATGCGGTCGCGGGACGACCAGTGATCCGCTTGGTCTGCCGGCGCAGCTGCAGGATGCGGGCAGCGCCGACGACGGCGACCAGCAGCGCGCCGCCGATGGCCGCGAACAGCAGGCTCACGCCCAGCGGAAGGCTGAACTGACCCCACAGGAAGTGGATGGTCGCGTTCTCACCGTTCTGCAGGATGAACACCAGCAGGAAGATCAGCACGACGATCGCCACCAGCACGGCGATCCAGGTGCCGCTGATCCGGGTGGGCCGCGGCTTCTTCGCCGCGGTCGCCGGGGCAGACGGCGGAACGGTCACTGGAGCAGACGGGGGAGCGGTCGGGATCGGTTCTGTGACCGGGGTCTTCGGGGTCTCGTCGCTGGAGGTCGCCACGGGGAAATTATCGGCGACCCGGCGTCATCTCGCGCGCTGGCGAACGGGCTACAGCTTGCGCAGCCCGGACAGCACGCGTTCGAGCAGAGCGACGTTCGGCTTGTCGGCCGGCTCGTGCACGGCGACCAGGTTCAGCGTGATCAGGTCGCTCAGCAGCACCCGCGTGACACCGAGCGGGATCTTCATGAGCGCCGAGATCTCGGCGACCGACCGCGGCTGCAGGCACAGCCGCATCATCGCCGCCTGGTCGTTGGTGGCGTGGTAGAGCTTGTCCTCGTCGGTGGAGAGCAGCGTCTCCAGCCGGAGGTCGTGGCGGGCCGCGGTACGCCCGCCGGTGCGGGCGTAGGGACGGATGAGCGAGCTGTCCCGCGCGGGGACCGAGGTCTGTTCGTCTTCTTGCACAGGCCACTCCGGTGGCGGTTCCGGTGGGCGTTGGCGCAACGGTTGCTGACGGGGCAGTTGTTGCGTTTCCGCGCCGTTGAAGTTTCCACTTCCGTCGGCGTGCAGCCGTCTGCGGGTCGCCGGAGACCCGAATCGAGCCCCCGTGTAACCGATATCCGTCGCTTCCTCGTCGTGCACGTGCTCAAGCTATAACGAAGTCGCCCGAATGTGAGTGGATCACGTTGTCTTTTTGTCACTCAGGTCGAATCTGACTTGGATTGCGGTGCCGTTTGACGTCGTTTGGGTGCGCACGAGATCCGCCAAACGGTTGACAAGCAACAGACCGCGACCACCTGGTTCGTTTGCGTGAACAGGGGTGCGTCCAGCCAGAACATCGGTGATGTGTCCGTTGTCGTTGACTTGGCAAACAATACTTCTGCTTTCCGCCCAGACGCGGACCGTGCTCTCGCCACCGCCGTGCCGCACGCTGTTCGTCGCGAGCTCGGTCACCGCGAGCGCGAAGTCGTCGACCCGGTCACGGGCCAGACCGAGCTGCACGGCCTGCTCGCGCGCGAACGCCCGCACCGCCGCCATCGCTCCCGCGCCGACGGACGTGCTCGCCGCGCCGGACGGGATGGCCAGCGGCAGGGAGTGGGTGGCGACGACCACCCGTGCGGGGTGGAAGTGGTCGCTGGGGCGGTGGCCGCTCGCGTCGATCACGACCGGGTGGGTCTTCTCGGCGTCGGCCAGGACGTCGTGGGTGAGGGTGGTGGTGCTGTAGGGGCACAGGATGCTGAGGTCGCGACCGCTGAACGCGTAGTTGACCAACGCCTCGTGCAGCGCGCACGCCGGGTACTCGACGTCGGTGCGGAGGTCCCACACCGGTTCGCTGATGATGCGGACGGCCCCGCGGTGCCGGTCGGCGAACGCACGGAGCTCGGGGATGATCCGGCCGGGGTTGCGGCCGGTCTCCGTCATGTCGACGAACGTGATGAGGTGGGCGAAACCGCTGAGCGCCTCCCTGAGCAGCTCCAGGTTCCTGGTCGGCACCGCCACGGCGACGGGTGCGGCGCTCGCGAGGCCCTCGACCACGAACGGGACGGTCCCGTCGATGTAGGAGTCCTCGTCGGCGTAGAACAGCGCCGGATGTGCGAACGTCATGTGCCACCTCTCGTCAACGTCCCAGGGTGCTCACCCGGACCGTTGTTCAAACCCATCATTTCTTGACCCTGACACCGTGTCAGCCCCTACACAGGAGCAGTCATGTTCACCATCGGAGACTTCGCCCATCTGGGGCGCGTGTCGGTGCGGATGCTGCGCCACTACGACGCGGTCGGGTTGCTCCCGCCGGCGCACGTCGACCAGTCCAGCGGCTACCGCTTCTACACCGCCTCCCAGCTGCAACGACTCAACCGCCTGGTCGCGTTGAAGGACCTCGGTCTGACACTCGACCAGGTGCGCGTGGTGCTCGACGAGAAGCTCTCGGTCGAGCAGTTGCACGGCATGCTGTCGTTGCGGCGGGCCGAGCTGCGGCAGCAGATCCTCGCGGACGAGTCGCGGCTGCGGCGGGTCGAGGCACGTCTCCGCGCAATAGAGAGGGAGGGCGCCATGCCCACCGACGAGATCGTCGTGAAGTCCGTGCCGGCCGTCCGCATCGCCCGGCTGACGGCCACGGCCGCGTCGTACGGGCCGGAGGACATCGGCCCGGTCATCCAGCCGTTGTACCCGCAGCTCTTCGAACGGCTGGGCCGCGCGGGGGTCGCGCCCGCCGGTCACGGCATCGCCACCTACGAGCCGGCCGACGGCGACGCGGTGGTCGTGCACGCGGGGGTCACCGTGGCCGTCGAGCCGTCCCAGGCCTACGACTTCGAGGTCGTCGACCTGCCGGCGCTGGCCGAGGCGGCGACGATCCTGCACCGCGGCACGATGGACGACGTCGACACGTCGTACCAGGCCGTCGCGGCCTGGATCGAGGCGCACGGGTACAAGCAGAACGGGTTCGCGCGCGAGGTGTACGTCCAGTACGGCGAGGGCGACCCGGCGGACTGGGTGACCGAGCTGCAGCTGGAGATCACCAAGCCGTAGCGCGGTCACGGCCCGCCGGGCATCCTTTGTGGACTCGGCGGGCCGGCGGCGCGGCTACTGGTGGCCGTCGCGGTGGATCCGCCGGTGCAGCGACTCCATCCGGTCGTCCAGCTGCGCCGCGATCATCGCCGTCGACATCAGCTCGCCCACGAAGTCCGCCGGCGGGTGGTCGTCGTACTTGTAGAACAGCTTGTGCTCCAGCGTCGCCCAGAAGTCCATCGCGATGGTCCGCAGCTGCACCTCGACCTTCACGTGCTCGACGCGGTCGGACAGGAACACCGGGATCCGGATGATCAGGTGCAGGCTGCGGTACCCGTTCGGCTTCGGCTGCGCGATGTAGTCCTTGGTGCGCAGGATCTCCACGTCGTGCTGGCGCGCCAGCATCTCCTTGACGCGGTAGACGTCCGAGACGAACGGGCAGATCACCCGCACGCCCGCAATGTCGTCGAGCCAGTCGCCGATCGTGTCGAGGTCGGGCGGGAAGCCCTTGCGCTGCAGTTTGCCGAGGATGCCCTCCGGCTTCTTCACCCGATTGGTGATGTGCTCGATCGGGTCGTGCTGGTGGACCGAGTCGAACTCCTCGCTCAGGATGCGGAGCTTCGTCATCAGCTCCTCGATCGCGAACTTGTAGACGAGCAGCCGTCTTTCGAGATCGCGGAGCACACCCAGGTGGTCGGCCAGATCGGTCACCACACCAGAGTACTGATCACGCCCGTCGGAACTGCGCGACCGCCTCGGGCGCGTAGCCGTAGAAGCCAGGAAGACCACCTGTGTGGAGGAACACGACCGGCACGTCGCTGCGCGGCGCGATCTCGCGGAACTTCACCGCGGCCTTGCCGGTGTAGACCGGGTCGAGGAGCACGCCCTCGGTCCGCGCGAACAGCTCCAGCACGCTCCACATCTCCGGCGTCGGCACGCCGTAGCCCGGCCCGATCGTGTCGTCGGTGACGGTGACGTGGCCGAGCTCCGGAGCGGGCTCGCCGAGGAGGGCGGCGGCGTCCGCGGCGAGGACCCGCAGTTCCCGTTCGGCGTCCGCGGCGGTGTGGGAGACGCTCACGGCGTGCACGGTGCCGGGCCAGCCGAGCAGTTCGGTGCCGAGCGCGATTCCCGCCGCCGTGGCGCCGCTGCCGTCCGGGACGACGATGGTGGCGGTGCCGATGCCGCGGTCGGTGAGCTGGCCGACGAGCTCGGCGGCCGCGGCGACGTAGCCGAGGGCGCCCAGCCCGTTCGAACCGCCCACGGGCAGGGTGACGGCCTTGTCGTGGTTGATCCGCTCGTAGGCCTCGACGGTCTCGTCGGCGTCCGCGCAGACGTGCACGTTCGCGCCGAACATGTGGTCCAGGACGACGTTGCCGGACCTCTCGTACGCGTCGCCGGTCATCGGCACCTTGGCCGTGAGCACGAGCTCGCACCTCAGGCCGAGCTTCGCGCAGGCCGCCGCCGTCTGCCGCCCGTGGTTGGTCTGCAGCGCGCCGAACGTGATGATCGTGTCCGCGCCGTCCTCGAGCGCCTGGCCGAGCAGGAACTCGAGTTTGCGCAGCTTGTTGCCGCCCGCGCCGAGGCCGTTGACGTCGTCGCGCTTGATCAGGACCTGCGGGCCGCCGAGCGCGGCGGCGAGCCTCGGGGCGTCCTCCAGAGGGGTCGGCCAGCTGCCCAGTGCGACTCGGGGGAACGCGCTCAGGTCCATGGGGCGAGCTTAGGGCCCTGTGTCGAGGTCCGGTTCGATGAGAGTCGCGCTTGAGGTGGTTTCTGGTGGTACGGCCGGACGGCCCGCGTACCGGTGTTGTACGTGGGTCGTCCGGCCGTGCCGCCAGGGGCCGCCTCAGGCCAGGCTGTCGCGGATCGGACTTCGACACAGGGCCCTGGTTGCCTCCGAGGGGGCGGGGGTCGGGCCGACGCCGTGCAGGACGTGGGCGAGGACCTCGACGCCGCGCACGACGCGCGGGCCGGGGCGGTTGAAGTACGACGGTCCATCCAGGACCCACGTCTCGGGGAGCTGTTCGTCCGGTAGCTCTCGCATCGTCCGTTCCGGCGGGAAGCCGCACGGCATGAGCAGCACCACGTCCGGCCTCGCGTCGTGCACGGCCTGCCAGGTGATCGGGCGGGTGTGCTCGCCCTTCTCCGCGAGCAGCGGCACACCGCCGGCCTTGGCGATCTGTTCGGGGACCCAGTGCCCGGCGGGCCACACCGGGTCGAGCCACTCGATCGGGGCCACCCGCGGGTGCGGGAGGTGCCGGGTCTGCCGTTCGACGTCGTCGATCCGCTGTCTCAACGCGGCGATCTTGCCTGCGCTGTCGACGCCGAGCACGTCGCCCACGGTCCTCAGGCAGTCGAGGACCTCGTCCAAAGTGGAAGGTTCGAGGCTCAGGACCGTGGGGCCGACGTCCATCATCCGGACGGTGTCGGTGACCTTGCGGTAGGAGATCGCGCAGACGTCGCAGAGGTCCTGGGTGAGGACGACGTCCGGCCTGAGGTCGTTCAGCAGGTCCGCGTCCAGCCCGTACAACGACGACCCGCGGTGCACGGTCGAGTTGATCTCCCTGCTGCTCAGCGCGTTCTGGTCGACGCCGGTGCTCGTGACGATCGGCACACCCTCCACCTCGGCGGGCCAGTCGCACTCGTGGGTGCGTCCGACCAGGTGGTCGAGCAGGCCCAGCTCGGCCACGACGTCGGTGGCCGCGGGCAGCAGCGAGACGATCCGCATCACACCTCCCGGCCGAACTCGGCGTACCGCGTGGAACCGCTCTCCAGTGCGGCGACGGCGAGTGCGAGCCGGCGGTGCAGCGACGGGTAGATCCTCGGCTCGGCCTCGTCCAGCGTCAGGTACACCACACCCTCCAGTTCGGGATCGCACGCCACCGCGTCGTCCACGACACCGCCGTCGAACACGAACTGGTGGCAGTCGCGCCAGACCCCGTTGCGCGGCGTCCAGTCCACGACGAGCAGGCGCCCCAACGACATCGTGAGGCCGAGCTCCTCGCGGATCTCCCGCACGGCGGCGGCTTTGGGGGACTCGTCGTCCTCCGTCATGCCGCCCGGGACGTCCAGCACGGCCTTGTACGTCGGCACGACGAACAGCACGCGTCCGGTGGAATCACGGATCAGCGCCCCGCCCGCGCTCGTCTTCGTCGGACGCCGGGACGCCACGCCCGGCACGTGTTCGAGCTCGGGCGGGCCTTCGGCGAGGACGTCGGCGGCGAACGAGGCGGGGTCACCCGAGTGAAGTGCGGACACGGGTTGATGATCACACCCCTGGGTGAATCGCGCACGTGGTGCGCACCGGTGGTGATGTGCGGGGAAAGTGACGGTCTGCGACCAAACGATCCAGGAGTACGCTTGGCCCTGTAACTCCTTGCGATCAATCGCCGATGTCCACGGCAGCATCGGTGGAGGTGACGCCAATGGGGGCAAGTGGTGCCGCCCAGCGAAGACGTGACGGTGGTTCGGCCCCGTGGTCGGTGGTCGGACTGACTGTCGTGTTCGTCGTGGTGGCGCAGGTCCAGTTCGCCATCGCGGTCGCGGAGTCGGTCTGGTGGCCGGCCGTGGTCGGGGTGTTGCTGCTGGCGGCCGCGGTCGCGTTCGTGAAGACGGCGCGCAGGCTGCGGTGGGAGGACAGCGACTCGTACGAGGCACCGCCCGAGGTGGCCAAGCCGCTTCCGGTCGAGCACTACGAGAGCCACGTCGACGCCGACGGAAGCCTGGCACGCGCGGTCGGCGAAGTCGTCCAGGCGTCCCGGCGCTGGCGGGCCTGACAGCTCCAGACCGCGGAGACCGGGCCACACGTGGTCCGGTCATCTCGTCGTGGCTCGCCGTGCGGGCCCATCTGCTGCGGCACCGCCACGCGCTGGCGGTGCGGGCGGCCGCGGAGTACCCGGACGTGCCCGGGGTCGCCGGGACGCCGTTGCTGACCGCGCCCGGCTGGATGCCCGCCGCACCGGTTCCGCTCGCCGCCCTCGCGCTGGAGATGCGGCCGTCACCGTCGCTGCCCGTGCTGCCGGGCGCAGTGGTCCCCGACGGTTTCGGCAGCTACTCCGAGGCGATGGCCGCGCTCGCCGCGCCCGCCGTGTTCCACGACCGCGAGACCTACCGGCTGCTCGGCTTCACCGGGCGGCGCCTGACGTTCGGTCTCGGCACCTACTTCGACGGCATCGACGTGGGCGAGGCGTGCGCGCACGAGTACGCGGCGCGCGAGGTGGGGGAGATCGACGCGTTGCCGTTGCGCACGGCCGTGGGTGATCCGTGTGATCCGCGGCGCCGGCCGGTGAACGTCGCCATCAGCACCCTGACCCTGCGCCACGACTCCGAGTCGGGGCAAGCGACGTTCTTCCTGCACTGGCGCGACCCGAAGCGCGTGGGGCACGCGGGCGGCATGTTCCAGGTGCTGCCGGTCGGGGTGTTCCAGGGATCGTCCGAGGCCGACTTCTCGTTGTGGCACTGCATGCTCCGCGAGTTCGCCGAGGAGCTGCTGGGCGTCGCGGAGATCGGTGCCGTCGACTACGCGGCCTGGCCGTTCGCCCAGCGACTGACGGCGGCCGCTCGCGTGTTCTACCTCGGCATGGGCGTGGACCCGCTGACGTTCGCCACGGACATGCTGACCGTGGCGGTCATCGAGGCCGGTGAGTTCGACTCGTTGTTCGGCGATCTGGTGTCGCACAACGACGAGGGCCAGGTGCTGCGCGGGCTTCCGTTCACCGCTTCGAACGTCGAACGGTTCGTGCGCCACGAACCGACGCAGGCCGCCGGTGCCGCGCTGCTGTCGCTGGCGTGGCAGCACCGGGCTCAGCTCCTGAAGGGGTTGGGCAGGTAGGCCCACTCCGTCGTCTCCGGGTTCAGGCGCATCAGCGTGAGCGGCTTGGCGGGCAGCGGGTCGTGCAGCAGCGCGTGCCGGTCCGGGGTGTCCGGGATCTTCTGCGCCACCACGTCCCACAGGTCGCCGTCCGGGGCGTCGAGCGCTCCGACCAGACCGGTCAGCGCGGTCGAGAAGAAGGTGGCGAACGTCTTGGCGCGCAACGCCTCCGGGCTCGCGTGCAGGCGGGTGGGCAGGCCGGCGCGCGGACTGACGCGGATGTCGGCCAGGTCGCGGTAGACGACCCGGCTCGGCCTGCCGTTCACGAGGCCCACCAGCAGGTTCTGCTCGTGCGCCTCCAACGCGACGCCGCGGGCGAGGAGGGTCATCAGCGGCGGCACGGTCAGTTCGGCGAACTCCGCGAGCCACCCGATCGGGTCGGGGACCCGCCAGGCGCTCAGCGCGGCCAGCGGCAGCAGGGTCTCGCCCTCGCGCGGCACGGGGGCGTCGCGCAGGATCACGCCCAGCCGGCGGTCCGGTTCGCCGCCGGTGAGCACGGCGGCCGACGCCCGGTTGCGCTGCAGTTCGATGCCCTCGACGGTGGATTCCAGGAAGTCCGAGACTGTCGTCGCCGTGGCGATCGAGCCGCCGGAGATGTCCCGCACGGCCGAGGTGATCTGCGCGCTCAACGTGGTTTTGACGTGCCAGGAGCCGGTCGAGAGGGTCCGCAACGCCATCAGCGGGCTCGCGGGCAGGGACCCGGTGGTGGGCACGGCCAGCCGGTCCGCCTGCCACGGGTGCACCGGGAGCAGGATCCGTTCGCCGTCACGGAGTTCTTCGGGCCAGTCGCCGAACACCACGTGGTCGGCCGCCGGGTGCAGTCGAAGCTGCACGACCGGGCGGTGTTCGGGGCCGTACGCGAGGTGGTCCTGGGCGGTGAAACCGGTGCGGTTGCGGCAGCACGGGTGCAACGGGTGGCCGTCGACCACGCTCTGCTCGTGCTCTTCCAGCGACCGGTGCAGGAATGGAGTCGTGAGAGGGCCGGTTGTGCGGGAGAGGGCCAGCCCGGCGACGCTGTGGGCGACCTCGGCGATCAGGTTTCCGGAGTCGCGCCAGCGCAGTGCGGTGAGGAGGTCGACCGGGTGGGTGTACTCGGCCGGATCGACGCTGACCTGCGGCAACGGTTCGATCGCGAGGGCCCGGCGCAGGCGCGCGAGAACGGCCGCACGGGCTCCCGGCAACGCCGCGATGAACCTTTCGGCGCGTTTTTCGTCCAATGCGGCGACAAAATCGGACTCGACCGGTGTTTGCGTCAGAATGATCTGATCCTGACACATCGCCAGAGGGAAGCGGACACCGGTGGAAGCGATCACTGATCCCGACGGCACCACCTCGACGGCGCTGCTGAACTGCCTGCGCCGCGAGGTGGGGGAGTGGGGACCGGGAGGCACGATCCGCCTGCCCCGCACCGGTGTGCTGCTGCGCGCGCGGGAAGGGCGCTGGCTGTCGGACCCGGAGGTGTTCACCGGATCGTGGCAGCCGTTGTCGTGGCACGAACTCGCTGTGCTCATCACGAAGGAGCTCGGCGACCCACCGGTCGGCTTCCTGGACGAGATCGCCGGTTCGCGGTCGGCCATCGCCGCCGTGCTCGACGCCCGCACCGCACCGCCCGCCGACCTGTACCGGCGCTCCGAGCAGGCGCTGGTCGCGGGCCACCGCTACCACCCCGCGCCGAAGGGCCGCGGCGGCCTGCCCGCGTCGGAGTGGCTGCCGTACTCGCCCGAGGTGCACGCGAGCTTCGCGTTGGCGCGCCTGGAAGGCGAGTTCGTGGACGACGGCGAGGTGCCGTTGCCCGCCGGCGTGCTGCCCGCGCACCCGTGGCAGCTGTCGTTGCTGGGCCTCAAGGGTGAGGTGGGCGAGCAGGAGGTGTGGCCCACGTCCTCGGTGCGCACCGTGTACGACCCGGCCGCGGACCTGTTCTACAAGTTCAGCCTCGACGTGCGGATCACCAACGACGTGCGCCGGTTGTGGGCGCACGACCTGCGGTGGATCCCGCCGCTCGCTCGTCTGCTGCGCCCGGTGTTCGCGGACATCGCCTCGGTCTTCCCCGGCACGGCCTTCCTGATCGACCGCGGCTACCGGACCTCGCCGGAGTCCTTCGAGGGCCTTGCCGTCGTGGTGCGCGACGGCCTCCGGCAGCACCTGGTGCCGGGGGTGACACCGTTGCTGGCGGCGGGGATCAGCGAGGGGTTCGACGGAAACCCGTTGGACGGCCTGAGTTCCGACGACGCGCTGAGTTGGTTCCGGCAGTACGTCTCGGTCCTCGTTCCCCCTGTGCTGCACGCGTTCTTCGCGCACGGCGTCGTGATGGAGTGCCACCTGCAGAACGTCCTGGTGGGGGTGGACGCCTCGGGCCTGCCGGTCCAGGCCGTCCACCGCGACCCCGAGGGCATGCGGCTCCTGCCCCGTCACGCCGAGCTGCTGTCCTCTGTGGACGGAGTGGACGGGTCGCGGGGCGTCTCCGAGGCCAAGGGCTGGGAGCGGCTGCAGTACTGCCTCGTCGTGAACCACCTGGTCGAGATCGCCGGCGCGGTGCTGCAACGGCACCCCGGCCTCGACGTGTGGGGTCAGGCGCGGGCCGTGTTCGTCTCCTACGCGGACGACCACGGATGTGACCAGGTCATGTCGTTGCTGGAGAACCGGTTCGTGCCGGCGAAGGCGAACCTGCTGCTGCGCTGGACCCGCGCCGAGGGCGCCGCGAACCGGTACGTCGACTGCCCGAACCCGTTGTACCGGGCCTGACCGCGCCTACACGGCTACCTGAACGCTCATGGGGGTCTGGGTGTCGTCGAAGACCAACGGCTCCCACGTGGCGGCGCCCGCCCGGCCGTGGCGGGGATCGACGCCCACGAACGTCCGCCCGCCGACCCGCACCCGCACGTGACGGCGCTGCCAGTCGACGGAGGCGCGCTGCCGGATCCGGCCGTCGCAGGTCCACCTCTGGTCGCCGAAGTGGACGATCGAGGAGTGCCCGTGGATCTGGCCGAACGGCACGATGCCGCTGTACCGCATCCACGGTTCGTGCAACGCCGCTCCGGACTCGGCCCACAACGGTCCCGTCTCCGGATCACGGCCGTGCGCGCCCCTGTTCCGGATCAGGTCGGGCCGTTCGTTCAACAACCCCGCTGCCGCCGCGGCGGAATCGGGCTCACCCAGCTGCTGCCAGGCGGCGAGCGTCAGCCCCGCATGCGTCAGCAGGAACTCCTCCCCGACGGCTGTGACGGCCGCCGCGACCCGCATCCGGCCGTCGGCCCACCACTCGCGCAACGTCTCCACGCCTTCGCGCGGCAGCGGTTCGGGCCAGAAGACCTCGGAGCCCGGCAGGTACTGCTCCTCGTGGTTGCCCGCGAGCTGCACCCAGCGTTCCCCGATGAGCGGGGCGACGACGTCCAGCACGCCGAGGCTGTCCGGCCCCCGGTCCACCAGGTCGCCGACCTGGACCACGACCAGGCCGTCCGGCACCTCGGTCTCGCACCCCAGCTCGCGCAGGGCCTTCCGCAACTGCTCGACGTGCCCGCCCACGTCACCGATGACAGCGATCCTCACCACGACCACCCCACCTCCAGGCTTTCACAGCAGGCGCTTGATCCCCAGCCCGGTAGAACCCGCCGGACGCAGCCCTCGCGTTGATCAGCTGAAGGGGGTCGGCAAGCCCGGTCGCGGGATCGCCGCACGCGCGACCGGGCCGGTCGTGGAAAGCTGGTGCGAGCGAACCGGAGAGGCGGAGGTGCGATGACCGAGGCGGGAAGTCCGTCGATCCGCCTGCGCGTCCTCGACGCCGTCACGGACGGGGCGCTGAAGGAGCTCGACCTCGACAAGCTGCTCGAGGTCCTGCTGGAACGCTCCCGCGAGCTGCTCGCGGTCGACACCGTCACCGTGCTGCTGGTGGACCGCAGCGGCGAACGGCTCGTGGCGAGGGCGACCGCGGGGCTCGACGAAGAGGTCTTCCAGGGCGTGCGCGTGCCCGTCGGCAAGGGCTTCGCGGGCAGCGTGGCCCAGCGCAGGGAGCCCGTCCAGATCGAACAGGTCGACGAGTCCACAGTGGTCAACCCGCTGCTGTGGGAGCACGGGCTGCGCGTGCTGCTCGGGGTGCCGATGATCGCCGAGGGCGAGCTGACCGGGGTCCTGCACGTCGGCAGCACCACCTCGCGCCGGTTCACCGACGAGGAGGTCGACGCGCTGCAGCTCGTCGCCGACCGCCTCGCCGTCGCCGTCTACGTGGACCGGACGAGGTCCGAACGGGCCGCCGCCACGATGCTGCAGGAGAGCCTGCTGCCGTCGAGCCTGCCCGCCGCCGAGGGCTGGGAGCTCGCGGCCCGGTACGTCCCCGGTGCGGAGAGCGGGGTCGGCGGTGACTGGTACGACGTGTTCGAGCTGCCCGGCGACCGCATCGGCGTGGTGATCGGCGACGTCGTCGGCAGCGGACTGCGGGCGGCCGTCGTGATGGGACGGTTGAGGAGCGCGTTGCGCGCCTACGCCCTGGAGTACTTCGATCCCGCCCAGGTGCTGGGCAAGCTCGACCGCAAGGCCAGCTACTTCGAGCACAACACGATGGCCACCGTGGCCTACGCGATCATCGACACGACGACCCACCGCATGAGCCTCGCCGTGGCTGGCCACCTGCCTCCGGTCATCGCCGTGCCGGGCGAGCGGTCCCGGTTCGCGCCCGCCGTCATCGGGCCGCCCGTCGGGTTCGACCTCGGCACCACCGGCCGCCGCAGCACCGGCGTGGACGTACCGCCGGGCAGCGTGGTCGTGCTGTACACGGACGGCCTGGTGGAACGCCGCGGGCAGGACCTGGACGCCGGCCTCGAACGGCTGCGCGGCGCCGTCGGCCCGATGGACCCGGAGGCGGCCTGCATCCGGATCATGGCCACGATGGTCGGCGACCAGCAGGCGACCGACGACGTCGCGCTGGTCGTGATCCGCCACAGCCGCTGAGCCCGCCGGAACTGTCGGTGCCGCGTCGTATGCTCCTCCTGCGACGAACGTGAACGCCTGGGGGAGTTCCTGATGAGCAAGAAGCTGAGATCGTTGTGCCTGGCCGCGGCGTTGGCGGCGAGTGCCGCCACCGCGGTGACGACGGGCGCGGGCACCGCGTCCGCCGGGCTGTGCGGGCCGGTGTCGAACATCTTCACCATGCAGGCCGACGGCGACCTGTGGCTCTACCAGCACTCCGCGCCGGGCAGCGGCGCGGCCACCTGGGCGGGCGCGCGGCAGGTCGGTTCGGGCTGGGGCGGCAAGACCTTCGCCGGGCCCGACGGCTGGCTGTTCAACATCACCACCGGTGGCGACCTGCGCAGGCTGCGGTACAACGGCAGCGGCTGGGACACGATGCCCGGCGGAGGCCAGTACGACACGATCGGCACCGGCTGGGACAAGTTCGTCCAGATCGCGGGCCGCGGCAAGATCACGGTCGACTCGGACGGGTCCATCTACACGCTGGAGGGCGGCGCCCTGCGCTGGTGGTTCTTCGACCAGCGGCAACGGGCGTGGGCACCGGGCAGCGGCCGCGTGATCGACATCGGCTGGGACCGCTTCGACACGATCGCCGCCAGCGGGCAGGGCGGCCTCAAGGGGCGCGACGACACGGGCGTGCTGCACCACTTCCGCTACGACCGGGTGAGCGAGCGGTTCGCCCTGTACGAGACGTGGCAGCACAGGCTGACCTGGAAGTCGGGCACCAAGCTCTTCTCGGCCGGCGGCGACGTGTTCTACACCGTGCGTCCCGGCACCGGTGAGCTGGTGTGGAACGACTACTCCGAGTACTCCGACGACGGGTGGCGCACCTCCACGGGTTCGGTGATCGGCACCGACTGGGGCACCGACCTCGACGTCACGGCGACCACGACGGACTGCCGGCAGACCGGCTACTGGGTGCCGAGGAACCCGGTGGTCGAGGACCAGGGCGCCATGCCGGTCGCGTACGTGAACCCGCGAGGTGCCGCGCACCTGATGCGGGTGGAGCCGGACAACAGGGTCACCGACCTGCGCGACAGCGGCCTCGGCCACTGGATCGCCGAACCCTTCGGCCCCGACTACACGGGCATCTCGAACGTGGTGCCGGGCCCGGTGGCCGGCACGGAGACCTTCGGCACGACCCAGCGGCCGAGTGGTGACGTCCAGGTGCACACGCTCGGCCTCGACGGCAGCTGGCAGAGCCTCCCCTCGCTCAAGGGCGCGATGAGGGTGGCTCCCGCGCTGGTCCGCCGCCCGAACGGCACGCTGGTCGTCTACGCGATGGGCGACCACGCGAGCGACCGGGGGCCCTGGGAAGGGCAGCTCTACTACCGCGAACAGCTCCCCAACGGCGACTTCCTGGCGTGGAAGCGGTTCAGCTCCGGACTGGTCACCGAGACGCCGAGCGTGATCAGCCGCGGCACCGAGGTGACGATCGCCGTGCGGACGAGCGGCAACATGAACTCCTGGTACCGCACTGGGACCAGCGGCGTTCCGCACGAAATGGGCCGCCTCCCGTACGTCGTGGGGCCGCGGCCGAAGCTCGTGCAGGACGCGCAGAGCCGCATCCTGCTCGTCGACGTCGGGTTCCGGCCCGGTGCGGGCGCCGGACTGGGTGCCTTCGTGCTTCGGGAGAAGGCCGACCGCACCGGGTTCGAGGACACCTGGACGTTCCTGCCCGACCTGCCGGGTGCGTCCGACGCGGAGAGCAGGCAGGTCGACGCGGTGGTGCTGCCGAACGGCGCGCTCGCCGTGTCGTTGACGGCCGGCGGCGAGGTGTACGTGACCACGTCGAAGGGCGCGGCGGACGGCACCGAGTTCCACCCGTGGCAGCAGGTGAGCGCGGAAGGGCTGGAACTCGGATTCAGCGAGCCCACGAGCATGCGGGTGGAGACGGGTGCGCTCCACGTGGTGGGTGTGACGAGCAGCGGCTCCTACTGGCGGTTCGCGGCGTCCGTCCCGCAGGACGCGGGCGCTCCGCTGACGTTCTCCGCGGGGACACAACTGGCCTAAAAGGACAGACGGGTTCTGTCCGCAGCCGGCGCTCCGGTACCTCGACGAGGTGCCGGAGCGTTTGTCGTGCACCGCTTCTTCGCCGGGCGGCTTCTACACATCGTCGTGTGGGGCCTGAACGTTTCCGTTTCGCCGTGGCCAGTTTTTGTCTCCTTTTCCGCCTAACGCTCGGCGAGGTGCGAGCGATGAGACGTCCGAACGGCGCAGCGGAGGAGGTGCGGGGGAGCACGATGAGCGAAATCAGGACCGGTGTCACCACGCATCCCGGTGTGGTGCGGGAAGTCAACGAGGACAACGCGATCGCGGGCAGGCGGATCTTCGCGGTCGCCGACGGCGTGGGCGGGCACGCCGCGGGCGAGGTCGCCAGCGCGATGCTCGTGGCGCGGCTGCACGAGCTCGACCAGCAGGAGGCACCGGGACCGGAGGACGTCCGCGCGACGCTCGCCGCGGCGGGCCGGTCGCTGGAGGAGGCCGGACACGCCGGCATGACGACGGTCGCCGGGATCGCGCTCGTCACCGTCTCCGAACGGCCGCACTGGGTCGTGTTCAACGTCGGCGACTCGCGGGTCTACCGGTTCGACGGCACCGGACTGACGCAGCTCACCGTCGACCACTCCGAGGCGCAGGAACTCGTCGCGTCAGGACTGCTGACGGCGGAGGAGGTCAGGACCTACCCGCGCCGGCACGTCGTCACCCGCGTGCTGGGCAAGGCCAGCATGTCCGACCCCGACCTGTGGCTGTTCCCGCCGCGCGCCGGGGAACGGTTCGTGATCTGCACGGACGGCCTCACCAACGAGGTGGCGGACGCCGAGATCGACGAGGTGCTCCGGTCGCACGCCGACGCGCGGGAAGCGGCCGCGGCACTCGTCGGCCTGGCACTCGCCGCGGGGGCCCGGGACAACGTGACGGCGCTCGTCGCCGACTACTCCGTTGCACCGCAGGCAGTCGACACCACCTGTGACACGGCGCCGCGGAGCCCGCGATGACCGAGGTCGAGTACGTGCCGGGCACGTGGGTCGCGGTCGTGGGGGAGCGGACGTGGCTCCTGCTGTCCGTCGCGCCCGAGTCCGGCCTGGTGCGCCGCTGCTGGGAGCTCGTGCGAGCCGACGAACCGCTGGACGAGGTGCTCGCCGAGATCGTCCACGAGGGGTTCCGCGCGGTGAGCGGGTTCGCGCTCGTCCGGCTGGCTCCGACCGAGAAGCGTGCGGTGGTGCGGGGTTCGGCGCGGTTGCAGTTCGCGGACGCCTCCGGTGCGGTGGACGAGATCAACGCGGTGGGCGTCGGGACGTGGGTCGACCGCAACCTGGGCGACGTGGCGCGGCTGCGGATCGCGACCGGGGCGGCCGGGCCGGGCCTCCCGTTGCACGGCGGGGTCGTGCTCGCGGGGGAGGTGGCGGTGTCGCTGGCCGAGGTCGCGGCACCGGAATCTCTTGCGGCGCAGGAAGAACTCGCCGAACTGACCGTGGTGCGAGACGAACCGCCGGTTGTGCCGGTGCAGCCGGTGCCGCCAGTGCCGCCGGTGCCCCAGCCGATGCCGCAGGTGCTTCCGGAGCCCCAGCCAGTGCCGCAGGCGCAGCCGGTGCCGCAGGTGTCCCAGCCGGTGGTCCCGGTGCAGCCGACACCACCGCTGCCCCCGGTGCCCCAGCCGGTTCCGCAGGTCACCCAGATGACCGGGGTGATCCAGTCGTTCGACTGGGCTCCCCAGGTGACGGCGGCCGTCCCCCGCGCGGAGGCGGTCGTGCAGGCCGAGCCGGTCACCGACACGGTGCTGCGCACGAACGTCCTGTCCCCCGACGAGACGCGCATGCTGCACCCCGGCAGCACGAGCGGCCCGCAGCTGGTGCGCGCGAAGAAGTGCCCGGCGGGACACCTCAGCTCGGACTACGCCGTGCACTGCCGCGTGTGCGAGCTGCCCTTGCCGGAGCAGGACGCCGCCATGCTGCCGATGCCGGTGCTCGGCCTGCTGAGGCTGTCCAACGGGGACACGATCACCCTCGACCGCAACGTGGTGATGGGCCGCGACCCCAGCGGCGACCGCAGGGGCGTGAACCTCGTGCAGGTCGGCCGGGAGAACGACACCGAGATCTCGCGGACGCACGTCGAGGTGCGGCTGGAGGGCTGGGACGTGCTGGTGCGCGACCTCGGCTCGATGAACGGCACCTCCGTCGCCCGCCCCGGCTGCCCGCCGCAGAAGCTCGCCGCGCACATCGAGGAGTTCCTCTACCCCGGCACGCAGGTCGTGCTCGGCGACCAGTTCTCCTTCACCTTCGAGGTGAACGGATGACCGGACAGCCTCCCGAGATCCCGCACTTCGAGTACCGCGGCGACATCGGCGGCGGCGGTTTCGCCATGGTGCACCGCTACTACCACCGCAAGCTCAAGCGCGACGTCGCCGTGAAGGTGCCCAAGGCGACGGACCTGTCCGACGCGGTGCGGGAGCGGTTCATCGCCGAGGGCGAGTCGATGGCCGAGCTCGGCAACCACCGCAACGTCGTCACCGTCTACGACACGGACACCGCCGCCGACGGCCGCCCGTTCCTGGTGATGGAGTACTGCCCCGGCGGCGACCTCGCGAAGCTCTCCGGCCGGACCCCGTTGTCCGTCAAGGAGGTCCTCGACATCGGCGTGCAGGTCGCCGGGGCGATCGAGACCGCGCACGAGCGCCGGATCCTGCACCGCGACATCAAGCCCGCGAACGTCCTCATGAACGAGTACGACAAGCCGTGCCTCACCGACTTCGGCATCGCCGGCCGCTTCGCCGAGCAGAACGAGGACGGCGAGGTCATCCTGTCCGTGCCGTGGTCGGCGCCGGAACTGCTCGACAGGTCCGCTGTGGAACAGGGCGGCGTGCCGGCGGAGGTGTTCTCGCTGGGCGCGACGCTGTGGCACCTCATGGTGGGCCACTCGCCGTTCATGCCCCGCGGCACCGACAACTCGCTCGCCGCGATCGAGCACCGCATCGTCTCCGGCTGGCTGCCGACCGGCCTGGCAGCACCCGCCGACCTGCAGCGCTTGTTGTTGCGCGCCATGGCGCGCAACCCCGCCGCACGACCCGGGTCGGTGCGCGAGTTCGCCGTCGGGTTGCAGAGGATCCAGAAGGCGCAACGGTTCGGCGAGACCGAGCTGGTGCTGATGCCCGCCCCCGCGCCGGAGGATCCGGAACCCGCGGCCGGCGCGCCGTCGTTCGCGGCACCCGCGCCGCCGCTCTCACCGCCCACGCGGCAACGGATGCAGCCGGTGTTCGTGCCCCCGGCTCCAGGCCCGGCGCCGCACACCACCGCACGGACCGGTGAGCAGCTGTTCGTGCCGCCGACCCCGGGCCCGGCGCCGCACACCACCGCGCGCACGTCCGAGCAGCTGTTCGCGCCGCCGCCCTCGCGCGGGGCCGAGCCGCCACCACTCCCGTTCCCGTTGCGGAACGCCGCGCCGGACACCCACGTGCGCAAGCCGTCGGCGGAGAAGACGGGCAGCCAGCCCGCGGCACGGTCGCGCTGGCCCCTCTACGCCGTGGGTGCCGCGGCCATCATCGCGATCGTCGGGGTGGGCCTGTTCCTGTTGTCCGGCGAGGACAAGCAGGGCGGCGGCCCAGCGGTCACCACCGTGGCCGAGGACGTCCCCGATCAGAACGCCGGCGCGGGCAACGCGCCCCCCGGCAGACCCGAGATCACCGCCACCCGGCTGGACGAGAACAAGGTCCGGTTCGCGTGGAACTACTCGGCCCAGCAGGCGACCGACACGTTCTCTTGGCGCACCTCCACGCAGAACGGCGTGGCGAAGGAGCCCCAGGTCGAAGTCGAGGGCGCGAACCCGGTGTGCCTGCAAGTGAAGGTCGTCCGCGCGGACGGCAGCAACGCGACAGCGGAGTGGTCACAGGAGAGCTGTGGCTGACTCCAGGAAGCCAGCGAGGGGAACAGTGGGATTCTTCCGAAAGCACCGGACCACGGTCGCGTCCGGAACGGTGCTGGTCCTCGCGGCCGCCTCGCTCGTCGCCTACGCGCTCACGTCCACCGGCAACCCGGTGCGGCAGGTCGACCTGAACGACGGCGGGGTCTGGGTCACGAGCGACCGCGACGGGTTGTTCGGCAGGCTCAACAAACCGGTTGGCTCGCTCGACGCGGCGTTCAACCCTCCCGGTGGCGCGCAGCAGAACTACCAGCTCGACGTCGTGCAGGACGGTGCCGCGGTCGTCGCCAGGGACCGGGCGGGCGGCAAGCTCTACCCGGTCGACGTGGCGCGTTCGGTGACGTTGGGCGACCACGGGCTGGCGTTGCCCAGCGGCGGTCAGGTCGCGCTCGCGGGCGGCACCCTCGCCGTCCTCGACCCCGCGGCGGGCAAGGTGTGGGCGATCCGCGTCGACCTCCAGGCCGGCGTGAGCGGGCTCGACCAGCTCAGCCAGGAGACCCCGCCGCTCGCCACCCTCGACGCGGCCGACACCGCCGCGCTCGCGGTCGGCCTGGACGGCGCGGTGCACGTGGCGTCCGCCAACGGCCGCACGGTGAAGGTGGCGACGGCCGAGTCCGGGTTCGGCGAACCCGCGTACGGCAAGCTCGCGAACTCCCCGAAGACGCCCAGGATCACCGCGGTGGGCGGCGAGACGGTCGTGCTCGACTCCGAGTCCGGCACGCTGTTCCTCCCCGGCGGCCGCACCGCTCAGGCCGGACGTGAGTCCGTGCTGCAGCAGGCCGGACCGGAGGCGGCCACCGTGGTCGTGGCGTCCCAGAGCGAGATGAAGGCGTTCCAGCTCAACGACGACGGCGCCGAGACGCTGAACGAGGGCGTCGACGGCGCTCCGGCCGAACCGGTGCGGCTCGGCGAGTGCGTGCACGGCGCGTGGGCAGGTGCGTCGGGCGGTTACTTCCGTTCGTGCGACGGCAAGAAGGCGTCCGCCGGCAACCTCCGGGACGCGAAGGCGTTGGTGCAGCCGGTGTTCCGGGTCAACCGCAAGGCGATCGTGCTGAACGACGTCGCGACCGGCGCGGTCTGGGACCTGAGCAGCCAGCGCAAGGTCGACGACTGGCAGTCGGTGAAGCCGCCGCCCGAGCAGAACCCCAGCGACAAGGACAAGAACGAGAACACCACCGAGTCGGCGAAGGACAAGCCGCCGAAAGCCACCGACGACACCCTGGGCGCGCGCCCCGGCCGCACGACGGTGCTGCACGTGCTCGACAACGACTCCGACCCGGCGGGCAACATCCTGTCCGTCACGGCCGTGAGCGACCTCGACCGCAAGGACGTGGGGCTCGCGATCGCCCCGGACGGCCAGACCGTCGAGGTGACCCTGCCGGAGCAGGCCCAGGACGCGCACTTCAAGTACACGGTGGACGACGGCAAGGGACTCAACGCCACCGCCGCGGTCACCGTGCAGGTGCGCGCCGAGTCGCAGAACGAGGCACCGGCCGTGCGCAAGGGCGCCGAGCCGCACGAGTGGTCCGTCGCGTCGGGCGGCCGGTTGACGCTGCCGGTGCTCGCGGACTGGCGCGACTTCGACGGCGACCCGGTCGTGCTGACCGAGGCGACCGCCAAGGCGGGTGCCGCGACCACCACGAACACCGGGTTCGTCGAGTACGCGGCACCGGTCGCGGCGGGCGATCAGCCGATCGACTACAAGGTCACCGACGGCATCGCCGAGGCGGTGGCCGGTGCCGAACGCGTGAAGGTGCTCGACCCGGCCGCGGCCACCGCGCTGCCTCCCGTCGCACGCCCGGACGTGGCGCGCGGG
Organism: Lentzea cavernae; assembly: GCF_014653695.1. Lineage (GTDB taxonomy): Bacteria > Actinomycetota > Actinomycetes > Mycobacteriales > Pseudonocardiaceae > Lentzea > Lentzea cavernae. Next base: position 270,205 of record NZ_BNAR01000006.1, on the reverse strand, counting down.
CAGGTCGGCGCCCCCGTCCTCATCCGCCCGCTGGAGAACGACCTCCCCGGCGCGGACCCCGTCGACCCGGCGGCCGAACTGCGGCTCGCCGCAGACGTGGCGCCGCTCGCGGGCGCGACGATCACCACCGACACCAGGACCGGCCTGGTGACGCTCACCGCCGCCAAACCGGGCACCTACCCGCTCGACTACACCGCCGCGTTCGGCAACGCGCCGTTCGCGAAGGGCGCCATCCGCGTCGACGTGGCCGCCGCGCCCGCCTCACCGCTGCCGCCGGTCGCGATGCCCGACAACGCCGTCGTGCGCGGCCAGGAACCCGTCGTCACCGACGTGCTGGCGAACGACTTCAGCCCGGCCGGATCGGTGCTCGGCGTGCAGCACGCGGAAAGCCTCTCCGGGCAACTGGAGGTGGCCGTCGTCAAGGGCAGGTGGCTGCGGATCAACGCCACCGCGCCGGCCCTCGACCGCAACCCGCAGGTCGTGCGCTACACCGTGACGGACGGCGTGACCGGCCCGATCACCGGCGAGGTCACCGTCACCCAGCTCCCGCCGCCCGCCGACGACACCCCGGTGCCGAAGGACGACCGCGCGGCCGCCCGTGCCGGTGACTCGACGACGATCCCGGTGCTGGACAACGACATCTCGCCCGCCGGAGCGCCGCTCTCGTTGCAGTCCAACGTGCAGGGCGCGCCGGGCAACGGCAGGCTGACCGTCACCGCCCGGGACGGCCGCCAGGACCTCGGCAGCGCCTACGTCTCCGGCGACGTCGTCCGCTACGTGGCACCGGACAAGCTGGACACCCCGTTCGTCGCCGACATCTCTTATGTGGCACAGAACCCCGACGGCGACCAGGCCGTCGGCCACGCGCACGTCACGGTGAACCCGGCGCCGACACCGGCCAACCCGAACCAGCCTCCGGCACCCGAACCCGTCGAGGTGCGGGTCGTCGCGGGCGACCGGGTGACGATCACCGTCCCGTCGAGCGGCGCCGACCCCGACGGCGACTCGGTCGCGGTCACCGGCATCGCGTCCGCTCCCGCGCTCGGCCGCGTCGTCGGGATCGCCAGCACCACGCTCACCTACGAGGCGTTCCCGACGTCCAACGGCACCGACACGTTCGGGTTCGTGGTCACCGACTCCTACGGCCGCACCGGCGAGTCGCTGGTCCGCGTCGCCGTGGTGCCGCCGGGGGATCCCCAGCCGCCGGTCGCCGTGGATGACGTCGTGACCGCCGCGCCCGGCGCGCGTCTCGCGGTGAACGTGCTGTCCAACGACGTGCAGGCGCCCGGCGACACCGTCACCGTCGAGCCGCTGAACGCGCGCAACCCGTCGTTGCCCGGTGACGTGAAGGCGACGGACGGCCGGATCGAGCTGACCGCGCCCGACCTCACCGGCAAGCCGCTGGTGATCACCTACGGCATCACGAACGGGCTGGGCCAGCCGTCCACCGCGACGCTGACCGTGCGCAGCCGTGACGACTACGCGATCCCGCCGGTCGCGGGCGAGCTGTTCCCCGTGGTGAAGAAGGAGGACAGCACGGTCGAGGTCGACCTCGCCGGTGCCATCGCCGACCCGGACGGCTCGGCCGACGGCATCGAGGTCACCAAGGTCTTCCACGACCAGGCCAAGGTGTCCGGCCGCAAGGCCACCGTGCCGGTCGGCGACCACCCGCGCACGCTCGTCTACGAGGTCAAGGACAGCTCCGGCGCGACCGCCGCGGGCCTGATCCACGTGCCCTCCAAGGGAACCGGTGCCCCGCGCGCCATCCCGGACAAGCTGATCACGGTGCCCGCCGACGGGTCTGTCTCCGTGCAGATCAAGGACTACGTCGACGTCCCGTCGGGCAAGCAGGCGAAGCTCACGACCACCGACAAGGTGACCGCCGCGCCCGCGACCGGGCTGGAGGCGCGCAACGAGGGCGACACCGGGCTCGTGCTGACCGCGCGCGGCGGCTACACCGGACCCGCCGCGGTCACGTTCCAGGTCACCGACGGCAACTCCCTCACCGACCCGGAGGGCAAGTTCGCGCTGATCACCGTGCCGGTGCAGGTCGGGCCGGACACTCCGGTGCTGCGCTGCCCGGCGTCGGCGCTGACCGTCGTCGAGGGCGGACTGCCGGTGAAGGTCGACGTCACGTCCGTGTGCCACGTGTGGGTCGCGGACCGCTCGAAGCTCGGCGACGTCCGGTACACCGCGACGTGGCTCGAACAGGCCGACGGCGTGTCCCTGGAGGGCTCGGGCGAGCGGGTCCTGACCATCACGGCGGCGGGCGGCGCGAAGCCGGGCACCGTCGGCACCATCGAGGTCGGTGCGGGCGACGGCCCCAAGGGCAAGCTCGCGGTCAAGGTCGCTGCGGCCCCGCCACCCACCGTGTCGCCGGTGACGCTCGACGGCGTGAAGGCCGGCGACACCGCGACCGTCGACCTCGTCTCGTACGTGCGCTCGCAGCTGCGCGACCCGAAGATCTCGGTCGTCTCGGTGACCCAGGCCGGTGGTGCGGCGGCGACCGCCACGAACTCCGGTTCGTCCGTGAGCATCACGCCTTCCGGGGACGCGCACGGCGCGATCGACTTCAACGTCGTCGTGACCGACGTGGCCGACACCGCTCGTGACGACCGCAAGGTCACTGGCCGCATCAGGCTGAACGTCCTCGGCGTGCCGGACTCACCCGGCGTCCCGGCACCGGGCCGCACGGTGCTGAGCAAGGTCGTCGAACTGTCCTGGAGCACGCCGTCCGGCAACGGCGCACCGATCGACTCCTACGAGGTCGAGTACGGCGGCGGCAAGCAGACCTGCGCCGCCTCACCGTGCACGATCACGGGCCTGTCGAACGGCACGGAGTACACGTTCACCGTGCGCGCGCACAACCTCGTCGGCTGGGGCAAGCCGAGCGGTTCCTCGGCTCCCGCCCAACCGAACACCGTGCCCGGCGCGGTGTCCGGCCTCTCGACCTCGAACCCCCGCGACGGCTCGCTGCAACTGAGCTGGACCGCCGCACCGAACGAGGGCACCCCCGTGCTGCGCCACGAGATCAGCTGGTCCGGCGGCGGCCGCACGACGGCCCCCGGCGGCGCGACGACCGCGACCGCCTCCGGCCTCGACAACAACGCGCAGACCGTCTTCACCATCATCGCCGTCAACTCGCAGGGCCCCGGCCCGGCGGTCACGGTGCAGGGCCAGTCCGCCGGCGCACCCCAAGCCCCGGCAGCACCTTCCTTCACCGCCACGAACGCCGCGAACGCGCAAACCCGCGCCGTCACGGTGACCTGGGGAGCGGTAGGGGCGAACGGCCCCGGCCCGACCACCTACACGGTGACGCGCACGGGCGGCGGCACCAAAACGGTCTGCACGAAGGTCACCGCCACCACCTGCCTGGACGACGGCCTGCAGAACGACGGCACGATCTACAGCTACACCGTCGTCGCCGCCAACGCCGCCGCCGAGGCCGAACCCACCGGCCACACCTCACCGGCCAGCGCCCCTGCCCAGATGGAGGCGACCGCCACCCCGGACCCGATCACCGGCTTCACCGCCACCCCAACGGGTTCCGACGGCCAGGCCACCCTCCGGTTCGACGCCCCCGCCTCCCACGGCAAGTCGAACACCGTGACCTGCACGTGGTCCGGCGGCTCGTGCGGCACGTGGACCTACCCGGTCGGCGGTCAGGCCGGTGCGACGCAGACCGTCACCGGGCTGCCGAACGGGCAGCCGGTGACGATCAGCCTGCAGACGTGCAACGGCAGCGGCGGTGGCGCGTACGCCGGAAACCCCTGCAACAGTGCGGTTTCCGCCGGGGTGACGACGTATGGGCCGATGCGCGACCTCGTGTTGAACACCTCGACGAACAACACGGTCGTGAACTTCTCCGTGTCGGTGAACCCGAACGGCAAGCCGGCCAACGTGCAGGTGACCACGAGTCGTGGGTTCAACCAGTCGTTCACGACTGGGGTGGGCGGGTGGAGCTGGTCCGGCAGCCAGGACGTCGGCCACTCGGCTCCGACCACGATCACCGTGACGGTGTCGGATGCGGGACGGCCGACGCTGAGCCAGTCCCAGCAACAAACGACGCCGCCGCCTCCGCCAGCGGTGACGGTGTCCAAGGGGGCGGCGTGTCCTGCTGGAGGATGCCCGGCAACCTCGGGCAGTTGTACGTCGTCGCATTGCAGATACATCGTCGTGCAAACGGCGAACTTTCCCGGTCGCGTCTCGTGCACCTTCAACAGCACTGAGGGCGGTGGATTCATCACCGAAAGCTTCGGGGCGAACGAGACCAGGCAAACGAGGAACTTCTACGGGCAACCAGGTGGTCGAGTCACAGTCACCTGTGGCTCCACCTCGGGATCAATCGTCTGGTGAACAGTGAAGGAAGAACGATGACCGTTACGCCTCAACAGGCCCAGCTGTTCGCGCAGACCTTCGAGCAGATGGTGCAGAACATCTCCCGCGCCATCTCCGGCAAGGAGAACGTGATCCGCCTGGCCCTGACCTGCCTGCTCTCCGACGGCCATCTGCTGCTGGAGGACTACCCCGGCACCGGCAAGACCTCGCTGGCCAAAGCGCTGGCGAACACCGTGCAGGGCAAGGGAACCCGCATCCAGTTCACGCCGGACCTGCTGCCGTCGGACGTCACCGGTGTGCAGATCTACGACCAGCAGCGCGGTGTGTTCCGGTTCCACCCCGGCCCGATCTTCGGTTCGATCGTGCTCGCGGACGAGATCAACCGCGCGTCGCCGAAGACGCAGTCGGCTCTGCTCGAGGTGATGGAGGAGGGGCGGATCACGGTCGACGGCGAGACGCACCCGGTGGGGTCGCCGTTCATGGTGATCGCCACGCAGAACCCGATCGAGCAGGCGGGCACCTACCGGTTGCCCGAGGCGCAGCTGGACAGGTTCCTGATGAAGACCAGCATCGGCTACCCGGACCACAACGCCACCGTGGCGCTGCTGGCGGACGCGGCGACGCGGGACCGGTCGGCGACGGTGCCCGCGGCCATCGCGGCGGCCGCGGTGTCGCAGCTGACGGCGTTGGCGGACCAGGTGCACGTCGACCCGGCCGTGCTCTCGTACGTCAGCCGGATCGCCGAGGCGTCGCGGGCGCATCCCGCTGTGCGCCTGGGGGTATCGGTGCGCGGGTGTCTGGCTTACGTGCGCTGTGTGAAGACGTGGGCGCTCGCGCAGGGCCGTGCTCACGTGGTGCCGGACGACGTCCAGGAACTGGCGCATCCCGTGCTGGGGCACCGGATCCTGCTGCACCCGGAGGCGCAGTTCGACGGTGCCACGGTGGAGAAGGTGGTCGACTCGCTGTTCGCGGACGTCGAGCCGCCCGTCCGGCGGGGAGTCTGATGCGGGTGCTGGAGACCGTCTCACCGTCCGGCCGGCTGCTCGCCGTGGCGGCGGTGGCGGCGTGGGGTCTCGGTGCCGTGCTCGGCTGGGACGAGCTCGTGCTGCTCGGTGCGACCGCTGTGGTGCTGCTGGCGTTCGCGAGCTTGCTGACGCTGGGCCACGGGTCGGTGCGGGTCGCCGTCGGGATCACCAAGCGCCGCCTGCAGCCGGATGACTCCACGAGGTGCGCGGTCGAGGTCGAGCACCAGGGCCGGAGGTCGTTGTTCGCGCCCGAGGTCGAGCTGCCGATCGGCAAGGACCGCGTCGAGGTGTTCGACCGCGGCCGGGAGATCGAGATCGCCGGGCTGCGGCGAGGGGTGATCGCGGTCGGCCCGGCCACGACGGTTCGCGGCGATCCGCTCGGGTTGTTGCGGCGGACGGTGCCGATGACCGAGGTCGTCGAAGTGTTCGTGCACCCGCTGACCGTGCCGCTGGAACCGCTCGGCACCGGGTTGCTGCGCGACCTGGAGGGCTGCACCACCAACGACGTCTCGATGAGCGACCTGGCGTTCCACGCGCTGCGCGAGTACGCGCCGGGTGACGACCGCCGCCACATCCACTGGCGCTCCACGGCCAAGCTCGCTCAGGACGGGCGCTTCCTGGTGCGGCAGTACCTCGACTCACGGCGTGCGCACATCGTCGTGGTGGTCGACGGGGAGTCCTTTCCGGACGGTGACGTGTTCGAGACGGCGTTGTCCGCGGGCGCTTCCGTGGTGAAGCGCGCGGTGGCGGACGAGATCGACACCACGGTGGTGGCGGCCGGCCACGTCTCCCGCCGCGGCGGAGCGCAGCACGCGCTGGACGTGTTCGCCCGCGCCGAACTCGGCGGCCCGGTGCTGGCCGAGGCCGCCACCCGCGCGGTGGCCGCGGCGCCGGACGCCACCCTGGTCGTGCTCATCACGGGCGCGAAGCACGGCTACGCGGAGCTGCGGGTGGCGGCGGCCGCGTTCCCGCCGGAGGTGCGCAAGGTCGTGCTGCGGGTGGATCCGTCCGCGCACACGAAACGGGCGGCGAGCACCGCGTTCACCGTGCTCACGTTGCGGCAGCTGAACGACCTGCCCGCGCTGCTGTCGGGAGGAACCCTGCAGTGACCAGACTCCTGCCCCGCCGCGACGACCTCGTCGACGCCGCCTTCCTGTGCGCGCTGTTCGTCGTGGCGCTGCTGGGTTTCCGCACCACCTACACCGGCTGGGGCTTCCTGCTGGTCGGCGGCATCGGCCTCGCGCTCGGCGTGCTGGCGGGCCACGTGGCGTCGGCGCTGCGCCGCCCGATGATCGCCGTGGCCGCCATGACCGTCGCGGTGTTCTTCCTGCTCGGCGGTGTGGTGGCGATGAAGGCCGTGCCGACGCCGGACAACCTGGCCGGTCTCGCCTCCATCAGCGTGCACGGCTGGAAGCAGCTGCTCACGACACTCCCGCCGGTCGACGGCAGCGGTCCGTTGCTGGTGCTCCCGTACATCCTCGGCCTGCTGTGCGGAGCCGGCGGCTTCACGCTGGCCCGCCGCGTCACGCTGAGCGCGGCTCCGATCGGCGCGCCGCTGGCCGTGCTCGCCGCGGTGGTCCTGCTCGGCACCGGCGAGGCGGCGGGTGTGCTGGGCGCGGTGTTCGCGGCGATCGGCACCGGCTGGTTGTCCGTCCGCGCGGCGCGACACCGCACCGGTGTGCGTGCGGGAGGAACCCGCCGAACCTTGACCGCCGTCGCCCTGGTCGGCGTCGCGGCGGGACTGGCACTGCTGGCCGCCCCGATCTTGCCGGGCACCGGCAGCGCGCACCGGCTGGTGCTGCGCAACTACGTCGAGCCGCCGTTCGAGATCGGCGCCTACGCGAGCCCGCTGGTCGGCTACCGCAAGCACACCAAGGACGCCAACCAGCTGTGGGACCAGACGCTCTTCACCGTGGAGGGTCTCCCGGCGGGCGAACGGGTCCGCATCGCCACGCTGGACGGTTTCGACGGCAGGGTCTGGGGTGCCACCAACGATCCGGCCGGCGCTGTCGACCCGGTGCAGCGCAACAACTTCCAACGCATCGGCGTGCGCATCCCCGTCACGACCCCCGGTGCGGCGGCGGACGTGACGATCAGGATCGAGGCCGCCTACGCCACCGCCGACGAGCTCAGCGCATGGCTGCCGACCGTCGGCCACGCGACGGAGATCGCGTTCACCGGCGAGCGGAAGGACGGCCACACCGAGAACTTGCGCTACAACCTCGCGACGGCGTCCGGCATCGTCGCCGACCGCCTCCGCGAAGGCGACACCTACTCGCTGCGCACGGTCCTGGCCGCTCCCGGCATCCCGGACGACGCCCAGCCGTTCGGCCCGCCCGCGGTCCGCACCGGCGACCTGGCGTTCGTGCGCAGCAAGATCTCCAAGTGGACCGGCGGCGCCACAACGCTGGCCGAACGCCTGCGCGCGGCCGCCACCTACCTGCGCGACAACGGCGCCTACACCGACGGCGGACCGGGCGAGACGGAGTACCTGCCGGGTCACAGCACGGGCAGGCTGACGGCGTTCTTCAACGCCAAACGCCCGGCGGGCAACGACGAGCAGTACGCCGCCGCGTACGCGTTGGTGGCCAACGAACTCGGCATGCCGGCCCGGGTGGTGCTGGGCGCCGTCCCGGCGACCGGCGGCGTGGTGCGCGGCGAGAACGTCCAGGCGTGGGTGGAGATCCACCTGGCCGACGGCACCTGGGCCGCCATCCCGAACACCGAGTACATGCCGGACCGCTCGAAGCGGCCCGACCACCAGCCACCCCAGGAGATCGAGAACACCGACGCCTCGGTCGTCCCGCCACCGAACACGATGAAGATGCCCAGCTCCCTGGTCGACGCGAGCCGCACCGACGCGTCCGGCGTGGGCGCGGGCGAGCTCAGCGGCCCGTGGCTCCCGGCTTGGCTGCTGGAACTGCTGCTCGACGTGACCAAGGCGGTCGCACCGATCGTCGCGGTGATCGCGCTGATCGTCGGCGGCAAGGCCGTGCGACGCCACCGCCGCCGCACCAGGGGCAGCACCGCGACCAGGCTGGCCACCGGCTGGCGCGAGCTGGTGGACCACGCCCGAGACCTCGGCGCGAAGGTGCCGCGAGGCCTGACCCGTCGTCAGGAGGCGAACCTGCTGGCACCGTTCGGCGTGCACGCGCTGGCCGTGCACGCGGACGACCACGTGTTCGGTCCGGGCACGCCGGACCAGGCCGCGGTGGACGCGTACTGGGCGGCGGTGCGGGAGGCCAGGGGGCGCATGCGGTCGGCGGTGCCGCGCTGGCGTCGCTGGCTGGCGCGGGTCGACGTCCGTACGTTCCTGCCGGCGAGGTGACCGCTCACACGTGGGTGTGAGCGGTGTCGTCGTGCCGCGCTTCGGCCTTCTTCTCCCGTTTGCGGTCGACCAGCCACATGACGGGTGACGCGGAGAGCCCGTGCACGAGCACCGAGCCGATCACGACGAGTCCGACGATCCGCCACAGCGCGTTCTGCTCGGCGAACTGGCCCTCCTTGAGGGCGTAGACGAGGTAGAACAACGACCCGACGCCGCGCACGCCGAAGAAGGCGATGACCTTGCGTTCGCGTGGGCCGGTGCTGCCGCCGAGCAGGCCGATCCACCCCGCCAGTGGCCGCACGACCAGCAGCACCGCCGCGGCGACGGCGATCTGCTGCCAGCCGATGCCCGACAGCATCCCGGTGGCCGCGGCGCCGCCGAGCAGGAAGACGATGACCACGGTGAGCATGCGTTCGATCTGCTCGACGTACTGGTGCAGGACGCGGTGGTAACCGTTGCGGCGTTCGCCTGACCTGATCGCGCAGGCGCACACGAAGACCGCGACGAACCCGTAGCCCTCGACCAGTTCGGTGATGCCGTAGGCGAGGAACGTCGCCGCGAGCGCCACGAAGCCTTCCGCGTGCTCGGACAGCCGGAACTTCTCCGACGGCGCCGAGAAGAACAGCTTGCCCAGGCCCCAGCCGATGAGCAGGCCGATCGCGAGCCCGGCCGCGAGCCGCCAGAGCACGTCCACGGCCAGCCAGTGCCCGAGCCACCCCGACGGCGCCACCCCGGCCAGGCTGATCGCGATGGCGGCGTAGGTGAACGGGAACGCCAGCCCGTCGTTGAGACCCGCCTCGGAGGTGAGCGCGAACCGGGCCTCGTCCTCGTCGGACTCCGGGTTCTCCGCGGGTTCGGCGACCTGCACCTCACTGGCGAGCACCGGGTCGGTGGGGGCGAGGGCGGCCGCGAGCAGCACGGACGCCGCCACACCGAGTCCGAGCACGCTCCAGCCGAGCAGGCCGACGGCGATCATGGACAACGGCATGGTGATGGCGAGCAACCGCCACGTGCTTCCCCAGCCGTGCAGGCTGACCTTGCGGTTCAGCGCGAGGCCCGCGCCCATCAACGAGATGATCACGCAGATCTCGGTCAGGTGCAGCAGCAGGCCGCTGTGCGCGACGGGGTCCGGAGCGGGCAGGTCGACCACGGTGAACGTCAGCGCGCCCGCGCCGAGGAACACCATCGGCATGGAGATCGGCGCCTTGGCGAGCAACCGGGGCAGGAGCGCGGCGGCGAGTGTCGCGAGACCCGCTCCGGCGTAGAGCAGGGGTCCTGGTTCCACCCTTTCGCCTTCCGTCGAACTGATTGAACACTTGACCAGGTACCCGTGCGGGTGGTCGGCAAACGGGGTCAGGCCCGGTGTCCGTGCAGGAATCGCCGCACCACGGCCGCGGGATCGGCGGGCGCCTGCGTGGCCCGCTTGTCGACCCGCCGGGCGAAGGACCGCATCATCAGCGGGCCGACCAACGCGAAGAACGTGTGCCGCGGCGGCTCCACGACGAGGGCGCCCCGCCGCTGGTGGTGCAGGATGACCTCGTCCACGCGCTCCAGCAGCGACTCCGGCTCGGCGAGCACCGACGCCACCTCCGGGCTGAACTTCGCCTCCCGCATCAGCGTCAGCACCACGCCACCGCGCGTCTCGTAGAGGCGCGCGTAGTAGCTCACGATCGTGAGCAGGTCCGCCTCCACGTCGTCGCCCGGCGCGTCCAGGTCGAGCGCGAACCCCGTGAAGTTGCTGCGCACGGCCTGCCGCAACAGGTTCTGCTTCGAGGTGAAGCGGCGGAACAGCGTCGCCTCGTTGATCCCGGCGGCGTCGGCGATCGCGCGGGTGGTCGCCCGTTCGTACCCCTGCTCGGCGATCACGGCCAGGACCGCGCCGAACACCACCTCGTCGGACACCCGACCAGCCACTCGTCCTCCTCGATCAGCCGTGAATGCAAGCGAACACTTGCATTCACGGGACCGGACTGGCTACCGTAATTGCAAGTGACCGCTTGCAATTAGCCTACCTAAGGACAGGGCCCATGGCCGACACCAGCCTCCCCGCACGCTCCTCCGTCCTCGCCCCCAGCGCCGCGGAGGTCGTCGTCGGCCTCCTCGGCGCGGCGGTGGTCTCGATCGCGGTCAACGCGCTGATCGCCCTGGTCGCGGGCAAGTTCATCCCCGAGGGCACCGAACGCATGGGCCTCGCCATCGCGGAGTACGCGCCGGCCACCGTGATCGGCATCGCCCTCGGCACGCTCGGCTGGTACCTCGTGCGCCGCTTCGCCGGCAACCCGAGGAAGGTGCTGCGCGTGCTGGTGCCCGTCGTCGTGGTGGTCTCGTGGATCCCGGACCTGGGCATCCTCGCGGGCGGCGCGTCCGTGGTGAACTCGATCGCGCTGATCCTGATGCACGCCGTCGTGGCCGGGGCCACGGTGCCCACGTTGTCGCGGGTCCTGCCCCTGCCCAGGTGACTGCTCCTCAGGTCGAGGCGCGCAGCACCAGTTCGGTCGGCAGTATCAGCGACGTCGGCTGCTCCCCGTTCAGCAACCGGACGAGCATCCGCGTCATCTCCCGGCCCATCGCCTCGATCGGCTGCCGGACCGTCGTGAGCGCGGGTTGCGTGTTCCGCGCCGTGACGACGTCGTTGAACCCGACGACCGCCACGTCCTCGGGCACGCGTTTGCCGTTCTCCCGCAACACGTCCAGCGCGCCGATCGCCATCGCGTCGGACGCCGCGAACACCGCGTCCAGGTCCGGGTGGTCGTCCAGCAGGAGCTTCATGCCGGCGGCGCCGCTGGCCTCGCTGAAGTCGCCGTGCGCCACCCGCTGGTCGCTCAGGCCCGCGAGCACGACGGCCTCGCGGTACCCCATGTAGCGGCCCTGGCCGGCGTGGGTGTCCAGTTCGCCGGTGATCGTGGCGATGTTCCGGCGGCCTGCGGCGATCAGGTGCTCGACGGCCGTGCGGGCGCCGCCCCGGTTGTCCGCGTCGACGTACCACTGCGGCGTGCGGTCGAGGGACCGGCCGCCGTGCACGGTGGGCAGGCCGCTGTCCTCGGCCATTGTGGACAGCGGGTCGTTCTCCTTGAGCGCCAGCAGCATCACGCCGTCGGCGCTGCGGGACTGCAGGATCTTGCCGAACCGCGAGCGGCCGCGTTCCGAGGCGGCGAGGACCAGCATCAGCTGCAGGTCGGTCTCCTCGATCACCGCGTTGACCCCGGTGATCACCTCGGCGAAGAACAGGTTCGCGAACAACGCCGGGTCGTCGCTCGAGATCGCGAGCACGACCGCGCCGCGGCGCTGAGTGGCGAGGGAGCGGGCGGCGGTGTTCGGGACGTAGCCGAGCTCCGCGATGGCCTTCTCGACCGCCCTGCGCGACTTGTCGCTCACGTGGCGGGCGTTGTTGATGACGCGCGACACCGTGCCCGTCGAGACACCGGCACGCTGCGCCACCTCCTCCAGGGTGGGCGGTCGCGTGGTCATGACCGCAGCCTATCAATGCTGTAAGCGCTCACAGACCGTGCCGCGCAATCACGTCCGCGTACCAGCGGGCGCTGTCCTTGAGCGTGCGGCGCTGGGTCGTGTAGTCGACGTGCACGAGGCCGAACCGCTGGGCGTAGCCGAAGGACCACTCGAAGTTGTCGAGCAACGACCAGGCGAAGTAGCCCCTCAGCGGCACGCCCCGCGACACGGCCTCCGCGCACGCCCGCACGTGCCCGTCCAGGTAGGCGACGCGACCGGTGTCGTGGACCTCGTCGTCGAACGCGGCACCGTTCTCGGTGACGTACAGCGGGATCGCGGGGTAGTCGTGCTCCAGCCGCACCAACAGGTCCAGCAGGCCGCGCGCGTCGATCTCCCAGCCGATGGACGTGCGGTCCCGGCCGCCGTCGAGGTGCTCGACGTGCTCCGAACCGACGTAGGCGGACGGGCCAGCCTGAGTGCCGTGGCCGACGAGCATGGGGGAGTAGTAGTTCACGCCGAGGAAGTCGATCGGCGCGGCGATGGTCTTGAGGTCGTCCTCCTGCACGAAACCGAAGTCCGTGACGGGCTCGAGGTCGCGCACGACGTCGTCCGGGTACTCGGCGAGCAGCACCGGGTCGAGGAACAGCCGGTTCTGCATGCCGTCGATCCGGCGGGCGGCGTCGAGGTCCGCCGCGGAGCCCGACCCCGGCGTCACGCAGGTCAGGTTCAGCGTGATGCCGACGCGGGAGCCGGGCATCGCCCCCGCCGCGAGTCCGTGGCCCAGCAACAGGTGGTGGGTGGCGCGGATCGACGCGGCCGGGTCCTGGCGGCCGGGGGCGTGCCGGCCGGTGGCGTAACCGAGGAAGGCCGAGCACCACGGTTCGTTCAGGGTCGTCCAGTGCGTCACGCGGTCCGACAGCGCCTCGTGCACGATCGCCGCGTACTCGGCGAACCGCAGCGCGGTGTCGCGTTCCGGCCAGCCGCCGGCGTCCTCCAGCGGTTGTGGCAGGTCCCAGTGGTAGAGCGTCGGCCACGGCTCGATCCCGTTGTCCAGCAACGTGTCCACGAGTCGCCGGTAGAAGTCGAGGCCGCGCTCGTTGACCGCGCCGGAACCGAGCGGCTGCACCCGCGGCCAGGCGACGGAGAACCGGTAGGCGCCGAGGCCGAGGGAGCGCATGATCGCGACGTCCTCGGGGTAGCGGTGGTAGTGGTCGGCCGCGACGGCGCCGGTGTCACCGCCGTCCACCTTGCCCGGCGTCGCGCAGAACGTGTCCCAGATGGACGGAAGACGTCCGTCCTCGGCCGTCGCGCCCTCGATCTGGTAGCTGGAAGTGGCCGCACCCCAGAGGAAACCGGGTTCGAACGTCGTCATGCCTTGACCGCCCCTTCCATGATGCCGCCGATGATCTGGCGACCGAACGCGATGAACACGAGCAGCAGCGGAACGGTGGCGACCAGCGCTCCGGTGAACATGAGCGTGTAGTCGGTGTAGTAGGTGGTCGAGAGCTGTGACAGCGAGAACTGGACGGTCGGGTTGTCCGCCTCGAGCACGGCCAGCGGCCACAGGAACTCGTTCCAGGTCCCCATGAACGTCGTCAGCGCGAGCACCGCGGCCCCGGGGCGCAACGCGGGCAGCACGATCGACCAGAAGATCCGGAACGTGCCGCAGCCGTCGATCCGCGCGGCCTCGACGAGCTCGTCGGGCACGGCCTGCTCGGCGTACTGGCGCATGAGGAACACGCCGAACGCCGACACCAGCGCCGGCACGACGATCGCCTCCATGCGGTTCTGCCAGCCCAGCTCGACCATGATCATGTACAGCGGGATGATGCCCATCTGCACGGGGATCATCATGGTCGCGAGGATGACGAGCAGCAGTCCGTTGCGGCCGCGGAACTTCAGCTTGGCGAACGCGAAACCGGCCAGCGACGAGAAGAACACCACCGACACCGTGACGACCGCCGACGTCAGCAGCGAGTTCCACATGCCCAGCAGGAAGTTCGCGTCCTCGGCGGCGAACAGCCTGCCGAGGTTGTCCCACAGGTTCGGGCCGGGCGCGAGCGGTGGCGGCCAGTCGCCGACGACGTTGTTGGAGCGGGTCGCGACGACGAACAGCCAGTACAGCGGGAACGCCGACAGGGCGATGCCCACGAGGAGCGTGGCGTACAGGAGGGGCTGGGTCTTGCGCATCAGCGGGACCTCCGCGTGATCAGGAAGTTGACGACGCCGAGCACCGTGATCAGCAGGAAGATCATCCACGCGACCGCCGAGCCGTAGCCGTAGTCGAAGTCCCGGAACGCCTTCTCGAACATGTACATCGACACCGTCTGGAACTGCCGCAGGCTGCCGCCGGAGATCGCGAAACCGCCCTGGCCGAAGATCAGCGGCTCGGTGAAGAGCTGCATGCCCGCGATGGTGGACATGATGACGGTGAAGACGATCGCGGGCCGGATGTTCGGGACCGTGATGCTCCAGAACTGCCGGACCTTGCCCGCACCGTCCACAGTGGCCGCCTCGTACAGGTCCTTCGGGATGGCCTGCATCGCCGCCAGGTAGATCAACGCGTTGTAGCCGGTCCACCGCCAGTTGACCATCGTGGCGATCGCCGTCCACGACGACCACTTGTCGGCGCGCCAGTCCACCGCGTCCACGTTCACCAGGCCCAGCAGGCCGTTCACCATGCCTGCGTCGCGGTCGAAGATCTGGCTGAACACGATGCCGACGGCGGCGACGGAGGTGACGATCGGCAGCAGCACGCCCATCCGCAGGAACGTGACCCCGCGCAGCTTCTGGTTGAGCAGGCTCGCGAGCACCAGCGCCATCAGCAGCTGCGGCACGGTGGCGAGCACCAGCATGCCCAGCGTGTTGAAGACCGAGTTCCAGAAGTCCGGGTCGCCGAACAACGCGACGTAGTTGTCGAAGCCGACGAACGCGCCGGCGCCGGTGATGTCCCAGTCGTGCAGGGACACCCAGGCCGTGTAGATCAGCGGGAACAGGCCGAACACCGCGAAGATCACGAAGAACGGCGCGATGAACAGGTACGGCGACCACCGCACCTCGACGCGGGAGATCCGGTCGCGCCAGCCGGACCGCGGCTGCCGGGGTGGTGTGCTCCCGGCAGCCGCGGTGCTCGTGGCCGGACTCGGCCGCAGGTCCGTCACCATCACTTGGCGAGGCGCTTGGCGTCGTCGACGGCCTTGGCCCAGGCCTCGTCGGGCTGGAGCTTGCCCTGCTCCACGGCGAGCAGCGCGTTGCCGACGCGGTCACCGATGGCGTTGTTGTCCGGGCCGAGGTAGACCGGCTTGAGCGCCTTGACGCTCTCGCCGAAGATCCTGCCGACGGGCGCGTCGTTGAAGTACGGGTTCTTGAAGTCCTGCACCACCGGGTCGTCGATGGCCTGCGGGGACGACGGGAAGTTGTTCTTCGCCTTGAACGCCGCGGTCTGGCCCTTGGCGCTGGTCAGGAACTTCGCGAGCTCCGCGGCTTCTTTCTGGTGCGTGCTCTGCGTGGGCACCGCGAGGAACGAGCCGCCGCGCACCGCGCCGTCACCGGGAACGCGGGTGACGTCCCACTTGCCCTTGTTCTCCGGGCCGGCCTGCTTCTCGATCGTGCCGAGCATCCAGGACGGGCAGGGGATCGTGGCGAACGTGCCGTTCTTGAAACCGGCGTTCCACTGCGGGCTCCACTGCTCGATGCCGGCCGACAGACCGGCCTTCACCATCTCGACCGACTTGTTCCAGGTCGTCCTGACGGCGGCGTTGGAGTCGATCACGAGCTTGTTCGTGGCGTCGTAGTAGGTGTGGTCACCGGACTGCATCAGCATGTTCAGGTAGACGCTGCCGGTCGAGTCGTAGAAACCGACGTCGGGCTTCTTCGACTTGAACGTCTTGCCGGTCTCCAGGTACTTGTCCCACGTGGGCCAGAGCTCGCCGACCTCCTCGCGGTCGGTGGGCAGGCCCGCCGCCTCGAACAGGTCCTTGCGGTAGCACATGCCCTGCGCGCCGACGTCCGTGCCGAGGCCGATCACCTTGCTGCCGTCCGATGTGGACGCCTGCTGCCACTTCCACGGCAGGAAGTTCGCCGAGACGTCCTTGGCGCCGTGGTCGAGCAGGTTCACGAACTGGTCGGGCTTCGCCATGAACTGCGAGAGGATGCCCTCCTCGATCGCGACGACGTCGCCCGCGCCCTTGCCGGTGGCGAGCCACTGCTGCAGCTTCGGCGTGTAGTCGCCGAGCTTGCCGATGTTCTCCTCCTTGATCTTGATGCCGGGGTGGCTCGCCTCGTACTCCCGGTACAGCTCGTCGTAGCCGAACTGGCTGAAGGTCTTGACGATCAGCGTGACGTCCCCCGACGCGGAGTCAGCGGTACCGCCGCCGCACGCGGACACGACCACCAGCGAGCCGAGCAGAGTCGTGGCGAGCAGAGCGCGCCTCGGTCGAACACCCATCGAAGAACCTCCAGTTGGCGGATGGTCCGCAAGCGCTAACACCTGAAAGTGATCGCTTTGACGGTCCCTGGAACACCGTTCACCTGCTGCGACGCTGCGGCTCGGGCCGGTGCGCGCTCATCCGGATCGGGGGAAACTGTGAGCGCTTACAGGACTGTAACCAGGAGGCCGTCGAGATGTGAAGAGGTAGCGCCGATCACATTTTGATGACACGCGCTCGTTGACACCGGGGGTCGCGTGGGTGAACATTCGCTCCGACGCTGCGGTCGCGCCGGGAGACAGTCGACTTCGAGAGGCCCCCGGTATGTCCGTGAAAACCAGGCTGGTGGCAACCGGCCTTCCGTTCGTGCTGATCGCCACGATCGCGACACCCGCGAGCGCGGCCGAGCCCTACGAACGCGTGCTCAACGGCAAGTTCGACAGCGTGAAGACCCCTTGGTGGAGCAGCGGCATCGCTCCGTCCACAGTGGTCGGCGGGAAGCTGTGCGCGCAGATCCCCGGCGGCACGGCGAACCCCTGGACGGCCATGATCGGCCAGAACGACGTCCCGCTCGAAGCGGGTCAGCCGTACACGCTGCGCTTCACCGCGACCGCGACGAAGAACGTCACGGTGCGCGCGGCGGTCGCGCTCGGCGTCGCGCCGAACACCACCGTGCTGAACAAGCCGGCGGCGCTCACCAGCACTCCCAAGACGTTCGAGTTCACCGGAACGTCCACTGTGGCCACCCGCACCGGTGGTCAGGTCGCGATCCAGGCCGGTGGCGTGTCCGCGGAGCCGTACACGTTGTGCGTCGACGACGTCTCGCTGACCGGCGGCATCGTCCCGCCCGGCGGTGGCTGGGACTACGGCTCACCGGTGCGCACCAACCAGTACGCGTACCCGACGGCGGGCGCCAAGCGCGCTTCGATCGTGAACAGCTCCACCACGCCCGTCGACTGGCAGCTGCGCGACAGCGCCGGGGCGGTCGTCAGGACCGGGAAGACGCAGGTCAAGGGCACCGACGCGATGACGCGCGACCACGTGCACATCGCCGATTTCTCGAGCTACAAGAAGACTGGAAGCGGTTACAGCCTGACCGTCGGCGACCAGGGCAGCTACCCGTTCGACATCACCGACAAGCCCTATGACCAGCTACGACGGGACTCGCTGGCGTACTTCTACCACAACCGCAGCGGCACCCCGATCGAGGCGAAGTACGTCGGTGACGCCTACGCGCGCGCCGCGGGCCACGTCGGCGTCGCGCCCAACAAGGGCGACGTCTCGGTGCCGTGCCTGCCGGGGGAGTGCGACTACTCCCTCGACGTGAGCGGTGGCTGGTACGACGCGGGCGACCACGGCAAGTACGTCGTCAACGGCGCGCTCGCCGCGTGGCAGCTGATGGACACCTACGAGCGCTCGCTCCACACGTTCGACATCGAGGGCGTCCGCGACGGACTGCTGTCCATCCCGGAGCAGGACAACCAGCGCCCCGACGTGCTCGACGAGGCGCGCTGGGAGGTGGAGTTCCTGCTGAAGATGCAGGTCCCCGCCGGCAAACCGTTGGCGGGCATGGCCCACCACAAGATCCACGACCTCGCCTGGACCGCGCACCCGATGCTGCCGGCCAACGACCCGCAACCGCGCTACCTGCACGCCCCGTCGACGGCCGCCACGCTCAACCTCGCCGCCGCCGGCGCCCAGTGCGCCCGCGTCTACAAGATCTGGGACCGCGCGTTCTCCGACAGGTGCCTGGTCGCGGCCGAGACCGCGTGGAAGGCGGCGGTGGCCAACCCGGCGAAGTACGCCCCGGACGAGGACAGCGTCGGTGGTGGCGCCTACGACGACACGAACGTCACCGACGAGTTCTCGTGGGCCGCGGCCGAGCTCTACGCGACGACCGGCAAGCGCGAGTACCTCGGCAGGATCACCACGAAGCTGACCTCGGCCGGGTTCTCCTGGAAGGACACCGGCGGGCTGGCCGACCTGACGATCATGCGACTGCCGCTGAAGTTCCCGCTCGACCGCGTGTTCGCCGCCCGCTCGCGGGTCATCGGCGTCGCCGACGGCCACGTGCGCGACCTGAAGGCGCAGGGCTACCCGAACCCGTCCAAGCCGGCGGACGGCCAGTACGCCTGGGGTTCGACGAGCGCCACGCTCACCGCGTCGATGATCATGGCGATGGCCTATGACACCACCCTGAACCGCAAGTACAGCGACGCGGTGCTGGAGTCGATGGACTACCTGCTCGGCCGCAACGGCCTCAACCAGTCGTTCGTCAGCGGCTACGGCGAGAAGGCCAGCCGCAACCAGCACCACCGGCACTGGGCGAACCAGGTCGACGCCAAGATGCCCAACCCGCCCGCCGGGTCGCTCGCCGGTGGCCCCAACTCGGGCCTGCAGGACCCCGTCGCCCAGCAGAACCTGCCGGGCTGCGCACCCGCCAAGTGCTACGTCGACGAGCTCGGGTCCTGGTCGACCAACGAGGTCGCCATCAACTGGAACTCCGCGCTGGCCTGGGTCTCGGCGTTCGCCGACACCCGCTGATCTTCCTGCTGTAGAACCCCCGGTACTCCCACCGCGGGCGTGCCCGCGGTGGGTGAGAGGAACGTCCCCTGTCAGAAAGGAGATCCACAGTGCGGTGGATCGTCCGTTCCGCGGTCGCGGTCTGCGCGGTCGTGCTGCTGTCACCGGCACCCCCTGCCACAGCAGCCAGTCCGATCAGCCTGACGAGCGGTTTCCACGTCAACCCCAACTCCGTGCCCGCCACCTGGGCACGGAACAACCCGAGTGACTCCAGGTCCGCGCGGATCCAGTCCTCGATCGGCTCCAGGCCGATCGCGCGCTGGTTCGGCAACGACGCCAACATCGGCTCCACGGTCGCCAACTACGCCGGTGCGGCGGACGGGCAGGACAAGCTGCCCGTGCTCGTCGCGTACAACATCCCCAACAGGGACGCCTGCGGCGGGCACTCGGGCGGCGGCGCGGGCAGCGCCGCGGCCTACCGGACCTGGATCTCGGGCTTCGCGGCCGGGATCGGGACCAAACCGGCGGTCGTGATCGTCGAACCCGACGCGCTCGCCGCGTACGGGTGCCTGGGCCAGGCCCAGCGCGACGAGATGGCGGGGCTGCTGAGGTACGCCACCGAGCAGCTCAAGGCCAAGGCGCCCAACACCTACGCCTACCTCGACGCGGGCAACGCCGGCTGGGGCACCCCGTCGACGATGGCGTACCGGCTGAACGAAGCCGGTGTGGCCAACATCCGCGGGTTCTCGGTCAACGTGTCCAACTACTACACGACCAGCCGGTCGGTCACCTACGCCAACGCGGTGAACAGCTTCCTGGGCACCGCGAGGCCGTTCGTGATCGACACCAGCCGCAACGCCAACGGGCGCAACTCCGATCCGGACGGCTGGTGCAACCCGGCAGGCGCGAAGCTCGGCGTCACCGCCCAGACGGGCGGCGGTGCCGAGATGCTGTTGTGGGTCAAGACACCCGGTGTGTCGGACGGCCCCTGCGGCATCGCGCCGGCCACACCCGCCGGGACGTTCAACCCCGATCTCGCCATCCGGCTGATCAACGGGACCTGATCCCCAGGGCCAGAGGCACGGGAGCGGTCCAGACCCGCGTGCCCCTGGCGGAGCACACTGTAGCTGGAAAGCGCTTTCCAGGAAGAGGTGAGATGACGGACTTCCGGGTCGTGATCGCCCCCGACTCGTTCAAGGGCACCATCGACGCGAAGGCCGCGGCCGAGGCGATCGCCGCGGGCTGGCGCGCGGTGCGACCGGACGACGAGATCCGGTGCCTCCCCCTCGCGGACGGAGGCGAGGGCACCCTCGCGGCACTCATGTCCCGTGGCGGCACCCTCGTGCAGGCACGGGTGCAGGACCCGATAGGCCGGCCTCACGACGCCGCCTGGGCGTTGTTGCCCGACGGCACTGCGGTGGTCGAACTGGCTGCCGCGTCAGGACTTCCGTTGCTGGACAGTCCAGCGCCGCTGACCGCCGGCACTTTCGGCTTCGGTCAACTGCTGCGCGAGGCCGCCGACCACCCCGGCGTCGAGCGAATCGTTGCCACGCTGGGAGGTTCGGCGTCCACGGACGGGGGAGTGGGCGCGCTGACCGCACTGGGCGCCGTGTTCCGGGTGGTCGGCGGCCTGGTGGTCGAGGCGGACCTCTCGGCGCTGGTGCCCGCACCGGACGTCGTGTGCCTGGTCGACGTCGACACCCCTCTGCTCGGCCCTTCCGGTGCGGCACGGCGGTTCGGCCCGCAGAAGGGCGCCGGTCGCGCCGACGTCGAGATGCTCGAAGCACGGCTGGAGCGACTGGCCGACGTGCTGGGTGGTCACCGTGACGCGCCGGGCAGCGGTGCCGCGGGTGGCACGGCGTTCGGCCTCGCCACCGCCTGGGGCGCGAGGCTGGTGCCGGGCGCGCCGCACGTGGCCGACGCCGTGGGGTTGCCCGCGGCGGTCGAGTGGGCGGACCTGCTGATCACCGGCGAGGGACGGCTCGACGAGCAGAGCTGGTCGGGCAAGGTCGTCGGGAACGCGATCGCGTCCGCCGGACAGGTCGCCCTCGTCGTCGGCTCCCGCGCCACCGAAGTGCCCGGCGGGATCGACTGCGTGACGCTCACCGACCTCGCCGGCGACGTGCGGCAGGCGATGCGCGACCCCGCCCGCTGGCTGGCGGAGGCCGGTGAGGTGCTGGCGGGGCGGATCACCGGTGCGCGGGCTGGTGCTCGCCGAAGATGAGGTCCCAGTCCAGCGCGGGATCGGGAACGGGGCGCGGTTCGGGGATGTGGCCGTGCGTCGAGGTGATCGAGCCGTTGAGGAACTGCCAGACCTCGTCGCCGATGCGCTGCTGCGCCACGACGGCGGCCTGCCTGGGCTGCGGGATGCCCGTCGGGATCGTTGCCACGAAACGGATGCCGCGGAAACCCTCGGCGTCGGTGGCCTCGAGCGTGCCGTGGTGCCGTCCGGCGATGCGGCGGGCGATGGCGAGCCCGAGTCCCGCGCCGCCCGCGGCACGGGTGCGGGCCTCGTCGAGCCGGGTGAACCGGTCGAAGACGCGTTCCCGGTCGGCCTCGGGGATGCCGGGACCGTCGTCGATGACCTCGAGCGTCGCGGTGGCCCCGCCGCGCAGCCGCACGACCACCTCGGTGCCCGCGTGGCGTTCGGCGTTGTCCAGCAGGTTGCCGAGCAACCGGGACAGCTGCGCGCGCCGTCCGGGCACGAGCACGTGCTCCTCGACGTCCAGCGTGACCATCCCCCGGCGGCAGACCTCCCGCCGCACCACCGCGGTGAGGTCGACGGTGTCCTGCCTGTCCAGCGCGTCGGCGTCCAACCTGGCCAGCAGCAACAGGTCCGTGGTCAGCTCCTGCAGCCGTTCGGCGTCCTCCAGCGCCATCTTCACGACCGTGGGCCAGTCCGCCATGTGCGGGTGCGACAACGCGATCTCGAGCTCGGCCCGCAGCGCGGCCAGGGGACTGCGCAGCTCGTGCGAGGCGTCCGCGACGAACCTGCGGGTGTCCTCGACGGTGCGGTGCATCCGGTCGAGCGTCTCGTTCAGCGTCGCGCCCAGCCGCGCGATCTCGTTGTCGGAGGACGGCACCGGCACGCGCCGGGTGAGGTTGTTCTCGTTGATCTCGGCCACCTCGGCCCGCATCGCCTCCACCGGCCGCAGCACCCGGCCGACCGCGGTCAGCACCGTGACCGACACCAGCGAGGTGATCAGGACGAACACCCCGAGCAGGCCCAGCGCCGCGGTGTTCAGGTCCGCCTGCGCCCGCGTGGTGATCGTCCAGGCCGCCTCCTCGGTGGGGCGCGGCCCGGCCCCGACCACCTCGTACCCGAACTCCCCGAACGGCGACAGCGTCAGCTCCGGGCGCACCTCGGTGGTCGCGTACCGGATCACCGCGCCCGGCGAGTCGAGCAGCTTCCGGTCGTCCAGGACGACGCACTCGCTGCCGGAGCACACGTAGTGCACCCGTGAGCTGTTCTCGGCCTGGACGACGATCTGCTGGCGTTGCGCCCCCAGCATCAGCACCCCGGCCAGTCCGACCAGCACCGCCGTGACCACGGTGGCCAGCACCGTCACCTTCACCTGCAACGATTTCACCGGTCCACCAACCGATACCCGACACCGCGCACGGTGGTGATGCTCCGCCGGTCGAACGGCGCGTCGATCTTGCGCCGCAACGCGCTCACGTAGACCTCGACGAGGTTGGGATCGGGGTCCTGCGCCGAGTCCCACACCCCGTCGATGATCTCCGACTTGGTGACGACCTCCCCCGCGTGCCGCAGCAGGAAGCTCAGCACCGAGAACTCCTTGGCCTTCAGGTCGATCCGCGTGGTCCCCCGGTGGCACTCCCGGCTCACCGGGTCCAGCACCAGGTCACCGGCCCGCAGCAACACCGGCTGCGCGGTGCGCGACCGCCGCCCCAGCGCCCGCAGCCGAGCCACCAGCACCACGTAGGAGAACGGCTTGGTCAGGTAGTCGTCCGCACCCGTGTCCAGCCCCTCGGCCTCGTCGAACTCCCCGTCCTTCGCCGTGAGCATCAGGATCGGCGTCCACACCCCCGCGTCCCGCAACTCCTTGCAGACCCGGTACCCGTTGAGACCGGGCAGCATGATGTCGAGGACGATCACGTCGTACGGGTGCTCCCGCGCCCGCCACAGCCCGTCCGTCCCGGTGCGCTCCACGTCGACGGCGAACCCTTCGGCGGTCAGGCCGCGGGTGAGCAGGTCGGCGAGACGGGGGTCGTCTTCCACCACGAGCACGCGCATGGGGGCAGCCTGCCGCATCCGCCGTGATCGAGTCCTGAAATCCGTTTCAGGATCGTTCAGCGTCGCTTCAGGTTCACCCTGACAGCCTCTTCGTCGTGGACGGGGGTCCACAGCCGGGGGAGAAGGTGGCGGCGATGCCGAGGGGGAGCAGCGCCGCCGCCTTCTGGCAGGTGGGGTCAGCCGAGCACGACCCGGCGGGGCGCGGCCGGCTGGTCGACCGCGGCACGGGTCCGGCCGGACGCCGGGATGGCGCGGTCGCGCAGCTGCCTGATCTCCTCGACCTTCTCCGGGGCCGACCGCAGCAGCGGCACGACGTTGCGGAAGCAGCTCAGGTAGTAGTCCTCGCCGACGTTGTCGTCGCCGATCCGGATCGCCTCGTGGCAGATCTCGGTCACCGCCGACTGGATGTCGGAGCCGGCGAACCCGTCGCTCATCCGGACCAGCTCGTCGACCAGGGCGGGATCGACCGGCGTCCGCAGGTACTTGCGCAGGTAGATCGAGATGATCTCGCGCCGCTCGTCGGGCTCGGGCAGGTCGACGAAGAACATGTCGTCGAAACGGCCGCTGCGCAGCAGTTCCTGCGGCAGCGAGCGGACGTCGTTCGCCGTGGCGACGACGAACACCCTCGCCCGCGACTCCTGCAGCCAGTAGAGGAACTGGCCGACCAGGCGCGTGGTCACCCCGGTCGAGTCGGTGCCGGACCCGGCGAGGCCCTTCTCGATCTCGTCGATCCACAGCACGCACGGCGCCACGGTGTCCGCCGTCGCGAGCGCCTCGCGCAGCCGTTTCTCCGACTGGCCGACGTACGCGCCGAGCACCGACCCCATGTCGAGGCGGTACAGGGGCAGTTGCCAGTCCGACGCGATCGTCTTGGCGGACAGGGACTTCCCGCACCCCGGCACGCCGACCAGCAGCACCCCGCGCGGCGCTCGGATGCCCCGGTCGCGCAGGTCCATGGTGAGCAGGTCGCGCTTGCGGTCGAGCCACTGCCGCAGCCCGCTGAGGCCGCCGACCTCGTACTCCCCGGGGCGCAGCTCGACGCGTTCGATGCCGGAGAGCTCGCTGAAGATCGAGTCCTTGGCCCTGCTGAGCTGCACCAGGTCGGCCTTGGTGATCTCCTTCTTCACCACGAACGTGGCAAGGATGTTCAGCGCCTCCGTCTTCGTGACGCCCGCGAGGATCGACGCCGCCTGCTCGTAGTCGGCCGGACTCCACTCGATGCGGATGTCGGTGGCGTACGGGCGGAGGAACTCCCTGATCGCCAGGTGCATCTCGTCGAAGTCGGGGAGGTCGAGCCGCACCGACATGCCCATGCGCTGCAGCGTGCTCCACACCGGGTCGGAGGTGATGATCACGATGCAGCCGCCGTGCTCCTCGGCGAGCGCGGCCAGGTCGGCGAACCGCCGCGACACGTCGTTGTCGTCGGTCAGGTGCTGCACGTCCGTGAAGACGATCGTGAGGTTCGACCTCGACTGGAACCACTCGCCGGCGAGCTCGAGCGCGCCCAGCAACGACTTGTCGTCACTGATCACGGTCCTGGTGCGCAGGTCGCGCAACCCCTGGCTCAGCGTGTGCACCAGGACGTCGAGCTGCTTCTCGCGGGCCAGCTCGCCGAGCGCGTCCAGCACGCGGGCGCGTTCGACCGTGCGGATGGAGACGAACGGGATCCGGGCGAGCAGGTACGACTCGACGCGGGCCTTGGTCTCCGCTCCGTTGGGCATGTGGTTCTCCGATGCTCAGATGATCACTCGCCGGCCGGGGCTCTGCCTGCCCGGTGCCGGGGGAGGGGACGGCGGTGCCGGCGCGGCCGTGAGCCGGTTCCCGCGCACCACCGCCTGCAGCTCGATCGGCGCGTGCCGGACCGAGTCCTCGAGGCTGCGCTGTGAGGACCGCACCGTCTCGTCCAGTGCGGACGTGAGCTCGTCGCGCAACGCCGGTGGCATCGCGGGAAGCTCGCAGAACCGGCGCAACGGCGCGAGCCGGGTGCGGGCGCTCGTCATCGCCGCCGCCAGCGCGTGCACCGCCCGTCCGGGGTCGCCGAGCAGCGAGCGGAGGTCGCGCTGGAACCCGTCCGCCCAGCGGCGCTGCCGTCGTGCGAACGCCTCGGAGACGTGCCGCAGCAACCGTTCCTGGACGTGCGGCCCGAGCTGCTCGTCGATCGGCGCGAGGTGGCCGGAGGGCTGGTCCGCGCCTTCGGCGAACGCGTCGAGCCACGCGCGCCAGTCCGCGTACGGACCTGGAGCGTGTCGCATCGCGGTCACCGCCTCCGGTGGCGGTCGAGGAACTCCGCGGGCGGCAGGAGGTCCCACTCGGGCAGCTGCAGCGCGATGTCCCGTTCGGAGACGGCGTGCCGCGCCTCGGTCACCGGCAGGCGTGCGGTCTGGTCCTGGCTGTGGGCCGGTCCGGGCATGATCAGGCTCCTCGCAGCTGGTCGGGTGCGGTGGCGACGAAGGAGGTCGCGGTGAGCCCCTCGGCGAACGTGCGCAGCGACTGCGCCTTCGAGATCTCCCGCTGCCACTCACCGCGCAGGTCCACGAGCTCGGCGATCGCACCGCGCAGCCGCACCACGGCGGCGACGCGTCGTTGATCGCCCTTGCGCCGGATCTCCGCCCGGCGAGCGGGGAGCGCCCGGATGTCGAACGCGACCCAGATGCCCATCGCCGCCGCCACGAGCAGGAGGAACAACGCGAACCCGCTGGCGCCGCCGATCGCCGAAAGCAAGGCGACCAGGAGCGCCAGGCCACCGAAGACGGCCGCGGCCTGGGCCGCACCGCTCATCCGCACCTCGCTGACTGCCTTCGCGGTCTCCCGGTCGATGTGCTCGGACAGCGAACCGACCAGCTGCTGCTCGTCGGTGCCGCCGTCCACCCAGCCGGTCCAGCCCTCGGCGCGCAGCTCCACCTGCGACGGCATCGAGGCGAGGTTGCCCGCCTCTAGCCTGCCCGCGCCCTGCACCAGCCAGTCGCGCGCCAGCGCCAGCGTGAACCGCTGGGTGCCGGGTGAGGCACCCGCCCGGTCGCCGTGCAGCGCGGCGTTGCTGAGCAGCGTGAGGAAGTCGACCGTCTGCTCGTGCAGCGGATCCTCCGCCGCCATCACCTTCTTCGCCACGTCGTGGTCGCCGTCCGCGTTCACGACGGCCTGCAACCACGCCTCCCTCTTGCGGTACGGGGCTTCCTCGGCGTCGAAGTCGCGCACCAGCCCGTCGAGGATGTTGTCCACCCGCACGTGGAGGTCGTGGCTCTGCGGCACGGGCGCGTCGAACGTGGCGCGCAGCATCTCCTCCGTCGCGCCGTGCACGGTCGCGCCCTCGAACATCTCCTTGAGCTGCGGCCAGGTCGGGCTGAGCGAGGGCAGCAACTGGTAGCGCGCGTCCACCGGGCGGCGCATCGTGTCGATCATCTTCGCCCAGCGCTCGACCTGTCTGTCCACGGTGTCCTGGTCCTGGCCCAGGCGCTCGTACCACTCGGACATCTGTTCCAGCAGCATCGGTTTCGCCTCGCGCCCGAACGTGCCGGTCGACACGGCGTCCAGCACCACAACGAACTCCGGCGACAGCTTCGCCGGGTCCTGCCGCGCCGCGTACTGCCGCACCCAGGCGGCGGTCGCCCGGTCGCGCTGGTGCCGGCGCAGCACGAGGGCGAAGAACAACGAGGCCTTGTCGTTGTCCCTGCGCACCGCCTCGCCGATCGCCTTGGCCGCGAGCTCTGGTTCGTCCCTGATCCAGGCGGCGACCGCGATGAGCGCGGGCGCGAGCCAGTAACCGGGGGTGCGCAGCATCAGTTCCTCGGACAGGTCGCGGATCGCGCCCTGCGAGACGATGCCGGCGTCGAGCGCCTGCAACGTGCCGGTGGCGAGTTCGCGCACCTCGGCGAACTTCCCGAACTTGTCGTTGAGCTCCCCGCGCACCTCCAGGATCTGGACCTGCGCCAGCTGGAGGTTCTGCCGCAGCTCGTCGCGGCGGACGTACTCGACGAACTGCGCCTTGAGACCCAGGAGTTCTTGCTGGGTGGCGTCCTGGTTGCGCTGCACAGTGGACACGGCGCCGTGCAGGGCGACCTGCTGCTGGACGAGCGCCTCCTGGTTCCTCGACACCTGTTTCAGTGCCTTCTCGACCCCGCTGAGGTCGACGTGGACGGTGTTCATCGGTCACTCTCCAGCAGAACGGTTGAGCCGTCGGGGCGGACGCACACCAGGCGGTCCGGGTAGACCTCGATGGCGAGGTAGGTCTCGGACTCCGCAAGGGATCGCGCGCGGTCCATGCCGTGCGGCAGCGGTTCCCCGTTGCGGTAGTGCGAGATGATGGAGCCGTCCATCGCGAGGGTGTGCACTTCGTACGGTGCGCCGAGGTAGCAGCGCGAGACGATTCCCAGTGGTGTGGAACAGAACTGGTCGGCGAACTCCCGGTGCACGGCGTCGACGATCTCGCTGACGTCGGCCGTGGCGACCTTGCCGGAGCCGTCGAGGGCTTGCAGCGAACGGACATAACGAGCTGAGCGTCGCCCGCCGAGCACCTTCGTCCCCGCCCGGCCGGTCGCGCCGGTCGTCCGTCCGAGCTGTGCGACGGAGTCGGATCTGTTGTTCATCAGTGGCCTCGGCACGCCACCAGCTCCCTCATGTCCACCAAGGACGTCACGCGTTCGATGCCGGTCTCATCGAACGCGGCGGGAAAACCATTACTCCATCCGGAACTTCCGCCGAACCGTCACTCGACCGGAGCAACGTTCAGGGAGAGGACACCAACAACCACGCCACAGTCAGCACCGCACCCGCCCACAGGGCGATGTCCAGCAGCTCGACGGCGCGCGCGATCCGGTGCGGCAGCGGCAATCGGGCCCGGTACACCTGGCCGTCGTCGGTGATCAGCTCCCGCACCAGCACCGATCCGGACTTCTCCGCCTGGCCGTACACCTGGACACCGGTGCCCTCCGCGGGCAGGCCGCGCGGCAGGGAACCCCTGACACGACAGGGGTGTTCGACGCCCGTCACCTCCTTGACCCAGAACGGGTGCACGTCGACGTTGCCGGGCTTCGGCACCCAGCGGTGCACGGCGAACGTCACCGCCGTGACCACTGCGATGACCAGAACCGCTTTGGCCAGCAACGGAACACCGCCCACCACCGGGCTGAGCGCCACCTCGGCGACGGCGAGCACGGCGCACCCCCAGGCGCCGAGAGTCGCACTTCTCCTTCTCGCAAGTGGTTCCTGGCGGACGAGACCGAACCGGGTGACGGTGCCGACCGCCACCCGGCCCGGTACGCCCTGGTCCGTCGTCTTTCCCGCGGCGGTCATCGTGGTGTCCTCGTCATACGAGAAACATCGCGCGAGGTGGTGGCGATTGTTTCTGGTGACCGTGGTTTCGGGAAGGACGGACCGGCATGGAAGACGCCGAGAACACCGGTGTGACAAGGGACGACGCGGCCCCGCCGCGAGTTCCGCTGTGGGGACCGGTACCGGCATCGGGCACACCGGGCCCGGCGGCGCCGGTGTACGAGTACCCGGCCGAGCAGCCCTGGACGGAACCGCCCAGCCAGGCCGTGAACACCTACATGACACCGACCGAGCCGCGAAAACCGCTGCAGGGCAAGGCTGTGGTGGTGGCCGTGGTCGTGTCGTTCGTGGTCGTCGCCGCCGTGGTGGTCGTGAGCTTCGTCCGCGGTGAGAACCAGCCCTCGGCCGGATCGGACGTCGTCGGCGCACCAGTCCCCGTGACGTCGAATAGGTACGACCAAGCCAGAACGACCACGACGCCGCCGGCGAGGTACACGACGACTCGTCCGTCCACTTCGGTGTCCAGTTCCCGCGCCACCCCGACGGGCTACCGCGAGGTGACAGGCCCGAACGGCGTCTTCGTCTCCATCCCGCAGAACTGGACGGTCGCCGCGGGCAGCCAGCCGACCAACCACCAGGCCGACGACCCCGCCACGCCGGGCGCCGTCATCCGTTACGGGGCAAGCACCTCGGAGTCCCGGCCGCTCTACGACGCAGTGGCGGCCAACGAGGCCAGTGTGAAGACCGGCTACCAACGGCTCAAACTGACCACTGTGTCATCTAGTACCTCCGCAGTGGAATGGGAGTTCCTGTACACGGCGGAAGGCGTGCAACGGCACGCGTTCGCGCGTTACTGGCGGCGAGCAGGTCTGGACTACATCGTCTACGGCGCCTCGAACGTCGCCGACTGGCCGCAGATGCAGCGCGTGGTCGACGTCCTCGTGTCCACGGCGGGGCCGACCGCCTGACCCGGGACAGGGCTTCAGCGGTCGAGCAGCACGCCGAGCAGTTCCCCGGGCGATTCGAGCTGGGGCAGGTGCCCGCTGCGAGGCAACACGGTGAACGTCGAAGTCGGGATCGCGGCCGCGAAAGCCTTGCCGTACTCCAGATCCACGATCCCGTCGCTCTCACCCCACACCACGCGAACAGGAACCTGCACGCGCCCGAGCCGTGAGACGAGCGTCGGATCGGACATGGCAGTTCCGGTGTAGGAGATCAGAGCCGCCACGTCCGGCCGTGGTCCGCCGGAAGTCGCCGGGGCCTTGCTCGGATCGTGCCAGGACAGCCGGCCGAGCTCGGCGGGCGATAGACCGCGCACGTCGGTGACGGGATGCCCGGGAACCTCGACGCCGATCCCGTTGACGATCACCACACCGCTGACGCGCGGGCTGTCCAGCAGGGCGATCTCGGCGGCCAGCCAGCCACCGAAGGAGTTGCCGACCACGGTCACGTCGGTGAGGTCCAGGAGGTCCAGCAACGCCACGTAGGTCCGCGCCAGGTCGATGACGCTGGTGAGCCCCTCCGGCCTGGGCGTGCCGCCGAACCCGGGATGCGTCGGCAGGAGAACCCGCGCACTGGTCCTCTCGGCGAGAAGGTCGCCGAAACCGGACATCGTCGCCACACCACCACCGCCGTGCAGCAGCAGGAACGGCCGGTCGCCGTCGCGGTTCCGCACGGTCAGTTCGACCACGCCGGCGGAGGTGTCGAGCGCGTGGGTTTCCGTGTGAGCGGTGCCTGTCATCGTCACTCCAAGTCGTTGCCTATCTAAGGAACCTTATATCAGGTTCCTTAGATAGACAAGCGGTCACGGAGTAGGCGGTGGCGCCGGGCTCGACGTCGCCACGGCCACCAGCGGCGGCGGCTCGGTGGTCTGCGGTGCCGGCGGCCCAGCGCTCACCGACAGGGTCACCTTGGTGCCGCGCACGGCCAATCCGCGCACGGACTGCGCCACCACCGCACCGCGCGGCTGCGGCGCGCTGACGGACACGGAGGTCACCTGGTAGCCGGCTTGCTGGAGCACGGCCGACGCCTTGTCGACCCCGGAACCGACGACCTCGGGGACCTTCATCTGCGCGTCGCCGTGCCGGTAGCGGTCCTCGACCTCGGGAAGGGGCTTCTCCGGCAGGTCGGCGTGGACCTTCACCATCGTCTCGAACCAGGTCGCCGCCGGGACGGTGCCGCCGTAGATGTTGCCCTGCGCGCACAGCCTCGGCGGTCCCGCACCGATGCAGATGCCCTTGGGGGAGGTGCTGTCGTTGAACACCTGGACGGCGCCCGCGTAGTCGGGAGTCGCGCCGACGTACGCCGCGGACTTGTACTCCTCGGTCGTCCCGGTCTTGCCCATCATCGGCCGCTTCCAGCCCGCCTTGAGCGCCGCGTTCGCGGAGCTGCCGGTCCTGCTGTCCTCGCTGAGGCCCACGGCGAGTGCGTTGGCGAGCGGTTCGGGCACCGCCTGTTCGCACGGGGGCCGCGCCAGGTCGACCTGGCGGCCGTTCCTGTCGACCACCCGGCGGATCGGGGTCGGCTTGCACCAGACGCCGCCGCTCATGATCGTCGCGGCGACGTTGGCGAGTTCGAGCGTGCTCGACGGGGCGGGGCCGAGGGTGAACGAGGCGTTGCCGTTGCCGGAGTAGAACTCGGCCTGCGTCAGGCGGAGGTCCTTGGCCGCCTTGAGGGTCGGGGCCACGCCGGCGATGTTCGTCGCCATCGTCCTGCGCATGCCGAGGCGGGACGCCATGTCCACCACCGCGTCGAGGCCCGCCTGCTCCTCCAGGATGACGAACGCCGTGTTGGGCGAGGTCGCAAGCGCTTGCCGCAACGGCATTCGCGCCGGGTAGCGGTCGTTGTGGTTGGCGAGGCAGTACCAGTGCGTGTTCGGCTCACCCGTGGCCGGACACGACTTCGAGCCGCCCTTGAACACCTTCGAGGTGTAGGTGTTGGGCGCGGCGACCACCGTGTCGATGCCGAAGCCCTTCTGCAGTGCCGCCGCCGCGGTGAAGATCTTGTAGACCGACCCGGTCCCGAACTTGTTCTCCACCCCGCTCGGCAGGTCGAACTGCGTCTGGAACTTGGCGCTGTTCAGGCCGTAGTCGCGGTTCGCGACCAGAGCCACGACCTCGTGGGCGTCCTTTCCCGGACGCACGACCGCCATCGTGTTGGCCACGCCCGGCGTGTCCTTCGGTGCCTGCGCCTCGACCGCCTGCTTGGCGTGCGCGGTGATCCCGGGGTCCAAAGTGGTCTCGACGCGGTAGCCGCCGATCTTCAGCTCCTCCAGGTCGAAGCCCGCCTCGGTCAGGTGCTCGACGAGGAACGAGCAGAAGAACCCGTAGGACGGTCCGGCGCCGACGCACCCGGTCCGCAGCGTGCGGACGGGCCTGCTCAGCCCGAGCGGCGCGGCCTTGTGCCTGGCGCCTTCCAACGCCGAGAGCTTCTCGTTCGCCACCATCGCGTCGATGACGAGGTTCCGGCGCTCGACCGCCTTGTCCGGCCTGGTCTCCGGGTCCAGCGCGGTGGGGCTGTTCACCATGCCCGCGAGCGTGGCGGCCTGCGCGACGGTCAGCCTGTCCGGCGTGGTGTCGAAGTACGCCTGCGAGGCCGCGGCGACGCCGAAGATCGTCGATCCGAAGGGGACGAGGTCGAGGTACCGCGCGAGGATCTCGTCCTTGCTCAGCGCGATCTCCAGGCCGACCGCGATGCGGGCCTCCCGGAGCTTCCGGGTGATGCTCTGCGCCTGGGCCTCGTGCTGGGCGTTCTCGTCGGTGCGGGCGAGGACGTGCACGAGGTAGTTCTTGACGTACTGCTGCGTCAGCGTGGACGCGCCCTGCTCGACCGCGCCGTTGGCGTTGTTGCGCGCCGCGGCGCGCAGCGTGGCGAGCCAGTCAACGCCGTTGTGGTCGTAGAAGCGCCGGTCCTCGATCGAGAGCAGGGCCGACTTCATGTGCGGCGAGACCTTCTCCGGCGGCGTTCGCACCCGGTACTGGTCGTAGAGGTACGCGATCGGCGCGCCGTTCCTGTCCGTCACCGTCGTCATCAACGGCGGGTGGTCGCTCAGCATGAGCGCGAGCGTGGACCCGACCTGGTCGCTGATCTTGTTGGAGAGGGCACCGAGCGCAGCCGCCGGGGGATACAGGAGCCCGGCGAGCAGAACGCCTGCCAGCAGGCAGAGCCCGGCGAGTTTGCCCAGGCTGGGCCCTATCCGCTTGTGGTCCAAAGTGGAACTCCCATCGCTGTCTCCGGCCAACGGCGGTTACCCGGCGCGACGACGAACAGGCTCACTCTTCGAATGAACAGCGGGCACGGATTCCGTCACCGGGAGTGCTGGAACAGCACTGCGCTCACTCGTTCGGTTTCACGGCGCCGGGGTCACCGCCCGTGCGGAACCCAGGCCGGTGGAGACGCGCTCGTACACGCCGGCAGCTTCCTTCGCGAGCCGGTGCCGCGAGTACCGGCCGAGAACGCGGTCGCGGGCGGCGATGCCGAACTGCTCCCGCCGTGTCTCGTCGGCGAGCAACGTCGTCAACGACCGCGCCAGCCGCCGGGCGTCCCGGGGCTGGACCAGCAGTCCTGTCACCTCCGGCACGACGATGTCGCTCAGCGCGCCGACGGAGGTGGCCACCACGGGAACACCGCAGGCCATCGCCTCGAGCACGGCGATGCCGTACTTCTCGGCGTCCGGAGCGCACACGGCGATGTCGGCCGACCTCAGCACCATCGCCCGCCTCGCGCGCGGAACCGCCCCGGTGCTGACCAGTTCGACGTTGTCCACAGTGGACAACGCGGCTCCGATCGCCGCGGAGCTGGTGCCAGGGCCCGGTTCACCGACCACGACGATGCGCATCCGCCCGTCGTGGAACTCGGTCGGGCCGTCCGGGCTGAAGAAGGCGGGGTTCACGCCGCTGGGGATCACCGACACCTTGGCGCGGCGGACACCCAGCTGGCACAGCCGCTCGACCTCCGCCGAACTCGTCGCCGTGAACCACGCCGCCCTGCGTGCGACGAGGGCCTCGGCGCCCCGTCGTTGCTCCACGTCGGACTCGCCGAACCCGTGGTAGGAGTGCACCACCGGAATCTGACGGTGGTGCGCGCTGATCATCGAGACCAGGCCCGACGTCCAGTGGTGCGCGTGCACGACGTCCGGGCGGCGCTGCTGCCACTGCCCGGTGAGGAACTCGGCGAAGTCGCCGAGATGCGCCCAGAGCTCTTTCTCCGCGAGCACGCGAGCAGGTCCCGCGGAAACGTGCACGACGTCGTAACCCTCGGCGCCGACGCGGTCGGGCGACGTGAAGTCCTCGCGCCGCGTGTAGACGGTCAGTTCGTGTCCGGCGGAACTCAATCCCGCGCACAGCTCGGCCACATGAGCGCCCTGGCCCGTGTTTTCGGTGAGCGGACTGGCCTGCACCGACACCATCGCGATTCGCATTTACCCGGTTGCATCCTCGGTCTCTAGCGCGATTCCGAGCTGCCGGCTCAACTCGACCAAGTCCGGTGGTGAGAGATCGACCGTATTGCTTGACGGCACCGCCGACAAACGCAGGCGTCTGCCGTTGGCCGACATGCCCGCGCCAGGTCCTGCCCCCTCCGGCATCGGGAACGGCTGCTCCGGAGCGCGGCTCGAATGACGCCAAAAGCGCTGGTAGGAGCTGCTGCGAAGGGACTCTGCCGACCACTGCGGCGGAACTCTCCCGGCATGGGTGCGAGGGGCGCGTACCAGCGCCGACGCGGTTCCAGGGCGTGCGCGGGGGAGACCTTTCACCCCATTGCAGGATGCGAACGAGGCGTTCCCATGTTTGTCCTGATGGACCGCCGAAAAACCTCTAAACATCAAAAACACGGCATCACCCGAAGGTGTGGTTTGGTGCTGTCGCGTTCACGCCAAAGCGTGATCGATGATTTGGAGTCTCCTGATCGTGTGGATACGGTCCTCCCAGACTTGCGGACGGTGTGCGCCACCCGAAGCGTTCTTTTCTGAAAGAAAAAAGGAGATTTCTGTGCTGAAGAAGGCAGGAGCGGCCGTCGCTATCGCGGGCGCTTTCCTCGGTATCGGTTCCACCGCTCTGGCGGACGCCCCCGAGCTGGACATCACGGACCAGACCGGCATCGCGCACCTGAACGACTCCGAGGTGCTCAGCGACATCAACGCCTGCTTCATCGACGTCAACGTCATCGCGGTGCCGGTGCTGTCGGACAACGACAGCGGCCTCTGCGCCAACCCCGACGACAAGTGACGTGAGACGGCGCCCGCCCCTGTGGGCGCCGTCCCACAGCCGGGGAACGGGGCTCGGCGGGGTGGCCGGGCTCCGTTCCTCCTTCGTTGCACACGCAGATCGAACGACTGGAGAAGACGACATGCTGAAGAAGGCTTTTGCCGCGGCTGCTGTTGGCGCGGGTTTTCTGATGATGGGCACGCCCGCGTTCGCGACGCAGGGTGACGCGATGGACGACATGAGGGACCTCGCCTCGAGCTACGACCACACCCACCAGGTGGGCCTGGTCAACATGGAGGACTCCGAGCTCCTCAGCGACCTCAACGTCTGCCACGTCGACGTGAACGTCATCGCGGTGCCGGTCCTCTCCAACAACGACGGCGGCCCGTGCCTGAACCCCGACATCGAGGTCCAGGACTCCGAGGACTCCGAGGACGACTCGGACCGCTGACCCGCGGCACGGCACGGGAGGTCGTCGACGCACTGGCTCATACCGGTGATCACTTCGGGGGCCGGTACGCCTGACACCCCTGTTCGCCACGAAGCGCCCGGCCGGATCGCTCGGCCGGGCGCTTCGTGGCGTGCCGGCGGATCACCTCATCCAGCGGTTTGAGCCCGTCGCCACGCGAACCACGCTCTTCCCTGGTCACGATGGTCCGCATGAGCGCACGAACCACGAAGCTCAAGCGGATCAGCGTATTGTGCGCGGCGCTCACGATGGCGGCCACCTCCACGACACCGGTGTCCGCCTCGGAAAGCCCGCTGCTCGCGGAACGCCTGCGTGAGGCGGTGGTCGCGCAGAACTTCAAGGACGTCATCGACCTGACCCCGCCAGAACCCAGCGCACCACCGCCAGAACAGCAGGACAAGTACGACCCCTCACCCGCAGAGCTGGCCAGCCGAACCAGGTCGCGCACCGACGGCACACCGCTGCACCAGACGCCGAACCTGGACGCGGCCGTCATCGAACTCGACCCGCTCGGCCGTCCGAAGTCGGTGGCGAACGTGCTGCTCAGCCCGCAGCACCCCAACGGCGTGATCGTGCCGGTGCAAGCCCCAGGGCTGTCCACCGCACAGGTCCGCTACCGCTGGTGGAACGACCGGGAGTGGGACCTCAACGGCGGCATCGGCACGCGGGACGTCCTGCCCGGCCGGGAGAACGCGCCGATCGACTTCTCCTCACCGTATCCGGCATCGGTCCTCAAACTGCTCGTGGGCTTCGGCGTCCTGCGACTGGCGGACCAGGGCAGGATCGACCTCGAAGCCGACTACGCCTACACCCCGGCCCCGGCGCGAGGGGCCTGCGGCGGCCCCTCGACCAAGAAGGTCCGGCAGCACTTCGACGAGATGATCACCAAGTCGCAGAACGAGTCCACCTGCGCGCTGGTCAAACTGCTGCACGACCTGAACGCGTGGGACCACGTCAACCAGACCTTCGCGGACCTGGGAATGCCGACCCTGATGCTCACCGGCACGATCCCCGGCAACGGGGGCAGCTGGGGAGGCGCGAACATGAGCGCCCTCGACACCGCGAAGCTCCTGCTGCTCATCAACGGCGGCACAGACGTCCTGTGGACGACGGACAACGGCAAACCGATCACCGCCGCCGAACTCTCACCGCCGTCGCGGGCGTTCTTCCTGGCAACCCTGGCGGGCCAGGGCCACAACGAGATGCTCTCCACGCCGAACTGGTGCGGCCGCGACTATCCCTCGCGGGGCATCCCGCAACAGGTGCCGGCGCGCTGGATCGAACCCGACGGCACCGTCACCGTCGGCGACGCCATCTACGACCGCGACGTGCGCCCCTGCAACGACACCGCGGAGGTGACCTTCGCGCACAAGACCGGCTGGACCAGCACCTCCGGATCCGACGCCGGCATCGTGAAGTCGTTGCCCGGCAAGGCCGCGCGCGACTACATCGTCGTGGTGTTCGGCAACCTGGGCATGGACTACACCGACACCGTCCGCCCGGCCGACCCGCCCGGCGTCTTCCCCGTCCTGTACACGCAGAAGTACGCACAGCTCGGCAGGGCGATCGACACGATCATGAAAGCACCGTGACCACAATTGAGAACGGGGACCGAACCGAACGGTGCAAAGGTGGGTTCATCGGACCTCGAAGGTCTTCCGGACTCCGTGACCAGACCTGCGCGCTGTGACCTGTGGTGGCGTCTTCGGTCAGGTGAACCGATGTCGGCGTGCATGATCACCGATGCCAACTTCAGAACTGTCCGCACAAATATTCCATGAAACCAGCACGGGCAGTGACAGGAGTAGACCTGTTGGCCCCTGGGGGATATCCGCCTGGGCGCTCCCAGAGAGCGGTCCGGTCAGGCATCATGGAATCAGCGGGCGCGTGTGGGGAGGCAGTCGACGTGACAGCAGTGGGTTCACCATTGGATCTCCCCTCGGTGGTGCTCGATCTCACCGAGGTGTGCTTGTCCGATCTCCGAACATTGCGGACTCCTTTGCTGGACAAGGCGATTCAACGAACCTTCGAGGAGGCCAGGCTCGGCAGGTTCGGTGATTCCGTTCAGGGGCAGCGTGACTAGAGGCGGTGCGCGGCCGGCGGGAGTTGCCACACACCGCCTGTCACGTTTCGTGTTCGACGAGATCTGCCACGGGTCGGTGTCGCGTGCGGGAATCGATGTACTGCGCGGTGGGCAGTACAGCATCCGCAAGCTGCGGTTGAGGACGTTCGTCGACGCCGCTGCGGAGATGGCCGACCGGCTCGGCCCGTTGTTCGACGTGGAGCGCGCCTGGGACCTGCTCGCCGAGGCTGAGAGCGTGTCGCCCGCCGCTGTCGAGGACGTGCTCATGTACCCGACGGTGGGGGTGTGGCTGAGCCGTGCGTTGCGCCAGGTGCTGGGCATGGCCCTGGACGACACTCCGTTCTGGTCGGAGGTGGGAGGGTTCCAGCTGGTCGCAGCGGCGGCGGCGGTCCGAAGTGGAGTGTTGTTCGAGATCGCGGTGCCGGTCGTGCACGGTGCGGTCACGTTGCCTTCGGTCGGTGTTCTGCGGCCGGCGACGAGAGTGCCGGTGGGGCACGCGGTCCTGTGCAACACGCCGGCCGGGTTGTCGCTGACGGTGCAGGGAATGTCCGAGCGTTCTGCTTTGGAACCCGTGAAAAGACACCGAGGCGTGGCACGCGGGCAGACCGTCGAACTGGTTCTCGACGATCTCGACCCGTACCGCGAGTTCACCGCCCCCCTCCCTGCGTGTCCACTTTCTGACCACGAAATCGCCGAATGGCGCAAACTGGTGGACGAGGCATGGGATCTGCTGACCGCGTGCCATCCGAAAAGTGTGGAGGAGTTGTCCTCCTGCATCACGAGTGTGGTCCCGCTCAGTGCTGACCAACAGGTGTTCGCCGCCTCGTCCACCGCGGCTTTCGGCAGCATTGCGATGTCGCCCAAGCGGACCGCGGTCGAGTTCGCCGAAGCCCTCCTGCACGAAATCCAGCATTCGAAGGTGAACGCTCTGCTGGACCTGGTGATGCTGTGCGAGGACGACGACGAGTGCCGATTCTACGCGCCGTGGCTCGACTACCCGAGGCCGTTGACGGGGTTGTTGCACGGCATCTACGCGTTCACCACCGTGGTCGAGTTCTGGTACGTGCAGCGCGAACTCGTGCCCACGCATCTGGTCCGCAGTGCTCACTTCAACTTCGCCTACCGTCACCGCCAGGTCGGCGAGGTCGTGCGAACCCTGCGCCGCACACCTCAGCTGACCGAGCTTGGCCGCAGGTTCGTTGCCGCGGTCTCACTGCGGTTGGCGGCGTGCCCACCGGCCGGTGTACCGGCCGACGTGGTCGATTCCGTCGAGACGATCACATCCGAACATCGGGTGCTGTGGCGGCTTC
Organism: Lentzea cavernae; assembly: GCF_014653695.1. GTDB lineage: Bacteria > Actinomycetota > Actinomycetes > Mycobacteriales > Pseudonocardiaceae > Lentzea > Lentzea cavernae. The sequence continues at coordinate 231,526 of NZ_BNAR01000006.1, read as the reverse complement.
GCCACGTGCGGCCCGATCCGGACGTCGTCGAGGCGCTGGCGGAGGCGTGGCTCGATCGGCGTGCGCCGACATCCGATTTCGGTGCAGACGTCGTGTTCATGTCGCCGGGGACGGGGCGTTCTCCGCTGGGGACGTTCCTGAAAGCAAGTATGGCCGACCACGGAGTCACCGGGCGGAGGTTCGTGGACGAGGCGGAGGACGCGTTCCTCAACGGCGACGCGCCGCTGGCGGCACAAGGCTTCGCGGCGCGGCTCACCACTTCACCCGAGGACGTCACCGCGTGGTCCGGATTGGCTGTCACCTCGGGTTCAGCCACGTTGGCGCGCAGGCCCGAAGTCGTGCGTGCGGTGCATCGTGCGGTGGCCGGACGCACCGGGACTGCGCCGGATCCCGGTGCGCTGGCGGTCTGGCTCGACCAGACCGCCAGCTGACGGGTTGTCAGAGCTGCATGGTGTCGGTGTCGCAGTTCGCCCTGGTGGACTGCGTGGCCGCGATGGTGGCCGGGTGGTCGTCACCCAGCACCTTGCGGAACGCCGCGACGGTCTGGCGGTGCAACGTAGCCGCACCGGTGTGGTCGCCGAGGGTGTCCAGGTCGATCGAGAGGTTGAGAGCCAGGGCCAGCGTCGACGGGTGTTCGTCACCGAGCACCCGCCGGGACCGCTCCAGAGCGTCCTCGTCCATGGTCTTGGCCCGCTCGACCTCACCGAGCTCGGCCAGGTCGCTGGCCAGGTTCGTGGCAGCGACCAGTGCCGACGGGTGGTCCGCGTCGAAGACCTCGACCAGATCCAGGTACGCCTGCTGGTCGATCTTCAGAGCCTCTCCGACCTCGCCGCGCAGCCGGCGGATGACGGCCAGGTTGAGCGCGGCGATGAGCGTGTGGGGGTGACGCTGCCCGTGGTGCGATTCGAACTGCTTGTAGCTGCGTTGCGCGGCCTTCTCCGCCCTGCCGAGTTCGCCGGAGTGCCGCAGGTCGGTCGAGAGGTTCATCAACGCGGTGATCGTGTCGATGTGGTTGTCACCGTGACGGCGTTGGTACCGCTCCAGGCAGTCCTCGGACAGTTGTTGGGCCCGCCTGTGGTCACCGGCCTTGCGCAGCGCCACCGACAGGTTCCGCTTCGCTCCGATCACCCGCGGGTGGTCCTCGCCGAGCACCTCGACCTGGTAGTCGAGCGCCTGCTGCTGCTCCTGTGCCGCTTCCACGTAGTAACCGCACTCGCGCAGGTCCATGCAGAGCGCGTTGCGGGAACCGAGTGTCTGGGAGTGGTCCGCTCCCAGCACTGATGTGCGAAGCCGCAGGTTGTTCTCGTCCACTTTGCGCGCCGCGATGAAGTCGCCCATGAGACGCAGGCAGCCCGCGAGGTTGTGTGCGTACCGCAGAGTCGTCGGCTCGTCACCGCCGAGCAGTTCCTTTGACCTGTCGTACACCGTCTGCTGCAGCTCCATCTCCTCGCGGAAACGGCCCTGGGACCGCAGGTCCGCCGCGACCGCATCGAGCATTTCGAGCATGCTCTCGTGGTTCTCACCGACGGTCTCGGCGAGCAGCCGGCGGGTCTTCTCGTTCAGACTGATGGCGCCTTCGATCTCACCGAGCCGGCGCATCGCCACCGCGAGCCGGCGGGACATCTTGAGGGTGTCCTCGGCGGACTCCCCCAGCTTCGCCGTCCAGGATTTGACAGCCTGACCGGCCAGGTCGCGCGCACCGCCGAAGTCGCCAGCGTTGAGCAGGTACACGACCAGGTTGTCCACCAGTTCGCGAACCCACTCGTCCGGGCAGTCCGCGGCCCGCGACACCAGGGCGTGTGGCAGCAACTCGGCGTACTCCGGCCAGTTCTTCGTTGCGTCGGGGTCGTCCGGAGCGCCGTTGACGAGGAGGACGTGCACCGCGTGCCGCATGATCTCCTGATCGTCGTCGGACAAACCGTTCTTCAACACCGTCTGCACCAAGCGGTGCAGTTGCAGCGAGTTGTTGCGGTGGTCGAGCTTGGCGAGGCTGTACCGGCTGATCTGGCGCACGGCGCGACCGAGCTTGATCGGGTCTCGGAGCGCGGCCTTCAGCTCTTCGGGGACGGGAGCGTTGCGCACACCGCGGAACAGCTTCTGCGAGATGGGCTCCGGGCCGAAGAAGGCGCACACCCGGAGCAACTGCAGAGCATCGGGGTGTTGCTCGCGCAGCCGCTTCAGGGGAACGTTCCACACCGCCGCGACCACGGGGACCTGTTCGTCACCGGGTTCGTCGGCGTCCAGCAGTTCCGGGCGGTTCTGCTCCAGCAGTTCGAGGTATTCGGGGACCTGCATGCCGGTGGTCGCCCGCCACGCGGCGGCCTGCTCCACTGCGAGCGGCAGGTCACCGAGGGCTTCGGCGAGCGCGTTGGCCTCGTCGTCGTCGATGTCACCGCCGCGCTTGTGCAGCAGCTCGATGCTTTCCGCCCTGGTGAACAGGTCCACGAGGACGGAGCGGGCCACGCCACTCCAGTCGGCGTTGCGCGACGTGACGATGATGTGGCCGGATCCGGCGGGGAAGAACTGCCGCACGTCCTGCGGGTCGTCGGCGTTGTCGAAGACGAGCAACCAGCGTTTTGCCGGATCGTAGGTCCGCAGGGTCTCCAGCACGGCGGGCACTGCCGTGTCGGCGGATCCCGCCGTCGCCACACCGAGTCGTTTGGCGAGTTCGACGAAACTGGCGTTGATCTGAGCGACCTGCTCGGCGGGCACCCACCAGACGAGGTCGTACTCCGCGGCATGGCGGTGGATGTACTCCACCACCGTCTGGGACTTGCCGACGCCGCCGAGACCGTGCAGCGTCTCGGGCAGAACGGCCGTCGGTCCCAAGACGTTGAGCCGCGTGCGCAGTTGGTCGAGCAGCTCGGTCCGCCCGACGAAGTCGGGATTTCGCAACGGCACAGACCCCCAGATCTGTGGTTGTGAACCGGACGTGCGCCGCTCAAGTGCCGGGGTGTGCGTGCCGGGTGCGCTCACTTGGTCAACTCCTTGCGGCGTCTCGGTTCCCTGCGGCTCCGCTGCCGGATCGACCATCGGCTGGGAGTCGGTTGTGATCACGTGTTCGTCTCCGTCAAGTTGGCGAGTGGGGTGATCCGGTTCCGTCGAGGTGCCCTTGTGCGGCGGCGGAACCGGGAACTCGTCGAGCGCTCTACGGAGCTGCTTGGCGCGTGGGGCATAGGGGCCGGCGAGTGCGCGCAACACGGCGGCCTGGACCTTGAGGTACGGGCGGTTCTCCGGCGAGACGTCCGGTTCGAGGACGCGGGCCGGATCGTCCAGGGTGGCGCGAAGATCGCGCAGCGCCGCTATGTCAGACCCGGCGTGGTCGTCGAGGACACGAGCGACCCGAGCTGTCTCCAGCCTGCGGCCGGTGGCCAGCAGCTCTTCCTGCACCCCGTCCTTGAACTCGTAGGCGACGGCGTGCGCGGACGTGTCGGAGGAGGGCACCCTGTGCATCAGGCCGCCCAGCATGACCTCGGCGAGCGCGGAGAGATCGGAACTGGGCAGCAGCACGCGCTGCACCAGCTTCATCAGCGATGGGCTCAACGGCGTTGCGGCAAGGAGCCCTGCGAGGTGGAAGCCGTCGCCGGACGCGTAGGTGCGGAACCGCACGACGCGTTCCTCCGGCGTCAGTGTCTCGTCTTCGTCGGAGTCGAGCGGCAATCGATCTGGGTAAGCGCTTACCAACGTCGCCGTGGTCTTCACCGTTTGTGCACCGGGTGAGGCGATCAGCCTGGACCAGCCGGACATCCACTCGGCGGACAGACCGAGCACGGGCACTGGAATGACGTCTGGAGTGGTGAGTCCGTTGACGCGGAGCCGCTTGTTCGGGACACCCGGCGCGGGGGAGTGCAGCAGCATGTGGCGGGTCACCACGCCACCCCACGACCAGAGCCGCTGGGCCAGCGTCTGCACGATCGCGACGGGCATGTGCTCGGCCCACATGTGGAGCACACGGCTCATCGCGCCGCTGTGCCACGCCTTGCCGATCGTGTCGGTGAGCACCAGCACGATGCGCATGCCCGTGGGCTCCACGAGAAAACCGCAGTCGTGGGTGGCGTCGCCTTCGCTGCGCAGCGGCCGGTCCGGCAGCTCGGCGCTGCTGGTGTCGAAGAAATAGGTGCGCACATCGCGAAACGCGCCTTGTTGCTCGAGCGTCGCGCGAAATTCACGTGTGGTGTGCTCCCAGATGTCACCCGCCACCGCGGCGTCGACGACGAATGCGATGTCGAACCGGCGCGACGGGGCGGCCTTCAGCTCAGGTATCCAGAGGCCGTCCTGGGCCGCGCGGATGGCCGTCGCCTCCTCGTCGACGACCTGTTGCCACGGCGACGGGTGCGGACGGGACAACCGGCGCAGCGCACGGCTGATCGCGCGACGTTCCGGCATCGCGGGCATGGTCGGCCACGCCGACACCGCGCGGCCTTTCTTCTCGTCCCTGTCCGTGAGACCGGTGAACACGGTCTCCGCGCTGGGCGTCCACCGCTCGAAGTGCTCCGGCGCCGGTTCGGGCTCGGCCACGTCGAACGGCTCGGGCTCCGGAGCGGGCAGCGGTCGCTCTTCTGACCGAGGCCGCGTTTCCGGTGCCGACGTCAGGGGCTCTGAGATCGGTTCTGTGAGATCCGGTGACGCCGGCGATTCGATCTCGGGCGCATGGATTCGTGCCGCCAGCCACAGCGAGTCGCGAATCTCCCGATACGACAGACCGCTGGTGGACAGCCGTTCGACGCCGCCGTCGGCGACGTCGAAGTGCTGGAGCACCACGTTCTGCGCGGGAAGGTCTGGTGGTCCCTTCATCTGGGTTCCGCCAGTGGATGCCAGATGGCGGTGAGAAGGTCCCTCCAGTCGTCATCGGGTGTGTAGGCACCGGATGTCGCCAGACCGGTGGCCAGGTGGACGGCGTTCAGGAGCTGGTCGGCCGCCAGTCCGCCCACCTCGCTGCTGCGTTCCAGGAACTCGGTGATGAGGCGGCCGGTGTCGGCGCGTTCCCTCCCGTCGAAGTGGGCCGCGACCATGGCACCGAGCTGTTGTGCTGTCGGGTTGCCGATGTGCAGGCGCAGACATCGTCGGAGGAAGGCAGGGGGAAACTCGCGCTCGCCGTTGCTGGTGATGATGACGATCGGGAACTCGCGGCACGGACCAGTCCGTTGTGGACGGTAGCGGTGTGGCCCCTGTCGTGTGTCAGCACAGTCACCTCGGCCTGTCGCTTGGAGTAGCGGACCAATTCCGGGATCTCGTACTCGCCCTCCTCGAAGACGTTGAGGAGGTCATTGGGCAGGTCGATGTCCCCTTTGTCCAGTTCGTCGATCAGCAGAACACGCGGGAGATCCGCCGCCAGCAATGCGGTGCCGAGCGGGCCGAGGTGGATGAACTCGCCGATGTCCGGCTCGCCCTCGTGTGCGGCAGCCTGCACCCGTGCGATCGCGTCGTAGAGGAAAAGCCCTTGAGACAACGTGGTTCGACTGCTGACGGGCCACCGCAGCACCGGCCCGAGGCCGAGCTCGCGAGCGATCAGGTACGCGAGTGAGGACTTGCCCGTGCCCGGTGCGCCGGTCACGAGCAGCGGGCGCCTCAGGTGAATGCTGGAGTTGACCATGGCCACTTCGACGGGATGCGGTTCGCGTGGCCGTCGCTGCACGGCGCCGACCCGGCGGTCGCCCTCTCCGCCGTCGTCGTCGGGCCGCGACGCGTTGCCCTGCCCCGAGAACTTCCGCCACGGCGGTGGCGCGGGCAGGTTGCCGAGCGGCGACTTCGCCGCTGAACCATCGCCCCGGTACACGTGCCACGTGATCATCCGACCGCCCCCTCCACGCCCGGATGTCCCGGCCGGTGCGGTGTCACCAGCCGGGTCGGGTCGTCGTACAGCACCGTCAAAGCGCTGCCGATGTGCTTCTCGTCCTGTGCTTTCGCGTAGGCGGCCAAGCGAGCGTGCCGAACGCGTTCGAGCAGGTGGTCCTGAGCTTTGTCGTCGTGCATCAGCTGGTCGATGGCGGAGGCGAACTCGAGCGGGTCGCAGTCCTCGCGGTGCAGCCAGATGAGAGGCACACCCGCTGTGATGCCTATCGAGATCTCGCTCCGACCCGCGTCGTCGGTCTGCGGCTGTGCGGTCAGCACCAGCGCCACGATGTCGGACCTCCTGCTCAGCGCGGCACGGAGCTGGCGCAGGCCGCGTTCGTCCGTCCCGTACCCCCGCAACACGCCGTGCGGCTCGACGTGCCCGAGGTGTCCGAGCTGGGTCGACAACTCGTCCCAGCGCCGCCGCCAGTCCCGGTGGTAATGACGTGCGCGCATTCTTTCCGCGCTGCGAACGACCACTGGGTACCGGCATCCAATCGGTTCGGAGTACGGGGCGTTCTCCCACGGCCACTGGTCCACGTCGAGCACGCCCAGATCAGGGGTGTCGAGCACGAACTCGATGTGGATGTCCGGCTGGCGTTCACCCCAGTCGGCCTCGACGAGTTCCACCAGCGAGGCGACGTGGCTCTTCGTGTTGTCGAGCGAGCCCGCCTTGTCGTTACCGCGCTCGGGTTCCCACCGCGACGGGTTTCCCAGTTGCCGCCAGCTGCTCAGCCGGAACCGTCCGCCCGCAGGTCCTTCCCGCTCCAGTTTCAGCACGAGGTAGGCGACCGGCGTAGACGGGGCTGGTGGTGTCGCCGCGTCCTGGTCCCGCCGCATCTTGTCGCGCAGTTCCGAGAGCTCTTCGTCCAGGCCCATCGACTCGGCCATCGCTCTCGTCCACTGGCGGAGGCTCGCTCTCAACTCCGTGCCGACCCGCGACGCGATCTGCTCCACGAAAACCAGCATTCGCGGTAGACCGTCCGGCCGCGCGTTGAGTGATTCCAGTGTGTGAAGAATTCGGGGGTAGGTCGTGTGCTTGCCCAAATCGGGCGCGGCGGGACCACCCGCGGCCCGGTAGACGTCCCCGATGTTCGGGATGACTGCGCCCGCCAACAACTTCAGGAGCTCGGTTTTCTGATCGAAGGGGAAGACGTCTGCCGGGCGCTCGGCACGGGTTAGGTCGTCGACGACGTCGCGTAAGTCTGCCAGTGCCGGAGATTCGCCTTCGAAGAGGCTCACCACGTTCAACAACGTGAGCAGCCGGTCGGCGTTGTGGCTGCACACAGAGGTGAGATGTGCGATGAAAGCGTGTGATCCTGGCCGTCCTTCGACGGCGAACTCCTCGTTCAGCGCCTCTCGAAGCCTGCGGACGACGAGTTCGCTCCTCACGGGGTCACCCAAACAGGGAATGGCGGACAGAGCCGAGTGGAGCCGGACCAGGGGCTGTTCGTCTGCTCGTCGTCGCGGCGATGCCTCCACTCGCCGGTGATCGCCGGTGAACGTCTTCAGCGCGCCGGCGAGGTGGGCGAGCCCGCCGGGCCGCTCCGCGCAGTTGTGGGCGAGTTTTCGCGCGAAGGACCAGAGATCCAGCTCATGAGGCACGGCCAGGGAGATCTCGTCAGGCAACATGCCGAGCAATCGGATCCTCGCCTCCTCATGCCGCAGTGCCGGTGCGGCGACGATGACGTCGACCAGATCGTCCGCCTCGGTCGGACGCTCCTGAGTGCTCGGCAGCCCTTGGATCACTATGGGCCGCGCGGGTGAGTGCGGCCTGGCGTGCGACCGGATCCACGCGATCGTGTGTCCTTCTTTCACACGAAGTGGCACTCGTCGATACGCCTTGGGTTCGGCGGCGGGCTCGTTGAGGACCGTGTCCCGGTAGAAGACCTCGGAGACGATGATCGTGATCGGGTCGTCGGAGGCCTGTTGTGCTTCGCGAGCCTCGTCCGAGTCCACCAGGCGGCAGGCCAGGAGCACCGGGGCGTCGGCACTGCCGTTCTCGACGACCTCCACCGGACCCGAGTGGAAGGCGAGTCGTAATCGCATCTCTCCCTCAGCGGCGAATTTCGCGTTGTGCCTGCGCACTCCCGCGGCCAGTCTCGTCGGCACGCGGTCGACGAGCTGTCTTTCAGGGAAGCGGGCGGGCACGAGAATCAGGGCACCGTCACCCCTGGTCTGAACCTCGCACGCCTTCCAGTCGATCCCGGCTTCGTTGAACGCGTGCTTCAAGGCGTCGAAGAGTCCGTCTCGCACGGCGGACCGATGCATGTCGCCACGTGCTCTGTCACCGAACTTCGCGACGTCCACAACGACGATGGCATGGTGGAGTGGCTGGGACAGCAACGATCACCATCCCCTCGATCGGCTGAGCCCTGCAGGGTACCAATACGGTAAAGCACCGCGAGTCAAAAGACCTCGCAGTCGGCCGAACTCAAATTCATTGGATCTACCCCGTTGATCATGATGTGTCCAGCGTCCATTGGAGTCAGATCAACAAACATGTCCAATGAATATTCGACTGGACGTGTCACGAGCGGGAAAGGGGAACGGTCCGGTCTCGCAGTTAGAAGAGGTAATTGAGTGGCTCCCGTCTCCGCCGACACGGAGGCCAGTTCGTCCACCGCTCGAAGACACGCCACGAACCATTGGTGATCGACCTGCTGTCCGGTACGAACGTGATCGAGCATCGTGAGGACTCGGTCGGTCTCTCTGGCCATGTACAGCGTTCGAGCCAGCGAAAAGCTCTCGGCGATGAACTGCTCCTCGAAGCTGCAGGGGAGCCGTGACCACTTGGCATCGGTCAGCTCAAGGATCACCTTCAGCGACAACTCGTAAAGCTCGGCGGCCTTGCGGTGCTCGCCCAGCATCTCGTAGTTCACTGCCAGGGTCTCGACGACGGCGCCGTACCGTCCGATCTTCACGTGGGAGAGCGCGGTCTACTCATGCAGAGCCTCTTGCTGGTAGCGAGAAGCCGTCTACTGGAACAGTGCGCGCGCCTGCTCCGGGCGGCGAGTCCGCTCTTGGACTGGCCGATGTGGAGGAACCAGTTTGCGGCCTGCAGGCGCGCGTAGCCCTAGGTCTGATGGGCACCGCGCGCCTCAATCGCCCTCCGCAGATGTTCCGCGGTGAGTTTCACGTCGCCGAGCATCGCGGCGGCGCGGGAGAGGCTCCCGTGCGAGTACCCAGTCCCGACATCGTCGCCCGTGCAGGGAGATCTCGTTCGCAACCGGCATCTCGTCCCACAGGAACGCCGAGTCGAGGTGGTAGCGCAGGTGCCACGCCAGCGGTCAGGACTCGAGACCTCACCTGCCGGCACGTCGTCAGTGAAGTGCAGACGCAGCGACGCGTTGCGCGTCAGTACGAGGTAGTGGTGCAGCATGCGGCGGCAGGCCGCGTGTTGTTCCTCGCTGTCAACGTTTTCTGCCAGTAACTCGGCGGCGTACGCGTCCGGCAGGTCGTGCCAGCTGAACTGGCCGGGCCCGTCCTCCGTGATCAGGCACAGCACGCTCAGCTCGCGGAGCACCGCTCGGGCACGGGACACCGGCACCGCCGTCAGGCTCGCCACCGCAGGCGTCGTGGTCCGGCTGAGCGGCAGCAGCGCGAGGAGTCTGAACCCGATCCTGATCGAGGACGCTCCCATCGAGGCGACGAACGAGGTCAGCTCCCTCCTGCTGGTGATCACCACCAGGCAGCCAGCCGACGCCGACAGCAAGGGCATCAGCTGTCTGCTGTCCCTCGCATTGTCCAGCACCAGCAACGCTCGCCGTCCGGCCAAGGCCCCGCGGTCAAGCCGTCCAGACCGGAAGGCCTGTTCGCGAACGGGATGCCCAGCGCGTCCGCGTTCGTCTCGCCCTCGATGCGCCGCGTGGCCACCCAGGCCGACGGCTGGCTGCCGGCGTTGGTGCTCCCCAACTCCGCGACATGGTGCTCGCGCAGGACGCGACCCGAACGAGCTGGACGTGATTCTGCGCATCTACCCGCCCATTCGCACCGACACCGTCGTGGATGAGGCCTCCGCGCTGATCAGGCGCGTCGAGGCGGAATCCGGGGTCCGGCACGTCCTGGTGGACCTGATGTACCTCGACGAACTTGCCTTCCGGCTGAAGTGGGATCGAACCGGCGGCCTCTTCGGCGAGCGCCGTTCTAACGGTCGTCTCAGGTCCGCTCGATAGGAAGTAGGCATCGCCGGCCGGAGCGGTCCCGGCCACGGCCGAACGCGCCGCTGCGGCGACCCTGAAAGGCAGCCGGTCATGATCTCTGTGCTCGTGGTGGACGCCCAGCCGCTGCAGCGCTTCGGGGTTCGCGTGCTGCTGGAGAGCACGCCCGACACCGAGATCGTCGGCGAGGCCGAGAACGGCGCCGAGGCCGTTCGGTGGATCACCGAACTGCATCCCGACGTGGTGCTGGTGGACATCCGCATGCCGGGCGTCGACGGCGTCGAGGCCACCCGGCGCATCGCCGCCGCCGGTCGGCGTTCGCGGGTCCTGGTGCTGACGACGTTCGACGTGGGCCGGTACGCGCTCGCCGTGTTGCGGGCCGGGGCGAGCGGGGTGCTGCTCAAGGACGTCCGGCCGGAGGAGCTGCTCGCCGGCATCCGGGCCGTCGCCGCCGGGGACGCGGTGATCGCGCCGGCGCTGACCCGGCGGCTGCTCGACGCGGTCGCCGACCGGCAGGGCGACGACCTCTGCCGGCCCGTGCCGGAGGATCCCCGGCTGAGCTCCCTGACCAGTCGTGAGCGCGAGATCCTCGTCGCCGTCGGCCAGGGCCTCACCAACGGCGAGATCGCGCGGCGGTTCACGCTGTCGGAGTCGACGGTGAAGACCCACGTGGGGCGGGTCCTCTCCAAGATCGGTGCACGGGACCGGATCCAGGCCGTCATCCTCGCCTACGACCTGAGGCTCACCCGGCCGATCTAGCAGTCAGGCGAGCACCACCTGGCCCTCGACGACCTCGACCGGGATCTTGACCAGCGGCGCGGGTGCCGGCCCTCCTGTCACCTGTCCGTTCTCGTCGTAGGTGGCGCCGTGGCAGGGGCACCGGAATCCAGGGCCGACGTAGGCGACCGGGCAGCCCTGATGACTGCAGGTGGCGTTGTAGGCCAGGAAGGTGTCCCGCGCAGGGCGCAGGAGATGGGCGGGCGTCCCGTCCGGCGTCGTGAAGCTCTTCGACGAGCCCACGGCGACGTCGTCGACGGCGGCGATGACCGGGCCGTGGCTCACCGGGGCCGCCGGCGAGCCGACAGGGCGCCCGGTGAGCGCCAGCACGCTGCCCGCGGTGACTCCGGCGGCGGTCGCCGCCCCCGCGATCAGACCGCCCCGCAGGACGGTGCGCCGCTCGACGTGGTCCTGCACCGTTCCCTCCTCCGCCTTTGTGGGGTGCACCGGCAGGCCGAGCCCGCGCCGCACCTGCGCACGCAACCGGGCGGTCAGTGACCACACCCCGGCGTCGCCCGCGATCAGCAACGGGGTCCAGGCGACGGCGAACACGACGTCGGCCCCGAGGTAGTACGGCCGAGTCGTCCAGCTCACCACCAGGAAGAAGCTGAGCGAGAGGAGGACTCCGCCGAGTGCGGCGAGCCGGGTGAACAGCCCGAGCAGGGTGGCGAGCCCGACCGCGACCTCCCCGAACGCGATCGCCAGTCCGGCGACGGTCGCGTGGTCGGCGGCCAGCGAGACCAGCGGGCCGATCGGGGAGGTCGCGGCGGCGCTCACCATCTGCGCGTGGACACCGAGTGGCGAGGTGCCGTCCAAGTAGTGCGTGTCGAGGAGCTTGGAGAGACCGGCGTAGACGAAGGTGCCACCGAGAAAAGCGCGCAGCGGCAGCAACGACCAGACCGGCGACCGCCTCGGGGAGTCCCAACGCAACCGTGTCATGTCAGGACTTGCGGGGGGAGACCGTCATGATGCCCGCGCACATCTCGTCGCTGGTGCCGTCGCCCCACACCACATAGCGCGGCGGCAGCTTGCTCAGCTGCGGCAGCTTCTTGCGCAGCCCCGCGTCGTGCGTGCACGTCACCCGCAGCGTGTCCCCGGGACCGATCTCCACCGGCTCCGGCAGCTTCACCAGCCGCTGGTTGTCGAAGTCGAACTGCGGCACGTCCAGCACGACCTTCGCGTTCGGCCCGCCGGGGTTGAGCTCGACCTTGATGGCCCGCCCGAGCAGGTGCATGTGGCCGAAACCGGCGAACAACGTCATCGGCGCCTCCACCTCGTGGTCGCAGATCTGGGTGTCACCGGGCTTCGGCGCGCTCTGGCCGCACTCCTCCAGCTGCTCGTCCGCGGTGGCGCCGACCTCCTGCCCGAACCGCTTCGTCACGTCCGCGATCGAGGCCGCCCGGTCGCAGAGCGGACCCGATTCGCCGGCGGGACAGGGCAGATCGGTTGGCGCGTCGAGCGGCATCGTGTCGAGTTCCCGGGTCTGCGGCGTGCCGTCGGTCAGCCGCAGCCGCACCGCCGAGCGGTCGGACCCGGCCGGCTTGCCGTCGCTCGCGAGCAGGTTGTAGTGCATCTGCAGGACGATCAGGCTGCCCGGCTCCAGCTTGAAGCCGACGTCCTGGGTGAACAGCGTCTCCGAGGCGCCGGGCGCCCAGGTGTCCACCCACGTCGCGCCCGGCTCGTCCTCCTCCACGTCGGCACCCTTCACGCCGGTCCCGCTGAAGCACTGCCAGCCGACGCCGGGGGTCTTCGCGTCCTGCTCGCGCACCAGGGCAGCGCCGCGCGGCGGCACCGCGTACACGATGGCGTGGTGCGCGAGGGCGACGTTCTCCGGCGTGACCTGGGTCCCGGTCAGGAACGCCGCCTTGGTCAGGCCCGGATCGATCACCTGGCACCGGTACTCGTCCGTGCCGCTGTCCCCCGACGGCGTGGGCGTGTAGGCCTCGGCCATCTTCAGGTCGACGAACCGCTCACCGGCGCGCAGCGGCTGCGGTGGGGCAGGCGCCTGACCCGCGTGCGCGTTGTGCGAGCCGGGCGGGACGGGCGGCGCACCGTTGCCGGCGTTCGACCCGCAGGCGACGACGGTGAACGCCGTCGCCAGCGCCACGGTGGCCACACCGAACCTCCACAGTGGACTACCAGATTTCCTCATGACCGGAACGCTAGGGCCGATTCCGTTCCGTTTCGTCGTACCGCGGTCGTCAGTTCGGGAGGCAGGCGGTACGACGGTACTACTCCGCAGAGTCCTCTTGGGACTGCCGACTGGTCTGAGCACCGCATTAACGGTCCTCTCAGATTCGCTCGGTAGGAAGTCGTCGCCAGACAGGCGAAGTGACACGTACTCAGGAGGCTCGTGAATGGCAGTCAACGCAGCGCCGTCCGGGAAAGCACTGACAGGCCGGTGGGTGCCGTGGCTGGTGATCGGCTTGTGGTTGGTGCTGACGGTCGTCATGGGGCCGTTGAGCGGAAAGCTGAGTTCGGTCACCACCGACAAAGCCGCCGACACCCTGCCGGCCGGCGCCGAATCCACCAAGGTCGCCGTGCTGGAGGACAGTCTCCCCGGCGGGAACGACAACACGTTCGTCTTCGTGTACCACCGTGAGAGCGGCATGACCGACGCCGACCGCGCGACGGTCGAGCGCCACTACGACACCCTTGCCAAGAAGTACCCGCCGAAGGTGGTGACTCCGGCCGGCGAGGACGACGAGGGCCCGGAGACGAGACCGTCCACCGACGGCAAGGCGATGATGTTCACCCTCGACGTGAGCACGACCTACGGCGCGCCGGAGGCGATCGTCGGCCCGTTGCGCGACGCCGCGAAGGACCGCCCCGCGGGCCTCGACCTCGACGTGACCGGTCCGGCCGCGATCGAAGGCGACATGGACGCCGTCTTCGACGGCATCGACCTGCAGGTCCTGCTGACCACCATCGTCGTCGTCACGCTCCTGCTCATCATCACCTACCGCAGCCCGGTGTTGTGGCTCATCCCGCTGGTGGCCGTGGGCGCTGCCGCACTGACCTCGATGGCGACCGTCTACCTGCTCGTCAAGGGTTTCGGCATCGTGGTCAACGACCAGAACTCGGCGCTGCTGACGATCCTGGTGTTCGGCGTCGGCACGGACTACGCGCTGCTGCTCATCGCCCGATATCGGGAAGCGTTGCACCACCACGAGAACGTCCGGGTCGCGATGATCCACGCGCTGCGCGGCGCGGCACCGGCCATCGTCGCGTCCGCCGCCACGGTGATCGCCGGCCTGCTCTGCCTGCTCGTCGCGGACCTCAACAGCACCAGCGGGCTGGGCCCGATCGGCGCGGCCGGCATCCTGTGCGCGCTGGTGGCCATGCTGACGCTGTTCCCGGCGCTGCTGGTGGTGCTCGGCAGGCGGATCTTCTGGCCGGCCATCCCGCGGTTCAGCACGGCGGTGGAGGAGAAGCCGGGGCTGTGGGTGCGGCTCGGCGCCGCCATCAGCCGCCGCCGGTGGGTGGCGACGCTCGGCTCGCTCGCAGTCCTGGGCGTTCTCGCTCTCGGGCTGATGGGCAACACCGGCCCGCTGCGGGAGCAGGACCAGTTCGTGTCCGCGCCGGAGTCGGTCACCGGCTTCACCGTGCTGCGCCAGCACTTCCCGGAGCTCGGCGGCCAGCCGATGACGGTCTTCACTCGGCCGGCGCAGCAGGAGCGGGTGCTCGACGTCGTCCAGGGCGTTCGCGGTGTGGCGGTGGCCGTTCCGGGGGAGACCCGCGGTGGCTGGACCGACATCTCGGTGTTCCCGGCGGACTCGCCGGACACCGCCGCGGAGTACGACACGATCAAGCGGGTGCGCACCGCCGTGCACGCGGTGAGCGGCGCGGAGGCGATCGTCGGCGGGCCGAGCGCGGAGCACCTCGACACCGCGGAGACCACCAGCCGCGACGAGAAGCTGGTGATCCCGCTGGTGCTCCTCGTCGTCCTGATCGTTCTCGGGCTGCTGCTCCGGGCGATCGTGGCCCCGCTGGTCCTGATGGCCACCGTGGTCGTCTCGTTCGCGGCGGCCTTCGGCGGCAGCGTGTTCGTCTTCGAGACGATCCTCGGGTTCAAGGGCATCGACTACTCGGTGCCGTTGCTGGCGTTCCTGTTCCTGGTGGCGCTCGGCGTCGACTACAACATCTTCCTGGCCAGCAGGGCACGGGAGGAGGCGGTGCGCCTGGGCACCAGGGACGGAATGCTCAAAGCCCTGTCCGCCACCGGTGGTGTGATCACCTCGGCGGGCCTGGTCCTGGCGGCCACGTTCGGTGTCCTCGTCTCGCTTCCACTGGTGATGCTGATCGAGGTCGGGTTCCTGGTCGCCTTCGGCGTGCTGCTCGACGCCCTGCTGGTGCGGTCGGTCCTCGTGCCCGCCCTCACCCTGCTGCTCGGCCGGCGGATGTGGTGGCCGAGCAAGCTTTCCCGGCCGGTGGAAGAGGTGCCGGAAGTGCAACGCCCGCTCGCCGGCGACGAAGAGCCCGCGCTGCAACGGTAGATGCGGGACGGGTCAGTGCACCGTGGTGTCCTCCCCGGCGGTGAGCCGCGCGATCGGAACGGCCGGAAGGTCGACCCGGAGCAGCGCGCCACCGCGCGGGGAGCGGCCCACGGTGGCCCGGCCACCGTGGGCGTCGACGACGCGCTGCACGATCGACAGCCCCAGACCGGATCCCGGCAACGCCCGTGCGCTGTCGGCGCGGTAGAACCGGTCGAACACCCGTGGCACGTCGGCGGCGTCGATCCCTGGCCCGGCGTCGTCGACCTCCAGCACCGCCGACGTGCCCTCGGCGCGCAGCCGGACCTGGACCGGCTGGTCAGCGGGAGACCACTTGCCGGCGTTGTCGACGAGGTTGAGCACCGCCCGTTTGAGCGCGGCGGGACGCCCGCTCACCCACACCGGGGTCACGTCTAGCGCTACCTCGACGTCGGGCGCACGGGAACCCGCCTGGGCCACGGCGGCCACCACCACGTCGGCGAGGTCGAGCAGTTCGGTGTTCTCGTCGCTGACGTCACCACGCGCCAGGTCCGTCAGCTCGGCGGCGAGGGTGCTCAACTCGACCACCTGGGCGCCGAGGTCGTGCAGCAGCCGCGTCCGGCTCTCCGAGGACAGCGCGCTGTCCAGGGCGCCGCGCCGATCGAGCCGGATCAGCAGCTCGATGTTGAGGCGCAGGCTGGTGAGCGGGGTCTTGAGCTCGTGGGCGGCGTCCTCGGCGAGCAGCCGCTGGGCCTGCCGGGAGTCCCGCAGCGCGGCGAGCATGTCGTTGATGGACCGGATCAGCTGCCGGATCTCCCCGCCGCCCTCGTCCGGGATGTCGGCGTCGAGATCGCGGGTGTGCGCGACACGAACCGCGGCGGCCGTCAGCCGGTCGATCGGCGCCAGCCCGGCCCGCGCCACGGCCCGCCCGACCAGGGCACCGCAGACCACGCAGAGCAGCCCGATCAGCAGCATGCCCAACCCGAACGTGTTGATCGGGCTGTCGTCGGCGGCGCGGGCCACCTGGACCGCGCCGCCGCCTGCCCGCAGCGTGTAGACGAGGTAGCCGTCGTCGTCGCTGTCACCCGACTCCACCAGGTCGGCCGACGCGCCCTGCGCCACGCGCACGGCGTTCTCGCTGACCGGCGGCAGCGCGGGCTGGCCGTCCGGCGTCCGGACCGAGCCGTCGGGCAGGACGACCCGCACCAGCCGACCGGATCCGGGATACGGCGGCAGCGCGACCTGCCCCAGACCGGCGCTCTCCGCGTTCGCCGCCAGGACGCGGGAGTCGGCGCGCAGCTGGTCCTCCGCCGCGGCCCGCAGCTGCCAGTCCAACAGCTCGCTGGCCACCTGGAACGCCAGGAACACGCTGAGCGCGATGGCCGTCGCCGCGATCACCGTCAGCCTGGTTCGCAGGGACCGCCGGTGCCACCACCGGCTCAGCCTGCTCACGGAGGGGTCTCCCGCAACGTGTATCCCAGGCCGCGCCGCGTGTAGATCAACCGCGGCTCACCCTCCGCCTCCAGCTTGCGGCGCAGGTAACTCACGTACACCTGCAGGTTGTTGGAGGTCACGCTCATGTCGAAGCCCCAGATCGCCCCGAACAGCTCACCCCGCGTCAACACTCTCGTCGCGTTGCGCACGAGAACCTCCAACAGGAAGAACTCGGTCCGGGTCAGGCGCAGCGGCCGTCCTCCCCGCCACGCCTCGAACCGGTCGGGATCGACCCGCACGTCGGCGAACGTCAGGACCTGCGACCCGTCGTCGCCCGGCGCCCGGCGGCGCAACAGGGCACGGACCCTGGCCAGCAACTCCTCGGTGGCGAACGGCTTGGGCAGGTAGTCGTCGGCGCCCGCGTCCAGCCCCGCGACCCGGTCGGAGACCTGATCCCGTGCGGTCAGCATCAGCACCGGCAGGTCCCGTCCCGCCGCCCGCAACCGCCGGCAGGTCTCCACCCCGCCGAGGCGGGGCATCATCACGTCGAGGATCAGCAGATCCGGCTCGTCGCCGTCGATCCCGTCGAGCACGGCGAGACCGTTGGCGACGGTGCTGGTGTCGTACCCCTCGACCTGCAGCACCCGTTCCAGCGACTCGCGGATGGCCGCCTCGTCGTCCGCGATCATGATCCGCACGCGGGCCCGCTCCCTCCGGTTGACGCTGTGGCGGCTCATCGTCCCCGATCAACCTGAGGGCAGGGTTAAAGCGCCCGCGAAAAGCGGAGGGCCTTCATCCGTGCGGATGAGGGCCCTCCGGCTGAAACGGGCGATCCCGTGGTCGCCTTCGGGTCAGCAGGACAGGTTGTCGCCGGCCGGGACCCCGAGGATCCCGGTGATCTGCGTGTACTTGTCGATCCGGCTCTGCACCTGTGCCGGGTTGCCGCCGTTGCACTCGATGGAGCCGTTGATGCTGCGGATGGTCTCACCGAAGCCGCGGCCGTTGACCATCGCGTCGTGCGGGGTCATCGTGCCGGGGCCGTTCTGGGTGTTCCAGTACCAGAGGCCGGTCTTCCACGCGACGGCCGCGTCCTGCTCGACGAGGTAGGGGTTGCCGAGCAGGTCGATGCCGAGGTCGTCCCCGGCGGCCTTGTAGTTGAAGTTCCAGCTCAGCTGGATCGGTCCGCGGCCGTAGTACGCGGCCTGGCCCGCGGGGCAGCCGTAGGGCTGGCCGGCGTCGCAGTAGTGCGGGTAGTTCGCCTGGTTCTGCTCCACGATGTGCACGAGGCCGCCGGTCTCGTGGTTCACGTTGGCCAGGAACGCCGCGGCTTCCTGCCTCTTCACCGTGTCGTCGCCGGTGTTGGCGAAGCCGGGGTAGGCGTCGAGAGCCGCAGTCAGGCCGCTGTAGGTGTAGAAGCTGTTGCGGCCGGGGAAGATCTGGTTGAACTGGGCCTCACTCACCACGAAGGACGCGTCCGATGTGGACGGTTGGGCTGATGAGGTCGTGGCGGGCAGCACCAGTGCGCCGGTGGTGGCGACTAGTGCGGCCACGGCCACTCCGGCGCGCTTCAGGAACCGGGGTGTCGACATTCGGAACTCCTCTTGTCATGCCGGTCGTGCGCGGTACGACCGATCCCGTGTGGACTACAGCAATAGGTATGGACCAATCGTCGACGCGTGAAACCGCTCTCACGGCAAGAGGCCGCGACTGGCCCAACGATCGCTCCGCTGTTCGCCAGCGAGTAGAGGATCGAGTGGGCCGAATGGATGAGGAACGATGCCGGAGAGAAGTGGTGTCTCTACTTTCCGTGGATGTGCCGCAGCCGGTGCGACGTTCGGTCGGGTGGCCACGGCTATCTCGCTGTCGTGCGAGGGCTTCGGTTCCGCACCTGGTGGCGTCCGCGGTCGATCTCCAGGTCGCCGTACTGCAGCAGTGTGGTGCGCGTGGACCTGCCCGTGGTCGGCGTCGACAGCTTGACCGCGCGCCGAGCCGAAGGCACGTGACGCCTTGACAACGAAGATTCGCGCGCGAATGATTAGCGCACGAACTTAATGGAAGGGGACACCGATGGAACTGGTGCCGGGCAACACCCTGATCACCGCGACTCCCGACGAGGGACGCGCCCTCGCCGTCAAACTCGCCAGGCTGACCGTGAAAGCGACTCAGCCGGACGCGGAGGTTCGCCAGCGCCTGAGGCTGGCTTACGCGGAGGACCACCACAGCCTGATCGCCATCGCCCAGGTTGTGGCGACGGAGTACGCGACCATCGCCGCGGCGAACAACCACTGGCGCTGAGGAACTGGCGGAGGCATGGGTAAGACTGGTGGCATGAAGGTGCATCGCATGTCGGAACAGCCGTGCTTCGCGCTCTACAGTGCGGTCAACGCCATCACCCGTGCCTACCGCCCGCTCCTGCAGCCGCTGGACCTCACCTACACGCAGTACGTCGTGATGATGACGTTGTGGGAACAGGACGGCGTGGACCTGCGGACGCTCGCTGAGCGCACCCTGCTGGATCCGCCGACCCTGACGCCAGTCGTAAAACGGTTGGAAGGCAAAGGATTGCTCTGCAGGAGGAGGGCGGAGGAAGACGAGCGCCGCCTCGTGCTGACCGTCACCGAGGCGGGCAGGCGCCTTCAACGCGAGGCCGGCGAGGTGCCCGACAAGATGCTGTGCCAGGTCGGCTTGTCGCCCGCGGACGAACGGCAGTTGCGCGCTCTCTGCGGACAGATCAACGACGCTCTCGCCTCATCGAACGGACCGCCGCGATGAGTCCGGCAAGCCGGTCGCCGCGAATGAGATCCCGGTGAAGGACTTCGGCCGCTGGGAAAAACCCGTCAGACCACTTCCGTGGAGATGCCGCGGCCGATGCGACGTCCAGTCGGGGTGGCCATCGGCTCTGCCGGGCGAGGGCTACGGGTCGATCCGGTAGCCCACCTCGGGCACCGTGTGGATCATCGGTGGCTGGTGCAGCTTGCGCCGGAGCTGGCCGACCAGCACCGGCAGGACGTTCGACTTCGGAGTGGCCATCTCGTCCCACGCGTAGGCGATCAGTTCGCCGTGGGTCACTGGTTTCCCTTGGTGCGTCACGAGGAGCTCCAGCACCGCGAACTCCTTGGCGGTGAGGGTGAGCAGCACCCCGGCCCGCCGCACCTGGTGGCGTCCGAGGTCGATCTCCAGGTCGCCGCACCGCAGCAGCGCGGCGTGCCCGGAGGCCACCCGCCGGCACAGGCTGCCGACCCGCGCGACCAGCTCGGCCACCGCGAACGGCTTCACCAGGTAGTCGTCGCCGTGCTCCAGACCGGCGACCCGGTCGGCCACGCCGTCGCGGGCGGTGAGGAACAGGATCGGCACCGGTGACCCGGCCGCCCGCCTGGAGCGCACGTACGCCAGTGAGTCGCCGGACGGCAGCATGCGGTCGAACACCGCGCAGTCGTAGGCGTTGACCCACAACGCCTGGTCGGCGGCGGGCAGGTCGCCCACCGCGTCCACGGCGAAGCCGGCTCCGCGCAGCGACCCGCTGATCGCCAGTCGCAGGTTCTCGTCGTCCTCGACCACCAAGACACGCACGAAACCCGACAGTAGCGTGCCTACAAGCAGGACAGGACGTCTTCTGTGAGCAGGCCGCGCAGCTCGTCGGTGTCCGGCATCCTGCCGAGCGCGCGCAGGCGCCTCGACTGCGCTTTGCGCATGCCCTCGAAGAGCTTGCGGGCTTCGCGGGCGTTGCCGAACGACTCGCCCCCGCGGATGGCGGCGAAGTGGTCCAGCAGCACCGGATGCGCGCCGGGATCCAGCCGGTAGTCGCCGTCGGAGGCCATCCGGTCGATGATCAGCAGCAGTTCGCCGGCCTCGTAGTTCTCGAACTCGATGGTCTTCGCGAACCGGGACGCGAGGCCCTGGTTGGCGGCCATGAAACCGTCCATCTCGTCGGTGTAGCCGGCGACGATGACGGCCACGCCGTCGCGGTGGTCCTCCATCAGCTTGACCAGGGTGTCGATCGCCTCCTGGCCGAAGTCGCCGCCGTTGCCCGACGAACGGGACAGCGTGTAGGCCTCGTCGATGAACAGCACGCCGCCGAGGCACTCCTCGAACACCGTCGCTGTCTTCTCCGCGGTGTGACCGATGTACTGACCGACGAGGTCGCGGCGCGACACCTCGCGGAACTGGCCCCTGGGCAGCACACCGAGCGCCTTGAGCAGCTTGCCGTAGATGCGGGCGACGGTGGTCTTGCCCGTGCCGGGGGCGCCGGTGAAGACCAGGTGCTGGCTGACCGTGCCGACGGTGAGCCCGGCGCCGAGCCGCCACTTGTCGACCTGGATCTCGTCGACGACCGTGCGCACCTCGGCCTTCACCGCGGCCAGCCCGACCATGGCGTCGAGGTCGTTGAGCAGGTCGTCGAGGCCGTCACCGCCCGACCGCACCGGCCGGGCGGCCTCGGTGATCGTGGGCGTGGCGCCGGCGGCGAGGGCGATCGCGGGCTCGGCGGTGTTCGTCAGCGTGCACTCCAGCACCGAACCGGCGCAGTCCGCGCCGAAGGAGACGCCTGCCCCCTGCAGGTCGTGGATCTTCGTGCGGCGGATGACCGGGCGGCTTTGGTGCGCGACCGCGATGCCGTCCTGCGCGGTGCCGGAGATGTCGCACGCGTCGATCGTGGGGTGGGCGTACTGGTAGACGTACACCCCGCGCTGCCCGCAGCCGAGGATCGTGCAGTTCGCGATCTCCGGATCGGCGCCGAGCCCGACCACGAGACCGTCGCCCGCCACGTTCTCGATGCGCGTGCCGTCGATCCGGCCGGACGACCCGTCGATCGTGATTCCCTGCGCCGCACCGGAGATCTTGCACCGGCTGATCGCGAAACCCGTGCTGTCGCGCACGCTGATGCCCGGTCCGGACCGGGCGGTGATCGTGCACAGCTCGACGGTCAGCGTCACGCCGGCGGCGACGATGCCCTCCACGTCGGCCAGGAACCGGATTCCCCGCACCGTCAGCGAACCGCCCCGCACCCGCAGGGCGGGCCAGTCCGCTCCGGTGCCGTCGATGACGACGTCGGCGCCGTCGTTCGCCTGCAGCGTCAGCCTGCGGTCGGTCAGGTCGAACGTCTCCGCGTAGGTGCCCTCCGCCACCGAGATCACGCCGCCGTCCGGTGCGTCGCGGATCGCGTCGCCGATGCTCGGGTACGCGCCGTGGCGGCCCGGGGCCACCTGCAGGACACGCGAGGTCGTCGCAGTCATCAGCCCGTCCGTTCCATCAGCCAGCCGCGGTCCGCGGCCTTGACGCCGGCCTGGAACCGGCTGCGCGCGCCGAGCCGGTTCATGATGTCGGAGACCATCCGGCGCACGGTCCGCACCGAGACGCCGAGCCGTGCGGCCGCCTTCTCGTCGGTGCTGCCCGAGGACAGCAGCGAGAGCAGTTCCCGTTCCCGCACACCGAGTTCCGCGCTCACGGGCAGGTCGTACGCGGCGAGCGGCACCCCGCCGGCCCACACCCGCTCGAACAGCTCGACGGTCGTGGTGACCAGGCTGGGCAACCGGAACATCGCGACGCGCCCGGCCGGTCGCGACTCGGCGGGCAGGACGACCACCTCGCCGTCGATCACCATCGAGTCGGTCGGCACCTCGACGACCGTGCGGACGTCGGCGCCGGCCAGCGCCAGCATTCCCAGCTGGGGGCCGAGCACGGGTGCCGTGCGGGCGTCGTCGGGCACCACGACCCGATAGCGCACCCCGCGGCGGAGGTTGTCGTGGTCGTGCCGGCGGACCACGCCGAGCGGGTGGTTGACGGAGCTGACGAGGCTGCTCATCACCAGCACCTCGTGCTGTGCGGCCGCGAGCAGGGCGGTGGTCCTGGTCTCGGCGGGCACCCGGCCGATGGGCAGTACTGGGGCGAGCGTCATTGCGGAAAGCCTCCGATCGGAAGAGAAGCGGCCACCCCGGCCATCTGGGAGCCGTCGAGCCGGACCAGCCGGACGCCGGACGAGGCGAGCGGGCCGGTGAGGTGCGCCGCCGCGGCCTCGACCGCGGACTCCGTGGGAGCCGCGAGCCGCAGCACGGCGGTGACGCGGCGGCCGGACCGTGCGGCGACGGTCACGGTGACCGCGACGCCCGCGGTCTTCGCGGCCAGCTCGGTGAGCAGGCCGTGGACGTCGTGGTCGCCGAGCCTGTCCCACCCGGTGAGGCGGAAGCAGGCGTGGGAGACCACTCCGGTGCGCCAGAAGCCCCAGTCCTCACGCACCTCCGTGCGGCCGCCGGTCACGTGGCCGAGTGCGGCGATGGTGGCGAACGCGGCTTCGGCGGGCATCGGCTCGGCGGGTGTCCCCGAGCGGGTGAGGGACCGGACCACGCGGCGGACCGCGTTGCGCAGCAGGGGTTCCAGTTCCGCGTCGGTGGGGTGCTCGACCGTGCGGGACGCGTGCACGGTGAGCCAGTAGCGCGGCTGCTGGTCGAAGCGGGCTCCCGAGTGGAACACCAGCTGGACGCCGAAGTGGTCCGCTGCGCCGTCGGTGGGCGGCAGCAGCGAGGCGGGCGACGGTGGCGCTGCGGTGCGGGCGCCGGTGGTCCGCGGCCGCACCAGGGTGGTCAGCCCGGCGGTGTGACTGATCGCCAGTGCCTCGCTCTGTCCGGTGTGGACGGTCAACGTGGTGGCGTCCGGCAGGAGCAGGCCTAGCAACGCGGACGCCTTGTCGTCGTCCGGCAGGTTGTGCCGCCGGGGGCGCAGGAGGTACGGCAGGCCCGGCGCCAGCACCTGGTGGAGCCACCGCCCGCGGATCCTGATCGTGGTGACGGCCAGCAACACGGCGGCGCCGGTGCAGGCGGCCGCCGTCACGGGCCACGGTCGTCCGATCGACACCGCGGTCGTGACCACCGCGACCTGCCAGCAGACGGCCTGCAGCGCGGTGACCTGCCGGACCGCCGCGCGTCGCCCCTGCCGGGGAACAGGCGCCTGCGGTGGTGCGCTGTGCCGCACCGGCGGCGGGGTAGCGGGCGGGCGGGGTGGTGGCGGGGGAGCGGCGGCGGGTGCGGCGACCGGGCGCGCGACGGCCGGGGCGGTGTGCGCGGCGGCGGAGACGATCAGCCGCGGCGTGCCGGTCCGGTGCGCGCCCTGGAACGCCGGCGCTGCGGGGCGTGGCGCGTCGAGCGCCTGCGGGTTGTGCACGGATGCTCCTCGGATCAGGCGACCCTGGCCGGGCGCGAGGACGGCACGGCGTGGACGAGTTCACGGATCAACGGGTGCGGGGTGAAGCGGTCCGCCGACGTCTGGGTCACCAGGCCGAGGTCGAGCAGGTCCTCCAGCACCACCAGGTCCCCCTCGGTGAGGCCGGCGGCCGGCGCGGCCAGCACCCGCCGGGCGGCAGGGGAGAGCTCCCGGCAGGCGGTCTCGAGCTGCTCGGCGGCCGGGCTCAGCTCCGCGATCCGGGCTGTGCCGGCGGCGAGCCGGGCGGCCAGCTTCCCCACCGTCCACATGGGACGGCTGTGCAACCGGTCCGCCGCCGCCCGCAGCGCGCCGGGGAGCCCGCCGCACAGCCGGACGACCTCGGCGACCGCACCGGGTTCGGGGGTGCCTCGCCAGTCGTCGCAGAGCGTTCGGAACAGAGCCCCGGCCTCGGGCAGCGGGCCGAGGACGAGCCGGTGGGCCCCGTCCACGACCGGCGTCCGCACGCGGGTGGTGACCAGGACGAGACAACCGGGAACGCCCGGCAGCAACGGCCGCACCTGGCGCGCGCCGGTGGCGTTGTCGAGCACCAGCAGGACCCGGCGCCCGGCGAGCTCGGCCCGCCACTGCGCCGCACGGCTCGCGAGATCGGCCGGCACGGCGCAGCCCACGGCCTGGAGCAGGTGCTCGAGAGCCGCCGCGGCGGTGAGTTCCCGCAGGTCCAGGTACAGCACGGCGTCCGGGTAGCAGGGCGCGAGCCGGTGCGCGACGTGCACGGCCAGCGCGGACTTGCCCGCTCCGGCCACCCCGCTGATCACCGCCACGTCACCCGTTCGCGTCGCGAACGCCTCCAGCCGGTCGACCTCGGCGGCGCGGCCGGTGAAGTCCGGCAGGTCGCGGGGCAGGTCCTGACGCGCCGCCCGCACTTCGCGCAGCGCGGTCCTGTGCGCCGCACGGAGCTCGGGGCCGGGCTCGACGCCGAGTTCCGCCCGCAGCACCGCGCGGGCCCGGTCGTGCACGGCCAGGGCGTCGGCGTGACGGCCGGCCCCGGTCAGCGCCGCCACCCAGCGCGCCCAGTGCGTCTCGGCGAACGGGTCGTCGTCGATCAGCGCCTGCCACACCGCGGCAGCCTCGTCGTGGTCGCCCAACGCCGTGTGGGCTTCCGCCAGCACCGCGCGGAGCTCCGAGCGGAGGGCGCCGAACCTCGCCGACGCTCCCCGCAACGCCTCGACGTCCCAGCCTCCGAACGGCTGGCCCCGCCACAGGCCGAGTGCGTCGGTCAGCGCCGCGACGGCCGTGCGCGGATCATCGCCCTCCACCGCGTGCCGTGCGGTGGCCGCGAGCTGTTCGACCTGGTCGACGTCCAGCTCTCCCGGCTCGACCCGCAGCCGGTAGCAGCCGGCCGCGCGCTCGATCCGCTGCTGGGGCAGCGCCTTGCGCAGCTGCCACACGTAGGTCTTGAGGTTGGCGTTCGCCGAGGCGGGCACGTCCTGTTCCGGCCAGGTCGCCGCGATCAGCGTCTCGGCACGCACCCAGGCGTTAGCGTGCACCAGCAGCACGGCCAGCACGGCGAGCGGCTTGCCGGCGCGGATGCCGGGCGCCTCGACCGGGCCCAGCACGGAGAACAGCGTGGTGGACGGCATGGCCTGCACCCCGTTTCGACGGTCCGACCGGCGCGGGTCCGCGCCGTCCGCCCTACGATCTGCCGGGACACATGAGGATTTGATGACATGGGGAACGCCGTGCGGGTGATGGTGGTCGAGGACAACGAGGACCTGCGCCTCGCGGTGTCCGTCGAGCTGGCCTCCGCGGGCTTCGAGGTCGACGCCGTGGGGGACCTCGCGGCGGCCCACGCGGCACTGGGCGCGGGCGGCCACAGCTGCGTCGTGTTCGACCGCATGCTCCCCGACGGCGACTCGATCGGGTACGTGCACCGCCGCCGCCAGGAGGGCTGGAGCGTGCCGGTGCTGTTCCTCACCGCCCGCGACAGCGTCGAGGACAGGGTCGCCGGGTTCACCCACGGCGGGGACGACTACCTGGTGAAGCCGTTCTCGGTCGCCGAACTGGCCGCGCGGGTGCGCGTCCTGTGCCGCCGCGCGGGCCTCGGCCGCCCGTCCGTGCTGCGCCTGGCCGACCTGGAGGTCGACTGCGCGCGCCGGGAGGTCCGCCGGGCCGGAGTGCTGCTCACGTTGTCCGGCAAGGAGTTCGCCGTGCTGGAGTTCCTGATGACGCGCGCCGAGCAGGTGGTCGGCCGCGCCGAGCTGATCGAGCACTGCTGGGACGCCGAGAACGACCCGATGGCGAACGTCGTCGAGGCCGTCGTGAAACGCCTGCGCGGCAAGCTGCGCGGGCCGGAGCTGATCCACACCGTCCGAGGCCGCGGCTACCGGCTGGCGACCGCGGGATGACCCGCTCGTCGGCCGATCGGCTGCGCCGGCTCCGGCTGCTGATGACCCTTCTCGTGACCGTGGTCAACGCGGCGGTGCTGATCGTGCTGGCGGTGCTGGTGATCGGCGCGGACGCCGACCGGCGCGAGCAGGACCTCGACGCCGGCCTGCAGGTCGTCACGTCGTCCGTGTTGCGGCTGATCCGGGACGACGGACGCGGCGAGATCTCGACCGCCGCCGTGGCCGCCGACGAGCTGAACGACAGGTGCCCGGGGTTCGCCGTCTTACCGGGCGGTCCCGGCCAGTTCAAGGGGTTCGTCAGCGACGGCGGCGGCTGTCCCGGGGTCGCCACGGCGAACCTGGAGGTCCAGGTCCAGGCCGCGGTGAAGTCCGGCACCCAGCTGAGGGGCTTCACCACCGCGACCGACGGCGGCGCGCTGCGCTTCCGGGTCGAGCCGTTCCGGCAGGGCGGCAGGTACGTCGGCGGCGTGATCGCGGTCGCGGACGCCTCCGTGTCCGAGGCCGAGCACGACCGGCTGACGTTGCTCGTGATCGGCGGCTGCGTGCTGCTCATCGGCGCGCTGGGCCTGGCCGGCCACGTGCTGTCCGGCCGGGCGATCCGCCCCGCCGCGGCCGCGCTGGAGCAGCAGGAGGTGCTGCTCGCCGAGACCGCCCACGACCTGCGCACCCCGGTGGCGGCGCTGCGGGCGCTGGCCGAGACGGCCCTGCGCAACCCGGCGGAACGCGCGGACCTGTTGCCCAGGACCGTCGCGCTCGCCTCGCGGATGGGCGGCATCATCGACGGCCTGCTGGTCAGGGCGCGTCTCGCGGCCGGCGTCGACCAGTTGGCCGTGCAGCCCGTCTGGCTGGACCAGCTGGTCGCGGGCGTCGTGGAGGACACCCCGGCCGGGGGAGCGAGCGTGACGGTGACGACCGCGCCCTGCAAGGTGCTGGTCGACCCGGCGCTGATCCAGCGGGCCATCGGCAACCTGCTCGACAACGCCCTGCGCTACGGCCGCCAGCCCGATCAGCAGGCGGTCGTCCAGGTCATCGTCGCGAACGGCCGGGTGACCGTCGCCGACCACGGACCCGGTGTCGACAGCGCGCTGGCCGACGCGGCGTTCGACCGCTTCGGCACCGGCGGGAGCTCCTCGGGACTCGGCCTCTCGATCGTGCGCTGGGTCGCCCAGGCCCACGGCGGAACCCTGAGCGCCTACAACGCCGAGGAGGGCGGGGCGATCTTCGAGCTCGCCCTCCCGGTCGTTCCCGGTGGGGCATGACGCCTCTGAGCTGGATGTACGGCGCAATGGACTTTTTCTGTACCCGCGGCGCTACTCTCGCTCGGCGAGGAGGGGGTAATCGGTGAGCGCAGTGGATGGTGGGGTGGGCGTGTCGACCGCGGGGGAGGTCTACCGGCTCATCTCGGACAACGTGCAGACCGTGCTGCGCGGCAAGCCCGAACTGGTGCGGCTGGCGATCGCGGCGATGCTCGCGCAGGGGCACCTGCTGATCGAGGACGTTCCGGGGCTCGGCAAGACGACGCTCGCGAAGTGCCTGGCGCGCAGCATCGGCGGGAGCTGGAGCCGCATCCAGTTCACGCCGGACCTGCTGCCGGGCGACATCACCGGAGTGCAGGTCTACCACCAGAAGGCCGAGGAGTTCGAGTTCCACCCCGGCGCGATCTTCGCCAACGTGGTGCTCGCCGACGAGATCAACCGGGGCACGCCGAAGACCCAGTCGGCGCTGCTCGAGGTGATGTCGGAGCGCACGGTCACGGTCGACTCGGTCCGGCACGAGGTGCCGCGGCCGTTCCTGGTCGTGGCGACGCAGAACCCGATCGAGATGGAGGGCACCTACCGGCTGCCCGAGGCCCAGCTCGACCGCTTCCTGATGCGGTTGTCCGTGGGGTACCCCGACCTCGCCACCGAGGTGCTGGTGATCATGAGCGACTGCGCCGACGTCAGCCCGGACGAGTTGTCGCCCGTCGTCGACACGGCCATGCTGCAGGCGGCGGTGCTGGAGGTGCGGGCGGCGCACCTCGACCCGGCGGTGGTGGAGTACGCCGCGAGGCTGGCCGCGGCCACGCGCGAGCACGTGGCGTTGCGCTGCGGGGCCAGCCCGCGCGGCAGCATCGCGCTGGTGCGGGCGGGCCAGGCGCTGGCGGCCACCCACGGGCGCGGGTTCGTGACGCCGGACGACATCAAGCAGGTCGCGCAGGCGGTGCTGGCGCACCGGTTGATCCTCACCTCGGAGGCGGAGCTGAACCAGCGCGACGCCGCCGACGTGGTGAACGAGGTGCTGGCCATCACGCCGGCGCCGGTACCGGGTCACACGGCGGCGTAATCCGTCCGCTGTGGACGGAACTGGCCGGTTCCGGCCGTGCGGTACCCGGCGGCAACGGGCCGGCGGACCATGACGGGCATGACTGCGGTGGCGGCGAGGATGAGCATGGCGACGATCCCGGGCGACGTGGTCGGCGACGGTCCGGTCGCCACCGTCTACTCAGGACTGCACGACGGCGTTCCCGTGGCGCTCAAGGTCTTTCCCAAGAGCTTCGGCAAGCGCACCCTGGCGGCGTTCGAGCGGGAACGCTCCGCACTCCCCGCGCATCCCTGCGTCCTGCGGGTGGACGGCGTCGAGACGTTGTCCGGCGGCAGGCACGCGCTGCGGATGGAGCTGTGCGCGCAGTCGCTGGCGACGCTCGTCGGCCGGGCCGGTCCGCTGCCCGCCGGTGACGTCGCCCTGCTGGGCCAGGCGATCGCGTCGGGCCTCGCCGCCGCGCACGCCGCGGATGTCGTGCACGGGGGCGTCAGCCCGCACAACGTGCTGTTCCGCCACACCGGCGAACCGCTGGTCGCAGACTTCGGAGTGACGCTGCGGCACGCGTTTCCCCGCGACCCGTTGCACGTCATCGAGTTCCTGCCGCCGGAGGCGTTGCGCACCAGCGTCCTGGACGAGCGCACCGACCTCTACGGTCTCGGCGCCGTGCTTTACTTCGCGCTGACCGGCAACTCGCCGCACCCCGGCCGGCTCGGCGAGCCGGAGAGCGAGCGCGTGCTGCGGGTGCTGCGCACCCCGGTGCCGGCGATCTCCCGCCCCGACGTGCCGGTCGCGCTGTCCACTGTGGTCGGACGGCTGCTGGCGATCGACCCGGCGCACCGCCCGGTGGACGCGGCGGCGGTGGCGGCGCAGCTGGCGGCGATGGTGCCGGCCGCCCCACCGGTCGCGGTGCTGCCCGCGCCGATCTCGATGCCACCGCCAGAACCCATTGTGATGCCGTCGTTGCCCGTGCCGAGTCCGGTGCCATCACCACCGGAACCCATTGTGATGCCGCCGTTGTCCGTGTCGAGCCCGGTTTCGTCACCGCCGGAGCCGATCGTGATGCCGCCGTTGCCCGCGCCACCGGTCGACGAGCAGCCTCCGCCCGTTCCGGTGCCGGACGTCCCGCCCGCCCCGGTCGCGGAGCCGGGGGAGTTCGACGACTTCGCCCAGCAGGCGACGCCCGCCGACCCGGCCGGGCACGAGGAGTTCGACGACTTCGGCGGCACGCCAGCGCCTCCAGTCCCGCGGTCGCAGCTCGCGGGAGGGTTCCACGGCTTCGAGCCGCCGCCGTTCGCCCCGCCCCCGGCGGCCGTGGTCTTCGACACCGCGGGCACGCGTCCACGCCGGCGCGGTGTGCGTTACGAGCTCATCGCCGGCGGCGTGCTGCTCGCCGGTCTGGCGGTGCTGGTCGGGATCTACCTGATGCCGGTCGGCGGAGAGCCCGCCTCGGGGCCGCCGCCCCCGTCGTCGGCGCAGGACATCCCCACAGCGCGCGCCGTCGGCCTGGAGCTGGCGGATCCCGTCGACCGCGACGACGAGGTGGAGCTCTCCTGGACCAGCACCGCGACGCTCGAGTTCGGTGTCGTGGTCGCGGGGGAGGGCGAGCAGACCAGGACCCTGGTGGCGCATCGCAACCTGACGTTCACGGTGCCGGTCGAACCCGGCCGCAAGTACTGCTTCCTCATCCGCGCCACCGACGGCAACCAGCTCTACGAGAGCGCGCCGAAGGCCATCCGCGGCGCGGTCTGCCGCAAGTGACGTGTCACCGGGCGCGCAGCACGGCGAGCGCTTCACGCCACGCGCTCTCGGCAGGTTCATCGGCCTGATAGCCGCAGGCCGCCATGTGCGCGATGAAATCGGGCTCCGGCGCGATCCCGTGGACCTCGACGTAGTACCGCAGCCCCGCGCTCCAGATCCAGACGCCGTCGGTGAGGGTGGACAGCGGCACGGCCTCCGGGCGGGCCGGGTCCAGCCGGTCGGGGTCCAGTGCCGTGACTCGCGCGATCATCTTGCCGGACCTCAGGAAACCCGCGATCAGCGCGCGCTGGGCCGGATCCCCGATCCGGGCGCGGCCGGGAGCGAACACCAGGTCGCCACCGGCATCCCTGCCGTCGAACAGCCGGGCGATCCTCATGACATCTCCTCGGTCCTCGGCTCCAGGGTCCGCCACCCGCCGTCCGGTGGCGGCGCGGGATCGTGCGTGATCACCAGGGTGCCCGACGAACACGCCAGGAACCCCTCGGTCACCGACTCCTCCGGCACCCGCACCTCGACGCCGACCATGGCGGCGAACCGCCGGAGGAACTCGGCGTCGAGCTGCCCGTCGAGCACGGCCAGCCGGACGGGCTGCTCCGTCCACTCCGGACTGGACGTGACGAGGTCGGCCAGCTCGTCGGGCCACAGCCGGTCGTCGCCGCTGTACAACGGCCGCGGCTCCCCGAACCGGACCTCCTCGTCGTCGGGCAGGAACAGGTCCGGCCGCACGTCGGGCTTCGCGGGGCCGGGTTCCGCCGGGTCACCGCGCAACCGGCGAGGGGTGTCGTTCTCGCCGTGACCCTCCCATCCGGTGGTGGTCCCCAGCGAGGACCTGTCGGTCTCCGGGTCGTAGTGGCGCTTGGGCAGGTTCGTCCGGACGTCGTGCAGGATTGCGGAGCAGTTGGGACAGCACGAGGCCTCGGGGTAGCCGGCCTTCAGGAAGACGATGTCGGCGGCGAGGTCGGAGAGTCTCGCATCAGGCCGCGCCGCCAGTGCGGCGTCGGCCGCGCGCACCTCGGCGTGCCGGTGCGGTGCGTCGTAGCCGGGGAACCTGCGCTTCTCCTGGGCGTCGTCACCCCGGTACTCCGGCCCCGGATACCCGTGCGGCGCGGAACGGCGGATCGCGTCGATGCGCATCCTGATCTGGGCCTGGAACTTGTGCCAGATGATCTTGCGGCCCTCTCGGCCGTTCGTGGACTCGAAGACCTCACCGGTGACGAGGTCCATCTGGAGGGCTAGGCAGCCACCCGTGGACTTCCTCGACAGGGCCTTCTCCATCGCGTCCAGGTCCTCGAGCCTCTTGAGGACGAGCCTCATCTCGTGCCGGACCTCTTCCCGCCCCGGCCACATGCCCTGGGACTGCAACTCGCGGTTCAGGTCCCGGTACCGGTCCTTGAGGTCCTTGCGCAACCCGGCGTTGTCCGGGGACCAGTACAGCTTCGCGCGTTCGACGGTGAGCTCGCGCAGGGCGAGCCGGACGGGGACACCGCCGACGTGCGTGATCAGGCCGGCGTCGTCGCGGCGCAGTCCTTCGGTGAAGATGCCGACGCGGTGCGGGCCGACGCGTGCGGGAGGCAGCTCGGAGATCCCGATGACCGGGGGTTCGGCCGGCTCGTGCTCGGCGGGCGCCGGTGTGTAGTTGTTCTCGATGCGAGGCTTGAGCTCTACGACGGGCTTGCTGAGGCTGAGCTGTGGCTGGAAGGTCCGCCACACGCCGTCCGGCGGGATCTTCGGCACCAGCGTGCCGCTCTCGTCGACGTGCGCGGTCGAGGCGAACGGGGTGCCGTCCGCGAACGTCCCGGCGTAGTCCGAGGGTGCGGTGACGGGGACACCGAGCCGGGTGGCGAGTTGCTGCGCGAAACCGTTGTCCTCGTGCCCGGTGTTGCACGCGATCAACCTGATCGGCTCGCCGTGCCAGTTCGGATCGGCCTCGATGAGCGCCGCCAGGTCGTCGGCGGTGAGCCGTTCGGTGCCGAACCGGACCGACGTCGCGTTGCCGTGCACGTCGATCGTGTAGGAACCGGGTTGCGGCGGCACCTGGCTCGCGTCGGCCAGCATCTCGTCGTCGCCGGGGTAGAAGGCGCGCCCGGCCGGGGTGACCGTGCTCTCGTCGAGGATCTCTTGAAGTCGTTGGGGGAGAACGTTCTCCGTCGCCTCAGCGCCGGAGCGCAGCCGGCTGTTCGTGCGCAGCTCGTGGTCGGTCGGCATCGGTGTGCCGTGCTGGACGAGTTGCTGGTAGGCGGTCCACAACGCCGAGAGGTCCGTGAACGCCCTTGAGAGAGGAGCGCTTTGCCCTGTGTGTCTTTCGTGCGCGGCGAACTCCCGCACGCGCGCCGTCATCCGGTCGATGCGGTTCAACGCGGCAAGC
The DNA here is from genome assembly GCF_014653695.1 of Lentzea cavernae. GTDB lineage: Bacteria > Actinomycetota > Actinomycetes > Mycobacteriales > Pseudonocardiaceae > Lentzea > Lentzea cavernae. The sequence continues at coordinate 198,870 of NZ_BNAR01000006.1, read as the reverse complement.
CGGGAACCGAGCAACGACCACGGCCGTGGCTCGCGCAACATCCGTTCGCGTTCGTGCGCGGTCAACGCCTCGATGTGGTCGGGAAAACGCCGATCCCGCTTGCGGAGGATCTTCGGCACCTGAGGGGGCGCGGGCAGCGGATCCACCGGTGCTCCCGTGGCCGCCAGCACCTCCCTGGCCATGAACCGCTGGATGAACTCGTGCAGTGCCAAGGTTTCCGCGGCTTCGGCCGCCTGTTCCTCCGCGCGGTCGGCCAGCGCCAGCTCGCCCGAGGCGAGCACCTCGGCCCGGCGGAACAGGTACTTGACCACGAAGCTCGCCGCCAGCATCGCGGCCGCCGCTCCGCCGACGATCATCGTGGCCGCGCCCTGGTCGAACGCCAGAGCGCTGCCGACCACCACGGCCTGGGTCGCGGTAGCCCGCTTGAGGTCCCACTTGCGGGTCGCACGCCAGCTGCGGTAGCCGGTCGGACGCCCGCGCCGGTCCTGTCGCACGCCCGGCAGCGCGTCCCGCAGCTGTTGTGCCGCTTCGGCCGCGGTGAGGTGACCGTCGACCTCGCCGAGCAGCGCGTCCAGCGCTGCCTGCTCCAGCGCGACCTGCTCGGCGAGCTTGGCCGCCTTGTCGAACTCGAACCGGTTGATCAGCTCCTGCTGCTCGTCGCGCAGCGAACTCCGGTCGAGGAAGGCGGCGATCAGCACGCCCAGCGCGGTGCGGACGCCGCCGTTGAGCAGGGCGTCGGACGCCGCGTCGCCGACCCTGGCCGTCGCGTCCGCACCACCCCTGGCGGCGTCGACGGCCGAGTTCGGCGCGGAACTCGCGAGGAAGCGGTGCAGCGCGGCGTCGTGCGACTCGGCGTCCGCGACAGGACGCGCCGTCTCCGGGGAACCGGTCGGCGCGGAGCCCGCCAGCCGGTCGAGGCGGTCCATCAACGCGTGCAGCTTCGCGACGAAGGCCTCGTCGAACTTCGCCGCCCTGGCCTCGATCGCCCGTCCCGCCTCGTCGAACCGCGACCACTCCTGGCTCGTCGTCCTCGACTTCAGCAGCCGTTCGAGCAGCGGCCCGAACGTGACGGCCAGCCCGGCGATCCCCAGGTAGGCCGCCGCGTAGCGGAACTCGAGCCCGGCGAGCGTCGCGAGACCGGCGGCCCCACCGCCCGCCATCGGCGGCAGGCCCCTGTTGACCAGACGCGGTCCGTACGGCTGGTGGTCGGGAGGGCGTTCGTCGGAGGGCCCCGGTTCCGGCGGTCCTGCCTCGGTGAGGTCGATCCCGGTCGACCTGGCCCTGGCGAGCAACGGGGTGAGCAGTTCCGCGCGGCGCACGGCCGCCTCGTGGGCGCGCCGGGCCGCGAGGAACCTGTGCCCCTCCCGGGACAGCGCCCTGTCCCGCTTGCCGTACCAGCGCTTGACGAGCGTGCTGGTGACGCTCGCGCCGGCGGTGACCGCGCCCACCCCGAGTGCGAGCATCGGCTGACCTCCCCCGAGCAGTGCGACCGCGGCGCCGGTGCCGGGCATCGCCTCCGACGCCAGATGGGCCAGGAACGCGCGTCCCTGCGGCTCCCCGGTCGGCTCACCCGCCCAACTGGGCCGGCGCGAGCCGGCGGCGGCGTGCCTGGCCAGGACCGCGCGGACGCCGGGATCGGTGAGCACCTGGCGCTGCGGCCCGGACGGGGCGTCCGCGTGCAGCCCGAGGTGTTCGACCAGCGCGCGCATCTCGGCCGCGATCAGCCGTCGCCGCCGCGAGAACGCGGAGGCCTCGCGGTGTTCTCGTGCGAGGGTGCGGACCTCGGCCAGCCTGCCGTGGTCGGCGGCGGACAGCTCGACGTGGCTGCCGGGATGCCGTTCGGCGGTGAGCAGGTCCTCGGCCTGGTTGCCCGCGAGCCGTTCGGACAGCTGTGCGAGCGCGCCGGACACCGCCCTGGCGATGATGAGCTGCTCGGCCCGTTGCGAGATCCGGACGACCGGCGTCCCCTTCGCCGGGACCACCACCTCCGCCGGGTTCTCGCCCCTGGTCTCCCCGGCGACGACCAGGACGACGAACGTCGAGCCGTCCGGCCGGGTGACGAGGTAGCGGGCACCGCCGAGCGGCTGGACCTCGGCCATGCCCGCGCTGCGCCCGATGTGTTCCATGGCCTGCCGCACGTGTGCCCGCACGCGCGACAGGTGTGGCGTGGCAGCGCGGTTCGCGTGGAACCGGGAGTGCGGCACCGCGCCGACGGGGTACGTCCGCGGTGATCGTGCCGGGACCGCGTCGCCGGAGCCGCGCAGCCGTGGCGTGGGAGCGCGGTGCTGTGCGTTGTTGGTGTCGCCCTCCCAGCCGGTCGGGCCGTCCACCGTGCCCTCCTCCGGGTGGTGGACCGTCTTCCCGCCGTTGCTGCGGACGTCGTGCAGGATCTCCGAGCAGTTGGGGCAGAAGGCGGCCGGCGACAGGGGCTTCTTGCCCTTCGCCCCCGCCCAGACCACGTCGGCGGCCAGGTCGTCGAGCCGTGCGGCGGGGTTCTTGGTGAGGGCGGCGTCGGCGGCACGCACCTCGGCGTGCCGGAACGGCGAGTCGAAGCCCTTGAAACGCCGCTGGGGGGTGGTCCGCCCGTTGACGGTGTTCCCGCCGAACCGGGCCGGGTCGTGGAACATCGCCATGATCCGGGCCCTGATCGGCGGCACGAACCTCTTGAGGACCACCGAGGGGTTGGTGCCGTTGGTCGACTCGAAGACCTCGCCGGTCCGCATGTCCATGACCAGCGCGACGACGCCGCCGGTCTGGTCCCTGCCCAGCGGGCCTCCTGGCTGCTTGCGCAGTTCGTCGTAGAGCGCGGCCCGCTGGTGCGCGAGCTCACGCAGCTTCTCCCGCACCGCCCTGCCGGCGATGTGGGTGATGCGACCGGACCCGTCGCGGCGCAGCCCGTTCTTGAACGCGCCGAGGCTGTGCGGTTGCGCCTGGGGAGGCGGCAGCGGGCCGGACTCGACGTCCCCGCTGGGGGCGGGAGCCGGGGGAGCGGCGGTGACCGCGGTGTGGGCGGGGGCGGACCTGGGCTCGGCGGCCTGCGGTTCCGGTGCGGACGGCGTCACGGCGGCCGCGGCCAGGACCGCGCCCGCCGGGCCGGGGGTGACCTGGTGGGGTGTGGCGGCGTCCTGGGCCGGCGGTGACTGCTCCGGGCCGGCCTGGTCAGGGGTGGCCTGTTCCTGAGACGTCCGCTCTGGAGCGGAGTTCTCCGCGGCCGGGTGTACCTCGGCGTTCTCGTCCTGCTCCACCGGGCCCGACCTCGTCGGCGCCTTCGTCGTCGCACCAGGCGGGTTCGCGGTGGGCGTGGCCGCCTGGCCGGATGTCGTCGAACCGGTCGACGACGAGTGCGCGGGTCCTGACTGGGCGGGAGCTCCCTGCACCGGCGCCACCGAGGCGGGTGCGATCGGTGTTTCCTGCGCCTGCCCGTCCTGCTGTTGCGCTTCCCGGGCGGGCTCCACAGTGGACGCTGCCTCGTGCTCGGCGGCTTCCTGCGCCGGAGCCGCAGGCGCATCCGTTGCGGTGCCGGGATTCTCCACTGACTCGACCACGTCGGCGGAAGCCGGCCGAGCGGTCGTCTCGTCGCTCGACGCGTGCTGCGGTGCCGAAGAATTCTGCTCCTCAGCGGAAGCGGGAGCGGCCCGGCGTTCGTGTTCACCGGGTGGCAGTTCGGTGGGCGAGCTGTCGCTGCGCAACGGGCCGTGGTTCGTCGTGCGGCCGCCCGTCTCCGCATCGGCCCCGCGGCCACCCGGCGGGGCGGTGGTGCTGTCCGTCTCGGACGAACTCTCCGCAGTGGATCCGGACTCCGTCGATCCGTCCGGCGCTGCCACCGCGTCCGCCGCGCTCTGCCGGTCCGGCGAGGTCGACGGGTCCGGAGTGGTCGACGGGTTCGCCGTGCCCTGCTGGTCCGGAGTGGCCGACGGGTTCGCCGTGCCCTGCTGGTCCGGAGTGGCCGACGGGTTCGCCGCGGCCTGCCGGTCCTGAGTGGACGTCGGGTCCGCTGGGGTCTGCTGGTCCGGCGGAGGCGACGGGTTCGCCGCGCTCTGCCGGTCCGGCGTGGTCGCCGGGTCCGCTGGGGTCTGCCGGTCCGGCGGGGGAGGCGGGTCCGCGCCCGGTCCGCCCGACAGGTCGCCGTTGCCCGGCCCTTCCCCCGCCTGCGGGGGCGGGTTGCCGACGAGCCGATCCGCGAGGGCGGTGGCCTGGGCCTCGTGCCCGGGGTTCCGCTGCTGCACGGCGTCGATCACCATCGAGCGCGGCGCTCCCGAGAGAGCGGCGGCGAGACCGCCCTCCGAGATCTTCTGGCCGTAGCCGCTCAGGTCGGTGAGCGCCGCGAGATTGCCCCAGTTCTCGACGATGTACCCGGCGGCGGGGGAAGTGACCGCGTTGTTCACCCCGGAACCCAGGCCCGCGTTGAGGTTGCGCGCGAGGCCACTGGCGGGTGCGGCCGGGAGCGAGGGCACCAGCCCGCGGGCAGCGGCGCCGCCGAGCTTCACCGCCTTGCCGAATCCCTCGCCCAGAACGCCGCCCACGCCGCCGGTGACCGTGGCGTCGCGCAGTTCGTCGGCGTTGAACTCGTCGCGGGTGCCCATCAGGAGGCTGGTCACCTGCGTGGCCGTGTTGTTGAACGCCTCGTCGAACGACTCCTTGGCGACCTCGACACCGAGCTTGGCGAACCCCGCGGCGATCCGACCGGCCGCCCCGGTGATCATCGCGGTGATCCTGCCCGCGACCGCCCGGGACAACGCGGCGGCGAGGAAGCCGCCGCCGGGAATCCAGCTCAGAGCGACGAACAGCCCGATGTTGACCGTGATCTCCCACAGGATGGAGAGCCGCACCTCACGGATCTGGTCACCGTAGGACCTGGCGCCGTCCGCGAGCAGCCGCATGTTCGCGGCGAGGTTCTCGTAGTTGGCGGGCATCGAGTTGACGGCGTTCGTGAACTGGACGCCCGCGACGTCGATCCACGCGCTCGGCAGCCGCGTTCCGGCCGTTCCCCACGCCTTCGCGGCGTTCTCCATCAGGACCGCCGCCTCGACCCACGCGTCGGCCAGCTCCCACGCCACGTACTCGCTGTCCGGCGGCCACAGCGTGTCGACCGACTTGTCCTTGATGGACTCCCAGAAGCCGAAGTCGTCCTGCGGTTCCGGCATCGCCATGGCGGGCCGCTCTCAGTGGAACTCGTCCGCGGAGTCGATGTCCGCGGCCACGTAGTCCGGAACCGCCTTGGTGCCGTGCGCGGCGAGCTGCACCGCCTGGGGCTGGACCAGGTCGACGCCGCCCTCGCGGACCTGCTTCACGCCGTCGTTGTACTGCTGGACCATCGGTCGTCCGAGCGGTCCGTTGCCGAGCTGGGAGTCCAGGCCCGCGATCCTCCCGATCGCCTGCTCCCAGCCGATCTTCACGTCCGCCGCGGACTTGGTCAGATCCGCCATGATCGGCGCGGCGCGGCCGGGGAACATGTCGATGCCGGCGCCGTCGACGTCGACGCCGCCCTCACCGTTCACCGACGGCTCCAGGTCTGCGGGCCCTCGTCGAGCATGCTCAGCACCGGGCCGAACATCGAGTCCGCGGCGGCACCCGGTTTTTGCTGGGGCATCAGCTTCTCCGCGATTCCGGCCGCGTCCCGCTCCGCCTCGGCCGCCGCGTCCCGGACCGTCTCGACGATCTTGCGCGCCAGCGTCGCCGCGTCCTGCTCGCGGAAGATCCTCTGGTCGAGTTCCAGCTCCAGCAGCTCGCCGCGGCCACCGACGACTGCGTGGACGAGACCGTCGTCGGAGTCCGCGGTCGCGCGGACGTCCGTGATCCCGTCCTGCACGCGGCGGAGCCTGCCCGCGAGCCGCGCGTACTCGGCGAGCCTCCCGGTCAGGTCGGTGTCCGAACGGTTCATGGCGGTTTCCCCTTGTCTCCCAGTACGTTCAGGATGACGATCAACGGACGGGGAACCAGCGGGCTGGCCTGTTCCGGCCACGTCACGCGGCGGCACGGCCGATCGCCGCAGGATGTGGTGGCATGAGACCTGTTGCCGTCATGCTGGTCGCGGCCGCGGTGGCCGGACCCGCTCCCGCCCTGGCCGCGCCGCCGGACGGCGCCTGCCGGAACGCCGACCCCGCTCACGAGGTCATCACGCAGATGCCCTGGGCCCAACAGTTGCTCGACGTCAAACAGGCGTGGTCGCACAGCACCGGAGCCGGGATCACGGTCGCCGTGATCGACTCCGGCGTGAACGCCGACCACCCGCAGCTGCGCGGAAAGGTCCTGCCCGGCAGGGATCTGGTGCTCCCCGGCAACGGGCGGGGCGACTTCGGCTGCGTGTCGCACGGCACGGCGGTCGCCTCGATCATCGCCGCCGCGCCGGCGCCCGGAGTCGGGTTCCGCGGTCTGGCACCGGACGCGCGCGTGCTCCCGGTGCGGATCACCGAACGCGAGTTCTCCGACAGCGGCGACCCGATCCCGATCAACCCCGACGCGGTCGCGAACGGCATCCGGTTCGCCGCGGACGAGGGTTCCAAGGTGATCAACCTGTCGCTGTCCGGTTACGGCGACTACCCCGCCGTCCGCGCCGCGATCGGGTACGCGCAGGGCAAGGACGTGCTGGTGGTCGCGGCGGTGGGCAACCGGGCGAAGCTGGGCATGGTGGCGTCCTACCCCGCCTCGTACGACGGTGTGCTCGGCGTCGGCTCGATCGACGTCGAGGGCGCCCGCTCGTCCGATTCGCAGATCGGCACGTACGTGGACCTGGTCGCCCCCGGCGAGAACGTGGTCGCGGCGGCCGGACCGAGCGGCCACGACCACTGGCAGGGCACGAGTTTCGCCGCCCCGGTGGTCGCGGGTGTCGCGGCACTGGTGCGCTCCGCCCGGCCGGAGCTCTCCGCCGCGCAGGTCGCCACGCGGATCCTCGCGACCGCGGCCCCGGCCAGGGGAGGCCGGGGCAGTGCCGAGTACGGCGCCGGAGTGGTGGACCCGTACCGCGCGGTGACGGAGGCGCTCACCGGCGACCGGCCGCAGGCGCTGCCCGCCGTCGTGCCCGCCCCGCCGGACCCGGCCGGGGTGCGCGAGGCCGCGTGGTGGGACCGGGCTGGCGGGGCGGCGAAAGCGGCGGCGGGCCTGGTGCTGCTGGGCGTCGTGGTCGCGGCGGTGGCGTGCTGGGCCGTGCCGCGTGGCCGCCGTCGCCGGTGGGCGCCGGGCAGGGTCACGCCTGCGTCGCCCAGGGCCACTCGCGCGGAGACGCCGGACGAGGTCTTCCTGTTCCCCGTCAACGGGTAGCCGGAAGCCCCGAATCCGATGTGGACTCGGGGCTGCTCGCGGGACGGGTCAGAACGCTCCCATGGAACGCTGGACCGCGCCCATCAGGTTCTGCTCGGTCACGTCGATCGCGCGTTCCGTCTCGTTGAGCTTCTCCTCGATCGACTGGGTGACCTGGTCGGCTCGCTGGTGACGGGTGAACTTCGCCCGGAACGCCTCGTCGTCCCAGTTCTGGTTCTCCGTGTTGCGCGTGTAGCCGCTCTGCCTCTCCCGGACCGACGTCAGGTTCGCGCGTGCCTTCGCGATCGACGCGCGGAGGTTCTGCAGCTCGGCGAACTTCACCGCGATGGAGTCGGGATCGTTGTAAGCCATGGGAAATCCTCGTTTCGTGCGGCTTCCGGGTCAGGCCAGCAGGGTCTTGAGCAGGTCGGCGCTGTCGGCGTCGCCGCCGATGTAGTTCGCCTGGGAGTAGCGCGTCTGCTCGGCGATGTCCTCGCCGTCGACGCGGTTCGTCGTCTGGTTGCCGTCGATCAGCGAGGCCACGCCCGCGAACGCGGCCTTGGCCTGACCGCCCCACACGGCCTGTGCCGCGAGGGAGACCTCGTCCAGATCACGCCTGATCATCTCCATGTCGGCGTTCGTGTCGTCCTGATGGGCCGCCGCCTGACCCATCGCGATCGCATGGCCGTTGATTTCCTGCATCGACTCCTCCTCAGGTCTGCCTGGGCACCGACGCTAGAGCGGCCGTGCCCGCCGGAGGTGGCGCTGGCACGTTGATGCCAACGGCCGCGCGCTCCCGCCGGCAACGGCCACCATCGAGGCGAACAGCGCTCGGTCGGGGGAGGTCGTCGTGGCGACGGTGGTGGTGCACAGGCCGGCGCGGCGGCCGTCGCCGGAGATGCCGGAGGGGGAGCTCGTCCTCGACGCTCCGCCGGAGATCCCGCCGCCCGCGGGACGGCAGTGGACGCAGGTGCTGATGGCGTTGCCGATGGTGCTGATGATGGCCGCGATGGTGCTGATGTTCAGCGGCAGCTTCGGTCAGCTGGGCTCGTCCGGCACGATCCGCTACGTCACCATGGGGCTCTTCGGGTTCGCCATGCTCGCCATGGTCGGCGTCGCGTTCCTCAACGGCGGCGGACCGAGCAAGCGGGAGATGGGCAACGCCCGCAGGCTCTACCTGCGCGGGCTCTCCCAGCACCGGGTGCGCGTCGGCCGGGCGGCCAGGCGGCAGCGCACCGCGCTCTGGTACCTGCACCCCGACCCGGCCACGCTGTGGTCCGTCGCGGACAGCTTCCGGCTCTGGGAACGCCGCCGGGGCGACGACGACTTCGGCGTGGTCCGGATCGGCCTCGGCCGGCAGAACCTCGCCACCACGCTGATCACTCCGGACACCAAGCCGCTCGAACAGCTGGAACCGTTGTCCGCCCTGGCGCTGCGCCAGTTCATCACCACGCACTCCGAGGTCCCCGACCTGCCGCTCGCCATGGCGGTCAACGGTTTCAGCCGCGTGCACGTGCTCGGCGCGCCGGCGGCCGGCCTGGTGCGCGCCATGATCGCCCAGCTCGCCGTCCTGCAGTCGCCGGACGACCTGCGGATCGCCGTGTGCGTGAGCCCGGAACGGCGTCCGCGGTGGGAGTGGCTGAAGTGGTTGCCGCACGCGCTGCACCCGGAGCGCACCGACGCGCTCGGCCCGCTGCGGCTGGTCGCCCCGACCGTCACGATGCTGGAGGCGATGCTCGACGACCTGCTGGCCGACCGGCCGAGGTTCGACCCGGACGACGAGGTCACCAGGGTCGGCGGGCCGCACCTGGTCGTGGTCGTCGACGGTGGCGTGACGGCGGGGTCGGACCACCTGCTGGCGGGCGCGGGCGTCGAGGGTGCCACGGTGATCGACCTGACGTCACCGGCGCCGAGGATGCCCGACCCCTCGACCGTGGTGCTCGACGTCGACGACGACGGCGCGCTGCGCATCTGCGGCGCCGAGGGCGAAGCGGACCTCGGTCGTGCGGACGGTCTGCCGGTGGAGAGCGCCGAGGCGCTCGCGAGGCAGCTCGCGCCGTTGCGGCTCACCGAAGGCGGGCACGGCGAGCAGCCGTTGAGCTCCGAGCTGGGCCTGGAGGAACTGCTCGACCTGGGCGACCCGTACGCGTTCGACCCCGCGGACACCTGGGTGCCGCGGCCGAGCAGGGACCGGCTGCGCGTGCGGTTCGGCATCCGGCCCGACGGCACCCCGATCGAGCTGGACCTCAAGGAGTCCGCGCAGGACGGCATGGGCCCGCACGGCCTGCTGATCGGGGCGACCGGGTCCGGCAAGAGCGAGCTGCTGCGCACGCTGGTGCTCGCCCTCGCGGTGACCCACCCGCCGAGCTCGCTGAACTTCACCCTGATCGACTTCAAGGGCGGCGCCACGTTCGCGCGCCTCGACCGCCTGCCGCACACCAGCGCGGTGATCACCAATCTCGCCGACGAGCTGCCGCTGGTCGACCGCATGTCGGACGCGATCAACGGAGAACTGTTGCGGCGTCAGGAACTGCTCCGCGCGGCGGGCAACTTCGCGTCGTTGCGGGACTACGAGAAGGCCCGCGCCGCCGGCGCCCCGCTGCCCGAGGTGCCGACCCTGTTCGTGGTGTGCGACGAGTTCTCCGAACTGCTGTCCGCCCGCCCGGACTTCATCGACAACTTCGTGCAGATCGGCAGGATCGGCCGCGCGCTCGGCGTGCACCTGCTGCTCGCCAGCCAGCGGCTCGAGGAGGGCAGGCTGCGAGGCCTGGACGCGCACCTGTCCTACCGGATCGGGTTGCGCACGTTCTCCGACATGGACAGCCGGACGGTACTCGGCGTCTCCGACGCGTTCTCGCTGCCCCGCGCGCCCGGCCACGGTTTCCTGCGCTACGGCGACGAGCCGATGACGCGGTTCCGTTCCGCGTACGTGTCCGGTGTCCACCGTGCCGACCAGGCCGGCTCGACCGCGTCCGGGACCGCACAACCGTTGGGACTCAACGAGTACTCGACCGCCTACCACGCGCCGGCAGCCGAGGGGGAACCGTCGTCCGAGCGGCCTGGCGACGAGGGCGACGCCGGTGTGGGGGAGAGCCTGCTGGACATCCTGGTCGACCGGTTCGCCGGTCGCGGCACCCCCGCGCACCAGGTGTGGCTGCCGCCGCTGGACCGCGCGCCGACGCTGGACGAGCTGTTCGGCGAGCTGGTCGTCGATCCGGAACGGGGGCTGCGACCCGCCGACCCTGGATTCGCCGGAGGGGTGCGCGCCGTGTTCGGCGTGGTGGACCGGCCGCTGGACCAGCGCCGCGACCCGCTCGTGTTCGACCTGTCCGGATCCGCCGGGCACGCGGTGATCACCGGAGGCCCGCAGTCGGGCAAGAGCACGGCGGTGCGGTCGTTGATCGCGGGCCTCGCGCTCACCCGGACTCCGCGCGAGGTGCAGTTCTACTGCCTGGACTTCGGCGGCGGTTCCCTCGCCTCGCTGCGCGACCTGCCGCACGTCGGCGGGGTGGCGAACCGGCAGAACGTCGCCGCCGTCCGCCGCACGATCGCCGAGGTCGCGTCGGTGCTGGCCGAACGCGAACGCCGCTTCTCCGAACTCGACGTCGACGGCATGCCCGCCTACCGCGTGCTGCGCGCGAACGGCACGATCACGGACGATCCGCACGGCGACGTGTTCCTGGTCGTCGACGGCTGGGCGAGTCTGCGCAAGGACTTCGAGGACCAGGAGGACATCGTCGCGAGCATCGCGGCGCGCGGCCTGGCGTACGGCGTGCACCTGGTCGCGACGACCGCGCGCTGGTTCGACCTGCGGATGGCGGTGCGCGACCTGTTCGGCAGCAGGCTCGAACTCCGGCTGGGCGACCCCGTCGACACGGCGATCGACCGCATGGGCGCCGCGCGCGTGCCGGAGAACGCGCCGGGCAGGGGGTTGTGCTCGACCAAGCACCAGGTCCTCACCGCGTTGCCCCGGCTCGACGGCGGCACGTCCGAGGACCTCGCGAGCGGGGTGGCCGCGCTGGTCGGCGCGGTGCGGGCGGCCTGGCCGGGCGATTCGGCCCCGGCCGTGCGGATGCTGCCGCACCGCCTGCCCTACCTGGCGTTGCCGGGATCCGATGAGCCCCAACGACATCGGCTGGCGGTCGGCATCGCCGAGCGGGACCTCGAGCCGGTGCGGCTGGACTTCGCCGCCGACGCCCACCTGATGCTGCTCGGCGACGCGGACTCCGGCAAGACGACGTTCCTGCGCACGCTGGCCCGCCGGATCGCCGACACGTACACGCCGGAGCAGGCGCGCGTGCTGCTGGTCGACCACCGCCGCGGCCTGCTCGGCGAGGTGCCGAAGACCCACCTCGCCGGCTACGGCACCGACACCGCGACCACGGCGAAACTCGTCGGGACGACCGCCTACGCGATGAGCCAGCGACTTCCGGGCCCGGACGTGACACCGGAGCAGCTGCGCAAGCGCAACTGGTGGACCGGCCCCGAGCTGTTCGTCCTGGTGGACGACTACGACCTCGTCACCACGTCGATGAACAACCCGTTGCTGCCGCTCTTGGAGCACCTCGCACAAGGCCGCGACATCGGCCTGCACGTCGTGGTCACCCGGCGCACCGGTGGCGCGGGCCGGGCGCTCTACGAGCCGTTCCTCGCGAGGATGCGCGACGTCGGCTCGATCGGATTGTTGTTGTCCGGCAGCAAGGACGAGGGCCAGCTCCTCGCCGGTGTGAAGGCGGAACCGCTGCCACCCGGTCGCGGCAAGCTGATCACCAGGCGGGGTGACACGCAGCTCGTGCAGCTCGCGTGGGTGCCGCCCGCGGAGTGACTTTCCCGGCACACCAAGGAAAATGGAGGAGGAGACGTGGTGGACGAGGGCGCGGGCGTGGACGAGATCTCGATGGACCCGTGGATGATGGCCACCTACAAGGCGGCGAACCTCAACGTCATGGACGCCGGCGGGCGAATGCAGGGCACGATGGAGGAATCCGTCCAGTGCGCGGGCACCGACGGCGTCGTGAGCCAGCAACTCCAGGACATGGTCCGCGGCGCCAACGACTTCATGAAGTCGTGCGAGCTCACCGCGATCGCGGGCACGAACAACTACGTGGGTGCCGACAACGAGAGCGCGCTGGTCATCGACGGCGTGGTCAGCCAGTAAAAGGGGGCGATCACATGGACTACAGGACCATGCCGTTGAGGCAGCAGGCTCTGACCATCAGCGCCGAGATGCGCAACGAGGCGACGCTCGGCAAGAAGGCGGAGATGTGGGCCCAGGCGGAGAAGGAGCTTCCGGCCGTCCGGGACGCCTTCAAGGCCGAGACCAACAAGATCACCGCGGCGAAGTGGGACCAGGACGCCGCCGGCGAGCAGTTGCTGACGCGGTCGGAGAACGCGCAGACGATCCTGGCGGACTGGAGCGACCGGGTCACCGGCGCACAGGCGTCAGCCAAGATCAAGCTGGTCGCCGACTCCCTCATGCCCACGTTCGACGCCGTCCGGATCCAGGTCGAGGCGTACAACGAGGCGCTGAACACCGCGCAGAGCGCGAAGACCACCCTGGAGGACATCGAGACGCCGTTCCGGATCAAGGCCGGCGAGGCGTTGAACGTGCTGGCCGGGTACTTCCGCGACGTCGACGCGACCCTGCAGAAGATCCGGGGCGGCCCCAGCTTCCAGTCGCTGGACGGCGCACCCGGCCCCGGCGGTCCTGGTGCCGGCGGTCCTGCGGGGGGCCCGGGGGGAGCCGCCGGCCAGGGCGGAGTGCAGAACCTGGCTGCCGCCGCCGGTCCTGACCTGGCGGCGGCGGGGGATGCGGCAGGGGGTGTGGGAGGAGGCGCGGCAGGAGATCCAGCAGGGGGTGCGGAAGCAGCCACGGCCGGAGGTCCCGAAGCGGGAGCCGGTGGCGCTGGGCCCGGTGGCGCTGGGGCTGGTGGTGCTGGGGCTGGTGGTGTGGGATCCGGCGGTGCGGGGTCCGGTGGTGCGGGATCCGGTGGCGTGGCGGCCGAAGGCCCGTCGCTCAGCGGTGGCGGGGTCAGCGCGCCGCCGATCCCGGCGCCGACTCTGCCGGCCCTCCCGCCACCGAGCCTGCCGGGAGGCCCGTCGCTCATCCCGCCGATGATCCCGGGCGCCGGTCCCGGCTCGCCCGCACGACCGGGCACCGGTGGCGTCAACGGCATCAGCGGCGGCGTGGGGGGTGTGGGCGGCGCACGGGTGCCGGGTGTCGGCCCTGGCGGCGGCATCGGTGGCCTGACCAGCGCGAACTCGTCACTCCCCGCAGCCATGTCCTTCGGCGCGCCGGCGAACGCGGTTCCGAACGGCCCGGTCCCGAACGCCCTGTCCCCGAACGCGCCTCACCTCGGGTCCGCTGGCACCGGACCGGCGGGGGCGGGCGGCGTGCCGATCATGCCGCCGATGGGCGGCGCGGGCATGGGAGCGGGCACCGGCGCGGGCAACGGCCCCGGTTCCGGTGCCTCGCCACGGCGGGGCAACAGCCGCACGAAGCGCAGGGACGGCAGCACTCCAGGCCTGCCGTCGATGCTCAGCGGCAAGGCGGGCAAGGCCGACACGGGCTCGTTCGTGGTGCGTGACCGCAGGCCGTCGGAACCGCTGGCGCCACCGGCCGCACAGGTCGTGGACGAGGACCTGTGGCGAGTCGACCAGTGGGGCTCTGCCGACGGCCGCACGACCAGGGCACGCCGCCTGCACTGACACCAAAGGCCGGAAGTCCTCAGAGGACTTCCGGCCTTTTGGCGTCAGCGGCGCAGTGCGGCGTCGTGGCCCAGGCCCGAACCCGACGGGATCCTCGACACCAGACCGGCCGGCATCCGGACGGGCTTCGCGCCCGCGAAACCCAGCACCTCCACCACCTTCGGTTCGGCCAGGGGGAAGGCGAGGCCCTGGTCGGTCACCACCAGGAACGTGCCCCTGGGCGCGTCCGGGGTGGCCACCGCCTCCACCAGCGCGGCGTGCCCGGCGGGGACCAGGACGCGGTCGGCCAGCACGGCGCCGCGGTCGGTCTGCCGCGGTGTCGAGGTCAGCGGATCGATCCGGGGCATCGGCGGGTCCAGCGTCACCGAGGGGACGCTCGCGCCCGCACCGAAGGTCAGGCACAGGGTCGAGGTGTCGCCGCCGCGCGCGAACTCCGGCCGCACCGACGGAGGATCGCCCGCTTTCGGCGCGGCGAGCGGCATTTGCGGGGTGGTGCCCGCCTCGCTCAGGCCCATCGGCAGCGCTTTCGGCTCCGCGCCGGGGTAGGCGGCCGCTGTCATCTGGTGTGCGCGCTGGATGTCGAACTGCAGTTCGGTGATCGGCCGCAGCCTGCCGGTCTCGGCCAGGTGGTGCCGCACGCCGCTGGAGGTGGTCACGGCGAGGAGCTGACCGGCCAGGTAGGACCCGAACCCGGCGGGCTTTCCCATGTCCGCCACCGGGATCGGGCCGAGGCTCGCGCCCTGGGGGATCGCCTCGATCACCGCGGGCGCCACCCGGACGGGAGGGGTCGCGCCGAGGGCGATGCCGACGGCCGGCACGTCCGCCTTGTCGATGAGGTGCCGGTATCCCTTGTGCACCAGGTAACGCGCGCCGGTCTCCTGGACGTCGGCCAGCACCGCCTCCTCCCCCAGGGGGACGCCACCCTGCGACTGCCGGCCCACCAGGAGCGCGGACCTCGGCGTGACCGTGCCCGCCTGGTCGGCTTCCGGCTGCGAGCACAGCGTCCAGCCGTCGGTGAGCAACGAGTCCGGGCCCGGCAACGAGTCCGGCGCGTCCGGGATGCCGATGCGAGGGCCGCGCGGCACGCCGGACAGCGAGTCGCGCGACACGGACAGCGTCGGAGCGTGCTGGTCCATCGCCAGCAACGCCGACGCGTAGTTCATAACGGGGTGCAGCCGCTGGTCCACGTACACGTACCTGGTGCCGGTCTCCTTCTCGACGATCACCGACCTGCCGTCCTGCCAGGCCAGGTTGCCGCCGGGGTTGATGATCCCGTACACGCCGGCCCCGGCCAGCGCGATCACCGCGATCGCGATGCCGCCGAACACGGCGTTGCCCGGCCTGCGGAACGGCGGCTGCTCGGGATCGGTCTCCCTGGTCACCAGCGCGGACGTGACGCGCTGGGCCGAGAACTGGTGCGCGTGCAGCTGGTCGTGCTTCGACGCCATGTCAGCCCCCCAGCCCGCGCAGGTAGCCGTAGAGGCCGAGCACGGAGCACAGCACCGGCACGACGGCCAGCACCACCAGGACCTCCAATATCTCGGCGTACCGGCCGAGGTACGGGCTGGGTTCCCGCGTGCTGTGCACGACCCCGAGGGCAACGGCGATCGCGCCCGCCACCAGCAGCACCGGCACCGCCATCGGCAGCAACATGCTCCGGTCGGACATCAACGGCCACAGGGCGAGGCACGCCGCGCCGGCGAGACCGGCCGTCAGCAGGGCCGCCCGCTGCCGCAGGATCGGGTAGAGCCGGGCCCGCAGCAGGAACCCGAGCGTCAGCACGATCACCAGCACCAGCGCTGCCGTGCTGTCGCTGCGGATCAGCAGCACGAAGCAGAAGACGACCGCGAGGGCGAGCCCGCCGATCATGCCGGTGAGCAACGCGTCCGCCCGCACCACCGCCGCGTACACCACCGCCCGAGGCGGTCGGGGACTCTCGCGCAGCAGGTCGGCGGCGTCGCGGGGCAGCACCGGCAACGGCACCCGCGCCAGTTTGATCGACAGCGACGCGCACAGCGGGGAGACCACGAGGCCGCATCCGGCGACGAGCGCGGCCGCCTCGTGTCCCGCGTACGAGTCCGACGTCGCGAGCCAGGAGCCCAGCACCCCCAGCGTGCCGGCCGTCACGGCGCCCACGAACAGCGCCGCCCGGTCGGCCACCCCGGCCAGCGCGACCACCGCGGTGAGCAGGAGAGCCGCGCAGGCGGTCAGCAGGTGGGGCGCGCCGAGGTCCGGCAACGCCCGGTCGCCCGCGAACACCAGCCCACCGCCCGTGAACGCGAACAGCAGCGCCACCGCCCCGGCGGCCGCGCCCAGCCCGGCGTCCCCACCGGCCCTGGCCAGCAGCACGCCGGCGCACACCAGCACCGCGGCGGCGACCAGCGACCACAGTGCGGCCTGGGGCCACGGAGGTCCCGACCGCAGCACCGCGACGAGCCCGAGCACGGCGCCGAGCCCGCCCGCGGCGAGACCGCCGAACCGGGTGTGCCGCGGTGTCCACGTTCCACCGGTGCGCGCGGACCCGCTCGCGATCGCGTCGACCAGGTCGTCGTACTCCAACTCGGGCCAGTCGGTCTGCGCGGGCGTCAGGTGCAGCACCTCTCCGTCGCGCACCTGGTGGGCCGCCAGCGTTCTCGCGGGGTCGAGCGTCGTGCCGTCCGCGTGGCGCAGCACCCAGCCGCCGACGCCCGTCCCGGCGTCGGCGAGCGCGTCACCCGCGTGCGCCAGCAGGCCGGGCAGCAGTTCGGCGAGCGGCACCCGTTCCGGCAGCGCGAGGTCGATGCGACGGTCGGGAGCCGCGACCGTCAGCCGCACAAGGCCAATGGTGTTCATGTGGTCTTCCTGGGTTCGTCCTCCGGCGGCAGCAACCTGCCGACGGAGCTACCGGTGCGATGGACGTACCTAGGCTCACCGCGACGGGACGTTCGGGGAACGGGCCCGGCAGCTAGCGGACACGACAAGGAGGCGACCGTGCACGAAATTCTCCCGGTGGGCCACGATCTCGGCGCCCTGCACGGGGCCGGCGGGCACGTCCGGCAGGTGCGCGCAGGGATCGAGGTGTTCGAGCTGAACGACGCCGAGCACGCGGCGTGGAGCGCGGCGCACGGCGTCGCGGACGAGGACGGGCTGGTGCGGCCCGAGACCACCGAGTCGTTGCGCGACGAGCACGGCGACGACGTCGTGTCCGGTCTGCTGGCCCGGCGCCTGCTCGCGTCCCCGCACCCGGCGGCCGAGTTCGCCGCACGGCACCGGCTGCTGCCACTTGCGCTGGGATTGGGCGCCACGGCCGAGGAACCGTGGTCGTTCTCGGTGGGGTTGCTCGACCAGCCGGTCGTCACGATGACCGGTGCGCTGTACGACCTGTGGCAGTGGGCGCACCTGGCGCCGGACCTGGGGGAGGCCTGCCGGGAGACGGCGGCCGCCGCCACGGGCGCCGGTGTCACCGACGCGACGCAGACGGACCCGGACCAGGTGCTCGCGGGAGCGCTGGAGTCGGTCCCGCTCCTGCTCGCGACCAGGATGGCGTTCTTCGACGTGCTGGTCGAAGGTGTCCGATGAACGTCTACCCCGTCGGCCACTACGTCGGCGAACGGCACCCGGAGGGCCATCACCTCGTGCGTGTGGGGCAGACGCACCAGAGCATGAGCGAAGCCGAGTTCGGCGTGTGGGTGCTGGCACACGGCGTCGCGGGCAGTCCGGAGTGGACGGTGGAGGACCTGCTCGCACTGGCGGAGAAGGCCGAACTGCCCGACGCACGGGCCGCCACCGACAAGCTGACCGGGATCGGCGTCCTCGTCGCCGGCAACGAGGTCGCCTTCGCGCAGACCCACCGGCTGATGCCGTTGCTGGTCGGCCTGGGGAACTCGGAGCTGCACCCGGACCGGTTCGCCGTCGGTCTGCCCGGCCTCCCGCCGGTCGCGGTGCTCGACGAGAGCGGCTACGAGCTGTGGCAGTGGGGACACCTCGCCCCGAGCCTCTGGCACACCTGCGAGGTCCGGGCGGCGGTCGCCGACGAACCGGTGAGCGCTCAGGACCATCTCGGCGGCGTGCTGCGAGACCTGCGGCCGGTGCTGGCGGGCGGATGCGGCTACCTGGACGTGCTCAGCCGTGCCCACCAGCGACTGTACTGATACTGGACCTCACGTGTACGCACGTGGTTACCCTTCGTGCGTGCAGATTCGCAAGTGGGGACGGCGAAGCGCGGGGGAGCGGAACCGGGCCGCGAGGTGGCCGGTCGCACTGCTCGTGGTGGTCGCCGTCGGCGCGGTCACCGCGGCGCTGACCGGGGCGGCCAAACCGGTGTCGGGGCTCGAGTTCCTGCAGAGCGGCCACTGGGTGGTGAACCTCGCGCTCGGGCAGGCCGTGCACGTCGACGGGGCGAGCAAGAAGCCCGACGGCCAGGTGCCGCTCCCGCACGTCGACCAAGGCAGCCAGGTGGTGCAGAGCCCGACCAGCGGTTACGTCGTCGGGTCCGCCGACGTCACCGAGTTCGACAAGTCGACGCTGTCGGTGGAACGCACTTCGCCGTTGCCGTCGGACGGCGAACGCCCACTGGCCGTCGAGGTCGCGGGCGGGCCCTACCTGGTCTACGCCGGGTCCGGCCAGGTCGTGCGCCTGGGCTCCGAGCCGAAGATCCTCTCCGCCGGGCGCGGCCTCGGGTCCCCGGTGACGACCGACGACGCCACGCTGTGGATGCATCGCGCCGAGACGGGCGCCATCTGTTCGTGGGCACGCGGGGCGGACGAGCTGTCCTGCCCGGCGACCGCGCCGGCGGGGCACGCGGGCGGTCTCACCGTCAACGGCGGCAAGCCGGTGTTCGTCGACGCCACCGAGGGCACGATGAGCACGGTCGAGGCCACCGGCATGGGCGTGCAGAAGCCACTGGGACTGCGCCTGCCGCCCACCGCGCGGGTCGCTCCCGCCGACGTCGCCGGCAAGATCGCCGTTCTCGACCCCGACACCGACCGGCTGCACCTGGTCTCGGCCGGGAGCAACCCCGTCACCGTCGTCCTGCCCGCGGGCGAGTACTCGAGTCCCAGCGTCACCGGCACGTCCGTCGTGCTGCTGGACCGGGGCAACAACGTGCTGCGCACCTACGGCGGTGACGGCCGGGAACGCAAGACCACACCGATCCCCGTCGAGAAGGGAGAGCCGCGCCTGAGCCGCGGCGAGGACGCGCGGGTCTACGTCGACGGCGCCGAGGGCAAGCACGTCGTGGTCGTCGACGGCGACGGGTCGATCACGCCGGTTCCGGTGCAGGGCAAGGGCGAGCTCCCGCCGCAGCCCACGCCGGTGCAGCCGCCTCCGGCCACCGTCGCGACGCCCGACCGCCAGCCTCCCGTCCGGCAGGAGCCCGCGCCGCCGGTGACGCCGAGCCGTCAGCCGCAGAAGCAGGTCCCGCCACCCGCACCACCGCCTCCTCCGCCGCCCATCCCGGCGACGCCGCCCGGAATGCCGGGCAACCTGGCCGTGCGCATCGCGGCCCCCGCCTCCGACGCGACCGTCACCTGGACCGCCGCGCCCGCGAACGGCGCCCCGGTCACCGGTTACGTCGTGACGTGGGTCCGCGAGGACGGGTCGAGGCCGGGCAGCGCCACCGTGCCGGGGCTGTCCCACGTCATCGCGGGCATCTGGTCCGGCCGCGACGTCGCGTTCACCGTGACCGTGGCCGCCGTGAACAGCGCCGGCCGGGGAACACCGGCCTCCGTGCGCACCGCTGCGACCGCGCAGCCCACGATCACGCTCTCCCGAGGCGGGTCCGCGTCGAAGGAGTGCGGCGAGCCGAACTGCGCCTGGATGCGGATGGTCTTCGAGGGCTTCGAGCCCGGCGCCACGCTCGACGTGATGCCGCACTCCTCCCACCCCGGCTACTCCAACCCCGGCCACCGGCTGCGCGCCGACAGCGCGGGCAACGCCAACCTCCAGGCCTTCTACTACCACGGGGTCGGGCACACGGTCTGGGTCACGGCCGGTGGCGTGACGTCGAACCGCCTGACGTGGACCGCGGGGTGAGGCTGACCCGGCGCGGGGTCGTCGTGCTCCTCGGTTCACTGCTGCTCGCGATCGGCGGGCACTGGGCGGGCTACCCGCTGCTGCGCGTGCTCGGCGCCGTCGGGGTCGGCGCGGTGCTGGGCGCCGTCCTGGTCACCGCGCGCGGCCCCCGCGTGACGGTGACCCGTGACGTCTACCCGGCTCGCGTCGAACGCGGACGCCCGGCGCTCGCCACGCTGCGGGTGCGCAACACCGGTTCCTGGCGGCTGCGCGGGTTCACCGCGGTGGACCGGGCCGGCGAGAACGTCCGCCCGGTGACGGTGCACGCGCTGGAGCCCGGCGCGGAGTCGACCTACCACTACGAACTGCCGACGACGACCCGTGGCCTGATGCCGGTCGGACCGCTGACGCTGCACCGCGAGGACCCGTTCGGACTCGCCCGCAACCGGGTCACCGCGGGGGAGACCGAGACGCTGTGGGTGCATCCGCGGGTCCACGCGGCGTCGGCCCGCATCGGCGGGTACCCGCGCCACCACCACGAGGGTTCCGCGACCGACGACGCGCTGCGCGGGTCGCTCGACCTCAAGGAGGTGCGCGAGTACCAGCCCGGCGACGAGGTGCGCAGCATGCACTGGAAGGCGACCGCGCGCACCGGGCGGCTGATGGTGCGCGACTCCACGGATCCCGTGCAGCCGAGGTTCACCCTGCTGCTCGACACCAGGGCCTCCGTGTCCGCGGCGCTGTTCGAGGAAGCCGTCGACCTGGCGGCCTCGTTGCTCAGCGCGTCCGCGCTGGCCGGGCACCGCAGCAGGCTCGTCACGTCCTGCGGGGCCGACGTCCCCACCCCGGGCGGGGCGGTGGCGGCGCGGCAGTTGCTCGACCGGCTTTGCCTGCAGGGACAGGACTCCGCCGGCCGCGAGCTCGTACCGCCCGCTCTGTCCGTCGCGGGGAGCCGGGGTGGCTGTCTCACCGTGATCGCCGCCGGTGACGCGGACTTCGGCGCTCTCGCAGGACTGCGCGCCCGTTACTCCTCGCGCTACCTGATGGTGCTGGGTGCGCACGCCGCCCCGGTCGTTCCGACCGCGAGAGTGATCGCCGCAGGGGAGGCGCGCACCGGTGTGCGGCTGTGGAACGAGGTGACGCGATGACGAACCAGGATCGCGTGCAGGTCGCCTGCGTGGCGCTCGCCGCGGTGGTGGCCGGCCTCTTCTTCGCCCCGGTGTTCGGGATCGTGCCGCTGCTGGTGCCGATCGCCGCGGTGGTGGTGCCGGCGTTGGTCGTCGTGGAACTCTGCTCGCGTCAAGGGAAGCTCGCCGCGTGGCGACCGTTGCTCGTCGCGCTGGCGGGGCTTCTCGGCGTCACGGAGTCGTTGCTGTTCCCCACCACCGTGGCCGGGCTGCCCACCGGCGACACGCTCGCGGCGCTGCGCTCGGGGGTCACCGAGTCCTGGCAGCTGACCCTGCAGTCGACCTGGCCCGCCCGGCCGGATCCCGAGCTGATGCTCTTAGTGCCGTTGCTCGTGCTGCTGGCGACCGTGCTCGGCGTCGAGCTGCTCCTGTTGCTGCGCAAGCCTTTGCCGGCGTTGTTGCCCAGCTTCGCCGTGGTGGTCGTGAGCCAGCTCTACCTGGCGTTGTCCGGTCTCGCCGCGGTGGCCGGTGCGGTGGCGTACGCGGCCGTCACCGGGGCACTGATCGCGTCCGGACGTACCGGCCCGGTGTCCGGTCGGAGAGCGCTCGTGCTGCCCGCGCTGGTGCTCGGCGTGGTCGCCGCGATCGTCACCGGGCTGCTCCTTCCCGCGCCACCACCGGGGTACTCGCTCAAGCAGGGCCAGGCGGCCCAGGTGAACGCGCGGGTCACCAACCCGCTCGGCGAGATCTCCTACCGGCTCGGGCATCCCGACACCCCCGTGTTCACCGTCGCCGGAGACCGCGCCGAGCGCTGGCCGATCGTGGTGCTGCAAGCGTTCGACGGCGTGAACTGGACTCCCGGCGGGAGCTACCGCAGGCTCGGCACCGAACTGGCACCCGGCCCCGCGGTGGCCGTGCCGGTGCACCGCCGCGACGCCAGGATCACCATGCGCGGCCTGGACGGCCGCTGGCTGCCCAGCCAGTCCTGGCCCGCCGCCGTGACCGGCGTCGACCCGCTTGTCGAGGAGACGCAGGGAACCCTGCTGGTGCAACGCCCGATGCCCGCGGCGGAGTACTCGCTGGGCTGGTGGGAACCGCAGGTCGGCATCGCGAACCTGGGCAGCGCGGCCGTGAACCCGTACGCGGAGGGCGGCACCGGAAGCGTGGGCACGCCCCCGGAGGGAGTGCCGGAACTGGTCGCGAACGCCCTGCGCGGCATGCGCCCGAGCTTCCAGTCGGCGCTGCAGTTAGAACGCTTCTTCAAGGTGAACTACCGCCTGGCGACAGGCACCGACGTGCCAGGAGGCCACGGCTGGCCACAGCTGCGGCGGTTCCTCCTCGACACCAAGGTGGGCACGAGCGAGCAATTCGCGGCCGCATACGTCGCACTGGCCCGCATGACCGGCATACCGGCCCGCCTGGTCGTGGGCTACCGCACCCCGCCGGGATCCGGCGGCGAGTACGTGGTGCGCAACGGCGACGTGCTGGCGTGGCCTGAGGTCGCGGTGGCCGGCGTCGGCTGGGTGCCGATGGACCCGTACGGCTCCGAGACCAGGGGAGAGGGCAACGGGGCGGGCCTGACCGCGGCGGTAGCGCGGGCAAGAGACCAACTGCCCCCCGTCGAGGAGCTGCGCGACCCACCGGTAGCGGCACCGAACGGCAACGCCAACGCGGCGAACGACTCCACCACGCAGATCCCGTGGGAACTCCTGCTAGCCGTGCTCGCCGCCGCTGCCCTCGGCTGGCTGACCGGGATCCCGCTGGCGAAACGAGTCCGGGCCTGGCGCAGACGACGGCGCCCAGGCAGCGGCGCGGTGCTCGGCGCCTGGCACGAGGCGCGCGACCGGATGCGCGAGCACGGGGCGCCGTTCAGCGAGGGCATGACCCCGCGCGACCTGGCCGCCGCCGCACCCGCGGCCGACCTTGAGTCCACAGTGGAAGGACTGCGGCTGCTCGCGTCCGCAATGGACCAGGCCCTGTGGTCCGGCGCCGAGACCACCGGCGAGGTGCGGGACCGCGCCTGGCACGCGGCCGCGCTGGTGCGCCGCCGGCTCACGAGCCGGGGCCTGCGCGCCAGGATCCGGGCCGCCCTCAACCCCAGCACCCTGATCAGGACTCGCACTCCCGGATCCAGTCGACCTCCGTCGTCGACATGGCCTCGGTGGATCTCGTCGTGCAGGTCGCGCTCGGCACCACCACGATGGAGGTGAGGGTGCTGTGGCCGAACAGATCGCGATCCTCGCGGGTGCCATCGCGACCGCGGCGCTGCTGCTCGTGACGGCGGCCACCACGTGGTTCCGGCTGCGCAGGCCGGTCGCTGTGTGACCAGCGAGGTTCAGCTCAGTTTTCCTTGCAGCATGCTGGTCCCGTGCTCTTGCTGACCCAGTCGTTGTGCTGACACGTCGACCACGGGATAGGTCCTGAGATCGATGGCGTCCGGTATCGGCATGTCGGTCTGCCCGTTCGTGAGCACGCCGAGCGGGATCATCGTGGCCGTGCCGTCGAAGAGCCACACCTGGTACAGCCCGTCTGGTGCGGGCATGCCGTCGACGGAGATGCGCAGCACGGTGCGGTCGGCGGTGCGCACGACGCTGGCGGTGCCACGAGCGGAGCCGGGTGCCGCCGTGAGCCGAGCCAGATCGGTCTTCGCCAGGACCTGCTCGGTGGTCACGGGAGTGGTGATCCTGTCGACCGCGATCGAGCCTGCCGCACCGACGATCGCGGCAGCGGCCGCCACGGCGAGGAACGCGCGCCAGCGGCGCCGCGGCCGGGCCAGCGCGATGACAGGTGCTGGTTCGGCGCTCTGCCCGGTCTCGGC
This sequence comes from Lentzea cavernae, assembly GCF_014653695.1. Classification (GTDB taxonomy): domain Bacteria; phylum Actinomycetota; class Actinomycetes; order Mycobacteriales; family Pseudonocardiaceae; genus Lentzea; species Lentzea cavernae. Next base: position 174,990 of record NZ_BNAR01000006.1, on the reverse strand, counting down.
CGCGATGCCGGCCCAGACCCGTTCGGAGGGCATGGGCAGGTCGCGTTCCGCGCGGGTCTCACGACCGATGGCGGTGACCTCGCGGAGCGCGGCGAGTTCGGAGCGACATTCGGTGCAGGTGCGCAGGTGGTCCTCAGTGGACTCGTCCGGCGCGGGTTCGCCCAGTGCCAGCAACGTGAGCAGTTCGGGGTCAGCGTGTGCCACCGTCCACCTCCCAACGTTGCCTGAGCCTGGCCATCCCGCGGCGCAGGTGACTCTTCACCGTGCCCAGCGGCAGGCCGGTGTTCGTGGCGATCTGCTCGTGCGTGAGGTCATCGTAGAAGGCCAGGAGCAGCACCTGTCGTTGCTGGGGCGGTAGCTCGCCGATCGCCTCCAGCACGACCATCCGGTCGACGACCTGATCGGGCCGCGCGGGCTCGTCGGCAGCGCCCCCGTCGGCGTGGTGCAGTGCCTTGACGACGTTCTCGTCGCGAGTACGCGACCGCAGCACGTCGATCGACCGACGACGAGCGATGGTGAGCAGCCAGACGAGCAGGCTGCCCTTGGCGGGGTCGAAGCTCTCCCTGCTGCGCCACGCCGTCACGAACGTCGTCTGCACCACGTCCTCGGCGTCCGCCCGTGACGGCAGGCTCGCCGAGGCCACTCTCAGCACTGCCGGGGCGTAGCGCTCGTAGACGGCTCGAAGCGCGCCCTGTTCACCTGCGACGAAGGACTTGGTCGTCTCGTCGACGGTGTTGCTGGCGCCGGTCAACACGGTGACCCCCGCGGGCAAGATCGCACCACCTGACCGAATCTAGGGCTCGCGGACGAGGTTCGCTCAACGGGCGCGCCCACACCGCTGTGGGCGCGCCCTGACAGGGGAAGCCTCAGCGCAGTACCGGGTTGCCGTAGCCGATGACCAGTCCCGGGGTGAACGCGGTGACACCGAACGTGCTGTTCAGCACCGACGCGGCACCGGGCGTCAGAGCGAGCGTGACCCCCTGAGGCGTCGCGGCACCGATGGTGAACAGATCGGCGCGCTTCCCGAAGTTCACCAGACCGGACAGCACACCCCGGTTGAGGTCGATCGTGTAGTTGGTCAAGTACAGGCGCGTGTGCCCGGCCTGCAGCACGAGTCCGCCGATGTGCTCGATCGTGCCGTCGGACGGGTCACCGACAATCGCGAAGCTGATCGCCGATCCCGTCCTGCCGGCGAACACGGGCTTCACCTTGACCCCCAACGAGGTCAGCGCCGCCGCGGCGGCAGGGTCCAGCGTCAGATCGGTGCGGCCCTTGAAGAAGTTGCCCCACGCCTTGCCGTTGGAGGCCGCTGCGGAGACCGGCGCGGCGGTGGCGGGTGCAGCCACCGCCGCACCACCGGCGAGAGCCATGCCCAAGGCGACTGCTGCGGCGATCATGCGGTTGCGCATGGAAAGCACTCCTCATCCGTCGTGTGGAACAGGTCGTGAAAGGGGTACGACCAGCACCGGCTCCCTGGATGCACCTGTAGCGAAAATTTCGACGTGACACAGCAGACACGAACCTGACGAGCCTCCGACACGAATCAAAGAGGACAACGGAGGTGTGGCTGTGAACTCGCATCGACGCGAAAGCCCCGTACTGATCACCTCGGCAGCCCCGTCCTACGAGGAACAGCTAGCCGCACGACGGCGCCGCTACGCCCTGATGATGAGCCTGCGCATCCCGTGCATCGTGCTTGCCGTGCTCTTCGCGAAGATCTGGTGGCTCGCGCTCGCCCTGATCCTGCTGTCGGTCCCCCTGCCCTGGATGGCCGTCCTCATCGCCAACGACCGGCCACCGCGCAAGGCGGAAGCACCACAGCGACTTCAACGGTCACAACAGGCGCTCACACCAAGCGACGAAGACCAGGAGCCGCGATGACCGGTAGCACCGTGGTGGTGGGATACGGGGACGCCGCCATGGACGTGCTGCGACACCTTCCGCTGACCCCCGACAACCCGGACGTTCTAGTGCTAGACCCCGACCCGCTCGCCCTGATCGGCGCGATGGCCAACGGCGCCAGGGTCGCACGAGGCAACGGCAGAGACCTCGACGCGCTGCGGCGGGCAGACGTACCCTCCGCGACACGGGTCATCATCGCCGTTCCCATCGACTTGGACGGGCTGCTGATCACCATGGCCGTGCGCCAACTCAACAAGACCGCGACGATCGTCGCCGCGGCTCGCGACCGCGGCAGTCAAGGCCTGTTCACCAGACTGGGCGCCGACGAGGTCTTCGTGCACGCCGGTTCAGCCTGACAACGAGCGGCAGAACGCCGCGAACGGCCCCGCGACGGCGTCGTTCCACCTTCGTGCCGTGCTTCCTGTTGGTGCTCCATATGCAGAACGTCTGCGCGACAACGGCGACCTCATGCGGGCGGTGAGGTATTCGAGGATTGATGTTCGCCCGCCCTGGGCATCCGGGTGCTCGTAACACCTGCGAACACAGTCGTTGAGGGAGGACCCATGGGCACCGACGACAAGATCGACGCCAAGGCTGACCAGCTCAAGGGCAAGGTCAAGGAAGGCGTCGGCGCCGCGACCGACGACGAGGGCCTGGAGGCCGAGGGCCAGGGCGACCAGGCCAAGGGGCACCTGAAGGAATCCGTCGAGAAGGTCAAGGACATCTTCAAGAAGGACTGACCTCACTCATCACTTCGCATGGGCGCGCACTTTTTCGGTGCGCGCCCATGGCGATGTCTGAACAATGTCGTGCCAACGCCAGGCTTTGCCGGCGTAAGAAGAAAGTCGGAACCATGCAAACGCAGCACTCTTTGGCACATGGCGCACATGACCTTGGTGCAGACTCAGTGCACGGGCTGTTCAGCCACCTGAGCGCGGATCACGCCGAGACGAGGCCCGGTGTGCCCGTCGGCCAGCGGTCGTACACCGACCTCTTCCGCGAACCAGTCGCGTCGCCGCAGAGCATCAGCACCTGATCTCGTGGCTCGAGCAGTCCAGTCACCGGCGATCCCGATTCGCCGGGAACTCGTCGGTGGCTTGGTACAGGAGCAGGAACCTCGCGGAGTCGTCCCAGACGGTCATGATCGAGGTTCGAGCGGTGCACGTGAACCGATACCAGCTGATCGGATCCGCCGCGGCCGACACCCTACGTGCGACTGCCTTCGGCGACTTGCACCTCGTCTACTCGGTGGCGAACGGCGTTGAAGTTCTGAACTTGGACATCGTGTCTGCGCGGCCTGCCGACGGGTGGCATGGCGTGATTCTTGCGAGCGCGGCTGACCTGCCGGAAAGCTTGATCCAGCCGTGGGCCGAGGAGACCATGGCCGAAGGCGCCACCGATACGTGGAACGACTCACTAGGAATGCGTGCGGGAGAACGCGCCGTCGTGCGCATCAGTCGCGGTGACCGGAGACAAGTCGAGCGGAATCTGCGCCTGCTGGCCCTTGCCAGATTCGCATCGGACCTGCGCTTTCTGAAAGACCCCACGACCGGCTTGCGGTGCCTGAAGCGGTGTGGCACGGTCTGCTCTCCGATCACCAACTGCGCATCACGCCGTTCCTGAATCCAGGTGACGAAGGTCGACGTGGTCGTACCGGACTAGGCCTGCCCCTATCGGTGCTCGCCTCAGTGCAGCTCTACACGGCGAGCCTCGGTACGTTCGTAGGGAAGGGACATTCGCCGTATTGCAGCGACGCAGGACGCCGAGGGGGCGTCAGCGCGTCAGATGGCCTCTTCACCTTCGCCGACCTCGTCCGGATGCGTGGCCGCGATCACGAGTGCTGTCTCTCGCCTGGACGAGCTGGCGAAGAAGCAGCCGGACGACCAGGCACACAGATTCGCCTCCGACAACGAACGGTGGCATCAGGCGGTGGACAAAGCAAGAGACAGAGCCGTGCGTTTGTTGGAGTCCAACAGCGAGTGATCCGTAACGCGGTCACGTAATCGGTGAACAGCGGCTCACTGTCTGTCGGCCATCATGCACTGAGCAGCAGTCCTTCAGCGTGGGCAAGCCAACTCAGACGTCACCCAACGGTGCAGCGGACCCGATCCACTGTTCGCAAGGCTCGTCTCGTGTCGCCCGGTCGGGACGTTTGTCACTGACTCAGGTGCCTTTGGGCGCGGTCTTGCGATAACTCCGGTCTGGTTGCCGGTACTGCGCTAGCTTGACTGCTGCTGATGCCTGAGGAAGCCGCACGGTTCGGGCTGGACGGGGAGGGCCGATGACTGGTTATCAGGTGGTGACCTCGGCGGTGCGTGAGGAGGCCGCCAAGTGGGACGAGTTCGCCTCCGAAATGAGCACAGTACGTGGTGCGCTGTCCGGACTCACTCTGTCTCCGCTGGCGTTCTTCGCCGCCGACGCGATCACGTTTGCCGTTTTTCCGCTGAATCTCCCGACCCCTCCGGAAGAGCTGCAGCGTTCGTACGAGGACATGCGCTCCTACATCGAGAAGCTCGCTTCTGAGGCGGAAACCGAGTTCAGGGATCGTTGAAACCCTGATCAAGATAGCCGATACATATGAGCGGAACGAAGAGATCGTCGAGCTTGACCTGGATCAGGTCTACTAGGTTCGGGGAACCGGGGGCTATGAGCAGTCCAGCAGGAGCAGGCCGCCATCGGCCGGCAGCTGCGCGAAGCCCGCGAGAACGCGGACAAAGTGTCACACGAGGTGACGGCACTACGCAGCCCGTATGGCCTCGTGACACTGCAGATCCGCAACAACGCCCTGGTCGGCCTAACGGCGAACACCGCCGCGATCTCGCAGGCCGGCGTCGGACAGCTGCAGCAGGACCTGTGGGAAGTGTTCGGCGATGCCGAGCTCACCTCGGATCGAGGTACGGCCCCGGTGAACCCGTCCCGGCGTCGTCCGCGTGCCCAGGAGGATCCGGAGGAAGACTTGTGGAAGGGGTTGGGGGCGCAGTGAACCGATCCGCCGGGATCGTGGGTGCGGTTGTGTTCGCGTTGAGTGTGACGGCGTGCACCGGTGGCGGAACGGTGACCGGCAGGCCGGAAAGCATGTCGATCGCGCCGCCGACGTCCACCACAACGTCCACGCTCATGCAAGCCAAGTACAAAGCACTTCCGACCTGCCAGCAGGTGGCCGACAAAGTGACGGGCCTGCCGCCGTTCCGGTCAGGCAACGAGAAGCCTTCAGCGTCCGACATGCTCACTGGCTGCGAGTTCCAGCGCATTCCGGACTGGCCGCGGGTGAACCTGCAAGTGTCGGCGTGGCGAGACGACGTTGGGGACATCTCGTATCCGGCCGGTGCCGGCCGGGGCGCGCTCAAGGCGCGTGAAGCCTACGACGCGCTCTCCAAGCCGGGCTCCGACCCGGCCGACGACGGCACTGCCGAGGACGTGCGGGTCGGCGAGAAGGCGAAGTGGCTGACACCGAAGGACAACGGCAGCTGCACCCTGATGATCCTCGATCAGAACGCCGTGCTGCTTCTCGAGTACAAGCCCGCCGATAAGACGGCGCCGAGGTCGCTGGAGTGCAGGGAGCCGCTACGTGAACTCGCGAAGTCGTTCTACGACGTAGTCCAGACGCAGTAGGCGCCGCGAGGACCCCGGCCGAGATCACGGCCATCGTCTCCTCTGCCGTGGCAATCGACCTGGCGTGACGCATACAAGCGCTTGAGCTGCCAACGGTTCCTCCCGGCGACAGCCAACGCTGGCTTGTCGCTGCCCAGCGACGAACGCCGCAACTGGGCACATCATCCGGCCGACGGGGGGCCGTGGCGCTGGCAGGACAGCTCGCTCACCGGCTGGTGCCACGCCTTCGACACCGGACAGGTGTGGATCGGCTACTTCGGACGTGCATGGTTCCGTGTCCTGCCACCGACCAGCTGGACTCAGATTCGGTCCTCGGCTGCGCACTGGTCCATCGCCACCCGGAATCTCCTGATGGACCTCTCGAGAATGTCGGCAGTCTCGCACAGGTCAGATTTCTCATCCGTGATCGTGACGGCAAGTAGCCCAGTGCAGGCCTCAGGAACGCGTTCGACTCAGGTCGTGTTGGCCTGCTCGGTACACGTTCACGGCTTTGAAGCCGATGCTGCCAAGGCAGTGATTGGTCTGCTTCGGATGCCCGCGTCGACAGGGCTGATGTGACGTGCAGCGAGGCGGTTCTGCTACCACTTTTACTACCGAGGCTCCGAGAGTAGAGAGCGATGGGCACCGAGAGACCTTCGATCTAACCTAGTGACCTCTTCGGTAGTGGCGAATAGATCACGGGCTGGATGGGTGACAGGTCGCTGGCTTGCGGATTCGTAGTCCGCAGACCTGAGGTTGGCAGGGCAGTTCTGCCCTGCCAACGCAGACGGCCTGCCGATGGAATCCATCGGCAGGCCGTCTGACCAAGGTAAACACACTATGGGCGATACTGGGATCGAACCAGTGACCTCTTCGGTGTGAACGGCACCGGCCACGTCCCAGTACCCCAACTAGCGCTCAGGCGTGACGCGCTGAACTGGAGTTTTGTGTTAAAGCGTCTCGCTGTTTCTCGCTAAGCCCATCCTGGCGCCTGCTGTTCTGGCTACCGTTTCGGACGCAACTGTTGCCACGCGCAAGGTGGTTGGGAGACCGAGCATGGTCTAGCCGAGCTGTATCGGCTCGTTGGCGTCATAGCCCTGGAGGATCACGTACGCGACAGTTCCGGCTGCCTGCGTCCAGTGATGGATTACCTCGGCAGCCGGTGCGTGCAGGGTGTCTTCCATCCGCGCTGGTCTGTCGATCACGACGTGTTCGCCACCTGGGGCTTGATGCCACCACCTGGGGCTTGATGCCACCACCTGTGAGGGTTCATAGCTCAGTTCCCTGCTACCTCGGACTTCTTGCCAGACCGGTGTCACCGCCGTGCCTTCCGCCAGCAGCATCATGATGGACGCCTCCTCGGACATATCATCCGTCCTTCAAAGACACCGGCCACCGCTTACTAATTCTTCAGATCCTTAGGCGATCAGGTGAGTGCGGACTTTAACTCGCACACGAGCGGAGGGGATTCAAGATGCATACCGGCCGGATCAAATATTCCTTAGGTCGACTAATTGCATTTCTTTCGCGGGGTCGCACTGAGGAATCTCACTAATTCTTCCGATCTCAATGTCTTTGGCGTGTCCTTCATTGCCGCTAGCGACAGGCCGATTTCACGGTTTCGTTTTGCGTCGGCTAGTACATTTGAGTTACCGAGATCATATGGAGGTGGACTTGAAGGCTCGCCAAAAGTTTCGCTAGGTTCGTGGTTAGGGTTGGTCAAAAAAAGAAACGGCCCAGCCTCGACCGGGGCGATTTCGTCGCCGTGATAAATGCCAATCTTTGCTTCAACAACGCTTAGGATGCCAACGCCGCCCCTCAAGTTTCTTATGTTAGCTGTGACGGTGAACCGATCAAATTGTCCCGGTTCAACGCCTTGGTTAATCTGGTCGAAAAGGAAGTCATTCGGTACCTTCTCCAGATCGATCGCGACGTTATAGTTTCGGCTTACTTCTATTGGTCTGCCGGTGGCGCCCTTTCCGCCGCAGGTGGCCTTGAGGTGCCAGGTGTTGAGAATCGAGAGATGAATTCCCCTGATTGAACTCCATCCCTGCTCGTTGTTCTTGACTGTGACGTCGAATCTTACGCAACCCGAGCCTTCGGCGGAACTCGTTTCCTCAACTATCAACTTCTCCAATTGTAGCTTGCCTCCGGCGTTTGCCCGTTTTGAGAAATCTTGCGGAGAGCCCACGATCGATTGCCCAATTTTCCTGAGGCTAGCTGTGCAAACTTCCGTCGGCGGACCTGGTTGATTAAAGTGACTCCAAAGGCCAAAAATTGAGGCTGGAACAAAGACTAGGATAGCCGCAATAGATGCCAGTTGGCGTGAAAATGTTGAGGGCAGTAAGGCGAAGAGGAGATGGATGAGGCAAGGTAGTAGCACTAGTAGTACAATGGCAATTCCTAGTGGGCGCCACCACGTGGAGCTAGACCAAAGTATCGCGGCCACTGGGGTAAGAATGGCAAGCGTCGCTAAAGTGATAGTTCTACTATCTGTAGATGGAGCTCCTGAACTTGACTCCTGGTTCCCGGTCATCTGTCTCCTGCTTGCTTATAGAGAGCTTGAGGGTGTGTGTGAGCAGCAGATTCCCTGTAATCACGCCTCGCCGTGACTTTGATACGAATCTGCACGCCAGCATTGGGTCTAGTCGGTCACGATCGTTGGACCCTCGTTAGCCCGTCGCATTTCAAAGCGCAGAACATCGTTGATCAACGCGCGAAACTGATCCACTTGCTGTCTATATGCAGCAGGCGCTCCCTCGTTACATCCGGCTCTTTGTGGACTTTCGCCATCGTATGCGAGGATTATAGTGGGACCTCGATCTTGCTCGCTCGGCAACTGCCGTGCAACACTCTTGCCAGTGAAAAGATCGGCGGCGTACCTCAGGCGATGGTCTATTACCCTACCTATTGAGGTCTGCCAATAGGTAAGGCACGAGCTCTCGAAAATTCTTCCGGTGAGATGTTCCACCCAGCAGAGGCAGCGTCAGCGCTTCAAGCTGCCCCTCATAGCGCAGGGTGAGGACTGAATCAGCCGGCCACTCGGCTCCCCAGTCACGCGCCCAATCAGCGTCGGTGTTGACTCCCAATACTTCGCTGGAATCGATGCTGGCCATTACAAGCGCTCGACGTGACCACGTCTCAACAGTCACCGTCGATTGGCGTGCAACTCTTTGCCTTGGGGTTGACCACTGAGCGCGGATCACGCGCGTCGCTGTGATCACGACGCCAATTCCACCGACCGTGTCGTCGCCCCTCACGTGACGTACATCGACGAAGATTTCATCCTCGTGTCCGAGAAGAGCCTCAATCCTCCACACGACATCATTGGATGGTTGATCGACGCCAGTGGACAGGCCATACAGGATGCGGGTAGCTCGATCATCGCTCATGCCAGCTCCCTCGGTGACGCGGTCAACCTGTCGTGCGGATATGCCTGTCGAGCACAACCCATATCGCCGCACCCACGAAGATCGTCACGAGGTCACTTCGGTGTGAACTCTCGGCATGTTGGTCAACCGCAGTCTTTGTCGAGGTCAGACGCACACTGCTAGTCGCTCGTGGTTGCCCTGGATCAGCCTGGTTGCTGTACTTCGCTGCTGTACAGCTGCTGCGCAGCGCTTCCACCGACCATCGCACTGCCCGACAAGAGCAGGTTCACCGCTCACCGGTGTTCACCTCAGTGGTTCTTGTTTCACGTCTAGTCGCACCGCCCAAAATTCTTGTCTACCAAGGTAGTACACGTGGCTCTGTGACTTGCGGTCCGCACGTACAAGCCGTGTTGCTGCTTCCGTCGGAGGCTAGGCAACCGGCAAGACCTCACCCGGCTCCGGCGCCCTTATTCCTCGCTAGCTTGACGGATCACGTAGGCCCAACGTCCTTCAGTGCCGGAGTCTCGCGCATCGGGCGACTCCAGCTCGATGTATCCGGTTGGCCATTCTCGTTGAGTGTCAAGATCCACGCGTGCGCGAGCCTCACGGAACTTTGCTTCTCCAGCGATCCTGCAATCGCTGAAGGTGACTTCTGAGGCGAATTGTCCTCCCGAAAATGCGCAACCGAGGCTGAAGTGTGCGCCGCTGAATCGGGTTGGCCCATCGAACTCGGCATCTCCAAACATGGCGTATCGCTCAAAACTAGTCCGGCTAAATTCCGCCTCCCGACTAAACCGAACTGAACCGAACCCCGCATGGCCGTCAAACCTTGCATCCTTGAACCCGGCGTAGCCGCTGAACCACGCTCCATGGAACCGGCCAATCCCGATGCGACATCGCGTAAGATCGAAGTCAAGCAAGGTCGCGCCAATTAGCTCAAGATCTATATTTGACCAGAAATTCTCATTCGGGAAGCCATCCTCGCCTACGGGACGTAGGTGGTCTGAGAGAATGCGCTGCGCAGTCAGGCGGACTTGTCGTTCTTGGTGACACCGTTCGTCCTCGGCTTGATTCGTCTTACCTGACGGCTCTGTCTCGACGTTCCGACTTGCGCTCGGAGGTGGTGCGGGTACAGCCGCGTCCTTACCTGTCGAGCTGCGCAGAGCCGGAGGCAGGTATGGCATGCGCAGGTAGGCACACAACACATTGACGATAGTTTGCCGCTGCCCCGGCACGTTCTGCGCCAGGCGTTCCAGTGCATACATCCCGCCGAGCCGTATTGGAGCCTTTTCCGACCCAAGTTGCTCTACTGCCCTTGTGTAGAGTTCAGTGACACGCCGTTCGGCAGCGTCGTGTTCGCTCTGGAGCGCCACCCGTTCTTGGTGCGCTTGCGTCGCTGCGGCCACCGCCTCCGTGTGTGCCGCGACCCGCTCTTGGTGAGCTTGGTCTTTGTCCTTCTGGCGGAGCGCGATCTCTGATGTCTGTTGCCGGCGGGCTGCCAGCCACAGTGCGGCAGCTCCTCCGGTGCCGACAACGATCGTGCCCGCAGTCTTGATCGCTTCCAGGCGCGCTTTGTCAGCGTCCGTGCCACCGCCGTACGCCAGCAGGAGCCACGCCGCCAAGCCAACTCCGACGACCATCAAACCCACCGCGGCCCACACGATCGTGCGCGTCGACAACACCCGATAGGCCGGGAAATTCTGCTTATCGCTCACGAACCTCCAATCGCCGGCGCTGCGCTGCGAGTTACGCCATCACGTAACACCGCAGCGCTTGAGCTCCGCCGCGTAGCGATGCGAGAAGCGCCCTTGAGGTTGGAAGGGCGACTAGCCGCAGTGCGCACCCCACTGTCTCCGATGATGGGAGGATTTGGCGCTGGCAAGCACACCGTTATCGGCGCTCAGGGCCCACATCCTTGAACCCCGGCAGAGGGAGTTGACTGGGGTCCCCGGACGCTGGCGGCGCCTCATCGTCACAGTATCGGAATAAGGGCTCTTCCGGGAACTGCGCGCGGTTCTCCATCACCATTTCAGCCATTAGCATCATGCTTCTTGAGGATCGCGCATATACTGTCAGGAGAGCTGGTCGATGTGGGTCTATTGCAAACCCGCATCCTGCCTTTGAAGCAATTGGCTGTAGAACCTGAGCGCGCGCCTTGTCTGTTGCAAAGAACACCACCGGATACGTTGCCCACGCGTGTTCTGAGATGTGGCCCCGGCAGCTTGCGGCCGTGAGAAAGCCAGCGGCATTGAGTGCCAGAACTGCGCTGTAAACGCCGAGTTCAAGTCCCTCAAGTGGCGTGGGCTCCTCGTCTGACATTTCTGGTACCAGCTCTTGCAGGGTCGAGATGGTAGGCCGTGAGAGCATATGGCGAGGTAGCTCACTGATTGAGCATGATTCCACCGCTGCGGCGATCTCTTCGTACTCCTCGATATTGGCCGAAAGGCCGGATACTGCCTCTAGTAGCTCCCGTTCGGTCTGAAGGGCGGCTAGGGCTTCCTCATTCCAGACATCTGATATGAGCCAGGTATTTCTGAAGAAACCAAACCCTTCATCAGAGACATCGTCCTGAGTGGGTACCCAATACGCAGCTTGATCGGGAACCCTCGGGTCTATTTCCACTTCGAACTCAGGGATCATCCTTCCTCCTACTCTTTAGATGATCGTCTGCCCGCAGGTGCCCAAGAGCAATGCCTCATACGGGTGCTGCTGGGAAGCGCAGGTGCTGCCGGGGCGGTTGAACACGAGTCCGCCTGCGGGGCCAGGGTGGCGCAGTCGGGTCCCTGACTTACCAAGCAGGCTCAAGCACGGCTGGCTCATAGATGCCCCGACACGGCACAGTGATGAGAAGAAGAAGCTCTGAGCACCTGCTTCGGGGTGAACGGCACCGGCCGCGTGAGGCGTTCCACCTCCACCTTTCCTCGTTCCGTCTCGGCTGCTGCGCGACAGGTCGTGACTCGTCGGGGTGCGAAGCCCGAGAGCCTTCGGATCCTCGCAGGAATGAAGGCTCTCGGGTTTTAGGCGGTGCTGGGCCAGCCTCGCGTGGCTCCCGAGGCTTAGTCGACGTGATCACGAAGAGGAGTGCGAAGCGCACCTTGGGTAATACAATGCGCTAAGTTGGACTATCCAAAATGGAAATTCATCGAAGTTCCCAACGTTCAGTTAGTACTGGCATGCTAGCCACGTTGGCTTTCTTTATATCCTGAGTTGCAATACGGATGGGTAATCTGAGCGTTCGAGGGATTTCCTCCGCCTCCGTCTTCGCGGCGCACGATATGATCTACGGTCATTGCCCGGAGATGAAGTCGAGCTTTGCAGATAGGACATGTCGGAGCGCTATCTAGCGCGGTCTTGAGGGCAACGGAGTTCTTTGTTTCTCCAGAAAAATTTCTGCCGTGCTTTCTGTCCTCCTCGGTGATGATCTTAACGGGCAGACGCGGAGTGGAACTAGCCTGCAAGGTTTGGATCACTTCTTGTTCACTGAGTCCGTTTGTTGTGGACGCTAGGGCGATCCGGTAAAACTGAAGTATCGATGGAACCGATCTTTGGAGGCTTCCGTAGGCCTGGACAATTTGGTTCACGAAATGCTTGTACTTTACGAGGAAGTCTTCGAAGTCTTTGCGATGCTCGGTGAATTTTGGCAAGTGGCGCTTTTCGTTTAGTTCTTGGGTGAAGGCTACTGCCGCTAGAAAGGCGGCCGGTTGAAATCGTCCTGTGGCACTGTAGAAATAGACCGCAGGGTGCAGGCCCAATGACCCTGGTGAGTTTCCTGCGATTCTCTCTGCGGCTCGTTTGACCGCCCTCATGAAGTTTGTGGTTGTTGTTCCATTTGGGTCGTCAGACAGAACCTCGCCCGTAGGTTGTGCTGCTGCTTTAGGGCGGCGTGGCTTCTTGTCTTCGTGACGCCAGCTCTCGGGTTGAAGGCCGTTCACGAAATTCACTAACTCGAAAACCATCTTGAGGCTATCTGCCGAGTATCCTTTTCCTGCTACAGGTAAATCGGAAGACCTGATAGATAGGTCTAGGGTGGGTTTGAACAGGAGATTGTATACGTCTTCGGCTAGCTCTTGAATCGTGTTCTGCACGCTTTCATTGAACGAAGACCAGTACTTGTGTCCTGTTCCCGCTCGGATAAATGCGCGAGCTGCCATCGCGTTAGGCTTCCGGCGCGCCTTTATTATGTCTAGCTCTGTCGGATCGATGGGGGTGGCTTCTTGATTAATTCGATAGAAGGAGGTCTCGGCTTTCTCGGACTCACCATTAACCCATTGAAGCTGGAGCGCAAAGGCACTGAGATTACGAGCCAGGCGTAGTTGTTCTTTAGAGGCAGTGTCGGAGTTCTGCAGGGCAAGCTTCAGGTCGGCGAATGATCCAACTTTGCTCTGGATTAGGTCCCGCGTTGCCTTTGCGGCCTTCTTCTGGTCATCTGGTATTATGCCGTCGAAAAATTTTAAGGATTGATACTTGTCTCCGTAGTCATCATGCACCCAAGCGACCAACGCGCTTAGTCTGTGGGCGCCATCAATAGCGAAGATATTCCCACTCTTTGGTGAGCGCCACAGAATTATTGCAGGAATCAAGTCGCCTTCGAGGAAACTCTGTACGAGGGCGGCAACTTTCTCTGGAGTCCAGTTTGCCGTTTCGCGCTGAAAGTCAGGCTTCCGCAAAACGTTGTACATAAAGGCGTCCGGCGTTAGATCTTTAACGCCAAGATTGGCCATGAGTCCCGATGTCTGCGTTATCACGTCAGGACTGACGGACTCAAAGTCTTCGCGCGGAATCAGCGCATCTAGGTTGACCATATACTTCGGCACTGCAGCTCCAAGGTTCTTCTGCTCCGCCCTCTTGGTGGATCTGGGCCTGATCCCACCCGCGATGGCTCTTTTGTGACGATTGGACTAAGTCAAGCCGAATTACGTTGGATCGTATTCTTTCCAGTCAACGTTTCCTTCAGGCAGTCTGACTGGCGTTGTTGCTGGCGGTATGTCTATCTTGTCAATGAAGACCGCCTGGTGAATTTGCTCGGGTGATAGATTTGTCTCTTCTGTTTGTTTCGTTGTCATCCATGCATACGTCAAGTCCGCGCGATCGAACGTGACTCCAGAGAGGCTGGAATCGCGCAGGTCGGAATCTCTCAAATTTACCTGATCAAACTTTGTACCCTGCAGATGCGCTCGCCTAATGGAGGCGTGCTGCATCTGTGCGCCGAAAAACTGCGCGCGTTGCAGCTGGGCATCGACTAAGTTCGCATGCTGCAATTGTGCTCCCCATAGCTGCGCGTCCTGTAGATCTACGGAAGCCAAGTCGCCATGTTGAAGATGTGCGCCTACGAGTCTGGACGACTGCAGGCGTGCGTTGAAAAGTTTTGCGCCCTCCAAATGTGTACCTTCGAGGTTTGCTGATCTTAGTGTGGAATGGGCGAGATCTGCGTTGCGCAGTTGCGCGCCGGAAATATTTGCGAAGTCCAAATGCCCTGAACTGAAATCTGTGTCTTCTAGTTGCGCCTCGCTCAAATTGGCATAGGTCAGTCGCGTACTGCGCATGGTGGAATTCCGGAGATTCGCCCCCCTTAGATTTGCTCCGTCAAGTCGGCCGGAGCTAAGCATCGCTCCGCGAAGATGCAGATGTGAAAGGTCAATCTGAGGTTCTTGCTTAGTTGTTGGGGGGCGCTGTAGTAGGGCAGTGAGCGCTGCCTGAACGTCCGGAGTCGGCTCTGCGGGCGGTTCAACCGGCTCCATTCCAATGGGTGGATGGATCCATTGTTCATGTGCCTGGATATGAACTGAGTGCCGAGGCGCTTGATCGCGTATGAATGCGACGAGCACTTGGATTACGTCGGCGTGGTGTTCGGGTGAGTCGCGCATAATGCGTTCTAGGGCGAGCACTCCGCCTATTCGCACATATAGCTCCTCGGAGCCGAGTCTTTCTAGCGCCTTAGTGAATCGCTCCGTGGCCTGACCTCGGGAGGCAAGTTGATAGTTGCGCGCAGTGTAGAGGAGGCCAGCAAGAACGACCAGTGCGCCGCCAATGGATATTGCGACGAGTCGCGAGTTGTGTTCTGCGGTTAGCTGCTGCTCGACTGCGGCTCTTTTTAGAAGGTCTTGATTTACGAGGAATTCCGGGGCTTTCCAAATGATGATTGCGTACAGCGCGACTAAGGCGCTTCCGGCCAGTGAGAGCTGTATCTTTCTTGATCCTGCGACGTAAGTGCGAATCGCCCTGAAAGGCGCGGTTGCGCGGGTGCGTGCAGCTGACCACATGCCAGGGTGTCGTCCAGGAGGTCGCAACCGTTACAGTAGCGACTGCGGGTGTTCCCAGCATGGCTATATTTCGGTGGAGATTTGCTTAATTCTGAATCTTGATACTGGTTGAGGAGTGTCGTCTGGCGGTGCTTCGGGTGATCGCCGTATTGACTTTTGGTTCACTATTGCGCCCAGGTTCAGGTAGATATCCGAGTGGTCATAGACTAGGAATGTTTTGGTATGTGGATGAGGCGTTGGGTGTATCCAGCTTTAACGAGCTTGCTGAAGGCATCCCTAACCTCGGTCGGGACTTCCTGCGGAATCGCGTAGCCGGCCTCCGCGAAGAGCTCGATGCGCTGTGTATCGCCAACCAGCATGCTGATCACGAAAGCGGCATCGCCGATCCCCGTGACGTACTCATCGATTGGAGGCCGACATGAGGTGCAGACGATGTCCAGCTCGGGCCAGAGTTTCTTGCACGTCGCGTACGACCGCCGCTCCTGGTAAGGGCGTGAGACAAGCAGGGCAGATGAGACCTCGATTCCGTTCGAGGTCAGCACCGTCTTGCTCAGATTGAAGTTCTCTGCTGTGTTAGTCGCGTGCGTTTCGACCAGGATGCTCTCGTCCGGTACGCCGTGGTCTAGGGCGTACTCCCGGTAGTGCACAGCTTCGCCGCGGGGGAACCGCTTGATCGTTGTCGGCGCGTTGGCACCGGTGAACAGGAGTCGTGGAGCGAGGCCTGCGTGGTAGAGCTCAACCGCGCGCACGGCCACGCCGATGTCGTGACTGCCCAGTCCGATCGCGATGTCGGCCGGGCGGACCTCATGGCGCATGTTGTGGTAGTTCCACAGTGTCAGCACGTCGTCGCGGACGTCGGCGGGGATCGTCTGGGATGTCATCGATGTGGACACCTCACTCGGGCATTGGGAAGCTATATGACCATTCGAAGCGGCTGGCCGCGTGCACGCCGCGGGCGAACTCGATAGGCACGTCGTCCTTAGTGAACGTTCGCCGTTTGAGGATCATCACCGGCTCGCCGGCGGGCAGTTCTAGCGTCTGGACCTCGTCAGGCGTTGGCATCCGGGCGTGGAAGCTCTCGGTCATGTGGTCTGGTTCAAGGCCTTGCAACGTGAGCACCGCGAAGCCGCCGCCAGGTGTGGCTGGGCCTGGCTTCGGGTCGACCAGCGGCGTTCCCTCGACGTGGACCGGGTTGTAGTAGCTCGTGAGGGTGTGGGTCGGCTTATCGGCGTCTTTGACCAGCCGGGCTCGCTCGTACACCTTGGTGCCTGGCTCAAGGTTTAGGGCTGCGGCGATCTCTTTGTCGGCCTGCACTTCGCGGACGGTGTTCGTCTGGTCGCCGGGCTTCCACTGCCGTCCGGATGCTTCTCGGTCCGCGGCGAACGCGACGAGGCCGAACTTCCACTTGCTCTTGGCGTAGCGCTCGACTCCGAGGCGCTTCATCGGAGGGCGCTCGCGGACCACCGTGCCGCGCCGGCGGACGGAGTCGACGAGGCCCTCAGCTTCGAGCACGGCGACGGCCTTGCGGACGGTGTTGATGTTCACGCCGTGCTCGGTGGCGATGTACTCCTGCTTGGGCAGCGTGGCGCCAGGCGGGTAGTCGCCAGCGTGGATCGCTTCCCGCAGAACAGCGGCCAGCTCGCGGTAGCCGGACAAGCACACCTCCTCGGTGGGGACGGATAACTCTATCTCTACCTAACTCTGACCTGCGACTTCGTATATTAGAGCTATCTCTATTGACAAGACCTCGCGAGCCTGCCCTAATAGAGATAGTTCTAAGTGGTTCTGGTCAGTCTCAGGAGGTAGCCATGACGCTTCGGTCTCTCGCGGACGTACTGCGGGCCGATCAGCTGTCACTAATCCAGCCGGACTTCGACGGCAACGAGGGGTCGCTGTCGGACCTTGAGCTGCTGAGCGACGCGCTGGCGCAGGCCATCGCGGCGCACGAGAGCGGGCACATCGTCGGCCCCGGGGTTGACGAGTTGGCGTTGCGTCGGGCCGAGCGCCAGGCGCGCCGTGCGGACGCGCGTCGGATGCTCGCGGTTCACGTTGTTGGAGGTGCGGCATGACGACCGCCCGCAAAGTTCAGGTGCTCCGCGCGGCGCACTCGTTGGTCCGGTACGACGGGCTGTACCAGCTGCTGACGACGCTGCCGGGCACGAACTTCGGCGGGCACCCCGCGTGCGCCGACGAGGACCCCGAGCTGTTCTTCCCCGAGCCCGGCCAGGTGGGGCAGGCCCGCGAGGCGAAGAAGGTGTGCGCGGCCTGCCCGATCCGCATGCCGTGCGTGTCCTACGCGCTGCGGCACGGCGTGACGGGTGTGTGGGGCGGGACCACCGAGGACGAGCGTCGCGAGATGCACCGCGCGGACCGGACCCGGAAGGCGGCGGCCTGATGAGCGTGGAGGTCACTCCGGCGTTGCGGCAGGCCGCGCACCTCATGGTGTTGGCGCAGCACCTGACGAGGAACCCCGACCTGGCGCCGGTCAACGTCCACGAGCGTGGCGGCGACGAGGCGCAGCAGCTCCAGGTTCGTCGCGGGTCCGCCGCCCGCATGTTGGTGGAGTGGGCGGACAGCTTGATCGAGCCGCACGCGTGTGTCCGGCGCATCGAAGACGAGGCGTTCGTCTACGTGTCGGGCGGAGCGCCGGCGATGCAGGTGGAGGTGTGGACGACCGTGCCGGGACTGCTCGAACACCTCGGCTGGAAGCCCGACGAGAAGACCCGCCTGGTTGCGGTGGAGGAGCTGCGGATGTTCGCCGCGGTCGAGGGGGTGGCGTGATGAGGTTCTTCGCGACGTTGCCGTTGGGCGCGTTCTGGACGTTGGTCAAGCTCGTGTTCTGGGCCGTGGTGATCGGCCTGTTCTGCTACCTGGCGTTGCCGGAGTCGTTGCTGCCGTTGGCTTTCACGGGTCTGGGCGGTTTCGTGCTGGCGATGGCTCTGGTGCTCAAGGCGGTCACGAAGTCGCGCTCGGGGCGGGGTGAGCGGTGATGACGCTGCTGGACCGCAAGGCCGTGCGGATCGCGGCGAGTACCGAATCGGAGATCCGCCGTGCGGACGCCGCGGCGACGCGGTCGCTGGAGGCGCAGCGCGCGGAGATCGAGCTGGCCCGTGAGCGTGCGGCGGACGAGCGTGCGGAACGCCTGGCGCGCAACGAGGACCGGCGTGCGGACCGCGCTCGCAAGCACGCAGAGAGCCAGGAGCGCAAGGCCGAACGGCTGGTGCGGGCTGAACAGCGCCGGGTGCAGCGTGCGGCCTGGTCGGCTCGTGTGACCGGGTGGCTGGCGGACCGGGTGATCGTGGTCCCGATCGTGCTGGCCATGGTCGGCGCGTGGTGGGGGCAGTTCCAGCTGTTCAGCCAGCGACTCGGCTGGCCGGCGCCGCTGGCCGCCGCCGCAGCCACGGGTATCGAGTGCATCGGGTTCGTGTGCGGCCGGTTGGCACACGTCGCCCGGCAGCCCGTCGAGGTGGCGGGCGGGGTTGCGGTGACGCGGGATGACTCCGCGTGGGTGGAGCGCCTGGTGATGTGGCTGGTGGTCGGCTACGCGGCTGGGTCGAACTGGGCGCACTCGGGTGACCCGACGGTGGGCGTGCTGTCGATCGTGGGTGTGGCCGTGTGGGAGACCCGCGAACGCCGTGCGCACCGCCAGGCGCTCGCGGTGGCCGGTCGGCTGCCGGCGCGGCGCCCGCGGTTCGGCGCGGTGCGGTGGGTGCGCTATCCGATGTGGACGTGGCGGGCATGGTCGGTCGCCCTGCGGCACGGCCTGACCGACGCGACCGACGCTCTTGCCGCCGCTGACCGCGAGACGACCGAACAGCGCGCCCGCCGGACCGCGAACAAGGCACTTGGCTGGAGGGCACGGCGCCGGTTCGGCCGGGTCGTGGCCGCCCGGCTCAAGGCGACCGACGAGGAACGGCGCCGCGCGGCCGAACAGGTCATCCGCGAGGCGGAGCAGGTGACCGGGGCAGCGGCGCTGCTGTTCGGTCCGGAGACCCTTCGGCAGCGGGCGACCGACGCGGCCGGGCCGCGACCGACCAGCGACAACACCGCCGATGACCGCGAAGACGAGGGACGCGGCTGGTCGCGTCGGTTCGGGTGGCTGCGGGTGGCCGGTCGCGGCGACGGCGAGGCAGCCGAGAGCGCCGACAGTGAGCCGGTGGTGATCGACGGCGTGGACATCACTGACCTGATGCCCGCCGCCCGCCAGGCCGCGACCGAGCTGGGCGACCGGCTCTCCCGCGACGCCCTGTGCGACGCCCTGCGCGCGGCCGGGTTGTCGGTCGGGGGCAAGCGCCGCAAGGCCGTCTATGACGCGGTGCTGGCCGAACGCGACCGGGCTGCATGACCGGCAGGGTGCGACACCCACACCGCGGTGGGTGCCGTGCCCGGCAGGCCAGAGCAGTCGGCAGGCCACAGTCCCGAGAAGGGGAACGACATGAGCAAGCAACTGACCTTCGGTGAGCCGGAGTTCTTCGCCAGCTCCCACATCCACGACTACTGCAACAACGTGCGCGGCCTGATCCGCCCGCTGGTGAGCGAGCTGCACGTGAGCGCGGAGGAGCTGGAAGCGGCGCTCAAGCACGTGAAGTCGGTCAACCCCAAGGTGTTCGGGCTGGACTCGCGGGTGCGGGCCAAGCTCGTCGCCGCGCACATGCGCCGCGCGTCGGAGGCAGCGGAGGTGATCTGCGCGTCGGCGGTGCGCACCTACCTGAGCTTCCGCAAGCACTACGTGGAGGAGATCGACATGACCGCCGCGAAGCAGCGCGCCAAGAGCTTCCAGTTCGACAAGTAGGCGTCGCGTAACCGTTGGTACCGCGAGGAAACCGCACGGAAGGGAGAGATCAGTGGGAAGCAGGCGGATGGCAGGCGGCGACCTCGCGGCCAGTAACTCCGAGCAGGGCTACTACGTCCCGCGCAACTACGTGGGCAGCAAGGTCGCCCCGTACCTCGGGCAGTGGATGCTCATGCTGCTCGCGTGGCCGATCGGCGCGCTCACGCACTGGATGATGGCCGACTCCGCACAGCTGCCGTGGCTGACGCCGGGCCTGGCCGTGATGGGCGCGGTTCTCGCTGGTGTGGCGTGGAAAGCGGGCGGCACCCGGTCGCCGATCACGCAGACGCACGCCGCGGTGACGGTGCTGATCGGCACGGGCTGGATGGTCGCCTGCGCGATCACCGCGCCGTGGTCGAACCCACTGTTCGGACTGTGGCTCTACGGCGGTGCTGGTCTGGCGATCTCGTGGAACATCCGCCGGGCCATGCGCGGCGGCGGTGACGGGGACTCGTCGGGCGGGCTGTTCGAGAAGGTCAAGCTGGCCGGGGTGAGGACGAAGGCGATCGAGGTGGCCCCGAACAAGGTCACCGCCGCTCTCGCCCTGCCTGCCGGGGAGATCGCGGTGGAGGACGTGCAGGGCGCGGCGAACAAGCTGGCCGGCGCGCTGCGGCTGCACAAGGGCGCGGTGCGGATCAGCGGCGACCCGGACGACCTGTCGCAGGCCACGATGACGATCGTTCCGAACGACGTGCTGCGCCACCCGCAGGCCTGGCCTGGCCCATCGGCGCCGGGCGGGTCCATTGTGGAGCCGCTGGTTCCGGGGCTGTACGAGGACAACGAGCCGGTTCAGCTGTGGTTGCCCGGTGACAAGAAGACTGCCCGCCAGCTCACCCACGTGCAGGTCAACGGCATGAACGGCTCGGGTAAGTCGCACGGCGCGAAGATCGCGTGGACGGAGATCGCCACTAGGCGGGACGTGGTGCTGATCGTGCTCGACCCGTCCAAGGGGGAGCAGACCGTGGGGTTCCTCGGGGACAACGTGCACACCGTGACCGGGCACAAGGAGTGCGCGCAGTTCATCACCCGTGTTCCTGCGGTCATCACCGAGCAGGCCTCCCAGCTGGGCAAGTGGGGCTTTGACCAGTGGGTTCCGCAGGCCTACGACGAGCACGACCTGCCGTTCATCGTGCTGTGGATCGAAGAGGCCTCGCGGGTGCTGGAGGACGCCGCGACGCTCACGACGATCGCCGAAGAGGCCCGGTCCGCGGGCATCTCGGTTGTGTTGTCGCAGCAGAAGTCGAGCTTCCGCCGCATGAGCACAGACATCCGTTCGCAGCTGGGCGCGGGCTGGTGCTTCGGCGTCAACGAGGCCGCCGACGCCGGGTTCTGCCTGTCCGACGAGGTCATGGAGGCCGGCGCGGCGCCGGAGCGGTGGAAGAACCGCCGGGCCGGGGCGTTCTACCTGGAGGCGCCCGGTATCGAGGAGGACCGGATGGTCATGCCCGCCCGCACGTTCGCCACCACCGACGCCGACATGTCCGCCGCTATCAGCGACTGCCGCGACGTGCGCGCCGCGCTGTGGCCGCGCACCGCCGAACTGCTCGGACTGCCCACCCGCCCGGCCGGCGCTACCGCCGCGCCCGCGGGCATCCGCAAGAACTTCACCCCGCTGCACAGCCTGGAGGGCATGCCCGACATCACCGACGAGGAGGCATCCACCCCGCTCGCCCTGCCGTCCGACCCCGAGTCCGATCTGGACGGCGACATGGACACCGAACTGCCCGACGACATCGGTATGGACCTGCCGACCGGGCGCCCGCCGCGCCGCGTGGCACGCGATCGCCTGCGCCGCATCGTGGAGAAGCTCGTGGCCGATGGCAGCCAGGAGATCACCGTCCGGGACCTGCCCGACCCCGAGACCACCTTCGGCCGCGGCCGCTCGTGGGTCTCCGGTGAGCTGGCCGCCCTGGTCCGTGACGGGGTGCTGGACGAGGTCGGCACCGACGGCAAGGCCACCGTCTACCGCCCCGCACGCGACCACGCAGCGTGACACCTAGCGGGCACCTGACGTCGCAGCACGTCACCTGACGTCAGGCGCCCGCACTCCCGCCCAATGCGCGCGGGTGCACGCGTGCGCGCGAAAACCCATGCATAACACCGTTTCTGACAACAGCTGACGATACGTCGACCTGGTTCCGCACACCCAAAATCAGCTACGTAGAGTCACCCTGGAGGGCATCGTGAGCAGCACCGAGTTCATCGCAGTCCCCGTCGAACAGCACGACACCGCGGCCGTAGTCGCTGCGGAGGTGGAGGTGCGCGACGAGCTGCGCCGCACCGACACCAAGGCCATCGGCCTGCTCGGACTGTTCGGCGTCACGCTGGCCGGCCTGCTCGCGCTGATCGCCGCGAACCCCAGCACGTTCGCCACCGTCCTGCTGCGACTCGCGGCCGGACCCATCGGGGCATCGGTGGTGGTGTTGCTGCTCGTTCTGCGCCCGGTGATCCTGCGCGTTGGCGCCCACGGAGTCCCGCGCTGGTCGACCTACCGCAAGCAGCCGGAAGCGCTGCTCGAAGACCTGACCGCGCGCGGTTCCCTGCTCTGCCGGGTCGACGTCCTGGCCGACCTGTCCGCCGTCCTGATGGCCAAGTACCGGCGCATCCGCCTGGCGGTGCACCTGCTGCTCACTGGCCTCGCGCTGCTCTCGCTCGCGTCGTTCGCGGCCTGAGCACAGGGGAATGGCCATGACGACGACCACCGCACAGCAGGCCGTGTTCGAGATCGAGACCCTGGCGCACCACGAAGCCGCGCACGCCGTGATCGCCCTCGTCGGCGGCGGCACCGCTCCGAAGGTGCGGATCTGGCAGGCCAGCCCGACCCGCTGGCGGGGCTGGACCGACATGACGTTCGACGAGACCCCCGAGGGCGACCAGGCCGCCGCGCTCGCGCTGCTGGCCGGCGTCCCCGCCGAACAGTTCTGGCTCGAAGCCCACCACGTTCCGCGCGACCGCTGGCCGCACGACGTCGAGAGCAGCGGCGCCTACGACCGGCAGATGGTTCACGAGTGCCTGGCCCGCATCCCGCGCGACCAGCGCCCCGCCTTCCACGCCATGCAGAGCAAGGCCGAACGGCTCGTCATCGCGCATTGGGACCGCATCACCGACCTGGCCGCCCGCCTGGTCACCGACAACACGATCCACCACGTCACCCGCTGACAGCCCAACGAAAGGGAGCACGATCATGGCCGGTCTTCCCGAGGTCACCGTCGCCGGAACCCTCACCGCGGACCCCGAGTTGCGGTTCACGCAGTCCGGTATCGCGGTCGCGAACTTCACCGTGGCGTCCAACGAGCGCCGCCGCGACCCGCAGTCCGGGCAGTGGGTCGACGGCGATGCCACGTTCCTGCGTTGCACGCTGTGGCGCCAGCCCGCCGAGAACCTCGTCAACTCCGTCGGCAAGGGCGCGCGGGTCCTGGTCACCGGGACGCTGCGGCAGCGCAACTTCGAGCACGAGGGCCAGAAGCGCACCGTGCTGGAGCTGGACGTCACCGAGGTCGGTCCGTCGGTGCGCTGGGCTACCGCGAAGGTCACCAAGGTCACCCGCACCGACGCCGGGTCCGCCCCGGCTGCGGACGCCTGGGGCAGCGCCCCGCCCGCGAACGGGTCCGGGTTCGCCGACGAGCCGCCGTTCTGATCGGGCCGGTGTTGCGGGGCGACGCCGGCAAGCACCCGCCCCGCAACTCCGCTCTCCCACCGCGTCCACGGTTTCGAGGAGCCACCCATGAGTACCACCAACACGATCCTGCTCACCACCACCGTCACCGCGACCGCGGGCTACCTGGCCACCAGCGCCTACGCGGTCCACCTGTTCGGCCGCCTGCACATCGACGCCCTGACCGGCCTGGGCAACCGCGAGGCGCTCGGCATCCTGGCCCGCCGCACGGGCTCGCGCAGCCCCGGCGCGGTGGGCTTGCTGCTGCTGGACGTCGACAACTTCAAGGCCGTCAACGACACCCACGGCCACGAGGTCGGCGACCACGTGCTGAAGGTCATCGCCGCGCGCCTGGACTCCCTGCGGCTGCCGGGGGAGCGCGCGGTGCGGCTGCACGGCGACGAGTTCGTGCTGTGGCTGGGAAACGTGCCCTCCGACGAGCGTGGTCGCCAGGCCGCCGCTCACCGCGTCGCCGCCGTCCGAGCCGCGCTCACGAAACCGATTGTCGTGGACGGCTTGCCGTTGCACCTCGCGGTCAGCATCGGCGCGCAGACCCTGCCCCGGCGCGGCGTGCAGCTCTCCGCGCTGCTGGCCGGCGCGGACGCGGCGATGTACGCGGACAAGCACGGCCGCCGCCTGACCAGCCTGCCCACCGCCGGCCGTCTGCGCGACCACCGTCCTGGACGGGAGAGCGCCTGATGAGGACGGGCAGCCTGTTCACCGGCTTCGGCGGTCTCGATCGCGCCGCCCACAACGTGTTCGGTGGTCAGCTGGCGTGGGTCTCGGACAACCACCCGTCCGCCACCAAGCTGCTCGCCCACCGCCTCCCGCAGGTGCCCAACCTCGGGGACATCACCGCCATCGACTGGCACCAGGTCGAACCGGTCGGCCTGCTCGCCGCCGGTTTCCCGTGCCAGGACATCAGCCCCGCCGGCAAGCGCGCCGGTATCGAAGGAGCCCGAAGTGGACTGTGGACCCACGTCGCCGACGCCATTCGCGTACTACGGCCCCGACACGTCGTCCTGGAGAACGTCGCAGCCGTCCTTGTTCGAGGACATTCCCGAGTCGCAGCCGACCTGGCCGCGCTCGGGTATGACCTGCGGTGGCTATGCCTACGCGCTTCCGACGTCGGCGCACCCCACCGCCGCGACCGCTGGTTCGGATACGCCACACCTGCCCACCCCGACCACCTCGGACTCCAACGGCACCGGACGACACGGCAACGGAGCGCTGGACCTGCGCACCACGGTGGCGTTGCTGCCCACGCCGAAGGCCTCGGACGGCACCAAGGGCGGACCGAACCAACGAGGCTCGTCAGGGGATCTGAGCCCGCCGTCGGCGGCCACGCGGCTGCTGCCGACGCCGACCCGAGCCGACGCGGAGCGCAGCAGCGCGACGTACGCGCGGGGCAACCCGACGCTGTTCGGGGCGTTGAGTGGGGAGCCTTCGAACCCGCCGTCCGCCGATGGGAACACCTGCTCGGACGACCCGCCCCCGAGCCCACCCAGCCCGGAACCCGAGGCAACCACGTCCTGAGCCCGCGCTTCGTCGAATGGCTGATGGGCCTGGACGCCGGCTGGGTCACCGACGTCCCGGGCCTGTCGCGCACCGAGCAGCTGCGCCTGCTGGGCAACGGAGTCGTTCCCCAGCAAGGCACCGCCGCCCTGCGCCACCTGAGCCGGATCGACCTCGTCGACCACCGCGAGCGCGCCGCGTGAACCCGCCCACCCACGCCCAAGCCCGCGAGGGGAGCCGACCGTGAGCACCGAACCCGACCGCCTCACTGAGATCCTGCGCATCGCCGCCCGCGGCTGGCGCGTCTTCCCCGCCGTGCCCGGCGCCAAGCGCCCGTTCGTCGACCAGTGGGAAGCCCGCGCCACCAACGACACCGGCGTGATCACCGGCTTCTACAGCCGCTACCCGCGGCACAACGTCGCGATCGCCACCGGACCCTCCGGGCTGGTGGTGGTCGACTGCGACGTCGCCAAGCCCGACGAGGCGGCCCCAGATGGCTTCAACATGCTCGGAGTGGCCACGGGGCTCGATGTCCTGACGCTGCTGGCCGAACGCGCCAAGACCACGATCCCGGCGACCTACACGGCCCGGACCCCGTCCGGCGGCACGCACTTCTACTTCCGCGCCCCCAAAGGATCGGTGCTGCGCAACACCGCGGGCACGCTCGGGTGGCTCGTCGACACCCGCGCGCACGGCGGCTACGTCATCGCCCCGCCGTCGATCACTCCGACCGGCAGTTACGAGATCACCGACGATCGACCTCCTGTCGAACTGCCCGCCTGGTTGGTCCAGGCCCCCGCCGCCAAGCCGCCTACGGCCGTCTCAGCGCCCAACCAGAGCGTCCCTGCGCAGCGCTCCGCGTACTTGGACGCGATCGTGCGCGGCGAGTGTCAGAAGGTCGCAGCCGCGCAGAGAAGCCGCCACAACAAGACCCTCTTCCAGGCCGCGCTGACCCTTGGCCAGCTGGTCGGGGGCAACGAGATGAGCCACTCCGACGCTGCCCCCATGTTGGAGCAGTCCGCCGCCCACATGGTCGCCGGCGACTGCGACTGCACCCCGCACCAGATCACCGCCACCGTCCAGTCCGGACTCCGGCTGGGCGCCACCAATCCCCGACGGCTCGACAACCGCGCCGCCTGACACCGGTCCCACCGATCACCAGGGAGAGATCCATGTCGAAGTGCAGCACGTTCCTGTCCCACCTCGAAACCGCGGTCGAGGCGCTCAACGCCGCCAACGCCGCCAAGGGCTTCGAGTTCGCCAAGAAGGACCAGATCACCACGGCCGCGCACGCCGGTGACCAGATCGCGAAGGACCTCACCGACATCTTGCTGGCGATCGACTCCGCGCTGACCAAGCTCGCGGAGACGGCTCGGGAGCAGGGCGTCAAGGCCACCGGCTCGATCAGCGACGCCAGCGCGGCGTTCTTCACCGCCGGGCGCGCGACCAACGCGGCCCTGAAGCACACGGCCAAGGCGGTCGACGCCGCGCACGCCGTGAACTTCCCGGCCATCACCAAGTAACACCCCTCCGGCCCGGTACCGGCCGCGTGCCGGTACCGGGCACCCACTCCGTCCACTCCAGACACCGCCGTTGGAGGCACCCCGATGAACGCGACGAACATGCAGCCGCACGACAGCGGTGCTGCGCGCGTTCTGCGTGCAGTGCCGGACGAACCCGGCCAGTTCGGAGACGGCTGGGAACAGCCGGTTCCGCTCACGGCCGCACAGCGCGCGTTGCCGCCGTTCCCTGTCCATGTGCTGCCCGGCTGGATGGCCGACATGGTCAGCGCAGTCACCGAGTTCACCCAGACCCCGCCCGACCTCGCCGGATGCGTCGCACTCTCCGCGCTGTCCACGGCCGCCGGCGGGCGCATCACCACCCGCATCCGGCATGGCTGGACGCAGCCGGTCAACCTGTTCGTCATCGTCGCCCTGCCGCCCGGCTCGCGGAAGTCCGACGTGTTCGCCGCGATGGCCGGACCCATTCGCGCCGCGCAGGCCGAACTCGTCGACCTCGCGCTGCCCCGCATCGAAGAGGCCCGCGTTCAGAAGGCCGTCGCCGAACGCGAGGCGGAGAAGCTGGAGAAAAAGGCCAGCACCGCCGACGCCGTGTCCATCGGCATGGCCGGAGACGCCGCACTGCGCGCACAGGAGATCGTCATCCCGGCCAGGCCCCGTCTCGTAGTGGACGACGTCACGGCGGAGAAGGCCGCCAGCATCATGGCTGAGCAGGGCGGGCGTCTGGCCGTGCTCGCTCCCGAGGGCGGCATCGTCTCCAACATCGCCGGGCGCTACTCCGGCACCCCGAACTACGAGGTGTTCCTGCGCGGCCACGCCGGCGAGTACCTCGAAGTCGACCGCCAGGGCCGCGAATCCGACGTCATCGAACACGCCTACCTCACCCTTGGACTCGTTGTGCAGCCCCAGATCGTCCGCGACCTCGGACAGATCAAGGCCGCCAAGGAACGCGGCCTGCTCGGACGCTTCCTCTACTCGCTCCCGGTCAGCACGGTCGGGCACCGCGCGATCCGCGTCCCCGAGATCCCCGACCACGTGGCCGCGGACTACCGCGCCCGCATCGGCGGCCTGACTCTGCAACTGGCCATGTGGTCCGCGCCCGAGGTCGTCGACTTCAGCGCGGCAGCCGACGAGGCCATGTTCGAGTTGCAGACCGAGATCGAGCCGCGACTGGGACCGGGCGACGCCTGGCACCACATCGCCGACTGGGCAGGCAAATACGCCGGAACCGTTGCGCGCCTTGCCGGACTGCTCCACCTCGCCGACCGGCCTGCCGACGCCTGGCACCACGAGATCGGTGTCAGCACCTTCGCTCGCGCTCGGGAACTGGGCTCGTACTTCCTCGCGCACGCACTCGGGGCGTTCGACCACATGGGCAAGGACGAGTCCTACGACGACGCCCGCGCCCTGCTCACGTGGATAGCCAGCGACCGCGTTGCGCAGTTCACCCGCCGCGACGCGCACCGCGCCAACCGCAAGAGGTTCGCCTCCGCCAGCGAGGTCGGCTCGGCTCTCGAACTGCTCGAAGAGCACGGCCACATCCGCCAGCTCCCGCTCCCCGAACGGCAGGGAGTAGGCCGCAAACCCAGCCCGACCTACCTCGCCCATCCGGTTCACCTGTCCGCAGACCCGGGACAGTTTGGACAGAATGGACAGAATCATGAGTGAGCACGGTTTCCGCAGGTCAACAGTGTGTGAGCTGATCAAGGTAGCCGTGGACAGAATGGGACACAATCGGGACAGAATTCAGACCGCTCCCACGGCCCGAGGACCGCCCACCGGCCGCCCGGCAATTGTGTCCCGATTCTGTCCCATTCTGTCCCGGCAGACCAAGATCAACGGAAACGGCGCTGAGCAGCGCAAACGCACCTCGCGGTCAATTCTGTCAATTCTGTCCAAACTGTCCCGGCCCTGGCGCGCCCAGGTCTCTGAGGAGCACCCATGTCCGAGAGGCTCGCACTCATCACCGGCCAGCCTGCTGGCCCGCGTGACGCGCAAGACGTAGCGACCACCGTGATCCAGCCTCGCTGGCTCACCGTCAGGCAGGCAGCACAGCACCTCGGCTACAGCCTCTCGAAAACGAAGATGCTCGTTGCCACCCGGCAACTGCGATCGCTCAAGGACGGTGGCAGCCGGCGGATCCTGCCGGAGTGGGTCGAGGAGTACGTGCAGCGACGCGTTCAGGAGGCTGCCTGATGGCAGGCAAGGCACGCGAGAACGGCGAAGGCTCGATCTACCCGTACCGCAACGGCTACGCGGCCTACGTGTGGGTCACGACCCCGTCCGGGCAGAGGAAGCGGAAGTACGTCTACGGGCTTGATCGTGAGACGGTCCACACCAAGTGGATCAAGTTACAGAACGAGGCCAAGGACGGTCCGGTCAGCACCGCAGTGCCGAAGGTAGGACCGTACCTGTTCTGGTGGCTTGACGAGATCGTCAAGCCCAGCTTGGCGCCGCTCACGCACAAGACCTACGAGACGTTCGTCAGGGTGCACATCGAGCCATACCTGGGGGAGAAGGAGCTGAACTTCAGCGTCCGTGAGGGCCAGCTCTGGATGAACAAGCTCGCCCGGACCTGCCAGTGCTGCAATCAGGGCAAGGACGCGCGGCGACCCGAGGAGAAGCAGCGGTGCTGCGCGATAGGGAAGTGCTGCAGCGAGCTACTGACGTTGCGGTCGCTCAACGACATCAGGGCGTGCCTGCGTTCGGCCCTGACGTACGCGCTGGTCGAGGAGCTGATCAAGCGCAACGTCATGAAGCTGGTCAAGGTCAAGCGCTCTGGCGAGCGTCAGCAGAAGCGCAAGAAGAAGCGGAGGTGGACGACTGCGGAGGCCAAGACGTTCTTGGTGTCCGCGCGCGAGGACGATGACCCGTTCTATTCGGCCTACGTCCTGGTGATCGCGATGGCGATGCGGAAGGGCGAAGTGCTGGGCCTGCCGACCGGCGCCGCAGACGAGGTGGACCAGGTCCTCGATATCAGCTACCAGTTACAGCGGGTGGGCGGTCGGCTCCTGCACCGAGAGACCAAGACGGCCACCTCCGATGACGTGCTTCCGACACCGTCGATCGCCGCCACCGCGATTCGGCTTCGTCGGAAGCAACGTGAGGTCGACAGGAAGGAGGCTGACGTGTCGTGGCAGGAGAGCGGATTGCTCTTCACGACCCGGCACGGCACGCCGATCGAGCCGCGGAACTTCAACCGGTCATGGGACCGCCGGTGTGAGAAGGCGGGCGTTCCGAAAATCACGGTTCACGACGGCCGGCGGAGTTGCGCATCGCTGCTCGCGGAGCTGAACGTGCACCCGAGCGTGATCATGCGCATCCTGCGTCACGCGAATATGAGGGTCACGATGGAGATCTACACCGAGATCTCCGATGAGGAGACGAGGAAGGCGCTTCAGCAGCTGAGCGAAAGCCTCGATTTCTGACCCCGCTGCTGTACTTTGCTGCTTGCATCAACGTCAAAGGCCTGGAACCTCGTAAGGTTCCAGGCCTTTGACCTGCAATGGGCGATACTGGGATCGAACCAGTGACCTCTTCGGTGTGAACGGATCCTGCCGAGTGTCGGGCGGTCTGATTAGTCTCAGTACTTGTGTCCTGAGCTGCATGAATGACCAGACTGCGTCTCAGAGGGCTTCCAGTGTCTCGCTCGTGCCTGGCTGTTTCAGCTACCGGATTTACTACCGGCCTGAGGTGGACGCCGGTCGCGGTCGGCGCTCTTATTGGTCTAGCTTCACTGTTGTAGCAGGTCAGAGCACCTTGGGAGGTGCGCTCTGGGCAGGTCTGTGTTGCCTTGTCTTGGGGCGTCAGGCAGGTTCCCCCAGTGGTCGATTTACGAACTGTGCGATAAATCGGGCGGTTTCGGATTCCTGCGTGTCGCGCTGCGCGGTGCAACTTTGGTTGTTTCGGCTGGATGTTGCCGGAATTTTCATGAATAAAAGTGAGTGCTCGGCTTTGGAGTCGGACGGGTTCGGGGGTGAACCTGATGACTGCTTCGGAACCCTCGGCAACTTCTGAGTCGGACGTGGTTTTGCGAGCCGTGACCATCATCATGGTGACGGTTGTGGGACTGACTTTCTTGTTCGGGTTTGGCAATGTGTTCAGCCTTGGCCTCCGCTTGGGCGTGCCCATTTGGGTGGCTCCGCTCGTGGCGCCCGCGGTGGATCTTTCGATCCTCGGCCTGCTATTGGGCATAAGGCACCTCGCTTTGACCGGTGCACCTGCCGCGGTGCTACGTCCGGCACGGCGGTTGCTGATGTTCGCCAGCGCGGTCACTCTCGCGCTGAACACGGCTGACCCTGTGGTTGCTAACGAGTACGGCAAGGCGGCGTTCGACGCTGTCGGCCCGCTGCTGCTGATCGGCTGGGCTGAGGTAGGGCCCGGCTACCTGCAGGCGATCAGTACAAGCGCTACGACGCGACGAGCCGTAGCTGCGGACGTTGAGCAGGACGGCCTGGATCGCGCAGAGTCGGAGTCGGCACCGACTCGATCAGATTGCGAGCAAGGGGCGCCAGTCCTCTCTGCGGTTGCGCAGCAACTGGCACAGCAGGGCGTCCTGGGCGTAGTTGTCGGCCATCAGACGATGGCGGGTGCGCTTCACCGAGGAAGCCAAGGCGACCTGGAACGTGCGCGTCTTGCCGATGCACGCCACTGGGCGGTCCACAAGCAACCTATCTCGTCGGAATCTCTTCGTAAGGAGTTGGAGATCGGAGCCGAGCTCGCTCGTGAACTAGTCGCCGTGCTGCGAAGTGAGGTTGCGGCCAAGGTGTACTCGACGGTCGTCTGAGGTTCACAGCCAACTGGGCATCGCCGAAGTTCCTCGTCTCCTTGGTTGTGAGGGATCGGGTGGGTCGGGGTCGTCTGGAAGGTGTGACAGGAGGGGACCCGTGAGCTTGCGCTCGCGGGTCCTTTACGCATGCGGCCGCTGCAAGGATGACCTTGGGATGGATTGCTGTAGGGGCGTAACAGGTCGGCCGGTAGCCCCGATCTCGGCCACATGCGCTCTGGTGTGGTGGTCACCGGAATGACGATCGGTCTTGGTGTCGCCTGCGTGGGGTGTACCTCCACGACGGCCGGAACGCCTATGCCCGCGCCAGCTCCTGTCACCGTCGTGTCCACGGTGACGGTGCAACCGCCGACGCCCACGCGGAGGAAGGTGTTCAAAGCGGACGCTGTCGAACGTGGCGTGGTGCAGATCCTGAAGGACGAGTACAAGATTTCCGATGTCGGTGAGGCCACGTGTCCTGAGAATCAGCTGGTTGCGCCGGACGTTTCCTTCATCAGCATCGTTGAGGTTGGAGGCGTGGACAAGTCGGTGAAGATCACGGCGAAGTCCGAGGATGGCGAGTACGAGGTCGGTCAGCCTCACTGATCGGAAGCATCTGGACGCTCGGGGCGACGCGCTGCCGACAACCGTTCTCGCGGATCATGATCACCTGCCACGGCGCGTCAGTTTGATGGAGAACTCTTCCGAGCCCTCGATGATGCCGGTTCCGGCACCCACGCCGACGATCTGGCTGTCGTCGATCAGTCGCTGGATCTCCGCTGCTTTCTTGCGCATGGTGGTGCTGTTGCTCGCAACGGGCTTGCCGGCGAGCCAGTCGGCGGCCGCGTTGGCGATGTCCACGACGCAGATCTCTTCCGCCAGGTCGTAAGGGCTGATCCCCTGGAAGCGGAAGTCGCGTACGCGGGATTCGCTGATGAGGTATCTGTCCTTGGCGACTGGCAGGTACGCGATCGCTCGGACGCCGCCACCCTCATCAGGCCTCACCTTGAATGTGTTGGGTATGGGCCGCGGGATGAGTCCATTCCGGTGGAGGCTCCACAGGTCGCGGATCGCGAGGGCGTCGAACGTACCGGGCAGGAACCCGCTTTTGCCGTCTTGAAGGGGCGTAAGGACGTTACCGACGTAGAACGGTTCGTCCTGCGGCACGCTTCCGTTCTTTTGGGCTTCGAAGAACGCCTCTGACGAGTAGAAGGCGTTCACGGCGTACGACAGCAGCGGCCAGCGACCTGTTGTGTGGACGAAGTCGCTGGTGATTCTGATCAGGGGAAGGTCGGCGTGCTCGCAAATACGGTTCTTGGCCGCGTCCTTGCGCCTTTGCTCGAGGTCGGTCCAATGCTGTCGCCCGTCCAGCTCGACTGCGAACTTCGGCAGGCGGGTCTCGCCATCGAACACGACGTAGTCGAGTTCAGCCGACAGAGCGAACCACCGGCCGCCTGGAATATGGGCATCCAAGGTGTTGATGTCGACCACGCTGGCCAAACGCATCTTCAGCATGAGCCTGTCGCCCGTGTCGGCTGAGATCTTCCGCAGAAGCTCGTCCGCAGCCTCTTCGTACCTGTTGCTCAGCAGAGGCAGCAGTCTGCCGGTGTGCGCCATGCTCAGGTCATACCAGCATGCCCTGACAGTTGAGGTGCGGATGCGTTGGGGGCATTGGAAAATCTGATCACTGAGTGAACGCCTGCTGGTCGATCCCGTGCAGATCCCAGGCCCTGGCGTGCTGCGCCAGTTCATCTGGGGCTACAGAGCAGAAGTCGGTCGCCACGGCGAGGAAAAATTGCCCTGCCGGGGCGACAATCCGGAACATCCTGGCTTCCGCGCCGTGCTCGGGAGAAGGACCCATGTCCTGCGTCGAAACTTGGGGATGCCAAAGGACGAACGCCGGCATCGGAACCTCGACGCCGGCGACCGTGATCGTCTTCGGTTCCTCCCTGACGAAGCAGCTGTGTTCCTCTCGAGGAAGTTCTCCACTCGGCTCCACTCTCGGACCGATGGATCGGACGAACTTGACGACGCTGCCTTCGTACAGCATCCGCGTCACCCGCAGGAGAACGCGCTCCACGTCGTTGGTGACACCGGTGAACCGACCTAGGCATTGGTTAGTCAGGCGTTCCACGGCTTGGAGGTCTTCGAGTACCTCGACGGATGCGTGCGCGTGCCGCGACTGTTCATCGGTGAGATCGGGCGCGGTGAAAGTCAGGTGCGGCTCGTCGTCCTCCGTGCCGTAGAACTCCACCGTGGCGGCTTCGTCGGTCAACAACAGTAAGCGGTACCGAGCGAGATCCGCGCTGTTGCTCTCGCTCCGCTCCGCCAGCTCCAGCGACACCGGGCCCGGTGCGCCGGGCACTGCGGGTAGTTGAAGGTGGCACACGACGCCGTCGGTGACCAGCACGTCGACACGTCGCATCTCGCCGTTGGAAGGGCGCGGTACGAAGGCAGCGTCATACTCTGCCAGCGAGTTTCCGCCGGCATTGCGGAGCACCACTCGCAGCCGCCGTCTTGGGTCCTGCCTGACAGCCTCGATCATGGTGAACCTGGTCCACCGCTCACCCGGTTCCTCGCTGTAATCCTCGGTTACCGGCTCTGTTCCGACCGGTGCCATGTAGAGCACTGCTTCTTCGACGACCTGCGAACCCACCACGACCTCGCGCTCCCATATCGTGTGGTCGAGCTCGATCAATCCGGCGTCGCGCAGCTTTTCCACGTATCGCAACGTGCGGACCACGAGCTGAGCGATCCGGCAGTAGTAACGCACGGAAGCCACGTAGCGCGTTCGCATCGGGTAATCCAGGGCAGCGCGCCGTGTTTGATCCGGATCGACGTGAACGAGGTCGATGTACATCCACGCCTCTGCCAGCAGCACGTTGGACACTGGTGTGGCGCTCTGCGGATCGTCCGATCGGGCCCACTGGACGAGACTGTACGTCTCACCGTTGGTAGCGGCCGACCACGCGTTCCTCAGATCTGCGAGCTCATCCCGGTACTCGTCCGCAGCCGCGTCCGGCGTGGCGTCCAGCGAGCGCCTCAGCGCCTTCGTCACTTTGTTGTGATAGATCGATTCCTTTCCCAGCAGGAGGGGACGGACCCTTGCGGCCAGCGACTCGAACACCTCTTCGTCCGGCGGGAGCCGGTGGGTGAGACGGGCGGTCCCGTCCACGAGCAGGTTCATCTCGAATCGATCTTCGGCATGGCTCGCGAGAACGACAGGATCCCTGATGAGCGAGTGGGCCTCGATTCGACGAGCGCGGACGACGAAGCCTTCGATGACTTCCTGGCGGCTTGGCGGCATCTGACTGTCCTTCGAGGTTCAAGAACTCGTGCGCACGAGCGGATGGGGTACGACCATGTCCGGCGCGATGTAGGCCGGCAGCTGATCCAGCCAGCTCACGAGTTCGTCCACGCGACGAGGCACGAACGTGCCCATGAGGCGGAGTTCCGGCGAGTCGAGCAGAGCGCTGCGCACCTCCTTGTCGGTGAACACGGCCTCGCAGTACGCGTAAGCGATCGATATGGCGTCGATGTCGGTGACGTGGTTCGACTTCCACACGTGTGCAGGGTTCTTGTGAAACCGTGTCTTCACGCTGATGGCTACCTGGGCGTGTGGCATCGCGGCCATGAGGGCTCGCATCTGATCATCGGTCGGGTCGAACGTCGGCTGGCCGGACTCGAGACGTTCGACTTGAACGCGGTTGAACATGTCGAGCCACTCGTGGACGAACTCGCGACCTGCGATGAGGTCGCGCAGGCGACCTCGGCGTAGCTTCGGATTCTCGTCGAGAATGCGGCTGGTTGCCCGCTCGAAGTCGACACGACTCTCGTGAGTCGCTAACGCGACCTCGGGGCGATATCCGTGTTGACTGCGAAGATCCTCGATCTCGTCGTCGGCAGGGCCACGCAGCGCGTCGCGCTCGAACTTGTAGTTGAGCTCGGCCATCGTGCGATCGAACTCCGCCGTGCCGGTGGCCCGGCGGGTGTCCTCGGTCTTGTCGTTGCCCTGCTCGTCAACGATCTTCAAGCCGCCGACCAGACCGAACGCGTGGCCGATGGTCGACCTGATGAGCGGGTAGCCGAGCTCATCAGGCAGCGGCTCACCGGTGACCGCGGCGATGCCGGCGATGAACTCGAGTTGGGCGAGAGTCGTGCGGCCCAGCATGTACTGATAGCCGGTGAGCAACTCGAGGACATCAGCCAAGGCACCCCGTTGCTTCGGGTCGGCGATCTTGTGGATCTCCCAGATATGGGAGTCGCTCAGCGGGAAGATCGCACGACGTTCGCCCGCCGCACGGCGAGCTGATTCGAACAGGCGGCCGTATGCAGGGTCGGCCTTCGGATGGCCGGTTCGCACCCTCGCCATCGCGACGACGTGATTCAGGTCGAGGTACACCAGGGGAATCCTTGGGCGCATGACCTGAGCCCAATTCAGCTTGTCGGCCATGGGTACCTTCAGTTGGCCCGCCAACGCGCCGCTCCTTCCCGCTCCTCAGGATCAGGGACAGTACCTGTGGTCAGACCTGGTGGCGCTTCATTTAACGAAGGGCGGAAGTGAAAACGCTCCGACTTCAGTGCCGTTCCACCGCCTGATCTCTGCTCGGCACGCTGACGAGTGCGCGCCGTGGACGAGCCTGTCCGCGGCGTCTAAGATCATGTGACCTCGTTGGTTGAGGGAGGCGGCAGAGTTCGCCTTGGAGACAGCAGATCCCAGCTCGTTACCGCAGATCGTCACCGCCATCGCTCTCTGGTTCGCTGCACACCTAGTCGGAAAGCAAGCTCTTCGAAAGCTTCAGCAGCAGAAGAAGATCGACGAAGTGCACGACGAAACGAAGAGGGAGGAGGTGGTCGGCGATGACCAAACTCAAGCGCAAGTTCACAGCTGTAGCGTGGATCAGTGCGAGCGTGGCGCGTGCGATCACGAGTGATGAAGTGAAGGATCTGCTGCTTTCCTGAGCCAACGAGCCGGTGGGCTTGGGCCAGATCTGGTGCCAAGCCCACCGGGATCTCGGGGTGAGTCCGCGTTTGACGTGGATTCGTACGCGCGGCACAGGGCGCCTGCCCAGGCGGTCGTCCGGCTGGTGCTGGGACAACAGCTTGGCCGGCGAGCCGTAACCGCGTCGTACCGTCGGTCGAACGGGTGTTCGTCGTACGCTTCGTTTCAATGAGAGACGACGAGTACCGGAAGGCAGCAGAGCTCGGGCTGGCGAACAAGCGAGCCGAGCAGTTGCTTGCTAACCACTGCCGCCACGCGCGCGTCCATCTGTTGTTCGGCACGAGCGAGCTCGGGCGACGCCTGGGTCTGCCGATCGGTCAGGCTCAGGTGCGGTGCCAGCACGTGGACGAACCGCGGCACAGCTCCATGCACGTAACCGACCTGGCGGTCGCGTTCTACGAAAACAATTGCGTGGGTTGTGAACACCGGGCTCCGAACGGGCTCGTGCCCACGATTGCGACGGCCGTGGCTGATCGCGCGGCCGCTCGCGTTGAGGCGGAAGCACGCGCGGCGGCGGCACGTGTGCGGGCAGTGGAGGAGTGGGAGACGCGTCGGGCAGCCAGGCGTGTCGCCGTTGCGTCGGAGGGCTATCCAGCCCGAGATGTGGCTGACGGCCTGGACCTTCTTGATCCACACCCCGAAGGCGACTCGTCGGGTCGGGTCGAAGCCAAGAGAGTACGCAGGCTGCTCGTGGAGACCGCGCGTCGTGCGCCCGAAGTGTTCACCAGCCACCTGGTGGACACGATCGTCGATTTCGGGCTCAAACGTCGCGATGGGACCGCCTGCACGGTCTTGAGGTTGCTTGCACGGTCCGGCGTCGTGACGCCCGAGAGAGCTGCCAACCTGGCGGCACAAGTGCTGGCAGAAGCCACTGTCCCAGAGGCCGGTCAGGTTGTCGCAGAACTTGCTGCAGCCGCTGATCGAGATCTCCTTCGTCTGGCACTGCCGAACATCATCGCTCTGTCGGCGGAACGCGATGCACTCCTGGGAAGAACACGGCCGGCCGAACCGGCAGCACTGCTGGCCGCTGCGGCACTGGACACCGTCTTGGTCACGGGCGAAGTGATAGCGGAGCTCGCGGCAGATGATGATGCGCGACGAGCAGACGCGGCATATGCGGCAATGGTTCTGCTTCAAGCGGATGTGCGGCACCTGGCTGTTCTGGGACGCCCACTTGTCATGAGCATCCGAGGAGCGGACCAGATCTACGCCGGTGAGCCGAAACCCTCAAACAACGCGGCACGCGCGCTCGCTGAGGCGTGGCGTGGCGAGCCTGCGGGTACGGCAGCTCTCGTGGAGAACAGCGCGGCCGAGGTTGATGATGAGACTCGGTCCGCTTTGTACAAAGTGATCTTCTTCCTCCATCGGTGGCGCGATGACAGCCCGGTACCCGACGAGGCTGTGCGGGTGGCCACAGCTTTTCTCTTGCGCCGCATCGGTGGCGACTGGGGAAGCAAGATCTCACATGGCGCCGCGAGGGATCTCGTGGACTTCGCGAAGCGTTATCCCCACGTCGTCCTGGACAAGGTCGAAGCGTTGCTGGCGGCTTTGCTCGCTCTGAGCACTGGGACGTCGCGGTCGTCCTCGTTGATCGTTCCTGATGCGCCAGTTCCTGATCCGATGTACCAGGAACTGACCGTCATGGATGAGATGCTTGAACGTCAACGACGCAGTGGCAAGATCAGATGCGTGGCGGAGGCGCTCGGCCACCTCGCCAAGTCGGTCCCTAGCAGAGTTATTCCTTCTGTCACGTCATTGCTGAGTGCGACTACTGGCGATGACGAAGTTGACAGCCGGACTCGGGCGTCGTTGCTTCAGGTGCTCGCGCAGTCGGTCACCGCGGCCAACGTCGCGGGGATGCTTCCTGTGCTCTACACCCACTTGCTCTCGACGGACCAGGTCGTGAGGTCAGCTTCGATCGACCTGTGGAAGGGGTGCGCACAGTCCGCGGAGGAACTGCCTGTCGAGCTAGCCGAGCTTGCTCCTGCCTTGGCTGTCGACGAGTACGTCGTCGTGCACAAGAAAATGCTCCGTGCATTGCCGGCGCTCGGGCTGGGCGACAAGATCGCGGCCGGGCTTGTAGACCACTTCGCTGCATGGGCGCACGTGTACGCAGAATCCGATCCTCAGGCTCTTGAGGATGCTCTGTACGGCGTGCTGTGGGCAGCGCATCGAAGGCATGACGAAGGATTCCTGAGGGGAGCAGCGCTCTGGGTGGCTGAGCGGTCTGCCGGTTTGTATTGCAGCGACAGGGAACGACTGCTGCTCGACTTCTCACTTCGCGGTGTCCGGTCAACTGAGGTCTGGGCCAAAGCGGCGCTTGAAACAATGGCGGATCCTGAACGGCCGAGCGTCAACATCCGTGAGGACCCCCTGCTCGCGGCCATGCTCGACGAGCCCAGGGGTCTTGTCTCGCTTCCGATCGAGATGTTCGGCTCTCTTGCTCAGGATCTCTTGCCGAGATTTGTCGGGCTCGCGGTTGAACCGCTCGAGCTGCTCCAGGCAGCCGGCCGCTTCCCCGAAGCCGCCGTGCTCGCGGCCAAGTTGGTGGATTTGGTGCCCGACACTCGCGAGTTCCGCGCCATACGTTGGTACTTGTCCGCAGTCGAGTCTGCGAGCAGGGCAGAGGTCGAAGCACATGACGGGGTTCGGCACGTCGCTACGACCGAGGTCGACCACGAGAACGAGATCGACGACGAAGACAAGCCTCCTTTTGTGGTGCATGCTCGTCACCGCGCTCGGGTTCGAGACTGTTTGGCTGACGTTCCGGTAGCGGACCCGAGCAGCGCTGCCACCGTGATTGAGGACGCCGTTGCGCTGATCAAGGGTGCAAACGTGTCGCGGGCGGTACAACACTATGGATCGGCACTTGCGCTCGGCGCGAAACTGTTGCGCTACGACGCGGCCTTGCGTTGCGCCGATGGCTCAGACGTCACTTGGCTCGCGAGCGTCAAACGAGAAGCCGCGGTCTTCCTCAAAACCATTGATGAAGAGAAGAGCTCCTTCACCACGGTCGCTGCGAAGAAGTTCGCTGTCGCAGTAGGAGGTGCCGAGCCTGACACCGTTGATCAGCTGCTCAACGACCTCCGCAGGATCTCGGCCCCGCTGCCGCTTGCTCAGCCCGTGACATACCGGATGTTTCGAACCGAAAGCTTTGCGGCACAAAACGTTTCCGCGCGACAACAGTCCGAACAGGACGAGTTGCCGCCGCTCGTCGTTGCCGTGCTGAGCTTGGACGACCACCCTGTCGTGGACGCGGCCGTACTGAGAACCGACTACGTCTACGACCTCGGAATGGACCTGCGGCTTGAAAAGTGGCCGGACTGGGCCGACGAGTGCCATGTTTCGTTGCTCACTGTGCTTCCGCCAGATGTGCTCACCGCCCCAACCTTCACCTTCACTCGCGCGGACATCGATCGCGACCAACAAGGGGTCCTGATCCAAGCGAAGGGCACCCTGCGATGCGCCGCCGAGCGGCAAGTCGGACAACCTCCGCTTGATCTTCCCGTCCACATCCAGTTCGTCGCAGGAGTATCCGGAACGAGCGGCCCTGCGCGACTGGAGGTTGCGGAGGTCGGGGGCCATCGAAGGCTCCGGCTCCGTCCATACGATCCCACTCGGGACATCGTGACACCCGAACAGCTGTCGCCGAGGCTTCTGGAGTTCTACGAGCCGCTGCACGACGACCACAGCCTCGATCAAGACGACGTACACGCGTTCTGCCGTTTGTTCACAGCTTGCGTGCGCGCGGCGCACTCGATCATGTTCAACCGAGTCTTCCGCGCCGGCCAACGGGTCACCGAGCAGCAGTTCCACGACGACCTGGAGCAACGGCTGCTCGGAGACCCGACGCTCGGAGGACGCGTCGCACGGCGGGATCCGCTAGCCGGTGGATTCGATGATCTTCGGCACGACAACATCGTCGCCGAACTCAAGGTCGAGAAGGTCACCCCGCGCACCGTCGAGACCTGCACCAAGTTCCTTGGCCAGCCGACGCAGTACGGCGTTGGCCAAGGAAGCAGATTGTCGATGTTGGTCGTACTGGACCATGCGAGAAAGACAGCGCCGCCAGCGGTTCTGGAGAACTACATCGGTTGGCTTCTGCCCGCACACCACGGACTCGCGGACCCGAGCCACCCTTCGCGTGTCAGGGTCTTGATCATTCCGACGGGCTGGCCCGTCCCGAGCGCATGGTCGCGCCGTCGTGCCGCGGTCCGAGGCGACGGGACCACAGGGGGCGTCTAGCGGGACTCGCAAATCAGGCCGACGGTGAGCCTCCGGGCTAAGTCGCGAGCTTCACATCGAACTTGCCGTTCCGCTTCCGCGGGAAATTGGTGACCACACCAGCCTTTCTGAGATGGCTGAGGATCGTTTGGTGGTCATCGTCCACCTGTAGGTCGAACCTGACCTTGTTGCGGTTCGCGAAGTTGCTGTAGGGCTCTCCAAGCGGTGCCAACACATCGACGGTCTCTGACGCCGGCGGCAACGGTGACATGGTGGCCAGCAAGCGAAGTGTGAGGGAGCGATCTCGGGTGCTGGCGGCAATCCGGTACAGCTGGTCGACAGTGACGGTTCGCTGTCCAGCAACTGCGTAGTGCCCGGCGATGGAGA
Source organism: Lentzea cavernae (assembly GCF_014653695.1). Lineage (GTDB taxonomy): Bacteria > Actinomycetota > Actinomycetes > Mycobacteriales > Pseudonocardiaceae > Lentzea > Lentzea cavernae. Next base: position 133,967 of record NZ_BNAR01000006.1, on the reverse strand, counting down.
GAACCTCCGCGTCGTCGTGCGGCAGGTAATGCTGGAGCTCGTCGATGATCTTGTCGCCGATGGGGCGAGGTATCACCTTGCTGCCGAGTAGTTCGCCGATGAAGCCAGCGAGCAGCTCGGGGCTCACGAACTCGGGGAACGCTTTGGATTTCACGATCGCGGCTTCCACGGCCGGCCAACCCGCGCTCCGGAAGTGGGCGAACGCCGCCGCTGAGTCTTCGATCAGTTCGTTCTCAAGCAGGAGCGCGAAAAGGCTGCCGGCAACAGGGTCGACCTCGTTGGGGGCGATGTCTTCCTGGAGGTTCAGGCTCACGGCCAAAGTGACCCGCTGCCGGGGGTCGGGGATCACGTCAGCGGCGTTCAACACCTTGACGGCGACGGTGGCTGCGAGGTCCGGGGTGGTGTCGTTGGTGATCCTTCTGGCCTCCACGAGCAAGCGTGAGAGGGCACCGTCGATCGTGCCGATCGAGGTGCTGTAGGTCTGCACGTTCGTCGAGGTGGATTCGAAGAGGCGGTGAGCGGCGAGGTCTGGCCAGCACTGTTCGGGAGCGGCGTCCAGCTGCTTCAGCCGGCTTTCAGGTGCGGCCATGGAGATGAAGGTCTTGAGTTCGTCGGCCGTCCAACTGTTGACGACGGTGGTGAGAACCTCGACGACCGCGGCTTCGGTAAGAGCGACATAGGGTGTGAGGTCATCGTGTTTGACCGCTTCGAGGTACTCCTGCTGGCTTGTCAAGCAGTAGTCGGACACCGGCGAGTTGTCGCGTACGGAGTCGAAGCTGACGTCTCCAGCGGTGCCGAGGGCGGCCCGCAGGTTGTCCGCCGTGAGTGTGTAGAGATGCCAGCCGACGAGCGTGTCTCGCATTGCACTGTCCAGTCCGGATAGGCGAGAGATGACGACGTTCGCCTTCGCGATCAGCCTCACGACCTCGTTCGTGACGGCCTGGGGCTGAGGAGCCGTAAAGGCCTCCATCTCGAGGTAGTGCTCGGCGATGTAGTCGCGGACTTCGGGCCCGAGCTCGTACTTGGTGCTGCTTTTGCACCCGCGGAGTGCGGCATCGACGAGCGATGGGCGGATGTCTGCCGGGATGCTGTCGTCGCTGACGAGATGTGTGAACACCTGCAGCCACGGACGTTGACTCAGCAGGGTTGCGAACGCTGATCGCTGAGCGCCGGAGTTGAGGTACGCCTTCAGGAACTCTTGCGCCTCGGCGCCGAAAGCAGATGCGACGGTGGTGGCGATGTCCGCGGCGCCGGGATGCTTTCGCTGGAGGAGGTCGTCGAGTACGGCGATGTTGTAGGCGCTGACCGTGTGCAGGAAATCGGGTGGTGCCTCGGTCAGCAGGTTCGCGATGGCCGCAGGGCTGTTAAACGAGTGGTCGATGCTCATCTTGTTGGGTTGCACGGTCTGTACGAGGAAGTTGGCCACGTCGACGCCGGTGAAGTCGCCGTAGAACTGTGCCGCGTAGAGGGCGAAGTTGCGGTCGAGGTACCCGCGGCCAACGAGCTCGCGGGCCAGCTCTGACTGCATGACCTCATCCACCATCTGAGAGAAAGTCCGTTCACCGTCCTCCGAAGACGACGTGAACCGGTTCTTGCCGACGAGGTCCTGGAAGTCCGCTCCTCGGAGAAGAGCGATGTCGGCGTTGAGCGTCTCGAGTAGATCCTGGCCTGCTCGTCGGTCGAACTGGGGCCAGTCTTCTGGTTCGGCGAATTCGGGAAAGACCTCTGCGATCTGATCGCGGTTGAGCCGTGTCACGTCGACCGGTTGGTACCCCTGATGGGTGGCTTGGACTGTGATCTGGCCGGTTTCGGCTACCTGCGTCCAGAACGCTCGCGAGCTCACGTTGTTCTGTTCGTATAGATCTGAACCGACAACGAATCGAATGCCTGACCAGCCTGCGCTACCGGAGGCGCCTTTGGCGGCCAGGCCAAGGGCGACGAGGCGCCTACCTAGCTTAGCGGCCGCCCTTTCCACTACCTTGGGCATCGCGGCCCTCGAAAGGATGTCGCGCTTGTGCTTTTCGCGCACGTCAATCGCGTGGCGCACCAGGCGTTTGTGGTGTTCGTAGAGGGCGTCGAGGTTGCTCTCACGTCGTGCGATCTTCTCGAAGTCTCGCAGGTGGAAGTTCTTGTAGGCGACCAGCGCGAAGAGGTTGGTCGCCGTCAGGCCTGGGGCGAGCTTGGCCGTGTTGAGCAGGCGCTCGGCGAACACCGCGTACTCGTTGCAGATGTTCTTCAGCAAGCGCATGTCGGTGCCGTACTGGGCGACCAACGCGATGAGGGCTCGGTTGATGTTCTCCTGCACGCCGTGCTCCTTGAGCAGGCCGTCCAGCAGTTCCCGAGCGTTGCGGTGCGAGATGAACGGCACGACAGGGATGACGACGTCGAAGAACTTCGTGCGGTTGGCGCGGATGGTCTCGGCCGCAGCGGTGTCGCCGGTTGCCTCCTCCGTGTCGGATCCCAGCTCCTCGAAGAGGCTGTCCTTGATCGCGTAGACGAACCGCAAGGGTACGTCCTTCTTCTGCCGCTTGGCCGTGGCGTTGAGCAGGGTGTTCAGCTCGCGTAGCGCCTCGAAGATGTGGGGGTCGTCGAACCGGTCGAGATCTTCGAAGAGGACGACGTCGTGTGGAGCGGTGTCGAAGAAGTAGACGATCTCTTCCAGGTACTCGTCGAAGTACGTCGCGGTCTGCTGGGTCAACTTGACCGTGGCGCCGGCTGCTGAGACGTCGGAAACCGACCAACGGCCGTAGATGAGCCGGCGCAGCGTGGCCAGCACCAGCACGGCCAGGAGAGCGAAGCCCATCCATGCCAGCACACGGATCGCTGTGGGCTGACTAGCTCCCGTGGCCGCGACCTTCGGGAGTAGGTTCAGAAACGCCAGGATTCCGCCGACGACGGCGACCACCGCCACGGCTTCCGCAAGGGCGCGCTTCCAGGACAACGGGCTGATGCGCTTGAAACGGGAGAAGGGAAAGTCACGAGGTGCTGCGCGGTACAGCAGCTGCTTGACGAGCTCCTTCTGGATCCTGTTGGTGAGGGTGGTGGTCTCCGAAGTCGGTCCGAGCGTGGAGATCGCCACCCGCAGAGTCTTGTCCTTCTCGCGCTTGTCAACGAACTCATCGAGCACGCTGGACTTGCCCGTTCCGTACCTGCCGGTGAGGGCGATGTTCAGGTTTCTCTTGTTCTGCACTGCTTCTTGGAGAAGGCGAAGATACGTCCCGTGCTGCTCGGCGACGTACCGCGAGGTCAACGATTCGAGCGAAGCCTGCTTGGCCGGTGCGACAGGCGTCGTCGAGGTGGAACCGTCCAGTGACTTCCCGCCGACCTCGTTGCTCATTCTGGCTCCACCTCGACACGACCCGTCGCCGACCTGCTGATCTATGAGTGTGATCCGCCGGTTCTGATTCGTCGTCCGACTCGCCGATACGTTTCAGACGCCGCTCGTCAGCCAGTCTGACGCGAGTCCACGTCGGTCATGGGCCGATCAGCCTCGACATAGCCTGATCACAGACACCTCACGTCACCAGAGAGCTTCTTGTCTCCTGGGCGGCGGGGCATCGGTTGGGGCAGAGCCCGGCGAGCTGTGACAGGACGGGCTCGTGAGCGTGTGCTCGCGGACCCGTCCTGAGCACGACTGCTCCGAGGATGAGCTTGGAATCCAAGTAGCTGCAGATCAGAACAGCACAGCCGCGGTCCTGCCGGCCAAGGCCGACTAGCTACTTCCGCCTCTTCTTCTTGCCCTTCAAGCGACGGGTGGTGCGCCGCGTAGACGGCGAAGCTGCTGGCCGAGTGCCATCCACGGGCCTCAAACCAGACTCTCTTACGAGCGCATCGAGTTCGGCGTCTTCACCAGTCGGAAGGTTGTAGTACATGACGACCTCAAGGTTGCCGGCTTCGTTGAACAGGAGACCGTAGGCCCGGTCCGACTTCATCTGGTGGTGCTTGAGGTTCATGTACGTCTGGAGACGCTGTCGAACTGGTTCCAGCGGGATCGCGTCGGGGCAGGAGCCGATGAACACGATTGGGTGTCCCCAGGCTCCTGCCAGCGAGAACATGCCGTGGTGTGGCTGACCGTCTTTACGCGTCCTGCGAATGCACGTATCGATGGTGTCGAGGAGACGTTGCTGGCCATCGCCGGACAGGGCAAGAACGTCAGCGCCGAAGCGGATCATGCCGTCGCGGTAATCGTCGATCACGTCGATCAGCTCAAGGATGCGCGGCAGCGCGCTGTAGGTCGGCTTCACCGGCTGCACATCATCGGTGGCGTCTTGGTCTTGTTCGCGGGCCATCCAGGCGTTGAGGCCTTGACACTGTTCGCCAACCCTTGTGGGGATGGCACTTCGGGCGCGCTCTTTCCGATCCCGTTTGGTGACCCGACCGATTGTCGGGTGGTTCGCGCGGACTTCGTCTGGGTCGGGCTCGACGTAGAGGTCGGCGTTCATAAAGAGCATGAAGAGGTCTAGTTCATCAGCCGCCTTGTAGTAGGTCGCGACGTCGGAGTCAGTGCGGCGGCGTAGGTACAGGAGGAACTCGGAGGGGCGGTCGCAGACCAGGGCGATGGTTTCAAGGTCGTGCAGGGACGTGACCCAGGGTGTGCGTTCGACGGGCAGTAGTCCGGTTTGGCGATGGTCGCCAAGGCTGGTGCCGAGGGGACCAACATCATCGAGGAGTGCGACGACGGATCTCACTTCGCGAATGCCGGACAAGTCGAGCCAGGTGCCATCTTCGAGCCAGAGGCCGGCGTTGGTCTCAATGAGTGCTTGGAGGCGGGCCGCTTGTTTGCAGCCGTCGCCGATGGTGGCCTTGAGGTCGCGCCAGAGCCGCCGGACATCGCCTCGGCGTGCGGCCAAGGCGATGGACTTGCCTTTGACTTCGACGCAGATGGCGACGTCGCCGACGATGAACAGGCCGTCTCCTTCTACCGGCTTCCCCACAGCCTTCAGGCTTGCGCAGTCGCGGCTGAGGAGATTGTGGGATTCGTTGTCGTCGGGTGCGTAGTACGTGAAGCCAATAAACCGCGGTGGGGTCCGCAGCACCTTTTCGAGCGCGGAGGTTGCGAGTCGTTCGCTGACGACCTGACGGACCTTCTTGTCGTAGCGGTGGAACTCCTTCGTACCCGACAGAGCGGTTTCCACGATCCGCCGGAGCGAGTCGAGTCCTACGCCGGTCGTGGTTTCCACGTAGTTGCCGGCACCGTCTGAAACAAGAGGCGTGATCAGAAACGGGTTGCTGCTCGTGAGAAGGTCGTAGACTCGGCGAGAAGGCGGGATGCTGTCGTCGAACGTCTGCGCGTAGGACTTTAGGACTGCTCGGACCACCTCTTCGTCGGTGCCGGAATCAGCGGCGACGTCCTCGGCGGTGATGACGGCTCTATCGGCGGGCAGGAACATGAAAGAGACCATGGCTTTCACGAACTCTCGCATCTCCTCCTCGGGGACCTGGTCTGGCGGCGCCTCGCTGTGCCGCATCACGATCGCGCCGGTGTCGTCACGCAGCCTGGTCATCCGGTCGCCTCCGAGCCGGCCCATGGAGTTGCGAACGGTGACTACGTCGGTATAGGTGTAGCCGAGATGCTCGGCCATGAGCGGAGCGACGATGGCGTTGTCGAACAGTTGGCTCTCGTGAGACTCGCGGATCGTGTCGTACTGAAGGTTTCGAATGTGGAGAACCGCACCTTGGTACTCCGCTGCCAGCGGTGCGAGCGGGTCCTCGCTGAGTCGCGCCTCGCACTGCTGCCGGTAGATGGACAGCCGCCCGAGCCGTTGGGCACGGTTGTGGAGTTCGGTGACGGCTTCGTGCGGCCGCGTGTCCAGCCGGGGAGTGTCTGTGGGCTTGCGAGACCCGCGACCGAGCAACATCGCAACGATGATCTCAACATTGAGTGCCGACCCTTCCCAATCGAGCCGCGGGTCTGGGACCGACGGGAACTCCCGCATCCGCATCAGCTCGATGATGTCGAACGCGTCGGCATCCTCGACAAGGCTGAGCATCTGGTCGATCTCGGCGACGACCTCACTGTGAAGTGCCCCGCGAGCGTCGGCGACGGTCAAGCAATGGCGGAACAGGCCGATCTCATCCAGCGGGTCACCAAAGTGTGCAGGATCGACGTCGCCCAGAAACCGGGCAACGGGATTACGTCGTGCCATCCCTCACCTCTTCCTGTTGTGACGAGATCGGGGCTACCGGCGGACTCGTTACGAACCTCTGCAGCGACCAGTTGTTCGCGGCCACCGGATGTTGATGCGGGTCGGTCCACTGCCACGCGAACGTCAGGGCGTGCCTGTTGGTGGTGACGCTCCTACAGGGACTTCGTCAGTCGCGGGCGATCGATCGCGACGCCCAAGTGGGTGTGCGCGTCGGCGATGGCGATGGCGAGTACGGGGTGCTTCAAGAGATCGTTGATCGTGAGCGTGGCCTGGATCAGCGAGACCGCGACGATCGTCAGATCGGCCTCGGAGTCATCCCGAGTTGGATAGGCCGCGAGGTGAAAGTCCTCGGTGGTGTAGTCCATGGCGCCTGACCCTGTGGGATAAACGTTCGAAGAGAGCATCCGGTATGGGACGTAGAGACTCCGCGCACCGTAAGCGATGCAGAGCTCCTGGAAGTTCTCGACCGTTGGCTGCAACGGATGAGCAACCCGCGGTAGGGCAGTGACTCCGGCCGGGACAGGCCATCCGGCGGCCGTGAGTTCACCGATGAACTTGCGTCGCCGTTCGCTGTCCAGCGCGATCAGCGTGGCGATCGCGTCCCGCCGACGTCGGCTACCCACTGCATCACGAGAGTGTGTTCAAGGATCGTGCGCACGTTCGGAGCGGCTTCGTGTCCGAGATCAGCTTCGTGTGCGAGCAGGACAAGCCTGCTGGAGCGACAGACCCATGCCCACCAGCCGTACACCGCGATGAAAACGTCCGCATGCTCGTTCGGGACGGTGACCTCGCCGGCACCGGTCACATCGCCGAATGCACTCACCAGAATTCGAATGGTCCCGACCGCGCGCCCTCGCGCTGACTGGTCGGCATTGGCCTCACCTCTCACCGCTTCAGTGTTGCCCAGGGGCGCAACGTCTTTTCAGGTGATGCACATCGTGATCGATCCGAAGCGGCGCAGCGTGCTGCTGCTTGCTCCAGCAGGGTCGATAACCTGAGTCAGGTGGAGGGACACCGGATTCCTTTGCGTCCAACGAAGGGAACTTCAATGGCACGGCTCGGTCGCTCCGGCATCGAGGTGTTTCCGCTGGTGCTCGGTGGGAACACGTTCGGCTGGACCAGTGACGAGAAGGGTTCGCATCGGGTGTTGGATGCCTTCGTCGCGGGGGGTGGGAACTTCATCGACACCGCGGACAGCTACATCGCGGACGTGCCGGGCAACTCCGGTGGTGAGTCGGAGACGATCATCGGTTCCTGGCTGGCCGCACGTGGGAACCGCGACAGCCTGGTCATCGGTACCAAGGTGAGCCAGCATCCCGCGTTCAAGGGCCTGGCCGCCGGCAACGTCAGGGCGGCCTTGGACGCTTCGCTGGTCCGCTTGGGGATCGATCACGTCGATGTCTACTACGCGCACTTCGACGATCCGAAGACTCCGCTCGCTGAGACCGCCGGTGCGTTCGACGCGTTGCACAAGGCGGGCAAGATCCGTGTGGTGGCCGTGTCGAACTACACCGCTGCGAGGATCAAGGAGTGGCTTGACATCGCCCGCCGTGAGGGGTACGAGCCGCCGACGGTCGTGCAGCCGGACTACAACCTCGTGACGCGTCACCGCTACGAGCGCGAGATTGCCCCCATGTTGGCCGAAGAGGGGATCGTGGCGGTGCCGTACTTCGCCCTGGCAAGCGGTTTCCTCACAGGCAAGTACCGCCAGGTCGGCCCGTATCGCAAGGCGATGCCCTACTTCGAGCTGATCGGCGCGTTCCTCACCGGCAAGAACCGCAGGAACAGGCAGGAGTTCGGCGAGATCGTCCGTCGTGTTGTCGCCAGCCGGTACTTCACCGAGGCGGGCCTCGCCGTGGTGAAGGCGGTCGAGGACATCGCGTCCGCCAGGGCGGTGGAGATGTCGACGGTGGCGATCGCCTGGTTGCGCGCGCGTCCTGGTGTCGTCGCTCCGATCGCGAGCGCACGTACTGTTGAACAACTCTCTGCTCTGTTGGCGTCGGCGGAGTTCGAGCTCACCGCGGACGAGACGACCGCACTGGACGAGGTTTCCGCACGAGTCAAGTAAAGCCGCGCCTTGACGCGCTCGCCCTGAACGTGGCCGATCCCATCATCGCTGGCGAGTACGGCAAAGCCGCATTCGATGTGGTCGGCCACTCCTGTTTCCCGAGATTCAGTCTTAGTGGGAGCGCATGATTCTCACGCCAATCATGATCTTCCTGTTGCCAGTCAACCTGTAGTCGATCAGTAAGGCGACATCCGCTAGCTGCGACCAAGTTTTCATGACCAGCGGACAAGCTGAAGAAGCTTCCTGCTTGCGAGTCTCAACGCGCTCGGCGGGAACGAGTTGGAACCACTACGACTTAGGGCTCGTCTGTACCGCTAGCCCGGAGGTGGCCATGAGCTTTTGCAGTCCGGAAGTTCACTCCTGAACTAGCGGTCTTGAAGCGATGATCGAGTATCCAACGTTGGGACCTGTCTCAAACCTCGCGTTACCATTCCTGCCTGGGCTGGTTGGAAAGGATGTCAGCAGCATTCAGCAGATCGCGTGCCGTGCGCTCCAGGTTGAGATCTGCCAAAATGTCGGCGGCGGACGCTAGGTTGCTGGCGACGCGGGAATTGACGCCCGCATCAGAGTCTTGCATCGCCGTGATGATCTGCTTGAGTTCAGCTAGGCTATCGGCGTTCAGTTCGCCCGTCTTCTGTAAGTGATTGGCTAGCGCCTCCAGTCGTTGAACTGGGGGCGTGAATACGGATTCCAGGTACTCCGTGATGGCGTCCAAATTGTTTGCAGGTATCTGGAGCTCGCTCAGCGTGGCATGATTCGCGCCCTCACGAGTGCGTTTCCATTTAACAAGCAATTCGGGTGGATAATCGAGGGTTCCGGTCTTTGAGTCGTCAACGGCGCTGTGGTGTGCAAGGCATAGCAAGATAATGTGCTTGAAGGAGTCGCGCTCGTCTGATGTCATCTCAATTTTGTGGCGCGCTGCCTTGCCTCGCACCCCGTAGATGTGGGCGGCCTGGACATTCTTCTTGTAGACGCCAGGACGAACCTCAACCACGACTGGGACAAGGCAGCCAGGCGCGTAGCAGGTGCCACCACTGAGCGCCCATAGCGCTGCCTCATGCGCGGCAGATAGCCGACGGCGAGGTTGGATCCCTTCGTTGTCTTCACTCATAATCGACTCTCCCCAGATGGTGAGTTTGGATAGCCTGTCAGAAGATGAGCGGCGCCGTCGAGGTTTGGCGACGGTTGCCTAACTCGGTCGCTTCGCGAGGAGTTCGGCGACAGCGACAGTCTGGCCACGATGGCCACCCGTGGGCCTGCAGGAAAACTGCGCGCTTCGTCGCAAGACATGTGGTCTAGCTTCCATAGCGCTCGGCGAGTTGGTCGAAGAACTTGGTAAGTCGCGCTCCTGTGGCTTCGCCTTCCACCAGTTCGGCACCGCCGAAGCGGAAGACCTCGTAGCCGCGCAGCCGCAGCTCACGATCTTCGGAGACCATCTCGGCGTATCGCTGAGAGTCTGCCCGCCCGGCCTCGTCAGCGTAGTGCTGCCGACCGTCGCACTCGATCACGACACGAATTCCTTGTGGGAAGAGCAGGAGGAAGTCCATTCGCTGGCGAGCCAGAGGAGTGACTCTGTCGGCATGATGTGCTCGGACATACGGATCGTAGTGCAGGTACACCTGAGGTATCAGTGCTGGGATGCCATCGCCCAATCGGCGGTAACGGTCAGCATAGTTGCGCAGTATTCGCCTTTCGGCGTCGTTGTTGTTCAGTGATCTGCTTAGTCGTTGATACAAGCTCCTTGATACTTCGACTGGAGGTGCTCCTACCAGGTTCTTGCGATCTGCCCACCAGTTCGCCAAGTCGAACCACGTGAGTCCGCGTGCGCTCAGCGGTCGGTCATAGACAAGGCAGAACTCCTCGTTCCTGACCACGCGGACATCGTTGTTCAGGGCGTCGCTGAAGACGATCTCTGGCTTGGGGCCATCAGCTGCGAAGATCAGGTTCTTCATTGCGCCTGGCACACCTGCGCCGATCCGTCGGCCAGCAAAGATCGGGGCGCCGCTGACAGCGTCGATCTGGACGAGTTCGTAGCCGTCGTGAACCAGAGTTTGGTTAAGGAAGGTTCGGAGCTTCTCGACGTCGTTTATGTCTGTCCGGACCGCTGGGTGCAGCATCTCTGCGAGGAAGCTGAGGAGTGCACCGTCGCTGTTCGTCAAACCGAATCGATCATCGTTGAAGACCCAGTCGTCCGGCCAGTCATAGTTGGCGATGCGGTGTATCCCGACGTCCTGGCGTGCGGTGGAGTAGCGAGAGTCGGTGCTGGGTAACGCGTCGAGGTCGTAGAGACGGTCTAGGAACTCGATGTCGTTGAGCTGTCCGCTCCACCCCCAGGTATCGATTCCTTCGACGAGTCGGCGTCGAGTGACGTCTGTGATGCGGCTGGCGACAGGGATGGTTCACCTCCACAAGACCCATGCAGGTCATCGTGCACGTACCGCTCGCGTGTTGCGCCGCGCAACTGTTCGAGCCGTCTGGGAGCGCGTTCTGTTGTGCATGGCGGCCCAGCGCCCTTCCCTTGCGCCGCGTGAATCAAGATGCCGAGCTACTGATAAGCGACAGTAACGAAGACTGCTTCCATCGCGCTGCTGCCGTTGGCCTGGTAGCGGATGGTCCACAGTGGGTCGGTGCAACTGCACCGGCGCAGAGTGAAAGCTCGTGCTGCGGCGTCAGCGCCTGCTGTACCCCTTATGAGTAGCCGGTCTGCCCGACCGTCATAGTGACTGGCCGAACTGCGGGGAGGGGACGACGCGAAGCGAGCCGAGCTGGAAATCGAGTACGCGCCGCACCCGCCGTTCCGCACGGGCAGCTCCGAACCTGCCGGACCGGAGCTGACCAGTCCGCGATCGACGCGTTCGTCCCGATGGTCGACTCATCCGGGGCGATGCTGGATGAGAGGGCGTGCGCGTGCCGGCCGGTGAGCTTCTCGCGATCCCGTTTCAGCTGCCGCTGCCCTGGGAGACCCCGATCACCGCGGTCGGCGGCCAGCCGCTGCCGCGGATGACCGTCGGCGTGCGCGCCGAGCTCGTGATCGCGGGCGCCCCGGACAAGGGCGACCTCGACCCGATTCTGGTCGGTCCGCTGCCCTCGCAGGACGCGGTGCTCACCGCCGTCGACGGTCGGCACGACGTCGGACAGCCACAAACCGCGAACGCGAGCCCGACCACGATCAAGAACCAGCCGACGCCGACGTGTGCGTCCAGAGGCACCTTTCGCACATCGATGCGAGCGATGCCGTCGATGAGAGCGGCGATCGACAACGACAGTGCGGCGATGTAGAGCAGGAATGCGGAGTTGTGCGGCACGCCGAATGCATAGATCAAGTACGTGTACGCGACGTAGCCGAGCAATCCGAGCCACAACAGATGCCCACGCACCGATCCCGCCTTGCTGCGGCGCCCTGCCCAGATCAGAACCGGCACGATCGCTAACGTCAGGACGTCCTGCGCCATCGAATCGAGGTGCGTCGTGCGGTCCAGCCGGTACGCACGGTCGGAGAACAGGCCGTACAGAGTCGCAGCCACGAGAACGGGCGCCTGGAACTACGTGATCCCGTTCGTCCACCATGCCCGCAACGGGCGCGCTGGGCTGGCGCTGGGTGCTTTGAGGGTGCTCATCTCTCAACGCTGCGCTGTCATTGGTCGGGCGTGGAGGGGCTGAAGGCCTCGCTCGACCGTGCCATGTGCGCGAGGCGGCCGCGATGACGGATCTGCTGTACGGGCACCGGTCGGCCTCGCGCGTGTTGCCGGTTGGAACATCGACTGAACTCCTCACACCGAGTTCTTCGGATACGCCGAGACGGAGTGAGTCTCCGTCGGTGTGTCCTGACGAGACCCAGGCATGGACCGGCCAGTCAGTCCGATGCTCGATGGATGAACGTCCCGGCGCTCGTCCTCGGAGCGATCCTGGGAGCGGTGATCGGCGCGCCACTCAGAGCTCTGGTGCGCCCGCACATCGCGTGGCTCGAGAAGCGGTCCAGACGAACCTGGAAAGTCGATCCGCTGATCCAGCACTGCGAGTGCGTGCTACACGCGCCGAACATCGCGGTCGGCTACATCGGGACCCTAGTCACAGCTTGCATGATGGTGCTGTCGAAGGTGGCCTGCGGAGTGGAGAGACGGATGCTTGTGGTGACCGGTCCTTCGGGCAACGTCGGCGCTGAGCTGACCGACCTTTTGTGTTCGCGAACCATGGGCTCCTGGCGAGTGGCCAGTCGTCGTCCGGAGTTGATGGCCGATCGTGTCGCAGCGAGCGGTGGGCAGTCGGTGCGGTTCGACTTCTTCGACTCCTCCACCTGGTCGGCGGCGCTTGAGGGAATCCGAGAGCTGTTCCTTCTCTTCCCCCTGCCTGGCAACAAGGCCGCACGGACCGCGATACTGCCGTTCCTCCAAGCTGCGGAGAAGGCCGGTTGCCGGCATGTCGTCTACGTGTCGGTGTTCGGTGCGGACAAGGCCGGGTTCATCCCTCACCACAAGATCGAGCAGGCCCTGTTCAAGTCGTCGATGACGTGGACGGTGTTGCGGTGCAGCTTCTTCATGCAGAACCTGTTCCGGTCGATCTCGACACACGGCGAGGACATCGCGCGACGTGGCGAACTGTTCATCCCGGCCGGGAACGGCAGGACCACGTTCATCGATGCTCGCGACGCTGCTGCGGTAGCCGTCGAAGCGTTGCTCCACCCAGGCCGCCACCACAACACGGTGCACCACCTGACCGGCCCAGCGGCGTTGACGATGAACGAGGTCGCCGAGTCCCTGAGCGTCCATCTCGGGTCAGCGGTGAGCTACACCAAGCCGAGTCTGCCCCGATTCGCCGGGCGGCTGCGCAGGCGCGGAGTGGGTTGGGACAGCATCGGATTCATGTCGGCGGTGTACAGCTTGACCCGTCTGGGGCTCAACCAGCCGATCACCGGCGACGTGGAGCGCCTTCTCGGCCGGCCACCGCGCACCTTGGACGACTTCCTGGCCGACCAGTCCTGGCGGTTCGCGGGACGGTCCTGGACCTGAGCCGCAAGCGCCGCCCGGTGATCAACTGGAATCCGATCGCCGACGACCGACTGCTGTCAGGGGCGCACAGATCCTCTGAGGTCCAATCCCTCGAGCCATCGCTGGTGCCAGTGCAGCAAGCAAGGGCGCAGCCATCGGCCCGCGATGGCGGGAAGCAACCCCCGCTGGGTTTCCTCCGTGACCACGTGCGTTCGCCCGTCGGGGCGTGGTGTGAGCAGCCAACGGTGGTGGCCCTGCGTGCCGAACGCGGTCCCCGTCCAGCCGAGTTCGCGGTGCGGGTCGAAGAAGGTGACGATGCAGTCGACGCGGACGTTGAACGTGGTCCAGCGGAACCGTGTACCTGGACCGAGTTCGGTCACGTCGTCGAGCTGGATCCTGCGTGCGTTGCGGTACCAGTCGGGCCAGGAGCGTGCGTCGACGAGCATCTTCCAGATGACGTCGACATCGGTGTCGACCACGAGTTCGTTGCGGGTGTGCACCACGGTTTCCTCTGGTGACAAGCCCTGTGGCCAGTGGATGGTCATGACGCTCTCCTGGCGAGATCACGCAGGCTGGTACCGGGCACGGTGAGTGCGAGGTCGGGTCCGTGCACCTGGGCTGGTGTCCGATACCCCGGCACCGCCGCTCCGGCTCCGGTCCGGGCGAGTAGTTCGGCCGCGGCGTGGGCGGTGAACAGGTAGGCCTCCGGCCCGATGAGCACCGCTTCGGCAACCGACCCGTCCAGTGCCGTCGCCCTCCCGTGCACGACAGTGCGTCCAGCCGCCAGCTGCTGCTCGGAAGGTCCCGGCGGGAGCCTGCGGATGAGAGCCGCGAGCGCGCTTCGAGTCGGGCGGCTGGTGAACAGCCACGGCACCTTGGGGGCGATCCGCGCCAGCGCGGTGACCGGGCCTGGCATGGCGGTGAACGTGGAGATGTCCGAGATGCCCGTCGACTCGGCGGCGCTCACGACGTCCGCGCGCCACGGGTTCGTCGCCACGGTGAGGTGACCACCCATGCCGTCGGGAATCGTTCTGCGCTGTTCGGCGCCTCTTGCCGGGACCAGCGCTCCGCCCCGCCGTTGCCATCCTGCTGTCGGGAGCCCAGCCACCAGTGTGGTTGCTGTACCGCGGGACACCCCGCCCACCGTCTGGAAGGAGAGTTCGAGACTTTTCGCGCCGGGAAGCACCCTCGAGAGGTGCACCGCGATGGCGTCGGTCGGAACAACACCGAATCCTCCTCCCGGCATGGCCATGACGTCGGCCTCGATCAGTTCGGCGTGGCGTTCCCGCACGGCTTCGAAGTCGACCGCTTCACCGGAGAGGTCCAGGTAGTGGGTTCTCGTCCGGATGCAGGCGTCCAGCAACGGACCGGCGGTCGTGCTGAAGGGGCCCGCGGCGTTCAGCACGACGGACACGTCTCGCAGTGCTTCGTCCAGGGCTTCTGGGTCGTCCAGCGCGCCGATCCGCCACGGTAAGCCCAGTCTTCGCGCAACCTCCTCGACGTGCCTCTTTCCTCGTCCGATCAGAACGGGCTCGAGGTCCCTCTCGACCGCGATCCGCGCGGTCAGCTCACCGATGTAGCCGGTGGCGCCGTAAATCGCGATCCTGCTGCCGTGCATCGTCATCATCAGGTCCAGTGGTGGTGTCGTTGTGGTGAGTTCACATACCGAAGACGCCGTGCACGACCCGGTCCCATGCTCGTCCGGGAGTCAGGGCACGGATCGTGATCAGGCTCCGGGCCGCCGGGGTGATCACGTAGCGGGTGCGTGGGCGTCGCGCGCTGACTGCGTGCTCGATCGCCTTGGCCACAGCGTCGGGGCCGGCGGTCATGAGCCGGTTCTCATAAGACTTGGCCATGGACTTGTCGAGTGCTGCGGTAGCCGCGCGGTAAGGGGATCCGTCCGGTGTGGACGTCGAGAGCGTCGTCGCCGCGGTGCCGCCGAAGCGAGTGGTGATCAAACCAGGCTCCACAATGGACACACTGACTCCAAACGGTTTCACCTCGAAGCGCAAAGCGTCGGACATCGCTTCCACCGCGTGCTTGGAGGCGTGGTAATAGCCACCGAACGGAAAGGTGAGCCGGCCGCCCATCGAAGAGATGTTGACGATCCGTCCACGTCCGGCCAAGCGCATCGAGGGGAGTGCGAGCTGGATCATCCTGGCCATGCCGAAGACGTTGGTGTCGAACTGCTTGCGCACCGCGTGCATGGGGGTGTCCTCGACCGCGCCGTAAGCGCCGTAGCCCGCGTTGTTCACCAGTGCGCCGATGCGGCAGTGCTCGGTGACGATCTCGTCCACCACGGCACGCATGGACTCCTCATCGGTGACGTCGAGGTCTCTCGTGATCGCTCCCGCCTGCGCCAGTGCGGTGAGTGTCGAGGATTTCCTGGCGGTGGCGTAGACGGTGTGACCCGCTCGCACGAGGCGCAGTGCGGTCGCCTCACCGATGCCGGACGAGCAGCCGGTGATCAGGATCGGATCGTTGTGGTTCATGGTCTTCTCCGGTTCCTTCATGATCGGGTGAGGCCTGCAACGGTGGTGCCCACGAGCGCCGCGAGCAGCTTTCGTGCCCGTGGCGCGTCGTCGAGTTCGGTTTCGAGGCCCTGCACGGTGCGCACCAGCGCTGTCGCGATGTCGGCGCAGCGACCCGCGTCAGCTCCGGACGTGGCGAGGACCCGCGCGGTGAGCTGTTCCACCTCGGCGGTGTACTGCGCCGCTTCGGCGGTGGCGACTCGCCCGTACTCGACGAGCAGTTCCAAGGCGTGCTCGGAGCGCTCGGCCAAGCCCAGAGTCAGGCCGAGCTTCGCCTCCAGAACCGCTACGACGCGTGCGGAGATGTCTCCTGTCTCGTCCGCGGCAGTTCGCGCGCGGACGATCGACTCGGCGAGGAGGGCGGCACCCACCGCCCGCAACACGTCCTCCTTGCCTTTCACCCGCAGGTACAGCGCCGGCCTGGACATGCCCGCACCCGCCGCGATGTCCGCCATCGTCGCCCGCTTGAAGCCGTGCCGGGCGAAGGCGTCGAAGCCTGCGGCCAGCAGAGGATCGGCCGCCACCACGTCTCTCACTGACATGCTGACACAATATGCATAATATGTCAGCATGTCAGTGAGGTCTGAATCACTTCGCTTCTACACGCTCGGCACGGGGGTGATCCCGCTCGCCGGTCGATGCATCACGGGCTGACGGTCAACTGTTGGCGCGCTTGCGTCGCGCCAGCCACACGGTCGCACCGCCTGCTGCCAGCACGACAACGCCCCCGATGACCATCGCGACCACGCTGGCTCCGGTGCTGGCAAGCCCGCCGGAATCGGCGGCGGCAGCCTCCGTCGTCGTCTCCGTCGCAGGGGAGTCGCTGGTCGTCGGGCTGGTCGGTGCAGCGGCCGGAGCCGCTACGGCGTTGTCCTTGGTCGGCGTCGTGACCGGTTCTGCGGAGTCACCGCCCACCGAGAACTCGAAAGCCCCGCGGTCCGGTGCGGTTCCCGCCTTCCGCGCCTTGCCCGTGATGTCACGTGCGGGCAGGTCGAACGCCTTGCCGGAGTCGATCGCGGGTGAGCCCTCGACGGGACGGAAGTCCGCAGCCGTGGGGTCGATGCCCGGCTTGGTCAGCTTGGGGTCGGTGACCAGGTCGTTCGGTCCCGTGGCCTCCGGCTTCTTGCCGCCGAAGTAGATGTTGTGGTCGTAGGTGACGTTGGTGTTGCGGTGCGTGGAGTTGGTCGGCTTGCCTTCGCGCACGACGGAGATGTTGTTCAGGATGCGCACGTCGTCGCTCATGGAGGCGAAGATGTTGGCGTAAGGATCCATGTTGACGCTGCGTGCGTTCAGATACGCGGTGTTGTTGATGATGTCGACGTGCTGTGACTTGTACGAGTGGATGCCTGATCCGCCGTTGTCGAGCGAGAGGTTGTTCGCGACGAGGACGCGCCCCTTGTAGGCGGGATCGGAGTTGTCCTTGTCCTTCAGGGTGTCGATGATGATGCCGTTGCCGTCCGAGTGCTTGCCGACCTGGGTCCAGATGACCTTGGTCTCGTTGTCGTAGACGACGTTGCCGGTGATGCGGATCTTGTACTGCGACGGGTCGCCGGGGCCGTTGTCCAGCGCGCGCAGGATGGAGATGCCGCTGGTGGCGTACTCGGTGTACCAGGACGTGGAGTGCACCCGGTTGCCGTCGATCGTCACGTGGTCGGCGTCGATGGCCGAGATGCCACCGCCGGGGCAGTGGTGGACGTGGTTGCCGGTGATCTCCAGGTGGTGCGAGGCCTTGCCGGACTTCTCGTCCTTGTAGGCGCCGATGCAGTTGGTGTTGAAGACCGGCTTCTTCTGGCCGGCCTGCTTCCTCGCCTCGTCGAGGTTGATGGACGTGGAGTCGCCCGCCACCTCGAGACCGCTGACCTTGATGTGGGAAGCGCCGGTGATCCTGATGCCGTGCCACCCGGTGACCGGGTTGAGCACCGGCTTGTGACCGGGGAACGCCTGGTAGGTGATGGGCGCGTCGGCCGTGCCCGAGCGGGTGATGTTCAGGACGTCGCGACCCGTCCCCGTCTCCCGATAGGTGCCGTTCATCAACTGCACCACGTCGCCGGGATTGGTGGAGTCGGAAGCCTTCTGAATCGTTTTGAACGGTTGAGCGGCTGAGGTTCCCGCGTTGTTGTCCGATCCGGACGGACTGACGAAATAGGTGGTGGCCGCGGCATTCGCGGTGCCACCCAAGACCAGCAGTCCCAACGGTGCGGAGCCAAGACTCACCGCGACAGCAAGTCGCAAGAGGCGAAAGGGTTTCACGTGTTTCCTTCCAGAACTACGACAGGGCTCGCGTCCTCGCCCGTTCGGCTGCGCGGCGCGAGTGTGTCGAACGGTCGGTGCTCCCGCAACCCTCCGGTCGGAGGGTGTCGATGGCGGCACCAGCAGGGGCAAGTTCGTTGCGGTGGTGGAAAAACAGCAGGTGGAGAACATCGATGTGCGGCGAGGCCCAGGGGTCGCCACCGTTCATGGGAAAAGCTTTTCCCAGGAGACGCGAGGGATCGTAGCTGATGCTCTCCGAGTTGTGCGGGGGGTGTGCGTCTGCGTTGGTCTGCAACCGCTCCCATGTGGACTGACGTGCTTCTTGTGTCAGAAGTCAAGTCCTGTCTTGAAATCGACGCTTCGCCATCGTTAGGGTGATGCGTCGGAAAACATTTTCCCGCGAGCCGTCCGCGACGCGCCGCCGAATGGTCCAGTGCTCCAGGTCCGGGGTGGACCGGAAGGTTCGCGGGATGGTCCGTAGGATCAGCAGGCGTGGAGGGAAACGCGACGCTGTTCGACGTGGCACGGGTGGCAGGGGTGTCCTTGGCGACCGCGTCGCGGGCGATCAACGGCAGTGCTCGGACGGTGGGCGCCGAACTGCGCGAGAAGGTGCTGCGAGCTGCGCAGGAGCTGGACTACTCCCCGAACGTGGCCGCGCGGGCGATGAAGCGCGGCCATGCCGAGGTGGTCGGGATGATCGTCCCCGACATCGCGGACCCGTACTTCTCGGGCATCGCCTCGGGGGTCATGAAGGCTGCCGACGAGCAGGGCTTGATGGTGTCGATCGCCAGCACGCGCAGGCAGAGCGAGCGGGAGGCCGAGTACGTGGCCGGGTTCCGCCGGCAGCGCAATCGCGCCGTCATCCTCGCGGGCAGCCGCACCACCAGCCGGGCCGAGGTCGACAGGCTTCGAGCCGAGGTGGAGCGATTCGAGGCGCAGGGCGGCACGGTCGCCGCGGTGAGCCAGCGCAAGCTCCCGGTGGACACCGTGGTCGTGGAGAACAGGCAGGGCGCTCGAGCGCTGGCGGCCGATCTGGCCGATCTGGGGTACCGCGACTTCGCGGTGCTCGCCGGACCTCGTGACCTGCTGACCGCCAAGGACCGCCTCGACGGCTTCCGGGCCGGTCTGGCCGACCACGGCGTCGACCTGGCCCGCGAACGGATCGTCAACGGCGAGTTCAGCAGGGACGGTGGCTACCAGGCGATGGAGCAGGTCCTCGCGGAGTGCGACGGGGTCGACTGCGTGTTCGCGGTCAACGACGTCATGGCGCTCGGGGCGATTTCCGCCATCCGTGCGCGCCGCCTTGACGTGCCCCGTCACCTGTCCGTCGCAGGGTTCGGCGACATCTCGACGCTGCGTGACATGTCGCCGCGGTTGACCACCGTGCGGGTGGACCTCGAAAAACTGGGGCGGCTCGCGCTGGAGATGATTCTGTCCAGTGGGGACGGCGTGCCGCGGACCCATCGGGAGAAGTGCCAGGTGGTACTGGGATCCAGCACCCCCGGCCCGAAGCTCGCCAGCCGGAGGTCCGCAGCCCGAGGGTGACCTCGGCGCGGTCGCCCTCGGGCTGCGGACGTCGGTGTCGAGCCAGTGGTTCGACGGTCTCACGCGGGCCGCCGGGTCCAGTCGCCTTCCACTCGGCGCGGCACGCTCCACGGGTTGTCGCGACGCAACGGCGGGGGCAGCAGGGCGTCCGGGACGTTCTGGTAGGCGACCGGGCGCAGCCACCGGCTGATGGCGGCCGCACCGACGCTGGTGTGCAGCGGTGCGGTGGTCGCGGGCCACGGCCCCCCGTGGTGCATGGCCGCGGTCACTGACACGCCTGTGGGCCAGCCGTTCCAGACCACCCGACCTGTCCGCACCGCGCCGAACACCTTGGATGCCAGATCGTCCTCGACCTCTCCATGCACTGCGACGGCCAAGCTTGCAGGCACTGTCGCGAGCGTGCCCAGCAGGTCGTCGTCGGACTCGTACTCCACCACCAGTGCAGAAGGGCCGAAGCATTCCGCAACCGGCGCTTCCCGCAAGGCCGTAGCGGACATCGTGAAGAGGCTCGGGGAGACCGTTTCTCCTGTGTCCTGGGGCAACGGCACGATCTCGCGGACACCGCTTCGCCGCGCCAGCTCGCCGATCGCGGCCACGTAACCCTGCCGGATCCAGGATCCCAGCAAGAGGCTTGGCGCGACCTCCGCGACCGCCTGCTGCAGGACCTCCTCCAAACCGTGCCCCGCGGGCAGGAAGAGAAGGCCGGGCTTCGTGCACAGCTGGCCCGAGCCGAGGGTGAACGACGCCACGAACGCCTTCGCCACCTCCTCTCCGCGTGCCGCCACGGCCGCGGGGGTGACGACGACCGGGTTGACCGAGCCCAGCTCGCCGTAGAACGGGATCGGATCCTCCCTACCGGTCGCGAGGTCGAACAACGCGCGCCCACCCGCGCCGGAGCCGGTGAACCCCACGGCGGTGATGCTCGGGTCCACCACCAGCGCCCGGCCCGCATCCCGGCCGGTGACGAGCGACAACACTCCGTCGGGCAACACGTCCGCGGCCAGTGCGCACGTCAGCTCCGACAGCTCCGGATGCCCCTCGTGGGCTTTGACCACCACGGGGCATCCCGCTGCCAGTGCGCTGGCGGTGTCGCCGCCGAGCACGGAGAACGCGAACGGGAAGTTCGACGCGGCGAACACGGCCACCGGCCCGAGCGGGGTGAGCATCCGCCGGATGTCGGGCCGGCCCGCGGGAGGTGGGCCCCCGACGGGCCCGTCGATGACCGCGTCGAGGTAAGCGCCATCGGTGACCATGTCAGCAAAAGCAGCCAGCTGGAACCGGGTGCGGTCCACCTCGCCGTTGAGCCGGCCGAGGCCGATGTGGGTCTCTCGATCGGCGACCGAGACGAGTTCGCCGCGGTTGTCCTCCAGCGCCTGCGCGAGACGGAGCAGCAGGTCCGCGCGGTCGCGCGGCGACGATGCGGCGAGGAACGGAGAGGCCGCGAGGGCGGTCGTGGTCACCTCGGATACCTGTTCTGCCGCGGACGTGGTGTGCATGAGACCTCGCAGTGCTGTGCGGATCGGCGAAATCCAGAATTCCGGCGCCGACACTTGCGCTTGGTATCTTGGTATACCAACATACCGGTATGCCGTACGGAGATGTGACCCGGACCATAAGCTCACCTCGCGAGCCGGTCAACGGAGCAGCGCTGGCCGCTTTGCTACCACCCGCCCAGACACCCGCGTCCCGCGCCGACGTGGTGTGCGAGGCGTTGCGCCGGGCGATTCTCGACGGCGTGCTCCAGCCGGGGCAGCCGCTGGTCGAGCGGGAACTGGCGGACATGCTCGGCGTCTCGAAGACGCCAGTCCGTGAAGCTCTCAAGCAGTTGCGGTCCACCGGCCTGGTCGAGGTGGCGTCGTTCCAGGGAGTGCGCGTGCGCGAACTGGACGCGGACTACGTGGAGAAGCTCTACGCCGCACGGGCGAGCACCGAACCCTCCGCCCTCCGCCTGGCCGTGCAACGGCTCGGTGCCACCGAACACGCCGCCGCGCACACCGCGTTGAGCGAGGCGGCCGCGTGCGCTGCTCGCGGCGACCGGACCGGGATGGGCATCGCGAACCGGACGTTCCACCGAGTGCTGTACACGGCGTCGGACAACGGGTTCCTGTGCGACTTCCTCGACCAGTTGCAGGATCTGACCGCTTTCGCGGCCACCACCGGATGGCGGCTGCGGGCCACCTTCGAGCAGGAGGCGGCCGAGCACGCCGCGATCCTCGCTGCCGTGGAGCAGGGCGACGCGGACCTGGCCGAGCGGCTGGCCTGCGAGCACATCGAGAAAGCAGCCAAGACGCTGTCGGACACATTGCACGAGGCGGACGCGGGCCATGAAGCTTGATCTCTTCGCGCATCCGGTCTCCTTCCGGTCCGACCCGGTGGGGGAGGCCGAGCGGATCGCGGCCACGGGGGCGGACGGAGTCGTGCTCGCGCTGGCCTACCACAGCGGTCGCTGGCTGCTCACCACGAGCGATCCCGGCGCCGTCGTCCACGTCGACGCGGGTCGCTTCTTCCTCGACGACAACCCGGACCTGCTCGACCAGTCCGTCGTGGACGACTCTTCCGCGAACGTGGTCGGGGCGTTGCGGTCGGCCGGGCTCGACGCGTCCGGCTGGCTGGTCGGTCTGCACCAGTCGGCGATCGCCACCCGCCGCCCCGATTTGGCCCTGCGCAACGCGTTCGGCCACCGGTACCGGCACGCGCTGTGTCCGGCACGACCGGAAGTGGTCGCGTTCGCCCGCGCGCTCGTGGTGGGTGCGGTTCAGGGCACCGGTGTGTCCCGGCTGGAACTGGAGGCGTTCGGTTATCTCGGCTGGGAGCACCAGGGCGCGCACGAGAAGGTGGGCACCGCCCTGCGTCCGGCCGACCGGTGGCTGCTGTCGTTGTGCGTCTGCTCGGCGTGCTCGGCGCAGTTCAACAACTCAGGGGTGGACCCTGCCGAACTCGCCGAACGGACCGCCTGGGCGGTCCGGACCCAACTCGCCGAACCGCGCCCCGCCGCGACGCACGCGGTGGAGGACATCGACTCGGCGCTCGGACCCCAGCTGCACCAAGCAGTGCTTCGAATCCGGTCGCGGGTCAGCTGCGACCTGGTGGCCGCAGCCGTCGACGCCGCCGGGAACACCCCGGTCTCCGTGCGGGCCACCGCCGACCCCTACGGCTGCGCAGGCAAGACCGCGGGAGATCTCAGCGACCTCACGGCCACCCGCGCGGGGCTCACCGTCACCGACCTGTCCGGGGACTTCGGTTCCCTGCAACGAGAACTCGAGGTGGCCGCCGCGATCGCGACCCGCCTGACGGTCGGCTGGAGCCTCTTCCACTCCGCCACCCCGACCAGCGCGGTGCTCGGAGCCGTCACAGATCTGGCGCTCGCGCACGGGGCGGACGCGCTCGCGCTGTACCTCTACGACCTCGTTCCCGCGGCCCGGCTGCGGGACCTGCCCGCCCAGCGCCGCGCGTCTGCGCTCGTCACCACGGGGGAGACGTCCCGATGACGGCCTACCTGATCCGCCGGCTGGCACAACTCGTGCCGGTCCTGATCGTCGTCTCGATGGTCCTGTTCGCATTGCTGCGACTGCTGCCGGGCGACCCCACCACGGAGATCCTCGGCCAGGAGGCGAGTGAGGCCGACCGGGCCGCGCTGCGCGCCGACCTCGGACTGGACGCCCCCGTGTGGCAGCAGTACCTGAACTGGACTGGAGGTGCGCTGACCGGTGACCTCGGCCGGTCCTGGCTCACCAACGAACAGGTCGGCACCGTCATCCTCGACCGGCTGCCCGCGACCGTGGAACTCGGCCTGATCGCGATCGTGCTGACCATCCTCATCGGACTTCCGGCGGGCATCATCGCCGCAGTGCGCAGCCGCACCAAGACCGACGCGGTGATGACCACGGCCAGCGTGTTCGCCCTGTCGACACCGCACTTCTACCTGGCGGCACTGCTGATCCTGGTGTTCGGGCTTTGGCTCCGGATCCTCCCGCCGTCGGGATACGTGCCGTTCACCGAGGACCCGGTGCAGAACCTGCTGCACATGGTGCTGCCCGCGATCACGATCGGATCCACGATCATCGCGGTGATCATGCGGCAGACCCGCGGCTCGCTGCTCGCCGCGCTCGGCGAGGACTACGTCCGCACCGCGCGCGCCTCGGGACTGGCCCAGCGCCGGATCGTCACCGTCTACGCGCTGCGCAACGCCGTGGTGCCGGTCGTCACGGTGGCAGCGTTGCAGATCGGCGCGCTGATGAGCGCCACCGTGGTCACCGAAGCGGTCTTCACCGTGCCGGGCATGGGCACCTTGATCGTCAACGCCATCTTCAGCAGGGACCTGCCCATCGTCCAGGGAGCGGTGCTCGTGGTCGTGGTGTTCGTCCTGCTGGTCAACCTGCTCGCCGACCTCCTCTACGCGCGGCTCGACCCGCGCATCACCTACTAGGAGCCCGACCATGGCGATGACGACGAAGTCCCCGCCGCGTGAGCGGCCCGTGCTCGACAGCCTGCGCCGCGACCGGCGCGCCTGGTTCGCCCTGCCCGTGCTGGTGCTGCTCGTGCTCGCCGCGGCAGCCGCGCCGTTCCTCGACGACGCGGTCGCCGACACCGACACCGACAACCTGCTGGCCGGGCCCTCCGCCGCACATCTGCTGGGTACTGACGAACTGGGCCGCGACATCCTGGTCCGCGTCGTCGCCGGCGCACTGGTGACCCTCGAGGTCGCCACCATCGCCGTTGGCCTGGCACTGGTGCTGGGCACCGCGATCGGCCTCGTCGCGGGCTACCGAGGTGGTTGGGTGGACGCGGTGCTCATGCGCGTCACCGACGGCCTGCTCGCCTTTCCCCTGCTGGTGCTCGCGCTGACCGTAGTGGCGGCACTCGGGCCGGGTCTGCGCAATGCGCTGATCGCCATCGCCGTGGTGACGACACCGCGCTTCGCCCGCCTGGTGCGTGGCGAAGTCCTGTCCCTGCGCACCCGTGAATGGGTGTCGGCAGCCAGGATCGTCGGCGTCGGCACACCGACCATCCTCGTGCGGCACCTGCTGCCGCACCTGGCGGGCACCCTCCTCGTGTTCGCCGCTCTGCAGGCCTCCACCGCGATCATGGCGGAGGCGTCGCTGAGCTTCCTCGGGCTCGGGGTGCAGCCACCGCAGCCCGGTTGGGGCGGCATGGTGGCTTCCGGCACCGCGCACCTCGACTCCACCTGGGCGCTGAGCGTGTTCCCCGGCCTCGCGATCCTGCTGACGATCGCCGCCTTCAACCTCCTGGCCGATGCGCTGCGCGACGCGCTCGACGCCCACCGGCCGGTGCTGTCCCCGATCCGCTGACCTTCGCTCCTCCGCCCCCGTGAAGGGATCCGCTGCCGTGTCCCACCCCAGAACAACCCGGCGTGCCGCACTCTTCGGCCTCGCCGCCGTCCTGATCGCCTCCACCGTCGCGTGCGGGAGCCCCGCTTCCACCGGCCCGCGAAACGCGCCCCGCACCGGTGGCACGGTGTCCGTCGGGTTCGACAACGAACCGACCACTTTGGACCCCGCGTTCTCCAGCCAGATCTCCTCCGACCGCAGCGTGCTGAACCTGTTCTACGACACACTGCTGCGCCAGAACCGCGACGGCGGCTTCGTCCCCGCCCTCGCCGAGAAGTGGGACGCCCAGCCGCGCGCGCTGACCTTCACGTTGCGCACCGGCGTGAAGTTCCACGACGGCACGCCGTTCGACGCGAAAGCCGTCGCCGCCAACATCAACCGCGTGCTCGACCCGGCCACCAAGTCGACCAAGACCAGTGCTCTGGCCAAGATCGCCACCGTGGCCGTGGTCGACGACAGGACCGTCCGCTTCGACCTGAAGGACCCGGACCCGCTGCTGCTGGTCCAGCTCGCTCACGAGCCCGGCATGATGGTCTCGCCGGAGGCCTTGAAGACCAAGGGCGCCGAGTTCGGTCGCAACCCCGTCGGCACCGGGCCGTTCACGTTCGACCAGTGGCGCTCCAAGGTCCAGCTCACCGTCGTCCGCAACACCTCGTACTGGGGCAAGGACGCGGACGGCAACCAGCTGCCCAGGCTCGACAAGGTCGTGGTCCGGTTCATCACCGAACCCAAGGTGCTGCGCACGGAGCTCGCCACCGACGGTGTCCAGCTGGTGCGCGCCCTGCCGCCGGAGGAGTTCGCGCAACTCGCCTCCGACAAGCAGGTCAGCATGGAGGACGTCGGCGTGCGCCGGTCGTACTACGTGGCGCTCAACACGACTCGCGCGCCGTTCAACGACCCCAAGATGCGCGCCGCGTTCACCGCTGCCGTGGACCGTTCCGCCATCGGCAAGGTCGCCGCGTCCGACCAGTTCGACCTCGCGCCGTCGTTCGCGACGAAGAAGGACTGGTACTACGACGACTCGATCACCTCACCCTCCTTCGACCAGGGGGCTGCCAAAGCCGCCGTCACCGCACCCACGTCCATCACCGTGCTGGCTCGCAGGCGCGCACCGGACCCGACGATCGCCGAGCTCCTGCAGGCTCAGCTCTCCGACGCGGGATTCACCGTGAAATCCGAAGTGCTGGAGCTGCAGACGCAGCTCGACCGGATGCGCAAGCAGGACTTCGACGCCGCCGTGCTGGTGGTCGACGTGCCGCGGCTCGATCCTTCCCTGGTGTTCGACCCGTACTTCACCAGCAAGGGCTCGAACAACTGGTCGGGCCTGAACGACAGCACGCTCGACGACGTGCTCCTGCTGGCCCGCAGCACCGATGACAAAGCCGTGCGCAGCAAGGCTTACAGCGACGTGCAGCGCCGAATCCTGGATCAGCGCTACTGGACCTTCCTGCACCAGGCCAAGTCCCCGCTGATCCACCGCACCGCGCTGAAGGGCGTCGTGCTCAACGTCGACGGCCAGTGGCGCCTCGACGAGGCCTACCTCGACCGATGAGGACATCCATGAGCTTGTTGCGCGTCACCGATCTCGCGGTCTCGTTCGCCGGTCGGCCGGGACAGGACCCGGTGCGGGTGGTCGACGGCGTGGCCCTCCACCTCGACGCAGGGGAGATCCTGGCCGTGGTGGGGGAGTCCGGGTCGGGCAAGACCGTCACCGCACTCAGCCTGCTCGGCCTCAACCCCACGTCACCGACGTGCACCACCACCGGGTCCGTGCTCGTCGACGGCACCGAGGTCATCGGCCTCGACGAGCGGCAGTGGCAGAAGGTCCGGGGCAGCACCGTCGCGATGGTGTTCCAGGACCCGAGCGCCGCGTTGAACCCGTTGCTCACCATCGGCACCCAGATCGCGGACGCGGTGCGCGCCCACGAGCCGATGTCCCGCGAGCATGCCCGGCGCCGAGCGGTGGAAGCACTGGAACTGGCACGGATGCCCGATGCGAAAGGCCGGCTCGGGCAGTACGCGCACGAGCTGTCCGGCGGGATGAGGCAGCGTGCGGCGATCGCACTGGCGATCGCCCCACGGCCCCGGCTGCTGATCGCGGACGAACCCACCACGGCACTCGACGTCGCGGTGCAGGCCGAGATCATGGGAATGCTGGGATCGCTGTGCTCCGACCTCGACATGGGGCTGATCCTGATCACCCATGACCTCGGTGTCGTCGCGGGTCACGCCGATCGCGTCGCGGTGATGTACGCAGGGCGCCTCGTCGAAACCGGAGCGGCAGCCGGGGTGCTGGGCGATCCGCGCATGCCCTACACCCAGTCGCTGCTCGCCGCGACGCCCAGGGTGGACGGGCTCGCGCGGCAGCGGCTCACCGCCATCGGCGGGCGGCCGCCGAATCCCCGCGAGCGTCCGGCGGGATGTCCGTTCCAGCCGCGTTGCCCGGTGGCCGTCGACCGCTGTTCCACCACCCGTCCTGTGCGGGTGGACCTCGGACAGGGCCACAGCGCGGCGTGCCTCCTCGTCGAACAGCGCCCCACCATCGAACCGCCTGCCGTGTCGGTCCACAGTGGACCATCGGTTGGGGTCAAGATCCTGGCGGAGTTCGACGACGTGTCGCTGAGCTATCCGGTGCGCGGGGGCGTGCTGCGCCGGGTCACCGGGCAGGTGCACGCGGTCCGCGGTGTGAGCTTGTCGGTCATCCGCGGGCGGACGGTGGCGCTGGTCGGCGAGTCGGGATCGGGCAAGACCAGTCTGACGAAGATGTTGTTGCGCTTGGAGAAACCGGATCGGGGCACGGTCCGCTACGACGGCATCGACGTCACGAAGCCGGACCGCGACCAGCTCAGAACTCTGCAACGTGACGTCCAGGTCGTGTTCCAGAACCCGTACGCGAGCCTGGATCCCCGGATGCGGGTCCGCGAGCTCCTGGCGGAGCCGATGAAGGTCCACGGCCTCGACACGGACGAGGCCGAACTGGTCCGGCTTCTCCGTGAAGTGGGACTGGACGCCGGTGCGCTCGACCGGTACCCGGCAGCGTTCTCCGGTGGCCAGCGGCAGCGGATCGCCATCGCACGGGCACTCGCCCTGCGGCCGAAGCTGATCGTGTGCGACGAGGCGGTCAGCGCGCTCGACGTATCGGTGCAGGCGCAGGTGCTCAACCTGCTGGCCGACCTCCAGCAACAGCACGGGCTGGCCTACCTGTTCATCACCCACGACCTGGCCGTCGTGAGGTCCGTCGCGCACGACATCGCGGTGATGCGCGACGGCCAGGTGGTCGAGGCCGGCCCGGCCGAGCAGATCTACCAGGACCCGCAGCACGACTACACCCGTTCACTGCTGGCCATGGCGCCAGGACACCCCACGGCACCGCAGAGGAGCACCGCATGACCCGCATCACCGGGGTCCGGTTGACCACCGTCAACACCCCGCGGCACAACAGCATCACCTGCGGGCACGTGATGGTCGAACTGCTCACCGACACCGACCTGGTCGGCCTGGGGGAGATGTCGGACCTGCAGCACCTGCCGCGGTTCCACTTCGACATCCCCGAACTGGCCGCCACCCTCGAAGACCTGCTCATCGGCCTGGACCCGCTGCAGACCACGGAGGTCGAACGCAGGCTGGAGGCCAACTTCCCGCAGGCGGGCTACATCTACGACAAGAGTCGCGCGATCAAGTGCGGAGTGGACATCGCGGTCTGGGACCTGGCGGCCAAGGTGCTCGGCCTGCCGCTGTACCAGCTGCTCGGCGGACAGGTGCGCGACTCCGTGCCGATCGCCTACCCCGTGTTCCGGCAGCAGAGCGAAGCCGACGTCGAGCGCAACCTGACGATGGTCGACCGCCGGCTGGACGAGGGCTTCGAGTTCTTCCGCGTCTACGTGGGCCGCGACCTCGCACTGGACGAGCGGTTCCTGCGCGAGGCGCGGGACCGGTTCGGCGACCGGCTCACGATCAAGTCGCTGGACTTCTCCAACCTGCTCGACGCCAAGTCCGCCTGCTCCTTCGCCGAACGGGTCGCCGACGTCGGTTACGGACTCGTCGAGGCGCCCGCGCCGAATCACGACATACGTGGTCTGGTGTACGCACGTGACCGGCTGCACGTGCCGATCAGCGAGCACGTCTACAGCAACCGGTGGGCGCTCGATCTCGTGGCGGCCGACGCGGTGGACGTGTTCAACGTCAGTGTGATCGCCATCGGCGGCATCACCCCTGCCCGGCGCATCTTCGCCATCGCCGAGGCTGCGGAGAAGACCTGCCTGATCGGCACGACGCAGGAACTGTCCATCGGCACCGCCGCCGCGGCCCACGTCGCCATGGCCATGCCGGCCGCGACGCTGCCCAGCGACCCGGTCGGCCCGCTGCTCTACACCCGCGACGTCGTGCGCGAACCGGTGCGATACGAGAAGGGCCGGTTGCGCGTGCCCGAGGGCCACGGGCTGGGCATGGAGCTCGACCCGGACCTCCTCGCGGCCAGCGCGGGTCCGCTGACCTGGCGGCACACCACCGCCGACGCCGTGGTGGACCGCCAGCAGGTGACACCGTGACCCAGCGCTTCTCCGGCAAGGTCGTGCTGGTCACGGGCGGTGCGCGGAACATCGGCCGGGCGATCGCGCTGCGGATGGCGCAGGAGGGCGCCGCCGTCGCGGTCAACGGCCCTGACCCCGACGAGGCCGAAGCAACCGCCCGCGCACTGCGTGACGCCGGGGCGCAGGCGGTGGCCTGCCCGGCGGACGTGTCGGACGGCGAAGCGGTCGACAGGGCCTTCGAACGGGTGCTCGCCACGTTCGGCAGGCTGGACTTCCTGGTCAACAACGCCGCCCTGCCCATGGTCGGGCGCGCTCGCCTCGTCGACCTCGATCCGGCCGACTGGGAGCGCAGCTTCGCCGTCAACGTGCGCGGCGTCTTCCTGGCGACGGCCGCGGCGGCCAAGGTCATGCGGCCAGGCTCCGCCGTCGTGAACATCTCCTCGATCGGCGCCACCCGCGCCCACCTGGGCACCATCGCCTACGACGCGGGCAAGGGCGCGGTCGAGGCCGCGACCAGAGCCATCGCCGTGGACCTCGCATCGGCGGGCATCCGCGTCAACGCCGTCGCGCCGGGACCGATCGCCAACGACCGGTTCGACGCGCTATCGCCCGAACAGCAACGCGCCCGAGCCGAACCCGTCCCGCTCGGAAGGGTCGGGACCGGCGCCGACGTGGCAGGGGTGGTCGCTTTCCTGTGCTCGCCCGACGCCGCCTACATCACCGGTCAGGTCATCACCACCGACGGCGGCCTCACCGCGCAGGCCCGCCCCGCCGGTCTGGACCCGACCCTCGACCCGCCGCCATCCGAACACGAAGCAGAAAGCCGGCCCCATGACTGACAGCTCCACCACCCCGCTCGACCCCGACGACCTCGGCGCACTCGCGGAGGCGGGCACCGCGACCGTCACCACCCAGCTGTTCAAGCTGGGGCTGCGCAACACCTTCCTGGCCGGACTGCGCACCTACGGCCGTCCTGCCAAGCGGATGGTGGGCGAGGCTTTCACGCTCCGCTACATCCCGGCGCGTGAAGACATCGACGTGCTCGACGTGTTCGACGACTACGACCACCCCCAGCGCCTGGCCGTCGAATCCGTCGGCCCCGGTCAGATCCTCGTGGTCGACTGCCGGGGCGAGGGCCGGGCGGCCTCCGCGGGGCACATCCTGCTCACCCGCCTCGCGGCCCGCCACGCCGCCGGGTTCGTCACCGACGGCACGTTGCGCGACATCGCGGGCATCGACGAACTGCCGATGCCCGTCTACGCCACGGGCCCGGCGGCGATGACCAACCTCGCCCTGCACCACGCCGTCGACATGCAGCTGCCGATCGGCTGTGCGGGAGTCGCCGTCTACCCCGGCGACGTGCTGCTCGGCGACGCCGACGGCGTGGTCTGCATTCCGCGTCACCTCGTGGCGTCGATCGCGAACCCGGCGCGGGAGCAAGAGGCCCTCGAGGCGTTCCTGCAGCAGCGTGTCGCCAACGGCGCCCCGCTGCGCGGCACCTACCCGCCCGACGAGGCCACCCTGCGGGCTTACCGGGCGTTCACGCGGCCATCCGCGGCCGCTTCCTGAGCCGTCGGTGAGCGGGCGGTGCTCCTCATCGACCTGCCCGCTCGCCGCCCGATCCCGAGGAACCCCATGGACAGCCTGCTCGATCGACTGCGCGCGGAGATCGGCTCCGGAAACGTCCTCACCGATCCCGACGTCACCGACTCGTATGCGCGCGACATGATGCCGCTCGTGCCGGCAGGGCGCTCCCTGGCCGTCGCCCTGCCGATCGACACCGCCGGAGTGCAAGCCGTGGTGCGCGCTTGCGCCGAGAACGGTGTGCCTGTGGTGCCGCGTGGTGCGGGCAGCGGACTGACCGGTGCCGCCAACGCCGTGGACGGCTGCGTCGTGCTGTCGCTGACCAAGCTCGACCGGGTGCTGGAGATCGATCCGGACGACCGGATCGCTGTGGTGCAGCCGGGTGTGGTCACGAAGGACCTGCGGGACCGAGTCGCCGATCGCGGCCTGTTCTACCCGCCGGACCCGTCCAGCTACGACTGGTGCACCATCGGCGGGAACCTCGCCACCAACGCGGGCGGCCTGTGCTGTGTGAAGTACGGCGTCACCACGGATTCAGTGCTGGGCCTGGAAGTCGTGCTCGCGGACGGGTCCGTGCTGCGCACAGGCAGGCGCACCGTGAAGGGTGTCGCGGGGTACGACCTGACGAGCCTCTTCGTCGGCAGCGAGGGAACCCTCGGCGTCATCACCGAGGCGACGCTCGCACTGCGTCCTCGACCGGCGGCGCCGACCACGCTCGTCGCCGCGTTCGCCTCGGCCCAGGACGCGGGTCTCGCCGTCGCCGAGGTCGTCCGCTCGGGTGTGGTGCCGTCGCTCATGGAGATCATGGACGCCGTGTCGATCGAGGCGGCCGAGTCCTACCTGCGGACCGACCTCGGCGCAGGCGACGGGACAAAAGCTTTGCTGTTGTGCCAGTCCGACGCCGGGCCCACCGCCGGTGATGACATCGCGGCCGTGGAACGCCTCTGCGAGAAACACGGAGCGCTCTTCACCCACACGACCGACGACCAGGCCGAGGGCGCGATGCTGCTCGAAGCACGCCGAGTTGTCCTCACAGCGTTGGAAGCGCGCGGTGCCCTCCTCGTCGACGACGTGTGCGTGCCACGCACGCGGATCGCCGAACTGATCCTCGGCTGCGAGGAGATTTCGGCGGAGGTCGGGCTGACGATCGCCGTCGTCGGTCACGCGGGCGACGGCAACATGCACCCCACGATCGTGTTCTCCGGTCCCCGCGAGGAGAACAGGGCTCGCCAGGCGTTCGACTCCATCCTCGCACTGGGCCTGTCGCTCGGCGGCACGGTGACGGGTGAACACGGGATCGGGCGACTCAAACGCGACTGGCTCGCCCGCGAGATCGGTGAGGTCGGCCTGGCCGTCCACCGATCCGTCAAGCAGGCGCTAGACCCGCACGGCTTGCTCAACCCCGGAGCCGTCTTCCACTGACGGGCCGTCCTCACCTTATTCCCGCACAACGGAACCAGGCGTCGCGCTGAACGACGTCGGCTCCGGCGCGCGATCGTTCACCCCACTCCCACTCCAGGAGGTATCAGTGTCGATACCAGCAGACGTCACTCCGGCCAGCGGTTCACGCCGCCGTCCTCGCCGATTGGCCGCCGCCTTCGTGGCTGCGGCGTTGGCGGCGGCGATACCGCCGTCCGTCTTACCGGCGGCCGCCGCCGTCGACAGCGCCGACATCACCGATGCTTTCACCGGCGACGTGGGCTCGTTCCCCACCGGGTGGACCGCCTCACCCGAAGGTGGAACCGCCACCGTGCAACAGGTCTCCGAGCTCGAGCGGGGCCTGCGGTTGCACGACGACTCGACGACCGCCTCGATGGTGGTCACCCGATCCTTGGGCACCACCAGGTCCACCCTCGTCGCCGCCGCGCGGCTGCGCGCCGCCCAGACGACGTCGGTGATCGGAGTGCACCTCAGGGGACCGGCGGGTGACGCGGCCACCGTGGCGATGGACGCCGCGGGCCGCCTGTACACCTACAACGGGGCCAAGCGCGTGGAACTGGGCTCCTACCGGGCCGACGAGTGGCTCGACCTGCGGATCGTGGCGCAACCCACCGCCCGGAAGTACAGCGTTTTCCTCAAGGGCAAGCAGATCGCCGCCGACCTCTCGTTCCGCGTCGGCACAAGCACCCTGACCGACCTCCGGATCGGGGTCAGCAGGGAGAGCGTCGGCACCGCGTGGATCGACGACGTGCGCGTCTTCGCCTCACCAGCGCCCGACGGCTGGAACCCCGTCGGGACCGTCACACCCCGCACCGCCAAGCAGATCGGGTCGTCACGACTGCTGTCGGGCTGCGAGACCACGGGCCGCAAGTACGCCAAGTTCTCCGAGTACCGCGACCAGTTGCTCGCGCTGGGCACCACGACCTGCAGGGTGCAACCCGAGTGGAACGCCGTCGAGGCCAACGCCGACGGCAAGTACAACTGGACGACGGTCGACGAGATCGTGGACGCGCTCCTCGAGGCCGGCATCCAGCCGTGGCTGCAGGTCTCGTACGGCAACTGGGCCTACGGCAAGAAGGGGATCCCCGCCGGCGGCGCGAACCTCGGCGCGCCCCTGCCGAGCGGCGCGGGCCTGGAGGTCAACGCGAACTGGGTCAGGGCAATGGTGGAGCGCTACAAGCCCGGCGGTGTGCGCTACCAGGGCCGCGGTGCGGGCTATGGCGTCCGGCACTGGGAGATCTGGAACGAGCCCAACCACCCCGATGCGCCCTCGACCATCGGTGCCGACTACGCGGCTTACTACAAGCTCATGGCCACGATCGTCCGGCAGCAGCAGCCGGACGCGGTGCTCTTCGGCGTGGAGTACGGCCTCGACGTGGCCTTCGCCGACAAGTTCATGTCAGCTCTCAAGGCAGCCAAGGACGACGGCGAAGCGGACGGCGACACGGCCAAGCAGGCCGCCCGGATCGCTTTGGTGAACGGGTTTTCCTACCACCCGTACAGCAATTACCCGGACAACCCGGCGCTCTACAACTCCATGGCCGCGTTGCGCCAGGTGTTCGCCAAGTACTCCCAGTCGATCGAGATCCGGCAGGGGGAGAACGGCGCGCCGAGCACGGCGGGTTCGGTCGGTGCGTTCGGGCAGGACACCTTCACGGAGTACAGCCAGAACTCCTACGACCTGCGCCGGATCATCGGGGACCTCGGCGTGGGCATCAGCACGGAACTCCTGGGCACCGTGGACCTGTGGTACCGCTGGACTCCCACCAGCGCACCTCAGATCAACTCCAAGGGGCTCGTCGCAGCCACCTCGGACCTCAAGGCGACCTACACCAAGAGGTCTTACTACGGCGTGCAGAACGTGGCTGCCTTGTTCGACAACACCCTGCGCCCGGTGACGCGGCTCGAGCCGTCCGACGACATCAAGAAGAAGTCACCGATTCAGGGCTTCGACTTCACCACCACGGGCAATGGCGATCGGACCGTCACCGCGCGGGCGTTCGAGAAGAACGGCTCCGGTCAGCAGGCTGTCGCGCTGTGGTTCGGAGGCGACCCCGCGCAGCAACCCCGCTACGACAGCACGGGCAAGGAGATCGACATCGCGGCGCGACCAGACCGCGTGCCGAACGAGAACCGGGCCACCAAACCCGTCACGGTCACCTTCCGCGACACGAAGATGAGCAACCCTCGTCTGGTCGACCTCACCACCGGCACCGTCTACCGGATTCCGCCGAGCGCCGTGTCCCGGCACGGAGACTCCCTGACCATCACCGGGGTGCCCATCGGCAACACACCCGTCGTGGTCGCTGACCGCTCGATCACCGGTAGTTGACATACCCGGCACCGGAAGGCTCGCCCCTTCCGGTGCCGGAGTCGCTCGCTTCTGTGTGCGCGATCTTGTCGTGGGCGACTGAAAGTGGCTTGATGACGGAGGTCTGACGACGTTGACGCACGGTCGGACTTCTACCCGATCTTGCCCTTTGGGACATTCAGCGGGGACCCGTGACGGTACCCGCGCGTACAGGTCTTTCTCACTGCAAAAGCGCCGGGGAAGGCACGAACAGGCTGAACTGCACGCTGCCCGACTTGGCTGTCGCCTCCAACCCGACTCGGCGGCGGGCACTATCCTGGCGATGTGTGCGGAACCGGTCATACGACGGCTGCTTTCGACGTGGTGTGCATGGCCGCGTCGATGGGCGGTGTCGCCGCATACCGCGATCTCGTGCCGCTGCTCCCGGACGCCTTCCCCGCGGCGATCGTGCTGGTCCAGCACCGGCCCACGCACCACCGGGACTCCTTTGTCGAAGCGCTGCGCTACCGATCCCCGTTGCCGGTGCACCTGCTGGCCGACGGCGACGATTTGTCTCCGGGAGTCGTGCACGTCGTGCCCGCTCGAACATCTGCTGCGCTGACCGCCGACGGCGTGCGAATTCATCCCATGGACGACCACAGGACGGCTGACCCGCTGTTCATGTCGATCGCGGCCAGGTTCGGGCCACGTGCCTTGGCCGCGGTGCTGACCGGCCGCCTCGACGACGCAGCCCTCGGCGTTCGACACATCAAAGGCAGTGGGGGCCGGGTGCTCGCGCAAAACCCGGCCACTGCCATGGCCGCTGGTATGCCCAACGCCGCCATCGCCACCGGCTGTGTTGATTTCGTGCTGCCTTTGCCCGTGCTGGTTCATGCCGTGGTCAGCCTGGTGATGGCGCCCGGCGCTGCGAACATGATGCGCGTCGCGTTACCTTCGTGGGCGACAGCGATCCCGCCGGTGGCGGCCAGTTGACAGAGCCAGCGCGACGTCGAGGAAGGCGAGCAGGGCTATGACGGGCAGCGCAGCCGGTCGTCACGACCCGCGACGCAACCGGGTTCTTGCCGCCCTGTCCGACAAGGATCGTGATCAGCTGGTCGACGATTTCACCGTCGTGGAGATGCCTGTCGGCGAGGTGCTCTACCAGCCGGGTGAGCCGATCAGGGCGGTGTACTTCCCGCTGCTCGGCGTCTTCTCCATCGTCACCGACCTGGACGGGCCGAGCGTCGAGGTCGCCACGGTCGGCGACGAGGGAATGGTCGGGCTACCGGTGTTCCTCGGCGCGGGCATGCCGACCGAGCGCGCGCTCTGCCAGGTCGAGGGGCTCGCGCTGCGCATGGACGCCGACGTCTTCCGCCACGAGATCGCGATCATGGACGGGCCGTTGCAGGCCGTGCTGCAGCGCTACACCCAGTCCATGTTCACTCAGCTCGCCCGCAACGCCGCCTGCAACCGCAGCCATCACACGAGGCAACGCTGCGCCCGCTGGCTGCTGATGACCGCCGATCGCATGCACAGCGATCAGTTCCCTCTCACTCAGGAGTTCCTGGCCCAGATGCTCGCGGTGCGCCGCTCGTCGGTCAGCGAGGTCGCCGGCGCCCTGGCCGAAGACGGCTGCATCCGCTACAGCCGCGGCAACATCATGGTGCTCGACCGCGATCGCTTGGAAACCAACGCCTGCAGCTGTTACCGAGTCATCCGAGACGCAACCGATGCTGCCTTTCCACAGCACTCCAGCTCGGCCTGACGCGAACCGCGATGAGGCCGAAGAACCGTATGGCGTGCCATGGTCTGCACAGTGACCAACCCGCACCGTTTGGACCGGGCGTGCAAACCTCGATGTCGGCGGAGCGCGACAAGGCGGGCGCCTCACCAGTGAGTACGACCCGGCCCCCAGATCACATGCGAGCTCGCGTAGCTCCTGAGCGGGAGCGCTGGACTTCGAGGCCTCTCCGGCGATGACCAGATCGACAGCCTCCATCGCGGAAAGGACCGCCATGCGTCTGTCAAACCGTTGCCGCAGTTGAGCTTTCCGACCGATACGCCGCGTCGTGGTGCTCCGTGGAATCAGGGTGCCGGCGGTTTCAACCCGAAGATCCATCCGGCGTGACCGTTGGAACAGGACGAGGGGCCCGACCGCGCCATGGCACTGGTCATGTCTCTCATGAAGGGGTCGGACCAGGACGGTGTCAGTGTCCTCATCCAACTTGCCCTCTCCGGATGTATCTACTTGTGTGCATATACACCGAAGAGTATGTTCGTCTCATGACCGCCACTGTGCAGGAGCGATTGGCGACGATGTCCGAGCCGAATCGGTTCCGGATCGTCGAGTTGCTGAAGGACGGGCCACAGCCGGTGGGCGGG
The DNA here is from genome assembly GCF_014653695.1 of Lentzea cavernae. Lineage (GTDB taxonomy): Bacteria > Actinomycetota > Actinomycetes > Mycobacteriales > Pseudonocardiaceae > Lentzea > Lentzea cavernae. The sequence goes on along the minus strand of NZ_BNAR01000006.1, from coordinate 96,869 downwards.
ATCGTCGACGCGCTCGGACTGGGTCAGCCGCAGGTGTCCCGGCACCTGCGGTTGCTCGCGGAAGCGGAAGTGGTCGAGGTGACCAAGCGGGCCCAGCAGAGGATCTACCGGCTGCAGCCCGAATCGATGCATGTGATCAGCGACTGGGTGCAGGGCTTCGCAGCTCTGTGGGCGGAACGGATGGATCGCCTCGGCGCCCTCCTTGACGACGACCGTGCTTCCGAGTCGAACCAATGAGGGGGTCGGCCGTGCCCGACGGCATCGTGATCGACAGGACGAGCAACACCATCCACATCAGCCGTACCTATTCGGCCGGTGTCGACCGCGCCTGGTGGGCGTGGACCGACCCCGAGGCGATCAGTCTCTGGTGGGGGCCGCAGGGTTGGGCGGCCACCGTTTATGAGATGGACGTGCGACCCGGCGGTCGCTGGCGGTTCCAGATCGCGCCGGTGGACGGCTCGGCAGCTGCGGTGCGCGGTGTCGCCACCTACAACGTGGTCATTGCGCGGGCCGAACTGGCCTACGACGACGCGTTCGCCGACGAGGCATGGCAGCCCGAGGGCAAGGACAGCTTCCCCACCACGGTCACCTTCGCCGCAGCCGGCACCGGCTGCACCGTCGACGTCGCGGCAAGTTTCCCCAACGAGGCAGCGTTGCAACGGGCTGTCGAGCGGCAGATGGCAGATGGCTACGCCGAAGCGTTCGACCGGCTCGGCAGCGTGTTGGACACCCAGAACAATCCTGCTGAAGGGGAAAACACCATGTCCACCCTCACCTCGGCCGACGGCACCGCGATCGCCTACGAACAGACCGGATCGGGTCCCGCGATCATCGTGGTCAGCAACGTCGCAGAAGACCGCACCAGCGTCGCGGGCTTGGTCACGGCGTTGGCCGAGGACTTCACCGTGATCAGCTTCGATCGCCGCGGTCGTGGCGCCAGCGGTGACCCGCAGCCCTACGAGCCCGCACGCGAGATCGACGACATCTCGGCACTGATCGACGTCCTCGGTGGTCGTGCAGCCCTGACCAGCGGCTCCGGCGGTTGCGGGCTCGCACTCGATGCGGCCAGCGCACTGGGGAACAAGGTCAGCGGCCTGTACCTCTACGAGCCTCCGTTCATCGTCGACAGCTCCCGGCCGCCGGTTCCCGCCGACTACGTCGAGCATCTCGAAGCTCTGGTCGCGGCCGGCAAGCGCAGCGAGGCCAGCGAGTACTTCATGACCGAGGTGGTCGGTGTTCCCGCCGAATACCTGCCGATGATGAAGGCGGACCCGTCATGGGAGCAGATGGCGGCCTACGCCCACACCTACGCCTACGACGGCCGGATCTGGCGCGGCCTCCAGAACGGCACACCGCTGCCTGCTGACCGCTGGGCCATCGACGCGCCGATCGCCGTTGCCGTGGGCGGCAACGGCGAGGCGTTCATGCGCACGGGCGCCGAGGCGCTGGCCGAAATCCTGCCGAACGTCACCGTGCTGACTTTGGCCGACCACGACCACGGGGCCTTCTGGTCTGCCCCCGAGCCCGTCGCCGAACAAGCCCGCAACTTCCTGCTCGGCTGACCAACCTGTTAAGCCCTTTCAGCAGCGCGACCGGGCCAGTGCTGCAGCTCATCGTCGGTCATGGCCGGGCCCGGACCATGCGATGGAAGGCGCTCATCGAGCTCTGGCGGTCGTGCTCGCCGCCCGCTCCTATCGGTCAGGACCCAGCAAGGTCCTCAGCCAAACCGGCCGGTGGAGTGGTCGAAAGGGCTTCATGAAGGTGCGGCGGCGTCCGGCTGTAGCGCGGTTTTGGCGGTTGAGCGCGATGCGTGTCGACGCCCAGACGGGTATCCGGGACACCGTCTGCGCCGAGATGGCCGGGCTAACAAGCCTTCAGCCGGGTCGAACGTGATTCGCAGAGCACGGGGGACATGGCCTGTTCGGGTCTGCCAACACGTGCTCAATGCGTCGGCCATGACGTCATCAGTTGCCCCGTCACCTTCCGGTAGTGGTGCCCATTCCTTCTCGACAGCAAAGGGAGCTTGAGATCGAATGGGCCTGGGTACAGAAGGGCTGCCGTGCGCGCGCGTCTTCTGCACGGTAAGTCCACCTCTGGTGGACCGGCCGGGTCCGGTGCGGGGTCGTTGAGCAATCCAGCGCCCGCATCGGACCCGGTTCACCTTGCCGCCACCCCGCCGCTGGCCGTGACATTCGGAAGTGCGTCGAGCAGCCGGCGCCGTCACCACGGCGAAGCGAGAGGCAGTGCGGCATGACCGAGGAAACCCGGCCCGCCGACCAGGCCACCAAGGGCGATCGGCCTGACGTCCTGGAACGGCTTGACGAAGCGACCGACGCCGTGGAACGGTCCCGGACCGCTGCCGCCACCGACGATGCTCTCGTCGACGTCGATGAGTAGCAGTACGGCGCCAATCGCGGTTCGTGCCGCCGTCGGCGAGAACCGTGAGACCTGGCCGGAGTTCGAGGCCGCACGACATCCGCGCTCACCTGTCGGTGCCACTCGTGCTGCCCGAGACGGACAAGGGTGAAGCGACCCATTTGGGTTCCCTCAACATCTACAGCCGCACCGCGGCCGCCTTCGACCTCTTCGATGAAGGGCTTGTGCGCTGTTCACGACCGCAGCCTGCGCCGTGATCGATCAGGCAAAAGGGGTGTTGATGGCTGTGCACACCTGCAGTGCTGACGAGGCGTTCGAAATGTTGGTGCAGCGCTCACAGCCACAAACGTGAAGCCTCGTGAGATCGCGAAGACCTGCTCGACACGGTCGCTCGAGGTTGACCGCCGCGGACGTCATCGACCCGCAGCCGGGTTTCTGGCACGGGAAACTTCGTCAACGCAGCAATCGAACAACGACGGCTGGGACAGGTTATTCGCTACCGTGCTCTGGTTCGACACGTTGGTAGACCGCCAGTGCTTCTTTCGCCAACCTGTCTCGCGAGTAACGCGCGGACACGCGGTCGTGCGCTGCGACACCGAGTTCCTGCCGCTTGGTGTCGTTGGTGAGTAGTGATCGTAGAGATCGCGCGAGTGCGCGAGCGTCGTTGGTCGGAATGTGCAGGCCGCTCACGTTATGCGTGATCACGTCGGCCAACGCACCGACTGCCGCTGCGATCACCGGAACACCGCATCCCATCGCTTCAAGCGCGGCGAGCCCGAACGGGTCGGACCTCGGCGTGCACACCACAACATCAGCCGACCGCAACAAAGCGGGCATCTTGGCGTGGGGCACCGCGCCCGCGAACACGATCCGATCAAGCACGCCGAGCTGGCGTGCGAGCCTCCGCAACTGCTGAGCGACGGGATTGGCTTGTGTCTTCTCCCCGGCGATCACCAGCTCGATGCCGTCCACAACAGACAACGCGGCGACAGCGGTGGCGAGCCCGCTGCCAGGCTCGAGCCTGCCCACCGAAACTACGCGCCGGAGACTTCCCCGTGCAGCCACAGGACCCTCTGGCTCGAACAGCTCCAGATTCACCCCTGGTGGTACGACGGTGGTCTGCGTGCGGTGCACGCCCAGTTGCATGAGCTGGGTGACTTCCTGCATGGACGTCGCCACCGTCCACGACGCCCTGCGGGCGAGCAGCCGCTCGGCGTCGGCGCGTTCTTCGTTGTCCGACGGCCCGAGCCCATGATGCGAGTGCACCACCGGCACCTGAACTCGATGCGCGCTGACCAATGCGGCCAGGCCGGATTCCCAATGGTGCGAGTGCGCGACATCGGGTGACGAAAGCCGCCACTCCTCGGCGAGGAACTTGGCGAACTCTCCAAGATGTGCAACCAGTTCATCGTCGGAGATGGGCTTGGCTGGGCCGACAGGCACCTGCACGACTTCGTACTTCTCGTCGGTGCGGAACCGATCAGCGGACCTGGTCGCTGCGCGTCGCGTGTAGACGGTGACCTCGTGCCCCAACCCGCACAAGGCAGCCGACAACTCCCGGACGTGTGCTTCTTGTCCTGTGCCCTCGGTGAGCGGGTTCGCCACCACGGACACCATCGCGATTCTCATCTGAACTCCCCACAAGCAGATGACTTGGGTGACTTCCGGCGAGCGTCGAGCATCTGTGGCCCACCTCGCTGAAACCTGTTGCTTTGAGGGTTTGCTGAGCCTGCCGCCATCATCGAGAGCGGCCAGCCATGTGGTGTGAACCGGCGAGGGCTGCCGCGAGATGTATGTCGGCGGTGGGGCTCCGAGCCCGGACCGGATGCGGCTATCTCCTCAGCCCAGACGCCGCGCACAGCAGCCCCCAGCAGGTGGCGAACCCGGCCACCTTGCGCCGGGCGGACGGATCGGGGAGCGAGAAACCGAAGATCATGGCGTCAGCCAGATCGGCGGCTACCCGTGCTGCGACCGCCACCTGCAACGAGCGGCCGGGTGGTGCGAGAAGCATCGCAACACCGATCGCGGTGTCACGGGCACCGATCGCGGCGACAAGTGTTCCGACCGGACGGGAAACCTCTCCTTCTGCGGTGGTCAGTCCTGCGGGTTTTGCCAGGATCTTCGGCGAGATGATCAATGCCGCGCTGTAGACGGCCGTCACCGCACCGAGAACACGCGTCAACACAGGAGCACGGTCATCTATCGACATGCGATCCTCCTCACCATGGCATCGCCACGAGGTCAGGAAGGATCTACCCCGAAAAATCGATTCAAAACCGACGCAAGTGTCCATGGGTCATGATCCGGCCGTCGATCGCGAGAATCGATGTGGTCCCGACGCGCAGCTTCCTTCGCGCGATCAGCTGCACACCTACGGCGTGACCGCACCGCTAGCGTTCTTCACGGCCGGATAGAACGAGGATGCGGATCGGTGCGCTGCCGTCTCGGCTGATCACTCCGAAGGTTCGCCCCGACTGGGCGGCGGAGGTGGAGTCGCCGCTGAACGACACCTGGCCCGGTCCTTCTCCAGTCGGGTCCTCGATCGATCGCTGCAGTGGACACTTCTAGCTCCACCGCACGCCTGTCTGCACTCATTCTCGGCATGCGGGCAGTGGCCTTCATGAAGTCGTTCGGACTCAGTACGCTCGTCATTGCTCACGCGAAAGCCGCGCCGCGTTGAGAACTACTGGACCGAACACGTGAGCAGGCAGATACGACCGATCGGAGTCGGTGACTTCCTGTCGGCCTAGGGGCGATCGCTCACTGCTGACCCTTTGTCGGCGAACAGTCCGCTGAGCCCGGCGGCACGTGCCTCAGCCAGCACAGCCTGTACCACCTCGTCGTTCAGCTCCGTGGTGGTGTTGCTGCCGATTGCCACGACGACAGCGGAGACGTCATGCAGTTTGGTGTTGGTGCGCTGGGAGATCTCCCGTAGCAGGGTGAACGCCGTTGGGTCGTCGCAGGAACAGATCAGCATCACCATGCCCTTGGCTTGTTCGATCACAGGCCGATGCACGGCGATGTTGCGCAAGGTCTGCAGCTCGGTGTCCGGGTCGGTCCCGTCGTGCGAGTTCACACCGTCCATTTTTGCAACATCTGTAGCCGGTGCACCAGCTCTCGCGTGTTGTCCTGACTTGCGTAGTGGACCAGCAGCGGCTGCGACGCCGTAGATCACGATGACCGTGCAGACGACAAACGACTACAGACCTTTACTCACTCCACCAGGTGAATCAGACCGGATCACCGAACCGGCGCCACTGCACCACACGGATGTACCGCACGCGAACCCGCTGGATGCGCTCCAAGCGGTTCGGAACGCCGCCACCTCGGCGAGCTCACACCAGTGTGGAGCCGCAGCCCCTATTTTCCGCCCCTGTGCGCTGCTGAACACCTTGCCAGGTCGCAGGCTGGCCGAGACGTTCGTACACCGCCAATGCCTCGTTCGCGAGCCGGTCACGTGAGTGCCGGGCCAACACGCGATCACGCGCGGCGATGCCGAACTCCTCCCGCATGAGGTTGTCGGCGAGCAGCTGTCGAAGCGTCCGGGCGAGCACACGCGGCTCACGCGGCGGGACGTGCACGCCGGTGACGTTGTGCACGACGACATCCTCCAGCGCACCTACAGCGGTCGCGACGACCGGAACACCGCACGCCATGGCTTCCAGGGCCACCACCCCGAACGGGTCGGACCACGGTGCGCACACCACGATGTCGGCTGAGCGCAGCAGGGCAGGCATGTGGGCACGCGGTACGGCACCGGCGGAGACAACCCGGTTCAGCACACCCAACTCGTCCGCGAACTCTCGCAGCTCATCCGCGACGACGCTGGATTTCGGGTCTTCGCCGGCGATCACCAGCTCCACGTCGTACATTGTGGACAAGGTCGTGATGATGTCCGCAAAGCCGTTGTGGCGTACGTACTCACCGACAGCTACGAGGCGCCGCAACAGACCTCGGCGAGCGACTGGGCCGTCAGGGTGGAAATGCTGTACGTCCACACCGGACGGCACCACGGAGACCCGAGCGCGGCGCACGCCTAGTCGCCACAGCTCTGTGGCTTCTTGCGAACTCGATGCCACGACCCACGACGCCCTGCGCGCGACTAGTTTCTCAGCGTCGACGCGCTGCTCGGTGCTACGCCCACCCAAGGCGTTGTAGGAGTGCACGACAGGAAACTGACCTCGACGAGCCCCGATCACGGCCGCCAGCCCGGAGGTCCAGTGATGCGTGTGCACGACGTTTGGCGGACGCAGCTGCCACCGCGTGTCCAGGAACCTCGCGAACTCGCCCAGGTGGGGTACGACCTCGTTCTCGGGGAGCCTGCGAGCCGGGCCTGCCGGCACCTGCACCACCTGGTACCCGTCGTCGGCAGAGATTCGATCGGCCGTCACCGGATCCTCTCGGCGGGTGTAAACGATCACTTCATGCCCGAGATCGCACAACGCCGCGGACAGTTGAGCGACGTGTGTGCCCTGCCCGTGGTCGTCGTTCAGCGGGTTCGCGTTCTCGGAGACGATGGCGATCTGCATCGGCGCTCGGCCTGCCTCGCGGGCGACTCGGATCGCGTCCGACAAGGTCTCGTGAAACGGAAACGTTTTGGACAATCCAGCGACCTCAAGTGAGCGCGCGACGCTAGGCAAGGACACGACGAGATGAAGTGGTACGCCACGAATCGTTGTCCGCTCGTGGGTCTCGAGAAGAACCTTGAGGCCGGACGACCCGAGGAAGGATACTTGGCTGAGATCGAGGACAATTGCGTAGAAGCGTTTCTTCGCCTGATCTGTCAAGGCTGCTGCCAGCAACGGAGCGGTGCTCATGTCCATCTCGCCGGCAACCGAGACGATCACGATTCCGTCCTGGACCATCGTGCGTATCGACCATTCGTCATTCATGTCAAGAACATTGTCGTTCACTCGATCACTCCCACGCACGGCGATGTTCACCGAGCTCGACCTTATCGCTGAACAACGCATCTGCAAGTCGCGAAATCGGGCGTGATGGAAAGGTTTGGCGTCGGCAGGAAGGGGTATGGAGCCCGCCTTCTGATCAGCTCAACCCGAGAAATTCCGACGCCGCGACATGCAGAGTCACCCACAAGGGGTGTCTATGGCAGTTGGACGCCGACGACGCAGGTGTCGTCATCGGTGTTGGATGCGCCGTGAGCGAGAAGGTGGTCGAGCAGTTCATCCAGGTTCGACCACGGGGCCCGCGCTGTGTCACACAGGTGGTCCAGGCAGTCGTCGAGCGGGACGTCCCTGCGTTCGACCAGGCCGTCGGTGTACAGCAGCAAGGTGTCGCCGGGTTCGAGCTGAACCTCGCCCTCCTCGTAGGACGCCTCGGCGAGCGCGCCGAGCAGGAGACCGCGCAGCATCGGCAGCAGTTCGGCATCGCCGTTGCGGATCAGCACCGGTGGCAGGTGGCCGGCGCGAGCCCAGCGCAAGATGCGGGTGTGAGGGTCGTAGAGGCCGCAGATCGCGGTCGCGATGATGTTGTCGGTGAGGTGGTTGGCCACGAGGTTCAGCCAAGTGACCAGTTGGGCCGGCCCTGCACCAGTAGCGGCGAGTCCGCGCAATGCGTTGCGCAGCACCACCATCCCGGTCGCGCCTTTGATGCCGTGACCGGTGATGTCACCGACTGACACGAGGATCTGCTTGGATGGCAGGACAACGGCGTCGTACCAGTCGCCACCGACCAGCTCTTCCTGCGCGGCGGGCCGGTAGCGCACGCCGACGCGCAGTCCGAATGCCTCGATCGTGGGGTGTGTGGGCGGCATGATCGCTTGCTGGAGCTGCAGGGTGAGCTTGTTGCGCTCCAGGGCTTCCTGCTCGGTGAGCGCGAGCTGGTCCTGTGTGGCCGACAACGCGACCTCGGTCCAGTGCTGCGCGGACACGTCCTGGTAGGCACCGCGGACCGCCAGCAGTTCGCCCTGTGGGCTGAGAACGGGCTCGGCGATCACCCTCACGTGCCTGGTGATGCCGTCCGGGCGCTGCAACCGGAACGCGGCGGACGCCTGGCGGTGGTCACGCAGCACGTTGTGCAGGAATCCGTTGAGCGAAAGCACGTCGTCGGGGTGGGCGTGCGCCGCGATCTCGGACAGCGGCACCGGATCGGTGCTGGGAGCGCGTCCGTAGAGGGTGTAGAGCTGGCTGTTCCAGATGATCCTGCCGCTGTGCCGCTCCTCCTCGAACCCGCCGACGCGGCCGAGGCGTTGTGCGTGTTGCAGCAGGTTGGCCAAGCGGGCCGTCTCGTCCTGCACCCTCCACACGACCAGAACCAGTGCGCCGTGCCGGGTGATGCTCACAGCGGCCGTGACCGTCAGCGGCACCTCGTCGATCAGCGTGGCAAGGGTCATGCGGTCGGTGCGGAACGGCTCGCCGGTGGCGTGCACGCGCTCGATCTTGTCGAACAGGTTTCCCTCTGCCGCGGCTAGCGGGTAGGCCTGCAGCAGCGACTTGCCGGTGATCACGGATCGTGACCGGCCGGCGAGGTCGACGAATCCGCGGTTCGCGTGGTGCACCTGGAAGTCAGTGATCGCCCCGTCCGGTGAGATCTCCGGGCCGAGCACGAGCGCCGGGTCCAAGAGCCCGTCGGCGAGATCAGCGAGTTCGGAGGGCGCTTGCACGAGATTCGGCGCTGCGGTGCTGTCGAGGGTGGCGGCGCACAGTTCCGCCAACGCCTCCAGCTGTTTGTGCACGCTCATCGGCTGAGGCGCGAGTGGTCCGGGCCAGCAGATCTCGAGCACACCGGCGATGCGGCCACCGGTTCCGGCAGGAGTGGCGATGCGGCCGGGCAGGCCGGGACCGATCGACGGCAGCCCCGACTCACCGAGGTCGACGATCCGTACGGCGTTGCGCTCGACCAGTGCCCGGCGGGCGGGGGTGGGCACACCGGGCGGGACGTAGCGCCAGCGGCTCGCCTCACCTGGTGAGAACCCGGCGTGCCCGGCCAAGGTGAGAGACGAGTCGGCGCCGGCGGACCAGATCGCCACCGCTGTCGCGCCCAGAGGAGCGAGCGCGTGGTCGAACAGGGATTGCGCGACGGCGTGCGTGTCGTCGGCATGCAGTGCGCCGCTTTCCGCTGTCCGCAGTCGGACAGCGGTCGTGTCGTCCGGTTCGTTCGCCACCGCGGCGAGGTTGTCCCCGGACACCTCGTTGATGATGTCGACCGCGAGTTCGAGCGTCGTGGTGCCGGCGTGCTCGGCCAGCAAGGCGAGCTGTTCTGCAGCCTGTGCGGGGCCACAGCGCAGACGCTCGACGAGCACACCTTTGGCGAGTTCCACGAGTGCTCGGCTGTCCGCTCCGGCGCGCATCTCGTCGAGCTCCTTGCGGAGCCGGTCGATCGTGTTCGCGAGCCGGTCCACCGGCGATTGCCCGGTGGTCACCGGGAGCGCATCCACCGGCGCATGCACGAGATGAGGTCGTCGGCGTCCACCGGTTTCGTGACGTAGTCGTTCGCTCCCGAGGCGATGCTCTTGTCGCGGTCGCCCGGCATTGCCTTCGCAGTCACCGCGATGATCGGCAGCCCGGCGTGGTCCGGCATCGCGCGGATCGCCGACGTGGCCGCGTAGCCGTCCATCTCGGGCATCATCACGTCCATCAGGATCAGGTCGATCTCCGGATGACCGAGAAGCGCGTCGATGCCCTCCCTGCCGTTCTCCGCGTGCAGCACGCGCACACCGTGCAGTTCCAGGATGCTGCTGAGCGCGAAGAGGTTGCGGGCGTCGTCATCGACGATCAGCACCGTCCTGCCGTCCAACTGCCCGTTGCTGTGGTGCGCGACCGATTGCCCCGGCTGTTCCGGGCGGACCAGCGGCAGCACGCCTCCAGGGCCGTCGGCGTTGAGGTGCAACGCGATCCGTGCACGTAGTTCGTCCAAGCTGGACAGAAGCTCCAGAGGACGCGTGCGGCTGCGCGCTTGCAACTGCTGCTCGTGCTGCGGGGTGAGTCTGCGGTTGTTGTGCGCCAGCACCGGGATCGTCCGGGTGGCGGCATCACCGTCGAGCGCTTCGAGGAAACGCAGTGCCGCACCGTCGGGCATGTCCAGTTCGAGCACCACGCAGTGGTAAGGCTCGGCTGCGAGAGCGGTGGCCGCTTCCTTCCTGCCGATGGCCGTCACCACTTCGACGGGACCGCGCGGGTCGTCACTGCCCGCGAGGTCGGTGACAGCGCTTTGCGCGACGAGCGAAAGCAGGCCCTGCGGCCGTTCTTCGATCACGAGCAGCCTGCGCTTGTGGCCCGTCACAGAGCGAGTGGTCTCCGCAGGCGTGACGGACGCCGCCGGAGCGACGGTGTCGTGCGCGTGCTCAGCGAAGTCCGCATGGCGCACCGGCAGGTAGAGGGTGAAGGTGCTTCCCTTGTCGACCGTGCTCTCCGCGGTGATCGAGCCACCGAGCAGGTAGGCGATCTCACGGCTGATCGACAGGCCGAGCCCGGTGCCGCCGTACTTGCGGCTGGTGGTGCCGTCCGCCTGCTGGAAGGCGCCGAAGATCGACTCCAGCTGGTGCTCGGCGATGCCGATGCCGGTGTCGCTGACCCTGAACATGATCGCCGGTCCGTGCAAGCTCACCGCGGGAGGGAGGTCCTGCGGGTCGGCGAGCTCGATGCGCAGCTCGACACCGCCGGTCTCGGTGAACTTCACCGCGTTGGAGAGCAGGTTGCGCAGCACCTGCTGCAAGCGTGAGTCGTCGGTGACCAGCTCCGGGGGAGTGCCTGGAGAGGTGGTCAGCTGGAAGCTCAACCCCTTCTGCGAGGTGAGCGGACGGAACGTCACCTCGACGTAGTCCATCAACTGGCGCAAGGACACCCGCTCGGGCGTGATGTCCATCTTGCCGGCCTCGATCTTGGACAGGTCCAGGATGTCGTTGATCAACCCCAACAGGTCGGAGCCCGCCGAGTGGATGATGCCCGCGTACTCCACCTGCTTCGGGGTGAGGTTGCGGCTCGGGTTCTGCGCGAGCAGCTGAGCGAGGATCAGCAGGCTGTTGAGCGGGGTACGCAGCTCATGGCTCATGTTGGCCAGGAACTCCGACTTGTACTTCGACGCGAGCGAGAGCTCACGCGCGCGGGTCTCGAGCTCCTGCCGCGCCTGTTCGATCTCGAGGTTCTTCGCCTCGATGTCGCGGTTCTGCGTGGCCAGGAGCGCCGCCTTTTCCTCCAACTCGGCGTTGGAGAGCTGCAGCTCCTCCTGACGCACCTGCAGCTCACCCGAGCGCGACTGCAGCTCACCGGCGAGCCGTTGCGACTCGACGAGCAGCTCATCGGTGCGGGCGTTCGCGATGATGGTGTTGACGTTGACGCCGACGGTCTCCATCAGCTGGTCGAGGAAGTCCCGGTGGATGTCGGTGAAGTGGTGCACCGACGCCAGTTCGATGACGCCGAGGACCTGGTCTTCCACGACGATCGGCAGCACGACGAGGTTGACCGGCGCCGTGCGGCCGAGTCCGGAGCTGACTGCGACGTAACCCGCGGGCATCTCGTCCACCGCGATGGTGCGGCGGCTGCGCGCGGCTTGGCCGACCAGCGACTGCCCGAACTGGAACCGCGTCGCCCGTGAGTCGTCGTCGGGGTGGCCGTAGGAGCTGATCAGTCGCAGCTCCTGGCGGTCATCGGCGTCGTCGGCCAGGTAGAAGGCGCCGAACTGGGCCGACACCAGCGGTGTCAGCTCGTCCATGATCAATTCGGCGACCACGGCGAGGTCCCGGCGGCCCTGCATGAGACCGGAGATCCGGGCCAGGTTGGACTTCAGCCAGTCCTGGTCCTCGTTGGCCTTGGTCGAGTCGCGCAGCGACCCCACCATCGAGTTGATGTTGTCCTTGAGCTCCGCGACCTCACCCGAGGCCTCGACGGTGATGGACCGGGTCAGGTCGCCCTCGGCGACCGCGCTGGTCACCTCCGCGATGGCGCGCACCTGCCGGGTCAGGTTCCCAGCGAGCTCGTTGACGTTCTCGGTGAGCCGCTTCCAGGTGCCGGAGACGCCCTCGACCTCGGCCTGACCGCCCAGCCGTCCTTCGCTGCCGACCTCGCGCGCAACGCGGGTGACCTCGGCGGCGAACGAGCCGAGCTGGTCGACCATCGTGTTGATCGTGGTCTTGAGCTCGAGGATCTCGCCGCGCGCGTCGACGTCGATCTTCTTGGTCAGGTCGCCCTGTGCGACGGCGGTGGTCACCTGGGCGATGTTGCGCACCTGGTTGGTCAGGTTGTTCGCCATGAAGTTGACGTTGTCGGTGAGGTCCTTCCACGTGCCCGCCACGTTCGGCACGCGTGCCTGGCCGCCGAGCATGCCCTCGGTGCCGACCTCGCGCGCCACGCGGGTGACCTCGTCGGCGAACGCGGACAACGTGTCGACCATCGTGTTGATCACGCCGGCCAGTGCCGCGACCTCGCCCTTGGCCTCGACGGTGATCTTCTGTGACAGGTCGCCGCGGGCGACCGCGGTGGCGACCTGGGCGATGGACCGCACCTGGTTGGTCAGGTTGGACGCCATGACGTTCACGTTGTCCGTCAAGTGCTTCCACGTGCCGGAGACGCCGCGCACGGTCGCCTGGCCGCCCAGGTTGCCCTCGGTGCCGACCTCACGGGACACGCGGGTGACCTCGTCGGCGAAGCCCGACAGCTGGTCGACCATCGTGTTGATGGTCTCCTTGAGCTCCAGGATCTCGCCACGCGCGTCGACCCGGATCTTTTGGCTCAGGTCGCCTCGCGCCACCGCCGTCGTCACCTGCGCGATGGAGCGCACCTGGGCGGTGAGGTTGTCCGCCATGACGTTGACGGACTCGGTGAGGTCCTTCCACGTGCCGGACACGCCCTTGACGTCCGCCTGACCGCCGAGACGGCCGTCCGTGCCGACTTCGCGGGAGACGCGGGTGACCTCGTCGGCGAAGGAGGAGAGCTGGTCGACCATCGTGTTGATCGTGTTCTTCAGCTCGAGGATCTCACCGCGGGCGTTGACGTTGATCTTCTGGCTCAGGTCGCCTCGCGCGACGGCGGTCGCGACTTGGGCGATGGAGCGCACCTGGGCGGTGAGGTTGCCCGCCATGAAGTTCACCGAGTCGGTGAGGTCGCGCCAAGTACCGGACACGCCCTTCACATCGGCCTGCCCGCCGAGAGCACCCTCGGTGCCCACCTCGCGGGAGACGCGGGTGACCTCGTCAGCGAACGATCCGAGCTGGTCGACCATCGTGTTGATCGTGTTCTTGAGTTCGAGGATCTCGCCCCGGGCGGTGACGGTGATCTTCTGGCTCAGATCGCCCTGCGCGACCGCGGTGGTCACCTGTGCGATGTTCCGGACCTGGTCGGTCAGGTTGCCGGCCATGAAGTTCACGGAGTTCGTGAGGTCCAGCCACACACCGCCGACGCCGGGAACCTCGGCCTGGCCACCGAGTCGTCCTTCGCTGCCGACCTCACGCGCCACACGAGTGACCTCGTCGGCGAAGGACGAGAGCTGGTCCACCATCGTGTTCACGGTGTCCTTGAGCTCGAGGATCTCACCGCGCGCGTCGACGTCGATCTTCTGGCTGAGATCGCCTCGCGCCACCGCGGTCGCGACCTGAGCGATGTCGCGGACCTGACTGGTCAGGTTGCCCGCCATGGCGTTCACCGAGTCGGTGAGGTCCTTCCACGTGCCGGACACGCCCGGAACCTCGGCCTGGCCGCCCAGCCTGCCGTCGGTGCCGACCTCGCGGGCGACGCGGGTGACCTCGGACGTGAACTGCGACAGCTGATCCACCATGCCGTTGAAGACCGTCGCGATCTCACCGAGCAGTCCGTCGGAGTCGTCCGGCAGGCGAATGCCGAAGTCACCGTCGCGGACTGCCGTCAGGCCGGCGAGCAGTTGCCGCAGCTCCGGTAGGTCCACAGCTCTTCGTGCGCTGTCCTGACCTTCGCTCTGGTCGGTAGCCGCGGTCGTGCCACTCATCCAACGTCCTCCACTGCACGGCCGAACCACGTGGAGGCAGACCTGTGGGCTCAAGCGCACCTCGTGAACAGGATGAGATTACTGGACCTGTGGGCGCTTTCGTTCCATGTTGTGGTCCCGGTGCGCAATCACGGGCGGGCGTTGACCACCAGCGCCGCCGTCGTCGCCGAGCACCGCTGTTCGCAGACGGACCACTGACCGGCCTAGTATCTCCACAAAGGACAGAAAGCGGCAGCGGGCACTGCGTGTCGGTGTTCTGGAAGCGGCGTCACGATGTGATCCTGCGTCGCTCTGCACGACTTGTCGGCGACTGCGGTCGGTTGGAGCGAGATGGCAGGCCCTTGCGACGCGGTGAGCGGCGCGGCCGGCTCCGTGACTGTCCTTGTGGGCTGGGGTCTTGCCTGCTGGTGCTCATCGACCCGCTAGAGTGACCCGAGCGCTGACACGTCACGCGACGTCGCAGGCGAAATGGCTCGCACGTCGATTCTTGTCGGGACACGATGCGGTGTGATCGATCCGCCCATGGGAGTGCTCCACCGACAAGGGCGTGATGACCGCCGTTCGCGGTTCGGCCCAACTACAGGGTCTGCGCGTCGACCTCTCGCTGGTCGGCGTCCGCGTCACGCCACTGCGCCAACTGCTCCCGAACATCGAGCACAGCGACGCGACGCCGCTGCGCATCCTCGCGTTCGCCCAGTTCGGTCTCGCGGTCGTCCAGTCTGCGCTCGCGGTCGTCCAGCCCGACTTGCCGTCGGTCCAGAGCACGATCGCGGATACGTGACATTTCCGCAGTCGACTCGGCCACCTGGGTGTCGATGTCGTCTTGCTGGCGTGTCCGCTCAGCGTCATCGCTCGAAATGGTCACTTCTCATCTGACCACCTTCACGAAGATCGGCGAAGTCCTGAGTGAACTCGGGTCAAGCTCTGCGCCGCACCGGACTGCCGGTGGGCCTCCACGACATCTCCCGCAATGGCCGCGGTTGTTGGTGTGCGCAGGAAATCTGCGGCAACCGCCACAAGACGCGCACCTACCGCCAACGGCGCCACCACGATCAGCGTGAGGGCGGTTCTTGGCGGCCGCCGTGACCCGTGGTGCCGTACTGATCAGGCGGCAAGGACGAAGGACAAGAAGAACCCCCCGGCGGTGGCGAACGCGTTGAGCGGCCGCCCGTGCTCGAACGCCTCAGGCATCAGCGTGTCGGCCAGCGATGCGAGTACCGCCCCGCCGGCGAAGGACAACGCCACAGCCAGAACGGCATCGCTCAGGCCTCCCGCGACCAGTCTGCCGAGTACTACCGCGCCCGCCAGCAGCAGCGCGCACACCGCCCAAGTGATGATCACCGTTCGCTTGCTCTGTCCCGATTCGCGCATGGCGACGGCGCCGACGAGAGACTCCGGAAGATTGGAGAAGAAGATCGCCACCAGCAACGTCAACGACACTCCGCTGACCAAGGACACCCCGAGTGCCAGGTTCTCCGGTACTCCGTCCAAGGTCACCGCGGCGAGCAACGCGAAACCGACGCCACCACGTGCACCGGCCTTCGTCACCTCCCGTTGCCCGGGCCCGGAGTGGCCGGTGACGTAGCGGTCCAGGGCGGAGTCCACCAGTACGAACGTGGCGGCCCCGGCCAACAGGCCGAGCCCGGACCGCGTCGCACCACCGAGGTGGAACGCCTCTTCGAAAAGCTCGAACGCCAACGCGGAGATCAGTGCCCCGCTGGCGAAGGCCAGTAGGACACCGGTTACCCACCGCGGTGGCCGCCACAGTGAGCCGGCGACCGCGCCGATTACCAGAGCACTCGATGCGGCAAAGCCGTACAGCACCGCTGTCAGCATGTCAGTCATTCTGAGGGCCGACCGGGCGGCGCACCAGTCCGTTCGCAAAGCGCAAGTTCGCCCGAGCGAACGACTGCAACCTGAACTGCAGTTGGCTCATGGTCCAGCAACTGCGCACCGAGTGCTTGACGCACAGCTCCGCCTGGCAGTGGGGGCAGGGACACGTTGGCCACCATCGTGAGCGCGATGTACCACACCGCGCAAACGCGTCCCGGCCCACCGTTGCGACCGCGCCGCTGAACACGTCACCGCTTGACAGGCCAACGCCCGAAGACTCCTTCGCCTCGATCCCGGTTCCGAGTCCCGACCGAGTCGCCGCCGCGATCGTCCGCCTGGCCGACCGGCTTCGACGACACGTCTCCCTTCCGGTCGGCCGTGCCAATCTGTTGATCATTTCGGCGTTCCGCAGCCTGCCGACGACGTAACCGCGCATAAGCTCACGCAGTCCTGGTTCCCAGGGCTGGTTGTTGCTACTCCCGCAGGTCGGCGCGGGTTCGTTCAAGTCCACTAAGGACCGTTCATGAATGTTCAACACGCTGCTGTTCTCGGATGAGAATTTTCAGATCCCCGGTCGGTGCCGCTCAGGGGCTGAGTTATCGCAAATCAGGCGCCGGTGCTTCACGGTTGACGCGATACGGCGTTGTGGGTGCAGTCGCACGCTGACTGTTCAACTGCGCCGCGAATCTGGGCATTTCGCCAACGCAGGCCGCCCGGAGTTCACCTTGCGGAACGCGTAACCACAAATAGTCCAACCCAAAGCGCGATCGGTACGTGACCAAGCAGGTCACGTACCGATCGTCATTCACGCATTCAGTTCTGAGGCGAGTTACGGAACTGCTCGCCAGTGCGTGACCTGCACCGCGTCGGCCGAGATGCCGATCTTGTTGAAGATCGCGTCATGCATCCGCTCCATGAAGACGGTCTTCTTGTCGTTGAAGTACTGCTCGTCGTACCACGCGACACCGAAGGTGACCGTGCCGCCGCCCTCCTCGTGGCGCTGCAGCCAGGTGCGCTGCCAGTTGTACATCGTGCCCGGGTTCTTGGCGAGCTTCTCGTCGGACGCCTGAAGTGCGGCGATGCAGCGTTCGACCGCCTCGTCGTCCCCCAGCGTGAAGTCGCAGTGGGACTCGGCGACGACCGTGCGATCACCTCGACGTCCAGGAGCTTCTTCGCCCCAGAGAATGAGCTCGCGGACGACATTCTGCGGGTCAAGGGTGACAGTCATTGAAGACCCCCTCATCCATGAATCGGAAGCTGGCGGGCCGAGGAATGTGACCAGATGAATCAAGGTGCCCCCCAGCTCTTGACGTAAACGACACTGCCACGGATTCCTGAGGACGTCAAACGCGGTCAGTCACTCGATCGGCCGTAGCGCAGTGATCTGCGGGTCGGTATGAACGCGTCCACGCGAGCGACCAAGTCCGATGAAGTGGAATACCGCTGCATCTGTCACGATGTCTGACCGTGGCCAATATGAGCTCTCGTACGACATTGGCGTTGATCGCCTCCGGATACGGCTTGTCGGCGATGGGTGACGAGATGCTCCTCGTCGTCCTCACGCTGCGCTTTTACGGAGAAGGCAGATCGGGCGGTGCGATCTCCGCGCTGGTCATCGCCGGTGTGCTGCCGATGGTGTTGCTGGCACCACTGGCAGGAGCCGTGGTGGACCGGTTCGAGAGCACCAAACTCATATCTGTTGTTTTGAGCGTGCAAGCGTTGCTCGTCGCGGCGCTGGCCTTCGTCAACGACTTTGGGCTGACACTCGTGCTGGTCGGACTGATCGGCCTCGGGTTGGCGCTGGTGTCGCCCGCACTGGCTTTGCTGGTCCCCGCCGTGGTCGGGGAAGACGGGGTGGCCGCTGGTTACGCGCGGCTCGAACTGTTTCGGACCACAGGCACGATCGGCGGCCCTGCACTCGCCGGCGTGCTGATCGCCCTCGTGGGGGAGCGGGCCGTCCTGCTGTGTGATGCATTTTCGTTCCTGGTGATGGCCGTTGTCATCGGAACGCTGAAGGTTCGCCGGCACCCCGACCCGTCCCAAGCGAAGCTGAAGTGGCGTGAGCAGGTGCGGCAGGGCAGCGGTCTCATCCGCAAGAACGCCGTTCTTCGTGTGGTCGTTCCGACGCTCGCCGCCGCGATCGTGTTCACAGCGGTGTTGACGGTGGCCAGGGTGTACTTCAGTCAAGACCAGTTGAGGTCGGGTGACCTGGGATACGGCCTGCTCGTCGCCGCACATCTGGCTGGGATGACCATCGCTGCCGCGTTCGTGGCACCCCGTGTCCCGATCTCCAAGCAGACGACGGCGCTCGTCACCGCCAGTGTGGCGATGGGCGTGGCGCTGGTCGTCGCGGGATCGTTCAACTCGTACCCGCTGGCTTTCGCGAGCTTCCTGCTGACCGGGGTGTGCAACACGGTGCAGGGGCTGGCGATACGCAACCTGGTGCACGCGCACGTTCCTGCCCGGATGCGCGGGCGAGCGTTCGCCTCGTCCGGTGCGATGCTCAACAGCGCGCACATCGTGGGAACGGGGCTGGGTGGGCCGTTGAGTTCGGTGCTCGGCGGCGGGCATGCGTTGCAACTGGCGGGTGCTGGAACGCTGCTCGTCGGCCTGGCCGCAGTTCCGCTGTTGATGCGCGTGGGTCCATCCGAGACCCAAGAGGCACAGGAAGCGGTCGCAGAAGGTCCGCCGGCTAGGACCTGACGTGGCAGTCCCGCCGGGAGGATCGGTGCCGGGGTACGCCGGCCGTGCCGTCCCGATCACGGAACGCTGTGCAAGTCGGCGCATATGCAACTAGTTGCAGCCCAGGGTCGATTCCGGCTACTTTCCGGGCATGGCCCTCGAACACGCCATCCTGATCACTCTCGAAGAGCGACCGAGCAGCGGTTATGAGCTGGCGCGGCGCTTCGACCGGTCCGTCGGACATTTCTGGGCAGCCACCCACCAGCAGATCTACCGGACGCTGAAGCGGATGTCCGAGATCCGCTGGGTCACCTCTCACGAGGTGCCCGGGGAGGGCAGGCCTCTCCGCAAGGTCTACGAGGTGACCGACGAGGGGCGTGATGAGTTCGTCCGCTGGCTCTCGGAGAACGGCGAGCCCGCGCCGTACCGCCAGGAGATCGCGGTGAAACTGCGCGGGGCATCACTCGGATCCCTGCCGACGCTGATCGCCGAGTTCACCCGGCACCGCGACCTGCACGCCGGGTGGGTGGCCGCGTTCCGCCGGATGGAGCAGCGGGACTTCCCGGACCCCGCCTCGCTCACTGGACGCCGGCTGCACCACTACCTGGTGCTCAGCGGCGGGATCCAGTCGGAGGAGATGCTGTTCGCGTGGTGTGACCAGGTGGTGGCCGCGCTGGAACGCGAGCTGTCCGGCACGTCCTCCCAGTCGGCCGCCGCGGCCGGGTGAGCGTGGCTGCCGAGGCGCAGCAGACCGATCAACCGGAGTTACATCACGGTCAACACGTGTGCGTTGTGGCAGGCACCCCGCTCACCGAGGTCGATGATGTGCAGCGCCAGGGACAGCGCGCTGACGGAGTGAGCGACTCATCTGGCCCGGCTGCGAACCCGCGCACGGGTGTGAGCATCACGAACAACCTGGTGACGAATTCCGATGACGAGGCGGAGAAGGCTTGCAGACCCCCGGTCCGGGCCAGACAGGCGAGCACGGCGCCGTTCCCGACGCCTTGTGGCGTGAGCGTGCTCAGCCGTCGCGGTTGAACCGCGGGTATGGCGTCGGACCGTTGCTGCGCGCAGCCGTTGATCACCGTGGTCTGTCCCTCCGCACCGCTTGCCCAGCAGGTGCGCCATGACCGGCGCTCCAGCCCTCGGCGCACTGCTCGCGTCCTATCGCAGGAGGGCCGGACTCACGCAGGAGGAACTCGCTGAGCGCGCGGGGGTGAGCGCGCGTTCGATCAGCGATGTCGAATGTGGACGGATCAGATGGCCGCAGCGGCGGACTCGTGAGTCGCTCGCGGAGGTGCTCGGGCTGAACGATGCCGAGCGGGAGGAGTTTCTGCTCGCCACCAAGACCGGCAAGTTGTCCGCACCGCAGGCTCCCGTACCGCCGGCCGTGCGGCGGTCGCCGCTGCCGCCTGGTGTCACCGACTTCACCGGCAGAGCGGCGGAGATGACCGCGCTCGCCGGGCTTGCTGAAAGTGGTGGCGTCGCGGTGCTGCACGGCCCTCCCGGCGCCGGCAAGACGACGATCGCGGTCCACTTCGGACATACCGCCACCGCTTCGTTCCCCGGTGGGGTCGCCTTCGTGCAGGGCGCGCTGAGCCAGGACGATCTGGTCGCTGCCGTCCACGGAGAGCGAGTGCTGCTCGTGCTGGACGACAACAGCGGGGCAGAGGAATTGCACGCGCCACCGGGATGCCTGGTCGTGGTGACGACCCGCCGGCCGCGGATCGCGGACCTCGCGCTGCACGTCGGTCCGTTGCCGGAAGCGCTCGAGCTGCTGGAGCTGATCATCGGCCGTGACCGCCTGCGTGCGGAACCCGAGGCAGCGGATGAGGTCGTGCGGCTCTGCGGTGGACTTCCGCTGGCCGTGCGCATCGCGGCAAACCGGCTGCTCAGCAGGCCGCGCTGGCCCGTTGCCCACCTCGCCGAGGTGCTGCGCGACTCCGAACGCGGAGTACGGGTGCTCGCCGGCACCGACAACCGGCTCGTCCAAGCGCTGGAGGCGAGCTCCCGGTCGCTCAGCGCGGCGGCGCTGGAGTGCGTGCGTACCGGTGGGGTGCCGGCGACGGCAGCGCTGCGCCACGAGTTGTTGTCGGCCGGAATGCTGGTGCCGGGCGCGGACGGCGGGTTCTCCATCGCTCACCTCGCACAGGCCTACCTGATCGGACAAGGGGTGCCCGTGAGGGCGGATTGCCATGAGTGACCAGTCGCTGGCCGACCACCTGCGGTTCTACCGATTGCGGGCGGCGCTTACCCAAGGCGAGCTCGCCGAACGAACGGGCGTCAGCGTCCGTGCCATCCGTGACCTCGAACGCGGTCGTGCTCTCACGCCCCACGTGCGCAGCCTGCGCCTGCTCGCGGACGGCCTCGACCTGGCCGATTCCGAAGCCGCCCAGTTGCTGGCGCTCGGGGCGGGCAACCGCACCGTGCCGGCGGCGGAGGTCCGCGACGAGAGGGAGTTCGCGTTCCCCTCGGCGTCGGCCGGATTCGTGGGCAGGCAGAGCGAACTGAGCTGGGTGCTGGAGCAGGCGGAAGCGGCGGGGGACGCCGTCGTGACGCGGGTCGGGGTCGTCCACGGTCCTCCCGGGATGGGCAAGACCAGCCTGGTCCTCACCGCCGCGCACCGGTTGCGGGAGCACTTCCCCGATGGCTGCCACTTCGTGGACCTGGGCGGTATGAGCAAGGATCCGTTGTCGGCCGAACAGGCGGCGGGCCGGCTCCTGAGGAGCCTCGGCGTGCAGGTGAGAGCCTTGCCGACGGACCCCGCCGAGCTGTTCGGCCACTACCGGTCCTTGCTGCGGGAACGCTCGGTGCTGCTGGTGCTCGACGACGCGGGCGACGCGGCGCAGGTGAGGCCGCTGCTCGCGGCGAGCGCCGGTTCGTTCGTGCTCGTCACCAGCCGCAACGTCCTCCCGGACCTGGACGGGGCGCAGCGGCTCGACCTCGGCTTGATGGACCACGAGGCCGCGGTGCAGGTGCTGACCGGAATCGTGGGGGACCAGCGCTGCGCTTCCGAACCCGCGGCGGTGGCCGAGGTGGCGCGGCTGTGCGAAAGGGTGCCGCTGGCGTTGCGGATCGCGGGCAGACGGCTGGCGAGCCGGCCGGAGTGGTCGATCACCGGCTTCGCGGAGCAGCTGGCCGACAGCGCCAACACGCTGTCCCTGCTGAGCGCCGGAAACCTCCAGGTGCGCGCGGCGTTCGAGTTGTCGCATCGGCAACTCAGCCCCGAAGCGGCTGTGATGTTCCGCAGACTGGCCTTGGCTCCGGGGCGTGACGTCGGCCTCGACCTGGCAGCCCGGCTCGCCGAGCAGAGCACCGCCACCGCGGACGTCGCGCTCTCCGAGCTCGCGGATGCCAGCCTGGTCCGGCCGGGCGGCGAGCCCGACCGGTACTCGTTCCACGACCTGCTGCTGCTGTTCGCAGGCGAGAAGCTCGCGGCGTCGTCCGACGACGTCGAGGCGTGTCGTCAGCTCATGATCCGGTGGTTGCTGACCAAGGCGATCACCGCGAGCAGGTTCTTCCACCCCGACGACGAACCTCTCGCCGATGACGTCGCCGTGTTCGGTGACCTGGGTGCGGCGGAGCGGTGGCTGGACAGGGAAGCGGACAGCTGGCTGGGCGCCCTGCGCCTGGCGGTGGCGCGGGAGCGGCACGCCGACGTGCTGGAACTCGCGCATGCGATGCACTGGTACTCGGACCACCGCGGGGCCGGCGAGACGTGGCTGGAGGTGTACGGCGCAGGCCTCGACGCCGCGCGTGTCGTCGGCACGGCGCACGACGTGGCCGTGCAGCTCAACTTCGTCACGTGGACTCTGGGGTTCGTCTTCCTGCGGTATCGGGACGCGTTGCTGGTCGGTGAGGAAGCCATCGCCCTGACGGAGCGGGAGAACGACGTCATCGAGCTGGCGTGGGCTCATCTCTACCGTTCCGTCCTGAAGGGGTTCCTCAAAGACCTAGACGACGCCGTGAGCTCGGGGCAGCGGGCGCTCGAGCTGTTCCAGTCAGCCGGGTACGAGACCGGTGTGACGATCGCTTGCAACGCCTTCGGCGACGCGCTCGTCGCCGCCGGCCGGGTGGACGAGGGACTCAGGTACCAGCGTGAGGCGATCGCCAGGCATCTTGCCGTGATCGGCCCGCGCGGCGGGAGCAGTGACGACAACCTGGCCTCGATCTACCTCAGTCACTCGGACACGTTGCTGCGCAACGGAGAGGTCGGGGATGCGGGACGAGCCATCGACCAGGCGGAGCGGCTCCTCAGCACGGGTTCGGTGTGGGGACGTGCCTCCTCGCACCACATGCGCGGAAAATACCTGCTTGCACTGGGACACGACGAGAAGGCCTACGACGAACTGTCGGTCTCCATGGAGTTGGTCAAGTCGACGAGCAGGCGCGTGCAGCTGCTCACCATGCTCGCGGACCTCGCGGAGAAGCTGGGCAGGCCAGACGAGGCACGCGAGCACCGGGTCCGGGGTGTCGCGCTGCTCGGCCGCCCGGACCTCACGCTGAACCGCGCCGAGACAGCCGAGATCGCAGCGGCGCTCGGGGTCCCGATCGAGGTGTTCATCAACTGAGATGGACCGGCGATTCTGCCGCTGGTCTCTCGTGGTGGCGCCGTCCACTTCGGGACAAGCTCTCCTCGCGGTTCTGTGCGAGGGGAAGACCGATGACATCGACGATGAGAGCGCTCTCGGACTCAGGGGAAGCCGAGGCGCTCGTGCGCGACCTGTTCCAGGACAAGCGGGCTGCGATGCTCGCGTACGCGCGGCAGCTCACCCGCAACCACGCCGAGGCGGAGGACGTAGTCCAGGAGGCGATGGTGCGGGCGTGGCAGCACCACGCGGCGTTGTTGAACGGAAAGGGATCGGTGTACGGCTGGTTGATGACCGTGGTGCGCAACATCGTGCACGACCGCTACCGCGCCCGCGCGGCACGACCGCAGGAGGTGTCGGTGGACGCCGACCTGACGGTCCACGACCACGCCGACGCCGTCGTGGACCGGGTGCTGGTTCGCGACGTCCTGCGCGGGCTCCGCGCGGAACACCGGGACGTGCTGGAACGCATGTACTTCGCCAACGCCACTCCCTCGGAGGTGGCACGGGACCTCGGTGTCCCGTCCGGCACGGTGAAATCGCGCTCGCACCGGGCGATCCGCCAGATGCGGCAGCGGAGGGCCGGACTTGACCGAACGGCGTGACTGCTCGGTCATTTCCTCCCCCATTCACCAGGTGCCCGTGATCAGGATGGGACGTCTTCGTCCGGGACGGCGGAAGTGGTGTCCTGCCGGCTTGCGTTCGTGCCCGCCCGGTCCCCGAACGGATCGACGGCGAGCCAGCCGTCGGCGCGCCGGGCCGCGCGGTTCAGAGCGGAAGGAGCTAGGGGAAGCGCGATGCCGATGCGCATCTGTACCTCTCTGTGGCCTACGGGTGTTTCACGCGTTCACGTGGGCAAGGTGTTCGACGTGGTCGGCGCTGAGCGTTCCCGCGTCGTGCTTGCGATATTCAGCGGCGAGCCTGACCGCGTGGGTGCGGTAGGAACTGTTGTCCAGCACGGTGCGCACGGCGCTGCGCAGAGCCTTGACCGAGGGCGTGGAGGTGCGCAGGTTGAGGCCGGCACCGGACCGTTCGACCCTGGCGGCGACCTCCGGCTTGTCCTCGGTCATGCCCGCGACGACCAGCGGCACGCCCTGTGCGAGCGCGAGCTGCACACCGCCGAACCCGCCGTTGGTGATCATCACCGAGGTCAGCGGCAGCAGGTCGGCGTAGGGCAGGAACGGTGCCGCGAAGGCGTTGGGCGGTAACGGTCCTACGTCGTGGGCGCCGGTGCTGGCGACAACCGTGACGTCCTGATCGGCCAGTGCACGGATGGCCGGCAGGACGAGCTGGTTCAGGGCCATGTCGGCGACCGTGCCCTGGGTGACGTGCACGACCGGGCTTCCGGCCCGCAAGACCTCCTCCCACCACGGCGGCAGTTCGGTCGCCGGCGCCCGGTCGACCAGCGCGCCGACGAACTTCACCTGCGGCGGCAGTTGCTCGCGGGGGTGCTCGAGCTGGGCGACGCCGTTCTGCAGGTGCAGGTGCGGTGAGACGCTGGAGAGGCCGCGCTCACCGGCGGGCATGCCGAAGTCCTCCAGGAGCTTGTCCCGGTGTTCGAACACCGGCTTGAACACCACGTCGTTCAACAGCCGCCCGAGGACCGCGTTGCGCAGCTTGCCGAGCGGACCGGGCCGGTACCGCAGTCCCGGCCCGAAGGGTGGGATCTCCGGTGCGGGCAGCATGAGCGGGGTCACGCCGACGCTCACGGCCCACGGGCCGCCGAGTTGTTCGAGGAGGGCTGCGCCCACGTACGCGGTGTCGTGCAGCACGAGGTCGGACGGCCGGTCGGCGAGCAGGCGGCGCAGGTCGGCGATCTGGGCCGGGATCGGGTCGAGGAACACCGCGCGCATGTCGTACCGGAGCTTCGCGACTCCCTTGAGCCGGTTCCGTTCGGGGAAGAGCTCGTTCACGTTACGTCCACAATGGTCGATCGACGGGTCCATCGCGACGAACTCGGCACCGGCCGCGGTGACCTGCCCGGCGAACACGCGTCCGGTGCACCACCGGACGCGGTGCCCGCGCTCGGTGAGTGCGCGGGCGATGGGCAGCAGAGGGGCCACGTGACCGGGTACGGGCATGGTCGCGACCAGGAGGTCCAAAGTGGGCATTGCGGCAGTCGAGCAGACTGTCCCTTTCAGGAACCGACCGGGACACTCCACAGGAGCCGGAGGGACAGGAGAATCGCCCTCTTGATCCCCGCCCGCAGGGCTCACAGCAAACCCGCCCGCAGCGCGTACGCGACCGCGTGCGCCCGTGAGCGCAGGTTCAGCCTGGTCGTCAAGCGGTGCATCTCCAGCTTCACCGTGCGCTCGGAGAAGTTCAGCCGCTCGGCGATCTCCGCGGTGCCCAGCCCTTCCGCGACGAGTCTCAGCACGTCCACCTCGCGGGTGTTCAGACCGGAGTCGCCCAGACCCTGCGGAGACAGCACCTCGCTGTGCAGCCGCCGCATTTGGCGCAGCAGATCGCCGAGCACGTCGGACGGCATGACCGCCCCGCCTGCTGCCACGGTGGTCACGGCGTGGACCAGCCGGGCCGCGGTGACCTGGGCGCGAGGTAGAACGGCCATCACGTGCCGTTCGACCAACGCCATCAGATCGACCCCACGCAGGTGTTTGGCCATCAGCACGACCGGTGCTCGTTCCGCCTCCGCCCACACGCGCATCGTCGACAACACCTCGTGTTCCACCTGGTCGACGGCGAGCAGGAGCACATCGCAGTGCTCCGGTGGCTCGTCCCCGCTGACCACCTCGATGCCCTGGTGCGTCTCGAAGTGCTCCAAGATGCCTGCGCGTGCCAATGGATCTGCGGTGTGCACCCACACACTTACTCCCCGCATCCAAACCCCTCGCACCACACCTCGATGGAACCCGTTCAAACCAACACACGTGTCACTCCTCGTACGAGTTCCATCGGTGTAGTGAGAGAGATCAGATGAACAGCGTGATGGTCGCCGTGTGCTCCGCAGACGCGTTGGCCCTGCCCGGGGTGAGCAGTCTGCTGGCCGACAGGCCCGCGGTGACGGTGGTGCCCAGGGACAAGGTCGGCCAGGCGGACATCGCGATGGTGGTGACGGACGAGGTCGACGAGACGACTCTGGACCTAGTGCGCTGGATCACCCGTTCCTCGTCGGCACGCACGCTCCTAGTGACCGACCACCTGACGCGAGGTGACAGTGCGATGCTCGCACGCTGCCGGGTGTCCGGACTGCTGAACAGACGCGCGGTGACTCGCGAGCGCCTGTCACAGGCCATCGACGAGGCGCTGGCCGGCGACTGGGCGCCGGTGTTGCCCGTGACCGAGCTGGCCGAGGGCAGTGGCGGCGGTGATGCCTTCACAGCAAGGGAAAAGCAGTTGCTGCGGCTGCTGGCGGACGGCCATGACACCGCGGAGATCGCGAGGTTGCTCGCTTACTCGGAGCGAACGGTGAAGAAGATCGTGCACCAGATGCTGACGAGGCTGAGGTTGCGCAACCGGGCGCACGCCGTGGCGCACGCCATGCGAGCCGGCGTGCTGTAGGTGTCCGACGGTGCGGTCCTAATTGCCCTCTCGACCCCCACTTCGCCGTTCGTGCGACGGGTTCGACGCGGTGAGGTCGAGGATCCACTCGACCCTCACCAGCTGACCCCGACAAGGACTCCCCATCATGAAGAAGATCATCATTGCCGTTGTGGCAGTCGCGGCCGCGTTGCTCACTGCGGCACCCGCCGCGCAGGCCGGTCCCGGCAACCTGTGGTCACCGGTGCAGCTGTGCGCCAAGGGGACCTACGCGGCGTCGTTCTACATCAACTCCACCTACACCCAGACCGGCCAGGCTTCCGGCTCCCTCAGCTCACCGGTCGTCCAGCCCGGTTCCTGCTGGAACGCGTACTGGGGCACCTTGGACCTCAACGCGTGGGTGCGGGTCACCGGCCATGACCACGGCAAGCCGTTCGAGCTCGGTGGCGTGTGGTTCAACAGCCGCAACGGCGGCCTGTATGTGTCGACGTACGGACCGGTGAACGCGCCCTACTTCAAGGCCTGACCGAGAGCTCGAACCATTGGGCGCAGATTTCCGTGTGATCGATGGCAACCACGACGAGGTTGTGCGGCAACGACTCAAGAGGACATCGGTTCGTATGAAGATCGTCGGTGACAACGACCCTGTTCCGCTCAGAGACACCGTGAGCTCGGGTCAGGTGCAGCTCGACCCGGCAGCGGGCGAAGAGCTCCGCAGGCAGTTCCAGTCCCAGATCGACCAGGTCGACACGTGGCTCGAGCGTGCCGGCTACAGCATCGCTCGTCCGGCGCCACTGGGCGCGAACCCGGTGGGCGACAGGATGCGCGAGAAGTTCGCTGATCGGGCTGAGGGGGAGCAGTACTCGTTCGTGAGCGTCATGACCGCGTACCGCGCGGTTCTGGAACAGACGAAGAACTCGATCGTGCAGGCGATCGAGAACTTCACGCGCCTCGACGAGGAACAGCAGGCCGAACTGAAGAAGCACATGGGCGCGGGCTGAGCCGTGTCCATCGAGTCGAGAGGTGAGCCGGTCATGTTCTCCGAGACCGACCCCGGCGAGGTCGAGAACGTTCCGGTCCTCACAGATCCGCAGAACTGGGCGTCGCGATCGCACCAGGAGCTGTACGCCGCCGTGCACAACGGCAACGATCCCGGTCAGGCCGGTCAGATCAGCTCCGACTGGAGCAGGTACGGCACCGAGCTGACCGAGGCGTCGCGGACGATGACCTCCGTGATCACCGCGTCCGAGTCGAAGTGGACGGGTGCGGCCGCGGAGGCCGCGCGTGACGCGATGAAGAAGCTCGGGCAATGGGTGGACGAGACCGCGCGCACCGCGGTGGAGGTCGGCAACAAGGTCGCCGACCAGGGCCGTGTGATGGAGGCCGCCCGCGCGCAGATGCCCGCTCCCGTCGAGTTCGACTGGAACAGGGCCACCGCCGCGCTGTCACAGCCGGGCACGCCCGCGTTCGTGCTGGCCTCCGCGGACATCGCGATGGCCAACGCGTCGTCGCGCGCCGCACACGAGCAGGCGGTCGACGTCATGACCGCGATGGAGAACAACTCGCGGCAGATCGACTCGTCGATGCCCGCTTTCAAGCCGCCGTTCAACCCGAACACCGGTCAGGTGGAAGAGCCGGTGATGGCTGTGGCGCGGTCCGGTGCCGCGCCTGCGCTCGGCGGGGTCGACGCGTACACGTCGACGCAGACCGCGAGTGCCGGTGCCATCGCCGCTCCGCCGAGTGCCAGCGGTGGCACGGGAACCGGCGGTGTCGGCGTGAACCAGCCCGCTGCAGCGGCGTACGCCCCGTCCGCTCCGGGGTTGGGCGCCGGTGGTGGTAACTACACGCCGCAGATGCCCGGCTACAACCCCGGCGGCACCAACGTCGCCGCCGCATACGTGCCGACCGCGCCGGGCTACAACCCCGGTGCGACTTCCGGCTCCACCTACACCAGCGGAGCCGGTGGCAACGGCGCCTACACGCCGCAGATCCCGATGGTTCCCTCTGCCGGCAGGAACACCCCCGGCACGAACCACACCCCGCAGAACCTCAAGTTCGCTCCGGCGGCACCGGGTGCGGGCGGCTTCGGTGGTGGCGCCGGCGCGAACGGTGGCCCCGTGCCGTTCAGCCCCTCGTCGGGTGGCGGTGGCGGCGGTTCATTCGGCGCGGGTGGTGGCGCGGGCGGTTCGATGACACCCGGTGGTTCGGCCGGTGTGCAAGGTCAGCCGCGCGGCGGGATGCCGATGGGCATGACCGGATCCGCCGGCGCGTCCGCGATGGGTGCCGGCACGGGTGGCGCGCCGATGGCTCCCGGTGCCGGCGGCAAGGGCGAGGACGACAAGGAACACCGGTCCGCCAGCTACGTCATGGGGGGCGACCTGTTCGAGGTCCCCGGCGAGAACCTGCCTCCATCGGTCATCGGCGCCCTGAAGACGAAGGCCCGGCCGCAGCCTGCCTGAGCCCGAAGCGACGTCTGCGGTGGTGGAGCCGGACAGCAACTCGAAACAACGCCAACTCGGCGTGAGGGGGAATTTCATGAATCCGTTGGCTCCTGTGGACGGACGCGAGTCGGTCGGGATCGATCCCGACCAGTGGATGCGGGACATGCAGGCCAAGGCCGACGATCTCGCGGCGAAGTCGGCACAGCTGCGCGAGGACATGGCCTGCGCGTCGGCCACCGTGATGTCGGACGATCACGCGGTGCGGGTGATGATCGCCCCTACCGGCGCCCTGCAGGACATCCAGCTGACCGAACACGCGGCTCGCCTGAGCCCCGACCGCCTGCGGGCCTCGATCATGGAGGCAGTCGGCAGGGGACAGCGCGCGGCCTCCGAGAAGATGATCGAGGCCTTCGCGCCGCTCGGTGCGGGCACCGAGTCCATGGACCTGGTGATGTCCTACCTCCCTCCTGCCGTGGAAGAAGAGGGAGAAGAAGCCCAGTACGACCGCAGCGAAGAGGACGACCGGCCGTGGTGAACCCTCCGCTCGTTTCCACCCTGCGAGGTAGTCGATGACGGGTGCTTTCGGCGTGGATCCCGACGCGATCACCACGTTCTCCGCGAACCTCGACGACCTCGTCGCCCAGCTCGAGACCTCGAAGGGCGTGCTCGGCAGCGTCCACTTCGACCCTCTGGTGTTCGGCATCGTCGGACAGATCTTCGCCGCCGCCGCGCGCGTCGAGGTGAAGAAGGCCGAGGAGTGCATCGGCAAGTACGAGGCGGGTCTTCGCGAGGCGGCGAAGAACGCCCGCCTGACTGCGGCCACGTACAGCAACACCGACCAGGGCAATGCCAAGACGTTCTCCGGAGGTCTCTGATGGTGCAGGGCCTGACACTCACCCCTGGCTTCGGTGAGGGGACCGAGTTCACCGACGGGTTCTCCGGCGCGGGCATGGTCGACACCGTGGCGGGCCTCGTGAAGGCGGCGCAGGACCAGGACAGCGCTTCGATCGCCGCTTTCAGCGTCGGTCTGGCGTTCGACGTCGTCGGCGCTGCGCTGAACCCGCTCGGCGCCGTCCTCGGTGCCGGCGTCGGCTGGCTGATCGACCACATCTTCTTCCTGCGCGAGCCGCTCGACCTGCTCATCGGCGACAACATCGCCATCCGGCAGGAAACCGAGAAGCTCAAAGAGGACGCCGCCGGCTACGAAGGGCTGGCGTCAGGGCACCTCGACGCACTCAGGAAGCTCGACGGGTGGACCGGTGAAGCGGCCGAGCGCTTCCGCGCGACGATGTCGCACGTCGCCAAGGAACTCGAGGCCATCGGATCCGCGGTCAACGCCTCCGCGAAATTGATGGGCACGATGGGTGCGGTCGTCACTGCCGTGCGCTCGCTGGTGCGGGACATCATCGCCATGGTGATCGGCAACCTGATCGGCGGCGCGCTGGTAGCGATGGGCCTGGCGCCGATCACGCTGGGCGCGTCGGTGGTCGCGTTCGTCGGCACTGCCGTGGCGACCGCTTTGGAAGCGCTGGCCCGGATCATGGGTCACATCGCCAAACTGAAGTCGCTGCTCACTTCGTCGTCGAAGGCGGCGGACGACCTCGGCACAGCACTCACGAACATGAGCGACGACGCGGCGCGCTTCACCAGGGGAGGCGGCTCGTCGAGCGTCTCGACTCCTCCTCCGTTGAGGGGCAACGGTGACACGCCCTCGATCAACGGTGGCGGCGGTGCCGGTGGCCCCAGACCGCCCGCTGCTGATGTTCCGCCGGTGCAAAGGCCGCCGGAGGTCCCAGGAGGCAGCGGGGCCGGCGCTCCCAGGCCGCCCGCAGGGGATGTGCCCACGACCCAGAGACCGCCCGAGGTTCCGGCCACAGGCGGCAAGGGCGACACCCCTGAACCCCCGCCCGTGCAACGGCCGCCGGCGGATGGCACGAACACGGCGACTGTCACGCCCCCTGCGGTCAAACCGCCGGACTCGCCCACGGTGCCGAAACCGCAAGAAGTCCCCAGTTCGCCGCCGCCAGGCGGAGGAGCCGGCGGTGCCACACCGCCCGGAACCGGTGGTGCGCCCAGGCCGAGCACGCCGCCTCCCGGCGCGCCGAACACTCCGGCCACGCCGAAACCGGACGACGCCGCGCCCAAACCTTCCACGGGCGACCCGAACGCGCCGAAACCCCCGGTGGGCGAGTCCGCAGCACCCAAGCCGCCCGGTTCGGACACTCCCGGCCCAGGTGGTGCGGGAGGGACGAAGCCGTTGTCCTGGGGCGAGGCCAAGAATCACATCGAAGACCTGGGCAAGTACGGCAAGCAGCACCTGGAAAGCGTGCTCACGACCAAGTTCGGCAAGACTCCGGAAGAGGCTGCGGACATCAGCCGGTGGATCAAGAACTTCGAGGAGCTCGCCGCGCCCGGTGGCCACCTCACGGTGGCGGGGAGGGCGTTCGCCACGGGGTCGATGCTGCACCTGGTTCACGAGCTGTGGAAGGAACTCGGCGCTGACCGGCACGGTCAGCAGGAGAACTCAGGCTTCCTCGGTGACCTGAGGGAGTACAACTCGCAACAGTGAACCCACATCCTGCAGCACGACCTGACCACCTGATCGCACTGCAGGGCTGCTGAGCCGTGGCGTGATTGTGCGTCATACGCCGAAACCCATGGCCTGATCGGGATCTCGTCTCGTGGTCCAGAGGACTGCGAGACGAGATCCCGTTTCTCGTCGGCCGAACGAAGACCAGCATGAGCCATGAGCGGCCACCGAACGCCTGACGCCGGGTTCTGGCCGGTGATCAGAATTCCGTCCTGGACCACGTGGGACTGCCAGTCGGCGACTTTCGAGCAGGACCCGCTCAGCTTCTCCAGTTCGTCTTCGACGAGGAAGGGCAAGACGTCGTGCCCGAACGCAGAGTGGCCTCGATCAACCGGACCGGGCTCTCGTTCTCGGCCAGGCCCCTCAGCGGTCCGTGCCGCCGGGTTGGAGGCCGCGTCGAATGGTGGAGGGCAAGAAGGTCACCGGGTTCGCCAATGCCGAGGTGTCGGGGGTGCAGCTGAGGTGCTGACGTCGACGGAATCGAGACGCACGGGTTCGCGAGCGCCGTGGTCGCTTCCACGTCGGCTTCGAAACGACGAGTACCGGTCTGCGCGTTCACCTCGGTGCTCACCGGGTTCGGCGGCGGCTCAACATTCAGGAGCGAAGCGAGCTGGACGTCCCACCCGGCGCGCTTCAAGCGGTAGCAGGGGAGCGGTCAGCTCCTTGAGCCGGAAGCCCTTCTTGTACCCGGTGTTCCCGAGTTGTGGATCGGGACCTGTGTGGTCGTGTTACAGGCCGAGTAGCCGGCGGGTGGCCACCATCGTGTCCATCTGCCCGTGCTCGCGGCAAATCCTCGCCAGAACGCCGGCCCCGAGCCACATGTCATCCAGGGCTTCCGCCAGCGACCGCGCATCCCCGCTGATCGTCAGGGAACTGTTCCGCTGCTCCTGCGCGATCACCCGCTTGAGGCGATCGAGGGAAGGCGGTGGTGACCTCCTCGAAAGCCAGGCGCATCGACTCCGCCAGCTCCGGCGAGTGCCGGAGTTCCCTGCCGCAAGGGCCGGCTCATGATTCCGCCGGATCAACAACGTAGCCCGCTTGCTGTCCCTTCCACACTGCGCTGCGGGCCGGGGTCACGCGTGTGAGACCCCGGCCCGGTTTCAGGCAGCGGCCTTCTTCCTCAACTCGGTCCGATAGCCCACAACGACTGTGGTGATGAGGGAGAGCGAGATCAGCGTCTCGGCGATGAAGAACGACCCGAAGTCGACGACCGAACCGATCGGCGGCGATCCCGGTACGGCGTTCCGCAGAGGCACCAACGCGAACAGAAGTGCTCCCATGAAGCTCATCGACGGCCAGAGCAGGCCGTGCTTGCCACCCACCGCGTAGAGTGCCGCGATCACCGCGGAGATGCTCAGGCACCACATGAAGATCATGATGAAGATGGCGAATGCGAACATCCCCGTGGTACGACTGGCCGTCGCGCTGAACTCGAGTCCGCCTGATTCGGACTTCCCCTGTCCCGGTTCAAGCCTGAAGAACGAGTCCGCGCTGCTGAACGTCACGTTCACCGGGATGGAGTCGGCCGCGGTCTCCGCGTAAAACCCGAAATCGACGCCATAGCGGTCGAACGGGTAGTCCGTGATGACACCGGTGGTCAGCGGTACGCGCACGTCCGCCACGCTCGGGTTCTTGCCGGCCTTGAACGAGAGCACGTCCCCCTTGATCGCGTTGACGTAGAGGGTGATGTCGTTCGCGGGCATGCCGTCCTGGTCGGCGAACCGCCCGGCGGGCTCGACGAAGACCTGCGCGGAGACCTCTTCGGTGACCGGGTCGACCTTCTGCACGTAGAACTGCACGTCGAGCCGGTCAGGCGTCGCAGCGTCGCCCATGGTGTGCATGGTCTGCCCTTGCGACCGTTCGACGAGGTAAGCGCTCAGACTGGCGCCGGTGATCACCACAGCGATCGCGACCGGGATGAGCACCTTGAGCCAGCGCCGCGACGGCGCACTTTCCTGCATGGCTGTAATCCTGTTTCTTCTAGTCCAGAAGCCTTTGTGCTCAGGGGAGGTCGTCTCAGTGAGCGAAGGCGGCGCTGTCCTGCCCGGCACGGTCCACACCGGTGTACCGCGCACCGCCGAATCCAAGGATCGCGAGTCCGACCACGCTGAACAGCCACAGTCCCACGACACCGAACGCCTTGCTCTTGCCGAAGGATCGCGCGAGATCGAGCGAGACGAGGAGGTGCGCGACGATGTTGACGACGGGCACGAGGTACAGCACGACCCACCAGCCGGGCCTGCCTGCGGTCTTCACCAACAGGTAGAGGTTGTAGACGGGGACGATGGCGCCCCAGCCGGGTCGTCCCGCCTTGGTGAAGACCTGCCACATCGCGGCGATCAGAACAAGACTGATGATGATCGTCACGAAGTTGGACACGGTCGAGTCCATGTTTTTCTCCTGCATGTCCTGGAAAAGTGGAAAGAGTTCCGATCGACGGCGCGCTATAGTCCACAGTGGATTGATTGCGCGCTTGGGCAGAATTAGACGCCACTGTGGACACTTCGTCCAGCTTGAGCGGCGACCGGGGACACGAAGATCGGGCACGCCGCCCGAACGGACACCGATCACTGGTCGAACAGATCGCGGCGAGTTCGAGACCGGTTCGACGCGCCCGATCCGCGGAGTCTGATGAGCAGTCGGCCGGTGAGCGGTTCGCGCTCGACGGCAACGAGGTTGTGATCATGGGCAGGCGCGTCGAGGTCCTGGGGAAGGCGGCGAACAGGATCTCCGGGCAGGTGAGCACGCTGGTCGCCGACCTCAGTGAACCCGACCAGGCGGAGCAGGTGACCAAGCGGCACGCCGAGCAGTTCGGCAGGGTTGACGTCCTGGTCACCAGTGTGGAGATCGGAGCTTCGTCCGAGCAGACCGGGGGAGTGGGCGGCGCGGCATGGCACTGACTGGGCAACTTGCGCGCGGACGTGCTGACCGTGGTTCTGCCGACCGAGGCGGTCAGGGACTTGCTCACCTCGCCCGGCGGCCGCGTGATCCTGTCAGCTCGATTGCGGCCTACCTCGGGTCTGGATCCGGCTCGTACGCGGGAATGGCGTCGTGGTTGTTGTCTCCTGTCTGCCGGGACTGATGCTTGACGGTGGAGACGATCGCCGCGGCAAGAGTCTGGACAGGGGCGACAGCTGCTGATTGATTTGTGACGAGGACGGGGTGGCTGGCAACCTCGATGTCGTTCGCGAGCGCGAGTTCGGGCGAGTCGAGCGGCACCACCATGGCAGGGAGCTGTCGTGGTCGGCCGCACCGCTGAGGCGCCGGCCCGCGTCGATCCGCTCCATCGAGGCCGACCGGACGAGCCCGTGTTCGACAGGCTCAGAGCTCGGCCGAGCATGGTCCGTCCGGCAGACCCCTGGCGGGACTCGTCGCCGGCGCCAATGACTCAGGACGGCTCGTTGCCAGCTCCCACGGGGCCGCTACAACGGGTGGTGCGGCGCACTCAGAGCTCGATGGGGAGAGGAGCGAGACCGGACGCGACCACAGTGAGCTTGTCTGCGGCACCGCTGGTCTCCAGCACCAGCCGCGGGGCGATCCCCAGCCCCGTACCCGAGCGCGACGTGGGCGCGAAGAGCCCTGCCGAGCGGTAACAGCGCAGTGTTCGCACGGGCAGGTGGGTAGTAGTCCTCGCATCGCTGGATCTTGGCGCCCGCCATCTCGAAGTGGGACAGGACGGGCACGACGAAGGACTTGCCGGTAGGCGAGTGGTGCTCGGCGAAGGCGCCGATGTCGGTGCTGGAGAATCACCAGCGCACGCCGCCGCGGACACCTGGGCTCGTCGTGGAGGTCCTCGACGGCGATGTCCGACCTGGCGGCGAATCTGTTCTCGGTCGCGCTGACCACGCCGAGGTGGTCCGCGCGATCCAGGGCCCGGTCAAGGCGGGATCGCGGGGCAGGTAGTTGCCGTAGCCGAGTGAGATCTGCCCGGTGCGCGGGGCGAGTGCGTGTTCATCGCGACCGGCCAAGCGGGCGCCAACTCCGCATCTGACCGAGGTCTCCCATTCCGACCGGCACGCGAGCCCATGTCAAAACGGTCGACAGAAACGGCTACCGCCGAATGAGGTTCGGCAATGATCGGTGAAGCATTCGATCTGCCGAACGAAGTTCACGACTGAGTGGTCTGCGCCGCCTTTTCGCCTAGGTTTTCTCGCTGTGTCCAGTGAAACGGAAGTTGCGCGACAGACCACCAAGCTCGTGATCGTGATCGATGAAACGCTGCCCAGCGGTCATGCGGTCAACGCTGCCGCAGTTCTGGGGCTCAGCATGGGAGGCCGGATCGCGGATTCCCTCGGCGAGGACGGCAAGGACGCGTCGGGCGGAGTGCACCTCGGTTTGAACACCCATCCCATTCCTGTCGTGACCGCGAGCCGAGAGCAGTTGCGGGAGTTGTTCGTCAAAGCTGCCGACCGGCCGGACCTGTTGGTCGTGGGGTTCAACGAGGTCGCCCGTCGTGCCCGTGCGTATGAGGACTACCTGGCGACGTTGGCTGGAACTCCCGGCGATGAGATCGATTACGTGGGGGTGGCCGTTTTCGGTCCGCGCAACCGCGTTTCCGCCCTGACGAGGCGCTTCTCGCTGCTGTAGCGGGGTATGTCCAAAGTAGAGCTCCACGAAGATGTCAGTGACGCACCACAATCGCCTTGGCGTGGTCGGAAGCACCGCGCTCAACGAACGTCTGCGCTCGGCTCTCCGGCAGTGCGATGGTGGCCCGACGGCGTCTGTTCCTCCGCACCTGAACGACAACTCCCGGTGGTGATGTCGATGTCGGTGGGATATTGTGCAACGGTCGAAAAGGACCTGGGTCGGCAAAGGTAAGCCCGACCCCTCATCACGAGGCTCCGTCCGTCGCTGCGGCGACGGCCCCGCGACAAGTTCTCGGCGAGATGCCGAGGCTTGGCGCTGCCCGTGTGTCGAGTTCTCGGCTTCTCGTCTGGTCACGTAGAGGAGAAGCAATGCCCATCATTCGTGTTGGTCCAACGGTCACGCAGATCAACGTCTTCACCGTGGAGCCGGATCGCCAGCAGCCTTTGATCGACTACCTCGCCGCTGCTGCCCAGGTCGCCAGCGAGGTGCCCGGCTGGATGTCGGCGAGCCTTCACCGCAGTCTGGACGGCACTCGCGTGGTGAATTACGCGCAGAGTGAGAGTCACGATGCCGCGCAGAGGGTGTTCCAGCACCTCAAGTCCCGAGGCATGATCGAGGGCAACAAGGCGTTCGGGCAAGCCCACCCAGGTCTGTACGAGGTCTCGTTCACCCTTGATCGAGACGACCGCTGACGCCTGTTCGATCGATCCCGGTCAGGCGCAACGCGTCTGACCGGGCACGGCGACGCTACTCGCGCTGTGCACGACGGCGCCCTCACCATTCGCGCGCAACTTCGATGTGCCGCCTCGTCAAGGAAGAAGCCGACGACTACTGGACCGCGGGCGCGAGGCCCAGATGGCGAAGGGCTCTCCCGGCGGCGTGATACCCGCTCATGCCGTGGACTCCGGCTCCTGGGGGAGTGGCGGCGGAACAGAGGTAGACGCCGGGTATGCCGGTGTCGTAGGGGTGAGGTGTCAGACGGGGCCGGAACACCAGTTGGAACGGGTCGTTGGCTCCGGTGAGGATGTTGCCACCGACGTAGTTCTCGTTGCCGCGCATCAGATCTGCGGGCTTCTTGGCGGAGAACGCCACGATCTTGTCCTTGAAGCCAGGAGCAAAGCGTTCGATCTGGTCGACGATCGCAGCGGTGGCGTCTCCGTTGTATCCGTGCGGCACGTGCGCGTAGGCCCAGATCGGGTGCACGTCACCGGCAGATCGGCTCGGGTCAGCGAGGTATTGCTGCCCGACCAGGACGAACGGCGCGTCCGGCATCCTGCCGCGCCGGACATCGCGAGCTGTGCGGATCACCTCGTCCGGATCACCACCCAGGTGGACGGTTCCCGCCACACCGCAGTCGGCGTTGCTCCAGGGCACATCACCACGCACGGCGAAGTCGACCTTGAACGCCGCCGGGCCGTGACGCCAGCGGCGGTACGCCCGATGCACGCGTCCCGGGAGGTGGCCTTCGAAAATCCGTGCAGCAGCAGAAGGCGAGGTGTCGAGCACGACGACATCCGCGTCCGGCAACTCCGAACTGCGCTTGATCCTGGTGCCTGTCACGGTCTTGCCACCGAGGTCTCGCAACAGCGCGGCCAGCGCATCCGTGATCGCTTGTGAGCCACCCTCGGCGACCGGCCATCCGAACCGATGTCCTGCCGAGATCAGCATCGCCGCCACCGAGGAGCTCATCGGCGCGCGCAGATCGTGCATGACGTGAGCGGCGACGCCGAGGAACAGGCTTTGCGTGACGGGGGAGCGCCACAGCAGGCGCGTCAACGCGGCGGGCGGCACCGCGCGCAGCCCGAATCGTGCCGTATGCACCGGATGGGACGGCCACCTCAGCAAAGGGCCCAGCAAGTCGCTCGCTGTGGCCTCCAGGTTGGCAGCGAGTGGTCCGTACGCCTGCCGCCACCGCTGACCATCTCCTGCGGGCAGGCCCGCCGCGGTCTCGTCCACTGAGCGCCGCAGCACCCCGCACGTGCCGTCGTCGAGAGGGTGAGCGAGCATCACCTCGGGATGCCGCCACCGCAGTCCGTACCTGTCCAGCCTCAGCTCTCGCAGGTAGGGCGAGAGCACGGCGGTCGGGTGCACAGCTGAGCATTCGTCGTGCAGCGTCCCTGCGACGAGCTTCTCCGTCGTTCTCGCGCCCCCACCGAGCCGGTCGGCGGCCTCGAGAACGGTCACGTCGATGCCGTACTGGGCCAGGCGTACCGCCGCCGCCAGCCCATTCGGGCCCGATCCCACCACCACTGCCTTGGGCACCGAACTCAACCCCGGTCCTGCGATCGAGCACGGTCCAGGTGAGGAGTGCCGGTCGTCAACGGATCGGCGAAGATGTCACGCAGCTTGGCGCGGTCGTGCAGGACGAGGACTCCACAGAGGACTGTGTAGAGGGCCGCCATGTACTTGACCGAGGGGTAGTCGAACGCGAAGTCCATCAGCGTGATGTTGAGGCCGATCACGAGCAGCGCGCAGGCGCCCACGAACGTGGTGCGGCGGAACACCAGCAAGATGGCCGGAACCAGCTCGAACAACCCGGTGATCCGGCCGTAGAAGGGAGAGTAGCCGTAGAACAGCCAGACCAGTGAGGTGCCGTCGACCGTGGCCTTCGAGAGGTCGTTCCAGTCGCCGTAGTAGTACTGTCCGCCGAACAGCTTGACGCAGCCGTAGAGGATGAAGATCGCCGCCATCAGCAATCTGATGACGAGGATCGTCTTCGACGATGCTCTGTGCCAGATCATCTTTTCGACTCCGAGTCGCTTGGGCTGCTCTGTCAGCTGGTGTCGGAGTTCATCGTCGTCGTCTCCCCGTCGTCGTACATCCTGCGTCGGGTCTGCTCTGCTGCCCTTGAGGAGGAGCCCTTGTCATCCTTCGGCAGGAGGTGACCGGCAGCACGTGCACACTGCCCGTCAACCCATTGCAGGCCGGCGAGTGATACCAGGCTCCTCCGCGAGGAGGACACGTTTCGTCTCCCAGGTGGACGCTGAGAACGCCCGACCATCTCTAGCTTGCTTTGTGGCCGGTTGCGTTCCGGCTTCAAGGGCGTTGCGCGGCAACAACGCTGACCAGCTGGGAGTTTGCTTGTGTTGTGGTCGTGCGATCGCCTCCTTCGGTTGCCCGTCGTGACCGCGGTGAGCGGGCTGGCGGCGATGATCAGCCTTACGCTGAGGGCCGATCATCGTCGATGGGCCGGGCTGGGAGTTGACGTGCGGCGGGTGATGGTGTGGCTGAGGTCGCGGCCGGTGGCGTTCGACCTGGCCCTGGTCGCGTTCTTCGCATGGGCGGCGTTGCCGTACGCCGTTCTGGACCGGTCTCCGTTGTGGCTGCAGGCGCTGATGATCATCGGACTGGTCGGTCCTCTGCTGATCAGGCGCCATCATCCAGGCACAGCAGCGACGATCGTGCTGGCCACGATCGTGGCGGAGTTGGTGACGTCACCGTGGGGCTCGTTCGTGCCGACGGTGAACCTCACCCTGGCGCCGATCCTGTACTCGGTGGTCGTCTACGGCAGGCGGTGGCAGGTGTGGCCGGTGCTCGCCTGCAGCGCGATCCTCGTCGCCTGGTGGGCGGCGTCCGTTGATTTCAGTGGTGAGTCGTGGCGGCAGTCCACCGCCATGATCGGATTCGTGGCGATGTTGCTGCTCACCTGCTGGCTGCTGGGAGAGTTCGTCTCCGCCCGCCGGGCGTATCTGCGCGCGGTGGAGGACCGGGCGGTTCGCGCCGAGCGGGAGAAGGAAGCGCTGGCACGTGCCGCGGTGGCTGAGGAGCGCACCCGGATCGCACGGGAGATGCACGACGTGGTCGCCCACGCGGTGAGCATGATGGTGATGCAGGCCGAAGGCGCTCGGATGTCTCTGGTGAGCGGCGGCGATCAGGTCGAGCAGGCGTTGCGCGACATCAGCCGCGGAGGTCGCGACGCAATGGGGGAGTTGCGGCACATGCTGCACCTGCTGCGTCAGGAGCCGACCGGGACCACACCACAGCCCACGGGCGCCGATCTCCGCGGCGCGGTGGACTCGATTCGCGCCGCCGGTCTGGACGTGGAACTCCACGAGCGTGGCGGACCGGAGGGTGTGTCGACAGGGCTCGTCGTGCAAGTCGTCCGAATTGTGCAAGAGGCGTTGACCAACGTCCTCAAACACGCTCTTCCTCCCGCGTCGGCTGAGGTGGTGGTCGACTGGGGACCTGTCACAAGCGGTCGGGAGGTGCGGTTGCGAGTGCGCAACAGCGCCGGCACAGCGGCAGGACAGCCGCTGGTCGACCTTCCTTCCGGTGGGCACGGTTTGCCCGGTATGCGGGAGAGGGTGTCGATGTACGGAGGCACACTGCGCACCGAGCGAACCGCGGACGGAGGGTTCGTGGTCGAGGCCGTGCTGCCGGTCGGTGGCGCCAAAGCGGGAGGGGTCAGCTGAGCATGAGCCAGGCACGCGTGCTGATCTGCGATGACCAAGAGCTCATGCGCAGCGCTCTGCGCATGATCGTGAACAGCCAGGACGACCTCGAACTCGTCGGCGAGGCCGCCGACGGTGCGCAGGCGGTGCGACTGGCGGCTGAGCACCGTCCGGATCTGGTGTTGATGGACGTCCGAATGCCGGTGCTCGACGGTGTGGAGGCCACTCGACGTGTGTGCGAGGTGAGTCCGAACACCAAGGTGCTCGTGATCACCACGTTCGACCTGGACGAGTACGTGGAGCAGGCGCTCCGCCATGGCGCGAGCGGCTTCCTGCTCAAGGACGCCACCAGTGAGGAGATGCTGGTCGCGATCCGCGCTGTGCTGCGAGGCGACGCGGCGATGGCTCCCGCCGTGGTTCGCCGCTTGGTCGAGCGGCACCTCAGCACTCCGGTGGCGCCACCGCCCGACCCGCGCCTGCACCGCTTGACCGACCGGGAACGCGAGGTCTTCGGTCTGCTGGCCAAGGGCGCCAGCAACGCCGAGATCGCGGATCAGCTGTTCCTGGGGGAGACGACGGTCAAGACGCACGTCAGCAGGGTGCTGTCCAAACTGGACTTGCGTGATCGAGTCCACGCTGTGGTCCACGCCTACGAAAGTGGCTTCGTACGCCCTGGTGAGTGAGCGTTCTCGTCAGTTCGGGGAAACGTCCTCCGGCAGGATGACTCAGTATCCGTCCGCCGGCGGTCATCA
This sequence comes from Lentzea cavernae, assembly GCF_014653695.1. GTDB lineage: Bacteria > Actinomycetota > Actinomycetes > Mycobacteriales > Pseudonocardiaceae > Lentzea > Lentzea cavernae. The sequence continues at coordinate 55,217 of NZ_BNAR01000006.1, read as the reverse complement.
CGGACTCGAGGACTGACGCGATCGGTATCGTCCACGCGAGACCGTTGTCGTCATGAACGCGACACAGTGGAGGACGTTCACCGAGGCGGCTTTGCGATCGCCGCGGTTGGTTGGCGCTATCGCTCCGAGCTCTTCGCAACTCGCGGAACGGCTCGCCACGGTCGTCCCCGACCGCGGACACCCGGTTGTGGTGGAACTCGGACCAGGTACCGGCGCCGTCACCAAGGTGATCGCCGCAAGGCTGGGTGGTCGTGGCCACCAGATCGCCGTTGAAGCCGACACCGGGATGTTGTCCTTCTTCCGACAGCACCACCCCGGGGTCTCCGCACACCACGCCGATGCCGCGGACATCCAGACCGTGCTGGAGGTCGAAGGCCACGAGCACGTCGATGCGGTGATCTCGGGACTGCCGTGGACCCTGTTCGGCCACGCCAAGCAGCAGCTGTTGCTGGAACGGATCACCGAGGTGCTTGCACCAGAAGGCGTGTTCACCACGTTCGCCTATCTGCAGGGACTGGCCCTACCCGCAGGCAGGCAGTACCGCCGTCTGCTGCAGCGGACGTTCGGAGAGGTTCTGCCCACCAGGACGATCTGGGCGAACATGCCGCCGGCCATCACCTACGTGTGCCGCAGGCCCCGCCGATGACTCGCACTCGCTGGTGCGCCTGTTTGCTGTTCACACCCCTACCGGCGATCCTCTGCCTCGCAGCCGGCATCGGCCGTCCCAGCACCGGCAGCGTTGTTGTCGGCCTGCTGGTGCTGGTCTCCGCTGTGGCGCATCTGGTGCCTGTTGCGGTCGCACGATCAGCTCGTGCCCAGCCGTACCGGCTTCGTTCGCCCGTTGCGCGGCGTTCAGGGTGACCCTTCCTCCGGCCGGAGGAGATACCGAAATCCGGTGTCCTCCTCCGAGAGGATCCAGTGAAGCCTTGAGCCCGACGCGTCGGCAGGCGCAAAGGCACAGGCTTGTGTCATGTTCACCGACTGGGCGCAGACCTTGGCAACGTTTCCGCCGCACATCGTCATGCTCGTCGCCGCGGGCTTGCTGTTCGTCGAGACGGCGTTGCTGATCGGTGTAGCGATCCCGGCGGAACTGACGCTGCTTGTGTTGGGGCTGCTCAGCTACGAGGGCGTCGTGCCACTGGTGTGGTGTCTGCCGATCTGCATCGCGGCCGGCATTTCCGGTGATCAAGCGGCTTACTGGACCGGACGACTCATCCGAGTCAAAGCACCTCGCGGCCGATCGGTGAAGCTGCGTGATTATCGGACACGTGCCGAGAACCTGTTGCTGAGGAGGAAAAAACTCGCGATCTTCCTCGCGCGCTGGATCCCGTTCGTTCGCACTTGCATGCCGGTCACTGCGGGCATGTCCAAGATCGACCCCGTCACGTTCACGGTGTTCGCCGCGGCCGGCGTCATCACCTGGATGCCGGTCACGATCCTCCTGGGGCATCTCGCGGGCGGTTCCCTCGAGGTCGCGGCGAACTGGGCGGGTCGGGGAACGGTGACCCTCTGCGCCGTGGCATTGGTCGTGGTCGTCATCGCAGTCGCATACCGCAGGAGAACTCGTCGATCCAGTGTGGACGTGGTGACGGTCGTACGTCTGACGGCCTCCGTTCAGGGCAACCGGCGTCGTCTGCACGCAGGACTTGAAACGAATTGCCTTGCCGGTGCATCCATCGCTCGCCCCTCGGTCGTACCTGGTGTGACATCCGCTCTCGACGAGGGGAACGACCTTGAGCAGTCGGCTGATCCGCATTGTCTCCGCAGCCGCCGTGATGGCGGCCGTCACCGTGGGCACGGCCTCGCCCGCTTCTGCCCAGCAAGCCTCGCAAGTGTCCGTGGTGCACGGAATTCCGGGGCAGCCGGTCGACGTCTACGTCAACGGGAAGAAGACGCTGGAGAACTTCCAGCCTGCCAGTGTCGCGGGACCACTCGAACTCGCCGCGGGCACGTACGACGTGGCGCTGACCAAGCCGGGTGAAGCCGTCGGTAGCCCGATCCTCCAGAACAAGTCACTCGCCGTACCGGCCGGGAAGAACCTTTCCGTCGCCGCGCACCTGGACGCGTCGGGCAAACCGGTGCTCACCGCATTCGTCAACGACACCGCGATGATCGCGGCCGGAAAAGCGCGCTTGGTGGTTCGCCACACCGCCGCGGCACCCGCGGTGGACGTGCGGGCCGGTGGCAAGCCCGTCTTCACGGGCCTGACCAACCCCAACGAGGTCAAGGCCGACCTACCGGCGGGAACGGTCAACGCGGATGTCGTGCTCGCGGGCACGACGACTGTCGCGATCGGACCGAAGGACGTCGACCTGAAGGCCGGCACCTCGACCGTCGTCTTTGCCATCGGGTCCGCCGAGGGCAAGACGCTGGGACTGGCCGCACAGACGATCTCCGGTCTCGGAGGAGCGCCGAGCGGGATGCCCGCGGGACGCGGTCCCGTTGAGGACGGCGGCTCGGTACCGCCGCTCCTGTTCGGTGGTCTGATGGTGCTCGGGCTTGTCGTGGTCACCCGTCGCGTAGTCAGGAACGGTTCGCTGTGAAGCGTTGGGCCGGGTTGGCGGCCGGAGCCGTCGCCGGCGTCGCCGTGGTGGTCATCTGGTCCGCGAACTCGGGCTCCGACACCTTCGGCGCTGACGCCGTACGCGACCTCATGACCGCCGGCTCGGCCCCGCCGTCCACGACGGTTCCGTCAGTTCCTGTGCAGCAGGGACTTGCGGCTTCTCGTGCCCCGGTGGAGCCGGTCGAGCTCACCATCGCCACGATCGGGCTCACCGCACGCGTCGTCCCGACCGGCGTGGACGACAAGGGCGAGTTCTCCGTTCCGCCCAGCGTCGACGAGGTCGGGTGGTACCGGTTCGGCCCAGGGCTCGGTGAGTCAGCCGGATCGGTGGTGATCGGCGGCCACGTGGACGACGCCACGTCCGGGCCCGGCGCCTTCTACCGGCTTCGTGACCTGGTCGCGGAAGACCAGGTCACGGTGGTCGGGCAGGACGGGACGACGCGGGTCTTTCGCGTGGTGGCGAAGGAGCAGGTGCCCAAGAAGGGCCTGGACCTGACGCCCTACTTCTCCACGGAGGGCTCGGTTCGCCTCACGTTGTTCACCTGTGGCGGGCAGTTCGACGGCGCGGAGCGTTCCTACGCGGACAACATCATCATCACCGCGGTCCCGATGTGACCAGCATCAACGCACGAATCCTGGTCTGATCACTTCTGCATCACCGTCTTACGACCAGCAGCTTGCAGCACAACGGTGCCGGTACGCGCTGATGACGAGTTTGCGCATCCCGCCTCTGCTCGTCGGACCGGCACCCACCGCAAACGACTGCGTTGGTCCGCCGGGTTCAAGCGGGACGGACATCCCGAGGGTCGTTGAGCCGCTCTTCACGAGTTCATGACCGAGTCGAGCAGGTTCCTGGCGATGTCGCGCAGTTTGATGTTCTCGTGCTGTGATCGCTGCACGAGCATGTCGAAGGCCTCGTCCGCCGAGCACTTGTGCACGGCCATCAGAACGCCCTTCGCCTGGTCGATGACGGCACGTGTCACCAGGGCTCGTTCCAGCGACTGGATCTGGTCGTGGAGACGCTGCGAGTGCTGTGCGCTGGCGATGGTGGCGGACGCGGTCGTGGTGAACAGGCGCATGAGGCCTTCGTCGAACGGGTCGAAGGCCTCGGCGGTGCGACTGTAGACGTTGATCGAGCCGAGGTGCTGTGCCTCACCGCCGTCCCCCGACGGCAACACCACTGGTACCGACAGGTAGGCGCGGATGTCGTGGCTTGCCGCGGCTGCTTCGAACTCCGGCCACTCGTCCTGGTGTTCGCCGACGACCGCGCGGACGGCTTCCAGGGTGCGGGCGGACTGCATGCACGGGCCGCGGTCGGCGCTGAACTGCTTCTCGTCGATGTCGACGAGAATCGGGTCCGTAGCGGCAGCGGTGCGGGGTTGCTGCTGTGTCATGACGGTGAGGGTCACCGCGTCGGCGTCAGCGATCGCGTTGATCGCGGTTTCCGTCAATTGCTGCAGCGCGTCGTCGGGCGACTCGTCGCCGGTGAGGGCGGCTCGCAACACCTCGAGCGCGTCGGCGGTTTCGTCGAGGCGCTCGAGAGGATCGGGACGGTCGTCGTCGACCGATCCACCAGATGGTTGCGCAGAGTCGTGCGCCTCGCCGGCCATGCCGAGCACCCTTCGTTGGGAGAAACCCAGGGGCGCCAGCTGCTCGACGCACGTCCACCGCATGATACGGCTGTCGGCAACCTCGCATTGGAACAGCGATGTGACGAGCGCGACCGGCCCGGCACCGGGTTGCTCGACGTCTCGCGCCGGGACCGGCCGAACCACCCGAAAGCGGGCCTACCGTGCTTGCGCGCGCGTCACGGTGACTTTGCTGTACCCGATCATCTAACTTTCTCGCCTGAGGGACATCCGGTGATCATGGATCACCGCGTCTCGCGGCTTCAAGCTTCGACACCGTGCTGGAGTCCAGCTCTCACAGCGCCTGGAGGCATTCGGTTTCGTTGCGGCGGAAGACGCCGACAGCGCTTTCGAGAGCGGGGCTACCAACCTGTTCCCTCCTTATGGTGCCTTCGGCGGGAGTACCAAAGGATGGGAACGGGTCTGACCAGCGGTTATGTGTCGGCAGTCTAGTGGTGGAGTCATCGTTCGGCCTATCCGCGCCCGAGTAGTAGTACCTGGGGACGGGTCGTCGGACCCGTCCCCGCGGCAGGCGATCCAACTCCATCTGAGCGACGGTCGTTCCTCGGAATCAGCCTGCGCCACGACCACTCGACGTGCTCGGTGTCTCCAACTGCTTTTTCAGGACCCGGGCTTCACGGTCGGGAACTCGCGGATCCTGCACGGCCCCAATGGGTACTGCGTGGAGTTCCCGGAGAACGCGGACGGCACCTTCGCTCCCGCCGAGCACTTCCGCGCCTCGCTGACGAAGACGCCCGAGGGCGGCTACGTCGTCACGTTCAACGACTCCGGCGAGCGGTGGCTGTTCACCGGCAAGGGCTGGTTCGTCTCGCAGACCGACCGCAACGGCAACGCCAACACCAACCGCTACCGGCCGGACGGGTCCCTGGCGTCGATCACCGACTCACAGGGCCGTGTCACCACGTTCAACCGCGACGCCCAGGGCCGGGACTCCTCGCTGACCGACCCGACCGGGCAGACGTTCGGCAACTACGTCTCCGACGACGATCTGATCAGCGAACTCACCGACCGGGCGGGGAACAAGGTCAAGTTCGGCTACGACACCGACCGGGACCTGCTGACCTCCGTCACCGACGGCCGCGGGAACACGTGGAAGCTCGAGTACGACCCGGAATACTCGCAGATCAGCAAACTCACCGAACCGACCCGTGACGGCACCGGCGCGTCCACCATCTACGCCGACGACGGCGTCGACAAGACGAAGGTGACCGACCCGAACCTGCACAGCTCGGTGCACGAGTTCGAGTCGCCGGGGCGGCAGAAGAAGGCCACCGACGCCCTCGGCCACGCGCAGTCGCGCACCTGGACGGCCAACAGCGACGTCAACGTCACGACCAACGGGTTGCAGCACTCCACGACCTACGACTACGACCCGCAGCAGAACCTGATCGGAACGAAACTCGCGACCGGTGCGAAGAACGTCGTCGGCTACACCGACTCGGCGCACCCGTACCTGCCGACGCAGATCACCGACGCGTCGGGCAACCAGGTGACCCGGACCTATGACGGCAACGGCAACGTGACCAGCATCCGCTCGACGGGCTTGAACGCGGACCTCGAAGTGCTGCGCTACACCGAACGCATGGGACTGGTCGAGTCCAAGAAGGACGGCAAGCAGGCCGAGACGACCTACGAGTACGACGACTACGGCAATCTGACGAAGGTCGTACCGCCTGCTCCGGCCAGCCGACGACATTCACCTACGACGCGCTCTCGCGCGTTGACAGTGTGACCGACGGCAACGGCAAGAAGATCGTCTACGGCTACGACAAGCTCGACCGCGTCACGACGATCACGCACAACGGCATCGTGTTGCAGTCCAACGGCTTCGACGCGAACGGCAACCTCACCAGGACACAGACACCCGATGCCACGAGGGTCTTCGACTACGACCCGCGCAACCTGCTCGAGAAGGTCACGCGTGGCAGCGAGGTCGTGTCCTACACCTACGACAAGGCGGGCAACGTCAAGACGCTGACCACGCCGACCGGTGTGGCGAAGTACGACTACGACGAGGCGAACCGACTCAAGACGTTGCAGGACTCCTACAGCGGCACGACGACTTTCGGCTACGACGACGCCGATCGGCGCACCTCGACGACGTTCCCCGGTGGCGCCGTGCAGACCACGGGCTACGACAACTCCGGGCGCCAGACCTCGGTGACCGTCACCCGGCCCGGTGGTGGTGAGCTGCTGAAGACCACCAACCGCTACACGAAACCCGACGGCGCCGACACCGACAAGATCCAGAGCAAGACCAGGGGCAGCAGCACCCGCGCGTTCACCTACGACGGCGCCGGCAGGCTCAAGACCGCGCCGGGCACGACCTACAACTACGACAACGCCACGAACCTGCTCGCCGGCGAAGGCCGCACCTTCACCGTCAACGCCGCCGACCAGGCCACCAAGGCGAATGACGCGACCGTGGCGTTCGACGGCGCCGGCAACCACGCGTCCACGACCAACCCGGACACGCGGTTCACGTTCAGCCCCACCAACCAGGTCCTCACCGGCCACGCCGGCACAACCCAGGTGCTCCACGTCCGCTACGACACCAGTGACCAGACCCAGCCCAGGACGATCACCGAGACCGCCGGCGGCAACCAGGTCACGCACATCCTGACGCACACCGCCCTGGGCGTCACCGAGACCGTCGACAACGGCAAGCGCTCCAGCTACACCCGCGACACGCAAGGACTGCTCATCGGACTGAAGGACGGCGCCGGCACCCGGTACGGGGCGATCACCGACCATCAGGGCAGCGTGCTCGGCTTGGTCGACACCTCCGGCAACCTGGTCGCCGAATACGACTACACCCCGTACGGGGCCGTCACAGCCACCGGTGCCGCTGCAGGCGCGAACCCGTTCCGCTACATCGGGGTCTACCAACTTCAACAAGGCCCGTACCTGATGGGCTATCGCGTCTACGACAGCTCCATGGCCCGATTCCGCTCACCGGACCCGACCGGCCAGGAGACCAACCCGTACAACTACGCCAAGGGCGACCCGGTCAACCAGAGCGACCCCACCGGTGCCTACAGCGGGGCAGACCTCGGCCAGGATGTTGGCGCGGGCCTGGCAGGAATCGGCTCCGCCATCGTCGTCGGCGCAGCCTGCGCCGTCACCGCTGGAGTGGGGTGCCTCGTCGGCGGCGCCGTCGTCGGAGCGACGTTCGGCGCCCTGGGCGGAGGAGCGGGTGCCGCGATCGGCGGAGGTGACTCAGGCAAGATCCGTGATGCCATGATCAGCGGTGCGGTCGGTGGCGTGATCGGTGGTGTCAGCGGAGGCCTGGTGGGCAAGGGAATCAGCAAGCTCATTTGATCGGATCGTGAGGAGTGAGATGGATCCGAGGATTCGCAACGGCCTGGTGGCCATGTTCCTGACGAGTGCTGCTGGAGTGGCCACCCTGCTGCTCGAATGGCCACTGGTCGTGCCGATCGTGTTGTTCCTCGGCGCATGTTTGGCGGGCGCGTACGTGGTGAAGCAGTCGCTGCGCCACCGCTGATGCAAGACCGGAAGGGGCACCGATCGGCGTGGCCGGTCGGCACCCCCTTCCGGTGGTCTCAACCAGGAGAAACCGACTTGATGAAGCTAAAGCTCCCGCTAACAGGTCCTTGTTGAGGCCAGTGGCGGCGGCATTTTCGCTGGCGGTTGGTGATCTCGATATGTGTCGCCGCCCTGGCCGGACCTCGGGGAGGGCACCATCCTGCGCGAGGCTGTGAATCCCAGGCTGCTCGTCTTCCTGCCCAGGTGTACTCGACGCTGGCGGGTGGGTTGGTCTCGGGTTCGGCGTTGAGCCGGGCCAAGAGGTCGGCGTTGGGTCAGCGGCGAGGCCACGATGGAACGTGCAGGTCGGAAAGGGAGAAACGCGGCCTTGCCAGTGACCACGGCCGCCGAATTCGGCCCGCTCGTCGCAACATGACTGACGCGAACTTCTGCGACTCCCGGCCACGCTGACGGTCGGCAGCGCTAGGCGTCCACTCAGCGAGGATCACAACACCCCTCTGCCCGGAAGGGTCCTCTCACGTGTACGTAGAGATGGTCGTCCTTGCTCAGCGAGCGATTGCAACGAGGTGTGTTACCGACGAGGCTGGCGCCCTCGCGCAGAGCTGGTCGTTCGCGCTCATCGAGGATCGCAACCGTTCGGCGCGATGTGGTGAAACCCATGGTGCATCGCGCAGCGCTAGGCGTCCGTGCTCAATGAGGATCGCAACGCCGCGGTGGACGACAATGAGATCGACGCCGCCGGACAGTACTCTTGCGGATATTATCCACCCAAATTGGGGCTGTAAGCGCGCCTTTTCTTTGTTGATCCGGAATGACTCAGGATACTGCATTGCTCGCGTGCCGCGAAATGTCGGTCGAGTTCGCTGGCGCCCGCGTCTTATGTGGCGCTTACCTGGCTTCAGCTGCCTTAGAGCGGCATGCCAGTCGTCCCACGCTTCAGCATAATGACTGTTCAGTGTAGGTGAGCTCATGTCGGGACGCTGGCATATTGTCCGACTGTCGTCGCATCGGCATCATTTGGCGTGCCTGCACGGCATTAGCCGTATGTGCAAGTCATGAAAGATCATGAATCGCAAACGGGGGGATTTCTTGATGATCCGAAGAACTCTTTTTCGTCGTCCGGTCAGTCTGGTGGCGGCCGTGATGTTACTGATTTCGGGGCCTGTTCTCGTGGCTCGGCCGGTTCCGGCGGAGGCCGCCGCGGTGCTGACCTCGACTTTGACCGGGTCACGTCCCTCGGCGACTCGGATCCCGTTCTCCATCTCCGACACGGTGTCCATGTCGGTCGATGTCGGTACCGGGAATCTTTTGGTGACCACTTCCGACCTGGCACTGCCCGGCATTCAACATGATCTTCAACTGGGCTTGACCTACAACAGCCTGCGCCTGGGCGCCGGGACTGCACTGCCGTCCGGGGCAGCGGGCGCAGGCTGGGCGATGCGGGTCGGTCAAGACACCAAGATAATTCTCAACTCCGACAACTCCGTTCTCTACCTCGCCCCTGAAGGCCGAGAGGGCTTGTTCCAGCCGTCCGGCGGGACGGCCTACACGTCGCCGTCCGGTTTCAAGGTCGCGATGGTGAAGACCGCTTCGGGCTGGACGATCACCGACCACGACAGCAATTCGGTGTCCACGTTCGACTCGGCCGGACGACTGGTGTCGATCAAAGACCGCAACGCCCAGAGCTCCACGTTCACCTACACCTCCGGGAAGCTGAGCCAGGTCGTGTCGACCCGCGGCGGTGCTGGTGCCCGGACGGCGAACCTCACCTGGTCGGGCAACCTCACCACCATCTCCCAGACCGGCGATGACGGCACTGCCCGCAGCGTTGTCTACACCTACACCTCGGGCAAGCTGACGAAGATCACTGACCCGACCTCGAAGAACACCCAGCTCGGGTACGACGCGACCACCGGTGATCTGACCACGATCACCAATGGCGCAGGCAAGCAGACGGCGATCCAGTACGACGCCACGCACCGGGTCAAGAAGGTGACCCAGGAGAACCCCGCCGGCGCCGCGGTGACCCGGTTCACCTACTACTCGGCAGGGGAAACGCTGGTCGCGAGCCCGAACAACACCGAGGCCACCCCCTCCAACGGGCCACAGACCGACTACTTCCTCAACGCCCAGGAACTGGTGACGTCCGTAGCCGACCCGCTCGGCCGCAGCCGCGCCAAGACCTACACCCCCTTCGCCGACATCGCGACCTCGACCAGCGGTACCGGAGGAGTCACGACCTTCGCGCACGACCCGGCCGTGAACTCCGGTGAGTCACTGACCGGCGTCACCGCACCGACCGGCGTGAGGACGACCTCGACCTACGCCAACACCGGCGCCGCCAAGTACTTGCCGTCCGGGGGCACCGACAGCCAGGGCAATTCCAAGCTGTTCACCTATGACGGCGCCGGCAACCCCCTGAGCGCGGCGAACACGTCCGCGACCGCGACCGCGAAGGTCGACTACAACGCCGACGGCACCCTGAACACCTCCACCGACCCGCGCAACACCGTCACCGACTACACCGCGAACACCGATCACCAGATCACCGACATCACCCCTGCGGCCGGTTCGGGTCTCGCGCCGATCGTGATGTCCTACGACGGGTTCGGGCGCCTGCACGCAGTCCGTGACGGCCGCGCACTGCGCACGATCTACGCCTACGACCGCGCCGACCGGGTCAAGACGATCCAGTACTCCGACGGCACCCCCGATGTGGCGTTCACCTACGACGGCGCGGGCAACGTCCTCACCCGCACCGATGCCTCGGGCACGACGACCTTCGCCTACGACGCGCAAAACCGGATCACCTCACGCACCGCGACCTCCGGCGGCGGCACCCTGTCCTACGGCTACGACAAGACGGGCAACCTGACGTCGAAGACCGACGCCCGCGGCACCACCACCTACAGCTACGACGCGGCCAACCAGGTCACCGAGATGACCACCCCCAGCGGGCAGAAGACCGCCTTCGCCTACGACGACGACGGCAAGCGCACCGACACCTGGTTCGCCACCAACACGGCACGCACCACTTTCGCCGCCCACACGAAAACCACCTTCGACAAGAGCGGCCGCATCTCGCGAACCTGGACCGCACGGGCATCCAACGACGCGACCAAGACCTTCGACACCGGCTTCTGCTACTCGCCCCGCATCTCCGGGCAACCATGCCCGTCGACGTCGGCCGGCACCGACACCGGCCTGATCAAGTGGTCGACCGACAACCTCACCGGTGCGGTGTCGCTCTACAGCTACGACACCTCCAACCGGCTCACCGCGGGGTCGAACTACGGCGGTCACGACTACGCCTACACCTACGACAAAGCCGGCAACAGGCTCACCACGAAGATCGACGGCACCACCACGCAGACCCTGACCTACAACACCGGCAACCAGATCTCGAACGCCGGTTACAACCACGACGCCGCCGGCAACCGGACCGCCGACCCCATCCAGGGCACCTTCACCTACAACGCCGCCGGACACACCACGACCCGCACTCAGGGCTCGTCCTCGAGCACCTACACCTGGGCCGGTGGCGACCAGAACGAACTCGTCTCCACCACCACCGGTGCGGACACGACCCGCTACGTCTACGGACGTAACAACGCCTACGGTGTCCCGGTACTCCAGTCGTTCACCAAGAACGGCCAAACCAGCTACATCGACACCGACCCCACCGGCACCCCCCTGACCTTCCAGCGGCCTGATGGCACCACGCACTACTACGCGCTGGACAACCAGAGCAGCCCCGTGACCCTGATCGACAGCAGCGGCGCAGTGACGGCCACCTACACCTACGATCCCGCCGGACGACAACTCACCGCGACCGGCACAGCGTCCGCCGCCAATCCCATCCGCTACGCCCAGGGACTGCTGGACGAGATCACGGGCTGGCTCAAGCGCGGCGTCCGGTGGCACGACCCGGCGACCGCCAACTGGACCGCGCTCGACCCCATCAGCCTGATCCTCGAGCCCGACATGGCAAGCAGATACGCCTACGTCAGCGGCAATCCCGTCAACCGGATCGACCCCACCGGCCGCAACATCGACCCCTCGGAAGCGTGCATCATCGGCGCGACGACTGGCGCCATCGGAGGCGCGGTGGCCGGCGCCGCGGCCGGCGCAGGCGTGTTCTCCATCCCAGGCGCCATCGGCGGCGCCGCATACGGCTTCTCGGGAGGATGCCTGGCTGGCATCGCGGGATACTGGCTGGAGCAGAAGTTCGACGAAGACTGAGACCCGGTACAGCTCTTGTTGCCGCCACGAACAAGTTCGTGGCGGCAACCTGGGCCGCCGTCGTTGAGTCGGAATCGGCTCGTGGTTGATCATTGACGGAACGGTGTTTGCGATGTCCGCCCCGCCGCGGCAGGCGCTCCTCATCGGAAAAGACGCCGGCAATGCGGTCGGCATCCGGGTTGAGCAAGCTGTCATGAGTTGCCGCGATAGGAGGCAGACCCACAGCAAGTTTGGCGGCGGGTTCGGTTCAACGAGTTCACGAAACGCGAGGCTTCCTTGCTTTTGTCAACTATGGCCGCCTGCGTGACACCTGTGACCTGCGCTGATTCGAAGCTTGCATGTACGCCAAGGCGCTGCGAGGGATGCCGTCGACGCGTCGACGGTTGATCACCCGGAGCGGGGGTGCAGGCACGGCCTTGATGATCATGAATTTGCTGAGCTTCGTGATTATTGCGAGTGCCCGTGCCTGCTGCGCAATCATGGCTGATTGCGGACACCGACCGACCGCAATGCGTCCTACTGTGCCTACATGAATGACATGCAGGCACCAGAACCTGAAGGACGGAACACCGTCAACGGCTTCGTGATCACGGACCACGCGGCCGATCTCATCGAGTTCCTGCAGCATGTCTTCGACGCCGTCGAAGACCCAGAGGCGCGAGCTCCCGACTATGCCGCAGGCGACGGTTCCTTGATCCACGCAGAAGTCAGGATCGGGAACTCTCTCCTGATGGTCGCGGACAGGAAGGCGGACTGGCCGTTCACCCCTGCATTCACGCAGGTGTACGTTTCCGACCCCGTTGCCGTGCTCACCCGAGCAAGCGAGCGGGGAGCGACCGTGATCACGGACGTGTCCCCCTTCTACGGCGGCTACGACATCGCGCGGTTCCGAGACCCGTGGCAGAACCTGTGGTGGCTGTTCGCGCCAGCCAAGGCCGGCCATCTCGCTGAGAACTGGGATGAGGGCGACGGGGACTGGGAAAACGCGGAACCTAACCCGGTGTATACAACACTGGTCGAGGCGATGCGCACATTGACCGATCCGCGGGGCGCCGATTTGGGTCTGCATCTTCCCAAGATCTGAACGGCAACCGACAGTCTGCTGCTGAAGCATCATGTTCAATATCAACGGGTTCGCGGCGGTCAGCGGCCGCTGGCCGAGAATGCGTGGATGACCTCGTGTGCCAACGATCCGGTGGTTGCGGCCCTGACGGCTACCCCGGACTCTGGTGGATGAGCCGGTCGGTCGTCCAGGCGCAGCAGGCCTCGGCTCGCCGCGAACGGTTGCGGACGAAGCCCGGTTTGAACACCGCCCCGGATTCGAAGCGGGTCTATCGGCTGCGGAGCTACACGTCCTGCGTGCATTGCCATCGGCGGCTGATCAGCAACGCGAACCACGCCGGGACCATCCACTACGGCTGCCAGCCCAAGAAGGCCTACCAACCTCACGGACATCCACCCATGTTCCGCGTGCGCGAGGACGAGCGGCTGATCGGCGTCAACAGGTTCCTGGTGCACGAGGTGTTCGGTCCCTACTGACGCAGCTGTTCGCGGCCGGAAGGGCCGATCAGGAGCAAGGCATTGGAAGGCGACCGGGAGAACCAGATCGCAGCAGTGGAACGAGCGCTGCGCGAGAACCGGACGAACGACCAACCTGCTTCTCAGCCTGGAAGTCGCCACCGAGGTGCTGCTCGACTACCTGCCCATCGTCGGGGTCGACCTCGACCTTCTTGCCCGACGAGGTGTCGTGACCGTTGTGCGAGGCGGTCGCGGCCCTTCCGAAGCAACGCTCTGTTCGTGGCGAGCAGCTCTGTGTGGTGCCCCCGGCAGGGCTGCACACAGACGGTCCCGCGCCTGACCAGCGAGTATCCGGCGAGATGCTGGTGATCGAGGGTAGTTTTCAGGTCGATGACCCTGGAGGCGGTGCCTGATGAGCAGCGCAAGGCACACCTCGACGGCGAGTTCTGGCGCTGTCGTTCGGGTGGTCACCGTGATCATGGGAACGGTCGTGGGCCTCACGTTCTTGTTCGGCTTTGGCAACGTCCTCAACCTTGCTCTGCGGCTCGGCGTGACGCCCTGGGTCGCGCCGCTCATAGCGCCCGCGGTTGACCTCTCGATCCTCGGACTGGTTCTCGCGCTGCGGCACCTGGCGCTAGTCGACGCACCACCAGATCTGCTTCAGCCGGCCCGGCGGCTGTTGATCTTCGCGAGCACGGTGAGTCTTGCCCTGAACGTGGCGGAACCTCTCATCGACGGGCAGTACGGCAAGGCTGCCTTCGACGCGGTGGGCCCGCTGCTGCTGATCGGCTGGGCGGAGGTCGGCCCAAATGTCCTGGGAGCAATCAATGTTGCTACTCCGTCGATGGTTGAGTCTATCAGCGACGTCGAGACCCGCCGTTGCCTGGCAGAGTCGGTTGTGGAGGCCCACTCATCGTTGAATCCAGGTGAGGGGCAAGAGTCACTTTCTCAGCAGCCAAGCGTGCGAGCGACTTACGGGCACCCGATCGAGCAGCATCTCGATCGTGCGCGCGAGGAGGATGTCGCTCACCGTGCTGAACATCAGAAACCGATCTCCGCGGAGAACTTGCGCGCCCGGTTGCGCATCGGAGCTATCCCGGCACGTCAACTGGTCAAGATCATTCGCGCGGAGTTCGACGCGAGTGCCGCGAGTGATCGGGTGGGCGGAATGCCTCAGCGCGACGCTGAGAGCCTTGACATGGCTGGGGTTGCCTGAGGGTGTCTTCGTTCGCCGCTGCCTTGGACGAGGAGAACAGCCCTGCTCCGGCGCGGGGCGGACGAACTTCTTAGGGGAGGTACGCGGGAACCAGTTCGCGTAGCTGCGCTGGGTCGTCGTCGGAGACGAACCTGTAGCTCTGGGGCGGTTGGAACTTGGCGGCGTCCCGTAGCGCGGACAGCGGCCAGGGGGCAGCAAGCCTTCGCGGCTCTCCAACGTGGACGGCGGTGGCGAGTTCAGAGCCTTCGAAGTACTCGTCGTACTCGGCCTTCAGCAGTCCGACGTGCTTGCGGTGGCGTCGCCAGATTCGCGCCGGCGTGTCCGTGTCGCGACCGACGAGTACGGCTGTGCCGACGACGGCCATCACGGGCGAGCTCGCGTAGAGGATCAGGTGCGTTCCATCCGGCGCCGACAACCTGGTGCGGCGAAGTTCGATGGTTTTGGAGCCGTCCAGGATGGCTTCCGCGAATCGCGGACGCAGCGACATCAGCAAAGGACGCACAGCAGGTGTCCATGTGCTCGGTTCCACCGCTGTAGCAGTCACAGGGGGTGACCTTAGCGGTCGGCGGTCAAGAAGTGATGTTGCACTGCGATGATCGCGGAGAGCGTCACCGCTTTGGCGGGTTCGCCAGTTCGTAGATCGCGGCGAACGTTGCGGTCGGCATCCGGACGGGTCCCTGGATCTGTTTCGGACCGTCCATCGACTGGATCAGGTCGAAGTACTCGGGCCAGCGGATGTGACGTGGGAACAGTTCGGTGTAGGAAACCCGAAGTGCTTGCGCGCTACCACGTTCGCCGGCAGCACCGTCGATGTCCGCGAAGGTGAAGACCCCGTAGTGCGCGAACTGCTCGTGGAGTTCCAAAGGCGCTCCGATGTCGATCGCGTCGAGCAGAGACGTGCCGATGAAGCGTCCGCCACCGGTTGAGGCGTCCTGCGTCAGGTACCACAGCAGGCGGCCGGGGGCTTTGAGCACGCTCGGGTGATTACCGCGGTAGTAGACGTGCTCGCGGCCGAGAGCCAACGTGGTCGGCCGGTGAGTAAGAGTCTGCGGTTCGCCGAGGAGTTCAGCGCTCCAGCGCGGCTGGATCGCTACGGCGAAATGCGGTAGCTCGCTATCGGTGATCTTGGCGGGCCACCAGGTCCGTTCGTACTGCGCGGCCGATTCGGGGGCGAGGTGAGGCGGAAGCAGGGCGGCAGGCCCGAGGCCGACTTGGGCCTGTGCTGCGGAGACGGCGGAGCTGACCTGGGTGCTGCTTCCGGCGGCTTCGATCACCCAGCTGTGCCATGTGCCGTTGATGCGCTGGTAGCTCTCATGGCTCGCTGCACGCTCGATCGCGGGCGAGAGGTACGGGTCTTCGATGCGCACCACACGGGCGCCCTGGTTCCGTGCTTCCAGCCGCAAGGTCCAGAGCAGATAGCGGGCCATCGTGTCGGCGTCCGGGTGGTCCAAGACGCGCAGCAGCGGTGCCTTGAGGACCTGGTCATCGACGATCGAGGCGTAGCAGCCGACGGCCGTACCGTCGCCTGCGCGCACAATGGAATGGGAGCGGGGCGCGCGGGCCAGCGCGTTCAGTCGGGACTTGAGTTCCTGCCTCGTCTCGCCGCCACGCCTGTCCAGGAAGGTCAAGAGCACGGCCTCGGACTGCGCGTTCGCGAGCTCGGTACTGAACGAGCTGCCGGCCAGCGTCCGGGGCTGGTAGGCCACCGAGTGGGCCAGTTCGTCGAGGTGCACGACCAGGTGGTGCGGGTCGATCACGCGCAACGCCGCGAGTTCTGGGAAGGCGACGAGCCGCGCGAGCAGCGGAGCTACCTGAGAGCGCAATCGTTCGTCCCAGGTCAGGAACACCTGGATGCCTGCCGCGGCGGTCTCGGCGAGGTGCCACAGGTCTCCTGCGTCCTGCGGGGTCAGCGCACGATCAGGGGCGGCTGATCGCACCGCGTCGAGCAGCACCTCATGTAGTTCTTCGGCTCGCTTCGGTGGCCCGCTCGGGCGCCGGTAACGCGCGGCGACGTCGGCCAGCCTGCTTAGCGAGTCGGCCGAGTGCCGGTCGAGGTCGCGTTCGAGTCCGTGCGGCACCACCATCTCGATCCGGTCCGCTACGTCGGGTGCTAGCAATACCAGCGACCGCTCCGCCTGGGGATGGTTCTTGCGGGTGTGCAGGTCCATCAGGATATTGACGTCGATCGCCACGGCTAGCTCTGTTGGCTCGTCCACCGGCGTGAACAGGTTGGCGTGCCCATGGTCGAGCCACCACACCGTCATCGGAGCCTTGTCCTCCCCGCGACCGCGTGCGCGCCCGAGGTGTTTGAAGCCGAGCCCGCGCCACACACGCTGGATGTCGGCGTAGCTGTCGCGGCACTTCGCGCGGACGCCCAGCCTCGCCCGGTGCCGACGACTCACCTCGTTGACGAGCAGCTGCGCCACGCCCTTCTCCCGGAAGGGCTTGTCGACGCAGAGGTGCACAAGCGTGACCTCGTTGCGCGGCAGGCGGAACAGCGCGTAGCCGACTAGTTCACCGTCGCAGGTCGCCGCGAGCAGGCAGCTTTTTGTCGCGTACTCGAAATACGCTTCGCGCGGGAAGAGGCCGAGCGTCTTCTTGGACCTGTTGCCGAGTTCGACCGTGCGTTCGATCATCGCGGCGTCGCTACCGGCCACGACCTCGATGACCACGTTCGGGGACTTCGTCGACATCATCGCAGTGTGACTCACCTGCGTCGACCTCGGCCCGTATGCGCTGATCAGTCACCTGACAGGCCTATTTGCAGGCGCACAAGTGTTCGGTTCTATGTGAATCGCGGCGTCAGTCGCACTGATGTTCGCGTGCTCTGCATAATTTCTGTACCGAAACCTGGCAATCTCGGATATGTGCTGGCCAGCTGTTCCTCGCGTGTGAATTTCAACCGCATTGACGAATACGGTGGCCTCAGCAAGATCAACAACTACGACGTTGGGGCGTTCCAGTGCTCCGCGGGCAGTTTGGGGCGATGTCCCTCGAGGGCGGCATCATCGACGCATGTGACAGTGCCGACGTGATCACCATTGGCGGCCGCGCCAGTCCGAAGGCCTGCGTCGCCGCCGTGCACGCGATCGCGAACACGAACTGGCCGCTCGTTCGCCGTTGACGCAGCAAGGCTGGTGCACGTGACGAACCTAGATCCATAAGGTAGTTGAATCGGTCTGCTGTCGAGTCGTAATGGCTCGCTTGTCAAACCCACATCGGCATGTCAACCTGGTGAGGCGCAGCAGGACGGCGCTCCCATTTTGGGCGACTGGATCGCAGTAGACGTCAGCAGTTGCTGACGCCTGCGATCAAGTAGATGGGAGCACCAGATGACCTGTGGACCTACCTCTTCCTCCGGCACCAACCCTTCTGTGGGTAGCGCGTGCCCGCAGCACCTGGCCACCGCCACGGCGGCGCCGGAGTTCATCAGTCTCCGCACCGCGGTGATCTTGCTGATCGCCTTCGTCTGCGGGGTTGTCGCCGGCTCGTTGACCTTCCTGGCGTACGGCAACGCTCCTGGAGCAGTGCTCGCCGGTCTCGGTGCTGTGGCTGGTGCGCTGATCGTCGCGCACACGTTGGTCCGCTAGTGCGAGCGGCTTAGTGGGCCCAGGTTGTCAACTGGGCCCACCAGGCCGCGCGGTGTCGCCTGTTCACTCCCGCACGGTCCGGGACAGCAGGACTGATCAAAGCAGCCGCCAAACACTCCGCCCTCAACGATCACGGCACGGCGATCATGCTGAAGCCGGATATCGGCGGGTGCGCACGCACCGCGAGGCTGATTCGTTGCGGCGCAGTCATTTCAACCGTGGACCGAACAGTCTGCTCGTAAGCGAAGACTCATGGCTCGCAGCATGGTTCTGCGGCCCCAGGCATATCGATTAGGTGGCTTCGTTCAGGTCACATTCGTCAACCCAGCGTGCCAGCAAGCTCAGCGCCGCCAGCCGTTCCAGAGCAGCCTGTTCCGCGAGCTCACCGACGCCGTGCGCGGCGTTGTTGCGGATCGTCATCTGGATTCCGGGTGCGAGGAACCGCAGGCCCGAGTTCATCGTGCTGACGTCCTGGTCTGCCGGATCTCCTGGCCAGCGAAGGCGGGGTTTGCCCGGTTGTGGAGGCCTGTCGGAGAAGATCTCCTGCCACAGCGGCGTTGCAGCCAGGTCGAAGCGCTTGGTGCGGGACTTGACCATCATGACGACTGACTCGGCTGCGCCGGCCACAGCCTCCCGGAAGTGACCGTCACGCCACAGCCGTGCGGCCGCACCCCAGACCACCGGGTGCATAGCCGCAGCACCCACTGTCGGCGGCATCTCGGCTTCGGCCTCAAGAATCAGGCCGTCCAGCCTGCCCAAAGCCTGATCGCAGGCGCCGAGGACATCGGGAGCCTCCAGTACCGGTTTCGGTTGTGTGATCGTCTGCCAGGCGGCGATCGGATCGACTACTCCGACGCCTTGCACCTTGACCCAGGTGTTGGTGAGCCCGACCGCAGCACCGGCCAGCCCAGACAGTCGCGAGACCTTCGCTCGAAGCCGCTCGATTTCATCGGGCTCAACGCCTTCGCGGGGAAGTACCGCTGGGGCTATCCCACGGGCGATACCTCCCCAGCCCCCAGGACCCTCGTTGCGCACGTGCAGCTCAAGGAATTCGTCCAGCGCGGCGCGGAACTCCTTTACCGCCGCGGCGATCGACCTCAGGTACACGGGGTTCTTGCGTGCTTCCACCTGACGAATCGTGCCATGCCCAGCACTTCACCTGCACACCTATAAACGTGGTTTTGAGGTGTGTCGACCTGGCAGTCCCTGCTTGGCCGGTGCGTTCGGAGCAAGTAGAAGGTTCTGTGCGGTGGCACCACGATCGCGGATGGGTTTCCTCGACTGCCGGGAAATCAGGTCGCCCGAATGAGCTGTTCTGGCTTGAACCCCTCGACGTACAGCTGACCGAGTTGCTGCCAGTCGCTTGCCGAGACGTTCTCGTCGGCCAAGTCTTCGAGAAACTCTTCGAAGGACCAGTCCTGCATGAGAACGGGCTTAGTCCAGGGGCCGGCGTCCTCCCAGGCAGCGAACACGCCCTTGCAGCGGGCGGACCGCCGCTGACCAAGCCAGAACAGGTTGCCTGGGTCGTGAAAGCTTGTGATACCAGGGAACTGGTCAGCCCTAGGCCACTTATGCCAGGCGGCGTTGAAGTTCAACTCCAGGTGCATCTTGCTGCTCGTCAGTGCTGTGACCCCTGCGGCCAGAACGGAGACGGCCATGGCCTCCACAACCCGCTTGACCTGCTGGTCCCTGGTCTCGCTCATGTTCCCGAACCCTAAACACGCTCAGCTCGCTGTCCCCGGAATCGCGCGGACACGATCGGGTGATCTTCCGGCCCTCGCGTTGCCGGGGGATCGTTTCTGTCGGTGCTGGCTGCTCAGCTGCTGGCATGACGAACGATCGATCAGAGCTCATCAGGCAACTCCGGCTCGGCTAGGGCGACAACCTGGGGCGGCTGCTGGCCGGGAAGGCGACGAAGAGTTCGTCACCTTCCCGGCATAAGGTCCGAACATCTGACAGAGCTGGCGTGGCACCCCGTCTAGCGGCGGATGCGGTCGCCCACGCCGGGGCTCACGCCTGCAACTCACAGAAGGGCGCCGCTGCTTCCGTCCAGCCATCGCAACTGACCTTCGCCAACGCAAATTTCGTTGAATCGCACCGCTCTTAGCGGCTTCCATCCCGCGACTTACGGACCACACTGAGACCGTGGACAGGCAGGCAGTTCACGATGACTTCGAGCGTGCGAGGACGACTTTTCGCACGCTCCTGGACGGTGCTGCGGTCGACGTGCTGCGACGTCGTTCGGGTGGCACGCGGTGGACCAACCGGCAGCTGCTGTTCCACATGCTGCTCGGGTTCCTGATCATGCATGCGTTGCTGACCTTGACCAAGGCGATCTCCCGGTTGCCAGCGTGGGTTGGCCGTGGCTGGGCCACGCTGCTCAACGCGGGCACGAAGCCATTTGACGTGGTCAACTCCGCGGGCTCCTGGCTCGGTGGCAGCGTGATGCCTCGAATCGCGATGATTGCTCTGTGCGACCGCACCATCGCGGCGTTGCATCGGCGACTTGGACGGAGAACTCCGTCAGCCTCGCACGAGGTGTGCCGTACCCAACGCGTTGGGATCCGTTCTTCCACGAGTTCATGACGGTGGCGGACTTGTACCGTTTTCCGGTGCAGCACTTCGACTTCCACCGCGAGCAGCTGTCCTTCAGCTGATTGACATCACCTGAGCAGTCGATGCACCACATGTGCGGCGTCGCGGCCGACTCCGCGCAGGGTGGCGGAGGAGAGACTACGTTGCCATTCGAGGCCGACGAAGCCGAGTCCGCGGTGGCGGCGGGACAGGCCACGATCGTGTCCGGTGCCGAGCTTGGCCAGATAAGGGAGGTCGGGGCGGTATCCGGTGGCCAGGATGATCGCGTCCACGTGCTCGCGCTGCTTGTCGGGCCAGACGACCTTGGAGCCCTCCAGTGCGGTGAACATCGAACGACGGTCTGGGCGGCGCCGGTCGAGGGCGGTGCGGTAGACGCCGGTGTCCAGGACCGGGGTGGTGAAGCCGTCGGGCAGCAACGGGCCGATCGGGAGGTAGTCGAGGCCGGTGCGGTCGAGCCAGAAGTGGAGGTCGCGGCCGAACGGGCGTTGTGCGGAGAACTTCACCGGTTTGCGGGTGGCGAGTGTGACATGGGCGTTTTCGGCGAGTTCGGTGGCGATCTGGATCGCTGAGTTGCCGGCGCCGACCACGATGACGCGCTGACCGTGGAACGGCTCGGTGGTGCGGTATTGCGCGGCGTGCAGGACGGTGCCGGGGAAGTCTTCGAGGCCTGGGAGAGGGGGCGGTGTGGGTTGCCAAAGCCTCCGGTCGCGGCGAAGACGACCGGCGCCGTGAAGGTGCCTTCGGGGGTGGCGACGCGGTAGTCGTTGTCGTGCAGGACCTCGGTGACCCGGTAGCCGGTGCGGATGTCGGCGTCGAGGTGTTTGGCGTACGAGCGCAGGTAGTCGACGACTTCGTCTCGATGCGGGTAGTGCTCGGGATCTCCGGGGAACGGTAGGCCGGGTAAGGCGCTGTATCTGGCTGGGGAGAACAAGGTCAGGCTGTCGTAGTAGTACGGCCAGGAGCCGACGGGGTCGTCGCCGGCTTCGAGTACGAGCGGGTGAAGGCTTCGCGTGATGAGGGCGTGGGCGGCGGCGAGGCCGGACTGGCCGCCGCCGATGACGATGGCGTTGTGGCTGTTCATGGGCACCTCGAAGTAGCCGTCGCCGAGGGCGGCGACGGTTGGTGGTGGGCGGGGAGTTAGTTGGCGGTGCGACGTTCGAGAAAGACGGTGTCGCGCCACACACCGTGGTGCTGCGCGATGCGTTCGCGGACGCCGAGGGTGCGGAAGCCCGCGGAGTGGTGCAGGGCGAGGCTTGTGCGGTTCTCGGGGAAGATCGAGGTCTGCAACGTCCACAAGCCTGCCTCGTCGGCGGCGGTGACCTGCTTGTGCACCAGGGTTTTGCCGACGCCACGGCTGCGGAAGCCCTTGCCCACGTAAACGGACGTCTTGGCGACTCCTGCATAGCAGTCCCGTGTGGACGCTGCGGTGAGCGCGGCCCAGCCTGCGACCTTGCCGTCGACCTCGGCGATCCAGCGGTGGTCCGGGAGCCATTTGGCGTCCAGCGCCCTGCGCAGGGGAACCTCGGTTTCGAACGTTGCGTCACCCGTCGCGATGCCTTCGCCGTAGATGCGGCGCACGGCGTTCCAGTCGGAGATTTCCAGCGGGCGCACCAGGACGTCCGCCGGGAGGTCGGTCGGGCAGCAGGGGCGCGGTGCGAGCATGCCCATGACGACGTCGGCGGCGTGGGGCAGGCCGGTGCAGCACGACGGGTTCACGCTGACGTGGGTCGCGGTGCCCTCCCTGTGCTGGCGCAGGAAGCCCACCTCCACGAGTTTGCGCACGTGGTGTGAGCAAGTGGACTGGCTGATGCCCACCAGTTCGGTCAGCTCGCCGACGGTCATCGAACGTCCCGCGGTCGCCACGGCGTGAAGCAGGCGCACGCGGGTCGGCTCGGCGAGGCACGCGAACCAGTCCGCGTAGGTCGCGGCGTCGTCGGCAGGCAGCACGGCCGGCGAGGGCGCTGTCGTCGTCATGGGCTGAAGTATCGACGCAGATCGATGGTTGCGTCAATCGATCCGGGTCGATAGAGTCCGCCGTGTTGATTTGAAATCCATCGATTCAAGGGGTGTGTGGTGAGCGAGTTGCCGGTCGTCGTGGTGGGTGCCGGACCTGCGGGTTTGTCCGCGGCGGCGAACTTGGTCGAGCGGGGCGAGCAGGTGCTCGTGCTGGAGGCGGGCGCTCGTGCCGGTGCGGCCGTGTCTGAGTGGAACTACGTTCGGCTGTTCTCGCAGTGGAGTGAGCTCGTCGATCCGGCGGCCGAGCGCTTGCTGAAGGAGGCCGGTTGGGTGCGGCCCGACGGTGACGCCTACCCGAGCGGTGGGGAGTGGGTGGAGAGCTACCTGCGGCCGCTGGCCGAGGTACTGGGCGATCGGGTTCGGTTCGGGGCGCGCGTGGTGGGCCTGGCTCGCCGTGGCCGAGACCGGATCGTCGACTCCGGGCGCGAGGACGAGCCGCTCACCGTGCACGTGCAGACCGCCCACGGTGAGGAGCGGATCACGGCACGTGCGGTGATCGACGCGTCCGGCACGTGGGGCTCGCCGAACCCGCTCGGTGGCGACGGACTTCCCGCGGTGGGAGAGAAGGCCGCAGCCGCGCAGATCACTTACCGCGTGCCCGACCTCGTGGCAGAGCGCGCTCGATATGCGGGCAAGCGGATCGCGGTCGCCGGTAGCGGTCACTCCGCACTGACGGCCTTGGTGGTCTTGGCGGAGCTCGCCGAGCAGGAGCCGGACACGGAGATCGTCTGGCTGCTGCGCCGCGGAGCGGTCGGCAACGCGTTCGGCGGTGGCGAGGCCGACCAGCTGCCGGCGCGCGGTGCGTTGGGTCTGCGCGCGAAGAAGGCGGCCGAGGCCGGGCACATCACGACCGCGACCGGGTTCCGCACGGCGGCTGTCGAACGCGGGGAGGACGGAACGCTCACGCTGGAGTCGTTCGACGGGCACAGGGTCGAGGGTGTCGACGAGGTCGTCGTGCTGACCGGGTTCCGGCCCGACTTGTCGTGGCTGTCGGAGATTCGCCTCGACCTGGACCCCGTGCTACAGGCGCCGAAGAAGCTTGCGCCGCTGATCGACCCGAACGTCCACTCTTGCGGCACCGTCTACCCGCATGGTGAGGCCGAACTCCGTCACCCCGAGCCGAACGTCTACCTCGTGGGCATCAAGAGCTATGGTCGCGCGCCGACGTTCCTGTCGCTGACCGGGTACGAGCAGGCTCGTTCAGTCGTGGCCGCGATCGCCGGTGACCACGAAGCCGCTGGACGGGTTGAACTCGTGCTGCCCGAGACCGGGGTCTGCGGTGGCGCGGGCGTGTTCGACGCGCCGGAGACGCAGAAGAACGAGGGCGGCTGCTGCGGTTCGCCGGAGAACGGTGTGCTGACGATCGGGCTCGCGCCTAGTGCCCGCTGACACCGCGGCAGTGGAGCCCGGCACCGACGCCGGGCTCCGCCGAGTGCTGATCGTCCTGTGCACCACGGAGATCATCAGCTGGGGGATCCTGTACTACGCGTTCCCGGTGTTGCTGCCGACGATCGGCGAGCGGATTGGTTGGTCGCATGCCGCGATCACCGCTGGGTTCTCCGCGAGTCAGATCGTGGCGGGACTCGTCGGCGTTCCGGTGGGCAGGCTGCTCGACCGGCACGGGCCGCGCGCGATTATGACCACCGGTTCGATCGTCGCGGTGCCGGCGGTCGTTATGATGGCGACCGCGCGATCGCTGGCGTGGTTCACCGTGGCGTGGCTGCTGATCGGTGTCGCGATGGCCGGGGTGTTCTACGCTCCCGCGTTTGCCGCGCTCACGCGCTGGTATGGCGCGAGGCGGGTGTCGGCGCTGACCGCGCTCACATTGGTCGCGGGATTGGCCAGCACGGTGTTCGCGCCGCTCACCGCCGTGCTGAACACCCACTTAGACTGGCGCGGGACCTACCTCGTTCTCGCCGGTGTCCTCGCGGGCACCACAATTCCGCTGCACCTGTTGGGGCTGCGGCTGGCGTGGCCGGAGATCGAGCACGAGGCGAAGCACCATCCGTCGGTGGTGGCACGAAGCAGGCCGTTCACCGTGCTGACGATCGCGATGAGTCTGGCCGCGTTCAGCGTCTACGCGGTCGTGGTCAACCTCGTGCCGTTGCTGACCGAACGTGGGATGTCGACATCAGCGGCCGCGGTGGCCTTGGGCCTCGGTGGGGTGGGCCAGGTCCTCGGTCGGCTCGGCTACACGAGATTGACCGCGAGGACGTCAGTGCGCACGCGGACCGCACTCGTCCTGCTGGTGAGTGCGGTGGTGACGACGTTGCTCGGGCTGTTGCCCGGCCCGGCGCTGCTGCTCATCGCCGGTTCGGTGCTCGCTGGAGTCGCGCGCAGGATCTTCACGCTGGTGCAGGCGACCGCGGTCACCGACCGGTGGGGTGCCGTCCATTCCGGACGGTTGAGCGGGCTGCTCGCCGTGCCGGTGATGCTGACCGCGGCGATCGCGCCGTGGGCGGGCAGCGCCATGGCCGGGTGGCTCGGCGGCTACCCCGCGGTGTTCGTGGTGCTGGGCGTGATCGGGGTGCTGGCGGCCGCGTTGTCGACCGCCAGCGTCCCGCGTCGCTAGTCGAGCAGTTCGGCGACCAGGCCGCGCACGCGGCGGTCGATGTCGTCACGGATCGGCCGCACCGCGTCGATGCCCTGGCCGGCCGGGTCGTCGAGCTGCCAGTCGAGGTAGCGCTTGCCGGGGAACACCGGGCAGGTGTCGCCGCAGCCCATGGTGATCACGACATCGGACGCCTCGACGTCCTCGGTCGTGAGCTTCGACGGGACCTCGGCGGTGATGTCCAGGCCCCACTCGGCCAGGGCGGCCGCGGCTGCGGGGTTGACCTTCTCGGCAGGTTCGGAACCTGCTGAGCGGACGGCGATGCGGCCCATGCCGTAGTGCTGCAGCAGTGCCGCCGACATCTGCGACCGGCCGGCGTTGTGCACACAGACGAACAGCACTTCGGGGGTCTTCGACACGTCAGTTCTCCTTGTTCCCAGCGGATTTCTCAGTCGTGGAGCAGTTCGGACAGCAGGCCGCGCACGCGGCGGTCGACGTCGTCGCGGACATCGCGGACGATGTTGAGCGAGGCGCCCGCCGGGTCGGCGACGTCCCAGTCGAGGTAGCGCTTGCCGGGGTAGACCGGGCAGGAGTCGCCGCAGCCCATGGTGACCACGACGTCGGCGGCGCGCACAACCTCGTCGGTCAGCGGTTTCGGGAACGCCTCGGTGAGCTCGATGCCGAGTTCGGCGAGCGCGTCAGTGACGGTCTGGGGATGGTGCCAGTGGGCTTGCTGCCTGCCGAACGCACGGAGACCTTGCCGAACGCGTGGTGCTCCAGCAGTGCGGCGGCGATCTGGGAGCGGCCTGCGTTGTGCACGCAGATGAACAGCACCTGCGGCACCGTGATGGTGGTCAGGCCGTCGGCGCGGCCTTGGTCGGTCAGCCTCTGCTTGGCGAATCGCGCGGTCAGGACCGGCAGATAGGTCGTGACGGTGGCGTTCTCGGCGAGCAGGTCGTAGGTCTCGTCCACGACCTTGGCCACGGTCTCGCGGCCGAACACGCCGTGGAACTTGTCGGAGAGTTCGTCGGTGATCCGGAGCAGCTGGGCGCTGAGCTCGTGCTGGGGGAGTCCGCTGGTGCGGGACATCAGATCTCCTTGGACCGAAGTTCGTCGATGCAGATCACACTCGGTGTATCGACTTTTGTCAATCCAAGCGGCTATGGTCTTGCCCATGACCAGCCCGGACCAGACGCTGCTCGGCTCGACGACGGCCGCCCGCCTGTTCAAGGCACTGGGCGATCCGATCCGCGTCGACCTGGTCGGCCTGGTCCGACGGACCGAAAGCCAGGAAGCTTGCTTCTGCGACCTCGCCGAACAGTTCGACATGCCGCAGTCCTCGCTGAGCCACCACCTCAAGATCCTCGTGCAGGCCGGAGTCCTCAGCCGGGAACGCCGCGGCACCTGGAGTTGGTACCGCATCGACAACGCCGCCATCGACATCCTCGCGGCCGTGCTGGCACCGGGCGGGCCGCTGCGCGACTCCAGCGCGTGCTGCGACTGACCTGACCGAACCGCCCCGACCCGGCTCCTCGTCGGGCGGTGGTCTCTGCCCACACCCAGGAGAATCAGTTGACCACCAAGGAAACCGCGGCACCGGACGTGCTGCACCGACTGTCCTTCCTGGACAGGCTGCTGCCGATGTGGATCGGCCTTGCCATGGTCGTCGGCCTCGGCCTCGGCCGCTTCGTACCGGGCCTGCAGGGAGTGCTGGAGGCGGTGAAGATCGGCGAGGTGTCGCTGCCGATTGCCCTCGGCCTGCTGCTGATGATGTACCCGGTGCTCGCGAAGGTCCGCTACGACAAGCTCGACACCATCACCCGTGACACGCGCACGATGGTGCTCTCGCTGGTGCTCAACTGGGTCCTCGGCCCCGCGCTGATGTTCGCGCTGGCCTGGATCTTCCTAGCGGACTTGCCCGAGTACCGCACCGGCCTGATCATCGTCGGCCTCGCCCGGTGTATCGCGATGGTGATCATCTGGAACGACCTCGCGTGCGGTGACCGCGAGGCGGCCGCGATGCTCGTGGCGTTGAACTCGGTGTTCCAGGTGATCATGTTCGGCGTGCTCGGCTGGTTCTACCTCGACCTGTTGCCGGGCTGGCTGGGTCTCGACACCGCCTCGGTGGACTTCTCCGCGTGGGAGATCGCCCAGTCCGTGCTGATCTTCCTCGGCATCCCGCTGCTCGCCGGTTACCTCAGTCGCAAGCTCGGCGAGCGCTCGAAAGGCCGGGAGTGGTACGAGTCGAAGTACTTGCCGCGCGTTGGCCCGATCGCGTTGTACGGCCTGCTGTTCACGATCGTCATCCTGTTCGCGTTGCAGGGCGAGACCATCACGAGCCGCCCGCTGGACGTCGTCCGGATCGCGCTGCCGCTGCTGGCCTACTTCGCGATCATGTGGGCTGGTTCCTACGCGCTGGGCAAGGCCTCCGGGCTGTCCTACGAGCGGACCACGACCTTGGCGTTCACCGCGGCTGGCAACAACTTCGAGCTCGCCATCGCCGTCGCGATCGGCGTGTTCGGCGTGACCTCGGGGCAGGCTCTGGCCGGTGTCGTCGGGCCGCTGATCGAGGTGCCCGTGCTCGTCGGGCTCGTCTACGTCAGCCTGTGGTTGCGACGTCGTTGGCCGGCCCGTGTCGAAGTCTGATGTCGTGGTGATCGGCGGCGGCCAGGCAGGGCTGGCCGCCGCCTACTACCTGCGTCGTGCCGGTCTGTCCCATGTGGTCCTCGACGCACAGCCCGTACCCGGCGGGGCGTGGCCGCACGGGTGGAACTCCCTGCGGCTGTTCTCGATCGCGCGCCACAGCTCCTTGCCCGGCTGGCCGATGCCGGCTTTCTCAGACGGTTACCCGACTGCTCAGCACGTGGTCGACTACCTCACCGCGTACGAGAAGCGCTACGACGTGCCCGTGCAACGGCCGGTCGTCGTGACCTCGGTGAGCCGTGATGGCGACGAGTTGGTGGTGCGCACCGATTCCGGGACCTGGTCCGCGCGGCACGTGATCAGTGCGACCGGCACCTGGTGGCGGCCATTCCGGCCGCTGATGGAGCTGCCGGGCCGCCAGCTGCACACCGTCGACTACCGCGACCCGCAGGAGTTCGCCGGGCAGAAGGTCGTCGTGGTCGGTGGCGGCAACTCCGGTGCGCAGATCGCCGCCGACCTCCTGCCGCATGCCTCCCTGACGTGGATGGCTCGTCGGTCACCGCGGTACATGCCTGACGAGATCGACGGCAAAGCGCTGTTCGACATCGCCAGCCGTCGCGCGGGAGGGGTCGGCGAACTCGGTGACATCGTGGCTGTGCCGCCGGTTCGAGAAGCTCGAGACAGCGGCCTGCTTGTGGCCACACCGATGGACATCGCCGCGCTTTCCCAGGCCGATGTCGTGATCTGGTCTACCGGGTTCCGGCCTGCGCTCGGTCACCTCGGGCCGTTGCAACTGCGCAACGAGCACGGACGCGTTGCGGTGGACGAAACGACTGCGGTGGGGGAGCCGCGTCTGCATCTGCTCGGGTATGGCGGCTGGACTGGTGCCGCATCCGGGACCCTGATCGGCGTCGGGCCCACCGCGAAGGCCACCGTCGCGAAGATCGCCGCATCACTCGACTGATGCTTCGCCCTGTCAGACGCGCTACGACTACGCGGGGGCACGGTCTCCGCTCACGCTGGCCAGCAGCACGGCCATCCGGTCGGCGGTTTCAGGGCGCGCCCGGTAGTAGACCCACGTTCCGCGGCGTTCTGAGTCGACCAGGCCGGCCTGCTTCAACAGCTTGAGATGATGCGAGATCGTCGGCTGTGAGAGGTCGAACGCCGGAGTCAGGTCGCAGACGCACACCTCGCCGGACGGCCCCGACGCGATCATCGAGAACAGGCGCAGGCGCACCGGGTCACCGAGCGCCTTGAACACCGTCGCCATCTCCTCGGCCTGCTCCTTCGCGAGTGGCTCCTCTGACAGCGGTGCACAGCAGCCCTGACCTTGGTTCGACATACTTCAATATTGACGCGACTTCGCCTCCGGTGCAAACATGACATAGACGAACGTCTATACAACCTGGAGGGGTGCCGCTCATGAGCGAGCAGACCGAGCTGCGCGAGACCGTCCGAGCCCGCTACGCCGCCGCCGCGATCGCCGTCACCGCAGGCGGCGGGAGCTGCTGCAGCGGTCAGGCCGCCGAGGTCGACGAGACCTTCGGCGCCGCGCTCTACCCGGCGGCCCAGCGCGACGAACTTCCCGCCGAAGCGGTCGCTGCCTCGCTCGGCTGTGGCAATCCCACTGCGGTCGCCGAGCTCCGTGAAGGTGAGCGCGTGCTCGACCTCGGCTCGGGCGGCGGCATCGACGTCCTGCTCTCCGCGCGCCGCGTCGGCCCGACCGGCAAGGCTTATGGCCTCGACATGACCGACGAGATGCTCTCGCTGGCGCTCTCGAACGCGGCCAAAGCCGGCGCCGCCAACGTCGAGTTCCTCAAGGGCAACATCGAAGCCATCCCGTTGCCCGGCAACACCATCGACGTCGTCATCTCCAACTGCGTCATCAACCTCTCCGTCGACAAGCCCGCCGTCTTCGCTGAGACCTTCCGCGTGCTGCGCCCCGGCGGCCGTCTCGGCATCTCCGATGTCGTCGCCGACGACCACCTCACCTCGGCTGAACGAGCCGAACGCGGCTCCTACGTCAGCTGCATCGCTGGCGCCCTCACCTTTGCCGAGTACCGCCATGGCCTCGAAGCCGCTGGCTTCGCCGATATTGAGATCACTCGAACCTTCCAGGCCGCAGATGGCATGCACTCCGCCGTCGTTCGGGCTTCGAAGCCGCTCGATGTCGTGTCTCCCGCAGTGCGAGTGCAGAGCGCCGGTTCTTGCTGTGGTGTTGATGCGTGCTGCGAGGCGGATGAGCAGTCGACTGACCCGAACGTCACCACTGCGGAGGCGAAGTCAGCTGCAGGGTGCGCTTGCCAGTAGCCGGCGACGATGGGGGATGTTTCCCAGGCCTGACATAGGTCTCCCCCATGGGTTGATGCGCGGTCGAAATCGCTGCTATTCGCATGTAGCGCAATAGATGGTGGCCTTGTGATGTTGCGGTCACAATCGGTGCATGGGGGAGTGGAAGCGGGTTGTGCCGCAACAAGAGTTGGCAGAACGAGTGATCTCTGCGGTCGTCTGCGTCGGGGCTCCGCTGGCGATCGTAGTGGTCGTCCTGCTGGCGCCCAGTCAGGTGATCTCGTGGTCGGTGATCGTGTCTGCGCTTTTGGTCGTGGGCGGGTTCGTGGTGCTGGCTTGGAGGTCGGCGCGAGCAGGCGTGCACTTCGGTTCGCGCGGTGTGCTGCTCTACTACACAACCCGACGCTCGGAGGTGATCCCGTGGAACGAGGTCGCGCGGTTCGAGGCGTGCACGGTGCGGTTGGCGAACCTGCCAGTGGATGGGGCGGCGGTATACCTCGTGGGGCCACTGGGCGACTTGCGCGAGACTCCGATCAAGCAGTCCGTCGGCCCTGTCTGGGATGGAATGGCGTACTCGTCGCGAGCTGACGTGATGTTGTCCTCCAAAGAATTTTCTGCGGTGGCCGACGAACTCAACGCGGCGGCGAGGACGTTCTCCGCCGGCCTTTCGAAGTAGCTCGCTCGTCTGGAGTGGAACTTGAGGTTCAGGCTTAGGTGGATAGTGGTCGAATCCACAACGCCACATAAAGCAGATTATGTGACGCGGATCACTAATAACTCAGGTTGACCTTGGTGGGCACTCCAACCCTTACCTTCGCCTCTGCTGTCGGACTGTTCGGGGTCGCGCCGGTGACGGCTGCGGGTCGAGACGCAGAGGGGAACCTATGTCCAACAAGGCGAAGGGCGGTCAGCGGGAAGCCGGTAACGGGTCCGGCTTGTCCTTGCTGACGGTGTGCCTGACGGTTGTGCTGTTCCCGCTGGCCATCACCGGTTCGTCGGTGGCGCTGCCGGCGATCAACGGCGAGTTCCACAACTCGTTGGCCGCGGGGCAGTGGGTGGTCAACGGCTACAACCTGACCTACGCGGCGTTCATGCTGGCGACCGGGTCGCTGGCTGACCTCTTGGGCCGTCGGAAGATGTTCCGCGTTGGTGTGGCGCTGTTCGTGCTCGGCTCGCTGGCTTCCGTGCTCGCGCCTGGGATTCTGGTGCTCGACCTCGCTCGAGTGGTGGCGGGCATCGGTGCTGCCGCAGCTACGACCAGTGGCAGTGCGCTCCTGGCCGACATCTTCGAGGAAGGGCCGGCGCGGGCGAAGGCGTTCGGCATGTTCGGCACCGCGGTCGGCCTCGGTCTCGTGTTCGGGCCCAGCGTGTCCGGCGTGTTGATCAGCTCGTTCGGTTGGCGCTCGGTGTTCCTGCTGCCCACCATCGTCGGTGTCGTCGTGCTGTTGCTGACCAAGGTGTTGCGGGAGTCGCGGAATCCGCAGGCGAACCGGGTCGACTGGGCTGGAACCATCACGTTCACGGCCGCCCTTCTGCTGCTGATCTTCAGCCTCATTCAAGGGCCGCAGTGGGGTTGGAGCGATCCCGTTGTAATCGCGACCCTCGTCGGCACGGTGGTGGCCCTGATCGCGTTCGTGATCGTGGAGCGGCGGCAGAAGCAGCCCATGCTCGATCTCGCTCTTCTTCGGCAGCCGAAGTTCCTGGGCGTGTCGCTGGCGACGATCCCGGTGGTGTTCGGCTTCGCTCCGCTGGTGATCTACCTGCCGTCGTACCTGGCCTCGGTGGACGGGCTCGCGGCGGCGCAGATCGGTGCGGTGATGCTGATGCTGACCGTGTTGGCGCTGGTGTTCCCCGGCGTCGCGGGCATGGCGGTGAAGTGGGTTCCTGCGTGGGTGCAGATCACGCTCACGGCGGCGCTGGCGGCGGCCGGCTTGGCATGGCTGACCATCATCGAACCGGGTATCGGGTACCTGAACCTGTTGGGGCCGCTGGCTTTGATCGGTATCGCGGTGGGCATCTCCTTCGGTCTGCTGGACGGCGCCGCGGTCAGCAGCGTCGACTCCACGCGTGCCGGGATGGCGGCAGGCATGTTCAACACCGTTCGGCTCACCGGCGAGACGATCTCCATCGCCGTGGCCGGCGCCTTGCTCGTGAGCTTCACCCAGAATGCGGTCAGTGAGCGTGCGGCTCAGTTCGGTCCGTACTCCGACGACCCCAACGGCCTTGCCAACGCGCTCAACCAGGGCGACCTCGCTCGTGCGGCCGAGACTATCCCTGAGGGCCAGCGCGAGGCGTTCGTCAGGGCCGCGGGGGAGGCTTTCGCGTCCGGTCTGCACGGTCTGCTCTGGGTGATGGCCGCCCTATGTGCCGTGGTGTTCGTCGTCATCGCCCTGCTGCTGCGCGAACGTCGCTCCACGACGTCGAAGACCGCGAGCGCGGTGCGCTGACGAGTCGTTTGCAAGTGGCGTTCGCCCTTCGCGTAGCAACGACGAGGGGCGAACGTCTTCAGGTCTGACCGCCGAGAGGTGCCTGCTTCAGCCCTGTGTTCCCGAGCGGCGCTCGTCGAAGCCGGGCGGCGACTTGTCGTGCGATGTGCTGACTGTTTTCGAGGGGCCACATGCTTCGGACGCTGCTGCCACGAGCAAAGGGCAGCCCTCGACCTGCGGGCACTTGACCAGTTGCGGGCAGCCGCACTCGAGGGTCGAGTTGAGTGTGTTCAACCAGCCCTGGCGCTCTTCGATCTCGCGCTGGATGCTGGTGCGCCGATGAGCCGCGATCTCCTGCCACGAGCCGCCCGACTCCTCGGCCTCGTCGAGCAGTGAAGAGATCTCGGTGAGGCTGAAGCCGATGTTCTGGCACGTGCGGACCATGGACAGGCGGTCGAGCACGTCGCGCGGATAGTGCCTCTTGCCGCGGATCTTCGGGCCTTCCTCGATGAGGCCCACCCGCTCGTAGTACCGCAGTGCGGACGACGCCACCCCTGCGAGCTTCGCCACTTGGTCGATCGGTAACAAGTCCCCTGACATGATCGTTCCCCCCGGCTCGATCGATCTACCCGAACAGCCCTGCCGCGCGGATCGGCAAGTCTCATCTGTCGGTAAGAGATCCATCTTCAACGTTACGTGTCCGGACCGGAAGTACGCCGTTCCGCTGACAGTTGAGGGGCGATGCGGGAGCCGCCGACACACACGGTAGCCGTCGCGCTCTTGCCGTCCATTCGCCGTTCGGAAGCTGCCGGTTATTTCACAGCGGACCAGCTCACAACGTACGGGCGGACACAGGAGAGCTGCTGGTGAGCCGCCGCAGTGGCAGCGGAGCAGGGGAAAGACGGTGAAAGTCCCCTCCGGTCAGACTCCAGCTCCTGCTGGAGCTCCGAACACGTCGAGGAAGAGGTCGGCCGCTTCCTTGGGCGCGTGCGCCTCGAAGATCAGTTCGCCGGCCGCGAAGTGCAGCGTGAAGTCGAAGAACGAGCAGCAACGCTGTTCAGCCGCGGCCAGTTCAGCTGCTTGACCCGCCAGCGCGGTCGGGAGCTTCCACCGCAACCCGTTGGTCACGCCTTCGGGCTGGGCACCGCCGAGCAGCTCGCGCCACTCACTGACCCGCTCCACTTGCTCGTTGCCCGTCAGGGTGCACGCGATCGGCGCGCCTAACACCGGTTGGATGCTCAGCAGACGTGCCGAGTGCAGAGATGCCATCCGGCTCGCTTCTTCGGTCATGGCTCCAGAATAACCTTGGTGCGAACTCCAAGCTGCATTTGACGCCTGATAGGCGGACCTCTTTCGAGGTGTCATTGCCACGAGCATGGCGAAGGCCGCAGAGTCTTTGCCTGAGGCGGGATCTCTGCGGCCTTTGGAGGAACGGGTCGAGCCGTTCAGTCGATGCGAGCGGTGATGGCCACGCGGTTGAACGCGTTGATCACGGCGACCACCCAGACGACCTGCTGAGTGAGGGCGGGGCCCCAATTGGCGATGGCGGCATCGAGGATTCCGTCGTCCACGTGAGTGTCGGCGACCAGGGTGATGCTCTCGGCGAGAGCGAAGATCGTGCGTTCCTGCTCGGTGAACGAGGGGTGCGTCTGCCAGTCGGCGACGTTGTCCACGCGGTCCTGGGCCTCACCCGCGTTCACGGCTTTCTGGATGTGCATGCGCACGCAGTAGGTGCAGCCGTTGACCTGGGAGCAACGGAGCTTGATCAGCTCCACCAGGCCGAGGGGCAGTACCGCGTCATCATCGACGGCCTTCGACAGATCGGTCATCGCGGCGAAGCCAGGGCCGGCGAACGGGTCGAGCGTGGGCATCGTGTCTCCAACGGCGAGGAATGGGGGATGGCGGCGGTGTCACCGAGACGGGGGGATCCCGGTGACACCGCCGCCGAGTAGCGGCTGGTTCGTGGTCGCCTCGGTCAGTCGCTGGTACGGCGCCCGAGCTCGACCTGTTCTGCCGCCTTGCCGGAAGATCCGCAGCCACAACTGTCGCCGCATCCGCCGTCGGAGGATGCGGGCTGTTCCAACGGCACGACCTTCGGTGCCGCCGGCTGGACGGCCTCAACCTTGGGGCCGCACCCGCAGCCGTCACCACAACCGCCACCGTTGACCGACAGCGACTCGGTCACCGGCAGTTCGAACGGGCTCTTCGGCAGCGTTGCCGAGTGCTCGACCGATGCCTTGGCGGGTGCCGTCACGGTCGTCTTCTGCTTGCTGCCCTTACCACCCCGCAGCAGACGCAGACCGTTGGCGATGATCACCAGGGCGAACGCCTCGTTGATCAGCACACCCTGAGTCAGGTTGAACGCACCGATCAACGCGGCCACGACCAGACCGGCGATGACGATCAGCGACACCGTGACGTTCTGCGCGATGATCCGATTTGCGCGTCGCGCCAGCTGCACGGTGTACGGCAGCTTGGTGAGGTCGTCCGACATCAGGGCGACGTCAGCGGTCTCCATGGCCACGTCCGTCCCCGCCGCACCCATGACCACCGCGACGTTGGACGTTGCGAGAGCGGGTGCGTCGTTGACGCCGTCGCCGACCATGGCGACGGTGCCGTGTTCCTTGCGCATGGCCGTGATCGCGGCGCTCTTGTCGGCCGGCATCAGCTCGGCGCGGACGCTCTCGATGCCGAGCTGGTCGGCGATCGAGCGGGCGACCCGCTCGCGGTCGCCGGTGAGCATCGTGGTGTGCGCGACGCCGAGTGAACGCAGTTCGGTGATCGCGGCCTTGGCCTCGGGCCGAAGCTCGTCCGCGACGCCGAGGAGGCCTATCAACGCCCCGTCGGCGGTGACGGCCACCGGGGTGGCACCCGCCTGCTCGATCTGGGCGAGCGCCGCGGCTGCCGACGGGTCCCTGCTGTAATCCGCGACGCGACCCACCGCGATCAGTCGACCGTCCACAGTGGCCTCAGCGCCCTTGCCCGGCACGATGGTCGCGTCGTCCGCCGGCCGGACTTCGATGCCGCGGTCCCGCGTGGCGTGCACGATGGCGTCGGCGATCGGGTGCGTCGCGGCGCTTTCGACCGCGGCGGCCAGGCGCAGAAGTTCCCGGTCGTCGTTGCCGTCCAACGTGTGCACGGCCACCAGGGCCGGGCGTCCCAACGTCAGGGTGCCGGTCTTGTCGAACGCGACCGCCTTGAGCCGGCCGAGTTCCTCGAGATACGCGCCGCCCTTGATGAGCACACCGTCGCGTGCGGCGCGTGCCACCGCGGACACCACGCTTACGGGCACGGACAGCACGAGCGCACAGGAGCAGGACACGATCAGCACGACCAACGCACGGTAGAACGCGTCGGTGAAGGTCAGGCCGAACACTAGCGGCCCGAGGATGACCATGAGGATCGCGACGCCGATCATCGCCGGGGTGTAGATCGCGCCGAACTTGTCGGCGAACCGCTGCGCCCGGCCGCGGTTCTGCTGCGCCTCCTCGACCTCGCGGATGACGCGGGCGAGAACGGTGTCCTGGTACTGCTTGGTGACCTTGACGCGCAGGGCGCCGTCACCGTTGAGGGTGCCGCCGAAGACGTCCTCGCCCGGCACGACCTCGACCGGCATCGACTCGCCCGTGATAGCGGAGGTGTCGACCCAAGAAGCGCCCTGGGTGACCTCGCCATCCGTGGGCAGCCGGGCGCCGGGGCGCACCAGCACCAGGTCGCCGATCTGCAGTTCCTCGACGGGAACGGTCTCCACGGCACCGCCGATGGTGAACCGCTCGGCCCGCCGCGGGGCCAAGTCCATCAGCTTCTGGATCGACTTGCGCGCCCGGTCGGCGACGAAGGTCTCCAGGATGATGCCGAGGGAGAAGATCACCACGACACACGCGGCCTCGACGAACTTGCCGAGGGGGATGGCGCCGAGAACGGCCACGACCAGCAGCACGTTGATCGTGAACCGCTTGTTGCGCAGCATCGTCAACGCGTTGCGGCCGGGGTAGATGATGCCGAACGCGATGGAGACGATCGCCAGGCCGTTCGCGAGGGTGATGGCCTCGGGCGCACGTCGGGTCACGATGTCGGCGGCGAGCATGAACAGCGCCGCGAGGCCGAGCAGGATCATCTCCGGGCGCAGCCACCAGCGAGACTTCTTCTGCGGCGCCTCGTCCACTACCGCCGGCTTCTCCGGTTCGAGCGTGAACCCGGAAGCGGAAGCGGTGCGCAAGAGCACCGCGTCGTTGAGCGTCTTCGGCGCTTGGATGGCGAGCACGCCGGACGCGGAGAGCATCTTGACGTCGCGCACGCCCTCGACCCGTCGCAACGGCGTGAGGTCGCTGGCGCACTCGACGCAGCCCGCGAGGACGCGGTAACGCCGCACTTCCAGGTCAGCCTCGGCCGGAGCGCCCGCCCCGTCGGTTAAGGGTTGTGTAGTCAAAGCAGGTCACCCGCCTGTTCGCATAGGGAAGACCACCTAGCGCAACCGACGGTAAAGGTTGGACCGCACTCCAAGGTCAAGCCCCAATTTCACCGCTTGACTTGAAGCCGAGTTCAACTTCGAGACTTGCGCTGCCACCGTGTGTGAAGGAGAGATCGGTGACTTACGTGATCGCTGAGCCTTGTGTCGACCTGATGGACAAGGCGTGCATCGAAGAGTGCCCCGTCGACTGTATCTACGAAGGCGACCGGATGCTCTACATCCACCCCGACGAGTGCGTCGACTGCGGCGCGTGCGAGCCGGTCTGCCCGGTCGAGGCCATCTACTACGAGGACGACGTGCCCGAGCAGTGGGCGGCTTACACCAAGGCGAACGTCGACTTCTTCGCCGAACTGGGATCGCCGGGTGGTGCCTCGAAGATCGGAAAGGTCTCGGCAGACCCGCCGCTGATCAGGGATTTGGCCCCACAGGGTGAAAAGGCCTGACCCAGCTCACCGGAAGGACCTACATCTCACGCCGCGGCGGCGTTGACGCGCGCCCGGAAGACGAGGGGGACACCATGACCACCACCAATCCCATGCCGCCCATCCTCGGCGAGCTGGCACGCACGGAGATCAGGGTCCGGCTCGTCGGGAACAACGAGCTGGAGGTCAGTGCGCCGCGTGGTGCGCTGACCTCGCAGCTGCGCGATCGCATCGTCGCCGACAAGCCGGCGATCATCCGGTGGCTTTCCGGAGCTCCGCGCTCCGCGCACGCGCTGCCTCAGGTCGTGCCGGACCCTGGTGCGGCCGATGAGCCGTTCCCGTTGTCGGACCTGCAAACCTCGTTCCTGGTGGGGTCCGCCGAGGGTCTGGAGTACCACGTCCGGCCGCACCAGTACATGGAGTTCGACCTGGTCGACCTGGACGTGGAGCGCTTCGTC
Source organism: Lentzea cavernae (assembly GCF_014653695.1). Lineage (GTDB taxonomy): Bacteria > Actinomycetota > Actinomycetes > Mycobacteriales > Pseudonocardiaceae > Lentzea > Lentzea cavernae. Next base: position 17,061 of record NZ_BNAR01000006.1, on the reverse strand, counting down.
GAAGCAGTGAACCGCAACCTGATGCGGCAGAGAGACAACTTGGTCGCGGTCACCGAGGACATGAGGCTCCGCCGCATACCGGATTTCACGCCGCTGGCGCCGGTGGTGCACGACTTCCGTGGCATGTCCGAGGAACAGACGCAGCGTGGGCTGCTGCGCATCCGCGAAGGTGTACGGCGCCGGCAGCTGCCCTTGGACCGGTGGCCCTGGCTGGACATCCAGTTCAGCCTGCACGGCGATCGCGAAGCCCGGATTCACTACAACAACAACAACTTCTTCAGCGACGGCATGGGCACGAGCCGCTTTCTGGACGCCGTGTTCGGGCTCTACCGCGACCCGGAACTCGTGCTGCCGGAGCTGGAGATCAGCTTCCGTGACTGCGTGGTCACGCTGTCGGAGATCGAGCAGTCAGTGCTGGGGCAGGAGTCCGAGAAGTACTGGCGGGACCGCATTCCGGAGTGGCCGGACGCACCGTCGATCCCCATGGTGACCGGTGCGCAGGCCCAGGGCAGGTCAGAGCTCAACCGACGTGAGCTGGTGCTGTCCGCCGAGCAGTGGACCGCGCTCAAGCGGCGTGCGCGAGCGCATGGCCTGACCGACAGCAACGTGATGTACGCGGCCTACGCCGAGGTTGTCGCAACCTGGAGCGGCCAGAAGCACTTCCTGCTCAACAACATGGTCACGCACCGCCTGCCGCTGCACCCGCAGATCGGCGAGATCATGGGCAACTTCGCTTCCCTGTACCCGCTGGAGGTCGACTGGCAGGGCGAGGAGAGCTTCGAGGCCAAGGCCCGGCGATTGCGCGCCCAGGTACTGCGGGACATGCAGCACACGCACTGGAGCGGCGTGAAGGTGCTCCAATCGCTCAACCAGTACCGCCGCACGCCCGGCCGGGCGGCGTGCCCGTTCGTCATCAGCAGCGGCCTGTTCATGGGCAAGTTCGACCGCCCCACCTACTCGACTCTCGAGACACCACAGGTCGTGCTCGACTGCCAGTTCTGGGAGCAGGACGACGGCACGATGTGGATCGCCTGGGACGTCATCGAGTCGATGTTCCCCGGCGGGGTGGTCGACGCGATGCTCGACGCGTTCCACAGGCTCGTGGTCGGACTGGCGAACGACGACACGTGGTGGCAGCGCAACACATTCGACCTCGTTCCTGACCACGACCTGATCGCCCGCCGCGAGCTCAACGCGTTGCCGCACCACGTCCCCGAAGGGCTGCTGCACGACGCGCTCGCCGAGCGCGTCGTCGACTCGGCCGACAAGATCGCCGTGCGCACCCCGACGAACACGCTGACTTACCGCGAGCTGCACGAGCAGAGCACGTACGTCGCAGCTTCTTTGCGCAACGCGGGTATGACCCCTGGCCAGCTCGTGCCAGTCGTGCTGCCGAAGGGCTGTCGGCAATCTGTTGCCCTGCTGGGAGTTCTATCCGCCGGTGGTGTCTACGTTCCCGTCGATCCCGACTGGCCGGCGGATCGGATCTCGCACCTGTTCAAGGCGACCGAAGCCGAACACGTCGTCACCATCGAAGCCCTCCGCGAGCAAGTCGCGGACCTGGGGGACGTGACCGTCCACCTGACCACGGAGAAGGTTGCTCAGCTTCCTGCTGAGCCCGTGGCACGGCGGGATCCGCAGGACCTCGCTTACGTCATCTACACCTCGGGTTCCACGGGTACGCCCAAGGGCGCAGCCCTCGACCACCGCGGTCCGCTGAACACCGTCATCGACATCAACGAACGCTTCGGCATTGGCCCGTCCGACGTCGTGTTCGGCATTTCCTCGCTCTGCTTCGACCTGTCCGTCTACGACGTGTTCGGCACCGTCGCGGCCGGGTCGACCCTCGTGCTGCCCGACCTGTCCGAACTGCACGACCCACGAGCCTGGGTGTCCACGATCCGATCGGCTGGAGTCACGGTCTGGAACTCGGTGCCGGCGTTGATGCAGCTCGCCGTCGAAGAGGCCGAGGCGACCGGGCTGGAACTGCCGTCGCTGCGAGTGGTGATGCTCAGCGGCGACTGGATTCCGGTCGACCTGCCTGACCGCATCCGCCGTGTCGCGCCGAACGCCCGCGTCATCAGCCTGGGCGGTGCGACCGAGGCGTCGATCTGGTCGATCTACCACCCCGTCGACGAGGTCGACCCGGCCTGGACCAGCATCCCCTACGGCAAGCCCTTGGGCGGGCAGACCTGGCACGTGCTGACCGAGACTGGCCGAGACACCCCGACCTGGGTACCAGGTCACCTCCACATCGGCGGGGTCGGCGTGGCCGTCGGCTACTTCGACGACGACGAACGCACCGATGCCGCGTTCGTCACCCACCCGACGACCGGAGAGCGGCTTTACCGGACCGGCGACCTCGGCCGCTACCTGCCCGACGGCACGATCGAGTTTCTCGGCCGCGCCGACTTCCAGGTCAAGATCCAGGGCTTCCGGGTGGAGCTGGGCGAGATCGAACACGTTCTCGCGCAACACCCGGCAGTCTCTCGAGCCCTGGTCACCGTCCGCGACACGGTTGCCGGCCGCCAGCTCGTCGGTTTTGCCGCTGCGTCCGATGTGGATGGTCAGGAGCTGCGCGCGTTTCTCACCGACCGCCTGCCCCGATACATGGTGCCTGCCAACGTCACCGTGCTCGACCGGCTGCCGCTGACCTCCAACAGCAAGGTCGACCGACGCGCTCTCGAAGCGCTCGCACCGGTGGACGGCGAGCCCACACAGGAGTACGTCGCTCCACGCACGGCTCTCGAGGCCGAAGTCGCAGCCATCTGGGCCGCGGTGCTCGAACTGCCCCAGGTCGGTGCGTTCGACGACTTCTTCGACCTCGGCGGCCAGTCCTTCGCGGGACTTCGGGTGATCAGCCAGATCTCCCGGCAGCTCGGCAAGCGCCTCTCGCTGGGCGTGTTGTTGTCCGAGCGCACCGTTGCGGCGCTGTGCGAGCACCTGAGTCAGGCTCGATCCTGGTCACCACTGGTGCAGCTGCGCGAGAACCCCGGTGCGCCGAGGATCTTCCTGGTCCACCCGGCCGGCGGCAGCGTGCTGGCTTACCGGTCGCTGGCCGAGTCGGTCGACGCCGAGTGGTACGCCCTGCAGGCTCCGGGCCCCGACTCTGGCCAGGAAGTGCCGGCCGATGTCGAGGACTTCGCGGTTCGCTACGTCGAGGAGATCCGACGGGTGCAGCCGCACGGGCCGTACGTGCTCGGCGGCTGGTCTTCTGGTGCGGTCATCGCGGCACACGTGGCGCACAAGCTGGAACTTTCCGGCGATCGGGTGTCCCGCCTGTTCGTCTTCGACTCACCGGTTCCCGTGCCGGTGCCCCAGGTAGACCCGGTGTCGATGCTGTTGTGGTTCCTCGAGGACCTCGACATGGGCTTCCGAGCCGAGGACGCGACCGCGGACGAACGCACCGCGCTGCTCGCTGTCGCGGAGGAAGAACGCCTGGGTGCGGGACTGGAGCTGCTCGAACGCCGCTCCGGTCGGGCGGTAGCGGTCGACGAAGCACACCTGCAACACACCTACGCCGTGTTCACCGGAGTCGTGAACGCGTGCCATCGCCACAAGCCCACCATCATCGGCGCCGACGTGCTCGTCGTCCGAGCCGCCGACGGCGCGGTCAGCGAGTTCGCCGACCACCCACACGCTGTGGATGCCGACTGGGGATGGCGCACCCTCACCACCGGCGCGGCAGCCGGAATCCGCTTGTCCGGCACCCACTACACGTTGCTGACCGAGGAGAACGTCGCCCGCGTGGCAGCCGTGGTGCGCGTCTACCTCGAACAAGGGCTGGAGGCCCTCTCGTGAACCGCGACTTCCCTCTGCTCGTCGACGTACTGCGTGACCACGCCGTCAAGCGAGCGGACGACACCGCCCTCGTCGTGCTGGCCGACGGCGAGACCGAGCACACCCGCTTGTCCTACGCCGAGCTCGACGCCCGTGTCCGCCGGCTCGCCGCGCGGATGCAGATCGTGGGTCTGGCCGGCCAGCGCGTGATCATCCTGCTGCCCACCAGCGTCGAGTACGTCGTCAGCATCCTGGCCTGCCTCTACGCCGGCGCGGTGCCCGTGCCGCTCAACCCACCCACCAAGAGCACCCACCGCGAGCGAGTCGACCACGTCGTCGAGGACTGTCGGCCCGCTCTGGCGATCGTCACCTCCATCGCCGGGCCGATGGCACACCTGCCGGAGGAGTACGGCTGCGACCTCTGGCCGGTCGACGATCTGTTCAAACACACCGAGCTCGACTGGACTCCGCCCGCCGTCGGCCCCGACGACGTCGCCTACCTGCAGTACACGTCGGGGTCCACCAGCCGTCCGCGCGGTGTGGTGGTCAGCCACGACAACATCGTCTACCAACCGGCGTTGTTCAGCACCGGTCTCGGCATGGACGCCCGGGACGTCGTGGTCACGTGGTTGCCGCTGTTCCACGACTTCGGCCTGATCGCCGGACTGTTCATGCCCCTGTTGCTGGGCGCCACCACGGTGATGATCCCACCACCGGTCTTCGTGCAGCGACCACTGCGTTGGCTCACCGCCATCAGCAAGTACCGCGCGACGGTGTCGTTCAGCCCGAACTTCCCGCTGGACCTCTGTTGCGAGCGCATCACCGCGGAGGAGAAGGCCACGCTGGACCTGAGCAGCTGGCGGGTGCTCGCACTCGGCGCCGAACCGATCCGGGCAGACACCCTCGACCGGTTCGCCGAGGCATTTGCCTCCTGTGGCTTCCAGCCGAGCACGTCGCGGACGGCCTACGGCATGGCCGAGTCGACGCTGGCCGTGTCCACGCATCCGCCTCGAAATGGGGTGAGGGTGATCGAGGTCGATGTCGAGGGCTTCGCCCACGGCCGACTCGACGTCGTTCCGGACGGAACGGCAGGCCCACGTCGTCAGCGCCTGCTCAGCAACGGACGATCGCTGGGCGACACCACCCTGATCATCGTCGATCCGGAATCCCACCAGCCGCTGCCGGAGGGCAGCGAAGGCGAGATCTGGCTGAGCGGTCGCACGATCGCGACCGGTTACTGGAACCGCCCGGACGACACCGCGGAGACCTTCGGTGCACGCCTGGCCGACGGCACCGGACCGTACCTGCGCAGTGGTGACCTGGGTGCGCTGATCGATGGTGACGTCTACATCACCAGCCGCCGCAAGGACCTGATCATCATTCGCGGCCGCAACCACCACCCGCAGGACATCGAGCTGACCATGACGGACGCGCACCCCGCGCTCAGCCGTGGCCTGGGCGTGGCGTTCTCCGTCGACCGCGATGGCGAAGAACGCCTGATCGTCGTACAGGAGCTCAAGCGAACAGAGCGGGGCAAATACGACCTCGACGAGGTCGCTCGCCGCGTGCGCGGTGCCGTCACCGATGAACACGACGTCGCTATCGACGCTGTTGTGTTCATCCGGCCCGCTTCGCTCCCGGTGACCACGAGCGGCAAGGTCCGCAGGCAGTTCACCAAGCAGGCCTACCTGCAGGGGGAGCTCAAGGTCGAGCACATCTCCGGCCCCAGGACCGCTGACAAGACATCGAAACCCGGCACGCTCGCCGAAGACCGCGACACCGCCTCCGTTGTCGAGTGGTTGCGGGCCGCCGTTGCAGCCAAGGCCGGTCTCGCGTCTGCCGACGTCCCGATCGACGTGACCTTCGGCAGCCTGGGACTCGATTCGGCTCAGGCACTCGGACTCAGCGGCGACCTGGCGGTGTGGCTCGGTAAGCCTGTCAACCCCGCGACCCTCTACGGCAATCCGACGATCCTGCGCTTGGCCGTAGCCCTCACCACCGACACCGAAGCACCGGCAGTGGTCGACCCCGTCTCGCCGAACGAACCGATCGCCGTGATCGGCATGGCGTGTGCGTTCCCCGGAGCCGACTCGCTCGACCACTACTGGTCCCTGCTGATCGAGGGACGTGACGCGATAGCCGAGGTCCCAGCCGACCGCTGGCCGACGGACTCGTGGTACCGCGAAGGCTCTCCGGTTCCGGGGCACAGCAACACAAAGTGGGGCGGGTTCCTGCCCGACGTCGCAGGATTCGACGCGCGGTTCTTCGGCATCTCCGCCGAGGAGGCCGGCGCGATGGACCCGCAGCAGCGACTGCTCCTCACGACGGCCTGGCGCGCACTCGAAGACGCCGGGGTCTCAGCGGACGCAATCGCGGGCTCCAACGCCGGAGTCTTCGTCGGCATCAGCACCACGGACTACGGCCGCCTCATGGTCCGCGACCACGTCGAGCCCGGCGCGTACAGCGGCACTGGAACATCGTCGAGCATCGCCGCCGGCCGCATCTCCTACTTCCTCGACCTCACCGGACCCAGCACCTCGATCGACACGGCGTGCTCCTCATCCCTGGTGGCCGTGCACAACGCATGCGAGAGCCTGCGGAGGGGCGAGTGCGACACCGCGATCGTGGGCGGCGTCAACCTGCTGCTCGATCCCGATGTCATGGTGGCGTTGTCCCAAGCCGGAATGATGTCCGCGACCGGCAGTTGCAAGACCTTCGACGCCGCGGCCGACGGCTACGTGCGCGGCGAGGGCTGCGGCGTGGTCGTGCTCAAGCGCCGAAGCGACGCCGAACAGAACCAGGACCGGATCTGGGCTCTGGTGGTGGGCTCCGCGGTGAACCAGGACGGCCGAAGCAACACCCTCACCTCGCCCAACGCCCTGGCACAGCAGGCGGTGATGCGACAAGCGCTGGCCGGCTCCGGGCTGACGTCCGGCGACATCGGCTACGTCGAAGCCCACGGCACGGGCACAAGCCTTGGCGACCCCGTAGAAATGGCCGGGATCGCCGCCGTCTACGGCACCTCTCAGACCAAGAACCCGTTGTGGGTGGGTTCGGCCAAGACCAACCTCGGGCACCTCGAGGCCGCTGCCGGTATCGCGGGCCTGGTCAAAGCGGTGCTCGCGGTGGAGCGCGGACTCGTCCCACCACATCTGAACTTCGACGTGCTCAACCCGCACATCAAGCTGGACGGCACTCGGTGCGCAATCCCGACCTGGCCGCAAACGTGGTCCGATGAGGCGGGGCCGCGAGCGGCCGCCGTCAGCTCGTTCGGATTCAGCGGCACCAACGCACACGTGATCGTTCAGCAAGCGCCGCAACGGGTCGTTCAAGGTGACCACGCGGTCAGCTGGAGGATGCTGGCTTTCTCCGCCAAGAGCGATCACGCGCTCGCCGCATTGACGGACGCCGTGGTCGACGTACTGGACCAGCCGGAGCACGCCCCCGACTTCGCCGCTCTGTGCGATGTCGCTCGACGCCGGACGCGGTTCCCTCACCGAGCGACCGTTGTCGCGCGCACTGCCGCAGAAGCTGCAGACGCACTGCGTGAACACCGCGCAGGCACCCCGTCCGCGTTCGTCCTGAACGGCAAGGTCTCCGACACGGGACCGGGACCGCTGGCATTTCTCTTCCCCGGCCAGGGATTCGCGCGTGCCGGGATGGCCAAGTTCCTGTACTGGCGGCATGAAGCGTTCCGCGACGCCCTCGTCGAGGTTGACACGATCGTGCGAGGCGATCTGGGTGGCTCGCTCCTTCCTGTGCTGGCAGGCGAAGAGGGGGAGCTGCTCGACCTGGCACAGACCCGCTTCGGGCAACCCGCCATGTTCGCCACCCAGTACGCCATCGCCAGGCTGTGGCAGGGGTTCGACGTCGAACCCGACTACCTGATCGGTCACAGCCTCGGTGAGTTCGCCGCCGCGGCGGTCTCCGGCGTCCTCACCCTGGAGGATGCGACGGGCCTGGTGCTGTTGCGTTCCCGCCTCATGCAGGACACCCCGACCGGGGCCATGTACGCCGTGCGCACGCAGCACGTCGAGGAACTGCTGCACGAGATCAAGGGCGACATCGCTGTGGCGGCGTTCAACGGTCCGGACGACGTCACCATCTCCGGTCCCGAGGGCGTCACCGAGGAACTCGCCGCGCGTTGGGTCCAGCGCGGCGCCAAGGTGACGCGATTGGGTGTCAACCGCGCATTCCACTCACCTCTCATGGAATCGGTGGTCGACGCGTTCGCCGAGCAGGCGCAGCAGGTCCGCCACCGCGAAGGCCACGTACCGATCATCTCGACGCTCACCGGTGAACTCCTGCAGACCTCGGAGTTGACCGGAACGCATTGGGTGGACCAGCTGCGCCGACCAGTCCAGTTCGCCGAGGGCTTGAAAGCACTCGGCCGGCTCGGCGTCCGGCACTTCGCGGAGATGAGCCCTGAGCCCGTGCTGTCTCCGCTCGGGCCGCGCAACCTACCTGACGCAACCTGGCTGATCAGCGGTCACCGGCAGGATGAGGACAACCGTCGGCTGATGCTGTCCCTGGCGGAGTGGCACAGCTCCGGGGGGACTGTGCTCGCTCAGGGAGTCGATGCTCCGGTGGATCCGGCGGCGCTGCCAGGCCACCCACTGCGCGCGGACCGCCACTGGTACACCCCCGGAACGAGCAGGAAGCGCATGGGAGCGGGACACCCCTTGCTCGGACACCGGGTCGACCTCGCCGGCGCGCCCAGTGAGTGGTTCTCCTCCGAGATCGGCGAGACCCGGCCCTGGTTCGTCGAACAGCACCGAATCGGGGGAGTTGCGCTGCTGCCCGGCGCGGCGATGATCGAGTGGATCACCGCCGCGGCGAAGTCCGTGCTCGGCGGCGACACCTGGACCCTCGAGGACGTCCGATTCACCAGCGCCATCGCCCTTGAGCCAGGTCGGCCGGAATCAGTGCAGGCGGTTGTCGACCCGAACAGCGGGGCGGTCGACTGCTTCGCTTGGGACGACAGCGGCAAACGTTGGACGCCCAGGGCACGAGCCGCTGCCGTGAGCGGAGGTGCCGGAGCGTCCGAGCTGCAGCGACCGGCGGAGGAACTGACGGGCGGGATGGCGCGGCAGGACGTAGACGCGCTGTACGCGCGGTTCGCCGCGGCAGGAATGGCGTACGGGCCGGCATTTCGCGGGGTCCAGCAGCTGTGGCTGGGGCGTGACGAGGCCGTGGGCCAGATCAATGTCAAGATCGGGCGCCCCGACGACCAGGCGTACACGTTGCACCCTGTTGTGCTCGACGCCTGCCTGCACGTCGTCGCGGCCTTCATCCCGGACCTGTCCAGTCCTGTGGTTCCCGTCGCGGTGGAGCAGGTCGTGGTGCACGCTCCGCTGCCAGGTGAGCTCTGGTCCCACGCCAGGTCTCGCGGCGTGCAGGACTCGGGTGAGTATCTCGTGGACGTGTCGTTGACCTCGAGCTCCGGTGCTGTCATGGCCGAACTGCGAGGCCTCGCCCTGCGGCCGATCGGGGTCGCCGCTCATACCCCGCTGAAGCAGTACACAGTGGACTGGGTGTCGGCAACCACATCGCCCGCGACAGGTGAGACCGGATGCTGGCTGCTGATCGGGTCCGATGAGAAGTCTGCCCGAGAGTGGCGGGAACGGCTGCGGGCCAACGGGATTACCGCTGCCCTGTACGCGGGGGAAGATGTTCCGGACGACCTCACCGGAATCCTCGTCATCGGGGCGACGTCGCACGGCGACGACTTCGCCGGGTTCGAGGAATCCGCGCGGCACGCCGGTCTTCCCCTCAGGGAGGTGCTCCCCGGGCTGGCGGCTCGGCGGCCGACGATCATTCTGTGCAGCGAGCGTTCACCTGGCGGACAACCACGTTTGGCGCAAGCCGCAGTTGCCGGAATCGCTGCGGCCCTGACCGCTGAGTACCCAGACCTCCCGGTCGTCCAGGTAGACCACGACGGGAGTGTCGCGCCGGCGGACGTGGTGGCTCGCGCCATCGGGCTGGACGGCTCGGGTCGACTCGCGATGCGCGACGGCGAGTGGCTTCAGGCGCAGCTGCGAGCGACTGAGCCGGACGACTTCGACTTCAAGCTCCGTGCAGACGGCACGTACCTGATCACGGGCGGCTGGGGTGCGCTCGGTCGAGTCACCGCTCAGCACCTGGTCGATCGCGGTGCACGACACGTCGTGCTGCTGGGGAGGAACCAGCCGCTGCCGGATCCTGAATGGGTCATGGAGCTCCGCGAGCAGGCGAATGTCGTGCTGCTGACCTCCGACGTCAGCAACGAAAACGACCTGAGCAACGCACTGACCACAATCTCCGACGACATGCCGCCGCTGCGGGGGATCGTTCATGCCGCAGGTACCACGGACGACGGTGCGTTCGCCGACCTCGACTGGTCGCGGTATGAACACGTGCTGGCAGCCAAGGCCCGCGGCGCCTGGAACCTGCACCGCCTCACCCAGGACATGCAGCTCGACCTTTTCGTAATGTTCTCGTCGTTCGCCTCACTCATCGGATCGGCCGGGCAGGCGAACTACGTCGTGGCCAACGCGTTCCTCGATGCGTTGGCGGACGTGCGGCGGACCAACGGGATGTGCGGCACCAGCGTCAACTGGGGACCGTGGTCGGGTGCCGGCCTCGCGGCGGGGGAGGAGTTGGCCAAGAAGCTCGCCCGCGGTGGTCTGCACGGCATCAGCGGGGACGAGGGCGCGACTGTGTTGTCGGCTGTGCTGACCGGTAGCCACACACAACTCGGTCTCGCGAAGGTCGACTGGGACAGCTACCTCACCGTGAACGGCGGCTCGGCGGACAACACGCTGCTCTCGGACTTCGTCCAGGCTGCCGGGCCGGAGGCACCGGCAGCTCAAGAAATGAGCGAGTTGGTCCTCTCTGATCCTGAGAGCGCCGAAGCCCACGTGACCGACATGTTGTTCCGTGAAACGTCGGTGTTGCTGGGGCTGAGCGCTCTCGATCGGAAAGAACTGCGAGGCAGCTTCGCCGAGGCGAAGCTGACGAATCTCGGTCTTGATTCCCTCATGGGCCTGCGATTGCGGGACCGGTTGCTCACCGGTCTGTCCGTCGCGTTACCGGGAGAAGCGTTCGTTGACGGCAGCACCGTCCGTGACATCGTGAAGGACCTGTGCAAGCAGATCGCACTGAAGGCCGTCGTGCGGGAGGAGGAATCACCCGACTCCGACGACCTGGAAGTGGTCCGGTTGTGATCGTCTAGCGCTGGCCGGTTTTCAGCAGCGAATCCGCAGCGGACGGAGACCCTGATTCTTGGGTCTCCGTCGCCGGCCTGGTAGGCCCGAACATGATCACGAGCACGCCAACGAGGCAGATCCCGACACCGATGAGGTCCCAGCGGTCAGGGCGGAACTTGTCCACGAGCACGCCCCACACCAGGGCGCCGATGATGAACACACCGCCGTACGCGGCGAGAACCCGGCCGAAGTTCGAGTCGGGCTGCAGAGCAGCCACGAAACCGTAGAGGCCGAGTGCCATCACTCCGCCTGCGATCCACAGCAGGCCGCGGTTCTCCCGAAGGCCCTGCCAGATCAGCCACGTCCCGCCGATCTCAGCGAGCGCAGCCATCACGAACAGGACCAGGGTCTTGATGAACATGGCCTAATGATAGGTCACGCTGAAGTGATGTCTGACCACTCTCAGTATTCGGGAAGTGATGGTCCGGCTCGAGTCATGATCGAAAAGAGTCATGTTCACTCGTTCGCGCTGTTTCTCCAAAGATCATGCGCTGCTGATGGGATGGATCGGCCCCTGCGCGGGAGGTAATCTCCTTCGTCCAAGTTGGCTGCATGTTCGGGGGGACATATTGGCTGAGGACTTGTTGCCGATCGACAAGGTCGCCAAGGAATCCGGGCTGGCCGCCTCGGCGCTCCGCTACTACGAACGCTGCGGTGTCATCGGCCCCGTGGTGAAGATTCGCGGTAAGCGCCACTACTCCCGCGCGGTTCTGCATCGCCTGTCGGTCATCAAGGTCTGCCAGGCGCTCGGCTTCAGTCTGACCGAGATCGTCTGTCTGCTCGACGGTGGTGACGAGTCGACGTGGAAGGAGCTGGCGGTCAGGCGCCGGTCTGAGGTCGAGAAACAGATGGACGCTATGCGCGAGGTTCTTACCATGCTCGACTCTGCTCTTGGCTGCTCGTGTGACCGCCTGGCGAACTGTCCTGATATGGGTCCGCACGGTCGATTGGCGGTCAAGGCGCCGCAATCCCGGTCGGGGCTTGTGGATATCGGCCGCACGTGAGCCGAAGCGAGGCCTCCTGGAAATATTCCGAGGATTATGCGCGGATCTCGTCATTTCACGCGATCGTCACGAGCGGTGAGGTGGAGTAGGATAAGGGTATGGAATCTGGACAAATGACTGTGGCGGGGCTGTCCCGGCGCACTGGGGTTCCGAGCGACAGCATTCGGTATTACGAACGCGTCGGTCTCCTGCCAGAACCGCCGCGCACGGATGCCGGCTATCGGCGGTACGGCGAGGACGCTGTCGACCGCCTGCAGTTCATCCAAGGGGCGCAGCGACTGGGGCTCAAGCTGCGCGAGATCAACGACCTGCTCTCGATCCGAGACACGGGGACGTGTCCGTGTGGCGATGCCGCGGTGCTGCTGCGGGATCGCATGGAAGAGATTGACAACGAGATGCAGCGCCTTCAAGCGTTGAAGAGCGAGCTCTCGGTGATGGTCAGCCAGCTGCCCAGCGCTGACTGTCCGGACCCTGAACCGGGTGTGTGGCGCCCGCCGGTCCAGATCGCCGGCTGATCCCGCATCGCACGAAGGGGCGCCCGACCAGTTCGGTCGGGCGCCCCTTCGTCATGTGGGGATCAGCTCGACGTCCCGGCGCGTTCCACCGCGCGGGCTCGCGACTTGCGGGTGAAGTACGAGATCGGGATCACCGCGAGGGTCACACCCAGGCCGACGAGGATGACGTCGACACCCCATTGAAGGCCGCCGACCACGAGCAGCACGGTGTTGAAGACGAACAGCGCCACGGCGACACCGACGAATGCCTTGCCCAGGCGGAAGCCGTCGTCATCGTCGCGTCGGAAGCGGCGCAGCGTCAGGTAGGCGATCGGCAGCAGCACGAACACCACCAGGTAGCCGAAGGTGGCCGCGGCCACCACGCTCACCACCTTGGTGCCGAAGACCACCAGCATGATGATGATGACCACCGCGTCGAACGCGATGGAGCCCACCGGAGCGCCCCGCTTGTTCGTCCGGCCGAACACCTTGGGCAGATGGCCGTCCTGTGCCATCTGGTGGATGGTCCGCGAGGAACCGATGATGAAGATCTCGGCTCCCAGCACGAGGACGGCGGCCAGGCCGAGCCCGACGATGTACTCGCCGGCAGGGCCGAGCGTCATCACACCGATCTCCGCGAAGACCGCGAACGGATCACGTTGCAGGCCTTCCACACCGACGAGGCCGAACATCGCGATCGGCACGAGCGTGAACGCGGCGATCGCGATCGCCGCCGAGATCGACATGACCCGCTTCATGTATCGCTCGGGACGCTTGATCTCGGCGCACACGGTCGAAGCCATCTCCGCCGCGTAGGCCGCCCAGGTCGCGATGAACGTCCACTTCAACAGAATGCCGACCACGCCCCAGCCGCTGGTCGGTGCGTCGTCAGGGAGCTGCGTGGGTAGAACCCTTGCCGCATCGAAGGATTCCGGGTGGAACACCGGCGTCAGAATCACGATGAGCACCACCGCGAGTGCGACCACGGCCAGCACCGCGTTGACCATTGAGGACAGCCGCAAGCCGAGCGCGGTGACGAAGTACAGGGCGATGCCGATGAGGACCGCCAGAAGGATCACGTTGCCGCTCGGCCAGAACAACGACTTGAGGTAGGTCGCAGCCAGGATCAGGTTGACCGCGATACCGGGAGTCCACGCGAACCAGTACGACCAGGACGACAACGCTCCGAGCGTGGGCGAACCGTTGGCGGTGGCCCGGTAAGCGAACTGGGCGGTGCCGCCCGCACGCCCGGTGAACCTCGACGCCAGCTCGGCGATCAGAAGGCACTGCAGGGCGCCCACGAACGCCGTGGCGATCCAGACCCAGATCGACGCGTTGCCGATTTCCGCCGCCATCTCGGCCATGGAGACGGCGATCATGAGCGAGGCGCCGACGGCGACCAGGATCGACGTCCACCAGGACGCGGTCACGGGAAGCTTGCTGCGGCCTGGGAACACTGCGTCGTTGGCATGGCTCGTACCTCGTGGCCGTTCCATGGTCGAGCGGCCGGATAACGAACCTTCGTGTGTTCGAGACACGAGACCTCCTTGTGGGCGGCGTGACAAAGCAGGCCGATCGACGGCCACGCAACCCCGGATGTCCCCCATTGCTGCCAGTCATCACCGTCGTGCACACACGACGTGGACGTTCGCAGCGGCCAAAACTCGCGACTAGCTCCGGCCGGTTGCCGAACCTAGGACGAACCCCTCGGTCGCCGCAACGCAATTGCGCAGACTCACTGAAATGGCGGTATCCGCAATGGATCTGCGTTAAGCGGCGTTGCTCCACCTGGTCCAGCTGAACGGCAGTTTTGGCCGGTGAGAAGCGGGCGAGGAGCAGGGGTTGACTTGAAGCCAGGTTCAACTACGAGACTACGACCAGCAAGCAACCCCGGATGGCCAAGACACGACACACTGGATTCCCGCCGCGACCGGGAGCACAGCCTCAGGCGAAGGTTTCGGCAGTATTACCGCGAAGAATCGCCGACAGACCTAAAAGGACAGTTCCGTTCGTGACGCCGAACGGTTGCGAACACGCGCGCCCACTCACCGGGGATGCGCATCTCGTCGACAGCGTGGAGGGCAGGCTGGCATGGCAAACCTTCTGAAGAAGGCTTACAACGCCACGTGGGGGAAGTACGTTTTCGCCGGGATGTACGACAAGTTCCTGGCGAAGGTGGAAGGCTACGGACTGTCGGAGAAGCGTGCGGAGTTCCTGAAGCCCGCGTACGGCCGGACCATCGAGCTGGGCACTGGCACGGGCCTGAACCTGCCGCACTACCCGGACGCCGTCGATGAGCTGATCCTCACTGAGCCGTACGCGCCCATGGTGATGAAGCTGGAGGAGAAGACCCGCAACCACCCGCGGCGCGTCCAACTGGTCGTGGCCGGCGCGGAGAAGCTGCCCTACCCGGACGGGTACTTCGACACGGTCGCCGCAGCGATGATCCTCTGCACCGTGCCGGACCCGCAGCCGGCGCTGCGCGAGATCGAGCGGGTGCTGAAGCCGGGTGGGCAGTACCTGTTCCTGGAGCACGTCCGGAACAAGGACCCGAAGGTCGCTCGCAAGCAGGACATCATCCAGAAGGGTTGGTACTGGTTCGGCAACGAGTGCCACTGCAACCGGCCGACGGTGCAGACGTTGCAGAACTCGTCACTGGAGATCGCGGAACTCCAGGAGACCAAGATGCCGGGTGCGTGGGAGTTCATTGAGGCGATGGTCATCGGCAGGGCCGTCCGTCCCCTGACGCCCAAGGCCTCCGTGGCAGCGTCGGCCAACAGCCACGCTCACGCTGACGAGAACTGCGACTGCTGAGCAGACCTGGATCACGGCGGGCCGTCCCTCGGGCGGCCCGCCGGACCGCTTCCCGGACCTTTCAGCGAGGACAGGTCGTGGCATCGTGCCGAACATTCGCATCACCGGGCTCGCCGAGATCAGCGGACTCACTCCGCCGACGATCCGGTTCTACGAGCACACAGGACTGCTTCCAGCCGCGTCCCGGACGTCCAGCGGACATCGTGTCTACAACGACCGTGATGTTGACCGGCTGAGGTTCATAGTTCGTGCCAAGCACATGGGCTTCTCGCTCGATGAGATCCGTGAGCTGATCCACAGCTGTGGCGACAATCCGACCGCAGTGGATCTCGACCGGGCACTGGACACTCTTCGCACAAGAATCGCGGAGGTCAACGAGAGAGTCGCCGAGCTGTCCGCGTTCTCAGCACAACTTCTGACCAACTTGTGGGCCATTCGCACACAACGTCTGATCGACACCGCGTCGGCTGAACAGGTATGCCGAGAACACTGGGCGCAGGTGCTGTCGCTCCCTCACACCCGCCAGGACAGCGATGACCTGATCACTCTCACGTTTCCGAGCAGTCCCGCGCTGGTCGTCAGTCTGACCGGACTCGTGGCACACGAGTCTGTTTGTCAGCCGCAGGCCGCGATCCTTCTGCGCTGCAACATGACTACCACCGTGCTGGAACTCGGCGAAGCGGAAGTCACCCGTCACCTCATCGATGATCTTTTCTCGTTGATCGCGGAGGATCTCGCCGTTAACGAACGATCTTCCGCGGAGGACGGTTCTGATTCGCAGGTTGCATCCGGTACCGGGGTACAGGTTTAACCTCGACACGTGAGTACAGACGACCAAGAAGCTGGCGAGGCCGAGACCGCCACCTCGAATCGCGTAGTCAATGCTTTGCAGCGCATGGGGTTCAGCCCTGACGAGACCCGGATGCTCCTGGAGGGCGGCGCAGGGCGCGGGCATGGGTTTTCCGAAGTTGCAAGGGCCAAGCTCGCTGACGTCGAGTCGGAACTGGCGGACCTGAAGATCGTCCGCCAGGCGTTGCTCGATGCCACCGCAGGGCGAACAAGGCGATGGGGCCAACCGGAAGGTTGACCCCCATCGTCGGTCTTGTCGTTGCTAGTAGCGGTAGTGCTCCGGCTTGTACGGGCCCTCGACGTCGACGTCGATGTACTCGGCTTGCCCCTTGGCCAGCTTGGTGAGCTTGCCGCCGAGTGCTTCGAGGTGGATGCGGGCGACCTTCTCGTCCAGCACCTTGGGGAGGCGGTAGACCTCGTTGTCGTACTCCTTGAACTTGGTGAACAGCTCGATCTGAGCGATCACCTGGTTGGAGAAGGAGTTCGACATGACGAATGAGGGGTGACCGGTGGCGTTGCCCAGGTTGAGCAGGCGGCCCTCGGACAGCACCAGCACGGAGTGACCGTCCGGGAACACCCACTCGTCGACCTGCGGCTTGATGTTGACCCGGCGGACACCGGGGAACCGGGCGAGGCCCGCCATGTCGATCTCGTTGTCGAAGTGACCGACGTTGCCCACGATCGCCTGGTGCTTCATGCGCTCCATGTGCTCGACACGCACGACGTCCTTGTTGCCCGTCGTGGTGATCACGATGTCTGCGCGACCGATCACGTCCTCCAACGTCTGCACCTCGTAGCCGTCCATGGCTGCCTGCAGGGCGCAGATCGGGTCGATCTCGGTGACGATGACGCGGGCGCCCTGGCCGCGCAGGG
>NZ_BNAR01000005.1 GCF_014653695.1 Lentzea cavernae | reverse complement strand
CGACCACACACCATCATCTGCACACGATCATGAGAAAGATCCGCAGGACACGCCCTAGGCCAGGTCGTGGGAAACGCGGGCAGGAGTCCCCGAGGCGGTGCCGCCCAGGCGCGTTCGGGCGTTGCGGCGGCGCCGTCTCCGGATCCCTCGGCCGCCGCTGTCGCCCGACGGCGCGTGGCGGACCCGGCCTAGGATCGCCGCATGGGCGGGACTTCTCCGGCAGCGGCCTCCGGCAGGCGGCCGATCATCGACGTGGCGATCGAGATGACCGCCCGCGACGGCTGGGCCGCGGTCACCATGACGCGGCTCGCCGAGCAGGCCGGGGTCAGCCGCCAGACCGTCTACAACGAGATCGGTTCCAAGAACTCCCTCGCCGACGCCATGCTCGCGCACGAGCTCGGCCGGTTCCTCGCCACGATCAGCGACGCGTTCGACCGCCACAGCGGCGACCTGGTCGAGGCGATCCACGACGCCGTCCGCGACGTGCTCGAACTCGCCCGCGACAACCTCCTGGTCCGCGCGATCGCCTCCGCGACGCACGGCGCCGACACCGAGCTGGTGCCGCTGCTGACCACCCAGGCCGAGACCCTGCTCGTCGAGGTCAAGGCGATGCTCGCGGCACGGGTCGAGGCCTACCGGCCGGGCCTGACCGCCGAGCAGGTCGAGGTGCTGATCGACCTCATGACCCGCACCGTGCTCAGCCACGTGATCCAGCCGACGGGCACCCCGGCCGGCACCGCCGACGGCCTGGCGTGGCTCGCGTCACGTGTGCTGGAGGAGCCCGCGAAGAAACCGCTGCGCTTCGGCTGACGAACACCAGAGGTGAGCGTGCTCGACACCATCGCGGACCGGCTCGTCGTCCCCGGCTACTCGAAGTGGGGCCACCGGCTGCGCAAGAGGAACTGGTCGGACCCGGAACCCGACGCCCTGCGCGGCGCGACCGCCGTCGTGACCGGCGCGAGTTCGGGCATCGGCAAGGCCGCGGCCGCGGGACTGGCGCGCCTCGGCGCGGAGGTGGTCCTCGCGGTGCGCGACGGCCGGAAGGGCGAGGCGGCGCGGGCCGAGATCGTGGCCGCGGTCCCCGGCGCCACCGTCCTGGTGAGGCACTGCGACTTGTCGGACCTGGACTCCGTGCGCCGGTTCGCCGCGGAGACCGACCGCCTGGACGTCCTCGTGCACAACGCGGGCGTTCTGCCGCAGGAACGCACGGTCACCGCGGACGGGCACGAGCTGACGTTCGCCACGCACGTGCTGGGCCCGCTGCTGCTGACCGACCTGCTGCGCCCGTTGCTCGTGGCCTCCCCAGACCCGCGGGTCGTGTTCGTCTCCTCCGGCGGCATGTACACCCAGCGCCTGCGCGCCGACGACCCCGAGTACCGCGAGGGCACCTATCGCGGCGCGACCGCCTACGCGCGCACGAAACGCATGCAGGTCGCGCTCGTGCCGCTGCTGACCGAGCGGTACGCGTCCGACGGGATCGCCGTGCACGGCATGCACCCCGGCTGGGCCGACACACCCGGTGTGTCCGGTTCGCTGCCGGGGTTCCACAAGCTGACCAGGACGTTCCTGCGCACGGCTGAGGAGGGCGCGGACACGATCGTCTGGCTGGCCGCCACGAGTCCCCGCGGAGGGGGCTTCTGGCACGACCGCCGGGAGCGCCCGGCGCACGTGCTGCCGGGCACCGCCGAACAACCGGAGGACGTGGCCGCGTTCTGGCGCTACTGCACCGAAGCGGCCGGCCTCAGATGACCAGCTTCTGGTACTGCTCGCGGTCCATGTCGTACACCTCGAGCGTCACCTGCGTCGGCAACCCCTCGACCGGCTTGAGGTGATCACGGGCGAGGTCGATGCCCACCCGCCCGACCTCCTGCTTGAGCTCGACGGACCGCCCGGTCAGCAGCCCGACCCTGATGTGGATCATCGCCGCGGGGGAGCCGTCGCCGATCACCGACTCCTCGATCGCGCGGAACCGCGTCTTGAACGCCGCCACCTCCGCGCTCACGAGCGGTCCGACGGTGCGGTGCACCGCGAGGGCGAAGGCGCGGCGGTCGAACGCCTCGCCCAGCTCGGCGGAGTACTCGACGGTGATCTGTGGCATGACCTCAACCTACCGGCGCGGGGCGGCGTTGCAGGGGCCTCGTCTCACGCTGTGGGCGCCTCCAGCGGCAGCACGACCTGGAACCGCGTGTCGCCCGGACGCGACTCGACCCGGATCTCGCCGTGGTGCTTGTTGACCACGATCCGCCACGAGATCTCCAGCCCGAGCCCGGTGCCCTCCCCGACCGGCTTGGTGGTGAAGAACGGCTCGAAGATCCGGCTCCGCACGTCCTGCGGGATGCCGGGGCCGGTGTCGCCGATCTCCACGACGACGTTCCTGTCCTGCCCGGAGGTCCGCACGGTCAGCGTTCCCGACCCGCCCATCGCGCTCAGGGCGTTGTCGATCATGTTCGTCCACACCTGGTTGAGCTCCCCGGCGTACGCGGGAATGCGGGGGAGCGCCCGGTCGTAGTCCTTGACGACCCGGACGTCCCCGAGCTTCCCGCCGAACATCACCAGGGTGGAGTCGAGCAGCTCGTGCACGTCGACCACCTGGAACGGCGCGCGGTCCATCTGCGAGTACTGCTTCGCGGCACCGACCAATGTGGACACCCTGGTCGTCGCGTCCTCGATCTCGTTCATCAGCATCTCGGTCTCGACCGTGTACCTGAGCCAGTGCACGGCCGATCCGGTGACGGCGGCCGGGCACGGGACGAGCTCGTTCTCCAGCCACTCGACGTCCAGTCCGGCCGCGACCAGCACCGGTGCCACGTCCCAGCCGCCGCCGATGTCGTGGTCGTCGAGCCAGTCGGCGACCTCGTCCTCCGCGTCGCTGGCCTGCAGCGGGCTGAGCTTGGGCGCCTTGGCGACCCGTTCCACCGCCTTCTCCTGGAGTTTGACCAGGGACGGCAGCACCTCCGGGTCGATCGCCCCCTGCGCGAGGAGGGCGAGCTTGTGCCGCATGCCCGCGACCCGTTCGCGGAGCGCCGCCGTGGCCCGCACGGCGGCAGCGGCCGGGTTGTTGAGCTCGTGGGTGAGGCCCGCGGACAACGCCCCGAGCGCGGTGAGCCGCTCGTGCTGGCCCACCGTCGCCTGGGTGTTGCGCATGCCCCAGAACAGGCCCTCCAGCAGGTGCATCGCCATCGGGAACCAGGCGCGGATCATCGGCCCGATCTCGTCGGCGTCGAACTGCAGCATCGACGTGGCGGTGATCGACTCGACGGTCATCTGGTAGGTCGGCTGGTCGAGCTCCAGGTAGGCCTGGGTGGCGCCGAAGTACGAGCCGCGCAGTTCGCTGCGGCTCACCTCGATGCGCTGGCCGCCGATGGTGCGGCACAGGGCGACCGTGCCCTCGAGCAGCACGAAGAAGCACGTCGCCGGCTCGCCTTCGGTGAGCACGGCCGTGCCCGCCTCACGGGTCTCGACGTGGCCGTGCCCGGCCAGCCAGTCCAGCTGGTCCTGGTCGAGCTCCTCGAACAGGAACAGCGTGCGCAGCTCTGCCGCGGTGAGCCTCTCCATCAGGACCTCTCCAGGTAGCGGTGGACCAGCGTGACCGCCATGGCGCCCTCACCGACCGCGGACGCGACCCGCTTCACCGAGTCCGCCCGGACGTCGCCCGCCACGAACACACCGGGCACGTTGGTCTCCAGGTGGTACGGCGCCCGCTCGAGGTCCCAGCCGGGCGGGGTGCCGCCGAGGTCGGGCCCGGCGAGGAGGAAGCCGCGCTCGTCGCGCTCGAGCGTGCCGTCGAGCCAGTCCGTGCGCGGGGCGGCGCCGATGAACGCGAAGAGCCAGCTCGCCGGAACGGTCGTCGTCTCGCCGGTCTTGTTGTGCAGCAACGTCAGCGTCTCCAGGTGGTCCTCACCCGAGCCGCCGCAGATCTCGGTGCGCGTGCGCACCTCCACGTTCGGGATCGCCGAGAGCTGGTCGATCAGGTACCGCGACATCGACTGCTCCAGCGAGTCGCCCCTCACCAGGATCACCACCTTGCGCGCGTGCCCGGAGAAGTAGACGGCCGCCTGGCCCGCGGAGTTCGCGCCGCCCACCAGGTAGACGTCCTGACCGGCGCAGTTCGGGCCCTCGGTGGTCGAGGCGCCGTAGTACACGCCCCGCCCGGTCAGCTCGCCGAGTCCGGGCGCGTCGAGCAACCGGTACGACACACCGGTGGCGAGGATGACCGTGTGGGCGGAGAGCTCGGTGCCGTCGCCGAACCGCACCACGCGCGCGGCACCCCTGCGTTCGAGGGAGACGACGTCGCGCGTGGTCAGCAGCTCGACCCCGAACTTGACCGCCTGCCTGCGGGCCCGTTCGGTCAGCTGCCCGCCGGACACCCCGTCGGGGAAGCCCAGGTAGTTCTCGATGCGGCTGCTCGTGCCCGCCTGGCCACCCGTCGCGATCCGTTCGACCAGGACGGTCCTCAGGCCCTCCGACCCGCCGTACACCGCGGCGCCGAGCCCCGCGGGCCCGCCGCCCACGACGATCAGGTCGTAGAACTCGGACGACGGCTGCGTGCTCAGGCCCACCTCGGCGGCGAGCTCGGCGTCGGACGGGTCGACCAGGGCCTTGCCCTGGGCGGTGACCACGACCGGCAGCGTCGTCCCGTCCTGGTGCGCGGCCGTGAGCAGGCAGCGCGCCTCGGGCTCGTCGAGCGCGTGCCAGCGGAACGGAACGTTGTTGCGCGCCAGGAAGTCCCGCACGTCGTAGGAACGCGGCGACCAGCGGTGCCCGACCACCCGCACCCGCTGCGGCGGCTGCCGGTCGCTCACGGCCCAGGCGCGCAGCTGCTCGTCGAGCACCGGGTAGAGGTTCTGCTCCGGCGGGTCCCACGGCTTGAGCAGGTAGTGGTCGAGGTCCACGACGTTGATCGCCTTGATCGCGGCGTCGGTGTCGGCGTACGCCGTGAGCAGCACCCGGCGCGCCTGGGGGAACACGTCCATGGCCTGCTCGAGGAACTCGATGCCGCTCATCTGCGGCATCCGGTAGTCCGCGAGCAGGG
Source organism: Lentzea cavernae (assembly GCF_014653695.1). GTDB lineage: Bacteria > Actinomycetota > Actinomycetes > Mycobacteriales > Pseudonocardiaceae > Lentzea > Lentzea cavernae. The sequence continues at coordinate 692,784 of NZ_BNAR01000005.1, read as the reverse complement.
CCGCGACCTCCTCGCCGCGCAGCTTGATCTCGTGCAGGGCCTCGAGCGCCTGGGCCCCGGACTCCGCCCGCACGACGCGGTACTGCTCGCCGTACTTCCGGCGCAGGTCGCGCGCCACCGACCGGGACACGGCCGGGTCGTCGTCCACCGTGAGAATCGAAGGCCGCGCGACGCGGCCGACAGTCGTCATGTGCCCAGTCAAACACCAGAACTCGCCGCCGGCCGCAACCGAGGTACCGTCTGGCCGTGACCACTACCTGCGAACACGTCGCCGAGCTGGGCTCCGACCCCGCTCCCACCACGCCGGAGGGGTGTGAGGACTGCCTGGCCGCCGGGGGCAGGTGGGTCCACCTGCGCCTGTGCCTCGGCTGCGGCAAGGTCGCCTGCTGCGACTCCTCGCCCGCCAAGCACGCCTCGAAGCACTTCGCCGACGAGGGGCACCCGGTCATCCGCTCGTTCGAGCCGGGGGAGTCCTGGCGCTGGTGCTTCGTGGACAACACGCTCGTGTGATCTTCCGGGCGCGTGGTGCGGGCCGACGGCGGCCCCCACCACGAGGCTCAGCCCGGTACCTCGTCCAGGTACGCCTGCGCCTGCAGCGTGAACAGCTCGGCGTAACCGGCCCCGGCCGCCATCAGCTCCTCGTGGGTGCCGTACTCGGCGACCTTCCCGTGCTCCAGCAACAGGATCCGCTCCGCCTGCCGCACGGTCGAGAACCGGTGCGAGATGTACAGCGTCGTCCGGCCCTCCGAGAGCTCCCGCAGCCGTGCGAACAGGTCGTGCTCGGCCCGCGCGTCGAGCGCCGAGGTCGGTTCGTCGAGCACCAGGATCGGCGCCTCCCGCTGGAAGGCCCTCGCCAGCGCGATCTTCTGCCACTCACCGCCCGACAGGCTGACGCCCTGGTCGAACCAGCGGCCGAGCGGGCTGTCGTAGCCCTGGGGCAGCCGTTCGATCCGCTCGTCCGCGCCGGCGCGGCGGGCCGAGTCCTCGACGTGAGACCGGTCCTCGAGCCGCGTCAGGTCGCCGAGACCGATGTTCTCCGCGGCCGTGCCCTGGTAGGTCACGTAGTCCTGGAACATCGCGCTGATCCGCGTGCGCAGGGCGACGGGGTCGTACTCGCGGATGTCGACGCCGTCGAGCAGGATGCGGCCGTCGGTCGGGTCGTAGAGCCGGCACAGCAGCTTGAACAACGTGGACTTGCCGGCGCCGTTGCGGCCCACCACCGCGACCGTCTCGCCGGGCCGGATCTCGAAGCTGACGTCGTCCAGCGCGGGCTCCTCGGCGCCGGGGTAGCCGAAGGTCACCGAGTCGAACTCGATGTGACCCTCCACTTCGGACGGCATCGGCCGCGGTGACGCGGGCGCCGTGATCTCCGGCTTGGTGTCCAGGAACCTGTACAGCGTGTCGAGGTAGAGGTTGTTCTCGTACATGCCCGAGAACGCGGTGAACAGACCGGACACCGACGTCTGCACGGACGCGGCCGCGGCGGTGTAGAGCGCCAGGTCTCCCAGCGTGAGCCGTCCGCCGACGGCCTCCAGCGCGATGTACAGCGTGATCGCCGACCCCGCGAGCGTGCTCAGCAGCCCCCAGGACGTCGAGCTGACGTTGCGGTTGACCGTCAGCTTCCGCTGCCGTTCGTAGGAGACGGTGCCGAGGCGGCGGAACCGGTCGACGAAGTACGGGCCGAGCCCGAACAGCTTCGTCTCCTTGGCGTAGGTGTCCGTCGTGACGAGGGAGGACAGGTAGTCCATGCGCCGCTTGATCGGCGACATCATGAAGCTCAGCCAGAACGCGCGAGAGCCGTACCTCGACTGCGAGATGAACGCCGGGATCGGCGCCAGCAGCGCGACCAGGGCCAGCAGCGGGCTGATCGAGACGAGCAACGCGATCATGCTGGCGAACGTGATCAGCGTCCGCAGGAGCCCCAGCGCGGAGTTCATCAAGGACAACGGCCGCGTCGGCGCCTCCTGGGCGGCCTGGCGCAGCATGTCGTAGGACGCGGAGCCCTCGAAGTACGCGAGGTGCAGGTCGCTGGCGTGCGCCATCACCTGGTGGCGGATGGTCAGCGTCATGCGTTCCTGCAGCAGCGACTGCGCGATCGACGTCAGCGCGCTGCTGACCGCGGTCCCGGCGAGCACTGCGAACTGCAGCAGCGCGACCTTCGCGATGTCACCCGTGGTGCCGGTGTGCTGGATCGCCGCGACGACGGAGTCGAGCAGCAGCTTCGCGATGTACGCGGTCGCGGTCGGCAGGAGCCCCGACAGGAGCGTGATCAGCACCAGCACCACGGTCAGGGCCGGGCTGGCCTGCCACGTCAGCTTCGCGACCTTCGGCAGGCCGCGGACGGTGCCCGCCACGGACGTCCGCACGCGCTTCAGGCGGGAGCGCAGGTCCTTCGGTTCGTCGTCCGGCTTCGGTTCGGGGATGTCGACCGGTCCGGTGAGCCCGCTGTCCGGAACCGTCGTGGCGCGCCTGCGCCGGCCGCGCCTGCCCAGCGCGAACTCCACACCACCCGGGATCATCCAGCCTCCACGGCGCCGTGCAGGAAGAAGTCGACCACCTGGCGCGTGGTGGGCGCGTCGACGTCCGGCGTCATCCTGCGGCCGCCGAACAGCAGGGTCAGGAAGAGTGCGGCGAGTTGCTCGGGCGGCAGCCTCAGCCGGTCCTTCTCCGGAGTGAACAACTCGACCATCGCGGCCCGGATGGCGGCCATCGACTCGCGGCGCGCGCTCTTGCCCGTGCCGTTCTGGTCCTTGGTGCGCTGGCCGGGGTCGCGGCGCCTGCCCCTGCCGGACGCGTGCAGGGCGCTCATCAGCGCGCTCATCCGCTCGAGGTGCGCGCCGAGCGCTTCGGCGGCTTCGGCGAGCCGATCCTCCAGGGGCTGGTCGAGGGGGATCTCGGCGATCGCGTCGAGCACGTGGTCGGGCCGCAGCGCCTCGGCCGTGCAGGCGTCGAACAGCTCGTCCTTGTCCTTGAACGCGCGGAAGATGGTGCCCTCGCCGATGCCGGCCGCGCGGGCGATCTGGCTGCTCGTCACGTTGGTGCCGTGCTCGATCAGGAGCGGCAGCACCGCGTGCACGATCATGGCGCGCCGGTCCTCGGCGCTCATGCCCGGCGCTCTGCGCCGGGTCTCGGGTGCTGGTGTCATACGTCCATAGTGCGGAGTGAGTGCTCACTCCGTCAAATGAGATAGAGCTGGCTCACGGTTTTCCCTGCTGTCGACCGGCCGCCCGTCGTGCACCTCGACGGACACCTCGCCGTCAGGGGCCCTGTAGAGGCCGGTGAACCGGTGACCGCCTCGGGCGGGGCGAGTGGAGCCGAGCCCGGAGACCTTCCTCGACCGCGTGGGGGACGGCGAGCGCCGCCTCGTCCGCACCTCGGCATCAAGGCGGCAAGGCTCCTCGGACATCTGACGCAGTGCCTCTGCTCGCACTCACGGCCGGTTCCGGTGCCTAGACTGGCGATCATGACAAAGCACCGGTGGGCCGCCGACGACCTCCCCGACCTGACCGGTCGCACCGTCGTGGTGACCGGCGCGGCCAGCGGCGTCGGCCGCGGCACCGCCACCGCCTTCGCCAAGGCAGGAGCCCGCACGGTGCTCGCGGTGCGCGACACCTCCGCAGGCGCACGTGCGGCGGCCACCATGCCCGGCACCACCGAGGTCCGCGAGCTGGACCTGGCGAATCTGGCCTCGGTCCGCGCGTTCGCCGACGCCTGGCAGGGCCCGCTCGACGTCCTCATCAACAACGCCGGCGTGGCCATGACCCCCTTCGGCCGCACCGCGGACGGCTTCGAGCTGCAGTTCGGCACCAACCACCTCGGCCACTTCGCACTGACCAACCTGCTCCTGCCCTCGATCACCGGCCGCGTGGTGACCGTGGCCTCCGGCGCGCACAAGGCAGGCGCGCTGGACCTGGACGACCTGGACTTCGCCCGCTCCGGCTACAGCCCGGTGAAGGCCTACGGCCGCTCGAAGCTCGCCAACCTGCTCTTCACCCTCGAACTGGACCGGCGCTGCCGCGAGGCGGGCTCGCCCGTGCGCGCCCTGTCCTCCCACCCCGGCTACACGGCGTCCAACCTCGGCACCAAGGGCCGCAACCAGCACCTCGTCAAGATCGTGCACCTGGCCGGTCGCTACCTGGCGCAGACCGAACTGCAAGGCGCGCTGCCGTCGTTGTACGCGGCGACCCAGGACCTGCCAGGCGCCAGCTACGTGGGCCCGGACGGGCGGTTCGAACTGCACGGCCACCCCGCACTGGTCGGCCGCTCGGCGGCGGCCAGCGACCCGGTGATGGCGCGGCGGCTGTGGGAGGCGTCGGAGCGGCTCACCGGCGTGACCTTCCCGCTGACCGCGAGGCCCTGAGCCACCGCACGACGACGTCGCCGCTCCGTCCGACACCCGATCGCTTCAGCCCCGCTGAGCCCGGATCAGCACCGTGCCCGCGTGGGCGCGGTAGTAGAGCACCGACTTGCCCGCTCGCCGCCGTTCCACCAAACCGCTGTCCAGCAACACCTTCAGATGACGCCCCACCGACCCCAGCGCCATCCCCGTCAACGCCACCAGCTGCGTGGTGCTCTTCGGCGAATCGAGCAGCACGAGCACCTCGGCACGCCCGGACCCGAGTAGCCGCGACAACGCACCGGCGGGAGGGGAACCGGCACCGTCCACACCGGAGCACGCGTAGGTCACCGCGTATCGGTGCGGTGCGTCCCAGGACACCCAGCTCTGCCGCGGGGTCACCGGCACGAACATCAGGTGGGCCCCGGCGAGGTCCATCGGCGGGTAGTCGCGGGTGTGGACGCGCAGCCGACTGTCGCCCAGCCAGCGCATGCCGGGGCGCATGCCTTCGAGCGCCGCCGCCCAGCCGCCCTGCGTCAGGCGCGTGGTGCGCGCGACGACGTCCGCTTCGATGATCCGCCGCCGCCGCGGCCAGGTGGGGCGCACGCAGGTCGACCACACCCACGCCAGCAGGTCTGCCGTGCGTTCGGCCAGGTCGTCGCGGGCCAGGGCGCGGGGCAGTGGTTCGTCGAGCTGTTCGGCGAGGTGGGCGCGGACGTCGGAGGGCGGGGTGGTGCGGACGCGGGCGACCTCCTCGTCGAACGTCGTCTCGCCCGCGCCGGTCGGGGTCGGGGTGAGGAACTCGGCGTTCCAGTAGGGGCGCAGGGCCGTGTGCAGGACCAGTGCGGTGATCGGGTCGCTCTCCAGCCGGGCGTGGAAGGCGGGCAGGTGCTGGTCTGCCCAGCGGCGGTCGACCGCGTGCGCGCCGGTGCCGCGGTGCAGGGTCTTGAGGCTCGCGATCACCTCGGCCAGGGGTGACACGACGAACCGGCTGCGCGCGAGCGTGTCCGCGTTGAGCTGCCACCAGGGCATGGTTTCGCCTCCACGCGAAACTTTAGCGGCGTCGCTCGCGGTTCGGTGACACTCCCCGGCTGTGCGGACCTACCGGGATCTCTTCGGCGTGCGGGAGTTCACGCCGTTCTTCGTGTCGTCGGCACTGCAGGTGGCGGGCACGACGGTGAGCGGACTCGCGCTGGGCACGATGGTCTACTCGGCGACGAACTCCCCGTTGTTGTCCGCGCTCGCGATGTTCGGGCCGTCGCTCGCGCAGCTGGTCGGGGCGGCCACGGTGCTCAGCGCCTCGGACAGGCTGCGGCCGCGCACGGCGTTGTCGGGACTGGGCCTGGTGTTCGCGCTCGGCACGGCGGCGCAGGCGATACCGGGCATGCCGGTGTGGGCGATCTTCGTGGTCGTCCTCGTGCTCGGCATGATCGCGGCGCTGGGCGGAGGCGTGCGCTACGGGCTGCTCAACGAGATCCTCCACCGCGACGGCTACCTGCTGGGCCGGTCGGTCGTCAGCATGTCGCACGGCATCGTGCAGATCTTCGGCTTCGCGCTCGGCGGCGTGCTGGTGAACGCGCTGTCCGCACGCGGCACGCTGATCGCCGCCGCCGTGCTGTTCGTCGGCGCGGCCGCGTCCGCCCGATTCGGCCTCACGGACCGGCCGCCGAGGGCGCAGGGCCGGGGTTCGGTGCGGGAGACCTGGCGGGACAACGCGCGCCTGTGGTCGTCGAAGCCCCGCCGGTACGTCTTCCTCGCGCTGTGGGTGCCGAACGGCCTGATCGTCGGCGCCGAGGCCCTCTACGTGCCGTACTCGCCGCAACGGGCGGGTTTCCTCTTCGCGGTCGGTGCCATCGGCATGCTGGTCGGTGACACCCTGGTCGGCAGGTTCCTCCCACCGCGATGGCGAGCACGGCTCGCTGTGCCGATGTGCCTCGTGCTCGCCCTGCCCTACCTCGTGTTCGCGTTCACGCCACCGCTCGCGGTCGTGGTGGTCGCGATCTTCATCGCCACGATCGGCTACTCGGCGGGCCTCCTGCTGCAGGAACGCCTGATGGAACTCACCCCGGACGAGCTCAGCGGCCACGCGCTGGGCCTGCAGTCCTCGGGGATGCTCGCCATGCAGGGCGCCGGAGCCGCGGTCGCGGGCGTGGTCGCCGAACTGACGTCCGCCGCGACCGCGATCGCCACCGTCGCGGCGGTCTCCGCGGTCGTCACGCTGGCATTGGCGCCAGGATTGCGGTACACCGCGAGAGAAAATCAGCCCGCGTGATTCGGAAAATGCGGCACTATCGGCCCTGAATTAGCTCTATATCGGTCCTGAACGGACCGCGTGCAGCGTGGGGCTCATGCACAAGACCGTCATCGGTGCCGACGAGCTGTCTCGCTTCTGTGATTCCGTTTTCGCCAGCTTCACCCGATTCGACCAACGGCAGTGGGGCAAGGTCTACGTACGTGGACTGGTGGAGGTGGAGGGCAGAAAGTCGGTACGCCGAATTGGTGAACACGTGCTCGGCAGGCGGGCCGACCAATGCATTCAGCAGTTCGTGAACCAGAGCCCGTGGGACTGTTCGCCGGTGCGGCACCACCTCGCGGACCAGGTCACCGCCGCGCTGGCGCCACAGGCGTGGGTCGTCGAGGAGGTCGCGCTCCCCAAGACCGGCCGCAGCTCGGTCGGCGTGGAACGGCAGTTCGCCGCCTCGGAGGGACGGGTGCTGAACTGCCAGCTCGGCATCTCCGTGGTCGCCGCCGGAGCGCGGGGGTGCGTGCCCCTCAACTGGCGGTTGTTGTTGCCTCCCACCTGGGACGACGACGTCGCACGCCGTACGCGGGCCCGGCTGACCGACGAGGACAAGCACGTCCCGTGGTGGTGTTCGGTGCTCGACGCGATCGACGAGATGACGGGCCGGTGGCAGCAGAAGCCGCTGCCCGTGATCGTGGACGCGCGAACGCAGACCGCGGTGGACCGCCTGGTCCGGGGCTTGGAGAGCCGGGGACTGCGGTACGCGGTGCGCACGGACCCGCGCACACCTGTGGTGAGCGACGGGCTGGCCAGGTCCATGGGGTCCGGTGCGATCACGCTGCGGTGGTGGGACCACCGCGCGTCACGGCCGCATTACGTCACATCCCACCGTGCGGGCAAAGTGATCGCCGAGTGGGCACCGGACCTGCGCCGGCCTCGTTCGGTGTGGCTGACGAACCTCGAGGCGGTGCGGCCACCCGCGTTGATCGAGCTGCTGGCCCTGCGCCGCCGCGCGGGAGGCGACCTGGTCGAGCTCGGTGAGCGGATGGGACTGCGCCACTTCGAGGGCAGGTCGTTCCAGGGCTGGCACCACCACACGACGCTGGTGTCCATCGCGCACGCCTACCGGGTGCTGCACCACCGCTGACCAGCGGCGGCGCGCACCGGCGGCGTCCGTCAGGAGACCTGTTCGACCAGGTCGAGCGAGCGGGCGATGGCGCTCGCCCCGGCACGCGGCGGGTCGAGCGCCGGGTCAGCGGAGACCACCGCTCGGTAGAGGTGCTCGATCCGGGGAGACGGCGCTATGCCGAGGTCCTTGTGCAACGACCTGCGCAGCCGCGTGTACTGCTCGACCGCCTGCGCCCGCCTGCCCGCGCGGTGCAGTGCGACGAGCAGCTGGGCGTGCAGGTTCTCGTGCACCGGGTACTCCTGCACGAGCCCGAGCAGCTCGCTGATCAGCTCGTGGTGCAGGCCGAGGCGGAGCTCCGCCTCGATGCGCTCCTCCAGGCAGCTGAACCGCAGCTCGCGCAACGTGGTCAGGTGGGCAGAGATCAACGGCCCCGCGTCGACGTCGGCGAGCGCCTCACCGGTCCATTCGCCGAGCGCCTCACGCAGCAGCAGCGCACCACTTTCGTAGTCGTCGAGCGCGAACGCCCGCCGTGCGCGCGCGACGCGATCGGTGAACCCGGTGAGGTCCAGCTCGTCGTGGTCGAGCGTCAGCTCGTACCCGCGCGGACGGGTGTGCAGGCGCTCGTCCGTCCCCGGCAGCCGGCGCAGCGCGCGACGGATCTGCAGCACGTACGTCTGCACGGTGGACACCGCAGTCGCCGGCGGTTTGGTGTCCCACAATTCGTCCACGCACATCGACATGGACACCGTTTTGTTCGCGTTCAGCGCCAGCAACGCGAGCAATTGACGTGGTTTCGGTGCGGTCGGCGCGCATTGAGGTCCGAATTCTTCACCCACGTGCAACGGCCCCAGCAGTTTGACCCTCACAGCAATTCCCCCCGAGAACTGAAAGGCGAGCCTCTCATCCCCACTGTAGGGACGGCGAGGGGGTCGTACAACCCGCCCCGGGGGCCGCCGGGGTGAATTGTCCGGTGGTGGGTGGTGGATCCCCTGCTGGGGGCGACTATTCAACGTTGACTGGACTACCTCGTGCTGAGCACCGCCCGTTCGAACGCCGTGACGTCACCGGCGAACACCCCGGACGGCCGGGGGTGGTTCACCACGACGTCCGTGAAGCCCAGCTCGGCGCACGTGCCGAGCAGGTCCGCGAACCGCGCGGGGGAGGCGAACGGCGCCTCGAACGCCCGGCTCAGGTTCACGAGCTTCCCGACCGAACCGAGTTCGCGGTTCCGCTTCTCGCACGCCTCGGCGAGCAGCGAGAGCTGCCGGCGCAGCACCTGCCTGCTCTCGGTGTCGGTCCGCTCACCCGGCCGCCGGGCGTCGCCGATCGTCACCCACGTCCGCGCGTGCGTCGCCACGAGGTCCAGGCCACGCGCACCCGTGGCCGCGATCGCGAACGGCACGCGGGGCCGCTGCACGCAGCCGGGGACCATCCTGGCGTCCACCACCTCGTAGAACGACCCCGAGAACGTTGTGGCGGGAGAGCGCAGCAGGCGGTCCGACAGCTCCACGAACTCGGCGAACCGATCGGCGCGCGTCGCGGGGGAGAGCTCCGGCCCGCCGAGGAGCCCGGAGTCGGCGCCCAGCGCGCCCGCGCCGATCCCGAGGACGAACCGGCCCCCGGAGATCTCGTCGAGCGTCATCACCTGCTTCGCCAGCACCGCGGGATGCCGGAAGTTCGGCGTCGACACCATCGTGCCGATCCGGATCGTGCCGGTGGTGGCGGCCACGGCGGTGAGCGTGGAGATCGCGTCGTACCAGGGCGAGTCCCGCAGGTCACGCCACGAGTGGTGGTCGAAGGTCCATGCGTGGTCCAGGCCCATCTCCTCGAGTCTGCGCCACGTCTCCCGCGTCCGCGCCCATCCGTGTTCCGGCAGGACGATCGCGCCGACCCTCATCGGGTGACCAGCTCGCGGCACAGGTGGTTGGGCGGTCCCATCAGCGTCACCGCGCGTGCGTCCTGGGCGAGCCGGTTGAGCGGGTGCGTGCGGGCGAACGCCGCGCTGCCCGCGAACTCCTGCGCCACCCGGCAGATCGACTCGGCCCGCTCGGACGCGAACACCTTCGCCGTCAGTGCCGCGCGCGACCTGTCCCCGTCGCCCTGCGTCGCCGCCTGCACGACACCGCGGATCGCGCTGACCGACGCGTGGAGCTCGAACAGCTGGTGCCGGTGCAGCGGGCTGTCGAGACCGCGTTGCGCCGCGGTCGCGAGCGCGATCTCGTACGCGCTCTCCGCCACCCCGAGTCCCACGGCGCCGAGGGTCAGCCCGAGCGTGTGCGGGTGGCTGATCACGGCCGGGGTGTCCGCCGGGCTCGCCAGCGCGTCGTCCGGGCCTGCCACGTAGGAATCGAGCCTGATCAGCCCGGTCGCCGAACGCCGCATCCCGGCCAGGTCCAGCACGCCGTCGAAGACGAAGCCGGGCCGGGCGGCCTCGACGACGAACAGGCCCTGGTTCGTCTGCCCGTAACTGCCGGCAGGCCCGTCCGCCTCACCGGTCTTCGCGAGCACCAGGTAGAGCTCCGCCACGCCCGCGCTCGTGGTGAACGACTTCGCGCCGTCGAGCAGCCAGCCGCCGTCCGCCCGCGGCGCCGCCGAGGTGGCGATCTTCTGCTTCGACGCCCCCGCACCGGGTTCGCTCCACGACGACGCGAAGATCATCCCGTCGTCGACGACCGCCGTGAGCAGCCGCTTGCGCTGCTCCGGCGTGCCCCAGTGGACGATCCTGCTCAGTGCCGCGTAGTGCAGGAACACGACGATGGCCGTCGACGCGTCCACCCTGGCCAGGGAGGTGATGACCGCGTTCGCCTCGGCCCAGCTCGCCCCGCCGCCACCGTCGTCGGCGCTGAGCGGGAGCCTCAGCACACCCGCGCGGCGCAGCGCCGTCAACGCCTCGTCGCTCGGCCGGCCGCCGGTGTCGTCGGAGGCCTCGGTCGCGAGGACGGTGAGCACATCACCCAGTTCCACGGTTCTCCTATCGGGTCAGCACGTAGCTGTCGGACGGCCGGAAGTCCCGCGAACGGCGCAGGTCCGCGAACGCGAACGTGCGCTGCACCCACCGGTCGCGCCCGTCGTAGCGGGGACGGAACGCGGTCCGGCCGTGCAGGCTGGTGCGGTTGTCGACGATGGCCAGGTCGCCGGATCCCATGCGCACCGTCCGCGCCACCGAGGCCAGCGCCCCGGACAGCTCCGCCAGAGCGGCCTCCGCTTCCGGGGTGAGGGCGACGGTGGCGGCGAAGTCGACCTGCACGGCGGGATCACCGAGGTCGCCCGCCAGCACCGGGTGGCTCGGCTGCGCTCCGCCGCCGGCACCGAACGACGGCGGCGGCTGGGTGCTGAACTCCGGCCGGGAGAGCCGGGTCCTGGCGTCCTGTGTGAGCAGCGGGAGCGCCTCGCGGATCGACGCCGTGGACAACCCGGCGACGCGCTCGTGGTCCGGTCGCAGGCACAGCAGCATCACGTGGTCCGGGCGATGCGGGTGGAACGCGTTCTCGTTGTGCATCATCAGGTCGACCGACCCGGCGTTGCCCTGGAACTGCTCCTGGCCCGGCACCGGCACGACGTCCTGCACCAGCGCGCCGGACTTCTCCGCCAGGAACGCTCCCGGGTCGCCCAGCCCGCAGGCGGTCATCACCAGCAACGCGGCGGGTGTGCTCGTCGCACGCTGCACAGAACCCCTGACCGTCGGCGTGGGCGGCAAAGCCGCCTCGTCGACGGGCAGCCCGCGCACGATCATGGCGCCCGCCGGGCCGGAGTGGCGCCGGAACTCCCTGACGCGCCGCCGGTACGTGACGGGCAGCAGGTCCCATGCGGCGCGGGCGGCGGCGACCCAGTGCGCGTCGTCGATCTCGCTGGAGACCGATCGCAGCTTCTCCGCGATCTCCAGCACGTCCCGCGCCTCCTCGGCGGAGATGGTGTGGACGACGTCGTCGACAGTGTCGATCATGGTTGTCTTACCCCCGGTTGAGCTTGTCGTTCAGCACGGCGGCGATCAGCCGCGCTGGTTCGGCGTGCACCATCTCGCCGTGTCTGCACGGGATCTCGTGGTGCTCGATCACGCCGGTGAGGTGGGGCCGCCACGACTGGGGCGTCGCGTCACCCGGAGTCGCGGTGAACAGGACGGCGTCACCGCGGAGGACCGACGGGCGGTGGGTGCGGCCGAGGCCCGCGTGGGCGACGAACACCCGCCCGAGCGCGGTGATCATCTCGTCGTCGAAACCGGCGAGCGGGCCGGCGCTGTTCGCGATGCGCACGAAGTCCTCGATGCCCGGCGCGGTCGTGACGTCATGGCCGAGCGAGTCGAGCAACTCGGCCAGCGCGTCGGTGTCCGCGAGAGGAGGGGTGTCGTCATCGGCCGGATAGCCGTCCAGCAGTGCGAGCAGTTCGACCGGTTCACCGAGTTCCTGCAACCGCACGGCCATGGCGTGTGCGACGAGTGCGCCGAACGACCAGCCGAGCAGCTGGTACGGCCCGTGCGGCTGGACCGCGCGGATCTGCTCCACGTAGTCCGCGGCCATCTCCGCCACGCTGCCCGGCACCGCGTGCGGATCGCGGACACCGCGCGCCTGCAGCGCGTGCACCGGCTGGTCGCGGTCGAGGTGGTCGAGCAGCGACGTGTAGACCCAGCCGATGCCCGCGCCCGGATGCACGCAGAACAGCGGTGTGCGCGTGCCGGACCGCAGTGGCAGCAGATCGCTCTGCTCACCGGAGTCCGGCCTCGTCGCGAGGTCCTCCGCCGTGGGCGCCGCGAACAGGTCCTGCACGCCGAGGTCCAGTCCGTGCGTCCTCGCTCGCGCGACGAACCGCGCCGCCAGCAGCGAATGCCCGCCCAGTTCGAAGAAGTTCTCGGTCGCCCGGACCCTCGGCAGCCCGAGCACCTCCGCGAACAGGTCGCACAGCACCGCTTCGCGCGCGGTCCTGGGTTCGCGTCCCGCGCTCGTCACGACCGGCGCCGGCAGCGCCGAGCGGTCGAGCTTGCCGTTCTTGGTGTACGGCAACCGATCGAGCTCGACCACGACCGACGGCCGCATGTACTCCGGCAGCGGCAGGTCGGTGAGGTCGCCGGGTTTTCCGGTCAGCACGACGTAGGCGACGATCCTGTTGTCCAGCGCGACCGCCGCGGCCGCGGCGACACCGGGCCGTGCGCGGAGCGCGGCCTCGACCTCGCCCAGTTCGACCCGGAACCCGCGCACCTTCACCTGGTCGTCGGACCTGCCGACGAACTCCGCCTGCCCGTCGGACCGCCACCGCACCATGTCGCCCGTCCGGTACATCCGCTCGCCGGGCTCGCCGAACGGGTCGGGCAGAAACCGGTTCGCGGTCAGGTCCGGCCTGCAGAGGTAGCCGCGGGCCAGCAGCCCGCCGCCGATGTGCAGTTCGCCGACCACGCCCGCGGGCACCGGGTTCAGCGCCTCGTCCAGCACGTACCACCGGGTGTTCCAGATCGGGTGGCCGATCGTGACGCCGCCCGCCGGTACCGGATCGCCCGGAGCGATGCGGAACTCGGCGCAGCCGACCGTGGTCTCGGTGGGCCCGTACTCGTTCATCACGGTGACCCCGGGGTGCCGCGAGCGCCACTCGTCGAGCGCGGCCCCGAGCAGCAGTTCGCCGCCCAGCACGAGTTGCCCGGTCGGCGCGCACTTCTCCGGCAGCACCCCGAACAACGCGAGGTGCGACGGCGTCGCCTTGACGAACGTCGGCTGGTCGACGGGCTCGGGCGCGGTGTCGTCCAGCGTCACCAGGTGGACCTCGCCGCCACAGGTGAGCGGGCCCCAGACACCGGTCACGGTCAGGTCGAACACGATGGGGGAGTGCACCAGCGCCCGGCCCGCCATCGCCGGGTACGCGTGCCGCGCCCACGCGAGGTAGAGCGCGAGCGAACGGTGCTCGATCACCACGCCCTTCGGCGCACCTGTCGAGCCCGACGTGTGGATCACGTACGCGGTGTGCGCCGGTGCGGGTGGCGCAAGAGGCGCGTCGTCCTGTGCGGCAACGGCTTGCGCGGTCTGCGGAGCGTCCAGCACCACGACCGGGCAGCCGGGCAGCCGCGGCAGCAACTCCGCGGTGGTCAGCGTGAGCACCGGGGCCGCGTCGCCGAGCACGGTCGCGAGCCGTGGCGCGGACTGGCCCAGGTCGAGCGGCACGTACCCCGCCCCGGCCCTCCAGACCGCCAGCAGCGCCACCACCAGGTCCGGCGTGCGGGGCAGCGCGATCGCCACCAGCCGGTCCGGTCCGGCACCGAGGTCGAGCAGGTGCCTCGCGAGCCGGTTCGCCCGTTCGTTCAACTCCCGGTAGGTGATCGACTCGTCACCCGCCACGACCGCGATGCCCTGCGGCGCCTGCGTTTCCACGAGCTGCGAGACCGTCTCGGACGGCGGCGCGACCGTCGTGTCGTTCCACTCGGTGAGGATCCGCCGGCGTTCGTCCGCGTCGAGCAGGTCGGGCGAGCTGATCCGGCTGCCGGGTTCGGCGGCGAAGTGCGCCAGCACGAGTCCCAGACGTCGTGCGAACGCCGCCGCCGTGCCGTGGTCGAAGAGGTCCGTCGCGTACTCGAGCACGCCGTGCAGATCCCCGCTCCGGTCGTCGGTGACCGCGAGCCGCAGGTCGAACTTGGACACGGCGAACTCCACGGCCTCCTCGGCGACTTCCACGCCGGGCAGCGCGAGCCGGGAGCCGCTGCCGTCGACCTGCAGCAGCACCTGGAACAACGGGTGCCGCGCCAGCGAGCGTTCGGGGTTGACCGACTCGACGACGCGGTCGAACGACACGTCCTGGTGTTCGTAGGCGGCCAGCGCCGTGTCCCTGACCCGCGCCAGCAGCTCGGCGAAGGTCGGGTCGCCGGAGGTGTCGGTGCGCAGCACCAGCGCGTTGACGAAGAAGCCCGTGACGTCGTCGAGCGCCTCGTCGGTGCGTCCCGCCACCGGAGTGCCGACGGGGAGGTCGGTGCCCGCTCCGAGCCGGGTGAGCAGTGCTGCGAAAGCCGTGTGCAGCACCATGAACACCGTGCAGCCGTGTGCCGCCGCGAGTGTGCGCAGGGCGCCGTCGAACACCACGGGCACGGTGCCGCCCGCGTTGCTCGCCACCGCCGGACGCGGCCGGTCCCGCGGCAGGGGCAGCTCGACCGGAGCGCCCGCGAGCCGGTCGCGCCAGAACGCGAGCTGGCGCGCGGCCAGGCTGCGGGGGTCGTCCTCGTCGCCGAGCAGTTCCCGGTGCCACAGCGTGTAGTCGGCGTAGTGCACGGGCAACGGGGCGAAATCCGGTGCGCGACCGTCGATCCGTGCCGCGTAGGCGGTGGAGAGGTCGCGCAGCACCACGTCCCACGACGCACCATCGGTGGCGATGTGGTGGATCACGAGGGCGAGCACGTGGTCACCGGGACCCGTCCCGCTCAGGGCGACGCGCACCGGCGGCTCGGCGGTGAGGTCGAACGGCCGGGTGCCGAACCCGGGGTCGAGCTCGGTGATCTCCGGTGTCCACGACGGCAGCACGCGCTGGTGCGGCTCACCCCCGGACGCCGGGTAGACCGTGCGCAGCGACTCGTGCCTCATCACGACGTCGGCGATCGCGGCGCGCAACGCCGCCACGTCCAGCTCACCGCGCAGCCGAAACGCCACGGGGCTGTTGTAGTCCGCGCCCTGACCGGCCTGGTCGAGGAACCAGATGCGGCGTTGCGCGGCGGACAGCGGCAGCACGTCCGGCCGGTGCGCGGCGGTCAGCGCGGGCCTCGCCGCGCGAGCACCCTCGATCGCGGTGGCCAGCCCGGCGACGGTCGGATCCGCGAACAGGTCCCTGATGCCGATCTCGACCGCCAGCGCCGAACGGATGCGCGCGATCAGCCGTGTGGCCAGCAGGGAGTGCCCGCCCAGGAGGAAGAAGCTGTCCTCCGCGCCGACGTGCGGCACCCCCAGCACCGACGAGAACTCGGCCGCCAGCACCTCCTCCACCGGTCCCCGCGGCGCACGGGACGTGGTCTCCGGTGCCGGCACCTCGAAGCGCCGCAACGCCTGCCGGTCGACCTTGCCCGTCGTGGTGAGCGGGAGCGCGGGCACCACGACGACGTGCGCGGGCACCATGAAGTCCGGCAGCACCCCGGCGAGAGCGGCCCGCACCCCGGCACCGTCGAGCGTGGCCGTCACATACCCGACCAGCCTGCGGTCACCCGGCACCACCTCGACCGGCAGGACCGCGGCCTCACCCACGCAGGCGAGCTCCCGCAGCCGCGCCTCGACCTCGCCCGGTTCCACCCGGTAGCCGCGGATCTTGACCTGGTCGTCGGCGCGGCCGAGGAACTCGACCGTCCCGTCGTGCCGCCACCGCACCACGTCGCCGGTGCGGTACATGCGCCGGCCGGGCTCGGCGGAGAACGGGTCCGGCAGGAACCGCTCGGCGGTCAGGGCGGGCCGGCCCACGTACCCGCGCGCGAGCGCGTCCCTGCCGACGTACAGCTCGCCCGGCACGCCGGCGGGGACGTGCCGCAGCTGCTCGTCGAGGACGTGGAGCCGGGTGTTCGTCAGCGGGCTGCCGATCGGCGGCCGCACCGGCCACCGGGCGGGGTCGCCGGTCATCAGGTGCGCCACGACGCAGTGGCTCTCCGTGGGGCCGCACTGGTTCTCCAGCACTACGCCGGGGATGCGGGCGAGGAAGCCGCGGACGTCGTCGCCGAGGTGCAGCCGCTCACCGGCGGTGATGACCTCGTCCAGCTCCGGAGGTTCGCCGCCGCAGGAAGCCAGCTGCTGCAGGACCATCGGCGGGCAGAAGAGCCGGCGCACCCCGTGCTCCCGGATCGCGGCGAGCACCCGGTGCGGGTCGCGCCGCTCGTCCTCGTCGATCAGCACGAGAGTGCCGCCGGTGAGGAACGTCGTGAAGATCTCCTGGAACGCCGCGTCGAAGTTCAGCGCGGAGAACTGCAGGGTCGGGCCGGTGGAGGTGGTGCGCTCGATCTGCCAGCGGATCACGTTGAGCAGGGGCCGGTGCGCCATCGCGACGCCCTTGGGCCGCCCGGTGGAGCCGGAGGTGTGGATGACGTAGCAGAGCCCGTCCTCGGTCGCCGCCGTCACCGGGTCGTCCGTCCCGCCGGTGCCGGTGACGTCGGTGATCACGTGGCGGGCGCCCGCGTCGGCCAGCTGGAAGGAGATCCTGTCCTCGGGGTGGGCGGGGTCGAGCGGCAGGTACCCCGCGCCCGCCTTGAGCACCGCCAGCAACGCGATCATGAAGCCGGTGCCGCGGGGGAGCCTCAACGCGACCACCTCGTCGGGGCGCACGCCGTCCGCGATGAGGTCGTGGGCGAGCTGGTTGGCCCGTGCGTTGAGGGACGCGTAGGTGAGCCGCTCGGCACCGTGCACGAGTGCCACCGCGTCCGGTGTGGCGCGGACCTGCCGTTCGAACGCCTGCGCCGTGGTCTCCCGCGGCCACTCGCGGTCGCGGTCCGCGTGCCACGCGTCGAGCCGCGCGGTGACGGCCGCGGGGTCGGCGATCGGCAGGTCGGTCACGAGCCGGTCGGGGTCGTGCGCCACCGCTGCCAGGAGATGGGCGTACTGCTCGGCGAAACTCTCGGCCGTGGTGACGTCGAACAGGTCGATCGCGTGCACCAGCTCGCCGCGCAGCGGACCGGATCCGTTGTCCTCCAGGCGGATCAGCAGGTCGAAGTTCGTCGGGGTCTCGGCAGGGCGGAGCCGTTCGACGTGGGCGGCACCGATCTGGAACGGCTGCTGCGGCGCCGCCACGTCGAACCACGTCTGCACCAGCGGGTTGCGGCTGACGTCACCTGTGGCGCCGAGGTCCTCGACGATGTGCTGGAACGGCAGGTCCTGGTGGGCGAAAGCGCCGAGCACGGTCTCGCGCACCTGGTGCAGCGCCTGGGAGAACGTGCCCGCGAGCCGAGTGCGGATCGGCAGGGTGTTCACGAAGAACCCCACCACCTGCTCCAGTTCCTGTCGCGTGCGACCGGCCGCGGGGCATCCGGTGAGGACGTCGGTGGAGCCGATGTGGCGTGACATGAGGACCTGGAACGCGGTGAGCGTCGTCATGAACAACGTCGCGCCGTGTGCGCGTGAGATCGCGCGGAGCCGGTCGGCCGTGGTCTCCGGCACCGTGAACCGGGTGATGCCACCGCGGTAGGACGGCGTCGCGGGGCGCGGGTGGTCGGTCGGCAACGCCGACGTGGTCGGGGCCTCGTCCAGCTCGGCCCGCCAGTGCGCCAGATGCCGTTCCACCGCCGCCGGGGTGAGTCGTTGTTGTTGCCACGCCGCGTAGTCCGGGTACTCGACCGCCAGCGGCGGGAGTTCGGCACCGGTGTGCGCGGCGGCGAGATCACGTTCGAAGACGTCCATCGACCAGCTGTCGAACACGCTGTGGTGCACCACCACGACGAGCACGTGGTCGTCCTCCGCGACCCTGAGGAGGGTGGCGCGGGTGAGCGGACCGGCGCTCAGGTCGAAGGGTTCGGCGCACAGCGAGGCGATGTGCTCGCCGAGAGCGCCTTCGACGCCGGTGACGTGCAGGCCGACCGAGCCGGGTTCGTCGACGACCACGTACGGCTCGCCCTCGTGCACCGCGTACCGCGACCGCAGCGGTGAATGCCGCCGGACCACCGCGTGCAGCGCCCGCCGCAGGGCCGGGACGTCCAGCTCGCCGCGGATCCGGTACACCGTGTCCGAGGTGGTGTAGGCGATCGAGCCGGGGTGGAGCTGGTCGAGGAACCACAGGCGCTGCTGGGCGAACGACAGCGGCGGCCGCTCGGCCGTGCACCGGGGGATCGCGGAGGCACCGCCCCCTCGCATCCTCTGCGCCAGCAGGTCGGCCATGTCGGTGGAAAGCCGGTCGGTCATCGGGTCTCCGGAGGCTCAGGCGTTCCGCGCGGTGCGCACGCTCAGCGGGGTGATGTCCGGCCAGGCGGTGCGGATGTGCTCGAGGCACTCCTCCCGGCTGCCCGACACGCCTGCCTCGTGCCATCCCGCGGGCGTGGCGCGGTGCGCCGGCCAGATCGAGTGTTGTTCCTCGTGGTTGACGACCACCTTGAAGAAACCCGCCGACTCGTCCGCCATGTGGCCTCGATTCGCTCGTGCCGCCGCTCGTGATCGCCAGTGAAGTCCGCCGCCTCGTGAGCAAGCAACGAAGCAGCGGGACTTCGCGTGGACTACGTGCAATCGGCGTTGCTCCCGCTGTCCGGGGGCGTTGATGCTGCGGTGGTGGACATCATCGAGCGCTTCGAGGCGCAGGCCGCCGCGACGCCGGACGCCGTCGCCGTCGTCGCCGGGCCGGTTCACGTCTCCTACCGCGAGCTCGAGGAACGCGCGAACCGGCTGGCGCACGCGTTGCGCGCGAAGGGAATCGAGAGCCGGAGCGTCGTGGCGACGTGTTTCGACCGCACCCCGGCGGCCTTCGTGGCGATGCTCGCGGTGCTCAAGACCGGTGCGGCCTTCCTGCCGATGGACCCCACCCACCCCGCGGAACGCCACGAGGCCATGTGCGACATCGCCTCCGCCCGGCTCGTGCTGAGCGAACCACTGCCCGAGCACGACGAGTTCCCCGCCACGCCACCCGCGCGTGAACTCGACGAGCGGAACGTGCGGTGCGTCCTCTTCACCTCGGGCTCGACGGGCGAGCCCAAGGGCATCGCGTTGCGCGGCGAGGCGATCGCGAAGGTCGCGGACTGGGCGGTGGCCCGGGGCACCGGGCCCGAGGTCTGGCTGCAGTTCACCTCGCTGGGCTTCGACGTGTCGTTGCAGGAGATCTTCGGCGCCCTGCTCAGCGGAGGTTCGCTGGTGCTGGTGACCGAGGAGCACCGGCGGGATCCGGTCGCGCTGCTCCGCCTGGTTGCCGAACAGGGCGTGCAGCGGCTGTACCTGTCACCCGCGTTCCTGCGGCAGCTGGCCGCCGCAGCCGTCGCGCACCCCGAGCTGACGGAGTCGTTGACGCTCAACGAGGTGGTGTCCGCGGGCGAGCAACTCCGGCTCAACGCGGACATCCGGCGGTTCTTCGCCGTCACCGGCGCGGTGCTCGAGAACCAGTGCGGCCCTTCGGAAACGCACCAGGCGACCGCCTGCACGATGGTCGGGGACCCGGTGAAGTGGCCGGAGACGCCGCCGCTCGGCCGCCCTCTGCCCGGTGTGTCGGCCTATCTGCTCGACACCTCGCTGCAGCCCGTCGCCACCGGGGAGCGGGGAGAGCTCTACCTGGGTGGCAAGGGTGTCGCGCAAGGCTATGTGGGCAGACCGGTTCTGACGGCGCAAAGGTTCCTGCCCGATCCGTTCTCACCGGAGCCCGGCGCGCGCATGTACCGCACGGGCGACCTCACCCGCGTCATCAGCACCGGCGAGATCGAGTTCCTCGGGAGGGCCGACAACCAGGTCAAGGTGCGCGGGCACCGCGTCGAACCGTCCGAAGTGGACGCGGTGCTGGGCGCGCACCCGGACGTGCGCGAGACGGTGACGGTACCGCGCCGGTCGACCGACGACGCCTGGTCGCTCGCCGCCTACCTCGTCGCGGTGCCGGGCCGGAAGGTCCCGCACGCCGCCGAGCTGCGCGCGTTCGTCCGCACGCGGTTGCCCGAGTACATGGTGCCGAGCTCGTTCGTTCCGCTCGACGCGTTGCCGTTGAACACCAACGGCAAGGTCGACCGCTCCGCGCTGCCCGCACCGGGCGCCGAGCACCGCAACCTCACCACGCCGTACGTCGCTCCCGGCAACCCGCAGCAGAAGCTGATCCGCGACATCTGGGCCGAGGCGCTCGGTGTCGACGCCGTCGGTGTCGAGGACGACTTCCTCGAGCTCGGCGGGAACTCGTTGCAGGCCATGCGGATCGCGTCACGGGTCAGCCAGGCGTTCGACGTCGACGTGACCGTGCGCGTGCTGTTCGACTCACCCACGGTCGGGCGGCTCGCTCGCGCGGTGGAGGAGCTCGTCATCGGCGAGCTGTCCAGGTAGGCCAAGACCAATGCGAGGAGTGGATTCCAGCATGTCCGCAGCGGGCAAGACCATCGTCTCGGGCGTCGTGCCCAACGCGTTGTCCAGGTACTTCGAGGAGATCCAGGCGACCGCCCGCGCGGTCGCCGCCGGGCGCGCGGACCAGCCGGTGATCCCGCTCGTGCCCGTCGAGCGGTTCGACGCGTTCACCGACGTCACCGACATCGGCCTTACCGAGGTCGACGACCACACCTACCTGCTGGACCTCATTCGCAACCCCGCCGTGCGCACCACGAAGACCGTGGCGTCCCTGCTGATGATCTCCCGCGCGGTGAGCCACATCCGGCGGACCGGCGAACGGGTCCTGCTGATCACGCCGACCTCGGGCAACAAGGGCACCGCGTTGCGGGACGCGGTGGCACGCGCGTACGCCACCGGCATCGTCACGCCGGACCAGCTGCGCATCGTGATGCTCGCGCCCAGGGCGTCGCGCTCCAAGCTGCGCGGGAGTCCGCTGACCGCCGACGCCACGCTGCGCACGGCGAACCCGCTGGTGCTCGCGCACGTCGACCGGCCGGCCGACGTGAAGCTGATCAGCGGTGAGGTCGTCGCCCGGCTCGAGCAGGAAGTGCTCGACACCACGGGTTTCCGCGTCTGGTACACCCTCGACCTGGACAACTACCGCATCGCCGACGCGGTGCGCGCGTTCGCCGAGGCCGAGTTGCTGCCGATCACCGGCGACTCCCCGCCGAGGACGCACGCCCACGCGGTGTCGAGCGCGTTCGGGTTGCTGGGCTACGGACTCGGTCTGCGGCGCCTCGCCGAGCGCGGCACGCCCGTGGCGCGCCACCCCGGCTTCTTCCTGGTGCAGCAGCTGGCGACGGCGGACATGGTGACGTCGTTGCTGAACACGAAGGTGCCCGACTACGAGTTCGACGCGGCGAGCGGTCTGTGGCGCCAGGACGCCGCTCCGGAGTTCCCGCTGGTGACCGCCGATCCCGAGGAGGTCATCGACTCGACCTTCTACACGAAGGCGCCGGTGACGAGCACGGAGATCAACGCGATCGTCGAGCGGCACGGTGGCGGAGGTGTCGTCGTGTCCAAACGCGAGTGCCTCGACCGGTTCGACCGCGTGCGCGCGCTGGCCGCCCGCGCGGGCATCGAGGTCGCCGAACCCGGGCTGATCCGCGAGTGGTCGCTCGTGAAGGCGCTGACCGGGGTACTGGTGGCGCGGGAACGCGGCCTCATCGCACCCGGCACGGACGTCGTCGTGCACGTCTCCGGCTACTACAGCGACGAGCTGATCGCGCCGATGCGCGACGACCACGTCGTGGCCGCGGACACGCCGGACGAGTTCGCCCGCGTCGTCCTCGCCGCGGCGAACGCATAACTCCCACCCGAGAGGCAAAAAGCGCATGTTCCGGACGATGCTCAAGTCCAAGATCCACCGGGCCACCATCACCCAGTGCGACCTGAACTACGTCGGCTCGCTCACCATCGACGCCGACCTCATGGACGCGGCCGACCTGCTGCCGGGTGAACTGATCCACCTCGTGGACATCAACAACGGCAGCCGGCTCGAGACCTACGTCATCGAGGGTCCGCGCGGCACCGGGATCATCGGTGTGAACGGCGCCGCCGCCCGTCTCGTCCAGCACGGCGACCTGGTGATCATCATCGCCTACGCGAGCGTCGCGGAAGCGGACGCCGCCGGCGTCAAGCCCAGCGTGGTGTTCGTCGACGGGGACAACAGGGTGGTGAGCCAGGACGCGGCGACCCTCGCCGCCGCGCCGGACGGGTACGGGCTGAAGCCGGGGAACGTGGTGGAGGCCGGGTGATTCCGGCGAACCTGCGGTACGCGTGGAACAACAGCTCCTCACCGTGGCTGGTGCGCGCACACCGGCTCGTCGACACGGCCGCTGTCGTGGTTCCGGAGCTGACCGTCTCCGTGGGCTCCGACGGCCCGACCATCGCCTACGGGGGTCTGCGGCACGGGCTCACGCACGTGTTGCCGTTCCTGGAACAACGCCGTGGCTCGGCGTCGCGGCAGAGCACCCGCCGCACCACGTGGCGGGAGCTGGCGGACGGCAGCGCCGCACCGGAGGCGGACCTGCTCCTCGTCGGGCACCTGCACGACGTCGCCGTGCCGGAGCACGCGCTGGCGTTGCCGTTCCGCATCGTCCTCGGCGTTCCGGTCGGACCTGATCCCGCCGAGGTGCCGGCCAGGCTCGCCCGCAAGGCCCGTCAGCAGCACGCCCGCGAGCTCAGGTCCCGCGAACGCACGCTGGAGGTCGCTGCCGGCGAGTCCGACTTCCACTCGTTCTACGACGAGATGCACCGGCCGACGATGGTGAACAGGCACGGCGACGCGATGCGCTCGGAGTCGCGGCGCAGCGCGCTGGAGTGCCTGTTCCGCAGGGGGAAGCTGTTCTTCCTGTGCGAGTCCGGCGAGCGGGTCGCCGGCATGTTGTGCAGGGTGGAGGGACGGACGCTGGTGCTCCGGCTGGCCGGTGTCGCGGCCGGCGGCGAGGAGCCCTACCAGGTGGGCACCTACATGGCGTTGTACGTGTTGATCCTCCAATGGGCGTCGGCGAACGGGTTCGACCTCGTCGACCTCTCCGGCTCCGAGCCGTTCCTCAGCAAGGGCATCTTCCAGTTCAAGCGCAAGATGCGCCCCGAGGTGTCGTTGCCCGCCAACCACTTCGCCTACAAGCGGCTGCTGCTGCACGTCCGGCGGGACCGCCCGCCGGTGCGGGACTTCCTGGTGGCGAACCCGGTGCTGACCGCCGGGTTCGAGGCGGTCCACTTCTTCGACGAGCAGCGTCCACCGAGGACCGATCTGCGCTGGGAGACCCCCGGCGTCCACGGGCAGCGGCTGGTTCACCTCGACGGGTTCCTGGCCGGTCTGCCCACCGGCGGCGGGAACGTCGTCCCCGTCCACCACGGAGGCATCTGATGTGCGGCATCACCGGCTGGGTCGACTTCACCCGCGACCTCACCTCGCAACGGCGGACCATCGAGGCGATGACGGCGTCGCTGTTCCGTCGTGGCCCGGACTCCGACGGTGTCTGGGTGGGGCCGCACGTGGCGTTGGGGCATCGGCGCCTCGCCGTGGTGGACATCGAGGGCGGCAAGCAGCCGATGATCGCCCACCAGGGCGGGCAGGACGCGCCCGTGGTGCTGTCCTACAGCGGTGAGGTCTACAACTTCCGCGAGCTGCGCGTGCGGCTTATGGGACTGGGGCACCGCTTCGAGACCTCCTCCGACACCGAGGTCGTGCTGCACGCTTACCTCGAATGGGGTGCGGGACTCGTCGACCGCCTCGCGGGCATGTACGCGTTCGCGATCTGGGACTCCCGCAAGGAGGAGCTGCTGCTCGTCCGCGACCGGCTCGGCGTGAAGCCCCTGTACTACCACGCCTTCCCCGGTGGTGTGCTGTTCGGCTCCGAGCCGAAGGCGGTGCTCGCGAACCCGCGTTTCACCGCGCGCACGAGCGAGGACAAGCTCCCGATCCTGTTCAACCCCAGGCTGGCCATGCCGTGGGAGACGCCGTTCACCGACCTGCGCCAGGTGCAGCCGGGCCACCTGGTCCGGGTGGACCGCAGCGGTGTGCACGAGACGCCGTACTGGCGCCTGGTCAGCCACGAGCACACCCACGACCAGCAGACGACCGTGCGCAACGTCCGCGACATCCTCGAAGAAGTCGTGGTGCACCAACTGGTCGCGGACGTGCCGCTGTGCACGCTGCTGTCCGGTGGTCTCGACTCGAGCGCCATCACCGCGCTCGCGTCCGTGCACCGCCCGCGCGGCCTGCGCTCGTTCTCGGTGGACTTCGAGAACGCGGACAACGACTTCCGCGCCACGGCACTGCGCCCGGAACGCGACACACCGTTCGCGCTGGCGGCGGCCGAGTACCTCCGGGTCGACCACACCGCGATCACGCTCGATCCCGCGGATCTCGCCGGCGTCGTCCCGGAGGCGCTCGCCGCGCGGGACACCCCGAGCCTAGGCCAGTTCGACGCCTCGATGTACCTGCTGTTCCAGGCCGTCCGCGAGCGGTCCACGGTCGCCCTGTCCGGTGAGGCCGCGGACGAGGTGTTCGGCGGCTACCCCTGGTTCTTCTCCCGCGACACGGTCTGGGGTGAGACGTTCCCCTGGCTGGGCGCCGCCCCGCGACTCACCGACTGCCTGGCCCCCGACGTGCGGGCACGCCTGCGCCCGGACGACGACGAACGCGACAGGTACGCCACCATGCTGGCGCGCGTGCCGCGGCTGCCCGGTGAGTCCGGTCTGCAGGCGCGCATGCGCGAGGTGCTGCACCTGAGCTTGCAGGGACCTCTCCTGTACCTGTTGGACCGCAAGGACAGGATGAGCATGGCCCTCGGCCTGGAGGTGCGTGTGCCGTTCTGCGACCACACGTTGCTCGAGTACGTGTGGAACGTGCCGTGGAAGATGAAGGTCGCCGACGGCAGGGAGAAGAGCCTGTTGCGCGCCGCCGTGGCCGATCTGCTCCCCTCCGAGGTGCTGCACCGCCGCAAGAGTGCCTATCCCGCGACGTTCTCGCCGGCGCACGGTGCGGCGGTGCGGTCCGCTTTGGACGCCGTGCTGACGTCGGGGGACTCCCCGCTGGCAGACCTGCTGGACGTGCCAAAAGTGCGGGCGCTCGCCGAGGGCAGGACGGAGATGATGACCATGGCGGACAACCTGCACCTGCTGCTGCCGATCGTCGAGGTCGACCGGTGGCTGCGCACGTACGACGTGACGGTCACGGCGTGACGCTCGAAGCCCTGGCCGACGAGTTCTGGGAATGGCGCCGCGCGACCGCTCCCGACACCCACGACGACCTCGCCAGGGTGCAACGCCCGCCCGGCTGGCTGCCGGACTGGTCCCCGGACGCCGTCACGGCCCGACTCACGGCGTTGCGGTCGTTCGCGGACCGCTTCCACCGCACCGACATCACGCACGCACCGGTGAACGGCAGGTTGGTCGGATCGGCGCTGGCCCGCGTGCACTGGGAGCTGAACCTGGTGCGCGGCTGGCAACGCAACCCGTGCTTCTACCTCGACCAGAGCCTGGGCCCGATCTTCGTCGCCCTGCTGGAGCCCGTTGTCCCGGTGCAGCGCGTGGCGGAACTGCTCGCACACGTACCCCATGTGCTGGCGCAGGGCGAGGAGAACCTCGCCGGACACGCTGCCGCGCCGTTCGCTCGTTCGGCACTGGTGCTGCTCGCCGATGCGGGCGACACCGTGAAGTCCGCGATGGCGGCGCTCTCGTTGAACGCCGAAGCCGCGGTCGCCGCCCTGGACTCCTTCCGTTCCTGGCTGACCACCGGACTTCCCGGCTTCACGGCGCCGACCGCACCTGGCGCGGAGGCTTTCCGCTTCTTCGCGCATCGAGTGGCACTGCTGCCGCACCCGGTGGACGAACTGCTCGCCATCGGGCGGCGCGAGCACACCCGCGCCGTCGCCGAGGAGCAGGTGCTCCGTGCCGCAGGCCGTCCAGCCCCGCGACTGCTGCCGACGGTGGCGGCGCAGATCGCGCGGCAGCACGAGGACGAGCAGGCCGTGCGCGAGTTCTGCCGCGAGCGCGGCATCCTCGACCTCCCCGACGACCTCCGCCGCTATCGCAACGCGGCGACTCCCGCCCACCTCGAACCACTGACCTGGCTGGGCGTCGAACACCACACGTCCACCCCGTCCTCGCCGGACGAGGACGCCGTGCGCTACCTCCCGGCCCCGCGCCCGGACCTGCCGTACTTCGCCCGGGCCGAGGCCGCCGACCCACGCGTCGGCATCGCGCACGAAGGCGCCCACGCCTGGCAGCTGGCGTTGTCGTGGCGCCACCCGGACCCCGTCCGCAGGCACTACTACGACTCCGCTCCCAACGAGGGAATCGCGTTCCACCACGAGGAGATCCTGCTGCGGGCTGGCCTGTTCGCCGACGCCCCGCACAGCGAGCTGTTCCTAGTCAACGCGATGCGCCTGCGCGCCCTGCGCGTCGAAGTGGACATCGGCCTCGCCCTGGGCTCGATGACCATCGAGCAGGCCGCTGACCGCCTCGCCTCGGCCGTACCGGTGGACCGCGGGACGGCGTGGGAGGAGGCGGTGTACTTCGCGGGCAACCCGGGGCAGGGCATGAGCTACCAGATCGGGAAGACGCAGATCCAGAACCTCCTCGCCGCGTGCGCTGCCCAGGGGTCGTTCAGCCTCGCGTCGTTCCACGGCCGCTTGTGGCGTGAGGGCAACGTTCCGCTCGCCCTTCAACGCTGGGAGCTGCTCGGCGACCGGGACGAGGTCGACGAGGCGGCCCGGTTGGGCGGGGGAGCGGGGCCATGACCCCTAGGCGGTCTCCTGCTGTTCCAGCCAGCTGAGGATGGCCTTCGTGGTGTCCTCCGGCTTCTCCTGCTGGATCCAGTGACCGCAGTCCAGGGTGACCACCTCCGCGTTCGGCACGAACTTCGCCAGGTCCTCGGACCTGGCGACGGCGTCCCGTTCGCCGTAGATCATGAGCGTGGGCTGCCGGATGACCGGGTCCACGTCCGCCAGCAGGTGCCAGTTGCGGTCGAGGTTGCGGTACCAGTTGATGCCGCCCGTGAAGCCCGACGACTCGAAGGCGGACACGAAGACGGCCAGTTCTTCGTCGCTCATCACGGGCTCGCCGAGCGGTGAGTCCGCCCTGGCGAGTTCGAGGAACGCCATGCCCGGCCGCGGCTCACTCGGCGGCACGTTCTTCCGGTACAGGTTGCGCAGGAACCGCGCCGTGTTCTCCTCGAAGACGGCGTCTGCGACGCCTGGCTGCCGGTTGAAGTGGACGAAGTAGGAGTCGGGGCCGAGCACGTCCTCCAGGAACTCGATCCAGGGCCTGTCCCCGCGTTCGGGGTAGGGCAGGCTGAGGTTGATCACCTTGTTCACGCGTCCGGGGTGCAGCAGGGTCAGTCCCCACACGACCATCGCGCCCCAGTCGTGACCGACGAAGGTGGCGTCGTCGTAGCCGTGGTGGTCGAGCAGGGCGACGAGGTCGCCCGACAGGTGTTCGATGTCGTAGGCGGTCACCTCGGCGGGGCGGGACGAGTTGCCGTAGCCGCGCTGGTTCGGGGCGATGACGTGGTAGCCCGCCGCGGCGAGGGCGGGCATCTGGTGGCGCCAGGTGAAGGCGTGCTCGGGCCAGCCGTGGCAGAGCACGACGGGGTTTCCGGCGTTGTGCCGGCCTGCTTCGAAGACTTCGAGCTCCACGCCGTTGACGGCGACGAGGGCGGGTTCGGGGAACGCGGGTGAGGTCATGGGGTGATCTTGCAGACCGAAACCGGTCATCTCCTGACCGCTTTCCGTGGAAATCTTGTCGGCGTGCGAACCGATCGGCTGGTGGCCGTTCTCCTCCTCCTGCAACGGCGTGAGCAGGTGACGGCGGCGGAGGTCGCGCGGGAGCTGGAGGTGTCCGAGCGCACCGCCCGCCGCGATCTGGACGCCCTGGCCGTGGCCGGGGTGCCCGTGTACTCCACGCAGGGGCGGGGCGGCGGCTGGAGGCTCGTGGGCGGTGCCCGCACGGACCTGTCCGGGCTGACCGCGGGGGAGGCCCGCGCGCTGTTCTCGGTCGCCGGTCCGGCCTCGGTCGTGACGCCGGCCGTGAAGGCCGCTCTGCGCAAGCTCGTACAGGCCCTGCCGGAGCCCTTCCGAGCGCAGGCGGAGGCAGCGGCGTCGTCGTTGGTCGTGGACCCGCGGAACTGGGGGGCGAGCCGGGCCGAGCACCGGCCGCCCCGTTTCCTCGACGCGCTGCAGGACGCGGTGATCCACGGGGTCCAGGTGCGGCTCGGTTACGTCGACCGCGAAGGGCTCGGGAGCGAGAGGACCGTCCACCCGCTGGGCATCGTCGCCAAGGGGTCGTCGTGGTACCTGGTGGCCGGCACCGAGGCGGGACGCAGGACGTTCCGGATCGATCGCGTGTCGTCCGTCGAGCCGACCGGTGATCCCGTGCACCGTCCCGGGGACTTCGACCTCGCCGCGAGCTGGCGCGCGATCGCCGACGAGGTCGACCGCAGGCGGACGCCGCTCGAGGTCCGGGCGGTGTGCGCGCCGCACGGGACACGGGTGCTCCGGCTGGCGTTCGGCGGCCGGCTCGAGGTGGGAGGTCCCACGGCCGACGAGCGCGTCGAGGTCGTGATCCGGGGCCACGACGAGCACCTGGTCGCCGGGGAACTGGCCGGGCTGGTCGACTGGGTCGAGGTGACCGGCCCTCCGGGCGTGCGTGACGAACTGGCGTTGATCGGCAAAGCACTCGTCGACCGGTACAGGTGAGACCGGTGGTCTAGCGTGCGTTCGTCCACTCGAGAATCCGGAGCGCCGCCGTGAAGTACACAGTCTCGATCCAGATCGATCAACCGCTGGAGAAGGTGGCCCCGTTGCTGGCGGACCCGGCGCAGCTGCCGAAGTGGTTGCGCGGTTTGGTGGTGCACGAGCCGATCAGCGGCACGCACGGTCACGTCGGCACGACGTCGCGAGTCGTGCTGGAGACGGGCAAGCAGAAGATGGAGGCCACCGAGACCATCACGCGCCGGGAACCGGTGGACCTGCACGGGATTCCGAAGGGCGGCGTCGTCCACTACGAGCGCGAGATCGTCGGCGAGGGCATGTGGAGTGCCGCGCGCGAACGGCTGAGCGAGGCCGGTCCTCACTCGACGCTCTGGGAGAGCGAGAACGAGTACCGGTTCAGCGGCGTGCTGATGCGGGTGGTCGGGCTCCTGATGCCCGGCGCGTTCCGCAAGCAGTCGTTGCGGCACATGCAGGACTTCAAGGCGTTCGCCGAGCGGGGGCAGGACGTGCGCGACGGGACGGACTGACCCGCAATTTGGTCTAGACCATGCGTGGGGTGGTGGGGGCAGCCGTCCGAGCGGGGGAGTGACCATGGATTTCGTCGACGACTTCGGTGCCGCGGTGCGGGAACACCTCCGCCTGCTCGAAGAGCGCAACGCCGCCACCCTCGACGCGGTGGCCCACCGGCTCCTCGACGTCGTCCGCACCGGACGGCTGGTGCACACCGCGGCCACCGGACACGGTCTGGCCGCGGTGCTGGAGAGCTTCTACCGCGCCGGAGGACTGGCCTGCGTGCGCCCGCTGTTCCACCCCGGACTGCTGCCGTTGCAGAGCGGTCAGGCCAGCACTCAGCTCGAGCGGGTCTCCGGGCTGGCCGCGACGCTGACGGCGCAGGCCGGGGTCCGGCCGGGCGACGTCGCCGTCCTCTTCTCCAACTCGGGCATCAACGCGGTCCCGGTCGAGACCGCCCGCGAACTCGAGCAGCGTGGCGCTTTCGTCGTCGCGGTCGTGTCCAGGCCCCACGTGGACAACGCCCCCGCGAGGTTCTTCGCCGAGCTGGGCGACGTGGCCGACGCCGTGCTGGACACCGGCATCCCGTCCGGCGACGCCGTGTTCCCCAGCGCCAGTGGAACCACGGCCGGCCTGTCCACCCTCTGCTTCATCTACCTGTGGAACCTCCTGCTGGTGCGGTTGACCACCCTCGCCGACGCCGCCGAGGTCACCGTTCCCCTGCGGCAGAGCTCCAACCTCCCCGGCGGGGACGCCGCCAACGAGGAGCACCTGCGCCACTACGGGCACAGGTGCCGATGCTGTAGCGCGTCCTCCTCAGCTGAGGAACTTGTCGAGGACCGTGTTGAACGCCGCCGGGTTCTCCAGGAACACGAAGTGGGAACTGGCCTCGGTGGTGGGGAAGACGTGCAGTTCGGCGCCGGGGATCCGGTCGGCGATGTAGCGCTGGGAGTCGGGGCTGACGTGGCTGCCGTCGCAGCCGAGGACGAGGGCCGGGACGTCGATGCGGGGCAGCACGTCGCGCCAGTCCTGTGCGCAGTGGTCGAACAGCAGCGGCACCGCCGCGTACGCCGGGGTGGCGGTGATCTCGTTCGCGACGAATTCCCACACCTCGGGGGCGGTGTCGCCGGAGAACATCGACCGCACGAACGCCTCGCGGACCGTCGCGCCGTCCGGTCCGTGGAGGTCGCCGTTGAGCGCGAGCAGCCCGCCCACGTCGAAGATCGCGCCCGACTCGGTCTGCTCGGCGGCCGACATCCACGGCACGGCGGCGACCGCGGCGGGCTGGTCGACGACCACCAGGCGCCGCAGCCGGGAGGTGCCGTGGTTGTCGATGTGGCTCCACAGCACGGAAGCGCCCATCGACCAGCCCAGCGCGTCGACCTGGTCGAGGCCGAGGTGGTCGAGCAGCTGGACGAAGTCCTGGGCGAGGCGGGCGATGCGGTAACCGTGGTGCGGCTTGCCGGACAGACCGTGCCCGCGCTGGTCGAAGGTGATCACCCGCCGGTCGCCGAGACCGCCGAGCTGGTGGTGGAACATCGCCTGCGTCTGGCCCCAGCCGTGCAGCATCACCAGCGGAACCCCGCCGCCCGGGCCGCCGGAGTCCTGGTAGGTCAGCGTGACGTCGTCATTCGTGGTGAACGTGGGCATGGCGATCTCCTCGTCGAGTCGGCCCGGCTGCCGAGCAGTCTCGGACCGGCGTCGTCCGGGCCACCACCGCCGGGCGACGAGAGTTCACCTCCTGGTCTGCTCCGATTGTCGAACGACGTCGGCCAGCGTGAGCCCGACGTGCAGGGCGAGCCGCGTCGGCCCGTCGGTGACGACGTCCAGGCCGGTCAGGTCCCGGAGCCTGCTGAGCCGGTAGTAGAGCGTCGTCCTGTGGACGTGCAGCCGCTCGGCGGCGACAGGTCCGTTGCCCGCCGCCTCGAGGTAGGCCCGGACGGTCTCGGTGAGCTGGCCGTCGGTGTCCGCGGCGCGCAAGCGGTGGAGCTCGTCGGGGAGCACCGCGTCGGTGAGCGCGGTGTCCGGGATCGACAGCAGCGGCCCGAGAACGCCCAGGTCGTGCCATCCCACGACCGGTCCGCGCAACCCCAGGGCGGCCGCCCGCCGCGCGAGACCGGCCTGCCGCAGCGAGGTGCCGGCGTGGTTGAGGCCCTCCCCGGTGCTGCCGATGCCCGCGACGCAGCGGAAGTGACCGAGGGCGAACTCGTGGACGCGGTCGAGCACGCCGGTGATCCGCGAGACCGGCGGCTCGCCCGGTTCCGGCGAGCCCAGCAGCACCACGGCGTTGTCGCCGGTCACCGCGACCAGGTGTGCGGCCTGCCGGCGACCGGCCAACGCGTGGCGCAGCGCGACCTCGACGTGGGGGATCGTCGTGGTGCGGGCGCCCGCGACCGAGATCTCGACCGCGGTGACCACGTCGAACCGGCCGGCGCGGCCGCTCGCGTGCAACGCCTGCTGGGCGGCCCGCCGCACGGACGGGTCGGGGCCGACCAGGTCGAGCACGGTCTGGTCGTCGTCGCTCCCGGCCGGCGCCACCCGGCCGGTCTCGGCGTGCAGCACCAGCGCCAGGTCCTGGGCGGCGTCGTTGACCTGGCCGAGCTCGGCGGTGGTCATCGACTGGTCGGCGTCCATCACCATCAGCAGGCCGAGCAGCGCGCCCTCCCAGCGCACCGGGACGCAGACCCTGGCGTGCATGCCGATCGCCTCGTTGGCGGGGATCAGCCCGGCCCTGGTCCAGGCCGACACCCCCTGGGCCAGCACGTGGCCGCGGGCGGCGGGCTCGGCCACGTGGTCCAGCACGGCCCGGATGCGCACCGGGTCCTCGTCGCCGTAGTGCGGGCTGGCGTAGAGCATCTGCATGGCCGGGTCGTTCACCACGACCGACCGCGACAGGCCGGTGGCGAGCTCGTCGACCAGTCCGGACAGGGCCGTGCTCGTCATGACCCGATTCTACAATCGGAGCATTCGCACCGGCGGTTCCTCGTCGCCGGACGGTGGGCCGTGGCGCGCGCCGGCGTCATCGTTGACCGATGAGCGAACGTGAGCTGGACGGGCGGGTCGTGATCGTCTTCGGCGCGGGGTCCAGCGGCCAGGGCCTGAGCAACGGCGAGGCCGCGGCACTGGCCTACGCCCGTGCGGGCGCCCTGGTCGCCGCCGTGGACCGCGACGCGGCCGAGGCCGGACGGGTCGCGAAGGAGATCACCGCCACCGGCGGCGCCGCGCTCGCCATCACCGCCGACGTCACCGTGGAGGCCGACGTCGCCGCCGCGATCGACGCGGTGGTGACGGCCTTGGGGCCGCCGCACGTGCTGCACAACAACGTCGGCGCGTCGGTCATCGGTGAACTCGCCGCCACCGACCTCGCCACCTGGAACCACGGCATCGCGGTCAACCTGACCAGCGCCTACCTCACCTGCCGGTACACCCTCCCGCACATGCTCGCGGCCGGCCGCGGCGCGATCGTCAACGTGTCGTCGCTGGCCGCGATCCGCGACACCGGCTACGTCTACCCGGTCTACAGCGCGGCCAAGGCCGGCCTGAACCAGCTGACCGTCTCGCTCGCCCTGACCCACGCCCGCGACGGCCTGCGCGCCAACGCGGTGCTCCCCGGCCTGATCGACACCCCCATGGTGGCCCGTCAGGTCACCACCGACATCGCTGCCCGCCACGCGGCGAGCCCGACCGGCCGCATGGGATCACCGCACGACGTCGCCAACGCCGCGGTGTTCCTGGCCTCCGACCGCGCCGCCTACGTCAACGGCGTCTGCCTCCCGGTCGACGGCGGCCTGTTCGCCCGGTCGGCCTGACACCGGTCGTCCCGGGCCCGGCAGGGGTTTGGGTATCCTCGGTCCGCCTGACGGAAGGACACGGGTGGACGACTCGTCGAAGATCGGTGGGCACGCTCGCGCGGTGCTGGCCGCCGCGGAGGCGTTCCGCGCCGAAGCAGCAGGGGTGCGCGCGGAACCGGCTCGGCTGCTCGCGCTCGCCGCCGCGCAGTACCAGGCCGTGCGGGACTCGCTGGTGGCAGGTCTGCTCCGCGCCATGCCGGTGGACAAGCTCCGCGACACCAAGGCGAACCTGCGGCTGAGCACGCTGAAGGACGCCGGGTACCGGACCGTCGCCGACGTCGCCGGTGCGCGCCCGGAACAGCTCGACGGCGTGCCCGGCATCGGCAGGCAGTCCGCCGAGGAGATCGTGCGGGTCGCCCGGGCCGTCGCCGACGGCGTCGCGCGCGACACGACGGTCCGGCTGAGCCCCGACCGCGCCGACGGCGCCCAGACCGAGCTGCTGCAGCTGTTGTCCAAGCTGCGCAGGGCGAACCAGCTCGTCGGTCCGCTGCGCGAGCCGCTCGGAGACGTGCTGGACAGGGTCGAGTCCGACGTGCGCGCCGCGTCCCGTGCCTGGAGCCGGGTGCGGATGTTCTTCTCCTTGCCGAGGAACCGGCAGGCCGCCCTCGACTCGCTCGGCCGGCTCGAGACGTTGCTCGCCAGCCGTGACGTGGCGGCGTTGCGCGCGGTGGGCACGCAGCTGAGGGTGCCGGACCTGGACCACCGCGCGCTGTGGCGCGACTACGAGCTCGACGCGGCCGCCTACAACACGCTCCTCGCCGACCTCGCCGGTGCGGACGCGGTGCCGGATCGCAGTGCCGCCAAGGGGTTCGTCCCGGCGGAGATCGAGCACGAGGTCGACGCGACCCCGCTGGACACCAGCCTGCTGAAGGTGTCGCTGCGCGGCTACCAGGTGTTCGGGGCGAAGTTCGCGCTCGCCCGCAAACGCGTCATCATCGGCGACGAGATGGGACTGGGCAAGACGATCGAGGCCATCGCGGTGATGGCGAGCCTCGCCGCCGGTGGGCGGCGCGGGTTCCTGGTGGTCTGCCCGGCGAGCGTCGTCGTCAACTGGGTCAACGAGATCGCCCGGCACAGCGACCTCGCGCCGCACCAGCTGCACGGCGCGGGCCGCGACGGAGCGGTCGGCGAGTGGGTGGCGCAGGGCGGCGTCGGTGTGACGACGTTCGGCACGTTGCCGAAACTGGTGCTGCCGAAGGGGTTCCGCCCGACGCTGGTCGTGGTCGACGAGGCGCACTACGTGAAGAACCCGGACACGCAACGCTCGCAGGCGGTCAACAAGATCGTGCAGCGCGCGGAGCGGGCGGTGCTCCTCACCGGCACGCCGATGGAGAACCGCGTCGAGGAGTTCCGCAACCTGGTTGCCTACCTCCAGCCGAGCGTCGCCGCGCGCACGGGCGCCACCGACGCCGTGGTGGGAGCCAAGGCCTTCCGCCGCGTCGTCGCACCGGTGTACCTGCGGCGCAACCAGGAGGACGTGCTGGGGGAGCTGCCGGAGCTGCTCGAGGTCGAGGACTGGGTCGAGTTCGGCAAGCAGGACAGGGGCGCGTACCTCGACGCGGTGCGCGAGGGCAACCTGATGGCGATGCGCCGCGCCGCCTACGCGCCGGGCACGCCTGACGGTTCGGCGAAGCTGGAGCGGCTGCTGGAGATCATCGAGGAGTCGAGGGACAACGGCTGGAAGGTCGTGGTGTTCTCGTACTTCCACGACGTGCTGGACGCGGTCGCGGGCCACGTCCAGGTGTTCGGCCCCCTGACCGGCGCGACGCCGGCGCAGGGCCGTCAGCAGATGGTGGACGACTTCACGGCATGTGAGGACCACGCGGTGCTGGTGGCCCAGATCGAGGCGGGCGGTGTCGGCCTCAACATCCAGGCCGCGTCCGTGGTGATCATCACCGAGCCGCAGTGGAAGCCGAGCACCGAGGACCAGGCGATCGCCCGCTGCCACCGGATGGGCCAGGTCCGCAAGGTCCACGTGCACCGGTTGCTGGTCAAGGACAGCGTGGACGCGCGGGTGCAGGAGGTCCGCGACCACAAGACCCTGCTGTTCGACCACTACGCGCGCGAAAGCGACACGAAGCACTCGCACGCGAGCGCGCTGGACTCCGCCGTGTCGGTGGAGCAGCGGGTGGTGCAGGCCGAACAGCAGCGCCTGGGTCTCTAGCACGTCACCGGGTCACCCGACCGGCTCGCCCGACGGCGCGGGGA
The DNA here is from genome assembly GCF_014653695.1 of Lentzea cavernae. Taxonomy (GTDB): domain Bacteria; phylum Actinomycetota; class Actinomycetes; order Mycobacteriales; family Pseudonocardiaceae; genus Lentzea; species Lentzea cavernae. The sequence goes on along the minus strand of NZ_BNAR01000005.1, from coordinate 657,303 downwards.
CCTGGACGCCGAGCGGGACCGGGGCGCCGAAGTTCGGGGTGCCGTCGGCGTTCCAGGTGAACTTCTGCGCTCGGGCGGACCGTTCCATGCCGCAGCCGCCCGACGCGCTCGTGTTGCCGTGGTAGACGATCCAGTCCTCGGTGCCGTCGGGGGACTTGAAGAACCCGTTGTGGCCGGGACCGAACACGCCGTGCTCGTCGTTGCGCTGGAACACCGGGTCGGGCGACTTCGTCCAGTGCGCCCGGTTGAGCGGGTCGGACCCGGTGAGGGTGAGCAGGCCGAGCTTGTAGTCGGGACCCCAGCAGGCGCTGGCCGAGTACACGATCATGGTGCGGCCGTTGCGGTACAACGGCTCCGCGCCCTCGTTGACCGGTGCGGTCTGCCGCTCCCACGCCAGGGTGGGCTGCGAGATGGTGCGCCGCGCGCCGCTGGTGGTGTACGGGTTCGACAGCGGGGTGATGGTCAGGCTCTGGGTGCCGTCCATCGCGCTGCCCATCAGGTACAGCTTCCCGTTGTGCTGCAGGACGCTCGGGTCGAGCTCCCAGGTGTTGCCCAGGTCCGCCTTGAACGAGTACGGGCCCATCGGGTCGGTGCCAGCGCTCTCCAGCACGTGCAGGCGCTGGGTCGGGTTGTAGTCGGACACGTTCTGCCCGGCCACGTAGTACAGGTACCAGCGGCCGCCCAGCAGGTGGAACTCCGGCGCCCACATGTTGCAGCACCCGTTGGGCCTGCCGGACAGGCTGAACACGACGGTGTCCGCCGCGCTCGACAGACCCGCCAGCGTGCGGGAGCGGCGCATGGTGACCGTGGAGTTCCACGTCGTGGTGGCCAGGTAGTAGTAGCCGTTGTGGAACTGCAGCCACGGGTCGGGGCCGCCCCGCTTGATCGGGTTGGTGACGTTGCCGGGAGCGCCGATCCTCACCAGCCGCCACTGCTGGTTCGTGCCGCCGGTGTCGGGCCACTGGATCATCTGCGCGCCGTTGGCGGCGGAGAAGTCGAGCACGTCGACCGCCTTCCCGCTCGCGCGACTGATCAGCCGCACGTGCCCGTCCGGCGAGTCGGCCAGCCGGAACTGCTGGCCGGTGCGGCCCGCGTCGGTCGTCTGCACGAGCCCGGCCCGGTCCGCGGTCGACGGGAAGTCGAGCACCTTGCCGCTGTGCCGGGACTTCACCCGGTAGTAGCCGCCGCCGGAGTCGACGAACTGCCACTGCTGCCACGCGCCGTCGTTGCGCGCGTACTGGGAGATGCGGGCACCGTCCGCAGTGGACAGGTCGTAGACGTCCAGCGCCTTGCCGCTGTTGCGGTTGACCAACGCGTACGAGGCGCTGGTGTCCACGACCGCGGCGGACGCCACCGTCGGCACGGCGACAGTGGTGCCGCTCAACAGGACGACCGCGGCGGCCAGGACGGTGCCGCGCCGGTTCATGATCGAGGTCAAGGTCTTCTCCCTAGCGCAGGACCGGCCAGCCCGCCGAGTCGTGGCCCAGCAGGTTGATGCCGAGCCGTGACGCACCGGTGTCGGTGTAGTACTGGTAGACGAGGACGTCGCCGTCGACGTCGGCGAGGACGTCCTGGTGCCCGGTTCCGTGCACGCCGCCCTGCCCGGCCAGCACCTCCGTGCCGCCGCCGGACGTCATCGCGGTGCCGTTGCGCGCGACGTACGGGCCGGTGACGCTGGTGGAACGGCCGACCACCACCCGGTACGTGCTGGACGCGCCCCGGCAGCAGTAGTCGAACGAGACGAAGAGGTAGTAGTAGGAACCGCGTTTGACGATGTTCGGGGCCTCGATCGGACCGCCGTTCCTGCCCGCGAGCGAACGCAGGGCCGAGTCGGACCGCAGGCCGGTGGACGGGTTGAGCGCGACCATCTTGATCCCGGACCAGAACGAGCCGAAGCTCAGCCACCAGCGGCCCTGGTCGTCCACGACGAGGTCCGGGTCGATGGCGTTGAAGTCGTCCGACGTCCGCGACTCGACGACCAGCCCGCGGTGGGTCCAGGTGCCGGAGTCACCGCTCGGACTGGTGGCGAGGAAGATCGCCGACCGGTTCGAGCCGAACGTCGAAGCCGAGTAGTACAGCCAGTGCAGACCGTTGCGGTAGGACAGGTCCGGCGCCCAGAGGTTGCGGTCGCCGTTGGTGTACGGGGTGGTCCACGACGCACCACCGGGGAACACCGAACCCGCGTTGCGGAACGCGATCCGGTCGGTGGAGGTCTTGAGCGCGATGCCGGTGCCGGTGTGCGCCACCAGGTAGCTGCCGTTGGGGCGCTTGACCACGCTCGGGTCGTGCACGCTGATGTCACCGGTGACCCGGCCCGGGAGGGGGTAGGCGGACGCGGGTGGTGCCGTGGCGACCGCCGCGGTCAGGACCACGGTCACCACCAGTGCGGACTTCCTCAGAACGGCCATGAGACACCTCGATCTCCTGGACGGGGTTGTCGCGGCGGCGGGCCGGAACTCCTGTCACTCCAGGACGAACGTCGCGTCCGCCCGTCCCTGTGCGTCCGTCACGGCCTGCAGGCCGAGCAGTCCGTTGGCGGCGCGGAGGTGGAGGCCGGGGAAGTTGACCGACTCGAACGACACCGCCGAGCTCGCCGCGAGACCCGCGCGCTGCGAGAAGCTGGCGTCGTTGCGGAACAGGGTGCTGCCGTCGTTCCGCTCGACCCACAGCTCGTTGTCGCGGTGCCGCAGGTAGTAGCCGGGGAAGTTGGCCGACTCCAGCGACACGGTGCCGGAGCCGGTCAGCCCCGTGACGAGCTTGAACTGGGAGTCGGCCAGCGGGGACACGCCCGCCTCCACCCGCGCCCGGTACTCCCAGTGCCGCACGAAGCGGTCGGTGGAGGCGTAGGACCGGAGCCTGACCGGAGTCGGCCCGTCGGCGACCGGGATGCCGAAGTCCGGTGTGCCGTCGGCCTTGTAGTACACCTTCTGCACGCGGGTGCGGCGGTTCGGGTCGTTGAGCGGGTCGCCGCTGATGTCGCGGTAGTTGCGGTCGTGGTAGACCATCACGTCGCTGCTGCCGTCCTCGGACACCGTGAACGAGTTGTGGCCGGGGCCGTACTGACCGGTGGCCGCGTTCGTGGCGAAGACGGGGTTGGCGCTCTTGGTCCACGACGCCGGGTTGAGCAGGTCGGCCGACGCCGACGCGGTCAGCAGGCCGAGGCAGTAGTTCGCGTCGGTGGCGCTGGCCGAGTAAGTCAGGAACACCTTTCCGTTGCGTTGCAGCACCGCCGGCCCTTCAGCCACCTTGAACCCGCGCGTCTCCCAGGAGAGTGACGGCACCACGAGCCGGGTCACCGAGCCGGTGATCGTCCACGGGTTCGCGCCCATGCGGGCGAGGTAGACGTTGGAGTTCGTGGAGATGCCCGGTTCCTGTTGTGCCCAGGTCAGGTACCGGACGCCGTTGTGCACGAACGTGGAGGCGTCCAGCGAGAAGGTGTCCCACGGCGTCGTGACGCGGCCGCGCTCGGTCCACGCCCCGGTCAGCGGGTTCGCGGCGGAACTCTCCAGCACGTACATCCGGATGCGCCAGATGTCGTCGGTGCGCCCCGCGGCGAAGTAGACGTACCACTTGCCGTTGATGAAGTGGATCTCCGGCGCCCAGATGTGGGCGCCCATCTCGCCGCTGGAGTGCTTGCGCCAGATCACCGTCTCTGGCGCCGAAGCCAGGCCCTGGATCGTGGTCGCGCGGCGCAGGACGATCCGGTCGTACTCCGGAACGGTCGCGGTGAAGTAGTAGAAGCCGTCGGTGTGCTTGAAGACGTGCGGGTCGGCACGCCGTTCCGCGATCGGGTTGGTGTACCGCACCGCAGGCGTCGCACCCGCCTGCGGCACGGGCATTCCCGCTGTGGCGGTGACGGCGGCGAACACCAGCACGGCCAGGCGGAGGAGAACCGTCTTCATCGACTGTCCTTTCAGGCCAGTGGTGCGGTGACGGTGAAGGACGCGTCACCGGCGAACGCCGAGTCGGAGGTGCGCCAGTCGACCCGCAACTCGTGGTTCAGGTGGCGCAGGTACCGGCCGGGGTGGGAGTAGGACTCGAACGACGTGCTCCCGCCGCCCGCGAGACCGGCCCGGCCGCAGAAGGTGGCGTCGCGGGCGAACACCGCGTCACCCGTGTTGACGTCCAGCCGCACGCGGAAGTCGTAGTGCCGCAGGTAGCGGTCCGGGAAGTTCACCGAGCGCAGCGAGTGGCAGCCCGCGTTCGCCAGACCCGCCACGACGGTGAACGTCGCGTCCTGGCGCGCGGAGACGGAGCTGGACGAGCTCACCGGTTCGACGTAGCCCAGGTCGTCGCGGTGGCGGGCGTAGCGGTCGGGCAGGTTGACCGACCGCAGCGACCGGCTGCCGGTGGCCACCGCCGTGCCGTCGCCGGAGTCCTCCCGCAGCACGGTGAAGTGCCGCGCGGTGCCGGACAGCCCGGTCAGCTCGGTCTTGGCGCCGAAGCTGGTGAGGTTCGCGCTGTCGGCGTAGAAGTACCGCCGCTGGCCGTACTGGTCGAAGTAGATCCGCCACCGGCCGTCGGGCAGCCGCACGAGCGCGGGTCCTTCGAGCCCGGAGCCCCAGCCCGCCCAGTTGCCCGTGCCGACGAAGGTCCACGGCCCGTTCAACGACGTGGCGGTGGCGTGCTCGATGTACTTCGTGGTCTCGTTCTTGAGGAAGTTGTGGTAGGTGCCACCGACCTTGACCAGGAAGCTGTCGATGAAGTTGGCCGGGATGCCCAGCGCGACAGGACTGCTCCACGCCGAGAGGTCCGCGTTGGCCGCGGTGATCCGGTACGGCCTGAACTGTCCCGCCGTTCCGGTCGTGGACGCGGAGAAGACCACGTGCACGCTGCCGTCGGAGTCCTTGAACCACTCCGGCGCCCACGTGCTGCCGGTAGCCCCGTTGAGTCCTACCCGGACGTTGCGCAGGAACGTCCACGTCACGTAGTCCGCGCTGCGGGCGAAACCGATGGTGTCGCCCGTCCAGTTCGTCGTGTAGACGATGTAGTAGTAGCCGTCGGTGTGCCGCAGGACGCTGGGATCGCGGATCAGCCCCGACGGTGGCGTGTAGGCGTTGGCCCTCACCTGGGTGAAGCCGGTCGCGTTCGCCGAGTCGTAGACGTACATGTTCGACTCGCTGCTGTTCGTGAACGCGGTCATCAGGTAGTGCGGCACGGGGCCGGCGGCCGAGGCGGCCGGAACACCGGCGGCGAGCACGGCCGCGACGAGCGCCAGCACCCACCTCCTGGCTGGACGAACGGCACGCGGCAGGGGGAAACGCATGGACCGGCTCCTTGCACCATTGAGAGGGGCCCGCAGGGTTAGCGTTAACACTATGTGGCATAGCTGCGCTGCAAAGCAATGGTGAGGTGTGGGGCGAAGTGAAGTGAGCGATAACAGGAGGTCGGTGGCGCGGTGACCATTGTCGAATTCGATTCGAACGTCATTCGACGGAATTCGAAGAAGGACAAGCCGGGCCGCCGCGGCTGACGCGACGACCCGGCCTGCGATGGGTGGCGACGGTGGCCAGAGGGCGACGGTGGCCAGAGGGCGGTGGTGCTCAGAGGGCGACGGTCCTGCCGCCGAGGGTGACGACGAGCTTGCCGTCGGAGGCGAACGACCAGCCGAGTGCTCCGGTGTAGCTGGAGCACCGGGAGCCGTTGGTGCCCGACCAGAACTGGTTGGAGGAGTCGGAGCTGCCGACGACCTTGTCGTTGCTCCCGCTGCTGCTGCGGCAGGACGTGTTGCCGCGGAACACCGAACTGCCCGCGTCGAACGAGAAGTTGCGCTCGTCGTTGTCGATGCTGAGGTTGCTCGACACCGCCATCGAGCCCGTGTTGCGGTTGTAGGTGAAGCCGTGTTTGCCGTTGTCGTAGGCGATCGTGCGGGTGATCGTGTGGTTCACGCCGATGTCCTCGCCGCCGAGCTTGAAGCCGTTGCGGTCGCCGTTGCCGGCCTGACCGCCGTTGCTCAGGGTGCCGTTCTTGTACGCCAGCGAGTCCTCGATGGTGACGGCGCCGATCGGCCCGGTGTCCGACTTGGTGTAGAGGTCCCAGCCGTCGTCGATGTTGTTGTGCGCGACGGAGTAGCGGAACACGTTGCCGGGCCCGGACGTGAGCTTGGCCGCGAACCCGTCGGCGTCCTCCCCGTCGGAGTCGGCGTTGTCGTGCGACTCCGCGCTGAGGATCAGGTTGTAGGACGGCCACTGGTCCTTCGGCGTGCTGGACAGCGCCCGGGAGAGCTGCAGGCCGGTGTCGCGGTTGAACCGGGTGATCGTGCGTTCGAAGATGTTGTTGCTGCCGCCGACGAAGATGCCGTTGTCCCCGGCCCGTTCGACGATGACGCCCTGCACGTGCCAGTACGAGCCGATCACCGCCAGGCCTCGGTTGGCCGGGTCCTCGGTCTGTGCCGAGAAGTTCAGCACCGGCTTCTCGCCCTGGTAGGCCGCCAGCTTCTTGCGGGCACCGGCCGTGCCGTTGTTGGTGGCCGGGATCGTCACCGTCTGCGCGAAGCTGTACGTGCCACCGCGCAGGAAGATCGTGCCGCCCGCGGCGACGCGGGGGAGCGCGGACGTCAGCGTGGTCGGGTCGGAGATCGTGCCGCTCGCGCCGTCACGACCGGTCGGCGACACGTACAACGCGTTGGCGGGCGGCGTGCTCGTCGTCGTGGTCGTCGGCCCCGTGGTCGTGGTCGTGGTGGTGGTGGTGGTGGTGGTCGTGCTCGTCGGGCCGCCACCGGCCGGTCCGAGCGTCCACTGCTTGGTGGCGGCGCCGTCGCAGGAGTTGGTCTGCACCAACGCCCCTGACGTGGTGGCGTTGTCCTTGACGTTCAGGCACTTGCCGCCGTTGGCGTTGACCAGGCGGTAGTCGCTGCCGTTCGGCGTCAGCGCCCAGACCTGGCTCGTCGCACCGGTGCACGTCTCCAGCTGGACCGGCTTGCCCGCGCTGGTGGACGCGTCGCGCACGCCGACGCAGAGTCCTCCCGCGGTGATCCGGACCCCGCCGCTGACGTCGGTCAGCACCCACTCCTGGCCGGCGCACGCCTGTTGCCGCAACTGCGTTCCGCTCGACGGGCTGGTTCCCGCGTCGAGGCACTGGCCGCTGCCGGCGTTCTTCACCACGTAGGTGCCCGCCGCGTTCGCGGTGGCGGCCATGCCGGGCCACGCGGCGAGTACGGTGACCAGTGCGACGACAGCGCCACCCGACACCACTCCGGCGCGGACGCGACGTTGTCGCGCCGAGCGCGCGGGCTGTTCCGAAATGCCCATGAGGACTCCACTTCCCAACGCTGGGAGAAAGGGTTTCCGGCCAATGCGGCGGGTTCTCGCCGGATGTTATGAGCGTTGTTCGTGCGAGGTCAACGCCGGGATCGCGCGAATCCGGTCGATGTCCGCAGTCGAATTCATCGAATGCGCAGGTTGTCGTGAGTCGAACTGATCAATGGATTTCACGAGGAAATATCTGCTGGTCACACTCGTGAACAGAATGGGTTATTCGCGGTTCATCAGCATGAACTTCCCGGCCGTCTCGCCGTTCTGAATTGCGTCCTTCTCGTCTTCGTGAGCAGGTGCTGCGCTAATCCAGCAGGCGGCGCAGCACCTGCTCGAGGTCCGCCTGCTCCGGCTTCCCGGGCGACACCAGCGCCTGGTAGAGCAACCCGTTGAACATCGCCGTCAGCGCCCGAGCCGTCGCGGCGTCCACTGTGGACTCGAAGACCTCGGTGAGCATCTCGTCCCACGACGTGCTGGCGGCCCGCAACGCCGGTCGCCGCAGCGCGCCACCGTACAACTCGTAGGCGAGCACGCTGGTCTGCCGGTGCTCTCCGGCGAGCAGGACGATGAAGCCGGCGAGCTCGGTGCTCAGATCGGCCTGGGCCGGCAACGAGAGCGCCCACTCGCGCAGACGCGCGACGTTGCGTTCGGCGACGGTGTGGACGGCGGCGTCGAGCAGTTCGTCGAGGCTCAGGAAGTGGTAGGTGGTGGAGCCCAGGGGCACGTCGGCGCGCGCGGCGGCGGTCCGGTGGGTGAGGGCCGCGAGGCCGGACTCGGAGATCACCTCGACCGCGGCCTCGATGATCCGTTGCCGGCGGTGCGGGTCGTGCCGCCGCGTCATCGTGGCTCCTTAGCGGTTCGTCGAGCCTCCGCGCAAGAGGCATCGTCGCGGAGGACCACGATACGGAACGGTCCTGACCGGGGATGTGTACGTGCGTACATTCTCCGGCGTGACCAAGATCCGGGCATCGCGGTGGCTGCTGGTGCGGCTGGTGGCCATCGGCGCGCTGTTCCTCGTGTGGCAGTTGGTCGCGCTGGCCCAGATCTGGCCGGCGGCCGTGCTTCCCAGTCCCGGTCAGGTGTGGGACCAGCTTCTGTCCACATCGGACTACGGCAACGGCCAGGGCGGATACGCCGGTTCGACGCTGGGCGAACGGCTGGGCGTCAGCCTGCGGCGGGTCGGGTACGGGTGCTTCTACGGGGTGCTGCTCGGTCTCGTGCTGGGGCTGGCGATGGGGCTGATCCCGGTGGTCCGGGCCGTGACGGAACCCGCCGTGGCGTTCCTGCGCGCCCTTCCGCCGCTGGCCTACCTGAGCCTGCTGGTGATCTGGTTCGGCATCGACGAGGAACCCAAGGTCTACCTGCTGATGATCGCCGCGTTCCCGCCGGTGGCGGTGGCCGCCGCGGCTGCGGTGAGCGGCGTCAACCGGCAGTACGTCGAGGCCGCGCAGGCGTTGGGCGCCAACGCGATCGACGTCATCCGCGCGGTGATCCTGCCCGCGTCGGGACCGGAGATCCTCACCGGTGTCCGGCTCGCCGTCGGCATCGCCTACAGCTCCGTGGTGGCGGCCGAGACGGTGAACGGCGCGGACGGGATCGGCGGCATGGTGCTCAACGCCCAGCGCTTCAACCAGACCGCGGTGGTCATCCTCGGTCTCTTCGTCATCGGCATCACCGGCCTGATCATCGACTCGCTGATCGTGGCCGCCCAACGTGCGTTGTCCCCGTGGCGCGGACGCGCCTGACCTGAGGAGTCGTCGTGCCGATCTCGCGCAGGACCATGCTCGCCCTGCTCGCTTCCGCTCCGGTGCTCGCCTCGTGCGGGGTGGGCGGTTCGTCACCGGGTGAGGGCAAGAGCGTGCGGGTGGCGTTCCAGAACTTCGCCGACAGCACGCTGCTGGTGAAGGACCAGCAGACGCTGGAGAAGGCGTTACCGGACCACAAGATCACCTGGACCGCCTTCGACTCCGGTGCCAGCATCAACACCGCGTTCCTGGGCGGTGCGATCGACCTCGCGGTGATCGGCAGCAGCCCGGCCGCCGCCGGCCTGTGCCCGCCGCTGAAGATCCCGTACCAGGTGATCGAGCTGCTGAACGTCATCGGCGACAGCGAGGCACTGGTGGTGCGCAAGGCCACCGGGATCACGAAGATCTCGGAGCTGGCCGGCCGCAAGATCGCCGCGCCGTTCAGCTCGACCGCCCACTACAGCCTGCTCGCCGCGCTGGAACTCGCCGGGGTGGACGCGGGCTCGGTCACGCTGGTCGACCTCGAACCGCAGAACATCCAGGCCGCGTGGCAACGCGGGGACATCGACGCCGCCTACGTCTGGACGCCGGTGCTGAGCGTGTTGCAGCAGGACGGCGTGACGCTCACCGACAGCGCGAAGCTGGCGGCCTCCGGCAAGCCGACGCTGACGTTCACCGTGGCGCGCAAGGAGTTCCTCGACGGCAACGCGGACGTGGTCGACAAGTGGCTGGCCGCCACGAACGACGCGATCAAGCTGATCAAGACCGATCCCGCGAAGGTCGCGGCCGCGGTCAGCCGGCAGATCGGCATCGGGGAGGCCGACGCCCTGGCCCAGCTCAAGCAGAACATCTACCTGGACCACGACGAGCAGCGCGGTCCCGACTACTTCGGCACGTCGGCGGCGCCCGGGAAGCTGGCGAACCGCCTGCGCGACACGGCGGAGTTCCTGAGCGCGCAGAAGAAGGTCGAGCAGGTGCCGGACCTGGCGACGTTCCAGGCGGCGCTGAGGGCACCGGGAGGCGGGCGTGGCTGAGGTCGCCGAACTGCGCGGGGTCGAACACTCCTACCGGACGAAGGAAGGTCCGGTCCCGGCACTCGGCCCGCTGGACCTGGTGGTGGAGCCGGGGGAGTTCCTGGTCGTGGTCGGCCCGTCCGGGTCGGGCAAGAGCACCCTGCTGCGCCTGCTGGCCGGGTTCGAGCGTCCGTCCACAGGGGACGTCACGCTGCTCGGGCACCTGCCGGTGCCGGGACGTGAGGTCGGGGTGGTGTTCCAGCAACCCCGGCTGTTCCCCTGGAGCACGGTCGCCGGCAACATCGGCACGGCGCTGAAGTGGGCGAAGGTGCCGAAACCGGAGAGGGCGTCGCGGGCGGCGGAACTGCTGGCCTTGGTCGGACTGGGCGGCCTCGGTCCGCGCCGCACCTGGGAGATCTCCGGCGGGCAGCAGCAACGCGTCGCCATCGCCCGCGCGCTCGCCGCACGTCCCCGCCTGCTGCTGATGGACGAGCCGTTCGCCGCGCTCGACGCCCTGACCAGGGAACGGCTGCAGGAGGACGTGCGGTCGCTCGCCGGTGACGGCAGATCGGTCGTGTTCGTGACGCACAGCGTCGACGAGGCCGTGTTCCTCGGCAGCCGCGTCATCGTCCTCACCGATCGCCCGGGTCAGATCGCGTTGAGCCTGCCCATCGATCTGCCCCGCCAGGGCGTCTCGGCCGACGAACTGCGCGGCTCGCCGCGCTACGCGGCACTGCGCGGTGAAGTGGGCGCCGCGGTGCGGGCCACCCTGTCCTCCCGACCCGACCAGCTCGTGGAGAAGTCATGACGCTCTCGTTCGAACCGCTGACGATCGCCATCGGCGCGCAGGTGTCCGGAGTGGACCTCGAGGACGAGCTCGCTCCCGAGACGTCGGCCGCGATCCGGCGGACGTTGCTGGACCGCAAGGTGCTGGTGTTCCGCGGCCAGCGGCTGAACCCGTCCGCGCACCGGGCGTTCGCCGCGTCGCTCGGCGAGCTGACACCGGCCCACCCCGTGGTGCCCGGTCTCGACGCCGACCACCCGGAGATCTACGTCCTCGACAGCGGCGACGGCGGCAAGGCCCCGGAGTGGCACACCGACGTCACGTTCACCCGCACGCCGCCGCTGGGCTCCGTCCTGCGCGCGGTGGACCTGCCGCCCACCGGGGGCGACACCTGCTGGACCGATTTGGAAGCCGCCTACCTCTGGTTGTCACCGCCCCTGCGCGAACTGGCCGACAAGCTGGAGGCGGTCCACGACGGGCGCAAGGACTTCGAGGAGCTGTTGCAGGTCAGGCAGTCCGGCGAGGGGAACCTCTGGGACGGCGAGCGGGTCCGGTCGCTCGACCCCGTCACCCACCCGGTCGTGCGCGTGCACCCGGAGACCGGCCGACGCAGCCTCTTCGTGAACCCCGGCTTCACCACGCACGTCAAGGACGTGTCGGAGACCGAGAGCCGCGCCCTGCTCGCCCTGTTCTTCGCCGCCATCGGCCGCCAGGAGTACAGCGTCCGCCACCGGTGGGCGCCGGGCGACGTGGTGGTGTGGGACAACCGCAGCACCGCTCACCTCGCCGTGGACGACTACGGCGACCAGCACCGGGTCATGCACCGGATCACCATCCGCGGCGACCAGCCTGTCGGTCCGCGCAGCTAGTGGCGCGTCGCAGAACGTTGGCGAGGTAATTCACGCTCAGCAGGGCGCCTCACGGTGCCGCCCCCACGCCCCCGTACAACCAGTACGAGGCCGTGGGGGCGGCACCGTGATGCACCCGTCTGACCCCGAATTCCCCCGGCAACGTTCTGCGCCACACCACTAGAACGCCTTGCCGGGGTTGAGGATCCCGCGCGGGTCCAGTGCGGCCTTCAGCGAGTTCTGCACGTCGAGCACGTCCTGGCCGGCCTCACGCGCCAGCCAGTCGCGTTTGAGCAGCCCGATCCCGTGTTCGCCGGTCACCGTGCCGCCGAGGTCGAGCGCCAGGGCGAAGAGGTCGTCACCCGCCCGCTGGACGGCGTCCGACATACGGTCGTAGCCGATGATCGGGTGGAGGTTGCCATCCCCGGCGTGGGCGAACGAGTAGATGCCGACGCCGTGCCGGCTCGCGATTTCCTCGATGCCCTGGAACGCGTCGGCGAGCCTTGAGCGGGGCACGCAGATGTCCTCGATCAACGCCCGCCCGAACCGTTCGATCGACGGCAGGGCCATGCGGCGTGCGAAGAGCAGGCGTTCGGACGCGGCGGGGTCGACGGCCTGTTCGGTCCAGGTGGCCTCCTTGCCCAGCACGCCGGCGATGGCGGCGATCTCGGACTCGGCGGCCGCACCGTCGGCCTGGGCGATCACCAGAGCCCGGCCGCGCGCCGCGTAGTCCGTTCCCTGTGCGCGGTCGATCACGCCGAGGGTGGCGCCGTCGAGGAGTTCGAGCAGGCTCGGGTCACGGCGGGTGCGGGCCAGTTCGGTGCACGCCGTGGCGGCGGCGCGGACGCTGTCGAACGCCGCCACCGCGGTGAACGTGTGCGCCGGCAACGGACGGAGCCGAAGCGTGGCGCCCACGACGACGCCGAGCGTTCCCTCCGACCCCACGAACAACGCCGTGAGGTCGAGACCCGCCACGCCTTTGACCGTGCGGCGATCGGTGCTGATCAAGCGCCCGTCGGCGAGCACGACGTCCAGCCCGAGCACGGCCTCCCTGGTGACGCCGTACTTCACGCAGCGCATGCCGCCCGCGTTCGTGGCGATGTTGCCGCCGATGGTGGAGATCGCCGCACTGGCCGGGTCGGGGGCGTAGCGCAGACCGAACTCCGCCGCCGCGCGGTCCAGATCGGCCGTGATCACGCCGGGTTCGACCACGGCGAGCTCGTCGACGTCGTCTATCTCGACGATCCGGTCGAGACCGCTCAGATCCAGCACCACGGTGCCGGGACCGGCGACCGCGCCGCCCGCCAGGCCCGTGCCCGCACCGCGCGGCACCACCGGGACGCCGTGCTCGTGCGCCAGTCGCAACGCCGTCCGCACGTCGTCCACAGTGGACGCGCGGACGACGGCGAGCGGGAGCCCGTCCGGGACCGTTCCCGAACGGTCGGTGGCCACGGCGGCCAGGTCCTCCGCCGAGGTCGAGACACGGGGGAGTTCGTCGAGGAACGCCATCACACCACGATGTCCGGCAGATCGCCGCCGAGCTTCAGGCTCTCGAGGAACAACACGACGGTCGCGGCCACGGACCGGTGCGAGACGTCGTTGAGGACGTCGTGACGACCGCCGACCACCGTGCGCCGGCGTGCGTGGGGGAGAAGCTCGAACGCGGAGGCCGAAGGAGTCACGGTGTCGCTGGAGCCGTGCAGGACGAGTGTGGGCACGGCAGGAGGTTCGACGGTCCAGTCCGACGGAACGGGTCGTGCGAGCGCGCCTCGGGTGAAGTCCTCGTCCTCGGACAGCACGCCCTGGTGCGTGGGGCACGCGGAACGGGCGTCCAGCTCGGCCTGCCAGTCGGTGACCGGGGTGCTGCCGGGCAGCGCGAGACCGGCGAGCACCAGGCCGTCGGCGCCGGGGAGCTGGGTGGCGAGGGTCGCGCCGGTGTCCGAGCCCGCCAGCACCTTCGGCGACGGCAGGTCGTCGTCGCGCAGCAGTGCCTCGACCTGCTTGCGGGTGGTCGTGAGGTCGTCGAGGTCGGTCTCGACCACGCGCACGCGGTAGGCGTCGGCGGCGATCCTGCGGCCGAAGCGCTGGTAGGTGCGGGCGGTCTCGCCGCGGCCGGTGAGCAGGATGACGGTGCCGCGCGCGGCGAGGCCCGGTGGCTCGTCCCAAGCGCCGGTGCTGGAGGTGGTGGTCACGCGATCACCCTGGCGGCCGGGCGTCCCGCGCGTCCAAGAGCGTTTCTCGATGACTACCCATGCGGATGCGTGATGAATTTGCAAGCCCCTCGCGGGTACGTTCTCACATGCCGGTCGGCATCTCGGATTTCGCTCGAGTCGGTTCTAATCGAGCCATGACGAATTCGCTCGACCTCGAACACCTGCGGACGCTGATCGCGATCGCCGAGTGCGGCGGGTTCAGCAAGGCCGCCGCGGTCCGGCACATCAGCCAGCCCGCGCTGAGCCAGCACGTCAGGCAGCTCGAACGCGGTCTCAAGCGCAAGCTGTTCGAGCGCGACGGCCGCAACATGCGCTTCACGCACGAGGGCGAACGCGTGCTGGCGGAGGCGCGGCGGATCATCGAGGTGCACGACACGTCGTTGCGCAGGCTGGAGGCGGAGCGCGACCGGACGATCGTGGTCGGTTCGACCGAGCACAGCGCCGAGCAGATCCTGCCGGAGATGATCCGCGCGCTGCAGGCCGCGTTCCCCGGCTGCGCCACGAGGTTCGAGATCGGCAGGTCCACCCAGCTCACCGAGGCGGTGAACAAGGGGACCGTCGACTTCGCGTTCGTGCTGGACCCGAGCGGCCAGGGCGCCGGGCACCTGGTGGGTGAGCTGCCCCTGGTCTGGTACGCCGCACGGGGCTGGTCCCCCGAACCGTCCTGCCAGCTGGTGGCGTTCGAGGAACCGTGCGGCCTGAGGGAACGGGCGCTGACCGTGCTCGCCGGGCAAGGACACCGGGTCGAGGTCGTCGGTCAGTCGACCACGCTGGAAGGGGTGCTCGCGGGTGTGCGGGCGGGCCTGGGCGTCGCACTGCTGCCCAGCGCGGGCGGCCGTCCGCAGGGGCTGACCGTCCACAGTGAACTCCCGGACGCGGGGACGACGCACCTGCGCATGGTCGCCCGGCGCGGGCTGTCCGCCGACGTCGAGCAGACCGCGTTGTCCGCGGGCACCGACTTCTTCGCGCAGCGGCCCCACCTGCAGCTGGTGTCGAGGGGAGCCTGAGTTGATAAGGCGCGGCTATGGGTTTGGTTCGCGGACTTGTCTTGGACCCCGCGGCGCACCGTCCTTACGGTCGAGAACGTGACCAGCGCACCCGTCTTCGACGCGAAGATCCCCGAGGCGGCCTCGCCGAAGGTCGAGTTCATCAGCCTGTCGCACCTCAACCCGTCGACGGAACTGAACCCGATCCCCACGCGTGGCATCGACCTGAAGTACTTCCGCCACTACGTCCGCTCGCTCGAAGAGGGCGGGTACGACTACACGTTGCTGCCGTACGGCGCCGCGAGCGCCGACTCGTTCGTCGTGGCCTCGGCCGTCGGTCAGCTCACCGAGCGGATCCGGCCGATCGTGGCGCTGCGTCCCAACACCACGTTCCCCCTGGTGGGCGCGCAGAAGCTCGCCACCCTGGACCAGCTCACCGAGGGCCGCGCGGTCGTGCACCTGATCTCCGGCGGCAGTGACGCCGAGCAGGCGCGGCAGGGCGACTACCTGCCGAAGGACCGCCGTTACGCCCGCACCTCGGAGTACATCGACCTGCTGCGGCGGGCGTGGACCGAGCCCGAACCGTTCAGCCACGAGGGCGAGTTCTACAGGTTCGACGACTTCGGGCCGGGCTTCGCGCCGTACGGCTCACCGATCCCGATCTCCATCGGCGGTCAGTCCGACGAGGCGTTCCAGGTGGGCGGCGAGAAGGCCGACATCTTCAGCTTCTGGGGCGAGCCGCTCGACGACCTGCGCGGTGAGATCGACCGCGTGCACGACATCGCGAGGGCCGCCGGCCGCACGACGCTGCCGCGGATCTGGGTCACGTTCCGGCCCATCATCGCCCAGACCGACGAACTCGCGTGGCAGAAGGCCCACGAGTACGTGGCGAAGATCAGTGACACCTTCGGCAAGGCCGCCTACGGCAAGCAGCGCTTCATCACCGCGGGATCCCCGCAGAACGTCGGGTCGCAGCGCGCTCTCTCCTTCGCCGAGAAGAGCGAGCTCTACGACCGGGCGCTGTGGACGCGCACGGCCGCCGTCACGAACGCGGCCGGCGCGTCCACCGCACTGGTCGGCTCCCCGGAGACGGTGGCGGCGGCGATCCTGGACTACGTCGACCGCGGCGCCGACCTGGTCAGCATCCGCGGCTACGACACGCTCGCCGACGCGGTCGACTACGGCAAGCACGTCCTCCCGTTGGTGCGCCAGGAACTCGCGCACCGCGCCGCCACGGGCACGCGCGGCACGCTGCAGGCCGAGCACCTCGGCAACTACGCCGAGGAGTACCGGCGGCACGCGACAGCGGGTCAGGCGTGACGGCCACGGGCTACGAGATCCCGGTGCCCACCGAGGACCTCGCCGCCGTCACGGCCGCACTCGCGGAGACCGCGGCCGAGTACGACCGGACCGGTGCGATCCCGGTGCGCGGCCTGGAGGTCGCGCACCGGGCCGGTCTGTTCACCGCCACGGTCGGCGCGCGGTACGGCGGACCCGGTGCCGGACCCCGTGAGGTGGCGCGCATCCTCACGGCGCTCGGCGAGGGCGACCCGTCCGTCGCGCTGGTCGTGGCCAACACGCTGATGGCCCACTCCGCCCAGGCCGCGAACGACCACTGGCCGCGGGAGTTCTACGAGGACGTGCTGCGCCGCTCGGCGGCCGGTCCGGCCCCGGTCAACGCGATCAGGGCCGAGCCGGAACTGGGTGCGCCCGCTCGCGGCGGACTGCCGAAGACGACGATCACGCGATCCGGTTCGGGCTGGGTCCTCAACGGCCACAAGGCTTACGCCACGGGAGCCGCCGCGCTGGCCTACCACCAGGTGTGGGTGGTCACGGACGACCCGGAACCGCGCGTCGGCCACGTTGTCGTGCCGGGTGATCTTCCCGGCATCACGTGGGTCGACACCTGGGACCACCTCGGCCTGCGCGCCTCCAACACGCACGACGTCATCTACTCCGGCGTCGAACTCCCCGAGACGGCGTTCGTCGAGATCCCGCGCGGCGCGGACGGTGTCTACCGCGATCCGGCGGCCGTGGCCGGGCCGGGCAGCTTCGGGCATCCGGCGCTGTACATCGGCGTGGCCAGGGCTGCTCGGCGCGCGTTCGCCGACTTCGCCCGTGCCAGGGTGCCCGCCGCCCTCGGCAGGCCGATCGCGACCACCGAACGGATCCAGGCCGTCGCGGGCGAGATCGACCTCCAGATCGCCCAGGCCGAAACGCTGCTGCACGGCGCGTTGCTGCGGCTCGAGGCGGGCGAGGCGCTCCAGCCCCAGCTGTCGCTGGTCAAGGTCGCCATCGCCCGGTCCGTGGTCTCCGCGGTGCAGACCGCGGTAGCGGCGCTGGGAAACCCCGCGTTGTCACGCCGGAACTCCCTCGAACGGCACCTGCGGGACGTGCTCTGCGTGCGCGTGCACCCGCCGCAGGAGGACGCCGCGCTGATCGCGGCGGGTCAGCGGGTGCTCGGCGGGTCGTAGGCCCGGACCGGCGGCACCGGTCCGTCGTACCGGGTGACGGCAACCAGCACGTGCGCGCCGCTGGTCGCCTGGGTCAGCTCCGAGGTCGGCACGTCCCTGGTGAGCACGTTGACGTTGCCGTTGACGCAGTCGGCGATCTCCGGCGCGCTGGGGTCGAACCAGGCCCCGGTGTGCATCCGCGCCACCCCGGGCAGCAGCGCGTCGCTCACCACGACACCCGCCAGCAGGCTTCCCTGCTGGCTTCGGACGAGTGCGACGTCCCCTGTGGACAGTCCGCGGGCCTGTGCGTCCGCGGGGTTCAGCCGGACGGGCTCCCGACCGGCCACCTTCGTCGACTGGCTCGCGTCGCCCATGTCCAGCTGGCTGTGCAGGCGGTGGGTCGGCTGGTTGCACAGCAGGTGCAGGTCGAACTCGCCGGCCGCGCCCCACCACTGGGTGGGCTCGTGTGCCCGGTCAACGGCGTCCACAGCTCGATCCGGCCGCTCGGCGTGCCCAGGGGAGCGCCGTCGCGGAACTCGGCGAACGCGGTGTCGCGGTAGGGGTCCTGCGGCAGGTCGACCCCGCCGTCCCGCCAGAACTCGGCGAACGGCGGCGCGGGCGGTGAGCCGGGAGCGGCTCGCCACTCCTCGTAGATCCGCTCCAGCCACTGCCGGGAGTCGAGCCCCTCGGTGAAGTCCGAACCCAGGCGCCCGGCCAGTTCGGCGTAGATCCAGAACTCCTCGCGCGCCTCACCGAGCGGCTCCACGACCCGTGGCACGACCCGCAGCCTGCTGTCGCCCGCACCCGCGGCGACGTCCTCGCGTTCGAGAGTGGTCGCGACCGGGAGCACGACGTCGGCGTGCCGTGCCGTCGGCGTCCAGTGCGTCTCGTGCACGACGAACGTGTCCAAACGGGACAGTGCCTCGCGCAACCGCTTCAGGTCCTGGTGGTGGTGGAACGGGTTGCCGCCCGCCCAGTAGGCGAGCTTGACCTCCGGGAACCGCAGCGTGCCGCCGTCGTAGGGGATCTCCTCGCCGGGATGCAGGAGCATGTCGCTGATCCGCGCGCACGGGATGAAGTCCGGCACGGGGTTGACGCCCTGCGGGAACGTCGGCAGCCGCGACCCCGCGACGCCCACGCCGTAGTCGCCCATCGAGCCGAAGCCGTGCGCGAAACCGCCGCCCGGCAGGCCGATCTGCCCGAGGAACGCCGCCAGCGTGAGCGCCGCGAACACCGGCTGTTCGCCGCCTTCGCCGCGTTGCAGGGCGTAGACGACGTTGATCAGGGTCCGGCCCGCCGCCATCCGATGCGCCAGGTCGCGGATCACCGGCGCGGGCGTCCGGCTGATCCGCGAGGCCCACTCCGGTGTCTTCGCCACCCCGTCGGCATCGCCGAGGACGTACCGGCGCACCTCGTCGGCGCCGACGGTGTACCGGGCCAGGAACTCGTCGTCCGCGAGCCCGTCGACCACCAGCACGTGGATGAGAGCGAGCAGCACGGCGGTGTCCGTCGCCGGCATCACGCCGATCCACTCGGCGCCGATGTCCTCGAACGCGTCGTCCCGTTGCGCGGACAGGAACACGACCTCGGTGGTGCGGCCGACCGACCTGGCGTGCGCGGACCCGATGTGCCGCTCGTGCCCGCCCGGCACGACCCAGGTGTTGGACCGCCGCACGCCGCCGAAGCTGACCAGCAGGTCGGTGTGCTCGACGACGTCCGCCCACGACGCGGGCTTGTAGCGCAGGTCGAGCGCGGTCCGCGGGCCGACGAGGTGGGGCAGGAGCACGATGCTCGCTCCGCGGCTGTAGTCGTTGATGGAGCTCGTGTAACCACCGACGGAGTTGAGGAACCGGTGCAGCTGGCTCTGCGCGTGGTGCAGGCGCCCGGCGCTGCCCCAGCCGTAAGACCCGCCGAAGATCGCCTGGTTGCCGAACCGCGACCGCACGCGTTCCAGTTCCTGGGACAGGAGACCGAGTGCGGTGTCCCAGCCGACCTCGACGAAGTCGTCGGGGCCCCGGTCGCGCGGCCCGGGACCGTCTTCCAGCCACTGCCGGCGGACGGCCGGGCGCGTCACCCGTGAGCGGTGGCGGTTCCCGCTGACGACGTTGCCGATCGCCGGTGCGGCGTCCACGTCCTGGGGTTTCGCCGCCACGACCTCGCGACCGTCCGGCGACACCTCGACCGGGTACGTTCCCCAATGCGCGCTGGTCTCCACCTCACCGACGTTAGCCGCATTCCTGCGGTATCAGAGATAAGAACACGTGATGGGAACCGATCCCCATTTCGTCTTGGACCCCTTGACGTGCGCGCTCCTACGGTTTTCGCATGAAACCCCTTCACGCGTTCCGGACCATCGTCGGCTTCGTCACCGTGCTGGCCCTCACCGCGTGCGGGGCCGGCGCGGCCACCAGCGGAGGCCAGGCGAAACAGGGCGGTGACATCACCTTCCTGATCGACTCGCTCGGCGACACCTGGATTCCCAACAACAGCGCCATTTCGAGCTTCCAGGGCCACATCTGGGGCCACGTCACCGACAAGCTCGTCCACGTCGACGAGAACGGCAAGGTCAGTCCGTGGATCGCGGAGAAGTGGGAGCAGAACGACTCCGCGACCGAGTTCACCCTGCACCTCAAGACCGGCGTGACGTTCTCCGACAAGACCCCGGTCGACGCGGCGGCCGTCGTCGCGAACCTCGACATCTGGTCGAAGGGCGACCCGGCGCGGGGCATCAACCCGATCGGCCTGTTCCCCAAGACCTACGACCGCGCGCAGGCCGTCGACGCCCAGACCGTGAAGGTGTTCTTCAAGGCGCCGACGCTCGGGTTCGTCCCGACGCTGGGCTACCACGGTTCGATCCTGATCTCTCCCAAGACCATCGCGCTGCCCGCCGCCCAGCAGGCCGACCTCTCCAACGACATCGGCAGCGGACCGTTCGTCGTCGCCTCCTGGAAGGAGGGCGACAGCGTCGTGCTGAAGAAGCGCGAGGACTACAACTGGGCGCCCGCCGCGCTGGGCAAGCAGGGAGCGGCCACGCTCGACTCGATCACCTACAAACTCGTCGCCGAACCGTCCGTGCGCACCTCCGCCGTCCAGTCCGGGCAGGCGGACGTGGCGTACAACCCGTCGCCGCAGGAACTCAAGTCGTTCAAGGACCAGGGCTTCACCACGGCGACCCCGCGCTACCTCGGGTTCGTCAACGGGTTCGCGGTGAACACCAAGGTAGCGCCGTTCGACGACGTCAAGGTGCGCCAGGCGTTGCAGCACGGCATCGACCGCGCCGAGATCATCTCGACCGTCTACACCGAGGACTGGCTGCCCGCGAAGTCGTTGTTCCAGAGCAACGTCCCGGGTGCCACCGACCGCAGCGCCGACTTCGCCTTCGACGCGGCCAAGTCCGCGAAGCTGCTCGACGAGGCCGGCTGGGCCAAGGGCGCCGACGGCGTGCGCGTCAAGGACGGCAAGCAGCTCTCGCTGACGCTCTACTCCAACCCGTACCTGGCCGCGTCCAAGGCGATCGACGAACTAGTCGCGCAGCAGCTCGGCAAGCTCGGCTTCAAGGTCGGCATCCAGTCGTTCGACGTCGTTACCTACGGCGAGCGCGTCAAGCTCAACAGCCCGAGCGTCGCCACCTACGAGATCACCCGCAGCTTCATCGACGCGGGCACCGTCGCCGGGATCCTCACCGACGCCAACAAGGGCGAGAACTGGTTCGGCGTCGGGCAGAGCGACCCGAAGCTGGTCGAGCTCGCGACCGGCGTCGCCCGGTCGGAGAGCGTCGAGGCGCGGGCCAAGATCCTCGACGAGCTGCAGGGGTACGTGTTGCAGCAGGGCTACTTCGTGCCGCTGACGCAGATCGTGCAGCGCATCTACCTGCAGTCGCCGAAGCTGACCGGAGTCACGTACAACGGCATCGCGTACGCCAACTACTACACCGCCTCGCTGACGTCATGAGCCGCGGCTACAAGATCTACGCGCTGCGGCGCGTGCTGCAGGCACTGGTGGTGATCCTGCTGGCGTACGTGTTCACGTTCATCGTGATCAGCGTGCTGCCCGGCGACCCGGTGACGAACACCCTGCGCAACCCGCAGAACGGGTTCACCGAGGAGGAGATCACCTCCATCGTCGCGTACTACGGCCTGGACCGGCCGGTGTACGTGCAGCTGTGGGAGTCGTTGTCCCGCTTCGTGACCGGGGAGCTGGGCGTCTCGCTGCGGTCGGGACGGCCGGTGTCGGACCTGATCGGCGAGGTCCTGCCGTCCACGATCGTCCTGGCGCTGTCGGCACTGGCGGTCGCGCTGGTGCTGGCGTTCGCCATCGGGTTCGGCACCCGCTACCTGCCCCGCCGCTACGGCCAGGGCGTGCTGCGCGCGTTCCCGTCGTTGTTCCTCTCGGTGCCGAACTACGTGATCGGCCTGCTGCTGATCAACGTGTTCGCGTTCCAGCTGGGCGCGTTCCGGGTGATCGACGCCGAGGGCGGGCTCGCGACGCTGTTCGCGGCCATCGCCCTGGGCATCCCGGTGTCGGCACGGGTCGCCGAGGTGCTGATCGCGAACCTCGACCACGAGGCGGACCAGGAGTACGCGGCCGTGGCGCGGTCGCGCGGGCTCGGCCAGACCCGGTTGTTCCTGCGGCACCTGCTCAAACCGTCGTCGCTACCGGTCGTGACGGTGATCGCGCTGACCGTCGGCGAGCTGCTCGGCGGCGCGGTGATCACCGAGAAGATCTTCGGGCGGACCGGGATCGGCAGTCTGGTCGAGCGGTCCGTCACCACGCAGGACCTGCCGGTGCTGCAGGCGGTCGTGGCGCTGGCCGCGGTGATCTTCGTCGTGGTGAACCTGGTGGCGGACCTGGTCTACCCGTTGCTCGACCCGCGGGTGCGGTTCGGGGACGGGAGGTCCGACGACAGGAAGCCCGGTGGCAGGCCGCCCGGTGGCAGGCCGCCCGGTGGCAGGCCGCCCGGTGACAGGAAGGAGGTGACGGCATGACGCTCATCCAGCCCCAGCCCCAGCCCCAGCCCCAGCCCCAGCCCCACTCCCAGCCCCAGCCCCACTCCCAGCTCCAGCCCCAGCCCCAGCCCCACTCCCAGCCCCAGCCCCAGGCCCAGCCGCAGCCGCAGCCCCACTCCCAGCCCCACTCCCAGCCCCACTCCCAGCTCCAGCCCCAGCTCCAGCCCCAGCTCCAGCCGCAGCCCCACTTCCAGCCCCAGCCCCACTCCCAGTCCCGATTTCGGTCCTGGTTCCGCTCCCGTCCCGGCCTTCGCCCCCGCGTCCCCTTCACAGCCGCGCTGTCTCTCGGCGTCATCGGCCTGGTGCTGCTGTGGTCGTTCCTGCCCGGCCTGTTCGCCTCCCAGAACCCCGCCGCCGGCGTCCCGGCGGACAAGTTCGCCGCACCGAGCGCCGCTCACCTGTTCGGCACCGACCACCTCGGCCGCGACCTCTTCGCACGGGTCGTGCACGGCACCGCGTCGTCGGTGAGCAGCGCGCTCCTGGCCGTGAGCATCGCGGTGGTGGTCGGCGGCCTGATCGGACTGGTCGCGGGGTTCGTGGGCGGCTGGACGGACACCGTGCTGGCACGGCTCGTGGACGTGCTGCTGGCGATCCCGGAGTTCCTGCTGGCGGTGATCGTGGTCAGCGCGCTCGGGTTCGAGACGACCAACGCCGCCATCGCCACCGGTGTGTCCGCGGTGGGCATCTTCGCCAGGGTCATGCGGTCGGAGGTGCTCAAGACCCGCCGCGCCGTGTTCGTCGAGGCCGCCTACCTGCACGGCGGGGCGCAGTGGCACATCCTCGTGCGCCACGTGCTGCCCAACGCCTCGCGGTCGCTGCTGTCGCTCGCGGTGCTGCAGTTCGGCTACTCGATCCTGCTCATCGCCGGGCTCGCGTTCCTCGGCTACGGCGACCCGCCGCCCGCGTCGGACTGGGGGCTGCTGATCTCGGTCGGCAAGGACTACCCGCTGTCCCCGTGGCTGGTCTACGCGCCGGCACTCGTCATGATCACGACAGTCCTCTCCGTGAACAGGATCAGCCGATGGCTCCGCAAGACCGACTGACCCTCGACCGCGTCACGACGGCCACCGTGCTGAACGTGACCGGACTCTCCGTGTCCTACGGCCCGCACCAGGTCGTGTCCGACGTCAGCTTCTCCCTGCGGCGCGGGGAGAGCCTCGCCCTGATCGGTGAGTCGGGGTCGGGCAAGTCCACGATCGCCCGCTCGGTGCTGCGCCTGCTGCCCCGGTCGGGCAGGGCGGAGGGCGTGGTCGACTTCGCGGGCCAGGACGTGCTGTCGTTGCCGGAGAAGCGGTTCCGGCCGTTGCGCGGCCGGTCCATCGGGTTCGTGCCGCAGGACCCGAGCCACGCGCTCAACCCGGTGCGCACGGTCGGCTCCCAGGCGCTGGAGGCCGCTGCCCTGGCGGGGGAGCCGAGCAGGGAACGGGTGCTCGACGCGTTCGCCCAGGTCGGGCTGGACGACCCGCGCCGGGTCTTCGGCTCCTACCCGCACCAGCTCTCCGGCGGGATGCTGCAAAGAGTCCTCATCGGACTGACCGTGCTGCCGCGGCCGCGGCTGATCGTCGCCGACGAACCGACCTCCGCGCTCGACGTCACCATCCAGAAGCGCATCCTCGACCTGCTCTCCCAGCTGCGCCAGGACCTGGACATCAGCCTGCTCCTGATCACCCACGACCTCGCCATCGCCGCCGAACGGGCCGACTCGCTCGTCGTGCTCAAGGACGGCGTGGTCCAGGAGTCCGGGGACACGGCGGCGGTGTTCACCGCGCCCGCGTCGGCCTACGCCGAGCGCCTGCACGCGGACGTCCCCGCGCTCAACCCCGACCGCTACGAGCATCTGCGCACCGTGCCGGACGAGTCCGAGGCGAAGATCCGCGTCAGTGGCGTGACCAAGTCGTTCGGCGACCTCAAAGCCGTGGACGACGTGTCCCTCGCGGTCGGGGCGGGGGAGACCCACGCGCTGGTCGGGGAGTCCGGTTCCGGCAAGACGACGACGATCCGCCTGCTGCTCGGGCTGGAGGCGCCGGACAGCGGCAGCATCACCGTCGCCGGCGAGGAGGTCACCGGGCGGACGCACCGCGACCTCCGCGCCGTCCGCCGGCACCTGCAGCTGGTGTACCAGAACCCGTTCACCTCGCTCGATCCCACGTGGACGGTCGGCAGGCTGGTGGGCGAGTCGCTCGACCGGTACCGGGTCGGGACGCGCGCCGAACGCGCCGGCCGGGTGCGCGAGGCGCTGGACGCCGTCGGGCTGAGCCCCGACCTGGTGTCCCGCAGGCCGTCGGCGTTGTCGGGCGGCCAGCGGCAACGGGTCGCGATCGCCCGGTCGCTCGTGCTGCGGCCGGACGTGATCGTGCTCGACGAACCGACCTCGGCGCTCGACGTCACCGTGCAGGCCGGCATCGTCGAGGTGCTGCTGTCGTTGCAGGCGGAACTCGGCCTGACCTACGTGTTCGTGTCGCACGACCTCGCCCTGGTCCGGCAGCTCGCGCACACGGTCTCCGTGATGCACCGGGGCCGGATCGTCGAGAGCGGCCCGGTGAAGACGGTGTTCGACTCACCGCGCGAGCCCTACACGCGCGCACTCGTGGAGTCGGTTCCCGCTGGTGTGAAAGGACTTCGATGACCCTCGCCCGCCTCGGCTTCAACACGCGCGTCTCGTTCGACGACGACAACGGGCCGGAGCACGGCCTGCGGGGCGGCATCGCCCTGTTCCGCGCCGCGGAGGCGCTGGGCTACCAGTCCGGCTGGGTCTACCAGCGGCACTTCGACCACTACCTGTCCTCGCCGCTGCCGTTCCTCGCGGCCGTCGGCCAGCACACGCACCGCATCCGTCTGGGCACCGCCGTCCTGCCGATGCGCTACCAGGACCCGATCCTGCTCGCCGAGGCCGCCGGAACCACCGACCTCCTGGTCGGCCGCCGTCTCGAACTGGCCGTCGCCACGGGAGCCAACGCCGCTTTCGACGCCGTCTTCGGAACCGTTGAGACGGATGCGCGCACCGAGGCGCAGCGCCGTCAGGAACGGTTCCTGACGGCGGTGGGCGGCTCTCCGCTGCACGTGGTGGACGGTCCGGGCCAGGGCGCCCCGGTGGGCACCGAGCTGAGGGTGACGCCCCACAGCCCAGGGCTGCTGTCCCGCGTGCGGCAGGGAGCGGCGAGCCTCGGATCGGCGGTGAGGGCGGCGGAACTCGGCATCGGGTTGATCACCGGGACCGTGCTGCACGACCTGGCCGAGGGGGAGACGTTCGGCGAGTACCAGGCGCGGATCATCGAGGCGTACCGCACGACGTGGCGGGACAAGCACGGCACACCGCCGCCGCCGGTGGCCGTCGCGGCGTCGATCCTGCCCGCGCCGACCGCCGACCTGGGGGAGAAGTACGCCGCCTACGACCTCCAGCGCCGCACCGAGGGCATGGCCGCGTCACGGCCGCGCGGCGCGCTGGAACCGGTGATCACCGCCGACCTCCCCGCCGGCATGCGCATCAGCCCCGTCTTCCACGGCTCGCCCGACGACGTCGCGGAGGCGGTGCTCGCCGATCCCGGCCTGCGGGCGGCGGACGAGGTCGTGCTGTTCCTGCCGCCCGCGTTCAGCCTGGCCGACGACGTCCGCCTGCTCACGGACCTCGCCACGACCGCGGCGTCCGCCCTGGGGTGGACGCCGTCGGCCTGACGGGTCATTCCCCGAACGCGACGGGCCTGTCCGGATCGTTCGACCAGGCGGACCACGACCCGGGGTACAGGGCGGCGTCCACGCCCGCCACGGCGAGCGCGGCGATCTCGTGCGCGGCCGTCACACCGGAACCGCAGTACACGCCGACGTCCTCGTGCTCCAGGCCCGCGAACCTCGCCCGCAGCTCCTCGGTGGGCAGGAAGGCGCCGTCGCGCAGGTTGGCCGCGGTCGGCGCGGACCGGGCGCCCGGGATGTGTCCGGCGCGCGGGTCGACCGGTTCGACGTCGCCGCGGAACCGGTCGGCGGCACGGGCGTCCAGCAGGACTCCCTTGTCGGCGAGCGTGGCGGCCTCGTCGGCCGTGAGCGTCGGCAGGTGACCGGCGGACAGGTCGACGTCACCCGGTTCGGCGCTCTCGTCGCCCGTGGCCAGCGCGAAGCCCTTGGCCTGCCACGCCTTGAGGGCGCCGTCGAGGATGCGCACGTCGGAGAGACCGGCCCAGCGCAGCAGCCACCAGGCACGTGCGGCGGAGGTGCCGCCGTTGTCGTCGTACACGACCACCGGGCGCGATGCCGTGACGCCCCACCGGCGGGCGGCGGCCTGGAGGTCGGCGACGTCGGGCAGCGGGTGCCGCCCGGCCGTGCCACCGGGCGGTGCCGCCAGTTCGGTGTCGAGGTCCACGTAGACCGCGCCGGGAACGTGCCCCGCCCGGTAGTGGTCGTGCCCGGCCGGGTCGCCCAGCGCCCAGCGGACGTCGAGCACGAGCGGCGCGCTCTCGTGCTGGAGCAGGTCGTTCAGCTCGGCGGGCTCGACGAGCACGGTGCGGCGGGTGAGGTCCGGCAGGGTCGCGAGGAGGTCGGCGTCGCCGAGACCGCCCGGCGTCGCCCCGTCGGCGACGGCGCGTTGCACTCGTTCGGCGAGCGCGGCGTTGTAGGGCGCGGTGCGGCCGGACAGCCTGGCCTGCAACACGATCTCGCCGTTGAGGTAGTCGGTCTCCGGGGCACCGCCGCGGTGCAGGCTCTGCCAGGTCGAACCGCCCTGCCTGCCGTGACCGGGGATGTCGTGGATCACCACGGCCTCGGTCACCTGACCGGGCGTGATGCCGCCGACCCCGAGGACCAGTTCGGCCTCCTGGCGGGTGATCCGCGCGGCGGCGTCGCGCAGGGAGCTCGGCGCGTAGAGGGCGCCGAGGCCGTTGGCGGTGTTGGAGACGAGCTTCGCCGCCTTCCAGCGCTGGACGTCCCCGACCACCTCGACGTGGAACCGCGCGGCGGTGAGGTCGGCGGCGATGGGGCTGAGCCTCGGGTGGATCCCGCTCGGGTAGGCGCCGAGCCACAGCGCGCCCACCGCGGGCTCGGCGGGGGAGACGACCTCACCGGGTTCGAGGTGGCTCGTCGGCACCCAGACCACGGCCCCGAACACGGTCTCGAACCGCCGCAGGGCGATCCGCTCGTTCTCCAGCCCGTTCTGCAGCACCACCACCGGAAGTGCCGCGGCGGCCGTGCTGCCGCCGACCGGACGCCACGCCCAGGTCCGCACCACTTCCTCGGTGTCCTGGGACTTCGTCGCCAGCACGAGGACGTCGTCGTGGTGCAGCTCGACCTCGTCCGGCCCGCCCGCCACCGGCAGGTGGACCACCTCGGTGCCCCGCGGGGTCACGTACCGCAGCCCGCGCTCGCGCAGCGCCTCGAGGTTCGCGCCCCTGGCGACGAGGACCACCTGCCGGTCGGCGCGGTGCAGCTCGGCGGCGAGGGTGGCACCGACGGCCCCTCCGCCGATGATCACGTACCTGGTCATGACTCTCCCGTGTGGACAGACGGGTATCCTTTTCCCGCAGGGAGAACACTCGTCGCACGGTGCCGCGGAGACAAGCCCGACCACATCGTGGGACCTGTGGTGCCACGATCCGTCACGGGGTCAGCACGACCCGGCCGAACACCTCACCCGCCTCCATCCTGCGGTGGGCGGACGCGGCCTGCGCGAGGGGCAACACCTCGTGCACCACCGCCGTCAGGTCACCGCGAGCGGCTTCGGCGAACTGAGCGGTCCTCACCGCCCGCTTGTCGTCGTTCGGCACGGTGTTGGCGCTGAACGTGCTGAACGACAACGACTTCTGGAACAACACCATGACCCGGGCACCGAAATCCGCCGGTGGCTGGCCGCCGACGGCGCCGACCACGACGAGGCGCCCGTTCGGGTTGAGCACGTCGAAGAACGACGGCACGTCCGGACCGGCCACGACGTCGATGATCACGTCGAAGCCCGCGGGAGAGCCCTCACCCGCGCGGTTCAGCACGTGGGTCGCGCCGAGTGCGCGCAGTCGTTCGCCGCGTGCGGCCGACGACGTCGTGACGGCCACCACGCCCGCACCGCTCCGTGCCGCGAGCTGGACGGTCATGATCCCGAGGCTGCCCGCCGCGCCCCGCACCAGCACGGACTCCCCGGCGGCGAACCGGGCGTGCGCGAGGCCGAAGTGCGCCACTACACCGGCACTTCCCAGAGCCACGGCGTCCACGGCGGACAACCGGCCGGGAAGCGGCACGACCTCGTCCGCCGACGCCACCGCCCGCTCCGCGTACCCGCCCCCCGTCCCGGTCGGCGCCCAGACGCGCCGGCCGATCCACGCCGGGTCCACGCCGTCGCCGACCGCCGCCACGACACCGGCGACCTCCCCGCCGAGGACGTGCCCCTCCCGGAACCCGTACGCGGCCAGATCACCACGCCGGATCACCGCGTCGACGCCACCGACCCCGATCGCCTCGACGTCGACCAGAACCTGGGACCGGGCCGCGACGGGCGCCGGCAGCGCGACGACCGCCATCCCCTCCGGCCCGCCGAACTCCTGCACCGCGACAGCTCTCATGACGCCCGAAGCTAACGGACGCCCCCGTCCGTTTCGCTAAAGTGAGAGCATGACCGGCCGTTTGACTCACCCCACGCGTTCCGACGCCCGGTACAACCGCGAGCACATCCTGGACGTGGCCAGGGAGGTCTTCGCCACCGAGGGCCTGACCGCCCCGATGCGCGAGATCGCCCGCCGCGCCGGCATCGGGCCCGCGACCCTCTACCGGCACTTCCCGACGAAGGAGCTCCTGGCCACCGAGGCGTTCGCCGCGCAGATGGCGGCGTGCGAGACCGTTGTGGACGAAGGGCTCGCCGACCCCGACCCGTGGCGCGGCTTCTGCTCGGTCATCGAGAGGATCTGCGAGCTGCACGCCCGCGATCGCGGCTTCACCGCGGCGTTCACGACGAGCTTCCCGCACGCGGTGGACTTCACGGCCCGCCGTGAGCGCACGCTCGCCCTGGTCGCGAAGCTGGCCGGTGAGGCGAAGAAGTCGGGCCGGTTGCGCCAGGACTTCGTGCTGGACGACCTGGTCCTGGT
Source organism: Lentzea cavernae (assembly GCF_014653695.1). Taxonomy (GTDB): domain Bacteria; phylum Actinomycetota; class Actinomycetes; order Mycobacteriales; family Pseudonocardiaceae; genus Lentzea; species Lentzea cavernae. Next base: position 627,950 of record NZ_BNAR01000005.1, on the reverse strand, counting down.
GCTCATGGCCAACGGGGGCATCCACGCCGCGTCTCCGGCCACGCGCGTCGCCGCGTCCCGGCGCTTCGCCGCGCTCGTGATCCGGGCGTTCGAGGCCTAGTCCTGCAAGCGCACCAGCATCTTCCCGGTGTTGGCGCCGCTCAACACGCCCAGGAACGCCTTGACGAGGTTGCCGAACCCGTCGACGACCGTCTCGTCCACCACCACCGCACCGCTCTGGACGTGCGGCACCAGGAAGCGCTCGAACCTCTCCCGCACGTCGAGGTGCTCGCGGACCAGGTAGCCCTCGACGCGCAACGCCTTGAACATGACGTCGGCCAGGTTGTGCGGCGCCGCCGGGGGAGCGGAGCTGTACTGGGCGATCGCCCCCGACCAGGCGACCCGGCCGTGCGGGCGCAGCGCGTCGATGGCGGCGGCGAGGTGGTCGCCGCCGACGTTGTCGAGGTAGACGTCGATGCCGTCCGGTGCCGCCTTCGCGAGCTGCTCGCCGACCGGTGCGGCGCGGTGGTCGAAGGCCGCGTCGAAGCCGATCTCCAGCAGGTGCGCGACCTTGGCGGCGGATCCCGCGCTGCCGATGACGCGCCCGGCGCCCAGCAGCCGCGCGATCTGGCCCGCCGCGCTGCCCACGCCTCCCGCGGCGGCGGAGATGAAGAGGTCCTCGCCGGGTTGCAGCCGGGCGATCCTGGTCAGGCCGACGAACGCGGTCAGCCCCGTCCCGCCCAGCACGCCGAGGTAGGCGCTCAACGGCACGCCCTCGGCCTGGTGCACGGACCGGAGTTCCGCGGCGGCGACCACGGCGTGCGTGGCCCACCCGGCGCGGTGGAACACCGTCGTCCCCTCCGGGTGCAGCGCTGATCGCGAGTCGACGACCCGTCCGATCGCCCTGCCCTCCCGGCCCGCCTCGCCGTTGTCCATCAGCTGCCGCATGTAGGGGTCGACGGACAGGTAGACGTTCTCGACCAGGACCTGCCCGTCGGTGAGGGCGGGCAGGTCTTCGGTGACGACGGTGAAGTCGTCCGCGCTGGGTGCGCCTTCGGGCCGGCGTACCTGGCGGACGGAGAGGAAAGTGCTCATGCCGGGAACGTAAGGAATCCCGTGGTGTGGGAGCAGATCGCGCAGTTGATCGATCGGGCCGTTCCATGAGCGGCGTTCATGGATAGTGGAGTCGTGGACCTGAGTCCGTCTGAGCTGCGCCTGCTGATCGCCGTCGAGAACACCGGGAGCTTCACCGCGGCCGGCCGGGAGGTCGGGCTCTCGCAGTCCGCGGTGTCGCACGCCGTCCGGGAGTCCGAACGCCGGGTCGGAGCGGTGCTGTTCGACCGCGGACGCCGCGGCGCCACGCCGACCCCGGCCGGGGAACGGGCACTCGTGCACGCCCGGCAGATCCTGCGCCAGCTGGAACTGCTGCGCGTCGAGGCGCGGGGAGCGGCGTCGGGTTCGGTCACCGGAACGGTGCGCGTCGCGGCCTTCCGCACCGCCGCGGCACACCTGCTGCCACCCGTGCTCGACCGGCTCACCACCCGCTTTCCCGGCCTCCGCCCGCAGGTGCTCGTCGTGCCGGAACTGGGGCGCGGCACGGCGGGTGAGGTGGCGGACGGCCGCGCGGATCTCGCGATCGCCACCCTCGACGACAACGCGGAGCTCCCCGGCCTGCGGCACGGTGACCTGTTCACCGAGCCCTACCTGCTCGTGCACCCCGCGAACCACCCCGACCCGCGCGGCCTGCCGCTGCTCGACTGGCCGGAGAACTGCTCCTCCTACACCCGGCGCTGGTGGCGCACCCAGGACTGGCTGCCGCCGCGCAGGCTGGACGTGACCGACGACAGCGTCGTGCTGTCCATGGTGGCGCAGGGCATCGGCATCGCGATCCTGCCGCGGCTGACCGTGCTCACCCCGCCGCCGGGCGTCACCGTCGTCGACCTCGGTCCCGGCCGCCCGACGCGCAGGCTCGTCCACGTGACCACCGGTGCCGCCAGGTACTCCCTCGCCGTGCGGGAGCTGATCCGCGAGCTCCGCGCGGGCGCCGCGGTCAGCGAACGCGACTGACGCCGGTCTCGTCAGGGAGGTGGACTCCGTGCTATACCTCGTATTCCGAGGTATCAGCCCGTTTTCCGCGGTTCCACATGATGGACTGGCGTAGCGGGAGTCTTTTGCCTGCTCGCCGCGCTGACCAGGCGGCGTAACACAGGCGTAACAAACTGATCGTCTCGTGCCGTCCATGCTGTGGGCCATGAGCAGCAGCCCGCGACCAGCGCGGCGGTTGCGCGCCGACCGGGCGCGTCAGGCCGCCGACGTCATCCGCCAGCAGGTGGTGCGCCGTGCCTTTCCGGACGGTGTCCTGCCCGACGAACGGTTCCTCGCCGCCGAGTTCTCGGTGTCCCGCAACAGCATTCGCGAGGCGCTGGACCTCCTGCGCGAGGAGGGGCTCGTCGAGCGCGTGCCCGGCGTCGGCACGGTGGTCATGGCGGACAAGGTCGAGCACGGGCTGAACCAGTTGATGGGCCTTGCGGAAACCCTGCACGAACAGGGAGAAGTCACCAACGACGTGCGTGCGGCCAGCGTCATCCGCGCGCCTTCGTCGGTGGCACAACGACTCCGGCTCCCGCTCGACTCCGCAGTGGTCTACGTGGAACGGTTGCGGCGGCTCAACGGACTGCCGTTGTCGCTCGACCTGACCTACCTCGCCCTGGACGTCGGGGAGCGGTTGCTCGAGGAAGACCTCGTCAACCGCGACATCTTCTCGCTGATCGAGCAGACCTCCGGGCAACGGCTCGGCACCGCGGCGGTGACGCTCGAGGCGGTGAACGCCGACCTGCACTCGGCGACCGTGCTGGAGGTGCCGCGCGGGTCGGCGCTGATGGTCGTGGAACGGCTCAGCCACTTCGCGGACGGCCGGCCGGTCGACCTCGAGTTCATCCGCATGCGCGGCGACCGACTGACCATGCGCGCTGAAATCTGTCGTTAGCAAAACCTCATATCTCCCACCACATTTCCTGGAGTTGAGTCATGGCTCTGGTCAACAACCGTGCCGACGTACCGGTCACCATCAACGAGTCCAAATGCATCGACGGCTGCCGGCTGTGCGTTGACATGTGCCCGCTCGACTCGCTGTCGATCAACCCGGAGACCGGCAAGGCCCACATGCACGTCGACGAGTGCTGGTACTGCGGACCGTGCGCCGCTCGCTGCCCCACGGGCGCCGTGACCATCAACATGCCCTACCTGCTGCGGTGAAGGGAAAAACGATGAAGCGCGCCTTGCTCGCGTCAGTTCTCCTGGTCGCCGCCTGCGGTACGGGCGAGGCCGCGTCCGGCGACGAGGTACCCGTGGTCGTCGGGTACCAGTCGAAGACCATCAACACCGTTACCGCGGGAACGTTGCTGCGGGACAAGGGCTTCTTCGAGCAACGGCTCGCCGAGCTCGGCAAGAAGACCGGCAAGGCGTACAAGGTGACGTGGCAGGACTACGACACCGGTGCGCCGATCACCGCCCAGATGATCGCCGGCAAGATCGACATCGGGTCCATGGGCGACTACCCCCTGCTGATCAACGGGTCGCGCACCCAGAAGCAGGGCGACCAGGGCACCCGGATGGTCGCGGTCACCGGGTACAACGCCCGCGGTGCGCTGAACATGGTCGTGGTGCCGCCGAGTTCGCGGGCCAGGACGCTGGCGGACCTCAACGGGCAGAAGGTGTCCGCGAGCGTGGGCTCGGCCGGGCACGGCACGCTGGTGCGTGCGCTCGGGGACACCAAGGTGACGGTGGAGAACCAGCAACCGTCGGTGGGTGCCTCGGCGCTGCAGTCGGGCAACGTCTCCGCGCTGGCGCAGTTCGTGGCGTGGCCGGGGCAGCTGGTGTTCGCCAAGCAGGCCAAGCTGCTCTACGACGGCGCGGCGCTGAACCTGCCGACGCTGCACGGCACGGTCGTGCGCAACCCGTTCGCCCAGCAGCAGCCCGAGGTGCTGCGGGAGTTCCTGCGGGCCCAGCTCGACGCGACGAAGTTCCTGCACGCGCAACCCCTGCAGGCCGCGGAGATCGTCGCGAAGGCCACCGGCCTGCCGGTCGAGGTCGTGTACCTCTACAACGGGCCGAACGGCATCGCGACCTTCGACCTGTCGCTGAAGAGCGTGTTGCGCAAGGCCTTGAAGGACGACGTGCCGTTCCTGAAGTCGATCGGCAACATCGACGAGCTCGACGTGGACCGGTTCATCGACGACAAGCCGTTGCGCGACGTGCTGGAGCCGACCGAGGACCTGACGAACCCCGCGTCGCTGGGCGGTGACCCGAAGACGGCGAGCGAGGTGTGGTTCGACGGAGCCGCGCCGGAGCCGGTGGCGTCACCGGCCGCGTTGCTGAAGCTCGTGCGCGACAGCGGGAAGAAGCTGCGGGTCGCGTACGTACCCGATGCGGAGACGGGCACGCGGTGGTTCGCCGAGCAGGCGCACTGGGTGCGGTCCGGCGCCGACCTGCTGCCGTTCACGACGGAGGCGGCCGCGGCGAAACGCGGTGCGGTGCTGACGTTCCAGCAGGCCCTCGACTCGGTGGAGCGGTGATGCGCTGGGTGTTGCGGATCGGGTCGCTGGCCGTCGTCCTGGTGCTGTGGCAGCTCCTGACGGCCTCCGACACGCGGGCCTGGCTGCGGTTCGACCAGCTGCCGACGGTCGTCGAGGTCGTCGAGCGGTTCGCGGTGCAGATCGGCGTGGCCGAGTTCTACCACGACCTGGGCGCGAGCCTCGGGCGGATCATGGCGGGGTTCCTGCTGGCCGCGGTGCTGGGAGTGGCGCTCGGGGTGGTGATCGCCCGGTCGCGGTGGCTGGGCGACCTGCTGCGGCCGCCGCTCGAGGTGGTGCGGCCGATCCCGGCGATCGCGCTGGTGCCGATCGCGATCCTGCTGTTCCCGACCGACGAGCAGGGCATCGTCTTCATCACGTTCGTCGCGGCGTTCTTCCCGATCCTGGTGTCCACTCGGCACGCCGTGCGCGCGCTGCCGACGATCTGGGAGGACGCGGTGCGGACGATGGGCGCGAGCACCCGGCAGGTGCTGTTCCGCGTCGTGCTGCCGGGCACGCTGCCCGGTGTCTTCGGCGGGCTGTCGGTGGGCATGGGCGTGGCGTGGATCTGCGTGATCTCGGCCGAGATGATCTCCGGCCAGTTCGGCGTCGGGTACCGCACCTGGCAGGCCTACACCGTCGTCGACTACCCCGGCGTGATCGTCGGCATGGTCACGATCGGAGGGCTCGGCTACCTCACGTCCGCCGCGGTCGAACTGCTCGGTCGCCGGGTCACCCGGTGGTTGCCCCGGGAGGCACTGAGATGAGCCTGCACGTCCGTTCGCTGACCGTCGGCTACGGCCGCTCCACCGTGCTGTCCGACTTCTCCCTCGACGTCGGCCCCGGCGAGTTCGTCGTGGTGGCAGGGCCTTCCGGCTGCGGCAAGTCCACCCTGCTGCGCGCGGTCGCCGGGCTCGTCCCGTTCGCCGGGTCGATCACCGTGGCCGGTCAGGCGGTGCGCGGGCCGTCCCGGGACCGCGCGCTCGTCTTCCAGGACGACGGATTGCTGCCTTGGCGCACGGCGGTGCGCAACGTCGAACTTCCCCTTGCGCTGCAGGGGGTTCCGCGCACCCAACGCCGGGCGCGGGCGCTGGAGTGGCTGGGCCGGGTCGGTCTGACGGGGTTCGAGGACTACCTGCCGCGCGAGCTGTCCGGCGGCATGCGCCAACGGGTCCAGCTCGCCAGGACGTTGGCGCAGCAGCCGTCCGTCGTGTTGATGGACGAGCCGTTCGGCGCTCTCGACGCGCAGACCCGCGCGTCGATGCAGGACCTGGTGACCGAGGTGCTCGACGGCACCACCACTCTGTTCGTCACGCACGACGTCGACGAGGCCGTGCTGCTGGGCGATCGCGTGGTCGTCCTCGGCACGGGCGAGGTCGAACGCCGGCGGGACGCGATCCTCGCGGCGGTGAAGGCATGACCATCGAACTGTCCTGCGACGTCCTGGTGATCGGCGGCGGCACGGCCGGCTCGATGGCCGCCATCACCGCCGCCGAGGCGGGCCGTGACGTGCTGCTGCTGGAAAAGGCCCACGTACGGCACTCCGGCGCGCTCGCGATGGGCATGGACGGCGTGAACAACGCCGTCATCCCGGGCAAGGCGAAGCCCGAGGACTACGTCGCGGAGATCACCCGCGCCAACGACGGGATCGTGAACCAGAAGACCGTCATGCAGACCGCGACCCGCGGCTTCGACATGGTGCAGCGCCTCGAACGCTACGGCGTGAAGTTCGAGAAGGACTCGTTCGGCGAGTACCACGTCCGCCAGGTGCACCGGTCGGGCAGCTACGTCCTGCCGATGCCGGAAGGCAAGGACGTCAAGAAGGTCCTGTACCGCGTCATGCGCGAACGGCGCCTGCGGGAACGGCTGCGCATCGAGAACCGCGTGATGCCCGTCCGCGTGCTGGTGCAGGACGGCCGTGCGGTCGGCGCGGCGGGCTTCCACACCAGGACCGGCGAGTTCGTGACGGTCTCGGCGGGCGCGGTGATCCTCGCGACCGGTGCCTCCGGGCGTCTCGGCCTGCCCGCCTCGGGGTATCTCTACGGCACGTACGAGAACCCGACGAACGCGGGGGACGGCTACTCGATGGCCTACCACGCGGGCGCCGAGCTGTCGGGCATCGAGTGCTTCCAGATCAACCCGCTGATCAAGGACTACAACGGGCCCGCGTGCGCCTACGTCGGCAACCCGTTCGGCGCCTACCAGGTCAACTCGCTGGGGGAGCGGTTCGTCGACTGCGACTACTGGTCTGGGCAGATGATGGCCGAGGTCGCCGCCGAGATCGCCTCCGACCGGGGCCCGATCTACCTCAAGACCACACACCTGCCCGAGGAGTCGATCTCGGCCCTGGAAGGCATCCTGCACTCCACGGAACGGCCCTCGCGCGGAACGTTCCACAGTGGACGCGGGCACGACTACCGCACGCACGACATCGAGATGCACATCTCGGAGATCGGCCTGTGCGGAGGTCACTCCGCGTCCGGGGTGTGGGTCGACGAGAACGGCCGCACCACCGTGCCCGGCCTGTACGCGGCCGGAGACCTCGCCTGCGTGCCGCACAACTACATGATCGGCGCGTTCGTGTTCGGCGACCTCGCCGGAGCGCACGCCTCCGCGCACTTCGAACGGCCGGCGGCACTCCCGGCCGACCAGGTCGCCGAGGCGCACGAGCTGATCTACCGGCACTCGCGGCAGCCCGACGGCCCGCCGCAGCCGCAGGTCGAGTACAAGCTGCGCCGGTTCGTCAACGACTACGTGGCGCCGCCCAAGAGCGAGACGAAGCTGTCCCTGGCGCTGGAGGCGTTCAGCAGGATGGAGGCCGAGATCGCGGCGATGGGTGCCCGGTCCCCGCACGAACTGATGCGCTGCGTCGAGGTCTCGTTCATCCGCGACTGCGCCGAGATGGCGGCCGCGTCGTCGCTGATGCGCGACGAGTCGCGGTGGGGCCTCTACCACTCGCGCGTCGACCTGCCCGAACGCGACGACGAGCGCTGGTTCCACCACCTCAACCTGCGCAAGAACGCCGACGGCGCGATGGAGTTCATCAAACGCCCGGTCGCGCCCTACCTCGTGCCGGTCGAAGGCGTGCCGCACCGCACCGGCGTGGAGGAGTTCCTCGGCGTGCGGTCGGTGAACGTGGCGTCCGAGGTCGCGCAGGTGGCCGACGACGAGGCCGTGGTCGAGTCGGCACGGGTGCTGGAGGTGGTGGCGCTGGCCGACTCGCAGCCGGCGCTCGCGGACCTGGAGCCCTACCTCACCGATCCGGATCCCGTGGTGCGCCGGGCGGCGGTGTCGGCGCTGACCGAGGCCGTGCCGCGGGGATTCGAGTTCGCTCTGGTCAGGGCCATGGCGGACGTCGAGACCCGTGCCGTCGCCGCGGCGGGCCTGCGCGAGCTGGTCGAGGTCGTGCCGGCCTCGGAGGAGCTGCGGGAGGTGCTGGAGCTCTCGCCCGCGCGGGCGATCGCGCTGGAAGTGCTGTGGGCGTTGAAGCTGGGCACCGCGCCGATCTACGCGGCCGGCCTGACCGACGACGACCTGGAGGTCCGGCAGGCGGCCGTGCGCGGTCTCGTGGCCCTGCGGGAGGACGGGCTTCTGGCCACCGCGGCGAACGACCCGTCCCGGGAACTGCGGGTGCAGGTGGCGAAGGGGATCACGGACGTGTCCGTCCTCGTCGCCCTGACCGCCGACCCCGACCCGCTGGTCCGCGCCGCCGCGCTCGAAGCCGCCGAACGGGTCGGGCGCCCGGCACCGTTGAGCGGCCTGGCGGCCGAGCTGCTCGGCGATCCCGCGTGGGAGGTGCGGGTGGGCGTCGCGAAGGCGCTCACCGATCCCGGCCTCGTGACCGGGCTGGCGCGCGATCCGAACCTGGACGTCAGGAAGGCGGCGGTGCGCGCGCTGGCGCGTTGGGCGGACGACCCGTCCGTGGCGCTGGCGCTCAAGCGGGCCACGGACGACACCGACGCGGACGTGCGTGCCTATGCGAGGCGGGCGTTGGGCTGATCCGGCCGCCGCCGGTGCACGCTCTCGTACGATGACGCGGTGTTCGCCCTTGTGCGGTCGGTGTGGGACGAGCCGCGGCCGGTGCGTGCGGCGGCCCGGCTGTGGTGGGACTGGGCGCTGGTCGCCGTCCTGCTGGTGGGCGCCGTGCTCGAAACGGCGCTGCGACCGGACCTGAGCTGGCGGGCCGGCTCGCTCGTCCTCGTCGCGGTGCTGGCGCCGCTGCTGCTGGTGCGCCGGAGCAGGCCGTTGCTCGCGGTCGTGTGCGCGTTCGGGATCGCGGCGGTGGCCTCGCTGGTGTTCGGGGGCGAGCCTGACCTCACCGTGCTGGTGTTCATGGTGTTGTTCCCGTTCTCCCTGTTCCGGTGGGGGTCGGGGCGGGAGTGGGCGATCGGGCTGGCGGTCGTGCTCGGCAAGGTCGGCTCGTCCGCGGCACTCGGGTACGTCGACCCCGGCGACGCGGTGGCCGGCTGCGCCGTGCTGGGGACGGCCTGTGCGATCGGTGCCGCGGTGCGGTACCGGGGGCGGGCTCGGGCGCGGGAGCTCGAGCAGGTCAAGTCGCTCGAACGCGAGCGGCTGGCGAGAGACCTGCACGACACGGTGGCCCACCACGTGTCGGCGATGGCGATCCGGGCCCAGGCCGGGCTCGCGACGGCGGCGCACCGGCCGGAGGCGGCCACCGAGGCGCTGGAGCTGATCGAGTCGGAGGCCTCGCGGGCGCTCGCCGAGATGCGCACGATGGTGCGGGCGTTGCGGCAGGACGACTCCGCGGACCGGGCTCCCAGCCCGACGGTCGCGGACATCGCGCTGCTCGCGAGCGCGGGCAGGCCCGGTCCGGAGGTGGACGTGCTGATCGACGGTGCCGCGGGCGACCTGCCCCAGTCGGTGGGGACCGCCCTCTACCGGCTCAGCCAGGAGTCGGTCACCAACGCCCGCAGGCACGCGCGGCACGCCACCCGCATCGAGGTGCGGGTCACCGTGGGCGAGAGGTCGGCGCACCTGCGGGTCAGCGACGACGGGGAGACCGGCGGCACCCGCGCCCCGCAGGGGCACGGGCTCATCGGCATGAAGGAGCGCGCGACCTTGCTCGGCGGCACCTGTGAGGCAGGCCCGGACGCGCGGGGCTGGACCGTGACCGCCGTGCTGCCGCTGAACGGTGCCGCGCGATGAGCGTCCGGGTGGTCGTCGCCGACGACCAGGAGATCGTCCGCACCGGCCTGTCGATGATCCTCGACGTCCAGCCGGGCATCGAGGTCGTCGGGGAGGCCCCCGACGGGCGGCAGGCCGTGGAGCTGGCCCGGCGGCTGAGGCCGGACGTGTGCCTGTTCGACATCCGGATGCCCGGGATCGACGGCATCGAGGCCACCCGGCTGCTGGCCGGGCCCGGTGTCACCGAGCCGCTCGCGGTCGTCGTGATCACCACGTTCGACCTCGACGAGTACGTCTACGCGGCGTTGCGCGCGGGCGCCAAGGGGTTCCTGCTCAAGGACGCCGGCCCCGCGCTGCTCGCCCAGGCGGTCCACGCCGCAGCGGCCGGTGACGCCCTGATCGCGCCCAGCGTCACCGCCCGGCTGCTGGACGCGTTCGCCGACATCGGCCCGGCGGGCCCCGCACAACAGCCGGTCGACCCGCTCACCGAACGGGAGGAGCAGGTCCTCGCCGCTGTGGCCGGCGGGCGCACCAACAGCGAGGTCGCACAGGAGCTCCACATCACGCTCAGCACCGTGAAGTCGCACATCGCGAGCCTGATGGCCAAGATCGGGGCGAGGAACCGGGTCGAGGTCGCCATCTGGGCCTACGAGACCAGGCGGGTCCGGCGGTCAGCCGGAAGTACTACGCGCGCGTCCGACCATCGGCCAGGATGATCGCGGCCCCCGGACCGATGAGCTGACCCCGCCCCGCGCGCCACGATCTGGTGCATGAACTCCAGGTACGACAAGCTCCTCCCGGTCGCGATCATCCTGTTCAGCGCCGTCCCGGTGCTCGGCGGCGCACTGCGGCTGACCGAGCTCGGCGCGGGCGCGGAGATCACGCCGGACAACGCGCGGTTCTTCGCCTCGCCCGTGCCCGTGGTCGTGCACGCCGTCACCGTCAGCGTCTACAGCCTGCTCGGGGCCTTCCAGTTCGCACCGGGCCTTCGCCGTCGCAGACCGGGATGGCATCGGCTCGCGGGCCGCGTGCTGGTCCTCTGTGGACTGGTGGGTGCGCTGTCCGGTCTGTGGATGACCGCCTTCTACCCGAAACCGGCTGACGTGGGCGCGTTCCTCACCGGCGTCCGGCTGGTGTTCGGCACGGCCTGGGCGGTGTTCCTCGTACTGGGGTTCCTCGCCATCCGCCGGCGGGACGTCGCCGGGCACCGCGCGTGGATGGTCAGGGCGTTCGCGATCGGACTCGGCGCCGGCACGCAGGCCGTGCTGCTGGGGTCGTGGATCGCCGCCACCGGCCCGCTCGACCAGCTCTCCAAGGCGTTGCTGATGCTCGCCGCCTGGGTGGTCAACCTCGCCGTGGCGGAGTGGATCATCCGGAAACCGCACCGCACCACCACCCGCACCGCACTCGCACGAGGAGGAACCCGATGAAGGCGATCGTCCAGGACCGGTACGGCTCACCGGACGCACTGGAGTTCCGCGACGTGGAACCACCGACGGCCTCGGGCGGCGAGATCCTCGTGCGGGTGCGCGCGGCCGCGGTGAACGCGTACGACTGGCACGTCATGCGCGGAGATCCCCACCTGGCCAGGCTCACCGGCATCGGGTTCCGGCGGCCCAGGGCGAAGATCCGCGGCCGCGACTTCGCGGGCACCGTCGAGGCGGTGGGCGGGGACGTGCGGCGCTTCCGGCCCGGCGACGAGGTGTTCGGCGACCTCGGCACCGCCGACGGCGCGTTCGCGGAGTACGTGTCGGTGCCGGAAGAGCTGGTGGAGAGCAAGCCGGCCGGCCTGACCTTCGAGCAGGCCGCCGCGATCCCGCTGGCCGGCCAGACCGCGCTGAAAGGCCTGCGCGACGTCGGAAAGCTCCGCCAGGGCCAGCACGTCCTGATCAACGGCGCGTCCGGCGGCGTCGGAACGTTCGCCGTGCAGATCGCGAAGTCCCTGGGCGCCACCGTGACCGGCGTCTGCCGCACGAGGAACGCCGACCTGGTGAAGTCGCTCGGCGCCGACCACGTCATCGACTACAGGACGAACGACTTCACCACGACCGGACGGCGCCACGACCTCGTCTTCGACCTGGTAGGCAACCACTCGCTGACCGCCCTGCGCCGCGCGGTCACACCGGGCGGGACGATCGTGCTGTCCGGCGGGGGAGTGTTCGACGGCGGCAGCCTCCTCGGCCCGATGCGCCTGATGATCGGCGCGAAGCTGCGCGCCCCGTTCGTCCGCGACGAGCTGTTCGTGCTGACCACGGCAGCCGGCCGCGACCACCTCACGGCCCTGCGGCACCTCGCCGAGACGGGTGGCCTCACCCCGGTCATCGACCGCACCTTCACGCTGGCCGAGACACGCGACGCCCTGCGGTACGTCGAGACCGAGCACGCTCGCGCGAAGGTCGTCATCACGGTGTGAGGTCGGGGAGCTTCGTCGCCCGGCGCAGCGGATCCTGGGGGGGCAGGTCGTACTGCCGCACCGAGCTCGCCAGCAGGTGGCTCATGCCGGGCGGACGCGGCGGATCCTCCGCGACCGCGCGGGCCGGGATCACGGCGTTGTTCAGGCCGCACTGGAGCGTTGCAGACCCTCGCCGGTGAGGATTCGATGTCCGATTTCCATCGGTTTCTGATCTGTCGGACCGTCCACCACCTGGGACTGTGACGTCGTGTAGCGACGCGCTCACCAGGGGAATTGTGAGCATGAACACTAGGCTGTGATGTCGTCGTGCTCATTTCGTAACATGGCGGGCCGTGTGAACCTGCCCCGTCCCCAACGCAAGGTGTTCCCGAATGCCGGGCCGACATAGAACAGATCAAAAACCCAGCCGGAAGCTGCCCATCGCAGTTGCCGCCACCCTCTCCGCGGGCCTGGTCGTGACCTTCTGGGTCGTCCGCGGAACCGATCAGCCGGTCGACCCGACCGGAGCCGCCGCCAACCTGGCCGCCACGTCGAGCTCCGCCAGCCAGAGCACTCCCGCCACGTCCTCGACCACCGTGCCGCCGTCCTCATCGGCCCCGGTGACCACCACGCCGCCTCCGGTGACCACGACGACACCGGAGACCACCACGCCTCCTCCGCCTCCACCTCCGCCGCCCTGTCCGACCACCCTGGACGGCGTCAAGCCGCACGTGGCTCAGGTCGGGCACCACATCGCCGGCAAGTTCGGCGTCGACGACATCGGCGGCGCGGCCGGCCGCGGCGGCTCCGGCGAGCACCCCCTCGGACTGGCGCTGGACTTCATGGTCGACACCGCCACCGGCAACCAGCTGGCGGAGTACGTGCTGGCCAACCGCAAGGCGTTCGGCGTCACCTACGTGATCTGGCGCCAGCGCTACAACGACGGCAGCGGCTTCACGCCCATGGAGGACCGCGGTAGCCCCACGGCCAACCACATGGACCACGTGCACGTGTCGTTCCAGGCGGGTGCGAAGGTCAACGTCGTCTGCTGACCTGCCTCACAGGTCGAGCACCAGACGTGTCGAACGCGATCGCGAGACGCAGACCATCATCACGTCACCGCACTCCTGTTCCTCATCGGTGAGAACGGAGTCGCGGTGGTCCGGGGTGCCGTTCAGGACGGTCGTCTCGCAGGTGCCGCACGTGCCTTCCCGGCACGACCACAGCACGGACACGCGTTGTTCCTCGAGCACGTCGAGCACGGACTTCCCGGAGGGGACCCGCAGAACGGCGCCCGTCCGCGCCAGCTCGACCTCGAACTCAGCGGAATTCGGCGGTGCGACGGTTCTTGGCGAGAACCGTTCGACGTGCAGGGCACCCCGGGGCCACGCCGCGCACTGCTGTTCGACGGCGAGCAGCAGGGACTCCGGGCCGCAGCAGTACACCGCGGTGCCCGGTGCGGGGTCGCCCAGCGACGCCTCCAGGTCCAGCTGCCCGTACTCGTCCTGCGGGCGGATCTCGACGTTGGCCCGCTGCTCCAGCGTCGTGCGGAACGCCATCGAGGACCGCGTCCTGCCGCCGTAGACCAGGCGCCAGTCGCGTCCCGCCGCCTCGGCCCAGGCGACCATCGGCAGGATCGGCGTGATCCCGATCCCTCCCGCGACGAACAGGTAGCGCCGCGCCTCGACGAGCTCGAAGTGGTTGCGCGGGTCGCCCACCTCGACGAGCTGCCCCTCGGCCAGCACGTCGTGCAGGTGCCGCGATCCGCCCCGTCCCTCCGGCGCGCGCAGCACGGCCACCTGGTAGGCCGAGGTGTCCGCCGGATCGCCGCACAGCGAGTACTGGCGGACGAGACCGTCGCCCAGCACCAGGTCGACGTGCGCGCCGGGAGTCCACGCGGGCAGCGGGCTGTCGTCCGGGTCCCTCAACGTGAGCAGCACGACGCCGTCGGCGACCGGTTCCTTCTTGTCCAGCACCAGTTTCACGGCGTGTGGCCCTCCGGGTGGGCGAGCAGCCACTCCCACAGCTCGACCGGGTCCTCGAACTCGCGCTCGGCGGCGCAGTGGCACGTCGCGTGCAGCCGGTCGGTGCCCGGTACCCAGTGGATGCGGAACACCCGGCGACCGGTGGTCGTCTTCACGACTTCTCGCACAGCCGGCCCAGCACCCGGCGCGCGGCGAGCCCACCGGTGTCGATGTTGATGGACAGCTCCTGGAAGCCCTCCGGCTCGGCCGCGATGACCTTCTCCAGGACGTTCAACGCCTCGACGTCCTGCAGCACGACGGTGCGGTTGCTCTCCGCGAGGAAGGCGGAGACCTCCTCGTCGCCGAGAGCGAAGTCCCTCGCCACGGCCCAGAAGTCGTGCGTCGAGGTCTCGGTCTCCGGTGTGATCGCGTAGACGACCTCGACGTGGAACGCGTCGGGGTCGGTTCCGTCGGCGCGGGGGACCGAGCCGACCGGGGCGATGCGGCTGTGCAGCGTGTACAGGCACGGCGGCATGTACTCGATGTCCTGCCAGCGTGCGATCCTGCCCTGCAGACCCGTCGACTTGGAGTAGAACGGCGGGCATTCCGCGTCGTCCATGCGGCGGGACACGGAGATGACGCCGGCGTCCTCGTCCACCGAGGTGTTGATCGGGGTCGACGCGACCTCGGGCGTCCCGATGTACCCGCCGTGCAGGTAGGTCTCGTGCGAGAGGTCCAGCAGGTTGTCGACGAGCAGGCCGTACCTGGCACCCAACGGTTCCATGCCGCAGACGGTCGTGTAGCCGGGGTCGACGAGCCACGGCGCGCGAGGGATCCGCGAGGCGTCGGCGTTCGCCGGGTCGCCGATGAACACCCACACGAACGAGTCCTGCTCCACGACCGGGTAGGGCAGCAGTCGTGCGGTGCGGGGAATCCGGGCCTGGCCGGGCACGGCCACGCACTTGCCGCCGGAGTCGTAGGTGAAACCGTGGTAGCCGCAGACCACCTGGTCGTCGACCAGCCGCGACGGGGGCTGGGACAGCGGGAACCGGCGGTGGACGCAGCGGTCGGGCATGGCCGTCACCGAGCCGTCGCGCGTGCGCCAGAACAGGATCGGCTCGCCGCAGACGGTGCGGGTGAACAGGTCGTGCGCGATCTCGGAGCCGTAGGCGGCGACGTACCACTGGTCGCGCGGGAACCAGGACATCAGCACTCCTTCTCGTGGTGGGAGAGGCACAGATTGGCCGAAATCACCAACGGAGCCGAAGCGCCTTTCCAGAAAATGGAAGGGTCACGCCATGAGGGCGCGGGAGATCGCCTGGGCGCAGGTGCGCACCAGGCCGGCGAGCCCGTGCGGGGTGGTGCTGCCGTGCCGCACGACCAGCGACACCGCCGCGACGACCTCGCCGTTGCCGCCGCGGATCGGCGCGCCGACGGACAGCGCGTCCATCGTGACCTGGCGGTCGCTGATCGAGTAGCCGTTCGTGCGGACGTCCGCGAGCATCCTGCGCAGCTGGGCGGGATCGGTGACGGTCATCGGGGTGTGGTGCTCGATCGGTCCGTTGAGGACGTCCTCCTGCACCTCCGCCGAGGCGTGCGCGAGCAGGACCAGGCCGACGCCGGTGGAGGTGAGGGCCCACCGGCCGCCGACGCGGGTGCGCACCCGCACCGACCTCAACCCGGCGATCCGTTCGACGAAGACGACCTCCGTGCCCTCCCGGACCGCGAGCTGCACGTTCTCCCTGGTGATCTGGCTGAGGTCCTCCAGGTAGGGCAGCGCGGTCTCGCGCAGACCCGGTCCGCGCGGCGCGAGCGAGCCGAGCTCCCACAACCGCAGGCCGACCTGGTAGAGCCCGTCGTCGTCGCGTTCGACGGCGCCCCAGGCGCCCAGTTCCTGCAGCAACCGGTGGGCGGTCGACAGCGGCAGGTCCGCGCGGCGGGCGAGGTCGCTCAGCGTCAGCACCCGGTGCTCCGCGTCGAACGCGTCGAGCAACTGCAGCGCGCGGCCGATCACAGGCCCGGTGGGCCCTTTCGGCCGGCCGCGCCTCGGGTCGTTCATCGCGTCATCTTCCACTGTGGACCACGGCCGTGACCAGGGTGGACACCGGTCCGTTCGCGCCGGGCGGACAGGTCGCCCGCGAACCGCGGTGAACGCCGCCGACGGCGAAGGCGTATCCCTCCACAGGGCCACCGACCTAGGAGCACGGATGAACCCCGCCGCTCAGATCGCCTTCCGCGTCGCCGTCGCGTTCGTGGCGCTCGGACTCGGAGGAGCGTCGATCGCCGCGATCGTCGGCCTGGTCCTGTCCCGCACCGGACCGTCGACAGGTGTCTCGCTGTGCGCGGGAAACGCCGTCGCACCGGCCGGCGGCCGCGACTACCTGGGCCAGAACAACGTGTGGGGCGCCGGGACACCCCAGTGCGTCACCGTGGGGGACCAGTCGTTGCGGATCGACAGCGCCGAGCACGACGTTCCGCCGCAGGGTGCTCCCGCCGCCACGCCGTCGCTGGTCAGGGGATGCCACTGGCAGGAGTGCACGGACGTCGGCGACCTGCCGGTGCAGGTGTCGGCGATGCCCCGCGTCACCAGCGACTGGGTCAGCAGCCAGGTCGACACCGGCGTGTTCAACGCCGCCTACGTCGTGTGGTTCCACAGCGGACCCGTCGCCGAGGGCACACCGGACGGCGCCGAGCTCGTGATCTGGCTCCGCAGCCGCGGCGGTGTCCGCCCCGGTGGGGTGCTGCTCGCCCGCGAGGTGCCTATCTCCGACGCGCGGTGGAACGTCTGGCTGGCCCGCGACCAGGGCCGCGTGCGGATCACCTACGAACGCGTCGGCGAGGTCACGGCCGTGAAGGGCCTGGACATCAGCGCGTTCACCCAGGACTCCGTCGGCCGCGGCCAGGTCTCGCCGGACTGGTACCTCGTCGCGGTCGAGGCCGGTTTCAACCTGTGGCGAGGAGGCGCGGGCAACGCCATCGAGGACTTCTCCGTGTCCGTGGACGCGCAGGCGCCCAGGAAGGCGATCGGAACTCCTGTTCCCGCAGCGTGTTTCGCCGCGCTGACCGTGGACGAGACCTGGACGGGAGGGTTCCGCGCGGTCGTGGAGGTGGCCAACGTGGGGACCTCGCCGGTCGGGGGCTGGGTTCTGGACTGGACGTTCCCCGACGGTCAGCGGGTCGAGGAGTCGGCGGTGGTGCGGGTGACCCAGTCCGGTTTCTCCGTTTACGTGACAGGCGGCGCGCTCGAACCGGGCGCGTCCACCACCTTCGACCTCGTCGGCAGCGGTGTCGCGCCCGGCATCGTGTCGATCACCTGCACCCCTGTGTGAGCGCTCCGTCCTCAGTTCGCGACGAGTCGCCACCGGTTGTCCGCCGTGCCGTTGTCGGAGTCCTGCACGACCTGCGCTCCCGCACTGCCGGAGCCGTTGAGGATGCCGAGCAGCTTGCCGCTGTGGGCGTTGCGGACCTTGTACGTGCCGTCCCCGTTGGCGATCAGGGTCCACCGGTGGTCGGCCGTGCCGTTGTCCGACCACTGCAGGACACGCGCGTTGTCCGCGGTGGACATGTTCTCGACGCCCAGCACCTTGCCGCTGTGGACGTTGCGGAACCGCACGTCGGAACCGTCGGTGATCAGCTGCCAGTTGTGGTCGGCGGTCCCGCTGTCGTGCCACTGCACGGCGAGCCCACCGTCCGATGTGGACATGTCCTGGACACCCAGCACCATGCCGGTACCCGCGTTCACCAACCGGTGGCTCGCCGTGGTGCCGGTGCTCCAGTAGACGGTGTAGTTGAAGCCGTGCGCGTCGTGGAACGGCCCGAGGTTCACCTGGGTTCCGTTCGCTCGCGCGGTGAACGCCAGTGACGACGAGCTGGTGCGGGTGACTGAAGCGACATCGAGAGCGGGCAACGCCGACAGGCTGGTGTTGCCGTAGTTGCCCGCCAGCACGGCCGGGCCGTAGGTGAGCGCGACGACGTTGGCGTTGTCGTTGGAGGGCTGCACGACCACGCGCATCGGCAGCCGGAGCGCCACCACGTCGCCGGGAGTCCACGACCTGGTCAGGGACGCGTAGGTGCCGGGCGTCGCGGCCACGTTCTGCGCGGTGCCGTTGACGCTGACGGTCGCGTTCTCGGTCCACGCCGGGATGCGCAGTCGCATGGTCCACGACCCGCCTGCGTTGCCGGTGACGGTCAGCGTCGTCGTGTCACCGGCCGGGTAGCTCGTGCTCTGGGTGACCGTGATGCCGCGGGACGACCAGGTCAGCACCGACGGCGTGTAGAGGTTCACCGTGAGCGTCGTGCCGTTGTGGAAGTAGACGGAGTCGGCGAGCTTGGTGTTCGTCTCGATCCCGGTGCCCTGACAGCACCAGAAGGTCCCGTAGTCGGTGCTCCAGTTCCCGCCGCCCCACGCCGGTCCGGTGTTGCCGCGCCGGTGGCCCGGGTTCAGTCCGGTGAAGTAGCAGATGTGGCCGTGCGGGTCCGCCGGGTTCTGCTGGCCGATCAGGTGGTTGAGCAGGGCGCGTTCGTAGTAGTCGAAGTAGGCGGCCTTGCCGGGGTCGGTCAGCCACAGTTCACGGGTCAGCTCGAGCATGTTGTAGGTGTTGCAGGCCTCGCACGTGTCGGTGTTCAGGTAGGCGGCGATGGCGTTGGGGGAGCGGAAGTGCTCGGCCTGGCTGTTGCCGCCGATCACGTAGGTGTGCGCGCCGACGGTGATGTTCCAGGCGTTGAGGGCGATGTCGCGGTACCGGGTCGTCCCGGTCGCCTTGTACTCCCGGGCCGCGCCGATCCACTTGGGCACCTGGGTGTTGGCGTGCAGGCCGTTCAGCCGGTCCTGGCCGCCGGCGAGCGGGTCGAACACCGCGGCGTGGTCGAACCGCTGGGCCGTCGTCAGCCAGCGCGAGTCGCCCGTCTGCTGGTAGAGGTCGGTGAGCACGGCGTTCATCCCGCCGAACTCGGTGCCCAGGACCCGCTGCATCGTGCTGTAGGACAACCGGGCCGTGCGCCAGTCCACCCACGCGGCGAACCGCAGGAGCACGTCGCGTGCCTGGGTGTTGCCGACGAGGCGCCAGACGTCCAGCAGCCCCGCGAGCGTCTTGTGCAGCGAGTAGTACGACACGGACTTGGGCGACCCGGCCTCCAGCGCGTCGAAGTCCGACTCCGGGAAGCCCGACAGGTACCCGGTGGTGAAACCGGCCGCCGAGTTGTTGGCCTGGCACTTGGCCAGTTCGGCCACCACGCGGTTCGCCTTGTCCCGGCACGTCGTGTCACCCAGCACCGCCCACGCCTGCGCCCAGGCGGTCAGGAAATGTCCTTGGCTGTGCGTGCGGAACGGGAAGTCCGGCGCCTCCCAGCCGCCCAGCGCCGCGGCGCCGCCGGTGGACAGCCGGTGGTTCGCGCGGAAGTTGTAGAGCAGCCGCTCGGTGTCGATGAACCGCAGGTACGACAACGTCCGGTTCTGGTTGTCCAGCCACCGGCCCGCTGTCAGCCGCACCTCGGAGAGGTCGAAGGGGAAAGCGGACACACCGATGTCACCGCGAACGGGAGGTGTCGAGGCCGCGTGCGCTGTTCGTGGCACCAGTGGCGGCACGGTGGTCGCGACGACGGCCACTCCGGCGGCGTTCAGGAAGCCACGCCGGCTCAACGATGAGGACATGAGGACGCTCCAGTTGCTCGGTCGACGACACCGGTGGCGGACGCGCTGCGAGCGAACCTAGCCACGACGTGGTGCTGCGGTCAACGGCTCTTGTTAGCGTTAACTCGGATCTGTCGAACATTCGACGATGGTGGATCTGCGGCGCGACAGGGACCTACTGTTAACGTTCACACTAGCCTTGCTGCCGTGGTTGGCGATCGCGGATGTCTTCGGATTTGTTCTGACAAGTGATGGGCGGCGATTCTCTTCCAATCAAGACGCTAATACTATTTCCATCCTTCGTATGTTGACGAGTTTCTCCTGGTGCGGTTTCGGGACAAATAAAAATTATCGTCTGGACCCTTTTCTCCGGAACGAGCACTCTGTCTGTCCGTACCTCAGGCGCGCCGCCCCGCCTTCCGTCACGGAACAGTCGAGGAGAATTGATGGGTCGCACCACCTCTCTCGCGCTGGCGTCGGTCGTAGCTCTGGCGGCCGGTCTCGTCGTGAGCGCGCCGATCGCGCAGGCCTCCGAACCCGGCCGGCTCGCCGACGCCCTGGCCGCCGGGCTCGGAGCCGCGAGTCCCGGGTCCTATGTGGACGACAGCGGCCGGCTCGTCGTCACGGTGACCGACGGTGCCGCGGCGAAGGCCGTGACCGCGGCCGGCGCCCGCGCCGAGGTCGTCGAGCACAGCGCCGCAGCGCTCGCCGCCAGCACCGGTGTACTGGACCGCACGGCGAGGATTCCCGGCACCTCCTGGGGAGTCGACCCGGCCACCAACCAGGTCGTGGTGTCCGCGGACGCGACGGTGACCGGGTCCGCGCTCGCCCGGCTGAGGTCGGTGGTCGGCGGTCTCGGCGAGACCGCGCGGCTGGAGCAGGTCGGCGGCTCGTTCCGGCCGGCGATCACGGGCGGGGACGCGATCCTCGGCGGCGGCGTGCGGTGCTCGCTCGGCTTCAACGTGAAGACGCCCGGCACCAGCACCGCCTACCTGCTGACCGCCGGCCACTGCGGCAACGCCACGTCCACGTGGAGCACCTCCGGCGGGCAGGTCATCGCGTCGCGGGTGGGGACCAGCTTCCCGGGCAACGACTACGCGCTCTTCCGCTACACCAGCGGTATCAGCAGGCCCGGCGAGGTCAACCTCTACAACGGCACCCGCCGCGACATCGCCCGCGCGGGCAACGCCGTGGTCGGGCAGACCGTCGGCCGCAGCGGCAGCACCACCGGGTTCCACCGCGGCAAGGTCACCGGCCTGAACGTCACCGTGAACTACGTCGACGGCACGACGGTGACCGGCATGATCGGGACGACGGTCTGCGTCCAGGGCGGCGACAGCGGGGGACCCCTGTTCGCCGACAACACCGCGCTCGGCCTGACCTCCGGCGGGAGCGGTGACTGCACCAGCGGCGGGCGGTCGTTCTACCAGCCCGTCACCGAAGCCCTCCAGGCCTACGGGGTCGCCGTCTACTGAACGGTCCGTCCACAAAGGAACTCACTCGGCGCTGAGGAGCATTCCCATGACACTGAACCGTCGCCGACTGCTGCTCGGCAGCGCGGCCCTGCTGGCCGGCACGGCGGGCACGGCCGTTCCCGCCGCCGCGGCACCGGCGGGCTTTCCGGACTACCGCTACAGCAGACTCGCACTGGTCAAGAGCAAGCTCCGCTACAACCCCACCGGCGAACTGATCTTCCCCACGATCCGGGGCACGAAGGACCGGATCGCGGGCGCGCGTGCCGCCTACTACCTCTACTACGCGCCGCACGACGCCCCCGGCGGCATCTGCCTGGCGTACGCGAACTCCCTCGACGAGGAGTTCACCGAACATCCCGGAAACCCGATCATCTCCCGGAGCTGGCCCGGCGAGTACAGCGTGTCGCACGTGTCGTCACCGCACGCGATGTGGAACGACGACGTCAAGCGCATGTACCTGTACTTCCACGGTGAGAACACCGTGACCCGCCTGGCCAGTTCCGCCGACGGCATCAACTTCACCTACGAGAAGGAAGTCCTGTCCACGCGGCTGCAGCCGGAGGGGACCACGGAGACCTCCTACGCCAGGGTGTTCCGCCACGACCTGACCTCGCGCGGCGCCCGGTACGTCATGGTGTTCATGCTCAACAACAGGACGAACCGGCGCGACATCGGCTGGGGCTGGTCGGCGAACGCCCGCGACTGGACGTTCTCGCAGACCCCGCTGATCCGCCACCAGGACGTGGGTGCGGTCAACGTCGGCGGGCCGCACCTGCTCTTCCGCAACAACAGCGTCTACGTCGTTTACAACACCGACATCGGCAGCGGCGGCAACATCCTCATCACCGAGGTCGGGCGGGACTTCACCCTGCGCAGGCACCTGGGCGTCTTCCACGACTCGCTGTCCGGGTCGCCGGACAACGGCAGGTCGGCCGCGCCGTCCTTCGGCACGTACCAGGGCCGCGAGTACATGATCTACGAGGCCGGTGACCGGCTGGCGGGCAACATCGCCATCGCGCGGGCCGTCTGACGGCAACGACGACGCGGCCGCCCTCCACGCAGAGGGCGGCCGCTTTTCGTTGAATCAATTGCTTCAGTGTTGACCGAATTGAACCGTCCGTCGATGTGCGCCGGTCAGGAAACCCGGCAGTGAGCAGGACCAGCCCGCCCGGAGACGGGCCGGTCCTGCGCTCAACGGTTCAGGTGCCCGGCGATGGTGCCGGCGATCTCGGCCATGGGCACGGGACGGGTCATGTCCCCGTGGGTGGTGGGGACGAGGTGGAGGTGGAGGGTGCCGGTGATGTGGGGGCTCCACGCGCCGGGGTGGGGCGAGGACTCGGTGCGGCCCTCGGTGGCCAGGAAGAACAGGGCGTCACCGCGGTAGGGGGTGGTGGGGGTGTGGGTGTCGGAGAGGTGGCGGTTGTGGGCGAAGACGGCGGGGAGGGCGTCCACGGCGCGGGCGCCGAGGACGGGGACGAGGTCGTCGAGGGAGGTGCGGCCCAGCGAGGCCAGGAGGTCCGCGGTGGGGTCCGTGACCGGAGCGGCGGAACCGCTGCCGGGGTAGCCGTCGAGCAGCGCCAGGAACGACACCTCCGCGTTCTCGGCCTGCAGGCGGGTGGCGATGGCGTGGGCCACCTGGGCGCCGAAGGACCAGCCCAGCAGGTGGTAGGGGCCTTCGGGCTGCACCGCGCGGATCTCGGCGACGTAGTCCTTGACCATCTCGTCCAGGGTGCCGGTCCAGGGTTCGGTGAGGGCGCGGGACTGGAGTGCGTGGACGGGGCGGTCGTCGAGGTGGCGGAGCAGTCCTGAGTAGACCCAGCCGATGCCCGCGGCGGGGTGGACGCAGAACAGCGGCGCCTTGGATCCGGTGGAGCGCAACGGGAGCAGGACGTTGAGGGGGTCGGTGCCGGAGTCGTCGAGGCGGGTGGCGAGTCCGGCGGGGGTGGGGGCGTCGAAGACGGCGCGGATGGTGGCGCGCACGCCCAGGGCGCGGCGGATTCGGTCGACCAGGCGGGTGGCGAGCAGGGAGTGGCCGCCCAGATCGAAGAAGTCGTCGTCGACACCGACGGAGTCGAGGCCGAGGACGTCGGCGAACAGGGCGCAGAGGACGCGTTCGCGGTGGTCGCGGGGCGCGCGGGTGGGGGTGCGGGTGAAGTCCGGGGCGGGCAGGGCCTTGCGGTCGAGCTTGCCCGACGGGCTCAGGGGCAGTTCCGCCAGCGCGACGACGGCC
Source organism: Lentzea cavernae (assembly GCF_014653695.1). Classification (GTDB taxonomy): domain Bacteria; phylum Actinomycetota; class Actinomycetes; order Mycobacteriales; family Pseudonocardiaceae; genus Lentzea; species Lentzea cavernae. Next base: position 604,565 of record NZ_BNAR01000005.1, on the reverse strand, counting down.
GCGGGGACCATGGCCTCGGGCAACGACCTTGCCGCGAACTCGCGCACCGAGGCCGGGTCGAAGTCGGCCGAGGGGACCGCGTAGACGACCAGGCGCTTGTCGCCGGGACGGTCTTCGCGGACCACCGCGGCCGCCTGGACCACCGACGGGTGGGCGGAGACGGCGGCGGCGACCTCGCCCAGTTCGATCCGGACGCCGCGGATCTTGACCTGGTCGTCGGTGCGGCCCAGGTACTCCAGCGTGCCGCCGTCGTGCCAGCGGACCAGGTCGCCGGTGCGGTACATCCGCTCGCCGGGCCGGTGGGGGTTGGGGACGAAGCGCTGACCGGTGGTGGACGGGCGGTTGAGGTAGCCGGTGGCCAGCTGGACGCCGGAGAGGTAGAGCTCGCCGGTCGCACCGGCGGGCACGGGGGACAGTGCGGGGTCGAGGACGTAGACCTGGGTGTTCCACACAGGGCGTCCGATGGGGACGGACGGGGTCGGGTCGTGCCGGAAGCGTTGCCAGGTCACGTCCACCGACGCCTCGGTGGGGCCGTAGAGGTTGTCGAGGTGCGCGGCAAAGCCCTCGCTGAAGCGCTCGGCCAGCGGCGTGGGCAGCGCCTCGCCGCTGCAGACGACCTGGCGCAGGCTCGGGCAGCGACCGGCGTCGACGGAGGCGGTGAAGACCTCCAGCATCGACGGGACGAAGTGGGCGACGGTGACGCCCGCGTCCTCGATCAGGTCGGCCAGGTAGGCGGGGTCCTTGTGCCCCTCCGGCTTGGCCACGACCAGGACCGCGCCCGTGATCAGCGGCCAGAAGAACTCCCACACCGACACGTCGAAGCTCGACGGCGTCTTCTGCAGGACGCGGTCCGCCGGCGTGAGCCGGTAGCGGTCCTGCATCCACAGCAGGCGGTTCACGATGCCGGAGTGGGGGACGACCACGCCCTTGGGCTTGCCGGTGGAGCCGGAGGTGTAGATGACGTACGCCGCGTCCTCCGGGGTCGCCGACGGCAGAGGGGTGTCTTCGGCCGCGTGCGGTAGTGCGGCCAGCGACTCCGGGGTGAGGACGAGCACCGGTGCCGCGTCGGTGACCATGTGCTCCACCCGGTCGGCCGGGTAGCCGGGGTCGACGGGCAGGTAGGCCGCACCGGTCTTGTGCACGGCGTACAGCGCGACGATCAGCTCCAGCGAGCGCGGCAGCGCCACGCCGACCGTGCGGCCGGGAACGGCACCCGCGCGGTGCAGGACACGAGCCAGCGCGGTCGCGCGGTCGTCCAGTTCGGCGTAGGTCAGGACCGCGCCGTCGAACTCGACGGCCGGTGCGTGCGGCGTGCGGGCGACCTGGGCGGCGAAGAGGGCGGGCAGGGTCGTGGCGGGCACCTCGGCGTCGGTGTCGTTCCAGTCCTCGAGGATCACCGTGCGCTCGGCCGGGTCGAGGACGTCGATCTCACGGGTGCGCAGGCCGGGTTCGGCGGCGACGGCGGCCAGCACGCGGACGAACCGGTCGGCCAGGCCTCGCGCGGTGCCGGCGTCGAACATCTCGGCGGAGTAGGCCAGGGAACCGTCCAACCCACCGTCGGGCGTCTCGGCGAAGCCCAGCCCGAGGTCGAACTTGACGCTCTCCGCGCCGACCTCGTGCTCGGCGACCGCCAGACCAGGCAGGGACAGGTCGGCGTGCTCGGTGTTCTGCAGCACCAGCGAGACCTGGAACAACGGGTGCCTGGCGAGCGACCGCGCCGGGTTCAGCTCCTGCACGAGCCGCTCGAACGGCACGTCCTGGTGCTCGAACGCCCGCAGGTCGGCCTCCCGCACCCTGGCGAGCAGATCGGTGAACGCGGGATCACCTGCGGTGTCGACGCGCAGCACAAGAGTGTTCACGAAGAACCCGACGACGTCGTCGAGGGCGCGGTCCGCCCGCCCGGCGACAGGGGTGCCGATCGGGATGTCGGTGCCCGCGCCGACGCGGGTGAGCAGGGTGGCGAGCGCGGCCTGCAGGACCATGAACAGCGTCACCCGGTTCTCCCTGGCCATCTCCAGCAGCCGGGCGTGCAGGGCGGCACCGATCTCGACGGGCACCGTGCCACCCCGGTGGGTGGCGACGGCGGGCCGGGGCCGGTCCGCGGGCAGCGCCAGCTCGTCGGGCAGACCCGCGAGCGCCCCGCGCCAGTGCTCGACCTGCCCCGCCAGCAGGGAGTCGAGCAGGTCGCGCTGCCACAGCGTGTAGTCGGCGTACTGCACCGGCAACGGCGCCCACCCGGGCTCGGCGCCGTCCAGCCGCGCGGTGTAGGCGGTGCGCAGATCGCGGACCAACGGCCCGAGCGACGCACCGTCGACCGCGATGTGGTGCAGCAGCAGGAGAAGCACGTGCTCGCCGGGCCCGGTGACGAACAACGTCGTGCGCACCGGCGCCTCGACGGCCAGGTCGAACTCCCGGCGGGCGGCGCCCGCGATCGCGTCGTCGAGGTCGGCAGGCCCGTCGACGACCGCGAGCTCGGGCCGCCAGTCGTCGAGCACGAGCTGGCAAGGTGTGCCGTCGACCTCGGGGAAGACGGTGCGCAACGCCTCGTGCCTGCCGACCACGTCGTGCAGGGCGGCTTCGAGCGCGCGCCGGTCCAGTTCGCCGGTCAGGCGCAGCGCGTACGGGACGGCGTAGCCCGCGCCGCCGTTCTCCAGGCGGTTGAGGAACCAGAGCCGGGACTGGGCGGGCGACAGGGGCAGCACCCGCGGCCGGGGCCCCGCGACCAGAGCCGGGCGGACGGGCCTGCCCGCGGCGCGGTCGACGGCGGCGGCGACGCCCTCGACGGTGGGGTCGGCGAACAGGTCGGCCAGCGCGATCTCCGCGTCGAAGGTGGTCCGGACGCGGGCGATGAGCTTGGCCGCCAGCAGCGAGTGACCGCCGAGGTCGAAGAAGCTGTCGCGGACGCCGACACCCTCGACGCCGAGCAGGTCGGCGTACATCCCGCAGAGGATCTCCTCGCGGACCGTGCGGGGCCGGACCTGGCTGACGGCTTCGGCCGCCGGGGCGGGCAGGGCGCGGCGGTCGAGCTTGCCGTTGGGGGTCAGGGGCAGGGCGTCGAGCACGACGAACGCGCTGGGCACGAGGTAGTCGGGCAGCGCGGCAGCGCAGTGCGCGCGGACCGCGGCGGTGTCGAGCGCGCAGGCCCTGGCAGCCTGCACACGGGCCCCGGCGGTGTCGGGCTCGCTTACTCCGGCGGCCTGCTCGCGAACTTCGGCGGTGTCGAGCGCGCCGGCCCCTGCGGTTCGATCGCGGACACCGGCGGTGCCGACCTCCGCGGCCTCCTCACGAACCCCGTCGAGGTTGCCCTTGCCGTCTGCCGCCACCAGGTAGGCGACCAGGCGCTTGTCGCCCGGCCGGTCCTCCCGGACAACCACTGCGGCCTGGGCCACGGCGGGGTGCCGGGTGAGCACCGCGCCGACCTCACCGGGCTCCACCCGGAAGCCGCGGATCTTGACCTGGTCATCGGTGCGCCCGACGTACTCCAGCACACCGTCCGCGCTCCAGCGCCCCAAGTCGCCGGTCCGGTACATCCGCTCGCCAGGCCCGTCGAACGGGCTGGTGAGGAACCGTCCCGCGGTCAGTCCGGCCTGCCCGAGGTACCCCTCCGCGAGCCCGAGCCCGGCCAGGTAGACCTCGCCGACCACCCCGGGCGGCACCGGCTGCAGGGCGGCGTCGAGCACGTGGGTGCGCTTGTTGGCGAGGGAGCGGCCGATCGGGACCGACCGGCCGAGCGCGTCGGCGGGTGCGACGGCGTGGCTGGTGCCGATGATCATGTTCTCCACCGGGCCGTAGCCGTTGACCAGGCGCACGTGCGGGTGGCGGCGCAGCAGTTCGCCGGCGTGGCGGGTGGAGGCGGCCTCGCCGCCGGTCATCACCTGGTGCAGGCCGGCGAAGACCTCCGGGTGTTCGTCGACGAGGTAGTTGAACAGGCTGGCCGACAGGTAGGCGGTGGTGACGCGGTGCTGGGGGAGGAGGCGGGCGACGACGGCGGGTTCCGGGCGCGATCCGGGGTGCAGCACGCAGGCGGCCCCCGACAGCAGGGAGCCGAACAGCTCCAGCACGAACGCGTCCCACGACGCGGGCGAGCACTGCAGCCACACCTGGTCCGGGCCGAAGTCGAAGAAGGACTGCGACCGCAGGCTGGCCACGATCGAGCGGTGCGAGCCCAGGATGCCCTTGGGACGCCCGGTGGAGCCCGAGGTGAACATGACGCAGGCCGCGTCGGTGGGCGCTCCGGGAACGTCGACCGGGGCGGCGGACAGTCCGGCGGCCGCCGCCATCCGCTCGGCGGTGACGGTCTCGCCGACGCCGGCCTCGGCGCTGATCTCGCGGACGCGTTCGGCGGGCAGTGCCAGGTCGAGCACGGTGTAGGCGGCGCCCGCCTTGAGCACGCCGAGCACGGCGGCGACGAGGTCGATGCCGCGGTCCAGTGCGATGCCGACGACGTCGCCGCGCCGCACGCCGGAGTCGCGCAGGTGGCGGGCGACGCGGTTGGACCGCTCGTCCAGCTCGCGGTAGCCGATCCGGGTGTCGTCGGTGATGAGCGCGACGGCGTCGGGCCTGGCGGCGGCGTGGGCGGAGAACAGGGCGTGCGCGGTCATGTCCAGGAAGGGGGTGTCGGTGTCGTTCCACTCGTGCAGGACCAGCGCGCTGTCGGCGGGGACGAGCACGGGCAGGCGGTCGACGGCCCGGCCGGGGTCGGTGGCGACGGCGGTCAGCACGAGGGTGAGGGCGTCGAGCAGGCGGCGCGCGGTGGCCGGGTCGAACAGGTCGGTGCTGAACTCCAGCGTGCAGTCCAGGCCTGCGGCGCGCGGCTTCTCGTCGACGGTCAGGGTGAGGTCGAACTTGGCGTTGCCCTGCGCGCCGTCGGCGAGGTGGACGTCGAGCCCGGCCAGCTCCGGACCACTGGAGTCCTCGCCGCCGGTCAGCGACAGCGCCACCTGGAACAGCGGGTGGCGGGCGAGCACGCGCGGCGGGTTGAGCTCCTTGACCAGCCGGTCGAACGGCACGTCGGCGGCGGCGTAGGCGGCCAGGTCGGCTTCGCGGACGCGGGCGAGCAGGTCGGTGAACGCGGGTCCGCCGCCCGTGTCCACGCGCAGCACCAGGGAGTTGACGAAGAACCCGACCAGGTCGTCGAGGACCTCGTCGGCGCGGCCCGCGACGGGCGTGCCGACGACGATGTCCGTGCCCGCGCCCATGCGGGTCAACGCGGTGGCGAGAGCGGCGTGCACGACCATGAACAGCGTCGCCTGGTTGGTACGGGCCAGGGCGGTCAGAGCCGCGTGGGTGCCGGCGTCGACCTGGGCGCTGACGGCGTTCTTGGCATGGGTCGGGTCGGCCGGGCGGGACCGGTCGTAGGGCAGGGGCAGCTCCTCGGGCAGGCCGTCGAGCGCCGTCTTCCAGTGGTCCACGCGTCCGTCGAGGTCGAGTTCTCGTTGCCAGAGCGTGTAATCGGCGTACTGGACCGGCAACGGTGCCCAGCCGGGCGCGCGTCCCGCCAGCCTGGCCTCGTAGGCGGTGCCCAGGTCTCGCAGCAGCGGTCCGCTCGACACGCCGTCGCTCGCGATGTGGTGCAGGGCGAGCACGAGCACGGAATCGGTGTTGCCGGCGAGGAGCAGGGTGGCGCGCAGCGGGAGGTCGGTGGCGAGGTCGAAGGGCGCGCGGGCGGCCTCGTCGACGAGCCGGTCGAGGTCGTTCGCGGCGCAGCGGTGAACGGTGAGGACGTCGTCGAACTCGGCGAGGACGTGCTGGCGCGGCTGCCCGTCCACGGCGGGGAACACCGTGCGCAGGCTCTCGTGCCGGATGACGACGTCGCGCAGCGCCGCCCTCAGAGCGGATACGTCGACGCGCCCGGTCAGGTCCAGGGTCAACGGGATCGTGTACGCGCGGTCCTGGCCGCTCACGCCCGCGAGGAACCACAAACCCTGCTGGGCGGGTGAAAGCGGCACCACCTCGGGTCGCGGCCGGGCCACCAGCGGCGGGTGCGCCGTGCCCGAGGCGTGGTCGAGGGCGGCGGCGAGCCCGGCAACGGTGGGGGCGCGGAACAGCGCGCGCACACCCACCTTGACGCCCAGCGCCGCGTGGACGCGGCTGAGCAGCCGGGTCGCCAGCAGCGAGTGCCCGCCCAGGGCGAAGAACCCGTCGTGCACGCCCACGGAATCCAGGCCGAGCACGTCGGCGAACAGTCCACAAAGGATCCGCTCGCGCTCGTCGCGCGGCTCCCGGCGGACCAGGGCCTCCTCGACCGGCGCCGGAGTCTCCTCCAGCACCGGGACAGGCGTGGTGGGCAAGCCGAGCTTCGACAGCGGTACGTCCGGAGTGGACAGTGCGATGTCGAGCAGGCGGACCAGGTTGTCGCCGAGGTGCGTCACGAACGCGCGGTCGAGCCGGTCGGCGGCGTACTCGAGCTGGCAGTCCATGCCGCCGTCGGCGCGGCGGGCGAACACCACGCTCAGGTCGAGCTTGGCCGCGGCGAGGTCGAGCGGTTCCACGGCGACGTCGAGCCCGCCGAGCCGCGGCGGGACCGAGTCCTCCTGCAACACCAGCATGACCTGGTAGACCGGGTGCGCGGGCGAGCCGCGGTCCACGCCGAGCCGCTCGACGACCCGCTCGAACGGCACGTCCTGGTGTGCGTAGGCGTCGAACGCGGACTCCTTGGCCCGGCGCAGCAGCTCGCCGAAGCCGGGGTCGCCGGAGAGGTCGGTGCGCAACGCGAGGGTGTTGCCGAAGAACCCGACCAGGTCGTCCAGCGCGGGGTCCTGCCTGCCCGACACCGGCGTGCCCAGCACGACGTCCTGCCCTGCCCCGGCCAGCCCCAGCACCGCGCTGACCGCCGCCTGCACACCGACGAACGGCGTGCAGCCCGCCGCACGCGCCGCGTCGGCCAATCGCGCGCAGAGCGGTGCGGGCAGCTGCACCTCGACGATTCCGGCCCCCGTGCCGCGTCCGTCGGCGGGCAGCGCGATCCGCTCGGGCAGGCCGGCCAGCTTGCCCTCCCAGTAGGTCAGCTGCTCGGCCAGCAGGCTGTCCGGGTCGTCTTCGGCTCCGAGCACTTCTTGCTGCCACAGGGCGAAGTCGCCGTACTGCACCTCCAGCGGCGCCCAGTCCGGGGCGGTGCCCGCCGCACGAGCGGTGTAGGCGGCGTCGAGGTCGCGCAGCAGCGGGCCGAACGAACCTCCGTCGGCCGCGATGTGGTGCAGCAGAACCAGAAGCACGTGCTCGTCAGGTTTGACCCGGAACAGCGTGGTGCGCAACGGGATCTCCGTCGCGAGGTCGAACGGCCTCGTCGCCGCCGCGACGAGCGCCGAGGGCAGCTCGGCGTCGACGATCTCGAACGGCGGCACCGCGTCCTCGACGACGAGGTGCCCCGGCGTCCCGTCCACGACGGGGATGACCGTGCGCAGCACCTCGTGCCTGTCCGCCACGTCGGCGACGGCGGCGCGCAGGGCGGCGGTGTCCAGAGGTCCGCGCAGCCGCAGGGCGACCGGGACGTTGTAGGCGGATCCGGGACCGTCGAGCTGGTCGAGGAACCACAACCGCTGCTGGCCGAACGACAATGCGGACATGGGTTTTCCTTTCTAGGCGGAAGGGATCCGCAGCGCGCGGGCGGCCGTGATCGGCCCGCCGAACGCGACCAGCGCGGTGACCGCCCAGGCGAGCTCGGGCGAGGTGAGGCCGGCGAGGGCGCCGGAGATGGCGTAGGCGAAGGGAGCGCAACCGATGCCCGCCAGCGCGAGCATCGCCATCGCGGTGCCGAGCCGGTCGGAGGGAGCGGCCTTCTGGTAGAGCGTGACGGCCGCGGGGCCGTTGAGCCCGGAGCAGACGCCGAGGGCCACCGACAGACCGGCCATCACCGCCAGGGTCGGGGCGAGCACCATGGCCACCAGCAGCACGCCGATGCCGACGCCACTGCCGACCAGCCGGACCGACAGCGGGATCCGCTCGCCGACCACGGCGCTGATCCCGGCGCCGGCCAGCGCGCCGCCCGCCCAGCAGGCGATCACCAGGCCCACGGCGGAGACCTGCCAGCCGCGGTCGATCACGAGCACCGGCAGGCCGGGGTTCATCGGCCACGCGAAGGCGAAGTCCAGGCACAGCGCGGAGAAGAACAGCAGGCGCAGCTTGTGGTTGGAACGCAGCAGCTTCAGCCCGTCACCGGTGCGCTTCCACATCGGCACACCGCTGGGCGCCGCAGAGGGTGCGGAGATCTCCTTGGTGACGGGGGCCAGGCACAGCAACGCGACCACACAACCCACCGTCACCACGCCGAGGGCCACCGGGAGCTGCCCCTCGGCCACGAGCCACGCACCGAACGGGGACCCGATGATCGGCGCGAACCGGGCCACCATGGTGCGCACGGAGTTCGCCCGGCCGAGCTGGTCGCCGTTCACCATGCGCGGCATGAGGGTGCCGAACGACGGCGTGCCCAGGCCCAGCAAGGCGCCTTCCAGCGCGGCGACGACGACGAGCAACCACACCGTCGGCGAGTTCAGCGCGATCACCGTGGCCACCGCCAGCACCGCGATCCGCACGGTAGTGGTGCGCAGCAACACGACCCGCGGTCCCAGTGCGTCGCACAGCACCCCGCCGAAGATCATCGCCAGGGCGCGGGGCACCGACTCGGCCAGGGTGACCAGGGTGACGGCGGTCGTCCCGCCCATCTGGGCGGCCGCCCACACCGCGGCGATGAAGAACACCTGGTCGCCGATCAGCGACACGCCCTGGCCGCCGAGCACCACCCCGACGCGCGTCCAGCCGGGCCTTCGCGGTGGGGACGGGCGTGCGTCGCTGACTGTCGTCTGGGACATGGGAAGGACCTCTCTCAGCGCGCGTGCAGGGTGACGGGCAGGTGGTCGAAGCCGAAGTTGATGATCGACTGGTTGTGCACCGGCTCCCCGGACACCTCGATCTCGGCGACCTGGTCGAGCAGCGCCCGGTAGACGGCGCCCAGTTCGGCCTTGGCCAGCGGCGCGCCGATGCAGTAGTGCGGGCCGACGCCCAGCGCCAGGTGCCGGTTGGGCGAGCGGTCCAGGCGCAGCTCGTGCGGTGCGTCGAAGGCGGCCGGGTCGTGGTCGGCGGCCCACGTCCACACCGCGACCTTGTCGCCGGCGCGGACGTCGACCCCGCCGAGGTGGGCGTCACGGGTGGCCGTGCGCAGCACGTGCAGGCCGACGGAGGTGTAGCGCAGCAGCTCGTCGGTGGCGGAGTCGACCTCGACGGCGCCTTCGCGCAGCCGCTGGAGCTCCGCGGGGTTGTCCAGCAACGCCATGATGCTCATCGCCGCGGTGTGCCGGACGGTCTGCACGCCGCCGACGATGATGTTGTCCAGGTTGAGGACGACGTCCTCGATCGGCAGCAGCCTGCCCTTGACCTTGTGCGTGGCGAGCACGCTGATCAGGTCGCCGGCCGGCGCCATCCGGCGGCGCATCGCCTGGTCGAACAGGTACGGCAGGAGCCGCTGGTGGGCGGCCCTGCGGTCCTGCGGGGTGGTGCCCAGGAACGCGGCGTCGCAAACCGACACGACCATGTCGCGGTCGGACTCGGGGATGTCGAGGACGTCGCACATGACGACCAGCGGCACGGTGGCCATGACCTCGACGAGGTCGACCTGTCGCTTGGCGACCGCGTCGGCGACCACCTGGGCGGCCAGGTCGTTGATGCGCTCGGCGCTGCCGCGCACGCCCTTGGGGGAGAAGAAGGGCAGCAGCGGGGTCCGCAGGTCGCGGTGGTGCTTGCCGTCGGTCAGCGCCATCATCTTCCCGGCGCCGGCGGGTGCGCCGCCGCTGCCGAGCAGCGAGCCGCCGGTGGAGCCGTAGGTGGCGGCGTCGGTGAGCACCGCCGAGGCGTGCTCGTAGGACAGCACCGACCACACCGGACCGTCCTCGGCGGTGTGGGTGAGCTGCACCGGGGCGAGGGCGCGCAGGTCGTCGACGAGCGCGCCGATGCCGGGGTCCGCCCAGAGGCGGGCGTCGGTCAGGTCAACGGTCGTGGTGGTGGTCACTGCGCGCTCCCAGGCAGAGGGTTCGGAGGAGGTCGGCCGGTCCGGGGTCGCCGGGCGCGACGAGCAGGTGCCCGCCGGGCAGCACCGCCGAGGTGAACGGTCCCGTCGTGGTGCCGGCCCACGTCCCGGGCGGGCTGGCGCCGGTGTCGGCGTCGCCAGCCAGGGCGTGGACGGCGAACCGGGCCGGTGGGCCCGGCCGGTGCCGGTAGGTGGCGCCGACGGCGATGTCGGCGCGCAGCACGGCCAGCACCATGGCGCGGACCGCGTCGTCGTCGGGCACGGTCAGCCCGCACTCGGCGAGCAACCGCTCCGCCCCGGCCTCCGGGTCGGCCGAGACGGACCGGACGGCGCGTTCCCAGTCGGCCGGCGCGGGAGCCGAGGCGGCCACGACCGCCGCAGGCCCCCTGAACCCCAGCGCGAGCGCCACCTCGTAGGCGAGCAGGGCGCCGAAGCTCTGGCCGTAGAACACCGCGTCGCGGCCCAGCCGGGGGCCGACGCCCGCGGCGACCGCGGACGTCAGTTCGGCGAACGTCCCCGGCAGCGCGTGGGAGTAGCGCCCGCCGCGGCCGGGCAGGCGGACGGCGAGCACCTCGACGTCCGGTCCGACCGCGGCGGCGAGCTCCGCGAAGGTGCCGACGTCGCCGCCCGCGTGCGGGAAGCACACCAGGCGCCGTGCCTGCGGCCCTCGCGGACGGGGCAGGTAGGACCAGTCGTCCAGCACGACCGGGCGGGCGACGGCGGTGGTCATCGCGTGCCGCGCCTGCCGGTCAGGCGCACCACGGGCCGTGCGGGCGCGCCCGACTCGGCACGGGCCCGCACCGCGGCGGCGAAGTCGGCGAACGTGCCCGCCGACATCAGGTCCCGCAGCGTCACGGCCACGCCCAGGCGGTCGCGCAGCAGGTGCACCGCGCGCACCGCCTGCTGCGAGTAGCCGCCCAGCGCGAAGAACCCGTCGGTCGGCGCGACCCGCTCGACGCCGAGCACGTCGGCCCACACAGCGGCGACCACGCCCTCGATGTCGGTGGTGGCGGTCATGTCAGACTCCCAGCGCGGTGCGCAGGCTCAGCGGGCGGATGTCGGTCCACACCTCGTCGATGTAGTCGAGGCACTCCTGCTGCGCACCGCTCTTGCCGACCGAGTGCCAGCCCGCCGGCACGTCCAGCTCGGTGGGCCAGATCGAGTACTGCTCCTCGTGGTTGATCACCACGGCGAAGTCGGTGAACGCGTCCATGGGTGTTCCTTTCTCCGATGGGGACAACAGGGGGCTACCGGGCGAACGCCGGGACCCGCAGGTCCGCGGCGGGGTCGTGGGCGAGCACGTGCAACGCCTCGACGTAGGCGTCCGCGTAGGCGTCCGCGACGTCGTCGGGGACCACGGAGGGCAGGTGGTCGACGGCGAGCAGCACCCGCGCCGACGAGGGGTCCTGCACCAGGGCGGCGCCGAGGGCGAAGTTCGTCGGCTCGTAGCGCATGGTCGGCTCGCAGCCGATGCGGTCGTCGAGCAGGCGGGTGGGGGAGTCGGCCAGCCTGCCCAGCGAGTGGAACCGCAGGAAGGCGAAGCAGGCCTCCAGCCGGGTGTCGGCGAGGTGGCGTGCGATGCGGGCGAACGGCATCCGGCGGTGGGGCAGCATGTCCGCCTCGGCCTCGTGCATCGCCGCGATCAGGTCGGCGCCGTTCTCGGTGAAGTCGACGACCAGGGGAACGGTGTTCAGGAACAGGCCGTAGGCCTCGGTGCCGCCGTCGGTCTCCAGCCTGCCGTTGACCGACAGCCCGGTGGTGAACCGCGCCAGACCGGTGATCCGGTGCAGCGCGGCGACGTGCGCGGCGAGACCGACGGTCTTCACCGTGACGCCGTGCCGGCGGGCGGTGTCGCGCAACATCTCGTCGGCGCCGGGGACGACGCGCTCGATCGTGCGCGGGATCTCCGGGTCGCCCAGGTCCGGCCCACTGGACCAGATCGCGCCGCTGGCTCCGTCCAGTGTGGACTTCCAGTAGCGCTCGCTCTCCTGCGACGCCATCGCTTCCCGTTCGACGGCCACGAACTCGCGGAAGGTCGACCGGGGAGCGGGCAGCGGCTCCTGGCCGGGCGCGCTGTGCCGTTCGAGGATCTCGGCGAGCAGCGAGGTGAAGCTCCAGCCGTCGAGGATGGCGTGGTGCTCGGCGATGGTGAGCTGGAACGCGTCGTCGGCCAGGTGCTGCGCGGTGACCCGGAACAGCGGTGCTGTGCGCAGGTCGAACCGCGCGGCGACGTTCTCGTCGAACACGTCGGCGACCTCAGCGGCCTGCTCGTCGGGGCTCAGCCCGCGCAGGTCCTCCACGTGCACCGGGATCGGCGCCTCGGCGTGCACCAACTGCAACGGCTCGCTGTAGCGGGACACGTCCAAAGTGGTCCGCAGCACGGGATGGCGGGTCATGGCGTCACCGACGGCGCGGCGCAGCGCGGCCTCGTCGAGCGTGCCGGCGACCCGGTAGCTGTTGACGTTGTGGTAACCGCCCGCGTCGTCGGACAGCTCCATGTGGAAGATCATCGACATCTGCATGGCCACCATCGGGTAGGCGTCCACGACGTCCGCCGGCAGCGCTTCCCGGTCGGCGTCCGACACCAGGTCGAACGCTGCCGACTGCTTCGCCGGACCGGTGCAGGCCTTCAACAGCGGGCCGAGCTCGGCCGGCGTCGGCGCGCCGAACAGGTCCGGCAGCGACAGCGTCCAGCCGCGCTCGCGCAGCTTCCCCGCCAGGTGGACGGCGCGGATGGAGTCGCCGCCCAGGTGGAAGAAGTTGTCCCGGGCGCCCACACCGTCGAGGTCGAGCACCTCGGCGTAGACCTCGGCGAGCGCGCGCTCCTGCGGCGTCTCAGGGCTGACGTGCGCCTCGGTGTCGAGCACGGACCCGAGATCGGGCGCCGGCAGCGCTTTCCGGTCGACCTTGCCGTTGACGGTCAGCGGAATGACCCCGAGCACGGTCGCCGTCGCCGGGATCATGTGCTCGGGCAGGGTCGTGGCGAGGAACGCGCGCAACTCGGCGTACGACGGTGCGGCCCCGTCGACCGTGACGTAGGCGGCGAGCCTGTCGTCGTGCACGGTCACCACGCAGGACGTGACCGCGGGATGCGCGGCGACGGCGGCTTCGACCTCACCGAGCTCGATGCGAAACCCGCGCACCTTGACCTGGTTGTCGCACCGGCCGACGTACTCCAGACCGCCACCGGCCAACCGCCGCGCCACGTCCCCGGTGCGGTAGAGCCTGCCACCGGGCATGACCCCGTACGGGTCGGGCAGGAACCGCCGCGCCGTGAGCCCAGGACGACCCCAGTACCCGTTGGCCAGCGACCCGCCCCCGATGTACAACTCGCCGGGGACGCCGACCGGGCACGGCTGCAGGCGCTCGTCGAGCACCAACGCCGACAGGTGCGGCATCGGCTCGCCGATCAGACTGCGACCGAACCCCGCCGCGCCGGGCACGTCGAGCGTCGTGACGTGCACCGTGGTCTCGGTGATGCCGTAGAGGTTGCACAGGACCGCCGGCGGGCAGTGCTCCAGCGCGAACCAGCGCTGCACCACGGCCGGTTCGAGCGCCTCCCCGCCGAGCATCACCGACCGCAACGCGGGCAGCGGACGCGGTGCGCCGCGCAGAACACCCTCGAGCGTCCGCAGCGCCGACGGCGTCAGGCACAGACGGGTGACGCGCTCGTCCGAGAGCAGGTCCGCGAACGCCTCGGGCGAACGGCTCACCACACGAGGCACCACGACCAACCGGCCACCGTGGTGCAGCGGCCCCCACAGCTCCCAGACCGTCCAGTCGAAGGCGTAGGAGTGGAACAGGGTCCACACGTCGTTCTCGGCGAACGCGAAGTGCTCCGCGCCCGAGCGCATCAGCCTGCCGACGTGCTCGTGCGAGACCGCGACGCCCTTGGGGCGGCCGGTCGAGCCGGACGTGAAGATGATGTACGCCAGGTCGGCCGGGCCGGCCTCTATTCCGGGCCGGTGCGACGGCGCCTGTGCCAGCCGCGGGTCGGCCAGGTAGTCGTCGGTGACGACCACGTCGACGCCGGTGTCGGCGAAGACGAACTCGGCCCGGTCCGCCGGGGTGGCCAGGTCGACGGGCACGTAGGCCGCGCCGGCCTTGAGCACGCCCAGGATCGTGGTGACGACCCGCTCGCCGCGCTCCAGCAGCACGCCGACCCGGTCGCCTCGGCGCACGCCGTCGGCGGCGAGGGTGTGGGCGACGCGGTTGGCGGCCGCGTCCAGCTCCGCGTACGTCCACGACTGGTCGCCGCAGGTGAGGGCGAGGCGGTCGGGGTGGGCGTCGGCGGCGGCCTCGAACGCGCGGTGCAGCGTTCGGGGAGTGGCCGGGGTGGCGTGCGGGGGTGCGGGCGGTGTAGCGGCTTGGGTGGCGAGCGGCGGCACGGCGGACGGCGTTGCTTGCGGCGCCGTCGACGGCTGCACCGCGGCCTGGGTGGCGGGCAGCGGTGCCAGTGGCGGCACAGCGGCCTGCCCGGCAGGCGTCGATGCCATCGGCCGCACGCTGGCCGGAGTTGCCTGCGAGGGCACCGATGACGGCGCAGCGGCGAGGTCGGCCAGCGGCGGCACAGCCGCCTGAGTGGCCATCGGCGGCACAGCCGCCTGAGTGGCCAGCGGTGCCACAGCCGCCTGGTCGGCGCGAGGCGGTGCGAGCGCGGCGGCCGTCTCGGCGGCGTCGAGCGGGCTCAGCCGCCACAGCGGCGCTTCCGGCGCGTCCAGCGCGGCGGCGAGCAGGGTGCGCCAGTGGCCGGCCATGCGCAGCACGGTCTCCCGGTCGAACAGGTCGGTGGCGTACTCCACCTCGCCCCGCAGTTCACCGTCGTCGAAGGTCGACCAGGTCAGGTCGAACTTGCTGGTGCCGTTGTGGTGCATGCGCCGGGTCGCGGTGGCCGTGCCGAAGCGCAGCGGTGCCGGGTCCTCGGCGTGCGCGCCGAAGACGACCTGCACCAGTGGCGCGTGCCGGGCCGAGCGTTCGAGTGCCAGCGCGTCGACGACCTCGTCGAACGGCACGTCGAGGTAGGCGTAGGCGTCGAACGCGGCGTCGCGGACCTGCTCGACCAGGTCGGCGAAGGTGGCGGCGGGGTCCACGGACACGCGCAGCGCGACGATGTTGACGAAGTAGCCGACGACGTCGGCCAGTTCGGGACGGTCGCGGGTGGTGACCGGTGTGCCGACCACCAGGTCCCGCGCGCCGGTGTAGCGGTGCAGCAGCGCGGCGAACGCGGCCACCTGCACCACGAACGGCGTCGCGCCGAGGTCGGCGGCCAGGTCGCGGATCCTGTTCGAGCTTCCCTCCGGCAGGCCGAACATCTCCGTGCCGCCCGCGAACGTCCGGCTGGGCGGACGGGGCCGGTCGGTCGGCAGCGTCAGCTCGGCGGGAGCGCCGGCGAGCCGCTCCGTCCAGTAGGCCAGCGAGTCCTCTGCCGGCACCGCGACGTCACCGGAGTGGTCCAGAGGTGCGAGGTCGGGTTCCCTGCCCGAGGCGAGGGCGTTGTAGACCTCGGCCAGCTCCCGCTCGAACACCCCGGCCGACCAGCCGTCCCACACGATGTGGTGCACGACGAGGACGAGCGTGTCCGGCACCCCGGGCCCGGTGGCCAGGGTGGCCCGCAGCAGCGGCCCCTCGGCCAGGTCGAACCCGGTGCGGGTCTCGGAGTCCAGCAGTGCCCGCAAGGCCTGCCCGTCGACCGAAACCTCCGCGAACGGCAGCCGCACGGCGGAATGCACTGTCCGAACAGGACCGTCAGGGCCGAGGTCGAACGTGGTGCGTAGAGCGGAGTGCCGGCCGACGAGCAGGAGCAGGGCGCGGTGCAGCACGTCGGCGGACACCGGGCCGTCGAACTCGAAGACCCACGGCACGAGGTAGGCGGGTGATCCCGGGTTCCAGCGGTCCATGAACCACAGGCCGCGCTGCAGGCCGGACACCGGCGTCGTGGTGCTCACTGGGCTGCTCCAGTCGTCTCGAGCGTGCGGGCGAGGGCGCTCACGGTGCGTGCGGCGAACACCTGGCGGGGCAGGACGCGGGACCCGGTGGCGCTGGACAGGTGCATGGCGACCCGCACCGCGGCCAGGGAGTTGCCGCCCACGCGGAAGAAGTTGTCGTGCGGGCCGACCTCGGCGAGTCCGAGCACCTCGGCCCACACGCGTGCCACCAGGCGTTCGGCGTCGGTCGTGGCCGGACCGCCCGAGGGGGCGACGGCCTCGGTGGGGACCGGTAGGGCAGCCCGGTCGAGTTTTCCGTTGGCCGTCAACGGAAGTGAGGAGAGGACGGTCACGCTGGACGGGATCATGTAGTCGGGCAGCAGGCCCGCGAGGAAGTCGTGCACGCCGGCGAGGTCCGGGACGACGTCGCCGCGGGCGGTGACGTAGGCGGCGAGGCGGGGCTGGCCGGGCACGGGCTCGTGCGCCACGACCGCGCAGTCGCCGACGCCGGGACACCCGCCCAGCACCACGGCCACCTCGCCGGGCTCCACGCGGAAGCCGCGGATCTTGACCTGGTCGTCGGCGCGGCCGGTGATGGCGAGGGTGCCGTCCGGGTTCCACGCGCCGATGTCGCCGGTGCGGTACATGCGGGATCCCGGCGGGCCGAACGGGTCGGGCAGGAACCGCCCGGCGGTGATCCCGGACTGGGCGACGTAGCCCAGCGCGAGGCCCGCGCCCGTCACGTAGATCTCGCCCTGTTCGCTGCCGCCGACGGGCTTGAGCTTCTCGTCGAGGACGTGGACGCCCTTGTGCGCCACCGCCCGGCCGATGGGCACCGCCGCGGAGGGATCGACCGGAGCCACGTCGTGGGTGGTGGTGAAGCCCATGCTCTCCACCGGTCCGTAACCGTTCACCACGCGCACGTGCGGGTACCGCTCGGCAAGGCGGGCGATGTGGGCGGCCGAGGCGCGCTCACCGCCGGTGAACGCCACCCGCAGGCCGGCGAAGACCTCCGGGAGCTCGTCGACCAGGAAGTTGAACAGGCTCGACGACAGCTGCAGCTGCGTGACGCCGTGCCGGGCGACCAGGTCGGCCATGGTCTGCGGGTCGGGCCGCTGGCCGGGGTGCAGAACGGAGGTCCCGCCGAACATCAGTGCGCCGTACAGCTCCAGCCCGAACGCGTCCCACGACACGGGCGAGCACTGCAGCCAGACCTCGTCCGGGCCGAACCCGGCGTAGTCCTGGCCGCTGTAGGTGGCCGCGAGCGCCCGGTGCGTGGCGGCGACGCCCTTGGGACGGCCCGTGGAGCCGGAGGTGTACATGACGCAGGCGACGGCGTCGGCGTCGACCGGCACCACGAAGTCGCCGTCCTCCGTGGCCGCGGCCACCACGTCGGCGGTGACGATCAACCGCACGCCGGCGTCGGCGACCACCTGGTCCTGGCGGGCGGCGGGCAGGTCGGGGTCGAGCAGCGTGTAGGCCGCACCCGCCTTGAGCACGGCGAGCAGCGCCACGACCAGGGCGGTGTCGCGGGGGATGCGGACGGCCACCACGTCGCCGGGGGCGACCCCGAGGGCGGTGAGGTGCCGGCCCACGCGGTTGGCGGCGGCGTCGAGCTCCGCGTAGGTCAGCGACTCCGCGCCGGACACCAGGGCGGTGGCGTCCGGTGTCCGAGCGGCCTGCGAGGCGATGCGCACGTGCACGGGGGTGTCGATGTCGACGGGCAGGGCCGGCGCGGGCAGTTCCGCGTCGATGTCGGCGACCAGTTCCTCGACCACCGCACGCCACTGCGCGCCCAGCGCCTCGGCGGTCGCGGGGGCGAACAGGTCGGCGGCGTACTCGACGCGGCCGTGGAAGCCCACCCCGTCGTCCTCGACCGACCACGACAGGTCGAACCGGGAGAACTCGTTGGAGTGCAAACGCTTCTCGACGGTCACAGCGCCGTACGGGGCCGTGCCGGCCTCAGCGGTGTGCATCTCGAACACCAGCTGGAACAGGGGAGTGCCCGCGCCGCTGCGTTCGCCGGACGTCGCGGCGACGATCTCCTCGAACGGCACGCCCTGGTGGCGGAAGCCGTCCAACGCCACCGAACGCACGTGGTCGAGCAGGTCGCGGCCGGTCAGCTCCTCGCCGTCGGGCCGGAAGCGCAACGGGACCAGGTTGATGAAGTAGCCGACGAGCGCGTCGAGCTCGGCGCGGTCGCGGACGCTGACCGGGGTGCCGATCACCACGTCGCCGGCCCCGCGGCGCCGGTGCGCCTCGACGAGAGCGGCCAGCAGGACGAGGTAGGGGGTGGCACCGGCGGCGCGGGCGAGGGCGCGCACGCCTTCGGCCAGTTCCGGGCCGAAGGCGAAGGGCAGGACCCCGCCGCGCCCGGTGCCCGCGGTGCCGTCCAGGTCGGGGCGGATGGCCGGCGTCGACGGCGCACCGCGCAGGTGCTCCACCCAGTAGTCCACATCGGACTCGTCCTCTGTGGACCAACGGGCGTAGTCGCTGTACTGGACGGCCAGATCGGGGAGGCGGGGTGCCCGGCCCTCGACGGCGGCGAGGTAGCACTCGCGGAGTTCGCGGTCGAGCACCCGCAGCGACCCCTCGTCCCAGACGATGTGGTGCACGACGAGCACGAGAGTCGCCTCGCCGGGGCCGGTGTGGACCAGGCGGGCGCGCAGCAGCGGTCCCGAGGCCAGGTCGAACGGCAGCTGCGCCGCGGTGGAGACCTCCGACTCCAGCTCAGCGTGGGTCTCGGTGAACGGCACCTCGACGCGGTCGTGGACGATCAGCACGGGAGCCATGTCCGCGTCCGTGCCGATGGTCGAGCGCAGTGCGTCGTGCCGATCGGCCACCGCCTGGAGCGCCTGTCGCAGCGCGGCCGCGTCGAGCGGTCCGCTGAAGTGGAACAGCCACGGCACGTTGTAGACCGAGCCGCCGGGCTCCCAGCACTCGCGCAGCCACAGACCGCGCTGGAACCGCGACAACGGCGCGGGGGAGCCGGGCCGGGCGACCGGACCGGGACGGGCCGGGGTCGAACCGGCACGCAGCGCGGCGGCGAACTCCGCGAGCGTGGGCGCCTCGAAGACCAGGTACGGCGAGACCGGGCCGAACGCCTCGAACACGCGGCTCGCGACCCGGACGGCGGTCAGCGAGTCACCGCCGAGGTGGAAGAAGTTGTCGTGCGCGCCGACCCGGCGGACCCCCAGCACGTCGGCCCAGATGCCGGCGAGCAGCTGCTCGGTGTGGTCGCGGGGCGCGTCGTCCTCAGGAGCCGGTTCGGAGGCGGCCGGGGCGGGCAGCGCGGCGCGGTCGACCTTGCCGCCGTCGGTGAGGGGCAGCCGGTCGAGCGCCGTGACCGAGGCGGGGACCATGTGCGAGGGCAACCGGCGGGCGAGGAAGTCGCGCACCTCGGCGGTGTCCGCGGCTCCCGTGACGTAGGCGGCCAGGCCGGTGCCGTGCGGGACGACCGCGCAGGTCTCCACGGCCGGGTGCGCGGCGAGGGCGTGCTGCACCTCGCCCAGCTCCACCCGGTAGCCGCGGACCTTGACCTGGTCGTCGCCGCGGCCGACGAAGTCGAGCACGCCGCCGGAGTCGCGGCGGACGGTGTCGCCCGTGCGGTACATGCGCGATCCGGGCGGACCGGACGGGTCGGGCAGGAAGCGGGCCGCGGTCAGCGCCGCGCTGCCCAGGTAGCCCACGGCCAGCTCGGGGCCGCCGAGGTACAGCTCGCCCTCGTCGCTCGGGCGCAGGCCGTCGAGGACGTGCGCGCGCCGCCCGCCGACCGGCGTGCCGATCGGCACCGAGCCGGTCTCCCCGGCCGTCGCGTGCACCGTCGCGGTGATCACGGTCTCGGTGGGGCCGTAGGCGTTGAACAGGCGCACCCCGGTGCGCCGGGTCCACTCGGCGGCCGCGGCGGGGGACAGGCGGTCGCTGCCGGAGATCATGGTGCGCAGCGACGGCGGCACCCGGTCCAGGGCGGCGGTGAAGTCGTGGAAGTAGCCCGCGGGGAGGTTGGCCACGGTGACCTGCTCGTCCTCGACGAGGCGCAGCAGCTCGTCGACCGACAGCAGCCGTCGTTCGGGCAGCACCAGGCATGCGCCCGTGGTGAGCGCGGTCAGGACCTGCTCGACGGCGACGTCGACCGACGGGCCCGCCATCTGCAGCACCACGTCCTGGCCGGTGATGCCGAAGCGCTGCGCGACGGCGGGGACGTGCGCGGCCAGTGCGGCGTGGTCGACGGCGACGCCCTTGGGACGGCCGGTGGTGCCCGAGGTGTAGATCAGGTAGGCCAGGCCGGCGGTCGCGACGCGGGCGGCGACACCGGTCTCGCGGACCGCGCCGTCCTCGACGAGCAGGGCCGCGCCGGCGTCGTCGAGCATGTCCCGCGTGCGCTCGGCCGGGGCTTCGGGGTCCAGCGGCAGGTACACGCCGCCCGCCCGCCACACGGCCAGCATCGCGGTCACGTAGTCCGGCCGCGCACCGCTGCGCACCGCGACGACGCCGCCGGGCCGCAGTCCGGCGCCGGCGAGTTCCGCGGCCAGCGCACCCGCCAGCCGGTCGAGCTCGGCGTAGCCGGTCGACCTCCCGCCGGTCCGCACCGCGGTGCGATCCGGTGCGGCGGTCGCGAAGCGGCCGACCTCCTCGTGCAGCGACATGTCACCCTCCGGATCGGTGTGCGCGGTGGACGTTCGAGTCGAAAGCTAGGCGCGCGCCGACGGCCGGATCGGCAGGTCGAGCGGCACCTTGGCGGAAGCCCGCACCTGCCCCAGCAGCTGCCGCACCGCCTGCCGCACAGGGGTTCGCGGCGTCCCTAGCGTCGGCACCACGCCAGCAGAGAGGAAAGTGCGATGAGCCCCACCGCTTTGTCAGGTACGGCGCCGTTGGTGGTCACGATCGAGCCCGGCGCTCCTGCCACCGTCGACGCCGAGAACGTGCACACGATCGAGCAGGCCACGGAGTGGTTGCGGGCCAACACCGACGCCCTGCGCGCCCTGCTGCACGAGCACAGCTCGGTGTACGTGCGAGGCCTGCCGGTGCACGACGTCGACGACTTCGGCCTCGTGCGCGACACGCTCATGCCCGAGCGCACCCCGTACCGGGAGAAGGCCACCCCGCGCAGCGACTTCGGCAACGGGGTGTTCTCGTCCACGGACCT
The DNA here is from genome assembly GCF_014653695.1 of Lentzea cavernae. GTDB lineage: Bacteria > Actinomycetota > Actinomycetes > Mycobacteriales > Pseudonocardiaceae > Lentzea > Lentzea cavernae. The sequence continues at coordinate 583,477 of NZ_BNAR01000005.1, read as the reverse complement.
GCCCGCCGCGCAGGCGATCCACATGCACAACGAGAACAGCTACACCCTGACCTTCCCCGGTCTGCTCATGTTCGCCTGCCTGATCGCCCCGCCCGAGGGCGGCGCGACCCCGGTGGCCGACTGCCGCAAGGTGCTCGCGTCGCTGCCGGCGGAACTCGTGGCCAAGATGCGCAAGGTCGGCTGGCTGCTCAACCGCAGCTACTCCGAGCACATCTCCACCTCGTGGCAGACCGCGTTCGCCGCGACCACGAAGGAGGAGGTCGAGGCGTACGGCGCGGAGAACCTGGTGTCCTGCGACTGGCAGTCCGACGGCCACCTGCGCACCACCCAGCTGCGCCCCGGGATCATCTCGCACCCCGTGACCGGTGCGGAGGTCTGGTTCAACCACATGGCGTTCTGGAACGAGTGGGCGCTCGACGAGGAGCTGCGCGACGCGCTGGTCGACGAGTTCGGCGTCGAGGACCTGCCGTTCAACACCGCTTTCGGCGACGGCACCGTGCTCAGCCGCGAGGAGCTCGCCACCATCCAGGCCGCCTACGACGCCGCCACCACCCGCCGCCGCTGGGAGCGCGGTGGCCTGCTCCTGGTCGACAACATCCTGTCCACGCACGGCCGCGACCCGTTCCGCGGCGACCGCAAGATCGTCGTCGCCATGGGCGAACCGGTCTCCGTGCTGGACTGCGCGCCCACCGTCGCCCCGTCGGCCACCCCGGTGAGCGGAGAGGACCGATGACCGGCCGGGACCTGCTGTCCCGCTTCCACGACGTCGTGCGGACGGCGCCCGAGCGGATCGCCGTGCGCGACACCGCGGGCGCGCTGACGTTCGCCGAACTGGAGGCCCGCACGGCCGCGCTGGCCGCCGTGCTCGCCGCGCGCGGAGTGGTGCGCGGGGATCGCGTGGGTGTGCGCGTTCCGCGGGGCAGCGGGCTGCTCGTCTCGCTGCTCGCGGTGTGGCGTGCCGGGGCGGCGTACGTGCCGCTCGACCCCGCCTACCCCGCCGACCGCCTGGCCCACATGGCGGGCGACGCCGCTGTGCGCACGACCGTGACGCCGGACGACCTGGCTCTCGTCGGCGGTGAGCACGTCGACGTTGCCGTGTCCGCCGACGACGCCGCCTACGTGATCTACACCTCCGGCTCGACCGGTCTGCCCAAGGGGGTGCAGGCCACCCGCGGTGGTGTCGCGTCCCTTGTGGACGGACTGGAGCAGATGGCCGTGTACGCGGCCGAACCCGGTGTCGTGGCGTGGAACGCCAGCGCGTCCTTCGACGCGTCGGTGCAGCAGTGGGCGCGGGTCTGCCGCGGCGACACGATCGTCGTCCTGGAGGACGCGCACCGCACCGAGCCCGCCAAGCTGGTCGCGTGGCTCGACGAGTGCGGTGTGTCCGATGTGGACATGACGCCGACGCACTGGGAGATGCTGCGCGAGCACCTGCTGCCCGGACGTCCCGACGGCAGGCGGCTGCGCCTGTTCATCGGCGGCGAGCCGATCAGCGTGCCGGTGTGGCGGGAACTGGCCGCCGCCGGGACCGTGGAGGCGTTCAACCTCTACGGCCCGACCGAGTGCACCGTCGACGCGACGGTCGCCCTGGTGCGGGGCGAGCACCCGACCATCGGCGACCCGTTGCCCGGCAACAGGCTCCTGGTGCTCGACGCCGGCCTGCGGGAGGTGCCCGACGGCGAGATCGGCGAGCTCTGCATCGCAGGCCCCCGCGTCTCCCACGGCTACCTCGGCCGCTCCGGCCTGACCGCCGGCCGCTTCCTGCCGGACCCCTCCGGCGAGCCGGGCGCGCGCATGTACCGCACCGGCGACCTGGTGCGCCGCACCGCGGACGGCCTGCTGGAGTTCCACGGCCGCGCCGACCGGCAGGTGAAGATCCGCGGCCACCGCGTGGAGCTGGGCGAGATCGAGACCGTCGTGCGGTCGTCCCCGGCCGTCGCCGCGGCAGCCGTCGTCGTCCGCGACGACCTGGGCGGCCAGCCCGTCGCCTACTACGTGCCCTCGGGCCTGGAGGGCGCGTCCGGACTGCGCGAGCACGCCGCCGCCTCCCTGCCGGAGGTCATGGTCCCGGCCGCGTTCGTCGAGGTCGCGGCACTGCCGCTCACCCCGGGCGGCAAGCTCGACACCGCCGCCCTGCCCGCACCGCCCGCCGCGGCCGGCACCGCCCCGGAAGGCGAGTTCGAACAGTTCATCGCCCAGGTGTGGGCCGAGGTCCTCGGCCGCGACTCGGTCAACGCCGACGACGACTTCTTCGCCCTCGGCGGCCACTCCCTGGTCGCCCTGCGGGTGGTGTCGAAGGTGAAGAAGACCTTCGGCCTCAAGATGTCCACCCGAGACGTCTACCGCCACCCCCGCCTCACCGACCTCGCCCGGCACGTCGAGTCCCTGCGCGTCTAGGAGGAACCGTGGACAACATCGACAACGTGGTGGTCCGCCCCCGCCGCAAGCCGGAGGCCACGAGGTCGCTGGTGTGCCTCGGCTTCTGCGGCGGCGGCGCTGGCCCGTACCTGCCCTGGGCCGACGTCCTGCCCGCCGACGTGGAACTGGCCGCGATCTGCTACCCCGGCAGGGACGGGCGCTTCCTCGAGGACCACGCCGACGACTGGCAGGCCCTCGCGGCCGACGCCACCTCGGCCGTCCTCGCGGCGGCCACCCGCCCGTACGTCCTCTTCGGACACAGCATGGGCGGCTGGATGGCGTTCGACGTGGCCGCCCGCATCGAGAAGGCCGGCGGCCGCCTCCCGGACGCCCTGGTCGTCTCCTCGGCCAACGCCCCGAGCCGCGGACTGACACCACGCGACATGTTCCCCGCCCAAAGCGACACCGACGCGGGACTGCTGTCGTGGATGACGGTCAACGGCCTCCTCGCGGACTACGTCCTCGGCAACGAGGAACTGCGCGAGATGGCGCTCGAGCTGATGCGGGCCGACATCCGCGTCCGCGACACGTTCGCCTACGCCGACGGGACCACGGTCGGCGTGCCGCTGCAGGTGCTGACCGGGGCCGACGACGACGTGATCGTCGCGGACACGGCGGCGCAGTGGCGGGCGCTGGCCGGGGGCGAGTACCGGCACGTGGAGTTGCCGGGCGGGCACTTCTACACCGAGGAGGTGTGGCGGTCGCTGCCCCGGTTCATCCCGGCGCTGGAGTCCGTCCCCGCCGGGGTGTGACCGGAGTGCGGGGCGGGCGTGGGGGCTCCTCGGGCCTCCGCGCTCATCCCGCGGCCGGGGTTGTGGGGTGAGGAACGGGTTGCGGGGGAAGGGCCGGGGTGCGGTTCTGGTGTCTGCCAACCGCGCCGGCGCACGCGCTCGCCAGCTCGCCCACCGAGCCAGCACGCGTCCGCCAGCCAACCGCGTCAGCACACCGTTCGCCAGCCAGCCCACCGTGCCAGCCAGCCCACCGTGCCAGCCAGCCCACCGTGCCAGCCAGCCCACCGTGCCAGCCAGCCCACCGTGCCAGCCAGCCCACCGTGCCAGCCAGCCGTGCCAGCCCGCCCGCCGAGCCGGCCAGCCGTGCCAGCCCGCCTACCGAGCCGGCCAGCCGTGCCAGCCCGCCTACCGAGCCGGCCAGCCGTGCCAGCCCGCCCGCCCGCCGAGCCAGCCAGCCGTGCCAGCCCGCCCGCCGAGCCAGCCCGCCGACCGAGCCAGCCAGCCAGCCGAGCGAGCCAGCCCGCCGAGCCAGCCGAGCGAGCCCGCCAGCCGAGCGACCAGTTCGCCTTGGCGCCAACCCGCCAGCGCCTCTCGTGTCGCCGCCGACCCCGGATCACCCAGTCGGGGCCAGCGTGTGAGCCTCCCCAGCGGGCAGCGCCGCCAACTCAGCCCGAATCGTGCTCGCCGCCGTGTGATCCAGAATCCGCTCACGAATCGCCAGAGCCTGCTCGAAATAGGCGCGAGCCTCCCCAACCCGACCCGCGGCGGCGCTCACCTGCCCCAGGTTGCGCAGGAGCTGGCCCTCGCCGATCACGTCGCGGGTGTCGCGGACCATCTCGAGGACGCGGCGCATGGTCGCGGTGGCCGCGGCGTGCTCGCCGGCCATGGCCTGGACCTGGCCGATGCGGTTGAGGGTGCGGGCGGCGCCTCCCGTGTAGCCGACGGACTCGTGCACGGCCATCGCCTCGGCGAGGTCGGTGCGGGCCTGGGTGATCTCGCCGTTGGTGGCCAGGATGAAGGCGCGCTGGGTCAGGACGATGGCGCGGCCCACGATGTCGCCGGCTTCGCCGTAGGCGGTGAGGGAGCGGTCGTAGAGGCGCAGGGCGGTGGTGGCGTCGCCGGTGTTGCGGGCGATCAGGGCCAGGTCGCGGTCGCACAGGGCCAGGCCGTGGGTGTCGCCGAGGTCGGCGAACAGGTCCCTGGCCGGGAGCAGGGCGGCGCGGGAGTCGTCGAGGCGGCCGCGGTTGATGTGGAGCGTGCCCAGGGAGCTCAGGACTGCTGCGGTGCCACGGGTGTTGCCCGCGGCGCGGCAGGCGGTGAGGGCCTCGGCGTGGGTGCGTTCCCAGTGGGCGAGATAGCCGCGGGACTCGAAGAGGGTGACCGAGGTGACGGCGAGGTCCCAGCAGAGCTCGTCCAGGCCGGAGGTGGCCGCCTGGTGGACGGCGGCGCAGAGGTTCTCGAGTTCGCCGTCCATCCATTCGAGCGGGTCGGCGAAGGTGACCTCGGGTTGCCAGCGCGGTGCGGTGCCGTGCAGGACTGTGTAGTCGCCGCCGTAGATGTCGCGGTGAGCGCGTTCGGCCAGGGCCAGCCAGCCGCCGAGCAGGCGGGAGACCGCGGCGGTGCGGTCGGTGGCGGGGATGTCCTGCGCGGCCTTCTCCCTGGCGAACAGGCGCAGCACGTCCTGGTAGCGGTAGCGGAACTCGCCGGTGGGCTCGACCGAGACCACGTCGAGCACCTGGACGTCCACCAGCGGTTCGAGCAGGTCGGACGGGAACGGGCGGTCGTCGTCGAGGACCGCGCCCGCGATCCAGCCGGGGACGACGGGGCCCTCGGTGAGGCTCAGCAGGCCGAACAGCACGCGGGACCGGCGGTCGAGGCCGTCGTGGGTCAGCGCGAGGCTGGCGCGGATGGTCAGTTCGCCGTGGGCGAGCTCGTCGAGGCGGTGTCGTTCGCTGGCCAGCCGGAGCACCATCGACGCGAGCGTCCAGTGGGGGCGGGCGGCCAGGCGGGCGGCGATGATCCGCAGCGCCAGCGGCAGGCCGCCGACGGTGCGCACGAGTGCCGCGGCGGCCTCGGGTTCGCGGGTGACGCGGTGTTCTCCGACGACCATGCCGAGCAGCCGCAACGACTGCTGGGCGTCGAGGACGTCCAGCTCCACCTGGCGGGCGCCGGGGAGGCCGGTCAGCCGCGAGCGGCTGGTCACCACGACGGCGCACGTGCTGCTGCCGGGCAGCAGGGGCAGGACCTGTCCCTCGGTGGCCGCGTCGTCGAGCACGACGAGCACCCGGCGGTCGGCCAGCAGCGTGCGGTACATCTCCAGCCTGGCGTCGACGCCTTCGGGGATCGCCGGGCCGGGGATGCCCAGCGCCAGGAGGAAACGGCCCAGCACGTCGTCCACAGTGGACGGTGCGCCGGTGCCGTGCAGGTCGCAGTACAGCTGTCCGTCGGGGAAGTGCTCGTGCGCCACCCGGTGCGCGAGGTGGGCGGCCACGGTGCTCTTGCCGACGCCGGGGCGCCCGGTGATCACCACGACCCCCACGGCCGAGCGCGCGGCCTCCCCGACGAGCACGGACTCCGCGCCGCGCAACATCTCCTCGTCACCGACGAAGTCGGCGGTGTCGGCGGGCAGCTGCCGCGGACGGGCCGGCTGCGCGGTGGCGGCGGGGCGCGGGGCGGGCTCGGCCTGGCGCTGGGCCGGGGTCTCGCCGGCCAGGATCGCCGCCTCCAGCTCCCGTAATCGTTCCCCCGGCTCCAGACCCAGTTCCTCGACGAGCAGGGCACGGCCTGCGCGGTAGGTGTCGAGGGCCTCGGCCTGCCTGCCGGAGCGGTGCAGCGCGAGCATCAGCAGTGCGCGCGGGCGTTCCCGCAACGGGTGTTCGTGGACCAGGCGCGTGACCTCGCCGACGAGCTGGTGGTGCTGGCCCAGTTCCAGCTCCAGTTCCAGGTAGTCCTCGACGCAGGTGAGCCGGTCCTCGTCCAGCCGCAACGCGCGGGTGCGCAACGTCCGGTTGGGAGCCCCGCCGAGGCACTGCCCGCGCCACAGCGCCGCGGCCTCCCGCAGGAGCGCGGCCGCCTCGGCGGCACGGCCCTCCTTGACCAGCACACGGGCCTCCGCCGTGCGGGCGAGGAAGTCGGCGAGGTCCAGCGCGTCCCCGTTGAGCCGCAGTTCGTAACCGGGCGGACGGGTGTCGATGACCGCGGACATGCCCGCGGTGTCCAGGGTGCGGCGCAACCGGGAGACGCAGATCTGCACCTGTGTGCGCGCGGTGTCGGGCGGGCTCTCGTCCCACAGGGCGTCGACGAGCGCCTCGGTGCTCACGACCCGGTTCGCCTCCACGAGAAGCAGCCCGAGGATCACCTGCTGCCTGCCCGGTGGGATCCGGGCGGCGCCGCCGAGACCGTCGACCTCCACCGGGCCGAGAACCCGGAATCTCCCTGGAGACATAGCGCGCGGCCACCCTTCACGGTCTGCGATTCCCCGAGAGTAAGCACATGGTCACGGAGGAGTACAAGCCCCGGCGATAGCGTGGAGATATCGGCAGGTTGCCCGGCGGCGGGACCGTGGTCGTTCATCGCGTGAGGAGAACCGCCATGAGCACCGCCGCAGGTGTCGACCACGTACGCCTCTCCTACCACTACCTCGACACGGGGGACCTGGACGGTTACGCCTCTTTGTTGCATCCCGACATGCAGCTCAAACGCAGCGACGCGCCACCGGGCCACGGCCGCGACGACACCGTGCGGCTGCTGAACACCGCCCACGCCCTCAAGGGAAGGCATCACATCCACAAGCTCGTGGCGGACAAGGACACCGTGGTCGTCGTCGGCCGCTACACCCCGCCTCCGGACGCGGAACGCCGCTTCCCGTCCGAGTTCGCTGACGTGGTCACCCTGTCCGACGAGGGACTTTTGCTCTGCAGCAGACGTTTCTACTACGTCGATCCGCCGTCCCTATAGCGGCAACTGCCGGACGGCTGCCGTCGGCGCTGCCTGGTGGCGCGGGGCGCGGCTTCTAACTTTCGGGGCAGGGAAACACCCGCGACCGAGGAGCTCGCCCCATGGAGTTGGACGCCGCCCGCCCGGACGCAGCCCGCCTCGACATCGTGGTCTCCGGGCTCGCCTCCGACGCGCACACCTGGAACCTCGTGTACCTGCAGCTGGTGCTGGAGGAGATGGGACACCGCGTCACCAACCTGGGGGCGTGCGTCCCCGACGGACTGCTGACGTCGAAATGCGGACAGGCCGCACCCGACCTCGTCGTGCTCGGCAGCGTGAACGGGCACGGGTTCCAGGACGCCAGGCGCGTCATCGGACCGCTGCGCGCACGACTGGCAGGCACCCCGGTCGTCATCGGCGGCAAGCTCGGCGTCGACGGCGCGGGCGGTCGTGCGGCAGCGCTGCTGGCCGCCGGGTTCGACGCCGTGTTCGAGGACGCCGATGCGATCCCGCAGTTCCGCCGCTACGTCGAGCGGCTCTCCGCCGGGGTGAGGTCGTGACCGACCGCTCGTTCGGCGGCTTCGTCGCCCGCGCCGCCGCCGCGGGGGAACTGGTCGTGCAGCCCAGGATGGGCGTCGCCGGACCGGCGCGGATGCGGGCCGGTCTCGCCGCGGTGCGCGGCGCCGGGGTGAGGGCGGCGGGCACGATCACCGTGGACAGCTTCACCCGCGTGGGGGAGCACCTCGCGGTGCGCAGGGCGCTGGACACCGGCGCCGAGCTCAACGGTTACCCCATCGTCGCCCACTCGCCAGGGACGACCCGCGCCGTGCTCGACGGTCTGCGGGGACGGGACTTCCCGGTGCAGGTGCGGCACGGCTCCGCGTGCCCGCAGAAGATCGTCGCGGCCCTGCTGGCCGCCGGTCTGGACGCGACGGAGGGCGGGCCGCTGTCGTACTGCCTGCCCTACAGCCGGGTTCCGGTCGCCGAGTCGGTGCGCGCGTGGGCCGAGTCCTGCCTGCTGCTGTCCGACGCCCGCGAGCGCGGCGCCCGGCCGCACCTGGAGTCCTTCGGCGGCTGCATGATGGGCCAGCTGTGCCCGCCGAGCCTGCTGGTGGCGATCAGCGTGCTCGAAGGCCTGTTCTTCCGCCAGCACGGCGTGGACAGCATGTCGTTGAGCTACGCCCAGCAGACCGACCCCGGCCAGGACGCCGAGGCCGTGGCCGCACTGCGCGCCCTCGCTGCCGAACATCTGTCCGATGTGGACTGGCACGTCGTGCTCTACACGTACATGGGCGTCTTCCCGCGCACCCCGCACGGCGCGACCGCGTTGCTGGAACGCTCGGCGGAACTGGCCGTGCGCACCGGCGCGGAGCGCCTGATCGTCAAGACGACGGCCGAGGCGCACCGCATCCCCACCGTCGCCGAGAACGTCACCGCGCTGGTGACCGCGGCGGCCGCGGCGGCTCAAGCCGAGCCGGGCGGCCCGATCGAGGACACCGGTGTGCTCGACGAGGCCCGCGCGCTCGTGGAGGCCGTGCTCGGCCTCGCTCCCGACGTCGGCATCGCCCTGGTCCGCGCGGTCGAGCGCGGCTACCTCGACGTGCCCTACTGCCTGCACCAGGACAACGCCGGGCGCACGCGGGCGTTCGTGGACGGCGACGGGCGGCTGCAGTGGTCGCGCATCGGCGCCCTGCCGCTGCCCGCCGGCCGTGCCGTCCCCGCCGCCGCCCCCACCGCCGACGAACTGCTCCGCTCGCTCACCCACGTCGAGCGCGCCTTCGACCGTCCCAGCCCCCGTCCCCAGGAGTGACCACGATGGACACGACCACCTCGGCGCCGGTGGACCCGCGCGCCCACCTGACCTCACCGTCCACCCGCGCCGTGCTGCGCGTGCAGCACCGCGTGCTCGACGCCGTGCGCGAACACCTGGGCGGGGAGGGCTTCACCGAGATGCTGCCGCCGGTCATCGGCCCGGTCACCGACCCGGGAGCGCGCGGGGCCAAGCAGGTCGACGTCGACTACTACGGCCACCGCTACAAGCTGATGACCAGCGCGATCCTCTACAAGCAGGCGTCGCTGACGGCGTTCGACCGGATCTTCTGCATCGCCCCCAACGTGCGGCTGGAGCCGCTGGAGACCAGTTCGACCAGCAGGCACCTCGCCGAGTTCCACCAGATCGACGTCGAGGTCGCCGGCGCCTCCCGCGACGACGCGACGCGGGTGGCCGAGAACCTGGTCGTGCACGTCGTGCGCCGCGTCGTCGAGCGCTGCGCCCCCGAGCTGGACGTCCTGGGCCGCGACCCGGACGCGTTCGCCGACCTGTTGTCCGGCCAGGCCTTCGACCGGCGCACCCACGCCTCCGCCGTCGCGGACCTGCACGACACCGGCCACGCCCAGAACCCCGACGCCGAGATCGACTGGACGGGGGAGGCGCTGCTGTCGTCCAAGTCCAGCAGGCCGTTCTTCCTCACCGACTACCCCAAGGGCTCCCGCGGTTTCTACGACCGCGAGAACCCGGCGGCGCCCGGCCACCTGCTCAACTTCGACCTGCTGGCCCCCGAGGGCTACGGCGAGCTGTGCAGCGGCAGCGAGCGCGAACACGAGTACGCCACCATCGTCGCCAGGATGCGCGAGACCGGGGAGAACCCGGCGAAGTACGCCTGGTACCTGAAGATGGTGCGCGAGGGCGTCCCGGGAAGCGCGGGCTTCGGCATCGGACTGGAGCGGCTGGTCCGCTACCTGTGCGGGCTGGACGCGGTCTGGCAGGCCAACGCCTTCCCGAAGATTCCCGGCGTGGTGTCCCCGTGACCGCGTTGCGCGCGGACACGTTCCCGGAGGACGCCGTCCGGGAACGGGCTCGCCTCGGCGCCGCGGCGGTGTTCCCCCCGCTGTCGGACTACGGCGGCGCCCTGCTGGGCGAGCCGCAGGGTCCCGCGCCCGCCGACGCCCTCGACGCGACCCGCCTGGTGCCGCCGGTGTTCATGCCGCGCCGCCTGGAGAAGCTCATCGACCTCGCCCGCGAACCCCTGCACGGCGACGTCGACCTGGAGAGCACCGTCGGCGGTTTCGCCGCACGCCTGCCGCTGTACCTGTCCGCGTTCGGCTCGACCCGTGCCGTGGGCACCGACCTGGGACGCGCCGCCGCGGCCCAGGCGGGCGCCCTGGGCATCCCGATGGTCGTCGGCGAGAACGTCGTTCCGGTCGACGGTTTCACCGGCGAACGGTCCCTGCTGGCCAGGATCACGGCCTACGCCGACCACGCCCCGGACGGGGTGGGCGGAGTGGTGGTGCAGCAGAGCACGGAGGACGCCGACGCCGAGGTGTGGAACCGCGTCTACAGCGACCCGGCGACGCGGCCCCTGCTGGAGTCGGGGCGGCTGGGGTTCGAGCTGAAGGTCGGTCAGGGCGCCAAACCCGGCATCGGCGGCCTGACCGTCGTCGACCGCGCCCAGGCGGATCGCCTGGCCGGCCAGTACGCCCTGGAACCGCTGATCGACCCCGCCGGCGACCGGGTGCTGCGCTGCGCCAGCCCCGGGACGTTCACCGACGAGATCCTCCGGCAGCAGATCCGCCTGATGCGCAACAACTATCCGCGCGCGCGGGTGTGGGTCAAGCTCCCGCCGGGACGTGACGTCGCCGCGGCGGCGGACGTCGCGTGGCAGGCGGGCGCGGACGCGGTCACCGTGGACGGGGCCGAGGGCGGCAGCGGATGGGCCCCCACGGCGTCGCTGGCTGGCGTCGGCCTCCCGTTGGCGGAGTGCCTGCGCCGCATCGGTTCCCCGCGCGGCTGCCTGCTGGTGTCGGGCCGGGTCTGGGAAGGACTGCGGGCCGTGAAGTGCCTGGCCGCCGGGGCCACCGCCACGGGTCTCGGCCGGGCGGCCCTGCTGGCGGTTGATGAGAACCCCCAGTCGGGCCTGACCCGTCTGGTCGAGGCGATGACCCTGGAGCTGCGCCTGCTCATCAGCGCACTGGGCAAGTACCACCCGTCCGCACTGTCCACTGAGGACCTGTGGTCTCCGGCCGGTTGGCCGGTCCCCGCCGAGCAGGTGGTGGCGGCACGGGGATAGCGCCTGCAGCGGAAGTGACCCGCTCCGGAGACCGGGGCGGGTCACTCCCGCATGGTCCGGAAACGCCGCGTGCCCGCACCGATGTCCGGTGCGGGCACGTGGTCGGTGTGGCTCAGGTCAGCCGCGTGCCGGCGATGTCCGGTGCGAGCACGTGACCGATGTGGCTCAGGTCAGCCCAGCGGCGGCGCGAAGGCCGCACAGGTGCACCGGGTCGGCCCGCAGGCGGACGGCCAGGTCCGGCAACGGCCCCGGTGGCCGGTGGCCGCCCGCCGCGGCGTCGGCGACGGCCAGGGCGATGGCGAGGCACTCCGCCTGGGCGTCGGAGGTGGGGGAGATCAGGCAGACCACACCGCCCAGGTGGTCGTACCCCAGCGTCCGCAGGGCCCACGCCGCCGCCCGGCGGGCGTGCGGGGTGGACGGCCACACGCTGAGGACCTCCGGGCCGGCGGGGACGAAGAAGGCGTGCACGGGGGAAGCCGTCGCGGCACCTGTGGGACCGGTGCTCGTCATGGGGGCCATCGGTCACGCTCCCGGGCTCGGCGTCGCGACCAGTCCACCACGGGGAGGGCGTCGTCCTCGGCAGTCGCGGAGGCAGGCCGGGGGCGTGTCCGGGACGACCGCGAACGGGGGCGGGTCAAGGCGTCGGCGGTGCGGCCGCCAGCACCGAGCGGATCAGCGGGGAGACCGTGAAGCTGCGGCCGGTCTCGGTCTCGACGGGCCGCACCAGGCCGCGCTGGAGCAGGTCGCGCAGCAGCCGGCCGGTGTCGGCCGACGGGCCGAAGCGGGCCGGGAGGTTCTCCAGCACCTGCCGGTAGGGCTCAGCGGCACCGGCGAGCGCGCGCACGAGGGTGTCGTCGAGCAGTTGAACGGGGTCGGTGGCGGCCAGCTCCGGCAGCGGGTAGACCGACAACCACGACCCGACGGCGGCGAGCGCGCCGGGCAGGCCGTCGAGTGCGCGGCACAGGCGGTCGACCTCGGCCGGGTCGGCCGTGCCGGGGTGCTCGGCGAGCAGCAGTCCGGCCGCGTCGCCTGGCTCCAGACCGGACAGGACGAACACCCGCTCCCCGGCGAGTCCGCACGGCGCCGGAGCGGTGATCAGCACCCGCACGCCGGGGCAGTCGGCGAGCAGGCGCAGCACGCCGTCCCCGCACACCGGCCCGTCGACCCCGTCGAGGACCACCAGCGCGGAACGGGTGCCGATCACCTCGGCGAGGTCGTCGTACGCCCACCCGCCCGTGCGCACGGCCGTCGACCACGCGGTCACCAGCCCGGCCAGCCGCGGATCCCGCAGAGGCGTGCCGTCCACCCCCGCCCACAGCACCGGCATCCTGGCGTGCACCACCTCGGCCACCGCCGCCGCGAACCGCGTCTTGCCCACACCGGGGAGCCCCACGACGGTCGCGAGCCTGCACCCGCCGGCCAGTTCGGCGGCCAGGCCACCGGTCTCGAGGTCGCGCCCCACCTGGGCGGAGAGCGAAGTGGGCGGGACGCCGGCGGCCACGTCGACCTCGGCACGGCGGTCCGGGTCTGCGGCCACCTCCAGGTCGTGCCGCGCCCGGCTGCCCAGCCGCAACCCCTCGGCGATCAACCGGACCGTGTCCGGCCGCGGCCGCAACGCCCGCCCCTGCTCCAGGTCCCGGATGGCCCGCACGCTCACCGTCGACAGGTCGGCCAGCTCCCGCTGCGTCAGCCCGACGCGGCTGCGGTGCCTGCGCAGCAGTTGGGCGAAGGGCGGAAGTCCGGGGTCCAAGGCGGGCGGAGTGGCCATCTCGGGATCCTCTTTTCACGCGGATGATTTTGTCCGCCCAATAGTCGGTAGCCCCGCTATCACGCTGCAATCCCCGCGCATATCCCGTCTGCAAAACACCGGGAAATCCTGCATCTCCGCAGTTCAGAGCATGTTTTATGTCGCCATCGCCGCCGGGATAGCGCCGGGATAAACCGCGTGATAGTCCCGGGATTAAGGAGCCTCATAACGTTTGTCCCATCGCCGGAGAAACATTCCTGAGGAGGCCCCAAATGGTCCGCACCGCCATCGCCGAGATCGCCGCTGTCGCCCTCGCCGTCGCCGCCTTCACGACCGTCGCCGCCACCACCGCCCACGCCGTCACCGACACGACGCCCGCCACGGTGGCCGGCAGCAACCCCTGGGAAACGACGCCCGCCACCGCGTCCGGCAGCAACCCCTGGGAGTAGGCACCACCCCCGCACCGACGGGTCAGGCCGGATCGGTGACCGTGAGCGCCAGGTCCGCGTCGACGACCGTCACGAGCACGTGCTGCCCGCCGCGCAACTCACCCGCGAGCAGGGCACGGGACAGCCGCCGGTCGAGTTCCTTCGCGATCGTGCGGCGCAACGGCCGGGCGCCGTACTCGGGCACGTGACCGCGGGCCGCGAGCCAGTCGACGGCCTGGTCGTCCACTTCGAGCGTGATGTCCTGCTCGCGCAACCGCTGCCGGGTGCTGTCGAGCAGCAAAGCGGTGATCTGCCGCAACTGGCCCTGGTCGAGGCCGCGGAACAGGATGATCTCGTCCACGCGGTTGAGGAACTCCGGGCGGAACCGGCGGCGGACCGAGGTCATCAACGGCTCGCGCAACTGCTCCACCTCGACGCCCGAGGCAGCCGCGGCGAGCAGCTGGTCGGCACCGATGTTGCTGGTCATGATGATCACCGTGTTGGCGAAGTCCGCCGTGCGTCCCTGGGAGTCGGTGAGCCTGCCCGCGTCGAGCACCTGCAGGAGCGTGTTGAAGACGTCCGAGTGCGCCTTCTCGATCTCGTCCAGCAGCAGGACCGAGTACGGCACGCGCCGGACCGCGCCGGTGAGCTGACCGGCGTCCTCGTACCCCACGTACCCCGGCGGCGCGCCGATCAGCCGCGACACCGTGTGCTGCTGCCCGAACTCGCTCATGTCGAACCGGATCAGCCGGTCCTGCGAACCGAAGAGCGCCTCCGCCAACGCCCGCGCGACCTCCGTCTTGCCCACCCCTGTCGGGCCGAGGAAGAGGAACGAGCCGATGGGCCGGTGCGGGTGCTTGAGGCCGGCACGCCCCTGGCGGACCGCGTCGGCCACCGCCTCGACGGCCTCGTCCTGCCCGATGATCCGCTGGTGCAGGTGGCTCTCCAGGTGCAGCAACCGGTGCCGTTCGGCCTCGGTGAGCTGCGCGACCGGGATGCCCGTGCTGCGCGACACGATCTCGGCGACGTCGTTCGGCCCGACCTCGGGCGCTTCGGCCAGCGCGGTACGCGCGGCGTCCAGGTCGGCGGCCGCGTGGCGGAGCTCGTCGTCCAGGAACGGCACCTCCTCCTCCGGGGCGGTGTCCCGTTCCCGCTCCAGGCGGCTCACCCGCTGTTCGAGCTCCGCCGGATCCGGTGGCATCGGGGCCTTCTCCCGCAACCGGACGCGCGCGCCCGCGCGGTCCACCAGGTCGACCGCCTTGTCGGGCAGGAACCGGTCGGTCACGTAGCGGGCCGACAGCTCGACGGCGGACACGATCGCCTCGTCGGTGATCCGCACCCCGTGGTGCGTCTCGTACCGGCCGCGCAGACCGCGCAGGATGGTGATCGTCTCGGCGACCGACGGCTCGGCGACGTGGATGGGCTGGAACCGCCGTTCGAACGCGGCGTCCTTCGCGATGTGGCGGCGGTAGTCCTCGGCCGTGGTCGCCCCGATGACCTGCACCCGTCCGCTGGTGAGCACGGGCTTGAGGATGTTCGCGGCGTCCATCGGCGCGGCCTCGGCACTGCCCGCGCCCACGACGGTGTGCAGCTCGTCGATGAACAGCACCACCATCCGGTTCGTGGCGGCCACTTCCTCGATCACGCCCTCGAGCCGTTCCTCGAACTCGCCCCGGTACTTCGCCCCGGCCACCATGCCCGCCAGGTCCAGGGAGACCAGCCGTCTGCCGGCGAGCGTGGCGGGCACGTCGCCACGGGCGATCCGCGCCGCGATGCCCTCGACGATCGCGGTCTTGCCCACCCCGGGATCACCGATCAGGACGGGGTTGTTCTTGGTGCGCCGCGACAACACCTCGAGGATCTCGTCGACGACGTCCTCCCGGCCGATCACCGGGTCGAGCAGGCCGTCCCGCGCGGCGGCGGTGAGGTCGCGTCCGTGGTGGTCGGTGCGCCTCGTCGCAGACGGCGGCTGACCCTGCCCGCCGAACAGCTTCCCGACCAGGTCCTCCCACGAGGTGGACCCGAAGCCGAACACCCAGTCGTCATCACGCACGGCCCGCCGCCTTCACCCGATCGAGGGACTTCCCCTCCGATCCTCCCTCGCAGGAGCCGTGCGCACAGGCCAGAGGCCGCGACGAGCACGTTTCAGGCCGTGGAGGCGTCCCGCGCGTCGATCAGGTCGAGGTCGCGGACGCAGAAGCCGTGGTGCTGGAAGGTCTCGTTGAGCACCGTGCGAAGGCACTGCAGCGCCGAACGCCCACGTGCGTACGGGGGCCAGACGTCGTCCTCGGGCACCGGTGCCGGCGCTGCGAGCTGCTCCGCGGTGACCCCGCCGAGCCAGGCTTCGAGTTCGGCGGCCTGTGCTTCGCGCACGCTCACGATCTCGTCGAGGTCCGGGTCGAGCGACAGGTCAAGGCCGTGCGCTTCGCGGTAGGGCTCGACGTCCGGACCGATGCCCATCGGCGTGAACAGCTCCGCCGAACCCAGGCAGCACCGGCGGAACCACGAGTCGTGGACGAAGACCAGGTGGCGCATCGTCTGCACCGCCGACCACTCGTCGTTCACGCTGCCACGCTCGATGCCGGGCGCACGACGGATCCGCTCGACCGTGGCGGCCCACCCGGCATGCAGCTCACGCGCTGCCTCACGCAGATCGGCGGGGTCGTCGGAACGGAGCAGCAGCCGCACCGGATGACGCCGGTCGAGCTCCGCCTCGACGTACCCGGTGACCTCGACACCGTTCACCACGAGGTTGGTGACGAACCCGTCGATCACGGCGTCCTGCAGGACCACACCGATCAGCCGTGCCCCCGTCAGGTCGCACTCGCGGAACTCCGCACCGTGCAGGTCTTCGCCGATGTACCGCGCCATGCGCCGCATCCTGCCATCGCCGACCGGTTCACGTACGAGATATGGGATTTACTCGGCTTCGAGCTCCTCCAGACCGTCCTGCCAGCGCTGCCGCCGTTCGCCCGCCGTCTGCTCCCACCACGGGGTGCCGCGCTCGCCGAGGGCGGTCTTCGCGAGGTGGACCCGTGCGCGGGCGGCACGCTCCGCCTCGGCGTCCTGGGCGCGGAGGGCGGCGCCGACACCCCGGCGAGCCGCCATCAGCAGGCTGCGCAGCCGTGCCGCCGGTTCGGGCGGGATCTCGGGGTCGGTGGCCCGCCACCGCCGCCCGTTGATGATCACGAAGTGCCCGTCGGGCGTGCGTTCCGGCTCCACCGCACCAGGATCGCACCGGCCGGGACGTCAGGCCTGGCAGGAGGAGTTCGCGCAGGTCGCGGTCACGTGGACGCCACCACGGGCGACGGTCCTCCGTGCCAGTCCAGGCACAGGACCATCGCGTCGTCCGTGACGGTCGTGGTGGTGCGGTGCCCGGTGAGCTGCTGGAGGATCTCCCGGGGGACCTGCGCGGCGGGCAGCAGCCGGGTCAGGTTGATCGCGCGGGCCAGCGCGCGTTCGCCGTAGCGTTCGCCGGCGGGGGAGGCCACGTCGTACACGCCGTCGCTGACGAAGATCAGCCGGTCGCCCGGCCGGACCTGGAAGGCCTCGCTGGTGTACTGCGTGTCCTCGAACATGCCGAGGGGCAGCTGGTCCTCGAACGAGATGGTCTCGATGGTGTTGCCGCGCTGGCGCCACATGCGGGGCGACCCGGCGTCGATGACCTCGACACGCCCGGTCCTGAGCTCGAACCGCAGCAGGAGGACCGCCAGGTGCAGCTTTCCGGCGTGCTGGCCGTAGACCGCCTGGTCGGCCAGCGCGGCCTGGTCGGCGAGCGGGATGCCGGCGCGGCGGGCGTTGCGCAGCGCGTTGATCGCGAGGTTGGTCAGCAGCGCGGCGTTGATGCCCTCGCCCATGCCGTTGGTGACGGTGAGCGTGAGGTGGTCGGCGGAGGTCGACCAGTCGAAGTTGTCGCCGTAGATGGCGTAGGCGGGTTCCAGCTGGGCGCCCAGGTCGTACTCGGAGCGCTTGCAGGACCTGCCGGGCAGCAGCTGCCACTGCATCTCCGCCGCCAGGGTCAGCCGCGCCGCCCGCCTGGCCTGCAGGTACAGGTCGGTGTCGCGTTCCGCGACGACGATCTCGTGACCGAGGGCCTGCGCGACCTTGACCAGTTCTGCCAGGTCGTCCTTGCCGGGTGCCTCCGGCAGGGTGACCGTGAGCACGCCGAGCCGGTCGCCGCGCACGGTGACGGGCAGGTACGCCGTCGCCGTGGCGTCGGCATGGCGTTCGACGAACTCGTGCTGTGCGCCGAAGGCCTGACCAGCGGTGCTGCCGTTCACCGGGATCGGCTGCCGGGTGTAGGGCAGTTCCGAGACCTGCTGCAGCATGGTCAGCGCGTAGTCGGCCAGCAGCAGGTCCACCGTGTTGGCCTTGTACAGCTGTCTCAGCTGTCTGCGTGCGATGTTGAGCAGGTCGTGAGGTGCTCCGGCCCGCAAGGCCTCCTCGACGACGAGATATCTGTTCACTGCTGGTGCGGCCACGAGGCGCCTGCCTTCTGTCGGTACCTGCCGAGCATGCATCGCGGACGTGGCCGGACATGACACGGAATCCTGGAAGTGCGACAGTGGGACATGTGAACCGGATTCGGCCACACGCCACAGTCGACGACGTGCTCCAGGTTCTCACCCAGGTCGTGGAGCAGGTCGAGGTGATGTGGGAGCGGAGCAAGGACGTCTCGCCCGCCCCGCTGTCGGTGTCGCAGCTGCGCGTGATGTTCGTGCTCGAGAACTCGGAGGGTGCCAACCTGCGCACCCTCGGTGAGGCGCTGGACGCGGCCCCGTCGTCGGTCAGCCGCCTGTGCGACCGGCTGCAGGCCGTCGGGTTCCTGGACCGCGACGTGAGCTCCACGAGCCGGCGCGAGGTCGAGCTGTCGTTGAGCGACCGCGGCCGCGCCTACCTGCACGACCTGCGCGAACGGCGCCGGGAGCACCTCCGCGTCGCCGTGGACGCCCTGCCGCCGTCCGCCCGCTCCTCGCTGGCCACGGGCCTGAGGCAGTTGCGCGACGGGGCCGCGGTCCTGCACCGGCTCGACGACGGGGAAGAGGAACCCGGAACGCAGTCCGCCTGACCTCCCGGCTCTCATCCTCATCACCTCCCGCCTCTTCCGCTCCGCGTCTGCTAACGTTTGCCGTGCGACAATAGTTTAGTGACGAGGGCATCTTGTCGTGATCGCTGACACGGCGACAATGGGAGGCTGCTGTGAGCAACTCTCCGGCGTGGCCGTGGTCCTCGCCGAGTGAACTGTGACCGCGCCCGGATCGGTGCACGCACCGATCTCGCGCCGGAACTGGCCGCATGCGGCCCGGTGACGCACCAGTTCGAACGTCACCGCGCGATGTCCTGCGGACCCGGCAGATCAGGTCGGGATCAGACCTGCTCGCCGCGCGGCAGGCGGTGCGCGCGGCGGCCGTCGAGGCGGGGTTCGACCTCGTCGGGCAGACGAAAGTGGTGACCGCGGCGAGCGAGCTCGTCCGCAACGCCTACGTCTACGGCGGTGGCGGCACCATGGGCATCACCCCGATCGTCGCGCCGAGCGGACGCCGCGGACTGCGGCTGGACGTCAGCGACCACGGGCCTGGGATCTTCGACGTCGAGGCGGCACTGGTGGACGGGTTCAGCACGGGCGCGGGGCCGGGACACGGCCTCGGCGGGGCCCGCCGGCTCGTCGACGAGTTCCGCATCGACACCGCCGTGGGCAGGGGCACCACGGTCACCGTGGTGAGGTGGGCGCCGTGATCGCGGAACCCACGTCCAGGCAGGCTGTGCCCACCCCGCGCTCGCACGTCGACGACCTGAGCCCTAATCGGAGATCAACGGCATGACGGCTGACCGCCACGTCACCCCGGCCGCGGCCGGCGACGTCCTCGCGCTGAAAGCACAGATCAGATCGCTGTGCGACGCCCACGACGTGCCCGTCGAACTCCGGGCCAGGCTGGTGCTGAGCGCGACCACGCTGGTCCGCGAGCACCTCGCCACCGACCCCCCGGCCGTCCGCGGCGGCTTCACGACCGAGCAGGATGGCACGCTGGTCGTGACCATGCCCCTGCGCGCGCCCCTCGACCGGACGCGCCTCAACCTCCCCCTGCTCCCGGACGCCTCGGACGCCCCGGAGGCCGTGTGGCGCATCCCCGCCCAGGCGCCGCGACCGGCCCGCCCGACCGACGACGAGACGGCCACCGAACGAGAACTGCGCGCCTCCCTGGCCCGCGTGGACGCCCTGGAACGCGAACACCTGCAGCTCAAGCACGAGCTGTCCGAGACCAACAGCGGCGTCGTGGCCATGTACGTCGAACTCGAAGAACGGGACGAACAACTCCGCCGCGCACACGCCGTGATCTTCCAGGAGCTGGAGGACGCCCTGCGCCCACCGGCTCCCACGGTCGACGGCGTCGAACTGGGAGTCCACTACCAGCCCGCCGACCAGGACGCCCCCACCGGCGGCGACCTCTACGACTGGCTCGTCCTGCAGGACGGCACCCTGCAGATCACCGTCGTCGACGCCATCGGCCACGGCGTCACCTGCACCCGCAACGCCCTGCACGTCACCCACACCATCCGCACCCTCACCCTCGACGGCCACCCGTTCGAGCACCTCGTGCGCCGGGCAGGCGAGATCAGCGAGGGCCTCATGGCCACCGTCCTGATCGCCCGCCTGAACCCCCGGACCGGCGAGCTGCGCCTCGCCGGCGGCGGCCACCCGCCCGCACTGCTGGTCCCCGCCGCCGGCGAACCGGAGTACCTGCCCGCCAAGGGCCGCGGGGTCGGGTTTCCCAACCCCGGCAGCATCGGCATCCACCACAGCGTGCTGCGCCCGGGGGACCAGCTGCTGCTCTACACCGACGGCCTGGTCGAGAGCCGCGGCGACGTGGACGAAGGGGAGCTCCGGCTCATCAGCACCGTCCGGGTCCACGGCGAGAAGCCCTTCGGGTCGGCGCTTCCCGCCATCGTCGAGGACATGCTGGAGATCGTCCGGTACACCGACGACACGCTCCTGCTCGGTGTCCGCTTCGGGTGAGCCCTACTCGAACACCCCGTACCCCGCGACGGCGTGTTTCCGCACCCCGTCCATGTCGAGCTCCACACCGATCCCCGGCGTGTCGGGCAACGTGATGTACCCGTCCTTGACGATCGAACCGCTCCCGTCGGGAGCGCGGACGTAGCTGTCCCACACCTCGCGTTCCTCCAGCGCGTGCCACTCCTGCACGAAGAAGTTGGGAATGGCCCCGCACTGGTGCGACGTGGCCATCGTGCCCAGCGGCGTCGACACCAGGTGCGGCGCGAACGGGATGTAGTGCAGCTCCGCGAGGTTGGCGATCTTCTTGGCCTCCGCCAGCCCGCCGCACTTCGGCACGTCCGGCTCGATCACGTCCACGGCGCCGCGTTCGAGCAGCTCGCGGAAACCCCAGCGCAGGTAGAGGTTCTCGCCCGCGCAGATCGGGGTGCGGGTCTGCTCCCGCACCCGCACCAGCGCGTCGACGTTCTCCGCCGGCAGCGGTTCCTCGAGCCACATCAGGTCGAACGGTTCGAGCTCCCAGGAGATGCGGCACGCGCTCGGCACGTCGTAGCGGGCGTGCAGGTCGATGGCCAGGTCGACGTCCGGTCCGATCGCCTCGCGGACGGCGGCCACGCGTTGGACCATCGACCGCAGCTCGGCGGCGTTGATCGTGTGGTTGAAGTCGTCGAACTTGCCGGGGTGGTGCAGGTCGTCGATGTCGAACTTGATCGCGGTGAAGCCCTCGGCGACCATCCGGTGGGCCCGGTCGACGCACCCGGAGACCGAGCCCGCCGGGTCGTCGCCGTCGCCGCAGTCGGCGTAGAGGCGGATGCGGTCGCGGAACTTGCCGCCGAGCATCCGGTACACGGGCTGGCCCGCCGCCTTGCCCGCGAGGTCCCACAGCGCGAGCTCGATGCCGGACAGGGCGATCACGAACACGCCGCCCTGCGGTCCCGCGAAGACCTTGCTGCGGCGGAGTTTCTCCCAGCAGCGCTCGACGTTGCGGGGGTCCTCGCCGATCAGCAGCGGGGTGAGGAACTTGATCATTCCGACGACGCCGGCGGCGCCGGCGTCGGGGTTGGCCTCGCCGAAACCGCTGAGACCCTCGTCGGTGTCGATCCGGACCAGCGTGGCCTCGCCGTGGTAGGCGACCACTGCCGTGGTGACGTTCACGATCCGCATTTCTCTCCCGTCGCCGGGTGGTGCAGGTGAACGGAGACTGTCGCTACATCCAACTTGTCCTATAAGCTGATGACATGCAAAGGGGACAAGAGTCTCCGGACGTTGTCAAGGTCCGCACTCTGCCGGTGCAGGTGGCAGCACACCTGACCCGGCGCATCGTCAGCGGTGAGATCGAAGACGGCCGGGGGCCGTCGGAGCTCGACATCGCCCGCGAGTTCGGGGTGTCCCGCGTGGTGGCGCGGGAGACCCTCAAAGTCCTGGCCTCGCTCGACATCGTGGACGTGGCGCAGGGCCGCCGCGTCGTCGTGCGCCCACCCGCGGAATGGGACTACCTGAGTCCGTTGCTGATCGAGTGGCTGCCCGCCGAGCTCGTCGGGGAGCTGCTGCAGGAGCTGGACCAGATGCGCGTGCTGCTCGAACCCGAGCTGGCCGCCATGGCCGCGGTCAGCGTCACCGAGGAGACGCTGGAGCGGCTGAGGAACGAGATCGGCCGCATGGCCGCGCTCGAGGGGGATCCCAACGCCTACCTCGAGGTCGACCACGAGTTCCACATGGAGATCTGCCGGGCGGCGGAGAACCGCATCCTGGACCGGATCATGTACTCGGCCCGCTGGCTCGGCACGGCCAGCCGGCGCATCACCAACGAGGCGCCGGCCGCGCTGTGCAAGGCCACCGCCGACCACACGGAGATCTACGAGGCGCTCGTGGCACGCGACCCGGACCGGGCCCGCGCGGCGATGCGCAAGCACCTGGCCAACAACTCCACGCTCCTCGCGGAGAAGCAGAGCAAGCGGTCTTAGACGGCGCTGACATGGTGCCGTGCAAGCAGTTCGTCCCCTTCACCACATGAACGACCCGGCAGTGGGGCTCTCGCCCCGCTGTCCCGCCGGTTGCAACGTCGCCCCGTCGGCACGCGTCCGCTCAGCCGGACGCGGGAGGAGTTGTTGTCATGGAAGCGAAATCAGACTTATCGAGGCGGACCTTCCTCGGGATGAGCGCGCTCGGCGTGCTCGGTCTCGCAGGCTGCGGAGGCGGTACGCCCGCTCCACCGCAGGTGGACGTCCAAGTGCCCCAGGCACTACTGGACCAGGCGGCCTCGCTGCGCGGCGGGTCGGCCGGGATGCTCTCGCAGAAGCTCTACTCCGAGGCCGCGAACCAGGCCCTGGACAAGTCGTTGCAGGTCTTCGCGCAGGCCACCGGCACGACGGTCCGCAACGACCTCGTCTCCGGTGACGCCGGGGACATGGTCGCGAAGATGGACGCCGAGGTGAAGGCCGGCACCAGCCGCGACTTCGCCTTCGTGAGCGATCGGCGGTTCGTCGGCCAGCTCCACAACCTCGGCGCCCTCACCGACGTCACCGACGTGGTCGAGGAGATGCGCAAGCTCTACGGGGAGCCCGCGACGGAGGCGACCAACTACTGCGTGTTCGGCGGGCGCTGGTTCGCCATCCCGTACCACTTCATCGCGTCCGCGATGTACCTGCGCAAGGACTGGTACCAGGAGAAGGGCCTCCCGCTCAAACTGCACTACACGTGGGAAGAGTTGCGCGACAACGCCTTGGAGGTCTCCGACCCGGCGAAGAAGCGCTTCGGCTGGGGCCTCACGGTGAACCGCTCCGGCGACGCCAACGGCTTCATCGCCAACGTCATCAACTGCTACGGCGGCGCGCTCGCGGACAACACCGGCACGAAGGTGGTGCTGAACTCGCCGGAGACCGTCGCCGCTGTCACGTTCATGGGCGACATCTACACGAACCCCAAGTACACGCCCATGTTGCCGCCCGGGATCGGCAGCTGGACCGACTCGAGCAACAACGAGAACTGGCTCGCCCAGATCCTGGGGCTCACGCTCAACCAGTTCAGCGTCTACGCCGACTCGAAGACCAAGAACAACCCGGTCTACAACAACACGCACCCTTTCAACGGCGCCACCGGTCCGGCGATCGACCAGCCGCTCGCGTTCGGCGAGTCCAACTCGTTCGTCGTGTTCAAGGGCGCGAAGAACCCCGACCTCGCCAAGCTGGTGGCGAAGTACATGGTGAGCGGGACCGCGCTGCTCGGCGTCGCGAAGGGAGCGCCGTGCCTGGTGAACCCCTCGTGGGACAAGGTCTGGGACTCGGACCCGTACTACACCAGCGGTGACCCGGCCTTCCCCGCGCTGCGCGAGCAGACCCGCACGAAGCTCCCGCTGAAGACGAAGACCGGCTTCACCTTCCCCCAGACGCCTAGCCCCGGCGAGCAGGCCGCCACCGCCGCCTACCTGCTGACCGACATGATGCAGTCGGTCATCCAGGGCACCAAACCCGCCGACGCCGTCGCCGCTGCCCACACTCGAATGGTCCAGGTCTTCGAGCAGCAGGGCTACAAGCAGTGACCGACCTGCGCACGAGGCCGGCGCCGGTCCGTCCGGCACCGCGCGCGTCGTCCTCGCTCAGCCCGTCGCAGCGGATGTTCGGACGCGACTGGCGCCTCGCCGCGGTGTTCGTCGGGCCTACGCTGGTGCTGGTCGCCGGCCTCATCCTGTTCCCGATCGTCGACTCGGTCGTCACCAGCACCACGGAACGCCACGGTGCCGAGACGGTCTTCGTCGGGCTGGACAACTACACCGCACTCTTCGGCGACTCCCTGTTCCACAAAGGAGTCCTGAACTCGTTCGTCTTCACGGCGTACGCCGAGATCTTCAAGGTGACCCTCGGGCTCATCGCGGCGCTGATGCTGCACCACATGCGCCGCGGCAGGGCGATCGTCGCCGGGCTGATCCTGCTGCCGTGGGTGGTGCCGACCGTCGTCACGGCGTTCACGTGGCGGTCGCTGTTCGACCCGATCTTCGGCAGCGTCAACACCCTGATGACCGACTCCGGCATCGGACCGGCGCTCGCCGCGATCGGGCTCGTCGACCGGTGGCCCGCGGAGTGGCTGTCCGATCCCGCGCTCGCGATGCCGTCGGTCATCCTCGTCAACGTCTGGAAGGGCATCCCGTTCTTCACGGTGACGTTCCTCGCCGGGCTCAAGGCGATCGACAGCCACCTCTACGAGGCGGCCATGGTGGACGGCGCGTCGCCGTGGCAGCGCTTCGTGCACATCACGCTCCCCGGACTGCGCCACGTCATGATCGTGACGGTGCTGCTGTCGTCGATCTGGACGTTCAACAACTTCGACCTGATCTGGCTGATGACCCAGGGCGGGCCGGGGGACGCCACCGCGCCGTACGTGATGGTGGCCTACTCGAAGGCGATCCAGCAGCTGCAACTGGGCGCGGGCGCCGCGGTCACGCTCGTGATGCTGCCGATCATCGCCGTGCTCGTCGTGATCCTCGTGCGGATGATGCGGCGCAACGACCTGCCGGCGGCGAGCGACCTGGGACGCCGGCGGCTCACGCCCGCTCAGCGCGCCGCGATGCCGTGGGTCGTCGTGATCGCCTCGGTTCTCGTGCTGGCCTGGGCCTCACCGCACATCGTGTGGAAGGCCGCGTTGGTGCTGGGCGTGTTCGTGGTGCTCGCGGCCGCGGTCGGACGGCTCGTCTCGGTGCTCGCCGCGCGCGGCAACCGGCTGGCCGCACGCCTGGTCGGCGGCACCGGTTCGGGCATCGCGCTCGTCGGCCTGCTGGGGTTCGTGCTCGCGCCGCTGTACTGGATGACGGTCACGGCTTTCAAGTCCGACAACCAGATCGTCGCGCGCACCGACGACCTGTGGCCGACCCCGTGGACCACCGAGCAGTTCACGAACCTGTTCACGGGCAGGGCGTTCGGCACCTGGTACGTCAACACGATCCTGGTGTCGGTGGCGTCCACGGTGATCGCGTTGATCTGCGCGGCGCTGGCCGGTTATGCCCTGGCACGGCTGAGGTTCCGGGGTTCGGAGAGCTTCACGGTGACGATCCTGCTCACCTACGTGATGCCGGGCGCGTTGCTGTTCATCCCGCTGTACCAGTTGATGAGCGGGATCGGGCTCAACGACTCGTTGTGGTCGCTCGTGCTCGCTTACCCGACGTTCACACTGCCGTTCGCGACCTGGCTGCTCGTCGGGTACTTCAAGTCGATCCCGGCCGACCTGGAGGAAGCAGCGCTGGTCGACGGCTGCACGCGGTTCGGCGTGTTCCTGCGGATCGTGCTGCCGCTGGCGAAACCGGGCCTGCTCGCGGTCGCGCTCTTCACGCTCACCAACGCGTGGAACGAGTTCCTGTTCGCGTTCGTGTTCATCACCAAGGACGACTACAAGACGCTGCCCGTCGGGATGCAGTCGATGATCTTCGGTGACGTCGTCCCGCAGGGACAGCTGGCCGCGGCCTCGCTGTTGATCAGCATCCCGGTCGTGACGATGTACGCGTTCGGGCAGCGGTTCCTGACCGAGGGGCTCACCGCCGGTGCGGTGAAGGGATGAGCATCACGGAGGAGCACGTCGCCACGGGATCCCGCCCGAGCGACCTGCGCATCACCGACCTGCGGGTCGCCAACCTGACCGGCGTGCCGTTCCGCTCGTCGATCATCAGGATCGACACCAACCAGGGCATCGCCGGCTACGGGGAGGTGCGAGACCAGGCCAGCGCCACCTACGCGCTCATGCTCAAGAGCAGGCTCGTCGGCGAGAACCCCTGCAACGTCGAGAAGATCTTCCGCAAGATCAAGCAGTTCGGGCACCACGGACGGCAGGGCGGCGGGGTCTCCGGCGTCGAGATGGCGCTGACGGACCTCGCCGGCAAGGCGTACTGCGTGCCCGCCCACGCGCTGCTCGGCGGCCGGTTCCGCGACCGGATCCGGTGCTACGCCGACACTCCGTCGTTGCCGGACCCGCACGCCATGGGCGCCAGACTGCTGAACCGCAAGCGACGCGGGTTCACGATGCTGAAGATGGACGTGGGCGTCGACCTGCTGTGGGACGTCCCGGGGGCGCTGATCGCGCCACCCGGCGCCCGCGAGGACCTGACGACCATGCACCCGTTCACCGGGATCCAGGTCACGGCGAAGGGCGTCGAGCACCTGGCGTCCTATGTGGACGTCGTCCGCTCCGTCGTCGGCTACGACATCGCGCTCGCCGCCGACCACTTCGGCCACATCGCCCTCGACTCCTGCATCAGGATCGGCCGCGCGCTGGAACCGTTCACCCTGGCGTGGATCGAGGACCTGATCCCGTGGCAGCTGACCGACCAGTGGCGTCAGCTCACCGCGGCCGTCGCCGTCCCGACGTGCACGGGGGAGGACATCTACCTGCTCGAAGGCTTCCGCCCGCTGCTCGACACGGGCGCCATCCGCGTCGTGCACCCGGACCCGGCGACGGCGGGCGGCATCGCGGAGACCAAGCGGCTCGGCGACTACGCGCAGGAACGCGGAATCCCGATGGCACTGCACCTCGCGGCATCACCGATCGCGACGATGGCGAGCGTGCACCTCGCCGCCGCCACCGAGAACTTCCTCGCGCTCGAACACCACGCGGCCGAGGTGGAGTTCTGGAGCGACCTCGTCACCGACCTGCCCCGCCCGTTGATCCAGGACGGCCACATCACCGTGCCGGACACGCCGGGACTGGGTTTCGGCGACCTCGACGAGGAGCTGCTGCAGTGCCACCTCGACCCGCGCGACCCGGTCTTCTTCGCCGAGACGACCCACTGGGACGGCGAGTCGAGCCACGACCGCCTGTGGAGCTAAACCTTGCCCTGCTCGGCACGCCACCGCTCGTACTCGGGCCGGGCCTCCTCCGACAGCGGGTAGTACCGCCGCAGGTCCCCGCCCTCGGACAGCCGGATCCGGGAGAACTCCTCCCACTCCGCGTGTTCCTGAGCGACGGCGACAAGAGCGGGCGCGAGCTTCACCGGCACCACCACCGCCCCGTCGTCGTCGGCGACGACGATGTCACCGGGCTCGACGATCGTGCCACCGCACGCCACCGGCACGTTCACGGCCGTCGGCACGATGTTCGTCTGGGCGTGGTAGTTCGGCGTGGCACCACGGATCCACAGCCCGAGACCGAGCTTCTTGGCCTCACCGACATCGCGCAGGCACCCGTCGATCACCACACCGGCACCACCACGACCCTTGAAGTACGTCAGCATCATCTCGCCGAACACACCGCTGCTCATGTCACCGCGCGCGTCCACGACGATCATGTCCCCGGCCTGGGCGTGGTACATGACGTGCCGGTGCAACTGCTTCTCCGGCTCCTCGTACTCGTCGACGGGGTACAGATCCTCCCGTTTCGGCATGAACTGCAGCGTCAACGCCGGCCCGGCCACGCGCAGACCGGGCGTGGCCGTGACCGGCCCGCGGATGAACGCGCTGCGAATGCCCATGCGGCTGAGCTCGGCGCTGGCCGTCGCGCTGCCGAGGACCGCGAGGGCCGCGCTGAGTTCTGCGGGCGGGCGAACGATGTCGTGCGTCTCGACCACGTCGACAGCTCCCTCGGGTTCGCGATGACCACCGGTGAATCTCGATGAGACGTTCACCCGAGCCTATCCCGTGTCCGGCACTTCTGGTGCGGACAGTCTTTGCACAAAGCCAAAAAAGTAGCTTGGTGAGCCCCTCGGGGCATCGACCTCACCCAGGAGAGCTGACGTGGCACCACGTTCGTCCACACGCCGAGCACTGATCCTCGTGCTGACCGCCGTCACCGCGGGCGCGTTGCTGACCACACCGGGCGCGGCCGCCGCAGCGGACAACCCGTGGGCCAGAGCGGACAGCGGCGTCCTCACGTCACGGCAGGGGTTCACCCTCGACCGGTCCGCCATGGCCGCCGCCCTGTCCGGAACCGGCACCGTCGAGACCCTGCTGCCGACACCCGCGGGCACCTTCGAACGGTTCGCGCTGGAGGACGCACCGGTGATGGAACCGGGGCTGGCCGCACAGCACCCGGAGATCAGGACGTACGCGGGCCGCGGCCTGGACGACCCGACGGCGTCGGTCCGCGCCGGCCTGACACCGCTGGGCTTCCACGCCTCGGTGCGCTCGCAACGGGGACAGTGGTCCGTCGCCCCGCACTCCCACCGCGACCAGAGCCTCTACACCAGCTCCTACAGCCGCGACCAGGCGCCGCCCGACCCGCTGCGGGAAGCCGATGTCGAGTACACGTCACGACGGCCACACCTGACGACCAGCACCCCGAGCCCGGTGGTGCGAGCCCGCACCTACCGCCTGGCCCTGCTCACCGACCCGTCCTACGCGCGCTACTTCGGCGCGGAGAACGTGACGGCAGCCAAAGCCGCCCTGGTCAACCGGATCGCGCAGATCTACGAGGACGAGACCGCGATCCGCCTCCTCCTCGCCGACGGCAGCGACAAGACCAACCTCAACACCGACGCCGAGGCCACCGGCCCGGACGGACCGTGCGGCGCGGCCCCGTGCTTCCGCCCGGACGAGCTGGAACGGTGCGTGACCGGCACCCTCGGCAACGCGGCTACCGTGCTGGGCCAGCTGATCGGCGCGAGCAACTACGAGATCGGACACGTGGCGCTGGGCGTTCGTGGCGGGGGAGCGGGAGTGCCCGGCGTGGGCGGCCCCCACAAGGCGGCGGCCTGCACCGGTCTCGCCACTCCCACCGGCGACTACTTCGCCGTCGACTACGTGGCGCACGAGATGGGACACCAGTTCGGCGCGGAGCACACGTTCAACGGAAACCAGTTCGGCTGCGGCACGGGACAGCGCGTCGCCGCGTCCTCCTACGAGCCCGGCAGCGGTTCGTCGATCATGTCGTACGCGGGCATCTGCCAGCAGGACAACCTCCAGCGCCACAACGACCCCTACTTCTCCCACCGCACCCGCACGGAGATCAGCGCGTTCACCACGTCAACCACGTGGGACGCGGACCAGGTGCAGAACATCTCGCTGCGCGACTTCGACAGCGGCGACTCGTTCACCCTGACCTACAACGGCCGCAGGACGACCCCCATCACCCACGCCACCTACAGCCAGGAGGCGATCAAGACCGCCGTCGAGGCGATCCTGCCCACCGGCGGTCAAGTCGACGTCGCAGGCCTCGGCGACAACGTCAACCGGCCGACACCCTTCGACACCACCGGGTTCCAGGTGACGTTCAACGGAACCTTGAAGGGGCGGAACGTACCCGCGCTGGGCCTCACCGGCGCTTCTGGACTGGTCGGCGAGACGGTCAAGGGCGGCCCGCAGGACAACGCCGGCCACCGAGTCCAGCCCACCGGCAACCACGCACCGGTCGTGACCGTGCCAACACGACGAACCATCCCGGCACGCACCCCGTTCGCCTTGACCGGCAAGGCCTCCGACCCCGACGGCGACCCGGTGACCTACCTGTGGGAGCAGAACGACCCCGGCGGCGACACCAGCACCGCCCTGGTGAACAACACCAAGACCGACGGCCCCCTGTTCCGCGTGTTCGGCACCGCCGCCGTCGTCAGCGACGACGACGCGCTCAAGTACCGCTCGCCAGGAGGCAACACCGCGACCACCGACCCGAAGCGCGTCTTCCCCGACCTGGCACAGATCGCCGCGAACAACACCAACGCCACCACGGGCCGATGCCCGGCCGCGCCACCACCCCCGGCCCCGGAAACCGGCTTCGGCACGAACGTGCCGGCCGCCCTCGTCGACTGCTACTCGGAGTTCCTGCCTACCGCCGACTGGGTGGGCGTGGACGAATCCCGCACCCTCCACTTCAAGCTCACCGCCCGCGACGGCAGACAGGGCGGAGGCGGGGTCGGCAGTGCTGACACCGAACTCGCGATCGCCCCGAACGCAGGCCCGTTCCTCGTGACCTCCCACGCTTCCCCCGCGTCGTACCGCGGCGGTTCGCGGCACCAGGTCACGTGGGACGTGGCCGGGACGGCGACGGCGCCGGTGAGCGCGCACGCGGTTCGGATCACCTTCTCCACCGACGGTGGGCTGACGTTCCCGCACGTGCTCGCCGCGCACACCCGCAACGACGGGGCTGAGAACGTGCGGCTGCCGAGGGTGCGGACGGACAAGGGCCGGATCAGGATCGAGGCCGTCGGCAACGTCTTCTTCGACCTGAACGACGCCGATCTGACCATCACCGGCTGAGGCCGGCGTCCATCTCGTGATCGGCCGACACGGCTCGTGACGGTCTACGAGTAGTCGATGTCCAGGCTGGCGAAGCCCTTGGACTTGAACAGCGCCTTGCCGTCCTTCCTGAACGGGTTGCCACAGTCGACGACCATGATGCTCGCCAGTGTCGGACAGTCCAGCAGCGCCTCGACGTTCACGATCCTCTTCGAGTTCAGGACGGTCAGCTGCACCAGCTCGGGCAACGCCTGGAACACGGTGCAGTCGATCTCCGCACGGATCCCGTTGAGCCGCAACGATTCCAGTGTCGGGATCGCGGCCAGCCGGGCCACCGGGAAGTCGCGTCCGGTGCCGCCGATCTCCAGCACGCGCAGCGGCGCCACCAGGTGGTCGAAGACGTCGACGTTCTTCAGGTGCACCAGCTCCAGGTGCCGCAACGAAGGCAGCTCCTCGAGTTGGCGCAGCACCGCGGCGTCACCGGACACGTTGGTGCGGAGGAACCCGAGCGGCGGCAGCGGATCGACCACCTGCGGCAGCCGGGGCGTGGTGTAGGAGCTGACCCACATCAGCGCCCTCAGGTTCGGCAGGGCGGTGTCGGCGGCGAGCGGGCTCGAGGGCGCGCGGCCGTCGTCGTTGCCGATCACGAGCGACGTCAGCGCTGGGGACGCCAGGTGCGCCACGAGCGGTGCGGGCAGCGTCAGCGACTCCAGGTTCGCCAGGTCGGGCAGGTAGGCGGGCAGCACCGCCTTGCGCAGCTGGGCGTCGGTCGGGCACAGGGCCAGGCTGCGGATTCGCGCCCTGTCCTCGGGCCGCGGCGTGCGTCCCCACGGGATCCGGACGGCGCCGTCCTCGGTGTAGTGGTCGCACTCGGCGGCGTTGCCGACGCAGAAGATCCCGTCACCGTAGAGCGGGCTGAGGTACCGCTCACGGCTCGTGCCGAAGAGGTCGACATCGGTCATGCCGGGCATCATCCAGCTTCCGCGGACCGTGTTCGGCACGGGCCCCTGCGGTTGCGTTCCTTAATTGTCCTTCAGGATTTACGCCATCACCGTGAACCTTATTGGTTTCACCGCGCTTTCCGTGCCGAGGTGCCACCGTCTGCGCGGGGAGGTGCTCATGAAGACGGAGTTCGGCGTGCTCGGACCGCTTCGTGTTGCGGTGGAGGGGGAAGAAGTAGACCTGGACCAGCCGATGCTGCGGCGTCTGCTGGCGGTGCTGCTCTGCCAGGCCAACTCGGCGGTGTCGGCGGGTGCGCTCGCGGAGGCGTTGTGGGAGACGAGTCCGCCGTCGTCCGCGCGGAAGACCTTGCAGTTGTACGTGCATCGGCTGCGGAAGAAACTCGGTGACCCGGACCGCATTTCGCACGGGCCCGGCGGTTATCGGCTCGTCGTGGAATCGGGGGAGTGCGACGCCGACGAGATGCGGCGGCTGGTCGCCCAGGCCCACGCGACCGTCGATCCCGGGCTGCGGGCCGGGCTGTTGCGCGCGGCGCTGGGGTTGTGGCGGGGTGCGCCCCTGGCCGAGTTCGCCGACGTGCCCGTCGTGCGGACGACGGCGGACGCGTTGACCGACCGGTGGCTCGCGGTGCTCGCGGAGCGCGTGGACGTCGACCTGGACCTCGGCCGGCACGACGACCTCGTGCCGGAGCTGACCGAGGTGGTGGCGCGGTACCCGTTGCTCGAAGGGTTCCGCGCGCAGCTGATGCTGGCGTTGTACCGCTGCGGCCGGCAGGGGGACGCGCTCGCCACCTACCACCAGGCCCGCGAGGTGCTGCGCGACGAGCTGGGCATCGACCCCTGCGACGCCCTGTGCGCGCGGTACCAGGAGGTGCTGCGCGCCGATCCGGCGCTGGACCTCCCTGCCCGGCCGGGCCGTCCACGCCCGGCACAGCTGCCCGCCGCGCCCCGCGACTTCAGCGGACGCACCGGGGAACTCGCCGAGCTGGACGCCGTCGTGGCGGACGGCGCGGGGCTCGTGACGATCTCGGCGATCGCGGGTGCCGCGGGGGTCGGGAAGACGGCCCTGGCCCTGCGGTGGGCCCACCTGCGGCGGGCGGAGTTCCCCGACGGCCAGCTCTACGTCGACCTGCGCGGCGCGTCGACGGCGGACCCGGTCGACGCGGCCCACGCGCTCGGTGAGTTCCTGCGCGCGCTGGGCGTTCCCGCCGAGCACGTTCCGCAGGACCTCGAGAGCGCGGCGGGTCTCTACCGGTCGCTGGTCGCCGACCGCCGGGTGCTCGTGCTGCTCGACAACGCGCAGAACGTGGACCAGGTGAGGCCGTTGCTGCCCGGCACGTCCGCGACCGTCACCCTGGTGACCTCGCGGAGCCGTCTCGCCGGCCTGGTCGCGATCAACGGCGCGCGCCGCCTGCTGCTCGCCCCGTTGCCCGCGCACGAATCGCTCGACCTGCTCACGACCCTGCTCGGGGTCGACCGGATCGCCGCCGAACCGGAGGCCGCGGCCGCCGTCGCCGAGGCGTGCGGCCACTTGCCGCTCGCGTTGCGCATCGCCGCGGCGAACCTGCTGGACCAGCCACGCCGCCGGCTGGCCGACTTCGCGGCCGACCTGACGGGCAACCGGCTGGGCGTGCTCGCGATCGCCGAGGACGACCAGGCGGCCGTGCGGTCGGTGTTCGCCCTGTCGTACGAACGCCTCGAACCGGCGGCG
The DNA here is from genome assembly GCF_014653695.1 of Lentzea cavernae. GTDB lineage: Bacteria > Actinomycetota > Actinomycetes > Mycobacteriales > Pseudonocardiaceae > Lentzea > Lentzea cavernae. The sequence continues at coordinate 550,323 of NZ_BNAR01000005.1, read as the reverse complement.
CGCACGCTGTTCCGGCGGCTCGGCCTGGTCCCGGACCTCGACGCCACCGCCGAGATCGCCGGCGTGCTGGACGCCGGGTGCGGCGCCCGGTCGCTGGACGTGCTGCACGACGCCCACCTCCTGGACTGCCGCACGCCCGGCCGTTACGCGTTCCACGACCTCATCGGCCTGTACGCCGGGGAACGTGCGGAGGCGGAGGAGGACTCGCGGTGCCGGAACGCCGCGCTGGACAGGCTCCACGCGTGGTACGTCGGCAGGCTGGCCGCGGCGGACCGGCTGCTCGTGCCCTACCGCCCGACCGTGGTCGAGGCAGGCCCGGCGCCGTTCGACACGGCACTGGAAGCGCTCGCGTGGCTGGACGACGAGAAGTCCAACCTCACCGCCCTGGTCCGGCACGCCGTCGCGACGCGGCGCTACGAGCCGGCCTGGCAGATCCCGTTCCTGCTCAGCGGCTACTTCGAGCACCGCGGCACGTGGCTGCTCGGCGTCACCCTGCTGCGGCACGCGGTCGACGCCGCGACCGCCCTCGGCGGCACCGACCTCGAATGCCGCACCAGGGCCCAGTTCTCGATCGCGCTGGTCCACTCCGGACGGATCGCGGAGGCGGTGCTGGAACAACAGCGCTGCCTCGCCATCGCCAGGGAGACCGGGAACCTCCAGCGGGAGGCGGCGACGTTGAACAACCTCGGCTGGATGCACCACGAACAGGGCGACACGGCGGCCGCCCTCGCGTCCTACGAGGCGTCACTGGCCCTCTTCACCGCGCTCGACGACCGCGGCTACCTGGCCATCGTGCTGCAGAACGCGGGCGACGCGAGGTCGGTGCTCGGCGACTTCGCGGGAGCCGTCGCCCACCACGAACGTTCGCTGGCCATCGCGCACGAGGACGATCTCGTCGGCCAGCAAGGAGATTCGTTGCTGTCACTGGGCCAGGCACACGCGCGGGCACAGCGCCACGACGACGCGATCCGATACTTCGAGTCCGCCCTCCTGCCGATCGCCAAGACCGGCAACAAGATGACCGAGGCCATGGCGCACCGCGAGCTCGGCCTCAGCCTCCGGGCGATCGGAGAACCCGCCGCCGACGCCTTCGCCACGGCCGCTCGTCTCTACCACGACACCGACGACGTGCACCTGGCCGTGGCCGCCTACCTCGACCTGAGCGATGCCCAGGCCGAGACAGGCGACCTCGGTGCCGCGCGGCACGCGTTCGACTCGGCGAGGCGGCTGCACCTCCGGGCCCCCGACCCGATCAACGTCCGCCGCCTTGCCCAGGTGGCCGCGCAGCTGATGGCGGACTAGAAGTCCATGACCCCCGCACGGGTCACGTAGTTCCCTCCGCCCTTGAAGATCCGCACGTTGAAGCGCGTGCCGTCTTTCACGTCGGTGGCGATGTTGACCCAGCTCCCGCCGGCCGGGACGGAGGTCTCGTAGTTGCACGCCGACGTGTGGTTCACGAAGATCACGCACGCGCGGTAGCTGGTGCCGTTCGTCGACCTCAGGTTGATGTCGTTGCACTGCGACGACGTGATGTACGCGCCCAGGTCGATGTACGACTCGGTCTCGAAGTACAGGCTGAACGACGCCGAGTAGGGCGCCGCCCGGCACCCGGCCGCCGCGTGCACCGGCCCGCCCTCCGCCTGCGCCGGCGCGAACGACCCGAGCGCGCCCAGCAACGCGAGTGCGGGCAAGACCCTGGTGACTGTCCTGCGCATCTGGATTCCTCCCTGTTCCAGTGGTGATGGGGGAATCCTGCGCAGGGCCGGTTTCACCGCGGTTTCACAGCCGCGCCCCGCTCCGCTCGCCTAACGCAGGTGCCTGCCGATCCGCTCGAACTCGGCAGCCATCTCCGGGGACGCGAGGAAGTCGTCCAGACGCGCGGAGACCTCGTAGTCGACCGCCTCCAGCGACCGGATCGCCAGCTGCGCGACGAACTCGGGGTCGCCACCGTCGAGGAAACCCGCCCAGTGCTCCAGAGCCTCCAACGCCCACAGCACCTGCGGGTCCATGTCCCCGTCGGACAGCGTGCCGGCGTCGATCGTCTCCAGCCACGCCCGCAGCTGGTCGGGCGTGCTGGTGGCCGGGTCTGTGCGCGCCTGCTCGAACGCCTGCTGGGCGTCGTCGTCGAACTCGGCCTCCGCCGCGTCCGCCAGGTCTTCGCCCGTGGTCAGCCGGACCACCGTTTCCGCGCCGAACCGTTGCCGCTTGTCGTCGTCGGCGGCCGCGACGAGTTCGCGGACGGCCTTTTCCACCTCGCTGTAGTGCACGGCGCCATCCAACCAGCCAGACCGGAACCACCGTGCTGTTGGAGCACTAGTCGAGACAGCGCAACGAACCGACTCGATCCCACAGCTGTTCATGACGGTGGGGGTTCATGAGGAAAACAGCTTCCACTGCCCCTCCGAGACGACCTCCACAGTGCCGTCGACAACCTTGATCGCCGTCTGGTCGTCGATCGCGTACGCCGGCCCCGCGATCTCGGCCACCCACTTCTCCGCGGCGGCCATGGTGTTGTACGGCATGAGACCCAAGTGCGGGAAGATCGAGAAATCGACGACCCCGAGCGTGCTGTCACCCCCGTCCGGTGACGTCCACTCGACGAAGTAGTCACCGATCCGGGGAGTCATCACCATGCTGCCCGCGCTCAGCCCCACCCAGACGGTGTCCCGCAGCGAAGGCAGGAGGTCCGCCAGCCCGGACTCCCGCATCCAGTGGCACAGGTACATCGCATCGCCGCCGGCCACCAGCAGGACATCGGCCTCCCGCACCCAGGGAACCCACCGCTCCTCGCTGATGCTGGGCAACGCGGTCAGCTCCAGGACACCCACCGACTTCCACCCCAGATCGGTCATGGGCAGGGGCGACCGGCCGGAGATGAAGCGCCAGGCCGAGTCCGGTCCGCACCAGGGATGCCCGTACTGGGCGGTGGGGATGCACAGGGCATTGGAGTCGGCGATCGGTTTGCCCAGCAGGTCGACCAGCGCATCGCGGATGCTCGGGTTGCTGACACCTGCGGACGTGAGCAGAAGCCTCACGCTTGCCTCCTGTACGTGGCCGTCCTGACGCTCTGCGGAGAGCGATCAGTCGTATGGGAGGACAGACTGGGCACCGCAGCGAAACTCATCGGCACGAGCGGCCTCAGCCCTGTGGCGAGCGCGGTTCCCGTCAGGCCGTGCCGGCCGCGATGAGCCGGGCGAGCTCGGCGGGCTTGGTGTGCATGGGCCAGTGGCCGGAGTCGATGTCGACGAACTCGACGTGCTCGGCCCTGGCGAGTTCCGGCACGTCGCCCGCGCTGATCCACTCCTCGGCCTGAGCGGGGGTGAACTCGGGGCAGACGACCACGACCGGGACCTTGAAGCGCCGCTCGTCGGTCAGCCGCACGACGCCCGTGGCCACAGCACCGGGAACGGGGATGGCGTTGGCGGCGAACGTGCGCCTGGCGTCCTCGTCGAGGTCGGCCGAGTCCGGTCCTTCGAACGGCTCCCAGCCGGGGAAGGGCATGGCGCCGTCCCGCAGTTCGAAGAAGTCGGCGTAGGGCGTGCCGTCGGCGGCCGGGAAGCCGCCGATGAAGACGACCTGGGAGACCTTGTCCGGTCGTGCGTCCGCGGCCAGCCAGGCCAGGCTGCAGGCGGCCGAGTGCCCGACCACCACGGGGTTGCCGGAGGCCGCGTCCACGGCGTCGAGCACGGTCGCCACCTGGTCGTCGAGCGTGGCGGAGGTGGATCCGTCGCCCTGCCCGGGCAGGGTCAGCGGCACGGGGCGGTGACCCCGTGCCCTCAGCGCGGAGGCGACGTCGTCCCACGCGGATCCGTCGAGCCACAGGCCTGCGATGAGCAGGATGTCCACGGTCAGTTCTCCCTACTTCCGCGCGGCCAGGTCGCTGCGGCGCACGCTCACGCTAGAGGCGATTCCGGACGATCTGCTTCCGGTTCATCGGGAAGATCGCCTAGCCTGCCCGAGTGCCGAGCGACATCAGCCCCACCGCCAGGGCACTGCGCGCCCTGGAGATCCTCCGGACGCGCCCCGGCACGACGGCCGACCAGCTCGCCGGCCGGCTGGGCGTCACGGAGCGCGCCGCCCGCCGCTACATCGGCATCCTGCGGGAGGCGGGCATCCAGGTCGAGTCGAGCCGAGGCCCGCACGGCGGGTACCGGCTCCGGCGCGGGGCGAAGCTGCCCCCGGTCGTGTTCACCCAGGCCGAGGCGCTGGGGCTGGTCATGGCGGTGCTCGACGGCCAGCCCGCCGCCACCGAGGGCGAGGACCCGGTCGGCGCGGCGCTGGGCAAGGTCATCGAGGCGTTGCCCGAGAACGTCGGCAAGGAGGCCGCCGTGCTGCGCGAGCACGCCAGCGCCGCACCGGACCGGCGGTCGGCGAGCCCGGATCCCGCCATCACCAGCGCACTGGTCGCCGCGGCGGCGGCCCGGCACCGCGTGCTGATCGCGTACCGGAGCGAAGCGGGCAACGCGTGGAAGTCCGAAGTGGACCCGTGGGCGGTCGTGGTCCGCCACGGTCGCTGGTACCTGTTGTGCCACTCCCATCGAGCGAACGCGATTCGCACCTATCGAATCGACCGGGTTCGCACGGTCGCCCAGACCGCGCACGAGTTCGAACCACCCGGAGACCTCGACCCGGTCGCGGCACTGGAGGAGAACCTGGGCACGGGCTGGGCGTTCCCCACCCACGTCGTCTTCGACGCCCCGCTGGCCGAGGTGGTGCCCTGGATCCGGCCTCCCATGGGACGGTTGCACCCGTCGGGGGAGGGGTGCGTGCTCCTCGGCACCACCAGCAATCCGGCGATGTACGCGCAGGAGTGGCTGGCGGCCGTGCCGTTCGGCTTCCGGGTCGAAGGTGGAGACGAGCTGCGGGCCGCGGTCATGGCGGTCGCGACGCGCTTCACGGCGGCCTTGGGCCAGCCGGACTGAACCCGCCGCGCGCCAGACCTTTGCCGCCTGCCACCGCTCGATTCACCACCCGAGCGCGCCCAAGATCTAGGACAGAGGTTCTACAGCCCGGACGGGTGGGTGGAGAGCCAGTCGGCATGCCGTGAGCACAGTTCGTCGCGTTCGGCGCTCGTGGTGAGGATGACGTCGGCGCCGCCGTCGTACGGGTGGTAGGCCCGTTGCAGATCGGCGTCGATGATCAGCACACCCGATGTGGCGTCGTTGGCCACGGCACGCAGGAGTGTGTCGATGCAGCCGCGTTCCCACGGGATCCGGCTGACGTAGACGTGCGTGTAGATCTGAAAGTCAGGATCCGGATCTTCGAGGACCGAGGTCCAGTGGTGGGCTCCTGGGTGCCACACCGTCTGTTCGTGCGGGCGTTCGGGCGGTGCCGGTGTGCGGGACCAGTCCGATGTGACGACGTGGACGTCGACGCCCGCGAACAGTTCGTCGAGGACGGTGTTGTAGCGGTCCAGGACGATCGCCCATTCATCCTCTGTGTCCGGGTAGCGCTTGGACTCCGGCAGGCTGTGGAATCGCACCCACCGGTCTCGCTCGCAGCGCAGGTCGTGGCCGATGGGCGGGCAGTCCGGCCAGCGTTCTTCCCATCGGCGCAGCAGTTCCTCGTCGGGCACCGGGAGACGCTATCCCGCCGACCACCGTCCGCTCATCAGGTTTTCGGCACACGGTGCATGAGAAGATCGAGAAGTGAGTTGGAAAGCGATGACGCCCGTCGAGGCATGCGACCTCATGGCCTTCTGGGAGGCCGCGCCGTGGCCGCTCACACGGGACCAGGTGCAGCAGCGAGCCGTCGAACGTCTCGGATGGACGATCGAGATCGAGGACGGCGTCTCCTACCTCATGAACTCGGTGTCGGGTTTCACCGCCCAGGACGTGTCGACCATCGGATCCAGGGGCGACCTGTCCTACCTCCACCTCGACCTGGCGGACAAGATCCGTGAGGTCACCGCCGAATCGAGGCGGTTCCTCGGCGATGCCTTCACCCTGAACGTGCGCGAAGCCGAAGGGCGCTGGGGCGTGCCGGCGATGCGCGACGCGGAGTCGGCGACGTCCGCGACCTGGAACACCCCGTCGGGCGGACGGATCTCCTTCAGCCTCGCCCCGAAGAGCCTCGTCGCCACGTTCGAAACCCCGCAGGGCGTCGAACTCGACCGGAGGGCCGGACACCGGTGAACCCCGACCGCATCCCGGCGCCCGGACGATTCGTCCGCTACCGCGAGGTCGAGTACCGGCTGCAGCACTCGCCCGGCAAGTGGTGGATCGCGTCGGACCACGAAGTCGACGAGTCGTTCACCAAGGCGGGGCGCCGCTACTTCGTGAGGCAGATCGGGCACGACGACGTGCTGGACTGCTACGACCTCTCCCGCCCCGGCACCTACCGCGGCATGCCCGTCGAGGTCGTCACCGACTCGCCGCACGGTTATTGGGTGACCACGCGCGACCCGATGGCGGACGTGCAGGGGTTCGAGCGGGCTGATCACCGCGGGCCGTTGCAGAAGCTGATCGCGTTCGGTGACCCGGAGTTGCAGTTCACCGTCACGCACACGCCGGTTCCGGTGCCGTGGAAGATCGCGCACGACTGGGAGGTCTTCACCGAACGCCTCACGGACGCGTTCCGCGACGTGACGGACGGCGTGTTCCTGATCGTCCACGCGGCGGCGGATCCGAGGCGGTACGTGCAGTTCGCCGGTGCGCCCGACCGGCTCTACGCGGAGGCGCCGGGGGCGGACGTCGCGAAGGACGCCGACGAGTTCCAGTTGCGCAGGTTCGACTGGGTCGCGCCGGACGTCGCGCAACCCAACTGGACGTCGGAGCTTCGGCGCCCGGCACTCACGAAGGAGTTCGCACAGTTGGCGCGGCGTTGCGTTGCGGCGCTTCATGAGGCGTACGGGATCACGAGTCCGGAGGAACTCCGGTACCGCGCGTGGCGCGAGCCGGCTACCGCGGTGGAGTTCCCCGCACTCGACTGAGCTCAGCGTTGCCAAGGTGATTCTGTCGCGGTGTAAGGCTTGGCCGGCAACGCTTCTCCGGTGAGGAAGGCGGCTACGGCTCCGCCGGTGTCGAGCGGCTTGTCGGCCAGAACGGTGTGTCCGGCGCCTTCGACGGCCAGCATCGTCGCCTGGGGGAACGTGTCGCGGTACTCGCGGGTCACCTCCCAGCGGAGGTAGTCGCATTGCGCGCGCAGAACCAGCACGGGCGTGGGGTTGTGGCGCAACGCCGGCCGGGGGTCGGTGGCCTTCGACGCCGAAGCGGTGGTGGCGATGTTGACCCAGAGGCCGTATCCGGCGGGAGCGGGCCGTTCGGCCTCAGCGGCATCGGGACAGCCGGAGCTCATGTTGAGGCTGTGCACGAATTGCTGGTAAAGCGCGTCCGCGGTGTCGGCGGGCATCAATGTGCCGGCCGCGCGCAATCCACCGAATTGGGCCAGGAAGTACGTCGCCGCGAATCGGGTGTGCTCCGCGAACTTGTCGGCCTGATCGTTCTGACCGTTCGGTGTGAGGCTGCCGTCGGTGAAAGAATCGCTGGACATGGCTCCGGGACTGGCGACGACCGCCTGGGCGACGTTGCCGGGATGCGTGGCCATGTAATGAGCGGTGAGCTGGCCACCCCAGGACGAGCCGATCAGCACCATCTTCGGCGCAGCCAACTGCTGACGGATGGCTTCGAGGTCGGCGACGTGCCGGTCGAGCGTGTAGTCCTCCGGATCGAGCCGGCTCGACTGGCCGGCACCGACCTGCTGGTAGCTGTACACGGCGAATCCGGCAGCCGCGAGGCGCTCAGCGAACCCGTCGATCGTGGTGGACGGAGATCCTGGGCCGCCGTGAACGAGCAGCACCGGTTCGGGACGCGTGACCGTCCCGGCGGTGCGGACGTAGCCGATCCGGGAACCCGTCGGCAGGTCCCAGTGCTGAACGGCCGGGCCGGCCAGTGGCGTGTGAGTCGCGGGCGCCCCGAACCACGCCCAGGACAGCCCCGCCGCCAGGAGGAGTGAAACCGTGAGGGAGACGGTCAGCCGTCTGCGGCCGTCTGGAAGTCGAACAGACAACCGGGCCAAGCCGAACACGCACACAAACGCGACCAATACCGCAACAACGTAGGACAGCAATGCGTTCTCTGTCGCCTGCGCGGTCAGAAGCAAGGCGGCGAAATAGAGCAGTACGGCGATGAACACCGTTATGGCTGCCAAGAGCCAAGCGGAGGCGATGCGTAATCGGCCGGGCCGGACCCTGTTCGCAGACGCGGAATCGTTCATGGCTTGGACGCTATCGGGACGGAATGTTTCTCCTCATCCGCCGGCGGTGGCTGTTGGAAGTAGTCCTGCGGTATCACGGAAGTAATACCGCAGGACCATGCGCCTGGGTAACAGGGAGCCGGCGACCAGGAGGACACCCCGGGGCCTCCCCGCACTCATGACCCGGCACAGCTCACGCAGGGCGCAGCAGACCGCGGGCGGCGAGGTTCTCCATCAGCGCGGTGATGCCGAACGTCCAGTCCTCCGCGTCCTCGGCCGTGTTCACGACGTTCGTCAACGCGCCAAGCCGGGGTGAGGAGATGCGGACGACGTCCCCGACCTTGTGGGTGAACCCCTCGCCGGGCTGGTCCCGGTCCTCGGTGGGAGCGAACATCGTGCCGGTGAACAGCACGAAGCCGTCGGGATAGCGGTGGTGGGCGCCGAAGGCGTGGGACACGAGTTCCTCGAGCTCCCGGCTGATCTCGGAGACCGGGTTCACGCCGTGCAGCTCGAACCCGTCGGGGCCGGTGACGTCCAAGGCGATCTCGGTGGCCTTGGCGTCCGCCAGGGTGAACCCGTCGTCGAACAGCCGGAGGAACGGTCCGATGGCGCAGGAACCGTTGTTGTCCTTGGCCTCGGTGAGCAGGAGGGCGCTGCGGCCCTCGAAGTCGCGCAGGTTGACGTCGTTGCCGAGCGTCGCGCCGACCGGGTTCCCGAGCGAGTCCACCACGAGGACGAGCTCGGGTTCGGGGTTGTTCCAGGCCGAGCGGGCGAGGACGCCGATGTCGGCCCCCAGTCCCACCGCGGAGAGCACGGGCGCCTTGGTGAAGATCTCGGGGTCCGGGCCGATGCCGACCTCGAGGTACTGCGACCACAGGCCCTCGGCCTGGAGGAGCCTCTTCACCTCCGCGGCCTCCGCGGAACCCGGCTTGAGGTGGGAGATGTGGCCCTGGACGATCGCGCCCACCTTCTCGCGGACCTCCTCGGCCCGCTTGGGGTCCCCGTCGGCGCGCTCCTCGATGACCCGCTCGAGCATGCTGCGGACGAAGGTCACGCCCGCGGCCTTGAGCACCTGCAGGTCGACCGGAGCCAGGAACCGGGGAGCCGCACCGGCCGGGTTCGTCGTGGCGGCCAGTACCTCTGCCAACGGCCACGACGTGCCGCCGGGGTGACTCTTGACGATCTCCAGCGCGTCCGGCCGATCGAGCAGTGACGACACGGTCGGTGCCAGCGACGACAGGTCGACGACCCGCTCGCCGCGGATCGTCACGACCGACGGGCCGCCCGCGGACGGGTCGAAGACCCTCGCGACGAGGGTGGCGTCCGCCGCGTCCTGGGGGAGTACGTCGGCAGCGTTGAGTGAGATCCCCACGGAAGTCCTTCCTGTTCGCACCGCAGATCAGCTCGAACTCGCCGATTCTCCCTGAAAAGGTCCGCGCCGGACCCGGTTCTTCGCGGGTCCGGCGGCTCATGTCCTGCTCGTCAAGCGTTGCTGGCGAAGAAGTAGCACTCGCCGGGGTCGGGGTCCGGGCGCAGCTGCTCGCAGTTGAAGATGATCGAACCGTAGATCGGCGTCGCGGCCGCGGAGCTGATGGGCGGGTCGATGACGTTCCAGCCGAACGCCACCTGGTACGAGCCCACCTCGGGCAGGTAGAGCGACGGGGCGAAGTGGTTGTTGGGGACGTTCGTCGGCATCGGCGTGACCGGGCTCGCCACCGGCGCCGTGCAGCCGAAGCCGCCGGGCAGGCAGACCGAGGCGTGCTGGACCTGCAACGGGAGCGGGGTCAGGTTCGTGACGGTGGTCTTGATCTCCCTGACCTGGTGGCCGCTGAAGAAGAAGCTCGCCTGCACGCCGATCTCGCCGTGCAGGACGCAGTTGACCAGTTGGCCGTTGACCACCTGGCAGCGGTAGTAGTTGAGCGGGATGTAGACGCCCTTCTTGAGCTTCCACCCGTAGAAGCGGCCGTTCGCGCCGTTGTTGGTCAGATAGCCGGACTGGGTGGTGAAGGCGGCGGCGGACATCTCCTCGGCGGCGGTGTCCAGGTAGCTCGCGACGGCGGCGGGGGAGGAGCCGGCCTGGACGCCCGCCTCGCGGCAGGTGTCCAGCGAGAGCGTGCACCCGTACTGGAAGGTGTTCTTCGGCGCGGCCGTGGCCGTTGCCGGGAACACCAGAGCGGCGAGCAACGCGGCGAGGCCGAGTGCGATGGAGATCGGGTTCCGTAGCAAGATCGTCTCCTCGGTTCAGAGGTGATCACTGGCTGGAAGCCCCGACTCAAACGGGTGGAACTGGACGAGAACTGAACTTCGACTGGACTTGCCCGCACGGCAGGCCCAGCGTCCGAAGTGGACTGTCGAACCGCTCAGCCCCGCCGACCAGTGGACGCGTCTTCGCCGCACGACGCGATACCGGCTTTGGCACGTGACTGCTCGTCCTGGTCACCGGTCTCGGTCGCGATGGCCAACGCCTCCCGGTGCGCTGCGGGCGCACCCGGCCGTCCGGCCGCGCGCAGGGCTTCGGCCAGACCGTTCAGCGAGCTCGCCTCGCCGTACCGGTGCCCGGTCGCGCGGAAGATCTCCAGCGCCTCCTCGTGCAGCGCGATCGCCTCTTCGGCGCGGCCCAGGTGGACGTGGACCTGGCCCAGGATCGACAGCGCGGTGGCCTCGCCGTAGCGGTGGCCGAGGTCGCGGAAGTGGGCGAGTGCCCGGTGCAGGTGCGTCGCGGCGGTGGTGTGGCGGCCGAGGTGCGTGTACGTGTCGGCCAGGTTCGTCAGCGCGGCCGCTTCGCCCGCCCGATCGCCTAGTTCGCGGAACAGGTCCCTGCCCGCGTTCAGGGTTTCGGCGGCGCCCGCGTGGTCGTCCGTCTGGCTCTGCACGGTGCCGAGGTTGGTCAGCACCGAGGCCGTGCCGTGCCGGTCGCCGAGTTCCCGGTACCGGGCGAGCGCCTGCTGGAGGTAGCCGATGGAGGCGTCGACGTCGCCGAGGCGGTCCTCGACGATGCCGAGGTGGGACAACGCGCGGGCCTCGCCAGCACGGTCGGAGTGGTCGCGGTGCAGGCGCAACGACTGGCGCAGGCGGGCGGCCGCGGGGCTGTAGCGGCCGAGCAGGCGGTGCGCGGCGCCGAGGTTCGTCAAAGCCCTTGCCTCGCCCTCCCGGTCGCCAACGAGCCGTGCGGCGCGCAAACCGTTGGTGTGCATGACGAGCGCCTCGGAATGGTGCCCGGCTTCGAAGTACCGGTACAGCATCTCGGCCAGGCGCATCGCCTGCCGGGGGCGGTCGTGGCCGGTGGCGAACGCGCAGAGGTCGGTCAGGTTGGACCGTTCGGCGTCGAGCCACGCGCGCATCAGGGACGGGTCGGCGGTCGGCGCCGCCACGCGGCCCGTGGGGTAGACGCCGTCCATCGCCGCGGCCGCGGTGCTCAGGTAGTGGTCCAGCAGTCGGTCGAACGCGGCGGTCCGCTCGGGATCGTCCCGCACCAGGTCGACGGCGTAGGCGCGCAGCAGGTCGTGCACGCCGTGACGCCCGGCCGGACCGCGGTCGACCAGGTGCGCCCGGACGAGCACGTCCACCAGCCGGCCCGCGGCGTCCGGGTCGAGATCGGTGAGCGCGGCGGCGCAGGCCACGTCGAAATCGCTGCCGGGATGCACGCCCAGCAACCGGAACAACCGCGCGGCCCCGGCCGGGAGGTGCTTGTAGGACCAGGAGAGCACTTCCCGCACCGCCGCCCGGACGTCACCGCCGCCGTCGAGCAACCGCAGCCGCCGCTGCCGGTCGCGGAGCTCTCCGACCAGCTCGGCCAGCGCGGTCTCCGGCCGGCTGACGACGAGCTCCGCGGCCACCCGCAACGGCAGTGGCAGGAACGCGCACTGCCCGGCCAGTTCGGCCAACGCCGCAGACTCGGCCCGCTCGCCGATCAGCCTGCGCAGCAACACGATCGCGTCCCCCCGCCGCAACGGCCGCAGGTCGAGCCGCCGCGCGCCGTGCACCGCGACCAGGCTCGCCAGGCTGTCCCGGCTCGTCACCACGACCACGCACGACGGCGCACCGGGCAGCAGCAACCGCACCTGCTCGACCCCCGCCGCGTTGTCCAGCACGATCAACAGCCGCCGGTCGGCCACCTCGGTCCGGTACCGGGCCGCACGCGCGTCCACGTCGACCGGGATCGCGGACCCGGCGACCCCCAGCGCCTCCAGGAACCCGCCCAGCACCTCCGCGGCGGCGAGCGGCTTCCCGGCCTCGTACCCGCGCAGGTTCACGTACAACTGGCCGTCCGGGAAACCGGCGCGCATCCGGTGTCCCCAGTGGACGGCCAGGGCCGTCTTGCCGACCCCGGCCGTCCCGCAGACCGCGATCACCGCCGTCGCCAGCGGGTCTCGTTCGGCGAGCAGCCGGTCGAGAACGTCCAGTTCGTCCGTGCGGCCGAGGAAACCGGATGCGTTGGCGGGCAACTGCGCCGGCACCGGACCGGAGCGAGGGGAGGTGACTGGCGCTGGTTCGTCGAGCAACTCCGCATGAGCACCAACGAGTTCGGCTCCAGGGCCGATCGCGAGTTCGTCCCGCAGCACCCGCCGAGTGTTGTCGTACACGGCGAACGCGTCCGCCCGTCTGCCGGAGGCGGCGTACGCACGTACCAGAAGCGCTTGCGCCGCCTCGTCCAACGGATGATCGCCCGCGTGCTCCTCCAGCAGTGGCAGGAGGTCCGCCGTCCGGCCCAGCCCGATCATCGTCTCGGCGTGGGCGAGCAACGCGGTGCGCCGTTCGCCCAGCAGCGCAACGACTTTCGCGTGCCCGGCCAATCCGGGGTGGTCGGCGAACGGCCGCCCCTGCCACAACCCGAGCGCGGTGCCGAGCAGACCGGCGACCTCCTCCGCGACGCTGGTCCTCCCGGCCGCGGACACGAGAGCGCGGAACCGGTCCACGTCGACCTCGTCGTCCGGGACGCGCAACGCGTACCCGCCACCGACGAACGGAATGCTGGTGCTGCGCGCATATCTGTGCCGCCCAGGATCGAACAACCGGCGCAGGTGCTTGACGTGCGTCTGGATCACGTTGGTGGCACTGGGCGGCGGGTTCTCACCCCAGAGCGCGTCAACGAGGTCCGCCCGCGGCACCACCCGTCCGCCGGCCAGGGCGAGCAGGCCGAGCACCGCGCGTCTCCCCGCCGGACCGAGCTCGATCTCCCGGCCGTCGTGCCAGGCCCGCACCGGGCCGAGAACCTGGACGCGCAACGACACCCCCGAATGCCGATGCCATGCTGGCACAAGCCGTTCGGCCGCGGCAACGACCTCGCGGAGATCGCGATCGTGTCATCGCCACACACTCCGCCGACCACGTCCGCACGGCGATATTCGATCGCTGCGACCCGGCCTCCTGGGGCAGCATGAGATGTCAGAAGGGGGTGGCGGATGGTCGTACCAGAACCGGAAAGGCCTGTCCGCAGGGGCGCGGTGCCGCTCGCCCTGCGGCTGTACGGAAGAGAACTGCGGCGCCACGGGTTCATCTCGGCGGGCGCCCTCGTGCTGCCCGCGCTGGGCGTCACGTGTCAGCTCTACCTGGCGCCGCTGGCGGTCGGCGGACTCGTGGGAAAGCTCGCGTCCGGTGGTGGCACAGGACTCGGCGCCGTCCTGCCGTACGTGCTGGCCTTCGGCGGCTTCATGCTGCTCTCGGAACTGTTGTGGCGCATCGGACTGCACTGCCTCAACCGCGTGGACGGCCGCGGGATCGAGAGCCTGTCCGCCCTGGCGATGGACGAGCTGCTGGGCAAGGACGCGGCGTTCTTCCACGACAACTTCGCCGGTTCGCTCACCAAACGGGTGCTGAGCTTCGCGTTCCGCTTCGAGGACTTCGTCGACGCGCTGGCGTTCAAGATCTTCGCCAACGTCATCCCGCTGGGTTTCGCCTGCGTCGTGCTGTGGACCTACAACCCGGTGCTCGTAGCGGTGCTGGTCGGCCTGATCCTCGTCACGGGATGCGTGGTCGCGCCCCTGATCCGCCACCGCCAACGGCTGGTCGACGAGCGCGAGGCCGCCATCGCCCAGGTGTCCGGCCACGTCTCGGACACGCTCACGAACATGGAGACGGTGCGGGCGTTCGCCGCCGAGCCGCGGGAGGGCGCGGAGCACCGCACCCGCGCCGCCAGGCAGCGAACGCTGGCACTGCGGTCGTGGGACTACAACAACCTGCGCATCGACACCGTGATCGCACCGCTGTCCGTGCTCACCAACGTGCTCGGGCTCGTGGTCGCGATCGGTGTCAGCGACGGGCTCGGCATCGAGGCGATCGTGGTGACGTTCGCGTACTTCGGCAACGCGACGCGGATCATGTTCGAGTTCAACCAGATCTACCGGCAGGTGGAGAGCGCGCTGACCGAGGCGGCCCAGTTCACCGAACTGCTGCTCGACCCGCCGACCGTGCTCGACGTCGAGGACCCGGAACCGTTGCGCGTGAAGAACTCCCGCGTCCAGTTCGAGAACGTCGTGTTCACGCACGGCGGCGGCGAGCCGCTGTTCAACGGACTGGACCTGGACATCCCGGCGGGCACGCGGATAGGGCTCGTCGGCCGTTCCGGTGGCGGCAAGACCACGCTCACCCGCCTGCTCCTGCGGCTGATGGACGTCGACAGGGGCCGCATCCTCGTCGGCGGCCAGGACATCGCCCGCCTGAGCCAGGCCGACCTGCGCGGCCTGATCGGCTACGTCCCGCAGGACCCGGCCATGTTCCACCGGACGCTGCGCGAGAACATCGCTTTCGCACGGCCGGGCGCGACCGATGCCGAGATTCTTCGTGCCGCGCGTGCCGCGCACGTGACGGAGTTCGTGGACGCGCTGCCCGACGGGTTCGACACGATGGTCGGCGAACGCGGCATCAAACTCTCCGGCGGACAGCGGCAGCGGGTGGCGCTGGCCCGCGCCATCCTGCGCGACGCGCCGATCCTGCTGCTGGACGAGGCGACCAGCGCCCTGGACTCGGAGAGCGAGGTGCTGGTCCAGGAGGCGCTGTGGCGGCTCATGGAGGGGCGCACCGCGATCGTCGTGGCGCACAGGCTGAGCACCGTCGTGCGGATGGACCGGCTGATCGTGCTGGACCGGGGCCGGATCGTCGAGCAGGGCACCCACGCCGAACTGCTCGACTTCGACGGGACGTACGCGAAGCTGTGGCGCCACCAGTCCGGCGGCTTCCTCGACGAGGCGGTCAGCACTCGTTGAACCGCAAGGACGAGCAACGGCCCTGGTCACCACGAAGGTGACCAGGGCCGTTGAGGTTCAGTCGGTGTTACCGCACGCTCGAGCGGTTGCGGCCGGCGACGGCCTCCGCGACACCGATGAGCAGCACGGAAGCGATCACGGCGATGATGAAGCCCAGCACGTTGAGCTCGAAGATGTCTCCGGTGCCGAGCAGGTTGGCGATCGTGCCGCCGATGACGGAGCCGACCAGCCCCAGCAGCAGCGTCGCCACGATGCCGAGGTTCTGCTTGCCGGGCTTGATCAGTCGGGCGAGCGCGCCGATGATCAGTCCGGCGACGATGAACCCGATCACGTCAGCCTCCTGGTAGTCGATTGTCCTGCTCCACCGGGCTACCCGATCAGACCGTCGACCAATCGCCCGCGGACCGGATGTCAGCGTGATCACGTCGCCGCTGCGCCGTCCATCCTCCGATCGGAGGATGGAGGGGTCTACCGCGTCCGCCGTCATCCCCGCCCGCGTGGTCGATCCGGCGCGTCGCCGCGGGCGGCAGGCTTTCGAACATGGTCATCATCGAGGTGCACGGCCTCGTCACAGTCGCTCCAGCGCTTCCGTTCGCCCAGGCCGAGTTGACGGGTGCCGCCCTGTGAGGCCGCAGACCGAGGTCGTCGGCACTGCGCGCCCGGCGCGCATGTTCTACATCGACAACCTCCGCGTCTTCCTGACCTTCCTGGTGGTCGTGCACCACTCCGCGGCCGCCTTCAGCAACCTCGACGTCTGGCCGAAGTGGCAGGAGACAACTTCGTCGTCCGCGGCGGTGCCGCTGGACCTGTTGCTCGTGGTCAACCAGACGTTCTTCATGGGGTTCTTCTTCCTGCTGTCCGGGTTCTTCGCACCCGGTGCGGTCGATCGGCGGGGGCCGCGCGAGTTCGTGGTCGAGCGCCTGAAGCGGCTCGGGATCCCCCTGCTCGCGTTCGTCGTGCTACTACGCCCGCTCTTCCTGCTGCCGGACCACCTCACCCTCCCGGCCGGGGCCCGGCCGTCCTTCTCCGCCTTCTACTTCACCGAGTGGGAGGTCGGGCCCACCTGGTTCCTCGAAGTGCTGCTGATCTTCTCGCTCGCGTACGCGCTGGTGCGGCACCTGCGTCCGGCCGCGGAGCCGATGCGGGCACAACCGTTGCGGCGGCGGGACCTCCTCGCCTTCGTGCTCGTCCTCAGCGCGGTCACCTACGCCTGGCGGATCTTCGTCCCCCACGGCACCAACGAGCCGGTGCTCGGACTGCCCAGCCCGGCCTACATGCCGCAGTACGCGCTGCTCTTCGCCGCCGGGATCGCCGCGTACCGCCGCCGCTGGTTCGCGACGCTGCCGCGGAGGTCGGGCTGGTTCGGCGCGCTGCTGGTGGTGGTGTCGTTCGTGCCGCTGGGACTGGGCGGCTACCGGGGCTTCGGGGCGTCCGGTGCCCTGCCCGGTCACGACCTCGCCCACCTGGCTCTGGCCCTCGCGGAGGCGCTGTTCGCGGTCGGCGTGATCCTGGTCCTGCTCCGCGTGTTCGAACGCTTCTTCGCCGGCACGTCGCGGTTCCGGCGCTACCTGTCCGACAACGCCTTCGCCGTGTACCTCGTGCACGCGCCGGTCATCGTCGGAGCTGAGGCGGTGCTGCTGCGACTCGACGCGGGACCCCTGACCAAGTTCCTGCTGACGGTGGTGCTCGCCGCGGCGGGGAGCTGGGCGATCTCGGGTGCTCTGCGCCGTGTGCCCGCTGTGCGGGCCGTGGTGTAGCACCATTTCGGATTGCGGCTGCCCGGCGCTACGGTGCATCCCGCTGGTACTTCCGCTGGAGTGGGGTCGTGGGTGTAGAGGCCGAGTTGCGCGAGGAGTTCGACCGCTGGGAGCGCAAGGAGACCGCGGTCCTCACCGTGCTCCCGTACCCGCTGCTGGCGGTCAGCGTCGTGCTCACGCTCCTGCAGCCGCTCTGGAACGCGCAGGTGTACCTCCCGGGGGTGCTCGGGCTCACCACCCTGCTGACAGCGTGGGTGATGTGGTTCCACACGCTCCACCCGGAGCAGCACCACAGGACCCGGCGGATGGGCCTGTACTACACGGGGCTCGTGGCGCTGACCGCCTGCCTCGTCGTGCTCACGCCCTGGTTCGGCTTCTTCGCGTTCATCGGCTACGTGCACGCCTTCCAGTACCTGAGGGGCCGGTGGCGCTATGTCGGCGTGATCGCCACGGCCGTGGTCTCGGCGGTCTCCTACGTCGGCGGGTCGGCCAACATCACGGCCGAGGAGTGGTGGAAGTGGCCCGCGGTCAGCGTGCTCACCGCGGTGATGGCGACGGTGGCCTTCTACGCCGACGTGATGTCCGACCGGCGCAACCACCGGCAGAAGCGGGCCCTGGTCGAGTTGAACAAGGCCAACGCCGAGCTGGAGACCGCCCTGGCGGAGAACGCGAGCCTGCACGCCCAGCTGCTGGTGCAGGCCCGCGAGGCCGGTGTGCTCGACGAGCGGCAGCGGATGGCACGGGAGATCCACGACACGCTCGCCCAGGGGCTGGCCGGCATCCTCACCCAGCTCCAGGCCGCCGAGCAGGCGCCGGACGAACCGGCGGTGTCGAGCCGGCACGTCGCGAACGCGATGGACCTGGCCCGTGAGAGCCTCACCGAGGCCCGCCGGACGGTGCTCGCCGTGGGACCGTCCGCACTGGCGGAGGCCCGCCTCCCGGACGCGATCCGCGACGTGGCCCGGCGCTGGTCGGAGGTGAACCGCGTCGAGGCCGTGCTGACCACGACCGGTGACGCCCGTCCGATGCACACCGACGTCGAGGTGGCGCTGCTGCGGACCGCGCAGGAGGCCCTCGCCAACGTCGCCAAGCACGCACGCGCCGGTCGGGTCTCGCTGACCCTGTCGTACATGGAGGACCTGGTGACGCTCGACGTGCTGGACGACGGAGTGGGCTTCCTGCCCGGCGCCAAGCGCGCCGGCGGTGCCGCGGGCGGGGGCTTCGGGCTCGCCGGCATGCGGCAGCGCGTCCAGCTCCTCGCGGGGCGGCTGGACGTCGAGTCCGAACCGGGCGGGGGCACCGCGATCACGGTGACGGTGCCGGCGATTCCCGCCGGGAGCGGAAGTTGATCTCACTGCTGATCGTCGACGACCACCCCGTGGTGCGGGACGGCCTGCGCGGCATGTTCGGCGCCGACCCGCGCTTCGAGGTGGTCGGCGAGGCCGCTGACGGCGCGGAAGCGGTCTCGGCGGGGGAGCGCCTGCGCCCCGACGTGATCCTCATGGACCTCCGGATGCCCGGCACCGACGGGGTCACCGCCATCAGGGAGCTGGCGAAGCGCGGGGTGCCGTCACGGGTGCTCGTGCTCACCACGTACGACACGGACAGCCACGTGCTGACGGCCATCGAAGCCGGCGCCACCGGCTACCTGCTCAAGGAGGCGCCGAGGGAGGAGCTCGTCCGCGCGGTGGAGGCCGCGGCGCGCGGGCAGGCGGTGCTCTCCCCGGCCGTCGCGACCAGGCTCGTGGGACAGGTGCGCAAACCGGCCCCCGCACCGCTGTCGCAGCGTGAACTGGAGGTGCTGGAACTGATCGCCAGGGGCTCGACCAACCGCGAGGCGGCGAAGCGCCTGTTCATCAGCGAGACGACGGTCAAGACGCACCTGCTGCACGTGTACGCGAAGCTGGGCGTCAACGACCGGGCAGCCGCTGTGGCCGCCGCGTTCTCCCGCGGCTACCTGGCGCTGCCGGACTGACAACGCCGTCCTGGGAGGCCGGCCGGCCTCCCAGGACACGCCGTCTAGGCCGCGTGCCAGACGCCGGCGTCGGAGATCCAGGCGCCGGTGCGTTGCAGCGTGGTCCGGTCGACGACGCGATAGCTGGTGGTGTCCCTGTCCCACTGGGCGAACAACGGGAACAGGGCGGCCGCCGCGTGCTGCCGGTAGGTGATCACGATCTCGTTCACCAGGGCCTTGGCGTCGCTGCTGAGGATCGTGCTGTGCTCCAGCGCGTCGGTGCGGCGCTTGGCCAGCATGGTCTCGTCGAGGGGGACGATGGCGCCGCCGGGGAGCAGGACCCGTCCGTTGATGCCGTAGCGGGGGCGCAGCGGTGCCTTCGGGTCCTTGTTGTCGTCGACGAAGATCGCGCCCATGTCGCTGCTCTGCGCCAACCTCAGGCGGGTGAACTTGCTGCGGTACTCGCGCAGCTTGTCGGTGTCGGGCTGATCGAGGGAGGAGATGGCCGCGAAGACCTGGGCGTCGGTCTCGGTGGGTGCGGGCGTGAACACGACCACGGCCTCGTCGTAGGGCTTGAGCTGCTTGAAGATGGGGCGGGCGGAGCTCAGCAGGGTGCCGCTGAGGTCGTACAGGCCCAGCTCGTCCGTGCGGTTGGCGCTGGCCGGGCCGGAGAAGGAGTTGGCCGGGGTGGCGCGGGCGAGGATGCCGCCCGGACCGCGGTCGAGGTAGATCTCCCGCTCCTTCGCGGCGTCCTTGCGGTCGTACCGGTTCACGATGTTGAACCTGCCGCCCCTGCCCTTGGCGTTGACCTGGCGGGCGGTCATCCGGTTGGCGGTGAACACGGTGTCCCAGTTCTCCAGCGCCTCCCGCCGCTTGACCCCTTCCCACCACGCACCGATCTGCGCCGCACGTGCCGCCCAGGTCGTCCCGGCGCCGCCGAGGGAGTGCAGCCCCGCCTGCAGCAGCCGCTGCTCGGTCGCGGCCTGCGCCTGCCTGCGCTCCTCGGCGAGCTTGGCCTGCTCGAGCTGCCACTGCTTGTCGGTGCGCCGCTTGAAGTCGTTCTCGACCTTCTCGAAGTCGGCCTTGGGCAGCCGCGACGGGTCCGCCTGGCTCAACAGGGCCACGACCTTGCGGAAGTCCTCTTCCGGCAACTCATCGGTGTATTCGCGGTAGACGGGGTTGATCCGGTTCTCCACCGTGTCGAAGGCGACGCCCCCGGCTTCCAGCAACTTCAGCAGCGTGGGAGCGGCGTCCTCGCCCACAGCCAGGACCCACTTGCGCCGTTCGATCTTCATGAACCATCTCCCGCCCGTCGGACAACCACGGACAAGATCTGCTTTGCATGATCAACCGTTACGGCCGTCGCGAGAACCTGTCATGGTGCCCTGGAATCGGTTCAGGCCCCTGCGGGTTCGAGGAGGACGAGCGGCACCTCGCGGTCGTCGGCCGCCAGGGCGCGCATGTCCGCGAAGAACGGGTAGAGGCCGTCGGCGTAGGCGAGCCAGCTCTCCCGTTCCGCGCCCTCGGCCACCCTGGCCGTCATCAGCGCGCGGTCCGGGCCGTCCTGCAGTTGGACGACCGGGTGCGCGAGGAGGTTGTGGAACCAGTTCGGGTGGCGTGCCTGCCCGCCGGCGGAGGCGCCGATGGCGTAGACGCCGTCGCGTTCGATGCGCATCAGCGCGACTTTCCGCAGCTTGCCCGAGCGCGCGCCGCGCATGGTCACGACGACCACCGGGCCTCCCAGCATCGTCGCACCTTCGCGGCCGCCGGTGCGTTCGTAGAGTTCGACCTGTTCGCGGGTCGTCGGATCGGGGCTGGGAACGTACTCGCCTTCGAGCAGATCCTGTTCGGTGCCAGGACTTTCCGCCTGGCCGGGGACGAGCTGCGGGTAGTTCCGAGCGAGGAACTCCCGGTAACCCGTGGGCCGGTAGCCGATCAACCGTTCGAGGTCTCCGGTGTTCTCGCCGAACGCGCCGCCGGCGATCGCGGTGGCCCAGGAGGTCAAGAACTCCGCCACCTCGCGCGGAAGGCCTTGTGCGAGAAGGCTCTCGGTGTGCTCCTCGGCGGTGATCGGCAGGTAGGGCACCTCGGAGCCGTGGATCTCGGTCAGCGCGTTCGCGATGTCGCGGAACGAGGCGGGTTCGCTGCCGCCGAGGGTGTAGGTGGCGTTCTCGTGGCCGTCCTGGGTGAGCACGGCGACGTTGGCGGCGGCGAGGTCGTGCCGGGTCGCCGGTGCCACGGTGCCGTCGCCTTCGGGGACGCGCACGCCCTTGTCGTAGACGTCGGCGCCGAGGTGGCCGCCGAGGACCTCCATGAACACCGGGTGGCGGAGGATCGTGTAGGTCAGACCTGAGGATTTGAGCGCGTTCTCGGCGAAGACGTCGCCGTCGGTGACGCCGACCTGCCGGGCGCCGGAGTCCTCGCGGCGCTGGACGGCGGTGAAGATCACGTGCTGAACGCCTGCCCGTGTCGCTGCCGCGATCACGTTGGCGTGCTGGGTGTCTCGGTCGGTGAACGCCTCCGCGGACACGAGCAGCAGCCGGTCCACGCCGGCGAACGCCTCGACGAGTGATTCCTGGTCGAAGTAGTCGCCCTTGCGGATGTCCACGCCCCGTTCGGCAAGGTCCGCGGCGCGAGAGGGGTCGCGGGCGAGCCCGGCGAGACGGTTCGGCGGCACCTGGGCGAGCAGGGCTTGCAGAGTCAGGCGCCCGAGGTGGCCCGTGGCACCGGTGACGAGAAGCTTTCCCATGTGGAGCAGTCCTTTCAGCGGTTTCGGTGGGGGTCGAGGGAGATCACGGTCTTGCCGATCGTCAGGCCGCTCTCGGCGAGGGTGTGCGCGGTCCTCATGGTCTCCGCCGTCAGCCCGTCGAGCGTCGTGGTGACGATGGGGCGCAGACGGCCCGCGGTGACGTCCTGCGCTGTGCGGGCGAGGATCCGGCCCTGGCTGCTCACGTCCCCACCGGCGGTGATCTTGCTGAACACCGTTTCGGTGTGCAGCGACAGGGATCTGCCCGCGAGCGCGCCGAGGTCGACGGGACCGGGGGCGTCGATGAAGGCCACGTGGCCGAACGGCCGCAGCACCTCGGTGATCGATTCCAGGCGGCTCCCGGTCCCCGAGGTGGAGAACACCAGGTCGACCGTGCCGCGGAGCTGTCCCGGCAGGTCGCGGTGGTGGTGGACGACCAGATCGGCGCCCATCTCCGTGACCCAGCGCGCCGATTCCGGTCGCGACGCCGTGCCGATCACGAACGCGGACGTCGTCGCCTTCAGCAGCTGGGTCGCCATCGATCCGACGCCGCCTGCCGCACCGATGACGAGCACGCGCTCGACACCCGCCGGCAAGGAGTCCTGGTCGCGGAACAACGCCTCCCACGCCGTGAGCACGCCGATGGGCAGGGAAGCGGCGTCGGTGAACGACAGCTCGTCCGGGATCTTCGCGACGACCCGGTGGTCCACCGCGACGCGCTCCGCCCAGGCCCCGTCGCGGGTGATGTCACCGGTCCCCATGACGCGGTCACCGATCGCGAAACCGGTTGCCACGTCTCCGATGGCGACGACCACGCCGGCGAACTCCCAGCCGAGGACGACCCGGCCGCCCGGCGCGGCGCTGCGCGTCTGCCGGATCGCGGCTTCACCAGGGTTGATGCCGATGGCGGCGACCTCGACCAGGACGTCGCCGTCGCGCAGCCGGGGTTCGGCGATGTCGACCAGTTCGATGGCGAACGCGTCGAGTGGATGTGCCTTCTCGTAGGCGAGAGCCTTCATGATCAGTCCAGCTTCACGGCGTGCAGTGCCGAGAGCACGGCGCCCAGCTGCATCAGCCGGCCGCCTTCCCGCAGTGATCCCGCGTCGACCGGGGCGAACCCGATGTCGTCGAAGACCGCGCGGAAGTCGGCCTTGGCCGCGTCGTCGTCACCGGCGTGGAAGAGCAGCTGCCTGCCCTCCGCGTGCCGGGGATCGGCGGCGATGTACTGGGCGTAGAGGGTGTTGAACGCCTTGACCACCCGCGCGCCAGGTGCGCGCTGGGCGACGAACTCGCTGGAGGTCTCCACCCCGAGGTCCTCCACCGCGGGTGGCGCGAACCCGGAGTTGGTGGTGTCGACGAGGATCCGTCCGTCCCACGAGGACAGACCCGACAGCGCGTCGCCGACCTGAGGCCACGTCACGGCGAGGAACACCACGTCGGCCGCGGCGGCCTCCTCAACTGTGCCCGCTCGAGCGAGCGGACCCAGCCGGGCCACGACGTCGAGCAGCGTGTCCGGGCCACGGCTGTTGCTGAGTGTCACCTCGTGGCCGGCGGCGACCAGATGGGCGGCGATGGCCTGCGCGACCGTTCCCGCACCGATCGTCCCGAAGTTCACATCGGGCTCCTCCCTGTTATTGATGACGTACGACATCAATAAGAATGATGATGCCCGACATCGTTGCGCTGTCAAGGCTGCGCCTCTGTGGACACGTGTTTTGATGATGGGTAACATCGCAGGTAGGCGGATGTCGGTCCTGGTCACCAGGTGCCGCGCCCCGTCAGGGAGGTGGTCTGCGTGCCCCGCATCACACAGGAGCAGAAGCGGCTCAACCGCGAGAAGATCGTCGGCGCGGCCGGCGAGGGCTTCCGGCTGCGCGGCATCGACGGCATCGGCATCGAGGAACTGATGAAGTCCGCAGGCATGACCCACGGCGGCTTCTACAACCACTTCGCCTCGAAGGACGACCTCGCCCTCGCCGTTCTCCACGAGGGTTTCACCGACTCGCTGGCGGCCCTGGACGCCATCCGCACGTCGCACCCCCGCTCGGCGCGAGCGGCCCTGCACGACATGCTGGACGACTACCTCAGTCCGCAGCACCGCGACCACCCGGAGATCGGCTGCGCCTCAGCCGCACTCGTCTCCGACGTCGGCCGCCACGGCACCGAGGCCCAGGCCGAGTACAAACGCGGCCTCGACGGCTACTTCGGTGCCATCACCGAGATGCTGCTGGAACGGGCACGCCAGTCCGGCGTCGACCTCACACCCGCCGAAGCACGCGAACGCGCCATCGCGCTGTTCAGCCAGATGGTCGGGGCGATGATGGTCGCCCGCGCGGTCGCCGACGCGGACCCGGCGCTGTCCGATGAGGTCCTCACGGTCAATCGCAAGCGGCTCAAGAAGGTCTGACCACCGTCATCACGGGTGGCTGACGCACCGTGACGACCATTCGCCCTCTTTCCAGACTTTTCACCGCATTCGTCCGGATAGCGGGCAACGTCAACCGTCAAGAGCGCTGAACCGCGTCACGCTAATGGCGGGCGAGTGCGCACGACGACTTTCCTTACGTTGGTTGACGGAACCCGAGGTTCCATTCTTCGCACCCTGCAAGCGAGGAGAACCCATGCTCAAGAAATTCGTCCTGTCCGTCGCGCTCGCCGCGGCCACGACCGTCGTCGCACCCCTGACCGGCCAGGCGGCGGCCGCCGAGGGCCCGATCACCGCGGCGGCGGTCAACGTCTACTACGACACCAGCAGCGCACCCACGTTCGCGAGCGCGATCCGGCAAGGCGCGGCGAACTGGAACGCGCGGGTGTCCAACGTGAAGCTGGTGGAGAACCGCAGTGCGGCCACCCTGCGCTACCGCGAGGGCAACGACCCGCGCGGTTCGTACGCCTCCACCAACGGTCACGGCAGCGGCACGATCTTCATCGACTACACGCAGGCCCGGCAGTACTACGTCACCCGCATCACCGCGCACGAGACCGGGCACGCCCTCGGCCTGCCCGACCACTACAGCGGCCCGTGCTCGGAGCTGATGTCGGGCGGCGGTCCCGGCACGTCGTGCCGGGTCGCCACGCCGAACTCCGCCGAGGTGTCCCGGGTGAACTCCCTGTGGGCCAACGGGTTCGCCGGCACCTACGAGTGGAAGGTGATCTACGAGCAGATCCCCGTCCACTCCTGACCGCGCAGGACGGCGAGGCCCGGGTCCTCCGTGGACCCGGGCCTCGCCCGTGCTGATCAACGAGTGCGAAAGTCGGAGGCAGGCCAGAACAATGGTCACGCGCTATTGGATGTGGCGAGCCCGGGAATGAATGGACAGCCGACACATTCCAATCGATCGCCTCTAAGCTGCACCATGACCGATCAACAGGACGACTGCGTCTTCTGCGCCATCGTCGCCGGAGATGCCGAAGCGAGCGTGGTGCACGCGGACGACCGGGTCGTCGCGTTCATGGACCTCGGTGCGGTGACGCCTGGCCACGTCCTCGTCGTGCCCAGGCTGCACGCCGTCGGCCTCGAAGACCTGGACGAGGACACGAGCACGCACGTCTGGAGGACCGGCCACCGCCTCGGCCGCGCCCTGCGCCGGTCCGGACTGCGCTGCGAAGGCGTCAACGTGTTCCTCGCCGACGGGGAAGCCGCCTTCCAGGAGGTCTTCCACTTCCACCTGCACGTGTTCCCGCGCTTCCGCGGCGACACCTTCCGCATCGACGCGGACTGGGCCACCCGCGACCGCTCCCTGCTCGACGCGGACGCGGGTCTCGTGCGTCGCGGACTGGCCGCTCTCTGAGGTGAGTCAGGCCGCGGCGCGGTCGTCCACCGCACGGCGGCGCAGACCGGAACGGGTGAGCGCCTCCGGCACCGGGGCGACGTCGACCGCGCCCAGGTCGGTGCCGGGCGGTACGACCTCGTCGATCCGGTCCAGCACGTCGTCGGTGAGGGTGGTGCCGGCCCCGGCGAGGAGGTCGTCGAGGTGGGCGGCGGTGCGCGGGCCGATGATCGCCGACGTGACGCCGGGGTGGCTCACCACGAACGCGAGCGCGAGGTGGGTGAGCGACAGTCCGGCCTCCTCGGCGATGGGGAGGAGCCGTTCGACGGCGGCGTGTTTGTGCTCGTCGGTCATGTGCCGGGGGAGCCAGTGCATGCTGCCGGCCGAGATCGGTTCGCCGCCGGGCCGGAAGCGGCCGGTGAGCAGGCCCGCCGCCAGCGGGCTCCACGTCAGCACGCCCAGCCCGTACCGCTCGCAGGTGGGCAAGACGTCGCGTTCGACGCCTCGGTTGAGGATCGAGTAGTGCGGTTGCTCGGTGCGGAACCGGGCGAGGCCGCGGCGTTCGGCGAGCCACTGCGACTCGACGATCTGGGCGGCAGGGAGGCCGGAGGTGCCGATCGCCCGCACCTTGCCCGCGCGCAGCAGGTCGGTCAGCGCGGACAGGGTCTCCTCCGCGTCGGTGCGGTGGTCGGCGTGGTGAACCTGGTAGAGGTCGAGGTGGTCGACCCCCAGGCGGCGCAGGGAGTCCTCGACGGCGGTCATGATCCACCGGCGGGAGTTGCCCTGCCGGTTGGGATCGGTTCCCATGGGACCGTTGAACTTCGTGGCCAGCACCACGTCGTCGCGCCGGCCGCGCAACGCCTTGCCGACGATCCGTTCGGTCTCGCCGTCGCCACCGTAGACGTCGGCGGTGTCGACGAAGTTGATGCCCGCGTCGAGCGCCCGGTGGATGATCCGGGCGCAGTCGTCGGGGTCGGGGTTGCCGTGAGGGCCGAACTTCATGGTGCCCAGGCAGAACGGGCTGACCTGAACACCGGTGTGCCCCAAGGTGCGCATGCGCACAGGAAGAGCCTTTCGTCAGAAGGGATCGGGTCAGGCGGCGAGGTCGAGGGTCCAGGTGACCCCGAACCGGTCCCGGAGCATCCCGTACAGCGGCGCCCACCCGGCCGGGCCGAGGTCGGCCAGGACCGTCGCGCCCTCGGACAGGCCCTTCCAGTAGCCGGTGAGCTCCTCGACGTCGTTGCCGCGCACCGAGACGAAGAACGGCCGGTCGCCCGCGTCGTAGGTCTGGTTCTCGCGCACGTCGTACGCCATGACGTGGAACCCCGCCTCGGTGCGGACCTCGCCCCACGAGACGCGCTCGGCGTCGGCCGGGTGCTCGACGTCCTGGGCCTGGGCGTAGGTGAACGCGACCACGTGCCCGCCGAAGACGGACCGGTAGAACTCCAGCGCCTCACGGGCGTTGTCCCGGAAGTTCAGGTGGACGGTGGTCTCGATGCTCATGGTTTCTCCCTCTCGTGTGCAGACCGAGTCTCACAGCAGTAGGTGACAGGGAACGTCCGCTTCTGCCGCGATGGTCTCTCCGCGCAACGCTGCTGTCCCAGCGCGCAACGCCGATGTCGCGGGCGGCGGCGAGCGGCCAGGCTGACCGCATGAGCAAGTTGAGCCCCGAGCAGATCGCACAGCACGCCCGTGCCGCCGGGTTCGAGGGCGAGGGCCTCACGATCGCGATCGCCGTCGCCCTCGCGGAGTCCGGCGGGGACCCCCGAGCGCACAACGCCAGGCCGCCGGACGACTCCTACGGTCTGTGGCAGATCAACATGCTGGGCGGGATGGGGCCCGAGCGGCGCAGGCAGCACGGGCTCGACTCGAACCGCGAGCTGTTCGACCCGCGTGTGAACGCCAAGGTGGCCAACTCGCTGTCCAAGGACGGCAAGTCGTGGACGCCCTGGTCGACCTACACCAACGGCGCCTACCGGAAGTACCTCGACGTCGCACGCGAAGCAGCACGGGGGAGCAGGACGCCGGCCCGGCTCGGCGGCGGTGGGGGACGCGACGGGTTCACAGTGGACCCGGCCGCGCTGGACCGGTACGTCAAGCAGGGCAGGGACATCGCGGACGACCTGGCGTCGATCGGCACGAAGCACGTGCGGCAGGTGCGCGAGATCGCCGACAGCAGCTTCGGGCGGATCGGCAAGGAGACCGGCTTCGCCTCGGCGCTGGAGACGTTCGGAGCCGCGCTGCACCGGCAGGTGAACGGCGTCGGCCGCAACGCCGACCGCCTGGCGCGCTCGACCGGGCGCATCGCGCGCACCTACCGCGCGCAGGACGACGCGATCGCCGACGACTTCAAGCGAGGATGACGTGGACACACGAGCGTTGGCGCGCGAGTTCGCCACCAGGATGGTCGGGCACCGCAACGCGTTGGCGGGCAAGGCCGATGACGCGATGCGCGTGCAGTTCGCGTTGAACCAGGCGGGAAGCGCCCTGGACGACCAGCAGGACGTCGTGCGCAAGGCGGCCGGACACGCCCTCGGCCAGTGGGAAGGGGCGAACTCGGAGCAGTTCGAACGGCGTTCCGACCGGCTGGTGAAGCAGATCCGGGCGACGGCGTCCGTCAGCGCCCAGGCCGAGAAGGCGGTGGCCGGCGCGAGCAGCGCCCTGGTCACCGGGCACACGGCCGCCCAGCGCCTGGTCGACGAGTACGTCACCAAGGCCGCCGCGATGCTCGACGCGGGGGTCGCGAGCGGATCACAGGCCGCGCTGATGAAGGCCGTCGCTACTGCGGCGGACCTGGAACCGAAGTACACGCGGGAGTCCGTGCGCAACGTCCGGCAGGTCAAGGCCGAACTCGACGAGGCCAAGCGGAAGCTGAAGGCGCTCGAGAGCGAGATCGAGCCCGACAAGGTCGCCGATCCTCGCACCGCGAAGCGCGGCGGGGGAGCCACCAGGCCGTCCGGCACGAAGACCCGCAAGATCGTGTCCGCCGCCCGCGGCGAGATCGGCACGAGGGAGAGCCCGCCCGGCAGCAACCGCAACCCCTACGGGCCCACGACCTTCTGGTGCTCGTCGTTCGCCACGGCGATGTGGCGCAAGGCCGGTGTGGACATCCCGATCCTGCCGTTCACCGGCGACGTCTACCGCTGGGGACAGCGCCACGGCAAGGCGTACGGCAACGGCGACCTGAAGCAGAACGTGCGGCCCGGCGACGTCCTGCTGTTCGGCACCGGCCCGCAGAGCCCGTCCACCAGCAAGCACATCGGCATCGTGGAGAAGGTCGACGGGAACACCGTCACGTTGATCGAGGGCAACTCCGGCGACCAGGTGCGCCGCAACACCCACCAGCTCAGCGGCACGAAGTTCTACGGAGGAGTGCACCCGTGATCACCGGACACGCGCACCACGCCACGGGCATCTCGATCGAGGTCGGCGTGGGCGGCGGGATGCGCGCCGTCACGCTGACCGAGCGGTCGATGCGCCTCGGCCGCGCGGCACTGGCGGACGAGATCCTCACCCTGGTGCGGATCGCGACCGCGCGGGCCAACGAGCGGGCCCGGCACGCGCTCGGCGACGAACACCTGGAGACGCTCGGCATCCACCTCGACGCCGAGCTCACCGAGGAGATCGAGTCCACCACACCGGAGAGCTGGATGGTCCGATGACGCACGAACCGCGAACCCTCGAAGAGGAACTGGCCGAGGACGAGGAACGCGAACCGCTCGGCCTGCGCGCCGCGCTGGACGCGATCACCCGCTCCGCCCAGGCGGACGACGTGGTGGTGACGGTCGACCTGCACGGCAAGCTCGTCGGCCTCGAGCTCGGCCCGCGCGCGATGGAGCTCAGGCCCGTCGCCCTGGCCGCCCGCCTGCAGCGGCTCACCGCCCACGCCGCCGAAGCCGCGCTGGCCGCGGGCGCCGAGGTGCTCGCGGCCGTGCTGGACGAGCCGGTGGAGCTCCAGCCGTCCTAAGAGGACTGCGCCACCAGGTCGGTGAGGCGCCGGGTGATCCAGGTCAGGTCGGCGGGGACCACCCGGACCCACTGCTCGTCGCGGACGTCCTCGGTCGTGACGACGTACCGTCCCGCGGTCGTGTCGGACCACGTGAGCACCGGCGAACGCCCTCGGGCGCCGTTCACGGCCAGCTGCCCCGCACCGAGCCTGCCCGCCTCCGCGATGGTGATCAGCGGACGCATCGCGCTGCCGCGCACGCCCGCGTCGGCCAACGCCCGTTCCAGACCGCCGTAACCGCTCTCCGCGTACCCCCGCAGCGCCGCCGAGTACGCCGCGCGCGGCAACCGCAGCTGCTCACCCGGACCGGCCTGGCGGTCACCGAGCACCCTCACGACCGCGCTCACGAGGCCCTCGGCCGGGAAGGGTTCGAGCGCCAGCTCCCCGGCGTTGAGCACGGCGAGCACGCCCCGGCTGCCCCGCACCGCGGCGAGCACCCGCCACGGCTGCTCGCCGAACACCACCGCGTCGACGGACGTCGTGTGGTGGCGCAGCATCCCGAGCAGTTCCTCGAACTCGGGATCGACCTCGTCGTCGCGGAGCAGACCGGCGGTCGTCAGCGACGCGAACACCTCGGTGCCCAGCTCGTCCCGTTCGGCCTCGGTGGCGCCGTGCGACGGCACGTCGAGCGCCATCGGCGGGTCACCGAAGCCGAGGTCCTCCCACACCAGGTCGAACTCGAGGTGGGACAGGACGACCGCGCCGGTCGCCGGTGAACGCCGTGCCATCAGAACTCCCGTGGTTAATCTTGTCCGCGTGCAACAGGACGCGGAGGTCGCGAGCGGTGTGCTGGTCGTGCGCGCCTCTGGTGCGGCGGCGGCCAGGGCCGCCCTGACCGGCTCGCCGTCCACGCCCCAGTCCGTCCAGCTGCTGATGCGGTGCCCGGTCCACCGCTCCGTGCCCGGGAACACGCACGTGTTCGGCGACTGCTCCCTGCACGTCCTGCCCGTCGGCACGATCATGCTGACCGTGCCCGAGGCCAAGCTGTCGACCGGGTTCACCGACCTGCGCCGGCTCATGTTCCAGCCCGTCGAGGTCGGCGAGGGCCTGCGCACCGCGTTCTCCAGCGCGGTCGGGCACGTCCTCGCCGCACGGGACGTGCTGGACCCGGTCGGCGTGGCGCACCACCTCGTCGGACTCGCGGAGATGGTGCTGCGCAGCGCGTTGCGCGACGAACTGGAGCGCGCCGACATCGCCACCGGGCACCGGCGTGCCGCGCTCGAGCACATCCGCGCGCACCTCGGCGACCCGTCCCTGACGCCCGGCGAGGTCGCCAAGGCGCTGAACATCTCGCTGCGGCGGCTGTACCAGGTGTTCGAGGGCGAGCCGAACGTCGCCGAGCGGATCAAGATGCTGCGCATCGACCGCGCGAAGGCCCTGCTGGCCGACCCGGCAAAGGCCGACCGCGGCGTCGGCGAGATCTCCCGCGACTGCGGGTTCGTCAGTGCGACGCACTTCTCCCGAGCCTTCCGCGCGCTGGTGGGACAGCCTCCGACCGACTACCGCCGGCACGCGCTGCCGAGGTGAACTCCACGCCGTTCACGAACCGCCCGGCGATGCCGGCCAGCTCCAGCCACCCGCGCCCGGTGGGGGAGTGCAGGGTGAACACGGCGATCCTCGGGCGTGCCGGATCGGGCACGACGATCTGCAGCTGCGCCCCGACACCGGTCGCCGGGACCCGCTCGACGATCACCGCCGGATAACCGCGCGCGGTTATGGCGCTGGTCATCTCGGTGATGCCGGGACCACCGGCGTCGGCGAGGTGGAAGCACAGCTCCCGCGCGGCCTCCGGCGTCAGCACGCGCTCGACCGCCACCAGACCCGCCACCAGCACCGCCGGGTCGGCGTCGAGGTGCTCGACGATCGCCACGACACCGGCGTCGTGGCGCTGCGCCAGCTCGGCGGCCTGCGCGGCCGCGATCTCCAGACCGGGGTCGCGCGCCCGGTCCGGCCCGCGCAACCGCCGCAGCAACGACAACAACTCGGCGGACGTCGCCTCGGCCGAGCTCACGGAGACCGGGGTGACGCCCCGCACCGGCGTGAGTCTCACCGCTCACCGAGTGCCGAGACGAAGGCAGCCGCTCCACCGCTGGGCCTGGTGGTGGTGCGCGGTGCGGCGAGCAGCGTCCCGGCCAGTTCGCCACCCAGCGCCGAGTAGGCGTTCAACGCCTGGACGACGCCACCGAACAGCTCCTCGCGACTGGGCACGTTCCCGGCCGCCTCCACCCCGCCGCCGAGCAGGTGGCGCAACCGCTCCGCGACCCGCCGCGCGGTGCTGTGGTGGTCGGCTTCCAGATCCCGCGCCGCCGCCAGCACACCGTCGAGGTCCCGGCGCAGCTCCTCCAGCCGCGCCGTGGCGGCCACGTGCGCCGGACCCCCGCGGAAGGACGCCAGGACCACCTCGTTGTCCGCGTCCTCGACCGCACGCCGCAGCTCCCGTGCACGCCTGTCCAGCTCTTCCGCCCTGCGCTGGTTCGCCAACACCGTTCCCGCCCAGTCCTCCAACGCGCCGGCGGCGGCGTTCAACGTGCGCCGCGCCGTCTCGAGCTCCTCGCGCACACCGGCCAGCCGGGCTGTGAACGCCTCGGCCGCGGCCCCTTCCCAGCCGCCCGGCGGCGCCGGAACCTCCACCAGGAGCCGGCACCGCTCGCCGGCCGAGCTGACAGCTCCCGCATCACCCGGCACCGGGTCGAAGCCGAGGCCCCGGTAGTCACCCATGACCCAGCTCATCAGCGTCGCGGTAGGCCGCCGCGGCCGACCGGAGCTCAGCGGACGCGTCCGCGAGCGTGGAGCGCAGCGCTGCCACCTTGTCCTCCCACGACCGCATCAGCTCGTCCGCGGCCTCCGTGACCCCCGGCCCCAGATCCCCGGCCGAACCGAGTCCGAGCGCGTCGACCACCTCGCCGAGCGCCTCACCCGCGTCGTCCAGCCGCTCCGCCGTCACGCGGACGGCGGCGACGTCGACGACGAACCCGTCGCTCATTCGCCCAGCACGGGCGGCGCACCCGGCGGGATGTCGTCCAGGAAGTCCATCCGCTCCGCGTACCGGTTGGTGTGCTGCCGGTCCTCCTCACCACCGCCACCGGCCGCGGGCGGCATCATGCCGTACCCACCCGCCCCCGGCGCGCCTCCCGGACCACGACCGCTCAGGCCCGCCGCAGTGCCGCTGCCCGCCTGCTGACCCAGCACGCCGGCGGCACCGCCCGGCACCCCAGGTCCGCCCTGCAGGCCCGCGGCAGTCCCGCCCGGCGTGGCGCCGTGGACACCGCCGATCGGTGCGCCGAACGCCGTCGCGCCGTGCGGACCAGTTCCCGCGCCGGTGGGGCCGAACGCGGCGACCGACGTGGTGTCGTCGTCCTCGTGTGCCGGCGGGCGCACGTCCGGTGCCGGTACCGGCTCCAGCGGCCGCGGCGTCGCCTCCGGTGTGCTCTCGGGCGGCACGGTCACGGGTGGCGGCGGTGGCGTCGGCGTGACAGGACCCGGCGGCTGTGCGACCGGCGGTGCCGTGTCGAACACCGGCAGAGTGCTGCGGGTGTTCCTGCTCTCGTTCTCGTACACCTGCATGACGGCCACCGCCTCCGCCTTGGCGTTGCGCGCCTCGGCCTTGGTCGGCATGTGGTCGTCGGTCAGCTGCTCCAGCAGGTTCAACCCCTGCGGCCCGTCGACCACCTTGACGTCGTAGCCCTCCCGGAAGTGCCGCTCGGCCCAGTAGTGCACCGGCTCCGGCAACCGCCGCTTCGTCTCCTGCAGCACCGACGTGTAGTTCTCGAGACCACGCGCCACCCGCTCCGCGGAGTCGCCGACGTTCTCACCCCACGAGGTCAACGCCGAGGCCGCCTGAGCCGCCAGCTCCGCCGACGGCCCGCGCCAGGACGCGGTGAGCCGGTTGACGACGTCCTGCACCGACCGCGACGTGCCGCGCAACCCGGGCGCGAGCTCCTGCCACTGCCCGCTCCGCACCGACATCCCCGGCACGTCCGCCGCGTGCACCATGTCCCACATCTGCTGGTGCGTGTACGCGTCCCAGCGAATGGTCCCGGAGTCGAACGCGTCCTCGACGAGATTCCTGCGCCGCTGCGCCCGTAGCCTCCTCTCGCGCCGAGCCTGCCTAGCCGACGGCCTGTGCTCCTCGGAGTAGTACCCCTTGTCCCTGCTCATGCCTGCCTCTTGAACGTCGCGGCGGCGTTCTCGTCCACCGCCACCTGCGTCTTCTTGACGTTCTCCAACGCCTCGATCACCAGGTCGAGCTGCCGGACGTAGGACGTCAGCGCGGCCCGGACACCACCTTCGGCATCCCGGGCCCGCAACCCGAACGCCTTGCGCATCTGCACCGCGACCGGCCCCTTGCCGTCCGGCAACGGCGTGGCCAGAACCGAGCTGCCCGCCAGGTGGCCCGCCAGTTCGTCCCGGCGCTGGTGCAGCAGCCTGATCGCCTGGTCGAAGTCGCCGGGGTCGATCGCGATGCTGTCCGCGCTGGTCGTGGGCACGCCCACCAGGCCGATGCCGGACACCGGGCCGACGACCTCCAGGACCCCCCCGTCCTGGATCGACTTCCTCAAGCGCTCGGCCTCGTCCACGCTGTCCACCCTGACCACGGGCGCACACTCCCCTTGTTCGTGTTTCGACGACTCAGCCCACATAGTGACCGGATGGGACCGCTGGATCCAGTCCCCGGTGCACGGATCGGCACGAACGGTGCGCCCCCAGGCACGGCGGCGTCGAGTTGAGGATCCTGTGAGCGCAACGTAGCGTCGGAATGTACGCGCGGTGATGACGTCTTTTGGAGGAACAGTAGTGATGCGTCCGCAGGGTGCACGATGACGGTCGAGCCAGCCGACGGGCCCGCGGCCGAGGTGCAGACCGCCGATCGCGACGGAGTGCTCGTCGCCACGGTCACGGGAGAGCTCGACCCGGCCACCGTCGACGGCGTCGGCACCGCCCTGGGTGATCTGCTGGACAAGCGGCCGCCCGCCCTCGTGGTCGACCTCGCGGTGTCGTTCCTGAGCTCGGCCGGGTTGTCGATGCTGTTGAAGCTGCACGGGCGAGCCCAGAACGACGAGATCGGGTTCGTGATCGTGGCGGAGGACAACGCTGCTCAGCACCCGCTGTTCATCACCGGGTTGAGCGAGGTCCTCCCGCTCGCCGACACGGTCGACGCCGCTGTCGAGTCGCTTCGCAAGTCCGGGAGCTGACGAGGTCGTGGACGGTGTGACCGGTCCGGCACGGACCGGGCGCCCGTTCAGGTGACCACCACCCCCTTGCCTCCCAGCGAGTTCGCCTCCATCTCACGATGAGCCGCGACGATCTCGTCGAGCCGGTACCGGCGCGCCAGCGGCACGTGAATGCGATGGGAGGCGACATCGTCGAGGAACTGTTGCAGCACCTGAGGGCTCAGGTTGTGCGCCTCACCCGCGTAGGCGGTGAGACGCACGCCCTGAGGGATCACGTCCATGGGGTGGAACTGGGGAATCGTCCACTCGTTGGCGAGCATGCCGGTGAAGCACACCGTGCCCTGAGTGCGAGTGGCCCGCAGCGTGTCCGGCAACGTTCCGGTTCCGACGAGTTCGATGGCGCCGTGCACCCCTTCGGGAACGAGGCGGCGGACCTGCACCGCGACGGCGCCGTCCTCGATCAGCACGTGGTCGACGCCTTGTGCGCGCAGCAAGTCCGCTTTGGCGGGATCGCGCGTGGTGGCGAGCACCACGGCGTCCATCTTCTTCGCCAGCAACGCCGCCGTCAGTCCTACTGACGACGTGCCGCCGCGGATCAGCAGCGTCTGGCCGGGTCGCAGATCGACGCCCGTGGTCAGCGACCCGTGCGCTGTTTGCAGCATTTCGGGCACGGCACCGAGAACGGCCCAGTCGAGGTCGGAGCTGAACGGGATCACCACGGATGCCGGGACGCACACGTACTCGGCGTATCCGCCGTCGAACTTCCTGCCCATCCCGCCCATGATCGCCGCCACCTGCTGCCCGTGCCGCAGCGTGCCCGAGGGGTCGACGTCCACCGTGCCGACCGCTTCGATGCCCGGCACCCGCGGGAAGGTGACCGCGTCGCCCGACAACCCCTGCCTGGTGTACAACTCGGAGCGGTTCAGCCCGAACGCGCGCACGCGGATTCGCACCCAGCCCGGTTCCGGCTCGGGCAGTGGCACGTCCTGGACCACCAGCGACTCCGGTGGTCCGGGCGCGTTGAGCACGACGGCGCGCATGCTGGACTTCCTGGGAACGGTCATGTGACCACCTGCAGGAAGTCCTGGTCGATCTCGCGGTGCGTGTAGTTGATGCCGCGAGCGGCTTGGTCCATGGTCCACGTGATGGGCCGGAAGTCGGGGCCGGTGCGGTAGCCGCCGGAGAAGACCTCGTTGCGGTTGCCGGCCGGGTCGAAGAAGTAGATCGTGCCGCCGCGCGTGATGCCGTGACGTGCCGGACCGAAGTCGATGGGGACGTCGTCCATCGACATGATGTCGCCCGCCTTGAGCAACGCGCTCCAGTCGTCGATCTCGTAGGCGAAGTGGTGCAGCTTGCCGTTGTCCCCCTTGACGAACGCGATGTCGTGGGGCTGATCGCCGCAGAACATCCACGACCCCACGAGGTCGGAGTCCTCATCGCCCGCGACGAGCCGTTCGGCGGGGCGGAACGAGAGCACGTCCTGGAAGAACCGTTCGAGCAACGCGGGGTCTTCCGTGGTGATGAGCGCGTGGTTGATCCTCGGCACTCCTATGCCCCGCAGGTTGCGCGGCCACGGGTCGGGGTTGAGCTTGCCGACCTTGGTGCCCAGCAGTTCCACGTCCGAGTACAGCTCCAGCACATGCTCGGAGGGCAGCGTGATGCGCAGCCCGTCGCCCACACCGGCGTTGTCGCCCTTGGACATCCGTTCGCACGAGGCGCCGAAGGTCCGCGCCTTGTCCTCGATCGTGTCGAGCGTGCCGTCACCGGTGACCTTGTAGCCGAACTTGACCAGTCCGACTCCGCCTTCCTCGAGCACGACGGAGTGGTGGTCGTCCTCGTCCCACGACTTGAGGTAGACCTTGCCGGGCTCCTCGTGGACGGCGTCCATGCCCAGTGTTTCCAGGTAGTGCACCCGTGCTTGCTCGAGATCGGTGACGCGCACGTGCACGTAGCCGAGTCTGATCACTGCCATGGTCAACGTCCTTTTGCGACGGTGGGATTGAGGTGGTGCTCGGGGGAGGGGCTGGTCAGCACGGCACGCAGCGGTCGTGCACCGAAGTCGATCACCACGTCCGTGGTGGGCACGGCGCGGCACGGCAGGCATTGCCCGGCCTTCCGGGCGGCTTCGTCCAGCACCGACTCCGCCACCGGCACCGGGTAGCGAACGTGCCCTTCGACCAGGTGCGCCCGGCAGGCTCCGCAGCCACCGCGACGGCACTTGTACGGGCTCCGCCAACCGTTGCGGCGCAGAGCGTCCACTACTGACTCGTCGGGTCTTGCGCGCACCTGCACGCCCTGCGGCACAACGTGGATGACTGTCATGGCACACCTTTGCGCGACGTGGGCGAACCCTTCCTCCGTCCTCGCAGAATAGAAGCCGCCGACGGGTAGTTCAAGTTCGAACATCTGTCATTCTTCCGCAAAGTTGCATAAGTTTCGGCTGGTATCTGTTGGCACACAACGGAGATTGGAAACAGCTCACTAGGAAGCAGTCGAAAGTTGTGCAACTATCGCCGCATGGGTGTCCTCAACGAGGAAATCGGCCTGAGCGTCGACGTCAACGGCATCGCGACCAACTACCACGACCTGGGCGACGGTCCGCCGGTCCTGCTGGTCCACGGCTCCGGACCGGGTGTGTCGGCCTGGGCGAACTGGCGGACGGTTCTCCCGGAACTGGCGCGCGGCCACCGGGTTCTCGCGCCCGACGTCGTCGGTTTCGGCTACACGGACAGACCCGACGGCCTCACATACGGTCCTGATGTGTGGCTCGAGCACCTGCTGGGGTTCCTGGACGCGTTGGGCCTGTCGAAGGTCTCCTTGGTGGGCAACAGCTTCGGCGGTGCGCTCGCGTTGCGTCTGGCGACCGCCGCCCCCGAACGGGTCGACCGCCTCGTCCTGATGGGCAGCGTCGGAGTGCCGTTCGAGATCACCCCTGGCCTCGACGCGGTCTGGGGGTTCGAGCCGACCCTGGAAGCGATGCGCGAACTCATGCGCGTCTTCACGTTCGACGACTCGGCAGTGCGCGAGGACCTGGTCAGGCTGCGCCTCGACGCCGCCACCAGACCCGGGGTGCACGAGGCCTACGCCGGCATGTTCCCGGAGCCGAGGCAGAACGGGATCCACGCGCTGGCGCTCGCGGACGACGTCATCGCGTCGGTGCGGCACGAGACGCTCATCGTGCACGGTCGCGACGACCGGGTGATCCCGATGGCGAACTCCCTGAAACTGCTCGACTTGATCGACAAGGCCCAGCTGCACGTGTTCGCACGCTGCGGGCACTGGGTCCAGATCGAGCAGGGCCGCCGATTCGTGGAGCTGCTGAAGAGCTTCCTGTCCGAGACGGCGGTCGCGCGGTCAGCCTGAGTCGCCGTCGTGCCGCCAGGCCGGTTCGGAGAGCCGGACCAGGTCGGTTCTGTGGTCGGCGAGCGCGGACACCAACGCCTTGCGGTCGCGGGTGATGATCGCCTTCGCCAGACGCGCGTGCACCGCGACGTTGAAGTCCAGTGCGGCGCGCACGTCCGGCTCGGCGAACTCGGCCCGGACCAGCGCGCCGCGCAGCAGGACCACAATGGACTCGTGGAAGTCCGCGAGCACCGGAACACGAGCCGCGCGGGCGATCACACCGTGGAACCGCATGTTCGCCTCGAGGTACTGCACCGCGTCGCCCTTGCGCGACCGCAGTTCCTCCAGGGCCCATTCCAGGTCGCGAGCGTCCTCCGGAGTCGCTCGTTCGGCCGCCACCTCGGCGAAGCCGTCCTCCAGCAGCGAGCGGGCCTCGAACAGGTCGGCCGCGTGAACCCGCAGCCCGCGGAACCAGAGATCGATCACGCCCAGGCGGACCTGCGGAGGCGGCTGCGCGACGAACACGCCGCCCTGGGCACCGGGCTTCACCTGCACCACGCCGCGTTCCCGCAGGATGCGCAACGCTTCGTTCATGGCGTTGGCGCTGACGCCGAACCTCTCGATCAGCTCGGTGCGCAGGGCGAAGCGCACACCGGACTCGAACCGCTGCTCGAGGATCTCCTTCTCGAGCTCGGCGGCGATCCGATCTGGAACCGACGGCATTCCCGCAGTTTCCCACAGGGCGCGTCCACAAGGGACCGGGGCAGCTCAGGTACGAGGAATCGGCGGCAGCAACCGCGTGCTGCGCCGCCACGCCCAGACGACGACCAGCGCGGCCAGAACGGTCAGCGGCCAGCCCATCGCGATCCGGGCGACGCCCAGCCAGCCGGTCTCGTCGCTGACGTAGAGCCACTGCTGCACCGCGAACCGGGCGCCGGACACCGCGGCGACGGCGAGGGTGGCGACGTCGTGGGCGCGCAGCACGCGGTGGCCGGCCCGCCAGGCGTTCTTGCCGCCGTGCACGAGGTTCCACGCGACACCGGTCAGCGGACGGCGAAGCAGCACCGATCCGAGGGTGAGGACGAACACCGCCAGGTACGTCCAGATGCCGATGACGAAGAAGTCCCGCGCCGACCCGGTCAGGCTGACGACGCCGATGGCGATGGCGAGCCCCAGCAGCCCGCCCGCGGCCAGGGTGAACCGCTCGCCGCGCAGCAGCCGGTAGCCGGCGATGGTCAGTCCCACGGCGACCGACACGGTGATCGTCGCGGTCAGGGGCAGGAACGCGTTGGCTGCCACGAACACGACGACGGGGATCGCGGAGTAGACGAACCCGGCGGGGCCGCCGATCTGGTCGAGCGGCGTCGGCCGCCGCTTCGAGGAGTACGTCCGGACGGCTTGCTCCTCTCCTGCCGGGCCGCGGTTCCGATCGGTCGGGTTCATGTCTCCTCCTGGTTCACGTGATCAAGTGCGTCCAGCGAAGGCCGTGCCGTTGCGGCATGGTCAAGCCGCTGTGGCAGGAACCACTCGCGGACTTGTCGGCAGCCGTGCCGTTGCGGCGTTCGGCGAAGCGCCGTTCGATCGCGCGGTGGAGCCACAGCCGGTTCTGCGAGGATGAGGACGCCCTCGACAGGCGTCGACCGGAACGGAGTCGGGTGATGCAGCGACCGCACCAGGTGGTGGTCCTCGTGCTCGACGGGGCGCTCCCGCTGGACGTCGGGATCCCGGCGGAGGTGTTCCACCCGGAGTCCGGGTTCCCCTACGAGGTGTCGGCCTGCGGGGTCACCGCCGGAACGGTGCCGTCCCACGGGGGCTTCGGCTACGCGGTCCCGCGGGGCCTGGAGGCACTGGCCGACGCGGACACGGTCGTCGTCCCCGGCTACGCACCGGCGGGCCGGCCGATACCGGGGGAGGTGCACGAAGCGCTCCGCGGCGCCGCGTCCCGCGGGGCCCGCATCGCGTCGATCTGCTACGGCGCGTTCGCCCTCGCGGAAGCCGGCCTGCTCGACGGCCTGCGGGCGACGACGCACTGGGACGCGGCGCAGGAGCTCGCGCAGCGGCACCCTCGGATCACGGTCGAGCCGAACGTGCTGTTCGTCGACCAGGGATCCGTCCTCACCTCGGCGGGGGCCGCCGCCGGTCTCGACCTGTGCCTGCACATCGTCCGGCGCGACCTCGGCGTGAGCGCGGCGAACGAGATCGCACGAGGACTCGTCACCGCGCCCTACCGGACCGGGGGACAGGCCCAGTACCTGCCGAGGACCAGCTCACCGTCCCGTGGCGACACCCTCGCGGCGACGCGCGAGTGGGCCATGACCCAGCTGGGCCGGCAGCTCACGATCGCCGAACTCGCCGCGCACGCGCGGATGTCGCCCCGGACGTTCCTGCGCCGCTTCACCGAGGAGACCGGCAGCACCCCGCTGCAGTGGATCCTCCGGGCGCGGGTCGACACCGCCCGCGAACTCCTGGAGAGCACCAGGCTGTCGGTCGACCGCATCGCGGACGAGGTCGGCCTGGGAACCGGATCGAACCTCCGGCTGCACTTCCGCCGGCTCCTGGACGTGTCCCCCTCGGAGTACCGCGCCACCTTCTCCGGGCGGAGCTGACCACCGATCTCCCGGAGCTCTCCGCTACGAGACGCGAGGGGGAAGCGCCACGGTTTCCCCCGCGACGTCGATCGCGACCTTGCCGCGCAGTGCGTACGACCGCCTGTTCTCCAGCAGTTCGTGGGCCTCGCCCGTTCGAGCCAGCGGAAGAGTCGCGCCGATGACCGGCTTCACGAGACCGCGCTCGACCAGCGTCGTGAGCGCGTCCAGCTTTCCCCGGTTCTGCCGGGTGAAGACGAAGTAGTAGGAGGCGTTCTTGTCCCACGCCTCGATGAGGTTCTGCGGCTGCGCGATGTCGACGATGCTGACGACGCGTCCGGCATCGGCGAGCGCCAGCGGGCTCCGGGTGAGCGCGTCACCGCCGATCGTGTCGAGCACGACGTCGACCCCCTCGCCCCGCGTCATCTCGGCCACGGCGCCGACGTAGTCCGTGGACGTGAAGTCGATCGCCTCATCCGCTCCGAGGGAGCGCACGAACTCGTGGTCGCCGGCCTTCGCGGTGGTGATCACCCGTGCGCCCATCGCCTTCGCGACCTGGATCGCGATCGTGCCGACACCGCCCGCGCCTCCGTGGACGAGGATCGTCTCGCCCACGGTGAGCCGGGCTCGCGTCACCAGGCCCTCCCAGACCGTTCCGCCGACGAGGGTCAGGCTCGCCGCCTCCAGGTGGCTGAGGTTCTCCGGCTTCCGGCCGACGAGGTCGACGTCGGCGACGTGCTGCTCGGCGTAGGAGCCGGGGCCGCCGAAGATCCGGGGCGTGTAGTACACCTCGTCGCCGGCGCGGAACTCGGTCACGTGGGACCCTGCCTCCTCGACCACGCCGGAGATGTCGTGCCCGATGATCGCCGGGAGCGGCACGTGGTCCGCGTAGTCGCCGCGGCGGATCTGGTGGTCGAGCGGGTTGACGGCGGTCGCACGGACGCGCACCCGCACCTGGCGGGGCCCGACCCGCGGTACGGGAACCTCGCGCAGCTCGAAAGCATCGGCCCCTCCGAAACGGGTGAGCACAACGGCTTTCATCAGATCGGTCATCGGTGTTCCTCATCGTGTCTTGGGTGAGCAACGCGCCGGGAGGGGCGGTTCTCAGCCAGTGTCACGCGCATGATCCACGCACTCCAGTGGCGACAATGCCAATATCCGCGAGGAAAGTGACACGGGTGTTGCGCGCGTCTCCAGGACTGCTCGCGGCACCCGCGG
This sequence comes from Lentzea cavernae, assembly GCF_014653695.1. Classification (GTDB taxonomy): domain Bacteria; phylum Actinomycetota; class Actinomycetes; order Mycobacteriales; family Pseudonocardiaceae; genus Lentzea; species Lentzea cavernae. The sequence continues at coordinate 508,379 of NZ_BNAR01000005.1, read as the reverse complement.
CCTGACCGGGGCGAGTCGGTTCGACCCCCAGTGCGAACCGACTCGCCCGGCGTCATCAGTTGCAGTACTGCGTCGGGCTGACCCAGGTGGTGCTCCCGTGCGAGCCACCCCAGTAGGCGCAGCGCACCTGCTGCTTCACCGGACCCGCGTAGTAGCGGTAGTAGCCGCGGTCCACGGCCGACCCCACCGCGGCGCCCGTCCAGGTCTCGGTGCCGACGGACGCGGTCTTGATGGTGACGACGCACTTGCGGTTGCTCGACGCCCTCATCAACCAGACCGTGGCGCCGGGCAGCGCGTGGGAACCGGCCCGCGTGTACCCGGAGCCGCAGAGACCCTCCGGGGTGTAGGCCGTGATGCCGACGTCGGAGGCGGAGGCCGGTGTGGCGAGGACGGCGCTCGCCATCGCCAACGCGGCACCGAGCACGGCCACACCACTGGACTTCACAAGTGTCCGCATGTCCGGGGTCGTCCCTTCTCGTGACTGACGCGAACTGCTGTTCGCTGAGCCATGTCTACGAGCGGCGGAGTTGTCCCGGAGCCACCCGAACGTCCGGACAACCCGCGCACCGGACAACGCGGGTCGCGGACAAAGGCGAGGTCAGACGCGCGGACACGGTGGCGCGTAGGGCACGTCGGGCAGGTGGGCACGCCATTCCCGCTCGGTGATGGGATCGCCGACACCGGCGCAGATCGCGGAGATGACCGCCTCCTCGTCGGTGCGCCACGAGCGCAGCCGTCCGTCACCGCCGCCGGCGACGAGGAGGTCGCCGGTCGGGCGGAACACGGCGGTGTTGAGCGGCGAGGAGGTGGCGGACAGCACCGCCGTGCGGACGGGGTGCGCGGGGTCCGACACGGTCCACAGCCAGGTCGAGCCGTCGATGACGCTGGCCGCCAGGAGGTCTTTCTCCGGGTGGAAACCGAGGTCCTGGATCCGTCCGGCAGGGCCGCGGAGGGGTTGCCCGAGCCGGACCGGCGCGGCCGGGTCCGTGACGTCCCAGAGGATCACGACGCCGTCGACGCCCCCGGCGGCGAGCACGTTCCCCGACGGGCCGAACTCGGTGCTGTAGACGTAGCTGTCCAGGCCTTCGAGACGGGCGCGCGGGCTCGGTGTGCCGGAGAGGTCGAACAGGTACACGCCCCTGTCGGCGCTCGCCGCGGCCAGCAGTGTGCCGGCGGGGTTCCAGTCGAGGTCGAGCACCACTTCGCGCGGGGCGTCGAACACGGTGATCAGTCGTGGCTGCTCGCCGGTCACGTCCCAGATCCGGATCGAGGAGTCCCGTCCCGCGGCCGCGAGCCTCGAGCGGCCGGGGTTGAACGCCACCGCGGTGACCTCCTCCTGGGATCCGCCGAGCCGGGCGCGCGGCCGGGGACGCCGCGGATCGGACACGTCGAGCAGGTGGACCTCGCCCCCTGCGGTGCCCGCCGCGACCAGATCGCCCGACAGGTCGCCCGCGCCGCTGAACACGGCGCCCTCGCCGGTGATCGTGCCGGTCAGCGGCGCGCGGGCGGTCGGGTCCGAGGTGTCCCACAGGGTGAAGCCGCCCTCGGCGAAGACGGCCAGCCGCGTGCCGTCGCCGTTGAACCGCGTGTCGAAGACCGGTGTGCCGGAGCGCGGGGGAAGTGCGGTGGTCAGCTTCCAGACGCGGGCGGCGCCGTCGGTCGTCACGGACACGATCGACCGCCCGTCGTCGGTGAACAGCGCCCAGGTGACGACGTCGGGGTGGTTGAGGACCTCCACCGTCGTCCAGGTGGCGGTGTCGAGCACGTGCAGCGTGGAGTCGGCGCTGCCCACGACCAGGTGAGCGCCGTCCGGGCTGAACGCGGTGGTCGTGATCTTGTTGCCGGCCAGGTCGGTGAGCGATCTGAGCGCCCTGGGTTCGCGCGGCGCGGAGATGTCCCACGACCGCAACGCGCGGTCGAACGAGCCCGCCACGAGCACCTTCCCGTCCGGGGAGAACGAGACCGCGGGAACGCCGCGGGTACCGGCCTCCAGCACGGCCAGCTCCGCGGCGCCGTCCGGGCCGCTGCCGTTCCCGTTGGTCTGCCACAGGTGCACGCGGCCTGCCTCGGTGCCGAACGCGAGCAGGCCGGCGCCGCCGTGGACGACGGTCTTGGTCTTCGCCGGGGCGGGCAGGGGCGTGAGCGCCCGCGGGTTCGCGGGGTCCTCGATGTTCCACCGCAGGATCCTGTCGCCGCCCGCCGCGGCGAGCTGCCTGCCGGTCGGGTCGATGTCGAGCCGTTCGATCGGGCCCACCCCCGCGGCGATCGGCACGGCCAGCCGCCGGGGATCGGACCTGTCGGTGACGTCCCACATCGTGATGGACGACTTCATGTCACCGATCACGAGCGTGCGCGAGTCGGCCGACAACGCCAGCGCGTAGACCGTGGCGTCCTTCGCGTCGGCGCCGTCCTGGTGCCGGGGCGTGATCACGCCCGCCTTGGCCAGGCCGGCGCCGGTTCTGGTGAGCAGGCGGACCGAGCCGTCCGTTGCGTCGCTCACCACGACCAGGTCACCGTCCGGGGAGGCGGCCAGGGCCGTCGCGCCCGCACCGCCGAGATGCCGGGCCGGGACGGGTGCGCTCGACCGTTCGAGCAGTTCCGACCGGGCCTCGCCGGTCTGTGCGATCCGGTAGGCCGCGATCGCCAGCTGTGCGGCGAGGCCCGGATCGGTGGCGCGCAGTTTCGCCGCCGTCAACGCGGTCTGCCGGGACAGGGCGTTGTCACGGGCGGCCAGCGCCTCGGTCCGGGCATTGCTCGCGACGACGGCGAGCACACCTGCGATCAGCGCCCACACGACCGCCACGGCGGTCACCACGCGCAGCCTGCCGGTCCGTCGCCTGGCCGCCGCCCCGGCACGCCGGGTCTGCGCGACGCTCTCCTCGATGAACGCGCGTTCCAGCGGGCTCAGGCCGAACGGCGCCGACCCGGAGACGGCGTACGAGCACATCGACTCCAGCCTGGCGCCGGTCGCCACCGCCGAGGGATCCCGCCCGCCGGCCCAGGCCCTGGCCGCTTCGGTGATCGTCCGGTGTGCGCGCAGCGCGTCGTGGTGCTCGTCGATCCAGGAGCGCATTCGCTGCCAGGCCGTCAGCACACACCCGTGCGCGATCTCGGCGGTGTCGTGATCGACGACGACCAGCCGTGCGCCGGCGAGGTGGTCGATCACCTCCTCCGCCCCGGGGGCGATCTCGCGCAGCTCGGCCAGGTCCAGGCGGCGGCGGGTGACGGCGCCGGTCTCCTCGTCGACGGCGAGCATCCTCAGCAGCAGTCCGGCGGCCAGCCGTTGCGACGCGGGGCCGAGCTCGCGGTAGGCCGTCTCCGCGGTCTGCGCCACCGCGGCGCCGATGCCGCCCGCCGCGGTGAAACCGGCCAGTGTCAGCACATCGCCACGACGACGCCGCCACGTCTCCAGCAAGGCGTGCGACAGCAGCGGCAGCGCGCCGGCCTGCCCGCCCGCCTCGTTCACCACCGTCACCAGCAGCGCCCGCTCGACCGACAACCCCACCGCCAGCGCGGGTTTCACCACCGCCGCGCTCAGGTCCTGCTCCTGCATCGGACCGACGAGCACCGGGTCGTCCCGCACCGCCTCGGACAACCCGGGGTGCTCGGCCAGCCGCGCGGAGAAGTCGGCGCGGACGCTCAGCACCAGCCGGAACCGGCCGTCCGGATGAGCTGCCCGCGTGAGGATCCCGTCGATGAACTCCTCGCGCTCCCGCGCGTCGTACCGCGTGTACACCAGCTCGAACTGGTCGACCACGACCAGCACGGGCGTCTCGCCGGACGGCAGCCCGGCGAGCAGGTCCGCCGGCGGAACCTCGCCGGGCGTCACGACGACCGGTCGCAGGCTCTGGCGCAGCGCGGGCACGACGCCCGCCGCCAGAAACGAACTCCTCCCCGCTCCGGACGGCCCGCAGATCACCGTGACGGCACGAGCGGACACCCGCGCGACGACATCGGACACCAGCCGTTCACGACCGAAGAAAAGATCAGCGTCCGCGGTCCGAAAACCGTGCAAACCGCGATAGGGCGGCTTGTCCCGCCCTTCCGGGCGCCGCTCGTAGCGCGACTCGGCGACGGTGACCGCGGCGGCACGCCATTTCGCCGTCCACTCCTGTTCGTCACCGCCACAAGCCATGGCATACGCGAGCGCGACGTCCAGTGTGGGCAGTCTCCGTCCCCCTGCCGCCTCGGAAAGCGTCGTCACCGCGAAACCGCTGCGATCCGCCAGCTGCCGGTAGGTCAGCCCGTCCGCCCCGTGCCTGAGCTCGCGCAACTCGGCGGCGAACTGCTGCACAGCCCCGCCCTCCGGATCCAACGGCCGTTCCGGTCGTGGCATGGTGAACCCCCAGTGCGAATCTGTTTCCCCCTGCCGCGGCACGAATTCGTCCACGGCACCCCAAACCCCTCAGTCACCGTAACCACTCGACGGACTCGGCCACCACCTGTCGGCGATTCCGGCAATGTGCCGTGCGCAGTGGAATTCACGGTCGGCGAAAGATCGTCGTGGAATGCCCGGCGAGCGGCCTCGGCGTCCACGACGACATCGGTAACGCGCGAGCGGACGTGCGCGCGTTAATGTCGTCGCTTCGGTCGCAGGTCGATGGAGGCAGCAGTGGTCGTGAGGTATGGGGTCCTCGGAGCGCTGGAGGTGACGCTCGACGGCGCCGACGTGCCGGTGCCCGTCGGGCGGTGCCGTGTGCTGCTGGCGGCGTTGTTGTTGCGCCCCAACCAGTTCGTCTCCGTCGACGAACTGGCGGAGCTGGTGTGGAACGGCGTGCCGCCCGCTCGGGCCAGGCAGTCGCTCCACCAAGTCGTGCGGCGGCTGCGGGTCGCGTTGGGCGGGGCGGACTGCGTGCGGACGCACTCCGGCGGATACGAGGCACGTGTCGAGCCCGAAGAGCTCGACCTGCTGCGGTTCCGCGAACTCGTCGCGGCGCAGGACTTCGCGGACGCCGGCAAGCTGTGGCGCGGCCCGATGCTGACCAACGTCGTTTCAGACCTGTTGCACCGCAACGAGATCCGGCACGTGGAGGAGGAGTGCGCCGAGGCTCTGGCCAGGTCGAGGCGCCGCGCGCCCCGATTGCTCCCCGCCGCCATGCCGCGCTTCGTCGGGCGGGCCGGGCACCTGCGCGAGCTGACCTCTCTCGCCGAGGGCACCGGGCCGGTCACCGCCACGATCACCGGTACCGCGGGCGTCGGCAAGAGCGTGCTCGCCGTGCAGTGGGCGCACAGCGTGGCCGACCGCTTCCCGGACGGTCAGCTGCACGTGAACATGCGGGGGTTCGACCGGCACCGCGACCCGATGGCGCCCGGTGACGTGCTGGTCCGGTTCCTCGAAGCTCTCGGGGTCCCGGCGGAGCGCATCCCGGCGGCTCTGGACGACCAGGCAGCGCTCTACCGCGAGCTGACGGCGGATCGCCGCCTGCTCGTGGTGCTCGACAACGCCCGCGACGCCGAGCACGTCCGCCCGCTGCTGACCGGCCCGTCGTTCGTGCTGATCACGAGCCGCGACCGGCTCACCGGACTGGCGCGGCGCGATCTCGCCCTCGACGTGCTCAGCGCGGAAGAGGCACGCGCGCTGCTGGTCAGCAGGCTCGGTGAGGAGCGGGTGGACGACGCCGGCGACCTGGTGGCCTGGTGCGGTGGCCTGCCGCTGGCACTCGCGATCGTGGCGGCACGGGCGGCCGAGGCCCCGACCCTCCCGCTGTCCGCGCTGGCCACCGAACTCGCCGACGAGCGGACCCGCCTCGACTCGCTCGACACCGGTGACGCGCAGACCAGCGTCCGCACCGTGTTCCAGTGGTCCTACCAGCAGCTCAGCCCGCGGGCAGCGCGGATGTTCCGGCTCGTCGGCGTGCATCCGGGACCGGACCTCACGATCGCGGCGGCCACGAGCCTCGCCGGTGAACCCGCCGAGGAGGCCGTCCGCGCACTGGTCAGGGCGAACCTGCTCGTCGAGCACGCCCCAGGCCGGTTCACGTGCCACGACCTGCTGCGGGTCTACGCCGCCGACCGCGCGGAGGCCGACGAACCCGGACCGTCCCGCGCGGCGGCGGTGGAACGCATGCTCGACCACTACCTCCACACGCTCGAAAGCATCAACCGCACGCACTACTGGAACCACCTCGGGACCCTCGACGACCCTCCCGTGCCGTCGGCCGGCGCGATCCCGGAGACGTTCGAGCGCCCGGACCAGGCCGAGTCGTGGTTCCAGGCGGAACGCACGGTGATCCACGCGCTCGTCGTGCTGGCCGACGAGCAGGGCCACGACCGGCACACCTCGCAACTGGTGTGGTTCATGACCGACCTGGTCGAGCGGTTCGGGCTCTGGCGTGAGTGGATCGGCCTGTTCGCGCGTGCGACCCGGGCGTCGGACCGGCTCGGCGACCGGGTGCAGGTGGCGAGGATGTCCTTCCTGCGCGCGGTCGGCCACGCACGGCTCGGCGAGCTGGAGAGGGCGCTGGAGCTGTTCGAGGCCACCGACCTGATCTGGGAGGAGGTCGGACTGGTCGCCGGGCAGGTGCGGGCCCGGGCGGGCGTCGCGTGGGTGCTCGGGGATCTCGGCCGCCCGCACGAGGCGGTCGAGGTGGCGCGGGACTCGCTCGAACTGCTGCGCGGTGACAAGTCCCGGACACCGACCCGGTTGCGGCTGGCCCTGCACCAGCTCGCCGGGGCGCTCGTCCTCGCGGACAGGCCCGCGGAGGTGCTGGAACTGGCGGCCGAGTGGGATGCGCTGGACGGCGTGCCGGACCCGCACAACAGCGGGCTGATGGCGTCCGAGCTGGCCCGCGCGTACATCGGGCTCGGCAGACACGCGGAGGCGGTGTCGAAGCTGATGGACGCGCTGGAGTCGTTCGGGCAGATGGGCACGTGGGTCGACCTCGCCTACTCCGAGAACCTGCTCGGCGACGCCCACCACGAGCTGGGTGATCCCGCGGAGGCCCGCGCGTGGTGGGAGAAGGCGGCCGCCCGGTACGCGGAGCACGAGCACCCGGAGGAGGCGGCGGTCAGGGCCAAGCTCACCGGGGTCAGCTGACCCGTGTGGCCTGCTGTGGTTCAGGCGGACAGCGGAACCGGGTCCGCGTGGAGCACGCCGTGATCGGCGGCGACGGAACCCTTGACGTCCAAGGAGATCGCCAGCTCAATCGGGCTTTCGGGTCCGCTCGTAGTGACGCCGTGCCTTCATGCGGTTCCCGCACGCCGTCATCGAGCACCAGCGGGCGCGGTTGGCCTTGCTGCGGTCGAACAGGAACAGCCTGCATTCGGAGTTCGCACACGGCCGCAGCCGGTCCGGTGCCGACGTGCGCAACGCGTCCCATGCCAGGACGGCGCGTGCCGCGGCCTCGCCGTGCCGAGGCGCTTCCAGCCGCCATTCGACCCGGTCGTTCGTGAGCGCGGCGCGGTAGCTCACCCCGTCGAGGTACGGCGCCAGCAGTCGTGCGGGTGCCGCACCTCGCACGACTTCCTGCAGGACCGCACGCACTTCACGCAGTGAGCGCCACTCGCCGATCGAAGCGGTTTGTCCGTGTGCCGCAAGCCATGCGCGTCCGTCGTCCTCAGTGGACAACTCGTCCCGGGGAGTGCCTGAAAGCACCGGCGTCGTGTTCAGGAGGTCGAGCAGCAGATCCTGGTCCTGGGGGAACACTCCGCAAACCTAACCTGTTCAACGGGGCTTGACAAGTTAGGTGGCGGTGGCTTCACTGGTCTAACCAGATAAGCGATCCATTGGAGTTAGACATGCCGGTCGTTCACCACCGCCGTGCCACCGTGGCGGGTCAGGAGCTCTTCTACCGGGAGGCGGGACCCGCCGACGCGCCCGTCGTCGTGCTGCTGCACGGGTACCCGACCAGCTCGTTCATGTTCCGCGACCTGATTCCCGTGCTGGCCGAGCGCTACCACGTCATCGCGCCCGACCACCTCGGCTTCGGCCTGTCCGCCGCGCCGCCGGTCAGCGAGTTCGACTACAGCTTCGACGCGCTGACGAACCTGACCGCCGGCCTGCTCGACCAGCTCGGCGTGACCCGGTACGCGATCTACGTGCAGGACTACGGCGCTCCGGTCGGCTGGCGCCTGGTGCTGGCGCGGCCCGATGCGGTCACGGCGATCATCACGCAGAACGGCAACGGCTACGACGCGGGCTTCGTCGAGAGCTTCTGGAAGCCGGTGTGGGACTACCAGCGCGAGCAGACGCCCGAGACCGAAGGCGCCATCCGGGAGGCGCTGTCACTGGAAGCGATCCAGTGGCAGTACGTCCACGGCGTTCCGGACCCCAGTGTCGTCAGTCCCGACACGTGGCACCACGACCACGCGCTCGTTTCACGTCCGGGCAACGACGAGATCCAGCTGACCCTCTTCCGCGACTACGCGACCAATCCTCCGCTCTACCCGGCCCTGCACGAGCACCTGCGCAGCCACCGCACACCTGTGCTCGCCGTGTGGGGCAAGAACGACGAGATCTTCGGGCCGGACGGCGCCACCGCGTTCGCCGAGGACACGCCCAACGCCGAGATCCACCTGCTCGACGGAGGCCACTTCCTGCTGGAGAGCCGCGGCGAGGAGGTGGCCGGGTTGATCCTCGGGTTCCTCGACCGGGTGCAGCTCGGCGACACCTCCGCCGACTGACTGGTGCCGGCCTCTGTGGCCTGTCCTGGCGGCCTTCCGCATACTGTGAAATGTCTGTCCACAGTAGACGAACGATGAACTTCTGCGGAACCTCGCCTCGGCTGGTGTTGCTGCGTACAGTGCGTTGTGTCGAGGGGAGACATGGATGGACACCGTCCGGTTGGGGGCCGGCGAGTTATCCGGAGATCTGCTGAAGGAACCGCACGAGGTGTACGCGAGGCTGCGGGAACGCGGCCCGGTGCACTGGGTGCGGCTGCCGGACGGGCAGGAGATGTGGCTGGTCGTCGGCTACGAGGTCGCTCGTGCGGCGCTGGCCGACGCCCGGTTGTCCAAGGACCTGACCAAGATCGGTGCCAGCTCGTTCGACCAGGAGTTCCTCGGGCCGCACCTGCTGGTCAGCGATCCGCCGCAGCACACGCGTCTGCGCAGGCTCGTGTCCAAGGAGTTCACACCGCGGCGGGTCGAGGCGATGGCCGGCGGTGTGCGGCGGCAGGTGGACGGTCTGCTGGACGCGATGCAGGCCGAAGGCCGGGCCGATCTGGTGGCGGACTTCGCCTTTCCGCTGTCGATCGGGGTGATCTGCGAACTCCTCGGGGTGCCCGCGATGGACCGGGAGTCGTTCCGGGGCTGGTCGAACGCCATCAACGCGCCGGTTGGGCTGGCAGCGAAGGTGGAGGCGTTCGGGCAGCTGAAGGGTTATCTCGGGGAGCTGGTCGCGGTCAAGCGCGACGAACCGGGTGACGACCTGCTCAGTGCGCTGATCAGAGCCACCGACGAGGACAGCGACCGGCTCACGGGTGCCGAGTTGCGGGCGATGGCGTACCTGTTGCTGTCCGCGGGGCACGAGACGACGGTCAACCTCATCACCAACGCCGTGTTGACGCTGGTCCGGCACCCCGACCAGCTCGCCGCCCTGCGAGCGGACCCTTCGCTGGTGGACGGTGCGGTCGAGGAGGTGTTGCGGTTCGAGGGGCCGATCGAGTCGGCGACCTTCCGGTTCGCGCTGGAGCGCGTGGAGATCGGCGGGGTCGCGGTCGAGACCGGCGATCCGGTGCTGGTGGTGCTGGCCTCGGCCAACCGGGACGAGACGCGGTTCAGCGACCCCGGGCGGTTTGACGTGCGGCGGGACGGTGGCGGGCACCTCGCTTTCGGTCATGGCGTGCACTACTGCCTCGGTGCGCCACTGGCCAGGATGGAGGGTCGTATCGCGATTCGTGCTTTGCTGGAACGGTTTCCGGGCATCATGGTGGATGTGGCGCAAGACGAGTTGAGTTGGTTGCCGGGCACTTTGTTGCGCGGTGTGAGGAGCTTGCCGGTGAGCTGGCCCGCAGGCGTTACCACGGAGGAACTGTGACCGGGCGCTGGTTCGCGACCGAACCCCTTGCCGCAGCGGCGGTGCAGCTGGTGTGCGTGCCTCACGCCGGTGCGGGGGCGTCGGCCTACCGGGACTGGCAGGAGCGGCTCGGGCCGCAGATCGAGGTGCTGCCGGTGCAACTGCCCGGCAGGGAGGCGCGCTTCGGTGAACCGCTGGTGCGGTCGGTGTCCGAGGTGGTCGACGAGCTGGTCGGGCCCGTGCTGGAACGGGTGCGCGGGCCGGTCGCCGTCTTCGGGCACAGCATGGGTGCGCTCATCGGGTACGAGCTGGCGCATGCGCTGGCCGAGCGGGGGCGGACGCCGGTGCACCTGTTCGCCTCCGGGTATCCCGCGCCGCACCTGCCGCACGTCGGGCCCGCGCTGCACACGTTGCCGGAGCAGGAGTTCCAGGACCACATCGTGCAGTTGCAGGGCACGGCCAGCGAGGTGCTCGACCACCCGGAGCTGATGGGGTTGTTGCTGCGCGTGCTCAAGGCGGACTACGAGCTCTGCGAGACCTACCGGCACCCCGAGCGCCCCGCGTTCGCCGTGCCGGTCACCGCTCTCGGCGGTGAGCAGGACCCGGACACCGAGGGCGAACGGCTGGCGCGGTGGGCGGACCTCAGCACCGGCCGGAGCACCGCCCGCTGGTTCTCCGGCGGGCATTTCTACCTGCACCACCACCTGGACGAGCTGATGGCCATCATCGAGGACACTTTGCTGGGCACCGGCCGGGAACACGGGGGCTCCAATGACGGCAGCGACCGACCAGACCGTCCGCGAACAGCGAATTCGCGAGTACTACCAACGAGTTGACGCGCACGACCTGACCGGGTTGCTGAACCTGTTCGCTGGAGATGCCGTCTACCACCGGCCCGGCTACGCGCCGCTGGTGGGCCGCGAGAGCCTGAAACGCTTCTACGGTGAGGAAAGGGCCATCCGGGAGGGCAGCCACTCGGTGTCCGCCGCCGTGCTCGACGGCGACCGCGCGGCCGTGCACGGCGAGTTCCACGGCGTGCTGAAGGACGGGCGCGCGGTGTCGCTGCGGTTCGCCGACTTCTTCGTCTTCAACGACAAGGGGTTCTTCCAGCGCCGCGACACGTTCTTCTTCGCCCCCATGGTCTGACTGCTTCTGACAGCATGGAGCGGTGACCGACGACCTGATCGACTCCGGGGTGCGCGACGCCCGCGGCCGCCTCGTGACGCTCACCGCCATCACCGACGACAACTGGCGCGCGGTCGCCGACGTGGTGCCGCGCGACGACCAGCGCGACTTCGTGGCGCCCTCGGCGGCCCGCTACCTGCTGCTGTCCTCACGCGAGGGCGAGTGGACCTCGCTGGGCGTTCGCGCGGACGACGACGTCGTCGGGCACGTCATGTGGGGCCACGACCCCGACGACGGCGCGCACTGGGTCGGTGGGCTGGTCGTGGACGCGCCGCGGCAGGGCGAGGGGCTCGGGCGGGCCGCGATGACCGTGCTGCTGCGGTGGCTCACGGCCAAGCCGGACTGCGTCCGGGTGCGACTGTCCTACCAGCCCGAGAACGTGGCGGCGCGCAAGCTCTACGCCGCACTGGGTTTCACGGAGCTCGACGTCGTGGAGGGTGACGAGGTGGTGGCCGAGCTCGTGCTGTGAGGCACGGTCCCGGCCACCGCTCTCAGCCCAGGACCTCGCCCAGCAGAAGGGCGTTCGGCACGACCGGGTCGCCCGTCATCATCTCGGCGTGCCGGCCGGAGCCCGCGACGACGGTGAGCTCCGGCGTCAACCGCCGCCAGCCCGCCAGCGCCTCGTCGTCCAGCGCGGACTGCTCGGCCCGCACCAGCGTGATCGGCGCGGTGACGCTTCCCCTGTGCGCCAGCGAGTTCCAGTACTCGGTGTACCGGGCGCGCTTGGTGGCGGCCCGTTCCTGCAGGTGCGGGTCGGACAACACCCGTTGCAGCACCGGGTCGAGCAGCGCGAGCCCTTCCGCCATGTCCGCGCGGATGCGGTCGGCGAGCACGGCCGTCTGCTCGGAGTCCGAGTCCGTGCACGGCATCGAGTCGAACAGCACGACCCGGCCGACGTCGTGGCCGCGGCTCTCGAGCTCCCGGGCCACCTCGAACGCGAGGTTGCCGCCCGCCGAGTACCCGCCGAGCACGAGCGGGCCGTTCGCGTGCCGTTCGACGAGGTCGGCGTAGTGGGCGACCCGGTGCTCGTCCTCGACGAAGTCGAACGCGTGCACGGCGTGGCCGGGCAGCGACTCGGAGAGTCCCAGGTAGACGGTGCCCCAGCCGGCGATCGGCGGGAACAGGAACACCGGTGGGTCGCCCGGCCGGCCGAGCAGGTGGTGCACCCGCACCGCCGACACGCCCGACGCGCGCACCTGGTCGACCCGCTGGGCGATCCCGCGCACCGTCGGGTCGGCGAACACGTCCGCGACCGGAAGTTCGATGCCGGTCCGCGCCTGCAGCAGCACGAGCAGCGCGACCACGCGCAGCGAATGGCCGCCCAGCTCGAAGAAGTCCGCCGCGGCGTCCCGCACCTCGGCACCGAGCACCTCGGCGAAGATCTCCGCCACTAGCCGTTCGGTGTCCGAGGACAACGGGGTCTCCGCCCGCGCGGTCGTCCACTCGGGCTCGGGGAGCGCCTTGCGGTCGACCTTCCCGTTGCGGGTCAGCGGAAGCCGGTCGAGCCGCAGCACCACGTCCGGCACCATGTAGCCCGGCACCGACTTCGCCACCCGGTCGAGCACGTCCCGCTCGTCGAACGCGTGCGCGGGCTCGGCGACCACGTAGGCGACGAGCCGTTCGGGCCTGCCCGCCGCCCGCTGCACCCGCACGACGGCGGCGGTGACGCTCGGGTCCTCGCCCAGCGCCGCCTCGACCTCGCCCAGTTCCACGCGGTGCCCGCGCAGCTTCACCTGGGAGTCCGCGCGGCCCAGGAACTCCAGCGCGCCGTCGGGCAGCCACCGCCCCAGGTCACCGGTGCGGTAGAGCCGGCCGCCCTCGAACGGGTCGTCGGCGAACGCCGCCGCCGTGCGCTCGGGGTCGTTGACGTACCCGCGTCCGACGCACGGGCCGGCCACGCAGATCTCGCCTTTCACCCCGGTCGGCACGAGTGCGGCCGGACCGAGCGGGATGGCCCGGTCCACCACGTAGATGCGCGCGTTGCGGATCGGGTGGCCCAGCGGCACGGTGCCGTCACCGAGGCGCGGGTCGACGGTGAGGTGCGTGATGTCGTCCGAGGCCTCCGTGGGGCCGTAGGCGTTGACCAGCGCGACGCCGGGGTGCGCGGCCAGCCAGCGCGCGGCGAGCGGGCGCGGCAGGGCCTCACCGGTGGACACCAGCGTGCGCAGGTGCGGCAGCCGCCGGGGTTCGCGTTCGAGCAGGTCGAGCATGACCTCCAGCATCGACGGCACGACCTCGAGCACGGTCGCCTCGGACGTCTCGCGCAGCAGCACGCGGGGGTCGGTCATCGCGTCGTCGCTCACGACGACCGTGCGGCCACCCGCGACGAGCGCGCCCAGGCACTGCCACACGACGATGTCGAAGCTCGGGCCCGCGTTCTGGACGAGCGCGGTGCCCGCGTCCAGGCCGAGGTCCTCGACCTTGGCGAGCATGTGGTTGAGCATGCCGCGCTGCTCGACCATCGCGCCCTTGGGACGGCCGGTGGAGCCGGAGGTGAACAGGACGTACGCGAGGTCGTCCTGGGTCAGCGGGGCCCGGTCGCCGGGCGGGCCGGTCAGGTCGAGCGGCACGACGCGCCCGTCGAACCGGGTGGCGAGCGTGTCGCTGAGCAGCCCCGGCTGGGCCAGGACCACCTCGCACCCGGCGTCGGTGAGCATGCCCAGTTGCCGTTCGTCCGGCTGACCGGGGTCGAGCAGCACGAACGCGCCGCCCGCCCGCCACACGCCGAGCATCGCGGTGATCATGGCCGGTCCGCGCCGCGCCAGCACGCCCACGACCTGTTCCCGCCGCAGACCGGCGAGCAGGCCCGCGACCGCCGCGGCGCCCGCGACCAGTTCGCCGTAGCTCAGCGACGTGCCGTCCGCCACGACCGCGGTCCGGCCGGGATCGGCCGCCGCGACCTCCTCGATCCGCGACAGCACGGTGGCGCCCGCGGGCAGGTCGGCCTCGCGGGAACCGAGACCGGCGACGAGCGCGGCCCGTTCGTCCGGCCCGAGCACGTCGAGATCGGCGAGCGCCTGGCCGGGCGTGGCGAGACCTGTGAGCACGGTGAGAAACCGGCGGACGAACGCTTCGGCGGTCTCGCGGCGAAACAGCCGCACGGCGAAGTCCAGGCGGCACTCGACCACGTCGCCCTCGGGCCGGGCCCTCAGCTCCAGGTCGAACAGCGACCGCCCGGTCTCGACGTCGGGCTGCCGCACCGACACTCCGGGCAGGTCCGCGTCGGCGAGGTCCATGTTCTGGAAGGCGAACATCACGTCGTAGAGCGGGTTGCGGCTCGGGTCGCGCACGACACCGAGCCGTTCGACCAGGTCGTCGAACGGGTAGTCCTGGTGCCGCAACGACTCCGCGACCGTCGTGCGGACCTGGCCGAGCAGGTCGGCGACCGTGGCGCCCGGCTCGACGAACGCCCGCAGCGGCAGGGTGTTGAGGAACGGACCGGTGATCGTCTCGGTACCGGGGACCGTGCGGCCCGCGAACGGGCTGCCGACGACGAGGTCGGTCTGCCCGCTGTGCCGCCACAGCGTCACGTACAGGCCCGCCAGCATCGTGGCGAACAACGTGGTGTCCGCGGCCTGGCCCGCCCGCCGCAACCCGGCGGCGACGTCGGCGGGCACGGTGAAGCGGACGCTGTCGCCCTCGGCGCTCTGCACGGGCGGACGCGGGTGGTCGGCGGGCAGGTCGAGCGGCTGGGGCAGTTCGGCGAACCGGCTCAGCCAGTGGTCCTGCGAGTCGGCGAGCCTGCGCGCGTACTGCTCGGACCGCTCCAGCGCGGCCCAGTCCCGGTACTGCCGCACCGGCGGCAGTACCTCGCCCGCGTACAGCCGCGCGAACTCGCCGACCAGCAGTCCGATGGACGTGCCGTCGGCGACGGCGTGGTGGATGTCCACGAGCAGGTGCGAGCGCCGTGGTGAGCGCACGAGGACCATGCGTGCCAGCGGTGCGTCCTCGAGGTCGAAGGGCCGGACGAACCGCGCGAAGATCTCCTGCGGTGCCAGGTCCTCCGCCACCTCGGCCAGGTCGGCGCGCACGTCGTCGTGGACGACCTGGACGAGTTCCGCGCCGTCGAGCCGGAACGAGGTGCGCAGTGCCTCGTGCCGTGCGACGAGCGCGCGGAACGCGGCGCGGACCCGTTCGACGTCCAGCTCGCCGGTGAGCTCCATCAGGTGCGGCAGGTTGTACTGGGTGCCGCCGGGGTCGATCCGCTGCAGCACGAAGAACCTGCGCTGCGCGGCGGTCGCCGGGACGACGCGGCCCTCCGGCGCCACCGGCAGGACGAGCGCGTCACCCTGCTCCGCCGGAGCGGTGGCGAGACCCGCCGGGGTCGGCTGCTCGAACAGCTGCTGCAACCTCAGGTCGGTGCCCAAGGCCCGGTTCAGGTGCGCCAGCAGCGTCACGGCCTGCAGCGAGTTGCCGCCGAGCGCGAAGAAGCTGTCGTGCACGCCGACTTGGTCCACGCCGAGCACCTGCTCGAACGCCGCCGTGACGCCTGTCTCGGTGCCGGTGCGGGGCGCGACGTACGGCTCGCCGGACCCGGCCGTCGCCGCGGCGCGCCGGTAGGCGGTGATCAGGTCCACCGGCACGACGTGGCGCAGCGGCACGTGGTGGGCGCGGTGCACGAGCCGGTCGACGTCCGGCTGGTCGTCCTGCCACCGGGGGAGGTCACGCGGTGCGGTGGTGGTGCGCTGGGGAGCCGGTGGGGCCGCGAGGAACGCGGGTACGTCGCCGCGCAGTCCCAGCGGACCGGGGTCACCGGGCCCGCGCACGAGTTCGGCGGTGCTGTGGCCGACGGCGGTGAAGAACCGTTCGGCCGCCGCGTCGCCGATCCGGTGCACGACGGCGGAGCCGTACTCCGCCGCCGGGCCCTCGACGAGCTCGACCAGCCCGACGCCGGCCACGGAGAAGAACTGGACCAGCCGTCCGCCGAACAGCACGGCGGGCACGGCGTCCGCGACCGCGTCGAGGGCGATCCCCGCCGCCCGCAGCGACTCCACCGCCTCGTTGATCGAGTCGACGCGGTAACACAGGTGGTAGGGCCGTTCCCCGGCACGATCCAGCAGTCCCGCGGTCGGCGAGTCCTCACCGTCGGGTGCCACCAGTTCGACGCGCGGGCTGCCCGCCCGTTCGAACATCGCGAGCGACGACCGCTGGAGCGGGTCGTGCGCCGCTGCGGTCTCGTGGAAACCGGCACCGGTCAGCGCGGCACGGGCCTCGGCCAGCGAGCGCACCGCCACGCCGACGTGGTCCAGTCCGAACCGGACGGTCCGCGGCGCCGTGAAGCTCAGCTCGACGTACCGGGGCCGCCGCGGCAACGCGGAGACCGGGATCTCCCAGCGCGTCCCGCCTGCAGGACGCCAGCCGTAGTCGTCCAGGAACGCCCTGGCGGGCTGGTTGCGCTCGGTCGCGGTGTGGTCGGCGGTGACGCGGTCGAGGCCGTGCTCGCGGCACAGCTCCGCGACGCCCGCGAGGACCGCCTCCTCGACGGTGCGGCCCAGGACCCGGCAGCTCAGCAGGACGTTGTCGAGGTGCAGCGCGCCGTCCGCGACGGTGCTGAGCACGACGCCGGTCAGGCCGTGGTCGCCGAACCGGTCGCTCACCCGCAGCACGTGCGCGCGGCGTCCGTCCACTTCGGACCGCGTGAGCCGCAGGCCGCTGAGGTTGAACTGGTTGGTGCGCTGGGTGAGCTGGGCGACGCGGTCCAGCTCGCCGGGCGTGGCCGCGGTGAACGACGCCCGCAGGCCGAGTCCGGCCAGGAAGCCGGTCAGCGACGGGGCCGCCTCCAGGTCGTCCCGGCGGCGCAGCTCGGCCCGGTACCGCTCGGCGCGCTGCCGGTCCTCGTCGGTGACCTGGTGGCTGTCGAACGCCCAGACGTGGTCGAGGAATCGGGCATCGGCGGGCACCCGGAACGTGAGCACCTGCGGCAGCGCGGCCACCATCGCGGCGCACTCGGCGGCGCTGTCGTCGAGGAACACGACGCTGTCGAGGCCGATCCCCAGCTGCGCCACGACCTCGGCGAGGTTCTCGTGCTTGGGCCGCCAGTCGGCCCGGATCGCGGTGAAGTGCTCTTCGCGCAACACCATGCCGGTGTTCTGCGCGAACACGTCCCGCACGTCCTGCTCGGCGTTCTTGCTCAGCAGCACGAGGACCATGCCGTCGGATCGCTTGCGCAGCAGCAGTTCCTGCAGCGCCCGCGCCGGTTCGTCCACCACGACGCCCTGCGGCCCGTCCTCGCCGACCACGCCACGCCAGAGCGTGTCGTCGGCGTCCACGGCGATGACCTTGAACGGTGCGCGCACGGCGCCCAGCACCCGCCGGGCGACCTCGGTGCCCGCCACCGCGAAGAACTCCTCGGTGTAGGGGACCGCGCCCAGCGCGAAGGCCTCGGGGTCGTCCCACTCCGCGACGCCGGACCGGTCGAGCGCGGCGCCGAGGTCGATCACGGTCACCGGCAGGCCGGCGAGGTCGCGGCGCCAGCGCCGGGAGATCTCCAGTTCGGACGGCAGCACCGCCACCAGCCGGGGACCCGCCGTGGTGGACCGCAGCGCCGCGAGCAGCTCGGTGTAGGAGCGCTCCTCGGCGGGCCAGTCCTCGAACCGCACCAGCAGCAGCGCGGGCCCGGGGTGGGTGTGCCAGCCGCTCGCGGGGTCGAGCAGCTCCTGGAACACCTGCCCGAACGCGCCGAACCGGACCTGGCCGCGGTGGCCGAACTGCTCGCACCACCACAGGTAGGGCGCGCCGATCGGGTCCGCGGTGAACGACGAGACCACCAGCAGGTCCAGTCGCCGGGCCGCGTCGATCCTGGCCTGGTCGGCGGGGGAGAGCGGTGCGAGTGACGCGAGCGGCGCGTCGGGCTGGGCCGAGACCTCGGCGCAGAGCTCGAGGAGGTGCTCGACGAACCGCCGCACGGTGTCCGGTTCGAGCAGCGCCGCGTTCGCCTCCGCCTGCACGGTGAGGCTGCCGCCGGGTTCGGGGAACACGTCGAGCTTCAGGTCGAGCTTGCTCGTGCCGTGCTCCACCGGCAGCGCCTCGTACCCGTCGGTGGCGGCGACGCGGCCGCGGTCCTCCTGGAAGATCAGCATGGTGTCGAACAGCGGGTTGTGCCCGTGCTGCCGCCCCGCGAGCGCGACGATCTCCTCGAACGGCAGGTCCTGGTGGTCGTAGTCGGCCAGCGCGTGGTCGCGGGTGCGGTCGAGCAGCGTCCGGAACGTGTCGCCGGGCGTGAGGGACACGCGCAGCGGCAGGAAGTTCGCGAACATGCCGACCACCCGGTCGACGTCGGGGTGCGTGCGGCCCGCCACCAGCGAGCCGATGACGACCTCCTGCTGACCCGCGTACCGCGACAGAGCGGCCGCGTACGCCGCCAGCAGTGCGATGTTGAGCGTGGCGCCCTCGTCGCGCGCCAACGCCGACAGAGCCGCGGTGGTCGCGGGGTCGACGGTGAAGGTGCTCGTGAAGCCCGCGAACGTGCGGGCGGCGGGGCGGTCGTGGTCGTAGGGGAACGTCAGCGCGGGCAGGTTCTCGACCCGC
The DNA here is from genome assembly GCF_014653695.1 of Lentzea cavernae. Taxonomy (GTDB): domain Bacteria; phylum Actinomycetota; class Actinomycetes; order Mycobacteriales; family Pseudonocardiaceae; genus Lentzea; species Lentzea cavernae. The sequence continues at coordinate 489,712 of NZ_BNAR01000005.1, read as the reverse complement.
GCGGCCCAGTGCTCGCGCAGGGCCGGGGTCCTGGCGGGCGCCGCGAGCCGTTGCCAGTGCGCGAAGTCCCGGTACCGCACGCCGGTCGCGGGCAGCTGGGCGCCGCCGAGCAGCGCCAGGAACTCCTCGACCAGCACCTGCACCGACGCGCCGTCCGCCGCGATGTGGTGCACGTCCAGGAACAGGACGCCGCTCGTGGGCGTGGTGAACCACTGCGCCCGCAGCAGGGTGTCACGGGCGAGGTCGAACGGCCGGACCTGCTCGCGCAGGTCGGGGTCGCCGTCCACGACAGACGTGGTGAACTCGGCTTCGGCGTGCGGCCGGACCCGTTGCCGCACCTCGCCGTCGACGAGGTGGAAGGTCGTGCGCAGCGACTCGTGCCGGTCCACCAGCCGTTGCAGTGCGTCGCGCACGTTCGCCGGGTCGACCGGCTCGGTGACGCGCAGCGCCATCGGCATGTTGTAGCTCGTGGCCTCCCGCGCCGACTCCTGGATGAGGTAGACCCGGCGCTGGGCGGGCGAGGCCGGGAGATCGGTGTCGGGCACCGGGTTGATCGGCGCGAGCGTCGACACGGCGGCGGCGTCGACCGCGCGGGCCATCGCCGCGAGCACCGGGTTGGCGAACAGCTCGCGCAACGGCAGCGCCCTGCTCAGGTCGCGTTCGATCCGGGACGCGAGCGCGGTGGCGCTGAGCGAGGTGCCGCCGCGGCCGAAGAAGTCGTCGCCACGGCCGATGGGCTGGTCGCCGAGCACCTCCCGCCACAGCGCGGCGAGCGCGGTCTCGGTGGGACCGGCCGGGGGTTCGCTGTCCGAAGTGGACACATCGGGTTCTGGCAGCGCCCTGCGGTCGACCTTGCCGTGCGGGGTCAGCGGCAAGGTGTCGTGCACGGCGAAACCACCGGGCACCATGTACGCGGGCAACCGGCCCGCGACGTGCGCGGCCAGCTGGTCGCCGGTGACGTCCTCGCGCAGCACGACGTGCGCGCCGAGCCGGTGGTCGCCCGCGCCGACGGGGTAGGCGACGACGACGCACTGGCTGACCGCCGGGTGGGCGGCCAGCACCGCCTCGACCTCACCGGTCTCGACCCTGTTGCCGCGCACCTTGACCTGGCCGTCGATCCGCCCGACGAACGCCAGCGTCCCGTCCGGCCTGCGCGTCACGTAGTCGCCGGTGCGGTACATGCGGGCGCCGGGTTCCGGTGCGAACGGGTCGGGCACGAACCGGTCCGCGGTGGCGGCGGGCGCTCCGAGGTAGCCGAGGCTCACCCCGACACCGCCGACGCACAACTCGCCGGTCGCGCCGTCGGGGACCAGGCGGAAGCGGTCGTCCACGACGTAGGTGCGGTAGTTCGGCCACGGTGAGCCGATCGGGATCTCGCCCTGCCGCGGGGCCGCCGCGGCATCGGGGGCCACGGTGAACGTCGTCGTCGTGACGGTGGCCTCGGTCGGCCCGTAGGTGTTGACCAGCGCCACGTGCCCGGTGGCCGCGCCGCACTCCCATTGCCGCACCAGCACGGCGTTGACCCGCTGGCCGGACAGCGTCACCATCCGCACCGACCGCGCCGGGCCCGTTCCGGCGGCGCGCAGCTCCTCGTACCAGCCCTCCCAGTAGGCCGTGGGGAGCGGCAGCACCGTGATCCGGTGGCGCGCCACGAACCGGTCGAAGCCGGTGAACGAGTCGATCGCGTCCTGGGTGCGGGCGACGACGGTCGCGCCGCAGGCCAGGGCGGGGAAGATCTCCTCGATCGTGGCGTCGAAACCGGGGGAGGACACGTGCAGCACGCGGTCGGCCGCAGTCAGCCCGAAGACCTCGACGGTCGCGAGGTTGTGGTTGACGACGCCGCGGTGCGTCACGGCGATGCCCTTGGGCACGCCGGTCGAGCCGGACGTGAACACCACGTAGGCGAGGTCGTCGGGGTGCACCTCGACGGCCGGGGCGTGCGCCGGCTGGTCATCGGCGGGCAGCTCGCCGTCGATCGTGAGGACGCTGCCGGCGACGCGGGTCATCGTCGCGACCCGGTCGGCCGGGTAGGCGGGGTCGACCGGCACGAAGGCGCCACCCGCCTTGAGCACCGCCAGCAGCGTGACGACCAGCGGTGCGCCGTGCGGCAGGACGACCGCGACGCGCTCGCCCCGCCGCAGTCCCGACGCGATCAGGCGGTGCGCGAGCTGGTTGGCGCGGCGGTCGAGGGTGGCGTAGGAGAGCTCGGTGCCGTCCGCGTCGACCAGGGCAATGGCGTCGGGCGCGCGGGCCGCGCTCGCCTCGACCAGGCCGTGCACAGTGGTGACAGGGCGCTCGCGCACGGGACCGGCGCCCGCGTCGAGCAACCGGCGCTGCTCCGCGGCGGGCAGGTCGTGGTCGAGCACCGCCGCCGGATCGGCGAGCATCGCGGTGAGCGTGCGCACCACGTCCTCGGCGATCGCCGTCGCCTGGGCTGTGCTCCAGCGGGCCAGCCGGTGCTCCAGGTACCCCTGCAGCGCGCCGTCGCGCTCGTACAGGTAGAGGCTCAGGTCGAGCTTGGCCTCGGTCTTGGGCAACGGGATCGGCGTGACGGTAAGACCGTCGGACGTGATCGGCTCGTACGGGTAGTTCTGCAGGGCGAACAGCGCCTGGAACAACGGGCGGTTGTGCCCGCCGACCGCCCCGGCGATCTCCGACAGCGACACGTCCTGGTGGTCGAGCGCGCCCAGCACGGCGGTCCGGCACGCCGCCCACAGCCCGGCACCGGTCTCCGCGACCGGGACGGAGATCGGCAGCGTGTTGGCGAAGTACCCGATGAGCGCCTCGTACTCCGGTGCCTGCCTGCCCGCGACCGGCATGCCGACGACCGGCCGTGCGGTACCCGTCCGCCGCGCCACCACCACGGCGAACGCGGCCAGCAGCACCATGTACGGGGTGACACCGTGCGCGGCGCACGCGGCCTGCAGCGCTTCCGTCGACGCCGGACTCAACGCCACCGGCACGGTGCCGCCCTCGGCCGACTCGTCGGCGGGACGGTCGGGCAGCGTGTGCAGCTCGGCCCGCCAGTACGCGAGCTGTTCGTCCACAGTGGACTTTGCCTGGTGCGCGCGGACCACGTTGCTCCAGTGGGCGCGCAACGGTTCCGGGGACGGGATCGGGGCGCCGGTGCGCCGCAGGTAGGCCGCGGTCAGCTCGGTGATCAGCAGCGACATCGACCAGCCGTCGGCGATGATGTGGTGCGTCGAGAGCACCAGCACGTGCGCCTGGCCGTCCGGCACGACGTCGAGGCGCATCAGCGGCCCGGTGGTGAGGTCGAACGGCCTGGTGACCGCGCGCGTCACCGCCGCGTCCACAGTGGAGTCGAGGACGGTCACCTCGGGCGGCAACGACTCGTGCGTCAGCGTGTGCGCCACACCGTCCTCGGCGTGGAACGTCGTGCGCAACGTCTCGTGCCGTTCGGAGACCTCGACGGCCGCGTCCCGCAGGGCGGCGACGTCGAGCGGGCCGTCGACGCGGACGGCCTCGCAGATGCTGAACGCGGTGCTACCCGGCTCGACCTGCTGGTGCACCCACAGGCGTTCCTGCACGGGCAACAGCGCGCCACGGCCGACGCGCGGGCCCTCGGACCGCTGCTTCGCGTTGCCGCGCAACCGCTTCGCGAGCAGGCGGCGGCGGGCCTCGGCGGCGCTGGAGGCGGCGGCCGGGGTGGAGTTGGCGGTGGGGCTGGACATGGCGGCCGGGGTGGGGCCGGAAGCGGCTGGCGTGGCGTTCGGGGTGTCGCTCATCGGATGTCGTCTTCCTCGTCGAGCATCGCCAGCACCTCGTCGTCGCTGAGACCGTCGAGCTCGGCCATCAGCCGTTCCTCGACCAGGACGGCGATGGCCGCGACCGTGGTGGCGTCGTAGAAGTCGGCGAAGTCGACGGTGACCTCGAAGTCGCGCCGGATGCGGGCGAGCACCTGCGCCGCGGCCAGCGAGTGCCCGCCGACCGCGAAGAACTCGTCCTCCACGCCGAACTCGCGACCGGGCAGCACGTCGCGCCAGATCGCCAGCACCGCGTGCTCGGCGTCCGTGCGCGCGGCGACCGGTGCCGCGTGGACCCGCCGTCCGGCGAGCGCGGCGGCGTCGAGCTTCCCGTTGGCGGTGAGCGGGAACCGGTCCCACCACTCGACCCGGCCGGGCACGAGGTGCTCGGGCAGTTCGGCGCGGCACCAGTCGAGCAGTTCCCGCTCCTCACCGGTCAGGTGCGCGACGAGCACGTCGCCGTCGGCGAGCACGTGCGCGGCCGTGACATCGCGATGCCGCAGCAGCCTCGACTCCACCTCACCCGGTTCAATCCGGTGCCCGCGCACCTTCAGCTGCCGGTCGGCACGCCCCTCGGGCACCACGGTGCCGTCGGGCCGGTACCGGCCGAGGTCACCGGTGCGGTACTCGCCGTCGCCGAACCTCTCCGCGGTGAGCCCGGGATCGCCGGGATAGCCGAGCGCGAGGTACGGCGTGCGCACGACGATCTCGCCGATCTCGCCCACCCCCGCCCGCCGCTCACCCACGCGCACCAGCACCTCCGCGCCGTTCACGCCGCGACCGATCGGGACGGTCGCGCCGGGGTCGGCGGCGATGTCGACGTCCTGGGCCGCGACGGCCTGCGGCGTCTCCGTCGTGCCGTAGAAGTTCACGCACCGCACACCGGGCGCCCGCTCGGCCAGCTCCGCGCAGACCTGGCCGGTCAGCACCTCACCGCCGAAGAACGCCCACCGCAACGCGGGCAGCGACCGCGCTGCCGCACCGGCCAGCAACCGCGCCAGCGACGGCGTGAGGTGCACGGCGGTGACCTCGTCGCCGGCGAGCCACGCGGCCAGGCCGTCCGGATCGCGCACCACCGCGCCAAGCGGGACGCGCAGTTGACCGCCGCACCACAGCGGGGTGAACAGGTCGCGCAGGAACGGGTCGTGGCTCGGCCCGGACAGCGCCGCGAACCGGTCTCCGGCACCGAACCCGTGCCGGGACGTGTGCCACTCCAGGAAGTGTGCCAGCGGGCGTTCACCCGTGGCCACCGCTTTGGGTTCACCGCTCGTGCCGGAGGTGTGCACCAGGTAGGCGACCGCGTCCGGGTCGCGGGGGACCCGCGGCGCCGAGCCCGTGGTCCGCGCGGTGACAGTGCCGGCCACCGCGCCGGATCCTTCCGGGACGAGCACCACCCGGCACCCCGCTGCCGCGAACCGGCGACGGCGTTCGGCCTCAGGATGGTCCGGGTCGAGCACGAGGAACGCCGCACCCGCGTGCAGCACCCCGAGCACGGCCGCGGGCAGCAGCGCGTGCCGCTCCCCGTGCACCGCGACGACATCGCCGGGTTCCACGCCGTGCGCGAGCAGTGCGGCGGCGGTGCCTTCGACGGCGGCACGCAGGTCGCGGTAGGTCAGGCGGCGCGTCCCGTCGTCGACCGCCACGGCGTCCGGCGTGTGCGCGGCCCAGTGGTCGAGCCGGTCCAGCAGTCCGCCGTTCCACTCCGCGATCGGCGAGGAGGCGAGGGCGGGGAGCGCCGCGTCGAGGGGCGTGCGGGCGGCCAGAGCACCCAGCGGCGCGGACGGCGCTGCCACCGCCTCGGCCAGCAGCGCGGTGAGCCGGTCGAGCAGGTCCGCGATCCGGACCTCGTCGTACAACGCCGTGTTGTAGACCGCCGTCAGCGCGATGCCCTGCTCTCCCCGGTCCCGCACGTACAGGCTGACGTCGAACTTCGCGCCGAGCGACAGCAGGTGCTCGCCGTGGGGCCGCACCGCGAGGTCGCCGGGCAGCGCGGCCAGCGGGTCGTTCGGGTCGAGCATGTTGAACAGCACCTGGAAGACCGGGCTGAGCGAGTGGTCGCGGCCGGGCAGTTCGGCGACGATCCGCTCGAACGGCAGGTCCTGGTGGGTGAAGGCGTCGAGCACCGTGCCGCGCACGGCGCCGACCAGGTCGGTGAAGTCGCCGTCGGGGGAGACGGTGGCGCGCAGCGGCAGGGTGTTGATGAAGCAGCCGACCGTGTGCTCGACCGCGGGGTGGGTGCGGCCGTCGACCGGGCTGCCGACGACCACGTCGGTGCTGCCGGAGAGCCGGGCCAGCACCGCCTGGAAACCGGCCAGCAGCACCATGAACAGCGTCGCGTCGTGCTCGCGGGCGAACGAGCGCAGGCCGGTCGCGAGAGGCGCCGGGACCGTGGCCGCGACCAGCGCGCCCTCGTACGTCTGCGCGGCGGCGCGCGGGCGGTCGGGTGGCAGGCTGACGGCAGTGGGCAGGTCGGCCAGTGCGGTGCGCCAGTGCGCGAGGTGTCGTTCGTCGTCCGCGGTGCTCTGCTGCCACCGCGCCCAGTCCGCGTAGCGCGCGGACGGCGGGAGCGGCGGTCGCCCGGAGTAGTGGGCGAAGACGTCCGAGATCAGGATCTGCACCGAACCGCCGTCGGCGGCCAGGTGGTGGACCGTCGCGAACAGCACCCAGTCCCCGGCGCCGAGCCGGGCGAGGGTCGCGTGCAGCACGGGGCCGGTGGCCAGGTCGAAGACGTGCGCCGAGGACTGCTCGGCGAGCCGGGGCAGGTCGGCCTCGGTGACGTCGTGCACCGCGACCTCGACCGGGCGCGGCGGGAACACCCGCGAGTACGGCACGCCGTCCTCGTCGCCGTAACCGGTGCGGAGCACGTCGTGGGTCGCGACGACCGCGTTGATCGCCCGTTCCAGCCGTGCGGGGTCGAGCGGGCCGGAGATCCGGTACGCGGCCGCCATGTTCAGCACGTGGGTGCCGGCCACCCGCTGCTCGAAGTACCAGAGCCGTGCCTGCGCGGGCGAGAGCGGTTCCCGGCCGCCGGCCGGGGTGGCGGGCAGCGGGTCCGCGGTCACGTCCGGCGCGGCGCGCAGCAGGGCGGCGAAGTCCTCGGCCACCGGCGCGTCGAAGATCATCCGCAGCGGCACGTCCCTGCCCAGGGCCTCGCGCAACCGGGCCTGCACCCGCACGGCGACCAGGGAGTGGCCGCCGAGGTCGAAGAAGTCGTCGGTGACGCCGACGTCCGCGACGCCGAGCACGTCGGCCCACGCCCGGACGACGGCGCGTTCGAGGTCGTCGCGCGGCTCGACCCGCACCCGCTCCGGTGCCGCGCCCCACTCCGGTGCGGGCAGCGCGGCCCGGTCGATCTTGCCGTTGGCGTTGAGCGGGAACGACTCCAGCACGACGACCTGCGCCGGCGCGAGCTGGGTTCCGACCACCGCGGCGACGTGTGCGCGCAGCTCGGAGGGAGTGCCCGTGCCGGTGACATAGGCGACGAGCACGGTGTCGCCCCGTGCGTCGGCCACGGCGGTCACCACGCACTCGCGAACGCCGTCGTGCCTGGTCAGCACCGACTCGATCTCACCGAGCTCCACGCGGTGACCGCGGATCTTGACCTGGTGGTCGATCCGGCCGAGGAACTCGAGCATGCCGTCGCGCCGCAACCGGACCAGGTCGCCGGTGCGGTAGAGCCGTGCTCCCGGCCCGTCCGAGAACGGGTCGGGCAGGAACCGCCCCGCCGTGAGCGCCGCGTCGCCGAGGTAACCGCGGCCCACGCCGATCCCACCCGCGTACAACTCGCCGGGCACCCCGGCGGGCACCGGCCGCAGCGCCGCGTCGAGCACGTGCAGCCGCATGTTCGGCACCGGCGTGCCGATCGGCACCACCTCGGGTGCGCTGGTCAGCACGGCGTGCGTGATGTCGTCGGAGCACTCGGTCGGGCCGTAGGCGTTCACGATCGGCACGCCGGGGTGGCGGTCGAGCCAGTCCCGCACCAGCGCGGGCGGCAGCGCCTCACCGGTCACCACGAGCCAGCGCAGCCCCGCGACCTCGGGCAGCCGCGGCAGGTCGAGCGCAGCGCGCAGCAGCGACGGCACCGTTTCCAGCACGGTCGCGGCGTGCGCGCGGGCAGCGCCCCACAGCAGTGCGGGGTCACGGGCCTCGTCGTCGTCCACCACGACGACCCGGCCGCCCACCACCAACGGCGTGAGGAACTGCCACACCGAGATGTCGAAGCACACGGAGGCGTTCTGCACGAGCGTGTCGGCGGCGGTGAAACCGAGGTCGTGGACCTTGGCCCACAGGTGGTTGACCATGCCCTTCTGCTCGACCATCGCGCCCTTGGGCACACCGGTCGAGCCGGACGTGAAGATCACGTACGCGAGGTCGTCCGGGTGGCACGACCACCGCTCGCGCGGCAGCGGCTCGCCGTCGACCTCGGCCAGGTCCGCGTGCGGCAGCTCCGGCGCCAGCTCCGCGAGCACGGTGGCGGTCGCGTCGTGGTGCAGCAGCAGCCGGGCCCGGCTGCCGGTGAGGATCCGCCTCAGCCGGGCGGCGGGGTAGCGCGGGTCCAGCGGCACGTAGGCCGCGCCGATCAGGAACAGGCCGATGACGGCCGTGAGGAAACCGGTGCCGCGGTCGAGCAGCAACGCCACCGGCTCGCCCTGCCGCACACCGCGTTCCCGTGCCCCGGCGGCGAACCGGGAGGCGGCGGTCAGCAGCTCGGCGTAGGTGAGGGAGCCGCCGGCGTCGGTCACCGCGACCGCGTCCGGCGTGCGCCGCGCCTGCTCGGCGAACAGCTCCGCGAAGGCCCGGTCCGTCGGGAACGGCACGACGGCGGTGCCGGGAACGCCGTGCAGCAGCTCCTGCTCACTCGCACCGAGGACCGGCAGGTCGGTGATCGTCGTGCCCGGTGCGGCGAGCGCGCCCCGCAGCACCGTCTCGTACCGTTCGGCGAACCTGGTCGCCGTCACGCGGTCGAACAGGCCCGCGTCGTACTCCATCCTCAGCCGCAGCCCGGTCGCGCGGGGCTCCAGCAGGAGGGTGAGGTCGAACCGGGCGGTGCCGGAGTGCACCGGCAGCTCCTCGATCTCCAGCCCCGCCAGGCCCCCGCTGGGCAGCGGTGTGTTCTGCAGCCCGAACAGCACCCCGAACAGCGGCGTGCGGCTCTGGTCGCGGCCCGCCTGCTCGACGAGCCGCTCGAACGGCACGTCCTGGTGGTCGAACGCGTCGAGCGCGTGCCGGCGCACCACGGCGACCAGCTCGGCGAACGACCACGAGGGGTCGATCTCGGCGCGCAGCGGCAGCATGTTGATGAAGCAGCCGACCAGGTCCTCGGTGCTCGCGCGGGTGCGGCCCGCGACGGGCGTGCCCACCACGAGGTCCTGCTGGCCGGTGTGGCGGTGCAGGAACGCGTAGAACGCCGCGAGCGCGGTGATGAACGGCGTGGCGCCCGCCTCGCGGGAGAACGCGTCGAGCCGGTCGGAGAGGTCGGCGTCCCAGGTGCGCAGCAGCTCCCGGCCGGGCCGCGGGCCGGTCCCGCGCGGCCGGTCGGAGGGCAGGTCGAGCACCGGCAGCGGTCCGCGCAGCCGGTCGGCCCAGTAGCCGAGCTGGTCGTCGAGGTCGCCGCGGTCCATCCGCCGGTGCTGGCTGCGGGCGTGGTCGCCGTAGGTGGTGGTGAGCTCCGGCAGGTCCGGCGTCTCGTGCGCCGACGCGGCCCGGTACAGCTCGGCGAGATCGCGCAGCAGCACGCCGACCGACCAGCCGTCGGAGATGATGTGGTGCATCGTCACCAGCAGGACGTGGTCCCGGCCGGTGCGCAGCAGTTCAAGCCGCACCAGCGGTGCCTCGGCGAGGTCGAACGGCGTGGCGGCCTGGGCCAGCGCGCGCTGCTCGACCTCCTCCGGGGCGACGTCGACGACGGGCAGGTCGAGCGCGTCGAGATCGGTGACGACGACGCGGGCGGTGCCGTCCGGCGCCGTCGGGAACGCCGTGCGCAGCGCCTCGTGCCGCCGGACGAGGCCGTTGGCCGCGGTGCGCAACGCCTCGACGTCCAGCTCGCCGCGCAGGACGAAGGCGGCGGGCACGTTGTAGAGCGGGCTGCCGGGCTCCAGCCGGTCGAGGAACCACAACCGGCGCTGGGCGAACGACAACCGGTCGGCCGGTCCGTCCACTTCGGCCTCGGCGGTGTCGGCGGACTCGCGGTCCACGACGGCCGCGAGCAGCGCCGGCGTCGTCGCCTCGAACAGCGCGCGCATCGGCAACGTGACGCCGCACCGATCGCGCAACCGCGCCACCACCCGGCCGGCGGCGAGCGAATGCCCGCCCAGCGCGAAGAAGTCGTCGTCACGACCGACCACCTCGACGTCGAGCACCTCCCGCCAGATCTCGGCGACCGCGGTCTCGGTGCCCGCACGGGGAGGGACGTGCGGACGGTGCTCGGCCGCCGGTGCCGGCAGGGCCGCCCGGTCGACCTTCCCGTTGGGGGTCAACGGGATCTCGTCCACGGCCACGAGCAACGGCACCATGTGGGCCGGCAACGCGGTGGTGAGCGCCGCGGTCAGCTCCCGCAGGTCCGCACCGGTCACCACGTACCCCACGAGCACCTTGCCCGCGGCGTGCTCCCGCGCCACGACCACGGCGCCGCGGACACCGGGCAGCGCGCGCAACGCGGCCTCGACCTCGGCGGGCTCCACCCGGTGGCCGCGGATCTTGACCTGCTCGTCGGCCCGGCCCAGGTACTCCAGCCGCCCGTCGGGCAGGTACCGCACGAGGTCACCGGTGCGGTAGGTCCGCGCACCCGTGCCGGGGTCGGTCACGAAGGACCGCGCCGTCAGCTCGGGCTGCCCGAGGTAGCCCTCGGCGACGCCGGCACCGCTGATGCACAGCTCACCGGGCACGCCCACGGGCACCGGCTGGAGACGGTCGTCCAGCACGCGCAGCGTCGTCCCGTTGATCGGGACGCCGATCGGCATGGTGGGCCGCTCGCCGATGCCGGCCACGTCGCCGTCGACGCAGCAGCCGACGGTCGCCTCGGTGGGCCCGTACTCGTTGACCACCCTGACGTGCGGCGCGATCGCCAGGAACCGGCGCACCAGCGCCGTGGACAGCGCCTCACCGCCGACGACGAAACAGGCGCGCGACCGCGCGAGCACGCCTTCGGGCAGCAGATCGCACAGCGCGTCGAGGTGCGCGGGCGTGAGCTTCACCAGGGTCGCCGCGCCGGTGCCGAGCAGGGCGGCGAGTCCGTCGAGCGGGTCCTCCTCGCCCACGACGTGCACCGAACCACCGGTGGTGAGCGGTACCCAGAGGCTCGTGACCGTGAGGTCGAAGCCGACGGTGGTGTGCAGCGGTGCGACCGGCGGTCCGTCCACTGTGTACTCGGTGGCGGCGAACCGGAGGTAGTTGGCCAGGTTGGCGTGGGTGACGGCCACGCCCTTGGGACGACCGGTCGATCCCGAGGTGTAGAGCACGTAGGCCAGGTCGGAGCCCTGGACGGCGACGGGCTCACCGGTGCCGGTCGCGTTCGCTGCCTCATCCGGTCCCGGCACGAGGGCGGGCTGCGTGTCCGCCGCGTTTGTCGTTTTGTCCGGCCCCAGCGCCAGCGCGGGCTGCGTGTCCGTCGCGTTCGTCGTCTCGTCCGGCCCCGGCGCGAGGGCGGGTCGTGCGTTCGCCACGTTCGTCACCTCGTCCTGCCCGAGCGCGAGGGCAGGCTGCGTGCGCGCCGCGTTCGCCGCTTCGTCCGGTCCCGGCGCGAGGGCGGGCTGTGCATTCCCCACGTCGTCCGGCCCCGGCACGAGGGCGGGCCGCGCGTTCGCCACGACCGCCACCTCGTCCGGCCCCAGCACCACCGCGGGCCGCGCGTCCTCCACGATCGCCTCACGTCGCGCCGGCGGCAGGCCCGGGTCGAGCGGCAGGTACGCGCACCCGTTGCGCCACACCGCGAGCAGCGCCGCCACCAGGTCCGCGGACCGGGGCAGCGACACACCGACCAGCCCGCCGCGGGGGAGCACGGCGCTGATCCGTTCCGCCTCGGCCGCGAGCGCGCCGTAGGTGAGCACGCGGGGTCCGTCGACCACCGCCACGTCGTCCGGACGTGCCGCCGCGTGCTCGGCGAACATCTCATACGCCAGCGCACCCGGCACGGCGTCGGGGCCTGTCGACCACGAGTCGAGCAGGGCGCGCTCGGCCCCGGTCACCGCGTGGATCTCGCCCAGGGTGCTCGCGGTGTCCGCCGCGCACACCGCGAGGACGCGGTCCAGCAGGGTCCGCGCGGTAGACCGGTCGAACAGCTCGGTGCTGTACTCGAGCCGCAGCTCCAGCGCGTCGCCGGTCTCCCGGACGAACAGCGTCAGCTCGTACTTCGCCGTGGCCTGCGGGACCTCGAACCGCGACGCGGTCAGGCCGGGGGAGAGGGTGAAGGTGTCCGGGGCGTTGTCCATGGCGATCATCGCCTGTACCAACGGGCCGCCCAGGGCCCTCGCCAGTTCGCCGTACGGGACGTCGCCGTTGGCCAGCGCGGTGGTGGTGCGGTCGCGGACCTGGGTCAGCAGGTCGGCGAACGTGCGGTCGCGGTCCCACTCGGTGCGCACCACGAGCGTGTTCGCGAAGAACCCGAGCACGTCCTGCGTGCCGGGGTGCTCGCGGTAGGCGCTGGGCACGCCGAGCCGGACCTCGCGGCGGCCGGAGCTGTGCGCGAGCACCGAGGCGAACGCCGCGTGCACCGCCATGAACAGCGTGGCACCGTGCCTCGCCGCGGCCGTCCGCAGCGCGGCCGGGTCGAGCACCGCGTCCACCCGGTCCGCCGCGAACGTCGGGTCGGCGGGCCTCGGGCGATCGGTCGGCAGGCTCAGCACGACGTCGTCACCGGCGAGCTCGCGCCGCCAGTGGTCCAACTGCTTCTCACCCGTCCCGCTCGCGAGCAGGTCCCGGTGCCACAGCGCGAAGTCCGCGTACTGCAGACCGACGGCGGGCAACGGGTCGCCCAGGCCGTAGCGCTGCGCGGTGTAGAGCGCGGCCAGCTCGCGGACCATGACCCCGGAGGACCAGCCGTCGGTGACGATGTGGTGCATCAGCAGCGAGAGCACGTGGTCGTCGTCGCCGAGCCGGTACAGCCGGGGCAGCACCAGCGGTCCCGCCGCCAGGTCGAACGGCCGGGCCGCCTGCTCCGCACAGGCCTCCCGGCAGGACGAGGGGTCGTCGCGGAGGTCGACGACCTCCAGGCCCGCCAGCGCGCGCGGGTGCACGACCTGGCAGACCTCGTCGTCCTCGGTCGTGAACGTCGTCCGCAGGATCTCGTGCCGCGCCACGAGCGCGTCGAACGCCCGCGCGAGCACGCCCGCGTCCACCGGCCCGCTCAACCGCACCGCCGCCGGCACGTGGTATGCCGTCGACGCCGGGTCGAGCTGGGCGAGCAGCCACAACCCGACCTGCGCCGGCGACGCGGGCATGACGTAGACCTGGTCCTGGGTCATTCGTTGGATCCGATCCGTGGCGGGTCAGCGGGGCGCGGGGCGTGCGTACGCCGCGCGCGAGACGGCGGCCGGTCCGGCCGGGGCAGTCGGTGCGGCCGGTGCCCCGGCCTGGTCGACGCAGTCCGCCACCGCGCGGGCGGTGGGGTCGGTGAACAGTTCGTTGAGGGGGAGTTCGACGCCGTAGGTGTCGCGGATGCGGGTCAGCAGTTTGATGGCGACGAGGGAGTGGCCGCCGATCTCGAAGAAGTTGTCGTCGGGCAGCACCTCCGGCCGCCCCAGCAGCTCGGCGAACAGCGCGCAGATCTCCGTCGTCGTGTCAGCGGCGGCAACCGGTGCCTTGGCCTGGTCGACGCAGTCCGCCACCGCGCGGGCGGTGGGGTCGGTGAACAGTTCGTTGAGGGGGAGTTCGACGCCGTAGGTGTCGCGGATGCGGGTCAGGAGCTTGATGGCGACGAGGGAGTGGCCGCCGATCTCGAAGAAGTTGTCGTCCGGCCGCACCTCCGGCCGCCCCAGCAGTTCCGCGAACAACGCGCAGATCTCCGCCGACGTGTTCCCGGAGACCGGTGCCGCGACCGCCTCGGACGGACGCGGCAGCGCCGCCCGGTCCAGCTTGCGGTTCGGGTTCTTCGGCAGCTCGGGCAACCGCAGCAGCACCGCGGGCACCATGTACTCCGGCAGCCGGGCCGCGAGGTGCGCCGACAGCTCCGCGGGGTCCGGCGCGCCCGCGTAGTAGGCGGCCAGGCGCTTCTCGCCGACGGAGTCGTCGACCACGACCACGGCCTCCACGACACCGGGGTGCTCGACCAGCGCCGCCTCGACGTCGCCCAGTTCGATGCGGAACCCGCGGATCTTCACCTGGAAGTCGAGCCGGCCCAGGAAGTCCACCGACCCGTCCGGCAGCCAGCGCGCCTTGTCGCCGGTCGCGTACAGGCGGCTGCCCGGCACCCCGCTGAACGGGTCGGGCACGAACCTGCCCGCGGTCAGGCCGGCGCGGCCGAGGTAGCCGTGGCCGAGACCGTCACCGCCGATGTGCAGCTCGCCCGGCACACCGATCGGCACCGGCCGCATGAGCGGGTCGAGGACGTGCACCTGCGTGTTGGAGATCGGCCCGCCGATCGGCAGCCGTGCCACGTCCTGACCGACCTCGGGCAGGGCCTGGACGGTCGCGAACGTGGCGGACTCGGTCGGGCCGTAGCCGTTGGACAGCAGCGGGCCACCCAGCTCCGACACCGCCCGGGCGATCTTGGGGTCCATCGTGTCTCCGCCGACCAGCAACTGCTTCGCCGCGGCGAACGTGCCGGCGTCGTAGGCCGCGACCTGGGTGAACAGCGGTGTCGCGAAGACCACCGTGTGGATGCCGCCCGACCGCAGCGCCTCGGCGAGCGCGGGCGGTGACAGCACGGTGTCCTTGTCGAACCCGACGAGGTGACCGCCGTTGAGCAGCGCGCCCCACACCTCCAGCGTCGCCGCGTCGAACGCCGCGTTGGAGATCTGTGCGACCCGGTCACCTGGCTCGATGGTCATGTAGTTCGTGTCCCGCACGAGCCGCACGACGTTGCGGTGCGCGATGCAGATGCCCTTGGGCGTGCCGGACGACCCGGACGTGTACATCACGTACAGCAGGCCGCCGGCGACCGGACCGTCCCAGTCGGCGGTCTGCTCGGTGGCGGGCGGGGTGAGGAAGTCCCGCACCTCGACGACCGGCAGATCGGTGTCCACGATGGCCGCCCCGGTCGTGAGCAGCAGCGCGGGCGCCGACTCGGCGACGATCTGGCGCAGCCGGTGCGGCGGGTGGGCCGGGTCGAGAGGCACGTAGGCGCCACCGGCCTTGGCGACGGCGAGCATCGCGACGACCACCGCGGGGTCGCGGTCGACGCACAGCCCGACCGTCGTCCCGGCGTCCACACCCAGCTCGCGCAACCGGCGGGCCAGCGCCGTGGAGACCTGGTCCAGCTCGCGGTAGCTGTAGGACAGCGCGCCGTAGGTGAGGGCCGGTGCGTCCGGGCGGGCCGCCACCTGCTCGGCGAACAGGTCCACCACGGACTTCGTGCGCGGGTAGTCGGTCGCCGTGGCGTTCCACCGCGCGATCATCCGCAGTTCGTGTTCGCTGACGGGCGCGAGCTCGCCGAGCGGGCGTGCCGCGTCGCGGGCCACCTCGGCCGCCAGCAGCGCGTAGTTGTCGCCGAACCGCGCGATCGTGGCGTGGTCGAACAGGTCGGTGCTGTAGTTCAGCACCACCTCGACCTCGTCGGCGTCCTCGGCGACCACCATGGTCAGGTCGACCTCGGCGGTGTGACGGGTCAGCGCGACGGACTCGCCGCGCAGCCCACCGAGCCGCACCGGCACACCGGGACGGCCGCTGGTGAGCACGCCGAGCGTGGAGTCGGGCAGGTGCGAGCGGGCCTGGCTGAACATCACCTGGAAGCCCGGCGCGCGGGACGCCTCCCGGGCGAGCTCGAGCTCCTCGACCAGCTGCGGGAACGGCATGTCCTGGTGCGCCAGTGCGGCGCCGACGGCCTGACCGGTGGAGCGCACGTGCTCGGCCACCGATCGCGTGCCGTCGATGCGGGCGCGCACCGGCACCGGGTTCACGAAGTAGCCGACGACCCGGTGGAAGTCGGGATCGGTGCGGCCCGCGGCGGGGACGCCCACCAGGAAGTCGTGCTCCCCGGTGTAGCGGTGCACGAGCGCCTGGAAGACGCTGAGCAGCACCACGAACAGCGTCGTGTCGTGCTCGGCGGCCAGCCCGCGCAACGCGGTGGTCAGCTCGCGGTCCAGGCGCGTGGTGATCGAGTGGCCCCGATGCCCGCGGGTGGCGGGTCGCGGCCGGTCGGCGGGCAGCTCCAGGACGGGTTCGACGCCTTCGAGCGCGGACCGCCAGTGCGCACGCAACTCGGCACCGCGCGGGGACGCGAGCAGGTCGCGTTGCCTGCGAGCCACCTCGACCGGGCCAGCGGCGGGGGCGGGCGGCAACGGGGCGCCGGAGTACAGCGTGCCGAGCTCCTCGGCGAGCACCGCGATGGACCACATGTCCACGGCGATGTGGTGCACGACGAACGCGAGCACGTCCCCACCGGGGCGGCGGAACAGCACGGCGCGCAGCACGCGGCCCTCCGCGAGCGCGAACTCCTCGGTCGTCTCGCGCTCCAGCCGCGCGGCGAACGCCTCCTCATCGAGCGCCGAGGCGTCCTCGACGGTGAACGCGACCTCCTGGTGCGCCAGCACCTCCTGCAGCGGTTCGCCGTTGCCGCGCACGGCGGTGCGCAGCGCCGGGTGCCGGTCGAGCAACGCCTGGAACGCGCGGCGCAGCGCTTCGGAGTCCACATCGGACTCGAACCGGATGGCCGCGTAGACGTGCTGGGTCGCCGTGCCGGGGTTGAGCTGTTCGAGCAGCCACAACGCCCTCTGGTTGGCGGTCACCGGCTGCGGACCGGCCGCGGCGACCGGGCCCGCACCCGTTCGCCCGGCGGCGGTGTCCAGCGGCAGCGAGTCGACCGTGGCGCCGTCGAGCAACGCTCGAAGCTCGACCCGCACGCCGAGCGCGCCGGTGATCGCGGCGGACAGTTCGGTGGCGCTCAGCGAGTCGAGCCCCTGGGCGACCAGCGGCACCGCCGGGTCGACCGGGTGCCCGAGCCGGGCCGCCGCGAGCCGCAGCACGACCTCCCGCGCCGTCGGGTCCCGGTCCTCCTCGCTGACCGCGGCCAGGTCGCCCGCACCGGCCGCGTCCCAGCGGTGCACGGGCTGCAGGGAGCCGTCGGCGAACAGCTCCCGCGTGCGCGCCCGCTGCACCTTGCCGCTGCTGGTCGTGGGGATCTTGCCGGGCCGCACGAACAGGACCGTCGCCGGCGTGACCCCGTGCTCGCGGGCCATCGCCGTGCACACGGCCGCGACGACCTCCGCGTTCTCCTCCGCCCGGTGCGCCGTCGCGGACTCCAGCACGAGGCACACCTCCTCGCGCTCGCCGAGCCCGAACGCCGCCGCACCCCGGCGCAGCGCCGTGTGCGAGTCGAGGGCGCAGCGCTCCAGGTCCTGCGGGTAGTGGTTGCGGCCGCGCACCACGATCAGGTCCTTCGCACGGCCGGTGACGTGCAGCTCGCCGTCGTACAGGAACCCGAGGTCACCGGTGCGCAGCCAGGCCCGGTCGTCGCCGGGCAGCGCGGCGCCGAAAACGTCGTCGTCCGTGCGTCCCCAGTAGCCGGACGCGACGTTCTCGCCCGTCACCCAGATCTCGCCCACGGTGCCGTCCTGGCACGGGGTGCCGGTCCCGGCGTCGACCACGACCGTCGTGACGTCGTCGACCGCCGGGCCGCACGACACGATCTTCCGCCCGGCCTCGTCCGGCACGACCTGGTCGCCGGGGGCGAGCGAGGAGCTCGCGAACGCGGTGACCGGCGCGGCGCGGTGGCCGGAGACCATCAGCGTCGCCTCGGCCAGCCCGTAGCACGGCAGGAACGCCTCGCGGCGGAACCCGTAGGGCGCCATCCGCTCGGCGAACCTGTCGAGGGTGGCCGCACGGACCGGTTCGGCGCCGTTGAACGCGATCTCCCAGCTCGACAGGTCGAGGCCCGCGAGGTCGGCGTCGGTGAGGCGGTCGGCGCACAGGTCGTAGGCGAAGTTCGGGCCACCGCTGACGGTCGCGCGCTGCTCGGAGATCAAACGCAGCCACCGCAGCGGGTTGCTGATGAACGACACCGGCGCGAACAACGTGGCGGTGGCGCCCGCGTGGATCGGCTGCAGGATGCCGCCGATGAGGCCCATGTCGTGGTAGGGCGGCAACCAGCTGACCGCGCGCGTGTCCTCGTCCGCGCCGAACCGCTCGCCGATCTGCACCGAGTTCGCGAGCAGGTTGCGGTGGCTCACGACGACACCGCGCGGGGTCGCCGTCGAGCCGGACGTGTACTGCAGGAACGCCACGGTGTCCGGCGTGATCTCCGGCCGCCGCCACTCGCCGGGCGCGGGCAGGTCCCCGTCGACCGACAGCACCGGAACGTCCACATCGGACACCTCGCCGCGGGCGATGACGGCCGCCGGCGCCGCGTCGGCCACCAGCGCGCGGTGCCGTGCCCCGTGCCGCCCGGTGCCCGACGGGTACAGCGGAACGGCGATCACGCCCGCGTAGAGGCACCCGAGGAACGCCACCACGTAGTCGAGGCCGGGCGGCAGCTGCAGCAGCACCCGGTCGCCGGGCGCGCACCGCTGCGCGAGCAGCGCGGCGACCGACCGCGCCCTGTCGTGCAGCTGCGGGTAGGTCAGCGCGGACTGCCCCGTTCCGTCGTCGAACCTCAGTGCCACCCGCGACGACCCGGCGGCGCGTTCGGTGAGCACGTCGACGAACGTCGGCGCGGTGCGGACGGAGGTGAGCAGCATGGGCCGAGTTCCTTGTGTCATGCGATACGCCAACGGATCCAGCGGGACGTCGCGGCCAGTCCGAGCACCGTCATGCCCAGCAGCACGGAGACGTCGACGAGGAACATCCCGCCGAGATCACCGCTGAGGGCGTGCCGGAGCGCTTCCGCGGCATAGGTGGGCGGCAACAGGTAACCGATGAGCCGCAACGGCAGCGGCAGCGACTCCGGCGGGATGAGCACCGGTGCCGCCAGCAGCAGGACGAAGATCAGCAGGTTCGTGATCACGACGATCACGTCCATGCTCTCCACCACCGTGCCGATCGCGAGCCCCACCGCCGACAGCGCGAGGCACGTCAGCGGCAGCACGACCAGCAACATGGGGGACACGACGAAGTCCGCGTCGTACATCAGCCGCGCGGCGATGATCGGCGTGACCAGGCCGGGCAGGATCAGCAGCAGCCGGGAGAACACCAGCGCCGCGAGGAACGCCGTGCGGCTGATCGGCAGCGACACGTAGTACTGCAGCATCCCGCTCGTGCGCACCACGCCGACGCGTTGCGCGAGCGTCGCGATCCCCTCGGTCGCCACGGAGAACACCGCCGCGCCGCTCACGATGTAGAGCAGGCTGTTCTGGTCGGTGAGACCGCCGCCGATCCTGGTCAGGCCGAACACCATGGCCACCGGCATCAGGAAGCCGAACAGCAGGCTCCACCACCAGGTCGACCTGACCTCCAGCATCTGCTCCAGCCACAGGTACTTGAAGCTGGTCAGGCCGCGGGTGAGGCGCTCGCGCAGGGGAGGGCGGGCCGATGGCACCGGGGTTGTCGGGGCGAGGACCGCGACACCGGCGGGAACCACAGTTGCCGCAGACGGGGCAGCGGCCGGAGCCGCCGCCGCGGCGGACGCGACACCGGCGGGAGCCGCCTTCGCCGCGGACGGGGCAGCCGAGACCACCGGTGCCGCCGGCTCGTCGTCCAGACTCAGGTACACGTCCTCCAGCGACGGCCGCGACAGCCGGAAGTCCTCGATCCCCATCGTCGCCATGCCCTCGGTGACGACGGTGACCAGCTCGGGCATCCGCGCGGGCGCGCAGTGCACGAGGTAGCGGCCGTCCCTGGTGCCGGGCACGACGGTGCCGGTCGCGCCGAGCAGCGCGAGGTCGGCGGCACCGAGCTCGCCGCCGTCGCGGACCTGCAGGTCCATCCGCACGGTGTCACCGAGGCGGTGCTTGAGCTCGCCGGGGGAGCCGAGCGTGACGATCCGGCCCTGCCGCATCACGGCGACCCGGTCGACGACGGACTCGGCCTCCAGCACGTTGTGGGTGACCAGCACGACCGTCGCGCCCTCGGCGGCGCTGCGGCGGGCCAGCACGTCCCACACCAGGCGGCGGTTGTGCGGGTCGAGCTCGTTGGTCGGCTCGTCGAGCACGAGGAGCTTCGGGCGGCCCATGAGGGCCATGCCGAAGTTGACCAGCCGCATCATGCCGCCGGAGAGCTGGTTGACGTACCGGCCGGACACCGGCCCGAGGCCGAGCTCGTCGAGCAGCTCGTCGGTCTGGCGCTGCGCGTCGGTCTCGCCCTGACCGCGCAGGCGGCCGGTGTAGTGCAGCGCGCGGCGCACCTCGAGCTCGCGCATCGCCAGCTCGGTCTGCGGCAGGAAACCGGTGATGCGCTTGACGCCGTCCGGGTCGGCCACCACGTCGACGCCCTCGACCGTGATCGAACCCGACGTCGGGCGGACGAGTCCGAGCAGCTGGGAGACGAGGGTGGTCTTGCCGGCGCCGTTGGCGCCCAGCACGCCGAACACCTCGCCCCTGGCCACGCTGAACGTGAGGTCGTCGTTGGCGAGGACCAGCTGGTTCGTGCGGAAGCTGCGGGTCAGGTTCCGCACCGTGATCGCGTCGGTCATCAGATCTCCACCACGTGCCGCGACACGGCGGTGTCGGCGGGGGTGAACCCGAACGGCATCAGCGCGGTGTCCTCCGGGCGCGGCCCGGCGAGCGCGGCGACCTGCTCCGGCAGGCCGATCGTCTGGTCGGACGCGTCCACCGGCAGCGGGCCGGGGGTGACCGCGCAGCTCAGCTCGAACGTGTCGGAGTCGCCGGTGTACTGGAACACCACGCCGCCGGTGTAGTCGGCGTCCTTGGCGAGCGTCGCGGCGTCCATCCGCGTGCCGGCGAACGTGCACTCCCGCAGCCGGTCCTGCGGAAGGCGGACGACGATCCGCCACGCGTCGCGGCGCGAGGTCACGGAGAACCGGACCGTCCGCGGACCGGCGCCGCCGTCGTCGGCGAGGACCTTCACCTCGGGCGGCAGCAGGTCGATCCGGGGCGCGTCCGCGGCGAGGAACGAGTCCGGGCCCTCCTGCGGGAAGTACGTGGTCGCCTGAGTCTGCCGCGGCGACGCGCCGAGCACGGCCGACGTCCACGCGTCCGTCTCGTCCGCGCGGGTCATCCACGTCGACGAGTTCTCGGTCAGGTCGCGCACGTAGAGCAACGCGTTGGTGCGCGGCTCGGTCCGCTCGAAGCCCGAGCGGGCCAGGCCGGTGCCGACCAGCGCGAGCGCCACCACGACAGGCAGGACCACGGCGGCACGGGGGAGCGGCGTGAGCAGCGGCAGCAGGAGCAGGCCGCCGAGGGCGGCGAGCGCGAGGGCCACCGCGGCCAGCTGGAGCCCGAGCGCCACCAGCACGGCACCGACCAGGGGCGCGAACAGCACCACGGTGACGGCCGCGGGCAGCCCGAGCAGCACCGCGCCGGCGTGGCCGCGGCGCAGGCACAGCCCCAGCACCACGAGGCCGGTGAGAACGGGCCACTGCAGCAAGTAGCTCGCGCCCGGCACGGTGAACGCCGTCGCGGCGACCACCGCCGTGCCCACCAGGAGCACCCCGGCGAGCACCTCGGCCTGTTCGCGGTGCCGCACCACACGCGCGGCCGCGAGCACGACCGCCGCGGCGGCGAGCAGGAACCCGGCCACGAACCAGCCGCGTTCGTACGGCTCCTCCAGCGGCAGCGCCGACAGCCCCGGCCGCACGACCAGCACGAGCCGCCACAGCCCGACACCCACGGCCAACGTGATGGCGACGGCGCCCGTCGAGATGGCGGCCACGGCGAGAACACCGGTGACGCGCAGGGCCCGACGGCGCACGCCCAGCACGACGAGCGCGCCGAGGGCGAGGACCGTCGCGACCGCGAGGGCCAGGGCGACCCAGCTCGGGTAGTGCACCAGCACGCGGGCGAACAGGTCGAAGTAGACGGCGTTGTCCGAGGCGGCGAGCGTGCGCAGGTCGGTGGACCCGAGGCGGTCGACCAGCCCGAGCATCGTCTCGCCGTGGTGCTGCAGGCTGTCCCGGTCGAGGTTCGCGAGGTCGTCGTGCGGCGAGTGGTAGTCGTGGAAGCCGTCGAGGAACGCCGCGTTCAGGCCGTGCGCGCCCGCGTCCTTGAAGACCGTGAAGTCGGTGCCGTTGGGCATCCGCTGGTAGATCTCGTAGGCCAGCGAGTTGCCCGCCGGGCGGGTGCCGGTGCCCGCGTAGGCGTCGATCAGCTCGGTGTTGCCGGCACTGGTCTCGAACATCAGCACCGGGCCCGAGCTGCCGCGGGCCTCCCAGTTCAGCACCGCGCCGAGTCCGTCGATCCCGCGTGAGAGCACGAACCGCTCCGCGCCCAGGCCGCCGATCTCTTCCGCGTCGGTGAAAAGGAACGCGACGTCGTTCGGCGTGCCGCCGCGGGCCTGGAGCGCCCGGATGGTCTCCAGCAGCCCGGCCACAGCGGCGCCGTTGTCCGCCGCGCCCGGACCGGTCGGCACCGAGTCGTGGTGGGCGACGAGCAGCAGCGTCTTGCCGCCGCTGCGCTGCGGGTCGGTACCGGGCAGCCGCGCCAGGACGTTGTGCACGTTGGCGGCCGGGAACGGGTTGCCCCACCCGGCCCGCACCACGTCACCGCTGTCGATCTCGACCTGCGCGCCCAGCGACCGCGCCGTGTCGGCGATGTAGGAGCGCACGCGCGCGTTGTCCGGCGTTCCCGTCGGGTGCGGGCGTTGCGCGATCTGCTCCAGGTGCGCCGCCGCGCGCTGAGCGGAGAACTCCCGCGCCGGGACGTCACCGGAGCGGGCGGCCGGTGGCGCGAACGCCACCACCGCCAGCGCCCCGAGCAACGCGATCGCGGCGAGGACGCCCAGCACCGGGCGCCGGTCCAGCTGCATCAGGCTCCCGTCGAACGCCAGATCGGCGCGATGTTCTCGATCTTCTCGATCATGCCGTGGCAGTAGTTCGCGTTGTGGTCGATGCTCTGCCCGGCCATGTACGGGTACTGCAGCCGCTTGTAGTCGACGACGAACCGCGGCCCCTGCGGCACCAGCGGGTCCAATCGCACCGACCGGCGCAGCTCCTCGTGCCAGGACGGGTCGAGCTCGACCGTGCGGGACCGTCCCGACCCCGCGGTGACCACGACCGTCTCGAAGGGACGGTCGAACTCCTCCAGCGGCGTGGAGGAGTAGATGTAGGGCCGGTTCAGCAGATCGATCTCGAACAGCGCCCGCGCGGTCGGGTCCGACCACCACGGTTGCGCCGCCACGAAGTCGCGCAGGTGCCGGGTGAACAGCGCCCGGTGCTCGTGCAGCACCATGTGCACGAACAGGCCGTAGTTGCCGACGTCGTAGAACAGCGCGTCCCGGATCGAACGCTCCACGTAGGACACGATGGCGTCGTCCTGCGGCAGGCCGCGCCAGTGCTCGACCATCGCGGAGAACAGTGCGGGGAACGTCGTGATCCCCTTGCCGGTCAGGTACTTCGCCGTCGCGCGCAGGCTGCGCGTGTTGTGCACCGCGTGCACGGCGTAGAAGTACCGCATGCCCTCGACGAACTCGTCGGGGGTGACCTGCTCGGTGCCGATCACGATCTGCGCCTCGGCGACCTCACCGCCGGCAGGCCGCGTGACCAGCCTGAGCTTGTCGCGGTTGTGGTAGATCGGCGTGTTGTTCAGCAGCAGGTGCGAGTACGAGATGATCGTGTGCGCGTCCCGCTCGCACAGCGTGCCGATGCCCTGCTGGAACGTCTCCAGCGTCTCGCCGGGCAGCGGCCAGATCAGCTCGATGAACGAGCTCAGCCCGCGGTCGCGCAGGTCGTCCTGCACCGAGCCGAACGCGTCGAGCTTGATGTTGTCCCTGGCGATGATCTTCAGGCTGGTCGGTTCCAGCGTCTGCATGGACACCGGCTGGGACGCGACGAGCCCGGCCTCCTGGAAGATGCCGGTGATCTTGGTGACCGCGTGCGGCTTGTTCTTGGCCGAGGAGAAGTACACGACGTTCGGCAGCCGGTACTCGCGCGTGAGCGAGGCGATGTGCTCGGAGAACTCGACGTCGCGCGCGAGCATGCCCCAGTTCGCGTCGGCGATGTAGAGGAACAGCGTGCCGTTGCGCGCCATCCACGTCAGCTCGTCGCGCACCCGCTCCTCGTCGAACCGGTAGACGCGGTCGTTCGTCGCCGCGCCCCAGAAGCAGAAGCCGCAGTGGTACGGGCAGCCGCGGTTGGTCTCGATGATGCTGATGCTGTACTCGTCGGAGATCAGCCCGGACAGGAACGGCGACGGGATCGTCTCCAGATCCTTGATGCGCGCGCGTTCCGGTGTCGTGACGAGCTGCCCGCCGCGGTACATCGTCAGCCCGGCCACGGTGGTGAGGTCCGGTTCCGGCTTGGTCAGCTCGTGCAGGTACTCGGTGAACGTCGCCTCGCCCTCGCCGTTGCACACGACCATCCGCTCGTCGGACGGGTCGAGGTAGCGCAGGCCGTGGTGCATCACCTGCGGTCCGCCCAGGACGATGTGCACGTCCGGGCGCGCCTGGCGCAGCAGCACCAGCAGCTTGCGGACCAGGCCGATGTTCCACACGTACGTCGAGAACGCGAACACGTCGGAGTCTTTGGCCAGCAAGGCCTCCGCGACCGTCTCGAGCGGTGTCTTGATGCTCGTCGTGTACTTGTCGAAGCGGAACTGCCCGCTCACCACCGGGTCCGTCGACGCGTACGCCTCGAGGTACCCCGACACGAGCGGGGTGATCCGCTCGAACACCGACAGCTCGACGGTGGTGACGACCTTCCTGGTGTCCAGGAGCACGCCGGCGGTCATCGTGTCTCCCCGGCGGCCAGGCGCTCGCGCACCGAGCGCGGCGTGAGGTCCGTCCACACCTGTTCGACGTGCGCCAGGCACGCCTCCCTGGTGCCGGTGAAGCCGATCTCGGTCCACCCGGCCGGCAGGGGCCGGTCGGTGAACCAGACGGAGTGCTGGTCCTCGTGGTTGACGACCACCGTGTACTGGATCTCGCTCATGGCCGCCTCACCGCACTGCCGAAGAAGTCGTCGATGACCGTGCCGCCGTCGCGCGCGGTCACCTGCTCGTACACCCACTTGCCGATCGCCAGGTCGAGCACGCCGAGCCCGAACGGCGAGTAGATCGCGGCCCGCTCCGGGTCGCGCCGCACCGCGCCGTTCAGCACGTCCGCGATCGTGCCCGCGACGAACGCGCGGTCACCGGTGCGCTGTTCGGTGAGGTGCAACGAGGTGCGTTCGCGCACCGCGTGGTCCACGTCGTCGGTGATGTTCTGTCCCGCGAGGACGACCTCGGGGGACAGGTCGCGCAGCGACAGGTGCAGCACCGTGGGCGCGTGGGCGAACAGCGCCGGGTCGGTGATGTGCGGCTCGCCCGCGACGGTCGCCAGCACCACGAGGTCGCAGCCCTCGATCGCCTCGGCGGCGGTGTCCACCGCGACCACGTCGGCCGCGCCGTCCTCGACGAGCCCCTCGCCGAACCGGTCCGCGTTGGCGCGCACGGTGTCGAAGAGCCGGAAGCCGTCGATCCGCCACTTGAGGTCGCGCAGGAAGCGCCACACGTGGCCCGCGATCAGGCCCGTCCCGATGAAGCCGACCCGGCGCGCGGCGCGCTCACCCACCAGCGCCTCGGCGCCGAGCACGGCGGAGGCCGCGGTGCGCGTCGCGGAAATGATCGACGACTCCACGCACGCGAACGGGTAACCGATCTCGGTGTCGTTCAGGATCAACATCGCCGACGCGCGCGGGATGCCCTCGGCGGTGTTGTCCGGGAAGCTCGCGATCCATTTCATGCCCGCCACACCGAATTCGCCGCCGAGATAGGCGGGCAGCGAGATGATCCGCGAGTTCGGCTTGTGCGGAAAACGCAGGAAGCTGCTGTGCGGGTTGGAGCTGTCCCCGGCCGAGTGCGTGAGGTAGGCGCGCCGGACGAGATCAACGCACTCCTCGGCGCTGCCATTCACGCACGAGTGCACGTCATCGCCCGTGATCACCCGCGCGGCGGGCACGCGGAACTCATTCGGAAAGCTGGACAAGTTGTTCCCTCCAGGTCATCCGGCCACTGTCGCCGATGTGCGCGTTTCCCCGCCCAGGGCTTCTGCCACCCACGTGTCGTTGTACACGGTTTCCGCGTAGGCCGTTCCGCGATCGGCGCACAGGAACAACGCGCTCGGCCGTCCGGCAGAATTGTCGCGGTCCGCGAAGTAGCGCTGCATCGCCGCGTAGGTGCTGCCCGTCGAGCCTCCGGTGAAGAGGCCGGAGCGGCGCAGCAGGGCCCGGCAGCCGAGGACCGCCTCATGCTCGCTCACGATCACCACGTCGTCGATCTCGGCGGTCGCGACCAGCGGCGGCACGATGCTCGACCCGAGCCCCGGCAGCTTGCGCGCCTGCGGCGCCCGGCCGAAGATCACCGAGCCCTCCGTGTCGACCGCGACGACCTTGACCTGCGGGAACTCCTTCTTCAGGCGCTGAGACAGACCGGCGACCGTGCCGCCGGTGCTCACCCCGATGAACACGTAGTCGAGGCTGCCGAGCGTCCCCGCGATCTCCCCGCCGGTCAGCAGGAAGTGCGCTTCCGCGGCGTCGGCGTTGGCGTACTGGTTGGGCCAGTAGGCGCCGGGCAGGGCGGTCTCGAGCTCCCGCACACGCGCCAGCCGGCTCAGCAGGAACCCACCGGAGCTGTCGCGTTCGGTGACCTTCTCGACGCGGTCGCAGGCCGCCCGCAAATAGTGCTCCGTGGCGGCGTTGCAGTTCGGGTCGATCACCGGGACGAATTCAACTCCGAGCGCGCGGCAGAACGACGACATGGAGATCGCGAAATTGCCCGACGATGATTCGACCACCGTCGTGGACGAGGTGATCTCACCGCGTTCGACCGCGCGTTTGAGAATCCAGAACGCCGATCGGTCCTTCGAACTCCCGGTCGGATTGCAGAACTCCAGCTTGGCGTGCAGATCCACTTTCTCGTCGGCCACGGGCACGAGCGGTGTCGGGCTGAATGAGCGTTCGATCTCGTCCAACCTGTGCGCCAGTGCGGTCATGCGGCTGCGAGAACACGTGTGCGGCACGAATTCCTGCGGCGGTACCCCGGTTGCGGTGCCATGTCCCCCTGCACGTGATCACTCATAATCCCCAGCCCAGTGCGGCCATCGTAAGCACGCCCGTCTCGGGTTGTCCACAAATCACCGGAATTCCCCGGCGAGCGAGCGCCTGACCTGGAGTTCACGTATCCTCCCACCACTTCTGGCCGGATTCTCCGAGCGTGGAGATCGGGTCGTAGTAGGGGTACCGCCGGTCGAGCACCCCGGGATCCTCGGAGTCGATCCCGGTCCGGTAGTTCTTGGTCCAGTACGAGATCCCGAGCTCCCGGTCGTACTCCGCCGGCTGGTGCACCCACCTCTTGCCGACGTACGGCACGTCGCACACGATCCGAGGCGTGGCGTACCCGGGCAGATAGCCCATGATCGCGTGCTGCAGCTCCTGCGCCTCCCACACGGCAACGCGCCAGTGCTCGGCGTTGGGGATCATGTCGCACATGTAGAAGTAGTACGGCAGGATGTTCGCTTCCCCTTGCAGGGCAAAGCAAAGATCCAGCAGGTCGGCCGCGGTGGCGTTGACCCCGCGCATCAGCACGCCCTGGTTGCGCACGTCCCGCACCCCGGCCCCCAGCGCCGCCCGCGCCGCCTCCGCCACCAGCGGCGTCACGGACTGCACGTGGTTGACGTGCGTGTGGATCGCCAGGTTGACGCCCCGCTGCGACGCGGTGCGGGCAACCCGTTCGAGGCCCTCGACCACGCGCGGCTGCAGCCAGTGCTGGGGGAGCGCGGCCAGCGCCTTCGTGGCCAGGCGCACGTCCCGGACGGTCTCGATCTCCAGCAGCCGCAGCACGAAGGACTCCAGCTGCGGCCACGGCACGTTCGCCACGTCCCCGCCGGACACGACGACGTCGCGAACGCCGGGGGTCTTCTTCAGGTAGTCGATCATCTGGTCCTGGCGGTCGACCGGCCTGAGCGAGAGCTTGTGCTTGTCGATCAACGGTGTCGAGTTGCCGACCAGGTCCATGCGGGTGCAGTGCCCGCAGTACTGCGGGCACGTCGACACCATCTCGGCCAGGACCTTGGTGGGGTAGCGGTGGGTCAGGCCCTCGACGACCCACATCTCGGCCTCGTGCAGCGAGTCGCGCTGGGAGTGCGGATGGGACGGCCGGAGCGGATCCCGGTCCGACGCCACCGGCAGCATGTAGCGACGGACCGGGTCGGCCAGGAACGCCTCAGTGAAGGCCTCCGGCGTGAGCCGTGCGTCCACCGCCATGGTGTTGAGCACGTGCGGCGGCAACAGCATCGACATCGTCGCGAACGTCTCCTGGTCCGCGGCGAGGTCGTCGTAGAACCTGTCCGTCAGCAACCCGCCCGCGACCAGCCCCAGCTGCTTCGCGTTCTTCACGCAATGCGCCCGCTGCCACTGCGCGTCACGCCACTGCGCCTCGGTCACGTGCGCCCAGCCGGGGAACCGCCGCCAGTCCGGCTCCACCAGCTCCCGGCGCACGTACTCGTGCGGCTGCCCCGTCACCAGGCGGACCGGACCGTCGCCTGACCGTCGTCGAGCGCTTCCTCCAACACGAGCTCCCCCTGGTTGTCGGCCTGGACCGGCATTCGCGAGAGCCTGCCTCCCGGCCCGAACCGAGTCAAGAGTTCACGAATTAGGGGGTAAGTGTGAATTTCTTCGCGCTTGTCGGCGTTTCACCGCTCGGCGCGATCAGCGCAGGAACTCGGCCAACAGCTTCGTCACCTCCTCGGGACGCTCCTCGGTGACCCAGTGCCCGGTACCGGCCAGCACCCGCGTGTCGACGTTCGTGGCGTACTTGCTCCACTGCGCACCGACGGATCCACCCAGTGCCTTCTCACCGCCGACCGCGAGGACGGGCATCCGCAGCGGTCCCGCCGCGCTCAACTCCGCGGTCTGACGCACGTCGGTGTCGATGGCCCGGTACATCTGCATCCAGGCGCGGAAGCGGCCGGGCTGCCGGAGGTAGCGGGCGTAGTACTCGTAGTCCGCCGGGCCGAAGGCGTCCTTCACCGCGAGGTACTGGTCGACGAAGCCCTCGACGAACTCCCGCTCGTGGCCCCGCACCAGCTGCTCCGCGAGCTTCTTCTGGAAGAGTCCGAAGTGCCAGACGTACAGGCCTCCTTCCGGTGCCAGCGCGGGGAAACCGTAGAGGGACTCGTCGACGATCGGACCCTCCATCACCACTATCCGGCTGACCTCGGCGGGCCACATCGCGGCGTACGGGTACGCGATCCACGCCCCGACGTCGTGGGCGACGACCTGCACCCCGTTGTTGACACCGAGCTTGACCAGCAGCGCGTGGACGTCCTCGGCGAGCTGGACCGTGTCGTATCCCGTGGCCGGCACCCCGGAGTTCCCGGTGCCGCGCAGGTCGACGGCGATCACGTCGTGCTTCCGCGCCAGGGCGTCGAGCTGGGGACGCCACTCCGCGGAGGTCTGCGGGAAGCCGTGGATCAACACGACGGGCGAGCCCTTGCCGCCGCGGAGGTAGTGCATGCGGAACCCGTTGACCTGAGCGAACTCGGAGCGGTAACCGCGGGGCGGCTCGACCCCGGTGTGCTCACCCGAGTTCGCCGAGGTCGTGCTCGACGAGAACGACAGCAGGGAAGCGGCGATCAGGGTCGTCGCGACCGCGCTCGCCAGTCTGGTGATCTTCTTGTTCATGAATCCTTCTCTTCTCTATTTGGTGCGGTGCAGGAAGGTGAGGAGCAGACCGCCCGCCACGGCGGCGGCCGCGCCCGCAGGGAGGATCGAGGTGGCGGAGACACCGTCGACGAGGACTCCGCCGACGGCCGCGCCCGTGCCGACGGCGAGGCTGCAGACCGTCACGACGATTCCGCTGATCTGCTCGATGCGTGCCGGATCGGTCCTCGCGCCCCAGCTCAGCACCGTGGTGGGGATGCCACCGAAACCGAAGCCCCACAGCGCGGCCGCGAGGAGGAGCGACCAGGTCGACCCGCCCAGCGTGAACATCAGGAGCATCCCGGCGCCGAGCACCAACGGGAACACGAACAGACCCGTCCGCGGCGACCGGTCGGCGAGCGGCCCCGCCATCAGGGTGCCGGCGAAGTTCGCCGCGCCGAAGACGAGCAGCAGTCCGGCGAACGCTCCGTCGTCCATTCCGGACAGTGCGTCGACGGCCGGCCTGATGTAGGTGAAACCGTTGAAGTGACCGGTGAACACGAGCAGGATCCCGAGCAACCCGGCGAGTACGACACCGGAGCGCAACACCGTTCCGAGCGCACGCAGACCGCTTCCCGGTGCGGGCATGATGCGGGGCAACGTCGCAGCCTGGGCGATCAGGGCGACCAAGGCGGCGCCTCCGCCGAGCACGAAGACCGCCCGCCAGCCCCACACGGTCCCGAGCCACGCGCCGAGCGGGACGGCGGCGACCGTCGCCAGCGCGACACCGGAACTGATGACCGTCAGAGCCCGGCCGAGGTGGTTCTCGTGCACGAGGTGGGACGCCACCGCGGTGGACATCGCCCAGAACCCGCCGATCGCGAACCCGAGCAGCAGCCGTGCCGGCAGGAGCACGGCCAGGTTCGGCGCCGCCGCGACGACGAGGTTGGAGATCACGGCGAGCAGGGTGAGACCGATCATCACGTGACGACGGTCGGCCCGCGGGAGCACCGCCGAGATGAGGAGCGCCGCCGCGGCCGCCCCGAACGCGGTCACGCTGACCGCCTGTCCCGCCGCGCCGGACGAGACCTCCAGTCCGTCGGCGATGCGGGGGAGCAGGCTCGCGGGCAGGAACTCCGCCATGATGAGCGCGAAGATGCCGAGGCCGAGGGAAGCGACCCCCGCCCACGACTCCTGTCGGGAGGTCTGGGGCGGAGCCGAGGTGTGAGTGGTCAAGACGTGTCCTTTTATTCCAATCGGTACATAAGTAGGGCATGCGTCATCGCCGCACCGGTTCACCGGTGCGATGCATCCACAGTGGACTTGAGGTGAGGCCGGTCAGCCTGGGGCGGCTACGACCGCCAGCTGAGCATGACCTCGTCGACGACCTTGAAGAGCTCGTCCCGCGCGACCCCGCCGGCCGCCTGCACCGCCAGTCCGAACGAGAGCGTCATGACGTAACGGGCCAGCCGCCCGGGATCGGCGTCACTTCTCAGATCCCCTTCCGCGACAGCCCGCCGGAACCGCAGCTCGAGCTCGCCGCGCGCGCGTTCCCGCCAGGCCGCCAGGAGGTCGTGCACCGCCACGCCGTCGTCGCTGGCGGCGAGCGCGCCCTGCACGCCCAAACATCCCTGCGGGCACTGCGGCTGAGTGGTGGTCTCGACCGTGCCCTTGAGGAACGCCTCGACCACCTGCCGGGCCGTCGGCTGCTCCGCCGCGCGGACCCCGTAGGACCCCGGACCTTCGCTGTAGCGGTCGAGCACCAGGCGGAACAGCTGCTCCTTGTTCCCGAAGGCGGCGTACAGGCTGGGCTTGCCGATGTTCATGGCGGCGGTCAGGTCGCCCAGCGTCGTCGCCTCGTACCCCTGCCGCCAGAACACCTCCATGGCGCGGTCCAGCGCCTCGTCGGTGTCGAACTCCCTCGGCCGGCCCATCGGGGCGCCCTGTGTCCCTGCCACTCCCAGAACGTAGCACATCTATACCGACCGGAATAGATGTGTCGTGGGGATCAGGTGGTGAGTGCGGCGTCGCGCTGACGGTCGAGGTGACCCGTGGCCGCCTCGATCAGCACGTCGAGGTGGTCACGGGTGGTGAGCATGGCCGCGATCTGCGTGTTGATCCGCTCTCTCTCGCGCTGCATGACATCCAGTGTGTCCACGGTGACTTTCTCCGCAGGAGCGTCGACGCACGGCAGGAGCGTGGCGATCGTGTCGCTCGACAGACCGGCTTCGTAGAGCAGGCGCAGCAGATGCACCCGGTCCACCGCGGCTTCGGTGTAGAGCCGGTGCGCTCCCGTCGTCCGGGTCGACGTCAGCAGGCCCTGCTGTTCGTAGTAGCGCAGCGACCGGACGCTTGCCCCCGTGCGGGCGGACAACTCGCCGATGCGCATCAGAGTGTCCTTTTCGGTCACTTGTAACCTCCGCCACTTCAGGTTGAACCTGACATCAACGTCAGATTCTACCCTTCTGTGGTAGTCACAACCGGAAGGGCAAACACCATGGACATCAAGGGTTCGGTCGCTTTGGTCACCGGGGCCAACCGCGGCCTCGGCAAGGAGTTCGTCAGCCAGCTGCTCGAGCGCAGCGCCAAGAAGGTCTACGCCACGGCCCGTGACGTCAGCACCATCACCACGCCAGGCGTCGTCCCCCTGACCCTGGACCTGCTCGACCAGGCGACCGTCGACGAGGTGGCGCGGCAGGCCGGGGACGTGACCCTGCTCGTCAACAACGCCGGGATCGCCACCGGCCAGAACCTCGTCCGCGGCGACCTGACCCAGATCCGCCGCGAGATGGAAACCCACTTCTTCGGCACGCTGGGTGTCACCCGCGCCTTCGCCGACGTCCTCGGCCGCAACGGCGGCGGGGCCGTCATCAACGTCCTGTCGGCCCTGTCCTGGTTCTCCTACAACGGCGCCACCTCGTACTCGGCCGCGAAGGCGGCGGAGTGGAGCCTGACCGCCGGCACCCGCGTCGAGCTGGCCGACCAGGGCACGCAGGTGCTGGGCCTGCACCTCGGCGCCGCCGACACGGACATGATGGCCGGCTACGAGGGCCCGTTGCTCCAGGCCGCCGACGTGGTGAGGGCGGCCCTCGACGGCCTGGCCGACGGCGCCGCCGAAGTCGTCGTCGACGACTGGAGCCGCACCACCAAGGCCGGTCTCGCCGAGGACCCGGCCGAGTTCTACGCGAAGGTGGCCGCGAACCAGCCCTGAGAAGGCCGTGCCCGACGGTGCTCTGCGGCCGGATCTACGAAAATACGGCGTCGCGCCGGAAGTCGGTCGGGCTGGCACCCCTGACCCGCTTGAACGCCGCGCTGAAACCGAACGGGTCGGAGTACCCCACCGCGCGGGCGACCTCCGCGACCGTCACCGCCTGCCGCTCGACCAGCAGATCGGCGGCCAGACCCATGCGCCAGCGGGTGAGGTAGGTCAGCGGCGGCTCGCCCACCAACTCGGCGAACCGCTTCGCCAGCGTGGACCGCGACACCCTGGTGCGGTCCGCCAACGCGGCCACCGTCCACGGCGCGGCGGGCTCGGAGTGCAGCAGGCGGAGCGCATGGCCGACGACCGGATCGCGCTGGGCGGCCCACCAGGCCGGGGGAGCGCCACCGGGCCTGTCGAACCACGCGCGCAACGTGCACACCAGCAACCAGTCCAGCAGACGGTCGAGCACCACCTGCTGACCCGGCGCGTCAACGGCGACCTCGGCGGCGAGGTGGTCCAGCACCGGGTCGACCGTGCCACCCGCGTCCACCCGCAACACGCCGGGCAACGCGTCGAGCAGACGACGGCTGATCTCGCCACGCACCGGGTAGGCACCGACGATCAGGGTCGCGGCCCCGTCCCGCGCGGCGTCGTTCCACCCGAGCCGGTGCGTGGTCCCGCCCTGGTCGGGCGTGGCGCAGAACTCCCCACACGCCACCGGTTCCGCGCTCGTTCCGACCTCGTCCACGAAGGAGAACGTCGCCGGCCCGCGCACGATGATCGTGTCGTAGGGGCGCAACGGTTCGGCCGGTCCGTCCTCCGGCACCACCCAGCCCTCGCCGTTCAGCACGGTGCACAGGGTCAGCGGCGCGCCGTCGACGAAGTGCAGGGACCAGGGCGGGGACAGAGCCGTGCTCCCGAAGAGCGACCCGTTGGCCCGCACCCCGCGGATCAGATCACTGAACGCGTCCATCCCTCAACGTTAGACGATCAGACAGGCAATCCGGCGTCTCGACCATGTGATCGTCCGGGCCGACCGGGTTCACTCGAAGCCATGAGCACCAACACCACCCTCGTCCTGGGCGCGACCGGCAAGACCGGCAGGCGGGTGGCCGCCCGGCTGCGGCTGCGCGGCACGCCGACCCGCACCGCCTCCCGGTCGAGCGACACACGCTTCGACTGGACCGCCCCGGAAACCTGGGACGCGGCCCTGCGAGGAATCGACACCGTCTACGTGGTCCCGCCCGGCGTGCCCGGTCCGGTGCACGACTTCATCCCCCGCGCCGAGGCCGCAGGAGTGCGCCGACTGGTCCTGCTCTCCGGACACGGCGCCGACACCTGGGGCGACTCCACTTTCGGCCTGGACATGCGGTCGGCCGAGGACGCCGTGCGCGCTTCGGCTCTGGAGTGGACGGTGCTGCGACCGTCGAACTTCAACCAGAACTTCGACGAGGACGTCTTCCACGCCCCACTGCTGGCCGGGAGGCTCGCACTCCCCGCCGGCACCGTCCCCGAGCCGTTCATCGACCTCGAGGACGTCGCCGACGCCGTGGTCACCGTCCTGACCGAACCAGGCAAGCACGCCGGCAAGACCTACGAACTGACCGGACCGCGGTCCATCACCTTCAGCGAGGCCGTCGAGCTGATCTCGCGCGCCTCCGGCCTCCCCATCGACTACGAGCAGATCTCCCCGGCCGCCTACACCGCGACCCTCGTCGAGGCAGGACTGGCGGAGGCCGACGCCGGCCACGTGACCGCGATGTTCGTCCTGATGGAACGCGGCCTGCTCGCCTCGACGACCGACGACCTGGCCGCCGTGGTGGGACGACCGCCCAGGACCTTCGAGGACTACGTCGTGCGGACCGCAGCCGCCGGAGCGTGGACCCGCTGACCGCTCCACGAGGACGTCCCAACGGGGGTAGAGCGGCCTCCACCCCTAGAACACCACTTCACTCCACTGACTCCCGCAAGATCCATTTCTAGTGTTCCGACCATGACTTCGATCCCAACCGAGGGCCCCGGCCCCGTCGCCAGCAACCGCTGGCAGGCACTGGTCCAGCGGTACCCGCTGATCACGTTCTTCACCCTCGCCAACACCATCAGCTGGCTGGCCTGGCTGCCCTACATCCTGTCGCTGGACGGCTTCGGCGTCCTGCACTTCCGCTACCCGGACCTGCTGATGGGCAACCAGCTCACCGCCATCCTCCCCGGCGCCTACCTCGGCCCGCTCACCGCCGCGTTCACCGTCACCGCCATCACCGAGGGCAGGGAAGGACTCCGGCGTTGGCGCAAGCGCCTCTTCCAGTTCCGCGCCGGCGTCCTCTGGTACGCGTTCGCACTGTTCGCAGTTCCCATCGCGGTCCTGCTGGGCACGCTGGCGGTGAGCGACGCCGAAGGTTTCCAAGTGCCCTCGCTGATGGTGCTCGCCATCTACGTGCCGGCGTTGGTGCTCCAGTTCTTCACCACCGGCCTCGCCGAGGAACCGGGCTGGCGCGACTTCGCCCTCAGCCGCCTGCAGCAGCGCCACCAGCCCATGGTCGCCACGTTCGTCCTCGGCATCCTGTGGATCATCTGGCACCTGCCCCTGTTCCTCACCCCCTGGGGAGGTCCTGACGTCACCGCCGAGACGATCATCCGCTTCGCCGTGCTGGCCATGGAGATGAGCTTCCTGATCACCCTGGTCTACAACAAGGGACGCCAGAGCCTGCCCCTGGTCATGCTGTTGCACTGCTCCATCAACAACTTCCAGTCCGTTGCCTTCTCCGAGTTCTTCCCCGACGCGAGCGACGAACTGCTCTGGGGTCCCGTGCTCGGCCTGGGCTTGCTGGCCCTCGTCGTTGTCGTCGTCACCAAGGGACGCCTGGGCTACACCGGTGACGTCCGCACCAAGATCAAGGCAACGGCATGAGCCCAGGCAGTCCCGGTGGGCGCGCCCGCGCGGGCAGGTCCCGCTCACACATCAGGATCGCGGCAGTCCAACGCGTCGAGCACCTCGCCGATGTCCGTCGGGACGCACGCGGTGAGCAGGCAGCGCAGGTAGGCGTGCGGATCGACGAGCTCGTCGAGGCAGGGCAGCGCGGCCAGCAGGTTCCTGACCCTGGTCTCCACGCTGACGGCCTGGGTGGCCCTGGCCGCGAGGGCGCGGCGCAGTTCAGGCGGTGCCGCACCGGCGAACGGGGTCATCAGGCACGGCGCCGGGCACGAACCGGGGTGACCTTCGAACAGCTCCGCGAGTGCCTTCTGCGTGTCGGCGAACATCTGCCGCGCGTCGTCGTCCAGGGCGGTGAGGTCGAGCCAGGCGAACAGCAACTTCGCCACTCGCCGGCCCGCCCGGTCCTGCGCCAGCGTCTCTCCCGGCCCGGCGGCGCGGCCGAGCAGCGCGGCCCGGCCGCGGAACGCGGTGCCCAGCCAGCGGTGCGACGACTGCGACACCGTGCAGTAGCGGGCCGGCCGGTCGCCGTTCCAGCCCTCCCGCCAGGAGGTCCACCTGCGCCACGCCGTGTCGGCGTCGCCGAGCAGGATCGCGGTGAGGACCGGCGCGATCGCCGCGTCGACGGCGTCCGGCGCGGTGGTCCCCAGTGAACGGCCGACCAGCCGGCACGGATCCGGGCATGCCACGCACGACCCGTTCCTCCAAAATGGACTGCGTTCGAACTCGCGCACCGGAGCGGCGGTCGAGGTGAACTCCAGCAGCGGAACCTGGATCAGCGCTGCCGCGGAGGCACTGTCGTCGTGGAGCACGGCATGTCCCGGCGGCAGCTCCGCCAAGTGATCGCGTTGCGCGTCGGTCAGGTTCATCGACGCTCCCATCAACGCCCTGTCGTCCGGCGCGCTCAGCCGGTGGACGATCTTCACCGTCGAGTTCTTCACCACGTCCGGCACCAGCTTCGTGGGAATCTGGTCGGAGACGATGAACCCCTCGCCGTAGGAGCGCATCTCGGCGAGCAGGTCGGAGAACATCCGCACGGCCTTGGCCTGGCTGTCCGCCTGGTCGGCGCCGCCGGACGACCTCGGTGCCGCCAGCAGCCGGTGCGCCTCCTCGATCAACGTCAGGTGGCGCAGCCGGCGAGTTCCCTGCGCCCGCGCCTCCCCGTACTCCGACAGCAGCGCGAGCAGGAGCGCCATGACGAAGGCCTTCTCCTCGTCGTCGCCGAGGTTGCGCAACTCGATGACACAGGGGTTCTCGAACAGCTCGTGCGCGGCGAGCGAACCCCTGCCGTCGAGCGTGCGTCCCTTGACCCCGACCATCAGGCTGCGCAACCGCGCGCGCAACGCGGCGCCCATGTTCTGGTGGACCTCGGTGCCGTAGCCCTTCTGCGCGAGGATCTCCTCCACCTTGTCGTGCAGGTCGGTCAGGGTCGGAGTCAGCGCGGCGCGGTCGGACGGCGTCGACTGCGCGCCGAGCAGGTCGTTGGCGGAGGAACGCAGGTCCCAGCCCCGGTCGGCGTAGATCGCGAGCATCGCCTCCTCCAGCACGTACGGCATGCCGGGGAACATCGGGAACGCCGCGTTGAACACCGCGCGGAGCAGGTCGATGTGCCGTTGCAGCGGCACCGAGGCGACTGGCGTGAAAGGGTTGAGGCGCAACGGGATTCCCCGGTCCTCGTCACCGATCGTGTAGACGCGGAGCTGACCGGCGAGCCTCGGGTCGGCGGCCAGCTCGCGGTACTCCGCCTTCACCGGCTCGATCACGAGGAACGGCAGACCCGCCGTCTCGTGCGCGCCGAGCAGGATGTTCCGCGCGGTCGTCGACTTGCCGTACCCGGTCATCCCGGTGATGAAAGTGTGCCGGTTCAACGTCTCCAGGCCCAGCGCCACCGGCCCGAGGTCCGCGCCACGGCTGTCTCGCAGCGAGCCGGCCACGACGGCCTCACCGCCGGCCGGCGCCGGGTTGAGCGAGAACTCGGCGGCGCGCCTGACCGGCACCCCCGCGATCTCCCGCTGCGGCAGGGGAAGCACGCCGGCGAGCTCCGCCGAGGTGTGGCAGGTGCGCAGCCCGTCGAACACGTCCCCCAGCGGGTGCCGCAGCTCGTTCACGATCGTGCCACCGGACAGCATCGCCGCCTTGGTCATCCAGTCCGGTGGGGTGGACACCCTGGGCGGCTCGACACCGCCTCCCGACCACATCGCCCGCAGAGCGCCGGTGAGAACATCCACTGTGGAGGGCCGGTCGGCGGCGAGGTAGACCGAAGTCGTCCACGATCCGGTCGAGCGCGCGAGCTCCAGCCGGGCGATGACCCTCGTCAGCAGCGCCTCGCTCGCCTCCGCGTGCGGTTCGGTCAGCTCGATCGTCGTGCTGGTGCCCGCGGACCGGCCTTCCGACCTCTGTTCGGATCCCGGCGTGCCGAGCTCGTCGGTCAGCAACCTGGCGACGCTCGCCGACACCATCCGCGCCAGGGTCTTCTGGGTGGCGGTCAGGCTGGTCCGCTTCACGAACTCCGCGAGCGCGCGCAGTCCGGCGGGCAGCCCGGGGAGGTCGAGCTCCGGCACCTGCCTGGTCTCGGCGCGGCCCGTGCTCTCCCCGCGCGACGCGGAGACGGTCCGGGTCACGAACCGGCGGATCTCCGCCCGCAGTTCGCGGCAGCGGTCCAGCAGCAGGTCCAGTTCGGCCGCGGGCACCGGTTCCGCGACCACCATCACGACGTGGTCCCGCCCCCCGGCGGCATCGGCGAGACGTTCCAGGCCGCCGGTCTGGAGCAGAGCGGGCACGCCGGTCATCACCGCGGTGGCGTTCGCGCCGGACACCGCGTCCGCCAGACCGGGCAGCTCCGTGCCGGAGAGCCTGTGCGGTCCTGCCGCCTCCAGGCCGGGCACGTGCGCCCGCAGGACCCCGAGCAGCATCGCCAGGTGGTCCTCGGTCGACGGCGCCTCCGGCAGCCGCCGCACGCCGGCGAACACCCTGTTCCGACCGCCGGTGCCCTGCCACACCAGGACGAGGCGGTGCCCCGGCTGGTGCATCGCGCTCACCGCGCCGGCGAGATCACCGGAGACCGCGGACATCCCGGTGATCTCGTACAGCACCGGGCGCGCGGGGTCGTGCACGTCCGGGCCGAGGCGCCACCGGCCGGATGGGAAACCGTCGAGGTGACGGCGTTCGAGCGCGGCCAGGACGACGGGGGACACGACGGTGGCGGGTTCGGTCATGATCAGCCTCGCTGCCAGGGTGGAAGCACTGCGGGACGGGGAGAGGCGTCGGTCTCGGGGAGGTCCAGCGGCGCTTCGAAGCGCGCCGCGAACTTCGGCCACCAGGCGGCGCCGATCGCCAGGTCGTCCGCGGGAGAGGCGCTGCGCCAGGCCCGCCCCGCGAGCGGCCAGACCGCACCGGGTCCTCCGAGCACGATCGCCGGCCGATCGGTCGCGCGGGCCACGGCGGCGACGGCGTCCGCGATCACCTCCCGCTCCGGCCACGAGCGGAGCTCGTCCACGCTCACCAGCAACGGCGGCCGGAGCCGGTCGGCGAACGGTCCGGTCCACGCCACCCTGGCACCGTCGGGAGCGGCGGCGACGCGGGAGGCGAAGTCCGCGACGCCGTCGGCGAACGCCTGCGCCGGAACACGGGTTCCGGGTCGGAGCCGGCCCAGCACGTCGGCGGCCATCCGGCGCGTCAGCGGCAGCGCCCCGTCGGCCCGCGCCGCGTGGGTCAGTCGTCGCACGCGCGGAACCGGCCCGGTGCCGAGCAGTTCGTACGCCTGCACGACCGTCGCCGCATCGCCCACCGCCGCCACCACGACGGACTGGGCGGCGCGTGGACGTGCCGCCAGCCAGCGGCACAGCAGCGCGTCCGCCGGATGCACCTGATCCGCCGACACCAGCCCGGCGCCGGCCAGTTCGGTGGCACCGACACGCGTGACGTCGACTGGACGACAAGCTGAGACGACGAGTCGCACGTCCTCGTCCGCGACAGAACCCGCCAGCCCGAGGTGGCCGCTGATCCTGCGGCGGAGGACGTCGGCGAAGTCGTTGTCCCACGGCGTTTCCGGCCAGTCGAGCACGTCGTCGGCGGTGACGGCCCGGTTGTCGTGGGGCAGGTACCTGCGGACGCCGTCGCCCAGCACCGTCGCCTCGCGGCCGTCCCTGACCGCCGCGGCCGTCCGGTGCGCCTCCGGCCCCAGTCCCACGGTGATCGTCACAGTGCCTCCACGAGCGCGTCCTCGGCCGGCCGCGCCAACTGCTCGTCGAACACCAGCAGCGCGTCGAGCCGAGAACGGTCCGATGCCTGGGGCATCCGAGGCGTGCCGCCGGTCTCGCTGAGCGCCGACGTGAACAGTGCGTCGTCCAGAGCCAGTACCCGCGCGGCTTCCCGCTGTCCCGCCTCCCTGGTGGCGGTGGCGACGAGTGCGAGCCGGTTCGCGGTGCTGTTCCTGCCGAACCTGCCCGCGAGCGTGGCGCCCGCCATCGCCCCCGCGGTCGCGCCCGCCGGCCCCGCCACCGCTCCGAGCACGGCGCCGACCGCGCCTCCGAAGATCCGGGCCGTGGCCTGTGATCCGCTGCCCAGTTCGACCTCGAGCAACTGGAGGTCCGGGGCGGCGAGGTCGTACAGCCGTTCGGCCAGCGAGGAGTGCGGGGGGTGCACACCGAACCGAGCGGCGGTGTCGGCGGCCGCGGCCCGGATCTCCGCGGCGAGCGCGCGGACCCGGTCGTCGACGGACTCCCGGATCCTGGAGTCGAGCGCGCGCTGGTAGGAGGCGTCACCGGTGCGGGGCGCCGCCAGGCCGGCCGCGATCTGGTTCACGGACGCCTCGATGTCGTTCCCCGCCGCCTTGACCAGTTCGCTGACGGACTCCTTCAGCACGCGGCGGAGTTCGGCGTGCACGGAGTACGCGGCCATTGCCTCCGCGTAGGCGTTCCGTGCCTCGGACAGACGTGCTTCCGCCTCCCCGATCCTCTGGGCCACCTCGGCGCGCAGAGCGGTGAGCGCGATCAGGGCACGGCCGGCCCGCGCTCGTCGCACCGTCGGCTTCCCCGCCGTGCTCGCCTTCTCGAGCGCGGCCCGGAACTCGTGTCCTCCGAAGGCATCCGGCCGTTGCGCGGCACCTCTCGCCGACACGAAGACGGGCGGTGGGCACGTGATCCCGGCCTCCTCGGCGAACTCCTCCACCCTGGTCTCGTAGAACGACCGCTGCAGGCCTGACCACTCCGCGTCCGGGTCCTCGTCGAGGAAGACGTTGACCACGAACAGCAGACCCCTGTCACCGCACCGGGCAGCGTGGTCCGCGAGGAACAGCTGTTCAGGCTCGGTCAGCGGGTGGACGCTGCTGAGCACCCACACCAGGACGTCCGCGTCGGCGGCGGTCTCCCTCGCGCGTTCGGTCATCGGCGGCTCGTCGTTGATGCCCGGAGAGTCGATCCACCGCACACCGGCCGGAACCACGCCGTCCGCGAGGGTGACGACGACCCGGTCGATCGCGGCGGCGGAGCCGTGCCGGGCCTTGCCGGCGGCGTCGTGCACCGACACCTGGTCGGCGATGGCGGCGGTGTCGAACGGCAGTTTCACCACCTTGCCGCCGGACACCGCCACCACCCGGTCCTCCGGGCCGGACCGGATCACGCACGGCGCCCCGGTGTCCGGCAACCGCCTCGTGGGCAGCAACGTCCGGCCGATCATCGTGTTCAGCAGCGTCGACTTGCCGAAGTTGAAGTGCCCGCCGAACACGACGTGGACCTCGGGCCGTTCGAGCCGTTCGGCGATCTCCGCCAGCCAGGCTCGCCACCGCTCGCCGTCCGCGCCCAGCGCTCGGGCGCATTCGCGCCACGACCTGAGCCGTTCGACGCCGCCGTCGACGTCGACCGCCGCGGCGAGGCGGCGCAGATCGTCCGATGCCTGGACCGCGGTCATCTGACCCCCTGGCGGACTTTGGTGAGCATGCCCTCGAGCGTGGTGAGCCACCGCTTCAGTTCGGTGCGCGCGTCCTCCATCTGCTCGAGCGTGCGGGCGCGCTCGGCCTGGCTGCCGCGGTTCGCCTGGTGGGTGGCGTGGATCTTCTGCTCCTCCGCGGCCAGTGCGGACGAGATCGACTGCCTCATCGGGT
Organism: Lentzea cavernae; assembly: GCF_014653695.1. Lineage (GTDB taxonomy): Bacteria > Actinomycetota > Actinomycetes > Mycobacteriales > Pseudonocardiaceae > Lentzea > Lentzea cavernae. The sequence goes on along the minus strand of NZ_BNAR01000005.1, from coordinate 447,907 downwards.
CGAGCTTCGCGAACTGCGCGCGCACCACCTTCTCGACTTCGGAGACCGCGACGGGCTCCTGGTCGCGCAGGTCGTCGATCGCCTTCTTCAACGCGTTCTCCTTGACCCGCCGCTCGAGTCCCGCGGCACCGGCGGCCTGGCCGAGGACCGCGGCGGCGACCAGGGCGGCCGGCGCGATGACGGCCAGTCCCGCTCCGGCCGCGCTCAACGCGACCACCGTGCCGATCGCTCCCGCGGCGCCGCCGACCGCGCCGCGCCACCCGCCCGCGCCGCCCGTGACGGCGCCCGCGGCGTTTCCGAAGACCAGGCCGAGCACGGCCGCCGCGGCTCGTTCGACGTTGCCGATCACCGGCTGGTGCGCAGCGGCGTCCACGTTCCTGCCGACGAGCGCGAACTTGATGTTCTCGAGCTCCCGGTCGATCTCGGCCACCTCGCCGGCGATCGTGTCGAACATCCTCGTCATGATCTCGTGCAGTCGTTCCTCGCAGCGCTTGCTGGCCTTCTCCCTGCGCGCCTTGACGAAGTCGTTGATGGCCTGCTCGGCGGCGGCCGAGGTCTTCTTGAGCCTCAACGTGGCCGTGAGGAGGTTCCCGGACTGGATCCTCACCGTGTCGAGGTGGCCCGGGAGGTCGGCGAGGATGCCCCGCTCGCTGGACTGGACGATCTTCTCGAGCTGGGAGACGCCCTGCTCGGTGGCGTGCTCGACGGCGTCGTCGATCCGCTTCGCCCGCTTGTGCAACTCGGCCAGCTTCGGCAGGACCTGCTCGAAGTCGCGCTGGAACTTCGTCTGGTCGGCCCTCGCCGCCACCTCCACCGCCCGGATCTGCTGCTCGACCGCGGCGCACTCCTCGACGGCCTGCGCGCTGAACCGCTGCACGTGCACCTCGAAGCGTTCGTCCAGCAGGAACTGGGCGAGCCTGTCCTCGAACGCGGAGAGTCCGGACCGTTCCACGCCCGCGGGATCACCGCCGTGCCGTGCCTGAGCGGCCCTGCGCGCGTCCACGGGGAAGATGTCGTGGGTCGTGAGGTCCTCGCCCGCCCACGGCTGCGCGACCTCCTGGTACTCGTTGAGGAACTTGTTCCACACCATCGCGCGCATCGGGTCGTCGAGGTGCTCCGGGTCGAAGACGTTCAGCGCCGCGAACACCTTGGTGCCGCCCTCGATGAGCCTGACCGCGGCCACCACCTCCTGCTCTCCCAGCGGGGAGTGGGTGCCGAAGACCACGATGGCCGCGTCGCACCGCGTAGCCGCCTCCTCGGTGATCGCGGTGCGGCGGGGGTTCTCCTCGGTGCCGGGGGAGTCGTAGAGGACGACGCCGTTCTGGCACAACCGCGCCGGGTACCTCAGCTCGAACTCGCGGATGTTCTCGAACCGCGCGGCGTTCTCACGCGAGGTGACCGTGTTGTCGAGCGTGGAGTTCTCCAGGAACTGGCTGAGAGACCACGGCCGGGAGCTGCCGTCCATGTGCCAGGCGGTCACCGCGGGGGTGGTGTCGTACTCGATGCGGGTCAGCACCGCGGTCGCGGGCAGGCGGCCGACGGGCAGCGGCCCGGCGCGACCGTCCAGCGCGGTGGAGTGGGTGACGCCGCCGGTCAGTGCGTTGAGCAGGGTCGACTTGCCGTTGTTGAACCGGCCCATGACGAGGATCTTGAACTTGTCGTCGCGCAGGTTCGCGGCAGTGGTGCACAGCGCGTCCGAGGACTCCTGCATCCCGATCGTGGCCGCCACCTTCGCGAGCGCGAGGATCGCGCTCTCGATCTCCTCCTTGACCGCGGTCCTGCCCTTGAGCCGATCGCCGATCGTGGGGTCGCCGGTGTTCATGATCAGCCTTCTTCCGTCGTCGTGGTGGCGTGGAGGCGCTCGCGGAGCGCCGCGAGCCGGTCGTCGGTTCCCGGGCCGGCGGGGGGCGCGGGGAGGTCGTTCCTGAGTTGGGCGAAGCGCCGCGCGATCTCAGCGCGCAGCTCGGCGGCGTGCGCGTCGACGTCGCGCGCGAGGTCGCCGCGCAACCGGGTGGACAGCTCGGAAAGCGTGCGGCGGAACGCGATTTCGGCGTCACCGTCCGCCCGGAACCGCCTGAGGTGGTGGACGATCAGTCCGATCACGGCACCGGTGGCTCCGCCGAGCAGCGGCGTGGTGATCCGGCGGAGCACCAGTGTCGTGGCTCCGGCCGTGATCAGTCCCAGCGTCGGATCGCGGGAAGGCGTCGGCGGAGCGACGACCTCCTGGGGGAGGTCGGCCTCCGAGAACGCCGGCCGGGTGTGCAGGGCGGTGAGCAGGCCGGTCGCGCCGGGCAGGCCGTCCAGCGAGCGGGTCGCCTTCAGGACCAGGGCATCGGTGTGGTCGACGGCCAGCTGCCGCAGGTCGCCGGTGAGCTGGTCGAGCACCCTCGAGCGTTCGCCCGGCCTGCTCTTCAGCAGGGTGAGCTCGGCCGCGCGGACGGCCATGTCCGCGTTGTCGCGCAACAGGTTCAGCCGGTCGTCGAGAATGGACGCGAGCGCGCGTTCATGGCTTCCGATCTCGCTGAGGAGGTGGACGTGGTCTGCCGCGGGCCGAGCCGGGAGGGCTTCCGCGCGTTTCTCCATGGTGGTGAGCGCGTGGTGCAAACGCAGTCGTGGCAGGGGATCCGGCCGTGGTTCGGTCAGCCATTCGTCGATCTCGGCCGCGTCGCGATGCCAGGTGAGGCAGCCGTTCTCGCGCAGGTCCTGACCTCGCCAGCGTTCGTTGGGCTGGGCGAAGAGCACCCGCCACAACCCTTTGAGCGCCGCGTCGACGTCCTCGGGGGACATGTCGTCGCGCTGGCGCAGCACGAGACACCGCGCGTCGGCCGGAAGCGCGAGCAGGTTCTCGAGCAGGCGCACCTCGTCCAGCGTGAGCGTGGCGCCGAGCTCGACGAACGCGACGATCCGGCTCGCGCTCAGGACCGTCTCCCAGCGGACCGAGGCGAGGGCGGTGGTCCGCACGGGTGCCCGCATCCGTTCCGCGAACTCGGTGGCGTCGGCTCCTGAACCGGTCAGCAGGAGCACGGTCTGGTCGTCGGAGGGCGGAGCACCGCGGAGGAACTCGGAGATGTCCTTCCAGTGGTGGGCCTCCGCGATGGAGATCATGTCGTCGGTGATCGCCTGGGTCATGACGCCTCGCTCTCGTCGAGCCAGCGGAAGAAGGTGGGTACCGCGGCCCGGTACCAGGGCAGCAGCGCGCGGGGCAGAACGGCGACAAGGCACTCGCGCAGCTCTTCACGTTGCCGCGCGGCGACGTTCGTGCCGGCGAAGAACGCCGGCGTCACCTGGTCGAGCAGTTCGCCGGCCACCCGCAGGTCCTCCTCCAGTTCGTCGCCCTGCCGTTCGGTCGCGACGGAGACGGGTGCCGGGTCGGCCGGACCGGAGAGGGGGATGTGCAGGGTGTGTGCGTAGGCGACGAGCACCGGGCGCTCCGCCGTCACCGCCCACCACCGGTCCGGCGCGCTGACCACGGGAGGGGTGCCGCGCGTGCGCGTGGCGGGGCACGCGAAACCCAGGTAGGACGGGGCCGGCCAGGCCGAGGTGGGCAGCGGCACGCTGATCTGGTGACCGAGCGGCACGTCCACGCGGATCGGCGCGGCGAGGAAGGCCCGGCGGACCGCCGGGTAGGAGGAGCTCATCCGAAGATCCCTTCGAGCAGGTCGCCGACCCAGGTCTTGATCACTTCGGTGAAGACCATCTGCGCGCCGGTTTCGAGCCACGAGCGGGACACGACGGCGGTGTCGCCGTAGACGCCGTCCCGTCCGGAGGCGGGATCGTTGAAGTAGAAGCCGCGCAGATCGCCGCTCGCGGGATCGCGGGCCGACGCCGTGAGCGTCAGCGGCAGGTTGGCGGCACCGAACCCCCAGTGGGCCGGTTCGTTCCACCACACGCCGGCGTCGACCGCGATCACGCACCCCCTGCCCTGCTCGGCGTGCGCGGCGAGGTCCTCCAGCGACAGGCCGACCTCGGCCCTGGCGGACACTCCGTTGAGTTCCAGCACCGCGGCCATGCCCGCGACCGAGAGGTCCGAGGCGTCGCGGTAGGGCGTGTCGGCCAGCCGCGCTTCGAGGTCCGCGAACCCGACCGGCCGGTCGAACGCCCGCAGAACGTCCGCACAGCAGCACAGTGCGCTCCTCGCCTCGAAGTCCTCGAAGAAGTCGGTGCGCTGTGCGGTGATCTCGCCGTACACCAGCAGCTCGGACCCGTCCGGCCGCACTTCCAGCCAGGAGGGCACGTCCGCGCCGGCGTCAGCGGAGGGAGGCTCTCCCGCATCGCCCCCGAAGTCCTGTTGCCACCACGTCATGTCCGGTCTCCTCGGTCGTGGATGTCCTTGTCGTGGTGGAAGACCCCGCCCCCGGCGCTCGCATTGCAGCTTCCGCGAACTCTTCCGGTCATCACGACAGATCCATTCGTTCGGCGACGACCGTGCAGGCCCGCCGCAACGCCACGTGCCAGCCACGCCGCCGGTACGTGGGAGCGCGACGCAGGACGATCGCCTCGAACACGTCCCGTTCCGCCGGTGAAAGCCCTTCCGCCTCGAGATAGGCGGCCTCTATCGCTTCCAGACCACCGATGTCGTCGGCCCGATGGCAGAGGAGGTGGACCCGGATCTTCGGCACGGCACGGCTGTGCAGCACCGCGCACGCGGCACCGGTCAGCCCCAGTGGCAGGCCGATCTCGTCCCACGTGACCCCGTCCGCGGCGAGCCGTGCGAGCACCACCTGACTCTCGGCGGGGCTCACCGCGCCTCGCTCTTCGGCGTCGGAGACCACTTCGCTCCACCACGACCCGTCCGCGAAGGTCGGTGCGGGTTCGGAATGGTCGAGAGGCATGATCTCGTCGACCTCTTCCGGTAGCGGAACCTCGTTCTCCCGCCGCTTCGCCTGCTTTCCGCGATAACGTGTTGTCTCGCGTTCGGCAATCTTCATCACCCACGCGGGAAAGACCTCGGGATTCCGCAGGGAATGGAATCCCCGCCACGCCCGCAGTGCCACCACCTGCACGAGGTCATCGGCATCAGCGCTGTTGTCGGTCACGTGCCGGCAGTAGCGCGTGACGGACGTCAGCATCTCTGACCAGGCACGGAAAAAGTCATCGGAAATGCTGATGCCGCCTTTCGCCCCGATCGTTCGGGTGCATGCCAACGTCTCTTCGTTCAAGGGGGAGAACGCGTTACGGGCGGTTCGCGGTTCACGTGGAAAAGGGTCGGTGGCGAATGAAATTCGGTCGAGGTGGAGAGCTGGGTGCGGATCCGGGCTCACCGGTTCGGTTCACTGGCGGCGGGCCTCGCGCCCGACTCGCCGGTCGGGCGACATCGGGCCGTCACCCGACCGGGTGACGCACTGGCCGGTCGCGGGTGGTCGGCTCGGTAATTGTTGCGGGACAACAGAATCCATCGGGAGTCTTGCCACCTGACGGCGAATCTGGCCCACCGCCCGGGCTGCGTAACGGGCCGGTCGCGCCTCGCGACAGAGGGGGCGCTCGGGCACGTGCCCGGTGATCGGTGACCGATGTGGAGGAAGCGCGTGACTCAGTCCGTCGACCAGGAAAGCGTTCGGGCGCTAGCGGTGCGGATCGTCAGCCGGGTGGCACCCGCCGAGCGGGACACCTTCGGTCCGCAGAGCGCGGCCTACTTCGCCGACCCGCAGCGTGCACTGGCCGGAGACCGCGCCGGCAACGATCGGCTGGGCAGCGGCCTCTCCGACTTCGTCGACGTGGTCGTGCCCGTCATCACGCCCGTGGCGCTGGCCGTCGCCACCGACCTCCTCACCCGCGCGGTGCAGAACCACGCCGGGCCCGGACTGAAGCGGATCGGCGGCGCGGTGGGCAGGATGTTCGGCCGCTCAGCGCCGGAAGAGGACCAGGGCCCGATCGCGGAGGTGCCGGCCGACGAACGCTCCGACGCCTGGCGCGCCGTCCACGACCTCGCTCTGGAGCACGGAAAGGACGAGGACCTCGCCCGGCGCATCGCCGACGCCGTCGTGGGCGACGTCGACGAGGACGGCAGATGACCGCGACCGCGGAGCCCCCTGTGCGGGAGCAACACCGCCGCGACGGGCTGCCTGCCGGTACCACGACGCTGTTCGTCCTGCTCATGGCCGCGGTCCTGGCCACCACCTCCACCGTCTTCTTCGGCTTCAACTACTCGATGTCGCAGGTCCACTGGTCGGCGACCACGTGGATGACGCTGGGGCTGTCGCTGGTCATCGCCGGAGCCGGCGTCCACTACCTGCTGCACCCGTGGTGGATGCGCCGTCGCGCCGCACTCGTGGAACTGTCCGAAGAGGACTCACCGGAGCTCCTCGGGGAACTGCGCGGGTTGTGCGAGGTCGCAGGCGTGGCGCGGCCGAGGTTCATGCTCGCGCCCTATGCCACGGAAACCCCGGGGGGACAGGCGTTCGGGAGGCTGGGCGACCGCATGGTCCGCATCGACGCGGGCCTGGTCGCGTTGAGAGGCCTGTCGGCGCCGGCGTTTCGCGCGATCGTGCTCCACGAGCTCGCGCACCTGCGCAACCGCGACGTCGACCTGACCTACTGGACGGTCGCGATCTGGCGCTCGTTCGTCGTGGTCGCGACGCTGCCCATGGCGTGGCAGGTCGTCACGGACCTGGGAACGTGGTGGCACGACGTCCGGGTCGTGCTGTCCCTCACCGTGCTGACATCGCTGATCCTCCTCACCCGCAACGCCGTGCTGCGCTCACGTGAGCTGCACGCCGACGCCCGGCTCGCGGGCTGGGACGACACCGAAGCCGCACAGGCACTCCACCGCGCCGTCGAGCGCCAGGCCGGCCGCAGCGATCGGGCGACGGTGCTCAAGCGGGCCTGGGACGACCACCCGCATCCACGCCGGCGCCTGGAGGTCCTCGACGACCGGACCCTGCTGGCCGGGCCGAGGTCGTGGGAGCTGTTCGCGCTGGGAGTGCTCGCACCGACCCTGTTGGGCAACTTCTACGCGCTGCTCGGCAGCGCGTTGAAAGGAATTCCCGCCCTGGCACCGTTCCTGGTGATCATCCCGGTGTCCGCGGCCCTCGCCGGAGCGGTGACGCTGAGCGTGGTGGGCACCGGGAAGTCGCGCCGGCTGCTCGTCGTCCCGCTGGTGCTGTGCGGGGGATACCTCGTGGGCGAGGCGACCTCGCTGGTGAACAACGCGGGCAGCACCTTCGCGTTGTTCGGGGAGTGGGAGGGCGCGGCGCCGCGCACCGTCGCCGCCGCCATCGGCTCCCTCGTCGTGATGTTCGGCCTGCTCGTCGTGTGGGCGGCCTCGTCCGCGACGGCTCTCGAGGAGGCCGGTCGCGGCGTTCGCGGAGTGGTGGCCGTGGTGTCGGCTGTGGGCGCCGTGGCGCTGGTGCCGTGGCTGACGATCTGGTGGACCCTGCGCTCGGACCCTGCGATGACGCTCTCCAGCGTCGGCGGACGCGGTGGTCCCGCCATGCCGCCGGGGCCGCTGTCGGTCTACGACGACGTCGTGAGCGTGGTGCTGGACCTGTCGACGTTCTTGCGGGACAGCGTTTTCCTGCGCGGCAGTGTGTACGTGCCGGGTGTGGTGCTGGGCCTGGTGCTGCTGTGGCTGGTGCCGCTGGTGATCGCGTGCGGCGCGAAGGCCAACCCGATCGCCGCGGCGGTCCGCAGGGACGTGTGGCGAGTGCTCGCGCTGTCCGTCGCCGCCGGAGCCCTGTGCCTCGTGCTGTACGGCCTGAACCTGCTGGTGCCGCTGCCGGGGGCGGCAGCCCTCGACACGGCGACGTTGGCGGCACAACTGGTGGTCGCGCTGGTGATCCCGCTGGTCACGACGCAGCTGCGGCCACCCCTGGTGTTGATGGGCGTCACACTGGTGGCGACGGTGTCCGCCGTCGTGGCGTGGACGCTGGTGGGCGTGGGGCCCTGCGACGGCTGTGACGACTCGACACTCGCGTCCATCGCGGTGTACTGGCACCACAAGATCGTCTTCGGCGCCGTGGTGGCCGTCCCGGTGCTGCTCGTCGTGGTGGCGCTCATGACCCTCGCCCGCGTTGCGCCGCGCCCGGCCCCGGAGACACCCGCCGGCAGGCTGGGTCCCATCCCACTTGCCGGCTCGTCCACCCTCGTCCTGTGCCTGCTGGTGGCCTCCGTGCTGCCGGGCGCGGGCAACTGGACGCAGTTCGAGCCCGTCGTCACGACGCGCGAGTGCCTGATCGGCACCTGGCGCGAGGTCGAAGGACACCGCACCACCACGTTGAGGGGTACCCCGGTCCCCATCACCACCAAGGGCCAGGTGTGGACCGTCAACGCGGACGGCACCGCCCGGCAGGACTTCGCCCCCGGAGCCGTCCACACGGGCGTGTACGAGGGCCAGGAGATCAGCCTGGCCTTCACCGGCACGGCGAGCTTCCGCTACGAGATGGAGGACGACAAGATCCACCTGCGCGCGACCAGCATCTCCGGCACCCAGACGGTGCGCATCGGCTCCAGACCGGAGCAGACGCGCCCCCTTGACCAGGTGATGTCACCGATGAGCTCGTTGAGCACGCAGTGCGACAAGGACCAGCTGATCGTGTCGGACGGCAACTGGAAGCAGACGTTCGCGAGGGCTCGGAACTGATTCCGGGAGAGTCGAGGCGTTAGGCCGAGGATGGACGACGCGGAAGACGGCGGACCGGAGATACCGGCCGGCTCGGTCGTCAACTCGATGACCGGTAACGCGACCGTCCTCGTTCAGGTCGGAACGGTCGTGGGAAACGTCGTCGTCACCAGCGGGGTTCCGGTGCGCCCCGCACAACTGCCGCGTGTCCCGAAGTTGTTCGTCGGCAGGGAGAACGAGCTGCGGGCGCTGGACGAGGCGCTGTTGGACGGGCAGGACGCGCCCGGCACGGCGGTGATCTCGGCGGTGAACGGAATCGGTGGAATCGGCAAGACCTGCCTCGCGCTGTGCTGGGCCCACCGCAACATCGACCGCTACCCCGATGGACAGCTGTACATCGATCTTCGAGGGTTCGACGCGGTTGCGGCGCCCATGAAGCCCGCAGTCGCCGTGCGTGCTTTCCTGGACGCCTTCCAGATTCCTCCGCAGAGCATTCCGGTGGATCTTCAGGCGCAGGCAGGGCTGTACCGAAGTCTCGTTGCGGGAAAACGGGTTCTGATCGTGCTCGACAACGCTCGCGACAGCGACCAGATCGTCCCTCTGCTCCCCGGAAGTCCCTCGTCATCGGTCCTGATCACGAGCAGGAACAAGCTGCCGGTCCTGACGACGACGTACGAGGCCCGCCGGCTCGATCTGCGCGCTCTCGCCGTCGGTCACGCTCGCGAGTACTTCTCCCGGCAGTGGGGAACAGCCCGCACGGCCGCGAACAGGAGCTCGGTCGAGGCGCTGATCGACTGCTGCGCGGGACTGCCCCTCGCGTTGCGGATCGTTGCGGCACGAGGGCTGACCGCGCCGTCCCGTTCCCTGGAGCTGCTCGCGGAAGAGCTCAGGGTGGAGCGTGATCGACTGAGCGGCTTCGAGATGGAGGACAGCCGGACGGACATCCGGGCTGTGTTCTCGTGGTCGTACCGGGCCCTGCCGCCCGAGGACGCGGCGGTGCTCCGGCGCACCGCACTGCACACAGGGCGGGAGTTCGGCTTCTCCGCGCTGCTGGCCCTGACCGGTGTGCCTTCGCCGCAGTTGCGCAGAACCCTGGGAAGGCTGGAGTCGAACGGTATGCTCGAGGAGGTCGACGACGGGCGATTCACCTGCCACGACCTGCTGCACAGCTACTTCGTCGAACTGGTGCGCGAAGTCGATGACGAGGAGTGTCGGCGGATGGCCCTGGGGCGCCTCTTGGACCACTACCTCTTCACGAGCCTGAACGCCGACCGGAAGCTCAAACCGTTCCGGGGTGCGATCGAGGCCGGCAGCCCTCCCGAGGGTGCGGCGGTCCGCGAGTTCACCGGGTACGAGGACGCTGTCGAGTGGTTCACGGTGGAGTACCCCAACCTCATCTCGGCCGTCACACGTGCCGCCGAGGAAGGAGATCACGACCGCGCATGGCAGCTGGCGTGGTCACTCACCACCTTCTGCGGCCGGTTCGGGCACTGGCGCGACTGGCTCGCGATCCAGCGCACCGCGGTGGAATCGGCCATCGCCGTGGGCAACGAGTCGGCGCAGGCACGGGCCCACCGCGGCATGGGCAACGCCTACTGCCAGCTCCGCGAGTACGACGAGGCCCTCCGTCATCACGAGAGGTCGATGGAGATCTGGCGGCGGACCGGTGACCTCAACGGCATGGCCGGTACGTGCCTTGCCGTGTCCTGGGTGCACGAACAGACCGACGAGCAGGAGAAGCTGCTGGGCTCCGCGGGCCAGGCCGCCGCCCTGTACGAGCAGGTGGGCAACCGGCTCGGGCGCGCCAGGGCGTACAACTACCTCGGGTGGGCTCTCGCGCACGTCGAGAACTATCCCGAAGCCGTGCGGCACTGCCAGGAGGCTCTGGCCGTGCACCAGGCCGTCGGCGACACCGACGCGGAGGCTCACGCGCTCGACAGCCTCAGCTTCGCGTATCTGATGAGCGGTGATCACGCTCGAGCCGTCGAGCACTACCAGAAGTCGGTGGTGTTGTACCGCGACGTCGGTGACCACTACTACGAGGCCGCCACCCTGATGCGGCTCGGCGACGCCTACCGCGCTGCCGGGAACGCGTCGAAGGCCTTGGAGCACTGGGAGCTCGCTCGAACGATGTTGCGCCAGCTGGAACATCCCGATCAGGCCGAGGTGGAAGCCAAGATCGAGGATCTCGGCCAGTCGTGAGCGTCGGACCTGCTGTGGCGCTGCGCCGGTGACCTCGATCGAGTGATCGGCGGTGCCGAGTCGGTCCGGCACGTGTTCGACACCATGCCGTTGATCGCGAAGGCGGTCGGCTCGGACGGTCACCAGTGTGATCCGCTCGGACCTGCGCGAGGAGCGGTTCGGGGCGGCCGTGGTCCTGTTCGCCCGCAGTGCGAGCGCAGGATCTCGGTCAGCGGAGCCAGGCGCGGCCCCGGCTCAAGCTCGTGATCGCGGGCAACGGATCCGAACTGGACCACCTCCAGGCGATCACCCGGCACGACGACCGGATCCTCTCCACTCACCGCGTGGAGGGCGAGGAGAAGACCGTCGCTGATGAACGGCTGCGCCGTCTACCCGCTCCCGACCAAGCCTGAACCGGACTCCGTCGAGACCTTCGGCATCGCGCTGACCGAGAAGATGCTCGCCGGCGGCGGGCCGGTGATCACGACCACCACCTGCCACGGCGAAGACGGCGCCGTCAGCGGGTGAACGACCGGATGTGGTCGAGGGCGGTGTCGAGTGCCACCTGGATGCTGGTCGCGTCCCGCCGCGCCTGCGCCAGCAGGTAGCCGCCCTGCAGCGCGGCGAGCAGGCCCGTGGCCAGGGTGGCCGGATCCGCCTCCTGGGCGAGCGCGCCTGTCTGCCGCATGTGCTGCAGGCCGGTGCGCAGTGCTCCCTCCCACCGGTCGAACCCCCGCGCGATCGCCTGACGGGTGATCTCGGAGGAGTCGGACAGCGCGCTGGCCAGTGAGCCGAGGGGGCAGCCGTGAGCCCCTTTGAGGCTGCGGTTGTGGGCGACGACGGCGTCGCGCCAGCGGGTCAGGCCGTTCATGGAGTCGGCGTTGCGCAGCAGTTCCTCCTGTGCGCCGAGCACCTGCTCGATCTGGAACTCCACGACGGCGTCCACGATCGCGGCCTTGTCGGCGAAGTAGTGGTAGAGCTGCGACCTGCCGGTCCCGCTCACCGCGATGACGTCGTCCAGGCTCGTGCGCTCGACACCCTGCGTGTGCATCAGCTCCGCGGCGGCGCGGACGATGCGCTCCCGTGTGGCGGCGCCCTTCGCGGTGAGGCGCTGCGGCCGGAGTGGTTTGTGTGTCGGCTCCGCCACGCCGTCCTCCTCGACAAAAGATGTACTCGACAGTCCAGAGGAGAATACCGCATCGCAGCTGGAGGGTTCACATGCTTGCGAAAATGTATCGGCTAGTACATTCTTCGGGCATCGACTCCGGAAGGGGAGTGCCGTGGCAGACATCGCCGCAGTCATGCGCCAGTTCCACACGAACTACAACAACAACGAGATCGACAAGAGCCGGGAGCTCGTCGTCGACGACGTGGTCGCCGACATCAACGGCGGAGCGGGGAACGGCGTCAACGGTGTCACCCACCGGGGTCGCGAGGCGTTCATCGCGTGGCTGAAGAGCGACAAGGTCGTCTTCGGCGCGAACAAGCTGACCCATCAGGATTTGCTGGTCCAGGGCAACACCGGCGCGGTGCGCTTCGTCATGGAGGGCACGCACATCGGCCCGATCGTCACGCCGGACGGAGTGGTCGAGCCGACCGGCCGCCGAGTGGTCCTGGAGGTCACCGAGTTCGCTAGCTTCGACGACGCCGGACGGCTCGTCCACGTCCACACCCTCTACAACACCCTCGGCCTGCTGCTCCAGCTCAAGGGGGCTTGAGCCGTGTCCGCACCGCACACCGTCCGAACAGGACTCGCCACCGCCGTCCGGGACCGCGCGGAAACTGCCGGGCAGGCCGTGACGCGGTACGGCCTCGCGCTCGTCGTGGGCTGGATCGGAGCGCTGAAGTTCACCACGTACGAGGCGGAGGCGATCGTCCCGCTCGTCACGCACCACCCGCTCATGAGCTGGGTCTACGACGTCCTCGGCGTCAGCTCGTTCGCCGCGGTCCTGGGCGTGGTGGAGGTCGGGGCGGCGCTGCTCATCGCGCTCCGTCCACTGTGGCCCTTGGTGTCCGCGGCGGGCAGCGCCCTGGCGGTGCTGCTCTTCCTCGGCACGCTGAGCTTCCTGCTCACCACCCCAGGCGTGACCACCGGCGGGTTTCCCTTCCTCTCCGTCGACGGCGGCCAGTTCCTGATCAAGGACGTGGTGCTGCTCGGGGCCGCGCTGTGGACCTTCGGCGAAGCTGTGCGGGCTTCCCGGCGCTGATGCCTTCAGCGGGTGAGGGACTTCCGGAGTGCCGCGGTGAGGCGGTCGGCTCGCTGATCTACGGGGTTCGCCAGCTGGTTGTTGAGGTAGCCGAAGCCGATCTCGGCCTCGGCGTCGGCGAAGCCGAGACCGCCGTTGCCCCCGTCGTGGCCGAACGAGGAGCCGGAGAGCAGGGGACGGCCGGGGTGTCCGCCGACGAGGAATCCGGTGGAGAAGCGGAGTCCGGGCGGCGTGAGCACGCCGGGCCAGCCGGGGCCGCTGGAGCGCGGAGTCAGCGCGTCGGTGATGCTCTCGTCGGTGAGCAGCCTTGGCGTGCCGTCCACAGTGGACACCGCCGCACTGTAGATCTTGGCCAGGGCGTTGGCGGACATGATGCCGTTGGCGGCGGGGATCTCCGCCGCGTGGAATGCGGACGAGTTGTAGTCGCTGGGGCCGTCGTCGAGGAACCGCGCGGGGAGTACCCCGCCCATCGTCACGGACCTCAGGAAGACCGGCATGTTCATCACCTTCTCGACGAGGGCGAGCGCTTCCGGGTCCGTGACCTCGGGTGCGGGGTGGATGCGGGCGACACGGGACTCGGCGGAGCGAGGCAGGCCGATCCAGGCATCGGCCTTCAACGGTGCGGCGAGGTACTCGTCCAGCAACTCGTGGGGCCGCAGGCCGGTGGCGCGCCGGAGGATCTCGCCCGTCAGCCAGCCGAAGGTCAGGGCGTGGTACCCGAAGTCGGTGCCGGGTTCCCAGTGCGGCCGCTGGGCTTCCACGGCGGTGATGACGGGTGTCCAGCGGGCGAGGTCCTCGAACGTCAGGTCGGTGTCGAGGGCGACCAGGCCGGCGCGGTGGGCGAACACGTCGCGGATCGTGGTGCGCTCCTTGCCGTGAGCGCCGAACTCCGGCCACAGGGACGTGACGGGGGCGTCGAAGTCGAGCAGGCCGCGCTGCTGGGCCAGGTGACCGCACAGGGCCATGAGGCCCTTGGTGACGGAGAACCCGACGGCGACGGTGCCGGTGTTCCAGAGGTGTCCGGTGCTGCTGTCGGTGACGCCGCCGTGCAGGTCGACGACCAGTCGGCCGCGGTGGTAGACGGCGAGGGCGGCACCGGTCTCGGTGCCGCGGGTGAAGTTGTCCCTGAAGACGTCGGCGACGGGCCCGAAGCCTTCGTCGGCGAAGCCGTGGATCTCTGTCATGTGCACTCCCACCTGGGTTCGGTGCGGTAGGGACGGGGTGTCAGCTCGGGGAAGGTGCCGCTTGTCGTGAGGTGGGCGCCGCATGACGGCGGTGGAGGAGTGCGGTGATGACCGCGCCGGCCGCGAAGATCCCGGCGGACCACCAGAAGGCGGTGGTGTAGCTCGTGATGGCAGCGCTCGCGCGCGCCGTGGTGTCGGAGGGGTCCTTGCCGGCGAGGTACGCGGCGGCGGCACTGGCGGCGAGGGTGTTGAGCAGGGCGGTGCCGATGGAGCCGCCGACCTGCTGCACGGCGTTGACCGCCGCCGAGGCCACGCCGGCGTCCGCCGCGTCGACGCCGGTGGTCGCCAGTGACATCGAGGCGGGGACGACCGTGCCCAGTCCCGCGCCGAACAGCAGCAGCGGCGGCAGGACGTCGGTGACGTAGCCGGAGGTGAGGCTGATGTTCGTCAGGCCGATCAGACCGGCGGCGGCGAGGAGGAACCCGGCGGGCAGCACCACCCTCGGCCCCAGCCGGGGGACGAGCTTCATCGTGGCGACCTGGGCCATCACCATCATGACGACGATCATCGGCAGGAACGCCAGGCCGGTCTCGACGGGGCTGAAGCCGAGATCGAGCTGCAGGTAGTAGGTGAGGAAGAGCAGGACCCCGAACAGGCCCGCGCCGGTGAGCAGGAGTGTGGTGAAGGAGGCGGCGCGGTTCCGGTCGGTGAGGATGCGCAGCGGCAGCAGGGGGTGCTTCGCACGCGTCTGCCACCAGGTGAACGCTGCCACCAGCAGCACACCAGAGGTGAAAATTCCCCACGTCAGGGGTGAACTCCAGCTGTGCGACTCGGCGTTGGACAGCCCGTAGACGACGGCGAAGAGGCCGGCCGAGATGAGCACGGTGCCGGGCAGGTCCAGCGCGGAGTTCACGGCGTCGCGGGTGTTGCCCAGCAGCTTCCAGCCGCCGACGAGAGCGACGACGCAGAACAGGACGTTCACGTACATCGTCCAGCGCCAGTCGAGGACTTCGGTGAGCGTGCCACCGACGAGAAGGCCGACGACCGTGCCGGAGGCCCCGATCCCGCCGAAGATCCCGAAGGCCTTGGCCCGCTCCCGGGGATCGGTGAACGTCGTGTTCAGCAGGGACAGGGTGGCTGGTGCGAGCAGCGCGGCGAACACGCCCTGCAGCACGCGGGCGGTGATCAGCACGCTGAGGCTGGTCGCCATGCCGCCGAGGACGGACGCGGCGGCGAAGCCCGCGGCACCGAGGAGGAAGGCGGGTTTGCGGCCGAAGAGGTCGGCGAGCCGGCCGGCGAGCAGCAGCAGTGCGGCGAACGACAGCGCGTAGGCCGTGATGACCCACTGCCGGTTGCCGTCGGAGAAGCCGAGCTCCGCCTGGGCCGAGGGCAGGGCGATGTTCACGACGGTGGAGTCCAGGACCACCATCAGCTGGGCGATGCCGATGATCACGAGGATTCGCCAGCGGTGCGGTGGTGCTGCGGGACCAGGGGGCGAGCCGGAACTGGGCATGACGAGACCGTTTCTGGGCGTGAGGGACGAGCGGTTGTCCGGGTCAGGGACGGCGGGCCGCCCAGGTGGTGCGGGTGGTCCGGACGGTGAGGTCGTCGCGTCGCAAGACGCTGTGCGCGCCGTTGTGGTCGAGGACCGCGGCGAGTGCGGCCAGGTCGTCGGCGGGCAGCCGGCCGTCGAGGGCGGAGCGCAGCCTCGTCAGGCACACCTGCGCGTAGCGGGCAGTGGCGGGCGGCAGCGGAGCCGGCAGGTCGATGACGAACGGCCGGGTGGCCTCGAGGACGAATCCCGCGCGCGTCAGGTGCTCGGACCAGTCGTGGGGCGGGTCCGGGTTCAGCGTGGCGTGCACGCGGGCTTCCAGGCCGTGCCGGCCCACGCCGATGTCGTCGGGCAGGAACCGGGGGAAGAAGTCCATCTCGGTGACGGCCAGCAGGCCACCGGGCCGCAGGTTGTCGAACGCCGCGGCCAGCACCCGGCCGGGATCGGTCACGTGGTGCAGTGACGCGGCCGCCCAGATCAGGTCGCTGGTCCGAAGCCGCGGCCAGTCCTGGTCCAGGTCGGCCCAGACGCCCCGGACCCGGCCGGACAGGCCGAGCGCGGTCGCCTTCGACCGCAGCAGGTGGAGCATCTGGGGAGAGAGGTCCACGGCGGTGACGTCGGCCCGCGTGAACCGCCGCGCGAGGGCGAGGGTGCCGGTCCCGGTCCCGCTGCCCAGGTCGGTGATGTGGTCGGGTTCCCGGTCGGACAGTTCGCCCAGCCAGTCGACCAGCTCGGACAGGTAGGTCCGGAGGACCTCGGCGTCCAGGTCCAGGAGTTCGGCCATCGCGATGGTGGCCACGTCGGCTCCGGAGTGGTCCTGGTCGGACGGGCGAGTCTCGGTGCTGTTCATGTTTCGACCGTAACGGCGACTTGCACGGCTCGCATACACTCTTGCATATGACGCAAGAAGGCGATTTGGACAGGGTGGTCCGCATGCGGATCCGGAGCCTGCGGCAGGCACGGGGCTGGTCCTTGGACAACCTCGCTGAGCGCGCCCACATGAGCCCGTCCGGTCTGAGCCGCATCGAGACAGGGCGCCAGCGCATGACCCTCGAGCAGCTGACCGCACTGGCACACGCTCTGACGACCTCGGTCGACGAGTTGGTCGAGGCCGTCAACGACGACGACGTCGTGATCAGGCCCGAGCGCGACGAGCAACGCGGACTGACCACCTGGCTGCTGAGCCGCGGATCCGCGCCCGCCGGTGTCACCGTCGCCAAGATGCGCATCACCGACGAGGCGCACGGACCGGGAGTCGACCAGCTCGGAGTTCACCCCGGGAAGGAGTGGTTCACCGTTCTGTCGGGCACCGTCGCGCTGATCCTCGGCGAGCGCGCCATCCGCGTGGAGACCGGCCAGGCCGCCGAGTTCTCCACCATGACCCCCCACGCCATCAAGGCGCACGGCGGACCGGCGGAGATCCTCGTCATCCTCGACACCGACGGGAAGCGCAGCCACCTCCACCCCACGGCGTGACGTCGGCCGGCTCGCGAGGGGTCCGGCGGTGCCGGGACCGGCGTTCTGCTGCTGAACCGGTGCCCCGCCGTGGGTGTGGCGCGAAGATCAGCCGCGCGGTGGGGCGAGGTGGTCCCACGCGGGGCCGGGCGTCGTGAGCCCGATCAGGAGGGCTTCGAGATCGGTCAGCGGCTTGCGGTCCGGGTGGTGGTGCCAGGCGGGCATGGCGCTGATGCCGTCGGCCGCGGCCGTGATCAGTGCGGTGACGTGGGGCGGGAGGCCGTCGGCGGCGAGGTCGTCGTGCCAGCGGAGGGTGTCCTCGCGGGCGAGCTCGGTGATCTCCGGGACGGTCGCGAGGTGGCTGAGCAGGGGGACCAGGTCCCGGAACTTGCCGGGGTCGTGGGAGAACTCGGCGCTGACCCGGACGTAGGCGCGGGTCAGGCGCCCCGGTGCGACGTCGTCGAGGTCCGCGGCGGCGAGGACGTCGGCGCGGAACCGGTCGAACAGGTCCTGGGCGAGTGCCCGCACGAGGTCGTCCTTGGTGGCGAAGTGGTGCAGGAGACCACCCTTGGACACGCCCGCTTCCTTGGCGATGTGGTCGAGGGTCGCGGAGGTGCCGCGGGCGCGGATGCACGAGCCCGCGGCGTCCAGCAGCACGCGGCGGGTGTCCTCGGGGGTGCGCCCGGCTACACGCGGCATGGACTACTCCTCGGTCGTGGTGGTGGCGCTCTTCCTACCGGAGGGGATGGTGAACCAGGCGATGAGGGCGGCGATCACGGTGATCGCGGCGGCGACGACGGACGTGACCTGCATGGCGGTCGTGAACGCGTCGCGTGCCGCCTCGATCACGCCGGGGCTGTCGCGAACCGTGTTGACCGCCGCGGCCAGGGAGTCCTCCGTGGCCGCGCGGGCGGGGCCGGGCAGGGTGGCGGGCAGGTCCAGCGACGCCCGGTAGACCAGGGTCACCGTCGAGCCGAGCAGGGCGATGCCGAGCGCGCCGCCGAGCTCGAAGGCAGTCTCGGAGATGGCCGAGGCGGCACCGGCGCGTTCGGACGGCACCGCGGAGACCACGGCGTCGACGGTGAGCGTCATCGCCACGCCGATGCCCAGCCCCAGCGGGAGCAGGGCCGCCGCCAGCCACAGGGTGTCGTCGGCGTTCTCCGCGACCGCGACGAGCACCAGGCCGAGCGCGGCGAGCAGCAGGCCCGCTGCCACGGCACGGCCGGTTCCCAGACGGGCCACGAGCACCCCGACCACGGCGACGGCCAGGATGGACGCCACGGTCGTGGGCAGCTCGACCAGCCCGGCGGCCAACGGGCGCAGGCCGCGCACGAGCTGCAGGTACTGGGAGAAGAAGAACAACACGCCCATCAGCGCGAAGATCGCGACGAAGTTGGCCAGCACCGCCCCGCTGAAAGCCTTGTTGGCGAACAGCTCCACGTCGATCAGCGGCGTCTCCAGCCGGCGCTGACGGCGGACGAACAGCACACCCGCGGCCACGCCGACCGCCGTGGCGAGCACCGTCTGGAAGTCCAGGCCGGCGCTGATGGCGTGTTTGACGGCGTAGACCAGCGGGACGATGGCCGTCATCGACATCGCCGCGGACAGCAGGTCGAACCGGCCCGGTCGCGGATTGCGCGACTCCGGCAGGAGGATCGCGCCCGCCACCAGGAACACCAGCACCACGGGCACGTTGATCAGGAATACCGAGCCCCACCAGAAGTGCTCCAGCAGCAGCCCGCCGACCAGCGGCCCCAGCGCCATGCCGCCGGCAGAGGCGGCTGACCAGATCGCGATCGCCTTCGTGCGTTCGGCCTGGTCGGGGAACATGTTGCGGATGATCGACAGCGTGGACGGCATGATCGTCGCTCCGGCCACACCGAGCAGCAGCCGTGCCGCGATCAGCATCTCCGCGTTCGGCGCGAACGCCGCCAGCGCCGACGCGGCACCGAACGCCGCGGTCCCCACCAGCAGCACGCGCTTGCGGCCGAGCCGGTCGGCGAGCGTGCCCGTGGTCACCAGCAGACCCGCCAGCGCCAGCGCGTAGACGTCGCCGATCCACAGGACCTGCGTCAAGCTCGGCGCGAGGTCCGCGGTCAACGACGGGACCGCCAGGTACAGCACCGTGCCGTCGATGGCCAGCAGCAGCATCGAGCCGACCAGCACCACCAACGCCGCCCACCTGCGTCGATGGAGAGCCGGCACCTCCGCCGACGTTTGTGCGTTCCCACGAGTCATGGAGTTATTGTACCGGCTGGACGGTGCAATAAGACGAGTGTGGTGCACCACGGCGGATCAGCGCGCCGGGTCTGCCCGCACCGGCCGTGCCCGCGAGCACGGCCGGTGCCTGCGCCTGGGCGGTACCGGCACCGGAGAGGACCAGTGCGGCCGCCGCGATCAGCGACGACGCTCGTTGTTGGAGTCGCGTCGCACGGGTTTCTCTTCCGTGGTCCTCACGCGGCCGCGCACGTCTTGCCGTTGAGGGCGAACGAGGCCGGGGCGGAGGCGTTGCCGGTGTGGTTCGCCTGGAAGCCGACCGTGATGGACGCGTTGGGCGCGATGTCGGCGTTGTAGGACACGTTCCTGGCCGTCACCTGGCCCGACGCGGGGGAGTAGGTGGCGCCCCAGCCGGAGGTGATGGTCTGGCCGCCGGGCAGGGTGAAGACGAGCGACCAGCCGCTGATCGGCGTCGAGCTCGTGTTCGTGATGGTGATGTTCGAGGTCAGGCCGGTGTTCCAGGCGTTGATCACGTCGCCTACCCGGCAGTCCGCGCCACCCGGCGGGTTCGAGGTCGTGGTCGTCGTGGTGGTGGTCGTGGTCGGGCCGGGACCGCCGTCGAACTGGGTGATGAACTTCCAGGCCTCCCCGGACGTCCAGGTGCGCCAGCCGTCGCCGCCCGAGTCGATCGGGCCCGGGGTGTGGCCGCCGTCGAACGCGGCCCACACCACCGGGTAGCCGGCGCGGCAGCCGCTGAAGGCCGTGACGACGTGCGTCCTGCTGCCGGCCCGCGGTTCCGGCGCGTTCTGCGCGGTGCAGCCGTTGTTGCGGACGAACCGGTCGCGCAGCCCCCGGCCCAGGCCGATGCCCAGGACGTTGTCGCTGATCCCGTGGATGCCAAGGTAGGCGATGGGGTCGCTGCCCCCGCTGCACCCGCTGAGCTCGGCGCCCGAGTAGACGACGACCGCCCGGAACACCTTGGCGCGGGCGCAGGCGAGCGCGTAGGACATGCCGCCGCCGTAGCTGAAGCCACCGGCGTAGCGCTGGGCCGTGTCGACGCACAGGCTGTTGTCCAGCAACCGGACCAGGTCGTCGATGAACGTCAGGTCCTGCCCGCCGGGGTTGGCCCAGCCGTTGCCGTTGCCCTGTGGTGCCACGAAGATCGTGCCGTTGTTCGCGGTGTCGGAGAGCCGGCGCAGGCCGTAGTAGGACCAGTTGTAGCCGTCACCGCCGCCGGAGTCGACGTCGTTCGCGGTGCCGCCGCGCCAGTGCAGGCCGACGAACAACCGGTACTGGCGGTTGTTGTCGTAGCCGGGCGGCACGCGCAGGACGTACGTGCGGTTCTGGCCGCCGCTCGAGATCGTGTGCTGGCCGCTGGCGAGAGCCGGTGCCTTGCCGCACCCCGCCGTGCCCGCCAGGGCACCGACCTGGCCCGGTGCCGTGCCGCCGACGGCGATGCCCGCCGCGCCCAGGAAGGCCACGGCGCCCGCGACCGCCATGGCGAGCACGACCCTACGCCGGGACATGGCGGAACCCCTTGTGCTGCTGGAACATCGTCGTTCCTCCGGTTCGTCACGCTGGTTGGAGTTGGAATCGCTGGTTCTCGGCCCCTCCGGGGGTCCACTGGGAGATCCGGGCGCCGTCGGCGGCCGAGGCCTGCCACACGTCGAGGGCGAGCCCGCTCAGCCGGTTGACCAGGCTGACGACCCCGCCGCCGTGGTCGGTCACGCGCCACTGCTGGGACGTGGCACCGGTGTCGGTCTGCTGGGTGACGTCGGCACCCGTGGCCGTGCCCGCGACCTGGAGCACCAGGCCGCTGTGCCGGGCCCGGACGCGGTGGTACCCGCCGCCGGAGTCGAGGAACTCGAACTGCTGGTTGAGCCCGCCGGTCGGGGACCACTGCTGCACCAGCGCGCCGGGTGCCGTGGACGCACCGCTGATGTCGGCGTACTTCCCGCTGTGCCGGGCGACGAGCCGGTAGGGCACGCCCGGTCGCACCCCCGAACCGGTGCCCTGGCCGGTCGCGCGGTAGGTGTGTCCACCTTGGACGGTGAACTCCACGACGTCGGCCTCGGGTTTCACAGCCGGGACCACGGTGCCGGTGGTCGTGTCGCGCAGCTCGTGGGTGCCGGTGAAGATCCGGTTGCGGACGCGGACCGTGCCGCTGCGGTCCGCGGTGACGGACAGCGTGATCGCGCCGTCGGCCGCCCACGTCGCGCCGACCGTGTACCCGCCGCGCCCGCGCAACCCCGTGACACTGCCCGCCGGCCACGCCGGAGGCAGGGCGGGGAGCACGTGCAGCTCGCCGTTGTGGCTGTGCAGCAGCATCTCCGCGATGCCGGAGGTCGCGCCGAAGTTGCCGTCGATCTGGAACGGCGGGTGCAGGTCGAACATGTTGGGCGCGAGGCGGTCGGTCGTCACCAGGGACCGCAGCAGGTCGTGCGCCCGTGAGCCCTCCTCCAGCCGCGCCCAGTAGTTGATCTTCCAGGCGAGGGACCACCCCGTGCCCGCGTCACCGCGCAGTTCGAGGGTGCGGCGTGCGGCGGTGTGCAGCGCGGGCGTGCCGCGCTTGGTGATCTGGTTGCTCGGGTGCAGGCCGTACAGGTGCGAGACGTGCCGGTGGTTCGGTTCGGTCTCCACCCAGTCGTGCAGCCACTCCACCACGTTGCCGCGGGACCCGACCTTCGTCGGGGCGAGCCGCTGGCGCGCCGACCGCACCTGCGCGCGGAAGTCGGTGTCGACGCCGAGCACCTCGGACGCGCTCGCGCAGCCGTCGAAGAGGTCGCGCAGGATCTGCATGTCCATCGTCGGCCCGGCGCAGACGGATGCGTTGGCGTGGTGGTTGAGTTCCGGCGAGTTCGACGGGTTGGTGACGAGGTACCCGAGGCTCGGCTCGGTGACGAGCGTGTCGAGGAAGAACTGCGCGCATCCCTTGAGCGCCGGGTAGTACGTGCGCAGGAAGTCCACGTCCCCGGTGAAGCGGTAGTGGTCCCAGATCAGCGTGGACAGCCACGCCCCGCCCGTCTGCCACATGCCCGCCGCCGCGAAGTCGACGACCGACGAGCCGCGCCAGGCGTCGGTGTTGTGGTGGGTGACCCAGCCGCGCGCCCCGTACTGGACCTGGGCGGTGCGCGCGCCGGTGACGGTGAGGTCGCCGACCATGCGGAACACGGGCTGGAAGCACTCGCCGAGGTTGGTGGTGTCCGCCGGCCAGTAGTTCATCGGCAGGTTGGCGTTGATCGTGTACTTGGAGTCCCACGACGGCGCCATCTGGTCGTTCCAGATGCCCTGCAGGTTCGCCGGCTGCGTGCCGGGCCGCGACGACGAGATCAGCAGGTAGCGGCCGTACTGGAAGAGCAGCGCGGCGAACTGCGGGTCGGACGTGCTCGCGTGCCGGGAGATCCGGACGTCGGTCGGCTGGTCGGCCGCCGCAGTCCGCCCCACGTCGAGTGTCACGCGTCCGAACAACGCCTGGTGGTCCGCGACGTGCCGCGAGCGCAGGGTGTCAAAGGAGAGGCCCTGCGCGGCGTTCAGGCGGCTGCGGGCGATGCCCTGGTAGTCGCCGTTGACGGTGCGGAAGTCGACGTAGCTGGTGCCGATGGAGATCAGCACGGTGACCGCGTTGGCACCGCTCACCCGCATCGTCCCCGCCGAGCTGCTGACGGAGCCGCCCTCGGCCACCACCCTGGCCAGCGCGAGGAACCGCACGGTGCCCGCGATTCCCCGCTGAGTGCCGGAGATCCCGTCCAGCGCGATGGTCGTGGCGTCCGGGCTGGACGTCGTCGTCCGCTGGGGTGAGCTGAACGACGCGGTGAAGGAGACCGATCCCGACGTCTCCGAGGTCAGGCGCAGAACGATCACCTGGTCGGGTGCGCTGGCGAACACCTCGCGCCGGTGTCGCACACCGTTCATCACGTAACCGACCGCGGCCGTCGCCGTCGTGAGGTCGAGCGTGCGCTGGTACCCACTCGCGGTGCCCGACGGCAGCGCCAGCCGCAGGTCGCCCACCGGCTGGTAGGCGAGCTGGCCTGCCGGACTGCCCAGCATCGTCTGGTCGATCAGCGACTGCGCCTGCGTCCACTGGTTCGAGAACACGAGCTGCCGGATCTGGGCCAGGGACCCGGCGCCCCGCGGGTTGCTGTAGTCGTGCGGGCCCCCTGCCCAGACCGTGTCCTCGTTGAGCTGCAGGCGTTCGGTGTCGGTGTTGCCGAACACCATCGCGCCGAGCCGCCCGTTGCCCACCGGCAGCGCGCGCAGCCAGTCGCTGCCGGCCGGGCGGTCGTACCAGAGCGCGAGGTCGTTCGCCGCCCGCACCTCCTCGGGCGCCGCT
This sequence comes from Lentzea cavernae, assembly GCF_014653695.1. GTDB lineage: Bacteria > Actinomycetota > Actinomycetes > Mycobacteriales > Pseudonocardiaceae > Lentzea > Lentzea cavernae. The sequence goes on along the minus strand of NZ_BNAR01000005.1, from coordinate 424,224 downwards.
GAGGCGGTACCGGTGGTCGTCCACCCGGCCTGCGTCAGCACCACTCCCGCACCCAGCTTCATGAGCTGCCGCCGGTTCAGGTCGGACATGTCGCTCCTTGCGATGAGTGGGGGATCAGGCGGCGAACTGCCACCAGTTCACGTTGAGCAGGTAACCGCTGCCTCCCGCGAACCTGAGGTAGAGGTCACGGGTGCCGGTCAGACCGCTCACCGCGCAGGAGACGGTGGTCCAGTTCTGCCAGCCACCGGTGTTCGGCACCGAGCAGCTGCCGGCGAGAGCACCGGTCGGGCTGCCGGAACGGACCTCGACGGAGCTTCCCGCGACGGTGGACGCGACACGGGCGGTGAAGGTCCTGGCGCCGTTGCCGAAGGCGACGTTCTTCAGCTTCACGTGGTCGCCGTTGTTGAGGTGGCTCAGGTTCATACCGCCCTCGCTGGACGGCTCGGTCTCGACGCCGCTGCTCCACCCGATGGTCTCGCCTTCCTGGCGGACGTAGGGGTTGAGCGTGTCCGCGGCAGGCGGTCCGGCCGTGGTCATGTTCATGGTCGGGATCGTGCCGTCGGAGTTGTAGGTGAACTTCTCGACGGCGACGGAACGGGTGAAGCCACCCCCGCCGGGCAGGGCACCGTTGTGGTAGAAGAAGTACGAGCCGCCCTTGAAGTCGACGATGCCCGGATGGTTCGTGAAACTGCTGCCCTGGGTGGGCATCACGGTGCCGCGGTAGGTCCACGGCCCGGTCGGGCTCGGCGCGGTGGAGTAGGCGATGAACTCCGAGCAGCACTTGGCCGCGAAGACGTTGTAGTACAGGCCGTTGCGCTTGTAGACCCAGGGGCCCTCCTCGTAGAGGGTGGGCCGGTTCGGGTCACCGGTGCGCGTGCCGAACCCCGCGGTGGTCAGCGGGATGCGGTTGACGCCACCGGAGTAGGAGATCATGTCGGCGTTGAGCCGGACGTAGGACAGGTTCGGGTTGCCCCAGTACAGGTAGGCCTGGCCGCCGTCGTCGATCATGACCGTCGTGTCGATCTCACCGTTCTCGACCAGGGGGCGTCCGATGGCGTCGCGGAACGGGCCCGTGGGGCTGTCGCTGACCCCGACGCCGATGGCCGGTCGGCCGGTGGCCTTGGTGACGGCGGGGACGTACCAGTAGAACTTGCCGTTGCGCTCGACCGCCTGCCCGGCCCAGGCGTCCTGCTTGGCCCAGCTGAAGGTCCCGAGGTTCATGGGGGAGCCGTGGTCGGTCCAGTTCACCATGTCGGCGGACGACCAGACCCGCCATTCCTTCATGGTGAACCAGGTCGAGCCGTCCTCGTCGTGTCCTGTGTAGAGGTAGACCCGTCCGTTGTGGACCAACGGCGCCGGGTCGGCTGTGTGGATGTGTTGCACGATCGGGTTGTCCGCTCTCGCCGGGGCGATCACGGTGAGGACCAGCGCCACCACCGCGGCGGCGGTCGTCCAGAACCTTCGTTTCGTGGCCATCGTCGTCTCCCGAGGGCAGGGAGGCTCCGCGGCCCGGGTCGTGTGCCCGGGCCGCGGGAGCCGTCCTCCGGTGGTGTGTGGCGGAACGTCAGGTGGCGGTGCAGGAGGGGGTGAGCCCGGATCCGCTGCCGGTGCCCTGGAATCCGAACTCGGTGGACTGGCCCGCCGGCACGGCGCCGTTGTAGTCCACGTTGGTGAAGGTGACGGAACCGCTGGTGCCGCTGCGGTTGGAGCTCCAGGAGGAGGTGACCGTCCCGTTCGACAGGGTCGTCGCGACCCGCCAGCCGCGCAGGGCGGTGGATCCGGCGGTGACCTCGACCGTGGCGACGAACCCGCCGTCCCACTGGTTCAGCGAGACCGACGCCGTGCAGCCGCCGGGCACGGGGTCGTTGGTCGTGGTGGTCGTCGTGGGACCGGGGCCTCCCGCGTTCAGCGCGTCGAGCACCGCGGTGTACGCGGCCTTCTTGGCGCCGGAACCGTTGAACAGCAAGGGGTTCTCGCCGGTGCGCCACGAGTCGGTGTCGCGGATGCCCCACACGGTGATTCCGGTGCAGGCGCGCACCGCCATGCAGGCCCTCGTCACGGCCCCGTAGGCGTTCGCCTGGTTGCTCCCGGAGATGTCGAGCTCGGTGATCTGCACCTCGACGCCCAGGTCGGCGAAGCGCTGGAGGTTCGCCTGGTAGTCCGACGGCGCGTTGTTGGACAGGTGGGACTGGAAGCCGACGCAGTCGATCGGCACGCCCCGGGCCTTGAAGTCGCGGACCATGTTGTAGATGCCGGTGGACTTCGCGTTGACGCTGTCGGTGTTGTAGTCGTTGTAGCAGAGCTTCGCGGCGGGATCGGCCGCACGGGCCGCGCGGAACGCCGCCTCGATCCAGTCGTTGCCGGTGCGCTGCAGGTTGGAGTCGCGCCGCCCACCGCTGCCGCCGTCGGCGAACGCCTCGTTGACGACGTCCCAGGCGTAGATCTTGCCCCTGTAGTGGGTGGTGACCTGGGTGACGTGGTTCATCATGGCCTGGCGCAGGTCGGAGCCCTCGAGGCGTTGCGCCCAGCCGGGTTCCTGCTGGTGCCACAGCAGGGCGTGCCCGCGGACCCGCTTGCCGTTGCCCACGGCCTGGTTGAGGACGCGGTCACCTCCGGAGTAGTTGAACTGACCGCGGTTGGGCTCGGTCGCGTCCCACTTCATCTCGTTCTCGGCGGTCACCATGGAGAACTCGGTGTTGAGGATGTTCACGTACGTCTGGTCGTTCAGCTTGCCCGCCGCGACCGCGGTGCCGAAGTAGCGGCCCGACTGCGCGGCGGCCGCGCCGAGGGTGGTCGCCGCGCTGGCGGGAGCGGACACGACGAGCACGGCGCCCAGGGCCGCCGCCGCTGCTGTCGACATGATCGGAACGAGTGACACCGACCTCGATGTCAGTTTCATCTTCCACACTTTCACCGGACGTGCCCGGAATGCGGGCGTGATGGGCGCGGCGATCCTGTTCGCGCTGGTGCGCCTCCGTCACCTGCGGTGCGGAGGGAGACGAGTGCTGGCGCGGAATCGTCTTCGGCGGAAATGCGGCATGGTCTGTCCCCTCCCGCATGCGACGGTGAGTGCGCCGGTCAGGAGTGTTGCAGCTCGGTGTTCACGCTCACAAGAAGGCGAACGCGCAGGTCCGGAGAAATGAGCTGAATGGGGGAGGTAAGTGTGGGTGAGTAATGCGCAATCAAGTCGAATGGTGTCGAATTTCATCGAAAGTATTCGAACAAATCGTGCTCGCGTCTGAAGTGAGCGCTAACACTTTTAGCATTCGCACGCGCGGAAAGGGAGCCGGTGAGGTCTTGCCCCGGCTCCCACTGATGCTCGCGACGGTCACCGCGCCCTGAGTCCACCCATGAGTGTCTCGAGGTCGCGTTCGCCCTCCACGGTCTGAGCGCCCGCGGTGAGCGCCTCGCTCATGAGGCGCTGGGCGGCGGGCCGCCCGACCAGCGACGCCCACGCGTCGTTCTCCACGACGAGCCCGGCGCCGAGGTCGGCGGGCGGCAACGTGCGCTTGGCGGCCGCGACCACGCCGTCGGCGAGCCCGGCGATGGTGCGGGCGACCCGGTCGACGTGCGCGTCCAGTTCGGCGGCGGGGACCGCCCGGTTGATCCAGCCGTAGGCGGCCGCGGTCCGGGCGTCGAGGAGCTCGCCGGCGAGGACCAGTTCCAGCGCGCGGTTCCGGCCTGCCCGTTCCCGCAGGTACTGGGTGGCGCCACCGCCGGGAATGATGCCCATGAGCGCCTCGACCTGCCCGAGCCCCGCGGTCTCCTCGGCGGCGAACACGAGGTCCGCCGCCGCCACGAACTCCGCGCCACCACCGCGCGCCTTGCCGGCGAGCTTCACGATCGTGATCTGCGGCTGGTGCCTCAGCAGCTCGCCGGTGGCCTGGAAGACGTTCACGCCCGGCGGGGCGGACGCGGCGAGCTCTTCGAGGAGTTCCCGCTGGTCGAGGATGTGCATGTCCACGTGGGCGAGGAAGAACTCGGGGTTCGCGCTCTCGAACACGATCACCTTCACCCCGGGGTCGTCCCGCACGCCGGTCAGCAGGTCCCGCACTTCGCGCATGGTCGTGGCACCGAGCACGTTCACCGGCGGGTTGTCGAGGACGACGGTCAGCACCCCGTCCCGCAGGCCGGTGCGCAGCGTGGTGAAGTCGCCGAGGGTCATGAGGTCCAGCTCCGTTCCTAGGTATTCAACGCATACCTAGGGTCAGTTCCGCTGCTAGCCTCGTCAAGAACGCACTCTCGCAGAACCAGGGATGCCGGAGGACACCACCGTGGGCGAGCCCGTCGTCTTCAGCGCCGACTGCCCGAGCCGGCCGATCCTGGACCAGATCGCGGACAAGTGGTCGATGATGGCCATGGCGGTGCTGGTGGAGCCGACCCGGTTCAACGAGCTGAAGCGCCGGCTCGACGGCATCACGCAACGGGTGCTCACGCAGACCCTGCGCCGCCTGGAGCGCAACGGGATGATCGTCCGGACCGTCCTGCCGACCTCACCGGTCGGCGTCGTGTACTCCCTGACGCCGATGGGTGAGTCGCTGCGCGAGCCGTTCTGCCACCTCTACGGCTGGACCGTGGAGCACAGCGCGCGGATCCAGGAGTGCCAGCGCGAGTACGACGAGAAGGTGTCCCCGGTCCAGTCCTAGTCGCCGTCGTGGGACACGGTCACGACGATCTTGCCGATGTGGCCGCTCGCCTCCATGTGACGGTGGGCGTCGGCGATCTCCGTGAGGTCGAACGTCCGGTCCACGACGGGCGTGAACGATCCGGTGACGAGGCCCGCGTTGATGAACGCGACGGCGCGGCGCAGGCGTTCGGGATCCCGGCTGATCGAGTGCATCGAGTACGCGCGGCTGGTGAGCTGCGGGTAGCTGCTCGCGTTCGGCAGGGGAGTGGGCCGCGGGTCGAGGGCGCCGTAGACGACCAGGTGACCGCCGGGCGCGATGGCCCGCGCGATGGTCTCGACGCCGGGGCCCGCGATCGGGTCGAACGCCAGACGCACGCCCTCGCCGCCGGTGATCGCCTTGACGCGTGCGGGCAGGTCCTCCTCCCCGGTGACGACGACGTCCGCCGCGCCCGCGTCGAGGAGCCGTTGCCGCTTCGAGGCGTCGCGGGTGGTGGCGATCGGGACCGCGCCGACGTGGCGGGCGATCTGCACGGCCGCCTGCCCGACGCTGCTCGCGGCGGCGCTGATCAGCACGTGGTCGCCGGGCCGGACCTCGCCGGACTCGAACAGCGGCCCGTACGCGGTGATGTAGGCCATCCAGACGGCCGCGGCCTGGACCGCGTCGACGTTCGCCGGGCGGGCGACGACGGCGGAGGCGGGCACGATCACGTGGTCGCCGTAGGTGCCGTAGCGGGTCAGTGAGAATGCGGGCACGACCGCGATCAAGTCGCCTGCGGCGAGGTGCGCCACCCCCGCGCCGACCGCCTCGACCACGCCGGCGGCCTCGTACCCGAGCGTGGCGGGGAAGACCGGCTGTTCGTAGTAGACACCTTCGCGGAACATGACTTCGGCCCGGTTCAGGCCGATCGCGTCCACCCGGATCCGCACCTCGCCCGCGGAGGGCTCGCCCACCTCGACGTCGTGGAGCGTCAACACCTCGGGACCGCCGAGCCGGTCGAACCGCACATGCCTGGCCATGGTGGAGCCGCCCTCCGGGGTCGGGTGTCGCAGTGCCGCTCACCCTGCCCCAAAGTTTGACGGTCGTCAAACTTTGACCACCATCGAAGTCAGGCCTCGGCCTCCGCGGCGGTCACCACGGCGTCCAGCAGGCCGGGGAACCTGGCCTCCAGTTCGTCGGCGCGCAACGAGTTCAGCTTGGTCGTGCCCCGGTAGTGCTGCCGGATCACGCCCGCCTCGCGCAGCACGTTGAAGTGGTGGGTGAGCGTCGAGTCCGACACCGGCGTGTCGAATGAGCCGCACCCCTTGTCGCCGCCCGCTCGCGCCAGCTGGCTCACGACCATGCGCCTTACCGGGTCCGCCAGCGCCTCCAGGACCTGCTGCAACGTGACCTCGGACAGGTCCGGGTGCTCCACGGTCCGCGGGGTGGTGCGGGGGCGTGCCACGGCGACTCCTCACGACTGCGACGACGTTCATGGTACGACCGCCATCGAACCTTCCGGACGTCCCGTCGCCGGTAGCCTTCCTGCCATGAACAGGAAACTGCTGGTCGGGATCGGGATCGTGCTGCTGGTGGTCGGCGGTGTGTGGACCGCGCAGGGACTGGGATATCTGAAGGGCAGTTTCATGACCGGGCAACAGCTGTGGACGACGATCGGGCTGCTGTGCGCCAGTGCCGGCGTCATGATGCTGATTCCGTGGCCCAAGCGGAGGTGAACCGCGTCGGTGGATCGCGCACCCTCCGCTTGGCCCTGTCCGTCCGCTCCGCTCAGCAACTCGAGTACATCTTCAGCGCGGCGATGTCGTCCCACAGCGCCTTGTCGAACGTGGCCAGCGCGCGGAAGCGGTAGTGCTCGCCGTTGCTGGGCATGGTCTTGACGAACTTGCGCCAGTCGCCCTCGACCGGGTGCTCCCCGGCGAGCGAACCGAGGGTCGTGCCGTCGCGGTCGAGCAGGTCGACGTGCCAGATCACCCACGTGCTGTTGTCGTCGCGGCTGACGACCGTCGCGTCGAAGGTCGCCGTCCCGTTGGGGAACAGGATCCACGTGGCACCCCCGAGCATCCTGCGGCCCCTCCTGTGCAGCGGCCCCCAGGTGAACTCCCGCGGGGTCCACCCGGTGAGCCGCTCGGCGGTCGCGTTCGCCGCCTCCGTGATGATGACCGGGTCCATGTCGATCGCCCTTCTGGCCGGTGGTGCCGAGGTTCTTCCGACGCGCGGCCCAGGCGGTGGGTCTTCGTCAACGTCCGGGCGTGGCAGGCAGTGCGAGTGCGATGGCGAGGTCGTCGTCGAGGAACATGAGCCCTCTGCGGGCGAACTCACCGAAGACGTCCACCACCTCGGACACAGGCGCGTCGAGTCCGAGGTCGCGATGAACCGCCCGGGCGGTGCGGGGGCGGTCGACGCAGGCGAGGTAGATGTCGGCGAGAACGTCGTGGAACGTGTACGTCCCTTGACGTTCCGGACGTCCGTCGTAGATCTGCAGGAATCCGGGTGCCGAGCGGTAGAGCAGCACGGGCGGCTGTTCGTTCCAGGCCTCCTCCCACCGCCTGACGGCGTCCTGAACGCCTGAGTAGGCGTCCGGTGCCAGCGCGCTCTCCAGTTCGTAGTCGAAGAAGTAGGCCATCTTCCCGATGTCCACTGTGGACGGGTAGACGTGCTGGTAGCTTGCCTCGGGGCGTTTCCAGGCCAGTGGGAAGCGGGTGAACAACGGGCTGAACCTCTCCAGCCACACGCGGGCCGCACCGGCCGGCGGCTGCAGGTGGGTCAGGTGCGGGATCGCGGCGGCCTGGTCGGCGTAGTCCTGCCCGGTCTCGCCTGGGAAGCCCCAGAGGACGTTCCAGCCGACGGAGATCCCGTAGTAGCGGGCCCAGCGCAGCAGGTTGACGTTCTGGGAGGCGCGGACACCCTTGTCCATCAACGAGAGAACGTGGGAGCTCAGCGACTCCAGGCCGGGTTGCAGCCGGGTGACCCCGGCCGCGGCCAGGGCTTTGACCTGGGGCCGGGTGAGGTTCGCCTTGACCTCGTAGAAGATCTGGTAGTCGCGGCCGCGTTCGGCGAGTGCGGGGAGCAGCTCCTTGAGATAGCCGGGGGCGAGGATGTTGTCGACGGCGTCGAAGCGGAACGTCCGGTACCGCCGTGACTGCTCGTCCAGTTCCGCGAGCACGTGCTTCGGCGACTTGGACCGGAACCGCATGGTCGATCCGTTGAGCCCGCAGAACGTGCAGTGGTGCTTGGCACCCCACCAGCACCCCCGCGCGGACTCGAACGGAAGGGCGACGTGGTCCGTGGGCAGGTTCAGTCGCGCGGCCCGTTCGAAGTACTCGTCGTAGTCCGGAGCCGGCAGGTCGTCGAGCTGCGCGCGGGGTGCCGCGGGAGGGGTGGCGACGACCTGGTTCCCGTCCCGCCGCGCGACTCCGGGTATGACTGACGGATCGTCGCCCGCCTCGATAGCCGCGAGGAGGGCGGGGAACGCCGTGTCCGCCTCGCCGATCACCGCGAAGTCGACGCAGTCGACCGACCGGACCAGCTCCAGGCCCATCTCACCGTCGAAGTTGGCGCCGCCGAAAACGGTCAGCACGCCGGGAGACCGTTCCTTCAGACGCCGCGCGAGCGCGAACGAGGCCGTGTTCTGCTGGAACGTCGAGGTGAACCCGACCAGTTGGACACCTTCGAGCTCGTCCGCGAGCGCGTCCAGGAACGCGGGCACGTCCTGCTCGCGCGTGGCCAGCAGACGCTCGCGCGCCGAGACATCCGGACCGTCCAGGTAGGACAGTCGGTCGGCGAGTTCGTCGAGCAGGAGGCCGTCGGGATCGGGAGCAGCGGCTCCGAACGCCTCGGCGGAGAACAGCCATTCGCCGATCTGCGGCCCTCGGTGGTCCGCCAGCAGGGAGAAGTAGCCGAGCCCGATCCGCTCGGCGAAGTCGAGGCCGGCGTGCAGGGTGCGCACGGGAAAACCGTGCGCACCCGCGATCGCCTTGAGCAGTCCCAGCTGGATGGACGGCCGATCCACTTGCTGGAACGGCATCGACACCAGGGTGGCCGGCCGCGTGCTCATTTGATCAGGTGGCCGATCACTTTGGCGCTGATGAAGACCGGGCCGTCCGAGACCGCCTGGATCAGCTTCGTCCCGGTGCCGGAGTCACCCAGGTCGTAGGCCAGGAGCAGCCCGGCTTCGTCCGCTGTGAAGCAGCCGTCGAAGCCGGTGGTCAGGGGCTGCTGCTTCGTGGAGAAGGCCCAGGCGAGGCCGAGGATGTTGTCGAGCAGCTTCCGCTGCGGCTCGCTGGTGAGCCTCTCCCTGAGCTCCGCCACCTCCTGGCAGAACTTCGTGAGGTCTTCGGGGCTGATCTCGTTCATGGGAACCACCCTCGGGTCGTCGGCTGTCTGCTGTGGACTTGGGGGAGCGGCGCCGGGGCCATCGGCCGGCGTGGGCGGGCCGGCCGATGGCCAACTCAGCGGAAGGAGTCACGGAGCGGTCAGGTACCAGCGCTGGTTGGTCTGCACGTCGCCCAGGCACTGCCACTGCTGGACGGGGATGCCATTGGTGATCGAGCCGGTGCCGCCGGTCACGTCGAGGCACTTCCCGCTGTGCATCGCCGTCAGCTTGTAGATCGTCATTCCGTTGGCGGAGTAGCTGGACAGGTACCACTTCTGGTTGGTCTGGTAGTACCCCAGGCAACCCCACTGCTGCGCCGGGGCACCGTTGTGCACGGCGGCCGTACCGCCCGCGATGTCCAGGCACTTGTTGCTGTGCCGGGCCACCAGGTTGTACACGAACGGGTCGCCGGTCTCCTGGAAGTACCACTGCTGGTTGGTCTGCGCGGGGCCGTAGCAGTCCCAGATGATCGCGCCGGCGCCGTTGCCGGTGGACCCGGTGCCACCTGAGACGTCCAGGCACTTGTTGCTGTTCTGGGCGCGGACGTTGAAGGGGCCGTACACGGCGGCCACCCCGACCCCGCCCGACTTGCCCTGGACACCGCTGCCGGTGTCCGCGGGCGGCGACTGGGCGACGCCGACCGCGCCCGACGCGGACGCGCCCAGAGCGGGGAGCAGAAGGGCGAGCGCACCGGCGACGCCGATGAGGTGAGCTCGGAGATTTCGCATGACTCTCCTTGAAGGCCTGCGGTGGTGGATGTCCAGATCACTGCGTCTGGAGGTGCCACCATGTCGTGCTGATCTGCTCGGCGACCTTGTGGAAACCTTGCGGGGCCCGGCAGCCCCGGATCAGTGGTCCGCGCCGGACTGCCTGCGGTGCACGTGGGCCAGCCGTGCCCGCACCGCGTCGGCCTCGGGGTGGGCGAGTTGGGTGAGGACGTCCTGCGCGCGTTGCCAACCGGCACGGGCGGACGCGACGTCGCCGCGGCTGTGGTGGAGGTCGGCGAGCTCGATCAGTATCCGTGCCTCGGTGACGGGATATCCGTGCCGGTGCAGCAGGCCGGCTGCGGCGCGGTAGCCGGCGACCGCCTGGTCGTCGTCGCCCAGCTGCGCGTGGATGTAGCCGATGCTGTGCAACGTCTGGGCGGCGGCGAGGTGGTCGCCGAGATGTTCCTGCAGTGCGAGAGCTTCGCGGCAGTAGCCGAGTGCGGCCTGGTGCCGGCCGAGCAGGGTGTGGAACCAGCCGACGGCGTTGAGGGACTTCGCCTGCCCGGCCTGGTGCCCGGCGCCGCGGAACAGGTCCAGTGCCCTCTCGGCGCACTCGAGCGCGTCGTCGACGGCCGTCTGACGGTCGAGCAGCCACGCGAGGGAGTAGTGGGCGTAGGCCTGTCCGACGGTGTCGCCCACCGCCCGGTAGAGCTCCAGCGCGGCCCGGAGGTCCCGGCCGGCGTCGGTGTGCCTGCCGAACCAGATGTGGGTGCGGCCCAGTTGACACAGTGCGAAGGCCTGTTTTCGCCCGTCGCCCAGCCGCAGCGCGGCGTCCAGTGCGGCGGAGAGCACTTCCAGCTCGTCGTGCCAGTGCCCCTGCATCTCCAGGAAGAGCTGCACCCAGCGAACGAGGTCCGTCACCTCGCCGTCGAAGGTGGCGTCCTGGTGGACGGCCGTCACGAGGTTGCGGTGCTCGGCCTTGAACCAGGCGAGGGCCTGCTCGCGGCGCAGCATCGGTTCCGGCTCGGCGCCAGGAGGCAGGGGGGCCAGCGGCGGCGGCACCTCGCGGCGCGGACCGAGGAACCCGTCCGCGTGGTAGGCGGTGTGGGAGTAGTGGGCCAGCAGCCGGCGAACCGCCAGTTCCCGTTCAGCCTCCGTCTCCTCGGACTCGGCCAGCTCAGCCGCGTAGGCGCGCAGCAGGTCGTGGCACGTGTAGCGGCCGGGGGAGGGCTCGGAGACCAGGTGCGCCCTGGTGAGTTCGGCGAGCACCGGGCGGGCCTTGCCGGCGGGCAGCGCGGCGAGACTGGCCGCCGCGGGCGTCCCGATCTCGGGACCGGCGTGCAGGCCCAGCAGGCGGAACAGCCTGCCCGCCACCGGAGTCAGGCGGAGGTAGGACCACGAGAACACCGCACGGGGGTCGGTGGCCGAGTCGGCACTGGCGAACTCGTCGAGGCGACCGCGTGCGTCCCGCAACTGCGCGGCCAGCGCGCCGAGGCGGAAGCGGGGATGCCCCGCCGCGCGGGCCGCGACGACGGCCAGCGCCAAGGGGAGACGCGCGCAGAGACCGATGATCTCGCGCACGGCGTCCGGTTCGGCGGCGACGCTGCCAGTGCCCAGGCGGGCCACGAGCATCGCGTGCGACTCGGTGTCGTCGAACAGGCCGACCTCGACCAGGTGAGCACCGGCCACGGCCAGACCGAGCAACTGGTCGCGGCTGGTCACCAGCACCGTGCAGCCGGGGGTGCCGGGCAGCAGGGGACGGACCTGGCCCGCGTCACGCGCGTTGTCCAGCACCACCAGGACCTCCCGCCCGGACAACAGGCTCCGGTACAGCCCGGCCTGTGCCTCCAGGCTGGAGGGGATCCGGTCCTGGGGAACCTCCAGCGCTTCGAGGAACCCGCGCATCGCTTCGGCGGCGGTGACCGGTGACCCCGCCGGGTCGAAGCCCCTGAGGTTCACGTACAGCCGGCCGTCGGGGAAGTGCCGGCTCGCCGCGTGCGCCCAGTGAACGGCCAGCGTGCTCTTGCCGACACCGGCGGTCCCGGACAGCACCACGACCGAGGTCGCCGCCGACCGGCCGTCGAGCAGGGCGTCCAGCCGGCTCAGATCCGCTTCGCGTCCGGCGAACCCCGGCGTGTCGGCGGGGAGCTGCGCGGGAACCGATCTGGGACGGGGACGGCTGGAGGACGGCCGTTCGCGGCGCAGGATTTCGCCGTGCAGCTCCTGCAGCCGCGGGCCGGGCTCGGTACCGAGCTGGTCGGCGAGCCGCTTGCGCACGGTGGCGTACCGGTCGACGGCTTCAGCGCTTCGGCCGGTCTCGTGCAGCGCCCGGATGAGCAGCACCTCCAACGGCTCTGCCAGCGGGTACACCGCGACGAGCTCGGAGATCGTGTCGATCACCGGTTCCGGGCGGCCGAGCCGCAGCTCCACCTCGCCCCAGTGCACGGCCGCGTCGAGCCTCCTGCGGCCCCAGACCTCGCGGACCTGGTCCGGCCAGTCGCCGCAGACACCCGCGAGCGGCGTGCCGCTCCACAGCCGCAACGCCTCGGTCAGCGCCTCCGACCTCTCGGCGTCCGGCAGCCGGGCGTCCCTGCCCTGAACAGCCAGCCGGACGAACCGGTGCAGGTCGACCGCGTCCGGGTCGACCTGCAGGAGGTAGCCGCTGTTGAGCCGGGGGATGCCGGTGGCACCGGCCTGCCTGACCAGCTGCCGGATCCGGCTCAGGTGCGAGTAGAGGACGTTGCGCGCCTGTTCCGGTGGATCCTCGCCCCAGACCCGGTCCACGAGCGTCTCGATCGGGACGGGGTGTCCGGCGTCGATCACCAGAGCCGCCAGCACAGCCTGCTGACGCGGTGCCCCCACGTCGAGCAGCCGCCCCGCCGCCCACACCTGCATCTCCCCGAACAGGCGAAATTCCATGCCACGTGCCCCCTGGTCGTTCACGGTCGCGCACGCCGGCCGGTGCCGGTTAGTCGTGCGCGCCTGAACACCCCATGTTTCTCGCTTGGCCGCGCCGAGGCCATCAGGGCGAGCACTGAATCCGGCCGCGTTCGTTCCCAGTCGGCGCAACACGGGTGGCGGGTCCGGCTCGGCAGGTCCGGCGTCGCCGACCTCCTGGTCCACTTGCGACAGATCCGGCGCGGCACGTGCCGCAGGCGGTGACCTCGGCCGCCGCGAAGAACATCAGGGCCAGCGGCTCAGCGGTTCGAAGACGGGAAGTGGCCGCCGGCGCTGCCCAGGGCGAGCAGATCGGTGTACTGGTCCTGCCACGACCTCTCGGTGGCGAGCAGGTCCGCGAGTCGCTGCACCCACGTCACGTCGACCGGTGAGCCGGCTGCCGCCAGGTGCCGTTCGGTCTCCTCGCGAGCGCTGATCCACTCGGACAACGTGGGACCGAGGGTGGGGCCGCCTTGCGCATCAGTCATGGGACGACAGTACTGCCGCGTGCCACCTGCGGCTGCGGACCGCACCCGTCGTCCGAGGACACCCTTGTTCGTCACCTGACGGTCTTGCAGGAGACCAGCCTGCCCACTGACGCCGATGTGCACGCTCCCGGCGCGGTTCGACAGATCTGTCCGAAGTGGACTGATCCCGACCGGTCCCGCACACGGAAGAAGCGGGCCACCTGGCGGTGGCCCGCTTCCCGATCCCTTGTCCCGTCAGAGAAGCCGGACCGATTTGGCCTGTGGCCCCCGGTCGCCCTGCTGGATCTCGAACTCCACCGCCTGGTTCTCCGGTATGCCCTGGTAGGCGTACTCGTGGACCTCGGAGTGGTGCACGAAGACGTCCGGTCCGCCGTCCTCAGGGGCGATGAAACCGAACCCCTTGCTGCCGTTGAACCACTTCACGGTTCCCTGAGTCATCGAAGTGCTCCCTCGGTCGTCCGGTGCACGCCGAGCGCCGCCGGGAAGGTCAGGTCGATCGGTTCGTCCCGCATCGGATGCGCGGCACGCGGCTGCAGGCCGGACAGGCCCAGCATCGCCAGCAGGTCGAGGCAGTCCTGCGCGTCGTGGCAGTGCTCCGCGACGCGTTGCGCCGCTTGCCGTTGCTGAACGGCTTCCGCTTCGTCGGCGGCGAGCCGGGCTTGAGCGAAGTCGGCCGCGGCACTGCTCGGCCGGCCGATCTGCGTGGTTCGTGTCATGCGAGCACCCACTCGCTCCAGATGATTCGGGAGGGTGAGGGGAAGAACGGGCGATCCGGCGGCAAGCCGGTGCTCCCATCTCCGACCGGACGCGACAGCGCCGAGCCGAGTTGGATCAGGGCCCGCGGCGGCTGGATGCCGGCAACTGGAACCCCAACTGCCGAGGACAGTACTCCATGCGGAACCGGTCTGGTTCCCACCCGTTTCGTGCGCTGCGCCTCGGGTGGTCACGAGCGTCGGGGATGGTTCAGTGCTCCGGCGGAACGCGAGGTGCGGGTACCGGCTCCAGGAACAGGTTCGTCCAGAGTCTCCTCGTGCCGGTCATCGTGCGGTGCCGCGCAGCGGCGCACCAGCGTCGTGCAGGTGACGCAGAACCTCGGCGTACGAACGAATCATGGTCGTTTTGCTGTACGGGATCCCGTGCCGCTCGCAGAAGTTCTCGACGACGGGCTGCGCGTGGCGCAGGTTGGGGCGGGGCATGTGCGGGTAGAGGTGGTGCTCGATCTGGTGGTTGAGTCCGCCGAGCAGCGCGTCGACCCAGCGGCCGCCCGTGACGTTGCGGGAGGTGAGCACCTGCTTGTGGAGGTGGTCGAGGCGTTGTTCGCCGGTGATGATCGGCATTCCCTTGTGGTTGGGAGCGAACGAGCAGCCGAGGTACACGCCCATCAACCCTTGGTGCACCGCGATGAAGACGACGGCCTTGAGCGGGGAGAGGACCACGAAGACCGCCACCAGGTAGGCCACCAGCGGCACGATCTGCAGCGCGGCCTCGCGCCACGGGTTGCGCAGTTCTTTGCGGCACAGGGCGACGATGCCGGAGATCCGCAGCACGGCGGCTTCGGCGAGCAGCAGCGGGAAGAACAGGAACGCCTGGCGCCGGGTGATCCAGGCGTTCAGGCCGCGCTTGCTCCTGGCCTGGGCGCGGCTGAAGGCGAGGGCGTGGATCTCGATGTCGGGATCGTGGTCCTCGTGGTTGGGGTTGGCGTGGTGGCGGTTGTGCTTGGCGACCCACCACTGGTAGCTGATGCCGGTGAGGCTGCCGTGCAGGTGCCCGACCACGTCGTTGTGGCGGTGGCTGCGGAAGATCTGCCGGTGCCCCGCGTCGTGCCCGATGAACGCCAGCTGCGTCGAGGCGAAGGCCAGGGCGACGGCGAGCAGCACCTGCCACCAGGAGTCGCCGAGCCAGGCGAACGTCACCGCGATCGCGCCGAGCAGGACGCCGTTGATCGTCATGCGCAGCGCGTAGTACCCGCGGCGGCGGTCGAGCAGGCCCGCTGCTTTGAGTTCTTTGGTCAGACGGGCGAAATCACTGCCGCGGGGACGGTCCGCCGTCTCCGTCAGCACGTCGTGGGTCGAGGTCATCTACCTGCTCCGGGTGTGGTGTCGGCTTCGGTGTCCAGTCCGGGTTCGTCCGGTCCGGACTCCTCGGGCTGGCTGGTGTGCACGTCGGCGGGTGCCACGTGCTCGTCGGCATCGCTGAGCAGGGAACGGATCGCGGAGTTGAGCACCGCCAGCAGCGGTACCGCGAGCAACGCGCCGGCGATGCCCGCGACGAGGAGTCCGCCCGCGATGGCCAGCACCACCGCCAGGGGGTGCAGCTTCACCGCGCGTCCCAGCAGGAACGGTTGCAGGACATGGCTTTCCAACTGGTTCACCGCGATCACGATGGCCAGGACGATCACCGCGGTCACCGGTCCGTTCGCGACGAGCGCGACGAGGACGGCAACGCCACCCGCCACCACCGCCCCGAAGATCGGGACGAACGCGCCGATGAACACCAGCGCTGCCAGCGGAACCGCCAGGGGTACGCCGAGCACGGCCAGTCCGATGCCGATGCCGAGCGCGTCGACCACGGCGACAGCTCCGGTCGCCCGGACGTAGCTGACGAGCGCGGCGAGACTGCGCCTGCCCGCGACGTCCACCCTGCGGCGGGGGCCGGTGGGGACGGCGCGGAGGAGGAACTGCCAGATCCGCGGTCCGTCGTAGAGGAAGAACGCGAGTGCGAACAGGACGAGCAGCATCTCGACGAGGGTCGTGCCGACTGTCGCGGCCGTGGTGATCGCACTCGACGTGATGCCGGACTGGTTGTCCTGCAACGTTTTCACGAACCGGTCGGCGAACTCGCGCAGCTGCGTCTCGCTGAGGTGCAGCGGGCCGCTGAGGAGCCAGCTGGACACCTTGTCGACGCTGCGGACCAGTTGCGCCGCCAGGTCCGGCACGCCGTTGACGAACGTCGTCACGACGAACGTGAGCAGGCCACCGAACACGGCGAGGCCACCGACGAGCACGACGACCGTCGCGAGACCTCGCGGAAACCGCTTCGACATGAGGAAACCGACCGCCGGGGCGAGCAAGGCCGCCAGCAGCAACGCGATCGCGAGCGGCACCACCAGTGATGCCAGCCTGCCGAAGATGAAGCCGATCACGTAGAGGGAGGCCACCACGACGAGGAAGCGCCAGCCCAGTGCCGCACTGACGCGCAGTACTTCCGGAATCGCTGTCCGCGTCGAAGACGGGTGCCCGCGTTCGGTGGTGACGACGGCTGCACCTCCGGTGCCGGTTGCCGACGCCGGGGTCTGGGGTCATCGGTGAGAGCGGCGGTCGCCCGCACGCCTCGGCATCGGATTCCCCGTCGTGCGGGCAACAAACCCGGAGCGGTTGTGGCGAGTTCGGTGGTTGGGGTTCGCCGGCGGGGGAAGCCGAGGACCGGCGTCCCGCTCGAGATTCGGGTGGGGAGGAAGGAACACCATGGGCACCGACGACAAGTTCGACGCCAAGGCCGACCAGCTCAAGGGCAAGGTCAAGGAAGGCGTCGGCAACGCGACCGACGACACCAGTCTTGAGACCGAGGGCCAGGCCGACCAGGGCAAGGGCCACCTCAAGGAAGGTGTCGAGAAGGTCAAGGACGCGTTCAAGAAGAGCTGACCGGTCTTCTCGCCTTCACGGGAGCGTGCCTCTCAGCGCACGCTCCCTCCGGGCTGTCAGTGGAGCAGGAGGGCGGTCCTCCCGGCACTGGTGCCACGAACTCCGCTGTGCGCCGGACGACGGCCTCGGAGCGGAACCTCGTCCAGTCGTTCGTCCTTCCCCGAAATGTCGACGCCCCCGCGAGCGGCGGAACGGTGACGTGGCCTCGCGCGTGGTCCCACCCGCGTCCCAGAGGTGTAGCGTCGGCAGCACATGCCCTGGACCCCGGCGTCGCGTCAGCCGACGAGGGAGAGTTCCATGGCGCACATCGATCTCATCCTGCCGGTCGGCTCGCGACCCGATGTGCTGAACCTCTGCTCGACCGAACTCCTCAGCGTGTCGACCGAGTCTTCGGGAGCCGTCGTGGTCGCTTTGAGCGGTGAGGTCGACATGACCAACTGCGCCTCACTTCGCGATCAGACCACCGAGCAGCTGTGGTCCACCCACCACCTGGTCCTGGACCTCAGCGGGGTGACCTTCCTCTGCGCCGCCGGCCTCACCTTCCTGGTCGACGTGAGCGCGGCGGCACGACCGCCGGGCACGAGGTTGTGCGTCGTCGCGCGCACCCGCCAGGTGCGGCTGCCCTTGATGATCACCGGCCTGTCGGGGGTCATGGACCTCCACCTCGACGTCGAGGAGGCGCTGGCGTGCCGGCGCGTGACCCCGGCGACGTCACCAGCGGGGCCGCGGCTTGGAGATCCTCGTCAGCCCGGCGACCTCCGGTGACCGCTCGGTGACCTGCCTCGCGACGTCCGCCAGCAGCTGGCCGGTGTTGCGCGCGTAGTTCCGCATGAGCGACAGGGCATCCGCCACCTCGATCTCCAGGCGCTCCATCAGCACGCCCTTGGCCTGCTCGATCAGCACCCGGTCCGACAACGTGGTCTGCAGCTGTTCGGCGACCGGCTGGGCGCGCGAGGCCGCGCGCGCCTGGAAGAGACTGATCGTCGCCACGTTCGAGAAGGACCGAGCCAGGGCCTCGGCCTCGGCGGGCAGTGCGCCGGGCGACATCCGGAACAGGGTCAGCGAACCGATGACCTCGTTCCGCAACCGCATCGGCACCGCGTCGACCGCGGCGAAACCGAGCGGCACGGCCACGGCGGCGAACCGCGACCACCGCGGCGGTCGCGCGCGCAGATCGGGACAACGCACCATCTGTCCCGAGCGGAAGCACTCCTCGGAGGGTCCGTCCCCGCTCTGCGACAGGAGCTCCTCGAGCGGACGGGCCAGATGCGTGGACGCGGCCACCAGTTCGAGCTTCCCGCCGTCGTTCGCGAGCAGGATGCCCGCCGCGTTCACGGGGAGCAGCTCGACGCTGCGCTCGGCCAAGACGTGCAGGAACTCGACGCTGTCGAACCGCTCCACCAATGTGTCGGCCAGTTGCGCGAACGTCTGTGCCACCCGTCGGTCCGACACTCTCATCACCTCGTCCGCGAGACGAGGCACGACCGCCGACCCGAGTTCTCGGGCAGTTCCGCGACCATGCCGAGGATCTGCCGGTGTCGATCAATGCGCGCGTTGCCCACTGGCGTCTCCTCACGAGAGCAGAACGGCCGCGGGGTCCTGGCGGTTCTGCCAGCTTAACGCCGGAACAGTCCGCCCGAACACTCTTCGGATCATTTCGCACAATCGGCGTCAACGACCGGGCGAACCGAGGTGGAAATTCGGCGTCCGAACGGCCGAACAGCTGTCAGCCACGGCACTCGACCCGCCAGCAGCGCTGACGGCAAAGGAAAAGAGGTGGAAATGGCGTGCGGCCCAATCTGCCGGGGGTGTGAAAAAAGTGTAGTGTCAATTCTGCCGAGAACATTTCGTACCTGCGCGGTCAAGCCCAGGTCGTGCTCGGCAGAACCTGAACCGGCCTTTTTCCGGCCGGAGACGGGAGTCCCGGCATGACGTCGGCTCCGCACCAGTCCATCGCCCCTCCGGTCGCCACGGCCGACGAGCAGCCTCGGCACCAGCCGCGTCTGCGGTTGGAACCGAAGGCGCTCAGCACGGGGTATGTCGACGGTGCCTGGTGGCCGCGTTCCCGGGACCTCGCCGCCGAACTGCCGGCGCTGCTCGCGGTGCTGGCAGTTCGGCTGGGGGAGATCCCGCGGGTGAGCTACAACCTGACGGAGTGGGACACCGCGCCGCGCCAGATCGCCGCCGACGGTGTTCGCGTCCGGCTCAGCGGGTTCTGGTCCAGGCCCGCGCACACCGTCGACCTCGTCGCGGGGGACCGGCGCCGCCTCACGCTGCTGGTCGTCCCGCCGGGGACGGAAGCCTCCGCCGCCCACCGCACGATGATGCGCGCCGCCCGGCGCGGCAACTCCGACACCGTCGAGCAGCTGTTCCACGAAGGCGCCCACGGGTCCGATGAGTCCACTGTGGACAGCACGGAGACAGGGGACGGCCGCGTACCCGGGCAAAGGGCGGGAGAAGCCAGATGACCGAATCGGCCTTCGTGTCCGCCTGCGACCGCCGGCTCGAGCTGGTGGAGGACGTGCGGTAACCGGCTCGTGCGCCTGGTGCTGCCTCCAGGGACTGTCCACAGCGCACTATCTCTCCCGTGTGCGGATGTGCCTGACATTCTCGATGTGCTCGCAGTCCGAGCTACCCGGCGCCACCTCCCGCAACGGCTTCGACACAAGGGAAATCGTTGTGTCACAAGGATGACAGGCGTGCGCCCGAGGCGGTACCGCGTCGCCGGAGGCGGCCGATCGGCCGGGAGCCAGGTAGGATGGGGGTTACCGAGGACACGTCGAGCAGCAGCGGTCGAGCTGATGCCGCCTTGGGCGCACCACGCAGCCCGGCACCACCTCCTTCCCGCCCACGCTCATCGGAGTTCTCGCATGCCCACGTCCACACCACAGCTCCTCGACCTCGACGACCAGGCCGAGACCACCGGCGTCTGCGCCGTCTGCCCGCACCAGTGGGCCGAGCACGACGCGCTCGGTGTGCGTTACTGCACGGCCACCACGGTGTCCGCGCTGCCACGCGGCTGCATCTGCTCATGACCGCGAAGACCCTTGTCAGCGAACGGCTGACGCTGCGTCCCTGGCACGTCGACGACGCGCCGGCCGCGCTGGAGATCTACGGGCACGCGGAGGTGACCCGCTGGCTCAGCCCGGAGATGGACCAGGTCGCGGACAAGGCCGCGATGCGGTTGCTGCTGCAGCAGTGGGCCGCCGAAAGCGCCCGTCTGCCCGCCGCGGCGGGCCGGTGGGCGATCGAGCGCACCGCCGACGGCCTGCTGATCGGTGGCGCCGTCCTCCTGCCGCTGCCACCGGGTGAGGAAGATCTGGAGATCGGCTGGCACCTGCGTCCCGACGTGTGGGGCAACGGTTATGCGACCGAGGCGACCCACGTGCTCGCCCGGTGGGCCTTCCAGCACGACGTGAACGAGGTCTTCGCCGTCATCCGTCCCGCCAACACCCGCGCCGCCACCACGATGCGGAACAACGGAATGCACTGGGTGGGGGAGACGACGAAGTACTTCGGTGTCGAACTGCAGGTGTTCCGCCTGCGCCAGGCGGATCTCGATCCGGCAGCGCCCGCGTCGTCGCGCCCGCCGGGCGACGACTGACCGGTACCGCGGACGCTCGGCTCCGCTGCGGCGGCACACCGGCGCACCGAACCCGGCGGTTTCGTGTCCTGAGCGACCCCCCAGATCAACGCGCGCCTCGGCACTCGACGGGCACCCGCGGCCTCACCGACTCGGGCGCGCGGCCTCCGCCGGGCGGAGGACTGCCCGGACACCGCGCACGTGCGCGAGCCGCGCCGTCACGCCGGAGCCGAACCCGTTCGCGCGCGTGCGGACCGCAGCCCGGCGACGGGAAGCGTCTGCTGGGCGCTCGCCGCGGAGTAGGCGCGCACCAGATCGGAGGCGACGCGGTGCCACGAGTACCGCGCGCGTGCTCTGTCGTGGCCTGCGGCGCTGAGCAACTCCCGGTATGCGCCGTCGGCGAGCAGGGCCCTCAACGCCGTGGCGGCCGCCTGCGGCTTGTCCGGGGGCACCAGCACGCCGGTCAGTCCGTCCACCACGACGTCGACGAGACCACCGACCGCGGTGGCGAGAACCGGGGTACCGCAGGCCATCGCCTCCAGCGCCACCCCGGCGGACGACCGTTGCCTCGGGGTGCACGCCACCACGTCGGCGGACCGCAGCAGCGCGGGCAGCGCGGCGTGCGGCACGTGGCCCGCGAGCACCACACGATCGCCGACACCCACCGAACGAGCCAGCGCGAGCAGCCTCTTCGACTCCGGATCACCGTGCGAGTTCCCGGGCGCGCCACCGGCGATCACCAGCTCCACACCGTCCGCAGTGGACAGCAAGCGGATCAGGTCGTCGAATCCCTTGCGCGGCAAGAGCCTGCCCACCGCCACGATCCTGCGCGGACGACGCCGGCCGGCGGTCTCGGGCCCTGACGAGAACAGGTCGAGGTCGACGCCGGTGGGGACCACGACGAGCTTCGACCGGTCCACGCCCATCCCCATCACGGCGCGCGCTTCCACCGACGAGGTCGCGACGACGCGGGTGGCCTCGTGACCGACGAGCCGCTCCACCGTGCGGCGCTTGGTCGAGTCGGAATCGGTCGCGCGGTGGTCCTGCGGTCGCACCGAACCGAGCGAGTGGAACGTCTGCACGACAGGTGTCCGGCTGCCCCGGACGCTGAGCACGGCCGCGATGCCGGACAGCCAGCCGTGGGCGTGCACGACATCAGGAGGGCGCTCGTTCCAGTCGAGCTCGAGGAACTCGACGAAGTCTCCCGCGTGGGCGAGCACTTCCTCCGGCCCGAGCTTCAAGGCTGGACCGGCCGGCACGTGCACGACGTCGTAACCGTGAGGGGTGTGCACGCGCTGGGGTACGTGGGGGTGGTCGCGCCGGGTGTAGACGACGACCCGGTGACCGAGGGAGGACAACGCGGCGGCGAGTCCTGCGACGTGGCGGCTCAGGCTCCCGGCGGCGGCCACACCCGGTTCGGCCAGGGGACTCGCCTGCTCGGAGATGAGCGCGATCCTCTTGCGCGTGAACGCGATCGACTCGGTGCTGACGCCCACGACGTTCTCCTCACGACGAGGTGACGAGACCGCGGGTCCGGGCGGTTGTTGCCCACCAGCAACCAGATCAGGCTACCCGCACTCCGTCGTTGCGGCACGCGACAGCACCCCTGCGCGCGCCGGCCGGGAAGTCGAAGCGACGGGAGGAGTCACGCGTCAGAAGCAGGACGCCGCACGGCGAGCAGGTCGGCGGGACGCAGTTCTCCGACGACGAGTTCGCGGGCCACATCGGCCAGGCGACGGCCGGCGCTGCGCGCGTAGCTCCGCAAGGCGTTGAACGCCTGCTCCATCTCCAGATCCCCGGCGAACGCCAGCACTCCCTTGGCCTGCTCGATGACGACCCGGCTGTTCAGCGCCGTCTGCAGCTGCTCGGTGACGATCTCACTGCGCCGGATGGCGCGTTCCTGCAGGATGCCGATCGTCGCCGTGTCCGCCAACGCGCGCACGACCAGCATGTCCTCGTCGTTGAGCAACCCGGTGTCGCGGCGGAACAGGTTCAACGTGCCGATGGTCTCGCGGCGCAACCTCATCGGCACCGCGTACACGGAGGCGAACCCCTCCTCGACGGCGAGTGGCGCGAACCTGGGCCAGCGCCTCAGTTCCGTCGACAGGTCCGCGACCAGCACCGGCTCACCGCTGTGCACGCAGTCGAGGCACGGGCCTTCGCTCGCCTGGACCTGGAACAGCTCGAGCATCCGCGTCTGGACGGAGGTGTAGGCCACCACGCGCAAGCCGCCGTGCTGGTCGGACAGCATCAGCCCGGCCGCCGTCGCGTCCAGCAACTGGACGCAGTGCTCGACCAGCCCGTGCAGCAGGTCCACCACGTCGTAGTCGTCGACGAGCGTGTCCGCGAGCTGGACCAGCGCCCGGAGCAACCGCGACTCCCGCTCTGTCGTGGACGGTGCGTTATCGCTCATCACCAGCTCCTGTCATGTTCGTCCGGCGGTCGTGCTGCCAGGACCGTGTTGCCGTCTCGTGCGTGGTCATGTGGCGAGCTCCAGCGGGGACAGCCTGCGGCTCACGATGTCCCTGGCGAGCTCGTCCAGCGACCTGTCCTTTGCGAAGGCGTGGCCCCGCAACCGGGACAGAGCCTCCTCCGCGGAGATGCCGAGGGCTGCGACGAGCATGCCGGTGGCCTGGTGCACCTGTTCACGGCCGGGCGACATCACACCCCGAAGGCCGGCGGTGTCGTCGACCTCGCCCAGGAGCACACCGAGCAGCACGGCCGTCACGACGTCGACCACCTCCAGCGCCACGGTGAGCTCGTCGGCCGAGAGCCAGCCGGGCCGCCTGCGGTAGAGGTCGAGGGCGCCGATGCCGATCGCGCCCGCCTGCAACGGGAACGCGAAGATCGCACCGATGGGCAGCGCGGCGATCGCGGCCGCGAACACCGGCCACTCCAGCACCGACGCCTGCGGCAGGTCGGGAACCAGCACCGGCTTGCGGGTCGAGAACGCCTCGAAGCACGGGCCCTCGCCCAGGGTGAACTGGACGTTCTCGATCTCCGTCGCGATCTCGTCGCTCGCGTACAACGTCTCCCGCTCCCGCGGGCCGCTCATCACCGAGATCGAGGCACCGTCCACCGGCAGCACGTCCACGCACGCGCGGATGACGCGCGCCAGGGCGTCGAGCTCGCTCGTGTTGCCGCGGAGCGCGGCGATCACCGCCGCTCGCGCGGCGCTCACCGACCGAGGCGACCCATCAGGTACGTGCACCTGCGGTCACACCACCGGGCAAAGGCCGGTTGTTCACGGCTGGCACCGGTTTCCTCCACGACATCGGCTGGTTCGACCCGTCCTGGACGGCCGGCCCGGCTGCGGGTTCAGCCCGGGAGAGCGGTGTGGGGGTCGCGGCCACGAGGGTAGACGTCGTGCTCGCTGATCGTGCCGTCACGGTCCCGGATGATGTGGTCCACCGCGTGCACGATCGCCATCTCACGACCATTCGTGGCCGCATCCTTCCTGGTGAGGTGGGTGCTGGACACCTGGTCGCCGCCCTGCACCCTGTTCTTCCACAGGCCGTCTTCGAAGTAGGTCTCGATGTCGCCACGCATGGGCTCGCTCCTGTCGGGTCGCCCGGCCGAGTACCCGTGACGTCGCGCCGCACACCACGTACGACCTCGCGCACTCCGGTGAACCTGTTCGGCAAGGGCTGCCGGGCGTCGCGGCGCCTCAACGGTTGTACATGGCCTCCAGCGCGGAGCGGCGGGTCGTGACGTCGCCGGGATCGTCCCCGAAGACGATCAGGTGCAGGGTGGCCTGCTTGACCGGGTTGTCGGTGCGGCGCGTGTCGTGGCCGCCGGTGACGAGCAGACCTCCGCGGTGCAACGCGGGACGCAGCGCGGCCAGCAGCGCGGCGATCGGCGCCGTGGTGGTGAGTTTGGTGGACTCCGAGGGGCGGTCGAGGGCGTCCGGGCGGACGGTGTGCAGCGCCAGCAACGGGATGGAGCCGCTGGTGATGCGGAAGTTGAGGTCGAGCATGACGAGTCTGCCGTCGTGCGTCTGGGCGCAGTCGAGGCTGCACATGCCGCGGTAACCGACGTCGGCGGCGCGCTGGGCGATCGCGAGGCACTCGGTGAGCAGATCGGCGGGGAGGGGCACGACGAGCCCGAAGCGAGCCCCGGCGTAGACGCCGTGAGCGTCGATGCGCTGGTCGGTGACCGCGAGCAGGCGGGCCTTCCCGTCGGCGGCGACGTAGAGCTGGACGCCCCAGTTGCGGTGGATGTTCAGGTACTCCTCGACGACGACCTCGCTGAGCACGCCGGTGAACGCGGGCAGGGTCACGAGGTCTCCCGCGCGGTGCAGGTAGACGTCGAGGCTGGCGCCGTGGGCGGCGTTGGTGGCGGCTTTGAGGACCCAGGACTTCTCGGCGGGCGTGGCCTCGGCGAGTTCACCGATGGCCACGATCTGGCGGCGTGCCTGGAACCGCGGCTCCACGAAGGTGCTGATGCTGGCCTTGTTGTTGAGGTAGCCGACGAGCTCGGCGCTCTTCACCGAACGTTCGTCGGGGCTCACACCGGCGGGCTGCGGGTATTCCATGGACAGGCGCAGACCGTCGCTGAGGGCTTCGCTGACGCGGGTGGCGAACTCGGCCTCGGTGCGGAACTCCCGCGCGTCGGTGCCCACGGGCAGACCGCCGTCGAGGAGTGTGGCGATCAGGTTGGGCTCGGTACCACCCGCGCTGCTGATGACAGGAGTGCCGGCGGCGACGGCGAGGGGACGGGCGGACAGGACGTCGCGGGTGATCCGGTGCCTGCTCGACGGCACCGCCGGCTCCTGGGCGGGGCGGGCGCAGACGGCGACGTCGGGGCCGTAGATGTCGGTGAGGGTGCGGGGAGCGGCCGTGGCGGGGGTGAGTGCCGGAGCGGTGATGGGAGGTCTCCCTTGTGGGGGTGGTGCAGAGCCCGGTGAAGGGCGTGGGGTGGGCGAACCTTCCGCGAGCGGTGAGACGCCGCCTGGACCAGGCGTCCGCTCTTGGATGAAAAGCGCCTACCGGCATGAACCCGGGGCGATGTGAACCTCAACTGTCTCACGTCTCGCGCATGGGCTGTGTCCGCGACGGTCCCCGGCGGTCCGGCGAGCCTGCGTCGCGGCCGCACGCCCGTTGCCGGACGTGGTTGTGCCCTCGTCCCGTGGCGGGATAGCGTGGGGGACAGGGATTGATCATGCAGAGAGGTTCGTCTACTGGTTCTCCGGGTGGGGCAGCGGCTCGTGTCGGCGCTTTTCACGGTTGGCTGATGGGAGTTCGGAATGGCACACGACTTCGACGAGGCCGCGGACCAACCGGTTCTGCGCACCACTGACCACGACGGCATCGCGGTGGTCGAGATCGCCGGCGAGCTCGACATGAAGACGGCGAAGACCTCGCTCGCGGACGTGCTCCTCGTGCTCGACCAACGCCCCAACGGCATCGTGCTCGACCTCCACTCGGTCACCTTCTTCGGTTCCGCCGGCGTCAGCCTGCTCGTCTCCGTCCAGCAGGAGTCCCGGCGGCAAGGCGTCCCCTTCGGCATCGTCGCGGCGCACAAGGCTGTGACGAGGTCCTTGACCGTGAGCGGCATGGAATCGCGGCTACCGCTGTTTCCTGCCGTGGCCGACGCCGTCGTCGCTCTTCGCGCCTCGTCCGCACCACCGCAGCGCTGACAGGTCCGGCGGGACCGGCCTCCCGACTCGCGTCCACAGTGGACGAAGATCGCGGACTCCCGCCCGGTGGTTCGAGAAGATCGAGGTCTGCAACCTCCAGGGGCCTGCGGCCTCGACCTCCTTGTGCGCCAGGGCTTTGCCGACGCCCCAGGCGCGGAAGTCCGTGCCCGCGTAGGGGAACTTCGGTTTCGAAGGTCGCGTTGCCGGTGGCGACGCCTTCGCCGTGGATGTCATGACTGAAGCATCGACGCGGATCGATGGTTGCATCAATCGATCCCGGTCGATACAGTCCGACCCGTTGATTCGAAATCCTTCGATGCAAGGGGTGTGTCGTGAGCGAGTTGCCGGTCGTCGTGGTGGGTGCCGGACCTGCGGGTTTGTCCGCGGCGGCGCATCTGGTCGAACGAGGGGGGCGGGTGCTCGTTCTGGAGGCAGGTGATCGCGCCGGTGCGGCCGTGTCGCAGTGGAACTACGTCCGGCTCTTCTCGCGGTGGAGCGAGCTCGTCGACCCGGCCGCTGAGCGGATGCTCCTCGCGACGGGGTGGGCACGGCCCGACGGTGACACCTACCCGACGGGTCAGGAGTGGGCCGACCTCTACCTCGCGCCGCTCGCGGAGGTCCTGGGCGACCGGGTGAGGTTCGGTGCTCGGGTTGTCGGTGTCGCTCGGCGCGGGCGCGACCGGGTCGTGGACGCCGGCCGTGAGGACGAGCCGCTGACCGTGCACGTCCGGACCAGCGCGGGTGAGGAGCGCATCGCCGCTCGTGCGGTGATCGACGCCTCCGGCACCTTCGGCTCGCCGAACCCGCTGGGCGGTGACGGTCTGCCGGCGGCGGGGGAGGGCGCCGCGGCCGCGCAGATCAACTACCGCGTGCCCGACCTCGATGCCGAGCGTTCGCGGTACGCGGGCAAGCGGATCGCCGTCGCGGGCAGCGGGCACTCCGCGCTCACCGCGCTGGTCGTGCTGGCGGAGCTGGCCGAGCAGGAGCCCGGCACGAAGGTCGTGTGGTTGTTGCGCCGCGGTGCGGTGGGCAACGTCTTCGGTGGCGGCGAGTCCGACCAGCTGCCCGCGCGCGGTGCTCTGGGGTCGCGGGCCAGGAAGGCGGCCGAGGCCGGGCACATCGACACCGTCACCGGGTTCCGCACCGCCGCGGTCGAACGAGGTGATGGCGGCAAGCTGATCTTGGAGTCGTTCGACGGCCATCGGGTCGGGGACGTGGACGAGATCGTCGTCCTGACCGGGTTCCGGCCGGACCTGTCGTGGCTGTCGGAGGTCCGGCTGGACCTGGACCCGGTGCTGCAGGCCCCGGCGAAGCTCGCGCCGCTGATCGACCCGAACGTCCACTCGTGCGGCACGGTCTACCCGCACGGTGAAACCGAGCTGCGGCACCCGGAACCGGGTGTCTACCTGGTGGGCATGAAGAGCTACGGCCGTGCGCCGACGTTCCTGTCGCTGACGGGCTACGAGCAGGCCCGGTCCGTCGTGGCCGCGATCTCCGGTGACCTCGAGGCGGCCGCGCGGGTCGAGCTCGTGCTGCCCGAGACCGGGGTGTGCGGTGGCGCCGGTGTGTTCGACGCTCCGCAGGAGCAGAAGAACAGTGGTGGCTGCTGCGGAGCTCCGGAGACGGTCGACGTGTCGATCGGTCTCGCGCCCAGCGCACGCTGACACCGCCGGGGCGTCAGTCGAGCAGTTCGGCGACCAGTCCGCGCACGCGGCGGTCGATGTCGTCGCGGATCGGTCGCACGGCGTCGATGCCCTGGCCCGCCGGGTCGTCGAGCTGCCAGTCGAGGTAGCGCTTGCCGGGGAAGACCGGACAGGTGTCGCCGCAGCCCATCGTGATCACGACGT
Source organism: Lentzea cavernae (assembly GCF_014653695.1). Classification (GTDB taxonomy): domain Bacteria; phylum Actinomycetota; class Actinomycetes; order Mycobacteriales; family Pseudonocardiaceae; genus Lentzea; species Lentzea cavernae. The sequence goes on along the minus strand of NZ_BNAR01000005.1, from coordinate 396,386 downwards.
CGGAGGCCTCGACGTCGGCGGTGCTGAGCTTCGAGGGCACCTCGGCGGTGATGTCGAGGCCCCACTCGGCCAGTGCCGCCGCGGCGGCCGGGTTGACCTTCTCAGCCGGTTCGGAACCGGCCGAGCGCACGGCGACGCGGCCCAGGCCGTGGTGCTGCAGCAGTGCGGCGGCCATCTGAGAGCGCCCGGCGTTGTGAACGCAGACGAACAACACCTCGGGGGTCTTGGGCACGGTCATCTCCTGCGCTGTCCCGGATCGGAGTTCTTCGATGCAGATCACACCGCCTGTATCGACATTTGTCAATCCAAGTGGCTATGGTGGTCGTCATGACGAGCCCGGACCAGACGCTGCTCGACGCGACGACGGCCGCACGGCTGTTCAAGGCACTCGGTGACCCGATCCGCGTCGAGCTCGTGGGTCTCGTGCGGCGGACCGAGGGACAGGAGGCGTGCTTCTGCGACCTCGCCGACCAGTTCGACATGCCGCAGTCCTCGCTGAGCCACCACCTCAAGATCCTCGTGCGGGCCGGTGTGCTCAGCCGGGAGCGCCGCGGCACCTGGAGCTGGTACCGCATCGACAACGCCGCCATCGACACCCTCGCGGCCGTCCTCGCGCCGGGCGGCCCGCTGCGCGACGCCAGTGCCTGCTGCGGCTGACGTCCGCCCACGACCAGGAGAACCGTTGAGCACCAAGGAAACCGCGGCACCGGACGTGCTGCACCGACTGTCCTTCCTGGACCGGTTGCTGCCGGTGTGGATCGGTGTCGCCATGGCCGCCGGCCTGCTCCTCGGCCGGTTCGTCCCCGGCCTGCGGGGAGTGCTCGACGCGGTGAAGATCGGTGGGGTGTCGCTGCCGATCGCGCTCGGCCTGCTGCTGATGATGTACCCGGTGCTGGCCAAGGTCCGTTACGACAGGCTCGACACCGTCACCGGCGACCGCCGCACCGTGCTGCTGTCGCTGGTGCTGAACTGGGTGCTCGGCCCCGCGCTGATGTTCGCGCTGGCCTGGATCTTCCTGGCCGACCTGCCCGAGTACCGCACCGGCCTGATCATCGTCGGCCTCGCCCGCTGCATCGCCATGGTCATCATCTGGAACGACCTCGCCTGCGGCGACCGCGAGGCCGCAGCCGTGCTCGTCGCGCTCAACTCCGTCTTCCAGGTCGTGATGTTCGGTGTCCTGGGCTGGTTCTACCTCGAACTGCTGCCCGGCCGGCTCGGCCTGGGCACCGCCTCCGTCGACTTCTCGGCCTGGGAGATCGCCAAGTCGGTGCTCGTCTTCCTCGGCATCCCGCTGCTCGCCGGCTACCTGAGCCGCAGGCTGGGGGAGAGGGCGCGAGGCAGGGACTGGTACGAGACGAGGTTCCTGCCCCGCGTCGGCCCGATCGCGTTGTACGGCCTGCTGTTCACGATCGTCGTCCTGTTCGCGCTGCAGGGCGAGACCATCACGAACCGCCCGCTGGACGTCGTCCGGATCGCACTGCCGCTGCTGGTCTACTTCGCCGTCATGTGGGCCGGTTCGTACGCGCTGGGCAAGGCGTCCGGGCTGTCCTACGAGCGGACCACCACGCTGGCGTTCACCGCGGCGGGCAACAACTTCGAGCTGGCCATCGCCGTCGCGATCGGCGTCTTCGGCGTGACCTCGGGCCAGGCCCTGGCCGGTGTGGTCGGACCGCTGATCGAGGTGCCCGTCCTCGTCGGACTCGTGTACGTCAGCCTCTGGCTGCGCCGCCGCTGGGCCCGCGTCCAGCTCTGACGTTCGTGCTGAACTGAGGCCGCTCACACCTGGCCCGCGGTCTCCGGTGCCGCGAGCCAGGCGCGATCGGTCCAAAGCTAGGCGAGACACCGCCAGCTGTACGGGTCGGCGATCGACGAGGACCGGGCGAAGACGCCCTGCTCGTGCGGGTTCTGACGCTGGCACGCGTCGTCGAGGTCCATCGCCAGCCGCGTGCCGGAACCGGTGACGCAGCGCCAGTCGTGGGCGGTCGTCCCCGCCAGGGTCACGCCGTTCGCGGCGCCGATCGAGGTGCAGTAGCCCTGCAGGTCGAGGCCGCCCTTCTCGGTGAACACCGGTGTCCTGGCAAGGGTCACGGTCACGGAGTTGGTGCCGGCCGGCAGCGAGACGACGCCCTTGGCGCTGTCGACGGTGCCCGCGCTGGCCCCGGCGACGTTGCCCACGAATGCGGGCAGTTCGAACCGCACACCGTTCGCCGGAGCGGAGCCGGTCAGGGTCAGGGTGACGTTCGCCCCGGCGACGCTGATCGACGCGCCCATGCGCCGGGCGCCCGCGATCGGGTAGTTGGCCACGGAGGTGGTGGCCCCGTCGCGCAGCCACTGGTTCGGCACTCCCCGGCCGACGATCACGGTGCCGTCGAGCTTCTCGGCGAGCAACGAGTCGAGCAGCACCTTGGAGGCGTTGGCCTGCCCCCACATGTGCGGGCTGGATCCGCTGCCCGCGGTGCTGTGGGTGCCGGGGGACCAGTTGCTCGTCCCAACGGTCTGGATCCCTTCCCACCAGGAGAACGGAGCGCTCTGGGCGTTCTGGATCAGGTACTGGTAGCCGTGGATCCCCTCGGAGCGGTAGCGGGAGGAGGCCAGACCGGCCGAGCCGTAACCGGCGTTGTAGGAACTGCTCACACCGGGGTAGCCGCCGAAGGTGTGCTTGGGCAGTCCCGAGAGACGGGCGAAGCCGTTGTCGTAGGTGGCGTCGATCAAGTCGATCATCGGCCCGGCCGGGGTGCTGCCCCACAGCTGACCGTCCCACGCCCAGCGGCCGAAGAGGAACATCGAGGCCCAGTTGCCGTTGTTGTTCTGCCCGCAGACGTTGGCGCTGCTGTTGGGAACGTCCATCGCACAAGGCAGATAGGACAGGCCGTTGCTCGAGATCGTGGTGTTCAGCCGTGCGTTGACCGCCCGCAGGAGGGTGTCGTACGTCCGGCCGGCCCACGTCGCCTCGGCGGTCTCGCCGAGGGTGGTGGCGATGTACTTGTAGGTGAGCAGAGCGAGCAACGCCGACTGGTTGTCGACGGTCCAGTAGCCGGTGTGGTCCACCGCGATCGTGGCCTTCATGATCCCGCCGGGGCCGGTGGCGTCGGACTCGATCCGGTGCGCGGTCTGCCTGATCGTCGCGAAGTGGGACCGGACGAAGGCCGCGTCGCCGGTCTTGCGCAGGTACACCGCCCAGGGCCAGTTGTACTTCCATGTGCCGTCCGGGTACATCCGGGTGATGTCGTTCGGATCGTCCTGGGCGATCAGCGTCGGCAGGTAGTCCTTCGCCTTGTTCAGGTCGCCTGCCTCCAGCAGCTGCACCAGCATGCCGACGAGGTCGTGGTTGAAGATGGCGTCGTAGCCGTTCTCGCCCACGTTGAGGCGGTTGCCGTCCTTGACGAGGTTCGTGGTGATGTACCCCGAGCGGTAGGCGTTGGCCAGCTGCGGGTCGGGAACCTGGATCTGCGCGATGTGAGCGAGTTTGCCGTCCCAGTAGGACGTCATGTGCGCGTAGTGCGCGTCGTACCCGCCGGCCGAGGTCAGTTCGGAGGCCGTGGGCCAGGCGTGGCCCTGGCCGAACCGGTCGGCCGCGATCACGAAGTCGAAGTCGGTGGTCTGCCCCGGCTGGACCGTGGTCGACGGCCGCGTGAGCGCGATGGTGCCGCCCGAGGGAGCCGGATCGAGGACGTGGGCGACCGTGTCGTGGTTGACGACCCTGACCCTGGAGTAGATGGCGACGAAGTCCCGGCCGCCGATCGTCACCTTGTCACCGAAGTTGGTGATCGTGACGGTGCTGTTGTCCCGCTCGAACTGCGTGGTCAGGGCGGGGTAGTAGCCCCCGGCGTTGAACCACTGGACACGTCCGGGGTTGTTGTAGATCCCGAACCGGACGGTCGTGTTCGGTCCGGAGTGGACGTCGAAGCTGCCGTCCTTGTGGGTGAGGACGCCGTAGTAGTCGCCCTCCCACCCGATCGAAGCGCTGTCGTGCTGCGTGACCGAGGCCTGGGCCTGTCCCGAGTGCCACGCGGGGGAGCTGCCGGCCAGGGCGAGCGCCACGCTCACGGCTGCGGCCAGCCAGCCGCGCCGCCTTCGACTGTGCCTGTTCATCTCTGGGTTCCTTCCGACGACGCCCTAGCTCGGCGGCGGCCCCAAGGACGTTCTTGGATCGATAAAATCCCGTGTGACGCACACAACCACAGCGTTGTCGGCGGTGTCAATCGAGGAAAGTGGATCGATCCAACCTGGGCGGAGATCAGGCCTGGGGCCGGGAGGAACCACGCACGATCAGCTCCGGCGGGAGCAGCGACGTCACCGGAGTCGTTGTCCCGTCAGGGGAGCAGAGTGCTTCCACGATCCGCCGCCCGACCTCGGGAAGCGGCTGACGGACGCTGGACAGGTCGAGGACCTCCGCTGACGGGGTGTCGTCGTAGCCCACCACCGCCACGTCCTGCCCAGGGGACAGCCCGAGGTCGCGGAAGGCCTGCAGTGCGCCCGCAGCCAACGTGTCCGACGCCGCGACCAGAGCCGTCGGCGCGTCGGGCCTGCCCAGCAGACTGCGCGCCATCCTCGCGCCGCTCAGCCAGGTGTCCTCGCCCCGCACGTCGAGACGGTGGCTGCCCGCCAGCAGGCCGTGCCGGTCCATCGCAGTCACCCACCCCTCGGCGCGATCGTCGCCGACGCGGTGGCCTTCGGGAAAACCGAGGAAACCGATGCTGCGGTGACCGGACTCCGCGAGGTGGTCGACGACCGAGGCGACGCCCCGCGCGTTGTCCACGTCCACCCAGCCGGCATCGGCGGCCCTGCCGAAGCACACGAACGGCACCCGTGCCTCCGTCAAGATCGACGGCCGCGGATCGTCGGGAACCACGTTGTACAGCACGACACCCTCGACCGAACCGGTGCGCACGAGCTGGACGCAGGTGGCCGCCTCGCTCTCCGCGTCGTCCGCCGCGAACAACATCAGATGCCTGCCGGACGCCTGCCCGGCCTCGGCCAGTGCGTGGAGGAAGCGGTCGTGCAGGTGGGCGAGCGAGTGCGAGGAGACGGGCTCGATGCGGCACGCGATCATCCCGGCGGCGCTGGACCGCAACGCCCGCGCCAGCCGGTTCGGCTGGAACCCCAGCTCCGCCACGGCCCGCTGCACGCGTTCCCGCGTCTCCGTGCGCACCTTCGCCGGGGAGTTCATCACGTTGGAGACCGTCTGCTTGGACACCCCCGCCGCCGCGGCGACGTGGGCGATCGTCACCGAGCCGGAACCCTGCCGCGGTGCGGGTCGGTTTCCCGGCATGTCGGTCACCGCAGCACCTCTTCCGCTCGATTTCCCTCATGCTAACGGCCGATCGGATTGGATCGGTAAAACGGAGGGTGAGCAGCGTGTTGTGGCGGATGCGCCAGAGACAACCCTCCGTGGCCAGCGGTCCACGTCAGCTGCGGCGGCTATCACCTGTCAGCAGCAACCGTTCGGTGCGACAAGTACTCGGCGTGGCAATCCGCCGGCCGGCATTCGCCCGACTGGTACGGTACGGCCGGTTGCGCTCCCTCAACGGCGACTCCCCGAAGGACCTGCGAAGTGATCGATCCCGGCAGTGCCACTTCGGCGACGAGGATGTTCGGCCCGTACCGGCTGGAGTCGTTGCTGGGCCGCGGTGGAATGGGCGAGGTCCATCGCGCCTACGACACCGTCAAGGAACGCACTGTCGCCCTGAAGCTCCTGCCGGTCGGCCTGGCCTCCGACACGACCTACCAGGCGCGGTTCCGGCGTGAGTCCCAAGTGGCCGCCCGCTTGCGCGAGCCGCACATCATCCCGATCCACGACTTCGGCGAGATCGACGGCCAGCTGTTCATCGACATGCGCATGGTCGACGGGGTCGACCTGGGCTCCCTGCTCCGCCGCGAGGGGGCACTGGACCCGGCCCGTGCGGTGCACGTAGTCGGGCAGATCGCTGCCGCACTCGACGCCGCGCACGCAGAGAACCTGATCCACCGCGACGTCAAGCCCTCCAACGTGATCGTCGTCGGGACGGGCGCGGACGAGTTCGCCTACCTCATCGACTTCGGCATCGTCCACAACTCACTCGACACCGGCACCGGCGACGCCGCACTCGGCAGCCCCGCGTACACGGCGCCGGAGCGGCTCCAGCCGGTTCCGGCGATGGACGCCTTCCAGCGGGCCGTCGACGTCTACTCCCTGGGCTGCGTGCTCCACGAACTGCTCACCGGACGGCTCGCGTTCCCAGGTGATAACAACATGGCGATGATGTTCGCCCACCTCCAGACCCCGCCGCCGCGGCCGAGCGCCCTGCGCCCGAACCTGCCGCCCGGCCTGGACGACGTCGTGACCCGCGCGCTGGCGAAGAACCCCCGGGACCGCTATCCGAGCGCCGGAGCACTGGCGGCGGCGGCCCGCGCCGCCCTCACGACCTCGCGGCACCCGGCCCCGACCGGCCCCGCGGACGCCACCACGAGGTTGCCGATCCTCGGCCGCCCGGCGGTCGATCCGCGCGGAACCCGAGTGCTGCCGAACGAGGCTCAGCGCCCGCGTCGCGCGCTCGGCGGGTGGCGCGGCTGGGTCGTCACGGCACTCGTCCTGCTGGCCCTGACCGCCTCGGCGATCACCCTGTACCCGTACGTCCGGACCTGGGGACAGCCCGTCTCCTCACCGACCGTCTCGTCGCAGCCCGTCTCGACGTCGTCCGCCGCCACGACGTCCTCCAGCCCGCCGTCGTCCGCCGTGCAGACCACCACGCGCCTGCTGACCATCCCGGCCGGTGGCCCGCTGTTCGGCAACGACGAGGCGCAGGCCAAGGGACCGGCCATCTGCGAGCAGGTGGGCGGCAAGTTCAACGTCGGGTGGTTCACCCCGGGCCAGACCACGGGCGAGTACAGCATGGTGACCTGCGCGTTCGTGTTCGAGCCGACCACTGAGCGCGTGCTCGACGTCGACGCCGGCGGCCTGATCTCGGACGAGGACGACGCCAGGGAGAAGGCGCCGGGCATCTGCGCCAAGGCGGGCGGCACGTGGAACCGCGAGTGGCGCGACGTGGTCGCGGGCAAGTACAGCGTGGTCAACTGCACGTTCGTGTTCTGAGTGCTTCGTTGAGCACGTCGGCGGTGTCCTCCAGCACGGCGACGATCTCGTCGACGCGCAGCCGAACCGCTCCCTCGCGGTCGCCGACCCCGTCGATCCGCGAGCGCAGCCGGTACTGGAGCGTGCCGTCCGGGAGCAGCTCCGCGTCCAGGTCGTTGGTGGTGGGACCCCAGTACGCGAAGTCCGGCGACCGCCCCGCCCGGTAGCGGGCGGCGTCCGTTCGCAGCGAGTGCACGAACTGCGGCACGTACGCCGTGTTGTCGAACGGTGTGACGATGGCGCCGTCCAGCCACACCGTGCAGGTCCGCAGTCGTGCGGCGTCCGGATCGACTGGCCCGATCTCCATCGCGAGGCGCGCCCTGTCGCCGATGAGCAGATCCGTTGCACACCACCGCGACACGTCGGCGTCGAAGTCGAGCGCCGCGGCCACGGCGTCCAACGTGCCCGCGGTCTCGTCCTCCTCCAGCGCGACCGACGCGGGCAGATCGGTGAAGCCCAGGTGTTCCAGCGCGGCACGCAGGTTCTGGTAGTCGGCCGGCAGATCGGGGTGCGTGGTGTACACGCCGATGTTGCGCAGCGCCGGCACGTGCGGCCGGTCCGGGCCGGGCAGCCGGGTGCCGGCCAGGTACACCCGCGCGGCCCTGTGGTGCGGCGCGGCGTAGTCGGCGGGACCCAGTTCCACGGCGAAGCTCTCCCGGTCACCACAGATCCCGGCGGTCCGGACGGCGAAGGCGCCGAGCAGGTCGTCGGCCACGGCACGCCACTGCGCCGGATCCCCGCTGGTGACCCGCGCGAACCCGCTGAGGTCCGCGATGTCGGCCTTCCTGCCGGCCAGGCCCAGCAGGCCGTTGGCGCTGTGGTGGCGCACCAACGACTCCACGTCGAGCATCCCGCGGTGCAACGCCGCCAGCGAGCGTGGAGTGATGGGCAGCCGCCGCAGCGCCAGGGCCGCGTCGATCCGGTCGCCCCAGTGCCCGAAACCTTCGAGCACGGCCGCGACCTCGGACACGTACTCGTCAGAGCCGGTCATCTCACACAGCACCTGCGCGATGCGCACGCGGAAGACACCGTGAGCCGACGGGAGAGCAGACCGCAGCAGGGCGGCCGAGTCCGCCGGCGCACGACCGAGGCGAGCCAGACCGCCCAGCGACTCGACGGCGACGTGGTCGTGCTCGGCGACGCCCGCACGGAGCATCCGTTCCGCGCGCTCCGGCCGGCGCTCGTGCTCGGCTGTCAGAGCGTCGACGTCGGCGCCTTCGTGCCACACCAGGTACGGATCTCCGAACACCTCTCGGCGGAACTCCTGCCACGCATCGCTCACCAGCGTGAGGCTAGCGGCGCGCCGGTGGGGGAGACTCGACGTCGTGACACGAGTCGACTCGATGACGTTCGCGCTCCAGCACGCGGACCTCCTCCGCGCGCGGGCGACGGCGGCGGACTTCGACCCGCACCTGCACGGCACGTACTCGGTCGTGGTCGTCACGAACGGAACAGCGCACATCTGGTCCAGCCGCTGGAACAGGACCGTTCGCGCCGGCGACGTGTTCTTCTTCAACCCGTTCGAGGTGCACGCGGGCAGCGCGGGCGGTCTCGCGCAGTACCACGTCCTCTACCCGTCGGAGGCGTTTCTCGACAGCTGTTCCGCCGCGATCCGGCCGGACGAGATCCGGACCATCCGCACCGAGGTGATGACGCGAAGCCGGACGACCCTCCACCTGGCCGACGCGCTGGCGACGGCCGACGACGCGTCGATCGAGGAGTCCCTCCGCCAGGTGCTGCGGGAATGCGACTTCTCGGTCGAGTCCCCGGTGTCCACCTCGGCGTCGATCGCGCGAACGGTCTGCGACCTCGTCCGGCAGGACGGCCTGCGGTCGACCCGCACGGACGACCTCGCGCGCGAGATCGGGGTCAACCCGAGCCACCTCGTGCGCTCGTTCCGGAAGACGATCGGCATTCCCCCGCAGACCTACGTCCGCCAGGTCCGCGTCGCCCGCGCCCGGGAGCTCATCTGCGCCGGGTTCGAGTTGGACGACGTCGCGCAGATGGCGAACTTCTCCGACCAGCCCCACCTCACCCGCGAGTTCAAGAAGGTGTTCGGCGTGCCGCCGGGGGCGCTCTCCCGTGGCGTGGGCCGCTGAGACGGCGCACATCCTGTTCAAGATTTCGGCGTCCGTCGTGCCTACCGTCGGGTCATCCGAAAGGTGGTCACGATGCCGCACGACACAAGCGCCCACACCGGCCGTTACCCCGACGCCGACGGCTACTACGGAGATTTCGGTGGCAACCACTGGCCCGCACCTCTGGGGCCCGCGTTGGAGGAACTCGCCACCACGTACGAGCAACTGCGGTCGTCACCGGACTTCCGCCACGAGCTGGACACCGTCCGAAGAGGACTGCAGGGCAGGCCGACGCCGGTGCACCACCTGGAGAACCTCTCGGACCAGGTGGGCGGCGCCCAGATCTACGTCAAACGCGAGGACCTCAACCACACCGGCGCGCACAAGATCAACCACTGTGTCGGCTTCGCTCTCCTGGCCAGGAAGATGGGCAAGCGCACGCTGATCGCCGAGACGGGCGCCGGCCAGCACGGCGTCGCACTCGCCAGTGCCGCCGCCCGGTTCGGGCTCGACTGCGAGGTCCACATCGGAGCGATCGACTTCGACAAGGTGAACGCGAACGTGAGCCTCATGCGACTGCTGGGCGCACGGGTGGTTCCGGTTGCGTCCGGCCAGTCGACGCTGAAGGAGGCCAGCGACTCGGCGTTGCAGGCCTACACCGAACAGCACGCCCACGCCCTCTACGCGATCGGTTCGGCCATCGGGCCGCACCCGTTCCCGATGATCGTCCGGGACTTCCAGTCGGTCGTCGGGCAGGAGGCCCGCGCTCAGTTCCTCGCGATCACCGGGGGAGCACTGCCCGACCACGTCGTCGCCTGCGTCGCCGGCGGGTCCAACGCCCTCGGGCTGTACTCCGGTTTCCTGGACGACCCCGAGGTCACCCTGCACGCGGCCGAACCCCTCGGCAAGGGCGCCCGGCTCGGTCAGCACGCGGCCACGCTGACCTTCGGCACCCCGGGAACCCTGCACGGGGCCCGGTCCGTCGTCCTGCAGGAGCACGGCGCGCCCGCCGCGGTGACGTCGATCGCCTCAGGCCTCGCCTACCCCGGTGTCGGCCCCGAGATGGCCATGCTGGCCCAGGCCGGCCGGCTGTCCCTCGACACCGTCTCCGACGACGAAGCGGTCGCCACGTTCCTGCGCGTCGCACGGACGGAGGGCATCATCCCGGCACTGGAGAGCTCGCACGCCCTCGCGTCCGCGATCCGGCTGGCGGCGACGAGGCCGCCTGCCGAGCGCGTGCTGGTCAACCTGTCGGGGCGCGGCGACAAGGACGTCGGCTTCGTGCTGGCCAGGCACGACACGCTCGGGCAGCGTGATCGCGTACCTCCGGTGTGATGTCCTGTTCGGACACCCGACCGCGAGGAGACCTGCCACACCATGAACAGCAGTGGTGACGAACCCACCCCGCCGTCGATCCGGCGACGCGACTGGCGAAGCGTGCCCGAGGCCGAGTACCGGCAGATCAGGCTGCTGTGGGAGGAAGCGTTCCCGCCCGGCGAACGCAGTGCGCACGACACGGTCTCCCGTCGCGACAGCACGTGGCTGTGGACGGCGCACTCCGCCGACGGGCACCTGATCGGGTTCGCCACGGCGCTGCGCCTGTCGTCGTCCGGCGTGGCCTACCTCGAATATCTCGCCGTGTCGCCTTCAGCGCGCGGCACCGGGACAGGTGCCGCGATGCTCTCCGCGATCGCGACCGATCTCCAGGCGGAGCGGACGGTGAACGGGATCGTGCTCGAGGTGGAGGATCCGCTCCGCACACCAGGACGTGATCCACTCTTGGCGCGGCGAGTGGCCTTCTACGAACGGTGGGGCGCGCGGCCGGTGCCGTCGCTGAACGACTACTCCATGCCCGACCTCGCGAACCCCGGTGGACTGGTGCCGATGACCCTGCTGTGGCGAGGAATCCGCGACGAGTCCATGCTCACCCCCGATGGCGTGGCGAAAGTGCTCACTGACCTCTACCGCGGCTATTACGCGCACGCAGCATCGGAAGACCACCTCGAGAACATGCTGGAGCGTGTGACACCTGCTGTCCCGGCCGTCAGCGCAGCAAGGGGGCCAGGTTGCCGATCCGGGCACCGGCCGTCGAGGTCGTGAGGGCACGCAACTGACTGACTACTGTGGACAGTTCGCCGGTGAAGGGATGTGTTGGCCCGTAAAGGACCGGGGCCGGTACTTCGGCGGTCTGGGCGTTGAGATCGGCGACGAGGGCGGCGCTGGTGCTGCCGTTGGGGACGATCCGCAGTGTGTGGTCGAGGATGCTGCCCGGCTCGCCGCCGAAGACGCGGACGCCGGGCAGGACGCCGATCCCGGTGTTCCAGTCCATCGAGTTGCGGACGTTGTCCATTCTCGCGGTGGTGGACTGGGTCACGCCGGCTTTCCTGGAGTGCACGACGGCGACGTTGGGCCGGGTGGTGGTGGCGTTCTCCTTGAACACCATGGCGTACCCACTGGTCTCGGTGGCCGGTGTCCACGGGTACGACGGGATGTTGTAGCCCGCCCGGTACCACTCGGCCGGGCTGCCGTCGCCGTTCAGGCTGAACGCCACGGCGTCGAAGGCGTGGGCCGAGCGCAGGAACGGCAGCCAGTTCTCCAGGTAGAACTCGACGTCGGGCACCACCGAGCCCGACTTCACGATCCTGGGCAGGCGCACGACGCGCCGGATCTGCAGGGCACCCCCGGTGAGCCGGGTGTAGCGGGTGAGCTGGGGCACCGGGTCGGAGCCGGCGAAGTCGGCGTCCAGCTGGGGAAACCACTGCCTGTCGGCGATGGTCCACACGTCCGTGGTGGTGCTGCTGGGCCGTTCGACCGCGACGGTCCGGGAGAACTCCCCGGCGTGGTTGCCGGCCTGGTCGACGTTCCAGCGCTTGTCGGGTGCGGCGGACGTGCCCTGGACGTTCAACGCCCACAGGACGGCCTGCATCACCCGGTCGGTCTCCTCTCCCTGAAAGCTGGGGGAGAGCAGCGCGCGGTAGGTCTCCGGGCAGTACCGCATCTCGCGGACGCAGCCTCCGCCACCGAGGCGGTAGTCGAACTGCTCGGTGTTGTTCCAGTAGGCGCGCTGCCAGATGTCGTTGCCGTAGGTGAAGAACTGCCAGGACCACCCGGACTGGGCGTGGGCACGGCCCAACGGACCGAGGGCGGTCACGGCCAAGGCCGCGGAGGCCGAGGCGAGAAGGTCACGACGGGTGAGAGCGGCTGGACGTCTCGGCACTGGTCCTCCAGGGCACGGGCAGGGATCGACTGCCTGTGACGCTAGGACTGGACCGCGCCACCGGTCGTCAGGAGAACCCCTGACGGACCCCCTGACGTTGTCGGGCAGCGGACCCGACTCCGAATCTCGCCCGGCTGTCGATCCGCCGCCCGCCTCATCCGTCGTAGGGTGGAGGCCACCCGCCGGAGGGGGCCCGTACCCGAGGGACCGAAGACATGGCGAAGTACATGATCCTCATCTACGGCGACGCCGCGCAGTGGGACGCGATGACCGAGGAGCAGTGGCAGGCGCACAACGCGGGCCACGCGGCGTTCGCGGCCAAGGCCGGTACCCGTGTCCTGGACGGCAGGCAGCTCGAGAACACTCCGACGGCCACCTCCCTGCGCGCCGACGTGCACGGCCAGGTCCACACCACGGACGGCCCGTTTCTCGAGACCAAGGAGGGAATCGGCGGCTACTACCTGCTCGAAGCGTCCGACCTCGACGAGGTGCTCGAACTGGCCCAGCTGCTGCCCGAGCTGAACTACACGCACAGCGGTCTCGAGATCCGTCCAGTGGTCGAACGCGGGTGAGCGACACCGGAGATGCCGTGGTCGCGGCGGTGGCCGAGGCCTACCGCCGCGACTGGGCGGTGGTGCTCAGCACGACCGCCCAGCTGACCAGAGACCTCGACCTGGCCGAGGAGCACACCCAGGACGCGTACGCCCAAGCCCTGCAGACGTGGGAGGCGACGGGCATCCCGGACCGGCCGGGCGCCTGGCTGACCACCACCGCCCGCAACCGAGCCCTGGACGCGCTGCGCCGCGACTCGGTGTTCCGCCGCAGAATGCCCCTGCTCGTCACCGACGAGACCACGCGGGGACCGGAAGACGCCCTCGACGACGACCGGCTCCGGCTCATCTTCACCTGCACCCACCCCGCGCTGTCGACCGACGCTCAGGTGGCGCTGACGCTGCGCCTGGTCTGCGGCCTGTCCACCCCCGAGGTGGCCAGGGCGTTCCTGGTACCGCCCGCCACCATGGCGGCTCGCATCACCAGGGCGAAGAAGAAGATTGCCGCCGCCCGCATCCCGTACCGCGTACCGGGCCCCGACCAGCTCGACGAGCGAGTCAGCGCCGTCCTCGAGGTGGTCCACCTCATCTTCACCACCGGCCACACCGCGCCGTTCGGCGCCGACCTGGTGCGCCGCGACCTGACCGACGGCGCCATCGGACTGGCACGCCTGCTGCACCTGCTCATGCCGACCAACGCCGAAACCACCGCACTGCTGGCACTGCTGCTGCTCAACGCGGCGCGCCAGGACACCAGGGAGGCCGACGACGGCCGCCTTCTGCTGCTGTCCGAACAGGACCGGACGCGCTGGGACCGCCGGCTGATCGCCGAAGGCCAGTCGCTGCTGACCGAAGCCCTGCTGCGACGCCCACCCACCCGCTACGCCCTGCAAGCCGCGATCAGCGCCCTGCACGCGGAAGCACCGAGCTGGGCCGACACCGACTGGGAGGAGATCGTCAGCCTCTACGACCTCCTGCTCCAGTTGTGGCCGTCCCCGGTGGTCGAACTCAACCGCGCCGTCGCGATCGGCATGCGCGACGGCCCGCGGGCCGGACTCGACGCGCTGACACCGTTGCTGGCCGACCCGGCGCTCGCCACGTACCACTACCTCAGCGCCACCCGCGCCGACTTCCTGCGCCGGCTGGAGCACTGGCCGCAGGCCGTGACGGCTTACCGGGAGGCGCTGGCCCTCACCGACAACGAGGTCGAACGCACCTTTCTCACCGAGCGTCTGTCCGAAGTGGAACGCAATCTGTGACGCAGCCCATCGCTCCGCAGGCGGGAGGTGTGCGCGGCAGAGCCGGCTCTACAACAGGCGCAGCTGCCGCAGATCGCTGACGTACTTGAGAACCAGCTCTCGGGTGATGTGCGGGATGTCCCCGGACTCGCCCACTTTCTCCTCCCGCACGGCCTCCCGGAACTGGCGGGTGAGTGATGTGCCGTCGCCCGCGGGCTCGGCGGGTGTGCGGTAGGCGTGCAGAAGCGGCAGCAGCGATTGCTGGCGCAGCGCGTCCGGCAGATCGCGCAGCGCGGACTCGAAGCGCTGGCGCCACTCGTCGTAGTCCGCGACCCGCGTGATGGGTTTGCCGGCCTCGACCAGCCAGTCGACGAAGGTGTCCAAGGAGATGCCGTCGTCGTGCGGGTTGAACACGTGATAGGTGCGGTAGCCCTCGGCGTCGCGGGTGCCCAGGACGCCCATTGCCTCTGCGATGAAGTCCACGGGCAGACCGTCGTAGTGCGCTCTGGGCGGTGTGCCGTCCGCGCTGCGGTAGAAGGTCGCCGGGGCGAGACCGGTGGCCAGCAGACTGAGCACCAGCCGGGTGAACATGTCCGGCACGTTCAGCTGACCGGTGAAGCGGCTGTGGGTGAGGATCATGTCCGACCGGAACACCGTCACCGGCAAACCGCACTGTTCGTGCGCCTCCCGCAGCAGCACCTCGCCGGCCCACTTGCTCAGCGAGTAACCGTTGGCGTAGTCGCCGTTGCGGTGGCGCACCGCGCCCATCGTGCGGACGTCGGCGGTTTCCGTGAATTCCCCTGCAGGAACCTGGTTTCCCACACCCACGGTCGACACGTTGACGAACGGCTTGATCCGTTCTGTGAGCGCGAGCCGGATCAGTTCGGCCGTACCGACCACGTTCGGGCCGAACAGGTGCTCGTAGGGCAGCACGTGGTTGACGAGGGCGCCGGGGTGCACGACGGCGTCGACCTCGCCGGCGAGTCGCTGCCAGGTCCTCGCGTCGAGCCCGAGGGAGGGCTCCGCCAGATCACCCGCGAGCACCTCGAGGTGCCCTTCTGCCAGGCCTCGGTAGAGCTCGATCAGCGCGGCGTCGCCCGTGTCGAACGTGGCGTCGAGCCGCTCGCGGGCAGCCTTGTCATCGGCACCGCGCACAACGCACACGAGCTTCCCGCCCGTGCGGGAGAAGCGTTCGAGCCAGTCGAGGCAGAGGAATCGGCCCAGGTACCCCGTCGCTCCGGTGAGCAGCACCACCTGCGGAGGTCCGCTCGGGCGTGGCAGGGCAGGGGCCGCCGCGATCACTTCCCGGTCGAGGAACCGGTCGAGGGTCAGGTCGCCGGCTCGGATCTCGGTCGCCTCCACGCCGTGGATCGACGCGAAGGTGGGCCTCGCAGTGCCGGACGCGCGACGCGCCGCCACGTACGCGGCGATGTCCCGCAAGGTGCCCGACGGACCGAGCAGCATGCCCACCGGGACGTCGATCCGGTAGATCTCGCTGAGCAACGAGGCGAACGAGACGGCGGAGAGCGAGTCGCCTCCGAGATCGGCGAAGCGCGCCTCGCCGTCCAGTTCCGAGCGGCTGTGGCCGAGCATGGCCCGCGCCGCTCTCGCCACCGTCTCGTCGACCGGTTGATCTGGTCCGCCTCGCCGCAACGCGCGCAACTCGTCCGTCTCGCCGCGAGCCAGATCCGCGTAGAGCGCCTCCAGCCTCGCGCCGTAGCGCTCGCGCAGCCGCGGTAGCAGCAGTTTGCGCACATCGGACAGCAGACCGTTCTCCGCGCTGAACGGCTCGGTCTCGACGAGGAAGTCACGGGGGATCTCGTACGGCTCGAGTTCGGCCCTCACCGCGGTCCGCCGCAGTGCCTCGGCGAGGTTCTGCCGCAACGCCTCCGCGTCCCCCGCCTCCCGCACCGCGGCCTCGGCAGGCACGATCACCGCCAGCAGGTACGCCCTGGCACTGCTGCCGTAGACGTAGATCTGCCGGATCAGCGGATCTGCCGTGTACTCCGCTTCGAGCTTGGACAGGGTGACGAACTCGCCCTGCGACAGCTTCTGCACGTTGTTGCGGCGGTCGACGTAGACCAGTTCGTCCGGACCGGTCAGCGCCATGATGTCGCCGGTGCGGTAGAAGCCCTCCGCGTCGAAGACCGACGCGGTCACCTCCGGCCGCTTGAAGTAGCCGGGGAACATCGACTCGGCCTTGAGCAGCAACTCGCCGCGCGGGTGGGGCTGGTCCGTGTGGAAGTAACCGAGTTCGGGGACGTCGACCAGCCGGAAGTCGACCACCGGCGGGCGCAACAGCTTGCCGTTGCGCAGGACCGTGCCGAACTCCGTGGCGCCGTAGCCCAGGGTCAGGGGGCCGCCGAGGCACTCCTCGGCGAACCTCTTCATCTCCGCGGAGATCGGCGCGCTGCCGACCAGCGCTTCGACGACCCGGCCGCCGAGGACTCGGCCGCGCAGGTCCTCTTTAACTGCGGCGTCCAGTTCGCGTTCGTTGGAGAACTCACCCGCGCGCAGCTCCAGCTGACCCTGGTACTCGTGGAAGAGCATGTCGAAGATGCGCGGCACGGCCATCAGTTGCGTCGGCCTGGCCAGGGCGATGTCCTCGAAGAGCGTGGAGAGGTCGCTGCGGGCGGAGAAGTGGACCGTTCCCCCGTTGCCGAAGGTGCCGCTGATGATCGTCCGGCCGAACGCGTGGCTCATCGGCATGTAGCTGACCGTGACCACCGGGAAGGCAGCGGCGGCCCGTTTGCCGCCGGTCCACAGCTTGCGCACCGACTGCTGGGTGTAGATCGCTCCCTTGGGACTGCCCGTGCTGCCCGAGGTGTAGATCAGCGAAGCCAGGGGGTCCTCACCCGGCTCCGGCACGTGCACCGGCAGGGCAGCCCGCTCCCGGTCCCGGCTGAGCACCTGCGCGAAGGTGGTCACCTCGACGCCCGTCCCGGCCAAGCCCTCCTCGAACTCCGCACAGGCGTCGCGTTCGTCGTCGACGCCGGGATCCAGGTCGAAGACCAGAGCGAACCGCGCCCCCTCGGCCTCGCGCAACAGCGCGGCCGCCCTGGGAAGGTGTTCGACGCTCGTGGCGAGGACCAGCGGACGGGTCTCGGCCATGATCTCGTGCAGCTGCGCGATCGCCGAGGTCGGCTGCAGCGGCACCGTCACCGCCCCGAGCCTGATCGCCGCCAGGTCCACCGCCACGTACTCGGCGCTGGTGAACCCGATCGTCGCCACGAAGTCGCCGGCGCCGACGCCTCGAGCCGCCCACTCCGCCGCGAGCGCGCCCGCGTCGGCCCACAACTCACCGTAGCTGCGGGTGACGAAGCCATGCAGCAGCCGCCGGGTGCGGCGGCCGGTCGCTGGATCAGTCACCGTCTCGACCTCCCGCACGGCGACCGCGGGACGGTCGGCGTAGGCGGTCATCAGCCGCTCCACCGTCGTCCCCAGCGCGAGGCCCGGCTCCTGGATCCTCTCCGTGACCGCCGGATCGGGAATGAGGGCGTGCAGTCGCGGATCGTCGGCGAACACCACGTTCCCGAGCTTCGCATTCGCTGATTGCGTGCCCGCGGAATCCACGCTCACTGCTGTCACCACGTCCGTTCGGTAGTCACGAAACCCAGGCGTTCTTCATTCACAGCACCGACAGGTGGTGTAGACGACCACCGCGCGGCGGCCGATGTCAAGATCGATTCGGAGTAAGTCGTGGTCTCACCTCGTGTCCAGTCGACCTGCGGTACCCGACGCCAGCGGTGTGGTGGGGCGGTGGCAGCCCGCGCAACTGCGCGGGCCTTTGCATTTCCTGCGGGCGAATCTGCCGGGCTTGCAGGCGCAACAGCACCGCCCAGCTGTGGAGGACGCGGTGACGACGGCGGTACGCCCTTCCGACACAGGTGGTGTTCCGCCGCCGCATAAGACACCTCCCGGGAAGACCAAGGTGAGCGCCTTCCGCCATAAGACCGGGCAGCAGGACATGCGAAAGAGCACCGAGTTCGGATTCCTGGCTCGTGACAGGGCAGGCCAGTTCACAGCTTCGTTCGATTCCATTCTCGCGGACGTCGGCATCGACGTCCGCGAAGATCCAGCCGCGCCGCCTGTGGGCTAACTGCTACGTGGAACGGTTTGTCGGCACCGTTAGACGCGAGCTCACGGATCGGCTGCTGATCATCGACGAGGTGCACCTGAAGTCGGTGCTCAACCGCTACGTCTCCCACTACAACCATCGGCGACCACACCGAGCCCTGCGCCACGCTGCGCCGCGACCCGATCACCCGGCCGGAGACCCGGGCTGTCGATCCGTGCATCGTCAGCGAGACCGTCTCGGCGTTGATGGCCCTCACGTAATGATTTCGAGTGCGTTTCTCTGCATTTCCTGATGCCCCGGAATAGTGCGCCACTGGTCAAATAGTGGACAGTTCTTGGTGATAGAGGCGATGCGTGGCTTGTTCGCAGTCCCGGTGAGTCATCCTGTCCACCCGCATTCACATCGGTGCGGAGGAATGTGAACAGGAGTCGCGGTGGGTGGAGTGTTCATCAACTACCGCAGCAACGACAGCCGCGTCATGGGCGAGCTGCTCGACCGGGATCTCACCGCGGCGTTCGGCCGGGAGCAGGTCTTCCTGGACTGCTACTCGATCCCGCTCGGCGCGGTGTGGGACCGGGAGCTGCTCTCGCGGGTGCGGGGCTGCCGGGTGCTGCTGGTCGTCATCGACTGCGAATGGCTGACCCTGACGGACCCGACCGGGCTGCGGAGAATCGACGATCCCGCCGACTGGATTCACCGCGAGATCGCCGAGGCATTCGACGCCGGCGTCCGGGTGGTGCCGGTCCTGGTCGACGACACCCCACCTCCGGTCGCGGGAGAGCTGCCCGTCGGCCTGCGCGCACTGGCGAACTGTCAGGGCATGCGGGTCCGTCGCAAGCACACCCGTCAGGACGTCGACGTCCTGATCCAGCGGCTCCGCGAGGTTGAACCCGCACTCGGGGCCAAGCCGGATCCCGTGATCCCGACGATGGTGTCCCACCGCGGCCCAGGGACGACCATCCAGGCGGGCAGGGACATCCGCGACGCGACCGTCGTGCAGGAGGTCGCGCCCGCACACCCGGCAGCCGGGGAGATGGACGGACCGCCGGGAGCAGCGGGCATGAGCTCGCACACGGGCCACGGCACGACGTTCCAAGCGGGCCGGGACATCAAGAAGGTCAGGACGGGGACCTTCCTGAGCGTCCCGATGCCGCGTGCGGTGCGCACCCTGGTAATCACGGTGCTGGTGGCCGTGCTGGCCGCGGGTGCGGTCACCGCCGTGGTGACCTGGGTCCTGCCAGAGCTCGCGCCGACGTACAAGACCATGTTCCTGGTCGACCTGTCCGCGACCGGGGCCGACCCGGCCGCCGTGGCGGAGAGCCGCGACTCGCTGCGGAAGGTGATCGGGAACGCCGGTGACGACGACGCCGTCGCGTTGCGGACCTTCGGCGGCCAGTGCGGGTCCGCCGGCAACACGTCGCAGGTGGTCGGGTTCGGGACGGGTAATGGCACCGACATCAGTGCCGCAATCGACGGTGCCGCGGTGAGTGGGGCGGCGACGCTGGTGCGGGGCCTGATCGGGGCCGCTGAGGACTTCAACGCGCCGTTCTCGCAGAACGCCAAGCAGGTCAACCGGATCGTGGTTGTCACACGCAACGGGATTGACGCCTGCGACGACGACGTCGGCTTCGTCGAGCGGGAGCTCCGCCAGCGGCTGGCCTCCTCCGGCCTCGACGTCGAGTTCCGCTTCGTCGGCTATCGCCTTGCTGACAAGGACAAGTCGGTCTTCGACCGGCTGGCGGCCGGCGCGTCCGCGCCACCACCCGTGCTTGCCCAGGACCCCGCGCAGCTGCAGGCGGCCCTCGACTGGATCGCCAACGTCGAGCCGGTCCTGCGGTCGGCGCGCGACGTCGTGGACACCCTCAATCCGGTGGTCAAGAAGATCGACACCGCGGCCCAGGCCGTCGTCGACGGCAGGCTGGACGTCGCCGACCGCACGCTGTCGGCGATCGAGCCGCCCGCGGCGGACACCGAGTTCGCCAACCTCGAGAGCCGGGCGAAGACGCCGGACGCCGTCGAGGTCCACCGCCGGGCGGCCGAGCTGCGAGACCGGCAGCAGAAAGCGGTGCCTGCCGTGAAGGCACTCCTCGACCTCGCGCGGGTGGGCAAGCCGCTGGGGGCCGAGCTGACGGCGTTCCGCCGCGACGCCGACCTCTACAACAGCGATGTCGACACCCTGAACAAGCTCCTGGCCCGGATGCGGGCCAGCGGTCCTGGAGGGCAGTGATGAAGCGGCGTGCGGTAGCCGTCCCGCTGGTGGTAGTGCTCGTCGTCGCGGCGTGCACAGCGGTGTACTTGGTTCTTTCGGGGCCCGCCCACCGCACCGTGGTGCTGGTCGACACCTCGGAGCCCGGCACCGGGCTCTCCGAACTCGGGGGCGCGGTGCGGTCGGTCGTGGGTAACAGCGGCGACTCCGACGCACTCAGCGTGCGCCGCTTCGGTGGCGAGTGCGGGAGCCCCGACGCCACCGCCGAGATCGCCGACGGCCCGGACCGGGTCGCCCAGGCCGTGGGCGCGCTGTCCCCGTCCGGCAAGGCCACCATGGTCGACGGCGTCAAGGCGGCGATCGACGACTTCCGGGGGCTCCTGACCCGCCGCGGCAGCGTCCGCAACCGGATCATCGTCATCTCCTCGACGGGCGTCGACGCCTGCACGAACGATCCGGACAGCGCGCGGCAGTCCGTTGAGGACCGTCTGACCGAAGCAGGGCTGGACCTGGACATCAGGGTCGTCGGCTTCCGGGTCCCACCGGACCAGAAGGAAGCGCTGGCGAAGTTCGCGTCCGACACCTCGTTCGCCGACAACGCCGACGACCTGGAAATCATCCTCGACCGGCTCGTCGTCCCGAACTCGCCCGACGCGGCCGCGATCAGCGTCAGCGCGCAGCCGGAACCGAGCTACGCGTTCCTGACCGCAACCCGCCTGGGGATCGTGCGCGGGACCGAGGTGGTCGCGGAGACGGCCGTTGCTCTCCCGGAGTCGAGCAGCCTCAGGTATACCGCGGACGGGCGTTTCGTGTTCACCACGACCGAAGCGGGCATCGCCACCCTCGACGTGCTGTCCGGGGTCGCCGGGTCGGTGCCGTGCGGCGGCTGCCGAAACGTGGTGGCCGCAGGCGGAAGCGTCATCAGCTGGCTGGCCGGCAACGTCGTGACCACGCTGAACCTCGCCGACAAGAACGCCAGGCCAGTTCCTGGCACCACCGTCCTGCCCGACCGCAAGGTCGACGACCTCGGTGCGGTCCTGCCACTGCGGATGCTGGCCGGCAAGGACGGGAACAGTCTCGTCGGGGCGCCCGACGGCGTGTCCGCCTATGGTGGACCGGAAACCCTGTACCTCGTCCGCCCGGACGGCCAGGTGGTACCGCTCGGCCTGGCCCGGGGCAACGTTGCCGTCTACAGGTCGGCCTTCTCCTCGGACGGGCGCACCCTGGCATACGTGGCTGCGGCGCACGCGGGCAGCTGTGAGGAGCGGTCATCGGTCCTCCTCGTCGACCTCGCCACGAGCGCCCAGAGCACAACACCCGTCGTGGGTGATCCGAGCGACGACGGATCCGGTGTCGCTGACGTCTGGTACGACAAGGGCGGGACCCTGAACATGATCTACTCGTCGTGGCGCTGCGCGGCCAGCGGTGGCCCGCAGACGACGGTGACCCTTCCCGAGAGTCACTGGCAGCTCGGGAACTCCGAGTGGACAAGGCGAGACGCCCCCAGCAGCGGCCGCCAGGTCGCGCCAGGCTTCCGCGCGGTTCTCGTCCGTCCAACCCCTGACAGCTTCACCCAGCAGCTGTTCTCTGAAGTCAACGGCACCCGGACCAAGATTTCGGACGAAGTGTTCGCCATCGCGGTGCCGAACTGAGGGCGCGGCTTCAGGGCATCGCCGCGGTTCGGTAGGCGCCTGGCGTGTGGCCCATAGTGC
The DNA here is from genome assembly GCF_014653695.1 of Lentzea cavernae. Classification (GTDB taxonomy): domain Bacteria; phylum Actinomycetota; class Actinomycetes; order Mycobacteriales; family Pseudonocardiaceae; genus Lentzea; species Lentzea cavernae. Next base: position 374,195 of record NZ_BNAR01000005.1, on the reverse strand, counting down.
GCGCGAACGGCCTTGAAGCCTCACGCGGATCATGGACGGCGGGAGTGGCCGCGGTTCGATGGTGGATTCGGGCGATGCGGGATGCTGATCAACACGTCCTTCCCCAGGTGCTGCTTGATCCGGTGGATCAGCTCTGGACCGTCGATCAGCTCCATGCGGCCATGTTCCATGGCCTTCTTGCGGCAGCCGGATGCGAACCAGGAGGTTTCACGAGAACGCCCCAGCCGGCCTTCTCCTCCATGGCTCCCGCGGGTTCCCGGGCGTGGTTCACGCCGACGACGCGGCTGTACCTCTTGGCCTGGACGATGCTCAGTCCTCCGAAGAGCGGGGTCCTGCGGGCGATGACCGCGTCGTCGCCGTCGTCCTTGCTCTGTTCGGTGGTCCAGCCTTCCGCGCCCCGGGCTTCGAAGATCTGTCGCACCAGGTGCTCGAAGTTGCTCGGTGACATGTCCATCAGGTCGAGGCGGGAGTCCAATGTGGAGACTGCGTCGAGTCCTTCGACGAAGGAGTACTTGCTCAGGTCGAAGTCGAGGATCGTCGGTCAGTTCGCTGCTCAGCGGAGGCGTGACCGTGGTCGACACGGGCGGCAAGCCCGGCATCATGGGCATCGGGCTCATCCCCGTGGGAAAACATGGCTGAAGCTGAACGAAGGAATCCTGCCTCGAACCTCCGCTTCGCGTCGGCCGTCGGGTCGACGCAGATGTCTTCCACGAGGTTCACCTGCCGCGCGGTCATCGAGGACGCTGCGGGGCAACGGGCGCGTGGGCGCTCCGCACGGCCATGAGCGTCGCCAAGCTGACCGGACAGCAGCCGGCATCGCCTACGTCGATCGAGTTCAGGTGACCGATGTGGAGCGGAGTACTGCGGACGGGGCAGCGCGGGCTACTTGGCGAGCCCCTGTCATGAGGCGGCGGAGATCCCGGAAACCGGCATGCGTGTCGGGCCAGATGCGCGGTGAGCATTGCAACCTTGGCCTTGTCTCCAGGCCGACATCGCTTCGGTTCCCGCCAATTTTTTGTCGGTGGTGGATGACACGATGCGGGCATGATCAACGAAAACGAGCGGCTCGGTGTCATCGCTCGACAGGAGTTACCGCACGACATCGCGTCGGCCTGGATTGCCTTGTTCCGTCCCGCCGTCCGGTTCAGGACAGCGGACACGGGTGTACGAGTAGGTCAGCTGGGTGGCGATCCGTCGCTGCCGACCGACATGGAGTGGCCCGCGTGCGAAGCCGGGCCGCTCAACCACATCGCCACGGTGGACTGCGCTGCTCTGCCCCGGCAGTCGCTGGACGTTCCGTTGCCGTCGGCAGGGAGCTTGTTGTTCTTCTACCTCGATGGCAGCTACTCGCCGGACGGGAGTCCTGATCCCCTTGGCCAGGGGGCGCGCCGCGGCCAGCCGGAAGGCGCACGTGTGATCTTCATTCCGGCGGGTGCCGCGGTGCGCGGGCGCCCGACCCCGGCCGGGCTGCGCCGCTACTCCAGCGCCGATCTCACAGCGGAGCCCGTGGTCACGGGGCCCAGCCGTGAACACGTTCTGTTGCACGAGGTCCGGTTGGAGAGCGGCCTGTCCTTGGCCGAAGCCGCCGAGGAGGTCGAGGTCGGCGAAGGAGCGGAGGGCGAGGACGTGTTCACCGAGGTCGTGTACCTGGCCGGCGGGGAAGGACCGCGTCATCAGGTCGGTGGCTACTCCGACCCGATTCAGGGTGCCGCCGAGAGCGAGATCGCGAGTCTGGTGCTGGACGGCGGCTTTCAGAACCCGCGGTTCGCCGCGGAAGCGGCCGAGTGGGTGTTGCTCGCCCAGTTCGGCAGTGATCCCGCCAGGGAGATGCTCTGGGGTGATGTGGGCAGCCTGTACTGGTTGATCCGACGCGACGACCTGGCCGCCGGCCGGTTCGACCTGGCAAGGTTCACGCTGCAGACGGGATGATCGTGGGCCGTGCGCAACCCTGCGGCCGCGTACGGCAGGCGGTCGCGCCAGACGCGGATCATCGCACCGAGCCCGCTCGCGGGTGCCGTCGTCACGATGTTCATCCTGCTTGCCGCAGCACCGGTTGTCCTGTCGCGAAGGTGGTACTGCGTTCCCGCCGTCGAAGCGTTCCTGGCCTGGATCACCATCGGACACACGACGATCACCTTCATCACCGGGGCCAACATGGGCCGCGAGACCGCCCGGCGCCTCGCCGAGCTCGGCCACACCGTCCTGATCGGAGCCCGCGACCGGCAGGGGAGAAGAGGCCGCGGCCGCGCTCGGCGCACGTTACGTCCCATCGACGTGACGGACGACGAGTCAGTTGCCGCAGCTGATATCCCTCGACCGCGAGTGCAGGATTGACGCCGTGGCGGTGTTCGAGACCAACGTCATCGGTGTCGTGCGCACCACGAACCGCGACCGACCTGAACGGCCACAGCGGCTTCCAGGCCGCCACCGAGGGCCCTGGGTGCGGGCTCATGTCCCGCGAAGGCGCGGCCGCCTGGTCCTGAGTCGTCTCCGCGCCGGAAGTTGATCGGCCGCACGCGGGCCGGTCATGTCCTGTGTGGACACCTCACGATCAGGAACTCCGCAGTGACCGGAAGGTCGTCCGAATCTCTTCGGTGAGGACGTCCGGTTGCTCGAGCGCGGCGAAGTGACCGCCGCGTTCGAGCCGGGCGTAGTGCAGCACCGTCTCGTAGCGACGTTCGATCCACCGCCGGGAGGCCTGCACGGCCTCGCCGGGGAAGATGCTGAACCCGGCGGGGACGGGGTTCGGCCGCCCGGCCGGCGAGGCGCCCCCGAAGTCCTCCTCCCAGTACAGCCGGGCGGAGGACGCCGCGGCGTTCGGCAGCCAGTAGAGCATCACGTCGTCGAGGATCTCGTCGCGGTCCAGGACGGCTTCGGGATCGCCACAGCTGTCGGTGACGTCCTGGAAGAGCGTGTAGATCCAGGCGGCGAGCCCGGCCGGTGAGTCCGCGAGCGAGTACCCGATCGTCTGCGGCCGCGTCGCCTGCTCACGGGCGTACGCGCTCTGCCGGTCCTGGTAGTGCTGGGCGCGAGCGATCATCCGGCGCTCTTCCTCGGTCGCCTCGTCCAGTTCCCGCGCGGTGGGGAACACCAGCGGCAGGTTGAAGTGCGCGCCCAGGCACGACTCGGGCGCTGTGCGCGTGATCTGCTCCACGACGGCGGCGCCCCAGTCACCTCCCTGGGCGAAGAAGCTGCCGTAGCCCAGGCGTCGCACGAGGGTGATCCATGCGTGGGCGATGCGCGCGGTGTTCCAGCCGGTCGAGGTCGGCTTGCCGGAGAAACCGAAGCCCGGCATCGAGGGGATCACCAAGTGGAACGCGTCGCGGGCATTGCCTCCGTGTGCGACCGGATCGGTCAACGGGCCCGCGAGGCGGCGGAACTCGAGGATCGAGCCGGGCCAGCCGTGGCACAGCAACAGGGGAACCGCGTGCGGCTCGGCGGACCTGACGTGCAGGAAGTGGATGTCGATCCCGTCGATCGTCGTGCGGAACGAGCCGAGGCCGTTGATGTCCCGCTCGGCGCGCCGCCAGTCGTACCCGCTCGCCCAGTGGTCGCACAGGTCTCTGATCCGGTCCAGCTGCGGCCCCTGGCTGCCATCGGGAACGGTCTCGCGGTCCGGCCACCGGGTCGCGGCGAGGCGGTTCCGCAAGTCCACCAGATCGGCGTCGGGCACGGAGATCGGGAACGGTTGCACCGCGTCGTGGGCAGGCGTGAAGGACACAGGGGTGCTCCGTGGGGCAGGGGGAGGGACGGCACGATCGTAGGCAGAAGTGGAAGAGGAATTCAACTTGGAACTTCTCTTCCACTTGACTGCGGTCGTGTGGCACTACAACGAGCACCGCACCCACCGATCCCTCGCCGCCGCAGCACCCCTTGAGGGCCCGGCCGCAGCCTCCTGAACCCGATCAGATCGAACGCCTCGCCGTGGAACGACGTGACCGTCTTGGGGGAGTCATCCACGAGCACCACCGCGTCGCTCAACCAGCACGGATGCAGTTTCGGCACGCACAGGTGTTCAACGAGCTCGACCACGACCGCGTGCCGCTCGAAAAGTCATCACCGCAGCGTGCTAGCTCATCCCTCCCATGCCGGGAGCGTGCTCGGGTGATCGTGTCCCTGCTGTAGCCCGCGCAAAGTCGAAGGTGGCCGACGGTCGGCTCAGCCAAGTAGCGTCGGCATGTGCCAGAAGAGGGTGAGGTCATCGCCGGGCGGTACCGGCTGGTGTCGTCGATCGGGCAAGGATCCATGGGGGTGGTCTGGCAGGCGCGCGACGAGCAGTTGGACCGCGTGGTCGCGGTCAAGCTGCTCAACACGGACCGGCGGTCCCCGGACGCGGTGGCGCAGATGCTGCGCGAGGGCCGGGTCACCGGTCGGCTGCGGCACCCGCACGCGATCAGCGTGCACGAGGTCGTCGAGCACGACGGCAAGCCCTGTCTGGTGCTGGAATACCTGCCCTCCCGCAGCCTTGCGGCGCTGATCGCCGAACGGGGCGTGCTGTCGCCGGGCGTGGTCGCGGCCGTGGGCAGGCAGGTCGCCGCCGCACTGGCGGCGGCGCACGCAGAGGGCATCGTGCACCGGGACGTCTCGACGTTCAACGTCCTGCTGGCCGAGGACGGCATCGCGAAGATCACCGACTTCGGCATCGCCCGCGCGGTCGGCGAGGGCACGGTGACCGACGCCCGCTTGATCGTCGGCACGCCGGCCTTCCTGGCGCCGGAGGTGGCGGCGGGCGAGGCGGCGACGTTCGCCTCGGACGTGTTCTCCCTCGGCGCGACCCTCTACGCAGCGCTGGAGGGCACGCCGCCGTTCGGTGTGGACGACAACCCCTACGCGCTCCTGCAACGCGTGGTTCGGGGGGAGTTCGAGCCGCCACGGTTGGGAGGCCCGCTCGGCGAGGTGCTCCTGCGCCTCCTGCATCGTGACGCGGCCCAGCGTCCGACGATGGCTGAGGCCCACAAGCTGCTCGCGGCGGTCGCGGAGGGACTGCCGCTGCCCGCTGCGCCCCCGAAGAGCGGGACGCGGATGCTGCTCGCCCGCCGCCACCTGCCACGCCGGGTGATCGCGATGGTCGCCGGTGCGGCCGTCCTGGTCGCCGCCGGTGTTGTGATCGGCACCGTCGTACAGGGCGACCGGCCCAGCAGCAGCGCCCAGACCAACTCCACCACGGTGACGACCACGGTCACGACCGCCTGCGATGCCCGTTACGAGGTGAGCAACTCGTGGCCGGGCGGCTACCAGGTCGAGGTGACCGTGCGCAACACCAGCCCAGGCGGCCTGACCGGCTGGACCATCACGTGGCAGCCGGCTGCGGGCCACACCATCGGCAACCTGTGGAACGGCACCCTGACTCAGAACGAGACCGCGGTGACCGTCACCGACGCCGGACACAACGCCGTGCTCGCTGCCGGGAGAACCACCTCGTTCGGGTTCGTCGCCGCCGGTCCTGAACCCGCTCGCCCGGCCGTGACCTGCTCCACCGCCAACTGAAACATTGGCCTACCGGTCAACGGAAGCGAGGCGCCGGGGCTCCAGGAACGCAGCCACGCCGTGCCTTCGTGAACAACCGTCATGGTTGGGCGGCGAGGTTTGAAGGGTGCGTTGCCAGCGGAGTCACCTGCACCTGCATGAACTCCCACAGCGGTAACGACGACAGGAACGCGTGCAGCTCGTCATGGGTGGGCACGTCGAAGATGCTGATGTTGCTGTACTGCCCGACGACGCGCCACAAGTGCAGCCACACGCCCATCTTCTGCAGCTCCAGCGCCCGGTACTTCTCGGCGCGCACCAACTCTGCACGTCGCTGCGGGTCCAGGTCGTGGGGCAGGGAAACGTCCATCCGCACGTGGAAGAGCACGGGTCACCTCCTGGTGAAGGCCGCGACGGCCGCGGGGTCGAGCTCGATGCCGAGCCCCGGGCCGGTGGGCAGGTGCAGGTCGCCGGCGTCGTAGCGCAGCGGCGTGGCCAGCAGCTCCTCCCGCATGAGCAACGGCCCGAACAGCTCGCTGCCCCACGTCACGGCCGGAGAGGCGCACGCCAGATGCAGCGACGCCGCCGTGCCGACCGGGCTCTCGATCGAGGTGCCGCCGTGACACGGAATGCCCGCCGCGGCGGCGATCGAAGCGATCGCCGCCGTCGCACGCAGCCCACCGGACTTCGTCGTCTTCAACGAGAACACGTCCGCGGCCCGCAAACCCGCCAGCCGCAGCGCATCCGACGGCGTGCGCAGCGACTCGTCCGCCATCACCGGGATCGGCAGCGCGCGGTTGATCTCCGCCAGCCACTCGACCTCGGCACCCGGTACGGGCTGCTCCACCAGCTCGACCCCCGCCTCAGCGAGTGCGGGGAGGTGGCGCAACGAGGTCAGCCGGTCCCAGCGCGCGTTCAGGTCGACCCGCACACCCGCGACACCCCGCAGCTTCTCCGCGATCACGCACACCCTGCGCACGTCGTCCGCCGGGTCCTGCGCGCCCATCTTGAGCTTGAAGCTGCGGTGCCCGGCGTCCAGCTTGGCCATCGCCTCCTCGATGACGACGTCCGCCGGTTCGGTGCCCAGCGCCCACGTCACCGGGATCGACGTCCGCGCGAGCCCGCCGAGCAGCGTGTGCACCGGCACGCCCAGCGACCGGGCCCACGCGTCGTGCAACGCGATCTCGACCGCGGCCTTGGCGTAGAGGTTCGCGTTCACCACGTCGTTGACGGTCTGCAGGATGCCGGCGATGTCGTCGACCCGGCGGCCCAGCAGCAGTGGGGCGATGTACTGGTCGACGACCACCTTCATGGTCTCGACCGACTCACCGCCCCACCAGGGCCCGCCCGGCACGACCCCCTCGCCGAGGCCGACCGCCCCGCCCGCCGTCCGGACGTGGACCAGCAGCACGGGCTGAGCGTCCATCCCGGTGCGGGCGAAGCGGTGCGGCCGGACGAGCGGGACGTCGAGCAGGACGGTGTCCACGCCGTCGATCAGCAGGTCGTTCATGCGGGCTCGAGCACGAAGTCGTACGTCACGCGCTGGTCGGACGGCATGAGCACGAGTTCGGGCTTCACGGCCTCGGCGACATCGCTGTCGACGTACTCACCGCCCGCGAAGTAGAGCTGCGTCGTGATCGGCCGATGTCCCGGCGCCCGCACGATCAGGTGCAGGTGGGCCGGCCGCCACGGGTGCCAGCCGGCCGCGTCGATCAGCTGTCCGGTCGGCCCGTCGGTCGGGATCTGGTACGGCGCGGGCTGCACGGTCGTGATCTCGAACCGGCCCTCGGCGTCGGTGACGACGACCGCGCGCAGGTTGCCGTCCGGGATGCCCGGCGCGAACCCCGAGTAGTAGCCCTCGGAGTCGGCGTGCCAGACGTCGAGTTCCGCACCGGCCAGGGGCTGTCCGGCCAGATCCACCACACGGCCCGAGAACACCAACGGCGAGCCCTGCTCGTCGGCGCGCATCGGCAGAGTCGAGACAGCGGGCAGCGTCACCTGGTCCGGCAGGTAGTACGGCCCGAGGATGCTGCCCTTGGTGCCGTCCTGCGTGCGGGCGGCGACCTCCTCGACGACGTGCTCCACGAACACGTCCAGGAACAACGGCCACTCGCCGCCCTCACCGAGGTCCATCAGCCACTGCTTGGCGGCCTGGAACTCGGGATAGGTCACGTCGTGCTCGCGGATCGCCTCGTGCACGCCTTTAAGTACCGCGGTGGCCACAGTGGACACCCGCTCGGGCGAGACGTCGACAGAAGAACGTGTGGTGGAACGGAAGTTGGCGCTCGCGGACGCGCCGGAATCGGCTGCGGTGGGGGAGTGAACGGCAGTCATCGGGAGGGTCACCTTCCGTTCAGGGAGGTCGCGCCGGGGTTGAACAGGTCGGGAACGGTCCAGCCGTTCAGGTCGTACTCGGCCATGCACTGCTCGGCGAAGCCCTTCATGGAATCGGCCATGCCGGACTGCTGCGCGGCGAACAGCATCTCGGCGCGCACGCCCTCGTGGTTGCCGGAGTAGTTGCGCTCGTAGAGCTCGTGCCGGCCGCCGAACTCGCTGCCGATCGAGTCCCAGATCAGCTTCATCAGCTTCACGCGCTCGACGGCGTCCATGCCGTTCGAGCCGCGCACGTACTTGTCCAGGTACGGCCGCGTCTCGTCGGACATGAAGTCCTTCGCGGACGACGGCAGGTAGATCAGCGCGGAACCCATGTCCTGCATGATGATCTCGCGAATCCGCGGGTAGCCGACCGTCATGAACCACCGGTAGGCGAGGCCGAAGTCCAGGTGCGGCAACACGGCGCCGTCGACCCACTCGTCCGGACGCGCGCACATCGCCTCGGACAGCGCGTGGAACAGGTTGCGCCACCCGATGACCTCGCCGACGCGGGTCTGGATGCCGCGGAAGTCCTTGACACCGGTGGCTTCCACACCCTTCAGCAGCAATCCGGCGATGAAGTCGAGCTTCACCGACAGTCGCGTGACGCCGTGGAACGTGAAGCGGTGCAGGAATCCGGAACCCGGGAAGAACGTGCTGGCCTTCTCGGCATCGCCGTAGATGAACACGTTCTCCCACGGGATCTTCACGCGGTCGAGCACGAAGATCGTGTCGTTCTCGTCGAATCGGGACGACAGCGGGTAGTCGAACGGTCCGGTGGTCTTGTCGACGTTGGCGGCGTAGGAGTTGCGGCAGATCAGCTTCATGCCCGGCGCGCCCATCGGCACCGTGCACACCAACGCGAACTCGCGCTTCTTGATCGGCAGGCCGTAGTGCGCGATGAAGTTGTAGTTCGTGATCGCCGAGCCGGTCGCCACGACCTTCGCGCCCGAGACGATCAGGCCGTCGTCGCGCTCCTCCTCGACGTGCATGAACACGTCGCTGACCTCGTCGGGGTTGCGGTTGCGGTCCACCGGCGGGTTGATGATCGCGTGGTTCCAGTACAGGACCTTCTCCTGCGACTCCTGGTACCAGCGCCGGGCGTTGTCCGCGAACGGGTTGTAGAAGTCCGCGTTGGCGCCCAGCGTGCCGAGGAACGCGGCCTTGTAGTCCGGGCTGCGGCCCATCCAGCCGTAGGTCATCTTCGCCCACTCCGCGATGGCGGCGCGGTCGGCGTAGAGGTCGGCACTGCTGCGGGGCGTGCGGAAGAACGGGTGCGTGAAGCCGCTGCTGCCGGTGTCGGTCGGCGCGGTCAGCACGGCCTGCTTGTCCGGGTCGTGCAGCGCGTCGTAGAGACGCGCGGTCATCCGGACGGAGTTGCGGAACGCCGGGTGCGTGGTGACGTCGCCGACCTTCTCGCCGCCGAGGAAGACCTCGCGTCCGTCCCGGATGGACTCGATGTACTCCTCGCCGGTCATCGGCCGGGTCGTGCGTTGCTGCTGCTGCGTGGTCATGCCTAACCCTTCAGCGTTGAAGTGGTTCGCAGTGGGGCGAAGTCAGTGCCGAACCACCCGATGTCGGGGCAGTCGACCGAGCTCATCCAGTGATCCGCGGTGCGTCCGGCGATCTCGCGGAACGCACCACCGAAGAACAGCAACGGATCGGCGTCGCTGGTGTGCAGGTGCGCGACCTCCCCGATGACGATCAGGTGGTCGCCGCCGTCGTACGTGCGCCAGGGCAGGCACGAGATGGTCGCGGCGGTGCCGAGCAGGACGGGAGCGGTCGGCCCGTCCGCCCAGCGTGGTGCGGGGCGCCCCTGGGGACGGCCCGCGAAGGTCCAGGCCGCGTCGACCTGGTCGGCGGCGAGGACGTTCACGGCGAACGGCTTGCCGTCGAGGAACCGGCAGGCCTTGGACTCGCGGGTCAGCGTGACCTGGCACAGCGCCGGTTCGAGCGAGACGGCCGTGAAGGCGTTGACGGTCGCGCCGTGCGGCTCGCCGTCGTCGTTGCGGCAGGTCACGACCGTGACACCGGTGGCGAACCTGCCGAACCCGTTGCGGATTGTGCGGTGGTCCAAGGCCATCTCCCGCTCCTCCTGTACGCTATGCGTACAGTCTGTACGCTTTGCGGTTACATGAGGGTGCACCGACGTCGCGGAACTGTCAACGGCCGGCGGTGCGGAAGGATGGGGCGATGACGAGCGGGCCGGACGAGCGCGACTTCATCCAGAGCATCGAGCGCGGGTTCGCCGTGCTGCTCGCGTTCGACGAGGAACGAACCACCCCGAACCTGGCCGAACTCGCCGCGGCCACCGGCTTGTCACGCCCTGCCGTGCGCAGGATCCTCCTGACGCTGCAACGGCTCGGGTACGTGCGCAACGAAGGCACGCGGTGGACGCTGACGCCTCGGGTGCTGAGCATCGGGCAGCACTACTCGGCGTCGCACGCGATGATCGAGATCGCGCAGCCGCACCTGCTCGAACTGTCGGCGAAGACCGGCGAGTCGGCATCGCTCGCCGCTCTGGACGGACGGGACGTCGTCTACGTTGCGCGCGTACCGGTGCGACGGATCATGAGCATCAACGTGTCGGTCGGCACCCGCGTCCCGGCCTTCGCGACCTCGATGGGCCGGGTGCTCCTGGCCTGGGCACCGGAGGTCGTGGTCGACGACGTCCTCGCGGCCGGCCTCCCCGCGCTGACCAGGTACACGGTCACCGACGCCGACGCCTTCCGCTCCCGTCTGCGGCAGGTCCGTTCGGACGGGTGGTCCATCGTGGCGGAGGAACTGGAGATCGGCCTGCTCTCGGTGGCCGCACCTGTCCACGACCGCACCGGCGAGGTGGTCGCCGCGCTCGCGTCCTCGACATCCGTGGGGCGGTCATCCGCAGAGGAAGTCCGCGGCGAGGTCGTGCCGCTGCTGCTCGACGCCGCAGAACGGATCAGCGCCGACCTGGGCCACACGACCTCGACGCGGTGACAAGGACGCGTCCCGGCCCACAGTCGCGGAACACGTCACCGCTTGACGGGCCAACGCCCGAAGGCTCTCTCGCCTGTCGCTACCGGTTCGAACACGTTGCCAGTGGTAGGCGAAACGGCCTTCTTCGTCAGTGCGGCAAGACGGAACAGTGGCCCGACCAGCCAGTCGTACAGGCTCGGCAGGCAGCGGAACGCCGAAATGATCAACGGATTGGCCGGGCCGACCGGAACGGAGACGTGTCGTCGAGGCCGGTCGGCCAGGCGGACGATCGCGGCGGCGACTCGGTCGGGACTGAGAACCGGGATCGGTGGCCGTGCCGCGCGACCGGTGTAGTTGGCGGCCTGGTCGTACACCGGCGTGTTGATGCTGCCAGGACTCACGATGCACACGTGCACCCCGCGTTCGTCGCGGGTTTCCTGTTGCAGCGTCCGCAGAATCGCGCGCTGTCCCCATTTGGCGGTGGAGTAGGCGCCCATCTGCGGGACGGTGATCGAGCCGAGCAGGGAGTTCACCGCGATGAACACACCTCTGCGCTGATTGCGCAGGACAGGCAGGACCGCTTGGGCGAGGTGCAGCGTGCCGTGGATCGCGGTGTCGACGACGGTGTTGAACACCTCCGCGGGCATCGACTCCACGGTGCCGTATGCCATCACCGTCGCACTGTGCACCACGACGTCGATGCGGCCGTGCAGGTCCATCGTTTTCGCGACGATCCTGGCGGCACCACCGGAATCGGCGATGTCGTCGACGACGACGTCCACCGCGCCGGCTCCCACCGCGCGGCAAGCCTTCTCGGCGGCGTCCAGAGCCTGGCCGCTGCGGGAGACCAGCACGAGGTACTCCCCGCGAGAGGCGAACGCCGTCGCCGCGGAGAGTCCGATTCCGCTGCTGCCCCCGACCACGAGCACGACCCGCCCGGTCACGGCGTCAACACGACCTTGATGCAGCCATCGCTCTTGGCGCGGAACATCTCGTACCCGCGTGCGGCGTCGGCGAGCGGGAGCCGGTGCGTGGTCAGGTCCAGGGTGCCGAGCGGGTCGGCGGGGTCGAGCACCAGCGGCAGGATGTCGTCGGTCCAGCGGCGCACGTGGGCCTGGCCCATGCGCAGCTGGACGCCGCGGTCGAACATCTCCATCATCGGCATCGCGTCCACCTCGCCGCCGTACACACCGGACACCGACACCGTGCCACCGCGACGCACCCCCTTGATGGCGGCGTGCAGAGCGTCGAGGCGGTCGACGGCCAGCTTGTCGGTCACCTTCTGGGCGAGCGCGTCGGGCAACATCCCGGTGGCCTTCTGCGCCAAGGCGACGAACCCCCCGCCGTGCGCCTCCATGCCGACGGCGTCGATGGTGGCGTCCGGCCCGCGGCCGTCGACCAGCTGGATCAACGCGGCGGCCAGCTCGTCAGGTCCGCCGAACTCGTCGAAGTCGACAGGCTCCGCACCGTGCCGTTCAGCCAGCGCGAGACGCTCGGGAACCCGGTCCACCCCGATGACGCGACCGGCGCCCAGCTGCCGCGCGATCCGGACCGCGAACTGCCCGACCGGTCCGAGACCGAACACGGCGACGGTACCGCCGGGCGGCACGTCGGCGTACCGCACGGCCTGCCACGCCGTCGGCAGGATGTCGGACAGGAACAGGAACTGCTCGTCGGGCGTGCCGTCCGGGACGACGATCGGCCCGAACTGCGCTTGCGGCACCCGGAGGTACTCGGCCTGCCCACCCGGCACCGAACCGTAGAGCGAGGTGTAGCCGAACAGGCTCGCGCCCTTGCCCTCACTGCGAACCTGCGTCGTCTCGCACTGCGCGAACAGGTCGCGCTCGCACATCCAGCAGTGTCCACAGGAGATGTTGAACGGCACCACCACCCGGTCACCCACCTTGAGGTGACCACCGGCCTCGGCACCCACCTCCTCGACGACACCCATCGCCTCGTGACCGAGCACGTCGCCCGGCTTCAGGTAGGGGCCGAGTACCCCGTACAGGTGCAGGTCCGATCCGCAGATGGCGGTCGAGGTGACCCTGACGATCGCGTCGGTCGGTTCCTCGATGCGCGGATCCGGCACATCAACGACCTGGACGTTCTCATTTCCCTGCCACGTCAGCGCTTTCATGACACCCCCTCCGCCGCCGTGGCGGTCAACGCCACACTGCGAACACGTACATCTGCCATTCCGAACGGGACCTGAGGCATGCGGCTGCTCCTGTCGACTGCTCTCTGACAGCAGCGATACCCGGAAAATCGACTCAGAAACGGTTCGGGGGCGTGAACCGACCTGGCATCTCAGGTCCAGCGTCGTTCAGCATGACAGCTGCTCACGTATTCTCCGGTGGTGCAGCTCCTTTTCTGCAATAGCTGAATAGCTAGGGTTCGTATGATGACGGTCATGAAACTCCTGCCCGTCACCGCATCCGGCGCGCAAGTCGCCTACCTCGACGTCGGTGCGACAGACGGACGCGCGAGGGTCTATCTCGGTGGCCTCGGGCTGGCGAGCACCGTCTCGTTCGCGCCGGTCATCGGCCACCCCGTCCTGGCGGGTCGCGGCCGGCACGTGCTGGTCGACCTGCTGGGTAGCGGATGGAGCGACCACGACGACGACTTCTCGTACACGATCGACGAGCACGCAGCCGTTGTCGCAACGGTCATCGAGGCACTCGGCCTCCACAGGACCACGCTGGTCGGACACTCACTCGGCGGATCGATCGCCATCAGCCTGGCGGCACAGCGCCCCGACCTCGTCGGTGAGCTGATCGTGGCCGAGCCGAATCTCGATCCCGGCGTCGGCACCCTGTCAGCGCAGATCGCGAGCTTCGACGAAGACGATTTCGTCGCAAGCGGGATGCACAGCATCATCGACGCGGACGACATGACGACAGGCACGCGGACGTTGCGTCGATGGTCCCCACGCGGCCTGCACCGCACCGCGGTGTCGTTGCTGGCCGAACGGCCAATGACCTTTCGCGCTCAGCTGACCGCGGCATCCATGCCGAAGCGCTACATCTCAGGTGAGCTGAGCGCCGAGAACCTCGACGCTCTGCGCGCGACCGGCAGCGACGTGCGTGTCGTGTCTAACGCCGCACACCTCATGATGGACGACAACCTCGACGGATTCGTGACGCTGCTCGCCGATCCGCTCTGAGACACCCTGCCCAGCCCGTTCGGCGACCGCCGATTGGGCAAACTTGTAGAGCCCACTTTGGTACGGCGACCGCATGTCTGGGTTGCAGAATCACCTGCTGGTGGCACGGCAAGTAGATAAGGCTGGAGAAGTTCATTGGCTTCACCGGCACGCCCTTGAAGTACTTCTCGGCTCTGGGCGTGGCCGACATCAACCTCAACGGCACCGCGGCAACCTGTGACGGCACTACAGCGAGCACCCAGCCCACCGATCGCTTCAACGGTGTGGTGAAGGGTGCCAATTCAAGGCCACTTTCGTTCACACTGGCCGGCGCTACCTGCACGACCGAATAGACGTGTGCGGCCGTCGCTAGTGTGGTGCGGTGGACGACGGTCAAGGCTCGCGTGTGGAGTCCGCGAAGGTTGTCGACACCGTCTCCGGCAACGTGGTGCAGGCCCGCGACGTGGCGGGCAACGTGGTGCAGGCCCGCGACGTGGCGGGCAACCTGGTGCTCAACGTCGGGCAGCAGGCGTCGCCGGTCGCCCGCGTGCCACGGGAACTTCCGCTTGACGTCGCGGACTTCGCTGGCCGCGATGAGGAGCTCGCCGAGCTGGACCGGTTGCGCGAGGATGCTTCCGGCGCGGTGGTGATCTCTGCGGTCTCCGGCACGGCGGGGGTTGGCAAGACCGCTCTCGCTGTGCACTGGGCGCACAGGATCCGAGGCGCGTACCCGGACGGCGACCTCTACATCGACCTGCGGGGATATGACCCGAATCAGCCGGTCAGCCCCGAGGACGCGCTGGGCGAGTTGCTGCGCAGCCTGGTCGGGTCGGCCGAGCCCGTGCCCACGAATCTGTCCGATCGCAGCCGGTTGTTTCGCACGCTGGTGGCCGAACGACGCATGCTGATCGTGCTCGACAATGCGCGCAGTGTCGAGCAGGTGAGGCCGCTGCTGCCGGGGGCGGGCTCGACGTTCGTCGTGGTCACCAGCAGAGACTCGCTCGGTGGGCTGGTGATCCGCGACGGAGCGAGCCGCGTGCACCTCGGGCTGCTCGAACCGGACGAGGCGCTTGGGCTGTTCACATCGCTGGTGGGGGAGCGGGCTCGGTCCGACCCCGAGGCGGCGCAGAGGCTGTGCGAGTGGAGCACGTACCTCCCGCTGGCCCTGCGGATCACCGCAGAGATGGTCAACGCCCGGCCGCACGAGAGCCTGGCCGCGCTGATGGCAGAACTCGCTGGCGCCGATCGCCTCGATCTGATGGAGGCCGGCGACGAGCGGACCGCGGTGCGTACGGTGTTCTCGTGGTCGTACCAGCACCTGAGCCTCGCGGCGGCCAAAGCGTTCCGGTACCTCGCGATCACACCGGGACGAGATGTCGATGCTCGGGCAGTTGCCGCGCTCACCGGCACTGCGGTCGCTGACGCGCGCAAGGCCGTGACGGAGCTGGAGCGCGCGCACTTAGTGCAGCCCGTCGGCAACGGGCGCGTGCGTGCGCACGACCTGTTGCGCTCGTACGCGGCAGATCTGCTGCAACAGATCGATGACGACCGAGATGTGGCTTTGGCTCGGCTGTTCCACTACTACTTGACGGCCGCGTGCCGTGCGGTCGACGCGGCCCTGCCGAACCGCCGGTCGGGCTGGCACATCGATGAGATCGAGACGCCTCGCTTCGCGGACAGCGAGGCCGCCTGGCGCTGGCTGCGTGCCGAGCAGCAGAACCTCGCGGTGATACTCACCTCCGTGGACCCCGTGGCGGAGCCGATCCGGTCGGCTGCCGAACAAGTCCTCGGCCTGCTCGCCCAGCACAGCGGTGACCTTCCCGCTGCGCTCACCCACTTCGAACGAGCCTGGCTGCTGACCCCGGCCGCGGGCCACGCGCTGGTGCTGGATCAGGTCGATACGCTGCTCGCCGCAGGTATGTCGAACAAGGCATCTGTCTATCTCGACAACGTGTTGGACCTCCTGCACGGCGCGCGAACGGCAGACGATCGCCTTATCGCGCAGGTAGAGCACGTGCGTGCTCAGTGCGCGCTCCAGCAGTCAGACTTCAAGCGCGCGAGCGAGGCGGCGCGGGAGGCTGCGATTCGGTTCAGGCGGGTCGGCGACCGGCGGGCGGCCGTGGTCGCGGAGCTGACGGCCTTGCGTGCCGCGATGTCGCTGGCCAGGGCGTGGCCTGATCTGCCTACCGCCAAGCTGCCGGCGTTCGCGGAGAAGCTCGCCTCGCAGCTTCGCGGGGTGGGCCTTGCAGAGGAGTCCGACCACGCGTTGCTGTGGGCAGCCCGGCTTTCAGTGTCGTTCGGGGACGTTGCTGCCGCCCAGCGCTATGTCGAACGCACCGCCGCCCCGCGTGACGGTGCCCCGCTCGACCATGTCGTGTTCCGCTGGCTGGTGAAGGCCGAACTCGCCGCCGAACGGGGCGAGTTCGACGACGCACTGGACTGCGCATCGTGGGGTCTCGACCGTCTGATCGCTGCGTTCGACCGCTACGGCGCAACGGATCTCGTACGCGGCGCAAGGGTGTTCGGCCGTGAGCTGGGCGACCTCGCGGTGCGGATCGCGTTGAAACGAGGTGACAGGCAGGAGCCGGAAGAGGTGCTGACCTGGCTCGAACGCGCCCGCGCGCATCTGCACCGCCATCAGCCGGCGGCCTCACCCGATCCCGCGTTGTCCGAGGCCGTCGACGACTTCATCCGACTCACCCGCACCGTGCAGCAGCAACGGGTGAACGGCCCGGTCGAGGCTGATGCGGTGTTACGGCACGAGATCGCGCTGCAGCGCGTCAGTCACCTCGGGTGGTGGTCAACGACCTGCGTGGGGTCAGATGCGTTGGTCAGTGTGCACGAACTCGCGGATGCTTTGGAGGACAAGGCCTTCGTGTCGTTTGTCGGCACCGGTGACACGCTGGCCGCTCTAGTGGTAGCGGACTGCTCGGAGCACCTGGTCCCCCTCGGATCGTTGTCGGAGATGACCGAGCAGGCCCGCAGGTTGCACTTCGACCTTGCCGCGATGGCGCCAGACCAAGTCCCGAAGCCGGTCGGCAACGTGATCGCCTACTCCGCCCAAAGCCGGTTGGATAGCCTGGACACGCAGTTGGTCCGGCCGTTGCTGCGGATCATCGGTGACCGCGGCCTGGTGGTGGTTCCCATCGGGCCGCTCTACGGAGTTCCGTGGGGCAGCCTTCCGAGCCTGCGCGGGCGTCCCGTCGTGATCGCACCGTCGGCGACGTCGTGGTTCCGCGCTCTGAACAGCGCTCAGGACGTGCGCCTGGGCCCCGCGCTGGTGGTCGTCGGCCCCGGCGTGGGTGCTGCCGCGGAAGATGAACGGCTCGCTCGCCTGCACCCCAGCGCTATCTCGATCGCCAACGACGACGCCTCGCTCGCAACCGTGCGCGATGCCCTGCGAACGTCTGATTTCGTGCACCTCGCATGTCACGGCCGCCACGAGCCCGACAACGCGTTGTTTTCCCGGCTCGAACTGGCCGACGCCCCGCTCCACGCGCACGACTTCGGGCGCCTGGACCGGCCACCCCGGCAGGTCGTGCTTGCCGCGTGCGGATTGGCGTTGAGTGACATCCGGCCCGATGACGAACCCCTCGGGTTCGCCGGAGGACTGCTGAGCGTCGGTACCAGCACCGTCGTGGTGGCGGTGAGCAGTGTTGGTGAACTCGCCGCTCGCGCCGCGATGGAGGAGCTTCACCGCGGCATGCTGGGCGGTCTTGGCGCTGCAGCCGCCTTGGCCGAGGCCGTGGCGGGTGATCCGTTGCGGCGGCCGTTCGTGTGCGTCGGCGCCGACTCGGTGCTCGGTTCGCATCAGGGCAGCATGTTCAGCAGCTAGCCCCGTCTCCGCACATGAGGCCGGGTGGGTTGATCGGGCAGGTCGAGATCCTGTGTGATCGGGGTGGCTTGTTCATCTGGCGACTCGTGCGTTCGAAGCCAAGTTCGTGTTCGTGCGCGGAGAAGTTGCCCGGTCCGGCGAACGTGGTGATCACCGACGTGAGCGTCTATGGCGGGGTGTTGCGGATCGCTGTGCGCTCCATGGTGGGTGGAGCTGAGTGTTCCGGGGGTGTCGCTGGTGAGAGCGGGGTGATGGCAGGTATGCCTGTGGGGTGCCAGAACTCCGCACTCATCCGGTGAGCTGCGGTGATCGGGTTCTTTCGTCCTGAGTGCACGATCGTGGGCATGGCGCTGCGACTGCTGTACCTCGTCTTTGTTCAGCTGGGCGGCTGGGACAGGCCTCATGAGTTGAGCTTCAGACTCTCTGTCGGCGGGGTCGATAGTTGTATTTCTCGGCACCCGCAACCCCGCGGGGCGCCATCACCGCCCGTGGATCGTGCCGCCGGTCGCCGGCGTCGCCGACGACGTGGCGGCCGGACGGCTCGCTGACCGGCTCCTATCGTTGCGCTGGCACAAGTAGAACAGTGCTACGAGTTGAGACGGTTCTATCGTATCGTCGGCTACAGGCCCGACATTAGACGCCGCGGGTCCAAAACTCTTGCGCCGACCCGGTGAACGGCTCCGGATCGCCGGCGAGGAAGAACTCGTCCCACGTCGGACCGTCCGAGAGCTCCCAGTGCTCGACGGCCAGGCCGTCCTTGAAACGCCACGCCCCCATGCCGACGCGGGTCCAGGTCCAGTCGCCGCGCGACGTGCGGAAAGTGCCGTGCACCACGCCGTAGTGGTCGTCGGCGAGGATTTGGTCGAACTGGACGGGTTCCACGTTGGCGTCGGCGAGACCCGCTCGCCGCTTCATGTACCTTCGCATGAAGTCCATTCCGCCGGTCGCCGCCAGGCGAACACCGCCGGTGTGGATCACCATGTCCGGGGACATCTTCTCCATCACCTCGACGGTGTGCTCGTGCAGCCGCTGGATCTTCTCGTCCTCGCTCAGGCCCGGATCGGCCGAGATCGCCGCTCCGCCCCGGTACAGGTCGGCCAGCCACACGGCGTTGGGGTGGGTGTCGGAAAGCAACGTGCGCCTCCTCGGAAGTGAATTATATGAGATAGCCCTATTACTCAGTATCATTTTCTCATTGATGTGATCAGGAGAGCGTCTACAGGCACAATTGGCTCGACACGCCGTGCTCTGCCAGGAAGCCGAGTGGCCCTGCGGCCGTTCGGTGACGTGCTCCCGCCGCCCTTGGCCTGCCTCGGCCGGCAGGACGATGCCGCGGTCCGCCGCCTGCCGCGTGAGTGCGGCTAGCTCGTTGTTCACGTAGCTGGAGCACGCGAAGTGCGCGCCACGCTCCAGACATAGCCGCACCAGCGCGCGGAGCTCCGGCGCGGACACCACGACGTCGTCTTCCCAACGCAGCGGCCAAGGCGCCGTGGCCGAACAGGTGCACGCCTGCGGCGCCGGTGAGGCCGAGCCGTCCCAGGCAGCGTTCGGTCTCCTCCTCGGTGCGTGCCCACAGCCGCATGTCGTGCGACGTCGCCAGCGCCCACAGCCCGCTGCCGGTGGACAGGCCGATGGTCGCGTTCGGCGACAACCCCGCGCAGCATCCGCTCCGGCCCGCGCCCGTGCTCGGTGAGCAGCGCGCCGGTGTCGGCGCCCCCGTGCCACACCATGTACGGGAAAGCCGAACACCTCTCGACGGAACTGTCACCACGTGTCGGCCACCTGCCTGAGGTCAAGATTCTGCCGGGTGTCGCAGGCGTTGTCCGGTCATGGCGAACTCCGGCAACGTGAGAGCCGAGTGGGCGTCGCGTCCCTGCGCCGGAGGCAGGGCGCTGAGACCGCGCAGCCTCTCGTTGCGCCGCTCGAGGTCTTGCGCGGTGGTGGGGAAGAGCGTGGCGCCGCCCTTGCCGACCAGGTCCTGGTTGAGGGTCACGAACTCGCGGGTGCTGTGCTCGTAGCGCCGGAAACCCTCGGCGTGGTCCTGCCCGGCGAGGCTGCCGGCGAGCATGTGCGCGCCGACGAGCGCGAGGCTCGTGCCCTGGCCGGTGAGGAACGACGGCGCGTACGCCGCGTCGCCGACCACCGCGACCCTGCCGGACGACCAGTGCGGCATGCGGATCTGGCTGACCGCGTCGAAGAACAGGTCCTCGGCGCTGCGGAGGGCGGTGAGCATTCCGGGGATCTCCCAGCCCGCGTCCGCGAAGACCGAGCTGACCAGGTCCCGCTGGGCCGCGAGGTCGCCGAACGCGTCGAACGGCGGCTGCGGCAGGGCGAAGTTGAGGAACGCGTGCACCTCGTCGGCGTCCCCGGTGGCGTAGAGCGCGGCCGCCTTGCCTGGCGCGTTCCACATGACGGTCTCGTGGGAGAGGCCGAAGGTGTTGCGCATGGTGAAGATGCCGAAGCAGTAGCCCAGGTACCGGTGGAACTGCTCCTCGGGGCCGAACACCAGCCCGCGGGTGCGGGAGTGCGTGCCGTCCGCGGCCACGACGACGTCGAACGTCCGTGCGGCGCCGCTGTGGAAGGTGACGTCCACGCCGTGGTCGTGCTGGTCGAGGGTCGCGATCGAGTCGTCGAACAGGAACTCCACGTCGTCGCGGACGGCCTCGTGCAGCGCCTCGGTCAGGTCACCGCGCCGCACCTCGAGGTCCCGCCCCTCGACGCCGCCGCTGATGGCGTGGGGGTGCAGCGCGGCGACCCGGCTGCCGTCGCCCTGCAGGAAGGTGATGCGGCGCAGGTCGATGTGGGCCTCCCGCAGCCGGGGCAGGAGCCCCATCCTGCCGAGGACGCCGAGGGCGGTGCCGCGGACGTCGATGGGGTAGCCGCCGCTGCGCGGGGCGCTCGCCTTCTCCACCACGGTGACCGCGTCACCGGCGCGGTGGAGCCAGTACGCGAGGACCGGGCCTGCGACGCTGGCGCCGGAGATCAGGATGGTGCGGGTCATGAGCGGGTTCCTCTTCCAGTGGCGCGGACGACGAGGAGGGACAGTGCGGTGACGGCTCCGGCGAGCACGAAGCCGGTGACGAAGGCGGACTCGGCGGGGACGTCCGAGCCGGGAGGGGTGCCCGCGGTGAGGATCGCGCCGCAGGCCTGGATGCCGACGGCGAAGCCGACCACGCGCGTCACCAGGACCAGGCCGGTGGCGATGCCGGTGTCGCCCTCGTCGACGGACGTGGCGGTGCTGGTCAGCATCGCGGTGATGCACAGGCCGTTGGCGAGCCCGACGAACGCCTTGCCGACGACCAGGTGCCAGACCTCGGTGTGCACGGCGGCCATGGCGAGCAGCCCGACGGTCAGGAACACGGCGCCGGAGGCCACGACGGCACGCGAGCCGAAGCGCCGCGTCGCGAGCCCGCCGAGCGGTCCGGCCAGGGTCGCGGCCACCGCGCCGGGCAGCAGGTAGAAGCCGATCTGGGTGGCGCCGGCGCCGAACCCGTACCCGTCACCGGAGGCGGCGAACAGCTGCGGCACGAGGTAGAGCGCCCCGGAGGTGCCGACGCAGATCACGAACGTCAGCAGGCACGACCTCCACACCGCGGGCTGGGCCAGCATGCCCAGTTCGACCATCGGAGAGGCCGCCCGGCGCTCGACGGCGACCCACCCCGTCGCGAACGCGGCCAGCAGGACGAGCAGTCCGACCAGGACCAGCGGCTGCGACGCCATCTCCGGTGCCAGCGCGAGGACGAGCATGAGCGTGACGAGCGTCAGGCTCAGCAGCGCGAGGCCCGCCCAGTCGATCCCGCCCTCGCGGGGGTGACCCGGCTCGTCGCCCGGCATCAGCTTGCCGAGCAGCGCGGTCGCCGCGATGACGGCGAACGTGGGCAGCGCGAACATCCAGTGCCGGGACAGCTGCTCGGCCACAGGCCCCGCGGACAACATTCCCGCCATCCCGCCGCCCACGAACAGGCCGCTGACGACGCCGATGGCCACTTTGGACCTGTCAGTGGGAAGGTGCTTGCGCACCAGGATGAACGACAGCGGCAGCGCCCCGACCATCGCGCCCTGCAGCACCTGGCCGAGCAGCAGCACGGGCAGGTTGGGTGCCAGCGCCGACACCAGGCCGCCGACGCAGACCACCGCCATCAGCCGGATCAACACGCGTTTGCCGCCGTAGCGGTCGCCGAGCTTGCCCGCGATCGGGGTGACGAGCGCGCCGGTGATCAGCAGCGCGATGCTGAGCAGCGCTCCCTGCGCGGGACTCATGTCCAGTTCGCGTTGCAACAGCGGCAAGGTCGGCGACACCACCGACTCCAGCGCGCCGGTGGCGAGCGCCAGCAGGCCGAGCGCCCAGAGGGCCGACTTCCTCATCGTGGCTGGGGGGACCGGGGTGGTGGTCATGGGCGTCCTCCTGGTCGTTGTGCGGTGACGGGACTTCTCGTCGGGGACGAGGACGATCTGGTGGAGGCGGACACGTGGCCGAACCCGGTGACGGCGAGCACGACCGCCGCCGCCGCGGCGACCGCGAGACTTTCGTGCACGAGGCACAGGGCCGCGCCCGAGGCGGCACCGAGCACGAGGAGCACGACGACGGCCACGCGCCGGCCCGCGCCCTGGCCGCGCGCCGCTCCCAGCCGGGAGTCCGCAGCGAGTCCGGTGAGTGTGGAGGTGACGACCACGGTGGTGACGTCCTTGACGCCCAAGTGGCGGGCCATCGCCGCCTGCGTGCCCATGGCCAGCGCGAGAGAGGACGCCATCACCGCGGAGGCGCTCGTCCCGACGAGGGCCAGGCCGAGCGCGGTGGCGGCCAGCACGATGCCGACGCCGGCCAGCAGTGCCGTGCAGCGGTGGCCCCAGCCCGGCGCGGCGGTCCGCAGCACCCGTCCGCCCGCGGCCGCGCCGGCGAGGAAGAACACGAGCGCCAGGGCCGGACCGAGCACCGGCAGCCCGGTGCCTCCCACGGCCGCCATCCCGAGGATGACCACGTTGCCCGTCATGTTGCCGGCGAAGACCTGGTCCAGGCGCAGGTACCCGACGGCGTCGACGACACCGGTGGAGAAGGTGAGGGCCAGCACCAGGTGCACCGGCGTGACGCGGGCGGTCATCGGCCCGCCGCGTAACCCTGGGCGCCACGGGGGTTCGCCGCCGCTCCGAGGGCGCCGGTGTCCGGATCGCGGGTGACCACCGACAGCCGGCCCTGGCTCCATGGCCCGGACACCGCCACGTCGTGCCCGCGTTCCCGCAGGCCGTCGACGACGGCGGCACCGGCACGCTCCTCGACCACGAGGCTGTCGGGACTCCAGGTCCGTGGCCAGAACGAACTCGGGAACGCCTTGGTGTGAAAGGCGGGCGCGTCGATCGCCTCCTGCGGGCCGAGGCCGAACGCGAGCGTGCGCACCAGGTAGAGCAGTTGCCACTGGTCCTGCTGGTCGCCACCCGGCGTGCCGAGCGCGGCCACCGGGTGCCCGTCGTGCAGCAGCAGCGTCGGGCTCAGCGTCGTGCGGGGCCGCCGTCCCGGCTCCAGGCGCGAGGGGGCGGCGGGGTCGAGCCAGGTCATCTGGAGCCGTGTGCCCAGCGCGAAACCGAGGTCCGGCACCGCGGGCGACGACTGCAGCCAGCCTCCCGACGGCGTCGCGGAGATCATGTTGCCCCACCGGTCGACGACGTCGATGTGGCACGTGTCGCCGCGGGTCTCGCCGGTCTGCTGCACGGTCGGTTCCCCGATCCCGTCCGCGGGCACGGCGTCCTGCGCGGTGACGAGCGGCGGTGTGTACGGCGGGACGCCGATGTCGCCTGACCGGAACGCGGTCGACGCGACCGAGCCGATCAGACCGGCCCGTTCCTCGCTGTAGTCAGGGTGGAGCAGTTGCCGCACAACGGATTGCGCCCGCGCCGGGTCGAGGTGTCCGTAGAACGCCTCGCGGTCCGCCATGGCCAGCTTCACGGCCTCGGTGATCGTGTGGACGCCCTGTGCCGTCGACGGATCGATCTGCTCGTCGTCGAAGTGGTCGAGCAGGCTCAAAGCCTGCAGCAGCACGGGTCCCTGCGACCACAGGCCCGCCTTCGCGACCGTGGTGCCGCGGAACTCCGCGGTGACGGCGGGTTCGAGCGACGGCACGAAGTCGGCGAAGTCGGCGGCGGTGATCACTCCGGCGTGGTCGGTGCCGCTGGAGTGCCGGTGGGGGAGAGCGGCGAACTCGGCCACGGCGTTCGCCACGAAGCCGGTGCGCCAGGCCCTGCGCGTGGAACGGATGCGCGCCGCTCTCGACCCGCCGGTGCCCGCGGCGCACAACCGGCGCAGGGTCCGGGCGTAGGTGGTGTTCACGACGGTCTCGTGCGCACGGGGCACCCGGCCTTCCGGCATCCACAGCGCGTATGAGGTCGGCCAGTGCGTGCGGAAGAGGTTCTCGACGGTCGCCAGGACCCTTGCCAGCTGGGGCACGACCGGAACGCCGTGCTTGGCGTAGTGGATCGCGTAGGCCAGCACCTCGGGCAGGTCCCAGGTGCCGTGCTCGGCGAGCAGCCACAGCCACGAGTCGACGGCGCCCGGAACCGCGGCGGCCAGCGCGCCCGCGCCGGGCACGTGGTCCAGGCCCTCGGCCAGGAAGTGCTCGATCGTCGCCCCGCGCGGTGCGTGGCCCTGGCCCGCCAGCACGACGGGGGACGGGTCGCCCGCGGTGGCGAGCACGGCGACGAGGTCACCGCCCGGCCCGTTGAGGTGCGGTTCGGCCACGTGCAGCACGAAGGCGCCCGCCGTGGCCGCGTCGAAGGCGTTGCCGCCGCGTTCCAGCACGGACTGGGCCGTCGCGGAGGCGAGCCAGTGCGTCGAGGCGCACATGCCGAACGACCCGCGGAGCGTGGGACGCGTGGTGTGCGGGACGGTGTCGGTCTGGTGTGGACCGGCCATGGACGTCGTACTCCGTTCAGGGGTGGTGGGTGGCGTGGTGGGCGGCCAGGACGTCGCCGCCGAAGTCGGCCTCCGGGTCCCGCCACACGGCGTGCGCGTGGTTGGCGCCGCGGTGGACGTTGGTCCACTCGACGAGCAGCCTCGGACCGCGCAGGCGGTAGTAGTGCGGTTCGCCCGCCGCGGTGGAACCGGCCCAGGCGAGGTGCACGGCGTTCAGCGCCGCCGGGTCGTCGTAGCGCGACAGCGGGGAGACGCCGTCCGGGACGCGGCCGAGGTAGGTGCCCAGCAACGCCCGCAGCAGCTCCCGCTGCCCGGTGTCGAGCTCGCTGCCCGGCACGCCCTGAGGCTCCCGCGTGAGGGCCAGCGCCCGCTGGTCGGCGTCGTTCAGGCCGGTGACCGGGTGGTCTGCGCGGTCGGGCACGTGCCCGCCGCGACGCCACAGCTCGCGCCGCCGCAGCACGCGGTCCCCGACCCGGGAGCTGTTGCCCGCCACGACGTCGTTCGGAGCGGTGGGCAGCAACACCGCGCGGGCGGTGAGGTCGGGGTGCAGGGACCGGACCAGCTCACCGGCCAGGTCCTCGGCCGCTCCCAGCGGGCGCAGTGCCGTGCCGCCCAGCAACGGCGACGCGGCCGGGTCGGCGCCGAGGAAGCACGGCGTGGTCGCGACGACCCGCCGGTCCACCACGAGGGTGTTGAGCGAGACGTGGTGGCCGCCGAACCTCCACCCCCACGGCCGCGGCCCGCCGGGCTCGCCGAAGACCCGCAGGTGGTAGAGGCCGGGGTCGCGGGTGCGCTCCCGGCCCCAGTCCACCGAGAAGCCCTCGACGCGGTCGAGGACGTTCTCCAGGCCCAGCACGGTGGCGACGGTGGTGTAACCGGCCTCGGACAGTCCACTCGCGACCAGCCGCATCACCATCCGGTGCTGGGCCGGGCGTTGCTCGTGGAAGGTCAAGCCGCCGTGGTCGGTCGGCGTGTAGAACCACCGAGTCCGTTCGGCCTCGGTCTCGCCGTCGGCGCCCGGTGCCGGCCCGACCGCCACCTCGCGCTGGCCGGGGTCGAGGGAGTCGAGCCACGTGCCGGCCGCCTCCGCCATGCGCTGCGCGACTTCGGCGCTCGCGTCGCTCATGCGTGGGCCACGCGGACGTCCTGGTGGCGTGCGCTCTGCTCGGGAGTGCGCGCGATGAGCGTCCGGAGGGCGAGGTCACTCGCTCGTGTGGTCGCACCGGACATGACGGCTCCTTCGTTCACGGATGGTAACTAGTGTATTGATTGAGATGGTTCTATCAATTGGTGAGCGCGCGGGACTCAAGTCGGGAAACGGATCAGGTGGTGACGTGGGGCCCCGCGGGGACGGTCAGCCGACGCGGGCCCAGCCGCGCAGCGCGCCGCAGAACGCCTCGGTCAGCCGGGTGACGATCTCCCGGCGGGACAGGCTCGTCTCGTTCATGAGGTCCAGGACCTCGCGCGGGTCGTAGATCATGTTGTTGAGGAACAGGGCGTGCTCGAGCATCTTCGTCGGCAGCTCCAGGTCGCCGAGCAACGCCAGCACGGGCTCCGACCAGGCTTTCCGCATGGTCTCGATGATCTCGTTGCCGTTGTGCAGCCGCTCCAGGTAGCCCCGGCGGGACCGCAGCTGCACCAGGGCGGGACCGTGCTCGACCAGCAGGTCCAGCCACTTGTCCACGGTGGCGTCGAAGAGCGGCCTGCCCTGCGCGGTCGACTCGGTGGTGAACTCGTTCAACTCCTCGACGACGCTGAGCACGTACGCCGCGAGCACCTCGTCCAGCGAGGAGTAGTACCTGTAGGCGGTGGCGGGACCGATCTCGGCGCGCGACGCGACGGCTTGCATCGTGAGCTCGTCGGGTGCTTCCCTCGCGAGCTCGCGGACGGCCTCGAAGAGCCGCCGACGGTTGCGCAGGGTGTCGCTGCGCAGCTTGCGCCCGCCTCGCGGGGCGGCCTGCCGATCGGACACGGGCCTCCTGCCCTCGTAGAAGTGCACGCGAAGCCTATCGCCCCCGATCATGGCGGGCCCGGCCGCTCGGGCGCGAGGTGACCGACGATGCGGTTCAGCCCGGTCCGCAGGTCGTCCTCGGAGGCCGCGAACGAGATCCGGATGTGCCCCTCGCCGGACGGCCCGTACTCCGATCCGGCGCGGACCAGCACCTTCCGTGCGGCGAGCGCGCGGGCGACCTCCTCGGACGGGCGGTCGGCGGTGTAGCGGAGGAAGCCGTAGAACGCGCCCTCCGGGGGAACGAGGTGCAGGCCGGGCACTCCCGTGAGGCGCTCGACCACGAGGTCGCGGCGCCGCCGGTACGTCTCGACCATCGCGTCCACGACGCCGTCCGGCAGGGCGAGGGCGGCGAGTGCGGCACGCTGGACGGCGGTGTTCACCGACCCGTTGAGGGTGCGGTGCACGTGCGCCGCCGCGTCCACGACCGCACGCTGCCCGGCCAGGTGGCCGACCCGCCAGCCCGTCATCGCGTACGTCTTGGAGAACGTCTGGACCTGGACCGTCCGGTCCCGCAGCGACTCGACGGCCAGCGCCGACGTCCACTCGTGACCGGGGTAGACCAGCCGGTGATAGGCCTCGTCGCTGACGACCAGCGTGCCGGAGCCGCGGAGCAGCTCGCCGAGCGCCTCCAGCTCCTGCGGGCCGTGCACGACGCCGGTCGGGTTGGACGGGTTCGAGAAGATCATTATGGCGGCACCGGGCAGCGCGGCGGCCAGTGCGCCGAGGTCCCAGTGCAGGTCGGGGCCGAGCGGGACGAAGTCCACGGTGCCGCCCGCGAGGACGACCAGGTCGGCGTAGAGCGAGTAGGCGGGTTCCGGGATGACGACGCGGTCGCCGGGCCCGACCATCGCGAGCACGACCGCCGCCAGCGCGCCGGTGGCGCCGTGGGTGACGACGACGTCGTCCGCGCTCCACGTCCGGCCGGGGTGTTCCGGCAACCGGGACGCGAGCGCGGCACGCAGCTCCGGCAGACCTCTCTGGTCCGCGTAGTGGGTGTCTCCCGCCCGCAGTGCGGCCGCCGCGGCCTCGACGACCGGCGTCGGAGTCGGGAAGTCCGGTTCGCCCATCGCCAGGGACACCGCGCCGGGGGAGGCCTGGCCGAGGGCCGGGCGCCGGGAGAAGCGGCGCAGGTCGTAGACCCGGACGGCGGTCATCGGGCCACCGCCGGGCGACCGGGACGCGCGGCGAGGATGCGCTGCCGCAGCGCCTCTTCCTTCTCGCCGATCCCGTCCAGTGCGTCGACGGCCTCGCGCAGCCGGTGCCGCGGGACGACGACCACGCCGTCGGAGTCGCCGACGACCACGTCACCCGGCGCCACCACCACGCCGCCGACCGCCACCGGGACACCGATCGCGCCGGGTCCGTCCTTGAACGGACCGGCCGGGGTGACCGCCCGCGCGTACACGGCGAGCCCCATGCCGGCCAGCGCCTCGACGTCGCGGACCGCGCCGTCGACCACGGCACCGGTCACCCCGGTGTTCACCATGATCTCGCCGATGAGGTCGCCGACGAGCGCGCGCGTGATGTCGCCGTGGCCGTTGACGACGAGGACGTCGCCGGGCCGCGCCTCGTCGAGCGCCCGGTGGACGGCGAGGTTGTCGCCCGAGCGAACGTCCACCGTCAGGGCGGTGCCGACCAGCGGTGACCGGCCGGCGAACCGTCTGATGCCGCCGTCCAGCACTGTCATCCGCCCGAGCGCGTCCCCGACGTTGGCGGCCGGCACCTCCCCGAGGCGGTGTGTCTCCGCGGCCGCCGGGCGGAGCCAGTCCGGAGCGAGGGACACGCTGTCCGTCGCCGCAGCGATGTACATAGTGGAAGCTCACCTCTTAAATAAGAGAGATCTATCATTCTGGGCGTGACGATAGCGGGTCGGAGGCCGGGGGACAACGGTTCGCGGCGGACTTGTTCGGCGGCGAGCGATCAGGCGGTGGTCGGCGACCGCCGCATCTTGTACCGCCCGAAAAGTCATCGCTTCTCTGAGCGGTGAGGTTGTACTGGCCGCGAGCATGCCTGGGTGATCGGTTCGCTGTTGTGCCAGGTGCTGTGCGGAGCTTCTCGTTCTGCGGCACGAGAATGTTGTGCTTCGTAGGCAGTTGACTGGGCCGGTTTGTTACGAGCCTGCGGACCGGTTCTGGTTCGCGGTGCTGTCGAGATTGGTGCATCGCTCGCGCCGGCAGGAGGTCTTCTCGGTTACCCTGGCACGTTGTTCGGCTGGCACCGCGGGTTCATCGCCCGGAAGTGGGATCACACCGCGCGCCGGCCGTCCCTCAACCGCAGCATCGATCAAGGCGCTCGTGCTCCGACTTGCTGGAGAGAATCCGCGGTGGGGTCATCGGCGGATCCATGGTGAGCTGGTTCGGCTTGGTCATCGCCTGGGGGCCTCGACGGTCTGAGAGATCCTGAACCGCGCGGGCATCGATCCGGCGCCGCGGCGATGCGGCCCGACGTGGCGGGCGTTTCTGACCGCGCAGGCCGAGGGGATCATCGCGGCGGACTTCGGAGCGCGCATTGCGAACGGATCATCGGCAGCATCCGCCGTGAGGTCTCGACCACGTCCTCATCATGGGAGAAGGTCATGCGCGTCAAGTGCTTGCGGCCTACCAGACTCACTACAACGAGCACCGGCCTCACCAGGCCCGACCAGCTACCGCCAGACGTTCACGAACAGACCGGAACGGTGCACGATCTTGACGGCTCTGGCTGTCGCCCCGTCCGCACGCGGATCCTCGGCGGGGTGATCAACGAGTACCGATGTGCAGCTTGAGCTGCAGCGATGACTTTCCGGGCGGTACAAGGTGAACCGGGCCGCGATCTCGTCGGGGGATCGCGGCCCGTTCGGCCATTTGCCCCCGAACAGGCCCGCTGATCGGTAGGCTCGGCCACGCCGGCGAAAGGAGTGTGATGAGCTACTCCACCCCCTTCCTCCGCGACGACGGTTCGTTCCGCAGGAAGCAGAAGGCGGACGAACTCGTCGCCGAGGCCCGTCTCGCCGCCGAGCAGATGCCCGCGCCCGGCAAGGGCAACGAAACCGTTGCCGCACAGCCAGAGCGGCGCGTCGAGAAGTCCGCCACGGTGCCGCCGGTGCTGGAACTCCTGCTCTACCACGAGGAAGGCCGAGCCGCGGCCCGTGCGGCCGGCGACTTCCGGCTGGCGGACCGGGCGTTGGTCGACGTCGTCCACGACCTCGACGTGCTGCTGAACGGCGCGGAGGTCTACCTGGCCCAGCCCGCCGACGCGAGAGCGCGGCAACGCGTGCGCGACGCGGTGCCGCACCTGGTGACGATCTCGGCGGTCGCCGCGATGCCGCTGGGCGAGGTCGCCGGGTTCCTCGGCCTGCCACCGGATCGCGTCGAGACGGTGCTGGACTCGTTGGCCCGGCACGGCGACGTCGATCCCGCGGAACGCCGGGAGGCGCTCCAGCAGCTCCAGTGGTTGCGCGGTCAGTTGCGGCAGGCCGAGCTCACCCACGACCACACGCTGCTGGACCGGATCCTGGCGTTCGTGTCGAAGTTCGTCCTGCTCGGGGTGATCACGCTCGCGGCAGCGGCCGCCGGCGCGTTCGCCGTGAGCGAGTCCGTGGTCAAGGAGGTCGTCAAGACGGCGGTGATCGCGTTGGTCGCGGCGTCGCTGCAGATGAGCTCCGATCACCTGAAAGCCAAACCCGACAAGGGAAAGGAGTTCGTAGCCGCGCGGCAGGCGCACGCCGCGCTGCTCGCGGACCTGAAGTCGGCGGGCGTTCTGTGGGAGGAGCCCGCGTTCGACGGTGAGCACGCGATCATCCGGATCAGACTGGCCGTCCACATGTGCGTCGCGCGCGTCGCGTCGATCCCGCTCGTGTGGAAGGACAAGTGGCACTACTGGGACGCGCTCGACGACGTCACCGCCGCGCTCAAAGCGTCCACTTCGGACGAACTGTCAGTCAAGGTGCGACGCCTCGCCGCGTTGAGGCCGCCCGCACGCGCCCAGAACAAAAGATCAGGGCGCAGGCGCTGACACGAGTTCGTGCGCGATGCCCGCGAGAAGTTCGTAGCTGCCGACGGTCCGCGTGGTCGTGGATCGGCGACGTGATCATCAGCTCGGGCGTCCCGGTCTCGTCGAGCACGGCCTGGAGCTGGCGCCTGACCGCCGCCGGGCCGCCGACGAGCACCCGGCCGTACCGCCCGAGTCCTGACGGTCAGTGCGTGCGGGCATCGCTCAGCCGGGTTGCGATGGTGCGTGCCGTCGTCGCGGCGCGCTCGATGCCTGGACGGTGGCCGGTCGCATTGTGGAGTTCGAGTGCCTCACCCGCGTGCGCCGCGGCCTGTGTGTGGTTGTCCCGCGCCAGTTCGGTCTCGGCGAGGATGATCGCCGCCTTGCCCTGCAGGATCCGGTAGCCGAGCTCCCGCGCCCGGTGGTACGCGCGCTTCGCCGCTTGTGCGGCCTCGTCGTGTTCGGCCAGTGCCAGGTGCGCGTCGGCAAGGCCGACCAGTGCGTCGGTGAGGCCGTAGTGGTACGGCTTCGGGCCGTCGGCCAGGCCGGTGGCCTGCCGGTGGTGCGTGACTGCCGCGCTCGGCTGTCCTGCGCGGACGGCGATCCGGCCGACCGCGTTGAGGATGTCGACCTCGTTCTGGGTGCGGCCCGCGGTGCGCACGAGTGCCAGTGCCTGCTGCCCGAGGTCCTCCGCCCGCGCCAGGCGGCCCTCGGCGGACGCGATTTCGGCCAGCTTGCCGAGGCCCTGCGCCTCGCGGAAGCGCGAGCCCAGCTTCTGCGCCATCGCGAACGTCCGGCTGTACAGCTTCGCCGCGTTGTGGAGGTCACCGTGCAGCCAGGCCGCCCAAGCGAGGCCGGCGAGCGCGTCCAGCTCGCCGAAGACCGAGCCGTTCCGCCTGGCGAGGTCGAGCGCCTCACCGAAGTTGCGCTCCGCCGCGCGGAGGTCGCCCGACTCGCTGTGCATGTGGGCCAGGATCCGCAACGCGTGGACCATCCCCTCCGGTGCCCCTTCGGCACGCCACATCTGAACGGAGCGCTCGCCGTACGCGAGTGCTTCGGCCCGGCGGCCGAGGCCGAGGAGCGCGTGGCTCGCGTTGCCCAGGGCCTTGGCCTCGCCGGGGCGCCAGCCGATGTCGCGGGCGAGCGTGGCCGCTTCCTCGCTGTGGTCGAGGAATCCCTGGTTGTCGCCGGCACTCCAGGACGCCGTGGCGAGGTTGATGTGCATCGCGGCCTGGGCTTGGCGGTCGCCCGCCGCGGTTGCGCCGGAGAGGCCGGCTCGCGCGAACGCCCACCACATGTCGTTGTGGTAGGTGCGGGCGAGGAAGAACCCGCGGGTCGCGTCCGCCAGCCGCCACGCCACCGCCGGCATGCCGTGCGCGGGCGCACTTTCGATGATCGCGCCGAGGTTGGACAGCTCGTTCTCCAGCCAGGTCCACGCGCTCGCGGCCTCCGCGAACACCTCCAGGGCCGCCGGGCCGGACAGCATCGGCACGTGCGGGTAGAGCAGCCGAGCGGCAGCCTCGGTCATCGCCACGTACCAGTCGTACAGGCGCCGCAACGGTTCCCGTCTGTCTGTTTCGGACACCTCGCGGGCGTAGAGCAGGACGAGGTCGTGCAGCCGGTACCGGCCGGGCTCGTGCGACTCCACGAGGTTCGACCGGCCGATGCCGTCGAGCGGCCGGACCACGTCCTCTTGGCGCGCGTCGAGAAGCGCCGCCACGGCGGCCGGCGTGAAGTCCCTGCCGGGGAGGAGGCCGAGGTGTCGGAAGAGGCGGCGTTCGTCGGGCCGCAACGCGTTGTAGGACACGGCGAGGGCGGGCCGGACGGCGGCGCGCGAGTCACCCGCCACCTCGAGCGCCGTGATCGGACCGGCGTCGCGCAGGTCCGCGACGACCGACGCGATGCTCTGGCCTGCGCTTACCCGCAGCTTCCCCGCCGCCAGCCGCAGCGCGAGCGGAAGCCGCCCGCACAGGCCGACGAGCTCGTCCGCCGCCCGCGCCTGCACCGCGACCCGCTCGTGGCCGAGGACGTTCGCCAGCAGCAGCAAGGCCTCCGGCCGGTCGAGCACGTCGAGGCGCAGGCTGTGCGCGCCGTCGACGGCGACGAGACCGGTGAGCTGGTTGCGGCTGGTCACCAACGCCAGACACGAGGGCGTCCCGGGCAACAGCGGCCGGACCTGCTCCTCGTCCGCCGCGTTGTCCAGCAGCACGAGCAGTCGCCGGTCCGCGGTCACCGACCGGTAGAGCGCGGCTTTCTCCTCGTTGTCGACCGGAATGCGCCCCGCCTCGACGTCCAGAGAGCGCAGCAACCGCGCGAGGACCGTGCCGGGATCGGTCGGCGCGTGCCGGGGATCGAAGCCGTGGAGGTCGACGTGGAGCTGACCGTCCGGGAACCGCTCGGCTGCCTGGTGGGACCAGTGCACGGCCAACGCTGTCTTGCCGACACCCGCGGTGCCGTGGATCACCGCCACCACCGCGCCCCGGTTGGCCGTGATCTTGTCCAGCTCGGCGAGATCGGTGTCCCGCCCGGTGAAGGACGCCGCGTCGGCGGGAAGCTGCCGTGGCACCGGGGAGGCCACCGGCACGGACCGGCGCACGGGAAGGGCGTGGTCCTCGCTGGTGAGGATCGTGGCGTGCAGCCGGCGCAGCGCGGGCCCTGGCCGGACACCGAGGTCCTCGTCGAGGCGCGTGCGGATCTCCTGGTAGGCCGCCAGGGCGTCGGCCTGCCGCCCTGCTCCGGACAACGCCCGTATCAGCTGGTGCCAGAACCGCTCGCGGTACGGGTGCTGCGCGGTCAGCGCGGTGAGCTCGCTGATCAGGTCGCCGTGGCCGCCGAGTTCCAGCTCGAGCTCGGTGCGCCGCTCCAGCGCCCGCCACCGCTCCTCGTCGAGCCGGGGCGTCTCGTCGCGCCGCAACGACTCCGACGGCACGTCGGCCAGCGCCGAGCCACGCCACAACGCCAACGCCTGCCGCAGTTCCGCCAGCGCGGCGGCCGGGTCGAGCCGCCCCGCACGATCGACCATGGCACGGAACCGGATCAGGTCGAGCTGGTCGGGTGCGATGTCGATCCGGTAGCCGCTCGGCCGGGTCGTGATCAGGTCCGGGTCACCCAGTGCCTGCCGCAGGCGCATGACGTGCGTCGGCACGGTGGACCGGGCACGGGCCGGCGGCGCGTCTCCCCACAACCGGTCGATGAGCTCGTCCCGCGAGACGGTCTGCCCGGCGCGCAACAACAGCGTCGCGAGCACCACCCGCAGCCGGCCGCTGCCCAGCGGTACTGGCGTCGTCCCGTTGATCGCGGCCAGTTCGCCGAGCAGCCGGAAACTCCACCCTTCGGACAACGTGACCCCCCCGACGCGAGCCTAGCCCCGAGGTCATCGAGATGTCATCGAACTGTGAACGGTGGCCTGGAAGGTGGTCGGCGGCCACGGCGTGACCAGGAAGCGCGCCCTGGTTCCCGTTCCACCAGAAGGGATGTGTCACATGGTTCGTCTGATCGAGAAGCTCGGTGACCGGGTGCTGGCACGAGTGGTGCCGAAGGCGACCGCGGAGGCCGCGCCGCCACCGGGGTGCTGGTGTGACCAGTGCACGGGGGCATGGTCGTTCCGCTGTTGCTGGGTCAGCCCGACCTCGTACGTCTGCACCACCAAGTGCGTGTCCTGCTGATCTGACCCGGCGTCCCCGGCGGTCCGCCCGCCGGGGCGCTGGTCCCACTACCCGAGGACAGGAGGTTCCGCGGTGGCGGTGCTGGTCGTTTCCGTGATGGTGCTGTGCTTTCTCTGCCTGTTCGACCTCGTGCTCACGCTGGGCGTGCTCAGGCGGCTTCGCGACCACGAGACTCGCCTGGAGAAGGCCCCCGACTACGGCGCTCTGGACAACCTGGCGAGCTCGCTCGTGCAGGGTTCACGGCCGGACCCGTTCACCGCGACGACGACCGACGGAGACGTGGTGGCGCTGGACGACCTGGCCGACGGCACTGTGGTGGCGTTCATGTCGCCGCACTGCAAACCGTGTGTCGCCAACCTGCCGAGCTTCGTCGAGCACGTCGGTGTGCTGCCGGAAGGCAGGCGGCAGGTCATCGCGGTGGTGATGGGCGAAGAGGTCGAGGCGAAGCCGATGGCCGCTCGGCTCGAGCCGGTCGCGCAGGTCGTGGTCGAGCACATGAACGGGCCGCTGGCCGCGGCGTTCAAGGTGACCGCGATGCCGGTCATCTTCGTCCTGAAGGGGGACGGGACGGTGGCCGCGACGTCGTACGAGATCAGCCAGCTGCTCGGTCCGATGGCGGCGGTCGTCAAGTGAGCTCGCGGTTCACAGGTGTGGCCGCGGCGGTCGGCCTGGCGTGGCGCGCCGCGCCGGGGCTGTTCGCCGTGTACGTGCCCCTGAACGTGCTCGGCGCGGTCGTCCCGGTTGCCTCCGCGTGGCTGGTCAAGCTCATCCTCGACGCCGTCCTGCGCGGCACGCCGCTGCATCCGCTGCTGTTGCTGGTCGGCATCCTCGCGGTGGTGGGGGTCGTCGCGGGTGTCCTGCCGCAGGTGATCGAGCACGTGCGGGTCGAGGCGGACCGGAGGGTCACGCTGTTGAGCGAGGACCGGCTCTACGGCGCGACCGAGCGGTTCGTCGGGCTCAGCCGGTTCGAGGACCCCCACTTCCAGGACACGCTGCGGGTGGCGCAGGAGTCCGGGCGGTCCGCGCCGAGCAACGTCGTCAACGGGTTCGTCGGAGTCGGCCGGGCGCTGGTGACGATCGCGGGGTTCGTCGGCTCGCTCGCCCTGCTCGACCCGCTCATCACCGCGGTGGTGCTGGCGGCGGGGGTGCCGGCGGTGCTGGCCGAGCGCGCACTCGCTCGCCGGCGCGCGGCGGTGTTCCTCGAGATGAGCCCGTCGATCCGGCGCGAGCTGTTCTACGCCCGGCTGCTCACCGACGTCCGCGCAGCCAAGGAGGTGCGGCTGTTCGGCATCGGCGGGTTCTTCCGGCAGCGGATGCTGGCTGAACGTGTGAGGGCGAACGCGGCGGAACGCCGGGTCGACCGGCACGAGCTGCGGGTGCAGGGCGGGTTGGCGCTGCTGTCCTCGGTGGTGGCCGGCGGGGGTCTCGTGGCGGCGATCGTGGCGGCGAGCCGTGGCCAGCTCTCCGTCGGTGACGTGTCGATGTTCGTCGCGGCCGTCGCCGGGGTGCAGACGTCGCTGTCGATGCTGGTCGGCGCGTACGCGATGGCCAGCAGGTCGCTGGTGATGTTCGAGCACTACCTCGCCCTGCTGCGGTCGGACTCCGACCTGCCGGTCGCGACGTCACCGGTCGAGGTACCCCAGCTACGCGGCGACATAGAGCTCCGTGACGTGTGGTTCCGCTACTCGCCAGCGCATCCGTGGGTGCTGCGTGGGGTGAACATGACCATCCCGGCCGGCGGCGCGGTGGCGGTCGTCGGGCGCAACGGCGCGGGCAAGAGCACCATCGTGAAGCTGCTGTGCCGGTTCTACGACCCGACCCGCGGCTCGGTGCTGTGGGACGGCGTCGACCTGCGCGACATGGCGCCCGCCGACCTGCGGGCGCGGATCGGCGCGGTGTTCCAGGACTTCATGGAGTACGACCTGACCGCCGCCGAGAACGTCGGGGTCGGTGAGGTCGGGTGCCGCGATGACCGTCGCCGGGTCGAGGAGGCGGCGCGGCTGGCCGGCGTGCACGAGACGCTGGCGCGGCTGCCCGCCGGGTACGACACGCTGCTGAGCCGGACGTTCAGCACCGCCGGCTCGGCGTCGGCCGAGTCGGCCGCACTCGCCTGGCTGACCGGCGACGACGAGTCGGGCGTCGGGGTCACGCTGTCGACCGGGCAGTGGCAGCGGCTCGCACTGGCGCGCGGCCTGTTCCGCGGCAGACGGGACCTGCTCATCCTCGACGAGCCGAGCTCGGGTCTCGACCCGGAGGCCGAGCACCAGGTGCACGAGACGCTGCGGTCGTACGCCGCCGACACGACCAGAGTGCTGATCTCGCACCGGCTCGGAGCGACCAGGGACGCCGACCACGTGTTCGTCATCGAGGACGGCGTGGTGTCGGAAGAGGGCTCGCACGCCTCGCTGATCGCGGCCGGTGGCGCGTACGCCCGGCTGTTCGCGTTGCAGGCCAAGGGATATCAGGAGCCGACAGCGGTCGGCTGAGGGGAGTGGGTTGTGTCCGCAGTGGACTTGGCGTGCCGTGGCGTGCTGGTGCTGGTGTTCGCGGCGTCCGCCATCGGGAAGCTGGACGACTTCGGCGGTTTCGTGGCCGCGATCCGAGGGCTGCGGCTGGTGCCCGACGCGTGGCCGCGGCCAGTCGCCCGGCTGGTCGTCGCGGCGGAAGCGACGGCCGCCGGGCTGCTCCTGCTGCCACCTCGTGTCGCGGTCGTCGGCTTCACGCTGGCGATCCTGCTGTGCGCGCTGTTCGCCGTGGTCATCGAGTTGTCGGTGCGCAGG
Source organism: Lentzea cavernae (assembly GCF_014653695.1). Lineage (GTDB taxonomy): Bacteria > Actinomycetota > Actinomycetes > Mycobacteriales > Pseudonocardiaceae > Lentzea > Lentzea cavernae. The sequence goes on along the minus strand of NZ_BNAR01000005.1, from coordinate 337,098 downwards.
GACATCCGCGTGGCCTGCCCGTGTTTCGGCGCGTCCGCCGACCTGTTGAACCGCAGGCACCTCGCGCGCAACGGTCTCCTGGCGGCCGTGGCAGTCGTCGGGCTGACCGGGGTCGACACCGCGCCGCCGGGGTTCATCGGGGTCCTGGTCGGAGCGGTGACGGCGGTCTTCGTCGCCGCCGTGGTGATCAGGTTCGACGATGTCGCCGAGATCCTCGTGCCTTGGGCGGCGCGATGACCGCCGTGGCGGTGGTGACGGGGATCGTGCTGGGAGGTGTGTTCGGCGTGATCGCACTGAACAGGCGGTTCATGGTGGTCACGGTGGCCGGCCCGAGCATGACCCCCACGCTGCGCGACGGCGACCGGGTGCTGGTACGCCGCTGCGCGATCGACTCGGTGCGGCGCGGCGACATCGTCGTGCTCCTGGGACCGAGGATGCCCGGCCGCGGCGTCGCACCTGCCGACTTCATGGCGGGCGCGACGAACGAAGAACGCACACTGCTGATCAAGCGTGCGGTGGCCGTGCCCGGTGACCCGCTGCCGGGTGACTCGGCCGTCGTCCCCGCAGACGAGATCGTGGTCACCGGCGACAACAAGAACATGAGCTACGACTCCCGGCAGGCCGGCCCGCTGGACGCGCGCGAGGTGCGCGGAGTGGTCGTCCGTCGGCTGACCACGGTCTAGGTGTACTGACCACTGAGGTTGGTGTCTCCGGGCACGGTGTTGCGATGGCATCGGCGCCTGGTCGCCAAGAAGTGGACCTACCCGAATCGGGCTGGTCGACCGCGGGTCGATGAGACCGTCGTGGCGTTGATCGAGCGTATGGCGCGGGAGAGCACGGCCTGCGGTGGGCGCGGCGGTGTGTAGGAGCACGACCGCGTTCCTCCCGAACCGCGCCAAGGCCGACCGACCGGCGCGGTGACCAGAACCTGGGGGCATGCTGACGGTCATGAATCGTGAGCACGACGTCGTCGTCTACGGCGCTACCGGATTCGTTGGGGCGCTGACCGCCGCATACCTGGCCCGGCACGCCCCCGAGGGCGTACGGATCGCGCTGGCCGGACGGTCCGCGGACAAGCTCGCCGCCACCAGGGCCGGGCTGCCTCCGGCGGCGCGGGAGTGGCCGCTGGTCGTCGCTGACTCGGGGGACCCGGTCGCGCTGGCGGCGCTGGCCGCGTCGACGCGGGTGCTCGCCACCACCGTCGGCCCGTATGCGCGTTACGGGCTCCCGGTCGTCGAGGCGTGCGCACGGGCCGGCACGCACTACGCGGATCTGACCGGCGAGGTGTTGTTCGTCCGCGCCGCGATCGACGCCGTGCACGAGCTGGCCCTGGAGTCCGGAGCCCGGATCGTGCATGCCTGCGGCTACGACTCGATCCCGTCCGACCTGGGCATGCTGTTGCTGCACGAGCGGGCCGTGGCCGACGGCGCGGGTCCGCTCACCGACGTGCGGTTGGTGGCCACGGTCCGCGGCGGTTTCAGCGGCGGCACGATCGACTCGCTGCGGGCGCAGATCGAGGCCTACGAGAGCAACCCCGGCCTGCGGCGCGTCGCCGCCGAACCGCATGCGCTCAGTCCCGACCGCGCAGCAGAGCCGACGCCCGCCCAGCCCCGTGACGCGGGGATGCCCTCCCGCGCCGCCGACGGAACCTGGCAGGCGCCGTTCGTCATGGCTCCGTTCAACACCCGCATCGTGCGGCGCAGCAATGCCCTGCTCGATTGGGCCTACGGGCCGGAGCTGCGCTACGGCGAGGTCATGGGCGCGGGGCAGGGCATCACCGGAGCGCTCATGGCGGCCGGTATCACCGGTGGGCTGGCCGGACTGGTCGGCGCTATGTCGGTCAAGCCCGTCCGCGGCCTGCTCGACCGGGTGCTGCCCGCGCCCGGTACCGGGCCCAGCGAACAGGCTCGCGCGAAGGGCTGGTTCCGTTCGGTGCTGCACGCCACCACCAGCTCGGGGCGCCGCTACCGGGCCACAGTCGCCGGACCAGGCGATCCCGGCTACGCCGCCACGGCCGTCATGCTCGGGCAGAGCGCCCTATGCCTGGCCCTCGACGACCTCCTGCAGCGATCCGGCTCGCTCACGCCTGCGACGGCGATGGGCCGGCCTCTGATCGATCGCCTGCGGCTCGCCGGCCACACCTACGACGTCACGGCCGCCTGACCCACGCCACCATGGGGGTTGGATGCTTCTTGCGGCCTCGGGAAGCGTGTCCTAGTCGTGGCACTGAAGCCTCGGACGGATGGTTCTCGGTGTCGATGCGTCTCGCGGGCCTTGAGGGAAGTTGATCAAGGCGGGCACGTCGAGCGTGCTTTGAGTGGCCGTGTGGGAGAACTCTGAGCTGGGGCTGAGGCTGGCGTCCGTCCACTGTGGACGTGGTCGCGTCTTCGCCGAGCACGACCGCTTCGGGCAGGTCCACGAAACCCAGGTGCTCCAACACACCACGCAGGTGGTCGGGAGAAGTGGTGTCCACGCCGATGTTGCGCAGCTTCGGCACGTGCAGCTGGTCCGGTCCGGACAGCCGCACGCCGTTCAGGTGCACCTGAACGGCCCGGAGGTGCGGCGCGGAGTAGTCGGCCGGCCCGAGTTCGACGGCGAAGGTCGCCTGGTCGCAGTGCATTCTGACGGACCGCGCACCGAACGCTCCGAGGAACTCGTCAGCGACCGCACGCCACCGCGCGGGATCCTCGCCGCTGACCGACGCGAAACCCTTGTGCTTCGCGATGTCGCGACCGGGCTTGGTCAGGCCGAGCAGTCCGTTCGCGCAGTGGTAGCGCACCAGGTACTCCTGGTCGAGCACGCCGCGGTGCAACGCCGCCAACGAGCGCGGCGTGCACGGCAGCCGTGGAAGCGCCAGGGCCGTGTCGATCCGTTCGCCCCAGTGCCCGCCACCGCTTTCGAGCACCGCGGCCACCTCGGACACGTACCCGTCGTCACCCGTCATCTCGCACAGCACCTGTGCGGTCCGCACGCGGAAAGTGCCGCTTGCAGACGGAAGTGCGGACCGCAGCACGTCGTCCGCGTCGGACGGTGCACGACCGGCGCGCGCCAGTGCGCCCATCGACTCGACCGCGACGTGATCGCGTTCGGCGACACCGAGGCGCACCATCCGCTCCACCCGCTCCGGTCGGCGCTCGTGCTCGGCGACCAGCGCGCTGACGTCAGCGCCCTCGTGCCGCACCAGGTACGGCTCGCCGAATACCTCAAGACGGAACTCGTGCCACGCTTCGCTCAGCCGCGCGAGGCTAGTGCTTCCCCGATCACCTGACGCCGCCGCGACTTGCTGAGTAGCGTCGCGGACACGGAGAACGGCGGACCCAGCCGGACTGCGCTCATCACCGCGTACGCCCGCGCCTACCACCAGGTCGAAGACCGACCGAAGATCTTCGACTACCCCCTCGCGGCACGTCCGCTCGGCTACGCCCAGGACGAGCTGCCGAGCCTGGGCACGGTCGGGACCGAGCGCCTGAGCGGCGCCATGACGGACCGCCCCCGCCGTCTCTTCTTCGCCTCCAGGACCCGCTTCGCCGAGGACGCCGTCACCGCGGCCGTCGCCGCCGGTGTGCGGCAGGTGGTGGTCCTGAGCGCAGGCCTGGACACCTTCGCCTACCGCAACCCGCACCCAGACCTGCACGTCTTCGAGGTCGACCACCCCGCGACGCAGGCGTGGAAGCGAGAACGCCTTGCCGTGGCGGGAATCGACACCCTCGACACGCTGACGTTCGTGCCGGTCGACTTCGAAACCAGGCGCTGGCACCAGAACCGGATGCCGCCGGGTTCAGCCGGACGCTCCCGGCCACGTTCGTGTGGCTCGGCGTCGTCTACTACCTGACCCCGGAGGCCGCTCACAGCACCCTCGCCTACATCGCGGGCCAGGCGCAGCCGGTCGAGGTGGTCTTCGACTACCTGCGGGCCGCGACCACCGACGCGGAACGTGCTCACCAGCGCCTCCGTGCCGAGCGGCTGGCCGGTGTCGGTGAATCCGTGTTCAGCTACTTCACGCCCGACGGCATCGCCGCGCAGTTGTGGTCACTCGGGTTCACCGGCGTCGAGGACCACCCCGCCGCGGACCTGGTCGTCGGATACCTCGGCGAGTCCGCGGGGGGAACCGTCCCCGGCGCTCGGCCCTCTCCGCATGCTGCGCGCAAGCCGTTGAGGACGGTGTCCATTTTCGGCGCCATTCAGGACATCGTTGAGGATTCGTTCTGCCGCAACGCATCGAGCCGTAGACTCCGACACCCCGATGCCGACGCGGGGGAGGAGAACGGATGCAGGAGCCTTCGGACTCGGTGGAGACCGCAGAGCCTGAGGAGAACGACCCGGCGACGGTCCTGGTGGAGGTACTCCCCGGGGTGGCGGTCTTCGCCGGTGAGGTTCCGCCGGAACTCAAGCTCGACCTGATCGACTTCGGGATCGTGCCGACCGCCGACCGCAGGCAGATCTCCGCGATCCTCGCCTCCATCGGGAACGCGGCGACCGTGACCGACAACGTCGGCACCGCGTTCGCGAGCGTGCAGGGGCTCTACCGGCTGGGCGAGAAGACGCAGGCTCTTCTGAACAACGGTGCAAAGCTCGCCAGCAAGGAGGGCGGTTTCCTCGGCACGGTGATAGGCCGCGGCGGCATGGCTCAGGCCCGCCTCTACCCCGTGACCGCTGTGAGCAAGGCACCGATGCTGGCCTCGGTCGGCCCGGCACTGGCCATGGTGGCGTTGGAGATGATGCTGAACGAGGTCTCGAGCCTCGTCAGGGCCACCCTCGCGGCGACCAACCAGGTCCTCACCACCATCCGCAAAGAGCAGTGGGCCGAGCTGACCGGACTCGTCGCCGCCGTCGACCGCGCGGTCGACCAGGCGCGCGAGATCGAGTCGGTCCCGGCGTCGCTATGGGAGGACGTCGCGGGCAGCGGACCGTTGCTGCGCAAGCAACTAGAGCTCTACCAGGGCAACGTTCGCGACCACGTCCGCCGGGTCGGCCGGGCCGACGCACGCGGCCAGCGCGAGTACCTGCAGGCGAACGCCGAGGCCATCGCCTTCGACGTGCACGCCCTGCTGTCCTCGCTCAACGCGTGGACGGGGTACCACGCGCTCCGCGCCGCACGGGCGAGGGCCGCGGGACGTGAAGACGCCGGCGAGGCGCACTACGCGGAGGTCATCGCCCGCGACACCCAGGCGGAGTTCGACTCGACCCTCGCCGGGATCACGAGCCTCGTCGACGCGCTGGTTCGGGAGCTCCGGATCACCGCCGAACTGCGCGAGCCCGACGCATGGCCGTTGCCAGGCAAGCGGAAGGACGTGAAGGAGGCCCGCGAAGCCTCCGCCCGGCTGCTGCAGTGGATCGAGCCCCTGGCCGACTCCCTGCACCCGCCGGTGGCGCCGCTGGAGACCCCGGACGTCCTCTGCGGACCTCCGTCCCTGGACTCGGGGCCGTACCTGCGCATCCTGCGATGGCTCTTCGAAGACGGCGAGGTCCTGAGCGTCCTCGGTTTCCCCGAGGAATTGGACGACGGTCCGCTGTCGTCGATCGTCGGCGGAGCGATGGGGATGCTGTCCGCGGCGATGGACAAGACCGCGGACAGGACACTGGTCGCCGTCACGGACCGCCGCATCATCCTGGCCAGGACGAACACCTTCCTCGACCAGGCGGAGATCCAGCAGGACATCCCGCTCGACCAGGTGCGCTACGTCCGGGCACCGGCGGCGCAGCCGATGATCGACCTCATCACGCGCGACGAGAACATCCAGTGGCTCTTCCACACCGACGTCGATAGCGCCCAGGTGGACGCGCTTGCCGCCGTGCTCGCCGAGTCGATGACCATCCCGGACACCGAACGCGACGAGCTCCGACAGCGGCGTCCCGCGTCAATCAAGGCGAGCGTGGTCTCGGACTGATCCGCCGCCGGGCTCGAACGCCAGGAGGTAGTGCCGGCCCACGTATCCCGGCATCCGCCGGGTGTTGAGCACGGCGTGCACCAGCGGACCCAGCGTTGTGCGTGCCGAGAAATACGTCCGAGCAGGTCAGTAGACTTCGACGGGTAGCGGTCATCATCCGGCATGATCGCGGCTGTGCTGGTCCGCTTCGCTTACGGTCGTCTTCACGCTTTCGCCGCGCTATGGCTCCTGCGCATGGCCGATCGAGACAAGGACGTCGAGATCCTCGCGCTACGCCACCAGCTTGCGGTCCTGCGACAACAGCACCCTTGCGAGCCCGACTGCAACCCCCTGGGCCTGACCCGGATCGAACGCCTCGCGGTACTCCGACGGAACCGTCTCGGCGGGGGTCCTCCACGAGTATGCGTGGACGTAGTTCTCGGCACGCTCAGCGCTCCCAAGTCGGCTGGAATCGAGGCGTACATTCTGCCTTTGCATTGTCTTTGTGCGCCGTGACCAGGTGCAGGACAACTGCATCCGCATCAAACTCACCTATACCTGCATGACCCAGGTAGGCGCGGCGCGCGCAATCCTGGTCAAGTAGGTATTACTGGCGTAAATGTCTGGAGTAGCGGCTCCGAGGTGAGCCATCAGTTACACCCCTGCGCTCGTTGCGCCGATCGGTCGAAATATCTGTGGTGACCAACCAATGATAGCGGAGGACGAGGATGATTCTGTCGCATCGCATCCACACGGAAGGCTTCAAGATGAGAACCATGCGAACACGAGCGGCTGTCGCGACAAGCTGTGTTCTTGCCGCCGTCTTCGGCTCGATCGTCTTCACAGCGTCGCCGGCGGCAGCTGTTCCTCTGAACTGCGACGCCGCGGTGGCGTCCAACGGAGTTGGCAGTGCCTGGTGCTCGAACGGCACAGGGCAGGTCCGCGTTGCGATCGGATGCGAACGTTGGGGCTGGTGGCAGACGGTCTACGGCCCCTGGGTGGACGTCAACGGCACCTACGCGGCCTCGCACGCGAGCTGCCCGTTCACGTGGGGTATTCGTTGGGCTGGAGTTGGCGGTAGGCGCTGACCGCGTACTGACCGGGGCGCGACTTTGCGTCGGAGGGCCCGTCTCGCTCGGATGATTCCCAGCGGTCGGAATATTTGATGCGGGACTCCGCTTTGCCTGGAAAACGCGCTGGACGATACGTGTCGCAATCTGAGAATCGCTCAGAGTGGCAATCTTCTGTCAGATCAAGCCAGTCGGTACTACGGCCACTCGTGTGCGTAGCCGAGCAAGCCTCGGTGATGAACGATTGAGCGCTGCTGTATGCCGCAGCGGCGCGCTCATCACCGCGGTCTTCGCCGACCGCATGAACATCTACGCCCGCGCTGTCGCCACCGCGCTCGCCGACCCAGACCCCTGGCGTGGCTTCACCGGCTACATCCATGCCGTGTGCGCCATGCAGGCCGCCGGCCGTGGCTTCGCAGAGGTCCTCACCATGACCTTCCCCGCGGCCAAAGCACTCGAAGCCCGCCGCACCGAGGCCTACCACGGCTTCCTCGAGCTCATCACCCGAGCCAAAGCCTCCGGACACCTGCGCGAGGACTTCGACGACCGCGATCTCCCAATCCTGCTCATGGCCAACGCCGGCGTCGTCGCCGCCACCCAGGACGCCGCCCCCGACACTTGGCGCCGCCTCATCGACCACATGCTCCGCTCGTTCGCCGCGCCCACGACCGACATCCCGCCGCTCACCCCACCGCCCGCCGCCGCAGCCCTGTATCGCGCGATGGTCCACCTCGGACGTCCTTCAACCGGGCAACGCGAAAACCCGAACACCTGAGGCAGGCCAGAAGGCGGTCCGAGACTGGAGATGTCTCTGCACATGCCAGCCTCCGGCCAAGCGCAATTCTGTTGACTCAAGCGCTGCCGTCGACAACTTGGATCGGCTGCTTGAACGCTCGCACCAAGAGCATGTGCAACTGCTGCTGGTGAGTGAGCACCTGGTCAAGACGGACTCGATCGGGAAGATCGTGTCCTACGGCCCGGCAGTCATATCGGCATCTCCGACGTTGGCACCGACGCCCGCCGAGCGCGGCTCGTGCTCAACTGCATCGTCGGCACCCTCACCTTCGCCGAGGATCGCGAAGGACTGGAAGCCGCCGGCTTTGAGATCACACCGACCTTCGAGGCCGCAGAAGGCATGTCCTCCGCGATCATGTGCGCCATGAAGCCTTGTACGTGCCGAGAAATATGTTCGTGCAAGTTAACGGGCATCGGTGAGTAGCGCTCATCATCCGGCACGATCGCAGCCGTGCTGGTCCGCTTCGCATGCCTCGCCACCGACTCGCCGTCCTGCGTCGCCAACTCGGCGATCATCGCCCCCGACTGCGAGCTGTGGACAGGGCGTTGCTCGCAACCTTGTTCGTGCCCCTCGCCCGCGCGACGTTATGTCGGCTCCGGTTGCGGTCCCTTGGAAACGTTGCTGAGGTGGCATCGCGACCACATGGCGCGTCGCCACGACCGTGCGAGCGTGAACAGAAGACCTGGACGGCCTCGTGCAGTCGCGTCGGTCCGCCGGGGCGTCCTGCGTTTGGCGGCCGAGAAACCCGTCGTGGGGGTATCGACGTATCCACGGTGAACTTGCGCTCTTGGGGGTCGCGAACGCTACCTCCACCGGTCAGTGCCAGTACATTCTCGCCGCGATCTACCACGCGAGCCGACGCGGATGACTATTACGACAGCCACTGAAGACCGATTCTGGTCGCGGCTGTGCTGGCAGTGGTCACGGCTCACTTGCCGAGCAGGGCGCTGGCCATGGCGCGGCCGGAGAGCCAGGCCGTCTGCACGCGTGGGCGCCCGAACGCATCTCCGCACAGCCACACCTGGCCGTCCCTCGCATACGGGGCGTCGGACGCCTTCTCGGGCTGGGCGTAAGTCCACCGGTGCGTCTCGATCTGCGGGGAGGCGGTGATGCCGAGCAGTTCCCCCACGGCCGCGGCGAGTATCGGACCGGCCTCAGCGGGTGCGTCCAGGTGTTCGGAGGCCAGTTGGGCGGTGGAGTGGGCGACGAGGACCGGTGCGGCGTCGCCGCGGCGGTCACCGTCGTCGCACACGGTGGCGAGTACCGGGTGGTCGTTGACGAACGCACCGTGAAGGCCGTTCCACGAGCGGACCGGATAGGTGAGGACCGCGGCGATCACCGGCTGCCAGCTCTGTGAGGCCGCGGCGGGGACGATCGCCGGCGGCGGCGACAGCTTCAGGGCCTGGGGGCCGGGCATGGCGAGCACCACCGCGTCCGCGCCCTGCGCGACGGATTCGATGGAGACGACCGGAGTAAAGAGGCGGATGTCGAGCCCGTCGGCGAGATCGGCAGCGAGGCTGCGCAGCCCACCGGGAGCTGCCCAACGTACGGGACCGCGCGTGTCCGTGCCCGCGGGGTAGACCCGCAGGGTGTCTGTCCAGGGACGGGCGAGGCCCAGCGCCTGCCAGGACTCGGTCTGCTCTGCGAACGCGGGGTCGTCGGCGACCAGGTAGGCGGCGCCGATGTCCGTGTATCGGCCGTTGATGCGCCGGCTGGCCAACCGCCCGCCCAGGACACGGCCTCGGTCGAGGACACGTACTCGTGCTCCGCCTTCTGTCAGCGCACGTGCGCACGAGAGACCCGCTATATCTGCCCCGACCACGACGACGTCCACGAAAGACACACTAAGTGCCACGCAGTGAGGCCACAGGACGACGGCGCCGCGCCGACCCGCCGCGTCTGCCATCGTCGAAGGCGGCGGTTTCGTCGTCAGCCCGGACGGGTCCCGGCCGGACGTGCAGATCCGCATCGTCCCGGTGACTATGGTCTGCGGCGGCTGGATCCGGTTGTCCAGTAACGGGTTTGCCATCAACTCGACCTTTCTGCGCCCCGAAAGCCGCCAAGGTCGTGTTCGGCTGTTCGGCTGAAGATGGTTCGAGTCGTCGTCACGGCGACGTCGGTCGGAGGTCTCGGTTTGACCGAGGGAGCTGACTGTGGCCACGCTGACGAACGCCGAACTGGTTGCCGCGTTGACCCGGCGTCGTCGTCCAGCGGCACCGCCTGAGGAGCCTGGTCTTCGCTTTGCGTTCTACGGGCGGATGTCGACGAGCGTGTTTCAGGATGTGCAGACGTCTCGTGCGTGGCAGCGCGCCGTGTCGGAGGAGCTGATCGACGGCGTTGGTTCGGTCGTTGCGGAGTTTTTCGACGTGGGTGTGTCGCGACGCTGGCCATGGGAGGACCGTCCCGAAGCGGCGGCGTTGCTGGCCGCAGCAGCGGCCGCAGGTCGTTCCTTCGAAGCAGTGGTTGTGGGGGAGTACGAGAGGGCGTTTCACGGTGATCAGTTCCGAGAGGTTGTGTCAGGGCTGAATGCTTTGGGCGTTGCTGTGTGGTTGCCGAAGGCGGGTGGTCCGGTGGAGTTGGGTAGTCCGGTGCATGAGGCGTTGATGGTGTTGCTGGGCGCTCAGGCACAGCGTGAGGTGGCGCGTGCGCGGCAGCGCGTACTGGCGGCCATGCGGACGCAAGCTCGTGTGCAGGGCCGGTTTCTGGGCGGCCGTCCGCCGTATGGGTATGGGTTTGTTGATGGTGGTCGGCATCCGAATCCGGTGCATGGTCGGTGGGGCCGGCGGGTGCAGGTGTTGGCGCCGGATCTGGTGGCGGCGCCGTGGGTGCGGTGGATGTTCGCCGAGCGTGCTCGTGGTCGGACGGTGGCGTCGTTGGCGCGCGAGCTCAACGAGCGTGGCGTGGTGTGCCCGTCAGGTGCAGACCCCGAGCGAAACGCGCACAGAACGGGGGAACGGTGGATCGTTCGGACCGTGGCGATGATTCTTGAGAATCCGCGCTACACCGGCCGACAAGTATGGAACCGAAGCAGCACGACCGGCCATGGATCTGTTGTCGGATGAACAAGCCTCACGGGTGGTGGTGGTCGGCCTGGGCCGCTTCGGCAGCTCGCTTCCGCTCGAACTCACCGCCCGGGGAACCGAGGTCCTGGGCATCGACTCCAACCCCAAGATCGTCCAGCAGCACGCACACGAGCTCACTCACGCTGTCGTCGCGGACACCACTGACGTGGAGGTGATGAGACAGCTCGGCGTCGACCAGTTCCACCGTGCCGTCGTCGGCATCGGAACGGACCTGGAAGCCAGCATCCTCACCACGTCCTTGCTGGTGGACTTCGAGATTCCTCACATCTGCGCGAAAGCGGTCAGCCGCCAGCACGGCCGCATCCTGGAGCGCATGGGGGCCCATCACGTAGTGCTGCCAGAGCACGAGATGGAGGAGCGTGTCGCTCACCTGGTGACCGGCAGGATGCTGAACTTCATCGAGTTCGAGGACGATTACGCGATGGTCAAGACCCGCGCGCCGGAAGAGGCCGTGGGCATGCCGCTCGATCAGAGCCGTCTGCGATCAAAGTACGGAGCAACGGTGGTCGGCGTGAAACGGCCGGGAGAGGCCTTCACCCACGTCGCCGCCGACACCGTGATCAACCGCGGTGACGTGCTGATCCTGGCCGGCCGGACCTCCGAGGTCGAAAGCGTGGCCGACCTCACCTGAGGTTCTCGGGCTGGTGGGACAGCCAGGCACGCAACCGCGGCAACCACCCCGGCACCTGTACGCGATAAGCCGCGTATCGGTCGCCCAACTGGAGCAGGAGAGAGCTCGGCTGGCTCAGCCCTGGCGAGTACGAGGCCGCCTGGCACGCCGATCAACCCGAGCATCTACCAACCCCGCGTCCCCGACCGGAGCCAGGTATTCACCTCTCCGAGTGCTCGGGGAACCTTAAGCTTCAATCGGCCAGCCTTGGAGCGACTGATGAGCTGCTCGGCGAGCTGCTCGTCCGGACCGGTCTCGGGTTTCGGTCCTCAGCCCTCGCCATGCCCCACATCCTGTCGGCCAACAGGCGCACTCCCTGATCGGGAGTTACACCGTCCGGTTTCCAATCCCGGTTGTAGATCCGTACGTCGGCGGCGAGTGCTTGGCAGCTTGATCAACGAGTATGAACCTGCAGTAGCTTGATTCGCAGGTCAGGCTTTTTAAGCCATGTTTTGACACCCCACAGGCTCGTGAGCGCATTGGAGAAGCCCGCTGGGGTCACGCCTTTGGGAAGAGTTGCCTGCAGAACGACGAGTTGTCGAGTTGGTTCAACGCGAAGGTCGACTTCGTGCGCTTGAGCCAGCTGGAGATGGCGGCCCAGCAATTCTCGCCCATCGGGATGAGGGACTCCCCAACGTGACCAGGGCAGGTCTGAACATCACCGCCCTGCCGTCGATACTGATCGGGCGATTTCGGCACGCGCAGAGCCGTGGCCGTTCACCGATCTCGGCCGACAGCGGCCCAGGTCTCGAGAGTCCCGGACTTCGCTGCCGGCTGGCGGTAGGTGACCGGTGGGGCGGTCAGAAATTGCGCTTTTCCACTGCGACGTTGACGGCCCAATAATCGGGCCTGCAGCCGGCGCTGCTGACATCGAAGAACGGCCTCGCCCAAGGACCGTAGCTCGCGTATGCATTCCCCGAGGACAGCTTGCAGGTCACTTTGACGCGGAAGGCGCCTGTGCCGGACATGCAGTACGCCTGGCCACCATTCGACCATTGCGCGGTCGAGCAGTCTTGCGGATTGGCCTGAGCGCCACCGGCGCTCGCCAGAAGAAGCGCGCTTGTCGCTGTGGCCGTGATGATGCTGGCGGCTATCAATCTCATTTGACCCCCTTTTTTTTTGGATCGCAACGATGTGGCCATCGCCCGATGGGCTTGCACGACTTGGCTGAGGCCGTCGACACGTGCGACATCTGACCGACTCGTGCCGCGCGGTCACCTCGACGTTCGAGGTGACCGGGGGAGCAGGACACGACCAGCCGTCGATTCGCGCTGGCGGGCCAGCCGCATCACGGGTAGTAGACGATGCCTTCGGCGTGGACGTACGGGCCGCCGGTCCCGCGGGTCGGGTTGGCTTCGAACTTGTAGTCCCCGCCGCTGGTGTGCCAGATCAGGTCGTCGGCGCCGTCACAGCCGTTGGCCGTCTTCGTGCCCAGCGTGTACCAGTAGAACCCGTTCCAGCGCCAGAGCGTGAAGTTCATCTTGCTGCACGGGTTGCCTGTGCTTTTGTCGTAGACCTTGTTGACCTTGATATTGGTGTATCCCACCCCCGTAGAGGTCCATTGGCGCGAGAACTGGGAGAAGGACGCCTCGACCCACCAGTCGAACCGGCCAGCCAGGATCCCGACCTCGTCCCCGGTCGTCCGCTCGGTCGAGCCGACGCCGGTCAGCCTGTCTTGGTGCTTGCTGTCGCCTGCGGACGACGACGCAGCCGACGGCGCCGCGAACGCGGTCGTTGCCGAACTCGTCATCCCCAGAACAGTCGCCGCCATCGTGATCATGGCGATCAGGACACGGTGTGCTGTTGGCACGATCTCTCCCTGGACGTGCGTTGTGTTCGGACCGCGAAGGATTCGCTTCCGTGGTCCTGACTGTCGGCTGCCCGTCGTGCGAAAAGCTTGCTTTTTCCTGCTTCGGGCAGGTCAGGCTGGGATGCGGTGCCGCGCTCCCCACCTTGGCGCCGCGAGCGCGCGGCCGATCGTGTGAACTGCCCGTTGATTGCCCGCACCAGGCAGGCCACGCCGCTATCAATGGACGGGGAGGGAGGCGGCCATGGGGGTGGACGTCGGTCTGCTCGGCGAGGTGACCGCACGGGTCGACGGGCGGACGGTAGATCTCGGGCCTGCCAAGAGGCGGTGCGTGCTGGCGGCGCTGGCCGCTGACGCGGGCCGGGTGGTGCCGGCGGATCGGCTGATGGAGCAGGTTTGGGGTGCGGACACGCCGCGGCGCGGGCGGGTGGCCTTGCACAGCCATATCTCGCGGTTGCGACAGGCACTGCTCGGGGCGGCTGGCGTGGAGATCGTCCTGCGCTCCGGCGGCTACGTCTTGATGGTGGACCACGCCGATCAATCGGTGGATCTGCACCGGTTCCGGGATCTGCGCACTCGCGCCCGCGACGCCGACGACGTACAGAGGGTGCGCCTGTTGACCGATGCGGTGGCGTTGTGGCGTGGGGAACCGCTGACCGGCTTGGCCGGACAGTGGGCGGAGGCCGAGCGCGACCGGTTGCGGCAGGAACTGCTGGCAGCCGAGCACGATCTGATCGACGCCCGGCTGCGGATCGGCCAAGGCCAGGAGCTGGTGGTGGAACTCTCGGCGCGCGTCGCGGGATATCCGTTGGACGAGCGGGTGGCTGGGCAGTACCTGCTCGCCTTGCACCATGCCGGGCGGTCGGCGGATGCCTTGGAACACTACCGGCAGCTGCGGGACCGGCTGGTCGAGGAACTCGGTGCCGACCCCGGCGCTCCACTGCAGGAGCTGCATCAGCGGATTCTGACCGCAGACTCCACGCTGTCCATCCGGCCCGGCGGCGGCGTGACCGCGCAGATGGTGGTTCCCCAGCAGTTGCCCGCCGCACCATCGCATTTCACCGGCCGAGAAACCGAGCTCGCCGCGCTGACCGCCAATCTGGACCAGGCAGGGCCGGACCGAACAGTCGTGATCGCGGCGATCGGAGGGACGGGCGGAATCGGCAAGACCTGGTTAGCCCTGGCCTGGGCGCACCTTCACCTGGACCGGTTCTCCGACGGGCAGCTGTTCGTGGACCTGAACGGGTTCAGCCCCGTTCAAGAGCCGATGGCTCCAGAGGTGGCGGTGCGCGGATTCCTCGATGCCCTGGGAGTCGATCCCGGCCGTATTCCGGCCGAACTGCACGCACAAGCGGCCCTATACCGCACCCTGGTCGCGGGCCGACGGGTGTTAGTGGTGTTGGACAACGCCGCCACCGCCGAGCAGGTCATTCCGCTGCTGCCAGGCAGCCCGACCTGCACCGTGCTGGTCACCGGCCGCACCAGGCTCGCCTCGCTGATCGACCGGCATGGCGCCCGCCATCTGCAACTCGACGTGCTCACACCCGACGAGGCCCGTGCCCTCCTGGCTGCGCGCCTCGGTGCCGACCCCGTCGCCGCCGAGCCTGACGCCGTGAACGAGCTGGTCGAGCTGTGCGGAAGTAATCCACTAGCGCTGTCGATCACCGCCCGCGACGCCGCCACCCGCCCCGGTTTCTCACTGGCCGAGGTGGCCGCCGAACTGCGGAAGCTGGGACTGGAGATACTCGACCACGACACCGACCCCGCCGCCAGCCTGCCCGCCGTGTTGTCCTGGTCCCTGCACCGGCTCACCGACGAACACCGCACTGTGTTCGGGTTGCTGGGCATCGCACCCGGCCCCGACATCGCCCTGCCCGGCGTGATCGCCTTGACTGGCCTGTCTCCAGCGCGCGCCCGCAAGGCGCTATCGGCACTGGAGGAGGCATCCCTGTTGGAGCGGCGACCCGGCGACCGGTACGTGATGCACGACCTCGTCCGCGCCTACGCCGCCACCACCGCCAGAGACCTGCCCGACGACATTCCGGACACCGCCCTGGCACGGGTGATGGATTTCTACCTGCACACTGCTTTCACCGCCGACCGCCTCGTGGACCCCGCCCGCCCGCTCATACGACCCGAACCGCCCGCGCCCGGCGTCCACCCGCACCCGCTGCACGACGCCGCCGCCGCGCTGGCCTGGTTGCAGACCGAGCACGCCACCCTACTCGCCACCCAACGCGCCGCCATCGTCCTCGGCCGCCACCAAGTCGTCTGGCACCTCGCCTGGACACTAGACACGTTCCACCTCTGGCGAGGGCATCGGCGCGACACGCTCACCGCGTGGCGGGCCGCGCTGGACGCCGCCCCGCACCTGCCCGACTCCGCTACGCGCAGCTGCGCCCACCGAAACCTGGGCGACGCCTGCTCCCGACTGGGCCTGCACGAGGAGGCCATCGGACACCTGAACCAGGCCCTCACCCTGGCGGTGCACCACAGCGACCCCGCCGAACAGGCACACACCCAGATGGTGCTGGCGCGCGCTTGGGGAGAGCGACGAGAAGACCAGCAGGCTCTAGATCACGCCCGACAAGCCCTCGACCTTCTACGAGCGCTCGGCCAGCCGGTGTGGGAAGCCCACGCGCTCAACGCTGTGGGCTGGTACGCCGCGCGGCTAGGCGAGTTCGACACCGCCCGCGATCACTGCCTTGCCGCCCTCACCCCATTGCGGCACCATCACAATCCTTACGGCGAGGCGACCACTCTGGACAGCCTCGGGCTCATCGCCCACCGCACCGGCGACCACCAGCAGGCCGTCGACAACTATCACCAAGCCCTCGCCCTGTTCCGTACCCTCGACGATGCTTACGAAGTCGCGAACACCCTCGGCAACATCGGCCACCCATACACTGCGCTCGGGCAACACCACCAAGCCCGTCAAGCGTGGCGAGAGGCACTGATGTTGTACCGAGAACAAGGCCGTGACGACGATGCCGAGCGCGTACAACGGCAACTCGACGACCTCGGACCGCACCACGACGCTGCCCAGCCACCACGGTCTCCCGAATCCGTCAACCGACCGAAATGAACTTCAACCGATTCATGGCGTCCTGGCCGGCCGCCCGGTCGATGCGCTGAACCTCTTCTACTCCTGTGCCGCCCGGAAAGTCATCGGTGCTCTGAGCGGTCCGGTTTTCCCAGATGAGAGCATGTCGGGGTGGTCTGTTCGCTGTTATATCGGGTGGTCTGCAAGTTGTTGTCTGTTCCGGCGGTGCTGCTTCGAGGTGAGGCGGCTAAGGATGCGGAGCTTCTTGTGCTGTGGCACGAGAACGAGGTGGTTCGTCGGCAGTTGACCGGGCCCGTTCGTTACGAGCCCGCAGACCGGTTCTGGTTCGCCGCGCTGTAGAGAGTGGTGCTCCGCTCGCGCTGGGAGGAGGTCTTCCCGGTTACCCCTAGCACGTTGCTCGGCTGGTACCGCCGGTTCATCGCCCGGAAGTGGGATCACACCGCGCGCCGGCGTGCCGGACGTCCCTCCCGCAGCAGCGATCAAGACGCTCGTACTCCGACTCGCTAGAGAGAATCCGCGGTGGGGACATCGGCGGATACATGGCGAGCTGCTTCGGCTTGGCCATCGCCTGGGCGCCTCGACGGTCTGGGAGATACTCAACCGCGCGGGCATCGATCCGGCGCCGCGCGGCGATGCGGCCCGACATGGCGCGAGTTTCTGACCGCGCAGGCCGAGGGGATCATCGCGGCGGACTTCTTCCACATCGACACCGCGCTCGGAGCACGCCTGTACGCGCTGGCGTTTCTCGAACACGGCACCAGGCACCTGTACATCACCGGCGTCACCGCGCATCCGACACGGGACTGGACGGTGCAGCAGGCAAGGAACCTGGCCTGCGAGCTCGGGGCGCGGATGGAGTCCCTTCGCTTCCTGCTGCGTGACCGCGACGGCAAGTATGGCGACGCGTTCGACGCCGTATTCGAGGCAGGGAAATGGGGGGTATCGCGAGTGCGCCTCGAGCTCCGCGGATGAACGCGCATTGCGAACGGATCATCGGCAGTATCCGCCGTGAGGTTCTCGACCATATCCTCATCATGGGAGAAGGTCATGCGCATCAAGTCCTCGCGACCTACCAGACTCACTACAACGAGCACCGGCCTCACCAGGCCCGACCAACTACCGCCAGACGTTCAAGGACGCACTAGAACGGTGCACGATTCTCACGGCTCTGGCTGTCGACCTGTCCGCACGCGGGTCCTCGGTGGGGTGATTAACGAGTACCGATATGCGGCTTGAGCTGCAGCGATGACTTTTCGAGCAGCACAGGCCACGACCAGGAGGCCGTCGTGTTCGCGGATGCTCAGCCGCGTGCCCGCGTTCCACTCCAGCGCGGCCGTGACGTGGCGGTCTGCGACTCGGCCGCGCTGGTCGGCGGCGGCCATCCGGTACAAGACGTTGGTCAGCCGGAGTGGTCGCGATACGGGGACAGCGATAAGGGGGAGAGGCTGGCCAGCCGTGCGTGTGGATGTGCCCGGTGTCTTTTCGGAGGTGGTGTCCGGGACGATCGGGCGGATGTAGGAAATCGTCATCGAACGCCACCTGCATGTGGCACGGAAACGCAAAACAGGTGCTCAAGTGGACTTGAGCACCTGCCACGTAGACGTCGCAAATTTGCGACATTTTGGTGTCCGAGGGGGGACTTGACCCCCCACAGGTAGCAAGTGTGCGCAGTTCGTGTGTTCATGCGCTATTGGATAGCTCGAACCCAGTATAGAGGGCCAGTCGGCACTAATCAATCTTTCGGGCTCATCTGTATCGGCTCTAGCAAGAACTTTCGCGGTGACCTGTTCGACCGCGCGCTGATCTGGAACCAGGTCCATCTGCGCCAGGCGTTGCGTGAGTACGAGCGGCACTACAACGAGCACCGCACTACCGATTGCTCGCTGCCGCAGCAGCCTTGCGGGCCCGGCACCAGCCCCTTGGACTTGACCGGATCGAACGCCTCGCGATACTTCGACGGGACCGTCTCGGTGGAGTCCTCCACGAGTATCGGCATGCCGCTTGACTTGAGCGGACATAATTTTCAGCACACACAGAGTGCTCGGCGGCTTGATGAGCAGGTCACGCCTATCAAGCCGTGTTTGGCACCCACAGGCAGTCAGGTGTTGAACAAGCGGTCCATTGCCGTGACCAGTTCGGCCGCATCCCAGTAGTTCGAGTGGGTGTTGGCTCCTTTTGTGTACCTGTGCGGTACCTCGACGTCCACCGGTGGGGTGCCGTCGTGCATCCGGAAGACGTTCGCGGCGAGGAACGACAGCGGATCTGAAGGCTCCCAGAGGTTCGTCCAGCGGTTCACGGTTTCAGGAAGACGCACGACTCCGTCGCCGCCGATCGCTGCGAGTGCCGGACGACGCGGGTCACACAGTTGGAAGAGCGGCCACGGCGAACCGAACGTGATGACGGAGTCCGTCCACAAGGCGGGCGATTCCGGTGCCATGGCGCCGGTGGCGAGGTCGAGCGCGATGGTGGCGCCGAGACTGTGGCCGATGAGGTGTACTCGGTGGGTCGAGTCCGTGCCGAGGAGGGGATCGACCGCTGCGATGACCTCCCGCACCCGGTCGTGGATCTCACGCCACCTCCGTTGGTAGACGATGACGTCGCCGAAGTTGCGTACCACCGCGGGAGCGAGCTTTGTGCGGATCATCTGGTTGACGTTGCTCGCGAAGCTCTTCAGCGCGTCCCCGACCAGCTTGTCAAGGGACTGCATGCGCTGGCGCACGATCTCGCGCACGCGCGTCCTGTCTCGCAGTTCGACCTCGTCGAGCGCTTCGGCGGTGTCCTCGGCCAGCAACCGCCCGATCGCGCGCAGCAGCGCCGGGTCGCTGACCTGGCTCAACCAGAACCGATCCGCGGTCCAGGTGTCTGCCGTGGCCTCCGCGACCGCGTCGGCGGCGTCACCACCTAGCGTCGCCCTGATGCCGGCCTCGATCGCGAGCAACTGCTCCTGCTCGTCCATCTGATCATCCGCCGGCTCAAGCGCGTGCGCGATCGTGAGCGCGAACTGCTCGACGTCATCGTCGTCGGTTTCCGGGATGTCACCGCCGCGGACCTCTTCGGACCGGCGCTGAGTGGGCTTCGGGAGGATGCGCTCGATCCACTGCTCGTGCGCGCCGAAGTCGCCCCAGTAGACCGGGATCAGCTCCCATTTGTCTCCGCACGTGGTGGACAGCTTCGCCACGCGCTCCTTGATGATGTCCGCCGTGCGGTTCGACGTGCCGTGCAGGACGAAGACTGGGGTGGCCATTCTCAGCTGCTTTCGGTGAGTTTCGACTGGGCCGAGCCATAGACGGCGTAGGCGAGCCAGGTCGGGTCGTGGCCGTCTTTGGTTGCGGATCTTGCGGCCAGAGAGGCCGTGCCAAGAGTGGCGCTGGGGGCGATGAGGGCCTCGTAGAATGCTTCGGCGAACCGGCTGGCTGTGCTGGAGCGCACCGCCCAGTTCGTGCCGACGAACGCTCCGGCACCGGCCTGCAAGAACGCGCCGGCCCAGGAATCCTTCTGGGTGTTGATCGGGCTGCCGGAAGTGTTGCAGGCGTTGAAGAACACCAGAGGGCGGCCGGTGTTCGCCAGGTCCTTGTTCTCGTTCACGTCGTAGGGCGTGAAGCCAAGGTCAGCGAGAGGGATGCGGTCCCACGCGTCCGTCGACTTCTCGTTGTGCGCGGCGATGTGCAGCAGGTCGTAGGTCCGTTTGTCGTTGACCAGGCTCTGCAACGGCTTGTAGGTCCGGTACGTGCCCAAGTTCTGCGAACAGTGCTTGAGCACGTTCCGGACGGCGGCGAGTTCCGCCTCCGCGTTCGTGGGTGGGTTCGACGGCAGGACATACGCCGCTCGCCCCACACTCAGCCGCCCGGCCGGCAACACGGCGCCCGCTACCCGCATCAACGGAATGCGCTGGACGATGAACGGTGAGTCGTCGCTCACCTCGGGGCACAGGAGCTCCCACGGGAATTCCTGACTGTCGCCCAGCACGGTGAGGGTGTCGGTTCGTCCGAGCGCGTCGAGAAGATCGCGGCGCAGCTCGTCGGGCACCAGGTGGTCCCACAGCCTCCTGCCGAGGTTCGCTGTCTGCCTGAACTGCGCGGACGCGTCGGCTCGGGCGTTGTTCGCCTGGGCGAGCTTTCCCAGCTCACCGAGCACGAACCCGTGCAGGCTCTGGTCAAGCCGGCATCGGCCCTCCCGTTTCTCCGCGTGTCCGGAGAACACGCGGAGGAAGTACCCGGTGTCGTCGGTGGCGATCTCGAGCGCGAGTCCCTGCGCATCGTGGACGAAGGCGGCGATCGCGGCCTGCTGCCGGGCGGTTCCGGTCACCGGCCCGTCGGCACGCACGTGGACGTCGATGGACAGGCTTTGGACCAGCGTTCCTCCGACGTAGGCCCGGATGATCAGGTCGCAGATGCCCTCCGCAGTGGCCAGCAGCTCGATTTTCGTCGTCACGGCGACCTGCTCGTCAGGGACGAACATGCTGGCCACGTTGCTCCGACTCGGTTGCACCCGACGGCGAGGGCTGGTCTGCACGGTGAGCTCGACCTCCGCGCCTCCGGGAGGCACGGCGAACGGTCGCACCTGCTCCGCGGTGCCGGAATGGGGTCCGATGCTGACATCGAGCGAGAAGGTCTCGCCCACGGGCACGGCCGCGGGGCACTCCGCCATCAGAAACCGTGCGGGCCGGTCGCCTTCTCGTGCCTTATAGACGTCACGGGACGGGGGCCGGTGGGCGTGCTTATGCACCCACCGCTGGACTCGTCCGTCAGACAAGATGCGCCGCAACGCCCGCATGCGGGCGGTACCGGTCCGCTTCGACGCCTCGGCGATCAGTTCACGAAAGTCCGCGGCGTCGCGCGGCGTGACGACGGTGTCGAGTTCGCGTTCGAGCAGCACCACGAGGCCCTGCATCTGTTCGGGATCCACGGACGTGCTCACGCTCCTGTCATGGTGAACGCCGCCCAGTCGCTGATCGCCGACCACGGCCGGTCGTCGGCAGCCGCGTGCCGGCCGACAAGATCACCGAGCACGAGGTCGCCGAACTCCGCCGGCAGCCACTCCGCTTCGTCGTCGAGCGCAGACTCCCAGCTGCCGCTGAACCCCTCGACCGTGACGTCCCGCAGCCAGCGTTGGGTCTCGGCCAGGGCGGCGGCGGGTGGTGTCCCATCGGTCCATCGGCGGTAGAACTCGACCATGTGGATGGCCGAGCTTCGTTGCCGCACTGACCACAGTGTGGCGAGCACTCCTGCGACGCCCGCCTGGACCAGTCCGGTCGGCAGGGAGATGACCTCGTCCGGGAGGTCGAGACCGATCAACGCGGTCTCGCACGCCGACAGCACTGCGAGCCTCGCCGACAGCTTCAGGTCCAACACGCGCGCCAGGGCCAGCACGTCCTGACCGCTGAGCTGGAGGTGGCTGCGCAGCGGCGTGGCGAGTTCGGCGACGCCGTGGCAGCCGAAATGCAGGATCTGCGCGTCGCTCAGCAGATGGACGACCTGTTCCAGGTTCGCGTCGTCGTGCCGCAGAACCGTTCCGCCCGGAAAACGGGCCAACGCTGCTGCGGCCTCCCACTCGGTGTCCGGTAGCGCATCGTGCTCGTGCGGGTTCGGGTTCACGACGCCGAGCAGCCTCGTGCCGGTGATCGCTGCCGCCCGCCGCATGCAC
Source organism: Lentzea cavernae (assembly GCF_014653695.1). GTDB lineage: Bacteria > Actinomycetota > Actinomycetes > Mycobacteriales > Pseudonocardiaceae > Lentzea > Lentzea cavernae. The sequence continues at coordinate 315,098 of NZ_BNAR01000005.1, read as the reverse complement.
TCCCGGTGCGCCTGTGCCTTCGCGGCATACGAGATCGCCGTTCGGTCGACCGCGTGCAGCCGGCCGGTCGGCGTCGAGTCGTCCGGTGTCCAGGCCGCGTGCAGGGGAAGCAATCCGAACTGCCCGCCTGTGACGATGGTGGTGCGGCTCGCTCCTCCGACGGCGTCGAGCACGGGTCCCATCGTGCTGTCCCAGAGCCATCGCGTCACGTCGTCCAGCGCCTGCTCCCAGCGAGATGTTCCCGGTTCGGCACGCGCCGCCTGGTAGGCGTGGAAGTACTGGTGCACCTTCGACCGCAGGTCTGCGGAGGTGACCGGCAGATCGACAGGCGTCGCCGTTCCGTCGAAAACGATCAGGGCGACGCCGGTGGTCTCGGTGGTGGACAGGTAGACGAGCGGGTCGATGGCGCCGGCCGGGGCGATGACGTCGAATCCTGACGGCACCGAGAAGTCTCGGAATTCGGGTGTCCGCTGTATCTCCCGGACGACCTCGTCGAACTCCTCGCGGGCGGCCGCGAGCTCATCGAGTGGTTCCTGGGTCACGCGTGTTGCCCTTCGCGCCTGCTATTCCGCGGTGGCGGACAAACGGTTCTGGAGGCTGGCATGGCGAAATTCGTACATGGGACCGACGCGACGCAGTATCCCCCGTTTGTGCGATTCGACGAGAAATTTTCTGAGTCGGAGCGGAAAACGACCGGTCACAGCGAAATAGGCCCTGGCGACGGCGAACTTCCCCCAGGCGTTGTGCAGGACGCTCCCGGCCACCACGGTGGTGAACAGCGCGGCCGCGGCACCAGGTCCCACCACCGGACTCGAGGCGAGCCCGATCACCACACCGCGGGACGTACCTCGGATGAGTGCCGCGGTCCGGTCAGCTCGCAGCAGCGTCCACGGATCGTGCGCCCTGCGGATGTCGCTGGGCACGTCCAGCCAGGCGTCGAGCAAAACCGCGAGGACGACGCCGGTAACCGCCCAGGCCAGGCCGAGCGGCCCTGCCGACACACCCAGAGCGACAATCACCGCTCCGCCCGCGGCGGTCCAGCCCACCGGGCCCGCCGAACGCAGGACCCGTGATGGACGCGGCGCCGGCGTGAAGCGAAGCCGCAGGGCGAGGAGGGTGCCGCGCAGTCGAAGGCGCACCTCGGCGGGTTCGGTTCGCTGGGGCAGCGTGACGAGGAAGGCGAGCACCGCCACCAGGACCGCGGCGGGCACCGCGACGCCGATTCCAGCGATCAGCGCGACCGTCCAGCCGGTGCACAGGCCGAGCGTCACCGCGACGAGGGCACGCACCGCACGAGGTGCTTCGTGGTGCAACTCCCACCAAGCGAATTCGCGGGAGCCCTGGCGCGACAGCATCGACGCCAGGGCCGTGATCCACCGGCGCGTTTCCTGGTCGCGATCTCTGGGCGATTCAGGTCGGGTGGCCGGGACGAGTGCGTCGAGCAGGTGTTCGGACAGCCGTTCGGCCGTCGGGAACCGGGCCCGGTCGAGCAGTCCGACCGGATCCGCCTGCGTTTCGCTGTAGGCGACACGCGCTAGCGACGCCATCAACGGGGTGGCGAGGACTTCGCGCAGCGGCCCGCCGTCGAGCCTGGCCAACGCGGTGATCACCGGTTCCCACAACGAGGTCCGGTCCGTCGTCGCACGCACCCGGCGAGTCGTGCGCGGCAGGTACTGGGCCAGTGCCTCCACGCTGAGAGGCCGCAACTCCACCACCGCCGCGCCGGTGAGCACGTCGCCGGCGTCGACCAGCGCCTGGTACTCGTCCGTCCTGCAGGTCACCACGATCGGGTCGCCGGCGTGCAGGTCCGCGTTGCACCGGCGGATCGCGAGGTCCCGCAGTTCGGGCGCGATCTCGTCGAGTCCGTCGAGCACGGGCAGGACGTGACCGTTTCCGACCAGCTGGTCCGCGACGGTCCCGGCGCTGCCTCGCCGGGCGCGCAGGGCCGGGTGCTCGATCGCGAGCCGGATCGCCACCCACTCGTGGAACCGTTGTGCCTGGGGGTTCCACGTGGAGGCGGGCAGCAGCACAGGCACCCGTTCGCCGGGCTTCCTGGCATCCAGCAGAGCGACGGTCAGCCGTGTCGCGAGCACTGACTTGCCCGCGCCGGACCCGCCGAGCACGACCAGGCGTCCGGTCGGGATCCGTGCGAAGACCTCGTGCACCCTGTCGATGCCGCCGTCGAGTTCTGGCGGAACGACGGGGCGATCACGCCCGGCGACGTTCACCCAGTGGTCCTGCAGCGGGGATTCAAGCGACTCGGTTCGCCAGGTCACCGGCATGGGCACGGGATCGTGTACCCGGCGGACCGATTCCTCGGCACGCCACTGTGCCCTCAGCACGACGGCGAGTTCGTCGCACAACTCGGAGGCAGAAGGCTCCCTCCCAGAATTCGACATGAGGCGGAAAACAAGTACCGCGGTGATGGTGACCAGCGACACCAGGGCCGCCAAGAGAATGAACAATGTCCCGTCGTGCGGCACGGTGGGGCCTCCTCGAAGCACGCGAGGATCATCTTCGGGCACAGGACCGGCGGATGGGCACCGAATCTGGAGGGTGCGGAATGCGGCAGCTGCACGAGTGGGCGCTCAACCGGTTCGTCCGGACACGATTCCGGTGGCTGCGCTTACTGCTGTTGCGGTGCTTCCCTTCGCTGAACGGTGATGAAGCCGATGTGGCGTTGCGTGAACTTCTTCGGCACTGCGAAGCGGAAGAACAGTGGGACAACGTCCGCCTCGTGGAGCGGATGAGGGCCGTGCTCGCACGCAGCAGGGTGATCGGTGCCTCCGCGGCGATCGCGGAGGCGAAGCTCGTGGACGAGCGCGTGCCGGACCTGCTGGGTACCGCGGAGGAGCTGCTCGCCGAGGCAGAGGGGGATGCGGCGGAGGACCTCGTGCACCGAGCGATGCCCCTGTTGGAAGAGGCCGAGCGGATTGCCGTGGCACCTCACCCGTACCGGCCGATGGTGCTCGCGATGCTCGGCTACGCGTTGTGGCAACTGCATCAGCTCAGAGGCGATGATCAGCACCTGAGAGCGTCCATCGATGTCCTTCAGGAAGCCTACGAGTTGATGGGCGGGCATCCCGTCGTCAGATGCGCCGTGCTGGTGAACTACGCCAACGCGTTGCTGGCTGCGTCGGAAGTCGGTGACGGTGCTGAGGTCGACAGGGTGGCCGGCCTGCTCGACGAGGCGTTGCCGCTCGCGACCGGTCTGGAGCTGGCCAAGGTGTGGAGTGGTCTCGGCCAGGTCGCCCTGGAACGGGCCTTCCGAGCAACGGCACTCGATGGCACGCGTCGCGAGCACGCCGACAACGCGGTGTCGGCGTTCGCCCAGGCCCTCGCTGACGGCGGGGAGGACCAGGACTTCCGCGTGCTCCAGTTGGGCAACCTCGGAGTCGCGTTGACGGAGCGGTTCGTCGCCAATCATGACTCCGTCGAGGACCTGGATCGGGCCGAGACAGCGCTCCGAGAGGCGATCTCCCTCGGGCGGCCGGATTCGGTCGGGACAGTCACCGCACTCGCGACCCTGGCCTCCACGTTGATTGAGCGGTACGGCGTGACGGGTCGTAAGGAGGATTTCGACGAGGCGGATGCGGTGATGTCGGAATTGCTGGAGCAGGCCGACCCTGCGTACGCCCAGTACCCGGACTGGCAGGCGAACGTCGCGCTGCTGAGGCAGATCGGGTTCGAACGTGCGGGCGAGCTCGCCCTGCTGAACGAGGCGATCGACCTGATGGAGTCGGCGATGAGCCACGCCGCGACCCCGGTGGTGAAGGCGAGCAGAGTCGAACAGCTCGCCACGATGCTGCGGGACCGCGCGGTGCGGCGTCGCGACGAGGCGGAGCTGTACCGGGCGGCCGCACTGCACCAGGAGGCCGCGGACACACCAGGACTGTCGGCCGTCCGCCTGACCTCGATGCTGGGCAACCTCGGCGGCATGATGCGCGCCCTTGCTGCCTTGACAGGGATGGAGCGGCATCGTGCCGCGGCGGTGCAGGCTTATAAGGCCGCACTGGCGGCGACCCCGGAACAGGGGGCTGTCCGGGCAGGCCTGCTCGGAAACCTCGCACTGGGGCTGCAGGACCAGTACGACCACGAGCCCGACGAACGGCTGTTGGAGGAGGTGGTGGCGCTGCACCGGGCCGCAGTCGTCATCACGCCAACGTCCTCACCGTCCCGCGCGCTCAGGCTTCACCACCTCGCCGGTGCGCTGCGCCGGGCCTGCGCCATCGGACGAGCGTCGGTGCAGGACACCGTCGGGGTGCATCGGGAGGCGTGCCGATACGGGCAGGAATCGGCGCCGGAGATCGAGCTCCGAGCAGGAGTCGCGTGGATGCGGTGGGCCGAGGACCGGCGTGCATGGGAGGAGATCAGCGAGGCGGACCAGCACGTGCTGGCGTGCACTGAGGTTCTCCTGCATCGCCAGACCTCCCACGAGGACAGGTCCGTCTGGCTGGCACTCGAGACCGAGGCCGGTGCGCTCGCTGCGAGGGCGTTGGTCGAGCGCGGCGACGCGATCGGTGCGGTCGAACGGCTCGAATGGGCGCGCGGGCGTCTGTTCACCACGGAGTTGGCTGCCGCGGACCGAGCGCTCATCGTGGTGGAAGCCGGAGCGCCCGACCTAGCCGCTCGCTATCGAAAGGCCGCGGAACGGCTGCACGAACTGGAGATCGTTGCTCGCCGTCTTCCACTCGGCCGCACCTCGTTCAAGCCTGAGGTCTCGTCCTAGGCTGGGGCGACCGGTGAGACAGGGGGTGGCGATGGTGGGGGCCTCCCGGCCTTCCTCAGCAAGGCCCAGGGTCTTCCTGAGCTACGCGCACGACGACGACCGGCACCGGAACCTTGTGTCGGCGTTTGCGGCGTTCCTCACCCGGAGCGGAGTGGACGTCGACTTCGACATGTGGCTCACGGGTGAGCGTCAGGACTGGTACGCCTGGGCTCTGGACCGCGTCACCACCGCCGACTTCGTGATCGTGGTGGCGTCACCGCGTTACCGCGCGGTGGGGGACGGCACAGCGCCAGGCGAGAAGAACAGGGGAGTGCAAGCGGAAGCGGCTGTGCTGCGCGAGATGCTCTACGCCGACCGGGCTCGCTGGCTGCCCAGGATCCTGCCGGTCGTGCTGCCCGGCAGGGCGCTCGGCGAACTGCCCACGTTCGTGCAGGCGCATTCCGCGTCGCACTTCGCCGTCCGGGAGATGACCGACGCGGGGTTCGAGGAGTTGCTCCGGGTGATCACCGGGCAGCCTCGGCACGTGCGACCGCCGATCGGTGCCGTACCCGCGCTGCCGCCGGACGAACCTGTTGCGCTGACGTGGAATCCATTGCCGTTCCCGCCCGAGGTGCCGTGGTTCGGCGACCTGCACGTCGGAGGACCCGAGCACGCCGCGCTGGAGGTGCACCTGGTCCCCCTCGACGGGGCTGCACGGATTTCGGCCCGGCACCTGGCTAACGCGCCCGACGCACTGACGGATCACGGCATGCGCACGGGGTTGTTCAGCACCGGTGACTCGGTGCGTACATACGGTTCTGCCGCCACGGTCCTGGCGTGGACCCGGTGTGCTGGACTGGCGATGCGCCGCGACGGCGCCCGCTCGGCGTGGGAACTGCTGCCGTTCGCCGACGTGGGCGCGGTTTTCGACGCGGAGTCCGTGTGCGATCAGGTCATTCGGCTGCTCGGCAACCTGAACGGCGTTGATGCCGTCCTGCCGGACGAGGTGGTTCCGGCAGTAGGCCTCGAATCCGTTGGCGTACTGCGAATGGGAAGCACCGCACCTTGGCGGTTCGACCTGCCGGAGCGGGTGCGGCCGCTCGCCGACGAGGTGATCGACTCCCACTGGGTGCTCGCGGACCCGCGAAGTGTGGCGAACGAGTTGGCCTCACGCCTCACCGCCGCGTTGAGAGCGTGGTGACAGCGGGACTGTGATATGGACTCCGCCATGACGCAGTTCGACGAGGAAGACCTGGTCGCGCGCGCCGACCTGGCGCGAACCGAGTTCCTGCGAACGGGGTCGCTCGACCAGGCCGACGAAGCGGTGCGGTTGTGGTCGGAACTGGCTGCTGTGAGGGGCAACGCCGACTACTTCGACGAGCTGGGCTCCGTCCTCCTTGATCGGTACGAGGCAGACAGCGGGCGTGGTGGGCTCCAAGAAGCCCGTGAGGCGTACAAGCGAGCGGTCGCTCTGGACCGCGATCCAGCGCTGCTCAACAACCTCGGCAATTGCCTGCGGGTGTGTTTCCGTGAACTGGGTGACGCTTCCGCGCTGGAGGAAGCACGACTGGTCCTCGAAGAGGCCGTCGAACGGATGCCGCAGTTGGACGAGGACCGCCTGCTGTGCTCGGACAATCTCGCGAACGTGCTGGGCGATGCGTTCAGGTCGGGCGGAGATCCGGACTATCTCGAGCGGGCGATGGCCCTGCACCGGGACGTCGTGGAGACCGCGGCGCCGGAGAACCCGAACGTACCGTTGTTCTGGAACAACCTGGCCACTTGCGCGCAAGAGATGTACGCAGAGACGAAGAACCCGGAGCACCTTAGGACCGCGGTGGAGGGATTCCGCGCCGCCGTGCTTCACGGCGATACGGATACCCGTGAGCACGGGCTTTGGCTGGCCAACCTGGCGAGCGGCTACCACGACCTGCTCGACCACGAGGAAGAGGGCGTCGAGTTCGACGAGGCCATCGCGGTCGCAGAGGAAGCGGTGGGCTGTACAGCGATCTCGGACGTGGACAGGCCGCGCAGGCTGCGGGTGTTGGGTGACGTCCTGCGCCTGAGGTGCGAGCGTGAGGGTGGCCGCGCGGATGGTGATCGCGCCATTGCGGTGTACGAGGAAGCGCGCTTTCGTGCTCGGCCGGGATCGTCGTCGCGGGCCGCCACCGGACACAGCCTGGCGCTCGTCCACGAGTTGCTGCACCAGCGGTTCGGTGTCGTCGAAGGGCTCGACACCGCCTTGGAGGTGCTGGAGGAGGCGACTGAGGACGCGGAGAACTTCCCACCGCTGAAGGCTTTGTGCGCCGACACGCTCGCGACGTTTCTCATCTCGCGCTACGAACGCCTCGGCGCGGTCGAGGACCTGGACCGTGCGATCGACGTCGCCGAACGGAGTGCGGTGGGTGGATCGTTCGAGGGCAGAACGAAGCTCAAGCGCCTGCGCACGGTCGCCGCCGCGTACGCGCACCGGTTCACGGCGACCGGTGACCGCTCCGATCAGGACAGGGCGTTGGAGTTGTTCGAGCGGGCGGCGGCAGCGATCGCGGGCGACGGTCTGCCACGGGGTCCTGAGGGCAGGGCGGCCCTGCACGACCTCGGGGTCATGTTGCGGGACCGGTTCAAGCACTCGGGCGATCAGCACGACATCGACCGGGCCGTCACGTTCCTGCACACGAGTATCGAGCACCTCACCGACGACACGCGGTTGCTCCCGAGAGGTCTCGGCAGTCTCGCGCGCACGCTTTCGGTGCGGTACCAGCGGTTTGGTGCGCTGGAGGACATCGTCGAGGCGCTGGCGGCGCTCGACCGCCTTGATCACCTGGTCGCCGATCATCACCCGGTGCGCGTGGAGTGCCGCGGTGACCGGGCGGGTCTGCTCCACCTCCGATTCGAACGAACGGGCAGCAGCGCCGACCTGGACGCCGCCATCGCCGCCTACGACGACGCCGTGGCGGAGACTCCTGTCGGCGTGGCCGCCAGAGCGGGTCTGCTCAACGACCGAGCCACCTGCCTGCAAGCCCGTTTCCAGCACGGCGGCGACCACAACGATCGCGAGAACGCCGAACGCGCGTTCCGCGAAGCAGCGCGGGCCGTGGCCCCGACGGCGCCGGAACGTGCGATCTACCTGGACAACCTCGCCCTCTGCCATTCCGACCGCTACGACGAACAACGCGAGCCGCGACACCTCGAAGCGGCCATCGACCTGTTCCGGCAGGCGATGGCGCTGCTGCCGGAGTCGGCTCCCGACCGCATGCGTATCGAGGTGAACCTGACCAGCGCGCTGTGGGAACGGTGGTGGCTTTCGGAGAGCACCGAAGGTCTGGACACGATCGTCAGCGCGTTGAGGAGGGCGCTCTCCGCGTTGCCCGCCGGGAGCACCAGCCGGGCGAGAGCCGCCAGCAATCTGGCCGTCGCTCTGGAGGCGCAACGCGGTGTGGGCGGGGAGGCCGACGTTGCCGAGATCGTTGCCCTGCACCGCGCCGCCTGCAAGGCGGGCATGGCGTCGGATCTCGGGTGGTGTCTGCAGGCCGCGCGGAAGTGGGGTCGTGCCGCCGCCGTGCGAGGAGCGTGGCATGAAGCGGCGGAAGCACACGAGTGGGGGCTCGACGCCGCTCGTCGGCTGTTCGCTCTGCAGACGGTCCGCCGGCACAAGGAGGGTTGGTTGAGACAGGCGACCGGCTTCGCCGACGACGTAGTCGTCACGTACCTCAAGCTCGGCCGGGAGACCGCCGCGGTCCAAGTATTGGAGGAAAGCCGGGCACAGATCCTGTCGGAAGCCCTGACCCGCAACAGGATGAGCTCGGAGGCGCTCGCCGCCGCGGGATATCCGGAACTAGCCAGCCGGTACGCCGCTGCGGTCGAGAGGCTTGTCCGGCTGGACGGAGCTTCTCGAGCTGTTCTGGTGGGTCGGCACGGATAGCGGAGGACCGGTTGCTGAGTTGCCGATCAATATGGCCCGCTCAGTATTGTGAGCTGATCAACGTGCGATGTCCCGTGCCGCTGGCCAACCTTGTCGAGTTCGTCGACAGCGGAAGGGGTGCCTCGACGACCACGGCCACGCCGGCTCCGACCAGGGCTCCGCGACGCCGGGATCTGACTGGATCATCATCTTAGTCCGATGCGGACTGTTGTCTTGTCACTTTTGAACCGGGTGGAGTTTCCGCCTGACTGGGAACGAGGGTGCGGTGGATCAGCGGGCCAACTTTTCCGCGGCGACGAAGAAATTGCTTGCCGCACGCGCCGGATATCAGTGCTCCGTGCTCAACTGCGGGCGGCTCACCGTGGGGCCTGGGCCTGGAGCGGCCGATGTGGTCTACACGGGGATGGCAGCGCACATACTGGCGGCGGCGCCGGACGGACCGCGTGGGACCGGTGGCTTGTCAGCCACCGAGCGGAGCTCGGCGGAAAACGGGATCTGGTGCTGCTACGCCCACGGGAAAGCGATCGACACTGATGACGGCCGTCTCTACTCCACCGAGGAGCTGAGGGCGTGGAAGCGACTGCACGAAGCCCGTAAAGCCGCAGAAGTCCACGGAATGGCCGTCGACCGCTTCGGTCTCGTCGAGTCGATTTCGGTCAACTCGGGTCCGGGATGTCTGTCCGGTCGCACCTTCGAGCTCAGCATGCGCAACGTGATCAGCGGCCCCAATGGGAGCGGTAAGACCGTACTGGCAAGGCTGATCGACAGCGTCGCAAATCCTGACCAGGTCGCGGAGATGTCCCGATCGCGCGATGTCGACATCGCGGTCCGCTGGTTTGACCCCGCGACCCATGAGGTCGCCACTACCGGCCGATCAGGCGACGTGAGACACGTACTTGACGGCCAGCGGGTTCCCTACGTGGCTCGCCCCTACAAGACGATCATGTTGCAAAGTCGGCGTGTGCCGACGAGCCTGGTCGCGCTAGCCCAGGTCTTCGATCTCAACGCCACGGCGCTCAAGGCGCTGCTTGAGGAGTTGCCGGCGGTGAGCGACATCGTTAAGGACGTCAGCGTGACCGAATCTGCGGTGAGCTTCGTGATGGACGTGAATGGGCGAACCATCAACTCCACGTCCGACGTGAGGAAACAGCCAAACCACAACTGGTTGCTGCACTTGGAGCTGGCGGTCACTCATGCCAAGCACCACGCACAAGTCGAACCCACGTTCCTGCTTGTGGACGAGTTCCTGGATCACTGCTACCCCGAGCTCCAGCTCTTCGCCTTGGAACGGGTCGGGCGTGCGGCAGAGCACGCTCAGGTCGCGATCATCACCCACTCTCCGACCCTCGTTGGAGAATGCCAGCGAGGCTGGAAGCTGACGATGCTGGAGTCTCAATACGGCCGGCACTCGTTCGGTCGTGATCAGCCGATCGACTTCGAGGTCAACTGACTCCTTCCACGGCCTCACACCGCGCAGTACAGCAGCTGGCCTTTCACGAACTCTGCGCCGACTCCGACTGCTGGTCGGCCCGGACACGGTGCGGCGATGGCATCGTGACCTGGTGAAGCGTCGCCACGTCCAGGCGAGCCGGCGTCGAAGCGTGGCCGTCCGCGGACCGTGGCATCGGTCCGCAGTCTTGTCCTGCGTCTGGCGGCTGAGAACTCCTCGTGGGGCTATCGGCGCATCCACGGACAGCTCGCCCTCCTCGGTGTCACGGTTGCTGCTTCGACTGTGTGGGAGATCCTCAAAGCTGCCTGGCGTCGACCCGGCGCCACGCCGAGCGACCGTCACCTGGGCCGAGTTCCTGCGCTCCCAAGCCGAGGTGGTCCTGGCGATGGGATCTCATCGAAACCGTCACGCTGACCGGCGCACGCCAGTACATCCTCGCCGCCATTCACCACGCCGGTAGGCGCGTGCGCATTCTCGGCGCAACCGCGCACCCAACACACGCGTGGGTGACACAGGCAGTCCGGAATTTCCTGATGGACCTCGAAGACGCCGGCAGCCTCGCACAAGTCAGGTTTCTCATCCGTGATCGTGACGGCAAGTACCCCGCACTGATCGACGAGATCCTCGGCGGCGCCGGGATCGCGACGATTCTGACCGGCGTGCGGATGCCCCGCATGAACGCGATCATGAAACGCTGGGTCAAGTCGCTACGCGGCGAGCTCCTGGACCGCACACTGATCTGGAACGAGGCCCATCTTCGGCACGCGCTGCGTGAGTACGAGCGGCACTACAACCAGCACCGCACCCACCGATCCCTCGCCGCGGCAGCACCCATGCGAGCCCTGCACCAGGCCCTTGGTCCCGACCGGATCGAACGCGTCGAGGTACTCCGACGGGACCGCCTCGGCGGAGTCCTCCACGAGTATCGGCATGCCGCTTGACCTGTGCGGACGTAATTTTCGGCATGCACAACGCGCTGCGTGAGTACGAGCTGCACTACAACGAGCACCGCACTCACCGATCACTCGCCGCCGCAGCACCCTTGCGAGCCCTGCACCAGCCCCTTGGGCCGGACCGGATCGAACGCCTTGCGGTACTCCGACGGGACTGTCTCGGTGGAGTCCTCCACAAGTATCGGCATGCCGCTTGAACTGTGCGGACGTAATTCTCGGCACGCACAAGGTCAACGAATGGATCTCCTGGTCACCGGCGCGCCGGTGACCGTACCCACCGGCTGTTCGGTCTACCTCAAGGAGCTCCATCGCCCGTCTCGGCGGTGGGCGGAGCGCCGGTTCCCGAACATCCGGTTCTGGAACGAGCCCGGCAAGGGCGGCCACTTTGCGGCGTTCGAGCAGCCGGCGTTGTTCGTCGACGAGGTCCGGTCATTCTTCCGGCTGGTCCGCTGATGGTCACCCGTGCTCGGTAAGCGGCTGGCTAAAGATCAACAAGTGCCCGTCGGGTGTCCGTACGTTGAAGTCGCGCATCCCGTAGGGCCGGTCAGCCAGTGGCTCGACGATGTCGGCGCCGCGGGCGCGCAGCTCGTCGTGGCAGGAGTCGACGTCGTCGACGACAACCGTCACCCTGGCCGGGCCGACGCTGCTTTCGGCGTACAGGTGGAACTCGGCGGTGTCGCGGATCACGGCCGCGTAGCTAGGTGGGGTCTCCCAGGTGAATATGGTGTCGAATCCGAGCGTGTCCGTGAAGTACGACCGCGCTGCCTGCACATCTCGGCACGGCAGCACGGGAACCGCCACCCGCATAACCATTCCGTCACCTTACCCTTACCTGACTTTGGCTCAAGATCGCTGATCTTGAGCGGGGTGCTGGCTGTTGAGCTGCGGTTTCGTCGTGTGAACGGCGAAAATCTGCGCACTAGCGGCCGGTTCTAGGCTGTCTCTCGTGGCGTATGTGCGCACGGTGAAGACGGCGTCGGGGGCCAGGGCGGTGCAGATCGTGTACTCCTCGCGTCGCGGGTCGCGGGACATCGAGCACATCGGCTCGGCGCATGACGATGCGGCGTGGAGGCGCTCAAGGCGGTGGCGAGGCAGCGTCTGGCTGTGGGGCAGCCCGAGCTCGACTTTGGCCCGGACTTCGCGGCGTTGCAGGCTGGCAGTGGCGCTGGTGGTGGCACGGATCGTCGAGCCGACCAGCAAGCTGGACAGTTTGCGGGTGGTCGAGGAGGCAGGTTTCGACCCGCTGGCGTACGCGACCCTCAAGCGGCGTTTGCCCGCGTTCGCGAAAAGAGTCCTGGCGGCAGAAGTTGGCCGCGGCGTGCGCCCGCACCGCTGATCTGGGGTCGGCGTCACTGGTTCTCTACGATGTGTCCACCTTGTACTTCGAGACCGATGCCGGGGACGGTTCCGTGAGCCCGGGTTCTCCAAGGAACGCCGCCTGGAGCCGCAGATCACGATCGGGCTGCTCACCGAGGCAAGCGGGTTTCCGTTGATGGTTAACGCGTTTGAGGGCAACCGGGGCGAGACCACTACGATGCTGCCGACCATCCGTGCGTTCATGGATGCCCACCAGCTGGCTGATGTCACGGTCGTGGCCGACGCTGGCATGATCTCTGCGGCCAACCAGCAGGCCATCGAGGCCACGGGGTTGGCGTTCATCCTCGGCGCGCGGATACCCGACGTGCCGTACGTGGTCCAGGCGTGGCGCCAAGAGCAGCCGGATGAGCAGATCCCCGACAGGCACATCTTCATCCAGCCCTGGCCTGCCTGCCCCAAGGACCAGCGCCGCGACCAGATCATCTACTACCGGTACCGGGCGGACCGGGCTCGGCGCACCCTGCACGGCATCGACCAACAGGTCGCCAAGGCCGAGCAGGCCGTCGCCGGCAAAACCGCGGTGCGCACTAATTTGAGCCAAGTCAGGTATTCCGGCGGTTGTGCGTGCCGAGAAATACGTCCGTGCAGGTCAGCAGGCATCGACGTGTTAGCGATCATCGTCCGGCATGATCGCGGCCGTGCTGGTCCGCTTCACCTACTTCGCCGTCTACCATGCCTTCGCCGCGCTATGGCTCCTGCGCATGACCGATCGGGAGAAGGACGTCGAGATCCTCGCGTTATGCCGCCAGATTGCGGTCCTGCACCGGCAACTCGGTGATCAGCGCCCACGATTGCGGCCTGAGGACAGGGCCTTGCTCGCAGCCGTGCTTGTGCCCTTGGCCCGCGCGACGTTGCGTCGGCTCCGGCTCTTGGTCAGCCCGGATACGGTGCTGGGGTGGCATCGCGACTTGATGAAGCGCCGCCATGCCCGCATGAGCGTGAATCGGGCCTCTGGACGTCCGTGCACTGTCGCTTCGATCCGCCGTCTCGTCCTGCGCCTGGCAAGCGAGAACCCCTCGTGGGGGTATCGGCGCATCCACGGTGAACTCGCGCTGCTCGGTGTCGCGATCGCCGCCTCTACGGTGTGGGAGATACTCAAGACTGCCGGCGTCGATCCGGCCCCGCACCGGATGACCGTTACCTGGGCTGACTTCCTGCGTTCGCAGGCTGAGGCGATCCTGGCGATGGACTTCATCGAGACGGTCACGCTGACCGATCAGCGCCAGTACATTCTCGCCGTCATCCACCACACCAGCCGGCGCGTACGCATACTCGGCACCACCGCGCACCCCACCCATGCCTGGGTCACCCAGGCCATCCGCAACCTGCTCATGGACCTCGAAGACACCGGATACCTCGCGCAGATCAAGTTCCTCATTCGTGACCGCGACGCCAAATACCCCGAGTTGATCGACAAGATCCTCGGCACCGCAGGAATCGCGACGGTGCTGACCGGTGTTCGGATGCCCCGCATGAACTCCACCCTTGAACGCTGGGTGAAGACCCTTCGCGCCGAACTGCTGGACCGCACGCTGATCTGGAATGAGGCCCATCTACGGCACGCGCTGCGCGCGTACGAGCGGCACTACAACGAGCACCGAACCCACCGATCACTCGCTGCGGCAGCACCCCTGCGTGCACGGCCCCAGCCTCTTGAACCCGCCCAGATTGAACGCCTCACCATAGATCGACGGGACCGTCTCGGCGGAGTCATCCACGAGTACCACCATGCTGCTTAACCTGCGTGGATGCAGTTTTCGGCACGCACAACCGCAGGCGCACGGATGAAACGAGCCTGGGCTACGTACGTCGCACGCTCGATCCGCACGCACGTCGGATGCGGCACCTTCCGGTCAAGCACCGATACATCCTGCCGTTGAACAAGACCACGCGGTGCTCTGCGCCAGCCCTACCCACGACGAATCGTAAGCGGTCTTACGCGAGCCTCAGGCGTAGTTCTTCATAGCACTGCTTCTTACGTCGCTGGCAAGGGCCGTCGTAGTCGATTACCCCGGCCTTCCTCCACTCCGCGATCCTGCTTGCGGTCACTGCCAGGCTCGTAGCCAGGATCGGCGGGTACTTGTCGAAGCTACGCAGATACTCCACAAGCGGGTTGTCGTCGGGGTTGTCTTCGGAACCGGACTGATAGATGTACATGAGTCCCGGATTTTTACTTTCATTGACGATTGCGTACATCCGGCGGAGGGCCTCCTCTGAGGTGAGTTTCGCCATCTCCTGCGGCTTGTTGCGCTTGCTGACCCTTTTCCAAAATGATTTGGAGACGGGCTTGTCGATTCTGGAGTCGATGCGCGAGAACTTGATAAGAGCGCCGCGCGCTTCCTCGTAGTCCTCCGGCAGGGACTCAAGTCCCTTCAAGTTCACGCCCTCGAAGGCCACGCGAGAGAGCCATATCAGCGCGGGTGAAAGCTGTTTGATGTGTAGTGAGTTCTCCTGGAGAAGATCGATCCCGGCCGAGCCAGTTAGCTCTACTCTCGTCTTGAACGGCTTCCAATCTTTGTCCCAGTCAAAGGGCGGATCATGGCCGAGTTCAGACAGCATCAAGTGGCATCGGTAGTGCCAGATTAGATCGTATGAAGCTAGAACCAAATCGTAGCCGCGTTTCAACGCCTCCGCGCGGCGTTGCTCACTCTGTCCAATGAGATCGAGCTTCTTGGCACGCAAGGTCGCTAGAGCTGCGATGGTAGCGACGATCAGCGCAACCCCACCGGCAATGATCGCGGTCAGCACCTGCATATGATGTCGCATCGACTTCCGCCACTCATGCAATCGGCCACTGTTCAGGGGAAATGTCACTGACATGGAGTAGTGAATTGCACGGCTTGGGCGCTTGTATGGAGGTGGCGCGTGGCGATTACTGGCCGCCCTCCCTCAGGGACCCCTCGGAACCGGAACGCGAAGGGCTACGACTGGACGACCGTCGAAAACACCCCGTGGGCCAGCACCCTGCGAGCCGGCACCAGCCCGTTGGACCTGACCAGATCGAACGCCTCGTGGTACTCCGGCGGGGCCGTCTCGGCCGGACTCCTCCACGAGTATCGGCATGCCGCTTGACCTGTGCGGACGTAATTTTCGGCACGCACACGGCTTGCAGACTGCGCCGCCCGCACTATCAGCATTCGTGGTAACGCATGCGGATCGGCTGCCGAAGGAGTGGTCATCGGCACACGCCGTGTCGGGGGAGGTGCGACCAAGCAGTGCGCAGATGGCTATTCGGATTGGGTTCTGCGGTACTGACCAGTGCCTTAGGGACGTTCATCAACTTGGCTACCGACGCCGACAGCAAGCCGTGGACGTGGTTCGTGGTGGCCGGGGTCACCCTTCTCAGCGGCGCACTCACCGCCTACGCCATGCCCGCCGAGAGCGGCCAGGACGACATTCGGACCTTGCGTGACGTCACCGAAGCCAATCTACGAGCCCTGGCAGACCACAGTGAACTTCCGACTCGTGGTGTTGGCCGATCCCAGGTGAACCGTGCCGAGCTGCAAGAGCTGCTCCGCACTGAGGGCAGCTTCGTGATCACCGGGGAGCCCGGCAGCGGCAAGTCCGGTGCGTTGCACGGGATCGCGGAGCACTTGCGGCGACAGGACGAGGACGTCGTGCTGCTGACGGCCGAGACCCTTGGCGAGGCACCTGGACCGGTGCGTGGCGACGTGACACTGACTCGCCCTGCGCTCGAGTTGCTCAACGGCTGGCAGAGTGAAGGGCGTGGCACGCTGCTGATCGACGGGCTGGACGCATCAAGGCAGGGTTCGCTCACCTGGCTAGCGAACCTTGTCGGCGATTTGAACGGGTCTCGCTGGCGGACCATCGCGACGATGCGCCGCTTCGATCTTCGCTATGCCACGGTGTGGCGCAACGCGTTCGCCGGGGTGCCGATCTCGGCACGTCGCGCACGACGTGACCCGGAACTCCGCGATGTCAGGCACATCGTCCTCGGCGACTTCTCCGTCGAGGACCTCGAACGGCTGGCGGCCGCGGACTCCACTGTCCGGGCGATCGTCGAGCACTCCGACGAGGACTTCCTTCGGCTGGTCAGGAACCCATTCAACCTCAGGCTCGCGTGTCAGCTGCTTCCGGCCGCCGAGCCGGTGACCGCACGCGATCGGCTCGACCTGCTCCAGCGGTACTGGCGCACGCGGGTGCTGGACCAGCCGGACGGCGAGGAACGCGGCCGGGTATTGGGTGCGGTGAGCCAGGAGATGGTGAGGCAGCGGGCGCTGCGGGTGCCGTCGTCGGTCGTGCCGGAGTCGTTACTGGCCGCCCGGCGAGCGGTGCTGCGCGATGGCGTGCTGAGGGAGAGCCAGGCGCGGCTGGCGGTGGGAGGAACAGAGATGCTGGTGTTCTCCCACCACGTCCTGTTCGACTACGCCGTCGCGGCGCTGCTACTGGCCGAGGGCGACCGGTCGCGGCTTCGCGATGCGCTCGACGGGGATCCGAACCTCGTGCTGGTTGCGCGTCCCAGCATCGACCTCCACGTGGCTGCCGTGTGGCACGCCGACCACACTCGGCAGGCGTTCTCGCACGTGATGATCGGCTTGGCCGAAGCGGGTCACAGCATCGCTGGCGTCGCGGCCGCATCCGTGCTGGTGCGCGAAGCACGTCGCAGCGAGGACCTGCGGTGGATGACCGAGCTACCGGCTGGTCCTGAGTACAGCGCGATCATCGGCTGGATCGCGGGAGTGATGAGTGCCGTCGAGGACAGGGTGAAAGAGCACGTTCGTGGCGTAACGACGCTGTGGGCCTCAATCCTGGCCGCCGTGGGAACGAGCCTCGCCAGCGAATTCGACCACGACCTCGCAAGCCAGTCTCTCCGGCTGATGCGCGCCCTGGACGACCTGGAACCGCTCGGGCCGGGCGTTTCCGGGGCCGAGGACCGAGCATCGTTCCTGGTCAGGTTGATGACGGCCGCGCTGCGACAGCCTGCCGAACGCGAATGGTACGGGCAGCAGGTGGCGCGCTACCTGCCACGGACCTTGGGGGTGAGCCCTGAACCGGCGAACGTCCTACGACGCACACTCACCCCGGAGATCATGGGCGGATGGCTCACGCGCTACCTCGACTTCTACGTGGACAACATCGCGCTGATCGCTACAGCGGACGCTCAGTTAGCAGAGGACGTGCTGCTGTCGTCCTGGCGTCTTCATGATGACAGCGAGGCAGTCACACCGGTGTCGCAGGGCGTTGTGGCGATCACGAGCACACGTAAGCAGGATGTCGCGCACCTCAAGTGGTTGATCGGACAGAAGTTCGAGGCATACCTCGCTGCGGTGGGACTTGAGCGAGCTGTTCCGGTGCTGGCCACTGTGACCACTGCCGAGGCGCCGTATCTGCTCACGTCCGCTTCGTCCTATCCGGTGGAGGCAGGGGCGGCCAGCGGTCGTGTCGACGTGGTGGTGGGGTCGCTGAGACACACCGTCTCTCGCGAGTCGCCGACGATCGTGGCCGCTTTCACCGAGGCCATGCGGGCGAGCAAGATGTCCGGCGCCGATGCTGACCGATTCGTGACTGCCGTCGTGCTATCGATCAGGCACCCGGAGGCCTGGAGTGGAGTTCTGCACGCGGCCGCCGAGAACTTCGATGTACTGGGCCGCGCGTTCGTTCCCGCCTTGCTGGCTGGCGGGCTATTCGTCCACTCGGGCACGCGCGAGTCCGCCTGCGCACTTGTGCGGGCCGCGGCATCACGACTCTCGCCGCCGGAACACGGCGTTCTAGTCGCGGCGATCCAGAGTCTTCCTGTAGACGTGGCGGACAACGTTGTCGAGCTAACCGAGGTTGCCGAGCTAACTGTGGTCGCCGAGCAACTCCCGCTCACTGTCGTTGACGTGGATGAAGCAGCGGTGCCGTTGCCTGCACACGCGGTCGACGAAGCGCTCAAACAAGCGATCGACGCAGCAAGCGTCGACGATGCGGAACCACGCTTGGTTGATGCGCTGGAGGCCGAGTTGTGGCGCGCTGTCCACGACGAGCCGGAGGAGTACACCGAAAGCCTCGTCATCTGGGCGGCCGACGTGCTCGTCGCACATCGCCGACCGAAACCCGGTACACCACTGGGCGAGCTCGTCGTCAAGCTCTGCCTGGCGGCCGCGGAGACGACGTCCTCCGAGGACGGAGCGGTGGAACAACAATGATGTCTTGGACCCCCACATCCCGTCGCAGGGCGACATCTGGACTCGTCAACCTGTGGTGCAGCGCGGATTGGCGATCATCAGAGCATGGCGAGAAGATCAGGTACCGCCTGCTGGACGCCTTAGCTGACGGAGACCCAGTGATCCGGTGGTACGCCGCACATGCCGTGGAGTTTCTCGGCGACGGCGAGTCGGAAAGCCTGGAACTTCTCCGCATACGCTTGCTTGCTGAGCGGCATCCTGAGGTGGCGGCGGTGTTGATGCGGCGGATTGCGACGTTCCGGGACTCGTTTTATGAGAGGGTCGACGCCATGCTCACTGCTGTGCTCGACGTCGAGCACTGGCGGACTGTGCTACAGGCGAAAACCGGCGAAGGCCACGACGACCGTGTCGACGCGCTCGGCGATTTGGCGCTATATCTGGCTTTGCGATGGCAGACGCCCACTGCGACCGCACTGGCTCGCAGCTGGTTCGGGTCTCCCTCGGACACCGATGCAGCGATGCAGGTGGTGCGGTTGCTTCAGCCGTGGCTGAGGCTCGGTGACGACTGGGCCCAGGAACGCACTCGTGCGTTCGACCTGCTGAAGCTTGGCGCGGCGGCGCTCGAGCAGTTGCGCGCTACGGATCAGACAGCCCGGTATGTGCACCGGTGTGCCGATGTGTTGGTCTCTGAGATCTACTTCGCGTCAGGTGCGCACACGAACGGTGACGAGCCGGCTCGGGACCCTGATCCCGGGTTCGCCCGCGAGGCGTTCGCCGCGCTGGCTCTGCTGATCGGGTTCAAGAGCCCTTCGACCGTGCACCACGCTGTCGGGACACTGGCGCATCTGGCGCCGGTCGAACCTGCTCGGGCTCTGCATCTGGTCCAGGACTACGTGAAGTCTGGTGACGCCTACACCTACGACCCGATGGCATCGGACGTGGTAATTGAGCTCATCAAACGCTATCTCGCAGAGTTCCGCGACCACCTGACCTCTAACGCCGATCTGCTTACCGCGATTCATTCGTTGCTCGATGCCTTTGTACGCGTTGGCTGGCCTGACGGTGTGGCTCTGACCTACCGGCTGGGTGACGCGTTCCGTTGACGATGTCGGGCTGGCAGCGGTTTCAGTAGTCCAGTCAACGCGAGGAGGCGATTGAAGGCGGGCAATGCGGTCTGCCTGAGAACACGCTATCGCACAGCAACAGCGTGTGGTGGCTGCCTTGACGGCGGGTCGCGGTTCTCGTTGGCGGAGCCAACCGCCCGGCGTTCTGCCGGGCTGAGTGTGTCGCGAGGCTTTGCTGACGTGCGCGCGGGTCTGGGCTGGCAGGCCGGACTGTGAGTAACGCCGTGATGAGTCTTGTCGATGCCTGGTGCGTGGACTCGGCGGATGATCGATCTGTGGACGGAACTGCCTTAAGGGTCTTGGCGCAGGCCGAGAGCGTGGTGCGCCTGTACCTCACGGGAGTGGAGCTCGGCCAGCCCGCTACCCGCGAGCAGAAGGAGTTCATCGAGGGCATCATCGCGTCGGACTACGACGGACGCACGGTCGTTGAGTTGTTGCAGAACGGCCACGATGCGCATGACGCCGATCGCACGGACGGCAAGCTTGAGCTGTTCCTCGATGCGTGTGAAGGCGAGCACGGCGTTCTTTACGTCGCCAACGAGGGCAGTCCTTTGGCGGACCGGGACTTTACCTCGATGTGCCGGGTGGCGATGAGCAGCAAGCGGCCGGATCAGGGCATCGGGAACAAGGGCGTAGGTTTCAAGAGCGTGCTGCAGCTCTCGGAGAGCCCGGAGGTGTACAGCGCCGTTCACGAGGGCGCGGGACGATTCGACGGTTACCGGTTTCGCTTCGCCAGACCAGCCGACTTCGACGACCTCGCGGCCTCGGTGGCTCCGGATCGCGTCGGCTTGGCTGACGAGCTGCGGGAGAACGTCGCCACATTGAAGGTTCCGTTTCCTCTGCCCGACGTGCCGCCCCACGTCGAGGCGTTCGCACAACGTGGTTTCTCGACGGTCGTTCGCTTGCCGATTCGCTCCGTCCACGCGATGGATCGTGCCAAGTCCGAGCTCGTCGAACTGGTCTCTGGGGACGTCCCCTTCCACCTTTTCCTGGAGCGAGTCGGGGAGATCTTGGTCTGGTGGCGTGATGCTGACGGCTCGGAAGACGGACAGCTTCTGACGCGGTCGATCGTGCCGTTGCCCGGCGTGGACGACATCACCGTCGATGAAGCGACGGTCCAGGACGACACGAAGTTCCTGGTGTTGCGGCGAACCATCCCCGAGCCCGCGATAACCGAGGCCATCAAGCGCAGCAGGATCGACGGACGGCTCAGTTCGGGATGGGAGCGCTGGGAGGGAGACGGTGAGGTCAGCGTCGCAGTGCCTCTCGGACAGGCATTGCCACAAGGCCGCCTGTACACGTTCCTCCCGATGGGGCCAGAAGCCTGCGGGCCGCTCCCGGCGTTCGTGAACGCTCCCTTCTTCGCCCGGCTCGATCGACGCAGCCTGAACGAGTCGCTTCCCCTCAACAGCTTCCTGCTCAACGAGGTCGCCCGGCTGTGCGCGGACGCGATCACAGCCGCCTGCAGCGGCGAGCTGGACCTGCCCGACGAGGTACTGCTCGATCTGACGTGCTGGACCGCCCAGGCGCTGCCGCGCTTGAAGGCGGCCTTGGCGGACCATGACGTCGCTCTGGAAGAGTTGCCCGTACTACCGGCGCTGGGCTCGGCGGGAAGGGTCGAGCTGAACGCCGGCTGGCTCTGGAACCTCAGTGGAACGGTGTTCACCGCCGAGGCCGTTGCCGCAGCGGGCGTCGACGAGCTGATACGTCCGGACCTCGGCCCGGAGCGCACCGCCCGGATTAAAGACCTGGCAGCGGGCCTCAATATCCCGATCGTTCCCAGGCAGGGAGAGCTGGCTGAGTTCGCTGGACTTCTCGCAGAGTCCTTTGTCGACCGCAAGGTTGGCCTTGCGGCGTGGGCTGACCTGTACGACGACCTGAGCGCGGCGGTTCCCGACGGAAAGGCGTTGTCCGGTCGGAATGTTCTGATCGGCGAAGACGGCGACCTGCTGGTTGCCGGGGGCGACAGCGGCTCGAGGACTGTGTACTTCGGCCGCGTGCACGGTGAGGGGACTACCGGCGCGGGCCCTCTGTCGGCAGCGGTGCGAGACCGGCTGGCGTTCATGCCTGCTGATGTCCCGTGGCTGAACAGCGATGGCCGACGGCGGCCTGGCCGCGGTTGGCTCGATGCGCAGAACCTCGTCCGCGAGTACCGCACCGACGCCCTGATCGAAGTTGTCGGTCAAGCGATGCGCGGGCCCGAGGACGACGACTCACGGAAGGCCTGCCTGCGGTTCGCCTTTGACGTCTGGCGTGGCGCCGTGCGAGAGATCGCCGCGGAGGTGATGAAGCAGGCCCGCTTGTTGCTCCCCACGACGAGCGGCTGGAGCGAAGCGGGGGAGACCTACTTCGGAACAGGCTGGGAAGGGCCTGCCGCCGACACCGACCGGTTGCTGGCCAGGCTCGTCGCGCGCGGGGGACAGGTGTCGCAGCCGTTGGCGGACATCGCAAGCCACACTTTGGTCTCCCCGCAGGAAGTTCTCAGGTCCCGTGTGGATGGTGACGACCTGCTGAGGTTCGTTGAACTTCTGGGCGCACAGCACGGCCTCGCGCCCCGCTACTTTCCTGCGCGGTCCTTCCTCAGTCCGGGCAACAGCGTGGCGAATCCTCGTACCGCCGGTCACTTCAACGTCGCGATGAGTGAGGCTGATCAAGCGCGGTGGCGAGAAATCGCCGATCGGTGGCCGAAGCGGCAGCCGACCTTCTTCGGAGTTCCGTACTCACCGACAACAGGTGTGGCGGTGCTTCCGGGACAGCGGGACTGGGACAGCTTTGATGACGAGACCCGAAGGTGGTACGCCGAGCTCGTCTTCCGTGGCCTCGACACGTGGCCGGACAAGGCGCTGGAGTTCCACTTCGGACGTTCTTCGGACGGCGTTCAGGTCGCCTGGCCCACCTTCATCGCCGCGTTCCTCGCCACGGTTTCCTGGATGCCGCAGACGACACCCGGCCAGCGCACCACGGTCACCTTGATGCCACTCAGCGAAGCCTGGATGCTGCGCGACGCCGAGACGCCGGACTATCTCCGAGCACAGCCGGCCGCCTTCCGGAACCTCGCCACACCGCGCGTTCTGAAGCGGCTCGCCAAGGTGGGCGCACGATTCTGGGACGATGCCGCGAGCGCCGCTGAGCGCTTGCTCGAGTTGCACGAACTCGTCCACCTTCATGGCGTAGGCACTCGGGGGCAGCTGATGACCGCCGTGCGCAAGGCCTACGAGACGGCGTGGCGCGACCTTTGCAAGAACGGACAGCCGCCACCGCACACCGTTGTGGTGAGTACGCAAGGCCGCTTGGCGCTGACGGACCTGAACGAGGGCGACGAGGTCGTTTATGCCTGCGAGGAAGATGGAACAGCACAGGAGAGACTGCTGCGCCAGGCACCGGTACCGGTGCTCGCGATCCGGGACCGCCGGCTGGCCAGGCGCGTGCGGACACTTCTTCAGGACAAAGGGATCTCGCGGCTGCAAAGCACAGCGGCCGCGAGCATCGAGGTCCTGGTCGATGGTGTCTCCGCGGCCACGGCGCCGTGCCGCCCCCTTCACGAGGTAGGCGGAGATTGGCTGCCGTTGCTGGTGCTTGCGGTCATGGAGTTTCAGTACCAGGGCTTTGCGTCTGTGTCGGCGGAGCAGCTGTCCGAAGCAGCACGACGCTTAGACGCCGTCACCGTGGTGGTCGCCGACTCCGTCAACACCGTTGTCGATGGCCATCATGTGGACGATCGGTCGGGACCCCGCTCGTTTCTGTTGGTCAGCGACGCCTCGGCGCGTGCGGTGGTCGCAGGAGTTGACGGCGCGCGACCGTGGGCGGTCGTGCAGGCCTCCAGCGCGGCCTTGGCAGAGCTCATCGAAATGCCGTTGATCGCGGACAGCATCCGGCTGGCGCTGCTCGACCTGCAGCGCGAGTGCGGGGATCGAACGCCGACGAGGAACGATCTCGCGAGAACTCTCCGAATCGCGCTCGACGATCTGGAAGGACTCGCGCTCCAAAGCTCCGCCGCACGGTCCGACGTCTCGGCGGTTGTTGCTGTTCTGGCATGCATCGACATCGCGGTTGCCGAGGAGTTGCAGGGAATAAGCGCGCCGTTCACGACCCGCGACGAGCTGCACTCCTGGCTTTCGGAACGGACCGAGAAGGCCGAGGCTGTCCTAGAGCTGGCGGAGAAGGGCGACCTCCTGGAGGCCACCCTGTACCTGAACGTGGACCTTTCCGCCGCCAACGCCGGACTCCGCGCCATGGGGCTGCCCGCGCTGCACAACGCCGCCGGACATCAACGGCAGTTTGACGCGTACGTCCAGCAACACCGAGCTGAGCTGCTTGACCGGCTCCGCGACCGCTTCATCCCGACCGCACGTCACGGAGAGTCGCTGGCCGACTACCTCCGTCTTCGAGATCTGCCGGGACTCCGACCGGACGACGCCTGGTTGGACGGCTTCTGGGATGTACCGGCGGATCTGCCCGGGAGGCAGATGGACGCATGGCTCGACGAGGTGTGTCCACAGAATGAAAACGTTCAGGAGGCGTTGCCTCCGGTGAACGATCTGCGCGACGCCGGCCGCCGGACGATCACCAGCGTCATCGGCAACGTCAGAGTTCTCGTCGAAGCATGGCTGCACCGCAACTCCGGCGGCGAAGGACCACGACCAGGGGACGCCGGAACGGTGGTCGAAGCCATGACCTCGGCAGGGCGATTGGACTTCGGCCGACTCAAGCCGCACGACGTTCTCGCGTGGCTGCGAGCCCACACCCGCTGGCCCGCCGCGATGCCGCTTACCACCAGCAGGGCAGACCTCTCCCTGTCAGAACAGGACATCGCCGATGCGGCCGTGAGGTTGCAAAAGGACCGCGACTTCCGCCACCGCGAAGCGACCTACGTGCGTTACGGAGCCCACACCTTCAGCGACGAACCGGCAGACCTGATGAAACTCATCGAGGAGGTGCGCCGGGACATCCCTGACACGGCGTTGGCGGTAGCGGCATCACCGACGACGTTGCTCGTGGCGCCTGCCGCGGGCGGCGCGTCGCAGCCCGGCGGTCGCCGGATCGGCTCGTGGCGCGCGACGAGCGCACCTCCCGAGAAGTTAAGGACGATCGGGCTCGCCGGAGAGGCGTTCGTAGCGGAGTGGCTGCGCCACCGGTTCGGGTTGCCTCCCGAAGACACCTGGGAGTCAGGATTCCGCGCCGACGTGTTCGCAGACGGCAGGGGCGACGACAGCCTCGGCTACGACTTCCGCGTTGCGACACCGGAAACGACCTGGCTGTTCGAGGTCAAGTCCACCACAGATGACGTTCCGCAGCTCGCTTTGGGCGAGTCCGAGGTTCGCAGAGCAGGTGACCTGGCTCCGTACGAGCAGTACCTCATCGTCTTCGTGACGCACGTCCTGGATCCGGCGAGGCGCAGAATCCATGTCCTCCCGAATCCTCTAGAGCCTGGAGGAATGCGCTACTACCGTGTCGCCGGCCGATCAATGCGGCTGCAGTTCGACCTGGGCGACTGAACCGACCACGGCACCGAAGGATGCGGATCGCCGGTACACTTAAGGGTTCTGCTGTTCATCGTTGGGGGTACCGTGGTCGATGAAGGCCGTTCAACTCCGACCACACCAGAAGTCGTCAACAGCGTCATGGGGGTTGTGGGGGCCCTGGTCCAGGCCCACTCCATTCACGGGAGCGTGCACATCCATTCGGTCGCTGAGCCGGGAATCCTCCCGAAGCAGTTGCCTCCGGCACCGGAGCACTTCGTCGGTCGCGTGCACGAGCTGTCGCGGACAAATGTGCGGGCACCCTCGCGGTGGTCGAGGTCGAGCGCGCGTGCGCCCGACTGCTCGCCAACCAGTGGCGCGGCACGGACGCGGCGGCGTTCGACGGTCTCGCCGCCGTGGTGACCCGCGCGGACCGCTGGGCCCGTGCAGGAAGGTGTGGGTGAAGAGTTGGTCAATCAAGTCCGCGAGCAACGCCTGCAGATTCACTATGACGATTACCGTCTTGAAATTCGACCCGCACCACTAATGCTGAAAACTGTGGAACCTGCTCGTCGTTCAGTTCAGCCAGCGCTCGCGTTGGATTGGTGTGTTGGCGTAAAAGTGGCCGAAATATGAATTACCCCACGGGATTCTGGTGAATCCCGTGGGGTAAGAGAATGTCCGAGGGGACTTGAGTCCCCATATGTAGCAAGCTTGCGCAGTTTGTGTGTTCATGCGCTATTGGATAGCTCGAACCTAGTATAGAGGGCCAGTCGACACTAATCAATCTTTCGGGCTGATCTGTTCGACCGCCCGCTGATCTGGAATCAGACCCATCTGCGCCAGGCGTTGCGTGAGTACGAGCGGCGCTACAGCGAGCGCCGAGCCCCCGACCGCTCGCTGGCCTCACCCTATGCAAGGTCGGCCTCTGGCTAGGGAACCCGCTCAGATCGAGCGGGTTGTCATAGACCCGCATGATCTTCTCGGCGGAGTCATCCGCGTGTATCGCCATTTGCCTTGACCTGCATGGACGTAGTTTTCGGCACGCACAACGCGCTGCATGAGTATTAGCAGCACTACAACGAGCACTGCACCCACCGATCCCTCGCCGCCGCAGCACCCTTGCGAGCCCGGCACCCGCCCCTCGGGCCTGACCAGATCGAACGCCTCGCGGCATTCCGACGCGACCATCTCGGCGGAGTCCTCTGCAAGTATCGGCATGCCGCTTGACCTGTGCGGACGTAATTTCCGGCACGCATAGGGCTCCGCGCCGGTCTACGTCGTGCTGTTCACGACCATCGGAGGCTGGTTGCTGTACCGGCGGAGATGGCGCGAGGCGGTGTTCGTCGCCGTCGCGGAAATCGGCGGCGGCCTGCTCAATAGCCTGCTGAAGGCAGTGGTGCACCGCCAACGCCCGGTCGTGGCGGACCCGGTGGCGCACGCGAACGGGCTCAGCTTCCCCAGCGGTCACGCCCAGTCGGCGGCGGTCGCCGCGACAGTGCTGCTCGTCGTCTTCGCGGGCGAGCTCAACCGCACCGGGCAGATCTACCTCTGCGGTCTCGCCGGGCCGGCCGTGGCACTGATCGGGTTCTCCCGCGTCGCACTGTTGGTGCACTACGTCTTCGACGTGCTGGTCGGCTACTGCTCCGGGATCGCCTGGGCGAGTTGCGTGTGGCTGCTGACGCACAGGGCATGGTCGGACCGATGAAGGTCCTCGTGGTCGACGACGCGGCCGGGTTCGCAGCCGCGTTGCGCGACGAGCTGGAAGCCGAGGAACACACCGTCGGCCTCACCGGCGAAGTAGGGGAAGGCTGTGGTTCGCTCGTGTCTACTCTTATGACGTCATCGTTCTGAGCCGGATTCGTGCTCCTGGCTTGGCCTTGAGCCGCAGGCCCTGGAGGTCGGTGCCCTGTTCGTGTGGGTTTCAGAACTCCGCACTCATGCATTGAGCCGCAGTGATCTTGTTCTGTTGTACTCAGGGCATGATTGTGGGCGCCGTGAGGGACGATGGTTCAACAGAATGTCCCAGCAAGCATGCGCAGCACCGGTAACTCCACAGTTCCAGATGAGACCATTCGGTGGTGGTCAGCCGTCGCGACCAGGCTTCCGCAGTGGTGCCCACATTGCGGCACGCTCACTGGCGTCCGAACGATCATCGCGGTCTGCTGGTACGCCGCGACGAGGTACTGGTCCTCGTCAGCCAGCGCGGTTGGTTCCGCAAACAGCACAGCAGCTACGCACGTGGCACTGGAGGGTGTCGAATGGGCT
This sequence comes from Lentzea cavernae, assembly GCF_014653695.1. Classification (GTDB taxonomy): domain Bacteria; phylum Actinomycetota; class Actinomycetes; order Mycobacteriales; family Pseudonocardiaceae; genus Lentzea; species Lentzea cavernae. Next base: position 287,712 of record NZ_BNAR01000005.1, on the reverse strand, counting down.
TTCGGTTGTTGGGGCCGGTGGAGATTCGCGACGAGATGGACCGCCTTGTGCCACTGAGAGGCCAGAGGGACCGAGCCCTGCTCGCGCTGCTGTTGCTCAACGCCAACCGCGAGGTTCGGAAGGAATCCTTGGAGTCCGATCTTTGGACTGGTCGGCCGCCGAAGGACGGACTCGCCGACTACATCAAGAGCTTGAGGCGCGTGCTGCGGGAGACGTTCCGAGAGTCCGTGGGCCTGCCGAGGATTCGCGAGGCGAGCAAGCTCGTCGTCGACGAGAGCGAAGTGGATCATCTGCGGTTCCGTGCCCGCCTGGACAGCGCGCGTGGCCATGCCGACCCTGAACATGTCGTGCGTGAGGTCCGTGCGGCTCTGGGGGAGTGGCGGGGAGAGGCTCTTCAGAACCTGAACGACGATGTGGCCTGGGTGGTTGAGCATCGTGCCCACCTCAAGCGTCAGCGCCGAGAGGCCTGGGGGCTGTTGATCCAGGCGGAGCTCGAGTTGGGACGGCACACGCAGGTGCTCGGCGAGATTAGGGAGCCGCTGGCCGACTGGCCGGAGGACGAGGCCCTGGTGTGCTTCTACATGTTGGCGTCCTACCGGGCTGGTAGCCCGTCAGACGCGTTGGAGGCCTATCGGAAGTTCTACGCGAGGCTTCGCGACGAGTCAGGCGTCGAGCCGTCGTTCGCGCTCAGCACCCTGCACCAGCGGATCCTGAGCGCTGATCCCACACTGGACCTGCCCGTCGTCGTCAACTGGCCGGTTGGTGTGGTGGTGAGCCTGCCTCAGCGGCCGTTGTTGCTGGGGCGTGAAGACGACCTCACGGCGCTGCGAGCGTCGCTTTCGCCGGGCTCCTCGACCGATGTTGTCATGGTGAGCACCGCGGTGAGCGGACTGGCTGGTGTCGGTAAGACCACCCTCGCCGTGTTCGTGGCGCACGAGGTGCTGGAGGCTGGCTGGTTCACCGGCGGCGTGCTGTTCCTCGACATGCGCGGATACTCTCCGATCCCCCTGGTCGTGGAGGAGGCGCTGCTCGCTCTGTTGCTGCAGCTAGGCGTGCCATCCGACAGGATTCCGGTCGACGGCCAGGACAGGGAGGTGCGCTACCGCGCCGCGCTGGCCGACCGTACCGCGAAGTGCGAGCGTCTGCTAATCGTCGCGGACAACGTGTCTAGCAGTGAACAGGTGCGCGCGCTCATACCAGGTACCTCTGAACACCGGCTGCTGATCACCACCCGCAACCGGCTGGCTGACCTCGACAACGCTCGCCTGCTGACCGTGGACGTCCTCGCGCCCGCGGACGCGATCGCCGTGCTGGACTTACATCTGCGTTCGGCGTTGCCGGCAGATGTGAGGATCGCTGGCGAAGCGGACGCCGCCGCGGAGGTGGCGCGGTTGTGTGGCTATCTGCCGCTGGCGCTGCGAATCTGCGCGGCGTTGCTGGCTTCCGATCCCGCGCAGCCGGTCGCCGAACTGGCGGAGGAGCTCGAGAGTTCCAGTAGTCGCCTGAGAACACTGGATTACGGCGGCGCGCTCGCCGTACGTGCTGCCTTCGACCTGTCCTACGAACGGCTCACCCCCGAGCAGGCCCGCCTATTCAAGTTGCTGTCCCTGAAGACCGGTCGACATGTCAGCAGCGAAGCGGCGAGCGCATTGGGAGGACTGACATCACGTGACGCGCGTCGACTGCTGCAAGAGCTCCAACGTGCCCACCTGATCGACTCCGCAACGGCACGAGGCTGGTGGAGTTTCCACGATCTGATCGATTTGTATGCCAGCGAACGTGTCAACCAAGAGCACTCGCCGGAAGAGCGTGACGAGGCGTTGGTGCGGCTGCTCGACCACTACTTGAAGGTTTCCCATGCGGCAGCCGACCACCTCGACCGACGCGCGGCGGCCACTGCCAGGTCGGCGCGGTTCGGCGGCCGCGAGCAGGCATTGGCGTGGATGGAGGCCGAGCGGGACGCTTTGGTCGGTGCGGTCGCGCGCGCCCATGAGGGAGGACACAACTGGCTTGCGTATTCGATCGCCGAGCAGATTGATCCGTACTTCGTGCTGAAGAAGCACCCAGCGGATTGGGTTGCGACCCAGCAACTGGCGTTGGCGGCGGCCCGCAAAGAGGGCGACGTCCGCGCGCAGAGTTCGGCTTTGAACAACCTCGGGCACGCGTACCGGTTCACCCGGTCGTTCGACGAGGCCATCGCCTGTCACCTCCAGGCGCTCGCCATCCGAAGGGATACGGGCGACCGCCCCGGCGAGGGAATGACCTTGAACAACCTCGGCATGGCCTACCGGGAGCTTCGTCGGTTCGACGACGCCATCGGTTGTTACCTGCAGGCGATCGACCTTCGCCGCGCGGAGAAGGATCTGCTGGGAGAAGCGACCGCTCTGAACAACCTGGGGGCGTCCTACTGGGCGATCCGAAGATTTGAGGACGCGGTCGAGTGCTACGAGAGCGCTCTAGCGATCCGCGAGAGGACCGCAGATCGCCGAGGCGAGAGCATCACCCTGAACAACCTCGGAGTGGTGTACCGGGAGTTGCTGCGGTGGCACGACGCTGTTGACTGTCTGACCAGGTCTTTGCTGATCCGGCGTGAGGTCGGTGATCCCCAGGGCGAGGGCGACACCCTCAACAACCTGGGCCTGGCCCACCGCGACCTGGGACGGTACGCCGACGCGGTTGGCTGCCACCGGCAGGCGCTGCCTCTCTATGAGCAGTCTTCGGACCGCAGGGGAGAAGGAGTCACTCTCAACCATCTGGGGGTGGCGCTGGCGGCGCTGGAGGAGTTCGACGAAGCGATCGACTGCCATCGCCGATCGCTGGCCGTGCTCTCCGAGATCGGGGATCGGCAGCGGGAAGCGATGGTGATGCGCGAGATCGGGAAGATCCGCCGGACGTTGGGAGATCCGTGCGGGGCGAGGCAGTGGTGGGAGCGCGCGCTAGAGGCGTTGTATGGATTCACCGACGACGGTGTGCGCCACCAGGCGACCGAGATCCGGGCATTGCTGGACGGCCTGACCTAGTGTCCTGAGTCGTTAATTCGCTGGCAGTAGGCGGCGAGGGACTCGAGGATCTGGTCTGCGGTGCGGGTCCAGACGTAGGGCTTGGGGTTGGTGTTCCACTGCTCGATCCAGCTGCGGATGTCCTTCTCCAGTGCGGTGACCGAGCGGTGGACGCCCCGGCGCAGCAGCTTGACGGTGATCTCGGCGAAGAAGCGTTCGACCAGGTTGAGCCAGCTCGAGCTGGTCGGGGTGAAGTGCAGGTGGAAGCGTGGATGCTTGAGCAGCCATGTCCTCACCGCGGGTGTCTTGTGAGTGCTGAGGTTGTCGAGGATGACGTGGACGTCCAGGCCGGCGGGCACGTTGCGGTCGATGGTGCGCAGAAACGCCAGGAACTCCTGGTGCCGGTGACGGCGTTTCACCGCGCTGATCACCTGTCCGGTGGCGATCTCCAGCGCGGCGAACAGGCTGGTGGTGCCGTGCCGGATGTAGTCGAAACTCTGTCGCTCGGGAACCCCGGGCAGCATCGGCAGTACGGGCGCCGAGCGGTCCAGTGCCTGGATTCCGGTTTTCTCGTCCACGCACAACACCACCGCTTTCGCGGGCGGGTCGAGATAGAGGCCGACGACATCGCGGACCTTGTCCACGAACAGCGGATCCTTGCTGATCTTGAAGGTGTCGATTTTGTGCGGCTTGAGGCCGAAGGCCCGCCAGATCCGTGAGACCGCCGACTGCGACATCCCGACCCGTGTGGCCAGTGATCGGGTCGACCAGTGCGTCGCGTTGGCCGGCTTGCTCTCCAGTGTCGTGACCACGATCTGCTCGACCTGATCGTCGGTGATCGTGCGCGGACGGCCCGGCCGCGGTTCGTCCGACAACCCGTCCAACCGGTCGCGCAGGAACCGGGCCCGCCAGGTCGCCACCGTCTGACGGCCCAGGTTCAACCGTTGCGCCACAACGGTGTTCGACTCACCGGTCTCGGCGCATGTCAGCACGATCCGGGCTCGCAACGCCAGCGCCTGCGCGGTCGTTCGCCGACGCGTCCAGCCCTCCAGGACTCGACGCTCGTCATCGGACAAGGTCAGCGGCACCAATTTCGGGTTCGGCACCAGCACAACCTAGTGCTGATGCCGAATTAAAGACTCAGGACACTAGTGCCTCGCTCGTCCGACTGGGTGGAGTCCTGCGGACAGCGGTCGTGTGACGGGTCGCTGCGGTGGAACGTGCAACGTATGAGCGACAAGGGCCGTGTGTGGAACCGGGTCGTCGGCAACGTGACCGGAGCGGTGGTTCAGGTCGAGAGCATCGGCCACCTGGTGCTGCCCACGCCCCGTCCGGCATCGGAAGTGCCCATACCGCGTCAGTTGCCGCGAGTCGCTCGTGACTTCACCGGTCGTGGCGGGGAACTGGCCGCACTCGACGCGTTGCTCGAACCTGAGGGCGACGAACCGGCAGGGCCGGTGGTGGTCGTCGAGGGAATGGCGGGAGTCGGCAAGACTTCTCTAACGGTGTATTGGGCGAGCCGCGCACAGGAGAGGTTTCCTGATGGCACGTTGTTCACGGACCTGTGCGGGCACGGATCAGGCTCACCACTTGACCCGGACGAGGTGCTCGCCGACTTCCTGCTCGCTCTGGGCGTGCCCCCGGACGCCGTGCCGGTGAACGGCGCCGCGCGGGCTGGGCTCTACAGGTCGTTGCTCGCTCAGCGAAGAGTGTTGGTGGTGCTGGACAACGCGGGGTCGGCTGCGCAGGTCCGTCCTCTGCTCCCTGGCTCGCCCGGCTGTGCCGCCGTGGTGACCGCGCGGGGCGGAATGGCTGGCTTGATTGTCAACGACGGTGCCGTTCTGGTGGAGGTCGGGATCTTTTCCGAGCCGGAGGCGGTCGCGTTGGTGCGCCGGATTGTGGGCACGGTCCAGGCGGATCTGGAGCAGAACGCGGTGGCCGTCCTGATCGGACTGTGCGGTCGTCTTCCCCTTGCTCTGCGCATCGCGACCAGCCGGGTGGTGACCCACCGGCGTGGCGCGGTGGAAGGTGTGGTGGCCGAGATTGCCGAAGATCGGTTGGGCGCTCTCGACGTGCCGCATGACGAGCGAAGCGCCGTGCGTACGGTTTTCGACTGGTCGTACGCCAAACTGCCGTCCCGGCATGCGCGGTTGTTTCGGCTGCTGGGCCTGCATCCGGGACCGGAGTTCGGTGTGCACGCCGCCGCTGTCCTGGCGAACGTCGATTACAAGGTCGCGTACCGATGTCTCGAGGCGCTGGTCGACCTGCACCTGATCGAACGGGCGGAGGACTCGAGGCGGTACCGCATGCACGATCTTCTGCACGTATACGCCAGGGAACGCGCGCTTCACGACGAACCTGACTGCGGGACGCCGTTCTCCCATTTGCTCGTCTGGTACGCGGCCACAGCACAGGCCGCCGACGAGGTGGCGTTCCCGGGGCCGTCCCGAGCCAACGTGGACCTTGCTCCGGTCGGCCCGCCTCTCGATCTGCCTGATCGCGCGGTGGCGTTGGCATGGTTGACCTCGGAACGGGCGACGTTGATCGCCGCGCTGTACGAGGCCGCCTCCCTCAGCATCCACCAGCCCGTGATTGCCCTGGCGGCCGCGGTCCGGTTTCTCGCCGTGGCCGGCTCAGGCGCGTTGCCGTTGCGTCTGGAGGCGGAGACGATCGGGGTCGCCGCCGCGCGAGCTCTCGGGGACCGGCAACGGGAGATGGTGCTCTTGTGCCGACGCGGGGACACGTACCAGAACCTCGGGCGTTGGCAGGACGCCGATGCCGACTACGGCCGGGTGCTTGGCATGGCCGAGGCTTCGGATGACTCGATTCGCGTTCTGGAAGCGTTGTGCGGCATCGGGTTGACGTGCAAGCGGCGCGGCAGGTACTTGGAAGCGTGGGAGCGCTACATTCAAGCGTTGCCATTGGCGCGCGGTGCGGGGGAGTGGGCGGAAGCCGTGGTCGAGTGCAACCTGAGTCAGCTCAGCAGTCGGCTCGGTCGTTATCGGCAAGCGTTGAGGCACGCTGACCGGGAGCTGGAACTGCGCAGGCGACTCGCTGATCCTGTCGGTGAGGCTCTGGCCTTGTGCGACGCGGCACTGGCGTGGCAGGGGCTCGGACGTCACGACGCGGTGATCCGGCTTTGCCACGACGCGATCACCCTGTACGAACGGCACGGAGGCGTCGGTGTAGCAATCTCCCTGCCCATGGAGCTCATGGCTTTTTCTCTCGAGAGCACAGGAGAACCTGTCGAGGCGAAGCGTCACCTGAGCGCTGCCGAAGCCATCCTCCGCAGGTTCGGGGATCCGCATGCCGAGGAGTTGCGTACGAGGGCCGATCTGAGGGAATGAGATCATTCAAGCGCTGCGGCCGCAGGTGGGGCAGTCGGGCCTCGGCTCGGCCGGCCCGATCCGGTGGATGTCGTTCAGTGTCACTAGGTTGACGGTGTACTGGCAGTTGGTGGGCAACTCGGGTATTCCCGTGATCGTGGACATCGCGGCGTGCGCGATCAGGTGCCCGGCCATGCCGGCGGTCACGGCGTTGGCGGCGGCGTAGTGCGCGACGCCCGCAGACGGTGACCAGGACGTCCGTGGTGGGAGTGCCGCGAGGCGCTCGCGCTCGGCAGCCCGCCCGCAGTCGTAACAAGGCCCGACGCCAGGCAGGTAGATGCCGACGGTGGGTCGCGGCCCAACATAGCCGCCGTACACCCACGGTGTCCTGGTTGCGTGGCATGCCTGGTTGGCCCACGACCGGATATCCTCGGGCCGATCGGCTGTGAGCACCAGAACGTCGCTGTACGCGGCGAAACGTCGTAGGACATCCACGCCATCAATGGTCGTCTGCTCGCCGGTGACGAGTACGTCGGAGTTGTACTCCCGCAACCGTTCCACAGCAGCGTCCGTTTTGGGCCAGCCGATGTGGCGTTCCGTGTAGAGGACTTGCCGGTTGAGGTCGGACAACTCGACGTGGTCGCGGTCGACGCAGTGCACATGTCCGACACCCGACATCACGAGTGCCAGAGCAGCGGTTGCTCCAGCGCCACCGACTCCGATCACAGTCACCCGTGCGCCCCGCAGCCGGAGCTGCGCTTCCCAGGTCGATCGGAACGAGGTGCGCGTCATCCAACGGATCAGCGAGTGACCGCGACTGTAGCGGTCGCGTTCGCTGTCGCTGAGTCCAGCCGGGTCAGCCTCGTCGGCGTCCTCGAGGTAGCCGGCTGCAGCGAAGAAGCGGACAGCCTTGCGCACATGGCTCTCCGGGTGAGCGGGGAAGCGGGGGACGAGGTTGTTGACCACCTGCTCGACTGTCCTCGAACCGTCGAGAAGCGTCAGCAGCGCCCACAACCAGCCGTCCACGTCACGGACGTCGATTCCGATCCCCTCGATGTCACTGCCGATCCGGACGGTATCGCATCCGTGGCGGACCGGCCGGTGCTCGAACTTGACCCTGGGACGGAGCCTCTCCGCTCCTTCGACGTTCACCCCGACAACCCGTCGCTGCCGCAGAAGCTCAGGTCCCTGCCCACGGCCACGAACGCGATCACCAACTCTGCGTCCTCCTCCGAGGGAACGACCTCGTGCGGTGTCACCGGCCCGTTGGGCCGGTAAAGGGCACATAGTTGGTCAAGCGCCATGTCGTTCATCTCCGTCTCCGGCCTCTCCCTGAAGCCTGGGGTGAGCATCTCCGGCGAGGCGGGACAGAAACCGGGACGCGAACCGGAGGCAACGGACACGTCGTTGCCCCTTGTGGGGGATACAGGCGGACCTTCTGATCGATCCGCCGGACTGTTGGGCGTCGAAGTCAGACGTGCTGTACGCGGTCGACGAGGTGTGCCCAGTCGGCATGAGCCGGAGGCCGAGCCTCGTGACCCTCCGCTCCTCGTGGACGAGCACGGCCGGCCGCCGGTCGCGGGGATCAGACGCGAGGTCTTCGAGCTGTCGCAAATCGGCAGCGCTCAGCCGGAAACTCACCAGCCTGGTCGAGTCGATCTTGGCGATTGCCCACCAGCAGGTGGCCGCAGCGTGGTCACAGCCGATCGAGCGGAACTGCTCCTCGGCAGCGAGTAGGTCGCGCAGCGCTTCCGTCTTCTCGCGGGTGGCGAGATGCAGCTCGGCACGCACCTGGCGGGAACGCGCGACCACCTCGGGGAAATCCGCAGTGGTGATGACTGCCGTGGCGAACTCCTTGCCCTCGTTGTACTTCCGCGCCGCGAGGCACAGACGGGTCTGGAGCACGAGTCCGTCTCGGCGGATGTGCTGAGGATCTCCGCCACAGACTCTTCGAACAGCCTCAGGTACTCACTGATAGGCATACATGTGACCGCGCGCCAGGCTGCGGCCTGCTCGACGGCCAGTGGCAGGTCGCCGAGCTTCTCCGCGAGCACGTTGGCGTCCGTCTCGTCGATGTCCGGGCCGCGCTTGCCGAGCAGTTCGATGCTCTCCTTGCGGTCGAACACCGCGAGTTCCAGTGGCCGGGCGACTCCGGCCCAGTCCGGGTTGCGGGAGGTGATCAGCACTTCGCCGGGACCGTTGGTCGGGAAGAACGGGCGTGCTTCCTCTGGGCTCTCGGCGGCGTCGAAGACGAGCAGCCAGCGGCGGAACGGGCGGTCTACGCGCAGGGCTTCGCGAACGGCGGTGTTCGCCTCGGAGGTGCCGGGGAGGCCGAGTTGGCGGGCCAGTTCGGTGAGGCCGGCGCGGATCTGGGTCGGGCGGGCCGCCTTGATCCACCAGATCAGGTCGTAGTCCTGAAGATGGCGGTAGATGTACTCGGTCGCCATCTGGGTCTTGCCGATACCGCCCATGCCGTGCAGCGCTGACGGGAGCACTGCGGTGGCACCGCCGGCGGTCAGGCGTTTGCCCAGTTGTTCCAGCAGCTCCACGCGGCCGGTGAAGTTCGGGTTTCGCGGCGGGACATTTCCCCAGATGATCGGGGGATCAGCCGACCTTCGCTCGTGAAACGTCCGCGAACTCGAAGCGGGAAGAACCGTCATACCGCTCACCTCGGGGAGGTCGTTGTCGCGCGACCCTGCGAATTGCGCCGCGTCCGATACGGAATGCGCATGTGGTTCGGATGCCGTCGGCTTGCTGGTGCGCTCGGCCGCATCGGGCATTTCCTTGCTCGCCACCCTTGTTGTGCCGGACTTGGTTGTTGAAGCTGGCACGCCGTCGCGCGCCACCGCATTGCTCAGGCGATCCGCGCGCGACAGGTACGGACCCGACAAAGCCCCCATCACCGCACGCTGCAACCCGACCTCTGCGGCGTTCGACGGTGAGGGCACCGGGTCCGGTGCGTTGTCCGGATCCACGATGGCGTCCCTGAGCTTGCTCAGTACCGGAATTCGATCCCCGAATACCGCGGCAGCAGTTTGGACGACGCCCGCGGTTTCGGACCGCCGGGTGCCGTTGAGCAGAAGTTCTCGTACTTTCTCAGGAAAGGTGAAGGTAGAGGGGTCCCCTGGGGACTTGTCATCACCGGAATCCGGAGAGTAGGGCACAACTCCACTAAGGAGCAATTCGCTCAGGTGCTCGGTTTTCGCCTCTGGGACGAATCGATGGCGAATGAGTTTCACGACTTCGGGGTGGGCGGGAACGGCCGCGAGGCGTAGTGCGGGTGGTGAGGCAAGGCTTCTCAACCTGCCGACGTGCTCTTTCGCCGAGAGGTCGCCGTCCGGTGCGGGGGTGGTCTCGCGGGTGGCCAGCGACACCGTGCCGGCGGCCGGGCCGCGGTGGCCCGCGGTGATCAGGCGTGCCCACCACTTCAGGTAGCGAGGTTGCAGTTCGATCACCGGCACGGGCACGGCGCCGGTGCGCAGGTGTGCCTGCGGGTCCCCTTTCAGCCAGGCGTCGGGAAGGTCGTAGGTCCAGCGGCTGTTGGGTCGCATCGCGGCCGGCACGGTGAGGTTGGCGCGGTGCAGCGGTACAGAGCCGCGGCCCCACAACCACTGCGGCAGCAGGTGCAGCACGCTCACGGGCGTGGATCGCGCCCACCGCGCCAGCATCGGGTTGAGCAGGCCTGGCCGCCAGATGCCGTCGACACCGTCCGTGACGAGCAGCATGACCCTGCGGCCGGAGACGTCGAGCACCTCCGCCGGGTCGCGCGCGGGCGCACCATGGGTACCACCGCGCAGCACCAGGACCTCCGTGCCCTCCCCGTCGCGGACGACGTCGACCAAGCGGAACTGGATAGTGCGGAAGGCCTCGAGCCTCGCGAGCATCTCGAGGAACGCGACGACCTCGGGCCGCCACAGCGACATGGAGGGACTGTCGTCCAAGACGACGGTCAGATCGAGCCAACGCTCCGGATACGACCGGGTGATGGGCCACCACGTCCCGGTGTTCGCCATCTGCTCCGCGGTCGCCACCTCGTCCAGGACCGTTGAGCCGTCGCGGAAGGAGGGATCTCGCGCTTCAACGGCCGCAGCGCGCGGAAACACTCCAGCGTTCGGTGAGGGCGGGCGTCACCACGGCGGCCGGCGGGAGCTCCCCGCGTTCCTCGTCGTCGCGGCTCGGCGGGAGGTCGACGGCGTCGCCCGATCTCGGCACCGACTCGGCAACGGGCGTGGTCTCCGGTCCTGGCACGGGTTCGGACTCGGGTTCGCTCGCCGGGTGTTTCCAGCGGAGGTCCTGGCGGGGACGTTGGCGGCGACATCGGTGTCGTTCGACCTGTCGGTGTTCGAGATCTTCGCGCCGTTGTCGGTGGGAGGTACGGTGGTCCTCTCGCCGGACACCGTGCTGGACGTGGTCGAGCTGGATGACCTTGTGCGTGCCGAGAAATACGTCCGTGCAGGTAAGCAGGCATCGACATGCTAGCGATCATCCTCCGGCATGATCGCAGCCGTGCTGGTCCGCTTCACCTACCTCGCCGTATCCCACGCCTTCGCTGCGTTATGGCTGTTGCGCATGAGCGATCGTGAGAAGGACGTCGAGATTCTCGCTCTACGCCATCAGCTTGAGGTCCTGCGCAGACAGCTCGGCGATCAGCGCCCACGACTGAGGTCTGACGACAGGGCGTTGCTTGCTGCCTTCCTCGAGCCCTTAACCCGCGCGGCGTTACGCCGCTTCCGGCTGTTGGTCAGCCCGGACACGGTGCTGAGGTGGCATCGCGACTTGACGAAGGGTCGCCATGCCCGTGCGAACGTGAATCGGGCGCCCGGACGTCCACGCACGGGGGCTTCGATCCGCCTGCTCGTCCTACGGCTGGCGGCCGAGAACCCGTCGTGGGGATATCGACGTATCCACGGTGAACTCGCGCTCCTGGGTGTCGCGGTCGCCGCCTCTACGGTGTGGGAGATCCTCAAGACTGCCGGCGTCGTTCCGGCCCCGCGCCGGACAACCGTTACCTGGGTCGACTTCCTGCGCTCGCAGGCGGAGGCGATCCTGGCGATGGACTTCATCGAGACGGTCACGCTGACCGGCCAGCGCCAGTACATTCTCGCCGTCATCCACCACGCCAGTCGCCGTGTATGGATAGTCGGCACGACCGCGCACCCCACCCATGCCTGGGTCACCCAGGCGATCCGAAACTTGCTCATGGACCTCGAGGACAGCGGATACGTCGCGCAGATCAGGTTCCTCATTCGCGACCGGGACGGCAAGTACTCGGCACTGATCGACGAGATCCTCGGCGGCGCCGGGATCGCGACGATCCTGACCGGCGTCAGGGTGCCCCGCATGAACGCGATCATGGAACGCTGGGTCAAGACGCTGCGCGGCGAGCTTTTAGACCGCACGCTGATCTGGAACGAGGCCCATCTTCGGCGCGCGCTGCGTGAGTACGAGCGGCACTACAACGAGCACCGTACTCACCGATCACTCGCCGCCGCAGCACCCTTGCGAGCCCGGCACCTGCCCCTTGGACCTGGCCGGATCGAACGCCTAGCGGTGCTCCGACGGGACCGTCTCGGTGGAGTCCTCCACGAGTATCGGCATACCGCTTGACCTGTGCGGACGTAATTTTCGGCACGCACAGGGGTGCATGGCCTGGTCACAGTGCGCTGGCAAGGATTCCGAGGTCCACATTGGGCGCCTGGCTTGCCGTGGGTTCGTGGCGCACCTACAAGGCGGGGGAAGTCCTGCTGCGAGAGGGGGAACGAGCCGACAGCGTGCACCTCCTGATTGACGGCTGCGTCAAGGTCGTCAGCGAACCGCCAAAGGGGAGGGCGGCCTTGCTGGCGGTGCGCGGCGGTGGCAGCCTGATCGGCGAACTGGCCGCGTTGAACGGTGATGTCCGCTCGGCGACGGTCGTGGCGTGCAGCCGGAGTCCGGTGTGGACCAGGGAGATCTCGGTTGAGCGCTTCAACGCGGTGCTCGCGGAGGACGGAGCAGCGATGTCCGTTGTCGCCACCGCTGTCACCGGCAAGTTCCGGTCGGCGACGCGCCGCCGGGTGGACATGGCGCAACCACTGGCGCGTCGGTTGGCGAGAGTTCTCGTCGAACTGGTGGAGGAGCACGGGACCGCCCTCAAGCCTGGGGTCTACGTCATCGCCGTGCACTTGACGCAGGTGGAGCTCGGTTCGTTGATCGGCATGGCCGAATCCACCGTGTTCCGGCTCTTCCAGAAGTGGCGCAGACATGGAGTGCTGGAGCCTAGTGCTCCGCATGAAGTGCAGCGATGACTTTCGAGTGGCAGAGGTCCTCAGGTGCGGATAGCCGAACGAGTCGAGGAGCAGGGCGGCGCCGTTGTGTTCATGACTCGACAATCAAATATGCAGTTGATGCTGCAGAACGGGTCTCCCGTTGCCACAGGCTCCTGAATCCTTTGGGTGGGGCACAGGGCATCTGGCGCCATCAAGTAGCATCGCACCCATGGCTGATCTGTGTGTTGTTGGTGTTCCAGTAAAGGATCGAGCAGATCTGGAGGGCCTCGTCCGCAAAATTCCCGGTAGTGGTGATCCGTTTGAGAGTCAATTCTTTGACGGGGTTGCGTTCGTTGAGACGGTGGTTCCGATTGTCTTGTCGGGTGCAGCCTGGTTGACACTTCGGACTTGGATTCAAGCGCGTGCGGAAGTGCGCAAGGCCACGCGAATTTCCTATCGTGGATTTGAGTTCACTGCCGTGAATCCTGCGGATGCAGAGCGTATCTTGAAGGTTATTCTAGAGGCTGAAAAGTCATCCATTGAGGAGTGATGACCAATTCCGGGCGCTGCTTGGCGCCAGATATGGCGATGCCGGTTCAAGTTATGTTGACGATGAGATTTCCCGTAGATATGAAAGATGGGCAAGCCTAATCTGGGAAACGCTCTGCGATATCTGTCAAACGAGGGCAGCTCCGCCTGATATCGAGATACTGCACAGTCATCGCGGATTGCCTTCCCTGCTCAAACTTGGTTCCCGGCGGTGGATGATCTGGGATTCAGGCCTAGGTACAATGTTGGATTGGTTATCTTTTCCGCTCCACTATTTGCAGTCTCCGGCGGTGGTTGAGTCAGTTATTCGTCGTCTGCTTGCTGTTCGTTGCGTGGTTGCAGGAAAGATCCAAGAGGGTGCGAACCAAGTGCTCCTCGCAGACCGGCTTCTGCGTGCTAATCCGATCGACCGATTCCATCAGGACAACTCCGATGCGGAGAGCCGTTTCGAAGATTGGCTGATCACGACGATGCAGGAGATGTTCGCGATCGGACACGAACTTGCGCATCACCTCAATTCCGTAGATCCGTCCGCCTTCAATAATGTGCGCAAACGAATTCTTTTCCTGCTTGCTCATGCGACCCTGGTCGAGGACAATGGGTCCGCTACGAGGATCGAGCATGAAAGTACGAGCTATGACGAAAGGATGCAGCGGGGACGAGACGAGTACGTTTGGTTTCGAAGAGGGGGGAGTACAGGTGAAGCGCCAGAGCCGCATAAATTCGACTTAACCACACGGGCGCGTCAACTATCCTCATCGCTAGCAGCATCAAGTGCGTTGATGGACGAAGTTGTGTGTGACTATATCTCCGCCAGTTGTGTGACTCGTTTTGCGCAAGTCAAACAAAATGGGTGGACGGGGATTATGGGTGCGGCATGCTCAAGTCTTGCTCTGAACAATCTGAGCGTGATCTTGTGGCTTGATAAATGTGTGGTAGCGGGAAGTCGGCTGGATCAGCATTCTGTCAGTATGCGCGAGCGCTGCGAATCATTGGAGATCCTTTCGATACTAGGTCTACCTTCGATGCTGCTCGAATTCAATAATAAGCTGGTGCCAGACGGTCGCGATTTTGCAGATGCGATACATCTCTCTTCCGAGCTATTTCATGCGCGCGTAGGATCAATGCTAGACGTCATTAATTTATTCCCGCCGATTGTCGGCGAAGTTTCGAAAATTGAGGCCGGTGAGGTGCTGGGTCGCGCGACATTTATCCATTTGCGACGTCGGCTAAGTTAGTGCTAGCCAGTGGGGCTCGTAAAGTCGTCGTCGCAAGTGGAAGCCTGCGTGCACAGCCTTTCGGCGGTGGCTGAGATGCTGCCCGGATGATCGTTTCGCTGCTGTATCGAGCGACGTGTGCGCTGCTGTCCGCGCCGGTAGTCCTGCTGCGCCGGGACACCGCCATCGAGGCCGAGCTGCTCGTGCTGCGGCACGAGAACGCGGTGCTGCGCCGACAGCTCAACGGTCCGATCCGCTACGAGCCCGCGGATCGGTTCTGGCTGGCGGCGTTGTCGTCGCTGCTGCCGCGCCACCGCTGGTGAAGTGTCTTTCCTGTCGTCCTTGGGACGCTGCTGGCCTGGCATCGCAGACTGGTCGCCGGGAAGTGGGGACTACACGGCTCGACGCCGGCGAACAGGGCGCCCACTTACTGTGGCCGGGCTCAAGAAGTTGACGCTGCGCTTGGCTCGGGAAAACCCGCTGTGGGGTCACCGCAGAATCCAGGGCGAGCTGGCTCGGCTGGGGCATCGGATCGCACCGTCCACGGTCTGGAAGATCCTGTACGCGGCTGGCATCGACCCGCTCCGCGCCGCACGGGCCCAATCTGGCGCGAGTTCCTCACCGCCCGGGCCGAGGGGATCATCGCTGCGGACTTCTTTCATGTGGATACGATCACCGGCAGACGGCTGTACGCATTGGCGTTCCTCGAGTATCACACCTGCACGCTCCACATCATCGGTGTCACCGCGCATCCGACCGCATAGTGGGCGATCCAGCAGGCCCGTAACCTCGCCGGCGACCTGGAACGACCGGACCGTCTTGGAGTGGTCATCCACGAGTACGCAATGCCGCCTAACCGGCGCGGATGTAGTTCGGCACGCACAGCGTTCCCGGACGGCAGGACCTGGCCCGCCAGTCGGTGCCGCCGTTCCGCGACTCCTTCACCCCGGTGCTCGAGGCCGAGTACGGGAAGGTCGAAGCGGCGTTCGCCGATGTCACCGCCGCGACCGGCGCCTACGGGCCGCTGACCGAGACAGCCCAGGACCCCGTCCAGTGCTCGTGCCCGTGCTGGTGGCGCGGGTGTGCGCGCTGATGTACTTCTGCGCGGTCACCGAGGTCCACCCCACGCCGGCCGGGCACGAGGCCGTCCTGGCCGCCGTGGGTTACTGGTTCGGCTGGTTTGCCGCGTACTCCGCCCGGTTCCACAGAGCGAAGTAGAGGACGTCGGTCCACCAGCTGAGGCCGATCGGGTTCTCGGTCCTGTCGTCACGCGTGTTGTCGAAGTCGTCGGTCAGCACGAGCCCGTGGAACGCGTCCAGCGGCGGCGCAGACCGCTCGGCCGCCGCGGCGGCGAGTACGGCCCCGGCCGCGGCCGCGTCGTCGGGAAGCGCGTCGATGGCGGCGCCGGCCGCCCGGCACAGGCCGAGGTGGCCTTCGATGAGCGCCCGCAGCTCGTCCTCGCCGCTCTCGATCATGGTGTCGAGCTCGATGGTCTCGAGCAGGACGTACCGGTCGCGGTGCTCGTGGAGGAACCGTTCCGCCTCGGCGAGCCCGGCGTGCAGGCCTTCGGCGTTGCTTACGGCGCGCACGGCGGCGGCGAACTTCGCCAGCCGTGCGAACCCGGCGTCGAACTCACCGCTGATGGCGTACAGCGTGGTCTTGCACTCCGGGGGCTCGCCGTCGAACCCGTCGGCGATCAGGGACGCGCACAGCCGGGGATCGCCGGACAGGAGCACCAGGAAGGAGAACGGGATGGCGTAGGGCCATTCCGACAACCCGGAGACCGTCTCCGGCCGATCCTCATAGGACTCCGGCCGGTTGCCGGTGCTGTACAGGTACGAACGGTTCGCCACGACCGGATCCTATGACGGGCCTGAGGCGGGGCTGGACCTGGCCGAGGCAGATGGTCCGGTTCGGTTGCGGGTAGACGCGGGCGTTCTCCGCTTCCTCTGCCCCGCAGGAGTTGGCCCTTGAGGCTGGCAGGATCCATTGATCGAGTAGTTGGTATTCCACGGTGAACCTCACCGGCTGTGATCGCCAGGGGGTGTAGGTCTTCCAGACGCCACCTGCGTCGGCCCAGATTGGGGTGACGTGCTTGCTGTGGAAGCCGAGCGCGTCCGCGATCAAGGGTACCGGTGTCTGGAGGACGAGTTGGGTAGCCCGGCCACTCGGGGGGTTTGTGGAGCCCTATCCGTACATCACACTGAACCGCCGTTCGATGACACCAGCGCGCTCGGCGGCATGAACGGATGTCAGCGGCCGGCTGGTAGCAGGGGATCCGCTTCGCGCCGGCCCTGCTTCATCGTCCGTCGATGTCGCGCCACCAGTGTTCGTCGATGGTCACCTCATTCGACTCGAGCAGGTGGTGCGTCAACTGGTCGACGTCCACGGGTAGTGGGGAACGGCCATTGCCGCGGTGACTTCAGTCGGAAGCCTGACGTTGTGGTCTTCGACGTAGTGGAGGAGCCCATCAGGCCAGACGAAGTTCACGCCATCGGTCAGCTCGGTACTCCCGTTGTCCCGGCCGCAGAAGCGACAGATTGACTTGCCGGCGAAAGCGACGAACACAGTCCCGGAGCGAAGATAGGCGACTGTTCGATCGCGCTGTGCGGCATATGTGACGGATCGACGAACGCCCGGACGTCAGGTCATCCAGGCGAGTGGGGACCGAGCCAGTATCCGATCAGTCGCAGGCTCCGAGTTGTCGTGTTCACCAGGACATCGTGACAGACACCGATCATGAGCAGCCTCGTCGCACGAGCACCCGCAGCGGCATGAGAGTGAGCTGCCGGTCAGGCCTCGTTACGTGGAATTGCGCGTGGCGGACGAGTCTGCCGCCCGCCTAGGCCGCTCGACTAGGCTGAGGCCAGATCTCGTCCAGCCTGGCGGCCATACGCACGACTCGCCGACTTCCGCCTTGGTAAGAGCGTCCGTCATCACCGCGTTATGAGTGAAGGTCGCCTCGTTGAACCACACGCTGCCGGTAAAGGTAGCCCGCCTGAACGATGCAGTGTCGATGAAGGTCGCCTCATTGAACCGCGCCTTGCCGTTGAAGGTCGCCTTGTCGAACCGCGCGTTGCCGGTGAACGTTGCTTGGTCGAACCGTGCGTCGCCTGTGAATGTCACCCCAGCGACCCCTGCGGTCCGGGCGAAGGTCACCTCCTCGAACTCTGCGTTACCAGTGAAGATCACCCCGATGAATCCGGCGTCGTGGGCGAAGGTCGCCTTGTTGAACCGCGCGTCGCGTGCGAAGGTCGCCCCACTGAACCCCACATCCCCAGCGAAGGCCGCCCTGCCGAACCCCGCATCGCCACTGAAGGTCACCTCGTCGAACCATGCGTCGACGATGAATGTCGCCCCGCCGAACGCCGCAGCGCGAGAAAAGGTCGCTCCGACGAACCACGCGGCCCCCCTGAAGGTCGCCCCGCCGAAGCCCGCGTCGCCGGTAAAGGTTGCCCCGCCGAACCATGCCTCGCCGGTGAAGGTCGTCTCGGTGAACCCTGCGGTGCGGGCGAATGTCACCCCAGCGAATCCGGCGTTGCCGTTGAAGATGGCCCCGGTGAACCCTGCGGTGCGGGCGAATGTCACCCCAGCGAACCCGGCGTTGCCGTTGAAGATGGCCCCGGCAAACCCTGCGGTGCGGGCGAATGTCACCTCGTCGAACTCTGCGTCGCCGGTGAAGGTCGCCTCGTCGAACCGTGCGGTGCGAGTAAAGGTTGCCCTGTCGAACCGCGCGTGCCTGACGAAGTGTGCGTTGGTGAAGGTGGCTTGGCGCACCGTGAGCCCGAGGGCGTCGAAGTCGACGAGAGTGGCACCAGTGAGATCCAGGTCGTAGTCCTCACCCCAGTACTGGGGTTGGTCTGTTTGCTCAGCGGTCGGGTCAGAGCTAGGGCATAGGTGGTTAGTGAGGATGCGTTGCGCGGTAAGCCGGACCTCGCGTTCCTGTTGTGACTGTTCGGAGGCGACAACCGGAGGTGGCGAGGTAAGGCTGATGCGGTGTGCGGCCGCAGTGCGAGCGGCGACGCGGCCGGCTGCGGTACTTCGTCGTGCAGCTGCAGACAGTCCCGTCGGGCGGGTGGCAGGCTGCTTAGGTGGCGAGGTGTAGGGGCTGCGCAGATAGGCACAGATCACGTTGATTACTGTCTGGCGCTGGTCAGGGTTGTCCTGGGCGACGCGTTCCAGCGCGTACAACCCGCCGTGGCGGACCGCAGCCTTGTCTGAGCCGAGCTGCTCGACCGCCTTAAGGTAGAGCTCGGTGATCCGCCGTGCTGCTGCGTCGTGTGCGGTGTCGGTGGCGGCCATGCGCTGCACGGCCAGGGACAGCTCGGCCGCGCGTTGACGACGGGCGGCCAGCAGCAACGCGGCGCCGCCGCCGGTGCCAACCAGCAGCGTGGCGGCGGTCCGGACCGCGTCCAATCGGTCCCGTGGTTCAGTTCCGGTGAAGTTCGCCAGCAACAGCACAGCCGCGGTGATACCCAAGGCCAGCAGGACGAGTGCGCCGAGCAGAATCGCCCGCGTTGTCAACGCGGGCATTGCCTCTGCCCCTGGCTCCACCAGAGGACGAGATGACGACTTCGACTGACGCGACCGCAGTACTCCGAGCACGGCAGCACCGACCAGCAGCACTACTGCGATTGGCACCGTCCACCACCGGCCCAGCCACTCCCACGCTGCAGACCACCAAGACCAGGATCGCGCCGTCCACACCGCGACACCCAGACCAACGATGGCGAAGAGCCAGGCCAGCACACCCAGGTTCGCTGGCCTCATCACCCGTGCCAGACGGGCTGCCCGTCTGGCACGGCGAGCAGCTGAGGGCGAAAGCGATTCGGTCGTCACGCACACGGCATCGCTAGCTCACCCACTGTGTTACCATCCACGCGCTCGGCGGCCGAACAGGGACACTGCGCCCGACGATGCACTGCGTGTGCTCGGCGTCCCCTAGGCTCGTGGCCGCTTCCTCCACATCGGAGAACCTGGCGACCGAGAACGACCCTTCGGGAAACGGGAAGCCGTCGAACTGGTGGCTGACCCTGAGCTCGACGGTTCGGGGCTGAGGGCTTCCGCGAGGTGCGGAGCTGCCAGGCGGCCGCCCAGGACCGCGACGTCCGTACACCACACCGGCGCCCTGAAGCGCGACGCTTCCGGCAGGGAGACGGCCGGGGCCATGGGTGCCCGCACTGCCCTTCGGTCAGCGCTGGTCAGCGTGGTGATCGCTCGGGTCCTGAGGGCTGGTGGCGGTTCTGGATCGTGGGCGGGTGACGCCCAGCAAGCCGGCCAGCACCACAGGGCCCGCGCTGAACGCCATAGCGAGCATGACGAGGAAGGTCGGGGCCTCGCGGAACTGGGTGTGTGCGATGAGGAGACCCAGCAGCGCCATCATCGCGGCGATGATCAGGATGACGTGGCAGCAGGAAACGCCACAGTCGCTCGTCGTCGGTCCGGACGCCCTCCCGCGCCGCGTACGCCACACCGCCGTGCAGCCCGATCAGCGCCACGACGGCGATGATCGCCGGCCACTCGAGAGAGCTGAGCGAGGCGCTCAGCAGCACGGTCGACGACAGTGCCGAACAGGGCACGAGCACCACGGGGAACACCACCAGGGACCACGACAGCGGGGTCTTGGGCTGGGCCAACGCAGTCACATATGAGGGAGTGGCAGCTGGACTGGCATGCATGGCGCCACATGCTAGAAGTCCAGGCTCACCCGACACGATCGAGCGACACGTCACCGCGGC
This sequence comes from Lentzea cavernae, assembly GCF_014653695.1. Lineage (GTDB taxonomy): Bacteria > Actinomycetota > Actinomycetes > Mycobacteriales > Pseudonocardiaceae > Lentzea > Lentzea cavernae. The sequence continues at coordinate 267,638 of NZ_BNAR01000005.1, read as the reverse complement.
GTCGCTCGGGAACCCGCCTCCTGATCGTGCTGCAGGGGCCCGCCGCTCGTCACCACTCAGGCCGCGCCCTGAGCAGGTTCTAGGGTGTCCGAGTGGAGATCGCCGACTTGAGCCCGGACCGGATACATCAGATGGCCGTCTATCTGGCGGACGCCGAAGCGGCACGCCGCACCCGCCACCACGTCACGGTCAAAGAAGAGGACCGGTGGTTCCGCCTGGAGATCGGCGGTCACCTCGCCCGCGTGTTCACCCGCCACACCGCCCAGGAACGCCCCATGCGACGTGGTACCCAGCAGGACACCGAAGGCGCCCGCGCGCGGGTGTTCGTCGACCTGTCCAGCGACCTCCCTGCGTTCTACGTGACGCCACCGGACGTCAAGGTCGGTGAGGTCGAGCAGTATCCCGATCACTGGGACCTGTTCGACAACTGAGCATCAAGCTCACCAAGAGAGTGGGTCGCGGTGTCGCGAGAGCGCGGCTGGAAGCGATGATCGTCCTGTGAACGACGAAAATCCTGCCCCGTCACCCCGGCCGCCGACACCGAGCGCGCTACCCGTCCCAACACCGTCGTCCGTGCGGGAGCCGTTGCGGCCGATCCCTAACAGCACGATCGCGCTGATCTCCGCCGGGATCCTCGTACTCACCGTGGGAGCGGTGCTCGTGCTGTGGTGGCCTGGCACCGCCGGCCTGTCCGGCCAGGCTCTGGTGACCGCCCGATTCGACGCCCTGCGCACCGGGCTGAACATCGGCATCGGCAGCGGCGGGATCTTCGCCCTCTACTTGGCCTGGCGCCGCCAGCACGCCACGGAGGTCGGCCTGATCCAGAAAGAACGCGACCAGGCCGACGTCGCCCGCGCCTACGAACTGCAACGCGAGATCGCCGAACACACCCGCCTAGTCGCCGAAAACACCCGACTGCACGCCGATCGTGTCGCCACGGCCACGGAGAAAGACGCCGCCGACCGCCGAGTCACCGAGCTCACCACCAAAGCCTCCGAACAGCTCGGCTCGGACAAGGCGCCGGTCCGCCTGGCCGGGCTTTACGCACTGGAACGCCTGGCACAGCACAACGAAGATCAGCGCTCCATGGTGATCAGGTGTTGTGCGCCTACCTGCGGATGCCCTTCGAGATCCCTCTCACGTCCGGCGAAGTGGTCCAACTCGGCCCCGACACCGACAGCTACAAGCGCGCGTATGACCGGAACCGCGTGCTTGTGGAGGAACGCGAAGTGCGGCTTACCGCACAACGGATCCTCACCAGCCATCTGCCCGCCGCGGCCGGCAGCAACACGGTGTCCTGGGGTGAGTACGGCTTGGACCTCAGCGGGGCCGTTCTCTTCGATCTGGATCTGTCCGGACGCTGTCTCCATGACGCCGTCTTCCATTCCACGCGCTTCGTCGGGGTGACGCGCTTCGACGACGCGATCTTCGCGGGCGTCGCCAAGTTCGGGCGAGCGCGTTTCGATGGGCTCGCGTTCTTGAAGCGCACGACGTTCCGCTTCGATGTCAGTTTCTACAACGCGCGTTTCATCTCCGGGGCGCGGCTGGCCGGGGCCACGTTCGAAGCGGCGGTGAACTTCACGGAAGCGGTTTTCGGCAACAATCCCGGTCTCAACGCGGCGATCTACAAAGGACACCAGCCCGTGCTCCACGGCGTGACGATCACCGAGCACGGCGAGAACGGCGAGTTCTACATGCCGGTAGAGCCGAGCTTCCCCGCAGGCTGGGAGGTCGTCGATGAGAAGCAGGAAGACGACGGCCGACGACTCCTGCAGACGCTGGGTAGGCATCGGAAACCGGCCAAGAAGGATTCCGGTCCGACGAGCGAAAGCGACACACCCCGCGCCGAGGAAGACCCGCCTGCTTCATCAGCGCCAGCGTGACGCATCCCTATGGTGCGGTCCGGTCCGGTCCGGTCCGGTCCGAGGTCGAGCCCGAGCGCCGGGCAGCAAGCCGGTGCGGTTGGGTCCAGTGCACGCGTTCTGTAGTGATGCCGATGAGGCCGTCGCAGACGGAGGTGGACCACCACTCGAAGACCAGGCCGCGCACACGAGGTGTTGGCAGTGCGGCGGCCGCGTCTGTACGGCCAGCAGTGCGCCGCGCATGTCGAGCCAGTCGAGCGCGGCGACGATGTTCGGATCGGAGGCGAGCTGCTGTCCGACTCGGTTGTCGCTTTGACTGAAACTGGCTCGGACGCGATTGATGTTTCACCTGGCGATTGAGCGGATCATCGACCGCTGCGGCGCGTCTGACGCCGTCGTTGCTCACTGCACTAGGCGGTCCGGTTGCTCCTGGTGGGCGGAATCAGTTCCTGAGGTGGGCAACTCACCCAGTAGGAATCCGCGTGCGAGCCGCAGCGCTTCCTCTGGGACGAGTTCGACCGCTTTGACCGCCAGGTCGACAGCCGCTTGGAACGGTGCGGCGTGGCCCGTAAGTACCTCGGTGATCTTCTCCTCGAACGTGTCGCTCGCCCAGGCCGGCAGCAGAACAACAAGCAACGCACGCGCGCCCTCAAGGACGCTGAGACACTCTGCCTCGGTCACATCGTCGGGACGCTGGATGCTTCCATCCTCGGCCAGATCGACGTAGAGCCCACTCATCTTCCGTTGGTGTCCTTCTGGTGCTTCGCGCATGGCCTGGTCGATCGCGCTGAAGGTTGCAGGCGAAACGTCGGCAGCCAGTACTGCCAGGAGTGCTCGCGCGTTCCCGAGTTTGGTGGCGTGATGTCGGAAGCTCGACCAGAACTCCTTTGCTTCCAAAGCCTCCGTGGTCGCGGCGCCACCGGTCAAGATCATCTTGCCGATCTCTTCCAGAGCCAGGACGCCGAGGGCGTGGGCCCGCGGCCACCGCCGATCGGCGAGCAGCAGCTCTGCATCGGAGACGAGACTGGCCGCATTGAGCAATGCTTCGCGCGCCAGGCAGTAGGCGGTCACTCGTGATGGCAGGCTCAACTGCATCGCATGATGATGCCTGACAAGCTGCTGCTAGGCGACTGAGTTGTGTCTTGGGTCTTCTCGGTAGTGGGTGTGATCGTATTGGCTGCGTACTTGCCTTGTGGCAAGTGTTCGTATGGGATCGTCCGTCGCCGGGAGCGGCGCGCCTGGAATTGATTTGGAGCGTGTGGACGCGGGCGGCAACATGTGTTGACGTGAACCAGGCCATGAGGCTCCCCGCTGAGTCGTTGAGGAAGGCGCAGCTGTCCTTGCGGGCACTGAAGCGCGCGGTGCTGGAGTACTGGTTTGCGACAGTGGAGGACCCGGATTCAGCGCTTCTCGCCGCGACCAGAGCGTGCTGGGAGGTCAACGTCCTCGACGAGGCTGTATTCGAGGCTGTTCACGGGGAGGCTTATCGCAGGCGGCGGGAAGGTCAGTTCGAGGGTCGTACGGTGATGGGACTCGAACTGATCCGCAACTGCGAGACGCACGCACCCATTGCCTTCGAAAGTCTCCTTGTGGTGGACCAGGCGGTCGGTGTCCCTCTTTCAGGTGAACGGGTCAGTGCGATCATGCGGCCCATTTACGCCTGGGCCTTCTTTGGTGATCTTCCTGCCGACTACATCAAGATCACTGGTGACACTACAGCAAAGCGTGTACGTGCGAGAAAGGAAGCGGTGCACGGCTACAGGGCTGGGGTTTCAGGACGCCACGTGATCGAGACGCTGCTTGACGCGATTGCGTTCTTCGAAGGCCTTGATGATCGCTTGCTGGTCGGCGCCGCGCCAGGCGGCACAGCAAGGTTCTTGAGGGTGGCGGACGGGCAGATCTTCCGGACTTTTGGGCTGGAGCGGTTCGCACTTGAACTGCCTGACCTGGCCTGTCGTCCCCAGGAGCGACGCCGCCCAGAGCAACCGGCGGCTGATCGCTACCTTCAGGCGGCCAGGAAGGATGTTGCGAAGAAATCGAAGAAGTTGGTGCCGGCGGCCGAAGCGCGGCAGGTCTTTCACAAGATCATGAATGGGAGCAAGGAAGTCGGGTACAGCGGCTACACCCTCGCTCGCTCGGGATACCGGGCACCTTGGGTCGAGCGAACTGCGCAAATTCACCGTGACATCGAGAACGGTTATCGCTACTACATTATCCCATCGTCGCTCGACAAGATCGACGAAACGATGATCGAATTCGAAACGGCCGGCCAGTTGTCCGATGAGCTGCTGACCGTTGAGCTGCGTGCGAAAGGTCGCGGAGTCGTGGCCGATGTTGGTTGTGGCAAGGACCTGCTAAACGAGCTGAAGGAGTCTTCTGTCGCCGGGTTGAACCACGAGTGGCTTGAGGTACTTGAAAAGTACCCGGACCTGTACTTGAACATGCGTCGGGACGGCGAGAGGTAGAACGCCCCACTTGGCAGCCGTTCTCACAAAGACGCGCAAGCGCGGTTCGGCGGTATGGGCGAGCCGAAGCTGTGCGTGCAGAGAACTACGTCCGTGCAGGTCAGCGGGCATCGGTATGTTGTCGATCATCATCGGGCATGATCGCGGCCGTGCTGGTCCGCTTCGCCTACCTCGCCGTCTCCCGCGCCTTCGCCGCGCTGTGGCTCCTGCGCATGACCGAGCGTGAGAAGGACGTCAAGATTCTCGCGCTACGCCACCAACTCGCGGTCCTGCTCCGGCAACTCGGCGATCAACGCCCACCGTTGCGGTCAGAGGACGGGGCGTTGCTCGCCGCCTTGCTCGTGCCCTTGGCCCGCGCGACGATGCGCCAGATTTACCGCCGTATCCAGGATGAACTGCTCATGCTCAGCCACCGGACGGCCGCGTCGACAACAGCCGAGCGAACAGTCGGTTTGGGTGATTACCTTCTGTCGTATGGTCTCGCTGGTCACAGCGGCTCCTAGGTCTGTTGTCGCTGCGCTCCGTCAGCCGAGCGATGCGTCTGGTCTGACTCCATGCTGATCGTCGGCGTGCCGGTCGCCGCAGAGCAGAATTGTCGCAAAGCGATCACAAATCGCGACCATGGTGTAGCGATCGACGGGCCCGATACGACGTTCCCTCCGCGACGAGTTGCCGCGTGCACCGTGTCTGGTGTCCGAAGACCGAAGCGGAACCTTGCAGTGGGAGAGGGGTCGAATGGTTTTGCACATTTCCCGGGTCGAGGTGCGCAACTTCCGCAACTTCCGACACCTGGTGATCGCCGACTTTCCCGCTCACGCGGTGATCGTTGGCGAGAACGGGGTCGGCAAGTCGAACCTGCTGGAGGCGATCCGGCTAGTGCTCGACCCATCGATGCCAGATTCGCGCCGCATGCTGCGGGAGGACGACATCTGGGAGGGCGATCCGCAAGGCCTAGCCGGCGGGGCTGAAGTGACCGTAACGGTCGACTTGCAGGGGTACGACTCCGACACCGATGCAAAGAGCGTCCTGTCAGCCGCGACCGTGGACTTCGCCCCATACACCGCACGGCTGACCTACCGCTTCGCTCCCCGCACGGAGGTCGAGACCAGTGACAATGGCCTTCAGGTCACCAAACGACCGATGACCACGCAAGACTACGACTTCGTTGCCTTCGCAGGCACGAGCGAAACCAACGATGTGCGTGCTATCCGGCGTGAGGTGGCCGTGCGTGTGTTGCCAGCCCTGCGGGATGCAGAAGGCGATCTGCATAACTGGCGCCGGAGCCCCTTGCGTGACCTTCTCGAACGTTTGCCTCTGGACCCGGCTAATCTGGAGGCCACAGCCTCAGCGATTGCTGCTGCCGTCGACCAGCTCACTAAGGACGGCAATGTCACGAAGCTCCAAGAGCACCTGACGCGGCGGCTGAGCGCCATGCTTGGCCCTCGCCTGGCAGTCCAGCCGACCCTCGGGTTCGCTTCCTCCAAGCCGGACGAACTTATTCGCGCCGTGAGGCTGTTCTTTGACACCGCTCGTCGCAGGGGTATCTCAGACACAAGCCTGGGAAGCGCCAACGTCATTTATCTCGGTCTGCTGTTGGAAGCCCTGAGCCAGCAGCGGTTGGACGAGCAGTTCGTCGCAACGCTCGTAGCCATCGAGGAACCCGAAGCCCACCTTCATGTGAGCCTTCAGCGTCACCTTTTCGGCTACCTCCTGCGTGCCGGGCAGTCCCTCGTGCTTACCACCCACAGTCCTCACATCGCCGCTGTGACCCCGGTCCGGTCGTTCATCGTGTTGCGGGCTACTGAGAACGGCACCGCAGGTGTGAGCACGGCTGCTTTGCCTGTCAGCGACGACGAGGCAGCGGATCTCGAGCGGTACATCGACGTAAGCCGCGCCGAGGTCCTCTTCGCCTCCGCTGTCATCCTGGTGGAGGGGCTGGCTGAGCTGTACATTCTGCCTGCTCTGGCAGCCGCTGCTGGGTTCGACCTCAACGCCTATGGGGTCGTTGTCGCCAGCGCGCACGGAACCGACTTCAAGCCCTACCGCGCTCTTCTCGGTCCAAAGGGACTCGACACCCCGCACGTAATCGTCACTGATGGCGACGCCGTCCCGGACAAGCTCAATCGGAAGGAGGCCGGTCTCAAACGAGGTGCGAACCTCCACCCTGACTCGGCTCGCAGCACCACTCTCCTGGCCCAGATCGGAACGCTTCCTGAGCCTGGTACGTCTGGATACCAGGCTGGCCGTGCTGCCGTTGCCACTGAGCTGGAGGACGTTGGTGTCTACGTCGGTGCCCAGACCTTGGAGACCGATCTGTGCGCGTTGTTCGGCGCGGAGATCATCGCAGCGTTCAAGGAGCTGAGCACGAACGTCACCGCGATCGCAGATGTCACTCTTGGCGTTGCAAACGAGCGGGCCGCGACCGTGGATCGCGAAGTTCGGAAAAAGATGCTCAAACGAATCTCTGCCTTAGGCAAAGGCCGTTTCGCGCAGAGACTTGCCTCACACCTCTCGCGGGCAGATCTGCCGGCGGTTGTTCGTGCGGCAGCCGAGGTCACCAGCAACACCAGTTCCGTAGACGCCCAGTCCTTGCGTCGTCTTGGCACTGCCGCCTACCTCTTCCTTGCCTTGGACAAGATCTCCCAGGTCGCCCGCGAGTCAGCTCTGATCGGAGAGCAACCGGACACACCCGATAACGAGAACCAGGTCAGTGATGCAGGTCAGTGACTCCCTGCTAAGGGAACTCGAACGCCTGCATCCCAAGCAGCGCAAGGCAGTTGTCCATCCTGGCAACGTCGTCCTGCGGGCAGGACCTGGCAGCGGCAAGACACATACGGTCGTAACCCGAATCGCCTACCTGCTTCAGACGCAGATCTCAGCGTTCCGCGGCGTCGCCTGCATCACCTACACAAACGCCGCAGCCGACGAGATCCGCCGCCGTGTCCTCCGAAGTGGCGTACGTGCTGAAGGAAGGATCAGTTGCGCTACCGTCCACGCCTTTTGCCTCAACGAAATTCTCCGCGCGTTTGCTCCACTCACACGGCAACGCGCACCACAGGCGGGACAAGTCCTCAGCGCCACGGCCACCCAGACGCTTCTGCAAAGTTGCTTCGACCAGGCGGGCATCGCTGATCTCGTTGCCCAGTACCGCACTGCCGAAAATACCCGGATTCGCCGAGCCATCGCCTGCAACGAAGCCCTGGACACCTATGACCCACGAGAAGTGGCGGCTGCTCGCCTATACGAGGAAAGGCTCATCGGTCGCGGTGAAGTTGATTTCGAGATCATGGTGGCGCGAGCCTTGAACATCGTGCGCGAGCATGAACCTGTTCGGGACCTCCTTCACGCACGCTTCCCCCACCTCATCGTGGACGAGTATCAAGACCTCGGCGGTGTTCTGCACGAACTCGTCGTCGCTCTCCGCGACCTCGCAGGTATCACTGTCTTCGCGGTTGGTGACACCGATCAATCGGTCTTTGCGTTCAGCGGCGCCGATCCCAGGTACCTGACAGCACTGGCTGAGCGAGACGACTTCTGCGACCTGGACCTCGAAGTCAACTACCGCAGTGGGCAGGACATAATCACCGTCGCCGAAGCGGCTCTTGGAACCTCCCGAGGACGTCGGGCGCGAGACGATGCACCCCCTGGGGATGTCACCCTGAAGAGGGTTGAGGGAGGGCTCGACGAACATGCGCGCCTAGCGTGCGATCTCGTCCAGCAAGCGCAGAGCAAGCAGGTCAACCTTGAACGGATCGCCGTCCTTTACCCCCGGCGCGGCGTGCTCCTCGATGCACTCCTTGCTGAACTAACCAGGCGTCAGGTGAGCTTCCTGCACGAACGGGATGATGTGCTGTCGGCTGGCAGCCTGTCCCGTTTTGTACAACGCTGTGCCAGCCGCGCCGTCACCAACTTCCAGGTCCACGCCGCTCCCGACAGCGAGCGTGTTGGCATGCTGCGCCGAGCCGAAGCGCAGTCGCTTGCCTCGCTGGCTCGCTCTCTCGCCACGCTGCGGACCGACGCTCAGCTCGGACCGCCGACATCGCGACTTTTCTTGCTGCGGGCTCTGCAAACCTGCCTTGACCCGGAGCTGCCGTATCCCGCGGACGCACGCGCTGACACCTGGTTGCAGCAGCTGCGCGCGAATCTTGACCTCGATGCCGTGGCCGAGTCACACCCCGACCAGGACAACATCGGGAGCCTCGACGACCTGGCCGATCTGTGTCAGCTAAGGAACCTCAAGCTGCAGGACCTCGCACAAGGAGAACAGGTGTTGGGCAAGGTCCTTGTCACTACGTATCACTCGGCCAAGGGCCGCGAGTTCAACACGGTGATCCTGCCTGGGTTGCTTGAGGAAATCATCCCGTATGACGTCAATGACCGGGGGAGGTGGCGTCGGCCTACGGAGACGGAACGTGCAGAGCAACGACGCACGTTCTACGTGGCGCTGACCCGCGCAGAGTCGACTCTGCACCTGATCGTCGGCCCTGGCTACTACACGAGGAACGGCTATTGGAGGTCTTCAGGACCGTCAGACTTCGTCGTAGAGATGGCTGAACGCCTCTCTCCCACTACGAACCAGGCCTGATCACACGGGTCTGCGTGGATTCGGCTCTGATTGGCTAGCAATGCAGCGGCTTCGCGATGCTTACCAACTGCGTTCGAGGCTGTCGACTGCCTCTTGGGTGCCAAAGGCGTTCAGCAGCAGCAGGCGGTCGAGGTAGTCGAGAATCTCCCTGCGCGCTTGAGTTCCATGTGTTTGGGCGTACGCGCGCACTAGAAGGTTTGTGACTTGTCGCGAGTCGCCGGCTGCCGCTGTCGCGAAGTTACCGAGCTCGTGGTCGTGGAGATCGAGGAACCGCTTGGCGCAGTGCATGATGAGCGTGTCCACCCTGTCTGGGGCGTCTTCGAGTGTGATGAGTAGTTGGGCCTCGGCGGCCGCGAACGAGGGGGAGTCGATCAACCTGCCGAGCAGGTCGCGGTACTGCCGTAGCGCCTCGCCGCGCAGGTCTACTACGGCGTGTGCGGCAGCACGGCGCACCTCGGGGTTCTCGTCCTTGAACAATGTGCTCAGCGCTGAAGAGACGAGACTCAGGTTGTGGTTGCGAGGCAGGAACGCCGCTGCGACCTCCGCGACGCCAGTGCGGACACTTGGTGTCGGAGAGGCGAGGTGCTTGCGCAACAGTGCATCGTCACCGAGATGCAAAGCCAGCCGTGCAGCAAGCCGACCGCCTGTCTGGCGGACCTCGTCGTATGCAGAGCTGGTCGTGCGTTCCACAATGGAGCGGGTGAGGGCCGCTTCACCTCCGTGCATGATGTAGAGGACCAGGCGCTCGACGTTGTAGACCGCCAAGAGTCGATCGTCGGCATCAATGAGTGTGTTGAATGCGGCGATGGCCTGCGGACGTGCGTGGCGCAACGACGCGCCGACGAGGTGGGCCACACAGGAGCGAACTGCGATGGACGGATCGGCGGCGAGCGCCTGCAGTTGTGGTGCGATGATTGCGGTTCGCCGCCCGTCGGCGTCGTGGATCAGGAGGTCGCCGAGTACTTCGGCCGCTTGACCGCGAGCAACGTTGATGCCGTTGTTGTGGATTTTCTCGGCAGCACCCCGAGAGTTCTGTCCGTCAGCGGATATCGGCCAACGATCTTCGTCTGGTTCGTTGCTGTCGATCGCTAGATCCAGGACCAACTCGATGATGTCGTCAGCGATGTCTGAGTCGACATGTCTTCTTAGCGGCCACGCCAGCCAGCGTTCGGCATCGGGCTGGCCGAGTTGTCTGATGTGGCGAATCGCGTCGCACACCACGGCTGTGTCGACCTGCTCTGCGGTGTTCCCCAGGCCGATCAGCAGGTGGTCTGCGTAGGCCGGGTGCAGGTCGGCGGTGAGCTTGACCGCGAGTTTCGCGTAGCGCAGCGGATCACGAGCTGTCTGAGCCTGGAGTACTGACGCCAGTTCGTGTACTCCGCCGATATGTGTGTCGTAGTCAGCGTGATCGACGTTGTACTTTTTCATCGCTCGCAACCAGTGGTCGTCCCCCATGCGTGCCGCGGCCGACTCGGAGATCGGCGAGACGATTGCGGCCACGTTCACACGGTGAGGACTTTCGGGCTGCTCGGTGGTGAACCTCCGTCGTAGCTCGCCGAGACGTTTGCGGCCGATTTCCGAGAGGCGATGTTCGTCAAGTCCACTTAGGAGGGTGAAGGCGTATCGGCCCGCCTCTGGGGAGCGGGGATCCTCCCAAGGAAGTCGCAGATCCCGTACCCGCGCCTCGACCGCGTCGAAGGTGTCTGGACTCATGTGCGGGCTGACTGCGCTGAGCAACTGTCGCGTGCCCCACATCGAGTTTGAGCCGTAGCCGCATTTGAGGCGGTGCTCGCCTTGGAGCAGGATTTCCCCAGTCCACTCTGCGAAGTGTTGGGGAGATGCACCAAGACCGTGATAGAGCAGTAGCTGTGCGGCACTGTGGACATCCTGCGCGAGCGCCTCGAGAACCGGAGTCAGTGCGTGTACATCCTGTGCTGCGGCTGCCTTGACGGCTCGGATCGATGCCTCGATGAGAGCGTCGTCGAGTTCATGAGGTTCGCTTCCCGGATGCCAGCCTGCGAAGTGGAGGTCGCTGTACGGACGACGGGATTGCGGGTAGCTCGTCAGAGACATGATCCGCAACAAGTGCGGGATGATGTCGGTGCAGAACTTCAGAGGCGCCGCAACCGCTGTACTGGCACAGAACGTAAGCAGTAGGTAGGGCCGTGTGTTGAGCACGGCAACAGCCCCGTCACCCTGGAGACTATCGGTATGCGACATGAGCCAGGCTTCGAGCAGTTCGACCGCCCACCCCGGCTGATGTTCGGGCAGAGAGCGGGCAACGTGCCACAGGTCGAAGTCGTTCACCTCGTAGAGTCCGGTCTGCATGAGCTTGACTACCGCATCGAACAGACGCCGCGAGCGCGACAGATTGGCTGAACTAAGCACCCAGACGACCTCAGCACGAACGTCCTTCTCGTCCAGGTACGGATGCAGTATCTCGGCCACCCGGTCGGGATCCTCGCCTGCTCCTCCAGCCAGGCAGCTGTACGCGTGAACTCTGATCTTGGGATCGTTGCTAGCCAGCCAGGTCTGCAGAGCACCAGCGGTATCCGCTGCGCGGAACCAGCCCGGAGCGTGCAGAACCGCGTACAGCTGTTTGAGAAACGGCGGGTTCTGGTCAATGAGGTGCTCGATCAGAAGTGCCTCGTCGATCGTAGGACGGTCGATGGTCCGGAACAGGCTGAGGACGACGTCCTTGATGTGAAACCGCACCTCTGGGCTACTGAGCACGGCATCGGCCTCGGCGACGAAGCGCTCCGGCTCGTCGTACCTCAGGTGGAGCAGGATCTGCCGTACCTGGGTGCGGCGGAACAGTTCCTGGTGACCCGAGCTGAGGAACGTGACCAGGTCAACACCACGTTCCATCCAGCGGCGGGCGAACGCGTAGTCGAAAAAGGACTCGTGGAAGAACGCCAGCTGCTGGCGGCTGCGAACGAGCACGTGTTCGGAGACCAGGAGCAGCGCGTCCGGCAGTAGGTTCCCGGAATCCAGCGTGTGAGCAGGTGCGGAAAGACGCTGCCGGTCGCTCATGCTGTCAGTGAGGACATCGATCACCTCGACGAACCTGACAGGCCCGCTCGCGCGTGCCCGGCAGTCTGCGAGCTTGCGGTCCCAGTATGCGTCGAACAGATCCTTCGTCGTTCGAAAGGACAGGCCTTCGATCGATGGACCGATCTCCATGAAGAGCTTCAGGTTCAGCGGCGTCCGCAGGAGCTGCTTTTGCTGGTGACCAAGCGACTCAAGGTCTATGTTCGCTGCCTCCAGGACCTGCTGCATGTCGGCCTCGGCCAGTTCAGCGATCTCGACTCGACTGGTCTGCCGTTCACTGGCCAGCTGCCGGATGCGATCATCGTTGTCAAGGTCGAATACGCGACAAGCGAAAATCAGCCGCATCTCGGGGAACGCGTGAGCTTCCCGTACGAGCGCAGCCACTACGTCCATCGCTCCAGGTGCTCGGCCTGAAGCCTTGCTGATGGCGTCGAGCTGATCGATGACGAGAACGCATTTCCGCCCGGCAGCGGCTGTCGCAAGCGTTGCCACTGGTGAACTGCTCAGGGCGAAGCGCTCGCCGAGTTGGCCCGTCGACGCGAACGGCTCTAAACGGTCGAGACGAGCGGCCGCGACAACATGATCATTTTGACGCAGATGACTGATCGCTTGCTGGAGCACCGCCGACTTGCCGCTGCCGGCAACACCCGCTGCAAAGACAATCCGGCAGTCACGCGCCTCAACGGCTGCTGCGATCGTGGCTGCGGCGGCTCTGGGAATGCCCGGCTCGAACAGCTCAGCCTCTACTCCCGCCGTCCAGGTGGCGAGCATCGCGTCAATCTCGCTGCGCGCTGCACTTTGCCTGTTCTCCTTGGACCGACGGATGCCGTGCTCAGCAAGCTTCTCGTCCAGAGTCGCGATGTCGAGCATCTCGCCGATGCTGGTAGCAGCGATCTCGCCCAGTACCAGGGTCATCGGGTGAGGGGGTAGGCCTTGGAGGTACACCTCGGCGAGGGTGACGCAGTGGCTTTTGATGAGCCTTTCGTCAGTCCAGGAGACCTCGATCCGCTGCAGAGCCTGCCATGCTGCGTCTTCGGATCCGAAGTCAGAGTCTGAGGCAAGGCTTGCGAAGGCATCCGTCAGATTCTTGTTGGAGGTCAGGTCGGCGACGAAGGAGACGACGTCGGTTGATCTCACTGCGCGTCCGGCAAGTTCGTCGAGAGTTCGAGCCGGGACCAATGAGACGAAACAGAAGTGTCGACCTTGGCCTGTGTGCTGGGCCGCGTACTTGAGAACGCGTTTCGCCCGTAGTGTCCCAAGCGTCCACTCGTTCGCATCGCCGATCTGACGTTTGAGCTGGTGCAAGCACACCTTGTTGCTGGAGCGGAGAACGAACTCGGCCCCGTCTCCCAGGTCGCCCAGCGCTTCGATCGTGATCGACTCTGCCCGGCCGGCGATAACCTCCAGCATTTGCCAGATGATCCACAAGCCCTCGTAGTAGTTGCCGAGCTTGTCCGACTCTCCACCGGAACGCGGACTCACGGTAACCTCCAGACCCTCCGCGGCCGGTGTCGCCAGCGGTCAGAGATCGCACGATAGCAACGTCGATTGCCGAATCCTGCGATCGACGTCCTGGACGTCTGGGGGGATCGTGTCGCCCCGCGGTGCTGATCGTGCTGCTGACGGTCCTGCTCACCGGGTGGGGCCTGCCCCCACCACGGCAGTGCGACGTCACCGTCCCACCCGCTGCCGCAGGCCAGACGCAGACACTGGAGATCCCCCCGCGTGCAGAGATCCGGCCCAACGAGCCGAGGTGGACCCTCAAACGGGGGTGCGCATCGCGCCCGGCTCAGTCGTCTTCTACGACGCCAGCCAAAACTCACCCAGCAGGCGCCTTGACCGTGATGGGTGGCCGCACGTTCGGCCCCTTGCTGCTCGCCCTGGCACCGCTAGTGATCCGTGCCCGCGTCAAGAGACGGAGGAAGCAGCTGCTCAACGTTCATTCGAAACCCGAACGGGACAAGTACGCCGACGCCCATCTGCATCTGCGCGCCGAGGAAGGTCACGATCGAAGCGGCGTCACGCGCGCTGAGACTGATCATGATGCGATCGTTGTAAGACGAACCAGTACGTGCGGATCGCGCAAGATTCCGCCGATCGCCCCAATGGAGTCACCGTACTGTCTCGTCCGCCGGTTCCAGTGGCGCGGGGCCTCCCCGCCGGGCGGATGAATCTCATGTTGCTGCCTGCGTGGGCTATTCCTCGATGCGTTGCAGTTTGGCCGCGCGGCGATCGCCTGCGGCGGCTAGTCCATCGACCATGCGTCGCCACCGTCGCGCCTGGTCGGGCGTCATGTCCTCGTGGGAGTGGATGTCGGCCAGCCAATCGGTGAGGTACCAGCACCGGTTGGCGAGGGTGTGGTGGGTGTCGTCGGCTAGTTGTTCGGCCCACAGCAGCCCGGTGCCGCGCTGCCAGTCCAGTGAGGCGCATCTGGCCATTTTCGCGAGCGCGTCCAGAGCATCGGGTTCGTGACGGGCCAATGGGATCCAGCGGTCTACGAGGTCGGCGATGGAATCCGGGTGCAACCAGCCTGCGCGGGCATGGGTCAGCGTTGCATCGATGTCGATGTCGCTAACCTCGATCCTAGGAGCGGGCAGTAGCCCTGCGAGCACGTCCTCGCCTCGGTAGCGGCTGGCACGCAGCATGGTGGCGTCACCGATGGCCTGCAGCGCCGTGTCCATGGCGAGGTGCCACACGTCCGGCAAGCAGGGCCTCAGGTCGTCGTCGTAGGTGAACAGCACGGCCAGATCGTCCATGAAGCCGTGCAGGGCGGAGGCGTTGGAGGCGAATCGCCGCACATACCCGGTCAATGGTTCAGTGTTCCCGCCCACGGCCAACTCGACGATCACACGGGCACCCTGCCTGCTGTACCGGTTCTGAAACCGCTTGCGCGCCCAGCGGTCGGTGGCGCGGGCATAGGCGTCCAGCACGACGTCGAGCAGGACGCCTGCTTGGTCTGCGACGCAGCAGTGGCTACGCGACGCGGACGCGACGGCGATCAGCGGCGGGATGAGCGTTATCAGGTAGAGCCGCCTCGTCTCGACCGCGGGCAGCGTCTGCTCGTAGGGGCCGTCGAGCCGAAGACGGCCGCGTATCCCAGTGACAGGGTCTCCGTCGCCAAGACGACAGTCCCGCAGTCCCGCCCGCACCGCCTCCAACGCTGCTACGTGACGGCACACCCCTGGCCACTGATCGGTGTCGCATGGCGCGGACCACACGTGGTGGAGCGCCTGAGCGAACGCGATGCGTGTTTCATGGAATCGGCTCGTGGCGCACTGCTCCAGGGCCGCGAGGATGCCGGGACGATCTAGATCGGTGTCCGGCGATGCCGCGGCCAGTAGCGCTGGCAGGCCGGACGCTGCGGAACGGTCGGCGCCCGCCGGGTAGACGGCGGAGGCGACGTAGTCGTCTCGGGGCGGTGCGGCGGCCGCCCTGATCAGGATGTCCGTCGCCCAGCGGAGGTCCTCGGCCGACACCGACACGTGTGTGCGGACGTGGGCCAAGGCAGCGGCGGCCGCGACGGCGGCGGATGGGTCAAGCCGGTCGAGTCCGGCGTCGGGCAGATTGTTGCCGAAGGACCGTGCGAGGGCGATATCGCTCAGCAGCGTGTCCAACGGCGGAGTGTCCGCTCGCGTGCCGAGGTCGGAGCTTCGTCGGGCGTAGGTGTTCTGCAGACGCATCGCTTCGCTGGCGCGGGCGAACGCCTCTGCTTCGGGCCGCATGTGGGCTGCCAGGTCTTCCGGGTGCGCGTACTGGAGAAACGTGTTTCCCGATTCGTCGGCCTCCAGGTGATAGTTCTGTGGATCGAACGTTGCCGCCCAACCCCGCACCGAGGTGAGGAACCGCTCGGCTTCCTCGCCGCCATCGGAGTCGGCGAGCAGGGCATCGGCGCGACGGATGAGTTCCTCGCCGACGGCAGCAAGCTCCTCCAGTCGGGTGTGGTCACCGGCGAGAGCGGCGCGAATGGTGAGTTCGGCGGCGAGGTCGCGCAGGTTGTCGACGCGGCGGGCACGGCCGACGAGATCTGCGAGGTCTGGACCCTGAACGTGCAGCACTCCCTCTCCGACCGTCCGGGCGACCTCCAGATGCCACACCTCGAGGCTGCACAGCCACGGATCCAGTGAGCGGTCCTCCTGCTCCAGATGGCGTGCGAGGAACCCGACTACCAGACCAGGCATGGCCAGGTTGTTGCACTCGTGCAACAGCAGTTGGGCGACCTGCTCCACCGGTACCCCCGCGATGGCCACGAGCTGATCGGCGAGACGTTCAACGGCCAGCAACGCGCTCACGCACGGGTACGGGCCGTCCGAGGAGCCCCGGTACCAGGCCCACACGGATTCGTCACCGACGCATTCCCGGACACCGATTCCCGGCAGATCCAGTTCTACGCCAGGCAACTCATCCATTGACAACGGGACGGCGTCGTGGTCCGTAGCGCGGCTGCGCACGGCGTGGTCGAGCATCCTGTTGATCATCGCCAGGGTCGGCACCATCCGCGCCATCAACAGATACCAGAATGGACCGTGACTCCAACTGGCTAGCCGGTCGAGGACGCTCGCGCCACCGCGGTGATGCCTGATGCTGCCGGCGCACAGAGATGGCCCTGCCCAGTCGTCCTCGTCCTGCTCGGCGTCGTACCGCTCGATGTAGTAGGACTCCGCCAGCACCAGCAGCAGGTCCGGCTGATGTCGGGCCATTGCCACCGAAGGCCAGGAGCGCTCCACCACAGCATCCAGGCGGGCACCACCATCGGCGGCAATATCCTGCAGAAACGCTGCGACCCGATCATCGAGATCCGGGCCGAGGGTGGACAGAGCCTCCACCGCGAACTCGTCCCAATGGTCAGGCTCGGCCGCCAGGATGCGATCGCGCACCTGCTGCCGAAGCGCGACGGGGCCGCCGTCGGCGACCACCAGCCCACGTAGCCACACCAACACCAGCTCGCGTATGGAACGTCCAAGCTCGTGCGCGATCCGCCCGTCGTCGTCAGCGGCGGTCTCGCCAACACGGTTCCCGCAAAAAGTCGCCTCGACCAGCGGTCCGAGCACCACCGGGTCACCGACTCCGCTGGTGGTGTGACGCTGCATGGCTAGCCGGATCACGGTCCGCAGGGCCGCGTACCGCTCGGCCTGCAACTGCGACCACGTCTGGCTCAGAACCTGCCGCGCCTCGCCCAGGGTGAGCACCGCCTCCCACGGCACGTCCGACCACCGCTGGCCGTGATCGACGGCGATCTGATCGAACTCGGCACGCAGCTGGCGCAACGATTTCGTGATCTCGCGACCGCCCAGCAGTCGGGCCTGGCAGGCGACCCTGGCTGCACGCAGGGCCCAGCGCGGGGCCTGCGCTCGCGACAGGACCTCGAACCCCTCTGTGACCAGAACCCGCACGATGGCCATGTCCCGCACCAGATCACCGGCGAACCGGTCGGCTGGCTGCCAGGCGTCGGTCGCGCCGAGCGGGGCCAGCAGACCGTCCGAGCGCAGTGAAGACAACGCGGCTGCCTCTGGAGCCTTATGATCAGCGTCTGGCAGCAACTCCCGCCGCGCCAGCCCTTGCAGAGCCTGATCGCGGGCCTCGGGCGAGGGTGCTCCCGGCCCCGTCACGCCACCGCGGCGTACCAGGTGGTGCCACACCACAGCGAACAGGCCAGCCTCCGACACCGGCCCGTCCGGTGCGGCGATCTCAGGACCGGCACGCAGCAGCATGTCGACCAGACCGGGTCGGCCCAGCAGCCACATCGCACGCTGATCGTCCGCCCAGCGCTGCAGCTGCGGGAACGCCTCGACCACCTGGGAGATCTCGCCCAGGGTCAACCGCGCGACTTCGTGCTCGACGACCAGTTTTCCATCAGCCTGGCTCCCGCAATCGCGCTGCGCCTCACGTGCGGCGCGCTCAAGCAGGTCGCGGACCGCCCCGAAGCCGTCAGTCCGTGTCACCGCTACTACACCGAACCCGACGCTCATCGCCGCGCGGGCCAGAGCGGACAGCAGGAGGCCGCGCCCTTCCAGCACCGACTCGGCGCCGTCGACCAACAGCAGTCGCCCCGTGCCCACGGCGGCAGCACCCAACACCTGGGCGAGCCGGGCGCCCAGCAGTGCCTCGAGCTCTACTAGTGTCGCGGGCATCTGCCGCAGGTTGAGTAGGGTGACCGCGGCCCCTTGCGTGCGCACTCGCCCTGCTGTTCGCAATGCCAGCGCAGACTTGCCGGCATCCGGCTCGCCGGTGATGACCAGCGCGGAGCTCCGCGACGCGGCTGCGCCCATTGCGGCGACCAGTGCCTCCCCAGCGCTGGGACGAGGCAGCTCCATCGTCGCCCCGGCCCTGGTAAAGCCGAACCTCACCTCGGCGGCGGCCGTCTCCGACAGTGCGTCCAGCACCCGCCACGCCTTGGCAAAGGAGGGCGAGCGATCGACCACTGTCCCAGACAGATCCCGGCGCACCATTTCCCCGGTCACGGTGGCCGCCGCAGGTGCGTAGCGCCGCGACAGCCTTTCCAGCCCGTCGAACAGGGCGTCGGCTCGCGCCAACGACAAGTCCGGTACGACACTGCGCAGGCGAGCGACGGTCACCGTGCGATCGGACTCGTCGGTGCCCTCCAACCGCAACTCCCGCAGCCGCAGCACGTGCAGAAGGCGCCAAGTCAACTCACCGGACGAGGCTTCTGTGCGCACCTTCTCGTCCGCGGTAGCCTGGGCGACCAGCTCGTCAAGATGCTTCAAACGCGTACGAGCAGGGTAGTTGCTGCGGCCAACTTGGTTCACCGCAGCCCGGAACGCCTCCTCGTCAGGTTGCCCGTGCGCGATCACTCCAAGCTCGCCCAGCTGACGCACCGCCGGATTCGGGCTCACCACTGCCAGTCCCAGACGCCAGCGGCCAGCTCGGACCTCGTCCCAGTGGTCGGTGACAACTCGTAGATACGACACCAGCAGGCCCACCGTGGGAGCGTCGCTGGCCGCGAAGCTCGGAGCTCTGCGAACACCGATCGACAACCGTCGCTGCCCACCATCTGGGGTATCGCCCACGACAACCAGGTCGTCCACCGGGCTGAAAGCGCTGGCTTGGAACCGCACTGACACCGGGACTACGTCATCTCCCAGGGCAGGCACCGGGTCGCCCATGAGCAGGTTGGCCAGCAGGGTCGCCCCGAACCGGTGCTCTAGAACGGTGCCGCCGCCACCCGTCGAGTACGGGCTGGCTACTTGGTCGCCTTCACGTCGACTTGCCACCTCTACACCATATGGCGGACCACCGACAGTTATCTGCTTCGCTCGAACGGCGGTGCCAAGGGAGATGTTCGCGCAGTGACTATCTGGCCATTCGCCGAATCGTTGGCCGTGAGCGTGGTGGGAGGGGGTTCTGTGGACGTTCGACCCACGGCGCCACCACTGGCAGATCGTGCCGCGTCAATCAGGTAGTGGCGCTCGCTCCTGCGCCACCATCGCGAAGAGGTCGCCGAGGTCTGCAGTCCGCTTGAGCACGTCATCCGCGGTGAACGTCAACTCGTCCGGCTTGCGGCAGCTGTGAACCTCCGCCCAGGTGACAGGCGTAGCCACGGTCGGCTCGTCATGGTCACGCAGCGAATAGGGAGAGATAGTGGTCTTGGCGATGTTGTTCTGGCTCCAGTCGATGAACACTCTGCCTTCCCGGCGGGCCCTCGACATCGCGGCCGTCACGTGCTGAGGTGTCTCCCGTTCGAACGCCGCCGCGATGGTCTTCGCGTAGGCCGAAGGGATTGTGTGCTGGTCATCTCGACGCCCGCGTAGACCTGAATGCCCTTCGATCCTGATGTTGTGGCCACAGGCGCCAGCCCTTCGGCGACGAGCACCTCGTACAACCGCTCGGCCACGCGGCAGCAGTCGACGACCGTGGTGCCTGGGCCTGGATCGAGGTCGAACACGAGTCGGTCCGGTGGGCTCTGCACGCCGTTCGAAACCGTCCATTGAGGAACGTGGAGTTCGAGTGCGGCGAGGTTCGCGACCCACACGAGTGCGGCGAGCTCCTCCAGCAAGGGATAGCGAACGATCTCGTCGGTGTCGGCTCCGCGCCGGGAACCGCCGCCGCGCAGTCGCACCGTCGGCAGCCAGTCGGGTGTGCTGGCGTCGAGGTTCTTCTGGAAGAACTTCTGCCCGTGGACGCGGTGGGGGAAGCGGACGAACGTGACGGGCCTGTTCGCCAGGTGCGGTAGTAGGACTGGCGCGATGCGGCTGTAGTAGGTGATGACCTCGCTCTTGGTGGTGTCGTCCGGGTACAGGGGCTTGTCCAAGTTGGACAGGGTGAGCGTGCGTCCTCCGGCGTTGACCGTGACACGGCTGCTGAGCTGAGGTGGTTTCGGAGCAAGTGCAGGGGCTGTGGTGTCGCGGTCCGCGTGCAGGCCGCGCCACGCGGTGTGCCGCAGCCGCCCGTCGTCACCGCGGGTGAACTGCCGGAATTGGACCTCGCCAACCAAGGTCGGATCCACTTATCGAGCGCGCACGACGTCCTCACGCGGAGGTGCGGCCGCGAAGGGATGGCCGGCGCGTTCCAACGGCTTGAGTCGGTCGCGCAGTTGGCCGCGTTCTTGCCGGGTGAAGCCGCTGCCGACGTCGCCGATGTAGACCAAGTCGCCTGTGTCTGGGGCGTGTGCACCGAGCAGGAGGCCGCCGACGGTGCCGGTGAAGCCGCTCTGGCCCAGTCGCCAGCCGCACACGATGACCTCGCGGGTCTGCATGGGCGGGTGCTTGCACCAGAAGTCGGGACGTTTGCCCGGTAGGTAGGGGGAGCCGAGGCGCTTGGCGACGAGGCCTTCGTGTCCCTCTGCGGCGACGCGCTCCAGGAGCCGCTGCGGAGTGAGCCGTTCGGCGGCGAGCTCGTCGGAGGTGAACGACGGCACGATGGTGATCCGAAACGGATTCGGCATCGGCAACTCGGTGAGCAGTCGCCGCCGCTGCTCGTACGGCTGGTCGAGGAGGAGTTGGTCGTCGACCAGCAGGAGATTGAACGCCAGGAAGCGGACGGGCACGTCCTCGAACGGGTCGGTGCGCCTGGCGGCGTTGTGCTTCTGGAAGCGGCCTCGGCGTTGCTGCAGCAGGCCGAAGTCGATTTGACCGGCCTCGTTGTAGACCACGACCTCACCGTCGAGCACCGCGGCGCGCCCTCGCAGCGCCGCGGTGAGCACGTCGGTCAGCTCAGCGAACTCGGCAGTGAGGTCGAGGCCGTTGCGGCTCGTCAGCGCTGTCGTTCCGTCGGCGCCGATGCGCATCGCGACGCGGTAGCCGTCGAGCTTGTACTCGTTAGCCCACTGCGGACCCTCCCGCAGGCGGTCGCCGTCGGGCTTGGCCAACATCGGGTCGACCCAAGCGGGAACGGAGTCGTGTGCCACGGCGACCTCCGATCCTGGTGTGTTGCCTGCTCACCAGGAATCCGAAGGTAACCCGAACGGCCTAGCTTCGCCCGCCGGGCCGTTCGCGCAGTCGCAGCACGTGGAACGGCACCAGTTGGTTGACCAGGTGCACCTTCTGCGGGCGGCCGTCTGCGTAGCCGATCTCGTAGTTGACGACGCCGAACCAGTCGCCATCGATGCTCGGAAAGCGGCCGTGAAGCCTGCCGTGGACCTCGCCGGTCATGTCCAGGCCGGTCTCGATCACGTGTCGTGGTGCACCTGCGACACGGGCGAACAGGCGATCCAGCTGGACCCCGACGCTGGTGAGTACAGCCCTCCGGCCGTGGATGGTGTCGCCCTCCCATGTCGTGTACGGAGTGTGGAGCGTCATCTTCACCTGCTCGCGGTCAGTGCACGGTTCGCGCGGCGGAGGGCGAGTTCGAAGTAGCGCTCCTCGGACAGTTCCGCGCTGTCGGGAGCAGGCGCCGTGGCCGCCAGGCGTCGTCGGAGCCGTTGGTCGCGCATGCGAGGCAGCTGATGTGGGCTTCACCATCTTGTACGACCGCGCGGAACTGGGAGTGGCCGAGCGTGTGCCGCCCGAGCTTGCACCTCGCCGGCAAGAGAGCCACCGGTCGTCCGGTCGAGTCGTACCTGTAGGTGAGTGTGCCGTCCATTTGGGACGATTCAAGAAGCTGCCGATCCATGACGCGAGAACCTATCACTGCATTCGTACATATGTTCGATTGGATGCGTGCGGCGTTCTAAGTCCGTCCTATCGAGTCACGACTTGTCGAAGAGAGTTGCCGAGGACTGACGACCGCGAGGGGATGCTCTTCGTTCGTTAGCGCGGCGAGCGCGGTGGCGACCTCTTCGATGGTGGCTCGGACGTAGGTGGTCGTGGTGCCGGCGTCGCTCTTGCCGAAGTGTCCGGCGAACACGCGCGCGACGGCGTACCCGAAGTGCCGCTCGACCCATGTCAGCGTGGTGTAGCGGATCCAGTGGGTGCTCACCTGTTGCGTTGCGACCCAGGGCAGGTGTTTGCCGAGCCGCTGCCATAGGTAGTCGTATCGGCGCCTCGTGATCGGGTCGCCGTTGCGGTAGCGGAGAAGCTGCTCGTTGCCGATGGCGCCACGTTGTTCGCCGAGAACGAGGAGGTGCTTCATCAGGGTTGGCGAGACCGGCTGCCAGCGCACGGTGCCGCCCTTCTCCAGGAGCCTGACGAGACATTGCTCCGGGTCGAGGTCGCAGCGCCGGAGCGCGAGTGCGCCGCCACGACGCGCGGCGGTCTCGGTGTGGAAGCGGAGCAGGACGAGGTCGAGCTCGGGATCGTTGCCGGTCGTGCCGGCGGCTTCGTTGATCTCGCGGAGCCGGTTGTCGGGAAGCGCACGGCGGGTGTTGGCGAGTCGGCGTGGTTTGGCGACGCGTCGCGCTGGGTTGTCGCTTTCGGACATGAGGCGGTCCGCGATCGCGTGCTGGTATAGGCAGCGGGCTGCGGCGATGAGGTGTTCAGCGGCTGAGCGGCCGCCGCGCGAGTTCTTGCGCACGAGGGCGGCTGCCTTGGTTCGCTCGGCGAGCTGCTTGATGTCCAGTGGCGTCGGCTCGTCGAGTGGACGGTCGCCCCACTCGTCGACGATGCGGTTCCAGTACGTCTCGTAGACCCGCAGCGTGCCGGCGGGTACGGCTTTGGACACGCTCTCGACGTACTCACGGACGCTCGGCATCGAGGTCGGTGCAGGTTGGTCGAGCAGTTGTTCCGGCCGGACCCCGAGGCGGTTGAGCAGAAGCCGCACCGCCTCGAGGTCGATGTCGTTCACGGCGACTCTCCGCGCACGTACGCGCGGAGTGCCTGGTCGAGTGCCGCCGTCGTGCACACGACAAGGAGGTCGCGAGCGGCAGAGGTGGTGAGCAGGAGCCCGTCGCCCGCGTGCAGCTGACAGCGGTGCCGGATCGCTGCCGGGAGGCGGATGTGGCCGAGCTTCAACACGGTCGCGGTGCCCGGAGAACGACGGAGCACGATGATCCGGTCGTTGAGCACGGTCGGTTTCAGCGAGGTGCCGGGCAGCCAGTTCAGCAACCTGACCAACGACCTGTCACCCAGACGACCATGGACATCGATGGTGGTGAACGCGTAGCGCGAGGTGCCTCGTCGAACTCGCTCAGGGGGCCGGGCAACGGGCAGCCCGTCAACCCGAGGCGTGCCCGTTGCCCGTTTGGTAGTGCTGGCCGCCTCGAACTCGGCCAGAGCTTCGACGAGGTTCATGCCGCACGCCCTTGAGTCGACGCTTGCGTGACCGCGTGGAAGTCGTCAAGCAGCATCGAGACCGCAAGGGCGGCTTGGTGCGGGACAACGCCGTTGCCGAGGATCCGCAGCTGGTCGACGCGGAGCAGCGGAACGCCTGTGAGCCACCCAGCCGGGAGACCCATGAGGTGCTCGACGAACGCGGGGGACAGCACCGGACCGCCGTGTGCGCCTGGCACGGTCGGATGGGGGACTGCCCGGCCTGCGACGTTCGCCCAGCGAGTTACGACATCGGAGAAGGCACGCCAGTTCGTGTGCGAGGACGGCGGAGTCCGGGACGAGTTGTCCCGGATGACCGCGTTGACTTGGGCATGGAGCCACGTGGTGCTCGCCGACGCGCAGCAAGCATCGCGTTGACGACGTCGTGCAGATTCACCTGGCGACCGAGGGCACGGCGCCGTGCCGGATCGGCGGCGCCGCGGTTATCGAAGCTGCGGCGGTAGGGTCGCGATCGCACCGGACGGGTCCGTGTGGCCGTGCGCTTTGTCACGGTGATTGCAGATGGACACGTGCAGGAGGAGACGCTGGCTGAAATCCTGACGCGATCGGAGATGGCTAGGATGTCATCAGTTTTCCCGACGGAGTTCGCACAGCGGCCTCGAAACCGTGTACTCCCAACATGTGCGGTCTAAATGGCCGGCCGACGTGTCACCGGGTGGCACGGTGTTCCTTCGCGAGAATCCGCTCTGGAACAACTGACCAAAGGACATCTGCTCATGCTCGCCCGCCGTGTGTACATTCCCGCTGAGTCGCTTCCTCGTGGCTCGCGGAGAACGTGGCCGCTTGACGTGCCGTGTGTCGGCCAGTTGGCGGACGAAGGGATGACGTTCGAGCGGCCGGTGACCTTCCTGGTCGGCGAAAATGGCTCCGGCAAGTCCACTCTGGTCGAGGCGTTCGCTGAGGCGTGGGGGCTGGACGTGCAGGGCGGGCGGGCTGGGCGGAAGTACGTCAACGATCGGCCGAAGTCAGAACTCGGCGAGATGGTCAAGTTCGAGACCACCGCGCTCGGTTCCCGGCATCGTGTCGGTCCGCGGACGAAGCGCAAGGGCTATTTCCTGCGCGCGGAGACCGCGTTCGGGTTCATGAACGCGGTGAGCGGCATGAACGGGTACTGGGACGAGGACACGAGCGAGATGAGCCATGGCGAGGGCTTCCTCACCGTGTTCGCCGCTATGTTCCGCGAACCGGGTTTCTACCTGATGGACGAGCCAGAGGCCGCGCTGTCGTTCCAGTCCTGCCTGCGGTTGATGCATTTGATGTACGAGCTGGGCAAGTCGGGGGCGCAGATCATCTGCGCGACCCACTCGCCGATCCTGGCGTCGACACCGGACGCCGACATCATCGAGGTGGGGGAGCACGGCTTCCAGCGATCGAGGTGGGAAGACCTGGCGCTGGTCGATCACTGGCGTCGGTACATGGCGAAGCCGGAGGCCTATCTGCGCTACGTCACCGAGGAGTAGCGGTGCCTGAGGGTGGACTTCTTGAACAGTTGGCTCGCGCGCGTGCTGAGAGAGCCAGGTGCGGCAAGACGGCGGTAGTCATGCACTGCGGACAGCATCTCCCAGGAGTCGGGAAGACTGCGGACACAAGGGTGCCGGGTGGGAACCGTGCACGGCTTCCTATAGACGTGCGGCGGTTTCGGCGATGAACTCCAGTGACTCGTCTTCGTCGAGCGCCAGTTGTCGCAACGCGGAGAACCTGTTGGCCACCTGCTCGACCTCGCCACGAGATTCGAGGTATTCGGAGCGCAAGAAGGTTTCCGTGTAGACCACGTCGTTGTGCTGTCTGTGCGGGAAGCTCATCCATGCGAAGGACAAGTTCATGACGGGGTAGGTTGCGGCCGAGTGCGGCACCACCCGAAGGCTTACTTCGGGACGCACGCTCACCTCGATGAGATGAAGCAGCTGCGCTTTTAGGTCACGCTTGCCGCCGACGAGATGTCGTAGTGCTGCTTCCGGCAACACCGCCTCGACTGCGAGACAATCGGTTCCACTGGCCCGGGATGTCCACGCCTCCCAGATGCGCACGAGTGTCGCGGCATTGGTCGGATCGCACTGCTGGCTCATCGCTGCTGAGTAGTCGGGCAGTCGGAGGACGGTTGGCACGGAGTCCACGGCGAAGGTCCTCAGTCGAGTCGCGTCAGCGAGTAGAGAGGGAAAGTCGTCTGCTGGGTCGAGGTCTGCCGCTTGAGGCTGGCGGAATGTCCGAAGCTCTGCGGCGCGTTGTGTCTGCGACATCACGGCTTGGGACTCAGCCGTGGGCACCTTGTAGATGAAGCCCAGCGCCATGACGTCGAAGACTGCTGAAGGCTGTATCGCGTTCTCCATCATGGACAGCTTGGCGCTGCTGAAGCCGACGCGCCTGCCTGCTTCGAAAAGACTGAGGCCGCGTACGTCTCGCCATGTGGCGAGCTTGCGGCCGACTGCGCGTTCAAGCGCAGTGGCCCGGAAGTCTTTCGGCATGGGCTCGTTCTCATCTCGATGGCTCGCGCCGCTTACTGCACTGGCGGAAAGGGCTCGTCGTCGCGGATCAGGTCCTCTGCGGCATCGAGCTCTTGGAGGCGTACGCATCGGCCGGAGATCAGCCTCGACGACTGGTCCTCGTCGAGGCTGATCTCGTCCAGTGCTCGGACGACGGCTTGATACCCCTTGACTGCGTGTTCGGCTTCGGCGAAGAGGCTGGAGTTCTCCGTCGTGGTCCAGATCAGCGGTTGGTACTTCGGAAACGTGAGCTGAGTGAACGGCCCCGCGATGCCGGCGTGCGCGCCAGCCCACGCGGGCACTATCAAAACCCTGATCCTCGACCAGCTCGCCATGCGCAGAAGGTGGTGAAGCTGGGTGATGTGCTCTTCGCGTCCGCCGACCTCCAGCTCAAGCGCGAGCTCGTGCAGATAGAAGGTGCAGTCGAGGCCGGTGTGGAGCAGCTCCTGCATCTCGTGCAGTACGCACAGCCTGTCGTCCAGTTCGGCTGCGGGTAAGGTGGCCGAAGCAGCTATCAGACGACGTGCGTAGTCATCTGTCTGGAGAAGAGCTGGGATCGCGTGCGGGTGCCAGCTGACCGAGGTCTCGGCCTCGGCAAGGAGCGCCATGGCGGTGCGTGACCGGACTGGTGCGCACCTGCCGTGCGGCTGCCACCAGCCGCCTTCGTCCACGACGGGGAAGAGACTGAGCAGGTGCTCGCGTTCGGCCTCAGGCACTCGGCAGGCGCCTAACACCACCGCGATCTCCAGGAGGGTGACGCCGCCTTTGCCGTTCACCATGTCGGAGACTTTGGCCTCTTGCCAGCCCAGCAGATCGGCGAGCTGTCGGGAGGTCATTCCCGCCTGTGAGATGGCGGCGCGCACCCCTTCGCCGAACTCACGGCCGCGAACCGTGGAGTACCTCTTGGGCATGTTGTAGTTCCTCGGTCTGGTCGGTCGGTGCTGCGCCGAGTGCCTTCTCAGAAAGCTGGTTCTGGCGTCGCTGTGACAGCAGTTCGGAGCGTTGTTCGTTGGTGAGCGAAAACCACATGTCGCCAATCGCTTCAGCTGTGAGGCCGTTCATCCCGACCCGCCTAGTAGTCGTGATGGCGTCGGCGGGCTGCTGCTCGCTTCCACCAGTCGAAGTGGTCGCCGATGATCCAGGTCCATGTCGTCGCCGCTACAAGGCCGAGGATCGCCGTCAGCACGCTCATAGCGGCTCCTCCCGCAGATCGTGGTTAGAGGTGTCCGGTGACGTGTTCGAGGCGGACGCGGAGTCCTCACGTCACCGGACGGTCTGACGAACGCGGATAAGACATGTCAGACTGAAATAAACATCTCATCAGCGCTCGATCAGCGGAACGTCCCGGGAGTGACTTGGGACGACCTGATGCGACCTGAGGGCAAGGAGGAGCGATGCGGGCGTTCCGCACTGTGCTTGAACAGCGAATATGGGATCGCCGGCTGACGTTGGAGGAGTTCGTCCAAGAAGCTGAGTTGTATGCGCGCGAGCATCGCGAACCTGGAACTCTGGGGCTTCGGCACCTTCAGAGACTCGTCGCAGGACGCCGGTCTTCAGGTGAGGCACTCGGGCAGGTGAAGGCGAGTACCGCCCGGTTGCTTGAGAGCATGTTCGGCACATCGGTCGAAGAGCTGCTGGCTCCGCCGACAGAGCGTGGTCCAGCGGGAAGTGCGTCTGAAGCGTCGGTCTATCCGGGCTTGGCAGGTGCGTTCGAATGGCTCGACGTGGCGGCTGGTTGGGTCTCGGGATCGACCGCGGCCAAAGTCGGGGCAGGGCTGGAGCTCGCCGATACAGGGACGGTGCAGACGCAGCGGGCGCGGCAGGGCAGGATCGGCCGACGTGAGGTCGCGGAGGCGGTGAGGGATTACTACCGAACTTCGGACACCTTCGCGATCCGCACCTCAGGTGTGGAGGTTCGGACCAGTGTTCTTACGCGGCCCGAATGGAACGAGCTCCGACTTCCACTTGACGCCGCGAACGAGCGACTAGTCCTCATGACGCGACAGCGCGCGGCATCCACAGTGGACGCAGAAGGCGCGGAGGCGGCTGTTCGGAGGCTTGTGACGGCTGCGGCTCTCGACGTTCGGTTCGCGAACCTGCCGCTGTACCAGTTGGTGCAGATCGACGTCGGCGCACGGGGTATCCGCGGAGTCGTCGATGTTGGGAGTTTCGCCGAATACGCGTTGACGATGGACCTTCTCGAAGGAGAGCTGGCCGATTCGTTCGTCAGTGGTTCCCAACGACCATCTCCGTTGAGGGACAGGTACCTGCCGAACTTGGAGGCCGTGCTCGACGTTGCTGGACGGGTGTGTGCCGGCGGGGTCCTGTCGGTCGTGGCGATCGCTCGGCCGGCGGATCCGTTCCGCGGTGCCGCGGACTACGCGTTGATCGTGCAAACGCGGTCGGAGCGGGTCGTGAACGCCGCCGGAAAGCTGGCGGTCATCCCGAAGGGCTTTCACCAGCCGCTCACCGAACCTCGGGCTGATGTCCGCATCGGTGCCACGCTCCGGCGAGAGCTGGAGGAAGAGTTGTTCGGGCGCGGCGACGTGGATGCGACCGCGGGCGCGTCGCGGGTGATGTCGCCAATGCATCCTGGTCGCTGGTCCGCGCCGATGAAGTGGCTGGAGGCAGAGTCGGGCCGAATGCGGATGGAGTGCACTGGATTCGGCCTGAACCTGGTGAGCGGCAACTACGAGTTCGCGACGCTCGTCGTGATCGAGGACGAGGAGTTCTGGCCCCGGTTCGGCGGGCAGCTCGAGGCGAACTGGGAGGCGTCGGGGTTGACGTTGTACTCGAGCTTGGACAGCGAGCTCATCACCGGCCTGGTGCAGCAGGACGCTTGGAGCAACGAGGGATTGTTCGCGTTGCTCCAAGGAATCCGGCGGTTGCGCGAGATCGGTGGCCCGCGGGTGAGCCTGCCCGACTTCGAGCTGTCAGGTCTGTGACGGCCAGCGAACAGTCATGACGACGGAGTCCGCGAGAGCCTCCCAGGAGTGGTCGACTCCTGGTCCCCACATGATGTAGTCGCCCTGACGGCTCATGGTTTTGCTGCCGTCGGTGGTGTCCACGCGGAAGTTGCCCTCCACCAACAGGACCAGGGTGGTGCGCTGGTCATCTGCGGTCCAGTCAGGACGTTTGTCGCCAGCAAGGTGCGTACCCCACTTCACTTCGACGTCCTTTTGCGAGCGGACGCCGATCGACGGGTCGATGAAGTGTCCGACCAGCCAGCCGCGGGTCTCCGTGCTGTCGTCCGCGGCGTTTCCGGCTTGCCAGTTGGCGGTCACCTGATCTCCCATTCGATCTCTGGCAGGTCTACGCGGGTGCCACCGATCTCTCGGAGGCGGCGCAGGCCCTGCAGAAGGGCGAAGAGCCCTTCGTTGCTCCAAGCTACATCGTTCACGAGTTCTTCCAGCAGCTCTGCGTCACGGCTGGAGTACTGGTGCAGACGGGAGGCTTCCCAGTTGGCCTGGACGTCTCCGCCATAGCGAGTCCAGAACTCCTCGTCCTCGATGATGATGAGGCTGGCGAACTCGAAGTTTCCGCTCACCAGGTTCAGCCCGAAGCCGGTGCACTCCATGCGCAGACGGCCGGGCTCGGCGAGCAGCCACCGCATGGGCTCGGATTGCCGAGTCGGGTGCATGGGGTCTGCGTGCCGTTGCTCGCCGACGGTGTTGTCCACGTCGTCGCGCCCGAACAGCTCCTCTTCCATCTCGCGACGGAGGGTCGCGCCCACCTGTGCGTCGGCGCGGAAGTCTGTCAACGGCTGGTGGAAGCCCTTCGGTATCACGGCGAGGCGGCGAGCGGCGTTGATCACTTGGCCTGAGCGTTCCTGGATGAGCAGCAGATAGTCCGGTTCACTGCGGAACGCGTCTGCGGGGCGGGCGATGGCTGTGAGCGCGAGAGCCCCGCCAGCGCACATCCGGCCGCCGACATCCAGTGCGGATGCGAGGTTCGGCATGTACGTGTCGCGGAGAGGGAGTGAGCGCGGGCGCGTCGGCTGGCCGGTGGTGAGCGCGTCGACCAGCTCGCCTTCGAGCAGGTCCATCGTCACCACGTACCCCACGAAGTCGGTCACGCCCACGGTGCCCGTGAGCTGGTGCTTCCGTATGTCCACGTCGAGCAGCCGGAACAACGGCATGTTGACCATGCGATTTCCCAGGGCCAGCGTTTCGGCCAGCCGCTGTGCGGCGCGGTCTGCGCTCGCCTCGTCCATCGTGATGTTGTCGCCAGGAGTTACGCCGGCGAGCTTCAGCCTGTCGTGCTTCGGGAACAGCGGGCAGTCGAGGTCCAGCCAGTTCGGATGCGTCAGCACGGTTGTCGAGGAAACTGTGTTCATGCCGAACTTCGCGGAATAGCGGCCGTGCCCGGTGGCGGAAGTCCCGTAGTACTCCGCGAGTGCGCGGGCCGTGGCTCGCTGGTCGACGCGTCCGCGGTGAACGCCACGGTCCTGCAAGGCGTGCAGATCGAGGGCTGCGAGGCGTGCGGCTACTTCTCGGCGAGCCGTGCCGGGGTCCCAGCCCGCATGGGTGTCGAGCCAGTTCAGGGCGGCCACGATCGTCGCGTCTTCGCTCAGGCGGAGTTCGGCGTCTGTCGCAGCACCGTCCGGCAGGTTCAGCGGACCGCCGTTGATCAGTTCGTGAAAGCGGTCTGTCACGTCGGTCGGCGCGGTGGCCAGAGCGGTGTCCAACTCACGCTGGAGACCCGAACGCGGTTTGGTTTCCGGTTTCTGGTGCCAAGAGGCCACCGTGCGGACACCGATGCCGAGGTGTTCGGCGAACGCTTCGTGAGTCATGCGTAGTGCTGCCTGCAGGCAGCGCGCAGATTGACCGGTCCACTCGTCGTTCACGCTCATGCTCGCGCCACCCCGGAGCGCAGAACCTGCATTGAACTTGCATTGGACATGCATGGGTTCCGGCGGCTGTTCGCGCTGAAATTGATGCATGGAAATCAGGGCACTCAACCAGCGGAAACGCGCCGGGCTACCTGTTCTCGCGGACTTGCTTCGCCACCGACGCGAGATCCGACTTCAGGTCGTCGAGCCGTTCTGTGATGTCGACCAGGCGCTGTTCGACACTGTCCAAACGCGACCAGAGCGAGTCGCCCGGATCGATGATCGGCTCATCGCGGTCGGGTGTTCGACGGCCGTGCAGCACCGCGTCGAGGTGCGTGGGATGCCAGCCCATGGCTGTGGACAGGGACTCCAGCGTGCGCGGTCCCCGCCGGCGCTCCACCGTGTGGTGCTGGATCTCGCGAACGATCGCTTGGGAGACGTTCGAACGCTCCGCAAGCTCCCGCTGACGCCAGCCCAGCTCTTTCACGCGCTCGTTGATGGCTTTGGCGACTGCCGCCCAATCCTCCGACACGTATTCCTCCGCGCTTTGCCTCAGCGCTGAGATTAGCCGCTTTCTGTTCGTCGGTGACGTGACACGGCGCATTCGACGCCGTGTGCGTTCGAACGCGCGCCTATATGCGCTGAAATCAACAATCTAGAGCTGAATCGTCAGCTCATTCTTGGAAGGTTTATTCCTATGCGTGTTTTCACGTGTTCTGTTCACTCCATCCGCGAGACCGCTTGGGTGCTCGGCGTCAGTCAGTCCGTCGTGTTCCGGGCCATCCGGCTCGGGTTGCTGACGGCTGAGCGCCGCTACGGCCGTCTCGTCATCCCCGGCAGCTCCCTCCGGCGAGTCCTGTCCGACCAAGGGGTCCTCCGTGACTGATCTGAGGCTGGTCGGGATCGCCTGGTCGCTGGATCACCTGCGATGGGTGTCGACCGATGAGATGACCGTCCTCGTTCAGAGCGACGGACTGTGCATGTGGGCGTTCACGGGTGAGCCACCGTGGGTGGATGAGGAACTGACCGATCATGAGTTGGCCCAGCGGCAGTGCGCCGGGTGTCCGGTGCGGGGCGAGTGCTTGGAGTTGGAGTTGCGCACGGCCGGTGCTGAGACGGTCGGGGTGTGGGGTGCGCTGCCGGAGGGCGAGCGGCGCGAGGTTCATCGGCACTGGCTGCAACGCGGTGAACGGGCCGAGAGGGGACCGCGTTCATGAACGCCCTCAGCGTGATGCCCACTCAGGTGCTGGCCGCAGTCGGTGTGTTGCTGGTTCTGGTGTTGGTCTGGCGAGCTGGTTCTCGTCGGGCGAAAGCGGCTGCTGGTGTGGCGCGGACGAGTGTGCGGCTGATGTCTCTGGGTGGGCGGGTTGTCGTGAATGCCATGCTGATCGTGATCGTTCAGTGGGTGGTCATCACGAACCGCGGCGAGGGTTGCTTGCTGTTGGTGGCGCTCGGTGTGCCTGCGTTGCTCGCGTCGTACACGGTGACGAAGGCGCTCACGGTGACCGCGTATGTGCGTCGTCGTCGTGGTGGTGGTCGGAAGTGAGCGAGCCGATCGAGCGGGTCGCCGTGCAGGTGGACCGGTTGTGCTGGACCGGCATTCTGCTGGGGCTGGCGTTCACCATGACCAACGTGCAGCAGTTCGCCGCGGCCGGAGCACCGGTGTGGTCGTTGACGTGGTTCGCGGCCTGGTTGCTGGACCCGATGGTGTCGCTGGTCCTGCTGGCGATCCTGCGAGCGGAGCAGGTGACCGCTCGCAGAGGTGTGCGGCTCGGTGGATGGGTGCGGACGGCGAAGTGGTTCACGCTCGGCGCCACGTATGTCATGAACACCTGGAGTGCGTTCGTGGCCGGGTCCGCAGCGCTCGTGGTTCTGCACTCCGTGCCGCCGCTGGTCGTGTTCGTCGCCGCCGAAGCGGTGACGGAGCTGCGGGACAAGCTGGGCGCTGTGGAGGACGGGGCACCGGTTCCTCGCACGTCGTTCGCGGAGTACCTCGCGGTTGCCCGCAAGGCCCACAAGGCAGGGGAGAAGGTATCGCCGGCGTGGGTTCGCGAGGCCACCGGGTGTTCGCGTGGGTTGTCGTCCAAGCTGGCCGCGACGTTGAACGAGGACCGGCGATGAGCGGCGAGTTGGTCCCTTCCGAGCCGGTGCTCGAGGGCGAGCTGGTGAACGAGCGTGCGGCGCTGGAGGGCACCTGGCGTGGTTCTCGCGTGGTTCTGCCGGCGTTGAGATCGCGGCAGGCTCTGAGGGATGCGGTGAAGGGCGCATCCGCGTGGGCGGTCCGAGTGCCGTTCCGGTGTGCGAGGGCGGTGGGCCGGGGCCTGGTGATCGCGGCACGGGGCTGGCGGAACTGGGTCCGGGTTCGTGACTACCGTGAGGCTGCCGAGCAGTCGGAGAAGCTGGCGGACAAGTTCGTCGAGATCCGTGCGCTGACGTTGTTCCGCTGGAAGGTGACCGCCACCGTGCTGCTGGTCGGTGGCGTGGCTCTCGCGGCCGCGAGGCTCGTGTACGGCGATCTGGCGCTGTGGATTCTGGGAGGCGTCGGCGCGGTCGTCTTGGCAGTCGCCGGCCGGGCGAAGGACGGTGCATCGGGCCGCAAGACCGTTCTCGCGGGGCCGCGGATCCTCATGTGGACGATGGACGCCCAGGTGCTGATCGACGTGTTCCGGGACGCCAAGCTGATCGGGAGAGACGAAACCCTGCGGCTGGTCGAACGGCCGTCCCGACAAGGTGCCGGGTGGGCCGTGACGGTAGACCTGCCCGCTACGCGCAAGGCCGCCGATGTCGTGAAGAACCGGGAGGAGTTGGCGTCCGCGCTGGCGATCGACGAGATCCAGCTCAGCGTGGACCGGGTGCGTGGCGACGGCGGGCATGCCGGTCGCGTGGCGATCTGGGTGGCCGACAAGGATCCGTACGCCTCGGCTCCGGCGCCCACGCCGTTGCTGACAGCGTCGCGGTGGGATGCGTGGAATGCGGTGCCTTTCGGGACGGACGCGCGCGGACGTCGGATCGACCTGCCGCTGGTGTGGACGTCGTTGCTCATCGGCGCGATTCCACGCCAAGGCAAGACGATGGCCGAACGGCTCGCCGTCGCCGGACTCATCCTCGATCCGCACGCACGGCTCTACGTCGCGGACTTCAAGAACGGCAAGGACTGGCGGGCGGCCAAGCAGGTCGCGCATCGGTTCATGGCAGGTGACGACAGCGAGCACGTGTTGATGTTCATGGACTGGCTGGAGGAGCTGGTCGACGACGTGCAGCAGCGCTATCGCCGGATGCAGCACCTGGACGACCTGACATGCCCCGAATCGAAGGTGACGCCGGCCATGTCCAGGGACCAGACGCTCGACATGCCGATCACGGCGTTGATCGTCGACGAAGTCCACATCGCACTGGAAGACCGCACGTCTGTGCTGGTGCAGGGCAAGCGGCTCACGGCGGGCGAGAGGATCGGTGAGCTGCTGACGTGGCTCGCGAAGAAGGCGCCGGCGGCCGGGCTTGTGATGGTGCTCGCCACCCAGCGACCGGACAGCACCACAATCCCGTCGAAACTGCGCGCGGTGCTCGGATCACGGTTCGCGTTGCGGGTCATGGACTGGCGCGACAGCAACATCGTGCTGGGCGACCAGATGAACACCCGCGGCTACGACAGCAGCAGACTGCTCCCTTCGCACAAGGGGGTGGGAATCCTGCGCCCCGACGGCGAGACGCAATCCGGCGCCGACGTCCTGGCGCTGACGGTACGAACGTTCTACATGCCCAACGATGACTGGAGGGTGATCTGCGAACGAGGTCGTGCACTGCGTGAGACCGAAGGAACGTTGACGGGCCACGCCGCTGGACAGGATTCGCGGCTGGTCCGGGATCACGAGGCGGTCGTGACGATGGGCGGTAAGTCTGACAACGGTGGCGACAGGCTGCCGGAGCCGTTGGCATCAGTCGCGCGTTACCTGGGCGACGACCTGAGTGAGCGTGAGTTCATACCCACTGCAGAGTTGGTGAAGGCATTGGATGTCGAGCCCACGACATTCGGTAAAGAGATGGGAGATCTCGGATGCCCTCCCGCGCGCCAGTACGTCCACGACGGAGAGAACACACGACGCGTTCGCGGCTACCTGACGGCGGACATCCGAGCTGCGATTGACGAGTCAGCATGAAGGACGTACGGAGCCTGATGACCTGTCCCACTCGTTCCGTGAGGATCGCTCGGGGGACAGGTCGGTGGGACGGGTTCAAGTAGGCACTTGAACTGCGGCGATGGCTCGATCGCAGGGCACGGGACGGGTGGTCGGGCGGGGCTCGTCTGGTGCGTTTCAGGCACTGCGTCGGCGGTGCGAGCCTCGATTGACCCGTCCCGGGACAGGTGGCGTGAACTGCAGAAACAAGCTTGTCCGACGATGTTCTCGCCGTGGCCTGGAAAGTAAGTTCGGCGAAATCGGCATAATGCAGAAGGCCGGTTGACCAACTGGTCAACCGGCCTTCTGCATTAATTTTGTGTCCGAGGGGGGACTTGAACCCCCACCCCCTTTCGGGGACTAGCACCTCAAGCTAGCGCGTCTGCCATTCCGCCACCCGGACGTATTTAGTTCTGCTGCGGCTCGCGCCGTGGTGTGTGCCTAGATTACATGATCGTCGGTGCATGCCAAAATCGGGGCGTCGTACGTGCATTGGTGCTGGTAGAGGCGCTTGGTATACCTGCGCGAGCAGGGCTTGGTGTGGCAGCCGCAAGATCACCGGGGTCTGGTGGCAAGTGATAAGCGGCGGCGGTCGAGGCGGGGAGGGTTAGATCCAGCCTCGGGCTCGGGCGAAGCGGGCGGCCTCGTGGCGGTTGGAGGCGCCGGTTTTGCCCACGGCTGAGGAGAGGTAGTTGCGGACTGTGCCTGGGGAGAGGGAGGCGCGGCGGGCGATCTCGTCGATCGGGGCGCCCTCTAGGGCTAGCTCTAGGACGTCTGCTTCTCGTGGGGTTAGGGGGCTGTCGCCTGCGCTGATGGCCTCTGCGGCTAGGGCTGGGTCTACGTAGCGGCCGCCTGTGTGGACGGTTCTCACGACTGTGGCTAGTACGTCTGAGGAGACGGTTTTGGGGAGGAAGCCTCGGACGCCTGCTGCCAGTGCTCGTTTGAGGTGGCCTGGGCGGCCGTGGCTGGTGACGATCATGGTGGAGCAGGAAGGTAGTTCGAGGGCTAGGGATTGGGCTACTGAGACGCCGTCCAGGTCTGGCATTTGCAGGTCGATGACGGCTACGTCTGGGCGGACTACTCGGGCGGTTGCCAGGGCTTCTGCGCCGGTGGCTGCTTGGGCCACTACCTCTAGGTCGTCCTCTAGGGAGAGCAGGGCGGCCATGGCGCCTCGGATCAGGTGTTCGTCGTCGGCCAGGAGGATGCGGATCACGGTAGCTCCACGGTCAGGATGAAGCGGTTGGGAGCTTCTGAGGTTGCTGTTACGGAGCCGCCTAGGGCCGCTACGCGTTCGTGCAGGCCTGTTAGGCCGCTGCCGAAGCGGAAGGTGGTTGAGGTGGCGCCGTCGTTGGTCATGGTCAGTACCTTGCCGCGCAACGTGATTGTGCAGGTGCGGGCCTCGCTGTGGCGTAGGACGTTGGTTACGCCCTCGCGCACGGCCCAACCCAGGGCGCCGGCTGGTTCGCCTTCGAAGGTCACGTCGCCTATTACTCGGCAGTCGATGCCTGCGGAGGCGAGCAGGGAGCGGGCGCCTGCTAGTTCTGCTGAGAGGTCGGCTGTGCGGTAGCCGCTCACGACGGCGCGGAGTTCGTCGAGGGAGTCCTGGGCGATTTGGCGGACTTCCAGCATTTCGTTGATGGCGGCGGAGGAGCGGTCTCGGCGGGCTAGTTGGGCTGCCAGGTCTGCTTTCAGGGCTACTGCTGAGAGGTTGCGGCCTACTACGTCGTGCAGGTCGCGGGCGAAGCGGAGGCGTTCCTCGGCTACTGCGAGGTTGGCGCGGACCTCGCGGGAGCGGTCCAGTTCCCAGACTATGCGGAGCATCCAGAGGGTTGAGCGGAACGCGGCTACCAGGAACTGCAGCATGAGGGTCATGAAGAAGGCGTTGCCTGGTGGGGCTGTCAGGAACATCCAGGCGCCGCCGGCCAGGGCGAACAGGACGAGGGTGCGGGGGCGGAGGACGCCGGAGAGAGTGGTGACCGCGATCACCAGGAAGATCACCGTGATGCCGTCGCCGGGGCTGTCGGGCTTGCCCTGCACCGGGTCGGGGTAGGTGAGTTGGCCGGTGACCAGGATTGCGCAGGTGGCGATGAGGTAGGTGGTGAGCAGGCGGCGGGGGAAGGGGCCTCGGCCCAGGTGGTGCTCTATGCCTAAGTGGACCAGGCGGAAGCTGAGGACCACGTAGGCCAGCACCGTCGCCACCAGGATGATCAGGGCGGCGGTGCTGACCTCGTTGGCGAATCCGATGATCAGCAGTGGTGGCAGGAACACGTAGCTGAGGTAGAACGTGTAGCGGACGAAGAGGTCGAACCGTGCCGCGTTGCCGCGCGAGCGCCACCAGCCGAGCAAGGTCACCTCCGCGGGTCCCACCTGAACCACCGCTGCACAGCGTAGGTGCCCAGGCCGATCCACACCGCCAGGACGATCAACGGTTTCAGGACGGGGCCGTCGCCCCAGCCGGCGCGCAGGAGGTCCAGGACCGGTGTCAGGGGCAGGTACTGCAGGACCCGGCCGAGGGCTTCGGGCAGGGCGGAGAGCGGGAACATCAGTCCGGAGCCGAACAGGCACGCCATCAGGACCGGCAGTGAGGTCACCTGGGCCATTTCGACGGTGCGTGTGAAGGCTGAGGACGCGGCTGCGAGCAGTACGAAGACGGCGACGCCACCCAAAACACCTAGCAGCAGGAACCACGGTCGGGACGGCAGTTCGACGCCGGTGATCACCCCGACGACGAGGCAGTAGAGCACCATCTGGCCCAGTGCCACCACGACGGACGGCAGGGACGCGCCTACGAGGATCTCGGGATCTGTCAGTTCGCCTACGCGCAGGCGCTTGAGCACGAGTTCCTCGCGGCGGGCGACGAACGTGGTGACGAGGTTGTAGTACACCGCCATGAGCAGTGCGAAGCCGACGAGGCCGACGACGAGTGGTACGCCCTCGGCGTCCACCGAGATCAGCACCGGCACCAGGAGCAGAGGCAGCAGGAGTGAGTTGAACAGCGCGGTTCGGTTGCGCCAGAACAACTTCAGCTCGGCCTGTCCGATGGCCACGGCCCTCATGCCGCCTCCTCCGCGATCGCCAGGAACGCCTCTTCGAGCGACGCCGAGCGGGCGTCCAAACCGGACAGTTCCACGTTGTTGGCAGCAGCCCACACGAGGAGTTCGTGCAGGGTTGATTGCAGTTCGTTCGTCCGCACGGTGACGCGGCCCGACGAGTCCGCGTCGGCGACGACGGGCAGCGGCACGCCATTGGGCGGCACGAACGAGATGCGCGACGGGTACGCGTTGACCACCTCGGACACCGTTCCCTGGGCGACGATCCGGCCGCGGTGCATGATCGCCAGGCGGTCGGCGAGTTTCTGCGCCTCTTCCAGGTAGTGCGTGGTCAGCAGCACGGTGACGCCGTCGCGCAGCAGCGAGCGGATCAGTTCCCACGTGTTGCGCCGGCTCTCCGGGTCGAGGCCGGTGGTCGGCTCGTCGAGGAACAGCACCTCCGGTTTGCCCAGCAACGCCAGCGCGAGGTCCAGGCGGCGTCGTTCGCCGCCGGAGAGCTGCTTCACCCGCACCGAGGCGCGGTGTGCCAGGTCGACGAGCGTCAACGCCTCCTCGACGGGTCGGGGCGCGGTCAGCGTCCCCGCCCACATCTTCGTCGCCTCGGACACCGTGAGGTCGGGCGGGAAACCGCCTTCCTGCAGCATCACGCCCATCCGCGGGCGCACCGCCGAACGTTCCGCGAACGGGTCGTGGCCGAGCACGCGCACGGACCCCTCAGCCGGACGCGAGAGCCCTTCCACCACCTCCACGGTCGAGGTCTTCCCCGCACCGTTCGTGCCGAGCAGGGCGAACATCTCGCCTCGCTCCACCTCAAAGGACACGCCCCGCACAGCTTCGAAACCTCCGCTGTACCGGCGGGTCAGCCCCCGCACCTCGATCGCTGTCATGACTCAACCATCTCGGGGAACAGCGGCGACCGGCAGTGCGGTCCCACATCAGTTCTCCATGACAGATGTCATGAGGTCGCGCGTGGCAGCCGCCTCATGTCGAATCGCGATCACGGTGTTCGACGTGTGGGTGAGACCCGAACCACGAAGGAGCGTGCAGATCATGGACAGGGAATTCGTCAGCGCGACACTGACGTTCGACGTCCCCGCCGAGCGGGTGTTCGAGGTGCTGGCGGATCCCGCCACGCACGCCGCGATCGACGGCACCGGGTGGGTTCAGGACGTTGTCGACCGCGCGCCGCTGACCGAGGTCGGCCAGGTCTTCCGGATGGCCATGTACCACCCGAACCACCCCGACGGGAACTACGAGACCGCCAACGAGGTCACGGTGGTCGAACCGCCGCGGGCCATCGCCTGGAGGACGGGGTACCGCAAGGACGACGGCGAACTGGGGTTCGGCGGGTGGTTCTGGCGCTACGACATCACCCCGCTCAGCGCACACGAAGCCGAGGTCACGCTGACCTACGACTGGACCGACGTCGGACCGGAGGTCCGCGAGTACCTCGAGTTCCCCATGTTCGGCCCCGACCACCTGGCCGGCTCGCTGCGCAACCTGGCTCGGAGTTGCCAGCGTTAGATTAAGGACGTAATCTCACGGTCGTGCCAAAACACGCGGATCCCGCCGAACGGCGTCAGCAGGTGGTGGCCGCGCTCTACCGGGTGGTCGACGCCGAGGGGCTGGACGCGGCGAGTCTGCCGAGGATCGCCCGGGAGCTGAACGCCACGACGGGCTTGCTGCAGAAGTACTTCCGCAGCAAGGACGAGCTGCTGCTGTTCGCACAGGACCAGCTGGTGGAGGAGCTGACGGCGAGCGTGCAGGCGGTCCTGAACCAGGAGGGGAGCCTCCAGGACCAGCTGTGCGAGGCGTTGTGCGCCATCGCGCTCGTGGATGACGCGCCGCGCGCACGCGTGTGGCTCGCGTTCGCTGCGAGGGCGGCCGCGAATCCCGTGTTGCTCGAACGGCACGTGGAAGGGGCGCGGGTGATCAGGGATCTGTGCCGGAACGTGCTGGAGGCGGCGGGTCTGGACGGCGGGGAAGCCGTCGGGCTCGCGGCCCTGGTCGACGGGGTGACGGCGCAACGGGCGCTGGAGCCCGGGGTGATGACGACGGAGGTGGCGCAGCGGGTGATCGCGCACCACCTCGAACGACTGTGGGGGAGCACGTGACACTGGGACTGGTGGCGGCGCTGGCGGGGCTGGCGCTGCTCGACTCGACGAGCATCGGGACGTTGTTCATCCCGATCTGGCTGATGCTCACGCCGGGGCGGTTGAAGGCGAGCAGGTTCGCCGTCTACCTCGGCACGATCACCGTCTTCTACTTCGTGGTGGGCGTCGGGATCGTGCTCGGCGCCTCGCAGCTGTTCAAGCACTTGGACGGCCAGTTCGTGCTGTGGGCCCAACTGGTGATCGGCGTCTTCCTGTTCGTCGTGAGTTTTCGCTTCGACGGCAAGAAGAAGCTCGACACGGCGAAGTGGCAGCACCGCGCGAACCGGTCGACCGTGGCGCTCGCGGGCGTCGCGGTGCTGGCGGGCGTGGTCGAGCTCGCGACGATGCTGCCGTACCTGGGCGCGATCGGGATGATGAGCGCCGCCGACCTGACCGCGGGGCAGATCGGGCTGCTGCTCGCCGGGTACTGCCTGGTCATGATCCTGCCGGCGCTCCTGCTGCTCGGAGGCAGGCTCGCGCTGCGCGAGAGGATCGAGCCGTTCCTCACGAAGATCAGCACGTGGTTCGCGGAGAAGGGTGCGGGCATGACGGGCTGGATCCTCGGCATCGCCGGGTTCCTGGTTGCACGGGACGCGGTCGCTCGGCTGTTCTTCATGTGAAGCAGTTGGCCCGGTTGGCTGAACGACCGGGTCTCGTTTTACTCCTACACTCGCCAGGATGACTGGGCTGGACGATCCGCGCAGATCGGTCCCGCACGAACTGGCGCCCCTTCTCCGAATGGAAGTGGCGCCCGTTTCGGTGAGCATTTTCGACGCGATCGAAAAAGCCATCCCGGAATACAGCCTGTTTCGCGAGAACGTGGTCGTCGGAATCCGGCAGGCGTTGGTGAAGTTCGTCGACCGCATCGCCGCGCCGGAGTCCGAGCCCGACCCGCACGACGACATCCACCGCAAGCTCGGCGCGTGGGAGTTCAAGTCCGGGCGCAGCCTCGACAGCCTGCAGGCCGCCTACCGGATCGGCGCGCGGGTGGCGTGGCGGCACGTCTGCGGGTTCGCCGAGCAGCGCGAGCTGTCGCTGCGCGAGATGTCGGTGCTCGGCGAGGCGATGATCGCCCACGTCGACGAGCTGGTGAGCCTGTCGGTCGAGGGCTATGCGGCCGCGCAGGCGAGCGCCGCCGGCACGTTGGAACGCAAGCGGCGCAAGCTGATGGAACTGCTCGTCGGCGACCCCGCGAGCAACTGGCAGGCCGTGCTGGACGCGGCGCGGGCGGCGGCGTGGCCGATGCCCGACCGGCTGGCCGCCGTCGCTCTCGAACCCTCCGCCGCGCCTGTGGACGACCTTCCGGCCGACGTCCTGGTCGACCTCGAGGACGCCACGCCGTACCTGCTGGTGCCGAATCCGGCGGCCGACTCCCGCTGGCTGCGCAGGGCCCTGCCAGGCTGGCGGGCGGCGGTCGGCCTGCCCGTGGAACCCAAGGATGCCCGAGCATCGCTGGCCTGCGCACGACGTGTGCTCGCTCTCGCCGGGGCGAAGGTGCTGCCCGACCGACCCGTCCTCGACTGCGCCGACCACCTCGTCGAACTGACCGTGCTCGCCGACGAGTTCCTCGCCCGCCAGCTCGCCGGACGGGCGCTCGCGCCGCTGGCGCCGCTCACCGAACGGCAGCGCACCAAGCTCGCCGAGACCCTGCTGGTGTGGCTGTCGGCCCGCGGCGGCGCCCCCGAGGTCGCCGCCCGGCTGCAGGTGCACCCGCAGACCGTGCGCTACCGCGTGAACCAGTTGGACGAACTGTTCGGCGACCGGATGCACGACGCCGAGGAGCGCTTCACCCTCGAACTCGCCCTGCGCGCGCACTATTTGTTGCAGCGCGACTGACAAATCGCCGGAAGTCATTTCGCACGCGGATGACAAAAGCGTGTTTTTGCTTGCCTCCCGGAATGCGGCGCGGTTACTTTACTGGCGAGTAAAGCAACACCGCCTTCTTGCAGTTCAATGTCGTACTCAGGAGGTCCCTGCAGATGAAGACCGGACTTTTCGCGCGCGCCGCCGCAGTTCTGATGGTCGCCGGAGCGCTGAGCGTGGCAACGGCCGGCACGAGTTCCGCCGCGACCGCCTCGCTGAACATCACGTACTCCTGCCAGTTCTCGATCGCGGGCACGCACGACGTGCCGTCCGTGGTCAGCTCGCCGGACCTGCCGGACTCGGCCGCGGTCGGGGTGCCGACCGCACCGGCCTCGGCGACGGTGACGTCCACCGTGTCCGACGACGTCCGCAACACGCTGTGGTGGATCGGCGGCCGCTCGGTCGACGGCACGCTCACCACGAACATCGCCGTGGACAACGCGGGCAGCGTCCAGAACCTGTCGTCGACGCTGACCATCCCGAACACGCCGGTTCCGAGCTCCGGCACGTTCCAGGTCGTCGCCAGCGGCACCCTGCCCGCACTGACGCTCGCCAACGCCGGCACGACGTCGATCAACCTGGGCACCGCGGACCTCGCCCTGACGCCGCGCTACCAGAACGGCGAGCCGACCTGGATCGGCGTCGTCCACGTCCCGTGCACCGTCAAGGCGGGCCAGGTCACCAAGTTCTACGAGTTCCAGGTGGCGTGACACCCGTCCCGTGATGGGATGGCGGCCATGGAGCTCCAGCAGCTGGTGGACCGCATCGCCGCCGAGGTGACGCCCGGTGGCACCCCGGCCGGCTACATCCCGGCACTGGCCAGGATCGACCCGCACGCCTTCGGCCTCGCCGTCGCGACACTGGACGGCGAGGTCTTCCGCGCGGGGGAGCACTCCAGGCCGTTCTCGATCCAGAGCATCTCCAAGGCGTTCACGCTCGCTCTGGCCCTCGCCGAGAACGACGACGTGTGGACCCGCGTCGGCCGCGAGCCGTCCGGGTCGCCGTTCAACTCGCTGGTGCAGCTCGAGACCGAGCAGGGCATCCCGCGCAACCCGTTCATCAACGCGGGCGCCGTCGTCGTCACCGACCACCTCGGCCTCGGCGCGGCGGACCGCCTCCTCGGGTTCCTGCGACAGGAGAGCGGCAACCCCGCGCTGGACGTCGACCCCGAGGTCGCCAAGTCCGAACTGGACCACAGCGACCGCAACCGCGCGCTCGCCCACTTCATGGCCTCCTACGGCAACATGCGCAACCCCGTCGACGTCGTCGTGAACGAGTACGTGCGGCAGTGCTCGATCGCGATGAGCTGCACGGACCTGGCGAAGGCCACCCTCTTCCTCGCCCGCCACGGAGTGCGCAACGACGGCACCCGGCTGCTCGGCGTCAGCGGTGCCAAGCGCGTCAACGCCGTCATGCTCACGTGCGGCACCTACGACGCCGCCGGCCAGTTCGCCTACCGCGTCGGCCTGCCCGGCAAGAGCGGTGTCGGCGGCGGCATCATCGCCGTCGTCCCCGGGAAGTGCGCGATCTGCGTGTGGAGTCCAGGATTGGACGTGCGCGGCAACTCCGTCGCCGGTGTCGACGCGCTGGACCGTTTCACCACTCTCACGGGCTGGTCGGTGTTCTAGCGGATGGTAGGAAGACGGGGTGAGCACAACGGGGAACGCACTGGCACTGGCTGAAGAAGAGGCCGTCACGCTCGTCAGCGAGCTGATCAGGATCGACACGACGAACACGGGTGATCCCGCGACGGTCGTGGGGGAGCGGAAGGCCGCCGAGTGGGTGGCCGAGAAGCTGTCCGAGGTCGGCTACGAGACCACCTACGTCGAGTCCGGCGCCAAGGGCCGCGGCAACGTCGTCGCACGCCTCGCGGGCGCCGACCCCAGCCGTGGCGCGCTGCTCGTGCACGGCCACCTCGACGTCGTGCCCGCCGACGCCTCGGAGTGGTCGGTGCACCCGTTCTCCGGCGCCGTGCAGGACGGGTACGTCTGGGGCCGCGGCGCGGTCGACATGAAGGACATGGTCGGCATGACGCTGGCCCTGGCCCGGCACTTCAAGCGCGAGAACGTCGTGCCGCCGCGCGACATCGTGTTCGCTTTCCTCGCCGACGAGGAGGCAGGCGGGCTCTACGGCGCGAAGTGGCTGGTGGAGAACCGGCCCGAGCTCTTCGAGGGCGTCACCGAGGCGATCAGCGAGGTCGGCGGTTTCTCGATCACGCTCAAGGACGACGTCCGCGCGTACCTCGTCGAGACCGCCGAGAAGGGCATCCGCTGGCTCAAGCTGCGGGTCAAGGGCACCGCGGGCCACGGCAGCATGATCCACCGCGACAACGCCGTGGCGAAGCTCGCCGCCGCCGTCACCAAGCTCGACCAGCACCAGTGGCCGCTGATCATCCGCCCGTCCGTGCGCGAGTTCCTCGACGGCGTCACCGAGATCACCGGCCTCGAGTTCCCCGACGACGACGTCGAGGGCTCGATCGGCAAGCTCGGCGCGCTGTCGCGGATGATCGGCGCGACGCTGCGCGACACGGCCAACCCGACGATGCTCTCCGCCGGGTACAAGGCGAACGTCATCCCGTCGACCGCCGAGGCCACTGTGGACTGCCGCATCTTGCCGGGCCGCGAGGAGGCGTTCGACCGCGAGCTCGCCGAGCTGCTCGGCCCGGACGTCGAACGCGAGTGGGTCGGCCTGCCGCCGGTCGAGACGACGTTCGACGGCGCCCTGGTGGACGCGATGACGGCGTCGATCATCGCCGAGGACCCCGGCGCCCGCGTGCTGCCCTACATGCTC
Organism: Lentzea cavernae; assembly: GCF_014653695.1. GTDB lineage: Bacteria > Actinomycetota > Actinomycetes > Mycobacteriales > Pseudonocardiaceae > Lentzea > Lentzea cavernae. The sequence goes on along the minus strand of NZ_BNAR01000005.1, from coordinate 222,673 downwards.
TCCGGCGGCACGGACGCGAAGTCGTTCCAGCAGCTCGGCATCCGCAACTTCGGCTTCGCGCCGCTGAAGCTGCCCGCCGACCTCGACTTCTCCGGGCTCTTCCACGGCGTGGACGAGCGCGTGCCCGTCGACGCGCTGAAGTTCGGTGTTCGAGTCCTGGACCGTTTCCTGCGCAACAGCTGAGGGAGATCGCCGTGTCCACTGTGGATCTGACCGGTCAGGTCGCGCTCGTCACCGGCGGCGCGGGCGGGATCGGCGCCGCGGTGGTGCGGCGGCTCGCGAAACTCGGTGCGCGGGTGGTGGTGCTCGACCTCGACGCCGCCGGCGCGCACCGGGTCGCGTCCGCGTTCGGCGGTCTCGCCATCGCCGGTGACGTCACCGATCCCGAGACCATGCCCGCGGTCGTGGCGCAGGTCGAGGGGGAGTGCGGACGCCTCGACGTCGTGCACCTCAACGCCGGGATCGGTGGCGGGCAGAGCGGGGTGGACGCCCTGGACGTCGCCCGGTACCGCAGGCTGGTCGGCGTCAACGTCGACCACGTCGTCCACGGGGTCTGCGCCGCGGTTCCGGCGTTGCGCAGGCAGGGCGGCGGGAAGATCGTGATCACGGCGTCGCTGGCCGGACTGACGGCGATGTCGTCCGATCCGCTGTACACGCTGACCAAGCACGCGGTCGTCGGGTACGCGCGGGCCGCGGGCAAGGCGCTGGCAGGCGAGAACATCACGGTCTCCGCGCTGTGCCCCGGTTTCGTCGACACGTTGCTGCTGGGCGCGGCGAAGGAGGAGTTCGACGCCGTCGCGTTCCCGCTGCTGACGCCGTCCGACGTCGCCGAGGCGTTCGAGTCGGTGCTGGCCGGGGGCGGGCCCGGCGAGGCGTGGATCATCCAGCCCGGCGGGAAGGCGTCGCGGTACGAGTTCCGCGGCGTTCCCGGCGTCGGCGGCGGGCAGATGCCGCCGGACGTCGTGCTCGGCATTTAGGGCGTGTCCGGAACCGCGTTGTCTCGTTAGGACGAACAGACGACACGGTGAAAGGACTGCGCATGGTGCTGCTGGAGGACGGGACCGAGCTCAACGTGGTGCGCGCGGGCGATCCCGACGCCCCGGTGACGGTCGTGCTGGCGCACGGCTACGCGCTCGACCACCGCAGCTGGCACAAGGTCGTCGAGCTGCTGAGCCCGGAGTTCCAGGTCATCGCCTACGACCACCGCGGCCACGGCGCGTCCGGGGCCGCGTCCAAGGAGACGGCGACGATCGACCAGCTAGGGGAGGACCTCGGCGAGCTGATCGAACGGGCCGTGCCGCAGGGGCAGGTCGTGGTCGCCGGGCACTCGATGGGCGGCATGGCGGCGCTCGCGATGGCCGAACGCCGGCCGCGGCTGTTCGGGCAGCGGGTGCTGGGCACGGTGTTCGTGTCGACGGCGGCCAGCGGCATGTCCGAGACGACGCTGGCGTGGCCCAAGGCCGTCGGCAAGCTCGTGCGGGAGCTGGAACGGGCGTTCGGGCCGATCGTGCGGGCGGTGCGGGAGAAGATCGAGCCCGCCAAGACCGCCGGGCTGCGGTGGTGGCTCTTCGGTGACGAGCCCACCGACGAGGACGTCGACCTGACCGCGGACATGGTGTGGGGGCACTGGCCGGAGACGGTCGCGCTGTTCCGGCCCGCCGTGGACCGCTACGACCGCGAGGCCGGGTTGATGGTGGCAGGGGAGAAGGCCGTCGTCGCCGTGGTGGGGGACGAGGACCGGCTGGTGCCCGAGGCGGACGCCGTCAAGTTCGGCGGAACGTCGGTCGTGCTGGCCGACGCCGGACATATGCTCCCGTTGGAACGACCGGCGGAGCTCGCGAACCTGATCCGCGAGGTGGCCGCGAAGGCGTAGCAGTGGGGGACCGGTGCAGTACCTGGAACCGCGGACCGACGTGCCCGCGAAGGACGACTGGTCGACCGGTCTGATCCTGCAGGACCTGCGCTGGGGAGCGAAGGCGCTCGGCGGCATCGCGGTCGTGGCGGGCGCCGGCGCGGTGACGTGCTGGCTGCTGCCGTCCACACCGGGCAACGTCGGCGCGTTCGTGGTGCTGGCGCTGATCGCGTTCGTGTGCGGACTGGGCCCGCTGATGTACCGCTCGGAGACCAAGGCCGAGCGGCGCGGCCTGCTCGACGAGCCGTGGCGGCGGGTTCCGGTCCGGGTCGCGGAGAAGCACGACGACGGAACCGACCGGCTGCTCCTCGACGACGGCCTGGTGCTGCGGGGCTGGTTCGAGGACTTCCCGGACATGGCGCTCGAACGGCAGGAGGCCTTCGTCTGCGGCCCGGACGCCGACGGCAAGGCGGTGGTGCGCGTCGCCGGGTTCGCCAAGATGCAGAACGCCAAGGTCGACAGCGGCGCGGAAGAGCATCCCGTCCGCGAACGCGTCGAGCGGCCTCTCGGGCGTCCGCTGGACGACGCCGCCACCGCGAGGGCCTACCGGGGCCTGCGGTGGGGAGTGCGGGCGTGGCTGTGGTCGGCCGTCCCGGCGGGCCTGGGCGCGGTGGTGGTCCTGCTGAGCCTGGTCCCGTTCGCACCGGCCGGGCTCGTGGTCGGCGGGTTGGTGCTGGTCATGGGGCTGCTGGGGATCCACACGTCGGTCGAGATCAGCCGCTGGTACCGCGACGCCGTGAAGGCGGTCGACAACTCCGCGCAGTGGACCCCCGTGGCCATCACGCTGTTCCCGTGGCAGCCCAACCAGCACGTCGCCGGGCTCGCCGAAATGCCCGGCGGGCTCGCCCTGGTGCAGTTCGTGCTCCCGGACCTGAACGTGGTCGCGAACATCGCCGACACGGGCGTCATGTGGATCGCCGGAACGCACGGCGACGTGATCGCCGTGGGCGTGCCGAGGGTGCCGGTGCTGACGTTCGCCGCGGTCCAGCCGGATCGGGACGTCCCGGAGGAAGACCCGATCCCCTGGATCCAGCGGCTCCGCACTCCGGACTTCAGCGGCCTGCCGCGCTAGAGCGGCGCCGTCCCGGCGGCCGGCCGAACAACCGGACGTGCTGGTCGACCAGCCAGTCCTTCAACGGCGCCCACTCCGGGTGGTGGTTGAGCACCAGCAGGCGGTGCATCCACCAGTTCGGGTCGTCGTGGCGGGGGAACGCGGCGAGCCACGCGGCCCGCCCCTCCTCCGTCAACGCCCAGAGGTGGGCCAGCTGGCCCTCGGCGTCCGTGTCGAGCTGGGCGGTGATCCGGCCGTCCTCCGTTTGCCATTCCGCGCGCAGTTCGCGCAGCACGGCCATCGCGCGTTCGTCACCCTCCTCGGCGGTGACGACGACTGTGTGCAGGCCCTGCGACGCGGCTTCGGCGAGCAGGGCACGGGCGGACGTTTCGTCGTGCGGCAGTGCGCTGTGAGCGACCCCGACTTCGTGCGGCACGAGCTCCATGACCCAGAATCTGATCATATCGACAACCGGTTCGGTAAATTTTATTGCTTCAGTGTTGACTGATGTCTCACCTCTGCCCGGCCGGCGCCGCGAGTTGCGCGGACGTTGTTGTACGACGCCCGGACATCGACACCGCACAACCTTTTCCCAGTACAAAAGCGGTGAGAGGAAAGGTGGGGGGTCTTGTTCAGCAGAGAGGCCTCGGCTCGACGCCGGGGAAGTATTGCTCCCAATGACGAGTGGACAGGTGCGCCGAGCTAGTGGCGCACACGCGGGCTGCTGTGGCTTCCACGTCGATGTCCCACACACGGACGGTGCGGTCCGTGCCGGTGGTGGCCAGCGTCCGGTTGTCCGGCGCGAAGGCCACGCCCCAGACCCGTTCCGTGTGACCGTGCAGCACTGCCCGAACCTGGGGGTTTCGGGGATCGCGCACGTCCCACACGCGAACGAGGTCGTCGGTCGTCCCGGCCGCGATGAGGGTGCCGTCGGGGGAGAAGGCGAGGCGCTGCAGCGGCCCGCTGTCGTTGGGGAGGGACCCCAGCTTGCGGGGGTTGGCCGGATCGCTGATGTCGTACAGGGCGCCGCTGCTGCCCTGGTTCGCGAACGCCATGACGTTGCCGTGGATGACGACCGTCATGACCTCCTCGCGGCCCGCCTGGCCGCCGCGGCGGATGGGGTCGAGGTTGTCGTCCGTGCGCAGCGCCGGGTACGCGCGGGGCGAGGAGGGCTTGCTCACGTCCCACAGGTGGAGCTCGCGGCTGCCGTTCGCGATCACGAGCGTGCGGTCGTCCTGGGAGAACTCGATCCGCCACACCGTGTCGGCCTTGGGCACGGCGAAGCTGCCGGTCCTGACCGGGGCGGCCGGGTCGGACACGTCCCAGAGCGCGATCTGGCCCTCGCGTTCGGCGACGGCGAGCGTCTTGCCGTCGTGGCTGAAGTCCGCCGCGGGGATGGAGTCACCGCTCGTGATCCCGCGGCTGATCTCACGGGGCTTGGTGGGATCGCTGACGTCCCACAGGACGTTGGCCACGTGGCTCGTGCCGAACAGCACGTCGCCGGCCGGGTTCACGTCGACAGTGAACGCCTCGTCGTCCGGTGCGAGCCTGGGCAGGGACGTGATCTCCCGGGCGTGCGTGTCCTCCGTCCGCCAGAGCTTGATGGTGCCGTCGTTGGAGGCGGTCGCGAAGAACCGGCCGCGCTGGTCGTACTCGAGCCTCCACACGGTCCACCGGTGGTGGCCGTAGGTGAGGTTGCCGAGGTCGAGGATCCGGACCTCGGGGTCGGTGCTGGCGGTGACCATCCGCCGGGAGTCGGGGCTGAACGCGACCGAGTAGACGGTGTCGGTGTGGCCGGGCAGCGCGTGGGCGAGCTGGATGGCGCGAGGATCGGACACGTCCCAGATCCGGGTCGTCTTGTCGCTCGCGCCGCTGGCGAGGAACCTGCCGTCGGGGGAGAAGGCGATGGTGTGGATCGAGAACACGTGCCCGGTCGCGTGACCGATCTGCGTCGGGTTGCGGGGGTCGGTGACGTCCCACAGCCGCACGTCGCCGTTGTTCGAGCCGGTGGCGAGCACCTTGCCGTCGGGGGAGAAGGCGGTGGCGTCGGACGCCATGAGGCTGGGGAACGGGTTGATCGTGGAGAGCTGGACGCCGGTCGCGAGGTCCCAGAGCTTGATGAGGCCGTCCCACGCCGAGGACGCGACGATGGTGCCGTCGTTGTTGAGCGACATGCTGTGCACGAGCGCGTCGTGCGCCTGGATGGTGCGCACGAGCGAGGCGTGGCCGGAGAGGGACCAGAGCCGGACGGTGCCGTCCTCCCCGGCGCTGACGATCGAGCGCCCGTCCGGGGTGAACTGGACGGCCTCGACCTGCCCCTGGCCACCGGGGATGCGTTCCTTCTCGACGGCCCTGCGCGGGTCGGAGACGTCGAAGAGGCGGATGAACCCGTCCCAGTTCGCCGTGGCGATCGTGCGGCTGTCCGGGCTGAAGGCCATGTGGTGGGTGGCGTTGTCGCCGGCGTGCACGCGGCTGAGCTCCACGGGGTGGTTCGGGTCGCTGACGTCCCACACGATCAGCAGCTCGTCGTCCCCCGCGCTGGCCATGAGCTTGTTGTCCGGGCTGAACAAAGCGTACGACAGCGCGTCGGTGTGTCCGGGCACGACCGTGACCTGGGGTGCCGCGAACGTGCTGAGCACGGCGTCCCTGGTCGCCGGGAGACCGCTGATCCGGTAGGCGGCCAGCCGGAGCCGGCTCGCGAGGCCGGGGTCTCGCGCCTGCACCTCGTTGGCCTCGGCGATGGCCTTCTGCGCGAGGGCATCGGTGCGTTGCTCGGTGGTCTGGCGTTGGGCGCGCACGGCGAACACGAACGAGGCCGTCGCCACGAGCAGCAGCACCGCGAGCAGCGCCACGACCCTGCGGAGGGTGGTGGCGCGGCGCTTCCCGGCGGTCTGCTCGTGTTCGACGGAGGCCTTGCTGGCGTCGAGGAACATCCGCTCCTCGGCGTTGAGGGCCTCGGGCTCGCGCTGGGCCCAGTCGGTGGCCTGGGTGAACGGCACACCGCGGTAGAGCGAGCCGGGGTCTCGCCGGTGTGCCTCCCAGTCGGCCGCGGCGGCGGTGAGCCTGCGGTGCACGCGCAGGTCGTCGCGTGTCTCGGCGAGCCAGTCCCGCAGGCGCGGCCAGCTGCGGATGACCGCTTCGTGGCTGATCTCGACGCTGTCGTCGTCGACGGTGAGGATGCGCGCGCTCGCGAGGTGTTCGACGACCTCGTCCGCCGCGAGTTCGGAGCGCTTGACGCGGCGCTTGGTGTCCTCGGTGCCGTCGCCGGGGTTCACCAGGCGCAGGAACACCTGGCGCGCCTGGGCCCGCTGCTCCTCGTCGAGGCCGGTGAACGCGTGCTCGGCGGTGTTCGCGATGGCGCGGGCGATGCCGCCGCTCTCGTGGTAGCTGCTGAGCGTGAGGGTGTTGCCGCGCTTGCGCCGCCACGTCTCGAGCAGCGCGTGGCTGACGTGGGGGAGCACACCCGGTTCACCCGTGGCGTCGGCGACGAGGCGGGCGACGAGTCCGGTCTCGAGCGCGCAGCCGACCTCGACGGCGGGCTGGGTGATGGCCTTGCGCAGCTCGTCGGTGGTCATGGCGCCGACGAGCACCTGGGCGTCCTCGACCGCTTTCGCCAGGTCGGGGTAGCGGGCGCAGTGGCCGTAGAAGTCGGCGCGCATGCCGATTACGGTCTTGCCCTCGCGCCGGGTGAGCGCGGCGATGAACTCGTCGCGGTGCGGGAGTGCGAAGACCTCTTCGAACTGGTCGACGACCAGCAGCCCGCCGGTGCCGGGGAGCGGATCGGCCGGGGTGATCAGCTCGCCCTCGGTGCGGGTGAGCAGGCCCGCGCGCAGCAGTGAGGACTTGCCCGAGCCCGACGCGCCGATGACCAGCACGGTGTCGTGGTGCTCGAGCTTGCCGAGCAGCTTGCCGACGAGCCGTTCCCGCCCGAAGAAGCGGTCGGCGTCCTCCTCGGTGAACGCCTTGAGGCCCACGTAGGGGGAGGGGCCGGTCTCGGGTTGGGTGTCGCTCTCGCCGATCTCGCGCCAGCGCTTCTCCCACTTCTCCTCGTCGCCACCGCAGGCGCGGACGAACGCGAGGGCCACGGCGAGGCTGGGGAGCCGCTGGCCGCGGGCGGCGTCGGCGAGGGTGCTGGCGGAGTAGTGGCTGAGCCTGCCGAGTTCGCGGTAACCGGGGGAGCCGGCCTTCTCGCGGAGTTTGCGCAGGTCGAACGCGAACTGTTCAACAGGCCCGGCGAACGGGTCGAGCGGTTTTTCCGGGCGAGGCATGCGGGGATTGTTCCATCCGGACGAACCTCTGCTGTCTCTATTGCTTCAGTGTTGACTGAAATAGACCATCAGGCGATGTTCGCCGTCGCCTGACAGGTACAGCGTCTCGAAAGCCAGGAGGTGGGAACCCCAGCGTTCGGTGCCGGTGGCGGGCGGTAGCGACGCGGCGCTCCCGTAGCGGTCGGTGAAGGCGGCGCCGGCGGTGATGGAGAGCTCGAACGCGAGCACGGCGGCGGAGTGATCGCCCAGGTCAGCGGCCGCGCGCAGGGACGCGGCGCGGTCGTCGGCGATCTGCTCCCAGTCGGGGTGGTGGGCCTTGCCCTGAGGGCTGAAGGCGAACCGGACGAGGTTCTGCTCGTCGTCGAGGCCGGAGATCTCGCGGAACCCGCCGGTGCACGCGAGTACGTCGCCCGCGGGGGAGAGGACGGCCGCCGCGGTGGGTTCGAGCGCGTCCAACATCGCCTGCACAGTTGGCCGCAGCGGCGGTGGAGGCGGCGGGGCGCAGTTCGTGTCCGCCTTGATCAGGCGGTAGAGGTGGACGCGCTCGTCCGCGGTCATGGTCAGCGCGTCGGCGAGGGCGGACAGGACCTGGCCGGAGGGGGAGCGGTCGGTACCGCGTTCGAGGCGGGTGAGGTACTCGACGCTGATGCCGGCGCGGTCGGCGAGTTCGCCGCGGCGCAGCCCCGGGGTGCGGCGGCGCTCGGTCGTCGGGGGAGTGGTGGCTTCGCGGCGGGCGCGCAGGAACCGGCCCAGTGCGTTGTCGGCCATGATCGCGGAGTCTAGGGGGACCCTGAGCGGGACTCCCTCGGTTCGCCGTGCGCGGTGATGCTGTGGATCATGCGATACCGACTGTTCGGACGGACCGGCCTGCGCGTCTCGGAGTTGTTGCTGGGCACGATGACGTTGCGGTCCGAGGCCGTGGCGAGGCCCGTGATCGACGCCTACGTGGACGCGGGTGGGAACTTCCTCGACACCGCGTCGGCCTACGGCGAGAGCGAGGAGGTGCTCGGCGCGGTGCTGAGCCGGCGGGACCGGTTCGTGCTGGCGACGAAGTACGCGCTGACGCGGGACCCGGCGGATCCGAACGCGGGCGGCAACCACCGCAAGAACCTGGTCTTGTCTCTGGAGCGGTCGTTGCGGCGGTTGCGCACGGACTACGTGGACGTGCTGTGGGTGCACCTGTGGGACCGGCACACGCCGGTCGAGGAGACGATGCGGGCGCTGGACGACGTGGTGCGGGCGGGGAAGGTGCTCTACGTCGGGGTGTCGGACGCGCCGGCGTGGTTCGTGGCGCGGGCGAACGCGCTGGCGGAGTGGCGTGACTGGACGCCGTTCGCGGGGCTGCAGGTGCCGTACAACCTGCTCAAGCGCGACGTGGAGCGGGAGTTGCTGCCCATGGCGGACGCGCTGGGGCTGACGGTGGCGGCGTGGGCGCCGCTGGCGGCGGGGAAGCTCTCCGGTGGCACGCAACGCTCCGGGCTGCTGTCCGAACGGGAGGAGCGTGCGGCGAGGGCGGTGCGGGAGGTAGCGGATGAGCTGGGGGCGACGCCGGCTCAGGTGGCGCTGGCGTGGCTGCGTTCCTCCGGTGCGCTGCCGCTGGTGGGCGCGCGGACGCCGGAGCAGGTGCTCGACTGCCTGGGTGAGGTGGTGCTGCCGCCGGAAGCGGTCGCGCGCCTGGTGGCGTCGGCCCCGTTCGAGCGGGGCTTTCCGGCGGACTTCGTCGCCGAGTGCGAGCCCGGCGCGTTCGGTTCGGCTGTCGTCGTCAGGTGATGAGGCCTGGCAACAGGGACGCCTGGACCTTGCGGCGGAGCCACATCTTGCGGGAGCCGTCGCTGTAGAGCAGCGTGCGGGACAGTTCCCAGCCCGCGAACTCGGCCTGGATGGCCAGCTGCGTGGTCGCGGTGCGGCGGGAGATGCCGGGCGGCAGACGCAGCGGCCGGTACTCCCAGTCCCCGTCGATCACCCCTTCGGTCATGGTGAGATCACCTGTACCCCTCCGTTGTCGCCGGACGTGACGGTGACGCGCCCGGATTCCTGGTCGACGCTGACGGTGTTGGGCTGACGCACGGTGGGGAACCGGTACTTCTCGGCCGGTTCTCCCGCGGCGACGTCGAGTCCGACGACCTCGTTGCGCTCGGTGAGCGTGATCCACGCGATGTCGCGCTTGCCGTCGTAGGCGATGCCGTAGGGCGTGCCGGGCACGGGGTAGCGCTGGCGCATGATCAGCGGGTTGATCGAGAACGCGATGAACTCGCCGCCGCGGGTGTCGACGACGAGCAGGCGGCCGAAGCGGTCGGGGACGCCGTTGGTGGCGCCGTCACCGGCTCGCAGGCCGGGGCCCCTGGTCTGCGAGCCCTTGTCGTCGGTGGCCATCTCGAACACGGCGCTGCGCAGCCGGTCGAGCTCGACGTTGCGGCCGTTGACCTGGAACTTCAGCGTGGTGTCGCCCTCGGTGAACGTGCCGCCGGGGGTGATCTCACCGGGCGGGGTGCCGTTCTGGGCGGGGGAGTGGGCGGGCTTGGCCGCCTCGAGGACCTCGGCCACCTGCAGCGGGTCCTGCGACCCCTCGCTCTGGCCGCACGCTGCCAGCGTGGCGGTGGTCAGGATCAGAGCAGCGAGCCGGCGCAAGATCGGTTCCCTTCGAGGAAAGTCGTCTTCTCCAGCATCCCTGACGGTCGCCTGTTGGTCACGCAAGGGGTGGGGTGAAACTCGTCCGACCGGCGCAGCATTTATCTCTATAACTTCAGTGTTGACTAAAACTGGTACCTACCGGCAGGCACGTCCCACACGTCGAACAGACCAACAAAGCCAAGAGGAGAGCCCAATCAGGGCATCGGGCGTTCGGGGTAGCCGAGTTCGATGGCGCTGACGTCGTCCAGTGCGGCCCGGATCGCCGGGGGCAGGGTGAGCTGTTCGGCTTCGAGCGAGGCGATGAGCTGGTTGGTGTCGCGGGCGCCGACGACGGGGGCGACGACGCCGGGGCGGTCGCGGACCCAGGCCAGGGCGACGCAGAGCGCGGAGGTGCCGAGGCCTTCCGCCGCGGTGGCGACGGCCTGGACGATCCGGGCGGCGCGGTCGTTGCGGTGCTGTTCGACGTAGCCGGCGAAGTGGGTGGAGGCGCCGCGGGAGTCGGGCGGGGTGCCGTTGCGGTACTTGCCGGTGAGCACGCCGCGGCCCAGGGGAGCCCAGGGGAGCAGGCCGAGTCCGTGGTGCAGGGCGGCGGGGGCGACTTCGCGTTCGATGCCGCGTTCGAGCAGGGAGTACTCGACCTGGGTGGAGATGAGGGGGTAGGTGGTGGGGGTGAGGGCGGCGGTGGCGAGTTGCCAGCCGCTGTAGTTGGAGATGCCGGCGTAGCGGACTTTTCCGGCGGAGATGGCGTGGTCGAGGGCGGAGAGTGATTCCTCGACGGGGACGCCGGCGTCCCAGGCGTGGAGTTGCCAGAGGTCGATGTGGTCGGCGCCGATGCGGCGCAGGGATCCGTCGAGGGCGGACAGGAGGGCGCCGCGGGAGGCGCCTCCGCCGAAGGGGCCTTCGGTGCGGCGGGCGACGGCTTTGGTGGCGAGGACGAGTTCGTCGCGGGAGACGATTTCGCCGAGGAGGGTGCCGAGGATGCGTTCGGCTTCGCCGTCGGAGTAGACGTCGGCGGTGTCGACGAGGGTGCCGCCGGCGTCGGCGAAGGCCATGAGCTGGGTGGCGGCCTCGTCCGGGTCGGTGTCGCGTCCCCACGTCATCGTGCCCAGTGCGGTCCTGGAGACGCGGAGGCCGCTGCGGCCGAGGTATCGCTGTTGCACGTGCGCGATGCTAAGGGGTGATCATCGGGTTGGCCTGGCATTCGGTGTTACTGGCCGGTAGGGTCTCGCTGCGTGAAGCTCGGATTGAACCTCGGATACTGGGGCGCCGGCAACGACGCCGCGAACCTTGAGCTGGCCAAAGAGGCCGACCGTCTCGGCTTTTCGGTGGTGTGGGCCGCGGAGGCCTACGGTTCCGACGCGCCGACGGTGCTCGCGTGGGTGGCCGCGCAGACCGAACGCATCGACGTCGGTAGCGCGATCTTCCAGATCCCGGCGCGGACGCCCGCGATGGCGGCGATGACCGGGGCCACTTTGGACACGTTGTCGGGTGGCCGGTTCCGGATGGGACTGGGTGTGTCGGGTCCGCAGGTGTCGGAGGGCTGGCACGGTGTGCGGTTCGACAAGCCGCTGGCTCGTACGCGTGAGTACGTGGAGATCGTGAAGAAGGCGCTGTCGCGGGAGAAGCTGCGGTTCGAGGGTGAGCACTACACCCTGCCGTTGCCGGATGGCCCGGGCAAGGCGTTGCAGCTCACGGTGCACCCGGTGCGGGAGCAGATTCCGATCTACCTGGCGGCTGTGGGGCCGAAGAACCTGGAGTTGACGGGGGAGATCGCGGACGGGTGGCTGGCGATCTTCTTCTCGCCGGAGTTCTCGGCGGAGTCCCTGGCCAGCGTGAAGGCGGGCCGGGAGAAGGCCGGCAAGACGATGGAGGGTTTCGACGTCGTTCCGACGGTGCCCCTGGTCGTCGGTGAGGACTGGAAGGCGTGTGCTGATCCGGTTCGGGCGTACACGGCGCTGTACGTGGGCGGCATGGGCAGCCGCAAGCAGAACTTCTACAACAACCTGATGGTGCGCATGGGTTTTCCGGCTCAGGCCGAGGAGATCCAGGAGAAGTACCTGTCGCGGGACTACGCGGGGGCGATGGCGGCGATTCCGCTGGAGTTCCTGGACGCGACTGCGTTGCTGGGCCCGAAGGAGCGCATAGCAGACCGGATGCAGGCGCTTGCTGCCGCGGGGGTCACCACGCTGTCCGTTTCGCCGATGCTGCAAGATCTCGAGCAGGGGATCGCGGGCCTTCGCACCGCGGCCGAGGCTCTGGATCTGGCAGGAGTGGGTAGTTGAGCTGGTTGCAGGCTCTGGTCCTCGGACTGGTCCAAGGACTGACGGAATTCCTGCCGATTTCCAGCAGTGCGCACCTGCGCATCACGTCGACGCTGTTCTTCGGCAACGACGCGGGCGCTTCGTTCACCGCGGTCATCCAGCTGGGTACCGAGGTGGCGGTGCTGATCTACTTCGCCAAGGACATCGGGCGCTTCATCAGCGCCTGGTTCCGCGGCCTCTTCTCCGCTGAGGCGCGCAAGGAGAAGGATTACAAGCTCGCCTGGTACGTGATCATCGGTTCCGTGCCGATCTCGGTTCTCGGGTACCTGTTGAAGGACGAGATCCGGACGTCGGCGCGGAACCTGTGGATCACGGCGACGATGCTCGTGGTGTTCGGTCTGCTGCTGGGGTTGGCGGATCATCTGGCGAAGCAGCAGCGTGACGAGTTGCGGATGAAGGACGCGATCGGGATGGGGCTGGCGCAGGCGTTGGCGCTGATCCCAGGTGTGTCGCGGTCGGGTGGCACGTTGACGGCGGGTCTGTTCCTGGGGTTGAACCGGGAGGCGGCGGCGCGGTATTCGTTCCTGCTGGCGATTCCGGCGGTGTTCGGGGCGGGGTTGTTCTCGATTCCGGACGTGCTGGAGCGGTCGGGGACGGGGGTGCAGGCGTCGATCCCGCAGATGGTCGTGGCGACGCTGATCTCGTTCGTGGTGGGGTACGCGACGATCGCGTGGTTGCTGAAGTACGTGTCGAAGCATTCGTACTCGGCGTTCGTGTGGTATCGGTTGATGCTGGGTCTGGTGCTGATGGGGCTGCTGTCGATGGGGTTGCTGCAGCCGATCTAAGGTGGGTGCCGTGGCCACGGTGATCCTGCTCCGACATGCTCGTTCGACTGCCAACGGTTCCGGTGTGCTCGCCGGGAGATCGTCGGGTGTGGGGTTGGACGAGCGCGGGCGGGCTCAGGCGGCGGCTCTGGTGGGTCGTTTGAAGGACGTTCCGGTCAGCGCGGTGGTGTCGTCTCCTCTGCAGAGGTGTGAGGAGACGTTGGCGCCGTTGCTGGCCGATCGGTCGTTGGTGGCCGTGGCGGAGCCGGATCTGTCCGAAGTGGATTACGGGGCGTGGACCGGTAGGGCGTTGAAGGACCTGTACGACGAGCCTTTGTGGAAGGTCGTGCAGCAGCATCCTTCCGCCGCTGTGTTCCCCGATGGTGAGGGTCTGGCGCATGTGCAGGCTCGTGCGGTGGCGGCGGTGCGTGCGCATGACGCGCGTGTGTCCGAGGAGCACGGTCCTGGTGCGGTGTGGGTGTTGTGCTCGCACGGTGATGTGATCAAGGCGGTGCTGGCGGACGCGTTGGGTGTGCACCTGGACGGGTTCCAGCGGATCGTGGTGGATCCGTGTTCGATCTCGGTGGTGCAGTACACGCAGACGCGGCCTTTTGTGTTGCGGACCAACGACAACGGTGGGGACCTGTCGGGTGTGGTGCCGGTGGCGCCCCCGCAGGAGGCGCCGTCGTCGGACGCTACCGTGGGCGGCGCGACCGGAGCCTGAGGTAGCGCTGTTCGGGTGCGCTCAGGGTGAGTGCGGCGGCTTTCTCGTATTCGGTGCGGGCGTTGTCGTGGTCGCCTTGCAGGTCCAGCAGGTGTGCTTTGACGGCGTGCACGCGGTAGTGGTCGAGTTCCAGTGTGGACAGTTCGTCGAGTGCCTGCTGCGGGCCGTGGACCATGGCGAGGGCGACGATGCGGTTGAGGGCGACCATCGGGCCGGGTGCGGTGACGGTGAGCAGGTCGTAGAGGCCGAGGATCTCGTTCCAGTCGGTGTCGTCCGCGGTCGTGGCGTCGGCGTGGACGGCGGCGATGGCGGCCTGTAGTTGGTAGGGGCCGATCTGTGCGGTTTGCAGCGCCGCTTCGATGAGTGCGGTGCCTTCGTTGATCGCGTGGCGGTCCCATCGGGTGCGGTCCTGCTCGGCGAGTGGGATGAGGGCGCCGTGGGGGTCGGTGCGGGCGGGGCGGCGTGCGTCGGTGAGCAGCATCAGCGCGAGCAGTCCGGTGAGCTCTCCGTCGTGTGGTCTGCGTTTGTGCAGTTGACGGGTCAGGCGGAGGGCTTCGGCGGTGAGGTCGACGCGGAGGAGGTCGTCGCCGGAGCTGGCGGTGGAGCCTTCGGTGAAGATCAGGTACAGCACGTGCAGGACGGCCGTGAGGTCCTGGGGTGGGCGGAACTTCGCGCCGGACTGCTTGATCTTCTGCTTGGCGCGGCTGATGCGCTGGGCGACGGTGGCTTCGGGGACGAGGAACGCGCGGGCGATCTCGGCGGTGGTGAGCCCGCCGACCGCGCGCAGCGTGAGGGCGATCTGCGAGGCGGTGGTCAGTGACTCGTGACAGCACAGCGCGAGGATGGTGAGCGTGTCGTCCTGAGCGGGCACCGGGTCGGGTGGGGCGGGGGTGAGGGCGACGACCTTGTCCTCGCGGTGGCGGCGTGCGGTGTCGGCGCGGTACTGCTCGATCCACCGGCGGGACGCGGCGGTGATGAGCCAGCCCTTGGGGTTGTCCGGGACGCCGTCGGCGGGCCATTGCCGTGCGGCGGCGAGCAGGGCTTCCTGCACGGCGTCCTCGCAGACGTCGAACTGGCCGTGGCGGCGTACGAGAACGCCGAGGACCTGCGGCGCGAGTGTGCGCAGCAGGCCCTCCACCTGGGGTGTCACGTGCCGTCGAGCATCGACATGTCCCAGACGGGGCGGACTTCGATGCCGTCGTTGTGGGCGTCGGGCAGGGTGGCGGCGTGGGCGACGACCTCGTCGATGGTGTCGGCCTCGACGAGGTAGAAGCCGGCGAGGTACTCCTTGGCCTCGGCGAACGGTCCGTCGGTGACGACGACCTCGCCGTCGCGGATGCTGACGCCCTTGCCGGTCTCGGGGCCGGGGAGGCCTTCGCTGACGATCAGTTCGCCGGAGGCGCGGAGTTTGGCGGACAGGTCGTAGTGGTCCTGGCCGAACTTCATCTGCTGTTCGTCGGTGAGCTTGTCCCACGCGGCCCGTGACTTCGGGTTGCTGTAGATGAGGATCAGGTACTTCACTTCCGGCCTCCTGGTCGGCTGGCTGCGGAAAAAATCTTCTCACCGCCATGTCGAGACCGCGGGCCGTGTCTCGACATCGGAGTGTCACTTCGAGACGGAGGTTGTGGGATGACCGGAACGCTGGTGCAGGACGAGGTCGCGATCCTGGCGTTGTTCGCCGAGCACGCGGAGGGGTTGCGGTTGCGTGATCCGGCGCGGGTCGTGGCGCGGTACGCGCAGGACGCGGTGACGTGCACGCTGGCGCCGCCGTTGCGCAACACGGGGCTGGACGCGCGTGATCCGGAGGCGGTGGCGGGGTGGATGGCCGGGTTCGACGGGCCGATCACGCTGGAGCACCGCGACCTGGCGGTGGTGGTGTCCGGTGATGTGGCGTTCGTGCACGGGCTGGCGCGGCTGGCCGCGGTGCCGGTCGGGTATCCGGAGGGGTTCTCGATGTGGATGCGCACGACCGTGGGGTTGCAGCGGCGTGAGGGGCGGTGGCTGGTGACGCACGAGCACGATTCGGTGCCGTTCCACATGGACGGGTCGTTCCTGGCGGCGACCGATCTGCGTCCGTGAGGCTGTGCCGAGGTCCGGACCGTGCAGGGGGTCGGTCCGGACCTCGGCGTTCTTGCGGCGGATCCTGAGTGGTCCCGGGGTGGTGGCCGGTCGCGGCGTTACAGGGGCGCCGGGCTGATCACCGGTGGAGCTGCCCGACCATCGTCGATGACCGGGTGTGGTGATCGTATTGCTCTCGGTGCTCGTTTCTGGCCACTCCCAGAGTGCGAGATTGCTTCATGAATTGGACTGACGCGCTGGTCAGCCCACCGCGATTTGGTTGAATTCGGACATGAAACAGCAGCTCACGGGCTGTGGAAACCCGCCGGTAACTTCCGGGCGCGCAGGTGCGTGCGGCGTAACGCGTTGCTGCGTTCGGTTCAGGCCTGCCGGAGGGGATCTTGTTTACAGTTAACCACCCGGCGTGAGACCTGGGTCACAAGATCACAGGCCGAGGCGGGTCACGGCGTTGTCCTCGAGGGGGTTGGCGGTGCGGATGTAGCGGTGCACCGTGCGCGGGTTGGTCCACCGGCCCTGCCGCATGATCTCCCGGTCGCTCGCCCCGCCCAGCGCCGCCTGGGTCGCGAACCCCGCCCGCAGAGAGTGCCCGCCGAACAGCGCCGGGTCCAGGCCCGCGCGTACCGCGTAGCGCTTCACGAGCTCCGCCACGGCGCGTCCCGACATGGCCTTGGCGCCGATGCCGCCGTGCCGGTTCACCACGGGGAACAGGGCGCCCTGCCGCGCGGTCGGCTGGTAGCCGTGGCAGCGGTGCAGGCCGGTCTCGGAGATCTCCCTGCCGCCGAGGACGTCGGCCCAGTCGGCGAACGCGCACACCGGGCACGTCGGGCGCCTGCTGCCGCGCGGCAGGACCACCGACTGCTGGTGCTTGCCGGTCTGGTCGGTCTTGGTCGTGCCCAGCCTGATCAGGAGCAGCGGTTCGTGCGTGCGCGGGTCCACGTCGACCGTGACGTCCTCGAACTCGATGGCCGCGAGCTCGCTGCGCCGCAGGGCGCCGGCGAAGCCGACGAGCAGCAGCAGGGCGTCCCTCGCGCGCGCCGGGCCGTCCTGCGGGCGTTCGTTCAGCAGCGCTTCCAGTGTTTCCAGCAGCACCGGGCGTTTGCGTCGTGGCTGCGTTTTGCGCGTGCGGCGGATACCGCGCAGTGTCAGCCGCACGACGTCGCTGCGCGTCGGGCTCGGCAGGCCGTTCGCGGCGTGCACGGCCGAGATCGCCGCGGACTTGCGTTCCAGCGTCGAGGCGCCGAACGCCGGTGTGCCGTCGGGCTTGACGGTGTCCGCGGCGACCGCCAGGTACACGGCCACGTCGAGCGGGTCGGCCGGCAGCGCCTGGCGGCCCTCGGCCTGGCACCACCCGGCCCACGCGATCCAGTCGGAGCGGTAGGCGCGCACCGTGTTGGGGGACTGGGCGCTGCGCAGGTAGTTGCTCAGCGAGGCGGCTTGCTCGTCGTCGAACCTCTCGCGCACGCTCGCGAGCGCGTCGACGTCGATCAGCACCGAGTGCGAGACCCTGACCAGCGCGTGCTGGACGGGTTCGGGCAGGCTCACATCCGTGATGGTAGTCCCTTGATCAACTCCACCACCTCGTGCGGCGTGAACTCCAGCCCGCTGATCCCCACGCTCACCTCGAAGCTGCACCGGCGCGGGTCCGGGTTCGACCGGGCGTGGAGGAACAGCCTGATCCCGGTCTCCTCCAAGAGGTTCTGGGCGGCCCGCTGGGCGTCGTGGCGCGACATCGGCAGGTGGACGTGGAACAGGGGAGTGGCGGGCACGTCCGGGGTGGTGTGTGCGAAACCGTCGGCGTTGATCGCCTCGGCCACGGCCTGCGCGTGCCGTTTGAACTCGGCCATGCGCGGCAGGTTCGCGTCCAGGCCCATCAACGCGATCGCCGCGAGCGGCCAGGCGTCCACGATCGCGCCGCCCATGCGCCGGCGCCACACCGAGGCCTGCCCGATCGTCTCGGCGTCACCGGCGAGCACCGCCCCGCGCACGCCCTCCAGTCCTTTGTAGAGCGACACGTACACCGTGTCGAACACGGCGGCGATCTCGGCGAGCGTGGCGTCGTAGCCGGTCTGCGCCTCCCACAGCCGCGCACCGTCGCAGTGCGCGGCCGCGCCACTGGCCCTGACCCACTGCGCCTGCGCCGCCAGATCGGCGAACGCGGGCAGGACACCGCCGATGTCGCGTTGGGGCAGCTCGAACACCACCGCCGCGAGCGGTTCGTGCACCGCTTTGAGCTCGTCCAGTCCGAACAGTTCGTTGCGGTCGCCGACGGGGTGGAACCACAGGTCGTGCAGCGCGTTGTAGCCCTGGTTCTCCCACACGTGCAGGTGCGTCTGCGGATGGGCGGCGAACGCGCGCCGGCCCGTGCGTTCGGCGTGCACCCGCAACACCGCCTGCTGCGCCATCGTTCCCGACGGGAAGAACAACGCCGCGGGCTTGCCCAGCAGGCCCGCGACCCGTTGCTCGAGCACCCGCACCGGATCCTCCGGGCGGGTCTCGGGCGTGAGGTACTCGGCGAGCCGGCGCGTGAGCTCGTAGGGCGACTTGCGCGGACCACTGTGCTGCGACAGAGAACGGCGGATGTCCATGCCACCGAGACTAACTATTGCCACTATCTTGCAATAGGGCCGTTCGCCGTGGTCAGGCCGCGTCTTTCAGGCGTGCGTCCAGCTCCGACTCGTCCTGCACGAACCACAACTGGCGGCCCTGGTTCGACTCGTGGACGAAGTCCCGCAACGCCGTGCTCGCCGCCACCTGCTCGGTGATGTCGCCGACCACCGCCACCCGGAACCCGTACTGCTGCAACTTCTGCACCACCGCGCCCGCCACCCGCGTGCGCAGCACGAAGAACTCCTGCGGCAACCGGTCCACCGGCACCACCAGCCACTGCACGTCCTGACCCCACAACGTGCCGATCAGGTCCACAGCGGACTGCTCGTCGGCGATCTTCGGACCATCCGGCGCGCACATCAGCACCGTCGCGCCGTGGCGCGTCTGCACAACATCAGGCATGGCACCGCAACCTAATGGCCGAGCACACCCGGTGTCGCTCCGAATTCCCGCGCGGCCGGTGATCACCGCTTGCTAGGGTCGCCGCACGCGATCGGCCCGAGGAGGTGAGTCCCATCAACGCGGTCACCCCAGATGGGCGCTCCCTCCCCTTCACGGCCTGACGCCGTCCGGCGCGTCGCCACGGGAGCGCTCCAGCCCCGAAAGGCCTCGACCATGCGCTTCACCTCTGCCTCGACGTCCGCCGACGGCACCACCTCCCGCGACTTCGTCCACGACGGCGTCCCCGGCGTCCTGTGGACCCCACCCGGCGAACCGGCCGGGCTGGTGCTCGGCGCCCACGGCGGCGGCCAGCACACACGTTCTCCCGGCGTCGTCGCCCGCGCCCACCGCTGCACCGCCGCCGGACTCGCCGTCGTCACCCTCGACGCCCCCGGCCACGGCGACCGCGCCCGCACCGCCCAGGACGACCGGTTCGCCACCGAGATCCGCGCCCGCATCACCGCGGGCGGTGACGCCGGCGAGCTCGTGGCCTCCTACAACGCCCTGCAGGCCTCACGTGCGATCCCGGAGTGGCAGTCGGTGCTCGACGCCCTGCCCGACTTCGGCGATCGCGCCGGGTTCTGGGGCATGTCCATGGGCGCCGCCATCGGCATCCCGCTCGTCGCCGCCGAACCCCGCGTCCACGCCGCGGTGTTCGGACTGATCGGCGCCACCAACGCGCTCGTGGCGGCCGCGGCGAGCATCACCGTGCCCGTGCGGTTCCTGCTGCAATGGGACGACCGGCTCGTGGCGCGCGACGCCGGGCTCGCGCTGTTCGACGCCTTCGCCACCGCCCGCAAGTCGTTGCACGCCAACCCCGGCGGGCACGGCGACGTCCCCGACCACGAGATCGGCGGCGCCGCCGCGTTCCTCGCCGGTCAGGCCGCCGCCGGGTAATTCCCAGGCGTGCGCGGGCCGGTCTGAGTAGCGTCGCGGGTCATGCGTGATCTCGCGGCGTTGCCCAAGGCCCACCTGCACGTGCACCTCGAAAGCACCGTGCACGCGGACACCGTCGCGGAGCTCGCCGAGCACCACGGGGTCGACGTGCCCGCGGCGCCGGCGGGCACGTTCGACGGGTTCGCGCAGTTCGCCGCGCACAACGGGGCAGTGCGGGACTGCCTGCGGCGAGCCGAGGACTTCCACCGGATCGCGTACGAGTTCTGCGCCGAGGAAGCAGCGCAGGGGACCCGGTACGCCGAGGTCACGTTCACCGCGGCAGCGCACGGAGAACGGCTCGGTGATCCGGACATGCCGCTCGAGGCGGTGTTGTCCGGGCTCGCCGCAGGACAGGCCGCCCACGGCATCGAATGCCGTGTGATCGTGGACCACCCCAGGAAGCGGTCAGTCGCACGGTTTCAGGACTCACTGCGGCTCGCGACCGCACACCCGCAGGTCGTCGCGATCGGGATGGCCGGAGCGGAAGACCACCCGCTCACCCCGTTCACCGCCGTGTTCCGCGCCGCACGAGACGCCGGAATCGGGCTCGTGCACCACGCGGGCGAGTGCTGCGGAGCGCACAGCGTCGCCGAAGCCGTGACCGTCGGGCTCGCCAACCGGATCGGGCACGGGTTCCGCGCACTCGACGACCCGGAAGTCGTCGCCCTGCTGCGCGACCGCGCCATACCGCTCGAAGCCTGCCCGTCGTCCAACGTCGCACTGGGACTGGTCGAATCCGTCTCCTCTCATCCACTGCCACAACTGCTCGACGCCGGGCTGACCATCACGCTCAGCACCGACACCCCCGCCTCCACCGGCACCACGCTCACCGACGAGTACCGGCTGCTGCGCGAGCACCTCGGCCTCGACGACGACGCTCTCGCGCGCATCGCCACCAACGCCGTCGACGCCTCCTTCGCACCCACCGGCACGAAGACCCGGCTGCGTCAGGACATCGCCACCTGGCGAGCCGGCTCGAAGCACACCAGCCCGTGCCGCGACGCCAGCAACGCCACCAGCTCCAGCACCTGACGCCGCCCCGGCCACACCACGTGCACGATCACCGCGTCCACCCCCACCGTCAGCGCCTCCTCCCACGACACCGGCGACGACGGATCCGGCGAGGTCTGCCGCAACTCCCGCACGAACGCCGCCACCGCGGGCTCGAACGCCCCCAACGGCGAGGACCGCAGCTCCGCGTACCGGGCCGCCGCCTCCGGGAACGACGCCGGACCCGGAGCCCGCCACACCACGACATCCACGGGCACATCACCCGGCTCGTCCATCACGCCACCTTCCCGAACAACGCACCCAACCGCGGAATCCGCGCCGAGATCTCCACCGGACTCGCGAAGTCCCACGACTCACCACCCGGATCCGGAGACACCAGCAACTCCAGCCCGCGCGAGGCCAGCACCGCCTCCAGATCCCCGTCGAACGCCTCGGCCGCCACGTAGTCGAGACCCTCCCAGTCCGGCCAGTCCTCATCCGCCCACGCGTGCACACCGCCACGAGACGCCAGCAACCGCACGTGCGGCAGATCGGCCAGCGCGTCCGGCGACGACGCCACCGCCTCGAACACCGCCCGCCCCTGCCCCACCAGCCACGCCTGGAAGTAGAAGAACCCGTCGTCCGAACACAACCCGCCGCAGATCAGATCCGCCGCGTGCCAGTGCGCCCACGTGTCCACCCGGCGACGCACCTCGTCGAGCCGCACCGCGAACTCCACCACCTCACCGGCAGGCAGCGCGGCCAGCGCGACAGTCAGCCGCTCCAGCCGATCGTCCTGGCCGGACGCCCCCGCAGCGGAGGACTCCACCAGGCCCCAGAACGCGTTCAGGTCCATGCCCGGAACGCTAGCGAGGGGGTCTGACAATTTTGGACGCCTCGGGCATCGGTGCAGGTCAGCGGTGTCTCGGCATTGGGGGATGGCGGAGAGGCGGGGTGCTGGGAGGACGGCACCGGTAAGGGAGCGGGGGAAGGCGCGCGGGGCCGGGGTGGGGAGAGTCGAGGAGAGCGGCGGGAGCAGAGGAAGGCGCGGTGCTGGAAGGCGCGGGCGCGGGAAGAGGCGACCGGAAAAAGGGTGGGGGAGATGGGGAGCGGAAAGATGCAGGGGATGGAGGTGAGAGCGGCGGGCTGGGAGATGGGCGAACGGGGAGCCGGAGGGTGGAGGTGCGGAGGCAGGACGGGTGGGGAGAGACGGAGACGAGTGGCGAGAGCAGGGGAGGGAGTGGCGGTGCAGGACGAGGAAGCGGGAAGCGGAACTGAGAGGGTGCGGAACTGAGTGGTAGCGGGGATGTGGAGGGGAGCGGAGACACGGGAAACAGAGGGGAAGAGGGAGACGGAGGGGTGGGCCGGGGAGATGCCGGAGAGGTAGCGGGGGCGAGTTACCGCAGGTGAGTGGCGTGGCGCCGGTCGACGGGCGGAACGGACACCTCGACCACCCCCGGTGACACCGCGGGCCGAGCCACACGCAGGAGTTGCCGATCTCACTCCCCGGTGACGCCCTCGGACGGTTATTGGCGCGAACGATTCGCGCGGCCTGACTATCCTTGAACCCAAATGGACACCCCGCACGCTGAACTGCACAAACGTCTGCCCGAGCTCATGCCGCGTGATCAACGCAGGCTCGCCAGGCGCCTCGACGGCGCACGCCGGGTCAAGGACCCGCTGGCGCGCAGGAAGATCACCGAGGAGATCGCCGCCCAGATCGACGAGGCCGCGCTCAAGGTCGCGCTGCGCAGGGAGTCGGTTCCCAAGATCACGTATCCGGCGGAGCTGCCGGTCAGCCAGCGCAAGGACGACATCAAAGAGCTGATCGCGAACAACCAGGTCGTGATCGTCGCCGGCGAGACCGGGTCCGGCAAGACCACGCAGCTGCCGAAGATCTGCATGGAGCTCGGGCGGGGCATCACCGGTCAGATCGGGCACACCCAGCCGCGGCGCATCGCCGCGCGCACCGTGGCCGAGCGCGTGGCCGAGGAGCTGGGCACCAAGCTCGGTGACACGATCGGGTACAAGGTGCGGTTCACCGACCAGTCCGGTGACGACACCCTGGTCAAGCTCATGACCGACGGCATCCTCCTCGCGGAGATCCAGACCGATCGCGAGCTGAGCCGGTACGACACGATCATCATCGACGAGGCCCACGAACGCAGCCTCAACGTCGACTTCCTGCTCGGCTACCTCAAGCAGCTGTTGCCGCGCCGGCCCGACCTCAAGGTCGTCATCACGAGTGCGACGATCGACCCGCAGCGGTTCAGCGCGCACTTCGAGGACGCCCCGGTCATCGAGGTCTCCGGGCGCACCTACCCCGTGGAGACCCGGTACCGGCCGCTCGAGGAGGACGACGACCAGACCCAGGGGATCATCAACGCCGTCCACGAG
This sequence comes from Lentzea cavernae, assembly GCF_014653695.1. Taxonomy (GTDB): domain Bacteria; phylum Actinomycetota; class Actinomycetes; order Mycobacteriales; family Pseudonocardiaceae; genus Lentzea; species Lentzea cavernae. The sequence goes on along the minus strand of NZ_BNAR01000005.1, from coordinate 199,552 downwards.
CTGCAGGCCCAGGGGCCCGGCGACGTGCTGGTGTTCCTGTCGGGTGAACGGGAGATCCGCGACACCGCCGACGCGCTCAAGGCCGAGGACCTGCGCAACACCGAGATCCTGCCGCTGTACGCGCGGCTCAGCGTCGGTGAGCAGCACCGGGTGTTCCAGCGGCACACCGGGCGGCGGGTCGTGCTGGCCACCAACGTCGCCGAGACCAGCCTCACCGTGCCCGGCATCAAGTACGTCGTCGACCCCGGCAACGCGCGCATCTCCCGCTACAGCCACCGCCTCAAGGTGCAGCGGCTGCCGATCGAGCCGATCTCGCAGGCGAGCGCGAACCAGCGCAAGGGGCGTTGCGGGCGCGTGAGCGAGGGCATCTGCATCCGCCTGTACTCCGAGGAGGACTTCGAGGCACGCCCGGAGTTCACCGACGCGGAGATCCTGCGCACCAACCTGGCGAGCGTCATCCTGCAGATGACCAACATCGGTCTCGGTGACGTGGCGCGGTTCCCGTTCATCGACCCGCCCGACAGCCGCAACATCAACGACGGCATCGGGTTGCTGCAGGAGCTCGGCGCGATCAACGCCGCCGAGAAGAAGCTCACCCCGACGGGGCGCAAGCTCGCCGCGCTGCCCGTGGACCCGCGCCTGGGGCGCATGGTGCTCGAGGCCGACACCACCGGCTGCCTCAAAGAGGTCATGATCATCGCCGCGGCGCTGTCCATCCAGGACCCGCGCGAGAGGCCCGCCGACCAGCAGGAGGCGGCGACCCAGCAGCACGCGAGGTTCGTGGACAAGGAATCGGACTTCGTCACGTTCCTCAACCTGTGGCAGTACCTCAAGGAACAGCAGAAGGAACTGTCCGGCAACCAGTTCCGCAAGCGCTGCAAGGCCGAGTTCCTCAACTACCTGCGCGTGCGCGAGTGGCAGGACATCTACCTGCAGCTGCGGCAGGTCGCCAAGCAAATCGGCATGCACGTCAACGACCAGCCCGGTGACCCGCGCAACATCCACATCGCGTTGCTGTCGGGACTGCTCAGCCACATCGGCGTGAAGGACGTCCTCAAGAAGCAGGCCCCGAACGAGAAACGGCGGCCGCTCACGGAGTTCCTCGGCGCCCGCAACGCCAAGTTCGCGATCTTCCCCGGCTCTGCCCTGGCCAAGAAACCACCGCAGTGGGTGATGGCCGCCGAACTGGTCGAGACCAGCCGCCTGTGGGGGCGCATCGTCGCCAAGATCGAACCCGAGTGGGCCGAGCGCCTCGGTGAGCACGTCGTCAAGCGCCAGTACTCCGAACCGCACTGGGAGACCAAACGCGGCAGCGTCGTCGCGCTGGAGAAGGTGACGCTGTACGGGGTGCCGATCGTGGCCGGCCGCAAGGTCAACTACGGGCGCATCGACCCCGAGCTGTCCCGGGAGCTGTTCCTGCGCCACGCCCTGGTGCAGGGCGAGTGGACCACGCACCACCGGTTCTTCCACACCAACCGGGCGATGCTCGAGGAAGTCGGCGAACTGGAGAACCGGGCGCGCCGCAGGGACATCGTCGTCGACGAGGAGACCCTGTTCGACTTCTACGACAAACGCGTCGCCCCCGAGGTCGTCTCCGCACGGCACTTCGACTCGTGGTGGAAGAAGCAGAAGGACAAGAACCAGCTCACCTTCACCAAGGACATGCTGGTCAACGAACGCGCCGACGTCACCCCGGAGGCCTATCCGGACCAGTGGCGCCAGGGTGAGCTGACGTTGCCGCTGAGCTACCACTTCGAGCCCGGCACGAAGAACGACGGCGTCACCGTGCAGTTGCCGCTGCCCGCGCTCACGACGCTGGACGACGACGCGTTCTCCTGGCAGATCCCCGGCCTGCGCCACGACCTGGTCGTCGCGCTCATCCGGTCGCTGCCCAAACCGATCCGCCGCAACTTCGTTCCCGTCCCCGACGTCGCCACCGCCGTGCTCGCCCGCATCACACCCGGCGAGACCAGCCTGCTCGGCGGCGTCGAACGCGAGCTCAAAGCCCTCACCGGGGTCACCGTGCACCGCGAGGACTGGCAGTTCGACTCGGTCCCGGACCACCTCAAGCTCACGTTCCAGGTCGTCGACGAGCACAACCGCACCCTCGCCGAGGGCAAGGACATCGCGGTGCTCAAGGAGAAGCTGCGCGACGAGGTCCGCGAGTCGCTGTCGCAGGCCGCCGGGCACCTCGAACGCACCGGCCTGACCACCTGGGACTTCGACGCGCTGCCCAGGACCATCGAGCAACGGCAGTCCGGCATCACCGTCACCGCCTACCCGTCGCTGGTCGACCGGGGCGAGACCGCCGCGATCAAGGTCCTCGACACCCCCGGCCGGCAGGCCTACGCGCACCGCCGCGGCGTGCGCAGGCTCCTGCTGCTGGGCATCAACTCACCGGTCAAGCACCTGCAGCGCCACCTCGACAACGCCGCGAAGCTCGCGCTGACCCGCAACCCGCACGGCGGCGTCGCCGCGTTGCTGCAGGACTGCATCACGGCCGCGGTCGACCGGCTCATGGGCGACCCCGCGTGGGACGCCAAGGCCTACGCCGCCCAGCTCAAGAAGGTCCAGGCCGCGCTCAACGACACCACGTGGGTCGTCGTGCAGGAGGTCCGCAAGGTCCTCGAAGCCGCCCACCAGGCCGAACTGGCCCTCAACGGTCTCAAGGGCGCGCCGGACTCGGCCGCCGACATCCGCGCGCACCTCAACTCGTTGGTGTACAAGGGATTCGTCACCCGCACCGGCTACGACCGGCTCCCGGACCTCGTGCGCTACCTCAAGGGCATCGCCCGGCGCATCGAGAAGCTGCCGGAGAACCCGCGCCGCGACCTCGACTGGACCCACCAGGTGCATCAGGTCCACGCCGAGTACCGGGAACTGCGCGCGCAGACCCCCGCCGACGAACCCGCGCCCGAGCTCGACGAGATCCGCTGGATGATCGAGGAACTGCGCCTGTCCTACTTCGCCCAGACCATCAAGACCCGGTACACGATCAGCGACAAGCGCATCTACAAAGCACTCGACGCCGTGCCGCTGTGAGCCGCTACCGTGGAGCATGCACTTCCCCGGGGATTCCACCTGGCAGGTGTCGAGCAGAACCGGCGACACCTTCGCCCTCTACGTTCGTGACGCGCTCGGGCTGAGCACACCCACCGCCGACGCGGTCCCGCCCCTGAACGCGCCGGTCCCGCGCGTGCACGACGTGTACGTGCCGGAGACCTTCGGGCCGGCGTGGGACCGGTGGTGGACCAGGGCGGTGGAGTCCGGCGGCGCCCTCACGGCGCCCAGCCAGTGGCCCGTCGGCCCGCCGGCCCAGCTGCGCGCCGCCTACGACGCCTGGCACCCCGCGCCGACCTCGCCGGGGGAGACGACACGGCGCGACAGGTCCAGGAACGACTTCGGGCTCGCGCTCAAGGAGGCCGTCGGGCAGCTCACCACCGAACTCGGCCACGAGCCCGTCTTCGACCTCAACCTGATCGAGATCCCCGTCCGGGGCCAGTTCTGGCGCCGCACCGCCCGGCGCACGGTGCTCGTGTCCGACGAGCTGCGCTCCTCCCGCAACGTCCTCGCGCCGCTGGAGTCAGTGATCCGCGACCTCGCCCAGTAGAGACTCGTCCAGTAGCGCCTCACCCGTGCGGTAGAGCTGCTCCAGCAACGGCCGCAGCAACAACCCCTTCGCCGTCACTGCGTACGAGGTGCGCACCGGGAAAGCGGGGGAGCGGGTGCACGACACCAACCCCTGCGCCACCAACGACTCCAGCCGTTCCGTGAGCACCTTCGCGCTCAGCGACGGCAACCCCGCCCGCAACCGCGTGAACGACCGCGGCCCCGCCATCAGGTCCCGCAGCACCAGCGTCGCCCACCGGCCGCTGATCGCCGCCAGCGCCACCTCCACCGGGCAGTCCGCGGACGGCCGGTCCCAGGTCACCGTTTGGTGACCCACCTGAGCGGAGGCGACGCTGTCGGCATGCACCCCTCCAGTGTCGCCCACACCTTCGCCGCCGCCTTCAACTCCCGTGACGCGGCCGCGGTCGACGCCGTGTACGAGCCCGCGGGCCTGTTCGTGCCCGAGCCCGGCACCACCGTCACCGGTCTCGCGCGCCGGGAGGCCAACCAGCGGTTCCTCGGGCTGGGCCTGCCCATCGACGTGGCGCCCCGGCACGTCTACGAACACGACGGGATCGCGTTGCTGATCGTGGACTGGAGGATCGGTGAGGTGAGCGGTACCGCCACCGACGTCGCCCGCCGGGGCGGGGACGGCCGGTGGCGATACGTGATCGACAACCCCTTCGGCACCGCCTAACCCGGCGGTTCCATCGCCCCGGTCATGATCGCCACCGCGTCCGACATCGAGATGGACTTCGGGTCCACCACGGCCTTGCGCCGGCCCAGGCGCTGGATGTGGATGCGGTCGGCGACCTCGAACACGTGCGGCATGTTGTGGCTGATCAGGATCACCGGCAGGCCGCGGTCGCGGACCTGCAGCACCAGGTCCAGCACCGCACGGGACTCCCGCACCCCCAGGGCGGCGGTGGGTTCGTCCATGATCACCACCCGGCTGCCGAACGCCGCCGCCCGAGCCACCGCGACCGCCTGGCGCTGACCGCCCGAGAGCGTCTCGACCGCCTGGCCGGGGTTCTGGATCGTCATGATCCCCAGCGCGTCGAGCTGGCGGCGCGCCTCCTCCCGCATGCCGGCGCGGTCGAGCATCCGCAACACCGAGCCCAGCACGCCCTTGCGTCGCCGTTCGCGGCCCAGGAACAGGTTCGAGGCGATGTCGAGCGACGGCGCGACCGCCAGCGACTGGTGCACCGTCTCGATCCCGGCCCGCCGTGCGTCCAGCGGGCTCGGGAACGACACCGGCTGCCCGTCGAGGAAGATCTCGCCCTCGTCCGGCACCACCGCCCCCGACAGGGCCTTGATCAGCGACGACTTGCCCGCCCCGTTGTCGCCGATGACCGCGAGGATCTCGCCCGGCAACAGCTCCAGGTCCGACCCCGCGAGCGCGGTCACCCTGCCGTAGCGCTTGACCAGGCCCGTGGCCCGCAGGATCGGGGCGCTCATGCCTTCACCTTCCTGATCCACTGGTCCAGCGACACCGCCACGATGATCAGCACACCGACCGCCATCGTCTGCCACAGCACGTCCACCCCGGCCAGCGCGAGACCGTTGCGGAACACGCCGACGATCAACGCGCCGATCAGTGACCCCACCACCGCGCCGCGGCCGCCGAACAGCGACGTCCCGCCGATCACGACCGCCGTGATGGAGTCCAGGTTGTCGGTCTGCCCGGCCTGCGGGCTCGCCGAGGCGATCCGGCCGATCAACGTCCACGCCGCCACCGCGTAGATCAGCCCCGCCGTCGCGTACACGCTCAGCAGCACACGGGCCGTGCGGATACCGGACAGGCGCGAGGCCTCCAGGTCGTCGCCGGTGGCGTAGACGTGCCGGCCCCAGGCGGTGTTCTTCAGCACGAACGCCATCGCCGCCACCAGCGCGACCAGCAGGATCGAGCCGTAGGTGATGCGCGTACCGCCGACGGTGAAGGTCTGCCCGGTCCACAGCAGCAACGACGGCATGTCCGTGCCACGGATGGTGGCGCTGCCCGAGTACCAGAGGTTCAGGGCGAAGAACACGTTGAGCGTGCCCAGCGTGACGATGAACGGCGGCAGCTTCAGCCGCGTCACCAGCAGGCCGTTGAGCAGCCCGCACAGGGTGCCCACGGCGAAGCCGAGCAGCAGCGCGGGCAGGCCCGGCAGGCCGGTCTCCGCCGCGACCTTCGCCATCACGATCGAGGTCAGCACCATGATCGCCCCGCACGACAGGTCGATCCCCGCGGTCAGGATCACGATCGTCTGCCCCACCGCGAGCGTGCCCACCACCGCGACCTGCTGCAGGATCAGCGAGATGTTGCCCGGCGTCAGGAACCGCTCCGACAACAGCGCGAACACCACCACCGACACCAGCAGCACCACCGCCGGCCCGATCGTGGCCTGCGCGTGCAACAGGTGCTGCAACCGGGAGAGCACCGAGCGGTCCCGCTGCTCGGGCAGCGGAGCCGAGGGCCGTGCAGCCGTGGCCGTCATGGCTCAGCCCCAGCAGTTCTGCAGGCCGAACGCCGAGTCCTTCGACTCCACGCCGTCCGCGGGCTGGTCGGTGATCAGCGTGACCCCGGTGTCGGTGTTCTGCGGCTTGGACCCGTCCTTCGCGAACTTCGCCACCGCCTCCACCCCGAGCTGCGCCATCTTGAGCGGGTACTGCTGCGAGGTCGCCCCGATCACCCCGGCCTTGACGTTGTTCACACCGGGACAGCCGCCGTCGACCGACACGATCACGACGTCCTTCTCCTTGCCCGCCGCCTTCAACGCCTCGAAGGCACCGGCGGCCGCGGGCTCGTTGATCGTGTAGACGAGGTTGATCGCCGGGTCGCGTTGCAGCAGGTTCTCCATCGCCGTGCGGCCACCGGACGGGTCGCCGTTGGTGACGTCGTGGCCCACGATCCGCGGGTCGGACTCGTCACCGATGCGGTTCTTGTCCTTCACGTCGACACCGAAGCCCTCCAGGAAACCCTGGTCGCGCTGCACGTCCACCGACACCTGGTTCGGGTTGAGGTCGAGCAACGCGATCTTGGCCTGCTTGCCGTCCTTGGCGAACTTCGCCTTCGCCCACTGGCCGATCAGCAGGCCGGCCTTGTAGTTGTCGGTCGCGAACGTCGCGTCCGCCGCGCTCGCCGGCTCCAGCTGGGTGTCCAGGGCGATCACCAGCAGCCCGGCCGCCCGTGCCTTGTCCACCGACGGCACGATCGCCTTGGAGTCGCTCGGTGTGATCAGGATGCCCTTCGCGCCGGACGCGATCAGGTTCTCGATCGCGTCGACTTGTGTCTGGTTGTCGCCGTCCTGCTTGCCCGCGAACGACTGCACCGTGACCCCCGAGGACGACGCCGCCTGCTGCGCGCCCTCCTTCATCTTCACGAAGAACGGGTTCGTGTCCGTCTTCGTCACCAGCCCCACCAGCGTCGACCCGCCACCGGACGAGCCACCACCTCCGCACGCGGTGAGCACGAGCAACGCCGCTGCGCTGAAAACCCCGACCGTCCTGCGCATGACAACTCCTACGTCAACGTTGACGTAACCAGACCTCCGCAGACTCACCGTGAGTAACGGAAGAGCAGCTACGAGTGGACTCAATCGGGTATACCGTTCACGTCATCGTTGACGCAAGAGTCCAAAGGACGTGGCCATGGACCCCGCAGCGGGCAGACGCGAACCCACCATGCGCGACGTCGCCGCCCTGGCGAAGGTCAGTACGAAGACCGTGTCGCGGGTGATCAACGGCCTTCCCGGCGCCGGGGCCGAGGTCGTCCAGCGCGTCCGCGACGCCGCCCGCACGTTGGGCTACCGGCCCAACCTCACCGCCAGCGCCCTGCGCCGCTCCGACCGCCGCAGCGCCACCATCGGCGTGCTGTTCGAGGACCTGTCCAACCCCTTCGACGCCGCCCTGCTGCGCGCCGTGGAGGACCGCGCCCGCCACAGCGGCGTCCTCGTGCTCGCCGGCAGCAGCGAGGACGACCACGCCCTGCAACGCGAACTGCTCGTGTCGCTGTCCGCGCGCCGCGTCGACGGCGTCGTCGTCATGGCCGCGGGCGGGCACCAGGACGCCCTGCAGCACGAACGCCAGCGCGGCACCCCGATGGTGCTCGTCGACCGGCCGCCCACCTTCGGCGGTACCGACTGCGTCACCACCACCAACCGCGACAGCTCCCGCGACGCCGTGCTGCACCTCGCGGCACTGGGTCACCGCGACATCGCGTTCCTCGGCGACCGCCGCACGCTGTGGACCAGCCAGGAGCGCTACACCGGCTACCTGGAGGGCCTCGCCCAGGCCGGGCTCACCCTGCGTGACGCGCTCGTGCGCACCGACCTGCACGGCGAGGACCTCGCCGCGGACGCCACCGCCGCGTTGTTCGGCCTCGACCGGCCGCCCACCGCGTTGTTCACCGCCCAGAACCTCGTCACCGTCGGTGCGATGCGCGTGCTGCGCGAACGCGGCCTGCACCACCGCGTCGCGGTCATCGGCTTCGACGACTTCCCGCTCGCCGACATGCTCGACCCCGGCATCACCGTCGTGCGCCAGGACGTCCCCGGCATCGGCCGCAAGGCCGCCGACCTCGTCCTGGCCCGCATCGACGGCGACACCTCACCGCCCGTGCACGCCGTCGTCCCCGCCGCGCTCGTGCGCCGCGGCTCCGGTGAGATCGCGCCTAGCTGACCGACACCACCGCGTCGATGACCTGCGGGCCCGAGTTGAGCACCGCGTCGTTGTGGTCGGCGCCGCCGATCTCCACCAGCCGCGCCCGTGCCGCCGTCGCCACCTCGCGACTCTGCGCGGGCGGCACCACCGAGTCGGCGCTGCCCAGCAGCACCACCGTCGGAACGTCCACAGCGGACACCCGTTCGAGCACCGGGTACTTGTCCTGCAACAACATCTTCACCGGCAACCACGGGAAGTGGTGCGACCCCGCCGCCGCCAGCGACGTGAACGGCGAACGCAGCACCATGCCCTTGGGTGCCCGGAACGTCGCGAGCTCCGCCGCCACCGCCGCGCCCAGCGACTCACCGAAGTACACGACCGGCCCGTCGATCAAGTCCAGCGCCGCACGCGCGTCGAAGGTGAGGCCCTCCTCCGCGGGCTTGCCCGGGTTGCCGCCGTACCCGCGGTAGTCGAACAGCAGCACCGACAACCCCCTGGCGATCAACCCCTGCGCCAGCGACACCCGCCCCGAGCGGTTGCCGGCGTTGCCGGGGAACACGATGACCGTCGCGGGCGCCTCGGGCAGCTCGAAGTGCCAGCCGCCGAGCACCAGGCCGTCCGCCGTCACCAGCCGGACGTCACGGCCGCCGGGCAGCACCTCGTCCGCCGCGGGCAGCGGACCGGGGGAGGGGAAGTACACGAACTTGCGCTGGAAGGTGAAGACCACGGCGACGATGGTGACAACCACCGCCAGCGCGATCAACACCGCCCTGCGCATCCGGGCTCAGAGCGTGCGGGAGAACAGCGCCAGCAGCTCCGTCCAGTGACGCTCCGCCGCATCCGCGTCGTAGGCGGCGGTGTCGGCCTGGGTGTAGCCGTGGTGCGCGCCCTCGTACACCTCGCACCGGTGCTTCACACCCGCCTCGGTGAGCGCCTGCTCGAGGCGTTCGACCTGCTCAGGTGGCATCGCGGCGTCCTGGTCCGCGTGCGCGAAGTACACCTCGGCGCTGACCTGCCCGGCCAGCAGGTGCGGGCTGTCGTCGGCCTCGGAGGCCAGGTTCGCGCCGTGGAACCCCGCCGCAGCCGCCACCCGGTCCGGGTAGGTGCCCGCCGTGCGCAACGCCAGACCCGCGCCCATGCAGTACCCCGTGACGCCCACCGGCCCGTCCGCGGTCAGCGGCGAGTCGGCGAGGAAACGCAGGTACGCGCCGGCGTCGCTCATCAGCCCCTGCGGGGTCAGCGACCGCAGCATCGGCATGATCTGCTCGAACACCGCGGGACGCGCCGCCGGGTCGATGAACTCCGGCAGCTCGACCACCGGCGCGCGGCCCGCCCGGTAGAACACGTTGGGCACCAGCACCACGTACCCGGCCCGCGCGAGGCGGTCGGCCATCTTCTCCAGGTGCGGGCGCAGGCCGAACGCGTCCATGTAGAACAGCACGGCGGGGAACGGGCCCTCGCCGTCGGGGCGCGCCAGGTAGGCGTCCGCCGTGCCGTCCTCGGTGATCACGTCCACGGTCGTGCCGGGCATGCGGTGGTTCCTCTCGGGTGAACTAGTCGGCCGGTGCGAACGGCACCAGCACGACGGTGATGTTGTCGTGCCCGCCCGCGTCCAGCGCGACCTTCACGAACTCCTCGGGCCCGCACGGCAGCAACGACTGCAGGTCCTCGGGCTCGGACCGGTAGTTGTGCAGCCCGTCCGAACACAGCAGGAACACCCCCGGCGAGGTCGGCTGCAGCGTCACGACCTGCGGCTCCACCCGCCCGGCGTCCGCGCCGATCCACCGCGACAGCACGTGCGCGCGACGGTCCGTGCGCGCCTGCTCCTCGGTCAGCACGCCTTCGGCGACCAGCTGCGCCGCCCACGTGTCGTCCGTCGTGAGCTGCTTCGAGCCCTCGTCCGACAGCCAGTAGGCGCGCGAGTCGCCGACCCAGCCGACCGTCACCGACGACTCCGTGACCAGCGTCGACACGAACGTGCACGACGGCGCCACACCCCGGCCGCCCGGCTCGAGGGGCTCGTCCTCCACCAGCTTCTCCACCGCGGAGCACGACGCGGCGACGGCGTCGACCATGGCCTGCTCCGGGTCCGCGGTGTCGATCAGCGCGTTGAGCAGCACGTCGACCGCGGCGTCGGCGGCGGCCTGCGAGGCCTGCTCCGCGCGTTCGGAGGACGCCACGCCGTCGCAGACCACGGCGGCGACACCCTTGCCCGCCACGTGACCGAACGCCATCGAGTCCTCGTTGCGCGCCCGCCGCTTGCCCCGGTCCGACACACCGGACACCGCGCCCAGCGTGTACTCGACCCGGTCGCGCGCCGAAGGCTGGTGCCGGCCGCACTGGGTGCAGTAGTCCTCGTCATCGATGTCCGGCGACCCGCACAGGATGCACGAGGCCTGCGCGGGACCGGTCGGTCCGCCCAGCGGCGTGCGGCGCACCAGCAGGTTGCGTCCGCACGCCTCGCAGAACCGGTCCTCCGCCGCGACGGGCGCGAAGCACTCCGGGCACTTCAGGGTGTCCATCAAACCAACGTCCTAGGCCTTACCGCGTTCGCGCGGTCCACCAATGCGATCCGTTCCTCCGGCGTGGCCGCGAACCGGGCCAGCGTGCGGTAGCGACGCTCTAAACCCAGCCGAAGCTCGTGTTCGGAGAGTGCACAGTCCAGCACCTTGCCCTCGGCGGCCTGATTGCGGGTCACGTAGTGGTACGCCGCCTCCAGCACCTCCGCCGACAGCTGCGTGTGCGAATGAACGTCGATGTCCAAGGCGTGCAACCGTTCCCCGGCCGCCACCAGGTCCTCCGCGCCGCAGTCGCCGAGCTGTGCGCGCACCGCGGCGATCTGCGCCGGCAGATGTTGTGAAGACGTGTCCGGAACCGACAGCAGCACCTCGACCGCCCGCGCCCGGTCCCCGCACGCCAGCGACACCCGCGCCAGACCGAACGCCGCCGACACGTACGCGTGGTCGGTGCGCCACACCAGCTCGTACCAGGCCGCCGCGGCCGTCAGGTCCCCGACGGCCTCCGCGCACACGCCCAGCGCGAGCTTCGGCGCCGCCTCGCCCGGCACCGCCGAGCACACCGCGTCGAAGAACCCCAGCGCGTCGCCGGGCCGTTCGTCGGTCAGCGCCGCGAGACCGCGGTACCAGTCCGGGCGCCAGTCCTCCGCCGGGTCGAGCTCCGGCTCGTCGAACATCGACGGCGCCGTCAGCGTCCCCAGCTCCCGCAACGCCGCCTGCGTGTCCCCGGACTCGATCAGCACCCGCACGATCCGCAGCCGCACCTCCACCGTCAGCTCCGGCGCCTTGCGCAACCCCTCCGGGTCCGACGTCGTCGCCGTCGCCAGCCACGAGGCCGCGGCGTCGGAGGTGCTCACCGACGGCGCCGGCAACGCCAGCGCCACCTCCCGCAGGTCCAGCGAGCCCTCCACGCCGAACCGGCGGCGTTCCGGCGTGAACTGCCGCGACAACCCCGGCCGCGGCACACCGTCCTCCAGGGCCAGCACCTCGCGCAGCACGCCCGTGAGCTGCTCGGCCATGTCCTCCGCCGAGCAGAACCGCAGCTCCGGGTTCGGGTTCGTCGCCCGCAGCAGCAGCCGGTGGAACGAGGGGTAGCGGCCCAGCAACGGCACCTCGTCGGCCGTGGGCAGCCGGTCCTTGCACTTGCCGCGGAAGTCGAACGGGAAGCTCATCACCGCCAGCGCCCGGCCGACGGTGTAGATGTCGGAGAACACCGACGGCCCGATCGTGCCGATCTCCGGCGCCTGGTAGCCGACCGTGCCGTAGATGGGGGAGTGGTGGTCGTCGACGCGCCGCACCGCCCCCAGGTCGATCAGCTTGAGCTGCTCCTCGGTGTGGATCATGTTGTCCGGCTTGAAGTCGCAGTACAGCAGGCCCACCCCGTGCAGGTAGCCCAGGGCGGGCAGGATCTCCAGCACGTAGGCGATGGCCTGCGCCAGCGGCAGCGCCTCGTCACCGCGGCCCTCCCGGCGCCGGTGCGTGATCATGTCCTTGATCGACTCGCCGCCGACGTACTCCATCACGATGTACTCGACGAGCTTGTCGCTCACCTTGCTCTCGTGGCGGATGAAGTTGTGGATCTTCACGATGTTCGGGTGCTCGACCTCGGCCAGGAACCGCCGCTCCGCCAGCGCCGCCGCCATCGCGTCGGCGTCACCCGAGTCGAGCAGGCCCTTGAGCACCACCCACCGGTCGCTCACCGCGTGGTCCAGCGCCAGGTACAGCCAGCCCAGGCCGCCGTGCGCCAGGCACCCCAGCACCCCGTACTGGTCGTGCAGCACCTCGCCCGGTTCCAGCTTCGGGGTGAACGAGTAGGCGTGACCGCACTGCGGGCAGAAGCCCTCCACCCGGCCCTGCTTGCCGTCCTTGGCGCGCCCGACCTTCTTGCCGCACTTCGAGCAGAACCGCTTGGCCTCCGGGACCTCGGGGTTCTCCAGCACCGCGGTCTTCGGGTCGCGGTAGGGCACCCGCGGCACCTCGACCAGGCCCGCGCCCAGCCGGCCGCGGCTCATCGACCGGGCACTGCCGCGGCGCGCCCGTCCCGACGCCGAGCGCGACACCTCCTGCGACACCGACCAGGGCGCGGTGCCCGGCGCTGTCGACGGCCCCGTCTCGGGCAGGTCCAGTTCTTCGCTCATCTGACGCCCCCTAGTCCCGATAACGCGCGACCGGCGGCGTTGGTGCCGGGCCCAGCGGCGTGAGCCACCGCCCGTAGATCCCGCGCCACGTGCCGTCGGTGCGCATCCGCTCCAGCACGCCGTTGACGAACCGGACCAGGTCCTCCTGCCCCTTCGGGATCCCCACCCCGTAGGACTCGTCGGTGAACCGCGATCCCACCACCTCGGTGTAGGGGTCCTGCGCCGCCAGTCCCGCCAGGATCGTGTCGTCGGTGGAGATCGCGTCCGTCTGCCCCTGCTGCAGCATCACCAGGCAGTCGGTCCAGTTCGGCACGCTCACCGTCGTCTTCGCCCTGGTCACGACGTTGCCCAGCGACGTCGACCCCGACGCCACGCACACCCGTTTGTCCGCGAGGCCCTCCACGCCGGCGATGCCGGAGTTGCGGCGCACCAGCACCCGCTGCCCGGCCTGGTAGTAGACCTGCGAGAAGTCCACGCTCTCCAGCCGCTGGCAAGTGATCGTCATCGTGCGCACCACGACGTCGACCGCGCCGCTTTGCAGCATCGGGATGCGCTCCGCCGCTGTGACGACCTTGAACTGCACCTTCTTCTCGTCGCCGAACACGGCCTTCGCGATCTGCCGCGCCACGTCGACGTCGAAGCCCTCGATCTCGCCGGTGAAGGAGTTGCGGAACCCCATCAGGTACGAGTTCTGGTCTACCCCGGCGATCAACCGGCCGCGCTGCGCGATCTTCGCCATCGTCGACCCGTCGGGCATCTGCCCGGCCTGCGGCAACGCGCCCGGCCGCAGGCTCGCCGTAGCGTCGCACGAGGGCGGTGGGCCCGCCGCGCTGCTCGGCGCCGCCGACACCGTGCTCGCGTCCGCCGGCTGCGGGGCCGCGGCACTGCGCGGCACCACCTCGCTCGGCGCCGGTCCCGCCGAACACGCCCCGAGCAGCAGCACCGCTGCCAGCGCCAGTCGCCTCACCTGTACTCCTTGAGCCGCTGCCACAACCCCATCGCCGCACCCGCCGCGCCGATCACCGCGAGCACCAGCACCCCGACCGCCGTGCCCGACAGCGACACGCGCGCCACCGCCACCTCGTCGCTGAAGTCCTGCCGGGCCTCGGAGATCCCGCGCACCAGCGCCTGGTCCAGCGAGTCGAAGTACGGGTTGCCGATCAACGCCACCGCGTCGTTGTACTGCCCGGCGTCGTCGGCCTCGCGGATGCGCTGGTGCACCTGCTGCCACTGCCGGAACTGCCGCATCGCCTCGGCCGCGGCCTCGGTGTCGTCGAGTTTCACGGCCTGGTCCAGCAGGCCCTCCAGCCGTTGCGAGACCTCGACGAAGTTCTTCTCGTAGGTCTGGCCCGCACCGCGCGCGACCAGCGTCAGCGTCTCCTCGCCCCGTGCGGTGAGCGTCGCGATCCGCGCCTGGGCGAGCACGTCGACCTCGTCCGAGGCCGCCCGCGAGTCCGCCACGTCGTTCATGACCAGCACCGACACCGTCGTCACCCACAACAACGACAACCCCGCGGCCCCGGTCGCCACCAGCAGGCCGACGTTGAGCAGCCGGTTCGTCTTGCGCGTCAGGTACCGCTGCGTGAGCACCAGCGCGATGACCAGCGCCAGCGCCACCCCGACCGAACCCCACGGGAAGCTCGCCTCGTCCTGCGCGCGGGCCACCCGGTCGGTCTCCGCCTGGTACAGCTCCTGCGCCGCGGGCAGCAGCTGCGTGCGCATCAGCCCGGAGGCCTCCCGCAGGTACGCGGCGCCCACGGGGAAGCCCTGCCGGTTGTTCGTGCGCGCCGTCTCGATCAGCCCCGTGTAGACCGGCAGCTGCGCGGCGAGCGTTGCCGTCAGGTCGGGGGAGGAGGCCGTCGCCACCGAGAGCGCCGCCTGCGCCTGCGCGATGTCGGCCTCGTAGCGTTCCCGCAGCTGCGAGGGCTCCAGGCCGCCGGACAGGAACGCGCTGGCCGCCGTCGCGTCCGCGTCCTGCAACGCCCGGTAGACCTCCTGCGCCGCGTGCGCGAGCGGCTCCGACCGCGTCGCCAGGTCCTCCAGCGCCCGTTCCTGGCGGTTCACGCTCCACGTCGTCAGCCACCCGCTCGCGAGGCTCGCGACGACCAGCACCACGACGATCAGGCTCAGCCGTCCCGGGGTCGACCGCGCCAGACCGGTGACGCGGCGCACCAGCGCCTGCCGCGGCTGCGAGTCGATCACCACGAGCGAGCCTCCCGAACGGCGAGTTGATCGGCGTGGCGTAACTGTAGGCACCTCAGTGACACCGCGTCGGAATTAACGACCCATCCCGCGAGACGTCACTCGGCTGTTACCGCTCGTAGCGTCTCAGTAGCCCCGGCGTTCGGCCTCCGCGTGCCACCAGGCAGGCGGGGACGCGCCCGTGACCTGGGAAGAGGGTTGCTCGGGGTGAAGGCCGAGGCGGCGCAGCGCGCAGGGCTGCACGGAGATCGCGATCACACCGGAGCCCGGACGGCACATCAGGTCGACCCGGACCTCGCCTGGGTCGAAGGGCATCCAGTCGATGCCGCGCTCGCGCAGTCAGGCCCGCAGGGCGGCGGAGGAGGTGGGCCTGCCCTTGACGTTGTCGTAGCGCGCGATGCGCACCCAGTCGTCGTTCACGCCGCCATCATGACCTGGACCCGATGAGCCGTGCCACTCCGTTGAGGATCATCTCCAGGCCGAACTCGAACGAGTGCTCGGGGCTGAACGCGCTCTGGTGCGCCTGCCCGACGGCCGCGCCCACCCGTGCCGCCACCGGGTAGCGGGCCGGGTCGAACACGGTCATCAGCACCGGTGCCGCCGCGTCCCACCACTGCTGGTCGGTCAGGCCGGTCTCCTTCTCGGTGACCGCGGCCGCCGTCAGGTCCCGCGCCGAGTTCTGCACGTGCCCGAGCACCACGTTGAGCACCGAGTCCATCTCCACGTCCGACAGGCCCACGCCCTCCAGGCCCCGCAGTTCGAAGTCGTACTTCGCCGCGACCTGCGGGCCCAGCACCGTGCGCGACGGCGCCACCTGCAACAACCACGGGTGCCGCCGGTACAGCGCCAGGTTCTCCGCCGCCACGTACGCGAGGTGCTCGCGCCAGCCGCCGGCCGGTTCGCGCCCGGTCGCGGCCTGCACGGTGTCGACCATGACGTCGACGAGCTCGCCCTTGCCCGGCACGTAGGTGTAGAGCGACATCGTCCCCACGCCCAGCGACTCGGCCACGCGCCGCATCGACAGCGCCCGCAGCCCGTCCGCGTCGGCCAGGGCGATGCCCGCCTGCACGATGCGGTCCACGCTCAGGTCCGGCTTGCCCTTGCGCGACACGCGTTCCTGGGTGCGCCACAGCAACGCCAGCGTCCGCGCCGGGTCACCGCTGCCCGTGTGTTCGATCACGAGCCGGACACTACCGTACCGTATGGTGTACGGTACAGGGTGTGTTCGTGCCCGCCGACCCGCCCAGACTCGGTCAGCTCCGCGGAAAGCCCCTGCTCGAAGCGTTGCCCGAGGCGCTGGCCGAGGACGGCTACTGGGCCGTGGCGGCCGCGACCGCGCTCACGCTGGTCGCCCGCGGCCGGATCGTGCCGGGCGTGACGGCCGCCGGCCACGACACCTGGCGCGTCGGGCCGCTCGACCACGCCGACGAGCTGCACCTGCGCCAGCTCGCCGCGCGCGGCGACTACGAGCTGCTCCGCGCGTTCCTCGACGCCGTCGCCGACACCCTGCCCCGCACCGGCACCGGACCGTTCGCCGGCACCGAGCCCCATGACGTCTCCGGGCTCAAGGCGTGGGCCGACGAGCAGATCACCATCTCCCTGCGCGTGGAGACGACCGACGACCTGCGGTTCCGGGCGATCGTGCAGGTCCGCGCCATCACCGACCCCCACCCGCGCGACGTGCGCGGCTCCGGTCGCGAGCTCGACGCCATCCGCGCGATGAGCCGCGTCGACTGGCCCCCGTTGCAGCGCCTGCTCGACACCGCCGAGCTCACCGACGGCGAGGTCGCCGAACTGCTCGGCACCGGCATCGAGGTCCACTGGCCGCGCGGCGTCGTCGGCGGGCTGTCCGCGAAGGCCGTCATCGGCGAGTCCGGCGGCACGTTCCAGGCCGGCGACCTGCTCACGTTCGACTGGCGGCTCGCCCTGGGCGGGCAGGACCTGACCGAGGCCGAGATGGACCTCGTCGCCGAGGCGTCCCGGCCGGTCGTGCGGCTGCGCGACCAGTGGGTGCTCGTCGACCCGTCACTGCGGAAGAAGGTCCGGCGCCGGCTCAAGCCCCTCAGCGCCGTGCAGGCCGTCACCGCCGCCCTCACCGGCGTCGCGATCATCGACGGCGAACGCGTCGACGTCGTCCCGCACGGCCTCACCGCCGCCATCACCACCGTGCCGGAGTTCCCCCAGCCCGCGGCGCTGAAGGCACAGCTGCGCGACTACCAGCTGCACGGCCTGCGCTGGCTCGCCCACATGACGAGCCTCGGACTCGGTGCCTGTCTGGCCGACGACATGGGCCTGGGCAAGACCATCACCCTCATCGCCCTGCACCTGCACCGCGCCGATCCCCGCCCGACACTCGTCGTCTGCCCGGCCTCGCTGCTGGGCAACTGGGAACGCGAGATCCGCCGCTTCGCCCCCGGCACGCCCGTCACCCGCTACCACGGTCCACACCGGACCCTGCCGCAGGACGGCGTCGTGCTCACCACCTACGGCACCATGCGCCTGGACGCCGAGGCCTTGCGCTGCCACACCTGGGGCATGGTCGTCGCCGACGAGGCTCAGCACGTCAAGAACCCGCACTCCGGCACCGCCAAGGCACTGCGCTCCATCCCCGGCGCCGCCCGCGTCGCGTTGTCCGGCACACCCGTGGAGAACTCGCTCTCGGAACTGTGGGCCGTGCTGGACTGGACCACACCGGGCCTGCTCGGCACGCACCGCGCGTTCCGCACCCGCTGGCCGCGACCCGACGACACCCTCGCCAAACTCGTGCGGCCGTTCCTGCTGCGCCGCCGCAAGTCCGATCCCGGCGTCGCCCCCGAACTGCCCGCCAAGACCGAGACCGACCGGTACGTGTCGCTGTCGGTGGAGCAGGCCGCGCTCTACGAGGCGCTGACCCGCGAGACCCTCGAGCAGATCGCCCACTCCGACGGCATGGCCCGGCGCGGGCTCGTGCTGAAGCTGCTCACCGGCCTCAAGCAGATCTGCAACCACCCGTCGCACTACCTCGGCCACGACTCGCTGCAGGGCACCTCCGGCAAGCTCGACCTGCTCGACGAACTGCTCGCCACGATCGTCGCCGAGGACGGCTCCGCGCTGATCTTCACCCAGTACGTCGGCATGGCCAAACTGCTCGAGAAGCACATCACCCAGCCCACCCGGTTCCTGCACGGCGGCACCCCCGTGCCCCGGCGCGAGCAGATGGTCGACGACTTCCAGAACGGCCGCGCACCCGTGTTCCTGCTCTCGCTCAAGGCCGCCGGCACCGGACTCAACCTCACCCGCGCCGACCACGTCATCCACTTCGACCGCTGGTGGAACCCCGCCGTCGAGGACCAGGCCACCGACCGCGCCTACCGCATCGGCCAGACCAGACCCGTCCAGGTGCACAAGCTCGTCACCGAAGGCACCGTCGAGGAACGCATCGCCGCTCTGCTGCAGGACAAGCGCGACCTCGCCGACGCCGTCCTGCACGGCGGAGAGGCCGCGTTCACCGAACTCACCGACGCCGAACTCGCCGAACTCGTCCAGCTCAGGAGCGCGCCATGACCGCCCGCGGGTTCGCCGCGTTCCCCAAGGTGAAACGCCGCATCGCCACCACCTGGTGGGGCAAGGCCTGGGTGCAGGCCCTCAAGGACACCGCACTCGACACCGGCATGCTCAACCTCGGCCGCCGCTACGCCCACGCCGGCGTCGTCGGCCCCGTCACCGTCAGCCCCGGCCGCCTGCACGCCCAGGTCCACGACGACGACACCGCCTACAGCACCACCGTCAGCGTCCCCGTGCTCTCCGAAGTCCAATGGGGACGGTTCCTCGACCGCGTCGCCGAACACTCCGGCCACATCGCCGCCTTGCTGGACAACGACATGCCCCGCGACCTCGTCCTCGCCGCCGAGGAGTCCGGAGTGGACCTGCTGCCCGGCATCGGCGACCTCGAACCCGACTGCGACTGCGACGGCTGGGAACTGCCCTGCCGCCACGCCGCCGCACTGGCCTTCCAGGTCGGCTGGCTGCTCGACACCGACCCGTTCGTCCTGCTGCTGCTCAAGGGAAAACCGGAACAGGAACTCCTCGACGCGCTGCGCGACCGAGTCGCAGGCCCCGTCGGCACCAGAACACCTGTGGTGGTTTCCCACGAACAAGCAGGTCAACTGCCCGCCCGCCCCGCCGTTCCCGCCACCACACCTGTGGTGCTCGCCGTCGAGCCACCGCCCGGCTTCGAGGCCGCGGACCTCGTGGCGCTGATGGAGATCGCCGCCACCCGCGCCCGCGCCCTGCTTTCCGGCACTCTCGAAGGGTGATCACCGAGAAGCAGAAGATGACGACAGGCCGGCTGTACAAGGACTCCGACCCCGAACTGGTCGCCGAACGCCTCCGCGCCCAAGCCCTGGTGGACGAGTTCAACGCCACCCGCTCCGGCGAGGTCATCTCGACGCTCTTCGGTTCGATCGGCGAAGGCTCCTGGGTCATGCCGCGGTTCCAGTGCGACTACGGCTACCAGATCCACATGGGATCCAACAGCTTCCTCAACTACGACGCCATCCTCATGGACTGCGCCACCATCACCATCGGCGACGACGTCTCCATCGGCCCCCGCGCCCAACTGCTCACCGCCCTGCACCCCCTTGAGGACCACGAGGCCCGCCGCCAGCGCTACGAGTCCGCCGCCCCGATCGTCATCGGCGACAACGTCTGGCTCGGCGGCGGCGTCATCGTCTGCGCCGGTGTCACGATCGGCGACAACGCGGTCATCGGAGCCGGTAGCGTCGTCACGCGCGACATCCCGCCGCGCGTGCTCGCCGTCGGCAATCCCTGCAAGGTGGTCCGTGAGCTCTAAGACGCACGCCGAACCGCTGGTCCTGCTCGGGCTGACGGTCGTTGCCCTGGTCGTGTCCGGGATTGGCCCGTATGACCGTGCCACCTGGTACCTCGAGGTCGCGCCCGTCGTGATCGGCGGGGTGCTGCTGGTGGCGACGTACCGGCGGTTTCGCCTGACACCGCTGCTGTACCGGCTGATCTTCCTGCACGCGCTGGTGTTGCTGTTGGGCGGCCACTACACGTACGCGCGTGTGCCGGCCGGGTTCTGGGTGCAGGACCTCTTCGATCTGGCTCGCAATCACTACGACCGGTTCGCGCACTTCGTGCAGGGGTTCGTGCCGGCGGTGCTCGCCCGGGAGATCCTGGTGCGGCGGTCGCCGTTGCGGCCTGGTGGGTGGTTGTTTTTTGTTGTGGTGTGCGTTTGTTTGGCGTTCAGCGCTACCTATGAGTTGGGAGAGTGGCTGGCGGCGGTGGTCGGGGGTTCGGCCGCGGATGAGTTCCTCGGGACCCAGGGGGATGTGTGGGACACGCAGTGGGACATGTTCATGGCGCTGGTGGGGGCTTTGGTGGCGCAGGTGGTGTTGGGGCGGGTGCATGACCGGGAGCTCGCGCGGGTTGTGTGAGCAGGCCGTCGCGCACGTTGATGGCTTGGTCGTGGGCGGGTCCGGCCGGTCGACGTCGAAGCCGTGGTCCTGGACCCGAGCCACCCCGCCGTCCACGTGCCGTGCAAAGTCGGACGGCACCCCGGCTTCCACCTGTCCACACAGGACCTCCTGCGCCACCCCGACTGCTCCGGCACCACCTGGCGAGGTTCGGTCACCCCAGGTAGATCGACGCCAACCGCCGCACCGCCGCCGTCACCTGCTCCCGCAACTCCACGGGCTCCAGCACCTCGACCTCACCGCCCAGCCGCAGCAACATCCCGGTCGCATGGTCCACGGACTCGATGGGGATCGTCACCCGGAACGAACCGTCCTCGTCCACAACGGACTCCTGAGCGGCCTTCGCCACCACCGGCAGCACGTTCGACGCGAACGACTCCCAACCACGCTCGGACAGCCGGATGACCGCCGAGCCCGTGTACTGCCGGGCCTGGAAGTCCTCCAGCGACTCCGTCCAGTGCGCCGCCAGGTCGAAGCCCTCGGGGCGTGCGAACGACTTGTCCAGCACGGTGGCCGCCTGGATCTGCGACACGCGGTAGGTCGAGATGCGGGTCGAGCCCTGGGCGACCAGGTACCAGCGGCCCGCCTTGAGCACGAGGCCCAGGGGGCGCAGCACGCGTGTCACGTCCTCGGGTGAGCGCCAGCGCCGGTAGCTGACCTCCAGCAGGCGTTCCCGCCACACCGCGTCCGCCACCAGGCCCAGCAACGGTGAGCGTTCCGGGTCGTAGTACCAGGCGGGGGCGTCGAGGTGGAAGCGCGTGGCCATGCGGGAGGCGCGGTCGCGCATCGGGGACGGCAGCGCCGCCATCAGCTTGAGCTGGGCCGCGGAGACCGCGTCGCCGAGGCCCAGGTCTGCTGCCGGGCCCGGCAGGCCTGCGAGGAACAGGGACTCTGCCTCCTGTTCGGTCAGGCCGGTCAGGCGGGTGCGGTAGCCGTCGAGGAGTTGGTAGCCGCCGGACGGGCCGGCGTCGCCGTAGAGGGGGACGCCGGCCGCGTGCAGGGAGTCGACGTCGCGGTAGATGGTGCGCACCGACACCTCCAGCTCGTCGGCCAGGGACTGGGCCGTCATGCGGCCCTTGGCCTGCAGGAGGAGCAGCAACGACACCAGTCGACTCGCGCGCACGTGCACACACTGACACACGGTGTCAGCGGTTCAGCCGCCGAAGCGGTCGGTGGCGGCGACGATCGCCGCTGTCATGCTGCCGCCGCCGTGGCCGGTGTCGTCCAGGACGACGAGTTCGCTCCCGGGCCAGGCCCGGTGCAGTGCCCAGGCCGTGGCGAGCGGGCCGCTGACGTCGTAGCGCCCGTGGATCAGCACGCCGGGGATGCCGTGGAGCCGCCCGATGTCGCGCAGCAGCTGGCCTTCCTCGAGGAAGCAGCCGTGGGACCAGTAGTGGGTCACGAGGCGGGCGAAGGCGAGCTGGAACGACGGCTCCGCCACCGACAGGAACGGTGCTGCGTCGGGGGCCAGCGACATGTGCGTGTCCTCCCACTCGCACCACCGGTGCGCGGCCGCGGCCCTGACCTCGGGGTCGGGATCGTGCAGCAGCCTGGTGTAGGCGGCGGACAGGTCGCCGTCGCGGTCTGCGGAGGGCACGCCGTCGCGGAAGCGTTCCCACTCGCGCGGGAAGACGCGGCCCATGTCGCGGGTGATCCAGTCGGTCTCACTGCGGTCGCCTGCCGTCACGGCCGCGAGCACGAGTTCGGTCACCCGCTCGGGATGCGCCTGCGCGTAGGCGAGGCCGAGCGTGACGCCCCACGAGCCGCCCTCCACGAGCCAGCGCTCGACGCCCAGGTGGACCCGCAGCGCCTCGATGTCGGCGATGAGGTGCGCGGTGGTGTTCGCCGACAGGTCGACCACCGGGTCGGTCGCCGATGGGGTGCTGCGCCCGGCGTTGCGCTGGTCGAACTGGACCACGCGGTAGCGGCTCGGGTCGAACAGGCTCCGCGTCCGCGGAGAGCTGCCGGAGCCGGGACCGCCGTGCAGCACGACGGCCGGCTTGCCCTCGGGGTTGCCCGAGACCTCCCAGTACAGCGAGTGGCCGTCGCCGACCTCCAGGCTGCCCGACTCGTACGGCTCGATCGCGGGATAACGACTGTCCTCGGATGTGCTCGCCATGCGGACATGATCGCCCATCGCATCACTGACGGAAGCTGTCAGGGTTAGCTCATACGTTCGACGCATGGCTTTCTACGAGAAGCAGCTGGCGGTCAAGGAACCGCTGGTCGTCGCGGGCAGACACGTCAAGCGCTACGAGGTGGTCACCCCGGGGCTGGAGATCACCGACGACATCCGCGACGCCGCCTGCGCGTTCCTGCCGCGGATCTACCCGGACTTCGACGACCCGACCCCGCCCGCCACCGTGACGGTCCTGCACCGCAGTGCCGCGGGCATGTACCTCAACGCCTACAACTGGGTCTGGGACAACGTCCTGCACTGCCGCACCGCCGTGTCCGGCGACCAGCCGTTCCTCGGATCGACCGACCCGGACCTCACGCGCTTCACCGTCATCCCCAAGGACCTCATCGGATGTGTCTGGGAGCTCCCGCCGCTGGCCCACGAACGCACCGCGTGGGTCCGGCACGTGCTCGAGCCCGACGCACCGGACTTCGACGGCTACCTCGCCGACGTCATGGCCGAGGGCCTGGTAGGCCGTTGAGCGCGGACTGGCAGGGCGCGGCCTCTCGCTGAAAACCGGTGGACGGCGGCGTTAGGTTCGCAGGCATGACCACTCCGGAATCCGTCGTGCGCGCACTGGCCGAACCCACGAGGCTGCGGGCGTTCGCCGCCGTCGTCCTCGGCGCGGGAACCCTGGCCGACGTCGCCACCGCCTCCGGACTGAAGGTCAAGGACGCCGGCACCGCGCTGCGCAAGCTCCGCGAGGCCGGGCTGGTCGAAGGTGAACCGGCCCGGCCCGCCGACCTCAAACCACTCGCCGCGACCCTCACCGAGGCG
Source organism: Lentzea cavernae (assembly GCF_014653695.1). Lineage (GTDB taxonomy): Bacteria > Actinomycetota > Actinomycetes > Mycobacteriales > Pseudonocardiaceae > Lentzea > Lentzea cavernae. The sequence continues at coordinate 176,013 of NZ_BNAR01000005.1, read as the reverse complement.
ATGCCCGCGGACGGGCTCGCGCCGTTCGTGCGGGACGGCAAGCTCGTCTCGTTGCCGGTCGCCCACGAACGCCGCCGCAAGATCCTCGAACACGTCGCCTCGCACGCCTTCACCCCGACGACCTACTACGAGGAGACCGAGATCAACGAGCGGTTGCAGGCTTGGTGCGACGGGGGAGAGCTCGACCACGTCACCATCCGGCGCTACCTCGTCGACCTCGGTCTGCTCGAACGCGGCGGCGGTCTGTACCAGGCTCAGCCCCTGCCGATGTAGGGCATGTTCGTGGCCATCACGGTCATGAACTGCACGTTGGCGTTCAGCGGCAGCTGAGCCTGGTACAGCACGGCATCGGCCACGTGCCGCACGTCGAACGTCGGCTCCGGCCGCGTCTCGAAGTTCGCCTGCAGCACACCGGCGCCCATCCGCTCGGTCATCTCCGTCGCGGCGTTGCCGATGTCGATCTGACCGCACGCGATGCCGAACTCGCGGCCCTCCAGCGACAACGACTTCGTCAGCCCGGTCATCGCGTGCTTGGTCGCGTTGTAGGCGACGGCGTGCGGGCGCGGCACGGACGCCGAGACCGAGCCGTTGTTGATGATCCGGCCACCACCGTGCGTCTTCATCACCTTGAACGCCTCGCGGGCGCACAGGAACGCGCCCGTCAGGTTCACCCCGACGACCTTCTCCCACGCGCTGAGGCTGAACTCCTCGATCGGTGTGGCGCGCACGTTCATACCGGCGTTGTTGAACAACACGTCGACACGGCCGAAGCGCGCGACGACCGTCTCGAACAACGCGACGACCGAGTCCTCACGCGACACATCGGTCGGCACCACGAGCGCGGAGCCGGGAAAGCCCTCTCCGGTCTCGGTCAGCGCGTCCTCGCGCCGGCCGCCAGCGCCACCTGGAACCCCGCCGCCAGCAGGGTTCGCGCCGCCGCGCGCCCCACCCCGGAACCGGCTCCCGTCACGATCGCGACTGCCATCGGTGATCTCCCCTCGATCCAGCGATTGCCCGAAGTGTCCCGTGTGGAGTAAATCCTGGGTGTGGAGTGCGAAGAGGACACCTGCCTGCTCTGCGCGGGGTCCGGAACCATGTCGTGGCAACAACCCGTTCCCGGTCCCGAAGGCCTTGTGCTGCACGAGATGTCGCACCCGTGCCCGCGCGGGTGCTCCGGCTGGTGGAAGCTCCCGCACGGGGAAGGCAGAGGCATCGTCGCAGGCAATGTCGCACGTGCCAACGAGATTCCGGCCGGACCGTCCACGCAGTCCTGATCACCGAGCGTGAACGGTGGGGGTCACCCATTATTGCCAGGAGGGTCCCTGCTTGGCGGCTGCCCCCACTTGGAGTAGAGGCGGACACTGTTCTTTTGTGAAGGAGTGCAGCCGTTGCCTTGGTTCTGGGCTCAACGAGGACCGGACCGCCTGCCGGGTCTGCGGAGGCCTGGGGCAGGTGCCCGACCGCTAGCTGGGCCTATTTCTTCGTCATCAAGGTCGGGCCGAGGATCCGGCGGGCCAACCGCCGGGTCAACGACTTCGGTTCGCGTGCGGCCGCCGCGGTGGCCGTCTTCGGAGCCGCCGTCTTCGGGGCCGCCGGGGTGACCGCCGGTGGACTGACCGCCGCGGGAGGCGGCGTCACCGGAGCGACACCGGGGATGGTCGCCGGGTCCAGTTGCTGGGGCGGGATCTTCGCGAACACCTGGGTCTCGGCCTCGACATTGCCGGGCTGCTGCTGCTCGATCGGCACGCGGAGATCTTGCCATCGGTGTCCCGCACGCCTGGAATGAGGGGCCGCCTGTCGTGCGGGCCGTCACGTTGACGGCGACCCGGCCGGCTGGAGGTGGCTGGTCACGCCACCGGGGTGACGGCCGTCACGCAGCACACCGGGGCATGCCGGCCCCAAGCGGAGTGTGATGACTGAGACGACCGAGCGCGCGAACGTCGGGCCGCCCGACACGCTGCTCTGGGAGCGGATCGCGCAAGGCGACCACGCCGCGTTCACCGAGCTGTTCGAACGCCACGCCGAAGCGGTCTGGAACTACGCCTACCGGCTGACGGCCTCGTGGTCGCAGGCGGAGGACCTGCTCTCCGCGACGTTCCTGACCGCGTGGCGCAAACGCGGAGACGCCCAGCTGGTGCGGGAGTCGGCGCTGCCGTGGCTCTACACGGTGACCGCGAACCGCGCCCGCACCGAGTGGCGGGCCTCGCGCAGAGCGCTGCGGCTGGTCACCAGGCTGACGCCGCAGGACGAACGCGACCACGCCGACGAGGTCGCCGCCCGCGCCGACGCCCAGCGCAGACTGGCCGCGGTGGTGGCCGCCATCGCGACGCTGCCGGCGTCCGAACGCGAGATCGCCCAGCTCTGCCTGCTCGGCGACATGTCCACCGCCGACGCCGCCGCGCTCCTCGGCATCACCGAGTCGAGCGTGCGAGCCCGCGTCTCCCGCACCCGCGCCCGGTTGCGCGACCTGACCCCCGAGGACACCCCGTGATCGACCACATGCCCGAACACCGCACCCTGCCCGACGACGTCCGCATGCGCGCCCGGCAGCGCCTGAGCGAGGGCATGCGCCCCGCCGCCCGCAACGGCCGGCCGCTCCTGATCGCCGCCGGCGTCAGCGCGCTCGCCGCCGGAGCCGTCTTCGCGGGCCAGGTCCTCTACGGCGGCAACGCCGACCCCGCCGCACCGCCCATGCAGCACAACGGCGAGTTCGTCGGCAAGGACCGCGCCGTGGTCAACCACGTCGAGAAGGGCACGGTCGCACCCGACGCACTGGCCCGCTGCACCGCGGCCGCGAAGGAGCACCCGCCCGCGGGCCAGTGGCAGCCGATCGCGACCAGCCGCAAGGACGGCGTGGTGCTGACGGCGTTCCGCGTCGAGGCCGGAGTGTTCTTCTGCGCGAACACCGCCACCACCACGACGATCTCCGCCCCGGACCCGGCCGTGGTCGAGGCCGGGCGGCGCAAGGTGGAGGTCCTGTTCACCACGCCCAACGGCACCATGGCGGGCCTGGTCTCGCCGGACGTGAAGTTCCTGAGCCTGTCGCGGATCTACGAACCGGGGTGGAACAACACCTCACCCGCGCTGGTCGACGGCCTCTTCCTCGCTCCCAGCGGGTACCTCAAAGCCGAGACCGGCACGAAGGCCCTGGTCAACGGCGAGGAGTTCACCGTGCGCGGCGTGCCGAAGCCGACGCCGTCCGTGGCCGACCGCCCGCTGCCGCCCGCGGACCGCAGCACCCCGGAGGCGCGAGGGCTGGCCACCTGCCAGGCCGGCCGCCCGATCCCGGACCCGGACCAGTTCGCGCACGGGGTCACCGCCAAGGTCAGCGCCACCAGCACGATCGTGCTCGGCCGGTTCGGCGACCTGATGGTCTACTGCCTCGACGACGGCGGTGGGCGACGCGGTTTCGTCTACGACCTGCGCGACCCCGACGGGATGGAGATCGTGAACGGCGCGACCGTGGGGTCGATCCGTTCGGCCTACGACTTCGTGCCGCTGGAGGGCGGTGGTTCCGCCAGCACGGGCAGCGCCGCGGCCGGTGTGCTCTTCGACCCGCGCGTCGCGTCCATCACCTACACCGCGCCGGGCTCCGCCGACGTGCCCGCCGTGATCGGCAACGGCACCTTCGTGCTCGCCGCCCCGTTCACCGACGCGCGCCCGGGCGCCCAGGTCGTGGTGCGCGACGCCGGGGGAGCGGTCCTGGAAACGATCACGCCCACCCCCTAGGCGGATCGATCGGTACGGCGGGGTGAGCGGCGCTGAAGGCCGGTAAAGCGGTGGACAGCCAGGCCACGATTCGTCCGTGAGGACCGAACACCTAACGCTGCGCCCCGTCGAGCCGTCCGATGTGGACTCGTTGCGCCACCTGCACGCCGATCCCGAGGTCATGCGGTTCCTCGACCCCGCCCCGGTCGAGGACTACCTCGGCGACGGCTTCCACGCGGCGCACGAGAACGCGACGGGCCGGTTCGTCGGCTGGTTCGAGTTCGGGGGGACCGGCGAGGTCGAGCTCGGCTACCGGCTGCACCGCGCGTTCTGGGGCCTCGGCTACGCCACCGAGGGCGCGAAGGCGCTGATCGAACGCGGGTTCACCAGCGGTGGCGTGCGGCGTGTCGTGGCCACGACCATGGCCGTCAACGCCGGATCGCGGCGGGTGATGGAGAAGTGCGGGCTGCGGTACGTCCGCACCTTCCACGTCGAGTTCCCCGATCCGCTGCCCGGAGCGGAGCACGGAGAGGTCGAGTACGCCCTGACGCACGAGGAGTGGCGCCTGGCCGCTGGGGTGTAATGGCAGTGTCTCCCTCATCCGCGCGCCGGCGGCTTGACTGGTTCTCATGAACAACACCACCAAGACCGTCCTGATCACCGGCGCCTCGAGCGGACTCGGCCGCGCCACCGCGGAGCACTTCCACGCGCAGGGCTGGAACGTCGTCGCGACCATGCGCAGCCCCGAACGCGCATCCGGGCTCACGGCGTCCGACCGCGTCCTGCTCACCCGGCTGGACGTGCAGGACGCCGACTCGATCCGGTCGGCCGTCGACGCCGGCCTCGAGCGGTTCGGGCGCATCGACGTGCTCGTGAACAACGCCGGCTACGGCGCGTACGGACCGCTCGAGGCGACGTCACCGGAGGAGATCCGCCGCCAGTTCGACGTGAACGTGTTCGGGCTGCTGGCCACGACGCAGGCACTGCTGCCGCACTTCCGCGCGAACCGCTCCGGTGTCGTGGTGAATGTGTCGTCGATCGGCGGGCGGATGGCCTTCCCGCTCGGATCGCTCTACCACGGGGCGAAGTTCGCCGTGGAAGGGCTTTCCGAGGCGTTGAGGTACGAACTGGCCGAGATCGGTGTCGCGGTCAAGGTCGTCGAGCCCGGCGGCATGAAGACCGACTTCGGCGGCCGGTCCCTGGCCTTCACCAACGACGAGGAGCTCACCGAGTACCAGCCGCTGGTGCAGAAGGTCCTCGGTGTGCTCGGTCCCCTGGTCGAGAGCGGATCGGCACCCGAACTGGTCGCGGAGGTCGTGCACACCGCCGCGACCGACGGCACCGCGCAGCTGCGCTACGAGGCCGGTCCGGACGCCGTGCAGCTGCTCGGCCTGCGCCGCGCGAGCGACGACGCGTCCTTCTTCACGGCCATCGAGACGCAGTTCTCGCTGCAGAGGTAGTCACCGGCCCTCGTGGGCGGCCTTCGCGGCGTGGCTGCCCAGCATCCGCAGGGAGTCCTCCGCCCTCGACCCGGCCTCGGCGGTGTAGGCCAGCAGGGTCAGGCCGGGGTCCGAGGGCAGGTCCATCGCCTCGTAGGACAGCACGAGGTCGCCGACCACGGGGTGGTGCAGGTCCTTCACACCGGTCCGGTGGAACCGGACGTCGTGCGCCGCCCACCTCGTCCGGAAGTGCTCACTGCTCGCCGAGAGTTCGGCGGTGAGTTCGCCGAGTTCGCGGTCGTCGGGGTTCTTGCTCACCGCGGTGCGCAGGATCGCGACCGTTTCGTCGGCCATCGCCTCCCAGCGCGGGTAGAAACGCGTGCTGCGGGAGTCGAGGAAGGTGTACCGGGCCAGGTTCGACCGGGCGGGATCGCCGAAGACGTCGGAGTACAGCGCCCGGCCGAGGGAATTGGCCGCCAGCACGTCCAGGCGGTCGTTCAGAACGCCGGCCGCGGTGCCGGTCATCGATTCCAGCAGCCGCACCAGGGCCGGGCGGACGGTCCGGACCACCGGCTGGTCGCGCTCGGCGGACGAGCGGCCGGCCGCGCGGGCGAAGTTGCGCAGGTGCGTGCGCTCGGCCTCGTCGAGCCGCAGGGCCCGGGCCAGCGCGTCGAGGACGCTGTCGGACACCCCTCGGAGGTTGCCGCGTTCGAGGCGCTTGTAGTACTCGACGCTGACCCCCGCCAAGGCCGCGACCTCTTCCCGGCGCAACCCCGGTACGCGCCGGCTGCCCGCGTGGAGCAGACCCACGTCGTCCGGGGTCGTTCTCGCACGGCGTGAGGTGAGGAAGTCGCGCACCTCGTCGTGGAGGTTGCTGGTCATGAGCCCGACACTAGACGAGCATGGCCTGAGCTCAGAAGTCGTTGGTCCAGTGTCGGGGGAATGCCATGTGGCAGACGGAATCGGTTGATTTGGGCGCGTACTTCGCGCGCACGGGGGCGTCGGCGTCGAGTTCGCTGACCGAGTTGCACGAAGCGCATGTGCGCGCTATTCCGTTCGAGAACATCGACGTGATGCTCGGCCATGTGCCGTCGCTCGATCTCGGCGACATTCAGGACAAGATGCTGGGACGTCGGCGCGGCGGCTATTGCTACGAGCACCAACTGCTGTTCACGGCCGTGCTGGAACGTCTGGGCCACACCGTCAGCAGGCAGATGAGCCGCGTGATGACCGGCCCGCGCACGCACTTCATCTCCATCGTGGACGACCAGCTCGTCGACGTCGGGTTCGGCGCCGGGATGCTGCACCCGATGCCGCTCGCCGACGGCGCGGTCGTGGACCAGGCCGGCTGGCCGCACCGCCTGCGCCGCGAGGGCGGCCGCTGGGTGCTGGAGAAGCAGGGCGCCGAGGGCTGGGAGCTGCGGCACGCGTTCGAGACCGGCATCGAACAGCGGCCCGTCGACTACGCGGCCGCGAACTACTACGTCGCCACGCACGAGCGTTCGCCGTTCAGTCGCCAGCTCGTCGTCATGCGGCTCGAACCGGGATTGAGCCGCCGATTGGTGGGCACGGAGTTCACCGTCGAGCACGCCGGGGAGAAACCTGAGAATTCTCAGGTGGAAGACCTCGGGAAAACACTGGAATCGCTGGACATCACGCTTACCGACAGGGAGCTGAGTCACATCAGCTCAACTTTGGGAACAGAATCGGGGGCCCGTTCGTAGTACCGGGTGTAGGGATCGCAATTCGGAGGTGTTGGAAATGACCACCGCGACTCCGTTCGCCACGGGAGCGAATTCCACGGGCGTCAACGCACTGCCCACCCCGCCCACCGGCTGGCCCATCGGTTCCTACGGGACCTACGAAGAGGCGCAGCGGGCCGTGGACCACCTGGCGGACAACGACTTCCCGGTCGCGGACGTCACCATCGTCGGCGTCGAGCCGATGATCGTCGAACGCGTCACCGGCCGTCTGACCTGGGGCCGCGTCCTCGGCGCGGGTGCCGCGTCGGGTGCCTGGTTCGGTCTGTTCGTCGGTCTGCTGCTCGGCCTGTTCTCGACCGGCGGCGCACTCGCCCCGATCGTCACGGGCCTGGTCGTCGGTACGGTCTTCGGACTGGCCAGCGCCGCCACGCGCTACGCCGCCACCCGCGGCCGCCGCGACTTCGCCTCGACGACCCAGCTCGTGGCCGGACGCTACGACGTGCTCAGCCACCCGCGCAGCGCCGAACGCGGCAAGGAGATGCTGACGGCGCTGGCCTGGCGCGCATGAGCACCCCGCTGACCGTCGGCGAACTGCGCACCGCCCTCGACGAGATCCGGCGGACCAGCGCCGGGCTGGGCGCCCAGGCCACGAATCTGGCCGCGCGCGCCGAGGACGACCTGGGCCGCGACGTCGCCGAGATCGTGGAGGACCTGCGTGCCGTGGCCCGTCAGCTGAAGGTCGCGCAACTGCTGCTGGAACCGGCCCGCGCCGACCTGGCAGCCTGAAACCCGAGCTCCCACCACAGGAAACGCCGTTCCGATCTTCGGGGCGGCGTTTCCGCTTTGCCGACGGCAAGACGAACCCGGGGAAGACCGTCCTGACCTGGCACCCATTTCCGTACGACATACGGTATTGTTTCCGTATGGCCTACGGAAATGGGGTGGACGGATGGCCGCCGAACGCAGTGGCGGGGGAGACCCGGCCAGGACGCTCGCGCTGCTCTGGCGCAGACCGCCGGAGCCGAAGCCGGTCGGCAGGAAGCCCAAGGTGAGCGTCGACCAGATCGTCACCGCGGCGGTCGCGGTGGCCGACCGCGAAGGGCTCGGCGCGATGTCGATGGCCCGCGTCGCGCAGGAACTGGGCGTCGGCACGATGTCGCTCTACACGCACGTGCCCGGCAAAGCCGAACTGATCGACCTCATGGCCGACACGGTGCTGCAGGAGCGCGACCTCACGCCCGAGGGCGGCTGGCGTGAGCGCGTCAAGCACTACGCCGACCGCACGCGAGCGGTCTACCAGGCACATCCGTGGATGCGGGACGTGTCGATGGTGCGGCCGCCACTCGGACCGGGGCTGATGGACGGCCAGGAGTTCGTGCTGGCCGCGCTCGCCGACTCCGGGCTGGAACCGAGGCAGGTGACCGTCGCGCACGTCGCCGTCGAGGGGTTCGTGCACGGCGCGGCGGCCTCCGAGGTCGACGACCAGCAGCTCGCGGCCACGACCGGCGAGTCCGGCGACTCGTGGTGGGGCGCGCGGCAGGTGTTCTGGGACGACTACTTCGACGTCGAGCGCTACCCGGCGATGACGGCGCTGTGGAACGCCGGCGCCTACGACACCGAGGGCACGCTCGCGGACACCATCACCAGCTCGTTCGACTACGGGCTCGACAAACTGCTCGACGGCATCGAAGGGGGCATGCGATGACGACGCTGGTCACCGGCGCGACGGGCAACGTCGGCCGGCTGGTCGTCCGAGGACTGGCCGGCCACGTCCGGGCCATCACCCGCGACCCGGCCAAGGCGGACTTCCCGCCGGACGTCGAGGTGGTGCGCGCCGACCTCGACGACCCGGACAGCATCCCGTTCGACGGCGTGGAGAAGCTCTACCTGTTCGTGCACCCGCCGACCGCGCAGGACGTGGTCGACCGCGCGGTGCGGGCCGGCGTGCGCAGGATCGTCACGCTGTCCTCGGGCGCGGTGACCTACGGCTACGACAAGACCCACCACCTGCCCGTCGAGCAGGCCGTCGAGGCGTCCGGCGTCGAGTGGACCCACCTGCGGCCGGGCGAGTTCGCGGTCAACAAGATCGACCTCTGGGGTCCGTCGATCCGCGAGGACGGCACGATCGTGCACCCCGAACCGGACGCGCTGGGGCAGCCGATCCACGAGGCCGACATCGCCGACGTGGCGATCAAGGTGCTGCAGGAGGACGGCCACGCCGGCAAGGCCTACGACCTGTCCGGGCCGCCGCAGCTCACCCAGCGGGACATGGCCCGCGACATCGGCGCCGCGATCGGCCGCACGCTCACGTTCCAGGACGTCACCACGGAGGAGGCGCTCGCCTACTGCATGAGCGTCGGCTGGCCGGAGGAGATCGCGCGGTACGTCCTCGGCATCGCCGGGTACGAGGGTGGCGACCCGGACGACTTCGCCGACTACGAGTTCGTCGTGTCACCGGACTACGAGAACCTCACCGGCAGGCCGTACCGGACGTTCGCGCGGTGGGCCCTCGACCACGTGGCGGACTTCCGCGGCTGATCACCGCGTCGATTCCGGACCTCCTCGTTCGACGTCCCCGTGAGAGGGCGAACGAGGAGGTCCGGTGCGGTTCATGGTGTTCGTCAGGAGCACGAGACCGTTGGCGGCGCTGCACGGGGACGCGCTGCGGTGCGCGGGGGTCCTGCTCGACGCCGGAGACCTCGTCCCCGGCGCGTGCGGGGTGTCGGGGTACTGGCTGATCGACGTCCGCGACCACGAGGAGGCGGTGCAGCGGGTGAAGCGCATCGTCCTCCCGGCGTGCGTCGTGGAAATACGTCAGGTGGCTGTGGTCTGATGCCCCCATGGGGGCTACCTCGGTGCACCGCACCGTCGACGCGGTCTGGCGGATGGAGTCGGCGAAGGTCATCGCCGCGCTGGCCAGGTACGTGCGCGACGTCGGCCTCGCCGAGGAGATGGCGCAGGACGCGCTGGTCCAGGCGCTGGAGCAGTGGCCGGAACAGGGCGTCCCGAAGAACCCCGGCGCGTGGCTGATGACGGCGGCGAAACGGCGGGCGATCGACCAGATCCGCAGGCGCGAGAACTTCAACCGCAAGGTCGAGGAGATCGGCCGCGACGTCCAGGAGGCCACGCCGGACGCCTCCGAGGGCATCGAGGACGAGATCGGCGACGACCTCCTGAGCCTCATGTTCACCGCCTGCCACCCCGTCCTGGGCACCGAGGCACGGGTCGCGCTCACGCTCAAGATGCTCGGCGGCCTCAAGACCGAGGAGATCGCCCGCGCGTTCCTGGTCAGCGACGCGACCGTCGCCCAGCGCATCGTGCGGGCCAAGAAGGCCCTCGCCGACGCCGGTGTGCCGTTCGAGGTCCCCGAAGGCCCCGAACTCGCGACCCGGCTGGCCAGCGTCCTCGAGGTGCTCTACCTGATCTTCAACGAGGGCTACTCCGCCACGCAGGGCGACGACTGGCTGCGCCCCGAACTCTGCGCCGAAGCACTGCGCCTGGGCCGCGTGCTCGCCGAGCTCGCGCCCAAGGAAGCCGAGGTCCACGGCCTGGTCGCGCTGATGGAGATCCAGGCCTCCCGCACCAAGGCCCGCACCGGTCCCGGCGGCGAACCCGTGCTGCTGCTGAAGCAGGACCGCGGCCGCTGGGACTGGCTGCTCATCGGCCGCGGACTGAAGGCACTCGAACGCGCCGAAGCGCTCAACCAGCCACCCGGCCCCTACTACCTGCAGGCCGCCCTCGCCGCGTGCCACGCCCGTGCGCGCAAGGCCGAGGACACCGACTGGCAGCGCATCGCCGCCCTCTACCAGGTGCTCGCGCAGATCTCGCCGTCCCCGATCGTCGAGCTCAACCGCGCGGTGGCGTTGTCGATGGCCTTCGGGCCCGCCGCCGGCCTCGCGCTGGTCGACGAGATCGCGGGCGAGAAAGCCTTGCAGGGCTACCACCTGCTGCCCAGCGTGCGGGGCGACTTCCTCGTCAAGCTCGGGCGCACCGCAGAGGCGAAGGCCGAGTTCGAGAAAGCCGCCTCGCTCACCCGCAACGAACGCGAACGCACGCTGCTGCTCGAACGCGCCGCCGCCTGTTAGGCACCCCGCTGCCCGACACTTCTCACGGCTGGGCGAATCGCTTCTTCTCGACCCGTTCGTGCTCGGACCACATCCCGTGGGGGTATCCCAGCTGGGGCGCGCTCACCTCGTCCAGCAGATCGAGCTGCCGGCCCGAGATGTCCAGCTCGCCGGCCGCGAGGTGGGAGGTGAGCTGGTCCACGCTCCTCGGACCGACGATGGGGAGAACCCCCTTCGACATCGACCACCTGAGCGCCACGCGCTCCGGAGTCGTCTCGAGTTCCGCCGCGACGCTCTCGACGGCGTCCAGGACCTTGGCCTTGGCGGGGTCGTCCTCGCGGTGGAGGAACTGGCTGATCGAGCTCTGCGCGCGCCCTGTCGCGCCCCGCCGGTACTTGCCTGTCAGAAGACCGCCGCCGAGAGGCGAGTACCCGAGGACGCTCAGACCGAAGGCGTCCGCCATCGGCACCAGCTCGCGCTCGGCACCCCGCTCCACGAGGCTGTACTCGACCTGGATCGCGAGGGGAGCGGCCCACCCCTGCTGCTGTGCCAGGGTGACTCCCGTCGCCACCCGCCACGCGGGGAAGTTCGAGAGACCGGCGTAGAGGATCTTGCCGGCGCGAATCAGATCGTCGAAGGCCCGCACGATCTCCTCGATGGACGTGGACTCGTCGGCCGCGTGGGCCCAGAACACGTCCACGCGGTCGGTGCCCAGGCGGCGCAAGCTCTGCTCCAGGGACTGGACCATCGCCTTCCGGCTGTTCCCGGTCACGTGCAGGCCGCTGCTCGCGGAAGTGCCCATGGTGAACTTCGTCGCCAGGACCACGTCCTCGCGATCGGCGGAGAGGATGTCGGAGAGCTGTTCCTCAGCCTCTCCCGCCTGGTAGTTGGAAGCGGTGTCGATGAAGTTCCCTCCCGCCTCCCTGTAGGTGTCGTACATCGCCTTCGCCTCGGCGGCGTCCGCGCCATGTCCCCAGCGGGTGCCGAAATTGCCCGTCCCCAGCGACAACTCCGACACCCGCAACCCGGACCTGCCGAGAAATCGGTAACGCATTAGTTTTCTTCGCCCCTCGTGTCGATTCGGCGGGAGCAGGCTTCTCGCACCTGGCAGCTCCCGCCGTCAGACATGATCGTTCCCAGCATCGGGCGTATAGTCCATAACGTGGAGTCCAGTAATCTTTACCGATCGTCCAGGGCTGAGGTCACCCTTGATGCTCACGACCCCTTCCGGGACGCTCTGGCGCTGGCACGGCCTCAGACCGTCGCTCCTGTGCCACTGCGGGCGGCAGCACCGTGGGGCGCCCAGTTCTCACCTTTCCCGCACATCAAGCTCGGTGTGGTCGTGGAAGGCGAGTGCTGGCTGTGCGTCGACGGACTGGAACCCATTTTCCTGAACACGGGCGATTTCTACCTCTTGGGAAATCCACCCCCTTATGGACTCGGGAGCTCCATCGAGGCAGCCCGTGATTCGAGCGGACCTCCGCAGGAGAAAACCGAGGTCTCCGAAGGTGCCGTCACGTACACGTGCAGCGTCGACTTCGAGTTCCGGGATTCCGATTCGTCGACCCTGTTCTCCTCGCTTCCCCCGGCCGTGGTCGTCAAAGCCGACGATGCCGACGGAACGCTGCTCTGGAACATCGCGACCATCCTCGTCCACGAGATGGAGACGCAGAAGGCGGGCAGGTCCCTCGTGCTCGAGCACCTGGCCCAGATCCTCCTGGTGCACATGCTGAGGTCGCACGCCGGTTCGTCCCACGAGCCCCTGGGATGGCTCGCGTCCGTCGCCGATGACGGGATCGGGGCGGCACTGCGGGCCGTGCACGCCGATCCACGCCATCGCTGGACGCTCGAAGAACTCGCGGGAATCGCGATGATGTCGAGGTCGGCCTTCGCCGTGAACTTCAGGAGCAGGGTGGGAAGGCCTCCTCTCGACTACCTCATCGAGTGGCGGATGCAGCTGGCGCGTGCCGCGCTGCGCAGGGAGGACTCGCTCACGGCCATAGCCGAGGCCATCGGATACCAGTCCGAAAGTGCTTTCAGCACCGCTTTTCGACGCGTTGCCGGCATGTCACCACGAGAGTTCCGCGCCGCACTGCACGCGCGGCCGAAACGCTAGGACAAGGCGAGCTTCGCCCCCAGCGCCGCGAACGAGGCAGCGAAGAACCGGCGCAGCCACACGACCACCCGCGGTCGCGCCAGCACGCGGTCACGCATCGACGCCGCGAACACCCCGTACACGGCGAACACCACGAACGTCAGCGCCATGAACACCGCGCTCAGCGTCACCATCTGCCCGAATCCCGTCGCGAACTGCGGCAGGAACGCCACGAAGAAGATGGTGAGCTTCGGGTTGAGCAGGTTGATCAGCACCGCCGACACCACGACCTTGCGCGCCGAGGTCGGCGCGGCGGACGTGTCCACGACCAGATCGCTCTTGTCCCGCAACGTCGCCCACGCCAGGTACACGAGGTACGCGACGCCCAGGTACTTCACGATCTCGAACGCCAGCGCGCTCGCGTGCAGCAACGCCGCGAGGCCGGTGACCGTGGCCAGCACGTGCGGCACGATCCCCAGCGTGCAGCCGAACGCGGCGATCACGCTCGCCTTGCGCCCGTGCGCGAGACCGGCGGACAACGTGTACAGCACCCCGGTGCCGGGAGTGGCGACCGCGATCAACGTCGTGATCAGGAAGGCGAGAGTCATGCCGCTGACTGTGCCGCCAAAGCGGTCCAACCAGGAGAGCCACAAACGGCCCGCGAAACTGGACCACTTCGGACGTCGAGAACGCGTCGGCGGCTCCGTCCCCAGGACATGAGCATCCAGAGCATGCACCACGTCGGAATGACCGTCACCGACCTCGCGGCCGCCGTCGCGTTCTTCGAGGCGCTCGGCATGGAGCTCGAGGGCAAGGCGCACATGGAGGGCGCGTTCGTGGACGGCGTCATCGGACTCGACGGCTCGGTCAGCGAGATCGCGATGATGAAGACCCCGGACGACCGGTACCGGATCGAGTTCAGCCAGTTCCAGGCCCCGCAGAGCATCGACGGCGGCTCACACGCCCCGATCAACGCCCTCGGCCTGCGGCACGTCGCCTTCACCGTCGACGACCTCGACGACACCCTCGCCCGCCTCGAGCCCCACGGCGCCGAGGTCGTCAGGAACGTCGAGACCTACGAGAACCTCCTGCGGACCTGCTACGTGCGCGGACCCGAAGGCATCCTCGTCGAACTGTGCGAGTACCTCACGTGAGAGCGCGCGCGTACGCCGTGGGGGAGACGCCCACAGTCTGCGTGAAGTCCCGCACGAGGTGCGCCTGGTCGCTATAACCGAGGTCGGCGGCCAGGTGAGCCCACTCCACCTCCGACTCGGCACGCTCCAACGCCTCGTGGATGCGATACCGCAGGATCACCCACTTCGGGCTCACCCCGACGTAGTCCGCGAACAGCCGTTGCATCGTCCGCACCGCCACACCGCAGTCCCGCGCGAAGTCCGAGACCCGCCGCACCGACCGGTCGTCCCGGATGCGTTGCACCAGCTCCATCGCCAGCGTCGCCTGCGGATCGGGCACCGGCCCGAGCCCGAGCAGGAACGCGTCGAGCGCGGCCACCCGCTCGTCCTCGTCCTCCACGTCCAGCACCAGCGACGACGGCACGTCGAGCCGAACGTGCCGACCGGTCCACTCCGACACCGGCTCGCTCCGGAACGGCCGGAACCCACCGGGCCGGAACTGCACCCCCGCCACCCGGATCCGACCGTCCAGCACGCGGCTGAACAGCCCCAGCCCCACGCCGGCGATCTCCGGCCGGTCGTGTCCGCGTTCGAAGACGACGTTCACGGACGGATGCGGGACGACGTGCGTGGTGTACGGCGCATCCAGCTCACCGTCGATCAGCCAGTAGTGCTCCAGGTACGGCTGCAGCTCGGGGCACGGCATGCGGCGGCGGAACCGCACGCGGGCGAACAGCTCGCGCGCGTCCACGATCCCCCGAGTGTCGCGGCGCGGTCCCTGCATAAAAGGGAATCCTAGGTTGGCGCGTTTCTTCAAGAACGCCGATACGCCCGGAAATAGGCTCACGACCATGAAGCTCAGCGTTCTGCTCGACCGGGCCCGCGACCACGCACTGCCCGTCATCGCGACCATCTCCGACGACGACCTGACCAAGCCCACCCCGTGCGCCGACTACGACGTCCGCGCCCTGCTCGACCACCTGCTGCACGTCGTCGTCGAGTTCCAGAAGCTCGCGGCGAAGCAGGACGCCGACTTCAGCCACACCCCGTCCTACCCGGACTGGCGCGCTCAGTACCCCGCCGAGACGGCGAAGCTCGTCGAGGCGTGGGGTGAGCCGGGCGCCACCGAGGGCATCGCCGGGAACATGAACCTGCCCGCGCAGACCGTCGGCGGCCTGGCGCTGCTCGACCTCACCATCCACATGTCCGACCTCGCGCAGGCGACCGGGCAGCGCTTCGAGCCCGACCCCGAGGTGTTCGCCGAGGTCGAGGGCCTGGTCGGCCAGATGGGGCCGATGGCCGTCGAGTGGAAGGTGTTCAAGGAGGCCGTCGCGGCACCGGCCGACGCCTCGCCGTTCGAGCGGCTGCTGGCCACCACCGGTCGCGACCCGCGGTGGAGTGCTTGACTGGTGCCATGCTGACGATCGGAATGCTGGGCGGGATGAGCTGGGAGAGCAGCGCGGAGTACTACCGGCTCGCGAACGTGCTCGTGCGCGAACGGGTGGGCGGGCTGCACTCCGCGAAGGTCGTGCTGCACTCCGTCGACTTCGCCGAGATCGAACGCATGCAGGTCGAGGGCCGGTGGGACGACGCGGGCAAGGCGCTGGCCGAGGCCGCCGCGCAGGTGCAGGCGGGTGGGGCCGACTTCCTGCTGATCTGCACGAACACCATGCACAAGGTGTTCGACCAGGTGCAGGCGGCGGTCGACATCCCGGTGATCCACCTCGGGGACACGACGGCGCAGGCGATCACGCGGGCCGGGTTCACCACGGTCGGGCTGCTCGGGACCGGGTTCACCATGGACCAGGCGTTCTACCGCGAACGGCTGGAGGCGCACGGTCTGAAGGTGCTGCTGCCGTCTGAGGAGGACCGTGCGACGGTGCACCGGATCATCTACGACGAGCTGTGTCTCGGCATCGTCCGCGAGCAGTCGCGCCGCGCCTATCAAGACGTGATCGCACGGTTCGAAGGGGCGGAGGGCGTGATTCTCGGGTGTACCGAGATCGAACTGCTGATCTCGCAGGCTGACGTGCCCGTTCCGGTGTTCCCGACCACCCGCCTGCACGTCGAGGCGGCCGTCGAACGGGCCATCCAGACGGTTCTGTGAACGCGTGACGTGATCGCGGCTGCAACGCGGCCACCGTACGAAGTGTCCTAGTCACTGAGGGCTATTCCTTCTTCAGTGAACTAGGGGAGTTCGCGTTGAAACGATCACACATCGCCGCCGGGCTGACGGCTGTCGTGGTTGCCGCCACGGCAGCCGTTCCTGTTTCGGCGGCGCCGCAGGAGAACCAGGTGCACGCCGGCGGGCTGACCACCGAGGTCACGCTCGTCACCGGTGACAAGGTCACCGTCAACAACGGCCGCGTCCAGGCCAGAGGCGCCCAGGGCAGGGAGAACGTCGGGTTCCGCAGCTTCACGGACCCGCGCGGCGACCTGCACGTCGTCCCGCTCGACGCCCAGGCGCGGCTCAACTCCGGCGAGCTCGACGAGCGCCTGTTCGACGTCTCGCTGCTCGCCAGATCCGGCTACGACGACAAGGCGAGCAGGACGATCCCGCTGATCGTGCAGGGGCAGGCGGTCAGCGCGGCGAACGCCGAGTCGTTGCCGAGCATCGGCTCGCACGCGATCACGGTCGGCAAGGACGGCTCGTTCTGGGCCGGTGCCCGGGCGGCGGGCACCGGCAGGATCTGGCTCGACGGCAAGGTCACCGCGTCGCTGGACCGCAGCGCCGCGCAGGTCGGCGCGCCCCAGGCGTGGGAGAAGGGCTTCACCGGCAAGGACGTCACCGTCGCGATCCTCGACACCGGTGTCGACGAGACCCACCCGGACCTCGCGGGCGCCGTCGTGGAGTCGAAGAACTTCTCCGACAGCGACACCACCGACGACCGCCACGGCCACGGCACGCACGTCGCCTCCACCGTGACCGGCGACGGCAAGTACAAGGGCATCGCGCCCGACTCGAAGCTCGTCATCGGCAAGGTGCTCGGCGACTTCGGCGGTGGCCGCGAGAGCGACATCATCGCCGGCATGGAGTGGGCCGCGACCAAGGCCAAGGTCGTCAACATGAGCCTCGGCAGCTCGTGGCCCGATGAGGGCACAGACCCGATGTCGCTCGCGCTCAACCGCATCACCGAGCAGACCGGCTCGCTGTTCGTCGTCGCCGCGGGCAACTCCGGTGGCCCCATCGGCTCGCCCGCCGCCGCCGACGCCGCCCTCACCGTCGGCGCCGTCAACCGCGACGACAGCCTCGCCGAGTTCTCCTCGCGCGGCCCGCGCTGGACGAACAACGCCGTCAAGCCCGACATCACCGCGCCGGGCGTCGACATCGTGGCAGCCAAGGCGAAGAACGGCCAGATCGGCACGCCCGTGGACGAAGGTCACGTCGCGTTGTCCGGCACGTCGATGGCCACCCCGCACGTGGCGGGAGCGGCGGCGATCCTCGCGTCGAAGAACCCAGCGTGGAAGGCCGAGGACATCAAGGCCGCGCTGATGAACACCGCCAAGCCCAACCCGTCTCTGAGCATCTACGAGCAGGGCGCGGGACGTCTCGACGTGGGGCGCGCGGCGTCCGCCGGGGTCTCCACGAACCACGGCAGCTTCTCGCTGGGCACCGCGTTGTGGCCGCACGACGACGACAAGCCCATCACTCAGAAGCTGACCTACCGCAACCACGGCACGTCCGAGGTGACGCTCGACCTGAGCGTCGCCGAGGTCAAGCCCGCGGCCGCCGGGCTGTTCAGCGTCTCGCCGTCGAAGCTCACCATCCCTGCGGGTGGAACGGCCGACGCCACGGTCACGGCGGACACGAAGGCCAACGTGCCGGACGGCGTCTACGGCGCGGTGGTCCTGTCCTCGGACGGCGCGCGCGTGCCGATCGGTGTCGTGAAGGAGGTCGAGAGCTACGACTTGACGCTCAAGTTCCTCGACCACGCCGGCGCACCGTCGCAGTACTACGACTACCGGTTCGTCAGCCTCGACCAGCCGCAGGCGTACTTCCGCTACGACCCGTCCGGCACGCTCGTGCAGCGCCTGCCCAAGGGCAAGTACTTCCTCGACGGCACGATCAGCACGCGGGAGAGCGGCCTGATCACCACGCTCACCGAACCGGCGCTGGACGTCACCGCCGACGCGGAGATCGTGTTCGACGCCCGGAAGGGCAACCAGGTCGGGATCGCGGTCGAGGCGAAGGAGGCGAAGGCCGCCACGGCGGGCCTCGGGTTCCTGATGACCGCGACCTGGGGCCAGACCGGCGGAACGTGGTACCTGAACAACTTCGACTCCGTGCGCGTCCTGCCGTCGAAGACGTCGTGGCCGACGTTCGAGTTCTACGCCGAGTCCGTGCTGGCCAAGCCGGCCGCCGACGGCACCTTCGCCGGAAGCCCGTACCAGTACCACGTGCGGATCGGCGAGAAGACCCGTGTGCCCGCGAACGTCCAACGCTCCGTGAAGGACCGCGAGCTCGCACGCGTCAACTCCGTCACGCACGCACGCGTGCCGGGCTCGATCGGCCAGCGCGACAGCGGCGCCTCCGGCCCGTTGCCGTTGCGGCTCAAGGAGTTCTACACGCCCGGCGTCGAGTGGGACGGTGCGCTGACGGAGTTCACGAAGCTCGGCGAGTACCCGAGCCTCGGTTCCCAGTTCTCGGTCGTGCCCCGCGTGTTCAAGCTCGGCAAGGCCGTCACCGAGCACTGGAACAGCGCCGTCTACGGCCCCGGTGTGCCGCACCAGCCGGGAACCGTGCGCTTCGCCGGACGCGTGGGCAACGTGCTGCGCCTGGACCTGCCGCTGCACAGCGCGCAGAACATGTACGGGTTCAGCACGAACACCGGCCGCACCACCGTCACCGTGGACGGCAAGGTCATCTCCGACCAACCCGAGTCCGGGTACGCCTACATCCCGGACGCACCGGCGGAGAGGAAGCGCTTCACCGTCCACACCGAGGCGACGCGCGACTCGCAGTCGTCGAAGGTCACCGCGGACTGGTCGTTCCACTCGGAGAACGTGCCGGGTGACCAGTACAAGTCGGTGCCGTTGCTGGCCGTGCGGTTCGCGCCGCAGCTCGACGCGAACAACCGCGCCGGACGCGTCGTCACCGTGCCGATCACGGTGGAGCGCAACGGAACGGGCACCGTCACGAACATCAAGGCCCCGGCGGTGCAGGTGTCCTACGACGAGGGCACGACGTGGAAGCCGGTGCCGCTGCGCAAGACGCGGGCGGGCTGGCAGCTCACGCTGGTCCACCCGCACGGCGCCAAGAACGTGTCGTTCAAGGCCCGTGCGGCGGACGCGGGCGGTGACGTCCAGCAGACGATCATCCGCGCGTACGACCTGAAGTGATCCGGTGGTGAGGGGCCGGTGCTCACCGGCCCCTCACCACTACTTCTGGTACGGCGCCAGGGTCTCCGGGTCCACGTCGGGGGCGCTCATGATCGGGTGCACCTCGATCGGCTGGTTGAGCACCTTCCCACCGGGACCGGGGCACGCCGAGGCCTTCCGCGCGATCTCCAGCAGGCGTTCCTCGCTGGCGACGTCGACCACCCAGTACCCGGCGATGACCTCCTTGGACTCCGCGAACGGACCGTCGACCACGACCGGGCCGTCGTCGCCGCCCCGCACCACGAACGTCCGCGCCGGACCGCTGAGCCCCTCGGACTGCAACAGCTCACCGGAGGCGCGCAGCTCGGCGTCCAGGTCGCGCATGTAGGCGATCATGCGGTGCATGTCCTCGTCGGACCAGGCGGCGAGGCCCTCCCAGTCCTCCTGGCTGCCGCCGTAGCTGACCAGCATGTACTTCACTTCCACTCCCCACCTGTCGCGCGGGCCTTGATCTCCTGCACGGCCCAGCTGTTGCCGTCCGGGTCGTCGAAGAAGATGAACGACCCTCCGTCCGCCTCGTTCATGCGCACGATCTCGCCGACCTCGACCCCGCGCTCGACGAGCTGCGCGCGGGCCTTCTCCAGGTCCGACACGACGAGCTGCACGCCCTTCAACGTGCCCGGCTCGCCCTTGACGATGCCCTTGCCCATCACGATCGAGCAGCCCGAGCCGGGCGGGGTGAGCTGCAGGACGCGCGCGTCCTCGCTGAACGTCGTGTCGTGGTCGACGGTGAAGCCGAGCTGCTCGGAGTAGAAGCGCTTCGAGCGGTCGAGATCCGACACCGGCACGACGATGACTTCCAGGGTCCAGTCCATGTTCGTTCCTCTCAGCGGAGCCCTACACGCACCCGTCGAAGTGCTCAGGAACTTTTCGACACGGGGTCGCGGCCCACATACCCGAGCAGCCTGGCCTGCAGCGGAGCGTCCTGCGGCACCGGGACCTCGGCGCCGTAGACCTCGATGCCGGGACCGAACGCGCCGGGTGTGCGGAAGCGTTCCATCAGCTCGGCGGGCACGGAGGTCGCGCCTGCCCAGAGGCGTTCGACGTCTGCGGCCGGGATCGTCTCGTCCTGGCCGGTGGCGCGGGCGAGGTCCCAGCCGTGCAGCACCAGGTCGTCGCTCACGACCTGGTCGACGTGGTCCTCCAGCGTCATCGGACCTGCCGGCGTGCTGACCTCGCTCGTCGCACGGTCCGAGGTGAGCGCGTCGAGGACCTGGCGACGGGCCTCGCGGAAGTCCGTGAGCGGGTCCTCGGTGCGGGGGATCGGATGGCCGAGCATCACGCCGTGCATGTCGATGACGTGGTCGACGACCTCGAGCGCCGTCCACTTCGCACACGGCGACGGATCGGCCCACTGGTCGGAGCGCACGTTCGCGATCTTCTTCTCGAACGCGTCCGCGCGTGCCCTGTACCTGTCCGCGATCATGGCCTCACTCCTCGACGGCGCCGCCGATCCTGCGCAGGTGCTCGCGGAACGTGAGTCCGCTCGCGAGGTACTCGTCGAACCGGAGCTGGCTGCGCAGGGACTCACCCTGCCGCACGCGGTCCGCCTGCGCTCGTTCGACGTCCCGGATGCCGCGCGCCTTCTCGATCAGCGCGTCGACCTCGGAGGCGGGTACGAACAGCACGCCGTCGTCGTCGCCGAACACGACGTCGTCGGCCGTGACGGTCCACTGGTCGACCTGAGCCGTCGAGAGTGCCTCCGGCGCACGGTCGCGCAGGCTCAACGGTCCCGTCGGGTTCGCGCCGAGGCTGAAGACCGGCAGCCCGATCGCGCGGATGTCCTGGGTGTCGCGGTGCAGTCCCCAGACGACCACGCCGGCGAGCCCGGCGTTCCCGGCTTCGAGGACGATCATGTCGCCCACGCAGGCCTCGTCCGTGCGGCCGTCGTTGTCGACGACCAGCACGTCACCGGGTTCGCTGCGTTCAAGGGCCTCCAGGAAGACGTCGACGCTGCCCGCGTGCCGTGCGGGCAGCACGCGGCCGGCGGTCTTCGTGCCGGGGACGACCGGCGCCAGAACGGCCGTGCGTACCGGGATGTTCGCCCGGATGCACGCGTCGGCCAGGTGCGCCGTGGTCAGATCGAGGGTGGTGAGATCCATGCGGGCATTCTTACGCCGAGACCTTCTCCTCGGTGTGTTCCGTGCGCAACACGCCCGCCGAGAACGCCGCGACCAGGCACAGCCCGACGGGCAGCAGGAACGCGATGTTGAGCGGCACGAAGTGCGTCAGCCAGCCGATCACCGCCGGTCCGGCCAGCACGCCGAGGTAACCGAGTCCGGCGACGCGCGAGACGTTGACGCCCGCCGCACCGGGTTCGGCGTGGCCCGCGGCGCTGAAGAGCTGCGGCACCGTGCCAGACAGTCCGATGCCGGCGATCGCCCAGCCCACCAGGGCCAGCCAGATCCACGGCGAGAGCGCCGCCGTCGCGATGCCCGCCGCGCCGATCACCGAACCCCAGCGCAGCACCGCCATCGGCCCGATCTTGGCGCTCACGCGGTCCGCGAGCAGCCGCCCGACCGTCATCGTCGTGGCGAACGCGCCGTAGGCGAGTGCCGCGATCTGCGGCGAGGCGTTCAGGACGTCCTGCAGGTGCAGCACGCTCCAGTCGTTGGCGGCGCCCTCGCTCAGCATCACCAGCAGGGCGAGCACGGCCATGATCCAGATCCGGCGCGGTGCCTTGCGCTTGCCGGTCTGCTCGGCGGCCTGCTCCTCCTTCTCGTTGAGCAGGAAGCGGGCGGTCACGAGGCTGACGACCACACCGAGCACCGCGGCGGCGCCGAGGGTGGTGGCGGGGGAGAGCTCCCAGCTCAGCGTGCGGGCACCGGTCAACGCCGCCGCCACACCGCCGAGCGACCACGTGGCGTGGAACGCCGACATCACCGGACGGTCGTAGTGCCGCTCCACCACCACGGCGTGCGCGTTCATGCTCACGTCGATCAGCCCGTTGCCGAAGCCGAAGATGAGCAGCGCCAGACCGAGCGTCCACTGGTTGACGGCCACACCGGGCAGGAACGCCGTCACGCTGCACACGACACCGGCGATCGGCACGACCAGCTTCACGCCCGCGCGGTCGGTGACCTTGCCGCCGATCCGCATGCCGATGAACGCGCCGAGCCCGAGCAGCAGCAACAGCCGGCCGAGCTCGGCGTGGGATATGCCGGTGCTGTCCTCGACGGTCGGGATGTGCACGAGCCACAGCCCGAGCAGGAACCCGTTGAGGGCGAAGTACGTGAAGGTGGCGGCCCGCGCGGCCCTGAGAGCGTTCACATGCACAAGCTAACGAACGGATGGCGTGTTCGAAAGGTTGAGTTTCGCACATCACTGTTGTTCAATCACGATCGTGTCCCGACTGAAGCAGATCTCCGAGGCGGTCCGCGACGCAGGCTCCCTCGGCGTTGCGGAACTGGCGTCGCTGACCGGCGCCTCCGAGATGACCATCCGCCGCGACCTGGAGGTCCTCGCGGCCCAGGGCGTCCTCGAACGCTACCGGGGCGGCGCCCGCAGCCTGCTGCTGCGCGGCTCCGAACCCCCGTTCGCACTGCGCTCCGATGAGAACATGGACGCCAAGCGGCGCATCGCCACCGTCGTCGCCGACCTGATCGCGGACGGCGAGTCGGTCGTGCTCGACGCCGGCACCACGTGCCTCGAGGTCGCCCGCCTGCTGCACGACCGGCGCGTGACCGTCATGCCGCTGTCGCTGCACTCGGTGAACGCGCTCTCGTCGTCGGCCTCGGTGACGCTCCTGGTCCCCGGCGGCCGCCCCCGCCCCGGCGAACTGGCCCTCACCGGCCCGCTGGCACTGGCGTCGCTGGAGGCGTTGCGCTTCGACACGGCCGTGATCGGCTGCTGCGGCCTGTCCGCCGAACACGGCATGACCGCCTTCGACCTGGAGGACGCCTCGGTGAAACGAGCCGCCATCACCTCGGCCCGCCGCGTCATCGCCGCCGTCGACGCCTCGAAACTGACCCGCACCGCCCTGGCTCACGTGGCCCCGGTGTCCTCTCTGGACGCCGTGGTCACCGACGCGGACGGCGACGACGGCCTGGCCGCCGCGGGCGTCACGGTGGTGACGGCGTGATCGTCCTGTTCGACATGTTCGGCGTCATCGCCCGCGACCAGTCACCCGAGGTCATGGCCACGATGAGCACCTCGCCGGAGTTCTGGGACGCCTACTGGGAGCACCGCCCCGCCTACGACCGCGGCGACGTGACGTCCGACGAGTACTGGGCCCTCGTCGGCCACCCGCCCCTGGTCGAGCAGGACGTGGCGAGCTGGAGCCGCATCGACTACGAGATGGTCGCGCTGCTGCACGAACTGCACAACGCGGGCCGGCGCATCGCGTTGCTGTCCAACATCCCCGAGGACCTCGCCCGGAACTTCGAACGCACCTACGCGTGGCTCGACCTGTTCGAGGTGCGCGCGTTCTCCTGCCGCATCGGCCACGCCAAGCCGGACCGCGCCGCGTTCGAGTTCTGCCGCGACGCGCTGGGCGACGACGACGTCCTGTTCGTGGACGACCGGCTGGAGAACGTGCGGGCCGCCGAACTGGTGGGGATGCGGGGGCACCACTTCACCGGGATCGACGGCCTGCGCACGCTGCTCGGTGTTCGCGTCCAATAATACCTAACATTTGTAGGTAACGAGACCCAGGTGCAGATAGATGAGCCGATAGCAAAGTTAGTCTTCGGCTTGGGGCGGGAGTGGCACTATCGGACACAGGTTGCGATCGCGGTGTTCTGCAAGGTTGTGCTCGGCTGCTCATCGGATCGGCGCTGAACCGCCCCATGGCTCACTACAACCAATGCCGACCACATCAAGCGCGACCGTGCACCCCACCGTAACCTGACTTTCGCTCTCTAAACTTTGCCGCCGTCTCATTGGTCGCCAGCAATCACTCTGCGGCTAAGTGACGAGCAGGAACCTGTGGCAACCCGACAGGCTGCCAATCCCGTCGGTCCGTGCTTTGGTATTCCAGCGGAACAGCACGTCGCCAGGGCACGAGTTGATCTTTAATCACAGCCCCATACCGGTGACCTCGGGGTGTTGTCGATTCTGTGTCGACAAGAATTTTCCTGTTTGAGTCAGAACCGAAAATACTTCGCCAAGTGGAGTTCATGCCCTCGGCGGTTGCGTGTTGGCGGCTCAGTTATAAGAAGCGGCGTCGCCCTTGATCAGGGCGTATTTGAGATAGAGGCATCCTCCTCACAGCACAAGGCCCACCTGGGAGATGATGTAGCGATGGCAGGGATTGAGACGGCCGTCGGTCGGGCAGTGGGCCAAGCTGGAGGAAAGCTCTTTGGGTGGACGAAGGCGCACCAGCAACGCCTGACGCTACGCAAGGATGCGCGGACTATGACTCCAGTTGCGGTTGCAGATGACCTCATCAATCAGCTGGACGGAAAAGAGATTATAGGTTTCGATGGATATTTACGCTC
This sequence comes from Lentzea cavernae, assembly GCF_014653695.1. Lineage (GTDB taxonomy): Bacteria > Actinomycetota > Actinomycetes > Mycobacteriales > Pseudonocardiaceae > Lentzea > Lentzea cavernae. Next base: position 151,054 of record NZ_BNAR01000005.1, on the reverse strand, counting down.
GCCAGCGTTCGAAGAAATCGTCCTTCGGTTTATAGTTGGACGAGTGACGAAACAGGCGCCAAAAAACATCTTCCCTGATACTCGAGAAGCGATTCGCGCCGGTTTGCAGCATTCAACTGGACTGCGCCCTGACCTGCTGCTGACCGCTGCCGATGTAGTCATGGATGCGGTCACTGCGGGTGTGATTTGGTGCATCGACGCAAACAAAATCGTCGAACTTGATTCTGCGGCAGCGGCGGCGTTGGCTCATCGTACAACCGTTGCTGTCTCAAGTTCACGGCTACTTGCACTAGTTGGCCATCTAACGAAAATACACGAGTTCGCAGATCAGATGCGAGCGCAGGTCGCTTCGGTGCATCGCCATATGCGATTGCCTCACTTGGGCACGAGTCGTTCGGTGCCGTACGTTAAACTATATGTGGCTCCGGTTTTGCGTCCGGAACAGGAAGGTTCGCGCGTGCCGGTACTGCGCGAACTGGCGATGCCAGGACAACGTTCGGTGATTCTTGGTGATCCAGGCGCAGGTAAATCCACCCTGGTCGCGAAACTCGCTCATGACATCGCATCCGACCGGGTCGCCGAGGCTGAAGGGAAAGTGCCATTTCTCCTGGTGCTTCGCAACTTCTCGAACGCTTTCCGTAAAGGTGGTGAAGGACTCGCTTTTTACCTCCAGCAAATTTGCGCCGATCCTTACAATCTAACGGTTCCGCCAGGTGCAATTGAATACTTGTTGAGCAGTGGTCGAGCCGTGGTTCTTCTGGACGGACTCGACGAACTCGTAAGTCCGGAGCTGCGAAGTAACGTCGTCCAGCTGGTTGACGGATTCGTGAGCAGGTATTCGCATGTGCCTGTCGTTGTCACCGCTCGATTGATTGGTTACGCCGATGCCCCGCTGGCGTCAGACTCGTTCTCGGTAGGAGTGGTTTACCAAATGACTTCAGGGCAGGTGAAAGAGTATGCCCACAAATGGTTTGCGTTGGACGAAGCCACTCCCGTAAGTGACCGAGGGTCAATGGCTGAGTCTTTTCTCAGGGAGAGCGAGCAGGTCGCTGAGCTGCGAGCGAATCCTCTACTGCTAGCCCTACTGTGTGCCATGTATTCCAGTGAGCATTACATTCCCCGTAATCTTGCTCAGGTCTATGAGCGATGTGCGGTTATGTTGTTTGACCGTTGGGACTCGATGCGCGGAATTGCGATCCCATTGCCCTTTCAGGGGCGTTTGCGCGGGGCAGTACAGCATCTGGCTTGGAAACTTTTCAGTGCGGAAGAATCCGGAAAAGCATTGCCGAGGCGTCGAATCGTGCGATTTCTCGTCGAGCATCTGGTGGCCAAAAAGTTTGATGAGGACGAAGCAATAGGTACTGCGGAGAAATTCCTAGAATTTTGCGCCGGGCGGGCCTGGATTCTTACCGATGTGGGCTCCACAGAAACCGAGCCGAGTTACGGGTTTACCCACCGGACTTTCTTGGAATTCTTTGCCGCCGAGCACCTGGTGCGGACCAATCCGACGGCAGAGCGCCTCTGGAACACTCTGTCGCCACGGGTTTTCGTGGGAGAGTGGGATGTAGTTGCTCAGATTGCATTGCAGCAGCTCGATCGTAACGTCGACGGAGGGGCGGAGGAAGTTCTCCGACTGGTACTTAACGCGATCGAAGAACTCCCAGACCACGCTGTTTTGCTGCGCAGCTTTGCGGCCAGAATTCTTGCCTACATTCAACCTGCATACGATGTGATTCGCGAGGTTGTTGCGGTTGCTGTCCGGTGTGCCGTCGATGGTACACCGGACAGTCGATTCCACTGTTGGGTCGGTAAGTATGCGTTCGATGAGATGCACGCGCGTGACGATGCACTGCACGAACTGATGTATCGCAGCGCACCTGGCAATCTTGAAGCATTGCTGAAAAATGTGGCCGCCGAGCTTGATTCCGAGATTCGCACTGGCAACGAATCCGCTTGGCTGTTGCTATCCAAACTTGATCGGCACCTCATTGGCGCGGACCAGCGTCGTGTACAAGCGTGGAGTGAAATCAAACTACAGCTTCTTGATCGACACAAACGCAAGCTATCCAAATGGCGTAAGAATCGACCCTGGTGGGGGATTGCCGGCAACATCGATCCGGCTCAACTTGTGAAACAGTTTGGCCCGGAGGTCTTATATCTTGCTGATTCAATTCTGACTGGGTCTCAGCCGCCTCTTGTCACACGCCTGGGCAAATTGTCTGGTAGTGGGTTGCAGATTGACTTTTCCTTGCTGGAAAACGCGCTTATTAAAGCACCTCTGCCTTGGATCGATGCGACTCGATGGTACCCTTCCGAAATTCAGGGATTTGCCATTGCTACGCACTGGTTTGGGCAAGTTGTCGCCGCCGCGCCGCTGGGCACCCTGCCGGCCAATGTTCTGGCATTGGTCTTCTTACCTTACTTGGAGCTTCAAGTATCCGGCGCGTCGGACCTGAGACTGCCTGATGTGCCAATCATAAATCACCTTGCTGTCGCCCGTGCGGCCAGCGAGCATCACTCGAAGTTGATGTACTCGATGGCGGAGGGCGGTATTGCTTGGGAGACCCAATCATTCCTCGTCTCATGGGCCCGAAGGGAATTTGACGTGCTTCCATCGCGCCCTATGCCGGAAAACCTTTGATTGCTCACTACGAATTGTCGACCCTGCATTCGAACTTTTGGATATCCTTGTAGTCCAATCTTGCATTTTAAGCGCAGGCGGTGGTTGTAGGTGGTCCGGACGTATTGGTCTGGCTGTTGTCGATGTAAGATTGCGGAAGTCGACGCGGATCATCTAGGATTCGGAGCTTCAGTGAAGTTGGATCGGACAATTATGGTGTTTATGTCGGGCGAAAATCAGATTAAGCCGTGACATAAAGATGTTGATGCAGTTCAGCAATGACTAAATTCCCACGCGATCGACGAGCCGGCCTACGCGCTGGGCTCATAGATTTCCTTAGTCTCTCGTTGGCTGGGTTATCACCGCGTTGCCACCTGGTCGCTCGCAATGCTGCGTGATCAGGTGGCAACGCGGCTCGGTCGCCGCGGACAGCCCGAAGGCTACGGCGGATTCTAAGTGGTTGGCGGCAGATCACGGTCACCGGAAGGCCTCAACAGACCAAGATTTCCCGGTCGGGATGGATCGGATCTTAGGCTCTACGGCCACCCGCCTGACGAGCGCCGGATAATCTGCTTCGTCGAGTTCGGCGCTGAATCTCATGCCCGCACAGGAGAGCCCGGCGATCGAAGTCCAGACTGCTCCGGTTGAGTGCGGCCTGCAACCGGCACGACGACGTAATACACATGCTCGCTGCGCTTATCTAGGCGCCGACAAAATCTTCTGGCTGATTCGTTCTTATAAACGCCAAGGTGAGTTCCTCAACCTATTAAGTCCTCTGAGTACCCGCTGAACGGAGGAGAAGTCGTAGTCGATAATGAGTGACTTCTTGCCGCACAGATACTTCGACGTTCGCAAGTGCGCCGGCGCTAACTAGATCGAGTTGGTGTTCGTGCGACTTATGGCACGTGGCGAACTGGATCGGGGTCAAGTTCGCCACGCTGCGTGCTACTGCGCTTTCATTAGCACCGGCCACCGCAATATGCCAACCAGGACGCCGTGATCACACCTACATCCGATGCCAACGCCCGTGTCAAGCCGAGACCAGCTTCGCCACCAAATCACCCATCTCACCCGGACATGTCACCTGGTCAACGTCACGTAACGCACCACTAGAAGAGCGACGACCAGTAGAACCAGAACGCCTGCAGCACCAGGCCCGCGATCACCAGGTACCACAGGATCAGCACGACGCTGTGGAACTGGAACCCCGGCCGGATGTTGCGCAACGTCGTGTACCAGAAGATCGGGATCGTCACCGCCCACACGACCATGCAGTACGGGCACAGCGCGCCGATGACGTACAGCGACTGGAAGATCAGCCAGTGCACGAACAGCACGCCGAACGTCGTTCCGACCTGCAGCCCGATCCACACCCACGACGGCAGCGACACCCCGGCGAGCAGCAGCACGCCCAGCGTCGTCACCACCGCGAAGCCCGCGATGCCCAGCAGCGGGTTGGGGAACCCGAACAGCTCGGCCTGCGAGGTCTTCATGATCGAGCCGCAGCTCAGCACCGGGTTGATGCTGCACGTCGGCACGTAGAACGGGTCCTTGAGCAGCGCGATCTTCTCGATCGTCAGCACGAACGAGGCGACCAGCCCGACGAACCCGCCGACGGCCAGCACCCAGGCGACGATCCGGTTCACGAGAGCTCCTTCTCGATCGCCTTCTTCAGCGCGTCGTACGAGGGCGCGCCGGTGAACTTGGTGCCGTTGATGAAGAACGTCGGCGTGCCCGTCACCCCGGCCTTGCTGCCCTCGGCCCGCTGCGCCAGCACCCGCTCGCGCAACGCCGAGTCGTCGAGCGCCTTGTCGAACGCGGCCTGGTCGAGCCCGAGCTGCTGGGCGAACCCGGCGAACACCGCCCGCTGCGAGGTCTGCTGGCCACCCCACTCCTGCTGCGCGTCGAACATCAGCCGGAACATCTCGTCCCGCTTGCCCTGCGCCCCCGCGGCCTCGACCGCGACGGCGGCCAGCTCGGCGTTGCGGTGGCTGGGAATGGGGAAGTGCCGCACGTCGAACGTCACGCGCTCGCCGTACTCGGTCTTGAGCCGCTCGACGCCGGGGAAGGCGGCGCGGCACGACGGGCATTCGAGATCGAGGTACTCGACGACGGTCACCCCGCTGCCCGACTGGGGTGCGGCGGTGGTGTCGTTGCGGCTGAACAGGAGGAAACCGGCGACCACCACGGCCACGACGGCGACGATGACCAGGGACAGACGTGCGTTTTTCGACATGGCGGAACTCCACGTGAGGCGAAGGGAAGCGGACCGAACTACGGGTTCGGTCTAGGCGCGCAGCACGCAGAGCTGCGCCAGCCGCACTTCCAGCCGACGTGAAGGGGGAGCCAGGACGGAGGGCAGGCGCACCTGCAGCAGGGCGAACGAGCCGGTTCGCCGCAGCAGGGCGAACCCGATCAGGACCGCCAGCGCCACGACGAGGCAGCAGCCCGCGATGAGGATGCCGTCCAGCAGCGGCGAGCCCGTGCTCGCGTCATCGGCCACGAAGGCCATCGAGGACGTGGCGGATGTCGGGCACTGCGCGGTCCAGGCGAACTCGGTCTCGCACGGGGTGCCCTGCATCATCGCCACGCCGGCTACCAGGGCGAGCACGGCGAAAACCCGCGCGAGATACGCGCGGGTTCGCGAGCTGCGGGTGCCTGGCACGTGATCCAGGGTAGCCACCCGAGGCCTGGGCTAGTTCCAGAACCCCAGCTTGTGCTCGGCCGCGTAGTCGACCGGCCCGATCGCACCCGGCGCCAGCGACTGCACGTACTGCCCCTCCGAGAACCGCGGCCACCCCGGCGACCCACCCCGCGCGAAGTCCGTCCACGCCTTGATCATGTGGTCGGACAGGCTGCGGTCCTGGGCGAAGTCCGCGTCCGGGAACAGGTACTCGATGTCGGACGAGTGGTTGGCGCCGTGCAGCTCGGGCGGGAACGACGGGTCCGTGGCCGCCGCACGGTCAGCGAACTCGAACGCGTAGACGGGCGCCTTCTTCGCGTAGAGCGTGTTCTGCTGGAACGTCGAACGTGCCCACATGCGGTCCGTCAGCAACGCGGCCCACGCCTGCTTAGGTGACGCGAAGGCGCTGAGCGGGTACTCGCGCTCGATCTCGGCCGCGCGGTCGGGGAACGCCTCCCGCACGAGCCGGGAGTAGTCCTCGGCGGACATCGGGTCCGGCCGGAACAGGCCGACGAAGCTGTTGTGCTCGTCGCGCGTCGCCCCGGCCAGGATCGGCACGTCCGCGAACTCGCCCGCCTCCAGCGACTCGGCCGGCAGCTTCGGCAACACCGAGCCGCCGTAGCCGACGGGCTGGAAGATGTTCATGATCTGCGGGTGGTCGAGCAGCTTCTCGGTCGGTAGCTGCCGCAGGCACTCGACGTCCGCGCAGCCGAGTTCGGCGCTGATCGCCGAGCCGATCTCCTGGATCTCCGGCACCGCGCGCCACGCGAGTGACGGCAGCGCCTCCAGGTCCGGGAACCAGGCGCCCTTCGGCACGTCCACCAGAGTGAACGAGCTGTGCATGATCGCCTTGTGGAACAGCGGCTTCTGGTCGATGAGGTGCGCGCCGACGGCCGTGGCGCCGAACGAGACCCCGAACAGCGTCACGTTGCCGGGATCGCCGCCGAAGCCGGCGATGTTGCGTTGGACCCACTCCAAGGCGGCCCGCTGGTCGAGCAGGCCGAACTCACCCGAGTGCTCGAGGCCCGGCAGGCCGAAGCCGCCGAAGACGCCCATGCGGTAGTTGAACGTCACCACGACGACATCGCCTTGGCGCGCGAGGCGTTCCGCGTCGAAATAGTGACCGGCGCCGATCGCTCCGTCGCCGTGCACCCACACCAGCACGGGCTTGCGGCCGTTCACGGACGGTGTCGTGACGTTGGCGAACAGGCAGTCCTCGTTGGTGCTCTTCGTCTCCGAGTAGCTGGAGCCGACCTGCGGGCACGGGCTGCCCGGCTTCGACGCCTCCCGCACCCCGCTCCACGCCGCGGCCCGCACCGGGGGTTCCCAGCGCGCCGCCTGCGCGTACGGGACCCCCTGGAACCGCAGGTGCCCGTCGCGGTGTTCGCCCTTGACCTGCCCGGTGTCGGTCGTGACGACGTCCGACGGCATGGCTTCCCCCTTCCCGCATGCGCTGAGCAGCAGCATTGCGGCGATCAACAACGTGCCCCGACGCACGGTGATCAACTCCTCGTCGCTAGGTCGACGGCCGCGACCAACTCCTGTTCGCAGACGTCGAGATCGAGTGACCCGGACCGCAGCACGACGCCGTTGCGCATCGCGAGGACGAACACCGCCATCACGTCCGGGTCGAACGCGCGGAACTCGCCGGCCTCCTGGCCCTGGCGCAGAAGGGTGGCGAGTGCCGTGTGGTCGGACGCGGCGATGCCTCCGTCCGTCACCGCCGCGTTGGCCCTGATCCGCAGGAACGCCACCATGTCCGCGCGGTGTTCGCGCAGGAAGGCGATGTTGGCGACCAGGAACGCCCGCAGCTCCTCCCGTGCCCCGGCCTGGCCCATCCGCGCGTTCACGAAGTCTTGGAAGCGCTCCAAGACGTCCGCGAACACCACGTCGACGAGTTCCTGCTTGTTCTTGAAGTGGTACGAGATCAGCCCAGTGCTGCTCAGGCCCGCACGCGCCGCGATCGCCTTGAACGACGTCTCGGCGTAGTCCAGTTCCGCGATCGTGGCGATGGCCGCCGCCACGATCTGCGCCCGCCGGGCCTGCTCGGTCACGGACTTTGCTCGCATGAGCAAAATTTAGCACGCCTGAGCAAAACGTGGGTGCGCCAGACCCGACTGTCATGAGCAAGCGGCAGCAGCTTCACCGACGCGCGGTGGTTCATCGGCGCGAAGCTCAAGGCGGTGCTCGACGTTCCCGGTTTCCGCGCCGAGCCGGACGGGAGCGTCAGCCCCGACGAACCAGCCCGATGAGGTGGTCCACGGCCGCGCGCAGGTCGGCGGGCCCGTCGACGGCGATGCCGGAGCCACCGAGCCGGACCAGCGGTGCGATGTCGATGTCCACCCGGTCGCCGACGCTCCACGTCCGCTCCGCCGGCACCCCGCACCGGTCCAGCACCACCTGGAACGCCCCCGGATCGGGCTTCGGCGTGTCGCGGGAGTCCTCGGAGGTGAACACCTGCGTGAAGCCCCCGGTCCCGAGGCCGACCTTGTCGAGGATCGCCGTCATGGCGCCCCTCGTGTTGTTGGTGAGCAGCACGATCGGCACCACCTCGCGGAGCCGGGCGAGGTCGCGGACCACGTCCTCGTCACGCACCAGACCGTCCGCGATGGACAGGTGCGCCTCGCGGTACTCCAGCCACTGCGCGACGTCGAATCCGTTGGCCCGCACGAAGGAGGTCGTCGACGTGCCGGACCAGTTCGTCCGCATCGCCTCCCGCAGCCCGGCCACCTTCTCGTCCGCGTGCGCCTGCGAACTGCCCCGCAACTCCACGAACATCCGGCCGATCACCGCGAGCACCTGCTCCGCGTACGCCTCCTTCGGGTAGAGGGTCCCGTCGAGGTCGAACACGACGAGTCGCGGCGCGGAGCCGTCACCGAGAACGTCGATCATGCGCCCACCCAACCACGTCCCCCACCGCCGAAATCTCAGTCGAGGTCGGACAGGTCGAGCACGAACCGGTAGCGCACGTCACCGCGTTCGAGGCGGTCGAGCGCCTCGTCCACGCGGGCCGACGGGAGGACCTCGACGTCGGCGGTGATGCCGTGCGCGGCGCAGAACTCCAGCATGGCGGCGATGGCGGGAAGCCCGCCGCTGCCACCGGAGCTCAGCTTCTTGCGCCCGACGAGCAGGTCCATCGCCTCCACCGTGATCGTGCCGAGGTGCCCGACCTGGCTCAGCGTCCCGTCGACGGCCACCAGCGCGAGGTAGGGACCGAGGTCGTGGGGCACGGGGATGGTGTCGATCAAGACGTCGAACGAGTCGCGCGCCGCGGCCGTGCTGTCCGGATCGGTGGAGACGACGACGTCACTCGCGCCCAGCCGCAGCGCGTCCTTCGCCCGGTCCGCCGACCGGCTCACGACCGACACCTCGGCACCAAGTGCCGCCGCGAACTTCACCGCGAGATGCCCCAGTCCACCCAGCCCGGCCACCGCGACGCGCGTCCCCGGACCGACGCCCAGCGCTCGCAACGGCTCCCATACGGTGATCCCGGCACACATCAGCGGCGCTGCGGCCGCCGCGTCCAGGCCTGACGGCAGGGGATAGGCGAACTTCTCCCGAACGACGTACTCCCGCGAGAACCCGCCGAGGGTCGGCGTCCCGTCGTGACGGTCCTTGCCTCCGTAGGTGAGCGTGGGGAACTCACGACAGAAGTTCTCCTGGCCCGCCGCGCACATCGAGCACACGCCACAGGAGTCGACGATGTTGCCGACGGCGACGGAATCGCCGACCTGGAACACCGTCACGTCCGGACCCACTTCGCTCACGACGCCCGTGAACTCGTGCCCCGGCACCAGGAGGCTCTCGCCGTCGTGGGCGCGCAGGGCGTGCAGATCGGTGTGGCAGACCCCGCAGAAGTCCACGCGCACCGCGATGTCGTCGCGGCGCAGGTCGCGCCGGGGGATCGGCACCTCGCGCAACGAGGTGGTCCCGTCGGCCTGCCAGCCGGTGGTGCTTCGCATGACGCTCCTTCAAACAGACTGTTCGGTCTATTTCAAGCTAGCTCGCTACCGCCGGAAAGTAAACCGACTGTTCTGTCGGTAGAGTGTCGCCATGCCTGACCAGCAGCTGACCGCCCGAGGCGCCGCCACCCGGCAGCGCATCATCGACGTCGCCACCCGCGAGTTCGCCGAACACGGCATCGCCGGAGCCCGCATCGAACGGGTCGTCGCCGCGGCGCGCACCAACAAGGCCCAGCTCTACGCCTACTTCGGCAACAAGGACGGCCTGTTCGACGCGATCTTCTTCGGCTCGCTGGAACGCATCGTCAACGTCGTCCCCATCGACGCCACCGACCTCGCGGACTGGGCGGTCCGCCTGTACGACGAGTACCTGGAGAACCCCGACCTGATCCGGCTCGCCACCTGGGCCCGTCTGGAACGCCGCCCCGCCGGCCACCTGGTCGCCGACACCGACCGGCTCGACGCCACGAAGCTCCAGGCGATCGCGGACGCTCAGGCGGCCGGCCTGGTCCGGGACGGGGAGCCGTTCGACCTGATGGCCATGGTCATCGCGATGTCGATGGCGTGGTCGCCGGTCAGCAACGTCTACGCCGCCACCGCCGACGAGCCCGCCGACACTCACGACCGCCGACGTGATTTCCTGCGCGACAGCGTGCGTCGCGCAGTTGCGCCATAGTTTGGAAAGCCGCCAAACGACATGCTTTCAGGTCGACCTGTGATGAATGGGTGGAGCCAAACGGAATTGCCGCTCTACGTTGTCCCGCATGCCTTTGCGGAGATCAACGGTGCGCGGCCGCGAGTTCGGTGACGCGATACGAGCGCTGCTGCGGGCGGCCGACCTCACCAACCGCGCCGCCGCAGCCCTGTTGGGGTGGCAGGAAGCCAAAGTCTCAGAGCTGATCAACGGCAAGGAGGGCGTGAGCGACCTCGAACTGGCCAAGTTGCTGGGGCTGTTGCGCACTCCGCCCGAAGAGTTCGACCACCTGATGGCGCTCCACCACGACGCGCACATCAGAGATTGGCTGCAGCCGACTGGTTCCGGTGTGCCAGATCGGGCTCGCACGCTGCGAGAACACGAGAAGATCGCGTTGGACATCACCAGCTGGTCGATGAACGTGGTCCACGGCCTCCTGCAGGTGCCCGACTACACCTTCCACCTGGCCAACTCGGCGGTGAACGTGAAGGACGTCCCGGCAGTGGTCCGCACGCGGTCGGATCGACAGCAGTCAGTTCTCGACGGCCACCGCGCGATCACCATCTTCATGCACGAACACGCACTCCGGCTTCCAGTCGGCGATGCCGCTGTGATGGCTGAACAGCGCCACCACCTGCTTCGCCTCTCCGTGCGTCCCTACCTCACCATTCGCTTGATTCCGACGTCGGCGGGACCGCACGCGGGCATTGCCGGGGACTTCGACCTGCTCAAGTTCAAGAAGATCCCGCCCATCGTCTACTTGGAGAGCCACGGCGCTAACGTCTTCCTCGAAGATCAGTCCTCTGTTGAGCTCTACGAGAACGTCGTCAAGTCACTCGGACGGACGGCGTTGGACGAGAAGCGATCGAGGAAGCTGATCACTGACATCATCGGTGAGGAGGCTCGTGGTGAGCAGGTGGCGCAAGAGTAGTTACAGCGCTAACGACGGCAACTGCGTCGAGGTGGGCCGTGGCATCGGCATCCGGGACAGCAAGTCCCCCTTCGTCGAGCTGCCCCTCACGGCCGGCCAGTGGGCACCGCTGCTGCGCCTGGTCAGGACTCGTCCCACGGAGAGGTGACGGAGTCGTCCCACTCGTCGTCGAGCGGCAGCCGCGGACGCACGGGCTCCGGCAGCACGGGCGGGTCGAGGATGCTCGCCGCGACGGCGAGCGTCTGCTGTGCCTCCGCGAGTTCCTGCGGCGAGATCGACCGCATGACCTGTTCTCCCTCGGCGGCCGCGGCGGCGAAGAGGTCGCGGTAGGCGAGGCTTCCCGCCGCGGCGGCCATGGTCATCCGGCCGGACAGCACCTCCTGCGCCATCTCGCCGGCCGGCTGGCCCGGGGCCGACCGGACGACGTGGCGCAGCAGCGCCTCCCGCAGGCGCCGCTCGTCGACGCCGGTCACAGCGGTGATCCCGGGGAGAGCAGCATCCGGGGCGGGCGGACGTCGCGCAGGCGGCCGAACTCGACGCCCTTGACCAGTCCGACGACGCCCGCGGCCCGGTCCTTGGCCTTGCCCCACAAGGCCATCGCCTCGCTGACCAGTTGGAGGATCTGGGAGGTGTAGTAGGTGATGATCGCGATGAGGGCGGCGCGCTGGTACCTGCTGGTGATCCGCAACCCCATGGTGGCGATGAGCCAGGCGCTGGCGGCCTCGGCGAGTGAGGCGGCTATCGCGGCCAGCGCCTCGTTGAACTTCTGCGCCGCCTGGACGCCGGCCTCGTAGTGCTCGGCGAGCTTCGCGCAGATCGGAGCGAAGTCGCTGACCGAGCGGGCGAGTTCGGCGAGGTACTGCCTGGCCTCGTCGGAGGCGTTGCCACGCCACACGGACTCGGTGTCGGCGCCCGCACGGCCGATGTTCGCGCCGATCTGCTCGCAGGCCGCGCCGACCTGCCGCCACACCGTGACGCAGCGGTGGTAGGCGACCCAGTCGCCGCTGAGCCAGCGCACCATCGCCTCGAACGGGTCGGCGCCGGTCACCTGGATGCAGACTCCGCGGAGTCCGGCGGCCGGGCTGAAGACGTCCGACGACGGGTCGTACTGGAAGAGCGGTCCGTCGTCGGAGGGGCGTTCGGGTTGTTTGAAGTGGTCGGACGGCTCGGCGGTGTCGCTGAAGGCCGGGCCGCGGCGCGCGGCGTCGTAGCGGCTGAAGTCGGGTCTGGGCGAGGAGGGGTCGAGGCCGCGGAACACGCGGTCCATCGCCTCACGTCCGGCCGCGTCCTCGCGGGCGTAGGCGTCGGCGGTCTGCGTGACGGCCTTGGCGACGCCGCGTCCGCGGACGGCGATCGCCTCCATGGCGCCGCGCACGACGTCGTAGGCGTGTTCGTGCGACGCCATGGTGTCGAGCAGTACGCCCTCTTCGGGCAGGGTCAGGTCCGCGTACTTCTCGACGTGGCGCTTCCCGGCGGCTCCGTCGTCGCCGGCGCGCTGCAGTTGGTCGGAGAGTTTCCCCAGTGAGGCCGGCGATTCCAGGTAGAACGCGTCCACCTCTCCAGTGGACCAGCGGACGCGGGGCGTGGCGATCACGCGTGCGGCCCAACCGGTTGAGCCGGGCCGGTCGCGACCCGCCGATCGTTGGGTTTAGGGGGAATTGCCGCCCGAACGACCGTTTCGAGGTGCATCCTTGTCACGACGACCTCAGAGCCGAGGACTGATGACCATGACGAGTGCGACCGCGGCCTCCCGCCACAACTGGGAGTCCGACCTGGAGCGGTACCGGACCAGGGCGGTCCAGGTGCTCGACAAGCACCTGCCCGCGACCTCCGGCTGCACCGAGTGCGGCGACCCGTGGCCCTGCGCCCGCGCGTGCTCGGCCGAGCTGGTCCTCGAGCTCTGACGCCTACGAGTTCACCCGGTCGAGGAACGCGCCGACCCCGGTGATCATCCGTTTGACCTGCTCGTCGAGCGTGATCGACTCCTTGAACCGCGAGCCGGGTCCCGCGCTCCTCTTACCGCGCAGGTACAGCGGGCACGCCAGGTCGGCGCACACGTAGACGCCGACCGTGTTGCCCATCTGCCCGGACTTGCCCGCCTTGCGGGCGCTCATCAGCGACACGCCGTCCCCGGAGTGCGTGGTCAGGCACCACGAGCACATCGTCTTGCGCGCCCGCCCGGCCTGCGCCGCCCTGCGCAGCGCGATGCCGGTGAGCCTCCCGTCGAGCTCGACCACCAGGTACGAGCGGTCGGGCGCGGCCGGGTCGGTCCAGCCGAGGAAGTCCAGGTCGTCCCACGGCCGGTCGCCCAGATCCTTGGGCACGTGCATGCGCTTCGCCTCGCCCTTGGTGGAATTGACGAAGGACGCGCGTATGTCGTGTTCGGTCAACGGCTTCATGACCAGGACGCTAGGCTTACCTAGAGGTCCTAGGCAAATGATTATGGACCCTAGGAAGGGTGACGGATGGCACGTGCGGGGCTCACGGCCGACCGCCTCACGCAGGCGGCGGCGGACCTGGCGGACGAGGTCGGCTTCGAGAACGTGACGGTGTCCGCCCTCGCCCGCCACTTCGGCGTGAAGGACGCCTCGCTCTACTCGCACATCCGCAACGCCCACGACCTGCGCGTCCGCCTCGCGGTCCTGGCGCTGGCCGAACTGGCAGACCGGGTGGCGGAGGCGATCGCGGGCCGTTCGGGCAAGGAGGCCCTGGTCGCGTTCGCCAACGCCTACCGCGCGTACGCCCGCGAGCACCCCGGCCGCTACTCAGCGACGCAGATGGCTCTCGACCCGGACGCGGCCGCCGACAGCGCTGCCGGCAGGCACGCCGAGATGACCCGCGCGATCCTGCGCGGCTACGACCTGTGGGAGCCCGAGCAGACCGACGCCGTGCGGCTGCTGCACAGCACGTTCCACGGGTACGTCTCGCTCGAGCGCGCGGGGGCGTTCCACCGCCACCCGCGCGGGGTCGAGGCGTCGTGGATCAGAGCGCTGGACGCGCTGGACTCGGTGCTGCGGGCGTGGCCGGCCTGAAGAAGTTGACGAGGTTGCCGTCGGGGTCGCGGACCAGCAGCGACCGGTTGCCCCACGGCATCGTGGTGGGTTCCTGCACGACCTCGGCGCCGGTCAGCTTCTCGTGCACGCCCTCCACGTCGTCGACCAGGAATTCGATGATGACGCTGCGGTTGGCGGATGCCTCGGCCGAGCCGGCGGCGAACAGCGCGACGGTGCGGGTGCTGCCGATCGCGAGGGTGGCCGACGGCGTCCTGAGCTCGGCGAAGTCCTCGTTGGCCCAGGTCGCCTCGACGCCGGTGGCGCGTTCGTAGAAGCCGGCGAGGCGGGCGACGTCGGCGGTGATGATGCGGATCGATGCGAAGTCCATGACCGCACGCTAGAAGCGATACCGGACAGAACTCGCCCGGTATGTGCGGGAGAATTCCACTCATGCCCCGGCCCGTTGCTCGTGTGCTCTCGCTGTTGGAGCTCCTCCAGTCAGGAGGCGTCCGGACCGTGGCCGAACTCGCGCAGCGGCTCGACGTGGACGAGCGCACGGTGCGCCGGTACGTCGACCACCTGCACGACCTCGACGTGCCGGTCGAGTCGGTGCGCGGCCGCTACGGCGGGTACCGGCTCGCACCCGGCTACCGGATGCCGCCGTTGATGCTCAGCGACGACGAGGCGCTCGCCGTGCTGCTCGGCCTGGTCGCCGGACGGCGATCAGGACTGGTCACAGGTGCCGCGAGTGAGACGGCGGCGGCGAAGATCCGCCGGGTGCTGCCCGCACGGCTCGGCGGCAGGCTCGACGCGGTGCTCGGGTCGCTCGCCTTCACCACCGCGGCCGGTGAGCCCGCGGCACCGGACGCCGCGGTCCTGCTCGCGATCGCCGACGCGGTGACCCACCACCGGCCGGTCTCCGTCCGGTACACCGCGGCCGACGGCCGGCGCAGCGAACGCACGCTGCACCCGTACGGGCTCGTCGCCCACTCGGGCCGGTGGTACGTGACGGGCACCGATCCCGCGCTCGGCGAGGACCGCACGTTCCGCTTGGACCGCATCGCCACGGCCAGGACGCTGCCCGGTTCGTTCGACCCACCCGCGGAACTCGACCCGGCGCAGCGCGTGCTGACCGGGCTCGCCACCGCCCCGCACCGGCACGAGGTGACACTGCGGATCCAGGGGACCACCACGCAGATCCGCACCCGGCTGCCCGCGAGCGTCGCGGTGGTCGAGCCGGACACCGAAGGCTGGTCGCGCGTCGTACTCCGAGTGGAACGGCTCGACTGGCTGCCCGGAGTGCTCGCGTCGCTGGACCTGCCGTTCGTCATCGATCGACCGGACGAACTTCGCACTCTCGTGATTGCTCTGGCGGAACGACTCCGGAAGTCGGCCACGCTGCTTGGATGAGGTCCATGCGAGCCCTGCTGCTCTCCCTGTTCCTGACCGCGTCGTTCGCGATGCCCGCCCACGCCACCAGCGGTTTCGTGGTGCTGAGCGATGTCGTCCCGACCATCCGGCACGACATCCGCTACTTCACCGCGCACAACTTCGTCGGCACCCGGATCGACGGCTACCGCGCGCCCTTGTGCATCCTCACCAGGCAGGCCGCGAAGGCGTTGCGCACCGTGCAGCGCGCGATGCTCGAGCAGGGCTACACGCTCAAGGTCTACGACTGCTACCGCCCGCAGCGCGCCGTCGACCACTTCGTGCGGTGGGCCCGCGACCTCACCGACCAGCGGATGAAGCCCGAGTTCTACCCGCGCGTCGACAAGACGCGGTTGTTCGAGGACGGCTACATCGCGGAGAAGTCCGGCCACAGCCGCGGCTCCACGCTCGACGTGACGATCGTGAAGCTGCCCCCGCGGTGGCAGCGGCCGTACGTGCCGGGGGAGCGGCTGGTGGACTGCGCCGCGCCGAACCGGTTCCCCGACAACACCGTCGACATGGCCACCGGGTACGACTGCTTCGACACGCTCTCGCACACCGACGACCCGCGCGTGACCGGGCAGGCGCGGGAGAACCGTCAGTTGCTCAAGGCGGCGATGGCGCGGGCGGGGTTCCGCAACCTGCCTGAGGAGTGGTGGCACTTCACGCTCAACGACGAGCCGTTCCCCGACACCTACTTCGACTTCCCCGTCGCGCGCTGAAAGGTGCGGCGCAGGTCGCTCACCCACGCGTCGGGGTTCTCCCACGGGATGAAGTGACCGCCGTGCTCGTGGGCGTTCACGTTGACGTGGTTGAAGTAGCCGGCCATCGGGCCGGAGGTGAACGCCTCGACGCGGTCGGCGGCGGTGTGGATGCCGGGCGGGTTCTCGTAGGTGACGAACGTGAGCCCGACCGGTGCCTCCACGACCGGCGTGCGGTCGTGCGACGGCGTCCACGGGTGGCGGTTGGCGTTGGCGTAGTAGCGCATCGACGTGGCGATCGAGTTGTTCACCCAGTAGATCGTCGCGTGGGTGAGCAGGTCGTCGCGGGTGAAGACGGACTCGAGGTCGCCGTCGCTCCACGAGTTCCAGCGCTGCAGCAGCCAGGCGAGCAGGCCCGCTGGCGAGTCGCTCAGGCCGTGGGCGAGGGTGGCGCCGTCGAGCATGTGCGCTGTGAGGTGGGGCGCCCAGCGGTGGTCGAGTTCGATCGTGCGGGCGCGGAGGTCCGGGTCGTCGGGCAGCGGGCGGTTGCGGGCGAAGTCCCAGGCCCGGTCGCCGGTGAAGAAGTCGAGCGGCAGGCCCGAGCCGATGTGGATGCCGTGCAACGAATCCGCGTACTTGTGGCCGAGCTGGCTGGAGACCAGTCCGCCGATGTCGCAACCCGCGGCGGCGTACTTGTCGTGGCCGAGTGTCTCGGTCATCAGTGTGTGCCAGAGGTCGGCGACCTTCCAGAAGTTGACGTCCGGGAAACCGGTGAGCGGGCCGGGGAAGCCGAAGCCGGGCAGCGACGGCACGATGACGTCGAACTCGTCGGCAAGCGGGCCGACGACCTTCGACCAGTGCCAGAACGTCCACGGCCAGCCGTGGGTGAGGATCAGCGGGATCGGCCGCGGGCCCCGGCCGGGGGTGCGCATGAAGTGCACCGGGACGCCCGCGACGACCACCTCGTAGTGCTCGTGGGCGTTGATGGCGGCTTCGGCCCTGCGCCAGTCGAAGCCGTCGCGCCAGTACGAGACCAACTCGCTGAGGTAGCTCGCCGGGACGCCGTAGGACCAGTCCTCGTTGCCCTCGTCCACCGGCGGGCGGGTGGAGCTCAGACGGGCGCGCAGGTCGTCGAGGACTTCGTCGGACACGTGGATAGGCGTGGGCTCCAGGGGGAAGGTCACGCCTCGACGATAGTGATCACGCCCCCTGGGAGTGGGCGGCCACGAGAGGCGGAAGAGTCCTGTCCGTGGCCGCGACCTGGGTGAACTTCGCCGTCAGCGGGGACAGCAGGCGCGAGGTCATGGCCTTGTCGGCCAGCCGGCGTAGGCGCAGCCCGAGCCGGGTGCGGGGGTAGGCGACCCGCACGAGCCAGCGCGGGAAGTTCTGCACGTCGTCGACGAGCGGCCGCATCCACTCCTCGTAGGCGACCAGTCCGTTCTCGATCCCGTGCTCCAGGCTCGCTGCCAACACGTACCCGCTCACCAGGGCGAGCGAGGCGCCGCCTCCGCCCATCGGGGTCACGCACCAGGCGGCGTCACCGGCGAGGCACACCCGCCCGCGGTGCCATACGGGCATGCGGATCTGGGTGAGCTGGTCGACGTAGACGTCGGCGGAGGTGTCGAGCCCGTCGAGCACGCGCCGCGCCTCCCACCCCGCGTCGGCGAAGCGGTCCCGCATCTCGGCCAGGGCGTCCGCGCGGTCGAGGCGGGTGACGTCGGCGCTCGTGACGGCGAGCATGGCGCGGGTGGTGCCGTGGTTGTCGGGGCGGAGGTGGACCTGCCGGCCTCCGGTGGTGGTGAGCCAGCGCCACCGGCTGTCGTCGGAGGCCGTGCGGGGGATCGTGCCGAAGACCATGGCGATGCCGAGGTCGCGGCGGTCGACCAGGTCGCCGAAGAGCCGGTCGCGCGTGGCCGAACGCACTCCCTCGGCGACGACCAGCAGGTCGGCGTTCAGGACGCGGCCCGAGGAGGTGGTGACGACCTCGTCGGACACCTCGGCGACGGTCTCGCCGTAGCTGATCTCGACTCCCGCGGGCAGGTGCTCCAGGATCGTGCGGGCGAAGTCGCCGCGCAGCACCTCGAACTCGGCGGTGGCGCCGTCCGGTCCGCCGGAGGGCAGTTCGGCGAGCACCCGGCCCCGTTCGTCGACGAAGACCGTGCCCGTCTCGGTGGTGTTCTGCGCCTTCACGGCCCCGGTCAGCCCCATGCGGTCGAGCACCTCGCGGGCCACGCCGCGGACGTCGACGTTCTGCCCGCCGTCGCGGAACTCCCCGGCCCGTTCCAGCACGGTCACCTCCCAGCCCGTGCGCCGCAGCCAGAACGCGGCCGAGAGACCGGCGATGCTCGCGCCGGAGATCACCGCGTGTCGTGCACCCATCTGAACTCCCCTGTCAGTAGCTTTGCAGCAAAGCTACTTTGAGACAAAGGCACCTGCATGACAGACGACCCGTTGATCGCCGACTGGACGCCGGAGCAGATCGCCGTGATGCACCACCTGCGCGACTGGGTGGTCGACTTCGGCGAGCTCAACCAGCACCTCGCCGCCTGGATGCGGCTGCCGGGAGCCGACGCCAACGCCCTGGGCCAGATCATCTGGGCCGCCGAGGCGGACACCCCGCTGTCCCCGGCCCGGCTGTCGAAGCAGATCGGCATGACCACGGGCGCGACCACCATTCTGCTCAACCGCCTCGAAGCGGCAGGCCACGTCCAGCGCACGAGGGAGAGCACCGACCGCCGCCGCGTCACCCTGCGCCCCACGCCGGCCGCCCGTGATCGCGCCCGCCAGTTCCTCGGCCTTGCCGGCACCGAGATCGCGCACGTCCTGCGCACGACTCCGCCGGCCGAGCTCAGCACCGTCGCGGCGTTCCTGGCGCGGATGACCGCGGCCGCCGACGTGGCCACCCTGCGCCTGGGTCTCACAGACGCGGACGGGTGAGCAACCGGGACAGCACGATCGCGCTCTCGGTCCGCTCCACGGGAGCCGTCGAGCGCACCCGCTGGATGGCCTGCTCCAGGTGCGGGATGTCCCTGGCGAGCATGTACAGCATCGCGTCGGCGGCACCGGAGACCGTGCACGCCTCGATGACCTCGGGAATGTCCTCGAGCGCCTTCGTCAGCTGGGCCGGCGTGGGGTTGCCCGTGCAGTAGATCTCGACGAACGCCTCGGTGTGCCACGCCATGGCCTGCGGGTCCACCACCGCGCTGAAGCCGCGGATCGCCCCGGTCGCGACCAGCCGGTCCAGACGCCTCTTGGCCGCGGACGGCGACAACCCGGCCGCCTTGCCGATCTCGGCGTACGTGGCACGGGCGTCACGCAGCACGCACCGGATGATCGCCTCGTCGATGGAATCCATCCGCAAATAATCGTCGTGGAGCCTGGATCTTTGCAAAGAATTCAGGGTTGAACGCCGTTCCTGACGATTGTTGGGTGTGGTCGCGCGAACCTAGTCTCACGCCTCGTGACGATCAACGATGTCGAGGCCGCGGCACTGGCCGCAGTGGACGAGGCGGCCATCGGCCGGCTCCTGGTGGACCTCCTCGAGGTCCCGAGCGTGACCGGCAGCGCCGCGGAGTCCGAACTGCAGCACGTGCTGGCCGGACACCTCGAGCGGCTGGACCTCGACGTCGACCTGTGGCCGATGGACCTGGACGAGGTCCGCGCCCACGAGGACTTCCCCGGCGGCGAAGCACCGCGCACCGAGGCCTGGGGCCTGGTCGGCGGCACGCGGCGCAACGACGGCCCGACGCTGATCCTGCAGGGCCACGTCGACGTCGTCCCGCCCGGCGACCTCGCGCAGTGGAAGGGCGACCCGTTCAGCCCGCGCGTCGACGGGGACGTCGTGCACGGACGAGGCGCGTGCGACATGAAGGCCGGTGTCGTGGCGATCCTCGCCGCACTGGCCGCGATCCGCGCCGCCGAGGTGACGCTGCGGGGCCAGGTGTCCGCGCACTTCGTCGTCAGCGAGGAGGACGGCGGCCTCGGCGCGTTCGGCACCCTGCGACGCGGCCACACCGGCGACGCCTGCATCATCACCGAACCGACCAGCGGCGCACTCATGGTCGCCAACGCGGGCGCGCTCACGTTCCGCATCGAGGTCCCCGGCAAGGCCACACACGGCAGCACCCGCTACGCCGGCGTCAGCGCCATCGACGCCTACCTGCCGATCCACGCCGCCCTCGCGCGTCTGGAGACCCGCCGCAACGCCGACGCCGATGCGCTGATGGCCTCCTGGGCGGTGCCGTACCCGTTGTCCGTTGGCACTGTTTCCGCAGGTGACTGGGCCAGTAGCGTGCCCGATCTGCTGGTGGCCGAGGGTCGGCTGGGAGTGGCGCTGGGGGAGGACCCGGCTGCGGCTCGGGCCGATCTGGACGCGTGCGTGGCCGAGGCCTGTGCGGCGGATCCGTGGTTGCGGGCGCACCCCGCCGTGGTGTCGTGGCCTGGTGGTCAGTTCGCGAGCGGGCGGTTGGCCGCGGGGCATCCGCTCGCGGACCTGGTCGGTGGCGCGCACGCCGATGTCACCCGGACCGCGCGGCCTGCCGAGCAGGGTGCACCTTATGGCAGTGATCTGCGGTTGTACGCGGGGGCGGGGATTCCGACCCTGCAGTACGGGCCCGGTGACGTCCGGCTGGCGCACGGTCCTCAGGAGCAGGTTCCGTTGAGCGAGGTCGTCACCGTCACGCGGGCCCTGGTCCTGGCCACCCTGCGCTCAGTCGGCTGATCGCCTCAACGAGGGTCTTCCACCGACACACCCGCGGTGACCTCCCACTCACCGGTCGAGGACGCGCTCCCCTCGACGTGGTACTCGACACCGCTGCTGTTGGTCATTCCGTCGTAGAGGGTGTCCAGGTGGAAGTGGAAACTGCCCGCACCGGAGAGCATGCCCGTGCCCGCCGCCAGTGCTTTGCCCTTCGCCGTGTAGACGACCAGGCCCACCCGGTTGGCCGACGTGGGCTCGCTCCGCACCTCCCACTCCTCGCCCACGCAACTGATACAACGGGCGAGTACTCCGTCGACTCGGCTGAGGAGATTCTTCCGCTGGTCCGCCGGTCCGGCGGAGAACGATCGCTCGACGAAGACCGACATCCAGTACTTGTCCAGGATTCGAAGGGCGAACCCCTCTCGCCGGTCGAAGCCGTCTCCCCAGGACTCCGGCGGATCGATGTCCGGGGGGATGTGATCGGTGGACGTCAGCTCGTCGTGGACTCTGGGCATGATGTGATCTCCTCCTCGAACGTCGGGTTCTCCTCAGGCACGGCCCAGCAGCGCGACGATCAGCAACCCCACGCCGTCCTTCACCGCGGCGAGCACCGCGTCCTTCGCACCACCGAGCACCGCCTTGCCCAGCGCCGACAACCGGCTCCGGTTCGACTCGACCTCCGCCACCACCGCGGCGGGGTCGTTCACCTGACCCTGCGGGCCGACCGCCCCGGTGCGGGTGAGGTGCTCGATGAACGCCCGCAGCTCGGCGATCGCGGCGTTGACGTCCGCGGTGCTCGCCCCCGAGGAGTTGTTGACGGTCATCTCGCTTCTGGACCCGGTCTGCTTGTACTGGCTGCCGTGCACGGTGTCGCCCATGTCGGTCCCCCGCTGGTCAGTTGTTGATGGTCATCCGGCTGCCGGACCCGGTCTGCTTCGTCTGGTTGCCGAGGACCAGGTCCCCGTGGACCTCCACGACGTGCTCGCGGGTCGGCGGTTTCTCGATGGCGTTGACGATCTCCGCCTCGATGCGGTGCAGTTCGGCGAGGTCGGTGCCGGACAGCGCCGTGTACTGGGTGCCTGACGCCTCCAGCAGCAAGGCGTAGTGCTTGCGGCGCAACAGAAGGCGGTAGAGGAACAGCAGCACGAAGTACGCGGTCGACACGCCGAACAGTGCCATCGCGCCCATCAGGAGCTGGGTGGTCAGCGCGCGGCCGCCGACGCCGAGCGCGGGCACCAGCACCACGATCGCCCCGGACACCAGCGCGAACAGCACCAGCAGCACGGCGATCGCCTTCACCGGGTACGAGGTGGCGAGCCTGCCGCCCCACCTGACCTCGAGGGTCTGCACCCTGGAGATGTTCGCCAGCGGGTACACCTGATGCCCGATGCGGACCGTCCGGGGGTTGATCCGGATCTCGGCGACCTTGTCCCGTGCCATGTCCTCGACGGTAGGAGCGCGGTCCTGCCGCGACATCGGGGCCTGCACTGAGAAACGTCCCCTGTCACACAGCTCGCCGTTCCGACGACTACACGGGTGGGAGGGTTGCCGGGGAGGCGTGGTGGAACTGGTGGGCGGGGCGCCGGTGCGCACCCGGCTCCGCCCTGCGCCGCTGATCGGGACGCTCGCCGCGGTCGGTGCGTGCTGGGGTGCGCTGGTGCTGGTGGTGACCGCGTCCGGGCAGCACGAGGGGTCGACCGGGATCGCGTTCTCCGCCGCGGTGGGCGGGGGTTACCTGGTGGCCGGGGTGATCGCGGCCTACCGCAGGCCGGAGGTGCCGGCCGTCCGGATCGGCCTGCTGATGGTGCTGATCGGGATCGGCTGGTTCGCCGAGGACGTGCAGATCTCGGTGGATCCCGTGGTGCACACGGTGGGTCTGCTGCTGCGGTCGGCGTCCGCCGGGTTCCTCGTGCACCTGCTGCTCGCCTACCCGGACGGCGTGCTGCGCACCGGTGTGGACCGGGTGCTCACCGCGGTCTCCTACACGGCGGTGTTCGTGCTCATCCCGGTGAGCACGCTGAGCTTCGACACGCTGATCCCGAACCTGCTGCTGGTGTGGCCGTCGCCGTACGGAGTGGTCGCCAGGGCCGTGGACGGCGTCCAGTTCGTGATCGGCGCGGCCGTGACGGCGGTGCTGGTGCGGCGCTGGGTGACGTCGAGCCGGCCCGCTCGGCGTGTTCTCGCACCGCTGTTCGCCGTCGGGTTGTTCGGCGGGTCCACGTCGGTGCTCGACGCCCTGCTGGGCACCGAGATCTCCTGGCACCACGACGTGCTGGTCGGCATGACCCGTGCGGCGATGCTCGCGTTGCCGCTGGCGTTCCTCAGCGGTGTGTGGCGCGTGCGGCTGGGACGGACGTCGGTGGCGAACCTGCTGGCACGCATGCCCGGTTCGCCGCCGGGGCGGTTGCGCGCACTGCTGGCGCAGGCGCTGGGCGATCCGTCGTTGCAGGTCGGCTACCACCGGCCGGAGCACGGTGACTACGTCGACGCCGACGGACGGCCGGTGCCGCTGGACCGCGCGTTCACCCCGGTCGACCGGGGTGGGCGGCGCGTGGCGGTGCTCGTGCACGACCCGGCGCTGCAGGACGACCACCACGTGCTGCTCGCCGTCGCCTCCGCCGCGGCCCTGGAACTGGACAACCAGCGCCTGGCCGCGGAGGTCCGCGCCCAGCTGGCCGAGGTCAAGGCGTCCAGGGCCAGGATCGTTGCGGCCGGGGACGAACAGCGCAGGCGGGTGGAACGGGACCTGCACGACGGCGCCCAGCAACGGCTGGTCACGGCCGCGCTCACCCTGCGCCTGGCACGGCAGCGGCTGGTCGCCGGTGCGGACGCCGAACTGGACGAGCTGCTGCGCCGCAGTGCCGGCAGCCTCGAGGAGGCGCTCGCCGAGCTGCGTGAACTGGCGCGCGGCATCCACCCGTCGGTGCTCAGCGACCTCGGGCTGAAGCCGGCGTTGCGCGCGCTGGCCGCCCGTTCACCGCAACCGGTCGAGCTGGTCGAGGCCGACCTGCCGGACCTGTCCGAGCTGGTCGCGGCCACCGCGTACTACGTGGCGGCGGAGTCGGTGACCAACGCGCTCAAACACGCGTCCGCCGACCACATCCGCATCGAGGTCGACGTCCGCGACAGCGCGTTGCGGCTGGCCGTGGTCGACGATGGGACGGGTGGCGCCGACCCTGCTCGCGGCACCGGGCTGACCGGCCTGCGCGACCGGGTCTCCGCCGTGGACGGGGTGCTGACGGTGCGCGGAGAACCCGGCACGGGCACCTCGGTCATCGCACTGCTCCCGTTGGAGCGGCCGTGACCGGGCTCGGGGTGGTGATCGCCGACGACGCACGGCTGTTCCGCAGCGCTCTCGCCGAGTTGCTGACGAACGCGGGCTGCCGCATCCTCGCCGAGGTCGGTGACGCGGACGCGCTGCTCGCCGCGGTCGAGGCCAACGTCCCGGACCTCGCGGTGGTCGACATCAGGATGCCGCCACGACACCACCTCGAAGGCCTGCACGCCGCCGTGCGCATCCGCACGAGCCGACCCTCGGTCGGAGTGCTGCTCTTGTCGCAGTACCTGGAGGTCTCGCACCTGACCGAGCTGGTCGGCGACGTCACCCGCGGCGTCGGGTACCTGCTGAAGGACCGGGCGTCCGGCGGTGACTTCCTCAACGCGGTGCACCGCGTCGCCGCCGGTGGCTGCGCGTTCGACCCGGACGTGGTGTCGGCGATGCTGGCCGGTCCCCGGCGACGTGACCTGCTCGACGGGCTGACCGCGCGTGAGCTCGAGGTGCTGGCCCTGATGGCGCAGGGCAGGTCGAACCAGGCGATCGCCGCCGAGCTCAGCCTCACCGGCAAGACCGTGGAAACCCACGTGCGCAACATCTTCCAGCGCCTCACCCTGCCCATCGAGTCGGGCCACCACCGCCGGGTGCTCGCAGTGCTGGCCTACCTCAGGTCCCGCTGATCGGTCCGCTCGGCGAGAACGGTGGCCAGCGCCTCCGCGGACAGCTGGGACTTGGACAGGAACCCGACGGCGGGGGAGCGGCGCACGGCGTCCTCGTACTGGCCGGCCTCGCGCACCGAGCAGAACACGATCGCGGCCCGTGGCACCGCCGCCTGCAGATCGGCGCACGCGCTGATGCCGTCGCGGTCGGGCAGCCCGATGTCCAGCAACACCACGTCAGGGCCGGTGGCGGCCGCGGTGGTCAGCGCCGCGGCGATCGACCCGGCCTCGCCGACGACCCTGAAGCGCCCCTGCTCCAGCAGTGCTCTGGCCACAGCTCGGAACGACGCGTTGTCATCCACGATCAGCACGTCGTCCACCGCACCGAGCATGACCGGCCGGTGCCACACCCGCATCAGGGCTGACCCCTAACCAGATCCCGGCTAGATCTGACCGCCGATAATGTTTACTTATCGGCGGCCAGGATTTTCATGCCCGATAGAGTAGCGTTGCGTTGGATAACGTTAGTGCACACGTAATTCTGCTACGATATCCGCGTGGAGACGAGCTGCAACTTCCCCGGCTGTGAGCGCCCCGTTTTTCGAGGTGGCGGGCCTGGCAGACCCTCGGAGTACTGCGATCTGCCGGAGCACACGCGCTGGCGGGCGTGGAGGGAGCGGCAGCGGCTGGCGGAAACCCCCGAGCAAAACCTGGAGGTCGTCACCGTGACGAATCTTCCTAGGGTCTCCGGTACCGCCAAGATCAGGGCTGAAGAGCTCCTCGACCGCTTCCGAGTGCTCTCGGAACAGATGACCCAGACGCTCGGCAGGGCCGTCGGCGAGCTGAACGCCATGGCGGACCCGAGTGTCGCCGAGAGCCAGATCCAGGCCGCCGAGGCCGAGGCCGCACGCCGGGTCGCGGAGGCGCAGGCGGAAGTGGCCTCCGCCGAACGCCGCCGGCACGACGCGGAGCAGGCGCGCAAGGTGGCCGAGGAGACCACCGAGCAGGCGGTGCGTGCGGCGGAGGAAGCCGACGACGCCGTGGACACGGCGGTGACGGAACGGGACGAGGCCCGGGAGGCCGCGCGGGCCGCCGCCGAGCGGGCCGAGGCCGAGATCGCCGAGGTCAGGGTGCAGGCGTCGGCGTTGATCGAGGAGATCCGGGCCGAGGCGGACGAGAAGGTGCGCCTGGCATCAGAGGCGGCGGAGCAGGCGAAGGCCGACGCGGTGAAGCACGCCGAGCAGGCGCGGCGGCAGGCGGCCAAGGAGATCGAACAGGCCCGTGCCCAGGCCGCGCAGGAGGTCGAGCAGTCACGCGCGGAGGCTCAGGCGGTGGCCGAGCAGGCCAAGGCCGAGGCGTCGGTGGCGGTCGAGGGTGCGGACCAGGTCCGGCAGGAGGCGGCGGAGACCGTCAGCCGGGCCGCGAAGGCACGGGACCAGGCGGTGGTGCGCGCCGAACGCGCGGAGCAGGCCGCGGCGGACGCCCGTGTCGAGCTGGAGCGGGCGCGCGGTGAGTTCGAGGCGCGGTTCGCGCAGGTCAGGCAGGAGAGTGCGGAGCAGGTCGCGGCGGTGCGGCAGACGCTCGCCGTGGTGGAGGACGCGCGCGCTCAGACGTTGACCCGTGCCGAGCGCGCCGAGCGTCAGCTGGACGAGGCCGCGGAGGAACTGCGGGCGGCGCGGCGGGCGAACACCTCGTCCTGAGAGGCGGCCATCTCCCTGAGCACGGACTTGCGTTCGCGCTGGGTGAGCCGGTCGAGGTAGAGCCGGCCGTGGAGGTGGTCGGTCTCGTGTTGCAGGCAGCGGGCGAAGTAGCCCCTGCCCTCGACGACGATCGGGGTGCCGTCCTTGTCCTGGCCGCGCACGACGGCGCGGTCAGGGCGGGCGACCACGCGGTACGGGCCCGGCACCGACAGGCAGCCCTCGGGTTCCTCGAGCAGTGTGCGCTGGTCAGGGGGCAGGTCGTCCAGCACGGGGTTGAGGATGTGGCCGACGTGGTGGGTGCCCCATTCGTCGGTCATGTCCCACACGAACAGCTGCAGGTCGACACCGACCTGGTTCGCGGCGATGGCGGCGCCCTTGGCCATGTGGTTGGTGGCGAACATGTCGTCGATCAGCTGGGTGAGCTCGGGGGTGCCGAACTCGGTGGCCGCTCGGCAGCGGCGGGCCAGGACCTCTTCGCCCACGACGGTGATGCGGCGTGGTGAACCTCGATGAGACATACTTTGCAAAGTAGCAGTCTTTGCAAAGTATTCGGTAGGGTGGTGCCATGTCCCGACGGCCGCTTCCCGACCACCCCGTGCGCATCGCGTTGCTGGACCTGCTGGCCGAGCACGGCACGCTGACCTCCACCCAGGCCGCCGCGCGCCTGGGGCAGAGTTCCGGTCTGTGCTCGTTCCACCTGCGCAAACTCGCCGAGCTCGGGCTGATCGAGGAGGCGCCGCACCAGGGCGGCAAGGCGCGTCCGTGGCAACTGCGCTGGGAGACCGAGGGCGAGCAGGTGGCGGACGAGTCGTTCAGCACGGTCGTGCACGTGACACCGCAGGAGATGGCGGAGATCAGCGCGTCGATCCGGCGGCTGCTGTTCCGCTACCGCGACCGGGGCACGCGTCCGGCCGGCGCGGTAGCGGTCACCGCGGAGGTCAAGTTGCTCAGCGGTGACCCAGTACGCTGACCGGCGATGGACGAGTTGAAAGGCGACTGCGCCAACTGCTTCGGGTTGTGCTGCGTCGCACTGCCGTTCGCGAAGTCAGCCGACTTCGCCGCCACCAAGGACGCGGGCACACCCTGCCGGAACCTGCTGGCCGACCACCGGTGCGGCATCCACGACCAGCTGCGGCCGAAGGGCTACGCCGGCTGCACCGTCTACGACTGCTTCGGCGCGGGCCAGCGGGTGTCGCAGACCGTGTTCGGCGGCGTCGACTGGCGCACCGCGGGACGCCAGCAGATGTTCGCGGTGTTCCCCCTGGTCAGGCAGCTGCACGAACTGCTCTGGTACCTCGCCGAAGCCCACCGCCTCGACCCGCATGACGACCTCGCCGCCGCGTTCGCCGAGGTGGAGCAGCACACCGTCGCCACCCCGGACGCCATCCTCACGCTCGACGTCGCGGAGGTCCGGGCGAAGGTGAACGTCCTGCTGCTGCGCACCAGCGAGCGGCTGCGGACCAGCGCGAAGTCCTACCGGGGCGCCGACCTGATCGGTGCGCGGCTGCGGAACAAGAACTTGAGCAGCGCGGACTTCCGGGGCGCGTACCTGATCGGCGCGGACCTCACGAACTCCGACCTGGCACGGGCGGACATGATCGGTGCCGACCTGCGGGGCGCCGATCTGTCGGGGGCGGACTTGAGCACGTGCCTGTTCCTGACGCAGCCGCAGGTCAACGCGGCGCGGGGCAACGCCCGGACGAAGCTGCCCGCCGCGTTGTCGCGGCCCGCGCACTGGACCGCGGAGCCCACCCGCCGTCGCTGACGAACACGCGAATCACGCGGGGCTGGCCTGCGCCTACGGGTTTGACTGAAAATTCAGTCAGGAGCTAGGGTGCGGACGTGAACAGGCGCAACTTCGTGCAGTCGGCGGCGGCCACCATCAGCGGCCTGCTCACCGGCTGCACGCCCGAGGGCAGCACCACGAGTGCCGCCAAGTCGTGGGTGATGCCCGAAGAGGGCGAACCGCACCGCCGGACGTGGATGGCGTTCGCGGCCAGCGAGCGGATCTGGGGCCGCGACCTGCTGCCCCGGGTGAGGCGTGACCAGGCGACGATCGCGACCACGATCGCCCGGTTCGAGCCGGTGTCGATGCTGGTCAGGACCGAGGACCTCGACCTGGCCCGTCAGCTGATGCCGGGGATCGAGCTGGTGACCGCGGAGCTGGACGACCTGTGGATGCGCGACACCGGACCGGTGTTCGTGCGCGGCGGGGGCGCTGTCGACTTCAACTTCTCCGGCTGGGGCGGCAAGCAGGAGCACCGCCGCGACGCGGAGGTCGCCGGGTTCGTGGCCGGTCGGGCCGGTGTGGAGCGGGTGCGCACGGATCTGGTGCTGGAGGGTGGTGCGCTGGAGGTCGACGGGGAGGGCACGGCGATCATCACCGAGAGCTGCGTGCTCAACTCCAACCGCAACCCGGGCTGGACGAAGAGCGAGGTCGAACAGGAGCTCGCCCACCTGCTGGGCATCAGGAAGGTGATCTGGTTGCCGGGCATCGCCGGGCGCGACATCACCGACGGGCACACCGACTTCTACGCGCGGTTCGCCGGGCCCGGTGTGGTGGTGGCGGGGCTGGACAACGACCCCGAGTCGTTCGACCACGAGGTGACGCGCCGGCATCTGGAGGTCCTGCGCGGCGCGACCGATGCGGCGGGCAGGTCGTTGCGGGTCGAGGTGCTGCAGGGGCCGGGGACGGTGCGGGTGCGGGATGAGGACTTCGCGGCCGGGTACGTCAACTTCTACGTGTGCAACGGTGCGGTCGTCGGGCCGGAGTTCGGTGACGTGCGGGCGGACGCGGCGGCGAAGGCGACGCTGGAGAGGCTGTTCCCCGGACGGGTGGTGGTGCAGATCAACATCGACGGGATCGCGTCGGGCGGTGGCGGCATCCACTGCACCACGCAACAGGAACCGAGGTGAGGGCGCCGATGTCGGAGCGCAGGACGCAGATGCTCGAGGCCGCGGTGCGGGTGATCGCGCAGGACGGTGTGCGCGGGTTGCGCGTGGAGAAGCTCGCGGCCGAGGCCGGGGTGTCGACGGCGTTGATCTACTACCACTTCAAGGACAGGGCAGGGATCCTGCGGGCCGCGCTGGAGCACGTGAACCACCGCGCGCAGACCTACACCGGTGAGGTGACGTCGGACGATCCGCGCACGCAGGTGGAGCAGATGCTGCTGGCCGAGCTGCAGGACACCGACGTCGTGCGGGAGACCAGCGTCGCGTGGGGTGAGCTGCGGGCCAGCGCGGCCTTCCACCCCGAGCTGCGCGCGACGTTGCTGAGCACCACCGAGGCGTGGAACGCCGACGTGGAGACCCTGGTGCGGCAGGCGAATCCGGACCTCGACGCGGCGGCGGCCGCCGAACGGCTCACCGCGCTGGTCGAGGGGCTGAGCGAGCGCTGGCACAGCGGCTCGCTGACCCTGGGCCGCGCGCGGGAGCTGCTAGCGGGTGCGGTCGAGCGGGAGCTGGGTTAGACCGACAGGCGCTGCTGGGCGACGGCGCGCGCGAAGCCCTCGACGTTGTCGATCATGATGTTGTGGCCGGTGTTCGGCACGGAGACGAGCTGCACGCCGGCGCCGGCGAGTTCGCGGCCGCCGCTGGGCGGTGCGTCCTCGGGGTAGAGGAAGACGCGCGGGATCTCCAGTTCCAGCAACAGCTTGCGCATCGTCGGGGACGTGCCGCGCACGAGGTCGACGGCGCTGCGGTAGAGGGCTTCGCGGCCGGCCATGCGCATGGTGGCGGCCCAGTGCGGGCCGACGTCGCGCAGCACGCGGTCGAAGCCGTGGGCGAGGAAGTCGGCCTCGCTGTAGGCGGCGACGCCGCGGCTGCCGGGAGCGCCGAGGGACGGGCTGACCGGGTCGATGGTGGGGTCGACGAGCACGAGCGAGCGCACCATCTCGGGGTGGCGCGCGGCGAGCACGATGGCGACGGCACCGCCCATGCCGTGGCCGATGATCTCGCAGCGGCGCAGCCCGATCTTGGCCAGCGACACGGCGAGGGCGTCCGCGTGGCCCTCGAGCGAGTAGGCGAACCCGCTGGGCCTGTCGCTGATGCCGAAGCCGAGCATGTCCACCATCAGGCTGCGGCGCCCGGCCAGCAGCGGGTGCGCGACCGCCTCTGCGTAGTAGGGCGCCGACGAGGCGCCCAGTCCGTGCAGGTAGACGCGTGCCGGTGTGGCACCCGGCACTTCGACCCAGCGGATCCGGACCCCAGGTCTGATCTCGACGGCGCGCATGTCTCTCCCGGCGGTAATCGGTGTGCGGACCCTACATCGCGCCCAGGCTGCCCGAGAGCGGTTTCGAGAGTCCGTTCTCATCTAGTCGACGAGCCGCGCGGACACCACTGCGAGCAGCAGCGTCACGGCGGTGAAAACGAAGGTGTAGCCGAATCCTATGGCGGCGTGCAGAGGGCGTGATCGCGCTCCCTCGCACAGTTCGAGTTGCCAGTACGCGGCGCCGAGGCCGAGAACGAGCCAGGGCAGCACGATCACCGCCGGCACCGGTCCGCCCAGCAGAGCGCTGACCGCGAACGGTGTGGCGGCGGTGAGCAGGCCCGTGCCGATCGCCAGCGTCCGCGGTCGTGCGGCGGGTTCGCCGGACACGCGCGCGGCCGCTGCCGCGATCACCGCCGCGAGGACGGTGGCGGTGATCATCGTGCCGAGCAGCCAGGCGCTTTCGGGGGCGCCGGAGGTGAGGGGCACGAGGGCGAGGGCGATCAGCAGGACGACGGCGACGGGTGTCAGCGGGAGCACCCAGGCGCGGCGAAGGGCCATCGCGTGATGTTCGTCCACCCGAGCGCCGGCCGACAGCGACCGAACGGCGCATTAACGCGCCCCGGGGTGCACTGGCAACACCTCTGACACCGACTGTTCCGGCATGTGGTCGCCGTTGGCCGATCCCGTTCGGGTGCGGATGATGACCAGCACCTCGACGGATTGGACGCCGGCATGCGACAACTGATCCTCCTCGCGTTGGTGGGCCTGGGCGCCCAGCTCGTCGACGGCAGCCTCGGCATGGCCTACGGCGTGACCTCGACGACGCTGCTGCTGGCGATCGGCACCAATCCCGCGGCGGCGTCGGCGACGGTGCACCTGGCGGAGATCGGCACGACGCTGGCGTCCGGGTTCTCGCACTGGCGCTTCGGCAACGTCGACTGGAAGGTCGTCGCGAAGATCGGCATCCCGGGCGCGGTGGGCGCGTTCGCGGGGGCGACGTTCCTGTCGAGCCTGTCCACCGAGGTCGCCGCGCCGATCATGTCGCTGGTGCTGCTGACGCTCGGCCTGTACGTGCTGATCCGGTTCACGACGTTCGGGCTGCCCAAGACCAACCTGGGCAAGCCGCTGCGCAAGAGGTTCCTCGCGCCGCTGGGCCTGGTCGCCGGGTTCGTCGACTCGACCGGCGGCGGTGGCTGGGGCCCGGTCGGCACGCCCGCGATCCTCGCCAGCGGCCGGTTGGAGCCGCGCAAGACGATCGGGTCGATCGACACCAGCGAGTTCCTCGTCGCCGTGGCCGCCAGCATCGGCTTCATCGTCGGCATCGGCAACGAGGGCGTGAACTACTCGTGGGTGCTCGCGCTGCTGGCGGGCGGCCTGATCGCCGCGCCGATCGCGGCGTGGCTGGTGCGGCACATCCCGCCGCGCGTGCTCGGCTCGGCGGTCGGTGGCGTGATCATCCTGACCAACGTCCGCACCCTGCTGCGCAGCGACTGGATCGACGCGAGCGACGCGGTGAAGTGGCCGATCTACGGGCTGATCTACGTGGTGTGGGCGGCGGCGCTGGCGTACTCGATCCAGCAGTACCGCGCGAACCGCGACCTGGAGCGCGAGGTCGTGGCGGAGGCGGACAAGGCGGAGAAGGTCTAGGCGCTGTCCTGTAAGTTCGTTCGGTGAGAGGGGCGGGCGAGAGTCCCGGAGGCGGTGCCGCCGCCACGCCCTCATACCGGGCGTATTCGGGCGTTGCGGCGGTGCCGCCTCTGGGGCCCTCGGCCGCCACTGTCGCCCAACGAGCTTGCAGGACAGCGCCTAGTCGACTCCGAGGGCTGCGCACGCGGCGTTGACGGTCGCGGTGCGCAGCTCGTCGAAGGGCGCGTCGGGGAACTGCATGGTGCAGTCCTGCATGCCGCCGAACGCCAGCACGGCGCGTGCCTGCTGTTCCAGGGGGGCCGCAGGACCGACGACGACGTCGGTGAGCCGCCCGCGCCAGGCGAGGACGACGTCGATCAGGCCGAGTTCGGCGAGCGTGGTCATCTCGGTGAGCAGCAGCAACATGTCCTTGCGGTGGCGGTGGTGGAAGTCGAAGAACCCCTCCATCACCTCACGGGGGGTGACGCCGGCGCGTTGCTCGATGCGGGTCAGGAAGTTCTCGCCGTCCTCGAGCAGTGGCGTGACGATGCTGCGCACCAGCTCGTCGCGTGAGGCGAAGTGGTAATACAGCGCCGGCTTGGTGATGCCGAGGTGGTCGGCGATCTCCTGCAGGCTGGTCTGCTGCACGCCCTGGCGGACGAACAGCTCGCGCGCGGTCTGCAGGATGCGCTGCTTGGTGTCGGAGTGACGGGCCACGGTCAAATCTTACTTAACGATCGGTAAGCCGCAGTGCTAGAGTCACCGCCGGGGACTTACTGACCGTTAAGTAAGGGGGATTGACGTGCGGATACTCGTTTCCGGCGCCAGCATCGCGGGGCCGGTGCTCGCCTACTGGCTGACCCGGTACGGGCACGAGGTCACGGTGGTCGAACGTTCGCCGGCGCTGCGCAAGACCGGCGGGCACGCGGTCGACCTGTTCAAGCCCGCCATGGACATCTCCGAGCGCATGGGCGTGCTGCCGCGCGTCGAGGCGCTCGCGACCGGCACCGAACGCATCTCGATGCTGCGGGAGGGCACCCGCAGACCGGTGCGCGGTGACGTCACGAAGATCTTCGCGGCCGCGTCGGACCGGCACGTCGAGGTCATGCGCGACGACCTGAGCGAGATCTACTTCGACGCCACGCGCGAGGACGTCGAGTACGTGTTCGGCGACTCGATCACCTCTGTGGGCCAGGACGGCGAGGTGACGTTCGAGGGCGGTGCGCCGCGGCGGTTCGACCTGGTGATCGGGGCGGACGGGCTGCACTCGAACGTGCGGCGGCTGGTGTTCGGCGAGGTCGAGAAGACGTTCGTGGGCGCCTATCTGGCCGTGGTGTCGGTACCGCGGGAGGTGGGTTCGCCGGGCGAGATGACCGGGCACATCGGGCCGGGGCGCAGTGCGGCGGTCTACGGGGCGCGGCACCTGGACGACGCGCGGGCGGTGTTCCTGTTCCGCTCACCGGAGCTGTCCTATCACCACCGCGACGTCGCACGGCAGAAGGAATTGCTGCGGGAGGCGTTCGCGGGGCTGCACCCGCAGGTCGAGGAGTGGATGTCGCACCTGGACTCCGGCAGGGCGTTCTACTTCGACTCGATCACGCAGCTGCGGGAGGACACCTGGTCACGGGGACGGGTGGCGCTGGTCGGCGACGCGGCCTACTGCCCCGGTCCGGCGATCGGCGGCAGCACGAGCCTGGCCGTGGTCGGCGCGTACGTGCTCGCCGGTGAGCTGGCGGGTTCGGATCATCAGGCGGCGTTCGCGCGGTACGAGAACGAGATGCGCGGTCTCGTGCACACCAGCCGCGAGTTCGCGCTCGGGTTCGCGAAGACGCTGATCCCGGCCACTCGTGCCGGGGTGTGGGGGCTGACGTTCGGGATGCGGGTGTTCACGGCGTTGCCGTCGTGGCTCGCGGTGCGGCTGGCGAAGCTGAACACCGGCGGCGTGCGGATGTACGACTCGGTGCGGGTGAAGGACTACGAGGCTCAGGACGCCGGTACCCCGGCGCCCTGAGCGCTCAGCCGGCTAGAACTGCAGGCTCCACTTGTCGAGGAACCCGGTGTCCTGGTTGGCGTTGTCGTTGACCCGCAGCTGCCAGTTGCCGTTGGCGACCTCGCTGGAGGCGTTGACGGTGTAGGTGGTGTTGATGTTGTCCGTGCCGCCGCCCGCGCGGTTGTGCAGGACGTAGACCGTGCCGTCGGGAGCGATCAGGTCCACCTTCAGGTCGCCCTGGTAGGTGTGCTTGATGTCCACGGCGACCTTGAGCGTCGACGGGGCGTTACCCGTGACGCCGGAGACCGCGATCGGCGAGTTGACGGTGGTGTTGTCGCGGATCTGGAAGTCCGCGGCGTTCTCGAAGAACTTGCCGCCGGGGTCGGGCGGGTTCACGCCGCAGTACTGCGCTTCCTTGCCGATGGCCTCGTAGGGGCAGTCGGCGCGTTCGAGCAGCTGCAGCACGGCCTCCTTGTTGCGGGAGGTCTGCGCCGGGATCACCTCGTCGGGCGGGTAGAAGCCGCCACCGCCGGCGCTGCCGGGGTACATCTCGAAGGTGTAGGCGAAGACACCCTGCGTGCCCCACAGCCAGTCCGGGATCGACCCGTCGGTGATGTACAGGTCGCTGGACTGCTCGGGGGTGTAGCCGTTGCTCGACGCCATCGACTGGCCGATGGTGGCGAACGTGTCGCGCTGGTCCTGGGTCAGGCCCGGCGCGATGTCGTCGTAGGTCCAGCCCCACGGCCACAGGATGAGCTCGCTGTAGGTGTGGAAGTCGATCGACGCGCTGATCTGCTGCTTGCCGCCGACGTTGCGGCCGCGCACGAAGTCGGCCACGACCTTCACCTCGGGCGCGGACTCCGCGCTCGGCCCGCGGTAGGTCTCGGAGCCGGTGCTGCCGCTGGAACCGCCGCAGCAGCCCCACTTGTAGCCCCAGTTGCGGTTGAGGTCGGTGCCGACGTTGGCCGAACCGGCGTTGGGCTGCCGGTTCTTGCGCCACGACCGGTAGGTGCCGGTCGCGATGTCGTACTCGCCGCCGTCGGGGTTGACGTCCGGGATGATCCAGATCTCGCGGGTGTCCACGAGGCCCTTGATGCGCGCGTCGGACGCGTACTGGGTCGTGAACTGGTTGATCAGGTAGAGCGCCATCTCGACGGTGAGGTGCTCACGGGCGTGCTGGTGGTGCGTGAACAGCACCTCCGGCTCGTTCTCGTCGACGCCGACGTTGTCGCTGATCTTGAGGGCGACGATGTCGCGGTTCTCGTAGGACTTGCCGATGACCTGCTTGCTGATCAGGTTCGGGTACGCCGCGACGGCGTTGTTGATCGCCGTCGTCATCTCGGCGTAGTTGTGGTAGTTCGAGTCCGCGGCGGGGAAGTCGAACGGGCCGACCGCCGAGTTCGCCTCCAGCCGCTTGGGCAGCTCGGTGACCTCGAACCCCTGTGCCCGCAGGCTCTTCGCCTCGCGCCCGGTCGCGGTGACCACGACGATGCCGTGTTCCTCGATCGAGTCGATCGCGGCACCGGACTTGGCGAGCTTGGAGCGCTGCTCAGCGGTGCGGACGTTGCTGACCTGGTAGTTCGTCGACGTTTCCTCGGCGCCGGGTGCCGCGCCGGTGG
Source organism: Lentzea cavernae (assembly GCF_014653695.1). Lineage (GTDB taxonomy): Bacteria > Actinomycetota > Actinomycetes > Mycobacteriales > Pseudonocardiaceae > Lentzea > Lentzea cavernae. Next base: position 115,265 of record NZ_BNAR01000005.1, on the reverse strand, counting down.
GCACGCCTCCCATGGCGAACACGACGCTCGCGGCGACGGTGACCCCGATCAGGGGTCTGAGATGGCTCTTTCGCATGCAGGGCAACCCTTTCGGACCACGTGCAGGGACATGGCTCCGCAATGTTTAGTCCGTGTGAAGGCTCACTGTCAGCCCGCCATTCGTATGGGGTTGGCTGGTGGGATGACGCGCTACGACGCCGTGGAGGCCGCCTCCTACCGGGTGGCCCGGGAGATTCCGGTCGAGGCGCTGGCGCCGTGGCGGGACGCGGTGGAGCCGTACCTGCGGCCGGATCGCGTGGTGCTGGACCTGGGCGCGGGGACGGGGTTGTTCGTGCGGGCGTTCGCCGCGTGGTTCCCCGAGGTGCCGGTGGTGGCGGTGGAGCCGTCGGCGGACATGCGGGCGGCGTCGGGGCTGCCGATGCTGGCCGGGGACGCGTGCGCGGTGCCGTTGCCGGACTCGTCGGTGGACGTGGTGTGGATGTCGACGGTGATCCACCACGTGCGGGACCTGCCCGCCGCCGGGCGTGAGCTGCGGCGGGTGCTGCGGCCGGGTGGCGTGGTGGTGCTGCGGTCGTTGTTCCGCGAGCGGCACGGCGGGATCGGGTTGTTCCGGTTCTTCCCCGAGGCGGTGCGCGGGCTGCCCGGGTTTCCGACGGTGCGGGAGGTGGCGCAGGGCCTGGGGTTCGCGGTGGAGCGGCTGGAGGCGGTCCCTCAGGTGACGGCGTCGTCGTTGGCGGACAAGGCTTCTACGGTGCGCCAGGAGGCGGACACGCTGCTGCGGTCGCTGACGGTGGAGGAGTTCGAGGCGGGACGGGAGCGGTTGCGGGCGGCGGCCGCGGTCGAGTCCGGGCCGGTGGTGGATCACCTGGATCTGCTGGTGCTCAGAACTGTCGGTGCCGTCTGAGACGCTTCTCGGTGTGGACGAGAAGACGCTGCTGCACTGGTACCTGAACTCGGCGCGCACCGCGCTGCTGTGGAAGCTCGAGGGCCTCTCGGAGTACGACGTGCGCCGCCCGCTGACGCCGACGGGCACGAACCTGCTCGGGTTGGTGAAGCACGCGGCCGGGGTGGAGCTCAACTACTTCGGGCGCGTGTTCGACCGGCCGTTCCCCGAGCCGCCGCGGTGGTCGACGGCGGAGGCGTTACCGGCGTCGGACATGTACGCCGACGTGGACGAGTCGCGGGAGTCGGTCGTCGCGTTCTACGAGCGCGTGCGGGAGTTCGCCGACGCGACGATCGCGGCGGTGCCGCTGGACGGGCCCGGTCTGGTGTCGTGGTGGTCGGAGGGCCGGCGCGAGGTGACGTTGCGCCACGTCCTGGTCCAGGTGTCGATCGAGCTGCACCGCCACGCCGGGCACGCGGACGTGGTGCGGGAGCTGATCGACGGCGCGGTCGGCATGCAGGACGGCAACTCGAACATGCCGCCGGTGGAGCCGTCGTGGTGGGCGGGGCACCACGCCCGGCTGGAGGAAATCGCCGCCGCGTCGAGCCGGGCTCTGCAAGGGTGACGGCCATGGCCTCCGACCCGAAAGCCGACCTGCACCGCTACCTCAAGACCGCCCGCGAGTCGTTCCTGTGGAAGCTCGAGGGCCTCTCGGAGTACGACGTGCGCCGCCCGCTGACCCCGACGGGCACGAACCTGCTGGGCCTGGCCAAGCACCTGGCCGGGGTGGAGGCGGGGTACTTCGGCGACTGCCTGGGCCGCCCGTTCCCGGAGACGCTGCCGTTCGACGTCGACGCCGACCCGAACTCGGACATGTTCGCCACCGCGCAGGAGTCCCGCGAGTCCGTGCTGGGGTTGTTCGCGCGGGCGACGGCGTTCGCCGACACGAGCATCGAGGAGCTGCCGCTGGACGCGCCGGGGGTCGTGCCGTGGTGGCCCGAGGAGCGCAAGTACGTGACGTTGCACCTGCTGCTGGTGCACGAGATCGCCGAGGTGAACCGGCACGCCGGGCACGCGGACATCCTGCGCGAGGGGCTCGACGGCGTGGCCGGGTTGCGGTCGGGCAACTCGAACCTGCCCGACCAGGACTGGCAGGCGCACTGGGACCGGGTGGAACTGGAGGCGCGCACGGCGGCCGGTCTGGCGTGACGGGGCCGTTCACGGGCTGGAATCGTGGCTGACAGGGCGGCTGGAACGATCAATACTGCGGAGCATGGGTAAGGAATACGAGCGCATCGAACCGCGGCTGTGGAAGTTCATCGAGGAGCAGAAGGTGTTCTTCGTGGCCACCGCGCCGCTGACGGGCGACGGGCACGTCAACCTCTCGCCCAAGGGCCGGCAGGGCACGCTGCGGATCCTCGACGACCGCACGGTGGCCTATCTCGACTTCGGCGGCAGCCACGCCGAGACGATCGCGCACCTGCGGGAGAACGGCCGCATCACGCTGATGTGGTGCGCGTTCGAGGGCCCGCCCAACATCGTGCGCGTCCACGGCCGCGGTGAGCCGGTGTTCCGCGACGACCCGCGCTTCGCCGGGCTGGTGGCGGGGTTCGGGGAGGCCGACGGGCCTGCGGTGCGGGCGGTGGTGGTGGTGACGGCGGAGCTGATCAGCGACACGTGCGGGTACGCGGTGCCGTTCATGGACTACCGCTCGGAGCGCGACCTGCACGCGGACTACTTCGGCCGCAAGAGCGACGAGGAGTTCCGCGAGTACACGAACAAGAAGCCGTACAACAACGCGAGCATCGACGGTCTGCCCGCGATGCCGCTGCCGTTGCCTCCCCGCTAGGAGAAAACTTCGGCGCGTGATGTCGAGAACGGCGGGGCGGCTCCGTCCCACGGGCATGACGATGACGCGCAGCGAGATCACCGAGGTCCTGAACCGGCCGCACAGCAGGGAGTTGCTGCACCGCGACCTGTGCCGGCTGGCGTACGTGGCCAAGGACGGCACACCGCGGTCGATTCCGATCGCGTTCGCCTGGAACGGCGAGCAGCTCGTGCTGTGCACGTCCACGAACGCCCCGAAGCTGCACGCGCTGCGGGCCAACCCCGCGGTGGCGCTGACGATCGACACCGAGGTGCACCCGCCGAAGATCCTGCTGATCCGCGGCACCGTCGAGCTCGACGTGGTCGACGGCATCCCGGACGAGTACCTGCAGATCAACGGCAGCTACGAGATGACGGCGCGGCAGCGGGTCGAGTGGGAGCGGGAGGTCCGCTCGCTCTACGACGGCATGGTGCGGATCGTGGTGACGCCGACGTGGGCGAAGCTGATCGACTTCGAGACGACGCTGCCCAGCGCGGTGCAGGAACTCGTCGAGCGCCGGTCAGCTCGACAGGAAGCGGTCCAGCACCCGCACGCCGAACTCCAGGCCGGCGACGGGGACGCGTTCGTCGACGCCGTGCGCCATGGCCCGGTAGTCGAAGCCCGCGGGCAGCTGCAGCGGTGAGAAGCCGTAGCAGTGGATGCCCAACCGGCTGAAGGCCTTGGCGTCGGTGCCGCCGCCCAGGCAGTAGGGCACGACGTGGGCGGCGGGGTCCTCGTCGCACAGGGCGTCGGCCATCGCGGCGAACCACGGTGTGTCGATCGGGGCCTCGACGGGCGGCTGGTGTTCGAGGAACTCCCGTGTCACGCCCGGCGAGAGCAGCGAGTCGATGTCGGCGACGAGCTCGTCGACGGTGCCGGGCAGGGTGCGGACGTCGAGCTGGGCGGTGGCGGTGCCGGGGATGACGTTGACCTTGTACCCGGCGGACAGCATCGTCGGCGTGGTCGAGCAGCGCACGGTGTTCTCCACCAGCTTCGCCGCGGGACCGAGCCGGGCCAGCGTGCCGTCGACGTCGTCGAGGTCGACCTCCACCCCGAGCGCCTTGCCCACGCCCACGAGGAACGCCTCGACGGTCGGGGTGAGCCGCACCGGGTGCTGGAACGCCGCGATCCGCGCCAGCGACGTGACCAGCGCGGTCACCGCGTTCTGGTCGTTGCGCCGCGACCCGTGCCCGGCGCGCCCGGTGGCGGTGAGCGTCATGTGCGAGGTGCCGCGCTCGGCGGTGCCGACCGGGTACAGGCGCACCCCGTCGACGTCGTAGGAGAACGCGCCGGACTCGCTGATCGCCGCCTGCACCCCGGCGAAGTGCGCGGCGTGGTGCTCCACGAGCCAATGCGCCCCGTAAGCGCCCTGGTCCTCCTCGTCGGCGACGAACGCCAGTACGACGTCACGGCGCGGACGGCGGCCCTCGGTGTGCCAGCGGTGCAGCACCGCCAGGGTCATCGCGGCCATGTCCTTCATGTCCACCGCGCCCCGGCCGTGCACGAACCCGTCGCGGACCTCCCCGGCGAACGGGTCGAAGCTCCACTCGGCCGGGTCGGCGGGCACCACGTCGAGGTGCGACTGCACCAGCACCGCGGGCAGCGACGGGTCGGTGCCGTGCACGCGCGCGAGGACGTTGGTGCGCCGTGGCGCCGGTTCGAGCAACGTGGGCGGCACACCGTTGTCGTGCAGAATCGCCGCGACGTGCTCGGCGGCCTCCCGCTCGCCCGCGGAGTCGCCACCGCCGCGGTTGGTGGTGTCGAAGCGGATGAGCTGCGCGCACACCTGCGCGACGTCGAGCGCCATGATTTCACCGTATCCGTCGCGGTGGTGTGGAATCGTCGCGGGCCTGTGCCGACCGACTGGGGGACACCGGTGCACCTGCAGGAGGCCCTGGAAGGGCTCGCTCTCAACCCGGCGCTGCCCGAGGACTTGATCCGTCGCCTGATCGCCCACCGCGCGGCGCCGCGTGAGCTCGGGACGCGGCCGGACCTCACACCCGGGCTGATCGACGAGATGATCACGACCGGCCGGCGCCCGGTGCTGCGCTCGCTGGCGGCGAACGACGGCCTGCCCGGCGCGGTCAGGCTCCGCCTGGCGGCCCATCCCGACGTCTCCGTGCGGGCGGGCCTGGCGATGAGCCGCGGTCAGGACGTGTCAGCCGAGGCGTTCGAGTTGCTGCTGACCGATGCCGAACCGGTGGTCCGCGAGTTCCTCGCCGGGAACGACGCGGTGCCCGGCGACCTGCGAGCACGTCTCGCCGAGGACCCGAGCGCCCAGGTCAGGGCGGCACTGGGCAGCCGATGGCCTGCCGCGCCCGAGCACGTGCGGCGCGCCCTGCTGACCGACGCCGACGACAGCGTCCGTGAGGCGGCGTGCTCGGCGCACCACCCGGCACCGCCGCCCGACCTGGTTCCCGCCCTGCTCGCCGATCCGGTCACCAGGGCCGGGGTGGTCCGCCACCTCACCCTCGACGCCTCGACGGCGCTGCGCCTGTCCCAGGACCCCGACGCGGACGTGCGGGTGGAGGTGGCCCGGCACCCGCGGCTGCCGCCCGCGCTGCGCGACGCGCTCGGCGCGGATGCGAACCCGCGGGTCAGGGTCGGGGTCTTCGGGCGGCAGGACACCCCCGAACCGCTGCGTGCCGCCATCCACGCCCATGTCAGCGCCGCACCGCTGGACGTCGACGAGGAACAGTTCGAACGGGCGGTGGCGGCCGGGGAACTGCAGATGTTGCGCCTGGACTGGGTGCGCGCCGACCCGGTGCGCCACGCCGGCTCCCCGTACGCGTGTTTCCGCGCGTCGGTGGCCTCCAGCACCGTGCCGCTGCCCCCGGAGGTGGTCGCCCGGCTGCTCGCCGACGACGAGATCGAGGTCCGCTGGGCGATGGCCAAGAGCGCCCCGCACCTGGCGGACGTGGAGCGCATGGACCGCGAGTTCGATCCCGCGGACACGAACTACGCCCCGTGGCGCCCGGCGGACATGTGGACGTTCCCCGCATCGGTGCTGCGCCGGTTCGCCACCGACCCGGATCCGCGGATGCGGTGCCTGGCGCCGCGCGACCCGGATCTGCCCGCTGGCATCGCCGCCCGGCTGGCCGCCGATCCCGACGCCGCGGTGCGCCACGCGGTGGCCGGCCACCCGAACCTGCCCGAGCAGGCGCTGATCGCGTTGCTCGACGACCCCGACGAGCGGACCGTGCGCGCGGCCGCGGGGTCGCCGCGGTTGCCGAGGCGGGAGATGCGACGGTTGGTGGAGCTGTGATCAGCCGTAGACGTCCTCCATGGCCGCGCCCGCGATGTGCGTGACCACTTTGAACGCCTTCATGGCCGCGGTCATCGACGTGGCGTCGAACCCGACGCGCTGCACGCCGACCAGCTCCACGGTCGGCACGATCGCGGCGGCCTCGGCGAGGTGCGAGGCGTCGAACTCCACCTCGATCCGGTGCGGTGCCACGACAGCCTCGGCCCGTCCCGCGGACGCCATCGCCGCGGTGGAGGCGGCGGTGATCTGCGATGAGGTCACGGCGGGTGGCAGGCACACGGCGGCGTAGCGCGACACGCACTCCTTGACCGCGACCGTCCACGCCGAGGCCGCGTAGGTCGCGGCGTCGGCGCAGGTGAGGTCGTCGCCGGTCACGAGCAGCACGGGAACGCCGTGTTCGGCGGCCAGTGCGGCGTTGAGGCGGCCCTCGGAGGCGAGGACGCCGTCGAGCCACACGCCGGTGATGGAGTTCTCCATGTAGGTGTGGGCGAGCACGCCGCGGGTGCCCGCGGCTGTGTGGTAGCCGAGGAAGACCACTCCGTCCACATCGGAGTCGACGCCCTGCATCATCGACAGCGGTTTGTGGCGGCCGGTGAGCAGCCGTGCCGCGTCGTGGAGGTCTTCGAGCAGGAGGTTGCGCTGCGAGGAGTGCGCCTCGTTGACGAGGACCTGCTCCGCTCCGCCCGCGACCAGGCCCGTCACGCAGGCGTTGACGTCCGCCGTGAACAGGCGCCGGAACCGTTGCCACTGCTCGGTACCGGGCACGACGTCCCCGGTCCAGGTGACTCCGGTGGCGCCTTCCATGTCCGCCGAGATCATGATCCGCACATCTCGGTAAGTTAGCGGCGGGCTGCTGGGGAAGAGGGGTTTTCGTGCGGGTGAAGTTGTGCGCGTCGCTTGCCGTGGCAACGACGCTGGGGGTGGCGGCACCTCCGGCTACGGCACAGGCGCCGGTCGTGCTGAAGGTCGCGATCGTGCAGCAGATCGACTCGATGAACCCGTTCCTCGCGGTGTTCCAGTCGAGCACCGAGATCGGCCGGCTGATGTACGACTACCTGACCGCCTACACCGCGGCGGACCAGACGGTGACCGAGGGCCTCGCGAACAAGTGGGAACCCTCGGCGGACAAGCTCACGTGGACCTTCACCGTGCCGCAGGGCAAGAAGTGGTCCGACGGGCAGGCGATCACCGCGCACGACGTCGCGTTCACCTACAACCTGATGCTGACCGACGAGATCGCGCGGACCGCGAACGGCGGGTTCGTCACGAACTTCCGCGACGTCACCGCGCCCGATGACCGCACCGTCGTCATCCGGACCAAGACGCCGCAGGTGACGATGCTGGCCCTGGACGTCCCGATCGTGCCCAGGCACGTGTGGGAGAAGGTCGGCAGCATCAACGACTACCGCAACGACGAGGTGCCGGTCGTGGGCTCCGGGCCGTTCGTGCTCGCCGAGCACGTGCCGGGGCAGTTCATCAAGCTCAAGGCCAACAAGGGGTACTGGCGGGGCGCGCCGAAGTTCGACGAGCTGCACTTCGTGTACTTCCAGAACTCCGACGCCGCGGTGCAGGCGCTGGGCAAGGGCGAGATCGACCTGGTCAACCGGATGGCGCCGGCGCAGTTCGACTCGCTGCAGGGCAGGGCCGGGGTCACCCGCAACAAGGCCCAGGGCCGCCGCTTCACCGAGCTGATGATCAACCCCGGCGCGCAGACCCGCACCGGCGTGCCGATCGGGGACGGCGCCCCCGCGCTCGCGGACGTCCGGGTCCGCCGGGCCATCGCGCAGGCGATCGACCTCGACGCGCTCGTGGCGCGGGTGAACCTCGGGTACGCGGACAAGGGCGCGGGGCTGGTGCCGCCGGTGTTCGGCAAGTGGCACTGGCAGCCGGGCGAGTCCGAGCGGCGCCGGTTCGACCCCGCCGCGGCCAACGCCGCACTCGACGCCGCCGGACATCCCCGCAAGGCCGACGGCACCCGCTTTTCGCTGCGGCTGATCGGACGCGCCGGACGCGCGTACGACGAGCAGGCCAGCGAGTACCTCAAGCGCTCGATGAGCGACATCGGCATCACCCTGGACGTGCGGCTGGTGTCGGACAACCAGCTCAACGAGGCCACCACCGCGGCGACCTACGACCTGGCGTTCTCCGGCTGGTCGACCAACATCGACCCGGACTTCGTGCTGGGCCTGCACACCTGCGCGCAACGTCCCGGCGCGGACGGCAAGGGCGGCACCACCGACACGTACTTCTGCGACGAGACCTACGACAGGCTCTACGCCCAGCAGCTCTCGGAGTTCGACGAGGGCAAGCGCGTGGAGATCGTCAAGCAGATGCAGGCCCGCTTCTACGACCAGGTGCCCGCGGTGGTGCTGGCCTACGACAACGCGCTGGAGGCCTACCGGTCCGACCACTTCGCGAGGTTCACGACCCAGCCCGCGCAGGGCGGCGTGATCATGGCGCAGAACGGCATGTGGGGCTACTACGGCGCCGAACCGGCCGGGCGCACCGCGCAGGCGCGGGGCAGCCGGTGGGCCGGGCTCGCGATCGGCGGCGCGCTGATCGGCGGGCTGGCGCTGGTGGTGGTCGTGATGGCACGGCGGCGCGGTGCCACGGCCGGGGAGCGCGAGTAGGTGCGTCTGGCCGGTCGGTTCGGTGGTGCCGCGCTCAGCCTGCTGATGGTCGCGGTGCTGGGCTTCTTCCTGTTCCGGGTGGTGCCGGGCGATCCCGTGGTGTCGATGACGCGGGGCCGCCCGGTCACCGCGGAGATGCAGGCCGCGTTGCGCGCGCAGTTCGGCCTGGACCGCCCGCTGCACGAGCAGTTCTGGACCTACCTGACCTCGCTGCTGCGCGGCGACCTCGGGACGTCGTTCACGTTCCGCCGTCCCGTCGCGGAGGTGATCCTCGACCGGGTGGGGCCGACGGTGCTGCTGGTCGGCACGGCGACGCTGATCGCGGTGCTGCTGGGGCTGTGGCTGGGGGTGCGGGCGGCGTGGCGTCGTGACTCGGCGTTCGACCGGGTCACGACGGGGGTGTCGCTGACGTTGTGGGCGGTGCCGACGTTCTGGCTGGGCATGCTGCTGATGATGGTGACCGGGGACCTGTTCCCGTCGCGGGGCATGCGCGACACCGACACGGCGCCGGACTTGCTGTCCCAGGCCCTCGACGTCGGGCACCACCTGGTGCTGCCGTCGCTCACGCTGGTCGCGGTGGTGTGCGCGGAGTACGCGCTGGTGATGCGGTCCTCGCTGCTCGAGGAGATGCACGCCCCCTACCTGACGACGGCGCGGGCGAAGGGGCTGCGCGACGACCTGGTGCGGCGCCGGCACGCGGTGCCCAACGCGGTGCTGCCGGCGATCACGCTGGTGTTCCTGCGGTTCGGGCTGGTGGTGGCGGGGGCGATCACGACGGAGACGGTGTTCTCCTGGCCGGGTCTGGGGCTGTTGTTCCACGACGCGCTGACCGGCCCGGACTACTTCCTGCTGCAGGGGCTGCTGGTCGTGACGGCGGGCGCGGTCGTGGTGATGAACCTGCTGGCCGACCTGCTGCACGGGGTCCTGGATCCACGGGTGGGGGTCGTATGAGCTTCGCCGACGGGGTGCGCACGGGCCGGGGCGGCGCGGCGGGGGCCTTCCTGGCGCACAGGACCGGTGTGGCGGGCGCGGTGGCTCTGGCCGTGGCCGCGCTCGTCGCCGTCCTCGCGCCGCTGTTCATCCCCGCGGACGCCCTCGACGTCACCCGCGTGACGGCGCAGGCGTGGCAGCCGCCGGGTGCGGGTCACTGGCTGGGCACCGATCACACCGGGCGTTCGGTGGCGTTGCTGATGGCGCAGGGCACGGGCACGTCGTTGTTCGTCGGGCTGACGGCAGCGGTGCTCTCGGTCGGCATCGGCACGTTCGCCGGTGTGGTGAGCGGTCATTTCGGTGGTCTGCTCGCGGGGGCGTTGCTGCGGGTCACGGACTTCTTCCTGGTGCTGCCCGCGCTGGTGCTGGCGATCGCGTTGTCGACGGTGCTGCCGCGCGGCCTGGGCACGATCATCCTCGCGATCGGGCTGACGAGCTGGCCTTCGACGGCGCGGATGGTGCGGGCGCAGACGCTGACGATCGAGGCCCGCCCGTTCGTGGAACGCGCACGGGCGCTCGGTGGTGGCCACGCCCATGTCATCGGCCGGCACGTGCTGCCGTCGGTGGTGCCGCTGGTGCTGGTCAACGCGACCCTGTCGGTGGCGTCGGCGATCGTGGCGGAGTCGACGCTGGCGTTTCTGGGGCTGGGGGATCCGACGCGGATCTCGTGGGGAGCGATGCTGCACCAGGCGCAGCTGCACGGGGCGGTGCCGCAGCGGGCGTGGTGGTTCCTGCTGCCGCCGGGCCTGGCGATCGTGGTCGTGGTGCTGGCGTTCACGCTCGTCGGGCGGGCGCTCGAAGCCGTCGTGACGCCGAAGAGGTGACCGGGTGCTGGAGTTGAACAACCTCACCGTGCACTACGGGCACAAGCGCGTCGTGCACGACGTGAGCCTGTCGCTGGCCCCCGGTCAGACGCTCGGGCTGGCGGGCGAGTCGGGGTCGGGCAAGTCGACGGTGGCGATGTCGGTGCTGCGGCTGCTGCCCAGGTCCGCGCGCGTGGAGGGCGAGGTCCTGCTCGACGGCGAGGACGTGGCGGCGATGTCGTGGGGCCGGTTGCGGGCGGTGCGGTGGGCGTCGGCGTCGATCGTGTTCCAGGGAGCGATGCACTCGCTCAACCCCGTGCACCGCGTCGGCGAGCAGATCGCCGAGCCGATGCGGCTGCACGGCACCCCCGGCAGGGTCACGGAGTTGCTGGAGCAGGTGGAGCTGCCGCGCGACAAGGCCCGGGCCTACCCGCACGAGCTCTCCGGCGGGCAGAAGCAGCGGGTGATGATCGCGATGGCGCTGGCGTGCGGGCCGCGGCTGGTCGTCGCGGACGAACCGACCACCGCGCTGGACGTGGTGGTGCAGGAGCAGGTGCTGGCGTTGATGACGCGGCTGGTCGCCGAGCAGGACCTCGGCCTGCTGATGATCAGCCACGACCTGTCGGTGCTCGCGCGGACCTGCGAGGACATCGCGGTGATGCAGGGCGGTGAGCTGGTCGAACGCGGCCGCACCCGTGAGGTGATCGCGAACCCGCGGCATCCGCACACGGCGGCGCTGACGGCGGCGTTCCCGGTGATCGGTGACCCGGCGCACCGCTGGAGCGACCCCGCGCCCGCACCGGAGCCGCTGCTGCGGGTGCGGGACCTGGTCGTGGACTACGGCCGCACGCGCGCGGTCGACGGCGTGGACCTGACGATCGGGCGGGGCGAGATCGTGGCGCTCGTCGGGCAGTCCGGCTCCGGCAAAACGACACTGGCTCGTACCATAATGGGGCTGCGGGCACCGTCCTCCGGTCGGGTGATCTTCGACGGCGTGGAGGTGGGCCGGGGGAGCAGGGCGATCAAGGCGTTCCGCCGCCAGGTGCAGCTCGTGCTGCAAGATCCTTCCAGTGCCCTGAACCCCCGGCACACGGTGTTCGACGCGGTCGCCGAGGGACTGCGCGTGCACGGTGTTCCCGGCGACCACGAAGCCCTGGTCACGGCCGCTGTGGAACGGGCGGAGCTGCGTCCGGCGAGCCTGTACCTCGACGCCCTGCCGCACGAGCTGTCCGGGGGTCAGCAGCAGCGCGTGGTGATCGCCGGCGCCCTGGTGCTGCAGCCCCGTCTGCTGCTCGCCGACGAGCCCGTCGCCTCCCTGGACGCCTCGGTGCGCGGCGAGATCGTGGCGCTGCTGCTCCGGTTGCGCGCGGAACTGGGCCTTGCTTCATTGCTCATCACGCACGACCTAGGGCTGGCGTGGCAGATCGCCGACCGGGTGGCGGTGATGCACCAGGGGAAAATCGTGGAACAAGGCCCAGTCGGACAAGTCCTCCTCACCCCGTCTCACGACTACACCCGCGCCCTGCTGCGCGCGGTGCCCCAGGTCTGAGAAGTGATCCCGATCGAACACGCCCGCTACCGGGCCTCGCTGACGCCTGCCGAGATCGGGCGGGGCGGGGCCGGCGGCTGGGTGGACGTCGGCGAGGTGCCGGCGCTGGCATCACTGGCGTGGCACGACCTGGGCTGCCCGCCCGGGGTGCTGGGCGAACTCGCGCGGGCGAGCGAACCGGGGCACGTGCTCGAGCTGTGCCGGATCCTGGCCTCGACCTCCCGCGCCGACACCGCCGCCGTGTGGCGCTACCTGGCCGCGGACTTCGACCGCACCGGGCAGCGCTCCGACGGCCGGCAGCGGTTCCTGCTCGACCGCGCGCAACGCGGTGACGGCGTCGACTGGCACAACTACGCGGCGGTGATGGGCATCGCCCGCCCCGAGGAGGTCGACGCGGCGTTCGACCGCGGCGAGGACATGGTCGGTGTGGCGGTGATCGGCCTGGCGATGTCGCACCCGGACCCGTGGGCCGCGGCGCGGCGGGTCGCGCGGGCGCTGGACCACAACCGCATCGAGGTGCGCCGCCAGGGCGCCACGGCGCTGGCGCACGTGGCCCGCATCCACGGGGTGGTGTCGCGGGAGTGCCTTCAGGTGCTGCGCCGTCATCCCGACGAGGTGGCCGAGGACGACCTGTGGACGTTCGTCGCCCACCGCAGGCTGCCCGTGTGGTTGTGGTGGCGGCGGATCAGGGCGCGGGCAACGCGGCGAGTTCCGCGCGCACGACGGTCTCGGTTACGCGGTCGCGCTGCCCCGCGGCCCGGCGCAGCGCCTCCTCGTAGTGCCGGCGGGCCGACACGGGGTCGCCTTCGTCCTTCGCGATCCGGCCGCGTTGCAGGGCGATGTGGCAGCGCATCTGGTCGGGCCCGTACCAGCCGCCGGGACACAGCTCCCACGCCCGGTCGCACTCGGCGCGGGCGGTCGCGTGGTCACCGGTGACGCGGGCGAGCTCGGCCAGGCCGAGGTGGGCGCCCGCCTGCGCGGACGGTGCCCCCGCCCGCCGCGCCAGGTCGAGTGAGGCGAGGAAGTCCGTCCTGGCCCCGTCGGGGTCGCCCGCGGCGAGCCTGGCCTGGGCCCGTCCCGCGACGGCCTCCGCGGTGTCCTCGGTGGCGCCGAGCTCGGCGAGCAGACCGCGGGCCCGTTCGACGTGGGCCAGCGCGTTCGCGGGGTCGCCGTCGGCCAGGGCGATCTCGCCGAGCTGGTTGAACGCCAGCGCCGCGCCCCACCGGTCACCGACCTCGGTGAACGCCGCCGCGCCGCGCCGCAGCAGGTCCCGGCCGGTGTCCGGGTCGCCTTCCATGCGGGCCACCAGGCCGTCGCCGACCAGGGTGAGCGCCGCGCTCCACGGCTCGTCGTTGAGCAGCCGGGTGCGGCGGTGCCACACCTGCGAGTCGTCGGCCGGCGCACCCAGCGCCATGCCCCACATCAGGGTCATGATCGGGTAGCGCGGCGGGGAGTCGAACGTGGCGAGCAGGGCGTCGGCCTGGCGGATGCGGGCGCTCTGGTCGCCGGTGGCGGCGGGCCAGGCGATCAGCAGGCACAGCGTGTAGGCCTGTTCGCGGCCCGGCGGCGGGGTTTCACCGCAGGCGCGCAGCACGGCGTCGGCCTGCTGGGCGGCTTCGGTGCGCAGCCCGCGGCACCAGTAGTAGGTGGCCAGGGCGGCGACGAGCTCGAGGGCGAGATCGAGGTCGTGCGCGGTCGCCCAGGCCACGGCGGCGACGAGGTTGTCGTGATCGGCGGCGAGCCGGGCGAGCCACTGGATCTGCTCGTGGGCGCGCAGGTGCGGTTCGGCCTCCTGAGCGCGTTGCAGGAACCAGCGGGCGTGCGCGGCTGCGAGGTCCGGGGCGTGGGAGGCGCAGAACGCGCGGATGGTGTCGAGCATCCGGTAGCGGTCGTCGACGACCTCGACCAGTGACTTGTCCGCCAACGATGTCAGGGTGTCCACGTCGGACTCGCACACGGTCGTGACGGCGTGCAGGGTCGCGCCGCCGCAGAACACGGTGAAGCGGGCGGCGAGGTCGCGTTCGGCGTCGGTGAGCAGCTCCCAACTCCACTCCACGACGGCGTGCAGCGTGCGGTGCCGGGGCGCGGCGGTGCGGCTTCCCCTGGACAGCAACCGGAACCGGTCGTCGAGCCGTGCGGTGATCTCGGCCAGCGGCAGGGTGCGCACGCGGGCGGCGGCCAGTTCGATGGCCAGCGCGATCCCGTCCAGGCGCCGGCACACCTCGGCGACGAGGCCGGGGTCGGCCCGGAACCCCGGCCTCACCGCCTGCGCCCGGTCCAGGAACAGCCGGGTGGCGGCGTCGGGGTCCAGCGCGGTGACCGGGCTGAGGGTCTCGCCGGTGATGCCCAGGGGCTCCCGGCTCGTCGCGAGCACCCGCACGTCCGGGCAGCTCGTGAGGACGCCGCCGAGCACGCGGGCCGCCTCGTCGACGACGTGCTCGCAGTTGTCGACCACCAGCACCACCTCGCGCACCGCCAGCGCGGCGCGCAGCCGTTCCTCGGCACCGACCGGCCCGGCCGCGAGCAACCCGGCCTCCCGCACGCCGATCCCGTCGAGCAGCGCCCGCACGACGTCGGTCGTGGCGCTGAGGTCGACGAACGCCACCTCACCGGCCTCGCGGTGCGCGACCTCGACAGCGAGCCGGGTCTTGCCCGTGCCACCGGGCCCGATGAGCGTGACCAGGCGGCTCTCCCGCAGCCACTTCGCCACCCGCCGCAAGTCGTCCTCGCGCCCGACGAAGCTGGTGAGCTGCGCGGGCACACCCCGGTGCGGCGCCCGTGCCCGCAGCACCTCCAGGTGCGCGGCGGCCAGCACGGGGGAGGGGTCGACACCGAGCTCGTCGGCCAGCAGCGCACGGCCGCGCGCGAACACCTCCAGCGCCTCGCTCTGCCGGCCCTCGCGCTGCAGCGACCGCATCAGCGCCGCCCGCACGTCCTCGCGCAACGGGTGCTGCGCCACGAGGTCGCGCAGGAGCTCTTCGGTCCCGCCCGACACCGCGCAGCTGATGAGCAGCTCCGCCAGGTGCTGCCGCGCGACCTGCGCGAACGGTGCGTCCACGTCGGCCAGGGCGGGCCCGCGCCACAACCCGAGCGCCTCGGCGGCCCGTCCGGCGCGCAGCAACTCGGCACACCGCAGGTGGTCCACCTCGGACGGTTCCGCGACCAGCCGGTAGCCCGCCGGGTGGTGCTCGACCACCACACCCGCGACCGCACGCCGCAACCGGGAGACCTGGGACTGCAGCGCGTTCGCCGCACCAGCGGGCGGCCGCGCGTACAAGCCGCCGATCAGCTGGTCGTGGCCCACGATCCGCCCAGCGTCGAGCACGAGCATCGCCAGCAACGCCCGCTGCCGCGGCGCAGCGACCTCCACACCGTCGACCAGCACCGGACCGAGCACCCCGAACTTCACAGGACGTGATTGTTCCCGAGTCCGGCCACCCACGAGAGCGGAACGGGCACTGGTCCGAATAGGTCGACTATCGATGCATCTCGGTGACCCCCGGTATCTGACCGGCCACGTGCGGTCTCCTTCGGTTCGGTCGGGGACGGAACTGATTCGAGCGGAGAACCATGAGACCCAGCATCACGGTAGGCGCCGCGCTCGCGGCCACCGTGGCACTCGCCATCCCTGCGCACGCGGCCGTCGACAACCTGCCCGGCGGCACCAGCATCGAGGTGACCATCACCGGCCCGGCGAACAACGCCGTGGTCGTACCGGGCCCGGTCACCGTCACCGGCAAGGCCTCGATCGGCAAGGGCGCCGCCGTCGTGGACACCGCGCTGACCTACGTGATCGACGTGTCCGGCTCCACCCAGACGGTCGTGGCCGCGGGCTGCGGCGGCGACCAGAACGGCGACGGCCAGCCCGCCTCGATCCTGGACTGCGAGATCGCCGCGGCCAGGGCCGTCAACGCCAAGGCCGCCGTCCCGAACACCGTCGTCGGCAGCGTCGGCGCCGCCGTGTTCGGCTCCGGCGGGGCGTCGGTGGACGTCAGCCCGGACGCAGGCGACCAGAAGGTCACCGCGCCCACCGCCGACGTCAACGGCAACGGCAACGACATCTCCGAAGTGCTCGGCAGCGTGCGCTTCGGCGGCGTCGGGAAGTTCACCGACCGCAGCGTGAGCACCGGCACCGACTACGCACAGGGCCTGACGGCCGGTCTGGCCTCGGCCACCGCGGCGCAGCAGCAGCGCAAGCTCATGATCTTCCTGTCCGACGGCACCGGCTCCGGTTCCGTCGACGCCCTGCTGCAGCAGGCCGTGAACGCCGGCGTCAAGATCTTCACCTTCGCCGTGTCCAACGGTTCCGCCTGCGGCGCGGCCAACGCCGCCAGCTCGTTGCGCAAGATCGCCGAGACCACCGGCGGCACCTGCACCGAGGTCCCGGACGTCTCGCAGCTGCCCGACGTCGTGCCCGGTGTCATCGCCTCCAAGCTCACCGGCCTGACGCTCAAGGTCAACGGTGGTGCGGACATCCCGATCACCTCGATCACCCCCGGCCTGCCCCAGGACGGCCCGGCGACCGTCGACTACACCGTGAACACCCCGGCCCTGACCGCCGGCACCCACCAGCTCTGCGTCACCGCGAACGGCACCGACGGCGGCGGAGCCGGTGACGTGACCGAGTGCGTCACCGTCAAGGTCAACGCCCCACCGGTCGTCAAGCCCGGCGGCCCCTACGCCGGGCAGGAAGGCACCGACGTCGGCCTCGCCGGCACCGTCACCGACCCCGACGGCCCGTCCCTGAGCACCGCCTGGACCGCCACCGCGCAGTCCGGTGTCGACGCGGGCGCGACCTGCTCGTTCGGCAACGCCGCCGCCCAGACCACCACGGTCAAGTGCACCGATGACGGCGTGTGGGAGCTCAAGCTGACCGCGAACGACGGCGTCAACCCGACCGTCACCGCGACCACCACGCTCACGCTGAGCAACGTCGCCCCGCAGGTCACCCTCAGCGCCGACAAGACGCTCGTCACCCGCGGCACCACGGTGAACTTCACCGCGCCGTTCACCGACATCGCCACCAACGACAAGCACACCTGCACCCTGAACTTCGACGACGGCAGCCCGGTCGTCAACGGCACCGTCACCCAGGGCCCGGGCTCCGGCACCTGCAAGGCCGCACGCACGTTCACCGCCCTGGGCGCACACACCGTCCTGGTCACCGTGACCGAC
Source organism: Lentzea cavernae (assembly GCF_014653695.1). Classification (GTDB taxonomy): domain Bacteria; phylum Actinomycetota; class Actinomycetes; order Mycobacteriales; family Pseudonocardiaceae; genus Lentzea; species Lentzea cavernae. Next base: position 98,103 of record NZ_BNAR01000005.1, on the reverse strand, counting down.
GATGACGGCGCCGCCGCCACCGCGGTCGTGAAGGTCGTCGTCTACCTGCGCGGTGAGGCGTGGGCGCTCAACGCGACAGGCCTGATCAACGTCGCCAAGACCCCGCACGCCCAGTGCCCGCCCAACGAGGACAAGACCGTCGCCGCGATCAACGTGCTGGGCCTGGCCTCGGTCAACGCCCTGCACGCGGACTGCACCCTCGACGCGAACACCGGCCGCACCGTGGCCAGCGCACGGGTGGAGGGAGCCTCACTGCTCGGAGGAGCCATCACGCTCAACGCCATCGAGGCCACGTGCGTCAGTGACGGCAACGGCGTCACCGGCTCGTCGAAGGTCGGCACGCTCAACGGCCAGCCCATCGGCACCGGCCCCGTCACCGTCGGCGTCCCCGGTGTCGCGACCGTGCACCTCAACGAGACCGCGACCGGACCGAACGGCCAGCTGATCCAGAACGCCGTCCGGGTCCGCACGCTGCTCGGCCAGGAGATCGTCCTGTCGGCCTGCCGCCTGGGCTGACCCGCTGAAAGGTGCTGGGGAGGCCCGCGCTCCTCCCCAGCATCACAGCGCGTGCCCGACGGTCGCGTCCACGTGAGCCGGCACCTCCTCGTGCCGGTCGCCCACGGTCAGCGTGCCGGTGGGCTCGAACAACAGGATCCGCGCGCCGTGCGGAGCCGACGGCTTGTGGAACACACCGCGCGGCACGGTGAACACGTCACCTTTCGCGAGCACGACCGTGCGCTCACCCCCGGCCTCCCGCAGACCGATGTGCAGCTCACCGTCCAGCACGAGGAAGAACTCGTCGGTGTCGTCGTGGACGTGCCAGACGTAGTCGCCCTTCACCTTCGTGACGCGCACGTCGTAGTCGTTGACGCGGGTGACGATCCGCGGGCTCCACAGGGCGTCGAACGAGGCCAGGGCGTCGTCCAGGGCAATAGGGTTCATGCACATCAGCCTCGCCGCTGTCGCCGCGCGGGTGTGAGTGCTAGGAATCGCACATGCCGCAAGAATCCTCGCACCGCGTCGTCGTGATCGTCGACGAGAACTCCAACCCCTTCGAACTCGGCTGCGCCACCGAGGTCTTCGGCCTGCACCGCCCCGAACTCGGCGGCCACCTCTACGACTTCCGCCTCTGCTCACCCGAACCCGCGACGCTGATGCGCGACGGGTTCTTCACCCTCACCGGCGTCGCCGGCCTGCACGCCACCGACCACGCCGACACCCTCATCGTCCCCAACCGCCCCGACGTCGACACACCCCGCCGCCCCGAGGTCCTCGACGCCATCCGCCGCGCCCACACCCGCGGCGCACGACTCGTCGGGTTCTGCAGCGGCGCCTTCACCCTCGCCGAAGCCGGAGTCCTCGACGGCCGCCGCGCCACCGCCCACTGGCAGTGGGCCGACGACTTCCGCACCCGCTTCCCCCAGGTCGACCTGCGACCCGACGTGCTGTTCGTCGACGACGGCGACATCCTCACCTCCGCCGGCAGCGCCGCCGCCCTCGACCTCGGCCTGCACCTCGTGCGCCGCGACCACGGAGCCGAGATCGCCAACTCCGTCAGCCGCCGCCTCGTCTTCGCCGCCCACCGCGACGGCGGCCAGCGCCAGTTCGTCGAACGCCCCGTGCCCGCCCTGCGCGACGAGTCCCTCGCGCCCCTGCTCGCCTGGGCCCAGCACCACCTCGACACCGCGCTCACCGTCACCTCGCTGGCCGCCCGCGCCGCCGTCAGCCCGGCCACGCTGCACCGCCGCTTCCAGGCACAACTCGGGACCACACCGCTGGCGTGGCTCACCGCCGAACGCGTCACCCTGGCGTGCCGGCTCATCGAACTGGGGGAGCGGCGCTTCGACGTCGTCGCCCGCCGCACCGGCCTGGGCACCGCCGCGAACCTCCGTGCGCTGATGCGCCGCGAAACCGGCCTGACCCCCTCGGACTACCGGCGCCGGTTCAGCCCAGCGCCCGCAGGATGATCCGCTCCACCACCCGCGTCTTCGCGTCCGCGTAGTCCTGCACCCGCTCCCACGTCCGGGCCGCGAGCTCCCGCTTCGTGCGCTCGTACTCCTCCCGATCCGCCGGGTGCGACCGCAGCCGATCGCGGAAGGCCAGCATGCGATCGAGCTCCTCGGAGCGGGGGGAGAACACGTGCAGGTTCACGTCCGGCTCCGTGCCCTTGAACAACCGGTGCTCGTGCCAGCCCCGCTCACGCAACCGGAAGAAGTACCCCGCCGCCACCAACGCCGGTACGTACGCGTCCTCATCGCTCGAATCCGGCACCACGAGCAGGATGTCGATCAACGGCTTCGCCGCCAGCCCCGGCACCGACGTCGACCCCACGTGCTCCAGCCGCACCACCACATCACCCAGCGCGGCCCGGATCTTCGCCTCCTCGACCGCGTACCACCGCGGCCACTGCGGGTCGTAGTCCCGCAACACCACCGACGCGTTGAGCGGCGGCGTCTCCGTCACGAACTCCACGTCGTCCGACGGCAACCGCCACTGCAGATAGGCACGCTCGAGGATCTCCAGCACCACCGCGTTCTTCGCGTCCGCGTAGTCCTGCACCCGCTCCCACTCCCGCGCCACCAACGCCCGCTTCGTCGACGCGTACAGCTCACGGTCCTCCGGGGTCGCCCGCAGCCAGTCCCGGAACATCAGATGCCGCCGCACCTGAGCACACCCACGCCGGAACACGTGCAGGTTGACGTTCGTGTCCGGCCCCTTGAGGACCCGGTGGTCGTGCCAGTCGTCCTCCCGCACCACCACCCGGTACCCGGCCGCCTCCAACCCCGGCACGTACGACCCCTCGTCCACCGGGTCCTCGACCACCAGCATCAGGTCGATCACCGGCTTCGCGCACAACCCCGGCACCGACGTCGACCCCACGTGCTCCAGCACCGCACCCGGCACCGCGCCCAGGACCCGCTCCCGTTCACGCTCGTACAACCCGGGCCACGCCTCGTCGTACTCGGCAAGCTCGATGATCACGGCAGACCCCCTCGTAGGCAGTCGGCCAGAATATCAACTCCCGAACAGGTCACCCGCCGAAGCAACCCGCTCCAGCACCTCGTCCGCGAGGAACAACAGGTCCTCCACGACCTCGCAGTCCTCGACCTCGTCCCACGTCACCGGCGCCGACACCGCCGGACGCTCCCGGGCCCGCAACGAGTACGGCGCCACCGTCGTCTTCGCCGTGTTGTTCTGCGACCAGTCGATGAGCACCTTCCCGGTGCGCTGCGCCTTCGCCATCGTCGACACGACCAGCTCCGGATGCTCCTGCGCCAACCGCTGCGCCACCGCCTTCGCGTACTCCGACGTGTCCTTCGCCGGCGCGTACGCGTACACCTGCATCCCCTTGTTGCCCGACGTCTTCGCCCAGCAGTCCACACCGTCGTCGTCGAGCACCACCCGGATCCGCTCCGCCACCCGCGCGCACTCCACGATCGTCGCCGGCGCACCCGGATCCAGGTCGAACACCAGCAGATCAGGATCCCGCTTGCCCCCACGCGGCCCCACCGTCCACTGCGGCACGTGCAACTCCAGCGCCGCCAGGTTCGCCAGCCACACCAACGTCGCCAACTCGTCCACCATCACGTAGTTGACCGTCTCGTTGCCCTTCGTGCTGCCCGGCGACTCCAGCCGCATCGTGCGCACCCAGTCAGGACGGTGCTCCGGCGCGTTCTTCTCGAAGAACCACTTCCCGTCCACCCCGTTGGGGAAGCGCTTGAGCGTCACCGGACGGTCCTTGAGGTGGGGGAGCAGCACCGGCGCGATCCGGGTGTAGTAATCGATCACCTCACCCTTGGTGAACCCGAACCCCGGATACAGCACCTTGTCCAGGTTCGTCAGCTTCACCACCCGGTCCTCGACCCGTACGGTCGCGTCACTGCTCAACCCGACGCACCTCCCCAGGAGTCTTGTCCGGCCGCAAACCCCGCCACGCCGGAAACCGCATCCGCCCGTCCGGCGTCCACTGCCGGAACACCACCTCGGCCACCAACTCCGGCTCCACCCACTTCGCGCCCCTCGACCGCTCCCGCGGCATCTCCGTCACGAACGGCGACGACCTGCGCGCCAACGCCTTCAACCGCGGCGTCAGCACCGCCAGCTCCGCGTCGTTGAACCCCGTGCCCACCGACCCCGCGAACGCCAGCCCGCCATCACGCGGGATACCCAGCAACAACGCGCCGATCACCCCCGCACGCTTGCCTTCACCCATCCGCCAGCCACCGATCACCACCTCCTGCGCCATCAGATCGGTGATCTTGCGCCACACCGGCGACCGCGTCCCGGGCTGATACGGCGAATCCAGCCGCTTCGCGACCACCCCCTCCAACCCCTGCTCACGACTCGCCGCCAGCACCGCCGCACCGTCCTCGTCGTAGGACGGGGGAGTCATCCAGTGCGAACCCCTCAGATCCAGCTCCCGCAACAACTCACGACGCTGCCGAAAAGGCAGGGACAACGTCGACGTGCCGTCCAGGTGCAACAGGTCGAACAACAGCAACGTCACCGGGTACTGACGCGCCGCCCGGCGCGCCGCCTCCGACTTCGTCACGTGCATCCGGTTCTGCAACGCGCTGAAACTCGGCCGGCCGTTCTGCAACGCGACGATCTCCCCGTCCAGCAGAGCCTCCGTCGCCCCCAGCTGCTCACCCACGCCCTGCAGTTCGGGGTACGCGACCGTGATGTCGTTGCCCAGACGCGACCACGCCTGCACCCGGCCACCCTCCACCCGCAGGATCGCCCGCACACCGTCCCACTTGAACTCGTACGCCCAGAGATCATCACCGTCCTGGGGGAGAGGCCCCGGCACCGCCAGCATCGGCTTGACCTGCTCCGGCAGCACCTCCCAGTCCGGACGCGCCGCGGCATGACGCCGCTTCACCATCCAGTTCTTCCCGTCCTTGCCCGACCGGAAGAACACGAACTGCCCCTGCACACGCTGCCCGTGCAAGACCACGTCGACCTCGCGGTCCGACCACTTCACCGTCTCGTAGCGGCCGCGGTCCCACAGGAACATCTCGCCGCCGCCGTACTCACCCTTCGGGATCTCCCCGGAGAACTCCGCGTACTCCAGCGGATGGTCCTCGGTGTGCACCGCGAGCCGCACCACATCCGTCGTCGGCGGCAACCCCTTCGGCACCGCCCACGACACCAGAACACCACCACGCTCCAACCGCACGTCCCAATGCAGGCTGCTCGCGTGATGCTCCTGGATCACGAACGTGTCATCGTCACCACGCGGAAGATCCCCAGCACCCGGAACGGGCTCCGGCGTCCTGGCCGGATCCCGCTTGCGCCGGTACTCGCCGAGCCCGGCCATCTACGCCGACGAGGCCTTCTTCTTCGGCGCGGACTTCTTCTCCGCACCCTTCCGCCCGGCCTTCGCCTTCTCCACACTGCGCTCCAGGGCCGTCATCAGATCGATGACATCACCCTTCTCCTCGGCCTCCGGCTGCTCGGGCAACTCCGCACCCTCCGCCTTCGCCGCGATCACCTTCTCCAACGCGTCCCGGTAGTCGTCGGTGAACGTGTCCGGATCGAAGTCACCCGCCATCGACTCCACCAGCGACGTCGCCATCTTCAACTCCTGCGGCCGCACCTCGACGTCCTGATCGAGGAAGTCGAACTCCGCCTTGCGGATCTCATCCGGCCACAACATCGTGTGCATCACCAGCACGTCGTCCCGCGCCCGAATCGTCGCAAGAGTCTCCTTCTGCCGGATCGTGATCTTCACGACCGCCAGCTGACCCGTCTTCACCAGCGCGTCCCGCAGCAACACGTACGGACGCGCCGCCGCCTTGTCCGGCTCCAGGTAATACGTCTTCTGGAAGTAGATCGGATCGATCTCCTCCGCCGGCACGAACTCCAGGACGTCGATCGACTTGTCGGTCTTCACCGGCAACTTCTCGAAGTCCTCGTTCTCCATGATCACCATCCGGCCGTCGTCCAACTCGTAGCCCTTGGTGATCTCCGAATACTCGACCTCTTCACCGCACACCGAACAGACGCGCTTGTACTTGATGCGCCCGCCGTCCTCCCGGTGCACCTGGTTGAAACGGAAGTCGTGCTCCTCGACAGCCGTGTAGAGGCGCACGGCGATCGTCACCAACCCGAAGGAGATGGCCCCACGCCACACGGATCTCATTCTCATTGGGTACCCCTGAAATGCGGTTTTCGCACTCTCAGGTCACCCACTCGGCCTAACGATCCGGCAACTGGGCAACCCCCGGCCTGCACGTCACAGCCCAGCGTCCCGCACCACGCTCGAGCACCGCTACATGTCCTTCAACGCCCGATACGTCCGATTGCTCGCCACCGCGGCCCGCCGCTCCCGCGCCGTCGCCTCGATGTAGTTCTGACTCGTCGCCAAACTCGCATGCCCCAGCAACGCCATGATCTCGCTCGCCGACGCCCCGTCCTCCGCCAGCCTCGTCGCGAACGTGTGCCGCAACGCGTGCAGATTCGCCCCCGTCGGCACCCGGTCGTTCAACCCCGCCCACCGAAAACACGACTTCACCAGGTACTCCAGCCCACCCCGCCCGATCGGCTCACCGTGCCGATCCCTCAGCAACGCGCTCTCACGATCGAACCGCCCCTGCGGAAAACGCTGCCGGCAGCTCTTCAGGTACGCGTCCACGATCCGCTCCATCGGCGGCTCGATCGGAACACTCCGATCCCGGTTGCCCTTGCCCTTCACGTGCAACCGCCGCTCACCTTCACGCCCCACCACGCTCGCCAGCGTCAACGTGCGCATCTCGGCACTGCGCAAACCCGCGACCAGCCCCAGCGCGATCACCAGCACGTCGCGCTCAGGCCACGGGTCACGACCCTTCCGCGCACCCTCCGCCGCGGCCGTGAGCAACTGCTCCGGCGTGTCCTCACCCCGCAGCGGCTTGGGGACCAGGGGAGGCGTCTTGGGACGGGCGATGGCGCCCATCGGGTTGCCGGCGATGAGGTCCTCGGCCACGCAGAACGTCAGGAACTGGTTCCAGGTGGACCAGGCCCGCAGCACGGAGCTCTTGGCGTGGGTGTCCGCGAACAACCCGAAAGCCTGACGCAGGTGGGCCCCGGTGAGGTGGCCGATGGTGAGGTCCTCGACGGGGGAGGAGAGGGCCTCGGCCAGGAGTGCGTTCACGCCGGAGAGATCTCGCCGGTAGGCGGCCGTTGTGTGCGGCGAGTCCTTGCGAGTCCGGCGGGCGAGGAAGAAGGCGTCCTGGGCGGCGAGCACGTGCATATGGATCTTGTACCGCACACCACCGACAATCCCGTGCACTGTGCTGGATAATGGCGATTATGCATGAAATGTCCGTTTCGCCGGGTTTCCGGCCGCCGGACGAAGGCTCTGGACCAGGTGGCGTCACTTGTCGGGGATCGTGAGCGTAATGGCGCCCCGCCACGTACGTCTCACTGACGACACGTCGGTGTCGACCGCGCTCCGACATCGCCGTGGATCTGATGTTGTGGCGTCTGCAAGCGCAGCTGGCCTGCCCGCCGGGTGCGGCTTGCAGACGCGCCAACACGGCCGTTGCGGCCCCTTCTGAAGCGATCTTCGCAGGTCGCCGTTTTGCCGATAATCTACATTATGTCAAGTAACGTGGATTCGGCCCTTCCCTTCGCGGCTTTCCCATCACCCTGTGGGCCGTGTCAGTGACGCGTGCCGCTGTGAGACGGCGCGCGCTCTTGCCTGGGCACCGTTCTGACGGCCGCTGCGGTCGGCTGCGCGATCCGTTGTCGTCGTTCGATGTTCTCAGGGCGTCGCTGAGCGAGCCGCTCCTGCCGCATCCAAGACTTCGAGGTGTTTCGTCACCGTGGCGTTAGAGCGCCTTCTGGCTTCACTGCCATGCTCTGCGGTCATGATCGATGACTTCGCCAAGGAGTACCTGCACGGCGATTTGCGTGAGCTGCGCGAGGTGATGGTGTGGAAGCTCGACGGGTTGCCGGAGGCTGACGTCCGGCGTCCGCTCACCGCGTCCGGGACGAACCTGCTGGGGTTGGTGAAGCACCTGGCGTTGTCGGAGTCCCGGTACTTCGGTGAGGTGTTCGGGCGACCGTTTCCCGAGCCGATGCCGCGCTGGGACGACCTGGCGGCGCGTGGGCTGGACATGCGGGCGGATGAGTCGGAGTCGCGTGAGGAGATCGTTGGTCGTTATCGGCGTGTGTGGGTGCACTCGGATGCGACGATCTCTTCTCTTGCGGTGGACTCCCCTGGTCATGTGCCGTGGTGGCCGCGTCCGGACGTGAAGCTGTTCAACGTTCTGGTGCACGTGCTGACGGAGACGGCCCGGCATGCAGGGCATGCGGACATCCTGCGGGAGCAGACCGACGGCGCGACCGGCGAGGGGCGCTAGTCCCCCGGTTTTGCCTGGTCAGGGCTTCGCAGATGATCTTGTCGGGGGTGCTTGCAACACTCGGGGCATGCGATACGCCCTGTACGTTCCCGGTTTCGGTCCGTCGCTCGGTGATCCGTCCGTGCTGGTGTCGCTCGCCGTGGAGGCGGAGGCGGCGGGGTGGGACGGGTTCTTCCTGTGGGATCACGTGGTGGTGCCCGGTGATCCCGTGGTGGCGGACGTCTGGGTGACGCTGGGTGCGGTGGCGGCGCGGACGTCGAGGGTGCGGCTGGGTCCGTTGGTGACGTCGCTGGGGCGTCGGCGGCCGTGGAAGGTGGCGTTGGAGGCGTCGACCTTGCAGCGGTTGTCGGGTGGGCGGTTGGTGCTCGGGGTGGGTGCGGGTGTGCCGCAGGACTTCTCCCCCTTCGGCGAGCGGGTGTCGCGTGCGGAGGCGATGTCGGAGGGGGTCGGGTTGGTGCGGGCGTTGTTGTCGGGCGCTGAGGTGGAGCACCGGGGTTCGGTGTTCGAGGTGTCGGGTGTGCGGTTCGCGCCGGTGGAGGTGCCGATCTGGGTGGGTGGCGCGTGGCCGCGGTCGGTGCCGTTCCGTGCGGCGGAGCATGCGGCGGGTGTGGTGCCGGCGACGTTCGGGCCTGACGGGTTGGTGGTGCTCTCCCCCGCGGACGCCGCTCGGTTGAAGGCGGACTTCGTGGCGTCGGGTGGTCCGTCGGACGGTGATGTCGTGCTGTGGGGTGGGCCGGTGTTACCGGCGGAGGTGGCGGAGTACGAGGCCGCGGGTGTGACGTGGATGTTGACCGATGGTGGGGCTGAGGGGTTGGAGGAGTTGCGGGCTTTTGTGGCGGCCGGTCCCCCGCGTTCAGGCGTGTAGGCCTCGGAGCAGGGTGTCGAGGTAGCGGCGTGCGGCGTGGTGCCGGTGGGTGGGGTCGGTGCTGTGGACGTAGGTGGCGTAGCTGATGCCGCACATGAGTGGGACGAGGTCGGCGTCCTGGACGTCGGTGCGGACGGCGCCGGCGTCGCGGGCGCGGGCGAGCAGTTTGGCTCCGGTGGCGAGGATCTGCGTCTTGAGTTCGGTGGTTCGCGGTAGGACGTCGTGCGCGGCGGCGGCGACTTTGACGAGTGCGGGGTCGGTGACCTGGCCTTCGACGAGCAGGGTGAGGTAGTCGGCGAAGGCGGTCCAGGGGTCGTCGTGCGCGAGTGCTTCTTCGCCTTGGGTGACGAGTGCTTCGAGGCAGGGGGTGGCGACGGTCTCGAGGAGTGCCTCGGGCGTCGGGAAGTGGCGGTAGACGGTGCCGACGCCGAGTCCTGCGCGTCGGGCGACGTCGTTGAGCTGCAGCGGGGTGCCTTCGTCGACGAGTTCTCTGGCGACGGTGAGGATGTGCTCCCAGTTGCGGGCGGCGTCCTTTCGCTGCGGCGTCATGCCACCAGCCTAATTGGATACGCCATCCGGAACGTGGACGAGTGGTGCGTGCCTCTCGCTGAGCGCGCGCACGGCGTGTTGGACACGTGGGTCGGTGGCGGCGCGGTGGGGTGTGACGGGTGTGGTGTGCGGTCCGATGACCGTTCCGGAGGCGAGTGTGGCGTCGGTGGCGGCGCGGATCGAGGACCGGGCCGCCGTGGTCGCGGGTCCGGAGGTCGAGCGTTCGAACGTGCGGCGGACCAGTGGCCACAGCAGTCGCAGTGCGGGCGAGACGATCTCGGGGTCGGTGAGGGTGCCGTCGGTCATGGCGGTGGCGGCGGCGCCGGGGTCCGCGGCGAGCACGGAGATGGTCTTGTGCCGTTGGGCGAGGTCGAGGGTGTAGGCGAGGTTCGCGAGCTTGGCGCGCCCGTACCAGTGGAAGGCGTAGTAGTCGCCGGGCGGCTCCACCGCGTCGAAAGCCTTCTTGGCCGTGACGATCGCGCGGGAGGTCACGTTGACGACGCGTCCGGTCAGCACGGGCAGGAGCGATTCGGTGAGCAGGTAGGGCGAGAGGTGGTTGACGACGAAGGAGGCTTCGACGCCGTCGATCTGGGTGTGGTCGTGGAACATGGCGCCGACGTTGTTGATCAGCAGGGCCAGTTCCCCTTCGCCGGCGATGAGCGCGGCGAGCGTTCGGACCTCGTCGAGCGAGGCGAGGTCGGCTTGCAGGAACCGTGCGGTCTCCCCTCCCCTGGCGTTGATCCTCTCGACGGCCTTCGCGCCGCGTTCGGCGTTGCGCCCGACAACGGTGACGGCATACCCGGCGTCGGCCAGCCCGAGGGCCGTTTCGAGCCCGATGCCGCCGGTCCCCGCGGTGATGACTGCCTTGCGCGTCATGACACTCCTCAATCCGGATAGCTCATCCACTTGTTGTCGCCGACGCTAGCACACATGCGGATGACCTATCCGTTTGTGGTGGGCGAGAATGCCGCCGTGGATCCAGGGGTGATCGGCCAGGCCGCGGGCATGTTCGCGGTCACCAACGTCGACGACCTCGTGCTGCTCGCGCTCTTCTTCGCGCGGGCGAAGTCCCCGTGGCAGGTCGTGACCGGCCAATACCTCGGCTTCACCGGCATCCTGGCGGTGGCCGTGGTCGGCGCCCTGGGAGCCTCCCTGCTCCCCGAACACTTCCGCCCGTGGCTGGGCCTCATCCCCCTGGCCCTCGGCCTCAAGGCCGCCTGGTCGCTGTGGCGCGGCCCGGACGACGAGGACACCCCGGACACCGCTCCCAGCGTCCTCGCGATGGCCGGCGTGACCCTGGCCAACGGCGGCGACAACATCGGCGTCTACGTCCCGGTCTTCGCCGTCGCGGACTCCCTGTGGGTCTACGTCGCGGTGTTCCTGCTCCTCGTCGGTGTGTGGTGCCTGGCGGGCTGGTTCCTGGCCTCCCGCCCGGTGGTGGCCCGCGCCCTGGCCAAGTGGGGACACATCGCCCTGCCCGTCGTGCTGATCGCCATTGGTCTGTTGGTGTTGTTCTCCGGATGACCGTGCCGTCGGTCCGGTAGACATTTCGGGTGCGAAGGACCTACAGCTACAACGAGGCCGTCAAGATCCTCGGCGGCCGAGACCACCCGGTCATCGCCGCGATGGACAAGGTCCTGGGCGGCGCGCTGCTCCTGGGCTCGCTGGGCATGTGGCAGGTGCTGGACCTCTTCGACGCCAAGCCCGACTTCGTGCGCCTGAGCAACGAGCTCCTCACCAGCCTCTCCGCGAAGCGCCGGGGCGTCAGCCGCTACACCCGCACCCAGCGGCTGCACGCCGCTCACGCGGTTCTGGTGATGACGGCGTTCTTCGAGGCCTACGAAGAACAGCAGTTCACCGTGAAGCTCACCCCGGAGGACCGCGAACTCGTCGCCCGGTTCAACCCGTGGGAGCTGGAGCTGCCGCTTCCCTTGTCGAGTTACCCGTACGAGGTCAACCTCGCCGTTTTGGAAGGTCTGTACGGGCAGCTCGCCGACAGTCTGCTGGAGGCTGTCAGGGGCCTGTCGTACTGGGACCGCCTCAACGACACCGGCAAGGACCGCCTGCGCGGCGCCCTGAGGCATGCGGAGATGCGCGCGCTGGAGCGGTACCAGGAACTCGTGGCGCAGCTCGCTGCCGAGTACCCAGAGATCCGGTTCTGGTTCGCGGTCGACGAAGGCCGTGCGGGCCGCAAGGCGCTCGCGCGGCTGGAGGACGTCCTGCGCGAGACCACCACCGACCTGACGCCGCAGCTGCGGCTCACCGAGCTGGCAGGCGCCTACCGGGGAGCGCTGCGCCGGCCGTTGGTGAAGGCGGCCGACGTACCGGACGGCGTGCGGATCCCGACCCTGGCCGACGCCTACGTCGATCCGAGGTTCCAGCTGGGGACCGAGGGTGACCGGGCGTTCGCCCCATCGTTGCTCTCGACGTGGGACGAGGTGCCCGTCCGCGACGACCTGTACGCGTACCTGGCCGGTTTCCTGACGTCACCGGAGGCCTTGTCGGCGCCGTTGCTGGTGCTCGGTGACCCCGGGTCGGGAAAGTCGCTGCTCACCGAAATGCTCGCGGCGCGGTTGCCCGCGTCGGATTTCGCCGTGGTGCGAGTGGAGCTCCGGTGTACGCCCGCCGGGCGCGGCCTGGAGGAGCAGATCGAGCACGGCCTGCACACCTTGTTGCACGAGCGGTTGAGCTGGGCGGAGTTCTGCCGCACGACCGGCGGGGCACTGCCTTTGGTCGTACTGGACGGCTTCGACGAACTGTTGCAGGCGACCGGGGTGAGCCAGAGCCGGTACCTGATGACGATCGCCGACTTCCAGCAGCGACTGGAGGACATGGGCAGGCCGGCGTTGTTCCTCGTGACGAGCCGACTGAGCGTGTGTGCCGGACTTGAGCTGCCTGACGCGACGAACGTGGTGCGGTTGATGCCGTTCGACGAAGGCCAGGTGCGTGCCTGGCTGGACGTGTGGAACGCGGTCAATCGCCCCCTGCCCGCCGAGACTGCGCTGCGGTATCCGGACCTCGCCTCCCAGCCGCTGCTGCTGTTGATGCTGGCTTTGTACGACGCGGTGGACAGCTCGTTCCAGCGCGATCACCTCGGCCTGAGCCGCGGCCAGTTGTACGGGCGGCTTCTCGCTCTGTTCGCGGAGCGCGAGGTCACCAAAAACGAGGCCGGCCGGACCGAGGTCCATCTCGCCGAGGACATCGAGTTCGAGCTGGACAGGTTGTCGGTGGTAGCGCTCGCGATGTTCAACCGCGGCGTGCAGTGGGTCGCCGAACACGAGGTGACCGCGGACCTGGCCCAGTTGCTCGAGGTCGATTCCCCGGAGCGGTTGAAGGGAACGCACACTCCCCTGTCTGCCGGCGAGACGGTGCTGGGACGCTTCTTCTTCATGCAACGCACGGAGGCCGTTCGCGAGGACCGAACCACGCTGCGGACCTACGAGTTCCTGCACGCGACGTTCGGCGAGTACCTCGTGGCCCGCTTTGTGTGGGACAGGCTGACGGAGCTGCGCCAGGAAGACGAGGCGCGGTCCAAGCGGAAGGTGACGGCGGATGACGTCGAGCTGTACTCGGTGTTGTCGTTCGCCGCGCTGACGTCAAGCAAACCGGTACTGGACTTCCTGCGCGAGTTCGCCAAGGACTCTCACCGGGAGGGGCTGTCCGACCTCGTGTCACGGCTGTTCGCAGGGCGGGAGGAGTCGCGGACCTCGCGCGGCCGATACCTGCCCTCCTCGCTGGCCGACACGGTGCGAGACGCGAAGTACTCGCTGAACCTGGTCGTGCTGGCTTTGATACTGCGCGGAAAGTGCTACTCCGACGACCTCGGGCTGAGCGTCGACGACTGGCGCCGACTCACCCTGTTCTGGAAGTCACGGCTGCCGTCGAGTGAGTGGGCGAGCGTAGTGCTTTGGTTTTGGGTGGAGCGCGACGCCGAGCGCCACTTCTCAGTGAGCCTGAGCAACCGAGACCGCGAAGTCCACGCCCAGTGGCTGCTGATGTCGGAGCCGTATGTGACGTTGGACGAGGTTGCCGTGACGTTGCGAGACGCGGTGACGCCATTGGTGTCCCAGCACGGCATCGAGGTGGCTGCGGCGCTGATCAACCTATGGGCAACTCCAGCCGATAAGTGCCGCCCCGCGCTCCAACGCCTCTATGAAGCAACCGGCGGAAGTCTTGTGTTCTCACATGAGTACTTCGTAAGACTAGGCATTGGGGGCAATGACGCCGAGCTGCTGGAGCAGTTCGAACGACGGATCGGTATTTCGGACACCTTGGATGAGCTGGAAAGCCACTTAAGGTTGCATGAGCGCGGAGTCGAGCTCTCCCCTTACAGCAACCTTAAAATTCTACTCAAACATCTCGACGAATTCGGCTATATGGAACTAAGGCCCGATCTCGTCAAGCGGGCCAGGCGGGCGGCGGAGGAGCTGGGTGTCCAGTTGAAGTGGTGAGTTCGGCGGCCAACGCCGCCAACTCCCCCTCGCTCAGGTCCCTCTCCCCCACCCTCCCCAGCAACTCACTGCGCGAGCACACCACGACAGCCCCCGGCCGCCGCCCGAGATCCGCGGCGGCCACGATCTCGGTGGTCCCGTTGTGCACGACCAGGATCGGGTCGGGCGTGTCGGTGTAGAGCAGGCGCTCGATGTCCCGTCCGGTGATGGCCATGCTCAGTCTTGTACGGCGCGGGCGTAGCGGGCCGCAAGAGAGCGAACGTGTGCCACGAGTTCGGGGGGTGAGGTGACCTCGAAGTCGAGGTCGAGCATGCCGATCCACACGGCGAGGGTTTCGACGGAGTCGGAGCCGGTCACGAACACGCACGTGGTGTCGTCGACGGCTTCGACGGTGCCGATGGCGGTGGAGATGCGGGCGGCGACGACGTCGGCGGGTGCGTGGACGAGGATGCGGGCTTGGACGCGCCAGGCGGCTTGGCTGGCGCGGGAGGCGACGTAGGTGGTGGCGTCGAAGTCGCGTGGGGTGAAGCGGGGGCCGTACGGGGGCTGGGGCGGGGTGATGCGGTCTACGCGGAAGCTGCGCCAGTCCTGCTTGTCGGCGTCCCAGGCGACGAGGTACCAGCGGCGGCCCCAGTTGACGAGGCGGTGTGGTTCGACGCGGCGGCGGGTCGACTCACCGTCGTGGGAGTGGTAGTCGAAGCGCAGGGTGTCGCTGTCGCGGCAGGCGGCGGCGAGGACGGACAGCAGTTCGGGGTCCAGGGCGGGGGCCGGGTGGTCGCGGGGGACGGACTCGATCTGCTGGAGTGCGGAGACGCGGTGGCGCAGCCGGGAGGGCAGGACCTGTTCGAGCTTGAGCAGCGCTCGCAGGGAGACTTCTTCCAGGCCGGTGACGGCGTTGGTGCGCAGGGCGGCGGCGACGGCCACGGCTTCGTTGTCGTCGAGCAGCAGGGGTGGGAGTTCGGCGCCGGCGCCGAGGCGGTAGCCGCCGAACGAGCCCGTGGTGGCGTTGACCGGGTAGCCGAGTTCGCGCAGGCGGTCGACGTCGCGGCGGACGGTGCGGGGGCTGATCTGCAGTTCGTCGGCCAGTTCGCTGCCCTGCCAGTCGCGGCGTGACTGCAGCAGGGCGAGCAGGCGCAGCAGGCGCGCCGAGGTTTCCAGCATGGACGAACACTTTAGGACAGGGTGTGGCCTTAACGCGCGAACGGGCGGGCGTGGAGGTGTACCGGATGAAGATCGGGGACATCCCGGGGCATGCCACAGTGGGTCGAAGCGGGCGTGTGGGGGTTGGCGGGCGGTGGGGCGCTCGTGGTGGGCGCGCTGGTCGCCTGGTTCGTCCGGGTTCCCCGGGACGTGGTCGCGGTGGTGATGGCGTTCGGTGCCGGGGTGCTGATCGCGGCGGCGTCGTTCGAGCTGGTGGACGAGGCGGAGAAGACCGGTGGACTGCTCGCGACCGCCTGCGGGTTCCTGGGCGGGGCCGTGGCGTACGTGCTGGCCAACGTCCTGCTGGCGCGGCGTGGGGCGCGGCACCGCAAGCGCAGCAGTGACCAGCCCAGTGAGTCCGAGCAGGCCGGTAGCGGCACGGCGATCGCGGTCGGCGCGCTGCTCGACGGTGTGCCCGAGTCGGTGGTGCTGGGGGTGTCGTTGCTCAGCGGCGGCGGGATCGGGGTGGCGATGCTGGCGGCGGTGGTCATCTCGAACGTGCCGGAGGGCCTGTCCAGCGTCGCCGGCATGAAGCAGGCGGGCCGCAGGCCCGGCTACGTGTTCGGGGTGTGGGGTGCGATCGCGGTGGCGAGCGGGCTGTCCGCGGCGCTGGGCAACCTGCTGCTCGACGGGGCGTCTCCGCAGCTGATCGCGGTGATCACGGCGGTGGCGGCGGGGGCGATCCTGGCGATGGTCGCGGACACGATGATCCCCGAGGCCTTCGAGCGCGCCCGCCTCTACACCGGGCTGTGCACCACCGCCGGGTTCCTGACGGCGTTCGTGGTGGAACGCCTCGGCTAGGTGCTGGTCGCTCGCCCGCGCCTCGCACCGAACGAACGCGCTAAGCCCGCCAGACGGTGGCGCTGCGCGTCTCGGTGCTCTCCAGCGTCAACGGCACCGGCACCTCGTAGCGGGCCAGCGCGGTGAACCGGTCGCGCGGCAGGTGCGCGCGGTCGGGGTCCCCGAGCAGCACCAGCGCACCCCGCGCGGCGGCCCGGACGAGGAACGGCAGCACGAGCGCGGTGACCTCGGAGTCGTAGAACACGTCCCCCGCGAGCACGACGTCGGCGCCGTGGGCGTCGCTGTCGAGCTGGTCGCCGTCCAGGGTGCTCACGGTGACGCCGTTGGCCGCGGCGTTGAGCTGCACGGCGGCGAGCGCCATCGGGTCGATGTCGTTCGCGGTGACCGAGTCGGCGCCGGCCAGGGCCGCGGCGATGGCGACGAGGCCGGAGCCGGACGCGAGGTCGAACACCTTCTTGTCGCGCACCAGGCCGGAGTGGTCGAGCAGGTGCCGTGCCAGGGCTTGGCCGCCCGCCCACGGGAACGCCCAGAACGGCGGCTGGTCGTGATGCGTGCGCTCCCACAGGTCCATCGCCTCGACCGCGCCGTGCAGGGACACCTCCGGCACCAGCGGCACGGGGGCCAGCGTCGTGTTGGCGAGCACGAAGTCGGTGAGCGTGGGCGCGGACATGACGGAGAAGCCTACGGGCAGCCCGGAGCGCGGTCGCAGAGGCGAAAGGCCGCAGTTCACCTACCGCGGTTCACATGCCGCCGGCCACCCGCAGGATCGCGCCCGTGGTGTAGGAGGCCTCCGCGGAGAGCAGCCAGGCGATGGCGTTCGCGATCTCGTCGGTCTCGCCGGGGCGGCCCAGCGGGATGCGGGAGGCGACGCGGTCCGGGCGGTCGGGCACGCCGGACAGGCGGTGGATGTCGGTGCGCACGGTGCCGGGCTGCACGCAGTTGACGCGGATCCCCTGCGGCGCGAGTTCCTTGGCCAGGCCGATCGTCAGCGCGTCCACGGCGGCCTTGGTGGCGGCGTAGTGCACGTACTCCCCCGGGCTGCCCAGCGTCGCCGCGCCCGAGGACACGTTCACGATGGCGCCGCGGGTCATCCGCCGGGCCGCCTCCCTGGCCACGAACAGCGCGCCGACGACGTTGACGTCCACCACGCGCCGCAGGTCCTCGGTGCGCAGCTGGGCCAGCGGGCCCGCCGGGGAGGTGATGCCGGCGTTGTTGACCACGCCGGTGACGTCGTCGCCCGCCGCGTCGAACAGGCGCGCCACGTCGGCCTCGTCGGAGGTGTCGGCCCGCACGGCGAGCACTCCCAGCTCGGACTCCAGTGCCCGCGCCTGTTCTTCGGCCTGCCGGTAGCTGATCACGACCCGGTGCCCGTCGCGCACGAGCCTGCGCGCGGTCGCGGCACCGATACCCCGGCTTCCCCCGGTGATCACCGTTGTCATGCCGCCCACCCTAACCCCTATACTCGGTGCCGGATATACGGGAGCGGATATGACGTTCAAGCGCACGAACCCCCTGGCCCTCGCGGTGCTGGCGCTGCTGTCGGAGCGGCCCATGCACCCCTACGAGATGGCGCAGACCATGCGGGAACGCCACCAGGAGGAGGTCATCAAGCTCAACTACGGCTCCCTCTACACCGTGGTCGACTCGCTGCACAAACATGAGCTGATCACCGCGAGCGCCGTGCAGAAGGCAGGCAACCGTCCCGAGCGCACCGTCTACTCCGTCACCGAGGCGGGCACGGCGGAGCTGCACGACTGGCTGCGCGAGCTCATCGCCGTCCCCGCCCGCGAGTACCCGCGCTTCGAGGCCGGGATCTCCCTGGTCGGCCTGCTGCCCCCCGAGGACGCGCTCACCCTCGTGCGGCAACGCGAAGCCGCCGTGGCCGAGCAGCTCACCGCCCTGGCGGTGCTGCTGGAGAGGCTCGCCGGCATGGGACTGCCGCAGCTCGCGTGGATCGAACTCGACTACCGGATGGCCATGTTGCGCGCCGAACGCGCCTGGCTGTCCTGGTTCGCCGCCGCCACAGCCGACGGGACCGTCGGCGGTCACGACTCCTGGGAGGAACGGCACCGATGAGACTGCTCTTCGAAGTCACCGGCGTGGTGCACGCGCCGATGGAGGTCGTGCGCGCACGGATGTTCGCCGACGCCGGCGAGTCCGGCCCGCACCGGCTCGTGGACCGCGAACAGGGCGTGATCGCCTACTGGGGCGACTGGTGGTATCGCGGCGAGGACTCGCTGCACTTCCATCCCGACGGCACCCTGCTGCGCCACCGCGTGCACAACATCGCCCGGCAGGGCAACTGGGCGCCCTACCTGGCGAACAAGCTGTTCATCGGCTACCGCGCCAAGCTGGAGGCGGCCATGAGAGAGCGGGTGCGGCTCTTCGAGACTCCGGACTAGAGCTGCCCGAAGCGCACGACGGCGACGAACACCGCCAGCGCGCACAGCACGACGTTGACCGGCACCGTGGCCTTCTCGCCACGCCGCAGGTGCGTGATCGCCGCACCGATCTGCACCACCGCGAGGCCGAGCGCGGCGATCGGGGTCAGGACCGGTGCGACGCCGGTCAGCCACGGCAGCACCAGCCCCAGCGCGCCCGCGACCTCCACCGCGCCGATGCCCTTGACCTGTCCCGCGGTGAAGTCGCCGACCCACGACAGGCGCGGTTCGGTCAGCAGATCCTGTTTCGGCTTGGCCAGCTTGGTGAAGCCCGCCGTCAGGTACAGGGCGGCCAGCACGCCCGACACGATCCACACCGCGACGTTCATGGACGGAGAACCCAGTGGCCCGACCGGCGATGTCCTACATCACACCCGACCGGGTAAGGGTGTCCTTAGTCCTCACCCGATTGGCCGTATAGAGTGTGCAGATGAGGTGCTCGATACTCTCCGACTTCGCGGGTGAACCGCTGGCCGGCACGGCCGCGACCGCGACGGCGTGGCTGTGCCTGGAGCAGTCCGGCCCCTGGGGCCGCGACGCCCTCACGGAGAGCCATCTCGACCCCGAGCTGGGCGCGGAGCTGCAGCGCCGCGCCGACGGCACCGGGGTGCGCATCCTGCTGATCCGCCGCCCCGGCAAGCACGCCGACCACCACGTCCCCGCACGCCGGCGCCTGTACCTGGCCTCGACGAAACCGGGCGCCTCGTGGCTGGAGCAGGCCGACCTGACCTCCCCGGAGGAGGCCCTCGAGCTCGACTTCGCGGCGCTGGGCGCGGGCCGTTCCACCGCGTTCGGCACGCCGGTCGACGACCCGTTGCTGCTGGTCTGCACCAACAGCAAACGCGACGTGTGCTGCGCGCTGTACGGCCGCCCGATCGCCACGGCGCTGAACCTGTGGGAGTGCACCCACACCGGCGGGCACCGCTTCGCGCCCACCGGTGTGCTGCTGCCCACCGGTCACCTGTACGGACGACTCGACCACCAGTTGGCTCAGCGCGTCGTCACGGAGGGCATCGTCGCCGACCGGTGCCGGGGCCGGTCCTGCTTCACCCCGCGGGGGCAGGTCGCCGAGGTCGCCGTGCGGCAGCAGATCGGTGAGACCCGCGACGTGCTCACCGTCATCGCCGAGACCGAGGACTCCGCGACCGTGCGGCACGCCGACGGCCGCGAGTGGCGGGTCGTGCTGACCGAGAAGGACGTGCCGCCGCGTCCCGCGAGCTGCGGCAAGTCACCGGACGTGGCGATCGCGCTGGTGGCGACCGCCATCGACGAACTGGTCACCATCTGCCGCTAGACCCCGTCCACGACAGCCGCGTCCGAGGGCCCAGAGGCGGCATCTCCCCGCAACGCCCGAACACGTCCGGTGTGAGGGCGCCGTCTCCGCGACTCCCGTCGAACGGGCCCGCGGGACGGGGCCCTAGGCTCGGCCGGGTGCCCAGGCTGATCCATCTGAACGGTCCCACCGGCGTCGGCAAGTCGACGATCGCCGCCCGCTACGCCGCCGACCACCCCCGCACCCTCAACCTCGACGCCGACGAGATCGTCCGGCTGGTCGGCGCCTGGGAGGACGACTTCTCCGGCGCGGTCAACCTGGTGCGCCCGCTGGCGATCACCATGGCGACCACGCACCTGAAGTCCGGCAACGACGTCGTCATGCCGCAGCTGATCACCGACCGGGGCCAGAGCGCCGCGTTCGCCCAGGCCGCGGCGTCGGTCGGCGCGGGCTACGTGGAGTTCGTGCTGCTGGCCTCCCCCGATGCGACGATCGAGCGCTACCGGCGGCGCGAGCACCACATCGACCGGGCCGTCGAGGACATGGGCGGTGTCACGGTCATCCGCCGCATCCACGAGCACCTCGCCGCCTACCTCACGCCCGAGTCCGTGCTCGTCGACACCGAGGGCGCCGACGTCGAGCAGACCTACAAGGCGCTGCTGGCGGCCTTGTCAGCCTGACTGCGCGGAGCTGTGCGGAGGCGGGCCGGGGTTGGGCGCCGTCGCGGAGAACACGCCGATGCCCAGGGCGTAGGGGTCGTCGAGGCCGACGGTCTTCAGGGTCTCGGTCGGCAGGGCGAGCAACGAGATCGCCACGCCCAGGAAGTAGGCGTCGAGCAGGCCGGTGTCGCGCACGGTCGCGGGCAGGCCCGCGGCCTGTTGCAGGGCGGCGGCGGCTTCGGCGTTGGCCAGCACCATGCCCGACAGCGCCTCCCGCACCCCGGGGCGGCGCACGGCCTCGAGGTAGAGCTCGACCATCGCGAGCATCTGGGTGGGGTCGTCGGCGACCGCGCGGCGCAGCAGGGCCGGGTAGAGCTCGGCGACGTCGGTGGCGCTGATGTCGGCCGGGGTCGTCTCGCGCAGGCGTTGCACGGCGGCGCGGTGCAACGCGGTCATGCGGGCGGCGCAGGCGGTGAGGATCGCCTCGCGGGTCGGGAAGTAGTTCTTGGTGGTGCCGATCGGGACGCCGGCCTCGCGGTCGATCGCCCGGTGGGTCAGGCCACGGCCGCCTTCCACCGCGAGGATCTGGATCGCGGTGTCGCACAGCAGGTCACGACGGCTCACGGTCCGGGACACTAGCAAGATCACCGCTGACCTGCGTGATCGGGGCGAACGCGCTGGTCCCGGCGGTGGCGGCGACCACTCCGCGTTCGAGCACGAGCAGCAGCCCGCACACGCAGCGCAGGTAGGCGACGGCGCCGTGGCGGGAGACGGTGGCGGGGGCGGGCCAGTGGCAGGCGGGGCAGGTGGCGATCATGACTCCCAGCGTGATGTCATGGTCTAGTGCATTTCAACCCTTACGGCGGGGCGGCGGCGGAGCTCGCCGCGAAGCTCGTCAACGCCGACCCGGCGCTGCCCCTGCTCGACGTGCTGAAATCGTCGGACTACAAGCCGCTGGGCTCCCTCGACGCACGTCAGGAACGTGACGTACGAGACTGGGTCGAGCGGCTGCGGCAGGTGTTCCGCCACCCCACCGTCGAACTGCTCAACGACCTGCTCGCCCAGTCCTCGACCACGCACTACATCTCCACCCACGACGGCCGCGCCCCGCACCTGCACTACGCCCGTGAGGACGCGCCGACCGACGTGCGCGTGAAGGCCTACACGGCGGCGGGCCTGGCGGCGTTGTTCTGCGAGGACGCCGGGCGCATCGGTTCGTGCGGCCGCGACGGCTGCGACACGGTGTTCGTCGACACCAGCCGCAACGGTATGAGGCGCTTTTGCTCCACCAAGTGCGCCAACCGCGTCGCCGTCGCGAACCACCGCAGCCGTCAGCCGGTCACGTTGAGCAGCCGCCGCGGCCAGTAGTCGTCGGTCGTGGAGATCCCGTAGCGCAGCAGGCGGTAGCTGGTGCCGTAGGTGCTGCGCTGCTCGTAGGCGAGGTAGGCGGTCTTGTACGGGTCGGCCCACTTGTCGAAGATGACGACGTGCCGTCCCTCGGCGGTGGCGCCCTCGGTGTTGACGATGATGTCGCCCCACCGCAGCTCGGCCATCGAGATCGACTTCGAGTGCAGGTGGTCGGCCAGGTCGGTGGTGATCTTGCCCGGCGCGTCGATCCGCGCGGCCATCGACACATAACCGGAGCAGTCCTGGCGGTAGTTCTGGAACCGGTCCTGCATGCTGTAGGGCACCGGGCCGCCTCCCGGACCGGCTGTCAGCCAGGACTTGGCCCGGTTGATCAGCTCGGCTCGGGAGACCTGCGGGTAGGCGTGCGCGGGCAACGACGACACCAGGGTCGTGCTGAGCGCGACCAGGACCGCGGCGGCCATCGCGAGGACTCTCATGCGTGCAACTCCCATTCCGTAGATCAGCAGTGGGCGCTTAGGGTCGGTTCATGGAGCTGACGGAGCTGTGTTTCGCCGGGGTCGCCAGGCAGGCGCGAGCCGTGCGGAACGGCGAGGTGAGCGCCCGCGACCTCGTCGCAGAGCACCTGCGCCGCATCGAGCGGATCGATCCGCGACTGGGCGCGTTCCGGCTGGTCTTCGCCGAGCAGGCCCTCGAGCAGGCCGCCGCTCTCGACGGCCGCGCGGACGAGGACCTGCCGCTGCGGGGCGTGCCGATCGCGGTCAAGGAGGACATCGCGCTCGCCGGGCTGCCCACCACGAAGGGCACCAACGCCGCCCGCACCCCGCAGCCGGCCGACTCCGCGATCGTCACCCGGCTGCGCGCCGCCGGAGCGGTGATCATCGGCCGCACCCGCATGCCCGAACTGGGCCTGTGGCCGTTCACCGAGAGCTCCTGGGCGGGTCCGACGCGCAACCCGTGGTCGCTGACCCACTCGCCGGGCGGCTCCAGCGGCGGTTCGGCGGCCGCGGTCGCGGCGGGACTGGCCGCGGCGGCGATCGGCACCGACGGCGCCGGCTCGATCCGCATCCCCTGCGCGGTGACGGGCCTGTTCGGGCTCAAGCCCCAGCGCGGCCGCGTGTCCCTCGCCCCGGAGCCGCAGATGTGGGGCGGGCTCGTCGTGGCGGGGCCGATCACCCGCACGGTGGCCGACTGGGCGCTGGTCGCCGACCAGGTCCACGGTGCCGCGCCCGGTGACGCGCACGTCGCCCACCCGCCGCGCACGAGCTTCACCGAGGCCGCGCGCACGGATCCGGGCAGGCTGCGGATCGGGGTGTCGCTGCGGCCGTGGGGTCCGGGCATCGCGATCGCCGACGAGGTCCGCGACGCCGTGCAGGACACCGCCGCGCTGCTCACCGACCTGGGCCACGACGTGGTGCGCCTGGACCCGCCGATGCGCGACATCACCGCCTCCACCCAGTTCGCCGCCCGCTACCTGCACAACGCCCACCTCGCACGTGCCGGCATGGAGTTCCCGGACCTGGTGGAGCCGCGCACCCGCGCGGTCGGGGAACTGGGCCGCCGCATCCCGCGCGGCGCGGTGCGGTGGGCGGCCAGGGACGACGCGACGCTCACCGCGTACGCGAACCGGATCTTCGCCTCGGTCGACGTGCTGCTCACCCCGGCGCTGACCCGCCCGCCGATCCGCGTGGGCGAGTGGGACGGGCGCAACGTCGTGACGGCGCTGCTCGCGGCGGCGCAGTACACGACGTTCCTGCCGTTGTGGAACATCGTCGGCAACCCCGCCGCCTGCGTTCCGGCGGGCCGCACGTCGGCGGGCCTGCCGCTGGCGGTGCAGCTCGTGGGCCGCCAGCACGACGAGTGCACGCTGCTGTCGGTGTCCGCCCAGCTGGAGCGCGCCCGGCCGTGGGCGGACCGAATCCCCTCCGGCCTCGGTCATGCGAACTAGGATATTACGAGTACGGACTATCCGAATCGGAAACGGTCAGAATCCGCGGCGGGCCAACTCGTCGAGCAGTTCCCGGTCGGCCACGTGCCGCGACTTGATGTGGTCCAGGTAGTCGGCGAACGCGTCGGGCTGCAGACCGCGCAGTTGCGCCAGCCATTCCACGAGCAGCTCCTGCTCCTCGATCCCCCGCCGGGCCAGCTCCACCTCGACGATGCGCCGGTAGACCTCGACGGCGAGGCGGCCGCCGTCCTGCACGAGGTGGTGCACCAGCTCCGCGCGCAACGGCGGCCACTCGTCGGTGTGCACTACCAGCGCCCGTGCCTTGAGGTAGAGGTCGAGGTTCGGGCGGGCGAAGAACGCCTCCCGGCACACCTGCACGGCCTGCTGCGGCGCGCCCCGGCGCAGGTGCTCCTCCACCGCGAGGTCGATCAGCCGCAGCGCCGCGCCCCGGCCGCCCACGGCGCGCAGCCCGCGCTCCACCCACTGCAGTGCCTCGTCCGAGCGGCCGTTGTCGCGCAGCACGGTCGCGACCTGCAGGTAGTGCCAGCCCGAGGACAGGTCCTTGGACAGCACGAGCAGCTGCAGGTCGACGTCCTCGGTGTACTCGGCGAGCTCCTCCATGACGCGCAGCAACGCCCAGCGGGCCCGGTCGTAGCGGCCGGTCTGCCCGAACCCGATCACCGGCAGCGGCTCGAACAACGCCACCGCCCGCTCGCGGTAGCGGGCGAGACCGTCGTCGTCGAGCGCGGCGGCGTAGGCGGACAGGCTGACGTCGGGGGCGTCGGGGTGCTCGAGCTGCAGGTCGAGCAGCCAGTCGGCCAGGCGCACCGGCTCCGGGCGGGTCTGGGCGCACGCGCGGGCGTGCGTGCTCAGGACGCGGTGGGCGAGCTCGGCCAGTTCGACGCGGTGCCGGCGGCTGGTCGCGACGCCGTCGGCCAGCTGGGTGACGATCTGCTCGATCAACGCCACCAGCCGCGGTCCGGGATCGGTGACGAGCAGCGACTGCAGTTCGACCGACACCGCGGTCAGCGCCTGCCAGCGGGCGGGCCACCCGAGCTCGCCACCGGGCTCACCGCCGGGCTCGCCCTCGCCCTCGACGAGCGCGGAGGCCACGGTGGCGGGCAGCGAGTCCATTCACAACATCATTCACGCGTCACCCGGTCGAGTGCCACCGAAGTCGCCCTAACGGATTTAAGGTTCACCCCGCGTGGTCAGATGCCTACAGTTCGGCCAGCTTCCGGGTCAGCACGGTCCGTTCGCGTTCGTTGCCGCACAGGCGTATGGCCAGCTCCAGGGCGGTGCGGGCCTCGTCGAGACGGCCGAGGCGGCGCAGCAACTCCCCGCGCACGCCCGGTAGCTGGTGGGAGTCCTTGAACGCCTCGCTGGAGGCCAGGGAGTCGACGATCGGCAGCGCCGCGGCCGGGCCCTGGGCCATCGACACGGCGACCGCGCGGTTGAGGTCCACGACCGGGGACGGGGCGAGGCGGCCCAGGCCGTCGTACAGGGCGACGATGCGCCCCCAGTCGGTCTGCTCGACCGAGGACGCCAGCGCGTGGCACTCGGCGATCGCGGCCTGCAGCCCGTAGTAGCCGTAACCGCGCCCGGCGTCGGTGGCCTTGGCCAGGGCGGCACGGCCGCGGGCGATGGCGGAGCGGTCCCAGCGGCGCCGGTCCTGGTCTTGCAGCAGCACGGTCTCCCCGTCGGGGCCGCGGCGGGCGGGGAACCGGGCCGCGGTGAGCTCCAGCAGTGCCAGCAGGCTGTGGACCTCGGGTTCCTCGGGCATCAGCCGCGACAGGATCCGCGCGAGCCGCTGCGCCTCCCCCGCCAGGTCGAAGCGGATGACCTCCTCACCGGAACTGGCCGACGAGCCCTCGGTGAAGATCAGGTAGACCACGCTCAGCACCTGGGCCAGGCGGGCGGGGCGTTCGTTGACCGGCGGCACCTCGAACGGCACACCGGCGGCGCCGAGGGTCTTCTTCGCGCGGGTGATGCGGGCCTGCACGGTCGCCGTGGGCACCAGGAACGCCCGTGCGATCTCGTCGCTGGTCAGACCGCCGATCACGCGCAACGTCAGCGCGACCCCGGCCTCGCGTGAGAGCACCGGGTGGCACGAGGTGAACATCAGGGCGAGGGTGTCGTCGTCGATCTGGTCGGGGTCCCACAGCACCTCGTCGGGTGCGGGGCCGGGATCGGCGCCGGTGAGCGCGCCGCCCTCGGGCAGGTGGTGGGCCATCGCCGCGTACTTCTCGTCGCGGGCGCTGCGGCGGCGGAACGCGTCGATCGCGCGGCGCCGCCCGACGGTGAGCAGCCAGCCCGCCGGGTTGTTCGGGACGCCTTCGCGCGGCCACGTCACCAGCGCCTCGGCCAGTGCCTCCTGCGCCAGGTCCTCGGCCAGGGCGAAGTCGCCGGTGTAGCGGGTGAGCGCACCGATGATCCTGGCGGAGTCGATGCGCCACACCGCGGCTACGGCCTTGCGTCCCGTGGGGTCGCTCATGCGCCTATGAGATCAGAGCCGACCCGGTCACAGCTGACCGGTGGACTCGCGCCAGGCCCGTTCCTTCTTGATCCACTCGTTGTCCTGCGGGAACTCGTCGATCGTGGGGACGCGGCGGATCTCGGTCTTGAACCCGGCGGCGGTCATCGGGGTGCGCTTGGCCCACTCGATCGCGTCCTGGATGGTGGGGACGTTGATCAGGTAGAAGCCGTTGAACAGCTCCTTGGTCTCCCCGTACGGGCCGTCGGTGACGACCGGCGGTTCGGAGGAGAAGTCGACGACCACGCCTTCCTCGGCGGGCGCGAGGCCCTCGGCGGCGACGAGGACGCCGGCGTTGATGAGCTCCTCGTTGAACTTGCCGACGGTCTCGAGCATCTGGTCGAAGTCGATCTCACCGAGGTTGCCCCAGGCCTCGTCGGAACTCACGCGCCAGATCAGCATGAACTTCATGGTCGATGTCTCCCGCTTGGTGTCAGGTCCCTTGTGGACCCTTTCACGCCTAGGTCGAACGGGCGGCACGTTCGATCGACACACGACCCGGAATTTTCCTGAACTTTCTGTTTCACCTGCTCAGACAGCCGAGCGGCCCACCCCGGTGATCGGGATGGGCCGCTCGGGACCTGTGTCGCGCCGGGTCAGACCGGCTCGCCGGGCTGGTGCAGCGACCGGGGCTGCTCCGCCTCGAGCTCCGGCACCGGGGAGGCCGCGCCGACCGGGCGGGGCGGGGTGCCCAGCGGGCTGGGGACCTCCTGACGGGCCACCGCCTCCGCGGCGGCGACGGCTTCGGCGACCTTCGGGTCGGACTTGAGGTCGAACCAGGCGGCGACCGACTCGTCCTCGTCCTCGGGCCGGGGCCGCTCGGTGTCGTCGGCCGGCGGCTCGTAGCGGAAGACGCCGTCGTCACCGGGCGCGCCGAGCATGCGGGCGAACCCCTCGAGGGCCTTGCCGTAGTCGGACGGGATCATCCAGACCTTGTTCGCGTCGCCCTGGGCCATCTGCGGCAGCGTTTGCAGGTACTGGTACGCCAGCACCTCCGGGGTGGGCTTGCCGTCCTTGATCGCGGCGAAGACCTTCTCGATGGCCTTGGCCTGACCTTGGGCCTGCAGGTAGCGGGCGGCGCGTTCACCCTGTGCGCGCAGGATCTGCGACTGCCGCTCACCCTCCGCGGACAGGATCGCCGCCTGCTTGCCGCCCTCGGCGGCGAGGATCTGCGACTGCTTCTGGCCCTCGGCGGTCTTGATCGAGGACTCCCGCTGGCCCTCGGCGGTGAGGATCATGGCGCGCTTCTCGCGGTCGGCGCGCATCTGCTTCTCCATCGAGTCCTGGATGGAGGGCGGCGGGTCGATCGACTTGAGCTCGACGCGGGCCACGCGCAGGCCCCAGCGGCCGGTGGCCTCGTCCAGGACGCCGCGCAGCTGACCGTTGATGTGGTCACGCGAGGTCAGCGTCTCCTCCAGGCTCATGCCACCGACGAGGTTGCGCAGCGTGGTGATGGTGAGCTGCTCGACACCGACGATGTAGTTGGAGATCTCGTACACCGCGGACCGCGGCTCGGTGACCTGGAAGTACACGACGGTGTCGATCGAGACGGTGAGGTTGTCCTGGGTGATCACCGGCTGCGGCGGGAACGACACGACCTGCTCGCGCAGGTCGATGCGGGCGCGCACCTTGTCGATGAACGGGACCATGATGTTCAGGCCGGGTGCCGCGGTGGTGCGGTAGCGGCCGAGACGTTCGATGACGGCGGCCTGCGCCTGCGGGATGACCAGCACGGACTTGACGGCGATGGTCAGCACGAAGATCGCGATGACGGCGGCGATCACAGCGGTGATCGGGTCCAACTCGGTTCACACCCTCCTGGGGGCGCTCACACCGCGGCTATCACCACGGCGACGGCGCCCGAGATCTCGACAACGGTGACGGCTTCGCCTTCTTCGACCACGGACCCGTCGAGGGTGCGCGCGCTCCAGGTGTCGCCGCCGATCTTGACCTGCCCGCCGTGCTCGGTCACCTGCGTCACCGCGGTGGCCCGGCTGCCCAGCAGTGCCTCGTGGTGCATCCGGACGTTCGACCCGAGCTGCAGCCGTTTCTTGAGCAGCGGCCGGGCCGTGACGATCAGGCCCAGCGACGTGGCCGCGAAGACGAGCACGCTCACCAGGTCCGCGGCGCCCACCGCGGACACACCGGCCGCGGCCAGCGCGGCGGCGCCGAGCATGACCAGCACGAAGTCACCTGAGAGAACTTCGGCGACGACGAGCAGTATCCCGACGATCAGCCAGATCAGCGCGGCCATGAGCCCATACATACACCAACGGGGACGCCTCGAACGCGAGATTCACCGTGCTGGGCCCCGGACCGTGACGAAATCGATCAACGGGAGATGAATCGGGCGGGGCAGGCGTGGTGCTCGTGCCGCGCTCCGCCGCCGAGCAGGCCGGACCCGATGCCGCGGTGGCCGCTCACCGGCAACCGGTCCCGCACCACGGAAGCGCACGGCGTGAGGACGCGCCGTGCCGCACCCCGGGTGGCGGCGAAATCGTTCGGCCGGGGGTGTCGAAACCGGGTGTCGCCGTTCGTGTGGGCGGTGACAACGGTCTTCTCCCGAGAGGTGCAGTGATGCGTTCCATCTCCGCGACGATGTTCGTGACGCTCGACGGTGTGGTGCAGGGCTTCGGCCGTCCCGACGAGGACACCCGCGGTGGTTTCGCCCACGGCGGGTGGGGTGCGGCGTACAACGACGAGGTGCTGGCCGCCGAGATGGGCAAGGGCATGGCGCAGAGTGGCGCCATGCTGTTCGGGCGCCGCACGTGGCAGGACTTCATCACCGTGTGGTCCTCGGCCACCGACGGCAACCCGTTCACCGCGCACATGAACGCCGCCCGCAAGTACGTGGTGTCGGCGAGCCTGGACTCCGCCGGGGCGTGGGAGAACTCGGTGCTGCTGCGTTCGACCGGTGATGTCGCCGCGCTCGAGGGCGATCTGTCGATCATCGGCAGCGCGGCGCTGGTGCGGTCGCTGCACGCGGCCGGGCTGCTCGACCACTACACGCTGGTGATCCACCCGCTGACGCTGGGCGGCGGCACGCGCCTGTTCGACGACCCGGCGCCGCGCACGGAGTTCGAGCTGACCGGCAGCGTGACGACGCCGAAGGGTGTGATCGTCGCGCACTACACGCGGGTCAGTCCTGGGGCACGGTGACGAAGTCGATGAGGCGTTCGACGGCGCCGAGCAGGTCGGACTCGATGTCCTTGTAGCTGCTGACCGAGTTCAGCACCCGCTGCCAGCCCTCCCACGTCTCGCCCCAGCCCAGCTGCGCGCAGACGCCGGTCTTCCAGTCGACGCCGCGCGGGATCACCGGCCACGCCCTGATCTTGACGACCTGCGGCTTCACGGCCTGCCAGATGTCGACGTAGGGGTGGCCGGTGACCAGCACGTTCGAGTCGGTGACCTGCTCGACGACGCGCGCTTCCTTGGAGTTCGCGACGAGGTGGTCGACCAGGACGCCGAGGCGGCGGTGCGGGGCGGTGCCGAACTCGGTGATCAGCCGCGGGAGGTCGTCGACGCCGTGCAGGGGTTCCACGACGATGCCTTCGACGCGCAGGTCGTGGCCCCAGACGCGTTCGACGAGCTCGGCGTCGTGTTTGCCCTCGACCCAGATGCGGCTGGCCTTCGCGGTCTGCGCCCGCAGGCCCTCGACCTTGACCGAGCCGGACGCGGTGATCTTCGCCTTCTGCGGCGCGGGCATGGGTTTGACGAGGGTGACGGGCTTGCCGTCGAGGAGGAACCCGGCGGGGTTGAGCGGGAACAGCCGGCGCCGGCCGTGGCGGTCCTCGAGCACGACCTGGCCGTACTCGAACTTCACGACGGCTCCGCAGAAGCCGCTGGCGGGGTCCTCGACGACGAGGCCGGGTTCGGCCGTGATCTCGGGGACCTTCTTGCGCTTGGGCGTGGAGAGGACGTCGCGGCCGTAGTCGTGGGAACGCACCCGCGAACCCTAACCGTAGAACGGTTCGAAGGCGGTGAGCCACTCGTGGACGCGGTCGAGGTCGACGTCGGCGCCGTGCAGGTCGTAGCCGCCGTGCACGAAGTCCATCCAGTCCACCGCCGGGTCGCCGACGCAGGCGCGCGGATCGATGGCGACCGGGCCCGCGGGGCCTTGCAGGACGTTGCCGGGGTGCAGGTCGCCGTGCAGCAGCACGGGCGCGATGTCGTCCTCGGCGAGTGTGCGGGCACGGCGGTGTTCGGTGGCGTAGTAGGTGCCGGTGCGGCGGGTGAGCACGGTCTCGAACAGGAAGTCGACGCGGGCGGTGAGCGGCGGGAAGCCCGTGGGGTCCGCCTGGTGCAGGTGCGGGACGACCTTCGCGGGGTCGCGGGCGGGGGTGCCGGGGTCGACGGTCTGCAGCAGCAGTGCGCCGCGGGTCAGGTCGGTGTCGAGCAGGCCGACCATCGCCGGGGTGCCGGCCCAGGCGGTGAGCGCGCGGGCCTCGTGCGCGGCGATGGCGTGCTCGGGGGTGAGTTTGAGGACCGCGGTGGTGCACAGGAACGTGGTGCCGGTGCCGCCGGGCACGTGCCGCACGACGGTGAGGTCCCAGTGGTCGGTGAGGGTGGCGAGCAGGTCGGGCAGTGCGTCGATCCAGGCGGTGACGCCGGTGCCGAACCGGCGGACCAGGCGGGCTCTGGCGTCCTCGTCGATCACTCGGCTCAGGGTAGCGAGTTCGCGGCGGACTGGCGGCGGTGCTGGTAGTCGGCCAGGGCCGGGCGCCACAGCGCGTTGGCGTCGAAGCAGGTGGACAGCAGGCGCAGGTCGGCGCCGTCACCGGCGATGGCGACCTTGCCGCCGATCACCCACCGGTTGACCGGCAGCAGCGGCACCGGCCAGCCGGCGACGACGAGCCGGTCGCACACCAGGCGCTGCAGCCGTCCGCCGTCGGTGTCCACGACGACGGCGGGGGTGTCGAGGTCGAAGTCGCGGACGGTGGCGAGCGGGTGGCGGCGCACACCGGCGTCGGCGAGCGCGGCGGTGCCGGGGCCGATCAGGTCGACGGGCCCGAACCGGCGGGCCAGGCACCGCGCCGCCCGCGCGCCGAGTCCGGCCGCGCCCACCACGACGATCCGTTCGAAAGAGCTCATGTCACCGTGTCCCGCATTCACAATCCGACTGTTTGTGCAGGTCAGCACGCCTCACAGAAGATAGGGGCACGGTGATCGGCACGTCAAACCCCCGCTGCGGCGCTGATTCGATGGGCACCGAACGGATCTCCGATGACGGCCACGCTCAGTAGGTGACGGTGATCGTGCGTGCGGGGCCGTCGACCTCGATGGTGCCGCCGACGGGGATGACGACCTGCGGGTCGGTGTGGCCGAGGTCGACGTCGAACACGATCATGGTCTCGGGCGCGTACTCGGAGAACGCCCGCAGGACCGCCTCGCGCTGGGCGGTGGTGTGGGCGGCGCGGTCGGTGTCCTGGTCGGTGAAGAACCAGGCCTTGGCACGGCCGACGAGCACGGCGGGGAACCGGTGCAGCAGGCCGCGTTCGCCCATGTTGCGCAGGATCCGGTAGACCTCGGTCGCCGAGGGCATCTCCTCGCTGGTCTCGAAGAACAGCACGCGGCCGTCGTGGTGGCCGGGGTCGCCGATCTCCCGGCCGGCCATCATCAGCCACGACAGGATCTCGAGGTTGCCGCCCCACGACGGGCCTGTGACGGTCGTGCCGGGCCGGTGCCAGATCCAGCCGCCGCTGGGTTCGAGGACGGGTTCGGTCGTGAAGGTCTCCGGGTCCTCCCAGGGGCTGTCCTTGTCGCCGTAGGCGTGCGACTCGGTCAGCCGGTACGGCCCCGGTGTGAACAGGGCGGCCCGCAGCGAGGCGGCGGTGGTGGGGTGCATGGCGCCGGGCCGTCCGAACTGGACCATGACGCTGCCGCCGTAGAAGCCGACGATGCCGCGGTTGCGCAGCCAGGTGAGCAGGTTGGTGTTGTCGCTGTGCCCGAAGAACGGCTTGGGGTTGGCCGTGATCAGCTCGGCGTCCAGGTGCGGCAGGACGGTGATCTGGTCGTCGCCGCCGATGGTCGCGATGACCGCCTTGATCGACGGGTCGGCGAACGCGGCGTGCAGGTCCTCGGCACGCTCCCGCGGCGTCGCGCCGAGCTTGCGGGTGGCCGGGTACTCGACGGGGACGAGCCCGAACTCGGTCTCCAGGCGCCGCAGGCCCAGTTCGTGGGGCAGGGGGAACAGGCCCGGCAGGCCCGCGGCCGGGGAGACGATCGCGACCCGGTCACCGGGCCGGGGCTTGGGCGGGTTGATCAACGACATGGGTGCCGAGCGTAGTGACGCCCAGCTGTGCGACGGGTGCGTTCACCGGTGCCGGACCGGCATCACAGCACCTAGAACGCGGGCCAGGGGATCGCGGGCCAGTCGCCGGAGGGCTCCGGGTACACGCCGGCGGCGAGCAGTTTGTCCACGCGCTCCCCCACGGCCCGGACCTCGGCGCGGGTCAGGTGCTCGTGCAGCGTCTCGCCCAGGTCGGAGTCCAGTGAGGACCGCAGCCGCCGCAGCGAGTCGACGACGCGGTCGGGCAGGGGTTCGCGGGCCCAGCCCCACAGCACGGTGCGGAGTTTGGGTTCGGTGTGCAGGCAGATGCCGTGGTCGACGCCGTGGACGGAGCCGTCGAGGGCGTGCAGGACGTGCCCGCCCTTGCGGTCGGCGTTGTTGACGACGACGTCGAAGGCGGACATCTCGGCGATGCGCGGGTGGTCGGCGTGCACGAGCACGGCGGGGTCGCCGAAGCGGTCGTGGGCGTGGAAGACGGGGATCCAGCCGGGTTTGACGTCGTCGACGCCGATGATGTCGACGAGTTCGTCCTCTTCGCGGGTGTCGACCCAGAGCTGGACCATGCCGCTGCCGAACGGGCCGGGGCGCAGCACGGTGGGCGGCACGACGCCGAAGGACGCGGCGGAGATCAGGTAGGTGGCCACCTCGCGGCCGGCGAGCGTGCCGTCGGGGAAGTCCCACAGCGGCCGTTCGCCCCGCACGGGTTTGTAGACGCACTGGGCGTCGACGCCGTCCAACGAGATCTTGCAGAACAAGGTGGCGTTGGAGGCGTCGACCAGGCGTCCTTCGACCTCGATGCGGCCGTGTTCGAGCAACTGCAGGGCCGCGGAGGTGTCCACGTCAGTCTTCTTCGGTGCGGCGGTAGCCGTTCTGCCGCGGGCAGATGTGGCCGTCCGCGTCGAGCGGTTCGGCGCACAGGGGGCAGGGTTTGCGCCCGGCGTTGATGACGCGGTCGGCGCGTTCGGCGAAGGCACGGGCGGCGGAGGGCGACAGGAAGACCCGCACGGCGTCGGGGCCTTCCTCGGTGTCGTCGAGCACGACGGCCTCGTCGACCTCCTCCTCGGAGATCGCGAGGAGCTCGATGACGACCGCCTTGGACTCGGCGTCCCAGCCCAGTCCCATGGTGCCGACCCGGAACTCCTCCTCGACGGGGACGTCGAGGGGCTGCGTGTCGAGGTCGTCGGGCGGGGCGTCCTCGGGGACGTCGGTGCCGAAGCGGCGGTGCACCTCCTCGAGCAACGAGCCGATGCGCTCGGCGAGGACCTGGACCTGCTGCTTTTCCAGGGCGACGCTGATCAACCTGCTCTGCTCTGAGGCCTGCAGGTAGAAGGTGCGGTCGCCGGGCTGCCCGACGGTTCCTGCGATGAACCGGTCGGGTGCGCGGAATACGTGAATGACGCGAGCCATGGCAGATACGACCCTAGGCCACGCGGAGATCGTCGGCAGGTCCTCCCCCATCAAACACTCCGCGTATAGGGTCGCGTTGTGGTGAAGATCGCTTCGTACGGGACCTGGACCTCGCCGATCAGCGCCGGCGACACCTCGAAGCCGGGGGGTGGGTTCCAGTGGGCCGACCTGCACGGTGAGCGGGTGTGGTGGGCGGAGAGCCGGCCCGCCGAGGGCGGCAGGGTGGCGCTGGTGCGCGACGGCGCAGAGGTGCTGCCGGCGCCGTGGAACGCCCGCAACCGGGTGCACGAGTACGGCGGCCGCCCGTTCGTGGTGCTCGCCGAGGACCGGGTGGCGTTCACCCATTGGGCTGATCAGCGGGTCTACGTGTTCAACCCCGACGCTCCCGAGCCCACGCCGCTGACCCCGGAGCCGGAGCGCCACCACGGGATCCGGTACTCGGACCTGTCGGCGGGCCCGGACGGCGAGGTGTGGTGCGTGCGGGAGTCCGTCACCGGTGACGCGCGCACGGACGTGCGCCGCGACCTGGTGGCGATCACCCGCGACGGCGAGATCCGCGTGCTGGGCGCGTCGCACCACTTCATGACGGGCCCGAAGATCAGCCCGGACGGCACGAAGGTGGCGTGG
Organism: Lentzea cavernae; assembly: GCF_014653695.1. GTDB lineage: Bacteria > Actinomycetota > Actinomycetes > Mycobacteriales > Pseudonocardiaceae > Lentzea > Lentzea cavernae. Next base: position 63,347 of record NZ_BNAR01000005.1, on the reverse strand, counting down.
ATCGGCTGGGACCACCCGCGGATGCCGTGGGACGGCACCGAGCTGTGCGTCGCCGACCTCGGCTCGGACGAGCACCGGGTGGTGGCGGGGTCGGCGACCGAGGCGGTGTGCCAGTTCGAGTGGGAGGGCGACTCGCTGCTCGCGCTGACCGACCCGGACGGCTGGTGGAACCTGTTCCGCGTCTCCCCCGACGGCACGCGCGCGAACCTGGCGCCGTGCGAGGAGGAGCTGGGCGGTCCGATGTGGCGGCTGGGCAACCGCTGGTTCGCGACGCTGTCGCCGGGCCGGTACCTGGTGGTGCGCTCCGGGCACCTGGCGGTGCTCGACGAGCGTTCGGCGACGGTGACCGACGTGCAGACCGACCTGCCGACGTGGGCGGCGGACCTGTCGGTGCGCGACGGTGTGGTGATCTGCGGCGCGGCGGGGCCGACGTCGGACTTCGCCGTGGTGCGCCTGGACCTGTCCAACGGGGAGCTGACCTACCTGACCGGCGGGCAGCAGTCACCGGAGGCGGCGTACCTGCCGGTACCGGTGGAGCGCGTGTTCGGTGAGATCCCCGCGTACGTGTACGCGCCGACGAACCCGGACTTCGCCGGACCGGAGGACGAGCTTCCGCCGTACGTGGTGCACGTGCACGGCGGGCCGACGGGGCGTGCGCTGCCCAAGCTCGACACGGACATCGCGTACTTCACCAGCCGCGGCATCGGCGTGGTGGCGGTCAACTACGGCGGCTCGACCGGCTACGGGCGGGCGTTCCGGGAGCGGCTGCGCGAGCAGTGGGGTGTCGTGGACGTGGAGGACTGCGCGTTCGTGGCCCAGCAGCTCGCGAAGGAGGGCACGGCGGACCCGGCGCGGCTGGGCATCCGCGGCGGCTCGGCGGGCGGCTGGACGTCGGCGGCGTCGCTGACCTCGACCGACGTGTACCGGTGCGGCATGGTGGCGTTCCCGATCCTGGACCTCGCGGGGTGGACCTCGGAGGGCGGCGAGACGCACGACTTCGAGTCGCGCTACGTCGAGGGCCTGGTCGGCACGCTGCCCGGGGCGGCGGACCGCTACCGGGACCGTTCTCCCTCGCGCAAGGCGCGGTCGGTGTCGGGGCCGGTGCTGCTGCTGCAGGGCCTGGAGGACGAGATCTGCCCGCCGGAGCAGGCCGACCGGTTCGCCGCGGACCTGGCCGGGTCGGGCATCCCGCACGCCTACCTCACCTTCGCCGGTGAGCAGCACGGCTTCCGGATGGCCGAGAACATCAAGGCGGCGCTGGAGGCGGAGCTGTCGTTCTACGGCCAGGCGTTCGGGTTCGTCCCGCCCGGCGTGCCGGTGCTGGACCTGTCGCAGTGACCGTGCTGTGCGCCGGGGACCGGGTCGCGCTGGTGTCCCCGGCAGGTCCCGCCCTGCCCTCGAGGCTCGCCGCGGGAGCGCAGGTGCTGCGCTCGTGGGGCCTGGAGGTCACCACACCTGTGGTGGCGCCGTGGTCGTTGCCGTATCTCGCGGGCTCTGACCGGGCACGGGCCGAGGAGTTCGTGTCGGGCTGGTGCTCGGACGTGGCGGCGGTGTTCTGCGTGCGCGGCGGGTACGGGTGTCTGCGGATGACCGACCTCGTGCCGTGGAAGGAGCTGCCGGCGCGGGTGTTCGTGGGCTCGTCGGACGTGACGGTGCTGCACACCGAGCTCAACGCGGTCGGGCAGCCGACGGTGTTCGGGCCGATGCCGGGCACCGCGGACTTCGTCGACGACCCCCTGGCCCAGGCACGGCTGCGCGCGGTGCTCTTCGACGGTGTGAGGTCGTGGAGCGCCGGCACGACGGTGGTGCCGGGGTCGGCGCGGGGGGTGCTCACGGGCGGGAACGTGGCGTTGCTCGCGGCGTCGGTGGGCGGGCCCCGGTGGGCGCCGCCGCCACCGGGGTCGATCGCGTTGCTCGAGGACGTCGGCGAGGAGGCCTACCGGCTGGACCGGCTGCTGACGCAGTTGCTGCGGGCGGGCTGGTTCGCGCCGGTGTCGGGGATCGTGCTGGGGTCGTGGACGGACTGCGGTGACGTGTCCGCGGTGCTGACCGACCGCCTGTCGGGGCTGGGCGTGCCGGTTCTGGGCGAGTTCGGGTTCGGGCACTGCGCGGGGTCGTGGTCGTTGCCCCTGGGAGTGACCGCCGAGCTGGACGCCTCAGCCGGGACGGTGACGCTGGCGTAGCGCGTCGGTGCGCAACCGGTCGGTCTGCTGGCCGATCCCGGCGATCTGCTCGGCCAGGCCCGGTTGCCCGTCGCGCAGTCCCTCCTCGGCCCGTGCGAGCGGGGTGAGCAGTTCCGCGGCGTCGTTGCCGCCCAGCGCCTGCTGCACGGCGTCGTCGTGCGGGCCGACCCGGGCGGCCAGTCCTCGCAGCACGCGCGCGTTGCGCTGCGCCCAGGCGGCGACGGCCTTGTCCCCGGCGCGCCGGTCGCGTTCGGCCTGCACGCGTTCGTCCCCGGTGCCGGTGTCGTCGGTGCGCCGCACGCGCAGGTAGCGCTTCTCGGCGGCCTGCCTGCTGGCGACGCCCAGCGCCGGGGCGAGCTCGGCCCAGCTCGTGCCGAGCTCGCGGGCGGCCTCGATGAGCTGCGGCTCCCATCCGGACAGCTCGTCGCGCAGCTGCCGCAGCAGCATCAGCGCCGCGAGGACCTCGGTGGCGTCGCCGGGTGAGGCGGCCGCGGCGCGGACCGCGTCGTAGTCGTTCGTCATGTCATCCTCCCGATGACGCGAGGGACTTGTCATCGTTCCGACGACATGTTACAACAGTGGGGCAGCGCATTGACAGTCCTACGAGAGATGAGTGGAGGTGTCAGATGTTGATGCGCACTGACCCGTTCCGTGAGTTCGACCGGCTGACGCAGCAGGTGCTGGGGTCGGCGGGCACGTGGTCGCGTCCCACGGCGATGCCGATGGACGCCTACCGCGACGGTGACGAGTTCGTGGTGGCCTTCGACCTGCCCGGGGTGGCGCCCGACGCGATCGACCTCGACGTCGAGCGCAACGTGCTGACGGTGAAGGCCGAGCGCCGGCCGGTGGGCAAGGACGTGGAGATGCAGGTGTCGGAACGGCCGCTGGGCGTGTTCTCCCGGCAGTTGTTCCTCGGTGACGCGCTCGACTCCGACCGCATCGACGCGAAGTACGACGCGGGTGTGCTGACGCTGCGGATCCCGGTCGCGGAACGCGCGAAGCCCCGCAAGATCTCGATCTCCGCAGGCGAGGACGCGCCGCGGCAGATCAACGCCTGATGCGCCTGGCGGGCGGCAGCCGTCCGGGTGACGCCGGGTAGGCTTCCGCCCGCCATGAGACCGCATCCCCAGTGGTCGGCGCTGGACGTGTACGCGTCCAACTCCGATCTCTACGCCGATCCCCGACTGGTGGAACGGGAGGATTACCGGCGTCGCTTCAAGCGTCACCGCCCCCGCACCCCCTCGGTCGTTCTCGCCCCGCACGGCGGCGGCATCGAGGTCGGCACCTCGGAACTGTGCCTGGCGATCGCCGGTTACCACCCGTCCACGCGCGTGCCGATCGGGCAGACGCACGACTACTGGATGTTCGAGGGCCTGCGCACCGCCGCGAACGACGAGCTGCACGTCACCTCGTCCAACTGCGACGACCGCGTGGCCCGCCAACTGGTCTCCGGCGCCCGCCACGCCCTGGGCCTGCACGGCTGCACCGCCGCGGCGGCGGGCCTGGAGGACCACGACCGGGCCGTGCTGGTCGGCGGCCGTGACGCGCTGCTGCGCCTGGAGCTGCTGACGCGGCTGCGGCGGGCGGGTTTTCACACGATCGACGCGGTCGACCACCCGGTGCTGGGCGGTTTCGACCGGGCGAACATCGCCAACCGCACCCGTTCGCGGCAGGGGGCGCAGCTGGAGCTGACCACTCCCCTGCGCACCGCGATGTTCTCGGAGAACTCGCGCTCGGACCGGCGGCACACGACTACCGAGGTGTTCTGGGACTTCGTGCACGCCTGCCGGGCAGCTCTCGGGGCACGTGAGGCGCTGAACAACTAGCGTCGGGCCTCATGCGCCTCACGTCGGTCACGGTCGGCACGTCCCAGCCCGTCGCGCTCGCCGCGTTCTACGCCCGTCTGCTGGGCGGGACGGTGACGGCGGCGGACGAGGGCTGGGCGCAGGTGCGGACACCGGGCGGGCTGACGGTGAACCTCGAGCTGGAACGTGAGTTCCGGCGGCCGGTGTGGCCGAGCGAACCCGGAGCGCCGGTGGCCACGCAGCACCTCGACATAGAGGTCGACGACCTGGACGCGGCGGTGGAGCACGCGCTGGCGTGCGGGGCGGTGCTCGCGCAGGTGCAGCCGCAGGACGACGTCCGGGTCCTGTTCGACCCGGACGGTCACCCGTTCTGCCTGTTCCTGGGCTAGGTGCTGTCTTGCGAGTTCGTTGGGCGACAGCGGCGGCCGAGGGCCCCGGAGACGGCACCGCCGCAACGCCCGGATACGGCCCGGTATGAGGGCGTGGCGGCGGCACCGTCTCCGGGTCGCTCGCCCGCGCCTCTCATCGAACGAACTCGCAAGACAGCACCTAGACGCGCTGCCCGAGCACCCGGCCGGGCCAGGTGCCGTCGCGCGCGGTGAAGGTGCCCAGGGACGTGAAGCCCTGCTGCTCGTAGTAGGCGACGAGGCGGTGGTCGTCGCCGTCGTAGCAGTCGACGCGCACGAGGCCGACCCCGGCGGCGCGGGCCTCGGTGAGGGCGTGGTCGAGCAGCGCCGCGCCGACGCCGCGTCCGGTGAACGCGCGGGCGGTGACCAGGAGCAGCACGTAGTGCTCGGGTTCGGCGACGGGCGGTACGTAGTCGACGGGGGTGGTGGAGGTGACGATCACGCCCGCCGCCTGTCCGTCGACGGTGGCGAGCCAGAGGGTGCTGGTGGTGGCGTAGGCGGTGAAGCGCTCGACGGCGGCCGGGACACCGGAGAAGTGCTCTGTCCCCCACTGCCCGGTGCGCCCCTGCGAGGCGAGCCAGTCCTGAGCGTCGTCCAACATGTGCAGGATCGTCGGGACGTCGGCCGGCCCGCCTCGCGTGATGTCCATGCGTCTACAGGTACTTCTTGAGCTCGCGCTTGGCCAGCGACATGCGGTGGACCTCGTCGGGGCCGTCGGCCAGGCGCAGGGTGCGGGCGGCGGCCCAGAGCTCGGCGAGCGGGGTGTCCTGGCTGACGCCGCCGGCGCCGTGGGCCTGGATGGCCTTGTCGAGGACCCATTCGGTCATCAGCGGGGTGCCGATCTTGATGGCCTGGATCTCGGTGTGGGCGCCCTTGTTGCCGACGGTGTCCATGAGCCACGCGGTCTTGAGCACGAGCAGGCGGGCCTGTTCGATGCGCACGCGCGCCTCGGCGATCCACTCCTGCACGACGCCCTGGGTGGCGATGGGCTTGCCGAACGCGACACGCGACACCGCGCGGCGGCACATGAGCTCCAGGGCGCGTTCGGCCATGCCGATCAGGCGCATGCAGTGGTGGATGCGGCCGGGGCCCAGGCGGGCCTGGGCGATGGCGAAGCCCTCGCCCTCACCGGCGATCAGGTTCGTCGCGGGGACGCGGACGTCGTCGAAGACGATCTCGGCGTGGCCGCCGTGGGCGTGGTCGCCGTAGCCGAAGACGCGCATCTCGCGCTCGATGGTGACGCCGGGGGTGTCGCGGGGCACGAGGATCTGGGACTGCTGGCGGTGGCGGTCGGCGTCGGGGTCGGTCTTGCCCATGACGATGAAGATGGCGCAGTTGGGGTTCATGGCGCCCGAGGACCACCACTTGCGGCCGTTGATGACGTAGTCGTCGCCGTCGCGTTCGATGCGGGTGGCGATGTTGGTGGCGTCGGAGGAGGCGACGTCGGGTTCGGTCATGCAGAACGCGGAGCGGATCTCGCCGTCGAGCAGGGGCTGCAGCCACTGCTTCTTCTGCTCGTCGGTGCCGAACATGGTGAGCACTTCCATGTTGCCGGTGTCCGGCGCGGCGCAGTTGAGCGCCTCGGGGGCGAGGTGGGGGCTGCGGCCGGTGATCTCCGCGAGCGGCGCGTACTGCAGGTTCGTGAGGCCGCCGCCGTGCTCGGCGTCCGGCAGGAACAGGTTCCACAGGCCTTGGCGGCGGGCCTCGGCCTTGAGCTCCTGCAGGACCGGCTGGCGCTGCCAGGGGTCGGTGGCGTCGTGCAGTTGCTGTTCGAGGACCGCTTCGGCCGGGTAGACGTGTTCGTCCATGAACGTGAGGAGCTTGGTGCGCAGTTCCTCGGTCTTGGCGTCGTAGGCGAAGTCCATTAGAGCTCCTTGTGGGCGGCGGCGAGTCCCTGCCGAACGAGGGGAACGGTGAACGCGCCGAGCTTCTCGAAGCCGGCGCCGACGGTCTTGCCGCTGGCGAAGCGGAAGTGGATGCCCTCGACGATGACGGCGAGCTTGAAGTAGCCGAAGGCGATGTACCAGCCCAGGCCGGAGGTGTCGGTGCCGGTGCGGGCGGTGTAGCGGGCGACGAGCTCGTCGGCGGTGAGGAACCCGGGCAGGGAGGTGACGCCGCCGGTGATGGGGTCGTTGTCGGAGCCCAGGCCCGCCCAGTAGACGTAGAGCAGGCCGAGGTCGGCGAGCGGGTCGCCGAGGGTGGCCATCTCCCAGTCCAGCACGGCGCTGATCTCGAGGGGGTCCTGGGTGACCAGTGCGTTGTCGAGGCGGTAGTCGCCGTGGATGATCGTGGCGCGCGCCGAGTCGGGGACGGTGGCGGCGAGCTTGTCGCGCAGTTCCTCGATGCCGGGCAGCTCCCGGCTGCGGGAGGCGTCGAGCTGCTTGCCCCACCGCTTGACCTGCCGGGCCAGGAACCCCTCCGGCCGGCCGAAGTCGCCCAGTCCGACGGAGTCGGGGTCGACGGAGTGCAGGTCGGCGAGCACGTCGACCAGGCGCTCGGAGAGCGTGCGGGCCTGCTCGGGGGTGATCCACGGGCACTGGGAGCGTTCGCGCAGGGCGGCGCCGGGCATCTCCTGCATGAGGTAGAACGGCGCGCCGATGACGGAGGTGTCCTCGACGAGGCGGTGGGCGCCCGGCACCGGCACGGAGGTGTCGGCCAGGGCGGAGATGACCCGGAACTCCCGTGCCATGTCGTGCGCGGTCGCGAGGACGTGCCCGAGCGGCGGGCGGCGCAGCACCCAGGTCTGCGTGCCGTCGCTGACGCGGTAGGTGAGGTTGGAGCGGCCGCCGCGGAACAGCTCGCCGGTGAGCGGGCCCGTGCCCAGGTGCGTGGCCAGTGCCTGCAGGTCGAGGCCGGGAAGGTCGGTCACAGGTTCACTCCGAGGGTGGCGAGGTGGGCGCGGGTGCTCTCGGCGCCGGTGTGCCGCAGCGCGTGCATGCCGACGGCCTGGGCGGCTTCGACGTTGATCGGCGCGTCGTCGAAGAACACCGCGCGCCCGGCGGGGACGCCGATGAGCTCCAGGGTGTGGTGGTAGATGCGCTCGTCGGGTTTGCGCAGGCCGATGCGGCCGCTGATGACGACGGTGTCGAACAGCTCGAGCAGCAGGTCCTTCGGGTAGCCCTCGCCCCAGCTGTTGGACAGCAGCGCGGTGTGCAGGCCGCAGGCGCGGGCCTTGCGGACGAGCTCGACCATCGCCGGGTCGGGCGTGGCACCGCCGAACATGCGCTTGAGCAGCCCGTTCCCGTCGATCGCCGCGCCGGTGGTGGTGATCAGCTCGGCGGCCAGCAGCCGTTCGAACTCGGGCACCGTGAGCTCGCCGGTCTCCAGGCGGAACACGGGGTTGTCCGGGAGCGCGTCGCGGCTGAGCCACTCGCGCATGATGCGGCCGTAGACGTCGCGGTCGATGGCCTCGGCGTGGATCCAGGCGCCGACGAACTCGGGCACGGACACGGTCATGACGCCGCCCCAGTCGAACACCAGCGCGTCGACCTCGGGCTGCTGCGGAAGCGTTGAGTCACCCACGGAACGGAGGGTACCGACCGGTCGGTATGTGGGCAACCGGTGAGCGTCGCGTCCTACTTTCGATGGACTCCCCCAGTCCTCTTTATCCGGTTTCCCGCCCTGCCGCACCTCGCTACGTTCGAACCCGAAAGGGGGACGACGACGATGAGAAGGATTGTGACGGCGGCAGTGGCCGCCCTGATGGCGAGTGCGGTGCTGGTGAGCCCCGCCGCGGCGGCGGGCAGTGGCGCGGTGGTACGCACGGACAAGGGCGCCGTGCGCGGAACGGTGGGCGAGCAGGTGCGGACGTTCGGGAACATCCCGTTCGCCGCGCCCCCGGTCGGCGAGAACCGGTGGCGCGACCCGCGGCCCGCCCGGCCGTGGCAGGGGGTGCGGGACGCGACGGCACCCGCGCCGACGTGCGCGCAGAACTCCCAGCTCGGACAACCCGCGTCCGACGTCGAGGACTGCCTGTACCTCAACGTGACGACCCCGGCCCGCGGCACGCACAGGCCACGGCCGGTGATGGTGTGGATCCACGGCGGCGGGTTCACCGCCGGAGGCGCGTCGATGTACGACGCGACCTGGCTGGCGGCGAACAACGACGCCGTCGTGGTCACCGTGAACTACCGGCTCGGCGTGTTCGGGTTCTTCGGGCACCCCGGCCTGCCCGGTTCGGGGACGTTCGGGCTCGCCGACCAGCAGGCGGCACTGAAGTGGGTGCAGCGCAACGCACGGGCGTTCGGCGGCGACGCGCGCAACGTGACGGTCTTCGGCGAGTCCGCGGGCGGGCTGAGCATCTGCGCGCAGCTGGCCTCACCACGCGCGGCCGGGCTGTTCGCCAAGGCGATCATCCAGTCCGGACCGTGCGGGCTGACGCTGCCCTCGTTCACCGCGCCCGGCGAGTTCACCGGCGTGTGGCGCTCACGCACCGACACGGAGAACGCCGGTACCGGCGCGCTCGGCTGCGCCGACCTGACGTGTCTGCGGGCCAAGCCGGTGTCCGATCTGCTCACGGTGCACGAGCAGTTCGCGTCACCGTCGTTCGACACCGCGCTGCTGCCGACCGACCCGGCCCTCGCACAACGCACCGGCCGTGTGCACCGGGTACCGACGCTGGTCGGCTCGACGCACGACGAGATGACGTTGTTCGCGCCGTTGTTCTTCCCGCAGCCGATTCCCGAGACCGCCTACGGCGACCAGCTCGCCTGGCTGTTCGGGCCCAACGCCGGCCAGATCGCCGCCCGATACCCGGTCAACGGCAACGGTGACGCCCGCGACGAGATCGCCCAGCTGCTGACCGACCGGTCGTGGGCGTGCACGACGCAGACCACACGCGAGGAACTGGGCAGGCACACACGGGTCTCGGGCTACGAGTTCTCCGACCCGGACGTGCCGATGATCTTCCCCGGCTTCCCGCCGTTCCCCGAGTACGGCGCCTACCACGGCTCCGAGCTGCTGATGCTCTTCGACATGGGCCAGACCCTCACCCCCACCCAGCGGGCGGTGTCGGACTACATGATCTCGGCGTGGGGCCGGTTCGCCCGCACCGGCGATCCGGGGTGGCGCGCCCCGGTGCAGTCGCTGGCACCCGGTGCGATCAGGGGCACCGACTTCGCCCTCGATCACCAGTGCGGGTTCTGGTCGTCCATCCTGTAGCGCATGCCCGGCTACCGCGGACTCGCCCGCGATCGCGAGTTCCGCGCCCTGTTCGTGGCGCACGTGGTGTCGGTGGCCGGGGACCAGTTCGCGAGGGTCGCGCTGACGGTGCACGTCTACGACCGCACCGCCAGCGCGGGCCTCACCGCGCTGACCTACGCGCTGACGTTCCTGCCCGACCTGCTCGGCGGCCCGCTGCTCTCGGGGATCGCCGACCGGTTCGCCCGCCGCAATGTCATGGTGGCCGCCGACGTCGTGCGCGCGGCACTGCTGTCGCTGATGGCTGTACCGGGACTGCCGTTGTGGGCACTGGCTGCGCTGCTGGTCGCCGTGCAACTCGCGGGAGCCCCGCACGGGGCGGCGAGGGCGGCGCTGCTGCCCCACATCCTGCCCGACGAGCGCTACCCGCTCGGCCAGGCCGTCCTCAACACCGTCACCCAGGCCGCGCAGGTCGCCGGGTTCCTCGGCGGCGGCGTGCTCGTCGCGACCCTGGGACCGAGCCCGGTACTGGTCGCCGACGGGGTCACGTTCGCGGTCTCGGCACTGCTGGTCGGACTGTTCCTGCTGGACCGGCCGGCGCCGGCCCACCCCCACGTGCGGGCCTGGCCCGCCGACCTGGTCGGCGGCGCGAGACTCGTGTGGGGCGAGCGGCGGCTGCGCGCCCTGGTCGCACTGGCCTGCGTCTCCGGGTTCTACATCACCGCCGAGGCCCTCGCCGCCCCGCTGGCCGCCCAGCTCGGCGCCGGTCCCGCCGGAGTCGGGGCGATCTTCGGCGTCGTGTCCGCCGGCACGGCGGTGGGCATGGTCGTGCTGGCCCGCGTACCGGCGGAGCGGGGGCTGCGGTGGATGCCCGCGCTGTCGGTCGCCTCGTGCGCGGTGCTGCTGCCGATGGCGTTCGGCCCGGGTCTGGTGTGGACGCTGGTGCTGCTCGGGCTCTCCGGCGCGGCCAGCGGCTACCAGCTGCTCGCGAACGCGACGTTCGTGCGGTCGGTGCCCGACGCGACGCGCGGGCAGGCGTTCGGACTGGCCGTCACCGCCCTGCGGGTCTCCCAGGGCCTGGGGATCGCCGCGGCCGGGGCGGCCGCGCACTTCTGGCCCGTGCACCACGTCATCGCCGCCGTCGCCGGGGTGGGCACGATCGCCGCCGCGGGCGCCGGGTGGCAGTGGACACGGGCGTCCACACAGGCCCGACGACCGTCACGGTGACGGCGGAGGGCGCCGGGCGGGCACCCTCCCGCGTCACCACGAACGCACAGGGACTCAGACGGTCCAGTCGGTCGACGCGAACGTCCAGTCCGTCGACGACACGAACGTCCAGTCGGTCGAACCGGAGGCGAAGGTCCAGTCCGTCGACGTCGCGAAGGTCCAGTCAGTGGAGGTGAAAGTCCAGTCGGTGGACAGCGCGCGGTTCATCATGACCGTCTCCTTGTGGGAATGCGGGGTGTGCGAAGAGGGGTGAAAAGCGAGGTGTGCTCGGGGGTGAGGTCCCCCACATGGAGCCACGACTTCCCGTGACCCGATAGCTACAGTGGTTTGTTCCTGATGGTGTTCGGTGGGGGTGGCAGCGTGCCTTGGCTCGACCCGCGCCGGTGGAAGTTATGGTCCCTTCCTCCTGTCGTGCTGACCTACGTCGTGACGATTGCCGTGCTCGCGGCACTCGTCACGCTCGCGACCGCACGGCTTACCCCTGTCGAGGTGCGCCACTGGGTCTGGTTCGCGGCACTCACCGCGGCAGCGCTGATCCACCTCGAAGCGGCGCGCGGAATAGAACGCATCCGCGAAATCTCCTCTGAGGGCGTCCCTCACGCGCAGATGCAATCGGTGTGGCAATTCGCGGGCGTGCTCGTTCTCCCGATGCCACTGGTCGTCCTGATGGTCGTGACCATCTACCTGCACGCGTGGCTGCGGGTGTACAAGCGCCGGGCCGTTCTCTACCGGAAACTGTTCTCCGCCGCCACTGTCGTACTTGGCTGTGCCGCAGCGCAATGGGTGCTGCACATGTTCTCGGCCTCACACCCGTCCGACCTGGACGGTCCACGAGGACTCATCGCCCTCGTCATCGCCGGATTCCTCTACTGGTTCGTCAACTACGCCCTGGTCGTGGGCGCGATCATCATGACCAACCCCGCCAACCCGCTCAAGACCGCGCTCGGCCACGCCTCCGACGTCCTCATCGTCACCGCGTCCGTCGGCCTCGGCTCCGGCATCGCCATCATCGCCACCGCCCGCCCGTGGCTCTCCCCGATCCTGCTGCTCACCGTCCTGGCCCTGCACATGGGACTGCTGCTGCCCCAGTTCCGCGTCGCCGCCCGCACCGACAGCAAGACCGGCCTGGTCGACGCCACCTTCTGGCACGACGTCGCCGAACGCGAGATCGCCCGAGCCCGCCGCCTCGTCTCCACCGTCGGCGTCCTCATCCTCGACCTCGACCACTTCAAGCAGATCAACGACACCTACGGCCACCTCGCCGGCGACCGCGTCCTGCGCGCCGTCGCCGACACCCTCAGACACGCCGTCCGCTCCTACGACCTCGTCGGACGCTTCGGCGGCGAGGAGTTCGCCGTCCTGCTCCCCGGCGTCGGCACCGCCGAAGTCCGCGCCACCGCCGAACGCATCCGCTTCGACATCGCCCGCCTCGAGATCGAGGTCGTCGACCGCTCCGGCGAGCCCCGCGTCATCACCGGCCTCACCGGCTCCGTCGGCGCCGCGGTGTTCCCCGACACCGCCCTCGAACTCAGCCCCCTGCTGCTCGCCGCCGACGAGGCCCTCTACCAGGCCAAGAACAACGGCCGCGACCGCGTCGCCACCGCCGCCGCCCGCTGACCCGCACCTACGGCGACAGCGACCGGGGGAGACGGCACCGCCGCACCAGGCGAGCACGCCGGGAACGAGACCGCGAGGGCCGGCACCGCCACTCCTCGGACGGATCCGCCGGACACCACCCGGTCCCCCTAGTCGGCCAGGAACGCCTCGATCCGCCGCGCGACCTGCTCCGGCTCCTCCACCCACGGGTAGTGCCCCACACCGTCGTGCACCGTCAGCGTCGAGTCCGGGAACAGGTCCGCCAGCTCCACGCACCGCCGCACCGGCGAGATCGGGTCCTCCGAGCACGCGTACACCAGCACCGGGTGGCCGAAGTCCGCCAGCGCCCGCCGCAGCACACCCGGCACGAACGCACCCTCGGCGTTGTAGCCCAGCGCCACCTCGTACTTCCACTGCCCGAGCTCGGCCCGCGCGTGCGCCTGCGCCCGCTCGTCCCACCGCGCGTACAGCAACGGCGAGGCCGCCACCCGGTTCTCCACCGAGTCGTCACCCGCCGCGTTGCGCTCCAGCGCCGTCGTCGCCGCCTCGAACCACGGCCGATCGGCCCGCGCGGCCAGGAACGCGTCCCAGTCGCTCTGCTCCGGCGACAACCCCACGCTGCGCAACGCCGGCGTCAGCAGCACCAGCCGCCCGACGCGGTCCGGGAAGTCCGCCGCGTACCCCATCGCGATGCCCGCGCCCGCCGAGTGACCGAGCACGTCCACCACGTCCAGGCCCAGGTGCCGGCGCAGCGCCTCCACGTCCCGCACCAGCATGTCCCGGCGGTAGGTGAACGGGTCCGCGGGCTCGGCCGACTCCCCCGTACCCCGGTTGTCCAGGACCACCAGCCGCCGCGACGCGTCCAGGCCACCGAGCGTCTCCAGGTACTCCGACGCCCGCCCGGGACCACCCGCCAGCACGAGCAGAGGGGGCCCCTCGCCCAGCTCCCGGTAGGCGAGTTCAGTGCCGTCGAACGAGGTGAAGCGTGCCATGCTGGACATCATGCCGAAGATCGCCACCGCGGACGTCGTCGACCGGCCGCAGCTGCTCGAGTTCCTCTCCACCCGCCACCACGGCCTCCTCATCACCCACCGCGGCAGCACCGGCGGACTGCAGGTCTCCCCCGTCTCCTGCGGCGTCGACTCCCAGGGCCGCGTCGTCGTCGCGACCTACCCCCAGCGCGCCAAGGTCCGCAACGCCCGCCGCACCCCGGCCGTCACCCTCTGCGTGCTCTCCGACGACTTCAACGGCCCCTACGTCCAGATCGACGGCACCGCCGAAGTCCTCGACCTGCCCGAAGCCCTCGAGGACTTCGTCGAGTACTACCGCTGCATCGCGGGCGAGCACCCCGACTGGGACGAGTACCGCGCCGCCATGCTCCGCCAGGGCAAGTCCCTCATCCGCGTCACCATCACCGGCTGGGGCCCCATCGCCACCGGCGGCTTCCCGCCCGAACTGGAGCAGTGACCCGCGGGTGAAGCTCTGGATGAAAATCGTCCTGTGGGCCTACATCGCGTTCAACCTGCTCCAGGCCGTCGTGCTCACCCTCGACCCCGCACTCACCGACCGCGCCTACCTCGGCGGCGAGATGACCCCCACCCGCGCGTTCCAGTGGTACGCCGTCGCCGGATACCACGTCCTGATCATCGCCGTCACGGTCATCGCCATGGGACTGCAGCGGGCGAAGGACCGGCGCAAGATCATCGTCGTCAACGCCCTGATGTACCTGTTCTGGGACGCCGGCTCACAACTCGCCTACTGGGGCCGCGAGATCGGCATGGCCACCAGCGACCTGTTCATCAACTCCGGCGTCAGCACCGCCACCGCCCTGATCCTGCTCGCGGTGGCGTGGTTCGACCGCGACACCACTAGCTAGCCCACGCACCGCCCCAGCCCGCGGGCTTCTCCAGCACCACGCACGCACCACCACGCGGCCCCTCGATCGACGCGATCCGTCCCGTTGGCACGGTCGTCGGCTCCAGCAGCACACGACCGTCCAACTCGGACACCCGCGCACACACCGCCGCCACGTCCTCCACCGCGAAGTACACCTGCCAGCCCTCCGCACGCGACGTCACCAGACGCCCCGCCACAGCACGCGGATCACCATGACGCGCCGAGGTGAACAACACGAAGTCCTCCGCGCCGGACCTGCTCTCCCAGCCCAACTCCGACACCCAGTACTCGTCCCGCGGCGCCGACGTCATCAACTCCGCCCAGCACGGCTCACCAGCGCGCGGCGGCGGCGCCCACGGACCGTGCAACACCCGCCCGGAGTCCACAGAGGAGTTGCCCACCAACTCCCGCGGCTCATCACCGCCGAAGAACACCCGCCAACCCCGGTCCCCCGCCACGACCTGAGCCGCGAGCCGATCACCCACCCAGCCCGAGAACGACCCACCGGGCTCCGCGATCACCGTCCACCCGAGAACCCCGGCGAAGAAGTCCACCGACAACTCGGGCTCGGCAACGCTCAACTCAAGACGACGAACACCACAAGACGACACGGACATCCCATCGGGCGGGGATCAGGAGCGCGCACCATCCTCTGCGCCCACCACCTGAGACGACAATGCGCCATTCGGCGGCATGCGCTCCGCGCTCACCACGTCACTCAACGGCACCGGCCGACCGAGGTGGAAACCCTGCCCCACCCGCACCCCGAGCCCCTTCAAAGCGTCCACCTGAGACGGACGCTCCACCCACTCCGCCACCGCCGACAACCCCAGCCCGTTCGCGATCTGCACGATCCCCGACACCAGCACCGCGTCCGCGTCGTTGGTCTCGATGCCCTTCACGAACTCACCGTCGATCTTGATACCCGTGATCGGCAAGTGCTTCAGGTGCACGAACGACCCGAACCCCGAACCGAAGTCGTCCAGAGTGATCCGGCACCCGAAACTCCGCAGCTGCGTCGCCAGCGTCACCGCCGCGTCCAGGTTCGTCACCGCCGCCGTCTCCGTGATCTCCAACCCCAACCGGCCCGGCGCCACCCCCGCAGACCCCAGCTTGTCGAGCACGAAATCACCGAAGTCCGGATCCTCCAACGTCCGCCCCGACACGTTCACGTTGAACCGCAACCGCGGATCCGGCTGCGCCACCAACGCGTCGATCGCCGTCGTCAACACCCACCGGTCCACCTCCAGGATCAGGTTCGACCGCTCCGCCACCGGCAGGAAGTCCGCAGGACCCAGATACGGCTCCTGCCCGTCCTCCAACCGCAACAACAACTCGTGCCCCAGCGTCTGACCCGACGTCAGCTCCACCATCGGCATCCCGTACAGCGCCAGACCACCACCCGACAGCGCCGCCCGCAGCCGGTCCAGCACACTGACCCGCTTCACCGTGTCCGCGTAGTGGTTCGGCTCGTACACCGTCACCCGGTCCCGGCCCGCCGCCTTCGACGCGTACAGCGCCAAATCCGCGTTCGCCAGCACCAACTCCCACGAATCACCCGGACCGAACTCCGCCAGACCCGTGCTCACCGTGATCCGCGCAGGAGTACCGATACCGGCGAGCGGAAAACCCGCCACCGCGTCCCGCAGCCCATCAGCCACCTCGGACGCGTCCTTCGGCGACGCACCCGGCAACACCACCGCGAACTCGTCACCACCCAGACGAGCGATCAACCTGTCACCCAGACGGGACTGCAACGCCGACGCCAGCATCCGCATCACCCGGTCACCCACCGCATGACCGCGCAGATCGTTGACGTCCTTGAAGTTGTCCAGGTCCAGCACCAGAAGAGCACCCGAACCGTTGTTCGCCAGCTCCTGCTCCAGAGCACGCGTCAACGCCCTGCGGTTCGGCAGACCCGTCAACGGATCCTGCTCCGCCATCCGCACCAGCTCGTCGTGCACACGACTCGACTGCGTCACGTCGTGCGCCGTCCCCAAAGCCCTCAACGGCGTGCCGTCGTCCCCCACGACGACCTCACCGAAGCACTCGAACACCCGCTCCTTGCCGTCCGGCCGCAACATCCGATGCGTGTACGTGAACACCGAACCCGACTTCAGCGCCGCGTCCAGCGTCTCCTCGATCATCGGCAGATCGTCCGGGTGCACCAGCTGCGAATACATCTGGAAGTCGAACGCCGTCCCCGGCGGAAACCCGAACATCTCCAGCAACGTGTCCGACCACGTCACCCGGTCCTCGCGGATCAACCACTCCCACGTGCCCATCCGCCCCAACGCCTGAGCACGCCGAAGAGCGTCCGCCTCCTGCGTCACCGTCAACTCACGATCACGCCACGACGACACGTCCACGACCTCGTACATCAGGTCGTCACCCAGCTTCGAGCACCGCACCTCGAGCCACCTCGGCCCCGGCACCAGCACTTCCCGCACCGGCGCCGGCACCTCGGGCACCCCCGGCAGCAACGCGGGCAACGACCGCCCGTACGCCTGCTCCACCGGAACCCCCAGCACAGCACCCAACGCGCGGTTGCACCACAACAGGTTCCCGCGCGAATCCGTCACGGCATAGCCGACACCCGCCCGGTCCAGCACCGTGCGGCAGTAGGAGGTCACGCGCGTCATGATCGTCCGATCACCGGACGTAAGCAACCCGCTACGCCGGTCAGTTCGCTGTTGTGCGAACGGCTACCGCAGCCGCTCCAAACCCTTCGCCGACTCCACCAGCTCCGCCGCCAGCTTCCTCAGCTCCTCGTTCTCCGCCCCGTCCTGCGCCGCGGTCACCACGTCCTCCGCGGCACACCGCAGCTGGAACAACCTGTCCTGCAGGTCCGCCAGCTCCGCGGTGCTCAACACCACCGCGTCCTCCGGCAGACCACCCCGCTGCAACGCCGCCCTGCGCTCGTACGCACGCTGACGACACGGCTGCGCGCAATAACGCCTCGGCCGGCCGATCCGCCCACTCCCCGGCAACCGCCTCCCGCACCACGCGCAGTGCCTGGGCTCATCCGCCTCCATGGAGCGCTCCATGGCGCGCGACGGTAGCGAATCGCGGTGGGTGGTCTCCAGCGACGCGCCAGAAAGCCCGACCTTCGTAGGGAACCGGACACTACCCGCAGAGCCTTTCGCACCGCTTTCGGGTGGGATCGGGGTCGAGCCGGTGTACCGCGTGGTTTGGCTTCCGCTCAGATCTCGTCGAACGCTTCAGGAGCCTGCTGCCATCCACAGGACGAGTCCCCAGGTTCCTTGCGGGTGTCTGTGGTGAGCGAACGCTGGTTCAGATGGCCGACAGGCCTGATTTCAGGTCACACTGAAGCAATAGAGAAGAACGCGACAGTGTGTCGCCACCCACTGTCCACTCCTGAGCCACCACCAACAGGCAGACTCACGTCACGTGACCCACCCCTACCTCGCAGGCCCGCGCCCCCGCGCCTTCGCCCACCGCGGCTGGCACGTCGACGACCTCACCGGCATGGAGAACTCCCTGAGCTCCTTCCGCCGGGCCGTGCAGGAGGGCTACCGCTACATCGAGACCGACGTCCACGCCACCTCCGACGGCCACGTCGTCGTGCACCACGACCACACCCTCGACCGCACCACCGACGGCCGGGGTGTCGTCTCGGACCTCCCCTGGACTGAGGTGCGGCGCGCCAACGTCGGCGGCCGCGAACCCATCGCCCGCCTCGCCGACGTGCTCGAGGAGCTCCCCGACACGTTCTTCAACATCGACGTCAAGTCCGAGAGCGCCGTCGAACCGATCGTCACCCTGCTGCGCAAGGCCAAGTCCCTGCACCGCGTCTGCCTCGCGAGCTTCTCCGACAACCGCCTCGCCCGCCTGCGCAAGATCGCCGGACCCGAACTGCTGACGTCCATGGGACCCCGCTCCGCCGGCGCGCTCTGGGCCGCCGGACGCGTCCCGCTCGCCGGGCTCGCCGTCCGCGGCCAGGTCGCCCAGGTCCCCGTCAGCCAGGGACGCCTGCACATCGTCGACCGCCGCTTCGTCCAGGCCGCCCACCGCAGGTCCCTCGAAGTGCACGTCTGGACCATCGACGACGAGGCCGACATGCGCGCGCTCCTCGATCTCGGAGTCGACGGGCTCGTGACCGACCGGCCGGACGTCCTGCGCGAAGTTCTCCGGTCCCGGAACAGCTGGTAACAGGTTGGGCAGTCGATCAATGGACGTGAGGGCGGACAAGTACAGTCCGCCGTCATGAAGAGCAAGGGCGACGACGCCGCCGACGCCGACAACGCCGGGCGCCGCAAGAAGGAACAACGCGGCTGGGTCTGGTACGACGTGGCGAACTCCGTGTTCCCCACGTCCGTGATCACCGTCTTCCTCTCGCTGTACCTCACGAGCATCGCGACCAACGCCGCCAAGGCCGACACCGCGCTCAACGGGGCCAACCCGTGCGCGAACGACAACGCCTTCGCCAACTGCGACGTCACGATCCTCGGACTGCAGTTCCCCTCCGGCTCGCTGTGGGGCTACCTGCTCTCCATCGCCACCGTCGTGCAGGTCCTCGTGCTGCCCGTCATGGGCGCCATCGCCGACCGCACCCAGAACAAGAAGAAGATGCTCGGCTTCTTCGCCTTCACCGGCTCCGCGGCCACCATCGCGCTCGCCGCCGTCGAAGGCACCAACTGGAAGCTCGGCGTCGTCTTCTTCATCCTCGCCAACATCTGCTACGGCTCCAGCGTCGTCGTCTACTACGCCTTCCTGCCCGAAATCGCGACACCCGACGAACGCGACGCCGTCTCCAGCCGCGGCTGGGCCTTCGGCTACCTCGGCGGCGGCGTCGCCCTCGCGATCCAGCTCGGCATCACCCTGTCCGCCGACTCCCTGGGCATCTCCTCCGGCGACGCCGCGCGCATCGCGTTCGTCATCTCCGGCATCTGGTGGGCCGCCTTCACGATCATCCCGCTGCGCGCCCTCACCGAGCACCAGCGCCCGCACGGCGGCGAGCAGGGCGCCTCGGTGATCTCCGCCGGCTTCAAGGAACTCGGCACGACCCTGAGGCAGGCCAAGGCCTTCCCGCTCACCCTCGCGTTCCTCGGCACCTACCTGATCTACACCGACGGCATCGCCACCGTCGCCAACGTCTCCGCCCAGTACGGCAGCGTCGAGCTCAAGTTCGACCAGCAGACGCTGATCACCGTGATCCTCATCGTCCAGTTCGTCGCCTTCATCGGCGGCGTCCTGCACGGCTACGTCGCCAAGCGCGTCGGCGCCAAGAAGACGATCCTCGGCTCACTGGTCGTGTGGATCGTCGTGATCACCGCGGCGTTCTTCGTCGAGGCGGGCGACGAGACGTCGTTCTACCTCGTCGCCGCGGGCATCGGCATCGTGCTCGGCGGCACGAACGCCCTGTCCCGCAGCCTGTTCAGCCAGATGGTCCCGCCCGGACGCGAAGCCCAGTACTTCTCGCTCTACGAGGTCGGCGAGCGCTCCACCAGCTGGCTCGGCCCGCTGGTGTTCGCCGGCGTCGGCCAGGCCACCGGCAGCCTGCGGCCCGCCATCCTCGCCCTGATCATCTTCTTCGTCGCCGGCTTCGTCCTGCTGATCTTCGTGCCGGTCCGCCGGGCCATCAAGGCCGTGGGCAACAAGGAACCCGTGCTCGTCTAGCCCATCTGTGGCGCCGCTTTCGGGCGGCGCCACACCGGTGCCACGGCCGCGACCGCGAGCAGCGCCGCCAGCACACCGACCGGCATCAGGTAGCTGTGCGACGGCACCACGACGAACAGCAACGGCACCAACTGCGCCAGTGCGAACAACGACAACGCACGCCCCAGCACCCCGTCACCGCGCACGAACACCGCCACGCGCAACACCAGGGTGAGCACCGCGATCGTCTGCATCCCGGTCCCCCCGGAGAACCCGCCGACCACCCCGAGCAGCAACGCTCCCCCGCCCCACCACAGCAGCCTGCGGGCAGGCGGGATCGGCGCCTCCCGGTGGAAACCCAGACACAGGCACACGAACGTCACCAGCAACGGGAACTGGAACACGCCCCAGACCAGCACGTACCCGGGATCCCCCGTCGCCGTCACCGACACCACCACCAGCGACAACGGCACCGCCGCCACCACTTTCGCGAGTGTGCGCCACCCGATCAGCAGTGCCGCGAACGCCACCACCGGTGCCAGTTCCAGCACCCGCCACCACGGCTGCGGCGACTGGAACGGACGACCGAGCCCGACCACGACCGTCACGACCATGTTCATCGCGTAGAACATGCCGAGCAACAACCCGAGCATCCCCAGCGCGCGCACGACCTCGCCGCGCCGCGCGACCTTCGACGGCACGCTCGTGAGCGCCGCCCCGGCCGCGAGGTGCGTGCGCACCGCGAGCGCGAGCACCGCCCCCGTCTCCCCCCACCCCGGCCAGCTGTGCTCCAGGTCGAGGTCGTCGTCGCGTTCGGCCAGGAAGATCCCGACCATCTCCTCCTCGCGGTCCCGCCGGTACCAGCGGGGCAACACCTTCAGCAGCGTGCGGTAGCGCCGCTCCAGATTCCTCATGCCCGACCCGCCCATGCCTGGACGCCCCTCCCCCTCAGCACCGCGGTCGCCGCCCGCACGTTCGCGCTCAGCCTGGCGACCTCCGCCTGCAACGCCCGCACACCGGAGTCGGTGAGCTTGTAGTAGCGCCGCAGCCGCCCCTGGTGCACCTCTTCCCGGTCGCGCTCGGCGAGCCCGTCCGCCACCAACCGGTCCAGCACCCCGTACAGCGTGCCGACCCTCAACACCATCCGCCCCTCCGACAACTGCTCCACCGCCTGCACGATCGCGTAGCCGTGCAACGGCTCCTCCGCCAGCGCGGTGAGCACGAGGAACGTCTGCTCGGACATGACCCGACCACTCATGTTGCTGAATATATCGCGGCGCGAGCTATATTGGGAAGCGGACCAACCGAAGTGGCTCTATTTAGTCAACACTGAAGATATAGGGATCTTCAGATATCCCGCCGCTCGCACCGATGACCGTCGGGCGTTCGGCCCATGGGCCGGCGTCACGCATGCCCGGCTTGCCGCCCGCGCGCCCCTCCACCTCCGGCACGCCCCCTGCCCCACGATCAGCGGGTTCACCGCCGAGCCCGCCCACTCGCCCAGGCGCGGCGTCCTTGTTCGTGAGGTCCGCTCCCCTCCCCCGACCGGACCTCCGCCGGAGCGCGAGAATCAGTCCACACTGAAACTATCGAGCGATTCGATCCCAGAGGAGGTTTAGAGGGCCCTCTCAGCGGCTATGTCGTCGCGAAACAGCAGGTCGCACTCGAAGGGGCGGACGATGGCGAGGGACAGACCGTGGGGATTCCTCATGATCGGGATCCAGGCACTAGGGTGACCCGCCGTGGACGCCCTTCCCGATCCGACAGACGCCCTCTCCGCTGTACCTGTCGCTGGTTCCCGGCGCTCGACGCCGGTGGTCGGGCACCTGAAGTTCTTCTTCGGTCCGATGGACTGCGGCAAGTCGACGCTCGCGTTGCAGATCGACCACAACAACTCACGTCAAGGCCGGCGCGGGCTGCTGCTGGTGCGGCACGACCGGTCGGGGCGCCCGCAGATCTCGAGCCGCATCGGCATCACGCGCGCGGCCGCGGAGATCCGCGACGACGATCTCCGCCAGATGGTGCGGTCGGAGTGGGCCGAGGGCCGGCGGGTGGACTACCTGATCGTGGACGAGGCGCAGTTCCTGTCCCCCGGTCAGGTGGAGCAGCTGGCGGAGCTCGCGGACGACGTCCAGGTGGACGTGTACTGCTTCGGGCTGGCCACGGACTTCCGCGGCGAGATGTTCCCCGGATCGCAGCGGCTGTTCGAACTCGCCGACGAGCTGAAGGCGATCCAGGTCGAGGTCCTGTGCTGGTGCGGGGTGCCGGGTCGGTTCAACGCACGGGTGCGGGCCGGTCAGGTGATCCGCGCGGGAGACACCGTCCTGGTCGCCGACACCAAAACGGACACGGAACAGCATCGATCGGGTACGGAGAGCAACGGTGTAACCGACACCACGGAAACTACCGTCCGTTACCAGGTGCTCTGCAGGCGTCACTTTCGGTTGGGCGACCTAGGCCCTGACGTCGCACAAAGTGGTCAGCTTCGGTTGGCATAACCGACTACCCACGGCCGCCGCTGGGCCATTAGAGTGATGCATGAGCGCAGGAGCTTGATAACGCGTCACGATCCTGCGGCGATCGCATCCATTAGTAGGAAGCCTTCGTTGACGAGTGAACGACGTCACTGTGGGCGACCATGAGAGCGAACCGGAAACAAACGGAGCAATCCGGGCGTTGCACACGGTGAGCAAGCAGCCTGGGCCCCGGCCCTGAGCCGAGCGAAAGGACACCGCCATGGCCGACCGCGTTTTGCGTGGAAGCCGGCTCGGAGCAGTCAGCTACGAGACCGACCGCAACCACGATCTCGCTCCGCGCCGGGCAGCGCGGTACGCCTGCCCGAAGGGACACGACTTCGAGGTCCCCTTCTCCGACGACGCCGAGTTGCCGCCGACCTGGGAATGCCGTCTCCACGGCACCGAGTCGAAGATCATCGACGGTGTCGAGCCGGAGGTGAAGAAGGTCAAGCCGCCGCGCACGCACTGGGACATGCTCCTGGAGCGCCGGTCGATCCCCGAGCTCGAGGAGCTGCTCGACGAGCGCCTCGAAGAGCTTCGCGGACGCCGTACCCGCACGGCCTGATCCACCGCAGACGCGTCAAGCCGTCCCGGTCTCCCGCCGGGGCGGCTTTTTGCGTGCCCCGGGAAGGCGCCTAGGAGGCCCGTGCGGCCGTTGTGATCAAGTTCCGGCCCCACCACACCCCCACGGCCGCCAGCACCGCCCAGATCGACAACGCGACGATCGAACGCGGTGAGCCGAGATCGCTCAGGGCGTCGCCCAGCACCGCGGCGAGCACCGCCGAGGGCACCAGGCCCAGCGCCGTGCCGAGGGCGAAGTGCGCGCCCCGCACCGACGTGACCCCCGCGCCGTAGTTCGCCAGCGCGAACGGCAGGACCGGCAGCAACCTGATCACGAGCGTCGCCTCGACCCCGCGCCGCGCGAAGACCCGTTCGAGCACCTGCAGCCGCTCCCCGAGCCAGCCCTCGACCGTCTCGCGGCCGAGCCGGCGGGCGACCGCGAACGCGATCATCGCGCCCGCCGTGAACCCCGCGATCGCGAGCGCGCTCCCCCACCCCACGCCGAACAGCAACCCCGCCGCCGTGGCGAGCACCGGCTTCGGGAAGAACACCGCCGTTCCGAGCGCGCACACCACCACGAACACGACCGGCGCCGCACTCCCCGCACCGTCCACCAGTGCGCGGAGTTCTGTCCCGTCGGGCAGGTCCACGAGCTGCGCCGCGATCGCCAGGGCGACGACGAGCAGCACGAGGAGGATCAGGCCCGCACGTCGCATCAGACCAACGTACCCGGCAAGCTGGAGCGCATGACCGTGCTGCTCCCCTCCGGCGAGACCGTCCCCGCGCTCGGCATGGGCACCTGGATGATGGCCGAGCGCCCCGGCAGGCGCGCCGAGGAGATCACCGCCCTGCGCACCGGCCTGGACCTGGGCCTGTCGCTCATCGACACGGCCGAGATGTACGGCTCCGGCGCGTCCGAGGAACTCGTGGGCGAAGCGGTGGCCGGTCGGCGCGACGAGGTGTTCCTCGTGTCGAAGGTGCTGCCGTCCCACGCCTCCGCGGCCGGAGTGGTGCGCGCCTGCGAGGCGTCGCTGCGCCGCCTGGGCACCGACCGCCTCGACCTGTACCTGCTGCACTGGCGCGGCACCGTGCCGTTCGCGCAGACCCTGGACGGCTTCGCGGCGCTGCTGGACGCAGGCAAGATCCGGCACTGGGGCGTCAGCAACCTCGACCTGGACGACATGCGCGAGCTGACGGCGCTGCCGGGCTCCTGCCAGACCAACCAGATCCTCTACAACCTCACCCGCCGCGGCCCCGAGCACGACCTGCTGCCGTGGCACGCCTCCACGGGCGTCCCGGTGATGGCCTACTCCCCCGTCGAACAGGGCAGGCTGCTGGACTCCCCCGCCCTCGCCTCCGTCGCCGCACGGCACGACGCCACGCCCGCCCAGGTCGCGCTGGCGTGGGTGCTGCGGCTGCCCCAGGTCTGCGCGATCCCGAAGGCGGGCACGGTCGAGCACGTGCGGGACAACGCGCGGGCGGTGGAGCTGAGTCTGACGACCGAGGACCTGGCCGAGTTGGACCGGGCCTTCCCTCCGCCGGACGGCCCCTCGCCGCTCGAGATGCTCTAGTTCGCCTGGGAATGAGACGCCCGTCCCACTCCCACCCCGGCCTCACGCCCGTCTCGGTACCGTGACCAGGTCCGACCGCAGACAACAGGAAGCGAGGTGAGCGACACATGCCAGGCCACAGTAGCCAGCAGAGGTCGACCCACCTCGCACGCTCGAGTTCTGGCGTGTGACGCACACCCCTGCACATAAGGGGAGTCACACGATGCACGTCTTCGACATGACACTGCGCATCGCCGAGAGCATGGGCCTCGGCGCGTTGATCGGGTTCGAACGGCAGTACCGCTCGCGCATGGCGGGGCTGCGGACCAACGCCCTCGTGGCGGTGGGTGCCGCGTTGTTCGTCCTGCTGTCCGCGCAGGGGTTCGACGGTCAGGGTGACCCGACGCGCGTCGCCGCGCAGGTGGTGTCCGGGATCGGGTTCCTCGGCGCGGGCGTGATCCTGCGCGACGGGTTGTCGGTCCGCGGACTGAACACCGCGGCCACGCTGTGGTGCGCGGCCGCGGTGGGGTCCTTGGCGGGTGCCGGGCTGCACGTCGTCGCGGCGGCCGGCACCGTGGCGATCATCGCGGTCAACGTCGGCCTGCGAGAGCTGGGCCGGGCCGTCGACCGCAAGGACGACGAGGGCTAATGCGGCTGGTACGTCAGGCAGTTGGCGTGGTGGTCGCCTTCGCCCTGGCCCACTCGCACGCTCTGCGCCGTGCACTCCAGCGAGGCGTTGTGCACGCAGTCGGTGCGCGAACAGGCGCCGACCTGGGCGACGACCTTGTCCAGGCCGCCCTTCGTGCCCAGCGGGATGAACGTGCCGCAGTCCGCCGCGCCGTTGTCGCCGCGGACGGTGATCGCGAAGGCGTGGCAGCCGTCGTGGTTGTAAGAGCAGTCGCTCACGGTGCAATCGTGGACTGCGGGCATCGCCGGGTTCTCGAGAGTGGTCATGTCCGCTCCTGACGTGGTGGGAAAGGTTCGGTAATCCGGACCATGCCACCACGTCAGGAAGCGCGCAATTCGAGAAGTGATTAGGCGAGCCTATCCTCAAGAATCATTTCAGCCGTGGTCCAGAACGCGCCGCAGGAACTTCCGGGTGCGTTCTTCTCGCGGATCACCGATGACCTGACCAGGCGTTCCGTGCTCCACGATCACGCCTCCGTCGAGGAACAACACCTGGTCGGCGACGCGTTCGGCGAACCGGATCTCGTGCGTGACGACGACCGTGGTCCACCCTTCCGAGGCGAGGTCTTTGATCACGGCGAGCACCTCTCCCACCAGTTCGGGGTCGAGTGCGGAAGTGGGTTCGTCGAACAACACCACACGAGGTTTCAAAGCGAGCGCACGGGCAATACCTACTCGTTGCTGCTGTCCACCGGAAAGTTGATACGGGTACGAATCAGCTTTGTCCGCGAGGCCCACTTGGTCGAGCAGCGACCGCGCCTCCGCCACGACCTCGTCCACCGGGCGCTTCTGGGCGACGACCGGGCCCTCGGTCAGGTTCTGCAGGACCGTGCGGTGCGGGAAGAGGTTGTGAGACTGGAAGACCATGCCGCTCTGCGCACGCAGGCGCGCGCCCTCGGCCCGTCCCGCCTTGCCCGGCGGCAGAGCGGAGAAGTCCACCGAGACGTCGTCGATGCGCACGACGCCGCTGTCCGGGGTGTCGAGGACGTTCAGCGAGCGCAGCAGGGTGGTCTTGCCGGAGCCGGACGGTCCCAGCAGCACGGTGGAGGTGCCGCGCTCGGAGGCGAAGTCGATGCCGCGCAGCACGTCCAGCGAGCCGAAGGACTTCTTGAGCCCCGTGACCTCGATGCGGATGTCGGTCATGCGATCACGTACCTGTTCAGCCTGGTCTCCAGTCGTTTCTGCCCGGCGGACAACGCCACGCAGATCACCCAGTAGTAGAGCCCCGCGAACGCGTAGAGGGCGAGGAACTCGTTGCTCTCGGCCGCGGCCAGCTGGGACTCGCGGAAGAGCTCGGTCAGCAGCACGACCGAGCCGAGCGAGGTGTCCTTGAGCAGCGACAGCAGCGTGTTCGACAGCGGCGGCACGGCGGTGCGGGCGGCTTGCGGCAGCACGATGCGGCGCAACGTCTGCGCGTAGCCGAAGCCGATGGTCGAGGCGGCCTCGAACTGGCCGCGCGGCACGGACAGGATGGCGGAGCGGATCACCTCGGCCGCGTAGCCGGCGACGTTCAGCGAGAACGCGACGACGGCGGCGGTGAACGGCGGGAACTTCAGGCCTATCTGCGGCAGGCCGTAGAACACGATGAACAGCTGCAGGAGCAACGGCGTGCCGCGGATGATGGAGATGAACGCCCGTGCGAGCCCCGACAGCACCTTGTACGGCGAGATGCGGGCCAGGGCCACCAGCAGCGCCAGGACCAGGCCGATCGCGAACGACAGCGCGGTCAGCGGGATGGTGACCTTGACCAGGCCGACGAACATCGGCCACGCCGTCGAGGCGAGGATGTCCCCCGTGCTGCGCGGACCGCGTCCTTCCGACAGGTCGGCGGCGCCACCGTCCTGAACGGACACGTCGGCCTTGAAGTACTTTTGGGAGATGCCGCGCAACGTGCCGTCGGCCTTGAGCGCGTCGATCGCCTGGTTCGCCTGCGACAGCAGCGCCGAGTCGGCCTGGCGCAGCGCCAGGACCTGCTCGCTGCCGGCCTGACCGGCGTCGCCCGCGATCTCGACGTCCTTCGAGCCGGTGGTGGCGAGGTAGTCGAGGACGGCGATGTTGTCGTTGACGATCGCGTCGACGCGGCCCTGCTGCAGCAGCGCGGCGGCCTGCGCGAAGCCCTCGACCGCCTCGACGTTCGCACCGGCCTCGCGGGCGACCTTGGCCCAGTTGCTGGTGCTGGACTGGGCGGTGGTCTTGCCGCTGAGATCGGCGATGGACTTGATCCGGTCGTCACCGGTCCGGCGGACGATCACGCCGCGCGAGTAGGTGTAGGTGCTGGACAAGCCGTACTTGGCGGCGCGTTCGGGGTTGCGCGAGACCTGGTTCGCGATGAGGTCGATCCGCGACGCGTCGAGGGCGGGGAAGATCGCGTCCCACTGGGTCTCGACGAACTCGAGCCGCCAGCCCGCCTTCGCGGCGATCGCCTTGACGACCTCTATGTCGTAACCGGTCAGTTCCTGCGTTTGGGGATCGTGGAAGGAGAACGGCGGATAGGTGCCCTCCGTGCCCACGCGGACCAGCGGAGGTTGCTCTTGTTGCGCGTTCGCCGGTGCGGGGACGACGATCAACAGCAGCAGGAGCAGCACCGCGCCCCTGAACACTTGTCGCATCCGGGCAGGGTATTGGCAACCGGGCGGGCGGTGCTGAAGATCCACTATGCGGGACGGGGTGTACGGCATGGCGACGGTGACCACGGCGGACGGGCAGCTGGTGTCGTACGCGGACCACGGCGGGGACGGCCCGGTGGTCGTGCTGCTGCACAGCTTCCTGATGGACGCGTCGATGTGGGCACCGCAGGTGGCGGCGTTCGGCGACCGCTTCCGGCTCGTCGCGATCGACGAGCGCGGGCACGGTGCCACGCCCGCGACCGCGCCGTTCGACCACTGGGACGTCGCCCGCGACGCGCTCGCGGTGCTGGACTCCCTGGGCGTCGACCGCGCTGCGGTCATCGGCACGAGCCAGGGCGGGTTCGTCGCGCTGCGGATGGCGTTGCTGGCCCCGCGGCGCGTCACGGCACTCGCGTTGCTGGGCACGTCCGGCGAGACCGAGGACGAGCAGATCTCCGCCGCCTACCAGCAACTGGCCGAGGTGTGGATCGCGCAGGGGCCGGAGACGGTGACCGAGGCCGTCGCGAAGATCTGCCTGGGCGAGTACGACCCGTCGGACTGGACGCCCAAGTGGGGTGCGATCGAGCCGGAACGGCTGCGGCTGATCATGAACGCCCTGGTCGGCCGCGAAGGCGTGCTGGACCGGCTCCCGGAGATCGGTGCGCCCGCGCTCGTGCTGCACGGCACCGCCGACCTCGCCTACCCCGTCGCGAAGGCCGAGGCACTCGTCGCCGCGCTGCCCGAGGCCGAACTGGTCCTCGTCGAGGGCGGCGCGCACTTCCTGAGCCTCACGCACGCCGCCGACGTGAACCCGCACCTGGAGCGGTTCCTCAGCGCGCCCCTCTGACGGCCCACGCCTTGGCGGTCAGCTCGATCGGGCCCTGCTCCGGGAGACGGGAGCGGAGCAGGTCGCGCACGGCGTTGAGTTGCTCGGGCGGCAACGTGGCCGCGTAGGCGGGCGCCGCGCCCGTGCCGCCGAGGAACGGCTCCCAGAAGTCGGCGAAGTCGCGGAACACCGTGGGCACGACGATGCCCGTCACCTCGACGTCGCGCAGCCCCGCCCCGGTCCACAACGCGCGCAACGGCTCTGCGCCGCTCACCGTGCTGAACCGCCGGCCCTCGTCGTGCGCCGCGGCGGCGGGGTCGACGTCCGTCGCGGCGTCCCAGAACAGCCGCATCATCTGCATGCCGCTCGTGTAGTCCCACAGGTACGAACCCACGTACGGGGCAGCGCGGGCGAACTCCCCCACCGCCGCGGCCGCGTCGGGCACGAACGTGAGCACGAGCCCGCTCACCACGACGTCGGCGTTCCGCCCGCCCAGGTCGGTGGCGTCGCCGACGGCGAACCTCGCGTCCGGGACGCGGGCGCGGGCGACTTCGAGGAACCCTTCCGACGGGTCGACACCGACGACCGCGGCCGGGTGCGCGTGTGCGAGCACGGCCTCGGTCAGCGCGCCCGTGCCGCAGCCGACGTCGAGCCACGTCCGGCCGGGCGGAACGTCGAGCCGGCGCAGGAACTCCGCCGCCACGGGCCGGCTCCACCGGCCGACGTAGCGCTCGTACGCGTCACCGAGAGCCCACATGCGTCGACGGTAACCCAGCTCACACGCACCCCCGCCGGAATAAACGGGGGCTGGTCCGGTTAAGGTGGATGACACATCAACTAGCGAGGTCGGGTGTGCTGTGAAGATCGCTGTTCTGGGTGCGGGCCACGTCGGTCCCGTCATCGCGCGCCTCGCCCTGGCGGCGGGGTACGAGGTGACCATCGCGGGGTCCGGTGCCCCGTCGCGGATCGAGATGATCACCGAGTTCCTCGCGCCCGGAGCCGTCGCGCTCACGGCCGCCGACGCGGTCGCGGACGCGGAACTCGTCGTGCTGGCCATCCCGTGGCACCGCTTCTCCTCCCTCGAGCCGGGGATGTTCGCGGGCAAGGTCGTGATCGACTCGATGAACCACTGGCCTCCCGCGGAGCAACCGCTCGGCACGAGCGAGGAGGTGGCCGCGCGGCTGGTGGGCGCGGCCGTCGTCAAGACCCTCAACCACGTCGCCTACCAGGACATGGAACCCGCCGCCGGTCGTGCCGTCGGCCTGGCCGGTGACTCGCCGGCCGCGCTGCAGGCCGTCGTGGAGTTCCTGGCGCGCATCGGGTTCGACCCGGTGCCGGTGGGGTCCCTGGCCGCGGGACGGCTGCTGGAACCCGGCAGCCCGCTGTTCGGCGTCGCGGCCCGCAGGCAGGAAATCGAGAACTTCGTGAAGGAGCAGTCATGAGCACCACCACCTTCGGCCTCGACACGTTCGGCGACGTCACCCAGGACGCCTCGGGCACCCCGCTGACGCACGCCCAGACCATCCGCAACCTCGTCGAGCAGGGCGTGCTGGCCGACCAGGTCGGCCTCGACTTCTTCGGCATCGGCGAGCACCACACCCCGGACATGCCGCTGTCGGCCGCCGACGTGGTGCTGGCCGCGATCGCCGCCCGCACGTCGTCGATTCACCTCGGCTCGGCCGTGACGGTGCTCAGCTCGGACGACCCGGTGCGCGTGTACCAGCGCTTCTCGACCCTGAACGCCCTGTCGGACGGGCGCGCGGAGGTCATCCTGGGCCGCGGGTCCAGTGTGGACTCGTTCCCGTTGTTCGGCTTCGACCTCGCGGACTACGAGGACCTGTTCGAGGAGAAGACGCACCTGTTCGCCGAGCTGCTCAAGGGCGGCAAGATCACCTGGGAGGGCAAGACCCGCGCGGCGCTGCACGAGCAGGACGTCGTGCCGTACACCGAGCCGTTCCCGACGTGGATCGGCGTCGGCGGCAGCCCGCAGTCCGTGGTGCGCGCGGCGTCGTACGGGTTCTCGCTGATGCTCGCGATCATCGGCGGCCACCCCGCCCGGTTCGCGCCGTTCTCGGAGCTCTACAAGCACGCGCTGGAGAAGTTCGGCCGCGACCCGCTGCCGATCGGCATCCACTCCCCCGGCCACGTGGCGGAGACCGACGAGCAGGCCAGGGAGGAGTTCTGGCCGCACTACCTCGACGTGATCGGCCGGCTGGGCAAGACCCGCGGGTTCGCCACGCCGACGCCGGAGTCGTACGCGCACGAGGTGGGACCGCACGGCGCGTTGTTCGTGGGGTCGCCGGAGACGGTCGCGGAGAAGATGGCGCGCACCATGAAGAAGCTCGACGCGAGCCGGTTCGACCTGAAGTACGGGATCGGCGGGCTGTCGCACGAGTCGCTGCTGCGGACCATCGAGCTGTACGGGACGAAGGTCGTGCCGCTGGTGCGCGACATGCTCGCCTGAGGTGGCGCGGCCCTCCGGACATCGGTGTGATCAGCACGACAGGCCTCGGAACCCCGTTCCGGGGCCTGTCCCCGGAACTCAGCTGGTACACCCAGCGTTAGCTCGCTGGAGAGGAAACCGGTGATTGTTCCCATGCCCACGAGCGCGCCCCGTCGCACGGGCTCGTTCGTACTGACCGAAGACGTGACCGTCCGGGTGACCGGGCAGGCGCGCACGGCGGCCGCGTTGCTGCGCGAGCACATCTTCCGGCAGACCGGTTACCTGCTGGCGGAGTCGCCCGACGGCATGCTGATGGTGTCGCACGACCCGGCCATGCGCGGGCTCGGCCCCGAGGGGTACGCGCTGCTGGTCAGCAACGACGCCGTGATGCTCCGCGCCGGCACGCAGGCAGGGCTGCGGCACGGCGTGCAGTCGTTCCGGCAGCTGATGACCAACGACGGCGCGGTCCGCGCGGCCGACGTGCGCGACTCCCCCGCGTTCGCCTGGCGCGGTGTGTCGAGCGCGCTGCTGGCGCCGGCCGAGATGCGCAAGGCCATCGACAGGATGGCCACCTACAAGCTCAACGTCCTGCACGTCTTCCCCGACGGGGACCCCGACGCGCTGCGCGACCTCGTCGAGTACGGCCGCGACCACGGCATCACCGTCGTGCCCGAGCTCAGCCCGGCGACGGTCGAGCTGCTCGACCTGTTCCCGAGCCGCTGGGTGCACATCGGCACCGCCACGCTGACGACGAAGTTCGCCGGTCTGCTGGAGCGCCACGGCAAGCTCCCGGTGCGGTGGCACGACGGCAGCACGGCGGTCCTGGGCCCGCACGGCAAGCTCGCCGAGGGCGACGACGGCCTGCGCGCCGTCGCGACCGCGGGCTGGGTCGGCGAGCTGCGCACCACCTCCGCCGTCGCACCCGCCTGGTAGCCGCGTTCACAGTCATCACGCGATCGCAGGTCACGCGATGACTCCGTTTCACATGTGGAAGTTTGCTCGACGGGCCTCCACGCGCGCATTTGCCGCATGTCCCGGGGATTCCGCTGCACCTGGCCTTGTGGGCACGACTGTGAATTTCCCGGTGCCTGTCCATTGGCTGTTGCACGGCCTTGATGACCTGGTCCGACACTGCCGGGGCGTGCATTGTGGTTGCCGTGCGGGCCTCTTCGAAGATCCGGCCGGACCACCCCTTCCGGTTGCTGCTCGTCGACGACGACAGGGAGCTGGTGGAGCTCCTCGCCGCGGTGCTGCGCGGCGAGGGCTACGACGTCGACGTCGCCCTGGACGGGCAACGCGGACTGCACCTCGCCCTCACCCGGCCCTACGACGTGGTGGTCATCGACCGCGGCCTGCCGGTGATCGACGGGCTGGACCTGTTGTCCCGGTTGCGTTCCCGGTCCGTGCGGACGCAGGCGCTGATGCTCACCGCGATGGGCTCGGTGCGCGACAGGATCGACGGCCTCGACGCCGGCGCGGACGACTACCTGACGAAACCGTTCGACCTGGGTGAGCTGATAGCCCGGCTGCGAGCACTGTGCCGCCGCGCCGCGGAACTGGCCGCCGTCCTGCGGATCGGCGCCGGGCGCCTGGAGCTCGAGCAACACCAGGTCGTGCTGCCCGACGGCGAGAAGATCCCGCTCACCACCAGGGAGTTCGCCCTCCTGCGCGTGCTCGCAACACATCCCGAGACCGTGCACACGCGGTCGGCGTTGCGGCGCACGGTGT
This sequence comes from Lentzea cavernae, assembly GCF_014653695.1. Classification (GTDB taxonomy): domain Bacteria; phylum Actinomycetota; class Actinomycetes; order Mycobacteriales; family Pseudonocardiaceae; genus Lentzea; species Lentzea cavernae. Next base: position 30,558 of record NZ_BNAR01000005.1, on the reverse strand, counting down.
TCCAGGACGCGCCTTCGCAATCCATTGTGGACACCTACGTGCACTACCTGCGGACCAAGGTCGGCCGTTCGGTCGTGCAGACGGTTCAGGGGATCGGCTACCGGTTGGGGGCGCTGTGAGGGCGTGGGCCGAGGCGGAGCACACGGAGGTCCGGCGGGCGCGGCTGCGCGTGAGCGTGCTGGTGGGCGTGGCGATCACGCTGATGATCACGTTCGTGGGCGTCATCGCCTACGCCGTCGTGGCACACGCACAGGAAACCCAGGTGTCGCGCGAACTCCGCTACAACGCCGTCTACGGCGTGCCGGGCATCGCGCCCCGATGCGCGTGGGTGTTCGTCCTGGAGGACGGCGAACTGCACCTCGGCCCACTGGAGGTGCCGGCCGGGTTCCCCCTGCGCGACGACCTCAGGACGGTGCACTCGTCGGGGTCGGCGATCTCCCGCGACGTGACCGCGAACGGCACCGAGTACCGCGTCCTCACCACTTCCGGTGCCGACGGCACGACGGTGCAGGCGGTGTTCGACATGCGCTACCAAATCTCCGACCGCACACACCTGCTGCAAGCACTGGCGATCGCCTTGGCCGCGGGCCTGCTGGTGGCAGGGCTGATCGGCCTGACCGTCGGCCGCCGCACCGTCGCCCCCTGGGCGGAAGCGCTGGCCCGCCAACGCCGGTTCGTCACCGACGCGAGCCACGAACTGCGGACCCCGATCGCCCGCGCCCACCTGCGCGCCCAACTGCTCGCCGCCGGTCTGCCCGCCGACCAGCGCACCGACCTCGACGCCCTGGCCAAGTCGATCCGCGGCCTCGCCGACGTGGTCGACGACCTGCTCGCCTCCGCCCAGCTACATGGCCGTCCCTCCCAGCCCGTCGACCTGGCGGACGTGGCGGAGGCCGCGGTGGTGGGCGAGACCGAGCGTGCCGCCGAGCGCCGGATCACGGTGTCGCTCGAGCACCCCGGGCATCCGGTGGTGGTGCTCGGGATCGAGACCGGGTTGCGGCGCGCGGTCGACGAGCTGCTGGCCAACGCCGTGCGGCACACGCCGGAGGGCGGGCGGATCTCGGTGAGCGTGCGGGCTTCGTCCGGCCAGGTGGAGCTGGTGGTCGCGGACACCGGCCCGGGGTTCGAGCCGGGTGAGGCGGAGCGGTTGTTCGAACGGTTGCACCGCAGTGGTCGTGAGGGACGGTTCGGGCTGGGGCTCGCGTTGGTGCGGGAGATCGTGAGCGGGCACGGCGGAACTGTCGAGGCGGTGGGGACGCCCGGGGTGGGGGCCCGGTTCACGATGCGGCTGCCGGTGGCGGAGTCCGGGGTGGTGCGGGAGCAGATGACCAGCGTCGGGCTGTGAGCGGGGTGCTCACCACTCCCCTGCGACCACCTCCGCGGCCACCCGCACGTCGACGTCCAACGGCCGATCCGGATCCACCGGCTCGATCACCGCCGCCAGCGCGTCCAGCAATGCCGCGCATCGGGGCGCGGTGGGCCGCCGCCCACCCACGTACACGGCCTGCCGCAACCCCAGGGCGAGCGACCCGCACAGCAACCGCAGCAGCTCCGCCAGGTCGTAGGCGCGCAGGGCGGCCTGGGTCCCGAACGGCACCACGTCCTGGTTGTGCAGGTTGGTGGGCAGGCTCTGGGTGCTGGCCGGCAGGACACCGCGTCTGATCTCCGCGACGAACGCCGTGGTGGCGAGCTGGACGCCCTGCAGGCCGTGTTGCTGACCGGGACCGGCGGCGAGCATCGGGGGCAGGCCCGTGTTGCGGGCCGGGTCGACGAGCAGGTCGAGCTGGCGTTCGGCCAGGTTGCCGAGGGAGGCCGTGACCATGGCGAGGACGTCGGCGGCGAAGGCGGCGGGCTGGCCGAAGAAGTTGCCGCCGTGCGCGACGAGGTCGTCGCCGGGGAAGAACAGGGGGTTGTCGCTGACACCGCCCAGGTCGGCCGAGACCACGCTGTCCACGTAGGACAGTGCGTCCTCGGCGGCTCCCAGGAGCTGGGGTGAGCAGCGGATGCTGTAGGGCTCCTGCAGGGCGCGCAGGCCGCTGGGGGTGGTGCCCTCCAGCGTGGAGCGCATCCACGATGCCACCGTCACGGCGCCGGAGTGGCCGAACGCGGAGATCAGGCGCGGGTCCAGGAATCCGGGGTCGGCGCCCACGACGTCCACCAGCAGGCAGGTGAGGTCGGCGAGTGCGCGGTGGGACGAGCGGATCGACGACAGCGCGAGGGCGGTGGCGGCGGTGGTCACCGAGGTGCCGTTGACCAGCGCCAGGGCGTCGCGGCCGTCGAGCACCAACGGTTCCAAGCCGGCGGACGCCAGCGCCTCCGAGGCGGGCAGCCGCACGCCGTCCAGGTACGCGTGACCGCGGCCGCGCAGGGCCTGGGCGGCGTAGGCCAGCGGGATGAGGTCGCCGCTGGCGCCGACGGAGCCGTAGCGCGGCACGGCCGGGACGAACGAGGAGGCGAACATCGCGGAGAGGCCGGAGACGACGTGCGCGGACACACCCGACAGGCCCTGGGCCAGCGACCAGGTGCGGACCAGCAGGGCGGCGCGGGTGATGTCGAGGGGCAGGTCGGGGCCTTGGCCCGCGCCGAGGTGTGCGAGGGTGTTGTCGCACTGGTCGGCTTCCGAGGACCGGCCCGCGAAGCCCACGAGGGCGCCGAATCCGGTCTTGGCGCCGTACACCGGGCGTTCGTCGTCGGCCAGCACCGTGCGCAGGTACGCGCGGCCGCGTTCGACGCGGTCCAGCACCGCGGAACCGACGAGCACCGGTAAGGGTGCGGCGGCGCGCAGCAGGTGTGCCGGGGTCAGGGGCGAACCGAGGTCCACGGACGTGTCTGAGGCGGTCGTGGTCACCTGACGGACGGTAGGCAGCCGATCTCAGAAAGCTCTGAGATGGCGTGGGTAGCTTCCCCGTCCATGGCGTACGACTACCTGATCATCGGCGCGGGACCGGCCGGTTTGCAGCTCGCCGCACTGCTCGAGCGCGACGGTCGCGACTACGCCGTCCTCGAGCGCGGCAGCGGGGCCGGCACGTTCTTCACCCGCTACCCGCGGCACCGCAAGCTCATCTCCATCAACAAGGTCCACACCGGGTTCACCGACCCCGAGCAGCGGATGCGGATGGACTGGAACTCGCTGCTGCTCGACGACCCAGCCCTGCTGTTCACCCGCTACACGCCCAAGTACTTCCCCGACGCCGACGACATCGTCCGCTACTTCCAGGACTGCGCGAACGGCCTGAACGTCCAGTACGACATCGATGTCACCAGCATCTCCCGCGACGACGACGGATTCGTCGTCCAGGCCGCTGAGAAGACCTGGCACGCGAAGAACCTGGTGATGGCCACCGGCGTCTCCCAGCTCCACGTGCCGGACATCCCCGGCATCGAGCACGCCGAGCGCTACGACACGTTCGACACGGACCCCGAGTCGTTCACCGACCAGCGGGTGCTCGTGATCGGCAAGGGCAACTCGGGCTTCGAGACCGCGGACGCCCTGGTCGAGCACGCGGCCGTCATCCACGTCGCCGGACCGCACTCGGTGAAGCTCGCCTGGCAGACGCACTACGTCGGGCACCTGCGGGCGGTGAACAACAACTTCCTCGACACCTATCAGCTCAAGAGCGAGAACGCGGTCATCGACGGCACGATCGAACGCATCGACCCCAGGCCCGAGGGCGGGTTCCGGATCCAGTTCCGGTACGCGCGCACGGTCGAGAAGGTGCGCGAACTGGAGTACGACCGGATCATCGCGTGCACCGGGTTCCGGTTCGACGCCTCGATGTTCGCCGGGGACGCCAGGCCGGCGCTGATCATCAAGGACCGGTTCCCCGAGCAGACCCCGGCGTTCGAGTCGACGAACGTCCCGGGCCTGTACTTCGCGGGCACGATCACGCAGTCGCGCGACTTCAAGAAGTCGACCAGCGGGTTCATCCACGGCTTCCGCTACGGCGCCCGCGCGCTGCACCGCGTCCTGAGCGCCCGCAACCACGGCACTGCGTGGCAGGGCGCGGATCTGGAGCTCTCGCCGGAGGCGATCAGCGACGCGGTCATCGCCAGGGTGAACACGTCCTCGTGCCTGTGGCAGCAGTTCGCGGTCATGGGCGACGTGGTGAGCGTCGACGGCGAGACCGCGCGGTACTCGGAGGAGGTGCCGGTCGCCTACGTGGCGGACGGTGGCCTCGGGCCCGCCGAGCACCGGTTCGTCGCGACGCTGGAGTACGGGCCCGACCACGACACCGTGGACCCGTTCGACATCAGCATCCCGCGCGTCGCCGAGAACGACGCCGTCAACGCGGCCGACGCGAGCTACCTGCACCCGGTCGTCCGCTACTACCGCGACGGCGACCTGACCGCGACCCACCACCTGGCCGAGAACCTGGAGAACCACTGGGACGTGCCGGAGGTGCACCAGCAGCCGCTCGTGGTGTTCGTGAAGGAATGCCTTGCCGGCGCGTGAGACCGAGCCGTTCCCGCGCGCGGTGCTCGACGTGCTCGGCGCCGCCGCGGACCGGCCCGTGTTCGAGCACGGCACCCGCGTGGTGACCGGCGCGGAACTGCTCGACCTGGTCGCACGGATCGCGACCGGGTTGCGCGCCAAGGGGATCGGGCCCGGTGACGGGCTCGCGCTCCTGCAGGGCGTGAACCCGGAGGCGTTCGCGACGATCCTCGCGGGCCACGTGGTGGGCGCGCGGGTGGCAGGGGTGCGGCCGGGGCTGACAGATGCCCAGGTCGAACACCTGCTGAGCCTGGACGTCACGCTCACGATCACCGACGCGGACGTCCCGGACCTCCTGCGGTCCACGCCGGAACCGCCGCGGTGCGACGGGCGTCCCGGCGACGTCGCCCGGCTCATCCACACCAGCGGCAGCACCGGCGCGCCCAAGGCGTGCGCGCAGACCTACGCGGCCATGACCGGCGCCTGGGCCGCCCGTCCGGACGCCTGGCCTCCCGCGGTCCGGGAGCTGGCGACCCGGCTGGGCCGCTACCTGGTGTTCGGTTCGCTGTCGAGCCAGGTGATGTTCGAGTACGCGGTGCTGACCCTCACCGCCGGGGGCACCGTCGTGGTCGCCGGCGACCCGGCCGACGCGATCACGAGGCTCGAGGCCACGGCACGCGTGATCACCGTGCCCGGTCTGGCGAAGCTCGTCGCCGCCCAGAAGAGCGACCCCGCCGACCTGTCGACGTTGCGGGCACTGCTGGTCTCGGGCTCTCCCCTGACGCCCGAACGCCACCGCGAAGCCCTCGACGTCCTCGGGCCGGTGCTCTTCCACGGCTACGGCCAGACCGAGACCGGCATGATCTCGATGGCCACACCCGGCGATCCCGTCGGCACGGTGGGACGACCGCCGGTCGACGTGGAGGTCCGCGACGGCGAGCTGTACGTCCGCACACCCGGACAGGCCAGCGGCTACTGGGGAAATCCCGGGGAGTCCGCCGAGGTGTTCGTGGACGGCTGGGTCCGCACCCGCGACCTCGGCCGGTTCGACGAGGCCGGGTACCTGCGCCTCACCGGCCGGGCGAGGGACGTCGTGATCGTCAACGCGAACCTGCACTACATCGGCCCGATCGAGCAGGTGCTCGCCGAGCACCCGGACGTCGCCGAGGCCTACGTCGTGGCGGTGCCGGACGACGAGACCGGCGAGGCCGTGCACGCGTTCGTGGTCCCGAAAGCCGACCGCGTCCCACCACTGCGCGAGATCCAGGAGCTCGTCAGCGGACGGCTCGGTGCGGCCTGTGCGCCGAGCCGTCTCACCGCCATCTCCGAACCTCCCGTCGCCCCCAGCGGCAAACCCGACAAGCGCCACCTCATCGCGTGAAGGAGAACGTCGTGTCCAGCGAGGTAACGACCGAGTGTCTCGTGATCGGCGCCGGCCCGGCGGGGTTGCAGGCGTCCTACCTGCTGCACCGGGCAGGGCGTGACCACCTGGTGCTGGAGTCCGGGCAGGCCGCGGGGACGTTCTTCACCCGCTTCCCCCGGCACCGGCAGCTGATCTCCATCAACAAGGTGTACACGGGCTGGGACGACCCGGAGCTGAACCTGCGCGTCGACTGGAACTCGTTGCTGTCCGACGATCCCGAGCTGCTGTTCACCGGCTACACCCCGCGCTACTTCCCCACCGCCGACGACATGGTCCGCTACCTCGGCGACTTCGCGGTCAAGAACGACCTCCCGGTCCGCTACGACACCAGGGTCGTCTCGGTCACGCGGCCGGACGACTTCGTGGTGCGCGACCAGCACGGCGGCACCTACCGTGCGAAGAGGATCATCGTCGCGACCGGCGTCTCGCAGCCGTACGTGCCTGACATCGACGGCGTCGAGCACGCCGAGCACTACTACGACGTGTCCGTCGACCCGCAGGACTTCACGAACAAGAGGGTGCTGATCATCGGGCGCGGCAACTCGGCGTTCGAAACGGCCGACGCGCTGATGGAGACCACGTCGGTCATCCACGTCGCCGGGCCGGGGTCGTTGAAGCTCGCGTGGCAGACGCACTTCGTCGGGCACCTGCGCGCGGTGAACAACAACTTCCTCGACACCTACCAGCTCAAGTCGCAGAACGCGTTGCTGGACGGGCACATCAAGGGCATCCGCCGCGACGGAGACGCCTACCTCGTCAAAGTCAGCTTCCAGCGCGTCAACGAGGTGATCAAGGAGATCCGCTACGACCGGGTGATCCTCGCGACCGGGTTCCGGTTCGACGCCTCGATCTTCGCGCCCGAGTGCCGCCCGCAGCTCACGATCAAGTCCCGCTTCCCGGACCAGACCGCGGCGTGGGAGTCGGTGAACGTCCCCGACCTGTTCTTCGCGGGCACGATCACGCAGATGCGCGACTTCAAGAAGTCGACCAGCGGGTTCATCCACGGCTTCCGCTATGGCGTCCGCGCGCTTCACCGCATCGCCGAACAGCGCTACCACGGCGTCGACTGGCCCAGCCGCTCCGTCGAGCCCGCGGCGGACGCCGTGACCGAGGCGATCATCGAGCGGGTCAACCGGACCTCCGCGCTGTGGCAGATGTTCGGGTTCCTCGCCGACGTCGTGCTCACCGGGAAGGACGGCTCGGTGCGCTACCTCGAGGAGGTGCCGGTCGCCCACCTGCACGAGGCCGTGGCCCGCGGTGAGTTCGGCGACGTCGAGTCGTACCTGACGGTGACGCTGGAGTACGGCGAGGACCACGACAAGGTCAACCCGTTCGACATCACCGCCGGCCGCACCTCGCAGGACGACACCAGCGGGCTCGACGGCCGCTACCTGCACCCGGTCGTGCGGCGCTTCCGCGCCGGTGAGCTCGTCGACGAGCACCACGTCACCGAGAACCTCGAGAACGAGTGGGACAGCGAGACCGTCCACAGGACACCGTTGCGGGAGTACCTGCGGTGAACCCCCTGCTCGCGGAACTGCACGACAAGGCACGCGCGGTGCTCGACCCCGTCCACCACGACTTCTTCGCGGGCGGGGTCGGTGACGAGGTCGTGCTCGCGGAGAACGAGGCCGCGTTCCGCCGTCTCGCCCTGCTGCCACGGGTGTTGCGGGGCAAGCAGATCAGCGGCGACTTCCCGGTGATGATCTCGCCGACCGCGTTCCACCGCCTCGCCCACCCCGACGGCGAACTGGCCACGGCACGGGCGGCCGGGGACGCCGTGCTGGTGTCGAGCATGGCCTCGACGGTGCCGATCGCCGACGTCGTGGCGGCCGCGAGCGGGCCCGTGTGGTTCCAGCTGTACGTGCAGCCGGACATGGACGTCACGGAAGCCCTGGTGCGCCGGGCGGAACGGGCCGGCTGCGAGGCGGTGGTGGTGACGGTCGACTCCCCCGTGTTCGGACGGCACCGGCGCGACCTCGCGCACGGCTTCCACGACCTGCCAGCAGGTCTGGCGGCGGAGAACATGCGGGACCTCGTCGGCCCCGGTCTGCGCGACATCGAGATGTCACCGCTGGTGTCGTGGGAGCACATCGGCCGGGTGCAGGAGATGACCGCGCTCCCGTTGTGGGTCAAGGGAGTGCTGCACCCGAAGGACGCGATCATCGCCGTGAGGCACGGGGTGGCCGGGATCGTCGTGTCCAACCACGGCGGCCGCCAGCTCGACCTCGTGCCGGCGGCGCTGGACGCGCTGCCCGCCGTGGTCGACGCGGTGGCAGGCAGGGTGCCGGTCGCGTTCGACGGGGGTGTCCGCAGTGGAGGCGACATCGCGCTGGCACTGGCGCTCGGAGCGTCGTCCGCCGGCATCGGCAGGCCGGTGCTGTGGGGGCTGGCGGCGGACGGCGAGCAGGGCGTGCGGCGGGTGCTCGACGTGCTGCGCGACGAGTTCCTGCACGTCCTGACGTTGTGCGGCGGCGAGCTGAGCCGGGACATGGTGGTGACCCGGTGCTGACCTGGTTGCCCGCACGGGTGGTCGCGTTGCGCGCCAAGGTGTTCGAGAAGGTCAACGGGGACAACGCGATCACGTTCCCGAACGACCAGGTCGGCCCCGACCGCTTCCAGGAGCTCTACAGCCACCCCGCCGCGAACGGCCGCAGCAAGGGCGCCGGGCTCTCGGACCTGTTCTGGTACTGGCTCTCCCCCGGCCCCGAGGTGCACCAGGAGCACCTGGAGGCCGGGCCGCGCTACGACGACGTGGCCCGCGCGACCCGCACGTTCCTCGCAGGGCCGAGCGACGCGCTGGCGGCGACCGCCACCCGCTGCACCGCGAAGGTGCTCGACGAGGTGCTCACCGGCCGTGTCACCGCCGTCCGGCTGCGGGACCTGATGATGCCGGTGTGGGCCGAGTACTTCTACGAGCTGGTGTTCGGCGAACCGTGCCCGCGCTACGCGCGTGACCTCGTCGTCGGGCACGCCAACGACGTGGTGACCTCGTTGAAGTGCACGGGTCTGCGCCACCCCGCCCGGCGGGCGCGGCTGACCCGCTACCTGAAGGCACGACTCGCTGACGTTCGGCACCCGCTGCCCGAGACGTTGTCGGAGGCCGAACAGGTGCACTACCTGCAGGGCACCTACTTCAACACCGCCGTCGTGCAGATGGCCGAGGCGATGGCGCACCTGCTGCTCGCGCTGGCCCAGCACCCCGAAGTGGCACGACGGGTCGAGGACGACAGGTACTTCGCCCACGTGCTGGACGAGACGTTCCGGCTCTACCCGTTGTTCGGCATCGCTCACCGCATCACGACCGCCGACATCGTGCTGGACGAGCACACGTCGTTCCCGGCGGGTTCGGTGCTGTGCTTCAACTACCCCGCCTACCACGCCACCGGCTACGACAACCCGCACGAGTTCGACCCCGGCCGCTGGGAGTCCACCGCCGCACGCCACGAGCACCACATCCCGTTCGGCGTCGCCGCCAACCGCCCCTGCCCGGCGTGGAGGCTGTCCCCCATCGTGATGCGCGCGGCCGCCAGGGAGGTCCTGCGGCGCGTCGACCTGCACTCGTCGGTGACGCACACCCGGTCGTTGCCCAGCCGGGGCCCGTGCCTGCTCGTCCGCGACGGCCCGGCGCCCCGGCGGCGTCTGGCCTTCATGCGCGTGCGCGACCGCTGGGAGGACGTCTGGCGCAGCGTCGTCCAGCTCGTGCTCGGCACCGCGATGGTGCTGCACGCCCACCGGCTCCGGCCGGCGGGCCGCTACTTCGACACGCACGACACGCAGGGTTGCCCGGTCCGGCACTGATCCCCAGGAGATGCCCGGTGAACCAGATCCACTTCGCGTTGCAGGTCTTCGCCGCGCTGGCGGTGGTGCTCGTCGCCACCACGCTGTGCGGGCGCCTCGCCATGATGATCAAGCAGCCCAGGGTCGTCGGCGAGATGGTCGCCGGCGTCCTGCTCGGCCCGGCGCTGCTCGGCGCCGTGGCACCCGGCGTGCAGGCCCAGCTCTTCCCCAACGACGTCAAGAGCACCCTCTACGTGCTCAGCACGATCGGCCTGACGTTCTACATGTTCCTCGTCGGGTCCTCTTTGGACCACGGCCTGACCACGGGACCGAACGCGCGCAAGGCGTCCGTGCTGGCCGTCTCCGGCATCGTGCCGACGTTCCTGCTCGGCGCGGGCTGCGCGATGATCTTCTTCGACACGCTGAGCCCCGAGGGATCGAGCCTGTGGGTGTTCATGCTGTTCGTCGGCGGCGCCCTGTCGATCACCGCCTTCCCCATGCTGGCGCGGATCCTGCAGGAACGCGGCATCGCCAACACCCCGATCGGCGGCCTCACGCTCGTCGCGGCGGCGATCGACGACGCGGTGGCGTGGGCGTTCCTCGCGCTGATCATCGCGGTCGGCGCGTCCGGCAGCGCGACCGGAGCGCTGCGCACGATCATCGGCGCGGCGATCTTCGCGGTCGTGATGCTCACGCTGGGCCGCAAGTGGCTCGCCAAGCTCGGCGAACGCGCCGAGAAGGACGGCAAGCTCAGCCGCGACATGATGGCGATCATCCTGCTCATCGTGCTGGTGGCCGGATGGTTCACCGACTGGATCGGCGTGTTCTCCGTCTTCGGCGGGTTCATCACCGGCCTCGCGATGCCGAAGTCGAAGGTCGTCCGCCACGAACTCGAGACCAAGCTCACCGACCTGAACTCCATCCTGCTGCTGCCGGTGTTCTTCGCGTTCAGCGGCCTCAACACCCAGGTCTCGGGCTTCGGTTCGGGCGGCGCGCTGTGGTTCCCGCTCGCGGTGATCATGCTGGCCGCGTTCGCCGGCAAGTACCTGGGCTGCGGGCTCGTCGTGCGCGCCCAGGGCTACTCGTGGCGCTACGCCTCCGCCGTCGGCGGCCTGATGAACGCCCGCGGCCTGATGATCCTGATCTTCATCAACATCGGCCTCGCCTACGAACTGGTGACACCGGAGATGTTCGCGATCCTCGTCGCCGTCGCGATCATCACCACCGCGGCGGCCATGCCGATCTACCGCGCGTCCCTGCCGGACCACCTGGAGGCGTCCGCCGACGTCAAACCCTCCCCCGCACCAGTGCCGTGAGCTGATCCACGACGGAGGCCGGGTCCGGCATCCCCGCGATCTCGGACCTGACCGCCTGCGCCACCTCCCGCGCGGCCGGGTCGTCGAGCAGACTGCCCGCCGCCTCGGTGACGGCGTCGGCGGTGATCTCCTGCCCGACGAGCTTCGCACCCGCACCGGTCTCCGCGAGCACATCGGCGTTGACGAACTGGTCGGCGCCCTGCGGCAGCACCAGTTGCGGCAGCCCTGCCGCCAGGGCGCCGAGCACCGTGCCGGTTCCGCCGTGGTGCACCACGAGATCGGCCCGCCGCAGCACCTCCGCCTGCGGTACGAAACCCGCCACCCGCACGGAGGGCGGGACGTCGTCCAGCGGCGCACCGGGGCCGAGCGCCACCAGGACGGTCACCGGGAGCCGCGCGAGACCGTCGACCGCCTCCCTCAACACCTCCGTCGCGGTGAACGACACCGTGCCGAGAGTCAGGTACACCAACGGTTTCGTGCTGTCGATCTCCGGCATCGGCACGTCCAGGTCGAACGCCGTCGGCCGCATCCGCAGCACCATGGGCAGCGCCGCCACGACCGGGTCGCGCACGGTGTCCGGCCACAGGTCGACCACCACGTCACCGAGCATCAGGTCGGCGGGCTCGGCGCCGTCCCACAACCACGCCATCTCCCCCGCCGCCCTCCGCTGGATCTCGGGCGGCATCGAGCGGCCGATCACGTGCGAGACGAACGGGATCCCGGCGTCCCGCGCGGCTTTCGCGGCGCCGGCGTCGCTCTGCTCGTAGACCACCAGATCGGGCTTGACGGTCGGCAGCAGGGCGGTGAGGTCCTCGACCGTGGCCCGGGGGAGGACGTCCGCGAACATGGTGATCAGCAGCCTCGGGACGTCGGCGCCGCCGTGGCGCCTGCGCGCCTCCTCCTCGGCCTCGGCGACCGAGATGCCGGACGCGTGGGCCTCGAAGCCCAGTTCGCGCACCGTGCCCACGAAGCTCGGACCGGTCGCGAACACGACCTCGTGGCCGGCCTGCCGCGCCGCCCGCGCGAGCGGGACCAGCGGGAACAGGTGGCCGTAGGCGGGGCGGCACGAGAAGAGGATGCGCACCTCGTCAAGGCTAACGATCTTCTGGTTCCCACCGCAGGCAGACGACCCGCGAAGGGTTGTACTTTGGTCAACACTGAAGCAATAGAGACCGTCGTCAACATCAGCTGACCCCGGTCGGCTCGATACGCTCGGGCCATGGACAGCAGCCGCCAGAACCGCGTGCGCCAGGCGTTCGACGACTTCTTCGCGCCGGGCGGGCCGAAGTCGGACAGCTGGGTGCTGGACCTGTTCCAGCACACGGCCGCCACCGTGCCCGCCTACGGGAAGTTGCTGCGGGAGCACGGGATCGAGCCGCGGGAGATCCGGACGTTCGAGGACTTCCAGCGGTTGCCGTTGCTCGAGAAGGCGAACTACCACCAGCGGTACCCGTTGCCGGAGCTGTGCCGCGACGGCGAGCTCAGCGCGTGCGACATGATCGCCGTGTCGTCGGGATCCAGCGGCAGGCCGACGATCTGGCCGCGCGCGCTGGAGGACGAGCTGCACGTGGCGCGCCGGTTCGAGCAGGTGCTGGTCGGCGGATTCCACGCGGACGAGCGCAGAACCCTTGCGGTGGTGTGCTTTCCGCTCGGCACGTGGGTCGGCGGGCTGTTCACGCAGGCGTGCGTGCGGCATCTCGCGGCCAAGGGGTGCCCGATCACGGTGGTGGCGCCGGGCAACAACAAGGCCGAGATCCTGCGGGTGCTGCCGGAGCTGGCGCCGCACTTCGACCAGGTCGTGCTGCTGGGCTACCCGCCGTTCGTGAAGGACGTGGTCGACACGGGCCTCGCGGAGGGCGTCGACTGGCCGGCGCACCGGATCAAGCTCGTGCTGGCCGGTGAGGTGTTCAGCGAGCAGTGGCGTGACCTGGTCTCCCGGCGCGCCGGGATCGCGGACCCGGTCGGTGACGTCGCTTCTCTTTACGGCACAGCGGATTCGGGTGTGCTGGGCAACGAGACCGCGTTGTCGGTGAGCATCCGCAGGTTCTTCGCCGACCGTCCGGACGAGGCGCGGAAGGTCTTCGGCGACTCACGGCTGCCCACGCTCGTGCAGTACGACCCGGCTAGCCGGTTCTTCGAGGTGCACGACGGCACGCTCGTGTTCACGTCGGACGGCGGGATCCCGCTGATCCGCTACCGGATCGCCGACGAGGGCGGGCTCTTCGGGCACGCCGAGCTGCTGGAGTATTGCGCTCGCAACGGGTTCACTCCCCCACCGGGCCCGGAGCTGCCGTTCGTGTTCCTGTTCGGGCGGTCGCTGTTCACGGTGTCGTTCTTCGGGGCGAACGTGTATCCGGAGAACGTGACGGTCGCTCTGGAACAGCCCGGCATCAGCGACACCGTCACGGGCAAGTTCGTGATCGAGTCGGTCGAGGACGAAGATCGCGACCGGTCGTTGCGGATCACCGTGGAGACCGCGCCGGGCGCCACCGCGGACGCGGCGGTGATCGCGGAGGCGGTGCGGGCCCAGCTGCTGCGGCTCAACAGCGAGTTCGCGCACTACGTCCCGGCCGGGCGGCAACTGCCCGAGGTCGTGGTGCGCCCGGTCGGCGATCCGGAGTACTTCCCGGCCGGAGTGAAACACAGGTACACCCGACGATCCTGAAAAGCGCTTTTGCGCCACGGAGCAATAGCTTTTCTCGACTTCCTCTCTCTGCCTACAGTTGGCCCCGGCGGAATTCATTGTGGGTTAGGGAGGAATCCTTTGAGGTTCGTTCGGCGTTTTGTTCTGGCATTGATGCCGCTCGCCATGCTCTTCACCGTGGCGCTCGCGGCCCCGAGCGCTCAGGCGGAGGCTCCTGCCGCCCAGGCTGCCGCCGTCGGCGCGGCGTACGACACCGAGACCGGCCAGGCGCTCGCGGCCTGGGACTGCAACACCGGCAACGTCTGCTTCTGGAACGGCTTCGGCGGCACCGGCGGCCGCTGCCAGTGGGACGTGGCGGACGCGGACTGGACCGCGGGCACCGTGAAGTGCTCCTGGGCCACGACCAAGGAGGTCAAGTCCGTCTACAACCGCGGGACGTCGTCCAACTTCAAGGGCGTCCGGTTCTACCGCAACACCGGCTACAACAACTCGATCGGTTGCACGAAGCAGGGCCAGAAGGGTGACCTCGCCGGCACCTACCAGGTCCGCTCGCACCAGTGGGTCACCGGCGCCTGCGGCTGATCCGCGTCAATAGCGCAGAACCGTGCGCGGGGCAATCGTCCCGCGCACGGTTTTCGTTGGTTTGTTCGGCGGAGTGACACGCCCAGTATCGTTGTGCGCGGTGACCTGGCCTGGGGAGGTTGCTGTGTTGCGCATCCATTTTTCCGATGGCGATCTGGAGCGTACGCAGGTAGCAGAAAGGGTGGATCCGCTCTGGGAAATGGTGTTCAGCTGGCTTCGGCTGACCGAACTGGACAGCGGGTTGTTGTTGCAGCCGTGGCTGCGCGACATCCGGCGCAACGGCGACCGGCAGGTGATCACGTCCGGCGTTCGCATGCTGTCCGTGCTCGCCCCGCTGGGGCCGTACTTCCCGGACTTCCTCACGCCGCCGGAGGGCGCGCAGGGCCTGGGGAGCGCGCTGGCCGCGATCCGGTCCACGCCTCGGCACCGGTTGCGGGAGGAGTTCGGACGGCTGGAGGACGTGCGGCCGGTTCCGGAGTGGACACGGCCGCTCGCGGCGGGCGACGGCGAGTCGTTGCTGGAGCTGTCCGAGGCGCTCACGCGCTACCACCGCGCGGTGGTGGAGCCGTACACCGAGCTGATCGAGGAGGCCGTCGAGACCGATCGCGTGCACCGCAACGGTCTCGCGTGCACCGTGGAGGGCTTGCTGCGGGGCATGTGGCCGTTGATGAACTGGCGGGCGCCGGTGCTGGAGGTCCAGTACGCGTACGACCGCGACCTGCACCTCGGCGGGCGCGGGCTGCGGCTGGTGCCGTCGTACTTCTGCCGCCGCACACCCGTCGCGTTCGCCGATCCCGGGCTGCCGCCGACCGTGGTGTACCCGTTGCACCACGACTGGACGTGGCAACGCCAGCTCGCGAGCGGCCGCCGTGAGCAGGGCGCGCTCGCGGCCTTGCTCGGCAACACCCGCTCGGCGGTGCTGGCCGCCGTCGGAGCCGGGGCCACGACGACCGAGCTGGCGGAACGGCTCGGGGCGTCACCGTCGTCGGTCAGCCGCCACACGACCGTCCTGCGGGAGGCGGGGCTGCTGACGACGGAACGGCAGGGGTTGTCCGTGCTGCACCAGCGAACGCTGCTGGGGTCAGCCCTGCTCGGCAAGAACTGAGGACCGGCGGCGCCTCCACAGCCCCATCGCGCACGCGGCCAGCGCCGCGCCCGTGAGCAGGACGTGGATCGCGCCGCCGAACCTCGTCGCGAACGTGATGTCCGTGCGCAACGGGACGGTGTCCACCATCAGGTCGTCGGTGAACATCCCGGTCGACCGCACGACGCTGCCGTCGGGTCGCACGACCGCGCTCACGCCGCTGATCGCCGCGACCACCACCGCGCGGCCGTGTTCGATCGCGCGCAGGCGGGCCATGCCGAGCTGCTGGTAGGTCATCTCGCCGCGGCCGTACCAGGCGTTGTTCGTGGGCACCACCAGCAGTTGTGCTCCGGCGGCCGCGCTCTCGCGCAGGACGTAGTCGTAGGCGACCTCGTAGCAGATGCCGATGCCCACGCGCGTGCCCGCGATGTCCAGCAGGCCGGGTTCGGTGCCCGCGTCGAGGTCTCCCTGGTCCGCGAACGGCGTGAAGATCCGGGCGAGCGGGCGCAGCGGGATGTGCTCGGCGAACGGCACGAGCTCCTGCTTCGCGTACGACTGTCCCGCCCCGGTCTTCGGATCCCAGGTGATGACGGAGTTCTTGTTGTCGCGCAACGCGCTCACCAGTGTCGGCACGCCGAGGTCGGCGATGGCGGCGTCGAGCACCGGGTCGCGGTCGCCGGTCCTGGTGGCGCTCTCCGGCCACACCACGAGGTCCGGCTTGGGAAGCGCGCCGCCGCGGACCAGCGCGGCCAGTTCGGCGGTCTTGCGCAGGTGGTTGGCGCGCAGGGTGGCGTTCTCGGAGAGCAGGCCGAGACCGAGGTCCGGGGCGTTGCCCTGCACGACCGCCACCGTCCGTTGGCCGGTCTGGGCCTCGACGGAGATCAACGGGGTCACGGCGAGAGAGGCGACGATCGGCACGAGGGCCCACGCACGGGTCCATCGCGGCAGCCAGGCGGCGAGGCCGAAGCCGGTGAAGACCACCGCGAACGTCACGAGCGGCGCGCCCCCGAGCACGGCGAGCCGGGCGAACGGGCCGTCGACCTGTCCGAACGCGACACGGCCCCACGGGAAGCCGTTGAACGGGATCAGGCCGCGCAGGGTCTCCTGCAGCACGAACAGCGTCGTCGCCCACACCGGTGCCCCGGGCAGCCGCGACACCAGCGGGAAGAACGCGCAGACCGCGCAGATGAACAGCGCCATCAACGCGCTGAGCACGAGCCAGGGCCACGGCCCGAAGTCGTTGCCGAGGAAGTGCTGGATCCACCACAGGTGCGGCAGGAAGAACGCCAGGCCGAACACGAACCCGAGACCGGCGCTGCGACGCGCGCCCGCGCCCTTCAGGGCGAGCCACAGCACGACGAACGCGGGAACGGCGAGCCACCAGAGCGTGCGCGGCGGGAAGCTCAGCGCCAGCGCGCCGCCGGCCAGGGCAGCCACGCCGTAGCGGGCGAGATCAGGCTTGCGCAACGGACACCCTCGCCCGGCGCAGGACGAGGTACGCGCCACCGACCAGGGCGATCCCCACGACGTAGGCAGCGACGAGCTCGGGCACGCGGCCGGTGAAGTTGCCCGCGAGCGGCGGCACCAGCAGCGCGAACACCCCGGTGAGCACGGCGACCCTGGTGCGCCACCTCCCCAACGGCAGGCACGCGGCCAGCGGCAGCACCGCCCACAGCAGGTACCACGGCTGGATCACCGGCCCCAGCACCACGATCAGGCTCATCATCATCCCCAGCGCCGTCACCTCGGAGATCCCGCCGCGCAGCTGCCGGTGCACCACCACCGCCACGCCGCACAGGATCAGCACGAACCCCGCGATCCGTGCCGAGGAGATCATCGCCTGACCGCTTTCCTGACCGAACACCGCACCCGCCAGATAACCGGGCCAGTTCGTCGGCGCCATCCAGCTGTTCACCTTGGACGGTGTGCCGAGCGCCTGCACCCAGCCGAACCCGGATCCGCCGGCAAGCGACGTCACGACGGACACCGCGGCGGCGGCCACGACCATGCCGAGGCCCGCGGCGACGAACCGGACCCAGCCACCGCCGAGCCTGCGCGCCAGCGCCGTGCCGACCACCGCGAGCGCCACCAGCGCGGGCAACTTGACCTGCGCTCCCAGCCCGATGAGCACGACACCGGCCGTGTACTGCCACCACTTCAGTTCGGGCAACGCCTGCAACGCGACGACGGTGCCCGACAGCATGAGGCCGAGCATCAGCGCGTCGTTGTGGACACCACCGATGAGGTGCCACAGCACCAACGGGTTCATGACGCCCAGCCACAACGCGATGCGCTCGTTCGTCCTGGTCATCTCCGCGAGCTTCGGCACCGCCCAGACGACGAGCAGCAGGCCCAGCACCGCCGTGAACCGGTGCAGACCGATGCCGAGAACCGGGTGTCCGCCCGTGACCTCGGTGATCGCCCTCTCGACCGTCGTGAACAACGGCCCGTACGGCGACGGCGTCTCACGCCAGTAGACGCCGACGCGTGCCACCGCCTCCGCGCTCGCCCCGGCGGCCGGGCTGACGACGTTGGGGTCGAGACCGTTGGCCGCCACCTCGCCCTGGGCCAGGTAGCTGAACACGTCACCGCTGAACAACGGCGGGGCCACCAGGAGCGGCGCGCACCACCAGGCCAGCGTCCGGCGCAGCCAGGAGGCGTCCGGCCTGGTGCGGCCGAGCAGCGCCCACGTCAGCACGACCAGACCGGCGCCCGCGATCGCGGCCCCCAGTGCCACCGCGCTGCCGGCTCTGACCGCCCACGCACCGGCCGTGAGCAGGAGCGCACCGCCGAAACCCGTCCAGCGCAACAGTTCCGGGGTGTCGGTGGTGACCGCGGTCGGCCAGCGGTAGGTGACGGTCTGCACGGTAGGACAGTGCTATCCGGACAGATCGTCACACGTCCGACTGTGGTCGCGTTCTCCCGTACGACTTCAGGATGATCTTTTCCCGGATTCGGCTCTTCGCTCAACTTCCGGCGAAGTCGTGCGTCATCCACACGGTTCCCTTGGCATCGCGGACCACCACGATGCCGACGCACGTGGACGACTTGCTCAGGATGTTCTTGCGGTGGCCATCGTTCGGCGGCTTCTCGTCGATCATGCCCTGCGTCAGGCCGAGCGCCATCTTGGAGATCGCCTCGACGTTGTCCTTGACCGGCCCGCCCATGCCGACGTTCTCCGCGACCGAACTCCACTTCACGCCGGCCGCGCTGCTGCGCTCGCCGAGGCCGCTCTCGCCGGGGCACTGGTGCGACAGGCCGCAGCCGTTGCTCATCATCGCCCTGGTGTGGCGGTCGGCCGCGGTGACCAGGGCCGGGTCGATCGCCAGCGGGGCCAGTCCGCTCCCGGCCCTGGTCTCGTTGATCAGCGCCAGGACGCGTTCCTCTGGCGTGGCGACGCGAACCGGTTCGGGCGTCGTCGTCGTGGTCGTCGTGGTCGTTGTCGTGGTGGTGGTCGTCGTCGTTGTGGTCGTGGTCTCCGCCGGCTGCGACGAGGACGTGACGAGCGCGAGGCCCTGG
This sequence comes from Lentzea cavernae, assembly GCF_014653695.1. Lineage (GTDB taxonomy): Bacteria > Actinomycetota > Actinomycetes > Mycobacteriales > Pseudonocardiaceae > Lentzea > Lentzea cavernae. Next base: position 11,778 of record NZ_BNAR01000005.1, on the reverse strand, counting down.
GTGGTGTTCGGACCGGCGACGGCGGCCGGCGGATCGGACGGAACCAGCACCATCGCGCCGATCACACCTATCACCCCGCACACGGCCGCCGCCCCGGCCACCGCGAGCACGGGTTTGGCGGCGAGCTTCGCGAACAAGCCCGACGGCTCGGCGAGGTGCGTGGGCGCGATCTCGGCCGCGAGGGCCACGGGCTCGACGTCGGCGAGGTCCTCGAGCAGGCGCGGCAGGTAGGCGGCGGGCACCACGAGCAGCGCGGCACCGGTCAGGATGCGCTCGACCGGCATCGCGTCGTCCACACCGCGCCCGCAACGACCGCACTCGTCGACGTGCCGCAGGAGCCGCTTGCGCCACAACGGGCTCGGCTCACCGTTCCACCCCTGCGCCGCCCGCTCGAGCCCAGCGCACCGCGGCTCCATCGACAACGCGCGCACCAGGTGCCGAATCGTCTCCAGCCGCCCTTTGAGCCTGCTGACCCGCACCGTGACGGCGTGCGCGCCGAGGTCGAGCGCGTCCGTCACCTCTCCCCTGGTCAGCTGCCCGACGCGCTCCAGCGTCCACAACGCCAGCAGCTCCCGGTCGCCGGGATCCAACCAGCGCGCCGCCTCGTCGACCTCCCGGCGCTGCTGCGCGAAGTGCAACCGCGACAACGCCGTCTCGACGAACTCGGCCCCCGGATCAGCCCTGTCGTACTCCTCCAGCGACGCCGGTGCCAGATCACGACGCCGGTAGTGCTCACGAACCTGGTTGATGGTGACGGCCACCAGCCACGACCGGAACCGCTCCGGCTCCCGCAGCGCGTCGAGGCCGCGAATGACGCGGACCATCGTCTCCTGCACCACGTCGTCGACCTCGGAATCGGCGTGCAGCGCCCGACCGGCGACGTTGTAGACCAGCGGCAGGCTACCCGCGACCACGGCGTCCAGCGCCGTCCGATCACCGGCCCGCGCGGCCCGCACCTGCTCCGCGTCCACCTGCCCCAGCCACTCCCGACCCGTCACTTCCGCACCCTTCGCCGAGCTGTGTCCTCTTCGCCATGGGAGACCGGCGAGTCTCACCTCAGGTCACAGAAACAGGGCGGATAGGTGACCGGGGTCACACCGCGGTGGCGGTCACGGGTAGCTGGTGGGCGGTGAGCGGTGGACGGGGGACTGTCGCGGGGTGCGGGCGGGACGCGGGGCGTAGAGCAAGGCGGCGGGCTGGGGTGCTAGCCGGAGGCAAGACGGAGAGGAAGGCGGAGTGCGGGTGAACGAGCAGCGCAGACGACCATGTGGGTGCGGAGGGAGCCAGCGAACCGGGGGCGCCGGGCGGCACGCAGGCCAGGCAAGCGGCATGGCCGTCGACAGGGAGCGAGCCCTTGAGGCCACGCGGGCAGTGGATAAGCGGCGGCCGGACTGGCGACACTGCACCGAGTCAACCTCAAGCTTGATTCGTCCACCTTGACATTGATTTGTCAATGTCAGCCCCACTCGTCCATGTTGACAGCATCGGCGGACAGGCAGGCCAGGCGCGGAGATGACCGCGCCCGCCCACATCCCGCCCAGGATCAAGCCGCGACCACCGCCACCCCGGTCCGCCCGCCATCCACGTCCAGCACGATCCCGTGCACGAACGCCGCCTCCTCCGAGGCCAAATACACAGCCGCCGAAGCGATCGCATCCGGATGCCCCGACCGACCGGCGGGCGTGCCGCGCATCATCCCGTCGGCCTGGCCACGGGTGGTGTCGTCCCAGTCCACCGAGGCGATGACGCCAGGTGAGATGGCGTTGACGCGCACCCCTTGCGGGCCGAACTCCGATGCCCACGCGCGGGTCAGCGTCTCCATGGCGCCCTTGCTGGTGCTGTAGATCGAGCCGCTGGGGACGCCGAGCCTGGTGATCCAGGACCCGAGGTTGATGACCACGCCGCCGCCGGCGCCGATCATGGCGGGGACGAGGGACTGGGTCAGGAAGAACGGGGCCTTCACGTTGACGCCGAAGACGCGGTCGAAGGTGTCCTCGTCGGTGGTCGGGGTGGTGGAGGGCGGGTAGATGCCCGCGTTGTTCACGAGGATGTCGACGTGGCCGCCCAGGAGGGCGGAGGCCTCGGTGGCGAGCGCGTGGCTCAGGGCGGGGGTGCCGTCGAGGTCGGCTCGGACGAAGTCGGCCCTGCCGCCACTGGCGCGGATCTCCTCGAGGACGGCGGCGCCCTTGGTCTTGTCTCGTCCGGAGACGACGACGTGGGCGCCCTCGCGGGCGAAGGCGACCGCGATCGAGCGGCCGATGTTGCTGGTGGAACCGGTGATGAGGGCGGTCCTGCCCTCCAGTCGCTGTGCCATGTCCTCGAAGTTACGAGCACTTTTTTGGACCGGCAAGTCCAAAAAATCTAGCCCCGCAAGTGGTCGACGAGCGTGTCCACGGCGGCTTCCAGGTGGGTGACGCTGCCGGTCGACATGAGCACCAGGACGCCGCCCTGGATGCCTGCGATGAAGGCGGCGGCGACCCGGTCGGCGTCCAGGCCGGCGCGGATCAGGCCGGCTGCCTGCATGTCGCAGATTCCCTTGCGGATGTGGGCCTGCCACTGGTTGAGCAGGGCGCTGGTCACCTCGCGAGCGCCTGGTGTGCTGCCGACCTGCGCCATGAGCGCGCCCAGCGGGCAGTGCCGGCCCTGGGCGCGGTAGCGGGCGACGACTGAGTCGCGCCAGCGTTCCCAGGCGGGCCAGGAGGTGAGCGCGCCGAGGTGCGGCTGTTGGTCGTCGAGCACTCGGTCGGCCTCGTGGCGGGCGACGGCCAGGAAGAGTTCCTCCTTGCCGTCGGGGAAGTAGTGGAAGATCTGGCTCTTGCTGGTGCCGGTGATGGCGCGGATGTCGTCGAGCGTCACGCCCGCGGGCTCGTCGGCGCGCAGGTAGGCCGCGGCGCCCTCGATGATGCGCTGCCTGGTCGCCCGGCCCTTCGTCGTCAGTGCCACCACGCCAGAATAGGTTTTCTGGACCGGGGAGTCCACTGTGGTTGACTGGGTCCATGCTGCCCTGGGATGGACCGCTCGCCGGTCGGCTCGACCGGCACACCGTCGACTCCGCGCTGCTGCGCGGCAACCCGCTCGGGGACCCGCACGAGCGGCCGTTGTGGGTGTACGTGCCGCCGGGCTACGACGAGAGCGATGAGCGCTACCCCACCGTCTACGTGATCCAGGGGTACACCGGGCACCTGCAGATGTGGGCGAACCGGACGCCGTTCCGGCAGCCGTTCATCGAGACGGCCGACGCGGTGTTCGCGAACGGCGCGCCTGGGTGCGTTGTCGTGTACGTCGACGCGTGGACGTCCTACGGCGGTTCGCAGTTCGTCGACTCCCCCGGTACCGGGCGCTACCACTCGTACTTGTGCGACGAGATCGTGCCGTGGGTGGACGAGCACTACCGCACGATCGACAACCGGGAGTCGCGGGCGATCGCGGGCAAGTCGTCGGGCGGGTTCGGGGCGATGATCACGCCGATGCTGCGGCCGGACCTGTTCGGGGCGTTGGCCACGCACGCCGGTGACGCGCTCTACGAGCTCTGCTACCTGGCGGACTTCGGCAAGGCCGCACGGGCGTTGCGCGGTTACGACCACGACGTGCAGAAGTGGTGGACGGACTTCCGTGGCCGGACCGCGTTCACCAAGCCCGAGGACATGGACCTGCTCGGCGTCTTCGGTGCGGCGGCGTGCTTCTCGGCCGCTGACGACGGCACGCCCGAGCTGCCGTTCGACGCGGTCACCGGGGCGCCGAAGCCGGAGGTGTGGCAGCGCTGGCTCGACTGGGACCCGGTGCGCATGGTGGCCGGGCACGCCGACGCGGTCCGGTCGCTCAGGGCCGTGTGGATCGACGCCGGCACGCGGGACGAGTACTTCCTCGACCTCGGCGCCGAGGCGTTCCGCGAGGAGATCGCGCAGGCCGGGCTTCCTGAGGACCGGGTCCACTTCGAACTCTTCGACGCGGGCCACGGCGGGATCGACCACCGATATCCCCTCTCCCTGGCGTGGCTCGCTACTAGGCTGGCTCGATGATCAGTCAGGTGACGCTGCGGGGCCTGGAAGACGCGGACCTGGACGTGCTGTTCGAGTTCATGCGCGATCCCGAGTCGGTGCGGATGGCCGCGTTCACCGCGGAGGACCCGAACGACCGAGGGGCGTTCGACGCGCACATGCGCAAGATCCGGGCGAACCCCGAGACCCTCAACCAGGTGATCCTCGCCGACGGCGTGGTCGTGGGCTCCATCGCGAGCTTCGTGATGGAGGGCGACACCGAGATCACGTACTGGGTCGACCGCGAGGTGTGGGGCCAGGGCGTGGCCGGGCGGGCCGTGGCGCTGCTGCTCGAACAGGTGACGGTGCGGCCACTGCACGCCCGAGTCGCCAGTGACAACACGGCCTCCATGCGCGTGCTCACCAGGGCGGGGTTCAAGCCCGTCGGCACCGACGTCGGCTGGGCGGCGGCGCGGAAGGCGGAGATCGAGGAGACGATCCTCGTCCTCAGCTGACGAACTTCTCCGTGCCCAGCACACCGAGCAGCTGCAGCTTGTCGAACGCCTCGGTGCGCGGGGGCGCGGTGAGCACGAGCAACGCCTGGGTCTGGTCCTCGGTGATCAACGCCTGGCAGTCCACCTCGATCTCGCCGAGCTGCGGGTGGATCAGCACCTTGTGGTCCTCGAACCGCTTCCCCACCTCGTGCCGTTCCCACAGCTCCACGAACTCCGCGCTCTCCTTCTGCAGCGCGCGGACGAGGTCACCGGCCCGGGAGCGCGTGCCCATGGAGGCGTAGGCGGCGCGCAGGTTCGCGACCTGGGTGCGGCTCTGCCGGTCGCGGTCCTGCTCCGGGTAGATCAGCCGTTCGTCCGGGTCGGTGAACCAGCGGTAGATCCCGCTGCGCGCGAGCCCGGTGAAGTGCGACGAGTCGCCGTACAACGCCTCCGCGTACCGGTTCTGCACGAGCACCTCGCCGAGGTTCGACAGGATCAGCGCGGGCGTGTCGTTCAGCCGGTCCAGCACCCGTTGCAACGCGGGCGCGACGTGCGTCGTCGGGGCGCAGCGCGCCGGGGCGTTGCGGCCGGCGACGCGGAACAGGTAGTCGCGTTCGTCGACGGTCAGCCGCAACGCCCTGGCCAGCGAGCCCAGCATCTGCTCGCTGGGCTGCGGACCGCGTTGCTGTTCCAGGCGCGTGTAGTAGTCCGTGGACATCGCCGCCAGCGCCGCGACCTCCTCACGCCGCAGCCCCTGCGCACGCCTGCGCGCACCCGCCGGCAGTCCGACGTCCTCCGGCCGCAGTTCCTCCCTGCGGCGACGCAGGAATCCCGCGAGCTCCACCCGATCCATGCGTTCCAGTATGCGTGCGCCGCGCTCGCGAACCAGGGATCGCCGATCCCCCGATAAGGGCTCTCTGCCGCACCACCGCGAACCGGCAGAAGCTCGGTGCCATGGACATCACCGGCAACACCGTCTTCATCCCCGGCGCCACCAGCGGCATCGGCCTGGCCCTCGCCGTCGCCCTGCGGGAGCGCGGCAACACCGTGGTCGTGGGCGGCCGGCGCACCGAACTGCTCGACCGGATCGCCACCGAGCACCCCGGGATCGAGACCGTCCGCATCGACACCGCCGACCCCGCGAGCATCGAGGCCGCGGCCAAGGACGTCCTCGCGCGCTTCCCGGCGGTCAACGTGCTGATCACCATGGCGGGCATCATGCGCGTCGAGGACTGGCACCGCCCCGAGTCGTTCCTGGAGTCCGCCGAGAGCACCGTCACGACGAACGTCCTCGGCCCGATCCGCCTGATCGCCGCGTTCGTCGAGCACTTCCAGACCCTGCCGAACGCCACGATCATGACCGTCTCGTCCGGACTCGCCTTCACGCCGTTGAAGATCACGCCGAGCTACAACGCGACCAAGGCCGCCATCCACATGCTCAGCGAGTCGTTGCGCCTGCAGCTCGCCGACACCGCGGTGGAGGTCGTGGAGCTCGAGCCGCCGGCCGTGCAGACCGACCTGATCCCCGGCCACGCGGAGAACGAGCAGGCCATGCCCCTCGACGAGTACGTCGCCGAGGTCATGGGCCTCATCGAGACCCAGCCCGGGGCCCGTGAGATCCAGGTCGAGCGCGTGAAGTTCCTGCGCTACGGCGAAGCTCGCGGCGACTACGACCAGGTCGTCGCCGCGGTCAACGCGCACTGAGTCAGGAGACCCCGGGGCAGCTGCCGGAGGAGGTCTCGCCGGTGCGGTAGAACCGGACGGCCTTCTCGGCGCAGCCGGTGAACCACAACGAGCCGTGCGTGCTGTCGTCCACCGTCAGCAGCGCGCCGCCGATCTTGCGCCGCATCTGCTCGGCGAAGAACAGGGGCGTGGTGGTCTCGTACCGGTGCCCGGAGAGCTGCAGAGGGCTGGTCGCCCGCTTCAACTCCCACGGTGTGGCGGGCAACGGCCAGCCCGCGCACCAGTTGCCGTAGCCGTGGCCGTTGCGGAAGAACGGGTACTTCTCCTCGCGGTGCCGCACCTGGCGCCACGCCTCGTCGACGTCCGGGATCTTGCCCTGGTCGTTGCACATCACGGCGCGCTGCATCAGCAGGCCGCCGTACCAGACCGGGGTCAGGCCGAAGCCCTCCAGCTCGGGCTCGTCCCCGGTCAGCGGCGGCGCACCGCCGTCGCGCAGGGCCACGACCGACTCGGCGACCTGCGGCCAGACCGCGCGTTTGTAGGTGAGCATCGTGCGCACCTCACGGCCGGAGTACTCGCGCGGCTTCCCACCGGGCGGGGTCGCGGTGACGGGAGCGGCGTCGAGTTTCGCGACCAGGTCGCTGATCGACGCCGTGACGGCCTGCGCGGTGCCGCCGAGGCCGGCTGTCGCGTCACGTTCGGCGAGCCAGGCGGCGAGGACCTCGTAGTTGGCCTGCTTGGCGGCGCTGGCGCCGAGGTTCATCGTCTCCAGCGCGTAGTCCGCCGGCATCACCGAGTCGAGGAGCATCCGGTCGACGTGGCGGTCGTGGTGGCTGCGGTAGACCGCTCCGAGCGCGGTGCCCCAGGAGATGCCGAAGAAGCTGATCTTCCGCTCGCCCAGGGCGGCACGGATCAGGTCCATGTCGTCGGCGACGGCCCTGGTCGACAGGTTCGTCAGCAGCTCACGGTCGTAGCCGGTGCAACGGGCGTTCGTGCGCGCGTTGCGTTCGTAGTCCTGCCGGAACCGGGCTTCGGGGCTCGCCTTCGGGTCCGGCTCGGGACCGTCGGCCGGCGTGGCCTCGCACTCGACGCCCCCGCTGGCCCCGGTCGCGCGCGGGTCGAACCCGATGAGGTCGTGGTCGGCGTTGAGCTCGGCGAGCTTCGTCCCCAGCATCGAGAACGGCATGCCGATGCCGGGGTTGCCCGGTCCGCCGGGGTTCATCAGCAGCACCCCGCGCCGTTTGCCGGGATCGGTGGCCCTGATGCGGCTGACCGCCAGGTCGATCTTGCGGCCGTGCGGGCGGGAGTGGTCGAGCGGCACGGTGACCGTCGTGCACTCGGTGCGGTCGTCGTCGGGGTACCAGTGCTCCTGGACCTGCCTGCACGGCTGCCAGTTCAGTGTGGACGGTGCCGCCACCGCGGGCGTCGCGGTGACGAGAGGGGCGACGAGCACGGCGACGGCCGCGCAGCGCGTGAGAGCGTTCGACATCTGCCTGCTTCCTGGATCCGGCGAGCGTCGCCAGCGTAGGAAGGCCGTTCGTGCGCGCGGATCGTGCGAGCGGATGATCCGCACGTCCGACCACAGGCTGATCAGAAGGCTCTGGATCAGCTCTTCGCGTGCTGGATCAGGCAGGTGCTCGACGCGGTGGCCAGCAGGCGTCCGGCGCCGTCGACCAGGCGCGCCTCGGCCAGCGCGGTCCGCCTGCCCTGGTGGACAACGGTTCCGACGCAGGTGACCGTGCCCGTGTCCGTCCTGATCGGACGGAGGAAGCGCACGGCCAGGTCGAGGCTCACGTACCCGGTCGCGGCGGGGAGCGTCGAGTGGACGGCGCAGCCCGCCGCCGAGTCGAGCAACGTCGCGTAAACGCCTCCGTGCACCGAGCCGATCGGGTTGTAGTGGAACTCGGCGGGGTCGAGGGCGAACACGACCGACCCCTTGTCGACGGACACCAGGCGTGCGCCGACGAGGACCGCGATCGGCGGAGGCGGCACCTCTCCCGCCGCCACGGCGCGGAGGAAGTCCAGACCGTCGCGTTGCCCGGCCAGCGCCGCGGTCTCCTGTGGATCGGACCAGCTGACGGTCCGGGTGCGCTCGGTCGTCATCGGACCCCTCTCGTAGCGGTGGTCGCCCACCGGACCGGGCGACCGTAGCACGGCAGTTCAGTGAATGAACTACTACAGTGTGGTCATGGCACTGCCCAGCACCTACGCGGACCGCAACTGCTCACTGGCGCGCACGCTGGAGGTCGTCGGCGAGCGGTGGACGTTGCTGATCGTCCGCGACGCCTTCTTCGGCATCCGCCGGTTCGGCGACTTCGCCTCGCAGCTGGGCATCCCGCGCGCCGTCCTGACCAACCGCCTGAAGTTCCTGGTGCAGGAGCAGGTCATGGAACGCGTCGACGGTGAGTACCGGCTCACGGCGAAAGGGCTGGAACTCTGGCCGGTCCTGCGGGCGATGACGGCCTGGGGCGACGAGCACTACTCCCCCGGCGGCGAGAAGCGCACGTTCCGGCACGACGCGGACGGCGGTCTACTCGACGCCGGAAACCGCTGCTGTGCTTGCGGCGCCGTGGTATCCGTGCAGGACGTCCGCACCGAGCCCGGGCCCGGTTTCGAGCCGGGCAACGCCAACCCCGACTCCGTGTCCGCCCTGCTCACCACGCCTCGCCGGCTGCTGGAGCCGCTGTAGCCGCAGTGGACGGTCGAATGCCGCATTCGCTCCATGAGGGACAATCGCGTCATGGCGTTGCAGGATCTCGGCGCGGAGGTGCGCCGGTTGCGCGAGGGCACGGACCCGGCCTCGATCGGGTTGCCGCCCGGCAGCCGGCGGACCCGTGGCGTGCGGCGGGAGGAGCTCGCCGAGCTGGCCGGGGTGTCGGCGGACCACGTGCGGCGGCTGGAACAGGGCCGCCGTCACCCGTCGGCCGCCGTGGTGAACGCGATCGCCCGTGCGTTGCGGTTGAGGCCTGCCGAGTACGAACGGCTGTGCGCGCTGGCCGGGTACATCGCGGTCGACGGGCGGGTGCCGCGTGAGGCCGGATCCGGCGCGATGCGGTTGCTCGAGAGGTTCGCCGACACGCCCGTGTTCCTGACGGACGCGGCGTGGAACGTCGTCGCCGTCAACGGCGCGTGGATGGCGCTCGGAGCAGGAGCGTCGAACCTGCGGCCACGGGACTGGAACGTCGCGTGGCGCACGTTCTCCCACGCCCACCGCGAGATCAGCCGCGCCGACGACGACGCGGCCGCGTTCCGGGCGACGCTCACCGCCCGGCTGCACAGCACGTCCCTGCGCTACCCCGGTGACGAGCAGCTCGCGGAGCTCGTCGACGAGCTGCGGACCACGAGCCGCTCGTTCGACGCCCTGTGGCGTGCGCCCGCGATCGTCGCGCCCTTCGAGAACCGAGCCGTGTTCCGGCATCCGGGCGTGGGTGACATCGCGCTCGACGGCACCCTGCTGGAGGTGCCCGGCGACAACCTCCAGGCGGTGGTGCTCACCGCCGCACCGGGATCGGCCGACGCGGGACGGCTCGGCGAGGTCGTCCGCGCCCGCACCGGGCCCGCCGTCGTCAGGGTGGGACAAGGCGGCCCAGGTTGACCGGTCCGCGAGCGGCGATCCTGGGTCGGTGTTGATCAACGTGGGCCTGGCGGGCCGGTTGGCCGGAGCGCGCGCGGGAGCGTTGGCGGGCAGGGACTTCGAGCGGTCGGTGCTCGACCGGATGCTGTCCGGGGCGGCGGACGCCCCGATCGTCGCGTACGTCCACGGTCCCGGCGGCATCGGCAAGTCCTCGTTGTTGCGCTACGCCGCCGCGCAGGCCGAGCTGGCCGGCCGCGAGGTAGTGCGGGTCGACGCGCGGTTCCTCGACGCGGACCCGCGCCGCCTGGAGGAAGCCGCCGCACCGGCGTGTTTCGAACCCGGCGCGGTGCTCCTGATCGACACCTTCGAGCGCTCCCAGCGACTGGAGTCGTGGCTGCGCGACACCCTCCTGTTCCGGCTCGCGGAGGGGGCGGTCGTCGTGCTCGCGAGCAGGATCGCCCCCGACGCCGGGTGGGCGCTGGATCCCGGTTGGGCGCAGGTGTTCACCGCGCTGGCCCTGCGACCGCTCGACGCCGTCCAGTCCGATTCGCTCCTCGCGGCGCGCAACGTCGCACCGGAGCGCCGCGCCGCGCTCGTCGCCTTCGCGGGTGGCAGCCCGCTCGCCCTGTCCCTCGCCGCCTCGGCCCCGGCCGGAGAACCTGCCGGCGACGTGCTGACCACCCTGGTGGAGCGGCTGGTGGGCAATGTGCCGAGTGGTGTTCACCAACGCGCCCTCGACGTCCTCGCGCAGGCCTACGTCACCCGGGAGGAGCTGCTGCGCGCGGTGCTCGGCGACGAGGACGCCGCGACGGCGTTCTCCTGGCTGCGCCGGCAGCCCTACGTCGAGACCACGCCCCAGGGACTTCTTCCCCACGACGCGGTGCGGTCGACGCTCGCGGCCGATCTGCGGTGGCGCGATCCCGAGCGCTACGAGGAAGTCCGCACGCGCATCTCGGTCGCCTGCCTCAACGCGGTGCGCCGGGTCTCCGAGGCCGACGCCCTGCTGCGCGTCGCGGAGTGGATGTTCCTCTTCCGCGACCAGGCCGGCCAGGCCGACCTCTACGACTGGCGGGCCCATCCCCACGTCGAGGACGCGCCCCTCACCCCCGCCGACGTGCCCGAGGTGCTGCGCATGGCCGACGAGTCCGCTGTCGCGCACTGGGTCCGCCGCCGGCCGGAGGGCTTTCGCGTCTACCGCTCCGAGGGCGAACTGCTGGGGTTCATGGCCGTTCTGCGGCTGGAGGCGCCGTCGCCCGACGACCTGGCGGCTGACCCGGTGGTCGCGGCGCTGTGGGAGCACGTCGAGGCGGCCGCTCCCCTGCGCCAGGGCGAGCACTGGGGTGTCCGCCGCTTCGCGGTGCAGTCCGGCGGACACCAGCGACCGTCACCGCTGATGGACCTCGTCGGCCGGCGCGCCGTGGCGGCCGAGATGCGGACTCCGGGACGGGCGGTGACGTTCACCGTCTTCCACGACGTCGAGCGGTGGCGGCAGCACCTCACCGCCGCCGGGCTGCACGAGGTGGTGGCGGTGGAGGTCGGCGGGATCCGGCAGCACGCCTTCGGCAGGGACTGGCGGCGACAGCCCGTGGAGCGGTGGGTCGAGGACAGGGCCCGTGCCGCCGCACCCCTGGCCCCGTGGGGGCCGAGATCAGCCGATCCCCTGTCGCGCGAGGAGTTCGAGCACGGCGTGTTCGAAGCGCTGCGCACGTGGCGTGCTCCGCGCGAGTTCGCGACCAGCGTCCTGCTGCGGTCGCACCTCGTGCCACCGGACTCGGCCGATCCCGTCACGGACCTGCGCGATGCCATCACGGCGGCCCTCGACGCGCTGAGGGTCGACCCCGCCGGCGTCAAGGCGCACGACGCGCTCGCCGCCACGTACATCTCGGCGTCCGGCACGCACAAGGCGACCGCGCGACGGCTGGGCGTGCCCTACGGCACCTACCGCCGCCACCTCGCCCTGGCCAGGGAACGGCTCGTCGAACACCTCCTGGCCTAGGGCGTGTCCTGCGGATCTTTCTCATGATCGTGTGCAGATGATGGTGTGTGGTCG
>NZ_BNAR01000004.1 GCF_014653695.1 Lentzea cavernae | reverse complement strand
TTCGTGGTTGCGCGAGCGGGTGCCGGACTACTTGGTGCCATCTGTGTTCGTTGCGTTGGAACGGCTTCCGCTGACGCCGAACGGGAAGGTGGACCGTCGTGGTCTGCCCGACCCGGAGCCGGAGACGGCCGGTGAGGCATATGTCGCTGCTCGGACCGCTGTCGAGGAGACTCTCGCCGCGGTGTGGAGTGGCGTGCTGGGTGTTGAGCGCGTTGGTGTGCACGACAACTTCTTCGAGCTCGGTGGCGACTCGATCCTGAGCCTGCAGATCGTGGCTCGGGTTCGTGCCGCCGGACTCGGTGTGGACGTGGCGGACGTGTTCGCCCACCAGACGGTTGCCGAGCTGGCGGGCGCCGTGCGCGACACGCCTGCGATCACCCTGGCTGAGCAGGGTGTGGTGACCGGACCCGTTCCGCTGACGCCGATCCAGCGGTGGTTCCTGGCGCAGGACATCCCGGATCGCGACCACTGGAACTGGTCGGGCATGTTCGAACTGGCACCGGGCACAGACCCGGTCCGGTTGGGGCAGGCGCTCGACGCCGTTGTCGCGCATCACGACGCGCTGCGGATCCGGTTCACGCCGGAGAGCCAGTTCAACGCGCCGGTCGTCGGTGGCGGGTTCCTGCGTGTGGTCGATGGCGAGGCCGTGGTCGAGCGCATGACCGAGGCGCAGAAGTCGTTGCGGCTGGCCGATGGTCCGCTGCTCGCCGCCCTCTACTTCGATCGCGGTGACGAGCCGGCGTGGTTCGGGTTGACCGTGCATCACCTGGTGATGGACGGGGTGTCGTGGAACGTCCTGCTGGAGGACCTCGACGCGGTCTACGCGGGCCGTGAGCTCGGGCCGAAGACGACGTCGTTCCAGCAGTGGGCGGAAGTCCTGCAGGACCTGGACGCGCAGGCGGAGAGGGACACCTGGCTGGCCCAGACCGCGGACGTCGTCACCCTGCCGCAGGACCACCACAGGCCCAACACCGAGGAGTCGGCCGGTGTCGTGCGGACCTTGCTGGACGCCGGCACCACCGCCGCCCTGCTCGGTGACGCCCACCGCGCCTACCGCACGCAGGGCAACGACCTGCTGCTGACCGCTCTCGCCCAGGCGCTGGGGGAGTGGGCGGGGTCCGGCCACGTCACCGTGGACCTGGAGAGCCACGGCCGTGAGGCGGTGGCGGACGGTGTGGACCTGTCGCGCACCGTCGGGTACTTCACGTCGATCTTCCCGGTGCGCCTGACGCACGAGGGCGACCCGGCGTCGGCGGTCAAGGCCGTCAAGGAGGAGCTGCGGGCCGTTCCGCGGCGCGGTGTGGGCTACGGCGCTCTCCGGTGGCTGCGGGGAGACCTGGCGGATGCGCCGGATCGCCCGGTGCTGTTCAACTACCTGGGTGCCTTCGACGCCGTCGACTCGGTCGGGTTGATCCGCCGGGAACTCCCCGCCGAGCTGGCGGGCCCGAGCGAGGGACCGGGTGGGACGCGGTCGCACGTCCTGCAGATCGAGGCCGAGCAGGACTCCGAAGGGCGCCTGCAGGTCGACTGGCACTTCAGCCACAACCTGCACGACACCGCCACCGTCGAACGCGTTGCGGCGCGTTACGTCGAGGCGCTGCGTCAGCTGGTGGCGCATTGCCGGTCCGCCAGCGGTTTCACGCCGTCGGACTTCCCGCTGGCCACGCTGACCCAGTCCGAGGTCGACCGCCTCGCGGAGCGTTACGCGCTGGTGGACGTGCATCGGCTGGCGCCGGTGCAGTCGGGCATGTTGTTCGGTGTCGCGGGTTCTCCGGTCGACGGTCTGTACTGGGGCCAGGGGGTCTACGACCTGACCGGGCCGATCGACGCCGACCGGCTGGCCGATGCCTGGCGGACGGTGATCGCCCGGCACGCCGCGTTGCGCAGCGGGTTCGTGTGGGAGGGCGTCAGCGAACCGGTGCAGGTCGTGCTCGCGGGCGTCGACGTTCCGCTCGAGCGGCGGGACTGGTCCGGTGTCGGCGAAGCGGACCAGCAGGAGCGGCTGCGGGCGTTGCTGGACGAGGACCGCGCGCTGGGCTTCGACCTCGCCGCGCCGCCGCTGACGCGGTTGTACCTGGTGGACCGCGGTGACGGTCGCCTGTGGCTGGTGTGGGGGCTGTACCAGGGCCTGTGCGACGGGTGGAGCCTGCCCGTCGTCATGGACGAGGTGTCCGCCGTCTACCAGGGCAAGGCCCTGGAGCCCGTGCGGTCCTACCGCGACTTCATCGGGTGGCTGGGCCGGCGCGACCCGGCGGAGTCCGAAGGGTTCTGGCGCACCTACCTGGCCGGTTTCGAGGCACCCACGGCACTTCCGGTCGATCGGCTGGCCGGCAGCCACTACGACCAGGACCGGCGTCGCCTGCGCCTGGACGAGACGGTCACCGGCGAGCTGGTCGACCTGGCCCGCCGCGAGCGCGTGACGCTCTCGACGGTCGTGCAGGCGGCGTGGGCGTTGCTGCTGTCGACGTACTCGGGCGACGACGACGTGACGTTCGGCCTCACCGTGTCCGGCCGTCCGGCAGACCTGGCCGGTGTGGAGTCGATGGTCGGGTTGTTCATCAACACGCTGCCCGTGCGGGCTTCGGTGCCCGCGGACACGACGTTCGCCGCCTGGCTTCCCCGCTTGCAGGACAACCAGGTTGCGCTGCAACGGTTTGAGTACACGCCGTTGGTGGATGTTCAGCGCTGGTCGGCTGTTCCGCACGGGAGGGCGTTGTTCGACTCGATCGTGGTGTTCGGCAACTACCCGCAGGAGGAGTTGCCGGAGGACCTGGGTGGGCTGCAGGCCGCCGACTCGGTGGAGCAGGGCAACTACCCGCTCACGTTCGCCGTCGACCTCGAACGCACGCTGCGCGTCGAGGCGGAGTTCTCCACGGCCGCGTTCGACGCGATCACGGTCGAGCGGATCCTCGACCAGCTGGAGGTCGTGCTGACCGCCGTCGCGCAACGGCCTGAGCTGGTCGTCCGGGACGTGCCGGTGCAGCGGCCCGAGCAGGCGACGGAGCTGGTGGCCTGGGGCGCGACCCCGGTGCCCGCCGCCGAGCGGCCCGTGCCGGACCTGATCGCCGGGTGGGCGTCGGACGAGGTCGCCGCGGTGTGCGGGGACGAGCGGCTGACGTTCGCCGAGTTGAACGCTCGGGCCGATTCGCTTGCCTCGCGGCTGCGTCAGGCCGGTGTCGGTGCTGGGTCGCCGGTGGCGGTGCTGGTGCCACGCGGGGTCGAGCTGGCCGTGGCGTTCCAGGGCGTGCTGCGTAGCGGTGGCGTGTACGTGCCGGTCAACCCCGGGCTTCCGGCTGAGCGGCTGGAGTTCCTGCTGGCGGATGCCGGTGTGGTCGCGGTGATCAGTGCCGCGGACGTGCCCGGGTTCACCGGAGCGGTGCTGCAGGTGGACGGTGTGGCCGCTGCCGAGCCGCTTCCGCCGGTCGACCGCAATGCCTTGGCGTACATCGCCTACACCTCGGGTTCGACCGGTCGTCCCAAGGGCGTCGCCGTGACCCATTCCGCTCTTTCGTCCTATGTGGCCGGTTGGCGTGACGGTCTGGCCGCGCTGGGCGGACCGGGCACCGTGTTGTCGATGTCCGGTCCCGGTTTCGACGTGTCGATCGGGGACATGACGCGGGCGCTGGCTTTCGGGCAGACGGTGGTGTTCTTGCCGCACGACGAGCACGTGACGGTGGAGTCGTTGCACCGGACGTTGGTCGACCACGCCGTTGA
Source organism: Lentzea cavernae (assembly GCF_014653695.1). Lineage (GTDB taxonomy): Bacteria > Actinomycetota > Actinomycetes > Mycobacteriales > Pseudonocardiaceae > Lentzea > Lentzea cavernae. The sequence goes on along the minus strand of NZ_BNAR01000004.1, from coordinate 768,606 downwards.
GGTGGCAGAGATCGTTCCCGGCATGCTGCTGCGTGATTTGGCGGCGCATTGCCGTATTGCGGGGCCGGTCGAGTCGCTGAGGTTGGTGATCTCGGGTACCGATCTGTGGACGCACGACGCGCTTGTCACCGCTGTTGCGGAGGTGGCGCCGAATGCGGTGCCGGGCAACGTGTTCGGTGTGACCGAGGCGGCGATCGACTCGATCTTCCACGCGGTCACGGAGGACCACCCCGCCGCTGTGGTGCCGATCGGTACGCCTTTGGCCGGTGCTCAGGCGTTCGTGGTGGACGGGTCGTTGCGACCGGCGCCGGTGGGCGTGCCTGGCGAGTTGCTGGTCGGTGGGCCCGGTGTGGCGCAGGGTTATGTCGGGCGCCCTGACCTGACGGCCGAGCGGTTCGTTCCGGACGCGTTCGCCGGTTCTGGTGGGCGTTTGTACCGGACGGGTGACCGGGCTCGGTGGCGTGCGGACGGGACGATCGAGTTCCTGGGTCGTGTCGATGAGCAGGTGAAGATCCGTGGCTATCGGGTGGAGCCGGGAGAGGTCGAGGTCGTCATCGGTGATCACCCCGGCGTTCGTGATGTCGTTGTGGTGGCACGTGATGGCGGACCTCACGGCGGTAAGCGGCTGGTCGCCTACGTCGTCGCGGAGGGTTCGGAGGACGTCAGCGGGTCTGCTCTGCGGTCTTGGTTGCGCGAGCGGGTGCCGGACTACTTGGTGCCGTCGGTGTTCGTTGCGTTGGAACGGCTTCCGTTGACCCCGAACGGGAAGGTGGACCGTCGTGGTCTGCCAGACCCCGAGCCTGAGACGGCTGGCGAGGCTTATGTCGCTCCGCGGACCGCTGTCGAGGAGATTCTCGCCGCGGTGTGGGGTGGAGTGCTGGGTGTCGAGCGCGTTGGTGTGCATGACAACTTCTTCGAGCTTGGTGGCGACTCGATCGTCAGCCTGCAGATCGTGGCTCGGGTCCGTGCGGCCGGACTGGGTGTCGACGTGGCGGACGTGTTCGCCCACCAGACCATCGCGGAGCTGGCGCAGGCCGTGCGGGACGCGCTGCCGGAGACGCTGGCCGAGCAGGGTGTGGTGACCGGGCCGGTGCCGTTCACGCCGATCCAGCGGTGGTTCCTGGCGCAGGACATCCCGGACCGCGACCACTGGAACTGGTCGGGTGTGTTCGAGCTGGCACCGGGCACCGACCCCGAACGACTCGGGCGCGCGCTCGACACCCTTGTCGAGCACCACGACGCGCTGCGGATCCGGTTCACGCCGGAGAGCCAGTTCAACGCGCCGGTCGATGGTGGTGGGTTCCTGCGTGTGGTCGACGGCGATGACGTGGTCGAGCGCATGACCGAGGCCCAGAAGTCGTTGCGCCTGGCTGATGGTCCGCTGCTCGCCGCCCTCTACTTCGACCGCGGCGACGAGCCGGCGTGGCTCGGGTTGACCGTGCATCACCTGGTGATGGACGGCGTGTCGTGGAACGTGCTGCTGGAGGACCTGGACACCGCCTACGCAGGTGGTGAGCTCGCGCCGAAGACGACCTCGTTCAAGGCGTGGGCCGAGGAGGTCCAGACCCTCGACGCCGAGGAGGAGCGCGACCACTGGGCCGCCACGACCGCCGACGTCACGACCGTTCCGGTGGACGGGGACGGGCCGAACTCCGAGGAGTCCGGCGGGGTCGTGCAGTCGTGGCTGGACGCCGAGACGACGGCGTCCCTGCTCGGCGAGGCGCACAAGGCGTATCGCACGCAGGGCAACGACCTGCTGTTGGCCGCTCTCGCCCAAGCGTTGGGGGAGTGGGCCGGCAGTGATCACGTCACGGTGGACTTGGAGAGCCACGGCCGTGAGGGTGCGGACTTGTCGCGCACCGTTGGCTGGTTCACGTCGATCTTCCCGGTGCGGTTGAGCCGGCAGGACGATCCCGGTGCGGCGATCAAGGCCGTCAAGGAGGAACTGCGCTCGGTTCCGCGCCGTGGTGTGGGTTATGGCGTGCTGCGGTGGTTGCGGGACGATCTGGCTGCTCCCGAGCGTCCGGTGCTGTTCAACTACCTCGGCGCGTACGACGCCGTCGACTCCGTCGGGTTGATCCGCCGGGAACTTCCCGCCGATCTGGCCGGGCCGAGCGAGGGTGAGGGCGGGACGCGCTCGCACCTGTTGCAGATCGAGGTGCAGCAGAGCGCTGACGGCCGGTTGTCGATCGAGTGGTTCCACTCGGCGAACGTGCACGACACCGCGACCGTTGAACGGGTTGCCGCTCGCTATGTCGAGGCGTTGCGTGAAGTCGTTGCGCATTGCCGTTCTGCCAGTGGGTTCACGCCGTCGGACTTCCCGCTCGCTTCTCTGGTCCAGTCCGAGGTGGACCTGCTCGCCTCCCGCTATGCCTTGGCGGACGTGTACCGGTTGGCTCCCGTGCAGTCGGGCATGTTGTTCGGTGTCGTGGGTTCGCCCGTCGACGGCCTTTACTGGGCCCAGAACGTCTACGACCTCGCCGGCCCGATCGACGCCGACCGGCTGGCTGCCGCGTGGCGTGAGGTGATCGCACGGCACGCGCCGTTGCGGAGCGGGTTCGTGTGGGAGGGCGTCAGCGAACCGGTGCAGGTCGTGCCGGCCGAGGTCGACGTGCCGTTGACGACCCACGACTGGTCCGGGCTCGACGAGTCCGGCCAGCAGGCGCGGCTGCGGGACCTGCTCGACCACGACCGGTCGCTCGGGTTCGACCTCGCCCGCCCGCCGCTGACCAGGCTCTACCTGGTCGACCGCGGTGACGGCAGGAACTGGCTGGTCTGGGGCCTGTACCAGGGCCTGTGCGACGGGTGGAGCCTGCCCGTCGTCATGGACGAGGTGACGGCCGCGTACCAGCGGCAGTCGCTGCCGCCGGTCCGTCCCTACCGCGAGTACATCGCGTGGCTCGGCCAGCGCGATTCCGCTGACACCGAAGGGTTCTGGCGCACCTACCTCGACGGGTTCGAGGCGCCCACCGCACTGCCGGTCGATCGCCTGGCCGCAAGCCATTACGCCCAGGACCGTCGGCGCACGCACCTGTCCGAGGACGTGACGGCCGGCCTGGTCGAGCTGGCGCGCCGTGAGCGCGTCACGTTGTCGACGGTCGTGCAGGCGGCGTGGGCCAAGGTGTTGTCGGCGTCGTCGGGTGAGGACGACGTGGTGTTCGGCCTGACCGTGTCGGGTCGTCCGGCCGAGTTGGCCGGAGTGGAGTCGATGGTCGGGTTGTTCATCAACACGCTGCCCGTGCGGGCTTCGGTGCCCGTCGACCTGCCGTTCGCCTCGTGGTTGCCGCAGTTGCGCGACAACCAGGTTGCGCTGCAACGCTTCGAGTACACGCCGTTGGTGGACGTTCAGCGCTGGTCGGCTGTTCCACATGGCCGGGCGTTGTTCGACTCGATCGTGGTGTTCGGCAACTTCCCGCAGGAGGAGCTGCCGGAGGACCTGGGCGGTGTGCAGGCCACGGAGTCGGTGGAGCAGGGCAACTACCCGCTCACCTTCGCGGTGGACCTCGAGGCGACACTCAAGATCGAGGCCGAGTTCTCCACGGCCGCGTTCGACGCGGTGACCGTCGAGCGCGTCCTCGACCAGTTGGTGGTCGTGCTGACCGCGGTGGCGGAACGTCCGGCGCTCACCGTCGGCGACGTGCCGTTGCAGCGTCCCGAGCAGGCCGCCGCCCTGGTGGCCGCGGGGACCACGCCGGAACCTCCTGCCGAACGCCCTGTGCCGGACCTGGTCCACGGTTGGGCCGGGGACGGCGTCGCCGTGGTGTGCGGTGACGAGCGGCTGACGTTCGCCGAGCTGGACGCCCGTGCGGACGAGCTGGCGGCGCGGCTTCGGCGGTCAGGTGTGACGGTGGGGTCGCCGGTCGCCGTGGTGGTGCCGCGCGGGCTCGACCTGGCGGTCGCCTTCCAGGGGGTGCTGCGCTCCGGTGGTGTCTACGTGCCGGTGAACCCCGGGCTTCCCGCGGAGCGGCTGGCATACCTGCTGGCCGATGCCGCTGTGGTCGCGGTGGTCACGACCACGGCGTCGGAGACGGCAGGGTTCTCCGGTGCGGTGGTGCTGGTGGACGACGTGTCTGAGGCTGCTGGCGAAGCCCTCCCGTCGATCGACCCGCATTCCTTGGCGTACATCGCTTACACGTCAGGCTCCACCGGCCGCCCCAAGGGGGTGGCGGTGACGCACGCCGCGCTGTCGTCCTACGTGGCGGGGTGGCGGGCCGGGCTCGCCGAGCTGGGCGGACCGGGTGCGGTGCTGTCCATGTCGGGTCCTGGGTTCGACGTGTCGATCGGTGACATGACGCGGGCGTTGGCTTTCGGGCAGACGGTGGTGTTCCTGCCGCACGACGAGCACGTGACGGTGGAGTCGTTGCACCGGACGCTGGTCGATCACGCCGTTGAGGTGGCGGAGATCGTGCCGGGCATGTTGCTGCGTGATCTGGCGGCGCACTGCCGGGTTGCGGGGCCGGTGGAGTCGCTGCGCCTGGTGATCTCGGGTACGGACATGTGGACGCACGACGCGTTGACGACCGCGGTGGCTGAGGTGGCACCTAATGCGGTGCCGGGCAACGTGTTCGGTGTGACCGAGGCGGCCATTGACTCGATCTTCCACCCGGTGGGTGAGGACGATCCTGCCGCTGTGGTGCCGATCGGTACGCCTTTGGCCGGTGCCCAGGCATTTGTGGTGGACGGGTCGTGGCAGCCGGCGCCGGTGGGTGTGCCGGGTGAGCTGCTGGTCGGTGGTTCGGGTGTTGCCCAGGGTTATGTGGGGCGTCCTGACCTGACGGCTGAGCGGTTCGTTCCTGATGTGATCACCGGTTCTGGTGGGCGTCTTTACCGGACGGGTGACCGGGCGCGGTGGCGTGCGGACGGGACGATCGAGTTCTTGGGTCGTGTCGATGAGCAGGTGAAGATCCGCGGTTACCGGGTGGAGCCGGGTGAGGTCGAGGTCGTCATCGGTGATCACCCCGATGTTCGTGATGTTGTTGTGGTGGCTCGTGATGGCGGTCCGCACGGCGGTAAGCGCCTGGTTGCTTATGTCGTTGCGGAGGGTGAGTTCAGCGGGTCTGCTCTGCGTTCGTGGTTGCGCGAGCGGGTGCCGGACTACTTGGTGCCATCTGTGTTCGTTGCGTTGGAACGGTTGCCGCTGACGCCGAACGGGAAGGTGGACCGTCGTGGTTTGCCTGACCCGGAGCCGGAGACGGCCGGTGAGGCATATGTCGCTGCTCGGACCGCTGTCGAGGAGACTCTCGCCGCGGTGTGGAGTGGCGTGCTGGGTGTTGAGCGCGTCGGTGTGCACGACAACTTCTTCGAGCTTGGTGGCGACTCGATCGTCAGCCTGCAGATCGTGGCTCGGGTTCGTGCCGCTGGGCTTGGTGTGGACGTGGCGGACGTGTTCGCCCACCAGACCATCGCCGAGCTCGCTCTTGCCGTGCGCGACACCCCTGCGGTGACCTCGGCCGAGCAGGGCGTGGTGACCGGGCCGGTGCCCTTCACGCCGATCCAGCGGTGGTTCCTGGCGCAGGACGTCCCGGACCGCGACCACTGGAACTGGTCGGGCATGTTCGAACTGGCACCCGGCACCGATCCGGTCCGGTTGGGTCAGGCGCTCGACGCCGTGGTGGCTCACCACGACGCCCTGCGCATTCGGTTCACGCCCGAGAGCCAGTCCAACGCGCCGGTCGACGGTGGCGGGTTCCTGCGTGTCGTGGCAGACGATGCCATGGTCGAGCGCATGACCGAGGCCCAGAAGTCGTTGCGCCTGGCCGACGGACCGCTGCTGGCGGGGGTCTTCTTCGACCGCGGCGACGAGCCGGCGTGGTTCGGGTTGACCGTGCACCACCTGGTGATGGACGGCGTGTCGTGGAACGTCCTGCTGGAGGACCTCGACACCGCTTACGCAGGCCGGGAGCTCGGGCCGAAGACGACGTCGTTCCAGCAGTGGGCGTTGCAGCTGCAGGACGACGACGCCAGCGCCGAACGCGAGCACTGGATCGCCGCGACCGCGGACGTTGCCGAGCTTCCCGCTGACGGCGACGGCCCGAACACCGACGCGTCCGAGTCGATCGTGCAGTCGTGGCTCGACGCCGAGACGACCGCGATGCTGCTCGGTGACGCGCACAAGGCGTATCGCACGCAGGGCAACGACTTGCTGTTGGCCGCTCTCGCCCAAGCGTTGGGGGAGTGGGCTGACAGCGATCACGTCACGATCGACCTGGAGAGCCACGGTCGTGAGGGCGCTGACCTGTCGCGCACCATTGGCTGGTTCACGTCGATCTTCCCGGTGCGCCTGACCCACGAGGTCAACCCGGCATCGGCGATCAAGGCCGTCAAGGAGGAACTGCGGTCGGTGCCGCGTCGCGGTGTCGGCTACGGCGTGCTGCGCTGGTTGCGGGACGATCTGGCCGCTCCCGAGCGTCCGGTGCTGTTCAACTACCTCGGCGCCTACGACGCGGACGACTCCTCCGGGCTTCTCCGCCGTGAGCTCGACGGTGATCTCGCCGGGCCGACCGAAGGTGTAGGCGGAACCCGGTCGCACTTGTTGCAGATCGAGGTGCAGCAGAGCGCTGACGGCCGGTTGTCGATCGAGTGGTTCCACTCGGCGAACGTGCACGACACCGCCACCGTTGAACGGGTCGCGGCTCGCTACGTCGAGGCGTTGCGCGAACTGGTGGCGCATTGCCGTTCTGCCAGTGGTTTCACGCCGTCGGACTTCCCGCTCGCCTCGCTGGCACAGCCAGAGGTGGACCTGCTCGCCTCCCTCTACGACTTGGCGGACGTGTACCGCCTGGCGCCGGTGCAGTCGGGCATGTTGTTCGGCGTCGTCGGCTCGCCGGTCGACGGCCTCTACTGGGGCCAGAGCGTCTACGACCTGGCCGGCCCGATCGACCTCGTGCGGTTCGCGGCGGCGTGGCGTGAGGTGATCGCCCGGCACGCGTCGCTGCGCAGCGGGTTCGTGTGGGAGGGCGTGGCGGAGCCGGTCCAGGTCGTGCTCGGCGAGGTCGGCGTGCCGCTGACGTCCCACGACTGGTCGGGCCTGGACGAGGCCGCACAACAGGCCAAGCTGCAGGAGCTGCTGGAGGAGGACCGCGCGCTCGGGTTCGACCTCGCCCGGCCACCTCTGATGCGCCTGCACGTGGTCGACCGCGGCAACGGCCAGAACTGGCTGATCTGGGGCCTCTACCAGGGCCTGTGCGACGGGTGGAGCCTGCCCGTCGTCATGGACCAGGTGTCCGCCGCCTACCAGGGCAGCGCCCTCGAACCCACCCGCCCCTACCGGGACTTCATCGCGTGGCTCGACGGACGCGACCCGTCCGCGCCGGAATCCTTCTGGCGCACCTACCTCGCCGGCTTCGAGGCACCCACCCCGCTGCCCGCCGACCGCCTGGCCGCGAGCCACTACGCCCAGGACCGCCGCCGCACGCACCTCGACGACGAGGTCACGGCATCGCTGGTGGCGCTGGCCCGGCGCGAGCGCGTCACGTTGTCGACCGTCGTGCAGGCCGCGTGGGCCAAGGTGTTGTCGGCGTCGTCGGGTGAGGACGACGTGGTGTTCGGCCTGACCGTCTCGGGTCGCCCGGCCGAGCTGGCCGGTGTGGAGTCGATGGTCGGGTTGTTCATCAACACGCTGCCGGTGCGGACTGTCGTGCCCGCGGACGTGCCGTTCACCTCGTGGCTGCACGAGCTGCGGGACAACCAGGTTGCGCTGCAACGCTTCGAGTACACGCCGTTGGTGGACGTGCAGCGGTGGTCGGCTGTTCCGCACGGCCGGGCGTTGTTCGACTCCATCGTGGTGTTCGGCAACTACCCGCAGGAGGAGCTGCCCGAGGACCTGGGCGAGGACTGGTTGCAGGCCACCGAGTCGGTGGAGCAGGGCAACTACCCGCTCACCTTCGCGGTCGACCTCGAGGCGACGCTCAAGATCGAGGCCGAGTTCTCCACGGCCGCGTTCGACGCGGCCACGGTGGAGCGCATCCTTGACCGGCTGGTGGTCGTGCTGACCGCGGTGGCGCGGAGGCCTGATTTGCGGGTTCAGGACATCCCGCTGCACCGCCCTGCGCAGGCGGCGGAGATCGTCGGGTGGGGTAGCACAGTCGCACCGGCCGTGGAACGTCCGGTGCCGGACCTGGTCGCCGGTCAGGAGGGCGATGGCGTTGCCGCGATCTGCGGCGACGAGCAGCTCACGTTCGCAGAACTGGGCGCGAGGGCCGATGCCCTGGCGGCCCGGCTGCGGCAGTCCGGAGTGACGGCGGGGTCGTCGGTGGCGGTGCTGGTGCCGCGCGGACTCGACCTCGCGGTCGCCTTCCAGGGCGTGCTGCGCAGCGGTGGCGTGTATGTGCCGATCAACCCCGGTCTCCCGGCCGAACGGCTCGAGTACCTGCTGGCGGACGCCGGTGTGGTCGCGGTGGTCACGACCACGGATCTGCCGACGTTCAACGGTGCCGTGCTGCTGGTGGACGAGATGTCCCCGGCCCCCAGCGTGCCGCTTCCGGCCATCGCCCCCGACTCGTTGGCCTACATCGCGTACACCTCAGGTTCGACCGGCCGCCCGAAGGGCGTGGCGGTCACCCACAGCGCTCTTTCGTCCTATGTGGCCGGTTGGCGTGCCGGACTGGCCGCGTTGGGCGGGCCGGGGCCGGTGTTGTCGATGTCCGGGCCTGGGTTCGACGTGTCGATCGGGGACATGACGCGGGCGTTGGCCTTCGGGCAGACGGTGGTGTTCCTTCCGCACGACGAGCACGTGTCCGTGGAATCGCTGCATGCCACGCTGGTGGAGCACCGGATCGAGGTCGCGGAGATCGTCCCGGGCATGCTGCTGCGTGACCTGGCCGCGCACTGCCGTACCGCAGGCCCGGTCGAGTCGCTCCGGTTGGTGATCTCGGGTACGGACATGTGGACGCACGACGCGCTCACCACGGCGGTGGCCGAGGTGGGGCCGAACGCGGTGCCGGGCAACGTGTTCGGTGTGACCGAGGCGGCGATCGACTCCATCTTCCACCCGGTGGGCGAGGACCACCCCGCTGCCGTGGTGCCGATCGGTACGCCTTTGGCCGGTGCACAGGCCTTCGTGGTCGACGGCTCGTTGCGGCCTGCGCCGGTGGGCGTGCCGGGTGAGTTGCTCGTCGGTGGCGCGGGTCTGGCCCAGGGATATGTGGGCCGGCCGGACCTGACCGCCGAACGGTTCGTGCCCGACGTGTTCGGGTCGACCGGCGGTCGGCTGTACCGCACGGGTGACCGGGCGCGGTGGCGTGCGGACGGGACGATCGAGTTTCTCGGGCGTGTCGACGAGCAGGTCAAGATCCGCGGCTACCGGGTGGAGCCCGGTGAGGTCGAGGTCGTCATCGGTGATCACCCCGACGTGCGTGATGTCGTTGTGGTGGCACGAGAGGGCGGGCCGCACGGCGGCAAGCGACTGGTGGCGTACGTCGTTGCGGAAGGCGAGTTCAGCTCGAAGGAGCTGCGGAACTGGTTGCGCGAGCGGGTGCCGGACTACTTGGTGCCGTCGGTGTTCGTCGCACTGGAACGGCTTCCGTTGACGCCGAACGGGAAGGTGGACCGTCGTGGTCTGCCCGATCCGGAGCCGGAGACCGCCGGTGAGGTGTTCGTCGCGCCCCGGACCGCTGCCGAGGAAACGCTTGCGGCCGTGTGGTCGCAGGTCCTGGGTGTGGAACGCGTTGGGGTGCACGACAACTTCTTCGAGCTCGGTGGCGACTCGATCCTGAGCTTGCAGATCGTGGCGCGCACTCGTGCGGCCGGCCTCGGTGTGGACGTGGCGGACGTGTTTGCGCACCAATCTGTGGCCGAGTTGGCATCGGTGGTGCGGGACGCCCCGCAGGCGTCGCTGGCCGAGCAGGGGGTGGTGACGGGGCCGGTGCCGTTCACGCCGATCCAGCGGTGGTTCCTGGCGCAGGACCTTCCCGACCGGGACCACTGGAACTGGTCGGGCATGTTCGAACTGGCGCCGGGCACCGATCCCGAACGGCTGAGCCGCGCGCTCGACGCCCTCGTCGCCCACCACGACGCGCTGCGGATCCGGTTCACGCCGGAGAACCAGGTCAACGCGCCGGTCGACGGCACGGGGTTCCTGCGTGTGGTGAACGGCGACGCCGTGGTCGAGCACATGACCGAGGCGCAGAAGTCGTTGCGGCTGGCCGATGGACCGCTGCTCGCCGCCGTCTACTTCGACCGCGGCAGCGAACCTGCGTGGCTCGGGTTGACCGTCCACCACCTCGTGATGGACGGGGTGTCGTGGAACGTCCTGCTGGAGGACCTCGACACCGCTTACGCAGGCCAAGAGCTCCCGCCGAAGACGACGTCGTTCCAGCAGTGGGCGTTGCAGCTGCAGGACGACGACGCGAGCGGCGAACGCGAGCACTGGGTCGAGGCGACGGCCGACGTGGTCGCGCTTCCGGCTGACGGCGACGGTCCGAACACCGACGCGTCCGAGTCGATCGTGCAGTCGTGGCTCGACGCGGAGACGACGGCGGCACTGCTCGGCGACGCGCACAAGGCGTATCGCACGCAGGGCAACGATCTGCTGCTCACCGCTCTCGCCCAGGCGTTGGGTGAATGGGCCGACAGCGATCACGTCACGATCGACCTGGAGAGCCACGGTCGTGAGGGTGCGGACCTGTCGCGCACGGTCGGGTGGTTCACGTCGATCTTCCCGGTGCGCCTCACGAACCGGGACGATCCGGCGGCGGCGATCAAGGCCGTCAAGGAGGAGCTCCGCACGGTGCCGCGCCGGGGCGTCGGGTACGGCGTGCTGCGGTGGTTGCAGGGCGAGCTGGCCGACGCACCGGCCAGGCCCGTGCTGTTCAACTACCTCGGTGCGCACGACGGTGCCGACGACACGGGCGGGCTGATCCGCCGCGAACTGGACGGCGACCTGGCCGGGCCGAGTGAGGCGGACGGCGGGACGCGGTCGCACCTGCTGCAGCTCGAGGTGCAGCAGACCGCGGACGGCCGGCTGTCGATCGAGTGGTTCCACTCGACCGGGAACCACGACACCGCCACGATCGAACGGGTCGCGGCCCGGTACGTCGAGGCGTTGCGGGACCTGGTCGCGCACTGCCGGTGGACGGCCGGTGGCTTCACGCCGTCGGACTTCCCGCTGGCGTCGCTGGAGCAGTCCGAGGTGGACCGGCTCGCGGAGCGGTATTCGCTGGCGGACGTGTACCGGTTGGCGCCGGTGCAGTCCGGCATGTTGTTCGGCGTCGTCGGCGCCCCGGACGAGGGCGACGGCCTGTACTGGGGTCAGGGCGTCTACGACCTGGCCGGGTCGATCGACACCGGGCGGCTGGCCGCGGCCTGGCGCCAGGTGGTCGCCCGGCACGCGGCGCTGCGCAGCGGGTTCGTGTGGGAGGGCGTCAGCGAACCGGTGCAGATCGTGCTCGCCGGTGTCGACGTGCCGCTCGAGCAGCGGGACTGGTCCGGTCTCGACGAGGCCGCGCAACAGATCGAGCTGCAGGAGCTCCTCGCCGAAGACCGCGCGCTCGGCTTCGACCTGGCGCGGCCTCCGCTCACCAGGCTGTACCTCGTCGACCGCGGCGACGGCCGGAACTGGCTCGTCTGGGGCCTGTACCAGGGGTTGTGCGACGGGTGGAGCCTGCCGGTGGTGATGGACGAGGTGTCCGCCGCCTACCAGGGGCAGCCGCTGCCGCCGGCACGTCCGTACCGCGACTACATCGCCTGGCTCGGCCAGCGCGATCCCGCTGACACGGAAGGGTTCTGGCGCACCTACCTCGACGGGTTCGAGGCGCCCACCGCACTGCCGGTGGACCGCCTGGCCGCGAGCCACTACGCCCAGGACCGGCGCCGTACGCACCTCGACGACGACGTCACCACCAGGCTCGTCGAGCTGGCCCGGCGGGAGCGCGTCACGTTGTCGACGGTCGTGCAGGCCGCGTGGGCCAAGGTCCTCGCGGACAACTCGGGCGAGAACGACGTGGTGTTCGGCTTGACCGTGTCCGGCCGTCCGGCCGACCTGGCCGGGGTCGAGTCGATGGTCGGGTTGTTCATCAACACGCTGCCCGTCCGCGCCACGATCCCCGGCAGCACGCCGTTCTCCACGTGGTTGCACGAGCTGAGCGACAACCAGGTCGCGCTGCAACGGTTCGAGTTCACGCCGTTGGTGGACGTGCAGCGGTGGTCGGCTGTTCCGCACGGGCGCCAGCTGTTCGACAGCATCGTGGTGTTCGGCAACTACCCGCAGGAGGAAGCACCCGACGAGGCGGGCGAGGACTGGGCCGACGCCGTCGAGTCCGTCGAGCAGGGCAACTACCCGCTCACGTTCGCGGTCGACCTCGAGGCCACGCTCAAGATCGAGGCGGAGTTCTCCACCGCCGCTTTCGACGCCACCACGGTCGAACGCGTGCTCGACCAGCTCGTCGTCGTTCTCACGGCCGTGGCCCACGAGCCGGACCTGGCCGTCGCCGACCTGCCGTTGCAGCGCCCGGAACAGGCCGCCCGGCTCGTGGCGCAGGGCGAGACGGCGGTCCCGGTCGCGGAACTGCCGGTGCCGCAACTGATCCAGGGGTGGACGGACGGCGTCGCCGCGAAGTGCGGTGACCGGAGCCTGACGTTCGCCGAGCTGGACGCCCGTTCCGCCGGCTTGGCGGCACGGCTGCGGCGCGCGGGTGTGAAGGCCGAGTCGCCGGTGGCGGTGCTGGTGCCGCGGGGAATCGACCTGGCGGTCGCGTTCCAGGGCGTGCTGCGGTCCGGCGGTGCGTACGTGCCGGTCAACCCGGGGCTGCCGGCCGAACGGCTGCAGTACCTGCTGGAGGACGCCGGTGTGGTCGCGGTGGTCACGACCACGGACCTCGTCGGGGAGCTGGCGGGGACCACGGCGTCGGCCGGGTTCACCGACGCGGTGCTGCTGGTGGACGTGCCGTCGGCGGTTCCCGCCGAGCCGATCCCGCCGGTGGATCCCGCCGCCGTGGCGTACATCGCCTACACCTCGGGCTCGACCGGCCGTCCGAAGGGCGTGGCGGTCACGCACAGCGCTCTTTCGTCCTATGTGGCCGGTTGGCGTGACGGGCTGGCTGCGCTGGGCGGGCCTGGGCCGGTGTTGTCGATGTCCGGGCCTGGCTTCGACGTGTCGATCGGTGACATGACGAGGGCGTTGGCGTTCGGGCAGACGGTGGTGTTCCTTCCGCACGACGAGCACGTGTCCGTGGAATCGCTGCACCGCACGCTTTCGGACGACGGTGTGGCGATCGCGGAGATCGTGCCGGGCATGCTGCTGCGCGACCTGGCCGCGCACTGCCGCGAGGCGGGACCCGTCGAGTCACTGCGGTTGGTGATCTCGGGTACGGACATGTGGACGCACGACGCGCTCACGACCGCTGTTGCGGAGGTGGCGCCGAACGCGGTGCCGGGCAACGTGTTCGGTGTGACCGAGGCGGCGATCGACTCGATCTTCCACCCGGTCGGCGAGGACCACCCGCAGGCCGTGGTGCCCATCGGCACGCCGCTTGCCGGTGCCCGTGCCGTCATCGTCGACGACGCGATGCGCCCTGCCCCGGTCGGTGTTCCCGGCGAGCTGCTGGTCGGTGGTCCGGGCGTGGCACGGGGTTACGTGAACCGGCCGGACCTGACCGCGGAACGGTTCGTGCCGGACGTGTTCGGCGCGAGCGGCGGCAGGCTCTACCGCACCGGTGACCGGGCGCGGTGGCGTGCGGACGGCACGATCGAGTTCCTCGGACGTGTCGACGAGCAGGTCAAGATCCGCGGCTACCGGGTCGAGCCCGGTGAGGTCGAGGTCGTCATCGGTGACCACCCGAACGTGCGCGATGTCGTCGTGGTGGCACGAGAAGGAGGTCCGCACGGCGGCAAGCGGCTGGTCGCGTACGTCGTCGCGGAAGGCGAGTCCGACTCGAAGGAACTGCGGTCGTGGTTGCGCGAACGCGTGCCGGACTACCTCGTGCCGTCGGTGTTCGTCGCGCTGGACCGGATTCCGCTCACCCCGAACGGCAAGGTCGACCGCAAGGGGCTGCCCGACCCGGAGCCCGGGACGACGGCCGAGGTCTTCGAAGCACCGAGGACGTCCGCCGAGGACGTGCTGGCCGAGGTGTGGGCGCAGGTGCTGGGCCTCGAACGCGTCGGCGTGCACGACAACTTCTTCGAGCTGGGCGGCGACTCGATCCTGAGTCTGCAGATCGTGGCGCGCACCCGTGCGGCCGGTCTGGGTGTGGACGTGGCGGACGTGTTCGCCCACCAGACCATCGCCGAGCTCGCGCCGGTCGTGCGCGACACCCCGACCGCCATGCTGGCGGAACAGGGGGCGGTCACCGGGCCCGTGCCGCTCACGCCGATCCAGCACTGGTTCGTCGAGGAGGACATTCCCGACCGCGACCACTGGAACTGGTCGGGTGTGTTCGAGCTGGCGGCCGGCACCGATCCCGGGAGGCTCGCGCGGGCGCTCGACACCGTCGTCGCCCACCACGACGCGCTGCGCATCAGGTTCCGCCAGGAAGGCGGCACCTGGGTGCAGGACAACGACGGTGAGCTGCAGCCGCTTCTGCGCGTGGTCACGGCCCAGGACGACGACGAGGTCGTGGCGCTGATGACCGAGGCGCAGACGTCGTTGCGCCTGGCCGAAGGTCCGCTCGTGGCCGCGCTGTACTTCGACCGCGGCGACGAACCGGCCTGGCTCGGGCTCACCGCGCACCACTTCGTCATGGACGGCGTGGCGTGGAACGTGCTGCTGGAGGACCTGGACACCGTCTACCAGGGCGGACCGCTCGGGCCGAAGACGACGTCGTTCCAGCAGTGGGCCGAGGTGCTGCACGCCGACGACCCGCAGGCCGAACGCGGCCACTGGGTGGCGCAGACCGAACGGGTCACCGCGGTGCCCGTCGACGGTCATGGTGCCAACACGGAGGAATCGGCCGACACGGTCCGCGGCTGGCTCGACGCGAGGTCGACCGAACTGCTGCTGGGCGAGGCGCATAAGGCCTACCGGACGCAGATCAACGACCTGCTGCTGGCCGCGCTGCTCAAGACCCTGGGCGAGTGGGCCGGCGCCGGCGACGTCACGATCGACCTGGAGAGCCACGGCCGCGAGGCGATCGCGGACGGCGTCGACCTGTCCCGCACCGTCGGGTGGTTCACGTCGATCTTCCCGGTGCGCCTGCGGCACCACCGCCTCAACGACAGCGGTGAGCTGATCAAGGCGGTCAAGGAGCAGCTGCGGACCGTCCCGCGCCGCGGTGTCGGGTACGGGGTCCTCCGCTACCTGGAACGCGACGAGCAATTGGTGCAAGCGCCTGCGCGGCCGGTTCTGTTCAACTACCTTGGAGCGTTTGACGCAGCGGGCGACGACGCGGTCGGCCTGATTAGCGAAGAACTCTCCTCCGACCTCTGCGGACCAACGGAGAACGAACAGGGGAACCGTTCGCACCTTCTGCACATCGAAGCCGAGCAGACCTCCGACGGTCGCCTGCTCGTGGAGTGGTATTTCAGCACCAACGTCCACTCGCAGGCGACCGTGGAGCGTCTCGCGGCGCGTTATGTGGACGTGCTCCGCGACCTCGTGGAGCACTGCCAGTCGGGTGCGGGCGGCGTGACTCCGTCCGACTTCCCGCTGGCCAACATCGATCAAGCGAGTCTCGCCGCCGTGCTCAAGCAGATGGGAGGGTGATCAGGAGCAAGTTCGGCGGCATTTAGCGCACTGGGGTCTGCGCATCTGGGGGAGTGAATTCAACGGTGATGATCGCTTCTATTCGGCATGCCGTTTTAATGATTCATGGATGCGGTGAATGACCCTCATGCGAATGTCTTATGACTGGTCAGCGGGAATGGCTTGACCCCTTAAATGACGGTTGTGTAAAAAGTAAGTCAGGGGAGGGCCGGATCTGTGATCGAAGATATGTATCCGTTGGCGCCTGTTCAGCAGGGCATGCTTTTCCACGTCCTGGAGGCGCAATCGGACAAGGGCGTCTACTGGGCGCAGGGGCTCTACGAGTTCGACGGGGTGCTCGACCTCGACGCCATGCGCCGCGCTTGGGTGTCGGTGGTCGACCGCCACGCCGTGCTGCGCACCGGTTTCGTGTGGGAGGGCGTGCCCGAGCCGCTCCAGGTCGTCATGAGCGACGTCCAGGTGCCCTTCGAGGTGCACGACTGGACCGGCGTGACCGACCAGCAGGCCGCACTCGACGAGTTGCTCTCCCGCGACCGCGCCCAGGGCTTCGATCTGACCAAACCGCCCCTCATGCGCGTGCACGTCATCAACGACGGCACCAGTCACCACCGCATGGTCTGGGCCCTCTACTCAGGACTGTGCGACGGCTGGAGCGTTCCCGTCGTCCTCGAAGAGGTCGGCGCGACCTACGACGCCTTCTGCCGCGGCACGACCCCCGACCTCGAACCCGTCCGCCCCTACCGCGACTTCATCGCCTGGCTGGGCAAGCGCGACCGCGCCGAGGCCGAGGCGTTCTGGCGCGACTACCTGGCCGGCTTCGACGCCCCGACGGCGTTGCCCGTCGACCACTCGGTCCGCGACCACTGGGCCCAGGGCCGCCGCCGCGCCGAGCTGTCCGAGCAGCTGACGACCGGGATCATGGACCTGGCCCGGCGCAAGCGCGTCACGCCGTCGACGGTCATCCAGGCCGCGTGGGCGCTCCTGCTGTCCGCCTACTCCGGTGACGACGAGGTCGTCTACGGCCTCACCGTGTCCGGCCGCCCGGCCGACCTGCCCGGTGTCGAGTCGATGGTGGGCGTCTTCATCAACACGCTGCCGGTGCGGGTGCGCATCTCGTGGGAGCGCTCCTTCTCCGACTGGCTGGGAGAGCTCCAGGCCAACCAGGTCGCGGTGCAGCGCTACGAGTTCACCGCGCTGTCGGACATCAAGCGCTGGTCGGAACTGCCGCGGGGCAGCGGTGTCTTCGACAGCATCGTCGTGTTCGGCAACTACCCGCAGGCACTTCTGTCCGAAGAGGACGAGGAGGGCGACGACGAGGACCGCTTCGGCGCGCTCGACTCCATCGAGCAGGTGAACTACCCGATCGCCTTCGCGGTCGACCTGGAGGACACGCTCAAGATCGAGGCCGAGTTCTCGACCGGTGCGTTCGACGAGACCTCGGTCGACCGGCTGCTCGACCAGCTGCAGGCCGTGCTGGCCGCCGCCGTGGCCGCTCCCGACCGGCTCGTGCGTGAGATGACCGCAACGCCGGCGACCGGCTGGGAGGCCGGTCCCGCGCACGACGAGCCGTACGCCGGTCCGGCCGAGCGGTTCCGCCTGGCGGTCCGCGACTTCTCCGACCGGGTGGCCGTGCGTGACGGCGACTCGGAGTTGACCTACGCCGAGCTGGGCGAGCGGGTGGCGCGGGTGGCGTCCGGCCTGCGCGCCGCCGGGGTCGGTGAGGAGACCCGTGTCGGACTTTGGTTCGAACGCTCCGCTGACCTCGTGGTCGCGATCCTGGCCGTGGCGCAGGCGGGTGGAACCTATGTGCCGCTTGATCCCGCGTTGCCGCACGGCCGGTTGCGGGACGTGCAGACCGCTGCCGGTGTCGAGCTGGTCGTGTCCCGCGGCGACTACGCGCTGGACGGTCCGCGCGTCGTCGAGTTCGCGGAGCTGCTGACCTCTCCCGCCGAGTGGCCGGAGATCACCGGTCTGCCGCAGCGCCTGATCTACACGATGTTCACCTCGGGCTCGACGGGTGTGCCCAAGGGCGTGGAGATCACCGAGGAAGGTGTCGTGCGGGTCGTGCTCGACCCGGCGGTCGCGGCACGGCCCGGTGACGTGGTCGCGCACATGGCCGCGGTGTCGTTCGACGCCTCCACGTGGGAGATCTGGACGGCGTTGCTGAGCGGCGCCACCCTGGCCGTCGCTCCGGCGAACCTGGCCGAACGGCTGGACGTCGCCAAGCTCTTCGCCCGGCACGGCGTCACGTTGTCGTTCATGACCACCGGTCTGTTCCACCAGCTGGCGGACACCGATCCGGCCGTGTTCTCCGGACACCGCCTGGTGCTCGCCGGCGGCGAGGCGATGTCGCCCGTCCAGGCGCGCAAGGTGCTCGACGCGAACCCGGCCGTCGGAATCTTCAACATGTACGGCCCGACCGAGTCCACCGTGTACGCGTCGTTCCACGACATGCACACCGGTCGGCTCGGCCCGTCGTCCGTCCCGATCGGAACGGCGTTGCGGGGCCTGCGCTTCTACGTGCTGGACCGCTGGCTGCAGCCGGCCCCGGTCGGCGTGCCGGGCGAGCTGTACATCGGTGGCACCGGCCTGGCGCGCGGGTACGCGGGCCGTGCCGACCTGGCCGCCGAGCGGTTCGTCGCCGACCCGTACGTGCCGGGCGCTCGCATGTACCGCACCGGCGACCTGGTGCGCTGGGGTGCGGACGGCGTTGTCGACTTCGTCGGCCGCACCGACGACCAGGTCAAGATCCGCGGCTTCCGCGTCGAACCGGGTGAGGTCGAGCACGTGCTCGCCGGCCACCCGGACGTCGCCAACGCCGCCGTGGTCGTGAACGACAAGCGCCTGATCGCGTACGTCGTGAGCTCCACCGAGCCTGCGGACCTGCGGCGCTTCCTCGCCGAACGCCTGCCCGAGTTCCTGGTGCCGTCGGCCGTCGTGCCGCTGCCCGAGTTGCCGTTGAACCCCAACGGAAAGCTCGACGTGCGCGCGCTGCCCGACCCCGGTGCGCCTGAGGCCACGACCGCGTACGAGGCGCCCAGCACGGAGGCCGAGCGCACGCTCGCCGAGGTGTGGACGCAGGTGCTCGGCGTCGAACGCGTCGGCGTGCACGACAACTTCTTCGAGCTGGGCGGCGACTCGATCGTCAGCCTCCAGATCGTCTCGCGCGCCCGTGCCGCCGGTCTGCGGCTGGAGATCGCGGACCTCTTCACGCACCAGACCGTGCAGGAGCTCGCGGCCCGCGTCAGCACGGCCGAGGAGCCCACGGCCGACCAGGGCACCGTCAGCGGGCCCGTGGCGTTCACGCCCATCCAGAGCTGGTTCCTGCGCGAGGACCTGCCGCAGCGCGACCACTTCAACTGGTCCGGCATGTTCGAGCTGGAGCCGGACACGACCGCGCGCACCATGCGGGCCGCGCTCGGCACCGTGGTCGCGCACCACGACGCCCTGCGGTTGCGCCTGGGCGAGGGGGCCCAGGAGAACGCCGCCGCCGAGACCACCGACCTGGTGACCGTGCTCGACGCGGCCGCCCTCGACGGTGCCGCGCTGGAGGAGGCCGTCACCGCGGCCATGACGACCGCGCAGACCTCGTTGAGCCTGACCGACGGACCGTTGCTGCGGGCCGTGTACGTCGACCGCGGAGACAGGCCGGCGTGGTTCGGTCTCACCGTGCACCACTACGTCGTGGACGCGGTGTCGTGGAACGTCCTGCTGGAGGACCTGGAGACCGCGTACTCCGGCGCCGCCCTGCCGCCCAAGACCACCTCGTATCAGGAGTGGGCCGCCGCGCTGGAGGTGTTCGACCCGCAGGACGAGCTGGCGTGGTGGCGCGACGTCGTGCGGACGACCACGCCGGTGCCCACCGACCTCGACGGCCCCAACACGGAGGACTCGACCGAGTCCGTGCGCGTCTCCCTCGACGCGGAACGCACGTCCGTGCTGCTCACCCAGGCCCACCGCGCCTACCGCACCCAGGGCCACGAACTGCTCCTCGCCGCTCTGCTGCAGGCACTCGGCCGGTGGACCGGAACCGGCGCCGCCGCGATCGACCTGGAGAGCCACGGCCGCGAGCCGATCGCCGACGGCCTCGACCTGAGCCGCACGGTCGGCTGGTTCACCGCCATCCACCCCGTCGGGCTGCGGCACGACGACCTCGGTGACACCGCGGGTGTCATCAAGGCGGTCAAGGAACAGCTGCGGGCCGTACCGCGCCGCGGTGTCGGCTACACCGTGCTGCGCGAGCGGGACCCGGAGCTCCGCGACGCGCCGGCGCGCCCGGTCGTCTTCAACTACCTCGGTGGTGCCGACGCCGTCGAGGAGTCGGACGGCCTGTTCGCCCAGGAGCTCTCCGAGGACCTCTGCGGTCCCGCCGAGGGCGACGGCGGCCTGCGCTCGCACGTGCTCGGCGTCGAGGTGGTCCAGGCCGCCGACGGGACCCTGGCCGTGGAACTGCAGTACAGCACCAACCTCCACGAGCGTTCGACCGTCTCCGAGCTCGCTTCCGCTTACGTGGCCGCTTTGGGCGAGATCGTCGACCACTGCCGGTCAGGTGTTTCCGGCCTGACGCCGTCCGATGTGCCGCTGGCCGCGCTTTCTCAGTCCTCTTTGGACGAACTGGTCGCTCGCACGCCCGGACTGGCCGACGTCTACCCGTTGTCGCCGTTGCAGCAGGGCATGCTCTTCCACGCCGTCGAGTCGCCGGACAGCGGCGTCTACTGGACGCAGGACGTGCGCGAGCTGACCGGCGAGCTCGACGTTGAGGCCATGCGTGCCGCGTGGCAGCTCGTGCTCGACCGGCATCCTGCGCTGCGCACCGGTTTCGTGTGGTCGGGCGAGCCGCTCCAGGTCGTCGTGGACGGCGTCCGGGTGCCGTTCGAGGTGCGCGACTGGACCTCGGTAACCGATCCCGACGCCGCGGTCGACGCGCTGCTGGCCGAGGACCGCGCCCGCGGCTGCGACCTGGCCGTCGCGCCGTTGCTGCGGATCGTCGTCGCCCGGGGCCGCGACCGCCACTGGATCCTGCTGGCGTTCCACCACCTCTACGCCGACGGGTGGAGCATCCCGCTGCTGTGGGACGAGGTCACGGCCGCGTACCAGGGCGAACCGCTGCCGCCGGTGCGTCCCTACCGCGACTTCATCGCGTGGCTGAGCAGGCGCGACTCCGCCGAGGCCGAGGCGTTCTGGCGCGAGTACCTCGCCGGGTTCGACTCGCCGACCCCGCTGCCGGTCGATCGCGTGGTGCGCGAGCACTGGTCGCAGGACCGCCGCGAACTGGCGCTGCCCCGCGACGTCACGGCGCAGCTGGTCTCGCTGGCACGCGACCAGCGGGTCACGCTGTCGACGGTCGTGCAGGCCGCGTGGTCCGTGCTGCTGGCCGCCTACTCGGGCGAGGACGACGTCGTGTTCGGCCTGACCGTGTCCGGCCGCCCGGCCGACCTGCCCGGCGTCGAGTCGATCGTCGGCCTGTTCATCAACACCCTGCCGGTGCGGGTGCGCGTGGCCTGGGAGACGTCGTTCGCCGACTGGCTCGGCTCGTTGCAGGAGAACCAGGTCGCCGTGCAGCGGCACGAGCACACGCCGCTCGCCGACGTCCAGCGCGTCGCCACCGGCGGCCTGTTCGACAGCATGCTCGTCTTCGGCAACTACCCGCAGGGCGAGGCGCCGGAGGAGGGCGAGGAGGACCCGGACGAGCTGTTCGCCTCGACCGACTCGGTCGAGCAGATGCACTACCCGATCATCCTCGCGGTCGACCTCGAGGCGACCCTGAAGGTGGAGGCCAACTTCTCCACCGGCGCGTTCGACGCGTCCACTGTGGAGCGACTGCTCGGGCAGCTCGCGGAGGTGCTCACCGCGGCCGCCCGCCGGCCTCTCGCCGTGGTGCGGGAGATGACGCCCGCGCCGGTGACGGGGTGGGGTGCGGGGCCCGGGGTGGACGAGGAGTTCATCGGGCTGGCCTCGCGGTTCCATCGCGCTGTGGA
Source organism: Lentzea cavernae (assembly GCF_014653695.1). Classification (GTDB taxonomy): domain Bacteria; phylum Actinomycetota; class Actinomycetes; order Mycobacteriales; family Pseudonocardiaceae; genus Lentzea; species Lentzea cavernae. The sequence continues at coordinate 746,994 of NZ_BNAR01000004.1, read as the reverse complement.
CGAGTTCGGCGATCAGGTCGCGGTGCGGGACGGTGCTTCGGAGCTGACGTACGCCGAACTCGGGCATCGCGTCGCTCGGGTGGCCTCCGGACTGCGCGCCGCCGGTGTGCGGGACGAGACCCGTGTCGGCCTGTGGTTCGAACGGTCGGCCGACCTCGTGGTCGCGATCCTGGCCGTGGCGCAGGCGGGCGGGACGTACGTGCCGCTCGACCCGGCGTTGCCGCACGGCCGGCTGCGCGACGTGCAGACGGCTGCCGGGGTGGAGCTGGTGGTGTCGCGGGGCGACTACGCGCTCGACGCACCGCGCCTCGGTGTGGTCGACCTGGCGGACATCGCCGCGCCGGTTGACCCGGCCGAACTCGGTGCCGTGCCCGGCGAGCAGCCCGAACTCGCTGCCGTGCCGGGGCGTCTGGTCTACACCATGTTCACGTCGGGCTCGACCGGCGTCCCCAAGGGCGTCGAGGTCACCGAGGAAGGTGTGCTGCGGGTCGTCCTCGACCCCGCGGTCGCCGCCAGGCCCGGCGACGTCGTGGCGCACATGGCCGTGGTGTCGTTCGACGCCTCCACGTGGGAGATCTGGACGGCGTTGCTGAGCGGCGCCACCCTGGCCGTGGCCCCCGCGAACCTGGCCGAACGCCTGGACGTCGCCAAGCTCTACACCGAGCACGGCGTCACGTTGTCGTTCATGACCACCGGTCTGTTCCACCAGCTGGCGGACACCGACCCCGGTGTGTTCTCGGGGCACCGCAAGGTGCTCGCGGGCGGCGAGGGCATGTCGCCCGTGCAGGCCCGCAAGGTGCTCGACGCCAACCCGGCCGTCGGAATCTTCAACATGTACGGCCCGACCGAGTCCACCGTGTACGCGTCGTTCCACGACATGCACACCGGACGGCTCGGACCGGCGACCGTGCCCATCGGCGAGGCGTTGCGGGGTCTGCGCTTCTCCGTGCTGGACCAGTGGTTGCGGCCCACGCCCGTCGGCGTGCCGGGAGAGCTGTACATCGGCGGCACCGGCCTGGCCCGTGGCTACGCGGGGCGTGCCGACCTGGCCGCCGAGAGGTTCGTTCCGGACCCGTCCTCGCCCGGTGCCCGCATGTACCGCACCGGTGACCTGGTGCGGTGGGGTGCGGACGGCGCTGTCGACTTCGTGGGCCGCACCGACGACCAGGTCAAGATCCGCGGGTTCCGGGTGGAGCCGGGTGAGGTCGAGCACGTGCTCGCCGGACATCCCGGGGTCTCCAACGCCGCTGTGGTCGTTCGTGAGCTGCAGCAGGGCAAGAGGCTCGTCGCCTACGTCGTGGGCACGGCCGGCGCGGCGGAGCTGAAGAGCTACCTCTCCGAGCGGTTGCCGGAGTTCCTGGTGCCCTCGGCCGTCGTGGCGCTCGACGAGTTGCCGTTGAACTCCAACGGGAAGCTCGACAAGAAGGCGTTGCCGCTACCCGAGGCTCCGGAGTCCACGAGCGTGGCGCCCAGCACCGACGTCGAACGCGCCCTTGCCGCGGTGTGGTCGCAGGTGCTCGGTGTCGAACGGGTCGGCGTGCACGACAACTACTTCGAACTGGGCGGCGACTCGATCATCAGCCTCCAGGTCGTGGCCAGGGCGCGGGAAGCCGGCCTGGAGCTGAAGATCGCCGACCTGTTCACGCACCAGACGATCCAGCAGATCGCCGCCCACACCGGGGTCGCCGCCGACTCGCAGGTCAGCGCGACGCCGCTGGCCGACCTCGAACCGCTCAAGGCGCGGGTGCCGGGTGCCGTGGACGCCTACCCGTTGTCGCCCATGCAGCAGGGCATGCTGTTCCACGTCCTGGAGGCGCCCGCGGACACCGCGGTGTACTGGGCGCAGGACGTGCGCGAACTGCGCGGGCCGCTCGACGTGGCGGCGCTCGAGGACGCCTGGCGGACCGTCGTCGGACGGCATCCCGCACTGCGCAGCGCGTTCGTGTGGGAGGGCGTCGAGGAGCCGTTGCAGGTCGTGGTCGGCGAGGTCGACGTGCCGTTCGAGGTGCTCGACTGGACGTCGGTGACCGACCCGCACGCGGCGCTCGACGACCTGCTCGACGCCGACCAGCGGCGCGGGTTCGACGTCACGACCGCGCCGTTGCTGCGGGTGTACGTGGCCGACCGGGGCGACCGGCAGTGGGTCGTGTTCACGTTCCACCACCTGTACCTCGACGGCTGGAGCATCCCGCTCGTCTGGGACGAGGTGCTGGCGGCGTACCGGCGCGAGTCGCTGCCGCCGGTGCGCCCGTACCGCGACTACATCGCGTGGCTGCGGGAGCAGCCCGCCGCCGACGACTTCTGGCGCGAGTACCTCGACGGCTTCACCTCGCCGACGGCACTGCCCGTCGACCGCACCTCGCGGCTGCACTGGGACCAGGGCAGGCACCACCGCGAACTGCCCGAGACCGTCGCCCTCGCGCTGGAAGGGCTGGCGCGGCGCGAACACGTCACGATCAGCGCCGTCGTGCAGGCGGCGTGGGCACTGCTGCTGGCCTCGCACAGCGGGGACGACGACGTCGTCTTCGGCCTCACCGTGTCGGGACGTCCGGCGGCGCTGCCGGGCGTGGAATCGATCGTCGGTCTGTTCATCAACACGCTGCCAGTGCGGATCAAGGTTCCGGCCGATCGCACGCCGTTCGAGCAGTGGCTGCGGACCGTCCAAGAAGGACAGGTTGCCGCCCAACGGTTCGAGCACTCCCCGTTGGTCGACATCCAGCGGGTCGCGGGCGTGCCGAGGCTGTTCGAGAGCATCGTCGCGGTCCAGAACCTGCCCAGCGGCCTGGACGACGGCGACGAGGGCGACGACGGGGACGAGTTCGACTCGCCCGCGATGCTCGAACAGGGCCGTTACCCGCTGAAGCTCGTGGTGGACGTCGACGGCCAGCTTGCCCTGCTGTGCGAGTACTCGACCGGCGCGTTCGACGCCGCCACCGTCGAGGCCTTGCTGGACCAGCTCGAACGCATCCTCACCACGGTCGCGGAGACGCCCGGCACGCCGGTGCGGGAGATCGCGCTGCTCGACGCCGGACAGCGCGCCGAGGTGCTGGAGTGGAGCTCCTCCGAGCCCCGCGCGCTGCCCGAGGCGCACCTGGCCGCGCTGTTCGGACGTCAGGTGGCGGCCCACCCGGACCGGATCGCGCTGCGGGACGGCGTCGACCTCACCTACGCCCAGCTCGACCGCAGGGCCTCGGGTGTGGCGCAGTGGTTGCGGGACAACGGCGTCGGCACGGGCACCCGTGTCGGCCTGCACCTGGACCGCGGTCCCGAGCTGATCATCGCCATGCTCGGCGTGATCGGCGCGGGCGGCAGCTACGTCCCGCTGGACCCGGTGCAGACCACGGCCCGCCTCGCCCAGATGATCGGCACGGCAGGTGTCGGAGTCGTGGTCACGGCAGGGGAGTGGCCGCTGGACATCCCTCGGGTGCGCGTGCTCGACGTGAGCCCGGCGACCGGTGCAGGCGTGCTCGACCTGCCGGAGGCCAAGGGACCGCTGCCGGTCGCCGGCGGACCGGACAGCGAGCTGTACGTGCTGTTCACGTCCGGGTCGACCGGTGTGCCCAAGGGCGTGTCGCTGACCCACGAGGGCGTGGCCAGGGTCTGCACCGACCCGGCCGTGCGCGTCGAGGCGGGCGACGTCGTGTCGCACCTCGCGGGCATCGCCTTCGACACCGGCGCGTTCGAGATCTGGCTGGCGCTGCTCAACGGCGCCACCCTCGTCGTCGGCCCGGCGGACATCGCCGAACGGATGGACGTCGGCAAGTTCCTGCGCGACAACGGCATCACGGCCTCGCTGCTCACCACGGGCCTCTTCCACCAGCTGGTGGAGACCTCGCCCGACGTGCTCGACGGCCTGCGGCTGCTCGTCGTCGGCGGTGACGCACTGCAGGCCCAGCACGCCCGCACGGCCCGCGAACGCCGGCCGGACCTGCGGATCGTGAACGCCTACGGTCCGACCGAGACGACCATGACGTGCACCGTCCACACCCTCAACGGCGTCACCACGCAGGTGCCGATCGGCAGGCCGTTCGCGGGCATGCGGGCGTACGTGCTCGACTCGTGGCTCCAGGTGCTCCCGGCCGGTGTCGCGGGCGAGCTGTTCGTCGGCGGTCCCGGCGTGGCCCGCGGCTACGTCGGCCGCGCGGACCTCACCGCGGAACGGTTCGTGCCCGACCCCGCGAAGGCGGGCGAACGCCTGTACCGCACAGGAGACCGGGCCCGCTGGCGTGCCGACGGCACGCTGGAGTTCCTCGGCCGCGCCGACGACCAGGTCAAGATCCGGGGCTTCCGGGTCGAGCCGGGCGAGGTCGAGGCACTGCTGGCGACCCACGAGGACGTGCGGGCCACCGCCGTCGTGGCCACGGCATCGGGGACGGGCAAGCGCCTGGTGGCGTACGTGGTCACCGATGCCGAAACGGCAGAGCTGCGCACGTTCCTGCGTGAGCGGCTGCCCGACCACCTGGTGCCGTCGGCGTTCGTGACGCTCGACGCGCTTCCGTTGACCGCCAACGGCAAGCTCGACCGCCGTGCCCTGCCCGAACCGGCCGCACCGGAGGCGGACGGCGCGTACGTCGCCCCGCGCACCGAACAGGAACAGGCGCTGGCCGGCATCTGGGCGAAACTGCTCGGAGCCGACCGGGTCGGCGTGCACGACAACTTCTTCGACCTGGGCGGCGACTCGATCGCCAGCCTGCAGGTGGTGGCACGGGCCCGTGCCGCGGGCCTCGGCCTCGCGGTCGCGGACCTGTTCACCCACCAGACGGTCGCCGAACTCGCCGCCGTCGCAACGGCTCCCGCCGTGATCGACGAGGGCCCGGCCACCGGACCGGTGCCGCTCACGCCCATCCAGCGGTGGTTCACCGGAGCCACCATCGACGACCGGAACCACTGGAACTGGTCGGGACTCTTCGAGCTGGAACCGGACGTCGACGCCGACAGGCTCGCCGCCGCCCTCACCACCCTCGTCACCCACCACGACGCCCTGCGCACCCGCCTGCACCACGGCCCCGACGGCTGGCACCAGCACGTCGTCGAACCGGGTGAGGCGGCAGCGTTCTCGGTGGTGCAGGGCGATGTCGAGCACAACATGGACGCGCTGCAACGCTCCCTGGACCTCGAGAACGGCCCCCTGGTCGCGGCGGTGCTGTTCGACCGCGGCGACGAACCGGCGTGGCTCGGCCTCGTCGTGCACCACCTGGTGGTCGACGGCGTGTCGTGGAACGTCCTGCTGGATGACCTCGACGCGGCCTACCAGGGCGAGGAACTGCCGCCGAAGACCACGTCGTTCCGCAGGTGGGCCGAGTCCGTGAACACCTTCGCGGGCAGCGACGAGGTCCGCGCCGAACTGCCGTACTGGCTCGAGAAGGCGGAGACGCCCTTCACGCTGCCGGTCGACGCCACCGGCGCCAACACCGAGGACTCGGCGGCTGTCGTCGAGGTCGCGCTCGAAGCCGGAGACCTGCCCAACGCCCAGGTGCTCGACGTGGTCCTGGCCGCGCTGCACCAGACGCTGGGGGAGTGGGCCGGCACCGACACCGTCGTCGTCGACCTCGAACACCACGGCCGCGAGAGCGTGGCACCGGGCACCGACCTGTCCCGCACGGTCGGCTGGTTCACCTCGGTGCACCCGCTGGTGCTCCGGCACGACGACCTGACCGACGGCGCCGGAGTCGTCGCCGCGGCAAGGGAGAGCCTCAAGTCCGTGCCACGCCACGGAGTCGGGTACGGCGCGCTGCGCCACCTGACGGTCGAGGACGCGGACGTGCGTCGTCTGCGAGCCGCCCCCGACCGTCAGATCAACATCAACTTCACGGGCGGACCAGCGCCGCGGCCGTCAACCTTCGCCGCGTCTTCCGACGCTCAGCAGGCCGCCTCGCGGCACCGGCCCCACGCCCCGGTACAGCCAGTACAGGGACGTGTGGCCGGCACCGCGATGCGACCGTCTGACCATCGAAATACGGGGCAAAGGCTGACGGCCGCGGCGCTTGACGCCGTGAGCGACGACGAGGTCAGGGGCCTCATCGTCGACGAACTACCGGGTGACCTGTGCGGCGAGAGCACCAGCGGAGGTGTTCGCCCGTACGCGCTGCACCTGGAGATCGAGCGCACCGGCGAGGGAGAGCTCCTCGTCGAATGGCACCACAGCACCAACCTGCACCGCACCGAAACCGTGCGACGGGTCGCATCCCGCTTCCGGGAAGCCGCAGCGGCCCTGATCGCACTCCCGAACAGCAATTGAGGGGGAGCAGTCCTTGTCCACGCCCAAACGGATCTACACCCTGTCGTCGGAAGAGGCCGCGGAGGCCGAGAACCTGACGCTGCGCCTCGCCAAGGAGTACTCGGGCCCGGCGGACGAGCAGCTGCTGCGCGACCTGCCGTTGCTCGCCGCCGAACTGCCCGTGGGCCAGCGCCGCTTCCTGCGCGACTTCGCGCTCGAGGACGAGCTGGGCTACGCCGTGGTCCGCGGCCACAACATCGACGACGCGCGCATCGGCCCGACGCCGGAGCACTGGCGCGGCCGGCCGGTGCCGACCCCGGAGTTCGCCGAGGAGATCCTCCTGCTGCTGCACGGGTCCCTGCTCGGTGAGCCGTTCGGCTGGAAGACCCAGCAGGACGCCCGGCTCGTGCACGACATCTTCCCCATCCAGGGCTTCGAGACCGAGCAGATGGGCATCGGCAGCACCGACACGCTCACGCTGCACACCGAGGACGCGTTCCACCCGTGGCGCGCGGACTACCTGCTGCTGGAGTGCCTGCGCAACCCCGACCAGGTCGCGACGATCGTGTCGGAGCCGGACCTGCGGTCGCTCGACGCCGACGTACTCACGCTGCTGCACGAGCCGAACTTCCTCATCCGGCCGGACGACTCGCACCTGGCGAAGCACAACGTCACCAAGGGCGTCGACGCCGAGTTCTCCGAGATCGACGACATGAAGGCCGACGACAACCGCGTCGCGGTGCTCTACGGGTCGCGCGAGCACCCGTACATCCGCATCGACCCGTACTTCATGGAGATCCCGAAGGACCCGGCGGCGCGCAGGGCGCTGCAGGCCGTCAGCGACCTCCTGGAGGCGTCCTGCCTGGACGTCGCCCTGACGCCCGGTGACGTGCTGATCATCAACAACCACCGCCTCGCGCACGGCAGGCAGGCGTTCCAGGCCCGTTACGACGGCACGGACCGCTGGCTCAAGCGGGTCAGCATCACGACCGACCTGCGGAAGTCCCACGAGCGGCGCGCCTCGGCGACCGCCCGCCTCATCTGACGGATACGGAAGTCATGCCGAACCCGCTCCACAGCCTCCCGCCCACCGCCAAGGGCATCATCGCCGTCCTCCGGGTCCTGCCCAGGGTCAGCCGGCCGCGCACGGTGCTCCTGGCGGGTGGCGTGGTGGTGGGCGCCGTCCTGCCCATCGGGATCGCCGTCCTCACCGGACTGCTCATCGGCGCCATCCCCGACGCCACCAGGGACGGTGCCGGCTCGGCGGCCGCCGACCGGGTCGGCAGCCTGCTGATCGCCGTCGCGGTCGCGATCCTCCTGGAGCGCCTCACGTCGCCGCTGCTGCGGGCCGCCGTGTCGACGCTCGGGCGCGACGTCGACAGATACCTGCAGGAGGTCGTGCTCACCGCGCTGGGCAGGCCGCGGGGCATCTCCCACCTCGAGGACTCCGACGTCATCGACGAGGTCCGCATCGTGCGCGGCCTCGGCATGAGCGCGCACCGGCCCGGCCAGACCGTCGAGGCCCTGCCGGAGGTGCTCACGTCGTGGCTGCGGGCCGTCGGCTCGGCGGCCGTGCTCACCTGGTTCCACTGGTGGCTCGGCGCGCTGTGGCTCGTGGTCTGGCCGATCATCGTCTACCGGATGCAGCGCGACTACCTGCGCGTCGGCGAGGAGGGCTTCGGGCAGAGCGCCCAGCTCCGCCAGGCCGAGTACGTCAGGGACCTCGCGCTCGACCCGCCGCCCGCCAAGGAGGTGCGGCTGTGGGGTGTGCTCGACTGGCTCGTCACGCGGTTCGACACGTTGTGGGCGGCGGGGATCGGGCCGATCCGCAAGGCACGGCGCCCGAGGGCCGGCATGGTGCTCGGTTCCGCGTCCGCGATCATGGTCATCAACGTGCTGTCGTACGGCCTGCTGGCCTACGCGGCGGTGAAGGGCGACCTGACGCTCGCCGCTCTCGCGGTGTTCGTGGAGGCCCTGGCCAACGCGAACGAGTACGCGGTCGGCGACGAGCACCTGTACCTGTCCAACGCCGCCGTCACCGTGCCGAAGCTGCTCTCCCTGGAGAAGCGGCTCGCGGACAGCGGACCTCCCCAGTCCGGGCTCCCGGTCGGCGCGGACGTGCCGGCGCAGGAGATCCGCTACGAGGGCGTGCACTTCCGCTATCCCGGCGGTGACCGGGACGTCCACAGAGGACTGGATCTCGTCATCCCCGCCGGGCGGTCGCTGGCGATCGTCGGGGACAACGGCGCGGGCAAGACGTCGCTGGTGAAGCTGCTGGCCGGGTTCTACGAGCCCACCGGCGGCAAGATCACCGTCGACGGCGCCGACCTCGCGAGCCTCGACCCGGAGGAGTGGCGCGGCCGCGTCGCCGTGCTGTTCCAGGACTTCACCCGCTACCACCTGCCGGTGCGCGACAACATCGGTCTCGGCGCTCCCGAGCACGCGGGCGACGAGGACATGCTGCGCCGCGCCGCCGAACGAGCCGGGATCGGCGACCTGATCGAGTCGTTGCCGAACGGCTGGGACACCGTGCTGTCGCAGGCCTACAGCGACGGCGTGGACCTCTCCGGCGGGCAGTGGCAGCGCGTCGCGCTGGCGCGTGCGATGTTCGCCGTCGAGGCGGGCGCCAAGGTCCTCGTGCTCGACGAGCCCGCCGCGGCGCTCGACGTGCGCGCGGAAGCCGAGCTGTACGAACGGTTCCTGGACCTCACCCAGGGCCTCACCACGATCATCATCTCGCACCGCTTCTCCACCGTGCGGCGCGCGGACCGGATCGTGGTCGTGTCCGAGGGGCAGGCCGTCGAGGCCGGTGGCCACGACGAGCTGATGGAGCTCGACGGCCGCTACGCCCACCTGTTCCGCCTGCAGGCGGAGCGCTTCCAGCCGGTGGGAGGCACCGATGCGTGACACCTGGAAGGCCTTCCTCACCACCATCAGCTTCGGGTTCCGCGCGGCGCGCTGGCACGCGGTCTTCCAGATCGTCACGGAGATCGCGCTCGCGCTCACCGGCCCGCTGATCGCCTACAGCGCGGGCAAGCTCGTCGACGCCGCCAAGGACGGGAACCTGGAGCAGGCGCTCACCGCCGGGTTCGGCATCGCCGCCGCGACCGGGTTGCTCATCGTCGCCCAGTACTACAACGCCCACTGCGTGTTCGCAGTGTTGGAACGCACGCAAGCGTTGTCGGACAGGACGTTGATGCGCCTGCTCGGCGGGATCGGCAGCCTCGCGCCGCACGAGAACCCGAAGTACCTGGACCAGATCCAGCTCCTGCGCGAGGAGCGCGAGAGCCTCGCCGAGATGACCAACGCGACGGCCGGTCTGATCAGCGCGATCGTCGGCTTCGGCACGACGGCGTTGCTGCTCGCGGACGTCCACCCGGCGCTGATCTCCCTGGCACTGCTGGCGTTCATCTCGCTGTGGATCACCAGCCGGGCCAACGACCTCGCGGTCGACGCCCAGGAGGACACCGGCGAACCCGAGCGGCTGCGCCGCCACCTGTTCGACATCGGCACGACCGCCGGTGCGGGCAAGGAGCTGCGGATCTTCGGGCTCACCAGGGAACTCGTCCGCCGGCACCACGCCGTGTCCGACGAGGTGCTCGACACCCGCAACCGGGCCGCCTGGCGCGGGGCGGCGTTGAAGAGCATCGACGCCGTGATCAACGCGGCGGGGTTCTTCGGTGCCATCGCACTGGTGGTCTGGCTCGCCGTCGACGGTCGCGCGACTCCCGGTGACGTCGTGATGGTGGTGGGCCTGACCATCGAGATGGCCGCGGTCGTCGCCACGTCCGTCGGTTACAGCGGCGACTTCCTGTGGTGCCTCAAGCAGGCCAAGCGCTACCTGTGGCTCGAGCGGTTCGCCGCCTCCGCCGCCAAGCAGCCCGACGAACCGGTCGCGCCGCCCGCGTCGCTGAACCACGGCATCGACCTCGTCGACGTCACCTACCGCTACCCGGGCAGTGAGCGGACCGTCCTCGACGGTGTCTCGCTGCACCTGCCGGCGGGCTCCGTGGTGGCGCTGGTGGGCGAGAACGGCGCGGGCAAGTCGACGCTCGTGAAGCTGTTGTGCGACTTCTACGAGCCGGACGAGGGCGAGATCCAGGTCGACGGCGTCGACCTGCGCCGTTTCCCCGTTCCGGACTGGCGTTCGCGCCTCACCGGTGCGTTCCAGGACTTCGTGGAGCTGCGGCTGCCCGCCCGTGAGGCGATCGGTGTGGCGCAGACCAGCTCGATCAACGACAACGCCGCGCTGCAGGGGGCTCTCGCGAGGGCCGGGGCGACGTCCGTTGTGGACGGTCTGCCGCACGGCCTCGACACGCAGCTGGGCCGGGAGTGGGACGGCGGTGTCGAGCTGTCCGGCGGGCAGTGGCAGAAGCTGGCGCTCGCCCGCGGCCTGCTGCGCACCGACCCGTTGCTGGCGGTGTTCGACGAACCGACCGCGGCACTCGACCCGCAGACCGAGCACGCGTTGTTCGAACGGTTCGCCGAGGCCGCTCGTGAGGGCAAGTCGCGGGGAACCGTGACTCTCCTCGTGTCGCACCGGTTCTCGACCGTGCGCATGGCGGACCTGATCGTCGTGCTCGACGGCGGCCGCATCCGCGAGGTGGGCAGCCACGCCGAACTCATGGCCCACCCCGACCTCTACGCCGAGCTGTACGACCTGCAGTCCTCGGCCTACCGCTGAAAGGAGCCGTCCTGATGAAGTTCGAACCAGCACCTCTCGAGGACTGGATGCGTCTGTACTACTTCGCGGTGGACGACGACATCGGCAGCAGCGGGGTCGAGGACTACTCGCTCGCCGACCTGCGGGCGATGCTCGGCATCAGCACCGACGAGCTCGACTCCGTGGTGTTCCGCGACAGCACGTCGTTCGGCAGCGAGGAAGTGCGCACTGCCATCGCGCGGCAGTGGGGGACCGGTGACCCCGACAAGGTCATGGTCACGCACGGCGGCAGCGAGGCGATCTACCTCGTGCTGAGCACGTTGCTCGACCCCTCGGACGCCGTGGTCGTGACCGAGCCGACCTACCACACGCACACGTCGATCGCCCGGTCCATGGGGTGCGATCTGCGGGTGTGGCCGCTGCGGCCGGAGAACGGCTTCCGCCCTGACCTGGACGACCTGCGCGCGGTGGTCGACGGCGCCAAGGCCGTCGTCGTGAACTTCCCGCACAACCCGACGGGCGCGTCGCTCACGCCGGAGCAGCGCGACGAATTCGTCGAGATCTGCCGCGAGGCCGGCGCGTACCTGGTGTGGGACCAGGCCTTCCGCGAGATGGTCGTGGAGGGCGAGCCGCTGGTCGACCCGGTGCACGACTACGACAAGGCGATCTCGATCGGCACGCTGTCGAAGGGCTACGGCCTGCCGGGGCTGCGGGTCGGCTGGGCCATCGGGCCCGAGGACGTCCTGCGCGGCACGCTCGACCTGCGCGACCGCATGACGTTGCACCTCTCGCCGTTGGTGGAGCTCCTCGCCACGCGGGTCGCCCAGAAGGCCGATCTGCTGGTGGGGCCGCGCATGGACAACGCGCGGAAGAACCTGGCGCTGCTGCGGTCCTGGGCCGCCGAGCACCCGGACCTCGTCGACCTGCCGGAGCCGATGGGCGGCGTCACGACGTTCCCGCGGCTGCTCGGCCAGACCGACACCACCGATTTCTGCCACGAACTGGCCCGAGAACACCGCACGCTCCTCGTCCCGGGGACGTGCTTCGGGGACCCGACCCGCGTCCGGCTGGGTTACGGCGGTCCCGCCGCCTCGTTCGCCCGAGGCCTCGAAACGCTCGCACTAGTGGGGGAGAAGGCCCGTGTTCAGAATTGACCTGTCCGCATCCGACGTCGCCGAGGCCGACGCCCTGGTCGCCTCACTGGCGTCGAGGTACGGCACGGTGGAGGACCCCGCGTTCGTCCGCGAGGCCACGGTCATCGCGCACGAACTGCCCCGCGCCCTCCGCGCGGGCCTGCTGGAGTTCCGCCTGACCGAGCCGCACCCGCTGTGCGTCATCGGCGGCTACAAGATCGACGACGACGCCATCGGCCCGACGCCCGCGCACTGGAAGGACTGCGGCGGCGCGGGCAGGCCCACGCTGGCGGAGGACCTGTTCTTCTACCTGTGCGCGTCCCTGCTGGGCGACCCGATCGCGTGGTCCACCCAGCAGGACGGCCGGCTGCTGCACGACGTGTTTCCCATCAAGGAGCACCAGTACGAGCAGCTCGGCTCCGGCAGCGAGGAGCTGCTGACGTGGCACATCGAGGACGCGTTCCACCCGATGCGCACGGACTACGTGGGCCTCATGTGCCTGCGCAACCCCGACGGCGTCAACACCACCTACGGCTCGTTGGACGGCGTCTCGCTGCCCGACGACGTGGTGGAAGTCCTGCGCCAGGAACGCTTCCCGATCCGCCCGGACCGCTCCCACCTCGCCGCCAACCGCCAGAACGACGACGGCGACGAGCAACTGCGCCGCCTGCGCGACCGCAGCTACGAGTGGATCTCCGGCCTGGACGTCAACCCCGAGCCCATCGCCGTCCTGTTCGGCCCGCAGGAGGACCCGTACCTGCGCCTCGACCCGTACTTCATGGAGGTCCCGGCCTCCGACCCCGAGGCAGCCGCCGCACTCGACACCATCGTCAAGGCCATCGACGCCGCCATCACCGGTTACGCGTTGAAGCCCGGCGAGGTCCTGTTCCTCGACAACTACCGCGGCACCCACGGCCGTGAGCCGTTCACGGCCCGCTTCGACGGCACCGACCGCTGGCTCACGCGCCTGAACATCGCCCGCGACCTCCGCAAGTCGCGCGCACACCGCCGCACCGCCGACGACCGCACCATCTACTAGTCAGGAATTCCCGATGCGCACGAGCCCTTTTGACGACGAGGACGGCCGCTTCTTCGTGGTGGTCAACGCCGAGGACCAGCACGCCCTCTGGCCGGCGACGCTGGCCACCGTGCCCGACGGGTGGACCGTGGTCCACGGCGAGGACACCCGGCAGGCCTGCCTCGACTACGTGAACGAGCACTGGACGGACATGCGGCCGCGCAGCGTCCGCGAGCAGTTGGACCGGCAGGCCGCCGGTCGGTAGCCGGTAGGCAGGGGCGCGGTCTCGCCGGGGTTTCGGTGGGGCCGCGCCTTGGCGTTGTGCGGGGTCTGCTGTTCCAGTGCCCACGTCAGGCGCCTGCCGTTGCCCGGTTCGCCCGGTCTGGGACGTTGACCGGACGAGTCCGGACAGGACGATCTAGGCTGGCGCGGTGATCACCGGGTGGCGGCACCCCGCCCGCCTCGTCGTACTCGCCTTCCTGGCGGCCACCGCGGCCGGCACGGCGCTGCTCATGCTGCCGATGTCGGCTGAGTCGGGGCGGATGACCGGGTTCATGGACGCGCTGTTCACCGCCGCCTCGGGCATCAGCGGGACCGGTCTCGCGGTGGTGGACACCGGGTCGCACTGGTCGACCTTCGGCGAGGTCGTGCTGCTGGTGCTGTGGCAGGTGGGCGGGTTCGGCATCATGACGCTCACGTCGGTGCTGGCGCTGCTGGTCTCGCACAAGCTGGGGCTGCACCTGCAGCTCACGGTGAAGACTGAGACGAACACGCTGAACCTCGGGCAGGTGCGCGCGGTCGTGGCCGGGGTGGTCGCGATCAGCCTGGTGGTGGAGGCGGTCGGGGCGGTGGTGCTGGCCCTGCGGTTCTGGCTCGGGTACGGGGAGCCGTTCGGGCGGGCGCTGTACTCCGGGGTGTTCCACTCGGTGTCGTCGTTCAACAGCGTCGGTCTGGCGCTCTACCCGGACAGCCTCGTGCGGTACGCGACGGATCCCTGGGTGTGCCTGCCGATCGTCGTGGTCGCGGTCCTCGGTGGACTCGGGTTCCCCGTGCTGTTCGAGCTGCTGCGGCGCCGCCGCCGGAAGCGGTGGTCGTTGCACACCAGGATCACGGTGCCCGTGTACCTGGGGCTGATGGCGTTCGGGACGCTGGTGGTGCTGGTCGTCGAGTGGGGGCGCGCGGGCACGCTGGGGCCCTTCGGCTTCGGTGACAAGGTGCTCGTGGGGCTGTTCCACGGCGTCATGTTCGGCACGGCCGGGTTCAACACCGTCGACGTCGCGCAGCTGCAGCCCGCCACGATGCTCGCCGGGGACGTGCTGATGTTCATCGGCGGCGGCAGCGCCGGGACCACCGGCGGCATCAAGGTGACGACGTTCGCGTTGCTCGCGTACGTGTTGCTGGCGGAGGTCCGCGCGGAGCCCAGCGTGCACGTCATGGGCCGCCGGATCAGCGCCGAGGTGCAGCGCCAGGCCGTCACGGTCGCGTTGCTGGGGGTGGGTGTCGTGATGGCGGCGACGCTCGTCCTGCTGGCCACGAGCTCGTTCCGGCTGGACGACGTCCTGTTCGAGACCACGGCGGCGTTCGGTGGCGTCGGCCTGTCCAGTGGCATCACCGCAGACCTGTCCGTCACGGGACAGCTGGTCGTCATCGTGCTGATGTTCATCGGCAGGGTCGGGCCGATCACCCTGGTGTCGGCCCTGGCCCTGCGGGAACGCCGGCGGCGCTACGAACTACCCGAGGAGCGACCCATTGTCGGATAGGCAGGAACACCGCGTAGTCGTGCTCGGGCTGGGCCGCTTCGGCAGCTCGCTCGCGCTCGAACTGGTCTCGCAGGGCGTCGAGGTCATGGCGATCGACTCGGACCCGAAGCTGGTCCAGCGCTACGCCGACGACCTCACGCACGCCGTCGTCGCCGACACCACCGACGCCGAGGTCATGCGCCAGCTCGGTGTCGACGAGTTCGAGCGCGCGGTCGTCGGCATCGGCACCAACCTCGAGGCCAGCATCCTGACCACCGCCGTGCTGGTCGACTTCGGCATCACCAACATCTGGGCCAAGGCGATCAGCCGCGAGCACGGCCGCATCCTCGAACGCATCGGCGCCCACCACGTCGTGCTGCCCGAGCACGAGATGGGCGAACGCGTGGCGCACGTCGTCACCGGCAAGATGCTGGACTACATCGAGTTCGAGGACGACTACGCCATGATCAAGGCCCGGCCGCCGAAGGAGGCGATCGGCAAGCCGCTCGGCCAGAGCAAGCTGCGCGGCAAGTACGGTGTCACCGTCGTCGGCGTCAAACGCCTGGGCCAGGGCTTCACCTACGCCACCGCCGAGACCGTGATCGAACGCGGCGACGTGCTCATCGTCGCCGGGAAGGTCACCGACGTGGAACGGCTGGCCGATCTGACGTGACCTCCGCGGAGAACACCTGGCGGATGACCCCGATCATCCAGACGAACGTCAGCCCGATGACCGTGGGGTTCTTCACGAACAGCAGCACCGCCAGGTAGGTCTGCCGGGCCGAGGGCGGCAGCAGCGCCGACACCAGGTGCTCGGCGACCACCTCGAACACGGCGAACGCCGCACCCAGGAAGACGACCTGCCACAGCAGGCTGCCCCAGTGCCGCCGCACGAACTCGCGCCCGGAGCGCATCGTGCGACCGGCCATGGCGATCCGCCACACCAGCACGACGAGCAGGACGCGGGCCGCCACCACCACGACCTCGGACGCCGTCGCGAGCGCGGGGTCGATCTCGCCCGTCCAGTTCACGACGACCAGCCGCTGGGCCGAGGCGATCAGCGACAGCCCCACCACCAGCCCGAGGTGGCGCGTGTAGCACTGCCACGTCCATCTCGGCACCTCGAGCGCCAGCTTCAGCTCACTCATCGGATCCCCCTGAACACTTCAGTCGACTGAACAATTTAGTTCAGCATACTGAAATATCGTGCGAGGTAAAGTGACCGGCGTGGAAGATCGAGATGCCGGACGTGAGCTCAGCACCGCCGTCGTGGCGTTCCACGAGGCAGTGGGCGCGACCCTCGGCGTGACAGCGGTCGACCAGCGCGCGCTCGCCGTGATCATGGGCGCCGGATCGGTGTCCGCGGGGGAGCTGGCCAAGGAGATCGGACTGACCCCCGGCGCGGTCACGGGCGTGGTCGACCGGCTCGCGCGGGCAGGACTGGCCCGGCGCGAGCCCGACCCCGAGGACCGCCGCCGGCTGGTGATCACCGCGGTGCCCGGTGCGTTCGGAGACGCCTTCTCCGGCCTGGCCGAGGCGATGGCCGGGCTGACCGAGCGCTACACACCCGCCGAGCAGGCCGTCATCGGGGACTGGGTGACGCGCACGATCGCCGTCCTGCGCGAGCAGACGCGAATCCTCAACGAGCGGCGGTAGCGCTCGCCGCTCGGCGACTCCCAGTTCGCCCGGGGCCGACTCGTCATGCAGCCCCCGCGCGCACGAGTTACGTTCGAAGCCGGGTTAAGCCTGTAGCCCTTCGTCACAGTCATGCCGTGCGGACGGGGGTTCTGTTGTGCTTCCTGTTGACCGAAAGCTCATGAAGATCGCGATGGTGCTGGTGGACGACGCGCCCGGCTGGGGAGCGGCGCACGTCGCGAGCCTCGCGCAGGCACTCACGCGCCGGGGTCACCAGGTGACCGTCCACGGCCCCCGCCACCGGGTGCCTGCCCCGCGTGCCGGCGGCGACGAGCTGCACCTGGGCGATCACGTCGACGCCCTGCGCGCGGCGTGGGAACGGGAGAAACCGGATCTGGTGCACGCCCACTTCCTGCCGTCCGGCCTCGCGGCACTGCTGGCCGCGCAACGCTCGGGCGTGCCGGTCGTGCAGTCGTTCCACGGTGTCGCCCCCACCGACCGCAACGGGGTAGAACGCCTGGTGGGCAAGGAATCCGCGCTCGTCATCGCGAGCGCGGAGGAGGAGATGCTCGACCTCGCCGCCGTCGGTGTGCCGCGGCCGCGGATCAAGGTCGTGGCACGCGGGGTCGACACCGGCCTGTTCCAGCCGCTGGGTGTCGTGGCCAGGCGCACGAAGCTGCGCCGGGTGGTCACGGCGGTGGATCCCCTGTCGGACAACGGCGTCGCCGACCTGGTCGCGGCCCTGCCGCGGCTGCCGGACGTGGAGCTGGTGGTGGCGGGTGCGGCCGCGAGCCGGCTCGCGCAGTGGGCGCGCAGGCACGGGGTGGAGAAGCGGACCCACCTGGTGGGCCCGGTCGCACGGCAGGACATGCCGGCGTTGTTGCGTTCGGCGGACGTGGTGGCGTGCGTACCGCGCCGCACGTCGTGGAGCCCGTTGGTGCTGGAGGCGATGGCGTGTGGCGCGCCGGTCGTCGCGAGCGCCGTCGGCGGACTCACCGACGCCGTGATCGACGACGTGACCGGGGTCCTGGTCCCGCCGGGCGGGATGAAGCAGCTGGTCAGGGCGCTGCGAGAGGTGCTCGACGACGAGACGCTGCGGACGGCCTGCGGGATCGCCGCCGTCGACAGGGTGAACGCCCGCCACTCGTGGCCGGACGTCGCCGTCGGGGTGGAACGGCTCTACGGGACGGTTCCCGGTGTGGCTGAGAGGCTCGCGCCACTGCGCGAGGACTCCCAGCACACCGACGCCGAACTAGTGGAGACGCCCGTCAGGGCTCGCCGAGGCGAACCCGGCCGGACCGCCGATGCCGGCGCGTGAGGCTCACCGGGGCGCGGTGAGCAGCTCCAGCATCGGCGTCAGCTCGAAGTAGCGGGCCACGTCGAGCGCGGACCTGGGCCCGAGGGCGGGGTCCGCGCCGGCGTCCAGCAACAGCGCGACGATCCGCTCGGAGCGGCGGAAGACCGCCGCTCCGAGCGCTGTCTGGCCCCGGTCGTTGACGCGCCCGGTGTCGGCGCCCCGCTCCAGCAACGCCGCCACGGTGTCCGCGTGGCAGTGGTAGGCGGCGAGGATCAGCAGGGAGTCGCCGGAGGAGTTGGTGAGGTTCACCGGGATCCCCGCGTCGACCGCCTCGGCCAGCCCGTCCGCGTCACCGGCGCGGGCGAGGTCGAACATCGACTGCAGGAAGGTGAGCTCCTGCTCCGTCAGCGTCACGGCCGGGCTCCTCAGGCGATCGTCGCGGGGAAGCGGTCCCACACCCGGTGCAGGGCCAGCAGTTCGGTGGCCGCGGAGAGCACCTTCGAGGCGTCGTCGTCCAGCACGACGCCCGCACCCGTGCACCCGGCCGCCTCGACGGCGGCGCGACCGGCACCCCACGCCCCGATGGCCTTGGCGTGGCGGAAGCACTCCTGGACCATCAGCACGACGCGCGGGTCGACGGCGTCACCCGGTGCGCCGGCCTTGGCGTCACGGGCGGGCACGGCGTCCGGGCCGGGAGGCGGGCTGCCCGCGAGCAGCAGCGCGTCGAACTCGACCGAACGCGCCGTGAGGAACGTGCGCTGGGCGACCAGGCCGCTGTCCCCGATCGGCCCGCCGGTCGGCGCGATGAGCAACGGCACCATGCCGCCCGCCAGGATCGTCTCGCGGACCGTCCGCACGCCGTCGAGGTTCGCGGGGTCGACCACGATCCCGATCATGCGCCCGTCCGTGGGCCACTCCTGCCCGATCTGCGACAGGGCGGGACTCGGCGTGACCTTCCTCGGCCGCGCCTCGGTGGCCGGCACCGGAAGCCCGAGGCCCTTGGCCACCTCGGCGCACAACGTCGGGTCGACGTTGGCCAGCACCCGCAGCTGGCGTTCCTTGATCGCCTGCTCGTAGACCTTGCCCAGCTCGAACGTGAACGCGCGCACGACGTGTTCCTTCTCGACCGGCGTGAGGCTCAGCCAGAACAGCCGCGGCTGCGTGAAGTGGTCCGCGAACGACGCGGGCGACTGCCGCACCTTCGCCGACTTCGGCAACGGCTGCGCCACCTCGACGAACGGCCGGTCCTCCGCCTTCGCGACGAACGGGTTGCCGCCGTCGAGCGTGTTCGGCCGGTAGGGCGCGACGCCCGCGTGCACCGCCTGCTGGTGGAACCCGTCGCGGAACATGTCGTTGACCGGCACGTGCGGGCGGTTGATCGGGATCTGGTTGAAGTTCGGGCCGGCGAGCCTCGTCAGCTGCGTGTCGAGGTAGGAGAACAGCCTCGCCTGGAACAGCGGGTCGTCGGTGACGTCGATGCCCGGCACCAGGTTCCCGAGGTGGAACGCGACCTGCTCGGTCTCCGCGAAGTAGTTCATCGTGTTGCGGTTCAGGGTCAGGATGCCCACCGGCTGCACCGGCGCGAGCTCCTCGGGCACGATCTTCGTCGGGTCGAGCAGGTCGATGCCCTCGAAGGTCTGCCGCGGCGTGTCGGGGAAGAGCTGCAGGCCCAGCTCCCACTGCGGGAACGCGCCGGACTCGATGGCGTCGGCGAGGTCGCGGCGGTGGAAGTCCGGGTCGATGCCGTTGAGCATCTGCGCCTCCTCCCACACCAGGGAGTGCACGCCCAGCTTCGGCTTCCAGTGGAACTTCGCGAGCGCCGTCTCACCCTCGGCGTTGACCAGGCGGAACGTGTGGACGCCGAAGCCCTCCATCGTCCGGTACGAGCGCGGGATGCCGCGGTCGGACATGTTCCACATGACGTGGTGGGTGGCCTCGGTGTGCGTCGAGACGAAGTCCCAGAACGTGTCGTGCGCGCTCTGCGCCTGCGGGATCTCCCGGTCCGGGTGCGGCTTGCCGGCGTGGATGACGTCCGGGAACTTGATGCCGTCCTGGATGAAGAAGACCGGGATGTTGTTGCCCACGAGGTCGAAGTTGCCCTCCTGGGTGTAGAACTTCGTCGCGAACCCGCGGGTGTCGCGCACCGTGTCCGCCGACCCGCGCGACCCCAGCACCGTCGAGAACCGCACGAACACGGGCGTCTCGACACCGTCGCCCAGGAACGCCGCCTTGCAGACGTTCGCACCCGTGCCGTACCCGACGAACGTGCCGTGAGCGCCATAGCCACGTGCGTGGACAACGCGCTCCGGAATCCGCTCGTGGTCGAAGTGCATGATCTTCTCGCGCAGGTGGTGGTCCTGCAGCAACGTCGGACCGCGCTCACCCGCTTTCAGCGAGTGGTCGGTGTCGTACAGCCGCGCACCGGCCGACGTGGTGAGGAACTCGCCCTGCTGCCCCATGGCCACCTTCGGGGCACCGGTCGGCGCGCCCGTCGGCGACACCGTCTCCGGTCCCGTCTGGTCGGCCTTCGGGGGCAACGGCCCACGCGGGTCCGTCGGCTCCTCGAGCGACGGCGGCTCGCTGTTCGGAACGCCCGGGACGGGCGGGTTCACCAGCTCGGTGACCTTGTCGGCCGCCTTCTCGAGTGCGGCCTTGACGACCTTGCCGGGCTTGCGGGTTGCCACTGATCCTCCTCGGACGTAGACGTCGAGGAGGCTGTACCCGGGATCTTCCCGGATATGCGTTGCTCTGCCGGGGGTTCGGCTGGGGGTCGCCCAGCGGTGGGGGAGGACGGGTGGTGACGCCGGCCTGTTCGCCGGGTGGGGTGACGGCTGGGTGGGGCCGTTGGTGCCCGAGACGCGTCCATCGGGGCGGCGATGACGGTCGCGGCTCCCGGACCCGCCACGCGCGGCGCTCGCCATCTGCACGGCTTCGCCAAGCGCACGGCTGTTGTTGCGTGCGTGGCCGCTCTTGCGCGCACGGGATGTCGTCTCACACACGCGGTCCGCCTCACACGCGCGGCCTGGCCCACACGCGCGGTCCGCCCCACACACGCGGCCCGGCCCACGCGCGCGTCCCGCGCACACACGCCCGCCCCACACCCGGCCCGCCTCACACGCGCGGCCCGCCTCACGCGCGCGGCCCGCCTCACGCGCGCGGCCCGCCTCACGCGCGCGGCCCGCCTCACGCGCGGCCCGCCTCACGCGCGCGGCCCGCCTCACACACGCGGCCTGGCCCACACGCGCGTCCCGCGCACGCACGCCCGCCCCACACGCCCGCCCCACACGGCCGTCAGCGCCTGTGGCGTCGGACACCACCGACGCCGTCGCGTCCGGACCGCCCCCGCCCGATCCCGTTGGCGCGGAACGAGGTCGTGACGTTCCCCCTGTTCCAGCCCGAACTGTGCGCGCTCTCGCCGCGTTGGAGCTAGATCGCCGCCTGTAGGCTTCGACGCCAGCAGGTGCACTCGTCAAGCAGTCGGCGCATCATCCTGCTGCACAGCGGCGGTGCCCTCACCGTTGTTCGTCAGCTGTAAGAGTGCCCGAGGAGACTTGAGTGACCGACGCAGGGGATGCCCAGCGCTTGACCGAGCTGCTGCGCGCCAACGCCGATTCCCTGATCGACAGGTGGGTGGGGGAGGTCGCGTCCCTGCTGCGCGGGCGGGCGACGAGGACCGAGCTCGAGGCCGACTTCAGGGAGTTCTTCGCGGCTCTGCTGCCCCTGGTCGGCAACGACGGCAAGGACACGGGTGCGCCCGAGTTCGCCGAGATCCGGTCGCTGACCGAGGAGTACTCGCGGGCGAGGGTTCGGGCGGGCTTCACGCCGTCGGAGACGGCGTCGAGCGTCTTCTCCCTCAAGCGGGAGGTGTTCGCCCTCACCGAGAACGAGAACGACCCCGAGCTCTTCCGGCAGGTCATGGTGTTCTCCGGGCTGCTGGACGCGCTCGGCCTGCTGACGTTCGAGTTCTACGCGCGGGCCCGTGACGAGATCATCCGCGAGCAGTCGGAGCAGCTGCTCGAGCTGACCACGCCGGTCGTGAAGATCTGGGAGGGCGTGCTCGCGGTGCCGCTGGTCGGCACGCTCGACTCCGCGCGCACCCAGGTCGTGATGGAGAAGCTGCTCGAGGCGCTGGTCGAGACCGGTTCCGAGCACGCCATCATCGACATCACCGGCGTCTTCGCGGTCGACACGCAGGTCGCGCAGCACCTCCTCAAGACGGTCGTCGCGGCCCGGCTGATGGGCGCGGAGTGCATCGTCTCCGGCATCCGCCCGCAGATCGCGCAGACGATCGTGGCGCTGGGCATCGAGTTCGGCGACATCATGACCAAGGCCTCGCTGGCCGACGCGCTGCGGTACGCGCTGCGCCGTGACGGTGTCGACCTCGTGCACCGCGAGGTGCGCTGATGGAACGCGTCCCGATCCTGAAGATCGGCGGCGTGCTGCTCGTCTCCATCCAGATCGACCTGCAGGACCAGAGCGTTCTGGCGCTGCAGGAGGACCTGGCCGAGAAGATCAGCTCGACCGGCGCGCACGGTGTCGTCATCGACATCTCCGCGGTGGAGATCGTCGACTCGTTCATCGGGCGGATGTTCGCCACGATCGCGTCGATCTCCCGGCTGTTCGACGCCGACACCGTGGTCGTGGGAATGCGTCCGGCCGTGGCGATCACGCTGGTGGAACTGGGTCTCACGCTGGGTGGGGTGCGCACGGCCCTCGACCTCGAACGCGGAATGAAGATCCTCGGTCAGCTCGGTCGCGGACGGGACGCCTGATGCCGCCCCGGTCCGATGGGCCGGAACAGATCCCCATCGACGCCGATGACGACGTCGTCCGCGTGCGCCAGCTCGTGCGCACGTACGCGCAGCAGACCAAGCTCTCCCTGGTCGACCAGACGAAGCTGGTCACCGCGGCCAGCGAGCTCGCCCGCAACACCCTGATCTACGGCGGGGGAGGGTTCGCCCGCGTCGAGGAGGTCAGCGACGGCCGCCGCGCCGGAGTGCGCGCCTCGTTCCACGACGAGGGTCCCGGCATCCCGGACCTCACCCTGGCGCTGGCCGACGGCTGGAGCAGCGGCAGCGGTCTCGGTCTCGGCCTGAGCGGCGCCCGCCGCCTGGTGGACCAGTTCGACCTCGACACCGAGGTCGGCCGCGGCACGGTCGTGACGGTGACCAAGTGGAAGAGGTGACCACCGCGAACTGCCTGCCGCTCGTGCGCGACGAGTCCTGGCTGCCCGTCGAGGAGACCGCCCAGGTGGGCAGGATCCGGCGCACGGCCACTGCACTCGCCGAGAAGCTGGGGTTCGAGGCGGCGCGCACGGCGGAGATCGGCCTCGCCGTCACCGAGATCGGCACGAACCTGCACAAGCACGCCAAACAGGGCGTGGTGCTGATCCGCTCCGTGCGCGGCGAACACGACGCGGCCGTCGAGGTCGTGGCGATCGACCGCGGTCCCGGCATCGCCGACATGGCCCTGGCCTGGCAGGACGGGCAGTCCACCACCGGCACCCTGGGCGTCGGGCTCGGCGCGATCGCACGCCTGTCCACCAGCTGCTCGATGACCTCCCGCCCCGGCCTCGGAACCTCCCTGGTGGCGCGGTTCGCACCTCGGATCGACTGGGCACCCGAGTGGGGTGAGGAAAGCGCGGCAGGGGTGACCAGGCCGATCAGCGGCGAGGACGTGTGCGGCGACGCCTACGCGTTCTGCCGCACCGCGGACCGCGTGGCGCTGATGATGTGCGACGGCTCCGGGCACGGACCGCTGGCGGCCTCCGCGTCCGACGCTGCCGTGCGCCTGTTCCGCGAGCAGCCGTTCTTACCACCGGACCAGCAGGTCGAGCGGCTGCACAAGGCGTTGCGCGGCACCCGCGGTGGCGCGGTGGCGGTCGCCGCCATCGACCTCGTCACGAGGAAGATCCGGTACTCCGGCCTCGGCAACATCGCCGCGGCCGTCCTCGCCGACGGCCGCAAGCACGGCATGATCTCGGTGCCGGGTGTGGCGGGCCACCAGGCGCGCACCATCCGCACGTTCGACTACGCGCTGCCGGAACGGGCGGTCGTGGTCATGCACTCCGACGGCCTGACCGAACGCTGGGGCGTCGACCACGGCAGCGACCTGGCCGTCGACGAGCCGGTCCTCATCGCGGCGACGCTGCTCAGGGAAGCGGGCGTGCGCAACGACGACGCCTGCGTGCTCGTGGCCAGACCGGCATGACCCCCTCCGAGCTGCTGCGGCTGGTGATCAGCGACGAGCGGGACGTGTTCCTGCTCCGTCAGCGCGGTCGCCAGGTCGCGGCGGCGATCGGGCTCGACGGGCAGGACCAGGTCAGGGTGGCGACGGCGCTGAGCGACATCGGTCGCGAACTGGTGCGGCAGGACGTGAGGGCCACGGCCGTCTTCCGCACGCGCCGCGGATCGGCGCCGGCACTGCTCGTCGAACTGACCTGGCAGGCCGTCGTGTCCGGCTCGGGACCGGGCTGGGACACCGCCCGCCGGCTGATGAACGCCCTGGTCATGACCAGCACAGGCGTGACGTTGGTGAAGAACGTGCCGCACGGGATCGTGCTCGACGAGGGGTTGCTCGGCGAACTGCGCGAGACCTCCACCGGCACCTCCGCGCTGGACGAACTGCGCGCCCAGAACCAGGAGCTCCTCGAAACCCTCGAGAACCTCGAGGGGAAGAGCAAGGAGCTGGAAAGGCTCAACGACGAGCTGGAGGAGACCAACCGCGGCGTCGTCGCGCTCTACCAGGAGCTGTCCGAGGAGCTGGAGCAGACGAACCAGGGCGTGGTCGCCCTCTACGCCGAGCTCGACGCCAAGTCCGCCGAGCTGCGCGACGCGGCCTCCGCGCGCATCCGGTTCTGGTCCAACATCAGCCACGAGCTGCGCGCCCCGATCAACTCGGTGGTCGGCCTGACCCGGCTGCTCGGCGGGCCGGGCGGCGACCCCATGACCGACGACCAGCGCCACCACGTCGACCTGATCAACGAGTCCGCGGCGACGTTGCTCGCGCTGGTCAACGAGCTCCTCGACACCGCCAAGGCCGAGTCGGGCAGCCTGCAGCCGCGGATGGCGCCCGTCGCGCTCGACTACGTCGTCACGCAGCTGCGCTCGGCGGTGCGGCCGATGCTGCGCTCCGGCGACGTGCAGCTGGTGGTGGACGCGCTGCCCGCGCTGCGGCCGCTGGTCACCGACGAGACGATGCTCGTGCGGATCCTGCGCAACGTGCTGTCCAACGCCGTGAAGTTCACCCGGCGCGGCGAGATCCGCTTCACCGCCGCCGAGGGCCCCGGCCCCGACGAGATCCGGTTCGTCGTCACCGACACCGGCATCGGCATCCCGCCCGAAGAGCAGAGCAGGGTCTTCGAGGAGTTCTACCAGGTGCCGAACGCGCTGCAGATCGGTGCGAGCGGCACCGGCCTCGGCCTGTCCTACGCGCGCAAACTCGCCGAGATCCTCGGCGGCACCCTGTCGCTGAGCAGCACCCCCGGCGAGGGCACGGAGGTCGTGCTGACCCTGCCCTCCGCCGCCGACGAGTTCGTCCAGCCTGCGGCCGTCGAGTGCGCGCTGATCGCGGACGGCGACGAGAAGTGCCGCGAGCAGCTGCGCGAGGCGCTGGCCGGCATCGCCACCGAGGTCGTCGAGGCCGAGGACGGCCGCAGCGCCCTGAACCTCGCGAAGGAACGGCGCCCCGACCTGGTGCTGCTGAGCGCGAGCGCGCCGCTGATGAGCGGGAGCGCGGTGCTGTCCGTGCTGAGGCTTGATCCGGACCTGGCCGGGGTACCAGTGGTCATCGTGTGCGGCGACGACCCCGGCGGTCTCGCACGCAGCGTGCACGGTCTCGGCGCGGCGATGCTGCACGAGGCTCGGATCTCCCCGGAAACGGTGAGCCGTGCTATCAGGGACGCACAGCTCACAGCGCGCAGAACGGACACCCGATGAACCCGACGGCCATGGGTGGTGGACCAGCGAGGGTCCTCGTGGTGGACGACCTGGAGGCCAGCCGGTTCATCGCCTGCAGCTGGCTGCGCCGCAGCGGTCACACGGTGATCGAGGCGACGACGGCGGCCGAGGCGCTCATCGCGCTGGAGACCGACTCGTTCGACCTGGTGCTGCTCGACGTGCACCTGCCCGACATGAGCGGGTACGACGTCACCGAGCGGATCAAGGCCGATCCCCGCACCAGCTCCATCCCCGTCGTGATGCTCTCGGCCACCTACATCGAACCCGAGGACAAGGTCACCGGCCTGACCCGCGGCGCGGACGCCTACCTCACCGAACCCGTCGACCCCGGCGAGCTGCTGGCCAACGTCGAGGCGGCGCTGCGCTACCACCGCGCCCGCGCGCTGGCCGAGCACCTCGCCGCCCGGCTGACCCGCCTCGCCACGGCCACGTTCGCCATCAACGCGGCAACGACGTTCGACGCGCTGGTCGAGGCCGCGGCGATCGGGGCCGCGGACGTGCTCGACACGGAGGCCACCGCCGTTCTCACCGCTCCGTCCGGCTCCGTCTGCCTCGCGACGGTCGGCGTCCGGTGGCCGGAGGGCTCGACGCGTCCGGACGACGCCGAGGTCGAGCAGTGGATGTCGGCCCTCAACCCCGGTGTCGGCGTCGTGGTGGTGGAGCCCGACACGGTGCCGTGGCACCCGACGGCACCGGCGGTGTCCGTGCTCGCGCGCACGAAACCGCGCAGGCCGCCCATCGGCATCGCCGTCGCGCCCTGGGCCGTGCGCAACGACGACGACAGCAACCTGCTGCGCCAGCTCGCCCAGGCCACGGCGCTGGCCGCGGAGGGCCTGCACACCTTCGCCGAGGAGCACTCGCTCGCGCTCACGTTGCAGCGCAGCCTGCTGCCCCGCACGTTGCCGAGCCGGCCGGAACTGCCGATGACGGCCCGGTACGTGCCCGCGTCGAGCAACGCCGAGATCGGTGGCGACTTCTACGACGTGATCGAGCTCGACGGTCACGTGCTGATCGCCATCGGCGACGTCTGCGGCCACTCGATCGAGGCCGCGACGGTGATGGCCGAGGTGCGGCACACCCTGCGCGCCTACGCCGTCGAGGGGCACCGGCCCGCCGAGGTCCTGCGCAGGGTCGACGCCCTGCTCGAACGCTTCCACCCGACGGGCGGCCTCACCACCATGTGCCTGCTGCAGGTCGACCTGGAGGCCGGCACGATGGCCGTCGCGAACGCGGGCCACGTGCCGCCTCTGGTCGCGAACGCCGAGGGCGCGCACTACGTCCCGGTGCACGGCCCGTTGCTGGGCATCGGTCTGGCGCGGCCGGAGGCCACCGAGATCCCGTTACCACCCGCCACGACCGTGCTGCTGACGACGGACGGTCTGGTCGAACGGCGGGGCGTCGACCTGGACGAGGGCATGGAGAAGCTGCGCGCAGCCGTGTCGAACACGGAGGACATGGACGTGCTCGCCGATCGGCTCCTGGCCGAGCTGGGCCAGGGCAAGCAGGACGACATCGCCCTGCTCGTGCTGCGGCGGCCGGCGTGACGGCCCTCGTGCTCGACGTGCCGGTGCTGCCGGGCATGTCGATGTCGTCGCTGCGGCGCGACCTCACCAAGGCGCTGGGCGAGCTCGGCGAGGACCACCTCTACGACGTGCAGCTCGTGGTGACCGAGCTCGTCACCAACGTCCTCGACCACACCTCCGGCAGCACCGGGCACCTGCGGATCCTGCACGGCCAGGACCCGTGCGCGGTGATCGTCGAGGTCGACGACGAGTCGATGACCGAACCGGTGTACGGCCGGTCCCGGCTGGGGGAGAACCGCGGCAGGGGGATCGTGGTGGTGGACAACATCTCCCGCAACTGGGGGACGCGTCCGCGCGGCGAGACGGGCAAGACGGTGTTCGCGGTGGTCGACTGCACCGGGTGAGCCGGCCACCGCGCTCACGTCAGACCGACGGCTGCAGCAGGATCTTCTGCGCGCCGTTCTGCTTCTTCTGGAACATCTCGTACGCGCGCGGGGCTTCCGCCAGCGGCAGCCGGTGCGTGGCGAAGTCGTCCACGCCGAGCGGGTCCTCGGACCCGGTGAGCAGCGGCACGATCTCGTCGATCCAGCGGCGGACGTTGGCCTGTCCCATGTGGAGCCGGACCTGCTTGTCGAACAGCTCCATCATGGGGATCGGGTCGACCATGCCGCCGTACACGCCGGACAGAGAGATGGTGCCGCCGCGCCGCACGGCGTCGATGGCGGCGTACAGCACGCTCAGCCGGTCGATGCCGGCCTTCTCGGTGATCAGCGCGCCGGCTGCCTGGGGCAGCAGGGCGACCAGGTTCTGCGTGAACCGCGCAGCGGGAGCGCCGTGCGCCTCCATGCCGACCGCGTCGATCACGGAGTCCGCGCCGCGGCCCGCGGTGAGCGCCCGGACGGCGTCGCCGATGTTGTCGTGGTCGCGGGTGTCGAGCACCGTCACGCCCCGTGCCTCGGCGCGCGCGAGGCGCTCCTGGACGAGGTCGATGCCGATGACCTGCCCGGCGCCCTTGTGCAACGCCACTCGGGCGCACATCTGTCCGATCGGCCCGAGACCGAACACCACGACGGTGCCGCCCGCGGGGATCTCGGCGTACTCCACGGCCTGCCACGCGGTGGGCAGCACGTCGGACAGGTAGACGAAGCGGTCGTCCGGCGGGCCGTCCGGGACCTTGATCGGCCCGTACTGCGCCTGCGGCACCCGCAGGTACTCCGCCTGACCACCCGGGACCTGCCCGTACAGCCTGGTGTAGCCGAACAGCGCCGCACCCTTGCCCTGCTCGGTGACCTGGGTGGTCTCGCACTGCGACTGCAGGCCGCGGTCGCACATGTAGCAGTGGCCGCAGGAGATGTTGAACGGCACCACGACCCGGTCACCCGGTTTGAGGTCGGTGACCTCGGCGCCGACCTCCTCGACGATGCCCATCGGTTCGTGGCCCAGAACGTCGCCCTCGGTCATGAACGGGCCGAGCACCTCGTACAGGTGCAGGTCCGAACCGCACACACCGGTGGACGTGACGCGGATGACCGCGTCCGTCGGCGCTTCGATCTTGGGGTCGGGCACGGTGTCCACGCGGACGTCGCGCTTGCCGTGCCAGGTGACCGCCTTCATCGTGGCTCCACTTCGAAAGGAATCAAGAGACATCGGCCGGGTGCCCTCGCGTTCGAGGGGCAAACACGGGAGCCATTCCGTTTGACGGCGACATGGCCGGGGTAGAGAACTCGTACGTCAAACAGTCGGCGCACCGAGTTCCTGCGTTCAACGGCGGTGGACCAATGAGTGTGCAGACCGGTTTTCACTTCGACTTCGACGACACCGCGGCTCGTCAGCTGCGCCGGTACGTCGACGACGTCCTCGACGCCGCCGGGCTGTCCGGTTACGGCTTCACCGACCACGTGGACGGGTCCCGGAGCGCCTACGTGGCGGTCGACGGGCGGGTGGCGGGCTTCCCCGACCACGACGTGGCACTGCTGTGGGACCAGGACGACGGCTGGTCGGTCGCCGCGGAGGACCCGTCCGACGGCTCCCTCGTGGTGATCGACCGCCTCACCGGCGGACCGCGGCAGGCACCTGCCGCGGTTGCGCGGTGGATCGGGCTAGTGCTGCGGCGTCAGCCACCGCAGGCGCCGCAGCAGCGACGACTCGTCGGCTGACCAGGACGACAGCAGGTGGCCCGCGAGGCGTGACTCCAGGTGCTCGGTCGCCTGGATCCCGAACACCACGTCGGCCCGCAGCGACGGTTCCTGCTCCAGCAACGAGCCGATGACGTCGTTGCGCATGATCTGCTCGTGCACCGCGTCGGCCTCGATGTGCTCGGTGAAGAACTCGGCGCAGCGCGGGTCGGCGTCCATGCGGGCCAACGCCTGCGCCATGCGATGGGCGCTCGGCGCCGTGGTGATCTCCGCGGCCGCGAAGTGGCCGACCAGCGCACCGCGCAACGACCGGTGCAGGCCGAACAGCGACATCATGTTGACGATCGCGATGGCCGGTGCCGGAACGTCGTCCAGGTAGTGCAGGTACTCCGATGACATGCCGGCGCCCTCGAGGAGGTCGGCGTACAGGCGGGAGTGCATCCGATCGGCCTTTCCACCGCCGAACTCGTCGAACTCCACCGCCACGAGCGCGGCCTTCGCCCTGCCCCGCAGCCGGGGGATCACCCACGCGTGCGGGTCCGCCTCCTTGTGGTGGTAGACCGAGCGGTGCGCGAAGTACTCGCACATCTGCTCCCAGGTCCCGTCGTCGCGCAGGTGGTGGGAGACGCCGCTGCCGGGGACGTGCTCGACCAGCAACGCGTCCAGGTTCGCGTCGAGGTCGTCGTCACCGTCCACATCGGACCGCAGGGCGTCGAGGAACACCCGCTCCACCTGCGCGCGGAGCCGCAGCAGTTCCGGATCCCACTCCCAGGCCGGGTTCACGCCGTCGAAACCGCCGTAATGCAGCTCGTACAACGTGTGCAAGGCGATGGTGAGGTCCTCGCCGTAGGGGTCGGCGTCGGTGAACGCGATCGGCCGTCCGACGGGGTCGCCGCTCAGCGCGGCGACGACCTGGTCGGACAACGGGCCACGAGGTGAGGGAAGGTGCACTCCGGGGTCATACCCGCTGCGCGAGCAGGTGATGCACGAGTTCGAGTTCGCCTCGTTCCTCCAGCGCCGGTGTCACCCGCTTGAGCAGGTCGTCCAGCACCGCCGTGGCGGGCACCCGGCACTCCCGCCACGGATCGATGCCGACACCGTCGATGCCGTACCGGGAGGCCGTCCACACGGCGGCGGCCAGCACGTCGTCGCGCAGTTGGGGAGGCTCCCTGCCGTCCTGCACGTCCTGGTGGGCGGCGTGCACGAGGGCGCGGCAGAGAGCCGCCTGCAGCACCGCGTCGTCGACCTCCGCGGCGGCGTCGGCCGCGCGGAACTCCACGGTCGGGAACTTCGAGGCCAGGCGCAGCAGCCAGAACGACTGCGAGGCGTCCACCAGCGTTCCGCAGGCGACCATGCGGGCCACGTGGGCGTCGTAGTCGGCGGCGCCGGTGAACAGCGGGGGCACCCCGGAACCGGGGAACCTCGACTGCAGCACCATCCGCCAGCTCGCGTAGCCGCGGTCGGGGGAGTTGGCGGACAGCGCGAGCAACGTGGGCAGCCAGGGCCTCAGGTGGTTGACCACCGCCACCGCCGTCTCCCGGTCGGGAACGCCGACGTGCACGTGGCACCCGGAGGCCTCGTAGTCCTCGATCACCCCCGCGTACGTGTCGAGCACCCGGTGGTACCGGGCGCCGTTCGACACCACCGACCGCGCCGAGGCCTTGGGAGGCGTGCCCCGGGACAGCAGCTCCAGCCCCTCTTCCTCCGCGGCGCCGGCGAGCACCTCACGGGCGTGCGTCAGCGCCTCGCCCAGCGCGGCCACCCCCGTGCACGGCCCGGTCGCCGCCTCCACCTGCGTCCCGGAGAGCTCCGGGTGGAACTTCGTCAGCTCGGTGTCCCGCACGCGCGCCAGCACGGCGTCCGCGCGCATCGCCGTTCGCCGGGAAGCCGGATCGACGAGCAGGAACTCCTCTTCGACGCCAACGGTGTCAGCACACGCGTCAGGCAAGTGCCCATCTCCGCTCTTCCAGGAAGGATGCGGACAGCGGTTACCCCTCGGTGATAGGGACCAACCTCGGCGGGGTATTCGGACCGTCATGGACGACAAGACGATCGACGCGCTCGGCAAGCTCCGCAAGGCGCTGGAGACCACCGAACGCGCTCGCGGCCACCTCTACTCGTTCCACCAGCTCACCGGCACCGCGGACTTCGAGCTGGGCGACGCCATCGCGGCCCTGCGCGAGGCGGGCCACGCCGACCACGCGCAACGCGTGCAGCGGGAGCTGCTCGGCCGCAACGTCCTACCGGGACGGTGGACGTTCCAGGTCGTGGAGGAGTACGACGACATGTACTACGAGGTGTTCCGCGAGGTCGAGCGCGCCGTCCGGGACGACCTGGGCGACGGGGAGCGGCACGCGTTCGAGAAGGGGCTCAAGCGTGAGCGGCAGCGGCGCAGCGCCGAGGCGTACGACAACTGAGGGCGACTGGAGGTCCGTGCCCCCTGGTACAGCGCCGCGGGCTGGGCGCTCGACCTGTCCGCGGGGAGCAGACCCGGCCGCACGGCGACCTCGAGGTGGCTGCTCGGTCCGGCGCGGCCGTCTCGCGGAATGGCTTGAGCGCGTCCACCCAGGCCACTCCTGGCTGAACGCGCTCGCTTGAGGCCCTTTGTCAGCCGTAGCACGCGCCGAACGAGATGTTGACCTGCGTCGACGTGATGCTGCGCCCCTTCTCCGACGCCACGAACGCGGCCACCGCGCCCACGTCCGCCGTCGTCGCGGCGCGCTTGAGCGGGGAGGCGTCGATGATGCTCTGCCTCGCGGCCTCCATCTCCGGAACGTCCGGGAACGAGTCGATGACGCCGCCGGTCAGCAGAGTCACGGTGCGCACGCCGTGCGGTGCCAGTTCCACGGACCACTGCCTGCGCAGCGACTCGACGGCGTCGAAGCCGATCTGCACGTTGCCCATGCCGGCGTTGATGTTCGCGGCGTCGGACCCGCCGAAGAACAGCAGCACGCCCGACTCCTGCTTCACCATGTGGCGGGCCGCGGCCTTGGTGGTGATGAGCTGCGCGGTGAGGCTGTTCGCGATCGCCGTGGCGAAGTCCGGGGTCGGGATGTCGGCCAGCGGCTGGAAGAGGCCTTCGCTGGTGATGACGTTGACGGAGATGTCGACGCTGCCGGCCTTCTCCACGACGGCGTCGATGTGGTCGTTGACGGCGGAGGCGTCCGTGGCGTCGACCACGGCCGTCTCGGCCTGGCCGCCGGCGGCGCGGATCCTGTCCGCCACGGCCTCGAGTTTCGCCGGGGTCCTGCCCACCAGGAAGACGCGCGCGCCCTCGGCGGCGAAGGCGTCGGCCATCGCGCCGCCGATCGTGCCGCCGCCTCCGTAGACCACCGCGGTCCTGTTCTCCAGCAACATGAGCTTCTCCTTGTCGTCGGTGGAGAAACTAGGACCTGGCCGCCGGGGTCCACATCGGTCACGTGACTGGCGTGAGGGCGGCCGGCGGGTGGGCGGTTAAGTCATTCGAGGCCCAGCTGCGCCAGTTCGATCCGCCGGGTGACCCCGAGCTTGGGGTACGCGCGGTAGAGGTGGTGGCCGATCGTGCGCGGGCTCAGGAACAGCTGCGCGCCGATCTCCTTGTTGCTCAGGCCCGCCGCCGCCAGCCGGACGACCTGCACCTCCTGCGGTGTCAGGTTCTTCAACGCGTCGGCGGCGACCGGTTCGAGCGCGGGACGTTCGCCCAGCGCGGTCAGTTCGGTCGTCGCGCGTGCCTCCCACGTGGACGCGCCCAGGCGCGTGAAGGCGGCCAGGGCGGCGGCCAGTTCGGTGCGCGCCTCACCTCGGCGCCGTCTGCGGCGCAGCCATTCGCCGTGCAGCAGCTGGGTTCTGGCCTGGTCGAACCGGCCGCCGTGCTCGGCGTGCAGGTCCAGCGCGGCCCGGTAGTGCTCCTCGGCGTCCGCGGTGTCCTCGGCCATCGCCCGGCAGCGGTGCAGCAGTGCCGTCGCGATCGGACTGTCCACGTGCGCCGCCCACCGCTCGAACGCCGCGAGCTGCTCGGTGACGCGGCCGGGGTCGCCGTCGCGGACCGCCGCCTCGACCAGGTCCGGGACCGCGCGGATGGGGAAGTCGTACCGGGCCGGTCCCGTGCAGACGGCGTGCAGCGCGTCGAACGCCGTCCCGTACCGCCCGGCGGCGAGGTCGAGCAGGCCGAGGCCCCAGAACGTCAGCGCGGTGCCGACGGCGTGCCGTCCGTCGAGGACCGGCAGCACCTCGGCGGCCAGTGCGCGGCAGCGCCGTTCGTCGCCCGTCACCGCGGCCAGCCACACGGACGTGGCCCGCAGCAGCGCGACCTCCGTGTCCATCCCGAACTCGGTGCTCAGCGCCACCGCCTCGGCGAGGGCGGTCTGCGCCGTGACGAAGTCGCCGCGCAGCATCTCGGCGAACGCCAGGACCTCCTGCGCGTAGGGGATCCAGGTCAACGCCCCGCTGGCGCGCACCTCCGCGATCATCGTCTCCATCACCGCGGCGGTCGCCCGGTCGTCGGCCAGCATCAGGCCGCTGAACCCGGCCACGACCCGGTGCATCACGTCCTCGTCCGGCAGCCGGCCGATCTCGAGGATGGCGCGCAACGGACCGGCGGCGTGCTCGGGTCTGCCACGCAGCAGGTCGCCCCAGCTGATCTGCGCGTCGGCGGACGCCCGGTGCCGCGAGTCCGGCTCCAGCCGCAGGCGCGCCAGCATCCGCCCGGCCTCGGCGACCAGGTGCAGGGCGCCCGCGTCCCGGCCCGCGCAGCTCATCTCCGTCAGCATGACGAGGGCGCGTTCGGGATCGCTGTCCAGGACGAGCCGTGCCGCCTCGCACGCGAGCGCCGCGTCCGCTTCCGGCGACTTCCGCTCGTACTCGATCTGGCCGCGCAGCAGCGTCACGTCCGCGACCACGGCCGGATCGCCGGTCAGGGACGTGACCTCGACGGCCAGGCGTGCCGCGCGGTCGGGTTTGCCCGCGTCGTAGGCGGCGAGCGCGGCCTTGGCGATGCGCCGCGCCTTGAGCTCGGGATCCACGCTCAACCGCCCGGCGCGGTCGTACGCGGCGGACACGGCCATGGCGCCACCGCGGCGTTCGGCCCGCAGCGCGGTCCGTTCGAGCTCGGCGGCCACGGCCTCGTCCGGTTCCGTGGTGGCCGCGGCGAGGTGCCAGGCCCGGCGGTCGAGGACCTCGGGGGAGGACAACGCCTCGGCGAACGCCCGGTGGACCGCGATCCGCTGGTGGTGGGTGGCGCACTGGTAGGCGGCGGCCCGCACCAGCGGGTGCCGGAACGCGAGCTCCCCGTCCGCCACGCTGATCAGCCCCGCGCGTTCGGCGGCGTCCAGGTCGGAGACGTCCGCGCCGACCGCACGGGCGACGCGCAGCACCGCGTCCATCCCGGCGAACCGGTCGGCGGCGGCGACCAGCAGGATCGACTGGCACGCCGGCGGCAGTCCGACGATCTGCTCGCGGAACGCGTCCTGCACCCGCCGCGTGACCGGCAACGGCCCGACCTGGTGCGCCGGTTCCGCCCGGCCCTCGCGCTGCGCGGCCAGCCGCGCCGCCCCGAGCTCCAGCAACGCGAGCGGGTTGCCGCCCGCCTCCTCCAGCACTCGCGCCCGCACGGGCGCCGTGAGGCCGGGACTGCGGTCGTCGAGCAACCCGGCCGCCGCTTCCGGCGACAGGCCCGGCAGCCGCAGCTCCTCGATGCCGGGGGTGTGGAACGGCACGGCGGTGTCGCGGACCGCGAACAGCACCACGACCGGGTCCGCCTGGAACCGGCGCGCGGCGAACAGCAACGCGTCCGACGACCCGCGGTCGAGCCACTGGGCGTCGTCCACCACGCACAGCAACGGCCGCTCCGCCGCCAGTTCCGCGAGCAGCGTCAACGTCGCCGCGCCGATCAGGAAGGGGGTGGCCGTGTCGTCGCTCAGCCCGAACGCACCCCGCAACGCGGCCGCCTGCGGGCCGGGCAGCAGGTCGAGCCGGTCGAGGTAGGGGTACAGCAGCAGGTGCAGCGCGCCGAACGCCAGCTCGGCCTCGGACTCGATGCCGACACCGCGCAGCACCCGCATGTCCCCGGCCGCGGCCACGGCGTGGTCGAGCAGCGCGGACTTGCCGATCCCCGCCTCGCCCCGGACGACCAGCGCCGCGCCGCGACCGGCCGACGCGAGCCCCAGTGCCCGTTCGACGTGGTCCCGTTCCCCGTCCCGGCCGACCAGCATGGCGAGAGCCTAGTCGCCGGAACGGGGGACGGGACCCGTGACGCGAAGACGGCGGTGTTTGTCCACTGTGGACGATGTGCGGCCGCGCGCTCGAGCGTTCGGGCCGGAGTGCGGGCAACTGTGCGGCTCGCTCCAGCGGGGCACGAGTCAGCTCTGCTGAAGTACCCAAACGACTACTGACAGATGACGCGAATCGAGAAGCAATGGACAAGGCATCCGTCGCGCGCTTCCTGCTGCTGGCGTTGCTGTGGGGAAGCAGCTTCACCTTCATCAAGGTGTCCCTGGAGGGTTTGACACCGGGCCAGCTCGTGCTCAGCAGACTCGTCCTGGGCGCGGCCGTGCTGCTCTCGATCGCGGCGGTCCGCAAGGTCGCGCTGCCGCGGTCCGCCCAGATCTGGGGGCACATCGCGGCCGCGGGGCTGTTCGGCAACGTGATCCCGTTCCTGTTGCTGTCCTACGGGGAGAAGACCACCGGCGCCGGCATCGCGGGCGTCCTGATCGGCGCCACGCCGCTGCTGACGCTGGCGCTGGCCACCGCCGCGTTGCCGACCGAGCGGGCGACGTCCCGCAAGGCCGTCGGCCTGGCACTGGGGTTCGTCGGCGTGGTGCTGCTGATCGGGCCGTGGCACGAGTCGCTCGGATCGCTCAGCGGACGTCTGGCCTGCTTCGGCGCGGCCGTCAGCTACGCGATCGGCTTCGTGTACGTCCGCAAGTACCTGTCGCCGCTGGGGTTGGCGCCGTTGTCGCTGGCCGCGTCGCAGCTCGTGGCGGCGGCCGTGCTGCAGGCCCTGGTGACACCGTTCCTGGCGTGGCGCACGCCCGACTTCACCGGCCCGGTGACGTTGAGCATCGTGCTGCTCGGCCTGCTCAGCACCGGTCTGGCGTACGTGCTCTACTTCCGCCTCATCGGTGACGTCGGCGCCACCACGGCGTCCGCGGTCAACTACGTGGTGCCGGTGTTCGCGGTGCTCGTCAGCGTGCTGTTCCTCGGTGAACCCGTGACGTGGAACCTCCTGGCCGGTGGCCTCGTGGTGCTCGTCGGCGTGGCTTACGCGGAGAACCGCCTCGGGCAACTGCGCAAGGAGAACGCGGGAGCGGTCCGGTGACCCCTCGGGCGCTGCTCCGCATGATCACCGCCGACCTCGACATGGTCATGGACCGCGACCCGTCGATCCTGTCGCGCAGCGAGGCCTTGCTGCACCCGACGGTCATCGCGATCTGGGGACATCGCGTGTCGCACTGGTTGCACCTGCGGGGTCATCGGCGCGGCGCCCGTCTGGTCATGGTCGTCGCCAGGCTCCTGACCGGGGGCATCGAGATCCACCCCGGGGCGACGATCGGCCGCGGTTTCTTCATCGACCACGGCGCCGGCGTGGTGATCGGGGAGACGGTCGTGATCGGCAACGACGTCACGATCTTCCACCAGGTCACGCTCGGCGCCGTCGGCTGGTGGCACGACAACCAGCGGCCGGAGGGCTCGCGCCGCCACCCGAAGCTCGGCGACCGGGTGGTGGTCGGGGCCAACGCGACGCTGCTCGGCCCGATCACCGTCGGCCACGACTCCGTGGTGGGCGCGCAGGCACTCGTGATCCGCGACGTGCCGGCGGACTCGCGCGTGCTGGCGCCGTTCTCCATCCCGAACCTGCGGTCCAGCCGCAGCGTGGCGAAGGCGGCGAGGCCCCGCCAGTCCGTCGTGGTGGCGGGGCAGAAGCACAAGGGCGCGGCCGTCTTCCCCAGCTGGTGACACCCAACCGAACGGAGAGCTCGTGGAGACCCGGGTCAGTCCGCTCACCAAACGACCGCCCGCCCGCTCGATCGACGAGCTGATCGGTGGCACCCCCACCGTCCGGCTCGACCTCGGCGTGACGACAGCGCACCTCTACGCCAAGCTCGAGATGGCGAACCCGCTGTCCAGCGTCAAGGACAGGGCCGCGCTCTACATGATCAACGGCGCGGAGGAGCGCGGGCAGCTCACCAGGGGCTCGGGCACCATCGTCGAGGCCACGTCCGGCAACACGGGCATCTCCATGGCGTCGATCGCCGCCGCTCGCGGCTACAAGTGCGTGATCGTCTTGCCGGACAGCGCGACCACAGAACGCCTGCAGCTGTTGCGCGCGTTCGGCGCGGAGATCGTGCTGACGCCGTACCAGGAGGGCTACGTGGCGGCGATCGCCAAGGCCGAGGAGATCTACCGCGAACGGCCGGGGTCGTGGTTCGCCTGCCAGCACGAGAACTCCGACAACGTGGCGGCGCACTACGCCACCACCGGCCCGGAGATCTGGAACGACACCGACGGCGAGGTCGACGTCTTCGTCTGCGGCGTCGGCACCGGCGGAACCCTCAGCGGCACCGCGAAGTACCTGAAGGAGCGCAACCCCGGCGTCCGCGTGGTCGCGGTGGAGCCGGAGGGGTCACCGGTGATCAGCCAGGGCTGGGGCGGCCTGCACCGCATCCCCGGCCTCAACGGCGGCTTCGTCGCGCCCACCACCGACGTCGGCCTGATCGACGAAGTGCTGACGGTGTCGAACGAGGACGCCTACAGCACGGCACGGGAGCTCGCCAGGACGGCGGGGCTGCTGGTCGGGGTCTCCTCCGGCGCGGCGGCGCACGCCTGCCGCGTGCTCTCCGCACGGCCCGAGTACGCCGGCAAGAACCTCGTCACCGTGTTCCCGGACACCGGCGAGCGCTATCTCTCCTGGTTCAACCAGGACGACACCGCCATCAACGAGGAGTGAACAGACATGACGCAAGTGTCCAACATCCTGCTTCCCGGCGAAGGCGAGTCGGTGCAGATCGGCACGACCACCCACACGACCTTCAAGGCGAGGGGCAGTGAGACGGACGGGCGGCTCGGTCTGTACGAGCACCGGATGGCACCCGGCGCGCCCGGCGCCTCACCGCACGTCCACAACGAACAGCTCGAGGCGTTCTACGTGCTGCACGGCATGGTGGAGCTGCATCTCGACGGCAAGTCGTTCGCGGCGCCTCCCGGCACCTACGTGAACGTGCCGATGGGGGTCTCGCACGGGTTCCACAACCCGTACAAGGACCAGGCCACGATGCTCATCATCTTCACCCCCGCGCTCAACCGCGAGGAGTACTTCCGCGGCCTCGCGGAGATGTACGCCGACGGCAACCAGCCCTCCGAGGACGAGCTGCTGACCCTGATGGCGAAGTACGACCAGTTCGAGGTGACGATGAACGGCTACGACGTGCCGAACTGGGGCCGGCACTGAGATGAGGGCGGGCGCCCGCACAGGGCGCCCGCGTCAGTCCTGCTCCCTCGTCAGTCGTCATCCCTCCTGGGCGCCCACGCGATGAGGTTCATGCCGATGCCGCCGAGGATCACCACGCCGAGCATCACGCCCATGACCCAGAACGCCTCGTCGTTGTCGGCCAGCGCGGCGTCCACGACCCGGCCGTCCACCAGGTCGTAGCGGACGGTCACGCGCTCACCGGCCTGCCTCGCGGGCCCGTTCTCCGACAGCGTCGCCACCTGCCTGCTGCCGTCCGGCAACGCGTACTCGACCCGCACCGAGGCGCTCTTGCCCGACTTCAGGCGCTCCTGCACCGTCCCCTCGGAACTGGCCCAGGACCGCTGTTGCGCCGCGGACTGGAGCACGACCACCAGCCCGATCACCGCGCCCACGAGCACCAGCCCCGACACGAGCCGCCCTCTGCGGGACTTCACCGACATCGCCACACGAGCCTCCTTCGACCAGGACATCGCGTTCCGCGGCGAAACGTCACACGCTCTGTGACGAAGACCGTGTCACAACCCGGGGTGCCCGCCTTGTCCTAGCTGCTGAGTCCGATTCGGCACAGCGGTGAGGAAGGCGGGTCGTCATGAGGGTCACTTGTCCCCGCAGGCCGGTGCGGGCACCAGCGGGTGCCGGGCGATGACCGGCCACCTGGGCTCGACCGGCCTGTACACCCTGCCGAAGCCCGTAGCGGTGGCCGTGGGCGGGGGAGGCGTGCTCGGTGCCGCGCACGTAGGCGTCGGACACGCGCTGGAGCAGCGCGGATTCGTCCCCGACCTCGTCGTCGGCACGTCGGTGGGCGCCCTCAACGGCGCGATCGCCGCCGCGCACCCCGGCGGTGCCGCGCAGTGGCTGGACACCGTGTGGACCCGCCTGCGCCGCCGCGAGGTCTTCCCGTTCGGCTACCTGTCCTCGCGGGCCAGCGTCTTCACCGACCGCGGCCTGCGCAGGCTGATCGCCCGTGCCGGACTGCCCGCGCGGATCGAGCAGCTGCCGATCCCGTTCACCTCCGTCGCGATGGACCTGGACAGCGGCGCCGAGGTCCTGCTCGACCGCGGTGACCTCGAGTCGGCGCTGCTCGCCAGCGCGGCCATCCCCGGCATCCTGCCCCCGGTCGACCGCGACGGCCGCACGCTCGTCGACGGCGGGGTCATCGCCTACGTGCCGGTGCGCGCGGCCTGGCAGGCAGGGGCGGCCAGCGTGGTCGTGCTCGCGGTCGGGCCGGAGAGCTCGCCGCTGGTGCGGACCCCGCGCCGCAGAGCCGGTGCGATCGCCGCCAGGGCCGGGGTGCTGGCGTTCCGCCACCAGATCGAGCGCGACCTGCGCGAGGTGTCCGCCCACGTGCCCGTCGTCGTCCTGCCGACCGGCGTCGACGACTGGCCGCCGCCGTGGGACTTCCGCCATTCCGCACGGCTCATCGCCACCGCCTCCCGGACGGCGGGCCGCTTCCTCGACGGGCTGCGCGTCAGCGGCCCCGGCCTGTACCGCGACGACACCGCACCCGCCCTGGAGGTCAGCCGATGAGCACCATCGCGTTCCTCAACATCGCCATGCACGGCCGCGTCAACCCGACGCTGCCCGTCGTCGCCGAACTCGTCCGGCGCGGCCACACCGTCACCTACCACACGTCTCCGGCGTTCCGGGACGAGATCGAGGACGCCGGCGCCACCGTCCACCTCTACCCGGGAGGCGACCAGCCGCTGCCCGACCCGCCCATGCCGATCACCCTCGTGGACGGCCTGGTGCGCGCCGCCCTCGACCTGGTGCCGCCGGTGCTGACCGACCTGCGCCGCATCCGGCCCGACCTGATCGTCCACGACAACGCCTGCGTCTGGGGCGCCGTCGCCGCCAACGAGCTAGGCGTCCCGGCGGCCTCCTCGTACACGACGTTCGCGTTCGGCAGGCAGGTCCCGAGCCCGACCCGCGCGTCGCTCGGACTGCTCAGAGGCGCGAAACCGGAGTACTTCACCAGATTCGCCCAATCCCGCCGCCGGCTGGCCCGCCGTTTCGACACGCGCGGACTGCCCGTCGTCGACCTCGGCAACATCAGCCAGCCGCTCAACCTCGTGTTCACCTCGCGCGCCTTCCAGCCCGGCGCCGACGACTTCGACGCGTCGTACCGCTTCGTCGGCCCGAGCATCGGCTCCCGTCCGTCCGACCCGTCCTTCCCGGTGGACGAGCTGCGCGGCCCCGTGCTCTACGCCTCGCTGGGCACCGTGTTCAACGCCGACCCGAAGCTGCTGCGCACGTTCGCCGGAGCGCTGTCCCCCTTGGGCGGCACCGTGATCGTCTCCACGGGCCAGACCGACCCCACCGCCCTGGAACCCCTGCCCGCCAACGTGATCGCCCGCCGCTTCGTACCCCAGCCAGACGTCCTGGCCCGCGCCGCGCTGTTCGTCACCCACGGCGGCATGAACAGCGCCAACGAGGCCCTCTACGCCGGCGTCCCGCTGCTGGTCGTGCCCCAGGGCGCGGACCAGCCGCTGGTCGCCCGCCGCGTGGTCGAGCTGGGCGCGGGCCTGTCGCTCCGGACGCGGGACGTGGCCGAGGACTCGGTGCGCACCCTCGCCCGCCGCCTGCTGGAGGACCCGCGGTTCCGCGCTTCGGCCAGCAGGTTGCTCGCCGCCCAGCACGAGGCGGGTGGGGCTCGGCGTGCCGCGGATGAGTTGGAGCGGTACCTGCGCGAGTCACGTCCGGTGAGCCAGCACAGCGGGGCCGAGTGATGGGGGCCGCCATGCGAGTTGCGTCCGGTGAGCCGGCACGGCGGGATGGAGTGGTGTGGGCCGCCATGCGCGTCGCACCCGGTGGGCCAGCACAGCAGGGCCGAGTGATGCGGGCCGCCGTGCTAGCCACGCCCGGTCAGCCGGCACGGCGGGGGCGAGTGATGTCGCCTGCCGTCGCTACTCCGCTGCTGTGCGCCGGCCTGTCGGCGGCCGCGGGCCGTGCCCCGCGGCTCCCGGTGCGCAAGCCGGGCAGGCTGCCCGCCACCCAGCACGAGCCGGGTGTCCGGCATGCCGCCGACGAGTTGGGGCGGTACCCGCGCGAGTCGCGCCCGGTGAGCCACCACAGCGGGGCCGAGTGATGACCCCCGCCGTAGTCGTCCTCCTGCTGTGCGCCGGCCTCTCCGAGGCAGTCGGCCGCGTCCTCCCGTTCCTCGTGCGCAGACCGGGCACCTCGCCCAAGGCCGTGGTAAGCCTGCTGACCACCGGCGGCCTGGTCGAGGCCTCGGTGTTCGCCCTGTGGCCCTTGACCGCCTGGACCCTGGCCGACTGGGCAGCGCCCGCACCCCCAGGCCCCGTACTGGTCTGGACGCCGGGCCTGCTCGCCCCACTCCTGCTGGCGGCCGTGCTCGCCTTCCCCCTGCTCGGGCCCGCACTGCACCTCCTGCTGCTGGCAGGCGTAGGCGTAGGCCTGACAGGTCCGCTGGCCGCGGCGACCGGCCTGGGCTGGTGGTCCGCCGCCGCGTGCGTCGCGGTCGCCGGTGCCGGGCTCGGTGTCGCTGTCGAGGTCGTGCGGCGGCTGGTCGGGCGGATGACGGCGGCACGCGCGCGGGAGGTGGTCGTGTGAACGGGTTCCTGCTCTGGGCCCTCGTGGTCGGGCCGATCCTGCTCGCGGAGGGCCTGCTCGCCCGCTACGAGCTGCTGATATACGGCGCGGGCTGGCGGACCCCGGCCAGCGCGCTCCCGGCGGGGGTGCCGCCTGCCCGCGGGGCCGCCGCCGACCGACCGCCGGGGGCCTACCTGGTCTACCTGGACGGCATCGGCAAGCGCCGGGCCCGCGACAGCCGGGACGGTGGGCAGCTCGTCAAGGCGTTGCTCGACGGGGCGCCGGAGCTGCGGGTGCTGGGCCAGGTGCAGCCGTACTCGCCGTTGGCCGACCCGCTCGCGGACCGTCCGGTGTGGACGTGGCTGCGGCGGCGGGCGGGGCTGTTGTTGTTCCTGCACAACGTGATGCAGATCTTCGTGGCCGCCGACCACCGGTACCTGCCCCTGTACAACCGGGCCGTCGGCACCCAGATCGCGACCCAGCTGGAACTCGCCGGCTACCGGGCCGGGAGTGGGATTCCCGTGGTGTTGCTGAGTTACAGCGGGGGTGCGCAGGTCGCCACGGGCGCGGTCGACGTCCTGCACACGACGTTGCGGTGCCCGCTCGTGCTGATCACCCTCGGCGGGTTCCACAACGGCGCCAACGACATCTCCCGCGCCGAGCAGCTCTACCAGCTGACGAGCACCGGTGACCGGATCGAACGGGTCGGCACGTGGTTGTTCCCCCAGCGCTGGCGGCTGGTGCGCGGCAGCGGCTGGAACCGGGCCCGGCGTGCCGGCAAGGTCACGGCGGTGCTGTTCGACGGCGCCACCCACGTCGGGCCGCGCAGCTACATCAGCCCGGCGGCCGTGCTGCCCGACGGGCGTTCGCACCTCGACCGCACCGCCGAGACGGTGATCGCGCTGATCCGCGCTCACCGGGGCGCGGTCGCCGACACGCTGGCGCGGGACTTTCGCACTCCGACGTTCCGGTCCAGGATGAACCCCGGTGCCGATCGGGGCTGACCAGCGCTGATCGCCAAGGGTGGAGGCGGGCGGCGGTGCGACAGCGGGTGGACCTGATCGGGCGGGAACCGGAGTGTTCCGCGCTCGACCAGATGATCGCGGCCGTGCGCACGGGTGAGAGCCGCGTGCTCCTGCTGCACGGGGAACCGGGCGTGGGGAAGTCGGCGTTGCTGGCCCACCTCGAGGGCACGGCCGCGGGCATGCGGGTGCTGCGCGCGGCCGGTGTCGAGTCGGAGATGGAGCTGGCGTTCGCGACGCTGCACCAGTTCTGCGTGCCGCTGCTGGACCGGCTGGAGGACCTGCCCCCACCCCAGCGCGACGCGCTGGAGACGGTGTTCGGCATGCGCGCGGGCAGTCCGCCCGAACGCTTCCTGGTCGGGCTCGCGGTGCTGAGCCTGCTCTCGGACGCCTCCGAGGGCAGCCCGGTGCTGTGCCTGGTGGACGACGCGCAGTGGATGGACCAGGCCTCGGCCCAGGTCCTCGGGTTCGTCGCCCGCCGCCTGCTGGCCGAGTCGATCGCCCTCGTCTTCGCCGCCCGCCACCAGGCACCCGACCTGTTCGGCCTGCCGGCACTGCCGATCGGCGGGCTGACCAAGCCCGACGCCCTGACCCTGCTCACCTCCGCCACGCACGCCCCGCTGGACCACCGGATCCGCGACCGGATCCTGGCCGAGGCCAGGGGTAACCCGCTCGCCCTGCTGGAGCTCCCGCGCGAGCTGAGCGTGACGAGGGTGGCGGGCGGGTTCGGCCTGCCGCACACCGACGCGCTGCCCACCCGGCTCGAGGAGAGCTTCCTGACCCGCGTCGGGGAGCTGTCGCACCCCAGCCGGTTGCTCCTGCTGGTGGCGGCCGCCGAACCGGTGGGCGATCCGACCCTGGTGCGTCGCGCCGCCGAACGGCTCGGGATCACCTCGGCGGCGGCCCTCGCCGACGAGGTGGACGAGCTGCTGTCGTTCGACGTGCGGGTGATCTTCCGCCACCCGCTCGTGCGGTCGGCCGTGTACCGCGCTGCCGAGGAGGAGGACCGCCGCGCCGTGCACCTCGCGCTCGCGGAGGTCACCGACCGGCAGACGGACCCGGACCGCCGCGCCTGGCACCTCGCGTGCGCCGCCGCCGAACCGGACGAGGAGGTCGCCGCCGAACTCGTGCGGTCCGCCGGCCGCGCCCAGGCACGTGGCGGGCTGGCCGCGGCCGCCGCCTTCCTGCGCAGGTCCGTCACGCTCACCGCCGACGCCTCACACCGCGTCGAACGTGCCGTGGAAGCGGCGGACGCCAGCGTCCGGGCCGGCGACCTGGCCGCC
Organism: Lentzea cavernae; assembly: GCF_014653695.1. Classification (GTDB taxonomy): domain Bacteria; phylum Actinomycetota; class Actinomycetes; order Mycobacteriales; family Pseudonocardiaceae; genus Lentzea; species Lentzea cavernae. The sequence goes on along the minus strand of NZ_BNAR01000004.1, from coordinate 702,377 downwards.
GCGCAGGAGCTCGTCGACATCGTCGAACTCGACTCCCGCAACGAGTTCCTCCGGGTGCGGGCCCAACTGGTGCGCGGGCGCATCGCGTACGCGGCCGGTTCCTACAACGAGGCGCAGGGCACGCTGCTGGCCGCCGCGCGGCAGCTGGAACGGTTCGACATGGACCTCGCCCGCGAGACCTACCTCCTCGCCTGGGGCACCGCGGCCGACGGCGGGCGGCTGCTCGCGATCTCCCGGGCGATCAGGGAACTCCCGCCACCCGAAGGCGGTCCGCGTCCGATCGACCTGGTGCTGACCGGCTGCGCGCTGCTCGCCACCGACGGCCGCAGCGCCGCGATCGGCACGTTGCGCGAGGCCATGTCCGCGCTCTCCGACCTGCCCGTGCAGGACCTGCTGAAGTGGGGCTGGGCGGCCTGCGGGGTCAGCCCCGCCGTGTGGGACGAGCAGGTCATGTGCGAGACCTACACCCGAGCCGTCGAGGTGGCGCGGTCCGCCGGCATCCTCACCGAGCTGCCGATCTACCTCGTCTGCCTGGGATCGGCGAACTCGCTGATCGGCGACTTCACCACGGCGGCCACGCTGATCGCCGAGGCCGACGCCGTCGCCGCCACCACAGGCGTCCCCGTCGCTCCGTACGCGACGCTCATCCTCCTCGCACTGCAGGGAAAGGAAGAGGAGGCGGCACGCCTTGTCGCCGCCACGGTCGAACGGCCCACCGCGGATCGCCGGGCGGCCGGAGTCACCACCGCGCACTGGGCCGCCGCCGTGCTGTACAACGGTCTCGGCCGCTACGAGGAAGCGCTCGCGGCCGCTCAGGCCAGCGCCCGGATCACCCAGCTGATCGTCTCGGTGTGGGTGTTGCCGGAACTCGTCGAAGCCGCCGTGCGCGTCGGTGACACCGAGATCGCCCGCGACGCGCTGGAACGCCTGACGGACGCGGCGCAGGACTGCGACACGAACTGGGCTCAGGGGATCCTGGCCCGCTGCCGCGCGCTGCTGGGCGAGGACGAGGCGGAAGACCTCCACCTCCGGGCGATCGACCGGCTGGGGCGGACGTTGCTGCGTCCCGACCTCGCGCGGGCGCACCTGCTGTACGGCGAGTGGTTGCGCAGGCGGGGCAGGCGAGCCGACGCGCGGCACCAGCTGACCGTCGCGCACGGGATGTTCGCGTCGATCGGCATGACGGCGTTCGCCGGACGCGCGAGCCGCGAGCTGCTCGCCAACGGTGACAGGGTCCACGAGCGCGCCGCCGCGGTGCCGCCGGGCGCGAGGTTGACGCCTCAGGAACGGCAGATCGCCCTGCTGGTGCGGGAAGGCCTGTCGAACCCGGAGGTCGGCGCCCGGCTCTTCCTCAGCACCCGGACCGTGGAGTGGCACCTGCGCAAGGTCTTCAGCAAGCTGTCGATCACCTCTCGGCGGCAGCTGCGGGACGCCCTGCCGCATGGGGAATGACAGTCAGCGCGTCGCCTCCAACGTCCACTTGAGACCGAGCACCAGCATCATGACCAGCCCTGCCAGCAGGATCACGGACGAACCCGCGTTCGCGCCGACGAGCAGCAACGCGACCGCGCCCGCACCGGCGTACCACCGCTTGCGCACGCCGTCGTCGCTCCCGAACGAGCGGAGCTCCTCGGCGAGCCGGGGATCGTCGATGCTGATGTTCTTCTCGATCTCGCGCAGCGCGCGCTGCTCCCGGCGGTTCACGACCGCACGACCGCGACTGGACAGGGAGAGTGGTGCAGCACGGCGTGGCTGACGGAGCCGAGCACGAGACCGGCGGCGCTGCCCCTGCCGTGCGACCCGACGACGACCAGCTGGGCCCCGGTCCTGGTCGCGTGCTCGATCAACGCGTGGGCGGGCCGGTCGCGCACGACCTCCCGCCGCACCACCACGTCGGGGAACTTCTCGCTCCAGCCCGCCAGCCGTTCGGCGAGCAGCCGGTGCTCGTCGGCCTCGACCGCACCCCACTCGCCCGGGTGCGGCACCGGGGCACCGACCGCGTAGTCGTTCCACACGTGCACCGCGACCAACGGCACCCCGCGCGCGTCCGCCGCCTCGAACGCGAACCCCAGCGCCGCCTCGCTGATCGGGGAGCCGTCGACACCGGCCACGACCGGACCGGCGTCAACCGAGTCCTCACCCCGCACGACGACGACCGGGCACTCCGCCTGCGCCGCCAGCCTGATCGCGACCGACCCGACCAGCAGCGAGGTGAACCCGCCGAGCCCGCGGTCCCCGATCACGAGCAACTCGGCGGTGCGCGACTCGGTGACCAGCAGCGGCACCGGGAATCCGTCGACGGTCATCTCGGAGACCTCGACACCCTCCGCGGCGTGCCGCGCGGCATCGGCCGCCGCGCCGACCGTCCTCCAGGCCTCCTGCACCATCGCGTCCCGGTAGCGGCCGAGGCCGGGGTCGCCGAGGTGCCGCTTCCCCGACCAGCCGAACGCGCTGACCAGGTACAGCGGCGCACCGCGGCGCGCGGCCTCGCGGGCGGCCCAGCGGGAGGCGGCGAGGGCCGAGGACGACCCGTCGACGCCGGCGACGACCGGCAGACTGCTGTCTCTGCGCTGTCCCATCTCGTGCTCCTGTCCCGATGTGGCCCTGATCCGGAGTGGCCCTGTCCCGAAGTGGCTCTGCACCAACAAGGACAAGACAGGCGGGACGGGTGTGACAGGGATCAGCCGTCGGCCAGCGCGTCCCGCAGGTCCCTGCGGGACGCGACGTCGAGCTTGGTGAACACCTTGCGCAGGTGCCATTCGACGGTGCGGTGGCTCAGGAACAGCTCGGCGCCGATCTCGGAGTTCGTCCTGCCGTCGCTCGCGAGCCTGGCGATCTGGGCCTCCTGCGCGGTGAGCTCCTCCCGCGTCCTGGGCGCGTGCTGGTGCACGGCCTCACCGGCCGCCGCCAGCGCACGGCGGGCGCGTTCGGCGAAGGCGTTCGCACCGAACCGGTGCAACATCTCGTGCGCGGTCCGCAGTTGTTCGCGTGCGTCTGGCTGCCGGTCCTCCCGAGCCAGCCACTCGCCGTAGAGGAGGTGGGCGCGGGCGAGGTAGACGGCCACCCTGGTGCGTCCGAGGTGCTCGATCGCCTTGCGGTACAACGGTTCTGCGTCAGGGTCGTCGGTCAGAAGGGCTCTCGCCAGTGCCAGCACACCGGACGCCCACTGCGTGCCGCTGGCGGTCGCCCGCTCCTCGATCCGGGCCAACGCCTCCGCGGCGGGCGCACCGGTCCTGGCGGCGGCCTCGACCAGTTCGACGAGCGCGAAGCCGAAGAGGCCGAGGTCGTCGTGCTCGCACGCCTCGGCGGCGGAGGCCAGTGCGTCCTCGTGCCGGCCGAGTCCGTTGTACAGCACCGCGTTCAGGAAACCGCGCCCGCCGATCGCCCGTCCCTCACCCCACGTGCTCGCCCACCGGGCGCCGGCCCTGAGCGCCGAGGGCGTCTCGGGATCACCGCGCCAGGCGAGCAGCGCCACCCTGGGGTAACCGAGGTGGGAGTTGCCGGTGACCTTCAGGATCGCGTCGGACTCCTCGACCAGCGTCGAGGCCAGGTCGAACTCGCCCGCGTGCAGGTGCACGACGGCGCGGTAGGACAGCGCCAGGGGCAGGAAGTGCAGCGCGCCGGTCTCGCGGGCCGTCCTGACCGCGTGCGTGACCAGGTCGTGCCAGGCCTCGTCGTCCCACAGGTCGGCGGCGGTCAGCCACGCCAGCCACAGCCAGCGCATGGTCTCCTCGCCGTCCTGCGCCGCCTCCTGCCGGAACGCCAGGAGTGCTTGGCGCAGCAGCGGTGCGCCCTCGCCGTAGCTCCCGGCGAACCGCGCGCCCAGGCCGTCGAGCAGGGCGTCGACCGGGCGCGCGGGCAGTGGGCCCGGTGGTGCGGAGAGCGCGGCCCTCGCCACCTCCGCCAGCGCGCCGCTCTCGCCCAGCCGCCCGGCGAAGACCGCGGCCCCGATCGCCTCCAGGTACACCTCGCGGGCCTGTCCGCCGTCGAGGTCCTCCAGCCGACCGGCCGCCTCGAACAGCAACGGCAGCGCGTCGCCACCACGCCGGCGCGCGAAGGCGATCTGCGCGCGCAGCCGGGCCAGCCGCCCGCGTTGGAGCGCGTCCAACGGGCCGATCTCGGCGGCGGCGAGCAGTTCCAGAGCGGCGTCGGGCGCCCCGGCCTCGAAGGTGGCGTGGGCGGCGGCCAGCACGCGCGCGCCGCGCCGGGCCGGATCCGGGGTCAGGCCCGCCGCACGGGTCAGGAACGCGGCCGCCGCGGCGATTCCCCCGCGGGCCTGGGCGCGGCCGGCGGAGAGTTCCAGCTCGCCCGCGACGGCCTCGTCGGGCTCGACCGCGGCGTGGGCGCGGTGCCAGGCCCTCCGGTCGGGGTCGGACTCGGGATCGGTCGCCGCGGCGAGCGCGCGGTGCACGTCCCGCCGGTCGTCGCTGTCCGCCGCGCGGTAGGCCGCCGAGCGCACCAGCGGGTGGCGGAACAGCACCCGCGCACCGAACTTGATCAGTCCCGCCGCCTCGGCCGCCGCCGCTGCCTCCGCGCCGATGCCGAGCCGTTCGGCGACGCGCCGCAGCAACGACACGTCGCCCACCGGTTCGGCGGCCGCCGCCAGCAGCAGCCGCTGGGTCGTGTCGGGCAGCGACCCGATGCGCCGCAGGAAGCTCTGCTCGATCTGGCTCGCGAGCGGCCGCACGTCCGGGCGGGCGAACCCGCCGGCCAGTTCCGCGCCGGTCAGCCCGCGCGGCAGTTCCAGCAGCGCCAGCGGGTTGCCCTGGGCCTCGGCGACGATCCTGTCCTTGACCCGCTCGTCGACCCGGCCGAGCACGACCGAGTCGAGCAGGTCCCGGGCGTCGCGGTCCGGCAGGCCCCGCACGACGAGCTCCCGCAGCCCCGCCAGCTGGTCGTCCCCGGCGGAGGACCGCACCGCGAACACGAACACCACCCGTTCGGCGAGCAGCCGGCGCGCGACGAAGGCCAGCGTCTGCGCGGACACCCGGTCGAGCCACTGGGCGTCGTCCACGACGCAGACCAGCGGCTGCTCCTCCGTCACCTCGGCGAGCAGGCTGAGCACCGCGAGCCCGACCAGGAAGCGGTCCGGCGCGCTGCCCGTGCTCAGTCCGAACGCGACGGTCAGCGCGGCGCGCTGCGGTTCGGGCAGGCGGTCGACGTGCGTCATCATCGGCGCGAACAGCTGGTGCAGCGCGGCGAACGCCAGCTCCATCTCGGACTCGACCCCGGCGGCCCGCGCGATCCGGAACCCCGCAGCGCCCCGCACCACGTGGTCCACCAGCGCCGACTTGCCGATCCCCGCCTCGCCGCGCAGCACGAGCACCTGGCTGCGGCCCGCCCTCGCCTCGACCAGCAACCGGTCGAGGACCTCGGTCTCACCGCGCCTGCCGCGCAGCCCGGGCCGAGGACCGCTGTCCGCCATCACCACCGCCGCGCGTGCCGAGGGATCCGGCGTTGATCAACGCCGGGCCGCCCCATGATGCACCGCCCCGGCGGCGTTCGCACCGTCGTCCACCGGGTGGGCGCCAGTGGCACCCGTGTCCCTGGTCCCGCACGACCCGTGGTCCGCCAGGGGTGGTCAAGGGCGCGTCCACCCCGTGCGCGGGACGACGGTGGCTCTGCCACGCCAGTGGAGGCCACGACGAAACGGGGGCCCGTCATGCGTTCGACGACCAGCACCACCGCGTGCCCGTCAGCCACACCGCAGGCCCTGCCCGTTCCGCGGTCCTGCGAGGACGCCGAGGCGGTGGCGGACTTCCAGAGCGTCCGCCCGCGCCTGTTCGGCATCGCCTACCGGATGCTCGGGCGGGCGGCCGACGCCGAGGACGTCGTCCAGGACGTCTGGCTGCGCTGGCAGAGCACGGACCGCGCGGTGGTGCGCGACCGCGTGGCGTTCCTCGCGACGATCACGACGCGGGTCACGCTCAACTTCCTGGCCTCGGCCCGCGTGCGCCGGGAGATCCCGGTCGGCCGCTGGCTGCCGGGGCAGGTGCCGATCTCCGAGGACCCGGCGCTGGCCGTGGACCGGTCGATGGACCTCGAACAGGCCGTCCTGCTGCTGCTCGGTCGGTTGTCCCCGGCCGAACGCGCCGTCTTCGTGCTGCGCGAGGCGTTCGGCTACCCGTTCCGCGACATCGCCGAGGTGCTCGGGACGACCGAGGCCAACGCGCGGCAGATCCGCCGGAGATCCGGCGAGCACCTGGCGGGACTGCGGCACGAGCCGGTCGCGCGGGCGACCTGCGACAGGTTGCTCGGCGCCGTCGTCGACGCCGCCAGGACCGGCGCTCTGCCGCACCTCGAACGCCTGCTCGTCGAGGACGCCCGGTCGCACCGGCGTGCGCGCACGTCGTCCTGAACGTCACCACGCCGATGGAGGAAGTCATGGCACAGGAGCAGATCGGGTTCGCGCACGACATCAAGCCGTTGTTCCGGGAGAAGGACCGCCAGTCCATGCTGCGGTTCTTCGACCTGTGGTCCTACGACGACGTGTGCGCGCATGCCGGAGCCGTCCTGCAACGGCTCCAGGACGGCTCCATGCCGTGCGACCGGCCCTGGCCCGACGAGCGGGTCGACCTGTTCCGGCGGTGGACCGAGACCGGGACGGCCCGCTGATCAGGTCTCCGCCACGGTCACGGGACCGGGCATCAGGTAGGAGTGCACCAGGTCCGCGAGCTCGACCATGCCGACGAGCCGCCCGTGCTCGACGACCGGCAGGTGCCACGCGCCCTCGGGCAGCATCAGCCGGATCGCGTCGGAGACGACGGCGTCCGCGGGGACCGTCACGAGCTTGGCCGTGACGACCTCGCGGACGCGCACGTCCTCGAGGTCGCGGCCCCGTGCCACCGCGTGCGCGATGTCGGCCTCGGCGATCATCGCGACGGGTTCGCGGGTGTTGTCGGCCACCACGACGAGCGACGAGTCGCGGGCGTGCCTCATGAGGAACACGGCGGCGGCGAGGTGGGCGCCGGCCTCGATCGTGATCTTCGGCGGTTTCATGACCTGCCGCACGGTCTGGTGGCGCGCCGCCGGGCAGTCGTCCCCGACGAGAGGGGAGTGGTGGCCGAGCGCCGCGACCGGCAGGAAGAACCAGTGCCGGTTCACGCAGAAGATCTTGGCGTGCTCGACGGGGCCGTCGGTGCTGTCCAGGACGGCGAGCCACTGGATCTCGCTCACCTCGGAACACTTGGGACACAGGGTCAGGTCCATGGTCACGCCTTCCCATCCGCCGACGGCACTCGTCACCGTTCAGGTCTGCACTGGAGACCGGGCCCGCGAGTCCGCCGTGACAGTCACGGCCCCAGGAGCGGGCCGTGGTGCTGTCCCTCGTCCGGCGCCTCGACCGCGTCGAGCAGGCTGTGCAGCCCGATCTCGTAGCGCTGGACCTCGGTCGGGTCGACCTGCCAGTCCGCGATCGGCTCCAGTTCCGCGCCGGGACGACTGGCCTCCACGAGCCTGAGCTCGTCCTGCACCGCGTGCTCCAGGTCGTACCGGTCGCCGGTCATGGCAGCTCCCTCGGTTCGCCGGAGGCACACGTGGCCGTCCGGTCCTCAGCGAAGACCGGACGGCGGCGCGTTCTGTGACAGGGGCTTGCCTCAGCGGGCCTGCACGGTCGCCCGCACGGCCCGTTCGACGACCCGCGTGACGGCCCTCGGGTCCGTCATCGGGCCGAGGTGACCGGCGCCGTACTCGACGATCGTGGCCCCGGCCTTCCTGGCCATGGCCATCTGGGCGTTGTACGGGATCACCTTGTCCTTGGTGCCGACGAGGCTCCACGACGGGATGGTCCGCCAGGCCGGGGTACCGGACGGCTCGTCGATCGCGAGGGCGGCCGGTCGCTGCGTGGCCGCCACGAGCGCCCGGTCGGCGGTGCTCAGCCCGTCGGCGAACGCCCTGAGGACGACCGACCTCTTGATGTAGAGGTCGGTGGAGGGCGTCGGCGGGAGGGTGGCGGGCACGAAGTCGAACACCGTCGTCGGGTCGCCCGAGAGCGCGGAGTCCGGCCCCGCCAGGGAGACGACCCGTTCACCGGCGTCCGGCGCGAAGGCGTTGACGTAGACGAGGGCCTTGACGTTCGGGTTCCCGGTGGCGGCGTTGGTGATCACGGCGCCGCCGTAGGAGTGGCCGACGAGGACGATTGGCCCCGTTTGCGCCTCCAGGAAGGTCCTCACGTACGCCGCGTCGCTCGTGAGCGAGCGCAGCGGGTTCGCGATGGCGGTGACCTGGTGGCCCTCCTGCTGGAGTCTCGTGACGACCCCGTTCCAGCTGGAGGCGTCCGCCCACGCGCCGTGCACGAGCACGATCGTGGGCCGCTTGGGGGACCGGTTCTCCTGGGCGACGGAGCCCACGGCCGGGTTGACGCTCAACGCGACCAGGACGGCCGAGAGCGCGAGGAGAGCGGCGGAACGGGAGGAGTTGGTCATGGTGTGGTCCTGTTCTCGGGGTGACGGTCGGTCCGGCCAGGAAGACCGGACGACCAAGGCACCCCGTGACAGGCTCACGGGCAGGGCGAGAACAACCTCCTCGTACCCGGACCGGTGTAGGCGGCGGCCTCGGTGAACCGGCAGCCGAACGCGGGCGAGGCGACTGTGGAGCGGTCCCCGACCGCATCGCCGGCGGGTTTCGTGCCGCGGTCGGCCCACTTCACCAGGTCGTTCCACGCCGCCCCGGCCTCGGCCGGCGAGAACTCGCAGTGCTCCACCGTGCGGATCGCCCGCTGCACCAGCCACCTCGACTGGCCGTGCCGGGCGACGTCGGTCCGGTAGTCCTGTTCCATCGAGAACGGCACGAACATGTCGCCCAGGCCGTGCAGCGACAGCACCGGAACGCCCGGCCTGCCCGCGATCGCCGGGATCTCGGTGAGCGCGGGGGACAGGCGCGACCGCCAGTCGCGCGGCGCCACCCGCTGCACCGCGCGGTTGAGGTCGACGGGCTCGGAAGGCCGGTAGCGGGTGCCGAGGTTGGTCGCGAGCCTGGCGGGGTCGAACGCGAGCGTGGCCTCGTCGGCGGGCGGGGAGGCCAGGCCGAACAGGAAGTCCTTCCAGTAAGCGAAAGCGGGGGTCGCGCCGGGGCGGGGACCGCCGCTGCGTTCGACGACGGCCGCGCGGAACTGGGCGCCCCGGTCCGTCACGACGTCCGGGCCGCCGGGGACGAGCCCGGCCAGGCCGAGCTTCTCCTGGATGCGCGGCACCACGGTCGTGAGGTAGTCCTCGGGTATCGGGTAGGCGCGGATCCCGGAGAGCGCCTGCGCCGTGAGCTGGTGGTCGAGGAAGAAGTCGAACAGCTCGTGGTCGCCGAGCACACCGCACATCGGCAGCGCGCCGTCGTAGAAGCCGGGGAACTGCTCCAGCGACCGGCCGATGACGTGACCGCCCATCGACACCCCGGCGATCAGCACCTGCTTCGGCTTCGCGACGAGCTTGCCGAAGTGCTTCGCGAGGTCGTGCGTCGCGAGCACGCCGGCCCGGACGTCGTATCCGTTGCTGTAGTAGGAGGACGCTGCCCACGCGTAGCCCTGGCCGAGCATGCGGGTGCGCAGCCCGTACCCCGGCGGGTCCACGGTCAGCACGGTCCCGGTGCCGCGGTAGCCGTGCGCCCACATCGCGAGGCGGCCGTTCCAGTTGGCGGGCACCTCGACGGTGTACGCCGAGTGCTGGTGGACGCCCTGCAGCACCCGCGTCGGCTGCCCGTTCACCACCTCGGGCTTCAACGGCGGGTTGCTGACGGTGTAGCCCGGCAGCGGCTGGTCGCCGGGAACTCCCACCGGGGCCGCCTGCGCGGGCGCGCCGCCCGCGACGAGCACCAGTCCGAGCAACGAGACCACGAGCCGAGTTCGCATGACCCACCTCCACTGCCATTGCACCCGGCCCAGGCCCGCCGGTCACCCGCCAGGCGGCCGAATGGCCCGGCGGGTTGATCTCCGCGCGCCAGCGGGTAGCGTGCCGTCACGAACTCGATCACGTTGGGGGCGGGTATGACTGACGAGACTGCTGGGCAGACTGGTGGTGTCGACCTGACCCGCCCGAGCGCGGCGCGGGTGTACGACTACTACCTGGGCGGCGCGCACAACTTCGCCGTGGACCGCGAGATGGCCGAGCGGGCCATCGGGCTCTGGCCGGACCTGCCGCTGATCATGCAGCAGAACCGCGCGTTCCTGCGCCGTGCCGTGCGCTTCTGCGTCGACGCCGGCATCCGCCAGTTCCTCGACCTCGGCTCGGGCATCCCGACCGTCGGCAACGTGCACGAGGTCGCCCAGGACGCCGCACCCGAGTCCCGCGTCGTCTACGTGGACAACGACCCCGTCGCCGCCGCGTACAGCGAGAACATCCTGCGCGGCAACGACCGCGCCGGCGTCGTGCAGGCCGACCTGCGCCGCCCCGACGAGGTCCTCGCCAGCCCCGGCGTCCGCGCCCTGCTGGACCTCGACGAGCCCGTCGCGGTGATGATGGTCGCGGTGCTGCACTTCGTGCCCGACAGCGACGACCCTGCCGCCATCATCGCGAAGTACCGCGAGGTCATGGCACCCGGCAGCTACCTGGTGCTCTCGCACGCGAGCCAGGACGGGCAGCCCGACCAGGCGGACTCGCACCAGGACCTCTACCAGCGCACCGCGACCCCGATGACCATGCGCTCCCGGGAGCAGGTCACCGGGTTGTTCGACGGCTTCGAGGTCGTCGAGCCCGGTGTGGTGTTCTTCCCGGAGTGGCGGCCGGTGTCGCCGGAGGACGTGGACGACCACCCGGAGCGGTTCACCGGGCTGGCCGCCGTGGGGCGCAAGGCCTGAGTTGATGGGTGCGGGAGGCCGCCGCCGGAGGCCTCCCGCGGTCCATCAGCCGACCTGACAGGACACGGTCGGCCAGTTCCAGTTGCCACCGTGCTGAACGGTGAAGCCGAACGTGTTGCCGCTGCCGTTCGGCCGTGCGGTCATCACGTTGGCCGAACCCCAGGTGGCGCTGGTGTTCCAGGTCGCGATGACCCGCTGGGGCGAGCTGACGGTCACGGTGACGACCCAGTTGTCCGTGCCGGAGACGGTGACGTTGCCGTTGAAGCGGTCACTCCACTTCTCGCCCTCGGAGTACGTCGCGGTGCAGCCCCCGCCGCCGGGGTTGCCTGACGTCGTCGTCGTGGTGGTCGGGGTTGTCGTGCCCGTGCCGTTGTTCAGGACGCCGAGGACCGAGTTGTAGGCGGCCTTCTTGTTGCCGCTGCCGTCGAACAGCAGCGGGGTGCCGGAGGCGCGCCACGAGTCGCTGTCGCGGATGCCCCACACGGTGATGCCGGTGCAGCGCGCGACGGACAGGCAGGCCTGGGTGACGCCCTGGTACTGCTGGGCCTGCGAGCTGCCGGAGCCCTCGATGTCGAGCTCGGTGATCTGGACGTCCACGCCGAGGGCGGCGAAGTTGCCCAGGGTGGTGTGGTAGTTGGACGGCACCGGGTTGCCGCTGTTGAAGTGAGCCTGGAAGCCGACGCAGTCGATCGGGACGCCGCGGGACTTGAAGTCCTGCACCATCCGGTAGACGCCCTGGGTCTTGGCGTGCGACCAGTTGTCGGTGTTGTAGTCGTTGTAGCAGAGCTTCGCGCCGGGGTCGGCGGAACGGGCGGCGCGGAACGCGGCCTCGATCCAGTCGTTGCCGGTGCGCTGCAGGTTGGAGTCGCGGCGGCCGCCACTGCTGCCGTCGGCGAAGGCCTCGTTGACGACGTCCCAGGCGTAGATCTTGCCCCGGTAGTAGCTGGCGACCTGGGTGACGTGGTTGAGCATCGCGTTGCGCAGGGCGGTGCCGGACATGTTCTGCATCCAGCCCGGCTGCTGCGAGTGCCACGCCAGCGCGTGTCCGCGGACCCGCTTGCCCTGGTTGCGGGCCTGGTTCACGATCCGGTCGGCGTTGCCGTAGCTGAACTGACCCTGGTTCGGCTCGGTCGCGTCCATCTTCATCTCGTTCTCGGCCGTGACCATGTCGAACTCGCGGTTCAAGATCCCCACGTAGGTCGAGTCACCGAGCTTGTTCGCGGCCACCGCGGTGCCGAAGTAGCGGCCGCTCTGCTGGGCGGCCGCCCCGAGGGTGGAGGCGGCGCCGCTGGCGGGTGTCGCCGCGATGACCGCGGCACCCGCGGTCGCGGCGACGATGGCGGACACGAGCGCTGCTCGTGCGACTGACTTCGCTGTCAGCGTCATAGTGGCGCTTTCTGAATAGCACCCGCACGACTGCGGGTGGGACGGTTTTCAATTCGTTCGGCCCCGGTTCGAGCGGGCGGGATTGCGCCAAATCCGCAACCCGCTCGACTCAGGCGCCGGAAGTATCAACCGACGCGGTTCGCCAGATCAAGACCTGTTCACCCGGCTGGACTCCCAGCTCTGAGCACGGGTGACCGGTCCGGCGACTGTCGAATTTCTGTCGAATGCGCAAGTGGGCGGCCTGATCGACAGTGGTTTTTCACCGCGCCGTTCGTGAATGTTTCGAAAATTCTCGACCGATCACGCGATGATGCCCGCCGCGGACGCAAGACTGGTCTTCGAAGCGGCCCGCGACTAGCTTTTGCCGACGTGAACGGTGACGTGCTCGTCCTGACCGGCCCGCCCGGCGCGGGGAAGACGACGGTGGCCGGGCTCCTCGCCACCGGTGCGGAGCGCCCGGCCGTGCACCTCGTGACCGACCAGTTCTACCGCGCGATCCGGACGGGCTTCGTGCCGCCGTTCCTGCCCGAGGCGCAGCGGCAGAACGAGGTCGTCGTGGACGCGATCGCGGGGGTCACCGCGACGTACGCGCGGGGCGGTTACGACGTCGTGGTCGACGGGATCGTCGGGCCGTGGTTCCTCGACCCGTTCCGGGCACTGGCGGGCGAACTGGTGGTGCTCAGGCCGGCGCTCGGCGCCACCCTCGAACGGGCGAGGGGCCGCGCCGACGGCGAGTTGAAGGACGTCGGGCCGATCACCGGCATGCACGCGGCGTTCGCGCGGCTCGGCGACCTCGAAGCCCACGTCGTCGACAGCGGGCACCTCGACGCGGAGCAGACCGCCGCCGAGGTCCGGCGCGTGCTCGCGGCCGGCGCCCACCGGCTGATCTCAGTCCGCTGAGGACGGTCCGCGCAGGTAGCGGGTCACCATGTCCACGAGCTCGTCCTCGAAGACGTCGACCGCCTGCTGGAAGGCGGCGAGCCGGTGCGTGTTCAGCTCGACGGTGAACACGACGAGGTCGACGGCGGTGTCCAGGTCCCGCACGTGCACGTCCGGGTGGCGGGCGAACACGGCGCGGACCTCGGCGACGCGCTGCTCGCCGTGCCGGGTGATCGTGTCCCGCAGCTCCCCGGACAGCTGCCCCTCCTCGATCATGATCCGCAGCAGCCGCGGGTCGTCGCGGTGGTTGTCGATCGCGTCGCGGACCAGCGCCCGCACCACGGTCTCGAGCGATCCGGGTGAGAAGTCGAGCCGGTCGGCGTGCGTCCACGTGCCGCGGTCGATGTGGCGGACCATCAGCTCGGCGAGGATCGCGTCCTTGTTCGGGAAGTACTGGTACAGCGAGCCGATCGACACGCGGGCCTGCTCGGCGATGCGGTTGGTGGTGCCCGCCGCGTACCCGTGCTCGGAGAAAACGTGAGCAGCCGCCGTCAGGATGCGGTCGCGGGTGAGCTCCGCGCGCACCTGACGGGGCTTGCGACGTGGTTCGACGTCGCGGCTGGACGAGGGCATGGCGTCCTTTCCGAGGGGCTGCGAAAGCGAGTATCCAGGACGTGAGCAATAGCTCACAATAGTGTCATGACCTGCGAAGATGTTGGCTCGTTCCGGATCGGAACCGTGGCGGGGGTGGAAGCCGTCGTCGGGCGCCCGGCGTCGATGATCATGCTGAAGCAGCTCGCCGCGCTCGACGACGGATGCGTGGACGTGCTGGCCCGCAGCCCGATCGCGGGGTTCGGCCACCGGCACGCGGACGGCACGGGCAGGACGACGTTCGTCGGCGGCACACCGGGTTTCGCGCGCGTGCACTCACCGACGCGGATCTCCTTCCCCCTGCACGACGCGGCCGACGGCCCGGCGTCGTTGCTCTTCCTCCTGCCGGGCACAGGGGAGACGTTGCGGGTCAACGGTGTCGTGCGCCGCGGCGGTTTCGACGTCGAGGAGGTGTACGTGCACTGCGCCCAGGCCGTGCTGCGGTCCGGGCTGTGGCAGCCGCCGTCCCCCGTGCGTCCCGCTCCCGAGGTGCTCGACGGCCCGCTCGCGCTGCCCGGTGTCGCGGACTTCCTGGCCAGTGCGCCGTTCCTCGTTCTGTCCACATGGGACTCGACCGGCGGCAGCGACACCAGCCCGCGCGGTGACCAGCAGGCGGTCGCGAGGGTCCTGGACGGCCGCACGCTCGTGATCGCGGACCGCAGGGGCAACCGGCGGGCGGACACGCTGCACAACCTGCTGAGCGACGACCGGCTCTCGTTCGCCGCGCTCGTGCCCGGACGCAACGGCGTGCTGCACGTCCGCGGCCGGGGAACGATCACCACCGACCCCGCGGTGCTGGAACCGTTGTCGTTGCGCGGAACGCCACCGCACGCCGCGGTGCTCGTCGCCGTCGACGCCGCCGAGCTGACCGCGAACGACGCGGTGACGCGCGCCAGGCTGTGGAACCCGGCCGCACGCACCGAGGTGCCGGACCTGATGGTGCTGGCGGGCCGCCACCTGGCCGCGAACACGGCGAAGGGCCGCTCGCTCCTGCTCAAGGTCGCCGACCTGGTGCCGGCGAAGTGGTTCCGGGCGGTGATGAACCTGGCCTACCGCTCCGGTCTGCGCAAGGAGGGGTACGAGGGCGACTTCGCGCTTCCCGTTGCCGTGCCGCGGGAAGACCCGCTGCGGGAGGTGCGCGTGACCGAGGTGCGCCACGAGACACCGAGCGCCGTCACGCTGGTGCTGGAGGACGGCAGGCCGTTCGACTTCCGGCCGGGCCAGTTCTTCACGCTCGTGACCGACGTCGGTGGCGAGCAGGTGCGCCGGCCGTACTCGGCGTCGTCGGCACCGGGTTCCACCCGCCTGGAGGTCACGGTGAAGCGGGTGGAGGGCGGCCGGTTCTCGAGCCACGTCCGCTCGCTCGCGCCCGGCGACCGGGTGTCGGTGCGCGGCCCGTCCGGCTCCTTCCACCTGGAGACGGGCCGGGACGTGGTGCTGATCGCGGCGGGCAGCGGCGTGACGCCGATGATGAGCATGATCCGCACCCTGCTGGCCGAGCCGGCGGGCGACCGCATCGCCCTGCTCTACAGCAACAGGACCGCCGAGGAGACCATCTTCGCCACCGAACTCGTCGCGCTGGCCGAGCAGCACCCCGGCCGGTTCTCGCTGACGCACGTGGTGACGTCACGCGACGCCCGGCTCGACGTCCCCGGCATCCGGCGGTGGACGACGGACCTGGCGCTGCCGCCGGACGCCCGGTTCTACCTGTGTGGCCCCGAAACCCTCACGGACACCGCGCGGCAGGCGCTGGACGAGCTCGGTGTTCCCCGCGAGCACGTCCACGTGGAGAGCTACGCGGGCACGACCACCGCGGCGGGATCGCCCACACCACAACGACTGCTCGTCGAAGGCGTGGGCACCGCGGTGGTCGAGCCCGGTCAGACGCTGCTCGACGCCGGACTCGCCGCCGGTCTGCCGATGCCGTACTCGTGCACGGTGGGCAGCTGCCGGGAGTGCGTGGTGAAGCTCCTGGCGGGCGAGGTCTCCCGGCGGGAGGCGGACGGTCAGGTCCTCACCTGCACGAGCGCTCCGCTGACCGACGTCACCGTGGAGTTGCCGGAAAGCTAGCCGACGATCGTCTCGACGACTCGCTCGTTGTCGGCGGGGTTGTTGTCCTGACGGCTGTCCAGGCGAGCCCGGGCCTTGAGCGTCGCCTTGCCGAGAGCCGCGTCGGCGGCCGAGTACGTGTAGCTGAACGGCACGACCACCGAGCCGTCCGCCTCCACGTGCCGGCGGACCGTGCCGACGACGTCGTGGTACCCGTCCGCCCTGCGGCGCAACAACTCCACGACGACGTCCTCGGCGTACCGGGCGCCGGCGACGGTCACCTCGACCTGCCCGATTTCGCCGACCGAGGCGGTGGCGGGCGCGACGACGTTCGTCACGGCCACGTCGTGCGTCTCGACCTTCAGCGTCCGGGTGGAGCTGCCGGAACGACCGTCGGCCGTGTGCCCGGTGATCGTCACCTGGTACTCGCCGTCGGCGGTGTAGCGGTGCCGGACCTCGGCCTGACCGGGAACGGCCTGGATCGGGGCGGACGTGCCGTCACCGAACCGGACCTCGCCGCCCACGAGCCACCGGCCGGCCGGGTCGCCCGGATCGATGCCGAACCGGACCTCGTCGAACACGCCGGGGGACTCCGGCAGGACCCAGGACGCGGTGGGCGTGATCTGCGGTGCGTCCTCCAGCCGCACCGTCAGCGGTGTGGCGCCGTAGATGCCGTCCGCGACCCGGATGTAGTAGGTCTCGCCGGCGGTGGCGGTGAAGATCGCGGGGCTGTGGCCGGACTGCCGGCAGTCCACTTCGGACAGCGAGTCGAGCGCGGTGCCCTTGAAGACGGCCACACCCGCGCTGCTGGTCAGCTGGGTGGACTTCACCGAGAGGATGCCGGAGCGGGCGGGCGTGTGGCGGAACCACAGCGACCGGGTGGACGACCGGTCGCAACTGGGCCTCTGTTCGCCCGCCTCGAGCGTGGCCGGTCCGGGATCACCCGCGACGTCGGTGTCCGGCTGGAGTTCCGCGGCCGTCGCGAAGTCGTCGTTGGCCGCGCGGGGCACGAGTTCGAGGGCGAACTCGACCGGTCCCGCGAACCTCGTGTCCTGCAGCAGGAAGTGGTACGTGGTGCCCGCCGTCACGGCGAACGTGTTCGAGCCGCCGCCGTGCGGGTGCTGGCACGCTCCCGGCGTCCACGTCAGCGCCCCGCGCTCACCGGTGTGGGCCGACAGCGCCGGCTTCTCGTCGTCGGGCCGGTCCGACGACATCCGGACGAACCCGTCGGCGGGCGCGGTGTACCGGAACCAGACGCTGCTGGTGCTCCACGAGCAGCTGAACGGGTCGTCGTCCGCCGCCGTGCCCTCCTTGGTGTCCACAATGGACTTGAACGGCAGTGCCGGGATCGCGGTGGCGTCGGCGAAGTCGTCGTTGGACGGCGGCGCCGCGTGAGCCGCGGCGGGTGCCAGTGCCGTGGTCAGCACGGCGGCGACACCGATCATCAATGCACGCAAATGAGAACCCCAGTTCCTGTTGAACCTCTCCAGAGCGGAAGACGCGCCGCAGTGCGTGGAGGATGGCTTCGACACGGGAATTCGATCATCTGCCGCAACGGCGTGCGGCCAACAGGCGGTCAGCCGATCGTGATCACCCGCGCCCACTCGGGCGGTGTGTCCGGCTCGTACTCGGGGTCGTCCTCGTAGGACCGGCTGGGGCGCGGGAACAGTCCCACCACCGTCCGGCAGGCAGGCGCGGAGCTCGGCCACGGCGTCTGGCCGTCGGTCAGGGCTACGACGACGTCGGGTCGGGGGGACGCGCGCAGGGCCTTGGTGAAGCCCTCGCGCAGGTCGGTGCCACCGCCGCCCACCAGCGTGATCCCCTCCGCCTTGCACAGCGGACCGGTGACGTGGGCGGCGGCGTCGCACGACAGCACCGAGACGAGGTCGCGGCGGCCGCCCACCGCGCGGACGATCGCGGTGATCTCGAGGAGCGCGCTGCCCAGTTCGGCGTCGCTCACGGACCCGGAGGTGTCGACGATGACGACGACGCGGGGCGGACGGCGCCGCAGGCTCGGCAGGACCACGCCCGGCACGCCGGCCGACCTGCGCGACGGCCTGCCGTAGGTGTAGTCCTCGCCCAAGCCGGGGCCGGTGACGGCCGAGCGGATCGCCGCTCCGAGCAGGTCCCGCCACGGCTGGGGCGGGTGGAACGCCTCCTCCGCCCACCGCCGCCAGCCGTCGGGGACGGTCCCGGGGCTCCCCGCGATGCCCTGCGCCACGCGGAACCGCACGGAGTCCCGTTCCTGCTCGTTGAGCCCGTGCGCGCCGCCCGGACCGAGGTCCCACTCGCGTTCCAGGCCGTCGGCCCCGCTGCCGCAGTCGATCCAGGCGAAGGCGTTGGTGTGGCGGCCGAGCCGGAACTGCCGCAGGTAGTCCTCCATCAGCTGACCCTCGTCCAGGTGGAGCGCCTGGGGGTGCACCGCGTCCTCCGGACGGGGAAGACCTTCGCCGAACACGTCGTCGTTGATCTCGCAGTCCGCCGCGATGTTCATCCGCAGCCGCTCACCGGGCCCGGTGAGCCCGTGCCGCACCGCGTACCGGTCGCCGCGCCCGTGGTGGTCGCGGATCAGGTGGGACACCTCGTGCACCCAGATCCCGGCGAGTTCCTCCAGCGGGGTGCGGTCCACGAACGCCGGTGAGACGTAACAACGCCAGTGCCGGTCCACGGCCATCGTCGGCACCCGGCGCGACTCCACCGGGTGCAGCGCGAACAACGCCGTCGCCAGGTACGGCCGCAGGCGGACCGCGTACAACCGGGCGGCGAACAGCTTCTCCTCGTCCAGCGTCACCGGCCCGCACCCCCGACGCGGGCCAGGGCCTTGTCCGCCCGTTGCGACAGCGACACGGCGCCGGCCAGTCGTTCGATCGTGTCGGGGACCTGCCAGTCGTCCTGGCGAAGCGCGGCGAGCGTGGCCGCCGGGACGACCACCAGGTCCGGTGCGCCGGCTTCGAGCGCCAGGGTCAGCAGCGCCCACGCCGCGTTCCAGCGGGCCTCGTCCGGGCGGTTGCGCACCGCGGCCACCACGCCGTCGAGCACGACCTGCCGCAGGTCGCCCCGTTCGGGCAGGACGGCCGCCGCCGGATCCGCGAGCAGCACCTCGGGGTCCGGCAGGTCCATCCGGTCGATGCTCGCCAGCAGCTCGAGTCCGGGACCGTCGCCGACCGCACCGCGCACGAGCATGGAAAGCACCTCGCGGGAGGTGCCCGCGGCGGTCGCGAACGCGATCAGCCGCAGCGTCATCTCCCAGCTGCGCGGCGAGGGCCACGGGCCGCCGCGCAGCGCCTCGTTCTTCGGCAGCTGGTGCACGAGGTTCGGCCGCGCGGCGAGGAGTTCGCACACGGCGCGGCGCGCGAACGCCACCGCGTCCGGCAGCCGTCCGGGATCCAGCCGGGGGAGCGTGGAGGCGGGCCACGTGCCGCCCAGTCCACGCACGACGACCTCGTGGTCGTGCGCCCACTGCAGGTGCACGAACCGGTTCGCCAGCGGCGCGCTCAGCTCCCAGCCGTCCGCGGCCGAGGAACGCGGGTTGGCGGCGGCCACGATCCGGACGCCCGGCGGCAACCGCAGCACACCGATCCGGCGTTCCAGCACGACCCGCAGCAGCGCGGCCTGGACGGCGGGCGGCGCGGTGGACAGCTCGTCCAGGAACAGCAGCCCGCGCCCCTCGCGGACCAGGCGCACCGCCCAGTCCGGAGGCGCCATCGGCACGCCCTGGGTCGCCGGGTCGTCGCCGAGAACCGGCAGGCCGGAGAAGTCCGACGGCTCGTGCACGCTGGCGATCACCGTGGTCAGCGGCAGCCCGAGAGAGGCGGCGAGCTGGGTGAGGGCCGCGGTCTTGCCGATGCCGGGCTCACCCCACAGCAGCACCGGCAGGTCCGCGGACACGGCGAGGGTCAAGGCGTCGAGCTGGGGATCGGCCCGCGGCTCGGTGGAGGTGTCGCCGAGAAGGGCGAGCAGGTCGGCGGCCACGTCGAGCTGCCGGACGGTGCCGAAGGAGACGTTCGTGGGAGCAGGCATGTGTTCAGTCACCTTGAGTAGAGGCCGTGCGCCGGCCTGGGCGAGAGGAGGTGGGGTCAGCGAACGGTCGAGCGACGCCGGCGAGAGCGGCGGGAGTCCCGAGTGGACGGTGCGGGTCCCTGGACGAGCCCTGCCCGGTACAGCCCGTGCACGACCTTGCGCCGGGCGGCCGTCTCCAACTCGTCGCGCAACTGGCCGCCGCGCAGCAGCGCGTCCGGTCCGAGCAGACCTTCGACGACGGCGAGAGCACCTTCGACGTCGCCGTGGTCGAGGCGGGCCCTGACCTGCACGAGGTCTTCCGGGTGGCGGTGTGCGGCGTCGATCGCGCGCAGGCAGGGCAACCCGTTGCCGCCCAACGCGACCAGCAGTTCCTCGCGCCGGATCTCTTCGGGGGAGTGGTCCAGCGCGACGAGCACCCCGTCGGCCACACCGATCCGGTGGGTCGCGCCGCAGCAGTCGACCAGCCGCGAAGCCGCTGTGCTGTCAGGGCTTCTCGGCCCGGGGACGGGTGCGTCCGGCAGAAGTGCCGTCCTCACCAGGGGATGCAGCCGTTCGGCGTCGATCAGGCCCGCGTGCAGCAGCTCCAGGTCCGGTGGCACCCAGGTCGCGGCATCGGGCAGGAGCGGCATCGTGCACTGGAGGGCTGAAACCCTTGCTGTGGAACCGTTTGCGTCCAGCACGATCCGGTGCCGGGAGCTGAGCCGCACGGCGACGGCGTTGCCCGCGCATCCGTCCGCACGGAGCAGGATCGCGGCCTCGGCGGCCCACCGGTGGGCGGCGTGACCGTCGCCGGGCCCGGGATCGCCGCCCGAGCGCTCCCGCAGCTCCCCGGTCCTGCGCGCGTCCCACAGGTGGCGGTGCAGGTCGAGGCGGAAACGCCGGTCCGGCCGGGGATGGGGGTGCCCGCCCGGCCTGGACAGCGGCCCGGACGGCGCCCACAGCGCGAGACCGATCCGCTGACCGGCGGAAGCCCAGGCAGGTGGTGTGCGGGCCACGAGGTGCACCTCGTGGCCGTCGTCGTCGGTGTACCTGGCCAGGGAGACGGTGAGGCCCGGCCGCAGCAGCCCGTCTGGCCTGGTTCTCGGGAAGTGCCAGCGGAGCAGGTCAGGAGCGAGATGTCGCAGGTCAGCGCGCAGAGTTGCCGCGAACCGCCTGCCACGGGCACGACCTGCGGCACGGAGGTCGAGATCCACGTCGGCCCGCGCCGCGGCGCAGGCCCCGGCCCAGTCGCCCGCCTCGCGGCGGACGGTCGCGGACTCGATCATCGACGTCGGCACGGCGAACTCGCGCACGTGCGACCAGAAAAGGAGGCGGGGGTGTCCGTTCACGGCCCAGTGGTGCATCAGCACTCACCTTTGGTGAACGGGACCCCCGATCTGCTCGAGGAGGTAGTCATCGCGGGAACCGTATCAGAGCGCGCAAGTGCTTTCGGCCCGCGCCCGCACCGCGGCGACGACCTTGGCGTGCAACGGATGCGTGTCGGGCAGCGTGAGCAGGTCCACGAGCGCGAACAGGTCGAGCGCCGCGCTGACCTCCCGCCAGCCGCCGGGCACCGGTCCGCTGTCCGCGAGGAACGCCTCCGCGAAGGCCGCGCCGAACGCGGGTCCCGTGTCGTCCGGGAAGCGCAGCACGTTGCCGACGTCCGCGAGCGGGTTGCCGCTGTACGCGAACTCCCAGTCCAGCACCGCGGTCACCTCCCACCGCCCGGACTTCCGCGCGACGAGGAGGTTCTTGCCGTTGAAGTCCGCGTGGACGAGCCGCGCCACCGGCTCCACCGCGTCGAGCACCCGCTGGTCGCGCTCGGCCAGGGCGAACAACGCCGCCCTGTCCCGGGAGTCGAGCCGCAGGTCCCCGGCACGGCTCGCGGCGAACGACACCAGGTCTCCGGTCTCGGAGCCGCCCGGCACCGGTGTCAGACCGGATCCTGCGAAGAAACCCGGTGCGGGGAAACGGATCGAGCCGATCGCCGCCAACACCGAGCCCACCCGGCGGCCGAGCTCCTCCGCCTCCCCGGGACCGGGACCGGTCAGGACCCGGTCGAGCACCACACCCTCCGCGAACCGCGACAGCAGCACGGGTTCACCGGCGTCCACGCCGTCCGGGTCAGCCGCCACGACCCCGGGTACCGGCACCACACGGCCCGCCCGCTCGGCCAGATCGCGTTCGACCGCACACGTGTTGCCCCTGAGATACCGGCGCAGCACGAACTTCTCGCCGCCATCGGTCACGACGGCGATGTTCTGGTTGCGGAACCCGCCGGAGAGCTCGCCGGCGATCCGCCCGCCGGGCAGGTTCGCGGCCAGCCAGCCCGACAACGCGGCGGGCAGCTTCGAGATCACCGGATCCGCGCCAGGAAACGCGCGGTCGCACGCGGGCTCCGGAACACGTGCACCTCCGCGTCCCGCGCGTGCGCCGCGAACGCTTCCAGGAGCAGCGGCCGGTGACGGCGGCGCCACGACCACACCCACCGCCAGAAGTCGGCGCGTTCCCGCGAACGCCACACCGCCCGCCAGGCGCACCGCGGGAACGAGTAGTCGAGCAGCACCACCGCGTCCGCCCTGCGGAGCCGGACGTCGAGCACGTCGTACGGGCCGAGGTCGCCGTCCATGATCCACCGCTCGCCGGCGGCGAGTCCACTCTGGACCTCCGACCAGCGCTCCGGTGGCATCGCTTCCAGTTCCGGGCTCCAGAAGTGCTTGTCCAGTTCGACGACGGGCAGGCCCGTCGCGTCGCCCAGGGCGACGGCGAGGGTCGACTTGCCGGCACCACCCCGGCCCAGGACCACCACGCGTTTCATGCGGCGATCGTGCCAGAAGGGCTGGACGTCACACCTGGTCGGTCTGCTGCTCCATCACCAGGATCGCCCCGCCCGGCTCCCCGTCATTGTTGCGCAACGAACTGCACACGACCCGGACGACGACCTCGCGGCCGCGCCGGTTCACCGCGCTGACCTTCACCTCGTCGATGAACGCCGCGTCGGACAACGCCGAGCGCACCACCGGCCGGAGGTCGGCGACCGGCAGGCCGATGTCGAGGTTGAGGAGGTGCTCACCCTCCGCCTCGTCGCGGCGCACGCCCCACAGCTCCTCGGCGCCCCGGTTCCAGGCGAGCACGCGCATCTGCAGGTCGAGCACGACGACGCCCGCGCGCAGCGAGGTCAGTATCGACTCCAGGAACTCGTTGACCTGGTCGAGTTCCACGCTGCGCTCGCGCAGGGTGTCGTTGATGGTCTGGAGCTCGTCGTTGGTCGACTGGAGCTCCTCGTTCATCGTCTCCAGTTCCTCGTTGGTGGACTGGAGCTCCTCGTTGGTCGTCTCCAGCTCCTCCACAGTGGACTGGAGCTCCTCGTTCGTGGTCTCGAGCTCCTCGTTGGTGGACTGGAGCTCCTCGTAGGCGGACTCCAGCTGGCGGTTCGCGTACTCGAGGTCCTCGAGCAGCCTGCGCGCCGACGTCACGTCGTGGAACACCACGGACACGCCGAGGATGGTGTTGTCGACACCGACGAGCGGGTTGACGTGGATCTCGAACCACAGCGACTCACCGGGGCCGCGCAGCCACTCGACGTCCTTGACGCGCAACGACTTGCGTTCCAGCCGGGCCTGTTCGACGTAGCCGCGCAGCTCGATCGGCCGGTACGAGAGGTCGAGGTCGCGCAACGGCCGGCCGACGTCCTTGGGGGACAGCCCGAACGTGGTCTGCGCCTGCTGGTTCGCGAGGGCCACCACGTCGTCCGCGGTCACGACGACCTGGGCGACGGGGCTGGCGGAGAACGCGTGCTCCCGCAGCTCGTCGATGCCGCCGACGTCGACCCGGCGGTCGTGCACGACCGGGTGGGAGACGAAGCCGGCCGCGCTACCGGAACCGTTGGGCGCCTTGCGGAAGATGCGCCGCTTGAGGTCGATGGGGTCGAAGATGCGGCTGTGGCTGAGCAGCATCTCGGCCTTGCCGAGGAACAGCACGCCCTTGGGCACCAGGGCGAAGTGGAAGCGGCCGAGGATCTTGGACTGCGTCTCCTGGTTGAAGTACATCAGCGTGTTGCGGCACACCAGCAGGTCTATCCGGGAGATCGGCGCGTCCTGCACCAGGTCGTTGCGGCCGAAGATGACCGAGCGGCGCAGGTCCTTGCGGAAGCTGTAGCGGCCGTTCTGCTGCTCGAAGTACTTGGCGGTGAACTCCGGCGGCACGCTCTGCAGGTCGCGTTCCCCGTAGCTCGCGAGCCGGGCCTGGGTGAGCGCCTCGTTGTCGACGTCGGTCGCGTAGATCTTCACCTGCTGGCGGAACCTGTCCGGTCCCATCGCCTCGGCGAGGGCCATCGCGAGGCTGTAGGCCTCCTCACCGGACGCGCAGCCGGCGCTCCAGACCCGGATCGGGTCGTCCGGCCCGCGTTCGGCCAGGATCGCCGGGATCACGTCCTCGCGCAGGTACGTCCACGCCTCGGTGTCGCGGAAGAACCCGGTGACGTTGATGAGGATCGTGTTGAACAGCGCGCTGAACTCGTCCGCGTTGACCTGCAGCTGGTCGATGTAGTCCGGGTAGTCCTCGATGCCGATCTGGTTCATCCGGTGACGCACGCGCCGCTGCAGGCTCGTGCGCTTGTAGCCCGTGAAGTCGAAGCCGCGTGACTCCTTGAGGTAGAGCAGCACGTCCTCGAAGGCTTGGTCCGGGTCGGGGCGACGGGCGTTCACGACGGCAAAACTACCGCTTCGGCCGCCGGGCCAGCACGGCCCACACGATCTTGCCACCGTCGAACGAGGGACTCGTACCCCAGGCGAGGGACATCCTGTCGATCAGCTCGAGTCCTCTGTGGCCGGGAACGCCCGGACGCGAGGCGGTCGTGACGAGGGGGCCGGGGTCGTCGTCGCGGACGGCGAGGGACAGTCCGGAGGCCCGCAGCTCGATGCGCAGCACGGACTCGGAGCCGGCGTGCCGGACCGCGTTCTCGACGAGCTCGGTCACCACGAGCAGCGCGTCGTCGACCAGCGCGGGCAGGTCCCAGTCCTCGCAGGCGTTGCGCACCTCCTCGCGTGCCATCAGGGCAGCGACCAGCGAGTTCGGCAGGGAGATCCGCCGGTAGCGGCGGGGCGGCGGCTCTTCGGCGCGCTGGAGCGCGGTCCGCAGGTCGGTCGCGGTGGCCACGTGCCGGGCGACACCGCTGCGTCGCAGGTCGTGGCGGTGCTTCTCGGTCTCGGTGACGAGGACCATCGGCACGTCCGGCCACTGCGAGATCTTCATCCAGACCGTGGTGAAGACGGCGAGCATGGCCCTGCTCGCGGACTCGAAGTCCGGCCCGAGCCGCACGACGATCGCGTCCGGCACCCCCGCCGCCTGTTTGAGCAGCCCGTCGCGCAGTGCCGGGTAGGAGGACAGGTCGAGACGGCCGACCGGCGTCGCCACCACCACGCCCGCCAGCTCGGTCGTCTGGACGCTGATGTCCGTCACGCGCCGGCATCCTCCCGCAGCTCGGGGTTCAGGAGGAACTTGCGCAGGACGGCGGCCGCCGCCAGCGCTTCCTCCTCCTGGTCGTCGTAGCGCACCGCGACGAGTTCGCGGCCCGACCGCCGGGAGCTCGACGCCATCCGGCGCGCGAGTGAAGTCTTCTCCTCCAACGTGCGCAGCGCCATCCACAGCGCCCGTTCCAGACCGCCGTTGTAGGCGTCGAGCAGGGCGTCGGGGGTCCAGCCGTGGCCGACGAGGCAGCGGTACTGCCCGCTCTCGTTCGGCAGCGCGACGAGCGAGCCCGCGCAGTCCGGGCAGGTGAGCGTGGTCATGGTGCCGTGCTGGGGGATGTCGCCGCTCCCCGCTCCGGCGTCGTCGCGGGACACCTCGACCTCCATGCGCAGAAGTTCGGAGGCGGGCGTGCCCGCCTGTGCGTCGGGGCCCTTCCCGACGCACCGCGCGACCAGTCCGCCCATCTCGGAGGCGGGGACGACGTGGTCGGCGTCGACGTGCCGCAGGACGCTGTCCGGCATCCCGGGGTACAGCGCGTCCTCGGGGGACTGGACCAGCGCCAGGCCGCCCCTGTTCTTGATCGAGACCATGCCCGCCGTGCCGTCGTCCAGCGCGCCGGACAGGACCACGCCGATCACCTCGGACCCCCGCGCCAGCGCGGCGGAGCGGAACAGCACGTTGACCGCGGGGCGGTGGCCGTTCTCCGTCGGTCCCCTCGACAGCCGCAGCACCCCGTCCTGCACCACCGTGTGGTGGTTGGGGGGCGCGACGTAGACGTGGCCGTGCTCGACGGGGGTGCCGTCGACGACGGAGGAGACGGGGAGCTTCCCGCACCGGCCGAGGATGGTGGGCAGCGCCGAGGACCCTCCCGCCGGCATGTGCAGCACGACCACCACGGCGGCCGGGAGTCCGGCGGGCAGTCGCGAGACGAGGGTCTGCAGCGCCTCCACGCCACCGGCGGAAGCCCCGACGACGACCAGGTCCCTGTGCACGGAGCTCCTCACGTCGGCTGGGGGCTGGTTACCCCGCATCACCACTGTGACACCTCGCACACCCGCCGGCCCATCGGTGGAGGGCGCTATCGCGTGCTGCGCAGGAGCGGTCGCATGAGGTCGTGGATGTGCGGGGACGGTTCGAGGCCGAGTTCGGTGCGCAGCAACGCCCGGTACTGCTGGCGCGCGCGGCCCAGCTGCTCGGTGCGGAACGGGTGCTGGTCATCGACCGATTCGACTACCGGCTGCGCCAGGCCGAGCAGCAGTTCGGCGTCGAGACGATCAACTACGCGAACACCTCCGTCGGCGAGGCGCTGCTGGAGGCCAGCGGTGGCCGCGGGCCCGACGTGTGCATCGAGGCCGTGGGCTGCGAAGCGCACTCGACCGGCCCGCAGCACGTCTACGACCAGGTGAAGAGCAAGCTCAAGCTGGAGACGGACCGGCCGATCGCGGTGCGCGAGGCCATCTACAACTGCCGCAAGGGCGGGTCGGTCTTCGTGCTGGGCGTGTTCACCGGCTTCGTCGACAAGTTCCCGCTCGGCGCCATGATGAACAAGGGCCTGACCGTGCGCGGCGCCCAGCAGCACGGCCAGCGCTACATCCCGATGCTGCTGGACCGCATCGCGTCCGGTGAGCTCGTCACGAACCACCTGGCGACCCACGTGATGCCGCTGGCCGACGGTCCCCGTGGCTACCAGCTGTTCAAGGACAAAGAGGACGGTTGCGTGCGCTCGGTCTTCCAGCTCTAGAACGACGTTTGGCCGCGGCGTGCGCGGGTATGGCATGAGACATGACCAGGACTCCTTGCCACGCCGAAGGTGTCGAAGTGACGCTGCGGTCCAAGACGATGGTCCTCGACTTCACCGGGGAGTGCGACGGCTCGGAGATCCGGCTGGTCGCCGAGCTGCCGGACCTCGGGGGAGCCGAGGACGGCGGGACCGTGGTGCTGGAGCGGGACGCGGCGACCGTCGTCCAGCCGGGCGGAGAGATCCGCCTGGAGGCACGGGAACCGGTGCGCGTCGACGGCGAACCGGTCGACGTGGAGTTCGTGCTGCCGGAGAGCCCCGAGTCGACGGTGCTGTCCGTCCGCGGGCTCCTCGTGCGCCTGGAGTCCGCGGACGACTGAGGACCGGTCATCAGCGCTGGGTCAGGATCCCGTTGACGAACTCCTCGGCGACGATCCGCAGCTTGCGGTTCTGCCGCTGCGACTGACCGACGAGCATGGAGAAGGCCTCGTCCGCGGTGATGCCGTGGACCGCCATGATGATCCCCTTGGCCTGGTCGATCACGGCACGGGAGTCCAGGGCGGTGCGCAACTGTTCGGAGAGCTCGATGGCCCGCAGGTACCTGGTGTGGCTGCGCAGCGCCAGCTCCGTCGCCGCGGTGTACAGCCCGAGCAGCGACCCGTCCAGGTCGGCGAACCCGTTGTGGCGCGTCGAATAGACGTTGATGGCGCCGGCATGCCGTTCGTCGACCGTCAGCGGGGTGGACAGGAAGCTGTGCATGCCCTCAGCCCGGCACGCCCGCGCGAACACCGGCCACCGCTCCAGCGCCTCGTCCATCGCCGCGCGCTGGAGCTCACCGGTCTTCGCGGCGTCGATGCACGGCCCGGCGTCCTCGCGGTACTCGACGGCGTCGAGCCGCACGACGAGGTCGCTCGTGGCCGACGCGGTGAACGGCGCGCCGTGGTCGAGCAGCGTCACCGACACCCCGTCGGCACCGGGCACCGCGCGCACCACCTGGTGGCAGACGATCTCCACCAGTGCGGGGAGGTCGTCGGAGCGGCTGAGCGCCTCGTCCAGCGAGTTCAGCGCCCTGGTCACCTCGTCCAGGGCCTCGCCGAGCGGTGAGCCGTCCGGCTCCTGCGGTGTCACGAGCAATCACCTCGTCGAGTTGGGGTGCGGACACGTGGTCCGCGGGGTCAGCACCGGCGGGTACCGCGGCCGAGGGCCACGCCCAAGCCGGTCACGCCGACGCCGAGGAACAGGTGCAGCCGGTGTTGACCGGCATGAAGTCGGCGTCGCCGTCGTGGTCGATCAGCGGTCCGCACAGCCACAACAGCAGGTAGATCGCACCGCCGCCGCCGAGCGACATCGCCTCCGACTCGTGGCCGGTGAACGACATCGTGTCGTGGTTCGTGCGAACACCGCGGCGACTGCGACCGACGCCCTCTGCGCCGATGAACGCGCGGTCATCTCGGTTCGAGCCACATCTGCTCCCCGTGAACGGTGGGACGCCGCTTCGGTCGCGCGGCTGCTACCCCTGCGCCGACCCTGCGAACTGGCGGTCGCCCGTGGGCGCGGCGGCCGCCAGCGGCCGTTGCCAG
This sequence comes from Lentzea cavernae, assembly GCF_014653695.1. Taxonomy (GTDB): domain Bacteria; phylum Actinomycetota; class Actinomycetes; order Mycobacteriales; family Pseudonocardiaceae; genus Lentzea; species Lentzea cavernae. The sequence continues at coordinate 673,843 of NZ_BNAR01000004.1, read as the reverse complement.
CGGAACACACCGGCACCCTGCGCGTAGGCGAGATGACCACCGAGGGCGCCGCCCGCTCCCATCGCCGCCAGCCCGAGCAGGCTCAGCACCTTGCCACCGATGTGGGCCTCCCGCTTCCGCGCCGCGTAGGAGGCGGTGAAGCACGCCAGCGCGGCGGTGTTGGCGATCGCGTGCACCACGCCCACCCGCCGCTGCCGCCGGTTGAGGTCGGCGTAGTCGGCCAGGCCCAGGACGACGGCCGGTGGCGCCGCGGCCAGGCCGATGGCGGTGAGGCGCCGCGCCGCGTCCTCGTTGCCCGGCCGCGCGTCCAGAGCCGACGCGCACACCCAGGCGCCGATGGGCACGGTGATCATGAGGGGGTGCAGCGGGTGGCCGAGCCACGACCCGCGCAACGCCTCGGCGAGACGCGGTTTCATCAACCGCTTGGCGGCAGCCGTCAGAGCGGCCGCCGGCCGGTCAGCGGCCCGCAGGTCCTCGACGGCGCGCAACACCTCATGAAGGTTCATGGTCGCGGATACCCCGTCACGCGCATCCCACCCTTCGACCGGGTGCCGCCGGGCCCGAGCCGTCCCGAGCGGGCTGCGGTGCGGCACGCTGTCGTGCTGTTCGTCGTGCTGACCGGTCCGCGGTCTGGCAGCCGTCGTGCTGACCGGTCCTCAACGGCGGCGGCGAGTTCAGCGGTGGTCCGTCCGAGACCGTCCTCCCGCAACGAGGGGCGGAAACGCCCTCCGGTGTCAGGTGAGCGGCTGGCCGCCGGTGACGCCGAGGATCTCACCGGTGACGTAGCTCGACTCCTGGGAGGCGAGGAAGACGAACGCGGGTGCCAGTTCGGCGGGTTGCGCGGCACGGCCCATCGGCGACTGCGCGCCGAAGTCGCCGATCTTCTCCGCCGGCATCGTCGCCGGGATCAGCGGTGTCCACACCGGACCGGGGGCGACGGAGTTGACCCTGATGCCCTTCGCGAGGAGATCGGCGGAGAGCGACTTGGTGAAGTTGACGATGGCGGCCTTGGTGGCCGCGTAGTCCATGAGCTCCGGCGAGGGCGAGAACGCCTGGATCGACGAGGTGTTGATGATCGCGGCGCCGGGGCGCATCAGCGGCACCGCCGCCTTGCACAGCCAGAACATCGCGTAGACGTTCGTCTTGAACACCCTGTCGAACTGCTCGCTGTCGATGCCGAGCAGACCGTCCTCCTGCACCATCTGGTAGGCCGCGTTGTTCACCAGGACGTCGATCCGGCCGAACTCCGCCCCGGCGCGTTCGGCCACCGCGCGGCACGCGTCCTCCGTGCGCAGGTCGCCCGGTGCGAGCACGGCCCGCCTGCCCGCCTCCCGCACCAGTTCGGCGGTGCGTTCGGCGTCCTCCTGCTCCTCGTCGAGGTAGGAGATCAGCACGTCCGCGCCCTCGCGGGCGAACGCGATCGCGACGGCCCTGCCGATGCCGGAGTCGCCGCCGGTGATCACGGCCTTGGTGTCGCGCAGGCGCTCGCTGCCCCGGTAGGAGCGTTCGCCGTGGTCCGGCTCCGGCCCCATCCGGCTGCCGGTGCCGGGGTGCGGCTGCTCCTGGCCCTCCTGGCGGCCGGGACGCGGGTACTGCTCGCGAGGGTCTTGGCGGGTGTACTGGTCTTCTGACATGTGCGGTCACCTCGTGACGACGGGACTACGGCACCGCGGGTGTTCCCGGGCCGCCGGTGTTCAGCCGCGAGAGCACCCCGGAGTCCTCGATCGCGGTGAGGGAGAGCGTCTTGTAGCCGACGTCGTCGAACAGCACCATCAGCCGGTCGACCTCGTGGTGCACCACCGTGCCCCGGCCCCACTGCTCGTGGCGCACCACCGAGTTCGGCGGGTACTCGCTGCCTTCGGGGCCGTCGTCGGGCAGACCCTCGTCGCAAATGTCGCAGTTCCCGCACGGCGAGTCCAGCTCCTGACCGAAGTAGCCGAGCAGGAAACGCCTGCGGCAGTCCCGCGTCTCGGCGTACCGGTGCATGACCTCCACCCGCGAGCTGTCCCGCTTCGCCTGCCGTTCGGCCTCCTCGGCCACGGCCTCGACGGCCTTGCCCGGCGGGGGAGCACCTTCCTCGTACCACGCGCGGTCGTGGCCGGTGCGCACGATCTCCGCGCGCTCCAACAGGTTCACGACGCTGGTGACCTTGCGGCGGGAGTGGTCCAGCCGCTGCGCCAGGTCCGTGATCGCGATGCCGCCCCGGCGCCGGCGCACCGCGGCGGCGACCTCGCGGACGCACTCGCGGTCCAGCGAGCGCGCGGTCAGGAAACGTTGCAGGCCGCGGTCCTCCGGACGGTGGAAGAGCACCACCTCGGCCGGTTCGCCGTCTCGTCCAGCCCGGCCGATCTCCTGGTAGTACGCGTCCAGCGAACCCGGTGTCGCGGCGTGCGCGACGAAGCGCACGTCCGGTTTGTCGATGCCCATGCCGAACGCGGAGGTGGCCGCCACAACGCCGTAGTCGCCGCGCATGAAGCCGTCCTGCACCTGCTTGCGGTCCGCGGCCTTCATGCCGGCGTGGAAGGCGGCCGCGGCCAGACCCCGCGCGGCCAGGTCGGCTGCGTAGCGTTCGGCGTCCTTGCGGGTGGGCACGTACAGCAGGCCGGGACCGGTCCGTTCGGCGACCCAGTCGGTCACCGCCCGCCTGCGTTCCTCGTCGTCGGTGCAGAAACGGGACGACAGGTGCAGGTTCGGCCGGTCGAACCCCGCGACGACGACCACGGGGTCGTGCAGGCCGAGGTGCTCGACGACGTCGGCCCTGACCGGACCGCTCGCGGTGGCGGTGAGGGCGAGCACGGGAGGATGGCCCAGCCGCTCGACCACGTGCCGCAGCCGCAGGTAGTCGGGCCGGAAGTCGTGTCCCCACGCGGACACGCAGTGGGCCTCGTCCACGACGAACAACGACGGCTTCGCCTCGTGCAGCCGGTGCAGCGTCTCGGCGTTCGCGAGCTGTTCGGGTGAGAGGAACAGGTACTCGGTCCTGCCGTCGCCGAACGCCTGCCACGCCTGCTGGATCGCCTCGGCGGACTGGGCGGAGTTGATGGTGGCGGCGGGCGGCGCGCCGGCGGCCCGCAGCGAGTGGGCCTGGTCGCGTTGCAGGGCGATCAGCGGCGACACGACGACGGTCGGGCCGTCGAGCAGGATCGCCGGCACCTGGTAGATGGCGGACTTCCCGGCGCCGGTCGGCATCACGACGAGCGCGTCGCGGCCCTCGAGGAGGGTCCGCATGCCGATGAGCTGTTCCTGGCGCAGTTCGGTCCAGCCGAACACCTCTTCCGCGGTGCGCAGGAGTTCTTCGTCAGCCGGCATCGCGCAGGTCGAACCTTTCGGCGGCCCACGCGGCCAGGCGCGGGCGCAGGGCGAGGTACACGTCAGGGTCGAGGCCCATGCCGGTGTGCGTGCTGTGGACCTCGACGCACTCGGCCGACGGGTCGAGCGACAGCCGCCAGGGCACGATGCCGTCGGACTTGGAGTACACCGACACCGCGGGCACCTCCGGCGGCAGTGGCGCGGTGGCCGCCGCGACGTTGTCCTCGAAGCACGTTCCCGACAGGCAGTCGTTGTCCATCAGGCCGGGCACGCCGAGCGCGGCCAGCCCCGCCAGCGCCCTCGCGGCGAGCAGGACGTGCGGGTGGGCGCCCATGGGGTCGAGCAGCGGGCTGCCCAGCATCACCAGGCCGCGCACCAGGTCGGGACGGCGGACGGCGGCCAGCCTCGCGAGCCCGCCACCGCGGCTCTGACCGAGCAGCACCACCGGCGCGCCGGTGGCCTCGACGTGCTCCTCCAGGCGCTCCACGATCCGGTCCACGAGCTGGGAGGTGCAGCCCACGTTGAAGCCGACACCGGCGCCCACCGGCACGTAACCGCGGTCGCGCAACCAGGTGGTGGCGAAGGTGAGGCTGAATTCGTTCGCCCCGAAGCCGGGCACCAGCACCACGCCGAGACCGGCGCCCTCGTGGGGGTCCGGCTCGCGCCACACCGGGTGGCGCACCAGGCGGGGGATCGTGAGAGCGGCGACGGCGACGTGTTCGCGCGCCAGCGACCGCAGTTGTCCAGCAGCACTCAAGGTCATGACTCCGCTCGTTCTTCTCCGAGTGCAGAGGAATTAGCCCGGCACAGCCCGCACAAACACCGAGCAGCGTCACGTTTCGGAGTCCGGCAGGTCAGGACACCGACGACCACGCGCACCGCACCCAGGACGTCGACCGCGATTTGGTCCCTGAACTGCCTGCTCACGCCTCGGACGCGGAGGCCTGGTGCACCGGATCCGCCGCGCCGGCCGTCCGCGCACCGGCCTGCTCGTAGAGGCGCAGGAAGTCCGCGGCGACCCGGTCCCAGGAGTACCGCGCGGTGACGCGATCGCGGCCGGCCACGGCGAACTCGTTGCGCAGCGTGTCGTTCAGCAGGAGCGAGCGCAGCGCCCGGGACAGGGCCACCTGCTCACCCGGAGGCACGAGCAACCCGGTCACCCCGTCCACGACGACGTCGGCGAGCGCGTCGACCGCGGTGGCGACGACCGGCACGCCGCAGGCCATCGCCTCGAGCGCGATCGCGCTGGACGGCTCGTACGACGACGCGCAGACGACGACGTCGGCGGAACGCAGGAGTGCGGGCATCGCCGAGCGCGCCACCGGACCGGTGAACGCGACTCGCGGGCCGGCGTCGACGTCGCGCGCCTTCGCGGCTGCGGGATCACCGCCGGGTCGTCCCAGCGGAAGGCCTGCGACCACCAGTTCGGCGCCGTCGACGCGGAACAGCGCGCTGATGACGGCGTCGACGTGCCTGGGGGTGAGCTGCGTGCCGGTGAGGACGACCCGGTGCGGCCTGCCGCGCCGGGCCTCGGGACCGTCGGGCGTGAACGCGTCGATGTCCACGCCGCTGGGCACGACGGAGATCGCCGACCGGTGCACACCCGCGTTGAGGAGTTCGAACGCCTCGCTCGAGCTGCCGGCCGCGACGTGCGCGACCTCCCTGCCCACCAGGACCTCGAGCTTGCGGCGCTGCTCCGGGCCCGTGCCGCGGGTGGTGCAGTGCCGCTGCTCGGCCGCCGCGAGCGAGTGGAACGTCTGCACGACCGGAACGCTGATCCTGCGTCCGCCGAGCACGCTCACCATGCCGGACACCCACCGGTGCCCGTGCACCACGTCCGGCGGGGAGGTCGCCCACTCGCGCAGGAGCGACGAGGTGAAGGCGCCGATGTGCGGCAACGCGTCCTCGTCGGCGAGCCGCTCGGCGGGCCCGGCGGGCACGTGCACCAGCTCGTAGCCGCGGTCGGTGCGGACTCGCGCCGGCGCGCCGCGGTGGTCGCGGCGGGTGTAGACCGCCACCTCGTGCCCGTCGCGGCACAGCGCGGCCGAGAGCCCGTCGACGTAGGCGCCGTGCGGACCGGCCGCCTCATCGAGCGGGCTTCCGTCAGCGGACACCATGGCGATCTTCAATTAGGACTCCCGTTGCGGCATGTGACAAGCACGTGGAACGAGCTGTCTGCTCAACTCGGAGTGAAAAGCCCACTCAAGGGCACCGCCCGGGATACCCGGTTTCTGCTGATCGAAACCTGTGGTGCCGACGGCGCGCAGGCGGTTCGCGAACGTCGCCCGCCGGTTTGCCGCTGAAGTCCGAGGGAAGCCAGGCCAATGGACCACGACCTGCCGCTGGCCGACGAACTTGCGGCCGTGTCCGCGCGGATGTCCGGCTTGCTGCTCTCGCGGGAGACGGTCCACACGGCGCTGACCCTGGTGACGTCACTGATGCGGGAGGCGCTGCCCGGCACCGCCGGAGCGGGCGTGACCCTGATGGACGAGAACGGCCGCAAGCTGACCGCGGCCGCCACCGACCCGGTCGTGGAGCACCTCGACGGGCTCCAGTACGAGCTCGGAGAGGGGCCGTGCCTGAGCGCGTGGGAGCAGAGCCGCTCGTTCCGCATCGACGACATCGCGAGGGAGAAGCGCTGGCAGCGCTGGACCTCCGCCGCCAGGTGGTCGGCGATGCGGTCGGCGATGAGCGCGCCGCTGGTGGCCGGCGGCACCGCGCTGGGCGCGATCAAGGTCTACGGCCACGACCCCGGCACGTTCGGGGACAGGGACCAGTACCTGCTCACGATGTTCGCCGCGCAGGCGGCGATCCTGGTGGCGAACGTGCGCTCGCTCGACAACGCGGGGAGGTTCAGCGACGCGCTCGCCGAGCAGATGCGCGGCCGGGACGTGATCAGCATGGCGAAGGGGATCGTCATGGCGCGGGAGCACGTGGACGAGGAGACGGCGTTCTCCCTGCTGGCGCGCGGCTCCCACGAGGAGAACAGGAAGCTCCGCGACCTCGCGGGCGCACTGGTCCGCTCGACCACCCGTCGCGGGCGCTGATCATCATGACGAACGAGCAGGACTCGTCGCGACAGGACGAGCAGCACCGTGCGCTCACGCACGCGTTCCGGCGCTCCGAGCTGACGCTGCAGCAGTTGTGGACCCGGTACTTCGCCCTCGGCGGGGACGCGGGCCCGGTCGAGGTCGAGGCCTACCTCCACGGGCTGATGCCCCTGCCGGCGTCGCAGCGCGACACGCTGGCGCACGCGGTCAACGAGCGCCTGGACGAGCTGACCTGGCCGCAGCGGGTCCCCTACACGTTCCGGGCCGGCACCGGCGGCCCGCGCACCGGCCCGCTGGCAGGACTGGTGGCGCTGCTCGACGGCATGCACCAGGCGCCACCGGAGCACCTGCCCGCCGTCGCCGCCCGCGCCGGCCTCGCGCTGGGCCTGCGCATCACGATCTACCTCGTCGACTACGAGCAGAGCCTGCTGCACCCGCTCGGTGATGCCGCGAACCCCACCCCTCTCGGGGTCGACTCCTCCCTGCCGGGGCGGGCGTTCCGCACCGTGGAGGTGGTCCCGTCCACGACCGGCGGTCCCGCGCGGCTGTGGGTGCCCCTGCTCGACGGCGTGGAACGCCTCGGCGTCCTCGAGGTGGTCCCGCCGGAGGGAGCGGACCTGCACGACCCCGACCTGCGCCTGCGCTGCCGGTGGCTGTCCTCCCTGATCGGTCACCTCGCGACCATCACCACGCACTACGGCGACGGCCTGGACGCCGTCCGGCTGCAGCGCCCGAGGACACCGGCCGCCGACCTGATCTACCAGCTGCTGCCACCGCTCACGGCCGCCGTCGACAGCTTCGCCGTCGCCGGTGTGCTGGAACCCTGCTACGAGGTCGGTGGTGACGCCTTCGACTACGCGTTGTCGGCCGGCACGGCGTCGCTCGCCATCTTCGACGCCGTCGGGCACACGATGCGCAGCGGGTTCGTCGCCGCGGCCGCCCTGGCCGCGTCCCGCAGCACCCGCCGCGTCGGGCACGGTCTGTTCGAACAGGCCCGCGCCATGGACGAGACGATCAACGGCCAGTTCCCGCGCGGCGCCTTCGCCACCGGCGTCCTGGCCGAGCTGGACCTGGCCGGCGGACGCCTGCGGTACGTGAACGCCGGCCACCCGCCACCCCTGCTGCTGCGCTCCGGCAAGGTCGTCAAGACCCTCGGCGGCGGGCGCCGCCCGCCCTTCGGCCTGGGGACGGGCGAGCTCACCGTCGCCGAGGAGGTCCTGCAGTCCGGCGACTGGATCGTGCTGCACACCGACGGCGTCACCGAAGCACGCGACCCCGACGGGGAGTTCTTCGGTGAGGCGCGGCTGACGGACTTCCTCGAACGGGAGGCGGCGTCGGGGCACCCGCCGCCGGAGACGGCGCGCCGGTTGGTGAAAGCCGTGCTGGCACACCAGAACGGCGTCCTGCAGGACGACGCGTCCGTTCTGCTGGCGCGGTGGATCAGGCCCGGCGAGTTGAGCGTGTGACCGCACACTCGGAAACTCTGCGTCAACGGCGACATCCGTTGTGCTGACCGGTCTTTGGACGAGAACGTCTTGGACGCCGACCACTTGTGCCGCAGGTGATCGGGGAGAGACGCTGTTCCCATGACGTCCGGCGAACGGGCAGCGGCGCGTGCGCGCGCCACGGCGGAGCGCATCCGCGAGCTCGCGGTGCGCCGTGCCCAGCTCCGCACGCGTGCCGGTCGGGCGTCGACGACGGACAACGTCGAAGCGGCCCTGGTCGCGCTGACCGAGGCCCGGCACCAGGCAGCCCGCGCGCGGGAAACGTTGCGCGAAAGCCTCGGCAGCGCCGCCGAGGCACACGACCGGGCGGCGGAAGTGCACTCGCACGCGGCGGCACGGGGTGGGCCCGGAGCCGCGGCGCACGACGCGGCGGCCGCACAGCACCGCGCCGCCGCGCTGGTGGATCGCAGTCGTGCCGCCGAAGCGTGAACCGGCGCATTCGTCCTTTTTGGAGGAGTGCAGTTCGTGTGACGGCGAAATCATTCGTGCAAATTGGTCACAGCCCGTGACATTTAAGTGAAAAGTTCCCTCGACCGCACGAGTGCGGTTGTGCCGGTGCGGACACGGGCATAGCTTTGAACCCAGATCCTGAAACATCGACTTCTGGTGAGGTAAATCGAGCAGGTTTTCCGGGTGGGGCAGCGGCTCGCGTCGGCGCTTTTCGCGGTCAGCCGATGGGAGCACGGCAATGATCTCCGAACGTCGAAGTTCAGAAGTCCTGGAAGCCCACGTGACCCACCACGGTGGAATAGCTGTTCTCGTCGTCACCGGCGAAATCGACATGTTCACCGAAACGACTCCGCGCACCGTGGTCGCCGACGCGTTGAAACGAGCCCCTGACGGGTTCGTCATCGACCTGCGGGCGGTGACCTTCTTCGGCTCCAGCGGCATCAACCTCCTGCTCAGCGCGCAGGACGAGGTGGAACACCTGGCCGTTCCGTTCGCCGTCGTCGCGACGCGGGACGTGGTGCTCAGACCGCTGTCCCTGACCGGGGTGGACGTGCTGCTCCCGTTGTTCCCGAGCCTGCCGGCCGCACTCGCCGCCGTCCGCACCCGATCCGTCGGGCACGGCTGAGACGCCGTCTCCTCACAGGACCCGGCGAGATCTCATTCCGGTGGTGCGTTCCGGCTCGCCGGTCGCCGCACCCGCACGATGTTGACGGTGTCCAGCACGGTGGTCGACCGGTTGGGCAACAGCACCGGCACCCACGAATGACCGGTCTCCGGATCGACGACGTGCGGCCCGGCCACGACACCGCGCAGGTAGGTGTCCGGGTGCATCGCATCCGGGTTGAGGTAGGTGATGACGGAACCGCTGCTGGGGGACTGGGAGGCGGACATGGGGATCCCGGTGGCTCGAAGGGCTGCGAGCTGCCGACGGCTCGGCGTGCCTGTCGAGTACCCCTGCGACTTCACTGAAACCTCGCCCGCATCACACCGTGCTCGAGCATCTATCGGGTGAACCGTTCACCGGACGCGAACCGCCACGCCCGTGGTCTCCGGATGTCGTGTGCGGGTCCGCGCCGATGCGGTTCGGCTGGTTCGGGACAGCACCGCGCACGTTCCTGCGCACCAGTGCTTGATCCACCAGGCCTGGTGCGCAGGAACGGGTCAGCCGGGGCGGCCGAGGGCCTACCGGTGGCCGACGGCGAAGTTGTCGAAGGCCGCACCGGTGTTGAAGACGCGGACACCGTTGGCACCGCTGGAGAAGCTCGTGTCGGTCACCGAGATCTTCGGCGTGGCCATGTCGCCGACGAACACCTTGATCGACGACCCGATCGCCTCCACCCGCAGGTGGTGCGCCACGTTCGGCCGGACCGTCACCGGTACCGAGGCCAGCTGCGTCCAGTTGTTGTCCGCCTTGCCGAGCACCACGCGCCCGTTGCCGGTGATCCCGGCGTAGTAGCCGCGGTAGCTGTCGGTGCCGGTGGTCGCGCCGGTCGCTCGGAACACGACGCCGCTGTCACCGCCGGCGGACCTCGGGATGACGTCGGCGTCCTGCACGAAGTTCGAGAAGTTCGTGTCCAGCAACGACTTCCCGCCGAACGACGCCCCGGTCTCGTACCGGCCGCCGCTCGCCGACCAGGTGCCGCCGTGCGTGGTCCAGCCGACGGCGTTGCGATCGTCGAAGTTGTCCTCGACGCGCATGGTCACCGGCTGGATGGTGCCGTCGGCGTTGAAGTTCATGCGGTCGTAGGCGAGTTGCCGGTCGTTGGCGCCCGTGCGGCTCAACGGACGCCGGTGGTAGACGATGTACCAGATGTCCGTGCCCGGCACGTTGATCACCGAGTTGTGGCCGGAACCCCTCGCCACGGAGGCGTCCTGGCTCAGCACCCGGCTGATCTTGGTGAACGGCCCGGTGGGGGAGTCGGAGATCGCGTAGGACACCGCGTAGTTCGGGCCGGTCCAGCCGTCCTCGGACCACATGAAGTAGTACTTGCCGTTGCGCTTGAACATCTGCGAACCCTCGGTGAAGTTCGCCGGCGTGATCTCCTTGTACGTGCTGCCGTCGGCGAACTGGCCGAGGCTCGTCATGTCCGCGTTGAGCTTGACCACGTTGGCGTGTCCCCAGCCGCCGTAGTACATGTACGCCTGACCGTCGGTGTCGACGAACACGTCCTGGTCGATCGGCTGCGCGCCGTTGACGAACTGGGCGATCAGGGGCTTGCCGATCGCGTCGCGGTACGGGCCCTCGGGCCGGTCGGCGACCGCGACGCCGATGCCGCCCAGTTCGGAGTTGCTCTGGATGTCGTTGGCGCCGAAGTAGAGGTAGTACTTGCCGTTGCGCTGCACGGGCGCAGGCGCCCACACGGCCCGGCGCGCCCACGAGATGTTCGCCTTGGTGAGGACATTGGGGTGCTTGGTCCAGTTGACGAGGTCGGTCGAGGAGAAGGCGTCGAGGTACGTCTGCTCGTCGTACGGCCGCGACGACGTGGGGAAGACCCAGTACTTGTTGTCGTAGACGGCGACATCGGGGTCGGCGTACCAGCCGTCCACGAAGGGGTTGCCGGCCTCCGAGGTCGCGAAGTCGGGCACGGCGGCCGCGGACGAGGCCACGGCGGGCACGCCGCCGAGCAGGGAGACGGCCAGAGCCGCCACGACGATCTTTGACGTCAAAGTCTCGTCCAATCTGCAGGGATCGGTTTACAACGTTGTAAACACGCTGTGCATCGATCCAAACACCCGCTGTGCGGCGCTGTCCAGATCGGGAACGAGAACGCGGTGACCGGCGGAGGCCGCCGGTCACCGCGTGTGGACGCTTCAGCGTCAGATGCCGCAGCTCGGCGCGGACCAGAAGCGCGACGACTTGTGCGCGACGTGCACGTGGTCGTTGTGGCCGGTGTAGCCCGGGCCGAGGATCTCGTTGAAGCCGTGGTTGCGGGCCTGCTTCGCCAGCGCGCAGAAGCCCTGCGGTCCGGCGCCCAGGTCGACGGCGTCACCGTAGAGGTGGCGGCTTCCCGCCGCACCGCCGACGGCGTTGTTGCACGAGACGCTGCGGAAGCCGCCGTTCACGTCGATCGGCCGGTCGCCCATGGCGTGCCGCATGGCCTGCAGCTTCCACATGGACACCAGGGCGTTCGCGCGCGCGGTCGCCGCGGAGACGTTGCCGCCCGCCCAGGTGGAGTTGCAGTTGTTGAGCTCGTCGTAGGTGAAGTTGATCGGCGTGCAGTCGTTGTCCTGCAACGCGTAGATCTTCGTGAACGTCGCGGAGCCGGCGATGCCGTCGGCGCCGAGACCGTAGGCCTGCTGGAAACGGGTCACGGCGGCCTTCGTGGCCGGGCCGAACTGGCCGTCGATGCCGAGCACCGCGCCGTACCCGGGATAACCCGCCACCCGGATCTGCAGCTGGCGCACGTCCTCGCCCGAGGCGCCCTCCGACAGGGTGCGGTTCCAGGTGTAGCAGGCGTCGGCGGCCTGCACCGGGTCGGCCTCCGCCGCCGCGGCAGGGGTGACGACGACGGCGGAGAGGAGGGCGACGACCGGTAAGAGGAAACGGAGTTTCATGACAAGCGGCACCTTTCGATCACAGGGAGGTGCAGCCTGTCGAGTCGGCGCCGCGTCTGTCAACGAGCCACCAAATGAACATCGAGTTCGGTGGGGAGAAACCACCCGGATAGCCGTGTCGCGCCAGTCGGTCGCGGCGCCGGGTGAGGTGCGCGATCTCCGCGGTGGTGCCCGCCAGTGCGATGGCCCTGTCGCAGGCGCCCTTGATGAACGCGACGGTCTGCTCGCCGCCCCGTGCGGGCGTCCTCACCACTGCTGCGAACGCGATCAGCCCCGTTCCGACATCACATCCGAAAGTTTCCGGGAGGCGTTTCGGATCCGTGGGTGCGGGGGCACCCATCAGCAGACGTCGCACCTGAGACTCAGGTGCCGGGAAGGAAACATGGGCACCGACGACAAGATCGACGCCAAGGCCGACCAGCTCAAGGGCAAGGTCAAGGAAGGCGTCGGCAACGCGACCGACGACACCGGCCTCGAGGCCGAGGGTCAGGCCGACCAGACGAAGGGTCACCTCAAGGAAGGTGTCGAGAAGGTCAAGGACGCTTTCAAGAAGGACTGACCTCCTCCACGCACACGACGGCGGCGTGCACCTCGGTGCACGCCGCCGTGCCGTGTCGTCAGTTGCCGGCGAGCTGCCAGCCGCCGAACGGCGCGTCCGGGCCCACGGCCGTCTGCACGCGTTCGTGCAGGCGCATGTCGGCACCGAGTGCGAGCACGCGCACGAGGCCCTGCGCGTCCACCACGGCGGAGGGCGCGCCCTCGAAGTAACCGCCGAGGTCCTGCCACGGCGTGAAGTTCCCCGCCGCGTCCTGGCGGATCATGCTCAGGCCGTAGGAGTCGTTGCGCGCGAACGCGAGCGTGCGGCCGCCGGAGGTGACGGCGGCGACCGGGCCGATTCCGCCCATGCCGCCGAGGTTCTGCGGCGTCGTCTCCCACGCGCCGTTCGCCGTCTGCTCCCGCAACGTGCTGACGGATCCGTCGCCGTGGCGGCGGGTGAAGACGCGGACGCGGTTCCCGTCCAGCGCCGTGCCGATGGACGCGGTGCTCTGCGCGGCGACAGTCAGCGCCTGGTAGGTCGTCGCGCCGCCGACGTTCTGGTACCAGTGGAACGCGTTGCCGTTGCCGTCGGCGAAGACGTGCATCCGCCCGCCCGGCGCGGTGATCGCGGAGGGCTGGGACATCGCCTTGCCGCCCCCGCCGGACGCCGTGGCCCAGCTCGTGCTGAAACCGCTGCCCACCTGCCACTTGTTGCCCAGGGTGCCGGCGCGGTTCACGACGTACAGCTCCAGGACGCCGTTCGAGACGCCGAACACCGGTGTCTGGTAGGCGGGCGTGCTGCTGTTCGGGTTGCCGAGCGAGGTCCACGAGCCGAAGCTCTGCGCGCCCGCGGCGGTCTGCGTGCAGGTGCGGATGGCGGCGGTGTCGAGGTCGAGCACCGCGAGCTGCAACCTGTTGTCACCGCGCATGGCCACCGCGACACCGGGAGCGAACGACCCGGCCAGCAGCAGCGTCGGACCGACCCACGCGCCGCCGGTGGGCTGGCGCCACCACATCAGCGAGTCGCCCGCCGCGATGAACGCGTGCACCGTGCCGGCGCTGTCGCGCGCGACCCACTGGGGCGCCACGGGCCAGCGCTCGTAGCTGCGCGACATGTTCACGTCGAACGTGTCGCCGGTCAGCGGGTCCTGCGCCTTGTACTTGTTGTAGGCGGCGGTCTTCGGCGTCCGCAGCGCGAGCGGAACGTTCGGCTGGGACTGACGGGTGTTGTAGCAGCGGTAGCGCACGAGCAGCGCGTACGGGCGGCCGATCGGTCCCTCGTAGGTCTTCACGGCCCGCTGGGCGAACTTCGCCGCGGCGATGTGGTCCCAGTGCTCCGGCATGCCGTTGGCGTACCGCTGGTCGTCCGGGTGCGGGTCCTGGCACCGGATCACGGTCGGCTGGTACTGCTGCAACAGTCCCACGAGGACGTTGACCAGGGTGGACTGCGTGTAGTTCTGCACCTGGTTCGCGGGGCTGCCGGTCGGGACGATCGTGCTGGTGCTGTAGGACGTGCTGTTCCACAGGTTCGTGAGGGCGTCGATGTGCAGGTCGTCGCCACCGTCGGGCAGGTTCAGGTAGACCAGCTGCACGTTCGGCTTGCCGTCGAGGGTGTTGATCTCGACCGTCCTGCCCGCCACGACCAGCGCGGTGCGGGTCCACGTGCTGGCCACTCCCGCGAGGGACGCGTAGGCGTTGCGCTGCCCCTTGTGCAGCTCGGCGGAGAGCTGCTCGCGGGTCAGGTCGTCGGTGCCGTTGTACTCGTCGGCGGTGAGCACGATCGTCCGCACCGGACAGCCGGACAGGATCGCCGGCTGGATGTCCGGGTTGATGAACAGCAGGTCGTCGTCGGAGTGCGCGATGATGTTGACGAAACTCGCGCCCGTCGGCGCGTCGGCGTGCGCGGTTCCGGCGTTGACCCCGACGGCGGTCAGTGCGGCGGCGGTGCCACCGGCCTTCAGAACCGTGCGTCTGCTGATCTTGGGCATGTGGGCGGCCTCCCGGAGCTTTCCTGATGCCCGGACTTCGGTCGGCGATGAATCTTCGTTACACCGAACCGCTCAGCCAGTACGTGCGGACGGTCGTGAACTCGCGGATGCCGGCGGCGGCGAGTTCCCGTCCGTGCCCGCTGCGCTTGGTGCCGCCGAAGGGCAGACGCGGATCGGACGCGACGATCGCGTTGACGAAAACCGCACCGCTCGTGATGGTTCCCGCCAGCCGCAGCGCCCGGTCCGGGTCGGCGCTCCAGATGCTCACCCCGAGCCCGTACTCGCTCGCGTTGGCCAGGTCCGCGAGTTCCGCGTCGTCGGCGCCGGTGGCCAGCGCGGCGACGGGGCCGAAGGTCTCCTCGTCGAACGCGACGACACCGGGACCCGTGCCGGCGAGGACGGTCGGCTCGTAGAAGTAGCCGGGTCCGTCGACCGGGTTGCCGCCGAGCAGCAGGGTCGCGCCCTGGCCCACCGACTTCTCGACCTGGGCGTGGAGCTGGTCGCGCAGGTCGGCGCGGGCCAGCGGCCCCACGGTCAGCGCGCGCGTCCTGTCGACGAACCGGGCGGTGAACTCGTCGGCGATGGCGTCGTGGAGCAGGAACCGCTTGGCGCACACGCAACTCTGACCGGCGTTGGTGAACCGGGCGCGCACGGCGGCGGTGGCGGCCGCGTCCAGGTCGGCGTCGTCCAGCACGATGAACGGATCGGAACCGCCCAGTTCCAGAACGGACTTCTTCGCCGCGCGGCCCGCCGCCGCTCCGACCGCCGCGCCCGCCCGGTTGCTGCCGGTGAGCGTGACGGCGGCGACGCGGTCGTCGGCGATGATCCGCTCGCTGACGGCGGGCACGTCGGGTTCGGCGACGACGAGCGTCGTCAGCGCACCGGGCGGGAACCCTGCGCGGGCGACGAGGTCCTGGATCGCGAGCGCGCTGCCGGTGACGTTGGGGGAGTGCTTGAGCAGCACGGTGTTCCCGGCGGCCAGCGTCGGCACCGCGAAGCGCATCACCTGCCACAGCGGGAAGTTCCACGGCATCACCGCGAAGACCACGCCCAGGGGTTCGTACCGGATCCAGGCCCGCGTACCGGGGCCGACGTCGACGGGCTCGTCGGCGAGGATCTGCTCGGCGTTGGCGGCGTAGTACTCGGCCGTGATGGCGGACTTCTCCACCTCGCCCAGTGCCTCGGCGACCGGCTTGCCCATCTCGGAGGTGATCAGGGCGGCCAGGGAGTCCTGCGAGGCGCGCAGTTCCCCTGCCAGGACCCGCAGGTGCGCGAGGCGGCGCGGCAGCGGCGTGGCGGCCCAGACGTCCGCGGCGGACCGGGTGGCGGCGATCGCGTTGTCCACTTCGGACGGTGTGAAAGCCCGGTGTTCGGCCAGTGGTGCGCCGGTGGCGGGGTCGACGGTGGTGATCGTGCTCATGGGAGGACTCCTCGTCAGATGCTGATGGCGCCGGTGAGCACGGCGAAGACGATCCAGGCCAGCGATCCGAGCGTGACCGGGAGAAGGGCGAACCGCTGGAAGTCGCCGAGGTCGCGCTTGACCAGGCCGAGCAGCACCCACAGCGGCGCGGAGGCCGGGCCGACGGAGTGCAGCATCTGGCCGATGACGCCGGCGCGGGCGATCTCGTCGGCGGGGATGCCGAACTGGGCCGCGGACTCGGCGAGAACGGGCAGCACGCCGAAGAAGTAGGCGTCGTTGGACATGAAGAAGCTCAGCGGCAGTCCGATGACGGCGGTGAACACCGGGATCAGGTTGCCCATGCCGTCGGGGACGATCGACAGCATCGACTTCGCCATCGCCTCGACCATGCCGGTGTCGGTGAGGATGCCGGTGAAGATGCCCGCGGCCAGCGCGAGCACCACCACGGGAACGGCGCTGGAGGCGTGTCGCTTGATGACGTCGCCCTGCTCGGTGAGCTTCGGGTGGTTGACCAGCAGGGCGATGACGAACCCGGCGATGAACAGCGTGACCAGCGGGGCGACGCCCAGGACGAGCAGGACCAGCAGCAGTGCGGTGAGGCCGGCGTTGAACCACATCCTCCACCGGGGCGTGACGGACTCGGGTTCGTCGTGGTCGTCTCCGCTGTCGGATCCGCCGGTGATCGTCGTGGTGCCACCGCCGCGGCTGCGGTTGGCGGCGATCTCCTGGGCCACCTCGGCGATCACGAGCGGGTCGACGCGGCGGCGCTGGCGCCGGCCGAGCAGATAGGCGATGAGCACGATGACGCCGCCGGTCAGCGCGAGCGAGGGCAGGAACGGCACGAAGTAGGCCGTGGCGTCGAGGTGCAGGACGCTGATGGCCCGCGTCGCCGCGCCGCCCCACGGGGTGGAGCCGGACACCGCGCCCAGCGCCATGGTCGCGATCGTGGCGATGACCAGTGGGTTGATGCCGAGCCTGCGGTAGATCGGCAGGAACGCCGAGCAGATGATCATGTAGCTCGTGGTGCCGTCGCCGTCGAGAGCGACCAGCAGCGCCAGCACGGCCGTGCCCACGCAGATCCGGACTGGATCCCCTTTGGACAGACGGATGATGGCGCGGGACACCGGGTCGAACAACCTGGCGTCCATCATGACGCCGAAGTAGAGGATCGCGAACAGCAACAGGATCGCGGTCGGTGCCACGGTCTTGATACCGCTGACGGCCATGTCCCCGAGATCACCGCCGCGGCCGGCGATGATCGCGAAGACGACCGGCGCCGCGATGATCGCGACGAACGCCGTGGCGTACTTGCGCAGCACGAGCACCATGAACGTGCCCAGCGTGAGAAAACCGAGAACGGCAAGCATCTTTGCTTCTCCACTCGCGCGGATGGGGAACGTGGGCCGGGAGGCCGGAGCGCGGTTCGTGCCGCGCCGACCGGCCGTCGGGTCCGGGTGCGGTGGAGGCGACAGTAGGTCGCTGCTCGGTATTTTACAAGTAGGAAGTACCAAGAATCTTGGTCGCAACACACCCGCGGTAGGTGATCGTGGATCACGGGATGGCGTGTTCTGGCTGCTAGGAGACGGTCTTCTCAGTGGTGACGGAGCTGAGGTGCTCACGCATGCGCTCGGCCGCCTCGGCCTGGCGTCCGGCCAGCAGCAGGTCGGCGATCTCCACGTGCTCGCGGCACCGCACCACGCCGCGGTCGCGCGGCAGCCTGCGGCGGTACTCGACCAGGCGGCGCAGGTTGTCGACCCGGCGCAGCGCCTCGATGAAGAACCCGTTGCGGCTGCACTCCGCGATCGTCTCGTGGAAGACGTGGTTGATGTTGAACAGCTCGACGTTGTCCAGCTCGTGGATCGCCCCGTCCGCGAGCCGCTGCTGCTGGTCGCGCACCTGCTCGATCGCCTGGCGGTCAAGCACGAACGTCGGTTCGAGGATCGCCGCCGGTTCGATGGTCAGGCGGAAGCGGTAACTGTCCGCATAGGACTGCTCGGAGGTCAGCGTCGGCCGGAACTCCCAGCCGTAGCCGGGCAGCCGTTCGATCCAGCCCTCGGACGACGCCCGGCGCAGGATGCGGTTGAGCTGCGCCGGGGTGAGGCCGTACTGCCGGACCAGCGCGCTCTCGGTGATGCGGTCGGGCAGCGCGCCGTCCAGGCGGTCGGAGGCGATCGCCAGGTAGACGGCCTCGTCCGCGCCGTCCTCCGCGTCCTCGGCGAGGTCGAGCGGGAGGTCGGCGTCGAGGACGGTGTAACCGCCGCGCTCGGCCTCGGCGACCGCGCCCGAGTCGGCGAGCAGGCGCAGTGCGTTGCGCACCGGCGACCGGGAGACGCGCAGCTGGTCGGCCAGGGTGCGCTCGACGAGACGGGTTCCGGCGGCGACCTGCTCCGCGCGGATGTAGTCGACGATGCGCGCGGCGACCTGACGGGTGAGCTGAGTCGGCGGCATGCGTCCATCCTCGCGGGGGTGTTCGTTCGCCCGCAGTCTACGGCCCGGCGCCGAGACGCGGGTCACCTCGTTGGTATTACTTGTTGGCAAAATACCAAGACCGGGTTACGGTGGCGTCACCACCTCGAAACCCGGATCGGACCCTGCGATGAACGAGACCTTCCCCGCCTCGGTGCTCCGCGCGGCCGAGCTGCCCGCGTTCTCACGCGGCGGCGGCGCCAGCACGATCCCGCTCGTGACCAGGGCGCGCGGCGCGATGGCGTTCCTGAATGGACAGACGCTGTTCGCGGGCGGTGCGGGCATCCCGCTGCACACGCACAACTGCCCGGAGAGCGTCGTGATCCTCGAGGGCGACGCCGTCGTCGAGATCGACGGCGTGGAGCACCACCTCACCCGTTTCGACACCACCTTCGTCGACGCGGGCGTGCCCCACCGCTTCCGCAACGCCTCGGACACCGCCCCGATGCGCATCCTGTGGACCTACGCCTCCGTCGAGGCCACCCGCACGATCGTCGCGACCGGCCTGACCACCCGCGTCGACGCCGAACACGCCCGCTGAGAAAGGCAGATCCGACATGAGCAAGCCCTACCGCCTCGGCGTCCTGCACGGTGACGGCATCGGACCGGAGATCGTGCCCGCCACCGTCACCGTCCTCGACGCGGCCCTGCGCGCGGCCGGCGTCGAACCCGCCGAGTGGACCGAACTCCCGCTGGGGGCAGCGGCGATCGAGACCCACGGCGCCCACACCCCGCAGGAGACGCTCGACGCGTTGGGCGAGCTGGACGGGTGGCTGCTCGGCCCGCACGACAGCGTGGCCTACCCGCAGCCGTTCCGCTCGCAGCTCAACCCCAGCGGCGTGATCCGCAAGCACTTCGACCTGTACGCGAACGTGCGTCCCGCCAAGGCTTTTCCCGGCGGCAACGCGGTCGTGCCCGGCACCGACCTGGTGATCGTGCGGGAGAACACCGAGGGCTTCTACGCCGACCGCAACACCTTCGCGGGCACCGGTGAGTACATGCCCACCCCGGACGTGGCCGTCGCGATGGGCATCATCACCCGTGCCGCCACCGAACGGATCGCCCGCACCGCGTTCGAACTGGCCATGCAGCGCGACAAGCGCGTCACGATCGTGCACAAGGCCAACGTGCTCCGGCTGACCACCGGCTTGTTCCGCGACGTCTGCCGCGAGATCGCCGCGCAGTATCCGGACGTCACCGTGGACGACTTCCACATCGACGCCATGACCGTGCACCTCGTGCGCCGCGCCGACCGGTTCGACGTGATCGTCACCGAGAACATGTTCGGCGACATCCTCTCCGACCTGGCCGGTGAGATCGCCGGTTCGCTCGGCATCGCCGCGTCGGTGAACTCCTCCGACACCCACGCCATGGCACAGGCCGCGCACGGCTCCGCGCCGGACATCGCGGGCCAGGACGCCGCCAACCCGATCGCCATGATCCACTCGGGCGCGATGCTCCTGGAGTGGCTGGCGGGCAGGCACGACGACCCGCGCCTGCGCGACGCCGCCGCACGGGTGGAGGCAGGCGTCACGTCCACGGTGACCGGTGGCACGAGCACCCGCGACCTCGGCGGCACGGCGTCCTGCAGCGGCTTCACCCAGGCCGTCGTCACCGCGATCGAGAACGCCTGACATGGCACTCGTCGCACTCGTGCACGCCACTCAGGCCCCGATGGCGCCCGCCGCCGACGCCTTCGCCACCGCCATGCCGGACGCCCGGCTGTGGAACGTCCTCGACGACACGTTGACCGCCGCCGCCGAGCGGGCCGGCGGCTTGACGCCCGAGCTCAAGGCCCGGATGCGCACCCTGATCGGCTACGCCGTCGACAGCGGCGCGGACGCCGTGCTGCTGACGTGCTCGATGTACGGCCCGATCGCCACCGAGGTGGACCACCCGGTCCCGGTGCTGCCGCCGGACCTCGCCCTGTTCGAGGAGGTCGCCCGGCTGTCCCCGAGCAGGGTGCTCGTCCTCGCCCCTGCCGAGGCGGGGGCCCGGGACACCGCGGACAGGCTGCGCGTTCACCTCGGTTCCGTCGAGGTGGAGGGCTGCGTGGTCCCCGGCGCACGTGACGCGTTGGCAGCCGGGGAGATCGAGCGCGCCGCCCGGCTGGTGACCGAGACCGCCCGTGCCCGTGATGCGGACGTGGTGGTGCTCGGCCAGTTCTCGCTCGCCCCGGTCGCCGACGCGGTGCGGGCGAACCTCGACGTTCCGGTGCTCAGCGCTCCCCACCTCGCGGCGCAGGCGATCCGGACCGCGTTGGGCGCGTGAGCCCGGTGTTCGGCGGCGACGTCCTGCCGCCGCTCACGGCGTACCTCGGGATGCGCGTGGGGAAGTAGCCGCTGCTCCTGTTCCACGCCCTGCTGGCCGACCACCGCGCTCGTCGCCGGCCCCGACCTCCTCAGCGCCGCCGACGCGGCGGAGGAGCTCGAGGAGACGGCACGCATCTACCTTCTACCGCAGGGCCACCGCACCAGGGTGGCCGGCGAACCCGAGGAGACCCGGTGATCACCCCAGTCGCGACGGCCGACCTGGTCGACGAGCACGGCGACGCGCTGCGCGTCTGCGACCTGCAGTTCCGGTCCTTCGGCGGCCGCAGGCGGTTCGCGGGCCCGGTCCGCACGGTGCGCTGCTTCGAGGACAACGACCTGGTCCGCACCCTCCTGCGCACGCCGGGGGAGGGGCGTGTGCTCGTGGTCGACGGTCGTGGGTCGCTGCGCACCGCGCTGACCGGTGACCTGATCGCCGCGGCCGCCGCCGAGAACGGCTGGACCGGGCTCGTGCTGCACGGCGCGGTGCGGGACAGCGCGGCGCTCGCGGGGATGGACCTGGGGGTGTTCGCACTGGGCACGGTTCCGCGCAAGAGCGGCAAGACCGGGGCGGGGGAGGTGGACGTGCCCGTGACGTTCGGCGGGGTCGAGTTCAGGCCGGGCGACGTGCTGCACGCGGACGAGGACGGAGTGGCGCTGCTGCCCTGAGCGTTCCGCGGCGCGGTGATCGCTGCCAGGATCGGGTGCGCGGTGACTCGATCCAACTGGAGGGCATGTGGCTCGGAGACACAGCGCGACGGCCGTGCTGACGGCGGTGGTGGTGCTCCTGTCGATGATGGCGGTGCCGGGAGCGGCGGCGGGGAGCCGGTCGGTCGAGTACCTGGACGCGACGCCGGTGGTGGTGTCCTCGCCGGGTGGGGCGGTGGTGGCCGCCGAACGGTTCTGGGAGCTGCAGCTGAACCTGTGCAACAGCGGAATAGCCGGCTGTTACGCGCAGGGGCGGTCGGTTCCCGAGGCGGCCGACCTGATCCGCCGGGTGCGCCCGAACCTGGTGACGCTCAACGAGATCTGCTCCGGCGACGTGCCGGGTCAGTTGGCGCCGGCGCTGACGCAGGCCTGGCCGGGTGATGTGATCTACCACGTGTTCGCACCGGCGATCCGCCGTGACACCGGCACGCCGGTCAAGTGCACCAACGGCCAGGACTACGGCAACGCCGTGCTCGGGCGCGTTGCGGCGGCGAACTACCGGGGCGTGAACGCGTGGAGCGGCCGGTACACGAGCCAGGACAGCGGTAACGAGCAGCGCACATTCGCCTGTGCGTACGCCGTGGGTGACCATCTCTCGTGCGCGACGCACCTGTCCGCGAGCAGCGAGCCGGTCGCACTGGCCCAGTGCCGGGCGCTGCTGTTCGACGTGGTCCCGAACATCCGGTCCGTCGAGGGCGTGAGCGGCAAGACGGTCGTCGGCGGCGACTTCAACCTGGAGTACGACACGTCCGACCCGGAGAACGCGCAGAACTGCGTGCCGCCCGGCCACGTCCGCAAGGGCGACGGCGACGTGCAGCACGTGGTGTTCTCCAACGACAACGCGTTCGTCAGCACGGCCAAGTACGGCATGAGCCACACCGATCACGACGGGTGGCTGGTGCGGCTGACCAAGCCGTGACCGAAGGGAGCCGGGGGCCCGGTCCACTGAGGACGCAGACCCCCCGGCTCCCCGGGGAGAACGGGTCTAGCAGGCCGTCCAGGCACTCCGGCCGGCGGTCAGCGCCTGCTCGACGTCCGGCCACACCTGGAGCACCCGGTCGAGCCCGGTCAGCGAGATCGGCCGCAGCACCGCCTTGTGCGCCGCCGCGATCCGGAGGGGGATGCCCACGGCCTCGGCGGCGCGGTGGTGTCTCACGAGTTCGTTGAGGCCGGCGGACCCGAAGAACCGCACGGCGGACAGGTCGACCACGACGGGGTGCGGCGCTGTCGCCATCGCGAGGGCCGTCTGCAGCTCGACCCGCAGCGGCAGCACGGTGAAGTCGTCCACCTCGCCGGCGGCGCGCACGACGATCGAGAGTCCGTGCACCTCGCGCTGCACGTGCAGTGGCGAAAGGAAGGTGTTCGACATGGCAGGAGCCTCCTGGCCTTCGCGAACAGGGTTCGGAAGAAGGGCGCAGCTGCAGGCTCAACCGCTCAGGGACGAGTGTAACCCCTTTCTCCCTGGTGGGGCAGAACCTGGAGAGCGGGTCGAGGCCGCCTGCGACGGTGGACGGCCTCGAACCCTTGCCCCGGAAGGGTTGTGTCAGGCCGGAGCAGTCGCGCGTTCCTCGCGCGCGGGCCGCCCGAGTTCCGCGGTCGGCCGCTTGAACGTCTCGCGTCCCGTCGCGATCGCCACCGCGCTGAGCGCGCACACGGCCGCCGTGAAGATCGCGACACCGATCCAGTCCTCGCGCCCGGAGCCGATCGCCGCGACCACGCTCGGCGCCAGGCCCGCGACCGCGAACCCGATCTGCGTGCCGATCGCCATGCCGGACAGCCTCACCTCGGTGCTGAACATCTCGCCGTAGAGCGACGGCCAGATGCCGTTGATCGCGGAGTAGGCGACGCCGAACAGCAGGATGCCGAGCGCGAACACCAGCCCGTAGGAGCCGATGGAGATCGACCACAGGTAGGGGAAGATCAGGATCGCGCACGCGCCGCACCCGGCGAGGAACACGGGCTTGCGGCCGATCTTGTCCGACAGCCCCGCCAGCAACGGGATCGCGGCGAGCGCCACGACGTTGGCGAGGACGCCGACCCACAGCATGGGCGTGCGTGCGAGCCCGATCGTGTTCACCGCGTAGCTCAGGGCGTAGACGGTGAAGATCGTGCTGACCGAGGCGATGGTGGCCGCGACGACGACGCGCAGGACGTCGGCCCAGTGCGTGCGGAACAGCACCGCGACGGGGAGCTTCGCCACCTTGGCGCGCTTGAACTCCGCGGTCTCGTCGATCTTGCGGCGGATGACGAGCCCGACCACCACGACGATCGCGCTGCACCAGAACGGAATGCGCCAGCCCCACGACAGCAGGTCCTCCTGGGGCAGCGCCGCCACGGGCAGGAAGATCGCCGTGGCGAGGATCTGCCCCGCCTGCGTGCCGCTCAGGGTGAAGCTCGTGAAGTACGCCCGGCGGTGTTCCGGCGCGTGCTCCAGCGACATCGAGTTCGCACCGGCCTGCTCGCCCGACGCCGAGAGTCCCTGCAGCAGGCGGAGGAAGACGAGGGCGATCGGCGCCCAGACGCCGGCCGTGCCGTAGGTCGGCAGGCAGCCGACGGCGAAGGTCGCCACGCCCATCAGCAGCAACGTGAACACGAGGACCTTCTTGCGCCCGAAGCGGTCGCCGACGTGTCCGAGGACGAACGCGCCGAGCGGCCTCGCGAGGTAGCCGACGCCGAACGTGCCGAGCGCCAGCAGGGTCCCCGTCGCGGGATCGGCGGCGGGGAAGAAGACCTTGTTGAACACCAGCGCGGCGGCTGTGCCGTAGATGAAGAAGTCGTAGTACTCGAGGGCGCTGCCGATCCAGGCTGCCAGCGCAGTCTTGCGGGCCATCGATGTGGTCACGGCGTACTCCCATGTACGACCTAGTTAGTTAATACAAGGTCGGATACGCCACCCCCGCGTGTCAAGGGTTTGTTTCAGCTGGTCAGGTAGTCGACCAGCATGTCACCGAGCATGCTTCGGTAGTGCTCGCGCCGGTTCGGGTCGAGCATGTCCCGCCCGAAGATGGCGGCGAACGTGTGCCGGTTCGCGAGCCGGAAGACGCAGAACGAGCTGATCACCATGTGCACGTCGAGCGGGTCGACGTCGGTGCGGAACCGGCCGGCGGCGCGGCCTCGTTCGAGGATCTGCGCCAGGCCGTCGAGCGCGGGGTTGGCCAGGCCGCCGAGCACCTCGGACCGCGCGATGTGCTCGGCGCGGTGGATGTTCTCGATGCTGACGAGCCGGATGAAGTCGGGGTGCGCCTCGTGGTGGTCGAAGGTCAGCTCCGCGAGCCGGCGGATCGCGTCCTCCGGGGCGAGGTGCTCGACGTCGAGCTCGGCCTCGAGGGCCCGGATGGCCAGGTAGGCGCGTTCCAGGACGGCGATGTACAGCTGTTCCTTGCCGCCGAAGTAGTAGTAGATCATCCGCTTCGTGGTGCTGGTGCGCTCGGCGATCTCGTCGACACGCGCGCCCGTGTAGCCCTTGTCCGCGAACTCCCGCGTGGCAACGTCCAGGATGTCGGCGCGGGTGCGGTCCTTGTCCCGCTGGCGCTCGGCATCGGACGACGACGGTGCGGCCACCGGGCCCCCTTCGATCTGCGGACGACCAGCCAACTCTAGGCCGTGTCCCGGAAGTCCCACCGGGCGGCGGTGGCGGGCGAGGGCCCCGGAGACGGCACCGCCGCGATGCCCGAACACGCCCGGTATGAGGACATCGCGGCGGCACCGCCTCCGGAACTCTCGCCCGCGCCTGCCACCGGACGAACTTCCGGGGCTTCTAAGGCCTTCCTGCGCACGGGCCGGGTGCGCTACTGTGAACTCACTAGTTCGTACATTAAGCCGGGAGGCCGCGTGACCCACTACCTGATCGGTCTCGTCGGCTCCGGCATCGGCCCGTCCCTGAGCCCGGCGCTGCACGAACGCGAGGCCGCCGAGCTCGGGCTGCGCTACACCTACCGCCTCCTGGACCTCGACGAACTCGGGCAACCGGTGGGCGAGGTGCTCGCCGCGGCCCGCGCGGAGGGGTTCCACGGCCTCAACATCACCCATCCGGGCAAGCAGGCGGTCCTGGCGCACCTGGACGACCTGGTGCCCGAGGCCGCGGCGCTGGGCGCCGTCAACACCGTGGTCTTCGACGGCGGCAAGGCCGTGGGCCACAACACCGACGCCACCGGCTTCGCCCGGAGCGTGCGCCGAGGCCTTCCCGGCGCCCGCATGCAGGACGTCGTCCTGCTCGGCGCCGGGGGAGCGGGTGCCGCGGTCGGGCACGCGCTGCTGTCGCTCGGCACCGGACGCCTGGGCGTGCACGACGTCGACCCCGAGCGCGCCGAAGGGCTGGTGGCGGCGCTGAAGCACAGGTTCGGCGCCGACCGGGCCGTCACGTGCGGTCCCGACGCCGTGCGGACCGCCGACGGACTGGTCCACGCGACCCCCACGGGCATGGCGGCCCATCCCGGGCTGCCGATCGACGAGTCGGTGCTGCGCGAGGACCTCTGGGTCGCGGACATCGTCTACCGGCCGCTGGAGACCGCCCTGCTCGCGGCGGCGCGGGCGAGGGGCTGCCGCGTGCTGCACGGCGGCGGGATGGTCGTGCTGCAGGCCGCGGAGTCGTTGCGGCTGTTCACCGGCGTCGAACCGGACGCGGCCCGCATGCTCGCGCACTTCGAGGAGCTGGAAGGAGAGCCCGCGCATGCGTCCTGACCTGCGCACCGCCATCGCGACCGTCTGCCTGTCCGGCACGCTCGACGACAAGCTGGCCGCGGCCGCCGAGGCCGGGTTCGACGGCGTGGAGCTGTTCGAGAACGACCTGCTCGCGTCCCGCCGCGGCCCGGCGGAGATCCGCCGGCGCTGCGCCGACCTGGGCCTGAACATCGACCTCTACCAGCCCTTCCGCGACTTCGAGGCCGTGCCGCCGGACGTGCTCGCCCGCAACCTGCGCCGCGCCGGGCACAAGTTCGACGTCATGGCCGAGCTCGGCGCGGACACCGTGCTGGTGTGCTCGTCGGTGTCGCCGGACGCCATCGACGACGACGATCTCGCGGCCGAACAGCTGCACCTGCTCGCGACCCGCGCGGCCGAACGGGGTCTGCGCATCGCCTACGAGGCGCTGGCGTGGGGCAGGTACGTCAACGGCTACGAGCACGCGTGGCGGATCGTGCGCCGCGCCGCCCACCCGGCGCTCGGCGTCTGCCTCGACAGCTTCCACATCCTGTCCAAAGGGGACGATCCGAGGGCCATCCGCGCCATCCCCGGCGAGAAGATCTTCTTCCTGCAGCTGGCCGACGCGCCGACGCTGCCGATGGACGTCCTGCAGTGGAGCCGCCACCACCGCCTCTTCCCCGGCCAGGGCGACTTCGACCTGACGACGTTCACCCGCAACGTGCTCGACGCGGGCTACCGCGGACCGCTCTCGCTGGAGGTGTTCAACGACGTCTTCCGCCAGGCCGACCCCTACCGCGCCGCGGTCGACGCGATGCGGTCCCTGGTGGCGTTGAAGGACTCCCTGGGCCTGCTGGACGTTCCGGCCGCGCCCGTCTCTACCGGGTTCGCCTTCGCCGAGGTCGTGGGGGAGTCGAACCTCGCCGCGCTCGGCTTCACGAGGGCGGGCGTGCACCGCTCGAAGCCCGTGGAGCTGTGGACGCAGGGCGAGGCGCGCGTGCTGGTCAACGCGGAGGGCGAGCCCGGCGCGATCGGCGCACTCGGCGTCGCCGTACCGGATCCCGCCGCGGCGGCGCACCGCGCGAAGGTCCTGCTCGCGCCACCGCTGTCCCGCGAGGCTGGCCCCGGCGAAGCGCCGCTGACCGCGATCGCCGCCCCCGACGGGACCCAGATCTTCCTGTGCGCCGACGAGGACTGGCTCGGCGACTTCGTGCCGACGGGGGAGTCGGCGTCCCCCGCGGGGATCACCGGCATCGACCACGTGGCGCTGACCCAGCCGTTCGACAACTTCGACGAGGCCACGCTCTTCTACCGCTCGGTGCTGGGCCTCGAACCCGGTGCCACGACGGAGTTCGCGGCGCCGTTCGGACTCGTGCGGGGCCGGGGCGTGAGCGGAGGCGTGCGGCTCACCCTCGACGCCGCGCTGGTCCGGCGCGGCGGATGGGCGCCCGCCGTCAAGGAACCGCAGCACATCGCGTTCACGTGCACCGACGCGCTGGCGTGCGCCGAGGTGCTCCGCCAGTCCGGCGCACGGCTCGTCGACATCCCGGGCAACTACTACGACGACCTGGCGGCACGCACGGACCTGTCCGCGGAACGCGTCGCCGCGCTGCGCGAGCACTCGGTGCTCTACGACCGCGACGACCGCGGCGAGTACCTGCACTTCTACACCGAGCTCGCCGGGGCGAGGGTGTTCTTCGAGGTGGTGCAACGGATCGGGGGCTACGGCGGGTTCGGCGTGGTCAACGCTCCCATCAGGATGGCGGCCCACCACGAGGCTCGCCGAGGTCGGTGAGCCGCTGCCGGACGCGGGCGGCCTCGGCGGCGCGGTCCTGCTCCCGGTAGAGCTCCAGCGCCGTCCACCAGACCTCCCCGGCCTGCTCACGCTGTCCCAGGGCTGCGTGGGCGTGTCCCAGGTTGTCGGCGGTGTTCGCGACCTGGTAGCTGTCGCCGTGCGCGCGGAACAGGGTGAGGGCACGGCGGTAGTGGCCGACGGCCTGGCCGTGGTCGCCGGTGCTGTGCGCGATGAACCCGAGGCTGTCCAGGGTGTCCGCCTCGCCGATCGGGTGGCGGTGCCTCCTGTGCAGCTCCAGGGCCGCCTCGCAGTGCTCGCGCGCGGTGTCGAAGTCGCCGAGCCTGGCGGCGAACCAGCCGACCGAGTTGAGCCCGTCGGCCTCCCAGGCCGGCTGGGACAGGGTGCGGTAGAGGGCCAGGGCCTGCCGGGCGTGGTCGTACGCGCGGCGGTCGTCCCTCCGCCGTTCCCAGACCGTCGTGAGCGCCAGGTGGGTGTGCGCCTGTTCCGTGGAGTCGTTGTGGCGCAACGCCAGCGCGAGGGCCTGGTCGAGATGGTCGGTGGCCTCCTCCAGCAGACCGCAGCGGGAACAGGCGCTGCCGACGTAGCGGTGGGTGCGGATGCGGGTGGTGGGGTCGGGCAGGTGTCCGGCGGCGTCCAGTGCCGCGCGCCACGACGTGAGCGCGTCGTGCCGGTGACCGCGCCGGTAGTGGAACGTGTCCAGCGCCCGCGCGAGGTGCCAGACGACCTCGTGCCGGCCGAGCGCGCCGGCGGTGCGTTGCGTGGCGAGCAGGGTGGCGTGCTCGGCTTCCAGCCAGGCCATCGCGGCCTCCGCGTCGGGCAACGGGAGTGGGCGGACGCCGGCGGCGGGCGGTCCGGGCCGCACGAGTGAACGGTGGGGATCGAGCAGCACGTCGGCGGCGTGGGCGGTGTGCAGGTAGAAGTCCGCGACGCGCGCCAACCCGGCCTCGTCGGCGGTTTCGGCC
Organism: Lentzea cavernae; assembly: GCF_014653695.1. GTDB lineage: Bacteria > Actinomycetota > Actinomycetes > Mycobacteriales > Pseudonocardiaceae > Lentzea > Lentzea cavernae. The sequence continues at coordinate 645,130 of NZ_BNAR01000004.1, read as the reverse complement.
GTCGTGGCGGCGAAGTCCCGCACGAGGTCGTGCATCCCGTAGCGACCGTGCGGCCGTTGTTCGACGAGCGAGGCCTCCACCAGTGCCGCCAGCACGTGGTGCGCGCGGCCGGCGGACGACCCGGTGAGCGCCGCCACCGCGGGCGCGGTGATGTCGGGACCAGGGGCGATTCCCAGCAGGCCGAACGCGGTGCGTTGCTCGCCGGTGAGTCTGCGCAGGGACCACGACAGCACGGCGGGCAGGCTCGCGGCGGGATCGGTCGCGTGGTCGAGCACCGCCAGACCGAGGTCGCGCAGCTGGGCCGCCACCTCGGCGAGCGTGGTGGCGGGATCGGTGACCGCGTTGCGGACCGCTATCGACAGCGCCAGCGGATAACCGCCGCACAGGTCGACCAGGTCGTCGGTCGCCGCGGGCTCCGCGGCGACGCGGTCGGCGCCCAGCCGCGTGACCAGCAGTCCGCGTCCCTCGTCACGGGTGAGGGCGCCCAGCGGCAGGTGCCTGGCCCCGTACCGGTCGATCAGGGAGGCCAGCCGGTGGCGGCCGGTGACCAGCACCGTGCAAGCCGGGCTGCCCGGGATCAGCGGGACGACCTGGCCGGCACCGGCCGCGTTGTCCAGCACGACCAGCATCCGCCTGCCGGCGACCAGGCTCCGGTACGACGCCGCCTTGGCGTCGAGGCCGGTCGGCACGCGGTCGGGCGCGACCCCCAGCGCGGTGAGGAAGCCGAACAGCACCGCGTCCGGTGCCAGTGGCGGGTCGGCGGGGCCGAAGCCGCGCAGGTCGGCGAACAGCTGGCCGTCGGGGAACTCGTCGGCGTGCCGGTGGGCCCAGTGCAGCGCGAGCCAGGTCTTGCCGATCCCTCCCGCACCGGCGACGACGGCGACCGGCACCGTGCCGGACGAGCCCAGGAGCGTCTTGTCCAGCAGCGCCAGCTGCTCCGCGCGGCCCGTGAACTCCGGGGGCGCGGGCAGTTGCCGCGGCACGTCCGCGGCGGTGGCGCGCGCCGGGCTCGTGGCCAGGATCCGCTGGTGCAGGTCGCGCAGTTCGGGACGGGGATCGGCGCCCAGTTCGTCGGCGAGACGTGCGCGGAGGTCGTCGAACCGGGCGAGCGCGTCGGCCTGGCGGCCGTTGCGGTGCAGGGCGAGCATCAACTGCCCGGCGACCCGTTCGTCCAGCGGATGCGCGTCCGCCCGTCCGACGAGCTCGGTGATCAACGCGGCGTGCCCGCCCTGCGCGAGCGCGAGGTCCACGCGGTCGGCGTCGGCGGCGAACCGTTCCCGCGCAAGGCTTTCGCGCACGGCGGCGATCCACGGCGAGTCCACGCCCTCGAACGCTTCTCCCCGCCACAGCCCGGCCGCCTCCTCCAGCAGCTCCAGAGCGTCCTCCCGTTCGCGCGCCTGCCCGACGAGTCGCCGGAACCGGTGCAGGTCAACGTCTTCCGGGTCCACCCGCAGGACGTAACCGCCGCCGAGCCGCGCGATCTCGGCCCCACCGGCCAGCACCCGCCGCAACCGCGACACGTAGTTGGTGGCGACCTGCCGCGCCCTGTGCGGCAACCGTTCCGCCCACACGCGGTCCAGCAGCTGCTCGACCGTGACGACCCGGTTCGCGTCCACCAGCAACACCGCAAGGACGCACCGCTGCCGTGCGTGGCCGATCTCCACCGGCCGACCGTCGACCAGCACCTCGACCTGCCCGAGCACGCGCAGCTCCACCACGCACACCTCCCAGGCGCTACTTACTACCCCGGCACACGGCCGCCGAGCAGGCGATTGCCGAAGTCCGGTGTGAACGCGAGGTGCCGGAGGTCCACGTTGTGCGGCATGAAACCGAGACGCACGACCAGGAGGTTGACGACAGTGCTCGCCGCGACGACGGTGGTCGCGGGCGTGCTGACGACGGGGGGCGTTCACCAGGCCGGCGCCGCTCCCGCGAACACGAGCCCCGTCTCGACCTGGCTCATGCAGCAACTGCTGGTGCTGCAGCCGGGGACGACCGACGGCGGCATCTACGACAACAAGCCCGGCTACCACAACACCAGAGCCGGCAACAGGTCCGACGACTACTCGGTCACGGACCCCCAGGACCAGGGCGGCCCGTCCAACCTCGCGGCTGCGTACGACTGGACCTTCCCCGACGCCCAGCGAGGCAGCTACGGCACCATCGCGGTGTACTCGAACCGCCTGCTGGCCGCGGGCAGGGCGAACGACCCCAGACTCGAGGGGTGGCGCGAGTTCTTCGGCCAGACGGACAACGACACCGCGGTCGAGGGGTGGGACTTCCGCAAGAAGGTGGCGGCGAGCTCGGACTCGAGCCACCTATGGCACATCCACCTCAGCGAGAACCGCGACAGGGTCACCAGCCACGACAACAAGGTCGCCCTGCTCAGCGTGCTCAAGGGCGAGACGGTCAACCAGTGGCGCAGCACCCAGCTGTTCACGTCGAACAGCTCCGGCGGCCTCGTCCACACCATGCGCGGCCGGGACGGCTCGTGGACCCGCTTCGGTGACGTGAAGTCCGCGACCGGCGCCACCGTCACCCCGGTGGACACCGCCTCGGCGATGGTCAACGGTGAGCAGCACGCCCTGGTGGCGGGCGACGACGGCGAACTCTGGCACGCCATCAGGCGTGTCGAGGGCCCGTGGACGGTGTTCGGCAACGTGGAGGACTTCGCCGGGGAGATCGGCACCATCACCAGGGTGGCCGCCACGGAGATCGGCGGCGCGCTGCACGTGGTCGTCCTCAGCGCCGGCGACAACGTCCACCACAGCATCCGGCGGCCCAACGGCTCGTGGACCCCGCTGCACAGCGTGGAAGCGTTCGCCGGTGACCTGTCCGACCTCACGGACGTCGCCGCGGCGGGGTTCCTCAACGGCGAACTGCAGGTGGCCGCGGTCAGCGGGATCCGGCTGATGCACACGTTGCGCCGCACCGACGGCAACTGGAGCGGGTGGGGCGACGTCGAGGCATACGCCGGAAACCCGGGCGGCCCGCTGTCGGTCAGCGCCACCGAGGTGAACGGGATCTTCCACCTGGTGGCGAACTACGGCTTCGCGGGGGTGCGCCACTCCACCCGCCTGCCCAGCGGGAGCTGGACACCGCTGCTGAAGATCGACGACTACACCGGCAACCGGACCGGTCTGGCCCTGGACGTCGCCACCGTCGGGTTCACCAGCGGTGAGCTGCACGTGGTCGCGCTGGCGACGAGCGGTGCGGTCTGGCACGCCGCGCGCTACGGCGGCGGTGGGTGGTCGTCGTGGGGTGACGTGCGGGGCTACGCCGGGGATCCCGGCACCGGCCTCGCCACGCGGGTGAGCCTCGCGGCGGGCTGGAGGTCCTGATCGGGGTGGTGGGGCGTCCTGGCCGGGCGCCCCACCACCGTCAGAACTGCTCGTTCGACCCGGCGGCGATGCGGAAGCCGCGCCCGGTCGGCTTGTGGGTGCAGGAGATGCCGGTTTCCTTGGAGACGCAGGTGAAGTCGCCTGCCGTCAGCGAACGCCCGTACGGCAGCACCTTCTCCCCACCGTTCATGCCGCCGTAGAGCAAGCCGCCCGTGCAGATGAAGTCGGTCCTGCCCTTCGCGTCGACGAACAGGCCGCTGCCCCAGCTGATGTTGGGGTTGCAGCGTTCGGGGCGAGGTGGGAGGGGCGAGGTCTTCCCGTGGCAGCCGGCGGACGGTTCGGTGAAGACGATGCTGCAGGTGAAGTTCCCGGAGGGGGACTTGAACGCGTAGTACTCAAGATATTCGTTCGGCATGCGGTAGTCGTCGGGGTTGACCGGAATCGGCTGCGCGAGGGCGTCGACCGCCCCGGACACGGCGGCACCGATCCGGTCGAGTGTCGGTGCGTCACCGGTGTGGTTCATGTGCGAACAGCTCGCCGACGACGTCGCGAGGATCAGGTACCAGCCGGTCGCCGGGCTGAGGGTGTTGGACTGCAGGTCCTTCAGCGCGACGAAGTCCAGGGCGAGACCGGCGGGTACCTCGAGCGCGTGTCTCGTGCGCATCAGGCCGTGGTCGACGGTGCAGGACTGGGTGACGGTCGTCAGCCGTGCTCCATCAGCCGGGCTCACCCCCTCCGGGCCTGAGGTGTGGTAGCCGTGGGCGGACGGCACGGGCACGACTCCGTCGCTGACGAGCGGCAGCGAGTAGAGCCGGAATCCGAAGAGGCTCCGATCGACGGTGACGTCGCCGGCGACCTGCGTGACGTTCGTGCGTGCGGGCAGCCACGGAGGCAGATCGCTCTTGCACCCCTGGGGAAGTGCGCTTCCCTTGTCGTGGGGGCCCAGGCACAACGCCGCCTTGTGTTCGGGCGCGGGCTGGTCCCTGTCGCCCGCCTTGATCGCGTGGATCTGGTCGGCCACCCAGGTCGTGCCCCACGGCGACCCGAGGTTCGGCGTGCCGAGGGTGACCACGTGCGGAACCGTGTCGCCCTTGCCCTGCAAGGCGTAGCGCAGCGCGAGGCCGCCCATCGAGTGCGCGACCACGACCACCTTGCCGTCGCCCCCGGCTCCCTTGTGGTCCTTCGACACAGCGTCGACGAACCGGCTCAGGCACCCGGCGATCTGCGTGTCCGAGGCCCAGTGCAGCGATCTGCGGCTGTAGTCGAACGTGAACGTGCTGACGCGCTCGCCGAGCCGGGCGGCGAGTCCGTTGGCGGTGTCGGTCATCGGGCCGCCGGTCCAGCCGTGCACCAGCACGACCGGGCGACGGGTGGCGGCCTGTCCCTCCGCCGTGCGCCAGTCGCCGCAGTCGTCGGTGACGGCGGAGGCCGGGGTGATCGTGGCGGCCAGCACCACGAGTGAGGCGAGCACTCTCAGGAGCGTGGTCACTGCGACACCTCGGTGCTGCTGATCTTCCAGTTGCCGTCGTGCAGCACGAAGTGCAGCGTCCACGTGGTGGGGGAGGGGCCACCGGCCTGGGCCTTCGCCGTGGCGGTGCCGTCCTTCGCGTCGTCGAACGTCGCGACGTCGATCACCAGCGGTGTGATGGTCGCGAGCTGGGCCACGGCGCCACCGTCGAGGGGCTGGGCGTCGGAGATGGCCAGTGCCCGGCGCACCCGTGACTCGTCGGCGCTGGTGATGTCCGCGGCGAGCGCCTTCGCCGCGTCGTCGCTCAGCGGCGCGGCCGCGGGGACGGAACTGGACGGCGCCGGGGTCGCCTGCCCGCGTTCGGTCCGGTCCGTCAGGAGCGAGAACGCCACGAAGGCGAGCACCACGGCCACCGCCACGCCGCTCGGGATCATCCACCACCGCGAAGACATGTCCGGCCTGTCGCTGCGGGTGTGCGGCCCGTTAGCGCAGGGCCCTACAGCGAACGGGTGAAGTGCCTCCGGACCTCGTCGGCGACCAGGGCGGGATCGGTCACCGGCACCATGTGCCCGGAGTTCGGTGCGAGCACGTGCCGTCCGCCGGCCCTGGCCGCGGAGGCACGGTGCGCCTCGGTCACGGCCGCGCGCACCTTCGCGCCCATGCCCGCGGAGTTCAGCGCGCCCGAGATCACGGTGACGCCGATGCCGCCGAGATCGGGCGGTGTCTCCCGCAGCGACCGGAGATCGGCGACCACGGCGGCGAGTTCGGCCTTGCGCGTCTTCGTGGTGGCGACCGTGAAGCCCTCGGTGCGCATGTCCTGCCGCGCGTCCTCGGGCAGGGCGCCGAGGGTGGAGCGGTAGGCGGTGGCGAGCAGTCCGAGGCGGGCCAGCGCCGCGCTGCCGATCTGGCCGACCGCCTCCGCGATGCGCGCCGGACGGCCGAAGACGAGGTCGCACCCCTCGTCGGACGGGTCCACGAGGACGAGGCCCACGACGCGGTCCCGGCGCCGTGCGGCGGCCAGGCGCGTGATCGGACCTCCCCAGCTGTGTCCGACGAGGACGATCTCGCCGGGGATGGCGTCGATCACGTCGACCAGGTCCTCGGCGAGGTCGCGCAGCCGGCGCGGACCGGTCGCCGGAGCGCTGCGGCCGAGCCCGCTGCGGTCGTACACGATGGACGGTCCGGCCAGGTGCTGCTGGACCAGTGCCCAGTACGAGCGGTTCGCGGCCAGTCCGCTCTCGAACACCGCGGTGGCGGTTGCGGGGCCCTCCCGGCGCTGTGCGTGCAGGTGGCGTCCGTCCCTCGTGGACACGATGTGAGGTTCGCCCTGCGAATGAGTCATGGAACTTAGGTTAGGCTCCCCTCATGTTGGAGACGGACGGGGTGGTGCTGACCGGGCGCGGTCTGGTGCTCGCGCACCACGAGCACGAGGTCGTGCACGGCGTTTCGGTGGAGCTGGCGCCGGGAGCCGTCACGGCGCTGGTCGGCCCCAACGGGTCCGGCAAGTCGACGGTCCTGCGGTCGCTGGCACGTCTGCACAGGCCCAAGGGCGGCGAGGTGCACCTGGGCGAGCGGGCGGTGTGGCGCGGGTCGGCGTTGTCGGGCAAGGAGTTCGCGCGCAACGTCACCCTGCTGACCCAGCAGCGGCCCACGCCCTCCGGGGTGTCCGTCGAGGACGTCGTCGGCTACGGGCGCCATCCGCACCGCTCGGGCTGGCGCGGCACCGACCCCGGCGGCGCGGCCGCCGTCGCCAGGGCGATGGCGATGACCGGGGTCGCCGACATGGCCTCCCGCGGTGTCGACGAACTGTCCGGCGGCGAGTTGCAGCGGGTGTGGCTGGCGTCGTGCCTGGCCCAGCAGACCTCGGTGCTGCTGCTCGACGAACCGACCAACCACCTCGACCTGCGCTACCAGGTGGAGATCCTCGACGTCGTGCGCGACCTGGCCGACGACCACCAGGTGGCGGTCGGCGTGGTCCTGCACGACCTCGACCACGCGGCGATCGTCGCCGACCACGTGGTCCTGCTGTCGCAGGGGAAGGCCCTTGCGAGCGGTGCCGTGAAGGAAGTGCTCACGGCGCAGCACCTGACCGAGGCGTACGGCGTCGTCGTGCACGTCGCGGACGACCCGGTCACCGGAACCCTGCACTGCCGCCCCGTCGGCAGGCGCACACCCCGCGTCTGAACCACCCCCGTCTGGAGAACTGTCATGCGCATCCCCCTCCTGGTCGCGGTGTCCGCGATCTTGCTGACCGCCTGCGGCACAACGGAGACACCGCAGTCCGGGCAGACCACCGAGAACGCGGGCGGGCCGGTCACGGTCACCGACTCCCGCGGCAAGGCCGTCGAGCTGAAGTCCGCCGCGAAGCGCGTCGTCGTCCTGGAGTGGGGCGAGGCGGAGATCGTCGCGTCGCTGGGCGTCATGCCGGTGGGCGCGGCCGACACCGCGGGGTACAAGACCTGGAACGCGTCCGTCCCGCTGGACGCCTCGGTCAAGGACGTCGGCAAGCGCGGCGAGCCCAGCGTGGACACGATCGTCGCGCTGAACCCGGACGTGGTCGTGATGGCCGCCGAGCGCGACTCGCCGATCGTGCCGCAGCTCGAGAAGTACGTGCCGGTCGTGGTGACGAAGTCCAGTGACGCCGCCCGCAACTTCGACCGCCTGCGCGAGGACGTCAAGATGATCGCCCAGGCGATCGGCAGGACTTCGGAGGCAGACGCACTTCTGTCCGAAATGGACACCAAGCTGGCCGACGGCAAGAAGGCGCTGGCGGCCAAGGCGGGCACGCCGTTCTTCATGGCCGACGGCTACCTCGAGGGCAGCACGGTCAGCATCCGCCCGTTCGGCAAGGGATCGCTGGTCTCCGACACGGCCGAGGCGCTCGGCCTGAAGAACGCGTGGACCGGCCAGGTCGACCCGCAGTGGGCCCTGGGCCAGACCGACGTCGAAGGCCTGACCGCGCTCACCGACCCGAACACCGCCCTGTTCTACAGCGCGTCGGAGGACGACGTCTTCACCACCGGCCTCGCGCAGAACCCGGTGTGGCAGCGGCTTCCGTTCGTGTCGGCGAAGAGGGTCCACAAGTTCGAGCCGGGCACCTGGACGTTCGGCGGGCCGAAGTCCGTGGCCCGCATCGCCGACCAGTTCGTGAAAGCCCTCGCCTGATCGTGAGGAACGCCGTCGTCGCGGCGGCGAGCGTGGTGGTCATCGCCCTGCTCGCCGCCGTCCACCTCACCCAGGGCACCGCCGACACCGGCGTGCTCGACGTCCTGCGCGCCGTGGTCGGGGCCGGTGACGAGCAGACGTACGCCGTGCTGTCCGGCTCACGGGTGCCGCGCCTGCTCACGGCCCTGCTGCTCGGCGTGGCGCTGGGCGTCGCGGGCGCGGGCATGCAGTCCGTGGCCCGCAACCCGTTGGCGGCTCCGGACACGCTGGCCGTGAACGCGGGCGCGTACCTCGCCGTCGTCGCGGTCTCCGCCCTCGGCCTGACGCTGCCGGTGCTGCCCGCCGGTGCCACGGCGTTCGTCGGAGCGCTCGCCGCCGCGGCTCTCGTGCTGGGCCTGTCCGGCGCCGGCTCGGCGACCCCGCGGCTGGTCCTGGTCGGCTCGGCGGTCACGCTGGCCCTGCAGTCGATCACCATCCTCCTGCTGCTGACCTACGAGCAGGAGACGACGGGCCTGTTCGCCTGGGGCAGCGGCTCGCTGAGCGTCGCGAACCTGGACGCCACGACGCAGATGGCGCCGATCGTGCTCGCCGCCACCATCGCGCTGGTCGCGATGGGACGGTCGCTCGACGTCCTGGCACTGGGCGACGACAACGCGACCGTCGTGGGCCTCAAGGTCCGCCGCACCCGCGTCGGCGCGGTCCTGCTGACGGTGGCGCTGACCGCCGCCGCGGTGACCGTCGCCGGACCCGTCGGGTTCGTCGGCCTCTGCGCCCCGGTGATCACGCGCCTGCTGATGTCCGGGGAGGGCAGGCACCGCGTGCTGCTGCCCCTGTCCGGCCTCCTCGGCGTCGTGCTGGTGCTCGGCGCCGACGTGGTGCTCCGCGCCGCGATGGGTTCGGCCGGGGCACTGCGCGTGCCGACCGGCGTGATCACCACCGTGCTGGGCGCCGTGGTCCTGGTCTGGCTGGCTCGCCGCAGCCGTCCGGGCGGCACCCGCCGCCAGCCCCCGGCGGGCCGGGTCTTCCTGGCGGGAACGCGCCGCCGGCTCGTCGTCACGAGCGTGGCCGTCGCCGCGCTGCTGGTGGTCGCACCGGTCGTCGGCATGCTGCTCGGCGACCGCCTCGTGCTGCTGGGCGACCTGGTGAACTGGGTGTCCGGCCGCACCGGCACCGCGTTGACGTTCGTGCTCGACCAACGTCTGCCCCGCGTGCTGGCGGCCCTGACCGCAGGCGCCGCGCTGGCCGTGTCCGGCTGCGGCATCCAGTCCGTGAGCCGCAACCCGCTCGCCGAACCGGGCCTGCTCGGCATCACCGCGGGCGCGGGCCTCGGCGCCATCTCGCTGATCACGTTCGTACCGCTGGCCGGGGCCTGGCTGGTCGCCGGTGCGGCAGGTGCGGGCGCGATGATCGCGTTCGCACTGGTCTACGGCCTCGCCTGGCGGTCGGGGCTCGACTCCGACCGGCTGGTGGTCATCGGCATCGGGCTGTGGTCCGGCGGGATGGCGCTGATCACGCTCATGATCGTGACCTCAGACCCGTGGAACATGGCCAAGGCGCTCACGTGGTTGTCCGGCTCCACCTACGGCCGCACGCTGGACCAGGTGGTGCCCGGCTTGATCGCGCTGGCGGTCCTGACCCCGCTGCTGTGGTCGCGGCACCGCGAGCTCGACCTGCACAGCATCGACGACGACACACCCCGCATCCTCGGCGTCCCGCTGGAACGGTCGCGGTTGGCGGTCCTGGCGGCGTGCGGCGTTCTCGCGGCCACGGCCGTCGCCGCGATCGGCGTCGTGGCCTTCGTCGGTCTCGTCGCACCGCACCTGGCCCGCTCGCTCGTCGGCGGCCGGCACGCACGGGTCATCCCTGTGGCGGCGGCGATCGGTGCGGTCCTGGTGAGCGTCGCGGACACCCTGGGGCGCACGGTGATCGCTCCCGCGCAGGTACCGGCGGGGCTGGTGATCTCGTTGCTGGGCACGCCGTACTTCGTGCTGGTGTTGTGGCGGTCGCGAGCGGTGCGGACGTGACCGCACCGCCTGGGCGGTCACGAGCCGTGCGGACCTGAGCGCAACGCCTGCGCGAACACGTCGGCCGCGGGGGAGCGGTCCTCGTCGGTGACGACGACGGTCTGGCGCCGTTCGGCCAGACCGGGGTCGCGGACCGGGACCCACGTGACCCCGCGCGGGACGACGTCGGCGGCCAGTCCGGGCAGGACGGACACGCCGAGCCCGGCGGCGACGAGCCCGAGCCGCGTCTGCCAGGTGCGGGCCTCGTGGCCGACGTGGGGCGCGGACAGCGTCGGCCAGGCGCCGAACTGCGGGCCGCCCTCCCCGCCCGCGCCCACGACCCACACCTGGCCGGCGAGGTCGCGCACGTCGACCTCGGTCCGGGTGGCGAACGGGTGCCCGTCCGCCACGGCGACGCCGAGTCCGCGTCCGCCGGGCACGGACTCGGCGCGCAACCCGCTGAGGTCGTAGTCGGGCAGGCCGTCGCCGACCGCGATCACCGCGACCTCGATCCGGCCCGCCCGCAGGCGCCGGAGCAGCGCCGGGCTGCCCGCCTCGCCGAGCCGGACGGCCAGCGCGGGGTGCTCCTCCTTCACCCGCGCCATCGCCCGCGGCACGAGGCTCGCGGCCGCGGTCGGGTAGGCGCCGACCGCCAGGCGGCCCGCGATCCGGTCGCGCAGGCCCGCGATCTCCAGTTCGGCGGCCTCCAGGTGCACGACGACCTGTCGTGCGTGCTTGAGGAGGGCCTCGCAGGCGGTCGTGGGGCGGACGCCGCGCGCCCACCGTTCGAACAGCGGGCTGCCGACCGCCGTCTCCATCACACCTACCTGCCGGGAGATCGCGGACTGCGTGTAGCCGAGCACCTCGGCGGCCGCGGTGAACGAGCCGCGCCGTGCGACCTCGACGACGACGCGCAGCCCGGCCAAGGTCATCTCCGACATGCGCGCCAGTATCCGCTCAGACCTCGTGGTCCGCGGCGTGCGCCGACTCCTTCTGCGCCTCGAACGCCGCGAGCCGCTCGCGGACCGCGCCGGTCACCAGTTCGTAGGCGTCGGAGTTGAGCAGCAGCCGCAACGGCGGCGAGTCGGACGAGGCGGCCTCGATGATCGCGTTGGCGACGCCCGACTGGCTGCCCGGCATCGAGTCGACCGGCGGCGGTGACGTGTCGGCGGGACCGCCCCGGTAGGGCTCGCTGACCGGCACGCGCTGCGCCGAGTCGTAGAAGCTCGTGCGGACCATGCCGGGCTCCACCAGCACGGTGCTGATGCCGAACGGCGCGACCTCGGCGGCCAGCGTCTCGAAGTAGCCCTCCACGCCCCACTTGGTGGCGTGGTAGATCGCGAAGCCGGGGAACGTGACGTGCCCGCCCATGCTGGACATCTGCACGAGCACGCCGCCGCCTTGCTCCCGCAGCAACGGTACGGCCCTGCGCGCGACCTGGATCGACGCGGTGAGGTTGGTGGCGATCGAGTCCTCGACCTGCTGGTCGCTGAGGTCCTCGGCGGCGCCGAACACGCCGCTGCCCGCGTTCGACACGACCACGTCGATGCGGTCGTGCTCGGCGAACGCCTCCCGGAGCACCTTCCCCACCTGCGCGGTGTCGGTGACGTCGAGAGCGCGGCGCCACAACCGGTCGCCGTACCGCTCCGCGAGGTCGTCCAGCCGCCGCGGGTCGCGCAACGTCGCGGCGACCCGGTGGCCGCGCTCCAGAACCTGCTCGGCGAGCTCGCGCCCGATCCCCCTGGACGCTCCTGTGATGAACCATGTGGACATGCGTTCCACGCTAGGCAGGCAAAGCCATGAGAACCAGCGATGGTTTCGCAGCTGAGCCATGCGTGAGACGCATGGCTCACGACGAGAGGCCGGGGTGGTCCTTGAGCTGCCGCCGCGAGGTCACCCCGAGCTTGTGGAAGATCGCGCGCAGGTGCGCGTCGACCGTGCGCTTGCTGACGAACAGCTGGCCTGCGACCTCGTTCGACGTCGCTCCGGCGGCGACCAGCCTGGCGACGGCCACCTGCTGCCTCGTGAGCCTGTCGTGGACCTGCGCCGGCCGGCTTTCGACGCCCTGCCCGGCGGCGCGGAGCTCCTCGGCGGCACGTCCGGCGAACGCCTCCGCCCCGGACGCCGACAGCAGGTCGTGGGCCGTGCGCAGTTCTCGCAGGCACTCCGTTCCACGGCCCGCACGGAGCAGCCACTGGCCGTAGAGCAGGTGCGCGCGGCCGCGGTAGGGGCGCAGCGGGCTGTCCGCGAGCGACTCGACGGCTTCCCGGTAGTCGTCCTCGACGCCCGTCACCAAGCCTCGGGAGTACGCCGTGACCCCTCGGCCGAGCGCGGTTCCGGCGGCCTGGGTGCGTTCGGTCAACGCCTCCAACGCGCGTGCGGCGACATCCGGCTGATGACATCGCACGGCTGCTTCGACGAGTTCGGGCAGGGCCGCTCCGGTGAGGAAGAGGTCGCCGTGCCCGGTCGCCGCGCGGGCCGCGGTCAGGGCCGCCGCGTGGTCGCCCACACCGTTGTGCAGCAGGGCGGCACTCCAGTGCAGGCTGGCCACGTGTCCCGTTCCTCCTGCTGCTCGGACGAGGTCCAACGTCTCCTCGCGGCGGCCGCCCATCGCCGCCAGCAGGAGCCGGTGGTGGCGCAACGGGGGTTCGCCGACCGCGTCGGCGACGGCTTCCTCCTCGGCGGTCGCGGCGAGCGCCTCCGCGAGGTCGCCGCGGAGAACGGCGCCGGTGGCCTTCTGGGCGAAGGCGAGCCTGAGCAGCAGCGGTGAGCCCGACTGCCGGCCCACCTTGAGCAGCCACTCGGCGATGGCGAACTGGGTGTCGAGGTCCCACAGCTCGGTGCTGATCATCGACGCCAGCGCGGGCCGCCGGCTCCACAGCGGACCGCCCTCGCGCAGCACGCCGCGCACCATCGGAAGCGCGGCACCGTATCCCTTCTCGGACCACGTGATCAGCGCTTCGAGGAGGTCCGGCTCGGCCGGCGCCGGTGCCACGGCGCGGGCCGCGGTGAGGATCTCCTGGACGACCCCGCCGGCACGGCCGACGACGAAGCTCGTCTCGATGGCGTCGAGGAAGGCGTCCCGGGCGAGATCGGGCGCATGACCCGCCAACCGTCGCGCCGCGCTCACCGTCCACGACGGACCACTGCCGTCGCCGGGGCGGCTGAAGGCGATCCGGCCTCGCGCCAAGTCGGCGCGGGCGCGCCGGGGATCGTCGAGCGCCGCGGTCTCGACGGTCGCGAGCAGGTCCGCCGCCCGTTCGACGGCACCCGCCTCGATGCAGGCCTCCACAGCGGCCAGCGTCCGCTCGGCACGGAGCCGCCCGTCCAGGGACAACGCGACCGCGCGCTCGAGGAACGCCGCCGAGGCCGCGACGCCACCCCGCGACCGGGCCCGTGCCGCGCAGTGCTCCAGGTCCGCCGCGACGCCGTCGTCCGGCCCGGCGCAGGACTGCGCGCGGTGCCACGCCCGCCGGTCCGGCGCGGTGAGCGGGTCGGTGGCGTCGGCCAGCGCCCCGTGCACCGCTCGGCGTGCGCTGCCGGACGCGGCGCGGTAGACCGCCGAGCGCGCCAGCGGGTGGCAGAAGCGGACGCGGGCGCCGAACTCGACGAGCCCCGCGGTGTCCTCCACGGCCCCGCCGACGCCCAAGGCTTCGGCGGCCGGCCACAGCAGGCCCGGATCGCCGGTGGGGTCCGCGCTCGCGACGGTCAGCAGCAGCCGCGCGTCCTCGGGGAGCCCTGCCAGCCGGGCGCGGAACCCCTCCTCGATCCGGGACGGCACCGAGGACGCGGCCGGAGCGGCGAAGCCGCCGGCCAGGGGGAGCTCGAGCAACGCGAGCGGGTTGCCGTTCGCCTCGGCGACGAGCCGGTCGCGGACCCTGTCGTCGAGGGGGAACGGGTTCCGCGCGGCCAGCAGGGCCTTGGCGTCCTGGTCGCCCAGCCCGCCGACGGGCAGCAGCGGCAGCTCGCCCAGCGCGTCCGCCGTGGACGGAGAGCGGAGTGCGAGCACCACGGCGACGGCGTCGGACCCGACCCGGCGGGCGAGGAACGCCAGCGCCTGCGCCGAGGCCGTGTCCAGCCATTGCGCGTCGTCGACCACGCACAGGACAGGCCGTTCCGCACTCGCCGCCGTGAGGAGGTCGAGGACCGCCAGGCCGACTTGGAAGGGCTGTGGTGTCCCGTCCGCCAGGCCGAACGCGATCCGCACCGCCTCCCGGCGCGGTCCGGGCAGGGAGGCGAGGTGGCGCAGGACCGGGACGCAGAGCTGGTGCAGCGCCGAGTAGGGCAGTTCCTGTTCGAACTCGGACCCGGCGGCTCGCAGCACCTGGAAACCGGAGGCCGCGTGCACGGCGTGCGCCAGCAACGCGCTCTTGCCGATGCCCGCCTCGCCGCTGAGCACGAGCGCGCCGCCACGGCTCTCCCGCGCGTGACCGACCAGGTCGCCGACGCGCCGCTTCTCGCCGTCCCGGCCGATCATCGCCATGCTGCCCATTCTGGCGGCAGCGACCTCAGCCGACGGCCACCGGCACCTTCTCCTGCCGGGCCGGCGACTTCAGGAACCGGTGGACGATGAAGTACTCGGCGATGAGCACGTTGCCGACCAACGACAGCCACGCGCTCGAGGTGTAGACCTCCCGGTACTCCAGCCACGTCACCGAGTTCATCAGCGCGAGGAGCGGCAGCTGGTAGAGCCGCAGGGTCACGGCGGCGAACGTCAGCGTGTAGTTGCGGATCATCCAGATCCGGTGCATCTGCACCTCGCGCCGCCGGATCGAGGTGTAGGCCTTCGCGGCGGTGTAGAGCCAGGCGACGATCAGCACGAAGAACGCGACCTGCAACGCGAACCCGCTCTTCGTGACCGCCGACGAGTACACGGCGGCGAGCGAGGCGACGACGACAGCGACCAGGTAGACGCGGCCCGTCACCCGGTGCAGCCGGGGGTAGCGGGTCCGCAGCTTCGGCACGAACTGCCACGGCCCGGTGACGAGCGCGATCCCGGCGGGCACGGCGTGGATGACGAGGCTCGTGTAGTACCCCGGCGTGATCCGGTCGAGCCCCGGCACGGTCGTGCCCCCGACGAGGTACGGCGGCACGAAGACAGCGGCGGTGGCGAGCGCCGCCAGCGCGACGAGTCCCCACCCGAACCACCACCAACGCCTGCCGGTGGTGCGTGACACGACTGCAGTGGACATGCGTGTTTCCCACTTCCTGTGCGCAACGATCGAGAGCCGCGGGAACACAGGGCCGTCACGTCGCCGGGGCAGGGCGAGGGGATGCGTTCCGCGCTGTGATCATCACCCCGTCCCGCGTGGTGCCACATCGGCACAACATGCCTATTTCCCGCCGGTCAGGATCAAGCGGCGAGCTTCGGGTACTCGGCCTGGATGCGCATCATGCGGGCGAGCGAACTCCCTGTTCACGAGGCGGTTTCGCGACTGCGCGAGAGGTCCGTCAACTACGACGTGGACGAGGTCCGCGGGTCGTCGTGGCACTTCGACCACCACCGGTTCGTCCTGGGCACCGACCCGCCGGGCCGCCCGCGGGAGGACTCCGTGTGGTGGCACGCCCACAAGGAGGTGGCCGCGTACGCGTTCACCCCGGCGGGCCTGCTGCACGCCCACTACCTGCGCGAAGCCCCGTTGCTCGGCAAGGACCTGCTGCTCGTGGGCCGGTTCGCCGTGATGAGGTTCGTGATGGGCGTGCGGATCACCGAGACGGGGTTCGACGAGGACGGCGTGCGCTACTCCTGGGGCTGGAGCTACGAGACACTGCAGGGGCACATCGAGCGCGGCCGGGTCGACTACCGCGTCGTCAAGGACCTCGAGTCCGGCCTGGTCACGCTGGAGGTGAACAGCTACAACCAGGTCAACCCGCGCGCCCACCCGCTGATCCGGCTGGGCTGGTCGGTCTTCGGCAGGAGCGCCCAGCACCGGTTCTACACCTCCGTCGGGGAGAACCTGCGCCGTCTGGCCCGGCAACCCGAGGCGACGGACACGCGCACGGGCGACGAGGACGTCGTCGAGGTGCCCCGCGACGCCGGCTCCGGGAAGGAGCCGTTCTGGGCGATCGCCGTGCTCGACGGGGCGCGCGACCCCGGACGGGCGAATACCGGCCCCTAGCTCGAGTACACGCCCCCGAACAGGACTTCCAGCGCGGAGATGAGGTCGATGGTGAAGATCGTGATCACCGGGGCGTCGGGCAACGTCGGCACCGGTCTGGTTCGCGCCCTCGCGGCGGACGGCCCCGGCCACGAGGTCGTGGGCGTGTGCCGCCGTCCACCCGGGACGGTGGCGCCGTACGACTCGGTGACGTGGCAGAGCTGCGACCTGGCCTCCGACGACGCGCCGGACGTCCTCGAGGAGGTCATGCGCGGCGCCGACGCCGTGGTGCACCTGGCATGGATGTTCCAGCCCGTCCGCGACGGGACCCGCCTGCAGCGCACGAACTTCAAGGGCACGGCGGCCGTCCTCAGGGCCGCCCGCCGCGCCGGGGTCCCGCACGTCGTGCACGGCTCGTCGATCGCGGCCTACGCGCCCGCGCCGACGTCCACCGTGCGCGAGGACGCGGCGACCACGGGGATCACCGGCTCCGAGTACGGCGAGGGCAAGTCCGAGGCCGAGTCCGAAGTGGCCCGCTTCGCCGCGGAGAACCCGGACATCGCGGTGGCGGTGGTCCGCCCGACCCTGGTCATCCAGGCCGGTGCGTCGGCGAGCTTCCTGGCGCTGTTCCTCGACCCGCTGGTGCCTCAGCAGCTGTTCGGCCTGCTGCGCCGCGGCCGGATTCCGGTGCTGCTACTGCCTTCGCCGCTCAGGGTGCAGCTCGTGTACGCCGACGACGTCGGTGACGCGATCGTGCGGATCCTGCGCGCACGCGCACGCGGGCCGTTCAACATCGCCGCGGACACGCTGGAGCTGAACGACCTGGCCTCCGCGGCGGGCGCACGCGGCCTTCCCGTGCCCGCGCCTCTCGTGAAGGCGGCGGTCAGCGTGCTGTGGAGGCTGCGGGTGCTGCACATGTCGCCGGGGTGGTTCGACGTCGGCACCCGGTCGCCGCTGATCGACACCACCCGAGCCCGCGAGGAGCTCGGGTGGGCACCGCGCAAGTCCAGTGCGGACTGCGCGCGCGAGCAGATCGGCGGCATCGCGGACGCGGCCGCGCTGCCGAGCCCGGCGTTGCGCCGGGACCGCTTCAAGACCGAGCCGCGGGGTTCCCCGCCGGTGCGCCTGGCCCGGTTGTGAGCTCCGGCCCTACGCGCCGGACTCCCGCAGAACGATCTTCATCACGGCGGGCTTGACCCGGTCGATCCCGCCCCAGACGGTGTTCAGGCTCGCGACCCGCACCGTCGTCACCTGACCGACCAGAACCCAGTAGGCGCCGTAGAGGGTGTCCCGGAACTCGACGCCGGGCCCGTCGGACGGTTTGGTGCGAGTGAGCGGGGCGATCTTCACGGCGTCGTCGTCGCCCTCCTTCACCCCGGTCTTGAGAACGACGACCTTCTTGTCCGCGCATTTCCTGACAGAGCCGACTCGCAGGGACGGCATGGATGATTCCCCCTCTTCAGTACGTGACGAACGCACTGTGGAGCGGGGAGGTCGACGGTTTGTCGATCGGATGTGGATCAGGCGTGTGCTCCTGACCAGGCAACACGGCCTGGTCAGGAGCACATCCGCTAACTGGCGTAAACCTCGAACTCGTAGATCCGCGCCGCGGTGTTGCCGTTGTTCGCCGGCGTGGTGACGTTCAGCCGGACGTACCGCGCCTGCCGTTGGGTGATCGGGTGGTGCGCACGGCTCGCCCGTACCGACGACACGTTCACGACCGTGGTCCAGTTCGTGCCGTCGACCGACGTCTGGACGTTGTACGCGCCGGTGTTGTAACCCGTGCTCTCACCGCCGAGTCCCGCGTGCTTCAAGACGAACGACCCGACGTTCTGCGTCGAGCCGAGGTCCACCTGGAGGAACTTCGTCCCGGTGGCCAGGGAGCACCACTTGCCGCCCAGACCGCCGTCGAACGCCTTGGCCGCCGCCTCGTTCGCGTTGCAGGGCGTGGACGCCGTGGCGGCCTTGCCGAGCGCGAGGTTGGTACCGAGGTTCGGGGCAGCGGGCGGGGGAGTGAAACCGTCGTTGTAGGACGGTGGCACGTCCGCCGCGTTCGTACCCCACGTGCTGGGCGAGGAGCCCATGGTGAAGTTGAGCGTCGCGGTGCCGGAGATGTCCCCGTACCGCAACCAGGTGCGCGTCGAGGCCACCCCGTTGCGGTTGAAGCCCTGCACGTACTGGGCGGACGGGCCGGCACCCGTGCCGTTGATCTGCAGCGTGCCCGAAAGCCTGGTGATGGTGACCGACGGGAACAGCGGGCCGTGCAACGCGAGCACGTCCGCACCGGGCGTGGGCGGGTACAGCCCCATGGCGGACCAGACGTACCACGCCGAGGTGGCGCCGAGGTCGTCGTTGCCGGGCAGCCCGCCGGCGGCCGTCGTGAACGACTCGGTCATCACCCGCCGCACGGCCGCGCTCGTGCCCTGCGGGTAGGCGGCGTAGTGGTACGCCCACGGCACGCCGTGCTCGGGTTCGTTGCCGATGTAGAAGTACGGCTGGCTCAGCCCGCCGTTGAGCTGCGTGAAGTGGTGGTCGAGGCGCTGGACCGCCGTCTTCGGACCGCCCATCAGGTTGATCAGGCCGCCGAAGTTGTACGGCACCATCCACGTGTACTGCGACGCGTTGCCCTCGGTGTAGCCGCTCGGGCTCGCCGGGGTCACCGGCCACGCCCACGAGCCGTCGGCGTTGCGCTTCTGCACGTAACCGGACTCGGGGTTGTAGACGTTGGCCCACCACTGCGCGCGGGTCATGTAGGTGTTGTACTTCGCCGTGTCGCCCACGGCCCGCGCGAACTGGGCGACGGCGAAGTCGGACGCCGAGTACTCGAGCGAGTCCGACGGGTCCTCGGTGATGTAGTGCCTGCTGAGGTACCCGGACTGGCGGCCGCGGATCGCCTGGCCCTGCGTCGTGCCGCCGTTGGAGCTCTTGTCCATCAACGCGAGCGCGGCGGTGGTGTCGAACCCGCGCACCCCGAACGCGTAGAGGCTCGACACGACGATCGGGCCGGGATCGCCGTTCATCACGAAGTGCTCGTTGCTGTTGTGCGACCACTTCGGCAGCAACCCGCCCTGCTGCCCGTCGAGCACCATGGACTTGGCTATGTCACTGGATTCCGCGGGCGCGAGCAGGGCTATCAGCGACGCCCACGACCGGTAGATGTCCCAGCCGGAGTAGTTCTGGTAGACGGTGTGCGACGCCGTGCGCACGGTCTGGTCGAACCCGCGGTACTGGCCGTTGACGTCGCTGGCGATGTTCGGGTTCTGGAACACCCGGTACAGCGCCGTGTAGAACTTCTGCAGGTCAGCGGCGGAACCACCTGTCGCCTGCACCTTGTTCAGCACGTCGTTCCACGCGGTGTCGGCGGCCGCCCTGATACCCGCGAAGTCGAAGCCGGGACTCTCGGCCGCGAGGTTCGCCTGCGCCCCCGCGATGCTGACGAACGAGACACCGACCTTCAGCTGCACCACGGGGTTCGCGGACGTGTCGAACGTGACGTAACCACCCGAGTTCACCCCGCTGGTGCTCGCGGACCCGGCCGTCACCGTGCCGCCCAGCCACGTGCCGAACCCGGTCGGCGCGCGGTCGAACTGGATGGCGTAGTGCAGCGGGTAGGTCTTGGACGCCCCGCAGAACCCGCCGCCGGTGAACGTCCCGGTGAGCTGGCTGCCGTTGATCGCGATCGACCCGTTGCGGTTGCCCGTGGCGCTGCGGCTGCTGTTGATCAGCACCCTGGCCGTGGCGGTGCTCGGATAGGTGAGCTTCATGAACCCGGTGCGCTTGGTCGCGCTCAGCTCCACGCCGGTGTTGTAGGTGTCGAGCCGGTTCTTGTAGTAGCCGGGGGCGGCCGACTCGCTGGCCTTCGTGTAGGTGCCCGCGTACCCCGTCCAGTTGGTCCCGGGGGAGGTGGCCAGGGTGCCGGTGACCGGGAGGATGCCGAGGTCCTCGTTGTTGGGACAGCCCGCGCCGTTGAAGTGGGTGAGGCTGAACTCCTCGATCTTGGTGTCGCTGTAGCGGTAGCCCGACGGCGAGGCGGTCGGGGTGTCCGGGCTGAACTGCACCATGCCGAACGGCACCACGGCGCCGGGGTAGGTGCTGCCGCCCGCGCCACCGGGAACGGGGTTGGGCGAGTTGCTGTTGTCGGTGCCGATGAACGGGTTGACGTGTTGTGTCAGGGCGAGCGCCGCCGGTGCGGCGGACGCCGGGGTCGCGGTGACCAGACCTGCGATCAGCAGACCGGCGACCGCCAGCGGAATCGGGTGTCTGGCGCGTCGGTGCAGGGAGCCGAGCATCGACCTTCCTCTCCTCGTCAGGCAGGGAAGACAACGTTGTCAACGCGCAGGCCGGTCCGCAGGAAGTAACGACAGCGCGACGCTGAGCAGTCGTGTCACCTGCGGGACGCTACTAGTGCTCACGTTCCGGCACAGGAGACCGTTCGGCCGCAGAACTCACGGTCAGCTCACACCAGAGTCCGTTCCTGCCGACCCGGCCACGACGTCACGCGGCCACGACTTCACCCGGCCACGACTTCACCCGGCCACGGGCTCACAGGTCCGCCAGCGGCACCGGTCGTCCCAGCAGGAACCCCTGCGCCTGGTCGCACCCGAGGGTCCGCAGGATCTCCAGCTGCTCGACCTGCTCGACCCCCTCGGCGATCACCGTCATGTCCACCGCGTGCGCCATCGCGACGATGCTCGTCACGATCGCCTCCGCCTCGTCGGACCGGCCGAGCCCCGTGGTGAACGAGCGGTCGATCTTGAGCGTGTCCAGCGGCAGGGTGAGCAGCTGGGCGAGGGAGGAGTAGCCGGTGCCGAAGTCGTCGATGGCCAGCTTCACGCCGAGGTCGCGCAGTGCCGCGAGCGTGCGGGCGGCCAGGGCCGGGTCGCGGGTGAGGGCGCTCTCGGTGATCTCCAGGCACAGCGAGCTGGGGTCGAGGCCCGCCTTGTGGGTGGCGTGCCGGACGGCGGACACGAGCCACGGGTCGTCGAGCTGGCGGGCCGACAGGTTCACCGTCAGCTCGAGGTCCGGGGCCAGGTCGGCGATCTCGCGGGTGGCGGTGTGCAGCATGTGGGCGCCGACGATGTTGATGAGGTCGCTCTCCTCGGCGAGCGTGATGAACTCGCCGGGGGAGATGAGGCCGTAGCGCGGGTGCGTCCAGCGCAGCAGGCCCTCGACGGCGGTGCGCCGGTCGGTGCGCAGGTCGACGATCGGCTGGTAGGCGAGCCAGAGCTGGTCGCTCAGGGGTGCGGTGCGCAGGTCCTGTTCCAGCTGCAGGCGGCGCTGGATGCTGTCGCGCAGCTCCACGTCGAAGAACGCGATGCGGCCGCGGCCCCTGGTCTTCGCCTGGTACATCGCGAGGTCGGCGTCGCGGAGCAGGTCGGCGCCGCCGCGGGGGTCGCCCGCCTCGGCGAGCACGATGCCGACGCTGGCGTCGACGTGCAGTTTCCGGCCGTCGACCGAGATCGGGCGGTTGAGCTCCGCGCGGACGTGGTCCGCGAGCGCGGTCGCCTCGTCGGGGCCTGTCACGCCGTAGGCGATGACGGTGAACTCGTCGCCGCCGAGCCTGCCCACGACGTCGCCGCGGCGGGCGCTGCGGCTGAGCCTCGTGCCGACCACGCGCAGCACCTCGTCGCCGGTGCTGTGGCCGAGGGAGTCGTTGATGACCTTGAACTTGTCGAGGTCGATGAACAGCACGGCGGTGAGGCCGGAGCGGTGGGTGCGCGCGGCGGGACTGAGCCGGTTGATCGTCACCGTGCGGTTGCACAGGCCGGTCAACGCGTCGTGCGTCGCCTCGTGCTCCAGCTGGCTGTCGATCATGCGGCGTTCGGTGATGTCGGTGAACGACACGACCGTCGCGGACGGCAGCATGCCGTCCGGGGAGAGCGCGCGGGCGCTCAGCGACAGCCAGACGTGGCTGCCGTCGGGGCGCAGCGAGCGGAGGATCCGGCCGTGCTGCGCCCTGCCGGTGGCGCGGGTGATGGCCGACGAGTACTGCTCCTGCGGGACGGGCTGGCCGGACTCGTCGTGCAGTTCGGCCAGCGCCGCCGGCTGCCCGATCACCTCCTGCGCGCGCACGCCGAGGATCCGTTCGGCGGCGGGGTTGACCGACTCGACGAGGCCGGTGCTGCCGACGACGAGCACGCCCTCCTCGATGGCGGCGACCACGGCCGTGAAGTGGTGCTCGGCCCGCCGGCGGGCGGTCTCGTCCGCGCAGATCAGCACGTAGCCGTCGTCCATCCGGGCTGCGGACACCCGCATCGCCAGCGCGCTGCCGTCGGCGCGCCGGTGCACGGCGTCGACCACACCGCCCGCCTCCAGCACGGCGACCGGGTCCAGCGGCGCGCCCACGACCTCCGCGATGGGGCGTCCGATCGCCTCGATCGCACGCCGGCCGTAGACCTTCTCCGCGCTGCGGTTCCAGGCCGTCACGACGGCGTCGGAGGTGGTGCCGATGAGCGCGTCGCTCACGTGCTCGGCCAGCGCGGCCTGGTAACGCAGGGCCGCCGCGGCCGCCTTCTGCTCGGTGACGTCCCGCATGATCACCTGGAACGCCGGCTTGCCCTCCCACGTCGTGCGCACCGAGACCGACTCGATGTCGGTGGTGCCGCCGTCGAACCGGACGAGCACGGCGTCCGACGGGTCGCTCGTCGCGCCGGGCTCGGTGAGCTTCGCGATCCGCCGCAGCATCTCCGGCGCCGAGTCCGGGTGCACGAAGTCGGTGATCGGCCGCCCGAGGAGGTCGGCCTCGGACTGCGCCCGCACGAACTCGACCGCCGCCGGGTTCGCGTACACGAGCAGCCCGGACTCGTGCACCACGATCGCCTCGGGCGCGAGGTCGACCAGCAGCCGGTAGCGGTCGGCGAGGTCCGCGAGCTCCTGCTGCTGGACGTGCCGCCGGGTGACGTCGGCGACGACGCCGACCAGGGCGCGCGCCGAGTCGTGGGTCGAGACGCGGGCGCGGAACTGCAGCCAGCGCGTGCCCACCGGGGACTCGAGGGACTGCTCCAGCTCGAAGTCCTGCCACGCCGGCGCGGCCTTCGCGGCCACGGTCAGCGGGGCGATCAGCTCGGTCAGCCGGGTGCGCACGGTGTCGTCGTCCGCTCCGGGCACGCCGATCACCGCGTCGAGTCCGGGCTTCCAGCCGAGCTGGTCGGAGCCGAGGTCGAGCCACCACACGACGGCGGCGCCGACCGAGAGCGCGAGGTCGACCAGCAGCTCGTGGTCGAACTCGGCGTCACCGATCAGGCCGCTCACGTCCTGGTACCCCGATCCGGCGTCATCCGGGGACCGCGGTGGTGTGACCATCGGGAAGTCCTACTACACAGTCGACCAGCGGCGCATCCGTCTGGCGTGAACATGGTGTGCCGTTATATCGGGTCGCCGAGACCGGCCGATGATCAGGGCCCACTCTCCTGAGTCTACTGTGGACGATCATTGTGTTACCGAGAGTTGGTTTACACCGTTATCCTCACTCTAATAGGTGTCGACCCTCGGGGTGAGGGGAGCTGGATGTGGTCGCTCTAGGTGTAGGTATCTGCGGAATTGGCGTGGTCAGCGCCTACGGGTGGAACCGTGCGTCGCTCTGGGAGGGTCTGCTCAGCGGCAAGCCCGCGGCGTCGATCGTCCCCGAGCTCGGCCGGTTCCCGGGTGACACCGTCTGGGCCGCGTGCGTGGGCGAGGGCGGTGATCCGGCGGACGGGCCGAGCCGGTTCGCCCAGGCGATGCGCTCGGCGGCCAGGGAGGCCGTCGAGGACGCGGGCAGACGCGGGTGGACCCCCGGCCGCCGGGTGGGCCTGCTGCACGCGGTCGTGCTCGGCGAGGTCGACCTGTGGCGCGACTTCTACGTCACGCGCGGTGGCCGGTTGCCGGTGCACGACTACCTGGCGTTGATGCCGTCCACGCCGATGTCGACGTTCATGCAGGAATACGGTTTCCACGGGCCCGCGATGAACGTCTCGGCGATGTGCGCGTCGGGCAACGCCGGACTGATCACGGCCAAGGCCTGGCTGGACGCCGGAATCGTCGACGACGTCGTGTTCGTGGCGACGGATCTGTCCCTCACCCCCGAGAACGTCTCCCACTTCGTGCGGCTCGGCGTGGCGATCGTGGACGCGGAGCCGCTCGACGCCTGCCGGCCGTTCCAGGAGGGCAGCCGGGGGTTCGTGATGGGCGAGGCCTCGGTGGCGTTCGTCCTGTCGCGCGACGCCAAGAACCCCTACGCCCGCACCCTCGGCGGCGCGATGTCGCACGACGCCTACCACGTGACGTCGATCGACCCGGGGCTCGACCAGATCACCGCCTGCTTCACCGACGCCCTGGACAACGCCGCGGTGAGCGCGGCCGACGTCCGCTACCTCAACGCGCACGGTCCGGGCACGGCCCAGTGCGACACGGCCGAGGCCGCGGTGCTCGAACAGCTCTTCGGACCGGACACCGGGGTCTACTCCGTGAAGCCGATGACGGGGCACTGCCAGGGCGCGGCCTCGGCGATCGAGGTCGCGGTGACCGCGATGGCGTACGACAGCGGGATCATCCCCGCGCCACCGGTGGTCGCGTCGGGGCACCCGCGGCTGCTCGACGGCCCCACCCCTCTGCGCGACGGTCTCACGATCAAGTCCTCGCTCGGCATGGGCGGCCACAACTCCGTGGTCGTGCTGGCGCCGCCCGCCTGACGTGCCGCCGTGGGTGGAGCCTGCTCCACCCACGACCGGGCAGCTCAGGGGATCCTCCGAGAGCCACGTCGTCACTAGCGTTCTCACCATGACGAACAACGAGATCGCGACGAACTCCCAGGCACGACACCGCCGCCCCCTGCTGTGGACCGCGCTGGTCGTGACCGCGCTCTGCAACGCGGCCGCGTCCCTCGCCGGCCTCACCGCCGTGGGGATCGTGTTCGGCTTCCTGGTGCTGCTGTGCGGTGCCGGTCTGGTCGTGGAGCACCGCCGGCGCTGATGCCGACGAGAGCCCTCCGGTCAAGGCCGAAGATGGCCGATATGTGCCACCCCGACCATCTTGTAAGGACAAATCCGGCTCATTAGCTTTGCAGTCCTCAGGACAGGATTTCCTTCCGGCACAACGGTTGCCGGGCCTCGGAGGACTCAATGGTGAGCACGGACGCGGCACTGCTGTCGGTCCGGGGCGTGATCAAGCGCTTTCCCGGCGTGACGGCCCTGGGCGGTGTGGACTTCGAGGTCCGCGCGGGCGAGGTGCACTGCCTGCTCGGGCAGAACGGCGCCGGCAAGTCGACCTTGATCAAGGTGCTGGCCGGCGCGCACCGGCCCGACGAGGGCGAGATCCGCTGGCGCGGCGAGGTCGTGTCGTTCGGCAACCCGACCGCCGCGATGCGCAGCGGGGTGGCCGCCATCTACCAGGAGCTCGACCTCGTGTCGGGCCTGTCGGTGGCCGACAACGTGTTCCTGGGCCACGAACTGTCCACAGCGGGCTTCACGCGGCGAGCGGACGCGCGGCGCAGGACACGCGCTCTGCTGCAGAGGCTGGGGCACCCGGAGATCTCGCCCGACCGCGACGTCGGCCGGTTGTCCGTGGCGCACCAGCAGATCGTCAGCATGGCGCGGGCGCTGTCGCTGGACGGGCAGCTGCTGATCATGGACGAGCCGTCGGCCGTGCTGGACCCGGACGAGGTGCGGGTCCTGTTCGGGATCATCAGGGAGCTCACCGCCCAGGGGGTGGCGGTGATCTACATCTCGCACCGGCTCGCGGAGATCAGGGAGATCGGCGACCGGGTGACCGTCCTCAAGGACGGCCGCACCGTCGCGACGGGACTGCCCGCCCGCGAGGTGAAGACCTCGGACCTGATCGCGCTGATGACCGGGCGCGCCATCGACAACGTCTTCCCGCAGCGCAGGCCGGTCGACCCGGCCGCGCCCGAGGTGCTCACCGTGCGCGGACTCGCCGACGGTGACCGCTTCGAGAACGTGGACCTCACGGTGCACGCCGGTGAGATCGTCGGGCTCGCGGGACTCGTCGGGTCGGGCCGGTCGGAGATCCTCGAAACCGTCTACGGCGCGCGCAAGGCGGCCCAGGGCACGGTCGAGGTCGACGGCAGGAAGCTGCGCCGGGGGAGCGTGGGCGCCGCCGTGCGCGCCGGGATGGGGTTGTGCCCGGAGGAGCGCAAGAGCCAGGGGCTGCTGCTCGACCAGGCCGTCTACCGCAACATCACCGTCTCGTCGATGTCGTCGTTCGCGAAGTTCGGGTTCCTGGACGACCGCGCCGAACGCGCCCGCGCGACGAGCCTCACCGAGTCGCTCGACGTCCGCCCGGCGGGCGTCGACCGCGTCGTGCGCGGGCTGTCCGGCGGCAACCAGCAGAAGGTCGTGCTCGCGCGGTGGCTGCTGCGGGAGTGCCGGGTGCTGCTGCTGGACGAACCCACCCGAGGCGTCGACGTGGGCGCGCGCAGCGAGATCTACGAGCTCATCCGCGCGCTCGCGGACTCCGGTGTCGCCGTCGTCGTCGTCTCGAGCGACGTCGAGGAGGTCCTGGGCCTGGCCGACCGGGTCCTGGTGGTGCGCGAGGGCCAGGTCGTCCACGACGGCCCGGCCGACGAGATCGACGAGTCCCGGGTCCTCGACCTGGTCATGGAAGGACACGCCGCATGAGCGAGGACACCGCCGCCGTGCCCGCGCAGCAGGTTCAGAAGGTCCCACCCGCGAAGGAGTCCGGCGTCTCGGCGCTGCTCTCCTCCCCGGCAGGGCGCAACACCGGACTCGTGGTCGCACTGGTCCTGCTGTGCATAGGAGGTGTGGTCACGGCCGGCGACCGGTTCGCCGACGTCGACAACCTCCTGACCATCCTGAGGCTCGCGGCCGTGATCGGCGTCGTGAGCGTCGGCATGACGTTCGTGATCACCGGCGGCGGGATCGACCTGTCGGTCGGCGCGATCGTCGCGCTGTCCTCGGTGTGGGCCACCACCCTTGCCACACAAGGGATCGCGAACGACACGCACTGGATCGTCATCGTGTTCACCGCACTGCTGGTGGGCGGTGCGTGCGGACTGGTCAACGGCGCGCTCATCGCCTACGGACGGGTCGTGGCGTTCATCGCGACCCTGGCGAGCCTCGCCGCCGCCCGCGGTCTCGCCGAGATCCTCTCCAACCGCAAGACGCAGATCGTGAACGTGCCCGGCTTCACCGCGTTCTTCGACGCATCGGTGCTGGGGGTACCGGTGCTCGTGGTGATCTTCGCGCTGGTCGCCGCCGGGGGCTGGGTGCTGCTCAACCGCACCACGTTCGGCCGCCGCACGTTCGCGGTCGGCGGCAACCCCGAGGCGGCGCGGCTGGCCGGCATCGACGTGCGGCGCCACACCGTGATGCTCTACTCGCTGCTCGGCCTGTGCTGCGGGCTCGCCGCCGTGATGCTCATCGCCCGCACCACCACCGGAAGCGCCACCCACGGTGGCCTGTACGAGCTCGACGCGATCGCCGCGGTCGTGATCGGCGGGACCCTGCTCTCCGGTGGGCGCGGCACGATCGCGGGCACCGTCTTCGGCGTCCTGATCTTCACCACGCTGTCGAACGTCTTCACCCTCAACAACCTCTCCATCTCCGCCCAGGCCGTCGCGAAGGGCGCGATCATCGTGGTCGCGGTTCTCCTCCAGCAGCGCCTGGCACGACGCAGTGGCGCTTGACGCCGCACCTCTCGACCGCTGCCACCCGAGGAGAACAGAACCCATGCAGTTCAAGAGAATGACCTTGCTGGTCGCCGCTTCGGCACTCGCGCTCACCGCCTGCACGGGCAACACGCCCGAGCCGCAGGGCGGCGGCAACCAGGGCGGCGGGGTGAAGGTCGCCAACGACGAGCCGGGCAAGAAGGTCGTCATCGGCTTCTCCGCCCCGGCCGCCGACCACGGCTGGATGGCCGCGATCACCGACGCCGCCAAGAAGGAGGCCGGCAAGTACTCCGACGTCGAGCTGCGCGTCGTCGAGGGCACCAACGACCCCAACCTCCAGATCAGCCAGGTCGAGACGTTCATCAACGACAAGGTCGACGCGATCGTCCTGCTGCCGTTCGACGGCGCCGCGCTCACCCCGGTGGCGCTCAAGGCGATGAAGGCCGGCATCACCGTGATCAACGTCGACCGCCAGTTCGACAGCCCGTTCGCCGCGCGGTCCACGGTGCTGGGCGACAACTACGGCATGGGCGTGTCCGCCGGCACGTACGTCTGCGAGCGGCTCAAGGACAAGCCGGGCTCGGTGGTCGCGGAGATCGCGGGCATCGACTCGCTGCCGCTGACCCAGGACCGCAGCAAGGGCTTCGCCGAGGCGCTCGCCGGCTGCGGGCTGAAGGTCAACAACCGCGTCGCCGCCGAGTTCACGGTGGAGAGCGGTGAGCGCGCCGCCGCGAACCTGCTGCAGGCCGCACCCAAGATCGACGCCCTCTGGAACCACGACGACGACCAGGGCGTCGGCGTCACCGCCGCCGTCAAGAACTCCGGCCGCAGCGAGTTCTTCATGGTCGGCGGCGCGGGTTCGGCCAACGTGATGCGCGAGATCAAGGCGGACAACGGCCCGCACAAGGCGACCGTCATCTACCCGTCCACCCAGGGCGCGGACGGCATCCGGCTCGCGCGGCTCGCGGTGCAGGGCAAGGCCCTCGGCGACCTGGTCGAGGTGGAGGTCCCCCGTCAGGTGCAGCTCTACGCCCCGGTCGTCACGAAGGACAACGTCGACCGCTACCTGCCGACCGCCTTCGAGTCCTGAGAACCTGAGAGGACCGCACAGTGACGACTTCCGGTACGACACCTGAGCTCGGCGTCGCGATGATCGGCCACGCCTTCATGGGAGCCGCGCACTCCCAGGCGTGGCGGGTGGCGCCGCGCTTCTTCGACCTGCCGGCGCGCCCGGTGATGTCCGTGCTGGCCGGCCGGGACCCCGACCGGACCAGGGCGGCCGCCGAACGCCTCGGCTGGGCGGAGGCGGTGACCGACTGGAAGTCCGTGCTGGACCGCGACGACGTGCACGTGGTGGACATCTGCACACCGGGTGACACCCACGCCGAGATCGCGATCGCCGCGCTGGACGCGGGCAAGCACGTGCTGTGCGAGAAGCCGATGGCCAACACCGTCGACGAAGCGGTCGCCATGGCCGAAGCCGCCGCACGCGCCGCACAGCGCGGTGTGCGCGCGATGGTGGGCTTCAGCTACCGGAGGGTGCCCGCACTGGGCCTGGCCCGCGACCTGGTCGCGCAGGGCAGGCTCGGGCGGATCCACCACGTGCGGGCGCAGTACCTGCAGGACTGGATCGTCGACCCGGCCGCGCCGCTGTCCTGGCGGCTCGACAAGGACAAGGCCGGTTCCGGTGCGCTGGGCGACATCGGCGCGCACATCGTGGACGCCGCCCAGTTCATCCTCGGCGACACCATCAGCGAGGTGATGGGGACGCTGGTGACGTTCGTGCCGGAGCGTCCGCTGGCGACCAGCCACTCCGGACTGTCCGGCACGGCGTCCGAGGAGACCGGGCCGGTCACCGTGGACGACGCCGCGCTGTTCCTGGCGCGCTTCGGCAGCGGCGCGCTGGGCTCGTTCGAGGCCACGCGGTTCGCCAACGGCCGCAAGAACGCGCTGCGCATCGAGGTCAACGGTTCGGCGGGCAGCCTGGCGTTCGACTTCGAGGACATGAACGTGCTGGAGTTCTTCGACGGCACCGAGGATCCGGCGGTCTCAGGGTTCCGCCGGATCCTCGTCACCGAGCCGCAGCACCCGTACGTGGGCGCGTGGTGGCCCGCCGGGCACGGGCTGGGTTACGAGCACGCGTTCACCCACCAGGCGGTCGACCTCGTGCGGGCGATCGCGGCGGGCGTCGACCCCGCGCCGACGTTCGCCGACGGGCTGCAGGTGCAGCGCGTCCTCGCCGCCGTCGAGGACAGCGCCGCGTCCCGCACGTGGCAGCAGGTCTGAGCAGTTCGAGAGACCTGGGCAGGTTCGCGAGGTCTGGGCAGGTTCGAGGAGGAGACCGGAAGATGGCACGTCCGATCACGTTGTTCACCGGGCAGTGGGCAGACCTGCCGTTCGAGGAGGTCTGCCGGCTGGCCTCGGGCTGGGGCTACGACGGCCTCGAGATCGCCTGCTGGGGCGACCACCTCGACCCGTGGCGCGCGGCGGAGGACGACGACTACGTCGCGGACCGGCTCGCGATCCTCGCCAAGCACGACCTGAAGGTGTGGACGATCTCCAACCACCTCACCGGTCAGGCCGTCTGCGACGACCCGATCGACGAGCGGCACCAGGGCATCCTGTCCGCCCGCAACTGGGGCGACGGCGACCCCGAGGGCGTGCGGCAGCGTGCGGCCGAGGAGATGAAGATGACCGCGCGGGCCGCGGCGAAGCTCGGCGTCGACACCGTCGTGGGCTTCACCGGCTCGTCGATCTGGAAGACCGTCGCGATGTTCCCACCGGCGCCCCAGTCGATGATCGACGCCGGCTACCAGGACTTCGCGGACCGCTGGAACCCGATCCTGGACGTGTTCGACGAGGTCGGCGTCCGGTTCGCGCACGAGGTCCACCCGTCGGAGATCGCCTACGACTACTGGACGACCGTGCGCGCGCTGGAGGCGGTCGGGCACCGGCCGGCGTTCGGCCTGAACTGGGACCCGTCGCACTTCGTGTGGCAGGACCTCGACCCGGTCGGGTTCCTGTGGGACTTCCGCGACCGGATCTACCACGTCGACTGCAAGGACGCCCGCCGTCAGGTCGGCAACGGCCGCAACGGCCGGATGGGCTCGCACCTGGCGTGGGGAGACCCTCGGCGCGGCTGGGACTTCGTCTCCACCGGACGCGGTGACGTGCCGTGGGAGCAGTCGTTCCGAATGCTCAACACGATCGGCTACACAGGACCGATCAGCGTCGAGTGGGAGGACGCGGGGATGGACCGGCTGACGGGCGCGCCCGAGGCGTTGGAGTTCATCCGCCGCAACGCCTTCGACCCGCCGTCGGCCTCGTTCGACGCCGCGTTCAGCTCGGGCGGCTGACGCCGCCGCGCACTGCCTTTTCGTTCCGATGTGACAATTGTTCGATGGAGAGCACCTTGGGTGTCGAGGCGGGATCGCCGGCCGCTGTGCTGCGCATGTTGATGGACGGCAGCCCGCGCACCCGAGCGGAGATCGTGGCCGCGACCGGCCTCGCCCGCTCCACGGTGCGCGCCAGGCTCGACCTGCTCGTGGCCGCCGGGCTGGTGAGCGACAGCGGCATTGGGGAGTCGACCGGCGGGCGTCCCGCCGGCCGGTTCGGGTTCAACCCCACCGCCCACCTCGTGCTGGCCGCCGAGGTGGGCGCCACCCACGCCACCGTCGCGATCTCGGACCTGGCGTGCCGGCTGCTCGCCGTCGAACAGGTCGACCTCGACGTGGCGGACGGGCCGGAGGTCATCCTGCCGCTGCTCGCCGCGACCTGGCGCTCGATGCTGGTCTCGGTCGACAGCGCGGAGGTCGCGGGCGTGGGCATCGGCCTGCCCGGCCCGGTCGAGCACTCCACGGGCCGGCCGAACAACCCGCCGATCATGCCGGGCTGGGACGGGTTCGACGTGCCGGCGGCGATCGAGGCGGAGTTCGGCGTGCCGGTGCTCGTCGACAACGAGGTCAACCTGATGGCGCTGGGCGAGCACACCGCCTCGCACCCGGACGTGCGCCACATGATCGTGGTGAAGGCGGCCACCGGCATCGG
The DNA here is from genome assembly GCF_014653695.1 of Lentzea cavernae. GTDB lineage: Bacteria > Actinomycetota > Actinomycetes > Mycobacteriales > Pseudonocardiaceae > Lentzea > Lentzea cavernae. The sequence continues at coordinate 613,385 of NZ_BNAR01000004.1, read as the reverse complement.
CGCCGGTCTGATCAGCAACGGCGTGCTGCACCGCGGCGCGGCGGGCGCGGCGGGGGACCTCGGGCACATCCGGGTGCCCCACGGCGCCGACGTGCTGTGCCGCTGCGGCAACACCGAATGCCTGGAGGCGGTCGCGGCCGGTCCCGCGCTCGCCGCGAAACTGCGGGACCTGGGGCATCCCGCCTCGTCGACGGCCGACGTCGTGAACCTCGTCCGCGCCGGCAACCTCGAGGCCGGCCGGGTCGTGCGCCAGGCGGGCAGGGACATTGGGGAGGTGCTCGCCGGTTGCGTGAGCATGTTCAACCCGTCGCTCGTGGTCATCGGCGGGCTGCTGGCGGAGGCGGGGGAGATGCTGCTGGCCGGCGTGCGCGAGTCGATCTACCGGCGCTCGCTGCCCCTGGCCACGGAGAACCTGCGGATCGTCGCGTCGGGCGCCGGCGTCACGGCCGGGGCGCTGGGCGCGGCGGCCATGGTGGTGCGGCACGTGTTGTCGCCGGAGGTCCTGGACGCGCGGCTCGGCGCGGTCGCCGCCGGTGCCTCCACGAGAGAGGTGCTGTCCTCGCACTGAGTTCGTGTCTTTCGAGAAGGCCCCCGTGCACTCGCACGGGGGCCTTTTCGTGTGCGCTCCGAGTATTGGCGATCATCGTCCGTAAGGTCTGGTCGTTGTGACCGCAACGTGCCCTACTTTTGATTGACAGTCGCCAATAGTCCGACATACCTTCGTCACATGGCTGTGACCGGCGTAACAACGGGGGTGGCCGCGCACCCCTCCAGTGGACGAACGCTCCTGACGGTGGTGCCGCGCCCGAGAGCGGATCACGTGGCCGTGGGCAGCGAGCCCACGACGGAGACCCAGGACCTCCTGCGGCTCATGCGCACCGGCGCGACCGACCGCGCCATCGCCCGCGAGCTGGACGTCAGCCTGCGCACCCTGAACCGGCGCATCGCGCGCCTGCAGTCGATGCTGGGCGTGCAGTCGCGGTTCCAGCTCGGCGTGCTCGCGGCCGAGCTCGACTGGCTCCCGATGCCGCCGTCGCGCGCCGTCGGGGAGTAGACGTCAGGCGTCGCTGCCGAGCGCGATGGCCAGGAGATCGCCCAGCTCGTCGAGCTGCGCGGGCGACAGCAGGCTGAACGACGACTCGACCACCTGGTCGGCCAGCGCCTGGCCCTCTGCCCGCAACCGGGCGCCCTCCTCGGTGAGGCGGTGGCGCACGGCCCGTCCCGGACCGGGGACGCGTTCGATGAGCCCGCGTTCGGCCATCCGCACCGCCAGCGACCCGAACGACTGGTCGGTCTGGAACGTGAGCACCGCGAGGTCGTGCAACGAGGCGTCCGGCTGCCGGTCGAGGTGGCGCAGCGTGTCCCACTGGACGAGGGACAGCCCGAGCGGGGCCAGCGCCTGGCTCAGCGCCCGGTGGTGGCGGTGCTGCAGGCGCTTCACGGCGAGTCCGACCTCGGCGGGCTGGTGCTTCACGGTGCGCAGCTTAACCAAGGATGCTTAGTCGTGGGGGACCGTCCACTCCGGACGGCACTTCGTCGCGGAGGGTGAGCAGATCATCACCGCCGCACTTTCCACCGACTTCCGCACACCGGCGGATTCCCGAATTTGTAGGCTGTCGAAGCGGGCGTTCGGGGGAACCCGCGGCGGCCGGCGCGCGTCGGTTCGAACGGACAAGGCGCTCGGGACACGAGGACGATGACGGAAGAGACGTTCGGGCCGTACCGGATCGAGCACCTGCTCGGTCGAGGTGGCATGGGCGAGGTGCACCGCGCCTACGACACGACCCACGACCGGATCGTGGCGCTCAAGAGGCTGTCACCCGGCTACCACGACGACGAGGACTACCGCGCCCGCTTCCGCCGCGAGGCGAGGATCGTCGCCAGGCTGCGCGAACCCCACGTCATCCCCATCCACGCCTACGGCGAGATCGACGACCGCCTCTACCTGGACATGCGCCTCGTCGAAGGCTCCGACCTCTCGGACCTGATCCGCGACCAGACCCTCGAACCCGCACGGGCCGTCCGCATCGTCGAACAGGTGGCGAGCGCCCTCGACGCCGCCCACGCCGACGGCCTCGTGCACCGCGACGTCAAGCCGTCCAACATCCTCGTCGCCGCCGGCGACTTCGTGTACCTGGTGGACTTCGGCATCGCCCGCAGCGCCTCCCCGGCCGCCACCAGCCTCACGGCCTCCGGCTCCGTAGTCGGCACCCTCGACTACATGGCCCCGGAACGCTTCGAGAGCGGCCCGGTCGACGGCCGCGCCGACGTCTACGCCCTGGCCTGCGTCCTGTTCGCCTGCCTGGCGGGCCGCCGCCCGTTCACCGCCGACGGCACCGCCGCCCAGATCTGGGCGCACATGAACCAGCCGCCGCCCAAGGCGTCCCCGCTGAACCCGGCGGTGCCGGCGGCCCTGGACGACGTGATCGCCCAGGGCATGGCCAAGAACCCGGCCGACCGCCACGCCACGGCGGGGGCGTTCGCGCGGGCGGCGGCCCACGCGCTGACGGCTTCGGCGATCCCGCTGGCGGGGCCGACCGCGCCGGTTGGTCCCGCGACCCCGCCGGGTGGGGTTGCGGCGGGCGGGGTGGCGGCTGCTGGAGGCCCTTCGGCACCGCCGGTTGGTCAGGCAGGTGCGTCTGCGATGCCGGGGGGAGGACAGGCCGGACCTGGTGCTCCTGGCCCGCAGGGTGGGCAGTTCGCCGGAGGCTCGTCGACGCCACCGGGTGGGTTCGGTGCCTCTTCGACGCCGGATGGCCAGGCTGGACGGGGCGCTTCACCGACGGCTGCGGGTGGGCAGGCCGCGCACGGTGCTGCTTCGCAGCCGGGTGGCCAGGCCCCGCATGGCGGTCCTGCGACGCCTCCCGGCGGCCAAGCCGTGTACGGCGCCCCTGCGACCCCGGCGGGCGGCCACGCCTCACCCACCAGCGGCCCGCACCCGCTGACGAGCCCTCCCGGCTGGCCGCAGCCGGGCCACCAGGGCCAGGCGCAGTTCCCCAGGCCGACGACACCCCAGCTCGGCCCGCCGCTCAACTTCGACCACACCGGCTCCCAGCCCGTGCGCCCCCAGCCGTACCCGCCCCGGTCAGCCACCACGTCACCCGCCAAGCGGGCCGCGCTGATCGGCGGAGCCGTGGCGCTGGTGGTCGGGATCGTCGCGACGGCGCTGATCATCAGCAACGGCAAGAAGACGACCCTCGGGACCGGCACGTCCGGCAGCACGTCAGCCGGCACCACGACCACGACCACGACGACCACCGAGTCCAAGGTCGTCACCACGACCCGGTCGCCGCAGGAGGACGCGCTGCTGGCCGCCGTGCCGGGCGTCTACAGGACCGCCAACTCGTGCGCGCCCACCAAGGCCGACAACGGCCCGGTCGCCGCCGTCCGCTGCACCACGGCCAACACGACCGACCAGTTCGCGCCGCCGCCGACCGAGGCGGAGTTCCGGTTGTTCGCGGACCGGGCCGCGCAGGACGCGTACTTCCTGGGGCTGGTGACGAGCAGGGGCATTCCGCGCAAGGACGACCGGGGCGGGTGCCGGCCCAAGGTCGACGCCATCCACTACGCGCTCTACTACCGCGACGTGTCCGGTCCGCTGGACGGCGACTTCACCACGTGCTTCATCGGCGAGGGAACGGCCCAGGTCTGGTGGTCCGACACCAAGAACCTCACCATCGGCGTGCTGAAGCGACCGAGCAACAGCACCGACCTCGACACGCTCGACAAGCTCGACCTGTGGTGGAACCACCAGATCCTGTCGAAGTTCTAGGGGCGCGGCCCCGAGAAGTTCACCCGCAGGGTGTACACCGAGCTCGACGCGGTGATGAAGAGGTCGTTGCGGCGGGGTCCGCCGAAGGTCAGGTTGGAGCACACCTCGGGGATCCGGAGCTTGCCGATGCGCGTGCCGTCCTGCGCGAAGCAGTGCAGGCCGTCGTGGGCGGCGGCCCAGAGGCGTCCTTCGGCGTCGACCCGCATGCCGTCGAACCCTCCGGCGTCGGAGACGGCGAAGACCTCACCGCCCGAGAGCGTGCCTCCGGAGACCTGGAAGACCCTGATGTGGCTGGGGTCCTGGCCCGTGTCGGAGACGTGGAGCCGTGACCCGTCGAGGGAGAACGCGAGTCCGTTGGGGCGGTTGAAGTCGTCAGCGACGATCGTCACCGAGCCGTCGGCGGGGTCGACGCGGTACACGTGGCACGCGCCGATCTCGCTCTCGGCCCGGTGTCCCTCGTAGTCGCTGTCGATGCCGTAGCTGGGGTCGGTGAACCAGATCGCGCCGTCCGAGGACTCGACGACGTCGTTGGGGCTGTTGAACCTCTTGCCCTGGTACGTGTCGGCGAGCACGGTGGTGGAGCCGTCGTGCTCGGTGCGGGTCACGCGCCGGGTGCCCTGTTCGCAGCTGACGAGTCTGCCCTGGCGGTCGATCGTGTGTCCGTTGTGGAATCCCGCGGGCTCGCGGAAGACGCCGACGGCGCCGGTGAGCTCGTCCCAGCGCAGCACGCGGTCGTTCGGGATGTCGCTGAACAGCAGGTAGCGGCCGGCGGGGAAGTACGCGGGACCCTCGGTCCACCGGCAGCCGGTGTGCAGCCGCTGGATCCACTCGTCGCCGTTGACGCGCGCGAACCGCTCGTCCAGCACGACGAACTCCGCCTTGACCTCGTCCATGAACGCTCCCGGTCGCCGTCACCCGATCCACCGGATTCACGAGGAACGCCAATCCGGTCAGGGGATCGTTTCGAACCACCTGCGTGAAGGCAACACGATCCGTTCTCATCGGCCTGGTGTCGGTGGCCGCGGCGCTGGCGGCGGGGCACCTCGTCGCGGGGCTGGTCAGCCCGCTGGCGTCGCCGTTCCTCGCGGTCGGCAACACCGCGATCGACCTGACACCGCACCCGGTCAAGGACTTCGCCATCCGCACGTTCGGCGAGAACGACAAGCTGGTGCTGCTCGGCGGCATGGCCGTCGTGCTCGCGGGGCTCGGTGTGGTGGCGGGACTGGTGTCGCGCCGCAGCCCGTGGCCCGGCACCGCCCTCGCCGGTCTGCTGGGGTTGCTCGGCATCGCGGCCGTGCTGGCCAGACCGACCACGAGCGGGTGGTCCGTGGTCGCCCCGCTGGCGAGTCTCGTGGTCGGGGTCGTGGTCTTCCGCTGGCTGTGGTCGCTGGCGCCCTCGGTGGCTCCGGGGAGGCGGAAGTTCCTGCTGACGACCGCGGCGGTGGCCGCGGGCGCGGCGGTGTCGGGAGTGGCGGGGCAGTTCCTCGCCGGCCGGGTGGACGTCGAGGCGTCCCGGCGCGGCATCACGCTGCGGCCGCGCGAGACCGCGCCGGAGATCCCGTTCGGTGCCGACTTCTCCCGCGAGGGCACGCCGACGTTCTTGACGCCGAACGACAAGTTCTACCGCGTCGACACGGCGCTCACCATTCCCCGCCTGCGCGCGGAGGACTGGCGGCTGCGCGTGCACGGCATGGTGGACAACGAGATGGTGCTGACCTACGACGACCTGCTGCGGCGGCCGTTGGTGGAGAAGACCATCACGCTCGTGTGCGTGTCCAACGAGGTCGGCGGCCCGTACATCTCCACCTCGAACTTCATCGGCGTCTCGCTGCCGGACCTGTTGCGCGAAGCCGGTGTGCGCCCCGGCGCCGACCAGCTCGCGACGCGCAGCGTGGACGGCTGGACGTGCGGCACCCCGGTCGAGTCGATCATGGCTCCCGGTTCGAACGCGATGCTGGCCATCGGCATGAACGGTGAACCGCTGCCGCTCGAGCGCGGATTCCCCGTCCGCATGGTCGTTCCCGGCCTCTACGGGTACGTCTCGGCGACGAAGTGGCTGGTGGACGCGGAACTCACGACGTTCGACGCGTTCGACGCCTATTGGGCGCAGCGCAAGTGGGGGAAGAAGGCACCGGTCAAGACCATGTCCCGGGTCGACCGGCCGAAGTCCTTCGAACGGGTGCCTGCGGGCCGGTTCGTCGCCGCGGGCATCGCCTGGGCGCAGCACGTCGGCATCGACCGCGTCGAGGTCCGCGTCGACGGCGGGCCCTGGCAGGACGCGACGCTGAGCACCGAGGTCAACGTGGACACGTGGCGCATGTGGCGGATCGAGCTGGACCTGAAGGAAGGCAACCACACCGTGGAATGCCGTGCCACGGACCGCAAGGGCTACACCCAGACCAACGACCGCGCCGCACCGATCCCGGACGGCGCCACCGGATGGCACTCGATGGTCTTCACGTCGGTGGCCGGCTCCTGATTTTTCAAATCAGACCAATCCGGCCCGCGAACTGCGACGAATCACCCGCAACAAGCCCGAAAACCCTTGGGAGATGTCCTGTCATGAACAAGACCGTCCGCAACACCGTCCTGGCCCTCGGCGCCGCCTCGCTCGCCCTGTTCGGCGCGGCGTGCGGCTCGGGTGACATGGCCAGCAGCGGCACCTCGTCCAGTGCGGCCCCGACCTCGACGGCGACCTCGTCGTCCGCGGCGATGGCCGACCCGGCCGCCAACCTCGTCGGCCCCGGCTGTGCCGACTACGCCAAGCAGGTCCCCTCCGGTGCCGGTTCCGTGAGCGGCATGGCCGCCGACCCGGTCGCCACCGCGGCGAGCAACAACCCGCTGCTCACCACGCTCGTCAGCGCGGTGTCGGGCAAGCTCAACCCGAAGGTCAACCTCGTCTCGACGCTCAACGGTGCCGAGTTCACCGTCTTCGCGCCGGTCGACTCGGCGTTCGCCAAGATCGACGCCGCCACCATCGAGACGCTCAAGACCGACGACGCGCTGCTGACCAAGATCCTGACCTACCACGTCGTCCCCGGTCAGATCACGCCCGACAAGATCGCGGGTGACCAGAAGACCGTGCAGACCGGCACCGTGAAGGTCACCGGCTCGGGCAACGCGATCAAGGTCAACGACGCCAACGTCATCTGCGGTGGCGTGAAGACCGCCAACGCGACCGTCTACCTCATCGACTCGGTCCTGATGCCCGCCTGACATCTCCAGGGCAGCAGCACCGCAACTCCGGGAACCGCGCTCCACAGGCGGTTCCCGGAGTTTTCGCGTCTACCAGTCGAGATGTCGCATGTGGACGGTCAGCGTCCCGTCGGACGTGAAGATCGCGTGGTTCTCCGGTTCGCGGATGACGACGACGAACACGGTGTCGGGGTTCAACGGCCGCACCGCTCTCGTGATCAGGTATGCGTTGAGGTCGTCCGGAACGGCGACGATGACGCGGTCGGCGAGGTCGGCCGCCGCTTCGTCGAGGGCGCATCTGTCCCGCCCGTCCCCGACGAACGCGCGGGCGCCGTTGGCCGCGGCCTCGGCGACGGCCAGGAAGTCGGTGTCCAGCACGGTCAGGCGCGCGTCCGGCTGCGACGCCAGCACCGAGTTCACGGCGCGGCGCCCGGCGTCGCCGTACCCGATGACGAGGATGTGGTCGGTCACGCCCGGTGATTCGGTGTGCCGGGGAATTCGGATTGGCGTCCGATTCAGTGAAGCACGAACGTGAGCACCGGAGAACTCGTCGGGCCCGGTGACCCGCCCGCCGGCTCGACGGTGAGCAGGGCTTCGCCGACGCCCTCGATCCCGCTCGTGAGCAGCGACAACACCTCTCCCGCCGGACGTGCCGTTCCCGCGGACCGCGGCCCGTGGCCGTCGACCAGCCAGAGCTGGTAGACCCGGTCGCGCGGCAGCGCGCGCAGGCCGTCCGCCAGGACGAGCATCTCGTCGCGGCTGCTGGACGTCACCGCCGTGCCCTTCGCGTCCCGGGCGGTGACGAGCCGCAGGTCCGGTGCCGCCAGCAGATCACCGACGTGGGTGTGCGGACGGCCGGCCACCGGTTTGACGGTGGATGTCGACAACGCGCCGTGAGTGCCGGCCACGACCGCTGCGGCCACGCAGGCGGCCGAGAAGAGCGCCGCAGCCCGTCGGAAACCCTGACCCCGTGAGAAGACCGTCACGATCTCGGAGACCGCCGGCACCTGCCGCGCGAAGCGGATCGCCTGGAGCACCTGGGGCCGCAGCGCGCTCGGGGCGGCCTGTGCGGCCGCCGATCCGAGCCGGGCGGCGGTCTCCCTGAGCCCGGCCACTTCGGCGGAGCAGTCCCGGCACCCGCTCAGGTGCGCTTCGAACTCGGCCCGCTCGTCCTCGGGCAGTGCGCCGAGTGCGTGAGCACCGGTCGGCAGGTGCGGATCGAGCGCACGCGTCATTCCCGGGTTCACGCTTCTGCTTCGAAGCCGTCCGGTGATCGGATTGCCCGGTCCACGATCGGAGTCCGAAGTGGACTCCCGCGGTCACCGCCTGCGCGTGACCTGGCCGGGTTCGTGCCGCAGGTCGTCGAGACCTCCGCGGACGTCGTCGATGGCGATCCGCTCGGCAGTGGCCGAGTCGCCCGCGCGCAGGGCGCGGACGAGGGCGCGGTGGGTGGTGTAGCGGTCGAGGCCGTAGCGGTGGTTCGCGAGGACCCGTTCGAGGGTGCGGGTGCGGCGTTCGGCTCGGGTGAAGACCCTCGTCTGCTCCAGCAGCCTCACCAGGACGGCGTTGCCCGCGCAGGCCGCCACGGCGTCGTTGAAGCGCTGCATGGTGTCCAGCAAGGTGTTCAGGTGCTTCTCGACGGGACGGCCGTCGGCGTCGCGCTGCTTGATGACGATCAGCAGGTCGTCCGCCTCGTCGAGCACGGCGTCGAGCGCGTCGAGCTGGGCGGGGGTCGCGTGGCGCGCGGCGAACCGGGCGATGAGACCGCGCAGCGCGATCTCGACCTCGGCCAGGTCCTCGACGGCCGACGTGCCGATGTCGGCGACCACGACCGTGCGCGGACCGGTCCTCCTGATCAGGCCGTCCTGCTCCAGGCGGCGGATGGCCTCGCGGACCGGGGTGGGGCTCATCGAGAGCCGCTCGGCGAGGCCGCGTTCGGTGATCTTCTCGTTGGGCGCCAGCTCACCGGCGGTGATGGCCTCCCCGACCGTGCGGTAGGCGCGGTCGGCCAGTGTCGCGCGCGGATCTTCGTCGGCTGTCACGAGCGCCGATACTACGTCAAACCCGCAAGCTATGGCTTGACTGTTTTGCTATAGCATCCTAGTTTGTGGCGACGCGTTCCCGAGCCAACGGAGGCTCTCGTGCCAGCTCTCGCCACGCCGGCGGACAGGCGGACCACCCGGCGGATCACGTTCTTCGTGGCGCTCGCCGTGTTCGCGCAGGAGGCGACCTGGGACTTCTACGACGCCCAGGTGCCACCGCTGCTGCGCGAGCACATCACGAGCACGGCCCTGGTCGGCCTGATCATGGGGATGGACAACCTGCTCGGCATCTTCGTCCAGCCGTGGATCGCCAACCGCTCCGACAACACCCGCACGCGCTGGGGCCGCCGGATTCCCTACCTGGCGGTGGGCATGCCGCTCGCCGCGGTGCTGTTCACGCTGATCCCGCTCGCGACCGCGCTGCCGTCGCTGATCGCGGTGATCTTCGTGTACTCGTTGGTGGGCAACAGCTTCAAGCCCATCGCCCAGGCGTTGCTGCCCGACTTCATCGAGCCGGAGCGGCGCGGCAGGGCCAACGCCGTGGTCAAGATCGCGTCCGGGCTCACCGTCATCGTGTCCGCGCTCGTCAGCGCCCTGCTGGTGGACGACCACCCGAAGCTCGCGTTCACCGTGCCGGCCGCGCTCATGCTGGTGTGCACGGCGGTCCTCGTCTGGCGGGTGCGGGACAACACGTCGAGGGCGTACCAGCTCTCGCTCACCGAGGACTCGGCGGACGCGCCCGCCACCCGGCTGCGCGACCTCGCGAAGGACATCTTCCGCGACCGCGACCGCAGCCGGCTCCTCGTCGTCACGGCGGTGCTGCTCTTCGCGTCGGCCTGGTTCTCCTCCCGCTCGCTGTTCACCCCGTACGGCATGGAGGCGCTCGGCCTCACCCGCGGCCAGGCGGGCTCGCTGACGTTCCCCAGCGGCGTCGCGTTCCTCCTCGCGGCCTATCCCGCCGCACTGCTCGCCGAACGCATCGGACGCGTCCGCACGATGACCATCGGCATGACGGTGTTCGGCGTCGCGCTCGCGTGCGGAACGCTCGTGCCGACTCCCACCGCCACCGTCGTCGCCTTCTGCGTCGCCGCCGCCGGCGCGTCCGGGTTCCTCATCAACGCCGCGGTCGTGCTGTGGAACCTGGCGCCGTCCGCCCGCGTGATCGGCGTCTACACGGGCCTCTACACCGTGAGCTGGGCGGCGGGCGGGTTCATCGGCCCCGGCGTCGTCGGCGCCATGGTCGACGTCACCGGCTGGCGCTACATGCTCCTCGACATCGCGCTGGTCACCGCTTTGGCCACCCTCGCGATCGTGCGCGTCGGCGTTCTCGGACGCCGGCACGCGACCTCTCTGTGAACACCCCCGAAAGGACCTCGCTCATGAAAGCCGTCCGCGTCCTGTCGCCCACGGGCATGCTCGGCGCCGGGTTCGCGCAGTCCACAGTGGATCGCGGGCTCGAGCTCGGTGCCGACGTCATCTCCGTCGACGCGGGCTCGACCGACTCGGGTCCGCACTACCTGGGCTCCGGCACCCCCAAGACGACGGCCGCCGCCGTCGCCAGGGACCTGCGCGTCCTGCTCCGCGCCGCCGCGAAGGCGGGCATCCCGCTGGTCGTCGGGTCGTGCGGCACCAGCGGCACCGACTCCGGTGTCGACTGGGTCGCCGGCATCGTCGAGGACATCTTGTCCGAGGAGGAACTCGACCTGTCGGTCGCCACGATCCGCAGCGAACAGCGCGCGGACTTCCTGAAGGAGCGCCTGCGCGCGGGAGCGGTGCACCCGCTGGCGCCGGCCGGTGCGCTCGACGAGGCCACTGTGGACAGTTGCACGCACGTCGTCGGGATGATGGGCCACGAACCCATCGAGGAGGCACTGCGCGCCGGGGCGGACGTCGTGCTCGCGGGCCGCGCGACCGACACCGCCGTCGCCGCCGCGTTCCCGTTGATGAAGGGCATGCCGGCGGGACCGTCGTGGCACGCGGCGAAGATCGTCGAATGCGGCGGGCAGTGCACGACGAACCCGCGCACGGGCGGTGTGCTCGCGACGATCGACCAGACCGGTTTCACCATCGAACCGCTCGACCCCGACGCCGCCTGCACGCCGATCTCCGTCGCGGCGCACATGCTCTACGAGACGGTGAACCCGTTCCGGATGCGCGAGCCCGCCGGGGAGCTGGACGTCGAGGACGCCACCTACACGGCGCTCGACGACCGGCGCGTCCGCGTCGAGGGGTCCCGTTTCCACCTCGCCGACCAGCACACGGTCAAGCTGGAGGGCGCCAGGATCACCGGCTACGAGACCATGTCGTTCACCGCCATCCGCGACGAGCACATCCTCGCGAACATCGAGGCGTGGACCGACCTGTTCGACAAGGTCTTCACCGAGCGCGTCGCCCAGACCCTCGGCCTCGACGGCACCGAGTACTCCTACGACCTGCGCCGCTACGGCTACGACGCCGTTCTGGGCGCTCTCGAGCCCGCCACCCGCCCACCGCGCGAGATCGCCGTGATGCTCCTGGTCCGCGCGGCGACCCAGGAGCTCGCGACCGCCGTCGCCAAGGTCGCCAACCCCCTGATGCTGCACCTGCCGACGCCCGACATGGCCTACCTGCCCAGCCTGGCGTTCGCGACGTCCCCCGCGGAGACCGAGCGCGGGCCGGTCTACGAGTTCGTGCTCAACCACGTCGTCGACACCCGCACGCCCACCGAGATGTTCCGCATCGACCACCGGAAGGCCCGTTCCCATGACTGACCAGACCACGCCGACCTTCGGCGACCTCGCGCTGGAGGTCCGGTCCAAGAACGCCGGACCGTTCTGGGTCACCATGGAGCTCTTCATGCGCGACGAGGCGGGCTACGCACTGGCCGCGGCACCGGCGAACGTCAACGAGGACGTCATCGCCGCGCTGTACGACGTGCGCGCCGAGGACGTCCAGATCTTCCGCATCCCCGCGCTGAACGTCGTCAAGATCTCGTTCCCGCGGCCCGTCTCCCAAGGAGGGCTGCACGACCGCGACGTGCACGCGGGGCAGCACCACGTCCCGCTGGCGGCCCTGCGCGCCGCGCCACCCGAGCCTGTGTGAGGCCGGTGCGGGCGCGACCCTAAGATTTGCGCACTCAACACGTGTTGAGTGCGCAAGGGTTTCGCGTCGTAGCCGTGGGAGGTGCCGTGCACGCGGATCAGGGTTCTGCCGGTCCGTCGCTGAGACGGTGGTCGGTGTGGATCTCCGTGGCACTGGTGGTGGTGCTGCTCGCGGCGACCACGGCCGTGTTGCTGGCCATCAGCGACCTCTCGAAGGCGCGGTCGCGGTTGCTGGACGTGGTCGGGCCCGCGGTGGTCAGCTCGCAGCAGCTCGGGGCCGACCTGGTCGACCAGGAGAACGGCGTCCGCGGCTACGTGCTCAGCGGCAGCGCCGACTTCCTCGAGCCCTACGAGAACGGACTGGACCGCCAGGCCGCGGCACGCGCGACCGTCGTCGTCCTCGACACCCCGAAGGTGGCCGAGGGCGTGGCCGCCGTGGACGCGGCGCTCGCGGCCTGGCGCAGCGAGTACGCCGACCCCGCGATCGCCGCGGTCCGCGCGGGGAGCCAGGTCCCGGGCGACGCCGCCGGCAAGCAGCGGTTCGACGCCGTCCGCGTCGCGCTGTCGGCGTTGCAGGCGGAGCTCGCGGTGCAACGGGCCGAAGGGCGGGCGGCGCTCAACGACGCGGCCACGAACATGGCGGTCACCTGCATCGTCGCCCTGGCGGTGCTGCTGGTCGCCGTGCTGGGCTGCGTTGCCGCCGTGCTCGTGCACGTCGTGCGCCCGTTGAGCAGGTTGCGCGAGCACGTCGGAACGGTGGCGGCCGGCGACTTCACGCACGTGGTGAGCGCCACGGGCCCGCAGGAGCTCCGGGTGCTGGGCAAGGACGTCGACACGATGCGCACCCGCATCGTCGACGAGCTGGACCAGGCGCAGCAGCGCAACGCGGCCCTGGACGCCGCCACGGAGGACCTGCGCCGCTCCAACACGGAGCTGGAGCAGTTCGCCTACGTCGCCTCCCACGACCTGCAAGAGCCGTTGCGCAAGGTCGCGAGCTTCTGCCAGTTGCTGGAACGGCGCTACCGCGACCAGCTCGACGAGCGCGGCGTCCAGTACATCGACTTCGCCGTGGACGGCGCGAAGCGCATGCAGCGGCTCATCAACGACCTGCTCGCGTTCAGCCGGGTCGGCCGCCACCGCGACGAGCAGGTGGTCGTCGCGGCCGGCGATCTCGTCGAGGAGGCGCGCGGCAACCTCTCCCAGGTCCTGGAGGAGACGGGGGCCCAGGTCGAGGTGGGCCCGCTGCCGGACGTGCAGGGCGAGGCCCGCCTGCTCACCGCGGTGTTCCAGAACCTCATCGGCAACGCCGTGAAGTTCCGCGGCGAGGACGCCCCGCACGTGCGCATCGACGCCGAACCCCGTGACGACGGCATGTGGGAGTTCTCGGTGCGCGACAACGGCATCGGCATCGACCAGCAGTACGCCGAACGGATCTTCGTCATCTTCCAGCGGCTGCACGCCAAGGAGCGCTACGCCGGTACCGGCATCGGGCTGTCGATGTGCCGCAAGATCGTCGAACACCACGGCGGCCGCATCTGGCTCGACACCGGGACCACCGCTGGCACCACCATCCGCTTCACGCTGCCCGGCGCGGACGTCCTGGCGCCGGTCGGATAGCCGTTCAGGAGCGCACCGGCGCCCCGGTTCCGGCCACGACGTCCTCGACCGAGCTGCCGGGCGCGAGTTCGACCAGGCGGAAGGCGCCGTCCTCGACGTCGAGGACGGCCAGGTCGGTGATGACGCGGGAGACGACGCCGCGCCCGGTCAGCGGCAGGGTGCAGGTGTCCACCAGTTTCGGGTCTCCCGCACGGGACACGTGCTCCATCAGGACGATGACGCGGCGGGCGCCGCTGACGAGGTCCATGGCGCCGCCCATGCCCTTGACCATCGCGCCGGGCACCATCCAGTTGGCGAGGTCGCCGTGCGCGGAGACCTGCATTCCGCCGAGCACCGCGGTGTCGACGTGACCGCCGCGGATCATCGCGAAGCTGGTGGGGGAGTCGAAGAACGACGCTCCCGGCAGCACGCTGACGGTCTGCTTGCCCGCGTTGATCAGGTCGGGGTCGACCTCGTCGTCGTAGGGGAACGGGCCGACGCCGAGGATGCCGTTCTCCGCGTGCAGCGTCACGGTCGAGTCCGCCGGCAGGTGGTCCGGGATGAGCGTGGGCAGGCCGATGCCGAGGTTCACGTACTCGCCGTCGCGCAGTTCGAGCGCGGCGCGGGCGGCCATCTCGTCGCGGGTCCAGGCCATGTCAGTTCGCCTCCTGGCGGGCGCGGGTGGTGCGCTTCTCGATGTTCTTGCGCGACGCCTGCTCCGGCGTGAGCGCGACGACGTTCTGCACGAAGACACCGGGCAGGTGCACGTGGTCGGGGTCGATCTCGCCGGTCTCGACGACGCGTTCGGCCTCGACGACGGTGAACCGGCCGGCCATCGCGGCGGCCGGGTTGAAGTTGCGGGCGGCGGCGTGGAAGACGCAGTTGCCCGCGCGGTCGGCAACAGCGGCGCGGATGAGCGCCACGTCGGTCACGATCGCCTCCTCCAGCACCATCTCCTTGCCGTGGAAGGTGCGGACCTCCTTGGGAGGCGAGGAGAGCGCGACGGAGCCGTCCGCGTTGTACCGCCACGGCAGGCCGCCCTCGGAGACGAGCGTGCCGACGCCGGTGGGGGTGTAGAAGGCCCCCACGCCGGACCCCCCGGCGCGGAGCCGTTCGGCGAGTGTCCCTTGTGGAGTGAGTTCGACGGTCAGCTCGCCGGCGAGGTACTGCCGGGCGAACTCCTTGTTCTCCCCGACGTAGGACGCGACGACGCGGCTGATGCGGCGGTGTTCGAGCAGAAGCCCGAGACCGGCGCCGTCCACGCCGCAGTTGTTGGACACGATCGTGAGGTCGTCGGCGCCCTGCTCCAGCAACGCCTCGATGAGGAACCACGGGATGCCCGCCAGCCCGAAGCCGCCGACCGCGACGCTCGCGCCGGAGCGGATGCCCGCCACGGCCTCGGCCGGCCCGCCGACCACCTTGTCCAGGCTCATGAACTGCTCTCCTTCGTGAGGTGGCCGACGAGCGCGGCCGTGACGGCCTCTGGCTGCTCGGCGTTGGCGAGGTGGGCGGCGCCGGGCACGACGAGGAGCCGGCCGTCGCGCACGGAGGTGGCGATGAGGTCGAGGTGCGGTGGCGGGGTGGCCGGGTCGTCGGCGCCCGCGATCGCGAGGGTGGGTGCGGTGATCCGGTGCAGGTCGGCGCGCTGGTCCATCGCGGCGATGGCCTCGCAACAGGCCGCGTACCCCTCGGCGTCGGTGGCGGCGACCATCTCGACCCACCGTGCGCGGTCCTGGTACGCGGGGGTGAACCAGCGCTGCACCACGGATTCCGCGACCGCTCGGGTGCCTTCGGCGCGGACGAGCGCCGCGCGGTCCGTCCAGTTCGAGGCGGGTCCGAGGTGAGCACTGGTGCACAGGACGGCGAGCCGGTCGACGCGCTCGGGATCGCGGGCGGCGACGCGCAGCGCGGTCATACCGCCGAGCGACAGGCCCACGAGGTGCGCCTTCGCGACGCCCAGCCGGTCGAGCAACCCGACCAGGTCGTCGGCCAGCGCGTCGATGGTGTTCGGTCCGGGGACGGCCGGGGAGCGTCCGTGACCGCGGGTGTCGTAGCGGACCACCCGGAAGTGCTCCTCGAGCGCGGGAACGTTGGCGTCCCACATCTGCAGTGCCGAACCGAGTGAACCGGCCAGCACCACGACAGGACCGTCCGGCCTGCCGGTGACGACGTGGTGCACGCTCATCAGCGCACCGCCTCGAAGACCGCGGCCAGGCCCTGCCCGCCGCCGATGCACATGGTCTCCAGGCCGTAACGGCTGCCGCGGCGGCGCATCTCGTGTGCGAGCGTGGTGAGGATCCGCGCGCCGGTCGCGCCCACCGGGTGGCCGAGCGAGATGCCGGAACCGTTGGGGTTGAGCCGTTCCTCGGCGGGGTCGAGCTTCCACTCGCGCAGCACGGCGAGCACCTGGGCGGCGAACGCCTCGTTGAGCTCGATCACGTCCATGTCGTCGAGGGTGAGCCCGGCCCGCCCGAGCGCCGCGGCCGAGGCGGACACGGGTCCGATGCCCATGACCTCCGGCCCGACGCCGGTGACGGCCCAGGACCTGAGCGCGAGCACCGGCCGCAGCCCGCGCTTCTCGGCTTCTTCACGGGTCGTGACCACGCACAGCGCGGCGCCGTCGTTCTGCCCGCTGGCGTTGCCCGCGGTCACCGTGGACTCGGGGTCGAGCTTCAGCCGCACCGGCTTGAGCTTGGCGAGGTCGTCGAGGGTCGTGCCGGGGCGGGGGTGCTCGTCGCGGTCGACGGTGAGATCGGGCTTGCCGCGGCGGCCGGGCACCGTCACCGGCACGAGTTCGCCGGCGAACAGGCCCGCCTCGTCGGCGGCACCCCAGCGCTGCTGGGACCGCACGGCGAGCTCGTCCTGCTCGGCGCGGGAGATGCCGTACTCGCGGCGGAGGTTCTCGGCGGTCTCGAGCATGCCGCCGGGCACCGGGTGGAACCGCCCACCGGCGGTCTCCCTGGCCCGGTCGAGCCGGTCGACGAGCTGGATCCCGCCGCTGCGGACGCCGTTGCGCAACCCCAGCGCGTAGTGCTCCACCTGCGACATCGACTCCGCGCCACCCGCCACGACCACCTTCGCCGCACCGGTCGCGACCTGCCCGGCCGCGTACAGCACGGCCTGCAGGCCCGACCCGCAGCGCCGGTCGACCTGGACTCCGGGGACGTGCGTGCCGAGGCCCGCGTCCAGCGCCGCGATCCGGCCGATCGCCGGGGACTCGCCGTTCGCGTAGCTCTGCCCGAGCACGACGTCGTCGACGTCGCTGAGGCCGGTGCGCCGCACCAGTTCCGTGAGCACGGCCGTGGCGAGGTCGGCGGCGCTGAGCGAGGACAGTGCCCCGCCGAACCGGCCGACCGGCGTCCGGAGGGGTTCGCAGATCACGACGTCGGTCATGCCTCCGACGCTAGGCCCGGTCGGCGATATTCAGAAATACTCATTTCGTGGCCGGTGAGACTCTGCGAGTATCAATCGGTGGAACTTCGCCACCTGCGCTACTTCGTGGCGGTCGCCGAGGAACGGCACTTCGGCCGCGCCGCCGCGCGCCTGAACATGGCCCAGCCGCCGCTCTCCCAGCAGATCCAGCAGCTGGAGGCCGAGCTCGGCGTGACACTGCTGCACCGCACGACCCGCAAGGTGGAGCTCACCGGTGCCGGAGCGGTCTACCTCGAACGCGCCCGAGCCGTGCTCGCCGCCGTGGACGACGCGGCCGCAGAAGCACAACGAGTCGCCAAGGGCCTGCAGGGCCGCCTGGTCGTGGGCTGCGTCGGCTCCGCCACCTACAGCCTGCTGCCCGCCTTCGCCCGCGCCCTGCGCGACGCGCTGCCGGCCGTCGACTTCACGTTCCGGGGCGAGATGCTGGCCCCGGACCAGCTCGACTCCCTGCTGGGCAGCCGCATCGACCTCGCCCTGCTGCGGCCGCCGGTCGACCACTCCGCGGTGCGCGTGACCACGGTCCGCCGCGACCGCCTCATCGTCGCGCTGCCGGAGGACCACCCGCTCGCCCACCGCGAACGGCTGGAGGTCGCCGACCTGCGGGAGCAGGACCTGATCGTGCACGCGTCGCGCGGCCGGTCCGTCATGCACGGCATCGTCACGGATCTGTGCAGGTCGGCGGGGTTCGAGGCGCGGATCCGGCACGAGGTGGAGGAGACGTCGACCCTGGTCACGTTCGTGGCCTCCGGTCTCGGGGTGGCCGTGGTGCCGCAGCCGGTGGCGGAGCTCGGGGTGCCCGGGGCGACCTACCGGCCGTTGGCGGGCGACCAGGGGGTCGACCTCGTGGCGGCGGTGCGGGCTGACGACGACTCGCCGGTGCTCGCTCGGGCGCTCGGGCTGCTGGCGCGGTGGCAGGAGGGGACGAAACCGCAGGTCCGTTAGGTCGCGGGGCTCACCGGGGCCCGGCTCGAACGACCGCCCCGGCGGCACG
This sequence comes from Lentzea cavernae, assembly GCF_014653695.1. GTDB lineage: Bacteria > Actinomycetota > Actinomycetes > Mycobacteriales > Pseudonocardiaceae > Lentzea > Lentzea cavernae. The sequence goes on along the minus strand of NZ_BNAR01000004.1, from coordinate 595,277 downwards.
CCGCTCGTCCTGACCCCTTGTGTCGTCCGTCCGCTCGTGCCTATATTTGCCAGATCAACCTCATGTAAGCGCTTACATTACAACAAGTGACATGTAAGCGCTTACATGAACCAGGCAGTGACGACGAGAGTGGGCAGAGCGCCGCGATGGCCAAGCAGCAAGCCTCTCCCGAGGCCAAGTCCGCGGGGGCGACGATCTACTCGGTCGCCGACCACGCCGGCGTTAGCATCGCCACCGTCTCGCGGGTGCTGCAGGGCGCGACGGTCGTGGCCGAGACCACCCGTCAGAAGGTGCTGGCCGCCGTCGAGGAGCTCGGGTACGTGCCGCTCGGAGCGGCGCGGAGCCTCGCCGTGCGGCACCACGAGGCGCACGGGCTCGTGCTGCCGGAGCTGTCCGGTCCCTACTACGCCGAGCTGCTCATGGGTTTCGAGGCGCGTGCCGCTGAACTGGCGCAATCCATCGTGCTGGTGCTCACGAACAGCCGCACGGACCTGGCCGCGGCGGTGCGGCAGCTCGCGACCAGGGTCGACGCGATCGCCGTGTTCGGGTCGCCCGCGATCTCGGCCGACGTGGTCCGGTTGCTGCGCGCCAAGAAGCCCGTCGTCGTCATCGCGGGAGAGCCGCACGACGGGGCCGAGACGATCGCGGCGGAGAACCTGGGGAGTGCGCGCGAGCTCGCCGGGCACGTGCTCGGGCACGGCAGGCGGCGGGCGTTGTTCGTCGGTGATCCGGACAGCGGCCCCGACATCCGCAACCGGTACGCGGGGTACGTCGCCGCGCACCGGGAGCGGGGGCTCGACGCCGCCGAGCCCGTTCGCGTGTCGTTGAGCGAGGCCGACGGAGCCGCGTTCGCCCAGCGGCTGCTCGACGGGGAGTACGAGGCGGACGCGTTGATGTGCGCCAACGACGAGCTGGCGTTGTCGATCATGACCACGCTGCAGGACGCGGGCAGGGACGTGCCGGGTGACATCGCGGTGGTCGGCTGGGACGACGTCATGACCTCGCGGTACGTGCGGCCGGGGCTCACCACGGTGCGCCAGCCCGTCCAGGAGCTCGGCGCGCTGGCCGCGAACCGGTTGCACGAGCTCGTGAGCGGTGAGCCGCCGCGGTCGCAGGCGCAGATGCTGCCGACGCAGCTGGTGGTGCGCTCGTCCTGCGGCTGCCCGCCCACCCACTGACCACCTCAGACGAGAGGAAGCGAAAGGCAATGGTGCACAAGACTTCCAGGATGCTCGCGGGGGTGTCGGCCCTGGTGCTGGTGCTGGCCGCCTGCGGCCGCGGCGACGACCAGGCCGGCGGACAGCAGGGCGCCGACGTCGCGCAGGGGCCCGCCACGGGCACGATCACCGTCTGGGCCATGGGCGCGGAGGGGGAGAAGCTCCCGGCGCTCGCCAAGGAGTTCGAGGACGCGAACCCCGGCGCGAAGGTCCAGGTGACGGCGATCCCGTGGGACGCCGCGCACAACAAGTTCACCTCGGCGATCACCGCCGGCCAGGCGCCGGACGCGGCCATGGTGGGGTCGACGTGGATGGGCGAGTTCGCGGGCATGGGCGCGCTCGACCCGACGCCGTCCTCGATCGACAAGGGCGCGTTCTTCGACGGTGCGCAACGAACGACCGAAGTGGACGGAGCCTCCTACGGCATTCCGTGGTACGTCGAGACGCGGCTCGTCTACTACCGCAAGGACCTGGCCAAGACCGCCGGGTACGAGACGCCGCCGAAGGACTGGGCGGGTCTCAAGGAGATGGCCAAGGCCATGCAGACCAAGGCGGGCGCCAAGTTCGGGATCGGCCTGCAGGCCGGCGGCACCGGTTCGTGGCAGTCGCTGCTGCCCTTCGCGTGGTCGAACGGCGCGCAGCTGACCAAGGACAACGGCGGCGCCTACAACTTCGACAGCCCGGAGATGCAGGAGACGTTGCAGTACTACGGCTCCTTCTTCACCGACGGCATCGCGGACAAGGAAGCTCCCGCGCAGCCCACGACCGAGCCGGACTTCGTCAGCGGCCGCGTCCCGATGTTCATCTCCGGCCCGTGGATGATGTCCGCGGTCGAGAAGCTCGGCGGCGAGGGCTTCAAGGACAAGTACGACGTCATGCCGATGCCGACGAAGAAGACCTCGTCGAGCTTCGTCGGCGGGTCGAACTTCGTGGTGTTCAAGGAGACGAAGAACCGCGACACCGCCTGGAAGTTCACGAAGTGGCTGACGGACCCGAAGACGCAGGTGAAGTGGTACCAGCAGTCGACGGACCTGCCGTCGGTCAAGAGCGCCTGGCAGGACCCGGCCCTCACCGCCGACACCAAGCTCGCGACGTTCGGCAAGCAGCTCGACACCGCGCAGTCGCCGCCCACCTTCGCCACCTGGGAGCAGGCGATCACCGCACTCGACACCGAGGTCGAGAAGGTCGCCCGTTCCGGCGCCGACCCGGCCGGAGCGCTCAAGGCGGCGCAGTCCGCGGCCGACTCCATCGGGACCGGCAAGTGAGCTCGCCCGCCCCGGCCCGCCGCCGCGGGGTGGAGCGGGCGGCGTGGGGACTGATCCTGCCGTTCTGCCTGCTGTTCGCGGTGTTCACGGCGTGGCCGGTGGTCCAGTCGCTGTTCATGAGCTTCACCGACACCCGCAACCGGGACCTGCGCACGCCGTTCTCGGTGGAGTTCGTCGGGCTCGACAACTACGTGCAGGCGTTCGCCGACCCGCTGTTCCGCACGGCGGCGGCGAACACCGCGTACTTCGTGCTGGTGGGCGTGCCGCTCACGCTGGGCATCGCGCTCGCGGCGGCCGTGGTGCTGGACAAGGGGATCTCGCGGTTCCGCGCGTTCTTCCGGCTGGGCTTCTACACCCCGGTGATCACGTCGATCGTCGCGGTCGCCGTGGTGTGGAGGTTCCTGCTGCAGGACGAGTTCGGGCTCATCAACACCGTGCTCGGCTGGGTCGGGATCACCGGCCCGAACTGGCTCGGCGACCCGGACTGGTCCATGCCGGCGTTGATCCTCATGGCGGCGTGGCGCAACTTCGGCACCGCGATGATCATCTTCCTGGCCGGGCTGCAGGCGGTTCCCGCGTCGCTGCACGAGGCCGCGTCGATCGACGGCGCCGGGTCGGTCAAGCGGTTCCGGCACATCACGCTGCCGCTGCTGCGCCCGACGCTGCTGTTCGTCTCGGTGACGACGGCGATCGGCTACCTGCAGTTCTTCGAGGAGCCGTACGTCATGACCAACGGCGGCCCGCTCAACTCGACGATCTCCGCCTCGATGTACACGTACAAGCAGTTCGGGTTCGGCAACTACGGCTTCGCCTCGGCCATGAGCTACCTGATCTTCGTGGTGATCGCGGTCGTCACGGCGCTGCAGTTCCGCCTGCTGCGGGAGAGGAGCTGACATGACCGCGAAGAACCGCTGGTGGCTCTACGTCCCGCTCACCCTCGCGCTCGTCGCCGTGGTCTCGCCGTTCGCCTGGATGGTCCTCGGCAGCTTCAAGGGCGAGGGCGAGATCCGGGCGAACCCGCCCACGTGGCTGCCCGAGAGCCCGTCCCTGGACAACTACACGCAGCTGTTCTCCCGCCTGCAGTTCGGGACGTACTTCCTCAACTCGGCGATCGTCGCCGTGCTGGTGACGGTGGGAAACCTGCTGTTCTGCTCGATGGTCGGCTACGCGCTCGCCAAGCTGGAGTTCCGGGGGAAGCGGACGCTGTTCCTGATCGTCATGGCGACCCTGATGATCCCCGGCGTGGTCACGTTCGTGCCGCTGTACGTGCTCGTCGTCAACGCGGGCCTGGCGAACTCGTTGCCCGCGTTGATCCTGCCGTTCCTCGTCTCGCCGTTCGGCGTGTTCCTGATGCGCCAGTTCATCGTGGGCCTGCCGGGCGAGCTGCTCGACGCCGGACGGGTCGACGGCGCGGGCGAGCTGCGGATCTTCGCCAGGATCGTCCTGCCGCTGTGCGGGCCCGCGCTCGCGACCCTCGGCATCCTCACGTTCCTCGGCAGCTGGAACAACTTCCTCTGGCCCCTGGTGGTCGCGCAGCAGGAGAGCGAGTACACGCTCCCGGTCGCGCTCGCCCTCTACTCGACCGGTCAGAACTCCATCCAGTACGGCCTGCTCCTCGCCGGGGCCACCATCGTCGTCGTCCCGGTGCTGCTCGTGTTCCTCGTCTTCCAGCGGCGCTTCATCGAGGGCATCGCGACCACCGGCATCAAGTGATCGTCCAAAGGGGACTCTCATGGAATCGCCAGTCAGGATCACCCGCCGAACCCTGCTCGTCGCGAGTGCCGCCGCGCTCGCCGTTCCCGCCTCCGCCGCGGCCGCCCCGGGACGGGGTTTCGACCCGGTCCGCGTCCGGGGCTGGGCGAAGGACACGTGGCGCAGCCTCGTCGCCATGACCCCGTCGGGCACGGGCCTGCCCGCGGACAACATCCCCGAGTCGCTGGCCGCGTCCGACCGCTCGGGCTACACCTCGCCGACGAACATCGGCGGCTACCTGTGGTCGACCGTCGTGGCGCGCGAACTCGGGCTCATCTCGAAGGACGAGGCCTCGGCTCGCCTGGTCCGCACGCTGACCACCCTGGACCGGATGGAACACCACGTCCCGAGCGGCATGTACTTCAACTGGTACGACGAGGAGACCGGGGACGCGTTGCGCTCCTGGCCCGGCACGGGCGCGGTCGTCCACCCGTTCTGCTCCAGTGTGGACAACGGATGGCTGGGCGCGGCGCTGCTCGTCGTGGCCGGGGCGGACCGCGCGGCGGGGGCGTTGGCGCGCAGGCTCTTCGCCCGCATGCGGTGGGACGCCTTCTACAACCCCGGCGACGACCCCGCGCACCCCGTGCGGCCGGGAGGCCTGATCCACGGCGGCTTCTTCCCGTTCGACCACGACCGGCCCGGCGGCGTTTACCAGGGCACGCACATCGGCGGCGACCCTGTCTGGCTGACGACGCACCACTACGACACGACGGTCTCCGAGACGCGCATCACCAGCTACCTCGGCATCATCACCCGCCAGATCCCGCCGAAGCAGTACTTCGCGATGTGGCGGACGTTCCCGGCCTCGTGCGACTGGTCGTGGCACGAGATGCAGCCGGTGGGGGAGAACCGCACCTACTACGGCATCGACGTCTTCGAAGGCGCCTACACCTACCGCGGCATGCGGATCGTGCCGGGCTGGGGCGGGTCGATGTTCGAGGAGCTCATGCCGGACGTGTTCGTGCCCGAGGCGAAGTGGGCACCGAAGTCGTGGGGCCGCAACCACCCTCTGCACGTGCGGGCGCAGCGCGAGCACGGTCTGATTGAGGCGAAGTACGGCTTCTGGGGCTTCAGCCCGTCCAGCAACCCCGCCGGCGGCTACCGCGAGTACGGCGTCGACGCGCTCGGCCTGGGGCCCGGCAACGAACCGGGCAACGGTGCGAACGGGTACTTCTCCGACCAGGAGATGACCAACTACGACGTCGGCTTCGGCTCGTGCCGCCCCGCCACCGCGCCCACGCCCACCTACGGCGACGGAGTGGTGACCCCGCACGCCGCGTTCCTGGCGATGATGCACGAGCGCGACGAGGCGTACACGAACCTGGCGCGCATCCAGGACGACCTGCGCGCGTACGGCAGGGGCGGGTTCTTCGACGCGGTCGCCGTGCGGTCGGGCGCCATCGCGCGCCGCTACCTGTCGCTGGACCAGGCCATGGTCATGGGAGCGGTCGGGAACGTCCTGTGCCGGGACGTGATCCGGCGGTCGTTCGCGACACCGGCCGTCGAACGCGCGCTTCGTCCGGTGATCGGTGTCGAGGAGTTCGGCGCGAGCCGAGTGTGATGGAGGGTTCTGACATGCGGCCTGTTCGGCTGATCTCCGAGGACGGCGTCGAGTACCGCGACCTCAACGGCAACGGCGTCATGGACCCCTACGAGGACCCGCGCCTGCCCGTGGCCGAGCGCGTGGCGGACCTGCTCGGGCGCCTGTCGCTGGAGGAGAAGGCGGGTCTGCTGTTCCACACCGTCATCGAGGCGGGTGCGGACGGCACGGTGAAGGAGGCTCCCGGCGACATCAGCAAGTCGCCCACGAGCGTCGTGGTGACGGAGAAACACTTGTCGCACTTCAACGTGCACGCCCTGCTCGACGCGCGCATGGCGGCTCGGTGGCACAACAACCTGCAGCTCATCGCCGAGAGCACGCCGCACGGGATCCCGGTGACGATCTCCACCGACCCGCGGCACGCGTTCATCGAGAACGCCGGAGTTTCCTTCAGCGCCAAGGCCTTCTCGCAGTGGCCGGAGTCGCTGGGCCTCGCCGCGCTGCGCGATCCGTCCCTGGTGGAACGTTTCGCGGACATCGCCCGCCAGGAGTACGCGGCGGCCGGCATCCGGTGCGCGTTGCACCCGGCGATCGACCTGGCCACCGAGCCGCGCTGGGCCCGGCAGGCGGGAACGTTCGGGCAGGACAGCGCTTTGACGGCCGAACTGGCCGTGGCGTACGTGCGCGGGTTCCAGGGCGCGTCCCTGGGACCCGAGTCCGTGGCCTGCTGCAGCAAGCACTTCCCCGGCGGCGGCCCGCAGAAGGACGGCGAGGACGCGCACTTCCCGTACGGCCGCGAGCAGGTCTACCCCGGCGGTCGCTTCGACGACCACATGGCACCGTTCCGCGCGGTCGTGGAAGCGGGAACGGCGTTGGTCATGCCGTACTACGGCATGCCCGTCGGGCTGGAGGTGGACGGCGAACCGATCGCGGAGGTCGGGTTCGGTTACAACCGCCAGGTCGTCACCGGGATGCTGCGCGAGGGCCTCGGCTTCGACGGCGTGGTGCTCACCGACTGGGAACTCGTCATGGACAACCACGTGGGCGACAAGGTGCTGCCCGCCCGTGCCTGGGGTGTCGAACACCTCGACGCGCACGGGCGCATGGAACTCATCCTCGAGGCGGGCGCCGACCAGTTCGGTGGCGAGGAGTGCGTCGAGGTGCTGCTGGAACTGGTGGCCCAGGGCCGGGTGACGGAGGAGCGGATCGACGAGTCGGCGCGCAGGCTCCTCGCGGTGAAGTTCCGCCTGGGCCTGTTCGACGATCCGTTCGTCGACGAGGACCGTGCGGCGGAGGTCTTGGGACGGCAGGACTTCCGCGACGAGGGCCACGCCGCGCAGGCCCGTTCGGTCACGGTTCTGCACGCGGACGCCGGGGCGTTGCCGATGAGGCCGGGACTGAAGCTCTACGTGGAGAACTTCTCGCCCGAGGTAGCCGCACGCCTGGGAACCGTGGTGGCCACTCCGGAAGAGGCCGACGTGGCGCTGGTGCGGCTCATGGCCCCGTTCGACCCGCGGGCGGACCTGTTCCTGGAGTCGTGGTTCCACCAGGGTTCGCTCGACTTCCAGCCCGGACTGGCCACGCGCCTGGCCCGAGTCGCCGCCGCCTGCCCGTTGCTGGTCGACGTGACCCTGGACCGCCCCGCCGTCCTGACCCCGCTGCTGGAGATCGCCTCGACGCTGGTGGTCAGCTACGGCACCACCGACGAGGCCCTCGCCGACGCGCTGTCGGGCGTCATCGCACCGGAGGGCAAGCTCCCGTTCGACCTCCCGCGCTCGATGGAGCAGGTGCGCCGCCACCACGAGGACGTTGCGGGCTATGACGATCCGCTCTTCCCGTTCGGACACGGCCTGTAGGTACCGTGGGGGCATGTCGAGTGGAGTGATCATCACCGGGGCGTCGCGGGGAATCGGCCGCGCGACGGCCGAGGCCTTCGCCGAACGGGGCCACCGCGTCGCCGTGCACTACAGCAGCCGCCGCGACGACGCCGAGGCGACGCTCGCCCGCCTCGCCGGCGACGGCCACGTGCTGATCGGCGGCGACCTCGCCGACCCCGGCACCGCCCGCCGCCTGGTGGCCGAGGCGGTGGACCACCTGGGCGCCGTGGACGTGCTGGTCAACAACGCGGCGGTCGCACCGGGCGCCGGCAACGTGCACCGCGTCGGCGACACCTCGTGGGAGGCGTGGACCAGCGCGTGGCGGTCCATGGTGGACGTGAACCTCCTCGGCGCCGTGAACGTCACCTGGGCGGTGGCACAACACCTCATCGACCGGGGGGCGCCGGGCAGCATCGTCAACGTCGGCTCGCGCGGCGCGTTCCGCGGCGAACCCGACTACCCGGCCTATGGGGCGACCAAGGCGGCCCTGCACGCGTTCGGGCAGTCGGCCGCGGTGGCGCTCGCCCCGCACGGGATCTCCGTCACCTCGGTGGCGCCGGGGTTCGTCGCCACCGAACGCCAGGCGGGCAAGCTCGCCGGCGACGAGGGCGACGCGGTGCGCGACCAGAGCCCGTTCGGCAGGGTGGGAACGCCGGAGGAGATCGCCTCGGCGATCGTGTACCTGGCCTCGCCCGGGGCGGCCTGGTCGTCCGGGACGGTCCTGGACCTGAACGGAGCGTCCCACCTGCGCACATGACGTGGACGCGGCGGCTTCCTCGGACCGCCGCGTCCACATCCGCGTGCTCTGATCGCTCAGAGCAGGTCAGCACCTCGCCTGGTGGACGGTGGGGGTGACGGCTCGGGTGCCGGTGACGAAGGCCCGGGAACGGGTGACGGCGGCTCCGGAGCCGGCGAGGACGGACCGGGAGCGGGCGACGAGGGCTCGGGTGCCTGCGTCGTCGGACCGGGAGCCGGTGACGAGGGTTCGGGTGCCTGCGTCGTCGGACCGGGAGCCGGTGACGAGGGTTCGGGAGCCGGCGTCGACCGGGTGGGTGCCGGCGGGGACGGCTCGGGGGCCTGAGTCGAAGGCTCGGGAGCGGGGGACGGCGGTACCTCGACCGGGGGAGTGGCCGCCTCGGCCGAAGGCGGGGCCGTCTGCTGGGGCGGGGCCGGCGGAGCGGCGGCCGGCGGGCCGCTGCTCACCGAGAGCGTCACCGGCGTGCCCCGCACCGCGACGCCGCGCGGTGACTGGTCGACCACCGCGCCCGCCGGTTCCGAGGAGGCGACGGACACGGTCGTCACCTCGTACCCCGCGTCGCGCAGCAGGGCCTTCGCCTTGCCGAGCTCGGACCCGACGACGTCGGGCACCTTCAACTGCGCGTCACCCTTCAGGAAGCGTTCCTCCACCTGGGGCAGGGGCTTCTCCGGCAGGTCCGCGTGCACCTTCATCATGGTGTCGAACCAGGTGGCCGCGGGCACGGTGCCGCCGTAGATGTTGCCCTCGGGGCAGAGCCTCGGCGCGCCCGCGCCGACGCAGATGCCCTTCGGCGAGGTGCTGTCGTTGAACACCTGGACGGCGCCTGCGTAGTCGGGCGTGGCACCGAGGTACGCGGCGGACTTGTACTCCTCCGTCGTGCCCGTCTTGCCCATCATCGGCCGCTTCCAGCCGGCCTTCTGCGCCGAGATCGCCGCGGTGCCCTGGCCCTTGCTGTCCTCGCTCAGGCCGTTGGCGAGGGCGTTGGCGAGGGGTTCGGCCACGGCCTGTTCGCACGGGGGCTTCTTGAGCTCGACGGGCTTGCCGTGGCGGTCGACGACCCGGCGGACCGGGGTGGGCTTGCACCAGGTGCCGCCGCTCATGATCGTCGCGGCCACGTTCGCCAGTTCGAGCGTGCTGGAGGGCGCGGGGCCCAGGGTGAAGGAGGCGTTGCCGTTGGACGCGTAGAACTCCGCCTGGGAGACCCGCAGGTCCTTGGAGCCCTTGGGGTCCGGCTTCACGCCGGCGATGTTGGTGGCCATGGTCTCGCGCATGCCGAGCCGGGACGCCATGTCCACCACCGCCTCCAGGCCCGTCTTCTCCTCGAGGATCACGAACGCCGTGTTGGGCGAGGTCGCGAGCGCCTGCTTCAGCGGCATCTTCGGCGGGTAGCGGTCGTTGTGGTTGGAGAGGCAGTACCAGTAGGTGTTCGGCTCGCCCGTGGCCGGGCAGGAGGCGGCGCCGCCCTTGAACACCTTGGAGGCGTAGGTGTTGGGGGAGTCGACGACGGTGTCGATGCCGATCCCCTTCTCCAGCGCGGCCGCCGCGGTGAAGACCTTGTAGACCGAGCCCGTGCCGAACTTGTTCTCCACCCCGCTCGGCAGGTCGAACTGCGTCTGGAACTGCTCCTTGTCGAGGCCGTAGTCGCGGTTGGCCACCAGGGCGACGACCTCGTGCGCGTCCTTGCCGGGGCGCACGACGGCCATCGTGTTCGCCACGCCGGGCGTGTTCTTCGGCGCCTGCGCCTCGACCGACTGCTTCGCGTGGTCGGTGATCTTCGGGTCGAGCGTGGTCTCGATCCGGTAGCCGCCGATCTTCAGCTCCTCCAGGTTGAAGCCCGACTCGGTCAGGTACTCGACCAGGAACGAGCAGAAGAACCCGTAGGACGGTCCGGCGCCGACGCACCCGGTCTGCAACGGGCGCACGGGCTCCTGCAGGCCGAGCGGAGCGGCCTTGTGCTTGTCCGCGTCCTCTTTGGACAGCTTCGCCTCGGTCACCATCGCGTCGATGACGAGGTTCCTGCGCTCCAGTGCCTTGTCGGGCCGTGCTTCCGGGTCCAGGGCGGTCGGGCTGTTCACCATGCCCGCGAGCGTCGCGGCCTGGGGGACCGTCAGCTCGTCCGGAGTCGTGTCGAAGTAGGCCTGCGAAGCCGCCGTGACACCGAAGATCGTCGAACCGAACGGCACGAGGTCGAGGTACCGGCGGAGGATCTCGTCCTTGCTCAGCGCCGTTTCCACCCCGACCGCGATGCGCGCCTCGCGCAGCTTCCGGGTGATGCTCTGTTCCTGGGCCTCGCGTTGCGCGTTCTTGTCGGTGCGCGCCAGTGCGTGCACGAGGTAGTTCTTCACGTACTGCTGGGTCAGCGTGGACGCGCCCTGCTGCACCGACCCGCTCGAGTTGTTGCGGGCCGCGGCGCGCAGGGTGGCCAGCCAGTCGACGCCGTGGTGGTCGTAGAACCGGCGGTCCTCGATCGCGAGCAGCGCGTCCTTCATGTTCTGCGAGATCTTGTCCGGTGGTGTGCGCACCCGGTACTGGTCGTACAGGTAGGCGATCGGCGCGCCGTCCTTGTCGGCCACGGTCGTCATCAGCGGCGGGTCGGAGTTCAGCATCTGGGCCAAAGTGGACTTGACCTGGTCGCTGAGCTCGTTCGACAACGCCCCCATGGTCGCGGTGACGGGGAGGAGAAGCCCGGCGAGCAACGTGCCGGCGAGCAGGCTGAGCCCGGCGAGCTTCCCCACGCAGGGGCCGATCCTCTTGTGGTCCACACCGGACTCCCCTCATTTTTCAAGTGCCTTTCGGCGGTTACCCGGTGAATCAGCGATCAGGCGACCACATCGAATGAACCAGGGACCGGAAAATGGTGACCCAGCGTGCTTGAACAGCGGTTTGGTCACTCTCTCGTGCCAACAACCGCCTGTCCGGTTTTTCCGTTCCTGACGCGGGTAAGTGCCCAAGAGGACATTCACGCAACGGGGAGGAATCCAATGCGGTCGCAACGAAGTGCTCGCTCTCATGTCGTCCGGACCGCTGTGGTGGTGTTGATGACGGGCGTGCTGTTCCCCGTTCCCGCTCGTGCGGAAGAAGGTTCCGAGAACCACACGGCGGGCTCGCAGATCGCCAAGCACGAGGGCACGGGCGACATGCTCGGATCACCGTCCGAACTCGGCCCGGAGAACGTGGGCAGCGTGCACGGCATCGACGTGAGCAGCCACCAGGGCAACGTCGACTGGGGACACTGGTGGCGTTCGGGCAAGCGGTTCGTCTACATCAAGGCGACCGAGGGGACCGGGTACCGCAATCCCAGCTTCACCCAGCAGTACAACGGTTCCGCGGGCGTCGGCATGACGCGGGGCTCCTACCACTTCGCGCTGCCGAACCGGTCGGACGGCGCGACGCAGGCCCGGTTCTTCGTGCAGAACGGCGGTGGTTGGTCGAAGGACGGCAGGACGCTGCCGGGAACCCTCGACATCGAGTACAACCCGTACGGCGGCGACACCTGCTACGGCCTCACCCACGCCGCGATGGTGAACTGGATCCGCAGCTTCAGCGACACCTACCACGCGCTGACCAAGCGCTGGCCGGTCATCTACACGTCCACGCAGTGGTGGGACAAGTGCACCGGCCGCTCCGGTGACTTCAGCGCCACCAACCCGTTGTGGGTGGCCAGGTACGCGTCGGCGGTCGGCCCCATGCCGTTCAAGTGGCCGTTCCACACGATCTGGCAGTTCACGTCGTCGCCGATCGACCAGAACGTCTTCAACGGGGGCGCCGACCGCCTCGCGGCCCTGGCCGCGGGATGAGCCGTGTCCGCCCCGGTCCGCAGGTCTGAGCTCGTCCTGCTCGTCTTCCTGGGCGTGGTGTTCGCCGCGTCGTCGACTCTCGTGGTGGGCTCCGTGGCGCACATCGGGAAGATCGGCCTGACCGTCCACGGCCTGGAGGACGGCACGGTGCTGAGGGCCGCCGCGTTCCGCGACGTCAGCGTCAGCACGGGCGACCCGGACGTGCTGGACCGGGTGGAGGTCCTGGTCGACGACTCGGTGGTCCCGACGAGCCGGCACGACGACCGGTTGGTCCTCGAGGGCTTCACCCCGACCGAGGGCGAGCACTCGCTGATCGCCCGAGTCCGCAGCGCCACCCCGCTGGTCATGGACGCGGTGGTGGACCAGGAGTTCACCATCGACAACACCGCGCCATCCCTTGCGGTGGAACACATCCGTTCCGCGGGGCCCCGTGCGCCCGTCATGATCAGAGGCACCGCTCACGGCGCTGCGCTGGTGCGGATCGGGCAGACCCGTGCGCTGATGGTGAACGGCGTCTTCGCGGCCACCGTGCCGTCGGCGGCGACCGTCTTCGTCGAAGCGCGGGACGCGGCGGGCAACTCGGCCGGAAAGCACGTGGTGGTGCCGATCTCCCGTCCCGCGGTGCGGGCGGAACAGGTGTCCGCGGCCGACTGGGCGTCGCCGTCGTCACGGGAACGGGTGCTCGCCCTGGCCCGGGACGGGAAGATCGACGCGGTCCGGCTCGACGTGAAGGACGAGACGGGGCAGGTCGCGTACCTGTCGGAAGTGCCTCTGGCGCAGCAGATCGGTGCTGCCGGGGACCGGTACGACCCGCGGGCGGCCGTCGAGGAACTGCATCGCGCCGGAGTGCGGGCGGTCGCGCGGATCGTCGCGTTCCACGACCCCGTGCTCGCTCGCGCCTCCGCGCGGTCCGGCCTGCGCGACCACGTCGGCGACACCGGGCTGACCCTGACGAACCCCGCTCACCCGGAGGTTCGGGGTTATGTCGTGGCCCTGGCACGAGAGGCCGCGTCGCTCGGGTTCGACGACGTCGTGCTCGACCACCTCGGCGTCGAGTCCGATGTGGACTTCCTCGCCGAGGTCAGGGACGCCGTGCGGGAGGCCGGTGCCTGCTTCGGAGTGGTCGCTGCCGACGGTGCCGCCGGCGTCAGCGGTGTCGCCGACTTCGTCGTCCCCTCTGGACGATGACGCTTCGCAACCGCGGTCACCCGATGCGGTCGACCCTGGTGAAACCCGCGTGGGCGGTGATGCCGCGCGGGTACCAGTCGGTGGACCCGATCGACTGAAGTCCCAGGAGGACGGCATGAAGTCCAGGACCACCGCTCTGGCCGCGCTGATCGCCACTGTCCCGTTGGTGCTCGCTCCCGCCGCCGCGAACGCGATCGCGTGCTACGGCAACTTCAGCGACACGGTCGGCAAGCTGACGGAGATCGCGCGGGAGGAGTTCATGACGCCGGTGTGCCAGGCGCAGCTCCAACCCGGGACAGACCGCAAGGACGTGCAGGAGCTCACGGACGTCGTGCTGCCGAAGGCCGTGGCGGGCTTGGGCAGCATGGAGATGATCTACAACCGGGCCGAGCCCGTGGTGGACGCCGTCGTGGAGAAGTGCTACTCGCCGGAGGACTACTGCAGTCCCGAGGCCGTCGGGCGCGCCACGCGGTGCATGAAGGAGGAACTGCCCGACATGGCGATGACCGCACTGGGCCCGGACGCGCTGGCCACCAGCTGCGAGGGCATGAAGGCCGCGGCGGGAACGGACCCGCAGGCGTTGCGTGAGAGGGCCCGTGCGGCCGCCGAGTCCTACATCGGTTACCTGCGCAAGAACTGACTTCAGCACGTTGTGCAGGCGCGCCGGTGACACCCGGCGCGCCTACACGTCGTTGACCACCGCCCGCGCCATCTCGGCCGCGTGATCCATCGCCTCGACGCACAACGCCATGCGCCCCAACGACTCGACCTGCTCGGACAGTTCGTCCTCAGCGGACTCCAGTCCCGCATCGGCGATCGCCCGCACGATCGACGCGGCCGCCCGCGCCATCCGCTGCGCGAGCGCGGCGAGCGCGAGCATGACGTTCTCCGCCTGAGCGGAACTGATCGGCGCGGTGACGTCGCCGCCTCCCGAGAACCGCGCGAGATCGGCGTCCCAGGTGGACGCCGCGGTGCACAGCGCGTCGACGAACGGTTGCCAGGCCGCGTCGCCCGCAGTGGAGTGGTTGCTCATGTGAGGCCTCCGATCGGGGTTCTGGGCGGATACCCGGCACTGGAGCCCGTGATGACAGTCCGTGAGGAATTCACTGAACAGGGTGTTTGCCGGTCGGAGATGTCTGGCAGGCCTTTTCACGGGTACTGCCACCTGGACAGAGGTAACGCTCCGTTCAGGAAAGGACACCGGCATGGCCATGGACGACCTCCTGGACGAGGGCCGCACGGCCTTCGGCACGCAGTTGTTCGGGTACGACCGCGCCCAGGTCAACGAGGAACGCGCCCGCCTGGAAGCACAACTCGAACTCGCCTGCGCCGACCGCGACGCCGCCCTCGAGACGGCCGAGGAACTCACCCGCCACCTCGAGGAAGCACGCACGGAGCTCGCGGAGTACCACACCCTCCACGCAGGACACAACAAGGACAACGCCGTCTCCGGCTGCATCCGCTACCTCCTCCACGTGGCCAGGCGCAAGGCAGACGAGATCGAAGCCGAAGCACGCACCCGCGCGGCGGACGCCGTGCACCGAGCCGAGGAATCGGCCGGCCGCCACGCCCGCCTGCTGGACGAGGCGGAGCAGGAGTCCCAGCGCCGCCTGGCCGAGGCGAGCCGGCGGGCGCGGGAGATCGTGGGGGAGGCGTTGGAGCGGTCCCGCGGGTTGCTGGCGGACCTCGGTGAGCGGCAGCGGTTGCTGGACCAGTGGTACGGGGAGATCGAGACGGCGCCGGAGATGCCGTCGCCTCGGGGGCCGGCTGCGTCCGAGGTGGGGGTGGAGCCTGCTGCATTCGGGACGCGGCGGGGGGTTGAGGCGGCTTCGGTGGGGGCCGGTGGGTTTGTGCCTGCGGCGGTTGAGGTGGCTCGGAGTGCGGAGCTGGCGGCCGCTGGAGGGGCCGGGAGTGTGGAGCTGGCGTCGGCCGAGATGGGCCGGAGTGCGGAGTTGGCGTCGGCTGGAGGGGCGGGGAGTCCGGAGCCGGCGTCCGCCGAGATGGCCCGGAGTGCGGAGTTGGCGTCCGCTGGAGGGGTTGGGAGTGCGGAGCCGGCGTCCGCCGAGATGACCAGGAGCGCGGAGCTAGCACCCGCCGGAGGGGCGGGAAGTGCCGGAACTGCGTCGGTTGGGGCGTTGGGGAGTTCTGATCTGGCGTCGGAGAGTTCCGAGCCTGTCTCTGTGGAGGCGACGAGGGGCTTTGAGCCTGCGTCGGTGGAGGCGCGGAGGGACTCCGGGGGTGCGTCAGTGGAGGCGACGAGGGGGGTCGAGCCTGCGTTCGTGGAGGCGCAGAGGGATTCCGAATCCACGTCGGTCTGGGCGCGGGGGCGTTCCGAGGCCGCGCTGGTGGAGACGCAGCCGGGGTTCGAGCCTGCGGCCTTCGGGTTGGGGAGTGCCGAACCCGCGTCCGTGGAGGCGGCTGGCCGCTTCGTGCCGGCGTCGGTGGCGATGGCGATGGCGATGGCGGAAAGCGCCGAACCTGCGTCCGCAGGGGCTCAGCCGGAGTCCGAACCTGCGTTCGCTGGGGCCCAGCCGGAGTCCGAGCCCGCGTCCATCGTGGCGCAGCGGGCTCCCGAAGCCGATGACGAGGCGAGTTCCACCGCCCAAATGCCGAGCGTGACGGCATGACCGCGGTCGCCGACGAGTCCGTGCGCATCACCGCCACCTGTGTGCTGGTGAACGTGCGCGATGCCGGGGTCACCGCCGTCCGCTGGGCCGCCGGGTGTGCGGAGGCGCTCGGGGTCGACATGGTCGTGCACACCGCGACCCGGCACGATCCCGCGCACGTCGACGTCGCGGCACTGCTGGCGGGGCGGCCGGATCTCAACGTCCACGTGGAACGCCGGGACTGCTGCCCGTCCGAGCGCGGGGAAGGCGCTCTGGTGGTCCTGTCCCGGTCGCGGGCCTTGGCGGTGCCGCCACTGGCCGGGCGGGAGCTGCGGGACGTCGTGGTCGTGGGTGGACCTGCCGCTGCGATCGCGGGGCGGTTCGGGGTGGTCACCGCCGTTGCGGATCGTGTTGGTGGTGAGGGTGTGCTGCGGCGGGCGACGGCGTTGTGCCGGGTGCGAGGGGCCACGCGCCTGAGGGTGTTGGCGCGGCCGTCGGGGCCTCGGTCCGGGGGGTGGCTCGACTCCGCCGCGGATCTGGTCCACGAGGCCTGTCCTGACGTGATCGTCGAGCTGGCGCGGGAAGCGCGGTCGGTGGACGAGGAGACGCGGCTGTTCCCGAGTGACCTGCTCGTGGTGTCCGGGCGGGAGCGCGGGCCCGGGGAAGGTCTTCAACCGGACGCCAGGGCGGCGCTGCACCAGGCGCGTTGCCCTGTGTTGTTCAGCTGCTCGTGACGGGGGAGTGCGCACCATGAGCGTGGGAAGAATCGTTCTGTACGTCCTGGCGGCGGCCCTTGCGGGAGTGACGGTCGGGATGCTGAAGGTGTTGCCGCAGAAGGAGATGCCGCCGCAGGAGTTGGCGCTGCCGCAGGTCCCGGCGGCCAGCATTTCGGTGAGGGCGGCAACGACGACACCTCCACCGACCACCTCCGCACCGCCGCCGGCCGCCGTCGTCAAGGAGGCGGCGAAGCGGCCAGGACCGGAGCTGCCGCCCGGGGTTCCGGTGCGCGAGATGGGCGAGGGGTGGTGGCGGACGATCGCGGGCACCACGGAGCAGGTGGGCACGGGGAAGGTGCACACCTATTCCGTCGAGGTCGAGCAGGGGGCCGTGTTGCCGGTCGCCCACCAGGCGTTCGCGGCGACGGTGGACGCCGCCCTCGCGGACCCGCGCGGGTGGACGGCCTCGGGCGACGTCGCGTTCCGGCGGGTGGACGTGGCCGAGCCGGACGTGCGGATCCGGCTGACCGCCACGCAGACCGCGCGGGCCACCTGCGGGTTCGAGTTGCCGTACGACACGTCGTGCTACCACGAGGGGGTCGTCTACGTGAGTGCGCCGCGGTGGTTCCGGGGAGCGCAGTCGTTCGCCGGTGATCTGGAGGGGTACCGCAGGTACGTCGTCAACCACGAGGTCGGGCACTTCCTGGGGCACGGCCACGAGTTCTGCCCCGCGGACGGCGCGCCGGCGCCCGTGATGATGCAGCAGACCTTCTCCGTCTCGAACGACGCGCTGGCCGAGATCACGGCCAGGACGCCTCAGGGGCTGAGCGTCCCGCGGGACGGCAGGACGTGCACCCCGAACCCGTGGCCGCACCAGGAGGTGACCAGGTGAGGATCGCGATGATCTCGGTGCAGGACAACCCCGAGCCGGACGCACCCGGCAGGCGCAGGCGAGTCGCGACGCTGGCGCGGGAGCTGCACCGGCTGGGACACGAGCTGACGGTCTACACGCGCCTGGTCGACGAGCGCCTGCCCGCACGGGTGGAGGTGGCCGACGGGTTCGAGGTCGTGCACGTTCCGGCCGGACCGGCGCGCAGGCTCCGCCAGGACGACGTCGTGCCGCACATCGGGGAGTTCGCGCGGTTCCTGACGGCGCGGTGGGCGGCTGATGCCCCGGACGTCGTGCACGCGCACCAGTGGGTGTCCGGGCTCGGTGCGGTGCTCAGCGCGCGTCGCACCTCGATCCCGATCGTGCAGAGCTTCCACGGGCTGGCGGGCGGTGACTCCCTCGAGGTCGAGCGGCTGGTCGGCAGGGGAGCGGCCGGAGTGGTCGCGACGTCCGGTGCCGAGGCGGACGAACTGGCGCGGCTCGGCGTGCGCCGGTCCCGGATCTCGACCGTGCCCTGGGGCGTGGACACGCACCTGTTCACGCCGTACGGGCCGGCGACCGCGCGCACCGGCAGGCTCCGCGTCCTCTTCGCCGGTGACCTGGCGCCGCGCGACGGGCTCGACGACCTGATCCTCGCGCTCACCGCGGTGACCGGCACCGAACTGGTGGTCGCCGGCGGTCCCGCGCGGCGCTTCCTGAGCGGGCACGCGGAGCACGAGCGCCTGCGCGACCTGGCGGCCCGGCACGCGGTCGCGGACAGGGTCAGCTTCGTCGGGCACGTGCCGCATCCGGAGATGCCCGCGCTGATCCGGTCCGCGGACGTCGTGGCGTGTCCCCAAAGGCACGCGTCGGCCGGAGTCGTCGCGCTCGAAGCGATGGCCTGCGGTGTGCCCGTGGTGGCGTCAGCGGCCGGCGGCCTGGCCGACTCGGTGGTGCACCAGGTGACCGGGCTGCTCGTCCCGCCGCACAACCCCGCGCAACTGGCACGGGCCCTGCGGGCCCTCCTGGGAGACGAGGTCCGCCGCCAGGAGTTCGGAGCGGCGGGCCAGGACCGCGTCACCATCCGGTACACGTGGGACCGCGTCGCGCTCGACGTCCTCCGGGCGTACGACCGGGTGACCGGGCCCGAGGTGATCACGGCCCAGCGCGGGCACTCCCAGGTCTACACGAAGCTGCGCCGGGTGCTGGGCCGCGACGAACCCGCCGGGTGAGGTCAGCACACGCGGCCGGCGCGGTTTCCCCGTCTGGTCGTGACCCGCTCGTACACGGCCACCGCCTCCCTCGCGAGCCGGCGCCGTGAGTACCGGCTGAGAACGCGGTCGCGGGCGGCGATGCCGAACCGCTCGCCGAGCGTCTCGTCGGCGAGCACCGCCTTCAGCGACCGGGCCAGTCGCCGGCCGTCCCGCGCCGGGACGAGCAGTCCGGTCACGTCCGGCAGCACGACGTCGTTGAGCGCGCCGACCGCCGTGGCCACCACGGGCACTCCGCACGCCATCGCCTCGAGCGCCGCGGTGCCGTACACGTCGGTGGTGGGGGCGCACACGGCGACATCGGCCGACCTCAGCACCGCTGGCCGGTCCCCGCGCGGCACGGCGCGCGCGTCGACCAGTTCGACGTGGTCCATCGTGGACAGCACGGCGCTGATCGCCGCGCAGCCGGCGGCGGGATCCAGCTCCCCGGCGACGACGACGCGCGTCCGCCCGTCGTGGACCGCGGCCGGGCCCTCCGGGGTGAACAGGGCGGGGTCCACCCCGCTGGGCAGGACGGACACCTGCGTGCGGCGCACACCGGACTGCCACAGCCGGGCCGCCTCCACCGAGCTCGTGGCCGTGATCCACGCGGCCCTGCGCTCGATGAGGGTCTCCGCGTCGGAGCGCTGCTCCACCTCGGACTCGCCGATCCCGTGGCAGCAGTGCACCACCGGGACCTGGAGGCGGTGCCCGCCGATCAGGGAGACGAGCCCGGACGTCCAGTGGTGCGCGTGCACCACGTCCGGAGGCCGCACCCGCCACCGCCCGGCGAGGAACTTGGCGAAGTCGGCGAGGTGCGGCACGAGCTCCTTCTCCGCGAGGGCGTGGGCCGGTCCCGCGGACACGTGCACGACGTCGTAACCGTCGGCTGTCCTGACGTCGTCGGGCGAGTCGGAGTCATCGCGGCGGGTGTAGACCACCACCTCGTACCTCGAAGCGCTCAGTCCCGCGCACAACTCCGCCACGTGAGCGCCCTGTGCCGTGTTTCCGGTGAGCGGACTTGCCTGGGTCGACACCATCGCGATTCGCATTTACCCGGCCGCATCCTAGGTCTCTACTGCGATTCCGAGCTGCCGGCTCAACTCGATCAGTTCCGGTTCTCCGTCGGCGACCGTATTGGTTTTCCCCGCCGCCGACAAACGCCGAGGTCCCGCCGCCAGGACCACCCTCCTGACCGAAGTGCCGGCGGTGATCCGCCCGAAGTCGCGAATCGGGGTTCCCGGCCGGTCAGCGAGGTCGGGATGGTGGAGGCAGAAGTGCTGGTAGACGCCCGTGTGAGCAGGACGGCAAGGCTCTGCAGGCGTGCGGAGGGCCCGTGTCCCGCGGCCTGGTCACGGTGAAGTGCCAGCGCGGTCCAGGGCTCCGGCCGATGCGCACGGGATTGTTCACCCCAAAGCAAGGGGTCTCACGGGGAATACCGAGATACCGCCTGCTCACCGCCCGAATTATTCCTAAACCTCCTCAACCCAGCATCACCCGAAGGTGTGGTTTGGGGGCATTGGACCGCGTTCGCGAACGGTTCCTGATTTGGCTTGGTCGAACCGCTTGGATACGGTCCTGTCGGACTTGCGGCCGGTTCGGACCGTTGCCGGGGTCCGTTCTCGAAAGAATCGAACAAGGAGATTTCTGTGCTGAAGAAGGCAGGGGCGGCCGTCGTTATCGCGGGCGCTTTCCTCGGTATTGGTTCCACCGCTATGGCCGATGCCCCTGAGCTGGACATCACGGACCAGGTCGGCGTCGCCGACCTGAACGACTCCGAGGTCGCCAGCGACCTCAACGCCTGCTTCATCGACGTCAACGTCATCGCTGTGCCGGTGCTGTCGGACAACGACAGCGGCCTCTGCGCCAACCCCGACGACAAGTGATGTGAGACGGCGCCCGCCCGCAGCGGCGCGCCGTCCTCCTGAGGAGGAACGGGGTTTTGGCAGGGGTGCCGGCCCCGTTCCTCCTCTTGTCGCAGGTGCAGGTCAAACGACGACTGGTTCGTGAGGAGAAGACGTCATGCTGAAGAAGGCTTTTGCCGCGGCCGCCGTGGGCGCCGGTTTTCTGATGATGGGCACGCCCGCGTTCGCGACGCAGGGCGACGCGATGGACGACATGATGGACCTCGCCTCGAAGTACGACCACGACCACCAGGTCGGTCTGGTCAACATGGAGGACTCCGAGCTCCTCAGCGACATCAACGTCTGCCACGTCGACGTGAACGTCATCGCGGTGCCGCTGTTCTCGAACAACGACGGTGGCCCGTGCGTGAACCCCGACATCGAGGCCGTGCACTCCCACGAGGGTGACTCGGACCGCTGATTCGCGGCAGCACGTGAAGCTCGACCGAAGCGCCCGGCTGGAGCCCAGCCGGGCGCTTCGCGGTGTCCGATATCGTCCGGGGGCACAGGCCCTTCCCCCGGAGACCCCAGGATGAGCGTTCAGCACACCGTCGCCGACTCACCGGTCGGGCCGTTGACACTGGTCGGAGACGGTGAGGCCCTGTCCGGCCTCTACTTCGACGGTCACCTGCGCACCCCGCGGCTGAGCGACCTCGGCCCGCGCACGAGCACCGGCTTCGACGAGGTCCGCCGGCAGCTCGACGAGTACTTCTCCGGCGAGCGGCGGAGCTTCGACCTCCCCCTGGCGCCCCGGGGGTCGGCGTTCGAACGCAGCGTGTGGGCGCTCCTGACGGCGATCCCGTACGGCGAGACGCGGACGTACGGGCAACTGGCCGCGGAGCTCGGCGACCCCAGGGCGGCTCAGGCGGTGGGCAACGCCAACGGGTGGAACCCCATCAGCATCATCGTGCCCTGCCACCGCGTGGTCGGGTCGCGCGGCGGCCTCACCGGGTACGCGGGCGGTCTGACCCGCAAGCGCTACCTCCTCGAGCTCGAGGAACCCCCTCCCGGCGAGGTCGGCCGCCTGTTCTGACCTCGGCGTCACTTCCTCCAGAACAGGTGGTGGGTCACGCCGCTGGAGCTGGGCACGACGTCGACGTGGAACCGGTCGAGCAGCTCGTCGGGCGACTTCCACAGCGGCACGCCGTGGCCGAGCTCGACCGGGGACACCGCGACGTGCAGCGTGTCGATGAGGTCGGCGTCGAGGAACGAGCGGATCGTGGTGGCGCCGCCGCCGATCCGGACGTCCTTGCCCTGCGCGGCCTCCTTCGCCTGCCGCAGCACGTCGGCCGGGTCGCCGTTCACGAAGTGGAAGGTCGTGTCGGAGAGGGTGAACGACGGCCGTTCGTGGTGGGTCAGGACGAAGACCGGGGTGTGGAACGGCGGCTCGTCGCCCCACCAGCCCTGCCAGTCGTGGTCCTGCCACGGGCCTCGGTGCGGGCTGAACTTGTGCGCGCCCATGATCTCCGCGCCGATGTTCTGCGCGAAGTCGCGGGTCAGGTAGTCGTCGAGGCCGCGGGTGCCGCCGGGGTCGGTGCGGTTCGGCCAGCTGGCCGTGGCTCCCGCCCACGCGGTGGCAGGGCGCCGGGGTCGGCGTGGCCGAACGGCCTGTCGAGGGTCTGGTCCTCGCCGGCGCCGAAGCCGTCCTGCGAGACGACGAAGTTCTGGACCTTCACGAGCTGGGTCATGGGCGTCCTTTCCGTTCCTGGTCGATGCTCAGACCGCGGCGGCCGCGTGAACTCATCGGTGCTGGGCTGGAAGGATCATGCCGCTACGACGAACTGATCGCGAGCTCTGACAGAAGCGGACAGGATCACCGCCGGTCCGGCTTCATGGGAGCGCTTTCATGGTGCACTGCCGGTTCGGCTCCGGTCGGAACCCGGTGCCGGGAAAGGTGCACCGGATGAGTCCCCGGCGGCGGATCGGACATGTCCTCCTTGCCTTGACGACGGTGTGCGGCGTGGTCACCGCCGCCTCACCGGCGAACGCGGCCACAACGCCCACGCTCGAGTTCGCGAACCCCCAGAGCCAGGCCCTGTACGGCACGGCCTACACGGCCGCGCTGGACAACCTGCTGAGGATCAACACCCTGGCCTACGACCCGCGCCACAACAGGAGCGGCCTGCAGGACCCCTCCGTCGGCTTCGTCCGCGCGGGCGGCGGCTACCAGCAGCCGTGGACGCGCGACGCGTCGATCAACAGCTGGAACGCGACCAGCCTGCTGTCCCCGGCCCTGGCGGAGAACACGCTGTGGGCCGTCGTCGACAAGGACGCCTCCGGCGCCCTGCGCGTGCAGCAGGACGACCAGCAGTGGGACCAGGTCGTGTGGGTCACCGCCTCCTGGCACCACTACCTCGTCACCGGTGACCAGGAGTTCCTCGGCGACGCCTACCGCACCGCCAGGAACACCCTGACCATCAGGGAGAACGCGACCTCGGCCGGCTTCAACAGCACCTACGGGCTGTTCACCGGCGCGTCGTTCTTCAACGACGGCATCGCGGGCTACCCCGCGCCCCCGGCCGACGCGACCGAGTCGGTCAGCACCGGCAGCATGCCGTGGCCGGGCATCGCGAGCGGGATGTACCTGAGCACCAACGAGGTCTACTACGCCGCCTACGTCAACGCGGCGAACATGGCCGAGCGGCTGGGACAGGCGCAGGAGGCCGCCGCCCAGCGCGCGAAGGCCGCCGCGCTCAAGGCGGCGATCAACCGGCACTTCTGGAACCCGGCGACCGGCCTGTACGACTACCAGCTGCTCGCCAACGGCACGCGCGGCGCCTACCAGGAGGGCACCGGGCTCGCGTTCGCGCTCCTCTTCGACATCGCGAGCCCGGCCCAGGCGCGGTCGATCCTCGCGAACGCCCGCTCGATGACGTGGGGCATGCCCGACACCTACCCGCACTGGGACCGCTACTCCGAGGCGCAGCCCGGCCGGCACAACGCCATCGTCTGGCCGCTCGTGCAGGGCCTGTGGGCCAAGGCGGCGGCACGGCAGGGCGACCAGGCGAAGTTCGCGGCGGAGACGGCGCGACTGGCGAAGCTCGCGAACAACAACAGCGGGTTCTGGGAGATCTACAACGGCACCACCGGCGTCGTCGACGGCGGCTACCAACGGCTCGGCGACACGGTGAAGTTCCACTGGGGGTCCGAACCGGACCAGACCTGGTCGGCCACCGCGCTCCTGGACATGGTCCACACAGGACTGTTCGGGCTCAGGCACACCACCGCGGGGCTGTCGTTCGCGCCCACCCTGCCCGCGGGCTGGGGTGACGTGACCCTGCGGAACCTGCGCTACCGCGACGCCGACCTGACGATCAGGCTGCGCGGGGCGGGCACGACGATCCGCTCGGTCACGGTGGACGGCCGGCCGTCGCGCGCCGAGATCCCCGCCACGCTCCAGGGCGCGCACACGGTCGAGATCACGCTGACGGGAGCGACCGCGGGCGACCGCGACGGCGACGGAACGGCCGACGCGCAGGACCGCTGCGCCGACACCGCGGGCACCGTGTCGGGCTGCCCCGCCCCCGCTCGCCTGGAGGCCGAGGACGCGCGCAACTCCGGTGGTGTCAAGACGAACGTCAACCACACCGGCTACTCCGGCAGGGCGTTCCTCGACGGGCTCTGGGCCCAGGGCGCCACGTCGTCGTTCACGCTGCACCGCTCGTCGTCGGCGTCGGGCACAGGCGCGATCACCGTGCGGTACGCGAACGCCCACGGCGACGCTCGCACGATGACCCTGTCGGTGGACGGGCGTGCCGTGCGCCAGGTGAGCTTCCCGAAGGTCTCCGACAGCTGGGACGCCTGGGGCACCGTGACGTTCGACGGCGTGCCGGTGAGCGGCCGCGACCCGGTGGTGACGTTGTCCTACGGCGCCGGGGACACCGGGGCGATCAACCTCGACTGGATCGGGTACAGCGGTCCGTGACCGGGTGAGCGCGTTGCTCCCGCGGAGCATCAGGGGCGTCGTGCGGGTTTCCCCCGACGACGCGGTCCCCGCCGCGCCCTAGCGTTCTGGTCGACCCCGCACACCAGTGCCGGACGTGGGAGAACCCCTCCCGCGTCCGGTCACCGGCGTGCGCCCGACCGGAGCGGAGACCATGTCCGACTACGACAAGAGAGCCACCACCCTGCAAGGGGTGTCCACCCTGCTGGCGTTGCCGCAGTGGTACCTGAACGAGCGCCTGTCCGACTTGCTGGAGGGCGGCGTGACACCGGACGGCAAGTCCCTGAAGGACGTCCGGCTGCCGATCGACGACGCGGGCGACGCGTGGCTGACGGGGACGATCGCCGAGCTGGGCGTCGTCGTCACCGTGCCCGGCTCCGTCGGCAAGGTCGTCTTCACCGTGGAGTTCCTCGAGGGCACCATGGACTTCTACGACATCACGGTCGCGCCGCCCAAGCCGAGCAAGTGCGACGTCGCCGGGCTGAAGATCGGGTTCCTGGTCGACCTCGCGAAGGCCGGAGTCCCGGCCGAGCGCTACGACCGGCTGTCCGGCGACCTGCGCGAGCGGATCGCCCCGCTGCCCCGGGACGCGTTCACCATCGAGCAGCTGTTCCTCGACTTCGAGAACGCCGACCTCGTCCAGTACGACAAGGCGAGCACCACGTTCCCGAAGAAGATGACCGCCGCGGCCATCGGAGTGTTCCCCACCTACCTGGCCACCTACCTGGAACGCGTGCGGGCCGCGGACGGGCACGTGCTCGGCTACACCGTCGTGATGCCGGAGTGGACCGACCCCGTCGCGACCTTCCCGCCCAGCAGCCTCGACTTCACCACGAACCGCTACCGGGGTGCGAAGCCCGCGCCCGGCGACGCCGACCTCGACAGCGTCCAGTACCTGATGATGACCGGGAACGCGCCCCTGCCGGACAACCTCAAGCCGTGGTGGGGCAACTTCGTCACGCCCGACGACGGCATCGGCAACACCCGCTACGGCACGATCGCCATGGCGAAGGAGGCTTTCGTCGACGGCTACCTGCTGCCCTCGCTCGCCGGGGTGCTGTGCGCGCACTTCGTCCCCCAGGACAACGACGAGAACCTGGACCTGATGTCGTCGGCGGGAAGCGGGACGTTCACGCCGACCGCCACCGGAGGCACCTGGTCGTCGGGGCAGCTGAGCGGGTACTCGCACAAGACCAACTCCGTGAGCAACGACCACGTCGTGCTGACCTCCTCGTGGGACGCGGCGATCGAGTTCACCCCCGGTGCGCCCACCGTCGTGATCCGGCGGAACCTCGACTTCACCGTCGACTACACGCACTGGTACGGCATCGAGGACCACGCGGCGAAGGTCAACTTCTGGGTCAGGTACCACGTCCCCCAGACGCTGACCATGACGCTGGACGGTGCCGACGACGGCGCGCTCCAGGTGACCGTCGTGGTCGACACGCCCCAGCCCGATCCGCTCGAGCTCTACGACATGCCCTACGGCTGGCTGATCGCCGACTCGGGCGGCAGCCAGTCGATCTGGGCCGGAGTCCAGGAGACCCTGGAGAAGACGGTCGACACGATCGTCACGTCACTGGTCGACCGCCAGCTCGGCGACCAGGTCGAGGACGACGTCCAGAGGCGGGTGAACCTGGCGCCGTTCGTCTACCCCGGCGGCTCCCAGCTCTTCCTGGTCGACCCCGTGTTCAACAACGCCGGTGACCTGTTGTTCGGCGTCTCCCACAAGCTCTGACCCGTCACAGGAGCCATCACCCATGCCGGTCAACGCCCATTCCCAGCTCATGCCCAACCACGTACCGGGCACCCCGCTCGCCGCCCAGCGCAGGGTGCGCGCCGTGCGTTCCGCCACGGACTCGCCACTGCTGTTCTCGTTGGACACCAACGGAAAGCTCACCCTCACCCTGCCGTCGTCCACCAGCACCTCCGGGTGGGAGCAGCTCGACCTCACCGCGTCCGTCGCCACCGGAGGCGAGCTCGGTGCCACCCCGGTCGTGCAGTCGTTCGCCGTGTCCCAGGACGCCGACGGCACCACCTGGCTCGTCGTCGCCGCGGGCGCGACGGCCGGCGGCGACTCGCTCGTCTACGTCAGCGACGCGCTGTCCAACACCGAGTCCACTTCGGACTGGGCGGCCCTCGGCGCGTCGCTGAGCGGCAGGAAGATCCCCGCGGGCCTCACGGTGACCGACATCGAGGTCGGCGGCGGCACCCGCGGCGCGCCGTTCACCGTGCTCGCGTGCCGTGACCGCCAAGGCCAGGTCGAGTACCACCAGATCAACCCCGCGGCCGGCGCCGACTGGTCGTCGATGCCGCTCCCGTTGCCGCAGAACGCCACCACGTGCCTGTCCGTCTCCATCGGGCACCACGCGAAGCTGGGCAGCGGCGTGTACTCGCTGTTCCAGCTCGGTGTGAAGCGGTCGCTGGTGTTCAGCTCCGTGCCGAAGATCGTCCGCGGGCGCACGGTCGTCGAAGCCGTCGACCTCGACCTGCCGGACGGCTTCACGGCGAGCACGATCACCGCGCTCGCCACCCAGGACGGCACGACGGACCTGTACGTCGGAGGTGACGGCGTGTGCCGCTACTCCGCCGCGTCCCAGCGCACCTCCCACCTCGCACCCGAGAAGCTGATCGGCGGTGACCGGCTCACCGCGGTGCGCGACCTCGTGGTGGCCACCGACCAGCAGGCGGGGCAGATCGGCCTGTGGGCGATCGACTCCAGCGACGAGCTCGTCTACGTCGAGGGCACCGCCGACGGGAAGGGCTACGCGTGGCAGCACCCGTTGCTGCTGGAGACCGAGGTGACCGCACTGGCGGCCTACCGGACGCGCACGGATCCCGGGCAGCGGCGCAGTGCCGCCGCCATGGCCGTCGGCGGCTCCGACGGCGGTTTCCGGCTCGTGGTCAAGGACCCGCAGGCCGGGTTGTGGCAGCACCAGACCGTGGCACTGCACACCACCTCGGAGTTCGTCACCCTCCAGACCTACACGACGAGGGTCGTGGTCACCGACGCGTCCGGGAACCCGTTGGCGCAGCGGGAGGTCACCATCACGCCGGACCACGACCGGGCCGCGCTGCTCAACGGGCGCTACTACGCGTTGCGCGCGGGCACCCCGAAGATCGGGACCACCGACGCGAACGGCGTGCTGACGATCGTCGCGGAGACCGCCGACCTCACCGCTCCCGTCTACACCTTCGAGGTGGAGGGCCAGGAGCCGGTCACGGTCGACCCCGCCGAGGACACCAAGGCCGCGCTGCGCGATCTCAGCGGCGCGTCCATCGGCTCCGCCGTCCGCAGCGACGGCAAGCCGTTGTTCGAGACCCCTCCCGACGCCGGGACGTGCGACAAGGCGGCCACCGCCGTCGGTGCGCTGATGACCGCGCACGACCAGCTCGCGTCCGGGGAACAGCCGCAGTTCGCCTCTGGCGTGGCCGCGCAGGGCGTGGGGGACTGGCTGGAGGTCGGCGCCGGTGATCTCCTCGCCGCGTTGCGCGGCGACCCGAGCGGGCTCAAGGACTTCGTGCTGCACCCGCCGTCGGAACTGGTGCAGGCGTGGCAGCTCGTCGTCCAGGTGGGCGACCTGCTGTGGAGCTGCGTGCTCACCGCGGTGCACGAGGCCGTCGCCGCGATCGACTGGGTGCTGCGCAACACCCTCGGCATCACCCTCGAGGACCTGGTGGCCTGGCTGGGTTTCCTGTTCAGCTGGGACGACGTGCTCGCGAACCACCGCGTGCTCGCCAAGACGGTCTCCCTGTCGTTCGACCGGATGGTGCTGGACCTGGCGGAGTCCAAGAAGTCGGTCGACGAGATGTTCGGCGCGGTGCGCGAGAAGTTCGTCGACGGCGCGCTGGTCGTCGACACCTCGTCCGACATCTTCGCCGCACGGGTCGGCCGTCAGGGCTCGCAGCCGAGCGAGGAGCACTCGGCGGCGCTGAACAAGCCGCAGACCGGCTGGGGGCAGCACCAGTTCTCAACGAACCTCGGGTCGGCGGAGCCCGGCGCGTTCGTGCCCACCGACCTCGGCTCCGTGCTCACCATGGCGGGCGAGGAGGAACTGGCGATCCTCCGGCAGGTCGGCGACCAGCTCTCCGCGCTGTTCGGTGACGGGCTCGCGGACCGGACGATGGGCGAGATCTTCACCGCGATCGCCGAGATCATCGGCCTCGCCGTGGTCGACACGCTGGAGAACACCGTCCTCACCGTCATCGACGTCGGCATCGTGCTGATCGAGACCGTGCGGACGATTCTGACCACCCGGTGGGACATCCCGGTGCTCACCCCGTTGTACGAGAACGTGATCTGCGGTGGCGACGGCAGCGAACTGACCCTGCTCGACCTGGTCTGCCTGCTCGCCGCCATCCCCGCGACGCTCGTCGGCAAGGTCGTGCTCGGCCACAACCTGTTCACCGACCGGCAGATCGCCGCCGTCGAGAGGGCGGAGGACTGGGACGGCCTGATCCGGGCGATGTCCACTCAGGACGGTGGTGCTCGCGCCGCGCGGGTCTCCGATCCGAGGATGACCGCCGCGGGCGTGTTCCAGCTCACCAACGGCTTCCTCCGGGTCGCGAACAACGTGCTGGGAGCGATGATCGACTTCCGGGACTTCGGTGGCGTCACGCGCAAGGCGAAGGTCGGCGTTGAGTGGACCGCGTACGCGCTCGGCATGGCGGGGACCTACGTGCTCATTCCCTACGGCAACACGACAGTTCGTCAGCGCTACGACGTCTTGATGGCGACGATGGGCTTCTTCCCGCCGTTGCTGAACACCGCGGCGGAGTACCTGCGAGCCACGGCGGTACCCGTCGTCGGCCCGCCCCCCGCCGGCCCGCCCGCGTTCGGTCTGCCCGACCTCCTGAGGTACTTCGAGTCCGTCTACGGCATGGTCCTGGCGGGGTTGAGCATCGTGACGTTCTCCCTCCAGGTGGGCGAGGAGCCTGATGACAAGGGGGACAAGGCGAAGCACGTGGTGCTGACCGGGCTCAAGGCCGTGCAGAACGCCTGTGCGGCCGGAGCGGCGCTGGCGTCACCGCTGCTGGCCCAGCCGTTGGCCGCGAACCCGGAGGTGAAGGGTGCCGGGATTCTCGTGCGGCTGCTGTTCCAACAGATCAGGGCCGACGTCCAGATCGGGCGCAGCATCGCGCAGCTCGTCGACGGCGTGGTGGACTTCGAGGGGGCCATCCCGTAAAGCCCGCTCTGCTCAGCGGGCTGACATGTGGACCGCGAGCTGCGTGCGTGACCTCACGCCCAGCTTGCGGTAAGCCCGGCCCAGGTGCGTCTCCACGGTCTTCTCCGTCACGAACAGGTTCTCTGCGATCTGCCGGTTGGTCAGCGCGCCCGCCGCCAGTTCCGCCACCCGCAGCTCCGACGGGGTCAGCGCCGCGACCCCCGTCACCTCGATGCGCGGCATCCGCCCGCCACCCGCGGCGAGTCCGGTGCGCAGCCGGTCGGCGAGCGCCTCCGCGCCGCACTCCACGGCGATCTCGGCCGCCTCCCTGGTGGCGGTGCGCGCGCCGGCCCGGTCGCCGGCGCGTTGCCGGGCCTCGCCCAGGTCGGCGAGCGCCTCCGCCAGCTCGAGGCGTGCCGTGCTTTCGCGCAGCAGTCGCACCGCCTCTGCCAGCATGCCCGCGTCACCGTCCGCGGCCGCGCGCAGCGCTGTCGCCACCTGCCTCGGCACGCCGAACGCCCGCGCCAGGCGCAGCTGCTCCGAGATCAGCACGGCCGCCTCCTCACGGCGGCCCGCCCGCCGGTGGGCCGTGGCCGCGTGCAGCCGCCACTGCACGTCCCACAGGCCCGTCACACCCCAGCGCGCGTACAGGGCGCCGCACGCCGTCGCGTCGGCCAGCAGGGCCTCGTCGTCACCGCGTGCCGCGTGCAGGCGCATCCGCGACTCCAGCAGCCAGGTGTGCAGCGAGGCGCGGGGGAGTGCGCCGTCGGCCAGCGCTCCGTCGGCCAGCACCGCGCTCGCCTCGTCCAGCCGGCCCCGTTCGACGAGCAGGTGCACGCGCGCGGCGTCCAGTGCGGGCAGGGCGACGTTCGGCCTCGGCACCGCCCGCGTGCCGAGCTCCACGTGTTCGTCGGCGGCCGCGAGGTTGCCGCGCAGCAACGAGATCCGCGCCAGGTAGCCGTGCACGATGCCCACGGCGAACAGCTGTCCGCGCTCGAGTCCGTTGCGCAGCGCCCGTTGTGCGCGTTGTTCGGCCTCGACGAGGCGGTCGGCCACGACCAGCGTGTTCACCGCGGACCAGAGCGCGGACCGTTCCGGGGTGAGCCGGTTGCCGTCCAGCGCCGTGCGGGCCAGTGCCACCGCGTCGTCGGCACGCCCGCCCGTGAACACCTCCTCCACCGACAGGTGCGCCGTCAGGACGGGGTCGGACTCCGTTGCACGGAACGCGGCCAGCCGGGCCACCAGTTCGTCGCGCGCCGACAGGTCCGCGCGCGCCACGCCGAGCAGCTCCGACATCAGGTCCCTGACGAGCTCGGCGGGCGCGTCGTCCGGTACCACGGCGGCCGCCCGGCGCAGCAACGCCAGCGCCGCACCGACTTCGCCGCAGGCGTTGCGGAACCGCGCCAGGCTGTACCCGCACCGCGCACGTTGCTCCGGCGTGTCCGCGAGCACCAGCGCCTCGCACAGGTGGACGTC
Source organism: Lentzea cavernae (assembly GCF_014653695.1). Taxonomy (GTDB): domain Bacteria; phylum Actinomycetota; class Actinomycetes; order Mycobacteriales; family Pseudonocardiaceae; genus Lentzea; species Lentzea cavernae. Next base: position 563,956 of record NZ_BNAR01000004.1, on the reverse strand, counting down.
CGCGTCCGCCACGGCGAGCTGGTGCACCTCGCAGTTGCCCAGCAGCCGACTGACCTCGGACCGCAGTCCCTCCTCCGGCGGTTCCTGCCTGGCCCTGGCCAGGTAGGTCGCCGCGTCCGGTGGCGATCCGCGTTGCCACGCCTGGGCCGCGGCGGCCACGAGCACCCCGACCCGGTCCGGCCGGGCGGCGGGCACCGTCCGCAGCACGTGGGAGGCGATCCTCGCCACCGGGGCCCCGGCGGCGGTCAGCACGCCGGCCGCCCGGTCGTGCGCCTCACCGCGTTCCGCGAGCGGAACCAGGGACAGCACCACGTCCCGCAGCACCACGTGCGCGAACGCCGGTGGGTCCGCGGTGCCGAAGAACCCGTGCCGCACCAGGTGTTCGGCGCCGGCCGCCGCCGTGGTGACACCGATCCCGGCCTGCGCGGCGACCAGCGCCAGCGTCGTGTCGTCCCCCAGCACCGCGACGGCACGGGCGACCCGCCGCACCTCGTCCGGCTGCCTGCGCAACCGGGCCGCGACGTGTTCCCTGACCGCGTCGGGCCCGGCGGAGGCCACCGCCGCGGCGTCACCGGCACCGTCGGCCAGCACGCGCACCAGTTCCCTGACGAACAACGGGTTTCCCGCCGTCGTCACGTGGCACGCGGCGCAGAACTCGTCGTCCGCCCCGCCCACCGCGTCCCTGACCAGCCGCGCCACCCCGGCCGCGCTGAGGCTGCGCAACCGCAGGTGCGCGCAGTCCTCGGCGGCGAGCACGTCGTCGAGCAGCCCGCCGTCGTCGTGCTCACCGCCGCGCGTGGCGACGACCAGCAGCACCGCCACCGAGTCCAGCCGCCGGGCGAGGAACCCCAGGAACCTCATGGACGACGGATCGGCCCACTGCGCGTCGTCGGCGACCACCACCAGAGGCCCTCGTTCGGCGAGCGTCACCAGCAGCCAGTACAACCCGTTGAACAGGCTGAACAACGACCCCGTCTCGCCGTCGCCGAGGTCGAAGATCCTCTCGGTGGCCGCGGCGGCACCGGTGAACAACGCCCGCCGCTGCTCCACCTCGGCGGGCAGCGCGGGTTCGAGCAGCTGGCGCACCACACCGAACGCGAAGTCCCGCTCCAGCTCGGCGCCCCGAGCCGACAGCACGACGACCCCGGCGTCCACGGCCGACGCGCGAACCCGGCGCAACAGAGCCGTCTTGCCCATCCCGGCGCTCGCGTCGACCACGACCACACCGCCCCGGCCCCTCGCCACGGCCGCGACGGCGGCGCGCAGAACGGCTGTCTCAGCGTCCCGCTCGACCAGTTCGGGCAACGGCTCGGCGCCTACGGGATGCGAACGCATGAACGAGTTCTAGCGCACCGCGACAGCGCATCGCGAACGCCTCCGAACGGAAGCGGCCGCACTCGCGAAGGAGTGCGGCCGCTTGCGTCCGACAGCCGATCGGCGTTACTGCGCGGTCGGCATCGGGTGGCCTTCCGAGGCCTGCACGACGACGATGCCCTGACCTTGCAACGCGAGCTGGTAGGCCTCGCCCGAGCCGCGGCCGATGACGGCGCCGAGCTTGGCGGTCTTGCGGATGGAGGACTGCAGCGAGGTGGACCACAGCACGGCGGACTGCATGTCGACGAACGTCGGCACGTCGACGTTCAGCACGACCGGCGTGCCGTAGGCGGTGACGGCCAGCGCCCCGGTGCCCGTGAAGGTGGTGTTGAACAGGCCGCCGCTGAGCATCGACGCGCCCTCGGTGCGGTTGATGTCCCACTGCAGCGAGCTGTCGAACGCGAGCACGTTCCTGCCGTTGACGGTGACGCTCTCGTTCTCCAGGTACAGCACGAAGATCTCGTCGGCGTCCTGGGCGAGGAACACGTCGCCGCTGCCCGAGACCTTCATCAACGACATGCCCTCACCGGTGAAGGCCTTCTTGAACAGCTTGCCGAGACCGCCGGCGCCCTCGTAGGCGAAGTCGACGTCACCCTGGTAGGCGACCATCGAGCCCTGCTTGGCGAAGAAGAAACCGCCGCTGCCGGTGAGGTCCACCTTGAGCATGCGTTCGTTCTGCAGCTGGAAGCTGCCGGGTTCCACGACACGTTCCTGGTTGTTGAACAGTGAGCTGCGCATCCGCAGATCATGCCGTACGTGCTTTTCGGACGATCCCGCGAGCCATCGTCGCGAACACGACGTCGTGCAACGGTTTCTGCGCCAGCCAGTACAGCTGGCCGAGGAACCCGTCCGCGGTGAACGTGACCTTCTGCCGGTACCGCGTGCGGTCGCCGTCGTGGTCCACGCGCATGTCGAGCAGGGTGTGGCCGGGCATCTTCATGTCCGCACGCAGCACGAGCCGCCTGCCCTCGTCGTCGCGGTGCTCGACGGTCCAGAAGTCGACCACGTCGCCTTCCCCGACCTCGGGCGCCCGGCCGCGGTACAGGCCGATGCCGCCGAAGAGGTGGTCGACCGCGCCGCGGACCGTCCACACGAGAGGGATGGTGTGCCAGCCGTTCTCGCCGCCCAACGTGGTCACCGTGCGCCACACGTCCTCTGCCGACGCGTCGGTCAGCACGGTCCGCTCCTCGGTGAACACCTCGCCGCCGGTCTGCTCCGCCTGCGGGCTGGTCGCGGCGCGGATGGCGTTGTCGACGCTCGTCATGCCGCCGGGCGGGGCGGGCAGCACGTCGGTGGCCGCCGGACCGTCTGCCGTGAGGTCGTGCTCGAGCGACGCGAACAACGGCTCCGCGAGCGCCGCGCTCACCGGTGTCATCAGCCCGGCGACCTGGGCGGCGAGCTTGTGCGACCACAGCGGCGCGGGCACCGGCACCCGGACGGGGAGGCGCAGCACCCGCGCGCACCGCTGGACGAGCTCGAGGTAGGTGAGCCGTTCCGGGCCGAGCACGTCGAACACCCCGTCGACCGGCTCCGCGAGGTTCGCGGCGGACACCAGGAAGTGCACGACGTCGTCGGCCGCGACCGGCCTGCTGCTGTTGTCCATCCACGACGGCACCGGCACCCACGGGGTGAGCCGCGCGGTCGACCGCAGCAGCTCGAAGCTGGTCGAACCCGCGCCGATGATCATCGACGCCTGCAGCACGAGTGCGGGCACCCTCCCGGCCGTGAGCACGTCACCGACCTCGGCCCGCGAGGCGAGATGCGTGGACGGCGAGTCGGGGCGGGGGCCGCCGACGTAGACGATCTGCCGCACATCCGCCTCCGCAGCCGCGGCGGCCAGCACGGCGGCGGCCCTCCGGTCGACGCCGGGGAAGTCCGGCCGGTCCAGCGAGTGCACGAGGAAGTACACGACGTCGTTGCCCGCCAACGCTTTGCGGACCGCCCGCGCGTTCGTGGCGTCGCCGACGTGCACCATCACCTGAGTGGGGAACCGCGTCGACTGGGCGCTGTCGCGCACCAGCACCGCGACCTCGTGGTCGTGCGCGAGGAGTTCCGGCACCAGACGCGACCCGAGGTGCCCGGTCGCGCCCAGCACGAGGCACCTCACCTGATGCCCGTCCGGTTCTGCAGCGCGCCGACCTTCGTCCCGTACAGGAAGAACACCGCCATGAACACCTCGATCCGCTGCTCCGACGAGAGGCCGTCGAGGTCCACCGCGACCTGCGACTCGCGCACGTCGGAGTCCTCGGCCAGCCGCTGGTTGAACACCGCCCGCGCCACGTCCTGGCTGCGTTCGTCGACGTCGGCGTGGAACAGCCGGCGCAGGTCGCAGTCGGGGGGCAGCGGGTGGCGGACGAGCTCGGCGGGGTAGCGGGCGTTCATCACGCGCGCCGCCGTGTTGAGCGTGTGAGCGACGAGCGCCGGTCCCTTGTCGAAGTGGTCGACCATCGCGACCATCTCCTCGAGGGACACGACGTCCTCCTCGATGCTGACCGGGGTGCTGATGTCGAGGTCGAGGCGTTCCATCGCCATCGCGACGTTCTCGAGCACCTGGTCGGGGTCCACGACGAGCCGGTCACCGAGGTGAACGCTCGCGCGGTGGTGGTGCGGGTCGAGTAACTCCTGCGCCTCGCGGCCGAGCGGCGCGGACAGCAAGTCATCGTGGTCGGTCGTCACGCGCATGATGTGCCCGTTTCCGGGTACGCGCAACCGTCCTTCCACGAACGAGGGACGAGGTGGTTGCCGGGCCGCGCCACGGGGTACCGCTCTCCGATGACCACGTCGATCGCGCTGTTCACCCGGGACCTGCGGGTCCACGACAACCCGGTGCTGCACGCCGCGGCCGCCGCGGACCGGTGCGTCCCGCTGTTCGTGCTCGACGACGCGATCATCTCATCCTCGTTCTTCAACGCCAACCGCGCCTCGTTCCTCACCGACTGCCTGACCGACCTGGACGCGTCGCTGCGGGCGCTCGGCGGCGCGCTGGTCGTGCGCAGGGGACAGCTCGCCGACGAGGTCGCCGCGATCGTCCGCGCGCACGACGTCACCGAGATCCACGTCGCCGCCGACGTCAGCAGGTACGCCCGCCGCCGGGAGGAGGCGCTGCGGGCCCTGGGCGCGGACCTGCACGTGCACGACGCGTCGATCAACGCCGTCCCGCCGCTGTCCCTCGCCCCGTCCGGCGGTGGCGACCACTTCGCCGTGTTCACCCCGTACTTCCGCAGGTGGGAGACCGTGCAGCGGCGCGGTGTCCTGCGTGCACCGCGGCGCGTGACCGTGCCCGAGATCAGCGGTGAGCTGCCGGGACGGCTCCACGACGGCACCCCGTCGCCGGACCTGGCCGCGGGCGGCGAGACCGTCGGACGCGAGCTGATGGCCAGCTGGGCGCGCACGGGTGCGGCCGATTACGCCGAGGTGCACGACGCACTGGCCGACGACGCCACCTCCCACCTGTCCCCGCACCTGCACTTCGGCACGGTGTCGGTGACCGAGCTGCTGGACCGCGTCGGAACGGCGTCCGAGGGCGCCCGCGCGTACACCCGGCAGCTGGCCTGGCGGGACTTCCACCACCAGGTGCTCGCCGCCCGCCCCGAGTCCGCCACGAGGGACTACCGCACCCGCGACGACCGCTGGCGCCGCTCCGAGCGGGACTTCGAGGCGTGGCGGGACGGCCGCACCGGCTATCCGCTGGTGGACGCGGCGATGCGCCAGCTCGTCCAGGAGGGCTGGATGCACAACCGGGCCCGCCTGGTCGCGGCGAGCTTCCTGTGCAAGACCCTGTACCTGGACTGGCGGCGCGGCGCCCAGCACTTCGTCGACCTGCTGGTGGACTGCGACCTCGCGAACAACCAGATGAACTGGCAGTGGGTGGCCGGCACGGGCACCGACACCCGCCCGAACCGCGTGCACAACCCGGTCGCGCAGGCGATCCGCTACGACCCGGACGGCGCCTACGTCAAGCGCTACCTGCCCGCACTGGCCGATGTGGACCCGAAGCACGTCCACGAGCCGTGGAGGCTTCCCGAGGACGAACGCGAGGCGCTCGACTACCCACCGCCCGTCGTGGACCTGCGCGAAGCGGCGGACAGGTTCGCGGACGCACGCCGGAAGCGGTGACCTTCAGGCCGTCGACTCGCGCACCACGAGCCGGCACGGCTGACGGACGACACCGGCTGCCGGAGAGCCCTCGAGCGCCGCGAACAGGTGCGTCACGGCGGTCGCGCCGAGCTGCTGGAGGTTGAGGTCGATGGTGGTGAGCGGGGGTTTGCAGTCCGCGGCGAAGATCTCCCAGTTGTCGTAGCCGACGATCGCGACATCGTCCGGCACGCGTCGGCCGAGCTCGGTGAGCGCCTGGGCGACGCCGCTCGCGATCTGGTCGTTGCCGCAGAACACCGCGTCGACCTCGGGCGCGGTGGCCGCCAGGAGGCGGGCCGCGTGACGGCCCCAGCGCTGCGACCACTCGCCGTGCAACGGCTCGCCGCCTGCGAGTGACCGCCCCTGCTCCGCCAGCACGGTGCGCACGGCCGCGACGCGGTCGCGCGCGGCGCGGTAGTGCTGCGGACCGGTGATGTGCGCGATGTGCCGGCGCCCCAGGGCCGTCAGGTGCTCGATCGCGAGCCGTGCCCCGCCGGGGTCGTCGGAGACCAGGCAGAGGTCGTCCGGGTTGGTCGACCGGCAGTAGACGTACACCGCCGGCACCGGGATGTCGGCGGTGATCGACGTGCGGACGTCGTTGCTGTCGCCCACCACGATGAACCCGTCGACCTGGCGGGCCAGCAGCGTGCGGATGTAGTGGTTGCGGCGGATGGCGTCGCCGCGCGTGTCGCACAGCAGCACCGACATCTGCAGGTCCGACAGGGCGTTCTCGGCGCCGAGCAGGATCGGGATGGCGAACCGTCCGTCGAGCTCGTCGGTGAGCAGGCCGATCGCACGGGTGCGGCCCGCGACCAGGCCCTGCGCGAGGACGTTGGGCTGGAAGGACAGTTCGGCCGCCGCGCGCAGCACGCGCGCCCTGGTGGCCGCCGCGACCTCGTCGCGGTCGTTGATCGCCTTGGACGCGGTGGCGATCGACACGCCCGCCCGCTTCGCCACGTCGCCGAGGGTCACCGCTTCCGATCGCCGTCTGCCCATCGAAATCCTTTCGAACGAGATTCGACCTCGTATTCGATGACTTCTGCTCCTGATGGCGCATTGTCGAAATCGTTTTCGGTCTCCAGAGTGCGTTGTGTGGCAACGATGCGCAACACCCCGTCGATCCGCGGGCCGGTCGTCCCGTCCCGCGGTCCGCTCCGTCCACTGGGGACGGACGAGGTGCGCGTCACCGGTGGTTTCTGGGCGTCCCGGCAGCGGGTGAACGGTGAGCAGACGCTCGCCCATGCGCTGGAGTGGATGGACTCACTGGGCTGGACCGCCAACTTCGCGACCGTCGCCACCGGGTCGGGGTCGCGGGAACGGAAGGGCCGCGAGTTCTCGGACTCCGAGGTCTACAAGATCGTCGAAGCGATGTCGTGGGAGCACGGCAGATCGCCGGACTCCGAACTGGACGCCCGCGTCGACGCGCTCACGGCCGCGTTCGCCGCCGCCCAGGCGGAGGACGGTTACCTCAGCACGTCGTTCGGCCGGGACTGGCAGCGGCCCCGCCACAGCGATCTCGCCTGGGGCCACGAGCTCTACTGCACCGGGCACCTGGTGCAGGCGGCGGTCGCCCGGACGAGGACCGCGGGCGCCGGACCGTTGCTGGAGGTCGCCCGGCGCGCGGCCGACCACGTCTGCGAACGGTTCCAGCCGGACGGCACCGGGGTCTGCGGGCACCCGGAGATCGAGACCGCGCTCGTGGAGCTCGCGCGGCTGACGGGGGAGCAGCGCTACCTCGACCAGGCCGCGTTGTTCGTCGAGCGGCGCGGCCACCGCGGCCTTCCCGCCCACGAGTTCGGCTGGTCCTACTTCAACGACGACGTCCCGGTGCGCAAGGCGACGGTCCTGCGCGGACACGCGGTGCGCTCGCTGTACCTGGCGTGCGGTGCCGTGGACGTGGCGGTGGAGACCGGGGACGACGACCTGCTGGCGGCGGTGGCCGAGCAGTTCGACCGGGCCTGGGCGCGCCGGACGTACCTCACCGGGGGCATGGGGTCGCGCCACCAGGACGAGGCGTTCGGGGACGACTTCGTGCTGCCGGCAGACCGCGCGTACGCCGAGACGTGCGCGGGCGTCGCCACGGTCATGCTCGCCCAGCGGTTGCTGCTGGCCACGGGCGAGAGCCGGTACGCCGACGTCACGGACCGCGTGCTGCACAACTTGATCGCGGGCGCGATCGGTGACGACGGCCGGAGTTTTTTCTACGCCAACACGTTGCACCAGCGCACGCCCGCGCGTCCGTGGCACGGCGGTGAACGGCTCGACGTCGTCGGCGGGCTCAGGGCGCCGTGGTACGAGGTGTCGTGCTGCCTGCCCAACATCGCCCGGCTGCTGGCCAGCCTCTCGTCGTACCTCGTCACCGCCGACGACACCGGGCTGCGGCTGCACCAGTACGCGAGCTGCGACGTCGAGACCGCACTCGCCGACGGCCGCCGGGTCGGCGTCGAGGTGCGCACGTCGTACCCGGAGGGCGGAGACGTGGCCGTGCGGGTGAGAAGGGGCGGCGGACGCTGGTCGATCACCCTGCGCGTGCCGGGCTGGGCGGCCGGAGCGGTCCTCGTGGTCGGCGGCGAGCGCCGCCCGGTCGCACCGGGGGACGTCGTCGTGGACCGCGACTGGGCGGTCGGCGAGGAGATCCGGCTGGAACTGCCGATGCGGCCGCGGTTCACCTGGCCCGACCCCCGCATCGACGCGGTGCGCGGCTGTGTCGCGGTGGAACGCGGACCGGTCGTGCTGTGCGCGGAGTCGTTGGGAGAGCACGACCTCGACGTGCTGCGGGTCCACACGGGACACGAACCGGAGCAGACGGGTGACGCGGCGGTGGTGCGGGCGCGGTTCGACGTCCCCGCCGACGCCTCGTGGCCGTACGGCGAACCGCCGGCCAGACCCGGCGCCGCGGTTGCGCTGCGCCTCACGCCGTACCACCGCTGGGCCCGCCGGGGCCCGTCCACCATGCGGGTCTGGCTTCCCGCCGACTGACCACGTCTCAAAGGAGAGACCGTGAAAGCGAAGCTCGCGGCAGTCGCACTGCTGCTGGCCACCGCCGCGTGCGGTGCGGACGAACCCGGCGCCGCCGACGACGGCGCGACCCTCACGCTCTGGACCCGCGCCGCGACCGAGGCGGTGTCCAAGGCCTACGCCGACGCCTACAACGCCTCGCACCGCAACAAGGTCGAGGTCACCGCGTACCCCAACGAGGAGTACCCCGCCAAACTGGCCTCGGCGGCGGGCGCCAGGTCGTTGCCGGACCTGTTCGCCGCGGACGTGGTGTTCGCACCGCAGTACGCTTCTCAAGGCCTGTGGGCCGACGTCACCGACCAGTTCCAGTCGTTGCCGTTCAAGGACTCCGTGGCCCCTTCCCACGTCCGCGCCGGCACGTGGGAGGGCCGCACCCACGCCGTGCCGCACACCATCGACCTGTCGGTGATGCTCTACAACAAGGACCTCTACGCGAAGGCCGGACTGGACCCCGAGAAGCCGCCGCGCACGCTCGCGGAGTTCGCCGAGCACGCCCGCAAGATCGACCAGCTCGGCGGGGACGTCCACGGCACGTACTTCGGCGGCAACTGCGGCGGGTGCGTCGAGTTCACCTTCTGGCCCTCGGTGTGGGCGGCGGGCGGTGAGGTGCTCGACGCCGAAGGCCGCACCGCGCTCGTCGACTCACCCGAGATGGCCGAGGTGTTCGCCGTCTACCGCGACCTGTACGACCAGGGCGTCGCGTCCCCCGCGTCGAAGGCGGAGGCGGGACCGACCTGGCTCGGGGCGTTGCAGAGCGGGAAGGTCGGCATCGCGCCCGCCCCGTCGGTGTGGCTCGACGCGATCGAGGCCAAGGGCGTGAAGACGGGTCTCGCGCCGATCCCCGGCCTCACCGGTGGCGAGTCCACGTTCGTCGGCGGTGACGCGATCGGCATCGGAGCCACGAGCGGGAAGGCCCAGCAGGCGTGGGACTTCCTGGCCTGGACGATGTCGGACGAGGCCCAGGTCGAGGTGATCGCGCAACGCAAGGGCGTGCCGGTCCGCACCGATCTCGCGGCGAACAGGCACTCCTCGGCGGATCCGCGGCTGGTCACGGCGAACGGGCTGGTGGCCAAGGGGAAGACGCCGTACGCGCGCAACTTCAACGCCACGTTCAACGACCCGCAGGGGCCGTGGCTGACCACCGTGCGCGGCGCGCTCTTCGGCAACGCGGGCCAGGCCCTCGCGACGGGCAACGAGGCGATCACCAAGTCGTTGCGGCAGGGGTGAACTGTGCGCAGGCGAGCGGTGACCGGAGCCCTGTACGCCACGCCCGCCGCGGTGCTGGTGGGGTTGTTCTTCGTGGTTCCGCTGCTGCTCGTCGTCTGGATGTCGTTGCACCGCTGGCCGTTGCTCGGCAACCCCAGGCTCAACGCGCCCGACAACTACACCGCGGTCGTGGACAACGCGCTGGTGGCCTCTGCGGCCTGGTTCACCCTGCGGTACACGGTGCTCATCACCGCGTTGCTGTTCGTCATCGCGTTCGGACTCGCGTTGCTGGTGCAGAACCGCAGGCCGGGCGTCGGCTTCTTCCGCACCGCGTTCTTCCTGCCGATGACGGTGGGGTTCGCCAGTGCCTCGCTGCTGTTCCTCGGACTGCTGAGCGAGGAGATCGGCCCGCTCCCGGCGGGCGGTGACAGCCCGGCGCTGGGCTCGGCCGTGCTGCTGGTGCTGTGGCGGTTCGCCGGGTTCAACATGCTGATCCTGCTGACCGGGCTGCAGGCCATCCCGCTCGACGTCTACGAGGCCGCGCGGATCGACGGCGCGAGCCGCTGGCAGGTGTTCGGGCGCATCACGGTGCCGCTGATGCGCCCGACCATCGCGCTGGTGCTCACGATGATGATCACCGGTTCGCTGCTCGCGTTCGACCAGTTCTGGATCCTCACCAGGGGAGGACCCGACAACAGCACCACCTCGCTGGTGATGGTGATCTACCGGGAGGCGTTCGTGCGGCTCGACCTCGGGTCGGCGGCCGGGATCTCGGTCGTGCTCCTCGTGCTGCTGGCCGTGGTCAGCTCGGTGCAGTTCGCCGTCCTGCGCCGGAGGTCCGCATGAGGACCTCCTACTACGTCACGGGTTCGGCGCTCGCGATCCTGTTCCTGTTCCCGCTGGTGTGGAGCGGGTGGGCGTCGGTGCGCACGGACACCGGGTTCGGCCTGGAGAACTACGCGCGGCTCTTCACCTCCAGCAACGGGATTCGCGCGGTGCACGTCCTCAACAGCGTCGTCGTCAGCGCCCTGACCGTCACCGGCACGCTGGTCGTGGCCACGTTCGCGGGCTACGCGTTCGGCCGGTTCCGCTTCCTCGGCCGCGACCTGCTCTTCCTGCTGACCCTCGCGATCCTGATGGTGCCGTACGCGACGATCCTCATCGCGTTGTACGTCCTGCTGTCCTGGCTCGGGCTGGAGGACTCGCTGGTCGGCCTGAGCCTGGTGCTGATCGTCTTCCAGCTGCCGTTCTCGGTGTTCATGATGCGCAACAGCTTCGAGGCTGTCCCGGTCGAGCTGGAGGAGTCCGCCCGCGTCGACGGGTGTTCGAGTGTCGGCACCCTGGTGCGGATCATGCTGCCCGCCGTCCGGCCGGGACTCGTCACCGTCGGGCTCTTCGCGTTCCTCACGTCGTGGAGCGAGTTCTTCGCCCCGCTGATCCTGCTCAACTCCACGGACGAGTTCACCGCCGTGCTCGCCGTGGTCAACATGCGGACCGCCAGTCACGGCTCGATCGACTACGCCGCTCTCGAAGCGGGCGTGGTGTTCATGGCCCTGCCGTGCCTGGTGCTGTTCGCGTTCATGCAACGCAGCTACGTCCGGGGATTCACCTCGGGCGCGCTGAAAGGCTGAGGAGGCCGGCATGACCCGGTTCTGGAAAGGACTCCTGACCGCACTCTTCGCGGCGGCGATGACGGCGAGCGTGGCGGCTCCGGCGAGAGCGGACACGTGGGCCCCGCCCTCGAACCTCGTGACGCCGCTGAACCAGGTGTGGCAGCACGTAGAGAGCACCTACGGCGACCTCTACGGGTTCCGCAACTACGGCTGGGACCAGGTGTTCGCCAACCGCGGCTACCTGAACTTCTGCGTGCGCTGGGACTCGCCCCAGCCGGTGACCGCGCAGCAACGCGACGCGGTCCACGCGCAGCTCGCCCGGCAGTACGAGAAGTGGACGGACGTGATGGCGGGGCACAACGGCTTCCCGTACGCGTCCGTGCCGATCAAGGTCGTCGGCTGGGCCGTGCGCGACCGCAACCAGTTGAAGTGGACCGACAACTCCGTAGACATCTACGTCAACGACATCCGGGAGAACGCCCCGCAGTGCTCGGAGGGTTGCGGCAGGTTCTTCAACCGCAACGGCACCTACCCGCGGTGCCCCGGTGGCGTCGCGCGGCACTACGACCAGTCCCTGTGGCTCACGGCGGGGATGGGCGGCGGCGCCGGCGGTGACTGGGGTCAGCGGATCGGCAGCGAGTACTACATGAACAACCTGAACTCGTCGGACGTGCACATCCTGCTGCACGAGATCGGCCACACGTTCGGACTGGACGACTTCTACGACTGGACGCCCAGCGGCGTCGGCGGGTTCCTGATGAAGGCGGGCAGCGCGAGCGTGATCACCGAGTTCGACAAGTGGATGTTCCGCGACTGGTGGCGGCACCTGAAGAACCGGTACGGGTTCTGATGGCGCCCCTGCCCTCCCGGCGCGCCGTGCTGCGCGCGGGCGCGATCGCCGTCGCCGCGGCGGCGCTGCCCACCCGCGCGCTCGCCGCGGCACGCCCCGACTTCGGGGTGTCCGCCGAGCTGTTCGGACTCGGCGCGGTGACCCTGCTGCCGGGCCCGTTCCGGGACAACACCCTCCGCACCCACGCCTACCTGAAGTTCCTGGACCCCGACCGGTTGCTGCACACGTTCCGGCGCAACGTCTCGCTCGCGTCGTCGGCCGTCCCGTGCGGCGGGTGGGAGTCGCCGTCCACCGAACTGCGCGGCCATTCGACGGGGCACGTGCTGACGGCGCTGGCGCAGGCCCATGCCGCCACCGGCGACACGGCGTTCTCCACCAAGGCGAACTACCTGGTCGACCAACTGGCGGTGTGCCAGGGCCGGGCCACCGGGGTGGGGTTCAGCACGGGCTACCTCTCGGCGTTCCCGGAGAGCTTCATCGGCAGGGTCGAGGCGCGCGAGCAGGTCTGGGCGCCCTACTACACGCTGCACAAGATCATGGCCGGCCTGCTCGACGTGCACCTGCTCACCGGCAACGCCCAGGCGCTCGCGGTGCTCACGCAGATGGCGGCGTGGACGTCGTGGCGCAACGGCAGGCTGACCTACGACCAGCGGCAGAACATGCTCGACACCGAGTTCGGCGGCATGAACGAGGTGCTCGCGAACCTGCACCAGCTCACCGGCGACCCGGCGCACCTGACCGCCGCCCAGTACTTCGACCACGCGGAGGTCTTCGACCCGCTGGCGCAGAACCGCGACGCGCTGAACGGCTACCACGCCAACACCCAGATCCCGAAGGCGATCGGGGCGATCCGCGAGTACCACGCGACCGGCACGACCCGGTACCGCGACATCGCCCGCAACTTCTGGGAGTTCGTCGTCGGCGCGCACAGCTACGCGATCGGCGGCAACTCCAACGGCGAGTACTTCAAGGCGCCCGGCCGGATCGCGTCGGAACTGTCCGACAGCACCTGCGAGTGCTGCAACTCCTACAACATGCTGAAGCTCACCGCCCAGCTGTTCCGCACCAACCCCGCTGACGCGCGTTACTTCGACTTCTACGAGAAGACCCTCTACAACCACCTCCTGGGCGGGCAGAACCCGAACTCGGCCCACGGCCACCACAGCTACTACACGCCGTTGCGTCCCGGCGGCATCCGCACGTACAGCAACGATTACAACGACTTCACCTGTTGCCACGGCACCGGGATGGAGACCAACACCGCGCACACCGGCCGGATCTACGCCCACTCCGGCACCACGCTGTACGTCAACCTGTTCGTCGCCTCCTCGGTGAGCTGGCGCGGGTTCACCGTGCGGCAGGAGACGTCGTTCCCGGAGTCGCCGTCGTCGCGGCTGACGATCAGCGGTTCCGGGACGATCGACCTGCGGGTGCGCGTGCCCGCCTGGGCCGCGGGCGCCCGGATCCTGCTCAACGGCGCCGAGCAACCGGCCACACCCGGCACCTACGCGCGCATCGACCGCACCTGGTCGAGCGGGGACGTCGTGGAGATAAGCCTGCCCATGACGTTGAACCGGGAGTCCACTCCGGACAACCGCACGGTGCAGGCGGTGCGCCACGGCCCGATAGTGCTGGCGGGCGCCTACGGGACGAACAACCTGCAGGCGATGCCGGTGCTGCGACCGTCGACCATCAGGGCGACCTCGACCCCGTTGCAGTACACGGCCACGGCGAGCACCGGCCAGGTGACGCTGATGCCGTTCTACAAGGTGCACGGGCAGCGGTACAACGTGTACTGGACCGTCGCCGCCGAGACACCGCCGTTCATCGCGCACTACCCGTTCGACGGCAACGCGAACGACGCCACCGGCAACGGCCTGCACGCCACGCTCGCGGGCGGGGCGGCCTGGACGTCCGGCCGGGGCGGGCAGGCCGTCGACCTCCCGGGCTCCGGTGCCCACGTGGTGCTGCCGGCCGGACTGCTGGCGACCGCGTCCTCGTTCACCATCGCGACCTGGGTGCGGCTCGACACCGTCACGACGTGGTCGCGGGTGTTCGACTTCGGTTCGGGCACCGGGGCCTACGCGTTCCTGACCCCGCGCGGTCCGGCGGGCGGCGCGAGGTTCGCGATCACCACCGGGGGAGCGGGCGCCGAGCAGCAGATCAACGCGGCCGCGGCGCTTCCCCAGGGCGTGTGGACGCACGTCGCCGTGACGCAGAACGGTGATCTCGGCGTCCTGTACGTCAACGGCGCGGAGGCAGGGCGCAACTCGGCGGTGACGGCGAGGCCCGGCAACACCGCGCAGAACTGGATCGGGCGCTCCCAGTACGCGAACGACCCGTACCTCGACGGTGCCGTGGACTCGTTCCGCGTCTACGGCCGCGCACTCAGTGCTTCGGAGGTCGCGAGCCTCCACTCCACCGGAACCTGAGGAGAATCGATGCGCGCCACCCTGCTGGGCGCCGCGATCACGCTGGTAGCGGGCGTTGTCGTGGCAACGCCCGCCCACGCGGCCAACCCGATCGTCACCTCGATCTACACCGCCGACCCGGCCCCGCTGGTCGTCGGCGGCACGATGTACGTCCACGCCGGCCGCGACGAAGCCGCGTCCGGCCAGCAGAACTTCCAGATGCGCGAGTGGCGCGTGCTGTCGAGCACCGACGCCGCCACCTGGACCGACCACGGCGCCAGGGCGAACGTCGGCACGTTCCGCTGGGCCGGCGCCGATGCCTGGGCGAGCGAGGTGGAACCCGGGAACGGCAATTACTACTGGTACACCTCGGTCAACGGCAACGGCGCCGGGTGGATGGACATCGGCGTCGCGGTCGGCGACAGCCCGCTCGGCCCGTTCACCGACGCCAAGGGCGGGCCGCTGATCAGCGACAGCACCCCGAACTCGTCCGCGCTCAACATCGACCCGACGGTGTTCACCGACGACGACGGCCAGGCCTACCTGTACTGGGGCGGGTACTGGGCCCCGCGCGCGGCGAAGCTGAAGCCGAACATGATCGAACTGGACGGTCCGATCGTGACACCCCAGGGCTTGACGAACTTCTGGGAGGCGCCGTTCCTGTTCAAGCGCAACGGCCTCTACTACATGATGTACGCGGCCAACGACACCGGCGGTTGCGTCACGTCGTCCAGCTACGCCTGCCAGCGCTACGCGACCGCGACCAGCCCGATGGGACCGTGGACGCAGCGGGGCGTGGTGCTCGGCCAGGTCTCGTCGACCACCAACCACGCGGGCGTCGCGCAGTTCAACGGCCAGTGGTACGTGGTCTACCACAACGCCCAGGCGCCGGGCGGTGGCAACTTCCGCCGGTCGGTGGCCGTGGACCTGTTGTACTTCAACGCTGACGGCACGATGCAGCGCGTGGTCCAGACGGCCGCCGGTCCGCCGCCAAACCCCGGTGGTGGTGCGAACATCGCCCCGGCCGCCACGGTCTCCACCTCGTACGTGTCGCCGTGGGAGACCACCGCGGCGGTCAACAACGGTGCGACCCCGTCGAGTTCGGCGGACCGCTCGAACCTCGTGTACGGCAACTGGCCCGAGCAGGGCACGCAGTGGCTCGAGTACACCTGGCCGTCCGCGCGGTCGATCAACCGCAGCGCCGTCTACTGGTTCGACGACGACCAGGGCATCGACCTGCCCGCGTCGTGCCGCCTGCAGTACTGGACCGGCACCGCCTACGCCGACCTGCCCGGTACCTGCGGGACGGCCGCGAACACCTTCAACACCAGCAGTTTCACCACCGTGTCCACGACCCGGTTGCGGTTGAGCTTCACCGCGAGGACCGGCCTCTCGACGGGAGTCCTGGAATGGCAAGCCTTCGCCGCCTGACGGCACCCGCGCTGGCCGTGGTGCTGGTCGCGGCCGCGCTGACCCCGGCCTCGGCCGCGCAGACGATCGGGTACCCCGCGTTCAGCGGACCGCCGATCCCCGCGCCGCCCGCCGGGTACAGCACCGCCAGCACGATGCACGCGATCTACGACGCCGAGGTCGGCGGTACCGACTTCTGGATGGACCGCCTGCTGGCCCGGCCGGGCAACGACCCGGCGGGCAACTTCCTGATGACCCGCGGGCGCGGCCTGTTCATGTACACCCACAACCCGGCGGTGATCGGGTTCGGCGGCAGGTCGGCCTACTGGGACGACATCAGCGGCCAGAACGCCTACTCGGTGGCGCTGTCGCCCGGCACGTTCACCGAGCTGGTCTCCTCGCGGGTGCAGAAACCCAGCCACTACAAGAGCGTCTTCGCCAGCGGTGCGGTCCGGGTCGAGATGACCAAGTTCATCACGCACAACAACGTGGCGGTGACGAACCTGGTGGTCCTGAACACGGGCAGCGCGCCGGCGACGCTGCGGATGCGGGCCACCTCGCCGTACGCGACGACCGCGAGCGGCACCGAGCTGACCGGCAGCAGGCAGGTGAAGAACAACCTCACCACGATCCAGCCGCGACTGTCCGGCGACGGGTTCGCGGTCGCCAGCGGCGGACTGGACAGGACGATCACCCTGGGCGTCGGGCAGAGCGTCACCACCAAGGTCGCCATGGGCTTCCTGACGAGCGAGATCCCCGCGTCCTCGACGGAGTACCAGTCCTACCGCGGGTACACGCCCCAGACGGCGTTCGCCACCCACGTGCGCGCCTACAACCGGTGGTGGGCCGACAACATCCCCTACATCGACGTGCCCGACCCGGCGATCAAGAAGAACGTCTACTACCGCTGGTGGCTCATGCGCTTCAACCACCTCGACGTCGACATCCCCGGCCAGGACTACCAGTTCCCGGTCTCCGTCGAGGGCGCCACCGGCTACAACAACGCGATCGTGCTGACCCAGCCGATGCACATCGACGACCTCAAGTACCTGCGCGATCCCGTCTTCTCCTACGGGCCCTGGCTCTCGGCGGGGCAGACGTCCAAGGGCGGTCGGTTCCTGGACAACCCCGGAGATCCGGAGAACTGGTCCAACTCCTACACCCAGTACATCTCCGAGGCCGCGTGGCGCAGCTACCAGGTCCACGGCGGCCAGCCGTCGATCGCGGCCCTGCTGGCCAAGTACGCGGAAGGCGACGCAAAGGGCCAGCTCTCGTTCTACGACACCAACAACAACGGGGTCATCGAGTACGACTGGGGCGCGCTCACCGGCAACGACGCCGACGCGGTGTCGTTCGACTGGCGGGCAGGCCGGCTCGACCGCGCGGAGACGGCGTACGTGTGGAGCGGAGCCGTTGCCGCACAACAGGCCTACGCCCTGGCCGGCAACACCGCCAAGGCCGCGGAGATGCAGGCGCTGGCCGACCGGATCCGTTCCGGCGTGGTGAACACCCTGTGGAACCCGTCCCGGCAGCTGCTGGAGCACAAGCACGTCGCCACGAACACGCACGTCCCGTGGAAGGAGATCAACAACTACTACCCGTTCTCGGTCGGCCTGATGCCGAACACCGACCAGTACAAGCAGGCGCTGCGCCTGTTCGCCGACGCGGCCGAGTACCCGGTGTTCCCGTTCTACACGGCCAACCAGCGCGACAAGGCGGCAGCGGCGGCGGCCGGCCACCCCGGCTCGAACAACTTCTCCACGATCAACTCGACGGTGCAGTTCCGCCTCTACTCCTCGGTGCTGCGCAACTACCCGAACCAGTGGATGACCGCGGAGGACTACAAGAAGCTGCTCTACTGGAATACCTGGGCGCAGTACGTCGGCGGCAACACGCAGTGGCCGGACGCCAACGAGTTCTGGGCGGACTGGAACGGCAGCGGCATCCAGTACCGGTCGTGGATCCACCACAACGTCCTCGGCAGCGGCAACTGGACCGTCGTGGAGGACGTCGCCGGGCTGCGGCCGCGCACCGACGGGCTGATCGAGCTGTCGCCGATCGCCATCGGCTGGTCGCACTTCGCGGTCAACAACCTGCGCCACCGCAACGCCGACCTGAGCGTGGTGTGGGACGACCCGTCCGACGGCGTGACCCGGTACAACGGTGTCCCGCAAGGCTATTCGGTGTACCTGAACGGCACCCGCGCGTTCACCGCCGACCGGCTGACCCGCGTGCTCTACGACCCGGCTACCGGCTCGGTCACGCTGCCCTCGGGCGGATCGGTGACCTACCAGACGGCGATCCCCGGTGTCCGCGCTCCGCGGGACGTCGTGCAGAACAGCACGCGGATGGTGGACGTGTTCGCCAAGGCCGGTGTCGACCTGACCTCGTCGCGGCCGAACGTGGCGCAGGGCGCGTCGGCGTCCTACACGGCGTCCGGGACGTCGGCCGGCGCCGCCGTGGACGGTTTCCCGATCAACGAACCGATCTGGGGCAGCTCCGGCTCGCCGAACGCGACCGACTGGTACGAGCTGAACCTCGGGCAGCAGCGCCAGATCAGCGAGGTACGGCTGTACTTCCGCGACGACCGCGCGGCCAACCGCTACCGGGCGCCCGCGTCGTACCAGGTCCAGCACTGGAACGGGAGCGCGTGGGCGGACGTGGGCGGCCAGGCCCGCACACCGGCCGCGCCGCGTGCCAACTACAACGTCGTCCAGTTCACCCCGGTCAGCACGCAGCGGCTCCGCGTCGTGATGACGCACGCCGGTGGCTTCCGGACGGGGCTGACGGAGGTGAAGATCTACTAGGCGGCGAGCTGCGGGCGGCCGGCGCTGGTCGCCCGCAGCGACCTCAGTAGCTGAACGTGGTCGCGGCCTCGTCGCCGATCCACTTCCACAACGGGACGGTGCCGTTCAGTTCGGCACCGGAGATGAGGTCGTCGGTGTCGAGGTGCTTGGCGTTGAAGCAGAGAGGGCAGACGTAGTAGCGCCCGCCCGCCGCCTCGTAGCGCTGGAGCAGGTCGGCCAGCGGTGGGCAGCCGTCGCACGCGGTGCCCGTGGCGGTGCCGGTCAGGGAGAGGCGCACCGCCTCCTTGGACAGGAACATCAGCGTGTCGCGGCCGGTCTCGGCGGCGCCGACCGCGACGAGGAAGGCGACGGTCACCTTCTCGGGGTCCTCGAGTCCCGTCGCCAGGCTGATGACGGCTTTGTTCGGCATGGTCTGCTCCTCTTTCGTCGGGGAGCTCCGACGTTAGGAGCGGGACGAGCCCGTGTCGTCGGGCGTTCTCCCTACAGATCGAGCGGGTCGAGCAGGCCGTTGCGCAGCGCGAACAGCGTCGCGGTCGCGCGGGACGACGCCCCGGTCTTGGTGTAGATCCGCTCGATGTGCGTGCCCGCGGTCCTGCGGGAGATCCCCAGCCGCTCGGCGACCTCACCGGTCTGCGCGCCGCGGGAGATCAGGACCAGCACCTCGACCTCCCGCGGCGTGAGGCCGGCCGGACCCGACACCCGCCGCCTGCCGCCGTTGCCCGCGGCGGCGAGGACGGCCTCGGCCGCGTCACCGTCGAGCGCGCCGGACCGGATCGCGTCCCTGATGGCGCCGACGGCCTGCTTGTCGGTCAACGCCGCCCTGTGCGCCCTCGGCTCGAGCATCGCCCGGTAGGCGCACGCCGCGGCCAGCACGCGCCCGGTCATCGGCACGGACGCGCCGGACAGGCCGCGGTGGTAGCCGCTGCCGTCCATGCGCTCGTGCGCCATCGCCGCGATCGCGCCCGGCTTCGCCAGCGCCGCCGGACGGGCCAGGACGCGCTCGGTGTAGTACGAACTGAGCCGGACGCGCTCCCAGTCGGTGGCCGACAGCGGTCCCGGCTGGTCCAGCACGGTGACCGGTACGCCGTGCAGCCCGATGTCGTGCAGCAGACCGGCTCGGCGGGTGGCGACGACGTCCGCGGCGGGCAGGCCCATCGACCGGGCAGCCGCACCGGCGAGGTCCGCGACACCGCGGGAGTGCCCGGCACGTGAGGCGCAGCGCAGGTCCGTGAAGTCGGCCAGCGCCTCCAGGGCCGTGTCGAGCTCGCCCTCCGTCAGAGGGCGGCGCGGCGCCGTGAGCGGGTCGATCCCGGCGTTGGTCAGCACGTCGGGTGCGTGCGCGACGAACGCGTCGACCACGTCGGGCGCGAACTGGCGGCCACGCCGTGCTCGGGCGACCTCGAGCGCACCCTCGACGCCACCGGTCCGGTACCGCACCTCGACGACGTCGGCCAGGTGCAGCAGCCGGATGGCCGGCGCGATGTCCGTGCCGCCCACGCCCTGCGGCACGCCACGACCGTCCCACCGGGTGAAGAACTGCCGCAACGCCGTCGCCACGTCCTGCCCGAGCCCGAGCCGCTCCGCCAGCGCCGACGTCGTCGTGCAGTGCGACCGCATGCCCTGCACGACGTTCTGGCCGCCGGTCGCCAGGAGCGTCGTCGCCACCCGCAGCCGGTGCCACATCGGCCCGCCGCGTCCGGCGCGGCGCAGGAAGAACCCGACCGCGGCCGGTCCGGCGAGATCGACCTCGTAGCTGTCCGCGCGGAACGCGATGTCGTCACCGAACGACGCGGCGACCTCCGGGGAGTCCGCGACGCAGCCGACCCAGCCGAGCATCGAGACGGGGAACAACGACCTCCGCTGATCCTCGGGCAGGCCCATGTGCCCGGCGAGCCGCTCCGCGATCCGCCACGACCGGAGCACGTGCTCCATCGGCTGACCCAGCCCGAGGTCCGTGGCCAGCGAGAACGCCGCCAGCAGCTCGGCCAGGCCGATCCCGGCGTCCCTGTCCGCAGACTCCACCGGCGAAGCGTAGCCCCGCCACGAGCCCCGGCCGAGGCACTACCGTCGGCCGGGTGACCGTCACCAGGGCCGAGGCCGTGCTCACCGCCAAGGCCGAGCTCGACTTCGCGGCGGCCGCCCGCATCTTCGCCGGGGCGGAGTTGCGCCGGATCGGTGGCGCGGTGGTGTCCAGGGTGCCCGCGTTGCCGAACCACGTCCCCTACAACAAGGCCCGGGGTTTCACCCTCGCCGACGCGGTGCACCTGCCCGCCGTCGAGGCCTTCTACGCGGAGGCGGGCGTGCGGGCCGCCGTCGAGGTGTGGGAGGGCGACTCGTCGGACGACCTGCACGGCCTGTTGCGGTCGGCGGGTCTGGCGCCCACCGCTCCCACCGCGGCGTTGCACAGGAGGCCGGGCGGTGACGGCCTGGGCGCCGTGCAGGTCGACGAGGTGGCCGGGGAACACCTGGACGTCCTGCTGGCGGGCTACGAGGTCGGGCCCGACGCCACGGCGTTCCGGACCATGCTGGCGATCGAGCAGGCCACGCCGGGATTGCGGCGGTATCTGGCCTTCGTGGACGGACGCCCGGCGGCCGCGGCGGCGTTGTTCACCCACGGGGGAACGAGTCTGCTCGCCGGTGCCGCCACCGTGCCGGAGTTCCGGCGCAGGGGGTGTCAGGCCGCCCTGGTCGCCCGGCGCCTCGCCGACGCCGCCGCGGACAGCGACCTTGTGGTCGTCACGGCGGCGTCCGGTTCGGTGAGCCACAAGAACCTGACGCGACTGGGATTCGAGATGACCCACACGCGCACCGTGTGGCGCTGAGAAACGCCTACGCGTCACCCGCGGTGTGCCGGAACTGGCCCGGCGGCACGCCCATCACGCGGGTGAACGCGTGCGAGAACGAGCTGTGCGAGGCATAACCGAGCCGGCGGCCGACCTCCGTCACCGAGACGTCGTGGCCGCGCAGGAGGCGGACGGCGTGCCGCATGCGCAGGCGGAGCAGGTATTCGAGTGGCGGGACGCCGACCGCGTCGCGGAAGCGCGTGGCGAAGGTGGAGCGTGCGAGGTGGACCCGCTGCGCCAGTTCGGGAACCGTCCAGGGGTGGCCGGGCTCGGCGTGCACCGCCCGCAACGCGGGAGCGAGTTGCGGATCCTTCAGTGCGGAGAGCCAGCCGCCGGGACGTTCGGCAACCTCCACGTAGGACCTGAACGCCTGCACGAGAACGATGTGCGCCAGGTGGTTCCGAACGAGGTCGGCGCCTGGCAGTGGAGTGCCGGCGGCGGTCTCGGCGATCAGCAGGTCCATGGCTGCCTGCAGGGCGGGCGCGGGGACCTCCGAGGACGGGATCGGGAGCACCGGCGGCACGAGGTCGAGGAGCAGGGCAGCGTGGTCGGGGTCGAGCACGAACCTGCCGCCGGTGATGACCGCCTCGGCCTCGCCGCCGCCCAGCCGGAGGTGACCGTCGACGGCGTCCGCGGTGAACCTCGCGGACGCCGAGTCGAACTCGTGCGCGGCGAGGTCGGGTGCGCCCGCCATCGTGTACGGCCCGCCCGCGACGAGCAGGTAGCAGTCGCCCGCGCCCAGCCGCACCGGTGCGGAGGTCTCGGTGGCGATCCAGCACCCACCCCGGTGCACCACGCCGAACTTGGCGTGCGAGGTGCCCGAGAACCGCAGGCCCCACCGCCCCGACGCGTCCAGGCGCGACGTGACGGCCGCCTCGACGGCGACCATCGAGAGAATATCCGAGAGCGGGTCCACCAGCCGATCATAGCCTGGAGCATCAAGCACAAAACCCGGTGTTCCTAGTACTGAAAAGCCAGCCAAAGCGGCTTAGCGTGGTGTTCATGAAATACCGCATGCTCGGCAACACCGGCGTCCACGTCTCCACCGTCAGCCTCGGCACCATGACCTTCGGCGGGGCGGGCACCGCGCTCGGCGACGCCCTGGGCGGCCTCGACCAGGCCGCCGCGGACGCCGTGGTCGGACGCGCCCTCGACGACGGCATCACCCTCGTGGACACCGCGGACGTGTACTCCGGCGGCGAGTCCGAGGTCCTGCTCGGCAAGGCGCTCGGCGCCCGCCGTGACGACGTCGTCCTCGCGACGAAGTTCAGCGCCCGCGTCGGGGAGGGCCCGAACCGCGTCGGTGCCTCGCGCCTGCACCTCGTCCGCGCCCTCGAGGACAGCCTGCGCCGGCTCGGCACCGGCCACGTCGACCTGTACCAGCTGCACAGCTTCGACCCGGTGACGCCGATCCACGAGACGCTCGCCGCGCTCGACGACGTGGTCCGGCAGGGCAAGGTGCGCTACATCGGGTGTTCGAACCTGGCCGCCTGGCAGCTGATGAAGGCGCTGGGGCTGTCCGATCGGCACGGGTGGGCGCGGTTCGTCGCCTCCCAGTCCTACTACTCGCTGCTGGGCCGCGACGTCGAACGGGAGATCGCGCCGCTCGCCGTGGACCAGGCCGTGTCCCTGCTCGTGTGGGCGCCGCTGGCGGGCGGGATCCTGTCCGGCAAGTACGACAGGACCGGGTCGAGCGAGGCGGGGTCGCGCCGCTCGGCGGAGAACTACCCGGACTTCCCTCCCGTGGACCACTCGACCGCGTGGGACGTCGTCGACGTGGTGCGCGCCGTCGCCGGACGGCACGAGGTGAGCCCCGCGCAGGTCGCACTGGCGTGGGTCCTGGCGCAGCCGGGCGTCACCAGCGTCGTCGTCGGGGCGAAGCGCCCTGATCAGATCGCGGACAGCGCGGCCGCCGCGGAACTCGAGCTGACCGCCGAGGACCTCGCCCGGCTCGACGCGGTGAGCAGGGGCGCGAGGCCGTACCCGGACTGGGTGTGGGACTTCGCGGGCGGCGGCCGCGTCCCCGCGTGACCCGGCTCGGTCCACGGTGGACGAACCCGGTCTGGGTAGCATCGCGGACATGCCTTTTGCCGACGAGTTGATCGGTGTCCAGACCGTTCGCGCCCTCGTCACCTCCCTGCGGACCGCACGGCCGGAAGCGGGCCTGTCCCGGCTTCGCGATGCCGAGAACGCCTTGGCGCCGCTGGCACTCCGGGAGCGCAGCGACCTCCTGCGCGACGCGCTGCTCGGCGACCTGCCGGGCGACTACGCGTCGTTCGCGCGGACCGTGCGCGCCGCGGCGGACGAGTCGCCGTCGTTCACCGGGTGGATGATCTGGCCGGTCACCAGTGCCGTGGCCGCCAAGGCGATCAGCGAGGGCGGCGTGGACGCGTTCGACGACGCCCTCGCCCTGCTGGCGGAGCTCACGGGGCGCCTGACGTCGGAGTTCGCCCTGCGTGCCCTGCTCAACGCGGACCTGGGGCGAGCCCTCGGCGTGATCGAGGGCTGGACCCGGTCGGACTCGGAGCACGTGCGCAGGCTCGCCTCGGAGGGAACGCGCCCGCTGCTGCCCTGGGCGATCCGCGTGCCCGGCGTCCTCACCGACCCCGGGACGACCCTGCCGATCCTCGACGCGCTGCACCGCGACGACAGCGAGTACGTGCGGCGGTCGGTCGCCAACCACCTCAACGACATCAGCCGCCGGCACCCGGACGTGGTCGTCGCGACCGCGGCCGGGTGGATGGCGGAGCCCGATGTGAACACCGCGCGGCTCGTGCGCCACGGCCTGCGAACCCTGGTGAAGCAAGGACATCCGGGCGCGCTCGGGCTGCTGGGGTTCTCCTCGGTGAGCCTCGACGTCGTCGGTCCGCTGCTCTCCACCGACACCGTGACGATCGGGGAGACGTTGTCGTTCACGGGATCCGTGCGCAACCTCGACCGGGAGCCCGCCCGGTTGGTGATCGACTACGTGGTGCACCACCGCAAGGCCAACGGCACGCTGACCGGCAAGACGTTCAAGCTGACGACCCGGACCGTCGAGCCGGGGGAGACCTACGAGCTCAGCCGGGACCACTCGTTCCGGGTGATCACCACCCGCCGGTACCACCCCGGGCAGCACGCCGTCGAACTGCAGGTCAACGGCGTGCGCTCCGGTCGTGCCGAGTTCGTCCTGGTGGACGGTTCCTGAGCAGTGGCGCGTCACGCAACGTTGGCGGCGTATTCCACGCTCAGCAGGGCGCCTCGCGGCACCGCCCGTCCAGTATGAGGACGTGGGGGCGGCACCACGACGCACCCGTCTGACCGCGAATTCCACCGGCAACGTTGCGAGCCGCACCACTGCTACTCGGTTCCCTCGAACGTGACGGCGGTGTCTGTGCGGGCGGGCTGGCCCCACACGAAGTCACGTGCCGCCGCGTCGCCGCTCAGGTGATGGCGGAACCACGACGTCATGACCCGCTTCGCCGCGGTGAGCTGGGCGGCGCGGGTGATGGAACCGTTGTCGCAGAACAGGCCTGAGGTGTCCATGAAGCCGCAGTGGAACCCGCCGGTGATGGTGCGCAGCTGCTTCGACGGTGGTTTCGCGGCGAACATCGGCCGTTGGTGCTCGGCGACCGGTGTGATGGTGTCCTGGGATCCGGCCAGGAACTGCGCGGGTGCCGCGAGAGTCGCCGCTGCCGCCTTGGCCGACGGGGTGGTCTCGGCCGCCGCGTAGGTGGACACGGCGGTGATCCTGGGGTTGCGCGCCGCCGCGAGCACCGCCGCGCCGCCGCCCATGGAGTGGCCCGCGACGCCGAGCGAGGCCGTGCTGACGTGGTCGCGGAAACGCGAGCCGGTGGTGGTGTCCTGAGCGACCAGCCAGGTCAGGCCGGCGTTGAGCTCGTCGGCGAACGTGCCGTGGTTCGGGCTCAGCCCGCCCTGCGTGGTCGGCACCACGACGACGAAGCCCCACGAGGCCAGGTGGGTGCTGGTGCTCGTGTACTTGGACGTCGCCTGGAAGAAGCCGTGGCCGAAGGCGATCGCGGGGAACCTGCCCGCCGCCACGGGCTGGTTCGCCCCGGCGGCCGTGGCGGGGTAGTGGACGCGCGCGGGCACGGACCGGCCGCCCGCGACGGCGGTGACATCGCTGTACGCCACCGGGTACGAGCCGGGCAGGCCGTAGTCCGGTGGCGCGGCTAACGCGGTGGGGGCGGCCAGGACCGAGGCCGCCAGGGTGAGCGTCGTTACGAGAACTCGCATGAACCACTCCTCGTGAGATGGGTGGATCCGCGGCGCTGGTGGCGCCGCGAAGTCAGGGCGAGCCGAACCGCATGCGCAGGTTCGTGACCGCGAGGTGCAGGCGCGGCCGGGTATGGGTGAGCCAGCCGAGCGCGCCGCCGGAGGTGACCCGCCAGCGCAGCCGGGTGGGCCGGACGCGGGCGGTGGTGCGCAACCGGGTGCGACGTGTGTCGTCTCCCAGCGTCTGCCACACCGATGTCGTGATCCACGCCGGCAGTCCCGGCGCCCTGCGCGGGCGTTCGTCGGCACCGGCGATGCCGTGCGCGTCCGCGGTCAGACCTGGTTCGGCGACGAGCGTGAAGTCCGCAATCTCTTTGGGAATTCCCCACATCGCCCGCGCTCCTGCCCGCGACGTCTCGTCGTCGACCCAGATGTCGGTGATGGTCACGCCCAGGCGGAATCCGCGGCGCACCACCACGGCCGTCATCAGCTCGCGGTAGGAGAGCAGGCCCGGCGGGGTGTAGTCGACGAACGCGGACACCACGACCACGTGGCCGAACAGGGTCAGCGGCACCACGCCCGGAGGTGGCGGGGGCACCGCCGAGCGCGGTGCCGTCGACACCGTGAGCCAGCCACGGCCGCACAGGTCCCACGGTTCGGGAGGGAAGTCAGCGGGCATCGGCGGCCTCTCCTTCGTGGCGCAACGCCGCCGGCGCACCGGCGGGCACCGCGGGGCGGCGCGGGGGGACGGGGCGGAGCCGCACGTAGTTCGAGCCGAGCGGCGGGCGTGGATCGGGCTCGCCCTTCCGAGGCCACAACGACATCGCGCGCTCGGCGAGCGCGGTGATGGTCAGCGCCGGGTTGACGCCGAGGTTGGCCGGGATCGTCGAGCCGTCCACGACGTGCAGCCCGGGGTGGCCGTGCACCCGGTGGTACGGGTCGACCACGCCGGTGGCGGGGGAGTCGCCGATGACGCAGCCCCCGATGAGGTGCCCCGTCAGCGGGATGTCCGCCATGTCCGTCCACGCGCCCCTGGCCACCCCGCCCGACAGCGCGGCGAGCCGCCTCGCCACGTCGTGCCCGGCCGGGATCCAGGACGGGTTGGGCTCGCCCTCGCCCTGGGTCGTGGTCAGGCGGCCGTTCCTGGTCCTCGTGGTGAGCGAGTTGTCAAGGCTCTGCATGACCAGCAACGCGATGGTCTCCTCCGACCACCTGCGGGGCGTGTGCAACCGCAGTGCGGTGCGGAGCTCGGCCCTGAGCTGGGCGAGGCCGCGGCGCGACCGGGCGGGGCCGCCGTCGACGAGCGTCGTCATGAGCAGGCCCAGCAGGTTGCTGCCGCGTCCGTAGCGCACGACCTCGACGTGCGTGTTCTCGTCCGGGTGGATCGACGACGTGATCGCGATGCCCCGCGAGTGGTCGACCTTCCCGTCCGTCGAGCGCACCGCGACGACCGCCTCGGAGTTGGTGCGGCACAACGCTCCGAGCCGTGGTGAGAGCCCGGGCAGACCGCCGCCGTCACGGATGCGGTGCAACAGCTGTTGCGTGCCGAGCGACGCCGCGGCGAACACCACCTGGCCGGCCGTGAACACGCGCTCCGCGCGCCCGCCGGTGCGACGCGTCCGCACGGCGTACCCGCCACCGCTGCCGGGCCGCACGTCGGTCACCGTGGTCAACGGCCACACCTCGGTGCCCGCTTGCTCGGCGAGGTGCAGGTAGTTCTTCGGCAGCGTGTTCTTCGCGTTGTGCCGGCACCCGGTCATGCACGCGCCGCAGGCGATGCAGCCGTTGCGCCGGGGGCCCGCGCCGCCGAAGAAGGGGTCCTCACCGTCGCGTCCGAAGTGGACACCGACGCGGGTGGGGCGGAACGTCGCCTCCACCCCGAGTTCGGTGGACACCTCGCGCAGCAGCCGGTCGGCCTCGGTGCGCAGCGGGTTCTCCACCACGCCGAGCATCCGGCTCGCCTGGTCGTAGTGCGGTGCGAGCTCGGAACGCCAGTCGGTGACGTGCCCCCAGCGCGGGTCGCGGAAGAACGCGTCGGACGGTTCGTACAGGGTGTTGGCGTACACGAGGGAACCGCCGCCGACACCGGCTCCGCTGAGGACCAGCACGTCGTGCAGCGGGGTGATCCGCTGGATGCCGGTGCACCCGATGGCCGGTGCGAACAGGTAGTCGCGCAGGTGCCAGGAGTTGCGCGGCAGCTCGTGGTCGGCGAACCGCCGGCCCGCCTCCAGCACGCCCACGCGGTAGCCCTTCTCGGTCAGCCGCAGGGCCGTCACCGCGCCGCCGAACCCCGAGCCGATGACGAGCACGTCGTAGTCCACGCCTCACACCCCTTCCGAGGTCAGGTCGTCCGCGCGCGTCAGCACGTGGTCCTCGACCCGCAGGCGCGCCGTCCTGCGGAGGTACTCCCTGGTGCTGCCCGGCCAGTTGGTCGTGATCGACCCGTCCTCGGCGCGGTACCACGAGGCGCAGCCGCTCCACACGCCGTTCGCGAGCCGGGATCGCATCTCCGCGTCGAACGCGTCGGCGACCTCGGGCCGCACCTCCAAACAGGCCGCGCCGGACTCCGCGAGGTGGCGCACCGCGGCGACGACGTAGCGGGACTGCGCCTCGATCATCGTGACGATCGAGTTGCCGCCGAGGTTGGTGTTCGGGCCGTAGACCAGGAAGAAGCTGGGGAAACCGGGCACGGACATGCCCAGGTGCGCCCGCGGCCGCCCGCCCCACACCTCGGCGAGGTCACGGCCGCCCGCACCGGTGACGGTCATCGGCAGCCGGAAGTCGGCGACCTCGAACCCGGTGCCCCAGATCAGCACGTCCGCGGCGTGCTCGCGGCCGTCGGCGGTGCGCACGCCCCGTTCGGTGATCTCGGTGATCGGCTCGGTCACCACCCCGGCGTTGGGCGCGGTGAGTGCCGGATACCAGTCGTTGCTGAACAGCACCCGCTTGCACCCCGCCTGACCGGGCGGCCGCAGCCGTTCCCTCAGGTCGCGATCGCGCACCCGCACCCGCCGGTGGGCCGCCGCCAGACCCGCGACCAGGCTCCGCGAGAACCGCCCGGCGGTGAGGAGTCCCGTCAGCGCCTCGCCCGCGAGCCAGACCCCACCCCGTGCCGCTCGGGCGGTCAGCGGGTGCGCACGGCCGCGCAGCTGCGCATCGGGTTTGGGCAGCACGTGCGGCGCGGACCGCTGGAACACGGTGAGGTGGCCCGCCAGGGGCTGGATCCGCGGCACGAACTGCACCGCGCTCGCACCCGTGCCCACCACCGCGACCCGTTTGCCGCTCAGATCGACGTCGTGCCTCCACTGAGCACTGTGGAACACCGGGCCGCGGAAGCGGTCCAGGCCGGGGATCGCCGGGACCGCCGGCCTGTTCAGCTGGCCCACCGCCGACACGAGCACGTCCGCTTCGAGGACCTCACCGCCGGCCAGCACGACCCGCCACCGCCGCCGTGCCTCGTCGAACGAGGCGGCGACGACGTCCGCGCCGAACCTGATCCGGTCCCGCACCACCGCCGCGGTGCGCTGGAGGTAGGCGAGGATGTCGGGCTGGGCCGAGTACCGGCGCGGCCACGAGAGGTGGGGCGCGAAGGAGTACGAGTAGAGCGAGGACGGCACGTCGCACGCGGCGCCGGGGTAGGTGTTGTCCCGCCAGACCCCGCCGACGCCGTCAGCGCGCTCCAGCACCGTCACCCGGCCGAAACCGGCTCTGTGCAGGGACAACGCGACACCGAGCCCGCCGAACCCGGCACCGATGACCACCACTTCGGGGTTTTCCGACACGAGATCGAAACTAGGAAGAACCACCCGTTCGCACCAGGACAACAGCGGCCGCGCGATTGACAATCGCGGCCATGAGGACGTTGGCCGAACCGGCGACCCGGCACTGGGACTTCCCCCGAGGCATCGCGAGCGTCGCACTCCTGCTGCGCTTCGGCGCCGAGCACGGCCTGCCCCGGCCCGCGCTGCTCGACGGCAGCGACCTCACCCCAGAGCAGCTGGCCGACCCGGCGGCCGAGATCAACGCCCGCCAGGAACTCGCCGTCGTGCGCAACCTGGCCACCCTCCTGCCGAACGCGGGCATAGCCGCCGGCCGCCGCTACCACGCCACGACGTTCGGCGTCCTCGGCCACGCGTTCCTCAGCGCCGCCACCGTGCAGGACGCCATCGACGTGGCGCTGCGCTACCTCGACCTCAGCTTCACCTTCACCGCCCCCACCGCCGCGCTCGACGGCGACCTGCTCGTCATCTCGCTCGACCCCGGCGCCCTGCCCGGCGAGGTCGTGCCGTTCCTCGTCGAACGCGACCTCGCCGCCATCCACACGGTGATCGGCGAGCTGGTGTCCGGCGCGGTACCCGTGCTGTCCGTGGACGTCACCCACCCGGCGCCTGCCGACGTTCGGGCCCACGAGGAGGTGTTCGGCGTGCGGCCCCGGTTCTCCGCACGCCGCAACCAGTCCGTTGTGGACGCGTCCCTGCTGGCCCGGGCTCTGCCGCTGGCCAGCCCGGAGGCCACGGCGTTGTGCGAGCGGCAGTGCCAGGACATCGCCGAGCGCCGCCGCCGCAAGCCGGGCGTGGCGGACGAGGTCCGGCGCCTGTTGGAGCGGTCTGTGCGGTTCGAGGAGACGATGCCGGTCGTGGCCCGTGCGCTCGGTTTGAGCTCGCGCACGCTTCGTCGTCGGTTGAGCGAGTCCGGGACCAGTTATCAGGCGTTGCTCGACGAGGTGAGGTCTGAGCGTGCCGCGGTGATCCTGGCTGGTGGGGGAGTGTCGGTCGAGCAGGCGGCGGTGGAGCTCGGGTTCGCCGAGGCCGCCAGCTTCATCCACGCGTTCCGGCGGTGGTACGGGACGACGCCCAGCAGTTTCGCCCGGTCACGCGCCACGCACTGACCTCCTGCATAATACTCAGTGTGCTGAACGTTTTCCGCTCCCCCTGTGACGTGACCCGGCCATGACCTGGCCACGCCGCCTGACGGCCGCCACGAGCATCGGCGTCCCGCTCACCCTCTTGATCCTCGGCTGGGGACCGCTGACCGCAGGCCACCCCGCCCACCTGATCCTCCTGGCCGTGGTGGCAGCCGTGGGCGTGGCGGCAGCGTGGTGGCGCCGCACGCCGTCCTGGCTGGCCATCGCGCTCACAGTCGTGCTCCTCGCACCCCTGCTCTACCTCCAACCGTTCGCGACCACTGAGGACAGCGGCAACGAGACGGTGCTGCGACCGGACGGCCCGGTGCGCGCCGGACTCGTCTTCCACCCCGGAGCACGCGTGGACTACCGCGCCTACGTCCCGCTGCTGCGTCGCGTTGCCGCGCAAGGCTTCCTCGTCGTCGTGGTGCGGGAGCCGCTGAACATCGCCCTGCTGAGCGGGGACACGGCCGCGCTGCGTGCGGAACACCCCGAGGTGCCGGCGTGGGCGGTCGGCGGGCACTCGCTGGGTGGTGTGGCCGCGGCGCGGGACGTCCTCGCGGACTCGTCGGTGCGCGGCCTGGTGCTGTGGGCGTCCTACCCGGTCGACGACCTGTCCGGGCGTGGCGGGCTCAGCGCGTGGTCCATCCACGGCGAGAAGGACGGCTTCACCACGTCCCAGGACGTGGCCGACTCGCGGAGGCTGCTGCCGGCGGACACCCGGTTCGAGCTGGTGCCGGGTGCCGTGCACGCGTTCTTCGGCGACTACGGGGAGCAGCCCGGTGACGGTGTGCCGACCGCCTCGCGGGCCGAGGCCCAGGAGAAGATCGTCGCGGGCACGGCGGCCGCGCTCGCGGCGATCGCCTAGCTCTCCACGCCGCGCACGGTGGCCATGGAGGTGAGGCCGGACATCTCCAGGAGCGGCACGAGCAACGACGTCGCGACCACCTCGACGCGTTCCGCGTGCGTGAACAGCACGCTCATGCCGGCGCTGTCGATGTAGTGCACCTCGGTGAGGTCGACGACGAGCGGGCCCTTGTTCTGGGCGAGGGCGGTCTCGAAGGTGGCGGTGTTGCTCAGGTCGATCTCACCCGCCACCTTGAGGACTGGCCTGCCCTGCGGGTCGGTGGTCGTGGTCAGGGTCAGTGGCGTCATGAGGAATCTTCACCTGCATCGTCACGGTGGTACCGGTCAGGTCGGGGGAGATGGACACGGCGTCCATCATGGTGTGCATGATCGTCGTACCCCGGCCGCGACTCGCGTCCGGCTCGGTGTTGGGGGTCTTCCACGTGCCGGTGTCCAC
This sequence comes from Lentzea cavernae, assembly GCF_014653695.1. GTDB lineage: Bacteria > Actinomycetota > Actinomycetes > Mycobacteriales > Pseudonocardiaceae > Lentzea > Lentzea cavernae. Next base: position 531,869 of record NZ_BNAR01000004.1, on the reverse strand, counting down.
CACCGTCACGTGCAGCTGGTCGTTGCCCACGGTCTCCAGTCGCAGCCTGACCGCCTGGCGCACCGCGTCCCGGTAGGCGTGCTCGATGGCGTTCGCGGACGCCTCGCCGACGGCGAGCAGGACGCGCTGGGCGTGTCCGGTGGAGAACCCGCACTGGCGCAGCCAGGTCCGCAGCTTGCCGCGGGCGCCCTGGAGCTCGTCGGCCTCGGCGGGGAAGGTCACCTCGAGCGGTGCGGGGTGCCGGTACAGCAGCAGGGCGACGTCGTCGTCGTAGCCTCCTGCCGGTGCGAGGGCGGCCATGATCTGGCCGGCCAGGTCCTCCAGGCCGTTCGCGCGGCCCTCCTGGACGGCGAGCGCGGCCTTGTCGATGCCCTCGTTCAACGAGCTGCGGCGGCGTTCGACGAGTCCGTCGGTGTAGGTGAGCAAAGTGGACCGCGGGGGCAGGACGCACTCCGCCTCCGTGCGCTGCACGCCCAGTTTGACCGCGAGCGGGATGGAGCGTCCGCCTTCGAGCAGTTGGGTCGTGCCGTCCGACAGCGCCAGGATCGCGGGCGGGTGCCCGGCGCTCGAGTAGACGAGGTGCCCGGTGTCGGGGTCGAGGACGCCGCAGAACACCGTGGTGCACAGGGCGCCGCGGACACCGGCCGCGAACTGGTCGAGCGCCATGAGCGCGCGTGCGGGACCGATCTCCTGCAGCAGCAGGGCCCGGCAGGCGCTGCGCAGCTGGCCCATCACCGCGGCGGCGGAGAGCCCGCGGCCGACGCAGTCCCCGACGACGATGCCGATGCGTCCGTCGGGCAGGTCGAACGTGTCGTACCAGTCGCCGCCGACCTCCAACGGCCGTGCGGCCGGTTCGTAGCGCACGGCGAATCCGCCCGGCAGGTGCGACGGGCCGAGGATCGCCCGTTGCAGCGCCAGCGCCGTCTCCCGTTGCTGGTCGATCTGGTGGGCGCGGGACAGGCCCTGCGTCAGGTGGCCCGACAGCAACGACAGCAGCAGCTCGTCCTGCTCGGTGAACTGGTGGCGCGCGTCGAGGCGCACCAGGAGCACCATCGGCCCGTCGGGGTGCTCGACGGTGACGGCGGCGCTGCCGTCCTCGGTGAAGACCGGGATCAGCGCCGCGTGCCCCGTGAGCTCGTAGAGGGCCTCGCGCCGGTGCTCGGGCAGGTCCTTCCAGCCGAGTTCCCCCGCGGCGGTGCTGACCCGCGGGGACTCGTGCCTGCCGAAGACGACGGCGAGGACCTGCTCGGTCCGCCACAGGCTCTCGAACTGCTCCAACGCTCCGGTCAGCGCCTCGGTGGTGCTGGTCGCGCGGGACAGCCGCATGCTCATCTCGGCCAGCGCGGTCTCCCGCCGGCGGGTGTGGTGGTCGGCGGTGACGTCGCGGAACGTGCCGACGGTCATCGTCGCGCCGGTGTCGGGGTCGCGGGCGGGGTTCATGAGGGCGCTGACCCACACCCGCCTGCCGTCGCGGTGGGTGACGGGAACGGTCCGCCCGCGCTGGTCACGGCCTGACCGCGCCTCGAACGCCTCGGTGAACTGCTTGCGCGCGTCGGGATCTGTCTGCTCGTCGGGCCACCACGGGTGCGGTACGGCATACGGCAGGCCCTCCGGCCCGTAGCCGAGGATGTCGGTGAACGCGGCGTTGACCTCCACGACGGTGCCGTCGTCGTCGCAGACGAAGAAGGCCTCCTGCAGGGAGTCGATCAGCGCGTCGCGCCAGCGGGCGTGCTGCCCGCGCAACCGGGCGAGGTCCACGTTGGCCCGCACCCGCGCCAGCAGGTCGGCCGCCGCGAACGGCTTGACGAGGTAGTCGTCCGCGCCCGCCCGCAGCCCCTCGCCGGAGGCCTCCTGGCCCGCGCGGGCGGACAGCAGCAGCACCGGGACGGACCTGGTGCGCTGGTCGGCGCGCAGGGCGGCGACCAGCGACAGGCCGTCCATGCGCGGCATCATCACGTCGCTGACCACCAGGTCCGGTGGCTGGGCGCGGGCCGTCGCCAGCGCCGCCAGGCCGTCGTTCACGGTGCGCACGTCGTAGCCGGCCCGGAGCAGCAGCCGGCTCAGGTACTCCCTCATGTCCGCGTTGTCGTCGGCCACCAGCACCGTGGCGGGGACCTCCGGCGCGGTGGCCGTCGTGGTGCTGGGCAACAGGTCCTCGACCGCGGGACCGGGATCCGGCAGCCAGCGCAGCGCCTCCTGCACGTAGGGCGCGGCGATGCCGGACACGGCGGGCGGGGCGGTCTCCTGCGAGAGGGTCCCGGCGGGCAGGTGGTCCGTGCCGAACGGCAGCTCGACGGTGAAGACGGTGCCCTCGCCCTCCGTGCTGGAGGCGTGGATCGTGCCGCCGTGCAGGCCCACGAGCTCCTGCACGAGCGCGAGGCCGATGCCGCTGCCCTCCTTCGACCGCGACCAGGTGTGCTCGATGCGGTGGAAGCGTTCGAACAGCCGGGTGATCTCGTTCGGCGCCACCCCGACGCCGGTGTCGGCGACGGTGACGACCGCCTTGCCCTCGCCCGGCCGCACGGTGACGACGACCGAACCGTCCACTGTGAACTTGAGGGCGTTGCTCAGCAGGTTGAGGACGACCTTCTCCCACAGGCCGAGGTCGACGTGCACCGGCTCGGGCAGCGGGGAGCAGTCGATCTCGAACTCCAGCCCCGCCCGCTCGACCGCCGAGCGGAACACGCCGGCGAGCTCGGCGGTGGCCGCGGCGAGGTCGACCGGCTGGAAGACCGCCTGCATGCGGCCTGCCTCGAGGCGGGAGAAGTCGAGCAGGGTGTTGACCAGCTTGCCGAGCCGCTGGCCGTTGCGGTGGATGACCTCCAGCTCCTGCTCCGCCTGCGGGTCGGCCTCGGCGAACCTGTCCCGCAGGTCCTGCACCGGACCCATGATCAGGGTCAGCGGCGTGCGGAACTCGTGGCTGATGTTGGAGAAGAACGCGGTCTTGGCGCGGTCCAGCTCGGCGAGCTCCTCCGCACGTCGTTGCTGCGCCTGGAAGTCGCGCGCGCCCGCCACGCCCGCGGCGAGGTGGCCCGCGACCAGTTCGACGAAGCCCCGGTAGCCGTCGTCGAGCGGGCGGTGCCTGTTCAGGCCCGCCACCAGGAAGCCGTGCGGTGCGCCGCCGGGCCGTTGCAGCGGCACCACCAGGGCGGAGGTGGGAGGACGGTCCCAGGCGCCGCCGGGAAGTCCGGTGATCCCGTCGAGGTCGACCACGGCGGACTCACCGCGTCGGGCCGCCTCCACCGGCCACAGCGACGCGTCCGCGAGCGGGACGGCCGCGGGGGCCGCGGGATGGCCCGCCATGGCGCCGGTGGCGGCGGCGAGCCGCGCGTGCCCGTCGTCGAAGAGGTAGGTCAGCGTGAAGGGCAGGTCCCGCTGGTTGCCTTCGAGCTGCGCGCAGGCGTACGCCAGGACTTCCCGCTCCTCGCGCGCGACGCTCGGGTCCGAGCCGAGGTCGCGCAACGTCGCCATCCGCCGTTCGCCGATGACGCGCTCGGTCTCCTCGCTGACCACGCACAACATCCCCGCCACCGCACCGCTCTCGTCGCGCAGCGGGCTGTAGGAGAACGTGTGGTAGCTCTCCTCGGGGAAGCCGGACCGCTCCACGAAGAGCAGCAGCGCCTCGTCCCAGGTCGCCTGCCCGGTGGTGAGCACGCTGTCGACCCTGGGCCCGATGTCGTCCCAGATCTCGGCCCACACCTGCGCCGCCGGCCGCCCGAGCGCCCACGGGTACTTGCGGCCCAGCGTGTTGAGCCGATAGGCGTTGTTGCAGAAGAAGGTCAGCTCCGGTCCCCATGCCATCCACATCGAGAACCGGGACGACAGCAGGATGCTCACCGCGGTCTGCAGGCTCTGCGGCCAGTCGGCGGGAGGGCCGAGCGGGGTGGCGGCCCAGTCCACGGCGGCGAGGTCGCGGCCGATCTCCTGGCTCTCGGTGAACACGTCGGCGAGCGCGGGCCGTTCCTGTCGTCGCCCGCTGTCGTCAGAGTGCCTCACCGACCGTCCTTTCGCCGCACCTCGACAGTTTTACCCGTCCAGGGTGCCCGCGATCACCGTCGGCTGCACAACCAGTGGCCGTCGTGCGCCGGTGACGCAGGCCACGCGAGTCTTTGTTGAAGTTTCAATATAAAGGCTGCACACTCATATGTGAAACTTCAACAAGACGGAGGCCTGGATGGGTACGGCAGTGAAGTCGCCGGCATCTGCCGCGAAGGTCCGCACGCGGGTGACCGTTCCCCTCGAGTTCCCGGACGGGTACACCACCACCGCGGAGGTCTTCACCTTCACCGGGCTCGAGGACGGCCGTGAACACCTGGCGCTGGCCCTGGGGCAGTGGCGTTCCGTGCTCGCCGGTGGGGGAGCGCCGCTCGTGCGTCCGCACAGCGAGTGCCTCACCGGCGACGTCTTCGGCTCCCAGCGGTGCGACTGCGGTCCCCAGCTGCGCGAGGCGGTCGAGCGCATCTCCGGCGAGGGCGGTTTCTTGCTCTACCTGCGGCAGGAGGGCCGCGGCATCGGGCTGTACGCGAAGCTCGACGCCTACGCGCTGCAGGAGGCCGGGCTGGACACCTACGAGGCGAACCTCGCGCTCGGCCGCGGGGAGGACGAGCGCGACTACGCGGTGGCCGCGCAGATGCTGCGAGCGCTGGGAGCCGACCGGATCCGGTTGCTCAGCAACAACCCCGACAAGGCGCTGCAGCTCGACGCCCTCGGCGTTCAGGTCGTCGACCGCGTGCCGACCGGCGTCCACCTGACCGAGGCCAACGCCGCCTACCTCTCCGCGAAGGTCTCGCACACCCACCACACCCTCGCCCTCCCGGCGTGACTCCACGAAGGATTGAGAACACCATGACGCTGACCGGTGAGCTGGACAAGGACGCCTCGACGGTCGTGCCCGTGCACCCGTTGCTGGCGCGGCGGTGGAGCTCCCGCGCGTTCGACCCCCGCCACGAACTCGCGGACGACCAGCTGACGGCGTTGCTGGAGGCGGCCAGGTGGGCGCCGAGCGCCTCGAACACCCAGCCGTGGCGGTTCGCCGTGACGCGGCGCGGCACCGCCGAGCACGAGTCGGTGCTCTCTGCTTTGGCCGCGGGCAACCAGGTCTGGGCACGGGACGCGTCCGCGCTGGTCGTGGCCGCTTTCCAGACGACCGGCGCCGCACAGCCGTGGGCCGTCTACGACGCGGGCCAGGCCGTGGCCCACCTCTCCGTGCAGGCCGAGGCCGAAGGTCTCGCGGTGCACCAGATGGGCGGCTTCGACCGCGAGCGCCTCACGTCCGTGCTCCCGGAAGGCGTGACACCGCTCGTGGTCGTCGCCATCGGCCTGCGCAGCGAACCCGCACGGCTCGCCGAACCGTTCGCCGGGCGGGAGACCGCCGCGCGGGTGCGCCTGCCGATCGACGACCTGCTGCTCGCGGTGCGACCGGCCTGAGTTCGTTCCCGGTCCGGTCCGGGAGAAGGGATGATCACGTGATGACCGACGCTCGACCCGCCCCCGCGGAGCCCCGGTGGCTGACAGGTGCGGAGATGACCACCTGGCTGAACATCACCCAGCTCCTGATGGTGCTGCCCACCGCGCTGGACAGGCAGCTGCGCGACGACGCCGGCCTCACGCACGCCCACTACCGGATCCTCGCGATGCTCAGCGCCGAGAGCGACGGCAGCATGCGCATGACGCGGCTGGCCCGCAAGACCGGCACCACCACGACCAGGCTCTCGCACGCCGTCTCCGCCCTGGAGGAACGCGGCTGGGTGGAACGCCGGGCCTGCGCCACGGACAAGCGCGGCCAGGTCGCCGGCCTCACCGACGAGGGCCACGCGTTCCTGCGCACCGCCGCGCCGGGCCACGTCGCCGAGGTCCGCCGCCTCGTCTTCGACCACCTGACCGACGAGGACGTCACCCGCCTGGGGGAGATCACGGCGAAGCTCCTGCCCGTCCTCACCGACTGACGACAGGCGTGTCCCTGCTTGCCGGATGTGTGGAAGAGGAGCTGTTCAAGGCGCTGGCGGACTCCTGCCGCCGGTGCGTTCACGACGAGCTGACCGGGCGCGGTGGCCGGACGTTGTTCGAGATCTGCACCCGTCGCTCACTTCTCGCTCACGTGGCGGTGTGACCGGCGCGTCAGCCATCGGTTCGTGGTGCGCCTCTACCGTCGCTGGGACGACTGGCGGAGGGACGAGGCATGCGGGTCGAGCACCGCGGTGCCCACGAGCTCCTGCGACCGGGCCAGCACGGCGAGGGCCCGGTCCAGGCCCTGACGGCACCCGGTGCCGTGGTGGATCTCCGCCGCCCGCCGAGCCTCGCCGACCGCGGTCGCCGGTTCACCGCGGTCGAGGGCGAGCTCGGCGAGCAGGGTCCGCGCGGTCGCCTCGTGGATCCGGAAACCGGCCTTCTCCGCTGTGCGAAGACCTTCCTCGCAGTGCTCGGCCGCGACCCCGTACCGGCCGGAGGCGTGGAGGGTGGCCGCGAGGCCGAGCAGTGCGTCCACCTCGAGGTACCTCATGCGGTGCGCCCTGGCGCGGCTCACGCCCTGCCGGAAGTAGCGCTCCGCCTCCGCGTGGTCGCCGAGGTGCAGGTGCGCCTTGGCGACGATGGTCCTGCTCGCCGCGTCGACCCGCGGGTTGGCGATCTCCTCGGCGATCGCCAGCGCGGCCTTCGCGCCGGCCAGCGCCAGTGCAGGCTCGTCGCGGCGCAGGTGCAGCGAGGCCAGGTTCTCCAGGGCACTCGCCTCACCTGCCCGGCTGCCCGCCTCGCGGTGCAGCTCCAACGCCTCGGAGTTGTACGAGAAGGCCAGGTCCAGCCGTCCCGTCAGACCGTGGATCACGCCGAGCGCGTCGAGGCTGAAGGCGTGCGCGGGCTTGGTCTCCGGGGTGCGCTCGACCGCCAGCACGCGGGTGTGCTCCCGCAGCGCGTCCGCGAGGCGGCCCATCTCCTCGTAGATGGTCGCAATGTTGGCGCGCAGTCCCGTTTCCGGCAGTCCGTTGCGCTCCTGCACGTCCAGGGCCTCGAGGAACCACGTGAGGGCCTGGTCCGGGTTGCCGAGCTCGTGGTGCACGGAGCCGAGGCTGTTCAGCACGGCGACGTGCCGCTGCGGCAGGTCGACCCGGTCGCAGAGCGCGATGGCCGGCTCGTACGTGTGGATCGCGCGTTCGTACTCGCCGAGGTTCCAGTGCGCGTCGCCGAGGCAGTGCCTGGCCGCGATCTCACCCTCGACGTCGCCTTCGGCCAGCGCTGCACGCACGGCGGCGTCGCCGATGGCGAGCCATTCCGGAGCGCAGCGGCTGAGCCAGAAGTAGCTGCGGAGCAGGTCGCACAGCCTCCAGGCGAACTCCCGCGGGCCGTGGTCGCAGGCGTGCGCGACCGCGGCGACCAGTCGTGCCCGATGAGCGTCCAACCAGGACAGAGCACCGGTGATGTCGTCGATCTCGAGCTCCGGCAGGTGGGTGCCGGCAGCAGGACCGGGCATCCGCACGAGCGACACGCCCAGGGCGACGACGGCGGTCCCGGTGTCCTGGAGGTAGACGTCGAGCAGCCGGCGAACCGCCGTGGCGCCCTCGTCGTCGGTCTTCTCCGCGGCGTAGAGGTGCAGGAGGTCGTGCATGGCGAACTGTTCGGAGGCCTTGCGTTCCACCATGTTGGCCGCGATGAGGACGTCGAGCACCTTCGCGGCGCGGTCGGGGGCGACCGCCAGCAGCGCGGCGGCGGCGCGGGGCGTGAAGTGGTTCCCCGGCACGAGCCCCAGCAACCGGAACAGCCGCTGGGCGTCCGGGTTCAGCGGCTCGTACGACGCGTCGAACACGGTCCGGACAGGACTGGGCTCGTCGTCCACCGCGAGCAGGTCGAGCGTCTTCGCCGGGCGGAACCCGGAAACGTAGTCACCCACCGACAGATCGGTGCTGACGAGCCGTGCCGCCGCCAGCCGCAGCGCCAGCGGGAGGTGGGCGCACAGGTCCCCGAGCGTGACGACCGCGTCCGGTTCGGCCTCGGCCCTGTCGGTTCCGAGGAGGCGCCCGAGCAGCTGGTTCGTCTCGGTGGGGTCCAGGCGTTGCACCACCCGCGATCGTGCGCCGTCGAGTGCCACGAGGCCGGTGAGCCGGCGACGGCTCGTGACGAGGGTCAGACAGCCGGGGTCGCCCGGCAGCAACGGGCGGACCTGCTCGGCCGAACCCGCGTTGTCCAGCACCACCAGGACCCGCCGGCCCGCCAGGAGCGACCGGTAGGTGGCCGTCAGCGCCTGTTCGCCGGTCGGCATCGCCTCGTCGGACACGCCCAGGGCGCGGAGGAACGCGATGAGCACCTCGGCCGGGTCCGCGGACTCGTGGGTGCCGTGCCCGCGCAGGTCGGCGTGGAGCTGCCCGCCGGGGAACCGGTCGGCCACCCGGTGCGCCCAGTGCACCGCCAGCGCGGTCTTGCCCACCCCGGCCGTGCCGACGAGCGCCGCTGTGGTCGAGGCCTCCGCGGAGGCCATCTCGTCGAGCGTGCGGTCGAGCCAGCGCAGGTCGCCCGCACGGCCGGAGAACCCCCGCACCGCTGGGGGCAACTGCCGGGGACGGACCGGCGGCCTGCCCGCCGGAGCGGGCGGGTCGAGCCCGGGGTCGGAGTCGAGGACCTTCTGGTGCAGGTCGCGCAACGCGGCACCGGGCTCGATCCCGAGCTGGTCCCGCAGAAGCGCCTCCACCTCGTGGAAAGCGGCCAGCGCCTCGCTCTGCCGGCCGCACCGGTGCAGCGCGAGGATCCGCCGGCACCACAGTCCTTCGTGGAACTTGTGCCGGGCGGTCAGCGCGGCGAGCTCGCTGACGAGCTCGGCGTGCTGCCCCAGTTCGAGACGGCTGTCGACACCGGCCTCGACCGCCGCCAGCCGCAGGTCCTCGAGGCGGGCGATGTCGGGCCGCAGCACGTCCGGTGCGGGCAGTCCGTCCATCACCGGCCCCCGCCAGAGGCCGGCGGCCCGGGTCAGCCGCTCGGCGGCGAGGGCGTGCCCGCCCTCGGCCTGTGCCTGCCTGCCCTCCGCGACCAGCCGTTCGAACACCAGGACGTCGAGGTCGTCCGCGCCGGCGACCAGCAGGTACCCACCTGCCCGCGTCTCGAGTGCCGGACCGCGGCCGCCGCCGGCCGCCAGGAGCCGGCGCAGGTTCGACACGTAGGTGGAGACGTTGGCCGGTGCGGACCGCGGCGGCTCGTCGCCCCACAGCCCTGTCCAGATGGTGTCCTTCGACAACAGCGTGTTCGCGCGCAGCACGAGCATGGCCAGCAGCACGCGCTCCTTGACGCGCCCCAGTCGCAGTGGGCGCTCGTCGCCGTCGCGGGCCTCCAAGGGACCGAGCACGCGCAGCCGCATCCGCCCCCCGTCTTCGCGATGCCACCCAGGTGCGCCGGACGTGCGAGTCCGGTGAGGACGACTCTAGCGGGATCGACCCGCTCCGGGAGCTGACGGCGTGACCGTCCCGCGAGGGACTCATACGACTTCGTGTATCTCCCGTGTGGACCCGTCAGGCACGGTGCCCTTCGGCACACGAGTTCTGGGGGGAACGAGTCGGTATGGGTTTCCAGTTCAACGTGCTCGGTTCGCTGGAAGTGCGGCGCGACGGGCAGCCGGTCCCGATCAGGGCGGCGAAGCAGCGGGCGTTGCTGGCCGCGTTGCTGGTCGACGCGAACCAGGTGGTTCCGATCGACGAGTTGATGGCCCGCATGTGGGACGGGCAGCCGCCCGGTGGTGCGCGGAACACGCTGCAGAACTACGTGCTGCGCCTGCGCCGCACGCTGGCCGGCGCGGACGGCCCGGTGACCACCCACGCCGCGGGCTATCGGATCAACGTCGGCGAAGGGGCCTGCGATCTGCACCGCTTCGACGCGCTGACCGCGCAGGCCCGGCACCTCGCCGGGACGGGGGACGCGTCGCGGGCGTCGGAGTTGCTGCGCACGGCGACCGGTCTGTGGCGGGCTCAGCCGTTGCTGGACGTGCCGTCCGAGAAGTTGCAGCGCGACGTGGTGCCGGCGTTGGCCGAGAAGCGCCTCGACGCGATCGAGCTCCGCATCGACCTCGACGTGGAGCTGGGACGGCACGGGGAGGTGCTGCCGGAGTTGCGTGAGCTGACGGCCGCCCACCCGTGGCGGGAACGGTTCTGGGCGCAACGCGTCTTGGCGCTCTACCGGGCGGGCCGGCAGGGTGACGCGTTGAGGTGTTTCCACGACGTCCGCGCCGTGCTCTCCGAGGACCTGGGCGTCAGTCCCGGTGCGGAGCTGACCGATCTGTTCCAGCGGGTCCTGGCCGCCGACCCCGAGTTGCTGCGCGGGGTGCCGGACGACGCCGCGCCGCCAGTGGTCGGCCGTCCTCGTGCCGTCAGCGATCCGGGGGCTACGACGACGACGTTCATCGGGCGGCAGGAGGAACTCGCCCACCTCCGCCGGCTGCTGGAGTCGGAACGCCTGATCACCCTCACCGGAGCGTGCGGGGTGGGGAAGTCCCGGCTGGTCCAGGAACTCGCGGTCCAGCACGCCGGAACGTGCGTCGTCGACCTCGCCGCGCCGGACGGGTCCGGCGGCGTCGGCCGGGCGCTCGCCACCGCGCTGGGCGTGCCGGTGGAACCGGGCGGTGATGATCGGGCCGCCATCGTCGAGCACCTGCGCGGCGAGCGCGCGTTGCTGGTCCTCGACAACTGCGAGTCCTCGCTCGACGAGGCCGCGGAGGTGGTGACCGGTTTGCTGCGGGCGCTGCCCTGGGTGCGGGTCCTCGTCACCAGCCGGCACCGCCTCGGGCGGCCCGGTGAACACGTGGCGGTCGTCGCGCCGCTGGCCGTGCCACCGGGAGACCGCCGGTCACCGGCCGGCTGCGAGTCGGTGGAGCTGTTGCTGGACCGGGCGTCGGCGGCGGTGCCGGGTTTCGAGATCTCCCAGCGCGACTGGCACGACGTGCGGGTGCTGTGCGAGCGGCTCGACGGGCTCCCGTTGGCGATCGAACTGGCCGCGAGGCGGTTGGGCGTCCTGTCCCTGCGCGACGCCGTCGAGCGGATCGACGACCTGTTCTCGTTGCTCGACGACCCGGCCGGACCGTGGTCGTTGCGCCGCTCGGTCGACCGCAGCTGGAACCTGTGCTCCGAGTCGGAGCGGTCGCTGTGGGCCCGGTTGGCGGTGATCTCCGGTGCGTTCGACCTCGGGGAGGCCGAACGCGCGTGCGTCGTCCACGGCGTCCCTCGCGGTGACGTCGTGGGGTTGCTGGCCGGACTGGTGCACAAGTCGGTCCTCGTCGCGGACACCAGCGGCCTGCGGGCCCGCTACCGGATGCTGGGCGTGCTGCGGGAGTACGGACGTCTGCGTTCGGCCGACCTGGTGCCACCGGTGACCGCGCCCCGGCTCCGGTCGGTCGGGGACCGCTAGCGCGGTGGTGCCGTCGAGTTGCGGGTCACCAGGCGCACGTCCAGCACCAGGTGCTCGGCCGGGCGCTCGCCGCCGTCGATCAGGGTGAGCAGGCGGTCGACGGCGTGGGTGGCCTTGCCGACGATGTCCTGCGCGATGGTGGTCAGCTTCGGCGTGATGTAGGCGCTGAGGTCGAGGTCGTCGAAGCCGACCACCGACACCTGGTCCGGGACGCCGATGCCCGCGTCGATCATGCCCTCGATGACGCCGATCGCCAGGATGTCCGCGGTGGCGAACACGGCGGTCGCGTCCGGGTGGGCGTCGAGCCAGCGCCTGCCGAGGGCGACGCCGTTGTCGTGGGTGGTGTTCAGGGTCTCGACAGGACAGTCCGCAGTGGACAGACCGGCCTCTTCGAACGCCTTCTGGAAGCCCAGGAAGCGTTCGTGCACCACGCCGACGTCGGTGAACGACGGGCCGGCGAAGACGATCCTGCGGTGTCCCAGGGAGAGCAGGTGCGCGGCGGCGAGGCGGGCGCCGGTGAAGTCGTCGGAGCGCACGCCGGTGGTCAGCGGGTTGTCGGCGTAGCTGTCGATCGCCAGGACGGGTGTGGTGCCGGTGACCTGGCGGCGGAGGTCGGCGATCTCCTCGTCCAGGAAGCCCAGCAGCACCGCGCCGTCGAGGCTCCAGGAGCGCAGCGCCTCGCCGATCTCCGAGGTGTCGGAGACGCCCCGCAGCAGCAGGTGGTAGCCGCGTTTGCGGAGCCTGCGCTCGATCTGGCCGATGATCGCGATGTTGTGCGGGCTGATCGCGAGGCTGTCCTCGCTGGCCGCGGGCACCAGCAGTCCGACCAGCCTGGACTGGTTGGCCGCGAGGCTGCGCGCCGACGCGCTCGGCACGTACCCGCGTTCGTCGATGATCCGGCGCACGCGCTCGATGGTCTCGGTCGAGACCCGCGCGCTCTTGCCGTTGATCACGTTGGACACGGTCATCACGCTGACGCCCGCCGCCTCCGCGATGTCCTTCAGGGTGACCCGCAAGCGCAGTCCTCCGATTTCCGTCGTTGACACCCTCCGTGCCGCAGGCTAGCTTTCCACACCACGCAGATATAGCGCTATACCTACTCTGATCAGCGATGATCGGCGAGCTGTCGCGTGTCTGGACTCGAACGAGGGGAATCGCACCGTGACGACGGACCTGCCTCCGCCCGCGCCCTGGTGGCGTGACGCGGTGATCTACCAGATCTACCCGCGCAGCTTCGCCGACGCGGACGGCGACGGGACCGGCGACCTCGCCGGCGTGCGCGCCCACCTGGGCCACCTGCGCGACCTGGGCGTCGACGCCATCTGGTTCACGCCCTGGTACCTCTCGCCGATGGCCGACGGCGGCTACGACGTCGCCGACTACCGCGCCATCGACCCCGCCTTCGGCACCCTGGCCGACGCCGAGGCGCTCATCGCCGACGCCGCCGCGCTCGGCATCCGCACCATCGTCGACGTGGTGCCCAACCACGTCTCCAGCGACCACGCCTGGTTCCAGGCGGCGCTGGCCGCGGGTCCGGGCTCGCCCGAACGCGAGCGCTTCTGGTTCCGCGAAGGCGGGGGCGAGCACGGCGAACTGCCCCCGACGAACTGGCGGTCGAGCTTCGCGGGAGGCACCTGGACGCGCGTTCCCGATGGTCAGTGGTACCTGCACCTGTTCGCACCGGAGCAGCCCGACCTCAACTGGAACCACCCCGACGTGCGCCGCGAACACGAGGACGTGCTGCGGTTCTGGTTCGACCGCGGCGTGGCGGGCATCCGCGTCGACTCGGCGTCCATGCCGGTCAAGGACCCCGCACTGCCCGAGGTGCCGGAGACCTACGCCGCCGGCGAGCACCCGTTCATCGACCGCGACGAGCTGCACGACATCTACCGCGGCTGGCGCGCCGTCGCCGACTCCTACGCCGAACCGCGCGTGCTCGTCGGCGAGGTGTGGCTGGACGACCAGAAGCGCTTCGCCCGCTACCTGCGCGCCGACGAGATGCACTCGGCGTTCAACTTCGACTTCATGGGCCGCCCCTGGGACGCCAAGGAGCTCCGCGACTCGATCGTATCCACTTTGGACGCCCACGCACCCGTCGGGGCGCCCGCGACGTGGGTGCTGTCCAACCACGACGTGACCCGCCCGGTGACCCGTTACGGCCGCTCCGAGACCTCGTTCTCCTTCCTGGCCAAGCGCTTCGGTCAACCCACTGATCTGGAGCTGGGGGAGCGGCGGGCGCGGGCGGCGGCGTTGCTGACGGCGGCACTGCCCGGCGCGCTCTACCTCTACCAGGGTGACGAACTGGGCCTGCCGGAGGTCGAGGACCTGCCGCTGGACGTGCTGCAGGACCCGATGCACTTCCGCTCCGGAGGCGTGGACCCCGGCCGTGACGGGTGTCGCGTTCCGTTGCCGTGGAACAGGGAGGGTCGCTCGCACGGTTTCGGGCCGCAGGACGGGCAGCTTCCGTGGTTGCCGCAACCCGTTGGGTGGGGCGAGTTGTCGGTCGAGGCTCAGGGGAGCGACCCCGCGTCGATGCTCTCGCTCTACCGGTCCGTGCTGGCGTTGAGGCGAGGCGAGGCCGGGTTGCGGGGGGAGGCCTTCGAGTGGGTCGACCTCGGGCCTGACGCGATCGCGTTCCGGCGCGACGACGTGGTGTGCGTGGTCAACTTCGGGCCCGACCCGCTCGTGCTGCCTCCGCACCGGGAGGTGTTGATCACCAGCGCTCCGCTCACCACCGCGCAAGCTGCGGCCGCCCCGCTCACCGGCACCCAGCCCACCGGCACGCCGCTCTCCACCGCCCAGGCCACGGTCGCCCCGCCCAGCAACACGCCGCCCACCAGCGCGCTGCTCTCCACCGCCCAGGTCACCGGCACGCCCCTCGCCACCACCCAGCCCACCGCCACCCCACCCACCAGCGTCCCGCTCGACGGGACCCGCCTGCCCACCGACGCCGCCGCGTGGCTGCGCGCGTAGTTCCCCCGGGAGAGACGATGAAGTCCCACCGTTCACCACTCGCCGCCGCCCTCCTCCTGCCGCTGGTGATCACCGCGTGCGGCTCCAGCCCCGACGACGAGCTCAACGCCGACGGCAAGGTCGTCCTGACCGTCGCCATGGACGCCGGGCTCGAGGGCAAGGCGATCGAGGCGTTCAACGCCCGCGTCGCCCAGTTCGAGCAGGTCAACCCCGACGTCGACGTGAAGCCCCAGGAGTACACCTGGACGGCGGCGACGTTCACCGCGCAGTTGGCGGGTGGTACCGCGCCGGACGTGCTGACCGTGCCGTTCACCGACGGGCGGGGGCTCATCGAGCGCAAGCAGATCGCGGACATCAGCTCCCGCGTCGCCGCACTGCCCTACGCCTCGGGGCTCAACCCGACCGTCGCGAAGGCGGGTCAGGCGGCGGACGGCAAGCAGTGGGCGGTGCCGATCGCGGCTTACGGCCAGGCCTTGCACTACAACCGCACCCTGTTCACCCAGGCCGGGCTGGACCCGGACAAGCCGCCGACGTCGTGGGCCGAGGTGCGCGCCGCGGCCAAGCAGATCACCGAGCGCACCGGTCAGGCCGGCTACGCGCAGATGACCCAGGGCAACACCGGCGGGTGGATCCTCACGACGCTGGACTACGCCTTCGGCGGGCGCACCGAGAAGGTCGACGGCGACAAGGCCGAGGCCACCGTCGACACCCCGGAGATGACCGAGGTCCTGACCACGTTGCGCGCCATGCGGTGGGACGACAACTCGATGGGCGCCAACTTCCTCTACGACTGGGCGGGCATCAACCAGGACTTCGCCGCCGGCCGCATCGGGATGTACGTGTCGGGTGGCGGCAACTACGGCAACCTGCTCACCCAGAACGGCCTCAAGCCCGCCGACTACGGCGTGGCCGCGCTGCCGTTGGCGGACAAGCCCGAGGCGGGTGTGCTCGGTGGCGGGACGCTGGCGGTCGTCAGCCCGAACGCGGGGGACCGGGGCAAGGACGCCGCCGTGAAGTGGATCGACTTCTACTACATGGGCAAGCTGACGAACCAGGACGCGGCGGTCGCCGACGCGAAGACGCTCTCCGACACCAAGCAGCCTGTTGGTGTGCCCGCGCTGCCGGTGGTGGACCGCGCCACCTACGACAAGCAGCAGGAGTGGGTCAAGCAGTACGTGAACGTGCCGCTGCAGCAGATGAAGCCCTACACCGACGCCATGTTCGACCAGCCGTTGGTCACCGAGCCCACGAAGTCGACCCAGGAGGTCTACAAGATCCTGGACACGACGGTGCAGAAGTTGCTGACCGACCGGGGTGCGGACGTCGCCGCGCTGTTGAAGGCGGCCGACGCCGACGCGCAGGCCACGATCGGCCGGGGCTGAGCGGTGGCCGTCCAGTCCCCGGTTCGCGCGGTGGCGGTCGTCCCGCCACCGCCCGCCCGGCCCCGCCGGAGGCGAACGCCCGTCACGTGGGTCCGCCGCGGCGGACTGACCACCCTGCTGTTCCTGGTGCCGCTGCTGGTGGTCTTCGGGGTGTTCTCGTGGGCGCCGATCGTGCAGTCGGTGGTGATGAGCTTCCAGCGGACGAACCTCGTCGGGCCGGTGACGTTCGTCGGCCTGGACAACTTCGCGCAGGTGCTCGACGACCCTCTCCTGTGGACGGCGGTCGGCAACACGCTGTGGTTCGCGGTGCTGGCGCTGGTGTTCGGGTATCCGATTCCGCTGGTCGCCGCCGTGCTGATCAGCGAGGTCCGGGCCCGCCGCGGCCTGTTCAGCGCGCTGGCCTACCTGCCGGTGGTCGTGCCGCCGGTGGTGGCGGTGCTGCTGTGGAAGTTCTTCTACGACGCCAGTCCGTCCGGGGTGTTCAACACCGTGCTCGGCTGGGCCGGGCTGGGACCGTGGCAGTGGTTGCAGGACGCCGGCAGCGCCATGCCCGCGCTGGTGCTCGAGGCGACCTGGGCCGCGGCGGGCGGCACCGTGATCATCTACCTGGCCGCGCTGGCCGGGGTGCCCGCCGACCAGTACGAGGCCGCCGAGATCGACGGCGCGGGGATCTGGCGCAAGATCTGGCACGTGACGCTGCCGCGGCTGCGCGGTGTGCTGCTGGTGACGTTCATCCTGCAGATCATCGGCACCGCGCAGGTGTTCCTCGAACCGTTCCTGTTCACCGGCGGCGGTCCCGCGAACTCGACGATGACGATCCTGCTGCTGATCTACGACTACGCCTTCGCCAGCAGCCTCGGCGGGGACTACGGCGCCGCGACCGCGTTGAGCATCATGCTCGCCGCCGTCCTGGCCGTGCTCTCGGCGCTCTACCTGAAGGCGACCAAGTCCTGGAGCGCGTCATGAGCCGCGGGCTGATCTCCCCGTCGGAACGGGCCACCCCGGCGATCCGCCGGACGGTGCGCGCCGTGCAGACCCTGTTGCTGGGCGGGCTGCTTCTCGCCGGGCTCGGGCCGGTGCTGTGGCTGGCGAAGGCCGCGATCACGCCGACGCAGGACACGCTGCGCACACCGCTGGCGATCTTCCCCACCGGCGTCGACCTGACCAACCTCGTCACCGCGTGGACGCGGGTGGAGATCGGCAGGTACTTCCTCAACACCGTGGTCATCGCCGCCGGGTCGTGGCTGGTGCAGCTCGTCGTGGCCACCACGGCCGGCTACGCGCTGGCGATCCTGCGGCCCCGCTACGGGAAGCTCGTCACCGCCGTCGTGCTCGGCACGCTGTTCGTCCCGTCGATCGTGCTGCTGGTGCCGCTTTACCTGACGGTCGTGCGCACCGGGATGATCAACACGTTCTGGGCGGTGTGGCTGCCGGCGGGCGCCAGCGCGTTCAACGTCGTTCTGGTGCAACGGTTCTTCGCGAACCTGCCGCGCGAGGTGCTGGAGGCCGCACGGGTCGACGGCGCCGGTCCCGCGCGGGTGTTCTGGTCGGTGGTGCTGCCGCTCTCGCGCCCGATCCTGGGCGTGGTGTCGGTGTTCGCCGTCGTGGCCAGTTGGAAGGACTTCCTCTGGCCGCTGCTGGTGCTGCCCGACCCGGCGGTGCAGCCGCTGTCGGTGCGGTTGCCCGCGTTGCAGCGCTACGTCGAGCTCGACGTGTTCCTCGCCGCGCTCGCCATCTCGTCGGTCATCCCGGTGGCGCTGTTCCTGGTGTTCCAACGGCTGTTCCTGCAGAGCGGAGCGCTCGAAGGCGCGGTCAAAGGCTAGGCCCTGTCCCCATTCGCCCAGGAGAACAACAACGATGTTGAAGAAACTCCCCGCGACCGCAATGGTCGCGGTACTGGCTGCTGCCCTCATGGCGAGCGGAACCACCGTCTCCGCCGCACCCACCGTCCACCAGGCCGAGTCCGCCGCCCTCTCCGGCGGCGCCCGCACCGAGACCGAGCACGCCGGGTACACCGGCTCCGGTTACGTCGGCGGGTTCACCGACGCGAACCGCGGTGCCGCCGCGCTCACCGTCACCACGAGCGGGTCCGCGGCAGGCGCGAACAGGCTGGTCCTGCGCTACGCCAACGGAACCGGCGGCGCCCGCACCGTCACCCTGGCCGTCAACGGCGGCACGCGCCAACTCTCGCTCCCGGCCACGGCGGGCTGGGCGTCGTGGGGGACGGTGAGCCAGGACGTCACCCTGAACGCGGGCGCCAACACCCTCGCCGTGCGGTACGGCACCAACGACAACGGCAACGTCAACCTCGACAGCCTGTCGGTGGAACCGGTGGCCCCCGCCGCCGGGGTCGTGGAGGCCGAGTCCGGGACGCTCTCCGGCGGCGCCCGCACCGAGTCCGAGCACGCCGGGCACACCGGCAGCGGCTACGTCGGCGGGTTCGTCGACGCCAACAGGGGCGCGGCAGCGACGTTCGGCATCTCCAGCACCGCCACCAAAGCGAGCCTGACCCTGCGCTACGCCAACGGGACCGGTTCGCCGCGCTCCATGTCCGTGACGGTCAACGGCGCTGCGCAGCAGGTGTCGTTACCCGCAACGGCGTCGTGGAGCGAGTGGACGACCGCGAGCGTCGCGGTCACCACCGTCGTGGGGTCCAACACCATCGCGATCTCCTTCGGTGCCAACGACAACGGCAACGTCAACCTCGACAGCGTCGCCCTCGCCCCGGACACCACCACCCCCACCCCCGAGGGCACGACCGAGCTCGAGAGCGGCTTCCTCGATGGAGGTGCCGTCACGACCAGCACGGCGGGTGCGACCGGAACGGGAGCGGTGTCGCTGCCCGGCGCGGGCGCGCGGGTGATCCGCACGATCAACCAGACCGCCGCGGGCACCGCCACGATCACCCTGCGGTACACGGCATCCGCGAACGGCACGGTGACGAGTTACGTCAACGGCGTCAAGGGCGCGCAGCTGTCCCTCACCGGCGGCAGCGGCTGGCGCACCGTCACGCACACCGCTGCGCTGCGGGCCGGTCTCAACATCGTCGGCTACCAGAACGCGGCCGGCGCGCAGGTCGACAACATGGCCGTGACCGGTTCGGCCGCACTGGACGCACGCGGCGCCACCGTCCCGTTCACCACCTACGAGGCCGAGGCCGCAACCACCACCGGCACCAGGCTCACCGCGGGCCGCAAGTACACGACCGACGTCGCCGAGGCCTCCGGGCGCAGCGCCGTCAAGCTCACCGGCACCGGCCAGCACGTGCAGATCACCCTGACCAAGCCCGCCAACGCCCTCACCGTCCGGGCGAGCGTTCCCGACGGCACCACCGCGCCGCTGGCCGTCTACGCGGGCAGCACCAAGGTCGCCGACCTGCAGCTCACCTCCAAGTACAGCTGGATGTACGGCGCCTACCCGTTCGCCGAGGGCCCTGGTGGCGTGCGCCCGCACCGCTACTTCGACGACGCGCGCGTCCTGCTCCCGCAGACCTACCCCGCGGGCACCGTGATCCGCCTGGCCAAGGACACCTCCGCGAGCGCGTACATCACCGTCGACCTCCTCGACGCCGAGGTCACCACCGCGACGACCGCACCGGCCGGGTACGTCGACGTCCGCACCCACGGCGCCAACCCCGGTGACGGGGCCGACGACAGCGCCGGCATCCGCGCGGCCGTCGCCGCAGCCCAAGGCACCGCGGCCAAGGGCGTGTGGCTGCCCGCGGGCTCCTACAACCTGAACAGCATCGTGAACGTCAGCGGTGTCGACGTGCGCGGCGCCGGCATCTGGCACACCGTCCTCAACGGAGCCGGCCGCCGGGGCGGGTTCGCCATCACCGGCGCGGGCAGCACGATCGCCGACCTCGCCTTCGACGGCGACGTCACCACCCGCGACCCCGACGACGCGCCGAACTCCGACTCGTTCGTCGAGGTGGAGTCCGGCTCCGGCTCGACGGTGTTCAACGTCGCCACCAACCACGCCAAGACCGGGCTGTGGCTCAAGCAGGCCGACGGCTTCTACGCCGCGGGCCTGCGGGTGCGCAACACCATGGCCGACGGGCTCAACGTCAACGGCAACAACGGCCCCACGAACAACGTCCGCGTCGAGCAGAGCACCTTCCGCAACACCGGCGACGACGGCATGGCCATGTGGTCGTGGAACCCGAAGAGCGCCGTCAGCCGCAGCGTGTTCGCCTTCAACACCATCTCGCTGCCGATCCTCGCCAACGGCGCCGCGATCTACGGCGGCACGGACAACCGGATCGAGGATTCCCTGATCAGCGACACGGTGTTCAACGGCGCCGGCGCCATGGTGTCGAGCTGGCACGACGCCAAGCCGTTCGGCGGCACCACCGCCGTGCAGCGCACCACCTTCACCCGCACCGGCACCCGCAACTGGGACTGGGACACCCACACCGGCGCGGTCTGGTTGTTCGCCGAGAAGTCCGACATCACCGGAGCCCTGGTGGTGAGGGACCTGGACATCACCGACTCCAGCTACCACGGCATGTTGTTCAGCTGGAACAAGGCGATCACGAACGTGACCGCCGACAACGTGAAGATCAACGGCACGGGCGGGGCGACCGACGCGTTCACCGACGACAAGGGCGTCGCGGTGTCGAACGCCGGCTCGCACGGCATGCACTTCAACCTGGTGACCGGCACCGGGCGCTTCGACCGGGTGACCGTGACGGGCGTCAAGGGCACCGGCAGCCAGGGCATGGCCAACGACCAGAACCGCTTCACCGTCCAGCGCGGCACCGGCAACTCCGGCTGGTGACGCAACAGCGCCCCCACCCGCGGACAGCGGGTGGGGGCGCTGGGCCGGCGACGGCCTCGGGGGGCTCCCGCGACAGGGGTGGAGGAGCCGCACCCGACGTTCTACTGCAGGCTTCCTCCCAGCAGTTCCAGGAACTCGGCGCGTGTGCTGTCGATGCGCGCGCCCAGTTCCCGCAGAGGTTCGCTCGTGCCCGACGCCAGTTCCGCGCGGGCCACGGTGCGGGCCTCCTCGAACTGGTTGCGCAGCAACACCTTCAACTGCAGGTCGAAGTCGGCTCCGTGCGCGTGCCCCACGGCGGCCAGTTCGGCGGCCGTGATCATGCCGGGCATGTCGTGGCCCTCGTGCTGGTCGCTCTCGGCCCGCCCTGTCCTGGCGAGCACCTCGCGCACCTGCGCCAGTTCGTCGCGGTAGCGGGTCTCCACCCGGGCGGCGACCGGGCGCAGCGCGGAACCCGGCCGGTGCGCGGTCAGGGCGAGCGCGGCGAGCGCCGACTCGTTCTGGGGGATCACCAGGTCCGCGAACGCCAGGTCGGTGGGGGAGAGGCCGTCCGGCGCGGCGACCCCGGTGTCGACGGGTGAGCCGCAGGCCGTCACCACCAGGACCGCCGCGAGGAGGAGGGCTCGCACTACGGGCGGCCGTCCGGTCCGCACTTCACGATCCGGTTGATGCAGTCGCGCACGCGCTGCGCCATCTCGGCCTCGGGCCAGACGTTGAAGAAGTCGCCGTGCATGGTGAAGCCCGGCCCGGACGAGAGCTTGAACCTCGCCGGGTCGCCGCTCGCGGGGTAGCGCAGCACCTGGCGCAGCTTCGGCACGGGCACCGGGTGCGTGGACGGGCAGTCGCCGGCGACCGGGTAGGACATGTGGCTCTTGTGGTCCGCGGAGTCGAGGTCCTTGCCGTTCCAGCACTGCGGGAAGTCCAGGTAGGACTCGATCATCGTGCCGGCCGGGCAGTTCACGAAGTCCTTGGACGCCCCGACGTGCCCGGCGTGCAGGCACGACCAGCGCGACATCGTGGTGTTGTCCGGCGCGGTGGCCTTGGCGTTGCCCGCGACGATCCGCAGCCCGTACGGCAGCGGCTGGATGCGCGCGGTCACGTCGTCGCGCACGCCCTCGCCGAGGTAGTAGAACGTCGTGCCGGTCGGCTCGACGGCCTGGCCGTCGACCAGCAGCGTCGGCACCCAGTACGACGACAGGTCGACCTTCGGGCTGCACGTGCTGCCGGCCTTGGCCAGGCTGTTCACGTCCGAGTGGGCGTTGGTGGAGGTGTTGCCGAAGAAGCTGTGCATGTGCGAGGCGCCGGCGAGGCCCGGCAGGACGATCGGGTCGTCCGGGAGCTTGTGCGTGAACGGGCACTCGGCGACGAACTCCGCGACGCGCACCGCGTTCGGCGGGATCGGCTCCTGCGCCTTCGTCGGAGCGGCGGCGGCCTTCGTGGTCTCGGCCGTGGTCGCGGACGTGCTCGCGGGTGGAGGCGTCGTCGTGTCCGCGGCCCTGGTGGGCGTGGCGACGGTCGTGGGCGCCGCGACCTGGGTCGGCTTGGGCGCGGGGGGCTCGTGGAAGAACATCGCGTTCGCGGTCACCGCGGACGCCGCGACGCCCGCCACGGCGAGAGCGGCGATCCACACGCGCCGCCGCAAACGCGAAGAGAGGACGAGGGGCACTGAACGATCCTTCCGGCAGGGGTGCAGGGGTCTTCTGACCAGGAGATGTCCTGCACGCCCGCCGATAACGGAAAAATCTCGCCGATTTTCCGGCTACCCCTCGGCCGGGGTGTCCGCCCTGGTCGCGAGCGCGGTGCGCAACCGCAGGCTGTTCGCGACGACCAGCACGGACGACAACGACATGGCTGCACCCGCGATGAGCGGGTTGAGCAGGCCGAAGGCCGCCAACGGCAGCGCGGCGGCGTTGTAGCCGAACGCCCACACGAGGTTGCCCCGGATCGTGGCGAGCGTCCGTCCGGCGAGCACGACCGTGTCCGCGATGGCGCCGAGGTCGTCGCGGACCAGGACGACGTCGGCGGCCTGGGCGGCGATGTCACTGCCGTGCGCGACGGCCATGCCCAGGTCCGCGGCGGCGAGCGCCGGTCCGTCGTTGATGCCGTCGCCGACCATCGCGACGTGCCTGCCCTGCGCGCGCAACCGTTCCACGGCGGCGACCTTGTCCGCGGGACGCACGTTCGCGATCACCTCGCCGACGCCGATCTCCGCGCCGACTGCATGGGCGGCCACCTCGTGGTCGCCGGTGAGCAGCACCGTGCGCAGGCCGAGCGAGTGCAGCCGGGCGACGGCGTCCCGTGCGGACGGACGCACGGTGTCGCGCAGGGCGATTCCTCCGACCACCTCGCCGTCGCGGGCGACGAGCACTCCGGTGGCCGCGCCCAGCCCGGACAGCCAGGCGGTGGCGGACGCGGGCACCGGCAGGTCCAGCCGTGCCATGAGCTCCGCCGATCCCACGGCGACCGGCGCACCTCCGACCTCGCCGCGCGCGCCCGCGCCGATCAACGCCTCGAACCCGGTGACCGGGGGCGGGTCGTCGCAGGCCGCGGCGATCGCGACGCCGATCGGGTGTTCGGAGGCCGCTTCGACCGCACCCGCCCACCTCAGGACGTCCCGCGCGCCGGTGAACGACGTCGTGCCGGTGACCTCCATGCGGCCGGTGGTGACGGTGCCGGTCTTGTCCAGCACGACGGTGTCGACGGCCCGCGTCGCCTCCAGCACCTCCGGCCCCTTGACCAGGATGCCGAGCTGCGCGGCGCGTGCCACGCCCACCATCAGCGCGGTCGGCGTGGCGAGACCCAGGGCGCACGGGCACGCGATGATCAGCACGGCGACCGCAGCGGTGAACGCCTCACGGGCGGAGTGGCCGGTGAGCAGCCACCCGGCGAGCGTCAGCGCGGACAGGACCAGCACCACGGGCACGAAGACCGCGCACACCCGGTCCACCAGGCGTTGCACCGCGGCCTTGCGCTGAGCGGCCTGCTCGGCGAGCGCCCGCATCTGCGCGAGCTGCGTGTTCGCCCCGACCGCCGTCGCGCGCACGAGCAGCCGCCCGGCGCTGTTGACGGTGCCGCCGGTGACGTGGTCACCGGGCCCGACCTCGACCGGGACGGGCTCGCCGGTCATGGACGCCGTGTCGACCGCGGAGTACCCCTCGGTGACGACACCGTCCGCGGGCAGCGCTTCCCCGGGCCGCACCACGAGCAGGTCGCCGACGAGCACCGCCGCGGCGGGCACCGTCGTCTCGGCACCGTCGCGCAGCACCCTGGCGTCCTTGGCCGCGATGCCCGCGAGCGCGGTGAGCAGCCCCACCGCGGACCTCCGCGACCGCAGCTCGAAGTAGCGCCCGGCCAGCAGGAACGTCGTGACGCCCGCCGCGACGTCGAGGTAGACGGCGTCCGCGCCCTCCGCCGTCACGCCGAAGCCGAGCCAGTAGCCGGGACCCGACGACCCCGCCACGAGCGACCACAGCGCCCACCCGAACGAGGCGAGGACTCCCAGCGACACCAGGGTGTCCATGCTGGACGCCCCGTGCCGCAGGTTGCGCAGCGCCGCCCGGTGGAACGGCCACGCCGAGTACGTGACCACCGGCAGCGCCAGCAGCACGCACAACGCCTCCCAGCCGGGGAAGCGCAGCGCGGGGACGAGGGCGAGGCTGATGGACAGGTTGCCCAGCGGGATCGCGAGGACGGCGGCCACGACGAGCCTGCGCCGCAGCCCGGCGACGGTGTCCCCGGTCCGCTCGCGGTCGTGCCCGGCCACCGAGGCGTCGTAGCCCGCGTCCCGGACGACCCGCACGGCGTCGTCGGTGTGCATGCCCTGCGGCAGGTGCACCACCGCGCGTTCGGTGGCGTAGTTGACCGTGGCGCGCACGCCCTCGACCTTGTTCAGCTTGCGTTCGATCCGCGTGGCACAGGCCGCGCAGGTCATCCCGGACACCGACAGTTCGACGGCGCCGTCCGTGGTGGTGGTCATGGCGGGTCAGTTCTTCCTTCCGGAAAGCTCCGCGAGCATCGCGTTGTAGGCGGCGAGCCGGTCGTCGTGGCCGGTGTCGGTGGCGCGGTCGAACCGCACGGCCTCGCGGCGGTCGGCGACCGCCCACTGCCGCAGCAGCGCGAGCACGACGACGAGCATGGGAATCTCCCCGGTGGCCCAGGCGATGCCGCCGCCGAGGCGCTGGTCGGTGAGGAGGTCGGGCACCCAGGTGAGATCGAGGGTGCGGTAGAAGTACTCGGCGATCACGGTCTGCTTGTTCATCAGGATCACGCCGAAGAACGCGTGGAACGGCATCACCGAGAACAGCAGCCCGAGCCGCGCCAGGTGAGGCAACGCGCGCGGTGCGCGGTCGACCCCGATGACGAGCCAGAAGAACACGTACCCGCTGATCAGGAAGTGGATGTTCATCAGCTGGTGCGCCCAGTGCAGGCGCATCGCGGCACCGAAGAGGCCGGAGAAGTACAGCACGTAGAACGACCCGACGAACGTCGTCGCGGCCACCGCGGGATGCGCCAGCAGTCGCGTCGCGCGGCAGTGCAGCAACGCCGTGACCCACCACCTCGGCCCGGCCGGCAGCACCCGCAACGCCAAGGTGGCCGGTCCGCCGAGCACCAGGAGGACGGGCGCGAGCATGTTGAGCGACATGTGCGCGACCATGTGCGTGCTGAACATTCCCGCCGCGTACCGGCCGACGCCCGACGACGTCACGACCAGCACCACGGCGCACCCGAGCAGCCACGCGGCGGTCCTGCCGACCGGCCACGCGTCGCCCCGCCGGCGCAGCGCCAGAACGGCCACCACGTAGGCCGCCGCCAGCAGGACCGCGCCCAGCCCCAGCACGAGGTCGAACCGCCACCCCAGCACCAGTTCCGCCGCCGACGGCGGGTCGGGGAGCTCGTAGCCGAGCACGGTTTCCTGGGCCGACGGCCTGGTCCGCGACCACGCGGGCGGCACGAGGTGGGTCAGCCCCGTCGACGCGCCGAGAGCCAGTCCCACCGCCACCAGTTCCGCGGCGAGCGGCCTGCGCGCACCCCAGCGAGCGCGCAGGAGCAGGACGAGCACGCACACGAAGAGCTTGAGCAGCAACAGGACGACGTACCCGCCGTGCAGCCCGGCGGGCCCGGTCAGCACCGCTCCCGCCACCGCTCCACTGAGGACGAGCACGACCAGGCACACCGCCGTGAGCCGGTGGTAGCGCCTGAGCACGACGTCGACGCTGCTCCCCGGCCGGCGCAGGTAGGAGCGCAGCGCGACGAGCGAGCCGATCCACACCGCGGCCGCCGGGACGTGCCAGGCCATCGCGTTGGTGGCGACGTCGTGCCACGCGCCGTTGGCCACGTGACCGGCGATGACCGGTGCCAGCACCCCGGCCAGGGCGGGGAGCAGCACCAGCACCGAGGTCGTCCACGTCAGGGTCGCCCGCGCCACCACCGCGACGACCGCGGCGGCCACGGCCGAGCAGATCCACGCCTTGGGTTCCTCCGTGGCGGACACAAGTCCGCCGAGGTGCTCCAGCGCGACCGAGAACGTCTGCCCGGACGCGTCCGCCGCGGACAGCACGATCGCCGCCGTGGCAGCGGCACACCACACCATCGCCGCAGTCGAGGCCGTACGCACCGCCGCGTACGCGTGCGCCGTCAGCTGTGTACGCCTCGGAGGCGCGGGCACGACGAACACGCCGAAGGCGAGCGCTCCCGCGGTGACCGTCGCGGCAGCGTTCGCGAGCGTGCGCACGAGACCGAACGCCAGCGACGTGAGTCTGCCGGGATCGCTGTCTCCCAGGGCGGTGTACACGTCACCTGCCGCCCCCATCACGACGATCACGACGCACAACACCGAGCCGACCGCCGCGATCACGACGGTCCTGTCCACCCTCATGTGAAGGCGGTCGTGCGGAAAGCCGTTCTGGTTCCCGGGAAATCCGACCGGTGGCGGTTGTGTGACCAAGAAGACCGGTCACCGCGGTCCACTCGAGATCGGCGCCGGGAACCGTCCGGCGCAGGTGATCAGTCGATGACCGCGGTGACCTCCGCCTCGACCAGGATGCCCGGCTCGAACAGGATCTCGACGCCGATCAGCGACGCGGGCGGGGTGGCCTTGATTCCCAGTTCCTGCGCGGCCTGCTCCACGCCGGCGACGAACGCGTCGTACATCTCCCGCTTCCAGCCGGCCGCGTACCAGGTGACGCGGACGACGTCGTCGAACGTGGCCCCGGCGGCCGCCAGCGACTTGACCACGTTCCGGTACACCTGCACGACCTGTCCGGTCAGGTCGCCGGGCGCGACCAGTTCGCCGTTGCCGTCCCAGGAGACCTGGCCGGACACGTGGACCTGCCTGCTGCCGGTGCCCACGGCCACGTGGTGGTAGAGGGGAACCTGGACGTGACCATCGGGGTTGATCAGGGAAACCGTCATCGCTCACTCCGTACGACTCTGCTCGAATGACTTCATGCTTGAAGTGACTCCAGTGTGCAATGACTTCAAGCGTGAAGTCAAATGAGCCCGGTAGGGTGTGCGGGTGGCCTCAGACACCGAACCCGACCTCGACGCGCAGGCCGAGCCGCGCTGGCTCGACGCCGCCGAGAAGGAAGCGTGGACCGGCCTCATCTCCCTGGCGCTGCTGATGCCGGGCCGCCTGGAGGCACCGCTGCACCAGGAGTACGGCCTGTCGCTGTTCGAGTACATGACGCTGAGCCAGATCTCCGAGGCGCCGGGCCGCGCCATCCGCATGAGCGAGCTCGCGTACCTGACCAACGGCTCGCTGTCCCGGTTGTCCAACGTCGTCAAGCGGCTCGAGCAGCGGGACTGGGTGACGCGCTCACCCGACCCGGCAGACGGCCGCTACACCCTCGCCGCCCTCACCGGCAGCGGGTACGAACTCCTCGTCGCCGCGGCGCCGGTGCACCTGCGCGCGGTGCGCGAGCTCGTGCTCGACCCCCTCGGCAAGACCGACCGGCAGGCGCTGGCGCGCATCGCCGCCAAGCTCCGCACCCTTCCGTCGGACTACCGCCAGGACGCGCGCTGACCCAGGTCCGCGTTCAACGGTTCAGCGCAGCGAAGTGCTGTCGCGCTTCGGGTAACAGTCCATTATGGACGTTCTTCTCGAACTGCCGTGTGTCGGCCGCCACTATGGCCTTGGTCTTGGGTGTTAACAGCCGGTAACGTGACGTAACGGGCCACATAGTTCTTGGGGGACTACATGAGGCGCCATTACGCGATCGTCACTCCGTTCCATCCTGATGTGAGCCGCCCCTCCGCGATCGTGCGGGTGCGGTGGTACGGGCAGGAACGCCTTGCCGGGCAAGGCGAATGGGTTCCCACGAAGATCGCCTCCGACATCACGGACCAGAACTGCCACGGCACGCTCGTGCCGTTGACCGAGCAGGACGCTGCTCGGCTCGTGGAGGCGTGGCGGCCGCATCCCGCCGGCGAGCTGACCCGCCACTACGCGTGGATGTCGGAGGACGGCCGGCCGAGGTCGTTGATCCGGGCGTGGGAGCAGGACGGCGGCGTGCTGGAGGAGTCCTATCGCGACGGACGGTGGGACGGCGGCCACGCCGTCTGCGCCTTCGAGCAGGAGGCCGGCCGGATCGAGGTCGACGGGGAGACCGCCGAACGGTTGATCCACCTCCTGCACCGCAGGATGGTGCCGGTGAAGTCATCGCGTCAGGAGCTCACCTGCTACGCGATCGTCCGGGACGACCGGAACGACGTGTCGACCGCTCACGCGCTCGTCCGGTCCTGGGGCGGCACCAGCCTCACCGCGACCGAGGAGAAGTTCGAGCCGAAGACCGGCGAGTGGGCCCGGTCCATGATCCTCTACCGGATCGGCACCGCGCGGGACGACTCCGAGGAGGTCCCGATCTCGGAGGCGGTGGCGGAGGAACTGCGGCACGTCCTGGTGGCGCGCCATCGGGCGTGGTCCGAAGGGCGTGAGCCGGAGACACCGCGCCCGCTCGGGACGTGGACCAGGTTGGGGAAGGTGACGTTCCCGCTGGTCGACGACAGCACGCTGGACGCGCTGGAGCGGGCGGGCGACCCGCTCGCCGACGCCGCGGTCGCCGAGTTGTACTCCCTGGGCGAGGTCAGGCGGGTCAACGAGGTGCTCGCCGGGTTCGCGCACAACGGCGACGACGTGCCGGACGGCCTGCCGCAGTTGCTGCGCCGGTACTTCGGCGAGTCGGCCGCCTTGCCGCAGTGGGCGGACCACGAGGCGATCGAGGGCGCCCAACGGTCGTGGGCGCTGTTCGCACCGCACTTCGCGACAGTGCTGTGCTGCTACGTCCTGCCGCTGCGCTACGGCTCGGCCTCTACGTCGAGGCGCACGCGTCGGGGCATGGAGTCGACGCGGCTGCTCCAGGACGTCATGGGAGACGGCGGCTTGCTGGCACCACACGGGCGTGGCGTGAGGACGCTGCAGAAGGTCCGGCTGCTGCACGCCGCCACGCGCTACCTGCAGGACGGGCTGCCGGCGAACCAGGTGGACCTCGCCGCGACCGCGGGCACGCTGTCCGTGGCCCTTCCGCTGGGACTGAACAAGACGTTCATCGGCTGGACGGAGCGAGAACGGGACGAGCTGTTCCACCTCTGGTCCGCGGCCGGCCACCTGCTGGGCGTCGACCCGGTGCTGACACCGCGAGGGTACGACGACGCGGCGACGCTGGTGGACGCGCTCCTGCGCCGGGGGAGGGCGGAGTCCGCCGAGGGCCGGGACCTCGTGAAGGCACTTGAACGGCGGGTGCGGACAGCGTTGCCCGGCGCTCTCCGGCACCTCTTCTCCTCGGAGGTCCGCTACTTCTGCGGCCACGATCTTTCGGTCCTGCTCGGTGTCGACGGCCTCAAGCGCACCACCCCGCACGAGGCGATCCTGAAGGCGGCCGGCCTGCCCGAGGACGCACAGCTCGACGGACGCGTGTGGGAACGCACGCGGTCGGCCCTCCTGGGGAAAGCCTTGCTGGCGGCCGACAGGGAGGACCTGACGCTGCCCACACCGCGCTGAGGCGGTTCGGAACGAGTTCTTGGGGGAACACATGGGAATCCGCTATCGCTACATCGGACTGGTCCACCACGACCCGAGACCGTTCGCGGTGCTGAGGGTCCACGACTCGGTCGAGGAGATCTACGCGCCGGAGCGCGGCTGGGAGAACGCGGACCCGCGCTGGCGCGACTGGTTCATGAACGTGCCGCTCGAGTCAGGGCAGGCGCTGGGCCTGCTGCACTCGTTGGCTCCCATGGAGCTGCGGGAGGACATGGACCCGTATCCGCACGCGCTCGGCCGTGACGCGGCGGACGGGTTCGGCACGCAGTGGTTCTACTACGCCGTCGAGACCGCGGACCACCCGCTCGACGACCCGGCGAGCTTGGTGCGCCTGCACTACCCGAGCAAGTCGGAGTCGTGGTTCACGTCCGACCTCATGTGGGCCAAGGTCCCCGTGCCGGGCAGGCGGGTGCGCGTCAGCGAGGAGGAACTCCGCCGGCTGCAAGAGGTCTTGGTCCGCCGCGCGTTCGGCGGTGCGGAGGTCCAGCACTACGCCGTGGTCAACCCGTTCTACCCGGACGTCGATCACCCGGCCGCGATCGTGCGGGTCGGGCCTGAGGGCGAGCGGCGATACGTCCGGGATGGCGAGTGGGAGGCCACGAGCGTGGTCGCGGACGTGCGGCACCGGTACCTGCACGGGCGGCTCGTGCTGCTGACCGAGGAGGCCGCGACGAGGCTCGCCGAGCGCTGGCGGCCGCACCCGGACAGCTCCCGTGTGCGGTACTTCGCGTGGTTGACCGCCAATGGCAACGCCACGGCCGTCATGCGCGCTTGGGACGTGGGCGGCGGGATCGAGGAAGAGTCCTATGTGGACGGCCTATGGACCGATCGCCGGATGTGCGTGTTCGACAACGAGGAGGGGCGGGTCGAGGTCGACCAGGAGACCGCAGCGCGCTTGGGCGCGATCCACGACGCCCACGAGTACGGCGGGTCAGAGGACGGCCGGTACGACCACTACTACGCGATCCTGGAGCAGGAGTTCGGCGACGTGTCGACCGCGCACGAACTCGTGCGGACGTGGGGAGGGAGCGACGGCCACTCGCGCGAGCAGCACTTCCTCACCCGGATCAACGGGTGGCGCTCGTGCATGACCGTGTACGAGGTCTGGACCGACCGGAACCGCAACTACGCGATCCCGATCTCCGAGGAGGTCGCGGACGAGCTGCGAAAGGCCTGGCTCGCCGACTTCGCCGCCAGGGCGGAGGGACGGGAGCCGCCGCCACGCCGTCCGCTCGGGACCTGGGCCGGCTTCGGGAAGGTGACGCTCACCAGGGTCGACGACGAGGTGCTCGACTCGCTGCGGCAGGTCGGTGACCCGCGAGCCGACTCGGCCGTCGCCGGGATCCACGATCTCGGCCGGGTGAACGAGCTGCTGACCGGGTTGGTGCGCAACGGGGACGAGGTGCCGGAGGGCCTGCCCCCGTTGCTGCGGCAGTACTTCGCCGAGTCCGTGCTGCCGGAGTGGGCGGATCGCACAGTGCTGGCGCGCGGGCAGGAGCTGTGGGACGAGTACGGCCCGCACCTCGCCGCGGCGCTGTGCTGTTACGCGTTGCCGGTCCGCTACACCATGGCACTGCAGCACACGCGCCACGGGTTGGAGTCCACGCGACTGTTGCGGGACGTGCTGGCGGACGGAGGTCTGACCGAGCCTGGGGGCCGGGGTCTGAGGACGGTGCAGAAGATCCGGTTGCGGCTGGCGGCAGCGCGGAGGCAGGCAGGCGGTACGGCTGCTAACCAGGTTGACCTCGCGGTGACCCTGGGCACGTTGTCCGTGCACGTGACACAAGGGGTGCGCGGGATGAACGTCGCCCTGCCGAAGCGCGACGGGGACGACCTCTTCCACATCTGGTCCGTGGTGGGGCACCTGCTCGGAGTGGATCCGAGACTCCTGCCGGGTACGTATGACCAGGCGGTCACCCTCCTCGACCGGATCGGGCGGCGGCGGGGCAGGACGGCGGTGGGCGTCGAACTCGCCGAGGAACTGGGACGCCGTGTCGAGGCCGCGCTGCCCCGCGAGCTGTCCGGCGCGTTCCCCTACGTGGTCCGCGGCTTCTGCGTGCACGACCGGTCCATTCCGGACATCCTCAGGATCGACGGGCTCGACCTGGGGCGGTGGTTGGAGTACCTGGCGCCGATCACCGCGGTCGCCGGTCTTCCCGCCGGCTCGATCACCGACGACCGGGTGTGGCGGCGCACGACGTCCGAGGTCGTGGGGAAGGCGTTGCTCGAAGCGGACCGGGACGAGGACCTCACCCTGCCGGGCGGCTGAGGAACCGGGGCAGCAGGACCGCGGACGGGTGGTCGGCGTCGTGGAAGACGTCGATCGCGGTCGTCCGCAGTTCTGTCGCCTTGTGAGGCGGTCCGCCGTCGCCGAGGTTCCTGGCGAAGCGCGGGAAAGCGCCCGCCGACACCTGCACCCGGATCCGGTGCCCGCGCCGGAACACGTGCGCGGTCGGGGACAGGTCGACGGTCACCTTCGTGATGCCGTCCGGCGCCACCTTCACCAGGTCGTCGCAGATGTTCAGGGACTTGCCGCGTTCGTCCACGTCGCAGAGGCGGACGAAAAGGTCGCAGGACGGGCGGTCCGCGCGCAGCCACACCTCGGCTGTGACCTCGCCGATCACCTCCACGTCGGCGTCCAGCACGTCGGAGGTGAAGACAAGGACGTCGTGGCGTGCCTCGAGCTCGCGGTTGTCGACGGGGCCGGCGCCGCGGGCTTCGAGCTTCGGCCCGCCCAGCGACGGCGTCGGGTGGGCGGGGTCGTAGAGGAACGACGTCGGCGGCGAGGAGGGGTTCGTCCCGGCGCGGAGCGCGCCGCCGGGTGCGAGGTGCCAGCGCTGCGGGGTGGAGCCGGTGGGCGGCCACTCGTCGAAGTCACGCCATTCGTCCACGCCCATCACGAAGAGGCGGACCGGTGGCTTGCGCGGGGGCTCGGTGCCGCGGGCGTGGGCGGCGGCCCAGCCGACCGTGTCGCCGAGCACCGCGGCCATGCCGCCGGTGTGGGCGTGCCACCACGGTCCGACCGTCAGGTGCGCGTCGCGTCCGGCCGCCCGGAGCACCTGGAAGTCGCGGAGCTGGTCGGCGAGGAAGATGTCGTACCAGCCCGCGATCGAGCTGACGGGAACGGTCACGTCGCCGACGGTGGGGGAGTGGTCCTCGTTCTTCCAGTACGGGTCGTTCTGGTCGTGGTGCAGGCACTCCTGGTAGAACGGCCAGGCGTGGCCCAGGGCGGCGGTGTCGGCGTCGACCAGCGGCAACGTGCTCATGGCGTCCTGGACGCGCTTGCGGCCGATGCCGAGCAGCGCGCGCCAGAGGTTTCCCCGGCGTTCCTGCGTCGCCGTGCTCACCGACCAGCCGAGCAGCGTCTCCATCTCGAAGCGGCCCGGCCGCAGGAAGGCCAGCGCGAGCCGGGCCGACGTCACGTGCGGCACCATCGCCTTGACCTGCACGGGAGCGTCCGCAGCGATGGCCCACTGGGTGTAGCCGAGGTAGCTGCTGCCGGTCAGCACCACGTCGTTCGCCCACGGCTGGGCGGCGAGCCATCGCAGCGTGGACAGACCGTCCTCGCGTTCGTGCCGCATCGCGCGGAAGTCGCCGTCGGAGCCGAACGTGCCCCGGCAGCTGACCGTCAGCACGTGCAGGCCGCGTTCGGCGAGCGCCCGGCCGTACAACCAGTCCAGCGGCCCGGTGCGCCCGTACGGCGTGCGCACCACGACCGTGGGCACGCCGGACGCTGCTTCGCCGGCCGGTGCCCAGTGGTTCGCCAGGAGCGTCTGCCCGTCGTGGGTGGGGATCCGCAGATCTCGCTCCACGGTCACGTCGCGCGTGGTGGCGGGGGGAAGTTTCAGCAGCCGTTGGACGAGCAGCCCGATGGCCCTGCCGGCGAGGTCGAAGCGAGGTGTGCCCACCTGATCTTTCCTATCAGGACCGGGGCCGGACGGCGAGCAGGGCGCGGCGTCTCAGGTCGCGAAGTGCGCGGCCATGAGTTCGAGCGACTTCTCCATGGCGGCCTTGTTGCGCCGGGGGAAGGAGGAGAGGTCGAGCAGGAAGGGGATGCGCGCGGTGGACCAGTCGAACGTCTCGGTCACCTCCGTGGCGCCGCCGTCGAGCGGGGTCAGCCGCCAGCGCCAGCGGTGGCCGTTGAAGTGGCGCCAGGCGATCAGGCGGTTCTCGTCGAACTCGACGACGGTGTTCTCGATCCGGTAGGCCAGTCCCATCTTCATGTCCATGCCGAACGTGCTGCCGAGGGCGAGCCTGTCCGGTCCGCCCGGCCTGGGAGCGCGCACGGACCCTGATCCGTCGATCACCGGGTGCTCGGCCGGCCGGGCGAGGAGGTCGAAGATCCGCTCGGCGGGCGCCGGGATCGTCCTGGTGACCGAGATGGCTCTCTGGGGCATGGAGCAACCCAATCACCGCACCACCAGGGCTGCACGACGGCGGCCGCGTTCACGGGAGCGGAACCGGGGTGGAGCACCGAACGGCACGCCCCGGAGCAGGGGCTGACGCACACTCGGAGGGCAGCGCCTTGTCGTCGAAGCAGGAGGCCCCGTGGGATCGCACGACGAAGACGGTCTGACCGAATCGCCGCTCCGGCCCGGTGCGCGGATCGCCGTGGCCGGAGCGGGCCGGATGGGCCTGCCGATCAGCCGCAACCTGGCCGTCGCCGGCTTCGACGTCGTGGTGACCGACGTCCGGCACGACCTGGCCGATGCGGTCGTCGCCGGAGGCGCCCGCTGGGAACCGTCCGGGAGCGCGGCCGCGGCGGGGGCGGACGTGCTGGTCACCGTCCTCCCGGGCATCCCGGAGATCCGGGCGCTGATGAGCGGCCCGGAGTCACTGGTGCGAGCGCTGCCCGCCGGTGCTGCCTGGCTCGACCTGACCAGCAGCTCGCCGCTGGCCATGCGTGAGATCCAGCAGGACGCGCGCTCCCGCGGGATCGCCGTCCTGGAGGCACCGATGGGCGGTGGGCCCGAGGCGGCGGACGCGGGCACCCTGCGCCTGTTCGCCGGTGGCAACCCCAGCACGTTCCGGCGCCTGCTCCCGCTGCTGGAGGTGATCGCCGACCCGGACCACGTCGTCCTGGTGGGCGGTTCCGGCCACGGCTACACGGCCAAACTGCTCGTGAACCTGCTGTGGTTCGGGCAGGCGGTCGCCACGGCCGAGGCGGTGCTGCTCGGGCAGTCCGCCGGTCTCGACGCCGAGGCGCTGCGCGTGTTGCTGGCGGGCAGCGCGGCGGGCAGCGAGTTCCTGCGGCACGACCTGGCCCGCGTGTTCAGCGGCGACTACCTGCCGCTGTTCGGGCTGGACCGGTGCGTCGAGGAGCTGGAGGCGGTCACCGAGCTGTTCCGCGACCGCGGTGTGCCGTCCGAGTTGTCCGAGGTGGTCACCCGCGTCCACCGGCAGGCCGCCGAACGGTTCGGGCCGGTGGACGGTGAGCTGATGGCGATCGCGCTGCTCGAGGAACGCGCCGGTGCGCTGTTGCGGCCGGACCGCGCCTGACGGAGCGGCCAGAAATCGGAACCGCTGAGTTCTGGTGGCGCCAGGACCGGTTGTCTAAGGTGTCCGCCATGGTGCGACCACGGCGGGTGACGGCGCCCGTCGTCGGACTTTCGGTGCTGCTCGTGTTGTCCGTCGTCGCCTGGATCGGTGGTGACGCCGTCATCGACCGGCTCAACGCGACCCGCTGCACGGATCCGGCGACGGTCCTGATCACCGCCGCGCCCGCGGTCGCACCGGCCCTGAGCGAGGTCGCGGACGCGCTGGACGCGGGTGAGGACTGCTACCGCGTCGAGGTCAGGGCCGAACCGGCGCGCGAGACGATGACCAGGCTCGTCGACGGCGCGGAGTCGCCGTCGGTGTGGGTGCCCGAGTCGACGATGTGGTTGCGGCAAGCGCGGGACTCGGGTGCGTGGCGCGTGCCGGAGGCGGGCATCTCGGTGGCGCTGTCGCCGGTCGTGCTCGCCGTCAAGGACCCCGCGAAGGGCAAGAACTGGAGGGAGCTGATCGGGCCCGGTGCCACGGCCACCGGCGGCATCGCCGATCCGGCCAAGGACCCGGCGAGCCTGTCGGCGTTGCTCGCGATGCGCGGGTTCGCGTCGGCGGAGAAGGACCCCGCGGCGGCGACGGTCGCCGCCATCAGGCCCGTGTCCGGTGACTACGCCGAGCGGGCCGACGACCTGTTCACCCGTCCGCTGGACGTGTTCCCGACCTCCGAACAAGCCCTGGAGCGGCACAACTCCACGCCCGGCGCGACCCGGCTGACGGCGGTCGCCCCGGAGAACCCGGTGCCACCGCTGGACTTCCCGTACGTCGTGCTGCCCGACGCGGGCGAGGCACAGCGGACGGGCGCGGAGAAGTTCCTGGCGCGCCTGCGGTCCGGGGCGAACCTCGACGGGTTCGGCCTGCGCGCGCCCGACGACGAGGCCGCCGGCCTCGACCAGGGTTTCGTGGACGAGACGCTGCGGCTGTGGAGCGGGCTCACGCTGACCGCGCGCGTGCTGGGCGTCCTGGACGTGTCCGGCTCGATGAACCAGGTCGTGCCCAGGACGGGAACGACGCGGATGACCCTGGCCGTCGCGGCGGCCGAGCGCGGTCTTGGCATGTTCAAGCCCGGCACGCAGATCGGCCTGTGGAAGTTCTCCACCCGGCTCGACGGGGACAAGGACTACAAGGAGATCATCCCGTTCGCGTCCGTCAAGGACCACCTCGCGAGCGGGCAGGCCGTCGCCGCGGTCCGCGCGACCAGGGCGACGGCGAACGGCGCCACCGGCCTCTACGACACCACCCTGGCCGCCTACAAGGAGGCCAGGAAGAACTGGGAGCTCGGCCGCATCAACATCGTCGCGATCATGACCGACGGCCGCAACGAGGACCCCGACTCGATCGGCCAGCGCCAGCTGCTCGACGAGCTCGCGAAGCTGCAGGACAAGCGCAGGCCGTTGCCCGTCATCGCGATCGGCATGGGGCCGGACGTCGACGTCGACGAACTGAAGAGGATCGCCGACGCCACCGGGGGCCGGTCGTTCACGACCGTCGACCCCGCCGGCATCAGCGACATCTTCGCGCAGGCGCTGAGCACGATGCTCTGCCAGCCGCCCGCCTGCCGTCCTCAGTAGACAGCTCAGTACGGGTCGTACGCGCCGTCGTGGCCGAACAGCCGCGCGACCGGCCGCAGCCGCAGGCGCAGCAGCACCTTGATCCCGACGTTGCGCAGGAACCACGGCATCTCGGCGAGCACGCGCCTGCGATCGGCCCAGTCCGGCTGCGCCAGGCGGAAGCGCGCGAGGGAGCCCGCCCGGTCCACGTAGACGTAGCGCTTGCCGCACAACACCTTCGCCAGGATGCCGCTGGTGACCCCGATGGACGAGAACGCGTCGTGCACCAGGATCTCGCCGCCCGGCACGAGGTTCTCCGACCACAGCATGTCGTCTGTGTAGGTCCAGTAGTCGTGCTTGCCGTCGATGTAGAGCAGGTCGATGCGCTCGTCCCACTTCTTGCGCAGCTCGGTGCTGTACTCGGCTTCGAGCCGCACCACGTCCGTCAGCCCCGCGCGGGCCACGTTCTTCTCGAACCGCACGCGGGTGGGCGTGCCGCCGAACAGCTTGCCCTCGACGAACGGGTCGACGGCCACCACCGTCGCGCCGACGGATCTGGCCGCGATGCCCAGCACGGTCGTGGACCGGCCCTGGTGGCTGCCGATCTCGACGATCCGCGCGCCGGGCCCCAGCCGCGAGGCCGCTCTCCACAACATGGTCGCCTGGTCAACTGTCAACCAGCCGGGAACCTGGTCGCCCAGCTCCCACGCTTGCTCGAACGCGGTCGAAGAAGTCATCGCCACCTGCCTGGACACACCCCAGAACGGTCGTGGGGGCCCAAGATAGCGATAGTCGCCCGCGAGCACTACCCGGTGGTAACTTCCTGCGCCATCAAGAGCCTGAAGATCGCACATCGGAACCCGACGACGTGGGTGCTCCTCGCACTCACGGTGCTGTCGTTCGCCCAGCGCTTCGGTACGGCCACGTTCGACACGAAACTCGACCTGGTCGTCAACCCCGTCGGCTTCCTGGGCCGGGCGCTGCACCTGTGGAACCCCGCCGCGACGGCGGGTGAGCTGCAGAACCAGGCGTACGGCTACTTCTTCCCGATGGGGCCGTTCTTCGCTGCAGGTCAGATTCTCGGCATCCCCGCGTGGATCACCCAACGGCTCTGGTGCGCGCTCTTGCTCTGCCTCGCGTTCTACGGGGTCCTGCGACTCGCCCGCGCGCTCGGCATCGGCCAGGAGCCGACGAGGTACGCGGGTGCGCTGGCCTACGCGCTGGCCCCTCGGGTGCTGACCGAGATCGGGCCGTTGTCGGCGGAGATGCTGCCCGCCGTCATGCTGCCGTGGGTGCTGCTGCCGCTGGTGCTGGCGGACCGCATCGGGTCGCCGCGCCGCGCGGCCGCGCTGTCCGCGCTCGCGGTGCTGGGGATGGGCGGCGTCAACGGCGCGATGGTCGTGATGGCCCTGGTCCTGCCCGGGATCTGGCTGCTCACGCGCACGTGGAATCGCGCGCACGTGAGGCTGGTTCTGTGGTGGGCCGGTTGTGTCATCGCGGTGGCGTTGTGGTGGATCGTCCCGCTGCTGCTGCTCGGGCGGTACAGCCTGCCTTTCCTCGACTACATCGAGTCGGCGGCGAACACCACCGCCCCGATGTCGCTGTTCCAGGTGCTGCGCGGAACGAACCAGTGGGTCGCGTACGTGCTGCAGGGCGAACCGTGGTGGCCCAACGGGTTCATCCTCGTCGACAACCCGGTGCTGATGGCCGGCACCGCGGCGGTGGCGCTCATCGGTGTCGTCGGCCTGGCCCGGCTCGGGCTGCCGGAACGCCGCTTCCTCGTGCTGGGCACCCTCGCCGGCCTGACGCTGCTGACCGTCGGGTACGTGGGGTCGCTCGACTCGCCGCTCGCCGAGGTCGTCCGCGGACTGCTGGACGGCCCGCTCGCGCCTCTGCGCAACGTGCACAAGTTCGAGCCCGTGCTGCGGCTGTGCCTGGTCCTCGGGTTCGTCCACGGCCTGCACCTGTCCCGGCCCGCCGGGGTGCGGGCCGCTCCCGAGCACTGGCGGCGGCGCGTGCGCACCGGGGTGGCCCTGCTGCTGATCGCGGTCGTCGCCGCACCCGCGTGGCTGCTGACGCTGCGGCCCGGTCTCGGGTGGTCGGACGTGCCCGGCCACTGGCGCGAGGCCGCGGGGTGGCTCGCGGAGAAGGACGGCCGGGCCAGGACGTTGCTGTTGCCCGCCACCGGTTTCGGCCAGTACACCTGGGGCAGGACCGTCGACGAGCCGATGCAGTCGCTCGCGCAGGCGCCGTGGGCGGTGCGCAACCAGGTACCACTCGGGTCCGAGGGCAACACCCGGTTCATGGACGCCGTCTACGACGCGCTGTCGGACGGACGCGGTTCGGCGGGGCTCGCCGACTTCCTCGCCCGCGGCGGGTACCGGTTCCTGTTGCTGCGCAACGACATCGCGCGCGAGCAGACCGGATCGCCCCCGCTCACGGTGCTGCGCCAGGCGCTGCAGGGCTCACCCGGCATCGAGCGCGTCGCCGAGTTCGGGCCCGAGGTGCGGATGAGCGACCAGCGGCTCGTCAGTTCGGTCGACGCGGCCGCGACCGGCAGATCGCTCGAGGTCTTCGAGGTGAAACGACCCGTCCCGGTCGTGACGGCCGTCAACGCGGCGGACGTGCCGACGGTGAGCGGCGGGCCGGAGTCGTTGCTGCCGTTGCTGTCGCAGGGGCTGATCAAGGCCGACCAGCCGGCGCTGCTCGCCGGTGACGCGACGGAGAAGTCCGCGGAACTGCTCGTCACCGACGGCCTGCGGCGCAAGGAGCGCAACGTCGGCAGGGTCTCGGACAACCTCAGCCAGACGATGTCCGCGGACGAGGCGTCCCGGCAGGGGCGCGTCGCGCTGGACGTGTCGCCGTTCCAGGACGTCAAGCACCAGACCGTGGCCGAGTACCGCGGCATCCGGGCCGTCCGCGCCTCCACGTCGACCGCGTACGCCGACGCGGCGGGGGCCATCGACCCGGCGAACTCGCCGTTCGCCGCGGTGGACGGCGACGGCGGATCGGCCTGGCACTCGTCGAGCTTCACCGGGCCCGTCGGGCAGTGGCTGGAGATCGACCTCGACACCCCGCGCTCGGTCGGCGAGGTCACGCTCGACCTGGTCGACGACCTGCGGGTCGGGTGGGCGGTCGACCGGATCAGGATCACCACCGACACGGGGGCGACCGACCACGACGTCCCGGCGGGCGGCGGTCCGCACGCCTATCCCGTCAGCGCCGGGCTGACCGGCAGCGTCCGCGTCACGGTCCTGGGTGTCGCCGCGGGCCGGCAGGACGGCAACGTCGGCGTCAAGGAGCTCAGCGTGCCGGGGATGACGGCGCAACGAGCCCTGCGCGTGCCGCGGGACCACGAGGCCGCCCGGCCGGGGTTCTCGTTCACCAGGGGCAGCCAGTCGCGTCCCGCCTGCTACCGGACCGACGGCGCGGTGCGCTGCGACTCGTCGCTGTCCCGGTTCGGCGAGGAGGTCGGCGGCCTCACCCGGCTGTTCCGCACCTCGGCCGCCGGGAAGTTCGTCGTGAACGCCACCGTCGTGCCCGCCGCCGGGGCGAGGAACCCGGTGGCGCCGGACGGTGTCACCGTGACCGGTACGACGTCGCTCGCCGGTGACGTCGCGGCGAGCCCGCTGTCCGCTGTGGACGGTGACCTGGGCACGTCCTGGGTACCGGACGTGACGGACCTGCGGCCGACGCTCACGGTGGCGTGGCAGGGGAAGCGGACCCTGTCGGAGTTCCGGATCGAAGGTCCGCAGGGCGCCAGGACCCCGGTGGAGCTCGAAGTGCGCACCGACGCGGGCACCGAGGTCGTGCGTGTCGGTGCCGACGGACTCGTCACGATCAGACCGGCGGCCACCGAGAAGCTCGAGCTCGTCGTCCGCGAGGCGGGGGGCACCGGGCCCGCCGAGATCGGTGAGCTCCGCGTGCCCGCCCTCGACGGCGTGCTGAAGCCGGTTCCCGCGACGACGCCGTTCACCGTGCCGTGCGGCCGGGGACCGGTCGTCGACGTCGACGGCGTCAAGATCAACAGCTCGGTCACCGGCGTGCTCGGCGACGTCGTGAACAACCGCCCGCTCAAGGCCGTGCTGTGCGACGACGACCTGGCGACGGCACTGGAACTCCCGGCGGGCGACCACGTCCTGACCACGACGCGGTCCGACTCGTTCGTGGTGCAGGACGTGTCCGTGACGCACGTCGACCTCGCGAAACCCGTTGCGACGCACCGGGAGGTGACCGTCGGCGCGTGGGACGCCACCGAACGGCAGGTCACCGTGGCGCCGGGAGCCCGTGCATTGCTCGTGGTGCCCGAGAACGTCAACGACGGCTGGACGGCGACCCTGAACGGGCAGGTGCTGGAGAAGGTCAGGGTCGACGGCTGGCAGCAGGCGTACGTCCTGCCCGAGGGCGACGGCGGCGTGGTCGCGCTGGAGTTCGGCCCGGACGCCCGCTACCGGACGGGTCTGCTGGCCGGTGCGCTGGGAGTGCTGGCGGTGCTCGTGCTCGCCGCGATCCCCGTGCGCAGGCGGGTGGAGTTCGTGGCGCCGTCGGGAAGCCGGTGGCTGATGGTCGCGATGCTCGTGCTGCTGGCTGTCCTCGGCGGGATGCTGCCGATCGTGGCCGTGATCGCGTGCCTGCTGGCGCGCGAGTTCTGGGCGGCGGCGCCGAAGGTGGTCGCGGTGAGCGGGATGGCGGTGGGGGCGGGGGTCGCGGTGCTCGGCCGGATCCTCGGCCACGGGCAGGAGTGGGCTTACGTGCCGGTGGCGCAGGCCGCGCTGCTGGTGGCGGTGTCGGCGGTGGTGGCGGCCGCGTTCCACCCGTTCGGACGGCGGGACGAGCCGGTCGAGGAGGAGGCCGAGCGCACGGCTCCGGTGGAACCGGTCACGCCGTGATCAGGCCCGCCGGGCGCTCCGCGCCTCGATGACGGCGCCCGCGACCACCAGTCCCGCCGTGGCGAGCAGTGCACCGGTCACCACCTGGGCGACGGAACCGTTGAGCCACAGGGTGATCAACGCGATCTCGGCGACGACCGCGATCCACACGGCCACGGTGGACCGCCGGTCCCCGCTCGCGATCCTGGAGAACAGCAGCAGCTGCACCATCGCCAGGCACGATCCGACGAGAGCGAACTGCCACAACGGAATCGCGTCGCCGTGGTAGTTCGCCCCACCGATCAGCGACACGCCCAGCGGTCCGAACAGCGCACAGCCCGCGACCACGAACGCGTCGAGGCCCGCGCAGATCGCCAGCGCCCTCGGCAGCATGCGGCGGCGGTCGTCCGCGTCGGCCATGCGCGGCAGCACCAGCACGCCCACCGCCTGCGGCAGCCAGTACGCGATCTTCGTGACGACCGCTCCCACGGCGTAGCCGCCCGCCTGGTCGGTGAGCTGGTGGCGGGCCAGCACGAGGTCGAGGTTGACGAGCAGCACCAGCGCCAGCATGG
The DNA here is from genome assembly GCF_014653695.1 of Lentzea cavernae. Classification (GTDB taxonomy): domain Bacteria; phylum Actinomycetota; class Actinomycetes; order Mycobacteriales; family Pseudonocardiaceae; genus Lentzea; species Lentzea cavernae. The sequence goes on along the minus strand of NZ_BNAR01000004.1, from coordinate 489,800 downwards.
CCTGTGACGCGTGCAGCACGTCGGACCCGCCCGCGGGCCGTGCCGGGCGGGGAGCGCCGCACAGCCGCCACCCGGTCAGCACGACCAGGAACGAGCCGATGGCCGTGCCCGCCAGCACGGAGGTCGACGAGGGCGAGAGCCACAGGCCGACCACCCCGCCGCCCACCTTGCCGAGCCCTTCCAGCGACACGAGCAGCGCCAGCGCGCCGAACCGGTGCGCCCCCTGCAGAAGACCGTGCAGGACGCCCAGGACCGTGAGCGGCGCCAAGGAGAGCGCCAGCCACACGACGGGCCACGGGCCGTCCAGGTGCAGCAGGCGGGCGAGCAGCGGCACGAGGGCCAGCGTCAGCACGGTCATGCCCGCGCTCACGCTCAGGCCCAGCCCGAACAGCGGGCGCGGGCCGAGGCTCGTCACCCGCAGGGCGGCGACGGTCTGCAGGCTCATCGCCGGCACCACACCGATGACCACGAGCGCCAGCAACGCGCTGAGCTCGCCGAACACCGCCGGGGCCAGCGCACGCGCGGCCGCGATGGTCAGGACGTAGCTCGCGGCGTTGGCGCCGAGCAGCGCTCCGGTGATCAGCAGGGCGTCCACGCGCGTGGTGGTCGTTGCCGGAGCGGACACGCGGGAATCCTTCCGGTGGCAGGCCTGCGGCTGTGTGCGGACGGGAGCCGGCGCGGTCCCCTGCGTGCGGCCGGGGACATCGCGCCCTTGGCGGACGCGGACTTCGTCACCAGGCCTACCCGCGAGTACTACTGGCCGGTAGTTTCGGCGACTGTAGCCCCGGCGGGACCGGAGGGGGAGCAAGTGCGGCCGAACGGACTGAAGCTCTACGCCACGTGCGCGGCGCTGACGCTGGCTGCCCTCGCTCCCGTGCTGTGGCCGGGTTACGTCCTGGTCTACGACATGGTGTTCACGCCGGAGCAGCCGGTGAACGCGGCCGCGTTCGGGCTCGGCGACGCGTTGCCGCGGGCGGTGCCGGTCGACGCCGTGGTGGCATTGATGACTCAGGTCGTTCCCGGCCAGTTGGTGCAGAAGGTGGCGTTGCTCGCGATCGTGTTCGCGGGCGCGCTGGGCGCCGGGCTGGTGGTGCCGACGGACAGGACCGGCGTGCGGATCGTCGCCGCCGTGGCGTACTCGTGGAACGCCTACGTGGCCGAGCGGCTCTTCATCGGCCACTGGACGCTGCTGCTGGGGTACGCGGCCCTGCCGTGGGTCGCCATGGCGGGACTGAAGATGCGCGCCGGTGAACCGCACGCGTGGACCCGCCTCGTGCTCGCGAGCCTGCCCGCGGTGCTCTCGGCGCCGGGGGGAATCCTCGTGCTGGGCACCGCGCTGGCCACCGCCGGACGCCGCAAGGCGTGGCAGGTCCTGGCCGTCGGTGTCGTGCTGAACTCGCCGTGGTGGGTGCCCTCCTTGCTGCACGACGGACTCTCCGACCCGTCCGGTGCCGAGGCGTTCAGCGCGCGGGCGGAGAACTGGGGCGGCCCGGTGCTGAGCGTGCTGGGGCTGGGCGGGATCTGGAACGCCGAGGTCGTTCCGGCGAGCCGCGCCAACCCGGCGCTGCCCGTGATCACGCTGCTGCTCCTGGCCGCGGCGGTGTTCGGGTTGCGGGAGCTGGCGAAACGCCTGCCCGTGTGGCCGCTGGCGGGCCTGGGCGCGTTCGGTGCGGTGCTGGCCCTGATCGCGGTGCTGCCGGGCGGTGTGGCGGTGCTGGAGGCGGTGATCGAGCACGTGCCCGGCGCGGGGTTGTTGCGCGACAGCCAGAAGTGGGTGGCGTGGCTCGCGCTGCCGTTCGCGATCGGGCTCGCGGTCGCGGTGGAACGGCTGCGCGCGCGGCTGCTCGTGGCCGTGCTCCTGCTGGGGTTGCTGCCGGACCTCGCCTGGGGCGGGTTCGGGCGCCTGGAACCGGTGGACTACCCGGCGGACTGGGCCGTGGTGCGGGAGAAGCTCGCCGACCAGCCCGGCGACGTGGCCGTGTACCCGTTGTCGGCGTTCCGCAGGTTCGACTGGAACGACAGGCGCACGCAGCTCGACCCCGCGCCGCGCCACCTGCCCGGCACCACCGTCGTGGACGACTCGCTGTCGGTGGGCGGCGAGGTCGTGGCGGGGGAGGACCCGCGGGCGGCACGGCTGCGCGCCGGTGACCTGGCCGGCATCGGCTGGGTGCTGGTCGAGCGCGGAACACCCGGACGCGTGGACGAGAACCTCCTGGCACGGCTGGAGAAGGTCCACGACGGCCCGGAACTGGCGCTCTACCGGGTGCCGGGAGCAGTGCCGGTTGAACCGAACGGCCCACCGGTTGCACCCGTTGTGCTGGCGTGGGTCGCGGCTGGGTCACTGATCGGCACGAGCCTGTTGTGGAGACGGTTACCGGTCGGTAGATTCGCGGCACCCCGACGTGAGGAGTAGACGTGGAACTGGTTTCGGTGCTGGTGGCGATCGTTGCCGGGGCCGCACTCGCCGGAGGGGTCGGAGCGATCGTCGTCGAGCAGAACCACCCCGACAAGGTGGTCGAGCAGCGGATCGACGAGGGCGTGAAGGCTCAGGAGCCCGAGGTCCTCGACTACGGCTCCCGCTGACCGGGTGACCGTGGCCTTCTCCGGGGATCCGGCGGCCTCCTGGAGCATCCTGCTGGAGGCGAACCTGCGCGAGGCGCCGGATCCCGCGGAGGTCACCGCGCGGATGTCCCGCGCCTGCTCGGAGTTCCCGAATCTCGGCCCGCCCGCGGTCGTGCTCCGTCCGTCCGATTGGGACGGTGCGCGCGCCGGTTTCGCCGACGGCCACTACCGGGAGGGCGATCCGCTGGTCCGGGTCGCGCTCACCGACGACTCCCTGATGATCGCCGCCCACCACGGTGCGGTCGACGGACTCGGCCTGCTCGCGTTGCTCGGCATCGCGCTCGGCGATCCCGTGCACAGCTCGGCGACCGGTGTGGCGTTGCGCAGCCCCGACCGCCCCTACCTCCTGAGCGCGCTCGACCGCGTGCGCGAGGCCGTGTGGACGCCTCCCACACGCATTCAGCCTTCATTGCGGGGCAACGACTCCGGTGACCACCTGGTGTCCCGCGTGCTGCCCGCCGTCAAGCTGGGCAGCGCCAGGCTCACCTCCGCCGCGCTGGACGCGACGCGCAGGTGGAACGCGGCCCGCGGCGCCGGTCACGGCCGTGTCGTCGCCGCGATCGGGGCTTCCTGGCGCGGTGGCGCCGATCCGCGTCCCGAGGCCGACAGCGCGTTGCTGAGACTGAGCCTGCCGGCCGGGGCCACCGAGGACGACGTTCGCGTGCTGCTGGCGGCCGCGGCGCCGGAGGCGGGCTTCCCCAGTGCGCAGAACCCCTTGGCGCAGTGGGGGATGCGGGTGCTGGCGTCCCGGCTCGGCAGCACCTTCCTCGTGTCGAACCTCGGTGTCGTGAAGGCGAACGTCAGCGCGGTGCGCTTCTTCCCCGCGGCGAGCGGCCGGTCGGGCGTCGCGTTCGGCGTGGTGACGACAGGGGAGGTCACCACGGCCACGGTGCGCGTGCGCCGCAAGGACTTCGACGCGACCGCTGCCGCGGGGCTGCTGGACTTGCTGTGCGACGCGGTGGTCACCGGTCACGAGGCGCGGCGGTAGGCGCGGAGCGATGCCGCGGTCTCCACGCGGCAGCGTCATCATCAGCCTGAGTTGGCACTCTGCTGGGCGACGCGGTCCTCATCGGCCACGAGGCGCGGGGGCAGCCGCAGAGCGCTGTGCACGGCGCCCTCGAACGCGTCGAGGCTCTCCTCCCAGCTGAACCGCTGGGCACGTTCCCTGCCCGCGGCGCCCATCGCCTTGCGCAACGGCTGGTCCCTCAACAACTTCTCGGTGTGCCGGACGAAGTCGCCGAAGTCGTCGGCCAGCAGGCCCGTCCGGTGCTCGACGATCGCCTCGGCCACGCCACCCGCCGAGCGGTAGGCGATGGTGGGCACGCCGTGCGAGGCGGCCTCCATGATCACGATGCCCCAGCCCTCCTTGACCGACGGGCACACGTGCACCCAGGCCCCGGCGAGGATCTCGTGCTTGGTCTGCTCGTCGACCCAGCCGTGGATCACGACGCTGTCCTGCACCCCGCGGTCGATGGCGTGCTGCCGCAGCACGTCCTTCCACGGGCCCTCGCCGACGAGTTCGAGTCGCAGGTCCGGCCACTGAGGACGGAGCTCGGCGACCAGGTCGATCGCGTGCTCGAGCCGCTTGTGCGGCACCAGCCTGGACACCGCGACGAGGACGGGGGCCTCGGTGCGCCGTGCGGTGACGGCGGGAGGCGCGTCCAGGCCGTTCGGCACGACGACCGTGCGGCGGGGCTCGACGCCGAGACCGCCCAGTTCGGCCCGCGTCACGTTGGACACCGTGATGTAGCGGCACTTGCGGTACAGGCGGGGTGCGAGCCACGACTCGATCCACCAGCCGATCCGGCCGAGGAACGGGCCCAGCGCGCTGTGCCACTGCTCGCGGTGGACGTGGTGCACCAGCACCAGGACGGGACAGCGCGCGACGAGGCGGCTGAAGAAGGGCATGCCGTTCTGCACGTCCACGATGACGTCCGCGTCGGAGCGCAGGATCGCCAGCAGGGCGAACAGGTAGACCGTGAACTTGTTGCCGCGCCTGCGGAAGCGGACGCCCGCCACCCAGTCGCCGGACGGGGCGCGGCTGTGGCCCGCGCACTGGATCGCGACCCGGTAGCCGACCCGCGCCAGCCCTTCGGCGATGCGCTCGACGTACCGCTCGGAACCGCCGCCCTCGGGGTGTCTGGTGTCGCGCCAATTCACCAGCAGAATGCTTGGCCGGTAATCAGGGCTGCGCGACATCTGCCTCTCCCGGTGCTAGGTTACTGTCAAGTAGCCATAGTAGATGGAATGCGGGAGATGGCAATGGTCGAGATCGGTTCAGTTTCGGCCCCTGGAAAGTTGTGGAAGCCAACTTTCCAGCGTTCTGTTCGGCTTTTTCGCGCATTTCTGAAAGAGCAGTCCGACCCCGACCACTTCTACCGGATCCTGGCGGACGACTCCGTCGCCCAGGTGTCGTCGTACGTGTCGCTGCGGGGCGCGGTCGTCCTGGACGTCGGGGGCGGTCCGGGGTACTTCGCCGAGGCGTTCCGCGGCGCCGGCGCCCGGTACGTGGGCCTGGACCCGGACGTCGGCGAGCTGTCCGCGCGCGGCGAGCCCGACCCCGGCATGATCCGCGCGAGCGGCACGGCGCTGCCGTTCCGTGACGGATCGGTGGACGTCTGCTACTCCTCCAACGTCCTGGAGCACGTCGACGACCCGTGGCTGATGCTGGCCGAGATGGTGCGTGTGACCAGGCCGGGAGGCACGGTCTTCATGTCGTACACGCCCTGGTGGTCGCCGTGGGGCGGCCACGAGACGGCGCCGTGGCACTACCTCGGCGGTCACTACGCGCGACAGCGGTACGAGCACCGCAACGGCAAGCCGCCGAAGAACTCGTTCGGCACGTCGCTGTTCCCGGTGGGCGTCGGGGCGGTCCGGCGGTGGGCTCACCGCCAGACCGTCGCCGACGTCGTCGAGACGTTCCCCCGGTACCACCCGTGGTGGGCGAAGTGGATCACCCGTGTGTCGGGGGTCCGGGAGGTCGCCTCCTGGAACTTCGTGGTCGTGCTCAGGCGACGTGCCTAGCCCGCCGTCCGAGCACCCCGATCAGAATTCCCGCGAGCAGCAGCAACAGGCCGACCGAAAGCAGGACGACCGGCCCGGTGCTGCTGATCAGCGTCAATTTGTCGCGCGCCTCGACAGCGCGTGCCGCTGATTCTTTGACCGTTTCCTCGTTGAAGGTCAAAGTGGCGTCGAGCAGCACCGTGCCTTCTTTTCCGTCCGGCCCGACGAGCACCTGCCGCTGCTGTTCCGAACCCTTGATGATGATGCCGCTCATCGGCTCCACCCACATGGTCCTGGTGTTCTGGTAGCGGCGTTCCGCCTTGACCGACGCCTCGGTGCTGTTCACCAGCGTGCCGGGCACGTCCTGGTCGCGGAACTTGGTCGACGGGATCTTCTGGACGAACTTGTAGACGTCGATCCCGTTGAGCTGCTCGGCGCCCTCGTACCGCGCGGTCGAGGCCTTGCGCAGGGTGGTGTCGAAGTACTCGTAGTCCTGCGGCTGCGTGTCGAACGGGAACTTGTAGTTCAGGCCCTCCTGGTGCACCGCCTTGTCCTCGGCGGTGGGGTCGCCCTCGGCGTCGGTCACGTACTGCTGGGTGCACTCCTGCAGGGCCATGTTCGTCCGCCGGTCGAGGCACACCCGGTGCTTCATCGCGGAGACGAGCTGGTTCTCCGAGTCGGTGACGACCAGGCCCTGGTCCCACACCATCACGTCACCGTCGACCTTGGCCTCCGGCACGGTCAGGTTGCTCTCGACCTTGCGGGTCGCCTTCAGCCGGGCGTCCCTGACCACGAGTTCCTTGGGGTAGAAGACCTTCGCCGCGCCCTCCGCGACGGATTCCACCTTCTGGTCGAGCGGCACGACGGCGAGCTCGGGGTACACGTAGAAGCGCAGGACTGCTCCGAGCGCCAGCGAGAAGATGCCCAGTCCTACCAGCACGAGGCTCGCAACACGTCGCACTCGTCCTCCTTCTAGGTGTGTTCAGGGTGTGAGAGGCAGGTCACAGTGGCGAGGAAACTACCGGACAGTAACCTCTGCGCAACCCCTCGGTCGGGGTGACTCAAGTCATCTTGATCGGTCCGCGTGGAGAAAGCAGCTACTCGGCCGCCGCGACGTAGAGCCGTTCGGCGGAACCCCTGCAGGCCAACGGGTAGCAGCTGAACGCTGGAGCTCCTTACTCATCGGCGACGATGCCGGAGGAAGAGACACGTGGAAGAAACCCCTGTGTGCTGTCCCGGAGCAGTTGAGCAGACCCGGCTGCTCGCCCGCGGTGCGACGACCGCAGCAGAACTCCTCGCGACGACCGAGGACCTGCTGGGCTCCCGCCGCCACGTTTTCACAGATGTCGATTTGGCGGCCGCCCGGCGCAGTGCCGAAGAGGCCGATCGGCGGTTGGCGGCGGGGGAGCGCGGAGGACTGCTCGGCCTGCCTTTGGCCGTCGAGGACTCCTTGCCCCGTTCGGCCATCAGCGCGTTGACGGCTGCCGGTGCCGTGGTGGTGGGGCGGACGTCGGCGGCAGAGCGGCACCGCAACCCGACACCCGGCATCCCCGCCACGGCGCTGGACCCCAAGGTGTCCGGCACGGTCGTCGCCGTCGCCACCGGCGTGGTGTCCGGCGTGCTGGCACGGCGTGCCCCCGGAGCCGGGCAGGTCCCCGCGGGCGGTGTGGGCGTCGTGGGCTTCCAGACCTCCGGTGGATCCGGCGTGGTGGCGAGGACCGTGGCCGACGTGGCGCACGTCGTGCGCGGGCTCGGCTGGGAGGCCGTGCCCGCGGACCGTCCACTCAGGATCGGCGTGTCGCTGCGCGGACTCTCGGTCACCACGCGCACCCGTGCTCCCATGCGCAGGGTCGTCGAGGACGTCGCGGCGCTGTTGTCGTTGCACGTCAACGAGGTGGTGGACCACGACCCGCACCTCGCGAGCGAGTCCCGGCTCCTGCTGGCGCCGCACCTGGCCGCCGGCCCCCGCGAGCTGGAGCTGCTCGGCCGCGTCGTGCCGTGGCCGTTGCGGGGCATCTGCCGGTCGATGCGCGCGGCGGAGCGGGTGATGGTGGACCACATGTTCACCGGTGTCGACGTGCTGGTGACGCCGGGGCACACCGGTCCGGCCGAGACGACGTCGCTGCCCGGCGGTGTCCTGGTGCGCAACGGCGCCACCTCGCCGTTCTCCCCGCTGTGGAAGATCAGCGGTTATCCGGCGGTGTCCGTGCGCGCGGGTTCGGACGCCGGCGGGAACCCGTTGCCGGTGACCCTGATCGCCGTGCCGAGGGCGGAGGGCGAGCTCCTCGGGGTCGCCCGGATCATCGAGGAGGAGAGCGGCGCTCATCGAAGTCCGTAGTCGACGTTCGAGGACGACACCACGTTCTTGAGGTCGAGCGAACCGTCCGGGTCGTTGGCGTCGGTGACGCCGTAGGTGAGCGCGCCGCCCAGGCACGCGCCGATCACCAGCGCCAACGCCCCGGCGACGAGACCGCGTCTGCGCACGGCCAGCAGGACCAGTCCGGCCACGACGAGCACGGCACCGGCGACCCACAGGACGACGGGGAGCACGGTGATCACGAACAGTCGCGGCAGGTTCTGCTTGACCTGGTCGACGTTCGAGGTGACGGAGGCGTTGGTCAGCCGCAGTTCTCCCGCGAACACGGGGGTTCCGGCGCCCTCGGCCTGCGCGTCGGTGCGCAGCTCCTGCCGGATGTCCTCGCGGACCGACAGCACGGCACCGGTCGTGGGCTCGACCAGCAACGTCCGGGTGACGCCGTAGTACCGGGTGACGTCCACGGACGGTTCCGGGCTGCCGACCAGCGCGCCCGGTACCTCGAGCCGGTCGAGCGCCGTCGGCGGGACCGTGTGCGCGAACCGGTACACGTCGAGTCCTTGCAGCAGCTGCTCTCCGGCGAAGTGGATGGCGACCGGCCGGTTGAGAACCGTGTCGTACCAACGGTGATCACGCTGTTCGGTGTTGAACGGGAACACGAAGTTGAGGCCGGGCTGCAACAACCGCCGGCCCTCGGCGGTGATCCGCCTGCCCTGCTCGGTCTCGTAGAACTCGCCCTTGCAGGGGGCGACCGCCTCGCCGGTGCGGCGGTCGAGGCACACCTTGCGCACCTCGGCGCTCAGCACGAGCTTGTCCGAGTCCTCCTTGACGATCGTCGCCCGCTTCCACACGGTGACGTCGCCGTTCTCCTTGACCTCTGGCGCGGCCAGATCACCCTCGACGTGCGTTGTCGCCGTGAGGCGGAGGTTGTGCCGCACTTCCGGCATTCCGGCGGGCGGGTGGACGACCGCGGTGACTCCTTCTCCTTCCGAGATCGAGACGGTGTTGATGTCGTGCTGCAGCTTGGCCAGCAGGGGATAGGCGTGCAGCTGCAGCACGAGGCCGGCCGCTGCGGCGAAGGCACCGAGTCCGAGCAGGGCGGCGACGACTGCGGTTCGCACAGGTCCTCACAAGTATTCGGTTGGCAGGGAGGCGTTCCGTGAGGCGCGATTTCCGGTAACCGTGCGTTCAGTTGTACCCGGTCCGTGAGCTAGATCACAAGGGCATACCTGAATCCCATTCGGGTTACCTCGCCGCGACGGCTGGGACACGATCACCGCTCGGTTGGGTCAAGGCGACGCGAACCCCTGGTGCGCGGCCCGCTGCCGTGAACTGATCGGCCGCGCACCAGTCCTGTTCAGGTCTAAGAGCTTGGGGGACCTATGAGAGTTCGCAGATGGCTGGCCGTCACCTTCTCGGTCGCGGTCGTCGCGTGTGCCGCCGGTCCGGCCGCGGCGGCGGAACCAGCGTGGAGCCCGGCCCCGATCCCGCCGAGCGAGCCCACCAGCAACCTCTGGGACGTCGCCGCCGTGGACGCCGCACACGCCTGGGCGGTCGGCTTCGAGGGCTACCGCTGGGAGGAGGAGGACCCGACCGGTTCTCCGGTGATGCTGCGGTGGGACGGAACCGGGTGGGCCCGCACGTCGCTCCCGGTCGTGCAGGAGCCGGTGTCGTTCCAGCGCGTGGCGGCGTCCTCCGCGCAGGACGTCTGGGTCAAGGGCGCGCCGTGGTCCTCGGACGGCGGCGTCGCGCTGGTGTGGCGCTACGACGGCAGCACGTGGACGGAGGTGCCGTACCCGCCGGGCGCCGCGCCGGGCACGCTGGCGATCAGTGACCTGTCCGTTGTGGACGGACACGCCTGGCTGGTCGGCCGCCGCGGCAACGCCCCCGTCTTCCACGAGTGGACCGGGAGTTCGTGGCAGGAGCACCAGCCGCCCGCTCAGTGCGTCAGGGGCGGCGGCTTCGTGAACTTCTGCAACGTCAACGCGGTGAAGGCCTTCGCGCCCGACGACGTGTGGGCGGCGGGCAACGGGATGTGGAACGGCTTCTCGGGTCCGGTGCTGTTCCACTGGAACGGCATCGAGTGGCGGACCGTCGACATCGGACTGAACCAGCAAATGCTGACCATGCAGTCGCTGGACGGCCTGTCCTCCCAGGACATCTGGGCGGTCGGCGACGGCGGCGGCATGGGATCGGCGAACGTGGTCGTGCGCGGAGACGGCACCACCTGGGCGACCGTCGGCGGCCTGACCACCCCGAGCACTCCCGGGGTGGCGGTCGGGGCGAACGGCGCCCCGTGGGTCATCAGCCGCTTTCCGCTGGCGACCTTCCGCTCCCACGGGCCGGCGGGCTGGACCCTGGCGATGGCGCCCGCTCCGGCGGGAACGTCCGCGACCTACAACGCCATCGCGGCGATGCCCGGCACTAACCGGGTTCTCGCCGTGGGCAACGTGGACCTGCCGGGCACGAGCCCGCTGCGGTTGCAGGCGGTGATCGCGGAGCACTCGGCGCCGTGAGACCCGTCCGCGGCTGCCCGCTCCGGCGGGCAGCCGCACCTGGCCCGGCGAACGCCGCGCTCCGGCGCCTACCATCCGGAGTGGACAGTCGATCGTCAGGAGGGCCGCACCTTGACACGTCACGCGTTCACCGCCCTGATCGAGCTCAACGGGAAGACGGCGACCGGGTTCCGCGTCCCGGCGGACGTGGTCGAGGCGCTCGGGCAGGGCAAGAAGCCCAAGGTGCTGGTGAGCATCGGCGCCCACACCTACCGCAGCACGGTGGCGGTGTACGGCGGCGACTTCATGGTGCCGTTGAGCGCGGCCAACCGCGAGGCCGCGGGTGTCGCCGCCGGTGACACCGTCGAGGTGGTGGTGGAACCGGACTTGGCGGAACGCACCGTCGACGTGCCGGACGACCTCGCGGCGGCACTCGACCGGCACCCGTCGGCCCGTGCCGCGTTCACCGCGCTCTCCTACAGCAACCAGCGGCAGCGCGCCGAGGCGGTGGCGACGGCGAAGCAGCCCGAGACCCGTGCGCGGCGGATCGAGAAGATCATCACCGAACTCTCCTGAGGGATCAGCGCACGACGCCGGCCAGGACGGTCGTCACGACCTTCCGCACGGCCTTGGGTGCGGCCGGGCTGCCCTTCTGCTCGGTGAACTGCAGGTGCGCGGCGCCGATCAGGGTGGGCGCGAGCGCGGCGACGTCGGCGCCGGGTGCGATCCGGCCGAGGGCGCGCTCGGCCTCCAGGTACCCGGCGACCATGGCCGTGGCCTCGCCGACGAGCGGGAGCCGGGCGGCGCCGGCCTCGCGGAGCCGCCTGCGGAGCTCGTCCCGTGCGATGACGAGGACGATGATCGCCATCATCACCGGGTCGAATCCGGTGATCAGCACGTCCGTCAGGTTGCCGGCGACGGTCCCGGAGCCGGCCGTGGCCCTGAGGTCGGCGGCCTGGGCTTCGACCTGCGCGATGCGGTCCAGCACCAGTTCGGTGAGGAAGGCGTCGAAGTCGGCGAAGTGCCGGTGCAGCACGCCCTTGGCGACGCCCGCCTCGGTGGTGACCGCCCGGCTGGTCAGCTCGCTGGCCCCGTCCCGGAGCAGGACGCGCCCGGCGGCGTCGAACAGCTGCTGACGCGGGTCGCGCAGCGCCACTCCAGTCGGCACCGTGCCTCCTCTTCTCGCCGTGAGCGAACTGGATGCCGTGAGTGGGCACCTGCCCACTAAAGTGGGCGCATGGTCACTATAACGCCCCCACCTGCACCGGAACCGCACCGGCACCGTCAGATCGCGGAGTCGTTCGGCGTCGATCCCGCCCGGTACGACCGCACTCGGGCCGACTACCCGCAGGCGGTGGTCGAGCGGGTCGCCGGACTCGAGCTGCTCGACGTCGGGTGCGGGACCGGCATCGTCGCCCGCCAGTTCCTGGCCGCCGGCCGCGCGGTCCTCGGTGTCGAGCCCGATCCGCGGATGGCCTCCTTCGCCCAGGGGACCGGTGTCGAGGTCGAGGTCGCGACGTTCGAGGAGTGGGACCCCGCGGGCCGCACGTTCGACGCGGTCGTCTCGGGCACGGCCTGGCACTGGGTCGACCCGGTCGCGGGCGCGGCCAAGGCGGCGCGGGTCCTGCGGCCGGGAGGGGTGCTGGCCCCGTTCGGGAACGTGCACGCACTCCCGCCTGCCGTCGCGGAGGCCCTCGCCACGACGTACCGGCGCCTGGCCCCCGGCTCGCCGCTGGCCGTGGGCCGGTCCGAGGTGCCGGTCCGGGACGCCTACCGGGGCCTGTACGCCAGGGCCGCGGACGGGATCCGCGAGGCGGGCGGCTTCGACGAACCCGTGTTGTGGCGCCACGACTGGGAACGCACGTACAGCCGTGACGAACTGCTGGACCTCGTGCCGACCTCCGGCGGTCTCACCACCCTGCCGCCGGACCGCTTGGCGGAGGTCCTGGCCGCCATCGGCGCGGCGGTCGACGAGATGGACGGCACCGTCACGCTGCCGTACGCCACCTGGGGCCTCACCGCGGTCCGCACGTCCCGGTGAGGGACCCGCTCGACGCGCTTGCGGCAGGCACCCGAACAATGCAGTCGGAGGTGGCGCGATGATCGAGCGCACGCGGGCGAGGCGGGCGACCTGGCCGGCCGTCCTGGTCGCGCTGGTGTTCCTGGTGGCGCTCAACCTCCGGCCGGCGTTGACCTCCGTGGGACCGCTGCTGCCGCAGATCGGCGGCGAGGCAGGCCTCTCCGAGGGCGCGCAAGGGCTGCTGGGAGCGTTGCCGCTGCTGGCTTTCGCGGCGATCTCCCCGCTGGTGACGCACCCGGCGCGGCGCTTCGGCCTGGAGCGCACGCTGCTGGCCGCCCTCGTCGTGCTCGCGATCGGCACGGCGCTGCGCTCCGTCCTCGGCGACGCGGGCCTGTGGATCGGCACGGCGGTCGCGGGCTGCGCGATCGCCGTCGGCAACGTGCTGGTGCCGACCATCGTCAAGCGCGACTACCGCGACCACGTGTCGATGGCGACCGGCGTCTACTCCGCCTGCATCACCGTCGGGGCCTCGATCGCGTCCGCGGTCGCCGTCCCGCTGTCGCACGCCGCGGGCTGGCGCGGCGCGCTGGCGTTCTGGGCGATCCCCGCCCTCGTCGTCACCGCGTTGTGGCTGCCGCGAGCCTGGAACGCCGAGCCGGTCGTCGAGCCGCCGGCGGACTCCACGGCACCGGTGAGCGTGTGGCGCCAGCCCACCGCGTGGCTGGTGACGGCCTTCATGGGACTGCAGTCCACGACGTTCTACGTCATGGTCACCTGGCTGCCCACCGTCGAGATGTCGGCGGGCGTGCCCGCTGAGCAGGCCGGTGTCCACCTCTTCGTCTACCAGATCGTCGGCGTCGCCTCCGGCCTCGCCATCCCGCGCCTGATGCGCCGCACCGACAGCCAGGTCGCCGCCGCGGTCACCGCCAGCGTCCCGATGGTCGTCGGCGTGGCCGGGCTCCTGCTCCTGCCGGCGTGGAGCATCGTGTGGGCGGTCGTCGCCGGACTCGGCACCGGCGCCTCGCTGGTCGTGGCGCTCACGTTGATCAGCCTGCGCGGCCAGGGGCAGCAGGGGACCACGAGGCTGTCCGGGATGGCCCAGTCGCTCGGCTACCTGCTCGCCGCACTGGGCCCGGTCCTGGCCGGGTTGCTCGCCGAACGCACCGGCACGTGGACGGCGTCCCTCGCCCTCGTCGGCGTGCTCGCCGTGGTGCAGGTGGTCGTGGCGGTGGCGGCCGGCCGGGTCCGTTGAGTTCGCCACTTCTCAGGACCCGGCACGGCTCGACCTGTCACGTCTCCGAAGGCGCTGCCACCGTCGGCTCGCGGCTGACCCCTCACGTCCCCGAAGGTGTCGACACCTTCAACTCGCTCGGCACGCCGTGCTCCGCCAGGAACTCCAGCCAGCGCGCGGCCGACCCGGCCGTCGCCCGGTGCAGACCCGGCGTGGTGCGACCCGCGAGGACGTCGGCCACGCCGCACGCCAGCGTCACCGACACCGTCCGCGCCATCGCCGTCTCGTCCCGCTCGCCCACCAGGTCGAGCACGTACTCGCCCGACCACCGCCGTCCCTCACCTGTCTCCAGGGTCAGCGACACGGCGAGGACGACGCGGTCCAGGTCGTCGTCGCCCATCGGGTACTTCTCGGCCAGTTCGCCCGCCAGCGCGGTGACGCTGTCGTCGTCACCCTCCCGCAGGACGGTGAACACCTCCGACCAGGCGTCGAGCCAGCCGTCCAGGCGCACGGTGCCGCGGACGAACGACTCCAGCTCCCACGCGCCGGGCACCTGGTACTGCTCGATGAACGGCACGCTGTCGCGGTTGGGGTACACCTCGAACGTCTCGCCGCCGAGGACCTGCTTGCGGGTCGCCTCCCACGGCCGGTCGGCGACGTGCTCCTGCCCGCCCCGCACGTACCGGGCCTGCGTGCGCAGCGCGGTGAGCACGCTGCGCGGCGCCCAGCTGAAGCGGTAGCGGAACTCGTTCGGCTCGGCGGGGAGGCCGCCGCAGTAGGAGGTGAACACCGCCGTGGCCGGGGTGTCCGCGCCGAACTCCGCCTTCGCGCGTTCCACGAGCAGGTGGGCGTAGAGGTGGTCGATGCCGGGGTCGAGGCCCGCCTCGGTCAGCACGACCACACCGCGGTCCACGGCCTCCGGCTCGAGGGCGGCGAGCGCGTCGCTCACGTAGCTGGAGCACGCGAAGTGCGCGCCCTGGTCCAGGCACAGCCGCACGAGTGCCGGGTGTTCGGGCGCGGGCAGCATCGACACGACCACGTCGCCCGCGCGCAGTTCGGCGGCCAGGGCGTCGTGGTCGAACCGCCGCACGCCCGCCTGGCCGGTGAGGCCGAGCCGGGCGAGGCAGCGTTCGGCCTTCTCCTCGGAACGCGCCCACAGCAGGACGTCGTGCGACGACGCGAGCACCCGCAGCCCGCTGCCGGTGGACAGGCCGGTGCCGATCCAGTGCACCCGGCCGGTGGGCGGGACGAGGTCGGTCATCGGGACGTCTCCTTGATCGCTGTGACGGTGTCGTGGAAGAGCCGCTCGGCGCGCTGCCAGGGAGAGGTCGCCCGCGGGAGGTCGCGCAGCAGCGGCAGCAGGTCGGCGGAGAACGCGTCGGTGGCCTCCAGCGGCACCAGCGACGGGAGGTTGTCGATCGCGATGAGGTCGAGCGGCGGCTCCTCGCGCAGCGCCCGCGCCAGCTGGTCCCAGCTCGTCGTGCTGTCGTAGATCGGCAGCACGTTGAACGGCGAGCCGACGTCGCACGTCACGTCGCACACGGTCCGCAGCGCACGCGGCTCGTCGAGGTCCTCCGGGCGCAGGAACGGCGGGATGGGCTCGGACGTGAGCACCGCGTTGACCAGGACCTCGTGCCGCAGCAGCGCGGGCCGGTCCAGGTCGCGCGTCTCGGCGAGGTCCCAGCGCGTCGGCGTGACACCCGCCGCCGTCAGCGCCCGGTCGGCACCGCGGCCGCACCGGCCCAGCGCGCCGATCACCACCGCGCTCAGCGGGTCACCGCCCGCCAGCAGGGCGTCGAGCTCGGGCACGGACGTGGGCCGCAGCGGAGCGTCGAGCGCGCCGCGGTGGTGCAGCACCGCCAGCGCCGCGCCCACGTACCCCGCCCAGTAGCCGAACGCCGCCAGCCGCCGGCCGGAGTCGTCGGTCAGGTACTCGAGGTCGAGCAGCACCCCGCCACCCGCGTCGAACCGGCGCAGCAGCCGTTCCGCACCTTCCTGCTTCTTGTAGGCGTGGCCGAAGAACACGTGCCGGTGACGCAGCTCGGAGGGGTCGTCCGGCAGCTCCTTCAACCCGACGACCACGAAGTCGTCGGGCGCGTCGACCCAGCCGCCCGCCTCGGCCACGGTGCAGCCCGCGGCGGCGTAGTCCCCGATCGGGTGCACGCGTTGCGCGGACTCCTCGACGGTCACGGCGAAGCCCTCGCTCACCAGCGAGGCGGCGTCGGCGGGCGTGATCGGCGCGCGGCGCTCGGTCGGCCGCACCTCGCTGCGCATCCACAGTCTGACGGTCATGCTTCAGAAAGGTAGCCGTAGTGGCCGATCACCGTCCGGGCAGCGGTTTCGACCGCGAGCAGGTGGTCGAACGTCGCCCTGACCACGGCGGGCCTCGATCGGCCGCGTTCGGCGGACCGCACCGCGAAGTGCAGCGCCATCGGCAGGTCGCGCCACGCGGCGGACGCGGCGCGGACCGCCTCGGCGTCCCGGTCGGCGAGGCGGCAGGTGTGCAGCAGCCGCGCGTAGCGGAAGGTGTGGTGCTGGGAGGCGGCCCACACGTCGTCGAGGAACCTGGCCCGGCCGGGGTGCTCGCCCAGAGCGACCCAGAACTCCGCGAGCGCCTCGATGGCGTCCGCTCCGCACAGCCAGCCTTCCGGCAGGCCTGGGGAGCGGTGGCCGGGGGAGCCGAGCACGAACCACCTGTACTGGTCGGCGGGCGGTGGCGGCACGGGCACGCCGAACAGGTTCTCGTCGCGCAACCGGTGCTCCGGGCGCGAGGTGGCCGGTGCCATCGCGGAGAGCAGCGCGGCGTCCTGCACCCATCCGTCGAACGGGTCCTGCCGCCCTTCCGGGAGCAGGGCGGCGAAGTCGTCCACCACGTGCCACCGGCCGGGACCGTGCCCGTTCACCAGCAGCAGGTGCGGCGCGCTGTCCTCGTGGCGGGCGAGCGACCACGGCAGCGCGGCGCTGGAGGCCGCGACGACGACCTGACCGCGGCGTTCCAGCTCCTCGGCGATGCCCTCCAGGGCGGCCTCGGCGGTGGGAGCCGACGCGTGCTCCAGCACGCCGCCCGGTGGCATCTCGTTGAGCGGCACGCCGTGGTGGGACACCGCGAGCGCGTCATCGGGCAGGTCCGTCCGCACGGCCAGGCGCACCGAGCGGGCGATGGCGTCGAGCGCGTCCGGGTCGTCGCGCAGCAGGTAGCGGGCGAGGTTCGCGGTGTAGCAGCTCAACGCCCGCGTGCCGGCCTCCTCCGGTGCGGTGGGCGCGCTCACCCGGCCGCCCGGCCCGTGCAGGTGGGCGCCACCACGTCGACCAGGTCGGCCACGGTGTGGAAGCTGCGGCCCGCGAACAGGTCGTCGGGCAGCGTCACGCCCAGCTCGTCCTCCAGCCGGATCAGCATGGACAGGAACCCCACCGAGGTCACCCGCAGCACCTCGCCGTTCAACGGCTCGGTGTCGCCCACCGTCGCCGGGTCGATCGACAGCCGCGACTCGGCCACCACCATCTTCTTCACCGCGGTGTTGACCTCCTCGCGCACGTTCGCGTCCGCCACCGTCATCGGTCCTCCCCTTCCGCGCCGTCGCGCCGGAACCGGACGGTCCCGCCGCCGTCGACCACCCAGCTCCTGGTGAGCAGGGCGGCCAGGCCGACCGGGCCGCGCACGTGCAGCCGGCCGGTGCTGATCGCGATCTCCGGACCCGCGCCCATCGTGGGTCCGTCGTGCAGCCGCAACGAGCCGTTGACCACGACCGCCGCCGCGTCCACCTGTGCGGTGAAGCGCTCGACCACCTCGGCCGAGCGGGCGGCGACGCCCTCCGTGTGCCCGGTGCCGTGGCGCCGCACGTGCCGCACGGCTTCGTCCACATCGGACACGAGGCGCACGCCCAGCGTGGTGTCGAGGAACTCCCGGCCGTCGTCGTTCCCCGCCAGTTCCCGGACTTCGAGCACCCGGGTCAGCTCGGCGGGCAGCCGTTCGGCGACCTCGGCGGGCGTCCGCAGCACGAGCCCGCGCACGTCCGGCTCGTCGAGCCGGGCGGTGAGCGCGGCGAAGAAGTCGTCCGCCAGACCCTCGTCCAGCAACAGCATCTCCAGCGCCGTGCAGCCCGCGGGGTCGGGCAGTTTGCTGTCCAGGACCAGCCGGACCGCCTCGTCCGCGTCGGCGGAGGAGTGCGCGTACAGGTGGTTCACGCCCGCGCCGCCCGCGATCACGGGGATCCGGGACGCGGTGCGGCAGTACGACACCAGGCCCGAACCGCCGCGCGGCAGCAGCACGTCGATCGCGTCGTCGCGCTTCATCAGCTCGCGCAATCCCGCGCGGTCGGTGTCGAGGAGCACCTGCGCCAGGTGCTCGGGCAGACCGGCGTCGCGCAACGCCGACGCGATGACGTCGGCCAGCACGGCGTTGCAGCCGCGGCATTCGCTGCCACCGCGCAGCAACACGGCGTTGCCCGTGCACACCGCGAGCACGGCGCTGTCCAGCGTCACCATGGGGCGCGACTCGTAGACCATCAGCAGCACGCCCAGCGGCCTGGCCACCAGGCGCGCCCGGCTGCGCCCGACGCCCCGCACCTCCGGCCCCGGCGCGGTGACGGCAGGCAGGTCCTCCTGGACCTGCCGGGTCAGCTCGGCCAGGGCCTCGAGGTGTGCCCCGGCCAGCCCCATCCGCTCGACCATGGCGGGCGACAGGCCCGCGTCACGGGCGGCCCGCAGGTCCGCCTCGTTGGCGGCCAGCACCTCGTCCCAGCGCTCCACCAGACGTTTTCCGACCGCGGCCGCGAACAACGGGTACGCGGGGTCGCGCACCGCGGGAGCGGCGTCGGCGGCCCGGCGCGCGTTCAACACAATGGTTTCGATCATGGCCCCGTCCGGATCTGCGATAAAAGCTCTCGGCTCACGGAAGCAGAAGTCCGGCGGAGTTACAACTCGGTGTCCCAAATGATCGGAATTTCGAATGTCCGAAAAGGAGCGTGAAAAAACTGTGACCCCACTGGGGCAATTTCTGCCCGGTGCTCGTTCGTTCGGCCGGTAGAAGGTTGGGCCGGGTGGTGGGTCCGCTGGGCCGAGTGGCGTGGTTTGGATCTGTTTCGGGCACTTCTCCGCTGTTCGCGGCGGTGGTGGGTCGCCGCGATAAACCCGTGCGGCCAAAACTGCCGCACTTGCAACGCTCTCGGGGGCCGCAGTACGAATGGGGGAGTCAGGTGAAGCCCGGCAGGTCCGTGGAAGGTGCCGCCAAACAGCGTGCGGCGATCGCGACCGGTCTGGGAAATGTGGTTTAGCGGTTCGGTCCTGTGTCCATTTATTAATGGTGCGCCTCCCTGCGCGTCCGATACCGCAAATCAACCAGATATTCGCCCTTAGGGGGACTTGCGTGGTTTCCACCGTCCACTCGCTCGCCTTCGCGCCCTGCGCCGCCTCGCTGAGCCGGGTCGACTCCCCGTTCCTCGACTGCGTGTCCGACGACCTGGCGTTGCTGCTGGCCCAGGCCGGCGTGGACGACGTCCGCACGCCGTTCGCGTCGCGCTGGAAGTTCTGCCTGATCGAGGACACCGAGGGGCCACCGCGCCTGAACCTGCCCTCCCGCGACCAGGACGCGTGGCTCGCCACCCGCACCGGCTTCGCCCCCAGCTGGCGCGACGTCGGCGGTGACCCGGCTGCGGCCGTCCTGTCCTGGCACGCCGAACTGCGCGAGGGCCGAGCCGTCCTGGTCGTCGGCGACGCCTTCCACATGCCGTGGCTGCCCTACCACCGCAACGAACACATGGCGCACGGCTTCGTCGTGGAGGGCATCGATCCCCAGTCCCGCGAACCGGTTCTGCACGTCGTCGACCCGTACCACAACGCCACCGCCTACGGCCGCGCCACCCCCGTGACGGTCAAGGTGGGCCTGGCGGACATCGCACCGGCACTCGGCGAGGGCTCGTGGGCCGTGCTCGACCGCATCGGCGACCCCACCCCGCTCGACGTGCCGCACCAGGTCGCCACCAACGCCGAGGGAATCCTCGCCGCCGAACGGGACGGCTCGTTCGCCCGGCTGCTCGACGGGCACACCGACCTCGACCGGGACGCCCTGGCGAACCTGGCGCTCCAGGTGTGGCTCCTCGTCCGGGACCGGTCCTTGCACCGGCTGTGGCTGGTCGACGAGCGCGCGGCGTTGCGGCGCATCGGTTTGGAGGACCTGGCCCACCGGTTCGAGGCCGACCTGATTCCCGCGTGGCGCAGGGCGTCCGAGATGGCCTACGTCGCCACTCGCCGCGTCCAGGCCGGACGGGCCGCGCCGCGCTCGGTGCTCGACGCCGTTCGCGCTGCCTCGGAGCAGGAGACGGCCGTGGCCGGCTGGGTGGTCGAGTCGTTGAGGAGTGCCGCGTGAGCACCGTGCTCGACCGCGTCCTGGACGCCGCCCAACGCAAACCTGACGCCACCGCCCTCGTCGACGCTGACGGTGCCACGACCTCCTACGGCGAACTCTTGAGGGCCGTTGACGGCCTGGCCTCGGCGCTGCTGCGCCAGGTCGAGCCCGGCAGCCGGGTCGCCGTGCTCAGCACCAAGCAGCCGGGCACGGTGCTCGCGATGCTGGCCGTGCTGCGGGCCGGGTGCGCTTACGTGCCGATCGACCCGTCCGCTCCGGCGGAACGGCAGCGGTTCGTGGTGACCGACTCGGCCTGCGCCGTTGCGATCGGCAGCGACGACCTCGGTGTCCCCGCCGCCACCGCCACGCCTGCCACCCCCGCCGCCACCACCACGCCTGCCGCCACCGTGCCCACCGGCACCCCTGCGCCCGCCACCACCCTTGGGCGCGCCACCGCCCCTGGGGCCGCCCTTGGGCCCGCCATCCCGGCACCTGACGCCGCCTCTGCAGTCACCGCGGCCTCCATCCCAGCCACCCAGGCGTTCGCCTTCCCCACACCGCACCCCGATGACGAGGCGTACGTCCTCTACACCTCCGGCTCCACCGGCACCCCCAAGGGCGTCGTCATCACCCACCGCAACGCGTCCGCGTTCGTCGACTGGGCCGCGGACACGTTCCCCCTGGAACCGGGCGACCGGGTGGCCGTGCACGCACCGCTGCACTTCGACCTGCCCGTCTACGACGTCTACGTCGGACTGGGCGCGGGCGCGGAGCTGCACCCGGTGCCGGAGCGGCATGCGTTGTTCCCCCAAGCGCTGCAACGGTTTCTGGCCGAACGTGCGATCACGCACCTGTACGCGGTGCCGTCGGCGTTGACCGCACTGCTGCGCCGCTCGACGTTGCGCGCGGACGGTCTGCCCGCGCTGAAGCGCGTCCTGTACGCGGGGGAGGAGTTCCGCGCCGCCGCGCTCGCCGAGCTGATGCACGCCCTCCCGCAGGCGACCTTCGCCAACCTCTACGGCCCCATCGAGACCAACGTCATCACCAGCCACGTGCTGGACGGCCCGCCGGACCCGGACAGCCGCGTTCCTGTAGGGCACCCGATCGACGGCACCCTGATCGGCCTGCTCGACCAGGACGGCACGGCGTCGTTCGACGGTGCGGCGGAGGGTGAGCTGGTGGTGGCCGGCGACTGCGTCACGCCCGGCTACCTCGGCCGGCCGGACCTCACCGCCGGGGCGGTGGTCGAGCTGACCACCCCCGCCGGACCGCGCCGCTGCTACCGGACCGGCGACATCGCCCGCCGTGACGCCAACGGGGTGCTGCACCTGCTGGGCCGTCGCGACGGGCTGGTCAAGACGCGCGGGTACCGGGTCGAGCTCGGTGACGTGGAGGCCGCCGCCGGCACCCATCCGGACGTGGCCGAGGTGGTGGTGGTCGCGGTGCCGGACCCCGAGCTGACCCACCGGCTGCACGCGCTGGTCGTGCCCCGGCCGGACGCGGGGGCGCTCACCGGTGCGGACGTGCTCGCGCACTGCCGGGCCCGGTTGCCCGGCTACATGGTGCCCGGCGCGGTGCACGTCGTGCCGGACCTGCCCCGCACCAGCACCGGCAAGGTCGCCCGCGCCGAGCTGCCCGCCCTCGTCACGACCATCGGGAAGGAACGCTGATGCGGCCCCATGCAAGGGAATTCGCCAGACAGGAACTGGCCGACCGGGCCGCGCACGCGGTGGCCGACGTGCTCGGCACACCGCCCGGCGCGCCGCGTTCGGCGCGCTCGTTGTTCGACCTGCCCGGGTTCGACTCGATCGCGGTCGTCACCGTGCTGGAACGCCTCGAGACCGACCTGGGCGTGGAGGTGCCCGCGGACCTCATCGTCCCCGAGGCGTTCGACTCGCTGGACTCGCTCACCGACCTGCTGGCGACCACCGTCGCCGGCGCGACCCCGGAGGCGATCCGATGACGGCCTTCCTGCTGCACCACCTGCTCGACCGCCAGGCCGAACTCGCACCTGACGCTCCGGCCGTGCGCCGCGGCGAGCAGACCTGGACCTACCGCGCGCTGCGCAACAGGTCCGAGGCCTACGCCCAGTGGTTGCGCGGCCGGGGTGTCGTGCGTGGCGACCGGGTGTTGCTGCTCGCGCCGCACGCGCTGGAGACGACCGCGCTCGTGCACGCCTGCTCCCGCCTCGGCGCGCTGCACGTCGTGCTCAGCGACCGCATCCGCCCGTACCACCTCGACCACATCCTCGGAGACAGCGAGCCGAGGCTGATCATCGCGACCGACGACGCCGCGGGACGCCTGTCCGTGGACGTGCCCGTGCACCGGTTGGACGAACTGCCGGCCACGCCGTCCGAGCCGCTGCCCGCCGGCGAGCCGTGCGCGGCCACCGACCCGGTCGCGCTCATCTACACGTCGGGCAGCACGTCCATGCCCAAGGCCGTCGTCTCCACCCACGCCCAGGTGCTGTTCGCCGCGGCCGCCATCCAGGAACGCCTGGGCTACCGCGCCGACGACGTGGTGTTCTGCTGCCTGCCGCTGTCCTTCGACTACGGCCAGTACCAGATGTTCCTGTCCTGCCAGGCGGGAGCGTGCCTGGTGGTCGGCGACGACAGCGACGCCGGTCCCGCGTTGCTGCGGCGGTTGGTGGAGCACGACACCACCGTGTTCCCGCTCGTGCCGAGCCTCGCCGCCACCCTGGGCCGGCTCGTGGGCCGCGCCGGAAACCCTCCCGCACGGCTGCGGATGGTGACCAACACCGGTGCGGCGCTGCCCGTCACGGCGTCCGTGCGGCTGCGGGAGGCCGTGCCGGGGCTCGACGTGGTGGCCATGTTCGGCCTGACCGAGTGCAAGCGCGTCTCCATCGCCGAGCCGAACGCCGACCTGGTCCGGCCGGGCTCGTGCGGCCTGCCGCTGCCCGGCACCGAGGCCTACGCCGCCGACGAGGACGGACGCCGCCTGCCCGCGGGCGAGATCGGCGAACTGGTGGTGCGCGGCCCGAACGTGATGGCCGGGTACTGGCGCGCGCCGGAGCTGACCGCCCGCCGGTACCGCCGCGACGCGTTCGGCCAGCCGGTGCTGCACACCGGCGACCGCTGCCGCTTCGACGAGGACGGCCACCTGTACTTCATCGGCCGCGACGACGACATCTACAAGCAGCGCGGCATCCGGGTGAGCAGCCTCGAGATCGAGGCGGCGGCGCTGGACGTGCCGGGGGTGGAACTGGCGGCACTGCTGCCACCGGACGACTCCACGGGGGCGCTGCTGGCGGTCGCGGGCGACCTGCTCGCGCCGTACCTGGTGGAGCAGCTGGGCGACCGGCTGGAGGAGCAGAAGCTGCCGAGCGAGGTGGTGGTGCTCGACGCGTTGCCGCTCAGCGTCAACGGCAAGGTGGACAAGAAGGGTCTGGCAGAGCTGCTCGCCCGCCAGGGCGGTGCGCGATGACCGCCTTGGACGACGCCATGACCACAACCGCGACCACGGCCGCGACCGGTGTTGAACGGATCGCGGACCTGGCCGGCACCCCCGCCTACGTCTACGACCTCGACGCCGTCGAAGCCGCGCACACCGACCTGCGGCGCGCCCTCCCGGACCCGTCGGTCCTCTACTACTCCCTGAAGGCCAACCCCCACCCCGCGATCGTCAGCACCCTGGCCCGCCTCGGGTGCCGCGCCGAGGTCAGCTCGGACGGCGAGGTGGACGCGACTCTGGCGGCGGGAGTGTCACCGGACCTGGTGCTGCTCACCGGACCCGGCAAGTCCGCCGCCGTGCTGGAGCACGCCCTGAGCCGCGGGGTGACCCGGTTCTCCGTCGACTCGCCCACCGACCTGCGCGCGGTCGGCGAGTGCGCGGCCCGGCACGGGGCCGAGGCGAAGTGCCTGTTGCGGGTCAACGCCGACGAGGGCGTGGCGGGCACCGGGCTGACCATGACCGGCACGGCGTCGCAGTTCGGCGCGGACGCGTCGTGGGTCGCCGCCGATCCCGGGGCGTTCCGCGGCCACGCCGCCGCCACCGTCACCGGCCTGCACCTCTACATGGGCAGCAACTTCGTCGACGAGGACGCGCTGGTACGCCAGTTCGAGGTGGCCGTCGACCTCGCCACGGACCTGGCCGGACGGCTCGGGCGGCTGGAGGAGGTGGACCTCGGCGGCGGGTTCGGAGCGCCCTACGCGCACCGCGGCGAGCGGCCCCGGTTCCCCGGTCTGGCCGCGCGGCTCACCGACCTGCTGGACCGGCGGCTGCCCGGCTGGCGCGACGGCGAGCCCCGGATCGCGTTCGAGTCCGGCCGCCACCTGGTCGGCGACTCCGGCACCCTGATCGCGCGGGTGGTGGACGTCAAGCACTCCAAGGGCGAGCTGTTCGTCGTGCTCGACACCGGGGTCAACCACCTCGGAGGCATGTCCGGTCTGCGCCGGCTGCCCCGGCTCGCGCCGGACGTCGTTCCCGTCGGCGCGGGGGAGCCGGGCGAGGTGACCGCGACGCTGGTCGGCCCGCTCTGCACCCCTCTGGACACCCTCGGCCGCGGCCTGCGAATGCCGGCCGTGC
This sequence comes from Lentzea cavernae, assembly GCF_014653695.1. Taxonomy (GTDB): domain Bacteria; phylum Actinomycetota; class Actinomycetes; order Mycobacteriales; family Pseudonocardiaceae; genus Lentzea; species Lentzea cavernae. Next base: position 465,227 of record NZ_BNAR01000004.1, on the reverse strand, counting down.
GTCCCGGCGACCTCGTCGTCGTGCCCAACGTCGGCGCCTACGGGCTCACCGCGAGCCTGCTCGGCTTCCTGGGCCACACCCCTCCCGCCGAGGTGGTGGTGCGCGGCGACACGGTGCTCGACGTGTCCCGCCTGAACCTCGTGCGACTGCCCGTCCACAGTGGATGAAAGGACTGAAGGCCATGGAAGACAACGAGTTCGACTCGGTGCTGCGACGGCACCTCAAGAACCTGCCCGAAGGTGCGGAGCTGCCGCAGGACGCCCCGCTCAAGAAGTTCGGCCTGGACTCCATGCAGGCCGTGGAGCTGCTCTTCGACCTCGAGGACGAACTGGGCGTCGTGCTGCCGGACGAGATGATGACCGGCGACACCTTCGCCACCGCCGAGAGCCTGCGCAAGGCCGTCGGGACGGCTGTCGACGAGCCCGCCGTGGGAACGTCGTGACGACCACGCAGACGCGCCCGGACCAGCGGGAGATCGGCGACCGGGTCGAGTCGGTGCTGCCGGTCCTGCGCGACCACGCCCGGCAGGTCGACGCCGACGCCTCGTTCCCCACCGCGCCGCTGAAGGCGTTGCGCGACAGCGGGTTGATGGGCCTGCTCGTGCCGGTGGCGCACGGCGGCCTCGGCGGCGGCCTGGACGACCTGGTGCGCGTGGCCGCCGAACTGTCCGGCGAGTGCCTGTCCACCGGCATGATCTGGGCGATGCACTGCCAGCAGGTCGCGGCGCTGGTCGGCCACGGCAGTCCCGAGCTGCAGGCAGACCTGCTGCCCCGGCTGGCCGCGGGCGAGGTGTACGTCGCCTCGGTCACCAGCGAGAAGGTCAAGGGCGGCCACCTGCTCAGCGCCCACGCGCCGTTGCGCCGCGAGGACGGGAAGGTGCACCTCGACCGCGACGCGCCGATCGTCACGGGCGGTTCGGACGCCGACGGCTTCCTGATCACCATGAAGGACTCCGAATCGGCGCAGCCGGCGGAGGTGTCGCTGGTCTACGCCGACCGCGAGCAGCTGACCGTGCGGCACGCCGAGGGCTTCTCCTGGGACCCCATGGGGATGCGCGGCACGCACAGCGGCCCGCTGCACCTGTCCGGCACGGTCGCGGAGAGCGCGATCGTCGGCGGCGCGGGCGGTTTCCGCGACGTGGCGCTGCGCACGTTCGTCCCGGTCGGCCACATCGCCTGGGCCTCGTGCTGGCTCGGCGCCGCCCGCGGCGCGCTGCGGGCAGTGCTCGAACTGGTGCGCAGCCCCGCCGGCCGCAAGCAGTTCAACCTGGAGTCGGACCTGCTCCGCGCCCGGTTGGCCAGAGTGCGCCTCGACCTCGACACCACGGCCGCCCTGATCGCCCAGGTGGTGCGGGACACGAGCCTCGCCCCCGACCCGGAGGCACCCGACGTGCAGCTGCGCCTCAACGGCCTCAAGGTGCACGCCGCCGAGCGCTCGTTCGCCGTCGTGGACACCCTGGTCGAGGTGGCCGGCCTGCGCCACGGCTACCTGCGCGACGCGCCGCTGCCGCTGGAGCGGCTGTTCCGCGACCTGCGGTCGTCGTCGCTGAACTACGCGAACGACCGGCTGCTCGGGGCGAACGGCGCGCTGGTGCTGGTCGACCGAGGGGTGGGGCTGGCCCTGTGACCACGTCCACCGCCCTCGCCCTGCCCGCCCCAGGTGTGTCCGTTGTGGACGCGCCCGCTCTGGACGTGCCCGCTCTGGACGTGCCCGCTCTGGACGTGCCCGCTCTGGACGTGCCCGCTCTGGACGCGCCCGCCCTGGACGCGCCTGGCCTTGGCGCAGCCGGTCTGGACGTAGCCGGTCTGGACGTAGCCGGTCTGGACGTAGCCGGTCTGAACCCGGCCGTCCGGAACCTGCCCGTCCTGTCCGTGCCCGTCGGACCAGGCCTGCCAACCGCCCACGTGGCGGTCCTCCCGGCGCACGCCACCGACACCGGCTTCGCGACCGCCGAAGAACGCGCCGCCTCCGAAGACATGGGACCGTTGCGCGCCAACGAGTTCCTGCGCGGACGGTCACTGCTGAGGCAGCTCGTGGCCAAGGTGCTCGGCCCCCGCGCGGCGGCGAGGCCGTTGCGCACCACCGGCCGCGGCCGGCCGTTGCTGCTGCCCGGTGTCGGGGTGTCCATCTCGCACACCGACCAGCACACCGCCGCGGCGGTGTGGACCGGCGGTGAGATCGGGGTCGACGTCGCCGAGCCGTCCGCGCCGCTGCACCACGGGCTGGTCCGCCGCTGCTGCGGGCCGCACGCGGGCGACGTGCTCGCGCGTTCCGACGCGGCGGACGCGTTCAGCCGCGTGTGGGCAGTGCAGGAAGCGTGCGTGAAGGCCACGGGCATGGGTCTGGCCGACCTGCCGTGGCGCATCCCCGTCCACCCCGACGCCCGCGAGGGCCGCTGGCGCCGGGTGCGCTGGCGCCTGGTGGACGTCGGCCCGCCCTGCGCCCTGGCCGTCCGGCCGGGCCCGACCGCACACCGCCACGAGGAGGCCCGGTGACCACACCGCCCACTGCCTGGTACAACGTCCTGGCCGACCTCGACTTCGACCTGCCGCCGGACCTGCCGCCGCCCGTGCGGCGGGAGGGCGCCCGGCTCGACCCGCAGGTGCCGCTGAGCCTCATCCGCCAGGAGGTCACCCGCGAGCGCTGGGTGCCGATCCCCGAGGAGGTCGCGCGGCGCTACGCCCAGTGGCGCACCACGCCGCTGCGCCGCGCCACCGAGTTGGAGGAGGCGCTCGGCACCCGCGCCCGCATCTACTACAAGTACGAGGGCGGCAACCCGTCCGGCAGCCACAAGCTCAACACCGCGATTGCCCAGGCGCACTACTACAAGGCGGCGGGCGCCAAGCGGCTCGCCGTCGCCACCGGTGCGGGTCAGTGGGGCACGGCGGTCGCCACGGCGTGCCACATGTTCGGGTTGGAGTGCGTGGTCTACATGGTCCGCACGAGCCTGGAGAGCAAACCGCACCGCCGCACCATCATGGAGATGCTGGGCGCCGAGGTGATCGCGAGTCCCAGCGACGGCACCGCCGCGGGCCGCCGGTTCGCCCACGAGAACGCGGGCACGCTGTCCATCGCGCTGGCCGAGGCCATGGAGGCGACCCAGCAGCCCGGCACCCGGTTCTGCGCGGGCAGCGGCGAGACGTACTCGTTGCTGCACAACACCGTCATGGGCCTGGAGGCGATCGACCAGCTGACCGAGTTCGGCGAACGGGCCGACGTCGTGATCGCCGGGCTCGGCGCGGGCAGCAACTTCGGCGGGCTCGCCTTCCCGTTCCTGCGTCCCGACCAGGGGCACGTGCGGTGCGTATCCGTGGAGCCCGCCGCGTGCCCGAAGCTCACCAGGGGCCGGTACGCCTACGACTTCACCGACAGCTCCGAGCAGAACGCGCTGCAGAAGATGTACACGCTGGGCTCGCGGTTCGCGCCGCCCCGGATGCACGCGGGCGGCCTGCGCTACCACGCCACCGCCAAGGTGGTCAGCGCCCTGTACGACAGGGGCCTGATCGAGGCGACCGCCTACCAGCAGCGCGAGGTGTTCGAGTCCGCGGTGCTGTTCGCCCGCGCCGAGGGACTCGTGCCGGCGCCGGAGAGCGCGCACGCCGTGCACGGCGCCGTCGTCGAGGCCGCCAAGGCCGACCGGGACGGCACGTCGCCGGTGATCCTGTTCTCCCTCAGCGGGCACGGCCTGTTCGACATGGCGTCCTACCGGTCCTATCTGGACGGTCAGGTCGACGAGGAGATCGTGGTGACCGAGGAGGACATCGAGCGGTCGCTGGAGCACCTGCCGCCGCAACCCGAACACCAGGTCGCCGGAGTCTGACGGCCGGAGGAGGACGCCATGCGCACCCAGGACAGGCTTTCCGCACCCGGCACCGAGTTCCGCGACTTCATGACCCAGTGGCCCACCGGCGTCACGGTCATCACGACCGACGACGGCTCCGCGCCCGCGGGGTGCACCGTCAACGCGATGATGTCGCTGTCCGTGCGGCCACCGACGCTGCTCGTGTCGCTGGCCACCGGCAGCGGCACGCTCGAGGCGATCCGCAGAACACGGCTGTTCGGCGTGAGCGTCCTGTGCTCGCAGCAGAGCGACCTGTGCGGGCGGTTCGCCACCGGGACCCAGGCCGACCGCTTCCGGGACGTGCCGACCCACGTCGTGAGCGGCGTGCCCCTGCTCGCCGACGCCGCCGCCGCGATGGTCTGCGACCTGCGCGACGAACTCGTCTACGGCGATCACGCGTTGCTGGTCGGAATGCCGTTGTGGCACGACGTCGACACAACCAGCGCACCGCTCGTCCTGCACCAGCGAGCGTTCCGCGCGCTGGACTAGGGGGTTGTGAATGGATTTCCGGACGTTCTCGGTGCGCCACCTCGGAGCGGGCGTCACCGAGGTCGTGCTCGACGGCACCGGTGAAGGCAACGTCATGGGCGGTCTGGTGTGGACCGAACTTCCCGCTCTGGTGGCCGGACTGGACGCCGACGAGGACGTGCGGGCCGTGGTGCTGCGCGGTGCGGGGGAGTGCTTCAGCGGCGGGCTCGACCTGCTCTGGTACCTGCCGCACTACCGCAGGCTCACCCGCAGGCCCGACCTGCGCGAGCGGCTGCTCGCCGAGGCGACCTCGATGCAGGACGCCCTCGGCGCGGTCAACCGCAGCAGACTGCCGTGGATCGCCGCCGTGCACGGGCCGTGCGTCGGCGCGGGACTCGACCTCGTGTCGGCGTGCGACATCCGGCTCGCCTCGGCGCCGGCGTCGTTCTCGCTGCGCGAGGTGAGACTCGGCATCGTGGCCGATCTCGGGAGCCTGCAACGGCTTCCGCACGTCATCGGTGAGGCGGCCACCAGGGAGCTCGCCCTCACCGGCCGTGACGTCGGCGCCGAGGAGGCCTTGGCGCTGCGACTGGTGTCCAGGGTCGCGCCCGACGCCGACGCGCTGTGGGAGGACGCCCTCACCACCGCCCGGCAGATCGCCGGGCACCCGCCCGCCGCGGTCGCGGGCGTCAAGGCGGTGCTCGACCGCACCAGGGACCTGCCCGTCGCCGACGGGCTGCGCCACGTCGCGCTGTGGAACGCCGCGTTCCTGCCGTCCCCGGAACTGCCCGACCTGCTCGCCGCGGCGCTCAAGTCGCAGTGACATCCCCAGAAGAACGAACCACGAGCCAGGAGGAACGATGAGCCAGACCACCGCGCTGTGGTTCAGCGCACGGACCCGGGACACCTCGCCGGAGGAGGTGCGCGGCCGGGCGCTCGTGTCCGGACGGGGCTGCCGCGTCACCGACGCGAGCGGCCGGGAGTACCTCGACGCGCGGTCGGCGCTGTGGAACGCGAGCCTCGGGTACGACAACCGGGCCGTCGCCGAGGCCATCGCCCACCAGCTCGCGACGTTGCCCGTGGCCCAGTCGATCCGGCACGACCAGCCCGCCGAGATCACCTTGCGCTACGCCGAGCGACTGGTCGCCGTGCTGCCCGAACACCTGCGGCACGTGCGGCTGTGCACCACCGGCGCGCAGGCCGTGGAGGGCGCGGTGTTCCTGTCGCGCTTCACCCGCATCGTCGGCGGCGACCCGGACCGCACGCACGTGATCGCCCAGCTCGACGGCTACCACGGCATCGGCGGCCTCGCCACGGCGATCACCGGTGAGCCGGACGTGCACGCGCTGCACGGACCGCTCACGCCCGGCGTGCACCACGTGCGCCCGTGGGACCTCGACCACCTGCGCGCCGAGGTCGAGCGGATCGGCCCGGACCGCGTCACCGCGATCGTGCTCGAACCGGTCCTGGGCACCGGCGTGCAGGAGGCGCCGCCCGGCCACCTGGCCGAGGTGCAGCGGCTGTGCCAGGAGCACGGCATCCACTTCGTGATCGACGAGGTGTCCACCGGGTTCGGCCGCACCGGCGCGCTCACCGTCACCGGCGAGCTCGGACTGCGCCCGGACATGGTGTTGCTGAGCAAGGGGATCAGCTCCGGCTACGTCCCGCTGGCCGCCATCGCCACCACCTCCGAGGTGCTGGCCGCGGCCACCGCGCGGCCAGGAGTGGTGCTGCCGCACGGATCGACCGGCGACGGCAACCCGGTGGCCGCCGCGGCGGGCCTCGCCGTGCTCGACGAGCTGGCGGACGGCCGCGTGCTGGCCAACGTCGGGGAGAGGAGCGAGCAGCTGGAACGGGCGCTCTCCGCGCTCGACGGAGTGGTGGCGGTGCGCGCCAGGGGCCTGATGATCGGCGTCGACCTCGACGCGGACGCCGGCACCGTGGCCGAACTGCGCCTGCGGTGCCGCGAGGAGGGCCTGCTGCTGTCCACCGCGGGCAGCACGGTCGTCCTCACGCCCCCGCTGGTCATCACGTCCGAGGACTGCGAGGAACTGGTGGCGAGGCTCGACCGGTCGATGCGGGCCACGCTTCCCGAGCGGGTCGCCTCGTTCGCGGGCTGATCCTCGAAACGCGACAACGGGGGCGTGCCACCAAGGCACGCCCCCGTTCGCCGTCTCAGGCCGCGCCCACCGCCACGGGCTCCGCCGCCTTGTTCTGCACGCGGATCACCAGCACCACACCGACCATGATGAGCGCGAACCCCAGCACCTGCCCCAGCGGCGGCCACTCCTGCCGGGCCGCGTAGACGTAGGTGTAGCCGGACAACGTCTCGACGTTCACCAACATCCCGGCGACGGTGGGGGAGAGCTTCGCCGAAGCGGCGTTCCACAGCCACGTGGCCACCCACGACACCAGCACGCCCAGCACGATCGCGACGACCACGAAGCCCGCGACACCCGTGCCTCCGGGTGCGACGCTCAACTGCCCCGTCACCGCGGCCAGCGGCAGCGCCACCACCGTGACGGCACCGGTCGCGACACCGACCACGGTGGCCCACTGCCCGGCGGGCACGTCCGGGTTCTCCGCCATGAACTTGGCGTTCGCGATGCCGTACCAGGTCCACAACGCCACGGCGGCGGCGCACGCGAGCAGGCCGAGCACCTTCGTCATCGTCGACGTCGGTTCGGTGGCCTGCGCACCGGAGATCTCCAGCCCGTTCACCACCACCAGCCCGATCGCCACCAGCGTCACCGGCAGCGCCAGGCTGCGCCACGGGCACAGCTTCGAGACGCGGTTGCCCACCAACGCCATCGTCACCGGGATGCACCCGATGACCATGTTCGTGACCGGCGCGCCGACGGTCTGGATGCCGATGACGAGCAGCAGGTAGTACCCGGCGTTGCCGGCGATGCCGAACCCGAGGGCCGGCGCCCAGTGCCGCCGGGCGATCCGCCGCACCGCCGCGCCGCCGAGCGCGAACAACGCCAGCGACAGCACGCCGTAGGCGAGGTACCGGCCCGCTGTCACCGCCACCGCCGACCACCCGGTCAGCAGGTCCGGCAACACGAACGCCAGACCCCACACGAGACCCGCGCTGACACCGGCCCCGAGCGCCATCGCACCCGAACCACGGCCGAACGACATGTCGATTCCTCCCCTGAGTCCCGTGCAGGGAGGTTGCACGAATCAACGGGGTGGTAAACGGCGCGGCGTTCGTCCGGTCGGGGAAAACAACAACGCCGATGACGCCGGGAATTCCTTGTGCGTGAACGCGCTCATGTGCTACCGGTCATTCTGCGAGACGGGCGGCGCGGACGTCCTCCGGTAGTTGCTCCACCAGTTCGCGCAAGAGCGGCAACGGAACCTTGGAAAACTCCGGGAACCGGTGGTAAGGCTTGACCATCGGGTGGAATCGCACCGGTAGTCCACCCGACCGGGCAAGAGCCACCAATGCCGTGCCGATGCGCTGTGCGGGCACCGCGAACGCCAGGTCGTATCCGTCCACTTCGGACACCACGGACAGCCACCCGTCGAGGAACTCCTCCACCCGGGTGCGGTGATCGGCGAGTGCGTCGGCGAAGGTCGAGCACAGTGCGAGCGTGGCGGCGTCGTCGCCGTGCCGCACGGTCAGGGTGATCGACTCGGCCGTGCCGCCCGGCTGCCGGGCGGTGAACACCTCGCTGAGCGCGGCCCACGCGTCCACCTCGGCCAGGGCGGCGAGTGCGACCTTCCCGTCACCCCGCGCGAACAGGGCGTCCTCCAGCACGAACCACAGCGGCCCCTGGGAGGTGCGGCGGCTCAGTTCGCCACTGGCGGTGCCGAGCAGCCGCCGCGCCGCGGCCACCGTTCCCGGGACGTCCACCCGCAGGTGGTCCGCGTCCACGCCGGTGATCGCCTCCGGCGCGCCGCGCAGCGCGGCCTCCAGGGTCGTGCGCTGGGCCGCCGTCAGCTCCTCCGGTGACACCGGGCGGTAGACCTCGCCGCTGGGGCGGAACTGTCGCGCCACCCGCTCGAGCAGCCGGGAGTGCAGGTTCGGCCGGGTGTTCCCTGATGCCGTCAGCAGCCCGTCGTCGTCCGTGCCGAAGCACCACGCCGAGGCCGCCAGGTCGGCCAGGTCAGCCGTCCACACGTCGTGCACCGGGTACTCGCCCTGCGCGAGGTGGTGGAGCAGCGCCAGCGCGTCGTCGTCGGCGAATCCTGAATGGACCAGGCACGCCGCGGCAGCGCCTCGCACGTGCAGCGACGGGCTGTTCGCCATCAGATCCCGTGCTGCGGCAACGTGTTCCACTCTCGCACCGGTGTGTTTCGCGCCGCCTGGAACAACGCCGTTGTCCCGCGCGGCGAGGAAACCGTGGGCAAGGCACAGTCCCGCGGTCGCGTCCGGGGTGAGAGCGGGCAACCCCTTCGGTTCCCGGCCGAGCAGGACGAGCAGCCGCAACGCCTCGTCGTCGCCGGTGCGGGCCCACGCCGCCTCGATGTCATCAGCGAACTCCGCGACCTCGTCCGCGTACTCGCTGGTGGCCTTGGCGACGTCGTCAGGCCGTGCCACGAAATGCGTCTCGCCGACGGCGATCCTGGCGAGGAACACCAGTGCCATTGGAATGTCCCGGCGCACGAGTTCGGCCAGGAAGGGGATCGCGGCCCTGGACGCGCTGTAGACCGAACCCTGGTGCGTGGTGGCCGAATACAGGCCGTACACACCGAAATCGCGATCACCGTCATCATCGCTCGTGAGCGCCTCGATGAACCACGGGGTCTCGCCGGCCGTGCCGTACGCGTCTTCGAGAGCCGCCCAGTCCACGTCGTGCAGTCCGGCGGGTGGCGTCGTGCTGCCGCGCAACGGCGGCCGCTCCACGTCTTCCTCGTCGCCCTGGTGTTCGTCGAACTCCGGCGGCTCGAAGGCGGGCAGGTCATCAGCGTCGAACACGGTCCGTCCCACCAGGTCGAGGAGAGTGGCGTGGAGGCTAGCAGGGCGCGTCACCTCGAGGGCTGCCGCCGAAGGGCTCGACCTGCGCGGCACCGGCTAACGGTGAGACGGTGCCGGACGAGGCACGGACATGGAACCCGTGCTGAAGGTGATGCGCGATCCGCTCTTTGCCGTCGGGCTCAGCGTCGTGCTGGCCGTTCTCGCCACTCGGGTGGGCGGCTGCCTGGTGAAGGTCGTGCTGGCGGCCGGGTCGATCGCGGCGTTCGTCTGGCTGCTGGTGTCGTTCCAGCCGTTCGAGAACTTCGTCGTCGCGGTGCTGGGCGTGGTCGCGACGGTGCTGGTGGTGCTGGTGATCAGCGTGGCGGTGATCGCGGTCGTCGCCGTCGTGGCCGTTTACGTGATGCACCGCGAGGAGACCCGCAGGCCACGCCGCCTTCGTGAGGCGCGCGACAAGGCCGTCCGGACGGAGACCGAGTACTCCGACGACGAGGAGATCGCTCGGCTGGAACGGTGGCGCGACGACCTCGACGCCCTCGACACCCGGCTGATGAACATCCTGGAGTCCCTGGTCGACACGGACGACGATCCCGGCCTGTCCCAGAGCATCGGCAGGGTGGTGTCGGCGTACTTCTCCGGGCTCTCGCCGCACCTGCCGGACATCAGGCGGATCGGCGAGGACTGCGACCGGGTGCTGCTCGACCTCGCGCGCCACCTGCCGTCGAGCTTCACCGGGGTGGACACGACCCGGCTGCTGGAGCTGGCGTCCTCGCGCACGTACCTGCCGAGCAGGGACGAGCTGGAGGAGTGGAGCGACGAGGAGATCCCCTGGTACGGCTACTGGGCCGTGCGGGTGCTGTGCGTGAACCGCCGCTGGCGTGCGACGGCCACGGTCTACGCGAAGGTCCAGTACGGCAAGGTGCAGGTCCTGCGCTGCTTCGAGGCGCTCATCTGACCCTCGCGGTGACCGTCACGCAGCTGGTCGTCCGTGGCTGGCGGTGACCGGTCATACGATCATGCGTCCCCTGTCCGAGGTGAACCCCCCTTCCCGGTGGGTGTCATGATCGGCGCAGGCGTACCGGTTGTCGCCCGTTCAGCTGGCAGATGCCGGGCAGGTTTTCAGCACCTCGTCGCGGCTACTCCAAACGGCGCAACGAAGGTGTTCCGCCGGAGACGGGAGGACTTCTGCACGGGACACCGGCGCGGCGGCAGGTGGCGGACCTGCGGACCGGACGCCGAAGTGCTCCGGGTCGTGGACGAACCGCGCGGCCGCACCAGAAGACGCCTCGCATGAAAGGAAGACCATGCGCAAGAACGTCAAAGCGAGTCTGCTGGCCGCGGTAGCGGCCAGTGGTCTCGTCCTGGCCGGCGGTTCGACCGCCAACGCCGACGTCCACCCGTTCCACCCGTCGTACGGACACGGTGCGGGACATGGGGATCACGGCGACTGGCTCGGCCACCACACCTCGGCGGCCGCTGTCGCCGGGCACGGAGCTCCCTCCTGGCACGGCGGCCACGCCGTCAGCCACAACACGGCGGTGTCGGGGAACACCGGCCACTCCGGGGATTCCGGCGATACCGGTGACAACGACGCGCACGTGATGTGCGTCCACGCCACGTGCGTGACGGGCACCGGTTCCGGGCACTCCGGCACCACTGCCACGGGCAACTCCGGCGACGCCACCAACCACAGCAGCACCAACGGTGGTGACACCGGCAACGGCGGCAACGGCGGGAACGCCGACGCCACGGCGGTCACCGCCGCGGAGACCGAGTCGGACGACGAGGACGGCGTCCACGGCGACTCCGAGGCCGCGGCGACCGCCACGGCCGGCAACGGCGCTTCCTCCGGCAACGGCGGCAACGCCTTCAGCCACAACGCCGCCGTCTCCGGCAACACCGGCCACTCCGGCGATTCCGGCGACACGGGCGACAACGACGCCTGGGTGATGTGCGTCCACGCCACCTGCACGACCGGCACGGGTTCGGGCAACTCCGGCAGCACGTCGACGGGGGACTCCGGCGACGCCACCAACCACAGCAGCACCAACGGCGGTGACACGGGCAACGGCGGCAACGGCGGAGATGCCGTCGCCACAACGGAACTCGCCGCCGTCCAGACTGAGTCGGACGACGCCGAATCGGACGTCACCGTCCACAGTGACACCGACGACGCCGACGACAACGCCGTCCACAGCGACTCCGACGCCACTGCGACCGCCACGGCGGGCAACGGCGGGGCGTCCGGCAACGGCGGCCACGCCGTGAGCGCCAACACCGCGGTGTCCGGCAACACGGGTCACACCGGCGCGTCCGGCGACACCGGTGACAACGACGCGTGGGTCATGTGCGTCTACTCGAACTGCCTGACCGGCACGGGTTCGGGCCACTCCGGCGTCACCTCCACGGGGGACTCCGGCCTCGCCGCCAACAACAGCACCACCAACGGCGGTGACACCGGCAACGGCGGCAACGGCGGCGACGCCGACGCGACGGCGACGTCCGCGACCGAGGTGGAGGGCGACTGACCGACTGATCATCCGCGGAGCGGGCGGGAATGGGGTCTCCCCATCCCGCCCGTTTCTGCTGTCCGGGGCACCGGGCCGCCCCGGGATGCCCGAACCCGCGTGCGCCGATGAATACCTTTTCAGGTTTTCACGTCTGATCGTCGAGGGCCGTGCGGCGGTCCGGTCGCAGGCGGATGCCCGCCAATCATCAGATTCAGTTGATCCACCGGGGCGTTCTGACTTTGGGGTTCTTCCTAAAGATTGACCGACTCATTTGGTCTCGTTGACATCGGTCTGGCAGCTCCGCCATCATGGGAAACAGCATAGGCGGCCAATGTGAAGGGTTGTTTCATATCCCATGTCGAGTGCGGGGTGACTGCCAGTTGAGATATAACGGCCGCCAATTGAGATAAAGTGGATCCGCTCCGGAATAGCAATGTGTTCCGCGTGGTGGACGTTGGTCGGCGAGGTTTTCACGACTTCCGATGACAACGATGACATGCGCAGTTGCCCGGCTGGACAACACGCATAGGAGAGTTGGCGTGTCTCAGGGGAATCTGGAAAAGGGCTTCGATCCCTCGTTCGTGCCCAGCGTGGCGGCGGTAGCACCGCCGCACGGCCGTGAGGCCGAGCTGGGCGTGGTCGAGGACTTGATCTCCACGATCGGCGCAGGCGCCGCGGCGCACGTCGTCGTGCTGCAGTCCGAGTCGGGTTCCGGGAAGACGTGGGTGCTGGAGCGAGCAGCGGCGCTGGCGGCGCGGCACGGGTTCGCCGTCGTGGACGGCGTCTCACCCCGTGCCGGCCGGCCCGTCTCGCTGGTCACCACGCGCGCGGTGCGCAGCGAGGACGACCGCATCGCCGTGCTCGCGGCAGGGTGCGAGGCGCAGCTCGCCGGGCACCTGCGCGACGAGCCGGTGCTGGTGGTCGTCGACGACGTGCAGTGGGCGGAACCCGCGTTGCTGCACGCGTTCGGCGTGGTGATGGCGAAGTTCGGCGCCGCGCCGGTGCTGTGGTTGTTCGCGCTGGACTCGGCGCACGCCGAGTCGCCGAACGGCCAGTTGCTGCACTCGCTGGTCCGCCGGCAGCGCGCGAAGAGACTCGGGCCGCTGGAACCGCTGTCCGGCGCCGCGGTCGTCAGCCTGGTCGAGGGCCTGCTCACGGCCACGCCCGATCCGGACGTCATCGCGCTGTGCGAGAGCGTGGGAGGCGAACCGCAGGCCATCGTCGACCTGGTGCTGGCCCTGCGGCAGGAGCAGTGTCTGACCGTCTCCGGCGGGGTCGTCGAGCTGGCGTGTGGTGCCGTGAGCGTGCCGCCGGTGGTCGAGGCCGAACCGGGCGCGCGGCTGCCGGAGGCGTTCGTGCGCATGGTCCGCGCGCGGCTGGGGCGGTTGTCGCTGCGGTCGCGGGAGGTGCTGCAGGTCGCCGCGGTGCTCGGCGGCAGGTTCCCGCCGCAGGACCTCGCCGAGATGCTGGGCGAGCGGACGTCGCAGCTGCTCGGGCCCCTGCAGGAGGCCATCCGCGCCGGAGTGATCGACAGCGACGGGGACGAGTTCACCTTCCACCGCGAACCGGTGTGGCTCGTGGTGCTCGGCACCGTGCCCGCGTTGCTGCGCTCGATGCTGCACCGGCAGGCGGCGACGATGCTGGTCGAGCAGCGCCGTGCCGAGGCCGCCGCGGTGCACCTGGTGCACTGCGCGAAGCCGGGCGACGAGGGCGCCATCCGGATCATCCGCGAGGCCGTGCTCGGTCTGCTCCCCACGGCGCCGCAGACCGCCGCCGCGCTCGCCACCCGAGGCCTCGAGATCGCACCCCCGGACAGCGCCGACAGGGTGGTGCTGGCCACCACCGCGGTCGCCGCGCTGGTGCGCCTGGGCGACCTCGGCACGGCCGTGGACCTCGCCACCGAACAGCTCCGCACGTGCACCGCGGAGTCCGGCCCGCTGCGCAACTGGCTCGCGACGGCGTTGATGCTGCGCGGCGACGAGGCGGCGGCGGAGGACGTGGTCGCCCGCAGGCGGGAGGACCAGGAGCCGTGGCCGGACCTGTTGCTGCTCAACACCTTCTCCGGCGAGGAACGCCGTGAGGTCGTCGACATGGCCGACCGGGTGCTGGCAGACCCCTGCACCTACAGCGACGAGGTCCGGGCGGCCGCGCTCACCGTCCGCGCACGGGTGCGGTGGCGCGAGGGCGAGCTGAACGAGGCGCTCGCGACCACCGACGAGGCCATCGCGCTGCAACCGGACCTGTCCGAGGTCTGCCAGGCCGACCCGCTGTGGATGCGGGCGTGGATGCTCACCAGGGTGCGCAGGCTCGACGAGGCCTTCGAGGCGGCCGAGCAGGCGCGGCGTTCGATCGACGAGCGGAACATGGGCGTGCTCAGCTCGTTGCCGCTCGCCCTGCGGGCCGAGGTCCTCCTGGTCAAGGGCGACCTGGCCGCCGCGGAGGCCGACGCGACAGCGGGGCTGCAGGCGTCCGAACGCGCCGGGACGCCCGTGTACGAACCGCAGTTGCGCGCGGTGCTGGTGATGGCGGCGTTGCGCAAGGGCGACCTGGCGGCGGCGACGCGGCACCTGCGCGGCCTGGAGAGCCGGGTGCCCGGTGGTCCGCCGTTGCTGTTGCGCTGCCTGCTGTCCGCGCTGCTCACCTCCGCCGGCCGCGGCGCGCGGGAGGCGGTGGAGGAGCTGCGCGAGGTGCTCGAGGACCCGGCCTCGCGCCGGCGGCTGGTCCTGGAGGACCCGTCATCGACGTCCTGGGCGGTGCGCACGGCGCTGAGCGCGGGGGAGACCGACCACGCCAAGCTGATCGTCGTCACCGCCGAGGAGATCGCCGCGATGAACCCGGACCACTCCGCGTTCGTCGCCGCGGCACGGCACGGCCGGGCGCTGCTCGACGGTGACGTCGGGGCGCTGGCGTGCCTGGAGGACCTCTACGGCGACGACGTGTGGGCGGTGGCGTCGCTGGTCGAGGACCTGGGGTCGCTGCTGCGCGACGACGACCGGGAGCAGGCCGTGCTGGAGCTCGACAGGGCGATGGAGCACTACGACGAGTTCGGCGCGGCGTGGGACGCGGCACGGGTGCGGCGCAAGCTCCGCCGGCTCGGCGTGCGGCGGCGGCACTGGAACTACGAGACCCGTCCCGAATCCGGCTGGGAGAGCCTCACCACGACCGAGGCGAAGGTCGCCGCGCTCGTCGCGCACGGCCTGACCAACCGGCAGGTGGCCACCGAGCTGTTCGTCTCCCCGCACACCGTCGGGTTCCACCTCCGGCAGATCTACCGCAAGCTCGACATCCGCTCCCGCGTCGACCTGGCCCGCATCGCGCCCTGACCCGTCAGCCGGACCGGGTCACGACGACGCTGTGCGGGCCGTGGAACACGATGTCGTGCGGGAACTTCACGCTGTCCACCGCGTAGTCGCCCAGTGCCGCGAGGAGCAGGCCGAGCCCGATCTCCAGCTCGGCGCGGGCCAGGGTGGCGCCGAGGCAGTAGTGGATGCCGAGTCCGAAGCCGGTGTTGCGGCCACCGGCGCGGCTCAGGTCCAGTGAATCCGGTGCGGCGAACCGGGCAGGATCACGGTTCGCCGCACCGAGCATCACCATCACCCTGGTGCCGGCCGGGATCGGGACGCCCGCGACGACGGCGTCCTCGTGCGCCCACCGCCCGACGGCCTGCACGGGCGGGTCGAACCGCACCAGCTCCTCGACGGCGGCCGGGGTCACGCCGCGGCGCAGCTCCGCGAGCGCCTCGGGCCGTGACGCCAGCGCCAGCACCGACTTGCTCAGCACGTTGGTCGTCGTCTCGTGCCCGGCGGTCATCAGGTGCACGCAGGTGCCGACGATCTCGTCCGACGACAACGGCTCGCCCCGCGTCTGGGCGGACACCATCAACGACACCAGGTCGTCGCCCGGATCGGACCGCCGCGTCTGCATCAGCGCGAGGAAGTAGTCGCGGAGCTCGCGCGCGGCCCGGTCGGCGACGGCGTGCGCGTCCGGGTTCGCCGCCGCCCTGACGCTGCTCGCCTCCTGCAGGTCGACCGCCCTGTCCCGCAGCCACCCCGAGTCCTCGCGCGGCACGCCGAGCAGGTCGGAGATGACCAGGATCGGCAGGGGCGCGGAGAACCTCTCCACCAGGTCGAACGTGACGGGCAGATCGGTCAGCAGGGTCTCGGCGAGCTCGGTGATCCGCGGCCGGAGGTTCGTCACGACGGAGGGCGAGAACTCCTTGTTCAGCACCGATCGCAGCTCGGTGTGCCGCGGCGGGTCGAGGAAGACCAGCCAGTTCTCCACGAGCGTGCGCAGCGCCGAGGTCACCGACACCGGGCTGCCCCCGCCCGACGGCGACCGCCGGCCGAACGCGGCACTGGTCAGCACCTCGACCGCGGCGTCGTGGCCGAACACGTAGCAGGTGCCGCCTGCGAACTGCACGGGCCCGGCCGCGAGGTAGCGGGCGAACACCGGGAACGGGTCGTGCAGGTCCTCGTCCGGCCAGTCCTTGAGGGAGAACGGTTTCATCGCGCACCTCCGCGCACGGTGTCGGCGATCGTCCCGGCGTCCGCGGGGAGATCCGCACCGCGCCACGCCACGTGCCCGTCCGGTCGCACCAGGACGAACGGCCGTTCGTAGATCCGGGCGATCTCCGGCGAGTCCAGCCTCTCCGCACGGAACGGGATGCCCCGCGACTCGAACGCCTTCGCGAACGACGCCAGCCGTGCGGAGTCCTCGAAGTGCACCAGCACGAACCCGTCCCCGAAGAGGTCCAATGTGGACATGCCGTCCTTCACCCACTCGTGCGGCGCGCGGGAACCCGGCCGGGTATTCGGCCTGCGGTCCTCCAGGTTCTCCGCCGTCGGGTCGTCGATCACGAGCCCGGACCCGGCGTAGGTGAAGCCGAGGTGGATCTCCGGCGCGTCGAACTCCCGGGCCACACCACCGCTCCGCAACCCCTCGCTGATCTTCGCCCGCATCGCCGCGCCCTGCGGGGTGTCGTCGTTCAGGAACGGCGGGACCTCGCGGCGCATCGCGCGTTCCAGGTTGCGGTTCGCCTCCTCCAGACCCTCGAACGCGACCGGCCGGCGTTCCCGCGCGTAGCTGTCGAGCAGGTCCGGGCCCGCCCACCCGCGCAGCGCGGCGGTGAGCTTCCAGCCGAGGTCGGCGGCCCCGCAGATGCCGGTGTTCATGCCGAACCCGCCCGACGGCGACAGCGTGTGCGCCGAGTCCCCGACGAGGAAGACCCTGCCGGAGCGGAAGTCCTCGGCGACCCGGTGCACGAGGTGCCACTCGTTGTCGGACAGCACCTCCACCGGGGTGTCGAACGCGATCGCCTTGCGCACCAACGCTTCGGCATCCTGCAACGACTCCGGCGAGCCCTGCAGTCCTACGGTCATCCGGTACAGGCCGCGTCCGTCCAACGCGCGAACGGGGAAGCGCAACGCCGAGGAGATCATCAGGTAGAAGAAGTTCGCGATCTTGTCACCGAGCCGCTCGCGCAGTTCGGGCGCGCGGAACAGGACGTTGCGGAAGACCAGCGTGTCGTGCACGGCGGGCGCGGCGATGCCGAGGTGCTTGCGGATCGGCGAGCTCGCGCCGTCGCAGGCGATCAGGTACTGCGCCCGCACCTCGGTGCCGTCGCTCAGCACCGCGTGCACGCCGGTGTCGTCCTGCGTGAACGACTCCAGCCGCGTGCTCATCCGCACCGGCCCGTCCGGGTGCACGCCCACAGCGTTGCGCAGCAACGGACCGAGCCAGTGCTGCGGGCAGATCGCGTCCGGTTCCGGGGTGTGCCGGAAGTCCGGGCGGGTGGCCATCGTGTGGCGGGGGAGGCGGAACAGCTCGTGGCCGCCGATCCGGGTCGTCCACACGCAGTCCAGCGGGTGGTCGTCCGGCCAGCCGGAGTGTCGGATGTCGTCCGCGACGCCCCAGCGCCGGAAGAACTCCATGGACCGCGGCCCGATGCTGGACACCTTGGGGTGGCTCACGGTGCCGTCGCCCGCCTCGACCAGGACGAAGTCCACGCCCCGCGACCGCAGTTCCAGCGCGGTGGCCATGCCGGTCGGCCCGCCGCCGACGATGACCACTTCGGTGTCGAGCACGTCGTTCTCCCCTGAGTTCGTGCGTGAGTTCATGCCGCGCCCCCGCGCATGCGCCGGTAGCCGGAGGCCACGACCGGGCGTTCGACCGGGGTTCCCGCGTGGATCTCTTGCGCCGCGGCGAGACCGGACTCGATCGCGCCCTCGATCCACGCCGGGTAGGTCGAGCAGTGCTCGCCGGCGAAGAACAACGTGCCCTGCGGCTTGGCCGCCAGCGCCCGTTCCTCCTCCGACGTGGCAACGTCCTTGCTCCACCGCACCGACGCCGCCCCCATGCTGGAGAAGTCCTCACCCCAGGCCTGGGTCACCACGTCGAGCACCATTCCCGGCCTCCTCAGCTCGGGGTGGATCCGGCTGAGCTCGTCGAGCACGACGCGTTCCCGCTTCTCCGGCGAGATCTGCGCCAGCGCGTCCGCGTCCGGGCCGATCGTGTAGCTCGCGAGCAGTGCCGCGCCGAGCCGGGGATCGCTCTCGACCGGCGGGTAGTAGGTCTGGCGCACCAGGCCACCGGTGAACGAGCCACCACCGCTGATGCCGTCGCTCTCCCAGAACGCGTCCTCGCAGTGCACCGCGATCTTCGTGGCAGGCCAGTACTGCATGTCGTGCACGGTCGCGAGCTTGTCGTCGTCGAGGCCGCTCAGGTTCATCCGCCTCACCACCGAGAACGGCACGGTGCACAACACGTAGTCGCAATGCGTCGCGACGACGTCCAGGCCCCGCCTGGTCTCCACGACCACCCCGTCGGGTCGCACGTGCAGCCCGACCACTTGGCGGCCGCGGTGCACCGGCCCGCGCAGGCTCTCGGCCAGCCGGACGGTGATCTGGTCCATCCCGCCCTCGAGCCGGAACAGCGCCGACGACGTCTCCACGGTGATGTCGTCGAAGAAGTGCGCGAGACGGCTGCGCGCCGCGAACTTCGGGTTGCCGGCGAAGAACCGGTTGACGTCGAGCCGCTCGATGCCACCGGTGCTCACGAAGAACGGCCGCACCTCGATGCCGTCGAGCAGGTCCAGCAACTCAAGGTTGAGATCGCTGTGCAGGTTCGTCCGGAACGCACCGGGCGCGACGGCGTTCACACTCGCGGTCAACCACGTGGCCGCCAGCACCGACTCCTCGCGGTACGAACCAGGCGGCAGCCCACGACGGAACTCCTCCACGAGCACCGACGTCGCCTCACGCACCCGCAGATGCCCGGTGTGCGTCTCCAGATAACTCGCGTCGTCGGAGAACAACGTGCGGAACTGCCGCACCCGGTCGCTCAGCCCCAGCAGGTCGATCCACTGCATGGTCCGGTGGTGCGAGGCGGGAATCCGCATGGCCCCGAGCTCGGCGAGCGGCCCCCTGCCCACGAACGCGTGCGTGCGAACCCTCCCACCCACCTCCAGCCGTGCCTCCAACAGCTGAACGCTGTGCCCCAGCCGCTCCAACTCGTGCGCCGCGACAAGACCCGCCACCCCAGCGCCGAGCACGGTGACCCGCTTCGGCCGCTGCGGCCAGTGTTGCCCGCCCGACAGGACGTTCGTGTGCACCGGACTCATGACCGCAATCGTCCCGCCGCCCCACCCGCCCCCACATCACTCAGCGAACCCGCACCGCACGCGGTTCCGCGTGCCCAACCCGCCCACCGGAGCAGTTCATACCGCGCGACACAACAGTTTCTCCCCTTCTCCCACTGCACCGCTCCGTCCACCCACGACACTGACCCCACACTCTCGTGAGGAGCCCTGCCATGCCAGCGCCCACCGCCGAAGTCCTGCACCGAACGACCACCGTGCGGGCCCACGACGGCCTGAGGCTGTCCGCGACCACGGTCCTGCCCACCGGCACCCCCAGCAGCACAGCCCTGCTGCTCCACGGCGAAGGCGCAGACCGCGACCAGAACGGCTTCTACCCCCGCCTGGCCGCAGAACTGGCCGCCCAGGGCGTGGCCACCCTGCGCGTCGACCTGCCAGGACACGGCACCAGCGAAGGCAGGCAGGAGGACCTCAGCCTCTCCAGCCTCCTCAACGTCATCAGCGCCTCCCTGACCCACCTGCGCGACAACGTGTCCGCGGCCCCAGCGGCGCTCCTGGCAACAGGCCTGACCGGGGGAGTGGCGGCGGGCTACGCCGCCAGACGAGCCGACGAGGTCACCGCAGTGGTGCTGTTCAACCCGCTCATCGACTACCAGGAACACTTCGCCGACACGAACCCCTCGTGGTCAGACGGCTTCCTGGGCCCCGAAGCGAGCCACACCCTGCTCACCGACGGCCACCTGCGCGTCTCGGACACCTTCGTGGTCGGCCGGGCGATGCTGAACGAGGTCTTCTGGCTCCAGCCACGAGGCGTCCTGCCGGTGATCACCGCGCCAACCCTGGTGGTGCACGGCGCAGG
Source organism: Lentzea cavernae (assembly GCF_014653695.1). Classification (GTDB taxonomy): domain Bacteria; phylum Actinomycetota; class Actinomycetes; order Mycobacteriales; family Pseudonocardiaceae; genus Lentzea; species Lentzea cavernae. Next base: position 445,031 of record NZ_BNAR01000004.1, on the reverse strand, counting down.
CCCCACGGACGTGCCGGTGTCCTCCTCCCGCAGCGCGGTGGAGGCCCTGACGTGCCCGAGCCGACTGGTGGAGATCGCCCCACCGGTGGACGCGCACTGGCAGGCCCCGGCGATCCGCGTGACGACGGAATGGCTGCTCGACTCGCACTGAGGGAAACAGTGCTGCCGGCGTGGTTCGCGGCACCTTGCGCGCCCGCCCTCGCAAGCCACCGCCCGCACGGCAGGTGACCACCCCGCTGGAACCGGCGCCAGTCATCGCAGCTGCACCCGCGCGGTGCCAACCGCCGCCCGGCGATGCAAGGGCAACCTCGGACGAAACCTGGCGTGGCGATGCAAGCGAGCCGTCTGAACTAAAGCTCTGGGTAGCGGTAGGCCCCAATCGCAACCCCATGATTCGTCCCGACCTGCGCGCCCGTCCTCGCAAGGCGATCCGGCCCCAGGAACGCGACCAACCCCGCTGGAACCGGCGCCAGCCATCGCAGCGGCACCCGCGCGGTGCCAACCGGTCAGCCGACATCGCAAGGGCAACCTCGGACGAAACCTGGCGTGGCGATGCGCAGCGAGCCGTCCGAACTGAAAGCTCTGGGCGGCGGTGCACCCCGCTCATGGCGATTGGGGCTTGACCTTGAGTGGCGGGGTGCTACCCCTTATCGGGCACGGCCGGGCGCTTTTCAGCCCGGCTTTTCCGGCCGTCTCAGCGCCTCGCCAGAGGCTCAAGGTCAAGCCCCAATCGCCAGCCCTTGATTCGTCCCGACCCGCGCGCCCGTCCTCGCAAGGCGACGGAGCCCCAGGAACGCGACCAACCCCGCTGGAACGCGACAAACGCCGTCAAGCCGACCCGCGCAAGCCCTCCAACCCCCAGCAACCCTCAAGCACTCCGCGGCCAAGACGCATAAGTCCGCATCCCATAAAGCAACGGCTGCAACCCAGACCGATGCACCACCCTCTGAACCTTCCCGAACACCACCACATGCGTCCCAATCCGATGCATGTGATCCACCACGCAATCCGCAGCCGCGTGCGCATCATCCACCAGATGCGGCCCCCCAACGTCCAACGGCCGCTCCCAAACCACCTGCCGAAACCGCTCAGGATCCCCAGAAGAGAACAACTCCGCAGCCGGCCGAGCCTCATGATGCAACAGGTTCACCGTGAACGATCCGTTCCACACCAACGCATCCAACGTAGGACTGGAATCCCGCAAACACACCAGCAACGTAGGCGGATCCACAGACACGCTGGACAACGACGACACCGTCATCCCCCAAGGCTCAGCCCCAAGCCCGAACGTGGTCACCACCGCGACCCCGGTGGGAAACGCCGCCATCAACCCCCGAAACTGCTCCCTCACAACAAAACCTCCTCCCGCGCAGCCCCGACCCTCCGCGTGATCAGATCCAGCAACGGCCCGGTCGCCGCGGTCGTCACCAACGCCATCACCAGCAGAGCGACGAACAGCCCAGGAGTGAGCAACCCGGCGGTGAACCCGATTTGCAGCACCACGATCTCCGTCAACCCACGCGTGTTGACAAGCACCCCGACCCGCAGGGACGTGACCACGTCCTCCCCACCCCACCGAGCCCCGACGTACCCGCCACCGACCTTGCCGACAACGCCGAGCACGAGCGCCAGCACCACCCCGACCCACGGGAACGCCGACACCCCGCTACCGGACAACGTCGCACCGGCGACCACGAAGAACACCGGCACGAACGCCCGGCCGACCCGGCTGACCAGCGCGACCACCCGGGACCAAGCCTCGTCCCGGGGAACCATCAAGCCCACCAGGAAGGCGCCGAAGATCGACGTCAGCCCGAAGAAGTGCACCACCGCACCAGCACCCAGCGCCACACCGGCAAGTCCGAGAGCAGCCAGAACAGGCCGCCGGGAAGCGAACCACGCGACCGAACTCAACGCCCGGTAGCCGAGCCACGCGACCACGGCCCCGACGCCGATCGTCGCGAACGCCAGCCACACACCACCGAGACCACCCGCGGCCAGCCCGAGCGCCACCGTCAGCAACAGCCAGGCCGGCGTGTCGATCAGCACCGACGCCATCATCGACAGGCCGGAGGCGCGGCCCAGGTCGGACCGCTCCTCCAGGATCCGCGCGAGCACCGGCACCGCGGTGACGGACATGGCGACCGCCAGCATCAGCACCAGAGCAGTCGTGGGGGCGGTACCGCGCACATGAGCAGGCGCGAACCAGATGGCCCAGGCGGCGAAGACGAGGCCGGTCAGCAGGGGCAGCACGAAGGCTCCGACGGTGATCCGGCCGAGCGCCTTGCCGCGCCAGCCGCCCGCGCCCCTGTCGAGGTGGTGCACGACGCCGATCAGGAAGAGCACCAGGCCGGCCTCGCCGATCTGCTTGAGCACACCGGTGAGGCCTGCGGGCAGGATCGCGCCGAAGACGTCCTTGCCGAACGCGGCGAGCAGCACCGGTCCGAGCAGGATGCTCAGCGCGATCTCCCCGACCACGGTGGGCAGCCGCAGCACCCGTGCGACCACCCGGCCCAGCGCCGCCACCGCGAAGAACGCCGCCAGGAGCGCGGCTAGGTGGAGCCCGTTCTGCACCACGACGGTCACCTCGCGCGGTGCAGCTGGGCGAAGTACTCGTACTGGGTGGGCAGCGTGCGGGCGAGTTCCGCGGCCTGTTCGCCGACGAGCTTGAACTCGTGCTGGGCCGACGACGGGTCCATGAGGTTCAACGCGGGCGACGACTTCAGGTCGAGGCCGCCGAGGCCGAGCAGCATGCAGACGTAGGAGTAGGCCTCGAACCCGTGGTAGTGCGGGAAGACCGACTCGCCGTCGGGCAGCCGGGTCTGCCAGCGCTCGAGGCGCTCGGCGAGACCGTCGGGCAGCGCGCGGGTCTTGGTGTCCTTCCAGTACTGGTTGTCCTGGCGTTTGGAGGCGTAGTAGTGCACGACGAGGAACTCGCGCACGCCGTCCATCACGTTGTTGACGAGCCTGTTGTAGGACTGGCGCAGGCCGTCGTCCCAGCGGGCGTCCGGGAAGTGCTTCACCAGCTGCTCGATGCCGTGCTGGATGAAGAAGATGCCGGTGGACTCGAGCGGCTCGACGAACCCGCTGGACAGGCCGATCGCGACGCAGTTGCCGACCCAGTGCCGCCGGCTGCGGCCGATGCGCATCTTGATGTGGTTCGCGTCGGCGTGCTCGGCGGCCGGGCCCACGAACGCGCGCAGCGTCCGCTCGGCCTCCTCCGGCGAGATGTAGTCGCCGGCGTAGACGTAGCCGGTGCCGATGCGGTCGAACAGCGGGATCGTCCAGATCCAGCCGGCCTCCTGCGCGGTCGCCGTCGTGCACGGGCGCAGGCCCCGGTTCTCCATGTCCTGCGGCACGCGCAACGCCACGGCGCTGTCGTTGGGCAGCGAGTCCTGATAGGACACGAACGGCTCCGCGAGCGCCTTGCCCAGCAGCAGGCTGCGGAAGCCGGTGCAGTCGACGAACAGGTCGCCGGTGAGGTTCCCGTGCTCCTTGGTGACCACGTGGCTGATCCAGCCCCGGTCGTCCAGCGCCACGTCCAGCACGTCGTCGAGGACGTGCGTGACACCCCGCGCGACCGCGTAGTCGCGCAGGTAGTTCGCCACCAGCGTCGCGTCGAAGTGGTAGGCGTACGGGAACTGCGTCGACTGCTCGGACAACGTGGTCCGGTAGGCGCTGCGCTGGCCCAGGCCGCCCTCGAACAACTCGCCGTCCATGTGCCGCGGCGACTTCAGGTCGTCGCACAGCGTGCCGACCAGGAAGCAGTCCTTGTCGAAGCGGCCGGAGGTGTTGTCGCGCAGCCACCAGTCCGTCAAGGGGAAGCCGTCGACGACGCGCTGCCGTTCGAACGGGTGGTAGAAGTGGTGCCCCGGTTCGCGCCAGTTCTCGAACCGGATGGCGAGCTTGTAGGTGGCGTTGCAGGCGGGCATCCACTCCTTCTCCTCGAGACCGAGGTACTCGAAGAAGTGCCGCACCGTGCTGAACGTCGCCTCGCCGACACCGATCGCACCGACGCGCGCCGACTCGACGAGCGTCACGTTGACGCGGTCGCCGAACGCGGCCGTCAGGTAGGACGCGGTCATCCATCCGGCCGTGCCTCCGCCGACCACCACTACGTTCTTCACCATTTCGGTCATTCCTCCGGTTCGTGGTTACTCGGCAACGGCGTGGATCAGGCTCTGCGGGGACGAGGTCGCGGTGACCTCGACGCGGCGCAGGCCCGACGCCAGGAACAGCGCGTCGTACTGGTCGAGGTCGCGCTCACGGCCGGCGTTGACGGCGAGCATCCCGAGGTCGAGCAACGGGGCGAACCCCGGTTCTCCCAGCGGTCCCAGCGGCATCTCGACGACGACCACCCGTCCGCCGGGGCGCAACGCCTTGCGGCAGTTGGTGAGGATCTCGACGCACGACTTGTCGTCCCAGTTGTGCAGCACGGCCTTGAGCAGGAACAGATCGCCCTCCGGCACCGACTCGAAGAACGAGCCGCCGGTGAACGTGCAGCGGTCGGCGAGCCCCGCCTTCTCGGCCTCGGCCACCGCGGTCGGCTCGACGGTCGGGAGGTCGAACACGACGCCCCGCAGGTCCGGGTTCGCCTTCAGCAACGGGTGCAGCAACGCCCCGTTCGCGCCACCGACGTCCACCGCAGTGGTGAGCCCCGTGGTGTCGAGCAGCACGCCGATCTCGCGCGACAGGCCGTCGGTCAGCTCGGTCATGGAGTTCGAGAACCGCTCCCACTCCCGCGGCTGCGACTGGAAGTACGTCCAGATGTCGCTGCCCAGCGCGGCCGTGGTCTGCGGCTCACCGGCGCGCACGGCGTCCGGGAACCTGCCCCAGGACAGCCAGTGACCCGGCGAGCCGTGCACGATCGCGATGTCGCGGAACGACCCCGGCACGCCCTGGCGCAGGGTCTCCAGCAACGGCGTGCTCACGAACCGGCCGTCGTCGTAGGCCACGAGCCCCTGCGAGGCGCAGGCCCGCAGCAGGCGCATCAACGTGTCGGCCTCGACACCCGTCAGCGCCGCGATCTCGTCGAGGGTCAGCGGGGACTCGGCGAGGTGGTCGGCGATCTCGAGCTCGGCGACGGCGTGCACGACCTGGGTGATCCAGTACCCCGTGATCATCTGCATCATCCGCGCCTGCGGCGGCATTCCCGGTGCGGTCATCGGACGGTTCCCTCCGGCGCTTTCTCCTGTGTGCGAACGTGTTCCGGCCGGAAGCCGAGCCCGATGACGCGGCTCATCAGCCACTGGGCGACGCCGAGCTTCTCGAAGACCTTGGGCGCGGGCGGCTGGCCGGAGCCGTCGAGCGCCTCGTCGATGCCGAACTTCTGCGTGGCGCGCTGCAGCCCTTGCGACAACGCGACCGCGCGCTTGCGGCGTTTGCGCACCCGCGCGAGCAACGAGTCGTCGAACGGCTCACCGTCCTGTGCCCGCAGCAGTGCCGTGGTGAGGATGTTCGAGGTGGCGACGGCGTCCTGCACCGCGAGGTTCACGCCGAACCCGGCGACCGGGGACATCGCGTGCGCGGCGTCGCCGATGAACAGCAGGCCGGGCGCGTGCCACCGCTCCAGCCGGTCGATCCGCGCCTCCAGCGGACTCAGCTGGTCCACTGAGGACACCTCGTGCACCCGGTCGGCCAGGAACGGCACCAGGGCGGCGAGGTCCGCGCGGAACTTGTCGAGTCCTTCTCGCCGCACCTTGTCCATGCCGCCGGTGGACGTCTCGTACGACATCTGCCAGTAGGTGCGGCGGTCGGTCGCGCCGAAGATCTTGCCGTTGCCGATCCGCACGCAGATGCCCTCGTCCGGATCGCCGTCGCGGCGGGAGATCCGGAAGAAGATGACGTCGAGCGACCGGCCGATCAGCGTCGGCACGAAGCCCGCGTCCTGCCGGATCACCGAGTGCCGTCCGTCGGCCGCGACCACGAGCGTCGAGCGGATCTCCCGCTCGCCCTCGGGCCCGCGCACGCGCAGGCCGGCCACGCGCCCGTTCTCGCGCACCACGCCCAGCGCCTCGGTCTTCATCAGCAACCGGAAACCGGGGTACCTCTTCGCCTCGGCCGTGATGAGGTCGAGGAAGTCCCACTGCGGCACGAAGGCCATGTACGGGTAGGGGACCTTCAACCGGCGGAAGTCGGCGATGTCGATCCGCTTGCCGTCCTGCACGACGCCGATCGTGCTGACCTTCTGGTGCGGCAGCGCGTGGAACCGGTCGATGAGCCCGAGCTCGTCGAGGATCTGCAGGGTCGCGGGGTGCACGGTGTCGCCGCGGAAGTCGCGGTGGAAGTCGGCGTGCTTCTCCAGCACCACGACGTCCACGCCGGACCGCGCGAGCAGGAGCCCGAGCACGGCACCCGCCGGGCCGCCGCCCGCGATGCACACCGTCGTCGTCTCGGCCATCACAGCTCTTTCAGGTCCATGGTGCGCAACGAGTCACCGATGAAGGCGAGCAGGTCGCCGACGGTCGGGGTGAGGCCGAACCCGACGCACTTGCGGGCCAGTTCCGCGACCTCCTCGAACTCGCGAGCCATCCACTCGACCGCGACGTCGGGCCTGGAGATGTACTCGGGTGTGGAGTCGAGCTCGAACGACGGACCGGCGGTGCGGCCGGGCCGGCCGGACGGCAGCGTGACGATCAGCTCGCCCAGCGGCCGCAGCACGCCGGTCATGATGTCGAGCGACCAGTTCATCAACCGGGAGCGGCGCAACGACTTGTCCGGGCTGTAGCCGAAGTGCTGCACCATCAGCTGCATCGCCATGAAGTACGACCGGTTGAACGCCTTCATGGCGATCCTGGCCGGTTCGTGCGTGACGTGGTCCATCGCCGCGTTGCCCGGCTTCAGCGTCGGGTTGCGCATCACCGGGTAGGCGGGGTTCCACGGGATCCTGCGGTCGTTAGGTCCCTTGGCGCGTTCCGCGATCAGCATCTCTGAGATGCGCAGGAACGTGTCGAAGTGCGACTCCTCCTCCGGCAACGTCGAGGGGATCTGGCCGCCCTCTCCGTGCTCGGTGACGAAGTCGATGGCGAACACCGCGCTCGCCACGTCGTCGACTTCCAGCTGGTAGTCGGGATGCACCGCGTTGACCGACTCGCGCATGAACAGGTGGTGCGCGCCGCCGCCACGGCCCTTCTTCACCAGGAACACGCCGGGCACCGCCTGCACGCCCTCGCGGATCGCCGCGTACAGCTCGCTCAGTGACCCGTACTGGTACGGCTCACCGTCCGCGCGCAGGACCGCGGAGTCGTTGCCCTCGATCTCCTCGATGAGGTCGTGCGGTTGTTCCAGCGCCACGAACCGTTGCACGCTCGCCAGGTTCAGCGCTTCCAGCGAGAACTCGAGCGGGACGCAGATGGCGCTGTTGAACGTGCCGAAGTCGAGCTTCGGCAGGTGGAACGGCCTGCCCATCGCCATCAGGATGTTGTTGATCGCGAGGAAGTGCATCATCTCCTCGCGGGCGACGGACATCAGGCTGCCGCGGATGCCGTTGCTCCACGTCTCGGTGCCTTCGCCGCACGCCGTGAGCAGCTGCTCCTCGGTCCACTCGCCGCGCTCGACGAGCTTCTTGCCGGCGCCGTGGGTCGGCACGCTGTAGGCCGCGTACAGGTACTGGATCATCGTGGCCAGCTCGATCGCCGCGGCCTGGTACAGCGCGTGCAGCAGCTGGTCCTTCGTCGTGATGACGCCGAGCTTGCGTTGCTGGGGAACGAAAGTCGGCGGGGTCTGCCGTTGGGCGTCGTCGGCGAGCAGGTAGCGCAACAGCATCCGGATCTGCGGTGCGCTCATGTCCCGCGTCGGTGGCATGTAGAACGTCTTGCCCTTGTGCTCGGGCGCCGACACGTGCCATATCAGGCGGGCGTAGGGCTCGACCTTGAACTCGTCGGCGAGACTGAGCACCTCCGACCGCATGAACGAGTACTGCAGCTCGTAGTAGGCGAGCGCTTCGCGGTACAGCGTGCTGAACGTGATCTCGTCGTCCGGCAGGGCGTCGAGGTGCCAGTGGTCCGGCAGCACCCGCACCGCGACCGAGCCGACCGCCGACCAGTAGCCCTGAGCGTCGTCGTTGTCGTAGCGCTCGGAGGCAGTGGTGCCTCGCGGTTCCGCTGTGGACTCCGGCCGGAGCAGGATTCTCGCCGCCCCGCCGCGCACGCCCTTGAGGGTGATCGTGCCGCGGCCGTGCTCGTCGGTCGAGATCACCTGCTCCGCCCGGTACTCGGCCTGTCCGGTGGGCAGGAACGCCACGAGCTGCGCGGTGTCGCGGTCCTCGGCCAGCGGCAGCGCGGCGGGGTTCACGTACTGCCGGACGTGGATGCCGTCGACCCGCGCGGGCACCCCGCGCAGGTACGAGCGGACCGGGATCTCGACGGCGTGGTCCTCGCCGGTCCCGGTGTTCTCGTGCTCCAGGAACAGCGCGGCCTCGTCGGACTCGACGACGATCTCCTCCTCGCGGGACCGAACGGTGCCCTCGCGGTCGGTGATCACCAGTGTCTCGGCCAGGTCGCCACTGCCACCGTCCACACGCGACGCCACGAGCACGCCGAGGTTGTCCGATGTGGACGGGATCGTGGCGAGCAGCGTGCCCGACGCCGTGCGCACCTCGAGGTCGGTGTCCGGACGTGCGGTGAGCAGGTTCGCGGTGACGTGCTCGTCCGTGACGTGCACGGAGACGTTGTGCAGCGCGGAACCCGTGGTGCGCGGGGTGAGCAGCCGCCCGGCCGGGTAGCTGCGCAGCTCGTCGCGGTGCCAGGCCGCGACGGTTCCCTTCAGCCGCCAGATGTCGGGCTGACCCTCGCCGGTGTGCTTCTGGTCGGTGAGCGCGAACTGGACCACCAGGCCGTCCGCGTCGTTCTCGACCACCTCGCGCAGCCGCGTCAGCACGGGGGAGTCCGCGACGCCGTCGAGCCAGTGCAGCCCCTCGGCCTTGTCGACCGCGAACTGGTGCAGCACGGTGTGGAACTGGTTCCAGCGCGGCGGGCACGTGCCGTTCACGTCCCCGGTCACGAGGTACGGCACGTCGTGCGAGCGGCCGGACCTGCCGAGCGCGAGCTGGCCGACCATCAGCGTCGTGGTCCAGTTTGAGGCGGGGTCGACGTCGAACACGCGCGACCGGTTGGCCGTTCCCGCGGTGTAGTCGCAGAAGTGGCCCCAGAGGTCGAGCTGCCGCCCGACCACCAGGTCGCCGGTGCCGGCCTCACCGGGAGCGAGCTCGGTGGCGACCACCTTCGCGTCGACCCAGAAGTGGCCGTTGCCCGCGAAGTTGTGGCCCTTCGAGTCCGCGAGGAAGTCGTAGTACTCCTGCACCGGCCGGTCGGTGTCGAACACGCCCCGGTCGTCGATGGCCCGGTTGGTCTCGAGGTCGAGCCACCCGGCTCTCGGCCCGGTGGGCAGGCGGGTGATCGCCGCGCCCGCGAAGTGCAGGCGGGGGAGGTGGAAGACGCTCATGCGTTGTCCCAGACGGCCGCGCTCATCGTGGGGATGAGGTCCTTGGTGATCCGCACGCCGGGCAGCGCCTTCTCGTACTGCAGCTGGAATTCCGTGTCGGTGAGCGGCATCGCCGCGGCGCTCATCTCGAGCCAGCGCGGGTGCAGCATCATCCGGACCGAGTCGCACGCGGCCTCGACGTCGCCGGAGACGTCGTAGATGATCTTGCCGGTCTGGAACGCGTAGCCGCTCTGCTCGGCGGGGGCCGCCGCGCCGTCGGGCTGGGTCACGTCGATGACGACCAGCCGGCCGCCGGGGGCGACGAGGGAGCGCAGCACGGGCAGCACCTCGTCCGCGGGTCCCATGTGGAACACCGCGTTCACCGACATCACGAGGTCGAACCGGCCGTCGCGCTCGGGCGTCAGGGAGGCGGCGTCACGGCACTCGTAGCGCACCGGCACCCGCGTCGGCTTCGTGGCGGCGATGTCCAACATCTTCTGGGACAGGTCGACACCCACCACGTCGTCGTACCGGTCGGCGAGCAGGCCGCAGTTGTTGCCGCTGCCGCACCCCACGTCGAGCGCGCGGGTGCCGGCGGGCAGTTGCTCGACGAGCCAGGACCGCACCGGACTCGTGGCGGCGTCACGGATGACCGTGAAGCGCTCGTAGAGTTCGGCCAGGTCGTCGAAAAACGCTTCCGGTGCGGCACTCATCGATGTCCCTCGGCTTCCGGCAGTCCACCATGTGATCGCTTCCACCATCGAGCCTGTGGTGACCGTGGAGAAGGACGGCACCGAGAACCTGCGCGCTCGCGCAGGGTGATCCGCCGATCACGCTCCAGCACGGGCGATGTGGCGGATCACGCCGCGTCGCGATACTTCGTTCGCACACTCGCCGACGTGAATGAGGAAGCCGATGCGCGACGAACGCGACTGCGACGTCCTGGTGGTGGGTGCGGGGCCGACCGGCCTGTGCACCGCGCTGATGCTCACGCAGCACGGCGTGCGCGTGCGGATCGTCGACTCCAAGTCCGGCCCGGTAGAACAGGCGCGCGCCGCCATCGTGCACGCCCGCACGCTGGAGCTCTTCGACCGGCTCGGCGTCGCGGAGGCGGCGGTCGCGCGCGGACTGCCGATCACCGGCGTCGCGATCCACGAGGCCGGCCGGCACGTGGGGGACATGCCGCTCGCGGGGGAGGGCACCAGCGACCGCACGCGGTTCCCCTACGCGCTCGCGCTCGAGCAGTTCGAGACCGAGCGGGTGCTGGTGGAGGCGTTGAAGGAACACCACGTCGAGGTCGAGTGGAACACGGCTGTCGCCGGCCTGACCGACACCGGCGCCTTCGTCGAGGCGACCACTGCGGAAGGCCGGTCCATCACCGCGCGCTGGCTGGTCGGCGCGGACGGGGCGAGCAGTGTCGTGCGCGGGTTCGCCGGTCAGTCGTTCGACGGCGAGACCTACGACCAGGCGGGGATGCTCGCGGACGTGACCCTGGACGTCGACCTGGGTGTGCGGGGCATGCGGCTCAACCTGACCCGCGGCGGTTTCGTGGGGATCCTGCCGCTCGCGTCCGGGCGTTGCCGTCTTTTCGGTGTGGTGCCGAGGGAACTGGAACAGGCACCGTCGCAGAAGAACCCGTCGCACGAGGCCTACGCGCCGCTGGCCTCCGCGGATCTCCAGCAGTGGTTCGACAGTTACTTCAAAGTGGACGCCCGGTTGAAGGAGATCGTCTGGGCGTCGATGTTCCGCTTCCACAGCCGGATCGCGTCGCGTTTCCGCGTGGGCAACGTCTTCCTCGCCGGCGACGCCGCGCACATCCACAACCCGGCGGGTGGCCAGGGCCTCAACCTCGGCGTCGGCGACGCGGTCAACCTCGCGTGGAAGCTCGCGCAGGTCGTCAACGGCGAGGCGCCCGAGTGGCTGCTCGACACCTACGAGTCAGAACGCCGTCCGATCGCCCGCACGGTGCTCAAGCGCACCGACCTGGGTTTCAAGCTGGAGACCGGCAACAGCGCCGTGGCGGTCTGGATGCGCACGCACGTCGCGACCCGCGTCGTCGGCGTGGTGTCGAAGCTCGCCCCGATCCGCCGGATGTTCTTCCACATGTTCTCCCAGCTGTGGATCAGGTATCGCAACTCACCGGCGGTGGGCCGCGGCACCGGTGCGCTGCGCCCTGGCGACCGCGCGCCCTACGCCGAGATCAGGCCCACTCCCGACGGCGCGAGCAGCGTGCTGGACCTGACCCACGGCACCGGCTACCACGTGCTGTTGTTCGGGACGCAGTCGCTCGACACCGACCGCCTGGCCGCGAGCCTGGACGACCGCTACACCGTCGCGATCACCACCCACGTGATCCCACCGGAGGAGGAAGCCGCTTACCGCGTGTACCAGGTGAACGGCCCGCTGCTGGTGCTCGTCCGCCCGGACGGCCACATCGCCGTGGTGGCGGAACCGGGCTCGGACGACGTCACGGACTTCCTGGACACCGTGCTGACCCCCGTGAGGACGCCGGCCTGAGCCCATCCAGCGTCACCGCCGCGCGGACCGGGACCCCACCCCGCACAACCCAGTGGGTTCGTTTCCCGGCTGTGTTCCCGGACCGGCCGGGTCACCACACTGAAACCCATGACACAGACCGGCAAGACCGACGAGTCCCGCGGCTTCGAGGACCCGGAGTACTGGAACTTCATGTACGACGAGGGGACCGCGCCGTGGCTCATCGGCGGGCCGCAGCCCGCGATCGTCGAACTGGAGGCCGCCGGCCTGATCCGCGGCCGGGTGCTCGAACCCGGCTGCGGCTCCGGTGAGCACACCACCCTGTTCACCAAGCTCGGCTACGACTCCCTCGGCGTGGACCTCTCGCCGAGCGCGATCGCCTACGCCCGCCGCACGGCATCGGAACGAGGCGTGCCCACGGCCCGGTTCGAGGTCGCGAACATGCTGCACCCCGAACAGCACCCGTTCCTCTCCGGCGGCTTCGACACCGTCGTCGACGTGGCCCTCTTCCACGGCTTCGGCGCCTACGGCGACTCCGGCGCGGCGAAGGCCTACGCCGACGTCCTGCACTCCCTGACCAACCCCGGCGCTCTGGTCCACATCCTCGCCCACTCCGACGCCGCACCGGGTCTGAGCTCCAGCATCAGCGACGACGTCATCCGCGCGACCTTCACCGGCGGATGGGTCGTCGAGAGCGTCGAGGCCGCCCACTACCAGGGCTTCATCACCGAGCAGATCTCCGAGGTGGCCGTGCAGCGCGGCCTGCCCGCCCACGGCGAGGTCCAGCTCGCGGCGTGGCTGGCCAGGGTCCGCCGCCTCTGAACCCCCGCCCGGCCGCGGAGAACGCGCACCTCAGCGGCGTCGCCACGCGCGGCGCCGCCGAAGTCGGCGCCCGCACCGGTGGAGGTGGCAGGATTGGCCGGTGGACGTCGTCGGCAGGTACAACGTGGTCGTCACCGGCAACGAGGCGGGACCGGTGGTCCTGCTCGCGCACGGTTTCGGGTGTGACCAGAACCTGTGGCGCCTGATCGTTCCCCAGCTGGCGGAGAGATACCGGGTGGTGCTGTTCGACCACGTCGGATCCGGGCGGTCGGACGTGTCGGCGTGGAGCGCCGAGCGCTACAGCAGCCTCGACGGGTACGCCGACGACGTGCTGAACATCTGCCGCGAACTGGACCTGCGCGACGTCGTGCTGGTCGGCCACTCGGTCAGCGCGATGATCGCCGTGCTCGCGGCGAACCGGGAGCCGGAGCGGTTCGCGAAGCTGGTGCTGCTGACGCCGTCACCGTGCTATGTGGACGACGGCGACTACCGCGGCGGGTTCAGCCGCGAGGACGTCGACGAGCTGCTCACCGCCCTGGAGTCGAACTACCTCGGCTGGTCGGCCGTGATGGCGCCGGTGATCATGGACAACCCCGACCGCCCGGAGCTGGGCGCCGAGCTGACGAACAGCTTCTGCCGCACCGATCCGGCGATCGCGCGGGTGCTCGCGCGCACCACCTTCCTGTCCGACAACCGGGCCGACCTGGCGAAGGTCACCGTGCCCACGCTGGTGGTCCAGTGCGCCCGCGACGCCATCGCGCCGCGCGAGGTCGGGCAGTTCGTCCACGACCAGGTCCGGGGCAGCGAGCTCGTGACGCTGGACGCCGTCGGACATTGCCCGCAGCTCAGCGCCCCCGACGAGACGGCCGGGGCGATCGTGGCGTTCGTGAGTGGCCGATGACGTGCGGGCCGGGCGATCTGCCCGGTCGTGGCGAGATCGGTGCCGATCTCCCGGAACTGCTGGAGGACAGCGTCGAGGACCTCTACGACAACGCGCCGTGCGGGTACCTGTCGACCTTGCCCGACGGCACGATCGTCAAGATCAACGCGACCCTGCTGCGCTGGCTGGGCCGCGAGCGGGACGCGGTGGTGGGCCGCATGAGCCTCCCGGACCTGCTCACCGTCGGAGGCCGCATCTACTACGAGACGCACTTCGCGCCGTTGCTGCAGATGCAGGGCGAGCTCGGTGGTGTCGCGCTGGAGCTGAAGACGGCCGGGGGAGCGCGGTGGCCGGTGTTGCTGACCGCGACCGTCACCTCCGACGCCGAGGGCAGGCCGCGGCTGGTCCGGACCGTGGTGTTCGACGCGCGCGACCGGCGCGCGTACGAGGAGGAGCTGCTCCGGGCGCGCGACGAGGCCGAGCGCGAACGCGACCGGGTGCAGCGGCTCGCGAGGACGTTGCAGCAGACGCTGTTGCCCCCGGTGCTGCCGGACGTGCCCGGGATGCAGGTCGCCGCCTACTACCACCCGGCGTCGCTCGACCAGGTCGGTGGCGACTTCTACGACCTCTTCCCGCTGACGGGGGACACGTGGGGGTTCTTCCTCGGCGACGTGTCCGGCAAGGGGGAGAACGCGGCCGTGGTGACCTCCCTGATCCGGTACACGCTGCGCGGGGCCGCGGTCTACGACCCGGATCCCGCGGGTGTGCTCCGCCACCTCAACACCGTGCTCTACCAGGCGTTCGAGGGCACGTACCCGCGGTTCTGCACGGTCCTGTACGGCAGCATCCGCCCCGACGGGGACGGTGCGGTGATGACGCTGGCCGGCGGCGGTCACACCCCGGCCGTGGTGCTGCGGGCGGACGGGACGGCGTCGTTGCTGCACCTGCGCGGCGGGCAGCTGGTCGGCGCGTTGCCCGAGGCCCGCTTCGTCGTCGCGGAGGTCCGGCTGGCGCCCGGCGACGCCATCCTGCTCTACACCGACGGCCTGACCGAGGCACGGACCGGCGTGGACAGCTGGTACAGCGAGGAGGACCTGCGCGACGAGCTCAGCGGTCTGGCGCCCCCGACCGCGTCCGGCGTGATCGACGCGGTGAACCGGCTGCTCGTCGGCCTGGGCGCCGGCGTCGAGGACGACACGGCTCTGCTGGCGTTGAGCGTCCCTTCGAGGGAGAGTGGTCGTGCGTGAGTGACGACGCGTTTTCAGTGTCCCTGCACCAGGTCGAGACCGGTGTGGTCCTCGCCGTCCGGGGAGACCTGGACGCCTACACCTCGCCGCAGCTCCTGGAGAAGATCGGCGGTATCTCCTTGGTGCGCGGGCAGGTGCTCGTCGTGGACCTGTCGGGAACGCGGTTCTGCGACTCCAGCGGGATCTCGGCGTTCGTCGCCGCCCGGAACCTCGCCGCCACCGCGCACGCGGGAATCGTCCTGGCCGCGGTGCCGAGGCAGATCCTCCGAGTCCTCGGCATGGTCGGCCTGGACTCGCTGTTCACGATCAGCCCCAGCGTGCAGGACGCGCTCTCGGCGCACCGGGCCGGAAGCGGCTGAGGTTCGTCAGGACGTCGTCGCGCAGGGCATGACAGCCCACACGGACTTTCCCGCCAGGCGCCGGATCACGCCCCACTGCTCGGACAGCTGGTCCACGATCACCAGACCGCGGCTGCGCCTGGAGTCAGGTGTCGCCGGCTGCAGTCGGGGCAGGTCGGGCGAGGCGTCCTCGGCGACGATGCTGACGACACACGGCTCTGCCGACTTGCGCAGCTTCAGGCGGGCCGGGAAACGGGCGTGGTCGAACACGTTGGACGCCAGTTCGGTGAGGACGAGGAGCACGTCGAGGAGATCGTCCTCACTGAGGTCGGAGAGGATCGACTGAGCCCATTTGCGCACCTTCGCGGTGTCGGGGACATCGCTGACGAGTTCCAGCGTGTTCCACGGCTCACCAGGACTTGCGTCGGTAACGACGTGGCCTCGTTCTGCTGGCGTCACCTCGGAGAAATACCACGGCTGAATCGGTCCAAACCCGGCAGCGGGCGCATGTAGGGTCGTTTTACCGGGAGCACGGGTATTCCTGGCCCAGGACAGGGCACCGGCACCGCTGATTCCACGAGGAGCCGGATGACGACATGGAACCGCGAGCCGGCTGAGCGCTCGCTGCCGCACGTCTCCGGGAGGACGCGATGAACTCGCGCCACTACGGCGGCGGGGCGCAGACGTCGTGGGGCACCCGGCTGCTCCGCATCGGGTGCGCGTTCACCTACCGCGCCGAGGTGCCCACACCGGCGGTGTTCCTCGTGCGGCCGCTCTGGAGCGCCGACGTGCGGGTGAGCCACGAGAACCTGAACGTGACGCCGGACGTGGCGATGAGGCACCACGCCGACCTGTACGGCAACAGGAAGTCCCGTGTGCTGCTGCCCGCCGGTCTGTCCACAGTGCACTACAGCGCGTGGGTGGACGTGCCGGACAGGACCGAGGACGTGGACGAGGGCGTGGGGGAGACGACGCCGGACGGTCTGCCGGACGACGTGCTGCTGTACACGTTGCCCAGCAGGTACTGCGTGTCCGACGTGCTGGGCGACGAGGCCTGGTCGAGGTTCGGCGCTCATCCGCCCGGCTACGGCAGGGTGAGGGCGATCTGCGAGCACGTCCACCAGTCGCTGGAGTTCGGTTACGGCACCTCCACCGCGTTGTCCACCGCCGCTGACGTCAACGCCACGGGTTTCGGGGTCTGCCGGGACTTCGCGCACCTGGCGATCTCGTTCTGCCGCGCTCTCAACATCCCCGCCCGGTACGTGTTCGGTTACCTGCCGGACCTGGACGTGCCGCCCTCCGACGCCCCGATGGACTTCGCGGCGTGGGTGGAGGTCTGGCTGGGGGACCGCTGGTGGACCTTCGACCCGCGCAACAACCAGCCCCGCAAGGGACGCGTCGTCATCGGCCGGGGTCGTGACGCCGCCGACGTCGCCATGGTGACGACGTTCGGTGGTCCGGTGCTGGAGTCGATGGTGGTGCAGGCCGAGGAAGACCACGCCCCGTCGTGGGAGTGAGAGCCGGCGTGTCACGCTCTCCCGGCTCGTACACTGGACGTCCGGCGGGCCGTCCGTCCACACGGGATCGAACACGCGGGCGCCGGCACCGGTGATCCGAACAGGACGGAGCTCGATGACACAGACGACGCCCGATGACGACGAAGTGCTGTCCGGCCGAGAGGGCGCACCCGTCGCCACGTCGCAGGGAACGCATCTGCTGGCCGGTGCTCTCGACCGCTACGTGCACGCGGTCGCCGCGGCCCTCGACGTTCCGAGCCACGGCATCAGCTTCGAGGTCACGGACACCGCCACCGCGTACATCGCACTCGGCTGCAGGGCGCCGGAGCACCCCGACCGCGACGTGATGCTCGTCTGGAGCGCGACGCAGGGCTGGGCGGTCTCGATCGAGACCGATCCCGCCGAGCCGAGGATCGTGCTCGGCCGCTCGACGGGGGACGTCGTGCAGGATCCCGAGTCGGTGGCGCGGCTCGTGGCCGAGTCGGTGCGCGGCGCTCGCGCGGTTCCGGCGTCGATCACGTTGCCGGTCGGCTGGTCGGACCTCGCCGAGCGCATGGACCGCTACACGCCTTGACGCGCGTTCGTGGTGCTGAACCGGAGACGGCGGGCCACTGCGAGTGGCCCGCTCCCGGACAGCGCCTGACCGCTCAGGTCGTGCGGTGCAGGCCGAGCGCCTCGGAGAAGGTCATGACCGCTGATTCGGTCTGTGCCGGACGTGCGGCAGTGGGTTCCAGGTCGGAGAGGCCCAGCATCAACAGCAGATCGCGGCAGTCCTGCGCGTCGTGGCTGCGCTCGGCGACCCTGCGGGCCGCTTGACGCTGCTGGACGGCTCCAGCCGCCTCGGCGGCGAGCCGTGCCTCTGCGAAGTCGGCCGCGGCACCACTGGGCCGGCCGATCTGAGTGGAGCGAGTCATCCGCACACCACCTCGCCCGGTGCGACGCGGAAGAGCGGGACGAGCGGGTAGAGCTGGCGATCCGGCTGCAAGCCGGTGCTCCAATCTCCGGCCGGTGGCGAGAGCGCCGAGCCGAATGGGATCGGGAACCGTGGCGGCGGGATGCCTGCAACTGGAACCCCCGACCAGGCCGACACTACGCCATCCAGCGCCGCATCGCGCTGGTTGTTCTGGCGAGTCCGGAAGCGGTGTGACCCGCGGCTCAGTGGTTGGCGGGCGCTCGCGGTGCGGGCACCGGTTCCTGGAACAGGTTCGTCCAGGACGGCTGCTCGTGCTCGGCCGCGTCGGGCTGCGCGTCGGGCCGGGTGGCCTCGGGGTGGCTGAAGAGGTCGTTCGCCGAAAACAGGTTCACTTGTGTTCTTTCCGTTCGAAGAGAATGGGAGGTCGAGATCTCCGACAGGAGAATCCAGGGCGCGGAACGCGGCCGCCTCCAGGCCAACGGTACACCCACCGGTCGTCCGGTGCGGTGGTATTGCGATCAGGCCGTGTTGCGCAGGGGTGCCCCGGCGTCGTGCAGGTGCCGCAGCACCTCGGCGTAGGAGCGGCGCAGGGTGGTCTTGCTGTACGGGATCTCGTTGCGCAGGCAGAAGTCCTCGACGACGGGTTGCGCCCGGCGGAGGTTGGGGCGGGGCATGTGCGGGTACAGGTGGTGCTCGATCTGGTGGTTCAGCCCGCCGAGCAGCGCGTCGACCCACCGTCCCCCGGTGACGTTGCGCGAGGTCAGCACCTGCTTGTGGAGGTGGTCGAGGCGCTGTTCGCCGGTGATGATCGGCATTCCCTTGTGGTTGGGCGCGAACGAGCACCCGAGGTAGACGCCCATCAGCCCCTGGTGCACGGCGATGAAGACGACGGCCTTCACGGGTGACAGCACGACGAACGCCGCCGCGAGGTACAGGGCCAGCGGGAGGATCTGCATCGCCGCCTCGCGCCACGGGTTGCGCAGTTCGTTGCGGCACAACGCGACCATGCCGGAGATTCGCAGCGCGGCCGCCTCGGCGAGCAGCAGCGGGAAGAACAGGAACGCCTGGCGCTTGGTGATCCAGGCGTTCAGGCCCTGCTTGCGCGCCGCCTGGGCGCGGCTGAAGGCCAGGGCGTGGATCTCGATGTCCGGGTCGTGGTCCTCGTGGTTCGGGTTGGCGTGGTGGCGGTTGTGCTTCGCGACCCACCACTGGTAGCTGATCCCGGTGAGGCTGCCGTGCACGTGCCCGACCACGTCGTTGTTGCGGTGGCTGCGGAAGATCTGCCGGTGCCCGGCATCGTGACCGATGAACGCCAGCTGCGTGGACGCCACGGCCAGTGCGACCGCCGTCAGCACCTGCCACCAGGAGTCGCCCAGCAGCACGAACGCTGCGGCGATCGCCCCGAGCAGCAGCGCGTTCACCGTCATCCGCAGCAGGTAGTAGCCGCGCCGCCGCTCCAGCAGCCCGGCGGCCTTGAGCTCCTTGGTGAGGCGGGCGAAGTCGGTGCCGCGCGGGCGGTCGGCCTGCTCGGCCAGGGCGTCGGGTGCTGTGGACATGGTGTGCTCCGGACAAGGGGAGATCAGCTCCCGCGGGTGTTTCCGAAGGAGGACGTGCGTCGCAACCGGTCAGGTGGCTGGTCGCCATGTACCCGGTTCGCGCGCGCTCAACCCCTTGCCCGGTGTGTGCATCGGGTGAACCCACCGCCTGGGTGGTCCACAGTGGACGGCATCGGCCGTGCCGCGCGCGGGTTCAGACCGCGGACCAGCCGTTGTCGACCGGGAGCACGACTCCGGTGATGTTCGAGGCGGCGGGGGAGGCGAGGAAGACGATGGCGGCGGCCGGTTCCCCCGCCTCGGCGACCCGGCCCATGTTGGGCAGGTACCGGCCGACGACCTGGGGGCCGAGCGCGGCGGGATCGGGGCTGGCGGAGATGCCCGTCCTCGTGCCGCCTGGGGCCACGGCGTTGGCGCGCAGACCGGCGTCCCGGTAGGTGACCGCAACGGAGCGCATCAGCCCGACGAGGCCCGTCTTCGCGGCCGTGTAGGCGGCTCCGGCGGCGCTGCCGCGCAGCGACGCCTCCGACGCGGTGTACACGATGGCGCCCTTGCGGGCGAGCAGGTGCGGCAGCGCGGCGCGGGTGAGCCGGAACGGGGCGGTCAGGTTGACGCCGAGGAGGCGGTCCCACTCGTCGTCGGAGACGTCCGCCGCGGCGGACATGGAGTCCATGATCCCCGCGTTGCACACCAGCGCGTCCAGGCCGCCGAACGAGTTCACGGCCGTCGCGACCACCTCGCCGACGACGCCGGGCTCCGTCAGGTCGCCTGCCACGGCGACCGCGACGCCAGCGGCCGCGACGACCTCCTCGGCGACGGTCTTGACGGCCTCCGCGTTGACGTCGGCCAGCACCACCTTCGCGCCCGCTCGTGCGAACTGCAGGGCCGCGGCCCGTCCGATCCCCGATCCGGCACCGGTGATGACGACGCTGCGGCCGTCGAAGTCACTGCTCGTGGTCATGGACTCACCGTACCGACTTTATGGCGCGCAGTGTCAACATGTCATTCACAGACAAAAAGTAGGATGGCGCAGACCACGAACGGAGGTGGCATGCGCGACCGACAGCAGACCCGGTCACCGGAGCGGACCGGGCGACCGCCGCTGACCGAACGGCGCAAGGCCGAGACCCGCCTGGAGGTGGCCAGGGCCGCCGTCCGCCTCTTCCTGGCCAAGGGGGTCGCGGACACCTCCGCCGAGGAGATCGCGGCGGAGGCGGGCATGTCCGCGCGCACGCTGTGGCGCTACTTCCCGAACAAGGAGAGCTGCGTCATGCCGTTGCTCGGCAACGGCATCGAGCACCTTGCCGCCGGCCTGCGCTCGTGGCGTGCCGACCAGGGCGTGTCCGAGCTGCTCGGCACGCTCGTGTCCGGCCACGCCGAGGCCACGGCGGAGATGCTGGACCTGGTCCGGCTGACCCGGACCGAACCCGGCCTGCGCGCGGTCTGGCTGGAGGCGCACCGCGAGGCGGAGCCCGCCTTCGCCGAGGCGCTCGCGGAGCGCGCGGGCCTGGCCGGGCCCGACCTGGCCACCGCGATCCAGGCGGCGATGATCAACGCCGCGCTGCGGGTGGCGGTCGAGCACCAGGCGTTCGCCGCCGAGCCGCCGGAGTCGCTGGAGGCGGCGACGGTCGAGGCGCTGATGATCGCCGCGAGGGGATTCTCGGGCTGAGGCCTCACCTGAACCGGTGAATGTCGTTTGTGGACCTCGAACGCGCGGGGTACCACCACTGTGCCGTGCTGTTGCAGCCACAACGACGTGGAAGTGGGGTCCGTGATGCTGCGCGACTACGGGTCTGACGCGAGGCAGGGGGACTTCGTCGAGTTCAGCCTCGACGGGGAGCAGACGCACAAGGGGGTCGTGATGCTGCTGCGCAGCGTGGGGGAGAAGCTGCACTACGTCGTGCAGGAGGAGGCGACCTGGCGCAGGCACGAGATCCCCGCGCAACGGATCGCCTCCGTGCTCGAACGGCACGAGAACCGGTGACCTCCGGAGGCGTTCACACAGTCAGGTGAACGATTTGATCTTGACGCCCGTCGTGCCGCACTCTGCCGCAATTCCACGACGTGCGAGCGAGAGGTGCCATGGAGCACGAGGCGAACTGGTTCAAGGGCGCTGTCTTCTACGAGGTTCTGGTCCGCGCGTTCAGCGACTCCAACGGTGACGGCACGGGCGACCTGCGAGGGCTGGCGTCCAAACTGGACTACCTGGAGTGGCTGGGCGTCGACTGCCTCTGGCTGCCGCCGTTCTACGCCTCGCCGTTGCGCGACGGCGGGTACGACATCAGCGACTTCCGGGCGGTGCTGCCGGAGTTCGGCACGGTCGACGACTTCGTCCACCTGCTGGAGGAGGCGCACCGGCGGGGGATCCGGGTGATCACCGACCTGGTGCTCAACCACACCTCCGACGCGCACCCGTGGTTCCAGGAGTCGCGGCAGAACCCGGACGGCCCGTACGGCGACTACTACGTGTGGAGCGACGACGACTCGGCCTACTCCGACGCGCGGATCATCTTCGTCGACACGGAGTCGTCGAACTGGACCTACGACCCGGTGCGCGGCCAGTTCTTCTGGCACCGCTTCTTCAGCCACCAGCCGGACCTCAACTACGACAACCCGGCCGTCCAGGACGCGATGCTCGACGTCCTGCGGTTCTGGCTGGAGATCGGCATCGACGGCTTCCGCCTCGACGCCGTGCCCTACCTGTTCGAACGCGAGGGCACGAACTGCGAGAACCTGCCCGAGACGCACGACTTCCTGCGCAAGTGCCGCAAGGTCGTCGACGACGAGTTCCCCGGCCGCGTGCTGCTCGCCGAGGCCAACCAGTGGCCCTCGGACGTCGTGGAGTACTTCGGTGACCAGGGGGTGGGCGGCGACGAGTGCCACATGGCGTTCCACTTCCCGCTGATGCCGCGCATCTTCATGGCGGTGCGGCGGGAGTCGCGGTTCCCGATCTCGGAGATCCTCGCGCAGACGCCGGCGATCCCGGAGAACGCCCAGTGGGGCATCTTCCTGCGCAACCACGACGAGCTCACCCTCGAGATGGTCAGCGACGAAGAGCGCGACTACATGTACTCGGAGTACGCGAAGGACCCGCGGATGAAGGCGAACATCGGTATCCGCCGACGGCTCGCCCCGCTGCTGGAGAACGACCGCAACCAGCACGAACTGTTCACCGCACTGCTGCTGTCCCTGCCCGGATCGCCGGTTCTGTACTACGGCGACGAGATCGGCATGGGCGACAACATCTGGCTGCAGGACCGCGACGCCGTGCGCACGCCGATGCAGTGGACCCCGGACCGCAACGCGGGCTTCAGCGACTGCGACCCCGGGCGGATCTACCTGCCGGTGATCATGGACCCGGTCTACGGCTACCAGGGCCTGAACGTCGAGGCGCAGACCCGCAGCCAGTCCTCGCTGCTCAACTGGACGCGGCACATGATCGAGGTGCGCAAGCAGCACCGGGCGTTCGGCCACGGCGACTTCACCGAGCTCGGCGCGTCCAACCCGACCGTGCTGGCCTACCGCCGCACGCTCGGCGCCGACGTGGTGCTCTGCGTGAACAACCTGTCCCGCTTCCCGCAGCCCGTCGAGCTCGACCTGGCCGAGCACGCCGGCACCGTGCCGGTGGAGCTCACCGGCGGCGTGCGGTTCCCCGCGGTGGGGGAGCTGCCGTACCAGCTCACCCTTCCCGGCCACGGCTTCTACTGGTTCCAGCTGACCTCCGACGTGGAAGGTGGCGACAAGAAGTGACGACGAGCGAGGCCGTCGAGGTCGTCCCGGCCCCCGAACAGCTGGACCGCTGGCTGCACGCCCAGACCTGGTTCCGCGGGCGCGGGCCGGTCGAGTGCGAGCGCGTGACCGTCCTGCGGGAGGGCGACCCCGCGCTGGTGCACGTGCTGCTCGCGTGCGACGGGCGCCGCTACCAGCTGCTGCTGGGCGTGCGCGACGAACTGCCCGAGCGCCTGGTGCACGCCAGGATCGGCAGCGCGGGCGGGCGCCAGGTCTACGAGGCGGTGTACGACCCGGAGCTGACCGCCGTGCTGCTCGACCACTTCGAGAAGTCCTCGGAGGTGGCGGACCTGCGGTTCCGCGGCGCCCTGCCGCCCAGGTACACCGACGCACCGGTCGGGCGGCCGTTCCCGGGCCTGCAGCGCAACTTCTCGATCGTCTACGGTCAGCGGCACGTGCTGAAGTTCTTCCGCGAGCTGGTGCCCGGCGACAACCCGGAACTGGTGCTGCACACCGCACTGCACTCCGTCGAGGACCCGCACATCGCACCACCCCTGGGCGCCCTCGAGTCCGAACTGGACGGTGAACGCACCACGTTCGCGGTGCTGCACGAGTTCGTGCCGCTCGGCTCGCTCGGCTGGCCGATGGCCACCGCCAGCGTGCGCGACTACCTCGCAGGCCCCGCCGAGGACCCCCAGAACGCGGGAGGCGACTTCGCCGCCGAGGCCCACCGCCTGGGCCGCGCCGTCGCCCGCGTGCACGCCGACCTGCGGGAAACGCTCGGCACCCAGGCCTCCGGCCCTGCCGACGAGTTCGTCGCGGCCCTGCACCGCCGCCTGGACGCCGCCCTGCTGGAGGTCGAGGCGCTCGAGCCGTTCGAGCAGGGCCTCCGCGCCCGCTACGACGCCGTGCTGGCGGACCCGCGCCCGCTGCGCCTGCAGCGCGTCCACGGCGACCTGCACCTCGGCCAGGTGCTGCGCTCCCCGCTCACCTGGGTGCTCGTCGACTTCGAGGGCGAACCGCACGGCACCCCCGCGGACCGCGCCCGCACGCGCCCCGCGGAACACGACGTGGCCACCGTCCTGCGGTCGCTGCACTACGCGGCGGCCCAGCTGCTGGTGGGCGCGGAGGACGTCGCCACCCTGCTGCCCAGGGCGGCGCGGTGGCTGGCGCACAACCGCAAGGCGTTCTGCGACGGGTACGCCGAGGTGTCGCCGGACCTCCTGCCCGACGGCGCGCTGCTGTGCGCCGTGGAGTTGGACCGGGCGGTGGTGGAGGTGCGGCACGAGCAGCGGTACCGGCCGGAGTGGACGGTGATCCCGTTGTCGGCGATCGCGGAGGTGTTGACCGGCGAACCCGTCTGGACGGCCTGACGGGGTTGGTCCGCGGCCAGTCGTCGGCGTGTGTGCGCCGATGACTGGCCGGTGGTGGTGAGGGCTGCTGGGGCGGGCGGCCGCGGGCTGTGGGCGGGCCGGTGGTGAGGGCAGCGGTCAAGCCAGTCGTGGGCTGCGGATGGGCTGGTGGCTGTGGAGGCTGCTGGGCAGGTCAACTGTGGGCTGCGGGCGGACCGGTGGTCACGTGGGCCACTGAGCAGGTCAGCTGCGGAGTGCGGCGGGCTGGTGGTGGCTGCGGGGGCGGCAGACCTGGTCAGCGTGGGCTACCGGTAGACCGGTGGTGGTCATGAGGGCCGCTGGCAGGTCGGCCGCAGGCTGCTGGCGGTGTTGAGGCCCGCTGGCAGGTCAGCTGCGGAGTGCGGGTGGGCTGGTGATGGCTACGAGGGCGGCAGAGCAGGTCAGCCGCAGGCTGCGAGCACGCCGGTGGCGTGGCGAGAGCCGCCAGACAAGCCAGTCGCGGACCGCGGCAAACCAGCGGCGGTCACGAGAGCGCGGATCCACCCCGGACCGCGGGCAACCCGCTAGCAGTCGCCGCGATGAACCTCTGCAGCGCAGGCCGGAACGGCGGGAACACCGCCGCGATCGCAGGCTCCCGAGCGTAGAGCTCAGCCAATGCCGCCGGCGGCTGGGTGATCGGGTGCAGCCGGCCGACGAACGCCCCAGCGGCGAACACCACGGACGCGCCCTCCTGCCCGGTCAGCTCCGGGCACGCCCCGACGATCCGCTCGCCGACCCGCGCGTACATGCCGATCGCCCACACCTTGTAGGTGCGCAGCACCTCGACCGACACGTTGTGCTCCAGCATCGTCTCTGCGTGGCTGACCAGGTCGCAGTACAACGGCCGTTCGGCGAACGAGTCCGCGAGAGCGGCGGCCATCTCGTCGATGCCGGACGCGTTCGTCAGCCTGTCGCTCGCCGCGTCGGCCCAGTCGGTGCCGTCGTTCATGGTGAGCTGCAGGTAGATCTCTTCACGGGTGCCGAAGTAGCGCAGCACGTTGGACTTCACCAGGCCGACGGCGGTCGCGATGTCGCCGAGGCTGACCCGTGCGACGCCGGCGTCGAGCGCGAGGCCGCGGGCGGCGGTGAGGATCGCCTCCCGCCGCTGCTCCTTCTGCTCCGGGTGCCGGGCCCGGCGGAACGACGCGTCCATGTGAGATGGAACCCTACCAGGAGCTTTGGTTAAAAGAACGGTGTTCCCTTAGTGTGTGCGACCACGCAGTCGCCGCCTGGGAAGGCCCGTTCCATGACGCAGCCCCGCTCTCTGTCCACGACGGTCGACGAGTTCGTCGAGGCCTTCAACGACAACGACCTCGACCGGGTCATGGCGTTCTTCGCGGACGACGCCGAGTACGAGCCGGGTGACGGCGCTAAGCACCAGGGCAGGGACGCGATCCGCGCGGAGTTCGCGCCCCAGTTCGCCGGCAGGTACGGCGCGATGCGCTTCGACGTGCACGACAAGCTGGTCGACGAGTCCGGTCGCCGCGCGGCGATCCGCTGGGCGTGCCGGATCGACATCTCCGGGACGCGCGCCCGTGGCGTCTACCCCCTGCTGCGGTTGTACGGGTTGCTGCGCTACGGCTCCCGAATGGTCTGGCAGGGGATGGACGTCCTCCACTTCGACGCCGACGGGCAGATCACGGGCAAGTACTCGTACGCCAACTTCAAGGTTCCGCCGATGCAGCGCGACCGCGGGAAGGCGTGGACCGCGGCCGCCTGAGACCGGCGGGTGTGGCAGGGTCGGCGGATGGCGCGTTTCAGTCATCCCGACGACCTCCGCGGTGCCGAGTTCGTCGACGTGAGCCTTCGCGGTGCCCGGTTCACCCGGTCGGATCTGTCCGGTGTGGTCATGAGGGCGGTCGAGGCCGGGGGCGCGGACATCGACGCGCCGTGGCTGCTCAGCGGCCGGAGTGCGTTGTGGGTCAACGGGGTCGACGTCGTGCCGTTCGTCGAGGCCGAGCTCGACCGGCGCTTCCCCGGCAGGAGCGAGCGGCGTGCGGAGGGCCCGGACGCGTTGCGTTCGGCGTGGGACAAGGTCGAGGCGGCCTGGGCGGCGGCGGTCGAGCGTGTGGCGGGAATGCCGCCGGGCACGGAGGACGTGCGGGTCGACGGTGAGTGGTCCTTCGCCCAGACGCTGCGGCACCTGGTCATGGCGACCGACACGTG
Organism: Lentzea cavernae; assembly: GCF_014653695.1. Lineage (GTDB taxonomy): Bacteria > Actinomycetota > Actinomycetes > Mycobacteriales > Pseudonocardiaceae > Lentzea > Lentzea cavernae. Next base: position 418,559 of record NZ_BNAR01000004.1, on the reverse strand, counting down.
GCTCGGCGGGGCGGTCCTGGAGATCGAGCATCCTTACCACCCGCTGGGCCTGCCGAACGCCGAGTACGAGACCGACGGCTACGACCTGGCCGTCTTCTCCTCCGGCACTCCGTCCTACGCCGACGTCCTGGAGGTGAGGGCCGGCCGGGTGGCGATGGTCCGCGACTTCCTCGCCGGGGCGACGGAGGCGGACCTGGCGGTGGTCAGGAAGAACCCGTGGAACCCGGAACACCCGGAATCCGCGTCGTCCTGCCTGCACACGATCCTGGAGGAGGAGTGGGAGCACCTGCGCTACGCCACCCGCGACCTCGACACGATCGCGGCACGGGTGGAATAGCGAACGCCGGGGTGCACAGGCACCCCGGCGTTCGCTCAGGTCGTCAGCCGCGGTGCCACTTCTGGTTGGCGCCGCCGACGCAGTCCCACATGTGCAGGACGGCGTCGTTGTTCGGGTTCCACTCCGCGATGTCCACGCACTTGTTGGCCTGCGGGTTCACCAGGTCACCCGCGCCGGTCAGCACGAACTGCTGAGCCGCGTTGCCGGAGCAGGTCGCGAGCTGCACGGCCGCGCCGTTGGCCGTCGAACCCCACGCCACGTCCACGCACTTGTTGTTCTCCGTGCGCACGGTGCCGTTGACGAACTCGAACTTCTGGTTCGTGCCGCCCGTGCAGTTCCACACGATCAGGCGCTGGCCGTCGGCGAAGTTCCAGTTCGGCACGTCGATGCACTTGCCGTGCCAGTCGCTGACGATGCTGCCGCCGGTGGGCTGGGGGGTCGAGCCGCCGCCGAACGGGGTGAGGATGATCCCGGCCGAGCGCGGGTCGCCGTCGTGCACCAGCGACTCCTGGGCCTGCACGTCGTCGAACGCGAACCCGTACGCCTTGCCGTCCACCATGTTCTGGTGCACCAGCCGCGAGTAGTGGTTGGTGATCGCGCCCTGGTAGAAGTCGGCGGGGCCGCCGCCGGGCTGGACGTCGATGCGGCCGAGCGTGGAGCGGTGCAGCGCGGCGCACAGGGTGCGCGCGATCGGGCCGACCACCTGGTCGTTGGGTGCGTGCAACGCGCCGTCGCAGCCCCACACGTTCGAGGTGGACGGCTTCGCGAACGACGCCACCTGCTGACCCGAGGTGTTCGTGAAGTTCATGTTGTTGCCGGACGTGCGGCCGAAGTACTTCACGTCCGGACGGTCGCCGAAAGGCTGCACGGTCAGCGTCTTGCCCGTGTAGGCGTTCCACGCCTGGGTGATGTACGAGTCCAGGTAGTTGCGGTCGAAGTTGCCGACGTCGGCCGCCTTGCCCGGCGCGAGCACGCGCAGCACGGTGCCGTCCGAACGGGACATGATCGACCCGCCCCAGCCGGACTGGTTGCGGATGCCGTTGATGACGGCGTCACGCCCACCGGACTTGAGCTCGCCGGTCTTCTTCGTGGCGCCGCTCGCGCCCGTCACCGTCACCGCGTGGGGCACGGCGAACATGTCCACCTGGGAGCTGTTGAGCCACAGCCCGCTGTCGTTGTAGGTGAACTCGCTCCAGTCGAACAGGATGCCGCTGTTCGGGTCGCCGCCCGCCCACGGCGCCGGTTGCACCAGGCCGTCGGGCGTCAGGAAGAACTTGAGCTTCTCGCCGAACGACATGTAGACGCGACCGGAGATGAACCGGGGCACGCGCAGGGTGGCGGTGCCGCCCTGACCTGGGCCGGCGATGGACACGTCCGGTGCGGGCGTGGGCGGGTTGCCGCCCGGCGACCACGGCGTGAAGGCGCCCGCCTGGTTGACGTACCCGAGGCGTCCGTTGCGGATGTCGGTGCCCAGGACGTACAGGTGCACGGATTCAGAGCGTCCGCTGTTGTTGGTGATGTTCAGGGGCAGCAGGTCGGGGCCGATCGCCTGTGCCGGCGGAATCGCCACGGCCACCGACGTGGCCACCGCCACTGCGGCGAGCGCGCTCCACCACTTCGTTCGAGTACGCATGTGACTCCTTGTGCAGGGGTGCTCCGTCAGCAGGTCCCCCGACCGGTTCAGGGCGGTCGAAGGCCTCCGCTCCGAGAACTGGTCCAGACCGGTTATGAGAGCGCTTCCATGGTTGATCGCGGGGACGAGCCCTGTCAATACCGGGACGTCGGGCGCCGGCGCGTTAGTCGTGCGAGAACGCGGGTAGCCGAGGGAGTCCGCACCCGATCCGGAGGAGAACGATGAGCGACACGACCACAGTCGACAGGTTGCGCACGGTGCTGACCGACGTGTCCTACCCCGCGGACAAGGGGCAGCTCGTCGACCACGCGTCCCGCAACAACGCCGACGAGGACACCGTGCACGCGCTGCACTCGGTTCCGGAGCGCCTGTACGGGTCGTTCGACGAGGTGCTGGACGTGGTCGACATCGACCAGAGCCGCGAAGCCTGAGGAGCCGCCTCTCCCGTTGTGCAGACGGGCCGGACTGCCCATACGGTCGGGTGAGGCACGAAAACCGCCACGAGGTCGGCACCGGAGCTCTCCGATGCCGATCTCGTCGCCTCGAGCAGATCCAGGACGCTCTGATCGCGCGACCCCGCCCCTCAGGGCAGTCGCGGGGCGGAGCGCGCTCTGGGCACCCGCACGTCCGACGGCCAGGGCCGGAATGGGAGCACCGATGAAAGATCGCAAAGCGGTGCGGATCCCCGCGCCCGCGGGCCGGCCCCGGCTGGACGGCGACGTGCCCGTCATCGCGGTGGTCGGCGGCGGGATCGCCGGTCTGGCGTCGGCCACGCTGCTCGCGGAACGGGGCGCGCGGGTCGTGCTGTACGAGCGCGAGACGTATCTCGGCGGCCGGGTCGGTGGGTGGCACACACAGCTGGCGGACGGCAGCGACGTCACCATGACCCGCGGTTTCCACGCGTTCTTCCGCCAGTACTACAACCTGCGCGCGTTGCTGAGGCGGGTCGACCCGGACGGTCGTGCGCTGACCGCGATGCCCGACTACCCGCTGTGGCACGCGCGCGGCGACCGCGACTCCTTCGCCGGCATGCCGACGACGGCGCCGTGGAACGTGCTGGCGTTCCTGCGGCGCAGCCCGACGTTCCGCTGGCGCGACCTGCCGGCCATGAACCCCGAAGCGGCCCTGAAGCTGCTCGACGTGTCGGTCCCCGGTGTCTACGACGAGCTCGACGGCCTGGACGCGGCCGACTACCTCAACCGGGTCCGGTTCCCCGAGGCCGCGCACGCCCTCGCCTTCGAGGTGTTCTCCCGCAGCTTCTTCGCGCACCCGAGCGACATGTCGGCCGCCGAACTCGCCGTGATGTTCCACATCTACTTCCTCGGCTCGAACGAGGGACTGCTCTTCGACGTCGCGGCGGACCCGTTCCCGCACGGCCTGTGGGACCCGCTGGGCCAGCGCCTCACCGAACTGGGCGCCGACGTGCGCACCGGTGTGGGCGTGCAGTCGGTGGAACGGGGCGGGGCAAGGCGTTTCACCGTGACCACGGGGGACGGTGTGCTCGCCGCCGACGCCGTGGTGCTCGCCGCCGACGTGAAAGGGCTGCGCCGGATCGTGGACTCCTCGCCCCGGCTCGGCGACGCGGGCTGGCGCGAACAGGTGGCGGAGCTGCGGACCGCACCACCGTTCCTGGTGTCGCGGTACTGGCTGGACAAGCCGGTCGACCGGCCCGGTTTCATCGGCACCAGCGGGTACGACCTGCTCGACAACGTCAGCGTGCTCGACAAGTACGAACACGAGGCGAGGGCCTGGGCGGCGCGCACCGGCGGTTCGGTCGTGGAGCTGCACGGGTACGCCATACCGTCCGATGTGGACGAGGGCGAGGCCAGGCGGCGGCTCTGGGAGCAGCTGACCGAGGTCTACCCCGAGACCAAGGGCGCCACTGTCGTCGACGAACGGCACGAGTGGCGGTCCGACTGCCCGCTGTTCCCCGCCGGTGGATACGAGGACAGGCCGCAGGTGAACACACCGGACGACTTCCTCGTGCTGGCAGGGGATCTGGTGCGCATCGACCTGCCGGTGGCGTTGATGGAGCGCGCGGCTACGACCGGTTTCGCCGCGGCCAACCAGCTCCTGGGCCGGTGGGGCGTCTCCGGGACCGATCTGTGGACGGTTCCCGTCGAAGGCCGCGTGCCGCTGCTGCGCGCCGCCGCGCGCCGGCGGAGGTCGGCGTGAACGTCGGTGTGGAGCCCGGTGCGGTCGTGCGCGGGCAGGCCGGGGGAGTGCGCGCCCTGGCCGTGCCGGCGTGGGTCTGCGGTGCGCTCGTCGTGCTGGCGCAGATCGTCTACTCGATGACCGATCCCGACGCCCGGTTGTTCACGACGGTGGCCTCGGTGATCGCGTTCGCGGTGGCGTCGGTCTGCGACGCCCTGGCCCGTTTCGGCCCGCGTGCGGCGGTCCTGCTGGTGGTGGTCGCCGGGGGCGGAGGTCTGCTGGCCGAGACCATCGGCGTGCACACGGGTTTTCCGTTCGGGGACTACCGCTACACGGGTTCGCTCGGCCTGGAGGTCGCCGGCGTGCCGGTGGTCGTGGCGCTGGCGTGGGTGATGATGTGCTGGCCGGCGCTGCTCGTCGGACGGTCGCTCGCGCGCGGTTCGACCTGGGCGGTCGTGGGGATCGGTGCGTGGGCACTGGCGTCGTGGGACGTGTTCCTCGACCCGCAGATGGTGGACGCCGGTCATTGGGAGTGGGCCGCTCCGTTCCCCGCACTGCCCGGTGTGGACGGTGTCCCGCTGACGAACTACGCCGGCTGGCTGCTGGTCGCGGTGCTGATGATGGCCGCGCTGCACCGGAGCGTCGGAAGGCCGCGCGTCTCCCGGGAACTCGACCTGCGGGCAGGACCCGCCCCGGTGCTCTACCTGTGGACCTACGGTTCCTCGGTGTGGGCGCACGCGGCGTTCTTCGGCCGTCCCGCGGTGTCCCTGGTCGCCGGGCTGCTCATGGGACTGGTGGCGGTGCCGTTCGCGCTGGCGTTGTGGCGGGCGCATCGGTGAAGAAGTTCTTCGACGTGGCGGTGCGCGGTGCCGCCGCCGGTGCGCTGGTGGGCGCGGCGCACGCCCTGGTGAACGCGCGGCTGATGCGGGTGCCGAGGGCTGATCCCCCGCTGTGCCAGGAGAAGGTGTCGGTGCTGGTGCCCGCGCGCGAAGAGGCGCACCGGATCGCGCCGACGATCAGGTCGTTGCGGGCCCAGCGCGGTGTGCCGGAGCTGGAGGTCGTCGTGCTCGACGACGGGTCGTCCGACGGCACGGCCGACGAGGTGCGCCGGGTCGCGGGTGACGACGAGCGGATCCGCGTCGTCACGGGACAGGCGCCGCCGTCCGGGTTGCCGGGCAAGCCGCACGCCTGCGCTCAGCTGGCCGATCTGGCACGAGGCGACGTGCTGGTGTTCGTCGACGCCGACGTCGTCCTCGCGCCGCATGCGATCGCCGCCGCTGTCGCGTTGTTGCGGGAGAACGACCTCGACCTGGTCTCGCCGTTCCCGCGCCAGCTCGCCGACGGGGCCGCGGCGCGTCTCGTTCAGCCGCTGCTGCAGTGGTCGTGGCTGGTGTTCCTGCCGTTGCGCCTGGCCGAACGCTCGCCCCGGCCGTCGTTGTCGGCGGCGAACGGGCAGTTCCTTGTGGTGGACGCCGCCGCCTACGACCGCAGCGGAGGCTTCGCGGGGATCGCGACCGCGGTGCTCGACGACATCGCGCTGATGCGGGCGGTCAAGCGCAGTGGCGGCCGCGGCGTCGTCGTCGACGGCAGCACCGTGGCGGACTGCCGGATGTACGAGGACTGGGCGGAGGTCCGGGACGGGTACGAGAAGTCGCTGTGGTCGGCCACCGGCAGCCCGGCCGGCGCGACCGCGCTGTCCCTCGTGCTCGCCTGGCTGTACGTCCTGCCGCCGATCGCCGCGCTCGCCGGGTCGCGCGCGGGTGCCGTCGGGTACGCGGCAGGCGTGGTCACCAGGGTCGTGACGGCACGGCACACCGGCGGGCGCGTGTGGCCCGACGCCCTCGCCCACCCCGTGTCGGTGTCGGTCCTGCTGACGCTCATCGCGCGGTCGTGGCGAGCCCGGCGGGCAGGGCGGTTGCGGTGGAAGGGCCGGACGTTGCGGGAGAGCACCTGACATGGCACATGTGGTGGTGATCGGCGCCGGCATGGGAGGCATGGCCGCGGCCGCGCGGCTGGCGAAGGCCGGGCACGAGGTCACCGTGTACGAGCAGGCCTCCGGCCACGGCGGCAAGCTCGGCACCCTGCGGCGGAACGGGTTCACCTTCGACACCGGACCGTCACTGCTGACGCTCCCGCACGTCTACCGCGACCTCTTCGCGGCCACCGGCGCACCGCTCGACGACCTCGTGGACATCGTGCCGGTCGAACCGACGTGCCGATACCGCTTCCCGGACGGCACCGAACTGGACGTGCCGCACGCCGAGGAGCACGTGGAGGCTGTTCTGGCCAGCGCCTTTGGGCCTGAGGCGGCCCGGCAGTGGCGGGCGGTGCTCACCGACGCCGAACGGTTGTGGGGCCTCGTCGGCGAACCGGTGCTGCAAAATCCGCTGAACGGGGTGCGGGACCTGCTGCGCCGGTCGGCGAGCGTCCGCGACCTGATGAGGATCGCACCGTGGCGCACGTTGCGCGGGGTGGGCCAACGGCGCCTGACCGACCCGCGCCTGCGCATGCTGCTCGACCGCTACGCCACCTACAGCGGCTCCGACCCGCGCCGCACACCCGCGTTGATGACGGTGGTCCCGTTCATCGAGCAGCGCTTCGGCGGCTGGTACGTGCGCGGCGGCCTGCGCAGGCTGGGCGACGCCCTGCACGAGCGCTGCCTCGACCTCGGCGTGCGCTTCCACTTCAACGCCGAGGTCACCGCGATCGAGTCCGGCAGCGGCGGGGTCACCGGCGTGCGCCTGCGCGACGGCGAACGGCAGCGGGCGGACGTCGTCGTGTCCGATGTGGACGCCGAACACCTCTACGGCGAGCTGCTCACCGACCGCCGCTCCCACCGTCCACACCGGATGCTGCGCAAGACCCAGCCGTCGCTGTCGGGATACGTGCTCCTGCTGGCCCTGCGGGGGAAGACGCCCGATCCGGTCCACCACCGCGTGCTGTTCCCCGCCGACTACGACGACGAGTTCGACTCGATCTTCGGCCGCCACCCGCGCCCGGTGCCGGACCCGGCGGTCTACGTGTGCGCGCCGGACGACCCCGCCGTCGCCCCCTCGGGGGACGAGGCGTGGTTCGTCCTGGTCAACGCGCCACGTTACGGAGACGTCGACTGGACCGCGCCGGGGCTCGCCGACTCCTACGCCGACCAGGTGCTGCGCGTGATGGCCGAGCGTGGCCTGGACGTGCGGGACCGGGTGCGCTGGCGGGAGATCCGCACACCGGCGGACTGGGCCCGCGACACGGGAGCGGTGGGCGGGTCGATCTACGGCTCGTCGTCCAACGGCCCGCGGGCGGCGCTGCTCCGGCCGGCGAACCGGGCTCCGGTGCCTGGGTTGTTCCTCGTCGGGGGCTCGGCGCATCCGGGTGGTGGGTTGCCGTTGGTGGCGATGTCGGCGGGGATCGTGGCTCGGCTGGTCGGTCCTGCCTGAGGCGCACGGCCTGCCTGCCCGCCGATCGGGCTTCGGCGCCTGCTCGGGCGCATCCGGGTGGTGGGTTGCCGTTGGTGGCGATGTCGGCGGGGATCCTCGCCCGTCCGATCGGTCCTGCTTGAGGCACACGGGCGGCCTGCCCGCCAACCGGGCTCCGTACCTGTCTCGGTAGCTCTGTGCATCTGGATGGTGGGCTGCCGCTCGTGGCGGTGTCAGCGCTGACCGTGGCCCGCCCGATCGGTCCGGCGGACCGGTTCCGCGCATCCGAGAGGCGGACTGCCGCTGATGGCAACGTCAGCGCGGATCGTCGCCCGCCTGATCAGCCCTGCCTGACGCGAACGGCCCCGTCCACGGACGACCGGCGAGCTCCCTCCGGACCCCGGCCGCGAGCTGGGCGAACCCGGCCACCGCGCACCCCGCCCACACCAGCGCCGACACCGCGGCCCAGCTCCACCCGGTGACGGGGGTCCCACCCGGCGCCAGACCCGCACCCGCGCACGCGATGGCCACCACGATCACCCTGGTCGGGCGCTCCGCCACCGTGATCGCGCCCGCCGAGGCCATGCCCACGGCCTGGGCCTTGGCCCGCGCGTACTCGTGCAGCAGCACCGACACACCGATCGCCGCGCACCACCACGCCTGCGCACCCAGGACCAGCAGGACCAGCACCAGCGCCAAGTCCGACAGCCGGTCGCAGACCGCGTCCACCACCGCCCCCAGCGGACGCACCCGCCCGGTGCGCAGGGCGACCGCGCCGTCCAGTCCGTCCAACACACCGGTCGCCACCACCAGCAGCAGCGCCGCCAAAGCCCAGAGCCCGCCTCCGGCAGCTGCGGCGACCGCACCTGCGGCGGCCAGCACGCCCGCCAGCGAGAGCACGTCGGGGTGGACGCGGTCCACCGGGCCCGCCAGGGCGTGCACGAAGCGCAGCCAGCCGACGACGAGCCTGCTCTCGGACACGTCCTCGCCGTGCAGCCGGGACCATCCGGCGACTGGGTTCGCCTTGTCACCGGTCATGGCACCACCGTAAGCCGATGGATGACGGCGTGCAGGTTCGGGTACTTCCCGATCATGCATGTACTCCGCGCCGTGGTTGCGGGCACGTCGGACGCGCTGCGCGGCCGGGACCTCCTGCTGTGGGCAGCGGGGCTGACGTTCTTCTCGGCGCTCGGGCTGGTGCCGCTGCTGCTGCTCGCGCTGCGTGGGGTGGCGTTGCTGTTCGGGCCGGAACTCGTGGTCGACGGTGCGCGGACGGTCGGCGGTTCTCTGCCGAGCGCGCACGACCCCACCGCCGTGCTGGTGCAGCTGGCCGAGGCGGCGACGACCACCTCTTGGCCGTTGCTCGCCGCGTCGCTGTTCCCGGCGACGCTGTATGGCGAGGGGCTGCGGCGGGGGCTCGTGCAGGCGGCCGGGGAGCACCCGACCAAGTGGACCGGGTGGGCCGGGCGGATCGCGTTCCTGCCCGTGCTCGTCCTGGCGCCCCTGCTGGTCGCGCTACCGCTGTGGTTCGCGTCGGTGGTCGGTCCGCTCTACGAGGCCGGGGGCTGGTCCACGGTGCTGGGGGTGGTGCTGTCGTTCCACCTCGACATGGTGCCGATCTGCGTGACGGTGGCCCTGGTGTTCGCCTTCGTCGGGCCGGTCGCGCTGCCGCTCAAGGTGGTGCTGGCGGCCGGGGTGGGTGTCGGCGCGACGCTCACCGGCTTCCTGCACGGGTTCGTGGTGTTCCTCGCGATCCCCGTGGACTGGGCGATTCCGTACGGCGGCCTGGCGGTTCCCGGTGCGGTGGCGGCGATCGGGCTGTGGTTGTTCGTGCTGCACGGCCTCTTGCTCTTCGGGTACCGGATCGCGCTCAGCACCTACGACGTGCTCAGCGCTTGACCCCGACGCGACGTCAGGGTCTTCGCTGGGGGCATGCCGCCGATCTTCCTCACCTATCTCGGGTCCCACCTGCTCAGCCTGCTCGGCAACGGCATCGCGGCCGTGGCGCTGCCGCTGATCGTGTTGCAGACGACGGGCAGCCCGCTGGCCACCGCCGCGCTGGCGGGCGCGACCGCCGTCCCGGCCGTGGTGGTCGGTCTGCTCAGCGGGGTGGTGATCGACCGGATGAACCGGCGGACCGCCTCCGTGGTCTCCGACGTCATCTCGGCCGCGTCGGTCGCCGCGCTGCCTCTCGTCGACCTGGTGTGGGGCCTGAACCTGACGTGGTTCGTCGTGCTGGGGATCGTGGGCTCCTTCGGCGACGTGCCCGGGACGACGGCCCGCGAGGTCCTGGCGCCGATGGTCGCCCGGCACACCGGTCTCGACCTCGAGCGGGTGATCGGCCTGCGCCAGACCACGACCTCCGCCGCGCTGGTGATCGGACCGGCGGCGGCCGGCGTGCTGCTCGCCGCCTTCGACGCCACCTCGGTACTGTGGATCACCGCGGCGACCTCGGCGGTCGCGGCGGTGCTGACGCGGACCCTGCCGCGCCGGCTCGGCGAGGTCGAGGCGAGCGGATCACCTCGACGGCCGGTCCTGCGCGAGCTCGGAGAGGGCGTGGCGGTGGTGTGGCGCAGCCGGTTCCTGCTCGGCACGTCGGGTCTGCTGCTCGGCCTGGCCGTGGCGCTCGGCGGGCTGCAGGGCCTGGTGCTGCCGCTGTACTTCACCCTCGTCTCCCGGCCCGATCTGCTCGGTCTCGTGCTCACGGCGCTGGCCTGCGGAATGCTCGCCGGTGCCGCGCTCTACACCGGCATCGCCCGGCGGCTCCCACCGCGGGCGGCGCTGTGGACCGGCCTGGGTGTGACCACCGCCGGGTTCCTGCTGATGGCGTCCCTGCTCTCCCCGGCCGTCGTGTTCGCGGGGGCCGCGGCGCTCGGGCTGGGCAACGCGGTGCTCGGTGCGGTGATCGGCGTGCTGCAGGTCCAGCGGACCGCCGACGCCGTGCGCGGGCGGGTGTTCAGCGTGAACACCGCCCTGCTGACGATCGCGGCACCGGCGGGCATCGGCCTCGCCGGGGTGACGGCCCAGTACGGGTCGCCGGTCGTGGCCGGGTTCAGCGTGGCCGGGGTGTGGGTCCTCGTGCTGCTGGCCGTGCTGCTCTCCCGCGCCCTGGCGGACCTGGAACCGCAGGAGGTGTCCGGTGCTCAGCGGTGAGCTCGCCGAACTGGCGGGCGTCACCGTCCGCACGTTGCGCCACTACCACCAGATCGGGCTGCTGCCCGAGCCCCCGCGCAGCACCGGCGGCTACCGCCACTACGACGTCGGCCACCTCGTCCGGTTGCTGCGCATCACGCGGATGACCGCCCTGGGCCTGCCGTTGTCCGCACTGCCCGCCGTGCTGGACGACCAGGCCGCCGCGGACGAGCTGCTCGACGAGCTCGACCGCCAGGCCGCCGCCGACGTCGAACGGCTCACCGCCCGCCGCGCCGGCATCGCCGCGCTGCGCGGCAGCGGCGCCCCGCCCGACCTGCCCCCGGAGCTGTTGCGGTGGCACCCGGCCCTGGCGGCGGGGGTGCCGGACGACATGGCCCGCTACGAGCACGAGCAGCTCCTCCTGGCCGCACACCTGCTCGGCCCGGCGGGGGTGGCCGCCCTGTTCGGCGAGAACGGGACGATGAGCGCGTCCGCAGCGTTCGCGGCGCGTTTCTACGCCCTGGGACCGGAAACGCCGGACGACGAGGTCGCGTCGCTGGTCGACGACCTGGTCGCCCACGTGGAACCGCTGATGGCACGACTCGCCGACCTGTTCCCGCGCGACCCGCGGGCCGCGGCCCTGATGGACGAACTGAGCGAGCGGATGCTCGAACCCGTGCAGCACCAGGTTCTGCGCCAGGTCCAGCAGCGGCTGGGCGGGTGGGTGTGACGCACCCTCCCGGAAACCTCCCGCCCGCTCTAGCGTCGAGATCATGAACGAGGAACAGGTGATCGCGGACCTGCACGGCCGGTGGGTGTTCGGCTGGGACCGTCGCGAAGGGGACGAGCCCTTCGACTTCCGGCGGGTCTTCGCGGAGTTCTACGACTTCGGCTCGCCGGACGTCCGCCTCTACGACGACTTCGACCCGGAGCACCGGGTGGCGACGACGGCCGCCGGCTACGGCGAGATCTGGGAGCCCGCCTTCCGCGAGATGATCTCCGCGCACCACGCGGTGGACGATGGCCCGCACGTCATCGCCGGCGCCGGCCTGGCGGCGTCCACCCTGAGGTTCGTGGCCAGGATCGTCACGCCCGACGGCGCCACGGACATCCGGACCACGACCTCGCTCGTCTGGCACCGGACGCCGGACGGGTGGCGGATCGTCCGCGAGCACAACTCCACCCGGGTCCTGTCACCGGGCGAGCTCGACGGTCGTTTCGGCGACGCGTGAAGTCCTGTCAGGACTCCGGTTCCGCGTCGGCGCCGGACCGGGCCTGCTGTCCGGCGGGACCTGACGCCGTCCAGCTCGCCAGGATGTCCATTGCCTGCCTCGACGACGAGTCGGGCGCGGTCGTGTAGACGTACAGCATCGTGTCCGGATCGCCTGGCAGCACGAGGGATTCGTACTCGACGGTGAGTTCGCCGACGAGCGGGTGGCGCAGCCGCTTCGAGCCGTAGGTGCGCTGGTGCACGCGGTGCTGCTCCCACCAATGGTCGAACTCGCGGCTGCGTTCGCGGAGCTCGGCGACGAGCGCGGTGGTCGCGGCGTCTCCCGGATCCCGGCCGACCTCGAAGCGCAGGCTCTCGACCGCGGCGCGGGCCTGGTCCTGCCAGTCGGCGAACAACGCGCGGGCCTGGTCGTCGAGGAAGATCCAGCGCGCGTAGTTGCGCTGCCGGGGCGGGATCTTGTCGAAGTCGGCGAACAGCGCCTTCGCCATGGCGTTCGCGGCGAGCACGTCGGTGCGGCGGCCGAGCACCAGCGCCGGTTGCCCGTCCAGGGCGTCGATCAGCTGGTACAGGCCGGGACGCACCCGCTGCACGCTGCTGGGACGGCGCGGTGCCGGGCCCGCGGGCAGGCCGATGAGGTCGCGCAGGTGGGTGCGCCCGGCCTCGTCGAGCTCGAGGGCGCGGCCGATGGCCTCGACGACGGCCGCCGAGGGCGTGATGCGCCTGCCCTGCTCCAGCCTCGCGTAGTAGTCCGTGGACACGCCGGCGAGCAGGGCGACCTCCTCGCGCCGCAGTCCCTTGACCCGGCGGACCCTGCTGTCGGAGGGCAGGCCCGCGCGGGACGGGTCGACCTGGCCGCGTGCACGGCGCAGGAAGTCGGCGAGTTCGCGGTTGAGAGCGGCCATGACACCCATTGTCGCGCAGGCCTCGGATTCCCGAGTGGACCTCTGAGTCCTAGGTTCGCGAGTCCGAGGCCGCACAGGGCCCGCGATGCGTCCCAACGCGACCGTTTTCTGCACCAGGCTTTCCACCATGACCTTCCCCGCTGATCGTCCCGCCACCTGGTTCGTCACCGGCACTTCCCGCGGCCTCGGCCTCGAACTCGTCAAGCAGGTCCTCGAGCGAGGCGACAACGTCGCCGCGACCACCCGGTCGACCGAGCGCCTGCTCGCCGCCCTCGGCGACGGTGCCGACACCACCCGGCTGCTGCCACTCGCCGTCGACCTGCGCGACGACACCGCTGTCGCCCAAGCGGTCCGGCAGACGACCGAACGTTTCGGCGGTCTCGACGTCGTCGTCAACAACGCCGGTTACGGCTTCCTGGCCGCGGTCGAGGACACCACCGCCCGCGACGTCCGGGACATGCTCGACGTCCAGGTCGCCGGTGTCTGGAACGTGCTGCGCGCCACGCTCCCGGTCCTGCGCGAGCAGAGGAGCGGCCACGTCGTGAACGTGTCCTCGGTCCTCGGCCTGACCTCGGTTCCCGGCTGGGGCCTCTACTGCGCCGGCAAGTACGCGCTGGAGGGCCTGAGCGAGGCGCTCGCCGGCGAGGTCGCCGGTTTCGGCGTCGGCGTGACCGTCGTCGAGCCCGGCTACTTCCGCACCGACTTCCTCACCACCGACTCGCTCGCGTTGCCGGACGCCACGTCCGGGGCGTACCCGGAGATCGCCGAGATGGTCGAGAACCACCTGAAGCTGCAAGGGAACCAGCCCGGCGACCCGGTCCGCGGCGCCCGGCTGATGATCGAGAAGGTCGTGACGGGCGACGACTCGTTGCGCCTGGTCCTCGGCTCGGACTCGCACGCCTACGCGACCGCCAAGGTCCAGGCGCTGCAGGCCACTCTCGACGCCTCCGCCCGGACCGCCTCGGCGAGCGACTTCCCGGCCTGACCTTCCCCCGACACCGCAGAGGAACCAGCAGATGAGCAAGATCCTGATCGTCATGTCCGCCGCCGACGTGTGGGAACGCACCGACGGCTCCGCCTACCCGACCGGCTACTGGGCCGAGGAACTCGCCGCACCGCACGAGAAGTTCACCGCGGCGGGCTTCACCGTCGACTTCGCCTCTCCCGGCGGAGTGCTCCAACCGCTCGACGCGCACAGCGCCAACCCGGAGGTCGCCGGTCCCGAGTGCACCCACTACGTCGAGCACGCCGAGCGGGCTCTGCGGGAGTTCGGCCCGCTGCTCAAGCTCGACGAGGTAGCCGCCGACGACTACGTCGCCGTCGTGCTCCCCGGTGGCCACGGTCCCGTGGTGGACCTCTACCAGGACGCCGACCTCGGCAGGCTGCTCGTCGAGGCCGACGCCGCCGGGAAGGTCATCGGCGCGGTCTGCCACGGACCCGCCGGCCTGCTCTCCGCCGTCGGCGCGGACGGCGGCTGGGTGTTCGCAGGTCGGAGGATGGCCGCCTTCACCGACGAGGAGGAAGAGCTGTTCGGCACCGCCGAGAACGCCCCCTGGCTGCTTGCCAGCACGCTGCGGGACAGGGGCGCGCTGCACTCGGGCGGACCTGCCTACCAGGCCTACACCGTGCGCGACCGCAACCTGTTCACCGGCCAGAACCCCGCTTCCAGCGCACCCATGGCCGAAGCCATCGTCGCCGCGCTGACCGAGGAGGAGTGACGTGAACGCCGTCCTCGATCGGGTCGAGAAGGGACTGCTCGTCGCCGGGCGATGGCGGCCAGCGACGAGCGGCGGGACGTTCGTGGTGGAGAACCCGGCCACCGGCCAGGCGCTGTGCGAGGTGGCCGACGGCACGCCGGCCGACGCCCTGGCCGCGCTCGACGCCGCAGACGCCGCCCAACGCCGCTGGGCGGCTGTTCCTCCGCGAGCCCGCGGCGAGATCCTGCGGCGTGCACACGACCTGCTGATGGAGCGCATCGACGAGTTCGCGTTGCTCATCACCTTGGAGATGGGCAAGTCGCTGGCCGAGTCGAGGGCGGAGGTGACCTACGGGGCGCACTACCTGCGCTGGTTCGGGGAGGAGGCCGTCCGGATCGACGGCACCTGGAAGGTCAGCGAGGACGGCACCGCCCGTGTGCTGGTGATGCGGCAACCGGTCGGGCCCTGCCTGTTGATCACCCCGTGGAACGCCCCGCTGGCCATGCCGGCCCGCAAGATCGGCCCGGCCGTCGCCGCGGGCTGCACCGTGGTCGTCAAACCGGCCGGGCAGACACCGCTGACGACCGCGGCGCTGGCGGAGGTGCTGAGGGAGGCCGGTCTCCCGGACGGCGTCCTCAACGTCGTCCCGACCACGCGGGCGGCGGCGATCACCGAACCGCTGCTGCGCGACGGGCGGCTGCGCAAGCTGTCCTTCACGGGATCCACGCCGGTGGGGCGGCTGCTGATGGTCCAGGCGGCCGGCACCGTCCTGCGCACCTCCATGGAACTGGGCGGCAACGCGCCGTTCGTCGTCTGCGAGGACGCCGACGTCGACGCCGCCGTGGAGGGCGCGATGACCGCCAAGCTGCGCAACGTGGGCGAGGCGTGCATCGCGGCCAACCGGTTCCACGTCCACGCGGGCGTCGCCGAGGAGTTCAGCCGCAAGCTCGTCGCGCGGATGGGGTCGATCACCGTCGGCGCGGGCACGGACCCGGCGACCGTCATGGGGCCGATGATCGACGAACGCCAGCGGGCCCGCGTCGCCGCCCTGGTCGATGACACCGTTGCGGCGGGGGCGGATCTGCGCGCCGGGGGAGTCGTGCCGGACGGTCCCGGCTACTTCTACCCGCCGACCGTGCTCACCGGCGTCCCGGCGGGCGCGCGGATCAGCCGTGAGGAGATCTTCGGTCCCGTCGCCGCGATCCGGACCTTCACCTCCGAGGCCGAGGCGTTGCAGGCGGCCAACGACACCGAGTTCGGGCTCGTCAGCTACCTGTACACCAGGGACCTGGGCCGGGCGTTGCGCATGGTCGAGGAGCTGGAGACCGGCATGGTCGGCCTCAACCGCGGCTACGTGTCCGACCCCAGCGCGCCGTTCGGCGGGATGAAGCAGTCCGGGATCGGCCGCGAGGGCGGCAACACCGGCATCGACGAGTACCTGGAGCAGAAGTACGTCGCCATCGACGCGGGGGAGCGGGTGTGATGGCCGCCAGCACGGTGTTCGACTCGTTCCTGTTCCGCGACATGTTCGGAACACCGGAGATGCGTGCGGTGTTCAGCGACGAGTCCTTTGTGGACCACATCGTGCGCACCGAGGTGGCGCTGGCGGCGGCGCAGGCACGGGTCGGTGTCGTCCCCCGGGAGATGGCCGGCGTGATCGCGGCGTCCTGCGAGTCCGCGCGGCTCGACCGCGAGCGGCTCCGGCGCGACACCGAGAACGTCGGCTACCCCGTGCTGCCGATCGTCACCCAGCTCGCCGAACTCTGCGGTGACGCGGGAGGTTTCCTGCACTGGGGCGCCACCACGCAGGACGTCATGGACACCGCCGTGATGCTGCAGTGCGCCGAGGGACTCGAGCTGATCGCGACGGCGCTCGACCGGCTGCGCGCGTGCCTGCGGGAGCTCGCCGCCGCGCACATCGGCACGGTCACCGCCGGGCGCACCCACCTGCAGCACGCCCTGCCCATCACGTTCGGCTACCGCGTGGCGGTGTGGCTCTCGGCGCTGGACCGCCACGCCGACCGCCTCGCCGCCGTGCGGGAACGCGACCTGATGGTGCAGTTCGGCGGCGCTGCGGGCACCCTGGCCTCGCTCGGTCTGGGACCGGAGGGCGTGCGGGTGCGCGCGGAACTCGCGGCGGAGCTGGGCCTGCGCGACCCGGAGATCACCTGGCACGTCGCCCGCGACGGCCTGGTCGAGATCGTCGGACTGCTCGCCGCGATCGGCGGTTCGGTCGGCAAGATCGGAACCGACGTGGCGCTGCTCTGCTCCACCGAGTTCGGCGAGCTGGCCGAGCCCTTCACGCCGGGCAGGGGTGCGAGCTCCACCATGCCGCAGAAGCGCAACCCGATCTCCAGTGAGCTGCTGGTCGCCACCGCGAAACTGCTGCGGGACAAAGCATCGGCCATGCTCGACGCCATGGTGCAGGACTTCGAGCGTGCCACCGGCCCGTGGCACGTCGAATGGGCCGTCGTTCCCGAGGCGTTCCTGCTGCTCTCCTCCTCGCTCGCCCAGGCCACGCACGTCATGACCGGCTTGCGGGTGGACGAGGAGCGGATGCGCGCCAACCTGGGCCTCACCGGCGGGCTCGTCGTGGCGGAGGCCGTGATGATGGCGCTCGCACCGGCTCTGGGCCGCCAGCAGGCGCACGACCTCGTCTACTCCGCCTGCAGCCGCGTCCTCGACAACGGCGGTGACCTGGCCACCGAACTCCGGGCGCACCCGCTCGTCGTGGCGAGCCTCGGCGCCGAGGAGATCGACCGGCTCTGCGACCCCGCCGGGTACCTCGGCAGCGCGCAGGCCATGACCAGGTCCGTTGTGGACGGTCCCGCTAGGCGAGGCCGGTGATCAGGTGCCGGTCCTGCAACAGTTGCCTGGCCATGTTCCAGCCGAGCACGCCGACGACCCGTCCGTCCACGAGGTAGTGCGCCACGAACTTCCGGTCGGCCAGTGAGCCGTGGGCGACCACCATCTCGGCTTCGGCCGGGAACACGCCGTGCGCCTGGATCTTCGCGTCGAACTGGTCGGTCCAGAAGTACGGCGTAGGAGCGAACTGCGTTGGGGCACCGAGCAGGGCGCGGGCCACCGCCATCCCCTGTTCGGTGGCGTTCATCCGGTGCTCGACCCGCATCAGGCCACCGAAGCGCGGGTTGAACCACCGGGCCACGTCACCCGCGGCGTACACGTGGTCCACGGCCTTGCAGGTCGCGTCGCACACCACGCCGTCGTCCACCGGAACTCCGGAGCCGGCGAGCCAGTCCGTGGCGGGCACCGCGCCGATCGCCACCAGCACGATGTCGGCGCGGAGCACGGAGCCGTCGGTCAGCTCGACTCCCGACACCGCGCCCTCACCGTGCAGGGCGACGACGCCGGTTCCCATGCGCAACCGCACGCCTTGCTCCTCGTGGAGCTCGGCGATCGCGGTCGCGACCCGGTCGCCGAACTGGCGGACCAGTGGCAGCGGCAGCGGGTCGACCAGGGTGACGTCGAGGCCCATCCGCCGGGCCGCCGCCGCGGCCTCCGAACCGAGGAACCCCGCGCCGACGACCACGACCGAGGACGACCGCAGCAGGTCGCCGCGCAGCGCCAGCGCGTCGTCCATGGTGCGCAGCACGTGCACACCGCCCAGGTCGTGGCCGAACGGCAGCGTGCGCGGGGTCGTGCCGGTGGCGATGACCAGGCCGTCGTACCCGATCTCCTCGCCGCTGGACAGCACGACCTTGCGGCGCGCGAGGTCCAGTCCGGTCGCGGGAGTCCCGAGCCTCAGCTCGATGCCGTGATCGGTGTACGCGGAAGCCGGGCGCAGCGCCGTCCGCTCCGGTTCCCAGGTGCCCGCCAGGACCTGTTTGGACAGTGGCGGCCGGTCGTACGGGAGCACCTTCTCGTCGCCGACCAGGACGAGGCCGGCGGTGTGGCCCTCCCTGCGCAGCGTCTCGGCGGTGGTCACGCCGGCAGCCGAAGCGCCGACGACGACCACCCGGTCGAGATCTCCCACTACTTCTCCACGACGATCGCGAGCGCCGGGCACAGCAGGGCGGCGTGCTCGGTGGCCGCCTCCAGCTCGGCGGGCGGGTCCTCCACGAGCAGGACCACCATGCCGTCCTCGTCGCGCTGGTCGAACACGTCCGGTGCCGCGAGCACGCACTGGCCCGCGCCCACGCAGGCGTCCACGTCGACGCGCACCTTCATCGGTCGTCCTCCACGTCCCACGTGACCGGCAGCGCGCGCACGCCGTAGACGAGCGCGTGGTCCTTGAACTCGACTTCCTCGAACGGCACCGCGAGCCGCAGCGTCGGGATGCGCTGATGCAGGCGCGCGAACACCTCCTGCAGTTCGACCCTGGCGAGCTGCTGGCCGAGGCACTGGTGGATGCCGTAGCCGAACGCCAGGTGGGCGGTCGCGCCGCGGCGCAGGTCGATGCGGTCGGGGTCGGGGAACACCGACTCGTCGCGGTTGCCCGCCGACAGCGCGGCCACCAGCCACTCACCGGCCTTGATCGTCTCGTCGCCGATCGTCACGCCGCCCGTGGCCTGGCGCAGCACGCCGAAGTGCACGATCGACAGGTACCGCAGCATCTCGTCGACGGCCGTGCCCGCGAGTCCGGGGTCGGCCCGCAGCGCGGCCAGCTGGTCGGGCTGGCGCAGCAGGGCCAGCGTGCTGAGCCCGATCATGTTGGCCGTGGTCTCGTGCCCGGCGATCAGCAGGGTGATGCCGAGGGTGACCAGCTCCTCGACGGACAGCTCCTGGCCGTTCTCCCTCGCGCGGACGATCAGCCGGCCCAGCAGGTCGTCGCCGGGTGCCGCCATCTTGGCCAGCACGAGCTGGGTCATGAACCCGACGACCTCGGCGTTGGCCCGCTGCAGCGCCTCGGGGTCGCTGTTGGTGCCGATGAGCACCGCGGTCTGCTCCTGGAACCGGTCGCGGTCGCCGTAGTCGACGCCCAGCAGTTCGCAGATCACCAGCGACGGGATCGGCAGCGCGAAGTCCTGGACCAGGTCGACGGGCCCGGTGCGGGCCAGCAGCGCGTCGACGTGGTCGTCGACCAGACCCTGGATGTACGGCCGCATGGCCTGGATCCGCTTGACCGTGAACTCCGGCGTCAGCAGGCGGCGCAGCCGGGCGTGGTCGGGGCCGTCCATGTGCAGCAGGCTGCCGGGCGCCACCGGGCGGTCGAGTTGACCGTCCGCCACGACGTGCGTGGACGGGGCCGCGTGCGAGCTGAGGTTGGGATCGCTCAGCACCGCGCGCACGTCGGCGTACCGGCTGACGACACGCGCGTTGACGCCGACCGGGCACGCCAGCGAAGCCGTGCCCTCCTGTGCACGCAGTTCCGCGTACTCGGCGGGCGGGTCGAACGGGCAGCTGGAGTCACGCGTGGTGGGGAAGGAGGTCACGCCGATCGTGGTCTCACTCATCGCCGGACCCACCTTCGGAAGAAAATATGGCAGTCACTGTCACCTGACCGAGGCTGCCAGATGGCATTGAATGCCGCAACTCGCGGACGGGTGAAATGGCAGTGACTGCCATGTGGCAGTGCTACCGTTCAGTCCGCGAAAACCAGCGGTCAGGAGGTGTGTGGTGGGCCTGCGTGAAGCGAAGATGGAACGCACCCGGCGGTTCATCGCCGACACCGCGTTCGACCTGTTCGTCGCGCAGGGGTACGACGACACGACGATCGAGCAGATCGCCGCCGCGGCCGAGGTCGGCACTCGCACCCTCTACCGCTACTACTCCACCAAGGAAGCGCTGGTCGTCACGTTCGTCGAGAACGGCCTCGACGCGGCGATGGACGCCTTCTTGGCCCAGCCCGACGACACACCGCTGGCCGGGGCGCTGCACGCGGTCATCGACAGCGTCGAGCACACGATCTCGGCGAACCCGGCGCGCCTGCTCGCCCTGTACGAGATCTTCGACAAGACCACGGGGTTGCGGGCCGGCCTGGCCGACCTGTGCTGGAGCTGGCGCCAGCGCCTGGCCCAGGAGATCCTCCGGCGCGAGGACGGGGCCGGGGACGTGTTGTTCGCGGCGTTGACCGCGGCGAGCACCATGAACGTGATCGAGGTGATCGTGCAGACCTGGACGGTCAACGGCGGTCACGTGGACGTTGCCGACATCGTTCGTGCCGCGCTGGAGTTGTTGCACAGCAAGGCGATTCCGGTACCGCTCCCGCCGGCGGGCTTGGTGGGCAGCGCGTCCTGAGCCTCACCGCAGGGCGGGGCGGAGCACCGCGGCGGTCAGCACCGTGCACACCCCGGCGGCGGCGATGGCGTGGCCGATCGGCACGACCTCGGCCAGCGTGCCCCAGAGAGCCGGTCCGATGCCCTGGGCGGTCATCAGCCCCGCCGACAGCACGGTGAACGACTGACCTCGCCGCGCCTCGGGCACGGCGTCCCGGAACGGCGCCGCGATGCCCAGGCTGAACGCGAACCCCGCCCCGCTGACCGCGAGCAGTGCGCAGCAGACCGCGATCGGCAGGTCGAACGCGAGCGCGGGCAGGGGCAGGCCGAGCAACGCGATCAGGGCGGGCACGGCCCGCCGGCGCGCGTCCGGCGCCAGGAAGCGGGCGACGAGGAACTCCCCGACGATCATGCCCACCGGCAGACTGGCGAGCATGAGCCCGGCCGCGCCGGTGGTGAAACCGCGGCCGAGGGCGTAGGAGATCAGCAGGCTCTCCGCGCCGACGACGAACGCGGGCGGCAGCCACTGAGCGAGCAGGAGCACCCTCGTCGTGCGGTTCGCCAGCAGTTGCCGCGTCCCCGACAACCCTTGGCGGACCACGTTCCCGGAGCCCCGGGCGGCGGGCAGGTCCGGCATCAGCAGCCGCACCGCGGCCGCCGACGCGAACACGGCGCCGGAGCTGATCAGCAGGGCGCTTGGTGGGCCGACCGCGGCCACCGCGAGCCCGCCGGCCGCGAGCCCGCCCAGTTGCGCGAACGACATCGCCATCGACATCACCGAGCGTCCGATGACGTAGGCGTCCCCTTCGAGCACGTCGGCCATCAGACGGCCGGTGGTGCCGTTCAGCGCCGGGCCGAGGCAGCCGATGAGCGTGATCACGGTCAGCACCACCCACGTCGGCGGCACGACCAGGCCGAGCAGGCCCGTGGCGGCACCGGTGAGCAGGTAGGCGGTGACGATCAGCCGGCGCGGGCGGACGCGGTCGGCCAGCGGGCCGAGCAGCACCCCGGTGAACGCCTGCGGCACGAACGCCAGGCCGAACGCGAGCGCGGCCAGCAGCGGTGAGCCGGTGCTGCTGAAGATCGCGGTCGACAGCGCCACCGTGCGCAGCACGTCGGCCGTGATGACGATCGCGCGGGTGGCCAGCAACTCGCGGAACACGGGGCGGAACAGCACCTGGCCGAAAGTCACGCGTGCGGTGGCGGTGGACATGGTCCCAGCGTCCGACCCTCCTCTTCGGAGCGCCAGAGATACGCCTGCGGACGTAAGCTCGGACCGTGCTCAGGTTCACCGCCGGCGCCGACGACCTGCTGGCGAGCCGATTCGCGATCGCTCCGCTGCTGGAGCTGGAGAAGCTGCTGCGCAGGCTGTCGGGCGTCGAGGGCAGGCCGATGCCGCGCGACTGGTCCGACCGCCTGCGCCCGGTCTACCGGCGTCTGCGCGCGGAGACCGAGCTCGACGTGGTGCTGGCGCTGTGCGCGCCGCACTACGGGGCGGACTTCGTCGCACCTCCGCCGCGCAGCCTGGCCCAGACGATCGACGACGACCTGGAGACCGTGCGCGCCACACCACTTCCGCTGGCGCGCAAGGAGATCGCCGAGTGCCTGAGACGCCGTCCCACCGACGACCCGAGGGTCCTGTCGGTCCTGCGCGGCCGTGACGTCGTCGCGCGGATCGCGGACGTGCTGGAGATCGCCTGGCACGAGCTCCTCGCGCAGGACTGGGTGCGGTTGCGGGCGATCTGCGAGCGGGACGTGGTGTACCGCGCCGGTCTGCTGAGCCGGGAGGGGTGGGCGGCCGCGATCGCCGGGCTCGACCGGCGGATGCGCTGGCACGACGGCGCCATCGAGATCAAGCTGCGCCACGCGAACGCGACGGTCGACCTGCGGGGCGCCGGCCTGCTGCTCATCCCGTCGGTGTTCGTGTGGCCGGACGTCGCCGCCTACACCGAGACCCCGTGGCCGCACGCGTTGATCTACCCGGCTCGCGGCACCTCCGCCCTGTGGGAACCGGGCACGCCGGCCGACCCCGGCGCGGTCGGCGACCTCATCGGCCGGTCACGGGCACAGCTGCTGGCCGCGCTGGACGAGCCCGCGAGCACCACCCAGCTCGCCAGGACCCTCGGCATGGCACCGGGCGCCGTCGGCGACCACCTCACCGTCCTGCGCCGTGCGGGCCTGCTCGCCAAGGCCCGTTCGGGACGTTCCGTGCTCTACCGCCGCACCCCGCTCGGGGATGCCCTCACCGCTCAGCAGTGAGCCCTGGTCCACAGGGTGACGTCGCTGCTGGTCGCCACCACCAGCGTCAGACCGGACGGGGAGAACCCGGCCGCCCGCAGTGCGGAGTGGCGCGAGTGGAAGACGTGCCACCAGGTCTCGCCGTGAGCGCCTTCGTACGGACTTCCGGTGGACAGCAGCACGCGTTCGTGCGGCCAGTCCGGGCTGACGACGTCCACCGACCAGCCCTCGGCTCCGGTGTGCAGACCGCCGCCCATCAGCCCGGCCATCGGCACGCGACGCCGTGCGATCGGGCCGATTCCCGGGCACGTCAGGTCGTCGTCCGGCCAGCCCGAGTCAGGCTCGCGGTCGCGGGCCAGGCGCTCCCCGGTGACGGTGTCGAGCAGCCCGAGCCCGCGGGTGGACGCCACCAGCAGCAGGTCGCGGCCGGAATCAGAGGCGAAGCCGACGCCGAGCAACCCGCCGACAGCGCTCACGTGGTGGCCGCTCGGACGCCAGGGTTCGGGTGCCGCAACCGTCGGCGCGGCCAGGAACCTCGCCCGCAGGCCCAGTTGGTGGTCGGTGAGCGACAGGTCCTCCGGCATCGGGGGAGTATGCAGGAACACCGGTCGAGCTTGTCCTGGACATGAACCGGTCGTCCCGTTGACCGGACGGTTCGGCACCCAAGACCATGAGAGCGTTCCCACGAACGCGGGGGTGGTTGGCGTGCTGAACTTCTTCGTGGCCTTCCTGATGGTCCTGGCGCCGGTCTCCGCGCCGCCCGGCAGCCCATCACCCAGCCGCCCACCCCTGACAGCGGCCGCGGTGGTGTGCGTGCTGTCCTGCGACACCCTCGACCCCTCCAGGGCCGCGCAGGAGACCTTCCCGGTGCCGGAGAAGCAGATCAACGGACGGCGCGTGGTCTTGCACGTGTCGGACCGCGACGGCATGGCGTGGGGCAGCATCGACCACGGCGCGACCGGCGACTCGGTGTGGCTCGACAGGTCCTGGGACGGTGGCGTCAGCTGGGAGGGGCTGCTGGGCAGGGCGAGCATCCCCGGCACGTGGACCGGCACCAGGACGTTGATGTACAACGTCACCGATCCCGGCCACCACCGGCGCGGCCTGATCCGCGCGTGCGGTGACGCCGCCGGGGTGACGTGCACCGACTGGATCTACCCGACCGTGTGCGACGTGCTGTGCGACCGGACGAGCGCGAGCCAGGCGAGCGGTGACCTGCAGCCGGTGCCGCCGACGACGTTGCACGGCAGGGTCATCCGGCTGCACACCGACGCGAACGCGATGGCGTGGGCGAGCATCGAGGCGGGTGGGGCGGGGGACGAGGTGTGGCTCGACCGCTCCTGGGACAGCGGTGCGAGCTGGCCCGGCGGTTCGTCGCTGGACCGGACCGCCACTCCCGCCGGGGCGGTCTCGACGCGCACCACCCTGCACGCCACCAGGGATCCGCGTGGCCGCCACTTCGGTGGGGCCGTGCGGGCGTGCGGAAGGGAAGCGGCGCACCAGGAAGGCAGCTGCACGGCGTGGGCGCGGCCGGTGCCGACGAGGACGCGTGCCGCCGCTGACGCCCTCCTGTACTCCTACGACCCCACGACGGCCTGGTGGCCGACGAGCTGGTGGAACTCGGCGACGACGCTGTCCGCGGTGATGGACTCCGGGATCCGGGACTACGACTGGGTCATCGCGCGCACGTTCGACGTGAACCGCGGCACGTTCGCGGCGGGGCAGCGCGGCACGGACCCGGTCGAGGGGAACTTCATCAGCCGGTCGATCGACGACAGCGCCTGGTGGGGGCTCACCTGGGTGGCCGCCTACGACCACACCGGGGACCAGCGCTACCTGGCCATGGCCACCACGATCGCGGCGTACGTCCACCAGTACTGGGACACCCGCACGTGCGGCGGTGGCGTCTGGTGGGACCGGGAACGCACCTACAAGAACGCCGTGACGAACGGCCAGTACCTGCGGCTCACCGCGGCGGTCCACCGGCGCACACCCGGTGATTCCGTGTGGCTGCAACGGGCTCGCACCGCCGCGGACTGGTACCTGGGCAGCGGACTGGCCGGCTCGTCCGGCCTGGTCAACGACGGGCTGACCGGGGACTGCCGCAACAACGGCCAGACGGTGTGGACCTACAACCAGGGCCTGGCCGTCGGCGGGTTCGTCGAGGTGTGGCGCGCGACCGGGGACACGAGGTACCTCGACACCGCACGCAGGCTCGCGGACGCGGCCATCGCGAGCCCGGTGCTGACCCGGGGCGGTGTGCTCATCGAGTCGTGTGACGTCGGGACGAACTCGTGCGACGACAACCAGAAGCAGTTCAAGGGCATCTTCATGCGCTACCTCAACGACCTCGCGAAGGTCACGAACTCCTCTT
Organism: Lentzea cavernae; assembly: GCF_014653695.1. GTDB lineage: Bacteria > Actinomycetota > Actinomycetes > Mycobacteriales > Pseudonocardiaceae > Lentzea > Lentzea cavernae. The sequence goes on along the minus strand of NZ_BNAR01000004.1, from coordinate 393,278 downwards.
CCTACCAACGGTTCGCGCGGCAGCAGGCCGACTCGGTGTGGGCCGCGGACCGCGACGCGCTGAACCGGATCGGCCAGCGCTGGGCCGGCGGCAGCCCCAACCAGGTCGACTGGCGCACGCAGGCGAGCGGTGTGAACGCGGTGATCGGGACCTAGACCTGCCCGAAGGGGCAGAGGTGGTGTCAACCAGCCTTTCGGCCAGTCCAGGTACCCCTGCGGGATGACATCGACCGGCGCAGCTCCGGCCTTCCGACGGAGGTGAGGTGACGTTGCGTGCCCCTACGGTCACTGACGGGAACTCCTCATCGAGCACCGGAGGTAGTCAGTGAGAGCAGGACAGCGAGGTGCCCGTCGGGGGATCACCGCGCTCGCGTTGTCGGCGGGCCTCGTCGCCACGGGGACGACGGCCGTCGCGCACGCGGACGAGCAGTCGCCGCAACGGGGTGACCGGAGCGTCACGCTGGTCACCGGCGACCGGGTGGAGCTGGCGGGCGACCGCGTCGTGCGGGTCGTGCCGGGGCCGGGCAGGGACAGGATCCCGGTGCGCGCGTTCACGCGCGACGGGCACCGGCACGTCGTGCCGGCGGACGCGATCGCGTTGGTGGACAACGGCAAGCTCGACCCGAGGTTGTTCGACGTGACGTCGCTGGCCGAGTTCGGCTACGACGACGCGCGGCGCAGCACCGTGCCAGTGATCGTGCGACCGGCGGCGGGCGCGCGATCGGATGTCACGGCGTTGGCGGCCAAGGGGTCTGTGGCCGGCCTGGTGACCGGCACGGTCGAGAAGTCGGGCAGCGCCTGGGAGTCGCTGCGAGGCGGTGCGGTCGAGAAGGTGTGGCTCGACGGCGTTCGCAAGCTCGCGCTCGACGGCAGCACGAAGCAGATCGGTGCGCCGGCGGCGTGGCAGGCGGGCATCACGGGCAAGGGCGTGAAGGTCGCCGTGCTCGACACGGGCGTCGACGAGAAGCACCCGGACCTGCAGGGCAAACAGGTCGCCGAAAAGAACTTCACCGACTCGCCCGACGGCACCGACGAGGTCGGGCACGGCACGCACGTCGCGTCGACCATCGCGAGCAAGGGGGAGAAGTACCGCGGTGTCGCGCCGGACGCCGAGATCCTCGACGGCAAGGTGTGCCAGCCGGGCGGCTGCACCGAGTCCGCGATCCTCGCCGGCATCCAGTGGGCCGGTGAGCAGGGCGCGAACGTCGTCAACATGAGCCTGGGCGGCGGGGACACCCCGGAGGTCGACCCGCTCGAGGAAGCCGTGAACCGGGTCTCCCGGGAGACCGGCGCCCTGTTCGTCATCGCGGCGGGCAACTCCGGGCGCCCGGAGACGATCGGCTCGCCCGGCAGCGCCGAGTCCGCGCTGACGGTGGGAGCGGTGGACCGCAACGACGGCATCGCGCCGTTCTCCAGCCGCGGCCCGGCCGCGGACGGTGCGGTGAAACCGGACGTGACCGCGCCAGGTGTGGACATCGTCGCGGCCGAGGCCGGTACTCAGGGGCACGTCGCCATGTCCGGGACGTCGATGGCGACCCCGCACGTGGCGGGCGTCGTCGCGCTGCTCAAGCAGCAGCACCCGGACTGGAGCGGCCCGCGGCTCAAGGCGACGGTCATGGCGTCGGCGAGGGCGAACCCGTCGCTGACGGCGTTCGACCAGGGCACCGGACGCGTGGACGTGCCGAAGATGCTGGCGCAGCAGGTGATCGCCGAGCCCGCGAACATCAACTTCGGTGTGCAGCAGTGGCCGCACGACGACGACCAGAAGGTCGTCCGCGAGATCACCTACCGCAACCCCGGCGCGCAACCGGTCGTGCTCGACCTGAGCGCGGACGTCCGGGGCCCGGACGGCAAGCCCGCCCCGGCCGGTCTGTTCACGGTGTCCCCGGCGAAGGTCACCGTCCCCGCCGGTGGCGAGGCGAAGGCCACCGTCACCGCCGACACCAGGGCCACCGCGCCGGACGGCTCCTACAGCGGCGCGATCGTGGCGTCGAACGGCCTGCGCACGCTCGTGAGCGTCCACCGCGAGGTCGAGAGCTACGACACCGCCGTCTCGGTGCTCGGACCGGACGGCGACCCCGCCGCGGACCACGGCACGTCGTTCGTCAACACGCAGACCGGCAAGCGCCATCCGGGGTTCGCGCAGAACGTCCGCCTGCCCAAGGGCGAGTACGTCGTGGACAGCAGCGTCGTCACCGCGGACTTCAAGGTCTACTTCATGGTGCAGCCGAAGTTCGTGGTGACCGGCAAGGGGGCGATCACGCTCGACGCCCGCAAGGCGAAGGCCGTGGCGCTCACGACGCCGGACGCCGCCGCCACCGCCCAGATCGGCACGGTCGGGTACTCGGCCCAGGTCGAGGGCAGGCCGTTCGGCCAGGGCTGGGCGTTCTTCGGCGGACTCGCGGGCCAGGTGTCGACGGCCGGGTTCGGCACGGAGTCGCCGGGGTTCCTGACGACCTACGCCGAGCAGTTCCGGGGCACGCCCCGCGACGAGAAGACCCCTGTCAGCTATCGCCTGCTGTACACCGAGAAGGGCTTCCCGACCGGGTACGGACGCGCGGCGAAGGCGAACGAGCTGGCGGAGGTCACGACCGGTTTCCGCCCGGCGGGGGAGGGCAGGCAGCACGGCATCGCGGTGATGCCGCACCCGATCGACGACATGGGCGGATTCGCCGCGTTCACGCCGGTGCCGGAAGGCGGCCGCGCCGTCGACCTCGTCACCACCGCGACGGGCAGGTGGAGCTGGATCTACGACCGCGTCGGGCCGGACAACGCCGGCGAGTACACGACCGAGACGCCCGCACGTTCGTTCAAGGGCGGCAAGAAGCACTCGCAGACGTTCGGCAAGGCGGTCTTCGGCCCGTCCGTCCCGGCGGCGCCCGGCTTCGGCCTCGCGAGGCTCGAGGACCAGATCGCCGTCAGGGTTCCGCTGCTCACCGACGGCAACGGCGGCGAGGGCAGGTCCTCGGTCGGGACCGCGAAGACCTCGTTGTTCCACAACGGGACCAAGCTCGGCGAGCAGCCGCGGCCGGTGGCGGTCTTCGACGTCCCGGCGGGGGAGGGCTCGTACCGGGCCGAGATGGAGCACAGCCGTGACGCGGAGCTGTCGAGCAAGGTGAGCGGCGCCTGGACGTTCAAGGCGAAGCACACCGACGACATCACGCACCTGCCGCTCACGGTGGTCCGGTTCCTGCCCGACCTCGACGACTCGGACTCCGCGCACGGTCGCGTGCAGGTCGTTCCGCTGAAGGTGGAGCAGGCGCAGAACACGCCGAAGGTCAAGCGCGTCACCGTGGAGGTGTCGTTCGACGACGGCGCGACCTGGAAGCAGGTGCCGGTCGTAGGGGACAAGGCGGTGGTGCACCACCCGAAGAACGCGAAGTTCGCTTCGCTGCGCGCCAAGACGACGGACGCGGCGGGCAACACGGGCGAGGTGACGATCATCCACGCCTACAAGATCGCGAGCTGACCGCGTCGCGAACTCCGGGGGCTCCCTCACCGGGGAGCCCCCATCTCCCTTGTGCGAAAGGGAATTTCGTGGCTCCGGCGGCATGCGGTTAGCGTCGAGTTCATGGAGTGGAACTTCCAGTCGGCAGAAGAACTTCTGGCCGCCATGCGCGCCGGTGACGTGTCCTCTGTGGACCTGACCGACGAGGCGATCGCCCGCATCGAGCGCGAGGACGGGGTGATCAACGCGATCTGCGTGCCGGACTTCGACCGCGCACGGGCCGCCGCACGTCGTGCGGACCAGGTGCGGGCACGGGGTGGGGACGGGCCGTTGCTCGGTGTCCCGGTGACGGTCAAGGAGTGCTACGACGTCGCCGGGCTGCCCACGACCTGGGGCATGCCGGAGCACCGGGACCACGTGCCGGCCGAGGACGCCGTGCAGGTGTCCCGGCTCAAGGCCGCGGGCGCGGTGGTGCTCGGCAAGACGAACGTGCCGCTGGGGCTGCAGGACGTCCAGAGCTTCAACGAGATCCACGGCACCACCACCAACCCGTGGGACCACGGCCGCACCGCCGGTGGTTCGTCCGGCGGGTCGGCGGCGGCGCTGGCGTCCGGGTTCGGCGCGTTGTCCATCGGCTCGGACCTCGCCGGATCGCTCCGCACCCCGGCGCACTTCTGCGGCGTCTACGCGCACAAGCCGACGCTCGGCCTGCTGGCCACCCGCGGCATGGTCGCGCCGTCCGAGCCGGTGTTGCCGGTCGAGTTCGACCTGGCCGTCGTCGGCCCGATGGCCCGCACCGCCCGCGACCTCGCGCTCCTGTTCGACGTCATGGCGGGACCGGACCCGCTGACGTCCGGCAAGGCCTGCAGCGTGACGCTGCCGCCCGCGCGCCACGACCGGCTCGGCGACTTCCGGGTCCTGGTCCTCGACGACCACCCGGTCATCCCGACCGGGTCCGCCGTGCGGGCCGCCGTGAGCCGGGTGGCCGAGGCGCTCGCCGGGAGCGGCGCCCGCGTCGAACGGCACAGCCCGCTGCTGCCCGATCTGACCGAGGCGGCGACGCTGTACACGCAGCTGCTGTTCTCCGGCTCCGTCGCGCGTTTCCCCGTCGACTCGTACGAGCAGCTGCGGATCCACGCCGCCGGCCTGAGCCCCGACGACCGGAGCCTGGACGCCACGCGCCTGCGCGCCATGGTGTTCAGCCACCGCGACTGGATGGAGGCGAACCACCGCCGCGAACTCCACCGCCACGCGTGGCGGCGGCTCTTCGGGGAGTTCGACGCCGTGGTCTGCCCGATCACGCCCACACCCGCGTTCCCGCACGACCACGACCCCGATCCGCTGGCACGGGTGCTCGACGTCGACGGCGTCGAGCACCCGTACTTCGACCAGCTCGTCTGGGCCGGTGTGGCGACCACGCCCGGCCTGCCCGCCACCGCCGTGCCCGCGGGCCGCTCGCCCGAGGGGCTGCCGGTCGGGGTGCAGATCGTCGGCCCGGCGTTCGAGGACCGCACCCCGCTGCGGCTGGCGGAGCTGCTGGAGCAGGAGATCGGCGGATTCCGGCCCCCCGGGCTTGAAGTTCGTCGAAAACAGAAGTGAACTCTTCGGCGTCCGATGCGTATCTGCTGGGGACAACACCTCCACCGAGCCCGGAGACGTCATTTGCCCAGCACAGCCGAGTCCGAGATCCGTCCGGGAGCCGTTCGCCGCCTCTGGTGGCGCTCAGGCCGGCGCGCACGACTGGTGGTCGCGTGCCTCGGTGTCCTCACCGCGCTCGCCACCACCGGCGCGGTCGGCTTCAGCGGTGCCGGGACCCCGCGACAACGGGGCGGCGGCGGCCTCGACGAGGCCACTAGCAGGGGCGACTCGGTCGAGGTCACCATCAGCGCCGTCTCCGACGTCGACCTCTTCGAGGGCGCTGACCTCGCCACCGGCCTCGCCTTCCGCGGCCGCGTCGCCGGGCTCAGCCGGACGGCGGACTGCTGGGCGGCGGAGTCCCGCGCCACCGCCCGGGAGCTCCTGGCCGGGGAGAACGTCCGGCTGGTCGTCAGGAAGGACGACGTCTCCGACGACGACCGGATCGCGGTCGACGTGCGCCTGCCGGACGGCTCGGACTACGCGCGGTCCGTCGTGAGCGGGGGCCTGGCGCAGGCGGACACGTCCGCTCGCGGCGACCTCGCGCCGGTCGAGTCGACGGCTCGCGAGGAGCGCCGGGGCCTCTGGTCGGCGGCCTGCGCCCCCGGTTCGGCCACGACGACCTCCTCCAGCGCACCCCCGCCGTCCACGCCGGACCCGGTCACGACGACAGCACCCACGACGACCACCGCGCCCTCTCCCGGACCGGTGCCACCGCCCTCGCCGCCCGCCCCGCCGCCCCCGCCGCCCACCGAGGAGTGGGACGACCCCAGGCTGGGCAGGTTCTGCCTCGTCGAGGGCGCGCGCAGGACGACGCCGGACGGCCACGAGATGGTCTGCACCCGCAACCCCAAGAACCAGCTGAGGTGGCGGCGTGCCGACTGAAGACCTCTTCCGCCCGGCCGCCGAGACCGCGTTCCGCCTCCCGGACGGCAGGAGCCCGCGCGGCCTCACCACCGGCGGCTGGGTGCGCACGACGGGCTGGCTCCAAGTGGGACGCAACCCCGTGAGCTCCGTGGTCGTCGCCGCGCTGACGGGCCTGGTGCAGGCGCTGGTGGCCGCGGCCGCGCTCGTCCGCGCATACCCCGTGACCGCCGGGGTCCTGGTGCTGGTCACGCCCGTGGTGTGCGGTGGGGCCTGGAAGCTGTTCACCACCCGGCTCAAGCCCGCGTCCCCCGCCCGCAACACCGAGGTCAAGCAGGCGGACGAGCTGTCACCGGGAGACGTCGTCCGCCTGTTCGGCTCGATCGGGCCGATCGGTCAGGTGACGGCGGTCGAGGTCGGCGACGAGGCCGAGGTGGACTTCCGCGGCGGCCTGCACCGGTCGTGGCCCCGCGACAGGACGGTGCAGGTGGCGGAGCTGCTCGGCTGACGCGCTGGAACAGGGCCGCCACGGCGTGAGCACCGGCGGCGGGGGCCAGCAGTGTCAGCACCCACCCCGTGGCGATGTCGGCGGCTACCGACCAGCGCACCGCCGAGCGGCGACGCCCATGACCGCCGAGGTGATCACGTGCGGCCGGACCACCCGTCGAGCCGGGGGACGAACGAGGCGGCCCGTCACCGGTCCCGCTCCTCGGAGCGTTGGCGCAGCAGCTGTTCCCTCGCGGCGCCACCGTCGGGTTCCTGCTCCAGTCCGCGCAGCATCATGTCCACCTTGCTGTCGGGGAGGTCCGGCGCCAGCAGCGGTACGGCGGGATCCACGAGGGCCTCGACGACCACCGGCCGGTCGGCCTGGAACGCGTCGTGCCACGCCTTGTCCACGTCGTCGGGCGCCTCCACCCGGATGCCGCGCAGGCCGAGGAGCTCGGCGTAGGCGGCGTAGGGGAAGGCGGGAACCCGTTGGGACGCCGGGAAACGCGGGTCGCCCTCCATCTCCCGCTGCTCCCACGTCACCTCGTTGAGGTCCTGGTTGTGCAGCACCAGCACGACGAACCTCGGGTCGTCCCAGGACCGCCAGCGGTCGGCGACGGTGATCAGCTCGAGAAGTCCGTTCATCTGCATGGCCCCGTCACCGGCGAGCACCACGACCGGCCTTTGTGGAGCGTGCAGCTTGGCCGCGATGCCGTAGGGCATGGCGCAGCCCATGGACGCCAGGTAGCTGGACGTGTGGGCGGGCACCCCGACCGGCAGCGCGAGGTGCCGGGCGTACCAGTAGCACGACGAACCGACGTCCACGGCGACCTGCGCGTCGGCCGGCATCTGCCCGGACAGCGCGTGCACGACCAGTTCCGGGTTCAGGGGGTCGGCCGGGGCGTTGGCGCGGCGGCCCGCGAGAGCACGCCAGCGCACGACGCTGTCGAACACCTTGTTCTCCCACGCCCGGTCCTCGCGTTGCCGCAGCAGCGGCAGGAGCATCCGCAACGTCTCGGTGGCGTCCCCGGTGAGCGGCACCTCGACCGGGTACTTGCTGCCGACGACGCGGGCCTCGATGTCGATCTGCACCGCCCGAGCCTGGCCCGGCGCCGGGTAGAACTCCGTCCATGGGTCGTTGCACCCGATGATCAGCAACGTGTCGCACCCGGCCATCAGCTCCGCGCTGGCGGTGGTGCCCAGGTGCCCCATCACGCCGGTGTGCCACGGCGCGTCCTCCGGCACCACGGGCTTGCCGACCAACGACGCGGTGGCGCCCGCACCGAGCGTGGCGACGACCTCGGCGATCTCCTCCTGGGCGCCCGCGGCGCCGCGGCCGATCAGCAGCGCGACCCTGGACCCCGCGTTCAGCACCTCGGCGGCGCGGTGTAGTTCCTCCTCGCGCGGCAGGACCCTCGGCCGGCTCAGGACCGCCGACGACGGAACGACGCCGTGGGTGTGAGGAGGTTCGTCGACGGCGTCGGCGCGCTGCACGTCGTGCGGGATGATGAGGCACGTCGGCGCGCGTTCGGCGATGGCGGTGCGCATCGCGTTGTCGAGCAGCACGGGCAGCTGCTCGGGAGTGGAGACCGTCTGCAGGTACTGCCCGCAGACGTCCTTGAACAACGTGTGCAGGTCCACCTCCTGCAGGTAGCCCGTGCCGAGCGCGGTGGACACCACCTGCCCGACGATCGCCACGACCGGGCGGTGGTCGAGCTTGGCGTCGTACAGGCCGTTGAGCAGGTGGATCGCCCCCGGCCCCTGGGTGGCGAGGCACACCCCGGGAGTGCCCGAGTACTTCGCGTGGCCGGTCGCCATGAACGCGGCCATCTCCTCGTGCCGCGCCGACACGAACTCCGGCTCCCCGTCCGCGCGGTGCAGCGCCGCCAGCAGCGGGTCGATCCCGTCACCGGCGTAGCCGAAGATCCTCGGCACGCCCCACGTGCGCAACCGGTCGATCAGGGCGTCCGCCACCGTGCGGGCCATCTCGCCACTTCCCTCCGCTGTCGTGAGCTCCAGTGGCTGGCGTACCCCTGTGATCGCGGTCCAACCGGTGCGTTCCTGTCCCGCACCTCCCCGGTTTCACCGCGCCGTTCTGGGCAACTCCGGCGCAATGTCCGAGGTCCGATCGTCAGGTGCGCCGTGCTGGGTCCAGGGCGACCCCGGCGGCACCGTCGTGGTCTTCACCCACGGCTTCTACGACGACCACAGCACGTTCGACGTCCTGACGCCGTCGTTCGTCGCCGCCGGGTACCGCGTGGTCACCTGGAACCTGCCGGGCCACGGCGTGAACCCGTCCGGCGCCGGTGATTTCACCCTCGCCGGCGCCGCCCGCGACGTGGTGCGGCTGGTCGACGAGAGCGGTGCGCGGCAGGCGGTTCTCGTCGGGCACTCGCTCGGTGCCTACATCAGCCAGGAGGCGGCGATCCAGTCACCCCACCGCGTGCTCGCCCTGGTCGTGATCGGCGGGACCAGCCTCGTGCACCGTCCCGCCGCCGTGCCGATGGCCGCCCTGCGCGCCTCGGTGCCCCTGGTCAGGTTGATGCCGTCGTGGCTGTTGCGCCGCCGCGCCGCCACCCACGGCACCCGCACCGCCGGGGCCGCCGCCCACACCCGCGAGGTCGCCCGGCACGTCACCAAGGAGGCGCTGGCCGGGATGTGGTCGGCGTTCGCCGACGCCATCCGGCACATCGACCCGCGGAGGCGGCTGCACGTGCCGACCCTGGTCTGCCGCGGTGAGCACGACCGCAACGGCATCATCCCGACCGCGGCCCCGCGCTGGGCGCGCCGGCACGCCAACATCCGCTACCGCGTCATCCCCGGCGCCGGGCACCTCGCGCACCGGGACAACCCCGCCGGTACCGCCGAGGCGCTCCTTTCTTTCCTCAGCACGGTTTCCGGCCGTGACCAAGGTTTGTGACCAGGTGCTCCAGTGCGCCAACCTTCTTTGTGCGCAACGGATGCAGTGCACGGGTCTCGTGGAACGTGCACCTTCTGCGGCACCACCGCGCGGGCCCTCTCGCGCCGCACCGGGATGCACGGACACGGCCGTTCGTGCGCCGAGGTTCGCCCTGGTGCCCGGCGCGGTACGTTGGTCGTGGAGTTCCCACCGGGAGGCGTGACCGGGTGGGATGAGCGGATGGGCTCGCGCACCCCTTCGGACTCGACCGAGGGGCCCTGATCCGCCGGCGGAAGGCTGGGCAGTGGAGCACGTGGCGATCAGCCCCAGGCAGATCGGTGACGCGCTGGTGCTCACCCTCCCGAACGTCGTCAGCGAGGTGAGCCCCGGACTGCTGGCGAGGACGCTGGCGGCGGCCGTCGTCCCGACCGCGACGCTGGTGGTGCTGGACCTGCGAGGCGTCGGACTGGTGTCCGTGCACACCGCCAGGACGTTGATCGCGTTCGCCGGTGGCTGCGCCGCACGGGGCGTCGAGTGCGTGCTGGTGCCCGATCCGGCGAGCACGGCGGTGTCCGTGGTGCTCGACGTCATCGACCCGAACGGCGCCGTGCCGAGGTTCGGCACGCTCGACCAGGCGCTCGCCGGGCACGCCGGCACCACCCCGCCGGTGACTCGGCCGCTGGGGTCGGTGGTGGACAGGCGGTCGTTCGCCGACACGGACCTGAAAGTCCTCCAGAAGCTCCTGAGCACCTCGTACGCGCCGATGCGGATCGGCTGCGCGGCCGGGCGGGCGCAGGTGCGCCTCACCAGGCTCGCGGCCGGTGAGATCAGCGTCGACGAGCTGGACGTCGGCTTCGGCATGACCTACGACGTCGGACCGATGGGCAGGGTCTGCCTCGTCGACGTCGAGTCGGGCGCGGTCGCGGACCACCTGGTCCGGGGGCAGCGGGAACCGGAGGCGTTCGGGCCCGGCGAGCTGTTCTCCTTCGCGCCGCCGGACCTGCCGGTCTCGGGCCGGATCAGCAACGCCCGTGCCCGCGTCACGCTGCTGACACCTGACCTCTTCTCCCAGGTCACGGGTCACGACCGGGGTTTCAGGCTGCTGAGCCACCGCCCGTTCGACGCCGTGGCGGGTGGCCGGTTGCGGGCGGCGATCACGCACGTGCGCGACACCGTGCTCGCCGCGTCCGACGCAGACCTCCTGCTCGTGTCGACGGCCAACCGGTACCTCGCGGCGACGGTGCTGCGGACGTTCCCGAACACCGTGCTCTCGCCGCCGGGCGCGGCGGACGAACACGACGCCCATCTGCAGACCCTGCGGCGGGCGATGGCGTTCATCGAGTCCAACGCCGACAGGGACATCAGCGCGGCGGACATCGCCACCGCCGCCTGCGTCACCGTGCGCGCGGTGCAGCTGTCGTTCCGCCGGCACCTCGGCACGACACCGATGGCGTACCTGCGCCGCGTCCGGCTCGACGGTGCCCGGACCGAGCTGCAGGCCTCCGACCCCGGTGCCTCGACCGTGACCCGGATCGGGGCGCGGTGGGGCTTCAGCCGCGCGAGCACCTTCGCGGCGCAGTACCGCGTCGCCTACGGCGAAACGCCCTCGCGGACTCTGCGAGACGACACGTGACCGGTTCGCTTTTCGAACACCCCGAACTTCGCTTTTGCGGTATTCGCCTGATGGTCGCCACTGGTCCACTGAATGCCGAACCATTCACCGCCGCTCGGGGAGGCGCATCGTTTCCGTGATCGAGAACCAGAACGACGGTGCCGTCGGCGTGGAAGTGGACCACTTCGAGGAGTTGACCCGCAGGCTGCTCCACACGTCCACCGTGGCAGAGGCGCTGCAACAGGTCGTCGACGCGGCCGGGATCGTGGTTTCGGGTGCGGACATGGTGAGCGTGACGGTCCGGACGCCCGACGGCGTGTTCCACACACCGGTCCAGACCGACGAGGTCGCCGTCGAGCTCGACCAGGTGCAGTACCGCTCCGGACGGGGTCCCTGCGTCGACGCGGCCCGTCCCGACAGCCCGGGGTACGTCGAGAGCGGTGACCTGCCGGCCGAGACCCGCTGGCCAGACTTCGCCTCCGCGGCCGCCCGGTACGGCTTCCGCTCGATCCTGTCCAGCGAGCTGTTCCCGGCCAAGGGACCGGAACGGCTGTCCGGGGCGTTGAACATCTACTCGCGCCGTGCCGACGGTCTCGCCCCCGTGGACCGCCACACGGCCCTGCTGCTGGCCACGCACGGCTCGCTGGCCCTGGCGCACGCGCGGGCGACCGAGCTCGCGGACCTCCGGCAGGCCCAGTTCCGGCAGGCCGTCAACAGCAGGGACGTGATCGGTCAGGCCAAGGGAATTCTGATGAACAGGCAGGGCATCACCGCCGACGAGGCGTTCGACCTGCTCCGCCGGACCTCTCAACAGCTCAACGTGAAGCTCTTCGACCTGGCCAGCACGATCACGGTTCGACATACCGAACTCGGCCGGTCCTGACCGCGGGCCGCGACATCACCGTCGCGGCCGTGTCGGGTGAGCTCGACGACGTGGTCGACGGCGTCACCGGCCGGGACCGCGTGCTGTTCGTGGCAGCACACGCGATGGAGGCGGTCCGGGCCGATCCCGGGACGTGATCCAGACGGCGCAGAGCCACCAGCCGCACGACCACCCGGCAACCCCGCCGACACCGTGCGGGGCCGGGCTCAGCCGCACCACGTCACCACAGATCCGGACGGGCGAACTGACCCGGTCGCCGCGAATACCCCTGTCCTCCCGGGGTATCTGGGGAAATGCCCACTCCAGCGCCCCGCGGGGACCCGTTCCGGTCACCGGACGACTCGTCCGGTGCCGTGAGCGAAAGATCTGTCACCGAGCACCTCGAGAGAGGCGCCGTCATCACGTTCTTCGACCCCTCCCCGTTCGCGGATGGGGTGTTCCGCCGCGCGGTCGCGGTCGGGGCCGAGATCGCCGACCCGCGCACGAACCTCCGGTGGATCCCCGTGATCCGCAGCGACCTGCGGGTCGACCTGGTGGCGTGGTCGCTCGTCGTCGACATCGCCCCGTGCGGCCCGATCGAGGACGAGTGATCGCCGGTTCTCCGGGACGCGTTCGGCGGCCTGTCGTCGAACGCGGCTGTCGATTCGACGTCGATGCGCTGTGGCCGTGTGGTTCTCACGTCCGCGATATGTGAAAACATCTCGCGTTGCTCTACTGTCACCGCGTCGTGCCCCGAACTGGACGGGAGTCGTGCGGTGGGAGTGGCCTGGTTGACCAGAACTGTTGCTGTGGCCGGTTTGCTGGCCGCGAGCGCGCACGTCGGGCCCGCGGTGGCCGCGCCACCACCCGGCGGGACTTTCTCGGTGCTGAGCTACAACGTGGCCGGACTGCCGGAGGGGCTGTCGAGCGGCAACCCGAAGGTGAACACGCCGATCATCGGCCGGCGGCTCGGGCCGTACGACGTCGTCCACGTCCAGGAGGACTTCAACTACCACGCGTCGCTCTACGCCAACGACACCCACCCGTTCCGCACGCCCACCAGTGGCGGCGTCCCGTTCGGCGACGGGCTCAACACGCTGGCGGACCACCCGTACTCGGACCTCGCCCGCGACAGGTGGGACCGGTGCAACGGCACGGACTGCCTGACCCCCAAGGGGTTCACCTGGTCCCGGATCCGGGTCGCCGAGGGCGTGCTGATCGACTTCTACAACGTGCACGCGAACGCGGGCGACAGCGAGGCGGACCTAGCGGCCCGGCGGGCCAACATCAGCGAGCTGTCCCGGTTCGTCGCCGCCAACTCGGCCGGCAACGCGGTGGTGGTCGCGGGCGACACCAACACGCGCTACACCCGCGCCGGCGACAACATCCGGGAACTGGTCTCCGCCAACGGGCTGACCGACGCCTGGGTGCAGGAGGAACGCGGTGGCGTGCCACCGGCCGCCGACAGCCCGGCGGTGGTCTGCGACGACCGGAACGTCAGCGACGCGTGCGAGGTCGTCGACAAGATCCTGTTCCGCGGCAACAGGTACGTCACGCTCGAGTTGACCCGGTACGGCAACGAGAACGCGGCCTTCCGCACCGCCGACGACAAGATGCTGTCCGACCACTACCCGATCGCCGCGGACTTCCGGTGGACGCTCAACCCCGGCCTGTCCCTCAGCGACGCCTGGGGCGGGCCGCACGGCACCCCGTTCACCGACGTGGCCTCGGTTCCGCCGGGGCAGCGGGTCGCCGGGGTGAACCTCCGTGCCGGCTCCCGCGTCGACCAGGTCGGGCTCACGCTCGCCGACGGCACGTCCTACAGCCACGGCGGTGGTGGTGGAACCGCGCGGCAGCTGACGTTGTCACCGGGGGAGCACCTGACCTCGGTGACCCTCCACTCCGGACAGAGCAGCGGGCGCACGAGGATCTTCTACGCCCGGTTCACGACCAGCACGGGCCGCACGGTGTCCGGGGGCAGTGAGACCCCGGACGCCGTCACCTACACCGCTCCGGCCGGGTGGCAGATCGCCGGTTTCCACGGGAGGGCCGGGGAGGAGGTCGACTCGCTCGGCGTCGTCTTCACCAGGGTGTCGCACGCCTGAGACACCTCAGCCGGGGTTCCTCGCCGTGTCGTCGGGGAACCCCGGCTGTTGCAGGAGAGGCGGCGAGGTCCGTCAGCCGACCTCGTCGATGTACGAGGTGCCCGCGGCGGCGTGCGGCCCGTAGCGCTCCCACTCCTCGCGCAACCGCAGGCGTCCCTCCACTGTGAACTCCGGTGTGTTCACGGTGTGGCCGCACACGACCTCGCCGCTCGTCAGCACCATCGTGTATCCCATGTGGAGGGTGCCGTCCGCGGCGCGGGTGCCGGCGATCGAGCCGCGGCGGACGCTGCCGCCCGCGAAGTCCGCCCAGACGAGGTCGCCCTCCTGGTGGTACTCGGCGACGGTGTGCGGGTCGCTGTCCGGTTTGCGGAACCGGCGGCCGTCGTAGTCGATCACGCGAGGTACTCCTCGGCCATGACGCCGTCCCACCAGATCGCGTAGTAGGCGAAGTCCTCCTCGTGCGGGTTGAGGACGTGGTGGTCGACGTCGCCGGGCATCAGCATCAGGTCGCCGGCCGCGAGCACGTGGGTGTGCTCGCCCACGACGACCTCGCCGCGGCCCTCCATCGCGATGAACAGCTCCTGCTCGCGGTGCTGGTGCGTGTCGGTGCGGTCGCCCGGCCGCAGGACGCACCAGGCGCCGCGGAACGGGGTGGCCAGGCCGGGCCACGGGTGCAGCAGCCTGAGGTCGAGCCCGTGCTCGCGGACGAGGTGCGCCGGCTCGCGCCGGCGGAACTGCACGTGGTCTGTCGGCATCCCTTGCTCCGATCGGCGTTTGGGCGACGCCGCGGAGCGTAGGTTCGCGGGCTTCCCCGCCGACAGGGGACGCTTTCCCTGTCCTGTCAGGAAGTTAGCGGTGTGACGCGGAACGCGGCCTTCCGGTCCGCGCCATCAGCGCCCCAGCCCGGCGTCGCGGGCGAGGACGATCGCCTGGGCGCGGTCGGAGACGCCGAGCTTCGCGAAGATCGCGGACACCCGGTTGCTGATGGTCTTCGACGCCAGCGTGAACTCGCGTGCGATGGCCACGTTCGACCGCCCGGCCGCGATCCGGTCGAGCACCTCCCGCTCCTTGCCGGTCAGCTGCGGGAACGGGTACGGCGAGTGGTCGGACGTCGGGTGCAGGAGTGCTCCGAGGCGGGCGGCCAGGGTCCTGCCGATCAGCACCTCACCCGCCGCCACGGCCTGGATGCCGCGCACGATCTGATCCGGATCCGCGTTCTTCAACAAATAACCGCGCGCTCCTGCCCGAATTGCCGCGATCAATGTCGAGTCACAATCACTCGCGCTGAAGACCAGAATGCCCGTTTCGGGGCATCCGCGCGCTATTTGTTCTATCAATCGGCAGTTTCCCGCGCCGACTGTGTCGACGTCGACGACGAGGACGTCGGGGCGGCAGCGCGCCGTCTCCGCGATGACCTCGGCGGCGGTCGAGGCCTCACCCACGACGGAGATGCCGTCCACGCGTTCGAGCACGGAACGCACTCCATGCCTGATGGCGGGCTGTGTGTCGGCGAGCACGACGGTGACCGCGGCGGGTCTGTGCAGGACCGCGATGTCGTGGCCGCGGCGCAGCGGAGCCACTGCATTCTGTTCCAAACGAGTCATCAGTCCCCCGAAAATAGCGTTCTCGTCATTCCATCGCGGTCACCTGATCTCCCCCAAAGAGTCAGCACCGGCCGTAGGGTATATCGCTCCATCGGCGTAAGTCGCGATCTCAAAAACGCGGTTTTCACTCGTTCGGCCCACTGCGTTGATGAGAGAGCCCGACGACCGGAGTAGCGGCGTGACTGCGATCGGCGGGCCTGTTCGGCGAAGCGGCCCAGCGAGGGGCCGCAACGGGTGACGCGGAGTGGGCACCGCGACGGCCACGCCGGGACACCCGGCGCGGACTCCGTTGCCCTGCAAAGGAATCGGCATTGCCCATGCGGCCGGGAACAGTTCCCCTACCTGGCGGGAAGGACCGCTACCTAGCCTCTGGAACGCCACTGGGGGACGAACAGAGGGGGACGCGTGACTGTCCAAGACGTGGGCGTACTGGCGATCGGCGCGGGCCCGGCGAACCTCGCCCTCGCCGTCGCGATCGAGGAGTCCGGCTCCCGGGAACTGGCGGGCGACACGCTCGTGCTGGAGCAGCACGAGGACGTCCGGTGGCAGCGCGGCACGCTGATGCCGTGGGCGCGCAGCCAGGTCTCGTTCCTCAAGGACCTGGTGACCTTGCGCAACCCGCGCAGCCGCTTCTCGTTCCTGAGCTTCCTCTACGAGCACGGCAGGCTCGACGAGTTCGTCAACCTCGGCACGTTCCACCCGTACCGCTGGGAGATGTCCGACTACCTGCAGTGGGTCGCGTCGTCGCTGGAACGGGTCTCCGTCCGCTACGACGCCCGCGCCCAGCGGATCGAGCCGGCGCACCACGACGGCGTGCTCACCGGCTGGACCGTGACGCTCGCGAACGGCGACGTGATCCGGTGCCGCGACCTCGTCGTCGGTGGCGGCCGCGACCCGCACGTGCCCGAGGTGTTCGCCGGCCTGCCCACCGGGAAGGTCCTGCACAGCTCGGAGTACCTCAACCGCATCGGTGACGTGCCGAAGGACCGGCCGCTGCACGCCGTCGTCGTCGGCGGCGCCCAGAGCGCGGCCGAGATCTTCTACGCCCTGCACTCCGACCTGCCCGACAGCCGGGTCACGATGGTGGTGCGGTCGATCGGCCTGCAGAACTACCAGACCAGCAAGTTCGTCAACGAGGCCTTCTTCCCGTCCTATGTGGACGAGTTCTACGACACCCCGCCCGAGGTGCGCGCGCAGATCCTCGGCGAGATGCGGTTCGCGAACTACGCGGGCCTCGCGCCGCCGTTCCTCGACGAGCTCTACACCATGCTGTACCAGCAGAAGATGCTGGGACCGCAGCGATCCGCCATCAAGGCGATGACCGAGGTCGTCTCGGCGCGTCAGGACGGCGACGAGATCGTCCTGGACCTGCACGACCGCAAGACCGGCAAGGTCGAGCCCGTGCACTGCGACCTCGTCGTGCTCGGCACCGGCTACGACCAGCGGATGCCCGTGATGGCACGCGATCTCGCCGCACAGCTCGGTCTCGGCGACATCGCCGTCAGCCGCCAGTACCGCGTCGACATCGGCGACGCGGCGTGGGGCGCGCTGTACCTGCAGGGCGTCAACGAGAAGACGCACGGCATGTCCGACACGCTGATCAGCGTGCTGGCCCACCGCTCGCAGGACATCGTCAACGACCTGCTGGCCCGGCGCGGCACCGCCGAGCTGAGGAGCGCGTGATGGCGAGGCTCCTGGTGATCGCCCCCGGCCCGACGGCGAACGGCGACCTGCACCTCGGTCACCTCGCCGGTCCGTTCCTCGCCGCCGACGTCTGCGCGCGGTACGCCCGTGCCGCCGGGCGCGACGTGCTGTTCGGCACCGGCATCCACTCGACGCAGAACTACATCGTCACCACCGCGCGCCGCCTCGGCGTGGAACCCGAGGACCTGCGCGAGAAGTCGGCGCAGGCCGTCGAGACGTCGCTCGCGGCGATGGGCATCGACCCCGACGGGTTCGTGCGGTTCGACGAGCGGTACGTCAAGACGGTCGTCACGTTCTTCGACCGCCTGCACAGCGCGGGAAAGCTGCGGCTGCGCGCGGTGAAGTTCCCGTACTCGCCCAGCACGGGGGAGTACCTCACCGACGCGTACGTGCGCGGCGGCTGCCCGGTCTGCCTGACCGACGGCTGCGCGGGGCTGTGCGAGGGCTGCGGCCACTGGATCGCCTCCGGTGAGCTCGTCGGCCCGCGCTCGACGCTCGACCCGGACGACCCCGTCGAGCTGCGCGAGGAGAAGGTGCTCGTGCTGCCGGTCGAGGAGTACCGGGCGGGACTGGAGGAGTACTTCGCGCGGCACGCGCCGACGTTGCGGCCGAGGCTCGCCAGGATGATCGAGGAGATGCTGGCGCGACCGTTGCCGGACTACCCGGTCACGCTGCCCATCTCGTGGGGCATCCCGGCGCCGTTCCCCGAGGTCGACGGCCAGGTGTTCTACTCCGACACCGAGACGATCACCTGGAGCGTCCACGCCTCCGCGCTCGCCGCGCAGCAGCGCGGGGAGGTGCTGGAGAGCGACGACCAGCTGTGGTTCGGCGACACCGAGGTCGTGTACTTCTTCGGCTCCGACGCGGGGTTCGCGTTCGCCGTCGCCGGTGTCGCGATGCTGCTCGCGCTCGGGCAGTACGTGCTGCCCGAGCAGTTCGTCACCAACGAGTTCTACGAGCTGGAGAACGACAAGTTCTCGACCAGCCGCGGGCACCTCGTCACCGGTCAGGAGCTGCTGGACGAGGGCGTCCCGCGCGACCTGGTCCGGTTCTACCTCGCCGCCACCAGCCCCGAGTTCCAGCGCACGAACTTCACCCGCGCCGCGATGGCCGAGGTGACGTCCTCCCGGCTGGTCGCGCCGTGGAACCGGATCGCGCGCAGGGTCAACGCGCTGCCGCGGGCACCGCTGCCCGTGTCGGAGGGGTCCCGCGTCGCGGCCAGGCTGCTCGCCGAACGCTTCGCCGGCGCCTACGACGTGCGGCGGTTCAGCATCACGGCGGCGGCGTTCACGCTCACCGAACAGCTGGCCCGGCTGGACGCCTTCGTGGTCACGCAGGACAACGCGGGCGACTTCTGCCACGAGGTCGACGTGTTCCTGCGCTGTGCCGCGCCGATCCTGACCGACCTGGCGTCGGCGTTGCCCGACACCGCGATCCCGGAGCTGTTCGACGCGCGGGAGTTCACGCCGCGGCGCCTGCCGGAACTCCCCGGCTGATGGCCGGGGTCGTCATCGTCGGGGCCGGGGTCACCGGGCTCCTGACGGCGGTGGAGTGCGCGCTCGCCGGGCACCGGGTGACGGTGCTCGACCGGGGCCGCATCCCGAGTCCGAGGTCGACGTCGTTCGACCAGCACCGCGCGATGCGGACGTTCGTCCCCGACGACGTGGACGCCACCCTCGACCGGGTGGCGGCGCATCGGCGGTGGCTGGAGCTGGAGTCGTTGCTGCAGAGCAGGTTCTACCGCCGCGTGGGTGTCGTCACGGCCTGGCCGCGCGCGCGGGCGGCGGTGGTGGCCGGGCAGGCGGCGGCTTGCGGGCTGCCCGTCGAGGTGCTGGAACAGGAGAAGCTGCCGCACCTCGTGTTCCCCGGCGGCGCGGTCGGCGTGCTGGAGGCCGACGCCGGGGTGCTGCTCGCGCACCGCGTGCTGACCGCCGCGGTGGGCTGGCTGGTCGAGCACCCGCTGGTGTCGTTGCGACCGAACAGCCGCGTCGTCGCGGTCGACACCGGACGCGTCGAGGTCGAGGGCGGCGTCACGGTCAGGGCAGACCTCGTGCTGGTCGCCGAAGGCCCGTGGACTTCCGAACTGGTCGACGTTCCAGTGCGGCTGCACCGCCAGACGATGGTGTATCTCCGGCCGCCAGAGCCCCTCATGCAGTGGTGGGAGAGCGCACCGGGCGCCGGACGGCTCGGCGACGGCCGCGCGTGGCTGCTGCCACCCGGTGACGGCACCCTGCTGAAGATCAGCTCGGACGCCGTGTGCCGGGAGGTCGGGTCCGTCGACGCCGAGGAACCGGACGGAGGGTGGGTCGACAGCCTGCTCGCCACCTCGATCGTGTCCGACGTGGACAGGTACACCGTGGTCGCGGTGAAGCACTGCCACTACGCCACCGACGCCGTCACGGGCGGGGCGCTGCTCACCGAGGTGGCTCCGGCCGTCTGGGCGCGCCCGGCCTGCGGCGGCAGCGGTTTCGGTTCGGCGCCGCTGGTCGCCGGACGCATCGTCAACGCCCTGGAGGCAGCCTGATGTCCGAGAACGCCGGGGTCTTCGCCACGCTGCGCGCGACACCCACCCCCGTCCGCTACCTCCTCGGCGGCGTGCTGGTCAACCAGCTCGGCGCGTTCGTCCAGACGTTCATCCTGCTGTACCTGACCTTCCGCGGAGACTCGGTCGGCATCGCCGGTCTGTGCCTCGCCGCGTACAGCGTCGGGTCGATCTTCGGCACGCTGGCGGGCGGTGAGCTCACGCACCGGCTCGGGCCGCGCACGACGATCACCCTGTCGATGCTGGCCTCGGCGCCGCTGGTGGCGTCGATCCCGTTGGTGGCCAAGACCCCGGTGGTGCTGTTCCTGGTCGTGGGCCTCGCGGGACTCGTGACGCAGGCGTACCGGCCGGCGGCGGCGGTGCTGCTCAGTGACCTGATGCCGGAAGAGCACCAGGTGATGGCGTTCTCGATGATGCGCATCGCGCTGAACACCGGTGCCGCGCTCGCCCCGCTCATCGCCGCCGGGCTGATCCTCGTCGACTGGGACCTGCTGTTCTACGTCGACGGTGTCACGGCGTTGCTCTACGGCCTGCTGGCGTACCTGTTGCTGCCGCGCGTCACGGCGCCGGAGGAGCAGGAGGAGAAGTCCGTTGTGGACTCTCGCGCCGCGTACTCGAGGATGGCCCGCGACAGCAAGTACCTCGCCTACCTCGCCGCGGTGTTCCTCGGCACGATCGCGTACGCGCAGTCGGTCACGGCGCTGCCGCTGGAGATCGTCGCAGACAAGTACCCGACCAGCCTGTACAGCGCCGTGCTGACGATCTCGTCGGTCGTGTTGATCACGTGCGAGCTGAAGATCACGACGTACATCGTCAAGATCCCCGCGCACGTCGCCGTGCTGGCCGGGCACCTCGTCAACTCGCTCGGCTTCGCCCTCTACGCCCTGGCCGTGCACTCCGGGACGTTCGTGGTCCTGGGAGCGGTGTTCGCGGTGAGCGGGCTGATGATCGCCGGTCCGACCATGTTCGCGCACCCGGCGAAGTTCCCGGCGGCGTACAAGTCCCGCTACATCGGCACGATGCAGGCCGTGGTCGGACTCGCCTCCGCGATCGGCCCGCTGTTCGGCGTCTTCGCGTTCACCTCGCTGGGCGGCGCGTTCTGGATCGTCATCGCCCTGGTCAACGGCGTCGCCGGGCTCCTCGCCGTCTACGGCGTCCGCCAGGCGCGCGAGCGCGTGGCCGTGGGAGGTGCGGTGTGAAGCCCGTCATCGTCGTCGGGTTCGTGGGCGTCACGATCGGTCTGGTCGCGGAGTTCCAACCCGACGACTCGGTGATCTACGTCGAGGAACCGGACGTGATCCGCAAGCGGCACGTGCGCGAGCAGGTCGAGGGCGTCGGGTTCGTCCGCGGGCTGATCGAGTGGGAGTACCTGACACCGGGCAGGGCGGACGAGTTCTTCCTCGCCCACCGCGACCTCCAGCCCGCGGCGGTCGTCCCGGCGATCGAGTACGCGACCCCGTTCGCCGCCCGGCTGGCCGAGCGCTACGGCCTGCCGGGCGCGACACTCGGCGCGGCGCAGATCATGCGGGACAAGGCGTTGCTGCGCCAGGTCACGGCCGCCGCCGGCATCCGCAACCCGGAGAGCACGAGGGTCGCGAGCCCGGCGGACGTGCTGGCGTTCATGGGCGACCGGGCGATCGTGCTCAAGCCGTCGAACCGCCAGGCGTCCGTGGGCACCCAGGTGATCCGCGACCCCTACGAGATCGAGGCGGCGTGGGCGCACTGCACGGCGCAGGACGAGGGGATCTTCGTCCCGGACCGGCCGATGGAGCTGTCCATGCTCGCGGAGGAGTTCGTCGAGGGCGAGGAGTTCAGCGTCGAGATGCTGGTGCGTGACGGGAGACCGTTGTTCGCCAACGTCACCGGCAAGCAGCTCGTCCCAGGACCGCGCCCGGTCGAGCTCGCGCACATCGTCCCTGCGGACGTCCCGGCCGAGCTGGACGACCTGCTCAAGCACGAGACCGCACGGGTCGTGGACGCCACCGGGTTCCGCGACGGCATCGTGCACTGCGAGTGGATCGTCGCCGACGGCGTCCCGCACCTCGTCGAGTGCGCCGGAAGACTGGCGGGGGACGGCATCCTCGACGTCGTCCAGCTCGCCTACCCCGTCGAGCTGCTGCGCTGCTACTACGCCGTGCTGCGGGGCGAGGACCCGCCGAGCGACCTGCCCGCACGGGCGAAATCGGGTGCCGCCGTGCGGTTCCTGACGATCGACCCCGGCGTCGTGCAGAGCGTCGAGGGCGTGGACGAGGCACGGCAGCTGGACGGCGTGCACCTCCTGCAGGTGACGGTCGCGCCGGGGGAGAGGTTCGACGGCCTGCGCAGCTCGTGGGACCGCGCGGGCATCGTCATGGCCACCGGGGACACGTCCGCGGAGGCGTTGCGCCGCGCGGAGATCGCCGCCGGGACCGTGCGAATCGAAGTCCTGTAACGCTTTTTCCCGGATGGTCGGGAACCGTTCCTCTTCTTCTCGGGGAACTTCCTTGTCTAGCGTCGTTTCCAGATGCGGAATCGCGATCACCCGAGGGGGCAGTGTGACTGACCGAGAGGTTGGGGTTCTGGCGATCGGTGCCGGCCCGGCGAACCTGGCGCTGGCCGTCGCGATCGAGGAGTCCGAATCGGACCTGGCCGAGAACACCCTCCTGCTGGAACAGGGCCCCGACGTCAAGTGGCAACGCGACCTGCTCATGCCGTGGGCGCGCAGCCAGGTGTCGTTCCTCAAGGACCTCGTGACGCTGCGGAACCCGCGCAGCCGCTTCTCGTTCCTCAGCTTCCTGCACGACCAGGGCCGGCTCGACGAGTTCGTCAACCTCGGCACGTTCAGCCCGTTCCGCTGGGAGCTCTCGGACTACCTGCAGTGGGCCGCGAAGTCGTTGGAACGCGTGCGGATCCGTTACGACTCCCGCGCGCAGAGCATCACGCCGACGCGGTCGGACGACGGGTCGATCACCGGCTGGGAGGTGTCCCTCGTGGACGGTGACCGGATCCGGTGCCGCGACCTGGTGGTCGGCGGCGGCCGCGACGCCCGCATCCCCGAGGTGTTCGCAGACCTGCCCGCCGAACGGATCGTGCACAGCTCCCAGTACCGCACCAGGATCGCGAAGATCGCCAGGGACGAGCCGCTGCGCGCCGTCGTCGTCGGCGGCGCGCAGAGCGCGGCGGAGATGTTCTACGCGCTGCACCAGAACCTGCCGCACAGCCAGGTGACGATGGTCGTCCGGTCGATCGGCCTGCAGAACTACCAGCACAGCAAGTTCGTGAACGAGCTGTTCTACCCGTCGTTCGTCGACGAGTTCCACGACAGCCCGCCCGAGGTGCGCGAGCAGATCCTCGGCGAGATGCGCCTCACGAACTACGGCGGCCTCGCACCGGGGTTCCTCGACGACCTCTACATGATGCTCTACCAGCAGAAGACGCTCGGACCGCAGCGCTCGTGGGTGCGGCCGATGACCGAGGTCGTGGCCGCCCGCGTCGAGGACGACGAGGTGGTCCTCGACCTGCGCGACCGCATGAGCGGCAAGGTCGAGCCGCTGCACTGCGACCTCGTGCTCCTCGGCACCGGCTACGACCCGCGGATGCCGTGGCTCGTCCGCGACCTGGCGCGGCGCGCCGGCCTCGACGAGGTCACCGTCGGCCGCCAGTACCGCGTCGACCTCGGCGACTCCGCCTGGGGCGCCATGTACCTGCAGGGCGTGAACGAGGAGACGCACGGCATCGCCGACTCGCTGATCAGCGTCATCGCCCACCGCTCGCAGGACGTCCTCACCGATCTCCTCGCCCGGCGGCAGCAACCTTCTCGGCAGGGAGTGAAGGCATGAGCAACCCCGCGATCCTCGTCATCGGCAGCGGACTCAAGGTCTACCGCGAATACCTCGTCGCGCCGATCGCCCGCCGCGCCAAGGCCGCCGGCATCGACCTCGTCCTGCTCAACAACCTCAAACCCACCTGGCAGCACCAGTACTTCGACGAGATCGTCGTCGCGAACGTCTTCGACTCGGACGTCATGGGCGAGGCCGCCCGCGAGGTCGTCGCCCGCCGCACCGTCGTCGGCCTGATGTGCTGGGACGAACCGCTCGTCCTCGACGCCGGGCTGCTCGCCGCCGAGTTCGGCGTGCCGGGGCTGTCCGCCGCGGGCGTGCGCGGCTGCCGCGACAAGGAGCGCACCCGCGCCGTCCTCACCGCCGCCGGCCTGCACCAGCCAGGGTTCGAGCTCACGACGACCGTCGAGCAGGCCCGTGCCGCGGCGGAGCGCATCGGCTACCCGGTCGTGATCAAGCCCCGCGCGATGGGCGCGAGCATCGGCGTCGTCTTCGCCACCGACTCCTCCGAGCTCGACGAGGCGTTCCACGTGGCCCTCGCGGCCAGCGAGGTCGATCCCGGCCCGTACCGGGCGAGCGCGATCGTCGAACGCTACGCGCCGGGCGAGGAGATCAGCGTCGACGGCGCCGTCCACAAGGGCGAGTACCTGCCGATGTTCCTGGCGCGCAAGCACAGCAGCGACCACCCGTACTTCGAGGAGGTCGGTCACGTCGTCGACGCGAACGACCCGCTGCTCGCCGACCGGGAGCTGATGGCGCACCTGGCCCGCGCCCACGAGGCGCTGGGCATCGAGAACGGCATCACGCACAGCGAGGTGCGGCTGACCGACCGCGGCCCGTTGATCATCGAGATCAACGGCAGGCTCGGCGGCGACCTCATCCCGTTCCTCGGCCGCACCGCCACCGGCGTCGAGCCCGGCGAGGTGCTGTTCGACGTCACGACCGGGCAGCGGCCGGACATCACCCCGGCGCACCGCCGCGTCGCGGGCATCCGCTTCGGCTACCCGGAGCAGGACTGCCTGCTGACGTCGATCGACCTGCCCGCGCAGGCGCCCGGACTGGTCGCGGCCTCACCGATGTGCGAGCCCGGCACGACGTTGCGGCTTCCTCCCGGCGGTTACCTGGCGCGGCACTCGTTCGTCGTGTGCGAGGCGGACGACACGCCGACGTGCCTCGAACGCCTGACGGCGGCGGCCGCCCTGGTGCGGCTCGAGACCGAACCGGTCGGACCGGCTGACCCGGACGCGCCCTTCGCGATGCCCGCAGGACTCCTGGACGTGGACGAATGACGACTGTGAGGAACCAGGACATGACCACGGTGGCCGACCCGCCCCGCACGGCGACCGAGATCATCGCCAGGGCCAAGGCCCTCGCGCCGGTGCTGCGCGAACGCGCCGCGGAGATCGAGGAGGCCGGCAAGCTCCCGCTGGACGTCGTGGAACTCCTGCGCGCCACCGGTGTGCACGGCATGTGCTTCCGCCGCGAGTGGGGCGGCCCGGAGCTGACCTCGATGGAACAGACGCAGGTCGCCGAGGCGCTCGCGTACGGCGACGCGTCCGCCGCGTGGTGCGGCATCATCGGCGCGAACACCGGGCTGCTGGCCAACTTTCTGGAGCCGGACGTCGTGCGGGAGGTTTACCCGCGCCTCGACATGGTCACCGCCGGGGTGCTGGCCCCGGCCGGCCGCGCCGACAAGGTGCCCGGCGGGTTCCTGCTCAGCGGCCGGTGGTCGTTCGGCAGCACCATCCACCACGCGGACTGGGTGATGTCCGGCGCGTTCGTCTTCGAGAACGGCGAGCCGTACGCGAGCCCGGACGGCAGCAACCCGCACGAGTCGCGCCAGTTCCTCGTGCCGCAGCACGAGGTCCAGATCCTCGACGACTGGGACACCACCGGTCTGCGCGGCAGCGGCAGCTCCGACTACACGATCACCGACGTGTTCGTGCCGGAGACGCACACCCTGACCTTCGACAACCCGCGTTGCTCGCCGCACCCGCTGGCGCAGCCGGAGTCGTTCATGCGCAGCCTCTGCGGTGTACCGCTCGGCGTCGCGCGTGCGGCCCTGGACTACGCGCGGGAGTGCGTGTTGCAGCGGGTGGACCGGATGACGGGCACGGACTGGGCGGACATCTGGCGCGTCCAGGTGACGCTGGCCGAGTGCGAGGCGGACTTCAACGCCACCCGCAACGGCGTCTACTCCGCGATGACCCGGCAGTGGGAGGTCCTCGCGGCTGGGGGCACGCTCGACGATCTGACGATCAACGAGCGCGCCGCGTCGCCGATCGCGTGGCTGCACGCGTTCCGCACGTCCCGTTCCATCGTGAACCGGCTGTTCGACCTGCTGCAGACGTGGTCGATCCACCGGTCCTCGCCGATGGACCGCTGGATGCGCGACACCGCGACCATGTGCCAGAACCTCTCCGCCCAAGACGCGATCCTCGAGTCCGCGGGCGCGTACCTGCTCGGGCGCAGGCCCAAGTTCCGCATCTGCCTCGGCATCGTCAAGTAGGGGAACGAGATGACCATGACGAGGGTGACCGCCGCCACCACCGCGGCGGAACTGATCGAACGCGCGAAGGCGCTGGCGCCGATGCTGCGGGAACGGTCCGCCGAGATCGAGCAGCTGCGCAACCTGCCGCACGACGTCGTGGACGCCTTGCGGGACAACGGCGTCTTCCGCATGTGCTTCGGAAAGCACTGGGGCGGCCTGGAACTGACGTCCATGGAGCAGCTCGAGGTCGTCGAGGCACTGTCCTACGGGGACGCCTCCGCCGGCTGGTGCTCGATGATCGGCTCGAACACCGGCATCTACGCCGAGTTCCTCGACCCGGTCGTGGGCAAGGAGATGTTCCCGAACCCCGACCAGATCGTCGCGGGGCTCCTCCAGCCGTCCGGCCGCGCCGAGAAGGTGCCGGGCGGGTACCGGCTGAGCGGCCGCTGGCCGTTCGGCAGCGGCATCGACCACGCCGACTGGGTGATCTCCGGCGCGTTCGTCTTCCAGGACGGGAAGAAGTACGCGAGCCCGGACGGCAGCAACCCGCACGAGTCGCGCCAGTTCCTCCTGCCCCGGCACGAGGTGGAGCTGATCGACAACTGGGACACCACCGGCCTGCGCGGCAGCGGGAGCTGCGACTACACGGTCAAGGACGTGTTCGTGCCGGAGGAGCGCTCGTTCAGCTTCGACGAGGTGCGGGGCCGCCGCGGCCCGCTGGCCCAGCCCGACGCGTTCACCCGCACCATGTGCGGTGTCTCGCTCGGCGTCGCGCGTGCGGCCCTGGACTACGCGCGGGAGTGCGTGTCGCAGCGGGTGGACCGGATGACCGGCACGGACTGGGCGGACATCTGGCGCGTCCAAGTGACGCTGGCGGCGTGTGAGGCCGACTTCAACGCCACCCGCGCGGGCGTCTACGGCGCTCTGGAACGCCAGTGGGAGGTGCTCGCCGCCGGTGGCACGCTCGACGACCTCGACCCGATCGACCGCGCCGCCTGCCCGCTGTCCTGGGTGCACGCGTTCCGCATGTCGCGCTCGATCGTGAACCGGCTGTTCGACCTCCTGCAGACGTGGTCGATCCACCGGTCCTCGCCCATGGACCGCTGGATGCGCGACACCGCCACGATCTGCCAGCACCTCGCCGCGCAGGACCGGATCCTCCAGTCCGCCGGCGCGTACCTGCTCAACGCCAAGCCCGAGTTCGGCATCGCCCTCGGCATCGTCTAGTGAACGCAGCGGGGGAGATTCGATGAACAGAGGCCTGGTAACACTCGTCAACCCGAACAAGGTGCACCCGCCGATCGCGCCGTACGCGCTCGACGTGCTGACCACGTCGCTGGAGAACGCGGGCTTCGAGGTCGAGGTGGTGGACCTGACGTTCCACCGCGACGACTGGAAGACGTTCCTGACGGAGTACTTCACGACGCGCGAACCGATGCTGGTCGGCATCACGGTCCGCAACACCGACACCGTGTACGCCTTCGAGCAACGCCCTTTCGTCGGCGAGCACAAGGAGATCATCACCGAGATCACCCGGCTCACCGACGCGCCGCTCGTCGCGGGCGGCATCGGGTTCTCCACGATGCCGTTCGCTCTCGTCGACTACTTCGGCGTCGACTACGGCGTGAAGGGGCCGGGCGAGGTGATCGTCGCCGACCTGGCCGACGCGCTGGCGACGGGCCGGGACGTGGCCACTGTGGACGGTCTGATCCGCAACACCCCGGAGGGGATCGTCCGCACGTCGGCGGCGCTCATGCCGTCGTTGCTCGTCGGCCCGACCGTCGTCAAGACCTGGCAGCTGGACGGCACCGGCACGTACGTCCGAAGATCCGGCGACAAGTACAAAGTGGACAACGGCGAGTACTACAAGCGCGGTGGTCTCGCGGGCATCCTGACCAAGTCCGGCTGCGTGTACCGGTGCGCGCACTGCGTCGAACCGGACGCCAAGGGCGGTGCCGTCGCACGCCGTGACGTCGCCGCGGTCGTGGACGAGATGCAGTCGCTTGCGGCGCAGGGGATCCTCGACCAGCACACCACCGACAGCGAGTTCAACCTGTCGATCTCGCACGCGAAGAACGTGCTGCGCGAGATCGTGCGGCGCAAGCACGCCAGTGCCGCCAACCCGTTGAACGACCTGCGCCTGTGGGTGTACTGCCAGCCCTCGCCGTTCGACGAGGAGTTCGCCGACCTGCTGGCCGCGGCGGGGTGCCGGGGCGTGAACGTCGGCAGCGACCACGTCCGCGCGGACGTGCTCGCGAACTGGAAGGTCACCGGCAAGGGCAAGACGTACTACACCTTCGCCGACACCGAGCAGCTCGTGCGGCTGTGCCGCGAGCGCGGGATGAAGACCATGGTCGAGGCGTTGTTCGCCATGCCGGGCGAGACCTGGGAGACCATGCGCGACTGCGTGGACGCGTTCATGGCGCTGGACGCGACGGTGACCGCGTTCTCGCTGGGGCTGCGGCTCTTCCCGCACCACCCGCTCGGCATCGCGATGGCGGAGCAGTGCGCCGGCGTCCGCACGATGCCGGGTCTGCAGTCGAACACCGCGACCGGGCCGATCGTGCTGAAGCCGTTGTCGATGTGCTCCGGTCTCGTGGAGTACGAGCGGCAGTTCATGTTCGACGAACGGGGCGAGTTCCGGCTCCTCTGCTACTTCTCCCCGGACCTGCTGGAGGACGCGGGCACGAACACCGACCCGAACGGTCGTTGGTCGCGCACGGTGGAGTACCTGTGGTCGCTGGTCGACCCGTCCGACCACCACCGCGTGATGCTGCCGACCCTCGCGGGCATGAGCGAGTCGGAGAACAACTACGCCGACAACCCGTTCCTCATCGGCCTGACGAGCCTGGGCTACAAGGGCGCGTTCTGGTCGCACTGGCGGGAACGCGAGGAGATCCTGCGCGAGGCCCAGCTGGCGGGGGTCGTGGGGTGACGTTCGCCAGTCTCGCGGACCAGGTCCGCGGCCGGGTGCTGCTGCCGGGCGACGACGGGTTCACGCCGGGCAGCAAACCGTTCAACGAACGCCATTCCGACGTCGTCCCGGAAGCCGTGCTGTCCGTCGCCAGCGCTGACGACGTGGGCGCCGCGATCACGTGGGCGCGGGAGCACGACGTGCCGCTCGTCGCCCGCGGCGGCGGCCACAGCTACGCGGGAACGTCCGTCAACGCGGGCCTGGTGCTGGACCTGCGCGGCCTCGACTCCGTGCACGTCGACCCCTCGACGTCGCTGGTCACGGTCGGCGGCGGCACGCGGATGCGCGCGCTGTACGAGGCGTTGCGGCCGCACGACATCGCGTTCCCTCTGGGCAACGCCGACGAGGTCGCCATCGGCGGCCTCACCCTGGGCGGGGGAGTGTCGGCGGTGTCGCGGGCGTTCGGGCTGACGTGCGACTCGCTCGTCAGCACGGACGTCGTTCTCGCCGACGGCACCACCGTGACGTGCTCGGCCGACTCGCACCCCGACCTGTTCTGGGCGTGCCGGGGCGGTGGCGGCGGCAACTTCGGCGTCAACACCTCGTTCACGTTCCAGGCGCGTCCGGTGGTGGACAGCGCGACCTGCCTGCTGCTGTGGGAGCAGGACCGCGCGGTCGACGTGGTCCTGCTGGCACAGGAGGTCCAGCGCACCGCGCCGGACGCGTTGTCGTTGCGCGTCGGCGTGACCAGCAACGGTGTCGTGTCCCTGATCGGCTGGCACCTCGGCACGGCCGACGAGCTGCGCGCGTTGCTCGGCCCGCTGACCGGCACGCGTCCGTTCCGGTGCGACATCGAGGACCGCACGTACTGGGAAGCGGTGGAGTACGTGCACCACGAGACGGCCGGTGGTGCGTTCGCCGGCCGCACCCGCACGACTTCCGTTCCCCTGCCCGAAGAAGCGGTGCGGACGCTCGTCACGGCCGTCTCGAAGTGGCCGGGCAGCTCCAACCCGGACGGCGGCGGCGCGGCCCTGTTCGGCTGGGGCGGTGCGATCGGCGCGGTGGGCGTGACCGAGACGGCGTTCCCGCACCGCGACGCGCTGTTCCTGGTGTCGCTCGACACGTCGTGGACCTCGTCGGACAGCCCGCGGGTGGTGCGCGACAACCTCGAATGGCTCAGGGCGGTGCACGAGGACATCGGCCCGCACACCGCGAACGCGTCGTACCTGAACTTCACCGACCCGGACCTGCCGGACTGGCGGCAGGCCTACCACGGACCTAACCACGCCCGGCTGGTGGAGGTGAAGGGCAAGTACGACCCGGACCGCTTCTTCCAGTTCTCCCAGGCGATCTGAACCGCCGTCACCGCCGCGGGTTGTCGGCGACCCATTCGGCGAGCGCGGCGAGCGTGGCTTCGGCGCTGGCGGCCATGTAGTCGCGCAGGGCGCTCACCTCCGCCAGGGTGCTCCCGAGGACCGGGTCCATGCGCAGCAGCCGCCACGACTGCTGTGCCACGGACCCGCGGCCCTGGGGGCGGATGGTCCAGCTCCACTCGACGATGCCGTCCCGCGCTCCGCCGACCACGTAGGCGAAGGCGGCGTCCGGTTCGGCTCTCACCACCTGCGAGCGGGTGGTCCACTCGTTGCCGTCCTTGCGGTTGCGGCCGCTGAACCACGCACCGGCCTCAGGCCCGAAACCCTCGTCGAAGGCGACGTCACTCGCGTTGGGACTCCACCGGCTGATCGAGGAGACGTCGCTGACGAGGCGGTAGACGGTGGCGGGAGTGGCGTCGACCCACGCGTGACGGGTGAAGGCGAAGTCGGTCGGGTCGAGCGTCTGGGTGTCGGTGCTCACGAGGGCTCCTTGTCGGGCTGTTCCGGTCGGAACCCAGTCCACCGGCCGGCACCGGCCCGCACCACTCCCGGCTCTGCGTATCCCCGACAGGGACACGCAACGAGATGAGGTCCGGCCCATACTCGGTTCCATGGTCGAAACGGCACGCCTCGGGGACTTCCTCAAGACGCGACGCTCGCAGCTGCGTCCCGAGGACGTCGGCGTGCCGACCTATGGCGAACGACGGCGCGTGCCGGGCCTGCGGCGGGAGGAGCTCGCCCGCCTGGCCGGTGTGAGCAGCTCGTACTACACCCGGCTCGAGCAGGGGCATTCGGCCACCGCCTCGCCCGAGGTGCTGGACGCGCTCGCCACCGCCCTGCGCCTGGACGACGCCGAGCGGCAGCACCTGCACACCCTGGCCACCCCGGTCAGGCAGTCCCGCGCGCGCAGGCCGGCCGCCGAACGCGTCCCGGAGGCGACCGGTCAGCTGCTCGACGCGCTGACCGGCGTTCCCGCGATCGTGCTCGGCCGCCGCAGCGACGTCCTGGCGTGGAACGTGCTGGGGCACGCCCTGTTCGCCGGGCACCTCGCCTTCGACTCCGTGGGGGAGCCCCGGCGCCCGAACATGGCCCGGCTGCTGTTCCTCGACCCGCACGTCCGCGAGCTGTACGCGGACTGGCCCTCCAAGGCCAGGGCGGCGGTGGGCAACCTGCGCCTGATGGCGGGGCGGTACCCGGACGACATCGCGTTGCACGAACTCGTCGGGGAGCTGAGCGCGAAGAGCGCGGAGTTCGCCTCGATGT
Source organism: Lentzea cavernae (assembly GCF_014653695.1). GTDB lineage: Bacteria > Actinomycetota > Actinomycetes > Mycobacteriales > Pseudonocardiaceae > Lentzea > Lentzea cavernae. The sequence goes on along the minus strand of NZ_BNAR01000004.1, from coordinate 361,659 downwards.
GGGCCGATCACCGCGTCAAGGCGTGCGCCACGGCCGTCTACGAGATGAGGCATCCGCTGGTCGGCCCGCTGACCGTCACCCAGCAGACCCTGAACAACGGGACGGGACCGAACGTGGTGCTCGCCACCGCACCGGCCGGCTCGCCGTCGCACGTCGCACTGGCCCTGCTCGGCATCAGCGTCGGTGAGGCGTCGGAGGACTCCCCGCTGGTCACCCGTCCGCCGAGCGAGCGCCGCTGAGCGTCCGGACGCGCACGGCAGGCGACCCATCACTCCGTGTACTTTAAATCAGTCGATTGATTTAAAGTGGGCGTCATCATGAGACGCCCCGGAGAAGAGGGCGGGCATGTCGGCACTCGACCCCACGGGGATCCCTGACGAGCTGGGTTTCGACCCCGAGGCACTGCGTGAGCGCTACCGGCGGGAACTGGACCGGCGGGTGCGGCCGGACGGCGCCGCGCAGTACCAGCGCGCGGAGGCGGAGTTCGGCTACTACGCCGCGGACCCGTACGTGGAGCCCGGCTTCACCAGGGAACCGGTCCGCGACAGGGTGGACGCGGTCGTCATCGGCGGCGGGTTCGGCGGGCTGCTGGCGGGCGCCCGGCTGCGGCAGGCGGGGCTCGCGCGCATCCGGGTCATCGAGAAGGCGGGCGACTTCGGCGGCACCTGGTACTGGAACCGGTATCCGGGCATCCACTGCGACGTCGAGTCCTACGTCTACCTGCCGCTGCTGGAGGAGGTCGGGTACGTCCCGCGGTGGAAGTACTCACCGGGCGAGGAGATCCGGCAGCACGCGATGGCGATCGGTCGCCGGTTCGACCTGTACGCCGACGCGTTCTTCCAGACCGGTGTGCGAGACCTGCGGTGGGACGACGGCGAGTGGGTCGTGCGCACGGACCGCGACGACGAGGTGCGCGCGACGTACGTGGTGGTGTCCAACGGCACGCTCGACCACCCCAAGCTGCCGCGCGTTCCCGGCATCGAGGACTTCGCCGGGCACACGTTCCACACCAGCCGCTGGGACTACGGCTACACCGGCGGTGACGCGAACGGCGGCCTGACCGGGCTGGCGGACAAGCGCGTCGCGGTGATCGGCACCGGGGCCACCGCGATCCAGGTGGTGCCGCACGTGGGGCGCGACGCCGAGCACCTCTACGTCTTCCAGCGCACGCCCTCGTCGGTGGACGTGCGGGGGAACCGCCCCACTGACCCGGAGTGGGCCGCGTCGCTCGAACCCGGCTGGCAGGCACGGCGGCGGGAGAACTTCCAGCAGTTCGTGACGGGGCACCGCGAGGACGTGGACCTGGTCGACGACGCGTGGACGGCGAGCGGCCGGCTGCTCGGGAAGATCGTCCCGACGGACGTGAACGCGCACCTGGAGCCGGGGGAGTGGGAACGGATCGAGGAGCTCCTCGACTTCGAGAAGATGAACGCGCTGCGCGCCCGCGTGGACGAGGTCGTCGAGGACCCGGCGACGGCGGAGCTGCTCAAGCCCTGGTACCGCTACGGCTGCAAGCGCCCGACGTTCAGCGACGAGTACCTCCAGACGTTCAACCGTCCCAACGTGACCGTGGTCGACACGGCCGACCACGGCGGTGTGGAGCGGATCACCGGGAACGCGATCGTCGTCGGTGGTGTCGAGCACGAGGTCGACTGCATCATCTTCGCCACCGGTTTCGCGGTCGGGATGTCCGACGTGATGACCGGCCGCCTGCCGGTTCACGGCAGGGACGGCACCGGACTGCTGCAGTCGTGGGCAACCGGTGGTGTGCGGACGCTGCACGGCCTGTGCACCAACGGTTTCCCGAACCTCTTCCACCTCGGGGCGCTGCAGAACGCGCCCTCCGTGAACTTCACGCACGTGCTGGACGAGCAGGCCGTCCACATCGGGGAGGTCGTCGCCCAGGCCCGCAGGCGTGGGGTGAAGTGCGTGGAACCGACCGCGGAGGCCGAACGGGCCTGGGTGGAGACGGTCAGCGCGAGCTCGCCGGACCGCGGCCGCTACGACGTCGACTGCACCCCCGGCTACTACAACGGCGAGGGGAAGGCACGCGGTCCCCGGCTGACCTACGGTCCCGGCCCGCCGCCTTCCACCGGCTGCTGCGCGAGTGGCGCGCGGGCGACGAGATCAACGAGGTGCTCGGCGATGCGCACTGACAGCCGCTACGGCGAGACCGGATTCCCGCGCTCCGGCAGGACGATCGCGCGGCTCACCCCGCCGAGTCCGCTGTTCGGCTCGAACGGGGTGGCGTTCGGTCCGGACGGGCGGCTCCACGTCGCGCAGTTCGTGGCCGGCCGGATCAGCGCGGTGGACCTCGGCTCCGGCGAGGTCGAGACCGTGGTGGACCTGGACGGCCCGGTGCAGTCGCCGGACGACCTGGCCTTCGGCGCCGACGGGTCGATGCACATCACCGACCTCGTGCCCGGACGGGTCTGGCGGCGCAGCCCGCAGGGTGAGTTCACCCTCGTCTCCGACGACGTGGTGCAGCCCAACGGGATCGCGTGCGCCGGCGACCGGTTGTTCGTCAACGAGATGCGCATGGGCGGCCGGGTGCTCGAACTGTTCCCCGGCGGCGGCGAGCCCGTCGTGCTGGCCGAAGGGCTCGCGCTGGGCAACGCGATGCAGCTCGGCCCCGACGGCCACCTCTACTACCCGCACATGGTGACCAACGAGGTGCACCGCGTCTCCCCGGACGGCGGCCCGCCGGAACTCGTCGCGCGGGACGTCCACCAGCCCGTGGCGGTGCGTTTCGACCTCGCCGGGCAGCTGACGGTGGTGTCGCGCGGCGAGGAAGGCATCGTCACCCGGATCGACCTCGGCTCCGGCAGGCGCACCGTCGTGCCCGGCGAACTGTCCGGAATGGACAACGCCGCGTTCGACGCGGAGAACCGGATGTTCGTCTCCAGCTTCGCGGCGGGCGGCATCGCGGAGCTCGCTCCCGACGGACGCGCACGCGTGATCGTGCCGAAGGGGCTCGTCGGCCCGTACGGCGTGGCGGTCGACCGCGCCGGCACCGTGTACGCGGCGGACAACTTCCGACTCGCGACCGTGGACGGCGGCGAAGCGCACACCCGCGAGCTGCTGGCGTCGAGCCACGGCGTCGCGACCGACCCCGGCGGCCGCGTGCACATCACCTCGCAGTCAGGGGCGGTGCGCACCTACGACCCGGAGCACCGCGTGTTCCGGACGCGGGCGGAGAACCTGGCCCGGCCGGGCGGTGTCGCGTCGCGGTCCGACGGCGTGCTCGTGGTGGCGGAGACCGGCTCCGGCCGGGTGGTGGGCATCAACGAGGAGAACGGTGTCACCGTTCTCGCCGAAGGTCTGCACTCCCCGGTCGACGTCGCCCTCGACGCGGAAGACCGTTGCTACGTCAGCGACGAGGAACGTGGTGTGGTCGTGCGCGTCGACGACGGCGGCCTCGTACCCGTGGCGGAGGGGCTGGAAGGGCCGCAGGGCATCGCGGTGAGCGGCGACGAGCTGTTCGTCGTGGAGACCGGGACCCGGCGCCTGCTCGCGATCGACCTCGTCACCGGCGGACAACGGGTCGAGGCCGAAGGACTCGCGGTCGGACTGCCTCCCGGCCTCACCCGAGTCCAGCCGGAGCCGCGGGGGCACGGCGCCTCGGTGCCGGCGCCGTTCGCCGGGGTCGCGGTGGGGCCGGACGGTTCGCTCTACGTCTCGGCGAACGGCGAGGGCAGCGTGCTGCACCTGCGCCGTTAGTCCTCTTTGGACACGTCGAGGCTCGTGCGCAGCGACACCGGCTCGAGCAGCACCGCGGCGACGACGCCGAGCAGCGCGACACCGGCCGAGATCGCGAAGACGGTCCCGGCCGCCTCACCGTAGGCGGCGGGGACCGGGAGTCCCGCCGCGGTGTGGCCTGCCACCTGACGGGCGAGCACGGCGCCCAGGACGGTGACGCCGATGGTGCCGCCGAGCGACCGGAAGAACGACACGGTCGCGCTGGCGGCGCCGATGTCGGCGAGCGGGACGGCGTTCTGCACCACGAGGACGAAGTTCTGCAGGGTCATGCCGACGCCCGCGCCGACGAGCAGCATCGGCAGCGCGACGAGCACCAGCGGTGTGTGCTGGTCGAGGAACCCGAGGCAGGCGAACCCGGCGGCCAGGAGCGCGGAACCGGTGACGAGGTAGGGCTTGATCCGGCCGGTGCGGCTGAGCAGGCGCCCCGCCACGACGGACGAGATCAGGATGCCCGCCATCATGGGGATGGTGAGCACGCCCGCCTCCGTCGGCGTGTGGCCGCGGCTGAGCTGGAAGTACTGGCTGAGGAACACCGCGGCGCCGAACATGGCCGTGCCCGCGGCGAGACTGCCGAGGATCGCGAGGGCGGTCGTGCGCCGCGTGACGATGCCGGGCGGCACGATCGGCTCCGCGACCCTGGTCTCCACCCACGCCGCGAGACCGAGCAGCGCCGCGCTGCCCCCGACCATGGCCGCGGTCTGCCAGGAGGCCCACGCGAACGCGTCGCCGACGAACGAGATCCAGATCAGCAGGACGCTGACGCCGGCGGTGAGCAGCGAGGCTCCCCAGTAGTCGATGCGGACGTTCTCCTTGCGCGACAACGGGAGCCGCAACGTGAGCTGCAGCATCACCAGGGCCGCGAGCCCGAACGGCACTCCGGCGAAGAAGCACCAGCACCAGCCGAGCCACGACGTGTCGACGAGGAACCCGCCCAGCAACGGCCCGCCGATCGTGGACAGCGCCGTCACGCTGCTCAGGTAACCCGCGTACTTGCCGCGCTCGCGGGGCGGGATCATCGCGCCGATCGCGATCTGGACCAGGGCCTGCACGCCGCCGACCCCGACGCCCTGCAGGGCGCGCGCGGCGATGAGCTGGCCCCCGTCCTGTGCCAGACCGGACGCGACCGACCCGGCGAGGAACACCACCGTGGCGGCCTGGACGAGCGTCTTCTTGTCGAAGAGGTCGGCGAGCTTGCCCCAGATCGGGGTCGTGACGGTCGTGGTGAGCAGCGTGGCCGTGACCACCCAGGTGTACTGGGTGGGGGAGCCGTGCAGGTCGCCCATCATCCCGGGGAGCGCCGTGGCCACGACGGTGCTGCTCAGCGTGGAGACGAACAGGGCGAGCAGCAGGCCGGTGAGTGACTTCAGGACGCTCCGCCGCGACGGTGCGGTGCTCGTGCTCATGCGGCCAGACTAAGTCAATTGATTGATTTAAACGTGGCCGGGGCCAGGTACAGGCCCGCGAGCGCGTCGACCAGCCCGGTCGCGGTGGCGTCCCACATCTCCGCGCTGTCCTCGGGCAGGTCCGCCTCCCGCCGGGCGCACATGTGGACGATCAACGTCCTGGCCATCTCGTCGCGTTCGGCGCGCACAGCGGGTGCCAGATCGGGAAGGCAGCGGTGCAGCGCGGCCGTGATCGTGCGTTGCAGCGAGGTCTGACCCACGTCGACCAGGCCGAGCTCGCGCAGCTTCGGCTCCGTCGTGAGCTGGGCGGCGAAGCGGGCGTACCAGCTGTTGCGCCCGAGGGACGCCAGGTGGCCGGTGAACGGCCGGACCACGCAGCCCAGCCAGTCGCGCAGGTCGGTGCTGCCGGCGTGCTCGTCCAGCGCCTTCTCGCGCAGGACCTCCATCGGCGCGCTGTGCCGCAGGTAGATGGCCCGGACGAGTTCGGCCTTGCTGCCGAAGTGGTAGCTGACCGCCGTGTTGTTGCCGAGGCCCGCCTCGTCGCTGATCTGCCGGTTGGAGACGGAGAAGACGCCGTGCTCGGCGAACATGCGCTCGGCGGTCTCGAGGATGCGTCCCCTGGTGCCTTCTGGCGTCCTGCTGCGCGTCATTCGTGGAGCTCCGGCCGGCCGTGCCCGGCGCCGCGCCGGGCTTCTGGCCAGCAGGATAGGTCAGACCGCACGCGCGAGGCGGCGTTTGGCGCCGGCCGGCCAGGGAAGCCGCCAGCAGACCACGACGGGAAGAGGCTCATGAAAGCGACGCTGATCTACGGTGCCGGTGACGTCCGGGTGGAGACCGTGCCGGACCCCAAGCTGATCGAACCGACCGATGCGATCGTGCGCGTGCTCCGCTCGTGCGTCTGCGGGAGCGACCTGTGGCCCTACCAGTCCAAGCCCGCGAAGGAGCACGGCGACCGGATCGGCCACGAGTTCCTCGGCGTGGTCGAGGAGACCGGCGCCGACGTCACCGGCCTGAAGGCGGGCGACGTGGTGGTGGCGCCGTTCGTGTGGGCGGACAACACCTGCGACTTCTGCCAGGAGGGCCTGCAGACCTCGTGCCGGCACGGCGGGTCGTGGGGCGCGGCGAACGTCGACGGCGGCCAGGGCGAGGCCGTGCGGGTGCCGCAGGCCGCGGGCACGCTGGTCAAGCTGCCCGTCGGCGAGGACGCCGCGCTGCTGCCGTCGCTGCTGACCCTGTCCGACGTGTTCCCGACCGGTCACCACTGCGCCGTCACCGCCGGCGTCGGCCCCCGCACCACCGTCACCGTGATCGGCGACGGCGCCGTCGGGCTCTGCGCGGTGCTCGCGGCCAAGCGGCTGGGAGCCGAGCAGATCATCCTGATGGGCCGCCACACCGACCGCACCGACCTCGGCCGCGCGTTCGGCGCCACCGACGTCGTAGCCGAACGCGGTGAGGAGGGCGTCGAGCGGGTGCGCGAGCTCACCGGCGGCGACGGCACCCACGCCGTGCTGGAGTGCGTCGGCCTCAAGCCCGCGATCGAGACCGCGTTCGGCATCGTGCGCAACGGCGGCTCCGTCAGCCGCGTCGGCGTGCCGCAGTACCCGGACGTGCCCGCGGGCTTCGGCGAGTTCTTCCGCAACATCACCCTCACCGGTGGCGTCGCCCCCGCCCGCGCCTACATCGAGGAACTGCTGCCCGACGTCCTCGAAGGCCGCGTCGAGCCCGGCCGCGTGTTCGACAGCACCATGACGCTGGACGACATCGCCTCGGGCTACCAGGCGATGGCCGACCGGACCGCGCTGAAGGTCCTCATCACGCCTTGACCGGGGCGGGTGTGCGCCGCAGCAGGAGAACGACGAACCCGAGGAATCCGCGGTAGCCGCCCAGCCAGCTGTCGCGGTGCTCCGCTGACATCCGGAGGGCGAGGTCGCTGCCGGGGTGCCCGGGGTTGTCGAGGGCCCACTGGGCGAGGGTGCCGGTCCAGCACCACTCGTACTCGTCCCACTCCGCGATGGTGCTGGTGTACCCGTAGACCGGTGTCCACCCGTCGGCGACGACCTGGGCCACAGTGGTCGGGAGGTCCGCGTACTTCTGCGGGCCGCTCTCCTGTTGTGCTCGGACGGCGGCGTCGGGCTCGTGCTCCCAGAAGCAGTCGCCGAGCAGGAGCATCCCGTCCTCGGCGAGGTGCTCTCGAGCGGCGTTCAGCGTGGGGAGCAGCCCGCCGTACGCGTAGGCGGATCCCACGCTGAGCACCAGGTCCGCCTTCCTGACCGACCGGTACTCGGCGACGTCCTGACGGCGCAGTTCGAGCCGATCTCCCAGACCGAGCCGGGCCGCCTCGCCGAGGACGTGGTCGAAGCCCGCACCCGAGATGTCGACGCCGACAGCCGTCACGCCGTCGTGCGCTTGCAGCGCGCGCAGCAACCAGGTGCCGTCGCCGCAGCCCAGGTCGAGCAGGTGATCGTCCTCTCCTCGGATGGCCCGGCGCAGGAGGTGCTCCACTGTGCTGTCGCTCAGTGGAGCCGAAATCGGATGGTCTGCGTGCGCGAGAGCGCTGAGTTCACGTCGGTCCACCAACGCTGTCTAGCAGAGTCTGGATCTTGTGTCGCAGGTGTTCGCCTGCGATCACTCGGGGACCAACCGTCTAGAAGGCGTCCTCCGTGAAGTCGCTGGGCGCGTCGTCGTCGAAGTCGTCGCGCGACCGCCGGGGCCGTTGCTGACCCGCCGCGACGACCTCGTCGAGGTCCTGGCCCTCCTTGATCGCCGTGTAGGCCCGTTTCAGCGACGGCATGCTGGTCTGCATCGCTCGCTGCACGTCGGGGTCGCCGACGGCGTTGCCGGAGGCGATGTCCCGCCAGGACAGCGCGCCCGAGTCGACCTTGCGCTGCAGGTCCTTCAGCGCGTTCGGCGCGTCCTTCGACCGGGCGAACTTCTCGATCTCGGCGATGTCCGCGGGGGACAGGTCGGCGCCGCGGGTCTGCACCCTCGACGCCTCCTGAGCGACCTTCTGCAGTTGCACGCCCTTGGCGTCGAGATCTTGTTGCCACGCCTGCAACTGCTGGCGCGCGCTGTCGTACGGGAACGTCATTCCCCACCGCCCGAGCTCTTGTCGTCCGCCCAGCGCTCTTCCTTCGCCGCGTCCTGGTACTTGCCGCGCGCCTTGTAGCCGCTCTTGGCCACGCCCCACGCGCCGCTGCCCACCGCGGACACGCCGTCGCCCAGCTTCTCCTTGCCGTCCTGCCACGTGTCGACGACGTCGAAGAAGTCGTTGACGTCGCGCACGTCGGGGATCCTGGAGAGCGCGGTGCCCATGAGCTTGATGCCGTTGATCATGCCCTTGACGCCCTCGATGAGCGTCTGCATGGACTGGATGAGCTTGCGCACCTGGTCGACGATGTTGACCACGTCGTAGACCATCCACACGGCACGGCCCCAGCCGACGACCGGGATCCACGCGGTCATCGCGGCCTTCATCAGCTTGTCGCAGATCTTGTCGAGCAGGGTCAGCGCGAGCTTCGCGGCCGACCGGCAGGAGCTCGCCATGTTCTTGAACCGGTCGCCGATGAACTTCGCGACCTGCGAGTCCCACTCGATCGCCGTGGTCCACGTGCGGCTCATGCGGTTCTCGAAGCTCTGCGCGGCGCCGCCGTCCCAGCTCGGGGAGAGCTCCCCGATGCCGTTGTTCACGTTGTGCCGCACGTTGTCGAGCGCTTTGGCGACCCGGTCCCACGCGGCGGCGTTCGCGTCGATCTTCTCGAAGTCGCCCGCCAGCGGCATGACCAGGTCGCGCACCAGGTCGTCGCCGGTGACCTGCTGGTAGATCCAGTTGACGCCCTGGATCTTCCACCCGGCGGCCTCGATCAGCTCCTTGACGGTCTGCCGGCCGGGCCGGTCGTCGGGCGTGGCCCGCAGCGCGACATTCGGATCCTCGATGTCCTGGTAGCCGTTGGAGACCCCGGCGGTCACTGCCCCACCCCCAGGAACCGCTCCAGCCACGACGGCGGTTCCGCCCTGCCGCCCGCGGTGTCGATCAGGCAGACCCCCACCTCGTCGGCCTTCTCGTAGGCGAGGGCCGACTTGACCAACGCCTCGGCGTCCTGGCTCATCTTCTGGTTCGCCGCTTCGAGCGTCTCGCCGTAGAGCTGCGCGACCCCGATGACCACGGGGTCGAGCAGCGACAGCAGCCCGGTGAACCCGGACGTGTCCCCACCCTTGAAGATCGCGTGCTCCCGGATCGCCAGGAAGTGCTCTGCCTGGCGTTCGAGCAGTCCGCTGTAGCCGCGCAGTTCGTCCGGCACGACGTGGAACTTCTCTCCCATGGCGGTCAGACGCCTGGCCGTGATTCCGGGTTGCGGCGCATTCGGCTGCATAGGCAACCCGAATCACGGCCTCGTCTCAGCGAGCCGGTTCGACGAGCGGCTGCCAGGTGGTGCGGGTGGAGACAGGCACGGTGACGGGGAGCCGGACGACGGAACGCGGGCCGGCGGCCAGGTCGGCGGTGTCGAAGACGGCCAGGTCGCTCGAAGCGCCGCGGTGCACCGGGACGACGAGCCAGTCACCGGCGATCGCGGGCTGGCCGAGCCGGTGACCGGGGCCGAAGTCGTGGGTGGCGGAGGTGCGCGGGTCGTGCCGGAACACCGCGGTGCCCAGGGTTCCGAACACGCTGCGGTGCCGGCGGCCGTGCTCGGGCGCGGACACGACGGCGGAGTCCGCGCTCAGCAGGAGTTCTTCGCTCGCGCTGCCCGTGCCCGGGTCGAGGGTCCAGCGCGTCAGGTCCCGCGGTCCGGCGGGGGAGGTCTGCCGCAGCGCGTCGACGACGACCTCGGGACCGTCCTCGAAGGCGTTGACCGCGTCCGGCACGAAGCACGGCGACACGGGGAACCACACGGGGTTGCCGCGGGAACGGCGCGGCAGCAGGCCGATCCTCGCCTGCTTGGCGGGCCGCCAGGCGAAGGGCGCGCGCAGGCCGATGAGCTCGGTGGCGCGGTCGTGCTCCACGGAGAGGTCGAAGACGACGACGTGGTCCGGGGTCAGCGCGACCGTGTCGATGCGCGCGGGACCGCTGAGCACGAAACAACGGCCGCGGCGGACAGCGCCCGCGGCGCTCATCGTCACGTGCTCGGCGAGCGGGGATCCCGGCCTGGTCGCGATCGTGTGCCACTCGCCGGTGCGGGGGTCCTGCACCGGACGGGCGATGCGGAGACCGTCGCGCACCGCCGGGGCGAGCGTGGGGACCGTGCCCAGCAACGAGAGGTCCGCCTGGGCGCGGTGCCAGGCCGCGGTGCCGCCGGAGAGCCGGACGCCGGTGATGGAGACCGGGTCGGTGCCGTGCGCGGGATGCGGGACGGACTGCAGGAACCTGCCGTGCAGGTTCGCGGGCAGCTCACCCTCGACGAGGAGTGCTTCCACGGGCGCACCTCCGACCAGTGCGTTCGGCCATTGCATAACAGCGTTGTACTAAACATATCGCTGTTATGCAACAATGTCAAAGGTGAGCCCACGCCGAACGGACCCGCGCACGCACACCGCCCTCATCGAGATCGCCGCCGCGCTGCTCGCCACCGAAGGCCCCCAGGCGCTCTCGACACGGCGGATCACCGCGGAGGCCGGCACGTCGACGATGGCCGTCTACACCTACTTCGGCGGGATGAGCGGCCTGGTGCGGCAGATGGTGCACGAGGGCTTCCAGCGGCTGCAGGGCCACCTCACCGCCGTGCGCTCGACGTTCGACCCGGTCGCCGACATGGCGTTGCTCGGGCGGGCGTACCGGATGAACGCGCTGGCGAACCCGCACCTGTACAGCGTGATGTTCGGAGGCGCGTCGCTCAGCGGGTTCTCCCTGACCGACGACGACCGCCAGCACGGCCGGTACACCCTGACGAGCGTCGTCGAGTGCGTGGCGAACTGCGTTGCGGCAGGCCGGTTCGCGGACGCCGACGTCGCACACGTCGCTCACCAGATGTGGATGGCCACGCACGGCCTCGTCACCCTGGAACTGGGCGGGTACCTGGCGGCGCCGCTCGACGGCGAGGCGCTGTTCGACCCTCAACTCGTCGCACTGATGGTGGGCGCGGGCGATCGACCGGACGCGGCGGCACGGTCCGTGCGGGCGTCACGGCGCCGCATCGAGCGCGAGCTCACCGCGCAGGCGGGATGAACGGGCCCCAGGTGAAGGCGGGCAGCCACGGTTCGTGCGGGCCGTCCCAGTCCAGGGCGGCGATCTCGGTGTGCGACCGCCGTCCGGACAGGGTGCGGTGCAGGTCGTGGGTTCCGGCCCGCAGAGTGCGGACGACCGGGCCGTCGCCCGCCGTCCACGTGGCGACCGGGCTCTCGATCCGCAACGCCGGCAGGTCGTGCGCCCGCACGGCCGCGGAGAAGCCGCCCGCGAGCAAGGTCAGCGTGCTGGGGTAGGCGGGGTGGCCGGGGTCCACCGGGAGGTCCAGGGCGGCGTGCAGGTCGAGCAGGTGGGTGAACGCGTCCATCACCATCCGCCCGGCCGAGCGCGGACCTTCTCGCTCCACCAACGGTTCGAGGACCTGGGAAACGTGCCCCCACTCCGTCAGCGCGAGGTCGATGTCGGCCTGACATCGCGAAGCTCGACCGGTGGGCGATCCCAGCCGTGCCGCCACGTTGCCCGCCACCTCCGCGAGGTGCGCCACCAGGTCCGTCACCGTCCACTCCGGACACGCCGGCACCGGCGCGGCGGCGACCTGTCTCGTCGCCAGCGCGCCGATGCCGAGGCGGACCTGCCGGTACAGCAGGTGGTCCGGCGCGTTCACAGCGGCACGTTCCCGTGCTTGCGGGCCGGTGCGGCGGCGCGTTTGGTACCCATCATCTCCAGGCCGCGGGCGATCGCCGCCCGCGTCTGCGCCGGGTCGATGACGTCGTCGACCAGACCGCGTTCGGCGGCGTAGTGCGGGTGCATGAGCTGCTCCGAGTACTCGGCGATCAGTTCCGCCCGCAACGTCACCGGGTCGGCCGCCGCGGTCAGCTCCTTGCGGAACAGCACGTTCACCGCGCCTTCGGCCCCCATGACCGCGATCTCGTTGGTGGGCCAGGCCAGGGACAGGTCCGAGCCGATCGAGCGGGAGTCCATCACGATGTACGCGCCGCCGTACGCCTTGCGGATGATGACCTGGATGCGCGGCACGGTGGCCTCGCAGTAGGCGTAGAGCAGCTTCGCGCCGTGCCGGATCGCGCCGCCCTGCTCCTGCGCGGTGCCGGGCAGGAATCCGGGCACGTCGACGAGCGTGACCAGCGGGATGTTGAAGGCGTCGCAGAACCTCACGAACCGCGCCGCCTTCTGCGCCGCGGCCGAGTCGAGCACGCCGGCGAGCACCAGCGGCTGGTTGCCCACGAGGCCCACCGGCCGGCCGTCGACGCGGCCCAGCGCGCAGATCACGTTGCCCGCCCAGTGCTCGTGCACCTCGATGAACTCGCCGTCGTCCACCACCTCGGCGACGACCGAGCGCATGTCGTACGGCTTGGTGGGTTCCACCGGCACGAGCTGGGCGAGGTGCGGCCGTTCGTCGGTCGTGGCGCCGACCGGGCCGTCGGAGGGCGGACTGTCGAGGTTGTTGGCGGGCAACAACGACACGAGGTACCGCACGTCGGCGAGGCAGGTCTCCTCGTCGTCGTGCACGAAGGTCGCGACGCCGGACTGGCTGCCGTGCACGTCCGCGCCGCCGAGTTCCTCGTGCGTCACCACCTCGCCGTTGACGGCCGCGACGACGTCCGGTCCGGTCAGGTACATCTTCGCCGTGCCGCGCACCATGAACGTGAAGTCGGTCAGCGCGGGGGAGTAGGCGGCGCCGCCCGCGCAGGGGCCGATCACCACGCTGATCTGCGGGATGATCCCGGACGCCGCCACGTGCCGGCGGAAGATGCCGCCGTAGGCGTCGAGGGCCATGACGCCCTCCTGGATGCGGGCGCCGCCGCTGTCGTTCAGCCCGATCAGCGGGCACCCGGTGGAGATCGCCAGGTCCATCACCTTGTGGATCTTCGAGGCGTGCGCCACGCCGAGGGACCCGCCGAACACCGAGAAGTCCTGGGCGTAGACGAAGACCCGGCGCCCGTCGATGGTGCCCGAACCCGCGACCACGCCGTCGGTGTGCGGCCGGTTCTCCGAGATCTTCATGCCCCGCGCCTGGTGCCGCCGGTACAGGTCGACCTCGGTGAACGAGCCGGGGTCGAGCAGCAGGTCGAGCCGTTCGCGGGCGGTGTGCTTGCCGAGCGCGTGCTGGCGGGCGACGGCGTTCTCGTCCCCCGCCACGATCCGAGACCGCAGCCGGTCGGACTCGTCCAGCACCGACCGCATCGAGCGCGGTTCCGGCGCGGGTGACGGACGGGGCACGGCGACCGGCACGAAGTCGACCGGCCGGAGCGAGCGTTCCGACAGATCGGTCATGCCGCCCTCCCCGCGTCGCGCAGCCAGCGCACCGCGTCGGCCATCGTCTCCGCCAGCGGGCGCGCCGGTCCGGACGAGGGGACGCGCTGCGCCTCCCGGCACGTGCGGATCGCCCCGCCCTGCACCGGGATCGGCCACGGCCACACCCGCTGCAGCGCGTCGGCCGCGAGCCCCACCGGCACCAGTGCGGCGGCGGGCAGGAACACCGCGGGCAACCGCCGGCCGGTGACCTCCCGCAACGTCCGCAGGTAGTCGCGCGTCGAGACGAACCGGCCGGGCCCGAAGCACCGGGCCGGACCACCGGTGAGCAGGTGGGCGTGCATCGCCGCCGTGTCGCGGACATCGCCCAGCGGGAAGCCCCCGGTCGGCCAGATCGGCATCAGCCCGCGCAGCGTGGCCAGCAGCCGCGCGGTCTGGTCGCCCAGCCGTGGGTCGTGCGGCCCGAGCAACGCGGGCGGGTAGCTGATCACGGCGCCGTGCTCCCGGGCGATGACCTCGGCCGCGGCCTTAGACGCCGCGTACGCCTCGGAAGACCGTGAGACGGCGGAGTTCTCGTCGAGCACCGCGCCATCGAGAGCCGCGAAGCTCGACACGTGCACGATCCGCCCGACCCCCGCGCGCCGGGCCGCGCCCAGCACGGTCTCGGTGGCGATCACGTTGGTGCTCCGCATCTCCTCGCGCCTGCGCCGGTCGAACGAGTAGACGGCGGCGGCGTGCAGCACGGCGTCCGCGCCGCGCACCAGTTCGGCCACCCGGCCCGCGTCCGTCGCGGCACCGGCGATTACCTCGACGACGGCGGGGTCGACGCCCAGCGGGCGCAGCACCTCCGGCACCGCCCGCGGGTCCCTGGCGAGCAGCCGGACCCGGTGCCCTGCCGCGATGACCGCCGCGACCGAGTGCGATCCGACGAAACCCGTCCCTCCGGTCACGCTCACCAGCATCCGCACCCCATCCGCCGCGACGACGATCGCCAGCCTGCCCGCGCGGCGGCGGCGGTGCTTCTTCGAGAGTGCGATGTCCACTTCGACGCAACCGCGCACTCTGGGATAAGCGATCGGCACCACGCCACCTCCATTCTGTGATAGGCGCAGCAGCGCGAGTCCTTTGTGGACTCATCCAGGCGGCGGAGGAGCACATCCATGTCGACGAAGCACCCCACACCGGCAACGGTGCGGCCGATCGCCACATCCGCGTTCGTCAACGGCCACTTCCCGCGCAGGCGCGGACTGATCGTCGCGCTGAGCGCGCTCGCGGGCTTCGTGCTGACGGTCGTGTGGTCGGCGCACTTCGTGGACTCGACCATCGGGGACAACGTGGCGAACACGTTGCTGGGCCACGACGCCAAGGCCACGCCGATCGCCGGCACGGCCGCCGGCATCGCGTTCGCGTTCGTCACGGGCCTCGCGGGCACGTTCACCGCGTGCAACATCGCCGCGTTCGGTGCGATGGCGCCGATGCTGGGCGGCTCGAGCAGCCGGGCCGAACGGGTCCGCGGCGCGCTGAGGCCGTTGTTGTGGCTCTCGGCCGGCATGCTGTCGGTGTCCGCGGTCTACGGCGTGATCGTCGGCCTCGTGGGCACGTCGATGCCGCAGTTCTCGACCGCGCAGAACGTCATGGGCACGCTGTCGGGCCGCAGCGTGCAGTCCCTGGTCGTGTTCGGCGTGATCGGCCTGGCGATGACCTACCTCGGCCTCGCCGCGCTCGGTGTGGTCCGCGACCCGTTCGCGGGCATCGCGAGGCGTTTTCCCAACGCCCCCATGGTGTTCATGGGCGTGCTCATCGGCGGGTTCCTGATCGGCCGCCCGTTCGGCCTGTTCCGGCAGCTCTTCCGGGACGCGGCCGAGAGCGGCAACCCGCTCTACGGCGCCGCCGCGTTCTGCCTGCAGTCCCTGGGAAACATCGTGGTGCTCGCGCTGGCGCTCGTGGCGACGGCGGCGTTCCTCGGCGACCGCGCCCGGCGGTGGCTGACGGAGAAGCCGGTGCGGCTCGCGGTGATCACCGGCGTCGCGTTGATCACGGTGGGCGTCTTCACCTTCCTGTACTGGGACGTGCGGCTGCTCGCCCGGCGCGAGCTGATCCCGTGGTACCCGACGGCGCCATGGGCGGCGTGAGCACCGGCGGCCTGCGGATCGCGGGGCTGAGCAGCCTCACGCGGGTCAGCATCCCGACGATCAAGTTCTACCTGCGGTCCGGCCTGCTGCACGCGGGCAGGCGGACCGGGCCGAACCAGACCCGGTACGACGAGAGCCACGTGCGCAGGCTCCGCGTCGTGCGCGCGCTCATCGACCGCGGCGGCCTGTCCGTCGCCGCGGTCGCCGAGCTCGTCGGCGGCGGGGGCCGGAGCGTGCCGGACGTGCTGACCGCGATCTCCCGCGACACCCCGGCCGAGGCCGACGAGCGGGCGCGGGCGAAGTGGCGTGACCGCGTCGGCGAGGTGCTGGCCAGGGACGGTCGCAGGGTCGCGGACGACAACGCCGCCGCGGCCGAGCTGGCCGGTCTTCTGGCGGGCCTGGAACTGGCGGGGCACGCACCCGACGACGCCCTGCTGGAGGCCTACCTGCGGGCCGGGGCGGCGGTCGCGGCCGCCGAGGCGGACCAGGCGCGCGACGCGGGCGGGACCCGCGAGTGCGCGGAAAGGCTGCTGGTGTCCGTCGTGCTGGGCACGGTGGCGCTCACCGCCGCCCGCAGGCTCGGTCACGACCTCATGAACGGTGACGGCTGACCGTCACCGCAATTGGAAAGATGCACATTGCCACAGACTGGCCCGAAGATGAGAGGAGCCTAGAAGAGGAGCGCTAATGTCGTCGGTGCTCGGTTCCATCAGAAGGCTCGTGTTCGCACCGGCGCTGGCGGACGTCACGTTCGCCTCCCGCGGGTTCACCGTTGTGGAATCGGAAACGACCAGAGCGCTGGAGCAGATTCCGCAGACCGTGATCGCGGGATTCGAATGGGGAATCGACTGCCGGAGTTCGTGGGAGCTGGAACGCAGGCTGTCGCTCGTCGCGCCCGAACTGCGCGGGTTCGCCTACGAGGGCGCGACGATGGCCTGCACCGTCCTCGACGCGATGGACGGCCGCAAGCGCACCCGTGACCTGCTGCGCGGGCACGGCCTCCCGCACCTGTTCCTCGCCTACATCGGCATCGGGTTCGCCATGGCCCGGCTGCCGCGGCCGCTGTGGCGCAAGGTGGTGCCCGACCTCGAGGGCGTGCGCTACCACCCGGCGATCACCTGGCTCGCCGTCGACGGCTACGGCTTCGACCGCGCCTACTTCCACCCGAAGCGCTGGGTCGCCGGGCAGGAACCACCGAAGCCCTACCCGTGGCAGGGCACGCCGTCCTACTTCTCGCGGGCCTTCGACCAGGGCTTGGGCCGCGCCCTGTGGTTCATCCACGGCGCGGACGTGAAGGCCGTCGCCGGCGCCGTGCGGGCGTTCACCGGCCACCGCCGGCCCGACCTGTGGAGCGGCGTCGGCCTCGCCGCCACGTTCGCGGGCGGCGCCACCCCGGAGGACCTCGCCTGGCTGCGGGCCGAGGCGGGGGAGCAGGGGCCGCAGCTCGCGCTCGGCGCGGCGCTCGCGGTCATGGCCAAGGCGGCGGCCGGCCACGTCGACGACCACGCGGAGGACGCCGTCCTCGCGCTGGGCGACCTGAGCGCCACCGACGCGGTCACGCTCGTCGAGACCGCCTCCGTGCCCACCGGCGAGTCGGGTCCCGAGCCCGAATACGAACGATGGCGCGGTCGAATTCGCGCACATTTCACGACGTGAGAAAAGCGGTCGAGCATGCTGGAAGATGTCAGACCGCCTCGGTGCGACAAAGAATGATGACGGGAATTTGTGAGGTTTGGGGAGAGTGCATCGTGACCAAGGCGGGATTGCGCGCTTTGCGGCGTCGTTTGCTGACGCCGAAGAGTTCGGAGGCCACGCTCGCAGTACGTGGATTCCACCACAAGAACGAGGCCGCGAAAGAACTGCTGGAAAGCATCGGCCGGAACTTCCTCTTCGGGTTCGCGACCGCTGTGGAGGCGCGCGCGCCCGCTGACGCGGAGCGGCACCTCGACACGGTGCCCACGCAGTTCCGGGGCTTCGCGTACGAGGGCGCGGGCATGGGGTTCGCCACGCTCGACGCCCTGCCGTTCGGCGGCGGTGGCCGGGTGGCGGAGTTCCTCGCGGGAGCCGGCGGGAAGCACGTCTACATGGTCTACGTCGGGGTCGGCTGGGCGATGGCCCGCGTGCCGAGGTTCCGCTGGCCGAAGCTCGCCGTGAGCGACGAGCTGCTGCAGTGGCTCCTGCTCGACGGCTACGGCTTCCACCAGGCGTACTTCCACACCGAGAAGTACGTGCACCGGCACTACCGCGAGCCCGACTTCCCGTGGCCGTTCAGCGGCCCGGCCTGGTACGCGAATCGTGCGATCGACCAGGGCATCGGGCGGGCGCTGTGGTTCGTCGGCGGTGCGGACGCGGCCCAGGTCGCCGAACTGGTCGAGGGCTTCCCCGACACCCGCCGGGCCGACCTGTACGCGGGTGCGGGCCTCGCCGCGACCTACGCGGGCGGTGCGGGGGAAGAGGAACTGCGCTGGTTCGCCGAGCACTCGGGACGCCACCGCGCGGTGGTCGCCCAGGGCAGCGCGTTCGCCGCGGAGGCCCGCGTCCTCGCGGGTCTCGCCACCGACCACACGCACATCGCCGCCCAGGTCCTCTGCGGCACCGACGCGGACGAGGCCGCGCACCGGGTGCGCGCCCTCAAGCCGGCCGGGCCGGTGCAGGACGACGTGCCCGCCTACGAGTCGTGGCGACGCGGCTTCGCCGACCAGTACGTCCACTCAGGAGGTGTGGAGCAGTGAACTGGACCCGCAAACAGCTGCCGGGGATCCTGGCGCTCGTTCTCGTGATGGTGACCTTCCTGATGGCCCGGCTGCCCGCCGCGTCGCAGGCGGAGAAGCGCGACGTGGCGAGCGGCTACGGCTTCACCTCGATGTCGATCTCGCTGCCCGGCGGGTTCGACCAGCAGACGATCCGCAAGGTCAACAAGGACTACTCCCACATCGACGGCTGGATCTCCTCGGTCGGCGCGGCGATCGCGATGAACGACCTCGACGGCGACAGCCTGTCCAACGACCTGTGCATCGTCGACCCCCGGATCGACCAGGTCGTCGTCACCCCGGCGCCCGGAGCGAAGGAGGAGCGCTACGAGGCGTTCGCGCTCTCGCCCGGCACCCTGCCGATGAACGACGTGATGGCGCCGATGGGCTGCGTGCCCGGCGACTTCAACGAGGACGGCCGCGTGGACCTGCTGGTCTACCTGTGGGGCCGCACGCCGATCGTGCACATCGCGAAGGACGGCCAGGACAAGCTGACCGCCGACTCCTACACGGCCACCGAACTGGTGCCCGGCGGCAACTCCACGTCCGGCCGCTACAGCGGTCCGCAGTGGAACACCAACGCCGCCGCGGTCGCCGACTTCGACGGTGACGGCCACGAGGACATCTTCATCGGCAACTACTTCCCGCACGGCCCGGTGCTCGACTCGTCGGTCAGCGGCGGCGTCGAGATGAACGACTCGATGTCGGCCGCCTACAACGGCGGTGAGAACTACTTCCTGCGCTGGACCGGTGCGTCGGCGACCGGAGCCCGCTACGAGGTCCAGGAGGGCGTGCAGGGCCTCGACTCGTCCAAGGGCTGGGAGCTCGGCGCCTCGGCGGCCGACGTGGACGGCGACCTGCTGCCCGAGCTGTACCTGGCCAACGACTTCGGCCCCGACCGCATGTTCCACAACAGGTCCACGCCGGGCCGGATCGTGCTGGCGCCGGTGGAGGGCGTGCGGACCGCGCTCACCCCGAAGTCGAAGGTCGTCGGCAAGGACTCGTTCAAGGGCATGGGCGTCGACTTCGGCGACCTCAACGGCGACGGCGTCTACGACATGTTCGTCAGCAACATCACCACCTCGTACGGCATCCAGGAGAGCAACTTCCAGTTCATGTCCCAGTCCGGCGACCGCGACGTGCTGCGCGCCAAGCTCTCGAACAGCGAGGCGCCGTGGGAGGACGTGAGCGCGCCCGCCGGGACCGCGTGGTCCGGCTGGGGCTGGGACGTCAAGATCGCCGACTTCGCCAACTCCGGTGAACCCGCGATCGCCCAGGCCACCGGCTTCGTCCGCGGCCAGGTCAACAGGTGGCCCCAGCTGCAGGAGCTGGCCACCGCCAACGACCTCGCGCTGCGCCACCCCGTGTCCTGGCCGCGCGTGACCGTCGGCGACGACGTCGGCGGCAACCACCGCCTCGCGTTCTACGTCAAGGACGGCGACCGGTACGTCGACGTCGCCGAGCAGCTCGGCCTCGCCATCCCGGTGCCCACCCGCGGCATCGCGACCGGGGACGCCGACGGCGACGGCAAGCTCGACTTCGCCGTGGCACGGCAGTGGGCGGAGCCGGTGTTCTACCGCAACTCCGGCCCGTCGCAGGGCAGCGCCCTGACGTTGCGGCTGTGCCACGACGGCGGATCGCCGGCGGTCGGCGCCCAGGTCACCGCGAAGACCGCGGACGGCCGCACGTTCATCGGCCACGTCGACGGCGGTGGCGGGCACTCCGGCAAGCGCAGCCACGAGGTCCACATCGGACTCGGCAAGACGGACGGACCCGTCGAGGTGCGGCTCAACTGGCGCGACCGCTCGGGCGAGACCCGCGAGGACACGGTGACGCTCCGCCCCGGCAGGCACACGCTCGAACTCGGCACTGAAGCGAAGGAGAGGTGACGGACGTGGCGGACGTGGCGGCGACCGTGCCCCGGCACGACCCGAAGGTCATCAAGGCACTGCGCAACTTCGCGATGTCGATGACCGTGTTCAACATCATCGGCTACTCCGTGCTCGGGTTCGAGCAACCGTGGCTCTGGCCGTTCATCGCGGTGCTGACCGGCTACACCGTCGAGATCGTGCTGGAGCTCGTCGGGTCCAGGATGGACGGACGAGCGCCGAGGTTCCTCGGTGGCGGCGTGCGCGGCATGGTGGAGTTCCTCTTCCCCGCGCACATCACGAGCCTCGCGATGAACATGCTCATCTACGTCAACGACCAGGTCTGGGTGATGATCTTCGGCGTCACCGTGGCCGTCGGCGCGAAGTGGGTGCTGCGGGCACCGGTGCGCGGCCGGCTGCGGCACTACATGAACCCGTCGAACTTCGGCATCGCGATCATCCTGCTGATCTTCCCCTGGGCGAGCATCGTGCCGCCCT
Organism: Lentzea cavernae; assembly: GCF_014653695.1. Classification (GTDB taxonomy): domain Bacteria; phylum Actinomycetota; class Actinomycetes; order Mycobacteriales; family Pseudonocardiaceae; genus Lentzea; species Lentzea cavernae. The sequence goes on along the minus strand of NZ_BNAR01000004.1, from coordinate 340,863 downwards.
ACCACTTCACCGAGAACGTGCACGGCCTGTTCGACTGGCTGATCCCCGCGATCATCGTCACCGCCGGCACGATGATCAACGCCAAGCTCACCGGCCGCATGTGGCTGATCATGGCGTGGCTGTTCTTCTTCGTGGTGCAGTCGGTGGTCAGGGGAATCCTGTTCGGCACGTCGATCCCCGGCGCCCTGCTCACCATGACCGGCGTCGCGTTCGTGCTGTTCACGAACTACATGATCACCGACCCCGGCACGAGCCCGTCGAAGCCGCTCTCGCAGATCGCGTTCGGTGGCGGCGTGGCCCTCGCCTACGGCTTCTTCACCGGTGTGCACATCGCGTACGGCCTGTTCTTCGCGACGGCGCTGGTGTGCCTGATCCGCGGCATGTTCCTGTGGGGCCTCCACTTCGTGAACAAGTCGCGTGAGCAGTTCGAGGCGAGCCAGGCGCTCGCGGCGAAGGAGGCCGAGACCGACCCCGAGACCGACGCGGAGGCCTCCACGGAGAACGGCAAGGTCGTCTCGCCCCCGTCGACACTGGGCAAGGAGGTCGTACCGGCATGACGAAGATCGCGATCGTCGGTGTGGCCTGCCGCTACCCGGACGCGACGTCGGCGGCGGAACTCTGGGAGAACGCGCTCGCGGGCCGCAGGGCGTTCCGGCGGCTCCCGGACGAGCGGATGCGCCTGGAGGACTACTGGGACCCGGACCCCGCGACGCCCGACCGCTTCTACGCCCGCACGGCCGCCGTCATCGAGGGCTACGAGTTCGACCGGGTGGCACACCGGATCGCGGGCAGCACCTACCGCTCCACCGACCTGACCCACTGGCTCGCGCTCGACACGGCGGGCAGGGCGCTCGCCGACGCCGGGTTCGCAGGTGGTGAGGGTCTTCCCCGCGAACGCACCGGTGTCGTGGTCGGCAACACGCTCACCGGGGAGTTCGCCAGGGCCAACCTGATGCGGCTGCGGTGGCCGTACGTGCGCCGCACGGTCGCCGCGTCGCTCAAGGCCCGCGGGTGGGCGGACGCCGAGCTGGAAGGCTTCCTCGCCGACCTCGAGGCCACCTACAAGAACCCGTTCCCCGCCATCGACGAGGACAGCCTCGCCGGCGGTCTCGCGAACACGATCGCCGGCCGGGTCTGCAACTACTTCGGCCTCAACGGCGGCGGCTACACCGTCGACGGCGCCTGCTCCTCGTCGCTGCTGTCCGTGGCGACGGCGGCGGGCAGGCTCGTGGACGGCGACCTCGACGTCGCCGTCGCGGGCGGGGTCGACCTGTCGATCGACCCGTTCGAGATCGTCGGTTTCGCCAAGACCGGCGCGCTCGCGCGGTCGGAGATGCGGGTGTACGACCGCGGCTCCAACGGCTTCTGGCCGGGCGAGGGCTGCGGCATGGTCGTGCTGATGCGCGAGCAGGACGTCCAGCCGCACCAACGGGTCTACGCGACCGTCGCCGGCTGGGGCGTGTCGTCCGACGGCTGGGGCGGCATGACCCGCCCGGAGGTCAGCGGCTACCGGCTCGCGCTCGACCGCGCCTACGAACGGGCCGGGTTCGGCGTCGACACCGTGCCGATGTTCGAGGGCCACGGCACCGGCACCGAGGTCGGTGACGCGACGGAGCTGCGGGCGTTGTCGCAGGCCCGCGCCGCCGCGAACCCGGACGCGGCACCGGCCGCGATCAGCACCATCAAGGGCATGATCGGGCACACCAAGGCGGCGGCGGGCGTGGCCGGTCTGATCAAGGCCGCTCTGGCGCTGCACCACCAGACGCTGCCGCCGACGATCGGCTGCGTCGAGCCGCACCCCGTGCTGACCGGGGACGAGGCGACCCTGCGCGTCCTGCGCAACGCCGAACCGTGGCCGGCCGGAGCCCCTCTGCGGGCCGGGATCACGGCGATGGGCTTCGGCGGCATCAACACCCACGTCGTGCTCGAGTCGTCCGCACCTCTGCGGGCACCCGACACCCGTGCTCTGGAGATCTCCTCAGCCGCGCAGGACGCCGAGGTGCTGCTGGTCGACGCCGAGTCGGCGGAGGCGTTGCGGGCCAGGCTGACCGAGCTCGCCGCGTTCGCGGCACAGGTGTCGTACGCCCAGCTCGGCGATCTCGCGGCGACGCTGCACGGCGAGTTGTCGGACCTGCCGCACCGCGCGGCCGTGGTGGCGCGCTCGCCCGAGGACGCCGTGGCGGGGCTCACCCGCGTGCTGGAGGCCGCGAACTCCGGTGCGGTCACGTGGTTCGCGCCGGACGGCCGCGGTTTCCTCGGCCACGTCGCGGAACCGGCCACGGTCGGGTTCCTGTTCCCCGGCCAGGGTTCCGGGCGGGGAACGAGCGGCGGCGCGATGCGCAGGCGCTTCAGGGCCGCGCGGGAGGTCTACGAACGGGCGGCGCTGCCCACGTCCGGTGACATGGTCGCCACGTCCGTCGCCCAGCCCCGGATCGTCACCGGCTCGGTCGCCGGGTTGCGCGTGCTGGCCGGGCTCGGCGTCACGGCGGACGTCGCCGTGGGCCACAGCCTCGGCGAGATCACCGCGTTGCACTGGGCCGGGTCCATCGACGAGCGAACGCTGCTGCGCGTGGCGTCCGTGCGCGGCGCGACCATGACCGAGCACAGCGCCTCGGGCACGATGGCGAGCCTCAACGCGTCCGCCGAGGTGGTGAGCGAACTCGTCCGCGACCTGCCGGTGGTCATCGCCGCGTTCAACGGTCCACAGCAGACAGTCGTCGCCGGCAGCGAGGCGGCGGTGTCGGCCGCGGTCGAGGCGGCCGCGGAGGAAGGCGTGCGGGGCACGGCGTTGCGGGTCTCGCACGCGTTCCACTCGCCGCTCGTCGCACCGGCGGCCGACGCGTTGCACGCGAAGCTCCGCGCCGAGACGTTCGGCGCGGTCGGCGGGCACGTCGTGTCGACCGTGACGGGCGAGGCGCTGCCGGCCGACGTCGACGTTCCCGCACTGCTGCGCGCCCAGATCACCGACCCCGTGCTGTTCGCGCAGGCGGTCGGGGTGGCGGCGAAGGACGCGGACCTGCTGGTCGAGGTCGGTCCCGGCCGGGTGCTCACGACGCTCGCTGCTGACGTGGCCCAGGTGCCCGTCGTCGCGCTGGACACCGACGACGAGTCACTGGTGTCTCTGCTCGGAGTCGTCGGCGCTGCGCACGTGGCCGGTGCCGCGCTGGACCTGTCGGCGCTGTTCGCCGACCGGCTCGTGCGGCCGCTGCAGGTGGGCCAGGAGTTCTCGTTCTTCGCGAGTCCCTGCGAGCAGGCGCCGGAGTCGTCGGTCGGTGCGGCCAACCTGGTCGTGACGGCCGTGGCGGGCATGACGGTCGCCGGCACCGCGACGTCCACAGTGGACGTCCTGCGGGAGATGGCCGCCGCGCGGGCAGAACTGCCGAGTGAGGCGGTCGCCCCGGAGAGCAGGTTGCTCGACGACCTGCACCTCAGTTCGATCACCGTGGGCCAGCTGGTCAACGAGGCGGCCCAGCGGTTCGGCATCCCGCCCGCCAGCGCGCCGACGAACTTCGCCACCGCGACCGTGCGGGAACTGGCCGAGGCGCTCGACGACCTGAGCGCGACGGCCAGGGAGACCGACACCGCGGCGGCCGTCGTGACAGGTGCCGGACCGTGGGCGCGGGCGTTCGTCGTGGACGACGACCCGGTGCGGTTGCGGCCCGTCGCCGCTGCCGAGGACAACGGCCAGTGGCAGCTCTACGCCGAGGACGACCACCCGTTCGCCGAACGGCTGCGGCGCGACCTCGAACGCGGGGCGGCCGGCGACGGCGTCCTCGTGTGCCTGCCCGAGGAGTGCGAGGAACGGCACCTGGAGCTGGCGTTGCGGGGCGCGAAGTCCGCGGCCGCACGAGGTGACGGCCGGTTCGTGCTGGTGCAGCACGACACGGGCGCGGCGGCGATGGCGAAGACGCTGCGGCTGGAGGCACCGGGAGTGCGGGTGACCGTCGTGCACCTGCCCGCCGGTGCCGGCTCCGACGTCGTGCTGCCCGAGGTGCTGGCGACGACGGCGTTCAGCGAAGCGCGCTACGACCGCGAGATGACGCGCACGGTGCCGACGATGCGGGTGCTGCCGGTGGCTCCGTCCGCCGAGGTCCGGCCGCTCACCGACACCGACGTGCTGCTGATCACGGGTGGTGGCAAGGGCATCACGGCCGAGTGCGCGATCTCGCTCGCGCAGGAGTGGGGAGTGCGGCTGGCGGTCCTCGGCAGGTCCGAGCCCTCCGCGGACGCGGAGCTCGCCGCGAACCTCGACCGCATGAGGGCCAGGGGCGTCGAGGTCGCCTACGCGGTGGCCGACGTGACCGACGCCGAACGGCTGCGGGCCGCCGTCGGTGAGCTGGAGGCCGCGCTCGGCCCGGTCACCGCCGTGCTGCACGGGGCCGGGCGCAACGAGCCGGCCGCGTTGCCCGCGGTGGACGCGGCACGGCTGCGGTCGACGATGGCGCCGAAGCTCGACGGCCTGCGCGCGGTGCTCGGTGCCGTCGACGCGGGGTCGTTGCGGCTGCTGGTGACGTTCGGCAGCATCATCGGCCGTTCGGGGCTGCGCGGCGAGGCGCACTACGGCACCGCCAACGACTGGCTGGCCGCGCTCACCCGCGAGTTCGCCGACGCCCACCCGTCCTGCCGGGCCCTGTGTCTCGAATGGTCGGTGTGGTCCGGCGTCGGCATGGGGGAACGGCTCGCCGTGGTCGAGTCGCTCTCGCGCGACGGCGTAGCGCCCATCCCTCCCGACGAGGGCGTGCGGATCCTGCGGCGGCTGCTCGTCGACCCGCGGACGCCGAACGTCGTCGTGGTCAGCGGCCGCACCGAAGGCGTCGACACCGTGCGGCACGACCTGCCACCGTTGCCGTTGCTGCGGTTCGTGGACAAGCCGCTGGTCCGCTACCACGGTGTCGAGCTCGTCACCGAGGTCGAACTGAACGCGGGCACCGACCTCTACCTCACCGACCACCTGCTCGACGGCAACCTGCTGTTCCCCGCCGTCTACGGGATGGAGGCGATGACCCAGGTCGCCGCGGCGCTCACCGGGCGCGAGTCCACGCCCGCGTTGTCCGGGATCCGGTTCCTCCGGCCGATCGTGGTGCCGCCGCGCGGGACGACGACCATCCGGATCGCCGCCGTCCTCACCGCGGACGACGTCGTGGACGTCGCGATCCGCAGCTCCGAGACCGCGTTCGAGGCGGACCACTTCGTGGCCCGGCTCTCGTACGGAACGACCGTGCCCCAGGGAGATCCGGTGGTGGACACCGGTCTGCCCCCGGTCGCGCTCGACCCGGCGGCGCAGCTGTACGGCGACACCATGTTCCAGGGCCCGAGGTTCCAACGGCTGCGGCGCTTCCACGAGGCCCGTGCGCGCGACGTCGACGCCGACGTGGCGGTGAGCCCGAACCCGGACGGGTTCGCCGGCTACCTGCCCGCCGACCTGCTGCTGGCCGACCCCGGCATGCGGGACGCGTTGATGCACGGCAACCAGGTCTGCGTCCCGGACGGCACGCTGCTGCCCGAACGGATCGACCGCCTGCACCCCGCGGGCTCGGGACTCGGCGCGGGCGAGGTGCGGATGCGCGCCACCGAACGCCACCGCGACGGTGACACCTACGTCTACGACATCGCGGTGCTCAACGGCGACCAGGTCGTCGAACGCTGGGAGGGCCTGCACCTGCGCGCCGTGCGGCGCAAGGGGTCCGCCGGTCCGTGGGTGGCGCCGCTGCTGGGCTCGCACCTGGAACGGGAGGTCGAGGAGCTGCTGGGCCACCGGGTCGCGGTGGTCGTGGAACCCGACCGCGAGCCCGGTGCCGACCGGGCGGTCCGGCGCAGGAGCACGGCGCTCGCGGTGAGCCGGGTGCTGGGCCGCGAGACCGAGGTCCGGTACCGGGCCGACGGCCGGCCGGAGGTCGACGGTGGGCTGATCGTGTCGGCGTCGCACGCCGCCGGGGTCACCCTGTGCGTGGCCGCGGACCGCGTGACGGCCTGCGACCTGCAGGACGTGCCCGAGCAGGAGGACCAGGTGTGGGAAGGGCTGCTCGGCCGCCGCCACCGCACGGCGGCACTGCTCGCCGAGGCCGGTGAGCCGTTCGCGGTGGCCGCCACCCGCGTGTGGTCCGCCGTCGAGTGCCTGCAGAAGGCCGGTCTCTCGCTCGACACCCCGCTCACGCCGGAGCCGGGCGGGCCGGAGGGCTGGCGCGTGTTCACGGCGCCGGGGCTGAGGATCGCGACGCTGGTGACGAGGTTGCGCGGGGTCGCGGAACCCGTGGTGGCCGCAGTGCTGCTGGCGGAGGGGAGCTGACGTGGAGTCGTACTTCGAGATCAGGCACACGGTCGGCTTCGAGGAGACCAACCTCGTCGGCAACGTGTACTACGTGAACTACCTGCGCTGGCAGGGCCGGTGCCGCGAGATGTTCCTGGTGCGGCACGCCCCCGACGTGCTGACCGAGCTGCAGGACGACCTGAAGCTCTTCACGCTGAAGGTGGACTGCGAGTTCTACGCCGAGCTCACCGCGTTCGACGAGCTGGCGGTCAGGATGACCCTGGTCGAGCTGGCGCAGACGCAGGTCGAGTTCGGCTTCGACTACGTGCTGGCCGGGCCGGACGGGTCGGAGAAGCTCGTGGCGCGGGGAGCCCAGCGGGTGGCGTGCATGCGCGGCCCGAACAACGCGACCAGGCCCGCGCGGGTGCCCGACTCGCTGCGCCTCGCGCTCGAGCGGTACGCGCCGGCGGCGGCCTGATCATGACAGGGGAGGCCCGCATGAACGAGTTCGAGGACCCGAAGACGTTGCGACGGATGTTCGGCACGTTCGCGACCGGTGTCACCGTGGTCACCGTCGGAGGCCCGTCGCCGCACGGCATGACCGCGAACTCCTTCACGTCAGTGTCCCTCGACCCGCCGCTGGTGCTCGTGTGCGTCGGTCGTGACGCGTCGATGCACGGGCACCTCACCGACGCGGGGACGTTCGGGGTGTCCGTGCTCGCCGCGGACCAGGAGGACGTCGCACGGCACTTCGCCAGCCGGTGGCGTCCGGCGGGCCGCGCGCAGTTCGACGAGGTGGACTGGGTGCCGGGCAGCAGGATCGACGCGCCGCTGATCGGCGGCGCGCTCGCCCGGTTCGAGTGCGCGTTGTGGCGCACCTACGACGGCGGTGACCACACGATCTTCCTCGGCAGGCTCCTGGCCGCCGACGGTCCCGCCGGCCGCACCGCGCTGCTGTTCCTCAACGGCGCCTTCCACGCGCTGGAGCACTCCGGCCTGTCGGCCTGAACCACCTTGCACATCAACGGAAGAAGGCGGGTCGCCACCGGCGGCCCGCCTTCTTCCCGTCTCCGCTCAGCTCGCGCGGGATGCCTCCAGCGCGGTGGTGCGGACGTCGAGCAACGCCATGAGCACCGGCGGGTCGATGGCCGACATGGGACGCAGGACGACGTCCACGACGTGCGCCACCGTGCTGCTCGAGACGACCAACGGCCCGTGTGAGCCCACGGACGGGTTGCGGTCCGCCGTGTGCTCGCTGCCCGGCGGCACTGTGTGGACGAGCAGGTGCCACGCGCCTTCGGGCACGTTCTCCAGCTGGAAGTGACCTGGCCCCGGCAGCACCGCGCAGCTGATCGGCGCGCCCTGCGGGATCGGGTCGCGAAACAAGCCGACGAACGTGGGGCCGGGCTCGCACTCGGCGGGGCAGTGGATCCGGCCGCTGACCGAGCTCGTGCGCCGCTGCATGATGTTCCTGCGGTTGTCGACGGAGATGCGGGTCGTGCGGCCGCGCAGCTGCCGGTACTCGGTGGGGGAGAGTCCGACACTGATTTTGAACCGCGAGCTGAACGTTCCCGGGCTGTTGTAGCCGACCCGGTGACTGATCTCCGTGACCCTCAGGTCCGTCGCCACCAGAAACCGTTTGGCCTCTTGTAGCCGCAACGCGGAGAGAAAACGCGCCGGCGATACTCCGGTAACGCGCTGGAACACGCGGGTGAAGTGAAATTTGCTGAACATGGCGACTTTCGCCATGTCGTCGATGGTTATGCGTTCGCCCAGGTTCGTCTGCATGGCGCCGACGACCCTTGCCACTGCTTGTTCACCGAGCTTGTCCATTGGCCCCCCGATTCGGCCATTGCGGTGGATGTGGTGGATTATCCGGTTGTTGGGAAAGTGCGTTGGAATCGCTCCAACCGAAGCTAGCAGCGGGCAAAACGCCAGGCAAGGTGCGATTCCGGCATAGCGCCCGGCAGATCTCCTCACTCTCGGTAGGCGATTTGCGGTGCCTATGTCACCTCTACGTTTTTGCTATGAACGAAAAGCATGGTCGTGCACTGCCGGGCACAAAGCCTGCTGGTCCGTACAGTCCAATGATCTGGACCGCCTGGAGTTGTGGGCCCGCTCCCAGGGGTGTTGAGCGCTTTGTCGCTCTCCGTGCGCACAAGGGGATCATCCCACCTCCTGTCCGGGCTCCAATTCATCTGAGACCGCAATCCGGGAGATGCGCCGTTCGGGCGATGCTCGCGAGAATGGTGTCGCGGAAAGCCGGGGCCGAGTACAGGCCGCCTTCCGCGTCTTCCGCCGAACGGGTTGTTCGGCCGGTGAAAGTCATTGCTCGCACCATCGACGGGCGTTCGCCCGACCCAAGAGGACAGGAGGACGCGCACGTGACCGCCACCGAAACGGGGACAGGGCAGAACGACGTCACGACGATGACGTTCGAAGCGTTCGCGGACACGATCGTGCCCGGTGAGAAGAGGTGGCCGGAGGACGTCGCGGTCGCGGGGGCGAGCGCCGGTCCCGGTGCCGTGGCGGCCGGCGCCATCGAGCTGCTGCGCATGCCGGAAGGCGGGATGGCCGCGCTGCTGGACCCGCTCGCGGGCCTGCTGAACACGCACGCGGCGACGTACGCGGCCGAACACGGCACGGAACTCGATCCCGCGCTCCCGGCGTTCGTCGCGCTGCCGTTCGCCGACCGCACCGCGCTGGTGCAGCTGCTGACGACACCCGGCCACCCCGAGAAGGACGCCTGGGTCGGGATCGCGCTGTTCAGCAACATGGCCTTCGACACCGGCGCCCACATGCACACGACCGACGCGATCGCGGCGGGTCATCCCGGGCTGCTGACGATCGGGTTCGCGCCGCCGGACCCCGACGGCGTGTGGCGGTTTCCCGACTACACCTACGGAAAGCCGCTCGCGCAGCGCCACCCGGACACGACATCTTCAGGGAGCCCGGCATGAGTGCGTCCACAGTGGAGCAGACCGACGTCGTGGTGATCGGCAGCGGGTTCGGCGGCGCGATCACCGCCTACCACCTCGCCGCCGGGGGCGCGAAGGTCGTGGTGCTCGAACGCGGCCCTTGGCTGCAGGCCGACGAGTTCGACCACGACTTCCGGCTCGGCTCGTCGTCCACCCGCGTGTTCGAGTTCGTCGTCGGCGACGGCATGAGCGTGCTCAGCGGCAACTGCGTAGGCGGCGGCAGCGTCGTCTACTTCGCCGCGATGCCCCGAGCGCCCAAGTTCGTGTTCGACCGCCAGGGCTCGATCGGCCGGCGCATGTGGCCCGCCGCGATCTCCAGGGACAGCCTCGAACCGTGGTACGACCGGGTCGCGGAGGCCCTGCCGATCAGCACCACCGACTGGGACACGATGACCTACGGCGGTGGCCTCTTCGGCGCGGCCTGCGCCCACGCGGGCCACACCGCGAACCCGGTGCCCGCCGCCATCGACACCGCGCTGTGCACCAACTGCAACTGGATGATGTCCGGCTGCAAGTTCGACGCGAAGCGCTCGCTGCTGCTCAACTACCTGCCCGCCGCCCTCGCCCACGGCGCGGAGATCCGCCCGTTGCACGAGGTCCAGCAACTGTCCATGACGGACGGTGGCGGCTATCGCGTGCACTACAACGTGATCGACAACGAGGACTACCGCGTCTCCACCGGCGGCGGCACGATCGACGCGAAGATCGTGATCCTCGCGGCCGGCGCCGGCGCCACACCCGTGATCCTGCAACGGTCCGAGCCCACCCTGGGCGCGATGCCGCACGCCGCCGGACGGTACTTCTCCGGCAACGGCGAGCGCCTCAACACCGCGATCCTGAACGAGGACCGGGTGCGCGAGGTGCTCGGCATCAGCATCGACGAGGCGACGACCTTCCAGGCCAACCAGATCGGCCGCGGCCCGTGCGTCGCGAGCTGGGACCGGCTCGACGGCTCGCTGCCGGAGTACTCGCGGTTCTCGCTGGAACAGCTGTACTTCCCGCCCGGCCTCGGCACCATCCTCGCCCAGGCCCCCGACGCCACCGGCCCGTCCTGGTTCGGCGTGGAGAAGAAGGAGATCCTGCGCCGCTGGAAGTCGTGGCTGACGGTGTTCACGATGTCCGAGGACGACAACGAGGGCGTCTTCGGCCCGCCGCCGCCGACCGGCAACGCCCACCGCATCTCCCAGCAGATGCTCGGCCGCGGCACGATCAGCTACCGGCCGACCGAGAACACGCGGCGCGGCTGGGCGGAGTCCGACGAGGCCGTCCGCGACATCCTGGAACGCGACGGGATGTCCCGCGTGATGCCGTGGACGAACGACGTCGTGGGCGCCTACACCGTGCACCCGCTCTCGTCGTGCCGCATCGGCGACGACCCGGCGACGTCGGCGCTCGACGAGAACCACGAACTGCGCGGGCACCCCGGCATCTTCGTGACCGACGGCTCCGCGGTGCCCGGCGCGCTGACGGTGAACCCGGCGATGACGATCGCGGCACTGGCCGAACGCGCGGTGCCCGCGATCGTGCGGGCGGCCCGGCAACGCGGCGTCGACGTGTCCTACGGGGCGCCCTCGCCGGACGGGGAGACTTCGGCGCGCAACGGCGTTCTCCCGCTGGTCTCGCACGTGGTGTCGGAATGACGGCGGCACTCGCCTCCGCCGCGGTGGCTCCCGGCCCACCGCGGCGGGCGGCCCTCGCGGTGCTCGCGAAGATGGCCAGGAACCGGCTGCAGGTCATGTCGTCGATGTCCGCCCGCTACGGCGACGTCGTGCGCTTGCCCCTGGGGCCCAAGACGTTGAACTACTTCAACCACCCCGACCACGCCAAGCACGTCCTCGCGGAGAACGCCGCGAACTACGTCAAGGGCATCGGCCTGACGCACGCCCGGCGCGCGCTGGGCGACGGCCTGCTCACCAGCGACGGGGACCTGTGGCGCAAGCAGCGCAAGGTGATCCAGCCGGTGTTCCAGGCCAAGCGGATGGCGCGGTACGGCGGGGTGATCGCGCAGGAGGCGGCGGACACGGCGGAGAGGCTGCGGTCGTTCCGCGGCGAGACCGTCGACATCCGGGCGGAGATGACGGAGCTGACGCTGCGGGTGCTCGGGCGCGTGCTGCTCGACGCCGACCTCAGCGAGTTCCACACGCTCGGGGCGTCGTTCGAGGCCGTGCAGGACCAGGCGATGTTCGAGATGATGTCGCTCAGCGCCGTGCCGACGTGGATGCCGTTGCCGCGCCAGCTGAAGTTCCGGCGCGCACGCGCCGACCTGCAGCGCGTGGTGGACCGGCTCGTCGCCGACGGAGCGCGGCCTGGCGGTGACGACGTCGTGTCGCGGCTGGTCGAGTCCACGCGCGCGGAGGTCGACCCGTCGGTAGGGCGCGTCCGGATGCGCGACGAGCTCGTGACGTTGCTGCTCGCCGGGCACGAGACGACGGCGAGCACGCTCAGCTGGGCGTTCCACCTGCTCGACCGCCATCCGCACGTGGCCGCCGCGGTGCACGACGAGGTCGTCGGCGCGCTGGGCGACCGCATGCCGGTGTTCGAGGACCTGCACGCGTTGCCGTACACGTCGGCGGTGCTGCAGGAGGTCATGCGGCTGTACCCGCCGGTGTGGATCCTGCCGCGCCAGGCCAGGGAGGCCGACGTGATCGGCGGCTACCGCGTCGAGGCCGGCGCGGACGTGCTGATCTGCCCGTACACGCTGCACCGGCACCCGGCGTTCTGGGAGGACCCCGAGCGGTTCGACCCCGGCCGCTTCACCGGTGACGCGGCGGGCCGGCCCACCTACGCCTACATCCCGTTCGGCGCCGGGCCGCGCTACTGCGTCGGCAACCACCTCGGGATGATGGAGGCGACGTTCGTGCTGGCGACGGTCACCAGGGCGATGCGGCTCACCGGCGTGCCGGGACGGGCCGCGGTGCCGGAGCCGATGCTGACGCTGCGCATGCGGGACGGCCTGCCCATGACCGTGTCCGACTGGTGAACACACCAGAAGTGNNCACTTCTGGCATGTCCTCAGTGGACGATACCGGCCTTCTGCTCGCCGAGGTGGCGGGCCGCGGTCAGCGCCGCGAGTGACAGCAGTCCGAGCAGGTCCCGGTCCTCCGGGTGCTGGTCCCGGAACCGCGCGACGTCGCGGTCGCCGACCTGATGCGGTGCGAGCGCGGTGAGCAGGGCGAGCCGTGCGGAGGGAACGGACTTCGGGCCGAGCGCGTGCAGGTGCTCGTCCACCCAGGCCGCGCTGAGGCCCTGCGGTTGACCGACGTGCTTCGCGACGACGGTGCCGAGCGTGTGGTGGGTCTCCTCAGGGACGTGGGCGGCCGCTGCGGTTGTTTCGGTTGCCAGGGCGGCGAAGGCGGAGGCGATGGCGGGTGAGCCGGCCGCCCAGCCGAAGCCCTCCGGCGGTGGGCCGGAGCGCAGGCCGGCGGCGCGACCGGACTCGTTGCGCGCGGTGACCTTGCCGGCCATCACCTTGCCCGCCACCCGCCGGGCGATGGCCTTGGCACGCGGGGGACCGGGCAGGAACGTGCCGTCGAGCAGGACCTTGATGACGCGGTTGAGGAAGTGGAAGTACACCAGGACACCGACGTACTCGGCCGTGTGGGCCGAGGGGAACGGTGGCCGCGCCGGCGTCTCGGCCCAGGTGGCGAACGGTCGCAGGGCCGAGTCGAGCTCGTCACCGCCCGCACCGGACAACAGCTGTGTGGCGAACGTTCCCGCGCCGCCGCCGTAAAGCATGATCGCGTGGGCGTCCACGCAGTAGGTGCACTCGTTCAGCCGGGACACGGTGGCGGCGACCGCCTCCTTGCTGACGCGGGACGCCGTGCCCGCCAGAAGTGGTTCGCGGAACGCCGCCCACGACGCGGCGAGCAGTGCGGGTGCGGCGGAGAACATCGTCACCGCCTCGACGAGCCGGCCGACCTCCCGGGTGGACTGCGCGTAGACCTCGCGGACAAGGCCTGTCGCTCGTTTCGCGGCGACGACCTCGACGTGTTTCACGATTCCGGACATGGCGGCCTCACCGGAAGTAGTTCTGGACGCGCTGGCGGAAAACCTCGTACGCGGGCACGGCACCGTCCTCGGGAAGGTTCTCGATCTCCTTCGCGGCGATTTCCGAACAATCCTCCGCGCTGCGCCCGCAGAACACCTGGGCTGCCATTTCGCTGTGCGGCGTGACGAGATCGGCGACCACTCTGGCGCGCATCGCGAAAACCGCGCCCTGAGCGACCTCCGGCAGGAACTCACCGGCCCCTTCGACCAGTTTCCCGAGTTCCTGCTCGGTGACCCCGCCCGCGTAGGAGGCGGCCAGTCCCGCGCCGCTGAGCAGGTCCGCGTGTCTGTCCGGGGGAAATCGTCTGATGCTCCGCAGGAGCCGGTCGACGTCACCGCCGTGGATGAACCACATCGCCCGCCCGATGCCGTGGTCGATCACCCGGTTCGTGTACGCGGCGGGCCCCGGCCAGGCGAGCCGCCCCGGGACGCGGTGGTTCTCCACCCACGAGACGTGGTCGAAGTAGGCCAGGTGGAAGCCGTACCCGTCCATGATCAACCAGCTCAGCGACGGGTGGTCGGCGAGCTTGCGCGCGTCGGGGATGGCTCGTGACCACAGCATTCGCGGCAGTCTTGCGAGGGCGAACCCGACGCCGATGTAGGCCATGAAGATGTGCTTCGACGCCGGCGCCGAGGTGAAGTCCGGTCCGGCGAGGAACTGCTCGACCTGGCCTCGTCCGGGCAACGGGGTGAGGGCGTCGCGGATCGCCAGGGCCATCGTGGCGCCCTCGTAGGCGAAACCGCGGTATTCCCGGGACAACGCGTCGAGGCGCGTGATTATCGAGTTGTGGTCTTTGTGTTCGATGCCGAACTCGAATCCGAAAACGAGCTGCAGCGCGCTCAATTCGAGCTGCGCACGCGCGGGTGTGTCGACGGCGAACCCGCGCCGGTCGAAGAGGACGTCCGAAGCGTCCGGCGTGATGAAACGTTTGCGAATCAGTCCCGTGGTTGTCATTTCCGGTGGGACCTCCTCTTGGAAAGGCGATTATCCACCGTTCAATGCTGGCACACCCTCCGGCCGGGACGCTTCTCTCACGTTGCTCCCGATGAAAAGAAATCATCGGACAACGGCAATGCGCGGTATCGGAAAATTCAGGCGGGCGACTTCGCGAGCGCCGTCGCGCGGACGGCGGCGGCCATGCTCGCCCACGCGGTGAGCTCGATCAGCGCGGCGTCGTCCGCCCGCACGTCCCGGACCACGTCGTCGTCCACCTGGTACGGCGCGAACGCGGTCAGCAGCGCCAGCCTGGCGGCCGCCCGGTCTCCGGGCCCGACGCGACCGGCCGCGTCGGTCGCCCACCCGCGGCTCAGGCCCTTCGGTTTGCCGTCCCACGTGGACAGTTCGGTGGCGAGCAGCGCCCGGACGGCCTCGGGAACCGGTGCCGCGTCGAAGACGGCCTTCGACCGCGCGAGGGCGTGCGCGACGACCGGGCTGCCCGCAGCCCACGCCAGCTCGTCGGGCAGCGGCACGTCCGGCAGCGGGTTGTGTCCGGGTGGGGAGCTCTCGGCGGACGCGATGAGCCCGTTGAGCATCTTCGTCACCGGACCTAGCATGAAAGCCGGCGCGTACGGCGGCATCGGCTTTTCGGTGAGGAAGACGCTCACCATCCGGTTGAAGTACTGCAACGTGGTCGCGACGCCGAGCGCTTCCGGCAGTTCGGCGGTGGTGAACCGCCCCTCGTCCTCGAGATCCACCGTGGTGCCACCGAACCTGGCCATTGTTCCGGTGTGGACGGTGATGCAGTAGGGGCACTCGTTCGCCTCGGACACCGCCGCCGCGACGGCCTCCTTGGTGCCGCGGTCGAGCAGACCCGGCGCCAGCACGATCTCCCGCAACATCACCCACGACGCCCGCAGCACACCGGGCGAGGCCGCGTGCAACACGACCGGCGGCGCCAGCACACCGAACTCCCGCTCCACGGCGCGGTAGACCTCGAGGACCTCGGGATCGGCCCGGCGGAACGGAACGGGCGTGACGTGCCGGACCTGGGCGAGGGACAGGCCGCGCAGTGCCTTGCGGAGCAGCGAGCGCGCCATCCAAGCCCCCAAAAGGTTGCATGATGCTACTCACCGAACGCTACGGTACGTCGGTTCGATCACGCAACTGGCGGTTTAGCATGGGGAATGCTCGGACGAACGTACGACGACCAGGTCTGCTCGGCCGCCCGCGCGCTCGAGGTGGTGGGCGAGCGGTGGACGTTGCTGATCGTGCGGGACGTCCTGCTGGGCATCGTGCGGTTCGACGGCCTGCTGGCGAGCCTGGGCATCGCGCGCAACGTGCTCAGCGACCGCCTCAGCGGCCTGGTGGAGCACGGCGTGCTGGAACGCGTCGCCTACCAGCAACATCCGCCGCGGTACGAATACCGCCCGACCGCTGCCGGCCGCGAGCTCGCGCTCGTCGTGATCGCGCTGATGCAGTGGGGCGACCGGAACGTGCCGTCACCCGAGGGACCGCCGCGCACCGCTCTGCACACCACCTGCGGTGGTGAGCTGGTCGCGTGCCTGGTGTGCCCGGACTGCGGCGGGCCGGCCCGCGCCGGTGAGGTGGCGACGAGGTGGAACCGCGCCTGACCGCGCGTTCGCCTGCCAGTGGTGTGGCTCAGAGCGTGGTGGGGTCTCGCCGAGTGCGGACGCGCTGAGCCGGAGCACTACAGCGGCACGACCGCCGACCCGTCGCTCGACTCGAACCCCCGTGCGTGCTCCACGGCGAACTCCTCACCCAGCTGCTGCCGGACCCCGGCCTCCACCCGGTCCCGGTCCGCCCGCTCGGCTGCCGTCAACGCCGCCCCGACCGACTGCCGCGCCGCCGCCGCGGCCCCGAGCAACCGCGCCGCCTCCGCCGGCAACGAGTCCGCCAGGCACGCCCCCGCCAGCCCCTCCATCGCCACGGCCACGGCCCGCTGATCACCCAGCGCGCGGGCGACGGTCAACCCCTCGAGGTGCCGGGCACGAGCAGTCCTGGTGTCGCCGCGCTGTTCGGCGACGAACCCGAGTTCGGTGAGGATGAGCCACAATCCGATGCCCGGCTCCCAGTCCCACTCCAGCACGGTCCGCAGGTGCTGTTCGGCGGCGTCGAGGTCTCCCGCCCGCCGGGCGATGAGGCCCAGGTTGATCTGGGCGAAGATCTGGCCCGGCTTGTAGCTCTGCTCACGGGAGAGGCGCAGGGCCCGTTCGTTCAGCTCGCGCGCGTGCGCGTGGTCGCCGCGCAGCATCGAGGCGCGGCCCAGCCAGCTCAGTCGGTCCGCGGCCTGCGGCCACAGCCGCAGCTCCTCCGCCATGCGCAGGCCGTCGCGGTGCAGGCGGGTGGCCTCCTCGTAGTCGCCCTCGATCTCGGCGAGGCCGCCGAGGGCCTCGGTCGCGCGCAGCTGGCCCCACCGGTCGCCGAGCTCGCGGAACAACGCGAGGCTCTGCGAACCGTTGCGCCGCAAGGACTCCAGGTCGCCTCGCGTGTGTGCGCGGATCGCCTGCAGGCTCAGCGTCGCGGCGACGCCCCACCGGTCGCCCAGCTCGCCGAACGTCTCCTGCGCGCGGTTCACCAGGTCCTCGCTGGTGGACTGGGCGCCGAAGTCCGCCTCGACCAGCCCGAGGAAGAACTGGGCGAACGCCTTGCCGCGCGGGTCGTCCAGCGAGTCGTAGGCGGCGAGCGCGGTGGCGCGCGCGGCAGCCCGGTCCGCCACGTCGCTGCCGAGGAAGGTGATGCCCGCGTGCCACGCCGAGGCGCGGGCCCGTTCGGCCGAGGGCGTGGTGTCCAGCGACAGCGCGGCGGACAGGGCCCTGCGCGCCTCGGACAGCCGGCCCCGCAGGTACCAGTACCAGGCCAGCGCGTTGACCAGCCGCAGCGCGCCGGGGCCGTCCGCGGTGTCGAGTGCGGTGCGCAGGTTCGCGGACTCGGCGTCGAGGCGTTCGAGCCACGTGCGCTGGGCCGGGCCGCGCAGGTGCGGTTCGGCGGTCTCGGCCAGCGCCGTGTAGTACTGCCGGTGCGCCTGCTGCACGGCCTCGGTCTCCCCGGCCTCCGCCAGCCGTTCGCGGCAGTAGGCGGCGACCGACTCGAGCAGCCGGTACCGGGTGCCGTCCGGGGTGTCGACGACGGTGACCAGCGACCGGTCGACCAGGCCCGCGACCGTGTCCAGCACGTCGCCCGCCACGACGATCCCGCCCGCGCACACCGCCTCGGCGGCGGTCAGGGTGCAGCCGTCGGAGTGCGCGGCGAGCCTGCGCAGCACCGCGCGTTCGGCTTCACCGAGAGGCTCCCAGCTCCAGTCGATGACCGCGCGCAACGTCTGCTGGCGCGGCGGCGCGTCGCGGTAGCCGTCCGCGAGCAGCCGGAACCTGTCGTCGAGCCGGGTCAGCAGCTCGCGCAGCCCGAGCGACCGCGCCCTGGTCGCCGCGAGCTCCAGCGCGAGCGGCACCCCGTCGAGCCGGGTGCACAGCTCGGCGACGGCCTGGGCGTTGTCCGCGTCCAGCGTGAACGAGGGCGCCGACCGGGCGACGAACAGCCGCACCGCGCTCGACCGCTCCACCACGTCGGGTGACGTGCCGGGAGGCGGCAGGTCGAGCGGAGCGACCGTCCACACCGACTCGCCCGCGATGCGCAACGGCTTCTGGCTCGTCGCGAGCACGCGCAGGCCCGGCGCGGCGGCCAGCAGCCGTTCGGTGAACACCGCCACCTCGGTGACGAGGTGCTCGCAGTTGTCCAGCACCAGCAACATCCGCCGCGCCCGCACGGCCTCGGAGAGCACGTCCGTGCCCGGCACGTCCCTGATGCCCAGCGCCGCCAGCACCGCGCTCGTGAGCAGACCGGCCTCGGAGATCGTCGCGAGCTCCACGAGATGAGCGCCGTCCGGGTACCGCGCGGCCGTGCGGGTGGCCACCTCCACGGCGAGCCGGGTCTTGCCGACACCACCCGATCCGGTGAGCGTGACGAGCCGGGAGGAGCCGAGCAGCGCGCAGACGCCGGAGACGGCCTCGTCGCGGCCGATGAGCTCGGTGGGCGGCACCGGAAGGGTGGTGCGGTGCCGGCCCAGCGGTTCGAGCGACGGGTCGTGGCGCAGGATCGAGCGGTGCAGCTCGGTGAGCTGCTCACCGGGGTCGAGCCCCTGCTCGTCGTGCAACAGCGCCCGAACCTCGCGGAACGACGCCAAGGCCTCGCTCTGCCTCCCGGACCGGTAGAGCGCCAGCATGTGCAGCGCCCGCAGCCGTTCGCGCAGGGGATGGGCCGCCACCAGGTCGCCGATCCGGCCGAGCAGCGCGGTGTGCTCGCCGAGCTCCAGCCGGGCTTGACCGAGATCCTCGGCGGCCACCAGCCGGTCCTCCTCCAGCCGGGCTATCTCGGCGCGGGCGAACGCCTCCCCGGCGAAGTCCGCGAACGCGGGCCCGCGCCACAGCTCGAGCGCCTCGCTCAGCAACCGCGCCCGCGCGTCCGGGTCGGCGGCGGCGCGCGCGGCGGCGGTGAGGGCGGCGAACCTGTCGGCGTCCACGGAGTCCGCGCCGGTCCGCAGCACGTACCCGGGCCGCTGCGAGGCGACGAGGTCCCGTGCGCCGGGCTCGCCGGCGGCCAGTGCCTGGCGCAGCTTGGAGATCTTGGTCTGCAACGCGCCCGTCGGGTTGACCGGCAGGTCGTCGCCCCACAGGTCCTCGATCAGCGCGGCCGCGGACACCGGGCGGTCGCGGTGCGCCAGCAGGTTCGCGAGGAGAGCCCGCACCTTCGACTCGGGGATCTCGACCGGGCGGCCGTCGGTGGTTCGGACGGCGAGCGGCCCGAGCACCGCGAACAACATGCGCACACGATACCGGCCGAAAGAATTCCGACAGTGCGGGCGCGCAGGGTGAGCCGGATCGATGAGTTCGGGTGCCGACCAGGGCACCACACGGAAGGACAAGTTCCATGGAATCGACCGATCCGGCCGGGAACACCACGCGGGCGGGACGGCGGGAGTGGATCGGCCTCGCGGTGCTCGCCCTGCCGACGCTGCTGCTGTCGCTCGACCTGAGCGTGCTGTTCCTCGCGCAGCCCCAGCTCAGCGCCGACCTCAACCCGTCGGCGAGCCAGCAGCTCTGGATCATGGACATCTACGCGTTCATGATCGCGGGCTTCCTCGTCACGATGGGCACCCTCGGCGACCGCATCGGCCGCCGCAAGCTCATGCTGTTCGGCTCCGCCGCGTTCGCCGTGGCGTCCGTGATCGCCGCGTACTCGACGACGCCGGAGATGCTGATCTTCGCGCGGGCCCTGCTCGGCATCGCCGGCGCGACCCTGATGCCGTCGACCCTCGCGCTGATCATGACGATGTTCACCGACGCCAAGCAGCGCGGCTTCGCCATCGGCGTCTGGCTGAGCTCGTTCATGGGCGGCATGGCCATCGGCCCGGTGATCGGCGGTGTGCTGCTCGGCTGGTTCTGGTGGGGCTCGGTGTTCCTCATGGCCGTGCCGGTCATGGTGCTGCTGATGATCACCGCGCCCGTGCTGCTGCCGGAGATGCGCGACCCGGACGCCGGCCGCATCGACCTGCTCAGCGTCGTGCTGTCGCTGCTCGCGATCCTGCCGGTGGTCTACGGCTTCAAGGAGGTCGCCCAGCACGGGTTCAGCGCGTTCGCGGGCGGGGCGCTGCTCGTCGGCATCGTGTTCGGCGTGGTGTTCGTGCTGCGCCAGCGCACGCTCGACAGCCCGTTGCTCGACCTGAAGCTGTTCCGCAGCAAGACGGTGAGCGGCGCGCTGGTCATCATGCTGCTCACCTCGGCCACGATCTCGTCCAGCATCATGCTGTTCAGCCTCTACCTGCAGACCGTGCGCGGGTACTCGGCCGTCGAGTCCGGCCTGTGGCTGATCCCGGCCGCCACCGCGCTGATCGTCACGTCGCTGGTGGCGCCGAAGATCGCGCAGAAGATCCGCCCGGCCTACGTGGCCGCCGCCGGTCTCCTCGTGGCCGCGATCGGGCTCGCGGTCGTGTCCCAGGCAGGCCCCGCCACGAGCCTCGTGGTGGTGCTGCTCGGTTTCGTCCTGGTGCAGGCGGGCGTGGGCCCGATGGGGTCGCTCGGCACGGAGATGGTCGTCGGCTCGGCGCCGGAGGAACGCGCGGGGTCCGCAGCCTCGGTGTCGGAGACGGGCACCGAACTGGGCGTGGCCATCGGCGTCGCGACCTACGGCACGATCGCCGCGGCGGTCTACCAGAACGTCGTCGCGGTGCCGCCGGGCGTTCCCGCCGAGGCCGCAGCTGCCGCGCGGGAGACGATCAGCGGTGCGGTGGCCGCTGCGGAAGGCCTGGCCGCCGACACGGGTGCGGCCCTGCTGGACTCCGCCCGTGCCGCGTTCACGAGCGGCGTCAACACCGCGGCGGGCGTCGCCGCGGTGATCCTGGTGGTGCTGTCCGGGCTGACCGTCGCCCTGCTGCGGCACGTCGGCAAGACCGGCGAGGAGCCACCGGCCCCGGCCGACACGGGTGTTCCCGTTGCGGCGGAACGGGAAGCCCGGTGAACCGGTCGCGCCGGAACCGGTTGTGACCGACCCCCGATCGTCCGGTTCCGGCGCGACCACCCCCTGAGCGAGCCCGGCATCGTGCCCCCCGCGATGCCGGGCTCCTCGCACGACCGCACGCGAAATAGGGCCGGGATGTCCCGGCCCTATTTCACATGCGGTGTGTCAGGTGGGTAGGGGGTCGGGCTGCTTGGCCTGCTGCCTGGTCTCCGTCGTGTCTGGCGGGTAGGGGGTCGAGTTGCTCGGTCTCCTGCGCGGCCTTCGTCGTGTCAGGTGGGCGGGGGTCGGACTGCGCGGTTTCCTGTCCGGCTTCCGACGTGTCCGGCGGTAGGGGGTCGGACTGCTCGGCCTCCTGCCCGGCCTCCGCCGTGTCAGGGGGCAGGGGGCCGGGACTGCTCGGCCTCCTGCCCGGCCTCCGTCGCGTCAGGCGGGCAGGGGGTCGAACTGCCCCGCCTCCCGCCCGGCCCCCGCCGGTCCGCGGTAGGCCTGCGCGACCTCGAGCCAGCCGAGCGCCTCGTCGCCCTTCGCCACCACCGCGAGGTCCGCGTGGTGCCGCCGCCGGGCCACGAGCAGGCAGAAGTCCAGTGCCGGCCCGGAGATCCGCTGCGTGGCGTCGGGCGGCCCGAACGTCCACAGCTCACCGGACGGCCCGGTCAGCTCGAACCGGAACGGCTTGTCCGGCGGGGTGAGCCCGCGCGCGAGGTAGCCGAAGGTCATGGTGTGGAAGCCGAACCCGCACAGGTGCTTCAGCCGGCCCGTCGGCTCGCGGCGGACGCCGAGGGCGTCGGCGATGTCCTGGCCGTGCGCGAAGAGCTCCATCATGCCGCCGGCCGCGAGCACCGGCGCGGGCAGCGGGTTCACCAGCCACGGCACCAGTCGCCCGTCGGGAACGGAGGACAGCGCGGCACCCGCGGCCTGGCGTTCCGCCCGCCACCGTTCGAGCAGCTTGCGGGGGCCCAGTGAGAGGAACGGGGCCAGCGCGCCCGCGACGGCCGCGTCGAAGTCGGCGCCGATGCCCGACACGAGGGTGCCGAACGCCGCCGGGTCGGAGGCGGCGAGGCCCGCCATGCGGGTGGTCGAGGCGAGGTGGGCGATCTGGTGCGCGATCGTCCAGCCGGGTGCGGGGGTCGGCAGCGACCACTCCGTCTCGGAGAGCGAGGCGACCATGCGGTCGACGTCCTCACCCTCGGCTTTCAGTGCGAGGAACACGTTCTCTTCGGTCACGCGTCTGTCCTCCTGGGACGGTTCGGCGGCGTGACCCGGAACGCCGGCTAGGTGGCGTTCCGGGCCGCACCACTAGACGATGTGGACGTCGGGCACGTAGCGGATCCAGCGGCCGCCCGACTCGCGGAAGCCGATCTCCTTGGCGAGGATCTCGTCGGCGTGGTTCCACGCGAACAGCACCGCGTAGTCGGGGTACGGGTCGGAGAAGGCGGAGGGCGCCCGCACCGGGATGTGCGAGCCGGGGGTGACCCTGTCCTGCTTGGTGGCGCTGGTGTCGCAGATGAACGGCACGAGGTCCGGCCCGATGCCGCAGTAGTTCAGCACCGTCGCGCTCTTCGCGGTCGCGCCGTAGCCGACGACGCTCTTGCCCTCCGCGCGCAACGACCGCAGCAGCTCCACCAGGTCCGTCCGGATCCGCGCGACGTTCGAGGCGAACCGGGCGAGCGTCGACGGCAGGGTGAGTCCGGACAGCTCCTCGTCGGCGGCGAGCTCGGCGACGGCCGGGGACACCGCACGGGTTCCCTTGCGCGCCAGGGTGTAGCGCAGCTCGCCGCCGTGCACCGTCAGCCGTTCGGCGTCGACCAGTTCCAGGCCGTGCATCAACGCCATGTACTGCACCGACCGCACGGTGAAGAAGAAGAAGTGCTCGTCGTAGATCTGGTCGAACGAGTTGCGCTCGACGATGTCGGCGAAGTACGGGTCCTCGAAGACGAAGACCCCGCCGGGGGAGAGCAGCGTGGCGACCCCGCGCAGGATCGACCCGATGTAGGGGATGTGGCACAACGTGTTCGCGGCGAACACGACGTCGGCCGGGCCGTGCTCGGCCAGGATCTCCACGGCGGTCGGCTCGTCGAAGAACGTGTTGCGCACGTTCACGCCCTTCGCGGCGGCGCGCTGGGCCACCCCGCCGGACGGTTCGACGCCGAGGTGGTGGACGCCCTCCGCGGCGAGCGACTCGAGCATCACGCCGTCGTTGCAGCCGATCTCCACGACGAACGGCGACGGCCCGGTGAGCTCGTCGCGGCGCAACCGCGCGGCCAGCGCCGCGAAGTGCTCGCGCATGAACCGCGAGCCCGACGACAGGTACGGGTAGTCGTGGTGGAACATCCGGTCGCGGGGCACCTCGGACATCAGCTGCACCATCGTGCACGACCCGCAGACCCCGACGGCGAGCCGGAAGCGGAAGTCCCCGGCCGGGTCACCCGGCAGCACGAAGGCGTCGGACAGCGGCTGGGAGCCGAAGTCGGCGAACTCGCGCACGACACCGGCGCACACGTGGCAGACGGAGTTCTTGCGACCGGTGTCCATCACGCCCTCGCCCGCTGCTGCTCGACGAGCTGCGCCAGCACAGGCACGAGCTCACCCGGACTCGGCGCGGCCGCGGCGTCGAGCCGCAACCGGTGCGCTCCCTCCGCGAACGACGGGTCCTCGACCACCTGCATGACCCGTTTGCGCATCGCGTCGATGGAGTGCCGCGCGAAGTCGAGCGTGAGCCCGGCGCCCTGGCCGACGACCCAGGCCGCGGTGTCGGACGACTCGATGTCCTTGGCGGCCAACGCCCATTCGGTGCCGGCCTCGCCCTCGGTGAGCAGTCCCTCGTCACCCCCGGAGTCGAGGATGAGCTGCGGCACGCGCAGCCCGGCCGCCGCCGAGAACGTGCCGACGCCGCCGTGGTGGATCAACGCCGCGCAGGTGGGCAGGAGCTGGTTGAGCGGCACGTAGTCGACGATCCGCACGTTGTCCGGCACCGTGCGCACACCGGCGAGCTGCGTCTCGTTCAACGTCGCCACGACGTCGACGTCCACTTCGGACACCATCTCGAGCAGCCCGGGCACGTGGTCCCAGCCGCCCTTCATGACCAGGCGCCGCGACTGCCCGAGCGACAGCGCGACGCGCGGCCGGTCCTGGGGCGCGTACAGCCAGTCGGGGACGGCGGTCTGGCCGGAGTAGGGGATCCAGCGCATCGGCACGGTCCTGGTGGCCACCGGCAGTCGCATGCCCGCTGGCAGCGGGTCGATCGTCCACTGGCCGAGCAGCAGGTCCCTGTCGACCTCGACGCCGTGCCGCTCGGCGGCGGGGCGGACGGTCTCGGCCAGCGGGTTCCAGTTCGTCCCGATCCGGTCGAGCACCCACGCGAAGTAGTCGAGGCCCCAGTGCAACCGGGCGTGCGCCGCGCCGGACACCCGCGCCCCGATCGCCGCGGCGGGGAAGCACGCGTCCCACACCACGAGGTCGGGTTTCCAGGCGCGGCAGAAGTCCACGAACTCGTCGACCACGGGCTGCGGGTCCTCCGCGCGGGCGCCGACCGGGTGGAAGTCCCAGATGGGCGGCAGCATGAACTGGCAGAAGACGTCCCAGAGGTTCTGCTCCTCCGCGGTGAGCGGGCCGAGCGCGAGTCCCGTCTCGTCGAGCCGCGCCCGCGTCGCCGGGGGCGTCGGACGTCCCGGTCCCATCAGGGCCGGTGCGCTGTCCGCGGACCCGAGGGGCACACCGGTCAGCCCGACCGCGGCGACGGCGTCGGCGAGCGCCGGATGCGCGGCGACGCAGACCTCGTGCCCCGCGCTCTGCAGCGCCCAGGCGAGCGGAACCATCGGATTCAGGTGCGATGGCGTTGGCCAGGGGGTGAACACGACTCGCATGCGGCTGCTCCTCAGCGTGGGAAAGGCAATGACGCAGGCCCGGCGACGGCCATCCTCAGTCGCGCGGAGCGGCCGGCGCATCTCCGAAGTTGCGGAGCGTGAAACCGCTGGCACTCATGGGTTTCCGACCCCGGATTACAAGGCGTCGGCAGCGCAATCTGTGAGAAGGAAGTGCCGCTGTCCAAAGCTACGGTCAGCGGGCGCGCGCATCGGTTGGAATTCGCTGGCTGAGGAGGAAGTTCATGACGGATCAGCTCGCCCCCGTCACCGATCGCGCGCCCACCGCACCGCCGCGCAAGGCCGTCAGGCCCGTGTGGCGCAACCCGTGGTGGATGGCGCTGGTGGCGCTCGTGGTGGCATTCTTGGTCTACGCCTTACCGCCCTACCTCGACCTCGACCCGGCGAAGTCCCTGTCGCCGATCGTCGAGGGCTCCTCGATCCACTACCCGTTGCTGATCCTGCACATCGTCGCGGGCACGCTCGGCCTGCTCACCGCCTGCCTGCAGATGTCGGCGTGGGTGCGCGGCAGATACCCGAGGCTGCACCGGACGAGCGGGATCGTCTACATCTTCGGCGGCGCCATCCCCGTCGCGGTGACGACCCCCGTCCTGCTCATGTTCTCCGGCGAGATCGCCGCGGGACCGGGCAGGGTCGGCAGGTTCGTGCTCGGCCTGCTGTTGCTGCTGAGCACGCTCGTCGCGTACCGGATGGCGCGCAAGCACCGGTACGCGGACCACCGCCGGTACATGATCTACAGCTTCGCGCTGATCATGGACGGTGTCCTCACGCGGCTCGTGCTGTTCCTGCTCGGTGTCGTGCCGGTGTTCGGCGTGCAGCTGCCGTGGACCGCGCAGATCGACCAGGCGCTGTTGTTCGAGATGGTCGGGTGGTGCGTGTGGGTGTTCAACCTGCTCGTGGCCCAGTGGTGGATCGAGCGGACCAAGCACCGGAAAGTCCTGCCCGCCAACGTGAAAGGCTGACCATGCGCCCCTTCCGGATCGACGTGCCCGACAGCCGGCTCGACGACCTCCGCGCCCGGATCGCCGCGACCCGCTGGCCCGCCGCCGTGCCCGGCACGGGCTGGGAGCGCGGAGTGCCGCCGGAGTACCTGCGGGAGCTCGCCAAGCACTGGGCCACCGACTTCGACTGGCGCGCGGTGGAGCAGCGGCTGAACTCCTACGACCAGTTCGTCACCGAGATCGACGGCGCGACCGTGCACTTCCTGCACGTCCGCTCGCCGGAACCGGGCGCGCGGCCGTTGCTGCTCACGCACGGCTGGCCGGGTTCGGTGATCGAGTTCCTGGACGTGATCGGCCCGCTGACCGACCCGCGCGCACACGGCCTCGATCCGGCGCAGGCGTTCCACCTGGTCGTGCCCTCGTTGCCCGGCCACGGTTTCTCGGGTCCGGTGGACGAGCCGGGCTGGGACGTGCCGAGGATCGCGGGGGCGTGGGCCGAACTGATGGCCCGGCTGGAGTACGACGCGTACTTCGCGCAGGGCGGCGACTGGGGCTCGTTCATCTCGCTGGAGCTGGCCCGGCGCGATCCGGAGCACGTCCGGGCGGTGCACGTGAACATGCTCGTCACCGTGCCGTCCGGTGATCCGGCCGAGCTGGCCGCACTGTCCGAAGAGGACTTCGGGCGGCTCGGCGGGCTGCAGCGGTTCGACCGGGAGCTGTCGGGTTACCTGAAGCTGATGTCCACCAGGCCGATGACGGTCTCCTTCGGGCTGAACGACTCCCCGGCCGGCCTGCTCGCGTGGATCGTGGAGAAGTTCAAGGACTGGACGGACCCGTCGGCCGCACTCCCGGAGGACGCGGTGAACCGCGACATGCTGCTGGCCAACGTGACGGTGTACTGGTTGACGGAGACGGCCGCGTCGTCCGCGCAGCTGTACTTCGAGGCGGGCCCGCAGCTCGGCGCGATCTTCACACCGGGTGTGCGGCCCGAGCCCGTCCCCGTTCCGCTGGGGGTGAGCGTGTTCGGCGGTGACGTCGTCGCGCCGGTCCGGGCGCTCGCCGAGGCCGACTACCCCGCGATCACCTCCTGGTCGGAGGTGCCCAACGGCGGCCACTTCGCGGCGATGGAGGAGCCGGCGGCGTTCGTCGGCGAGGTCAGGGAGTTCTTCGGTGCGGTCGAAGGCTGACCTGCACGGCCGCACGGCCCTGGTCACCGGGGCGACGGGTTTCCTCGGCGCGCACCTCGCCGAGGAGCTCGTCGCCCGCGGTGCCACCGTGCTGTGCCCGTGCCGGTCCGGAGTGCTCGAGCTGCCGCCGCACGATCGCGTGCGCCCGGTCCGGCTCGACCTGCTGGACCGGGCCGGCCTGACACGGCTCGTGGCGGCCCACGACGTCGACCTGCTCGTGCACAGCGCCGCCGTGGACGGCACGCCGGAGGACAAACGGCTGCGCGCGGGCACGATGATCGACGAGAACATGCGGATGGTGTCGAACGTCCTCGACAGCGCGCGGCGCGGCGGGGTCGCGGACACGGTGCTGCTGAGCTCCAGCGACATCTACGCGGGCTCCGTGCCGTGGCCGATCAGGGAGACCGAGGACCACCACACGGACATGCGGTACGCGCGGGACGGCTTCTACCTCTCCAAGGTCTACGGCGAGGTGCTCGCCGAGCAGTACGCCGCCGAGCACGGGATGCGCGTGCACCTGCCGAGGCCCGCCAGCATCTACGGCCCCGGTGACGACTTCGGTCCCCGGTCGCTGCGGCTGATCCCGCGGCTGATCTCCCGCGTGCACGCGGGGGAGGAGGTCGAGATCTGGGGGAGCGGCGAGCAGACCCGCACGTTCGTCTACGTCACCGACGTCGTCCGCGCGGTGCTGGCGATGGTCGCGCACCCGGAGCACCGGGTGGCGAACATCGGTACCGGAGAACAAGTTTCCGTGCTCGCGCTCGCACGGATGGTGGGCGAGGCGCTGGGCAGGCCGGTGCGGATCAGGACGGATCCGGGCAAGCCGGAGGGCCGGTCGAGTCGCGACCTTGACCTGACGAGGATGCGGGAGATCGACGGTGCGGCGCCGGTGCCGTTGCGGGAAGGCCTGCGCCGCACCGCGGCGTGGTACCGGCGCTCAGCCGCGGAGCTCGCGGGCGATCTCCGCGACGTACCGGCCGTATCGTGAGTTGCCGTACCTGCTCGCGGCCGCGAGGCACGCGTCGGCGTCGATGAAACCCATGCGCAGCGCCACTTCCTCCAGGCACGCGATGCCGACGTCCTGGCGCTGCTCGAGGGTGCGGACGTACTGGCTCGCCTCCAGCAGCGCCTCGGGCGTGCCGGTGTCGAGCCAGGCGAAGCCGCGGCCGAGGTCGACCATCGTCGCGAGGCCGCGATCGAGGTACACGCGGTTGACGTCGGTGATCTCCAGCTCGCCCCGCGCCGACGGCCGCACCTGCCGCGCGATGTCGACCACGTCGTTGTCGTAGAAGTAGAGGCCGGTGACGGCGAGGTCCGACCTCGGCCGCGCCGGCTTCTCCTCCAGCGACAGCAGGCGGCCCGTGTCGTCCAGCTCGCCGACGCCGTACCGTTCGGGATCGCTCACCCGGTAACCGAACAACACGCATCCCTTCACGGCCGTGCTGTGCTTCTCCAGCACGCGCTGGAATCCGGGACCGTGAAAGACGTTGTCACCGAGCACGAGCGCGACCGAATCACCGCCGATGTGCTGCTCGCCGATGAGGAATGCCTCGGCGAGCCCGTTTGGATGCGGTTGTTCGGCGTAGTCGAGGTGGATGCCGAACTGGCTGCCGTCGCCCAGCAGCTGGCGGAACAGGGGCACGTCGCGGGGCTGCGAGATGATCAGCACCTCGCGGATGCCGCTGAGCATGAGCACGGACAACGGGTAGTAGATCATCGGCTTGTCGCCGACCGGGAGCAGCTGTTTCGAGACCGCGGCGGTCATCGGGCCCAGCCGCGAACCGGTGCCGCCGGCGAGAATGATTCCCTTCACGAATCCAGTTAACGGCAGCCGCGGCGGAAACCGGTGCTATTTGTTCGATAATGCGCTTCACGGGGCTGTAGGGGGCGATAGGGGTTGGGTGCCGGGGCGTCCGTGAATCTAATTGAGGTGATTCGCCGGAAACACACTCGGAGGTATCGCCGTGGGAACGTCGGTGTGGGATTACCTGGCTGAGTACGAGGCCGAACGCGACGACATCCTGGACGCGGTGGACAGCGTGTTCCGCTCCGGCAGGCTGGTCCTCGGCAGCAGCGTCGCCGGGTTCGAGTCCGACTTCGCCGCCTACCACGGCGTGCGGCACTGCGTCGGCGTCGACAACGGCACGAACGCGCTGGTGCTCGCGCTCAGGGCGTTGCAGGTCGGACCGGGCGACGAGGTGATCACCGTGTCGAACACGGCGGCACCGACCGTGCTCGCGATCGACTCGGTGGGCGCCACACCGGTGTTCGTCGACGTGCGGCCGTCGGACTACCTGATGGACGTGAGCCAGGTGGCCGCCGCGATCACCCCGCGAACGAAGTGCCTGTTGCCCGTGCACCTCTACGGCCAGTGCGTGGACATGGCGCCACTCGAGGAGTTGGCGCAGGAGCACGGCATCCCGATCCTGGAGGACGTCGCCCAGGCGCACGGCGCCACGCACCACGGCCGCATCGCCGGCGGCATGGGTGACGCGGCGGCGTTCTCCTTCTACCCCACCAAGGTCCTCGGCGCGTACGGCGACGGCGGCGCGGTGATCACCTCGGACGACAAGCTCGAGGAACGGGTGCGGCGGCTGCGCTACTACGGCATGGCCGAGCGGTACTACGTCGTGGAGACCCCGGGCCACAACAGCCGGCTCGACGAGGTGCACGCGGAGATCCTGCGCCGCAAGCTCCGCCGCCTCGACTCGTACCTGGAGGGCCGCCGGGCCGTCGCGCGGCGGTACGCGGAAGGCTTGGGGGACACCGGACTCGTGCTGCCGCACCTCGCCGACGGCAACGAGCACGTCTACTACGTCTACGTGGTCCGCCACCCCGACCGGGACCGGATCATCGAGGAGCTCAAGGCCCGCGACATCTTCCTCAACATCAGCTACCCGTGGCCCGTCCACACGATGACCGGCTTCGACCACCTCGGCTACGCGACGGGCTCGCTGCCGGTCACCGAGGCGCTGGCGAAGCAGATCTTCTCGCTGCCGATGTACCCCTCGCTCGCCCCGTCCGTGCAGGACGAGGTCATCGACGCCCTGCGCGAGGTGCTCCGATGACGAACATCGCCACCCAGATCGCGTTGTCCGCGCAC
Organism: Lentzea cavernae; assembly: GCF_014653695.1. Classification (GTDB taxonomy): domain Bacteria; phylum Actinomycetota; class Actinomycetes; order Mycobacteriales; family Pseudonocardiaceae; genus Lentzea; species Lentzea cavernae. The sequence goes on along the minus strand of NZ_BNAR01000004.1, from coordinate 311,008 downwards.
GACGTCGAGGGCAGGCACCTCGACCTGCCCGACTTCCACCGCTGGTTCACCGGGCTGGCCGAACGCTGCTTCACGACCGCCCGGCGGATCCCGCTGGACGCCCTCGACGGCTGGCACACCCTGCCGGGCAGCGGCGACATCGTGCACGCCAGCGGGAAGTTCTTCAGCGTCAACGGCATCGACGTCGAACTGCCGGGCAACGCCGTTCCGCGCTGGACCCAGCCGATCATCAACCAGCCCGAGGTCGGCATCCTCGGCATCCTGGTCAAGGAGTTCGACGGCCGCCTGCACCTGCTGATGCAGGCGAAGCCGGAACCGGGCAACCCCAACGGACTTCAGCTCTCGCCGACCGTGCAGGCCACCCGCAGCAACTACACGCGGGTGCACGGCGGCCAGGACGTGCCGTACCTGGAGTACTTCCGCGACACGTCCCGGCACACCGTCGTCGCCGACGTGCGGCAGTCCGAGCAGGGCGCGTGGTTCTACCAGAAGCGCAACCGGAACATGATCGTGTCGGTCAGCGAGGACGTCGAGCTGCTGGACGGCTTCTGCTGGCTCACGCTCGGCCAGGTCCACCGTCTGCTGCTGCTCGACGACCTGATCAACATGGACGCCCGGACCGTGCTGTCGTGCCTGCCGTTCACCGGCGCCGGCGAGCTGTCCGGCGCGGGGGACGGGTTCCGGGACGTGGTCGCCCGCTCCTGCGGGCCCGCGGTGCCCGGTGTGCACAGCGAGGACGAGATCCTGCGGTGGATCACGGATGTCCGCACGCGCACCGAGGTGCGCACCCGGCTGATCCCGTTGCACGAGGTGCGGCAGTGGCACCGCACCGAGCACGCGATCACGCACGAGACCGGCAGGTTCTTCGACGTGATGGCGGTCGAGGTGCGGGCGAGCGGGCGCGAGGTGCGCACGTGGACCCAGCCGATGATCGAGCCGTACGGGACGGGCCTCGCCGCGTTGCTGGTGCGCCGCATCGACGGCGTGCTGCACGCGTTCGTGCGCGCGACCGCCGAACCGGGTTTCCTCGACGTGGCCGAGCTCTCGCCCACGGTGCAGTGCACGCCGGAGAACTTCGACGTCCTGCCCGAGGCCGCCCGCCCGCCGTTCCTCGACCTGGCCCTGACCGCCCCGGCGTCGTCCATCCGGTTCGACGCGGTGCTCTCGGAGGAGGGCGGGCGGTTCTTCCACCCGCGCACGCGGTACGTGATCATCGAGGTGGACGAGGAGCTGGAGCACCCCGACTTCCGCTGGGTGGTGCCGCACCAGCTCGTGGGTCTGCTGCGGCACAGCCACTACGTCAACGTGCAGGCCCGGACGTTGGTGGCGTGTCTGCACAGCCTCACCTCGTGAGCAGCTCGCGCGGCAGGTCGTCGCGTCCGGCGACCGAGAGCTTGCGGTAGACGCGGGTGAGGTGCTGCTCGACGGTGCTGACGGTCACGCACAGCCTGCGGCCGATCTCGCGGTTGCTGTGCCCGGCGGCCGCCAGCGCCGCGACCTTGCGTTCCGCGGCGCTGAGAACCCCATCCGCCGCATCGCGCTCGGGCAGTCCGGACTCCCGCCGTGCCCTCCTGCCGAGCGACCGCGCCTCGCCGAGCGCGCCCCGGTCACGCCGGTCGTGGCCGAGGTCGGCGAGTGCACGGGACAGTTCGAGGTGATCACCGGCGTGCTCCAGCCTGCGCACCGCCTCGCGCAGCAACCCGGGCCGGTCGGTCCTCGCTGCCACAGTCGCGAGCAGCCTCAGGGCGATGCCGGTCGTGCGCGCGTCCGAGGGCGGCGCGATCTCCTCCTCCAACAGGGTTCTCGCTGCTCCGGACTGGCCGAGCGCGATCCTCGCCTCCGCCTCGCCCAGCCGGTCCGCAGCCGCCGTGAAGTCGTCGAGTGCGGCGTACGGCCGGCCCAGCGCCAGGTGGTGGCGGCCACGAGCCCGCAGGTACTCCGGCCAGAAGACGCCGCGGGGCACCGCCTGCGGGAGCGGTGACGTCTCGTGGCCGAGTGCGGCACCGGCGAGCAGGGCGAACTGGAGCGGGAACCCGATGGCGGCACCCCAGCCCTCCGGGCTCAGCCCGTCGAGCGCGGACCTGGCGTCCGCGGCCGTGGCGAGGACGTCGCCCCGCCGCCAGGAGTCCTCGGCTCGGACGGCGTCGAGCAACGCCCTCAGGGTGCCGGAGGCGTCGATCGCGAGGGTCGCTCGCCAGTGCTCGGACCTGACCAGCCGCAGCGCCTGGGCGAGAGCCTCGGGAGCGGTGTCCGGACCCCGTTGCCGCAACACGGCTTCGGCGTCGACCGCCTGGAGCGGCCGGCCCGTCAGGAACTCGTGGCACAGGGACAGTTCTGCCGTGCACCGGTTGATCTCGGGGGAGAAGTCGCCGTGCCACCACCGTGCTCGCAGCACCACGGGATCGCCAGAGTCGCAGGGGAGCAGGGTGCGTGCCGCCGCCGCCGGATCGGTGCGCCACTGGGTCCTGCCGAGCTCGACGCGCACGGCCTCGTCGTCGCTGGTCCTCAACGCGAGCCGCAGGCAGTCGACGGCGAACGCGGACGTGGCGGTGCGTGCCGCCCGGCGCAGCAGCGGGACTCCGCCGGTGCGGTCGTCGACCGCCTGGGCGGCAACGCAGTGTTCGGCGACGTCGAGGTCCGGAGCGCCCGCGTCGTGCAACAAGGCCGCCGCGCGGAGGTGTAGATCCGCGGCCTGTGCGGGTGCGAGTGCGCCGAGCAGGATCTCCTCCGCTGCGGGGAGGAGGAAGCGGGTGCCGTCGTGCAGCCCGCTGTCGGTGAGCGTGGTGACGGCCTTTGGGTGCCGATTCGTGAGGGCGCCGAGGAAGGCGCTGTGGCGCCCGAGCACCGCGAGTCCACATGCGACTTCGAACAGGTCGTTGTCGCGCAACAGGTCCAGGAACGTCCGCCGTGTCACGGGACCGACCTCGTCGCCGTCGTCGCGCACTGCGGACAGCAGCGCCGGGTTGCCGGTGGAGAGCGGGCGCAGCCAGACCTGGTGCCAGGCCGACAACGCGACGCGGTGAGGGGAGTCCGTCGCCGAGTGCGTCACGACCACGCGGATGTTCGGGAACCGTCGCAACCACACCAGGAACGCGACGGACTCGGAGTCCGCGTGCTGGACGTCGTCGACCGCGACCAGCGTCGGCCGGGTGCGGGAGAGGTGGGGTGCCAGTTGGTTCGCGATGCCGTGCGGGACGGTCCGTTCGGATCGGACGGCGGTGGCGGCCACGACCTGTGCGGCCGACAGTTCTGCGGCGGCGCGGAGCAGGGTGGTGCGTCCGCACCCGATGCCGCCGCTGACGACGACCTGCGGCGGACCGGACAACACGGTGTGCAGCGCCGTGTCGCGTTCGAGCAGGGGATGGGGATCCGCGCCCCGCCGGGAACCGTCGTTCGACCGGCGGGGCGCGGATCGGGTCAGGCGCCGATGGGCGTGTTCTGGTAAGCCGCGATCAGCCATCGGCCGTCCTGCCTGGCCAGCACCCAGGTCGCCCTGATCGCGCGTTCCGGCGCGACCGCCGTGTCGCCGGGTGCGAGCACACCACCCTGCGTGACGATCACGGCGGCCTCCTCGCCGAGGTAGCGCGCGTCGAGCGGCTCGCCGAACACGCGGGTGCCCTGGTACGGGCCGGCGAACGCCTGCGTCATGAACCCGCGGATGCCGTCACGGCCGCGCAGGAAGATGTCGTTCGGCAGGATCAGCGTGGCGTCCTCGGTGAACAGTTCGCTGAACGCCGCGCCGTCGTTGGTGGCCCAGGTCTCGATCATCTTGGTGGGCAGCTCGTGCATCTGCTCCGCACCGAGTTCGGTGATCGACATCGTGTGTCCTTTCCGGCTGGGTCAGAGGTAGTCCGTGTTCGGTTCGAGGCCGCAGAGCACTCGCCCGTACAGCTCGTAGTTGGTGTTGGGGTGCATGAGCGCGTGCATGTTGAGCGCCTGGACGTCGCGCAGGATCCGTTGGATGGGCACGGTGTTGTAGAGCGATGAACCGCCACTCGCGGTGGCCAGCACCTCCACCGCCTGCTTCGAGAGGTCGAACACGCGCCCGAGAGCGACCCGTGCGCGCGCACGCTCGTGCACGGACCACGGCTCGTCGGCCTGCCGTGCGTCGATGTGCTCGGCGAGCCGGGTGGCCTGGAACGTCGCCTCGTCGATCTTCATGGCGGCCTCGGCGACCTGCAGGTGCGTGATCGGGGCCTCGCGCTGGCTCTCGTACTTCGTGTACGTGATCTTGCGGTTGGGCAGGCGGTCGAAGAAGTTCTCCTTGGCCGCGTTGGCGAGGCCGATCGCCGCACCGGTGAACGTCGCCGAGCCCGTGACCATCAGCGGCGCGCGGAACATCGGCGCGCCCGCGTTGGCCTGCGAGGCGTACTGGCCCTGCAGGATCAGGACCAGCGGCAGCACGCGCTCCGCGGGGACGAACACGTCCTCCGCGACGGTCGTGACGCTGCCCGTGCCGCGCAGCCCGTACGGGTGCCAGTCGTCCACGATCCCGAGGTCCGACATCGGTACGACGGCCATCAACGGCCAGAGGCTGCTGCCATCGGGCGTCGGCCCCATCGCGAGCACGACCTGCCACTTGCTGTGCAGCGCGTTGCTGACGAACTGCCAGCCGCCCTTGATCGTCACGCCGCCGTCGACCGGGGTCGCCATCGCCGTCGGGCTGAGCACCGAGCACACCCGCGAGTCCGGGTCGGCGAACACCTCGTCCTGCACGGAGTCCGGGAAGAGACCGGCGAGCCAGCAGCTGACCGCGTTGACCGCGACGTTCCAGGCGGCCGACCCGTCGCCGAGCGCGAGCTGGCTGATCGTCTCGAACGTCGTGCCGGCGTCGGTCTCCAGACCGCCGTAGCGGGTGGGCACCCGCATCCGGTAGGCGCCGGCCTCGGTCAGGGCGTCGACGACGTCGTCGTGGAGGCGGCGGTTCTCCTCGTGCCACAACGCGTGCGACTGCAGCAGCGGAACGAGTTTCGAGGCGTTCTGCACGAATTCCGTGCGCGACTGGGAGTTCAACCTGTCCTCCGGAAAGTGTGTGTGGATGTCCCGCTCACCGATCCTGGCAGCGGGCCGTGCCGGAGCGCTTCTCTCGAATTGCAGAATTGGATGCACAACCTGCGCAATCTGGAAGAAGGAACCTCGCTGATCGCCCAGTAATGTCCGGCTCGCTCGTCGCCTCCCCGGATGGAGCCGCCAGATGACAACTCATGCCGGGGCGCGGTCGGCGCCCGGCTCACTCAACGACCGATGGCACCGTGTCGCGCTCAACCTCTTCGCGTTCGTGGTGATCGCGCACTGGGCCGAGCACATCGTGCAGGCGATCCAGGTGTTCGTGCTGGGCTGGCCACGTCCCCAGGCGGGCGGCGTGCTCGGCCTGTGGATCCCGTGGCTGGTGACGTCCGAATGGATGCACTACGGCTACGCGGTCATCATGATGATTGGATTCTTCGCACTGGCGCCGGGATTCACCGGCCGGGCGAAGAAATGGTGGAAAATCGCTCTGTGGATCCAGTTCTGGCACCACTTCGAGCATTTGCTGTTGCTGATCCAGGCGTTGACCGGGCGAAACCTGCTCGGTGGTCCGGTGCCGGTCAGCATTCTGCAGCTGGTGCTGCCGCGGGTGGAGCTGCACCTGTTCTACAACGCGATCGTGTTCGTGCCGATGGTGGTCGCCATGTACTTCCACATGCGCCCCTCGCCGCAGGACAGGGCCGAGATGCGCTGCACCTGCGCGGTCGGCGCGGCGGCCTGAAGTGCACGACCACGGCTCGACCGTGCCGGTGCTGTTCGGGCCGGTGCTGCTCTACCTGGTCGGCTACCTCTCGGCGCCGGCGGTGGCGGGGTTCGCGCTCATGCGGATCGTGACGCCACCGCCGCGCCGGGTCGACGCGCTGCTGGTGACGGGCGCGTCGACCACGACGTTCCTGGTGGCGATGCTGCTCCACCCGTCGATCGCGCTGCCACCACAGGCGATCGTGCTCCTGCTCGCCGCGGGCATCGTCCCGTTCGCGATCTGGTGGCGTGCTCCGCACCTGGTCGTGCGGGTGGTGGCCGTGGCGCCGTGGCTCGTGGCCGCCGCGTTCGCGACGGCGGTGCTGCGTGCTCCGGCCGACCAGGCCGGAGCGTTCATGGCGGCGCTGACCGCGGTGTCCTGGCTGACGTTCTGCGTGCCGAGGTCCCGCGCGGGCCTCGTCCTGGTGCGCGTGGCGGCGGGAATTCTCGCCCTGTCGGTGGTGGCGTTCACCGCGATGGTGGCGGCAGCGGGTGGCCGGCTGTAGCGGCAACCGGCAGTTTGATCCACCACACGGGTGGAGAGCATCGCGCGCCGATGTTTTCCCATGATCGCGCTGCTAGCTTTCGGGCGAATTTTCCGGTTTGTCTCGCACCACGCTCCAAGGGGTTGTCTTGCTCATTCCAACCGAGCCGATCGGCAGCATTCCTCGTTCCCCCGAACTGGTCGAGGGACTGTCCGCGTTCGCGTCCGGCCGGATCGGCCAGGCCGAGCTCGACGCGTTGACGCAGAAGGCGATCGCCGACACCATAAGCCGTTTCGAGGCCACCGGCTCACCCGTGGTCACCGACGGCGAGCAGGCGAAGTCGAGCTTCGCCACCTACCCGCTCGACGGTGCCACGTCGCTGGCCGGTGACGGCGCGGTGATCCCGTTCGCCGACGGTCACAGCCGTCAGCTGCCGCGCCTGACCGAAGGCCCGTTCCGCTACGCCTCCTTCGCGGAGAAGTACTTCCGCGGTGTCTCGCAGCACACCGACCTGCCGGTCAAGCAGGCGGTGATCGCCCCTTCCGCGCTGAGCCTGCTCTACCCGGCCGACGAGATCGCCGGGTACTCGCGCGACGAGTTCCTCGCCGACCTCGCCGACCAGAGCGAGGCCGACATCCGCCGCTGCCTCGACGCCGGCGCCTCCTCGGTGCAGCTGGACTTCACCGAGGGCAGGCTGTCGCTCAAGCTCGACCCGAGCCGCGGCCTGCTGCGCAGCTTCGTGGAGCTCAACAACGAGGTCCTGGACCGCTTCTCCGCCGAGGAGCGCCGGCGCATCGGTGTCCACACCTGCCCCGGTGGCGACCAGGACTCGACCCACAGCCTCGACATCGACTACGCGGAGCTCCTGCCGGACCTCTTCTCCCTGCACGCCGGCCGCTTCTACCTCCAGCTGGCTAGCGAGCCCGACCGGGAGCGGGTCCTGCGGATCATCGCCGAGCACGCCCCGGCCGACGCCCAGGTCTTCGTCGGCGTGATCGACCCGATCGACCCGCGGGTCGAGACGCCGGAAGAGGTGCGCGACCGCGTTCTCGAGGCGGCCAGGCACATCCCGGCCGACCGCCTGGGCACGTGCGACGACTGCGGCTTCTCGCCGTTCGCCGACGACACCTCGACCTCCCGCGACACGGCGTTCGCCAAGATCACCGCTCGCGTGCAGGGCACCGCCCTGGCGAGGGAGGCACTGGGCATCTGAGCCGGCACCGGCAGGGCAGGTCCCCCGTGCGCGGGGACTTGCCCGCTTTCTTGGACGAGCGTTTTCACGTGGTGGGGGAACAGGAGTGACGAGCAGGGTGGGATTCTCCGATCGATCTCGGCGGGTGGTGATCGTCGGAGCGGGACTCGGCGGCACCGCCACCGCCGTCCGGCTCCTCCGGTTCGCCGGGGAACCCCTGCAGGTCGTGCTGGTCGAGCGGCACCCGGAGCACCGCAGCGCCGGGGTGGCCTACCACCCCGCGGGCAACCCCTGGCACCACGTGTTCAACATCCAGGCCGGACGCATGTCGATGTTCCGCGAGGACGTCGACGACTTCGTGGCGTGGGCCAACACCGGTGCCGACCGGACCGGCTGGCCACCGGAGTGGCGCGACGTCGCGTTCACCGAGTCCGGGCCCGCGCCGCGCCGGATCTACGCCGACTACCTGGCCGACCGCCTCGCCGAAGCCGCACGCGAGGCCGCGGAGGGCGTGACGCTCGTGGAGGTCGACGGCGAGGTCGTCGACGTGACGGCCGGCGCGGACGACGTGCGCGTCGTGGTGGAGAACTTCGCGCTGCCGAAGGCACTCGGCGACGCCGTGTCCTCCCCGGTGGTGATCCGGGCCGACCACCTCGTCATCGCGACGGGGCTGGAGCAGCGGGCGCTCCCGTTCGCGCCCGAGGTGCAGGACCACCCGTCGTTCGTCCGGCAGCCCTACTCCGCGGCCGGTGTCGAACGCGTGCTCGGCGTGCGGCGCGACGCGGTCGTCGCGATCATCGGCACGCTGCTCACCGGGTACGACTCGGCGGCGCTGCTGCTGCGCCGCGGCCACACCGGGAAGATCCACATGATCTCGCGGTCCGGCCTCACGATCCGCACCTACCCGCCGGACCACCGCCACCAGGTCCTCGACCTGCCTCCTCCGCGGCTGCGAGGCGACTACCAGGGACCCGACCAACTCGTGCAGCACGTCAAGGACGAGTGGGAACGGGCCTGCGCGGTCGTCACCGAGGAACACCCCGACGTGGCGCCGGCGGTGGTGACCGAACGGGTCGCCAAGTCGTGGGAGCCGCACCTGCCCGAACTCCTGAAATGCGTTCCGACGGCCGATCTGCGCACGCTCCTCGACGGCTACGGCAGTGTGCTCGCCACCCTGAGGGTGAGCGCCGTCGCGTACACGACCGAGGTGGTCGACGCGGCGATGGCCGGGGACGGGCAGATCACCGTCACGACCGGGAAGGTGAGCGAGGTCGAGGACACGGGGAACGGCACGCTGGTGCTGACGGTGTCCACACCGGACTCGACGAGGACGATCGAGGCCGACCTGGTGATCTCGAACTTCGGCCGGGAGCCGGACTACGAGCGGGCCGGTTCCGCGCTCTGGACGAACCTCCTGGACAACGACCTCGCCGTGCGGCACCAGCGCACCGGTCGCGGTGTGGAGGTCGACGAGTGCGGCGTCCTGCTCGGCCCCGCCGGTGTCCCGTCCGGCCCGATCTCCGTCGTCGGCGGTCCCCGGGAGGGCGACGAGATCGTCCGGCACGGCCGCATCGGCGCGTTCGCGTTCAACCTCGCCGCGATCAAGAACCACTCGGTCGGCGTCGCCGCGAACGTGCTGCGCCGCCTCGAATCCCGCTACGACGACCAGCCCGTCGACGTGACGGCGAACTTCGAGGCACGCGAAGCGTTCGAGAGCGCGGTCTCGCTCGACGCGCACAGGATGGCCGCACGAAGACGGCGCGACCGCGAGGAACTGGCGGCCCGGCTCGACAAGAGCATCGCGGCCGTGCGCGACGCCCTGGCCCGCGACGGCCAGGTCCCCCCGGCCGCCGACGCACTGCGGTTCGCCGCGAACGAGGCCGCCACGACGAAGCTCAACGACCTCTCGGTGACGCCGAGAGACCTCCGCTCCCTGCTGGGACTCGACGAGCAGACCGGCTGAAGCGGCGGAGCACCAAGCATTCCGGAAGATGCAGGGCCGGTTCGGCGACTGCCATCCTCAGATCAACCTGGACCGTCCGGTCGACACGCCGTCGGCCGAGGTGCTTCGGTCGGGGACTGGTGGAAGGACGCCTGTGAACTTTCGCGAAACACGAGCGGACGTGCTGGTCGGCGGACACCCGAAGATCTTCCGCGGCACGTGCAACCGCACCGGGAAACCCGTCGACGGCACCGTTCTGCTGACCGGCGAGCTGCGCCCGGACCTCTACGAAGCCATCATGGCCTCCTCCGCCGTGATCTGCGCACGAGGTGGCCGCACCGGCCACATGCAGTCGCTCTGCCGCTCCCGCGGCATCCCCGTCCTGCGCGTGGACCCGGACGACCTGGACGCGCTGGCCGGCGACATCACCATCCGCCTCGACCGGGGCTCGATCATCCACGGCACCACCGGACACGTGCCGCAACGGCCAGAACCCACCGCGTCCGGCATCGACGACGTCGAGTCGATCTGCGTGGTGATCGCCGACGCCACGGACATCCGGACCACCAACGACCTGACGCCCCACGTGGCGAGCTACTTCATCCGCGAGGAGTTCCTCTGCCTCAGCGCGGGCCTGAGCCCCATCGACGCCCTCCGCGCCGGCCCGCACGAAGCCGAGCGCTACGGCAAGGCCGTGGCCGCGGAACTGCACGCGATGGTGAAGGAACTCCTTCCGGGCCAACGGCTCGTGATGAGACTGCTCGACCTCCGCTCCGACGACGCCGCCCGCATGACCACCGGCATCGAGGTCGACAACGAGCCCAACCCCGAAATGGGCCTGCACGGCGCCCGGTGGCTGCTGGCGGAACGCAACTACCCGGCCGCGTTCCACGCACTGCGCGCCCACGTGGCCGACAATTTCGGCGCCGACGCCGCCCGCGTCAGCTTCGCCGTGCCGTTCATCAACGACAGCAACGAGTTCCTCCGCCTGCGCGACCACCTGAGCCTGACCGACGACACCCCGCTGGGCGTCTTCGTCGAGACTCCGGCAGCCGTGCACTCCGCGGCCGAGTTCTGCGCGGCCGGTGCCAGCGAACTGTTCGTGGGCACCAAGGACCTCATCCAGTTCTACCTGGCCGCCGACCGCGGCAACCACAGAGTCGCGGCGACCTACCAGACCCGCCACCCGGCCGTGCTGGCCGCCCTGCGCGACATCGTGGAGTCGGGCACCGCCTCGGGCGTCCCGGTGCACGTGTTCGCGCTGGGCATCGACGTCGACCACTACCTGCGCCAACTACCGACGCGCCGGATCATGATGTGCAACGCCGAGCTCCGCCACCTGGCCGGACCCGTGGAGCTCCCCGCGTAGCGCGCCTGGTTCCCGCCTGGGGATCCGCCGGAGCCGATCCCCAGGCCTAGGTGGCGCGCCGGTTCTCCACGAGCCACCTGGCGGCCTGGTGCAACTTGAGGTTGGCCGACTGCGAGGCCTCCACCAACATGCGGAACGCGGCAGCGTCATCGACGTCGTGACGTTCCATGAGAATGCCCTTGGCCGTCGAGATGATGTCGCGGTTCTCGATGGCGATGCCCAGCTGCGCCTCACGTTGCGCACCGACCAGCGCGATGGCGGCATGCGTGGCGAACAACGTGCCGTCGTCCTCGGTCTTCTGGTCGAACGCGTCGACACGGCTCGAGTACAGGTTGAGCGCACCCAGCGTCCGATCCGTCACGAACAGCCGGTACGACAGCAGGGAGTGGATCCCCTCTTCGGCCGCGGCAGGCCCGAACGCCCGCCACCGCGGCTCGTCACCGACGTCACCGACCCGGTAGGTCTGGTGCTCGGCGATCGCGTCCACGCACGGCCCTTCGCGGAGGTCGTACTGCAGCTGGTCGATCGTCCTGACGATCTCCGATGTCGGCGCGACGGTCCGGATCCTGCCGCGTTCGACGAGTGAGACTCCCGCGTGCTCGGCACCGTCGACGTAGTCGATCGCGGCCTTGACGATCGCGCTCAGGGTCGTCTCGACGTCCGGTTCCGCCTGCAAGGTCCGTGCGACTCCGCTGAGCGTGTCAGCGAGTTGTCTCAAGCTGCCGCCATCGGTCGTGCTCATGATGCCTCCACCACCAAGATCGGGACACTGATCGTCCTACCTTGCCGAATTATCGGATGGAGCGCACCACACGTTGCATCCCGGCGCGTCGGGACGGCTCTCAGGTGAGCCGAGGTGTCCATGCCGATGGGCGCACCTCGACCGCGGTGGTCATTTCCGCGCGGCTTCTCCTCCGGTCGCGCTCCGCAGAGCGGTGGCCAGCCAGTGCAGTTCTTCGGTCGCGTCCGGCGCGCCGGCCCGTCCCCGCACCCGGCTGACCAACCGGCGGTAGCGTTCGGCGCCCGCGCTGATCCCCGACTCCAGGGAGGCGAGCACCTCGCCCGGATCGGCGTCACCGAACATCCTGGAGATCAACTCCGTGGCGGCGGGGTCGTCCGGGGCGACGCCTTCCTCCCTCACCCGCGCGACCTCGTTCACCACCTGCCGCGCCCACCAGATGGTCGCGCCGGGCGGCGCCTTCCGATCACCGGTGGGCGTGTTGAGCTCCAGGAAGATTCCCAGGCGAGCGCGGAAATCGGCGTCCTGCAGCAGTTCCGCCAGCTCGATCCAGGCGTCCACCTGGTCGGGTGTGGGATCGTCCGGCAGGTCGATGTCGAGCGCGCTCACCCGCTCGCGCAACCGTTGTTCGATGTCGAGGCGTCCGAACACGTCCGCCTTGAAGTCGTCGATGATCTGCGCGCGTTCGGTGGAGGAAAGCCGGGCCAACCGGTTCATGAGTGCTGTCTCCTCGAGAGTGGACTGACGTTTCGACACGGTGGACAACACGGCCCGGCTCACCTTGAGGGCGCGGATCCTCGTGTCGATCGCGGCCACGTGCGCCGCGGCGACCTCGGCGACCGTCGCCCTGCGTTCGAGGACGTCGCGCACCTCGTCGAGCCCGAGACCCAGCTCCCTCAGGGTGCGGGCGAGCTCGACGCGGGCCACGCACTCGGCGTCGTAGAGCCGGTAACCACCTGCTGAGCGGCCTGCCGGCGCGATGACCCCCTCGTTCGACCAGAAGCGCAGAGTGCGCGCTGAGATGCCCGTGCTGCGTGCGAGCCGGCCGATGGTGAGCAGGTCCGTGCGTTCGTCCATGCCGAGATCCTCGACCTTGCAGCCACTGGAAGGTCAACCGCTGTCAGAACAGCCACCGAAAGCGGGTCACTTGTTGCACAGCGCGGTGGCGAACGTCGACATGACGGCGGCCGAGGTCTCGGGCTTCACGGGGTAGGCGTTCACCGCGATGACGGCGACGCGGCCGTCCGGGCCGACGCCGGCCATCGACATGTAACCGAAGGTGGATCCTTCGTGGCCCCAGTACTGGCCGCCGCAGGGGAGGGGCACGGTGAACAGGCCGAGGCCGTAGGACGCGTTCGCCACCCCGAGGTTCGGCGCGGGCACGGCCGTCTTCATCTCCTTCAGCTGGGCGGGCGGCAGGATGCGGCCGCCCAGCAGTGCGTCGTAGAACGTCGTGATGTCCCTCGACGTGGAGATCAGCCCGCCCGCCGCCCACGCGAGGGTCGAGTCGTAGTCGCTGAAGTCGATCACGCCGCTCTTCCCGGGCACGTAACCGACGGGGTGCGGTTCGGGAAGCTTGGTGTCGCCGCGTTCCGGGAGGTAGGTGCTGGTCAGGTTCAGGGGACGGACGACGCGCGAGTCGATCTGGTGCGCGAGGCGGTCACCGGAGACCTTCTCGACCAGCATGCCGAGCACGATGTAGTTGGTGTTGGAGTAGGTCCACGCCGTGCCGGGGGCGAAGAGCGGGGGCTGTTGCACGGCCGTGGCGATCAGGTCGGCGGGATTCGCTCCCTGGTTGCGGAGTGTCTCGGGGTCGATGCTCGCGAGTTTGCCCAGGTAGTTCGGCAACCCGCTGGTGTGCTGCAGGAGCTGGCGGACGGTGATCTTCGTGCCGTCGTTGCCGTTGCCGGCCACCAGCCCCGGCAGGTACCTGTCGATCGGCGCGTCCAGGTCCACCTTGCCCTCCGCCGACAACTGCAGGACCACGGTGGCCACGAAGGACTTGGTGATGCTGCCCGCGCGGATCCGGCCGTCGGAGATCATCGGCGTCTTGTCGGCGAGGTTCGCGACACCGCTGGTCGAGGTGCGCACCTGGTCCTCGTCCCGCAGGAGCGCCTCGGCGCCGGGAACGCCGCCGGCCGAGGTGAGCTCGTCCAGTTCAGGCTGCACGACACCTCCTGGCTGCTGTGCCGCCGGGGCCGCATCCGAACCACACGACGACACCAACAGCGCCAGGCCGCAGGCGAGTGCGGCGAGCTTGCCGGTCATACCGATCTTCACGAGAGGTCCCTCCGCGGATGAGCTGGTGGAGAGAACGCTAGGGAGCCGGAACGCGCTGATCGTCGCCCTGCGCCGTGATCATTTATCCCCCTGCGGGGTGACTACCGCCATTGCGCGCGTCGACACAATGACCGGATGTTCAGCAGCGTGACGGCCCTCGCCAGGACGGCGGCCCGACGGGTGCACCGGTCGGAGGACGATCAGCCGGTGGCCCGTTCGCTGGCCCGGCAGTCGATCGTGGTGGCGGCCGCGTGCCTGGTGACCGACGTGGTCAGCTTCGCGACGCGCGGCCCCGATCTCGGGCCGGCGAACCTCGTGTTCCTGGCCGGGATCGTCGTCGCCGACGCGGCGCTGGCGACGTCCCCGCGATTGTCCGGGTGGGTCGCGCTCGTCCACGCGGTCCTCGTCCCGGTGCTGGCCGTCGCCCTCCCAGGCCGAAGCGCGAGCACCGCCGGCCAACTGGTCGCGGGCTACCGCGCCGGCGCGTGGTTGCGGGGCCGCCCCGCCACCGGGTCGCTGGTCGTCCTCGCCGCCGGCGTGCTGTCGTCACTGCTGATCAGCGGTCTGAGCGAGCCCGTGACCGTGCTGTCGCTGGTCGTCGCCAACGCGCTGCTGCCGTGGCTGGTCGGCCGCTACACCACCGCGCGCAAGGAGTACGTGGACGAGCTCCGCAACCAGCGGGAGGCCGCCGTGCGGGACGCCGAGGCCGAACTGGACCAGGCGCTGACCCGCGAGCGCGAAGCCATCGCGATCGACCTGCACGACGTCATCGCGCACCACGTGAGCGCGATCGGCGTCCACGCCACGGCCGCGCGGCTGAACCTGGTGGACCACGGCACCGGCCCGGTGCACACGTCGCTCGCCGCGGTGGAGGGGTCCAGCCGGGCGGCGATGATCGACCTGCGGCGACTGCTCTCGCTGCTGCACGAGGGGGAGGCGTCACCGGACCAGCCGGGCCTCGCGAAGCTCCCGGACCTGTTCGACGGGGTGCGGGCCTCCGGACTCCAGGTCAGCTTCGTCGTCTACCACGACCCCCGTCCGGTGCAGCGCGGCATCGACACCATGCTGTACCGGGTGGTGCAGGAGATGATGACCAACGCGCTGCGGCACGGCGACGGAGGGACGGCCCGCGTGGAACTCGAGTACGGCGACGACCACGTCTCGGTGACCGCCCGGAACCGGATCCGGTCCGGCGAGGAACACTCCCGGCGCGACGTCCCGGCCGGGCACCAGGGGATGGGCCTGGGCCTCGACGGGATGCGCAAGCGGGCCGAGGCGCTGGGCGGCTCGGTGCAGGCGGGACCTGCCGGGGACGGCCAGTACTGGCAGACCACCGTGACGATGCCGGCCGGAAGCGGATCATGACCCTGCGCATCTTGATCGCCGACGACCACGCGGTGTTCCGGTCCGGCCTGCGCGCGGTGCTCGACGCGCAGCCGGACATGGAGTGCGTCGCCGACGTGGGGGACGGGTACAGCGCGGTCGAAACGGCCCGCTCCCTGCGACCGGACGTGGCCGTCCTCGACGTGCGCATGCCCAAGCTGGACGGCCTGGCGGCGGCCCGCGAACTCCGCGCCGCGCGGATCGATCCCCTCAAGATCGCCCTGCTGACCACCTTCGACACCGACGAGTACGTCCGGACGGCACTGGCCTCGGGCGTGAACGCCTTCCTGCTCAAGAGCCTGCCCCCCGAAGAACTGGTCACCGCCATCCGCGTCGCGGCCAGGGGCGACACCTACATCGACCCGACGATCACCCGCCGGCTCGCGCCGCGACTGGCCGAAACCCTGGCCGCGAGCGCCCCGGCGCGCACCGCCGCACCCGGCCTCGAACGTCTCACCGCACGCGAGCACGAGGTGTTCCTGCTGATGGCCGCGGGATTCACGAACGCCGAAATCTGCGACCAGCTCTTCGTCAGCGGCGAAACGATCAAAACGCACGTCTCGCGCATCCTGTCCAAGCTCGGCCTACGTGACCGCGTGCACGCCGTGCGCTTCGCACATCACTACGGCCTCATAGAACCGCACAACACCTCTGGCCTGTGACACCGGTTGTCACCGAACCGACCTCAGCCGAACGCTGAGATTGGTCGGCAGCACGACGAAGGTCAGCTTCTCTCCCACGGGCCCACCCGAGGTGTCGGCCTCGATCACGAAGTTGTGGCACGCCATCGAGACGAAGACGGTGGCTTCGAGAAGCGCCAGGTTGCGACCGGGACAGAAACGCGGACCAGCGCCGAACGGCAGGAACGACGGTGCCCCTTCCGCCTGTTCCGCAGGCTCGGCCAGCCACCGTCCAGGATCGAACTCACCGGGGTTCGGATACTTCTGCGCGTCGCTGTCCGACCGGTAACCCAGCAGTGGCATGACATGAGTGCCGCGAGCAACGGACAGTTCCATCGTGCTGTCGGCCAAGACGGTGTCCGTCATGGCCTCCAGCAGGAGGTACGGCGCCGTCGGACGCAATCGGATCGTCTCGTTGACCACGGCCTCGGCGTACTTGAGCCGCGCCACGACAAACGGATCCGCCGGGTGCGCATCCTCGCCGAGGACCTCGGCGGCCTCCTCCCGCACGAGCCGCTGAACCTCGGGGTGGGTCGCGAGGTAATGCATCGCCCACGCCGTGGTCGCGGCGATGTTGTCCTCACCCGCGATGATCATGTTCAACACGGCGCTGACAACACGTTCCTCCGTGACGTCTCCACCGTCGCGCTCCGCCTCGGCGAGCGACTCCAGGAACGTGCCGGGCCGCTTTCCGCCGGCGATCAGCTCCTTCGCTCGCACGTACCGATCCCGGATCAGAGCGCTGAACTCCTCAACGGCGGCGTCAGCCCGACGATCACCGGGCAGCCGCACCCACCGCCAGTACGGCACAGGACTGTTCAGCCGCTGCCCCAACGTCGTCAGCACCTGGGGCAGGTGCCGGTGCGGCCCGTCCTCACCCCGCCGCCGCACCGCGTCCAGGTCGTGGTCCATGGTCATGCCGACCGTCATCTCGAGCGTGTAGCGCATCAGATCGTCCAGCACCGGCACGACCTCACCTGCCGCGGCAGCCGCCGACCACTGCTCGCGCAACCTGCCGGTCGAACGGCTGATCACGCCGAAGGACTCCCGGAGATAGCCGGCGTTGAGCCCCTTCATCGCAATCTTGCGCAGTGCCCGCCAGTCGTCACCTTCCGCGTCGAACAACCCGGCCGCCCCCAGCTCGGCGATCAAACGCCCCATCGCCTGCCCGCGCCGGTACTTCTCCGGCCGCTCGCGCAGCACAGTGCCGATGATCTCGGGCGAAGCCGTCACCACGACGGTCTGAGTGCCCAGCCGAATGCGGAACGTCGGCCCGTGCTGATCACACCACTCGTGCAACACCCGGTGGATGACACCCCCACGAGCCAACGCCGGCACGTGCCCGACGAGCGGAAGCCCGCGCGGCTCAGGCAGCTCGGAAACGCTCATCGACCGGACCTCGCCGCCGCGAACCGCCTCGTTCCGGACCCCGGTCATCCTGCGAGGTCCACCGCGAAGCCGGCGAGCAGCGCGACGAACGCCTCCGGCGCCTCCAGGTGCGGAGCATGACCAGCGCCGGGAATGACCTGCACCTCACCACGCCACAACGCGGGAAAGTCCAGCCCGCGCAGGTACTCCAGGCTGACCAACTGCTCCTCGGCGCCGTGCAGGACCGCCACCGGCTGACGCAGCGCCGCAACGATCGCGAGCTCGTCAGCGAACCGACCGGCACCCGCACTGGCCCC
Source organism: Lentzea cavernae (assembly GCF_014653695.1). Lineage (GTDB taxonomy): Bacteria > Actinomycetota > Actinomycetes > Mycobacteriales > Pseudonocardiaceae > Lentzea > Lentzea cavernae. The sequence continues at coordinate 293,484 of NZ_BNAR01000004.1, read as the reverse complement.
GAGCGCGGCACGGGCCGCACCGTCAGTGGCCAGGATGTCCGCGACGACCTCGTCCAGGTCCAACCCGGAACCCGGTGCCGTGAAGCTGGCCGCGGCCAACTCCGCCTCGTCCTTGCTGACGTGCTCGCTGAATAGCGCCCCCATCGCCGGATGGGGCAGGAACGCCTCACCCATCTGAGCGGGCGTGGCGACCGGAGGCGCCCCGAAGATGACGAAACCGGCCGCCTCCGGCAGCTCAGGAGCCGCCTCCAGCACGATCTGCCCACCGAGGCTCCAACCGACGAAGACCGCGTCGGTGACCCCGAGTTCCTTCGCGAACCCGATGAGCACGGAGGCGTATCCCGGCAACGAGTAGTCGGCGTGGTCGCGAGCCGGTTCGGACTGACCGTGACCCGGCAGGTCCACCGCGAGACACCGGAAGCGCCTGCCGAAGTCCCCTTGCACCACCGGAAGCCAGGTCTTGGCCGACGAGGAGTTCCCGTGGACGAACACCACCGTGCGGGCGTCCTCGTGCCCCGGACCGGGAGAAGATTCCAGGTAGCTGATCCGCTGCCCGTTGATCTCAACGCTCGACTGCTGCACTCGAAGTCCTCTTGTTCAGTGTCTTGATTCGCTATCGCGTCAGCTGATGCGGGCAGGACGAAGTGCGAGAAGTGTTGGTGTGAAGTAGTTTCTCGCACTTCGTTCGCTACTCGGCATGCAGCCGTGAACTCCCTGTCGAATCTAAATGGCGATCAACACAGCGACAAGTGCGCTCTCGACAACAGCCCGTTTACCCATGCGCAATCGGCGGTCCCGCCCTTCCGTTCGTGCACCCGGTTCTCCGCGAGATCAGGAGATCCGGTCGAAGCGGCCGATGGGGTAGACCCAGCCGCGGGTGAACTCGAGGCCCAACTGGTGGTGGTACTGCTGGCACGCGCTGGGCCGCGGCAGATCGGGACAGAAGATCACGTTGAGCGCCGAGTAGGTGTACACGTCGTTCGGCGTGGACGGGTTGTCGACCGGCACGATCGTGTTCCGGATCGAGTACGTCACCGACGCCAGCCGCACGTCCTGCTGTCCGCCGGGGTAGATCACCTCGGACTCGGGGTCGTACACGACGATGCGGTCGCTGAAGATGCACACGTTCGCCCCGAAGTAGAACTCGTACATCAACTGCCCCTGGCCGGTCTCGTAGATGGGCTCGACGACCTCCTCGCGGTAGCAGGGAGTGCCAGGGGGAAACGCGCCGGGAGGAGTGATCGGCCACGCGTTGGTCCTGACGTCCGTCGCGCTGTACGACGAGCCGGTGTTCAACGCCGACTTGTCAGGCGGCTCCGCCGCCGACGCCGCCGGAGCCGCGATCACGATTGCGATCGTGGCCGCCACGGCGGAGATGAGCAGGTGTTTGAAGCGTGCGAACACTGGAACACCCCTTTGGTTGTCGTGATCGGACAAGCGCCGTTCGGTGTGTTTCGCCGTGCGTTGTGCGGAGATGTCGGCCTGAAAAGCACTGGTTGCTCGGCTCCGACATCCTTTGTTGACGCAGACCAGGCTCACTTGGCGGACTGGACGCAGATTGAACGAACACTGAACTCGAAGGCACATCAGCTCAATTCGCAAGCGGTGCGCCGGGTGGAGCAGCAAGACGAGTACGGCGGCGAGGTGCACGGCGCTGATCTGGCCACCCTGCGACGCCTGGCCGCCGAGCACCGGGTGGCGGTCGACGCGCCCGAAGGGTTCGACGGTGGTGCCGATTGGCGCGACGCTCGGACCGGGCGGCGTGCTGACGCCGCGGTGACGGCCTCAGTAGAAGAGATCGTGTTGCGGCGGAGGTGTCGGAAACCGACAACCACTGACCGGCGATTGTAGTTTCCGGACAACCGGTTTGCTCTCTATCCGCAGCATCCTGGAATCGGTACAAGCATCTCGCTGGCCTACCGGTGACTCATCTGGCAACAACGCAAGGAGGCATCAAGTGACGAGGTCGTTCAGCGACGTCCAGAGCCCGCCGCGAGGCGCTCATCGACTGCGACTCGCCCCGCACGAGGTTCGCGAACTGCGGAAGTACCTGTCGGCCATCGTGTCCAGGGTGCAGGCGGCGATGGCGGACGACCCCGATGAACCAGGTCTTCGCGCCATCAAGAAGCTCACGATCGATCTGGACGGCGCTCCCAGCGTCCCCGGTGCCCAACTGGTCATGCTCGTGAAGTTGTTGCGCCGCAAACTCGGGAACGGCGTTCTCATCGAACTGGCGGGGGTGAGGCCGACGATCCTCGGGTCACTTGTCGCGTTCGGCATTCCTCCGGACGTGACCGTGATCGACTCGCGAGGTCGCCCGTGGACCAGCTGAGCCGGATCAGGAAGCGGTGACTCCGGCCGGGGTGACCACGAGCGCGATCTGCCTGCCTTCGCCGCCGCACGGCGCCGTCCCGGTCGTCGCCGTCGCCTCCGCCGTGCCTTCCAGCAGCGGTGCCGCGGTGGCGTCGAACAGCTTCACGGTCACCTTCACCAGTGCTGCGGGCACGGCGAGTGCGGCGAAACCGCTCCGGCCGCCCGTCGGTTCCAGGGCCGCACCGCAGGCAATAGTCCGGTGGGGCGAGCAGTTCCCAGTTTTCTCCACAAAGGACTCCGAGGGCGGTTCCCGCGGCGATGGAGGCGACGCCGTCATCCGAAGAGGGTGCGGGCCACCTCACGCGCCAGCCACATCGGGGAACGATCCGGCGTGGACGGCCGCTCCTGCGGCAGCATCGCCCGCAGCTCGTCGTCCGAGGGCGGGTGCGCGGCCAGGGCGGCGGTGCGCAGCACGTCCCGGCCGACCGCCAGGCCTCCCCGGACGGTCACCTCCTTGCCGCCCACCGGCCGGACGACCGTGTGGGTGTCCTCGAAACGCTCGTAGCGCAGCAACGACGGTGACTCGACCACGCACTCCAGTGCGCCGTAGGTGCACTGGCCGTCGAACGAGGTGCGAGTGGAAAACTCGATGTTCCGGGCGCCGGGCAGCAGCGTCCGGTCGTCCGGGGTGAAGACGGTGAGCTGCGAGGAGACCGACGTCGCCGTGTAGGCGGGCACGGTCGCGATGAACGACCCGGCGGGTTCTGTTGCGCGTGCGCTGAGCAGTGCGTTCCGCAGCGCGTCACGGTCGAACGACTTCGGGGCGACGAGGACCAGCCGCCGGCCGTCGACCCGGTGGGCGTAGGCGTTGCTGTCCTGGCCCTGCACGAAGAACAGGCCGGGGCGCTCGACCTCGCAGGCCGGGCCGGCCGGGTACCTCGTCTGGTACGGGTCGATCTGGCAGTCCGGCTCGTCGTCCACCGCGTGTAGCTGCACGAACGGCGACGGCGGGGTGACGTTGGGATCCACGTCGAGCGGCCTCAGCTGCCACGACAGCTGGTTCGACACCACGCCGTACCCCGGCACCGTGGCGACCAGGAGCGAGTCGAGGTCGACCCCCTCCGCTCGCCGGTCCACGTCGGACGGCAGCGTCGCGGCGAGCGCCTGGAGCAGCACCAGGCCGGAGACTGTCAGTGCGGCCACCGACCCGAGCGCCAGGTACCACCGGCGCAGCAGCACGCCCGCCACCAGCGCGAAGAGCAGGGCGGTCGCGGGCATCCACCGGGCCGCCGAGTCGCTGAGGCCGAGCCGCGCCTCGTCGCTGATCGACCAGCCCACCAGCCACAGCACGGTGCCCGCGGTCGCGACGAGCACCGCCCAGAACACCCGCCCGCCACCACTGCCGCCGAACCGCGACTCCTCGGGCGCCACCTGGGCCACGAGGGCCATCAGCGCCACGAACAGCACCACGACGAGGAGCGCCGTGGCGGCGAACCCGGCCGTCCCCGCGAACATGCCGGCGATGACCGCACCGGTCCCGATCGGCACCATCACCGCGCCCGTGATCCCCGCCAGCGCGATCTGCAGCCACCACCGGCGCCGAGCCCCCATCTCGTCCACCCGGCCACTCTCGCACCGGTCGCCGCCGCGCGGACATCCGCAGATCTACTCACTCAGGACGCGCGGCGCGGCAAACCAGCCTGCCGAGGCGGAAACGAGCTGTGGTCACCCGGTGCTGCGGCTCCACGCCCGGCGTTCCGCACCACGGAGATCGTCGACCGGGCCACCGTCCACGTCGAGACGCATCGTGGTGCGGCTCTGCTCCGTGAACGCCGGCCAGCCCGGATCCCCGCTGTGCGCGAAGCGGACCCAGCTGTCGTGGACGTGTTCGGCCAGTGACGCCGGTGGTTCCTGGTCACCCAGGACCCTGTTCGGTCCTCGCAGGGACGGGAGGTCCGTTCGCCCGAACACGAAAGGAAGTTCGACCGTGTGGGTTGCACCGAGATCCCCGTTGAGCGCGGGGGATCGCCATGCGAACTCGTACGCGAACGTGGTCGCCCGCGCGGCATGTGCCTCCATGAGTGCCCAGGTGCCCGCGCCGAAGAGCGCGTCGCCGAGGACCGCCGAGCGGATCTCCGCGTCGGTGGCGGCCGGTCGTTGGTCACGGTATGTCTTCGTGAGCCGATCGGGGTTCTGATGCGCCTGGGCGGCCACCGCGTCGACGTCGGCACTGGTTGAGTCCGCGTACTTGCCGACGGGGACCAGGTAGAGGTTGCCCTCCTCGGCGTTCGTGCCGATGAGCAGGTCGATGCCGGCACCGAGTCCGGCGGCGATCGCGTCCGCCGGTTGCACGTCGAGGACCAGGCTGAAAGGACTGAGGCCCAGCAACGGATCGGTGTGCGTCGCGGTGCTCAGGCCGATGCCGGCGAGGCGCGAGGCCGCGTCGACGAGCCGGTCGTCGGAGATGTCCGCGAACGCGTCGGCGTGGGGTTCCACACCGAGCAGACCGGCAGCCGCGCGGCTGACCAGAGACGCCTGCTCGCCGGTGAACGCGCCCAGACCGCTTCCACTTTGGACGATCGCGCGCCGGAAGAGCCCCGCGGCTTGGGGGAACGCCATGATCCCACCGACGATGGTGGCCCCCGCGGACTGGCCGAAGACCGTGACGTTGCCGGGATCACCGCCGAAACCCGCGATGTTCTCCCGCACCCAGCGCAGGGCCGCCACGACGTCGAGCAGGCCGCGGTTGGCCGGAGCGCCTGGGAGGTCGAGAAAACCCGCGATGCCGAGGCGGTAGTTCACCGTGACGAGGACGACGCCGTCACGGGCGAAGGCCGTTCCGTCGTACATTTCGGCCCGGCCGGAACCCGCGACGAAACCGCCGCCGTGCACGAACACCATGACGGGCAGGCCGGTGCGCGCTGGAGCAGGGGTCCAGACGTTGACCGTGAGGTAGTCCTCTCCCCGATGCCATCCCTCGCCGAAGTAGGCGCGCAGGTCCATGACGCCGAGCACACGGGGTGATTGTGGTGCAGTGGGGCCGAAAGCGGTCGCATCGCGCACGCCCTTCCACGGCTCGTGCTCCGCGGGCGCTGCGAACCGGGCGGCACCGACGGGAGCGGCCGCGTACGGGATGTCGCGGAAGCTCGTGACGCCGTCCAGGCTGAGCCCGCGCACGGCGCCTCGGGTGGTGGTGACCTCCATGGGGTTCACCTCTCCTGGTGCCGGGCGAAGGGAGCCCAGTCCTTGATGGTGAACCGGTTCGCGTCGCGGCTGATCTCCACCGCGCCGCCGCTGGGGAAGTGCGCCGGGAACACGAGTGCGCCGGTGTCCGCGGCTTCACCCAGAACCCTGCGGCGGGTGGCGCGCGCCTGGCCGGGATCCTCGCAGAAGCAGCTGTTCGCGTCCGGTTCGAAGACCTGGACCGGGCTGTGCACCATGTCGCCCACGAACACCGCGCGATCCGAACCGGAGGTGAGGGTGAGGACACTGGATCCCGGGGTGTGGCCGGGAGCCGGTTCGAGGCGAAGGTTCGCATCGATCTGGTGGCCGTCCTCCCAGAGCAGCGCCAGCCCTGCCTGGTGCACCGGCGCCACGCTGTCCTCGAAGACGTTCTGGTTGCCGCGGCCGAGCAGCGCCGGCCTGTTGTTCGCGGGATTCCAGAAGTCGAAGTCCTCCTTGGGCATCAGGTAGGTGGCGTTGGGGAAGGTGGGTACCCAGGCCCGTCCGTCGAGCCGCGTGTTCCAGCCGACGTGGTCGACGTGCAGATGGGTGTTGACGACGACGTCGACGTCTTCGGGGCGGACGCCGGCGCGGGCCAGATTGCCGAGGAAGTCGGTGTCGAGGTGGCTCCAGACCGGCGAGTACGGGCGTTCCTTGTGGTTGCCGACGCCGGTGTCGACGAGGATGTTCCTGCCCTCGCTACGCAGCAGCCAGGTCTGGATGGCGGCGTGCACGGTGCCGGTGGCGCGGTCGAGGAACTCCGGAGCCAGCCACGGCTCCTCCCACACCTGAGAAGAGGCCTCGGGGAAGAAGGTCTGCGGAGTCATCTCCACCGAGCCGCAGTACTCCCAGACGCGGGTGACGGAGACCTCGCCGAGTTCGATCGTGTCCGTGGTTCGGGTCATGACCTCGATGGTGCGCACGCCCGCGCCCGGCAACCAGATCCGCTCATGCCTACCACTGACGTGGTCAGGCTGGACGCGGGCGTTGTGCGCATACTGGCCAGATGAGCGGACAGCTTGCGGAGTACCTCCAGGCGTGCCGTGCTCGGCTGCAGCCGGAACAGGCGGGCTTGCCGACCTACGGCGAACGACGGCGAGTCCCCGGGCTGCGGAGAGAAGAGGTCGCCGGTCTCGCAGGAGTCAGCGCCTCCTACTACATCCGGCTCGAACAGGGGCAGGCGTCGCACGCGTCGCAGGAGGTCGTCACCGCGCTCGCCCGTGCCCTGCAACTCGACGCCGACGAACACGCCCACCTGAGCGAACTGGCCGCGCCCCGGCGCCGGCGACCCGCGCCGAAGCCGCCTGCCGAACGGGTGTCACCCGACACCGCCCAGCTCATCGCGTCGCTCGCCCACGTGCCGGCGGTCCTGCTCGGCAGACGAGGGGACGTGCTGGCGTGGAACCCGCTGGGCCACGCCTTCTTCGCCGGCCACCTGGACTTCGACGGCCCGCAGCGACCCGCGGATCGCCCGAACATGACCAGGCTGCTCTTCCTCGACGCGCACACCCGCGCCCTCTATCCGCAGTGGACGCTCAAAGCCCGTGCCGTGGTGGCGAATCTGCGGCTCACCGCCGGCAAACACCCGGACGACAAGGAGCTGAGCGCGCTCGTCGGTGAGCTGGCGACCCGCAGTCCCGAGTTCGCGAAGATGTGGGCGGACCACCGGGTGCGCGCCTGCGACAGCACGACGCACCACATGCACCACCCGGTCGCGGGAGAGCTCGTCGTGAACCAGCAGACGCTCCGCATCCCGCACGCCCCGGACCTGACGCTGACCCTCGTCACGGCCGGGCCCGGGTCGGCCGCTCAGGCCGCGCTCACCCTGCTCGCCCAGGCCGTCGCGCACGGTCCGGGGGAGAGGTGAGCCCCGCGGATCGGGTCGCTAGGCTGCTTGACTCGGTCGGCATCAGAAGAGCTTCCGAACGTGCCTGGCGTTGCACCTGTGGAACACATGCGCGGGCCGCGGAGTTGGGGATGTCATGAGTCAACTCGTGGACCGCACGATCAGTGTCCTGCGTGCCGAGCACGACGTGCTGGCCGACCTCGTCCGCACCCTCACCGACGAGCAACTGGCCCTCACCAGCGGAGCGGCGGAGTGGACCGTCGCTCAAGCTCTGTCGCACCTCGGCAGTGGCGCCGAGATCGGCCGCGCGCCGATCGCCCAGGCCGCCGGAGAGACCGTGGAGGCCGAGGACAACCAGACGATCTGGGCCCGCTGGGACGCGTCCTCGCCCCGAGCGCAGGCCGAAGGCTTCCTGGAGCACAACAGCCGCTGGATCGACATGGTCGAGGCGCTCACGCCCGAACAGCGCTCGTCGCTGACCGTCGACCTGGGCTTCCTGCCGGAGCCGGTCCCGCTGCTGACCGCCCTGGGCATGCGGCTCAACGAAGTGGCCAACCACTCGTGGGACGTGCGCGTGGCCTTCGACCCGCACGCCGGGGTGAACGCAGACTCGGCCGCGGTGCTCGTCGACCTCCTGGCACGGCCCATGGGCTTCATGCTGAGCTTCCTCGCGAAGCCGGCCGAGCTCGCGGCCCCCGTGTCCGTCGCGGTCCCCGGTGGCGGTCTGGTGATCGACGACGCGGTCACCGTGGTCGACCACCTCGAGTCGCCGTCCGCGACGTTCGACGGGCCCCAGGAGGCGCTCGTCCGCCTGATCAACGGCCGTCTCAGGGCGCCCTACGACGACGGCGTCACCGTCGAGGGCAGCGTCACTCTCGACGAACTGCGCCGCGTGTTTCCCGGCTTCTGAACATCCACAGCGTTCGAAGCCGTCGCGCGTGCCGACGGATCGTCGCGCACGGGTAGCGGACGCGGCGGCACGCGGGTCACGTCAGGGGCGCACCAGGTGCAGCGGGGATCCGGCGCCTGGGACACTGGACCCTCGACCACACGCGAGACCAGGAGTGCACTGTGCAGCAGGGAACCGTCCGCTGGTACGACCTCGAGCGGGGCTTCGGCTTCCTCGCGCCTGATGACGGCAGCGCTGACATCTTCGTGCACGTCTCGCAGGTGCAGGGCGAGGGCGCGGCCAGGGCGCTGCGCGAGGGCCAGACGGTGGAGTTCGAGACCGGTGAGGGACCCCGCGGTCCGCAGGCGCTGCACGTCGCCGTCACCGGGGACGTCGCGCCCGACGCGGCCCTCGGTGTGCTGGCCACCGTGTCCTGGTACGAGCCGGCCAAGGGCTACGGGTTCGCCGCGCCGGACGGCGGGGGTGCGGAGGTGTTCGTGCACTCCTCCGCCATCGTCACCGGGGGTGTCCTTGCGGCCGGGCAGCGGGTGGCCTTCGTCGTCACCGCGGGGGAGAAGGGGCCGCAGGCCCAGCACGTGGTGCCGCTGAGCTTCGACGCCGGGGTCCGCCGGGCCCCTCTGGTCGCGGCCGGCGACGGTGCCGACGGCTCCGTGCTGTGGTTCGACGAGGAGAAGGCGTTCGGTTTCGTGGCCGCCGATGACGGGGCGGGTGACGTCTTCGTGCACGTGCGCGCCCTGGTCGACGAGGTGTACCTGCCGGCAGAGGGCGACCGGGTCTCGTTCACCACGGTGACCGTGGACCAGGGGCGTCAGGCGCGCGATGTGCGGTTCGTGGCCTCCGGCGAGCCGGTGGAGACTGCCGCGGCCCCCAGTCAGGCCCGTTCGGCCGCCCGGCCCGCGGCCCGTCCTGGCGACGGTACGGTGGCCCGCTACGACGGCGACCGCGGCTTCGGCTTCATCACCCCCGACGCGGGCGGGCCCGACCTCTTCGTGCACGTCTCGGTGGTCTCCGGCGAGCCCCTGGTGGCGGGCGAGCGGGTGCGCTTCCGGATCCGGCAGAGCGACCGGGGCCCGCAGGCCGACGCCGTCGAGCACGCCTGACCGTCCGACGACGTCTCGAAGCGGGCGGCACAGCGGTCGTGCGTTTCAAACCCGGCATCGCGATGACCACCCGATTCGGCGATGTCCGGACCGATCCGGGCGCGTCGGCAGGCCTGTCGTGGCCCTCGTCGGCAGGCTGTTCCCACTCGGTGACCGCTGTGCTGGAAGGGACTGCCTCGATGATCCGGATCGTGCCTGTCAAAGATCAGAACGTACGGGTGACGTGGGCACTTCCCCGGCACGAGCCGCCGGGGCCGGTCAGCGTCGTCGGCGACTTCAACGACTGGACGCCGGGAGCGACCGCACTGCGAACGCGATCGAACGGCAGTCGTACCGCGGCTGTTGTCGTGGCGCGAGGTACCACCTTGCGCTTCCGCTACCTGGGCTCGGACGGTCACTGGTTCGACGACGAGGACGCGGTCGTCCGCGACGACCAGGGGTGCCTGATCAGCGTTTGACGTGAAGGCCAAACCCCGCTGGTCTCTCATCGCAACCCCCGGGGGCGACCTTCGCCTTGCCTACCCGTCCCAGCCGGTCACGGTGGCCGAAGCCGTCCAAGGGGCGACTCAGGGACGCGGCAGCACGCCCACCAGCGAGGTGATGATCGAAAGCCGCAGGGCCGGGCGGAGTTCGATGCGGTGGACCGCCAGTGCCGGCTCGGATTCGTAGACGGCCAGCAGGCTCGGCGGCGGTGAGGTGTAGGCGGACAGCGCGCCGGCCACCAGCAGGAGGGTGAGGCAGAACTGCTCGGCGTGGTCGCCGACCTCGGGCAGGTGCCGCCGGACGAGGCCGGCCATCACCGCGAGGTTGTTCAGCGAGGCCTGCTTGTGCCGACGGACCACGTCGACCGAGACGTTGTGCTCGAGCACTCCGCCCTGAGCGCCGTAGAGATCGCAGAGCGCGGTTCGGGCGGCGAGTGACCGGCTGAGCACGTCGGCCGCCTGTTCCGCCCGTTCCGCGGCGGGCCGACCCGAGTCGACGCCGTCGGCCAGTTCTTGCTCCAGTTCGTCCAGCCAGGTCGCTGTGCGGTCGTCCATCAGGTCGAGCAGCACCGCCTCGCGGGACTCGAAGTAGCGCAGCACCGCCGTCTTCGCCAGGCCGACCCGCCGGCTCAGCTCGTTCAGGGTCACCTCGGCGACCGGCATCTCGTCGAGCATCGCCGAGGTCGTCTCCAGGATCGCCCGGCGCCGGACCTCACGCTGCTCTTCGGTGCGCGCTCGCTGGAACGTCATGACGTGGATCCTAGCTTGGGTACCGCCGGTACCTTGACAGTGTACCGGCGGTACATTAGCGTTCGGTCATAAGTTACCGGCGGTACATTAGGAGCACGCGATGAACTGGACCGAGCAGCAGATCCCGCGCCAGGACGGCCGAGTCGCCGTGATCACCGGAGCCAACACCGGATTGGGCTTCGAGACCGCCCGGCGGCTCGCCGAGCGTGGAGCGGCGGTCGTGCTGGCCGTGCGCGACACCGAGAAGGGCGAGCAGGCCGCAGCCCGGATCAACGGTGATGTCTCCGTGCAGGAACTGGACCTGACCTCGCTGGAGTCGGTTCGCGCCGCCGCGGCCGATCTGCGCGCCGCCCACCCGCGGATCGACCTGCTGATCAACAACGCGGGGGTGATGTACACGCCGAAGCAGACCACCCGCGACGGCTTCGAGATGCAGTTCGGCACCAACCACCTGGGCCACTTCGCGCTCACCGGGCTGCTGCTCGACCTGCTGCTGCCCGTGCCCGGCTCGCGGGTGGTCACGGTCAGCAGCACCGGTCATCGCATCAACGCCGCCATCCACTTCGACGACCTGCAGTGGGAGCGTTCCTACAGCCGGTCCGCCGCCTACGGCCAGTCCAAGCTCGCCAACCTGATGTTCACCTACGAGTTGCAGCGCCGGCTCGCCGCGCACGGCACCACCGCCGCGGTGGCGGCACACCCCGGTGTCTCCAACACCGAACTGGCCCGCAACACCCCGGCGGCCGCCCGCCGGTTGATCACGTTGCTCGCCCCGGTGATCACCCAGCCCGCGGCGGCGGGCGCACTGCCCACCCTGCGGGCCGCCACTGACCCGTCCGTCCTCGGCGGGCAGTACTACGGGCCTGACGGCCTGGCCGAGCGGCGCGGCCACCCGAAGCTGGTCACCTCCAGCCCCGACTCCTACGACCTGGCCGTGCAGCAACGCCTGTGGGCCGCCTCGGAAGAGCTCACCGGCGTGCGGTTCCCGGTCGGCCAGGCCGCCGCCGCGGTGTGACCTGCTTGAGGGACATCACTTCCTCGCGTCACTGCTTCCGGTAGACCAGCCGGATGTTCTGCGGGCCGGCCGCGGCACGACGGCGTTCGAAGAGCTCGTCCAGCAGGGCGATGACCGGGCGGCGGCGATGCCGGGTGAACACCGGGCGCCAGAGGAACAGGACGAGTTCCCCGCCCGGCCGAAGGACGCGGTGGGCTTCGCGGATGGCTGCCAGCGGGTCGGGCATCTCCTCGAGGCTGTAGCCGTAGAACAGGGTGTCGGCGTGGTTGTCCGCCAACGGGAGCTTGCAGCCGTCACCGGCCACATAGGACATTCGAGCACCGGGCTTGTCGTTCAGCTGGTGCTGCAACGAGCGCATGGCCGACGGTGACGGGTCGAGGGCGATCAGATCGTTCTCGCTGCCCAGATGTGCTTTGAGCGCTGTGGTGTAGAAGCCGCCACCGCTACCGACCTCCAGGCAGATCCTGCCCGGGTGACGGCTGACCACACGGAGGTCGTGACGCGGTAAGTCCCACCCGAGGATCATGCGCAGCACCGGACTGCTGATCAGCCGGTAGAGGCGATCGGGTGTGCGCCAGCCGCCGCGGACGTCCGGCGGGGCCGGGTGTGTCGTGCTGGTCTTGAGGTCGAGGTCGGTCATTTGTCGAGTGATTCCTTCGTTGTGGGCAGTGCACGTGCTGCGGCGATCGTGGCCAGGACGAACAGGACGGCGCCGACCACCAGCGCGGCCCGCAGGCCGGTCACGAACGCGGTGCGAGCCACGTCGAGCAGGTGGGAGCCTGCTTCGGGTGGTAGTCCGGCGGCGGCGGTGGTCGCCTCGGTGAGACCGTCTCGGGCCTGCGTCGCCGTGCTGGGAAGACTGACTGTGTAGATCAGGGTGGCGATGCTGCCCAGCACGGTGACACCAAGGCCGGCGCCGAGCTCGTACGCGGTCTCCTCGACCGCGGCGGCCGCGCCCGCCTGCTCTGCCGGTGCCGCGGCGAGCAACGCGTCGGAGGCGGCCGTGAGCGAGATCGAGACACCGAACCCGGTCGCGGCCAGCACCGGTCCGAGCAACCACAGGTTTTCCGTCGCCGTGAGCCCCACGGCGCAGATCGCCAGGGCGACAGCGCTGACCGCGAAACCGGCGACCGTCATCAGGCGGTTCCCGAACCGCTGCAACAGCGGCCCGGCGACGACGCTGCCGATGACGGCCGAGACCATGACGAACATCAGCCGCAACGCGGCGGGCATCGGCTGCAGCGCGAGAACCAGCTGGAGGTACTGGGCGAACAGCAGTCCCAGTCCCACCAACGAGGTCAGGACCAGCAGGACACTGCCGACCGCGACGTTGAACGCGCGGTCGCGGAACAGCGCCACGTCGAGCAGCGGGACAGCGAGTTTCCGTTGCCGCCGGATGAACGCGCCGAGCAACAGGCACCCGAGCAGCCCGGCGACCGGCCCGAGCACGAACATGGCACCGCCGTGCGGGGTTTGCTTGATCGCGAAGGCGACCCCGATGACACCCAACGCGGCCAGCACCGCGCTCAGCACGTCCCACGGCCCGTCAGGAGGGTCCGCCGACTCCGGGATCAACCAGTACGTCAGCGGGATCGCCAGTGCCATCACCGGCACGTTGATCAGAAACGCGGCATGCCACGAGAACGCCTCCACCAGGAAGCCGCCGAGCAGCGGACCGAGCACCGCCCCCGAACCGGCCACCCCGCTCCAGATGCCGATCGCCGTCTGACGTTCGGCGCGGTCGGGAAAGGCCTGGCGCAACAACGACAGCGTGGCAGGCATGATCATCGCACCGCCGACCCCGAGCACGGCCCGGGCCGCGATCAGCACAGCGACGTTGGGCGCCCACGCGCAGGCAAGAGACGCCAGTCCGAACACGACATACCCGAGCACCAGGATCCTGCGCCGGCCGTAGCGATCGCCCAACGTGCCGAAAGCGAGCAGCAGGGGTGCCGCGACCAGCGAGTAGACCGCAATGACCCACAGCTGTCCTGATGCCGTCGGACGCAGGTCCTCCGCCAATGCCGGCAACGCCATGTGCAGCACGGTCGCGTCCACGGACACCAGCAGCAGGCTGGCGCACAAGATCGCCAGTACGAGCCAGCGCCTGCCCACCAGTGACCTGGGAGGAGAGTTCGTCACAACCGGTTTGCCTCACGTATGCGCGGATGTACGCACCTACTCTGGCTGATTGCGCTCTGTGGCGCCTCATCCCAACGGCGCTTGTGAATCATCCTTCGGTCGTATGGTCGTGCGGCGAGCTGGCTGGATCACCCCAGCCGAAAGCCTGGAGTCGGTGGCGATCATCTGGTGATGAAGGTGGACTGCTTGTCCTCGCGGATCATAGGAGGACGCAACACAGGTGCGACCGCAGAGCAGGTCGTCGCTAGGTGAGATTGGCGAGAAGCTCTGCTGCGCAAAGAGTTTCTGAGTCTTTGTCAGGCTCGAAGGAGCACAACGGGAAGGCTGGCCGCATGTGTGGAACCTGGCTGGGTGCCGACCGCACTTGGCAGCGGTTACTTGGGAGTGGTGCTTGTAGTGCGCCTTCTAGTGCTGAACTTCATGTTCAACCAGGGGGGACAGACGGCGGGTATGCCCTAGGACCGAGAAATCGGAGCCCATCGGCTGGTCTTCCGATGACGGATGACTGACACCGCGCCTGGCTCTGCGCGGTCTGACGGTGTCGTCAGTTCGAGATGTGACTTTGCCCGATCCGGGCTGTTGCTGTGCGCCATTGCGCGGTTTGTGGCCGCAGTCCGCTGGAAGGTGCGAACCGTGAAGAAGAGGGTCGTCGAGACAGTGACGTATGGCAAAAGATCCAGGCAGGGCGGCATCGGAGTCTTCACTGCCAGAGACCGCATCGGTAAGATCCAGGCTGCTGCAGTGGGCTGCTTGGAAACTCGGCGCACGATGGTTGGCCTGTCAGAAGGTAGGAGTATGTGAAATCGCCTGCTTGGTGGATCAAGAACGACAGGATCGGACGAAGCAGACTACTTGTTCTGGCTCTCGCAGCGCTCTGCCTGATCGGCGCGGCCGTAGTCGGCTGGCCGAGTTGGTCGAATGCACTGTTGATTCTTTTGCTTTCGGTGGTGCTGTTCATCGGCGATTACGCGTTTTGGCGCGTCGACCTGCGCCGGAGTGAAAAATATCAGGACGGCTAAAGTCAGATGACGATGGACTCGCCGAGTGTTCGGCGAATCCATCGTTTAGTTTAAAGTGAATGACGATTCTCTTCTTGTGTCGGTCATCTTTTAAATTTGGTAGACGAATGCGACAGCAGGCTGTATCTGCTCGACAATCTTCGTCTGTCTTCGGTCACTGCGGACACTATTTGGATCCTGCTCGACTTGCCTGGTTTTGCCATTTTGCAGAGGGTGCAGGCTGAGTAGTAGTGACCGCGCGATTACCGAACCTGCTAAATGTCAACAGCCCTGACTATACGGTGTGGTTCAGCTGTATGTGCTCATGACGGCAACATGTATGGCGTTCGCACATACCGACATCACGTCGAGTCGGCACGCAGGTCGCTGATGCGGAGGCGGCCAGCCGGACGCGAGCTCTACTGGTGTAGCTGGTGTTCCTGGAGTGAGCGGAGGTTGGCGTGTCGAGCAGCGTGATCGGCTGTGGTCTCGTTGCCGCGCGGCTCGGGCGTTGTAGCCAGCCTGGCCGTGGAGTTCTACGTCGACAGCGGCGCGACCTGTCAGCCGAGCGGGCTGGACGGTGACCGTGCGCAACCCGGACGAGGGGATCGTGTCCTTGTGTGCCGAAGCTTTGGACGGTCGAGCAGACGGTGCTCGAGGCCAACGCGATCGGCTGATCAACGCAGCGTTGCACGGCTCGTCGCGAGGAGAACAGGTTCTTCGCCAACCGTGACGGTGCCGCCAGGACGGAGAGCCTCAACCTCGCCGTCCAGGCGGCGCAGTTCCTGGACGCCTGGGCCAACCGGGGTGGTGGCGGTTCCCTTGTCGGTCCAGCGAATTGTCGCGTCGTAGCTCTGATCGGGGTCCACCACGGTGAACTCGCACTGCCAGACGTTCTCCGGCAGGTTTGCCGTGGTGCCATGACCGCAGGAACGGACGCTGGCGTTCTCCAGCCAGTGTTGTAGTCGTTCCACGGCCAGCGCGGCGCTGGTCGGCACTCCTCCTATGGGTTGCAGCACGATGGGGATCTTCACGCCGCCCCAGTTGTAGAAGTACATGCGTTCGAGGTTGGCCTTGCGCGCGTAGATACCCGTTAGGAAGAAGCGCACCGCGTGGTTTTTGGCAGTGGCGTCGTCGAGGCGGTCCTGCATTGCGATTGAGTACGTGGTGCCGGTGCTCCACAGCCTCGGGTGAATGCCGGCTTCGTGCATGATTCGGTCGATCGACGTGACGATGTCGAGCATCGTCTCGGGTGGGTCGGACGGCCGGCGCTGGAACAGCTTGATGCTCGCGACGTCGCAGTGGTCGTAGCCGCCGGCCTCGATGAAGCTCTTGAGGAAGGAGATGCCGTTGGGACTCCACAGCTCTCCCATGCCGGGGCAGAGCACTGTCGCCTTCGGGTCGGTCGTGCGGATGATCTCGCGGGCCCTGCGCGTCATCTCGGCGAGGGTTTCCGCGCTGCCCGAGTAGAACCGCCGGTCGTTGGCCAGCACCCACAGCTCGTAGGCCTCGATCCGGCCCCGGTACCGGTTCACCAGGGATTGAACGAAAACGTCCCAGTCGGCGAGGTCGGTGGGTGGCGCGGAGACGCTGTCGGCGTACGGAGTGGCCGGTCCGCTGGGATTGGCCCACTTGGGGGTTCCGCCGAAGACGAAGAGTGGCGGTATGCCCGCGGCTTCGGCGCCCTTCACCAGACGGTCCAGCGTTGTCCAGTCGAACTCTCCGCGCCGCCGTTGAATTTCCGACCAGCGGGTTCCACCGTCCCAGAAGCGCGCGGCGCCGACGCGGAAGGCGGGCATCGCGCCCGTGGCGCTATTGATCGTGACGCCGAACAGCGTCCTCGGCACAGGAGTCGGCGGCAGCGCCCACGCCGGGCCGACTACCCACTGGTCCGACGCCGTGGCGGGGTTGCCGGCCGAGTGGGTGCTGGCCGAGCTCGACACGAGCAACGCGGCCATCACCGTGGTGACGGCGGCCAACGCGAGCGGGCGCTTGGGGCGGGTGGAGCGGACGGTGCTCGGAGGAGCCGGCGAGGGCGGGGGTTCGGCCGGCTGGATTTTCCCCTCGGGCGTGTCGGACTCGGCTGCAGCGCGCAGCCACAGGTGGTGCAGCTGGGCCATCTCGGTGCGGTTCGCGCCGCATGTCAGGGCGATGCGTTCCACTACCGCGAACTCCCGTGGCACGGTGGCTCCCGTGCAGTAACGGTGCACCGCCGACTTGCTCAGATGGGCCTTCTTGCCGATGCTCTCGTAGCTGCGACCGCTGGCCAGCTTGAATCGTTCGAGCTGATCTCCGAATTCCTTGGCACGAGGACTGATGGTCATGATCTCCCTGCTCATCATCGACCGGCTGCGTGTCAGTTGTAGCGCCGTCCCTGGCGCGGCACGTACGAATTTGAGAGGAGTTCCGCCGATCGCGCCGCAAGTTTGCCAGGTGCCCCAGTTGTAATGGCCACGTGGCATGGAATTGTTGTCGCAGTTTCGTGCGTCCCACACCGTCCGAATCGACGCTGCTCAGACACCGTCCCGCCGTCCCAGCGTCCCGGAAGCCGGGGAGATCCTTGCCGCTCGCGATTCGGCGGCGGCACGGTTGGTTCAGGAGCGCCGAGAAGCGCTTCTTCGATGAAGGGGGATGCAATGATCAAGCGACTGCTCGCGGCCACCGTCGCAATCACGGCGGGACTGCTGCTGGCCGGTTCTGGCGTGGCCGTGGCCGATCCGGGGCCGATGGAGGAAACCCCGCCGATCACGGTTCTGTGCACCGTCGGAATCTGCGGCGACATCTACAACGACGACAACAACCAGAACTTGCGCATCACCAGGGACTGGCCTTCTCGCAACCAGTCGGGCTCGTGGGTCGTGCTGCGGCCTGGTGAGAGTTCCGACGACCACGGGGTCCAGGACGCCGACGGGTTCTACATCGCGCCTGGTTGCCGAGGCACGGTCGCCTTCGTCCAGAACGTCGGGCCGGGGTGGCACCGGGTACACGACCACCAGGACATTCACCTCACCGACATCGTCTGCTGACCACGAGCGCATCAGTGACTCCTGGTGGACGGATGCCATCGCGCACCGTTCCGCCAGGAGTCTTTGCCGTTGTCAGCCAGAAGATGGCTGCTCCAGGTCTCAAATTCACGGGTGGAGTCTTCCCTGAACAGGTAAATCTGCATTGGCCTGGAAATGCTGCTGCGGGCGTTGGCAAGAGATGAACGCAAAGTGTGGAGGCGGTCAGTGCATGCCTTGAGGTAACTGGCTTTCAGCTAAACCGCCTACGACAAACCTGTGCATCGGTGGGTGTCGCACGACAGCTGCTGAACCTTCCAGAAGAACTGCAGGAGCTGTGGCTTGCGAGCGGGTTCGGAGAAGGCGGTGCCGTCCGCGCGATCGTCCGGTCATGCGACGAGCCACCAGCCCGCGCAGACCGCGACCACCGACAGGAGAAGCACGACGCGGGTGAGCTGGGTCTTGCGCACCAGGCGTCGGCGTTCCCCCGGCGTGGTCGGGAAGTCCCGGCCGAGTCGTGCTGTGAGCAGGAAGAGGATCGAGCCCGCGACCAGCGAGCTTCCGGCGAGGAGAAGAGCGTTGCCCATCTGTGGCACGAGAGCTCCGAAGCGGTCGGTGCCGGCGACCGCCACGAGCACCGGCACCGACCACGTTGCGTGGTGCTAGACGATCTGCAGCACCTGGGAGAGGGGACGGCGGGGCTTCTGCGACCAGTTCCCCTCCGCGGCGAAGCCGATCGCGAGCAGCATCACCGGGATCTCGTTCTCGGCCAGGTCGAACTCGCGGGCGACGCCGTCGGGGTCGAACCCGCTCATCGGGCCGGCTCCCATGCCGAGCGCGTGCGCGGCGAACATGAGCGTGTTGGCGCCGAACGTGGCGCTGCGCACCGCCTCGTCGCGGGAGCGCTGGGGCTGTTCGAAGTAGAGGTTCTTCGCGGCGCCCTGCCACCCGTTGGCGACCTCGCCGGGCATGATGCCCGCCTCGACGGCCGGTGCCAGGCGTTCCGGGGTGTGCTCGTGGTCCGCGAGCTGGCCGCAGACGATGAACGTGACCGCCGCGTCGGTGATCTTGGGCTGGTCCCAGCCCACCGCGCGCAGCCGCGCCTTGGCCTCGGGGCTGCGGACGGCGATGAAGCGCCAGTTCTGGAGGTTGAACGACGTCGGTGCCTTCGTGGCCAGCCGGACGAGGTCGCTGATCTGCTCCTCGCTGATGTCGTGCGAGGGGTCGAACAGGTTGATGGTCTGCCGGTCTTCGATGGCGCTGATGATGGGGTGGCTCATTGCGTTCTTCCTGTGCTGGTTGAGGGATTTCGCTAGACGATGCTGTCGACGACGCCGCCGTCGACTCGCAGCGCCGCGCCTGTGGTGGCCGAGGCCTGCTCGGAGCTGACGTAGAGGATCATGTTGGCGACCTCGTCGACCGTGGCCGCGCGCCGCAGGATCGACGAACTGCGGTGTGCGGCCACGAAGTCGGTGGCCGCCTGCTCCACGCTGACTCCCTTGCGTCCGGCGTCGCCCTCGAGCAGTTCGGCGACACCTTCGGAGAGGGTGGGGCCGGGCAGGACGGCGTTGACGGTCACGCCCGTGCCGGCCAGCCGCTTGGCCAGCCCGCGGGAGATCGCGAGCTGGGAGGTCTTGGTGAAGCCGTAGTGGATCATGTCGGTGGGGATGTTGATCGCCGACTCCGAGGAGACGAAGACGATCCGTCCCCAGCCCTGGTCGACCATCCGCGGTGCGTAGGCCCGTGCCAGTCGCACGCCGGACATGACGTTGGTCTGGAAGTAGCGCTCCCACTCGGAGTCGGGCACGTCGAAGAAGTCCTGCGGTCCGTAGACGCCGATGTTGTTGATGACGACGTCGAAGCCGGGATGCTCTGCCGTCAGGCGTGCGCAGCCGGCCTCGGTGCCGAGGTCTCCGGCGAAGCCCGCGAGCGAGGCGTTCGGTCCGCCCAGCCGTGCGAGAGCGGCGCCGACGCTCGCCTCGCTCCGGCCGTTGATCACGACGGCGGCGCCTGCGGCCAGGAAGCCTCGGGCGGCCGCGAAGCCGATTCCGGCCGTCGACCCGGTGACGAGCACGCGGCGACCGGTGAAATCTATCTGCACAGTGATCTCCAGAACCGCTGCACACGATTGCAGTCTTGCACTGCACACGATTGCAACGTTGCCAGGAAGGGAAGTCTGCTCGCGGGGTGCCGCAGGGCAGGTAGTAAGAGTTGGTGACTAAGTCGGACTCTAGCCGGACTGTCCGATTCGTGCAAGGCAGAGGGTCCCTAGACTGTTCGGAGTCGTGTGTCAGGTGGTCTGACCAGTGTGGGAGGGGACGAGTGGTCTCTCGGGCCGAGCAGAACGAGCGGGATCCGGATCTCGGTGTGCTCGCGGTGCGGTTGTTGTTCGGGGTCCAGGACGAGCTCTTCTCGCGACTGGCCGCCGAGGGGTTCGACGACCTTCGTCCACGTCACGGTGCGGTGATGGCCTACGTGGACGAGGCCGGGGTGCGGGCGACGAGGCTCGCCGAGCTGTCCGGCCAGCACAAGCAGGTCGTCGGCAAGCTCGTGGACGAGCTCGTCGTGCTCGGGTACCTCGAACGCCGCCCCGACCCCGCGGACGGCCGCGCCAAGCTGATCTACCCGACCGAGCGCGGGCTGGCGGAGATGAGGGCCGGTGGCCGGATCATGGCGGCGTTGCAGGCCAGGCACGCCCGTCGGCTCGGCAAGGACGTGTACGGGGTGTTCAAGGCGGCGTTGATGGACATCACCGCTCACCAGCGCGACCGCCGTTCTTAGCCGTGTTCACGCGAAGTGCTCACCGGTAACGCCTGTGCTCACAGCTTTTCCGGCGATGATCGTCACTAACGGGTGATGGTCACCTACTATTACTACTGTGATGTTCCCGACGCTCGCGGCGGTCGGTGAAAGGTAGTAATACTTGGTGACCATCACCCGTTCGTGACCTCAGGAGGTCCGCGATGGCCACCCATGTCAACGGTAGTCACCACATCACGCTGTCCGTGGGCTCCGCGCAGGAGGACGCCGAGTTCCACGTGAAGACCCTGGGGATGCGCTTCATCAAGCGCACCGTGCTCTTCGACGGCGCACTGCCGATCTACCACTTCTACTACAGCAACGCCGACGCCGACGCGAACTCCGTCGTCACGACCTTCCCGTTCCGGCAGGCGGGCTGGAAGGGGCGCCGCGGCACCAACCAGACCCGCGAGGTGCTGCTGTCGGTCCCCACCGGATCGTTGAACTACTGGGAGCAGCGGCTCGCCGAACGCGGCATCGCGAGCGAACACGCCGACGTCCTCGACACCCACCGGCTGTTGTTCCGCCACCCCACCGGCGTCGAGTACCGGATGGTCGAAGTGGACGGTGACACCCGCCGCGGTCACGCGGGCAACGGCGTCCCCGACGAGTACTCGATCCACGGCCTGTTCGGTGTCGGCATCCACGTGACCCACCCGGAGAACATGGTCGAGTTCATGGAGGGGCACATGCACGCCGGCGCGCTGACCGAGGAACGCGACCGGTTCACGGCCCTCGTCGGCGAACCGGGTCAGGGCGGCGCGGTGGAGCTGGTGGTCAACCGGACCGACGACCAGGGAACGTGGACCTACGGCGAGGGCACCGTGCACCACTTCGCCTGGAACGTGGTGGACCTCGGCAACCAGCAGGCGATCAAGAACGAGATGGAGGGCGCCGGCTACACCGACATCTCCGAGCTGAAGGACCGCAAGTACTTCAAATCGGTGTACGTGCGTTCGCCGGGCGGCTCCCTCTTCGAGCTCGCCGTCACCGGTGAGGAGGGCTGGACGATCGACGAGTCCCCGAAGGAGCTCGGTTCGCGGTTCCAGCTGCCCTCGCAGTTCGAGTCCCGGCGTGAAGAGATCTTCGAGCAGTTGGAACACATCGACGTCTGAGCGGGGGAGCGGTGAACGATCCGGAGTGGACGGTCGCAGGGCTGGGCCGTGCCCTGAGGTCTGGTGCGTTGTCGAGCGTGGAGATCGTGCGACGGCTGCTGGACGGCGCCGACGCGCGGGACGAGGTGCTCGGCGTCTACCTCGCCAGGTTCGACGATGAAGCTGTCGCCGCCGCGCAGGCCGCCGACGCCGAACTGGCCGCCGGCGTCGATCGCGGCCCGCTGCACGGAATCCCGTTGGGCATCAAAGATCTGATCACCACTCGTGAGGGGCCGACGACGGCGCAAAGCTCCGTGGACCACCCCTGGCGTGGGGTCCGGTCTGACGCTGACGTGATCACCTCGCTGCGGGCGGCGGGGGCCGTGGTGCTCGGCAAGGTCTCGACCATGGAGTTCGGGGTCGGAGGACCGATCGGGCAACTCGGCTTCCGCACCCCGCGCAACCCCTGGAACACCGACCACTGGACAGGCGGGTCGAGCTCGGGCACGGGCAGCGGTGTCGCGGCGGGGTTCTTCCCGGCGGGACTCGGGACCGACACCGCGGGCAGCATCCGGGGACCGGCGGCCTACTGCGGGGTGACGGGGCTGAAACCGACCTACGGGCTGGTCCCGGTCGCGGGGTGTGTTCCGCTCGCACCCGGATACGACACGGTCGGCCCCATGGCCCGCACGGCCGAGGACTGCGCGCTGGTCCTCGACGCGCTGACCAGCGGACGGCGACATGCCGACCTCACCGGGATGCTCTCCGGCGTGACGGTGGGAGTTGACGCCCTGGTGGGGAGGGGAACGACAGCGTCGCCGACGACCCTGGAGGCGTTCGCGGCCGCTGTGGACGTGCTCCGAGCCGCCGGCGCCGTGGTGCGGCAGGTCGAGGTGCCGTGGTTCGAGGAGCTCACGACCACGACCGTGCTCGGATACCTCGCTGAAGGCTTCGTCGAGCACCAGGAGGGGTTGCGACGGGAGTGGGGTGCGTACGCACCTCAAACCAGAACTGCGCTGCTCACGGGTGCGCTGATCTCCGCTGAGGAGCGCGCTCGGCTGGAAGAGGTGCGCCGGGCAGGCAGGGAGGCGATGAGCACGTTGTTCCGCGAGGTGGACCTCGTGGTCACGCCGACCACCGCGGGAGCGGCCCCGGCGATCACCGACCTGCCTTCGCTGCGCACGATCGACGCGTTGTACACGCCGGTGTGGAACGCGACCGGGCAGCCGGCGCTGTCCGTGCCGATGGGCTTCTCCGAGACCGGGCTTCCTCTGGGACTGCAGATCGTCGGCCGCCATCACGCCGAGGCGGCGGTCCTCAACGCCGGCCATGCGTTCCAGACGCGAACCGACTGGCACCTGCGAGCGCCTGTCGCGCCGCCCGAGGAGACCGTGCGTTCGCTGCTCGCGGCCGCCGGGCTGAGCGAGATGAGCGCGGCAGAGGTGCGCACCGCCGCCGCGCGCCTCCCAGGTCTTCGCGACCGGATCGCCAAGGCCTACAACGCGGTTTCACCACCGGTGTAGTGGCCCGGCCAGTCGCGGTGCGGGATCCGGGTGATCGTCCGCACCTCGCCGATCTCGGACCACTCGTTGCGGCCGAGGCGCGCCAACGGCCGCAACCGGTGGATGTCGGGAAGCCTGTTGCCGCGCTCGTCGACCACGAACACGTCCTCGTCCACCGCGATGTGCCGGACCCGCCCGATGACGACGGTCGAATCTCCCAGCGGCAGCTCGTGCTCGAGCGTGCACTCGATGGCGACGGGCGACTCGGCGACCCGGAACGGTGTCACAGCGGCACTTTGCTCGGGAGTCAGCCCGACGGCCTCGAACTCGCTCACGTCCGCGGGGAAGTCCGTCGCGGTCGCGTTGATGTGCTCGAACAGGTGGGCCGAAGCGAAGTTCACCACGAACTCGCCGGTCTCCCTGACGTTGCGCAGCGAGTCCTTCACGGACACCGAGGTGAACTGGACCATCGGAGGTTCGACGCAGGACACGGTGAAGAACGAGTGCGGCGCGAGGTTGTCGACCCCGGCCGCGGACCGGGTCGAGATCCAGGCGATGGGCCTGGGCACCACGACCGAGGTGAGCAGCCGGTAGACGTCGCCCGGGTCCATTTCGGACGGATTGGCCTCGCTTCGCACCGCGCACTTCTCCTTTTCCTCGCAACAACATCGCCATCGGGGATGATGGTCACCTACAATTACTATATCTCGCTGGTCTTCAGTCGTGGAGGAGATGCACGTGCCCGTTCGTCACATCGACCCCGAGGGGCTGCACCCCGTCCCGGGTGTGCTCAGCCATGCCGTCGTCGTACCGGAGGCGGGACTGGTGTACCTGTCCGGCCAGGTGGCGTGGAACCAGGACGGGGAACTGGTCGGCGCCGGTGACCACGGGCAGCAGGCCCGGCGGATCGTGCGCAACATCGACGTGGCCCTCGCCGCAGCGGGCACTGACCGGTCCCGCGTGGTGAAGGAGACCATCTACATCGCCGAGTACCGGCCCGAGGTCGCCGGCCCGATCATCGACGCGCTCCGGTCGGGTGCGACGACCCCGCCGCCGGCGCAGACGATGGTCGGCGTCGCCACGCTCTATGACCCCGGCTTCCTGGTCGAGATCGACGTGGTCGCGACGCTGTGACCAGGGACCGGACTATGCTTTGCCGGTGAAGAGGGCAACACTGAAGGACGTCGCGTGCAGGGCCGGTGTGCACGCCGCCACCGCGTCCCGGGCGCTCAACGAATCCTCTCGCCACCTCGTGCAAGCCGACACGCTCGACCGGGTCCTGCGAGCGGCGGCGGAACTCGGCTACACGGCGAACATCGCGGCCCGCACCCTCAGGACCGCGACGTCGCGAGCCGTCGGGATCCTCGTGCCGGACATCACCAACCCGATCTTCCCGCCCATGGTGCGCGGGGCGGAGGAAGTGCTCCGCTCCGAGGGCTACAGCACGTGGGTCGTGAACACGGACGACGACAGCGCGCGCAACGAGGAGGCCGTGTCCGCGTTCCGGCAGCGCAACGTCGACGGCATCATCCTGGCGACCGCCCGGTTGCACGATCCCGCCTTGGACGCCGCGCTGGAACAGGGCTCGAACACGCCGTACGTCTTCGCCAACAGACGACCGGCGCGATCCGGCGTGCCCTCCGTCAGGGCGGACGAGGCCGAAGGCGCGCGAATGGTGCTCGACCACCTCGTCGCCCTCGGACATCGGAGGATCGTTCTCGTCGCGGGACCGCAGGACGTGTCGACCGGGCGCGCCGGCAAGCAGGCGTTCGTCACCTACGTCCGCAAGCACGGCTTGCCGGTCCTGGGCGGCCAGGTGACCGAGTGCGGTGCCTTCACCTTCGAAGCGGGCCGCGAGGCCATGCGCGACCGCCTGCGCGAGGACACGTCATTCACGGCGGTCGTCGCTGGGAACGACCTCATGGCACTCGGTTGCCTCGACTCGCTCGCCGAAGCAGGTCTGCGCTGTCCTGAGGACGTGAGCGTGGTGGGGTTCAACGACATGATGCTGATGGATCGCATCACGCCTGCGCTGACGACGGTCGCGATCCCGTACCGGGAGATCGGCGTCGAAGCGGCGCGGCTCCTCGTCGCCGCCATGAGCTGCGCACCCCGGCGCAAGTCCTCTGTGGTGCTGAAACCGGTTCTGCAGGTCCGTGAAAGCAGTGCTCCGCCGCCGAAGAAGGCGTCCCGGCAGAAGCGATGATCTCCGCGTTGTGCACGGTCAGTGGTGATATAGCTCGTACGTCGCTCGTATGAGGTCTACTTCAGTGCCCGTCGTGTCGACAGCGACCGTGCCGGGGTCGTTGAAGTACAGCGATCTGAGCGGCCGGGAGTCTCCGGCGACCATTAGCTTCTCCAGCGAGTACAGGCCGGCCATCGCGAACGAGAGTCCGGGGTGGCGGCGTGCGAGGTCGCGCTGGACCGACTCAGCTGCGGAGTGGCCACGTCCTTCAGAGGCGCTGTCGACCATCAACCCGAGCTCGGGTGGTTTTCCCTCAACGTTCAGCGAGGCCCGCATCTTCTCGATGGTGTAACCGGCGTAGCCGAGGTCGTGGAACGTGCGCGGAGTCCACGTCGTTCTGAGCAGATCCCACATGTCATCACCGCTTGTGTCGAGCACGGCCACGCAGTCCTCGATCTCGGGAACGCCGTCCGAGGACACAACTGACCGCACGTGGTCAGCCAGGTCGTCGAACGCGGTCGCCAGCTGGATCGGGCAGCTGCGTCCGGTTCTCAAGCCGGGGCGACTGATCTCATCGACCATCAGTTCCGCCACGCGCCGCCTCCGCAGGTCCACCTCGTCGAACCACGCCAGGGCGAGATCAGTGCCGACCATGCCGCACTTCAGCGCGTCGACGAGGAAGAGGTAGTACTGGGCCCTCGGAAGGTCGAGCGTCACCGAGACCGGTGTTGATGCCGGGATGCTCGCCAGAAGTCCGCGGACGAGCGCCATCTGCCTGAGGCTCGACTCGTACTCGTAGAGCGACATCCGATCGTCGACACGCAAACTGACGATCTTCTCCATCGGTGGCTGCGTTTTCGGTTGCAGCAGTCTCACGTCGCGACCCGTCACGTCGAGGGTCCGCAGTCTCCGATCGCTGAACAGGCACACACCGGAGACGATGTTGACGCGGGCCGCGCCCTCGAAGGGGCGGTTCTTCGAGGTCTTGACGTGGACCGGAAAGACATCGCCGCCCATCTCGATCTGCGGGTGGGCAACAGTGGAGTCGCGGCCGAAAACCTCGATGTAGGCATCGGGCCGCAACGTGAGGTCCCGCACGCCCAGCAGATCTGCGAGCTCCCGCATCTTGTCGGCGGCACGTCGCAGCGGGTTGTTGCCGGCGGCGTTCGTGGTGTGGAACAAGCCGGGAGCACCTGGCACCTCAACGATTCCGGCGTGATCAGTCGGCCGGTGCCACCGCAGCAGTGGTCTTCGATCGCCAGCAGAAGAGTCGAGCAAACCAACGTGACTCATGTCGCCGCGCCGGATTCTGCTCAAGAGCTTCTCCTACGCGGTGGGGTTTGCCGGCACCCCACGATGCTGCCGTCACAAGGTCACCGCACGCATCGGCAACAGTTGCCTATTCCGGCTCTGTCCCTTCGCGACACTGCGAACTCGGCCGAGGGGTTCAGCGCGGCTTGTAGGCGTCGTTGACGTCCATCGGGGCGCCGCCACCGCGGTTGCCGCCGCCGGGGACGTAGATCGTGTCGCCGACGCCGATGGCCGCCGTACCGTGGCGGGGGATCGGCATGGGCGCGAGCTCCTCCCAGCGGTCCGTGCGGGTGTCGTAGGCCTCCGTCTCGGGGAAGACGGTGTTCACGCCGTCGATCACCCTGCCCTCGCCGCCGAAGGTGTAGATCTTCGTGCCGATGACGGCCGACGCGAGACCGCCGCGCGGGGTGGGCATCGGTGCCCGCTCGGTCCACTTGCCGCGGGAGAACGCGTAGACGGTGTCGCGGACGTTGACCTGGCCCCGGTCGCGGCCGCCCACGACGTAGAAGGTGCCGCCGACGACCGCGCCGCCTACGTGGTCGCGGGCCTCCGGCAGTGACGGGAGGGTGGTCCATCGGCGCGTCAGGACGTCGTAGGAGTGCACGTCGGCGACGGTGTCCTGGAGGCCGCCGGGGCCGGGCGTGAGGGTGCGCATGCCTCCCGCGAGGTAGATGCGGGTGCCGTGGACGCCCATCGCGGCGCTGCCCCGCTCGAAGCCCTTCGGCATGGGCGGGAGCTTCGTCCAGCGATCGGTGACGGGGTTGTAGACGAAGCTGTCCGCGAGGGCCTCCCACGAAGCGCCGCCGGACAGTCCGCCGAGGACGTAGATCCGGCCGCCGACCGCCACGGCGTTGGGGTGGTTCATCGGCACGGGCAGCGGCGCCGCCCTGCGCCACGTGTTGGCGCGCGTGTCGTAGACCTCGACGTCCGGGACGGTGGTGACACCGCCGTTGCCGTCGGGGCGGATGCCGCCGATCAGGTACACGTGCCGGCCGATCGCCGCGACGCTGTGCTCCTGGCGCGGCCCACCGGCGATCGGGGCGCGCTGCTGCCAGCCCGTGCCGTAGACGGGGTTCGCGACGGGAGCGGGCGGCGCCACCGAGTGGTCCGGGTGCGCGTGGGCGACGGCGGGGAACGCGAGGGCTGCGGCGAACGTGGCGGCGAGGACGCGTTTCATGGCTTCATCTCCGGTGTGTTAACGCTGATGTCCTGATGTCCGAATCGACGCTAACACGAGCTGTGTAACGCTGGCAATCAGTCGTGTAACGGCGCTATAGTCCGGCTGCATGAGCGATGTTCGGACGCGGATCCTGGCTGCGGCCATCGACCTCGTCGACGGGGCAGGGGTGGAAGGGGCGTCGATCCGCGACGTGTGCGCGGCCGCGAGCGTGACGCCGCCGACCGTCTACCACCACTTCGGGGACAAGAAGGGCCTGCTCGACGCCGTGGTCGCGGCGGGGTTCGAGCAGTACCTGGAGGAGAAGCGCGATCGGGCCCCGTCCGCCGACCCGGTCGAGGACCTGCGCCGGGGCTGGAACGGCCACGTCGAGTTCGGTCTGCGCAACCCGGCGCTCTACGGCCTCATGTACGGCGGCGCGCGCACGACTCAGCATCCTGCCTCGCAGGAAGGAGAGCGGATCCTGCGCCGGATCGTCGCGCGGATCGGCGAGGCCGGCCTGCTGACGATGCCGGTGGACGACGCCGTGCAGACGATCCACGCGGCCACGGTCGGCACCACGATCCTGTTGATCGCGAACCCCGGTCTCGAAGGGTTGTCCGAGCGCACCAGGGACGCGGTGTTCAGGTCGGTCCTCGTCGCGCAGGCGGGTGGGACGGACCTGGCGTCGGCCGCCCGGACCCTGCTGGCGCTGTTGGCCGCGGGAGACGTGCCGCTGACGCCGGGGGAGCTGGGCATCTTCCGGGAGTTGCTGATCAGGTTGGGCGACTAGCTCCAGGCGCGAGCCGGGAGCCGCGGACGTTCAGAAGCCGTTGGGATGGAGTGAGAGCCAGTCGGTGTGGCGGTGTTTCACGGCGTCGCGGTCGGCAGCCGTGGGCAGGAGGACGTCGGCGCCCCCGTCGTAGGGGTGGTGGATCCGGTCGAAGCTCAGGCTGGTGATCATCGCTCCGGCGGTCAGATCCTCGGCAACGGCGCGGAGCAGGTCGTCGATCGAGCCGTGTCGCCAGGGCACGCGGCTTGCGTGCAGGTGGACGTAGGTGAAGAAGTCCGGATCCGTCTCGTCCTCGTCGGTGCGAAAGGACGTCCAGTGATACGCATCGGGATGCCAGCGTGAATGCCGCTCCGGCAGCGCAGGAGGCTCAGGGCCGCTCGACCAGGTGGCTGTGATGATCCGGACCTCCTGCTCGCGGAACAGTTCGTCGAGGACCGTGTTGTAGCGGTGGAGCACGATGTCGTACTCGGAGCTGTCCTCGGGGTAGCGCTTGGATTCCGGCAGGCTGTGGAAGCGGCCCACCGATCGCGGTAGACGTGCTTCAAGTTGTCGGCCTGCGGAGGGCAGTAGGGCCACTGTTGCTGCCACAGCACCGACAGGTCGTCAGACACGTGGTCGTGTTCTCCAATGGGGTCGTGGGTCTGTCGGATTCAGTCGACGAAAACTTGCTCAGTCTAAGCAGGGAGTCGTTTTCGTGCAGTCCATTTTGCACTGTCGCAGGTGTTCGCCCGTCTACTGCGGTACGAGCTCTGACGCCGTGTATCGGCGATGTATCAGCCGTGTATGCGATCCCCGAACGCTGTGGGAGCAGTGCAGACATGCGAAAAGGGGATCTCATGCGGTTCACCAAAGTCACGGTCGCTGCCATCGGCCTGCTCGGCGCGGTCCTGATCGGCACCGCCGCTCCGGCCGGCGCGGCCGGCGGGGAAGTGTTCAGCCCGAACGTCGAGATCGCGCAGCCGTGGCTCGACGACACGGCCACCGCGTCGGCCGTCGAGGGCGACGTCGCCATCCAGCAGACGGCGGCCGGCGCCATCAAGTGGATGTCCGACCGCCGCGGCAGCACGGCGTACGAGGGCTACTGCGAGCGCGCCGTCCGCCTGGCGTGGAACCGTTCGACGCACCACGCGTCGGCGATCGACCACTGGCGGTCCTCGGACGGTGCCCGCCACACCACCGGCACGCCGCCCAGGGGCGCGTTCGTCTTCTGGAACACCAGCCAGTACGGCCACGTAGGCGTCGCGGACGGCAACGGCGGCTTCTGGTCGACCAGCGTCGGCGGCAAGATCGGCCACGGCAGCTCGACCGGCTACTTCCGCAACTACCTCGGCTGGAAGCCCGGCAACAGCAACTGATCCAGTGATCCCGCCGCGCGTGCGAGTGCTCGCCGCGCGGCGGGTTCGCCTTCCCGGTTTCCGGTGCGGCGGTAGGTTTCCAGCGACTGCCGCAGGAGGTCGTGCGCCTCCTGCGGGTGGCCGTTCGAGATCAACGCCTCGCCCAGCTCGACCTGGGCGAACGCAGTGCACCGCTCGTCGGTGAGGTCCGTCAGGATCATCACGGCCCGGCGTGCGCTGACCAGCTCCTGCTCGTGCTCGCCCGTGCTGCGGTAGAGCGCGGAAAGCCGCACCAGCACGAGAGCTTCGCGGTGTGCGTCACCGAGGTCCGCGGCGAGCTGCCGGGCGTTCGTGAGCCATTTCCGCGCCTCCTCGGGCTTGCCGAGCGAGCCGTGGACCGCGCCGATCGACGCCCGCACGTGCGCGACGGAATGCAGATCGCCCGCCAGCTCCAGCAGCCGCAGGCCTTCGGAGTAGAACTCCATCGAGCGCTCGTACTCCGCCCGCAGCCGGTGCACCACGCCGATGCCGGCGAGGGACATGCCCTGGCCGCGGTCGTCGCCTAGTGAGCGGTAAAGCGCTTGTGCCGCAAGCAGTCCTTGCTCGGCTTCCGCGAACTCACTGCGGTAGATGTGCACCTGCGAGATGCCGCGCAGCAACGCCGCCTCGCCCGCTTTGTTGCCGGCCGCGCGGACACTCCGCAACGCCCGCGCGTGGGTGCGCGCCCAGTCCTCGTAGTGGCTGTGCAGGTCGAAGAACGGCACGCAGGCCGCCGCGAGCTGCCACGCCACCTCGTCGAGGCCCGCGTCCGCCGCGATGTCGACCGCGCCGCACAACGTGCGCCGTTCCGCCTCGAACCACGCGACGGGCTCGGCGAGCAGGCGTTCCGGTGCCGCGACCGGGTCGACGTCGGCGATGGTGGTGCCGAACGTGACGGGCAACCGCCGTGCCGCCGTGACCGTGAGCCACAGCCACGCGCGCAACGTCCGTTCGAGCGCGGCCTCACGGTCCGGCAGAGAGTGGTTCAAAGCGTGGCACCGCAACAGGTCGTGCAGCCGGTAGCGCGGCTGGCCGATGCCGTCCGCGCCGAAGGTCTCGAGCAGATGGGCGTCGACCAGCCCGTCCACGAGGTGCTCCGTGCCCGGTTCGCCGAGCAGCGTCTCGACCACCCAGCTCGGGAAGTCGTGCGGGCCGAGCAACGCCAGCCGCACGAACGCCTGGAACTCGTGCTGCGACAGCTGCCGGATGCTCAGGTCGAAGCTCGCCCGCACGGCCAGCTCACCCGAGGTGAGCTCGCGCAACCGCGTCGACTCGTCGACGAGCCGCTCGCGCAGCACCTGCATCGACCACCTGGCGCGGCCGGCCAGCCGCGCGCCCGCCACCCGGATCGCCAGCGGCAGATGACCGCACGCCGTCGCGATCGCCGCCGCCTCGTCGGGCTGGGCGCAGACCCGGTCCTCGCCCGCGATCGCGGCGAGCAGTTCCGCCGCCTCCTCCGGGGAGAACGGCGAGAGCTCCACCTGCAGCGCGCCGGGCAGCTCCGGCAGCCTGCGCCGGCTGGTCACCAGGACCGCGCAGCCGGCGTCGGCCGGGAGCAGGGGCACGAGCTGGCTCACCGAGGCGGCGTCGTCGAGCACCACCAGCATCCGCCGGCCGGCGAGCTTGGAGCGGAACAGCGCGGCTCGCGCGGTGACGTTCGCGGGCAGTCCGGCGCCCGTGATCCCCAAGGCGTGCAACAGTTCTGTGAGCACCTCGCCCGGTTCGCGCGGGTGGTCGGAGGTGCCGCCGAGGTCGACGTAGAGCTGTCCGTCCGGGAAGTGGTCACCGACCTGGTGCGCCACCCGGATCGCGAGCGTCGACTTGCCGACACCGGGAGGCCCGGTCACCGCGGCCGGTGCCGGGCCCTGCCGCAGTGCCGTCGTCAGCACCGCGATCTCTTCCGCGCGGCCGCAGAAGTCGGACACCGCCGGCGGTAGCTGACGAAGGGGAGCGGACGCCGGTTCGTCGCGCAGCACCGCGAGCTGGGCCCCTCGCAGCGCGGATCCGGGCTCCAGCCCGAGTTCGTCGGTGAGCCGCACGCGCATGTCCGTGTAGACCTGCAACGCCTCAACACGCCGGTTGTCCTGATGCAGGGCGAGCACGAGCTGTGCGCACACGCTCTCGCGGTAAGGGTGCTCCACCAGCAACGCCCGGAGCTCCGGGATCGCTTCGGCGTGCTCACCCGAGGCCACCTGCAACCCGAGCCGTTGCTCGGTCGCCGCGAGCCGGGCTTCGTCGAGCCGGGCGAGAGCGGGCGTCCACGCGTCGTGGTCCGGCAGATCTTCGAGAGGACGGCCACGCCAGAGGGACTCCGCCCGCCGCAACAACCCGAGCGCCGCGTCGGGGCGTCGGCGGGCCTCCGCGACGAGCTCGTCGAACATCAGCGCGTCGAGCTCGTCAGCCTCGAGCTCGAGCACGTAACCGGTGCCATGAGTGCGCAGCTGCTCGTCGAGCAGCTGCCGCAGCCGCCAGACGTAGGTCCGGACGTTCTGCACCACCGACCGCGGCCGGGTAGCTGGCCACAGGGCCTCGACCAGCTGGTCGAGCGAGACGTCGGTGTTCGTGTGCAGCGCGAGGTGCGCGAGCAGGGCCCGTTGTTTGACGCCCCCGAGGTTCTCCCTGCGGCCGTCCCGCCAGACCTCCAGAGGGCCCAGCACCCGCACGCTCAACCGGCTGATAGCTCCTCCGCCCCCAGGACCCGCTCAGGTGTTCGTCCCATCGGACGACGCCGGCGCCTGTCGCGTTCCGCCGCACGCCATGATTGCGGGGTGTGCGGCGTCGACCTGCGCCGACGGGGAGGTGGGAGGAGGTGGACCCGACTGCTGAGTCGGCATCGGGTTGACGTGCAGAACGGCGCCGGCATCGACGACTTCCGTGCCGCTCGCGGATCTTGGTTCCCGCGTCGGCTCTGGCCGGGCGCACCCGGCCAGAGCGCCGTGCCGCCCGGTCAGCTGCGGGGCTCGTCCTCGATCACGCCGACCAGCTCCGGGTCTTCCGGAGCGGGCATGTGGCGGATGCTGTCACTGCCCTTGTGGTCGTGGGCGCGGCTGTACCGGGAATCCAGCACCCTGCCCAGCTTGTGCGCCGCTCCGGCGTAGGCGTCGTCGACGTTGGTCGCGTGGTGGGTGACCGCGACCGGCTGCTTGCCTCCCGGCCGCGCCTCGATGACGCACTTCTTGTCCTCCGGCTTGCTGCCGCCGTCCTCACTGAGGTGCACTTCCACGCGGGTCAACCATCCGCTGAACCGGGACAGGCTGTTCTCCAGGTCGGTGGTCACATAGGTGGCCAGTCGTTCGCCACCGTGGATGTTGTGGTCGGTGTTGACCTGGATCTGCATGAGCACCCTCCGGAACGGGATCGAAATGATCCTGATCGGTACCACCGGAACGGCCGGCTCAAACGCGGCGGTGTTCAGCGGGGTGGCGGCACGGCGCCGTCGGTCCGTTCGAGGTCGGAGATCCACAGGGCGAGCGCCGCCTGCGCGTCGCGCAGGGTGCGTGCCGGCTCGCCGAGTCCGCGCAACGCCAGCCGCCGTTGTTCGAGCCTGGGGCTCCGGAACTTCGGGAAGGCGAGCTTGAGGCACGTGTCGACCATCTCGGAGTGGTAGTGCAGCAGCTGGGTCACCCGGAACTCCAGCGACGCGCGGTCGGCGTTGCCGATGAGGTCCATCGCCCACCCGTGCAGCCGGCAGTAGTCGGAGGCGATCCGGCTGCCCTGGCGGGCCACCTGCACAGGGGTGTCGCCCGGTTGCGCGCAGGCGCCGATGATCTGCTCGGCGGCGGGCTGGAGTGCGACCGCACGCGTGGCCACCTCCAGCAACGACCTCAGCGCGACCAGACGCGCGGAGGTGGAGTCCTTCGCGGTTGCCACGTTCGCGCCTCGCCGCGGGCGACGCCCCGGAATCCACATGTGATCCACCAGCCTCGACGAGCCAGTCCGGAAGCATCCAGTATGAACCGCGACGAGGCGCGCCGCGAGGTGCTGCAACAGGGCGGCCCCAGCGAGCGCACCACGCTGCTGGCGGTCAGCAAGCCCTGACGATGACCGAGTGCGCCTTGGGGCTCACGTCGAGGACCTTGACGGTCTTGGCGCCGGCGGGCACGCGCACCACGTAGGTGCCGGGGGCGACCGGGTAGCCGAAGCTGCTGCCCGCGGGTGCGGCGGCGGTGCCCGCGATCATCGAACCGCTGGTGCGGTGGATCGTCGTGGAGACCGCCTTGCCGCAGTTGTTGTTGATGACGATCCTGCCCTTGGTGGCGGCGGTGGCGGTGCCGGTGGTGAGGGCCGACATGACCAGAGCCGCGGTGGCCAGGCCGGTGATGAGGCGCCGGGTGGTGGTCATGGTGATGCTCCAAGCCTTCGGTGGGGTTCAAAAGATCAAGATATCGAGGCGGGGGGCTGGGCGCAGTGGGTCGAACGACCGACACGGACGCCCGTCGCCGCACACCCGGGGCAGGCAGCGTTCCGCATCAAGAACCCGGTGCGCAGATCACACGGCCGGGCACCGCAGCCCGTCTTGCGGTGCGGTTCCGCCGATCAGATAAGCGTCGGTGACCTCTCGCGTGCACGCCGTACGCGTGTACACGCCGTGTCCGGTTCCTTCGTACGTCACCAGGACTGCCTTCCCCCGGGCCTGACGGTGCACGCTGACCGCGTTCTCGTAACCGGTCGCCGGATCGTGCACCGAGTTCAGCACCAGAACCCGCGGCGCCTTCTCCGGACGCCACGGCAGAGCGGGGTTCAGCTCAGGCCCCTGCCACCCGACGCACCGGACGAGTGCGAGGTCCCAGATGGGGGAGGCCTGAACGTTCGGTGCGGCAGCACGGACGCGGGCGTCCATCGCGGCGACGTCGGCGGCACTGCGCGGATGCCCGGCGACGTCCTGGCACAGCACGGCCTGGGGACGGCGGGTCGCGACGGCCGCGCTGAAAACGGCTTCGGGCTGGGCCGACAGCGACTTGAGGTACTCGCCCATGCGCGTGAAGTCCGGTGAGTATCCGAATCGGACGGTGCGGTTCGCGAGTTCTGTCACCGTCAGCGGTACGTCGGGCAGGCCTGGCGTGTGCAGGTCACCGCGTGCGGCGCGGGCGCGGAGATCGGCGTAGAGGGACAGGACGTCTTCGCCGTGCAACGCGCATGAAGGGGTGACGCCGCACCAGCGCACGAACTCGGTGAAGATTCCCTCGCCCGCTCGGGCACCGGTCTCGAGCAGCTCAGCGAGTGGCCGGCTCGCATCCATCACGCTGTCGATGACCATGGCGCGTACGTGCTCGCCGTACCGTTCGGTGTACTTCTGGCCGTAGAGCGTGCCGTAGGACTGTCCGTAATAGCTGATCTTCTGCTCTCCCAGGGCTTCGCGCAGGTCGTCCATGTCGTGTGCTGCGCTCTGCGCGTCGACCCGGTCGAACACGGGGCCGGTTCGGATGCGGCAGTCGTCGTTGAGGCGGCGGTTGTACTCGACCTGCTGGGCGAACCGCTCCGGGGTGTCCGGCCGGCCACTGGGATGAGGGACGCCCACCGCTGACGTGTCGCAGTAGATCGGCTGGCTGTCACCGATTCCGCGGGGGTCGTAGCCGACGACGTCGAACCGCGCGAGCACCTCGGGGCTGAAGGTCTTGGGCGCGTCCTTCGCGTACTGCGCAGCCGATCCGCCCGGTCCGCCGGGATTGACCAGCAGCACACCGATGCGCCGTGCGGGGTCGGTCGCCTTGCGGCGTGCGACGGCGAGACTGACCTGAGGCCCGTCCGGTCGGGCGCGGTCGACCGGCACGGTGAGCGAGGCGCAGTCGGCCTCCGGGACGTCCGCGCAGGCCTGGAAAGTCAGCGTGGGAGACGCGGCCGCCGGTGAGATCGGCAGCAGCACCAGGATCGACGCGATCGCGAGGATTTTCATGAGATCGATCCTCGACTTTGCAGCCGCTGGAAGGTCAAGCGCTCGCCCGCGATCACGTCAGCGAAACGGAAGTGCGGAGATCGGTGGTGGTTCACCACGCTGCCGCGCCGGCGAAAGACGTCGGCGCGGGCTCGTAACCGAGGTGCGTTCGGGCGGCGGTGATGTCCAGAGTGCGCTCGCTGGCCAGATGGCTGATGGCGTACCTGGTCAGGCGGGGAGGCTGGGCCCGACCCGCCAGCCGCCAGACGGGTTCGGCCACCGCGGCCAGAGACCAGGCGAGTCTCAGGGGGAGGTGGCGGATCCGGACGTCCAGGCCGCGTTCCCGCATCAGGTCCCGCAACGCGCTTTCCAGCACGACCGGGGAGGAGTCCGCCACGTTGTAGACGCCGGGCCGGCCGGTGCAGGCCAGCAGGCCGGCCTGGGCGAGGTTGCCGATCGACGTGAGTGACTGCAGCGCCTGCCCGTCGCCCACGAGGAACAAGGTCCTGCCGCGGATCGCGCTCAGGACCCGCGGGAGCAGAGTCGGGTCGCCCGGGCCGTAAACGGCGTGGGGACGGAGGATGACGCTGTTCGGACGTGCCAGCACCAAGCCCTCCGCCTCGGCCTTCGTCGCACCGTAGGCAGTGAGGTAGCGACTCACCGGCGCAGCGGACTCGACCGCCGAGATGGTCGGCTTGAACGGGTCGTACACGCTCGCCGACGACATGTGCACGAACCGTGCGCCGGGAAAGGTCTCCAGGACGTTTCGCGTGCCGGAGACGTTCACCCGCCGGATCTCCGCACCAGAACCCCAGTCGGTGACGGCAGCGGCGCAGTGCACCACGGCGTCGACGATGGGCGGGTCGATCAGCGGGCCCGCCGTGATGTCCCACGAACGTGACCCGTAGGCGTGCACTCGCCAGCCCCGTGCTTCGGCGGCACGGCACACCGCCCCACCCACGAAGCCGGTCGCCCCCGTCACCGCGAGCCGCATCAGCGAGCCAGTCTCGTGCGGAGGGCGGATCGGTCGATCTTCCTGGTGCGGCCCGACAGCGGCAGTTCCGGCAGGACGACGACCTCGTCGGGCAGCGCGTACACGTCGATCAGGTCCGGCAGCGAGGCTTGGACCCGCGCGGCCAGTTCGGGGCCGGCGTCGGGGGAGGGCACGATCGCCAGCACGATCCGCTCGTCGCCGATCTCGTCCGGCACGCCGACCATGACGGCGGCCGCGACTCCGGGCAGGCGGGTGATGGCCGGTTCGTACAAGCCGGGGTACACGTTGGTTCCCCCGCGCAGGATCATGTCCTTCTTGCGGCCGGTGAGCACGATCAGGTCGCCCTCCAGCCGAGCCAGGTCGCCGGTGGCGTGCTCCGTCAACGGTGGCGATCCCAGATAACCGCGGCACATGTTGGGTCCGGCCACCATCAGCTCCCCGTCCTCGGCGACGCGCGCCCGCACGCCCGGCAGCGGCCGGCCGAGGAGGTCGCCGTCGTGCGCGAGCTTCTCCTCGGCGGTCGCGATCGCGATCGGGAGGATCTCGGTCATGCCGTACACGGCGAGCAGTTCGACGCCAGGCAGCGCGGCTCGTGCCCGCCGCAACAGAGGTGGCAGGACCGGTGCGGAACCCAGCAACACCTGGCGCAGCGACCGTGGCAGCGCGACCCCGCTGTCGAGGATCGCGGCCATGTCGGAGGGCACCAGGAAGGTGTGGGTCGTGCCCTCCAGACCGGCCGCCAGCGCTACGGGATCGGCGGCCGGCGCGAACCCGTAGGGCGGCATGGACCAGTGCGCGCCCGCGACGAGCGCGGGCAGTCCCAGCATCATCTGGTCGGTGTGCACTCGGGAGTCCGGACCCAGCTCGCACCGCGCCGCCAGCACGTTCAGCGCGGCCGCGAGCGAACCCCTGGTGTGCACGACGGCCTTCGGCTCGGCCGTGGTGCCCGAGGTGAACACGACCACGGCGTCCTGGTCCGGTCGCGGGTCGGGCAGCGGCGCGTCGGCGACCGGTTTCGCGAGCGTCCGGGTGGACACCGCGCGCAGCGGCACACCGGGCAGCCACGGCCCGGATCTGATGTACCGCACCGGCAGCGCGGTGTAGTCCGGCAGGAGCACGCCCCTGCGACGAGCCAAGGCGCGCACCGGGCCGGGTGCGCTGGCCGCGTACAGCACGGATTCGGCCGCCACCCACGCCGGCCCAGCCAGTTCAGTGCGCTTCGTGAAGAGCTCCTGCCCGCCGCCGGGGTCGACGAACACCACCGTGCCGCCGGCCGCGACGGTTCCGAGCGCCAGCACGATCGCGTCAGGCCCCGGTCGTACCGAGAACAACATCCGGCTGCCGGGCGTGAAACCCCTTGAGCGCAACCGGTGCGCTGTGCCGAGCACGCGGTCGGCCAGTTCGGCGTAGGTCGTCGTCCTCCCGCGGCCGTCGGTCAGCGCGGGGCTCCCGCTGTGGCGCCTGGCCGCTTCCAGCACCCCGATCAGCAGGTCGTCAGCCACGGCGCACCACCAATCTCGAGTAGCAGGGGATCAGCACCCGCCGGGCGGGGCTTCGGTCCACAACGGACAACGGGGTCGCGTCGAGCACGGCGTCGAGCACCGCGCGGATCTCCGCTTGTGCCAACGGCATGCCGAGGCAGAAGTGCGGTCCCGCGCCGAACCACAGCTGCCTGATCTGCGGAGGGTGCGGGCGTTCTGGTTCGAAGGGCCCCAGCGCGCGGGCGGCGGAGATCGTCGCGATGACCACCCGGTCGCCGGTCCGCACCCGCACCCGGCCGATCCGGGTGTCCGCGGCGACGCTGCGCAGCATCACCGGCGAAGGCACGGTCACCCGCAGCGCCTCGGCGACCGCGTCGTCGACCCGGCTCCGGTCCGCGGCCAGCCGGTCCAGCCAGCCGAAGTCGTGCAGCAACGCCACCAGGCGCGGGACGTACGACACCAACGTCTCGGTTCCGGTGAGCACGAATGCCGCCACCGCGCCGAGTGCCTCCTCCTCGGTCAGTCCGAGTTGCCGCATCCGGCCCGGCACGGTCGCCGGGTCGCCGTCGGCCCACGCCCGCGCGGCCGGCCGGGTGAGCGCACCCAGCGACTGACGGCACTGGAGCACCTGTGCGGGTGTCAGCGACCGGCGGCCCAGCCGGATCGTGGACGTGATCGCGGTTCCTGCCGCGTGTGCCGCCATCGCCTCGGACACCTCCAGCCCGACCAGTTCGCAGATCACCGCGCCCACCAGCCGCCGCACGACGGCCACCAGGTCGACCGGACGGCCGGCTCTCAGATCGTTCCGCAGCTCCTGCACCGGTGCGTCGAGGACCGCCCCGCACAGTTCGGACACGCTGCGCGGTGTGAACAGCCCGGACAGCTTGCGCCGGAGCTCGCCGTGGGCCGCGCCCTCCATGTTCAGCAACACGGTCGGGCCCACCACGGGCGTCCACAGGTCCGCGGGTGACCCAGGCCCGGTCTTGGTGAAGTGCGCCGGGTCGTTGAGGACCTCCTTGGCGAGAGCGGCGTCGCTGACCACGACTCCCACCCGCGGTACGCGGACCACCGGCGCGACGCGGCCGACGGCGCGCACCAAGGGGTAGGCGACCGGGTGCGCGGCCAGCTGGAGCCTCGACTCCCAGTTCATCGGATGTCCACGACGTCCGGCCGGTAGCGGTGGTCGGCGTACCAGGCGAGCGTTCTGCGCAACCCCCACGCCCGCGCCCGCCGTGACGAGCCATGGACGACCACGTCCCGCCGCCGCCCGTACGCCTTGGTGTGCAGGCGAACGGCGTTGACGAGGGCGCGGTCCTCGTGCAGGTCTTCGATCTTCGACCGCGGGAACCCACCGGCGAGCACGTACAACTCGGCCGTGATCGCCATGTTGCAGCCGGGCGTCATCACGTACGGCCCCAGGTAGCGCGGATCCCGGTTGCCGGACCTCACCTTGCCGAACGCCGACGCGACCTCGACGGCGGCGATGAGCACCCATCGCGTGACAGCCCGCACCCCTTCGTCCTTGCGCGGCAGGAGCTGTCCTGACACCAGCCGGAGCCCGCTCCCCAGCGCGGCCTTGATCCGCACAGTCCAGTCCGGCGCCGGCAGGCAGTCGGCATCCGTGCGTGCCAGCCATCGCGCCCCGTGGGCGACGGCGTGGCGCATCCCGGTGTCCGCCGCCGCGCCGGTGCCCTTCTGCGGCTCGTGCACGACTTCCAGCCGCAGCCCCGGGTTCTCCCCGTGGAACCGCTGCACCAGGTCCACCGTCGAATCGGTCGATCCGTTGTCCACCACGACCAGCCTGAAGTCCATGTCCTCCTGCGCCGCAAGAGATTCCAGCGTCGCGAGGATGGAGCGTTCCTCGTTGTAAGCCGGTACGACCACCCACAGGCTCACAGCCGCACCACCACGAGCCCGAGGCTCACTCCACCGGCCAGGCCCACCAGGGCGACGAGATCGCCAGGACCGCAACGCCCCATGCGCTGCGCGGTGACCAGCTGCAGGGGCAGGCTCGCGGACGCCACGTTGCCGTGCTCGGGCAGCGTCACCACCAGCTTGTCGCGCGGCACGCCCGCGCGATCGGCGAAGATCTCCAGATAGGGCAACGACACCTGGTGCACGCAGGCCACCGCGAAGTCGTCCCACGTCAGATCCAGCTCGTGGAGCATGCCGTCGAGGACGTCCCGGCCCAGGTGCAGGAAAGCGTCCTTGAGCCGCGGACCGTCCATGTCGAAGTAGGTGAACTCCGGATCGCGCGGATGCCGAGATCCGCCACCGGG
Source organism: Lentzea cavernae (assembly GCF_014653695.1). GTDB lineage: Bacteria > Actinomycetota > Actinomycetes > Mycobacteriales > Pseudonocardiaceae > Lentzea > Lentzea cavernae. Next base: position 252,865 of record NZ_BNAR01000004.1, on the reverse strand, counting down.
CAGGGTGCCGACGTCCCACCACGTCGAATCCGCGGTGAACGCGCTGCCCAGCACACCGGCCTCACCGGCGGTGAGCAGCACGGCCGCGCCCGCGTCGGACAACGTGTAACCGGGGAAGGCACGCCGGAACTGCGCCGCGTTCGCCACCTCCCAGCGCACGGCCCGCGACGGTGACTCACCGCTCACGACCAGAACCGTGCGGTAACGACCCGCCGTGATCAAGGCGTCGGCGACCTCGATCGCGTTGAGCACGCTGTTGCACGCGTTCTTGACGTCCATCACGGGGCAGCGCAGCTCGAGCTTCGCCGCGACGATGTGCGCGGTCGCCGGCTCCACCATGTCCTGACTGGCAGAGGCGAACAGGAGCAGGTCGACGTCCGCCGGCTCAGATCCGGTGTCCGCCAGCAGCTTGCGCGCCGCGGCCACCGCCAGATCAGACGCCTGCTCGTCGTCGCGCATCACGTGCCGTGACCGAATGCCGGTCAACCGGCCGATGAGCCCGGGTGGCGGTGTGAACGGCGCCAGACGCCGCTCCACCTCCTCCGTGCTCAACCGCTCCTCGGGCAGATGCACCGCAACGCCAGCCAAACGTGTGCTCACTCCCGCACCTCCTGGGTGCACGTTATATGGAGGCGCTCGGAGCGACGTCGGTAGAACTACTCGGATGGTGGCGGGGCGCGGTGCATCTCCCGTGATGTGAGACGCCTGTCGGACAGTGGGCAGGTCAGAGCGATCCACAATGGACTCGTGGTGATTGTTGCAGACTTTGTCCACTGTGGTCGATGGTAGAAATTCGGATCACGCTTGCTGTTGGGCGCGAACGGTGTCACGGTCCGGGGTGGTCACCGACGGCGTGGTGCGGGGCCACGTCCAGGCGTACCGCACGATGAGGGCGAGGAGGATCAGCTCCAGCACGACGCCGAGGCCGTAGAAGTACAACCAGGACTCACCCGCCAGGTTGAACACCGTCACGGGTGCGTAGAGCGAGGCCGCGACGAGGTTCGTGAGGCGGCTCGCCCGGGCGGGCAGCGTCATCGACAGCACGACCATGAGCGCCGGGACGGACATGAGGGTCAGCGCCGAGGTGGAGAAGGTCTGGGAGACGTCGAACTCGAAGACCTTGCCGGCGCGGATCTCCTCGATGACGCCGGGCGTGAAGAAGTTGAGGACGTCCACGTAGACGTACAGGAACATGAGGCTCGTCCATGCCGCGGCGAGCGTGGCCCTCACCGGGATCCGCTGGTCTTCCAGCGTGGAGGGTCGGCGTGTTCTCATCATGGGCTCCGTTGTCGTGGTGAGGTTCGGTGGATCCATGATCGACGCGCCCGGCGGCGGGCACCCCGTTCCGAAGGCCGGGGTTCACCTGGCCGATGGCACGGTTCCTCTCCTGTTCTTTGGACGGGTACGCCGGGGCTCGCCGATCCCTAGTCTGGAGCCGTGGTCACCTTCCGGCGCTCCCTGTGGCACGAGCCGCGGCCTGCTGACGCCCCACCCGTCGGCCGGCTCGACTGGGTGCTGGTGGGCGTGTTCACGGCCGCGGCCCTGGTCGAGGGCATCGCTCGGCCGGGCCTGGCCTGGCAACCCCTCGTGACGGTGCTCGCCCTGGCGCTGATGCCCGTCCTGTTGTGGCGGCGGGCCCGCCCGCTGATGGCCGCCGTGGTCGGGTGGGGCGTCGTCGGGTTGCTCTCGGTCCTCCAGCTGACCGCGCCCGCCGGGGACCTCGGCCTCTACTCCATGATGGCTGTGCTGGTCCTGCTCCACTCCCTGGTGCGGTGGGGCTCGGGCCGGGAGATGGTCCTGGGGACGGCGTTCGTGGCGGTCGTCGTCGCGCTGGGGATGTACGTCTCCGCGGCGGGCTGGGCCGACGTGTTCGGCGGGACCGTTCTCCTGCTGTTGTTCGTCGCCCTTGCGGCGGTGTTCCGCTACCGCGCGGACCTCTGGCACCGCCGGCAGCGCGAGATCCGCAACCAGGAGCGGGTGGCGCTGGCGCGGGAACTGCACGACATCGTGGCCCACCACGTGTCGGCCATCGCGGTGCAGGCGCAGGCCGGTGGCGTGGTCGCCGGGGTCCAGCCCGAGAAGGCCGTCGAGGTCCTGGCCGCGATCGAGTCCGAAGCGTCGCGCACCCTGGCGGAGATGAGGTCCATGGTGCGGGTGCTGCGCGAGGAGGAAGCCGTCGCCTACTCACCGCAGCCCGGTGTGGCGGACCTGCCCGCTCTGGCGCGCGCCCACACGACGCCCGCCGTCGAGGTCTCGCTGGCGGGCTCGCTGTCCCGGCTGGCACGCCCCGTGGACGCCGCGCTGTACCGGCTCGCGCAGGAGTCGCTGACCAACGCCGTGCGGCACGCCCGGAGCGCGACCCGCGTCGGGATCGACGTGCGCCGGGAGGGCGACGCCGTCAGGCTGCGCGTGAGCGACGACGGACGGACCGAGCCGGGCCCGGCCCCGGAGCTCGGCTTCGGGCTGCTGGGCATGGCCGAACGCGCCCAGCTCCTCGGCGGAACGCTCCTCGCGGGGCCGGGACCCGAGGGTGGCTGGGTGGTCGAGGCCGTGCTGCCGGTGGAGGCGTCGGCATGAGCGTCCGTGTCGTCGTGGCCGATGACCAGGACCTGGTCCGGGCCGGGCTGGTGATGATCCTCGGCGCCCAGCCCGACATCGAGGTCGTGGGGGAGGCGGCGGACGGGCTCGCGGCACTCGACCTCGCGACCAGGCTGCGTCCCGACGTCCTGCTCGTCGACATCCGGATGCCCGGCCTCGACGGCGTCGAGGTGACGCGGCGCGTGGCCGGGCCCGACGTGCCGGACCCGATGGCGGTCGTCGTGATCACCACCTTCGACCTCGACGAGTACGTCCTCGGCGCCCTGCGCGCCGGAGCCCGCGGTTTCCTGCTCAAGGACGCCGGTCCGGCACTCCTGGTGCAGGCCATCCACGCGGCAGCCAACGGGGACGCGCTCATCGCCCCCAACGTCACCGGCCGGCTGCTGGCGATCTTCGCCGACCAGGCGCCGGCGACACCGGTCCAGCCCGTCGACCCGCTCACCGAGCGCGAGGAGGAGGTGCTCGCGCTGGTGGCACGGGGCCGGACCAACGCCGAGATCGCCGCCGAGCTGTTCGTCGGCCTGAGCACGATCAAGTACCACGTGGCGTCGTTGATGGCCAAGCTCGGCGTGCGCAACCGCGTGGAGATCGCGATGTGGGCGTACGACACCAGACGCGTGAGAGCCAGGTAGTCCACCGGCCACTCGTTCTGATGGGTTCTGGCGCTGGCGTTCGACTTCACCAACGGCATCAGCACTGCGGTTTTCATCGCTGTCGGGCCGCAGTTCGAGCGCATTGGGGGTGCGGACCGGCGCGATCAGCTGGCGTCCCCACCACGGTCGCGCACCCAGCCACGCCGCGGCGGCTGGCAGGATGGTGATCTCCGGCTGCCGAAGGAGACGGGCTGGGATGGAAGACAACCTGATGGCCAAGGTGACGGCGTCCGTGCAGCGCGGTCGGGCGGGTGAGCCGGATGCCGCCCGCGCGGAGCTGGAGTCGTTGTGGGCGCAGGTCGAGCACGGCGGGGGAGATGACTTCCACCGCTGCGTGATCGCGCACTTCCTGGCTGATCTGCAGGACGACCAGCGCGATGAGCTGATGTGGGACGAGCGGGCCCTCGCGGCGGTCCACGGTGTGAGCGATGAGCGCGCCCAGCGGTTCGATCAGTCGTTGCAGGTTCGGGGGTTCATGCCGTCGCTGTACGCGAGCCTGGCCGATGACCACCGACGGCTCGGCGACCTGACCAGCGCTCACGAGTTCCTCGAGAAGGCAGAAGCCGCGTCCGATGCCTTGGGCGAAGACGCTTACGGTGCACTGGTCAAGGGCATCATCGGCCAGGTGCGGCAGGCGTTGGCCGAGGGCTCGACCGAGCCGCTACCGACCTGAGGCGCGCGGTCAGACCGCCTGGCCAGGTTTCGGCACTCCGCGGGCCGCCTCGTGCAAGGCGCGCAGTGCGGCCCGGCACGCGGGGCGGTTCGTGCTGCTGTTGCGCCACAACGCGGACACCCGTCGCCGGGGTGCCGGTGACAGCGGCACGAACCGCACACCCGCGGGTGTGGGGCCCCGGCCGAGCCTGGGGATGATCGCGGCGCCGAGCTCCGCCGCGACCAGTGCGAGCTGGGTGGGGTGCTCCGAGGCGGTGTGCACGACCCGGCGCTCGATTCCGCCGCGGCGCAGGGTGTTCTCGAGCCAGCCGTGGCAGACCTCGTCGCTGGGCCAGCCCACCCAGTCCTCGTCGCGCAGCTCGTCCAGCGTGACCGCGGCCCGGTCGGCGAACGGGTGCCGGGCGGGTAGCGCCACGTCGAGGACGTCTTCCAGCACGGGGGCGCACGAGATCCCGTCGGGCACCGTGAGCGGCTCTTCCCGCCAGTCCTGCACCACCGCGATGTCGATGTCGCCTCGCCGCAGCTGCGCGATCGCTTCGACGGGCTCCATTTCGGCGAGCCTCGCGGAGAGGTTCGGGTGTTCCTGCCGCAGCGTCCGCAGCACGGGTGGCAGAAGGCCGCGGGCGGCCGTGGCGAAAGCGGCCACCGTGAGTGTTCCGGCCACGGCGCCGCAGTGGTCTGCGAGGTCGGTCTCGACGAGTTCGACCTGCTGCAGCAGCCTGCCGGCGTGCTCGGCGAGCAGGTCTCCCGCGTCGGTGAGCCGGATGCCGCGTCCCTGCCGTTCCAGCAGGCGCTGACCGACTTCGCGTTCCAGCCTGGACAGTTGCTGCGACACCGCGGAGGTGGTGACGTGCAACGCTTCCGCGGCGCCGCGGACCGATCCCGTGGTGGACACCGCGTGGAGCGTCCGCAGGCGTTCCAGGTTCAACACATTAGCGATGCTACGCGGTCAGCTGAAGAATGTTTCGATTGTCTTAGCGAAGTGCGGTCGGCAGTGTTGGCGTCGAACGAACCGGCACTCGCAAGGAGATCCCGTGCACCCCACCCGGCTCCACCTCGTCATCGGCGGCGACCTCCCGGTCCACCGCCTGGGTTTCGGCGCCATGCGGCTACCTGGGAACGACCCGGCCGCGGCGCACGCCCTGGCCCGTCGTGCGGTCGAACTCGGCGTCACCTTCATCGACACCGCCGACTCCTACGACCTCGGCCGCAACGAGGAGCTGCTGGCCGAGGCCCTCCACCCGTACCCCGACGACGTCGTGATCGCCACGAAGGCCGGCCAGTGCCACCCCGGCGACGAGTGGATCCCGCTCGGTCGTCCGGAGTACCTGCGTCAACAGGCCGAGTTGAGCCTGCGACGGCTGCGGGTCGAACGCATCGACCTGTTCCAGCTGCACCGGATCGACCCGGCTGTCCCGTTGCAGGACCAGATCGGCGCGTTGCGCCAGCTGCAGGACGAGGGAAAGGTGCGGCACGTCGGGCTGTCCGAGGTGTCCGTGGAACAGATCGTCGAAGCAGGGCGGATCACGCCGATCGTGAGCGTGCAGAACCGCTACAACCTCGACGACCGACGCTCGGAGGACGTGCTGGCGCACTGCGAGCGGCACGGCATCGCGTTCCTGCCCTGGCTGCCGATCGCGCCCAGCGTGCGGCCGGACTCCCCGGTGGCCGAGGTGGCCCGCAGGCTCGGCGCCACCCCGGCGCAGGTCGCGCTGGCGTGGCTGCTGCGCCGGTCGGAGGTCATGGTCCCCATCCCGGGCACGTCTTCTCCGCGGCACCTCGAGGAGAACGTCCGTGCGGTGGACGTCGTTCTGCCCGACGAGGACTTCGATCGGCTCGCCCGACCGCTGCAGGACCTCAAGTAGAAGTCCTAATAGGACTCCTGCGGTGCGTGAGGCTCCCGGTTGCGGGAACCTCACGCACCGCGGCACGACGGATGATCAGCGGACCGGAGCGTTGACGTCGCTGATCATCGCTCGCACCGACTCGCGCAGCGCGGGCAACGTCGGCGAGGTGGCCGTCGCGACGGTGGCCGCCGGAGTGCGGACCGGGCCGGGGACCGGGTGGACCTCGGTCTCGTTCGGCAGCGGGACACCGGGGCAGGTGACGTCGCCGGGCCGGGAGTTCCGCAGCAGGAACACGTTCACCACGCCGTCCACGCAGGGGTTGCCGTCGAAGGCGTACTGGCCGTGGAAGGGACTGTCGGCCACCGACACCAGAGCGGCGCCCGGTGCCGCGCGAACCGCGGACCTGGCCTGCTCGTACCCGGTCTGCGGGTCGAACTCGCCCTGCACGACCAGCACCCGGTCAGCGACTCCTGCCGGAAGTGTCGGCAGGGCCTGGCGTGGAGCGTCGGACCAGTAGGCGCACGGCTCGCTCAGGCCGTACTGCCACCCGAAGAGCGGATACCTCGGACCCTGCTGGTCGGACAGCCGCTTGTGCCAGGCCGCCGATCGGGTCGGCTGGTCACCGCACGCCACGGCGTACCGGGTCGCCGCGACCAACCGGTAGTCCCGCGGGTCCTCGGCGAGTGCCAGTGCCAGCGCCGCCGGGGTCAGGGACTCGAGCGGCACGCCGAACTCCGCACGGGACCTGGCGTCCAGTTGTGGCGCAAGGGGAGAACCGTTCACCGTCGCCGCGGTCTCGCCGTTCGCGCCCCGCACTCCCAGCACGAACACGAGCGCCCCGAGCACCCAGCGCAGCGGCGAACCCATGCCCGTGAAGATCGCGTCGAACTGGTCCGGGCTGGTACCCGCACCCGCGAAGAACCGGCGGGCGCGCTCCCAGTTCGCGGCGGCCTCCGCGGTCGTGGCGCCGACCTCGGCGGGGAACTGCCGCGTCATCCACGGCAGGAACGTGTCCTCGAACAGCCGCTGGTTGATCTGCGGCCACGCCTCGAACGCGGCTTGGAGCCGTCCCTGGAAGTTCGTGCTGGAGTCCAGCACCATCTTGCCCGCACCGCGCGGGAACAGCGACGCGTACTTCGCGCCCAGCCAGGTGCCGTAGGAATAGCCCAGGTAGTCCAATGTGGACTCACCGAGCAGGATCCGGACCAGCTCCATGTCGTGCGCGGTCTGCCAGGTCGTGAGGAACGGGGTGAGCGCCTCGCTCTGGCACGCCTCCGCGACCGCGCGCGGAAGCTTCAGGTGCTCGGCGATGCTGCCGGCCGAGCGATCACGCGCGTCGAGGTCGGTGCGCTGCGAAAGGCGCTCGACGGGCACCTCGCACGTCGCGGGCAGCTGTTCCGGTGCCGTGCCGCCCTCCTGACCGGTGCCGCGCGGGTCCATGCCGATCAGCGCGTACCGCTCGTGGAGCTGGGGCTGCAGGGCGGCCAGCGCACCGGGAAGGGACGTGCCCTGACCACCGGGACCGCCGGGGTTGAGCAGCAGCGAGCCGAGGTGCTGCCCGGTCGCGGCGACCCGGCTGATCGAGACGACCAGGTCCCGGCCCGCCTCGGGCGCGGCCCAGTCCCTGGGTACGGTCACCGCCGCGCACTCCGCGGGGAGTGCGTCCGGTTGCGGGGTGAAGGCGCAGGCGCCCCAGGTGAGTTCCTGCTGGGCGTAGCGGGAGAACGGGTCGGTTGTGGCGTTCACCGGCACAGTCGCGACGGAGAGCAAGAGCGTTGTGGTGAGGGTGAGCACGGTGGCGGTCGGTCTGCGCACGGCAGTCCTTTCGCGGCAGGGAGTCGGACACCGCTCATCGGACCAGTCCGCTCACCGTGCTGTCCAAGACGACGTAGTACTTTCGGCCGGTTCTTGTTGTCGTTGCGGCGCAGCGGGTTCTGTCGCCTGTACGCTTCGGCGGAACTCGGGAACTCACTCCCGGCCCATGCAGTCCACCCAGGACTCGGTGGTGACGACGATGTCGGTGGGGAGCGTTTCGGTCACCGATCCGTCCGACACCCAGATGTGCGCGTGGTAGGTGGTCATCGGCACCGACGCGGGTCCTTGCACGCCGACGAACCCGTTGACGGTGATCCCGCCGTCAGGGGAGTGGAAGTTGGAGCCGGGCGGGAGGTGGTGCTCGGTGGCGGTCCAGCCGGGAGGCAGGTCGCGCATCCCGAACTTGAGGTCGGTGGTCCACTTCCCGCTCACCACGAAGATGAAGTAGGAGGCGTGTGTTCTCCCGTCAGGGCCGTGGTGAACGCACATCCGGCTGGTCCTGTCGAACTGCTCCAGGTGCCACGTCCGGGTGTTCGATGCCGTGTGGGCCGACGCGACGGCGGAAGTGCCGAACAGGGACAGCAGGAGTGTCGAGGCCAGGACGAGCGCCGCTCTGACAATCCGTGACATCACTCTCACCGAAACCCTCCTGAGGTGGGCGTGAGTACGTTTCGGGTAACGATATCGGTCGGACATCAGGGTTCTCTGAGAATCGTCGGAGTCGACAACTGCTGGCCGGCCCCGCTGAGGACGACGCGTTGTGCCGCAACCGACTCGTCTTCGAGGGAGGAGACGAGGAACTCGGCGACGTCGGCGCGTGCGATCGCGAGAGGCTTCGGCGTGCGGATCAGAGTCGACGCCGACCACCTCGAGGTCGGCGCTGCGTCCGTCAGAGCGCCGAAGTACGCGATCGTCCACTTGAGATCCGACTCGGCGACCACGCGTTCGGCGGCGTCGAAATCGCGGAAGTCGCGGCGGATCAGGGTTGCGGCGATGACGCGCACCAGCGGTGAGGCGGCGGTGCGGCTGAGGCCGGTTCCCCACGCGACGGGGAGGACCAGTCGGGCGACACCGGACGCCTGTGCGGCGGTGACCAGGTTCGTCATCGCGTCGGCGAGGATGGCCGGGCCGCGCATTCCCTTCAACCACAACGGGTTGCCCAGGGCGCTCAAGATCGCGTCGTGGCCTCGCACGGCTCTGCGGACTGCGTCGGGTTGTTCGGTGACGCTGCCCGAGGTGATCGTCAAGGCGGGGTGGTCGGGAAGCGTGCCCGCGTTGCGGACGAAGGCGGTGACCTCGTGCCCCTCGGCGAGGGCGCGGGTGACCACCGTGCGGCCGAGCCGTCCGTTGGCGCCGACCACGAAAACGCGCGTCATTCGTTGCCTTCCAGTGGGGCGAGTTGTTCGCTCAGGCGCTGGACAGCGCCAACCAGGTTGGGTGCGGTCATGCCTCGCAGGGGGCTGACGGGCAGGCCGTCCCGGCCGATGACGAGGCCTGTTCGTCCTTCGAGGGACGGGTCGGTGGCCGCGATGATCGACGACCGCGCAGCTTGCGGTGGGGTGCCGCCGGTCGTGCGGCGGAACGCCTGCAGCACGAGTGGCCAGAACGGTCGCAGCCACGGCGCGACGACCTGTGAGGAGCGCATGGTGCCGGTCGTCATGTCGGTGACGGCGCCTCCGGGGTCGGCGGCGAAGACGGAGATGCCGGTGTCCCGCAGCCGCTCCGCCAGGTCGAGGGTGTGCACGAGGTTCGCGAGCTTCGCGCGGCCGTAGGCGTGCAGCCCGTAGTAGCCGCCCGGCGTTTCGGCCGCGTCGAAGCGGCGAGCACCGATGCGCACGGAGCCGGAGGTGACGTTCACGACGCGGCTGGGTGCGCCCGCTCGGAGGCTCGGCAGGAGCAGTTGGGTGAGCAGGTACGGGGACAGGTGGTTGAGTGCGAAGGTCGCCTCGACGCCCTCGGGGTTGACGCGGCGGTCGTCGAACATCGCGCCGACGTTGTTGACCAGCACGCTCAGCTCGCCCTGGGCGGCCACGTGCTCGGCCAGCGCTCGCACGGCCCGCAAGGACATGAGGTCGGCGGCGAGGAAGCGGGTCGGCGGACCGATGCGGGCCACGGCGGCCTGTCCGCGTTCCGGATCGCGTCCCACGACGGTCACCTCGTACCCGGCCGCGGCGAGGCCTGCCGCGGTCTCCAGACCGATGCCGCCGGTCCCGGCCGTCACCACTGCGCGCTTGGTCATCGGTGGACCGGTTCGAGGCGGCGGCAGGCGTCCTCGTACACCGCCGACGCCAGCTCCGGATCGTCCACCAGGGTTGAGGTCTCCCCTCGGCGGTCGCGGACGAAGTACGCCAGGTTCGGGAAGTCCGCTGACTCGGCGAGCGCGATGAGAGTCCTGGCGGCGGCGTCGGGGGAGCGGAGGAACGGGCGGGCGACGTGCTTGAGGACCGTTCCCGTGCGGCCGAGGTAGCGTCCGAAGTCGCTCGCGACCAGACCGGGGTGGACGTCGACGATCTCGACTTCGGAATGGCGCCGGTGGTGCTCGCGGTGCACCAGCAGGCTGACCAGTTTCGCCGTGGCGTAACGCTGGTGCGGGCCGAGACCGGCCATGCGGTCGAGTTGGTCGCGCACGTGTTCGTGGTGCAGCGCGGCTCCCCGGTGCGAACGGGAGCTCGTGGCGACGACCCGGCCCGAGGCCAGCGCGGGCGTCAGTTCGCGCAGGAGCAGGAACGGGGCCAGTGCGTTCACCTGGTAGTTCGGTTCGTGGCCGTCGACCGTGGGGGTGAAGTCGGTGAACGCGCCTCCCGCGTTGCTCAGCAGCACGTCGATCTTCTCCAGGTCCGTCGACAGCGCGGTGGCGAGCCGGCGAACCTGCGCGAGGTCGGCGAAATCGGCCACGTGGCGGGAGATCGGGCGGCCGGGGGAGGTGAGCGCGTCCGCGAGTCGCTCGGTCCGGCCGCGGTCCCTGCCGACCACGACGACACGTGCGCCCTGCGCGGCCAGTTGTCTCGCGGCCTGCGCGCCGATGCCTGAGGAGGCGCCCGTGACGACGACGGTCTTGTCCTGAAGCGGGCTTCGAGTCATGAGGTTTCCCGTGAGGATTCGGCGGAGCCCGGTTCGACCGGGAACCGCTCCAGCGCGGCCAGCAGCGCCGGAGCGAGCAGATCGGCTCCGCCGGACGGCACCGCGGCGGTGATCACGGCGTCGGCCGCGTCGAACACGGCCTGGCCGAGCAGCCTCAACCGGTGGCCTTCGTCGGTCACCCGCAGCTTCGCGGTGCGTCCGCGTCCGGGTTCGGTCACGCGTACGACGGCACCGGCTTTCTCCAGCAGGCGCAACGTGTCCTGCATGCTCTGCGGCGTGACGGCCGCTCGCCGGGCGAGCTCGCTGTAGGACACGTCGGGCGTGCGGTGCAGGTGTCCCAGCGCGGACAGGTGGCGCAGGGCGATGCCGTGCTCGCCCAAGCGGTTCTCGACGTGGTCCTTGACCCGCCGGCCCAGCGCCATCACCAGGAACGCCGCGCTGATCGGAGGCCCGGTGCGCGAGATCGCACCGGTGCCGCTCTTGTCCTCTGCCATGAGTTACAGTCTGCCTGAAACCGAGTTTCAGTCAAGTTGTAATCGAAAGGGTGCGGATGCCGAACGCGAAGCGGGTGCCGCCGCAGGTGCGGGTCCAAGAAGCCGTGGTGGCGCTGCTCGGCCGGTTGCCGGACTCGGTGCGCACGCGCATGGCCGGCCCGGAGATCGTCGTGGACGGCGCGAGTCTGGCCGTCGACGCCAGACTGCTGATCCGGTCACTGGGCGCGGACAAGTCGGCGCTGGTCGTCGACGGCTCACCGGCCTTGTCGCGCGCCGCGCTGGAGCGCAACGCGCCGATGCTGCGCGCGGGACACCGGCCGTCCCGAACGGTGGCGGTGTCCGATGTGGTCCTGCGCGGGGCACAGGGCCCGCTGGAGGCGACGCTGTACGTGCCGGCATCGGGCGGTGCCCGCTCGGGCGCGCTGGTGTTCTTCCACGGCGGCGGCTGGGTCATCGGCAGCCGGGCGGGCTACGACCACGTGAGCCGGTTCCTGGCGGAGCGCACCGGGCACAGGGTGGTGTCCGTGGACTACCGGCTGGCGCCGGAGGATCCGTTCCCGGCGCCGGTGGACGACGCCCTGGCGGCGTTCGGCGACGTCGTCGGGCGTGCCGATGAGCTCGGCATCGATCCGGACCGCGTCGTCGTCGGAGGAGACAGCGCGGGCGCCACCCTCGCGGCGGTGACCGCCCGCCTCGCCGCCGCCCGCGGCACCGGTCCGGTTCCCGCGGGACAGTGGCTGCTGTACCCCGCGACCGACCTCGCCGCCCGGCACCCGTCACGGGACGCGTTCGGCCGGGGCTTCCTGCTGAGCGACGACGACATCGTCTGGTTCCAGGACCACTACGCTCCTCGCGGGATCGACCGGACCGACCCGCTCGTCTCGCCGCTGTACGGCGAGGTCGCCGCGAACACCCCGCCTGCCCATCTCGTCACGGCTGGGTTCGATCCCCTGCGTGACGAGGGGGAGCGGTACGCGGAGAAGCTGCGGGCGGCTGGTGTCGCGGTGGGGGCGGTGCGTGAGGCCGACCTGCCCCACGGGTTCCTTCCGTTCGTCCACCTCGGGCCCCGGTTCGGGGAAGCGGTGTCGGCCAGCGCGGACGCGCTTCGGCGAATGCTCGCCTGATCGAGAACCCAGCTCACACCACTTCAGCGATTATCTCCATAGCTTCAGTGTCAACTGATAGAAAGCCTTCCTCACGAAGCAACGCAGAGCCGAAGCGGTTGTGGACGAGGTCCTCGACTGGGCCGATCGGGTGGCGTTCGTGGCCACGGGTTTGGGATGGCGTTGCTTTGAGAACCATGGGGATTCGCAGGGACCGGGGGGTCCCTGTCTGGGGATGCATTTCGCTGAGGGGAACTAGAACTTGTCACGCACTTCACCAGTGCGCCGCTTCACGCTGCGCGCTTTATCCGTAAGTGTGGCGATCGCGCTCACCACTGCGGTTCCTGCAGTCTCGCCAACGGCTTCGGCTGCCGCGGCACCTGCCGTCGAGCACGCTTGGACGCCCGGCGAGGCGAACCGGACCGTGGTGGGAGGGGCACCGCCGGCGGGCCGCGCCAGGCCTGCTGCGGATCAGGCCGGTACGGCCGGGGTTCGCCGCTGGTCACCGTGCCGGTCCTCGGACTGGGCGGTGTTGCCGGACTACCCGGTCGAACGCTTCCGGGTCAGTGATCGCCTCCAGTTCGGCGTGAACCTGGCCAACGGCAACCTCTGGATCGACCACCGGGACCTCACGATCCGCGGCACCGGCATCGATCTGACCCTGCGCCACTCTTACGGCTACGACGACAAGTGGCACATCAACGCCGGCAGGGACATGGCGCTGGACCTGTCGTTCACCAACCTGCACATGCCCGTGGACGGCGGCGGTTGCGTCGAGTTCGCCCCCAACGGCGACGGCACCTTCGGCACCGCGAGCAACGGCGTGCGGGCGACGATGACGGAGAACGCGGACGGGTCGTACACCGCGAAGTTCGTCGAGACCGGTGAGACCTGGGCGTTCAACTCCGACGGGTGGCCGCTGAACCGCAAGGACCGCAACGGCAACGCGATCACCTACCACTACCAGTCCGACGGCACGCTGGCCTCGCTGACCGACTCGCAGGGCAGGGTCACGACGTTCCAGTCCAGCGGCGGGAACATCACGCGCATCACCGACCCCAGCGGCACCGTCGTCGGCAACTACTCCTTCGACTCCGACGGCCGGCTCACGCAGCTGACCGACCGCGACGGGAAGGTCGTGAAGTTCGGCCGCGACGCCGGCAGCAGCTGGATCACGTCACTGGTCGACCAGGCCAATCGCACGTGGAGCTTCGGCTACACGCACAGCGATGTCACCAAGGTGACCACTCCGACGCGAACGGGCGGGGTGGACACCCTGTTCGACTACACCGTCCCGTTCACCGAGACCACGCAGACGGACCCGAGGGGCAACAAGACCGTCTACACGTTCGACAGCAGCCACCGGCAGATCTCGGCCAAGGACGCGCTCGGGCACACGCAGTCGAAGACCTGGACCGCCAACAGCGACGTCCAGACGACCACCGACGGGCTGCAGAACTCCACCACCGCGACCTACGACAACCTGAACAACCTCATCTCCACCAAGCTGCCCACCGGCGCGGCCAACATCGCCGCCTACACGAGCACCGCGCACCCGAACCTGCCGACGTCCGTCAAGGACCCGGCGGGCAACGAGACGACGAGGGAGTACGACGCGGCCGGCAACCTCACCAAGGTCCGCTCCACGCCGCTGGCCGCAGACCTGGAGATCCGCACCTACACCGGCCCGAAGGCGCTCCTCGACACCGTGCGCAACGCCAACGGCCAGCAGACCAGGTTCGGCTACGACCAGGCCGGAAACCCCACCAGCGTGACGCCGCCCGCGCCGTTGGGGATCACCCGCTACACCTACGATTCGCTGTCGCGCATCAGCAGCGTGACCGACGGCAACAACAAGCGCATCGACTACAGCTACGACAAGCTCGACCGGATTGTCGCGGTGAGCACCAATGGCACCGTTCTGCAGGTGAACTCCTACGACGCGCTGGGCAACCTCGAGACGCGTTCGCACGGCGGCGTGACGACCCGGTTCACGTATGACCCGCGCCCCGCGGGCAGCCAGGTCACCTCGGCGGTGCGAACGCAGGGCACGTCCACCGAGACGGTGTCCTACGACTACGACAAGACGGGCAACCTCAAGTCGTTGACGGATCCTTCGGGCACCGCGACGTACGAGTACGACGCAGCGAACCGCCTGAAGTCGCTGGCCGATCCGTTCGGGCAGACCACGACGTTCGGCTACGACGACGCCGACAACCGCACCACGACGACGTTCCCCGGCGCGGGCACGCAGACCAACACCTACGACTTCTCCAACAGGCTGACCGGGCTGACGGTGAAGAACACCGCGGGCGCCGAACTCCTCAAGGCCGCGTACAGCTTCACCACCACCAGTGGAGCCGACAGCGACAAGATGCAGTCGAAGACCGTCGCCGGCACGACCACGGCGTACACCTACGACTCGTTGCAGCACTTGACCAAGGCGGGCGCCACAACGTTCGCGGTGGACAAGGCCGACAACATCACCAACCTCGCGGGCACCGCACACGGCGTCAACGGTGCGGACCAGCTCACCTCCGTGGGCGCGACGAACCTCAGCTACGACCCCGCGGGCAACATCACCGGCGCGACCAACCCGTCGGCGTCCTACGAGTACTCGCCGACCAACCAGATGCTCCGCGGTGTCACCGACGGCGCACAGACGTTCTCCGCTTCCTACGACACCATTGACCAGACGCAGCCGCGCACCATCACCGAGAAGGTGGGCGGCGTCTCGACCACGCACACCTTCACGCACACCGCACTGGGCACGAGCACGGTCAACGTGGGCAACGTGCGGATCAGCGTCGCCCGTGACCCGGACGGCAGGCTGGTGACCGAGAAGGCGGGCACGGCCCGCTACAACCTGATCACCGACCACCAGGGCAGCGTCCTGGCCCTGCTCGACACCGCAGGCGCAGTGGCCGCCACGTACACGTACGCCCCGTACGGCGGTGCGGCCGGCACGGGCGCGGCGGCGGGCACGAACCCGTTCCGGTACGTCGGTGGCTACACGCTCAAGGGCGGACTGACGTTGTTCGGCTACCGGTACTACAACTCCTCGTGGGGCCGCTTCACCGCGCCGGACCCGACCCGTCAGGAACGCAACCTTTACGCCTACAGCAAGTCTGACCCGATCAACCGCAGCGACCCGACGGGTGCTTACAGCATGGACACCCTCAAGTCCGACCTGGGCACGATCGCGGACTCCATCGCTGTCGGGGCCACCATCGGCGGTGCCATCGGGTGTGTTGCGACCGCGCCCGCCGGATGTCTGGCTGGAGCCGGCACGGTCGGTTTCTACGGCGGTCTGGTCGGCCTCGGGTTCGGCACCGGAATCGTCATCCTCACCTGACCGGTACAGAGAAAGGGCGATCTTCGTGCTGCGAGACAAGCCGCAAGCCGCGGCGGTGATAGGTCTGGTGCTGGTAGGGCTGGTCGCGGGTCTCATCACCGCGATGCTCGACGTGCCGAAACCGTGGACCTACGTGGTGCTTGCGGTAGTCGCCGCCGTCGCCGCGGTGTTCATGGTGCGCCGCTTCCACCGCTGAACGTGGTCGGGCCTGGTCTCATCGGTGAGGCCAGGCCCTGCGGAAGCTGGGTGTGAAGTCATGTCGTGACATCGCACGCGCGACGACGTGAGGCAGGCGACCTCGGATCGCAGCCTGCCTGACGAGTACCGGTCCGCGTGCGAATCGAAGCAACCTCGTGGGCCATGAGGCGTAACCCCCACCTGGAAGGTTAGGGTGTCCTTACCTATGGGTCGGGAGGCCGGTATCAACAGCGTGGGGAATGCGGCACGGATCCGTCGGCGGGTGGTGCGGCGGCAGCGCGGCCGGGTGGCAGGCGCCTCGCTGCTGCTCATGGGCCACCAGACCTGTGAGGCGCTGGTCCCGGTCGCCCTGGGTCTGGCGATCGACCAGGCGGTGGCCAGCGGGGAGATCACCGCGCTGGCGCTGGCCGTCGGGGGACTGGTGGTGTTGTTCGCCGCGCTGAACACGTGTTACCGCTGGTTCGCCCGGTTTGCTCAGCTGGCTGTCATCGACGAGGCCCACGCGCTGCGCGTGGAGCTCGGGGCGCGGTTGCTGCGGGTCGGCGGTACGGCGGCCGCGCGGCATCGGGGTGAGTTGCTGACGATCGCGTCGTCGGACGCTGATCAGGTGTCCCGGGCGGTGGTGTGGATCGCCGGTCTCGCCGGCTCGGTGGCGGCGCTGGGGGTGAGTTGCGCCGTGCTGGTCGGCATCGACGTGCGGCTCGGGTTGTTGCTGATCGTGACCGCGGTGGTGACGACCTTCGGGCTCAACCTGCTCTCGCCGCTGCTGGCCCGGCGGGTGGCGGGGCAGCAGGAGGCGCTGGCGGCCGCGTCCGCGTTGGCGACCGATCTGGTGACGGGGCTGCGGGTCGTGCACGGTCTGCGGGCCGAGGAGACCGCTGTGCGGAGGTACCGCACGGTGAGCCGGGCCGCTGAGGCGGCCGGGATCCGTTCGGGGACGGCGGCGTCGTTGCAGCTCGGGGTGACCGTGCTGGCGGGCACCGTGGTGCTCGTCGTGGCCGTGTTCGCGGCCGGCCTGCTCGCCGTGGAGGGGGCGATCGGGATCGGCGCGTTCGTCGCCGCGATCGGTGCGGCCCAGTTCATCGCCGAACCGCTGTCCGGGGTGGGGATGTACCTGCGCTTCGGCGCCGCGGCGCTGGCGAGTTCGGGTCGTGTCGGGGACGTCCTGGACGCCGAGGGGGAACCTGCCGGTGCGGCACGCGCCGAGGGGGCGCCCGTCACGATCCCGCTCCTGGCCGACGGGTGCACCGGGGTCGTCGCCGATCCGCAGGTGGTCGACGAGGTGCTCGAGGTGCTGCGAGGGCGGGAACCGGGGCGAGTGCGGGTGGAGTGGAAGGGCGATCCGCCGGCTCAGGTGCACGTGGAGCCGGTCCGGGCGCACCTGTTCGCGGGGACGTTCGAGGACAACCTCACCCTGGGACGGCCTGCGGACTCGCCGGAGCGGTTGCGGCAGGCCCTGGTCGCGGCGGGGGCCGACGAGGTCGTCGACGCCCGGCCCGGTGGCCTGCTCGAACCTCTGCGGGACCGCGGGCTGAGCCTGTCCGGTGGGCAGCGGCAGCGGGTCGTACTGGCCCGCGCGTTGCACACCGACCCGCCCGCGCTGGTGCTGACCGAGCCGACGACCGCGCTGGACCCGGTGACCGAGCAGGCCGTGGCGGAGGGGGTGCGCGGGCATCGGCACGGCGCCGGGAGCCGGGCGACCGTGGTGATCACCACGAGCCCGATCCTGCTCGACCGCACCGACCACGTCGTCTTCGCGCGTTCCACCGGGGAAGTGGTGATCGGCGACCACCACGGGCTCCTCGACAGCGAGCCCGACTACCGCAGGAGGGTCCTCGGATGAGCCGGCGTCTTCCCCTCGCCACGGCGGGCGGGGTCCGCCGCGCCGTCGGCGGCTACGTGCGGGACCAGCGCGGCCTGGCCGCCGCGACGGTGGTGCTGGCCGTGGCCGCGTCGCTGGCGGGCCTCGTCGCGCCCTGGGTCGTCGGCCGGATGGTCGACGAGGTGATCGGTGGCGGGCAGGCCGCGAGCGTCGTGGGGCTCACGGCCCTGATCGGGGTGGCTGGGCTGGGTGCGGCCGTGCTGACCGCGCTGAGCGGGGCGCTGGTCGCGCGGATCGGGCAACGGGTGCTGGCGCGGATGCGGGAGGACACCGTCTCCGCGGCGCTGCACATGCCCGCGGCCGAGGTCGAGGAGACCGGGCGCGGTGACCTGCTCAGCCGGGTCGGTGACGACGTCGCCGTGATCAGCGAGGTCGTCGCCACGTTGCTCGCGCAGTGGGTCGGCGCGGTGCTGACCGTCGGGCTGACGATGGTGGGCCTGTTCGCCCTCGACCCCTGGCTAGCGGCCGCCGGTCTGCTCGCGATTCCGGTCTACGGGTTCGCGTTGCGCTGGTACCTGCCGCGTGCGGCCGTCCGCTACACCGAGGAGCGTGCGGCGTTCGGTGATCGCGCGGAAACGCTCGTGTCCGCGCTCGAAGGGCTTCCCACGCTGCGCGCCTACGGTGCGGAGGAGCGCCATGTCGGCCTGATCGAGGCGTCGTCGCGACGGGCGCGTGACGTCTCACGCTCGATCCTGTGGTTCGCCACCGCCTGGGGCAAGTGGATCAACATCGCCGAGCTGACCGGTCTCGTCGCCATCGTGATCACGGGATTCGCCCTCGTGCGCACGGGGTCGGCGTCGGTGGGCGCCGTGACCGCGGCGGCGCTGTACTTCCACCGGTTGTTCAACCCGTTGGGCCTGCTGGTGTTCAGCTTCGACCAGGTGCAGTCCGCGATGGCGAGCCTGCAACGCATCGTCGGCGTGATCGGGACCGCCGAGCCGAGCCCGCCGGTTCCGGCACCGGCCCGCACCGGGGACCTCCACGCCGAGGCGGTGACGCACCGGTACCCCGGTACGACCGAACCGGTCCTGCACGAGGTGTCCCTGCGGCTGCGGCAGGGGGAGACGGTCGCGCTCGTCGGTGCCAGCGGTGCCGGGAAGTCCACACTGGCCGTTCTTCTGGCCGGACTCGCCAGTCCTAGCGAGGGACGAGTGAGCTGGGCCGGAGCGATCCCGGGCCGGACGGCACCGCTCGTCCTGGTGCCCCAGGAGACGCACGTCTTCGCGGGCCCGCTGGCCGAGGACCTGCGCCTGGCCGACCCGGAGACGACCGACGCCGACGCCGAACGCGCGCTGCGGGCCGTCGGCGCGGACTGGATCGACGAGCTGCCCGAGGGAGTCCGGACGGTGGTCGGTGAACTGGGGCGTGCGCTGGATCCGGCGCAGACCGCACAGGTCGCTCTGGCCCGTGCGTTGCTCGCCGACCCGGCTGTGGTGCTGCTCGACGAGGCCACGGCCGAGGCCGACAGCCGCGACGCGACCCGGCTCGAGGACGCGGCGGCCGCGGTCCTGTCCGGACGGACCGGACTCGTTGTGGCACACCGGCTGCGGCAGGCCGCCACGGCCGACCGCATCTTGGTCCTCGAGCACGGCCGGATCGTCGAATCAGGCACCCACGACGCGCTGATCGCCTCGGACGGGCACTACGCCCGGCTCTGGGACGCCTGGCAGTCGGCACGACCGGAGGTGCGGTGACCGGCCATGTAGAGCGGGACCGAGAACGGCTTCGCGTCAGTCCCGGTCGTCGAACAGCAGCAGCTCGACCAGGTAACAGGCGAGTTCGCCATCAGCGGTGCGACCGATCCAGGTCGGGTAGACGCCGTCGCTTCCGATGGTGAACCCCACGGTCTGACGGCCCTGGTCGTCTTCTGACGGCGCCAGCCGGTCGCCGAAGTCCAGGTCGATCCTGGCGGTGTCGACGAACTCGAGGTAGGTGTCCGTCTCGTGCAGTTCCCGGAGGTACCGGGCGTCGATCAGGTTGCCCTCGCCGCCGTCCACCGGGAAACCGAAGAAGCCGTCCTCGCTCAGCTCCGCCGGGTCCTGGCCGGGCAGCAGGGCCATGGTCCAAGACACGGCCGGCGCATCGCGGATGACCAGTCGCACCGCCAGCGGGACGGGCATCAGCGGTGCCTCGTCGGGCGTCAGCAGGTGCAGCAGCACCGGATAGTGGCCGGGCGGAGCGGTTTCGGTGAACCCGATCGCCTCCCAGCGCCATCCTGAGGCGACCAGTTCGCCTGAGGGGAGGTGCAGTTCGGCGCGCAGCGGTTCGCTGACCGTGCCCGGGCCGGACATCAGGCCGGCCCGGGCACCTGGAACGAGGCGCCGGTCGAAGTCCACTGGTGTCAAAGGCATGTGGCCACCGTATGGGGTGCGTGGTCGAGCACGACCTCGCGGAGTGGCTGTGCAGCGCACCAGGTGGTTCGGGGAGTTCGGCGACGGCACCACCGATCGCACCTCAGTAGTCTCAGCGGGGTGGGCACTCGATCGGTACTCATCACCTTGTTCGACGGTGTGCAGCCGCTCGACGTGGCAGGACCGCTGGACGTGTTCTCGGTGGCAGCGCGCTACGCCGGAACGGAGGACGCGCCGCCCTACGTCGTCCACACGGCTTCAGTCGGAGGCGAGCCCGTGCGGTCGGCCGGAGGTCTGCGGCTGGTCCCCGACTTCGACCTGGCCGGGGTCGAGGACCCCGACATGCTCCTCGTGCCGGGTGGGCCCGGCGTGCAGCACGTCGACGACAGGCTCGTGGCGTGGCTGCGAGAACGTGCGCCCGGTGTGCAGCGGGTCGTGTCCGTGTGCACCGGGACATGGCTCCTTGCCGAGGCCGGACTTCTCGACGGACGCCGGGCGACCACGCACTGGGAGTCCTGCGACTACCTCGCCGGCAAGCATCCCGAGGTGCTGGTCGAGCCGGAGCCGATCTTCGTCCGGGACGGCCCGTTCTACACCTCGGCGGGGGTGACGGCGGGGATCGACCTCGCCATCGCCCTCGTCGAGGAGGACTTCGGCCGCGCGGTGGCGCACGAGATCGCCCGGCTCCTCGTGGTCTTCCTGCGAAGGCCGGGCAACCAGGCGCAGTTCAGCACCCAGCTCTCGGCACAGGTCGCTCACTCGGATCCGCTGCGCGAGGTGCAGCACTGGGCGACCGCGAACCTGGCGGCAGACCTGTCCGTGCCCGCGCTGGCGCGCCGCGCAGGACTGTCTCCCCGGCAGTTCGCCCGTGCGTTCGCCGAGCAGGCCGGCGTGACGCCGGGCCGGTACGTGGACCTCATCCGGTTGGAGGCCGCGCAACGCATGTTGACCGACACCCGTGAAGGAGTGGTCCGCATCGCGCGTCGCTGCGGGTACGGGACGCCCGAAGGTATGCGCCGCGCCTTCCTGCGGGAACTCGGCGTCTCGCCCACGGAGTACCGGCGGGCGCCGGCGGTCCACGCTGCTCTGTGACGGCGGCGGATGGCAGATTTGTTGGTCTGCACGACATAGGCATCACGAGCGGACGTCCCTAGGCTGGCAGTCGGGCGGTCGCGGTGTTCCCGATCGCCGGTCTCGTGAATCGGTTGTCCCGCCCGGAGTTCGTCCGGGTCGAAGCGCGCCTTCAGTCGCGCCGGCCGATGTTCCCGTGCTGAAAGGTGGACATGGAGATCCTCCGTGGATCACTCGGATCTGTGAGTCCACATGCGACACGACGCGCCGGTGTCGCGCTGGTGGCGGCGTTCAGCGTGCTGGTCGCCGGGTGTGGCAGCTCCCCAGGGCCTGGTGAGGGCGGTGCGACGACCGCGGTCGAGCGCCCCGCGCCGTCCAGGACGTCGTATCCCCTGACGATCGAGAACTGCGGCCGGAAGGTCACGTTCGACGGCCCGCCGAAGCGCGTGCTGATCATGAACGGCGTGTCCGTCGGAGAGGTGCAGGCGTACGTCCTGCTCGGGCTTCAGGACCGCGTCCTCGCGAACGCGCAACGGGTCACCGTGTCCGACGACCCGGTAATGGTCGCGGAGGTCGCGAAACTGCCGACCGGGGGCGCCGACTGGAACAAGAACTTCGACGTGCCGGCCGAGAAGGTGCTCGAGCTCGCGCCCGATCTCGTGGTGTCGACGTGGAGCGGCGGGTTCAACGCCGAGAGCGGGTTCGCGACCAGGGACCAGCTCGCCGAGGCCGGGATCAGGTCCTACGTCAACCCGGTCGACTGCGCCTACGGGGCGACCACCTCGTCGGCCGCGGACCAGGCCGCCTACGACCGGCAGTCGATCGAGTCGACCTTCGACTTCGTCCTGCAGACCGGCGTGATCTTCGACGAGCAGCAGAAGGCGGCGGACGTCGTCGCACAGCTGGAGAAGCGGATAGCGTCCGTCCGGGACCGCGTTGCGGGCAAGGAGCGCAAGAAGGTGCTTCTCGCCTTTCCCGGCATGGCGATGATGAGCACCAACAACCTGCCTGCCGTGTTCTCCGGTGGCATCTACGACGACATCATCGACGCGGCGGGCGGAGTCAACGCGTTCCCGAGCGACAAGCCGAACCACGAGCTGACGTCGAACCTCAACGCCGAGGCGCTGGTGACCGCCGAGGTCGACGTGGTGGTGATCGGACTGTCCGATCCGTCCGAAGTGGACGAGGTGGACCAGCTCGCCGGGCGGCTGTTCCAGCAGTACCCGCAGTGGAAGGCGTCGAAGTCCCGGACCTACGCCGTGATCTCCGACGGGGCCTTCCTCGGGCCGGCCAACGCCCACGCCGTGGAGAAGATCGCCGATGCCGCGCATCCGCGGTAGCCGCGACGCGCCCTCGCGAGGCCCCCACCTGGTGGCAGGCCGCGCGACGATCCTCCTCTACGCGGTCCTCGTCGCAGCGCTCGTCGCGGTCGTCACCGTCGCGGTGTCGCTGGGAACCGCCACACTGGCGGCACGTGACGTCTGGCATGTGATCTTCAGCCACGTCGTGGGGGACACCGGAGGGCTCGACCCGCTGCAGGACCAGATCGTCTGGGACATACGGCTGCCACGGGTCCTCGTGGCCGCTGTCGTCGGCGCCGCCCTGAGCGTCATCGGGGTCAGCCTCCAGGCGCTGGTCCGCAACCCGCTCGCGGACCCGTACATGCTGGGGGTCACGCCCGGCGCGTCCTTCGGGGCGGTGCTCGTGATGGCCTCCGGTTCCACTGCGCTGCAGGGCCTCGGTGTCACCGGTGGCGCCTTCGCGGCGGCGTTGCTGACGATGATCGCGGTGTTCGTGATCGCCCAGCGCGGCGGCCGGCTCACCGACACCCGGCTGATCCTCGCCGGCGTCGCGGTGGGCTACCTCGCGGTGGCCGCCACGAGCTTCGTGCAGTTGCAGACGAGCCCGAACCAGTTGGCGGGCATCATGTTCTGGGTCATGGGCAGCCTCGCCGGAACGGAGTGGGCCGACCTCCGCGTCCCTGCGACCGCCCTGGCGCTGGGGATCACCTGGCTGCTGACCCGGGGACGTGCGCTCAACGCGCTGATGGTCGGCGACGACGCTGCGGCAGGGCTCGGCGTCGACGTGCACCGCCTCCGGCGCCAACTGCTCGTGGTGACGTCGTTGATGACCGCGACCGTCGTGGTGGTCGCCGGCGGGCTCGGTTTCGTCGGACTGGTGATCCCTCACATCACCCGGCTCGTCGTCGGTGCCGAACACCGGCGAGTGCTGCCGGCCTCCATGCTCGTCGGCGCCGTCTTCCTGGTCCTCGTCGACCTCGCCGGCCGCACGGTCAACCGCCCCAACGAGTTGCCGGTCGGCATCTTCACCGCCGGCATCGGCGTGCCCGTGCTGATGTGGCTGCTCCTGCGCGCCAGGCAGCGGGAGGGAGCGTGATGCGGCTCGAGTTCGAGGACGTCAGCATCGACATCGGCCCGGCGCGCATCGTCTCCGACGTGTCGTTGCGGATCGAGCAGGGGGAGGTGGTCGGACTCGTCGGCCCCAACGGCAGCGGCAAGTCGACGCTGCTGCGCAGCGCCTACCGGGTGCTCAGGCCCGTCGGCGGGGCGGCGCTCATCGGTGGTGAGAGCGTGTGGGACATGTCCGCACGGGAGGCCGCACGCCGCCGCGCGATCGTCACCCAGCACACCGTGCTGGACGCCGCGTTCTCCGTGCGCGAGATCGTCGCAATGGGACGCACACCGCGGAAGGGCGCGTTCGACCGCGACACCGAACACGACCACGAGGTGGTCGAACGGGCGCTGGACGACGTGCACATGAGCTGGGCCGCTCGGCGGTCGTTCGCGACGTTGTCCGGCGGTGAGCAACAGCGCGTCCTCATCGCCCGTGCGCTCGCCCAGGAAGCCGGGCTGCTGATCCTGGACGAGCCGACGAACCACCTCGACGTGCGCGCGCAGTTCGAGATCCTCGACCTGCTCCGGAATCTGCGCATGACGACGCTCACGGCCCTGCACGACCTCGACCACGCGGTGTCCTATTGCGACCGTGTGGCGATCATGGCGGAGGGCGCGCTCGTGGCGGAGGGTGTCCCGGCCGAGGTCTTGACGCCGGAACTCGTGCACGACGTGTTCGGGGTACGTGCTGTGCTCGACACCCACCCGATCACGGGCCGTCCCCGCATCGCGGTGGCTTCCGCGGGTGCGCAACGAACTGACCAGTACTAGTGAAGGGCACCGACATGCAGGTCGCCATTGTTCTCTATCCCGGCTTCACCTCGTTGGACGTCATCGGTCCCTACGAGGTTCTTGGCCGCCTCCCGGACACGGAGGTCGTCTTCGTCGCCGAGGAACCCGGCCTCGTCGTCAACGACCTGAAGAGCCTGTCGATCAACGTCGTCGCCACCTTCGACGACGTGGCGGAACCCGATGTGGTGCTCGTCGGAGGCGGCCCCGGTCAGGTGCGGCAGATGTCCAGCGAGCGGTTGCTCGAGTGGCTGCGCACGGTCGATCGGACCAGCAAGTGGACCACCGCCGTGTGCACCGGGACGTTCCTGCTCGCCGCGGCGGGACTGCTCGAAGGCCGTCGCGCGACCACTCACTGGGGCGCGCTGGACGGCCTCGCCGACTTCGGTGTGACGCCGTCGAAGGAGCGCGTCGTCATCGACGGCCACTACGCGACCGGGGCCGGGGTGTCCGCGGGCATCGACATGGCGCTGACCCTGGCCGGACTGATCGCGGGTGACGACGTGGCACAGGCCGTGCAGCTCATCATCGAGTACGCGCCGGAGCCGCCTTACTCCGCTGGTTCCGTGGACTCCGCTCCCGCGGCTGTGGTCGAGAGGGCGTGGAAGGAGATGTCGGCCTGAGGATGTCGTCGGCACTGTTGCGACGTGACGCTCGCGCAGCATGGCGATCAACACGCACATAGCTGGTCTGTCACCGTGTTGAGCAGGACGGCGGTGCTCGGGATCGCGGTGACTGCCGCTAGTCGGCGATCTTCTCGGCGGACAGGAGGATCTTCGTGTTGCAGTCGACCACCGTGCCGGCCGCAGCGCTCTGCTTCGTGGTCTTCCAGTTGCGGTCGTTGATGAGCAGGCGGCCTTGGCCGCTCGCGTCTTCCTCCGTCAGGAAGAACAAGCCGGCCTTCTGCATCGTGTCCTGCGCGGTCTGATGGATCAAACCGACGACGTTGGGCACCGTGCACGTTTTGACGGCGGGTGCCGCTGGAGGGATCGTGGTCGCCGCCGCAGGTGTCGTCTGGAGCGGCGCGGCGGTGGTCGCCGGTGGCTGTGGTGTGTCGGTGCTTGTCGTGGCGGGCGGCGGGGTGGAGCACGCGGCGGTCAGCAACAGCAGGGGGACGGCGACGACGATGCGCATGTCCGGCATGTCGCAGCGCACCTGGGTATCTGTTACTGAGCGTCACCCGATCGAGGCAATCGGTGTGCCGCGCACCACCAGGTTGAAGTCCGATCACCCCGACGAGCTGTGGTGCACCAGCGGACCCCGGTACGGATCACCCAGGACGTGGAGGCTCTCCGCGGCCACCACGGCCTCGAACCTCGCCGAGCGCACCTCGTACCCGCCCGGCACCGGACCGATCTCCAGGTGCGTCAGCTCCGGTGGGAGGTCGGCGGCCCGCACGCCGCCGAAGACGACCTCGCGCATCGGCTCCTCCGACGAGCGGTAGCGCACCGTCTCACCGTTCTCCTCGCGGGTGAACCGCCATGGCAGGAACACCGGGAACACGTCGGTCGCGTCGGCCCAGCCCTCCGCCATCGCGACCAGTTCCAGGACGAGGGTCCGCACGTGCTCGGACTCCTCCGAGAGGTCGTCGCGCAAGGGCCCCAGAATCACCCGCACGATCTCCGCGCCGAATTCGGGATACCAGGCGAGGCTGAACGCCTTGTCGTCGGCGTGCTCGCGGAGCACCTCGGCGACGGCGGGATCCGTGGTGTGCTCGGCGATCCGCTCGAGCACCCAGGAGTAGACGCCGTGCGATGCGATCCAGATCTTGACGTACCAGGTTTCGGCGCGGTCTACGAAGAAGTCACTGGACATCGGTATCGCTCCAAGCGGAGAGACGATCCGATGTGGACCGTCCCGGCCCTCGCCGTGGTCGGGTTGTCGCGTCGAACGACCTTAGCCGATCATGGGGGGCAGCTGCCCTGCATTACGTGATTCCGGCACGCGCAACTCCGCTGCGGTCGGATCACCCGCTCGTCGAGCCAGGCCTGCGAGTTCGCCGTCTCAGTCCTCCGCGTCGCGGACCACGAGTGCGATCTGCACGCGGTTCTCGACCGCCAGCTTGGCGAACAGGTTGCTGGTGTGGGCTTTCACCGTCGCGACGCTGATGTGCAGCCGTTCGGCGATCTCCGGGTTGTTGAGCCCGTCGGCGATGGCCTGCGCCGTGTCGAGTTCGCGTTCGGTCAAAGTGGACAGTCTCGTTCGTGCGGCCCCTTGCCGGTCGCGGCGGGTGCTGGAGGAGCGCGGGCCGGTGGCGGCGGCGATCACCCTGGCGGTGGCCGCCGGGGACAGGACGGGGTTGCCCTCGGCGACGGTGCGCACCGCGTCGACTATGCGGGCCGGAGGGGTGTCCTTGAAGACGAAGCCGAGGGCTCCGGCCTCCAGTGCGGCGAGCACGAGGTCGTCGGAGTCGAAGGTGGTCAGCATGAGGACCTTGGGCGGTGACGGGCGGGCGAGGAGTTCTCTGGTGGCGCTGATGCCGTCGCGGCCGGGCATGCGCACGTCCATCAGCACCACGTCGGGGCGCTGCTGTTCGACCGCGGTGAGAGCGGTCTCCCCGTCGGCTGCCTCCGCGACCACGGCCAGGTCCGGCTCGCCTTCGAGGAGCAGCCGCAGGGCCATCCGCACCAGCTGGTCGTCGTCGACGATGGCCACCCGTGTCGGTTCGTGCTCGCTGTCCACTCAGCCTCTTCCCGTCCGGTTCGGCCAGGGTAGTCGCGCGGTGAGCAGGTAGCCGCCGCCGGGCGCGGGGCGGTGGTCGAGGGTGCCGCCCGCGAGGGCGACGCGTTCGGCCAGGCCGGGCAGCCCGAAGCCGGAGGCCGGTGGGGTGGTGCCGGTCTTGGTGGCGGGCGGGTTGCGGACGCTGACGCGCAGTTCGTCGCCGGCTGTTCCGTCGAGGGTGACGTGGACTTCGGCGCCGGGGGCGTGTTTGGCGGCGTTGGTCAGTCCTTCTTGGACGATGCGGTAGCAGGTTCGCCCGAGGAGCTCGGGAGGGTCGCCCACGACGGTGTCGGCGAGCGTGACGTCCAGGCCGGAGGCGCGGGAGTCGGCGATCAGGTCGGGCAGGCGGTCGAGTGAGGGTTGTGGTGGTTCCGGGCGGTCCGGGTCGGCCCGCAGCACACCGAGCACGTCGCGCAGTTCCTCCAGCGCGAGCTGGGAGGCGTCGGCGATACCGCGGACCAGCAGGCGGGTGTCCTCTGCGGTGAGGTCGGTGCGGTGGTCCAGGACGCCGGCCTGCATGGCGACCAGGGAGATCCGGTGCGCGAGCACGTCGTGCATCTCGCGGGCGATCCGGTTCCGCTCCTGGGCGCGGGCCTGGGCGGCTCGTGCGTGCTGTTCGCGTTCCGCGCTCTCGGCTCGTTCCAGCAGGGATCGCGCTTCGACGCGTCGGGCGCCGATCGCCACGCCGACGGCCACCGCGGTACCCGCGCACAGCAGCGGGAAGGCGAGTTCGAGCCACAACGACACCTCGGGGACGTTGAGCGGGTAGACGTCCCCGAGCACCTGCGAGGCGGTCACGAAGGTCAGCACCACCGCGCCGATCTCGACCGGGCGGCGGCGGGTGGAGAGCGAGCACAGGGCCAGCAGCGCGGCACCGGCGGCCAGCGTCGACGCGCTGGAGGCGACCGTGACCAGTGTGGCCACGACGAGCGGGAAGCGCTGCCGCCACAGCAGCAGCGCCAGGCAGGCGAGCGCGATCAGCGGATCACCGGTGACGAGCCAGGAACACGTGTTCGCCGCGCATCCCGGCGGCACGAGCACCGCGGTGGAGAACCAGAAGGGGACACCCAGCGTGGCGGCCACGACCAGCCGCCACGCCTGCCCCCACCACCACGCCGACCGCGGTGCCGAATCCGTGCTCACCAGGCCATTGTCGCGAAGAGCCGGGACCGGCGCAGGAGCCCCGGGTCCAGACCACCCCCGACCCAGGTCGTAACCGCGCACTCGACCCGGGGCCAATGCGGTCGAGCCGTGGGACCGATGTGGTCGCGGCGCGGAATGGACAGAGTGGTGGCCAGCCGGGCACGTATCCGCACGTTCGACAGGAGGACAACAACGATGCGCAGGACCTTGCCGGTCGCCCTCGCCGCGACCGCCCTGCTGGCCACCGCCGTTCCCGCCGGCTCAGCAGCGGCGCAGACCCTGACGTGGGGCGCCTGCCCCGAGGGCGTGGCCGCACCTCGGCTCGAGTGCTCGACCCTCGAAGTCCCGCTGGACCACCGCAGGCCCGGTGGCGAGCGGATCGAGATCGCGATCTCCCGGCTGGCCAGCGAGAACCCGGCCAAGCGCCGGGGTGTGCTGCTGACCAATCCGGGTGGCCCCGGCGGGGGAGGACTCGACTACCCCGCACTGCTCGCCGCCACGGGCCTGCCGAAGGACGTGCTCGACTCCTACGACGTCATCGGGTTCGACCCGCGCGGTGTCGGCCACAGCACGCCGGTGACCTGCGAGCTGACCGCGGAGCAGCAGGCACGAGGTGCTTTCGCGGCCTACGCCCACACCCCGGCCGACGTCACCCGCGAAGCCGGGTACGCGCGCTCCATCGCGACGCAGTGCGCCACTTCGCCGACGGCCAGGATGCTGCCGCACACCACCACCGCGAACACCGCTCGTGACATGGAGCGGATCCGGAAGGCGTTGGGCGAGAGGAAGATCTCCTTCCTCGGCGCCTCCTACGGCACCTACCTCGGTGCCGTGTACGCGACGATGTTCCCCGACCGCGGTGATCGGATCGTGCTCGACAGCAACCTGGGGCCCGGCGGGTACGACGTCACGGCGATGCGCCTGTTCGCCCGCGGTCTGGAGGACCGGTTCCCCGACTTCGCCGCGTATGCCGCGGCGCACCCGGACTACGGGCTGGGCACGACCCCGGAGCAGGTGACCGCCAAGTACTTCGACCTGGCGAAGCGGTTGGACGCCGCACCGGTCCAGGGCGTGACCGGGCTGGCCTTCCGCGGGCTCACCTTCGAGTACCTCTACAGCGACGCCGCCCTGCCCGCGCTGGCCAAGACCTGGCAGGCGATCGAGGCGAACCAGCCGGTGCCCCAGCTGCCGGTGACCGACCGGGACAACGCCATGTCCGCCCGGCTGTACGTGATCTGCGGTGATTCGCGCTGGCCGGACTCGGTCCGCGACTACCGGCGCGCGGTCGCCGTCGACCGGGTGAAGTACCCGATGCTCGGCGCGGTCACGGCCAACATCGGTCCGTGCGCGTTCTGGCCGGACCAGCGCACCGAGCCGCCGGTGCGCGTCGGGGACCGGGGCCCGTCGAACGTCCTGATGCTGCAGAACGAGCGCGATCCGGGCACCCCGCTGGCCGGTGCGCAGGAGATGCGGCGGGCGCTCGGGAAGCGGGCCACCCTGGTGACCGCCGACGAGGGCGGGCACGGCATCTACCCGTGGAGCGACAACCGGTGCGCCACGGACGCGGCGACGAAGTTCCTCACCACCGGGCAACTCCCGGCGCAGGACCTCGCCTGCGCCGCGCAACCGGGTCAGTGAGCGGGAGGCCTGCCGTGTTCGAGGAGATGCGCGAGCGCCGCGCCGCCCGGCGCCTCAAGCCCGGTGACGGGCACCCGCTGCTGCGGTTCCGGTGGTGGCAGCTGTTCGGCCGTTCCCTGTTCTACCTCCGGCTGGCCGGCGGCGGCGGGCACACCGTCTACGCCGTCGACGTCCGGCACAACCGCACCGACGCCGACGGATACACCAACGCCGATCTGTACGTCGACGGCAGGCACCACACCCGATCCCGCCTCCCGGCCGCGTTTCCCGTACCGGGCGGCAAGATCGAGGTGAAGCAGAGCGCCTTCGGGCTCAAGCGGTGCCACTACGTCACCCCCGACGGGCTCGAGCAGTGCCTCGAGCCCGACCGCTCCTCAGCAGAAGGGCGCCGCGCGCACCTCGACCGGGCCCACCCGGCGCTCAGCCGGGGGATCAGCGTCGTCTCGACGGTGGTGCTCCTCGTCTCGCTGGCGGTCCTGGTCCTGCAACTGCTGGAGAAGCTGACCCAGCCGGCGCCGATCGCGGCGCAGATCGGGACCTTCGTCTCACCGGTGGACCTGCCGGTGTGGCTCAACATCACGTTGGCGGTCGCGGCCGGGGTGGCCAGCACCGAGCGGGCGTTGAGGCTGCGGTTCAGCTGGCTGCTCGACGGCGGGGCCGGGTAGTTCCGCCTTCGCCTGCCGGAGGGTCATGCTTCCAGGTAGGCGAGGACGGCCAGGACGCGGCGGTTGTCGTCGTCGGACTGGTCGAGCCGGAGCTTGGTGAAGATGTTGAAGGTGTGCTTGCTGACCGTCTTCTCGGTGACCAGCATCCGCGTCGCGATCGCGGCGTTGGAGCGTCCCTGCGCCATCAGCGAGAGAACCTCCGTCTCCTTGGGGGACAGGGTCCTGAGGTCGGCCGACCGGCGGTTCACCAGTGCGGAGACCACCTCGGGGTCCATGACCGTGCCGCCCGCGGCGACCTTCCGCACGTCGGTGACGAACTGGTCGACGACCATGACCCGGTCCTTGAGCAGGTACCCCACCGCTCCGGCGCGGTCGGCCACGAGTTCTCTCGCGTAGAGCTGCTCCACGTACTGCGACAACACCATGACCGGTAGACCGGGGATCTCCTTGCGCGCCGCGATCGCGGCGCGCAAGCCCTCGTCGGTGAACGTCGGCGGCAGGCGCACGTCCACGACGGCGATGTCGGGCCGGAGGGTGGTCAGTGCGCGGAGCAGGTCAGGGCCGTTGTCGACGGCGTCCAGGACCTCGAAACCGTTCGCCTCGAAGATCCTGATCAGGCCTTCGCGGAGCAGCGCGAGGTCTTCGGCTATGACGAGGCGCACGGCAACGACATCCTTATCTCGGTGGGCCCTCCGGACGGGCTGTGCACGGTCAGGGTGCCGTCGAAGGCCGCCAGGCGGCGGGCGACGCCGCGCAGTCCGTTGCCGGCGTCGACGTCCGCGCCACCACGTCCGTCGTCGGTCACCCGCATCACGAGTTCCCCCGCGACGTCGGAGCGGGGCGTGAACTCGACCTCGATCCGGACGAGGCTCGCGCCGGCGTGCTTGATGGCGTTCGACAGGGCCTCGCTGACGGCGAAGTAGGCCGCGGACTCCACGGGCGCGGGCAGTCGTCCCGGCAGGTCGGTGACCACGGTGGTCTTGATCGGGTTGGCGAGGGCCAGTGCTCGCAGTGCGCCGTCGAGGCCGCGGTCGGCCAGCACCGGTGGGTGGATGCCGCGCACGAGGTCGCGCAGTTCGGTCAGGGCGTCGGCGGTCACCGTCTGGGCGTCGGACAGCATCCGCTGGACGGCCTGCGGGTCGTGGTCGAGCATCTGCTTCGCCAGGCCCAGGCTCATCCCCAGCGACACGAGACGGGCCTGAGCGCCGTCGTGGAGGTCCCGTTCGATCCGGCGCAGCTCGCTGGCCTGGGTGTCGATGTTCTCGGCTCGGGTCGCCGCCAGGTGGGCGACGCGGGCCCGCAGGCGCACCTGCTCGGTGGGGCCCAGCAGGGAGCGCATCACCAGGGCGTTCAGGCGCGTCAGCGGCCCGGAGGTGGCGTACCAGAGCGCCAGGAGCACCGCTCCGATCGGCACCAGGGCGAACGACTTCTGGACGCTGTCCAGGCGGAAGCCCTCACCCAGCGGCGTGCGGAACACCTGCGGAGGCGTCAGCTCGTAGATGACCGGGTAGATCAGGGCGGTCACGCCGAGGAGGAAGAGCACGAGCGACAGGCCGCCGGTGAACCAGATGGTGATCGAGTTGACCACCAGCCAGGCCCAGTCCCGCCAGCTCGCCGGGTCGCGCAGGACCGTCCACGAGCGACTCGGCCACCCGGATCGGGGGAGCTCCAGGTAGGACCGGTCCACCGGTTCGCCGAGCCGGTCGGCCGCCCACCCGCGGTGCAGGTCCGCGAACCAGCGGACCAGCACCGTCGCGAGCAGGGTGAGCGGGATCCCGGCCCCGAGCACGATCAGCGAGGTCGACGTGAGCCAGACGGTGGCCAGCGCCGCTCCCGCCGCCGCTCCGAGCAGCAGCACCAGCGACCAGCCCAGCCGGCGCAGCCGCAGGGCCAGCCCCGTTCGCCACGCGCGACCGCGGCGGGGAACAGGCGCACCGGTGTCGGTCATCGCGCTCCAACGTCGTCCATGGGTGTCGGGAGTGGTCCAGCTGCCCACGATCATGGCCGGGCGGCCGCGTCTCGCACAGTGGAGTTTCCTCCACCGGGAAACCGGTGGCCGACCGGATCGTCGGACCACCCGGCGATTTCTAGGGTTCTCGTCATGGTCAATCACACGAACCCGTTGCGCCGCAGGAAGTTCCTCGTCCCCTCCGCGATCCTGCTGGCCGTCTCGCTCGCCGCGTGCTCCACACCGGACGCCGCGAGCAGCACGTCGTCGACCGCGCCGAGCGCACCCGCGACCACGACCCGCAAGGTGACGAACGCCGAGCACGAGGTCGTCTTCCACGTGACGGAGGGGAAGCTGCCCGCGCTGGTGCTGGACGCGGGCGGCGGGCTGAGCTCGTCGTACTGGAAGGACCTGGCGCCGCGGCTGGCGCGGGCCACGGGGTCGAAGGTCATCACCTACGACCGGGCCGGTGAAGGCGAGAGCGACGAGATCTCGGGACCGTGGCGGGTGGAGAACGCGGTGTCGGACCTGGAGGCCGGGCTGAAGGAGCTGGGGGTGACCGACGACGTGGTGCTGGTCTCGCACTCGATCGCCGGCGAGGTCGCCACCGGCTTCGTGAACGAGAACCCCGGCTGGGTGTCCGGTGCCGTGCTCGTCGACGCCAACGTGCCCGACTTCTTCACCGACGACATGCTGACGGCGTTCGCACCGGCCGTGGAGAAGCAGAAGAACGCACTGCTGGCCCAACCGTCGACCAAGAAGAACCGCCAGCTGCTGTCGGTGATGGTCGACTACGCCCCCACCCACCGCGCGTTCCACGAGCTCACCTGGCCGCAGGACGTGCCGGTGACCGCGATCGTCGCGTCCCAGACCCCGTTCACCGACTCACCCGACGCCGCCCAGTTGTGGCGGGACGCGCAGGCGCGCTTCGCCCAGGCAGGGCCGAATCGGAAGCACGTGGTCGCCGAGAACACGTCGCACGAGGGGATCGTGACCGAACGGCCCGACGTCATCGCCGGTGCCGTGGAGGAGATGTTGAAGGCTGTTCGCTAGCGGTCAGAGGCGGTGAGCCCGGACGACGCCCCCGTGACGACCGCGCGAACGCCGGCGAGGTCCACGCCGCGAGGACGTCGTCCGCGGTGAACGGCGACCCGGACGTCACCGGCCGCGCGTGCGTGGCCGGTAGGCCGCCAGCACCAGGGCGAGGCCGCTCAGGACGATGACCACACCCGCCCACAGGCCGTGCTCGATGTCGGCGCCCGTGGCCGCCAGTGCCGGGGTGCCGCCGGTGGGGCGGAAGCGGGCCTCGGGGACGAGGTCGTCGCCGCTCGACGCGGGTGGGGGAGCGACGGTCGCGGTCTGCGGTGGTGGCGGGGTGTCCGCGCAGTCGGCGCCGAGGCGCATCGTCAGCGGGTCGAGGTCGGCTCCGGTCTGGTAGAAGCCGGCGAACGCCTCCGAAGTCGCCAGGGTGACCGGGACTGACGGCCAGGTGAGCAGTCCGCCCGAGGGGGTGGCTGCCGGTGCGGTGAGCCTGC
This sequence comes from Lentzea cavernae, assembly GCF_014653695.1. Lineage (GTDB taxonomy): Bacteria > Actinomycetota > Actinomycetes > Mycobacteriales > Pseudonocardiaceae > Lentzea > Lentzea cavernae. Next base: position 218,892 of record NZ_BNAR01000004.1, on the reverse strand, counting down.
CCAGTTCCACTCCGGGGAGGGCGACCGGGTTGGCGGGAGCTCCTGGCTGGGTCCTGAGTTCGACGTCGGCGCGCAGAACCGTCGTGCCGTCCGAAGTGGACACCTGCGGGTTCGAGATCAGCATGGTGAAGAAGTGGCTCGGGTAGGCGAGGGCGACCGTGCCGCGGAACTTGGCGGTGAACCGGCTCGGTGAGGTGTAGTCGGCGGAGTCGAACGAGAACCGGTACGCCCCGGTGGGAACACCCCTGGGGTTGGGGACGCCGTCGATGACGACCTCGTCCAGGTTCGTGATGGAGGCGCCGCCCGACGCCGTGATCGAGTTGCCGGTGGCACCGCCCAGGCCGACGCCGACGTACTGCCGGAAGCTCTTCTTCAGGCCCCACAACAGTTCGCCGTTGCGCACGGTGCCGGGGGTGAGTGCGCAGCCGGCGGGTGCGGGTGAGCTGCTCGTCGTGGAGGCCGGGGCCAACGCCGGCGGGCCGGTGGTGCTCACCGGGGCGGGCGCACTGGCCGAGGTGACGGTGGTCGTCGTGACCGTGGTCGTCGTGACCGGTACGTCTGTCACGGGGCCCTGTGCGGCCAGGAAGACCAGGCCCGCTACTGCGGCGATGCTCATGAGTGGACCTTCTTCCGCTTGCGCAGCAACAGGATGGCGCCGACGATCAGGACGGCACCGGCCCCGATGCCCGCCGCCCACCGCCAGTCGAAGCCCTCGGAGGGTGGTGCCGGGGCTTCCGAGGCCTTCTCCGCGACCGCCGCTGTCACCGTCAGCGGTACCGAACCGACGGCGCCGGACGAGGCGCCGGTGAACTCGATCGTGTGCGCGCCCGCGGCGACGTCGGCGGGGATGGTCGCGGTGTGGTTCACCGCACCGGCCGCGTCGGACTTCGCCGGGGCGAGGAAGAGCTTGGACGCGCCCAGGGTCACGGTGACCTGCTCGTCGGCGGCGAAGCCGGTGCCCGTGACCGCGACGGTCCCGCCCGCCTCGACCACGCCCGCCGCCGCCGTCAGCGTCGCGGCGCGCGCCGGTTGCGCGGCCGGGGTTCCCTGCTGCGGGGGCGGCGCCTGACCGGGAGCCGGAGCGGGCGGCGGGGTCGCGGCGGGAGGGGCGCCGGGGGCGGCGAACCGGATCGGGGTGAAGGTCTCGTTGGTGGGGTTGACCACGCCGTGCGCGCCGATGGTGATGATGCCGCACGTCACCTTGGTGCAGTCGACCTCGCTGGTGTTGCCCGCGCGGTCCACCGCTCGGAAGCGGGCGCCCGGAATGATCATTTCCGCGCTCCACGACCCGTCGGCACCGACGGTGCCTCCGTTGGCGCTGGAGGCGGTGTCGCTGCCGGGGAAGGCCACGAACCTCTGGTAGCCCCGGTTGTCCCTGGCCTCGCTGTCCTGGATGTAGCGGTAGGTCGCGCCGGCCGCGCCTCCCCTGCTCGGCTGCCACGCGCCGTCGGCGACCCAGCCGATCAGGACGTAGACACCGCCGTGCGCCTTGGCGATGGACTGGAAACCGGTGCCGCGCACGGTCACGGCGGTGGCGTAGTCGGGATCGGCGACGGACACCGACAGGCTCACCCTCGCCGCCGCGACGGCGGTGGCCGGCATCAGCGCGGACAGGGCCACGCCGGTCACGGCCAGAGCGCTCAAAGCTCTTGCTGTGCGGGACATCGTCATTCCTCTCTGGAGCGCACGGGCAGTACGACGGGCATCCCTGTGCGCGGGTGCGGGAAGACCTCGACGGGGTGGCGGTAGACGTCGCTGAGCAGTTCCGCCGTGCAGACGTCCTGCGGCGGGCCGGTGGCGACGAGCGCGCCGCCGTCGAGGACCGCCACGCGGTCGGCGTGCGCCGCCGCCAGGGTCAGGTCGTGCAGCACGACCAGCACCGCGCCCCCGTCCCGCGCTCGACGGCGTGCGAGGGACAGCACCAGCTCCTGGTGCCGCAGGTCCAGCGCCGCCGTCGGTTCGTCCAGCAGCAGCACCGGGGTGCTCTGCGCGAGCACCCGGGCCAGCGCGACCCTCGCCTGCTCTCCGCCCGACAGCGTCGGGTGGGCGCGGTCCGCCAGGTGCTCGACCCCGGTGTCCCGCAGCGCGGTCGTGACGACGTCGTCGTCCTCGTCCTCCTCCGGGGTTCCCTGCCAGGGAGCCCTGCCCATCTCGACGACCGAGCGGACGTCGAACGGGAACGCGACCGGGTTGTGCTGGGGCAGCACGGCTCTGCGCCGAGCCGCGTCGACGTGCCGCCACCTGGCCAGGGACACCCCGTCGAGCAGAACGTCCCCAGTGGACGGTGGCAGGTCGCCCGCCATCGCGGCCAGCAAGGTCGACTTGCCCGCTCCGTTCGGGCCCACCAGGACGAGGACCTCGCCCGCGTGGAGCTGGAGGGACACCCGGTCGACCAGCAGGCTGCCCCCGATCCGCACGCTCACGTCCACCGCGTTGATCACGCCCATCCTCCGGCCGTCGTCCTGGTCCTGCGCAGCAGCCAGAAGAAGAACGGACCGCCGACCAGCGCGGTGACCATGCCGATGGGCAGGTCCGCGTAGGACACGACGGTGCGGGCGAGCAGGTCGGCGGAGGCGAGCAGAACGGCGCCGCCGAGCAGGCTCGCGGGCACGAGCACCAGGTGACCCGGTCCCATCACGATGCGCACCAGGTGCGGCACGACCAGGCCGACGAACGCGATGATGCCGGCGTAGGACACGGCGGCGGACACCCCCACCGCCACGGCGCAGGTGACGACCAGCCGCACCCGCTCGACGTTCACGCCGAGGTGCCTCGCCTGCCGGTCGCCGAGCGAGAGCAGGTCGAGTCTGCGAGCGGTGGCGAGGGCGACGAGCGCGGTGAGGGCGGCGAGCGGGAGCACGACCCAGACGTACGGCCACCGCGCGCCCGCGACGGAACCCAGTTGCCAGAACACGATCTGCTCGCGTGCCGACTGGTCGCCGACGAACATGAGCAGGGCGACGAGCGCTCCCGCCACCGCGTTGACGGCGACGCCGGTGAGGATCATCGACACGGTGCCGGTCCTGCCGTTCGAGCGTGAGAGCGCGTACACCGACAGGGTGGTGATCAGCCCGGTGGCGAACGCGATGCCGGGCGTGGTGAAGGCGCCGAGGAACGTCAAGCCGAACACGATCGACACGCAGGCCCCGACCGCCGCGCCGGAGGCCACTCCGACGACACCGGGTTCGGCCAGGGGGTTGCCGAACGTTCCCTGCATCAGCGCCCCGCAGACGCCGAGCGTCGCTCCCACCAGGAGCGACATGACGACGCGCGGGAAGCGGACCGACCACAGCACGCCCTCCGCGTACGGGTCAGCGAGCTCCTGGCCGGTGAGCGCGCGCAGGACGTCCGTCACCGGCATCCCGTACTGCCCGGCTCCCGCCGAGGCGATCGACACGATCACCAGTGCGGCGGTCAGCCCGGCGAACAACGCGATCACCTTCGTGCGGCGGTGTTCACGCGCGTTGCCGAGCCTGACGGCGATGTCGGCGGTCATGGCGCGTACAGAGCCCGGGCCAGGCCGTCGAGCACGGCGGCGGTCTGGGGCCCGAAACCGAGCACGGCGGTGTCGTCCATGTCGACGAACCGCTTGCGTTGCGCGGCGGGGGTCTGCGCGACACCGGGCACGGACTGCATGTTGTCCACCCCGCCCACGGACTTCAGGCCGCCGGTCATCAGCAGGATCACGTCCGGTCTCGCCTTGGCGAGCGCCTCGGGGTTGATCGGCCGCATCCCCTCCAGGCCCGCCTCGGTGGCGACGTCGACCGCGCCGAGGGACTGGATCAGCGCGTCGGCGCCCGACCCCTTGCCGAACAGGTAGTAGATGCCCGCCTGACCGCGCAGGTAGAGGAAGACCACCCTCGGCTTGCGCTCCTGCTCGTCCGGTGCCAGCCGGTCGATCTGGGCGATGGTGGTGGTGATCTCGGAGTCCATGCGCCGCACCAGTTTCTCGCCGGTGGCGGGCACGCCGAGCGCCGCGGCGACCGTGCGCACGATGGGCGCGTTGTTCTCCAGCCCCCGCTTGGGGTCGAGGACGACGACCGGAACTCCCGCGTCACGTAGTTGCAGCACCGCGTCCCACGGCCCGAGCGTGGTGTCGGTGAGAACGACGGTGGGACGCAGGCTCATCAGCGCCTCGGCGTTGAGCTGATGGCCGTTCACGGTCACCAGGGGGAGGTGCCGTGCGGACGGGAAGCCCGTCGAGGTGTCCCTGCCCACCACGCGGTCTCCCAGGCCCAGCCCGAACACCGTGGCGGCCAGCGTGCCGGAGATGTCCAGGGCGAGGACGCGATCGGCCGAGGTGACCGTGACGACGGTGTCCTGGTTGTCCGTGACGGTCACGGGAAGCGCCGGCGTGGGCCGGTCGATCGGGACGACGTCGTTGTTCGCGACCAGCGCCGTCGTCGGTCCCTCGTGGGTCCTGGGGTCGGCGATCGGGGTCAGCTCCGAGAGCGGAGGGCGGTCACCGGCCTGGCTCGCGGCGTCGCGCGCACCGCCCGGCGGGCTCGAACACGCGGCGAGCAGGACCAGTGCCACCACCAGCGACAGGGCGCGCATCATGCTTCCTTCTTCAGCGCGGCGGCGACCGCCGCGTCGATGCGTTGTTGTTCCAGAGCCGCACGGGCCTTGGCGCGAGCGCGGAGTGCGAGCACGAGGCAGACGACGAGGAGCAGGCAGACGGCGGCGGACCACGGCAGCGCGAGCGTGCCCGGAGTCGCGGTCACCGGCTTCAGCTCGGCGCCGCCCGCGACGGCCGGTGTCACGGTGATCTCGGCGGACACCCTGCCCGAGGGCGGCATCGCCGCGGAGGCCGTCCTGACGACGCGCTCGCCGGGGAGGAGTTCCGGGATCGGCTCGGTCCGGGCGTCGGCGGCGAACCAGCCGAACATCCCCCGCATGCGCAGGGAGTGGGAGGCGGTCAGCCGGACGTTGCCGGTGTTGACCACCGTGTACTCGACCCGTGCGGTGCCCTTTCCGACGGGGTTCGGCGTGCCGTCGTAGTGGACCGCGACGTCCCGGATCTCGACGGCGGGGGAGAGCGCTCCCGCGACCCGGAGGTGCATCCTCGACCCCAGCCGCCGGTCGACGGTGATGCCGGTCTCGGCCTCCACCCTGATGGAGGTGATCACGCCGCCGCTGTGGTCTCCGGGGGTGGCGTCGGCGGGCACCGTCACGGTGAAGGGCACGGCGACCGTCTGTCCTGCCGGGACGGTCACGGCAGGTGCCTCGAAGGCCGCCCACGAGCCTGCGCCGGTCGACGGTTCCCCGGCCGCCTTGAGGTCCAGTTGCCCCGACGAGGTGGTGAAGGCGTCGGCGGCGTACACGGCGAACGTGAGCGCGCGCTTCTCGTGGTTGCTCACCGCCAGCGCATCGGTGAGCACGGCACCGGGGGCGACGGAGTAGGAGAAGTTCGGCCGTTTCTCGCCCAGCGCGGAGTCGGCCGGCCGGACACCCCAGGTGACGTTCTGGGCGTGGGCCGTGCCGGGGAGGCCGAGGAGTGCCAGCACGATCGCGGCGCACGCGGCGAGGAAGCGGAGCATGGCGGGTCCAGTCGGGGGAGATGGGCGTGGACACCGTGCAACGGTGCCCACGCACGGGATCAGCTCAGAGCGGTCAGGGTGAGGGTCGCGTCGTACGTCCCCGACTCCGCGACGTTCAGCGGGACCTTGAGCTCCAGAGCGGCACCGAGCAGCGCCGAGCCGGACGCGTGGTCCAGGGGAGCGCTGCCCAGCGTCGCGGACTGCTTGAGGCCCTGGCCGCCGTCGAAGCCGGAGACCGTCCGGGTGCCGGCCACGGCGCCACCGGTGTTCTCGGTGACGTTCGGGGTCCAGCCGAGGTACTTGCCGTCGAACGACTTGCCCGCTGCCGAGAAGTCGCTCACCTGGGCCGACACCGACCACACGGGCGAACCGGCGCGCGTGTCGGTGACGCGGACGGGGTTGATCGTGCCCGCGGCCAGGAAGTGGTCACCCGCGCGCTCGGCCGTGCCGAGGTTGACCAGGCCGTTGCCGCCGTCGATCGTCCACACGAACTCGCCGGGCTCGACCGTCTCGGGAAGGGTCACCCGGAGGCTCTGGTCGGTGTTCGACGGTTCCGGCGTGACCGCGACCGAGTAGCCGACGTCGAACGGAAGCGCGGGCTTGTAGTTCTGGTTGCCGCCGCAGCCCGTCGAGTAGAAGTGGGGGCGGATGGAGGACGGCACGGTGTTGACGAACTGGGGAGCCCACGAACCCCACCCGCTGGCGCACTCGCGCACCTGGGCCGAGCCGTCGGCGACGTCCACCTGGACACCCTGGTAGTCGGGCGTGACGCGGTAGCCGGTCGAGCCGAGGTTCGACAGGGAGCCCGCGTCGTAGGTGACGAGGGTCAGCCTGCCGAAGTTCTGCGGCGCGGTGGGGTTGCCGCCGATGTCGACACCGGCGCCGAGGCTGAACTCCGCGCTGAGCGAACCGGAACCGTCCGCGGCCACGGTCACCACGGGGTTGCTGTAGACCTCGTCGGGCGCGTTGAACTGCGCGGGGTAGGCGTTGACGGTGTAGCTGCCGGTGAACGACAGGGCGCCGGCACCGGTCGCCGGGTCCACGGTGCCCGTGCCGCCGGTGAACTTGACGGCGTTCGGGGTCTTCTGCGGCGAGGACACCGGCATGGACGTCGCCGGGGCCGGGCTGACGGAGTACTCGGTCTGGCTGCCGCCGGAGACCGAACCCTGCAGCACCGAGGCGTTGCCGGTCAGGTTCTTGTACGACCACGGACCGAAGATGCCGATCTGGGCGTAACCGTTGAGACCCCAGACGAACGTGGCGTTCGTGACGGTCTCGGGCGCGGCGGAGGCGCTGGGCGCGCCGAACACGGTGGCCGCGAGCAGCGCCGCTGCTCCCGCGGCGACGGCTCTCGCGGCTTGCGGTCTTTGCATGACTTCACTCCGATGCATGGGGCCGACTTAGGCTAGGCAACCCTAACTTCCCATTCCGGACGACGGTAGTGCGACCTGCATCTCACTGTCTACAAAGGACTTCAGGCGCACGCCGACCAAGGGTGCCTGCGGTGCAGACACCCTTGCGGGACAGGCTCGTTGGCTTCCGGTGCGGTCAGAGGTGCTTCGCGGCGAGGTCCGCGAAGACGGCTCGGTTGAGGCGGAACGCCCTGTTGGTCTCCTCGACCAGGTCGTCGCGCTCGGTCTCGGTCCAGGGGGTGGTGTCGAGAAGGGCGCGGTAGTGGTTGCGGAACGGTTTGGGCTTCGCCACCTCGTCGAACCGGTAGAAGCGCACGCCGTCCTCGTGCAGGCCGTAGATCTCCTGCATCTTCCTGCGGATGACCTGGCCGCCGGAGAGGTCGCCGAGGTAGCGCGTGTAGTGGTGCGCCACCCATGCTTCGCGTTTCGTGAAGCACACCTCGTGCAAACGGTCCACATAGGACTGGGTGGAGGGGAGTGCGGTGAGGCGGGTTTGCCAGTCGTGGCCCAGCAGGTGGGTCAGATCCCGGCGGAGGGGTTCCCGCCGGGCCAGGCCGCTGATGGCGAACCCGCCCACCAGCGGATCGTTCTTCCAGTGGTCGCTCGCCTGCTCCAGGACGCTGTAGAACAGATGGCTCTGTCCCAGCAGATCGGCGTAGGCGTCGAGCTCCAGCCTGCCGTTCAGCAGCGCCTCGACGAACTCCGACCGCTCCGCGTGCTCGTGTTCCTGCCGGGTGCCCGCTCGCAAGCGGGCGGCGAAGCTCTCGTCCAGTGCAGTCATCCCCACCCTCTTAAGTATGCCTAACCTAAATTAAGGGTGGGAGCGAGGTTCGGGCCAGAGCGACTTTTCGGACAGGCCGCTCACGTGGAGTGATCAGCTCCCGGTCCTGCGCGACTCGGCGACTCACAGCTGGTTCAACGGGTGAGGTCCCCCCTCGAAGTAGATGCGCCTCCTGCCGGCGTCGACGTGGCAGTCCCATCCGACCGGGAGCTGCTGCAGGTAGGCGACGGCGGCGGCGGTGAGGACCACCTCGCCGCGGCGGCGGCCGCGCTTGATGCCGGCAGGTACGTCCATGCCGCACAAGTGGTCGGCGTACACCGGGTCGAGCGTGGCTCCGTAGAGCCGGGGATCGTCCGCCGCCTCGCGGGCGGCCTGCCGCGACCGTTCCGGACCGCTGGTCACGGCGTCCTCACCACGACCTCGACGGGACGGTCGCCGAACTCGGCGACGGCCTGCCGGATCCGGTCCGCGTCGGCCGCCGCGGCGGGAATCGCCGTGGTGGCCGGGAGATCGGTGAGCACGGTGCCCCGCACCGCGTCGTCGCCGGCGACGTGCCCCGGCGCGAGCCGGACGCCGGCCTCCACGAGGCCCGGTGCCGCACCGGCCAGGTCGAGCCGTGCCACGGCAGGCCACGGCAGGTGGGTCCGGCCCAGCTTGACCCCTGTCGCGTCGATCTGCAGCAGCGTCCACCGGGCGGCGTGCTGGTTCACGACGGCCAGCAGCGAGCCGATGAGGGCGAACACGACCAGGCTGCGCGGCAACGACGGGACTTCCAGCGCCCACGCGACGTAGACGACGACAGCGCCGCCTACGAACACCGCGGCGATCTTCCCCGCCAGCCACGCGGTCGAGTTCGGCCGGTCGACGCGGTACCGCACCTTCCGCCGGATCCGCCGGGCCGTGAGCGACGCGGTCACCAGCAGTGCGAGGCCGCTGACCATCGCCAGTGCCGGGCCGGTCCCGAACTCCTCGGCCAGGTAGCCGCCGGCGACCAGTGCTGTGATCGCGCCGACAGCGGCCAGGACCTCCACCAGTCGCACCAACCGCAGTCTGCGTTCTCGCTCCTGCGCCGCGGGAGTGGCCGTTGACATCTCGTTCCCCTTCCTGGGACACCACGTTCGCGGTCATCACAGGGCGGGGCGGCACGCCGGAGCCAGGCCAGCGACCGGCCATTTGTGGCCGGTCCTCCCATCTGGGGAAACGCGGCTCGGAGCCGCGGTGGACGGCGAGCGGCGTGATGCCAGCGCTGGCTTATATAAGTCGTGCTTGATACGATTCCCGCCGTGAACGCGTTCGACGTCCTCGGTGACCCGGTGCGCCGGCGCATCCTCGAACTGCTCGCCGACGGCGAGCAGACCTCGGGTGCGATCACGGAGGTGATCCGGGCCGAGTTCGCACTGTCCCAACCGGCTGTCTCCCAGCACCTCCGCGTTCTTCGTGAGAGCGGATTCGCGTCGGTCCGGGCAGAGGGGGCTCGCCGGTTCTACGCCGTTGACGCCTCGCCGCTGAGCGAGGTCGACGTGTGGCTGGACCGGTTTCGCGGGTTCTGGAACCAGCGGCTCGACGCCCTGGGCACTGAGCTCGCCCGCGGCCGGCGCGCGTCCCGGACCGCAGGTGACGACGAGGCCGATCCGTCTGAGAGGGGAAGAACATGAAGGACGTGCTCGACGAACTGGCCGCTGCGCGCCGGGCGATGGGAACAGCGGCGTTGCCCGCGGGCGACGCGTACACGATGGAGTTGCGGCGTCGCTACGACGCGCCGGTCGAGGACGTGTGGAACGCCATCACCGACCCCGAGCGGCTGGGCCGCTGGCTGAAGCCGGTCACCGGTGACCTCCGGCTGGGCGGGTCGTTCCAGTTGGACGGCGGTGAACACGGGGAGGTCCTCCGGTGCGACCCGCCGCGGCTGCTGCGGGTGTCCTGGCTCTTCGGGCCGGAAGCCGACGAGTGGCCGGGCACGAGCGAGGTCGAGGTGCGGCTGTCCCCAGGCCTTGCCGGGGACACCGTGTTCGAACTGGTCCACGCGGCGGCCGTCGGCGAGCCGATGTTCCCGACCTACGGCCCCGGCGCCGGCGGTGTGGGCTGGGACCTGCACCTCCTCGCGCTGACTCGTTTCCTGGCCGACGGCGGGATTCTCGACCACGACGAGTTCCCTGCCTCGCCCGAGGGGCGGGAGTTCGTTCGGCGCAGCGCCGCGGCGTGGGGTGAGGCTCACCTCGCCGCAGGCGGCGATCCGGATCACGTGGCGGCCGCGGTGGAGGCCACCGCGGCGTTCTACGCCCCCGAGCCGAAGGCGCGGTGAGGCGCACCCCGCCACGCCGGAAACCCGGTTCGAGCTACGGCCGCGCCGACGTGTCCTGCCCGCTTTCGAAGTAGGACACCAACTCCGGGGCGAGATCCGGCACCTCGTGCGGGACGCCGCCGGCGCGGAGGGACTCGGTGGCCCGCACCCCGGCCGCGACGGCCATGCGGGCGGCCACGGGGGAGGTGTCCGTGACGCCGCCTTCTCGCGCGAACCGCAGGAACTCGTCGATCAGGAGCGGGTCGGCGCCGCCGTGCCCGTCGTCGTCCTCTGCGTCCGGCACGAGGTACTGGGCGTCGGCCTGGTCGCTGTAGCAGGCGCGGCGGGAGTTCCACACCTTCACCACCGCGCCGGGTCCGTCGCCGAAGTTCTCGAGGCGGCCGGCGTCGCCGATGACGGTGTAGTTGCGCCAGTAGTCCGGGGTGAAGTGGCATTGCTGGTAGGCGGCCAGCACTCCGTTGTCCAGGCGCAGGTTCACCAGTGACACGTCCTCGACGTCGATGACGGGGTTGAGCCCGCGCTGGGTGTGCGGCGGCCAGTTGCCGTTCTCGTTGTGCCAGTCCGCGTGCTTGGGCTCGCCGGGAGGGCGACGGTGCGGGTTGTCGCCGTAGACCATCAGGTCTCCGAAGGCCTGCACCTGCCGGCTGTAGCCGTTCGCGAGCCAGTGCAGGACGTCGAGGTCGTGGCTGGCCTTCTGCAGCAGCAGTCCGTTGGTGTAACGGCGTTCGGCGTGCCAGTCCTTGAAGTAGTAGTCGCCGCCGGAACCGACGAAGTGCCGCACCCACACCGTTTTGACCTGGCCGATCTCGCCCCGCGTGATGATGTCGCGCATCAGGCGGACCACGGGCATGTGCCGCATGTTGTGCCCGACGTAGAGGCGGCTGCCGGTCTCGTAGGCGGTGCGCAGCAGTTCGTCGCACCGTTCGATCGAGATGTCCAGCGGCTTCTCGACGAAGACGGGCTTGCCCGCCTTGAGGACCTGGCACGCGAGATCGCAGTGGGTGTGGTCGGGGGTGAGGACCACGACGGCGTCCACGTCCGGGGACTCGATGACCTCCCGGTGGTCGGCGGTGATCAACGCGCCGGGGAAGGCCTGGCCCGCTTCCGCCCGCGCGGCCGCGTCGTGCTCGGCGAGTGCGACGACCCGGCTGCCCGCGCCGGGGCGGTGGGCGGTGAGGGCGATCGAACCGCGAAGCCCGTAACCGAGGACGCCGAGACGGAGGTCATCGGGAGTGTTGGTGGTCATGGAAAAGCCTTCCGCACGGCGCCGATGGTGGAGTGGAACGCGGCCCGGGGCTCAGCTGCCCCGGGCCGCCCGTGGTCAGCTCACGGTGATCTTGTCGATGTCCGGTGCCCAGCCGGAGGGGTTCGAGAGGGTGATGGTGTTCCCCTGGCCTGCACTGAGGGTCACCGACACGGTGGTGGTCTTCGGCGTGACCCAGTCCGGGGTGGGCGGGAAGCTGACGGTCTGCGGCGCCAGGGCGTTGGCCTGGATCCGGGCGGAGCGGGACTCCTGGGTGGCGTAGTGCAGGGTCACGGTGCGCGTGCCGCCGGTGCCGCCGTCGACGTTGTTGAACCTCAGGGTGCCGCCGTTGCCGATGTAGCCGACCTTGGTGCCGCCGGAACATCCGCCGCACGCGCTGGTGACGGCGCCTCCTGCCAGCGTGTTGCCCGAGGCTTCGGCCTCGTAGCTCCTCTGGGACTGGCCGGCGCCGACGGTCATCGCACCGAGGTCGAGCCACCCGTCGGGGTTCTGGCCCGCGTTGGCGAAGCGCAGCTTCTTGGCGTTGGCGTTGATCGCTTCCAGGGGGTTCTTGGCCTTCAGCACGAGCCGGTAGTTGCCGGTGTTCAGGCCGTTGAGATCCACCGGGGCGTCGAAGTACCGGGCGTGGCCGAAGTCCCGGTACGTCGGGTCGGCGCCGACTCCCCAGTCGGGGAAGGCGCGGATGCGGGTGGGCTGGACCTCCCGCAGGTCCCAGGAGGTGTCCCACGTCCTGACCACGTTGCCGGCCGCGTCCTTCAAGCCGAGGCTCATGGTCCAGGGGTAGTAGAACGGGGCCACGCCGGTGTTGTCGATCTGCACTCCGACCTTGGTGGTGCCCTGCGCCGTGTTGTGGAAGTAGGCGTTGCGGACGGTGAGGTTGTAGCCCATCAACCGGACGGCCGCGGCCACGTTGGGATCGCTGGGGGAGTACTCCAGGCTGCGCTCGTTGATCTTCCACGTGGTGTGCTCGAGCTCGATGCACGCTTTCATGTTGTCGACGGGGCCGGAGCCGCCGGGCCAGTTGGCGAACGCGACCGACTGGATCTCGGGCCGGACCTCGCCGCCCATCGAGGCCGTGGTCCACCGGTTCTCCACACCGTTCTCCAGGGCCTTCTGCAACTGGGCCCAGGGCGCGCCGCCCATGGAGATCGGCAGCGTCACGCCCTGACCGGCTTCGCGGTAGCAGAACGAGTCGTCGTGGTACCCGATGCGCGGCAGGGTGTTGGCGGCACCGCCCGCGTTGTCCGCGTAGCGCAGTTCGAGCCTGGTGCGGGTGAACGCGCGGTTGTAGGTGTTGAGGATGTCGGCGGCGTTCGCGTTGGTGGGCATGTAGTTGGGGTAGGTGTCGCCCGACGTGTCGGTGTCGTAGGGCCAGGTGTGCCACTCACCCCACAACCCGATCAGTCCCAGGTGGATGTAGCCGAGCCGCGGGTCGCCGTCGTAGCGGGCGCCGAACGCGGTGATGAAGTTCTTGAGCCCGTTCATCAGGAACGGGTTGTCGTAGTCCGGGCTCGTGGTGTCCCAGTAGGCGTTGTGCCGCATGGGAACCTGGCCGTTGAAGCACGCGGGGACGGCGTTGCCGGGATGGGTGCCCGTGCCGCCGCCGGGATACTCCATGTACAGGCGGATCGCCGCGTGGTTGCCCGCCGCCGCGATCGTGTTGAGCGCGTTGTCCACGATGCTCCAGTTGTAGCTGGAGCAGTTGTTCGGGTCCGTCATGACCTCGGACAGGCCGAAGTAGGCCCAGGTCAGCGAGAGCGGGTAGCCGGCGTTCGGGTCGACGCCCGGCTGCAGGAAGCGGGCGAACCCCTTGAGCGGGTTGTCGAGCGGTGCGTCGGCGGTGGCGAGGGCGTGGGCGGGCAGGCTCGGATCCGGGGAGGGGCCGGGTGCGGGGCGGGCCGGAACGCCCTGTGCGGACACGTCCGCGGCGTGGGTGAGGCCGGGCATCGCGGAGGGCAGTAGAGCGACAGCCGCGGCGCACAACGCGGCCACCAACTTCCCGCGCTTGGACATGGCTGTGGACATGGTGCGACCTCCAGGGGGACTAGGAGAGCTGCAGGGTCCAAATAGTTCCGCTTGAGGATTGACAAAGTTTCACTATTCCTCATCAATATGTAGCAACAGCGCCCCACTGGCAAGAGGTGAGGCGCGAAGGCCCTGATGCGGAGGCGCGTTCATGGTCGCCAGCAAGACCGCGACACCACGGCACCGTGATGATCGCGAAGTGTTCGCGGGCACCGGCGAGCCCGTCGGGAGACCACGGCGACGCGACGACCGCAAAGTGGCGTGGTTGTTCCTGGCGCCGGTGCTGGTGGGCTTCGCGCTGTTCTACGCCTACCCGACGGTGCTGGGCGTCTACTACTCGCTCACCGACTACGGCATGTTGGCCGCGCCGAACCTCGTGGGTGCGGAGAACTACCGCGACCTCGTGGACGACGACAAGTTCTGGAACGCGCTCGAGGTCACCGGCTACTACGTCGTGCTGAACATCGTCTCGCAGACCGTGCTGGCACTCGCCCTCGCCACGTTGATGCACCGCCTGACCCAGTCGGTGGCGATCCGCGCGATGCTCCTGGTGCCCTGGCTGGTCCCCAACGTCACCGTGGGGCTGCTGTGGATGTGGATGCTCGACGCCAACATCGGCTTCGTCAACCACGTCCTGCGCGCGGTGGGGCTCGGCACCACCGGCTTCCTCACCTCGCCGACGTGGGCGATGCCCACCGTCGCGGGCATCAACACCTGGGCCTACACCGGTTACACGGCTCTGCTGCTGTACGCGGGCATGCTGCAGATTCCCCGCTACCTGTACGAAAGCGCCTCCCTGGACGGTGCCGGCGAGTGGCGGATGTTCACCCGGATCACCCTGCCGCTGCTGCGCCCGGTGCTCGCCCTGGTGCTGGTGGTGTCCCTGATCGGCTCGTTCCAGATCTTCGACACCATCGCGGTGACCACCAAGGGCGGGCCGGTCGGCGCCACCAGGGTCATCTACTTCTACATCTACGAACAGGCGTTCACGAACTTCCGGATGGGCTACGCCTCCGCCATCGCCGTGGTGCTCGCTCTGCTGCTCGGGGTGCTGACCGCCGTGCAGATGCGGCTGCTGCGCGCTTCCCGCTCGGACCTGGCATGAGGAGTGCGCCGATGACACCCGCTCGCACCCGGACCCCGGCCACAGGGATCCCGTTGAGCCGGAACCCGTCAGGTCGGATCCCGTTGGGCCGGATCGCCGCCTGGGCGCTGCTGGCCGTGGCCGCGGTGGCGACGATCTTCCCGTTCTACTGGATGGTCCGCACCGCGCTCACACCCGCCGCCGACCTGTACACCGACGGCGTCGGCCTGCTGCCGGAGAACCCCACGATGATCAACTTCCTGCGGGTGCTCGGGCTGACGAGCCAGCAGGAGGCGCGGGCGGCGGGCGGGTCCGGGGCGAAGGTCGACTTCCTGCGCTACCTGCTCAACTCGTTCGTCTACTGCGGACTGATCACGGTCGTGCAGACGATGTGCTGCGCGATGGCCGGTTACGCCTTCGCCCGGCTCCGCTTTCCCGGCAGGGACCTGGTCTTCGGCGTGCTGATCGCCGCGCTCATGGTGCCGCCGATCTTCACCCTGCTGCCCAACTTCGTGCTCGTGAAGAACCTCGGCTGGCTGAACACCTTCGCGGGCATGGTCGCCCCGAGCGTGCTCATGACCCCGTTCGCGGTGTTCTTCCTGCGCCAGTTCTTCCTCTCGATCCCGCGTGAGATCGAGGAGGCGGCCACTTTGGACGGTGTGGGCGGCTGGGGCATGTTCTGGCGCGTCGTGCTGCCGATGAGCCGCGGCCCGTTGCTCACCATCGGGCTGACCACCGCCGTGTGGTCATGGAAGGACTTCCTGTGGCCGCTGCTGACCGGCCGCCAGGAGGAGACCAGGGTGCTGACCGTCGCGCTCGGCATCTTCCAGCAGCAGTCGCCCAACACCCAGCCCGACTGGACCGGGTTGATGGCCGGTTCGACCCTGACCGTGCTTCCCGTGCTCGTACTGCTGATCTTCCTCGGCCGCCGCCTGGTCGAGTCCCTGAACTTCACCGGCATCAAGTGACCTGAGAGGTAGACCCACCATGCGATCCACACGACGACGTGTCGGCGCCCTCCTGCTCGGCCTCGCCCTCACCGTCCCCCTCGCCGCGTGCGGGAGCGGTGGAGACGGCGCCGGGGGAGCGACGACGCTGGACTACTGGCTGTGGGACGACCGGCAGCTGCCCGCCTACCAGGAGTGCGCGGACGCCTTCCACGCCGCCAACCCGGACATCACCGTCAAGATCTCGCAGACGGCGTGGGCCCAGTACTGGCAGAACCTCACCACGCAGCTCGCCTCGGGTGACGCCCCCGACGTGTGGACCAACCAGAGCACCTACTACCCGCAGTTCGCCAGCCAGAACCAGCTCCTGGACGTAGAACCTCTGGTGCAGCGCGACAGGGTCGACCTGTCCGCCTACCAGCCGGGCCTGAGCGAGGTGTGGGTCAAGGACGGCAAGCGCTACGGGCTCCCCAAGGACTGGGACACGATGGCGCTGGTGGTCAACACCGGTCTGCTGGGCAAGCAGGGCGTCGACCCCGCGCAGCTCGAGAACCTGACCTGGAACCCGGCCGACGGCGGCACGTTCGAGCAGGTGGTCGCGAAGGCCACTGTGGACACCAGTGGTCGCAACGGTCTCGACCCGGCGTTCGACAAGAACAACGTCGCGGTCTACGGGTTCCTCCCGGAGTGGGCGGACGGCGCCAACGGGCAGAACGGCTGGGCGGTCTTCGCCGCGGCCAACGGGTTCACCTACCTCGACAAGAACCCCTGGGGCACCCGGTACAAGTACGACGACCCCAAGCTCGCCGAGACCATCTCCTGGTTCAAGCGCCTGATCGACAAGGGGTACGCACCCCGTCTCGACAAGCAGTCCAGCGTGGCCAACTCCGAACTGCTCATCGCGGGCAAGGGCGCGATGTCGATCGCCGGTTCGTGGACGATCCTCACCTTCACCGACGAGAAGGTGAAGCAGGAGTTCGCCTTCAAGCCCGTGCCGGCCGGACCGTCGGGACGCCGGAGCTCCATCAACGGCCTGTCCGACGCGATCTGGGCCGGGAGCGAACACCCGGAGCAGGCCTGGAAGTGGGTCAAGTTCCTGGGCTCCGCCGACTGCCAGGACCGGGTCGCCCAGCGCGCCGTGGTGTTCCCCGCCATCACCAGCGCCAGCCAGAAGGTGGACGCCGCGCACCAGGCCCAGGGCCGGGACGTGCACGCCTTCACCGAAGCGGCCAAGAAGGACACCTTCCTGCTGCCCGTCACCGAGCACGGCACCGAGCTCAACCCGATCGTGCAGGACGCCATCCAGTCCGTGGTCCTCGGCGACGCCCAGGCCGCGGATGCCTTGAAGGAAGCGAACAACAAGGTCAACGCCCTCTTCAAGTAGGCCTGATCTCCTGGGAGGACACCCATGGCTCAATTCCTGACCGTCGGCGGCCGCACGTTCGGCGCGGAGCTCGAGGGCAGCGCCGTTCCGAGGCTCGTCGACGGAGGCCTGCTGCTGCCACCCGGCCGGGTCGCGCTCCTGCACGGACTCGGCGACGCGCTCTTCTACCGGCACGGGCACAACTCCTGGAGTCCCTGCGGGTGGCGCCGTCTGTCCGACGTCCCCCTGCGCATCGCCAGTGCGGAGCGCCGCCTCACCGCGGACGACACGACGTGGGACGACCCCCACCGCCACCACTCGTCGGCGGTGGCGGCGCTGGAAGGACCTGACGGCCGGGTGCTGCTCCTGGGAGCGCTGGGCCTGGGCGTGCCCCGGCTCGCCGCCGACCGGGACACCCTCGTCGGCTGGTACGAATCCGGCGGGGCCCCGTGGCTGCTCGCGCACGGCGACGAGGAAGAGGTCTTCGCCGCCTACGCGGAGCACCTCGGCGCACGCCTCGGGCACAGCGCCAAACGGGCCGGGAACGTGTGGTGCAGCTGGTACGCCTACTACGAGAACATCACCGAGGACCAGCTCTCCAAGGACATCACCGCCCTGCGGGGACTGCCGTTCGACGTGGCCCAGATCGACGACGGCTGGGAGGAGCGGGTCGGCGACTGGCACGCCAACGGCAAGTTCCCCTCGGGGATGAGGGCACTGGCCGACCGGATCACGGACGCGGGGCTGCGCCCCGGTCTGTGGCTGGCCCCGTTCATCGTCCACCCCGGCTCCGAGACCGCGCGGACGCGACCGGAACTCCTGCTGCGCGACGCCGCCGGAGCGCCGGTCGTCGCGGGTCACAACTGGGGGACCGGGTACTACACGCTCGACCTCACTCTGGGCGCGGTGCAGGAACACCTGAGGGAGACCATCCACCGCGTCACCCACGAGTGGGGGTTCACCTACCTCAAACTCGACTTCCTCCAGGCCGGCGCCGTTGCGGGGGCCCGTTTCGCCGACGTGGACCGCGAGGAGGCGTACCAGGCCGGCCTGCGCGCGATCCGTGAAGCGGCGGGGGAGGAGGCCTACCTGCTGGGCAGTGGCGCGCCGCTGCTGCCCTCGCTCGGCCTGGTCGACGGGTTGCGCAGCGGTCCCGACGTCGCCCCGATGTGGGACCACTACGCCACCCAGGACCCGTCGGACGCGTTGGCCCGCAACGCCGTCGTCAACACCCTGCACCGCCTGTGGCACGCGCCGTTGCTCGAAGTCGACCCGGACGTCGTGTACTTCCGCAGCCGTCTCAACCTGCTCACCGACCGGCAGCAGAGCTGGTTGCGCGACCTGGCCGACATCTGCGGCTTCCGCGCGGTCTCGGACCCGCCCGGCTGGCTGCGTCCCGACGAACTGGAGGCGATGACCCGCTACCTCGGCCACCGGCCCGACGTCCGCAGGCTGGGGCGCTACCGGTTCTCGCTCGACGGCCGCGAGGCCGACTTCACCCCGGCGGTCGACCCCGGCGCGGAGCAGGTGTATCCGATCGCTTGAGCCCGGCGCGCGACCGGACTTAGTAAACTGCGTAGCATTATTCAGCGATGGGTACGCGCTTTCCAGAGGGGCACAGCATGGCGATGAGCGGAACAGACCTCTCCCGTATGAGGGAGATGAACCAGCTGTCCGTCCTGTGGGCCCTGCGCGGCACCGCGCCGTCGACCGTCACCGAGCTCGCGGGCCGCACGGGCCTGTCCCGGCCCGCGGCGGACGTGCTCGTGCAGCAGCTGGTGGCCGACGGCTGGGCCGAGGTCGAGGAACCGGGGGCGAGCAGCACGGTCGGGCGGCCCGCCCGGCGCTACCGCTTCCGCGCCAACGCCGGACACGTGCTCGGCATCGACGTCGGTGTGCACAAGATCCTCGTCATGCTCTGCGACCTCGAGGGGAACCTGGTCGGGTCCCTGCGCCGCCCGGCCGACCCGCAGGCCGGTCCGGACGAGCGGCTCACGGCGGTGGACGAGACCATCGACGCCGTGCTGCGCGAAGCCGGCATGGCGGTCACCGACATCTGGGCGATCACGATGGGGGTGACCGGCCCGGTCGACGGGAACGGCCGCAGCATCATCTCCACCCCCTTGCCGGGGTGGAGCGACGCCGATCCCGTCGCCCACCTGCGGACGCGGTTCACCTGCCCCGTCCGGGTGGAGAACGACTGCAAGCTCGCCGCGGTCGCCGAACGCTGGAAGGGCGTCGCCCAGGACGCCGACGACATCGTGTACCTGCTGGCCGGTCTGCGCACCGGCGCGGGCCTCATCATCGACGGCACCCTGCGCCGCGGTCACGGCGGTGTGGCCGGGGAGATAGGAGCGCTCAAGGCCGTGCGGTGGCTCAACGCGCCGGAGCACCTCGCGGCCCATCCCGGCGTGCCCTCGGGCGCCAAACCCGGTGAGGCCGCGGCCTGGGTGTTCCAGGCCGCACGGGAGGGGGACAGCGGCGCGAAGACCGCCGTGCAGCGCTACATCCGCGACCTCGCCGTCGGCGTGGCCGCACTCGTGCTCACCCTCGACCCGCAGATCGTCGTCTACGGCGGCGGGTTCTCCCGCTCCGCCGACCTGGTCCTCGACCCGCTGCGCCGCGAACTCGCCAAGCACTGCCTGCGCGTGCCCGAACTGCGTGCTTCGACCCTGCGCGACGAAGGTGTCGCGCTGGGGGCGCTGCGTCTCGCTCTGGACCAGGTGGACAGCACACTGCTGAGCAGTCAGCTCGCCGCGCCGGTCGCTCCCCAGTTCTCCTGACCGTCCACCGGCGAACGTCATCCCGCCCGCCTGCCGGGCACTTGCGACTGAGTGGCGATCGCGGTCAGTGCCGCACCGCGGCAGCCCGCGAGTCCGCCGAGCACCGCGGGCGCCAGTCGCGGTGTGCGCTGGAACGTCAGGCGGGCCGACAGGCCTTCTGTGAGCGGTTTCAGCAGGAGTCCTTTCGCGCCGGACAGGCCACCTCCCACCACGACGACCTCGGGAGCGAGCACGCCCGCCGTCCACGCCAATGCCGTGACCAGACCCTCCACGGCTTCGTCCCACACCGAGACCGCCGCCCGTTCACCTGCCTCGACCCGGCGCGCGACGTCGACCGCGCCGCCGACCTCCCGGCCGGTCCTCGCCGTGTAGCGGCGGGCGATGGCCGAGGCGGAGGCGACGACCTCGAGGCACCCGGTGCCCCCGCACGGACAGGGCTCGCCGTGACCGACGTCGACGTGCCCCAGTTCGCCCGCGTACCCGTCGGCGTCGTGCACGCGGCCGTCGGTGACCAGAGCGGAGGCGATGCCGGTGCCGATCGGGAGGAACAGCATCGTGCGGGCGCCGACGCCGCCGCCGAGCGCGTGTTCGGCCAGCGCGCCCGCTCGCACGTCGTGCGTGAACGCGACGGGCCGGCAGAGGCGGTCGGCGAGCAGGTCTGCGAACGGAACGTCCTGCCAGCCCAGGTTCTTCGAGAACACGCCGACGCCGCGCGGCTCGTCGACGATTCCGGGTACGGCGACGCCCACGTGGTCTGACGGCAGTTCGCACGCCAGTTCGGCCACCAGGTCGAGGACCTCAGGGACGATCTCGGGACCCGGTCGAGGTGTCGGCCGTGATCTCACCTCGAGCACGGCCCCCGCGTCGTCGACGAGCACCGTCTTCGTGGCGGTCCCGCCGACGTCCACACCGAGCACGAGCACCAGCATCTCCGATCTCGTCGAAGCTGCGCGACAGTGCGCTCAAGTATCAGTGGCAGACCGGGTTCGTGGTGCTGTCAGGCGGGTTTCGCTCATCCCGTTTGATCACATCGCGGAGCCGGGCGCCTGCTGCCGCTTCTCCGACGCGTCGGTTCGCCAGCCGAGGAGGATCGCGTGGAGCGCCTGTTCGGCGAGGCGGCGGGCGCGGTCGTTGCCGACGTTGCTGAGGTGACCGAGCGACGCGATGCCGTACAGGGTGCCCCAGAGGGTCTCGCAGGCCTCGTCCAGATCGGCCAGGACCACGTCGTGCGCGGCGGACCAGGTGGTGAGCAACTCCTTGAGTGCGTCGATGGCCGGTTCCGCGACACGGCGCCGTTCGTCCGCGTCGACCGTGGGGTCGTTCATGACCTGGTAGAGGTGAGGGTGCTCCCCGGCGAACCGCACGTACTCCGACGCGAGGCACCGCATGCGCCGGTCGACGTCGGCCTCCTGCGAGGCCTGGAGGACCTGGGTCAGCATCAGCCGGTGGCCGTGCGCGACCAGTTCCAGGATCAGCGCGTCCTTGTTGGCGAAGTGCTGGTAGACGACCGGTGCGGAGTACTCGACATCGTTGGCTATGCGCCGGATCGTCAGCGCCGCGGCGCCTTCGGTCTCGAGGACGTGCAGCGCGGCCTCGATGATCCGCTCCTGGGTGTTCGCCCGTTCGCGGGCGCGCCTCGTGCTGATCGACATGGTCCGTCATTTCGCTTCGATGGTGTCCCCGAACACTAACCACCGCCCTTGACCCTACCGCCGCCGTGCGTCATGGTTAACGCCGTTAGGAAATCTAACGGCGTTAGAAACTGGAGCGAACGATGATCTTCCACATCAACCGGGCCACGATGAAGGCCACGGCGACCGCCGAGCAGATCGAGGCGGCGCTGGAGAGCTGGCGTCACCAGGGGCGGTCGAACTCCGCCATCAAGTCGTTCATCGTCGGCCGCGACCACGGCGGCGACTACACCTACAGCGCGGTGTTCGTCGTGGAGGACCTCGACGGGCTGTTCGAGTACCTGACGCACCCGAGCACCTACGAGACCGACCGCCTGGGACTGAACCTGGTGGAACGGCTGGAGATCTTCGACGTCAGCGACGACGGGGACCCGGACCTGAACGACAAGATCAAGGAGCTGCACCGGCGCCGCAACGAGCTCAACTCGGAGGTCGCCGCGATGCTCGCCGACGTGCCCAGCTACACCGGGTCCGGAGTGGACGTCTGAGCGGGACTCCGGAACGGAGAGAACCGACATGGTCACCCACGTCGTCATCGGCGCCGGTTCCATCGGCAGCACCGTCGCCCGCCTGCTCGCCGAGCGCGGCCACGGCGTCCGGATCGTCACCCGCAGCGGCTCCGGCCCCGAGCACCGGCTGATCGACCGGGTCGCGGCGGACGCGTCCGACCCGTCCGCGCTGACCGAGCTGTCCCGCGGCGCCGAAGTGATCTACCACTGCGCCAACCCGCCCTCGTACACGGAGTGGCAACGCCTGTTGCCGCCCATGCAGACGGCCGTCATCGCCGCCGCCGAGGCGAACGGCGCCGTCCTCGCCCTGACCGGCAGCATGTACGCCTACGGCCCGCAGCCCGGCGGCCTGATGAGCGAACACACGCCCATGGCCGCCGCCGGGCGCAAAGGCCTTCTGCGCAAACGGATGTGGGAGCAGGCCCTCGCCGCGGGCATCCGCACGGTCGAGGTCCGCGGCTCCGACTACGTCGGCAAGGGCGCCAACGGCGTCTACCCCCTGCTGATCGAACCGGCCCTGACGAAGGGGAAGGCGGCCTGGATCACCGGTCACCTGGACATGCCGCACACCTTCACCGTCAACACCGACATGGCACAGGCGCTCGTCGCTCTGGCATCGGAGGAACGGGCGTGGGGCAGGGCTTGGCACGTGCCGTCACCGCCGGCCGTCACCCTTCGCGACCTCGCCGGGCGCTACGCCGCCGCGGCTGGCCTGCCACCGGTCAAGCTGATCCAGCTGCCGCGGTTCGTGATGCGGGCGGCCGGGGTCGTCGTGCCGATGGCCCGGGAGGTGGCCGAGATGGACTACCAGTGGTACGCACCGTTCCACGTGGACGCGACGGAGACGGCGGACACCTTCGGTCTGAGCGCCACGGATCTCGACACGGCCGTTCGCGACGAGGTCGGCTGAACTGCTCGCCCGGGCGAGCCTGGTGGTCTCGCTGATCAGTCGCCGAGGCCGGGCAGGTGGTAGCCGGTGTCGCCGTCCCACTCGATCTCGTGGTCGTCGAGGGTGAAGGTCCAGTCCGCGTCCGGCACCGCGGTGCGCAGCGCGGTGACCGCGGCCAGCCAGTGCACCAGCGACGGGACCACCCGGTCGTCCGCGAAGGGCATCTTGGTCGATCCGTCGAGCACCGTTCCCGCGTCCAGCCGGTCGTAGAGGTACAGGCCCTCTTCGTCCTCGGAGAACGGCGCGTTCGCGTTGTACGTGTCGGCGACCCCGCTGACCGCCGTGAGTTCGGCGTCGGTCAGCGGGGTCGCGCGGCGAGCCGTGTAGTAGAGGGAGACGCCCATGCGCGCCACCCTAGCTGGCGGTGCCCGGTGTTGGTGCCGTGCCGGGCGAGGTCGCGGCGGCTGACACCATGACCGGGCGACGACCGTGCAGTCCGAAAGCGAGGACGGGTGATGAGACCGCTGACCTTCAGTGACGACAAGGACAACGAGCAGGAGTGGCTCCCGGGCGGGGACCAGTCCGCCGCGGACGCCTTCCTGGAGTTCGTCGCCCGGCACCGGAGCGCGGACAACACCTCGTTCTCCGTGGAGGACTCGGCCGCCGAGGAGGCGCTGGTGTTCATGGTGGACATCGGCGCCATCTGCCGGGTCAAGGGGTGGCAGGACTCGCGCACCGAGTACCGGGTCGTCACGAGCAGCGGTGATCACCGGACCCTGGCGGCCGAGTTCGCCCGCGGCGGGTTCACCGCGGTCGAGGCGCACGGGCCCTGGCTGCCGGACGCCGACAGCTTCCTGCAGGCCCGGTCGGCCCACCTCGAGCAACGAGCCGGTGCGGGGCGGGAACGACGTCGTGACGACCTGCGGTCCGAGTTCGACAGGTCCGTGCTGCGGCAGACCCACCCGCGCGAACTGCGGCGCCGCCTGGAGGTCTTGACCCGCGTCGACGGGCGCGAGCCGGTCACGGTCTCCGGCGTCACGCACTACGGCTACGGCGCCGGCGTCGACGCCTGGTTCGCGGCCGACGGGCGCGGCCTGGTGGTGACGTTCGACGAGTCCAGTGCTCTCAGCTCCACAAAGGACGTCGCGGCGCTGTACGACGGCGTGCCGGCGGACCTGCTCGCGCTGGTGGGGGATCCCGGCGGCGTGGCCGCCACCGGGATCTTCACCTTCTCCGGGCCGTGCGCGATGGCGGACGGACTGGTGACGCGTTTGAAGCGGGACGGGCTGGGCATCAAGGCGACCGGGGCCGGCCGGCTGCTCGAACCCTTCCTCGCGGTGCGGAACTTCACCCCCGAGGCGGTCGCCGGGGCAGGGCAGTGGTGGAGCCCGGAGGACGTCGCGAAGGGGTTCGCCGCGACTCCCGCACCGGTCGCGGAGCAGGCGCCACTGGACCGGGAGGCGCTGACCCGCTTCTGCGAGATCTGGGCCGACTCCGGGTACAACGACCGCTGGGACGTGCACTACGTCCTGTTCGACAGCCGCACGCTCGAGGAGGCGGGTCCGGCCAGGGACGACCTCCTGGAACTCGTCCGGGTGCTCGGACTCGAACGCGTCGACGCGCCTCCAGGGGCGGCCTCCGGTGAGGTGTGGGTCCGGACCGACCCCCGCATCGACGCGGAGCTCGGCAACTGGGCCTGAAGGTCACCGGGCCCGGTCTAGGACTTCCCTGGCGCTGCGGACCACCGCCGGGTCGACGAGGCGACCAGCGGGGTCGACCGCCGTCGCCTGCCCGCGCCGCTGGGCCTCGTCGAGGACGGCGAGCAGCGCGGTCGCCTCCTCGACCTCCCCGGAGGTGGGCGTGAAGACGGCGTTGATCACCGGCACCTGGCGCGGGTGCAACGCGGTTCGCGCGCGGAAACCCTGGCGCAGCAGCACGGTCGTGGACGCGCGGAGGCGGTCCTCGTCGTGCAGGGAGATCTCCACCGGGCCTACAGGGGGTGCGAGGCCGGCGGCCGCGCCGGCGAGCACGACGGCGAGCCGGACGCCGTGCAGCTGGTTCGACTCGGCGTCGGGGCGCAGGCGCAGTTCGCCCGCGAGGTCCGCCTCACCGATGCCGAGGCGCAGCACGCGAGGTGACTGAGCCACCTGCTCCGCTCGCAGCACGCCCAGGGCGGTCTCCACCAGTGCGATCACAGCGGTGGCACCGATCGGAATTCCGGCGCCGCGCTCCAGCTCGGTGAGTCTCTCGTCGACCTCGGCCAGCAGCGCGGGCTCGGCCTTGGGCACCCAGACGCCGGTGAGGGACGGCGACACGACGGCGGCGAGGTCGGACGCCAGGTGCGCCGGGTGCGAGTTGACCCGCGCCCACACCCTGGCCCCACCGGTGAGGTCGCCGGCGAGCAGGCGGGCGCAGGCCGAACGGGCCTGCTCCTTGGCCTCGGCGGGGACCGCGTCCTCCAGGTCGACGATCACGTCGTCCGCGCCGCTGTGCAACGCGCGCAGGTGGCGGGTGTCCCGGTGGCCCGGGACGTAGAGATAGCTTCTTCCCGGCAGCGCGGGCCCGTCCGGCATCGCACACCTCCAGAGTTCAGTCGTTGGTTCCCCTGAGCAGGGCGGACAGCTTCGCGGCTGCCTCGGTGACGACGGGTCCCAGCGTCTCGGCCACCGCATCCTTGAGACGTTCGTGCGGGCCGCAGACGCTGAAGCAGCCGATGGCGCGGTTGCCTCTGGCCACGATCGGGGCGGCGACCGCGGCGGCGTAGGGGTCGCGTTCGCCGCGGCTCACCGAGTAGCCGCGGCGCTGGTCGACGTCGAGCATCGCGCGCAGCGTGGTCCTGTCGCGGATGGTGCGCTCGGTCAGCGGTGCGAGGTCGACTCCCGCCAGGTAGGCGTCGAGGTCGGCGGGGGAGAACGTCATCAGGATCGCCCGGCCCGACGCACCGGCGTACAGGGGCGCGCGCCTGCCGACCTCGACTGTCATCCGGACGTCCTGCTTGCTCTCGACCTGGGCGACGTACATGCGTTCCTTGCCCACGACGAAGCTCAGGGTCACGGTCTCGCCGACGGCGTCGCGGACGTCCTCCATGATCGGCTGCGAGAGCGTCCGGATGTCCATGGACCCCAGGGAGGCGAGGCTCAGCTCCATCAGGCGTGGCCCGAGGCTGTACCTGCTGCGCTCGGGGTCCTTGGCGAGCAGCCCGGACTTCGTCAGCGCGTCCAGGATGCGGTGCACCGCGCTCTTGGGAAGGTTGACCGCTTCCGCGATCTCGGTGACGCCGAGGTCGCGGTTTGACTCGGTGAAGCTCAGCAGCACGGCTGAGACCCGTTCGACCGCTTGCATGGCCGTCCTTCCGGTTCTGGTTCAGAGACGGCCGCGCAGCGTGGCCGCCGCGGCACGTACGTCGGGGGTGTCCGCCGCCGAGAGCCCGGCGAGCCTGCCCTCGAACGCGGCTTCCAGCGCCGTGCGCGGTGCGTAGGCGTCGCCCACCACGACTCCGCCGGGGTGGGCGGGCGGGGTGCCGGCGGCTCTCTGACGGATGGTGATCACAGACGAGACATTCTCCAGCTCTCCGTGCTCGCCGGACAGCGGGTCCGCGTAAGTCAGCACGCCGTCGTCGAGACGCAGCGGCGTGCGCATCAGCACGGCGCTGAAACCACGACCGCTCAACCGTTGCAGCAGGGCTGGACGGGAGTAGACGGGTACTCGCCACGACAGGGCGGGGCGGTCGGTCAGCAGCGTGACCCGGCAGCCGCGGCTCAGCAGCAGGTCGGCCACGGCGAGGGCCGTGGTGGTGCCGTCCTCGTCGATCAGGACGACGTGGCCACCGGTGCTGCCGGGATCGGTGACGGCGGTGTCCAGCGGCAGCGCGGGGAACCGGGTGTCCGGCACGTCCGCGGCGCCGGTGGCGAGGACGACGTGGTCCCAGCCGTCCGCGAGGAGGTGTTCGCCGGCGCGCACACCGAGTTTGACGTCGACCCCGAGGTGACGTGCGAGCGACTCGGCCTCGGCGATGAACCGGCCGAACTCGGCGCGCATCGGGAGCGCGGTGGCGAGCCGGAGAGCGCCGCCGAGCTCGTCCGCCGCCTCGACGAGACAGGTGTGGTGTCCTGCGGAGGCGGCCGCGATCGCGGCTTCGAGTCCCGCCGGTCCGCCTCCGACGACCAGGACCCTGCCCCGGGGCCCGCGTCGTGCGGCGGTGCGCAGCGCGTCCCACTCCCGTTCCATGCCGGCCTCGGGGTTGACCACGCAGCTGATCGGCAGGCCCGCCTCCAGCCTGCCCGCGCAGCCCTGGTTGCAGGCGATGCACTCGCGCGTGGGCGTCGCCACCAGCGGGAGCGCGAGGTTCGGGTTCGCGATGTGCGGCCGGGCCAGCGCGACCAGGTCGGCGTCACCCGACTCGACGAGGCTCTCGGCGTTCGCGAGGGTGTCGACTCGGCCCACGGCGAGCACGCTGAGCTGCGGGAACTCCTTCTTGAACGCGCGGGGGAGGTGTCGGAAGGGAAGCGGAGGGAAGCTCATGTCGGCCATCTGCGTGGCGATGCTCGCGGTGCCCACGTACGCCGAGTGGCTCACGTGCAGGACGTCGATCTCGTGGTCCTCGACCACCAGGGCCACGGCGGCGAGCATCTCCTCGACGCCGAGCCCTCCCTCGATGAACTCGTCCGCGCTGATCCGCAGGATCACCGGCGTTCCGGCGGGCAACGCCGCCGCGACCGAGTCGAGCACCTCGTGGGTGAGGCGCAGCCGGTTCGCGAGGCTGCCGCCGTAGCGGTCGGTGCGCTGGTTCGTCGCGGGCGACAGGAACTGCTGGAGCAGGTGACCGTGTCCGAGGTGGACCTCGACGGCGTCGACTCCCGCCGCCGCCACCCGGCGTGCGGCCGCGCCGAAGGCGGTGACGAGCTCGGCGATCTCGTCCGTGCTCATCTGGTGCGGCACGGCGGCGGTCGCGGACCAGGGGATGGGCGAGGCCGCCCAGGCCGGGGTGAGCATGTTGTGGCCGCCCGACTGCCTGCCGACGTGCAGCAGCTGCGCGGCGAGCTTCGCGCCCTCGGCGTGCACGGTCCGCACCAGCTCGGTCAGCGACGGGATCACGGCGTCGTCGAAGGCCGACACGGTGTTGGTGCGCCCCAGGCTCGTCGGGTGCACGCGCATGCCCTCGGTGATGATCAGCCCGACTCCACCGGCGGCCCGTGCCCGGTGGTAGGCCATGTGCCGCGCGGAGAACGCGCCGGCGGCCGCGAAGTTCGTCGTGTGCGCCGGCATGACCAGTCGATTACGCAGCGTGAGACGTCCGCTGTGGACTGTCTCGTGCAGACGTGAACGAGTAGTCATCCGGCGACCCTCCGAAATCGTTCTGGTCCAACGAAAATGATGTTGGTCTCGCATGTGGACGCTTGTTGCAGTCTCAATTAGTTTTCAATGAAGTCTTGACAGCCCGTCACCGAGTTCTTGAGAGTGGGACAGGAGCGTAACCCCTTCCCGTTGACCGGAACAAGGTGAGGTTTGATGACTCGGAGACCAGTTGCCCGAACATCTGCAACCGGCACCGCCGCGTTTGGCGTCGTGCGTCCTGTGGCTCTGGCGGTCGTCGCGGCACTCGCGGTGGCGGCGTGCGGTGGTGGTGGCGCCGCCCAGGAGAGGCCGAAGGCGGGCACCACGTTCACCTACGCGATCACGGGTCTTCCCACCAGCCTCGATCCCGCCGACTACCAGGGCGACCCGTCGCGCAACATCGGGTTCGAGCTCGGCAGCTCGCTCTTCCGCTGGGGCACGGAGGGCCTGCCGAAGCAGGGCTGCGACGCCCTCGCCAAGGTCGACCAGATCAACGGCGAGCTGGCCGAGTCCTACGAGCGCAGTGCCGACGGCAAGGTCGTCAAGGTCAAGCTGAAGGAGGCCCGCAGCGCCGCGGGCAACACGCTGACCTCCAACGATGTCAAGTGGACGATCGACAGGCTCATCCAGCTGAAGGTCGGCACGCCCAACACGCTCATGCAGGACGTCGCGGACTGGGCGGCCGACCCGATCAAGGTCGTGGACGACCGCAACTTCGAGATCCTCATGGACAACCCGTCGGCGATGGACATCGCGATCCTGACGTGGGCGCAGTTCCGGGTCCTGGACAGCACCGAGATCAAGAAGAACGTCACCGCGGAGGACCCGTGGGGCAAGGCCTTCGTGTCCCGCAACGCCTCCACGTTCGGCCCCTGGACGCACGTGACCGGTGACTTCGTCTCCGGTGACCGCCTGACGCTCACCAAGAACCCGAACTACACGGGCGAGCGCGGCGACGTCGAGAAGCTCGTGTTCGTCGGTGTCGCCGACCCGGCGAGCCGCGCGCAGCTGCTGTCCACCGGCAACGCCTCCTACGCCACGGGTCTGCAGTACGAGCAGTACGCGCAGCTGCGCAGCAACCCCGCCATCGACGTGCAGACGTGCGTCTCCGCCGACCGCATTCCGTTGGTGCTCAACGCCAAGGACCCGGTGCTCGGCAAGAACGAGGTCCGCAAGGCGATCTCCCTCGCCATCGACCGCAAGACGATCGTCGACGCCGTCTACCGCGGTTTCAACAAGCCGGCCGACGCGACCGTGAGCGCCGCCTACGGCCTGGACCTGCCCAACGCCGCGAAGTACCAGTACAACGTCGACGAGGCCAAGAAGCTGCTGAGCGCCGCCGGGGTCGGCCCGCTGTCGATCACGCTGCACATCAGCCCCGCGCGTCCCGGCGCCGAGGCCGAGCAGATCGCGATCCTGCTGCAGAGCCAGCTGCGCCAGGTCGGCATCGAGGTCAAGATCCAGACCCTGGCCAGCGCCACCGAGATCAACACGGTCTTCCACGACGGCAACTTCCAGGCGCTGCTCTACCTCGAACCGCCCGCCGTGGCCGACCCGTACTACTCGCTCTTCTTGTACAACTCCTCGAAGAGCAAGCTCAACACCTTCGGCTACGTCGACGCCGAGCTCGACTCCGTCACCGCCCAGGTCGGCAGGACCACTCCCGGCGCGGAGCGCGACGCGCTCGTGAAGAAGGCCGCCGAGATCCAGGCGAACCACCCCGGCTTCATCTACATCGTCGACCGCGACTTCGTGCACGCGGTGCGCAAGGGCCTGACGAACTACCAGCACGCGCCGAACGGCGAGATGTTCGTCCACACTCTCAAGCAGGGCTGACGAATGAGCGACTACCCGAACCTGTTCAGTCCGATGCGGATCGGCCCGAAGACGGCCAAGAACCGTGTCTGGATGACCGCCCACAGCACCCAGTTGGTGAAGGACCACAACTTCAGCGACGCGCACGTGCACTACTACGCGGAGCGCGCTCGCGGCGGAGTCGGCGTCATCACCATGGAGGCGATGGCGGTCCACCCCACCACGCAGCCGTACAAGGGCAAGATCTTCGCGTTCGACCGCGCGGTCGTGGACAACTACCGCAAGCTCGCGGCGGCCGTGCACGAGCACGGATGCCTTCTGCTGGCCCAGCCCTGGCACCGCGGCCGGGAGACCAGCGGCACGGTCAACCGCCTGCCGGTCTGGGCGCCGTCCTCGGTGCCCTGCACCATCTACCGCGAGATGCCGCACGTCCTCACGCAGGCCGAGGTCGACGAGCTGGTCAACGGCTACGTGCTCGCGGCGCGGTACGCGGCGGAAGGCGGTCTCGACGGCGTCGAGGTGCACGGCCTGGCCCACGGTTACCTGCTGGGCCAGTTCCTCTCCCCGGCGACCAACCACCGCGACGACCAGTACGGCGGCAACTTCGAGAACCGCCTGCGGCTGATCCTCGACATCATCCGCAAGACCCGGGACGAGGTCGGCCCGGACAGGATCGTCGGCGTCCGCATCAACGGCACCGACGGCGACGTCCCGGGTGGACTGACCAACGCGGACTGGACCGAGATCGCGAAGGCGATCACGGACACCGGCCTGGTCGACTACGTGTCGGTCACCGCGGGCACCTACGTCGAGCGCATGAACATCTACGGCGCCACGCCCCAGCCGGCCGGGTTCCAGCTCGAGGACACCGCCCGGATCAAGGCGGCGCTGCCGGACATCCCGGTGGTCGCGGTCGGCCGGATCAACACCCCGGAACTCGCCGAGGCGTTGCTGGAGCGCGGTGACGCCGACATGGTGGGCATGACCCGCACGCTGATCGCCGACCCGGAGTGGCCGAACAAGGCCATGCGGAACGCGGCCACGTCGATCAGGCCGTGCGTCGGGTCGAACTGGTGCCTCGCCTCGATCGTCAACTCGCCGCTGGCGTGCATCCACAACCCCGCTGTCGCAAGGGAGTCGGAGCTCGGCGTCGGCACGTTGAAGCAGGCGCAGGAGAGCAAGCGCGTCGCCGTGGTCGGTGGCGGGCCCGGTGGTCTGCGGGCGGCGCTGACGGCGGCGCAACGCGGCCATTCCGTGACCCTGTTCGAGCAGAACTCCGAACTGGGCGGCCAGGTCGCGCTGATGGCCCGCTCGGAGACCTACGCCGAGTGGCAGGGCATCACCGACTGGCTGATCTCGCAGATCGGGGAGACCCAGGTCGAGGTCAAGCTCTCGCACCGGGCGGAGGCCGACGACCTGGCCGGGTTCGACGAGGTCGTCGTCGCCACCGGCTCGACACCGCTGAAGCACGGCTGGAGCTCGCTGCGCCCCTCGTCCTGGGGCGACGGGACGATCGTGCCGGGCGCCGACCAGTGGAACGTGTACTCGATCAACGAGGTCATGGCGGGCAAGGCCGAGCTCGGCCCGACGGTCTTCGTCTTCGACGACACGGGCGCACGCCAGGCCGTCGTCGTCGCCGAGCACCTCGCCGACCTGCGCCACAAGGTGACCATCGTGACGCGGCTGCCGCAGGTCGCCCCCGACCTGGAGGCCAGTCGTGACCTCCAGGCCACGTACCGGCGCATCCGCAACAAGGGCGTCAAGTTCATCACCGACCACGAGCTGGTCTCCGTCAACGAGGACGCGGTGACGCTCGCCGACGTGTGGACGAACGAGTCCACCGTGCACGAAGACGTGGACGCGGTGGTGCTCAGCACCGGCAACAAGGCGGAGGACGCCCTGTTCCACGCGCTGCAGGGCGTTGTGCCCGTGCGGGCGATCGGCGACAGCGTGTCGCCGCGCCGGGTGTTCAACGCCATCTGGGAAGGCGAACTCGCCGGAAGGGAAATCTGATGACCACCACCGAGAACACCGACTCCGAGGCTCTCGCGCGAGTGCGGGCAAAGCGCGGGTACGTGCTGCCGGTGCACGAGCTGCTCGACGAGGTCGACCCGGAGATCCTGAGCCGCTACGACGCCCTCGCGTCCGAGCTGCTGTTCGCCGACGAACCCAGGGCGTTGGAGCTCAAGACCCGCTACCTCGTCCTGGTGGGCGTCGCCACGGCCACCAAGGGCGACCCGGACGGCATCATCCACTTCGCCCGCAGGGCCGTCGCCCACGGCGCGAGCCGCCGTGAGGTGCTGGAAGCGATCGCGCTCGCCGGCCTGCCCGCCGGCATGCCCGCCATCGAGGAAGCCACCCAGGTGCTGCACCGCGTCTTCGACGAGAGCTGACGACCACGCCGTCCCGCGTGCCCCCGCGCGGGACGGCTCTCCCCCCGGCACTCCTGTTTGGGGCACTACTGCGAATCGAGGATCAGCGGGTGACCACCTTCACGCTCGAAGTCCTGAGGACGGGCGAGGAACCGCAGACGCTCGTCACGACCCCGCACCGCCTCTACAACCTGGGCTCGGCGACGGTCGACACGAACGCGGCCCTCGCGCACCAGCAGGAGGTGGCCGACGTCGGCGTGCGGATCGCGTTCGACATACCCGCTCCCCGGATCTACCCGATGTCGGTGAACTCCGTGACGACGGACGACCGGATCGGCGTGCACAGCGAGACGACCTCGGGAGAGGTCGAGCTGGTGCTCGTCGTGCACGAGGGCGAGATCCACCTCGGTGTCGGGTCGGACCACACCGACCGCGTGCTGGAGAAGCACAGCATCATCTGGGCGAAGCAGTACTGCCCGAGCGTGCTGGGCCGCAAGGTGTGGCGCTGGAGCGATGTCGCGCCGCGGTGGGAGGACCTGATCCTTGAGTGCACTGTGGACGGAGAGCTGTACCAGCGCGTGAACGCGTCGGTGTTCCTCCCGCCCGACCGGATCGTCGAGATCCTGACCGAACGCGTGGGGTCGCTGCCGTCGTCGTACCTCGTCTACTGCGGCACGTACACCAGCGTCGACAACACCATCCGCTACGGCAGCGACTGGACCGGCAGCCTTCGGGACTCCGCCACGGGCGAGGTGCTCGACGTCGTCTACGAGACCGTCGACCTGCTCGCCGAGATCCGCGACGGGTACCGCGTCCCGCTCGTGCCGGGAGGCAGCTGATGTACGGGCGCAGAGCACGCGTGGGCATCGTCGTGCCCTCCACGAACACCACCGTCGAACCCGAGTTCGCGGCGTTCCTGCCGCACGACGTCGCCGTGTTCTCCAGCCGGGTGGCCGTCGCGGAGGTCTCCTCGGAGGAGGAGAAGGTGGCGAGCCTGCTCGCGATGCACAACCACCTCGACCGCGCGGTCGCCGAGCTCGCGTCGGCGGGCGTGTCCGCGATCGCGTACGCCTGCACCTCGGGCAGCTTTCTCGGCGGACGTGACTCCGACCAGGCGACGTGCGACGGACTGACCCGCGCACACGGCATCCCGATCGTGACGACGAGCAGCGCGCTCGTGGCCGCGCTGACAGCGTTGTCCGCGAAGAGGATCGCGCTCGCGACGCCGTACGTCCGGCCCGTCGCCGACGGCGCGGTCAGCTACCTCTACCAGGCGGGGTTCGAGGTCACGGCGCGCAACGACCTGGAGATCCTCTCCAACCTGGACAAGGGCCGGCTCGAACCCGCGGCGAGCTTCCAGGCGGCGACGGCGCTCGACGTGTCCGGCGCCGACACCGTCGCGATCAGCTGCACCAACTGGCGCACGCTCGACTCGCTGGTCGCGATCGAGCAGCAGACCGGGCGTCCGACGATCAGCAGCAACCTCGTGACGCTGTGGGCGCTGCTGCGGCTCGCGGGCGTCGACGAGCCGCTCAGCCCCGACGTCCGGCTGAACACCCTGCCGTTGCCCGAGAAAGCCCGTGCCGAGTGGAACGGAGTGGTCCATGCCTGAGAACGAACAGCCGGTCGCACTCGTCACCGGAGCGTCCGGCGGGATCGGCACCGCGTTGTGCGACGACCTCGCGGCGCACGGCTACCTGGTCGTCGCGGCGGACATCGGGGGAGCGGCGCCGGCGAGCGCGAAGCACGCCGTGGAGCTCGACCTGCGTTCCGGTGACTCATGCCGTGCGGCCGTCGCCGAGGCGGTGTCGCACGCCGGGACCGTCGACCTGCTGGTGAACAACGCGGGCATCAACGCCCGCGGTGCCACGGAAACCATGCCGGAGGAGGTGTGGCACGACGTCGTGGAGATCAACCTCAACGGCACGTTCCGCATGTGCCAGGCCGTTCATCCGGTGCTGTCCGTAGACGGCGGCAACGTGGTCAACATCGCCTCGACCGGTGGGCTGGTCGCGATCGCCGGATCGGCGATGTACGGCGTGACCAAGGCCGGGATCATCCAGCTCACCAAGATCCTCTCGCTGGAGTGGGCGGGCGCGCGGATCCGCGTGAACGCCGTGGCGCCGACCATCGTGCCGAGCCCGATGACGGCGGACGTGCTCGAGAACGAGACCTACATGGCCGCGAAGCTCGCCTCGATCCCGCTCGGACGGGCGGTGCGGCCGGAGGAGGTCGCCGCCGCGGTGCGCTGGCTCGCCTCACCGGACGCGGCCATGGTCACCGGCCACACCGTGTGCGTCGACGGAGGGGTGAGTGTGCTGTGACCGCCGCGAAACCCGTATCAGAGGTACCGGTGCTGACCGCACCCAAGGAGAGGCGGCGACGCCCTCTCCTGCGTTACATCGTCAAGCGGGTGGCGATCGTGCCCGTCTCGCTGTTCGTGCTGGGGAGCGTGTCGTTCTTCCTGGTGTTCCTCATCCCGGGCGAGCCGGCGATCACGATCCTCGGCGACTTCGCGACCAAGGAGCAGATCGCCCACGTCAACAGCCAGCTCGGCCTCGACAAGCCGTTGCTGGAGCGGTACTTCTCGTTCTGGGGCAACCTGCTGCAGGGTGACCTCGGCACGTCGTTCTTCACGAACGAGCCGATCCTGCACGAGATCGGGAAGTTCCTGCCCAACACCCTGGAGCTGGTGTTCTTCGCGCTCCTGCTCGCCATCTCGCTGGGCATGGCGATCGGCGTCGTCGGCGCCTACTTCGCCCGCCGCGTGCCGGACCGGATCATGAGCGGTGTCACCTCGGTGCTGCAGTCGGTCCCCGACTTCTTCCTGGCCCTGGTCGGCATCTACGTGTTCTTCTTCCTGTTCGGCTGGGCGCCGGCGCCGATCGGGCGGCTGCCCATCGAGTCCGGTTCGGCGGACGACCGGCCGTTCCTGATCATCAGCAGCCTGTTCACCGGTGACTGGACGACGCTCGGCGAGGCGGTGTCGCACGCCGCGCTTCCCGTGCTGTCGCTGGGACTGGTGTACGCGTCGTACTTCGCGAAGACGGCGCGGGGCAGCATGGGCACCGCGCTCACCACCCCGCAGGTCGAGTTCGCCCGCGCCTGCGGCCTTCGTGAACGCACCGTCGTCTACTACGCGTTCGCCGCCTCCCGCACGACCGTGATCACCTACATCGCGATCCTGTTCGGCTCGTTGCTGGGCGGCGCCGCGATCGTCGAACGCGTCTTCAACTGGCGCGGCATGGGCCAGTGGGCGCTCGACGGCGTGCTCAAGGTCGACGTGCCGATCATCCAGGGCTTCGTCGTCACGGCGGGACTGCTGACGCTGACCCTGTTCCTGTTGCTGGACCTCGTGGTCCTGCTCCTAGACCCGAGGGTGAGCTATGAGTAACCCCGCCGGGCTCCGGCAGCCCTTCTTCGTGCCGTTCTTCTCCCGCAGCGTCAACTACGTCCGCGCCAGCCCCGGCATCGTGGCCGGCGGCGGGATGCTGCTCCTGCTGCTGCTCGCGTCGTTCCTGGCGCCGCTGCCGCACGACCCGATGACGCCCGACCCGACCGCGGTGCTGCTGGCCCCGTCGTCGGAGTACGTCTTCGGCACCGACGCCAACGGCTTCGACGTGTTCTCGCGGGTGATCGCCGCGGGCCGCAGCGACCTGCCGCTCGCGTTGATGGGCACGCTCGCCTCGCTCGTGCTCGGTCTGCTGATCGGCCTGCCGCTGAGCGTGAAGAGCAAGTGGAGCGAGGGTTTCATGCGCGCCCTCGACGCCTTCCAGTCGTTTCCGCTGATCGTGCTGTCGGTGACGATCGTGTCGCTGACCGGCAACGACATCCAGAACATCCTCTACGCCATCGTGATCATCAACGGTCCCCGGTTCATCCGGCTGATCCGCGGTGAGGCGTTGTCCATTCGCGACGGACGGTTCATCGAGGCCGCCATCGCCACCGGGGCCCGGCCGCGGCGCGTGGTGTTCCGCCACGTCATGCCGAACGTCGTGGACGTGTGCCTGGTCCAGTGCTCGCTCACCACGGCCAACGCGGTGATCGTGATCGCGGCGCTGAACTTCCTCGGCATCGGCGTCTCCCCGCCCACCCCCACGTGGGGCTCGATGGTGCAGGTGGGCGCGCAGGCGATCTCGACCGGGCAGTGGTGGATCGCGATCTGGCCCGGTGTGGCGATCTTCATCGCCATCGCGAGCCTCAACATGCTGGCCAACGGCATCCAGCGACAGGTGGAGGGAAGCTGATGCTCAGGGTGACAGGACTGACCTCCCAGTTCCGCGGCCGCGCGGGCGTGGTGAGGGCGATCGACGACGTGACGTTCGAGGTGCCGGAGGGCGAGGCCGTCGGGATCGTCGGCGAGACCGGGTCCGGCAAGTCCGTGACCATCCGGTCCGTGCTCGGACTGCTGCCGTCATACGGCAAGGTCGTGTCCGGCAGCGCCGAGTTCGAGGGCACGGACCTGATCCGGTTGCACCGCAGCCGGTTGCGCGAGATCAGGGGAGCGCGGATCGGGTTCGTCGCGCAGAACCCGTTCGGCTCGCTCAACCCGGTGCTGTCGATCGAGAAGCAGTTCCGCAACGTCATGCGGGCGCACCGCCGGATCAGCCGCTCGGACCTGCGGGACCTCGCGCTCGAACGGCTCGAGTCGGTGCAGGTGCGCGGGCCGGAGCGGGTGCTGCGCGGGTACGCCCACGAGCTGTCCGGCGGCATGGCCCAGCGCGTCGTGATCGCGCTCGCCATGCTGCACGACCCGTCGCTGGTGATCGCGGACGAGCCCACCACGGCGCTGGACGTGACCGTGCAGCGGCAGATCCTCGACCTCATCGACGCCCAGGTGAAGCAGGGCCGCCGGTCGCTGCTGCTGGTCACCCACGACCTCGGCGTGGTCGCCCAGTACTGCCACCGGGTGGTCGTCATGAAGTCCGGGAAGGTCGTCGAGACCGGGCTCGTCGCCGACGTGTTCACGAACCCGTCGCACGACTACACCCGGCAGCTGCTCGCCGCGGTGCCGCCCGCCCCGTGGGCCGCCGTCCCCAGCCTGTCCGGTCCGGAGGTGCACCGCTGATGAGCATCATGGAACTGCAGGACGTGCGCCAGGTGTTCCGGCGCGGCGGCAAGGAGGTCCACGCCGTCAACGGGGTGTCGTTGACCGTGGGCAAGGGCGAGACCGTCGCGGTCATCGGCGAGAGCGGGTCGGGCAAGTCGACGCTCGGCAGGGTCGCGCTCGGCCTGATCAAGCCGACCTCCGGTGACGTGGTCTTCGACGGCATCGCCCTGGGATCGTTGAGCAAGAAGGAGATGCGGGCGCTGCGCTCCCGGATCCAGGTCGTGTTCCAGGAGCCCTACGAGTCGCTCAACCCGCGGATCAAGGTCGGGGACATCGTCGCCGAGCCGCTGATCATCCACCGGCCGGAGATGTCCCGCGCCCAGCGCAGGGCGGCCGTGATCGCGATGCTGGAGCGCGTCGGCCTCACCGCAGAGCACGCGGAGAGGTTGCCGCGCAACCTCAGCGGTGGTCAGCAGCAACGCATCGGCATCGCGCGGGCGATCATCACCGAGCCCGAGCTGGTGGTGCTGGACGAACCGACGTCGTCCCTGGACGTGTCGGTGCGGGCGCGCGTGCTCGACCTCCTGCGCGATCTCCAGCGGGAACGGGAGATCTCCTACGTCTTCATCTCCCACGACCTGGCGACGGTCGGGCTGATCAGCGACCGGGTCGCGGTGATGTACCTCGGCAAGGTG
Organism: Lentzea cavernae; assembly: GCF_014653695.1. GTDB lineage: Bacteria > Actinomycetota > Actinomycetes > Mycobacteriales > Pseudonocardiaceae > Lentzea > Lentzea cavernae. Next base: position 181,036 of record NZ_BNAR01000004.1, on the reverse strand, counting down.
GTGGAGCAGGGACCGACGCAGGAGGTGCTGACCAACCCGCGTCACCCGTACACGAAGGCGCTGCTGTCGGCGACGCTGAGCACGGTGGTCGGGCAGCGGCGGGAGCACGTGCCGTTGCGCGGCGAGATCCCCAACCCGTCCAAGGCGCCGACCAAGTGCGTCCTCAGTGGACGGTGCCCGGTCGAGATCGCCGAGTGCTCGACCTGGCCGGTGAACCTGCTCCCGGTGGCCGACCGGCACGACGTGGCGTGCCTGCGCGCGGACGCGGACAGAGAGCCGGCGGCGCTCGGCGGGCCGCGATGAGGGGTGCCTACCTCGACGCCTCCTGGGGCGCGGTGCACGTCCTCACGGCCGGCAAGGCATCGCTGGAGACGGGCCTGCCCGCGTTGGTGATGCTGCACCAGAGCCCGTTGTCGGCACGGCGGTACCGCGAGGTGCTCGACGGGCTCTCCGCGTTCTGCGTGCCCATCGCGGTGGACACGCCCGGTTACGGCGAGTCGGACCCGCCACCGGACGACTGGACCGTCGACGAGTACGCCGACGTGGCCTGGTTCGTCGCGGACGCCGTCGGCGCCACGAACCCGTGGCTGTTCGGACGCGCGACCGGCGCGGTGTTCGCCCTGCACGCGGCGGCACGGCGTCCCGGCGTCGCGAAAGGCGTGATCCTGCACGGGGTTCCGGTCTACACCGACGCTGAACGCGCCGACCGTCTGGCGTCGTTCGCGCCGCCGTGGCAGGCCACCGCCGACGGAGCCCACCTGCGCTGGATCTGGGACCGCGTGCGGGGCGAGTACCCGTGGGCGGATCCGGACTTCGTCACCGGGCTGGTGCGGGACTACCTGGACGCCGGTCCCGACTTCGCCCCGTCGTACCGCGCGATCTGGCGGCACGACCTGCGCGACTCCGTGCGCGCGACGGGCGAGGTCGCGTTGCTGCTGGCGGGCAGCGACGACCGGATCGCCCACATGCACCCGAGAGCAGTAGAGCTGATCAGGCACCGCAGCGCCGTCGTGGTGCCGGGTGCGACGGACTTCTTCGCCGAACAGGACCCGCCGGCGTTCTGCCGGGTTCTGCGCGAGGTCATCGAACCGAGGGGAGCCATGAGCGCATGAGCGAGACATCGACCGCTCACAGCGATGGCCCGCTGACCGGGGTGAAGGTCGTGGACGCCTCCACGATCCTGGCCGGTCCGCTGTGTTGCCAGCTGCTGGGGGACTACGGCGCCGAGGTCGTCAAGATCGAGCACCCGAAGCGCGGCGACGGGATGCGCGGCCACGGGCCGTCCAAGGACGGGGAACCGTTGTGGTGGAAGGAGATCTCCCGCAACAAGCGCCTCGTCGCCGCCGACCTCTCGCAGGCCGACGGCGCGGAGTTGCTGCTGCGCCTGGTCGAGACCGCCGACGTGCTGGTCGAGAACTTCCGGCCGGGCACGCTGGAGCGCTGGGGCATCGGGCCCGAGGACCTGTGGCGGCGCAACCCTGCGCTGATCGTCGTCAGGGTGACGGGGTTCGGGCAGACCGGCCCGTACTCGTCCCGTCCGGGTTTCGGCACGCTCGCCGAGGCGATGAGCGGGTTCGCCCACCTCACCGGTGAGGCGTCCGGACCGCCCACGCTGCCCGCGTTCGGCCTGGCCGACTCGCTGTGCGGGGTGGCCGCGGTGGGCGCGACGATGATGGCGCTCTGGGAGCGTGACACGAAGTCGCCCGGTGTCGGCCAGGTCGTCGACATGAACCTGCTGATGCCGTTGATGACGGCGGTGGGCCCGGGACCGACGGCGTACGACCAGCTCGGCGTGGTCGAGCAGCGGCGCGGCAACCGTTCGCTGAACAACGCGCCCCGCAACACCTACCGCACCAGCGACGGCTCGTGGGTCGCGGTGTCGACCAGCGCGCAGAGCATCGCGGAACGGGTGATGCGGCTCGTCGGGCACCCCGAGGTGATCGACGAACCGTGGTTCGCCACCGGCGGGCAACGAGCGCTGCACGCGGACCTGCTCGACGGCCACGTGTCGGCCTGGATCGCAGAGCGCACCCGCGCCGAGGTGATCGAGCAGTTCACCGCGGCGGGTGCGGCCGTGGCACCGGTCTACGACGCCGCGGACCTCGTCGCCGACGACCACGTCCGCGCGACCGGGATGTTGCGCAAGGTCAACGACGACAAGCTCGGCGACGTGCTGATGCACGACGTCATGTGGGGGATGTCGCGCACGCCCGGACGGATCAGGCGGACCGGCGGTGACCTCGGAGCGGACACCGGCCCCGTGCTGAAGGAGCTCGGGTACGAGGCGGCGGAGATCGAGGCAATGCGCGAGCGGGGTGTGATCGCATGAACGTCAACGAGGCGACCGGGACGACCACGGCGACGTGGCTGGACACGGCGCTCGGCTCAGGGGTGCGGGTCTTCGACCTCGGCCGGCCGCTGTACCGGGGCATGCCGCAGTCGCCCAACCACCCTCCCTACTGGCACACGCTTCCCCGCAGGCACGGTGACATGGTCCGGGCCGACGGCGGCTCGGCGGCGGCCGACCACATCTCGCTCGGCACGCACGTCGGCACGCACATCGACGCGTTCTCCCACGTGTCGCACAACGGCCTGATGTTCGGCGGGGTGCGGGCGGACGAGGCCCAGCGCGGCGGCTCGATGAGCTCGCTCGGCGCCGAGACGATCCTGCCGATGTTCAAGCGGGGAGTCCTGCTGGACGTGCCGCGCGCTCTCGGGCTGACGCGCTGCGAACCCGGTTACGAGATCACCCCGGACGACCTGGCCCACACCGCCCGGTCGCAGGGAACCGAGGTGCGCCAGGGCGATGTCGTGCTGATCCGCAGTGGCTGGGGCGAGCACTTCCACGCCGGCGCGGAGGTCTACACGGGACACGACAGCGGGGTGCCCGGTGTCGGTGAGAACGGCGCCTACTGGCTCGCCGGACTGGACGTGCACGCGGCGGGCGCGGACACCATCGCGTTCGAACGACTGGCGCCCGGCCAGGGACACAGCCTGCTGCCCGCGCACCGCGTGCTGCTCGTCGAGAAGGGCGTGCACATCATCGAGACGATGGACCTGGAGGAACTGGCCACCGCCGGTGTGCACGAGTTCCTGTTCGTGTTGTCGCCGTTGAAGCTCGTCGGCGCCACGGGTTCTCCCGTCCGGCCGCTCGCCGTGGTTCCGGGGGCGAACTCATGACAACGCTGAGCCAGACCATCGCTCGGTTCGCCGTCAAGACCGCCGCGGGGGAGTTGCCTCCCGAGGTGCGGGCCAGTGTGCGGCACCGGATCCTCGACGTGCTGGGGCTGTGCGTGGCGGGCCGTGCGCTCGACACCAGTGCCGCCGCGCTCGCGTTCGTCGCCGAGCAGGGCGGAACGGGCCGGGCGCACGTCATCGGTGACAGCACACCGGTTCCGGCCGCGCTCGCCGCGTTCGCGAACGGGGTTCTCGCGCACTCGCTCGACTACGACGACACGCACCTGCCGTCGGTGCTGCACCCGAGCGCCAGCGTCGTTCCGGCCGCTCTCGCCGCGGCACAGGACAGCGACGCGAGCGGCGATCTGCTGGTGGCCGCCGTCGCCGCCGGGCTGGAGGTCTGCGTCCGCGTGGGCATGGCCGGCTACGACCCGGACAGCGGCAACTCTGTGTTCTTCGAGCACGGGCAGCACGCCACGTCCATCTGCGGTGCGGTGGGCAGTGCCGTGGCGGCGGCGTTGCTCGGTGGCGCGGACGAAGAGGAGATCGCGCACGCGATCGGCATCGTCGCGTCCCAGTCGTCCGGCATCATCGAGGCGAACCGCACCGGCGGCACCGTCAAACGCCTGCACTGCGGCTGGGCCGCGCAGGCGGGGGTGTCGAGCGCCCGGCTGGCCCGGCACGGCTTCACCGGGCCGCCGACTGTGTTCGAGGGCAGGTTCGGCTTCTTCGAGGCGTTCCTGCGCGGCGAGTACCGGGCCGAAGCGATCACCGACGGGCTGGGCACCCACTGGGAGGTGCCGCGCATCTTCTTCAAGCCCTACCCGGCCAACCACTTCACGCACACGGTCGTGGACGCGGCAAAGGCGTTGCGCGAGCAGGGGTTGGCACCGGAGGACGTCGAGTCGCTGGAGATCGGCGTACCGGCACCGGTCGTGCGGACGGTGGGCGACCCGATCGAGAAGAAGCGGACGCCGAGCACCCCGTACGAGGCCCAGTTCAGCGGACCTTATGCCGCGGCGGTCGGGATGTTCGGTGGCGGCGGGCTCGGCGCGGCGCTGGCCGACTACGCGCCGGAACACCTCGCCGATCCGCGGCGGCAGGAGCTGATGCGCCGCACGACCGTGGTGGCCGACGACGAGTGCACGGCGATCTTCCCGCACCAGTTCCCGGCCGTCGTGAGGGCCACCTCCCGCGACGGTCGCAAGTGGACGGCCAAGGTCCTGGCCAACCGCGGTGGCGTGGACAACCCGCTGACCGACGAGGAGATCGCCCGCAAGTTCACCGACAACGCCGCCCCGGTCCTGGGGCGGGCGGTGGCGCAGGACGTGATCGACGCGGTCGCGGGCCTGGGCGACACGACCGAGGCGCACCACCTGCTGCGGTTGACGGCACGGCGAGAGAACGAGAGCACGGAGGAGACGAGATGACCGCCTACGACCTGGTCCTGCACAACATCGACCTGGTGCTGCCGGGTGCCGACGAGCCCGTCCGGACCGCGATCGCCGTGCGCGACGGCAAGGTCGCGGCAATCGGCCCGGAACTTTCGATCGCGGACGCGACCGAGGTGATCGACGGCGGCGGCAAGCTCGCGTTCCCCGGCGTGGTGGATGCCCACCAGCACTGGGGCATCTACCACGAGCTCGGCGTCGACTCGGAGTCCGAGAGCCGCGCCTGCGCCCAGGGCGGCGTCACGACCGCGCTGAACTACATGCGCACCGGTCAGTACTACCTCAACCGCGGCGGCAGCTACGGGACGTTCTTCCCCGAGGTGCTGCAGACCGTCAACGGCCGCGCGTGGGTCGACTACGGCTTCCACCTGGCGCCGATGATGAGCGAGCACATCGACGAGATCCCGACGCTGATCAGCGAGTACGGCGTGCCGTCGTTCAAGGTGTTCATGTTCTACGGCTCGCACGGCCTGCACGGGAAGTCCAGCGACCAGAGCGACTTCCTGATGATCCCGGAGGGGGAGCGGTACGACTACGCCCACTTCGAGTTCGTCATGCGGGGGATCCAGGCGGCACGCGAGAAGTTCCCCGAGCTGGCGTCGGAGATCTCCCTGTCGCTGCACTGCGAGACCGCCGAGATCATGACCGCCTACACCGAACGCGTCGAGAAGGAGGGCAAGCTCACCGGCCTGGAGGCGTACTCGGCCTCCCGCCCGCCGCACTCGGAGGGCCTGGCGATCACGATCGCGTCCTACCTGGCGCACGAGACCGGCCTCGCCAACATCAACCTGCTGCACCTGACCTCGCGCAAGGCGCTCGATGCCGCCATGCGGATGGCGGAGGCGTTCCCGCACATCGACTTCCGCCGCGAGGTCACCATCGGCCACCTTCTGGCGGACTTCACCACCGCGAGCGGCCTGGGCGGCAAGGTCAACCCGCCGCTGCGCGAGCGCGCCGACGTGGACGCGCTGTGGGAGAGCGTCGCCGACGGCACCGTGGACTGGGTGGTGAGCGACCACGCCTGCTGCAAGGACGAGCGCAAGTTCGGCGAGGGGGAGCACCGCGACGACGTCTTCGCGGCCAAGTCCGGTTTCGGCGGCACCGAGTACCTGCTGGCCGGCCTGATCAGCGAAGGCCGCCGACGGGGCGTGCCGCTGGGCAGACTCGCCGACCTCGTCACCGCCGCCCCCGCCCGCCGCTACGGCCTGCGCACCAAGGGAGATCTCGCCGTCGGCTTCGACGCGGACATCGCCCTGGTCGACCCGGACCACCGCTGGGTGGTGCGCGCGGAGGACTCCGAGTCGAGCCAGGAGTACACGCCGTTCGAGGGACAGGAGCTGACCGTCAAGGTCACCGACACGTTCCTGCGCGGCACGAGGGTGCTGCAGGACGGCAAGATCGTCGGCGAGCCGTCGGGGCGCTACCAGTCCCGTCCGGTCGGCGTCGAGCGCTGACCTGAGGCGGGGTCAGATCCAGCCGTGGTCGCGGGCGATGCTCGCGGCCTGGCGCCGGCTGCGGGCACCGAGCTTGGTCATCGCGGAGGAGGTGTAGTTGCGGACGGTGCCCGCGGACACGTGCAGGGCCTGGGCGATCTCGGCGGCGGTCATGCTGATGCTGCTGTCGGTGTTCATGGCGAGCATGACCGTGTACACCGCCCGCAGGCAGTCGCTGGTGCTCAAGCGGCTGCGCACCTCCGAGCTCACCGACGCCGGGGTGATCACCGCGGTCACGATGCCGGTCGTCACGATGGGTGCCGTCCAGGTGCTCGTCTACATCGTGTTCTGCCTGGTCGTCGGCGCGCCGACGACCGAACACCCGTGGCTGCTGCTGCTCGGGCTGGCGTCCGGGGTGATGCTGCCGCTGATCGGGCCGGCCGACCTGGTCGCCAAGGGCTGGTCCGGTCTCGACGCCGGGGCGACGCTGAGTTCGGTGCCCGCCCTGGCGCCCGGCCTGGTTTCGATCGTCTTGTGGGCGGTCGTGTTCGCCGCGGTGATCGCCCGTTTCTTCCGCTGGGAACCTCGTGCTTGAGTGCTGCTTCACCTGGGCAAATGCGATTCTGGTAGGCGCGGGCCGGGGGATCGAAGGGGATGTTGAAAGCGCCACGAACACCGGCTGACACAATGGACGGATGGCACTGGGTTACCTCTTCGCTGTGCTGGCGACCCTGGCGTCAGGCAGTGGTTCGATCCTGGAGTCCATGGGGGTCCGGCGCGCGGGGGCGCACGGCGGCCGGTCTCGAGATCTCATCGCTCTGCGGCGCCAGTGGCTGTACTTCCTCGGGCTCGGTGTGAACCTGCTGGGATTCGGCTGCGCCTCCGCGGCACTGCATCGGCTGCCGTTGTTCCTCGTGCAGTCGATGCTCGCGTTCAGCGTCGGCGTGACCGCGATGATCAGCGCCTTCATGGGCGCCCGCCTGCGCGCGCCGGGATGGGGCGCGCTGCTCGTCGGCGCGAGCGGCCTGGTGCTGCTGGGCGTGTCCGCGGAGCCGGGCCCCGCACAGGCCCTGCCGCCGCACTGGCGCTGGCTGCTCATGGCGACGGCGGTTCCGGTGGGGGCGATCGCCCTCTACGCCCGGCGCCACCAGCACGTCTGGGCGACGGTGGCACTGGCCTTCGGCTCCGGTGTCTCCTACAGCGTCGTCGGCATCTCGGCACGCACCCTCCACCTTCCGGACGACGTGTGGCGGCTGGTCCTGGAACCGGCGACGTGGTCCATCGTCCTCAACGGGTGCACCGCGGCGGTGCTGTTCGCGATGGCGCTGCAGAAGGGCGGCCCCACCGGCGTCACCGCGATCATGTTCACGACGAACACGGCGCTGTCGTCGTTCGTCGGGCTGGTGTACCTCGGTGACAACGTCCGCGACGGTTACGTGACGGCCGCGGCCATCGGGTTCGTCCTGGCGATCGTCGGAGCCATCGCCGTCGCCCACTACTCGGCGAACACCCGGCAGAAGGAGCGCGCGGCGGAACCGGCCGGCACGCGGGTGTGACGACCGGCTGTTACGGCCGTTCCCCGGCCGAGGCCACGACCTCGCGCCGGTCGCGCAGCGCCAGGTAACCGGCGGCCAGAGCAGCCGCCACCACGGCTCCGGCGCTGTTGTTGAACAGGTCCCGCGTCTCGCACAGACCGCGCCCGACGAGCGGCTGCAGGACCTCGATCAGCGCGCTCGACCCCACCGCCGAGACCATCACCGCGAGCGGCCGACGCGTCGCGAGCGCCGCGCACCACACCAGCGGCACGAAGAGCAGCGCGTTGAACAGCTCCGACACCCCGTGCAGTGAGAAGCCGTTGAGGACGCAGAACTGCGTGCCGACCAACGCCCAGCTCGGCTGGGACCGCCAGAACGTCAGGGCGAGCACGAGGCCGAGGAGGACCCCCGCGAACACGGAGTGAACCGGCCGCCACCCGAACCTCCGCGCCGCGAACCACCCGCTCGCGCCGAGCACCACGGCTCCGACCACCAGGCCGCCCGCGGTCAGCGGATCCGACAACACGAAGACGATGGCGTCCAGCGCCCACCGCACCTGATCCAGCACAGCTCAGAACCCCTCGCCCCACAGCGGAATCCGAAGTGGCGAAGCGTACTGGGCACGGTGGCGGCCCATTTGGTGAGTGCGCTTTGAGTGACGGTTTCTCGGGCACGGGGCGTATACCGTGGCCCTTTTGGGTAGAGGTAGATCAAGTCACCGCTGATGCCGCACGAGGTCATCAAGCAGCCGTTTGCCACCGTTAGTGAAAGGGCCATGTTGATGAGCGAGAAGAACGTTCCCGTCGGCGCGGGTGAATTGCGCGCCCAGGTCGAGCAGCCGCGTCGGGAGCACGGTGGCAGCGTGGAATCGCCGGCTGGCAAGGCGGACGGGTCTGGGCGGGGCAAGCCCGAGGGAGTGGACGCGGTGAAGCAGGCCGCCGCGCGGGCCAAGAAGGCCGACGGCGTCGGCGAGAAGGTCAGCGGTCCGGCGGAGCAGGCAGATGCGGGCCGTGAGAAGGCGACCGCTGTGGGTGCTCAGGTGAGTGAGAAGGCAGCCCAGGTCGGCGAGAAGGCTGGCGTGGCGGCGACGCAGGTCAGCGAGAAGGCCAGCACGGTCGCGGGCCAGGTGGGCGAGAAGGCGACCCAGGTGGGTCAGAAGGCCGATGGCGGCACCGAGAAGGTCGGTGTGCCGGCGAAGCAGTCCGATGCGGCCCGTGAGAAGGCGACTGCCGTGGCCGCTCAGGTGGGCGAGAAGGCGACTCAGGTCGGCCAGAAGGCCGACGGCGGCGGCGACAAGGCCGGTGTGCCCGCGAAGCAGGCCGATGCGGCCCGGGAGAAGGCGACCGCCGTGGCGGCCCAGGTGAGCGAGAAGGCAGCCCAGGTCGGCCAGAAGGCCAGCACGGTCGCGGGCCAGGCGGGCGAGAAGGCGACCCAGGTGAGTCAGAAGGCCGGCGCGGTCGCCGGTCAGGTGGGCGAGAAGGCGACCGTCATCGCCAACCAGGTCGGCGAGAAGGCCGGCGTGGCGGCGACGCAGGTCGGTGTGACCGTCCTCGAGGCGGTCGAGGGACTGCCCGAGCCCGTGCGGCAGCGCGTCGAGCAGGGCGTCCGCCAGGCCCGCCAGAACCCGGCGGTGGTCGCGGCCGGTGCGGCGGCGGTCGTGCTGCTGCTGTGGAAGCTGCTGCGGCGAGGGCGGTGAACGCGAGCCTCGTCGAGGTGCTTCGCCGGCCGCTGGGCACGCTGTGCGGCGTGCTCGGCGGCCTGGCCCGTCAGGGCGGGTCCGGACGTGTAACGAAGCGCGGCAGCCAAGAGGCTTGCGCGTCGCGGGGGTGGTACTCCCGTTCCTACCGAAAACCCTTCCCTGGCAGGGAAGTTCTCGCCGGACGACGATCGTTCAAATGACCACCATCTTCATCACAGGCGCCAACAAGGGCCTCGGCCGCGAGGCCGCGCGGCGTCTCGTCGAGCTCGGCCACACCGTCTTGGCCGGAGCTCGTGATCCCCAGCGGGGCGAGGAAGCGGCTGCCGCCGTCGGGGCTAGGTTCGTGCGGATCGACGTCACCGACGACGCCTCCGTCGCGGCCGCGGCGGCGGACGTCGCCGAGCACGAGGGCCACGTCGACGTCCTGATCAACAACGCCGGTGTGAGCGGTGCGCACGGGGTGGCCGCCGAGGCGCTCACCGGAGCCGACGTGCTGGACGTCTTCGACGTCAACGTGGCCGGGGTTGTGCGCACGGTCAACGCTTTCCTGCCGTTGCTGCGCAAGTCGGTGGATCCCGCCATCGTCAACGTCAGCAGCGGCATGGGGTCGTTCACGCACACGCACGACCCGGAGCGCGCGGAGGGGCAGGTCGTCGCGCCGGTCTACACCGCGTCGAAGGCGGCGCTGACGATGCTCACCACCCAGTACGCCAAGGCGTTGCCGGACGTCCGGATCAACGCGGCCGATCCCGGTTACACGGCGACCGACCTCAACGGTCACAGCGGCCCGCAGACGGTCTCCGAGGGAACGGACGCCATCGTGCAGCTCGCCACGGAGGGACGCGGCTCCGGTACCGGGCGCGTCATCGACCGGTACGGCGCCGTGGCCTGGTAGTCGCGAGGACCGGCCGGGCTGCTCAACGCGCCACGTCCTGGACCTGTCCGCCACCCGTGACGAGCGCGAGTTGCAGGCGGGTCTCGTCCTCGCTGCTCGGAGCGGCGGACAACACGACGATCTTGAGCTCCAGGTCCCCGTCGGTCAGCACGTCGCAGGTCACGTCGACCGGGCCGACGGAGGGGTGGTGGATCGTCTTGCTGTCCTCACGGTGAGTTCCGACGGCGCCCTGCGCCCACAGCTCGGCGAACCTCCGGTTCCCCCTGAGCAGGTCCGCGATCAGGGCGGCCAGCCTGGGATCCGCGGGGAAGCGGCCGGTGGCTCGCCTCAGGTCGGACGCGACCGCCACCTCGGTGGCGGCGGTGTCCGACGTGGCCACCGGCCACCCGCGCAGCCGGGAGGCGTCCGGCCGCACCGGGAAGGTGTCGCGGGCGAAGTTGCGCTGTCCCGGCGGGATCGGCGTCGGGTCGCCGACCAGCGCGGCCCAGCCCCGGTTCCACCAGAGCAGCTGCCAGTCGGCCGCGAACACCGCCGCGGCCGTGTGCCCCAAGCCGGTGAGCACGCGCTGCACCCCAGGCGGGATGTGGTCGGAGATGGCGTTGTGCGCCGGGACGGCCAGTCCCGCGAGCCTGTAGAGGTGATCGCGTTCGGCCACGTTGAGCTGCAACGCCCTCGCCAGCGAGGCGACCACCTGCTCCGACGGACTCGTCGACCGTCCCTGCTCCATGCGGGTCAGGTAGTCGACGGAGATGCCCGCGAGGTCGGCGAGCTCCTCGCGCCGCAGGCCGGCCGCCCGCCTCGAGCGCCGGGCGGGGAGACCGGCCGCAACCGGTCGCAACCGGTCCCGCCACGCCCGGATCGTCGACCCCAGCGAAGCGTCGTCGTTGCTCATCGCTCCAGTCTCGCGCGTCCGGTGCTCGCCGGGGTGGTACTGGTTGTCCTACTCGGCCCGCCGCACCCCGCGACCGCGTTAAGGTGCGGGAATGGCGGGGGACGGGTTCGTCGAGGTACGCGGGGCCGACCGGGGCGGGAACGTCGTCCCGTACCTCTTCGCGGTGGCGCTGATGGTCACCGGACCGATCGTCTACGCGGCCGCTGACGGCGGCACCGTCGGCATCGTGCTCACCGTGGTGCTGCTGCCGCTGGGCATTGGCGTGTGGCGTGGTGTCACGCGTGCCAAGCGGCGACTGCTGCGCCTCGACGAGGTCGGCCTGCCCGCGACCGCCGTGGTCCTGTCGGTGGAGCCGATCAGCGAGGACCCCACCGTCCGCGTCCGGCTCCTGGTCAAGGGCCCGGACGTGCCCGAGTTCGTGGTCGAGCACGACACCAGGTACGACCCCGCCCTGAAGCCGGGGAACACGCTCGTCGCGACGGTCGACCCCGACGACCACCTCGACTTCGAACTGGACTACTGAGCAGGGCAGACCTTCTGACGGGCTCGTGGGTGTCACACCGGGGCCCGGACCGCCGATACACGTCGGGGGAGGTCGATCATGGCGAGCAGTGCGAGGCGCCGGCCGCTGGCCGGTGGGATCGTGGTGGGGATGTTGTTGCTGCCCAGCGCGGTCAACGTCGCTACGGGGGCGTTGCCCGACGCCTGGGCGCGGTTCGCCTGGGTGGGGGTGCCGATCGCGGTCGTGCTGACCGTGGTGCTGGTGGTGCTGGAGAAACGGGCTCGCGCCGCGGCGGAACCGGCCGGCGAGCAGGAGGCGCGCGGCGGCGACCAGTACTACGTCACCGGGCCTCAGAGCACGCAGATCAACTCGCCGCAGGGGACGGTCAACGTCCAGTACGGGACGCAGCCGCAGCCCGAGCGTCGCGAACCATGACCGGTGACCAGCGCTTCGTGAGCGGTCCCGGCAGCGTTCAGATCAACAACCCGCACGGACCGGTCAACGTGACCGCGGCGACGCCCGCGCATCGGCTGGAACCGTTCTCGTTCGCCCCCGCGGTGGACCCGGCGTCGCTCGGGCACCAGCCCAGCCAGTTGCTCGACGCGCGGAGTCAGGTCGTGCCGTTCAGCGGGCGCGAGGACGAGCTCACCGCGTTGGCGGCCTGGAGGGACGCCCCGGTCGCGTCGATGTCCGCCCTGCTGGTGCACGGGCCGGGAGGGCAGGGGAAGTCGCGGCTGGCCGCGCGGTTCGCCGACCTGTCGGCCGCGGGCGGGTGGGAGGTGGCGCTCGCCCGTCACGCGTCGGAGGCGACGAGTTCCGACGTGGCGTTCGTGCCGCGTGCGACCGGTGGCGTGCTGGTGGTCGTGGACTACGCCGACCGGTGGCCGCACCTGGAGCTCGTCGCGCTCCTGCGGGAGGTCGGGCAGCTGGGCGAACCGGTGCGGGTGCTGCTGATCGGGCGCACGGTGCAGTGGTGGCCTGCTCTGCGCGGCGAGTTGCGGGAGATCGGTGCCGAGGTCGGTGACCTGCTGCTGCCGGAGTTCGCCCGCGGTGTGGGAGAGCGCGAACGTGCTTTCGTCGCAGCCCGCGACCGGTTCGGGGCTGTGCTGGGCGTGTCGGCGCCGGTGGACGAGGTCGCACGCGGGTTGGACGGCGACGAGTTCGGTCAGGTGCTGACCATCCACATGGCCGCTCTCGTCACGGCGCTTCGCGCGCGGCACCCCGGTGGGCCGATGCCCGACAGCGTCGAGGGCATCGCGGCGTACCTCCTCGACCGCGAGCGGATGGGATGGGAACGCCTGCAGCCGCGTCCGGAGTTCAAGACGTCGTCGGCCGACATGGCCCGAGCCGTGTTCACCTCCGTGCTCAGCGACAGCATGTCCCACCGCGAGGGCGTCGCCCGGCTCACGCGCCTGCGGCTCGAACCCGTCCAGCAGGTCCTGGACAACCACCGGTTCTGCTATCCGCCGCTCGACCGCTCGAAGGTGTTGCAGCCGCTGCAACCGGACCGCCTGGCGGAGGACTTCGTCGCGCTCCTGTTGCCGGGGCACGACATCAGCGGTTACGACCCCGATCCGTGGGCCTGCGACGTGCCGGGCGTCCTGCTCGGCATCGGCGAACCGGACGCGGTGGTGCCGTCGACGGTCGCCAGGACGATCACGGTGCTCGCCTCCGCGGCCGATCGGTGGCCGCACGTGGGCGGGCAGCTCGGCGCGTTGCTGCGCGAACGCCCGGAGGTCGCCGTCCACGCCGACAGCGCCGCGTTGATCGCACTGGCCGAGGCGCGGCACGTCGACACGGACGTGCTGCTCGCCATCGAGGTGCACTTCCCCGGCGAACGCCAGGTCGACCTCGACAGGGGCGCCGCGGCGGTCACCGAGCGACTGGTGCGCGAGCACGTGACCGACACCGCCCGCCTCCAGGACGCCGCGTCCTGGTACTCGAAGCTCCTGCTCCGGCTGGGGCACGCCGGGCGCAAGCAGGAGGCGGTGCAGGCCGGCTTCCAGGCGCTCGCCGCGCTCAGCCGGCTCGATGAGCTCGATCCGCCGACTTACGGGGTCGACCTCGCGTTGTGCGTGATGCGCATCGGCGCCTACCTGTCGGACATGGGACAGCACGACAGCGCGGTCGGCTTCACGGGCCGCGCGGTCCAGCTGTTCCGCGGAGCCGAGGACACGGGCCGCGCTCGAGCCGGTCTGGCGCTCACCCTGTCCAACTACGGCAACCAGTTGCAGAACATCGGACAGCGCGGGAACGCCGTCGCGGCCGCGGAGGAGTCCGTCGCGCTGCATCGGTCGCTGGCGGGCACCGATGCCTCGGATCCGCCGATGTTCGCGTTCGCGCTCAACGCACTCGGCACGAGGCTCCTGGCCGTCGGTGAGCACGAAGGCGCGCTGCGCGCGCTCAGCGAGAGCGTGGACGTCTACCGGCCGCTCGTGGACGGCGCTCCGGGAACACATCTGCCCGGCCTGGCGCGGGCGTTGACGAACCTCGGCAGCGCCTGCTTCCGGCTCGACCTCCCCGCGGAGGCGGTGGAAGCCTCCGCGGAGGCGGTGGGCATCAGGCGCGACCTCACCGAGCTGAACGCGGAGGCCTACGCCGCCGATCTGGCGCTGTCGCTGATGAACCACGCGGGCAGGCTCAGCGACGTCGGCCGGAGTGCCGAGGCGGCGGCCACCGCGGACGAGGCCGTGCCGTTGGCCCGGAAGCTCGCCGGCACCGACCGCACCCGTCACGAGGCGCTGCTCGCGGCGACGTTGGCGAGCCACGGCGCCGTGTACGCCCACGTGGACCGCGACCGTGCCGTCGCTTCGCTCCGTGAAGCCATCGCGTTGCTCGAACGCCTTGTGGTGAACAACGAAAGCCATCGGTCCATGTTGGACACGACGGTGCGCAACCTGCACATCGTTGATCCCACGTACGCCGCGTCCGCCTACGAACCGGACGTCGTCGAGGTGTTCAACCGCGGTGTGCAGCTCGAGAAGGCCGGACGCAGGACCGAGGCGGAACGGTTCTACCTCCAGGCCGCCGACGCGGGACTCGCCGAGGCGATGTTCAACCTCGCGCACCTGCACCGCGCGGGTGGCCGTCCGGAAGACGCCGAACGCTGGTTCGCCGCCGCCGTCACCGCGGGCATGACCTCCGCCTGCTTCAACCTCGGCGCCCTGTGCTGGCAGCAGGGCCGCCGGGACGAAGCGCGGCACTGGTTCCGCGCGGGTGCCGACGCGGGCATGGCGAACGCCATGACGGCCCTGGGCGCGGTGCACCGCGATGACGGGGACCTGGCCGGGGCCGAGCGCTGGTTCGCCGCGGCCGCCGACCAGGGCCACCCGGAAGGCCACTACCGGTTCGGCTTGATGCTGGCGGAGCAGGACCGGCACGCGGAGGCCCTCGCCCAGCTCGCGCGGGCGGCCGAGGCGGGCCACCCCGAGGCCGCCAAGGAGCTCGCCGACCAGCAGATGCGGCACAACGAGACCCGGAAGGCCCAGCAGTGGTGGCGTGTCGCTCGTGCCAGGAGAACCCCGGCTCCTGAAGAACCGAAGACCGTGCCGCCATCGGACCACCCGCTCGCGCAGGCGGCCCGCGAGCGCGGGATCCCGACGCACACGGTGTCCCCGGTGCAGAGCGTGGCCGTGGCCGCCGAACTGCGTGACGCGCACGTGTCGAACCTGCTCGGCGCGGGCCAGCTGGACGAAGCCGTCGACACCTACCGGGAGAGCGCGGAAGGCACCGATGCCCTCCTGGCCCTGCTCCCGGCCGGTTCCGACATGACCTACAGCCTGCTCCGGCAACGTGCGGTCGACCTCACCAAGATGGCGTCCCTCCTGCAGCAGTCAGGTCGCACCGCGGAAGCGCTCTCCGCCAGCCGCACGGCTGTCACCTCGCTGGGCGAACTGGCAGCCCGCTTCGGTGACGTGGCCGCACATGCCTGGGCACAACGGGTTTTCTCCGCGATCCGGGCCGAGGCACGCACCGACGTGGAGCAGGCCTTGGTCGAGGTCGAGGAAGCCGTCGCGACGTTCTCCCGGCTCGTCGAGTCGGGGGAGGCGCACCACGCGGCAGCGGAGCTGCGGCTCTGCCTGATCGTCCTGGCCGACCTGCGATCAGGATCCCGGGGGTGAACGGTCATCTCGGGGCGAGTCGGCGGATCCGGGCGTTGAGGTAGCGCTGCTCGGGCTGGCTCGCCGTGAGCCGGGCCGCCTGGCGGTAGCTGTCGAGCGCGCCCTGCAGGTCGCCGCTCATCTCCAGCAGATGCGCTCGCACGGCGTGAGTGCGGTGGTGCCGTCGCATCACGGGATCGTCGAGCAACGGGCCGATGAGGGCCAAACCGTGCTCGGGTCCGAACGCCATCCCGAGCGCGACGGCCTGGTTGAGCGTCACGACAGGGCTCGGCGCCACCCGCGCGAGCATGGCGTAGAGCAGGGTGATCTGCCGCCAGTCGGTTCCCTCCCAGTCCCCGGCCTCCGCGTGGACGGCGGCGATCGCGGCCTGCAGCTGGAACCTGCCGACGTGCCCGCGCGGCAGCACCTGTTCGAGGATGCGCACGCCTTCCGCGATCCGCTGGTGGTCCCACCGGGACCGGTCCTGCTCGGCGAGCGGCACGAGGTCGCCGTTCTCGGTCCGGGCGGCCGCGCGGGCGTGCGTCAGCAGCATCAACGCCAGCGCGCCGGCGACCTCGTCGTGGCCGGGGACGACCGCGTGCAGCTGCCGGGTGAGGCGGAGGGCCTCCTCGGCGAGCGGGGAGTCGACCAGCGCGTCACCGGTGGACCGGGTGTGCCCCTCGGTGAACATGAGGTGGCAGACGTCGAGCACGGCGGCGATGCGCGCGGGCAGGTCGGCCTGCTCCGGGAGCCCGAACACCGCGCCCGCCGCCCGCAACGTGGACCGCGCCCTGGTGAGGCGTTGCGTCATCGTGCGCTCGGGCACCAGGTACGCGGCGGCGATCTGCGCGGTGCTCAGCCCGCCGACGGCGTGCAGTGTCAACGCGACCTGCGAGGAGCGGCTCAGACTCGGGTGACAGCACAGCAGCAACAACCGCAGGGTGTCGTCGCCTTCGTCGTGAGGCGGCTGGTCGGCGGCGGGGGAGAGGTGGGAGTCGACGGGAAGTGCGGCGCCGAGAGCGTTCTCCCGCCCCGTCCGCGCGCCGTCGGCCCGCACCCGGTCGATCAGCCGCCGGGACGCGACCCGGACGAGCCAGCCGCGGGGGTTGTCCGGCACACCGTCGCGGTCCCACTGCCGCGCCGCCGCCTCGGCCGCCTCCTGCGCGGCGTCCTCGCAGTCGCCCAGATCGCCGTACCGGTGCAGCAGGGCGGCGAGGACGTGCGGGGACTCGCGCCGCCACACGTCCTCCACCACCCGTGCGCTCACTGGTCGGAACCGCCCGGCCACATCGCGGGCCGCAACTCGACGGTCTCGCCCGGCCCCGCAAACCGCGCCGCGATCTCCTCCGCGCGCGCCTGCCCGTCCACGTCGATGAGGAAGAACCCGGCCAGGTGCTCCTTGGCCTCCGAGTACGGGCCGTCGGTGACCAGCGGCTTCCCGTCGCTCCACCGGTACAGCCGCGACGACTCGGGCGCCCCCAGCGCCTCGCCCCCGAGCAGCTCGCCCTTCTCCCGCAGCTCCCCGAGCAACGTCTCGAACTCGGCGTGCAGCCGCTTCAGCTGCTCCTCCGGCATGTCCTGGTAGTCGGGCAGGTAGTCGGGGGTCGGGTGCCCCCACGGCTGCGGGTTGGAGTGGATCATGATCACGTACTTCACCATCGGCCCCTTGGACTTCGTCGTGGACGCAGCCGGTCGGCCCCATCCTCGCCCGGGACGTCGGAGCGGGACGCGTCGTGTCTACATCTCGTCAGGAGGAATTTCTCGCGGCAAGGGCTGCAGGGCCGCGGCTGTCGCGCGGCATCGGCACGGACCGTGCCCGGTCGCGGGAGGTCGAGGACGCGGGCGAACGCGGCTGGGTATGTTGACGTGCGTGGTGCAGGTGTTCATTCAGCCGTCCTACGGGACTCCGGAGGCGCGCAGGCACTGGGCCGACACGCTCGACAGGACGGTGCCGTTCCGGTCCGCGCGCTTCGCCGAGGTGCTGGACCCCGCCGATCTCGCCCGGTTGACCAGCGTGCACCCGAGCGGCCGCGCCCGGTTCTGGGGCGCCACGGAGCGGCACGACAAGCGGATGGACGGCCTGGCCACCGGTGACGTCGTGCTCCTCACCGGCCAGAAGCACGTGCTGGCCGTCGGAGAGGTCGGCCACGGGCTCCGGGACCCCGATCTCGCGCGGCGCCTGTGGAACCCGGATCCGGCGAAGTGCTTGTGGAGCAACGTGTACAGCCTGCGCCGGTTCTGGCCGGTGCGGATGCCCTACGAGGAGATCTGGGCGCTTCCCGGCTTCAACGCCGGGGACAACTTCATGGGACTTCGCTTCCTCGCCCCGGAGAAAGCCGCTGTCGTCCTCGAGCGCATCGCCTCCGTGCGCGAGGACGATCACGGCGACTGAACACCGACGCTTGTCTCTCCACAAAGGACAAAAAGCGGTGGAGAGCCAGTGCGGGACGGATGTTCTGGAATCTGGGAAATCGGTCTTCGGGTGTTGAAAACATCGCTCACTCGAAAGTGTACTTCGGCGCGGTTGTTCATACGATCGCGTGATCATTGGCGTCGTGGGCCCCGGTCGTGTGGATATGGTTCCGGCCGGGCTCGTGGTCGGCGTTTTTGCTTGCCGTGAGTTGTTCCCGAAAAGATCCTCAAGGAGAAACTTCGTGCTGAAGAAGGCAGGAGCGGCCGTCGCTATCGCGGGCGCTTTCCTCGGTATCGGTTCCACCGCCATGGCGGACGCCCCCGAGCTGGACCTCACCCACCAGGTCGGTGGCGTCAACCTGGACGACTCCGAGGTCGTCAGCGACCTGAACGCCTGCTTCATCGACGTCAACGTCATCGCGGTGCCGGTGCTGTCCGGCAACGACAGCGGGCTGTGCGCCAACCCCGACGACAAGTGACGTGAGACGGCGCCTTGCTGCAAGCGCGCCGTTTCGTCAGGGAACGGAGCCCTGACCTGTGTCGGGCTCCGTTCCCATTTGTGGGATTCGACGACTTTCCTAGGAGTTCTTCACCATGTTGAAGAAAGCGGTCACCGCGGTAGCTGTCGGCGCGGGTTTTCTGATGATGGGCACGCCGGCGTTCGCGACGCAGGGCGGCGAGACGGACGACCTGACGCAGCGCGCTTCGGAGTACGACCACGACCACCAGGTCAGCCTGGTGAACCTGGAGAACGCCGAACTGCTCAGCGACATCAACGTGTGCCACGTCGAAGTGAACGTCATCTCCGCACCGGCGTTCTCGAGCGAGGACGCCGGACCCTGCACGAACCCCGACCTCGGCATCGACGAGGTCGCGCACCCCGCCGAGGGCGACTCCGAACGCTGACGCCGTCATAGGCGGTTCAGGGCACGATCGCGGATGCGCTCAGGCGAAGGACGTCGCGGTGCGGACTCCCGCGACGTAACGCTCCGCGAACTCCCGCGGCGCGTTGACGAGGTCCTCGGGGAAGATCGTGAACGCCGTCGGCGAGTCGCCACGCCGCCACCCCGTCACCGGTGCCGCGAACGGGTAGCCCGGCAGAGCGCGGACGACGGCGTCCAGGTCCCGGAGGACCTTCTCGAACCGCAGCACGGAGTCGGGCCAGCCGTGCGGTAGGCGGCAGCGCGCGGATCTGTGCTTCTGCTCCCGCCAGTCGTAGTGCCCGCCCATTAGGTGACGAGGCCGGCCAGGAAGCCGCCGTCAACGCCTCGCTCCCACCCCGCCCCGGCGAGCATCCGCCGACGCCCGCGGGCGTCGGCGGACTAGCTGGCCGAGCGTGATCTCGCTGCAACCGGTGCGCCAGCGCACGTGGAGGCCGCCACCGCGCTGCGCACGGCGTTGCGCGAGGCCGTCGTCGAGGCGGTGGCGAACGGCGTGGCCAGGGGCGACTGGGCCCAGGTCGAGCTCTGCGCCGCACCGGACTGCCGGTGGGCCTTCCACGACGTCTCCCGCAACGGCCGCGGACGCTGGTGCGCGATGGAGATCTGCGGCAACCGCCACGAGACCCGCACCTACCGCGAACGCCGACAGCACGTCCGGTGAGGGGGATCAGGCGGCGCGATCGGATGAGACACTGCACCAGTGCGCCGATGACCTCTCCCACAACCCGAGAAGCTGCGGTCCGCTCGGCGCACAGGACCGCCTCATCGATCTCCGCACAGGGTCGACGACGACATCGCCTCCGCCAGTCCGAGACCACGCCACAGCTTTCGCACAGGAGACCCGGTGACCGACCAGGCCAGCATCGCCACTCTCGAACCGCATCCGACGGGCTCGCACGTGCTGCGGATCGCCGGCGAACTCGACTTCCACACCTCGCCCCAGGTGTGGAGGGTGCTCGACGGGGTCGACTTCAGCACCGGTCTCGTCATCGACGCGACCGGGGTCACCTACTGCGACTCCACCGGAATCAGCGTGTTCGTCATGGCCTACAAGCGTGCGCAGGCCGCTGACAGCCCGTTCGGCCTGGCCGGGTTCAACGACGAGATGATGCGCCTGTTCCGGGTCATCGGGCTGGACGACGTCCTCCCGTTCTACGGGACCGTCGAGGACGCCATCGGCGGTCACAGGTCCTGAGAGGGGCCCGCGGCTACGACGAGAGGGCCAGGAGCGCGTGCACCGTGGTGCCGTGCCTGGTGGTGTGGATGCGGACGAGGTCGGCGAGCTGGTTGATCAGCAGCAGTCCGCGGCCGCCGAACTGCTGCGGCACGGGTGGGCGGCGGCCTGCGAGCGGGTCGGTCAGGTGCCCCTCGTCCTCGACCGTGCAGACCAGGTGGTCCTGGTCGCGCCAGAGGCGCAGGCGGCAGCTCCCGCCGCCGTGCCGCAGGCTGTTCGCGACCAGTTCGCCGGTGATGAGCTGGAGGTCGGCCATCCGCCCTGCGGGAAGGCCCAGGCGGTGCGCGTGGGTCGTGGCGAACGTGCGTGCGGTGCGGACGTCGGCGGAGCTGCCGACCTCCACCTCGGCCGCGTCCGCGACGACCGGCAGCGGCTGGTTGTAGTGGTCGATGACGCCACGGGGGTCGTACCGGTCGCTGTCCTCGCGCCGGGAGCCCTCCCACACCAGTGGATGGGTGGCCAGGGCGTCGGCCAGTGCGCG
This sequence comes from Lentzea cavernae, assembly GCF_014653695.1. Lineage (GTDB taxonomy): Bacteria > Actinomycetota > Actinomycetes > Mycobacteriales > Pseudonocardiaceae > Lentzea > Lentzea cavernae. Next base: position 160,284 of record NZ_BNAR01000004.1, on the reverse strand, counting down.
CTGGCCGAGCGTGGAGGTGTCGTAGGGGCAGACGATCGTGACGTCGCGCCCGGCGAAGGCCAGGTTGATCAACGCCTCGTGCTGGGCGCACGCCGGGTACTCGGTGGTGGAGCGGCCGGCCCAGATGGGCTCGCCGATGATCCGCACGTGCACCCCGTCGTGGCGGTCGGCGAACCGGCGCAGGACGGTGGGGATGATCCGGCCCGGGTTGCGGCCCGCGACCTCCATGTCGATCAGGGTCACCTCGTGCGCGGCGTCGCCCAGTGCCTCGCGCAGCAACCGCAGCCGCCCGCCGGGCACTGCCACGGCGACGGGCTGAGTCCGTTCCAGGCCCTCGGTGATGAACGGCACGAGCCCGTCCAGGTACTGCTCATCGGTGCCGTAGAACAGGGCGGGGTGGATGAAACGCCCCAGGGGCGGCAGTTCCGCAACCGTCATGCCGCCGCCTCCACGCGCACGTCGACGAGGTCGAGCAGGTCGACCAGGCGGGCGGCCCCCGGCCAGGACGTGCGCAGCACGAGCACCGCGTCCCGGTCGGCGGCGTACCCGGCGAGGCGCAGCAGGCTGTTGTGGTCGAGGAACTCCAGGCCACCGGCTTCGAGGACCAGCTGCCCGTCCCGCGGGCGCGGGGCGGCGCGGTCCAGCGCCTTGCTGAACAGCTCTCCGGTGACGAAGTCGGTCTCGCCGCCCAACGCGGTGCCGCCGTGGTCGGCGTACAACCGGAAACCGGGCAAGGGCGAGTTGGTGTTCGGGTGCATGCAGGCCACCTGCGCGAACGTCTCCTCGTCCACGGCACTGGCGGCATAACCGCACATCGCCGAGAACGGGCTGGTGGTCATGTAGTGGTCCACCAGGTGCTCGTAGCGGGCGAACGCGTCGAGCTGCTCGGCGGTGCGCACCAGCGGCGTGCAGTCCGCGGCCACCCGCAGGCCGGTGTACCCGGCGGCCAGGGCCGTTCGAGTGGCTTCGGCGTAGGAACGCACCTGCGCGGCCGGGTCGATCGCCGCCTCGACCGCGTACTGGTCGTCGAGCGAGACGATCTGCGCCGCCCCGGTGTCCAGGGCCTCGTCGATCCGGTCGATGCCGCGCAGGTCGCCGGCCAGTGCGGTCACGTCACCCGGCGCGATGTACCGGACCTGGTGACCTCGGGCGAGTCCGTCGGACAGGAACTCGCGGGCATGAGCGCGGAACTCGTGTGCTTCCTCGAACCGCCAGCACACGTGGTCGTGAGCGCCCAGCCCACGTGTGTTCTCCGTCAGTCCTGACCTGCGCACCCCGGCATTCTAACGTCGCCGGTCAGGCGTCCTCCCGGGCCGCCGGCAGGACGTGGACCCCGCTCGTTCCTCGTGCAAAACGCAGTCGTGCGAGCTGCCGCAGCAGTTCTTGGCGGACCGGTTCCACCTCGGCGACGAGGTCGGCGAGCTCGTCCAGTCCCGGGGCGTCCGGGTGGTCGAGACGCCACCGCGCCAGTTGCCGCGCCATCGTCGCCTGGCTGACGTCGACGTCGTGGTACTCGTCCTCGAGCTGGTCGCACCACGAGCTGTCGGCCTGCTCCGGCGTCAACCCGGCCAGCTGGCGGGCCAGGTCGCGAGCCTCGCCGAGCTCGGCGCGCAGACCCGCCAGCGCCACGGGCACCATCTCGACACCGAGCTCCGCGGGCTCCTGGTCATCTTCTTGATCAATTCCCACGTCCGCACGATACGAACGCGCCGACCAGCGCGAACGAACGACACTCACGCGTGGCCACAGGTTCGTCAATCCGTGCGACGAGGTGGGAATCCCGACAGCCCGCGGTACAGCGCCGCGAACGGTTCCGCGACGGCGTCGATGTCGAACCGCTCGCGCACCGTCCGCTGCCCGGCGGCGGCGATCGGCGCGGTCGCCGCACCGAGGCCGACGACACCGGCCAGCCCTTCGCCCAACGAGCGCACGGTCGCCGTGTCGACCAGGAACCCGTTGCGGCCGTGGTCGATGTAGTTGCGCAGCCCACCGCGCACGGGGCCGGTCGCGAGGAACCCGGCCTCCATGGCTTCGAGCACCGCGATGCCGAACTCCTCCTTCGCGCTCGAGCAGGCGTACACGTGGGGTGCGCCGGAGACGGCCGGGGTGGCCGCCAGCTCGTGTTGCAGCTGTCTGACCGCGTGGTTGGACCACGCCGTCAGGACCGCGAGCCGGCCGCGTGCCGACGGTGACGAACGGGCGAGTGCCAGCACCTCGTCGAGCACGTCCTGTTCGTCCGGAGTCCGGTCGGTCGCGGAACCGCCGATGACGACCAGCGCGGTCGAGCGGTGCAGGCCCGCGTCCAGCCACGCCTTCACGAGCAACGGTTGTTGCTTCATCGGGTGCAGGCGGCCCACGTTCAGCAGCACCGGCAGCCCTTCGGCGGAGGAGTCGAGGCGGGGGAGGGCCGACGGGGCGAACAGTTCGCGGACCAGCGACCGGCCGGTGTGCGGAGGCGCCGGCGAGATCCCTTCCTCGAGTGCGGGCAACTCGTCCTGGGCGAGTCCGGGGAAGTGCGCCAGCACCTCGTCCTGCCGGCCGCCGATGGTGATCACCTGGTCGGCGTGGCCGACGAGGTGGTCGGCGGCGCGGACGCGGTGCAGGTCGAACCGCATGGCGGCGAGGTCCGCCGTGCCGTCGAGGTGGCGTTCGGCCAGGTGCCGGTGCGGGTCCGGGGTCACGGTGAACACGAGCTTCGCGCCGAGCAGGCGTGCGGCGTCGGCGACGGCGAGAGAGCCGTCGTCGGAGTAGCGCACGTGCACGACGTCCGGCGTCAGGCCGCAGCGCGGGAGGATCTTGGTCAGCCACCAGGTGATGCCTGCCCGGTGCCGGGCCATGTCCGGTTGGGCCGGTGCGACCGGGGAGTCGACCGGTACGTGCACCGTCCAGTGGTCGGACGCGGAGTGCCGTTCCACCGTCACCGTCGTCGGCTCCGGTGCGAGGACGACGGTGACCACTCGGCCGATGTCCTCCCGTCGCACGAGTGCCTCGGCCAGGGACGAGAGGAAGACGGTGAGGCCGCCGCTCGCGCCCTCGCCCGGAGGGGCCGTGCCGCCGATGAGCATCGACTGGGCGATGGTCGGCTCCGTCACGGGCGGGGCCACCGGCAGCGGGACGTCGTCGTGCAGGAGGTCCAGCATCAGCTTCTCGTACGGGGAACGGGCATCGGCCTCGACCGGCTCGCCGAGCAGGTCGAGGTACCGCCACAGCGGTGGGCCCGTGACGATCGCGCGTGCCTCATCGGGGTCCAGTGGTGTGAGGCGGTGCGACGTGGCCAAGTCGAGCAGTCGCTGCTGGAGCTCTCGGTCCTGTGTGGAGAGAAGCGCGTTTCGCAGACCGGCGGTCGTGGCGGATGCGCCGTGCGCCTTCACGACTGCGTGAAGTAGCTCGCCGGTCGAGGAGAACGTGGCTGGGTCAGGGGCTTGTGACAGGGTGGTGAGGAGTGCGTGCGGGCTCGGTGCCGCGGGGGCGGTCGCGGCCCGCCGGGACTCCAGCGCCTGCTGTACCTCTGGATGTGTTCGCACGCTTGACGTTCGAACCGCCGGGGTGGTTCGGATCGAACAACTTCCCAGTTGTGTCAACGAGGAGGAGCACGTGTCCCGGTTCGCCGTCATCAGTCCACCCTTCCGATCGCACGCCCAGCCCATGTCGGTGTTCGCGAAGGCCTTGAGCGCGGCGGGCGCGCGGGAGGTGACCTTCGCCTGTGGTGCCGAACTGGCTGACCTGGCAGGCGATCTCCCTTTCGTGCCAATGAGAACCACGCATGAGTCGAACAGCGGCATCGCGGAGAGGACCGTGCAGGACGCAGGGTCCGCCCGCGGTGTCACGGACTTCATCGAGGCCACGAAGGCAGGTGCGGCAGCGACGCTGCTGGCCCAGACCCGCCGTCGCAGAACGGAACCGTTGTCCTCGCCCGATCAGGTGCTGCGAGAACTCGGCGCTCTGCACGAACGCGTACGACCCGACTGGTACGTGGTCGATCAGATCGACTACGCGACCACTTTGGCGGTACACGCTCTCGGAGTGCCGTTCATCTCTTTTGTGACAGGACATCCGACGTACCTGGTCACACGCGGCGACCAGTTCTTCGGGCTGCCGCAGGTGTGGCCGTCCGCGGTGCGTCCGTCCTCATCGGACCTCGAGGAGCTCGCCGCGGAGGTGCGCCTCACGGATCAGGCGCTCACCACCGCGTTCGCCGAGTTCCTCGGCGTGGCCGCCCCCGCACGTCCGGTTCCGCCTCGTGCGTTCGCGTTGACCTCCTCCCGTGCCGCCGTGGTGAACTACCCGGAGCTGCCGTGGTTGCCGCCGTTGCCGGCGGACCAGGAGCGGATCTTCCTGGGCCACTGCACGAACCCCGAGCCGCTGGACGAGGTCTGGCTCGATCGCGTGCGCGGGCGCCGCGTACTCCTGGTCGCACTCGGCACCTTCCTGTCCGCACGCCACGACGTGCTGCGCACGGTCGTTCGGGGAGCGTTGCGGATCGAGGGCTTGACGGTCGTGGTCGCCGCGGGAGGCAGGACTGCCGAACTGGCTGATCTGGCAGCTGATCCGCGGGTGGTCGTGGAGCCGGTCGTCCCGCAGCAGGCACTGCTGCCGCACGTCGCCGCGATGGTCCACCACGGCGGCAACAACTCGTTCACCGAATGCCTGCGGGCGGGGGTTCCCGCGGTGGTGCTGCCCTTCTCCAGCGACCAGTTCTGCATCGCCCACGACGCCGAACGAGCGGGAGCGGGTGTGTGCCTCGACCCCAACGCCGCCTCGCCGGAGGACGTGGCCCAGGCGGTGCGGTCGGTGCTCGAGAGGCCGGAATCGGTCGCGGGCCTGCACGACGCGGTCCGCGCCGCAGGTCCTGACCGGGGCGCGGCGCGCCTGCTGGAGGTGCTGAGCCGGGATCCGGCATGAGCGGGTGATCGCTGCTCACCACGACACCTCCTGCTCGGTCTCCGGTCATGAGTCCATCGTCGACCGGCGAAACCGGCCCTGCATGATGAGCGGCGCGGTTCGTCCGGTCACATCCGGGACCCGCCGTCGCCCGTCGTGCAAGCCCGGCGGGGCTTGGTTAGATTTCCCAGGAGTCATCCACGGGAGCTGACGATGGACGAACCACACGAGGTCACCGAGGCGGAGTGCGTCATCGCCGGCGGTGGCCCGGCCGGGGTCGTCCTGGCGTACCTGCTCGCCCGTGCGGGCCTGCGCGTCGTGCTGCTGGAAGCGCAGAAGGACTTCAACCGCAGGTTCCGCGGCGACACGCTCGCCCCGTCCGTGCTCGACTACCTCGACCAGCTCGGCCTGGCGGACGAGATCCTGGACACCATCCCGCACGCCAGGGCGGAAGCCTTCCAGTGGCACACGCCGAAGAAGACCTACACGATCGCCCGCTACGACAAGACCAGCGCGAAGTACCCCTACTACGCCCTGATCCCGCAGGCGTTGTTCCTCCCGCACGTGGTGAAGCTGGCCGAGGCGCATCCCGGCTTCGAGGTGCGCATGCGGGCCAAGGTCAACGAGTTGCTCCGCGACGGCACCGGCAGGGTGTGTGGAGTCCGGCACACGGGTGAGAACGGGCACCGCGAGGTACGCGCTCGTCTGGTCATCGCCGCCGACGGGCGCAACTCGAAGGTGCGTGTCCTCGCCGGTGCCCAGCCCACCCAGCTGGGCGCCAGCCTCGACCTGCTGTGGCGGGAGTTCCCGCGCCACGACGGCGATCCGGCGCTGTCGGGTCTGCAACTGTTCGGGCACCGGCTGGGCACCATCGCCGTGCTGAACCAGGTCGACCACTGGCAGATCGGGTTCACGATCGAGGCGGGGTCGTTCCCGCGCATCCGATCAGGCGGCCCTGGCCCCGTCGTCGCGGCGCTGCGGGAAAGCCTGCCCTGGCTCGGCGACCGGGTCGACGCCGTGGCGGATCCGGGGGAGTTCACCCTGCTGCCCGTCCGCATCACGGAGGTCGACCGGTGGTACCGCCCCGGCGTCCTGCTCATCGGCGACGCGGCCCACGTCATCTCACCGGTCGGCGGCAACGGCATCAACTTCGCCATCTGCGACGCCGCCGAGACCGCCAACCAGATCGCGCACCTGCTCCTCGAAGGCAGGCCTGACGCCGAGCTCGACGCGGCCTGTGCGGAGGTGGAGACCCGCAGGAGGCCTCCGGTCCAGGCCGAGCAGGAACGCCAGGTGCGCATCGAGCGCGGTAGTGCGGCGCGCGTCCGCCGGGGCCTGGCCAGTCCGGCGCCCGTGTTGCGGTTCGTCGCCGCCGTGAAACCTCTCGCCACTTTCTTCGGTTCGCTGAACGCGAAGGGCGTGATGGCTCCGGCCGCTCCTTCGGACGTCATTCTCCGGGGTGAGACGCAGGTGCCGGGAAATCGGCTCGCCGATGGTGGCTCGATAGTGGATTGATGGCCGTGAAGAGTCGAATTGTGTGATCGGAGTTACATCGCACCGCGACCAGTCCGAGGACTGGCGCGGTGAGGTGTCCGATCCATGATTGGAGGACGGCATGGACGCGTACGACATGCTCGCTGACGAGGAAGGACACGTTCGCGGCTACGATTAAATGCAGCTCATCGCGCGCGAGGGAGTCGCTTTCGAGGCTCCCTCGCTGATGGCACGAGAACAGAACGATAGAAGAACAATAGATCGCGGTGCCAGGGTCGGCGCATGACTGAGATCCTTGCGCACGTGCGCGAGAACCCGATTCTCGCCTTGATCATCGGTTGCGAGATCGGGTTCTGGTTCTTCCTGCTCGCCGGGCTCGTCGCGCGTTATCCGCTGCGCAGTCCCAAGGTCGGTGCCGCGCTGCTGATCTGCACGCCGCTGGTGGACGTGGTCCTGCTCATCGCCACGGTGTTCGACCTGCGCGCGGGTGGTGAGGCGACCTGGCCCCACGCGGCGGCCGCCATCTACCTCGGTCTCACCCTCGGCTTCGGGCACGGCATCATGCGGTGGGCCGACCAGCGCTTCCACCACCGCTTCGCGGGTGGCCCGCCGCCCCTCGCCCCGCCGAAGTACGGCCGGCCCAAGGTGCTTCACGAGTGGAAGCAGTTCGGCAAGTTCGGGCTCGCCTGGCTCATCTCGACCGTCATCATGGCCGCGTTGGTCTTCTTCGTCAGCACGCCCGCGCAGACCGAGCTGTTGTGGAAGATCGCCATTCCGGTCATGACGGGCGTCGGCGCTGCCTGGTTCGTCTTCGGGCCGCTCGTGACCACGATTCGCCCGCCGCGTCCGCGCGCCGGCTTCCACAAGACCTACATCGGCTGACAGCGCGGTGTGGGAGGAGAACACCATGAGAATCGCCTGTTGGCAGGCCTCGACGCACCCGTCCGACGTGGCGGGCGCTCTTGCTCGTCTGCGGGTGCGCGCGGGGCAGGCCGCCGAGGCCGGTGCGCGGTTGCTGGTCACACCGGAGATGTCGTTGTCCGGCTACAACATCGGCAGGCGCACGCTGCGTGAGCTCGCCGAGCCGGAGAACGGGCCCATGTGCGACGAGGTCGCGCGCATCGCCGCCGAGTCCGGCGTCGCGATCGTGCACGGCTGGCCCGAGCTGGACGGGGAGCGCGTCCACAACTCCGTGCGCGTGGTCGGTGCCGACGGAACGGGTCTTGCCACCTACCGCAAGACGCACCTGTTCGGCGCCCTCGACCGGTCGAGCTTCAGCGCCGGGGAGACCGGGGTCGTGCAGGCCGTCGTGGACGGCGTGACCATCGGTTTGATCATCTGTTACGACGTGGAGTTCCCGGAGCTGGTTCGCGCGCACGCGTTGCGCGGCACCGAACTCCTCGTGGTGCCGACCGCCCTGATGGTCCCGTGGCACTTCGTCGCCGAGACGGTGGTGCCGGCTCGCGCCTTCGAGAGCCAGCTGTTCATCGCCTACACCAACTGGACCGGGCGGGAACGCACCCTGGAGTACTGCGGTCTCACCAGGGTGGTGGGACCGGACGGGCGTGTCGCCGCGATCGACGCCGGGACTGCGGACGGGCTTCTGGTGGCCGATCTGGACCTGTCGCTGATCGCGAAGGTCCGCGCCGAGACGCCCTACCTCACCGACCGGCGTCCGGAGCTGTACTGAGCTGTCCCAGGTCCTGGCCGCCGGCCACGACCTGGGACGCGTCTTCAGATGACGACCGGTGCCAGCTCGTCGAAGAGGTCACCGGGCCCGGGGTTGTCGGGGTGCGTCGAGCCGCCGAGGTGGCGCACCACGCCCCAGACCGCGTTCAACGCCGTCTCCACGGCGTTCTCCGCGAACCCTCCCAGCCACGAGATGTCGTCACCCGCCATGAGGAAACCGCGGTGCTTCGCGTCGAACTCGTCCTGCATGAAGTTGGTGAACAACGCGCGCTGGTAGCGGTACTGCCCCGGGAGGCTGGACTTGAACGCGCCCATGAAGTTCGGCTCGGTCTCCCAGGTGACCGCGACCGGCGGCGCGATGATGTGCGACCGGATGTCGACGTCCGGGTAGATCTGGGCGAGCGACGCCAGGACCACCTCCAGCCTCTCCTCCGCGGTGAGGGTGGCGACCTTCAGGGAGTCGTCGTTCCACGTGTACGACAGGCACATCACGCCGGGCTGGTCGGGCCCGTCGTCGAACAGGTAGACGCCGCGCGGCAGCCGGTCGGTCAGCGTCATGCTCATGACGTCGCGACCGGTCCGCTCGTCGCGGTCGCGCCAGAACGGGCGGTCGGTCAGCGCGAAGAGCTTCGAGGAACCCTGGTAGTGGGTCCGTTCCACGGCGGTCCACAGGTCGGACGGCAGCAGGTCGGGGTCGCACTGGATGCGGGACAACAGGTTCCAGCTCTGCGCCGTGAAGACGGCCACCGGGTACTCGCGCACCTCGCCGGACACGTCCTCGATCAGGTATCCGGCGCCGCGGCGGCTGATCCCGCGCACACCCGGCATCGGTGTCCCGTCGTGCAGCCGCGCGAGCGAGGTGCCGGCGGGCCAGTGCACGAGGTCGTCCGGCTCGTGCCGCCACAACCCGGTCGGGACCTGTTGGCTGCCACCGATGATGCGGTACTGCTTGTCACCGACCTCGGTGTAGACGACGCGCAGGACGTCGAGCACGGAGTTGGTGAAGTCGGTGTCCCACCCGCCGCAGCCGAAGCCCACCTGGCCGAAGATCTCCCGCTGCTCGAACGACGAGAACGCCGCCGTGGAGGTCAGGAAGCCGTAGAACGACTGGTTCTCCAGTTCGCGGACCGTGCGGTTCCACAGGGCCTTGATGACGGAGATGTCGCGGCGCTCGATCGCGCCCATCATGACCGGCAGGTCGGCCTTCTCGTGCAGCGCCTTGGACCACGCGTCGGAGACCTGCTGGAACGTCAGGGGGAGATCCTCGGGACCGCGCGCCCAGTGCGTCTCACCGCGCAGGTTGATGACGGTGCTGGGTGTGGCGTCGGCGAGCGGGTTGGGGAACGCCTCGGCTTTGAGGCCCAGCTTGTTCACGTAGTGGAACAGCGTGGCCGACGGCGAGAAGCGCATCGATCCCAGTTCCGCCCTCGGTTCCGGGTGTCCCTCGAACCCGACGGTGCGCATCCGCCCGCCGAGCTGCTCGATCTCGTAGACGACGGGCCGCAGTCCCAGCTTCATGAGTTCGTAGGCGGCCACCATGCCCGAGATCCCTCCACCGATGACGGCCACCTCGGTGCCGAGCCGTTGCGCCGGCACGGCACCGAGTCCCGCCTGGTGGTTCAGCCAGTCGTCGTAGACGAACGGAAAATCCGGGGACAAACCCGCGGTCGGTGCCGGCTCGTCATCTGTGACAATCGACGTCAATCCCATTTTGAAACCTCGATGATTCGTCGGATCTCAGCGGTGTGACGGAACTGCGGTCAGTGGTGAGCGCGAGGGCGATGAGGCCTGCGTGGAAGGCCGGCGGGACTTCAGGGCGTCCTTCGGACCGGCCGCCACCACGTCGAAGTTCTTCCTCAGCAGCCCCAGCCGGTGGATGAGGAAGTCCGGGCCCGCCACGCAGAGCCGCGTGAAGCCCTCGTTCACGAGCCGGTCGTGGATGTGCCCCCAGTGCACCGGGGTGACGGTGGACGCGTCGAGCAGCGCGCCGACCTCGGCCCCCTCGCTGACCAGCGAGCCGTCCTGGTCCGAGATGATCGGAATCGTCGTCGCGGTGAAGGAGAACTGCCCCAGGACCTCTTCCCGCATCCGGGCGCGCAAAGGCTCCAGGACACGGGCGTGTGCGGCCGGGCGCATCGTGGTCAGGCAGTAGCCGCCGCGGTCGCTGATCCTGCGCTTGAACGACTCGAGGTGCTCCTCGTGCATCGTGACGAGGTGAACGCCGGGGTCGAAGTATCCGGAGATCTCGTGCCACTCGTCGTTCTGCGACATGGTGGCGAGGACGTCGTCCAGCCGTTCCTGAGGCGTGCGCACCACCAGCTGGCTGACCAGGTCCCGCTGTGCCTCCCGGAAGTGGTCGAGCTCGCACCGCGCCAGTGCGGCGGTGAGCCGGACGACCTCGGCGAACGGCATGGCTCCCGAATAGGCCACGGCGGCGCGTTCTCCGAAGCTGGACCCGACGCACATGTCCGGGCGCAGGCCCAGTGACCTCTCCATCCAGTCGGCCATCGCGACGGAGTTGACCAGGAAACCGATCTGCTGCGCCGCGCTGTACTCGTCGGGACCGGATCGCAGCTCGTCGAGCAACGAGTACCCGAGCGCGGCGTCCGCCTCGGCCAGTCTTCGGCGGGCGAACGGACTGACCGTCATGAACCTGCCGACATCACCGAACTTCGACGGACCCATTCCCGGGAACACGACTGCTGTGCGGCTCATGTCGACGCCTCCAAACACCATTGGATCTACCTGGCCCTGGCCTGCCGCAGTGGCGAGAGGGTGTTTCGCGGCCAAGGGGAAATAGGAATGGATCCTATGTTCGGACGAGCGCGCCGAGTAATGGAGCGGTTCCCCGCGCCGGTCATCGCCGAGTAATTCCGGTGGTCACGCCCGAGTGGTGCGCGCTGAGCCCGTCCGCCCGGATGGTGAGTTCTTCTCCAGTGGCCGGTGAATGGAATCTCAACATCCCGCGGGTACTCGGGCTGTGATTACGTTACGGCAGTTCTGCGTCCCGATGTGCTTTGCCGGGATCGCTTGCAATGTTCGCCATCACTGACGTCCCACGGAGTAGTTGGGGAGTGCGCACTTGAGCGAGTTCGATGACCTCCGTCCTGCCACCGGCGAGGTGGGGGACCGGGGAAACGAGCTGCCCGCGGGAAACTCGGGCGGGGCGGCACAGGCATTGCGCGATCTCGTCATGCGCGTGACCGCGGAGGTTCTCGCCGACATGGTGCCCGGCGCACCGGCCGTGGGCAGCGGCACCCGGTCGTTCCTCGACCTGGGGTTCGACTCGCTGGCGTCGGTCGAGCTGCACGCGCGTCTCGTCGCGGCCACCGGTCTCGAACTGCCCGTGACCGTCGTCTACGACCACCCGAACCCGCTCGCACTGGCCGCGCGCCTGGGCGCGGGTGACGACGAACTCGGTGCCGCGTCGGCGTTCCGGCCCATCGAGCACGACGACGACGTCGCGATCGTCGGCATCGGCTGCCGGTTCCCGGGGATGATCGACTCGCCGGAAGCGTTGTGGCGCCTGGTCGACGAGGGCGTCGACGCCGTGACCGGCTTCCCCGCCGACCGCGAGTGGGACGTCGAGGGGATCTTCGACGCGGACGCGTCCAAAGCCGGGAAGACCTACAGCCGCCACGGCGGGTTCCTGGACGCGGCAGGCGAGTTCGACGCCGAGTTCTTCGGGATCTCCCCGCGTGAGGCGACCGCGATGGACCCCCAGCAGCGCCTGGTGCTCGAGGTCTCCTGGGAGGCACTGGAACGCGCGGGTGTGGACCCGTCCTCGTTGCGCGGCAGCCGTTCCGGTGTGTTCATCGGTGTGGAGCCCCAGGAGTACGGGCCGCGACTGGCGGACGCGCCCGAAGGCTCCGAGGGCCACCTGCTGACCGGCAACGCGACGAGCGTGGTGTCCGGTCGCATCGCGTACGTCCTCGGCCTCGAGGGTCCCGCGCTGAGCCTGGACACCGCCTGCTCGGGTTCGCTCGTCGCACTGCACCTCGCCGCGCACTCGCTGAGGTCCGGTGAGTGCGACCTCGCGCTGGCCGGTGGTGTGGCGGTCATGGCCAGCCCCGGCAACTTCATCGCCTTCTCCCGCCAGCGGGGACTCGCACCCGACGGCCGGTGCAAGCCGTTCGACGAGTCGGCCGACGGCACCGGCTGGGGCGAGGGTGCCGGAGTCCTCGCCCTGGAACGACTTTCCGACGCCCGGCGCAACGGCCACCCGGTGCTCGCGGTCGTGCGCGCGTCCGCCATCAACCAGGACGGCGCCTCGAACGGCCTCACCGCGCCGAACGGCCTCGCGCAGCAGCGCGTGATCCACCAGGCGCTCGCGAACGCCCGGCTCGTCGCCGCCGACGTGGACGCCGTCGAGGCGCACGGCACGGGCACCCGCCTGGGAGACCCGATCGAGGCGCAGGCGATCCTCGCCACCTACGGCCGCGACCGCGAGGCCGACGCTCCGCTGTGGGTCGGTTCGATCAAGTCGAACATCGGCCACGCCCAGGCCGCCGCCGGCGCCGCGGGCGTGATCAAGATGATCATGGCGATGCGGCACGGATCCCTGCCGCGCTCGCTGCACCTCACCCGGCCGACGTCCCACGTGGACTGGTCGGCGGGCGCCGTCTCGCTGCTCACCGAAGCGCAGCCGTGGCCTGCCACCGGCCGCCCGCGCCGTGCCGGGATCTCGTCCTTCGGCATCTCCGGCACCAACGCCCACGTGATCATCGAAGAACCGCCGGCCGCGGAGGACGAGCGGACCGGCGACGTCGGGGACACCGCCGTCGCCTGGGTGTTGTCGGGCAAGACGCAGGACGCCCTGCGCGCCCAGGCCGAACGGCTGAAGGCCTTCGTCGGCAACGATCCGGCGCTGAGCCCGGCCGACGTCGGACTGTCGCTCGCCACCACCCGCGCCGCCCTCGAGCACCGCGCCGCCGTCGTCGGCCGCGATCGGGACGAGCTGCTGGCGGGCCTCGACGCCGTGCTCGACACGACCACCCCGGCTCTGCGGGACGTCGCGGGCACCGGCGGCCTCGCCTTCCTGTTCGCGGGTCAAGGTTCTCAGCGCCGCGCGATGGGACTCGAGCTGTACGAGCGCGACGAGGTGTTCGCCCGTGCGCTGGACGACGCGTGCGGCTACCTCGACATCCAGCTGGACGTCCCGTTGCTGGACGTGCTGTTCGCCGAGGAGGGCAGTGAGAACGCCGCCCTGATCGACCAGACCTCCTACGCCCAGCCCGCGCTGTTCGCGATCGAGGTCGCGCTGTACCGGATGCTCGAGGCGTGGGGACTGAAGCCCGACTGCGTCAGCGGGCACTCCATCGGGGAGATCGCCGCCGCGCACGTGGCGGGGGTTCTCGACCTCGAGGACGCCGCGACCCTGGTGGCCGCCCGCGGGCGGCTGATGCAGGAGCTCGAGGTGCGCGGCGCGATGGTGTCGCTGCGCGCGACTGAGGAAGAAGCGCTGGACCTGCTGAGCGGACACGAGGACGCGGCGGGCATCGCGGCGGTCAACGGACCGCGCTCGGTCGTGCTCTCCGGCGCCGAGGACGTCGTCCTGGAGATCGCCGACCGGTGGCAGGCCCAGGGCGGCAAGGCGAAGCGCCTCAACGTCAGCCACGCCTTCCACTCGCCGTTGATGCGGCCGATGCTGCACGAGTTCCGCCTGCTCCTCGAGTTCCTCTCCTTCTCCGCCCCGGCCATCCCGTTCGTCTCCACGGTCACCGGGCGTCTCGTGAACCCCGAGGAACTGTCCACACCGGACTACTGGGTGGCACATGTCAGCCAGGCCGTGCGGTTCCACGACGCAGTGCGGGTCATCGAATCGGCCGGTGTCACGACGTGCCTGGAGCTGGGCCCCGACGGGGTGCTCTCCGCGATGGCCGCGGACTGCCTGACCGACGAGGCCGACGTGCTGGTCCGGCCCGTGCTGCGCCGCGACCGTCCTGAGGAGATCGAAGCGCTCAGTGCACTGAGCCACGCTCACGTGCGCGGCGCGCGGGTCGACTGGGCCGCGGTGTTCCCCGCGTCCGCGAGGACCGTCGAGCTGCCCACCTACGCCTTCCAGCGCGAGCACTTCTGGCTGTCCGGATCCGCCGCGACCGACGCGGCCACGCTGGGCCTGGAGCCCGGTGACCACCCGGTGCTGGGCGCGACCGTCGCACTGGCCGACGGGGAAGGCCACCTGCTCACCGGACGGCTGTCCCTCGCGACGCACCCCTGGCTGGCCGACCACGTCGTGTTCGACCGCGTCGTCGTCCCGGGGGCCGTGCTGCTCGACCTCGCGGTGCGGGCGGCCGAGGAGGTCGGCTGCGCCGCAGTCGAGGAGCTGACCCTGCAGGCGCCCCTGGTGCTCGCGGAGTCCGGCTCCGTGCGGTTGCAGCTGCGGGTGGGTGCCGCCGACTCCGCCGGCAGGTCCGCGATCAGCGTGCACTCCAGGCTGCCGGAGTCCGGCGAGTGGGTCCTGCACGCCTCCGGTGCACTGGCCGTGGAGGCGTCGGCGCCGCAACAGTGGTCGTCGTCGTGGCCGCCTGCGGGAGCGCGCGAGGTTCCGCTCGACGGCGTCTACGACGACCTGGCCGCCACCGGTCTGGCCTACGGTCCCGTCTTCCGCGGACTGCGCGGCGCGTGGGTCGCGGGGGACGAGGTGTTCGCCGAGGTCACCCTGCCGGAGTCGGCCGGGATCGCCGCGGCGGACTTCGCCGTGCACCCGGCTCTGCTCGACGCTTCCCTGCACGCCATCGGGTTCGGTGGAGCCGGTGACGACGACGGCCGGGCGCGGTTGCCGTTCTCCTGGTCCGGCGTGTCGGTGCACGCGACCGGCGCGACATCTCTCCGCGTCAAGATCACCGTCAAGAGCGCCGACGAGGTCGGCCTGCACGCCGTCGACCCGGCGGGTGCGCCGGTCTTCACGGTCGACTCGCTCGTGTCCCGTGCGCCGTCCACGCAGAACGTCGTCACCACCAGTCTGTACACAGTGGACTGGGTGTCCGTGCCCGCAGGGACCTCACCGGCGTGGACTGCCTACGGCACGGCGGACTCCGCCCCTGGCGTGCTCGCCCTCGTCGTCTCGCCGGGTAGCGACGGTCCGGCCGGCGTGCGCGAGGCGACCCGCACCGTGCTCGCGGCCGTGCAGGACTTCCTCTCCGACGCCCGGTTCGCGGACTCGCGTCTCGTCGTGGTGACCACCGGCGCGGCCGGGCCGGACGTGACCGGCGTGGCCTCCGCGGCGGTGTGCGGTCTGGTGCGCTCGGCCCAGGCCGAACACCCCGGGCGGTTCGTCCTCCTCGACGGCCCCGAGGAGTTCGTCGGTGCCGCCGCCGGATGCGGTGAAGCCCAAGTGGCGGTGCGCGAAGGCGTTCTGCTCGCACCCCGTGTCGTGCGCGCCCCTGCGGCCGTCGGCGCCGAGCCGGCCCTGCCTGGCGAAGGCACCGTTCTGATCACCGGTGGCACCGGCGGGCTCGGAGCAGCACTGGCCAGGCACCTGGTGACCGCTCACGGCGTGACGAGCCTGGTGCTCACCAGCCGCCGCGGTGCCGAGTCGCCGGGAGCCGCCGAACTGAGCGCGGAGCTCACCGGGCTCGGCGCCCACGTCACGATCAGCGCGTGCGACGTCGCCGATCGCGCGGCCGTGCAAGCCGTCATCGCGGCCGTCCCGGCGGACCGTCCACTCGTCGGCGTGGTGCACGCCGCGGGTTCACTCGCCGACGGCGTCGTCACGTCGCTCGACGAGGAGCGCGTCGAGGCCGTGCTGCGCCCGAAGGTCGACGGCGCCTGGCACCTGCACGAGCTGACCAGCCACCTCGACCTGCGGTTGTTCGCCCTGTACTCCTCCACGTCCGGACTCTTCGAGGGCGCAGGGCAGGGCAACTACGCCGCCGCCAACAGCTTCCTCGACGCACTCGCGCTGCACCGCCACGCGAACGGCCTGCCGGCCCAGTCCCTGGTGTGGGGGTTGTGGGAGCTGGGCATGGGCGGCGGTCTGGCACCGGCGGAAGCCGAGCGGGCCGCCCGGCAGGGCTTCCCGGCGCTGGCGGAGCACGAAGGCCTCGCGTTGTTCGACGCGGCGCTGGCCTCCGGCCTCCCGCTCGCCGTCACCGCGCGGTTCGACCTCACCGCTCTCGAGGCGCGGTCCCGCGACGCCCTCCTCCCGCCGTTGCTCGACCGGCTCGTCAGGACGAGGTCGCGGCGCGCCACCGCAACCTCTCCCGCGGCGAGCGCGCGTCAGGCCGGGACGAACGCCGACCAGAAGGCGCTGCTCGGAATGGTGCGCGCCCAGGTCGCCGCCGTGCTGGGGCACGCCTCCGCGGAGCGCGTCGACCAGGACAAGGCCTTCACCGACCTCGGCTTCGACTCGCTGACCGCGATCGAGCTGCGCAACAACCTGAGCGCCGCCGCCGGTGTGCGGCTCCCGGCCACGGTGGTCTTCGACCACCCGACGCCCGCCGCGCTCGCGACGTTCCTGCACGTCCAGCTCTCCGGCGACGAGCCCGACCCGACCGCTCCGGTCCTCACCACGGCCGCGACGGACGAGCCGATCGCGATCGTCGGCATGGCGTGCCGCTTCCCGGGTGGCGTGGGCTCACCCGAGGACCTGTGGACCGTCGTCGCGTCGGGCACGGACACGATCTCCGGCTTCCCGGTCAACCGCGGCTGGGACCTCGACACCCTGTTCCACCCCGACCCCGACCACCGGGGCACCTCCTATGCGAGCGAAGGCGGGTTCCTGCACGAAGCGGACGCGTTCGACGCGGAGTTCTTCGGCATCTCCCCGCGCGAGGCGCTCGCGATGGATCCGCAGCAGCGCCTGCTGCTGGAGGTCGTGTGGGAATCACTCGAGAACGCCGGACTCGACCCCACGTCCCTGAAGGGCAGCAGGACCGGCGTCTTCGCCGGGGTCATGTACTACGACTACGCCCACAGCCTCGGCGCGATCCCCGAGGAGGTCGAGGGGTACATCGGCACCGGTACCTCGGCCAGCGTGCTGTCCGGCCGGGTGGCCTACACGCTCGGGCTGGAGGGGCCGGCGGTCACCGTCGACACCGCCTGCTCGTCGTCGCTCGTCGCCCTGCACCTCGCCTCGCAGGCGCTGCGCTCGGGGGAGTGCGGGCTGGCTCTCGCGGGCGGCGTCACGGTCATGGCGACACCCGAGACGTTCGTGGACTTCTCCCGCCAGCGCGGCCTGGCCGCCGACGGGCGCAGCAAGTCCTTCGCGTCCGCCGCCGACGGCACCAGCTGGTCGGAAGGTGTGGGCGTGCTCGTGCTGGAACGGCTGTCGGACGCGCGGCGCAACGGCCACGAGGTACTGGCCGTCGTGCGAGGCTCCGCGGTGAACCAGGACGGCGCGTCGAACGGTCTGACCGCGCCGAACGGCCCGTCGCAGCAGCGGGTGATCCGGCAGGCTCTGGCCAACGCAGGTCTGTCCACTTCGGACGTGGACGCGGTGGAGGCGCACGGCACGGGAACCCGGCTCGGGGACCCGATCGAGGCGCAGGCACTGCTCAACACCTACGGACAGGACCGTGACGGACGACCGCCGTTGTGGCTGGGATCCGTCAAGTCCAACTTCGGGCACACGCAGGCCGCGGCCGGTGCCGCGGGTGTGATCAAGATGGTCCTCGCCATGCGGAACGGGACGCTGCCCGCGACGTTGCACGTGGACGCCCCGACGCCGCACGTCGAGTGGGACACCGGCGCGGTGTCGCTGCTGACCGAGCAGGTTCCGTGGCCCGCGGCCGACCGGCCGAGGCGAGCTGCCGTCTCCTCGTTCGGCATCTCCGGCACCAACGCGCACGTGATCCTCGAGGCTCCGGACGAGGCGGAGGTCCCCGTCCGCGCGACGGACGAGAGCACCTCCAGGATCGCCTGGGTGCTCTCGGGCAAGACGTCGGCGGCGGTGCGGGAGCAGGCGCGGCGGCTGAGCGATTTCGTCGGCTCCGACGCGTCTCCGGCGGACGTCGGCTTCTCGCTGGCCACTGCTCGCGCCGCGCTCGAGACGCGCGCTGTCGTGACCGGCGCCGACCTGCAGGAGCTCGTGGCCGCCCTGGACGTTCTCGCTGACGGCTCAGCCGGTTCCGAGGTGGTGGAAGGCACGGTCCTCAGTGGACCTGTGGCGTTCCTGTTCGCCGGTCAGGGTTCGCAGCGCGTCGGGATGGGTCGTGGGCTGTACGACGAGTTCCCGGTCTTCGCCTCGGCCTTCGACGAGGTGTGCGCGTTGCTGCCGGGCGTGCGCGAGGTGGTGTTCGGCGCTGACGCCGACGCGCTGAACCGGACCGCCGTGGCGCAGCCGGCGTTGTTCGCCGTCGAGGTGGCGTTGTTCCGGCTCGTGGAGTCGTGGGGCGTCCGCCCGGAGTTCCTGGTGGGGCACTCGATCGGCGAGATCGCGGCGGCGCACGTCGCCGGGGTGTTCTCGCTGGGCGACGCCGCCCGGCTGGTGGCGGCGCGTGGCCGGTTGATGCAGGAACTGCCGGCCGGTGGCGTGATGGTGGCGGTGCGGGCCGGCGAGGACGAGGTCGGGGAGTTCCTCTCGGACGAGGTGTCGCTGGCCGCCGTCAACGGTGCCGGTTCGGTCGTCCTGTCCGGTGTGGAGGGTCCGGTTCTGGCGGCGGTCGACGAGCTCACCGCGCGGGGCCGGAAGTGCACGCGGTTGTCGGTGTCGCACGCGTTCCACTCGGTGCTCATGGAGCCGGCGCTGGACGAGTTGCGTGCGGTGGCGGAGTCGATCGAGTACCGCGAACCGGTGGTGCCGATGGTGTCCACCGTGACGGGCTCCCTGGTGGAACCGGGTGTGGTGACGTCGCCGGAGTACTGGGTCCGGCACGCGCGGCAGGCCGTGCGGTTCGCCGACGCGGTGGCCGTGTGCGCGGAGCTCGGGGTGACGCGGTTCGTCGAGCTGGGCCCGGACAGCTCGCTGTCGGGAATGGGCGCGGAGAGCGCGGAGGAGAGCGTCTTCGTCCCGCTGCTGCGCAAGAAGCACGACGAGGTCAAGTCCTTCACCACGGCACTCGCGCGGTTGCACGCGCACGGCGTGCCCATCACGTGGGACGCCATGTTCCCCGGCGCCCGGCGGGTGCCGTTGCCGACCTACGCCTTCCAGCACGGGACGTACTGGCTGGAGGCGCCGCGCACGCGGGCCGGCACGACCGGGCTCGGGCTCGCCCCCGCCGAGCACCCCCTGCTCGGCGCGGCCGTCGAGTTCGCGGAAGGCGACGGGTTCCTGTTCACCGGAAGCCTCTCCCGCGCGAGCCACGGCTGGCTGACCGACCACGTCGTGCTGGACCAGGTGATCGTGCCCGGCGCGTGCCTGGTCGAACTGGCCGTGCGCGCCGCGGACGAGGTCCGCTGCGGCACCGTCGAGGAGCTGACGCTCCAGACCCCGCTGGTGCTGCCGGAATCCGGCGCGGTGGACATCCGGGTGCAGGTCGGTCCCGCCGCCGCGGACGGTCGCCGCTCCATCGGCGTTCATTCGCGCACGGGCGGTTCCCTCACCGGCGACCCCTGGACGCGGCACGCCACGGGATCCCTGGTGCCCGCCGCGCCCGCGCCGGACTTCGACCTGCGGGAGTGGCCCCCGGCAGGAGCCGAGCCGGTGGCGGTCACCGGCAGGTACGAGGAGCTCGCCGGGACCGGGCTGGCCTACGGTCCCGCGTTCCAGGGACTGACCGCCGCCTGGCGGCTCGGTGACGACGTCTTCGCCGAGGTGGCGATCGCGGACGACACCACCCACCCGGAGTACGGGCTGCACCCGGCGCTGCTGGACGCCTCGCTCCACGCGATCGGCCTGGCCGAGGACACGCCGTTGTCGCTGCCGTTCGTGTTCAACGGCGTCACGCTGCACGCGTCCGGTGCCGGTGCACTGCGGGTCAGACTGCGCGAGGAGAGCGGTGACACCTGGTCGATCCGGGTGGCGGACAGCGCCGGCGAGCCGGTGATGACCGTGGAGTCCCTGGTGCTGAAGGAGATCTCCGCCGAGGGGCTGCAGTCGCAGAAGCAGAACGACTGGTCGTTGCGCGTGGAGTGGGCGCCGGTCGTGCTCGGCGACGCGGCCGAGTGGACGGACTACGAGGCTGTCGAAGGCAAAGCTCCCGCGCACGTCGTCCTTCACATGCCGGTGGACCACGAGCTGGAGGTGCCCGAAGCGGCGCGCCGGCTGTCCCACCGGATGCTGGACGTCCTCCAGCGCTGGGTGGCGGAGGACCGCTGCACGGGCTCGCAGCTCGTCGTGGTGACCGAGGGCGCCGTTGCCGTCGAGTCCACTGTGGACAATCCGGCGACCGCGGTCGTCTGGGGTCTCGTCCGCACCGCGCAGCAGGAGTACCCCGGCCGTTTCCTGCTCGTCGACGCCGAACCCGGCGCGGCGATCGGGCACGAGCTGCTGGGCAGGCTGATCGGGTCGGGGGAGCAGCAGGTGGCCGTGCGCGGCGACCAGGTCCTCGCGCCGCGGATCGTGTCCGCGGCCAAGGACCGGCTCTCACCCCCGCCGGGAACGGACGCGTGGGTGCTGGGGATGTCCGGCAAGGGCACGCTCGACCACCTGGTCCTGACGTCCAACCCCGGTGTGCTGGAACCGATCGCGCCCGGTGACGTGCGCATCGGCGTCCGTGCCGCCGGGCTGAACTTCCGCGACGTGCTGACCGTGCTCGACATGTACCCCGGAGACGCCGGGACGATCGGCAACGAGGCCGCCGGCGTGGTGCTCGAAGTCGGTTCCGAGGTGACCGACCTGCGTCCGGGCGACCGGGTGATGGGACTGGTCATCGGCGGGATCGGCCCCGTCGCCGACGCCGACCGCAGGCTGGTCACCCGGATGCCGCGCGGATGGACGTTCGAACAGGCCTCTGCGGTGCCGCTGGTGTTCCTGACGGCGTACTACGGCCTGTGCGACCTCGGCCGGCTCGAGAAGGGCCAGTCCGTCCTGATCCACGCCGCCGCGGGCGGTGTCGGCATGGCGGCGACCCAGCTCGCGCAGCACCTCGGTGCGGAGGTCTTCGGCACCGCGAGCACCGGGAAGTGGGACGTCCTGCGAGAGGCGGGGCTGGACGACCCGCACATCGCGTCGTCGCGTGACCTCGACTTCGAGGACATCTTCTGCGCGGCGACCGTCGGACGCGGTGTCGACGTCGTGCTCAACGCGCTGTCGGGCGAGTTCGTGGACGCGTCGCTGCGCCTGGTCACCCCCGGCGGTCACTTCGTGGAGATGGGCAAGACCGACGTCCGCGACGCCGCCGAGATCAGCGCGCGGTACGGCCAGGTCACCTACCGGGCGTTCGACCTGATCGACGCGGGACCGGACCGGATCGCGGAGATCTGGGCGGAGCTGGACGAGCTGTTCGAACGGGGGCAGCTCACGCCGTTGCCGACCAAGAGCTGGAACGTCTTCCAGGCGCAGGAGGCCTTCCGCTTCATCAGCCAGGCCAAGCACGTCGGCAAGGTGGTCCTCACCCTGCCCAGGCCGATGAACCCCGACGGCACGGTCCTCGTCACCGGCGGCACCGGTGCGCTCGGCAGCGCGGTCGCACGGCACCTCGCGACCGAGCACGGCATCCGCCACCTCCTGCTGATCAGCCGCCGCGGAGCGGACGCGCCGGGCGCCGAGCAGCTGCGCGCCGAACTGGCCGGGCTCGGAGCCACCGCGACCATCGCCGCCTGCGACACCGCCGACCGCGACGCGCTGGCCGGCGTGCTGGACGACATCGGGCGGGACCGGCCGCTGACCGCTGTCGTGCACACCGCCGGTGTGCTCGACGACGGACTGCTCGGATCGCTCACGCCGGCACGACTGGACGCGGTGCAGCGCGCGAAGGTGGACGCGGTCTGGCACCTGCACGAGCTGACCAGGCACCTCGACCTGGCGCGGTTCGTCGCGTTCTCCAGCATCACCAGCATCACCGGCACCGAGGGACAGGCCAACTACGCGGCGGCCAACGCCTTCGTCAACGCCGTCGCCGAGCACCGCCGCGGCAGCGGCCACGTCGGCCAGGCCCACGCGTGGGGCCTGTGGGAGGACGGCATGGGAGCCGCCCTGTCCCGCGCCGACCTGGACGTGATGGAACAGGAGGGCTTCGGCGCACTGGCCACGGCCGAGGGCATGGCCCTGTTCGACGACGCGCTGCGTGCCGACGAGCCCGTCGCCGTCCCGGTGAAGCTCGACCGCGCCGCACTGCGCAAGTTCGCCCGGCACAACGAGATCAACCAGATGTGGCACGACCTCGGTCGCGCCGCACCCCGCCGGGTCACCGAGGCGGCCCAGTCGTCCTCGCTGGCGGAACGACTCGCCTCCCTGACGGAGACCGAGCAGAACACGTTCCTGGTCGACCTCGTCCGCGGGCACGCCGCCGCCGTCCTCGGCCACAGCGACGTGGCCGTGCTGGAGACGACCAAGCCGTTCACGGACATCGGCCTCGACTCCCTGACGGCGGTCGAGCTGCGCAACCGGATCAACGCCGCGGCGGAGGTGCGGCTGTCCGCGACGGCCGTCTTCGACCACCCCACGACGGTCGCGCTCGCGGCGCACCTCAGGGAGTTGCTGGCTCCGCAGGGTGCCGCCAGGTTGTCCGCGGCCGCGGTGCTCGCGGAGCTGGACCGCCTGGAGACGAGCCTGCTGGCGGTCGACGGCGAGGACGGCGGCCACCTGACGATCGTGCTGCGGCTGGAGGAGCTGCTGTCGACGTTCTCGGCGGCGGCCGCCGGTCCGGACGAGGCCGCGGGCGGCGACTTCGCGGACGCGTCGGCCGACGAGCTCGTCGACTTCCTGGAACGAGAGTTCGGCCTCTCCTGAACGAGCACGGCCCCCTGTCCTGGTCAACATTCCTTTTTGAGGTTGTGAAATGGCGGATCAAGAGAAGCTGGTCGGTCTGCTGAAGAAGCTGACCGCGGACCTTCAGCAGACCAGGACGCGCCTGCGCCAGGCGGAGTCCCGCGACAGGGAGCCGATCGCGATCATCGGGATGGCCTGCCGCTTCCCCGGTGACGTCGAGAGCCCCGAGGACCTGTGGCGCCTGGTCGACGAGGAGCGCGAGGGCATCTCGGCGTTCCCGACCAACCGCGGGTGGGACCTCGACGGGTTGTTCGACGCCGATCCGGAGGCCTCCGGCAGCAGCTACGCGACCACCGGTGGCTTCGTGCACACGGCGGACCAGTTCGACGCGGACTTCTTCGGCATCTCCCCGCGCGAGGCACTGGCGATGGACCCGCAGCAGCGCCTGCTGCTGCAGGTCACGTGGGAGACGATCGAACGGGCGGGCATCGCTCCCGGCTCCCTGGCCGGCACGAAGACCGGTGTGTACGCCGGCGTCTCGTCGCAGGAGTACGGGCCGCGGCTGCACGAACAGGCGCTGAACGTGGAGGGGTACCTCCTCACCGGCACCACGTGCTCCGTCCACTCCGGACGGATCGCCTACAGCCTCGGGCTCGAAGGCCCCGCCGTTTCGGTGGACACCGCCTGCTCGTCGTCGCTCGTGGCGATGCACTTCGCCGTGCAGGCTCTGCGCAGCGGTGAGTGCGACCTCGCCCTGGCGGGCGGCGCGAACATCATGGGCGGGCCCGGCGTCTTCGTGGAGTTCTCGCGTCAGCGCGGCCTTTCACCGGACGGGCGGTGCAAGTCGTTCGCCGAGTCCGCCGACGGCACCGGGTGGTCCGAGGGCGTCGGCATGGTGATGCTCGAACGGCTCTCCGACGCCCGCCGCAACGGCCACAACGTGCTCGCGGTCATCAAGGGCTCGGCCATCAACCAGGACGGCGCGTCGAACGGGCTCACCGCGCCCAGCGGACCCGCCCAGAAGAGCGTCATCGCGCAGGCCCTCGCCGACGCCCGGCTGTCGACCAGGGACGTCGACGTGGTCGAGGCGCACGGCACCGGCACCCGGCTCGGCGACCCGATCGAGGCCCAGGCCGTCCTCGCGACCTACGGACAGGACCGTCCCGGCGACCGGCCGGTCCGGCTGGGCTCGCTGAAGTCCAACATCGGCCACACCCAGTGCGCCGCGGGTGTCGGCAGCGTCATCAAGATGGTGATGGCGTTGCAGCACAACACCCTGCCCAAGACCCTGCACGTCGACAACCCGACGCCGTTCGTCGACTGGGAGTCGGGTTCCGTCGAGCTGCTGACGCGGGCGCAGGAGTGGCCCCGCCACGACCAGCCGCGCCGCGCCGGCGTGTCCTCCTTCGGCATCTCGGGGACCAACGCCCACCTGATCCTCGAAGAGGCACCCGCCGAGGTCGTGGAAGACGAGCCTCGCGGCCGCACGCACCCGCCCGTTCCCGTCGTGCTGTCCGGGACGAACCGCGAGGCGCTCGCGGCGCAGGCCCGGCGACTGCTGTCCTCTGTGGACGCGGACCCGGCCGTGAGCCCGCTCGACATCGCGTACTCGCTCGCCACCGGCCGGACCGCGCTCGCCGAGCGGGGTGTCGTCCTCGCCACGGACCGGGCGAGCCTCCTCGACGGCCTTACCGTCCTCGCCGACGGGGGCAGGAGCGACCAAGTCCTGCAGGGAAGCGTGAGCGGCGGCAAGACCGCCTTCCTGTTCACCGGCGGAGGCGCGCAGTACCTGGGCATGGGACGCGACCTGTGCGCGGCCCACCCCGCGTTCGCCGCCATCTTCGACGCGGTGATGGCGGAGTTCGACGCCCACCTCCCGCGACCGCTGCGCGAGGTCGTGTTCGCGGAGGACTCCGCCCTGCTCGACCGGATCGACTACATGCTGCCCGCGTTGTTCGCCGTCGAGGTGTCGGTGGCGCGGCTGCTGGAGTCCTGGGGCGTCGTCCCGGACTTCGTGGCGGGGCACTCGATCGGCGAGTTCGCCGCCGCGCACGTCGCCGGCGTCTGGTCGCTGGCCGACGCCGCGCGCATCGTCGCGATCCGCGGCCGGTTGATGAACTCGTTGCCGCCGGGCGGCGCGATGGTCGCGATCCAGGCCTCGGAGGAGGAGGTCGCGCCCGAACTGACCGGTCTTGTCGGGTTCGCGGCGCTGAACGGGCCGACGTCGGTCGTGATCTCCGGTGACGAACAGACCGCGATGGTCATCGCCCAGCGGTTCAAGGACCGGGGGCGCAAGGCCAAGAAGCTCGTCGTCAGCCAGGCCTCGCACTCGGCGTTGATGGACGGCATCCTCGACGAGTTCGGCCGGGCCACCGCGGAACTGACGTACAACGCGCCGCGCATCCCGATCATCTCGACGCTCACGGGCAAGCAGGCCGGGGCGGACGAGGTGGGCGACCCGCAGTACTGGGTGCGGCACATCCGCCGGCCCGTCCGGTTCACCGACGCCGTGGGCCTGCTCGAACGCGAGGGCGTCACCCGCTACGTCGAGGTCGGGCCCAACGGGGTGCTGACCACAGCCGCGATGGAGATCGTGGAACGGCCCGACGCCGCCGTGTTCGTCCCGTCGCTGCACAAGAAGAACGCCGAGGACCTGGACCTCGCCACCATGGCGGCCCGGCTGCACATCAGCGGGGCGCCGATCGACTGGACGGCGTTGTTCGGCGGCACGGGCGCTCGCCGCGTCGAGGTGCCCACCTACGCGTTCCAGAACAGCCCGTACTGGCTCGCGAACGACGACGCCCCCGCCGACCTGAGCTCGATCGGGCTCGTCTCGGCGGAGCACCCGGTGCTCGAGGCGTCGATCCTGCCCGCGGACGGCGACGGGGCGCTGTTCGCCGGACGGGTGTCGCTCTCCTCGCACTCCTGGCTCGCCGACCACGCCGTCCTGGGCACGGTGATCGTGCCGGGCGCGGGGCTGGTCGAACTGGCGATCCGCGCCGGGGACGAGGTCGGGTGCGGCACGGTCGACGAACTGACCCTGCACGCGCCCGTGCTGCTGACCCCGGAGGCCTCCCTGGCCCTGCAGGTGGTCGTGGGCGACTCCGACGAGGACGGCCGCCGGTCGATCTCCATCCACAGCCGGCACCCCGCGGGGCAGTCGTGGACCCGCCACGCGGACGGGTGGCTGCGGCCCACCGCCACCGGCGAGGACTGGGCACCGGGGGAGTGGCCGCCCAGCGGCGCGGATCCCGTCGCCCTCGACGGCTTCTACGACCGCCTGGCCGGCTCCGGCTTCGGTTACGGCCCCGTGTTCCGGGGCCTGCGGGCGGCGTGGCGGCGCGACGGCGAGGTCTTCGCCGAGATCGCCCTGCCGGAGGCCGGTGCCGACGGCTTCACGATCCACCCGGCCCTGCTCGACGCGGCGCTGCACACCTTGTTCCTGGCTTCCGGTGCGGAGGAGTCCCCCGCTCTGCCGTTCTCCTGGGGCGGTGTCACGTTGCACGCCACCGGTGCCCGCACGCTGCGGGTGCGGTTGACGGGCGCGGACGGGAGCTCCGGAACGCTGACCGCGGTCGACGACGCCGGGCAGCCGGTGATCTCCGTCGAGTCGATCGCCGTCCGGCCCGTCACCGCGGGCCAGCTGCGCAGCGCGGACGCGCGGGAGAACCTGTACGCGGTCGAGTGGCAGGGCACGCGGGCTCAGAACACCCAGCCCTGGACCGACCACGCCGACCTGCCCGCCGGTGCCGTCGAGGGGAACGTCGTGTACTCGGCGCTGCCCGGCGACGACCCGGTCGCCGACACGCACCGGCTCACCGCGAACGTGCTGGGCGTCCTGCGCACCTGGCTCGAGGACGAGCGGTTCGCCGCGGCGACCCTCGTCGTGCGGACCAGCGGCGCGACCGATCCCGGTGCACCGTGCCCCGCCTCCGCCGCGGTGTGGGGCCTGGTCCGCTCCGCCCAGTCGGAGAACCCCGGCAGGTTCGTCCTCGTCGACGGCCCGGCCGAGGCGGTCGGCGAGGCTCTCGCGACCGGTGAGCCCCAGGTCGCCGCACGGGGCGGTGAGCTGGTGGTGCCGCGCCTGGTGCCCGCTGCGGCCGCTGACGACCCGGCGACGTGGGACCCGGACGGCACCGTGCTGATCAGCGGCGCCGGGGACCTGGGAGCGCTGGCCGCCCGGCACCTGGTGACCGAGCACGGCGTCCGGCACCTGGTCCTGACCAGCCGCCGCGGGCTCGACGCGCCGGGAGCGGCGGAGCTGCGCGACGAACTGACGGCTCTGGGCGCGGAGGTCGTCGTGGAGCGCTGCGACGCCGCCGACCGGCAGGACGTCGCCGCCGTGCTCGGGCGCATCCCGGCCGGGCACCCGCTGACCGGCGTGGTCCACGTCGCGGGTGTGCTCGACGACGGCGTGGTCACCACGATCACCCCGGAACGACTCGCGGGCGTGCTCGTCCCCAAGGTCGACGCGGCATGGCACCTCCACGAGCTCACGAAGGACATGGGCCTGCGGCACTTCGTCCTGTACTCGTCGGCCGCCGGCGTCCTCGGCTCTCCCGGGCAGGGCAGCTACGCCGCCGCCAACAGCTTCCTGGACGCCCTGGCCGCCCACCGCCGCGCGCGCGGTCTCGCCGCGCTGTCGCTGGCCTGGGGACCGTGGCAGCAGGACCGGGGTCTGACGGTCCACCTCGACGACACCCAGGTGGATCGCCTCGGCCGGGACGGCTTCGGCTCGCTGGACCGCGCGGAGGGCATGCGCGCCTTCGACACCGCGCTGGCGGTCGACGACGCGCTCGCCGTGCCGGTGAAGATCGATTTCACCGTCCTGAACCGCCTGGCGCGCACCACCGAGATCCCGGCCGTCCTGCGCGGCCTGGTGCGCACGGCCGGGCGGCGCAACGCGACCTCCCGCGAGGCGCGGGAACGCTCCCTCGTCGAACGCCTGGCCGCGCTGCCCGCCGCCGAACGGCAGGACGCGGTGCTGGAGGCCGTGCTGGAGCAGGTCGCCGACGTGCTGGGCCACAGCTCCGGAGCGCTGATCGACGCGGAGCGCGCGTTCACCGAGCTGGGCTTCGACTCGCTCAGCTCCGTGAACCTGCGCAACAAGCTCAACACGACGTTCGGGCTGCGCCTGGCCGCCACGGTCGTCTTCGACCACCCGTCGCCCCGCGCGGTCGCCGTCTTCGTCCTCTCGCTGCTGCCGGGACTCGCCGAGCCGGTCGCCGAGGTGGACGTCCCGGTCGCCGACGAGGTGTCCGCAGAGGCCGACCTGATCGACGAGCTGGACGCCGACGAACTGGTGAAGCGCGTCATGGCGGCCACCCAGGACGAGCTCCTGTCACTCACCCCCGGTTCGGAGAACTCCTGATGCCCTCCAACGAAGAACTTGTCGCGGCACTGCGGGAGTCGGTCAAGGAGAGCACCAGGCTGGCCGCCCGCAACCGGAAGCTGGCCGACGACGCCCACGCGCCGGTCGCGATCATCGGCATGGCCTGCCGCTACCCCGGCGGAGTCGACTCGCCGGAAGCGCTGTGGGACCTGGTCGCGTCCGGCACCGACGCGGTGTCGGCGTTTCCCGGCGACCGCGGCTGGAACCTCGGCGAGCTGTTCCACCCCGACCCCGACCACCGCGGCACCTCGTACTCCCGCGAGGGCAGCTTCCTGCACGACGCCGGCGACTTCGACCCGAACTTCTTCGGGATCTCGCCGCGCGAGGCGCTCGCGATGGACCCGCAGCAACGGCTGATGCTCCAGGTCAGCTGGGAGGCCGTGGAGCACGCGCGGATCGACCCGACGACGCTCAAGGGCAGCAAGACCGGCGTGTTCGCCGGGCTCATGTACGGCGACTACGGCGTCGGCGTCGGGGAGCTGCCCGAAGGCGTCGAGGGCTTCCTGGGCAACGGGACCCAGGGCAGCGTCCTGTCCGGCCGGGTGGCCTACACCCTCGGCCTGGAGGGGCCGGCGCTGACGGTCGACACCGCCTGCTCGTCGTCACTGGTCGCCGTTCACCTCGCCGTGCAGGCGCTGCGCACCGGCGAGTGCTCGATGGCGCTCGCCGGCGGTGTGTGCGTCATGGCCATCGCCGACACCTACGTCGAGTTCTCCCGGCAACGCGCGCTCTCCCCGGACGGCCGCTGCAAATCCTTCTCCGCCTCCGCCAACGGCACCGGATTCGGTGAGGGCGCGGGAATCCTGCTGCTGGAGAAGCTCGAGGACGCCGAGCGCAACGGTCACCACGTGCTCGCGGTCATCCAGGGCTCCGCGGTCAACCAGGACGGCGCGTCCAACGGTCTCACCGCGCCCAACGGCCCGTCGCAGCAGCGCGTCATCCGTGCCGCACTCGCCGACGCCCGCCTGCCCGCGGGCGAGGTCGACGCGATCGAGGCGCACGGCACCGGCACCGAGCTCGGCGACCCGATCGAGGCCGACGCCCTGCTGGCCACCTACGGCCAGGACCGCGCGGAGCCGTTCTGGCTCGGCTCTATCAAGTCCAACATCGGGCACACCCAGTCCGCCGCCGGAGCCGCCGGGATCATCAAGATGGTCGAGGCGCTGCGCCGCGGCGAGCTGCCGCGCACGTTGCACGTCACCGAACCCTCGTCGGCCATCTCGTGGGACTCGGGCAACGGGCGCCTGCTCACCGAACACCGCGACTGGCCCGCCACCGGACACCCGCGCACCGCGGCGGTGTCGTCGTTCGGCATCAGCGGCACCAACGCCCACGTCGTCCTGCGCGAGGCGCCGGCGCGGGCGGCCCGTGTGCGCACGGCCGAAACGCCGGCCCGCGTTCCCTGGGTGCTCTCCGGAACCAGCGCCGAGGCGGTGCGCCGCCAAGCGGAGCGCCTGACGCGCCGGGTGCCCGGGCTCGACCCCGTGGACGTCGCCCTCACCCTCGCCACCGGTCGCGCCGCGCTCCCGCACCGCGCGGTGGTCTTCGGGGAGGAGGGGCTGGCCGCCCTGGCGTCCGGTGCGGACTCACCCGAGGTGATCACCGGCGCCCAGAGCACCGGCAAGATCGCGTTCCTGTGCACCGGTCAGGGGGCGCAGCGACTCGGCATGGGCCGGGAGCTGTCCGTCCACCCGGTGTTCGCGGAGAAGCTCGCCGAGGTGGCGGCACACCTCGACAAGCACACCGACTTCTCGCTGCTGGACGTCGTGCACGGCACCGTGCCGGAGGCCCTCGACCAGACGGCGGTGACCCAGCCCGCGCTTTTCGCGTTCGAGGTGGCGCTCGCGGAGCTGGTGAGGTCGTGGGGCGTGCGGCCCGACTACCTGCTCGGCCACTCCATCGGCGAGCTGACCGCAGCGCACCTCGCGGGCGTGTGGTCGCTCGAGGACGCGGCGAGGCTGGTCGCGGCCCGCGGCAAGCTCATGCAGGCGTTGCCGGCGGGCGGCGCGATGGTCGCGGTCGTGGCCGCGGAGAACGAGATCGAGCTGCTGCCGGGCGTGAGCATCGCGGCGGTCAACGGCCCGCGGTCGCTCGTGCTGTCGGGCGACGAGGCGGCCGTCACCGAGATGGCAGCCCGGTTCGAGCGCTCCAAGCGGCTCGCGGTCAGCCACGCGTTCCACTCGCACCTCATGGACGACATGCTCGCCGGGTTCCGGGAGATCGCCCGCGACGTCGAGCACGCCGCGCCGCGGATCCCGCTGATCTCCAACCTCACCGGCGCGGTCGCCACCGCCGAGCAGGTCACCGACCCGGAGTACTGGGTGCGGCACGTCCGCGGGACCGTCCGCTTCGCCGAGGGCATGGCCACCCTGCACGGCGCGGGTGTCCGCCGCTTCGTGGAGATCGGCCCGGACGCGGCGCTGTCCGCGCTGGCTCCCGACTGCGTCCCTGACGGGCTGTTCCTGCCCGTGCAGCGCAAGAACCGCGACGAGGTCACCACCGCCGCGCAGGCGCAGGCCACCCTGTTCGCGAACGGCGTCAAGCTCGACTGGGCCGGCATGTTCGCGGGCGCCGAGACCGTCGACCTCCCGACCTACCCGTTCGAGCGGGAGCGGTTCTGGCTCGCGCCGCAACGGGTCGAGCGGGCGAGCGGATGGCGCCACCGCATCCGGTGGACACCCATCTCGACCGAAGCAGGCTCGCCAGGACCGTGGACGGTCGTCGCGGATCAGGACGACGCCTGGGCGCAGGCCGCCGCCGAAGCGCTGGGGACGACCGTCGTCAGCGCCGCCGACGCCCGCGAGGGCAACGTCCTCGCCTTCGCCGGCAACGGCAAGGAAGCCGCCGCGTTGGTGCGGGAGAACACCACGTTGTGGTGCGCCACCAGGGGAGCGGTCGCCATCGGCGCGCAGGAGCGCGTCACCTCGCCCGAGCAGGCCGGGGTGTGGGGTGTCGGCCGCGTCGCCGCGATCGAGCAACCCCGTTCCTGGGGTGGTTGCGTCGACCTGCCGGAGGTCCCGGACGCCCGCTCCGTCGCGCGGCTGCTGGAAGTCCTGTCCGGCAACGAGGACGAGGTCGCGATCCGCCCGTCCGGCGTCCACGCCCGCCGCCTCGTCCCCGCCGAGCCCGCCACGGGAACGTGGACGACGAGCGGCACCGCCCTGATCACCGGTGGCACGGGTGCGCTCGGCGCGGTGGTCGCCCGGCGGCTGGTCGCGGCGGGCACGCAACGCCTGGTCCTGTTGTCGCGCAGGGGAGAGGACGCTCCCGGAGCGCGTGAGCTCGCCGCGGAACTCACCGGACTCGGTGCGCGGGTGAGCGTCCACGCCTGTGACGCGGCCGACCGCGAGGCACTGGCCTCCGTCGTGTCCGAGCTGGACGACCTCCGGGTCGTCGTGCACACCGCCGGAATCCTGGACGACGGCCTGATCGCGGGCCTCACCCCGGACAGGTTCGACGCCGTCGCCCGGCCGAAGGTCGACGCCGCGCACCACCTCGGCGACCTCACCCAGGACCTCGACCTGGACGCGTTCGTGCTCTACACCTCCGTCGCCGGGGTGCTCGGCAACGGCGGCCAGGCGGCCTACGCCGCAGCCAACGCCCACCTCGACGCACTGGCCGAGCAGCGGCGTTTCGACGGGCTGCCCGCCACGGCGGTGGCGTGGGGTCCGTGGGCCGAGGGCGGCATGGCCGGCGCGCTCGACGAGGGCGTGCGCCGGATGGGACTGCGGCCGATGGATCCGCGGGCCGCCGTCGACGCGCTGGTCGAGTCGCTGGCCGCGAACGACGCCGCGGTGACCGTGGCGGACTTCGACTGGCCCGCCTACCTGGACACCTCGCGCCCGGCACCGGTCCTCGCGGAGATTCCCCGCCCGCAGGCGGAGAGTCCTGCCGCGACGGTGGTGCCGGACCTGCGCGACCGGCTCGCCGGGCTGATCGAGCCCGAGCAGCGCCGTCTGCTGCTCGACCTGGTCCGCGAGGTCGTCGCCAAGGTCCTGGGACACCCGAGCGGCACGACGATCGAACCGGACCGCGCGTTCAGCGAGCTCGGCTTCGACTCGCTGACCGCGGTCGAGCTGCGCAACCGCCTGGACGCCGCGGCGTCGCTGTCGGTTCCGTCGACCCTGGTCTTCGACCACCCGACACCACTGGCGCTCGCGGACTACCTGTGGGGCGAGGTGGCGGGCCCCGAGCGCGCGGCGGAAGCCCTGCTGCGCGACCTCGACAGAGCCGCCGACGTGCTGGGCGGCCTCGGCGACACCGAGGCGCGCGCCGCCGTCCTGGAGCGCCTGCACGCGCTCGTCGCGGAGTTCGGCTCCGCACCAACGACTTCCCGCGGAGCTGTGGCGCGGACCGACCTCACCGAGGCGTCCGACGACGAGCTCTTCGCCTTCATCGACCAACAGCTCGGCACCTGAGCCGGCTCGCGATCTTGACCAATGAGTGGGGCAACCGTGGATGAGAACGCCAAGCTGCGCGACTACCTGACCCGGGTCACCGGTGAACTGCAGCGCACCCGAAACCGCCTGGCCGAGGTCGAGGACCGCGAAGCCGAGCCGATCGCGGTCGTGGGAATGGGCTGCCGCTTCCCCGGCGGCGTGCGCACACCCGAGCAGTTCTGGGACCTGCTGGTCACCGGCCGGCACGGGATCACCGGGTTCCCGGACAACCGGGGCTGGGACGTCGACGGCCTGTTCGACCCCGACCCCGACCACCTGGGCACGAGCTACGTGCGGCTCGGCGGCTTCGTGCACGACGCCGACGAGTTCGACCCGGAGTTCTTCGGCGTCTCACCACGGGAAGCCGTGTCGATGGACCCGCAGCAGCGCCTGCTGCTGGAGACCTCGTGGGAGGCGCTCGAGCGGGCGGGGATCGACCCCACCTCGCTCAAGGGCAGCCGTGCCGGCGTGTTCATGGGCACGAACGGCGTGGACTACGCGCGTGACATCCCCAGGGGTGTCGAAGGGGTCGAGGGCTACCTCGGCACCGGCACCGCGGGCAGCGTCCTGTCCGGCCGCGTCTCCTACGTGCTGGGGCTGGAGGGCCCGTCGGTCACCGTCGACACGGCGTGCTCGGCGTCGCTGGTGACCCTGCACCTCGCGGTCCGCTCGCTGCGCGCGGGGGAGTCCGACCTGGCGCTGTCCGGTGGCGCCACGGTCATGTCGGACCCCGGCGCGTTCGTCGAGTTCTCCCGCCAGCGCGGACTGTCCCGCGACGGACTGGTCAAGGCGTTCGCCGCGGCCTCCGACGGCACCGGCTGGGGCGAGGGCGCGGGTGTGGTCGTGCTGGAGCGGCTGTCCGACGCCCAGCGCCACGGCCACCAGGTCCTCGCCGTCATCCGCGGCACGGCGGTCAACTCCGACGGCGCGTCCAACGGCCTCACCGCGCCCAACGGCCCGTCGCAGCAGCGCGTCATCCGCGCCGCGCTCACCGACGCCCAGCTGTCCGCGAAGGACGTCGACGCCATCGAGGCGCACGGCACCGGCACCACCCTCGGCGACCCCATCGAGGTGCAGGCGCTGCAGGCCGTCTACGGCCGCGGCCGCGAGCCCGGCCGTCCGCTGCACCTCGGCTCGGTGAAGTCGAACATCGGTCACACGCAGGCCGCCGCCGGCGTCGCGAGCGTGATCAAGATGGTCCTCGCGCTGCGCAACGGAGTGCTGCCCGCGACCCTGCACGTCGACGCCCCCACGCCGCAGGTCGACTGGTCGTCCGGCACGATCTCGCTGCTCACCGGCAACCACGCCTGGCCGGCCGACCGCGTCCGTCGTGCGGGTGTGTCGTCGTTCGGCATCAGCGGCACCAACGCCCACGTCATCCTCGAGCAGGCGCCGGAACCGGCGGAGCTGCCCGACCGCGGCCCCGCGCCCGCGCTCATCCCGTGGGTGCTGTCCGGCAGGACCGACGCCGCGCTGCGGGCACAGGCCGAAGCGCTGCTGTCGATCGACGAGGACCCGGCCGACATCGGCTACTCGCTCGCCGCGACGCGGGCGACCGGTCAGCGCCGCGCCGTCGTCACCGGTATCGACCTCGACTCGCTGCGCGCGGGTCTGCGCGCCGTCGTTCAGGGGACCGGCGTCACCACCGGCGACGCCGTGGGCGGCCAGCTCGCCGTCATGTTCACGGGCCAGGGTTCCCAGCGCGTGGGCATGGGTCGTGAGCTGTACGCGGCCTTCCCGGCTTTCGCCGCGGCCTACGACGAGATCGCGGCGCTGCTGCCCGGCATCCGCGAGATCGACGACGCCGAGGTGCTCAACCAGACGGGCAACGCCCAGCCCGCGTTGTTCGCGCTCGAAGTCGCGCTGTACCGGCTGGTCGAGTCGTGGGGTGTCCGACCGGACTTCCTGATCGGTCACTCGGTTGGCGAACTGGCCGCGGCGCACGTCGCCGGCGTCTGGTCGCTCGAAGACGCGGCGAAGCTGGTGGAAGCCCGCGGCAGGCTCATGCAGGCGCTGCCCACCGGCGGTTCCATGGCCGCGATCCAGGCCGACGAGCAAGAGGTCAGGGCCGCGCTGCGCGACGGCGTCGACATCGCCGCGATCAACGGCCCCCAGTCGGTCGTGATCTCCGGAGACGCCGGCGCCGTGGCCGAGGTGACCGCGGGGTTCGCCGCCTCCGGCCGCAAGACCAAGGCACTCGCGGTCTCGCACGCGTTCCACTCCTCGCTGATGGACGGCATGCTCGCGGAGTTCGCCGAGGTCGCGCGCGGGATCACCTTCCACACCCCGAAGATCGCCCTGGTCTCCAACGTCACCGGCGAGCTCGCCCGCACCGAGGACGTCTGCGACCCCGGCTACTGGGTCCGGCACGTCCGCGAGGCCGTCCGGTTCGCCGACGGCGTCAGGACCCTGGCGGCGGTCGGTGTCACGCGCTACCTGGAGCTGGGTCCGGACGGCGTGCTCTCCGCCGCCGGCCAGGACTGCGTGGAAGGCAAGTTCGTCACCGCGCTGCGCCGCGACCGCGACGAGGTCGCGACGATCGTGTCCGGTCTCGCCGACCTGCACGTGCACGGCGGCCGGGTCGACTGGGCCGCGTACCTCTCCGGTGCCCGCGTGGTCGACCTGCCCACCTACCCGTTCCAGCGCGACCGCTACTGGCTGCCCGTCACCGCGCCCGCGGGCGACGCGTCCGGGCTCGGCCTCAGCTCGCTCGACCACCCGCTGCTCGGTGCCGCCGTCTCGGTCGCCGACGCCGACGGGTTCCTGTTCACCGGCATCCTGTCCACCAG
Organism: Lentzea cavernae; assembly: GCF_014653695.1. GTDB lineage: Bacteria > Actinomycetota > Actinomycetes > Mycobacteriales > Pseudonocardiaceae > Lentzea > Lentzea cavernae. The sequence continues at coordinate 124,848 of NZ_BNAR01000004.1, read as the reverse complement.
GACCCACCCGTGGCTGGCCGACCACGTCGTCATGGGCGCGGTGGTCGTGCCCGGCACGGCGCTGGTCGAACTGGCCGTGCGCGCGGCCGACGAGACCGGCCTCTCCGGCATCGAGGAGCTCACGCTGCAGGCCCCGCTCGTGCTGCCCGAGAACGCGGGCGTGCACGTGCAGCTGTGGGTCGGTGCGGCGGACGAGACGGGCCGCCGTCCGCTGACCCTGCACTCGCGTTCCAGCAGCGCCCCGGTCGACGGCGCGTGGACGCTGCACGCCTCCGGTTCGCTGGCCGCGGCGGGCCAGGGCACGTCCTGGGACCTCGCGCAGTGGCCACCGGCCGGCGCCGAGGCGGTCGGGCTCGACGGCCACTACCAGGAGCTCGCCGCCCTGGGCCTGGAGTACGGCGAGACGTTCCAGGGCCTGCGCGCGGTGTGGAGGCGGGGCGAGGACACGTTCGCCGAGGTCGCGCTGCCCGACCGGGCGCGGGACCAGGCGGGCCGGTTCGGCCTGCACCCGGCGTTGCTCGACGCCGCCCTGCACGCCCTCGCACTGGGCGACGGCCAGGCCCGGCTGCCGTTCGCCTGGACCGACGTGGCCCTGCACGCCTCCGGTGCCGCCGACCTCAGGGTGAAGCTGTCCCCGGCGGGCACCGACGCGATCTCCTTGAGGGTCGCCGACGGTGAGGGCGCGCCGATCGCCACGGTCGGTTCCCTGGCGGTGCGGCCGGTGTCGGCCGAGCAGATCCGCACGGCCGCCGACCAGAACGGGCTCTACGAGCTCGCCTGGAACCCGGTCACCTCCGCCGGCGGTGACGCGCCCGCGTGGGTGTGGTGGGACGACCTGGGCGAGGAGGTCCCGCCGGTCGTCGTCTACCGCGCTACCGGTGAGGACGTGCACGGCACGGTCGCCGCGACGCTTGACGTGCTGCAGAAGTGGCTGGCCGAGGAGCGGTTCGAGACCGCGAAACTACTCGTCCAGACCGTTGACGCCGTCTCCGCCGGTGCGGACGACACCGCCGTCGACCCGGCCGTGGCCGCGGTCTGGGGCCTAGTGCGCTCCGCGCAGTCCGAGAACCCCGACCGCTTCGCGCTGGTGGACGCCGCCGAGATCACCGACGCCGTCGTCGCGTCCGACGAGCCGCAACTGGCCGTGCGCGACGGCGAAATCCTGGTGCCGCGCCTCGTCGCCACCGAGACCACCGGCCGCATGGTCCCGCCCGCGGGCGACTGGCGGCTGGGCATGTCGGGTCAGGGCACCGTCGACCACCTGGTGCTGGAACCGGTGGCGGCGCGGCCGCTCGAGCCGACCGGGGTCCGCGTCGCCGTGCGCGCGGCGGGCCTGAACTTCCGGGACGTGTTGAACGTCCTGGGCATGTACCGCGGCGAGGCCGGGCTGCTCGTCAGCGAGTTCGCCGGTGTCGTGACCGAGGTCGGCACCTCCGTGACCGACCTCGCGCCGGGCGACGAGGTGATGGGCCTGGTCGCCGGTGGCGGTGGCCCCTCGGCCGTGGTCGAGCGTCAGATGATCACCCGCAAGCCCGCGGGGTGGACGTTCGAGCAGGCCTCGACCGTGCCGCTGGTGTTCCTCACCGCCTACTACGCGTTGTGCGACCTGGGTGAGCTCAAGGCGGGGGAGTCGATCCTGATCCACTCCGCCGCCGGCGGTGTGGGCATGGCCGCCACGCAGCTCGCGAACCACCTCGGCGCCACGGTGTACGGCACGGCGAGCGAGAGCAAGCAGCACGTGCTGCGGGAGGCGGGCATCGCCGACGAGCGCATCGCCTCGTCCCGCACGCTCGACTTCGAGGAGCGGTTCGGTCGCGTCGATGTCGTGCTCAACGCACTGGCGGGCGACTTCGTGGACGCGTCGCTGCGCACGATGGCGCCGGGCGGCCGCTTCCTGGAGATGGGCAAGGCCGACGTCCGCGACGACGTGGCCGCCCACCACCCGAACGTGCGCTACCAGGCGTTCGACCTGAGCGAGGCCGGTCCCGAGCGCACCGCGCAGATGTGGACCGCCCTGGTCGAGCTGTTCGACCGGGGAGTGCTCGAACCCCTCCCGGTGAAGGTGTGGGACGTGCGCCAGGCACGGGCGGCGTTCCGCTTTCTGAGCCAGGCCAAGCACATCGGCAAGGTCGCGCTGTCGATGCCGCGCGCCGCCGATCCTGGCAAGACCGTGCTCGTGACCGGGGGCACCGGCGGCCTGGGCGCCGTGGTGGCCAGGCACCTGGTCACCGATCACGGTGTGCGCAAGCTCGTGCTCACCAGCCGCCGCGGGCTCGACGCCCCCGGTGCGCCGGCGCTGGTCGAGGAGCTCACCGCGCTGGGTGCCGAGGTGTCGGCCGCGGCCTGCGACGTGGCCGACCGCGACGCGCTCGCCGCACTGCTCGACGGCGTCGACCTGACCGGCGTGGTGCACGCGGCCGGTGTGCTCGACGACGGCACGATCGACTCGCTGACCCCGGCGCGGGTGGCGGGCGTGCTGGGCCCGAAGGCCGACGCCGCCCGGTACCTGCACGAGCTGACCGCGCACCAGGACCTGTCCTTCTTCGTCACGTTCTCCTCGGCCGCCGGTGTGCTCGGCGCGCCGGGGCAGGGCAGCTACGCCGCCGCGAACGCCTACCTCGACGCGCTCGCCGAGCACCGGCGGGCCCTCGGCCTGCCCGGCCAGTCGATGGCGTGGGGCCTGTGGGCGGCCGGCATGGGCGAGGCGCTCGGCGAGGCCGACCTCGCCCGGCTGCGCAACGGCGGCACGCCCGCGCTCACCGTGCCGGAGGGCCTGGCGCTGTTCGACGCCGCGATCGCGGCCGACGCGCCCGTCGCCGTCCCGATCAAGCTGGACCTGCCCGCACTCCGTGCCTCCGCGCGGAACACCCCGCTGCCGGCCGTGCTCGGTGGTCTCGTGCGCACGCCGGGCAGGCGCGTCGCGCAGTCCGGTGCCGCGCGCGGCTCCTCGCTCGCGCGCCGCCTCGGCCAGCTCACGGAGGCCGAACAGGACCACGAGCTGCTCGACCTGGTCCGCACCGAGGTCGGGCTCGTGCTCGGTCACGTGACCCCCGGCGGCATCGAGCCCGGCCGCGGGTTCCTCGACCTCGGGTTCGACTCCCTGACCTCGGTCGAGCTGCGCAACCGCCTGAGCTCGGCGACCGGCCTGCGCCTGCCGTCGACGGTGACCTTCGACCACCCGACCCCCGTCGCGCTGGCCGCCTTCCTGCGCGCCGAGCTGCTGGGTGAGCTGGGAGTGGCGGGTGCGCCGCAGGTGCGGGCGCAGGTCGCGGCCTCCGACGACCCCATCGCGATCGTCGCGATGAGCTGCCGTTTCCCCGGCGGGGTGCGCTCGCCGGAGGACCTCTGGTCGCTGGTGTCCGAGGGCCGCGAGGGGATCTCCCCCTTCCCGGACGACCGCGGGTGGGACCTCGCCGCGCTGTTCGACACCACGCCCGGCAAGCAGGGCGTCTCGAACACGAGGGTCGGTGGCTTCCTGGAGGACGCAGGCGACTTCGACCCGGAGTTCTTCCGGATTTCGCCGCGCGAGGCGCTGGCGATGGACCCGCAGCAGCGCGTGCTGCTGGAGGTCTCCTGGGAGGCGTTCGAACGCGCCGGGCTCAAGCCCGCGGACCTGCGCGGCAGCGCGACCGGCGTGTTCGCCGGCGCGATCTACCACGACTACGCCTCGCAGCTGAAGACCATTCCCGACGACGTCGAGGGGTTCCTCGGCACCGGGACCTCGGGCTCGATGATGTCCGGGCGGATCGCCTACACCTTCGGTTTCGAGGGACCGGCCGTGTCGGTCGACACCGCCTGCTCGTCGTCGTTGGTGGCGTTGCACATGGCGGCCCACTCACTGCGGTCCGGCGAGTGCGAGCTGGCCCTCGCCGGTGGTGTGACGGTCATGTCCACGCCCGGTCCGTTCATCGACTTCAGCAAGCAGCAGGCCATGGCGCTCGACGGCCGCTGCAAGGCCTTCGCCGACGGCGCCGACGGCGTCAGCTGGGGCGAGGGCGTCGGCATGGTCCTGCTGGAGCGGCTGTCCGACGCGCGCCGCAACGGACACCCGGTTCTGGCGCTGCTCAAGGGTTCCGCGGTGAACCAGGACGGCGCGTCCAGCGGCCTGACCGCGCCGAACGGCCCGTCGCAGCAGCGGGTGATCCGGCAGGCTCTCGCCAACGCCAGACTGTCCACTTCGGACGTCGACGCGGTCGAGGCGCACGGCACGGGAACCCGGCTCGGCGACCCGATCGAGGCGCAGGCACTGCTCGCGACCTACGGCCAGGACCGGCAGGAGCCGCTGTGGCTGGGGTCGGTCAAGTCGAACATCGGCCACACGCAGGCAGCGGCGGGCATCGCCGGTGTCATCAAGATGGTGCAGGCGATGCACGAGGGCGTGCTGCCGCGCACCCTCCACATCGACGAACCGTCCGGTCAGGTCGACTGGGACCGGGGCGCGATCCGGCTGCTCACCGAGCAGGTCGAGTGGCCGCGGACCGGTGCGCCGCGCCGGGCGAGCGTGTCGTCCTTCGGCTTCAGCGGGACCAACGCGCACGTCGTGCTCGAGCACGTCCCGGCGACCACCGCCGCGGAGACGGAGACGAACCCGCCCGCGGTCGTGCCGCTGGTGCTGTCCGCCCGTTCCGAGGAGGCCCTGCGCGAGCAGGCCGGTCGCCTCGCCACCGGCACGCGGTCCCTGCTGGACGTCGGCCACTCGCTCGTCACGACCCGCCAGTCGCACGAACGGCGCGCTGTCGTCGTTGGTGCCGATCAGGAGAGCGTGCTCGCCGCGCTGTCGGCGTTCGCCACCACCGGCCAGGCGGCCGGTGTGGTCACCGGTCTGGCCGCTCCCGGCAGGCTGGCGTTCCTGTTCACCGGTCAGGGTTCTCAGCGTCTGGGCATGGGCGCCGGTTTGTACGAGGCGTTCCCGGTGTTCGCCCAGGCCTACGACGAGGTGTGCGAGTTCCTGCCCGGGATCAAGGACATCGCCGACGCGGACGTCCTCGGTCAGACCAGCAACGCCCAACCGGCGATCTTCGCCCTTGAGGTCGCGCTGTTCCGCCTGGTGCGGTCGTGGGGTGTGTCGCCGGACTTCGTTGCCGGGCACTCGATCGGTGAGATCGCGGCGGCGCACGTCGCTGGAGTGCTGTCGCTGCAGGACGCCGCGAAGCTGGTGTCCGCGCGAGGCCGTCTGATGCAGGCGTTGCCTGCCGGCGGTGCGATGGTCGCCGTCCAGGCGACCGAGGACGAAGTCCGGGAACACCTGTCCGACGAGGTGTCCCTCGCCGCGGTCAACGGCCCGAACGCCGTGGTGCTCTCAGGTGTGGAGTCGCCGGTCCTCGAGGTCGCCGAGAAGTTCGAGAAGCTCGGCCGCCGCACCAAGCGGCTCGCGGTCTCGCACGCGTTCCACTCGGTGCTCATGGAGCCGATGCTGGACGAGTTCCGCGCGGTGGCCGAGTCGATCGAGTACCGCGAACCGGCGGTGCCGATCGTGTCCACCGTGACGGGTTCCCTGGTGGAGCCGGGGGTCGTGACGTCACCGGAGTACTGGGTAGAGCACGTGCGCAAGCCGGTGCGGTTCGCCGCCGGCCTGACGGCGCTGACCGGCCTGGACGTCACCCGGTTCCTGGAGATCGGCCCCGACGCCGTCCTGTCCGGGCTCGGCCAGGACACCCCGGACGCGGTGTTCGTCCCGTCCCTGCGCAAGGACCGTGACGAGACGACGTCGCTGGTGTCCGCGCTGGGCACGTTGTACAGCCACGGCGTCGACGTCGGCTGGCAGGAGTACTTCGCCGGCAGCGGCGCAAAGGTCGTCGACCTGCCGACCTACCCCTTCCGGCAGCAGAGGTTCTGGCTGCACTCCACGCCCGGCGCGGGTGACGCCCCGAGCCTGGGTCTCGGCGCGCTGGACCACCCGCTGCTCGGCGCCACCGTCGCGCTCCCGGACAGCGGAGGGCTCGTGCTGACGGGCCGGCTGTCGCTGGACGCGCAGCCGTGGCTGGCCGGTCACCGGGTGATGGACACGGTCCTGCTGCCCGGCACCGCGTTCGCCGAACTGGCCGTCCGCGCGGGCGACGAGGTCGGCTGCGACACGGTCGAGGAGCTCGTCCTCCAGGCGCCACTGGTTCTCGGCGGCACGGCTCGGCAGCTCCGGGTGTCCGTCTCCGAGTCCGAACTGGACGCTCGCCGTGCGGTGACCGTCCACTCGCGACCCGAGGACTCCGACGACGAATGGACCCTGCACGCCACCGGAACACTGGCTCGTGGCGGCGACGAGCAGGGAGAGCCGCAGACCGTGTGGCCGCCCGAGAACGCCGCACCGGTCGACCTCGAAGGCTTCTACCCGGCCCTCACCGAGGCCGGACTGGACTACAGCGGGCCGTTCCGCGGCCTGCGCGCCGCCTGGCGCCGGGGCGAGGAGACGTTCGCCGAGGTCGAGCTGCCCGACGGCACCGACGTCAGCCGGTTCGGCCTGCACCCTGCCCTGCTCGATGCCGCGCTGCACGCCGTCGGGCTCTCCGGCGGCAAGGCGAGGCTGCCGTTCTCGCTGGCCGGTCTGACGCTGCACGCCGCCGGCGCCACCGCGCTGCGCGTCCGGCTCGCCCCGGCGGGGTCTGGTGCGTTGTCGCTGCGGGTCGCCGACGTCACCGGCGCTCCCGTGCTCTCGGTCGACCGGCTCGCGCTGAGGGAGATCAGCGAGGAGCAGCTGCGCCCGGCCAACTCCGCGGAGCGCGACGCCCTGTTCACCGTGGACTGGGTTCCGGTCACGGCCACCGTCCAGGAGGCCGCGGCGGACACAGTCGTCCACGTCGTTCCCGAAGGCGCGGCCGCCGACCTGACCGTCGAGGTCCTGGAGCTGCTGAAGTCCTGGCTCGCCGAGGACCGCGAGACCAAACTGGTCGTGCGCACGATCCCGGGCGTTCCCGCGCACGCCGCGGTGAGCGGGCTCGTGCGCAGCGCACAGGCCGAGCACCCGGACCGGTTCGTGCTGGTGCACGGCGATGGTGACGTCGCCGCTGCCGTTGGCACCGGCGAGCCGGAGGTCCTGCTCGCCGACGGCGAGCTGAGGGCGCCCAGGCTGGTCCGCGCCAAGGCGACCGGCGGCGACTGGACGCTCGACGGGACCGTCCTGGTCACCGGCGGCACCGGCGGACTGGGCGCGCTCGTCGCCCGCCGCCTCGTCGAGAACCACGGCGTCCGGAACCTGGTGCTCGTCAGCCGTTCCGGTGGCGACAGCCCCGGCGCGGCCCACCTGGTGCAGGAGCTGACCGCGCTCGGCGCCGAGGTGACGATCGCCGCGTGCGACGTCTCCGACCGCGCCCAGCTCGAGACCGCGCTCGCCCTCGTTCCCGCCGACCAGCCGCTGCGCGGGATCGTGCACGCGGCCGGTGTGCTGGACGACGGTGTGCTCGACGCGATGACCCGTGACCGGGTCGAAGCCGTGCTGCGCCCGAAGGCCGAGGCCGCCTGGCACCTGCACGAGCTGACCACCGGCCTCGACCTGTTCGTCACGTTCTCCTCGATCGCCGGCACGCTCGGCGCGCCGGGTCAGGCCAACTACGCCGCGGCGAACGGCTTCCTCGACGGGCTTGCCGTCCACCGCCGTGCGCTCGGCCTGCCGGCAACCTCGATCGCCTACGGCCTGTGGGACGAGGGCATGGGCCACGGCCAGGCCACCGGCGCCGCCGGTTTCGCGGCGCTGCCGGCCGAGGACGGCCTGGCGCTGTTCGACCTGGTCGCGCTCGGCGACGACGCGAACCCGGTCGCGATGGCGCTGGACGTCGCCGCGGCCAGGGACGGCGCGAGGGCCACCGGCGTGGTCCCGCACGTGCTGCGCGGCCTCGTCAAGGTGCGCCCGCGCCGCACCGCGCGCACGGAGGAAGGTGCCGGGCTGCGCCAGCGGCTGGGCGCGCTTCCCGCCGCCGAACGGCTGCGGCAGCTCCTCGAGCTGATCCGCACGGAGGTCGCGCTCGTGCTGGGCCACACCAGCCCGGACGCGGTCGAGACCGACCGCGCGTTCGGCGACCTGGGCTTCGACTCGCTCACCGCGGTCGAGTTCCGCAACCGCCTCGACGCGGCCACGGGTCTGCGGCTGCCCGCGACCCTGATCTTCGACTACCCGACGCCCCTGGCGCTGGCCGAGTTCGTCCAGGCCGAGTTCCTCGACGAGCTGACCGATCCGGCGACGCCGGCGTTCGCCCCCGTGGCACTCGCCGACGACCCGATCGCCATCGTCGGCATGGCCTGCCGCTACCCCGGTGGCGTCGGCTCGCCGGAGGACCTGTGGGATCTGGTCACGAACGGCCGCGACGGGGTCACCCGCTTCCCCGAGGACCGCGGGTGGGACGTCGACGGCATCTACCACCCCGACCCCGACGCGCAGGGCAAGACCTACACGCGTGAGGGCGGGTTCCTGCACGACGCCGGCGACTTCGACCCGGAGTTCTTCGGGATCTCGCCGCGCGAGGCACTGGCCATGGACCCGCAGCAGCGGTTGCTGCTCGAGGTCTCGTGGGAGGCGCTGGAGCACGCACGGGTGGACCCGTCCGGGCTCAAGGGCTCGCAGACCGGCGTGTTCGCCGGCCTGATGTACCACGACTACGGTGCCCGCGTCGGCACGCTGCCCGACGGTGTCGAGGGTTTCATCGGCACCGGCACGTCCGGCAGCGTGCTGTCCGGGCGCGTGGCCTACACCCTGGGCCTGGAGGGTCCCGCGGTCACGGTCGACACGGCGTGCTCGTCCTCGCTGGTCGCCATGCACTGGGCGATGCAGGCGCTGCGCACCGGTGAGTGCTCGATGGCACTCGCGGGCGGCGTCACCGTCATGGCGACGCCGGACACCTTCATCGGGTTCTCCCGGCAGCGCGGTCTCGCCGTCGACGGCCGGTGCAAGTCCTTCTCGGCCGGCGCCGACGGCACCGGCTGGTCCGAAGGCGTCGGTGTGCTGGTGCTGGAGCGGTTGTCCGACGCCCGGCGCAACGGTCACCGCGTCCTCGCGGTGGTCCGGGGTTCGGCGGTCAACCAGGACGGCGCGTCGAACGGCCTGACCGCGCCGAACGGTCCGTCGCAGCAGCGGGTGATCCGCCAGGCGCTGGCCAGCGCGGGCATCGCGTCGTCCACCGTGGACGTCGTCGAGGCGCACGGGACCGGCACCCCGCTGGGCGACCCGATCGAGGCCCAGGCGCTGCTCGCCACCTACGGCCAGGAACGCGAAGAGGAACCGCTCTACCTCGGCTCGATCAAGTCGAACATCGGCCACACCCAGGCCTCGGCCGGTGTCGCCGGCGTCATCAAGATGGTGCAGGCGCTGCGTCACGGCGTGCTGCCCGCGACGCTGCACCTGGACGAGCCGACCCCGCACGTCGACTGGGCGTCCGGTGACGTCAGCCTGCTCACCGAGCAGCGCGCGTGGCCCGAGGCCGACCGGCCGCGCCGTGCCGCCGTGTCGTCCTTCGGCATCAGCGGCACCAACGCGCACGTGATCCTGGAACAGGCCCCGGACGAGGCCGTGCCGCCGCGTGAGGACGCGGAACTTCCCGCCGTGCCCTGGGTGCTCTCCGGGCGCAGCGAGGAGGCACTGCGCGAGCAGGCGGTCCGGCTGCTGGCGGTCGACGGTCGGCACGCCGACCTCGGCCTCTCGCTGGCCACCACGCGCACCTCGCACGACCACCGGGCCGTCGTTGTTGGCTCCACCCCGGAAGAGCTGCGTGCCGGTCTGACGGCGCTGTCGGCCGGGGAGACGGCTGTGTCGGTCACGACCGGCAGGGTCCTTTCCGGACGAACGGCGGTGCTGTTCACCGGTCAGGGGTCGCAGCGCCTGGGCATGGGCGCCGGGTTGTACGAGGCGTTCCCCGTCTTCGCCCAGGCCTACGACGAGGTCTGCGAGTTCCTGCCCGGTGTCAAGGACATCGCCGACGCGGACGTGCTCAACCAGACGAGCAACGCCCAGCCCGCGATCTTCGCGCTGGAAGTGGCGCTGTTCCGCCTGGTTCGTTCGTGGGGTGTGACGCCCGACTTCCTCGCCGGGCACTCGATCGGCGAGATCGCGGCGGCGCACGTCGCCGGCGTGCTGTCGCTGGAGGACGCGGCGAAGCTGGTGTCCGCACGGGGTCGTCTGATGCAGGCGCTGCCCGACGGGGGAGCGATGGTCGCCGTCCAGGCGACCGAGGACGAGGTGCGCCAGCACCTGTCGCCCAAGGTCTCCCTGGCCGCGGTCAACGGTCCGAACGCCGTGGTGCTGTCCGGGTCGGCGTCCCAGACCCTCAAGGTGGCCAAGAAGTTCGAGAAGCTCGGCCGCCGCACCAAGCGGCTCGCGGTCTCGCACGCGTTCCACTCGGTGCTCATGGAGCCGATGCTGGACGAGTTCCGCGTGGTGGCGGAGTCGCTGACCTACGCGGCACCGTCGATCCCGGTCGTCTCCACGGTCACCGGGCAGCTCGTCACCGACCGCCTGACCGACCCCGGCCACTGGGTCGAGCACGTCCGGGCGACCGTGCGCTTCGCCGACACCGTCTCCTGGTTGCAGGACAAGGGAGTCACGCGCTTCCTCGAGGTCGGTCCGGACGGCGTGCTGTCGGCCATGGGCGCGGACGGCGCCGACGGTCTCTTCACCTCGTTCCTGCGCAAGGACCGCGACGAGGTCACGTCCGCGCTGACCGGGCTGGCCGCCGCGTTCACCAGGGGTGAGCAGGTCGACTGGTCCGCGGTGTTCGCGGGCGGCGACGCGCGGGTCGTGGACCTGCCGACCTCGGCGTTCCAGCACCAGCGGTTCTGGCTCGCCTCCACCGGCGGCGGCGCGGACGTCTCCGCCGTCGGTCTCGTGCCCACCGAGCACCCGCTGCTCGGTGCGGCCGTGCCCTTCGCCGACGGTGACGGCTGGGTGCTCACGGGCCGGCTGTCCCTGGCCACGCACCCGTGGCTCGCGGACCACGCCGCCCTGGGCACCGTGCTCATGCCGGGAACCGGGCTCCTGGAACTGGTCGTGCGCGCCGGTGACGAAGCCGGCTGCGGCACGGTCGAGGAACTGACGGTGCAGGCGCCGCTGCTGCTGCCCGCGTCCGGATCGCTCGACGTCCAGGTGCTCGTCGGCGCGGCCGACGGCGCCGGCCGGCGACCGGTGTCGGTGCACTCGCGCGGTGCGGACGGGTCGTGGACCGAGCACGCGGCGGGCACGTTGTCGCCCGCCACCTCCGCCCCGGCGTTCGACCTGGCGGCCTGGCCGCCCGCGGGCGAGGCCGTGGAGCTCGACGGCCTGTACGAGGACTTCGCGACCGCCGGACTGAGCTACGGACCGGTGTTCCAGGGCCTGCGGGCCGCCTGGCGCTCCGGCGACGACGTCTGGGCCGAGGTCGTGCTGCCCGAAGCGGAGCACGACCAGGCCGGCAGGTTCGGCCTGCACCCGGCGCTGCTCGACGCGGCGCTGCACACGATCGGGCTGATCGCGGGGGAGGGGACCCGGCTGCCGTTCTCGTTCGGCGCGGTGACGCTGCACGCGACCGGCGCGACCACGCTGCGCGTCCGGGTCACCTCGACCGGGACCGACCGGGTGTCGGTCCTCGTCGCCGACAGCACCGGCGTCCCCGTCGCGACGATCGGCTCGCTGGTCGTCCGCGCCGCCTCCGCCGAGCAGCTGCGCCCGGTCGACGAGCCGCTGTACGAGCTGTCCTGGGTTCCCGTGCCCGCACAGGGGACGCAGGTCGAGCACAAGCTTCTCGACCAGGTCGGCGACGACGTTCCCGCGGCACTGGTCCTGGACGTCTCGGCGGGCGAACCCCGGGAGGTCCTGCACAGCACGCTGGCGGCGGTCCAGGGGTTCCTGGCCGAGGAACGGTTCGCCGACGCACGCCTGGTCGTCGTGACCGGCGAGTCGCTGTCGGGCGCGGCGGTGCGCGGTTTGATCCGCAGCGCCGAGTCGGAGAACCCCGGCCGGTTCGTCCTCGTCCAGGGTGACGTGGACGTGGCGCTGGCGACGGGCGAGCCGCAGGTCCGCGTGCAGGACGGCGAGGCGCTGGCGCCCCGGCTCGTCCGGGCGCGCACCGCCGAGCCGGCCGCGTGGGGCGAGGGCACCGTCCTCGTCACCGGTGGCACGGGCGGGATCGGCGCCGCGATCGCCCGGCACCTCTCGCGGGTGCACGGCGTCACGAAGCTGGTCCTGACCAGCCGACGCGGTCTGGACGCACCCGGTGCGGCCGAACTGGCCGCGGAGCTGGGTGCGGATGTCAAGGCGTGCGACGTCGCGGACACCGGCGCCCTGGCGGCGTTGCTGGACTCGATCCCCGACCTGACCGGCATCGTGCACGCCGCCGGTGTGCTCGACGACGGCGTGGTCACGGCACTGACGCCCGAGCGGGTGGACACCGTGCTGCGCCCGAAGGCCGAGGCGGCCCTGGCGCTGCACGAGCTGACCCGCGACCGGTCGCTGAGCCAGTTCGTCCTGCTGTCCTCGGTCTCCGGCGTCCTCGGTGGTCCCGGGCAGGCGAACTACGCCGCGGCCAACGCGGTCCTCGACGCACTGGCCGAGCAGCGGGTCGCCGAAGGGCTGCCCGCCCGGTCCCTGGCCTACGGCCTGTGGGCCGACGGCATGGGCGACGGGTCCGATGTGGACAGGCTGAGCCGTGACGGTTTCGGCGCACTGTCCGAAGAGGAGGGTCTGGCGCTGTTCGACGCCGCACTCGCCGCGCAGACGGCGGTGCCGGTACCGGTGAAGCTGGACCTCGCGACGTTGCAGGTCCACGCCCGCACCTCGCCGATCCCGGCCGTGCTGCGCGGCCTGGTCCGGGTTCCGCGTCTGCGCAGCGCCGTGAACGCCCAGGCTGTGTCCGCGCTCCTGGACACCCTGTCGAGGCTTTCCGAGGCCGACCAGCAGACGCACGTGGCAGACCTGGTCCGGGCGCGTGTCGCCGAGGTCCTGGGCCACAGCGGCACGGCCGCGGTGGAGGTGGGCCGTGCGTTCACCGAACTGGGCTTCGACTCGCTCACGGCGGTCGAGCTGCGCAACCGGCTCGGCGAGGCCACCGGCCTGCGCCTGCCGGCGACGCTGATCTTCGACTACCCGACGCCGCTGGCGCTGGCCGAGTACGTCCGCTCCGAGCTCCTCGGCGCGACGACCACCGCGGTGGTCCCGGCGGCGCGCTCCGGCGCGTCGGACGAGCCCGTCGCGATCATCGCGATGAGCTGCCGCTACCCCGGTGGCGTCCGCTCGCCGGAGGACCTGTGGCGACTGGTCGCCCAGGGCGGTGACGCGATCACGCCGTTCCCGGCCGACCGCGGCTGGGACCTCGACGACCTGTACGACCCGGACCCCGACCGCACCGGCAAGAGCTACACCCGCGAGGGCGGGTTCCTGCTCGACGCGGCGGACTTCGACGCGGAGTTCTTCGGCATCTCGCCCCGCGAGGCGATGACCGTCGACCCGCAGCAGCGCCTGCTGCTGGAGACCGCCCAGGAGGCCTTCGAGCGCGCCGGGATCGACCCGGCGACGCTCAAGGGCAGCCCCACCGGTGTGTTCGCCGGCGTGATGTACAACGACTACGCCTCCCGCCTGACGAGCACTCCCGACGGGTTCGAGGGCCTGCTCGGCACCGGCAGCGCGAACAGCGTCCTGTCCGGCCGGGTGTCCTACACCTTCGGGCTGGAAGGTCCCGCGGTGTCGGTGGACACCGCGTGCTCGTCGTCGCTGGTCGCGCTGCACCTCGCGGCGCAGGCGCTGCGGTCGGGTGACTGCGACCTGGCGCTGGCGGGCGGTGCGACGGTGATGGCCACGCCGAACCCGTTCATCGAGTTCTCCCGCCAGCGCGGTCTGGCCGCCGACGGCCGGTGCAAGCCGTTCGCCGCGGCGGCGGACGGCACCGGCTGGTCGGAGGGCGCCGGGTTCCTGCTCCTGGAACGGTTGTCCGACGCCCAGCGCAACGGTCACCGCGTTCTGGCCGTGGTCAGGGGTTCGGCGGTGAACCAGGACGGCGCGTCCAACGGTCTCACCGCTCCGAACGGCCCGTCCCAGGTCCGGGTGATCCGCCAGGCCCTCGCGGCCGCCGGACTGTCCACTGTGGACGTGGACGCGCTGGAGGCGCACGGCACCGGCACCGCGCTGGGCGACCCGATCGAGGCGCAGGCGGTGCTGGCCACCTACGGCCAGGACCGGGACGTGCCACTGGTGCTCGGCTCGGTCAAGTCCAACATCGGCCACACCCAGGCCGCGGCCGGTGTTGCCGGGATCATCAAGATGGTCGAGGCGATGCGGCACGGGATCGTTCCGGCCAGCCTGCACATCGACTCGCCGTCCCCGCACGTCGACTGGGCCGGGGGCGCGGTCGAGCTGGCCACCGAGGCCCGGCCGTGGGCGCGGCACGACCGCCCCCGTCGTGCGGCCGTCTCGGCGTTCGGCATCAGCGGCACCAACGCCCACGTGATCCTCGAACAGGGACCGGACGTGCCGGTGGCCCCGCGCGAGGTCAAGGCGCCGGCACTGCTCCCGTACGTCCTTTCCGGACGGACGGAGAACGCCCTGCGCGCTCAGGCGGAGAGTCTGCTCAACGCCGAGCTCGCGGAACCGGTGGACGTCGCGTACTCCCTGGTGACCACCCGGACCGTGCACGAACGACGCGCCGTCGTGACGGGAAGCCCCGCCGACCTGCGCGCCGGGCTCGCCGCCCTGGCGGACGGTCATCCCTCGGCGAACGTGGCCGTCGACCGCGCAGTCCCGGGCAAGCTCGCCGTGCTGTTCACGGGTCAGGGTTCCCAGCGCCTGGGCATGGGCCGTGAGCTGTACGCGGCCTTCCCGGTCTTCGCTGAGGCCTACGACGAGATCGCGGCGTTGTTGCCCGGCATCCGCGAGATCGACGACGCCGAGGTGCTCGACCAGACGGGCAACGCCCAACCGGCGTTGTTCGCGCTCGAAGTCGCGCTGTACCGGCTGATCGAGTCGTGGGGTGTCCGGCCGGACTTCCTGGCCGGCCACTCCATCGGCGAGCTGAGCGCGGCACACGTCTCCGGCGTGCTGTCGCTTCAGGACGCGGCCACGCTGGTCGAGGCTCGCGGACGGTTGATGCAGGCACTGCCCACCGGCGGCGCCATGGTGGCCGTCGAGGCCACCGAGGACGAGGTGCGCGAGCACCTCACCGCCGAGGTCGGCCTGGCCGCCGTCAACGGTCCGTCCGCCGTCGTGCTGTCCGGTGTGGAGGCTCCGACGCTGGCCGTCGCCGAGACGTTCCGCGAACGAGGCCGCCGGATCAAGCGACTCGCGGTCTCGCACGCCTTCCACTCAGTGCTGATGGACCCGATGCTCGCCGGCTTCGCCGAGGTCGCGCGGTCGCTGGACTACCGGCAGCCCGTGATTCCGGTCGTGTCGAACGTGACCGGGCGACTGGCGACGGAGCTGACCGACCCGGAGTACTGGGTCCGGCACGTCCGCGGCACCGTCCGGTTCGCGGACGGGATCCGCGAGCTGGAAGCCGCGGGTGTCAGCAGGTTCGTCGAGCTGGGCCCGGACGGTGTGCTGTCCGCGATGGGACACGGCTGCGCGAGTGACGCCGCGGTGTTCGTCCCGTTGCTGCGCAAGGACCGCACGGAACCGCAGTCCGTCGAAGGTGCCTTCGGCCGCTTGGTGGCGGCGGGCGTCGCCGTGGACTGGGAGGTGTTCTTCGCCGGCACCGGTGCCCGGCGCACGGAGCTGCCGACCTACGCCTTCCAGCGCGAGCGCTACTGGCTCGAGAGCGGTCCGGCGACCGGTGACGCCGCCGGGCTCGGGCTGCGGACGACCGAGCACCCGTTGCTCGGCGCGACCGTGACGACGCCGGACGGCGACGGGCTGATCTGCTTCGGCAGGCTGTCCCGCACCGCCCAGCCGTGGCTCGTGGACCACACCGTGCTCGGTGCGGTCCTGGTCCCCGGCGCGGCCCTGGTCGAGATGGTCGTCCGGGCGGGCGACGAGCTCGGCTGCCCGAAGGTGGCCGAGCTGACCCTCGCGGCGCCGGTGGTGCTGCCGGACCAGGGCGGGCTGGCCGTCCAGGTCGTCGTCGGCGGTGCCGCCGCGGACGGCGGGCGCGAGGTCGCGGTGTACTCGAGGCGCGCGGACGCCTCCGTCGAGGAACCGTGGACGCAGCACGCGTCGGGTGTGCTCACGCCTGACGAGAACCGTCTCCCGGTGGCGAGCGCGTGGCCGCCCGCGGATGCGGAGGTCCTCGACCTCGAAGGCCTGTACTCCGACCTGGCGGCCACGGGCCTGAGCTACGGCCCGGTGTTCCAGGGTCTGACCTCGGCCTGGTTGCGGGACGGGGAGATCTTCGCCGACGTGGTGCTGCCGGACGTGGCCCACGGCGACGTGGCCCGCTTCGGCATCCACCCGGCGTTGCTCGACGCGGCCCTGCACCCCATCGGGCTGCTCGGCTTCGACGGGGAGGCGTCCGCGCGGCTGCCGTTCCTGTGGCGCGACGTCTCGCTGCACGCCACGAGTGCGACCGCGGTGCGCGTGTCCGTGACGCCCACCGGTGCCGACTCGGTGCGGCTGGAACTCACCGACACCTCGGGCGCACCCGTGCTCACCGTCGGATCCCTGCTGCTGCGCGAAGTCTCGAAGGAACAGCTCGGCGCGCAACAGTCCACTTCGGACTGGTTGTTCCGCGCGGAGTGGGTTCCGGTGGCGGGCGACGGTGCCCCGGTCGCCTGGGCCTACCACGGCGAGGCCGGTCAGGCCGCGTCGCCGGTCACGGTGCTCAGGGTGCAGCCGCCCGCAGAGGTGGTTCCGCGTGCCGTGCACGACGTGCTGACGAGCACGCTCACCACCGTCCAGGAGTGGCTGGCCGACGAGCACAACGCCGACGGCAAGCTCGTCGTGCTCACCCACGACGCGGTGCGGGCGCGCAGTTCCGACGAGGTCAGCCCGGTCACGGCCTCGGTCTGGGGGCTGATCCGCAGTGCCCAGAACGAGAACCCCGGCCGGCTGGTGCTGCTGGACGCCTCCGAGCAGGACGTGGAACTGGCGGTCTCGAACCTCGGCGACGAGACGCAGCTCGCGGTGCGTGACGGTGTGGTGCACGCCTGCCGCCTGCTCCGTGCGAGCACCGCGCCGGAACTGGTACCGCCGCCGGGTGAGCGCGCCTGGCGGTTGGACTCACCGAGCGGGGAGAACGCGGGCGAGTTCACGTTCCAGCCCTTCCCGGAGGCCGCCGAACAGTTGGCGGCACACGAGATCCGGATCGGCGTTCGTGCCGCCGGTGCGTGCTTCGGCGACGGGGTGCTCGTCCGCGAAGCCGCGGGCGTCGTCCTGGAGGTGGGGGAGGGCGTCACGGACCTCCGCGCCGGCGACGCGGTGATGGGCCTGGTGCACAACGGTGTCGGCCCGATCGTCCGCACCGGCCGCGCGTTCGTCACCAAGGTCCCCCACTGGTGGACCTTCGAGCAGGCGGCCTCCGTGCCACTGGCGTTCCTCACGGCCTGGTACGCGCTGAACGACCTCGCGGGTCTGTCCGCGGGGGAGGCGGTGCTGATCACCGACGCGGCCGGCGACGTCGGCATGGCCGCCACCCAGATCGCCCGCCACCTCGGTGCGGAGGTCTACGGCACTGCCGGTGAGGGCCAGTGGGACGTCCTGCGCTCGGCGGGCCTGCCCGACAGCCGCATCGCCTCCTCCCAGGCCCCTGGTTTCGCGGAGCGGTTCCTGGCCTCCAGCAACGGCCGTGGCGTCGACGTCGTCCTCAACCCGGTCGCCGGTGAGGTCACCGACGCGACGATCCGGTTGTTGCCGCGCGGTGGGCGGATGGTGGAAAGGGGGAACGGCGATCTTCGCCCGACGAGCGATTTCTCAGGGCAGTATCCAGGTGTGACTTACCGGGCGTTCGACGTGACCGACGCGGGCGCCGACCGGATCTCGGCGATGTGGGAGGAGCTGATCACGATGTTCGAGTCGCGTGAGCTCAACCCCCTGCCGATCCGCTCCTGGGACGTCCGCGAGGCTCCCGAGGCGGCCCGCTTCCCCGGTCACGCCGGCAAGGTCGTGCTGACCCTGCCGCGAGTGCTCGACGCGAGTGGGACGGTCCTCGTGACCGGCGGTACCGGTGGCCTCGGCGCGGTCGTGGCCCGGCACCTGGTCACCGCGCTCGGTGTCCGGGACCTCGTCCTCGCGGGCCGGCGCGGTGTGGACGCGCCGGGTGCGGCGGAACTGGCCGGTGAGCTGATCGGGCTGGGTGCGGAGGTCCGCGTCGTCGCCTGCGACGCGGCCGACCGGTCCCAGCTGGAGGACCTGCTGGACGGCATTCCCGTGCTGACCGGTGTCGTCCACGCGGCCGGCGTTCTCGACGACGGCCTGTTCACCTCGCTCACGTCGCAGCGGCTGGAGAAGGTGTTGCGCCCCAAGGTGGACGCGGCCTGGAACCTGCACGAGCTGACCCTGGGACGGGATCTCGCGATGTTCGTCCTGTTCTCCTCGGCCGCGGGCGTCCTCGGCGCACCGGGCCAGGCGAACTACGCCGCGGCGAACACCTTCCTCGACGCGCTCGCCGAACACCGGCGCTCACTGGGCCTGCCCGCCTCGTCCCTGGCCTACGGCCTTTGGGCCGACGGCATGGGCTCGGCCACGGACGCCGGCCGGATGGCACGCGAGGGCTTCGGCGCGCTCACCCCGGCCGAGGGCCTGGCGTTGTTCGACCTGGCCACGTCCATGGCGGCACCGGCGACGGTGCCGGTGAAGCTCGACGTGGCGAGGCTCAGGGCACTCGCCGAGAACACGTCCGTGCCACCGCTGCTGCGGGCACTGGTGCCGCCGCAGCGCGCCCGCAGGTCGGCCTCGGCAGACGCCGCGGGACAGGCGGACGAGCTGAGGCGGCGCCTGGCCGGGCTGTCGCAGGCCGATGCCCGGCAGGCGTTGCTCGACGTGGTCCGCCGGCAGGCGGCAACCGTGCTCGGGCACGCCGGACCGGACGTGATCGAGCCCGACAGGGCGTTCACCGACCTGGGGTTCGACTCGCTGACCGCGGTCGAGCTGCGCAACCAGCTCGGTGAGGCGACCGGTCTGCGCCTGCCGGCGACGCTGATATTCGACTACCCGACTCCGGACGCCATGTCGGAGTTCCTGCAGGCCGAGGTGGTACCGGCCGCCGCGCCCGAGGTGTCCGGAGTGGACACCGAGATCACTCACCTGGAGACGGCGCTGTCGGCGCTCGACCCGGCGACCACCGACGGGGCCCGGGTGGAAACGCGGCTGCGTCAGCTCGTCGCGCTGTGGCGGGACAAGACCCGCGCCGGCGAGGACGACCGGACCGACATCGAGTCGGCCACCTTGGACGACATGTTCTCCCTGCTCGACAACGAACTCTGACCCGTTTCGGAATTTCCGTTGGTGGCAGCGTCCACACAGGACGCTGCCTCAAGGAGGAATCGGCATGACCAGCGACGACCGGACGCTCGACTACCTCAAGCGGTTGACCACCGAACTCCGCGACACCAGGCGTCGCCTGGACGAGGTCCAGGAGAGCGCGTCCGAGCCGCTGGCCGTCGTCGGGATGGCCTGCCGCTACCCCGGCGGTGTGGACTCGCCGGAGGCCCTCTGGCGACTGGTGGCGCACGGCGAGGACGGCGTGACCAGCTTCCCGGACAACCGGGGCTGGGACGTCGGCTCGCTCTACCACCCCGACCCGGACCACCGCGGCACGACCTACACCACCGCGGGCGGGTTCCTGCACGACGCCGATCGGTTCGACGCGGAGGTGTTCGGGATCTCGCCCCGCGAGGCGCTGGCCATGGACCCGCAGCAGCGCCTGCTGCTCGAGGTCACCTGGGAGGCGCTGGAACGGGCCGGGATCGCCCCCGCCTCGCTGCGGGGGAGTGCCACCGGCGTGTTCGCCGGCGCGATGCGCACGGAGTACGTGTCCGGGTTGACGTCGGTGTCCGAGGACATCGAGGGATTCGTCGGCACGGGCTCGTCCAACAGCGTGCTGTCGGGCCGGGTGTCCTACACGTTCGGCCTGGAGGGGCCGGCGGTGACGATCGACACGGCGTGTTCGTCCTCCCTGGTCGCACTGCACCTGGCCGGGCAGGCCCTGCGCACCGGTGAGTGCTCGCTGGCCCTGGTCGGCGGGGTCACCGTGATGTCCACCCCCGAGACGTTCGTCGAGTTCTCCCGGCAGCGCGGTCTGGCCGTGGACGGCCGGTGCAAGGCCTTCGCCGCCGCGGCCGACGGCACGGGGTGGTCGGAAGGCGCCGGAGTGCTGCTGCTGGAACGGTTGTCCGACGCCCGCCGCAACGGACGCCGCGTCCTCGCGATCGTCCGCGGTTCGGCGGTCAACCAGGACGGTGCGTCGAACGGGCTCACCGCTCCCAGCGGCCCGTCGCAGCAACGGGTGATCCGCCAGGCGCTGGCGAACGCCCGGCTGTCCACATCGGACGTCGACCTCGTCGAGGCGCACGGCACCGGCACCCGCCTCGGTGACCCGATCGAGGCGCAGGCGTTGCTGGCCACCTACGGCCAGGACCGCGACGAGCCGCTGTACCTGGGATCCATCAAGTCCAACATCGGTCACTCCCAGGCGGCCGCCGGTGTCGCCGGGATCATCAAGGTCGTCGAGGCCATGAGGCACGGGGTGCTGCCGCGCACGCTGCACGTCGACGAGCCGTCGCCCCACGTCGACTGGACGGCGGGCGCGGTGGAACTGCTCACCGGCGAACGCCCCTGGCCCGCTGTCGACCGGCCTCGCCGCGCCGCGGTGTCGTCGTTCGGCCTGAGCGGCACCAACGCCCACGTCATCCTCGAGCAGGTCGTGGAGGAGCCCGAGAGCGTCGAACGGACTTCTCCGCCGGTGCTGCCGTGGGTGTTGTCGGCCAAGAACGAGAAAGGCCTGCGGGCACAGGCTTCCCGTGTGCTCGGCGCCCTGGGTGGAGCCGATCCGCTCGACGTCGCGCACTCGCTCGCGACCGGCCGGTCCACGCTCGACCGGCGGGCCGCGGTGATCGGCCCGACCCGGGACGACCTCGTGTCCGGTCTGACCGCGCTGGCGGAGGGTTCGCCCTCGCCCGCCGTCGTCACGGGCGCCCCGCTGATCGGGCGCACGGCGTTCCTGTTCACCGGGCAGAGCAGCCAGCGCTGCGGCATGGGCGGTGAGCTGCACCGGGCCTTCCCCGTCTACGCCGAGGCGTTCGACGCGGTGGTGGCGGCGATGGACGAGCACCTGGACCGGTCGCTCACCGGCGTGGTCTTCGGCGACGACCAGGACCTGCTCGACCGGATGAGCTACCTGCAGCCGGCGCTGTTCGCCGTCGAGGTCGCGTTGTTCCGGCTGCTGGAGTCCTGGGGCGTGCGTCCCGACTTCGTCGCCGGCCACTCCATCGGTGAGCTCACCGCCGCGCACGTGGCCGGTGTCTGGACGCTGGAGGACGCGGCGAAGATGGTCGCCGCCCGCGGCAGGCTGATGGAGGCGCTGCCCTCCGGCGGCGCCATGGTCAGCGTCCAGGCCTCCGAGGTGGAGGTCCGCGCCGCGCTCGTGGACGGCGTCGAGATCGGCGCGGTCAACGGTCCGGACGCTGTGGTGTTGTCCGGCGACGAGGACGCGGTACTCGCGGTGGCGGAGTCGTTCGCCCAGCGGGGCCGCAAGACCAAGCGGCTGCGCATGACGCACGCCTGCCATTCGGCGCGCATGGACGACATGCTCGCCGAGTTCACCGCTGTCGCGGACAGCGTCTCCTACGGCGCCGCGAAGATTCCGGTGGTGTCCAACGTGACCGGCAAGCTGGCCGGTACCGACGAGGTCACCGCGCCGGGGTACTGGCCGCGCCACGTCCGGCAGCCCGTCCGGTTCGCGGACTCGATCACCTGGCTCCGCTCCGAGGGCGTCTCGCGGTTCGTCGAGCTCGGACCAGACTCGGTCCTGACCGCCATGCTCGCCCGCGTCCTGCCCGACGAGGACGTGCTCGCCGTGCCGATGCTGCGCGGCGGCCGTTCCGAGCCGGTGACGGCGACGACCGCCCTCGCCGCTCTGCACGTGCGCGGCGGACGCGTGGACTGGCGGACGTTCTACGAAGGCACCGGGGCTCGCGCGGCCGAGCTGCCCACCTACGCGTTCCAGCACGACACCTACTGGCTGAGGTCTGCGGGCAGTGCGGGCGATCCGGCCGGGCTGGGCCTGGCCGACGCCCGCCACCCGTTGCTGGGCGCGTCGGTGGCACTGGCCGACGACTCGGGACTCGTCCTCACCGGCCGGATCTCGCTCTCGACCCACCCGTGGCTCGCGGACCACGTCGTCGCGGGAACCGCGCTCCTGCCGGGAACGGCACTGGTGGAGCTCGCGCTGCGGGCGGGCGACGAGGCCGGGTGCCCGCACCTGGAAGAGCTCACCCTGCACGAGCCGGTGTTCCTCGACGGCACACGAGACCTGCAGGTCGTGCTGGCCGCGCCGGACGAGTCCGGCCGCCGGCCGGTGTCGCTGCACTCCCGCGCCGGCGAGGGAACTTGGGCCCAGCACGCCTCCGGCACGTTGGCCCCTTCCGTCACCGCACCGGACTTCGACCTGGCGGAGTGGCCGCCTCGTGGCGCCACCGCCGTCGACCTGGACGACGTGTACGAGGCCTTCTCCCGCAACGGCCTGGAGTACGGGACGGTGTTCCGCGGCCTGCGGGCGGCCTGGCGCCTCGGCGACGAGGTCTACGCGGAGCTGCGGCTGCCCGAGGAGGGCGAGGCGCAGAAGGACGCGGAGAGGTTCGGCCTGCACCCGGCGCTGCTCGACTCCTGCCTGCACGCCATCGGTCTCACCGCGGACGAGGACTCCGGTCCGCGGATTCCCTTCCTGTGGCAGGACGTCGCCCTGCACGCCATCGGCGCCACCACGCTGCGACTGCGGCTCACCCCCGGCCAGTCGGACGCGGTCGCCCTCCGGATCGCGGACGGCGTCGGCGCCCCGGTGGCCACCATCGGCGCGCTCCTGCTGCGCCAGATCAGCGCCGACCAGTTCACGGCGGCCGAACCGGGTGCGCTGGACTCCCTGTTCCACCTCGACTGGGCACCGCTGCCCGTCTCCGGTGACCACGACGTCGAGTGGGCCTTCGCCGACGACCTCGACGACGACGTCCCGCCCCCGCCGGTCGTCGTTCTCCCGATCCGCTCGGGAGACGCCGACGTGGCGGGCACCGCACTGGCGGAGACCACCCGCGTCCTCGCCGTTCTCCAGCGGTGGAACACCGAGGAACGCCTGCACGGCACCACCCTGGTCGTGCTCACCCGCGACGCGGCCGGCACGGACCAGGCCGACCCGGCGGCCGCCGCGGTCTGGGGCCTGGTGCGCTCGGCCCAGTCCGAGAACCCCGGCCGGTACGTGCTGATCGACACCGACGCCGAACCGACGTCCGCGCAGCTCGCGGCGGCGCTGTCCACCGGCGAGCCGCAGCTGCTCTCCCGCGGCGGCGAGTTCGCCGTCCCGCGCCTGGGAGCTCTGCCGGGAGCGGACGAGCTCGTCGTTCCGGCCGCACCGGACTGGCGACTGGGCATGACCGCTCGCGGCACCGTGGACAACCTGCGCCTGGAAGCGCTGGACCTGGAACCGCTGGGGGCCAAGAACGTCCGGATCGCCGTCGCCGCCGCGGGCCTGAACTTCCGCGACGTGCTGAACGTGCTCGGCATGTTCGACGGCGAGCCCGGCCCGCTCGGCAACGAGGTGGCGGGCGTGGTGGTCGAGGTCGGGTCCGAGGTGACGGACCTGGCGGTCGGCGAGGCCGTCATGGGTGTCGCCGCCGGTGGCATCGGCACGGTCGCCACCGCGTCCCGCGCGTTCGTGACGAGGGTTCCCGACGGCTGGTCGTTCGAGACCGCGGCCTCGGTCCCGCTGGTGTTCCTCACCGCCTACTACGGCCTCAAGGAACTGGCCGGGCTCAGCGCGGGCGAGTCGGTGCTGGTCCACGCGGGCGCCGGGGGCGTCGGCATGGCCGCCGTGCAGATCGCCCGGCACCTCGGCGCGGAGGTCTACGCCACCGCGAGTGCCGGCAAGCAGCACGTCCTGCGCGAGGCCGGGCTCGACGACGGCCACATCGCCGACTCCCGCACGCTCGGCTTCGAGCAGCACTTCACGACCACCAGCGGCGGGCGCGGCGTCGACGTCGTGCTGGACGCGCTGACCGGTGAGTTCGTCGACGCCTCGCTGCGGCTGCTGCCGCGCGGCGGCCGGTTCATGGAGATGGGCAAGGCCGGGCTGCGCGACCCGGACGAGGTCGCCGCGCGGCACCCCGGGGTCCGCTACCAGCCCTTCGACCTGATCGAGGCCGAGCCGGAGCTGCTCACCCGGATGTGGGCCGAGGTGGTCGAGCTGTTCGACCGCGGTGTCCTCACGCCGTTGCCGACCCGCCTCTGGGACGTGCGGCAGACACCGGAGGCGTTCCGGCACCTGAGCCAGGCCAAGCACATCGGCAAGCTGGTGCTGACGATCCCGCGCGGCCCCGAGCCGGACGGCACCGTGCTGATCACCGGCGGCACCGGCGACCTCGGCGGCGTGCTCGCCCGGCACCTGGTGACCGAGCACGGTGTCCGGCACCTGGTCCTGACGAGCAGGCGCGGCCCGGACGCACCAGGCGCCGCCGACCTGGTCGCCGACCTGACCGGCCTGGGCGCCGCGGTCACCGTCGTCGCCTGCGACCTCGCCTCCCGCGACGCCGTGGCGGACCTGCTCGGCGCCGTCCCGGCCGAGCACCCGCTGACCGGTGTCGTGCACGCGGCGGGCGTCCTCGACGACGGCCTGGTCGACGCCCTCACCCCGGAACGGGTGGACCGCGTCTTCGCACCCAAGGTCCAGGCCGCGACTCACCTGCACGAGCTGACCCGGCACCTGCCGCTGCGCTGGTTCGTCCTGTTCTCCTCGGCCGCCGGGGTGCTGGGCAACGCGGGGCAGGCCAACTACGCCGCCGCCAACAGCTTCCTCGACGCCCTGGCCACCCGTCGCCGCGGTGACGGTCTGGTCGCCCACTCGATCGCGTGGGGCCTGTGGTCGGGCGGCATGGGCGACCGGCTCGGCGCGGAGGGCGAGGAACGCCTGCGCCGCAGTGGTTTCCCGCCCATCACGTCCTCCGAGGGCATGGCGATGTTCGACCTCGCCGTCGGTACCGCGCACCCGGTCCTGCTCGCGCTGAGGGTCGACCGCGCGACTGTCCGCGCCAACGCCTCGGACGCGTCCATGTCCCCGTTGCTGCGCAGCCTGGTCGGCGCCTCCGGCCACGTGCGGGCCAGGGCCGCCACCGCGCAGCAGGACGGCGAACTGCTGCGCAAGCTCGCCGGCCTGAGCCCGGCCCAGCGCGACGAGTTCCTGCTCGACCTGGTCCGGCGGGAGGCCGCACTGGTGCTGGGCAGGACGGGCGCGGACAGCGTCGAGCCCGCCCGCGGGTTCCACGACCTCGGGTTCGACTCGCTGACGTCGGTCGAGTTCCGCAACCGCCTGAGCGCCGCCACCGGGCTGCGACTGACCTCGACGCTGGTCTTCGACTACCCCAGCCCGGCCGCGCTGTCCGCGTTCCTGCACACCGAACTGGCCGGTGACGCCGAGCAGGGCAGCACCGAGCTGATCGAACAGATAGGCCGGCTGGAGGCGATGCTCGCCGGCACCGATCCGGACGACACCGAGGTCGACCGGCGTCTGCAGCGACTGCTGTCCGACTGGACGGCCAAGCGCTCGGACTCCTCCGGGAGCGATCTCGACACCGCGACCCCGGACACCATCCTCGCGCTGATCGACCACGAGTTCGGCACGCGCTGACCAGCCCCAGCCGTCATAGGAGCCAAGACCGATGCCCACCGAAGAGCAGTACGTCGACTACCTCAAGCGAATGGCGGCTGACCTGCGGGAGAGCCGTCGGCAGCTGCGGGAGTCCGAGGAACGCCAGGCCGAGCCGATCGCGATCGTCGCGATGAGCTGCCGCTACCCCGGCGAGATCCGTTCGCCGGGGCAGCTGTGGGACCTCGTCAGCACCGGGGGCGACGCCATCTCGCCGTTCCCCACCAACCGCGGCTGGGACCTCGAGAGCCTCTACGACCCGGACCCGGAGCGGCCGGGCACCACCTACGTCCGCGAGAGCGGGTTCTTGCACGACGCGGACCAGTTCGACGCCGAGCTGTTCGGCATCTCGCCCCGCGAGGCCGAGGCGACCGACCCGCAGCAGCGGCTGCTGCTCGAGACCGCCTGGGAGGCCGTCGAGAGCGCCGGCATCGACCCGGCGTCGCTCAAGGGCAGCACGACCGGCGTGTTCACCGGTGTCACGAACACCGAGTACGCCACCAGGCTCGACGCGGTGCCGGAGGAGTACGAGGGCTACCTCGCCACCGGAACCCTCGGCAGCGTGGTGTCCGGCCGGATCTCCTACGTGCTGGGCCTGCAGGGTCCGTCGGTGTCGATCGACACCGCCTGCTCGTCGTCGCTGGTGGCGCTGCACCTGGCCGCCCACTCGCTGCGGACGGGGGAGTCCACCCTCGCCCTGGCGGGCGGTGTGACGGTCATGGCGAGCCCCGGCCCGTTCGTCGACTTCTCCCGCCAGCGCGGCCTGGCCCGCAACGGCCGGTGCAAGCCGTTCGCCGACGGTGCCGACGGCACGAACTGGGCCGAGGGCGCCGGCGTCCTGGTGCTGGAGCGGTTGTCCGACGCGCGGCGCAACGGCCACCCGGTGCTGGCGGTGATCCGCGGCAGCGCGGTCAACTCCGACGGCGCGTCCAACGGTCTGACCGCCCCCAACGGCCCGTCGCAGCAAGGTGTCATCCGCCAGGCGCTGGCCAACGCGAGGCTGTCACCGTCCGATGTGGACGCCGTGGAGGCGCACGGCACCGGCACGAAGCTCGGTGACCCCATCGAGGCGCAGGCCCTGCTGGCGACCTACGGCCAGAACCGCACCGAGCCGCTGTGGATCGGGTCGGTCAAGTCCAACATCGGGCACACGCAGTGCGCCGCCGGTGTCGCCGGGGTCATCAAGATGGTCGAGGCGATGCGGCACGGCGTGCTCCCGGCGAGCCTGCACGTCGACCGCCCGTCCGGCCACATCGACTGGTCGGCCGGAACGGTCGCGCTGCTGTCCGAGCAACGGCCGTGGCCGGAGACCGACCGGCCGCGCCGCGCGGGCGTGTCCTCGTTCGGCATCAGCGGCACCAACGCCCACGTCATCCTGGAGCAGGCGCAGGAGGAACCGCTGCCGCCACGGGAGATCGTGGCCCCGGCCACGGTGCCCTACGTGCTGTCGGGAGCTTCGCCCGCCGCCGTTCGCGCGCAGGCCGCGGCGCTGCTGTCCGGTGTGGACGAGCCCGTGGACGTCGCGCTGTCGCTGGCCACCACCCGCGCGGCGATGGACCACCGCGCGGTCGTCGTCGGCGCGGGCCCCGACGAGCTGGCCGCCGGGCTGCGCGCGGTGGCCGACGGTGACGCCGGCGCGATCACCGGCTTCGCCACCACCGGGAAGCTGGCCGTGCTGTTCAGCGGCCAGGGCTCGCAGCGGATCGGCATGGGCCGCGAGCTGCACAGCGCGTTCCCGGCGTTCGCCACCGCGTTCGACGAGGTCTGCGAGTACCTGCCGGGTGTGCGCGACGTCGTGTTCGGCGACGACGCCGAGCGGCTGAACCGCACCGAGTTCGCCCAGCTCGCGCTGTTCGCGTTCGAAGTCGCGCTGTACCGCCTGGTCACCTCGTGGGGAGTGGTCCCCGATTACCTGGCCGGCCACTCGATCGGTGAACTGGCCGCCGCCCACGTCGCGGGGGTGCTCTCCCTCGCCGACGCCGCGCGGCTGGTGCTGGCCCGTGGCCGCCTGATGCAGGCGCTGCCCGCCGGTGGCGCGATGGTGGCCGTCGAGGCGACCGAGGACGAGGTCCGCCCGCACCTCGGTGACGACGTCTGCCTGGCCGCGGTCAACGGACCCCGTGCGGTGGTGCTGTCCGGCGCCGAGGAGGCCGTCCTCGCGGTGGCCGAGCGCTTCGCCGACCGCCGCACCACGCGGCTGAGGGTCTCGCACGCCTTCCACTCCAGCCTGATGGACCCGATGCTGGCCGAGTTCGCGGAGGTCGCCGGTGACCTCTCCTACGGCGAGCCCACGATTCCGGTCGTCTCCACGCTGACCGGTGCGCTCGCCGACCGGCTGACCGACCCGCGGTACTGGGTCGAGCACGCCCGTGAGGCGGTGCGCTTCGCCGACGCCGTCGAGACCCTGCACCAGCGCGGTGTGACCGCGTTCCTCGAGCTGGGACCGGACGCCCCGCTGACCGCGATGGGCCGTGCCTCGCTGCCGGACGGCGTGGTGTTCGCCGCCGCCCAGCGCAAGGACCGCGATCCGGCCCACACCCTGGTCTCCGCGCTCGCCGCGTTGCACGTCAACGGAGTCGACGTCGACTGGTCCGCCTACCTCGCCGGTACCGGCGCCCGTGTCGTCACCCTGCCGACCTACCCGTTCCAGCGCCGGCGTCACTGGCTGGAAGACGCCGGTGACGTCACGGTCGGTGCAGGTGAGGACGCCCGGTTCTGGTCCGTCGTGGCGGGCGGCGACGCCGAGGAACTGGCCGCCGAACTGGACCTGCCGAACGCGCAGGCCCCTCTCGACGACGTTCTCCCGGCGCTGGCGCGCTGGCGCAGCTCCCGCGCGAACGAGTCCGAAGTGGACGCTTTGGGATATCGCGTGCACTGGAAGCAGTTCACGCCGAAGCAGGCGGCCGCGTCCGGCCGCTGGCTGCTCGTGACCTCGGCACGGTCCGCAGACTGGACCGACGCCGCCGTGGCGGCACTGCGGGGAGCCGACGTCGAACGGGTGGTGCTCGACGCACCGGACCGCGTCTCCGTCGCCACCGCACTGGAAGGCGTCCCGGCGCTCGACGGCGTGCTCTCCCTGGTGGGGCTCGACGAGCACGAGACCGATGGCCTGTCCTTCGGCGCCGAGGCGACCCTGTCGCTGGTGCAGGAACTGGCGGCCCGCGAGATCACCGCTCCGCTGTGGACGCTGACGAGCCAGGCCGTGGCCACCGGCCCGCACGAGGCGCCCGCCTCCGCGGTCCAGGCCCAGCTCTGGGGCTTCGGCCGGGCAGCCGCGCTCGAACACCCGCGGTCGTGGGGCGGGCTGGTCGACGTTCCGGCCGAGCCGTCCGACCGGGTCAGCGCGCTTCTGGGTGCCGTGGTCGCGGGACCTCGCGGTGAGGACCAGGTCGCGATCCGTGCGGCGGGCGCGTTCGGTCGTCGACTGGCGCACGCCGAGAACGCTGAGACGCCGCGCTCCTGGAAGCCGCGGGGCACCGTCCTCGTGACCGGTGGCACCGGCGGTCTCGGTGGCGTGGTCGCCCGCTGGCTGGCCGAGACGGGCGCGGACCGCGTCGTCCTGGTCTCCCGGACCGGCGGGAACGCGCCGGGTGCGCAGTCCCTGCGGGAGGACCTGGGGGACAAGGTCTCCATCATCGCCTGCGACGTCGCCGACCGCGACGCCCTCAAGACCGTCGTCGACGACGTCCGTGACGACCTCCGTGCCGTGTTCCACCTCGCGGGCGTCCTCGAGATCGGGCACATCGAGACGATCGGCCGCGAGTCCTACACGGACGCGTTGCGCGCCAAGGTCTCCGGAACGCGCAACCTCGAAGAGCTCACCGACGGGCTCGACCTGGACGCCTTCGTGCTGTTCTCCTCGATCGCCGCGTCCGTCGGCAACCCCGCGCAGAGCGTGTACGGCGCCGCGAACGCCTACCTGGAGGCCGTCGCCCAGCAGCGCCGGTTCCGCGGCCTGCCCGCCACCTCCGTCGCCTGGGGGCGCTGGGGCCAGGTCGGCATGGGCGTCAGCGGGCAGGCCGACCAGCTGCTCAGCGACCTCGGAGTGCCCGCCATGGCACCGGATCTGGGTGTCCTCGCGCTGCGGCGCGCGCTCGGCCGCGAGGAGACCGCGCTGACCGTGGCGGCGTTCGAGTGGCCGAAGTTCGCGCCGCCGTTCGCCGCGCTGCGACCGAGCCCCCTGCTCGCCGACCTGCCCGAGGTCGTGGCGATCGCCGAGGCCGACGCACGACGTGCCGAGGAGGGCGCCGAGGTCACCACGGGGTGGCGGACGCGGCTCGCCGGCATGCCCCAGGCCGAACGCGAACGCGTGCTGCACCAGCTCGTGCTCACCCACACCTCCGCCGTGCTGGGCCATGAGGACGAGGTCAGCGCCCAGCAGCTGTTCACCAAGCTGGGCATCGACTCGCTCACCGCGGTCGAGCTGCGCGGCCGCCTCAACGCCGAGACCGGGCTCGCGCTGCCGCCCACCGTCGTCTTCGACCACCCGAGCCCGGCCGCCCTCGTCACGCACCTGCTCGCCGAGCTCGGCCCGCGGGAACAGCCGTCGATGACGACGGCCACCCCGCGCACGAACACCGCGCAGGGCCAGGAGATCGCCGTGGTCGGCATGTCCGCCCGCTTCGCGGGAGGCAGCGACACGGTCGACGAGTACTGGCAGAACCTGATGCAGGGCAAGGACCTCGTCAGCCTCGCGCCGGCGAACCGGTGGAACGCCGCCGACTTCCTGGACCCCGACCGCACCGCGCCGGGCAAGGCCTACACCCAGCACGGCGCGTTCGTCACCGACATCGCGGGCTGGGACGCCGCGTTCTTCGGTCTCTCGCCGCAGGAGGCGCGCCGCACCGACCCGAGCTTCCGGCTGCTCATGGAGCTGGTCTGGGAGGCGCTGGAGGACTCCTCGCTGACCGCGGAGGAGCTGCGCGGCAGCCGCACCGGCGTGTTCGCCGGGCTGATCGACACCATCCAGTACAGCATGCGCCAGCTGGAGGTCGACGGTGCCGAGGCCGGGGACGACCCGTACTTCGGTCTGGGCAGCTCGCTGTCCGCGGCGGCCGGCCGGATCGCGCACCAGCTCGACCTGCGCGGTCCCTGCCTGACCGTGGACACCGCGTGCTCCTCCGCGCTCAGCGCCATGCACCTGGCCGTGCAGAGCCTGCGCCGCGGCGAGTGCGACATCGCGATCGTCGGCGCCTCCTCCACGATGATCAACCCGGAGGTGTTCGTCCAGTCCTGCAAGATGAGCATGCTCGCCGCCGACGGCCGCACGAAGACCTTCGACGAGTCCGCCGACGGCTACGTGATCGGTGAGGGCGGCGGTGTGGTCGTGTTGCGCCGCACTCAGGACGTCGCGCCGGGGCAGCGCACCCGTGCGCTGATCCGCGGCACGGCGACCAACCAGGACGGCCGCAGCAACGGTCTCACCGCGCCCAACCGGGCCGCGCAGATCGCGGTCATCCGCGCCGCCCACGCCGACGCGGGCGTGCGGACCGACGAGATCGGCTACGTCGAGGCGCACGGCTCCGGCACACCGCTCGGCGACGCCATCGAGTTCACCGCCCTGCAGGAGGTCTTCGGCGAGCGCGGCGCACCGGAGCCGCTGTACGTGGGCGCGGTCAAGTCCAACGTCGGCCACACGCTGGCCGCCGCCGGGATGGCCGGTCTGGTGAAGACCGTGCTCGCGCTGGAACACGGCGAGATCCCGGCCAACCTGAACATGACCAACCCCAACTCGGTCGTCACCCTGGACGGTCCCGTCCGGCCCGTGCAGACCGCGAGGCCGTTCCCCGCCGACTCCGACGGGGTGCTGCGAGCGGGCGTCAGCTCGTTCGGCTGGTCGGGGTCGAACGTCCACTTCGTACTGGAGCAGGCGCCGCAGGGCCCGGTCTCGCGACCGGCACCGCCGTGGCAGCTGCTCACGGTGTCCGGGCACAACGAGTCCAGCCTGCGGGCGAACGCGGAGGCGCTGGCCGATCACCTGGAGGCGCACCCCGAGCTCGAACTGGCCGACGTCGCGCACACCACCCAGTCCGGGCGCAGCGCGCTGCCGGTGCGGTCCGCACTGCCGGTGCGCGACATCGCGGACGCCATCGCGTCCCTGCGGTCGGGCGTCACCGGGTCGGTGGTCGAGGACAAGCGCCGATTCGGACTCTTCCTCCCCGCGGAACTCGGTGCCCTCGGCGGTGCCGCAGAGGAGCTGTACCGCACCGAACCGGCGTTCACCGCCGCGATCGACGAGTGCGCCGGCCTGTTGAACGGGCGGGTGGACCTGCTGGGCGCGCTGCACGGCGAGTCGGATGCCGACGAGCGGGCCGTCGTGTTCGCCGTCGAGTACGGCCTGGCCAGGTTGCTCGGCGCGTGGGACCTGGTCCCCGCCGTCGTGCTGGGAGCAGGGGCCGGGGAGTGCGTCGCCGCGGTCGTCGGCGGAATGCTGTCGCCGGCCGACGGTCTGGCGCTGGCCCTGGACGGGACCACGCCCACCACGGTCGCGGAACCCGTGATCACCGTCGTGTCGCCGCGCACCGGCGCCGTGCTGACCGCCGCCGAGGTGGCGGACGCCGCCCACTGGGCGGGGGAGTCGGACCGGATCGCGGAGGGCCTGCAGGTCGTGGCCCGGCACGCGGACGTGCTCGTCGAGATCGGTCCCGGCGGATCGCCGGGCGGCCTGCCGCTCGAGCCGAACCGCCGCTCGTGGCTCGCCGCGCTCGGTGCGCTGTGGGAGCACGGCGTGCCGGTCGGCTGGGCGAGCGGTGCCGCCGCGGAACGCGTGTTCGTCCTGCTGCCCGTCTACCGCTTCCAGCGCACGCGCTACTGGCCGGAGGTCGCGGCGAACGCCACCACCGGTTCGTCGGCGTCCACGAGCACCGATGCGGCGAACGCAGGGATGCCGTCCTACGACGGCCTGAAAGCCCACGTGCCCACCTGGCGTCGGGACAACAGCCGTCCGGTGCCCGCCACCGCGGGACCGCTGGTGCTGTTCGCCGAACCGGGTGAGTTCGCCGACAGGTTCGCCACGCTGGCCCGGGAAGCCGGGCACGACGTGGTCCACGCGCACACCCCGCCGCAGGACCAGGAGGGCTATCGCGCCCTGCTGGCCGGCACGACCGGTGAGCCGCTGCGGATCGTGCACGCCCACGGTCTCACCGACACCGGCCAGGAGAGCGGTTTCTACAGCCTGATGCGGCTCGGCAAGGCCATCGGCACGGAGTGCGCCGGCAGGCGGGTCGAGCTGGTCAGCCTCGCCGCCAACGGGTTCGAGGTCCTCGACGGTGACGCGAAGGACCCGCACGCCGCGACCATCGCGGCGATCACGCCCGCCCTCGCCGCCGAGTACCCCCTGCTCCGGTCGCAGTACGCCGACCTCGGCACGGACGGCGACCACGCCCGCCAGGCGCTGCGCGAGGTCGACGGCCTGGCGGCGTCCACTTCGGACACCGTGGACGGCGTCGCCGTGGCCGCGTGGCGGCACGGCCGCCGCTGGGTCCGCGCCTACGAGGTGGTCGGGCTGCCGGAGGTCGACGACGCGGAGGCCTGGCGCCCCGGCGGTGTCTACCTCATCACCGGTGGTCTGGGCGAGCTCGGACTGGCGCTCGCGCGCCGGTTGGCCCCGCTCGGCACCAGGCTCGCGCTGGCCGGGCGCAAGGGACTGCCGCCGGAGGACACCTGGGACGCGTGGATCGCGGAGAAGGGCGTCAACGACAAGACCAGCGGCGTGCTCATGGCCGTGAAGGACCTGCGTGCACTGGGCGCCGAGGTGTTCGTCGCCCAGGCCGACGTCAGCGACCCCGCCCAGGTCACCTCGCTGGTGCAGGAGGTCCGCGCGCACTTCGGTGTGCTGCACGGTGTCGTGCACGCGGCGGGCGTCGCCGGTGGCGGCCTGCTGCAGACCAAGACCGAGGAGCAGGCGGCGGCGGTGCTCGCGCCGAAGGTGGCGGGCACGCTCGCCCTGGCCGACGCGCTGCGCGACGACCCGGTGGAACTGCTGGTGCTCTACTCGTCGGTCGCGAGCCTGACCGTCGGCGTCGGCGCGACCGACTACTCGGCGGCGAACGCGTTCCTCGACTCCTTCGCGGTCGTGGAGGCCAACACTGGCGGGGTCGCCAAGCGCGTCGTCTCGGTGGCGTGGGGACCGTGGCAGCTCGACCCCTGGACTTCCGCCGGGCTCGCCGGCTCTGCCGAGATGCAGGACAGCTCCAAGCGGTTCCGCGAGGAGTTCGGCATCCCGACCGAGGAGGGGACGGAACTGCTGTCCCGCATCGTGGCGTCTGGCGAGACCCAGGTGGCCGTGCTGTCGCTGGAACTCTCCGACGCGCTGGCCGCGCTGGCCCAGCTGGACTCGCTCGAAGCTCTGGTCGGCGGTGCGGCGGTCGACCTGAACGACGGCAAGCGCTACCCGCGTCCGGAGCTGCGGACCCCCTACGTGGCCCCGAGCACGCCCGCCGAGCACCAGGTGGCCGAGATCTGGCAGGCCTGCCTCGGACTGGAGCAGGTCGGCGTCGACGACAAGTTCTTCGACCTCGGCGGCACGTCCCTCGTCGGCCTGGTGGTGATCGGCCGCATCGGCAAGGAGCTCGGCGTCGAGCTGGCGCCGGCCACGTTGTTCGAGAAGCCGACCATCGCCGAGTTCGCGACCCTGCTCGCCCAGCCGGACTCGGCCGCGGGGCCGGACCTCGCGGACGTGGCCGAGGACGCCTCCGCCCGCGGTGAACGCCGCCGGGCGCGCGCCGGAGGCCTGCGCAGGCGCCAGACCGGAACCCGAAGGTGAGGAACGGATGACCACGCCAGAACGCGACACCAGCCACGACATCGCGATCGTGGGCATGGCCGGGAACTTCCCCGGCGCTCCGGACATCGGCGAGTTCTGGGCCGACCTGTGCGCGGGGCGGGACGGGATCACGAGGATGGGCCCGGCCGAGCTGCTGGCGGCCGGTGTGCCGCCGGAGCTGGTGGAGGACCCCGCTTTCGTCGCCGCGTCGGGGCTGCTGTCCGATGTGGACCGGTTCGACGCCGGCCTGTTCGGCTTCAGCAGGTCCGAGGCCGAGCTGACCGACCCGCAGCACCGCCTGTTCCTCGAGTGCTCGTGGCACGCGCTGGAGGACGCGGGCGTCGATCCCGGCCGCTTCGACGGCCTGGTCGGGGTGTTCGCCGGCGGTGCGCCGAGCACCTACCTGCTGTCGAACCTGCTGCAGAACGACGACGTCGTGCTGGCCAACGGCCCCGACCACCTCGTGCTGCAGAACGAGAAGGACCTCCTGCCGTCGCGGGTGTCGTACGCGCTCGACCTCACCGGACCGTCGGTGAGCGTCCAGAGCTGCAGCTCGACCGCGCTCGCCGCCGTCGCGGCAGGCTGTTCCAGCCTGCTCGCGGGCGAGTCGGACCTGGTCATCGCGGGAGCGGTCTCGGTGATCGTGCCTCAGTACCCCGGTTACCTGCACCACGAGGGCAGCGAGTTCTCCCCGGACGGCGTCAGCCGCGTGCTCGACGCCGAGGCGAACGGCAAGATCCCCGGTGACGGGGTCGGCGCCGTCGTGCTGCGCAGGCTCGAGGACGCGCAGGCCGACGGGGACCGGATCTACGCGGTCATCCGCGGCTGGGCCGCGCTGCACGAGGGCAGGAAGGGCCGCCAGGGCTTCGGCGTGCCCGGCGTGCCGGGGCAGACCGCCGTGATGGCCGAGGCGATGGCCGTGGCGGGAGTCGATCCCGCCGAGATCGACCACGTCGAGGTGACCGCGATGGGCACGCCCTTCGGTGACGCCGTCGAGATCATGGCTCTGCAGAAGGTCTTCGGCGTGGACGGCGTCGAGCGGGTCACGCTCGGCTCGACCGACGGCAACCTCGGCCACATCAACCAGGCGGGCGGGATCGCCCGGCTGATCAAGGCGGCTCTCGCGCTGCACCACGAGAAGCTGCCGCCCGCCGTGCACTTCTCCGCACCGAACCAGCGGCTGGCCGCCTCCGGCGACAAGCTCGCCGTGGTGACCGAGCTGACCGACTGGCCGCGCGGCGAACGCCCACGGCTGGCCGGCGTCAACGCGCACGGCTACGGCGGCGCGGACGTGCACGTCGTCATCGAGGAGGCACCGGCCGAGGACGTCGAACGGCCTACCGCGCGTCCGCACCAGCTGCTGGTCTGGTCGGCTCACACGGCCGAAGCCGCCGACGCCGCGACCACGAGGCTGGCGGCGGATGCCGAGCAGTGGGTGGATCCGGCGGACGCCGCCTACACGCTGCAGTGCGGCCGCAAGGCGTTCGGGCATCGGCGCACGGCCGTCGTCTCGTCGAGCGCCGACGCGGTGCGGGCGCTGTCCTCGGCGTCCCGCGTCCTCGCCGAATCCGGTGTGAGCACACGACGAGCGGGGTTCCTGCTGGCCGGTGTGGGGGAGCAGTACGACGGCATGGCCGGCGGGCTGTACGCCTCCGAACCGGTGTTCCGCGCGGCGATCGACGAGTGCGCCGCGTTGTTCCGCGAGCACCTCGGCTTCGATCCGGTCGCCCGCCTGGTCGGTGCCAGGACCGCGGGCGGGGGAGGGCTGGCAGCCCTGCTCGGTCGCGCGCCGGAAGCCGAGGCCGATGGTGGGCCCGCGGACACGGTCGTCGTCCAGCCCGGCGTCTTCGCGGTCGACTACGCGCTGGGCAGGCTCCTGACGGCGTGGGGCGTCCAGCCCGCGGTCCTGGCGGGGTACAGCGTCGGCGAGTTCGCCACGGCGGCGCTCGCGGGCAGTCTGACCCTCCAGGAGGCCACCGCCCTGGTGGCCACGAGGGCGAAGCTGATCTCGGCACTGCCCGCCGGGGCGATGGCCGCCGTGCCGCTGTCGGAGAGCGACCTGACCGGGCTGGTGGGCGACCTCGCGGCCTTCTCCGTCGACGTCGCCGCGGTCAACGGCCCGCGCATGATCGTCGTCTCGGGTCCCCCCGAGGGCGTCACCCAGCTCACCGAGAAGCTCGCCGCCGAGGGGGTGCCCGCCAGGCCGCTGCGGACCACCCACGCGTTCCACTCGCGTTCCCTGCGGCCGGCCGCGGCCGAGCTCACCGCCTGGGCCAGGCTGAACCTGAAGCCCCGTGCCCCCGAGACGCCGTACCTGTCCAACGTGACCGGGCTGCCGATCACCGAGAAGCAGCTGAAGGACCCCGGTTACTGGGCCGAGCACATGTGCCGCCCCGTGCAGTTCGCCACCATGATCGCCCACCTGGCCGCCGAGTGGCCCGGCACCGCGTTCGCCGAACTCGGTGCGGGACAGTCGCTCGGGTCGATGTTCCGGGGACACCCGGACTTCCCCCAGAGTTCCTGGGCGCACCTCGTGCCCACGCTTCCCGGTGAGGCGGACCCCAAGCAGGACACCGAGTCCGCGGCCGACGCGCTCGGCAGGCTCTGGCTGTCCGGTGTGGACGTCGACTGGCAGTCCTACCAGGACGGTCGCGGCGCCAGGAAGACGACCCTGCCCGGCTACGCCTTCCAGCGCGACCGTTACTGGGTCGAGCCCACCGCCGCGGGGTCGGCGACCGTGGTGCCGAGGGGCACCCGCGATGCCGCCGAACCGTCCGACGCCGATGCCGGCCGGGCGCGCTGACCCCACCCCCCATCCCGCACCGCCAGGCCGGGTCCCGTCGTCACGGCTGACCTGGCGTGGCCGGCGCGGGCGCACGCGGTGCGGTCCACCCGAATTCCTTCCCCCATGAGCAGCGCAGTCGAGGAGTAGCGATGACGAACGTCGGAGTTGTCGGAGCCGGAGTGATGGGCACCGGCGTCGCGCAGGACCTGGCCCACCACGGGCACCGCGTGGTCCTGGTGGACAACAACGCGGACGCACTGGACGAGGCGCTCGCCAAGATCGAGCTGGACTGCCGGATGAGCCGGATGCTCGGCGGCCCGGCGATCGACGCCGAGGCGGTGCTGGCGCAGATCACCGTCGGCACCTCGCTCGACCTGCTCGCCGAGACCGAGGTGGTGATCGAGAACATCACCGAGAACTGGGACCTCAAGAGCGCGCTGTACAAGCAGATGGACGTCGCCTGCAAGGCGGACACCGTGTTCGTGGCGAACACGTCGGCGATCCCGATCACCAAGATCGGTGCCCTGACCTCGCGCCCGGACAAGGTGATGGGCGTGCACTTCATGAACCCGGTGCCGATGAAGACCGCGTGCGAGTTCATCCCCGGCTACCACACCAGTGAGCAGACCAAGGACACCGTCCGCGCGTTGCTCGACTCGATCGGCAAGAAGGCGATCCCGGTCAACGACGCCTCCGGCTTCGTCTCCAACCGCGTGCTCATGCTGACGGTCAACGAGGCGGCCTTCCTCGTCCACGAGGGCGTCGCCGACGCGAAGACCGTCGACGAGGTGTTCCGCAGCTGCTTCGGCCACCCGATGGGACCGCTGGAGACGGCCGACCTCATCGGCGTCGACACGATCCTCTACAGCGTCGAGGTGCTCTACGAGCAGTTCAACGACAGCAAGTACCGCCCCTGCCCGCTGCTCAAGAAGATGACCGACGCCGGTCTGCACGGGCGCAAGAGCGGCAAGGGTTTCTACACCTACCAGAGCATGGGCTGATCTCGCCCCGCTTCCTGATTTCCAGCCGAGAAAGGTCCAGAGATGTCCAACGACGCCCGCACTGAGATCCGCACCTTCATCACGACCAAGTTCCCCGACGTGACGTTCTCCGACGAGGAGGACATCTTCGCGCTCGGCTTCGTGAACTCCCTGTTCGCGATGGAGCTGGTGATGTTCATCGAGAAGGCGTTCGGCACCCGCATCCCGAACGAGGAGCTGCACCTCGGCAACTTCCGGTCCGTCGCCCTGATGGCCGACCTGGTGGCGCGGCAGACCTCCGCCGCCGTGGGCTGAGCGGAGCGGTGATGAAAGCGGAAACGCGGAGCGGACCGGCCGGCCTCGTCGAGGTCCGGCGGTTCGTCGACCTGGAGATCGCACCGCACGCCAACGCCTTCGAGCGCGCGGAGCGGATCCCGTGGGAAGTTCTGTCCCGGGTGGCCGAACTGGGCCTGTGGGCGCCGTTCCTGCCCTCGGAGTTCGGCGGCGAGGCCATGGACATGGTCACGCTCGGCCGCGTGCACGAGGAGGTCGGCCGCGGCTGCTCCTCCCTGCGCAGCCTCCTGACCGTGCACTCGATGGTCAGCGCGTCGGTGCACCGCTGGGGAGACCAGGAGCAGCAGGAGAAGTGGCTGTGGGCGCTGGCCCGCGGTGAGAAGCTCGGCGCCTTCTGCCTGACCGAACCCGACCGCAGCGGCAGCGACGCCACCGCGGAGGGCACCACCGCGGTGCGGGACCAGGACGGCTGGGTCCTCAACGGCAGGAAGAAGTGGATCACCGGCGGACAGGTCGCGGACCTCCTCATGGTGTTCGCGTCGACCGGCAGCGGCATGTGCACCTTCCTGGTCGAGGCCGACCGGCCGGGTGTCCGCGTGACCCCGCTGCCGCACGTGTCGGGCACCACGGCGAGCATGCTGGCGGAGATCGAGTTCACCGGCGTGCGCCTGGAACCGTCCGCTCTGCTCGGCCCGCAGGGCTGGGCGGCGGGAACGGTCATGACCAACGCCCTGGGCCTGGGCCGCTACAGCGTGGCGTGCGGTGCGGTCGGCATCGTCCGGGCCGCGATCGACGCGTGCGCGCAGTACACGTCGGTCCGGTCCGCCGGCGGTGTTCCGCTGCGGGACCTGCCGCACGTGCGGCAGATGATGAGCGGCATGGTGACGGCCCGCGACGCGGGACGGCTGCTGTGCGAGAGGGCGGGCGCGCTCAACGACGCGGGCGACCCGGCGACGATCATGGCCACGTGGGTGGCGAAGTACCACGCCTCCAAGGCGGCCGTGCAGGCCGCGGGCGACGCGGTGCAGATCCACGGCGCCAACGGGTTCAGCCCCGACCACCCGGTCGCGAGGTTGTACCGGGACAGCAAGGTCACCGAGGTCATCGAGGGCAGCACCCAGGTGCAGGAGCTGACGATCGCGGCCGAGGCCTATCGAGAGGTGGCGCAGTGACGCAGACGGACATCGCCGCTCCGGCCAAGCCGAAGCGCGGCCGCATCAAGTGCGTGGTGTGGGACCTGGACAACACGTTGTGGGACGGCACCCTGCTGGAGGACGGCACGGTGCGCGTGCGTCCCGAGGTGGTGGAGGAGATCAAGCGGCTCGACCGCCTGGGGGTCCTGCACTCGGTGGCCAGCCGCAACGACCACGACGCCGCCATGGCGCGGCTGAAGGCGGAAGGCCTCGACGAGTACTTCCTGTACCCGCAGATCAACTGGAACCCCAAGTCCCAGTCGGTCGAGCGGATCGCCAAGGAGCTCAACATCGGGCTGGACGCCATCGCGTTCGTCGACGACCAGCCGTTCGAGCTGGAGGAGGTCGCGCACGCGCTTCCCGCCGTGAAGACCGTCGACACCGCGCTGATCGCCCAGGAGCTGGCCTCGGAGGAGTTCCAGCCGAGGTTCGTCACCGACGAGTCCCGCGTGCGCCGCGACCTCTACCGCGCGGCCGTGGTGCGCGACCAGGCCGAGGTCGACTACACGGGCACCAACGAGGCGTTCCTGTCCACTTTGGACATGGTGTTCACGATCAGCCGGGCCAAGCAGGAGGACCTGCAGCGCGCGGAGGAGCTGACCGTGCGCACCAACCAGCTGAACTCGACCGGCCGCACCTACTCCTACGACGAACTCGACGCGCTGCGCACCTCGCCCGACCACCTGCTGCTGGTCGCGTCGCTGACCGACAAGTACGGCGGCTACGGCAAGATCGGCCTCGCGCTCGTGGAACGCGGGCAGCCCGCGTGGCACCTCCGCATGATGCTGATGTCGTGCCGCGTGATGGCCCGCGGTGTCGGCACGGTGCTGCTCAACCACGTGATGCGGCTGGCGAAGGAGGACGGTGCCCGGCTGCGGGCGGACTTCGTCGAGACCGGGCGCAACCGGGTCATGTACGTGACCTACGCGTTCGCGGGCTTCAGCGAGCTCGTCCGCGACGACAACCGCCTGGTGCTGGAGTCGAGCCTCGAGCAGATCCAGCCGCCGCCCGCGTACCTGGAGGTGGTCGTCGAATGACCACGGCGAGCACGACACAGCACTGGTTGCCCTACGGCAGCACCGGAACCGGGACCCGGTTGTTCTGCTTCCCGCACGCGGGTGCCAGCGCGGCGGTGTACGCCGGCTGGCGTGGCACGGGTGGCGATGACCTGACGATCCTCCCGGTGCAGCTCCCCGGCCGCGCGGCTCGAGGGCGGGAGACCCCGCACCACGATCCCGACGCGCTCGCCGACGACGTGATCGGCGGGCTGGGCCCGGAGCTCACCGGCGACTACGCCCTGTTCGGGCACAGCGTCGGCGCCCTGGTCGCCTACCTGGTGGCCCGGCGGATCGTCGAGCGGGGAGGACCACCGCCCCGGCACCTGTTCGTGTCGGGGAGGCCGGCGCCCCAGCTGCCCAACACCCGCAGGGAACTGCGCGCGCTGCCCACCGACGACCTCGTCCAGGAGTTGCGTGCGCTCGGCGGCCTTCCGGACGTGCTGCTGAAGGAACGCTCGCTGCTGGAGATGTTCCTCCCGTTGCTGCGCGCGGACCTGACGGTCAACGAGACCTACCGGCACGTCCCCGGACCGCCGTTGCCGTTTCCCCTGACGGTGCTCGGCGGGATCGGCGACCCCCGCGCCGACGAGGCCGAACTGGCCGCGTGGCAGGAGCTGTCCGCGGATTCGGCGCTGTTCACCTACCCCGGCGGCCACTTCTACCTCGACACCCGAGTGCAGGAGGTCGTGGAGGTCGTCCGGACGAGGCTGTCCGGCTGAGTCGCAGCCGGAGCTCTGGCAAGCAGCAGTGAGGACGTCGCAGGCGAAGTTCACGACCGTAGCGAAGGGATCCCACCATGACCGAGGTTGTGCAGACCAACATCGACACTGCTTTCCCCGTCGACGGCAGCGCCGGCTACCTCGTCGACGCCGTGTTGCACGGCGGCCCGGCCGACCTGCCGCAGGAGACGCGGGCACAACGCGTGCACCGCGAGGAGAAGAAGGTCAAGATCCCGCACTACGGCGGGCACGAGCACTTCGAACGCGACGGCGCCGCACTCGACGAGCGCACCGCGGTGGTGTTCCGCTGGATCGGACGCACTCGCGTCGCCGAGTGAAGCGCACCGCTGGACTGCCGCCGACGCCGCTGGCTTCACCGCCTCCGGTGTCGGCGGCTCAGTTCGTGGCCGGTCCGGGCTCTCCCCGTCGAGGGCGCACCGGGTTCTAGAAACCCATCGACTCACTGGCGTTCCAGGAGTGGGGCAGTACCGCGTCCTCCAGCGGTGGACGTGCGATGTTCGCGAGGTAGTTCGACATCGTCGAGACAGCCACTCCCGCGATCACCTCCAGGACCTGCTCGCCCGTGAAGCCGGCCGCCTGGAAGGCCGCCAGCTCCGCGTCGTCCACCTGTCCGCGCAGCTCGATCACCGACTGGGTGAACGAGGACAGCGCCGCCATGCGCGGGTTCTTCGGCAGCATGCCCTGGCGGATCGCCTCCACCGCGGACGGCTCGACACCCTCGGTGAGGGCCTCCAGCGTGTGGAACGCGACCGCCCACTCGCTGCGGTTGGCGACCGCGTTGGACAGCAACAGGACCTGCCGCTCGTCCGGGGCGAAAGTGCCTTCGTCGCAGAAGTGACCGTACGCGGAGAAGAACGCGTTGATCAGCGCCGGGGAGTCCGCCATCAGGTCGGCGACCGTGCCGGCGTTCTGGGTCGGGTGGCTGATCATGCGCGGTCCGAGAGTTGCCGGTTCGGGCTCACGATCTGAATGAAACACCCGGGAAACGGGGCAGCCGATACCGCACACCCGTGATAACTCGCCCGGTTTCCGCCCGGTTCGCGCTGTGCGACTTCTGATCCACTCCGGATGATGACCCGCGTGCGTCCACATCGTCGCATCCGTACGCCCGAACGGCGTCACCGGACCTGTTGATTCCGGTCGAACCGGACAGTGCGCGCCGGAGTCGGACACGGCGCGACCGGAAGTCCCGCACTCGGCGCGATGCACGCGTCATCGAGGGGGCCGTGCCCGGCCACCTGCGATGATCGAGGCCAGGAGCACGCCGGCGGGGTACGCGAGAAAGGCGTCCACCGGCAGTTCGCTCGACCGGCCATCCGAATTTCGACTGCATGCGGCCCGCTTGCGGCTCGTGGACCCGGGCTGTCCACCCACGCGCGTCGGGCAATGGCGGAGGGGCGAGCGGCCTGCTCCGCCATCGCCCTCGACGACCTGGCCCGGTGCGGACGAACTCCGAGTGCCTCTAGTTCTCCGCGAGTGCCAGTTGTTCGAGCTCTTTGCGGTTCGGCTTCCCGTTGCGGTTCAACGGGAACCGCTCGAGCACGCTCACCCGGTTCGGCTGCTCGTACTTCGGCAGGACGGAGTTGATCAGGTCGCGCCAGTGGGCCGGCTCGCGCTTCTGCTCGTCCTCCACGTAGAACACGAGCGTCGAGCCCCGTCGATCACACGGCAACGCCACGATCATCGCGACGCAGCCCTGTGCGGCCAGCGTGTGCTCGATGATCTCGGGGTGCAGCGTGTACCCGTTGCGGTGCACGGCCGTCTTGCGGCCGGCCACGAACAGGTTCCCGGCGGGGTCGAGGTAGCCGAAGTCGTTGGTGGCGTACCACTCCCGCGCTACCGGCGTCACCGTGCCGTCCGGCCCGAGGTACCCCTCCATGAGGTCCGGGTCGAGCACCTCGATCTCACCGATCTCACCTGCGGGGAGCAAGGCGCCGTTCTCGCCGCGGATCCGCACCGAGATGCCCTCGACCGGCCGCCCCGTGCCGACCGGGTTGTCCGGCGTCGCGAACGCGACGTTGCCCATCTCGGTGCTGCCGTAGGAATCCAGCAACGGCAGGCCGTACACGTCGAGCGCCTGCCGGGACAGGGCCGGGTCGAGTGGCGCGGCACCGCTGCACAGCATGCGGACGTCGCTGAAGGTGCCGACGAACGCGCTGCGCCTGTCCACGATGTTCAGGATGCTCTTGTAGGTGGCGGGAGTCGCGTCGACCACGGTCGCGCCCACCATTCCGGCGAGCCGCAGCGCGCGGTCCAGCCTGCGGTACGGCGCGATGACCAGCGAGCACCGCACGAGCCACGCGATGAGGATCATCGAGATCCCGTACTGGTGGTTGAACGGCAACAACGGCAGCAGGACGTCGTCGGAACGGTGCCCGACGAGATCCGCGTTGCGC
This sequence comes from Lentzea cavernae, assembly GCF_014653695.1. Lineage (GTDB taxonomy): Bacteria > Actinomycetota > Actinomycetes > Mycobacteriales > Pseudonocardiaceae > Lentzea > Lentzea cavernae. Next base: position 80,926 of record NZ_BNAR01000004.1, on the reverse strand, counting down.
TGCAGGTTCTTCAGGAACCGGCCGCCGTTCTTCACGACCCCCTTGGGCTCGCCGGTCGAGCCGGACGACCACATGATGATGCTGTCCGGCAGCCGGCACCACGCGGAGAAGTCGAGCGCCGAGTCGGTCGGCACCCGTCCGCACGCGCCGACCGCCAATTCGTAGCAGTGGACGAACTCCTGGTCGTTCGAAATGGGAGCGTCGTCGTCGACGATGACCATCTTCACCGATGAACGAACGCAGGCCTGTGTCGTGTCATCGGACTTCTGCTGGTGGTCGACGAGCACCACCGACGCGCCCACGTGCATCAGCGCCAAAAGCGTGCTGAGGTAGGAAACGGAATTGTCGACCTTCAGCAGGACGCGGTCGCCGAGGCCCAGCCCCTGGTCACGCAGCACGTCCGCGGTGCACAGGGCACGTTGTTCGAGCTCTTCGAATGTAAGAGTGACGTCCGGGGCGAACAATTTTGCCGACATCGGATCAAACTCCTCCCAAGCGACTATTGTAAAAGAGGGTATTGCGTTGAACGCCACCTCCCGCCCACTGCGCGGTAACCGCCGGACCGAGTGGTGAATTACGCGCGCGTGTTCACCGCCGCCACGCCAGTCCCCCGCTGGAGCACGCCGAGATGGGCGGGGCTCTCACCGGACGCCGTTCAGCCACGTGAGCGGTCCCTCGCCGCGATCCTGCGGCACCTCACCGCCTGACGCTGCGCTGCGGAACGACCTAAGCCGTGCCGCCGTTCGACGTGCCCGCGGCCGACAGCGAGTTCTCCACCGTGATCTTCTCCAGCACAGCCAGCGCCTTGCTCTCCCACAACGCGAGCCGCAGCTCCTGGAACGTCGTCATGGCCTGCTCCACGATGGCGACCGCGTAGAACGTGTCCCCGCGCTGCGACACCAGCTGGGCGAGGTCCAGCTGGATGCGCGCGGCCCCGAGCCGGTCGAGGTTCTCCTCGCACAGCCGGATCGCGCGCCGCAGCAGCCGACCGGCCTCCGCGAACATGCGCATGCGGCCGTGGATCAGGCCGAGCGAGTGCAGGGCGTAGCTCTCGCCCACGGTGTCGCCGGAGCGCTGCACCATCGTGAGCACCGACGTGATGAGGTGCTGCGCCTGCTCGTACCGGCCCTGGGCGAGCATCGCGCCGCCGAGGCGGTACAGCACCTGGGCCTCCACGCGCGGGCTGGAGATCTCGCGGCACATGTCGAGGGCGTCGCCCAGCTGACCGAACGCCAGTTCGTGCTCGCCGCGGTCGAGCGACAGCTGCGCGAGCTGCGACACGACGTGGGCCTGGCCGATGACGTCGCCGACCCGCGTGAAGCCGGCCAGCGACTGCTCGAAGATCTGCCGCGAGACCTCGGGGCGTCCTTCGTTGTACTCCAGCAGCCCGAGGTTGCGGCGGGTCAGCGCCAGCCCGTGGGTGTCGTCGAGCTCGGTGAACAGCTGCAGGGCGGGTTCCAGCGCGGCGCGGGAGGCGTCCATGCGCCGTTGGCTGTGGTGCAACGAACCGAGCGAGCACAGCAGGGCCGCGGTGCCGCGCTTGTTGCCCGCCTTGCGCACGGCGTCCAGGGCGCGTTCGTGCGTGTGCTGCCAGTCGTCGAAGCAGCTGCGGGTCTCGAACAGCGTCACGAGCGTCATCGCCAGGTCCCAGCAGAGCTCGTCCAGGCCCGCGTCCGCGGTCTGCAGGACGGCCGCGCAGAGGTTCGGGCGCTCGCTCTCCAGCCAGCCCATCGGGTCCTGCAGCACCTGGTCGAGGTACGGCGCGCGGGGCTGCCAGCGCTTCCCCCGGCCGTGCAGCAGGGTGAAGTCGCCTCCGTAGATGAGCCGGTGCGCCTGCTCGGCCATCGCGAGCCAGCCCCCTGCGACCCGTTCCACGGACGCCAGTTGCGTGGCCGGGGCCTCGTGCGCGGTGAGCTGTTCCTTGGCGTACAGGCGGATCAGGTCGTGGAAGCGGTACCTCGGCATGCCGGTGACGTCGTTGCCCACCACGTCCAGCAGCTGCGCGTCGACGAGGCGCTCGACTAGGTCGAAACCGCGGTGGGGGTCGTCGGTGAGGGCGGTGGCCGTCCAGACGGGCAGGCTCTCCGCCTCGAGCAACGACATCAGCCGCATCACCCGCCGCGCGTCGGGTTCGAGGCTGTCGTAGGTGAGCGACAAGCTGGCGCGCACGACCATGTCGCCGTGCACGAGTTCGTCGAGGCGATGGCGTTCGTCGGCGAGACGGCTGACCATCGAGGCGAGGGACCAGTGCGGGCGGGCGGCGAGGCGCGCGCCGATGATGCGCAGCGCCAGTGGGAGCCCTCCCACGATGTCTATCAACGCCGGCACGGCGACCGGTTCGCTCTCCAGGCGCTGCCTGCCGATGATGCGTCCCAGCAGTTCCCGCGAGTCGTCGGAGTTCATGCAGTCGACGTCGACCAAATGAGATCCGGCGAGACCGGTCAGGCGGGCCCTGCTCGTGACGATGACGCCGCACGTCGGCGAGCCCGGGAGCAGCTGGTGCACCTGCGATTCGCTGCCCGCGTCGTCCAGGACGACCAGCACGCGCCGGTGCGCGAGCATGCTGCGGTACATGTCCGCGCGTTCGTCGACGCCGTCGGGCAACGTCGAGCCCACGGCGCCCAGCGCGGAGAGGAAGCGGCCGAGGACCTCGGCCGGGGTGGCCGGTTGTGCCTGGGTACCGCGCAGGTCGCAGTAGAGCTGACCGTCGGGGTAGGTCTCGGCGGCGACGCGGTGGGCCACGTGGACCGCGAGAGCGCTCTTGCCGATGCCCGCCTTGCCCGAGATGTTCACGACGTGCATCGTCATCTGGTCGCCGGACAGCACGCTCTCGGCACGCGCCACCAGGTCCTGGCGGCCGATGAAGTCCGAGGTCGTGGCCGGGAGCTGGTGCGGTGACACGACCACGGGCGTGGCGACCGGAACCGGTTCCTCCTGGTCGAGCCGCAGCACCTTGTCGTCGGTGAGGATCGCGGTCTCGAGCCTGCGCAGCTGGTCGCTCGGTTCGAGACCGAGGCGGTCGATGAACAGGTCACGGCCCGCGCGGTAGACCTCGAGGGCTTCGGACTGCCGCCCGGAGCGGTGGAGCGCGAGCATCAACTGACCGCGAGAGCGCTCTCGCAGTGGGTTTTCGGTCACCATGCTGTGCAATTCGCCGATGAGGGCGTGGTGGCGACCGAGCGACAATTCGACCTCGACGCAGTTCTCCAGCGCCGACAGACGTTTCTCGTCGAGTCGCAGAGCCTTGCTCTGCAACGTGGGACCGGCCCCGCTGAGCGCCGGTCCGCGCCACAGGGCCAGCGCCGAGCGCAGCACCGTCGAAGCCTCCTCCGGGCGGCCCTGGCGCACGGCGAGATCGGCACTGGCGACGCGGCGTTCGAACAGGAAGACGTCGATTTTGTCCGCGTCGACGCGCAGCAGGTAACCCGGCTGGCGCGTCTCGATCTGGGCGTCGACACCGGCTCTCGTGAACTCCCGCCGGAGCGCGGACACGCAGATCTGGATCTGCGCTCGCGCTGTCGACGGCGGGGAGTGCTCCCACACGAGGTCGATCAACTGCTCCATGCCGACCACGCGATTGGCTTCGAGCAACAATGCGCTCAGCACGGTCCTCTGGCGTCGCGGCGGCATCGATATCTGGTCTTTCGACCCGACTACCTCGATTATTCCCAGCAGTTTGAAAACAAGTCCCTCGTCAGGGGCGAGGCTCATGATCGGCGACCCCTCGTGCCTTTATCTACAACGTGTCGGCCGCATTGCCTTCTTGGTCTGATCGAGACAGTCGTTGTCGCGGAAGTTGTCCGATGGGATCATCTCGCCGTGGGAGGTGATGTGAATGATCCTCGCATCCAGGGTGTGACCTCTACGAAGTTACCACGGAGGGGAAAGCTGTCAAGATCTTCTTGTGTATCAATACGCGATCCACCAAAATGCGCCGGCCTCACCGCGCATCTCACTTGGGCGTGATCATCGCCAAGATGTCACCGCAGATTAACTTGGGTGCACGAACGCGAACTCGTCGTTGCCGGGGCTAACTTCATGGCGATCTCACGTTGTGTCGCCAGGTGGTCTGAACGCCTCGTCGTCGCTGGACGGAGCGCTGCGAGCCGTTCGTTCGGATCGCTGAACTTCCCGGTCATTGCGCGTGTCGCAACGCATTCCTCCGATTGCGTCCGACGGCATGGCATCGGCAGCGGGTTGACTGGGGAGTCAGTTATCCGGGCGTCTCCTCGGCTCGCCGACTGCGCCATCACGACCAATTGATACGCGCTGGGCGCGAACGATAGAACGACGATGGGCGGCACTTCTAACTTCGTTCTCGAGCGCCGCCGGAGGTGGTGCCCAACAACTCGATCCGCGATCCGATCGACCACGAGGAGACCGACATGTTCCGCAAGGCGACCGCTGCCACACTGGTTCTCGCCGCCGTTCCCGCGGTGCTGACGATGACCATCCTCACCGGCACCGCCCAGGCCGACCACGACCGGCGGGGTGACGGCCACGGGTGCCACGCCTCGCGCACTCACACCGCGGCCGACGGTGACACGCCCTGGGGTTCGGCCACATGCGACGACGACACCCCGTGGGGCCGTTCCCGCCCGACTTCCGGACGTCCGGCCGGCGGTGACTCGGGGTGCGGCGACACCCCCTGGGGCTGATCCCTCCACCGCGCACGACGACGACAGAAGGGGGCAGAACCATGCGATTCCACCTGCTGGGCTCATTGGAAGTTCTAGACGGCGACCTGCCCGTGCCTCTGGGGGGTGTCAAGCAGCGCGCGGCTCTGGGCTTCCTGCTGTTGCAGTCCAACCGAGTGGTGGCGACGAGCAAGCTGCTCCACGCGTTGTGGCCGCGGGACGTCCCGCCCACGGCGCGCAAGATGCTGCAGAACGCCGTCTCAGGGCTGCGAGGCGTTCTCACGTCGCACGGCGGCAACCCCGACGGGGCCCCGATGCTGCTGACCCACGCGCCGGGGTACCTGCTGCGCGTGGACCAGAACTCCCTCGACCTGTCGCGCTTCCAGCAGCTGGCCGAACAGGGGAGGGGTGAGCTCGCCGCGGGCAACTGGCCCGCCGCCGCGAAGGTGCTCCGCGGTGCGCTGGGCCTGTGGCGCGGACCGGTGCTCGCGGATCTCGCCGAGACCGGGATCAACTGGCCGGAGCTGACCGCCATCAAGGACTGGAAGCTCGCGGTGCAGGAGGACTGCTTCGAGGCGGAGCTCGCCTGCGGCAGGCACGGGGAGATCATCGGCGAGCTCGAGTCCCTGGTCGAGCTGGAGCCGTACCGCGAACGGCTGGGCGGCCAGTTGATGCTCGCGCTGTACCGGTGCGGCAGGCAGGTGGACGCGCTGAGCGTCTACCGCCGCACCAGGGCGGCGCTGGTGGCGGAACTCGGTCTCGAACCAGGACGCGACCTGCAGGAGCTCGAGCGCGCGATCCTCGACCACGCGCCCACGCTGGACCTTCCGCCGTCGGTGCAACGCCGGCACCTGCTCGCCGTCGGCCAGGACCCCGCTCCGGTGCGCGCGCCCGTCGTGATCACGAGGCCCGCCGCGGAGCCCGTCGCCGCGGCGGTCGTCGCGGACGCGGACCTCGCGACGACGGAGCGCAAGCTCGTGAGCGTCGTGATGGTGTCCGCCCAGCTCGGTCTCGCGACCGGCGACGGTGACCCGGAGGACGTCGACGCGGTGCACCAGGAGGTCGCGTCCGTCGTCTCCGCCGAGGTGTCCCGTCTGGGCGGTGTCGTCGGCGGAAGCATCGGATCCGTGTTCCTCGCCCTGTTCGGCGTGCCCAAGACCGCCGAGGACGACGCTGATCGCGCGGTGCGTGCGTCCGTCACCATCCGCGACCGGCTCGACGCCGTCGCCGAGGTGCAGATCGGTGTGGCGACCGGCGATGCGCTCGTGCGCCTGCCTTCGTCGGGTGTGCCCACCGCCAGCGGTGTCCTGCTCGACCAGTGCCGTCAGCTCATGGCGTTGGCGCCACTGGGCGCGGTGCGTGCGTGCACCTCGACCCGTGACGCCGCCGATTCCGTGGTCTGGGAGGCCGACGGCGCCCCGACCGGTGGCTGGCAGGCGATCTCGTGCACGCCGCGGCGTGGTGCGGCCCGCCGCGTGCAGGCCGAGGTGCCGTTCGTGGAGCGCGAGCGCGAGTTGCTGGTGCTGCAAGGGCTTCTCGAGGAGGTGCGCACGCGCCGGCGCCCGCACTTCGTCACCGTGCTCGGCGAGGCGGGCATGGGCAAGACGCGGCTCGTCAACGAGCTCGCGTCCTCCCGTACGACCGCTTTCCGCGGCACCGCGACGGCTTTCGGCGACGATGACGGCTACGGGCCGTTGACCGACGTCGTGAGTGAGTTCTCCTCCTTCCCGACCCTGCGCGCCGACCTCGTGAGGCTGGTCGGCGCCGGTGAGCTCGCGGACCGGCTGCACGCGAGCCTGGCCTGCCTGGCCGACCCCGGCGCCGAGGTGCGGCCGGACTTCCCGGCGTGGCGGCGGTTCCTGGAGGAGGTCGCGGAGTCCGAACCGCTGATCGTGCTGCTGGAGGACGTGCACTGGGCCAACGACGTGGTGCTCGACTTCGTGGAGGAACTGAGCGAACAGGCCGGTTCCGTGCCGTTGCTGGTGATCGCGACCGCGCGACCGGAACTGCTGCAGCGCCGGCCCTCGTGGTTCGGCGGCAAGCGCAACGCGACCACGATCAGCCTGGAGCCGTTGTCCCACAACGGAACCCGCCAACTGCTCAACTCGCTGCTGCAGGCACGGGAGTTGTCGTCCGAACTGTGGCAGGCGCTCGTGTCGTGCGCCAGCGGCAACCCGCTGTTCGCCACCGAGTACGCCGGCATGGTGGCGGACCCGCGCACGCCATGTCTGCAGAACGACACCTCGCTGCCGGTGCCGCCTTCGGTCCGAGGGGTGCTGACCACCCAGCTCGACTCGTTGCCGATCGAGGTGAAGGCGGTTCTGCAGGACGCCGCGCTCACCGGTGACCTCGTGTCGCCCAGCTCGGTGGCCGCGACGGGCCGGCGCGACGCCTTCGAGGTCGCCAAGGCGCTGGAGCTGCTGGAACAGCGGGACTTCCTGCGCCGCCAGGGCCGCAACAGCGAGACCGGCGAGATCGAGTACGGGTTCCGGCACCTGCTCGTGCGCGACGTCGTCGCCGACCAGATCCCCCGCGCCGAGAGGGCGTCGAAGCAGGAACGGGCGCGGGCGTGGCTCAACCAGCTGGCGCTCGACCTCACCGGCCGCCGGGCCGGATGATCCAGCCGCACGCGCAACGCCGGGCCGCTTCCCGTTGCGGCCCGGCGTTGCGCTGTGCCCGCACGACCACGAGCGGACATGCCTCTGCCCAGCCGTCCCGCGGCTGGGCAGAGGTTTCTTCAGCTGTCGGTGGAACGGGTCTGCGTGGTCAGCGAGTGCACGGTCCGCCGGAGGACCTCCACGAGGTCCGGCGTCGCGGGCTGCGGGTGCAGCACCGCCTGCATGGTCAGTCCGTCCAGCAGCGCGCACAGCCGGAAGCACTCGATGCCGAGGTCCAAGTCCTCGGGCAGGCCGCCGTGGTCGACGGCCCGCCCGAGGATCCTGGTGATCAACCAGCGCGTGTGCTCGTGGTGTTCGTCCGCGACCACGTGCAGCGTCGGCTGAGTCCGCGCGGCGACGACGAACGCCAGCCACACGGTCATGTCCTCGCGGCGCGCCCGGTCGAGGGGGAGCAGCTCGGCCAGCAGGTCGGAGACCAGGGCGGTGCTGCCGAGGCCGCCCGCGGGCAGCTGGTCGAAGCGGGTGGCCACTCGCTGCCTGATGCGCCGGCCGAGCTCGCGCATCGTGAAGACCGCCAGGTCGTCGTGGCTCTCGAAGTAGTGCCGGATGGCTCCGATGGAGAGTCCGGTCTCGTCCGCGAGGTTGCGCAGCGACGCGCCTTCGACACCCGCGCGGATCATGATCCGCACGGCGGCATCGGCGACGACCTTCCGCCGCTCTCCCGGAATCACTATCTTCGGCATGTTCTCCCTTGCGCCGCAGGGCTGTCCGGCTTCTTCACGAGACTGTTCAGGTGCCGAGCGCGGGGTCCTGCTCGCGCACCGGTTCCTCTTCGATGACCTTGGGAACGCCGCGCAGGAACCTCAGCACGACGAGGGCGAGGAGGACCGTGAGGGCGGCGCTGAAGATCATGCTCGTCCGGATTCCGCCGAGGTACGCCTCGATGGCGGCGGCCTGCAGCGCTGAGGCGGCCGGCTCCGGCAGACCGCTGGCGACGGCCGCGCTCAACGACTCCCGGGCCTGTTCGACGCTCGCCTGCGGGACGCCCAGGGGCACGACGAGCTGCGCGCGGTACATCGCGGAGAGAACGCTGCCGATGATGGCGATCCCGAGCGCACCACCCAGCTCGTACGCGGTGACCGAGATCGCCGCGGCCCCGCCGGCACGATCTCGCGGCACGGTGCCGAGGATCGTGTCACCGGTGACCGTCAGGGTGAGACCCGCGCCCGCACCGACCGCGACCTGCGCGAGGACGACCAGGGTGTACGGCGAGTGCGCCTGCACGAAGCCGAGCATGCCGAAACCGATCGCGGCGAGGACCAGCCCCAGCGCGACCGCGTACCCGCGGCCGATCCTGTTGATCGCCGTCGCGGCGAACACACCGCCCGCCAGCACGGCGGCCAGCGCGCCCGGCACGTAGGCGAGTCCCGCCTTCAACGGTGCCCACTCGCGGACCAGCTGGAAGTACTGGCTGATGATGAAACCGAACGCCGACAGGGTGAACACCGCGATCAGGTTCGACCCCACGGACGCGGTGAACTCCCGGCTGCGGAACAACCTCAGGTCGATCAGAGGAACGGGCAGCCGCAGCTGGCGCCGCATGAACAGCCCCAGTGTCACAACCCCCACGACCAGAGCGCTCAGCACGTCCGGCTGCCACAGACCCACGAAGAAGATGGACTTGATCGTGTAGACCAGCGCGACCATGCCGACGATGGACAGCACCACGCTGGCCAGGTCCAGCCGCAGCCGTTGCGGCGCACGCGACTCCGGGATGAACTTGGCCGCGGCGAGGATCAGCAGGGCGATCGGGACGTTCACCAGGAACACCGAGCCCCACCAGAACTCGTTCAGCAGAAGTCCGCCGAGGATCGGGCCGACCGCGAAACCCGCCGCGGAGAAGCCCGCGCTGGCGCCCACAGCGGCCGTGCGAGCCCGTTGCGTGGTGAACACGGCACGCAACAACGACGTCGTCGCGGGCAGGATCGCCGCTCCTCCCACGCCCAGCAAAGCCCGCGCGGCGATCAGCAGCTCGGCGGTCGGCGCGTACGCCGTCAGCACGGACGCCACCGCGAACGCGACGACACCGAACACCAGCATCCTGCGCCGCCCCACCCGGTCGCCCAGGTTGCCCATGGTGACCAGGAGGCCCGCCATCGTGAACCCGTAGATGTCCACGATCCACAGCATCGACACGTTGGAGGCGCCGAGGTCGGCCGTCACCTCGGGCACCGCCAGGTACAGCACGGTCATGTCCACCGTGACGATCAGCTGCGCGAGGCACGACACGAAGACGGTCGCGTAGGCCGCCGCCCGGCTGTTCATGTGACGTCCACTTCTAAAAGGGGCTGACAAGAAACCCGAACGCATGCGCGGTGCTCGCGCTTTCCTTTGCGTCTCTCGGCTCGACACACCTGCAACTCCGGAGTTGTCTCGGTTCAAGGCACGCGGTCGCGCACCGAGGATTCGCTGGCGCAGGCTGGACGGCCCGGCGAGCGCCGCACCCCGACCGGGTCACGACAATCCGAGCGCTCGCCGGGTCATTCCAGCGCTGCGTTTCCTGGGCTCGTCAGAACCGCAGAATGGAGGAGCTCAGCCGAAGATCTCGTCGAGGAATCCCCACTTGTCCTTTTTCTTCTTCTTTCCGCGAGAGTCCCTGCTGTCGCCGAAGAAGTCGTCGTCGTCGCCCCAGAATTCGTCCTTCTTCTTGTGGGACGGCGGTGCCGGGTGGTGCGGCGCCGACATCGGCGCAGGCTGGTAGGGCGGTGGGGCCGACTGGGGAGAGGAGGCCCGGCCGAACTCGGTGGACTGCAGATGAGCGCGGTAGGACTGGAGAATCTGCTCCAGCTCGCCGTTGTCCAGGTAGATGCCCCGGCAGTTGTCGCACTGCTCGAGGTGAATCCCGTTCCGGTCGAAGGTGTGCATGGCGTGCTGGCATTTTGGGCAGATCATAAAGCGAGGATAGGGGCGGTTCACCCACAAGCACCCCACTCGTCCTCCCATGGTGGTAACTGACCGGTAATCGCGCACCCATCCGAGACCACATTGCGAGAGCGGATCTCCCCGGTCGCCGGAATGCCGCTCAGCTGCTGTGCGCGGCCGGCGGTTCGGCGCGCGCCAGGAACTTCAGCATGACCGCGGCGAGTTCGTCCGGCGCTTCCTGTGCGACGAGATGACCGACCTCCGGCAGCCGCACCGAGGTGACCTCCGAAGTGGCGACGGCGCGGAACGTCTGCTCCGTGAGGGAGACGCCGGACGCGTCGACGGTGAGCACCGGGACGGACAGGGGACTCGACGTCGCCAGCGCCCTGATCGCGTCCTTGCCGGCGAAGATGTCGCGGTAGAGGACGGCGGTGCCGCTCCAGCCGCCGGTGCGCGCGTAGGTGCGGACGAACTCGTCGAGGTCGGCCTCGGTGACGGCTCCCTCGGTGGCCGTCATGAGGGGGTAGGCCCAGTCGGCGATCATCCGCCGTTCGATGCCGGGCAGGAACAGCTCCGGAACGCCTGGGGCGCCGAGGAAGCCGACGTGCCACGAACCGCCGTTGACGACGTCGGCCAGCTTCTCCAGGCCGAACCCGGTCAGCGTCGTCTCCACCGCGGTCAGGCTGAGCACGTCGGCCGGGTGTGCCGCGGCGAGCCGGAAGCCGGTGTTGCCGCTGATGTCCTGGCAGGACAGGTGGACCGGTCCGGTTCCGAGGTGCTCGATCAGCTGGTGCAGGTCCTCGACGTAGGTGGCCGCGTCGATGTCGCCGCTCGTGGTGCCGGAGTCGCCGAACCCGCGCAGGTCGACGGCGAAGACCCGGTGCGTGCGCGCGAGGAGGGGGATCAGCTTGTGGAACGCCCACCACGTTTCGGGCCACCCGTGCAGCAGCAGTACGGGGGAGCCGTGGGTTCCGGCTGAGACGTAGTGCAGCCGGGTGCCGTTGACGTCGGCCACGTGGTGGGTGACGTCCGGAATGGTGGCACCGGCGGGGGAGATGACGGACATGATCCGTCCCTTCAATTAGACAGCCTGGGTGTCGAAATTTAGACAGCCAGGCTGTCGATGTCAACTTGCTTGTAGGCTTCCCCGGTGTCTCGATCCGGCGCCAACCTCGCTCTGCTCCTGCTCGGCGGGTTCCGCAACCTGGCCGACCGCGCCACCGCCGAGCTCGCCACGCGCGGCTACGAGGACGTCCGCACGGTGCACGACTTCGCGCTCACGGCGATCCTGTCGGGCGCGGACAACGTCTCCGAACTGGGCCGGCGGCTGTTCATCACCAAGCAGTCCGCCGCGAAGATCGTCGCCGTCCTCGAGGAACGCGGGTTCGTGAGCCGCGAGCCCGACCCGGTCGACCGCCGCCGGATGCGCCTGCTCGTCACCGAACGCGGGCTCGCCATGAGGAGTGAAGGTCAGCAGATCTTCGACGACATGCGCGAGCAGTGGGAGGAGCAGGTGGGCGCCGAGGCGCTGAACGCCGTCGAGGACGCGCTGCGCGAGCTGCTGGGTGACACCGCGGGCCGGCTCGACTCCCCGGGCTGGCTCATGAGGGACCTGCCCGCAGACTCCTGACCCGGACGACCGCGCATGCGCATCGGACTTCCAGCTATGTGAGCGTCCGCCGTTCGCCGGTTTACTGTCAGCATGACCATCGCTCATCCGCCGAAGCCGGACACCGCCCTGTGGGTGTACGCCCACCCGCGCCGTGACTCGCTGAACGACCGCCTCCTGCAAGCCGGGACGAAGGCCCTGTCGCAGCGGTACGACGTGGCGGTCTCCGACCTCTACGCCCAGGGCTTCGACCCCGTGCTGTCCGGTCGCGACCTCGGAGACCTCTCAGAACGTCCCGGCAACATCGCGGAACTGGTCGGGGAGGTCTACGCGAGCGGCGGCCTGCCCGCCGACGTCCGCGAGGAGCAGGCCAAGCTCGCGGCGGCCGAACTGCTCGTCGTGCAGTTCCCGCTGTGGTGGTACGGGCCGCCGGCGATCCTCAAGGGCTGGTTCGACCGGGTGCTCACCAGCGGGTTCGCGTATGGGGACAACGATCCCGAACTCGGCGTGCCCCGCCGGTACGGCGACGGGGGACTGGCCGGGCGCAAGGCGCTGGTCGTGGTCACCGCCGGCGAGGACGAGCGCTCCATCGGCCCGCGCGGCATCAGCGGAGACCTCGAGTCCCTGCTCTTCCCGATCACCCACGGCGTCCTCTGGTACGTGGGCATCGAGGCGCTGGACCTGCACGTGGTCCACGACGCCGACTCGCTCGGCCCGGAGGAGGTCGAACGGCAGGTCGAGCGCCTGGTGACCCGGATCGGTGGCGTGGCCGACGAACGCCCGCGCCTGTTCCGGCGCCTGCGGGACGGCGACTACGCGAACACGCGCGCTCTGCGCGAGGACTTGGCGCCCGGCCGCACCGATCTGGGAATCCACCTGGCCGATCGCGACTGACCCGTCTTCCCCTGGCGGCTCGGCGGGCGCTCCGCCGAGCCGCCGGCGGGGGAACTCAGCCGGCGCGCTTCTCCAGCAGTGCGATGAGCGCGTCCGCGGCGGGGGCGGACGACGCCGGGTTCTGGCCGGTGATCAGCAGCCCGTCCTGGACCACGTGGGGCTGCCAGTCGGCGACCTTCGAGTAGGACCCGCCCAGCTTCGTCAGCTCGTCCTCGACGAGGAAGGGCACGACGTCGGTCAGCTGCACCCCTGCCTCCTCGGTGTTGGCGAACCCCGTGACCTCCTTGCCCCGCACCAGAGGAGTGCCGTCCTCCTGGGTGGTGTGGCGCAGGACGCCGGGGGCGTGGCACACGAGCGCGACCGGCTTGCCCGACCGCAGGGTGGTCTCGATCAACCGCGCCGAGTTCTCGTCCTCGGCCAGGTCCCACAGCGGCCCGTGCCCACCGGGGTAGAAGACCGCGTCGAACGCACCGGCGTCGACGGAGTCGAGACGCACGGTGTTCGCGAGCGCCGCGGTCGCCTCCGCGTCGGCCTCGAAACGGCGGGTGTCGTCGGTCTGCGCGCTCTCCTCGTTGCTCACCGGGTCCAGCGGCGGCTGACCGCCCAGCGGTGAGGCGAGCTGGACGTCCCACCCGGCGTTCTTGAAGCGGTAGTAGGGGGCGGCCAGCTCCTCGAGCCAGAAGCCCGTCTTGCGCCCGGTGTCCCCGAGCTGGTCGTGCGAGGTCAGAACGACAAGAACCTTCACGGAACTCTCCTCATATTAGACCGGTCGTCTCCAAATGGAGACAGTCAACCGGCACCTGGGTGGGTCGGTTACAGGCCGAGCAGCCGGCGGGTGGCCACCACGGTCGTGTCCATAGGCCCGCGCTCGCGGTGGATCTTGGCCATGACGCTGGCACCGAGCCACATGTCGTACAGGACCTCCGCCAGCGACCGGGCATCCCCGGCGATCGTGAGGGAACCGTCGTGCAGTCCCTGGTCGATCACCTTCTCGAGGCGGTCGACGATGGCCGTGGTGCCCTCCTTGAGGGCCAGGCGCATCGACTCCGACAGGTCCGCCACCTCGGCGCCCAGCTTCACGGCGAGGCACCGGCCGTGGCACTCGTCGAGGCTCTGCGTCTCGTACCACTGCTGCCAGTAGGCCATCAGCCGCTCGGCCGCCGAGGCGTCGCGCTGCCCGAGGACCCGGTCCATGTCGGCGAGGTACTCCTGGAAGTAGCTCTTCATCATGGCTTCGCCGAAGGCGTCCTTCGAGGCGAAGTAGTGGTAGAAGGACCCCTTCGGCACCTTCGCCTCGGCGAGGACCTCGTTGATGCCGACCGCCGCATAACCCTTGTGCGCCATGATGCGCTGGGCGGCGTCGAGGATGCTCCGGCGGGTGTCGGTGCTCCCTGCTGAGGTCGGCATGGCACCGACAGTACTCCGGATTAGACCGGTCGTCTAGTTGGTGCGGTGCTCTCAATTCTGGACGTGACGCACTACGGCGACGGCGAGGCAGGCCCGGCACGTGGTGTGCGCGCCGGACCCACCTCTGGCGACGTTCAGCCCTGCACACCAACGCCATCGGTGACGGGAGTGGCCAGCAGCTGCAGCTCCCAGGCGAGCGCGATGCCGCTCGCGCCACCATGCTCCAGCAGAAGTCGCGTGAGATCGGCGAGTGCCGACTCGCGTGCCCAGTCGCGCTGCCATTCCCCGGCCACGGCCATCCAGGTGATGGGCACGATGCCGACCTGTTCCATGCGGCGCACCGCCATGTCGTGCGCCTCGGCGCTGACTCCGCCACTGGCATCGGTGACGACGAAGACGTCGTAGCCCTCACCCCGCGCCTGGATGGCGGGCATGGCGACGCAGATCTCCGTCCACAACCCGGCGATGACCAGCTTCTTGCGGCCGGTCTGCTCCACGAGGTCGACGACGCAACGGTCCTCCCAGGTGTTGATGTACGTGCGGTTGATCGGCTTCTGGCCGGGGAAGACGTCCTGGAGGGCCTTGATGATGTGACCACCGCGTTCTTCGATCACCGTGGTCAGCACGGTGGGGACGTTGAACGCCTTGGCGAGCTTGGCCAGGCCGACGACGTTGTTCACGACCGAGGTCGAGTCGTGGCTGTGGAGGTTGGTGAACTGGTAGGGCTGGTGGTCGATCAGCACCAGAACGCTCTCCTCGGGGGTGAGCAGTGCATCGAGTCCGGCTTTCGCGGTGCGCGTCACGGTTCTTCCTCACACGTGGGGATCGGGAGTTCGACGGCCGGGTCAGAGCTGTTCGGGTGGGGCCGCCCGGTAGACGAACGGGCCGAGTCCGGACTGCGCGATCGCGAACATCACGCCGGCCAGGCCTTCCTGCGTGGCGGCCATGCCCAGGTCACCCAGGCGGACCGCCTCGTACCCCGCGTCGAGGCTGAGCCGGCTGACGACGTCCTCGACTTCGTCGTCACCGGCCCACAGGTTGCTCGGTCGTGCACGGGCATCGGCGATCCGCCCGAACAGGGAGGCGAAGTTGGTGCTGAACGCCTTCGCCGTCGGTCCTCCCGTCACCGACTTCACGTACTCGGCGGTGGAGGAGAACCCGGCCGGAGGTCGTGCACCGCCATAGAGGTTCGTGGCGTCGAGCACCGTTCTGCCCTCGAGCCCGACGACAGAGGACAGCGCTGCCTCCACGGCGTTCTGCGGAACGGCGAGCAGCACCGCCTCCGAAGCGCCGACGTCTCCGCCGCCACGCCCCAGCCGCGTCACCTGATGCCCGGCGCGTTCCCACAGGTCTGCCAGTCCACCGCCTACGTCGCCTCGTCCGAGCACGGTGATGTTCATGCTTCTCCTTGCGGGGGTTGATGTGCGCGATGGCGGCCGGTCACGCGGAAGGGGACTGGCTCTGACCAGGTTCGGCGGGACGCTGTGGATGGTCTTCCGCCGTGCACCGAGACTACGACGATCACTTGGTCGGCATCCAAGACTTGTCCGCCTGTCCAGCGGTAGGATTCGTCTATCGACATCTCTCCTCGCGTCCTCCGCTACTTCGTCGCCGTGGCCGAGGAACTGCACTTCGGCCGCGCCGCAGCGCGTCTGTACATCGCGCAGCCGTCCCTGAGCCATCAGATCCGCAAGCTCGAAGAGGCGCTGGGAACCCCGCTGTTCGTGCGCTCGAGCCGGAGCGTGCAGCTCACCGCCGCGGGCCGGACGCTGGCTCGCGAAGCACCGGAAGCGTTGGCCGCGCTGGAAAGAGCCGTGCAGCGCACCCGCCTGTCCGGAGCGGGGATCACGGCGACGATCCGCCTGGGGTACACACCTGTGACGGGCCTCGGCACGCTCACGGCGCTCCTCGACGCCCTGCGGGAGGACCACCCCGACTTCGTGGTCGACGCCCGGGAGCTCTTCAGCGCCGAGATCCCCGAACGTCTGCGCGCCGGCGAACTGGACGTCGGTCTCGCTCTCTCACCACCACCCCTCGACGGGGTGAAGAGCGAGCTCCTCCGCGAGGAGCCGGTCACCGCGGTCCTCAGCGCCCGCCACCGCTTGGCAGGCGCTGCAAGGATTCCGGTGAAGGCGCTGCGCGAAGAGACGCTGCTGCTGTTCGCGCGCCGTCTCGCTCCGGCCTACTACGACACCATCATCGCCGCGTGCCAGGAAGCCGGCTTCTCACCGACGATCTGCGCCTTCGACGAACCACCGGTGAGCGCCACGCTCGCCCGGCTCTCCAGTGGACGCGAGGTCAGCCTGGCCCCGGCGTCGTTCGCCGAGCACGCCGCCAAGACGAGTCCCGGCACGGTCGTCCGCGAGGTCGTGGATCCGTCGATCCCGGCGGAACTTTCCGTGCTGTGGCCCGCGAACGATCCGTCGCCCGCCATCGCGCACGTCGTCGACACCGCCCGGCGATGCGCTGAACGCAACGAGTGGCTGCGCCACCCCGTCGCCTAGCGCGACCTCAAGAATCCACTTGGGACGAAGAAGTGCCGGGCGACCTGTTCCGCCCGGCTGCCGACTGGGTTTTCAGCGTCGTGGACCGGCTGACGCTCGATCTCTACCGGCTCGGAGCCCACCGAGGCGTGGAGACGCCGTGCCACCGCAGGGGGTCGTCCTCCAGGGCCGACCGATCCCAGTTCCCCCGCACTGCCGCGGCTTCGTACGTGGTGCGGAGGAACTCGGCGACCGCGCGGTCGGGGTCCGATGCGGAGCGGACAGCCTCATAGGGCAGGAGGAACTGCTTGAACTCCGCGCTGAAGTAGGCGCCGTCCGGGCCGACGGGGTGGTCGGCGAAGCCTTCGGGTTCGGGGTAGGCGTAGGAGTAGAAGGCGCCTTCCTCCCCGCCGCCGGGCCAGAAGCCGCAGCTCGACAGTTCCCGGGAGTAGCCCTCGGACATGACCCAGTCCCCGCAGTTCGGTGCGCCACCGGGGTGCGGGGGAGCCGATCGCCCGGAGAACCGGGTGCAGGCGAGGTCCATGGCTCCCCAGAAGAAGTGCACCGGGCTGACCTTGCCGACGAAGTGCGAGCGGAACTCGCCCATCACCCTGTTGGCCTGCAACAGTTGTCGCCAGAAGAGACCGGCCGCTTCGGCGTCGTACGACGCGTGGGCGTAGTCCTCGGCGAAGGGGATCGCGGGCTCGACCTCGTTGGGACGCGGGTGGATCGGCGCCTCGATCCCGAGCTCGCCGAGCGTGTGCAGCACTTCGGCGTAGAACTCGGCGACCGGCATGGGCCGGAGCGGGAAGCTCCCCACGCCACCGTCACTGCTGCGGACCACGAGCTGATGGCCGACGAAGTCGAACTCGATCTCGAAGGCCCCGGTGAGGTACGGGACGGTCGACGTCGTCAACCCGCGGGGACTGACGTACAGGGTCACCTGCCACCAGTGGTTGACCAGCGGAGCGTGGGCCATTCGGATCTTGCCCACGATCTGGGTCCACATGTGCAGGGTGTCGCGGGTGGCCGTCCAGTCCGAGACCCGCAGGCTCGGCCAACTCGTCGTCGCTGGGGTGGTCATCGCTTCTCGCATCCTTCAGCACCAAGGCGCACATCGATCAGTTCGGTGAACCACCACGGACCCTAACATCGGCACTTGATATGTCAACTAGAGCCGATGATGTATCAACTAGTTGGTGGGCATGACGCCTGGAGCTGGTGGCGGGAATGGAAGTCGGCGCTCGCGGCTCACTCCGTCCGGTCGTCCAGATTCGTGTTGATCTTGTCCGCGATGGTCCGCAGCTGCCGGATCTCCGTGCTGGTCAGACCGGCCAGCACCGTGTCGCGGGCGAAGGCGTCCTGCAGCGGCAGCACCCGCTCGACGAGGTCGAGACCGCGCCGGGTGAGAACGGCCTGGTAGGCGCGCCCTTTCTCCGGGGTGTCCTCGCGGCGCAGCAGTCCCGCGCTCTCCAGGGTGCGGAGTGCGTGTGAGAGGCGGCTCTTGTGGAACTGCAGTGCGCGGCTCAGCCTGGTGAGCCCCATCGTGTGCTGGTCAGCACCCGCGAGCAGCGCGAGGATCTTGAAGTGGCTGTGCGGGATGCCGGCGTCGAGCTGCGTCTTCCGCTCGAGCCCGGCTTCGACGAGGTGCGCGAGGATCACCAGCGACTGCCAGTCCTCCCGCTCCTCCTGCGTCACTCGGGGCGTGGCAACGACTTCGGCGCGTGCGGCGGACCGGCGGGCCCGCCCGCCCCCGCTCGGTCGCGGCGACGCGAGATCAGCCAAGTCATCCACTCCCAGGCTTGCCGGACGGCGAACTCCTCTGACTATAGTGAGTTGAGAGTTCAACTCACTCAGCCACCCCACAGGGAGAAGGCCGGCGATGGCACATGAGCTCGTGGGCAAGACGTTCGCGGTCGATCTCGGAGCGTTGCGGGTGAAGCTGACCTACGAGACCGACGAGCGCATGACGTTCGTCGTCACCAGTGGGGGCGGGATGACCTCCGACGGTCACACCGAGACGGTCGACGTCGAGATCGTGGAGATCCGCCCTCGCGCGTATCTCGTGTCCTGGCGTGAGGCCAGTGGTGCCACCGTGGTTCATGTCGAGGATCTGGCGAACTCGACGCTGCGTTCGATCTTGACCCTCGACGGCGAGCTGCACCGGCTGGCCGGAACCTTCAAGGAGATCTGACATGTCCAACAAGGAAACCCTGCTCACGGCCATGCGCGAACTCTTCCACGACAAGGACGTGACGGCGCTCGACCGGTACTGGGCCGAGCCGTACGTCCAGCACAGCCCCAACCTGCCCAACGGGTTGGACGGGCTGCGCTCCGCCGTGCCGGCGCTCGAAGGGTTCAGCTGGAACCCCGTGCGGGTGTTCGAGGACGGAGACTTCGTCATCGCGCACAGCCGGGTGAGCGGCTGGCACCCCGACGGTGACGCGGCGATCGTCGACGTCTTCCGCTTCGAGAACGGGCGCATCGTCGAGCACTGGGACGTCGTTCAGCCGTACGTCGAGGCGGACCGGACCGTCAGCGGCAACCCGATGGTCTGAGCCGGCTCAGTCCGGCAGGTTCTCCATGTGGGTGAGCACGCGCCTGGAGATGCGCGCGAGGTTCGTGAGCTGGTTCGGCGTCAGCGCGTCGATGAAGAGGCGCCGGACGTGTTCGACGTGCAGGGGAGCGGCGTCCTCGATCGCCCTGCAACCGTCCGGGGTGGCGACGATGAACGCGCCGCGCCCGTCGTCGGGGCACTCCTCCTTGGCCACGAGCCCGCGTTTGGTCATCCGCGTGACCTGGTGGGACATCCGGCTCTTCTCCCACTCCACGAGGTTCGCCAGGTCCTGGAAGCGCATCCGGCCTCCGCCTCGCTCGGTGAGGCTGACGAGCACGAGGTAGTCGGAGGCGGACAGCCCGGAGTCGGTCTGGATGTGGCGGGACAGGCGCCCGATCAGCGTCTCCTGCATCCGGATGAAGCTGTCCCAGGCGGCCTTCTCCTCCGGCTCGAGCCAGCGCGGCTGTAGGTCCATGCGCGCAGTGTAACGAGATCGCCGACAGCGCCTCCACGGCAAACAGTCGGAGGGGTGGTCGCCGCGCGCCTGTGGCCGCCTCGTCGCGGACAAGACCGCCCCGCGTTCGGCTGGGTCGCGCAGATCGTTGTGACGCAACGGAAACGCGCACGCGCACCATTAAGTTGATGTATCAACAGACTGCGGTTAGGGTGGCGTCGAACTCGGGGATACCCCACCGAGCTGAGCTGGAGGAGAGGCGCACATGGCGATCGAAGTGCACGACGTGCCAGAGGCGAAGCGCTATGAGGCACGCGTCGACGGAGTGTCCACAGTGGCGGGATTCGCCCAGTACATCCGCACGGCGGAACTCATCGCGTTCGTGCACACGGTGGTCGAGCCGGTGCACGAGGGCAAGGGCGTCGGGTCCGCGTTGGCCCGCGTATCCCTCGACGAGGCGCGCGCGGCCGGCCTCCGGGTGCTCGCGACCTGTCCGTTCTTCGCGGGGTGGATCGGCAGGCACTCCGAGTACCAGGACCTGCTGTACCAGTCCCGCAGCAAGGTCGTCGACTGAAAGCCCTGGCCTGCACGGGTATCACCGGCTGAGAGGTTCTCACCCCATGTCCACCACGCCAGTCATCGAAGTCGAACGCCTCAACCTGAAGTACGGGGACTTCCACGCCGTGAAGGACCTGTCCTTCGAGGTCCGCCCCGGTGAGCTGTACGCGCTGCTGGGCACCAACGGCGCCGGGAAGACCTCGACCCTGGAGACCGTCGAGGGACACCGGGTCGCGACATCGGGCACCATCCGGGTGTTCGGGCGCGACCCCCGCGACCGCGAGGCCGTGCGGCCCCGCATGGGCATCATGTTGCAGGAGAGCGGTTTCTCCCCGGACCTCACCGTGCGCGAGACCGTCGGGCTGATCGGCACGCTGACCCGGCGGACCGATTCCGCGGACAGGGTCATCGACGTCGTCGACCTGACCCGCAAGGCCACCACGCTGGTGGGGCAGCTGTCGGGCGGCGAGAAGCGCCGCCTCGACTTCGCGACCGCCATCTACGGCACGCCCGAACTGATCTTCCTGGACGAGCCGACCACCGGCCTGGACATCCAGTCGCGCGATCACCTGTGGACCGCCGTGGACCGCATGCGCGAGAACGGCACGACCGTGGTGCTGACCACGCACTACCTGGAGGAGGCGCAGCAGCGCGCCGACCGCGTCGGGCTGATGCACCAGGGCGTCTTCCACCACGAGGGCACCGTCGCCGAGCTGACCCGCACGCTGCCCGCCGTCATCAAGTTCGCCCTGGAGACCCCCGCGCCCGCACCACCGCTGCCGGCGGTCGTCGAGCCGGACGGATCGCTGCGCGTGGAGACCTTCGAACTGCAGAAGGACCTCCGCCTGCTGCTGACCTGGGCGGAGGACCACGCACTCGACCTGCGGGACCTGTCGGCCGGCCCCACGCGGCTCGACGACGTCTTCCGCGCCATCGAATCCTGACCGCGAAAGGAACCGACGTGCTCGCCATCGCCCGCACCGAGCTCGCCCAGATCTTCCGCAACCGGCTGGTGCTGGTCACCAGCTTCGTCATCCCGGTCGCGGTCAGCGCGTTCTTCCTCTACCGGCGCGACGTGTTCACCGAGGTCGCCAGCGGTGGTTACATCGCGGCGATCGTCATGTTCACGGTCGGCGCGTTCGGTCTCTACACGTCGATCGTGACGACGCTGGCCGCACGCCGCCAGAACCTCTTCCTGAAACGGCTGCGGTCCACGGCGCAGAGCGACGCCGGGATCCTGGCCGGTCTGGTCGCACCGGTCACGGTTCTGGCCCTCGTGCAGCTGGCCGGCATCCTGATCGTGTTCGGCCTGGTCGCCGGCCGGCCCGACAACCCGCTGCTGGCGGTGCTCGCGGTGCTGGCCACCGTCGCCATGATGCTCGGTCTGGCGCTGGCCACGGCCGGCGTCACCAACTCTCCCGAGCACGCCCAGGTGACGACGTTGCCCGTCAGCCTCGGGGTCATCGGCGTGGCGAGCTGGATCGGCATCACCGGCACGGAGCAGCTCGAGCTGGTCAAGCGCCTGCTGCCGGGCGGCGCCGCGACCGAGCTCATGCTCAACGCCTGGAACGGCGGGGTCGCCCTGTCCGACTCGTTGTTCCTGCTGGCGCCCACGTTCGCCTGGGTCGCTCTCGCCGTCCTGTTCGCTTCCCGCATGTTCCGCTGGGAACCACGCCGCTGAGGCCGGTCCGGGCGGGATGTCCGCCCGGACCGGTCCCCGGCGTCACGCGTCGTCCCGCTGTCAGGCGGCCGGCAGATCCGCCTTCGGCGGCTCGACCGCGGTGAGGCCGCCGTCCACGGGGATGACAGCCCCGTTCACGTACGACGCGCCGGGTCCGGCGAGGAAGGCGATCACCTCGGCGACGTCCTCGGGCTGGGCGACGCGACGCAGGGGGATGAGCGGGTTGTACCTGTCGAGCCACTCGGCGGGGGCGCTGGTGTAGACCGGGCCGGGCGCGACCGCGTTGACGTTGACGCCGGCCGGGCCGTACTCGGCCGCCCAGGCGCGGGTCAGCGAGTTGACCGCTCCCTTCGTGGCCGCGTAGACCGCGTTGTAGGAGTCCCCGAGCGTGGCGGCGCCGCTGCTGACGTTGATCACGCTGCCGCTGCCGCGCTCGGCCATCTTCGACGCGAGGGCCGCGGTCAGCGCGTAGACCGCTCGCAGGTTGCCGTCGAGCATCGCGTCGTACTGCTCGGTGGTGATGCTGGCGCTGGGGCCGAAGCTGGCCGCGGCGGCGTTGTTCACCAGCACGTCCACCTCACCGGCCTGGTCGGCCAGCCTGGTCACGTCCTCCTGGCTGGTCAGATCGGCCGCGACGAAGCGGGCCGTGCCGCCGCCGGACTCGATCTCCCGGACCACCTCGGCGCCGCGCCCGGCGTCGCGGCCGGTCACCACGACGCTCGCGCCCCGCGCCGCCAGGGCGATCGCCGTCGCCCGGCCGATGCCGGAGGTGGAACCGGTGACCAGGGCGGTCTTGCCCATCAGCTCGCTCATGATGAAGTCCCTCTCTCGATGTTCCTGTCGAAACACGCGTGACCTGCTGATAATTCCGTACCGATCGATCGGTACTAAATTACGGTAGCAGTTTCGGATCGATCGGTGCGGAATCGGTAGGCTGGGTCACGTGGACAGCCAACGCAGCGCGCCGGTCGGCCGGCCCCGGAGCTTCGACCCCGACGAGGCCCTCGAGAAGGCGATGCGGGTGTTCTGGCAGAACGGCTACGAGGGCGCGAGCCTGCCCGACCTGACCGAGGCCATGGGGATCAGTCGTACGAGCATGTACGCGGTCTTCGGGAACAAGGAGGAGCTGTTCCGCCAGGCACTCGCGCGCTACGCCGACGGCCCGGCGTCCTACGGCGCCGAGGCCGTGGCCGAGCCGACCGCCCGCGGTGTCGCCACGGTCTTCCTGCACGGCGCGGTCCGCAGCGCCACCCTGCCCGGCTACCCGACGGGATGTCTCAGCCTGCGGGCCTCCCTGATCGGGGGTGAGGACGGGCAGGGGATCCGCGAGCTGCTGGGCGCCTGGCGCGACGAGACGAGCGCCATGCTGACGAACCGCCTGCGGCGCGCGGTGGACGAGGGCGACCTGCCCGCGGAGACCGACTCGGCACTGCTGGCGAGGTACCTCATGACCATCGGCAACGGTGTCGCGGTGCAGGCCGCCGGCGGTGCCGGGCGCGCCGACCTGCAGGTGATCGTCGACGCCGTCCTGCAGAGCTGGCCACCGGTCCTGAGCACGGATCGGTGACGTCGGAGGCTCGTGCCCGTTGATCAGCCACAGTGGACACGCGGCCCGGAGTTCTCTGCTCGCGACGAAAGCAGGTCGTGCCGCTCACCTTTCGTCTGAACCTTCCTCCGTGCCTTGACCGTGCCGCAGCGGCATGGTTTCCACTGGCACCTGTCAGGGCGGAACGGGAACGGGGGAGTCGTGGGGTGGAGCACCAGCCAGTTGGCGGATCTCGCCGGCACGACGTTGCGCACGGTCCGGCACTACCACGACGTGGGTCTGCTGCCCGAGCCCGAACGCAGGGAGAACGGCTACAAGAGCTACGGCGTTCCGCACCTGGTGCGGGTGCTGAGGATCAAGCGCCTCACCGATCTCGGGTTGTCCCTCGCGCAGATCGCCGGCCTCGGGGACGAGGACGAGCATCCGGGTGAGGCGTTGCGCGAGCTCGACGCCGAGCTGGCGGCGACGGTCGACCGCCTGCAACGGGTGCGGGCCGAACTCGCGGTGATCCTGCGGCAGCAGTCACCGACCGACCTGTCGCCGGAAGTGGCGGCGATGCTCGCGAACGTGGACCTGACACCGCAGGACCGCTCGTTCACCGTCGTGCTGGCCCAGCTGGTCTCGCCGGAGGCGCTGTCCTCCTACGCCGAGGTGCTGAGGAACTACGCGAAGGTGCCCGTGCTGGTCGAGTTCGACGAGCTGCCCGAGGACGCCGACGAGGAGACCCGCCAGGACTTGGCGGACCGCATGCGCGTGCATCCCCAGGTGCTGGAGATGCAGGCCGCGTTCCCGGACGCCGAGACCATGTACGCCGCTTCGCAGTACAGCGAGAAGTTCGTGGCGCAGACGATCGTCAAGACCATCGCCGAGCTCTACAACAAGGCGCAGCTCGACGTTCTCGTCCGCATGAACCGCTGATTCTCACCAGGTTTGGCGCGCCGAGGGGGCGCGTCGTCGGGGAAGGTGTTCGCAAATGCGAAAGTCGTTGTCGTTGGTCGCGGTCGTGACCGCGGCCGCAGCGCTGGTGGTGACGCCGGGGACGTCGTCGGCGGCGCCGGTGCGCCAGGTGAAGTGGGTCGCGTGCCCGGCGGACGTGGCGCTGGGGGACCTGGAGTGCGGGACCCTGCAGGTGCCGCTGGACTACCGCGAGCCGCACGGCCGCCAGACCGAGGTGATGATCTCGAAGCTGGCCAGCAAGAACCCGGAGAAGCGCAAGGGCGTCCTGCTGACCAACCCCGGCGGGCCGGCCGAGGGGCTGACGTTCCCGTTCCTGCTCAAGGCCCTCGGCCTGCCGCAGAGCGTGCTGGACGCGTACGACGTGATCGGCATGGACCCGCGCGGCATCGGCTTCAGCTCACCGTCCACGTGCGACATGACGGAGGAGCAGATGGCGGACGGGAGCATCCCGCCGTACGCCAACAACTCCGCCGAGGTGCGCCAGCGCGCCGACGAGGTGAAGAAGATCGCCGAGCAGTGCCTCAGGTCGTCGTCGGCCGACGAGCTGCCGTACAACACGACCGCGAACATCGCGCGTGACCTGGATTCGGTCCGTGCGGCGCTGGGCGAGAAGAAGGCGTCGTACCTCGGGTACTCCTACGGCTCGTACCTGGGTTCGGTGTACGCCACGCTGTTCCCGAAGACCTCCGACCGCGTCGTGATCGACAGCAACCTGCCCAAGGGCGGCTGGGACGTCGAGGGCGGCCGGCTGATGGGCCGCGGCGTCGAGGACACGTTCCCCGACTTCGCGAAGTGGGCCGCGGCGCACCCCGAGTACAACCTGGGCACGACGCCGCAGCAGGTGCGCGCCAAGTTCTTCGACCTCGCCGCACGGCTCGACGAGAAGCCTTCGGTGGAGGGCATCGACGGCAGGGTGTTCCGCCTCAGCACCTTCACGTCTCTGTACGCCACCGGTGACGCGGCCTTCTCGGCGCTCGCCGCCTCCTGGAAGGCCTACGACACCGGCCAGCCGCAGCCGCCGGTGGAGTACCCGGAGGTCCCCCGCGTCCAGGCCCTGCTGGCGGGCCGCCTGAACGTGATGTGCGGCGACTCGGCCTGGCCGTCGTCGGTCCGCACGTACGAGCGCAACGTGGAGATCGACCGCCTCCGCCACCCGATGTTCGGCGCGGCCGCGGCGAACATCCAGCCGTGCGCGTTCTGGCCGAAGCCCGTGGAGAAGCAGGTGCTGCCGTCCGACCGGGGCCCGCGCAACGTGCTGCTGGTGCAGAACGAACGCGACCCCGCGACGCCGCTGGCCGCTGCCCGCTCGACGCGCCGCGCGTTTGGCGACAGGGCAGCGATGATCACCATCGACCAGGGCGGGCACGGCGCCTACGTCATCGGCAAGAACAAGTGCGCCAACGACGAGGTCACCGAGTACCTCCTTGGCGGGCAACGCCCGAACGACACGAAGTGCGCTGCTGAGACCAGCTGACCGCGACGCCGGCTCGTCCCCCCGGACGAGCCGGCGTCCGAGCGGGTGGCGGCACGACTCGGCTCCCCGAACACCGTGCCAGACCGCCGGTGGCAGCACCTCGCGAGCACCTCAACCAGCGGCTGGTCCGTTGGACGTCCGGCGGGCCAGAACCGCGACGGCGGCCAGGGCGGCCGCGGTGGCGCAGAGCACGCCTCCTGCTCCCGCGCCGACGGCAACGGCGCCGACCGCGCTCGGGATCACGACCTGACCCAGCCGGTTCCCGGTCAGGCGCAGGGACATGGCACGGCCGCGCAGACCCGGTGGCGTCGAGGTCGCGAGCCACGCCATGGTGAGCGGCTGGCCCACACCCAGGCCGAGACCGAGGAGCACGACCAGGCAGGCCATGGCGGCGGGTGGGAGCGGCAGAGCGAGGGCCGCCATCGACAACGCCGACAGGACCGTGGTGCCGACCATCAGGCGTTGGCGGCCCAGGACGACGACGAGCTTGCCGAGGAAGAGCCGCGACGTCATCGACGCGACCGCCCGCAGGGTCAGCAGGAGACCGACGAACCCGGCGGTGAGGCCGCGGTCGGTGCCGAGCGCGGGCAGGTAGACGAGCGTGATGTCGACGGCGGCGAGCACGACGCAGCTGACCAGCAGGGCCTGCGGCAGGCCTGGCAGCCGGACCAGTCCGCGCATCCCACCGGACTCCTGCTCGCGCGAGGCCGGCGGCCGGGCGGGCATGCGGAGGAACAGGGCGCAGAGGGTGAGCACGAGCCCGATGCCGAACGACACCACGAACAGGGCGCCGGTGTCGGGAACGGCCTGTCCGCCGCCCGTCAGGATGATCAGCCCGGGCCCGAGGGCCTGCCCGAGGGAGGCCGCGAAGGTGTAGTAGCCGAACGCGGCGTCGAACCTGTCCGTCGGAGCGGCGTTGGCGACGGCGGCCTGCTGCCCCACGACGCAGAGCAGGTGCCCGGTTCCGAGCACGACGATCCCGGCCGCCAGACCGGCGGGCGTCGCCCCGGCGAACGTCAGCACCGCGGCCGACGCGGTCATCAGCACCGCTCCGGCGATCATCACCCGCCGCTCGCCGAACCTGTCGGTCGCCTGGCCCGACGGGACCGCGAGCACCAGGGGGACGACGGCGAACGAGGCGGCCAGCGCGCCCAGCCACCCGCCGGGGACGTCGAGCTCGATCGCCCGGTAGGTGACGGCGGGGCGCAGCACGAACGTGATGACCTGCGCGAGGACCGAGTGGACGAGCAGCAGGGCGAGCACGCGACGCCGCGGCACGCCGGTCAAGGAGTGTCCGGTTTGGACAGTCGCCAGGCCGCCTTCGCGCCGAGGCTGGTCCGGATGTGCGCGCGCATCACGTCCGCGGCGGTCTCACCGTCGCCCTCGACGATCGCCTGGAACAGCAGGGTGTGCTCGTGGGCCTTCAGGGCGCGCTCTTCCTCGCTCGGTTCGACCTTCAGGCCGTGCCGGCGGTAGCGGTCCGCGGTGTCCCAGAGGCCGTCGAGCATCTGGATGAGCATCGTGTTGTGCGAGGCGCGGTAGATCGCGGTGTGGAACCGCCGGTGCGCGATGAGTTGTGCCACGGTCGCGTTGCCCGCGAGGGACTCGAGGCCCTCCAGGCTCGCCCGCATCTCGGCGATGTCCTGCTTCGCACGCCGTTCCGCCGCCAGCTGGGCGGCCATCGGGTCCAGGGAGCGGCGCACCTCCAGCAGGTCGCGCGCCTCCTCGGCGTTGAGCGACGTGACCCGTGCGTCCCGGTGGGCGTCGAGCTCCACCAGTCCCTGCTGCCGCAGGCGGCGCAGCGCCTCGCGCAGGGGAGTGGTGCTGATGCCGATCTGCTTGGCGAGCAGGGCCTGGTTGAGGACGGCACCAGGTTCGAGGTCGCCGGAGAGGATCAGCTCACGCACGCGGTCGTACGCGAAGTCGCTCTTGGTCGAGTGCGGCTCTGCCGGCTGCGTCATGCGGCCTCCTGTCGGGTGCTCACAGGTTATAACCTGTTGGCAGAACCGGTGAGGTTGAACCGCCACGGGAACCTCGGTTTATGAGGCATCTCACTTGTCTGAACAGGCGAAGCGACGTGGTCCCATGGCCGGTAGAAGGTTATAACCTGCCGAGCTAGC
This sequence comes from Lentzea cavernae, assembly GCF_014653695.1. Taxonomy (GTDB): domain Bacteria; phylum Actinomycetota; class Actinomycetes; order Mycobacteriales; family Pseudonocardiaceae; genus Lentzea; species Lentzea cavernae. Next base: position 53,009 of record NZ_BNAR01000004.1, on the reverse strand, counting down.
CGCCGTTCCGAACTCTGCCGAGCCGTCCCCGGCCGTGCGTATCCCCGCCTGGGACAGGTAACCCGGCACAGCGCGGCACATACTCGAATCCATGAGCGGATCTGCACGGCTGCGGGAACGTCCTCCAGCCACGGCCTCGTCGGCTGATCCGCTTCGCACCAGCTGATGCAGGCGTAGCCGCCACCTCAGCCGTCCGGGCGGAGCACGCCCGGGCAGCAATCACACCTGAAGGGCGCGGCGCTGCCGCATGCCCGAAAACAGTGAGGAAAGCATGTCCACCAAGTCAGCCAGGCAGGCACTCGCGGCCGCGGTTCTCGCGGCGAGCTCGCTCGTCGCACTCGGTGCCACTCCGGCGTCGGCCGTCACCGCCCCGCTCTGCGCGGCTCGCGTCGTCCAGCACTTCGACCTCGGCAAGGGCCAGACCCCGGAGAGCATCGTGCTGTCTCCGGGCGGTACCGCCTACGTCGCCTTCGCCAAGGCGCGGCAGATCGCCGAGATCTCGCCCACCGGTGCGGTCCGCGTCCTGGCCACGCTGCCCGCACCCGCGGACGGCGGAGTCAACACCCCCGCACTGGGATTCCCCCTGACGCTCGGCATCGACCGGGCTGCCGACGGCACCCTCTACTTCCTCTACGCCACCGGAACCGCCGACCTCACCGGCGTGTGGAGCCTGCGTCCCGGCGGCACGCCACGACGCATCGCGCCCCTGCCCGCCACCAGCCTGCCGAACGGTCTCGCGCTCGACCAGAGCACCCGCACCCTCTACATCGCAGATTCAGCGGGTGCCATCTGGAGCGTGCCCACCACAGGAGGCACCGCCGGCGTCTGGTCGACCGGCCGAGAGCTCGCACCGAACGGCTTCCTCGGCGCGAACGGCCTCAAGCTCCGCGGCGGAGCGGTCTGGGTGACCAACCTCGACCAGGGCACGATCGTGCGAATCCCGTTGCGCGCCAACGGCAGTGCCGGTCCTGCGCGGACCGTCGCCACCGGCTTGACCGGAATCGACGACTTCGCCTTCACCGGCAGGGGCACCGAGATCATCGCCGCGCTGGACACCGTGAACCAGGTCGCGCTCGTCAAGCCCGACGGCTCGCACACAGTGGTCCTCACCGAAGCCGACGGACTCCAGGGCCCGACGGCGATCGCGGTCCGCGGCCGCACCGTCTACGTGCCCAGCGCCGCGTACCTCACCGCGAAGGACCCCAACCTGCTGCAGGCGCACCTCGGTCGCTGACGCGGCAGCGGTGTGAACCTGATCTGGGCGGTCCCGCCGGGCGGCCCAGACATTCAGCGTTCTCCTCACTCGAAATGATTGGACAACGGTGAACACCACGCAGAACTGAATGACGACCACGCAACCCTTTCGAATGGAAGCGCGCCCGGATGAATAGGTGGTACCCAGGTACTACACGGGCGCCGGAACGGCACTTCGAGCCGACGCGGCCGAAGCCCGGCTGTTCCTACCGTCGGGCTCATGGAACAGGCAAAGGAATCCGCACCGAACCTCCACCGCCTGGCCGCACTCGGCGGAAGCATTTCCGTCTGCGTCTCGCTTGTCATCATCTGGGCGGCCAAAGCCGGCGTCGACCGCACGATCTACGTGAGCGGACTGGGCGCGGACGGTGAGCCCACCGCGGGCGCGTTCGAGGTCGCGTTGTTGTTGCTCGTGGCCGGCGGGTACGCGGTCGCCTGGGCCTTGCGCGCAGCCGCCCTCGGTGCGGCCGGTCGCTGGACGCCCTCGCTGTCGGTGGTGATCTCGTCGTCCCTCTTCCTCGTCGCGTCGCAGGTGCCGTGCACGTACGGGTGTCCCGTGCCGCTCGGCGACACCTTCACCTGGCAGGACCTGACGCACGTCGTCTCGGCTGTGGCGGGCTTCTCGTTCGCCGCGCTCGCCATGGTGCAGGTGTCCGTCGCCGACACGCACCCGGCGCTTCGGCGGCTGTCGCGGGCGTGCGGTGTGCTGGTGGCGGTGATCGCCGCCGCGGGTGGTGTTTCGTGCCTGCTCGACGTCCGCACGGACATCGGCAGCCTGCTCGAGTTCGCCGCGACCACCGTCGGTATGGGATGGCTCGCCGTGATCGGCGCGGCGGTGACGTTTCTCCCCGCACGGCCGGAGTCGGGCGAAGATGTGGAGCAGAGTGATTCCGAGCTCGTCGGAGTGAGTTAGAACTCGTGGCGGAAATGCGTATTTCTATTCGCTCCGGGTACAGTACTGCGGTGTCAGCTTCTCGGGAAACGACCGGCGGTCAGGTGGAACTGCCGCAGCCCCACGGTGCAATGCGGCGTTTCTGGAGTGCGCACCCGAGGTTCGTCGACGTTCTGGTTTCTTTCGCGTACTTGGTGACGGCCTCGACGTGGGCGCTGATCACGCCGCTCTCGTCGGGGGAGTGGGAGCCCGCCGGGCCTCTGGTCGTGTCGGCGGCCGGTGTCCTCCTCACCGCCGGCGCGCTGCTGGTTCGCCGGTCCCGCGCCTGGCTGACGTTCGCGGTGGCGACGGGCGCCGCCTTGGCCACCACGGTGGTCGACGACGCGATCGACCCACTGGGTCTGGCACTGGCCGTCTACGCGTTGTTCGTCTACCGGTCCACTCGCGACGGTTGGGCCGGTTTCGCCACCGCGGTGGGGATCGGGGTCGTGATCCGCCCCGTCGTGTCGATCGTCGTGCGGGGCGAGACGCTGTCGTCCTTCTCGCTCACCGTCGCCGGTCTGCTCTACACCGTCGTCGTGTTGATCGCGGCGCTGGTCGGCGTCTCCGTCGCGGGCCGGCGCCGTTACGTCCAGACCCTCGTCGACCGGGCGAACCAGCTGGCGCACGAGCGCGACCAGCAAGCCCGCATCGCCACCCTCGCGGAACGCGCCCGGATCATCCGGGAGATGCACGACGTCCTGTCGCACAGCCTGTCCGTCATGGTGTCGCTGGCGGACGGGGCCGGCGCGCTGGCGCAGAAGGACCCGGTCCGCTGCCGGGACGCGGTGCGCGAGATCGGCGGGCTCGGGCGGCAGTCGCTGTCGGAGATGCGACGTCTGCTCGGCGCGCTCGGCGAGGAGGAGTCCGCGGACCGTGACGACCGGCAGTCGCTGCGACCGAGCCCCGGACTCGACGAGCTGGACGGCCTGATCACGACCTTCCGCGCCGCGCGGCTGCCGGTCCGCCTGCACGTCGAGGGCACCCCGCCGTCCTCGCCCGGCGCGCAGAACGCCCTCTACCGGATCATCCAGGAGTCGCTGACCAACGTGCTCCGCTACTCGCGCAACCCGCGAAGCGTGACGGTGTCGATGAACTCCGGTGCCGAGGGCACGTCGGTGACGATCACCGACGACGGTGCCGCCGGTCCGCCCGCCGACTCGGTGGGCCTGGGGCGCGGCATCATCGGGATCCGCGAGCGGGCGATCCTCTACGGCGGCACGGCCACCGCGGGCCCCGTGCCCGGGGGTGGGTGGCGAGTACACGTCGAAATGCCGCAAGCCAAAGGAAACGAATGACCAAGCCACCGATTCGAGTGCTCGTCGTCGACGACCACGAGCTCATGCGACGAGGCACGAGGATGGTTCTCGAAGCCGAGGACGACATGGAGGTCGTGGGCGAGTCGGCCAACGGTCAGGAGGCGGTCCACCACACCGCCGTCCTCACGCCCGACGTGGTGCTGATGGACGTCCGGATGCCCGGCATGAACGGCATCGAGGCGACGCGGCGGATCGTGCTCGACACCCCGAAGAGCAAGGTGCTCGTGCTGACCACCTTCGACCTGGACGAGTTCGCGTTCGGCGGCCTGCGGGCCGGGGCGAGCGGCTTCATGCTCAAGAACTCACCGCCCGACGAGCTCACCCGTGCGATCAGGGTCGTCGCGGCGGGCGAGGCGCTGGTCTCCCCGCGCGTCACCCGCAGCATGCTGGACCTGTTCGCGAGCCGGATCCCCAGGCCGGAGCAGGGCGCGAACCCGCGGATCGCCGACCTGACCGAACGCGAGTCGGAGGTGTTCGTGGCCATCGCGAAGGGCATGAACAACTCCGAGATCGCGGAGAGCCTGCACCTCTCGGAATCCACCGTCAAAACCCACGTCGGGCGGGTGCTGTTCAAGATCAACGCACGGGACCGGGTGCAGGCGGTGATCATCGCCTACGAGCTGGGCCTGGTGTGACCGGCTCCGGCCTCACACGGGGAGGCCGGAGCCGCCGATAGTCCTCAGAGAGCGCGGACCGTGACGTTCGCGAACGACGTCCGTCCGGTTCCGGTGGAACTCTGCAGGCCCACGTAGCTCTCCTGCGGGATCAACGTCGGGTCCACGACCGAGAGGACTTCACGGCCGTTGTCGAACAAGGTCAGGGTCGAGCCGCGGACCGCGAACCTCAGCGTGTGCTTCTGGTCGGGGACGATGTCGGAGGCCGAGCCGACGCCCGCGAGCTTGACGTTGGTGCCGCCGTCGACGACGCCGATCGCGTACTTGTTGCCCCACGAGGCGATTCCCGCGTAGTAGTACGAGTCGCGTTGGGTGTAGCGGGTCATGAGCACCGCGTCCCGGTCGGGCACGGCCGCGCTGTGCGGGGTGACGTCGGCCTGCAGCTCGTAGTCCAGCGCGCGGATGGGCACGTTGCCCTGCAACGTCTGCGTCGGTGCTCCGGCCGCGTTGCCGAGGGTGGTGGCGCGGTTGTCCCTCACCTCGAACGACGCGCCGCTGGGGATCGCGACGCCCTGTGTGACCGTCCACTTGGCAGGGTCGACGATCTGCAGCCGGTCGCGCCAGACGGCGAGCTGGATCGTCTCGTTCCAGCCGGGGCGGTGGTTCTTGACGTTGTAGAAGACGTGGTCGGCGCCGTTGTGGGTCACCACGAACGTCCGGTAGACCATCGAGTCCTCGGGGCCGCCGACGACGCCCAGGTCGAGGTCGAGGTTCGCGCGGGTGAGCTCCCACCGGATGCCGTCGCGGGACAGGAGCTTGCCGCTGCGGGAGGGGTAGTCGGCCTGCCAGCCGACGACGCGCATCTCGTAGCCGCCGTCGCGGGTGCGGCGGATGTTCGGCCCGCCGATGCCCAGCGACGCCCAGCTGCCGTCCTTCATCGGGCGCAGGACCGGGTTGCCCGGGTACTTCGTCCAGGGGCCGGCGGGGTTGGAGGCCGTGGCGTAGCAGATGTACTCGGGTTCGCCACCGGCTGAGGCGATCTTGCCCGCGGTGTACCAGATCTTCCACGTGCGTTCGCGGTCGTCGTGGTGCAGCGCGGAGTTGTAGATGTAGTCGTCCTCCCACGGCATGGTGGATTCGAGGATGACGCCGTGCTTGGTCCACGGGCCTTCGGGCTTCGAGGCCGTGGCGTACAGGACGCGGCCCTTGCCGGCGGCGTCGATGCCGAAGTAGGTCATGTGCCAGGTGCCGTTGTGGTGGACGACGCTGGGCTGGTTGAGGTTGTTGTGGTCGGCGTCGATGGAACGCACGAGCACCGGATCGGGCTTCTTGGTCCAGTTCACGCCGTCCTCGCTGGTGGCGTAACCGACGTAGTAGAGGGATCCGTACCAGAGCTTGAACTTCGGCCCGCCGCCCTGGTTGTAGACCAGACAGGGGTCCTGCAGGAGGGAGGTCTCCCACGGCAGGTCCTGCTTCATCACGACGCCGCGCCGTTCCCACCCGCTGACGGCGCCGAAGTTGTCGCGCAGGAGTTCCCGCCCGGCTCTGGCCGACGGTTCGGCGGAGGCGATCGCGGGCTGGAGCAGGGGAGTGGCGGCCAACGCCGCTCCAGCGCCTAAGAAGGAACGACGAGAGTGCTGGGACATCGTTGTACTCCGATCTCGCACGTCAGTTTCGTAGGGCGGACAGGGCTTCCGGGGTGAAGGAGCTGCCGAAGGAGACCGCGCGGGCGCCCGCGTCGAGGAACGACCGCGCGTTGCCCGCGTCGATCCCGCCGGTCGCGACGAACCGCACGCCGGGGAACGGCGCACGCAGTGCGGTGATCCACGCGGGTGTGAGCACGCTCGCGGGAAAGGCCTTCTGCCACCGGAATCCGGCGGCGAGCGCGGTGCCCACCTCGGTGCCCGTGGCGACACCGGGCAGGTGCGGCAGGCCGCGCTCGACGCTCGCGGCCGCCACCTCGGGGTGGAAGCCCGGCGCGACGGTGAACCGGGCGCCGATCTCCGCGACCTCGTCGAGGACCTCGCGGGACACGACAGTTCCGGCACCGACCGTCACACCGGCCAGCGGACGGGCCCAGTCGACCGCGGCGATCAGGGACTTCCTGGATTCCTCGCCGTGCCAGGGCACTTCGATCAGGGCGACCCCCTGGGCGTACGCGGCGCGGCAGAGCAGCAGGGTCGTGGCCATGTCGTGCCCGCGCAGGATCACCATCGCCGGGGTGACGACGAGGTGGCGTTCGAAGAAGTCAGCCGGCATGGCGGCGCACCCCCGTGGTCCCGTCCCAGCCGAGGTGCTGGGAGATCTCCGTGGCCATCCGCCAGAGCAGCGGGAGGTGGCGCTTGAGCCGGTCGAGAGGTTCGAGCGCGCACAGCGCGGTGATCGAGACCCCGGCGTGGACGGTGCCCGTGTGGTCGCGCACCGGCACGGCGACGCACGCCAGCACGCTCTCGTGCTCGCTGTCGTCGACGGCGTAGCCCTGCTTGCGCACACGGGCCAGTTCGACGGCGTAGTCCGACGGCCTGGTGATCGTCGAGGCCGTGAACCGCTGGAACGTCGCCGACGCGAGGATCGTGTCGCGCTGTTCCGGCGTGAGCCCGGCGATGATCGTCTTCGCGACGGCGGCGGTGTGCACCTGGACCGGGGCGCCGATGCGGGACGCCATCCGCACCGCGCCGTGGCCCTCGACCTTGTCGACGTAGACGATGTCGTTGCCCAGCAGTTCGGCGAGGTGGACGGTGTGGCCGACCTCGCGGGCGAGCCGCTCCAGCCGCGGCCGCGCGGCGGTGCGCAGGTCCATGCGGTCGAGGCTCTCCAGCGCCATGCCGATCAGGCCGAAGCCGATCGCCCAGGTGCCGTCCTCCAGCTGCCGCACGAGCCGGTGCCGGTCCATGGTCTGCAACAGGCGCAACGCGGTGGAGCGGTGGACGTCGAGCAACCGGGAGAGATCGGCCATGCGCTGCGGACCGCGGGCGCACGCGTCGAGGATGGTCGCCGCCCTGTCGACGGACTGGGACATGTCAGCTCCCCTCCGTCGAGGCCACCTCGACGAAACCGCCGCCCTCGTCCAGCGACCTGGCCGCGGCGAGCACAACGCGCAGGTCCTCCAGGCCCTCGTTGCCGGGAACAACGGGTTCCGTCCCGGACGAGATGGCCTGGAGCCAGTCCTCGACCATCAACCGGTGGCTGTCGTAGTAGTTCTCCTTGCCCAGAAGCGAAGTCCCGCCCGGAGTCCAGATGTCGCACCCACCGCCGTCGGCGTCGTAGTCGACGAGGACGTCGAGGCGGCCGCCGCTGCCGATGACGGTCGCCTCCGCCTGATCGGCCGGACCGGGGGAGGACCAGGTCAGCAGTGACTGGGCGACGACGCCGCTCGCCATCATCAGGGTGAGCGAGACCATGTCGGCGCCACCGGCCGCGGAGACCGCCCGAACAGGCCCGCCGAGGCAGCGCACCAGGCTCACCTGGTGGGTGCCCTGGTCCAGCAGGATCCCGCCCGACGGCCCGGTGCCGTGACGCCAGCCGTCGCGCACCCAGACGCCGCCGACCTGGTAGGCGCGGGTCGATCGCAGTGCGAGGACCTCACCGATGACGCCTGTCCTCACCGCGGTGCGGGCGTCGCGGACGGCCTGCATGTGCGGGTAGTTCTCGGCCACGGCGAGGACCAGGCCGGACTCCTCCGCCGCGGTGACCATCGCACGGCCATCGGCAAGCGTTGTGGCGAAAGGCTTCTCGACCAGTACGTGACACCCCGCGCCGAGCGCCTCCAGCACCACGGTGGCGTGCAGGTGGTGCGGGACGCGGACGTCGACGGCGTCGATCCCCACCTCCTGCCGGGCTCGCGCCAGCGACGTGAACGGCCGTGCGCCGGTCAGTTCCGCGACCGCGGCGGCACGGGCCGGGTCGGGGTCGATCGCGGCGACGAGGCCGCCGAGTGCGGGGTAGACGGTGCGGGCGACGATCTCGCCCATCGCGCCGCACCCGACCAACGCGACGTTGGTCATGAGCTCACTCCTTCCGGTCGGTAGCGATCCGCGGGCAGGCCGGCGACGTCCGTCTCGACCGCGAAGAGCTTCCCGGCCTCCGGCTCGTCGGCGGACTGCCGCGCGCCGAACCCCTCCTGCGAGGTGGTGACGAACAATGTGGTCAGGCCGGGCCCGCCGAAGCAGCAGCTGCTGACCTGGGTGGCCGGCACCTCGACACGGGCGAGCACCTCGCCGCGCGGGCTGAACCGGACGACGGCGGACCCGCCCCACATCGCCACCCACAACGCGCCCTCGGCGTCGATCGACATGCCGTCGGGAGCGCCCAGCGAGGGGTCGATCGGGAACGCGGGTTCGCGGCACCCTTCCCGATCGACCAGGTCCACTTGCTGGGTGGGGGTGTCGACGTAGTAGAACTCGTCGGCGTTGCGCCAGGCGAGGCCGTTCGAGATCGTCACGTCCGCGAGCACGCGCACCGCCTTGGTGCCGTCCAGGCGGTACAGGGAGCCCGCGCCCGGTGTGCGGTCGTGCGCCATGCTCCCCGCCCAGAACCGGCCCCGCGGGTCGGCGGCGCCGTCGTTCATCCGCGTGCCCCGGCCGCGTTCGGGCTCGGCCAGCACCCGCACCTCGCCCTCGACGCCCAGCAGGGCGAAACCGAGCTCGCTCGCGACGACCCAGCCGTCGTCCGGGTCGGTGCACGGCACGACCGCGCCCACCGGCTGGCCGAGAGCGTAGGTCCGCACGGGCACGAGCCGGCCCGCCGACCACCGCGCGCGCCGGACGAGGCCGGCGTAGACGTCGACCCACAGCAACTCACCGCGGACGTCGTCCCACACCGGTCCTTCCGCGTGTCCGGCGCGTTCGTCGAGGCAGACCTGTGCCTGGTAGGTGCGCACGGTGCTCCTATCCGATCCGGAACGAGGTGAACGAGCGGGCGGGGAAGGTGTGGGTCACCGAGCCGCTCGAAAGGTCCACAGTGGACTGTTCGGGAACGGTGTTGCGCGGGTTCCCGGCTGTGTTCACCGCAGTGGGTCGTCCCTGCAGGACGCTCACCGCGGCCCGGCCGCGAAGCCCGTCGAGCTGCACGGTGTAGGTGAGCGGCGCATCGGTGCCGTTGACGACGTCGATGGTCAGCTTCCTGCCGTCCGGGCTGGTCAGCGCTGTGACGTCGAACAGCTCGTCGCCGCCGGTGACGTCGGTGCGCAGGACACCGGGCTGCGAGGACGCCCTCTTCATCTGGTGCACGTAGTACGGCGGCTGGCCCCACACCTGCAGCTGGTTGAAGAACACCAGCCCCTGGTTCCAGCCGTTGTCGTTCTGACCGTCGACCTGAAGGGCGTTGGCCGAGGCGATCACGTCGACCTTCGGCCGCCGCTGCAGCGCGTTGATCGCGTAGGCGTTGCCGATCGCCCGCGCCAGGTCGTGGCTGTCGGCGTTGAGCTCGAACACGACGACCTTGTAGTTCGCTCCGGGGGAGATCTTCCCGAGCTGGTCGGCGTAGCTGTCGAGCGCGCGGATCTGGGACGGCACGTCACGGACGTTCTGCGTCCACAGGTGGATGTCGAACTGCACCTCGGTGCCCCGTTCCCTGGCCAGGTCCAGGATCTTCTGGTGCGCGGCGAGCGTGTTCACCTTGCCGCCGCCGGTGAAGCGGAACGGGTCGACGATCACGTCGCTGTAGGTGAAGTCGCCGACGACGAGCTTGATCTTCGGGTCGTGCGCCCAGATCACCTCGGCGAGCGCCCTGAACTTCCGCCAGTACGGCTCGTCGATGGCGTTCTCGTTGCCGAGCTGGATGCGGTTCACCGCGTACGGCGCCCGGTGGCCGTCGGCGGCCCGCTTCGCACCCCACGGCGAGGAAGCCGGGCCGTAGAGGTACTGCATCAGGTCGGCGACGTCCTGCGGGGTTTCATCGATGTTCAGCGAGGGCACCGCCTCGATGCCCATGGCTTCACCGAGCCGCAGGAACTCGAAGATGCCCCAGCCGTTGGATTCGTAGGGGTACCAGAAGCCCTTGGTGACCGGCCGCGTGACCGGATCGCCGATCATGGTCTTCCACTTGTACTCGGAGACGTCGCCGCAGCCGCTGTTCGCACAGCCACCGAACCTGATCGCCTGCAACCCCTGCTGGACCATCATCTCGGCGACGTCCTTGCGCACGGGCAGGCCGCGGTAGCGGCCCCACGTGCCCGGCTGCAGGAACGAGTAGCCGATGTCGATCGAGCCGGCGGCGGTCAGCTCGACCACGAACCGGGCGTGCGCGTCGGTGCGGGACGGGACGAGCGAGAAGTTGTAGGTCTGCCAGCCGGTGCCCGTGGCGCGCACCGAAGTCCGCGCGTAGGTGCGGCTGCCGTCCTCGCTCTGCAGGGCGAGGACGATGGTCTGCCGGCGGTCGGTTCGAAGCGTGACTTTGCCCTCGTACTGCTTGCCGCCGACCACGCCGATGCCCTGCCGGTTCAGCCCGCGGTTCTCGACGCCGACGCTGCCGCGGCCCGAGTCGAACGTGACGCGCTGACTCTGCCTGCCCTTGAACGGCGACGTCGTGTCGAGCGAGTGGGAGCCCCGGGCGTTCCCGGTGGTGACGGGCCGCCACATGCCGCTGACACCGGTGGCCTGCGCGGGTTCCTGGAAGGCCTCGCCGAAGACCAGTTGGCTGTAGATGCCGCCGTAGATCTCGTGGTTCACGTCCTCCATGCCGGTCGCGACGGACGTGCTGGGCGCCTGGCTCACGACGTCCGTGCGCACGGTGATGCCGCGGTCGAGCGCCGTCGGGACCAGCTTCCAGGTCTGACCGGCGCGACCGGCCGTCCGGCTCCAGAGCTGGGTCTCGGTGCCTGCCGCCGTCTGACCGTCCTTCGTGGACAACAGCCGGTCGCCGGTGCCGCGGTTGGCGATCTCGCCGTTGCCGGTGACGCGCCAGTGCTGGTCGGGGAAGCTGCCGAGGAAGTCCCAGAGGTGCACGACAGCGCCGTCGCCGGACTGTCCGTCCACCGTGGACAGCGACTTCCCGGTGCCGTCGTTGATGATCCGCGAGTAGCCGTCGCCGATGTCGGCGAGCCGCCAGAGCTGCCTGCGGTCGTTCGAGTACGGGTCGACGGTGACGACCGGGTCGGTGCCGGACCGGGTGAGGCCCAGGACGTTGCCGCTGGACGGCTCGACGATGGTGAAGGTCGGGTCCGCTTGGGCGTGAACGGCGGTGGCGGAGGTCGCGGTGAGGACGAGGGCCAGCGCCGCGAGCAGGATGCGTCTCATGGTGACCTTCCTCAGCTCTGGAGGCGTTCGGAGCGGCGGGCGCGCAACCGGTCGGTGACGATGGCGACGGCCAGGACCGCGCCGAGCACGATCTGCTGGTAGTAGGGCGAGACGTGCAGGATCACGAGGCCGCTGTTGATGCAGACCAGCAGGATCGCGCCGAACGCGACGCCCAGCACCCGGCCCACGCCGCCGCTGAGGCTGATCCCGCCGATCACGGCGGCCGCGATGGCGTTGAGCTCCCAGCCGACCGCCACACCGGGCTGGCCGACCGTGAGCCTGGCCGTGACGAGGACGCCGACGGCCGCGGCGCAGGTGCTGCTGACGACGTAGGTGAGGATGATCCGTCGGCGCGTGCGGATGCCCGCGAGCCTCGCCGCCTCGGAGTTGCCGCCGACCGCGTACACCTGACGTCCGACGTGCGTGCGTTCGAGGAAGAAGAACGCGATCACGCACGCCCCGACGAAGAGCAACGCGGGAATGGGGACGCCCGCCAGGCGGTACTGGGCGATGCTGCCGAACGTCTCGCCGATGCCGTCGATCGGGAAGCCCTGGGTCAGCGCGAGCGCCGCCCCGCGTGCCGCCACGAGCGTGACCAGCGTGGTGACGAACGGGGGCAGGCCCAGGAAGGTGACCGCGAATCCGTGCACCAGTCCGATGGCTACACCGGTGAGCAGCGTGACGACGATCGCGACGACGTCGGGCAGGCCCGCGTGGACGTTCAGCCACGCCGACCAGACGCCGGAGAGGGCGACGACCGAACCGACGGACAGGTCGATCCCGCCGGTGATGATCACGAAGCTGACGCCGAGCGCGAGCAGCCCGTACTGGGCGAGGTCGACGCCCATGGTCTGCAGGTTCGCGCCGCTCGCGAAGTTCGGGTTGGCCAGGGCGAAGGCGGCGAACACGACGACGACCGCGCCGACCACGCCGAGTTCCTTGGTCTGCAGGAACGAGGTGGCGAGCCCGTCCGCTCTCTTCGCGGCGAGCGCGGGCTCCGTCCGGGTGGCGGTCATGCGCTCACCCCTCCTGGGATGTCGTTGGTGGCGGTCATGAGCGCGTTCTTGCTGTACTCACGCCGTTCGAGAGTCGCGGCGACGCGCCCGCCGGCGAGCACGACGGTCCGGTGCGTCAGCCGCATCAGCTCCTCCAACTCCGACGACGCGATGACGACCGCCATGCCCTGTGCGGCGAAGGTCTCGATGAGGTGGTAGATCTCGGCCTTGGCTCCGACGTCGACGCCTCGGGTCGGCTCGTCGAGCAGGAGCAGCTTCGGCCGGGTGGCGAACCAGCGGCCGAAGATCGCGCGCTGCTGGTTGCCGCCGGACAACGTGCCGATCGGCTGTTCCTGCGTCGCGCACCGCACCTTCACCGACTGCCGGACCTCGTCGGTGAACGCCTTCTCGGCGCGCGGCCGGAGGTAACCGCGTTTCGCGATGCGGGGGAGTGAGGCGAGGGAGATGTTCCAGCGGACCGAGGCGTCGAGCAGCAGTCCCTGGTGCTTGCGGTCTTCCGGGATCAGGCCGACACCCGCGTGCACCGCGTCTGCCGGGTGCTTGGGCGCGTACGGGCTTCCCGCGAGGGACATCGACCCGGCGGTAGCCGGCAGGGCACCCATCAGAGCGTGGACGAGGCGGCTGCGGCCGGAGCCCATGAGGCCCGCCACTCCGAGGATCTCGCCACGGCGGACCTCGAGGTCGACGGGGCCGATCCCGGCGGCTTCGAGCGCCCGCACGGTGAGCACGGGTTCGTCGCCGACGGGGGGAGGGTCGCCCTCGACGAGGACCTCGGCCTCGTCGCCCGCCATCGCACTGATCATCGCCTGGGTGCTCGCCCGCTCGGGCGGGAGGTCGGCGACCATGCGGCCGTTGCGCAGGATGACCACGCGGTCGGCGATCTCGCGCACCTCGTCCAGCCGGTGCCCGATGAAGATCACGACCTTGCCCTGCGCGGCGAGGTCGCGGGCACACCGCAGGACGCGGCGGGACTCGACCGGTCCGAGCGCCGACGTCGGTTCGTCGAGCACCAGCACGGACGGGTCCCGCCCGAGGGCCTTGGCGATCTCCACGAGCTGCCGCTGGGCCACCGACAACCGGGCGACGGGCCGTCGCACCGGGATGTCGGCGTCGATCCGCGCCAGCATCTCCCGTGCCGTGCGCTCGGTCGCCCGCCGGTCGAACAGGACACCGCTCGTCCCGGCGCGCCTGCCGAGCAGGAGGTTCTCCGCTGCGGACAGCTCCGGCACGAGCGGGAACTCCTGCGACACCGTGGCGACGCCGAGCTCCTGGGCGTGTGCCGGGTCGCCGTTGCGCAGTGCCGCGCCGCCGATCGTGACCTCGCCCTCGTCGGCGGCGGTGGCACCGGTCAGCACCTTGACCAGGGTCGACTTGCCGGCGCCGTTCTCCCCGAGCAGTGCGACGACCTCGCCGCCGCGCAGCTCCAGCCGGTCGACGTTGAGCACCTCGACGGTGCCGTACCGCTTGCGCAGGCCGGTCGCGACGACGTGAGCCGTCACTGGGAGACACCCAGCTTCTTCAGGTCGTCCAGGTAGGTCTGCAGGTTGTCGTTGGTGACGAGGCCGATGCCGGAGCTGAGCGTGCTGGCGCCATCCTTCTGCTCGAGGTAGGGCTCGAGCAGCTCGGCCGCCGCCTCCTTGCCGAGCACCTTCATCGCGGTGAGCACGTACACGCCGAGGTAGCCCTGCTGGTAGGGCCGCTGCAGGATCATCGCCTGGACGGTGCCGTCCTTCACGAACTCCACGGTCTTCGGTTCGGCGTCGTCGGCGACGATCAGGACCTTGCCGGACTTGCCCGCCGCCTTGACCGCCTGACCCGCCGCCGGGCCGTCGTAGGACCACACCGTGTAGAAGGCGTTCAGGTCGGGATTGGCCTGAAGTGCGGCCTGCGCGTTCGACAGGGCCTTGGACGGGTCGGCGTCGTCGTTGAGCGTGTCGACGACCTGGATGTTCGTTCCTTCGAGCGCCTTCTTGAATCCGGCGATGCGTTGCACCGCATTCTCGGCGGTCAGCGAACCGGTCAGGATAGCGACCTTTCCGGTGCCGTTGAGAAGTGTTTTCATCGCTTCTCCCGCGCGTTGTCCGGCATCGGTGTTCGGAGTGCCGAGGTAGACGGTGGGATCCGCTGTCCCGGAAAGCGGGGAATCGATGGCGACGACGCCGATCCCGGCCTTCTGCGCTGTTCCGACAGGGCCGGCGACGGCCTTCGGGTCCACCGCGGAGACCGTGTAGCCGTCGATCTTGTCGGCGCGCAGGGTGTCCAGGATGGACAGCTGGGTGTTGAGGTCGCCACCGGCGGGAGCCTGGAAGTTCGCTTGCACACCAAGCTCTTTCGCGGCGTTCTCCATGCCGGTGCGGCCCTCGGTCCAGTACGCGGACGGGCTGTTGATGACCATCGCCACGCGCACCGCGGCGAGGTCCCTGCCCTGCACCGCCTGCTTGATCTTCCCCGCGAGCTCGCCCAGCCGCTGGTCGTTGAACTCGGTCGAGCCGGTCAGCTTCGCGATGTTCTGGTTCGATTCCTGCTGGGCGCCGTCGGACGCTTTCGAGCATCCGGTGAGAACGAGCAATGCCGCGGCGGCGATCGCGGTCGTGGTTGTCCGGGTGCGGCGAACGGTCATGGCGAACTCCTTTGTTGCGCGATGTGCACACCCTGGTGCGAAATATGCGCTGTTGCGCGGAACACTGCGGTGGAGGTTCTTTGCTGTCAAGATTTCGCGAACGAATCGGCGGCGTTGTTGCGCCCTGCGCACATCACCATTCCGCGAACGAGCCGTCGGGGTGGTTCCAGATCGGCGTGCGCCAGTGCATGCCGCGCTCGTGGGCCTTGCGCACGGCCCCCTCGTCGATCTCCACGCCGAGACCGGGACCGGTGGGGCGCGCCACGTGCCCGTCGACGAAGGTGAAGACCTCGGGGTTGGCGAGGTAGTCGAGCAGTTCGCCGGTGCGGTTGTAGTGGATGCCCAGCGACTGCTCCTGGATCAGGAAGTTGGGCGTGGCGAAGTCGACCTGCAGGCACGAGGCCAGCGCCAGCGGCCCGAGCGGGCAGTGCGGTGCCAGCACCGCCCCGAAGGTGTCGGCCAGCGTGGCGATGCGGCGCACCTCGGAGATGCCGCCCGCGTGGGACAGGTCGGGCTGCACCACCCGCACCCCGGCCTGCAGCACGGGCAGGAAGTCGCTGCGGGAGAAGAGCCGTTCCCCGGTGGCGATCGGCCGGCTCGTGCTCTCGACGAGCCGGCGCAGGTTGGTGTGGTTCTGCTCCGGCACCACCGGCTCCTCGATGAAGAGCGGGTCGAAGGGCTCGACGGCCTCGATCAGCCGTGGAGCGGCGGCGGCGCTGACCCGGCCGTGGAAGTCGACGGCGAAGTCCCGGTCGTCGCCCAGCGCGGCCCTCACCTGCCGGGCGCGGTCGGCGACCTCCGCGACGTCCCGCGCGCTGGGCAGCGGCGGGAACTGCGCGGTGGCGTTCATCTTGACGGCCGTCATCCCCGCTTCGCGTTGTGCCGCCGCGGCGGCGGCCACGTCGCCCGGCGAGTCGCCGCCGATCCAGCCGTAGACGCGGACGCGTTCGCGCACCGGGCCGCCGAGCAGCTCGTGGACCGGGACTCCCAGGCGTCGTCCGGCGATGTCCCACAGCGCCTGGTCGAGCGCCGCGATCGCCGAAGAGCGCTCGGGTCCGCCGCGGTAGAAGCCGCCTTTGGTAAGACGTTGCCAGTGATCCTCGATGCGGGTCGGGTCCTCGCCCACCAGTTGTTCGGCCAGCGCGGTGACGGCGGCCGCGGTGACGTCGGCCGATCCCTCGAGCCCGCCCTCGCCCCAGCCGTGGACGCCGTCGTCGGTGGAGACCTTGACGAACATCCAGCGCGGCGCGACGAGGAACGTCTCGACGTTGATCACTCGCATACCTACCCCGTTCGTTAAAGTATGATTTATCATACTCAAGCAGGAGGCAATGTGAACCCGTTGAGTGGACCCGGCGGTCTGCACGCGCAGGTCGTCGACGTGATCGGGCGCCGCATCGCGACCGGGGCGCTGGTGACCGGTGCGGTGCTGTCCACCGAGGGGATCGAGACCGAGCACGGCGTCTCCCGCTCGGTGGTGCGCGAGGTGCTGCGGACCCTGACCGGCCTGGGCATGGTGCAGCCGCGGCAGCGCGTCGGCACCGTCGTCCGGCCCGTGCACGCCTGGAACCTGCTCGACCCGCAGGTGATCGCCTGGCGCTCGGAGGGGCCCGACTCGAGCAGACAGCTGAGCGAGCTGCTCACCCTGCGCGAAGCGCTCGAACCGGTGGCGGCACAACGAGCGGCGGCCGAACCGGACGCCGAAGCCGTGCGCACGCTGCGCGAGTCGCTCCGGCGGATGGAAGCGGCGTTCCAGGACGAGAAACCGCACGAGTTCGCCGCCGCCGACACGGCGTTCCACGAGGCCCTGCTGCGCGCCGCCCACAACGACGTCCTCAGCCAGCTGGTGCAGACGGTCCTGGCCACACTGCACGCCCGCTACACGGGTCACCGCTCGTTCGGCGATGCGACCGCCCTGTCGCTCGTCCGCCACGCGGAGCTCGTCGACGCCGTCGCGGCGGGCGACGAGGCGGGCGCCGAGGCGGCGTCGCGCACGCTCGTCCGCGAAGCCCGCGCCGAGGTGCTCGGCACATCAGAAGGGAAGAACTGACATTGCCGACTTTCGACTTGGCGGGCCGCTTGGCCCTGGTCACCGGCTCACGGCGGGGAATCGGCCGAGCCATCGCCGAGGCCTACCTGGCCGCGGGCGCCCGAGTGATCCTCAACAGCCCTGACGCCACCGCCCTGGAGGCCACGGCTTCAGAACTCGGCGACAACGTCCTCACCTGCGCGTTCGACGTCTCCGACACCGAGGCCGCCGATGCGGCGCTGACCTCGCTGTTCGACGAGCACGGGTACCCGGACGTCCTGGTCAACAACGCCGGCATCCAACTCCGCGGCCCGCTCACCGAACTGCCCGTCGAGGACTGGCGACGCGTCGTGGACGTCAACCTCACCAGCGCCTTCGTCGTCGGCCGCACCGTGGCCCGCGGCATGATCGCCCGGGGCAGCGGCAAGATCATCAACATCTGCTCGGTCCAGAACCACCTCGTCCGCCCCACGACCGCCCCCTACGCCGCGGCCAAGAGCGGACTGGGCGGCCTCACCCGCTCGATGTGCGCCGAGTGGGCGCGCCACGGTCTCCAGGTCAACGGCCTGGCACCCGGCTACCTCGACACCGAGCTGAACGCGAGCCTGGTGGCCGACCCCGAGTTCACCGACTGGATCACCCGCCGCACACCCGCGGGCCGCTGGGGCACCCCCGAGGACATCACCGGTCCCGCCGTCTGGCTCGCCTCGCCCGCATCGGACTTCGTCAACGGCCAGGTCATCTACGTCGACGGCGGCCTGACGGCGGTGATCTGACATGACCGTGATCCCGATGGGCCGCACGGTCACCGTGCTCGGCGCCGACCGGCTCGAACGCCGCGACCTGCCCTTTTTCGAGGCGGGACAAGGCGACGCCGTTGTAGACGTGGCCTACGGCGGCATCTGCGGCTCGGACCTGCACTACTGGCAGCACGGCGAAGTCGGCGAGTCCGTCCTCGTGGACCCGATGGTGCTGGGGCACGAGATCGTCGGCGTCGTGCGCGAGGCCGCCCCGGACGGCTCGGGCCCACCAGCCGGCACACCCGTCGCAGTACATCCGGCTTCCACCTGCGGGCGCTGCGACTTCTGCCGCGCCGGCCGGAACAACCTCTGCCCGCACCTGCGCTACCTGGGCAGCGCGGCCCGCAGACCGCACACCGACGGCGGCTTCGCCGAACGCCTGCTCGTGCCCTCCCACCGCTTGGTGCCGGTACCCGAAGGCCTGGACCTGGGCGTGGCGGCCCTGGCCGAACCGGCCTCCGTCGCCGCCCACGCCCTCACGCGCGCCGAGGCCCTGGCCGGCGGCGTCCGGGGCAAACGCGTCCTGGTCACCGGAGCGGGCCCGATCGGCCTGCTCGTGGTGGCACTCGCACACATCGCGGGCGCCGAATCCGTCGTCGTGACCGACCTGCACGACCATCCACTGTGGATCGCGCGGAAGGTGGGCGCCGAGCGTGCGGTGTCCGCCGAGGAGAGCCTCCCGGAAGCCGACGTCGTCTTCGAGTCGTCCGGCGCGGCACAGGCGCTGGCCTCGGCACTGCGCGCGCTGCGGCCAGGTGGGACGTTGATCCAGGTCGGTCAGTTGCCCGGCAAGGGCGTCACGGTTCCACTCCACCTCGCGGTCGGGCGTGAGCTGGTGGTGTCGGGGTCGAGCCGGTTCGCGGGCGGGATGGAGCCGACCCTGAGGACGATCGCCGATCATCGAGACCTGTTCGAGCCGATCGTGACGGCGGAGTATGCGGCGGAGCGTGCCGAGGAGGCCATGAAGGCGGCCCGGGATCCCGCCGAGTCGAGCAAGGTGCTGCTGCGGTTCGCAGGCGCGAGATAGCGGTCTGAGAACGGCGCTGTACCGCGTCACTGGCAGGCCCGCAGGTGTCCGTCGACCAAGCGGTGAAGCTCGCGTTGAATCGCACGCCGTCGGGACCGCCCCGCTCGCCAAGTGACTGGTGGAGGACAGGTTGAAGGCCGAGGGTGGCCGCGACAGCCGGCCGCCGGAGGACTGGTTGGAAGGCGTCGTCTTGGACGGGATTCTCCACACCGGACATAACCCCACCTCGGCCCGTGCGCTCGCCGTGCGGCTGGTCTGCGACACCGCGATTTCCTGACCCGGGCCGAAACACTTCGCCAACCAATGTGAATCAGTTTGAGCCGATGATCGGTGCCGTACGTACTCCAGGTCATGCGCCGCATGTACGAGGAGGACGAATGACGCACCGCGTGACGGACAGACGGAAGTTCCGCCTGATCGCTTCGCTGTCGGCGGTGGCCGTTGTCGCAGCGGGCACTGCCACCGTGGCGCTCGCCGCCAAGAACGGTGACCCGGCACCACTCGGTGCGTTCGTGCCCATTGAGCAGGTGGGCAAGAACGTCGTGGAGCCGAAGATCGGCAAGAACGGCGCCGGTGGCGTCTTCACGGTCGACTGCGGCACCAACGAGAACGGCAAGTTCAGCGCCGACAACCCGGTCGCCCAGCCGGGTCTGAAGCACGGCGCCCAGCACGTCCACGACTTCGTGGGCAACCTGTCGATCAGCGCGGACTCGACCGACGAGAGCCTGGTCGACTCGGAGACGACGTGCCGCAACGGCGACAAGTCGTCCTACTTCTGGCCGGTCGTGCGCATCAACCCCAAGGCCAACCCGCAGGACGTGGGCTCCAACCCGGACAAGGTCAAGGAGAACGGTCCGGGCGAGGTCGCGTGCCCCGGCGTCTCGACCCGCCTGCCCGCCGTGCCGCAGCGCGTGCGCGACGAGATCATCAGGAACCTCCAGCAGCTCGCCCAGCAGCTCAGGGAGGCCAACGACCGGGTGGTCCGCGCCCAGAACCCGGCCGACCCGAACTTCGTCAACAACACCGTCCTGGGTCCGTTGCGCAGCAAGCGGGCCGCCACGCTCGACCGCATCGCGACCGCGCTGAGCCGGTCGGGGCGCAAGCCGAACCTGACCTCGCTCGCCGACTGCGACCTGCGCTTCGGTCACGGCAACCACGGCGGTGGCGGCGGCCACGGCAGCCACACGCAGAAGCCCCGCAAGTTCGCCGCGGAAGGCGTTTTCCAGCAGGCGGAGCAGAACAACAACGAGCAGAACGCAGCCGGGCAGAACGGCGCCGAGCAGGACGCCGCCACGCCGACGATCAAGTGCCCGTCGGCGCGCGAGGCGCTGCCGGGTGTGCCGGACCAGGCCCTCGACGAGGTGGACAACAACCTCGACCAGCTCGACAAGCAGATCGCCGAGGCCAACCAGCGCCTGGTGACCAGCAAGGGCCAGGGCGGGGCGAACTTCATCGACAACGCGATCCTCGGGCCGTTGAAGGACAAGCGGGCCGCGACCCTCGACCGGATCGCGATCGCGATCGGTCGCAACGCGGAGAAGCCGCAGGGGCTGGACCGCCTCGCGAAGTGCGGCCTCAACGAGGACGAGGGCGCCGGTGACAACAACGGCGGCAACAACGGCAACGAGAACAACGGCGGCAACAACAACAACGGCGGGAACAACAACGGCGGGAACAACAACGGCGGGAACAACAACGGCGGGAACAACAACGGCGGGAACAACAACGGTGGCACCACGACCACCGCGCCTCCTGCCACCACCGCCCCGCCGCTGGCCGCTCCCACCGGCAAGAACCTCGAGCTCGTCGGCAACAACGGCAAGATCGTCCGGCCGGCCCAGGTGAAGATCGAGTACCGCGGCAACGCGGCCAGCAAGGTCACGGGCATGCCGAAGTTCCTGAAGATGGTCGTCGGTGACGCCAAGCCGACCAGCCGCGGTCCCGCCAACGCCCGCGCGACGTGGACCTGCAGCGGGTTCGAGGACCGCCTGTCCGACAAGTACGTGATCTGCCCGAACGGCAGCAAGGTCATGCGAGTGCACGACTTCGCGGGTTGCTGGGACGGTCAGAACGCCGACAGCGCCAACCACCGCGATCACGTCCGGTTCGCCGACAAGCAGTCCGGCGCGTGCCCGCAGGGCTTCAAGGCGATCCCGCAGCTGCGGATCAGCATCTCCTACAACATCTCCCGCGACGTCCAGCAGAAGGGCCAGTACCAGCTGGACGCGTTCCCGGAGGAGAACCACAACCCGTTCTCCGACCACAACGACTTCGCGAACGTCAACTCCGACCAGACGATGGCGAAGATCGTGAAGTGCGTCAACGACGGGCGCAAGTGCTCCTAGCGGCATGACGAGTGGTGTCTTCCCAGACCTCAGGTCCGGGAGGGCACCACTTTTCGCTGTTCTGAGGACGTGGGGAATGAGTCGTTTCTGAGTCGATTTGATGGGTATTGCTGTAGCGGGATGACGAGTCGTGAGCCGTGTTCGACACGAGCTGGCACTCGGCTCGTCATGCCGTTCAACCCGCTACACGCCATCTCAGCGGCTTAGGAGCTGTCACCCATGAGCACGATCACCAAGTCCGTCGACGTCGAGGCAGACGTGACCAGCGTCTACAACCAGTGGACGCAGTTCACCGAGTTCCCGAGGTTCATGGAGGGCGTCGACCGGATCGAGCAGCTCGACGACACCCACACCCGCTGGACGGTCAGCATCGCCGGCGTGTCGCGCGGGTTCGACGCCACCATCACCGAGCAGCACCCCGACCAGCGGGTCGCCTGGCGTTCCGACACCGGGCCCGAGCACGCGGGTGTGGTGACCGTGCACCGCCTGGACGACGCCCACACCCGCGTCACGGTGCAGATGGACATCGACCCGGAGGGGTTCGTCGAGAACGTCGCCGACAAGCTCGGCATCCTCGACCGCCGGGTCCAGGGCGACCTCGACAGGTTCAAGACCTACATCGAGCAGCGCGACGGCGCGGAGACCGGTGCCTGGCGCGGCGACGTCGACCGCCCGGCTCAGAACGGTTCCGGCAACGGCCAGGTGTGACCGGCACCGCCGAACCCCGTCGCGGATGACCCGTCGCGGTGTGGCTGCCCGGGCCAGGTGGGGCCTATCCCGGGCACGTCGCACCGCGGCGCCCGCACGTGTCCGGGTGTCGAAAAGTGGTGGCTTTGAGGGTTAAGTGGGCACCGTGACCAACGCGCCCCAAGAGCCGCACGAGACGCTCGGCCAACTGCTCGAGGACAGGTGGACTTGTCGGCAGTTCCTGCCGGAGCCGGTTCCGAGGCACACGATCGAGCAGGTGCTCGACCTCGCGCAGCGCACCCCTTCGTGGTGCAACACCCAGCCGTGGCAGGTGGTCGTCACCGAGGGCGAGGGCACCGAGCGGCTGCGCAAACAACTGCTCGCGCACCTGCGGGAGCACCCCGGCCAGCCCGACTTCCCGTTCCCCGTGCAGTACGCCGGCGTCTACCAGGAACGACGCCGCGAGTGCGGAAAGCAGCTCTACACGAGCGTCGGGATCGAGCGCGGAGACCACGAAGCCGCGGGGCGGCAGATGCTGCGCAACTTCGAACTGTTCGACGCCCCGCACGTCGCGATCATCACCACGGAGGCCGACCTGGGCGTCTACGGCGCGGTCGACTGCGGCCTCTACCTGAGCACGTTCCTGCTCGCGGCGCAGAGCCTCGGCCTCGCGGCGGCTCCGCAGGCGGCGCTCGCCGGGTACTCCGGCTTCCTGCGCGACCACTTCGGGCTCCCGGACACCAGGCGGGTGGTCGTGGGGGTCTCGTTCGGCTATCCCGACGTGGCGCACCCGGTGAACAAGTTCCGCACCAGTCGCGCGGATGCCGCGGGTGCGGTCACCTGGCACTCCAGCTGACGTACCCGCACGGGAGTTGCGGCACCCCGAGCCGAACGTTTACCTGGTGGGCATGAACAGCCACGGCCACGCGCCGACCGACCGGGTCGAGCTCGTGCCGCCGGAGCTCGGGGTGTGCGGTGGTGCCGGTGTGTTCGACGCTCCCGAAGACCAGAAGGGCGGCTGCGACGTGACGATCGGCCTCGTGCCCGGTGTCCGCTGACACCACGACGGCACGGCCCGGCCTGGACGCCGGGCTGCGCCGGGTGCTGGTCGTGTTGTGCACCACCGAGATCATCAGCTTCGGCGTGCTCTCCTACGCCTTCCCCGTGCTGCTGCCCACCATCAGCGCCCGCACGGGGTGGTCGCTCGCGGCGATCACCGCGGGCTTCTCCGCCAGCCAGGTCGTCGCGGGCCTGGTGGGGATTCCGGTGGGCAGGCTGCTCGACCGGCACGGACCACGCGCCATCATGACCACCGGCTCGGTCATCGCCGTGCTCGCACTCGTCGCGCTGGCGACCGCGCGCTCGTTGGAACTGTTCATCGCTTCGTGGCTGCTGGCCGGTGTGGCGATGGCCGGCGTGTTCTACGCGCCGGCGTTCGCCGCGCTGACGCGGTGGTACGGGCCGCGCCGGGTGGCGGCGCTGACCGCGCTGACCCTGTTCGCCGGCCTGGCCAGCACCGTGTTCGCGCCGTTGACGGCCGTGCTGAACGACCACGTGGGCTGGCGCGGAACCTACCTCGTGCTGGCGGGATTCCTCGCTGTCACAACGGTTCCACTGCACCTGTGGGGTCTGCGGCTGCCGTGGCCCGCCATCGAGCACGAGACCGCGCACACCCCGTCGGCGGTGGCGCGCAGCAGGCCGTTCCTGGTGCTCGTGATCGCGATGAGCCTCGCCGCGTTCAGCGTGTACGCCGTCGTCATCAACCTCGTCCCGTTGCTGACCGAACGCGGCATGACGACCACGGCCGCCGCGGTCGCACTCGGCCTCGGCGGGATCGGGCAGGTGCTCGGCAGGCTCGGTTACGCGAGGCTGGCCGCCAGGACGTCGGTGCGCACCCGCACCCTGCTGGTCCTCCTGGTCAGCGCGGCCGTGACCGTGCTGCTGGGCGTGGTGCCCGGTCCGGCCCTGCTGCTGATCGCGGGTTCGGTCCTCGCCGGTGTCACGCGCGGGATCTTCACGCTGGTGCAGGCGACCGCGATCACCGACAGGTGGGGCGCTGTCCACTACGGACAGTTGAACGGTCTGCTCACCGCTCCGGTCATGCTCACGGCGGCCATCGCGCCGTGGGCGGGCAGCGCTCTCGCGTCCTGGCTCGGTGGCTTCCCGGCCGTGTTCGTGGTGCTGGGCGCGATCGGAGTGCTCGCGGCAGCGTTGTCGACCGCCAGCGTGCCGCGCTAGTCCAGCAGTTCGGCGACCGTGACGGTCAGGCGGTGACGGCGTGACGGTCGTTCACGCAGCTCAGCGCCGCTGCCATGCGGGCGGTGGTCTCCGGCCGCAGCCGGTAGTACACCCAGGTGCCCCGGCGCTCCGAGCCCACCAGACCGGCCTGGCGCAGCAGCTTGAGGTGGTGCGAGATGGTCGGCTGGGACAGGTCGAACGCCGGCGTGAGCTCGCAGACGCAGACCTCGCCGCCGGGGCGTGAGGCGATCATCGACAGCAACCGCAGACGCACGGGGTCGCCCAAAGCCTTGAACATCGTCGACAACTCCGCCGCCTTCTCGGCGGTGAGGCCCTCCGGCAGAGGCTCGCAGTCCTGGTTCGACATACGTCAATACTGGCTGCGCCGCACGCCTCCGCGCAACCGGGGAATACCGGTTTGTGTCGACGAGGCGAATTCGACCGAATGCGGTGCTCGGTTGTGCTTCACCAAATAGGGGCATACCGTGGGGGATGGATTTCTGGAAATTGCGATCGATCTGATGAGGTAAATCTACTGGTTTTCCGAGTGGGGCAGCGGCTCGCGTCGGCGCTTTTCGCGGTCAGCCGAGAGGAGTGCTGCTGTGCAACGCCAGCTCAACGAGACCCTGGACGTCACCTCCGCCGTCGGCCACGACGGTGTCGCGGTGGTCGTCCTCACCGGTGAGATCGACATGACGAACGCCGGGGCTCCGCTCGCGAAATCCCTGGGTGTCCTGGAACTGGCCCCGGCCGGACTGGTCGTGGACCTGCGGTCGGTGGGCTTCTTCGGATCTTCCGGCATCAACCTGCTGGTGACCGTGGAGGAGCAGGCCAGACGCAGGGGCGTCCCCTTCGGAGTCGTCGCGTCGCATCCGGCGGTGCTGAAGCCGTTGACGATGACCGGGGTGCGCATGCAGTTCCCGTTGTTCCCGAGCGTCGCGGACGCTCTTGCCGGCCTTCGCGCGGTGCCCGCTCAGAGGCGTGCCTCGTAAGCAGGTGTGCTCACGCACGAGATCAGTGCCCACACGGTCTTCCCGACGGTGTGCTGTGCCACGCCCCACCCCTGTGCCAGCTGGTCGACGATGATCAGGCCGCGGCCTCGTTGCGCACCCGCTGACGTGGGCTGCAGCACGGGTGGCTTCGAGGAGGCGTCCTCGACCTCGATCCTGACGGCGCGCGGTTCCGTCCGCTCGTGCAGGCAGAGCCGCGCGGGGAAACGACCGTGGTCGTAGACGTTCGACACGAGTTCGGTGACGATCAGGAGCACGTCGAGGGCGTCGTCCTCGTGCAGTCTGGAGAGGGCTGTTCGGGTCCACTGGCGGACTTCGGAGATGTCGGGCACACCGTCGTCCAACTCCAGGACGTGCGATGTTCGTGGTGGATCCTCGCCGCTGGTCAAGCTGGGCACCTTTCATCGAAGCCGTGCGGCATGGCACTACCCCGCACGCGGCCGGCTCAAACGCACGAAGGCGTCAATCTCGTTCGTCGGGATGTCGCATCTCGCCGCGTTCCGTTGACGTCACGTGATCGGCTCGGAACTCCCCGTTCGTCACCCTGCGATCTGGTCGATTCTGCCTGACCATGACCTGGGAACGGCGTGCGGAGGAGGGTGAGGCCAGGTGGGCAGTGCGGCACCGGCGAACGAACCGCTCGACGTCATCCGTCCCATGCTCGCCACGCAGGGCGGCGTTCCGCAGGACGACGGCTGGGCGGCCGAGTTCAAGTGGGACGGCTTCCGGGGCGTGGCGCACTGCCAGGGCCGCGACGTCCGCCTGATCAGCCGCAACGACCTGGACTTCATCGGGCGGTTCCCCGAACTGGCCGTGCTGCCCGACCTGCTGCACCACCGGACCGCGGTGCTCGACGGCGAGATCGTGGCCCTGGACGAGGAGGGGCGGCCCGACTTCGGGCTGCTCCAGCAGCGCAACAAGGCCGCTCCCGGCGTGCACGACCTGCGGCGGCCGCGGATCGCCTACTTCGTGTTCGACCTGCTGCACCTGGACGGTCGGTCGCTGCTGTCCACGCCGTACGACGTCCGTCGGGCGATGCTCGTGCAGCTGGCGTTGCCGGGGAACCACGCGGTCCAGGTGCCGCCGACCTTCACGGACACCGAGCCGGCGGACGTCCTGCACGTGGCGAGCCAGTACGGGTTCGAGGGCATCGTGTCGAAACGGGTGAAGTCCCGGTACGAACCGGGCCGCCGGTCACGTGCCTGGGTGAAGACGCCGTTCCGGTACACCCAGGAGGTCGTCATCGGGGGATGGCGCGTGGGGCAGGGCAACCGCGCGGGCCGCATCGGGTCGCTGCTCCTCGGCGCCCACGACGGCCGGGGCGGCCTGGTCTACGTCGGGCACGTGGGCACGGGCTTCAGCCAGGTCGTCCTCGCCGACCTGCAGCGGGACCTGGAGCGGCTCGCACGGCCCACCAGCCCGTTCGACGTCGAGGTGCCCCGTGAGCACGCCCGCGACGCCCTCTGGGTCGAACCCGAGCTGGTGGGTGAGGTGGAGTTCCGCCAGTGGACCTCGGACGGCCGCCTGCGGCACCCGGCCTGGCGAGGACTGCGCGCCGACCGGGAACCGTCGAGCGTCGTGCTGCCGCGCGAGTCCACTCAGGACTGACGGGTTTCCGGCGCGCATTCGGTTGAGGCCGAGATGAACGGGTAGGCCTTGGGCATGGCTCCCACGACGTTGACCGCACTCGCGCTGACCTGTTCGCTCAAGCCCTCGCCCGCACCGTCCAGCAGCGACAAGATCGCCAGGGAGGTGCTGGACGAGCTCGCCGCCCACGGCGTGGAGGGCGACCTGGTCCGGGTCGTGGACTTCGACGTGCGCCCCGGTGTGGAGACCGACATGGGGGAGGGCGACCAGTGGCCCTCCATTCGTGAACGCATCCTGGCCGCCGACGTCCTGCTGCTGGCCACGCCGACGTGGGTGGGCCACCCGTCCAGCGTCGCCCAGCGGGTGATGGAGCGGCTGGACGCCGAGCTGTCCGAAACCGACGACGAGGGCCGCCCGTCGATGTACGGCAAGGTCGCCGTGGTCGCGGTGGTGGGCAACGAGGACGGCGCGCACAAGATCATCGCCGACTGCTTCCAGGCGCTCAACGACGTCGGTTTCACGATCCCGGCGAGCGGCGGGACGTACTGGAACAACGAGGCGATGAACCCCAAGGACTACCTCGACCTGGAGCAGACCCCGGACGCCGTCGCCTCGGCCAACAAGAAGCTGGCGAGCAACGCCGTGCACCTGGCGCGGCTGCTCAAGCAGGCCCAGTACCCGCCCGCCTGAGCGGGCCCGGGCGCTACCGACGTGCACCTAGCCTGCGGCCCAGGTGCCCAGGGCGTTGACGGCGGCGTCGATGAGCGCGGGATCGGCCGGGGCGCGTTCGATCGTGCTGCGGTAGTACATCGGCCCGATGGTCATGGCCGCCGCGTCCTGACTGGCGAGTGCGAGCGTGATCTCGCCGCGCGCCTGGGCGTCGTCGAGCGCGGCGGCGAGCCGAGTGGTGAGGATGCCGGCGAACTGGGCGCGGCGCGCGTCCATGTCCTCGTCCCACAACGCGGTGTTCGCCAGGGTGGTGGACACCGCGCGCACGTCGTCGAGGTCGAGCTGGCGGGCGATCGCGGTGAGCTCCCGCCGGAGCCACTCGCGGGTGGGGACCGTGGGCTTGTCGAGGAACGGCATCGGGACGGTGGCCATCGCCTCGACGAGCAGCGGTTCGGCCTGGGGCCAGTGGCGGTAGACCGTCGCGCGCCCCACGCCCGCCCGTTCGGCGACCTGCACGTGCGTCACCGCGGTCGGGCCGCTTTCGAGCAGCAGCTCGCGCGCGGCGTTCAGGATCGCTTCCCGGCTGCGCAGGAACCTCGGGTCCGCATCACTGGTCACGCGCCGATTCTATGAGACAACTTGACTCATTGCAGGCCGGTTGTGCATGCTTCGACTATGAGACAGGATGTATCACAGAAGGTCGTGGCCGTCCTCGGCGCGACGGGAGCGACCGGGCGCCGTGTCGTGTCGGCCGCGCTCGAACGCGGGCACCGCGTGGTCGCCCTGGTCCGCCGGGCCGGGTCGTTCGCGCCGGTCGAGGGGCTCGACGAGGTGGTCTGGCCCGACGTCACGGACGCCCCGGCCCTCACCCGCGCCCTGTCCGGCGCGAACGTGGTGATCAGCGCACTGGGTGGCGCGGAGAAGGGGCCGACGACGGTCTGCGCCGACGGCGTCCGCTCCGCGGTCACCGCCATGAAGGCGACCGGGACCACCCGCCTGATCGCCGTGAGCGCGCACGGCGTGCTGGAGACGCACGACAAGTCGCTCTACTCCGTGGCGGTGTGGGCGAACGTGGGCGAGCGAATGCGCGACAAGGAGGCGATGGAACCTCTGATCACCGCCTCCGGCCTGGACTGGACCATCGTGCGGCCGCCGAAGCTGTCGGACCACGACGCGATAGGGAAGTACCAGGCGGGCACCGATCTGCGGATCCGGCTCTGGAGTTCCATCGGACGCGCCGACCTGGCCGCGTTCCTGCTCGACGAGGCCGAGAACCCGCGCTTCGTCCACGCCTGCCCGCGGATCACCCGGTGAACGCGCCCGTGCCCGACCTGACGGACAAGGTCGCCGTCGTCACCGGCGCGACCGGCGGCATGGGCCAGGTCATCGCCGCCGAACTGGTCCGTGCCGGCGCGCACGTGATCACCATCGCCCGCAATCCCGCCCGAGCGGACGCTCTCCGCGCACGCATCGGTGCGGAAGCAGCGGACCGGCTCGACGTCATCGCCGGAGACCTGTCCCGCCGCGCGGACGTCCTGACCGCGGCGAAGACCATTCGGGACCGCTACGGCGAGATTCACCTGCTGGTCAACAACGCCGGCGCGCACTTCTCCGAGCACCGCCTCTCGGTCGACGGCGTCGAGATGCACGTCGCCCTAGACCACCTCGCCGCCTTCGGCCTCACGACCCTGCTGGACGAGCCGCTGCGCCGGGGCGGAGCCCGCGTGGTGAACGTCGCCAGCGACACCCTCAACGACACCCGCCAGATCAAGCTGGCCGGCAGGCCACGACCGGCCACAGTGGACCTGGCCGGCGTGCAGAGCCTCGCCGAACTGAACTCCGCCAAGGGCTTCGTGCCGTTCGAGGCCTACGCCCGCGCCAAGCTCATGACCGTCACCGCCGGCTACGCCCTCGCCCCCGGCTTCGCCGCCGACGGGGTGACAGTCAACGCGCTGCACCCCGGACTCGTCGCCACCGGCATCATCGACGACCTGGTGCCCTCGCTGCTGCGCCCGGTGGGCCCGCTGATCCGCCGCAGCCTGCTCACCCCCGCCGAAGGCGCGAGCAGTGCGCTCCGCCTCGCCACCGACCCTGCGCTCGCCGGTGTCACCAGCCGGTACTTCAACCGGGACGAGGAGTCGCGCACCCCGCCGGTGTCCCACGACCCCGCCGTCCAAGAGAAGCTCCTCGTGTTGAGCCGCGCGCATTTCACCGGCTGAGCTCGCGCACCGTCGCCCCAGAGGTTTAGACCAATACTGGCAACTGGCAAGGCGTGGAAACCGGCTGCGGAACCAGTAGATGTCTGAGTG
The DNA here is from genome assembly GCF_014653695.1 of Lentzea cavernae. GTDB lineage: Bacteria > Actinomycetota > Actinomycetes > Mycobacteriales > Pseudonocardiaceae > Lentzea > Lentzea cavernae. The sequence continues at coordinate 23,319 of NZ_BNAR01000004.1, read as the reverse complement.
GGCGCACGGAATCTCCGAAGGGGGCGTATGAGCGACAGGTGGAGACGGTGTGCCTCGGTCGTCGTGATCGCGGCGACCGGTCTCGTCGGGCCGGTGATCCAGGCGACCGCGGCGCCGGTCACGCCGGCGGCGGCGACCGGCCCGGCACGCACGATCACGCTCGTCACCGGTGACCAGGTGGTGCTCACAGGATCCGGTCACGCCGAGGTGCGTGCGGCCGAGGGCAGAGAGGGCATCGCTTTCCTCACCCGGACCGACGTCGACGGCGACGTCAGCGTCACCCCGTCCGACGCGCTCGGCATGCTCCGGTCCGGGCAGCTCGACCCCCGGCTGTTCAACGTCTCCGAGCTGCTGGACAGCGGTTACGGCGACGCCGAGCGCGGCGACATCCCGCTGATCGTCACCCAGGCGGGCAACCCCAACGCGCGCACGGTGCGGGAGCTGCCGAGCATCGGCGGTGCGGCCGTGGTCGCGGCCAAGGACACCGCGTTCTGGTCCACTCGCGACGCCACCAGGATCTGGCTCGACGGTCCCGTGCACGCGCTGCTGGACAAGAGCGTCCCGCAGATCGGGGCACCGGCCGCCTGGCAGGCGGGCCACACCGGCGAGAACACCACGGTCGCGGTGCTGGACACCGGGATCGAGCCCACCCACGCCGATCTCGCCGGCGCGGTGGTCGAAGCCAGGGACTTCACCGGCAGCGCGAGCGGAACCGTCGACAAGAACGGTCACGGCACGCACGTGGCGTCCATCGTGACGGGTGACCACACGAAGTACCGGGGCGTCGCGCCGGACACGAGGCTGCTCGTCGGCAAGGTCCTCGGCGACTCCGGCAGCGGCACGGAGTCCGGGATCATCGCCGGCATGGAGTGGGCCGCGGCCGCCGGCGCCCAGGTGATCAACATGAGCCTGGGCAGCGACGCCCCCAGCGACGGCACCGACCCGCTGTCGCAGGCGGTCGACCGGATCAGCGCGCGGACGGGCGCCCTGTTCGTGATCGCCGCGGGCAACAACGGACGCACGCCGGGCTCGCCGGCGGCCGCGAGCTCCGCGCTCACCGTCGGCGCGGTCGACCATGCCGACGCACTGGCCGACTTCTCGAGCCGCGGCCCGCGACTGCGCGACAACGCCATCAAGCCGGAGATCACCGCGCCCGGCGTGCAGATCGTCGCCGCGCTGGCGAAGGACAGCGCCGTCGGCCGGCAGTTCCCGCCGGTGGGGCAGGACCACGTCGCCCTGTCCGGGACGTCCATGGCCACCCCGCACGTGGCGGGCGCCGCCGCGATCCTCGCCGGTCAGCACCCGGACTGGAAGGCGCCGCAGCTCAAGGCGGCCCTGATGGGCAGCGCGAAGCCGAACCCGGCGCTGACCCCGTTCGAGCAGGGCGCAGGCCGGGTCGACGTCGCCAAGGCGGTGACGACGACGGTGCACGCGTCCGTGGGAAGCATCAACAACGGCGTCGTGCGGTGGCCGCACACCGACGACACGCCGATCGCCACCACGGTGACGTACCGCAACTCCGGCACGTCACCCGTGACCTTGAACCTGACCGCGGAAGTCAAGGACCCCAACGGCAAAGCCGCTCCCGCGGGGATGTTCACCGTCGCCCCGCCGACCCTGACGATCGCTCCCGGCGCGGCCGCTCAGGCCGCGGTCACCACGAACACGAAGGTCGAGGGCGCCGACGGCATCTACAGCGGTGTGGTCACCGCCGGGGACGTCCGCACACCCATCACCGTCACGCGCGAGGTGGAGAGCTACGACCTCGAGGTGAACCTCCTCGGCACCGACGGCAAGCCCACGCCGGACTACGCGTTCCGGCTGGTCGACCTGAGCAAGCCGGAAGCACGGGTGCCGTACGACGAGTCGGGGTCGTTGACGGTCCGGGCGCCCAAGGGGCACTACTACTTCGAGTCCCAGGTGTACACATCGGACGGTCGGCTCTCCGTCGCCGTCGAACCGGACGTGAACCTCACCGCGGCGACCACGATCACGGCGGACGCCCGGCAGGGCAGGCCTTCGGGCCTCCTGCTCGACCGGCGTGGCGCCGAGGCGGGCCAGCGGTTCGTGGAGTTCGCCCGCTCGACCTCCTACGGCGGCAAGGACTTCCTGCGCACCAGGATCAGCCCGCCGCAGTACGGCGACGTCCTGATCAGCCCGTCGAAGACCTCGGCGCCCGGCCAGTTCCGGTACTCCGTCGGCGGCAGGTTCGCCGAGCGGGACGGCAGCGGCGGTTTCGACGCCAGCCCGTACCTCTACAACGTGCGGGGGGACGTCGACGGACGCATGCCGGCCGATCCCGTGCTCCGGGTGCGGGACAGGGACCTGGTCAAGGTCCGCACCACGCACGGCGCCACCGTGCCCGGCACCCTCGGCACCCGTGAAGGCATGATCACCAAACCGCTTCCGTACGCCCTCGAGGAGCTCTACTCGCCGGAAACGCCGTGGTACAACGAGTTCCTCGAGGCGACGACCGGCGGGGAGTTCCAGTCGAGGCTGTTCTCCAGCGCTCCGACGAGCTTTCCGCGGGGGAGGACGGCCACCGACTCGTTCAACCTGGCCGTGTTCGGCCCCGACCTGCCCTCGAACCCGGACAGGCCGTCCCGGTACGCCGGCCGTTCCGCGGACACGATGGTGTTCCAGATCCCGCTGTTCGCCGACTCCCGCGACGACCGGGAGGGGTTCTCCGCGCACACCGGGAGTGCCACGCTTTACCGGGACGGCGTCGAGATCGGCAGGAACACCGGTGCCAGCGGGCTCTTCGAGGCGGGAGCCGGTCCGGCCACCTACAGGTTGCACGTGGAGGCCACCCGGGACCGCCCGCTGACCAGCAAGATCGTCGCCGACTGGACCTTCGCCTCCGACACCGTCCCCGAGGGGCCCGCCCAGCCGCTGCCGCTGATGGCCGTGAAGTTCGCGCCCTCCGTGGACGGTCACAACAGGGCGAGCCGGGCGACGTCGACGATCGTGCCGCTGTCGGTCAACCACAACACCGGGGCGGACGCGCGGCCTACCGGGGTCCAGGTGTCGCACGACAGGGGCGCCACCTGGCGGACCGCTCCGCTGGTGAGCCACCACGACGACTGGTTCACCGTCCTGAGCCACCCGAAGGGCGCCACCTCGGTGTCGCTGCGGGCATCGGCGAAGGACACCGCCGGCAACTCCGTCACCCAGACGGTCGTCGACGCGTTCCTGCTCAGGTGACGACGCCCCGGAGCGGTCCCGGTCAGCCGGGGCTGCTCCGTTCGGGCGTTCCTGCGTAGCCCCGCGTAACGACCCGATCGCTCACGGAGACATCGGCCTTGGTGTCCGCGCGAGGTGAGGGTGTGCCGATGAAGATCGACCTGTTCAACGAGATCCAGAACCCCGGCCCTGCCCCCGAGCAGTTCCGCTTCCGCCAGGCCCTCGACCAGGCCCGCCTCGCCGACGAGCTCGGCTACGGCTGCTGGTGGCAGGTCGAGCACCACGGCGCGGGCGAGTTCAGCCTGTCCTCCGCGCCCGAACTGATGCTCGCCGCCCTGTCCCAGCAGACCTCCCGCATCCGCCTCGGCCACGCCGCCGTGCTCGCGCCCGGCCGCTTCAACCACCCGATCCGCGTCGCCGAGCGCGCCGCCACCCTCGACCACCTCAGCGGCGGCCGCGTCGAGCTCGGCCTCACCCGCTCCACCATCCCCGAGTGGAACCTCTTCGGCGTCGAGCCCGCCGACGCGCGCGCCCAGACCGCCGAGGCGTTCGAGATGGTGCCGAAGATGTGGACCACCGACCGCTTCTCCCACACCGGTGAGCACTACGACGTCTCCGACGTCTCGATCGTCCCGAAACCCCTGCAGAGCCCGCACCCGCCGCTGTGGCAGGCCGCCGCGTCGCCCACGTCGTTCGAGGAGGCCGGTCGTCGTGGCGTCGGCGTGCTGGGAACGACGATCTGGGAGTCCCTCGACCGGGTCGCCCGCATGATCGACCTCTACCGCGCGGCCGCCGCTCAGTGCACCTCGCCGGTCGGGTCGTTCGTCAACGACCAGGTCGCCTACTTCACCTTCGTGCACTGCGCCGAGACCGACGAGCAGGCCATGCGCAACGGGGCCGCGGCCGCCGCGGCCTGGTACACGGTGACGGCGCTGCGCTTCTTCAACGCCGCCGCCGAGTTCGCCGCGACCATGCAACGCCACCAGGACGTCCTCGCGGCCGGCGACGGCGGGCTCACCGGCGACTTCCTGCGCGCCGAGGTGGACGCCGCCCCCACCGAGGCGCAGCTGGTGATCGGCCGGATCATCCAGGGCGAGGACGTGCCGGAGGACGAGGTGTTCGAGGTGCTGTCGGCGCAGCAGTCGCTGATCGTCGGCAGCCCGGACACGTGCCGCAAGAAGCTGCGGGCGTACGCGGACCTCGGGATCGACCGGTTGATGTGCCTGCAGCAGATCGGGCCGATCGGGGCGGACGAGGTGATGACGAGCATCAGGCTCATCGGGGAGCTCATCCCGGAGTTCGACCCGTCCTGACCCGGCTGGTCGGCGCTGCCCGCGACGACCCCGGCGGCTACGGTGACGCCCGTGGCGCGGCAGGGAGTTCGCTGATGGTGAGGCTGGACCGTCTGGTCAACGTGCTCGGCGGGTACGGGGTCCGGTTGTGCTGCTGCCCGGTGTCCCGGTCGGCGGAGCTGCGCGGGGTGGTGTTGCGCGACGCCGCCGACGACCGGCCCGAGGTCGGCGACGTGTACCTCGCCGTCGGCGCCGGGTCGGTGGCCGAGGCGGTGCGCGAGGCGGTGTCGGCGCGTGCCGTCGTCGTGCTCGTGCGGGGCGGAGAGGACCTGCTGGCGGACGCCGTCGCGGTGGGGGAGGCCGAGGGCGTCGCGGTGATGCTGGCGGATCCGGCCCTGTCGTGGAGCCAGCTCGCCGGTGTCGTCTACGGCCTGGTGCTGGAGGGCCGCGAGACCGAGTCGGGACGCGGCCCCACCGACCTGTTCGCGCTGGCCGACAGCCTCGCCACCGCCACCGGTGGTGCCGTGACCATCGAGGACCCGCTGTTGCGCGTGCTCGCCTACTCCGGCCCGCAGCAGGAGGTCGACGCGGCGCGGCTGGAGACCATCATGGGCCGGCAGGTGCCCGCGTGGGTGCGGGAGCTGTTCGACGCGGCGGGAGTGCGGACGCACCTGCTGGCGTCCGACGAGCCGCTGTTCGTCTCCGGGGAGCCCGCACGCGGCCTGACCGGGCGGATGGTGGTCGCGGTCAGGGTCGGCAGGGAGCTGCTGGGGGCGATCTGGGTGGCGTGCCCGGCCCCGCTGCAGGGCGCCCGGCTCACGGCGCTGACCGACGGCGCCCGGATCGTCGCGTTGCACCTGCTGCGGTTGAGGGCCAGTGCCGACCTGGAACGCCAGGTGGAGTCGGACTGGGTGCTGCGGCTGCTGGAGGGCACGGCGGACGCCGCGACCGTGATCAGCCAGCTCGGGCTGCCGCCGGGGCCCGCCAGGGTGGTCGCGGTGCGCGCCCACGTCGGCGACGAGCGGCACGCGGCCGTGTTGCTGGCGTTCGAACAGGCGACCACCGGGTTCGGCTGGTCGCGGCCGGGACGCAGTGCGCTGGCGGGCAACAGCATCTACACGGTCCTGCCGGGCGAGCAGGTCGCGGCCGCGCGGGACTGGCTGGCCGCGTTGAGGGCGGCCCTTCCGGCCAACGTGATCACAGTGGCGGGGATCAGCGCGGTCGCCGAGCCCGCCGACCTTCCCGCGGCCCGCCAGGAGGCGGACGAGTGCCTGGCGCTGCACGAGGTGCGGGCGGGTGGCACGGCACCGCCCGCGTACGACGAGTCGTGGGACGAGATCCTGCTCCAGCGCCTGCGCACCGCCGCACGGGTCGGCCGGGCCTCGGCGCGCGGCCCGGTCGCGGACCTGCGCCGGCACGACGGCGAACACGGCACCGACTACGTCGCGACGCTGCGCGCCTGGCTCGAGGCGCAGGGGGACCTGGCGGTCGCCGGTGAACGGCTCGGCGTCCACGGCAACACCGTGCGCAACCGGCTCCGGAAGATGAGCGAGATGACCAGCCTCGGTCTGGACGACCCCGCCAAGCGCGTCGCGATGATGATCGACCTCGCGGCGACGGTGTCGGATTCCTACAACCGCTGATCCGCGATTGTAGGAAACGGACAAGCGGTAGCCGTCGTAACCACAGCATCCTGGCATCGAGGGAAGCGATGACAGGAGGTCGGGATGAACGGCGTCGAACGCCTTGACGGCGGTCCGCGCTCGGCGGTGGTGGTCGGTGCTGGTGTGGTCGGCCTGTCCACGGCGTGGTTCCTGCAGGAGCGCGGTATCGAGGTGACGGTCGTCGACCGGACGGGTGTCGCCGCCGGTGCGTCCTGGGGCAACGCCGGGTGGATCGCGCCGGGGCTCGCGATCCCGCTGAACGAACCGTCGGTCCTGCGCTACGGACTGCGGTCCCTGTTCGACCCGGCCGCGCCGCTGCACATCCCGCTGACCGCGGACCCGAAGCTCTGGTCCTTCCTGACGCGCTTCGCCGCCCACTGCCGGTGGTCGTCGTGGACCAGGGTCGCGAAGGCGAACCTCCCTCTCAACGAGGAGAGCATCGAGGCCTACGAGGTGCTCACCGCCAACGGCGTCGACGCCCCCACCGTGGACGCCCCGATCACCGCGGCCTTCACCTCCGCCACGCAGGCGCAGGGCCTGGTGCGCGAGCTGGAACGGCTCGCCGCCGCCGGGCAACGGGTCGACCACACCCGGCTGTCCACAACGGACCTGCGCGACCAGGTCCCGCTGACGTCCTCCGCCCTCGCCGTCGGTGTGCGCATCGACGGGCAGCGCTTCGCCGACCCCGGAGGGTTCGTCCAGGCACTCGGACGCGCCGTGGTCGCCCGCGGTGCCACGATCCTCTCTTCCGAGGTGACCGGCGTCCGCGAGGACGGCGCCGGTGTGGTTGTGCGGACGCGGGACGACACGCTCACCGCCGACGTGGCCGTGCTGGCCACCGGCGCCTGGCTGCCGGGGCTCGCCGCACGCTTCGGCGTCCGGACCCCGGTCCGGGCCGGGCGCGGGTACTCGTTCACCGTGCCCGTGCGCAGGCCGGTTCCCGGTCCGGTGTACCTGCCGGAGGTGCGCGTGGCGTGCACGCCCTACCGGGGCGGTCTCCGGGTCGCGGGCACGATGGAGTTCCGCCGGCCGGACGCGCCGGTGGACGAGGCGCGGGTGGACGCGATCATCGCCTCGGTGCGGCCGTTGCTGGACGGCGTGTCGTGGGAGGACCGCACCGACGTCTGGGTGGGTCCCCGCCCGGTCACCCCGGACGGCCGCGCGCTCATCGGCGCGACGCGCACGCCGGGTGTGTACGTCGCCGGCGGGCACGGCATGTGGGGTCTGGCCCAGGGGCCCGTCACCGGGCGCTTGCTGGCGGAGCAGATCACCACCGGCAAACAACCCGCCGCCCTGCGCGAGTTCGACCCGCTCAGGTGACGGCCGAACCCCCGCTGACCGGCGACGAGCGGGCCGAACTGACGTGGCTGCGCCAGGAGAACGACTTCCTCCGCGTCCAGCGCGACATCCTCCTGCGCGTGGCGTCCGGCTACGCCCACGACTTCGAAGCCGTGCTGCGCGGCGAACGCCACCACTGACCCCCTTCCTGTCCGTGCGGGTCGCGGGCCGACCGAACCCGGCCGACACGGACACCCCCGCCGTCAGGGCGGCGCCTCCCCCCAGACCGCCCTGACGGCACCTACTCCTGCCACGGAGGCATCATGACGAGCACGACCCCGCGCGTGTGGCTCACACCGCAGGCGCACCACCGGCTCCGCAACGAACTCGCTGCCCTGCTCGCGCCGCCCCGCAGCAGCCCCGACGACGATCCGGGCTTCGCGTCCCGGCGGGACCGGGAGGCGCGCATCCGCCAGATCAACGACCTGCTCACCAAGGCGGTCGTGGGCGAGGACCCTCCGGACGACGGCGTCGCCGAACCCGGCATGCTCCTCACCGTCCGCTTCGACGACACCGGCGAGACTGAGACGTTCCTGCTCGGCGCACGCGGCGCGGAGCACGGCACGATGGACGTCTTCTCGCCGGACTCGCCGTTGGGAGCGGCGGTTCACGGTGCCGGGCAAGGAGAACAGCGCACCTACCGGACACCCGGCGGTGCTCTGGTCTCCGTCACGTTGCTGAACGCGGTGCCCTACGGGCGGGCGACCGTGGAGGTGCGCCGTGCTCAGTGACCGTGAACGCGAGACGCTGTGCGAGATCGAACGCGGACTCAGCGACGACGATCCGAAACTCGCCCAGACCCTGAAAAGCGTTGACTGGCCGGTGAAGCGCGGACGTCACGGCTACGCCTGCACGGCCCTCATGGTCGTCGCGGGGCTGCTGACCGTGGTCGCGTTGGGACTCGGGCACATGACCGGTGCGCTGGCGTGCGCGCTGGTGGCCGGGTGGGCGTGGGGCACAGCGCAACGCCGGAAGACACCTGAGGTCCAGCGGAGTCAGGTGACCGACTGATCTCCGGCTCACTGGTAGGAGACCATCGACGGCTTCGGTTCGTAAGCCATGGTCTGCTTCGGCGTGAGCATCGGCTTGTCCTCGTCGTAGAAGTTCTTCCAGCCCATCGGCAGGTCGCCCGGCCGGGCTCCCACGACGGATTCCCACGTGGACACCTTCTGCCCGGTCGTGCCCTGACCGTCCATGTGGATCAGCAGCTGCACCTCGTCACGGCTGGTGTCGAGCGCCTGCTCGTTCCGCACCATCGTGAGCTGGAACTGGTGCACCACGAGCAGTTTCTGGGGCAGGGACTTGGCAGCGGTCAGGTCCGCGAGCCAGGCCGTGACCTCGTTGATCTCCGAGGCGTCGACACCGCCGATCTGCTGCAGCGGCACCTGGTCCGGCCCGAGCTTCCACTCCGGGTCGACGGCCAGGCCGACGTGGGGCATCTCCAGCAACGGCGCGTACCGCTTGGCCTGGTCCACCACGCGGGCCCTGCCCGGCTGCAGGTCCAGGATCACGTACAGGCCTTCCTTGCCCGCCTTCTCCACCCACGGGCGCAACGACTCGACGTCGGACTCGCCCGAGTAGTCGCCGTCCGGTCCGGGCGAGCCGTGGGCGACGGTGACGATGATCTCCAGGGTCGGCACGACGGGCACGTCGCTGAGCGGCTCGTACTCGGCGGCCAGCTTCTTCGCGCGCGCGATGGTGCCGTCGAGGTCCTGTTCGCCGAGTGCGCCGAGCGCGGGACCTTCCGGGTGTCCGTAGAGGCAGACCAGCATCCTGCCGGGGAAGAGGACCTGCCCGCCGCCGGGCAGCGCGCCGCCGCTGACCACCGCGTCCACCCGCTTGCGCAGCCGGTCCGGTGGGCCGAAGTCCTTGCCCAGCGCCAGCAACGCGCCGGACGGCTCCGCGTGCAACGCGTCCATCACGGCCTGGTCGTTTCTCGGATCGGTGCCGCGCACCTCGACGATCCGCGCGCCCGCCGCCCGTGCCGTGGCGATCGCGGCGACGTCGTCCCGGTCGGTGTCCGCCAGCACCGTCACGTCCACGGGGTGGGCGGGCTCGACGTCCGGCAGCCCCGCGGGCAGGTCCGTGGAGACGTCGCCTCCCCGTGCGTCGATCCCCACCACCTCGATCGTCCCCGCCCACGCCTGGACCTCACGGCGCGCCTCGACGCCGACGGTGAGCACCGCCTTGGGCGACAACCTCTTCACCTCGTCGCGCACGGCCGTGGAGTGCTGTTCAGGAGCGGAGTCCTTCGCAGCGGGGATCTGGAGCACCGGGACCCCCAGCCGTTTCGCGAGAGTGCCCGCTCCGGCCGAGGCCGCCGGGTCCGACTCCGCTGCGACGACCACGACGGGAGCGCTGCGGAAGAGGGCAGAACTCATGGCGATCGCGGAGGCCGGACCCGGTTCGGCGTCCAGCACGGCGGTCTTCTCGGAGGGTGCGGCCACGTCGGCCGTCAGCGCACCGGACGTGCCGTGGGACATGAGTCCGAACGGTCCGCCGGTGCAGCTCGTCGCCGCCATGGACATCACCGCGACGAGGCACCAGCGCTTCCGCGAGGCCACGCGATCACGCAAACGGCCGTTGTCCACCCGCATCGAGGCACCTCCGGTTGACTGCGGGAGGGATAGCCGACGGGGAGGGGAATCTTCCTCGACGCGTCACAACCACTCGAAAGTGGACCCGGCTACGTTCTGCGCGCTATCACCGCAGTGTCTTCAGAACGTCGATCACGGCGGTCAACGCTGGGGTGGTGAGGCTGCCGGTGCGGACGGCGAGCATGATCGATCGACAGGGGGCACCGGGCAGCGGTGTCACGCGCAGCCCGGACGCGTCGGTGAGCACCAGCTCGGGCAGGAGCGACGCGGCCAGTCCGTGGCGGACGAGTTCGCGGTGCAGGAGCACGTCCGACGACCGGTAGCGGACCAGCGGCTCGAACCCCGCGGCGCGGCAGACGGACCTGGCCCAGGCGCCGGCGCGGGTGTCCTCCGGTTCCATGGCCCAGGGCAGCCGTGCGGCCTGGTCGAGGGTGGTGACGCCGGCGGGGGTGGCGAGCAGCATCGGGTCTTCGGCGAGCCGGTCGACGGTGACGCCGGTGATGGGCGGCACGGGCGCGCCGGGGTACTGCTCGTGCAGGACGAGGTCGAACTCACGGGCGACGAGCGCGGGCAGCGCCTGTTCGGCGTCGACGTGGGTGAGGTCGACGTCCAACCCGGGGTAGGTGGCCGCGAGGGTCGCGATGGCGGCGGGCATCAGGGCGTGGCCCGCGGTCTGGAAGGTCGCCATCCGGATCGTGCCGGTCACCTCGGTGCGGGTGGCGGCCATGGCGGCCTCCGCCCGTTCGAGCTCGAGCAGGATGGTCTCGGTGTGCTCGACGAGCACGAGCGCCGCCGCGGTGAGCCGGACCTTGCGCCCGGCGGGTTCGAGCAGGCGGACGCCGACCTCGCGTTCGAGCATCGTGAGCTGGTGGGAGACCGACGAGGGGTTGTGCCCCAACGCCTCGGCGACGGCGGCCAGGGTGCCGCGGTGGCTCAGTTCGCGCAGCAGGCGCAGTCGCCGCACGTTGTACATCCCGGCCTCCCGTCGTTTTCCGTCATGAGTATCAGTCGAACTCGTGGTCTGGGTTCATCGTGAGTCGCTTCCTAGCGTGGGCGCCATGACTGATGTGCTGAGCACGCTGCTGACCGTGAACGGCGAGCGGTTGTGGGATTCGCTGATGGAGCTGGCGGAGATCGGCGCGTACTCCGACGAGGCGACCGGGCTGACCGGGGTCGACCGGCAGTCGCTGACCGACGCGGACGCCGCGGGCCGCCGGCTCGTGATCGAGTGGATGACCGCCGCCGGACTCGACGTCACCATCGACGAGATGGGCTCTCTCTTCGGCCGCCGCGAGGGCTCCGAGCCGGGGCTCGCCCCCGTGCTGGCCGGCTCGCACATCGATTCGGTCGCCACAGCCGGCGCGTTCGACGGCTGCCTCGGCGTTCTCGGGGCGCTGGAGGTCGTGCGCTCCCTCAACGACGCGGGCATCACCACCCGGCGCCCGATCGTCGTCACCGCCTGGACCGAGGAGGAGGGGGTCCGGTTCGGCACCGACATGCTCGGCTCCGCGGTCGCCGCGGGACGCCTGACGCTCGACTACGCCTACGACCTGGTCGACGAACAGGGGCTGCGGTTCGGCGACGAACTGGTCCGCATCGGCTTCCGGGGCGACCGCCCGGTGCGCCTGGACCCGCCGCACGCCTACGTGGAGTGCCACATCGAACAGGGACCGGTGCTGGCCGAGCAGGGTTACGACGTCGGCGTGGTCACCGGCGTGCAGGCGATCTCGTGGCAGAAGGTCACCGTCCACGGCCGCGCGGCCCACGCCGGCACCACCCCGACGGAACTGAGGGCGGACGCGGGCCTCGCCGCCGCGCAGATCGTCGTGAAGCTCCGCGAGATGGTCGATTCCGGCGCTTACGGCCGGTTGCGGGCGACCGTCGGCCACCTCAGGACGTCACCGGGACTGCCCAGCGTCGTGCCCGACCGCGCCGAGCTGACCGTCGACCTGCGCAACCCCGACGACGCGCACATGGCCGAGGCGGAAGCCGACCTGGCCGCGTTCCTCACCACGCTGCCCGGGACCCAGCCGGGCCTGCGGGTCGAGACCAGGCGAATGGCCAAGACGACGCACGTCCCGTTCGACGAGGGCGTGCAGGACGTGATCGCGGCCGCCTGCGCTGACCTCGGGCACGACACGATGCGGTTGATGTCCGGGGCGGGCCACGACGCGCAGGAGATGGCCGCGATCACCCCGACGGCCATGGTCTTCGTGCGCGGCGAGTACGACGGCATCAGCCACAACCCCCGCGAGTACTCCACTCCCGAGGCGTGCACGGCCGGCATCAACGTGCTCGCGACCACGGTCCTGCGACTGGCGAACCACTGACCCCGCTGTTCCTTGCGCCGTCACGAACTTCGCGTTCCACGCCACGGGTGGTCAAATGAGCGGATGAGCAGGCCGGGCGACAGGGGCGACGAGATCCGTCAGCAGGCCGAGATCGACGCCGAGGTGGCCGCCTCGGCAGACGCCCTGTCGAGGGCGCCCGGCGACGCACGCGACCGCGCCCTGGACCGCCGCGAGGAACAGCTGGACGAACTCCGGAGAGGACTGGACGGCCGCGAGGCCGAACTGGGGGAGTCCGAGGCCGCGCAACGCCGCCGCGGCGCGGCCCTCGACGACCGCGAACAGCTTGTGCGGCAGCGCGACGCGGACGCCGACCAGCGCGAGATCAACATGCAGACGGCGTTGCCGTCGGGCGAACAGCCGACCTGACGCGGTCCGGTCCACGAAGGACATGACTGGGGCATCAGGCTCTGTTCCATCCACGCGGCGTCCACCCACAGCACGTGCCAGAACCGTCTCAGCCGGGCCGCACGTCGTCTGCGTCGTGCCAGGTGCTGGACGCGGCCACCGAGGGCATGCCACGTGCGGAGGCCGCCATGCGCAGTTCACCTCGCCGGGAGATCGGTCGTGAACCTCGGGGACATTCCCGCGGGGGAGCCGCTCAACCCAGGTGATGGGGTCGGCGGGTGGCTCACGTGGCCGCGGCCACCAGGTCGACCAGTTCGCGCACGGTCGCCAGGACCTCGTCGGGGTGGTCGAGGTGCACACTGTGCGTTGCGCCGGGCCAGCATCGGATCTCGCCGCCGAACGCGGTGGCCAGGCGGCGGTGGGCCAGGTGGACCGCGTGGTCCGGTGCGCGGTCGGCCGTCACCACCACGGCCGGGCGCTGGGGCAGGTCGGACTCCCGCAGGCCGCGGGCGAGGTCGGTGAGGCCGCGGACCGCGCGGCCCAGCGTCGGGAGGTCGAGGTTCGCCGTCCGTGCGAGCGCCGCGGCGCAGTCGGGGCGGAGGTCGCCGGTGTTGCGGAGCGCGGCGGCGCGCAGCCCCGATGCGAGCAGGCGACGGACGCCGGGCACCGCCGCCAGCTTGGCGAGCACGCTTGCCGTGCGTTCGACGTTCTTGCAGGTGCGGGCGTCGTTGATCGGTGTCGGGTCGAGCAGCACCAGGCCCGCCACCTGCTCGGGGTGGTCACGGGCGAGCAGCACTCCCACGGCGCCGCCGAGGCTTTGGCCGACCACGACGACCGGGCCGCGGTCCAGCCGTTCGACGAGTGCGCTGAGCGCGGCGGTGGCGCCGGCGAGCGAACCGTCCGCGGTGGACGTCCCGGTGCCCGGCCGGTCGTGTTCGACCACCTGGGCCCTGGTCGTCAGGCCCTCGCGCAGACCGGGGAAGAAGCCGTCGCAGGACTCGGCGCCGCCGGGCAGGAGCAGCACCGGGGGACCGGACTCGCCGTACACGCGCACGTCTTCGATCTGCATTGTGCTCCCCATTGTGACTCAGCCCAGAACTGGATCGTAGAACAACCTTTCTGCGATTGTGACACAATCCGAGGCGTGGACAACGTCATGGCAGCTCCCGAGCGGATCGCTGCAGCTCTGCGCGGTGAGCTGCTCGACGGCGCGCACCCGGTGGGCACCCGCTTCCGGGAGGAGGACCTGGCCGCGCGGTTCGACGTCGGCAGGCACACGGTTCGCTCAGCGCTGCGGCTGCTCGTCGAGCGCGGGCTGGTGGCCCACGAACGGCACAGGGGAGCGGTGGTCGCGCCGCTCAGCAAAGCCCGCATCGACGAGATCTTCGACTACCGCAAGGTGCTCGAACTGGGCGCGCTGCGGATGGCGCTGGCCGCCGGGGCGGACCTGGAGCCGGTGCTGGTCGAGATCGAGCGCCTCGAGGCGTTGGCCGAGCGCTCGCCGCAGCCGTCGTGGCGGGAGCTGACGAGCGTGCACAGCGCCATTCATCGGGCGATCGTCGCGGCCGCCGGCAACCGGCACCTGCTCGACAGCTACCGGCGCTGCGAGGACGAGGTGCGGTTGCTGCTCACCTTCGTCCGCCCCGACTTCGACGCCGCGAGCATGGCTGCCGTCCACCGTGCGCTGGTCGACGAACTGCGGCAGGGCGGAGACATCGCGACGGACGCTTTGACCCGCGACATCGACGACACCGGGCGGGCCGCGTTGCTCGGTGCGTTGCGGCGGGCCGAGGAGAGCGCGCACCTGCTCGGGCACGCGTGATGGTCTCTATTGCTTCAGTGTTGACTGAAGTCAAGCCTCGTCGGCCTCGGACACCGATGCGGCGTCGTGCACGTACCGGGAGACCTGGACGCGGTTGGTGACCTCCAGCTTCGCGAACACGCTCCCGACGTGCGTCTTGACCGTGGCCAGGCCGAGGTGCAGCGAGTCGGCGATCTCGGCGTTGGACAACCCCTCGGCGACCGCGCGGGCGACCTCACGTTCGCGTTCCGTCAGCCGGGCGAGCAGGGCGCGGGCCTTGCGTTGCCGGGAGCCGTCGCCCTGCCTGGTGGCCACGGCGATGAGCCTGCTGGTGACGCTCGGCGAGAGCATCGGTTCGCCGAGCGCGACGCGGCGCACGGCGGCGACGATGTCGGCGGGTCTGGTGTCCTTCAACAGGAATCCCGCCGCGCCCTCGCGCAGTGCCGTGAGGACGAGTTCGTCGGTGTCGAAGGTGGTCAGGACGATGACCCTGGCCGGCGATCCGCGGTCGCGCAGCCGGCGGGTGGCGGCCAGGCCGTCCATCCGGGGCATGCGGATGTCCATCAGGACGACGTCCGGGCGTGCGCGCACGACGACGTCGACCGCGTCGTGCCCGTCGGACGCCTCGCCGACGACCTCGACGTCCTCGGCGCCGCCCAGGATCATCAGCAGACCGGCTCGCACCAGCGGGTCGTCGTCGACGACGACCAACCGCACCTTGTTCAGCTCTGCCACGGCAGCCTCGCGGTCACGACGAACGACCCGTCCGGGCGTGGCCCGTGGGCGAAGGTCCCGCCCGCGAGTTCGGCGCGCTCCGCGAGCCCCAGGAGCCCCACTCCCGGCGCTGCCGCGTTCACCTGCTCGCACAACGGGTTGCGGACCTCCACTTCGAGCACACCTCCGGCGGCGCCGGTGAGCCGCACGGCGACGGGTTCGCCGGGTGCGTGCCTGCGGGCGTTGGTCAGGGCCTCCTGCACGATGCGGAAAGCCGTGCGGGACAAGGTCTCCGGGAACCGGTGGGCGAGCAGGCCGCCGCTGTCGAGGCGGACCTCCGACCCGGCCTCCCGCGCGTCGGCGAGCAGCGCGGGCAGTTGCGAGAGCGTCGGACTCCCGGCCGAGGTGTCCGCGGGGTCGCCCGCCCGCAGGACGCCCAGCACCTCCCGGAGTTCGGCCAGAGCGAGCCGGGCGTTCTCCTGGATGGTCTGCGCCGTCTCGACCGTCTGCGCGCGGTCGAGGTCCTCGCGGTAGGTGAGCGCGCCGGCGTGCAGCGCCACCATGGAGATGCGGTGCGCCAGCACGTCGTGCATCTCCCGGGCGATCCGGTTCCGCTCCGCCTCGCGGGCGACCGTCGCGGTCAGGGCCTGCTCCCGTTCGGCGGTGAGGGCGCGCTCGTGCAGCGAGTCGAGCAGGTCGCGGCGGGCGGCGACGTAGTAGCCGGTGGCCGCGGCGGCGGCGAAGAAGGCTCCGCCGAGCACGACGCCGCCTGCCGCCCCGACGCCGCTGACCTCGGTGAACAGGAAACGAGGCTGGTAGACGAACTCGGACATGAGCGAGCCCGCGAGGAACACGGCCGCGGCGATCGGCACCCGTCGCCGCCGTGTGGCCAGTGAGGCGACGGCCAGCGCGGCCGGGCCCATGCTCGTCACCGACACGGCACAGGCGGCGCTCGTCAAGCACGCCACGGCCAGAGGATGGCGCCGCCGCAGAGGCAGGAGCGCGAGCGTCACCGCGCCGACCACGAGGTCGAACACCAGCACGGCGCCCACGACGTCCTGTTGGGTTGCGGTCAACGGCCCGGACAGCACCACCGCGGTCATGGCGCACCACGCCGCCACGCCGACGGCCGCCGCGAGCAGGTAGCGCCAGGCGCGGGACCACGGACGCGGCAGTTCCGGCATGGCCGAAGCGTAGAGGGCGCGAAGCGGGACGCAGATCCGTCGCAAGGCTCGACCGCCTCCACCTCGGGGTGGAGAAGGCCGAGCCCCGATGGGGAGTTGCCCGGGGCCCGGCCAGGACAACGTTGGCGGCGTCATCACAGCGCGCCCCGAGGAGATTCCATGACCAAGCCCACGACACTCGCGAGAGCAGCCGGTCTGCTGTACCTGGCACTCGTCGTCCTAGGCACGTGGGCGGAGCTGGTCGTGCGCGACAGCGTGCACGTGCCCGGCGATCCCGCCACGACCGCGGCGAACCTCGTGGCGCACGAAGCGCTCTTCCGCTGGGGTCTCGCGGCGGACGTGCTGATGGCGGTGGTCTTCGCCTTCCTGGGGCTCGCCCTGCACCGGCTGCTGCACCACGTCGACGAACGCGCCGCGACAGCGCTCCTGGTCTTCGTCTCGGTCGGCGCGGGCTCCATCCTGCTCAACCTCGCGTTCCACTTCGGAGCCCTGCGAGTGGCCACCGATCCCGCGTACTCCGACGACCTCGCGTTGCTGCTGCTCGACCTGCACGGGTACGGCTACACCCTCGGAGGCGTGTTCTTCGGTCTGTGGCTGCTGCCCATGGGCTATCTCGCCCTGCGCTCCGCCCTGTTCCCGAAGGCGCTGGGCGTGCTGCTCGTCGTCGGCGGCTTCGCGTGGATCGCCGATCCGGTGATCGCGTTCGCCCTGCCCGGCGCGCCCGGCCTGGTCCGCGATCTGGTGTCGGTGCCCACGTCGCTGGCCGAGTTCGGCCTGATGCTCTACCTGCTCGTCCGCGGTGTCCGGTCCCCGGTGCCGGCTGGAGCGCACTGACGGTGACGGCCACCACCGCGGTCGGTGCAAGCG
The DNA here is from genome assembly GCF_014653695.1 of Lentzea cavernae. Lineage (GTDB taxonomy): Bacteria > Actinomycetota > Actinomycetes > Mycobacteriales > Pseudonocardiaceae > Lentzea > Lentzea cavernae. The sequence continues at coordinate 5,983 of NZ_BNAR01000004.1, read as the reverse complement.
GCGTTTTTGTCGGTGTCGTCCGGACACTGCAAGGGTGAGCACCTCGACACCGCTGCTGAGCCCGACCCGGATCTACGTGGAGCCTGCCGCCGCGCTGCTGCCGCGGGGCCGTGAGGTGCTCGACAGGTTTCCCGACGCGGACCGGGTCGAGGTCGACAGCCACTGGCAGATCCCCGAGCTGCACGGCGACGAGGCCAACGCGCGGCGGTGGGTGCGGATCAAACGCGAAGCGCTGGTGCTCGGGGTGAAGAAGTCGCTCAGCGCGCGGCCCAACGGGCGCTCGGCGCACTTCATCGCCCCGTCCACGGCCAACGGGTGCGCGATGGCCTGCGCCTACTGCTACGTGCCCCGGCGCAAGGGGTACTCGAACCCGATCACGGTGTTCGCGAACATCGAGCAGATCACCGGCTACCTGACCCGTCACGTCGGCAGGCAGGGCCCGATGACCGAGCCGGGCCAGATCGACGACCGGGCGTGGGTCTACGACATCGGCGAGAACTCCGACTGCTCGGTGGACGCGATGGTCAGCGACAACGTGCGGGACCTGGTGCGGCTGTTCCGCGGCCTGCCCACCGCCAAGGCGTCCTTCGCGACGAAGTACGTCAACCGCGACCTGCTGGGGTGGGATCCGCGGGGCCGCACGCGTATCCGGTTCTCGCTGATGCCCGAGAGCACCGCGAAACTGCTCGACATCCGCACCACCCCGATCGCGGAACGCCTCGCCGCCCTCGAGGACTTCCGCGAGGCGGGCTACGAGGTGCACGTGAACCTCAGCCCGGTCGTCGTGCACGACGGCTGGCTCGAGGACTGGCGGCAGCTGCTCGAGTCGCTCGGGGACGCGACCTCGCCCGCCACGCGCGACCAGCTGGCGGCCGAGGTGATCATGCTGACCCACAACCAGCAGCTGCACGAGGTCAACCTGCGCTGGCACCCGAAGGCCGAGGACCTCCTGTGGCGCCCGGAGCTGCAGGAGGTCAAGCGCAGCGAGGGCGGCGGGATCAACGTCCGTTACCGGCGGGGGCTCAAGCGGGAGCTCCTCGACTCGTTCCTCGCGCTCGTCGAGGAGCACGCCCCGTACCTGCGCGTCCGGTACGCCTTCTAGTCGGACGCGCTCACGTGCGCGGTCTTGCGAGGACCGGGGAAGAACATGTTGGTGGTGGCCTGGTACTGCGCGTAGTCCGGCCGTTTGCGCAGGCTGTAGTACTCGGCCGGCCGGGCGCCGGTGTGCTTGGTCAGCGTCACGTACAACGTCCAGGAGGCGAAGAACAGGCCCAGGGCCAGCACCGCGGCCACCAGCGGCGTGGTGTCCTGGAACCGGGCGAACAGTGACGGCAGTGCGAGCAGCGCCAGGGAGTTCCACTGCATCCACTGGAAGAAGTAGTTCGGGTGCCTGCTGTAGCCCCACAGCCCCTGGTCGCAGGTTTCCCGCCGGCCGCGGGCGGCGAACCGCTGCTTCTGCCTGTCGGCCACCGACTCCAGCACGTAGGACGCGGCCCACAGGACCAGGGCGGCCACGGACCAGAACGACAGCTGCCGATCGTGGTCGGCGGCGACGAGGAACGCGGGAACGGCCAGCACCGACGCGTTCGCCAGCCCCTGCAACCAGATCTCGTACTGCACGGACCACGCCTCGCTGCGGAACCCCTGTCGCTCCCAGCGCCGCCGCTGGTACTGGTAGCGGGGGAGCTCGGCCTTGGGGGAGCCGGGCCTCCACCAGCCGTGCTTCACGGTCAGCACCAGGCTCCACAGCCCCATTCGCGCCCCCATCACGAGGTAGACGGCGGCGATCGCGACCGTCGTCGCGGTGAGCGGACCGGACGTGAGGACGGTGACCAGGCCGATGCCCACCAGACCCCACGGCCACGCCACGTCGACGTACGACACGTGCCGGGTCAGGTGCCCGGGGATCGCCGCCGCCGCGGTGAACAGCACGACCTGCACCACCAGGTTCCACCAGGCGAGCCCCGCCGTGGCCGGGGCCAGCAGCAACGCGACCCCGACCAGGACGAACGGCAGCATGCCCCATACCCGCCGCATGCGGTCCTCCTCGCGCAGGGTGAGACATTCCGTCTGAATGTCTCAGTGAGACACTTTATACATGCTGTCTCACGCCGCGGCCAACACGGACCTCACCACCGAGCCCGAGGTGGACCCGGTCATCGCCCGCGCGCTGCGGCAGTTCCTCCGCGAGAGCCGCATCGACATGGGCGACCTCGCCACCGAGTCCGGCATCGGCCGGGCCACCCTCTACCGGCGGCACGGCGACCGCGACCGCGTCCTGGGCGAGGTGCTGTGGGCCATCACGCACCGGGCGTGGGCGCGCCTGTGGCAGGCCAGCCCGGAACGGGGCATGACCAGGGTGGTGGCGGTGCTCGACCAGGCGATGCGCGACACCGTCGGCTCACCGGCCCTGCGCGCTCTGCTCGAACGCGACCCCGAGACCGCACTGCGAGTGCTGACCTCGCAGAAGGGGGTCGTGCAGCACCGCCTCGTGACCGGACTCGCCGACCTCATCCGCGCCGAACGCGGCGACGACACGTCGGAGATCCCGGCGACCAAACTGGCGTACGCGGTGGTGCGGCTCGCCGAGTCCTTCTGCTACTCCGACGTCATCACGGGCGCCCCGCCGGACATCGACACCGCCACCGAGGTCATCCGCAAGCTCCTCGCCTGATCGCCGGGGCGAGTCCTCAGTGGACCCTCGAAGCCCGTCGCTCGGCGATGGTCAACAATGTTGCGCATGCGCCGAATCGTGGACCTCAGCCACCCCATCGTCGACGGCATGGTGACGATGGGCGGTATGAGGCCGCCTCGTGTCACCACTTACGTGAGCCGGGACGACACCGCGGCCCGCATGGGGCCCGGCGTGTCGTTCGAGATCGGGCAGATCGACCTGATCGCGAACACCGGCACCTACCTGGACACGCCGTCGCACTACCACTCGGGCGGCTACGACACGGCGGGACTGCCGCTGGAGCGAGTCGTGGACGTGCCCGTCGCCGTGGTGCGGCTCGGCGATCCGATCCTCCCGGAGTTCAAGGGACACGCGGTGCTGTTCCACACGGGCTGGTCCCGGAACTGGGGCACGGACGCCTACCAGAACGGACATCCCTTCATCACCGCGGACGTCGTCGGCGCGCTCATCGAGGTGGAGCCCGCGCTGGTCGGGATCGACTCGCTCAACATCGACGACGCCACCGATCTGAACCGTCCGGCGCACCAGGGGCTGCTGGGTGCCGGCATCCCGATCGTCGAGCACCTGACGAACCTGGAGCAGGTGCCCCCGCGAGGTGCCCGCTTCACGGCTCTGCCGATGCCGGTCGTGGGGATGGGCACGATGCCGGTGCGCGCGATCGCGGTCGTCGACGAGTGACCGGCTGTGAGCCAACGCGCTGAGACCGCTGGAGTCGGCGAACTGCGCCCGGTGCCGCTGGCTCGGAGCAAGCACGACGCGTTCTCCCCTCAGCCGCTGGTCGACCACCTGACCACCGCCGCGCCGGACGCGCGGTCGGTGGTCGTCAGCGGCGCTCACACCTTCCCGTTCCGCAGGGGAACGGCGACCGCACGGCTCGTCGCGGTGAGGTGAACCCGGCACAGGGGGCCGTCAGGCGGAGACGAGGATGACGACCTTGCCGCGCACGCCACCCGAAGCGGCCTGGACGTGCACCTCGGACAGGTCGGTCAGCGGCACGCGCTGGGCCACGTCGACCCGCAGGTCGCCGGAGTCGACCAGCGCCACCAGCTTCGCCAGCTGCTCGGCGTCGCTGCGGACGTAGAGGTTGACGCCGCGCACGTCGCGGTCCTCGTCGGTCGGCGCGGGCATCCAGATCGTCGTGTTGACGACGGCTCCGCCGGGGCGGACCAGCGTGACCAGCCCGGCCAGGACCTCGGGGTCCGGCGCGAGGTTCAGCACGAGGTCGACCTGTTCGGCCACCGCCGAGAGCACGCTGGTGGAGGTGTGGTCGACGACCTCGTCGGCGCCGGCGGTCCGCACGGCCTCGGCGCTGCGAGGGCTGGCCGTGGCGATCACGTGGGCACCGGCCTGCTTGGCCAGCTGGACGGCGTAGCCGCCGACCGGTCCGCCCGCGCCGTTGACCAGCACGCGCTGCCCGGCCTCGAGCCGGCCGTGGTCGAAGAGCGCCTGGTAGGCGGTGAGGCCCACCAGCGGCAACGCGGCGGCGTCGGCCAGCGGGATGCCCTTGGGGGCCGGGGTCAGCGCTTCTGCCGGTGCGAGGACGTACTCGGCCGCCGCGCCGGGCTTGGTCATCGGCAGGAAGCCGACGACCTCGTCGCCGACCGCGAAGCCCTCGACGCCCTCGCCGAGCGCGTCGACCGTGCCGGCCACGTCGAGGCCGGGGGTGTGCGGCAGCTCGACGGGGATCGGCCCCTGCATGACGCCGAGGCGGATGTTGCCCTCGACGGGGTTGAACGTCGTGGCCGTGACGCGGACCAGGACCTCACCGGCTCCGGCGACGGGCTGCTCCACGTCCTCGTACCGCAGGACCTCGGGACCGCCGAACTCGTGGAAACGCACTGCCTTCATGGCTTCTCTCCCTCAACTTTGCTTCGAACTTGAAGCATCTGGAACTGACAGTAGACCTACTTCGAATTCGAAGCAAAGTGACGTGCGGCACGCCGGAGGTCAGCGCGGAGGGCCCAGCACGACGTTGCCGGAGATCTCGGCGGCCTCCGCGAGCAGCGACTGCGGGATCGCGAACCCCTCGGGGCGCGGTTCGCGCAGGTCGCGACCCGCGTGGCGGAACATCTTCTCCAGTCCGCCGGGGGTCGAGATGAGCAGCAGGTCGGCCTTCTCGGAGGTGATCCGGTAGCTGTGCGGGATGCGGCGCGGCAGGAAGACGATGCCGCCCTCGCGCAGCTCGTGCTCCTCGTCGCCGGCCCACACCAGCGCGGAACCGGACAGCAGGAGGAAGACCTCGTCCTCGTTGGTGTGCATGTGCCACGGCGGCGCCTCGCCGAGCGCGGCGTCGAAGCGCCCGACGGTCAGCTGCCCTCCGGTCGCCTCGGCGTCGAGCAGGACGCTGAACACGCTGCCGCCGATCCATTCGAGCTGTTGCTGGTCCTCCCGCTGGGCGAGGTGAGGGATGCTCAAGGTCGTCCTCGGGGGTCGGTGGGGACGGCGGCGCCGCCTCCTGCCTGCAGACCCTGGTGTGCGCCGCTGCCCGGCCGCCACGCCTCGCGGTGCTCACCCGTGCCCAGCGCTGCCCAACTGCTCCTTCGAATTCGAAGCAGTAAGCTGGCGCCATGGCCGACTCACCGCCGTCGCTCGACCCCGTCCAGCTCGGCGCCTACTTCGCCCTCGTCGAGGTGACCAGCCTGCTGCGCCACGCGGTCGAGCAGCAGCTCAAGGACGCCGGGGACCTGAGCTACGTGCAGTTCCAGCTGCTGGCGCGGCTGGGGGACTCGCCGACGGGCAGCCACCGCATGACCGACCTGGCCGACGGCGTCGTCTACAGCCGCAGCGGCCTGACCTACCAGGTGGGGCTGCTGGAGAAGGCGGGCCTGGCCGAACGCACGCCGTCCGCCGACGACGAGCGGAGCGTCACGGTGACCATCACCGAAGCCGGACGCACGCTGCTCGCGGCGGTGCTGCCCGGACACGTCGAGGTCGTCAGCGGACTGCTCTTCGAACCGCTCTCCCGCGACGACGTCCACACCCTCGCCGGACTGCTCGCGCCGGTGCGCGACCACATGCGCTCGACCCCACCGCGGTCGGCCGCACCTCGCCGCCGCAAGAGCTAGGCGCTGTCCTGCGAGTTCGTTGGGCGACAGTGGCGGCCGAGGGCCCCGGAGACGGCACCGCCGCAACGCCCGGATACGGCCCGGTATGAGGGCGTGGCGGCGGCACCGTCTCCGGGTCGCTCGCCCGCGCCTCTCACTGAACGAACTTGCAGGACAGCACCTAGCTTGAGTTTTAACCTGTTCGGCGGGGTCGCGGGTTGCTGGATCTGGTCTCTTTGCCGTG
>NZ_BNAR01000003.1:267527-810960 GCF_014653695.1 Lentzea cavernae | reverse complement strand
TGCCAACCGCCGCTCGCCCACGCAAAGCAACCACGCACGCAAGCCCGGCGCGCGGTGCCAACCGGATAGCCGACATCGCAAGCCGTCCATGCACGCAGCCTGGCGTGGCGATGCGCAGCGAGCCGTCCGAACTGAAAGCTCCGGGTAGCGGTAGGCCCCGCTCATGGCGATTGGGGCTTGACCTTGAGTGGCGGGGTGCTACCCCTCATCGGGCACGGCCGGGCGCTTTTCAGCCAGGCCTTTCCGGCCGTCAAGCACCCCGCCAGAGGCTCAAGGTCAAGCCCCAATCGCAACCCCGCTCTTCGTCACGACCTGAGGGACCACCCTCGCAACGCGACCAACCCAGGAACGCGACCAACCCCGCTGGAACCGGCGAAACCAACGCAAAGCGGACCCGCACCGAGCCCCCACCACCAGGTGAAACCCCAAGACACGCCGCTTCACCACAGACCGAAATGATCATGCCCCAGCTACGATCATTTGTTCGGTCAACGTCGTTGCAGATCCGTGATCAGCAACTTTCTGCAACCACCACCCTCCTTGAGTCACCCCAAGGTAGGAACATCATCAGCCGCTACCGTCCGCTCCCGACCGGTAACTTGGCGTTCAGAGTAGTCGGGTAGCCTGATCGGGTCAGTAGCTCGTCCGCGCCCGGCCGTTCGACGCCGGGGGTGGTACAGAGGCGTCCCGTGACGCGGATAGGCTCCCGTGGTCTCCCCCTCCCCTGGACGAAGGCACTCAGCCGTGACAGAGAACAACAACTCCACGATGTCCTTCGATCGGATGCGCAACATGCTCACGCGCGCCGCGGAGATCCGTGAGAGCGAGCAGCAGCAGATCTTCGACGCGCTGGACGAGATCCACGCCCGGATGTCGCCTCTGGAGTCGCTGGGTTCGGTTCGCAAGCGCCTGTCGGAGCTGCCGGACCGCACCGAGGTCAGCGTTCTCGCTGAGCGCCTGGACGAGGCCCTCGCCAAGCTGGAGGCCCAGGACACCGCCGTCGCCGGCATCGGTCGCGCGGTCGACGCCCTGGTGGACAAGCTCGCCAAGCCCTTCGCCCAGCTGGACGGCCGTCTCGACGGTGTCGCCGGGCGCTTCGAGGGTGTCGCGGGCCGCATGGACGGTCTCGAGGACAAGCTCTCGAGCATCCACAAGCGCATCGACGACCTCGACGGCCACCTGGACAAGCAGGACGGCAAGGTCGACGCGATCCCGGCCGCGGTGACGAACCCGCTGCGCGAGCGCGTCGAGGCGCTCGAGGCCGCGCTGCGCGGGCGTCTCGACGAGGTCGACGAGGGCGTGCACGAGCACCTCGACGGCACCCGCGAGGCCCTGCAGAAGATCCTCGCCGAGTCGTTCTCGAGCGTCCACGGCCGCGCCGACGAGCAGCGTGACGCCCTCGCCGCTGCCCGCAGCGAGCTGGCCGCCGCCATCGCCGAGAGCCGCGGGGAGCTGGCCGGAGCGATCAACGACAGCCGCGAGAAGCTGGTGTCCACGGTCACCGACCGCCACAACCAGCTGGCCTCGTCGCTCACCGAGACCCGCACCGAGCTGGCCGGCGCCGTGGCGGAGACCCGCGGCGAACTGGCCGGTGTCGTGGCGGAGACCCGCGACTCCCTGGCCGGTTCGCTCAACGAGACGCGCGACTCGCTGGCCGTGTCGCTGAACGAGACCCGCGACTCGCTGGCCGGTTCCCTCAACGAGACCCGCGAGTCGCTCGCCGGTTCGCTCGCCGAGACCCGCACGGAGCTGGCGACGGCCGTCGCCGACACCCGCGAGGTCGTCAACGGCAAGCTCGACGAGGCCCGCACCGCCCTGTACGCGGCGATCGAGCAGTCCCGCGACCAGGTCGACGCCGCCGACCGCCTCGAGTCCCTGGCCCGCCGCCTGGAGCTCGTGACCTCGCAGCTCGACAACATGACCAACCGCCTCGACAAGGTCGAGGACGGCTTCGCCGCCCGGATCTCCGAGCTCGGCGGCTCGGTCGACGCGAGCCTCACCAAGGTCGCCGAGACCGTGGGCGCCCGCCCGGACGCCGACTCGCTGCAGTCCCTGGTCCGCAAGTCGAACCAGGAGTCGGAACTGCGCATCGGCGGCCAGCTGGACGAGGCCATGGCCACCTTCGCCGAGCTCATCCTCGGCGGCGGCTCGCCCACGCCTCCCCCGCCGCCCACCGCCCTGCCGCGCCCGCAGCGCCGCACCCGCAAGAACGGCGGCCCGAAGCCGGCGAACGGCGGCAAGGACGTGGACGACGACGACCTGGCGGCCGAGGGCGCCTGACCGGCCTTCGAACGCTGACCTGACGAACGGCCCCGGAGCTGCTGCTCCGGGGCCGTTCCGCGTCTGCGGGTGAACCTGCGCGGGGCGACACACGTGACCATGACGAGAGCGCTCACACGCACCGTGGTTATGCTCGCGCCAGGTGGGGGTGACCACAAGGGCAGCCGGGGGCGTCCAGAAGGGAAGTCCGTGCAACAGCGACTTGTCGCCAACCGCTACGCACTGCTCGCCGAACTCGGGCGGGGTGCGATGGGCGTCGTGTGGCGCGCTCAGGACCAGGTGCTCGGACGCGCCGTCGCGCTCAAGGAGCTGCACCCGCCGCAGGGCATCGCCGCCGAGGAGCGCAACGTCCTCGAGGAGCGGATGCTCCGCGAGGCGCGCACCGCGGGCCGGCTGAACCACCCCGCCGTGGTCACCGTCTACGACATCGTCCGCGAGAACGATCGCACCTACCTCGCGATGGAGCTCGTCGACGCGCTTGACCTCGCGACCATCGTGCAACGGCACGGGCCGCGCGACTCGACGTGGATGGCGGGCGTCGCGCTGCAGGTGCTGGGTGCCCTGGAGACCGCGCACCAGGCCGGCATCGTCCACCGGGACGTGAAGCCCAGCAACATCATGGTGCGGCCGGACGGGGCCGTGAAGCTCACGGACTTCGGCATCGCGCAGGCGATGGACGACCCACGCCTCACGCACAACGGCGGCATCGTCGGTTCGCCCGCGTACATGTCGCCGGACCGCCTGCACGGCTGGGAGGCCTCGCCGGCGTCCGACCTGTGGGCTCTCGGCGTCACGATGGCGCACGCGGTCGAAGGCGTCAGCCCGTTCGAGCGCACGTCCACCGCGTCCACGTTGCACGCGGTCATGAACGAGCCGCCCGTGCTGCGGCGGGCCTCGCCCGGCCTCGCGGAGGTGATCCGCGGTTTCCTGACCGTCGACCCGACGCGCCGCCTGACCGCGCCCCAGGCCCGGCAGATGCTGACCGCGATCGTCCAGGGCGCCACGCAGGTGTCGCTGCCGCAGAACACCGGCGGCAAGAAGAAGGGCACGGCCGTCAAGGTCGCCGCCGTGGTCATCGGCATCGCCGTGCTCGCGGGTGTGGCGTTCGCCGGCTACCAGGTCTTCAAGCCGGAGGAAACGTCGAACGCCGGGCCGACCACCAGCCAGAACACCGGCGCCAACCAGCCTTCGGAGAACTCCGGGGAGTGGACCGAGGCCTCACAACTGCCCGTCGGCGCCCCGCTGCCGTCGCGGCGCATCGCCACGTTCGGCCGCGGCGGCGACGTGCCCGAGTGGAACCTCTCCGGCACCCAGTGCGCCAAGGACTTCCTCACGCAGGGCTCGCCGGTGCGCCAGGACGTGCCGTGCAACGGTCCGCACGGCATCCAGCTCTTCTCGGCCGCGACCCCGTTGTGGGACAAGCCGAAGGACATCGCCTACCCCGGCACGCAGTGGCTCGCCGACTTCACCAAGAACTACTGCACCGAGCAGTTCAAGGTGATCGAGCCGAAGATCAAGGAGCCGATCGGCTTCACCGGGCTCGTCCCCACGCAGAAGGAGTGGGAGGCGTACAACGACGCCTCCGCGCCGGGCCGCCAGGAGGTCCTGTGCGTGCTGTGGAAGCAGGACAGGTCACCCCTGGCGGGTTCGCTCGTCGGCTAGTGCTGTGACCACGAACCTTTGCCGCGTTTCTCGGCGGTCAGACGGGTGCATCGTGGTGTCGGCCCCACGTCCTCATACTGGACGTATGGGGGCGTGGGGCCGACGCCGCGAGGTGCCCTGCTGAGCGTCGAGAAACACGGTGAAGATCGTGGTCACAGCACTAACCGCGGATGGTGTCGATCACCAGCGGTGAACGCTCCGGCGCGGCGTCGGAGACCTCGTAGGCGCCTTCCAGCGCCTGCAGGGCTCCGGTGACCGCGTCCGGGGTGTCGGTGTGCAGCTCCAGCAACGGTTGCCCGGCCTCCACCACGTCACCCGGCTTGGCCAGGCAGAGCACACCGGCGCCGAACTGCACCGGGTCCTCCTTGCGGGCACGGCCGGCACCGAGCCGCCACGCCGCGACACCCACACCGTAAGCGTCCAAAGTGGACAGCACACCGGACGCAGGCGCTTCCACCACGTGCTTGTGCGAGGCGACGGGAAGATCCGCCTCCGGATCACCGCCCTGGGCCCGGATCATCCGCGCCCACACCTCGAAGGCCTCACCCGAAGCCAGGACGGCAGCCGGGTCGGCGGAAATCCCTGCCAGCGACAGCATTTCGGAGGCCAGCGCCACGGTCAGCTCCACGACGTCGGCAGGTCCGCCGCCGCGCAGCACGTCCACGGATTCAGCCACCTCGACCGCGTTGCCGACAGCGCGTCCCAGCGGCACCGACATGTCGGTCAGCAGGGCCGAGATCCGCACGCCGTGCTCGACACCGATGGCCACCAGGGCCTCGGCCAGCGCACGCGCGGACGTCAGGTCCTTCATGAACGCGCCGGAGCCGACCTTCACGTCCAGCACCAGTGACTCGGCGCCTTCCGCGATCTTCTTCGACATGATCGAGGACGCGATCAGCGGGATCGCCTCGACGGTCCCGGTGACGTCCCGCAACGCGTAGAGCTTGCGGTCGGCCGGGGCAAGTCCTTCGGTGGCAGCGCAAACCACCGCACCGACGGACGACAGCTGGTCGAGGATCTCCGAAGTGGACAGTGCGGCCCGCCACCCGGGGATCGACTCCAGCTTGTCCAGCGTCCCGCCGGTGTGACCGAGACCGCGGCCCGAGAGCTGCGGCACCGCGGCACCGCAGGCGGCGACGAGAGGCGCCAGCGGCAGCGTGATCTTGTCGCCGACACCGCCCGTCGAGTGCTTGTCCACCGTCGGCCGGTCCACGTGCAACGACAACCGCTCGCCGGACGAGATCATCGCCTGTGTCCAGCGCGCGGTCTCCGCCGCCGTCATGCCGTTGAAGAAGATCGCCATCGCCAGCGCGGACATCTGCTCGTCCGCGACGGCGCCGCGCGTGTAGGCGTCGATGACCCAGTCGATCTCCGGGTCCGACAACGCGCGGCCGTCGCGCTTGGCGCGGATGACGTCCACTGCGGAGAAGCTCATGGCAGGTCCTCCGGTCCGAACGCGTCCGGCAGCACCGACGACATCGGCAGCACACCGGACGGCGTGTCCACCAGGCAGTCGCGGCCGCCCAGCTCGTAGAGGACCTGACGGCACCGGCCGCACGGCATCAGCAGCTCACCGGCACCGGACCGGCAGGCGACCGCGACGAACCGGCCGCCACCCGTCAAGAACAGCTGACCGGCCATCGCGCACTCGGCGCACAGACCCACGCCGTACGAGGCGTTCTCGACGTTGCACCCGGTGACGATGCGGCCGTCGTCGCACAGGGCCGCGGATCCGACCTGAAGCCCCGAGTACGGGCAGTAGGCGGACTGCGCCGCCTCCACCGCCCGTGCCCGGAGCAGGTCCCAGTCGACCTCAGCCACGGCGGTACACCAGTCCGTCGGCGGCCGGCATTCGCAACCGTTGCGACGCAACGGCAAGCACGGCCAGCGTCACCATGTGCGGCGCGTACGACACGAACTCGCTGGGGATCTCGTCGAGGCTGATGTACAGCAGGTACATCAGCACGGCCACAACGATCGCCGCCGCCGCCGAGAACCACTTCCGGCGGATGAGCTGCCACACCACGATCACGGCGAGCAGCAGCACGACGCCGTAGACCAGCGCCAGCACCGTCTCGCCGCCCGAGCGCAGCTGCAGGCCGTCGGCGTAACCGAACAGCGCCGCACCACCGAGCAGGCCGCCGGGCCGCCAGTTGCCGAAGATCATCGCGGCGAGGCCGATGTAGCCGCGGCCGCCGGTCTGACCCTCCAGGTAGGACAGCTGACCGGGGTTGAGCACCAGTGCGGCGCCGCCCAGGCCGGCGAGACCACCGGAGACGATCACGGCGACGTACTTGTGGAAGTACACCTTCACGCCCAGCGAGTCCGCGGCGTGCGGGTTCTCGCCGACCGAGCGCAGGCGCAGGCCGAAGCGGGTGCGCCAGAGCAGGTAGTACGACAGCGGCAGCAGCAGGATCGCGATCATCGTCAGCGGCGAGACGCCGGTGACCAGGCCGCGCAGGATGCCCGCGACGTCCGAGATGAACAGGCGCTGACCGGACTCGAGCTCGCCGAGCCAGTCACCGAGGCCCGCCACCGAGAACGTGTCGAACGACTGCACCGGCGGCGACTGCCGCGGGTTGTTCGACAGCGGCAGGAAGATCAGCGTCGAGAGGTACTTCGTCAGACCGGCGCCGAGCAGGTTGATCGCCACACCGGAGACGATGTGGTTGACGCCGAACGTGACCGTCGCGATCGCGTGCAGCAGGCCGCCGAGCGACCCGAACACGACGGCCGCGACGAGAGCGGCCCACGGACCCCACTGGTAGCCGGCCCACGCCGCGCCCCAGGTGCCCATGATCATCATGCCCTCGAGGCCGATGTTGACCACGCCGGCGCGTTCCGCCCACAGGCCGCCGAGACCGGCGAGCAGGATCGGCAGCGCGAGCCGGACCGCCGTCTGGGTCGTGCCCGACGACGTCAGCTGCGGGAAGCCGGTCTGGTACGAGGTGATCGAGAGCAGCGCGATCGCGCCCGCCACACCGAGCATGGCGACGGCCCAGCCGGGCACCTTGCGCTTGCGAGGCGCCGCGGGGACGTGCGGCTTCTCCTCCATCGTCGAGATCACGCGGCACCTCCGACAGTTCCGAGCTCACGGCCGACGCGACGCTGTTCCGAGGCGAGCTCGAAGCGGCGCACCACCTCGTAGGCGACGACGACCGACAGGACGATCGAGCCCTGCATGATGGTGACGATCTCCCTGGGCACGCCGACGTTGTCGAGCGCGAGACCCGACTTGTCGAGGAACGCCCAGAGCAGCGCGCCGAACGCGATGCCACCGGGGTGGTTGCGGCCGAGCAGCGCGATCGCGATGCCCGAGAAGCCGATGCCGGCGGTGAAGTTCAGGCTGAAGGTGTGGTCGCGGCCGAGCAGTTCCGGCAGCGAGATCAGGCCCGCGATGGCGCCCGAGATCAGCATGGAGAGCAGCACCATCTTCTTGGCGCTCACGCCACCGGCCGACGCGGCGGTGGACGACTCGCCCGACGCGCGCAGCTCGAAGCCGAACCGGGTCTTGTTCATCATCACCCAGTAGCCGATGCCCAGGGCGATGGCCACGAACAGGAAGCCGAACATGGTGCCGCTGCCACCGAACGAGATGCCGGGCATCCATCCGCTCTCCGGGATCTCGGCGGTGCGGATGTTGTTGCCCCGCAGCTCACCGAAGACGTCCCGGCGGATCAGGTACGCCGAGAAGCCGATCGCGAGGCCGTTCATCATGATCGTCGAGATGACCTCGTTGACGCCCCGGGTCACCTTGAGGATCGCGGGGATCGCGGCCCAGGCGGCACCGGCCAGGGCGGCCACGATGATGATGACCAGCGTGTGGATGCCGGGAGGCAGCGCGATCGAGCCGCCGACGACCGCGGCGATCACGGCCGCCACGCGGTACTGGCCCTCGACACCGATGTTGAACAGGTTCATCTGGAACCCGATCGCCACCGCGAGCGCCGCGATGTAGTAGATGCCCGTCGAGTTGACGATGTCGACGAGCGTCGTGCCCTTGCCGACCTGCGTCACCATCGCACCGAACGCGCTGAGCGGGTTCGCGCCGGAGATGATGAGCGCGACGCCGCACAACAGCAGTGAGAAGACGATCGCCAACGCGGGCGGCAGGAGTTTGCCGCGCAGGTGTCCCATCAGTTCTCGCCTTCCTCAACCACCGCGGTTCCGTGCGCAGTGCCGGTTTCCTGCACGGAAGCACTCGTCGCGCCCGCACCCGTCATCGCGCTGCCGAGGTCCTCGGGCGTGACGGTGTTCGGGTCGGCGTCGGCCACCAGGCGGCCGCGCAGCATGACCTTGATCGTGTCCGACAGGCCGATCAGCTCGTCCAGGTCGGCGGAGATCAGCAGCACGGCGAGACCGGCGGCGCGGGCGCGCTTGATCTCGTCCCAGATCAGCGCCTGCGCGCCGACGTCCACACCGCGGGTGGGGTGCGAGGCGATCAGCAGCACCGGGTCGCCGGACAGTTCGCGGCCGACGACCAGCTTCTGCTGGTTGCCACCGGAGAGCGCGGCGGCGGGCACGTCGATGCCGGGCGTGCGGACGTCGAAGTCGGCGACGATCCGCTCGGTGTCCTTCTTCGCGCCGTCCGTGTCGAGCCAGATGCCCTTGGACGTCGGCTTGCGGGTCTGGTAGCCGAGGATCCGGTTGTACCAGAGGGGTTGTGTGAGCAGCAGGCCGTGGCGGTGGCGGTCCTCCGGCACGTAGCCGATGCCCGCCTCGCGCCGGGCGAGCGTCCCGAGCTTGGTGATGTCCTGGTCCTGCAACGTGATCGTGCCGCTGCCGGCCTTGCGCATGCCCATGATCGTCTCGACGAGCTCGGTCTGGCCGTTGCCCTCGACACCGGCGATGCCGACGACCTCGCCGGAGCGCACGACCATGTCGACGTCGTCGAGGATCGGCCGCGAGCCGTCCGGCGTCATGAGCTTGAGGCCCTTGACGTCCAGCACGACCGTGTCGGTGACGGTGGACTCGCGGGTCTCCGGGCTGGGGAGCTCGCTGCCGACCATCATCTCGGCGAGCTGCCGGGAGCTGACGGTCTTCGGGTCGGCGCTGCCCACGGTCGTGCCGCGGCGGATCACCGTGACGGAGTCCGCGATCGCGCGGACCTCGTCGAGCTTGTGCGAGATGAACAGGAACGTGTAGCCCTGCTCCTGCATGCCGCGGACGGTGTCGAAGAGCTCGCTGACCTCCTGCGGCACGAGCACGGCGGTGGGCTCGTCGAGGATGATCACCTTGGCGCCGCGGTAGAGCACCTTGAGGATCTCGACGCGCTGGCGGTCAGCGACTCCGAGCTGCTCGACGAGCACGCCGGGGTCGACGTTCAGCCCGGTCCTGCCGGAGAGCTCGATGATGCGCGCGCGGGCCTTCTTGCCGATGCCGTGCAGAGCCTCGGCGCCCAGGACGACGTTCTCCTGGACGGTGAGGTTGTCGGCCAGCATGAAGTGCTGGTGCACCATGCCGATCCCGGCCTTGATGGCGTCGGACGGGGTGCGGAACCGCACCTGCTCGCCGTTCACCTCGATGGTGCCCTCGTCCGGCGGCTGCATGCCGTAGAGGATCTTCATCAGTGTGGACTTGCCCGCGCCGTTCTCACCGCAGAGCGCGTGGACCTCGCCACGGCGGACGGTCAGGTGGACGTCGCTGTTGGCGACCACACCTGGGAATCGCTTGGTGATGCCTGTGAGCACCACCGCGGGGTGTTCGTCCGTCCCAACGGACGTGGAACTGCTCATCGTCGAGTGCTCCTCCTACCACGCACCAGGCCCTGTGAGGTCGAATCCTCACAGGGCCCGGCAACGTGCGAACGACTAGCGAACGGACGGACTACGGCTTGTCCGCGACCTTGATCTTGCCCTCGATGATCTGGGCCTTGTAGCCCTCGAGGATGCCCTGCAGCTTCGCGTCGATCTTGCCACCCGACGTGGAGTAGCCGACACCGTCCACCTTCAGGTCGAAGACCTTCGGCAGACCCGCGAGGTCGTTCTTCGCGACGGCCTTCACGAAGTCGTAGACCGCGACGTCGACGCGCTTGAGCATGGACGACACGATGACGTCCTTGGTGTCGGCGACGGTCGCCTGGTTGTACTGGTCGGAGTCGACGCCGATGGCCAGCACGCCACCCTGCTTGGCGGCCGAGAAGATGCCCTTGCCGGACGCACCGGCGGCCTGGTAGATGACGTCGGCGCCCTTGTCGATCTGGCCCTTCGCGGCTTCCTGACCCTTGGGGGCGTCCTGGAAACCGGTGAAGTCACCGGCCGGGGTGATGTACTTCTTCTCGATCTGGATCTTCGGCGCGGCCGCCTTGGCGCCCTGCGCGTAGCCCGCCTCGAACTTCTGGATCAGCGGGATCTCGACACCGCCGACGAAGCCCACGTGGCACTTCTTGCTCTGGTACGCGGCGATGACGCCGGCCAGGAAGGAGCCCTCCTGCTCGGCGAACAGCAGCGGCGTGACGTTGGCAGCACCCTCGACCGAACCGTCGACCAGGCCGAACTTGACGTTCGGGAACTCGCCGGCGACGAGCTTCATCGACTCGGCGTAGGCGAAGCCGACACCGATGATCGGGCTGAAGCCCTCGGACGCCAACTGGCGCAGACGGGTCTGCTTGGCGGACTCGTCCTCGTTCGGGGCGGCGGACAGCTCGCGCGTGTTCTCCTTCTTCACGCCCATGTCCGCGATGGCCTTGTCGAGACCGGCGGCGGCGGAGTCGTTGAACGACGCGTCGCCACGACCACCGATGTCGTAGGCCAGACCGATCTTCAGCGTGCTCGCGTCCACCTTGTCACCGTTGGCGGCGCTGGTGTTCGAAGTGGCAGGCGCGCTCGGAGCCTCGGCGAACTCGCAGGCGGCACCACTACCGGTGCCCGCGTTGTTGTTCCCGCCACCCGAGTCCTTCGCGCAGGCGGCCATAGTCATCACGCTGGTCAACGCGATCGCGGCGACCGCGACACCACGCATACGACGACGCACGGCTCGTCTCCTCCCTGAGTTTTCCTCCTCAACGACGTTGTTGAGGCCTAGAGGCGGCACCGTACCTCTTAGTAACCAACCCCGTTGCCGTCAGCACCTACAAAGACCCCTATCGGTTACGCATTCGACGCTTTGGCCGCACGAGTGGTGATCACTCGTGTTCGGGGCGTGGCGAATCGTCCCCTTCCGCCTCTTCCTCGCACCGATCTTCGTCCGGTTGGCCCAGTGGCGCACGCCAGGCCCAGCCCCGCGTTGAACCATTCACGGACTCGCAGCCGTGCAGAGGGTGGCGGGCGTGCTCGCCGACAGCGGCGGCCCGGACCATGGCGGAGGTCCGGGCCGCCGTCTTTTTGTGGCGTGGGCCGCATTTCGGGATCGATAAAGACCGCTTGGCCGATCGACAGCGTGTCTCATCGATCACAGAGCGGGTGCGCCTGCTGGGAGTGTTCCAACGTGCGGGACTAGGATTTTCCGGTCATGGTCGGACGAGCAGTGACTTCTTCGCCGACCACACCACCACTGACGTTGGAGGCCGCGGCGCATGACCAGCGCAGGCGCACCCGAGCGCACCACCACCCGAGGGGGTGGGACGCTCTACCGCGGTGATCTGGGCATGTGGTCCTGGGTCGCCCACCGGATCACCGGTGTCCTCACGTTCTTCTTCCTCTTCACCCACGTGCTCGACACCGCCCTCGTCCGGGTGTCCCCGAACGCCTACGACGCGGTGATCGAGACCTACAAGAACCCGATCGTCAACCTCTTCGAGGTCGGTCTGGTCGGCGCGGTGCTCTACCACGCGCTGAACGGCATCAGGGTCATGCTGGTGGACTTCTGGGAGAAGGGCGCCAAGTACCAGCGGGTCATGCTCTGGACCGTGCTGGCCGTCTGGGTCGTCGTGATGATCCCCGGCTTCTACTTCATGATGGAGCGGACGATCTCCGACCTGGTTGGGGGTCACTGAGCCATGTCTCTCGCACTCGACAAGCCCCGTTCGCCGAAGCGCCCCGCGGCCCGCCGCGGCAACGGCGAGCTCTACAGCTGGCTGTTCATGCGCCTCTCCGGCCTGCTGCTCGTGGTCCTGGTCCTGGGCCACCTGTTCATCATGAACATCCTCGACGGCGGCGTGCACAAGATCAACTTCGGTTTCGTCGCCGGCCGCTGGGCGTCCCCGTTCTGGCAGTTCTGGGACCTCGCGATGCTCTGGCTCGCGCAGATCCACGGCGGCAACGGCGTGCGGACTGTCATCAACGACTACGCCCGCAAGGACTCCACCCGGTTCTGGTTGAAGATGCTGCTCTACGTGTCGATGGTCCTGATCATCGCGCTCGGCACGTTCGTGATCTTCACCTTCGACCCGAACATCTCGAACTGACCCGCGCGGGGAGCCCACCACAATGCAGTTCCACAAGTACGACGTGATCATCATCGGCGCTGGTGGTGCCGGAATGCGCGCGGCGATCGAGTCCGGCCAGCGCGCCCGCACCGCGGTGCTCACCAAGCTCTACCCCACGCGTTCGCACACCGGCGCGGCACAGGGCGGCATGTGCGCCGCCCTCGCCAACGTCGAGGAGGACAACTGGGAGTGGCACACCTTCGACACGATCAAGGGCGGCGACTACCTGGTCGACCAGGACGCCGCCGAGATCATGGCGAAGGAGGCGATCGACGCCGTTCTCGACCTCGAGAAGATGGGCCTGCCGTTCAACCGCACGCCCGAGGGCAAGATCGACCAGCGCCGGTTCGGCGGCCACACGCGCAACCACGGTGAAGCCGCCGTGCGCCGCGCCTGCTACGCCGCGGACCGCACCGGCCACATGATCCTGCAGACGCTCTACCAGAACTGCGTCAAGCACGGCATCGAGTTCTTCAACGAGTTCTACGTGCTCGACATCTGCCTGACCGAGACGGAGAACGGCCCGGTCTGCACCGGCGCCGTCGCCTACGAGCTCGCGACCGGCGAGATCCACGTCTTCCAGGCCAAGTCCGTCGTGTTCGCCACGGGTGGTTTCGGCAAGGTCTTCAAGACCACGTCGAACGCCCACACGCTGACCGGCGACGGCATGGGCATCGTCTTCCGCAAGGGCCTGCCCCTGGAGGACATGGAGTTCTACCAGTTCCACCCGACCGGCCTCGCCGGTCTCGGCATCCTGCTGACCGAGGGTGCCCGCGGTGAGGGCGCGATCCTGCGCAACGCCTCGGGCGAGCGGTTCATGGAGCGCTACGCCCCGACCATCAAGGACCTGGCGCCGCGCGACATCGTCGCCCGGTCCATGGCGTTGGAGGTCCTGGAAGGCCGCGGCGCCGGTCCGAACAAGGACTACGTGCTGCTGGACTGCACGCACCTCGGTGCCGAGGTCCTCGAGACGAAGCTGCCGGACATCACGGAGTTCGCCCGCACGTACCTCGCGGTCGACCCGGTCGTCGAGCCCGTCCCGGTGTACCCGACCGCGCACTACGCGATGGGCGGCATCCCGACGAACATCCACGGCGAAGTGCTGCGGGACAACGACAACGTCGTTCCCGGCCTCTACGCCGCGGGTGAGTGCGCCTGCGTGTCCGTGCACGGCGCGAACCGCCTCGGCACGAACTCGCTGCTGGACATCAACGTCTTCGGCCGCCGCGCCGGCATCGCCGCCGCGGAGTACGCGAACTCCCGCGAGTCCCACGTCGACCTGCCGGAGAACCCGGCCGCGTCCGTCGAGGCCCAGGTCGCGCTGGCGTTGTCGGAGCACGGCCAGGAGCGCGTGGCGGACATCCGCACCGAGCTGCAGGCCACCATGGACGCCAACGCGTCCGTGTACCGCACCGAGGACACGCTGAAGACGGCTCTGCACGACGTCCAGACCCTGAAGGAGCGCTACGCGCACATCTCGGTCCAGGACAAGGGCAAGCGCTTCAACACTGATTTGTTGGA
Organism: Lentzea cavernae; assembly: GCF_014653695.1. Classification (GTDB taxonomy): domain Bacteria; phylum Actinomycetota; class Actinomycetes; order Mycobacteriales; family Pseudonocardiaceae; genus Lentzea; species Lentzea cavernae. The sequence goes on along the minus strand of NZ_BNAR01000003.1, from coordinate 797,132 downwards.
GGCCGTCGAACTCGGGTTCCTGCTCGAGCTCGCCGAGGTGCTCGTCCACGGCGCGCTGGCGCGCAAGGAGTCCCGCGGCGGCCACGCCCGCGAGGACTACCCGAACCGCGACGACACGAACTTCATGCGCCACAGCATGTTCTACAAGCAGGGCGACGGTCTCTCGGCGGACATCCGCATGGACTACAAGCCCGTGACCTTTACCCGGTACAAGCCGATGGAGCGCAAGTACTGATGACCGCCACCGCTGAAACTACTGCTGGCTCGCGCGGCGCCCAGCCGCCGGTTCCGGACGGCGCTGTCACGGTCACCGTCAAGATCCGCCGGTTCAACCCGGAGTTCGACGACGAGCCGCGCTGGGACTCGTTCGACATCCCCGCGCTCCCGTCGGACCGCGTGCTGAACCTGCTGCACCACATCAAGTGGTACGTGGACGGGACGCTCACGTTCCGGCGTTCTTGTGCGCACGGCATCTGTGGTTCGGACGCCATGCGGATCAACGGGGTGAACCGGCTTGCCTGCAAGGTCCTGCTGAAGGACCTGCTGCAGAAGGGCGACAAGCAGACCACGATCACCATCGAGCCCATCAAGGGTTTGCCGGTGCACAAGGACCTGCTCGTTGACATGGAGCCGTTCTTCGAGGCTTTCCGGGCTGTTAAGCCTTATCTCGTCACGTATGGGAATGAGCCGACTCGGGAGCGGATTCAGTCCGTTGCTGATCGGGAGCGGTTCGACGACACGACGAAGTGCATTCTTTGTGCGTGTTGCACTACTTCTTGTCCGGTTTACTGGACTGAGGGGTCGTACTTTGGGCCTGCGGCGATCGTGAATGCGCACCGGTTCATCTTCGACTCCCGGGATGAGGGTGCTGAGGAGCGGTTGGACATCCTCAACGACATCGATGGTGTGTGGCGGTGTCGGACGACCTTCAACTGCACCGACGCGTGTCCGCGTGGGATTCAGGTTACGAAGGCGATTCAGGAAGTGAAGCGGGCGCTGTTGTTCAAGCGCGTGTGAGGCTTTGATTGGTGAGGCGCCGCGTTCCCGGTGGGGGCGCGGCGTTTTGCTGTTCGCGGGTCGGTTTGCGTTGGTTTGTTGCGGTTCCAGCGGGGTTGGTCGCGTTGCTGGGGGTTGGTTGCGTTGCGTTGGTGGTTGCGCAGGTCGTGACGAATCAAAGGCTGGCGATTGGGGCTTGACCTTGAGCCTCCGGCGGGGCGCTGAGACGGCCGGAAAAGCCGGGCTGAAAAGCGCCCGGCCGTGCCCGATCAGGGGTAGCACCCCGCCCCTCAAGGTCAAGCCCCAATCGCCATGAGCGGGGTGCACCGCTGCCCAGTCGGCAGCAGGTTCGGACGGCTCGCTGCGCGTCGCCCCTGCTTGGCGGTTCCGATCTGTTGCCTCGCACGGCTCGCTTCGCTTCGCGGCTGGTGGGGGCCTCGCCTTCGGCATCGCTGTTCGCATGCGAAAGCCCCTCTGGTGTGCGGGAGCCTTGGCGTTGCCGTCAGGTCACCTCCACGACATGCACCGGAGGCCGGGGTCTTGCCGCAGCCGCTTTGTGTGCTGCCTTGAGTTCGCGGGCCACTACCTCCGGCTGGTCTCGTAGGCGGGTTGGCAGGGTTTGGACCACGAGGATTCCTGCGGCGGCGTAGCGGGTGTTGCGGGTGAGGGTGCGTTCGTAGTCGCGGGGGCCGTAGTGGAAGGCGCGTGAGTCGATCTCCCAGGCCAGGCCCACGTTGTCGTACCAGGCATCTGGTCTGGCGATGATCACGCCGTTGGCGTCGGCGATCGTCGCGTTCCAGTGCGGGGTGGTGAGGCGGATCTTGCGGGAGAGGCGGCGGGCGTCTCGTTCGGCGACCGATTCCGCTCTGCCCAGGTCGCGGAGGACGTCACGCGCGAGCTTGGTGCCGTAGCGGTTGGTGCGGGCCTCGGCACGCAACTCATCTGGCGTGCAGCGGCGTCGTTGGATGGCTGCGGCGATGAGGGCCGTGGCCTCGTCGGTTGTGCGGAGGAAGCGGCAGGCGTCGACCACGGCTCGGGCTGCGGACACCACCGGGAAGCCGCCCACGTCTGCGGACGGGGGCATCGGTGAGGCGCGTTCGAGGATCAGGGAGCCGCTGCCTCGTGCCGAGCCGGGTACGAGGAGGTGGATTTCCTGGCCTCTGGCCGGGAGGCCGTGGCGGCGGCAGGCTTCGGCGCCGGTGACGGCGGCTCCTGGGCCCGCTCGCAGGAGGGCTGCGGTGAGGTGTTGGTCCGGGGTGGGCGGGCCGTTGTGCAGCAGCACGACGCCTGGGTGCATGCGCTGCCACGGCCCGCCCGGGGTGCACCTTCGCCACGGGTCGGAGACGCCCAGGGACTTCAGGGCGGTGGTGCTGATGACGCCGAGATCGCTGCGTTCGCGCAGGTGTTCGATTCGCACGTCACCAGTGTGACGAAGACCACCGACAGTCAGCGGCGGGTGAGTCGCCTTGCCCGGTCGAGGAGGAGCAGGGCCGTGCCGCCCACGAGGAGGAGCACGCCGAGCAGCAGCATCCACGTGGTGGTGGCGCCGGTGTTGGCCAGGCGGTTGTCCTGGTGGACCGGGGGGCCGGCGATCGGCTTGGTGGTGGTCGCCGGGGGCGTCGTGTGCGGGGTGGTGGTGTTCGACGTGCTGGTGGTGGTCGTCGTCACCGGGGGTGTCGTCGTGGTGGAGCGCGTTGTCGTCGTCGAGGACGGCGGCGTGGTCGTGGACGAGGTCGTCGACGATGTGGTGGTCGTCGTCGACGGAGTCGTCGTGGTGGTGGACGAGGTCGTCGTCGAGGACGTTGTCGTCGTGGTGGTGGTCGGCTGGGTCGTGGTGGTCGTCGCCGAGGTGGTCGTGGACGACGTCGGAGGCTCTTCGCCTCGCGGCGACGGCGCGCGCCATCCCGGCTGTTCCTTCGGGCACCACGCAGCGGCGCACACCTGGCCATCCCCGGAGGCCGAGGCCTCCGGGGCGGCACCGTGCAGTGAGACCAGCGTCAACACTGCCCCGGCGGCGAGCACACCGATATAGGCGATACGTGACATGGCTTGGATGGTGTCCCGCAGGTACAACACACCGCGCGAAAAGCGCGCCCACGTCACCCGCCGGTGAGGGCTACATCCCCCGATCAGGTCCAGAAGACCGCCACGCCGATGTTCAGCACGACCAGCGACGCGGCCGTGGGCAGCAGCCAGGACGGGGCCTTCGGCTTGTTGACGTTGATCGCGACGACGGCGGCGATGGCCACGACGACCAGCAGCTTCACGCCGATCTTGATGTGGTCGTACTTCACGGAGTCGACCAGCGGGTCGATGCCCACGAGCGCGATGCCGGTCAGCAGCTGCAGAGCGGCGCCGTGCAGCCAGCCCTTGTTGACCGGCGCGTCCTTGCCGGCCTTGGCCTGCAACATGATCATCGCGACGAGCATGCCCATGCCGAGCAGGTGCAGGAACACCAGCAAGAGGCGTACGAACTCCACAGCGTTTTCCTTATCGACGTCGAGTGGCCAGGAATCCCCGCACGCCCAGCACGCCGATGGCGGTGCCGAAGACGAGCGAGGCGATCACGAGCACCAGGTGCACGGTGAAGAACGCGGTAGGTCCGTCGCTGAACGAACGGGGGTCCTTCCAGATGTTCTTCAGGAACGTGGGCCAGATCACCCACGACCACACTCCGAAAGCCACCAGGAAGAGTGACATCGGGCGCGAGAGCTTCACGCCGACCAGTATCGGACGTGGTGCGTGCAGGCGTCTGAACGGGGGTGGATAGCCTGAACGTGTGCCCTTCCCAAAACGGCTCATCGTCGCCCTGGTCCTAGCAACGGCCACCGCCGCGTTCGCCGCACCGACCGGAACCGCACAACAGGCCGCCGGCTCGGCGCAGTGCGCCAACCGCGAGACCCCGCCGCCACCGGTGGACACGTCCGAGCAGCCTGCGCCCGGTCAGAAGGCGCCGACGCCGCTCGAGGTGCCGGAGACCCCGATCGGTGGTGACCGGCTGGGCGAGTGCGGCCTGATCCTGCCGCCGAACTCGGGCCAGCCCCCCAGTGGCATCACTGCAGCCTCTTGGCTGCTCGCGGACATCGACAGCGGTGCTGTCATCGCCGCGTACGACCCGCACGGCCGTCAGCGCCCCGCGAGCATCATGAAGGTGCTCCTCGCGATGGTCGTCGCCAAGGAACTGCGGGGCGACCTGGTCGTCACCGCCAGCGCCGAGGACATCGCGCAGGAGTGCACCTGCGTCGGCCTGCGCGACGGTGGCCAGTACACCGTGCGCCAGCTGATGCACGGCCTCTTGCTCACCTCGGGCAACGACGTGGCGCACACGCTGGCCCGCCAGCTCGGTGGCGTGCCGAACGCCCTGCGCAAGATGAACGCGATGGCCAAGGAGCTCGGCGCCCTCGACACCCGCGCCGTGACCCCTTCGGGCCTCGACGCCCCCGGCACCAGCACCTCGGCCTACGACGTGGCCCTGATCTTCCGCGGCGCGATGAAGTACGACGAGTTCGCGCAGGCCATCAAGCTGCCGCAGTCGCAGTTCCCGGGCCGCAACGGCGGCACGATCATGCTGCAGAACGACAACCGGCTGCTCGCGAACTACCAGGGCGCGCTCGGCGGCAAGACCGGCTTCACCGACGACTCGCAGCACACCTACGTGGGCGCGGCGGAGCGCAACGGCCGTCGTCTCGTCGTGGTGCTGCTCCGCGGCCAGCAGACGCCCACGCGCATCGACGCCCAGGCGGGCAGGCTGCTCGACTACGGCTTCGCGATGGGCCCCGGCGGTGTCGGCAAGCTCGTCGACGGCGCACCGCAGCCGAAGCAGAACGTCGTCCCGACGCAGAGCAGCAACGACAACCAGGGCAGCGCGGCGCCCACCGACCCGCAGACCGGCCGTCCGACGCCGACCGCGTTCGGCACCGTCGGCCTGCCGATCACGGCGGTCGCGGGCCTCGGCCTGCTGGCCGGCCTGGTGCTCTTCATCCGCAGCAAGCGCGCCAAGGCGGCCAGGGCACGCCGTCAGGCCGCGCAGGCGTCACAGGGCGTCTGAGGCACCGAAGACGACGGCCCCAGCGCACACGCGCTGGGGCCGTTCTCGTTCTCGAGGACCTACTTGCGGCGCCACCGGAACCCGAGCAGCGCTCCGGCGACCGCTCCGGCCCCCAGCATCACCGACGGCCTGGGCCCCTGCCGCACGGAGACGACGGGCTGGATCACCGCGGGCGGCGGTGCCTTCACGACCTCGGGTTCGAGGTTCTCGCGCGCGGTCGCCGTCCAGGCCGTGATGAAGAGGATGAACTGCGCGACCAGGTTCGCGAACACCAGCACACCGATCACGGAGCCGAACGCGGCCGAGGTCGGCGACTTGGTCGTGAACGACAGGAAGATCGTCGCGGTCTGCTTCAGGATCTCGAACCCGACCGCGCCGGCGAACGCGCCCTTGATCGCGCTGCGCCAGCCGACGGGCTTGCGCGGCAGTCGCGAGAGCACCCACAGGAACACGAGCCAGTTCGCGAGCAGCGACAGGACGATCGTGCCGATGCGCAGCAGGACGTGCGCCCACCCGGCGTTCTCGAGCCCCATCCACCGCAGGATCAGTTCAGCGAACCCCGTGCCCACCGCCGTGATGCCGAACGACAGCACGATCGCGAGGCCCAGGCCGAGCAACGAGAGCAGGTCGCGCCACAGCGTGCCGAGGAACGGCAGCTCCCCCTTCGCCTGACCCCACTGCGCGGTCAGGGCGTCGCGGAGGTTGCTCATCCAGCCGAGGCCGGAGTAGGCGGCACCGAGCAGACCGATGATGCCGACGGTGCCCTTGGACTCCAGTGCGGTGTCCACGGCCTCGTTGATCTGGGTGCGCAGGTTCTCGTCCGGCACGGCCTCCGCGATGCTGCCCCGCAGCGACGCCAGCAGGTCGGGCTGCGACTGCAGCACGAAACCGGCGACCGCGAACCCGATCATCAGGATCGGCACCAGGGAGAGCACGCTGAAGTACGTGACCGCAGCGGCGTGCTGTGTTCCGTACCTTTGGTCGAATCGCTCGTACGCACGCATGATGTGGTCCAGCCACGCGTACTTCTGCCGCCACTTGTCCACGCATAAGACGCTAATGCACTTGCCTTACTCAGGCAGAACAAAGCCGATCTTCTCGTACGTGCGGCGCAACGTGCCGGAAGCGACCTCACGGGCCCGTTCGGCGCCGCGGGCCAGGATCTTGTCCAGCGAGGCCACGTCGTCGAGGTACGTCTTCACGCGCTCCTGCACCGGCGTGACCCACTCGGTGAAGACCTCGCCGAGGTCCTTCTTCAGGTCGCCGTAGCCCTTGCCGTCGTAGTCGGAGACCAGCGACTCGACCGTGCGGTCCGTCAACGCGGAGTAGATCGTCAGCAGGTTCGAGACGCCCGGCTTGTTCTCGACGTCGAAGATGATCTCGCGGCCCGTGTCGGTGACGGCGGAGCGGATCTTCTTGGCCGAGCGCTTCGGGTCCTCGAGCAGCTCGACGACACCGCCGGGCACCGACTTGCTCATCTTCGCCGTCGGTTCCTGCAGGTCGAAGATCTTGGCCGTGTCCTTGACGATGTACGCCTCCGGCAGGCGGAAGGCCTTGCCGTAGCGCGAGTTGAAGCGCGTCGCGAGGTCGCGGGTCAGCTCCAGGTGCTGGCGCTGGTCCTCGCCGACCGGCACGTAGTGCGCCTGGTACAGCAGGATGTCCGCGGCCTGCAGGATCGGGTACGTGAACAGGCCGACGCCGACGGACTGCTCCTGGCGTGCGGACTTGTCCTTGAACTGCGTCATGCGCGACGCCTCGCCGAAGCCGGTCAGGCACTGCATGACCCAGCCGAGCTGGGCGTGCTCCGGAACGTGCGACTGCACGAACAGCGTCGACCGGTCCGGGTCGATGCCCAGCGCGAGCAGCTGAGCGGCCGAGACGCGCGTGTTCTGGCGCAGGGTCTTCGGGTCCTGCTCCACGGTGATCGCGTGCAGGTCGACGACGCAGTAGAACGCGTCGTGCGCCTCCTGCAGCGCCACCCACTGCCGCACCGCACCCAGGTAGTTGCCGAGGTGGAACGACCCGGCCGTCGGCTGGATGCCGGACAGGACGCGGGGGCGCTTTACGGGCTCTGCAGGCGCGTTCTCCGTGGACACGGCCAAATCTTCTCAGACCGGGTGGATCAGTTCTGCGCGGTGTCCTGCGGGAGGAGGTCGATGCGCTGGTTCGCCGCCACGACCGGGGCCGGCTTGCGCCGCTTGACCAGGCCGTACACCAGACCACCCACACCCGCCGCCACCGCGATCAGACCCACGGGACCAGCAGCGGTGCCGGTCATGCTGCTCTCGACCGCCGCGCTCACAACCAGACTCATGCCCTGCACTTGCCGAGCCTCCCCATGGCACAGATCCACCCCGGAACGGGTGAACCTCGCTGACTGATTGGCCGCCAAGCTACCGATGGCCGGTAGCGTCTGTGCGCCGATTCAGACTATCGGTCACTGATGATCGGTTCGCACTCGCCCATATGTCGTAGTTCGCTGACGCGCGTTACGCCCCGCTAGTGAAGCCAGGGTTTCAAGCTCACTCACAGTGCGCGCCGAGCCGTGTTCGGACCCTGCCATGCGGCTGATGGTCTCCTCCATCAACGTGCCGCCGATGTCGTTCGCACCGCCGTTGAGGATCTCCGCGGTGCCCTCGTCGCCGAGCTTGACCCACGAGCACTGGATGTTGTCGACGCGGCCGTGCAGCGCCAGCCGTGCGAACGCGTGCACGGCGCGGTTGTCGCGGCGGCTGGGGCCGGGACGGGCGACTCCCGCCAGGTAGATGGGGGCGTTGCGGTGCACGAACGGCAGCGCGACGAACTCGGTGAGCCCGCCGGTGCGGTCCTGGAGGTCCGCGAGCACCCGGAAGTGCGTGAGCCAGTGCCCGGGGTGGTCGACGTGGCCGTACATCATCGTGCTCGACGAGCGAATGCCCAGCTCGTGAGCGGTGCCGACGACGTCGAGCCAGGTCGCGGTCGGCAGCTTGCCCTTGGTCAGCACCCAGCGGACGTCGTCGTCGAGGATCTCGGCCGCGGTGCCGGGAATCGTGTCGAGGCCGGCTTCCTTCAGTTCCGTGAGCCACTCACGGATGCTCACGCCCGCCTTCGCCGCGGCGGAGACGATCTCCATCGGGCTGAACGCGTGCACGTGCATCCCGGGGATGCGCTTCTTGATCGCGCGCACGACGTCGGCGTAGTAGGTCACCGGCAGCTTCGGGTCGATGCCGCCCTGCATGCAGACCTCGGTGGCGCCGTCGTCCCACGCCTCCTGCGCGCGGTCGGCGACCTCCTCGGCGGACAGCCGGAACGCGTCCGCGTCGCGCTCGCGCTGGGCGAAGGCGCAGAAGCGGCAGCCGACGTAGCAGACGTTCGAGAAGTTGATGTTGCGGTTGACCACGTACGTGACGTCGTCGCCGACCACTTCGCGCCTGAGGTCGTCGGCGAGGCGGACCATCTCCTCCAGCGCGTCGCCGTCGGCCGTCAGCAACGCCATCGCGGCGTCGGTGTCGCCGAGCAACGCCGCCGGGTCGTTCGCCGCGATCTTCAGTCCACGTTGGACGTCTTCGGAAAGTCGTTGCGGCGCAACGGGGATCTTCAGCTCGTCCCAGTCGCCGTAGACCTCGTCGAAGTCGCCGCGCCGGTCGCTCGTGCGGCCTTCGGTGTCGATCGCGGTGTGGAGGTCGGCGCGCCCGAACGTGTCGAGCCCCCCGTCGGGCTCCTGCCACTCGCGGCCGGCCACCTCCACGTCCGGGTTCGCGAGGCCGTTCTCCAGTGCCAGCGCGGAAACGTGCGCGGTGAGCCTGGTGTCGATCCACTGCCCCGCCGCCGCGCGGACGTAGCGCGGGTAGACGTTCAGCCTCTCCTGCAAGGAGAAACCGGCCTGCTTCGTGATCTCCACGAGCTGGTCCACCTGGGGCCACGGCTTCTCGGGGTTCACGTGGTCGGGGGTGATCGGCGAGACGCCGCCCCAGTCGTCGACGCCCGCACGCAGCATGAGGTCGAACTCGCCGCCGACGAGGTTCGGCGGCGCCTGCACGCTCACGGTCGACGGCATCACCAGACGTGCCACGGCGATCGTGGCCGCGAGCTCGGTCAGGTCGGCGTCGGGCATGCCGCGCATCGCCGTGTCCGGCTTGGCGCGGAAGTTCTGGATGATGACTTCCTGGATGTGCCCGTACTGCTTCGCGATTTGACGCATCGCGAGCAACGACTCGGCGCGCTCGCTGATGGTCTCGCCGATGCCGATGAGGATTCCGGTGGTGAACGGGACGTTCACGCGGCCGGCGTCGGTGAGCACCCTCAGGCGGACAGCGGGATCCTTGTCGGGGCTGCCGTAGTGCGGGCCGCCCTTCTCGCTCCACAACCGTTCGGCCGTGGTCTCGAGCATCATGCCCATGCTGGACGCGACGGGCCGCAGCCGCGTCAGCTCCTCCCAGCTCAGCACGCCGGGGTTGAGGTGCGGCAGCAGGCCGGTCTCCTCCAGCACCGCGATGGCACTGGCCCGCACGTAGTCCAAAGTGGACTCGTAACCGCGCGCGTCCAGCCACTCCTTCGCGGCGGGCCAGCGGTCCTCCGGCCGGTCGCCGAGCGTGAAGAGCGCTTCCTTGCAGCCCTGCGCGGCTCCCGCTCGCGCGATCTCCAGCACCTCGTCGCGTTCGAGGAACGCCGCGGGCAGCTTGTGCGGCACGGTCGCGAACGTGCAGTAATGACACCGGTCGCGGCACAGCCTCGTCAGCGGGATGAACACCGACCGGCTGTACGTGACGATCCCGGCACGCCCCTCGGCGAGCAGGTGCGCGTCCCGCACCTTGCCCGCCGCGGTGAGCAGCGCGTCCAGGTCGTCCTCGCGCGCGTGCAGCAGAACGGCGGCCTCGGTCGCGTCGAGCACAGCACCGTCAGCGGCCCGGCGCAGCGCACGCCGCATGGCCGCCGCACTCGGACGGGACTGCGGTGGGATTAGCGAGATGTCCACTGCCACGTAAACGACCTTAGGCCGCCGAAATTCCTGATCAGTTGTGACGGGCTGTGGGACATCCCACTTCACCGCACCGCGACCAGCAACTCCGTGTTCCGGTCGAGCGGCGTCCCGAGCGGGTCCGTCCGCGAGTGGATGTCGTTGTAGGTGAACTCCCGGCACAGGCTCGCGAGGCCTTCGTCCGACCGGTCGTCGTAGTCGGCCTGGTAGGGCGCATCGGCTTCCAGTAACGTCGTGAACAGCGACAACGTGCCGTCCCCGTTGTCCGCGACCTCGATCACGCGGGCGTGCTGCGGGTAGTCGACGTGGGCCGCGGTGTTGATCTCCCAGAAGCTGCGACTGGGCGTCGCGTGCCGGTGCGGGGTGATCACGTTCCGGTGCGTGTGACCGTTGACCCACGCCAGCACGTTCGGAAACCGGTGCAGCAGGTTGAGGAGCGCCTCGCCGTTCACCCGCGGGTCGAGCGGCCTGCGCTTGTCGGGCAGGACGTTGCCCATCGTCGTGCTCGTGTGATGGCTGAAGAGCACGAACAGCTCGTCGGTGACGTTCTGGCGTTGCGGCAACCCGAGCCAGTCGTAGTAGAGCGAGCTGTTGCGCCTGAGCGTCTTCTCGATCCAGTTGAGCTGATGGAGCCCTATCGAGCCCGTGGAGAACCCCGCGAGGTTCGTGGTGTCCATGCTGATGCCCGTGACACCAGGCGCCATCCGGAACGTGTAGAACACGTCCACACCATCCGCGTTGGCGTCCGTGTACCCGTGCCCACCCGACGGCAGATGCTTGCGCACGAACTCACCCGTGGTGAACAACCTGCGCCTGTCGTCCGGCGTCACGGTGCGAACGACGCCGCTGTTGCCCGCGAGGATGGTGAGGGCCTCGGGGATCGCCGCGGGGTCGTTGAAGGCCTTGGCCACCTTCGCGTTCTGCACGGGGTCACCGAACCCGACGATCTTCTTCCGGCCGGTGTACCAGCTGTCGAGCAGCCCGTCCGGCAACGCGCCGACCACGCTGTCGTCGTGGTTGCCGATCGTCGAGTACCAGGGGATGTCCAGGCCGGGACTGGTGAACGTGCGGACGGCGGCGTCGAGCAACCCGTTGAGCTGCGGGAAGCCTTTCGCCTTGTAGTCGTCGGTTCCGGTGCGGTCCGGCTGCCAGAACGTGCTGATGCCCGCGTTCTGCACGCCCTCGTACCTGCTGTCGCCCGTGTTCGGCGTGATCGTGCCGCCGTTGAGGACCGCGAGGTACCAGTCGAGCTCGATGTTCTCGTGGTTGTCGGTGTTGTCGCCGGTCGTCATGAGGAAGTCGAAGGGCCTACCGGTCAGCGGGCCGTTCTTGACGGCGTTGACCCTTTTCACGAGGCTCGTCGACCCCTGCGTCGTCAGCGCCTCCTGCGGCCGGTGCGCGCTGGACCCCATGACCGGGTGCAGGTACTCAAAGCGCAGCGGGCTCTGGGCGTCACAGATGTGCATGTCGCTGAACTGCACGAAGCTGGCCAGGGCTTTTCGCCGGGCTTCCCGGTTGGGCTTGGCCGCGATCAGGTCGCTGCGGACGACCGCGGGCCACCCTGGGCCTGCTTGGAGTCTGCGGTAGCCGCTGGTTCCTGTGGGTGTGGCCGTGGTGTCGAGCGTGGTGCCCGCTGGTGCCGCAAACGCTTGGCTGTCGAGGAGTGGCACGCCTGCGGCACCCACACCCATCGCCAGCAGGAAAGACCGCCGGTTGAACCCTGTCATGCCGCTCCCCGATTCATCGATGGTGAATCGTGTTCATGTTCAGGGAGCGGGTGGGTGGAATCGAGGGGGCAGGTGGGTGACGGGAGCGATAAAGGCTGACCGGCCTGGACCGGTCGGCTCAGTCGATCGGGGTCATTCGAGCCCGGCGAGCAACTGGTGCAGCCGCTCCTCCAACTGTGGCCGTTTGTCCGTGAGCACCTGCCACACGAGCGCGTCGTCCACGCTGGCATAGCCGTGGATCAGGATGTTGCGGAAGGCCACGATGCGAGGCAGATCCGGTATCGCGTCGGCGAGTTCGGGGGAGACCTTCGACAGGTTGTTCAACGCCTCCCCGACGATCTCGAACTGCCGCTCGACAGCGGACCGCAGCATCGCGTCAGCCAGGTAGTCCGCGAAGGACTTCCCGCTGCTGAAGTCCGCCAGCAGTTCCACGGCGCGCAGGGCGTCCCACAGGTACGTGCGGGGATCACGCCGCATACAGGTTTTCCTTGCTGTCCATGACCTGCTGGCGGAAGTAGGGGTTGCGGATGCTGCTGTCGACCACCAGGTCGACAGGCCTGCCGAGGATCCGCTCAAGCCCCTCCTTCAACGCGAAGTAGGTGCCGAAGTGATCGAAGTCGTCCGCGGTCTCGAAGTCCACGAGGATGTCGACATCGCTGGTCAGCACGTTGAACGAATCGCCGACCGCGGATCCGAACACGTCGAGACGCCGAACGTCCAACGCCCGGCACAGTTCCTCGATCTCGGCCAACCTGGCTGCCACGACCTCGTGCACCCCCGTCACCTCCTCGGCCACGATTGTGCCCGATCAGGGACGTCGGGTCAGTCCGAGTAGACGACCGTGACCGGGGCGTGGTCCGACCAGCGCTCCGCGTACGTCGCCGCCCGCTCCACCACGGCCGAGGAAGCACGAGCCGCCAGCCCGTCCGTCGCGACCTGGTAGTCGATTCTCCACCCGGAGTCGTTGTCGAACGCCTTCCCCCGGTACGACCACCACGAGTACGGCCCCACCACATCAGGGTGCAGCGACCGGACAACGTCGTTGTACCCGGACGCGAAGACGGAAGTCATCCACTCCCGCTCGTACGGCAGGAACCCGGACTCCTTCTGGTTCGTCTTCCAGTTCTTCAGATCCGCCTGCTGATGCGCGATGTTCCAGTCACCGCACACGACCACCTCACGCCCAGCAACCGCCGCCTTCTCCCGCAACGACACCAGGTACGGCAGGAACGCCGCCATGAACCGGTCCTTCTCGTCCTGCCGGGGAGTACCCACGTCCCCAGACGGCAGGTACAGCGAAGCCACGACAACACCGGGCAGCTCGATCTCGACGTACCGGCCGCTCGCCTCGAACTCCGCGACCCCGAACCCCACACGCACGGACGTGGGTTCAACGCGCGAGAGCACACCCACCCCAGCACGCCCCTTCAGGACCGAAGGCGCGTACACCCCGTGCCACCCGGCAGGCGAGTGGAGATCAGCAGCCAGCTCGGCGGGCTCGGCCCGGACCTCCTGCAGACACACCACATCGGCGGAGGTGGAGGCCAGCCACGAGAGGTAGCCCTTCTTCGCGGCGGCGCGGAGACCGTTGACGTTGACCGTGGAGACCGTGAGCACGACGGAGGAGCCTACTTGGAGGCGAGGCCCCAGGGCTTCGGGTACTCGGCGTTGCAGCCGGCGCAGTGGGCGGTGAGGTCGAGGTAGCCGACGAGGGTGGCCATCTCGTCGCGGGGCAGCGCCAGTTGGCGCTGGCCGTCGATCTCGGTGTAGAGGCCCTGCCACTCGGGGTCACAGGAGCACTGCGTGACGCTCTTGCCTCTGCCCCACCGGAACATGTTGCGCAGCATGCCCGTGAGTTTACTTGCAGGTGGAGTCGCTGGTCAGCGCTACGAACTGCTGGCTCACCCAACGGCGGTCGCTGAGCATGCGGTAGTTGTTCTCCACGCGGGCCTGGGCGTCGGTCACGGCGTCGCGGGGCATGGTCGAGACGATCGGCTGCATGTCGCCGGGGCCGGAGCGGACGTTGAGGATGTCGGCGGTGACGGTGATCTTGCAGATCTCGGCCGCCTTGTCGCTGCCCATGGGTTTGCCGCCGTTCACGGCGTACATGACGCCGGCGACGCCGAGCACCCCGATCACGATCAGACCCCTGACCGGAACACCCAGCATGACGCCTCCCGTACCGCGAACTGCTTCCCAACAGCAGATATAGCGGCAAAGACAGACAGGAGGACGACGAAGCGCGGTTACCACCCGCAAGAGGAACCGACCGGGTGACGCGCGACGAGAAAGGCCACCCCGGTGTGACCGGGGTGGCCCTGTTCAGAAGGCGAACGTCAGAAGGACGCCATCTTCTTCTTGAGGTTCTCGTCGAGCGCGGCGAGGAAGTCCTCGGTCGTCAGCCACGCCTGGTCCTTGCTGATCAGCAGGGCCAGGTCCTTGGTCATCTGACCGGACTCGACGGTCTCGATCACGACCTCCTCGAGCGCCTCGGCGAAGCGGATCACCTCGGGGGTGTTGTCCAGCTTGCCGCGGTGCATGAGGCCACGGGTCCACGCGTAGATCGACGCGATGGGGTTCGTGGAGGTCGGCTTGCCGGCCTGGTGCTGGCGGAAGTGACGCGTCACGGTGCCGTGCGCGGCCTCGGCCTCGACCGTCTTGCCGTCCGGCGTCATCAGGACCGACGTCATGAGGCCGAGCGAGCCGAAGCCCTGCGCGACCGTGTCGGACTGGACGTCACCGTCGTAGTTCTTGCAAGCCCAGACGTAGCCGCCCTCCCACTTCATGGCCGCTGCGACCATGTCGTCGATGAGGCGGTGCTCGTAGGTCAGGCCCTTGGCGTCGAACTCCGCCTTGAACTCGGCGTCGAACACGGCCTGGAAGATGTCCTTGAAGGCACCGTCGTAGGCCTTGAGGATCGTGTTCTTCGTCGACATGTAGACGGGGTAGCCCCGCTGCAGGCCGTAGGAGAACGAGGCGCGGGCGAAGTCCTCGATGGACTTGTTGTAGTTGTACATGCCCATCGCCACACCGCCCTCCGCCGGGAACTCGGTGACGGTGTGCTCGATCGGGTCCGAGCCGTCCTCCGGCTGGAACGTGATCGTGAGCTTGCCGGCGCCGGGCACCTTGAAGTTGGTGGCCTTGTACTGGTCACCGTGGGCGTGACGGCCGATGATGATCGGCTTCGTCCAGCCCGGGACCAGGCGCGGCACGTTCGAGATGATGATCGGCTCGCGGAAGACGACACCGCCGAGGATGTTGCGGATCGTGCCGTTCGGCGAGACCCACATCTTCTTGAGGCCGAACTCCTCGACGCGCGCCTCGTCCGGCGTGATCGTGGCGCACTTGACGCCGACGCCGTGCTTCTTGATGGCGTTGGCGGCGTCGACGGTGACCTGGTCGTCGGTGGCGTCCCGGTGCTCGATGCCCAGGTCGTAGTACTCCAGAGTGACGTCCAGGTACGGGTGGATCAGCTTGTCCTTGATGAACTGCCAGATGATCCGGGTCATCTCGTCGCCGTCAAGCTCGACGACGGTGCCCTGAACCTTGATCTTGCCCATAATCCTGGGCGCTCCTCTCGCGACGATGCAAGCAGGACAAGCGTACTGGTAAACCGTCCGTCCGCGCCTGCGACCCTGGTTACACCGGTTCGGGGTTGCGGTCGGTCGACCGGCTCACGTGCTCCCACTTGTCGATTTCCGCATTCCGTGCCTGGTCTGCCAGGCGCACCATGTCCACCGCGTCGCTGCCCAGCAGCAGACACAGGGGCGGGGAGTCCATGCCTACCACGTCGAGCATGACCTCCGCCGCCTTGGCCGGGTCGCCGGGCATGTTGCCGTCGGCGCCGCGGACCATGCCGAGAAGTACCCCGACAGACGGAACGTAGTCCGGTCCGTGCTCGGTCACCACCAGAGAGCTGCCGGTCCAGTCCGTCTGCATGCCGCCGAGCTCGATCAACGTCGAGCGGACCCCGAACGGCGCGCACTCGGCGGCGAGGGTCTCGTTGAACCCGCGCAGCGCGAACTTCGACATCACGTACGGGCCGAGGCCGCCGCCGAGCGCGGTGTGGCCGGCGGTCGACCCGGCGTGCAGGAAGTGCCCGGACCGCTGTGCGCGGAGCACGGGCAACGCGGCGCGCGTGACGTTGACGACGCCCCAGAGGTTGACCTCCAGCTGCTCGCGGAAGTCCTCCTCCGAGCACTCCTCGATCGAGGTGACCCTGCCGACGCCGGCGTTGTTCAGCACGACGTCGAGCCGACCGAACTCGCGCACCGCGGTGGCCACGGCCTCACGGGCTTGTGCGGAATCACGCACGTCGAGTGCAACAGATCTGACCCGGTCGCCGTGTTGGGAGACGAGGTCGTCGAGATCGCGCGGGTCGCGGGCGGTCGCGACGAGCCGGTGCCCCGCGGCGAGAACCGCTTCCGCCGTCTTGCGGCCGACGCCGCGGGAACTGCCGGTGATGAGCCACACCTGAGACATGTCCGAACTCCATTCGCCAGCGATCAGTTGTCCGGACATATGGAGTTCACGTCTCAGCGCTTGATACCGAACGACTACTGTTTCCCACTGACGGGTGATCACCAGAAGGGGCGTAAGTGTCAACTGGGCCAACACATGCGATGAGCGGGCTGCTCGCCTGGAGCGCCGTGACCGCACTCGCGTCGACTCACCCGATCGGCCAGCTCTCGCCGCAGAGCTGGGCCGTGGGGGCGGTTCTCGCCACTGGCGCGGCACTCCTGCCCGACCTCGACCACCCCGGATCGACCATCTCGCGCACGTTCGGAGCACTGAGCAGCGGCCTGTCCGCGGGCATCAACGCGTTGAGCAGCTTCGTGTACCGGACAACGCGTCTGAAGCGGGATTCCAAGCGGGACGGCGGACATCGCGGTCTCACGCACACGCTCGTCTTCGCGATGTTCTCCGCCGTCTTCACCGCGGCGGTCATCCAGAACAGCCAGAAGTGGGCGCTGCCGGTGCTCATGTTCGTGTTCGCCGGTCTCGCGGTGCGCGGCATCATGAACGATTGGTGCCCCAAGCAGGACGCGTTGCTGATCACCGTGGTCTCTGCGGGGATCACCTGGGCGATGATCGCGTGGACCTCGCAGACGGACGCGTCCGCCGCCGCGTGCGGGATCGCCGTCGGCATCGGGTGCTTCGCGCACTACGTCGGGGACGCGATCACCGAGCAGGGCTGCCCGATCCTGTGGCCCATCCCGATCTTCGGCAAGACCTGGTACCCGGTCGCGCCGCCGAAGATCATGCGGATGAAGACCGGTGGCGTGGTGGAGATGGCGATCGTCGGGCCGATCGTGACGGTCCTGTCGATCTGGCTGGGACTCGCCGCGCTGCAGGGCACGGGCGCGCTGCCGTTCCTCGACTGGGTCGACCTGCTGCCGATCTGATCTGAAACGTTCCACTTCCAGCCATTCAGCGGCTACCTGAGCCTCACCCGATCGGTCTAGCCTCCACGAACCCGGACTTGCTGTGTGGAGGACCGACCGTGCCCGAGGCGGACATCGTTGTCGACCTGACCGGTCTGCCGTCGTGGAGAGCGTTGCGCACACCACATGTGAAGGTCGAGCGATCCTACGAGCCGCGCTGGCACCATGCGAGGTTCGAACCGCGGGCGGCCACACCCGAGGCTGCGCAAGTGGAGGTCAGGTGACCAGCACCTTCGTCGGCATCGACGCCGGCTACGAGAACCGCTGGGAAGCGGAGAAGATCGCGTTGGAGCTGCACGACACCGTGCTGCCCACGGCCAGGACGGTCGCGGTGCACGAGGTCGACGGCCACCACGCGATGTCCTTCCTCCTGCCGGTCCCCCCGTCCGACGCGGTGGTGAACTCACTGGTCGCGCAGGGCTTCGGCGTCTCGGTCCGCAGTGCGTCCTCAGGACGGCTGGTGGGCCCGGAGACGCTGCGAGCAGGCGCCTCCACCGCTGCTGAGGCCCACCAGTACCGCCGCGAGGGGCGCGCTCTGCGATTCCAGGGCCAACGGGCGTTGCGCGGCCGTCATGGCGTGTCGGACATCCTCGCGTTCACCGCCATCGAGGCCGTTTTCCCGCGCGACACGCACACGGTCGACACGCGCGGGAACCTGACGCCGTTCTTCCGCGACGGCAAGTTGGTGCTGGTCATCGACTAGGTTCGGGGTGTGCGTGACATCGCTGTCTTCAGTGGTTCTGCCCATCCCACCCTCGCCGCCGAGATCTGCGGCCACCTCGGTGTCGAACTCTCCCCCAGCCGTCTGACGCGGTTCGCCAACGACTGCCTCGAGGTGCAGTTGCAGGCGAACTGCCGCGAGCGGGACGTGTTCCTGATCCAGCCGCTGGTGCCGCCGGTGCAGGAACACCTCGTCGAACTCCTGCTGATGCTGGACGCCGCCCGCGGCGCCTCGGCGGCCAGGACCACGGTCGTCCTGCCGCACTACGCCTACGCGCGTTCCGACAAGAAGGACGCGCCCCGGATCTCGATCGGCGGCCGCCTGGTCGCCGACCTGATGGTGGCCGCGGGCGCGTCACGGGTGCTGGCGATGACGCTGCACTCGCCGCAGGTCCACGGGTTCTTCTCGGTGCCCGTCGACCACCTGCACGCCCTGCGCGAACTGGCCGCGCACTTCTCCCGGTACGACCTGACGAACACCGTCGTGGTGTCGCCGGACCTCGGCAACGCCAAAGAGGCGGCGCACTTCGCCCGCATCCTCGGGCTGCCCGTCGCCGCCGGCGCCAAGCAGCGGTTCGCCGACGACAAGGTGCAGATCTCGACCGTCATCGGCGACGTCGCCGGACGGGACGTGATCGTGCTCGACGACGAGATCGCCAAGGGCTCGACGGTGATCGAGCTGCTGGACAAGCTGCGCGAGCGCGGCGCCGGTTCGATCCGCGTGGCCTGCACGCACGGGTTGTTCTCGGCGGGGGCGCTGGACCGGCTGCAGGCGTTCGACGACGTGCTGGAGATCGTCGCCACGAACACCGTGCCGATCCCCGCCGAGAAGCACGTGCCGAAGCTGCGGGTGCTGTCGATCGCGCCGGCGATGGCCGAGGCGATGCGGCGGATCAACGTCGGCGAGTCGGTGTCGACGCTGTTCGAGGCCCCTTAGTCACTTCAGGTGCGCGAGTGCCGTGATCAGGCGGTCCCCGACGTCGTCCGGTCCCGGCATCTTGCGCACCACGGCCCGCTGGTGGGCGAGGCCGTGCAGACCCAGCCACAACGCCACCGAGTCGCCGTAGAGGTCGTCGCTGCGATGCGCGATCCCCTCCTCGACGCACTTGCCGAGCACCCCGGCGAGCAGCGTGAACGCGTCCACGCCCAGTGACTCGAGGTCGGCGTCGGTGATCGAGGTGTCCTCGACCGACGGCGTCCACAGGCCCCCGAACATGATCCGGTAGCGCTGCGGGTGCTCCCTGGCGAAGTCCAGGTAGGCGTTGCACACCGCGAAGAGCTGCGAGCGCCCGTCCTGCTCCGCGTTCTGAGCGGCCTCGTGCAGGACGGTGGCGAGCTTGGCCATCTCCCCCTGCACGACCGCCAGCATGATCGACGGCTGGTCCGCGAAGTGCGGGTAGATCGACGGCGCCGCGATCCCCACCTTGCGCGCGACCGAGCGCAACGTGACCGCGCGTTCGTCGCCGCCCTCGTCGAGGAGCGCGAGGGCCGCCTCGATGATCTCTTCTCTCAGCTTCCCGCCTTCACCCCTGCGGTTTCGCCTGCGCGGTTCCGTGTTCGTCACGGTCGTAACGATACACCTGAAAGTTTATGGCCGTTAGGTCTTGCGCTCGTCAACTTACGGGCGTTAGCTTATGTCCGTAAGCACAACCGGGACCGACACGAGGAGCCACGATGAACGCCAAGACCGCCACCACCCGCGCCACCGAGATCGTCCTGCCGGGCGTGGTCGAGCCCGACGGCCTGCACGTCCGGGTCCGCGACCTGCCGGCGCCGGGCGAGGGCCAGGTCGTCCTGCGGATGGAGGCCACCGGCGTCTCGTTCGCCGAGCAGCAGATGCGCCTGGGCAAGTACTACGACCAGCCCGCGTTCCCGTTCGTGCCCGGCTACGACGTCGTCGGCACGGTCGTCGCCGCGGGCCCCGGCGTGGACCGCGCCCTGCGGGGACACCGGTTCGCCGTGGTCACGAAGGTCGGTGCGTGGGCCAGCCACCTGATCGTCGAGGCCGGCGACCTGGTGCCCGTGCCGGACGGCGTGGACGCGGCCGCCGCCGAGACCGTCGCGGTCAACGGCGTCACGGCCTGGCAGATGCTGTACCGCACGGCGAAGGTCAAGCGGGGCGACACGATCGTCGTGCTGGGCGCGAACGGCGGTGTCGGCTCCACGCTGGTGCAGCTCGCCAAGCACGCCGGGATCAAGGTCATCGGCACGGCGTCGGCCCGCAACCTCGACGCGATCCGCGAGCTCGGCGCCATTCCCGTCGACTACCGCGACCCGAACATGTACGCCCGCATCCGCGAGCTGGCGCCCGAGGGTGTCGACGCGGTGTTCGACCACGTCGGCGGCCCCGCCCTGAAGGAGTCGTGGAAGCTGGTGCGCCGCGGTGGCGCGCTGGTCAACTACGGGTCGGCCGCGACGAAGGACGAGCCGGGCAGCGGGATGCTGCCGGTGCTCAAGCTGTTCGGTCAGCTGATGGTGTGGAACCTGCTGCCCAACGGCAAGCGCGCGGGCTTCTACAACTTCTGGGCGGGCAAGCGCTTCCGCCTCAACACCTTCCGCGCTCGCCTGCGCGACGACCTGGTGCAGGTGCTGAACCTGGTCGAGTCCGGTGCGGTCACGCCGCAGATCGCCGCGCGCATCCCGTTGCCGGAGGCCGCCGCCGCACTGGCGCTGGCCGAGTCCCGCACCGTCGTGGGCAAGGTCATCATCGTCCCGGGGCAATGAACAGGCCGGGCTGCCGCCGGCTGATCGTGGCGGTGGCGACCGCCCTGGTCGACTCCGACCGGGCCGTCACGCTGCGGGCCGTGTCCCGCGAGGCCGGTCTCCCCACCTCGTCGATCTACCCGCAGTTCCCCGACGCCGAAGCGATCTTGCAGGCCGTGTGCCACGAGGCCTTCCACGAGCTCGAGGCCGCCGTTCTCGGCGCCACCGGCCCGTACGCGGCAGGCCTCGCCTACCTCGACTTCGCCGTCGCGCACCCCCGCCGCTACCGCGTGATGTTCGGAGCGGCCGACCTCTCCGGACCCGCCCTGCGGCTGTTCACCCAGGTCCTCGCGGATCCCGATCGCGCCATGACGTTCTGGCTGGGCCTGCACGGCCTCGCCGACCAGCGCGCCTCGATCCGCCGCTCACCCCAGTTCGCGGTCCTCGCACCACGCCTGATCACGTCACTGATCTTCCGGGAGTCCCCATGAACGCCATCGCCCTGCGCCCCGCGGCCACCAGTGCCGCCGCGTCCACCGAGATCGACAACCGGCCCGCCTACCTGGGCTTCGCGTTCGCCTACGTGTTCGGCCACGGCTCCGCGATGCTCTTCAGGTCCGGCGCGGTCCTGATGCCGTCGTGGCTGCCCATCGCGTTGCTCGCCACCGGTCTCGCCGCCGGCACCGTCTTCGCCACGAGCGCGTCGCTGCGAGCGCAGAAAGCCGCCTCCGAAGCCCGGCGACGAGCCGAGAGGCTGGTGGGCACGGCCTGGATCACCGGCTTCGCCGCCCTGGCGCTGGCCATCACCGGCCTGAGCACCGCGTCCGACCAGCCCGAGCTGCAGACCGTGCTCTGGCCCGCCGGCTCGGCCATCGTCGTCGGCCTGATCTACGTCGCCGAGGGCGCCGTCCGCGGCAACGCGCTGCACTACAACCTGGGCACCTGGCTCGCACTGGTCGCCGCCGCGGCCCTGTTCGTCCCGGGAGCCGGTTTCTTCGGAGTGCTGGCCGTGCTGGGTGGCGGCGCCTACCTGGTGGCCGCGTTCCTGGAGCGTCGCCGCCTTGCCGCTTAAGGCTTCTACAGCTGCACTCGCACCGTGACGCGGCCCTTGCCGTCACGGTGCGATGTCGCGTGTCCGGTCCGTTCGGCGCCATCGAGCTCGAGGGTGAGCGGGCCGCCCTCACCGTTGAAGTTGCGCCACCAGGTCTTCTGGTCCGGCATCATCACCTGGATGTTGACGGTGTCGCCTTTGCGTTGGTAGCCAACGGGTGTGGTGAACGTGCGACCCGACTTGCGGCCCGTGTAGGACACGACGGTGATGCCCTTGCGCACGAGCTTCCCGACGAGCGGCGCGTCGCGCAGCCCGACGACCACCCTGTTGACGCGACCCACGATCGAGCTCTTGAAGTTCATGGTTCCGAACGTAGCCTGCTAAGTGGAGACCCCCGTCCGCTTGGCGCGAAGTGAGAAGAAGTGACTGCTGAACCGTCTCAGATGCGAGCCGATGCACGGGAGAACCGGGCACGGGTGCTGGCCGTCGCACGGGAGCTGTTCGCCGAACGCGGGCTCGAGGTGCCGATGGCCGCGATCGCTCGACGTGCCGGCGTCGGCGTGGCCACGCTGTACCGGCGCTTCCCCACCAAGGAAGCGCTGGTCGTGGAGGCCTTCACCGAGCAGTTCGCGCATTGCCAGGCCATGATCGACGATGCGCTGAAGGACCCGGACCCGTGGCGCGGGTTCTGCACGGTGATCGAGAAGGTGTGCCTGCTGCAGGCGTCGGACCGGGGGTTCACCGCGGCGTTCATGGCCTCGTTCCCGGACCTGCACTCGGAAGTGCGCGACCGGACCTGGGAGGACTTCGCGGCGTTGGTGCAACGGGCGAAGGACAGCGGTCAGCTCCGTGCGGACTTCTCGCCGCACGACCTGACGTTGGTGCTCATGGCCAACAGCGGGCTCGCCGGCGTGCCGGCGGAGGTCGCGACGGCCGCTTCCCGGCGCCTCGTCGCATACCTGCTGGAGTCGTTCCGAGCAGGCACGGACGCGCTGCCGCCACCCGTGCCGCTCAGCCTGGACCTGGTGCTCTCCTAGTCGGGCGGGCTCCTAGCCGGGGTGGGCGCCGACGGTGTCGCGGATCATCGCGCCCAGGTCGGCCGAGCCCATCCGCGCGCAGTGGGCGCAGCAGAAGAACTTGCCCTCCACCTCCACGCCGTGCCCGATCACGCGGCAGTCGCAGTGCTCGCAGCGCGGCGCGAGCCGCTGGATCGCGCACTCGAAGCTGTCGAACGTGTGCACACCACCGCCGACGGTGCGCACCTCGAAGGCCATCCAGTACTCGTTGCCACAGACGTCACAGGTCGCCATGCGCGGAAGACTGCGACACGTCGGGCGGGTCGGCAACTCGAGCGTCGAGTCGCGCGACGAGCGTCTTCGGTGCGATCACCCGATAGGCGTCCTCCACGAGATCGGCGACGACGCCCCAGTCGAGTTCGACGTCGAGGTACACGCCGAGCCAACCGCGGTGGCCGACGTAGGGCGGGCGGAAGTACTGCTCGGGGGCCTGGGCCATCAGGGTCTGCTGCACGTCAGGACCGGCGGCGCACCAGAACGCGCTGCGGTCGTCGTGGTGGTGGTCGGCGAGCGTCACGAAGGTCTTCTTGCCGCGGACGAACCAGGTGGGCTCGCCGTGGCTGGGCCGTTCGGTCACCTCGGGCAGTGCGAGGCAGAGGCGCCGCAGGTTCTCGAGTGCGTCCACCCGACCATCCTGCACCGTCCACAAAGGACTTGGAAGGAACCGGGGGAAATGCGGGAGCCCGAGAACGTTCTGAGCGGGACCGGCCGGATTCGAACCGGCGTTCTCCCCCCGTTCCGGAGGGCGCGTCGACCACTGCGCTACAGGCCCCATCGCCACCGCCCGTCCCACACTAGTCGGCGAAGTCCGGGCCGTATGCCCTGCGAAAGTGTTGGACCCAATAAGGTTCACGGACCAACCCCGAACTGGACGGTGTCGTGCCAGGGATCGACTACTACGAGTTGCTCGGTGTGAACCGGGGCGCCAGCGCCTCGGAGATCAAGTCGGCCTACCGCTCTCTAGCCAAGGTCATGCACCCCGACGCGGGTGGGACGTCTGGCGGCTTCCGCCTGCTCCAGGAGGCCTACGAGACGCTGAAGGACCCGGTCCGCCGCGCCGACTACGACCGCCCGGCCGCCGCCGCGCCGACGATCGTCCGGCCGCAGGCACGCCCGCGACCTCGCCGAACAGGCCACACGGGCCGGTTGCGCGACTTCGGCGACGACCCGAACTACATGGCACCGCGCCCCCGCGTCGACCTCGGTTCGATGGAGTGGTGGCACCGCATCGACCTGGGCGCGCGCGTCCGCCACGTGCCCGCCACCGGCCTCGGCCACGCCCCCGCGGCGGCCGCGATCGGCGGGTGGTTCGTCCTGCTCATCCCGTTGACGATGACGCTCTCCCCCCTGCTCCTCGCCGTCTGGCTGCCCCTGATGGCGGGCGCCGGTTACGGGGCGTTCCGACTGGTGCGCCGCTACATGGCGGTCGCGCGGGCCGAACGGGCGTTCGCAGGCGAGTACGACGGGAACACGATTTTCGGCCGTCCGGGTGAAAACAGACGCGAACGGCTGACCGCCGGATTGCTCACGGAATACATGACCCAGCTACCGGGAGTGCGCATCTTCCACGGCCTCGCCTGGCCGGGCTCGGTCTTCACCGACGTCGACCACGCCCTGCTGTGCGGCCGCCGCCTGGTCCTGATCGAGTCGAAGTCGTGGCTCCCCGGCCACTACTACTGCGACGAGGACGGCGAACTCTGGCGCAACGGCCACCCGTTCCGCGGCGGCGGCTCCCAACTGCTCGACAGCGTCGACTACTTCGCCGAGCTCCTCCCGTGGCTGGACATCCGCGGTGCCGTGATCGTCTACCCGAGCCGCGCCGGCGAGGTCACCTGCGACGACGACCTCGACTTCGACGTGCCCCCGATGACGCCGGAACAGTTCGTCGCCGAGATCGGCGACTGGCTGGCCGACGACCCGGCCACCGTCGACCGCGAGGCCCTGCGCGTGCTGGTGCGCCAGGTCGTGTCCGAGGTCCGGGTGGCCGGGGCCTGAGACCGCGCGGTCACAAGTCCGCGAGCAGGTCGAGCCGGCGCATCGCCCGTTCGACGTCCGCGTTCCTGCTTTGCGCGCGGTAGAGCGCCAGCGCGGCACCCCAGCACGACCTCGCCCGAGCGGTCCTGCGCAGCGCGGTGTAGGTCTCACCGAGCTGCGCGAGCGTGTCCGCCTCCGCGTAGCTGTTGCCCAGCTCGCGCCTGATCGTGAGCGCGCTTTCGTGGTAGGCCATGGCACACCCGTGGTCCTCGGCGGCGCCGGCCAGCATGCCGAGCGCGTTGAACGCGGCGGCCTTCCCCGGCGCGTACTCGTGCTCCTGGAACACGACCAGCGCCTTCTCCGCGGACGACCAGGCGAGCGCGTGATCGTCCAGCTTGCCCGCGAACGACCCCACGAGGATCAACGCCCACCCCTCCCGCAGCGACGCCCCCGCCTCCCGGTAGAACCGCAGGGCCTCCTTCGCGTGGCGCAGAGCCTGGTCGACGTCCCCTCTCAGCCCCGCCGCGTGCGCCGAGGCGTGGTTCACCTCCGCCTGCTTGTGCGGATCACCGAGTTCGTCCGCCACGACCAGAGCCCGGCCGAGCTGCCACTGCGCCTCGTCGTGCCGCATCAACCTCGCGTACGCGAAGCCCGACATCTGGTGCACGAGCAGCCTCGGCCGCAGCTCAGCCGTGCCCTGCACGGCGACGGCCGCGGCCCGCCACGCCATCAGGTCGTCGTGCAGGTGCCCCCGCCACCAGTGGTAGGCGTGCAGCGCCCAGGCCAGCTGCCACACGACCTCGCGGTCAGCGACCTGTTGCGCCGCAAGGATGTTCTGGTGCTCCACGTCGAACCACTCGACCGCCTCGTTCTGCGAGGCGAACTCCAGCGGCACGCACCCCGGTGCGGGCGGCCTGAGAGCGACCTCCTGGTTGTCGGGGTCGAGCAGCCGATCACCGCAGGACGCCGTGTGCAGGTAGAAGTCCACCAGCCGGCGCTGCGCGAGGTGCCGCGACTCGTCCTGCAACGCCAGTTCCTCCGCGTACAACGCCACCAGGTCGTGCATGCGGTAGCGCCCCGGCATGTGCTTGTGCACGAGCGAAACCCGTTCCAGGGCACGAAGAACACCGGCCGCCCTGTGCTGCGGCAGGTCCGCGAGACTGGCCACCGCCGCGAGGCTGATGTCGGTGCCGCCGGCGAGACCGAGCCCACGGAAGACCATCGCCTCCTCCGCCGACAACGCCTCGTACGACCACGACAACACCGCGGACAGACTCGTGGCGCCCTCACCGTCGTCGAGCGCGCTCAACCGCGTCGTCGCGTCGACCAACTCGTCGACCAGCACCGCCAGCGGAAACGTCGGGTGGGCGGTCGCCCGGCTCGCGACCAGGCTCAACGCCAGCGGCAACCCCGCACAGCACGCGATCAGGTCGTCGGCGGCCTCCGCCTCCTCCGCCACCCGCCGCGCACCGATGAGCGCGCCCAGCAACTCCCGCGCA
This sequence comes from Lentzea cavernae, assembly GCF_014653695.1. Lineage (GTDB taxonomy): Bacteria > Actinomycetota > Actinomycetes > Mycobacteriales > Pseudonocardiaceae > Lentzea > Lentzea cavernae. The sequence goes on along the minus strand of NZ_BNAR01000003.1, from coordinate 770,937 downwards.
TCGGCGTCCGGCAACACGTCGACCGTGATCGACCGGGCCCCGTGGTTCCGCACGAGCCCCGCGAGCCGATCCCGGCTCGTCACCATCACCACGCACGTCGGGCTCCCCGGCAGCAACGGCGCCGCCTGCGCCGTGTCCCGCGCGTTGTCGAGCAGGATGAGCATCCGCCTGCCCGCCACCAGACTCCGGTACATCCCGAGCTGCGCCCCGACGTCCACCGGAACGCGATCAGCGGCAATCCCGAAAGCGTCGAGAAACCCGCGCACCGCGGCGTTCAAGGACAGCGGCTGCCCGGTCGCATCCCGTCCGCGCAGATCGACGAACAACTGCCCGTCCGGAAATTGCGCGAGATTCCGATGCGCCCAGTACAGGGCGAGCCACGTCTTGCCGATTCCACCGGATCCGGCCAATGCGGAAACCACCACGGCGGCCCCGTCCCTGACCGCCTCGTCCATCATCCCGGTCAGCAAATCGAGTTCGCGCGCACGCCCGACACAAACGAAAGGCGCAGGTGGCAGCTGCCGCGGCACCGGCACCACCTGCGCCGATCCGTGCAGGTGCACGTCACCCCGAATGGATCCGGCCTGCACGACCGTCCCCTTCACATCCCCATCGACCCTGTTCTCGTCCGTCACGAGATCAAGAGGAAAAGTCCCCTGCCCACAACGAGCCCCCTCGTTCTTTCATCCGAACATGGAATACGAACACCCAATACCCGGCCCCTGACCACAGAGTGGCCCCACGACTCCGCTGGAGATCGCCACTGCGGCATGCGTGCGTTTTTCATCGACGAACGGCGAGCGGACTTCGTTCGGACCGATATGAGTGGCCGAACTTCCCGCCGCGACCACGGCGCGCCCCCACTGGCCGGTCGTGCCAGGATTGCCGCCATGACCCGCACGGTGTGCCTCGCGCAGAACCCCGACGCGGACGCACTCCTCGCGTCGGACATGTTCGCCCTGTTGACCGGAATGCTGCTGGACCAGCAGATTCCCATGGAGAAGGCCTTCTCCGGCCCCAAGGTCCTCGCCGACCGCATGGGCGGCCTGGACGTGCGCCGCATCGCCGAGGCCGACCCCGAGGCCTTCGCCGCGGTCATGGCCACGCCGCCCGCCGTGCACCGGTTCCCCGGCAGCATGGCCAAGCGGGTGCAGGCGCTGTCGCAGTTCGTCGTCGAGAACTACGACGGGGACGTCACGCGGATCTGGGCCGATGGTGACGGGGCCGCGGTGTTCAAGCGGCTCAAGGCGCTGCCCGGGTTCGGGGACCAGAAGGCCAAGATCTTCCTCGCACTTCTGGGCAAACAGTTCGGCGTCGAGCCTCGTGGGTGGCGTGAGGCCGCCGGGCACTACGGGGACGAAGGAAGCCGACGTAGCGTCGCTGACGTGCGCGATCAGCAGTCGTTGCTCGAGGTTCGCGACTTCAAGAAGGCCGCGAAGGCCGCCGCGAAGAAGTAGCCGGACTGTTCGTCGTCTGGTGCACTGGGTATCCGCCGCCAGCTTGAACGGGGTGCAGTAGCGCTCCGTGAGAGAAGGGGCGTTTGCGTTGCGCATCAAGGCGATTGGCGTGTCGACGGTCCTCGCGCTGAGTTTGGCGATCACACCGGCGCAGGCCGCCACCTCGTGGCCCGGTGAGTCCGCCACGAAGTACGCGGACGGGACGAACGTCTTCGGCACGAACCTGAGCGGGGTGTCGTTCGAGAGTCCGGGTGTGGTGTGGGCGGTCAAGAACGGGCCGTCGACGCTGTACCGGCTCGTGCCGAGCGGGAGCACGTGGAAGGTGGACCAGAAGCGGTCGCTCGAGTTCGCGGACGGGCAGGGGGATCCTGACGCCGAAGGGGTTGTGAGCACGCCGGACGGGTTGTTCGTCGCTGTGGAGCGGGACAACGACGACGGGGGCGTCAGTGCGCCGAAGGTCCTCAAGTACGGCACGGGCAGCGCCGCGGTGGCGGAGTGGGAGCTCGGTGGCATGCCCGAGGTCGATCCCAACGACGGGCCCGAGGCCATCTCGTGGGTGCCGGACTCGTTCCTCACCCAGAACGGCTTCAAGGACGACAGCGGCAAGACCTACGTTCCCGCTGACCACCCCGGTCACGGCAGCGGGTTGTTCTTCGTCGGGCTGGAGGCCACCGGTGAGGTGTACGCGTACGCCCTGCAGGGGTCGGGCGCGAAGTTGCTGAGCAGGTTCGCGAGCGGGCAGAGCCAGGTGATGGACCTGGAGTTCGACGGCGGCAAGCTGTGGGCGTTGTGCGACAACCACTGCAACGGGCGTACGACGACGCTGGCCATCAGTGGCGGCAGGTTCAAGGTGACGGCGACGTACAACCGGCCGTCGGGGCTGCCTAACGTCAACCTCGAAGGTTTCGCGATCTCGCCGAGCTGCGTCAACGGCAAGAAGGTCGTCCTCTGGGCGGACGACGACAACACGAGCAGCCACGCTCTCAGGAGCGGCTCACTGAACTGCACGGCCTAGCACCGGGAATGTCGGGGTGCGGAACTAAGCTGCCGCGCGTGACCGCACCCCACATCCCAGGCCTGACCGAACTGAGACCGTTGGGCGCGGGCGGGTTCGCCACCGTCTACACCGCCCACCAGGCCCAACTCGGCCGGGACGTCGCCGTCAAGATCGACAACCGCGTGCTCGTGGACGAGCGCGACCGGCGGCGGTTCCTGCGCGAGGCGCGGGCGGCGGCCAAGCTGTCGGGGCATCCGCACGTCGTCGGGGTGCACGACGCGAACATCACGCAGCAGGGCACGCCCTACATCGTCATGGAGCTGTGCACGGGCGGGTCGCTCGCCGACCAGCTCGACGCGCGAGGTCCGTTGCACCACGAGCAGGTGCGCGACCTCGGCATCAAGCTCGCGGACGCGCTGGCCGCGGCGCACCAGGAAGGCGTGCTGCACCGAGACATCAAGCCCGGCAACATCCTCGTCGACCGCTACGGCACGCCGAAGCTCGCCGACTTCGGGCTCGCGGCGCTGCTCGACGCGCAGGGCGGCAGCACGGTCACGCGTGACGCCCTGAGCCCCAGCTACGCGCCGCCCGAGGCGTTCGCGATGGCCGAGCCCTCGCCGCAGGCCGACGTCTACTCGCTGGCCGCCACGCTCTACACGTTGCTCGCCGGCAAGCCTCCGCGGCCGGTGCCGTGGCCCATCACGTCGTTCGACCAGCTCGGCGAGATCCTGCGCCGGCCCGTGGCCGCGGTGCCGGGGGTGCCGGCCGCGATGCACGAGGCGTTGGCACGGGCGCTGCACCCGGACGCGAACCTGCGGACGCCGAGCGCCGCGCAGCTGCGGGACGAGCTGATCGACCCGATGCGGTCGCCCACCGTGCCGGTCCCTCCCCCGCCCAAGAGCAAGAAGTGGCCGCTGGTCGCCGGTGCGGCCGGAGTCGTCGTGATCGTCGCTGGCCTGCTCACCTGGAACCTCCTCGACAAGGACAAGGCCGTGGCCCAGGGCCCGGGAGCGCAGACGACGCAGACGCAGCCCGGTGGCGCCGAGGACGTCCCGCCCTACCTCAAGAAGTGCGACAGCGGCTTCTGCATCGACAAGTCGACCTGCTTCCGCGGCATCACCAACATCGGCGGCATGCCCGCCGTCTCGCGGAAGGTCGGCAGCTGCGCCGACCTGCACTACTGGGAGGCGTTCGCGGGCGGCTGGCTCTCCGGCGAGATCCCGGCGGTCGACTCCGACGAGCTGATGGCCTCGCCCGAGCTGAAGGACGTCTGCACCGCCGCGGTGATGAAGGCGAACTCGCGGCCGACCGTCGACACCACGGGCTGGGAGATGACGGCCGTCGGGTTCAAGGACGGCACGCGCAACTACTTCCTCTGCCTGGGCTCCCAGCCGGAGGCGGGAGAGGTCGTCACCAGCGCGTTCGGCAGCTGAGAAAATCCACTTGCGACGGTCACTAATGTAGATCGACGTGCGTGTTCACGCCGATTTGATCATTGCTGGATTCCGAAGGTACTCGACCTACCGACAAGCGATGCTGGCCGGAATGACCGCGAACGTGGTCTTCGGCCTGCTGCGGGTCGCCATCCTCGCCGCCGCGCTCAAGGCGGCGAACGGCGAGATCGCGGACTACGACATCGCTGCCACCAACACGTACGTCTGGATCGGGCAGGGGCTGCTCGGGTTCGTCCTGTTGTGGGGGACCAACGAGCTCGCCGAGCGCGTGCGATCCGGTGACGTGGTAGTAGACCTCTACCGGCCGTGGCACCTGCAGAGCGCGATGCTCGCGCAGGACGTGGGGCGCGGCGGGTTCGCGTTCCTGACCAGGCTCGCGCCGCCGATGGTGTTCGGCATGCTGCTGTTCCCGTTCCAGTTCCCGCCGAGCCCCGTGCGGTGGCCGCTGTTCCTGGTCAGCGCGGTCGTCGCGCTGGTCGTCAGCTTCGCCTGCCGGTTCCTGATCGACGCCAGCGCGTTCTGGCTGCTCGACAACCGGGGGCTGTACGGGTTCTGGAACGTCACGTCCGGCCTGCTGTGCGGCCTCACCGTGCCGGTCTCGTTCTTCCCCGAGTGGGCTCGTGACGTGCTGTGGATGACCCCGTTCCCCGCGTTGATGCAGGCGCCGATCGACATCTTCCTCGGGCACGGAGATCCGCTGCGAATCCTTCTGTACCAGGTGTTCTGGGCTGTGGCGTTGCTCCTGGCCGGTCACCTGGTGTTGCGGCGCGCGGTGCGCAAGGTGGTGGTCCAGGGTGGCTGACACGATCTACCCGAGGCTCATCGGCGCGCGGCTGCGGAGCCAGATGTCCTACCGCGCGTCCTTCGCGCTCGACCTCCTCACGCAGGTGCTGGCGCAGTGGGTCGAGCTGGTCGTCATCCTCGTGCTGTTCAGCCACGTCAACGCCCTCGGCGGGTTCAGCAAGGACGAGGTGCTGCTGATGTACGCGTTCGCGGGCATCGCGTTCGGCATCGCCGACCTCTTCGCCGGGCAGCTCGACAACCTGCCGACCTACATCCGCGCCGGCACGTTCGACGTGCTGCTGATGCGGCCGCTCGGCACTCTGCCGCAGATCATGGTGTCGGACGTCCGCCTGCGCAGGCTAGGGCGCATCGTCGGCGCGCTCGCCGTGATGGTCTACGCGCTGGCGCACGTCAGCATCGCCTGGACACCGGCGAAGGTCGCGCTGACCATCGCCACGCCGCTGGCCGGCGCGGTCATCTTCAGCTCGATCTGGGTCGTGACGTGCTCGGTGTGCTTCTGGATCGTGGAGGGCCGCGAGTTCGCCAACGCCTTCACCTACGGCAGCGGCGCCTTCACCTCGTACCCGGTCAACGTCTACTCCGCCCCGCTGCGCTGGCTGATGGCGTTCATAGTGCCGGGGGCGTTCGTCGCGTACTACCCGAGCCTCGCGCTGCTCGGGGAGCAAGACCCGCTCGGCCTTCCCGGCTGGGTCGGCTGGACATCACCGCTCGTCGCGGTACTGGCGGCGGTCGTCGCCGGGTTCGTGTGGCGCTTCGCGGTCAGGCACTACCGGGGAACGGGATCATGATCGAGGTCAGGGAGCTCCGCAGGGAGTTCAAGGTCGCCACGTCCAAAGGCCTGCGGCGCAACTACAAGACCGTCACGGCGGTCGACGGCGTCACGTTCGACGTGCGGGCCGGTGAAGCCGTCGGGTACGTCGGGCCGAACGGCGCCGGCAAGTCCACGACGATCAAGATGCTGACCGGGATCCTGGTGCCGACCAGCGGCCACCTCGTGGTGGGCGGCGTGGACCCGTCGAAGCAGCGGCGCGACCTCGCGAGGCGCATCGGTGTCGTGTTCGGGCAGCGCAGCCAGCTCTGGTGGGACCTGCCGCTCAAGGACAGCTTCGACCTGCTCAGGTCCATCTACCGGGTCTCGGCGCAGGACTACCGGGCCCGCCTCGACGAGTGCGTCGAACTCCTCGGCCTGCAGGAGACGCTGCTCACCCCGGTGCGGCAGCTCTCGCTGGGGCAGCGGATGCGCGGCGAGATCACCGCGGCTCTGCTGCACGCCCCGGAGCTGCTGGTGCTGGACGAGCCGACGATCGGCCTGGACCTGGAGTCCAAGGAGCGCCTCAGGGAGTTCCTGGCGGACATCAACACCAGGCGCGGCACGACGCTGCTGCTCACCACGCACGACCTGGACGACATCGAGCGCCTCTGCCCGCGGCTGATGGTGATCGACCACGGCCGGGTGCTCGCCGACGGCCCGCTGGACGAGCTGCGGGCGGAGGTCACCCCGGACCGCGAGCTCGTCATCGACCTCCGGGAACCCGGACCGGCTCCGGACGTCCCTGGAGTGACGGCGGTGCGCAGCGAGGCCAACGGGCTGCGGCACCACCTCACGTTCAGGAGAGCGGAGACGACGGCGGCGCAGTTGATCACCCGCGTGGTGCGGCAGGTCGAGGTCCACGACCTCGCCGTCGTGGAGCCGGAAATCGACGACGTCATCCGCAAGCTCTACCAACGGCAACTGGATCAAGACGTTCGTCGGTAGAGTTGTCAGCAACAGAACCGGACACATCGGGCAGAAGGAGCGCGAATGCGCGTTATTGGACCGCTTGCCGCCGCTGTCATCGCGCTGGGCAGCTTGACGGCGTGCGACACGATCCAGGGCGTCAGCAACACCGCGGACAAGGTGAAGCTGTGTGCCGACGCGATCTCGCTGGTGGGCTTCTCACCGGACATGAGCGACCCGCAGAAGGCGCTGGAGGACACCCAGGCCAAGGCGAAGGAGCTCGAGACCCTCGCGAACTCCGCGCCGGACGAGCAGGTGAAGAAGGCTCTCGAGGAAGCGGCCAACGGCATGCAGAACGTCGGTTCCGCGGCGGACTGGGTGACCCAGAAGGCCGACCTCGTCGCGAAGGTCTCCGCCGCCTGCGGTGGATGAGCACTTGAGCCCTGTTGCGCGCCTCCGGTGACGGCTTAGGCTTTAGCGCGTCAATCGCGCAGGCCTCACGCCGCACACCGGAGGTGTTGCAGCCCATGCAAGCAACAGTGGGTGACAGGCTCCACGTCCACAGCCGCTCCATCGGTCTCGAGGAGCGGCTGGGCGAAATCCTCGAAGTGCGCGGGAACGACGGACATCCGCCGTACCTCGTCCGCTTCAACGACGGGCACGAAGGTCTGGTGTTTCCCGGACCCGACTGCGTCGTCGAGTCGCGGGGCACTGTCTAGCCCTGCAGCACGGTCGCGATCAGCTCCTCGGCAAGCTGGGGAGTCGCTGCCGCCACGCCCGACCACCGGTGGGTCAGGTCGGGTTCGAACGTGAACGGCCGCCCGTGCAGGTCGACCAGCACCCCGCCCGCGGCGGGGACGGTGACCAGCGCCGTCGCGAGGTCCATGATCCGGTGCGTGTCGCTCCCTGGATCGATGAACGCGTCGACCGTGCCCTCCGCCACGAGCATGGTCTCCAGGCAGGTCGTGCAGAGCACGCGGATGCGGTCGGCCTTGTTCGCGATGCGCAGCCACGCGTCCTGAGTGCCGGTCTTGGGTCGCATCAGGCACACGGACGCGCCCTTGAGCGTCGTGCGTCCGGTGGTGCGGAACGTCGTCGGCACTCCTGCGTGCGCATGCCACGCACGGCCCGTGTCGAACCACGTGGTCAGAGCTTCTTTCGCCGTGCCGTCTTCCACGAGTGCACCGGCGAAGCACGATAGGGGGACGCCGAACGCGGCGTTCGCGGACCCGTCGACCGGGTCGATGACGAGGGTGATCGAGGATCCGTTGTCGACGAACCCGGCTTCCTCGGAGAGCAGGTTCACGCGATTGCGGTGGATCGACTCCAGGATCGCGTCCTCGACGATGCGGTCGACGCGCATCGTCGGTGTTCCGTCGGCGCCGTCCGCGACTTCTTCGCGGAGTTCGAGGCGCGTGTGCAGAGTTCGGGCACGCCCGTACGCCGCTGACGCTGCACGGGCGGCGTCAGCGAGCGCGGGGTGCACGTCATCAGAGAGCTGTGGCGCGGGGACGTCCCAGGGAATCAGCACGTCCCCAACACTGCCACGGGGAACTCAGATCAGGCCGAGGCCCTTGACCGCGTCGCGCTCCTCGACGAGCTCTGCGACCGAGGCGTCGATGCGGGCGCGCGAGAACTCGTCGATCTCCAGGCCCTGGATGATCTCGTACGAACCACCCGAGGTGCGGACGGGGAACGACGAGATGATGCCCTCGGGCACGCCGTACGAACCGTCGGACGGGATGGCCATCGAGGTCCACTCGGTGCCGTTGACCCAGTCGTAGACGTGGTCGATGGCGGCGTTGGCGGCCGAGGCGGCCGAAGACGCGCCACGGGCCTCGATGATCGCCGCACCGCGCTTCGCGACGGTCGGGATGAAGTCGTTCTCGAGCCACGCCTGGTCGTTCACGGCCTCGGCGGCGGTCTTGTCGCCCACCTTGGCGTGGAACAGGTCCGGGTACTGGGTGGCCGAGTGGTTGCCCCAGATCGTCATGTTCTGGATGTCGGTGACCGCGACGCCCAGCTTCTTGGCGAGCTGCGACAGGGCGCGGTTGTGGTCCAGGCGCGTCATCGCGGTGAAGCGCTCGCGCGGGACGTCCGGCGCGTGCTGCTGGGCGATGAGGGCGTTGGTGTTGGCCGGGTTGCCGACCACGAGGACCTTCACGTCGTCAGCGGCGCCGGCGTTGATCGCCTCGCCCTGAGGCTTGAAGATGCCGCCGTTGGCCTCGAGCAGGTCGCCGCGCTCCATGCCCTTGGTGCGGGGGCGGGCGCCGACGAGCAGGGCCACGTTCACGCCGTCGAACGCGGTCTTCGCGTCGTCGGTGATCGTGATGCCCTTGAGCAGCGGGAAGGCGCAGTCGTCGAGCTCCATCGCGGTGCCCTCGGCGGCCTTCAGCGCCGGGGTGATCTCCAGCAGCCGCAGGTTGACCGGGGTGTCCGGGCCGAGCAGGTGACCGGAAGCGATGCGGAAGAGCAGTGCGTAGCCGATCTGGCCGGCTGCACCGGTGACAGTGACGTTCACGGGCGTGCGGGTCATGAGCCTTCCCGAATGACGATCGTCCTCGTTGACGTCGGGCAGGTCGCCCGGCGTCCCGCACGTTACCAACCCGGCGACTCTGCAAGAGTGTGAGAGTGGACAACCTGCTCGAAGAGGTTCATGAGGACTACTCGGACGCCAACCTGCACGGACAGCACTGGGAGAAGCGGTCTTTCACCGACTGCGACTTCACCGAGGCCGATCTCCGCGAACTCGTCACGACGGGGTGCACGTTCACCCGGTGCGACTTCACCCGGACGGACCTCGGCGAGTCGAAGCACCAGGCGACGGCGTTCCGGCAGTGCACCTTCGACCGCACCGTGCTGACCCGGTCGGCGTTCAACTCCTGCAGCCTGATGGGGTCGAACTTCGTCGACTGCGTGCTGCGGCCCGTCACCTTCACCGAGGTGGACTTCACCCTCGCGTCGTTCGTGCGCGCGCCGCTGTACGACCTGAAGCTCGGCGGTCAGCGGTTCCGCGAGACGAACCTGAGCGAAGCCGACCTGCGCAACACCGACCTCAGCGGCGCCGACCTGATGGGCGCGCGGCTGCTGGACGCGAAGCTCGAGGGCGCGGACCTGCGCGGGGCGAAGGTGGACGCGAACGGGCTCCGGCAGGCCAAGCTCGCCGGCGCCCTGATCGACGTCGAGCAGGCGGTCGCCTTCGCGGCCGCCTACGGACTCGTCGTCAGCTGATCCCGCAACAGGCAACGGCCCCGCACCCCTCTCACGGGGGCCGCGGGGCCGTTGCCCTGTCACGAGCTAGTTGTCAGATGATCCCGTGATCTCCACCAGGACGCCGTCCGCGACCATCTCCTCGACCGCCTTCGGCAGCAGGTAGGCGGTGCCGCCGCCCGGCTGCTCGAACCACGGCACGGCCACGCCGGTCAGCACCTCGAGCGGGCGGCGCAACCGGTACACGCGGTACGGGCGGTTGATCCACGACGGCACGAGGCTGCGTTCCGGGAACGGCGTGCCCGCCACGTAGACGAGGTTGCCGGTCTGGTCGCCGTAGCGGTCGATCTCGGTGCCCGCCGGCAGCTCGAACATCTGCTTGTGGCGGAACAACGTCAGCGGCGGCTCGCCCGCGAGCGGCGAGATCGGGAACTTCCGCTTCGACGGCTCCTCCTGCGCCACGGCGGCGGCGACCGGCGACGGGGCCGGTGCCTGCTGCGGTGCGGGTGGTGGCGGTGGCGGAACGGCCTGCACCTGCGTCGGGGCCGCGGCCTGCGGTTGCGGCATCGGCGCCGGCGGGGCCTGCTGGGGCATCTGCGGGCGCGGCGGCGGAACGGGACGGCGAGGCTCCTCGCGGAAGCCGTTCGTCATCGGCCGCTGGGGCGCCCGCGGCGGGATCGTGCGGAAGTTGCCCAGCACCAGCCTGCCAACCAGGTACGCCGACGCGTCCTCGACCTTGTCGAACCTCACCGGGTTCTTCGGGCCGTGGTCGAACCAGCTGACCTCCCAGCTGTCGCCGTCGAGGCGCAGCGTCCAGGTGCGGTCGGCGGGCTCGCCGCCGATGCGGAACACGCCGTGCGGCACGTTCAGGTCGTCCAGCGCGCGGCGGGTGCCCGCCAGCTCGCGGTCCTCCTCCGGCGTGACCTGCCGCGGCGGCTTGACCGGTTCCGGCTCGGGCTCGGGTTCCGGCTCCGGTTCGGGCTCGGGTTCGCTGAACAGCGCCGCGTCGAACTGGGTGGTCTCCTCGGAGCGCGTCGGCGCAGGCGCGGAGACGACGGGAGCCGCGGGGGCGACCGGCAGGACCTCCGGCTCGGGTTCGAAGTGCGAGTCGAGCTGCGACTCGAACCGGCTGTCGAACTCCTCGTCGAACTTGGTCGCCTCGAACGACGTCGTCGACTCGATCTCCTCTTCGGCGAGATCGGGCTCGTCGTCGGTCACCGCGACGACCGGGTGCTCCTCGGTGACCTCGGCCGGGCTCTCCAGCGGCTCGTCGAGGACCGGGCTCCACGCCATCGTGTCCTGCATGGCGTCGCGCGGGCGTTCCTCGGTCTCGGCCTCGATGTGGTCGGTGAGCTCGGACTCGTGCTGGTGCGTGAGGAGCACGGGCTCGTCCGGCCCCGCGGTGGGGATCTCGGGTTCCTCGGGAACGTCCACGTCCTGACGTTCGTCCTCGGGAACCGTTTCGTTCGGTTCCGCGGCGACGGGCTCGGGAACGACCTCCGCGACCGGCTCCGGCTCCTCCACGAGGTCGCTCGGGTGCGGGGCGAAGAGGTCCATGCCCGCGCCGTACGTGTCGCGAAGGGTCCTCTCGTCCACCGTGGCGGGCACGCCGTCGGAGTCGAAGACGACCCGGTAGGGAGGGCCGTCCACGCCCAGCGGCGGTGAGGCCACCGCGATCGTCTCCCCGAGGTCGGGTTCCGGCCTGACCTGCGGCTGCTCGGCGGTGACCTCGACGGCGCGCTGCTCGGGGTAGAGCGGCTCGAAGTCGTACTCCTCCTCCGGCTCCTCGTCCGCGTCGAACTCGGAGCCCTCGAACTTGGACGCCTCGAACTTGGCGGGCTCCGGCTTCGGCGCGTCGAACTTCGGGGCCGTGACGAACTGCGTCTCGTCGGCCCCAGCGGGTTCGGGCTCGGGCTCCGGTTCGGGCTCGACCGGGACCGGCACCACGGTGCCGGGAGGCGCGGCGGGCGCGCCCAGGTTCGCGGCGGCGCCGAGCCTCGACTCCTCGGAGACCTCGGGCAGGGCGAACCCGGCGGCACGCGCGCGTTCAACCAGCTCGGGCTCGGGCGGCACGCCGTACTTGCGCAGGTAGTACGCGACTCCGGCGGGCCAGATCCACACGCCGTCCGTCTGGAACCCGGACGGCACGACCGGCGGCGCGTCCGGGTGCAGCACGTCGTTGTCGAAGCCGCGCCCGGCCACGGCGACCGGCGCGTTCGACAGGTACGTGAGCAGCGGCGCGACCTCGGGCTCCGGCACCGGCGGCCGGTTGACCGACGGACGACCGTTCGGTCCGGCGCCGTCGAACACGCGGACCGTCCGGAACACCGGCGTCGGCGGGTTCAGCCTGCGGCGCAGCCAGTCCGGGACGTTCTCCTCGGCACGCGGGAAGAACCGCATCTCGTCGACGTACGCCTGCTGCGGAGGCGGCGTCTGCCAGCTCGGCTCCGCGCGGTCGAAGTCGAGGTTGTAGCTGGAGGGGTGGTCGAGCTGGTACCGGGCGTTGGTCCAGCTGCCACGGCCTTCGCGGTGCATGCCGGCGCGCAGCCGCGCGAAGAGCGAGGCCACCTCCTGCGGCGCCTGCCACGCCCGCTTGCTGCCGTCCTGCAGCCGGAGCTCGGCCTCCAGTTCGAAGTACCGGCCGGTGGCGCGGTACTGGGCGATCACGCTTCGCCAGTCCTCTGGTGCGGCCCGCATCAGAGTCAGGCCGATCTGCTTAACCAGAGCGTCCTGCTCGGTAGGGTTCAACGGCTTCGGCTCGGACACGCCAACATCTTCCCCCGCAACTCGCCGGATCGCACACGTCCCCCGCCACTGCGCCGAACGGTGGAGGCCCGACCATAACGCGGTCGACGTGCAAGGTTAAAGCTGATCAAGAACACTTTTGGCGCGGGTGGAGGACATGTGGCGCGGTCCACGCAGGTGACCGGCGGTCTGCTGGCCGCGGCGGGCGGAGTGGCGATCGCGGTGCAGGCGCGCGTCAACGGATCGCTCGCGCAGTCGCTCGGCAACGGGCTGCTGGCGGCGTTGATCTCCTTCGCCGGAGGGTGGTTCGTGCTGCTCGCGGTCGTCCTGGCGCGACAGTCCGGGCGGGACGGCCTCCTGCGGCTGCGGGACGCGCTGCGCCACCGCCGCATCCGGTGGTGGGAGTGCGTCGGAGGCGTCAGCGGCGCGGTGCTCGTGGGCTCGCAGGGGCTCGCGGTCGCGACCATAGGTGTGGCGGTGTTCACGGTCGCGGTCGTGATCGGACAGGTCGTGAGCAGCATGGTCATGGACAACCTCGGGGTCGGGCCCGGTGAGCCGAAGCCGATTACAAAGACACGTGTCGTCGGAGCGGCCGTCGGCGTTATCGCCGTCACGATCGCCGTGTCGCACCAGTTCACGTCGCCGGGCGCGCTGTGGCTCGCGGTGCTGCCGCTCGTCGCGGGCCTGCTGATGGGCTGGCAGCAGGCGGTGAACGGGCTGGTGCGCGAGGCCGCGGCGAACTCGATGGCGACGATCCTGGTGAACTTCAGCGTGGGCACGGTGGCGTTGCTGCTGGTCAACGCCGTGACGTGGAGCGGTGTGCCCGGCGCGTTCCCGTCGGACTGGTGGCTCTACCTGGGCGGGTTGCTGGGCATCGTCGGGGTCGGCGGCGCGATCACGTCCGTGCGGTTCATCGGCGTGTTGATGGTGGGGCTGTGCGGCGTGTCGGGGCAGCTCATCGGGGCCGTGCTGCTCGACGTGGTGAGCGGGCACCTGGCGTTGCCGACGGCGATCGGCGTGGCGCTGACGCTGGTGTCGGTGGGCGTCGCCGCGCTGCCCAGTGGGAGGATGAGGGCGTGACTGCGACGCTGCTCAACGGCAACGAAACCCGGAACGCGCTGTTCGAGGACCTCAAGGCGCGGGTCGCCGCGCTGCCCGGCTCGGTCGGTCTGGCCACCGTGCTGGTCGGCGACGACCCCGGCTCGCACTCGTACGTCAAGGGCAAGCACCGCGCGTGCGAGAAGGTCGGCATCGCCTCGATCCGCCGAGACCTGCCCGAGTCGACCACGCAGGAGGAGCTCGAGGCCGTCATCGACGAGCTGAACGCGAACCCCGAGGTCACCGCGTACATCGTCCAGCTGCCACTGCCGAAGCACCTGAACGCGAACGCGATCCTGGAGCGCATCGACCCGGCCAAGGACGGCGACGGCCTGCACCCCGTCAACCTCGGCAAGCTCGTGCTCGGCGAGGACGCGGCGCTGCCCGCGACCCCGCGCGGCATCGTGGAGCTGCTGCGCCGCTACGACGTGCCGATCGCGGGCGCGAACGTCACCGTCGTCGGCCGCGGCGTCACCGTGGGCCGCCCGATCGGCCTGCTGCTGACCCGCCGTTCCGAGAACGCCACCGTGACGCTGTGCCACACCGGCACCAAGGACCTCGCGGCCGAGGTGCGCCGCGCGGACATCGTGATCGCGGGCGCCGGCAGCCCCGGCCTGATCACCGCGGACATGGTCAAGCCCGGCGCGGCCGTGGTCGACGTCGGCATCACCCGCACCGAGGCGGGCCTCGTCGGCGACGTGGCCCCCGAGGTGCGCGAGGTCGCGGGCTGGCTCGCCCCGATCCCCGGTGGCGCCGGCCCGATGACCGTCGCGATGCTGCTGACCAACACCGTCGAAGCCGCCGAGCGCGCCCGTGCAGCGGTCTGACGCGCAGGCGCTCATGGGCGAACAGCGCTGGCGTTCCGGTCCCGGCAAGCACCTGCCGTTCGCGCTGGTGCTCGGGGTCGGCGCGCTCGGCCTGGTGCGGATCTTCCAGTACCACTGGCGGCAGGGCGCCGTGCTGCTCGGCGTGTCGTTGCTGGTCGCGGCCGTGCTGCGGATCCTCGTGACCGACGAGCAGGCGGGCCTGATCAAGATCCGCGGGCGCGGCATGGACGCGTTCCTGTACTCGACGCTGGGCGTCGTGGTGATCGCCGTCGCCCTGACGATCACCGGCGGGCCCCTCAGCCGATAGCGCGGTCGACCATGACCTCGACGAGCTCGTCGAGGTCCATGGGCGCGACCACGTCCGGCAGCGTGAGCCGTTCGTAGATCAGCCCCGTCATCGCGAAGTAGAGCGAGATGACGGTCATGCGGTCGCCCGGCAGCTTCGAGTCCTCGTTGAACGCGACGTTGTCCTCGATGTTGCCAGCGATCGTCCTCGTGAGCGCCGCACGGATCTCCGGCCTTCTCGTGGCCTCCAGGCGCAGCTCCATCATGGCGAGGTAGCAGGCCTTGTCCGCGTCCGCGCGCTTGATGATGTCGTGCATGAACTTCACCGTCAGCGACCTGTCGCGCGGCAGCGACAGCGACTGCGCGACGGACTCGTCCGACGGCATCAGCCGGTCGTGCACCCGCGTCATCACCGACGACATCAGCTCGTCGCGGTTCGCGAAGTAGTTCGACGCCGTGCCCGCGGGCACCTCCGCCTTCGCGTCGATCGCGCGGTAGGTCAGCCCCCGCGCGCCCTCCTCCGCCAGGACGTCGATCGCCGCGTCCAGCAGAGCGGTTCGCCGTGCCTCGTTCCGGACCACATTTCCTCCTTGACAACCACTACAGTCATAGTACTACAGTTGTCGTGGTTAAGAGCTGAGGGGATGATCGTTTTGCGAAAGCTCGTGTACTACGTGGCCGTCACGCTCGACGGGTTCATCGCGGCCGAGGACGGGACCTTCGACGGGTTCGTCTTCGAGGGCGACCACATGGCCGGCATCAACGCGCACTACCCGGAGACGCTGCCCACCCAGATGCGCGAGCCGTTCGGGCTGGCGGACGCGCCGAACCAGCACTTCGACACCGTGCTGATGGGCCGCCACACCTACCAGGTCCCCGGCGGCCTGGCCTCGCCGTACGCGCACCTGCGCCAGTTCGTCGTGTCCACGCAGGTGACCGGTACGCCGTCCGACGTCGAGGTGATCCGCGAGGACGTCACCGGGCGGGCGCGGGCGCTGAAGGAGGAGGACGGCCTCGACATCTGGCTGTGCGGCGGCGGCAAACTGGCGGCCGAACTGCTGCCCGAGATCGACGCGCTGTTGCTCAAGATCCACCCGGTGGTGTTCGGCCGCGGCATTCCGCTGTTCGACGGGAAGGCCGACATCAGGAAGTTCCGGCGCACCGACGCACGGTTGTTCGAGAGCGGAGTTTCGTTCATGACCTATGAGCGCAATTAAATGATTGACGGCGGCCCGGCCCGCCGCAATACTTGTGCCACACACCGAGCCGAAAGGGGAACGCGATGACCAGCACGCAGCAGCTCCGACCGTCGTCGCGACCGTTCGCGCAGGTGAGCTCCTTGTAGTGGCATATTGTCAGGCCACTCCGGGGAGCCGCCCGTCGGGAAACCGATCAGGGCGGCTCTCTTTGTTTGCTGTGCATTTTTATTCGCCCTTGTAGCTCAATGGAGAGAGTGCGGCACTACGAACGCCGAGATTCAGGTTCGACTCCTGGCAGGGGCACTCGCGGATGCGAGGGAGACGGCAACCCACCTCATTTGGGATGAGGACACACCGCGTTCGACTCGCGGGCATCCGACCAGACAACACCACCCCGGTGTGCAACTTCCCCCGGTGTCGCGCGTCCTGTGGTCAGCTTCACCAAACGGAATCTGGGGGGATTCTCATGACCTGCATCAGCCGTCGCACAGTCCTGGTCGCAGGCGCGACCGCCGCTGCCGCGACCGCCATCTCGAACACCGGCATCGCCTTCGCCGCCGCACCGCAGAACCTGCCCACCGCGGGCAGCTTCGTGAACATCATCGCGCACACGGACGACGACCTGCTGTTCATCAACCCGGACATCCAGCCGTCCGTCCTCTCCGGACTGCCGGTGCGGACGATCGTCCTGACAGCGGACCAGAACGAGGGCCACGGAAGCCTGACCCGTGAAGACCTGTGCGCCAGCGTGCAGGAGGGCCAGCGTTCCGCCTACGCGAAGCTCGCCGGCAAGCCGAACAACTGGACCCGCGGCACCAAAGAGGTCGCGACCATGGTCCTCGAGGTCGACACCCTCGTCGGCGCCCCGAACGTGCAACTGCTCTACCTCGACCTGCCCGACGGCGGCGACAGCCTCCCCGACCACAAAGACGCGCTCAAGAAGCTCTGGGAGGACCCCAACCACGTCGCCCCGGTCATCAGGCCGACGGGCGGCCCCGTCCAGGTCCAGCAGTGGTACAACCAGGCCGACCTGAACAACGTGCTGCTCGCGTTGCTCGAGGAGTTCCAGCCGACGACGATCCGCACCCAGGACCCGTCACCGAACAACGGCTTCCCGGGCCAGATCGAGGAGCACGACGACCACGTCCACGCGGCCAGGTTCGCAACGAAGGCCGTCAAGGCCTACGAGGGCACCAACGACCGCGGCTTCGTGCTCCTCACGCGATACCGCTGCTACAACATCACCGCGTCACCCGTGAACGTGCCGCCCGCCCTGGCCGGACCGAAGTCCGAGGCCTACCAGGCCTACGCCGAACACGACCCGGTCACCGGCGGCACCTTCGACCAGCACGTGTTCCACAACTACCACCGCTGGCCCGTGTCGGTTCCTTGGTCCATTGTGGACGGTAGCGGCACACTGCACGCGTTCGTCGCCGCCGGCGACTCGATCATGTGGTGGCACCAGGCCGTGAACGGCGCCTGGACCGGCCCGGTCCTGCTGCGCGCCGGCACGTTCGCACCGGGCGTCGCCGTGGCGCTCAACGGCTCCGGCCTCGTGCACATCGCCGTCCTGGACCTCGACACCGGCTCGATCCTCGTCGCGGGTCAGTCCTCACCGGGCAGCGGCTTCGACACCTGGACCGACGTGGGCAACCCGGACGGCGCCTCATCCGCCCTCGGCACCCCGAGCCTCGTGCTCAACGGCGACGGTGGCCTCGAGTTGCTGGCGGCCAACCAGGCCAACGGCGTCAGCAACGCCTGGCAGAACCCCGACGGCACGTTCAGCGGCTGGATCTCGTTGTCCGGCAACACGGGCATGGTCGTGTCCCCGCCTGTCGGTTTCACCTCGCCGACTGGGCGCCTGCACCTGTTCGCCGACGCCAACGGCGCGGTGAACCACTGGGAGCAGAACCAGGGCGGGTCGCTCACCTACAAGTCCATCGGTGCGGTCGAGTGCACGCATGCGCCTGCTGTGGCGGTGGACGGGGGCAAGGTTCGACTGCTCGTCCGGGAGCACACCGACGGGGTGATGGGGACGGTTGCTGAGCTGACGGCCAATGGCACGTTCAGCCCGTTGGCTCACATTGGTGGGCAGGGTGGTGTTGGGCCGGTTTCGGCGGTTTCTGCCGGTACTGGTTCGCAGGCTCGGGTGTTGGTGTTTGCGCGCAATGACGGGTATGGGATCAGCTTGGCGCGGCAGACTTCCGGCGATGCCTTCGCGCCTTGGGAGGATCTTGGCGGGTATGCGGAGATCGGGCCTGCTGCTGTGCGTGACGCCATGGGGTTGGTTCGGGTGCTTGTGGTTGGGCCGGACGCGAAGTTGTACGAGCGCAAGCAGACGGCGGTCGGTGCTGCGGGCGCGTTCGGCGCCTGGCAGGTCTGCGGCAGCTAGTGACAGTGCCGGCCGGGCACGCTCGTGCCCGGCCGGTCGACGGTCGCAGGTGCTCGGGATTCCTCCCGTCGCCCGCGATACCGCACCGGACTGAGAAGGATTGGCCGAGCACGTTGTGCAACGGTCTTGGAAGAGTGGTCAATGCGAGAGCGGTGCGGGTTCGATCCTGACGAGGGACGACGATCGCAGCAGAGCGTTCAGCAGATCTGTTCCAAAAAGGAGTTCCAAGCAGCTGTAGAGACGCTCATGACGGGTTGGTCGGCGCGTCGGTCCTTGCTGTCGCGAACCATGACACCGCGGACGCCGACGTTGACCTCGACACAACTTCCAGAAGCGTTGGAGTAGCTGCTCGTGAGCCATTCCCGAGGCGACGTCGAGGCTACCTCGCCGATCAATCCAGTTCCTTGATGCACTGACGAATTATGGCCAACGACTTCAGCGGGCTCAGAGTGCGCTCCATAGCACCGTCGTAGGTGCTGCTGATCTCGGCTACTCGCACCAGGTCAGACGTGATGTCCCTGGTCGTGACGGTTTCCTGGAACAGCACGACCGGCAGCCTGTCTTCGGGAAAGTGGAGCAGGTGGATGGTTGCCGCTCCGAACAGCCCGCACGCAGTCGCGGTGAAGGGAACGATTCGGACTTCGAGTCCGGTCTGGTTCTCCTCGATGCTTCGCGCCAGGTGCTCCAGCTGACGACGCAGTACAGCAGGTCCACCGATCTGCTGGCGAAGCGCCGCCTCGCTGATGATGGCGACCACTCGTAGCGGTGCCTCCCCGGTGAGTCGCTGCTGACGCCGAACGCGGACTTCAACGCGCTGGTTGACATCGATCAACCGGATTGTGTCATCAGGCTCCATGATGGCCCTGGCGTACTCCTCCGTCTGGAGCATGCCAGGAATGATCAGGCTTTCGTAGTACCGGATGGTCTCGGCTCCGGCCTCCAAACCGATCAACCGCTGAAGATCGTTGTCGAGCAGGTTCCCGTACCGCGTCCACCAGCCACGTTCCTTGGCAGCCACGCGCAGATCGAGCAGTCTCTGCCGCACACCCACGTCGAACTCGAGCAGGTCCAAGACCGCGATCAAGTTCTCCTCGGAGAGGAGCTTGCGCTCGTTCTCGACCGCAGACCAGTAGTTCCGCGTGAAACCGAGCGCGTCTGTGATGGTCTTGACGTCCACGTTCTTCAGCTCGCGTTGCTCCCGCAGCCGGAACGCGAGCTCCCATCCCGCTACGACGGGTGACGCCGGCTTCGGCATGATCTCCCCCTTCGGCGGCACCTACTCAGGTGAATCGCCCAGGTATATCACGCGGTAGACCAAACCGAATACATCTTAGGTTACGGTAACCGCACAATCACGAGGTTGCCCTGGCGGAGGCGCGAACCATCGCCTTATCGTCGGCATGAGGTCGCAGTCCGCTGCCACCCGTAGGTGTAAGGGGAGAGGCTATGACGAGCGGGCCCTTACCCGAGTCGGTGCACCTCCGGGGGAACAGCGACCTGCTCGTCGAGGCCGGCGACGAACGCCTGCTGCTGAACACAGCGCACTGCACGATCGTCGCCGCCGACATCGCGGGGTTCGGGCAGCATCACCGGAACAACACCAACCAGGTGCGGATCCGGCACGGCATGTACAAGGCAATGCACTCCGCGTTCGACACCGCCGGCATCCCCTGGTCGTCGAGCCGCCGCGAGGACCGAGGAGATGGCGTGCTCGTGCTCGCTTCTGCGGACGTGCGCAAGAGACTGTTCGCCGATTTTCTCCCGAACGCGCTAGTCGAAGCCCTAACGGCACACAACCGGCTCCACCCTCCGCAGGAGCGAATACGACTGCGGCTCGCCCTGCACGCCGGCGAGGTCAACTACGACCAGCACGGCGTGACCGGATCCGCGATCAACCACACCTTCCGCATCCTCGACTCTGACGTCGTAAGAAGCACCCTCGCGAACTCCTCGGCGGTCCTGGCGATCATCAGCTCCGCGTGGTTCTTCGACGAGGTCGTCTGGCACAGCGAACTCAGCCTCGCCAAGGCGTACCGCCAGGTGGACGTGTCGAACAAGGAGACGAAGGCCCAGGCCTGGGTACGTCTGCTCCGACCACCGGTTGCGAGGCGCGTGCACACGCCGCGCAACGACAGGAGCGCGTGAGATCAGCGGAAGTCCCGTGACTTCGACGGGATCCGCAGGTCCAGGTGCTGCAACCGGTCCGCCAGCACGCTGACCACCCCGTCCGCCGACTCCACCACGCCCCGCACGAGCATCGCGCCGCTGCTCCGCGCCACCCGCCGGTACCTCGCCCACAACCCCGGCGAGCACACGACGTTCACCATCCCCGTCTC
This sequence comes from Lentzea cavernae, assembly GCF_014653695.1. GTDB lineage: Bacteria > Actinomycetota > Actinomycetes > Mycobacteriales > Pseudonocardiaceae > Lentzea > Lentzea cavernae. Next base: position 750,416 of record NZ_BNAR01000003.1, on the reverse strand, counting down.
GTCCTCGATGTTGAGGAACGTGACCCCGCCCGCCGTTGCGGGGCGCTGCCGGTGTGTGACCGCGCCGCCGATCAGCACTCGCGTGCCGGGCTCGACGTCTCCCAGCGCGGTCACCGGCAACGCACCCACGGAGTCCAATGTGGACCTCACGAACTGGGTCGGGAAGCTGTCCGGGGAGAGGCCTGTGGCCCAGACGTCCGCGACGGCCAGTTCGACGTCGTCCATGCCGGGTAGTGCGGGGGCGTCTACGCCGACGACGGTGCCGGGCAGGCGGTCGGAGCGGATGGCGGCCACCGCGCCTGCTGCCCAGAGGGCCTCGCGGCGTTCGAGGCCGAAGCAGGAGAAGGTGCCTGCTGTGGCGAGGGCTTCTACCTGGGTGGCGGTGAGTTGTACTCGGGTGCCGAAGTCCTCCATGTCGCGGAACGGTTGGGCGGCAACGATCTTTTCGGCATCCGCCTCACCGATGCCGCGGACGGCGGACAGGCCGATTCGGACGGATTGCTCGCCCTCGAAGGGTTCCAGGCCTGCCCAGGGAAGTGATTTGTTCACGCACGGGCCGTGCACCGTCACGCCGTGGCGGCGGGCGTCGATGACCAGTGACTGCGGTGAGTAGAAGCCCATCGGCTGGGCTCGGAGCAGGGCCGCGCAGAAGGCTGCCGGGTGGTAGAGCTTGAACCACGCGCTCACGAAGACCAGGTGCGCGAAGGACAGGGCGTGGGATTCCGGGAAGCCGAAGTTGGCGAACGCCAGCAGTTTCGCGTAGATGCGGCCGGCCAGTTCGGAGTCGATGCCCTGGGCCGCGCAGCCCTCGTAGAAGCGGTCGCGGAGGCGTTCCATGCGGGCGGTCGAGCGTTTGGCGCCCATGGCGCGGCGCAGTTCGTCGGCTTCGGCTGCGGTGAAGCCGGCCACGTCGACCGCTATCTGCATGAGCTGTTCCTGGAACAGCGGTACGCCGTAGGTCTTCTTGAGGGCGTTCTCGAGTAGTGGGTGGTCGTAGTCCCATTTCTCGACCTCGTTGCGGCGCCTGATGTACGGGTGCACCGAGCCGCCCTGGATGGGGCCCGGCCTGATCAGGGCCACCTCGACGACCAGGTCGTAGAACTCGCGGGGTTTCAGGCGCGGCAGCGTCGCCATCTGGGCGCGGCTCTCCACCTGGAAGACGCCGACGGAGTCGGCTTTTTGCAGCATCTCGTACACGGCGGGGTCGGCGAGGTCCACCGTTCCCATGTCCACCAGGACGCCCTCGTGGTCGCGGACCAGGTCGATGGCGTAGTGCAGTGCGGAGAGCATGCCGAGGCCGAGGAGGTCGAACTTCACCAGGCCGATGGACGCGCAGTCGTCCTTGTCCCACTGCAGGACCGTGCGCTTGTCCATGCGCGCCTTCTCCACCGGGCACACCTCGCTGACGGCGCGGTCGCAGATCACCATGCCGCCGGAGTGGATGCCGAGGTGGCGCGGGAAGTTCTCCAGCTGTGCGGACAGTTCCAGCACGTCGCGGGGGATGTCGCAGTCGTCGGTGGTGGTGCCGAGCGGGCCCCACCTGTCGATCTGCTTGCTCCACGCGTCCTGCTGGCCCGGTGAGTGGCCGAGTGCGCGGGCCATGTCGCGCACCGCGGAACGGGCGCGGTAGGTGATGACGTTCGCCACCTGCGCCGCGTGCCGGCGGCCGTACTTCGAGTAGACGTGCTGGATGACCTCCTCGCGCCGGTCGGACTCGATGTCCACGTCGATGTCGGGAGGGCCGTCGCGGGCGGGGGCGAGGAAGCGTTCGAAGAGCAGGTCGAAGCGGACGGCGTCGACGTTGGTGATGCCGAGCGCGAAGCACACCGCGGAGTTCGCGGCGCTGCCCCTGCCCTGGCAGAGGATGTCGTTGCGCTTGCAGAAGTCCACGATGTCGTGCACGACGAGGAAGTAGCCCGGGAAGCCGAGCTGCTCGATGATCTTCAGCTCGTGCTCGATCTGCCGGTACGCCTTCTCGCTGCCGTCGGGGTACCGGCGGCGGGCACCGGTGTAGGTGAGCTCGCGCAGCCAGGTGATCTCGGTGTGGCCCTCCGGCACGTCGAACGGCGGCAGCTTCGGCGCGACCAGCCGCAGGTCGAACGCCAGCTGCATGCCGAGCAACGCGGCGTTGTGCACGGCGCCGGGGAAGCGGCGGAACCGGTGGAACATCTCCTCGCCGCTGCGCAGGAACGCGGCGGGTGACGGCGGCAGCCAGCCGGCCATGTCGTCGAGGCTGCTCCGCGCGCGCACGGCGGCCATCGCGGCGGCGAGCCTGCCGCGGTTCGGGGTCGCGTAGTGCGCGGCATTCGTTGCCACTACGGGAAGTTGGAGCCTCTGCGCCATCGCGTTGAGGATGTCGTTGCGCCTGCTGTCCTCGGGCAGGCCGTGATCGGTCAGCTCGACGTAGACGCGGCCCTTGCCGAACATGTCGGTGAGCCTGACGATCTCCTCGAACGCCGCCTCCGGGCCTTCCCTCGTCAACGCCCTGCGGACGGTTCCCTTGCGGCAGCCCGTGAGCACGACGACGTCGCCCTTGGTGTCGGCGACGATCTGGTCGACGTCGTAGACGGGTTTGCCCTTCTCCGCTCCCTCCTCGAGGTGGCCGGTGGTGAGCGTGCGGCACAGGGCGTGGTAGCCGGGTTGCTGGCGCGCGAGGAGGAGCAGGTGGTCGCCCTCGGGATCCGGTTCACCGTTGGCGGGCCTGGTCAGGCCGATGCTCAGCTCGGCGCCGAACACCGTGTGCATGCCCAGTTCCTTGGCCGCCTCGGCGAAGCGGACCACGCCGTACATGCCGTCGTGGTCGGTGATCGCGATGGCGTCGAGCTTGAGCCGTTGCGCCTCCTCGACCAGCTCCTCGGGGTGGCTCGCGCCGTCGAGCCAGCTGAAGTTGGAGTGGCAGTGCAGCTCCGCGTACGGCACGCGCTTGCGGGTGACCGCCATCTCGTCCGCGCGCAGCTGGAAACCCGGCGGGGCGGTGTACCGGTCGCGGCGCCACGACCACGCCGGGCTGTCGCCGCCGTCGGGTTTCTGCTTCGCGGGTTTGCCGGAGAGCGCGCGTTCCAGCTCCCCCCAGCGGACGGGCGGGTTATTCCAGCCCATCAGGTTCCTTGCGCGGCAACGGGATCAAGGTCTCCAGCAGATCCCAGTAGTCGTCCTGCATCAGTCGTACACCCCTTCCAGAAACCACCTCTGGTCCCTGCGGATCAGCAGGAACGCCTGGTCGTTCGTCTGCACCTGGATGCGCGCGGCCCGGTGCCTGTCCGGCGCCCACCACCTCTCGTCGACCGGCCAGGGCCCGGCCCACGCGGTGATCTCGCGCGTTTTCCCTTTGACAGTCAGCTTCTTCGGCTGTGCGGTGAGTTCGAGGCGGCCGGTCACGCCGACCTCGCCACCGTTCTCGTCCTTCAGTTCTGCGGGGTCGTCGGCGAGCGTCGCGGGCGCCCTGGTGAGCCGGCCCGGCCACGGGTGGTCCGGGTTCCTCGCCGGGACCCGTTCGTCGCCCCACGGCACGAGCCTGACCTGCTCCTGCGGTCCCCTGCCGCCGTCGAGCACCCCGGTGAGCACGCCGTCGGGGCCGAGCAGGCCTTGGACGTGCAGCAACGCCCGCACCGCGCGTTCGTCGTCGTGGCCCCACAGCCCGAGCTGGAGCGCGGTGCCGTCGACGACCTCGACCGGTTCGAGGGTGAGCGTGCGGATGCCGGAGGTGAGGCGTTCGCGGGTCAGCCAGCCGTCGAGCTGCCAGCGCACCCGGTCCGCGATTCCCCGTGGTGTCAACGGTTCCGCGGCCCGCCACACCCGCTGCAGCTCCTCACCGTTCTCCGTGCGGGCGTGGATGCCGAGCCGCGTGCACGCGAGGCTCCTGGCCGCCAGGTTCTCGTGCAGCCGTTCCGACAGGATCTTCGCGGCGAACGCGGCCGAGTCGATGCGCTCGACCGGGTCGTCGAAGGTCTCGGTGACCGCGAGCTCCGGTGCGGGTCTGCGCTTGTCGAGCGGACGCTCCGGCAACCCGCGCGCCAGCCGGTGCTGCCTCGTCGCCGGGCCGCCGAACCGCGACGCCACCGCGTTCTCCGGCACGTCCGCGAACGCGCCGAGCGTCTTGAGGCCGAGCCTTCTGAGCAGGTCGACCAGGTCTGGTGCGTCGAGTTCGTGCACGCCCAACGGCCTGAGGAACTCCGCTGTCCGGCCCGGCGGCACGACCACGTTGCGGTGCGCGGCTCTCGTGGCCGCGAACAGGCTGTCGGCCACGCCCACCTGCGCTTCCGCACCGGCGCGGGTCGCGACGTGGTCGACGATCCGTTCCGCCGCCTGCTCGACGGACCCGAAGTAGCCGACCGGCCCCCGCGCCGGCACCGCGACCAGCCCGGGCTGCACGACCTCGATGCCGGGCGCGAGCTCCTCGACGGCCTCCGCGACGGGCTCGAAGAACCGGGCGTCGCGCTGCGGGTCGTGCTCGAAGGTGACGAGCTCGGGGCACATCGCCTCCGCCGCGCGCCTGCGCATGGCGCGGCGGATCCCCTCCTTGCGCGCCACGGCCGACGTGGACACGATCTCGTTGCCGTCGACCACCGCCACCGGCACGTGCAGGGCGGTGCCGGCGGCGGTGCAGGCGGCGACGACGGGCCAGTCGGGGCACCAGACGGTGAGCAGACGCGTGTCCTTCACGCGGTGGGACCCTTGTGCGCGAGCTTGACCAGGCGTTCGACTGCTTCAGCCCGCCTGGTGGCCAGTTGGCCTGCCCGGCCCGGACCGGCATCAGCCGGCTCGTCGGAGCGGACCGGTTCACCGGCCACCAGCGGGAGCTCGATTTCTTCTTCGCCGAACGTCAGCACCACGTTCTTCGGACGCCCCGCCGAACCGCGGCCACCGCTGCGCACGGCGATCTGCTGACGCCGCAACGTTTCCGCGCCGTCGTCCAGCGCGTTCCAGCTCACGGACTCGGCCGTGAGCTCCACGTCCGCCGAGGGCCAGGAGCCGACGACGATGAGCACGGCACGGCGTTGGCGGGCACGCGCGGTCAGGCGGCGGGCCAGCGAGGGAGGAAGGGGACAGGCGACGGCGACCAGGTCGATGCCGTCCAGCAGGGCGGCGATGACCGGGCCCGGATCGGAGCCGGGACGGGGGACCAGCGCGAGGCGCTGCACCGCGACGCCCAGTTCGGCCGCGGCCAGCACTCCCACCTGGGGCAGGCCGACCACGGCGGCCCAGCAGCCGTCCGCGGTCGCGCCCGCCAGCAGGGCGAGCAGCAACGATGTCGATCCGCCCACCGACACCGTGCTGCCACGCCGCAAGCCGCCCCACGGGAGCAGGCCCGCCAGTTCCCCGCGAACCGGCAGGACCCGCCCCGTGGCGTGGTCGGTGGTGGTGCTGGTCAACTCGCTGGCCGGGTTCACCCCGAGCGCGGCCAACGACGCCGTTGCCGACCTCGACACTCCACCCACCTCCCGTCTCGGACCGTGCGCACCCCTGTGCACGGCCGCCGCGGGAAGTTCGGCGACTTGCTTATTCGAACTCTTGTTCGAACGAACGAGATGATCGTAGCGCGTGGACGCACCCCTGTGTCAATGCCACGGCGTCACCCTTTTGGTGGACACGGTCACGTGCACCGGAAAGCTCCTCAGAGCTGCTGGGAACTGGGGAAACCGCGAACCGGCCCCGTCCGCACGATGGGATCCGGACGGCGCAGCAGGGCTACCGGCCGCGACCGGGCTGGAGCCCTCCGCAGCCACCCGAGAAGACCAACACGCGCCCCGCTGACGCGCGAGTGCGCGAAGCCCTGAACGCGAAAGGGGCCGCTCCCCCGACGGAAGCGGCCCCTTGTCAGCAACGAGTCATCAGTGGGCGAAGTGACGCGTGCCCGTCAGGTACAGCGTGATGCCCGCTTCCTCGGCCTTCGCGATGACCTCGGGGTCGCGCACCGAACCGCCGGGCTGCACGACCGCGCGCACACCGGCCTCCAGCAGCACCTCGAGGCCGTCCGGGAACGGGAAGAACGCGTCGGAGGCGCCGACAGCGCCCTTGGCCCGCTCGCCCGCGCGCTTCACCGCGAGGTGCGACGAGTCGACCCGGTTGACCTGGCCCATGCCGACGCCGACGGTGGCGCCGTCGTTCGCCAGCAGGATCGCGTTCGACTTCACCGCGCGGATGGCGCGCCACGCGAACTCGAGGTCCGCCAGCGTCTTCTCGTCCGCGGGCTTGCCCGCCGCCAGGGTCCAGTTCGCCGGCGAGTCACCGGAGGCGTCGATGGCGTCGCGCTGCTGCAGCAGCAGGCCACCGGACACCGGGCGCATCTCGGCACCGCCGCGAGCCGGGGCCTCGGCCACGAGGACGCGCACGTTCTTCTTGCGCTGCAGCACCTCGACCGCACCGTCCTCGTAGGACGGTGCGATGACGACCTCGGTGAAGATCTCCGAGACGAACTCGGCCATCTCGATGGTGACCTCGCTGTTCGACGCGATGACGCCGCCGAACGCGCTGAGCGGGTCGCACTCGTGCGCCTTGCGGTGCGCGTCCGCGATGCTCAGCTCGGACACCGCGATGCCGCACGGGTTGGCGTGCTTGATGATCGCCACGCACGGCAGCTCGTGGTCCCACGCGGCACGCCACGCGGCGTCGCTGTCGAGGTAGTTGTTGTACGACATCTCCTTGCCGTGCAACTGCTTCGCCGACGCCAGGCCGGTTCGGCCGTCGCCCTGCGCGTAGATCGCGGCGCTCTGGTGCGGGTTCTCGCCGTAGCGCAGGACGTTCGACCGGTTCCAGGTCGCGCCGACCCAGCCGGGGAAGCCGCTGCCCTCGTCGTCGGGCGCCAGCACGTTGCCCATCCACGAGGCCACGGCCACGTCGTAGGAGGCGGTGTGGCGGAACGCGTCCGCGGCCAGGCGCTGGCGGTCGGTCATGGTGAAGCCGCCCTCGCGGACGTTCTCCAGCACCCAGTCGTAGCGGGCCGGGTCGACGACGACCGCGACGTTGGCGTGGTTCTTCGCCGACGCGCGGACCATCGCGGGGCCGCCGATGTCGATCTGCTCGACGCAGTCGTCCGGGGAGGCACCCGACGCGACGGTCTGCGTGAACGGGTACAGGTTCACGACCAGCAGGTCGAACGGCGCGATGTCCATCTCGCGCAACTGCTGGACGTGCGAGTCCTTGCGCAGGTCCGCGAGCAGACCGGCGTGCACGCGCGGGTGCAGCGTCTTCACGCGGCCGTCGAGGCACTCGGGGAACCCGGTGACCTGCTCGACCGGCGTCACGGGGACGCCCGCGTCGGCCAGCACCTTGGCGGTGCCGCCGGTGGACACGATCTCGACTCCGGCCGCGTGCAGGCCGGTGGCCAGCTCCAGCAGGCCGGCCTTGTCGGAGACCCCGATCAGGGCCCGGCGGACCGGTCGCCTCTCGGCGGGAGTGCTCCCAGGAGTCGTCACGGAATGCTCACCTTTCGTCCGTTCACGGTGCAGCCCTCGCGGGCGAGTCGGCCGACTGTCTCGACGAGCAGCCGGCGTTCGACGACCTTGATGCGTTCGTGCAGCGTTTCCTCGGTGTCGCCGGGTTCGACGACCACGGCCTCCTGCGCGAGGATCGGCCCGGTGTCGACGCCCGCGTCGACCAGGTGCACCGTCGATCCGGTGACGTGCACGCCGTAGGCCAGTGCGTCACGCACGGCGTGCGCGCCGGGGAAGGACGGCAGCAGCGCGGGGTGCGTGTTGATCATCCGGCCGCCGAAGCGGGCGAGGAACCGCTCGCCGATGATCTTCATGAAGCCGGCGGACACGACCAGGTCGGGCTCGTGCGCCGCGACGGCCTCCGTCAGCGCCTCGTCCCAGGCCGTGCGGTCGGCGTGGTCGCGCAGCTTCACGGCGAAGTGCGGCACCCCGGCGCGTTCGGCGCGCTTGAGGCCCTCGATGTTCTCGCGGTCGGCTCCGACGGCCACCACCTCGATCGGGAGGTCGGCGTCCAGCAAGGCCTGCATGAGGGTTCCGGAACCGGAGACGAGTACGACGACGCGCGCCGGTGTGGGAAGCCGAAGTTCGGTGCTCAGCGTCTACTCCTGGTCGTTGCAGCAGCTCAGGAGCAGCCTATGACGTCACCGTCCCGGCTTGCCGTCCAGGTCCTCCTCCGGCTCCATGCCGAGCATCTCGTCGAACTCCGCGTCGAGATCGTCTTCCTCGGCGGGGTCCTCCTCGCCGTCCGATTCGTCGTCCGGTTCGGCGTCGTCTTCCTCTGCGGCCTCAACGTCTTCGGCGTCCTCGACGTCTTCCGGCTCGTCCTCGTAGTACTCGTCCTCGTCGTAGTGGTCGTCGTCCTCGAGGTCCTCGTCGACCTCGAACTCGTCGGCGTCCACGACCTCGAGCTGCTCGAACTGGTCGGTGAGCTCGTCGTCCTCGAACACCACGTCCGGGTCGGCTGCCTCGGCGTCCTCGTCGTAGTCCGGCTCCACGAACTCGGTGCTGCCGGCGGCCACCGCGGCCTTCGCCCGGTTGCCGGCCAGCCAGGCCACCAGCGCGCCCGGCACCAGCACCCACAGCGCCACGACCAGCGCGAGCAGGCCCGCGGGCACCGTCACGGGGTCGAACGCGCCGCCGGCGAGACGTCCACCGGCCGTCGCGGCGAGCACGAGGCTGCCCACGCCCGCCGTGATCGCGGCCACCAGCACCGCGCGCAGCCGTGACGTCGGCCGGTCGGACACCTTGCGGCAGGTCCAGCCGACGAGCACGCCGATCACCGCGCCACCGGCCAGCAGGGCGGGACTCCACACGAACTCGTGCTCCGGCATGGCCGCCAGCAGCGGCACCGGGGGTACCTGACCGCCGACGAAGTGCAGCGGGGAGACCTCGACGCCGCCCATCGAGAAGCCGGCGCCCACGACGTAGGAGAAGCCCGCGATGATCGCGTTCGGCAGGTAGGCGAGGCACAGCAGGAACACGCCGAGGCCGACGCCGAACGACGGCCCGGCGCCCGCGAAGAGCCCGCTGGTCGTCGGCCACGACGCGGCGAGCCCGGCCGCCACCGCCAGCGAACCGACGCTGACCAGCGCGAACAACGCCATGAAACCGGCGCGCAGCCCGTGCAGCGCCACCGGGTCGAGCTTGTCGAACACCACCTCGTACAGACCGCAGCGGCGAGCGACGCCGAGCGTGGCCGCGAGCGCGGACACCGCAGCACACCCGAAGAACGCCACGGCTGGTGTGGCGCGCACGACACCTTCACCCATCACCAGCGCGATCGCCCCGCCGACGACGGCGTGCGCTCCGGCGATGCTGAGCACGACCCCGCGCACCTGCAGCGGTTCGTACAAGCCCAGGCGGTCGGCGGTGCCCGCGGCGGTGCGGCCGATCAGCAGCATCAGCAACGCCGTGGGCAGCAACGGCAGCACGCCGAGCTGGCCCGAGTCGAAGCGCAACGGCACGTGGTGTGCCGCCAGCCAAGCGGGAGCGGCGGCGCTGAGCACCCCTGACGTGGAGAACTCGGCGTACGTGGCCGTCGCGGAGATCAGCGCGAGAACGGCGGCGACCGCGGCGTACCCGACGACCACCGACCCGACCGCGGCGGCGACGAGCACGCGCAGGCGTTCGGACCGCGAGAACTCCGGTGGGCGCACGGTGTTGACCTCGCGGGTCACATCGCGTTGCAGCACGGGCACTTCTCCACTGTGTCAGGCCGCCTGGGCCATTCGGGGCAGGCACGCCGGGTCATACGACAGGGGTGGCACCGGAGAACCGGCACCACCCCTGAGGTCGAACGGTGTGCGGACCTTACTGCTGCGGTCCGCCGAAGCCGCCGGGCGGCGTGCCCGGCGAGCCGAACTGGCCCGGCTGCGGCATGAAGCTGGTCTGCTGCGGCGGCTGCCCCGGCTGTGCGGGCTGCTGCGGCTGCTGACCGAACTGCTGCTGCTGGCCGAACTGCTGGCCCTGCGCCTGCTGCTGCGGGGCCTGCTGGGGGGCGCCGTGCTGCGGGTGCTGGCCCTGCTGCGGGAACGCGCCGGACTGCGGGTTCCAGCCGCCCGGCTGCCCCTGTTGCTGCTGCTGACCCGCGTACGGGTTCGCGGGCTTCGGCTCGAACTTCACGATGCCCTCGGCGAGCAGGAACGCGAGCACGACCGCGGCCGTCTCGAGCAGCGCGACGATGAGCAGCACGATGTCCAGGCCCTGCACGGACGGGGACTTGATGATGACCTGCAGCTGCAGCAGGGTCTGCACGGCCGCCAGGATCGCGGCGACCGGCACGAAGCCCTTCGGGGTGCTCGGGAGCACCGAGAGGCCGGCGAGCAGACCCGCCGCGAGCAGGTACGTCACGCTGCCGCTGCTGACGTCGTCCGCGAACGCGATGAAGTACGCGACGAGGCCGAGACCCGCCGCGACCAGCGGGAGGATCACGGTCAGGTTGATGTTGTTGGCACCGGGGGCCCCAGGGGCCGAAGGCGCTGCCTGGTGCTGTGCCGGACCCGGCGGCTGCTGCTGGGGTGCGCCGTAAGGCACGGACATGTCGAGGTCTCCTCCTCAAACCAGGGTGCGTCGAGTGACGCTAGCAGTGCTCTGCACCCGCTACTAAGACGATGGACCGATCATGCCGGTTCCGCCAAAGGAGCGAGGACCGGACTCCGAAAGTACTCGGAATCCGGTCCTCGTGTTGCTCTGCGTGCCATGACACTCGGGACGTCCCCCGGAGCGGGATTCGCCGGTGGCGGGAACCGGCGTCACCGGTTTCCGCCTTCAGGCCGAGGTCAGAGGCCCTGCATGATCTCGCGCATCAGGTCGGCGGTCTCGGACGGCGTCTTGCCGACCTTGACGCCGGCGGCCTCGAGGGCCTCCTTCTTCGCCTGCGCGGTGCCCGCCGAGCCCGAGACGATGGCGCCGGCGTGGCCCATGGTCTTGCCCTCGGGAGCGGTGAAGCCCGCGACGTAGCCGACGACCGGCTTGGTCACGTTCTCCTTGATGTACGCGGCCGCGCGCTCCTCGGCGTCGCCACCGATCTCACCGATCATCACGATCGCGACGGTCTCCTCGTCGGCCTCGAAGGCCTCCAGGGCGTCGATGTGCGTGGTGCCGATGATCGGGTCGCCACCGATGCCGATCGCGGTGGAGAAACCGAAGTCCCGCAGCTCGTGCATCATCTGGTAGGTCAGCGTGCCCGACTTCGACACGAGGCCGATCTTGCCGCTGCCCGCGATGTTCGCGGGGATGATGCCGGCGTTGGACTTGCCGGGGCTGATGATGCCGGGGCAGTTCGGGCCGATGATGCGGGTCTTGTGGCCCGTTGCGACGGCGTGCGCCCAGAAGTAGGCGGTGTCGTGCACCGGGATGCCCTCGGTGATGACGACGGCCAGCTCGATCTCGGCGTCGATCGCCTCGACCACGGCGGCCTTCGAGAAGGCCGGCGGGACGAAGATCACGGTCACGTTCGCGCCGGTGGCCTCCATGGCCTCCTTGACGGTGCCGAAGACCGGGAGGACGGTGCCGTCGAAGTCGACCTTCTCGCCCGCCTTGCGCGGGTTCACGCCACCGACGATGTTCGTGCCGGACGCGAGCATGCGCTTGGTGTGCTTGGTGCCCTCGGCACCGGTCATGCCCTGGACGATGACCTTGCTGTTCTCGTTGAGGAAGATAGCCATCTGACTCAGACCCCCGCAGCCGCGAGCTCGGCGGCCTTGGCGGCCGCGTTGTCCATCGTGTCGACAACGGTCACCAGCGGGTGGTTGGCCTCGGCGAGGATCGCGCGGCCCTCCTCCACGTTGTTGCCGTCCAGGCGGACGACGAGCGGCTTGGTGGCCGAGTCGCCGAGGATCTCCAGCGCCTTCACGATGCCGTTGGCCACGGCGTCGCACGCGGTGATGCCGCCGAAGACGTTGACGAAGACCGAGCGGACGGCCTCGTCGCCGAGGATGACGTCCAGGCCGTTGGCCATGACCTCGGCGGACGCGCCGCCACCGATGTCGAGGAAGTTCGCGGGCTTCACGCCGTACTGCTCACCGGCGTACGCGACGACGTCCAGCGTCGACATGACCAGACCGGCACCGTTTCCGATGATGCCGACCTCGCCGTCGAGCTTGACGTAGTTGAGGCCCTTCTCCTTGGCCTTCGCCTCGAGGGGGTTCTCAGCGGCCTTGTCGACCAGCTCGGCGTGGGCCGGGTGGCGGAAGTCGGCGTTCTCGTCGAGCGTGACCTTGCCGTCGAGCGCGACGATCTTGCCCTGCGGGTCGCGGACCAGCGGGTTGACCTCGACCAGCGTGGCATCCTCGGAGACGAAGGTCTCCCAGAGCTTCACGATGGTGTCGACGACCTGGTCCTTGACCTCGGCCGGGAAGTTCGCGGCGTCGGCGATCTCGGTCGCCTTGGCCACGTCGACGCCCTTGATGGCGTCGATGGCGATCTTCGCGAGGGCCTCGGGCTTGGTCGCGGCGACCTCCTCGATGTCCATGCCGCCCTCGACGCTCGCCATGGCGAGGAAGGTGCGGTTGGCGCGGTCGAGCAGGAAGGAGAAGTAGTACTCCTCCGCGATGTCGGAGGCGGGCGTCACCAGAACGCGGTGAACGATGTGCCCCTTGATGTCGAGGCCGAGGATGGCGGTCGCCTTCTCCTCGGTCTCCTCCGGGGTGGAAGCGAGCTTCACACCACCGGCCTTGCCGCGGCCGCCGGTCTTGACCTGGGCCTTGACGACGACGGCCTGGCCGAACTTCGCGGCGATGGCTTTGGCGTCGGCGGGGTTGGTGGCCACATCGCCCGGCAGTACCGGGACGCCGTGGGCGGCGAAGAGGTCCTTCGCCTGGTATTCGTACAGGTCCACTCGGGTCTCCTGCGACGTCGGTGTCGGAACACAACACCGCGCCTGGGTGGTCCTCAAGGGGCCAAGCGAACCCACTTGACGCGGCTGGGCCCAGACACTATCGACCTGCGGGTACCGCTCGCACGTCACCACCGGTGAGGTCGGTCTCAACGGCGGTGAGGTCGATCACGCACGTGCGCGCGATACAGAGCAAAGCGCCTCTACGTCACGTTTCAGCGCGTCGAGCGAGCACCCATGAGACCGGCCGCGGCCACGAGAGCGACCACGGCCGCGAGCGCCAGCCACGTGCCGGGCGCGGCCGTGGCACCCGCCACCTTGTCCCCCGTCAGCGGCAGCTCCAGCGCGCGCACGCCGAGCAGCAGCGCGGCGCCCGCGAACACCCCGGCCCCGCGAGCGGGCCGCGACCGGAGTGCGACCACCGCGCCGACGATCAGCCACAGCAGGCAGGAGAGCAGCACCACGGAGACGACCGGGTCGCTGTCCGGCACCAGCGTGGGCGCCGTGTAGCCGTCGCCGCGCACCGTCGGCAACGCGAACGCGCCCACCGTGAAGAGCCCGGCCAGCAGCACCGCGCCCAGTTCGGCCACCGGCACCTCCTGCCGCTTGCCGGCGTCGGTGTCCTCCCGCTCGACGGCGCCGGCCAGACCCGCGCAGATCAGCGCGAGCAGGCCCAGCGGGAACTCGACGACCATCAGCCAGAAGCCGGCGCCCGGCTGCGCGATCCCGGCCTGGTTCGCGGCCAGCACCGGCTCGACGGCGCCCGCCGCGGCGAGCTGCATCGCGAAGTACCCGAAGAGCAGGGCGGGGCGGACGGCACCGGCGACGGACGGGACGAACAGGGCGCAGCCGATCACCGCGAACGCCAGGCCGGCGGGCCAGAGGAGGTTCGCCGACGCCAGTCCGGGGGCCGCGCCGCCCGTCGTGAGGACGAGCTGCGGGAGAACCGTGCCGAGCAGGATCGCGACGGCGGCGAGAACGCTGAAGACACCCGCCGCCACGTGCATGCGCTGAACGGACGGCAGAGCGAGGTCGCGCGTGGAGTCGCGCTTGCCGCTCCACAGCCGCACCAGCCTGGCCAGCAGGGGCACGACGGGCAGCGCGAGCGCGGCGAACAACGCGATCAGCGGGCCGGCCGCCACTCCCAGGCCCGGTGCGGTCGCGGTCACGACCAGCGGCGGCAGCACCACGGCCAGCAGGGAGAGCGAGACGCCGAGCGTGCCGCCCTCGCGGGTGTCCGGGTCGGGCGAGCTGGCGGCGAGAGCGGTGGCCAGGGGCGCGGCCAGGGCGATCAGCAGTCCGCCGACCAGGCCGAGCACCGGCAGGTCCCACGGCCCGCGGTCGAGCTGGAACGGGTCCGCGGAGACGAACGGCTTGCCCAGCAGCCCGACGGTGGCCACCGCGGCGATGAGCACGGGCAGGGCCACCAGGGTCGGGGGCTCCGACTCGTCCGCGGGCATGCCTGCCCGGCCCGCGGCGAGCGCACCACCGGCGATGACCAGCACGTGCCCGGCGACCAGCAGCCACACGCCCGTGGACGGGGTGACGGCGACGAGGGTCGTCGGCCGGAACAGCTCCGGCCGCGCCACCTCCATCGCGTCGAAGACGATCAGCAGGTCGCTCAGCAGCCGGCCCACCGCGAAGACGCCGGCCGCGGCGATCAGCCCCGCCGCCACGAACGGGCGGCCGCGCATCAGCAGCACGCCCGCGACGACCGGCGGCAACAGCGCCAGCAGGGCGAGCAGCGGCCACGACGTGAAGGCGGGTTCCGCGCCGTCGACCACGCCGAGCAGCGGGCCCAGGGCCAGCAGGAGGGAGCCTGCCGCGGCGAGGGCCCACGACGTGCGCAGCCTGGCGGCCGCAGGGGTCTGGTTCTCGAGCTCGGTGCGAGTCATCGCGGGCGAACCTAGCAATAGAGGGAAAGGGTCACGTGGGGCCTACTGAGATGAATTTCGTTCGCATGTGGAAAACATCCGCCGGGTAGTCCTGGTGCGTGACTTCATCACTTAACGTCGCTCACATGAGCGACACGGGCCGGTCGTGGATCACGCGTCTGACCGACGCTGCTCTCGACCGCGCCGGATGGGGCGTCCACACCGCCCGCGACGTCGCGGAGGAAGTGAAGGTGGCGCTGCGGGCGATGGTCACGCCCGGCGGGATGCGCGGGGTCGCGATGGAGGCGGCCTGGCTGACTGCCCACGCGGTGCTCTACCCGTGGGGCGCCATCACCGAGCAGCTGCGCCCGGACGGCCAGTACCGGCACTACCGCACCGACGGCCTGCCCCCGATGCAGCGTGGCCTGGTGGTTTCGGCCATGGAGGCCGCGGGCACCCCGATCGTGTTGGTGCATGGCATCGGGGACAACCGCTCCGCCTTCGCGGTGCTGTCGGGGGCACTGCGAAGGCGGGGCTTCGGGGTGGTTCACGCCATCAACTACAGCGTGCTGACGGCGTTGACCGGTGACGTCCGCCGTTCGGCCGCCTTGCTGGGCGCGCACATCGAGCGGATCTGCGAGCAGACCGGTTCCGATCAGGTGCACGTGGTCGGCCATTCGCTCGGCGGGCTCATTGCCAGGTACTACGTACAACGGCTGCACGGTGACTCACGCGTTCGCACACTCGTAACACTGGGAACGCCTCACAACGGCACGCTCGCCGCGTATTTGCTGCCGACTCCGCTGACCCGGCAGCTGCGGCCGGGCTCCGAACTCCTGGCCGAACTCGCCGAGCCCTGCCGCCCGTGCCGCACGCGCTTCGTCGTGGTCTGGTCGGAGATGGATCAGGTCATCGTCCCCCAGCGCAACGCCCGGCTGGAGCACTCGTCGTTGCTCGTCGAAGAGCACCAGATACGTGATTCAGGTCACCTTTCTTTGCCTGTTGACACGAGGACTCTTCACGTCGTTGTGACTGCCATCACCCGATCGGATGACTTGTCAACTCACCCCATCGCCGCTGGCGGTGAGGCGTTTCCGCCGTCCGGCATGACCGACCGTCACAGTTGACAGATAAAACCCGCTGGTGGCCGCCCATTGGGAGGACGTAACGAACTGGGGTTTGCCCTCTGAGGCTTCCCGTCGTTACAGTCCCCCGGTCCGTTGTCACGGTCTGATCACAGAAGGACACCGAGTCAGAACCCCGAATCCTGACTCACCGGGAATCCCCCGCCCGGCAGTCCATGCGACCAGGCTCCCCGAAGGCGGAAGGGCAAGCTTTGAGTCACCACCGCTCCCCCGGCGGCCATGAACGCAGTGCTGCGCTTGAAGAGGCAGTCGACCGTGCATCAGTGCGCCCGGTCAGCTCTCACCGGCTCCCCCCGCCACCGTCGGCGCTTCGCGGACGCATCGTCGTCGCCGCCGTCGCAGTAGGCGCCTTCGCCGCAGCAGGCGCGGGCCAGATCGGACAGGCCGCCGCTGACGACAGCGCGGACGTCCAACTCGCGAACCACTCCGATGGCGCCGCCACGTTCGACGGCATGGGCGGCGACACCGCCTCCGCCCCGCAGATCCTCGCGGTCTCCAAGACCACGGCCGAGGGCTCCGCCGAAGCGGCCAAGCTCCTGCGCAGCCAGCAGCTCACCACCGAGCGCGAGGTCGCCGAGGCCGAGAAGAAGCGCCCGAAGTTCGTCCGCCCCGCCGCCGGCGAGTTCACCTCCGGCTACGGCGGCCGCTGGGGCACCATGCACCTCGGCATCGACATCGCGGGCCCCATCGGCACCCCAATCGTCTCCGCCGCAGACGGCGTCATCCTCGAGGCAGGCCCCGCCTCCGGCTTCGGCCTCTGGGTCCGCGTGCAGCACTCCGACGGCACCATCACCGTCTACGGCCACATGGACACCATCGGCGTCCGCGAAGGCCAGCAGGTCAAGGCGGGCCAGCAGATCGCCCGCATGGGCAACCGCGGCTTCTCCACCGGCCCCCACCTGCACTTCGAGGTGTGGAACCCGGACGGCCAGAAGATCAACCCGCTCACGTGGTTGAACGCTCGCGGTGTGACTGTCTGAGTTTCCCGGCTGCCAGGTCTGGGGTTGCCAGATCTGGCGGGTTGTATGCGGTCTTGGACTGCCGGATCTGGTTCGGGTTCTACTGAACTACGGCTCAGCAGCTTTCTGACGGGCGTTCTACGGCGTGCCCACCTCCTCGCGTGGGTTCGGGTGTTTGAAACGCCTCAGGCGGCTCTAGCGTCGCTCTAGCCGCGCTCTTGGTCCGGGCGGGCGAAGTAGGCGGCTGCTACGCGCCAGACCGAGCACATGTGCCTGCGCCAGCGCGGGCCGCATGCACTGCAGGCCCCGCTCTCCGTCGGTGCGTGGTGGCTGAGCACAGCGCGCCAGGCTTCGACCAGCTTCGTGGTTTCCGGGGATTCCAGCTGGTTGAGGATTGCGAACACACGTTCGTGCAGGGCGCCGGCCAGTACGTGATCCATCGTGAGCTCTCCCGCTGGGGTTGTGACCTCATGCGGTAGATGATGCTCCGGGGGTCTGACAATTTTTGAACGCAGTGGGGTTGACCTGCGTCGATCTTCGTTTCAGCCGTGTGTGGTCGGCTGGTTGCGCGTGTGCCCGGCGGTTGTGGCCGTGTGTCCGGGTCGTGTGGGGACTTCGGCTCGTGCCGGCGGTCCTGTAGCGACTGTCCGAGGCGGACTTGATGGTTCTGCGTGGACAGCGCGGCCGGACCGCTCTCCCGTTCGGTCCGGCCGCACTTCGCCGCGAAGTTGGGCCCCCGCCGTCCCTTCGCTCCCCTTCGTCCGCAGGCTGCTCTTCGTGCCTGGATTCGCCCCGAGCGTTTCCTGGCTGTGCTGCTTGCGACACCCACATAGACGTACGTGGTGGGTGGTCGTTGCGCTGGTTTTGCTGGATTTTTTTGGAATCTTTTGGGGGGCGGGGAAGTGCTGGTCAGGGGGGTGGGGATGGGGGTGGGGGTTCGGCCGGATGGTGAGTCGGTGGGGTTCCGTAAATCGTCGTGTTTGGTTGCGCTTGTTGCTGGGGGCGTTGCTCTGTTGCGTTGGCGGGTGGCGGGTTGTTGTTCGTAGGTGGTTGGGTTGCGGGCGGTTCGTTTCTGCTGATTCCTGGGGCTCTGCCCCAGACCCCGCCGATCTGATCTGAAACCGGGCCTGCGCCGTGCGCGGGTTGATGGCACGCCTGTTGCGTTGGGCGGATGCGCGTTGCTTGGTTGGTTGCGGTGGTGGGGTGGTTTCGTCCCAAGCCGTGCCAGGAGCGGGCCACATCAGAGGAGGGGTGTCAAACGGACGAAGAGCGTGTCCGTTTGACACCCCTCCTCTGATGCAGCAAGTGCTGTGGCACGACTCGTGACGAAACCACCCCACCTGGACCTCTTGGTAAGGACGGCTCGCCTGCGGCATCGCTGGCTGGTGGGTGCTGGTTCTTGGGCTTGTGGTCTGACTGCTCGCCTTCGGCTTCGCTGGGAGTGTCAGACCTGCTCGCTATGTTGGGTCGCGGGGGGTCCTGGGTCGGAGAGGACGCCTGCGTGAGCGTGGGCATGGGTGCGGTCGCTCCGCAGCGCCTGGCCGCACTGCCCGGCCCGCACTGCCCGGCCCGCACTGCCCGGCCCGCACTGCCCGGCCCGCACTGCCCGGCCCGCACTGCCCGCGACTCCATGTCGGCCAGCACCGCCACCCGGCTCGGCATCGCCGGGCACCGCCACCTGGCTACATCGCCCGAGACTGCCCGGCTTGCCGCGGTAAGTCCGCGCCACCTGGCTGCACCGCACGGCTGCACGCCCGGTTTGCGTCACTCGGCCCGCGTCACCCAGCCCGCGTCACCCAGCCCGCGTCGCTCGGTCCGGACCATCTCCCCGGACCACCTGGCCGAACCGTCTCACCCTCCCACCTCGGGCCCCGCGCAGCTCCGCCGCCGAAGCCCGAGGCTTCGCCGTCCGAACTGCCGGGCGGCGTGGGATTGTCAGAGCTTGGTCATGGGGACGCTGCCGATGAGCATCAGGCGGACCGTGCCGGCACCGCCGAAGTCGATGGTCGCGGTTGCCCGCAGGCCGCCCGCGCCGTCGACTGCCACCACGCGGCCGAGGCCGTACTTGTCGTGGGTGACGCGGTCGCCCACTTCCAGCTTGAGGGCTGGGGCGTCCTTCCAGCCCGCCTTGCCCGGGGCCGGGCGGGAGAGGCCTCGGGAGGCTATGCCGCCTGAGGCTGAGCGGCCCCAGGTGGTGGCGGCTGCCGGGCCTGAGCGGGAGGGTTCCACTCGGCGCCAGTCCAGGAGGTCCTGGGGGATCTCGTCCAGGAAGCGGGAGGCCGGGTTGGCCGAGGGCTGGCCCCAGGCGGAGCGGACGAGGGCCCTGGAGAGGTAGAGGCGGCGTTGGGCCCTGGTGATGCCTACGTAGGCGAGGCGGCGTTCTTCTGCGAGTTCTGCTGGGTCGCCTAGGGCTCGCATGTGGGGGAAGACGCCGTCTTCCCAGCCCGTGCTGAAGACGACGGGGTACTCGAGGCCCTTGGCCGTGTGGATGGTCATGAGGGTGACCACGCCGTCGGAGTCGGCGTCCGGGATGGAGTCGGCGTCGGCCACCAGGGAGACGCGTTCCAGGAAGGCCGGCAGGGAGGGGACCGGGTCTGCGCCTTCCGGGAGTTCCAGTTCGGTGAACTCGCGGGCGACGGTGACCAGTTCGTTGAGGTTCTCGACCCTGGTGTGGTCCTGGGGGTCCTCGCTGGCTTCCAGTTCGGTGCGGTAGCCGGTCTTCTCGAGTACTGCTTCGAGGATGTCGGCGACGTCGTCCTCGCGGGCGACCATTTCGCCGAGTTGGTCCATCATCTCGACGAAGCCTGCGATGGCGTTGCGGGAGCGCGGGTTCAGCATCGGGACTCGGTCGACGACCGCCTCGCGGAGGGCTGCGGCGAAGCTGATGCGTTCGCGTTCGGCGTAGGCCGAGACGCAGGCTTCCGCCCTCTCGCCGATGCCCCGCTTGGGGACGTTGAGGATTCGGCGCAGCGAGACCGTGTCCTCCGGGTTGGCCAGGGTGCGCAGGTAGGCGAGGGCGTCGCGGACCTCGCGGCGCTCGTAGAAGCGGACGCCGCCGACCACGCGGTACGGGAGGCCGAGGCGGATGAAGATCTCCTCGAAGACCCGCGACTGGTTGTTGGTGCGGTAGAAGACGGCGATCTCGGAGTTGTTGACCTCGCCGCCGTCCACCAGGCGGTCGATCTCGTTCGCGACGAACGCGGCCTCGTCGTGCTCGTTGTCCGCGACGTAGCCGACGATCTTCTCGCCCTCGCCGAGGTCGGACCAGAGCGACTTGTCGCGGCGGTTCGGGTTGCGGGAGATCACCGCGTTGGCGGCGGTCAGGATGTTCTGGGTGGAGCGGTAGTTCTGCTCCAGCAGGATCGTGGTGGCGTCCGGGTAGTCGCGCTCGAACTCCACGATGTTGCGGATCGTGGCGCCGCGGAAGGCGTAGATGGACTGGTCCGCGTCGCCCACCACGCACAGTTCTGCCGGGGGGATCTCGCCGCCCGCCTTGCCGACGAGCTCGCGCACGAGGGTGTACTGCGCGTGGTTCGTGTCCTGGTACTCGTCGACCAGGACGTGGCGGAAGCGGCGGCGGTAGTGCTCCGCCACCTCCGGGAAGCGCTGCAGCAGTTCGACGGTCCTCATGATGAGGTCGTCGAAGTCGAGCGAGTTCGACTCGCCCAGGCGGCGCTGGTAGACGGTGTAGACCTCGGCGACGCGGCGTTCCAGGTCGTTCGTGGCCTGGGCCGTGGCGGTCTCGGGGTCGATCAGCTCGTTCTTGAGGTTCGAGATGTGCACGGCGAGGGTGCGGGCCGCGTACTTCTTCGGGTCCAGGTCGAGGTCCCTGGCGACGAGGGTGATGAGGCGGCGCGTGTCGTCGCTGTCGTAGATCGAGAAGTTCGACGACATGCCGAGGGTCTTCGCGTCGCGGCGCATCACGCGCACGCACATGGAGTGGAACGTCGACACCCACATCGAGCGGGCGCGGGCGCCCACCATGTCGGCGACGCGCTCCTTCATCTCGGCGGCGGCCTTGTTCGTGAACGTGATGGCCATGATCTCGCCGGGATGCACGTCACGTGCCGCGAGCAGGTACGCGATCCGCCGGGTGAGGACGCGCGTCTTGCCGGAGCCCGCGCCGGCCACCACGAGCATGGGTGAACCGGCGTGCTCGACGGCACGACGCTGCGCGGGGTTCAGATCGTCGAGCAGGTGACCCGCGCGGGAAACGGGGGGACTTGAGGGCAAGTCGAACAAGGCGCTCATCGTCCATCCACGGTACCGGGCGGCACCGACGAATCCGGTACCGCCCGACCATGTGTTCGATCAGGTGCTCAGATCGATGCGGTAGGGAACCCCCGCGTGGGCGGGTTCCGCGCCGCGGGACTCGGCGTAGAGGTCGATCGAGTCGGTGTGGTGCTCGAGCCCTTTGGTGTGAACTTTCAGCGTCGGGAACGCCTCGCCCGGCACGGCGAGGAAGTCCGCCGCGCAGTGCACACCTTCGGCGCCGGCGCCGCCCTCGACGTTCCAGCACCTCCAGTAGTCGCCCTCCCAGCCGGTGACCGCCAGCTTGGCGGGCGGCAGCGAGATGTGCAGGTGGAGGTCGGAGACGTCGCGGTCGGACCGGTTGGTGATGTTGACGTCGAACGTGCCCTGAAAGCCGCCGCGCATCGACCAGTAGCCGGTCTGCAGGACCGTCCACCCCTCCGACGGCGTCATCTCGACGCTGGCCCACCTCGACTCCGCCGCACTGGCGGAAGTGGCGGACGCTGACAGCAGCAGTGCGGAAGCCACACCCAGTACGCGCTTCACTGTGACCCCAAACGGTCGTCGATGGGACGGGAGCAGCCTAGGTCGGCTTCTTGTGGCACACTAGGTCCGTGCGCGCGACGTTCTTCGAGTTTTTCTACGGGATCCGGACTCCGGCTCCCGTGGTCGTCTAGCGCAGACAAAGCCACCGCGAAGCCCCGGAGTCCTCGGACACCGGGGCTTCGCTGCTTCCGGGCCGGGACTCGAAGTACTCGAGAGGTCATGACGATGGATACCACCACCGAACCCGACATCAACCAGCTGCGCGAGGAAATCGACCACCTCGACGCGGAAATCCTCCGCCTCGTGCAACGGCGCGTCGAGGTGTCCAAGGTCATCGGCGCGGCGCGCATGGCCGCCGGTGGCACGAAGATCGTGCACAACCGCGAGATCGACGTGCTCAACCGCTACCGGCCGCTCGGCCCCGAGGGCAAGGACCTCGCGATGATCCTGCTCAAGATGGGCCGCGGCCCGCTCGGCAGGTAGGGGAGAGCCAGGCCCGGCGTCACAGGACGCCGGGCCAAAAAGGCTTCAGTGCGGCGCGGACGTGGCCGAAGTCCGCGTCGGCGAGCTGCGAGTCGTCCGGCACGTAGGCCAGCGGGTCCTCGAGCAACGGTTCCGGCAGCCCCAGCAGGCCCTCCACCAGCGCGTGCAGGCACAGCGCCGAGTACCCGCGCAGGTAGCCGCCCTCCTGGGTGAGCACGACCCGCCGCCCGAACGACGCCACCCGCCGGCCGATCTCGCGGTACCCGTCCGCCGTGAGGTTGTGACGGCCGTTGGGGTCGAACGCCGATCCGTCGAACCCGGACGCGCACACCAGCAGGTCCGGCTCGAAGTCGTGCAACAGAGGGAAGGCGATCTCGTCGAGCGCGCGCATGTACGTCGTGTCGCCCGCACCGAGTGACAGCTCGATGTTCACGTTCCTGCCGTTGGCGCCCACTTCTGATGGCGCGCCCGTCTGCGGGTGGTTCGTGCCCCACGCCCCGTGCCGCATGTGCACCGAGATGGTCAGCACGTCCGGCCGGTCGTAGAACACCTCTTGCGTGCCGTTGCCGTGGTGCACGTCCCAGTCCAGGACGGCGACACGCTTGCCCTCACGCCGTGCGGTCTCCGCCACCAGGGCCGCGTTGTTCACGAAGCAGTAGCCGTCCGCCATGTCCGGCTGTGCGTGGTGTCCCGGCGGCCGTACCAGCGCGTATGCCAGCGACGCACCGGACTCCAGCGCCGCCAACGCCGTGCCCGCCGCCGCTGAGGCCGCACGCCACGTCTCCGGTCCCACGACCGTATTCACCTCCAGCGCCACACGCTCCGACACGCGCAACGAGTCCAAGTACCCAGCCGTGTGCACGCGCAGGAGCTCGTCAACGGACGCATGCCGCCCCTCGTGCCACCTCAGGTGCGGGGCCACCGGTCCATGTGTCAGCGCGTGCCGGAACGTGCGCAGCCGTGCCGCGTTCTCCGGGTGCGGTTCGGCGACGTCCAGCCACGGCCAGGAGCCGGGCAGCTCCCACAGGCCCTCACCCGCGTCGTGCTCGAGGCAGTCGTCGTGCCAGAACATGTCCACCCGAATCGGATATCAGGGCGATCACGGATGGTCCACCGAAAAATTCTGGGGGCACACTGGAGGCATGGGCCTCATCGCAGCACTGATCGCCATCGCCGGCCTGCTCGCCGCCTTGGCGCACGACGCATACCTGGGCCTGCTCGGGTCCGCCGCGAACAAGAAGGGCCTCTCCGGAGCGCCCGTCTCGCAGTTCGTCCGCAGCCGCTGGAAGACCGCGATCCTGGCCACCGCGGGCGCGGTGATCGGTCTGCTGATCACGGGAGGCGACTCGCTGGGCGCCGACGTGATCGGCGCGCTGATCGCGGGCGGCAGCGGTCTGGCCGCCCTCAACGGCGTGCAGAGCACGCGCAAGCAGTTGAACAGCGGTCAAGCGCAACTTCCGCCGCGCTAGGAACTTCACACAAAAGAGTGTCACTCGTCCTGAACGCCCCCTTCTGGTTGGTTCGACACCTCCGAACGGCCCTACTCTGACTGCGTCGCAGAGGGGTGTCGGGGATGGACGAACTGCCGGGCAAACATCGTCTGGACGACGGGCCGCAGCCGCTGGAAGCGCGGCCCGTCGTCGGGGGCGACCGCATCCCCCTGCCGCGCCGCCGCCAGATCGACCCGCTGCAGGACACCGACGGGCTGCGCAAGTTCAACATCGGCCTCGTGCCCGCCTCGGTCACGCCGCCGCGCACCTGGAAGCGGGCGGCCTGGTTCGCCGTCGTCTCGTCGGTGCTCGTGCTGGTCGGCCTGAGCGTCGCCGCGGCCAAGCTCGTCGGCGGGGGCGGTGAGGTCGAGACGGTCGGGCTGCCGGGCTACCCCTCGGACGTGCCGATGATCTCCGAGCTGCCCACGGGCGTCACGACGCCCTCGGCCACCGGCACCAGGCCGTCGGCCGCGAAGACGGGCGAGAACGCCCCGGTACCCGGCACGGGCAGGAGCACGGGGTCGAGCAGCGCCCCCGGCACCAGCGGTCAGGCGTCCGCGCCGGCCCCCAAGCCGTCCGGGACGGCCCCGCCGGTCGTCACGACCGTGCCCGTCACCCAGGCCCCCGTCGTCGACGGCGGCAAGATCGCCGAGCAGACCGAGCACTTCTACCGAGCGATGGCGACGAACGCCGACACGGCGCTCGCCATGACCACCGAGACCGTGCGCTCGAACGCCGACGCGCTGCTCGAGGGCAGGCTCGCCGACATCTCGCTGATCGAGGTGAAGGAGATCGCCGTCGACCCGGGCAAGGGCCTCACCGTCAGCCTGCTGCAGGTGACGAAGAAGGACGGCTCGGTCAGCACCGAGAAGCGCGAGCTGAGCTTCACGCTCGGCGACCTGCCGCTGATCAACGGTGAACGGTTGAAGACCGGCGGCTGAAGCGGCTAAAGGTCCGGGCCGGAGCTACCGAACGTAGTAAGTAGCACCATCGAGCGAATCCTGAACACCACTGGTCGCCACGGACGGGTGAAGTCCACCAAGACACTGGCGTCTGCCCGCGCGACCACGGTACGTCTTCAGGTGTACACGGACAGTACGGAGGACCAGAGCAGTGCAGCGTCCCGCGACGACCGGGCGGAGACACACCCGCGACGGCTCGATCAGCGTGGCTGAGCTGATCAAGCAGCAGCCTGGCCCGATGCGCATCCTCTCGACGGAGGAAGCCGCCACCGACGCTCTGGTCACCTCACTGCTCGGCCCGACCGAGAACATGACCGCGACCACCGCGGTGATCCCCGTCACCCCCGGCCGTCGCCGCCGCACGAGGTCGAGCCGCACCGCGAGGGCCGCGGGTCTGCTCGCCGGCGCGATCGTGCTCGTCTCCTCCGTCGCCGGAGCGGCGGTCCTCGCCGGAAACCGCCCGGCGAACGTCGGCGTCCCCGTGTACGAACGCCCCGCGGTGCTGTCGGGGTCGAGCGCGCTGCGCCCCGACGTCCTGTCGGCCCAGCTGCCGAACGAGCGCCCGCCGGCGCGGACCACCCC
Source organism: Lentzea cavernae (assembly GCF_014653695.1). Lineage (GTDB taxonomy): Bacteria > Actinomycetota > Actinomycetes > Mycobacteriales > Pseudonocardiaceae > Lentzea > Lentzea cavernae. The sequence goes on along the minus strand of NZ_BNAR01000003.1, from coordinate 725,356 downwards.
CGCCGCCGCGGCGGCCCCGATGCCCCAGCCCTCCGAGCTGTTGCTGCAGACCAGCGAACCGCCGACGCCCGAGGTCTCGGTCGGCCCGGTGCCGCAGGTCGACGTGGTGAAGAAGTTCTACGAGCTGCTCACGACCAAGCCCAGCTCCGCGGCCAAGCTGCTCTCGCCGGAACTGGTCGGCGCGAACCCCGCGGAGTTCGTGAAGTCCTGGGGCGCCATCAGGACGGTGAACGTCGACCAGACGTCGGTGCGCCCGGACGGTTCGGTGCTCGCGGTCGTGTCGATGCAGGAGGCGGACGGCAGCTGGCTGCGCATCGAGCAGCTCTTCCGGCTGACGAGCACGAGCCAGCCGCGCATCGTCGCGACTGAAGTCCTTTCGGCGCAGCGCAGCTAGGCACTGGAAGTTAGGTCGCGCCCAACTGCTTCGCCGTTCGCAGTCGAACGGTGACCGCTCGTCGCGAAAACCGGGTTTCGATCGTGAAAATTCCCCCATAGGGGTTACATCTCGGGTCACGATTCGGTATCCATGTCTCCGCCAGTGCGCGTACGCGAACTTGGAAGGGTGAACGAGCGGTGTCGATTGAGGACCATCGTCGGCGGTTGAGCGGTACGGCTGAGTCGACCGGGCAGCTGTCCGTCGCCGAGCTGATCGCCCGCCGCGAGGCGGAGACCGTCGAGATCCCCGTGATCACCGACGACATCACCCCCGAGGCGTTCGAGGAAACCGTCAAGTTCAAGCCGGTCAAGGCTTCTGGCGGCAAGAAGAAGCAGCCCATGAAGGAGCTGCACATCACCGAGCTGCTGCGCAGGGAGGGTCGCTCCGACGACACCCAGCGCGGCGGGTTCACCGTCGGCAAGCTGGCCGCCGCGGCCAGCGGTGGCGTGATCATCTGCGGTTCCGTGGCCTTCGCCGCCTCCTCCTGGCTGTCCTCTCCCGACGAGCGCCCGCTCGCCGAGGTGCGGTTCGACGAGCGCGCCCAGGCCCGCGGCGCGAGCGCGGGCACCGAAGGCGTCGTGAAGCTGCCGTCGAACAAGACGCAGCAGTCCGACGCGAGCGAGACCCAGCAGGCCGCGCCGACGACGGAGGAGACCACCCGCGTCGCCCCGTACGTCCAGACCCAGCAGCCGCAGCGCCCGACGCAGCAGACCCAGACGCAGCAGCCGACGCAGCAGCCCACCTCGGAGACCTCGACGCCGACCACCCCGTCGACGTCCACCGAGACCAGCCAGCCGAGCACGCCGCCGTCGAGCGAGACCCCTCCACCGCCGCCGAGCTCGTCGACGACCACCCCGCCCAGCAGCGGGACCTCGACGCCGCCCAAGTCCGAGACCCCGCTGCCCACGACGTCCAACCCGGTCGACGTGAGCGTGGACCTCGGTCTGCTCGACCCGGTGCTGAACACCGTGGGCGACACCGTCGGCGGATTCGACTTCTTCGCCCCGGCGAACTGACGTACGACAGGTAGCTCGGCGACGCCCCTCGACAGGTACCCTGTGCGGGCATTCCGGTCGACCCGCTGACTACCGCACGAGGAGCACGAGCGTGGGATCTGCTGCCGAAGCCGCAGTCACGCCTTCGAGCACCCCCGAGGTGGGCTTGTGACGACGTCCGGCACCTCGGACGGCCGTCTGATCGCCGACCGGTACCGCTTCCTCGACCGCATCGGCTCCGGTGCGATGGGCATCGTCTGGCGCGCCCACGACGAACGCCTCGGCCGCGAGGTCGCGATCAAGCAGCTGCTGCTCGCGCCCGGCCTCGACGAGGCCGAGCAGGACGAGGCCATCCAGCGCGCCATGCGCGAGGGCCGCATCGCCGCCAAGCTGCACCACCCGAACGCCATCGCCGTGTACGACGTCGTCGAGGAAGACGGCGTCCCGTGCCTGGTCATGGAGTACCTGCCGTCCTACAGCCTCGCGGACGCGCTGGCCGAGGGCGGGCCGATGGACCCGATCGAGGTCGCCAGCATCGGTTCCCAGTGCGCGGCGGCGCTGGCCGCGGCCCACGCGGCGGGGATCGTGCACCGCGACGTGAAGCCCGGCAACGTGCTGATCGCCGAGAACGGCGTCGTCAAGATCACCGACTTCGGCATCTCGCGCGCGTCCGACGACATCACGGTCACCAAGACCGGCCTGATCGCCGGCACGCCCGCGTACCTCGCGCCGGAGATCGCGCGCGGCCAGGACCCGACGCCGGCCTCCGACGTCTACTCGCTCGGCTCCACGCTGTTCGCCGCGATGGAGGGCGAGCCGCCCTACGGAGTGAGCGAGAACACTCTCGGTGTTCTCCACGCGGTCGCGGCCGGGCGGATCAACCCGCCCACCGTCGACCACCCGCTCGCCGACACGCTGCTGTACCTGCTCAACTTCGAACCGGACGACCGGCCGACGATGACCCAGGCGCGCGAGATCCTCAACGCCGTCGCGCACGGGCGTTCGCCGTCGTTCAACGGGCTGGCGGTGGTCGCGGGTCCCGACCCGACGACGATCGTGGAGCCCGAACGGACCCGCGTGGTCCGGGCGGTGCCCCGCACCCCTCCGCAGCGCACGGCTCCGCCGATGGCGCCGGCCAGGGGTCCGGAGAACAACCGGCCGCTGGTGATCGCCGCGGTGGTTCTGGCGTTGTTGCTGGTCATCGGTGGTTTGATGGTCGCACTCGGGGTGTTCAACAAGGAGCGCCAGACGCCCTCGGCACCGCCCGCGAGCTCGTCGCAGACGGTGGAGCCGACGACTTCGGCTCCCGAGGTGACCACGACCACGCCCGAGGCAACGACAACGCAACAAACGACGTCTACAACGACGACGACCACCACAACCACGACCACCACTACGACCACTACGACGACGACAACCACGACAACGACCACGACAAAGCCGCCGTCTTCGCCGCCGGCGAGCTCGAGTGGACCGCCGCCGCCCCCTGGCGCGTAGGGCTAAGCGTCAACACGTCGTAGAAATCTCGTAAGGTGGGTACCCGCACCTAATGGGGTGATGTGAACCCGAAGGTGTGATCAGCCGTTGAACAGAGAGCAAGTGACCGCACAGCGGGGAGCAACTGTGACCGACGATGGCCGATTGGTCGCTGGTCGCTACCGATTGAGCCAGCGGATCGGCAGCGGCGCCATGGGCGTCGTCTGGACGGCACACGACGAACGTCTTCACCGCACCGTCGCGGTCAAGCAACTGCTCCTGCAGCCCGGACTAGCTGAAGCCGACACGGACGAGGCGAAGAGACGGGCCATGCGGGAGGGCCGCATCGCGGCACGTCTGCAGCACCCGCACGCGGTGGCCGTCTACGACGTGGCCGAGGACGACAGCCAGCCGTGGCTGATCATGGAGTACCTGCCGTCGAAGAGCCTGTCCGCGGTGCTCTCCGAGCGCGGCACGCTCCCGCCGCGGGACGTGGCGTCGATCGGCATGCAGGTCGCCTCCGCGCTGGCCGCCGCGCACAACGCCGGCATCGTGCACCGCGACATCAAGCCCGGCAACGTGCTGCTCGGCGACGACGGCACGGTCAAGATCACGGACTTCGGCATCTCCCGCGCGACCGGTGACGTCACGGTCACCGCGACGGGCATGCTCGCGGGCACCCCCGCCTACCTCGCTCCCGAGGTGGCCAAGGGCTACGACCCCGGTTCGCCGTCCGACGTGTTCTCCCTGGGCTCCACGCTGTACGCCGCGATCGAGGGCGAACCGCCGTTCGGTCTGAGCGAGAACACCATCGCGCTGCTGCACAAGGTCGCGTCCGGCAAGGTCAACCCGCCGCGCAACGCCGGCCCGCTGACCGCGCTGCTGATGCGCCTGCTGCGCGCCGAGCCGGAAGACCGCCCGACGATGGCCGAGGCCCGTGACGCGCTCGCCGCCGTCGCGAACGGCCAGGCCGCTCCCGCCTTCACGCCCGCCGTGGTCGCGCCGACGCACCCGCCGTCGTGGCGCGGCGCGCCGGTGCAGCAGCCGCAGCAGCAGGCCGCCACGAGGGCGCTGACGCCCCCGCAGGCTCAGCAGAAGCCACCGCCGCCGCCCAACGCGACGCGGGTCGACATGCACACGCCGCCGCGCGCCGTGTCCACGCAGCAGCAGGGGCCGTCGAACCACCGCCCGGCCGCCGCTCCCCAGTACTCGCAGCGCCCGAAGCCCTCGAGGCCGTCGCCGCTGTCCTCGGCGAAGAGCAAGAAGTCGACGGTCTACACCGCACTCGCGATCGTGGCGGCCGCGGTCGTCGGCATCATGTTCGCGAGCATGTTCTCCGACACCGGTGACAACGGGAACGGCAACAACAACGCGGGCGCGAACACGACGACCCAGCAGACCCAGGGCAACGACACGACGGGTGCGTCGACGCCGCCGAAGTCGGCGGGCAAGGCCGGTCAGTGGACCGACACGCCGACCGACGACGACAAGAAGACGTTGCTGGAGGACTACTTCCAGCTCGCCCCGAGCAAGCCGAACGACGCCTGGGCGATGGGCAACGGCAACTTCCAGGGCCAGTACCCAGGCGGCATGGACGGCTTCAAGACGTTCTGGGGCGGCATCAAGAAGGCCAAGGTCACCAACGTCGAGGAACGGCAGCCCTACTACTTCGTCGTGACCCTCGAGGTCGAGAAGAAGGACGGGTCGAAGTCGTCGATGCAGCGGCAGGTGTCGCTGGAGTGGCGCTCGCCGAACTTCCTGCTGAGCTACGACAAGCCGTTCGGCAGCGCGTGACGACCGCGCGGGTCAGCTAGCCCGCGCGGCCTTTTCCAAAGCCTCCGCCAGCGTCAACACTGCCGGGTTCCACGCGGCGTCCTCGCGGTAGACGACGTGGATGTGCCGGACGGGTTCGGGGTTGCGCACCTTGCGCAGGACGACGCCGGGGTGCGCGAATCCCAGCCCGAGCCGCGGGATGATCGTGACGCCCAGCCCGGCCGCCACGAAGCCCTGCGCCGTCGCGTAGTCATCGCTCTCGACGGCGACCTGCGGTGAGAACCCGGCGCCCGCACACGCGTTCCTCACGAGGTCCGCGCACGGTCCGGACGCGCCGCAGTCCGCGTCGATCCACGGCTCGTCCGCCAGGTCGCCGAGGTCGAGCACGCGCTTGCGGGCCAGGGCGTGCCCGCGCGGCAGGACGGCGTAGAACGGGTCGGCGAGCAGGTGCCGGGTGACCATGCCCTCGAAGGCGGGGGCGTCGGGCTCCAGGACGGTGATCGCCACGTCCGCGCGGCCCGCCGCCAGTTCGACGATCGGGTCGGTCGGTTCGGTGAGCTTCAGGTCGAGCTCGACCCCCGAGCGCTCGGCCCGGAACGTCGCCACGGCGGGGGGCACCAGCGCCGCGCCGGCCGTGGCGAAGTAGCGCACGCGCAGGGTGCCGGCACAGCCGTTGCGCAACGCCGTGAGGGCGCTCTCGGCCTCGGCCAGCTGTTCGGCGAGGCGGCCGGCGTGCTCGGTGAGCAGACGGCCGGCCGCGGTGGGCCTGATGCCCCTGCCGACGCGTTCCAGCAGCGGCAGTCCCGCCTGCTTCTCCAGGCCCGCGACCTGCTGCGAGATCGCGGACGGGGTGTAGCCGAGGTTCGTCGCCGCGGCGGTGATGGAACCCGTGCTCACCACGGCCCTGAGCACCTGCATTCGTCGCACGTCCAGCATGCCTCGACCTTACAGCTGCGCTTAAAGGTTCAGCACAACAATTAAATTGTTTTCACGTGTTGGAGGGCGCATGGTTGACGTGTGAACCAACGCGGAACTTTGATCAGGATGGGCGTGCTCGCCCTGCTGTGGGGATCCAGCTTCCTGTGGATGAAGCTCGCGCTCGGCAGTCTCGCGCCCCTGCAGATCTCGCTCGTGCGGACGTTCTTCGGGGCGGTCGTGCTGTTCGTCGTGCTCGCACTGGCGAAGATGTCCCTGCCGCGCGACCGCCGGATCTGGGGGCACATGCTCTTCGTGGCGCTGTTCGGCAGCGCCATCCCGTTCACGCTATTCGCGTTCGGCGGCCAGACGGTCGACTCGGGCGTCTCCGGGGTGCTCAACTCCACGACACCGCTGTTCGCGCTGGCCATCGGCCTCGTGCTCGGTTCGGAGAAGATCAGCGACTTCGTGCGCATGCTCGGTCTGGGGCTCGGCTTCGCGGGCGTGCTGCTGATCTTCGCGCCGTGGCAGTCGGCCAACAGCATCGCGAGCTGGGGTGCGCTGCTGTGCCTCATCGGCGCCGCGAGCTACGCCATCGGCTACTCCTACGCGGGCCGCTACCTGGTCAACACGGGTGCCACCTCGACGCAGCTCGCCGCGATGCAGCTGACCACCGCGATGGGGATGCTGGTCCTGGCGACGCCGTTCGGCGGCCTGCAGCCGCTGCACCTGCACTGGGTCGGCGTCGTCGCCGTCATCATCCTCGGCGTGTTCGGCACCGGGGCGGCGTTCATCCTCAACTACCGCGTCATCGCCGACGAGGGCGCCACGACGGCGACTACCGTCGGTTACCTCTTGCCCGTGGTCTCGGTGCTCCTTGGAGCGATCTTCCTCGGGGAGCAACTCAACGCAAGGGTCGTCGTCGGCATGCTGGTGGTGCTCGTGGGCGTCGCGCTGACCCGGAGGAAGCCCGTCTCGGCAGGTCAGACCGTCTCACCAAACGAGACGCGCGACCTGGTCAAACGCTGAAGGGTGAGACGCACGTCTCCCCCAATAGGATGGTTCCGAGACGAATCGCGTCCTTATCGAGCTGGTTGGCCGTCTCCTCTTTGTGAGCGGACATGGAGACCAGTCTGGAAAGGACATCGACATGAACAACGAGAACCTGAAGGTCACCACCCGGACGACTTTTCAGCTCCTCGCACCCGGCGTGGCTCCCGCGCCGGTCGAGGCCGAGCTCGTCTACGACCCGGAAGACCCCTACGCCGTCGCCGTCAACTTCTTCACGGGCTCCGGCCGCGTGGAGTGGATGTTCGCCCGCGACCTGCTGGCCGACGGCCTGCTGACGCCGTCCGGTGAGGGCGACATCCTCGTCCGGCCCGCGTCCGACGACCCGGAGCGCGTCCTGGTCGAGCTGAACGCGCCGACCGGCTTCGCCATCCTCAGCGCCGTCGCCGAGGACGTGGCGGAGTTCCTGGACAGCTCCTACGACGTCGTCCAGCCGGGCGAGGAGGACCTGTGGATCGACTTCGACCGCGAGCTGCAGAAGCTGGTCTCGACGATCGACTAGTCAGCGGGTGAGGTCCGGGGTGGTCGAACGGGCGCGGGACGAGGTGCCGGCACGCGGGGCAGCGTGGCCGACCAGCTCGTCACCGGAGACCACCGGGAAGAACCGAACGAGTTTCCAGACGCAAGTCCCCACCGGTGACTTCGTTCGGCGCGATCCGCACCACAGCGCGAGAGGGGAACGCCGGATGCTCGTCTCCGCGATTGATTAGTCTCAGGGTGTGACAACCATCGGGGGCCGCTACACGCTGCTCGAGCGCATCGGCAGCGGTGCGATGGGAGTGGTGTGGCGAGCACGGGACGAGGTGCTGGCCCGCGAGGTGGCGGTCAAGCAGCTCATCACCGGTGACCACCAGCGCGCGATGCGGGAGGCCCGCAACGCCGCGCGACTGCACCACCAGCACGCGATCGCGGTGTTCGACGTCGTGGGCAGCGACGAAGAAGAGCCGTGGATCGTCATGGAGTACCTGGCGTCGCACAGCCTTTCCGCACTGATCGCCGAGCGCGGGCCGCTCAAGCCGGCCCAGGCGGCGAGCATCGGGGCCAAGGTCGCCTCGGCGCTGGCAGCCGCGCACGCCGCCGGACTGGCCCACCGCGACGTCAAGCCCGGCAACGTCCTGATCGGCCACGACGGCACGGTCAAGCTCACCGACTTCGGCATCTCCAAGGCGACCGGCGACGGCACGATGACCGACACCGGCATGATCTCGGGCACCCCCGCCTACCTCGCACCCGAGGTGGCGCGCGGTGAGCAGCCCGACGAGGCGTCCGACGTGTTCTCGCTCGGCGCCATGATCTACACGGCCATCGAGGGCGAGTCGGTCTTCGGTCCCAGCGACAACAGCTTCGGCCTCATCTACCGCGCGGCCAGCGGCCAGCTCCGCGATCCCAAGAACGCGGGCGAGCTCACCCCGTTGCTCATGCGGCTGCTCTCGCAGGCCCCGAAGGACAGGCCGACCGCGCAGGAGGCCGCCGACCTGCTGGCCTCGGAGCCGCAGCCGTCGCAGCCCCTGCAGATCCCGCAGCAGCCGGAGCGCAGGCTCAAGGCGCCGAACAAGCGGATCCTGGTGATCCTCTCGGTCATCGCGTTGCTGGCGATCGGTGGTGGCGCGGCCGCCGCGTACTGGGGCGGCACCGGAGACGGTGACGACCCGGTCAACCAGGGCAACTTCCAGCCGCAGGAGCAGCCCCGCTACTTCACCGCGGCCGAGGCCTCCGGGTTCGTGCTCGGGCACTACAGCCAGCTCCCCGCCCACCCCGAGGTGGCGTGGCACAACCTCTACGAACGGGCGACCGAGCCGCAGGAGAAGTACGTGGCGCGCTGGAAGGGCTACACCTCGGTCCAGTGCTCCGAGTCCCGCGTGCCCATCCGCTCGCACGGCCCGAACTGGGTGGTGACCTTCAACCTGGCGCTGCAGACGGACCTGGGCGAGCAGAAGAGCGGCGTCTACGAGGCCGAGGTCGCCGCCGTCAACAACGAAATGAAGATCACCAGCATCACGCAGATCAGCTGAGCAGCCAGAACGTGCCGCCGCCGACGACCACGCCCATCACCGACCCGGCCAGCACCTGGCCCGTCGTGTGGTCGCCCAGCTCGACGCGGGACCACGCCACCAGGGCGGCGGGCAGCGCGAGGAGCAGCCACCACGGCCCGTAGACGATCACCAGCGTCACCACGGCCGCCCACGCCACGGCGGCGTGCAGCGAGATCTTCCACTTCAGCCCGAACGTGATCGCCATGCTGACGATCAGCGAGGCGAACATGCTGCCCGCCAGCGCGAGCATGTTCCGCGGCGCGTCGCCCAGGAACATGATCACCGTGCCGGCCGCCAGCGACGCGCCCGCCGTGACCAGGGGAACGACCCTGCCCTCGCGGTTCGTGACGTGGTGGCCGTCCCACTTGCCCTTGCGCGCGCCACGCACGATGACGGCCATGGGGATGACGGACGCCGTCAAGGCGACCACGAACCCCCACAGCAGCGTCATCCAGACGCTTTCCGTCGCGTAGGCGACGGCGAACGGCAGCAAAATCACCCAGACCCACGGCGCCAGCACCTCGGTGGCACCGCGGGCGACCTTTTTGATCAAAGCCCCTCAGACCAGTCTGCGATCCGTGGCCCAGCGGGAGAGCTCGTACCGGTTGGAGAGCTGGGTCTTCCGCAGGACGCTCGACACGTGCGTCTCCACCGTCTTCACGCTGATGAAGAGCTCGGACGCGATCTCCTTGTAAGCGTAACCGCGGGCCAGCAGCCGCAGGACGTCGCGTTCGCGCGGCGTCAGCAGGTCGAGCTCGGGGTCGCTGATCGGCGCGGCACCCGGCCTGTCCGCGAACGCGTCCAGCACGAACCCGGCCAGCCGCGGCGAGAACACCGCGTCGCCCTCGGACACCCGCACGACGGCCTTGACCAGCTCCTGGCTGGAGATCGTCTTGGTGACGTAGCCGCGCGCACCGGCGCGGATGACGTTGATGACGTCCTCCGCCGCGTCCGAGACGGACAGCGCGAGGAACGTGACCTCGGGGATCTTCGTGCGGATCTGCCGCAGCACCTCGGCGCCGCCGCCGTCGGGCATGTGCACGTCGAGCAGCACGACGTCCGGCTTGTGGTGCGCGATGCCCGCGACCGCCTCGCCGACGCTGCCGGCCTCGCCGACGACCTCGACCTCCTCGGTGATCGAGTCGAGCTCGGCGCGCACGCCCGCGCGGAACAAGGCGTGGTCGTCCACCAGGAACACCCTCACGCTCACGTCCTGGCCTCCTGCTTCCTCGGCATCTCGAGCTGCACCTCGGTCCCCTCTCCCGGAGCCGTGCGCAGTCGCACCTCCCCGCCGTGCCTCGTCATTCTCCCCCGGATGCTCCCCGCGAGGCCATGCCGGTCCTCGGGCACCGCGTCGGGGTCGAAGCCCTTGCCCCGGTCGCGCACGAACACCGTCACCTTCTCCGGTTCGACCTCCGCGTAGACGCTGACCTCGGCCACCCCCGCGTGCTTGGCCGCGTTGACCATCGCCTCCTTCGAGGCCTGGACCAGAGCGAACATCCCGTCCTCCAGCTCGCAGTCCCCGACCACGACCTGCGAGACGGCGATGGCGAAGTCGTCCTCGACCTCCGCGCACACCTGGGCGACCGCGACGCTGATGGAGTGCGGCTGCTCCCCCACCTCACGGCCGTAGAGCCAGCTGCGCAGCTCGCGTTCCTGGCCGCGGGCCAGGCGCTTGACCTCCCGCGGCGACTCGGACTGCTTCTGGATCAGGGCGAGCGTCTGCAGCACCGAGTCGTGCAGGTGGGCGGCGATCTCGGCGCGTTCCTCGGTGCGGATGCGCGCACGGCGTTCCGAGTCGAGGTCCCGCACCAGCCGCATCCACAGCGGCACGGTCAGCACCGCGACGCCGGCCAGCGTGGCGACCACCGAGAGCACGACGGTCGAGAGGTTCGCGATGGAGTCGTTCACCACGAGGAACGCGGCGACCCCCGCCACGACCAGCGCGCCTCCCGCCACCGTCCGCACGATCCCCGTCTTCCCCTGCGAGAACGCGCCGTCCCGCCACCGGCGCCGCTGTGCCTCGTCCGCCTCGCGCCACACGACCGCGGCGCCGATGAGCGCCACGGCGATCGGCCCGGTGATCCACCCGCTCCACGCTCCCCCGAGCAGGCCGGTGAACACCGCGACGCCGATGCCGAGGGCCGCGAGGCCGATGGCCTGCTGCCACTCCTTGCGGTCCTTGTCCGTCTCCGGCTCCGCCACCGCCGACTGCGGGACGAACATCCAGAGCAGCCCGTAGGCGATGATCCCGACCCCGCTGAACGCCGCGAACACGGCGAACACCGCGCGCACCCAGAAGACAGGTGCGCCGAGGTGGTCCGCCAGCCCGCTCGCGACGCCCGCGACCACCCGGCCGGTGCGCCGGCGACGCATCGGCTCGATCTGTGCACTCACCATCCGATCGTCACACGTCCTCCTGGGTTGTTCATCAGGGATGACCCCGGTTCCCTGAATCAGGGCTGGTCCCTGATGTGGTGCAGAGCTTGCCGTAGCAACCTTGTTCTCGTGAGCGGGACTGAGAAGGCAATGCAGGGCGTGGCGGACACGCTCAGAGAGTTCTGGGCGCACCGTCCGGTGCGGCCCCGTGCAGGGCGCAAGCTCGGAGGCGTCGCCACCGGGATCGCCCTGCGCTACCAGATCGACCCGGTGATCGTCAGGATCGCGTTCGTCGCACTCGCGCTGTCGGGAGGCGTCGGCCTGCCGATGTACCTGGCCGGCTGGCTGCTGCTGCCCGAGGAGGGCGACCAGGTGTCGCCGGCCGAGGCGCTGCTCAACAAGGGCCACAGCTCGACCTCCCAGGGCCAGACGGTCCTGCTGGGCGTCCTGATGTTCCCCGCGCTCGCCTTCACGTTCGGCAGCGGCGGGTTCCAGGTCTTCGTGACGATCGCCGCGTCGGTGGCGTGCATCTACCTGCTGCAGAAGAACCGCGGGCACCTGCAGCCGGCCGTGACGCTCGCCGAACCGCCCCTGACCCCACCGGTGCCGGGCGCACCCGCCTGGGACCCGCTGGGAGCCGCCCCCTTCGCGTGGGACCTCCCGGAACCGGCCCCGAAGCCGCAGCCGCCGGCCCCCCGCCCGCGCAAGCCGCGCGTAGGTGGCGTGACGCTGGGCGTGGCGACGCTGGTCGTCGCCGCCTCCGCGATCGCCGGGGCATGGGTGCCGTGGTTCACCGTGCCGCACATCATCGGTCTCGTCCTCGCGGTGCTCGCCGCGGGTCTGCTGGTCGGCTCGTTCATCGGTGGTGGGCGCGGCCTGATCTGGCTGCTGGTCCCGCTGTCGGTGGTCGGCTTCGGCCTGACCGCGGTCGACTTCGACGGCCCGCCCAGCGTGGGCGACCTCAACGTGACGCCGCAGAGCCTCAGCGAGGTCAAGGACAAGTACGAGCTCGGCGTCGGCAGCGTCGTGGTCGACCTGCGGGAGCTGCCGGACTCCGGTTCGGTGAAGACCCAGGTCGAGGCGGACCTGGGCGACATGACGGTGCACGTGCCGAAGGACGCCGACGTGACGTTCCAGTGCGAGGTGTCCTCGGTCGGTTACATCGACTGCCTCGGCCGGACCGCCGACGGCGGCAACGTGCAGGTCGAGGGCACCGACCTCGGTGCCAACGGCGAGGGCGGCCTGAAGATCGAGCTGGACGTTCGGGCGAGCGTCGGAGAGGTGAAGGTGCTCCGTGACTGATCTGGAGCCGGTGATGCGCAGGCGGATCGACCCGCTGGGCCTGGTCTTCGGGATCGGGGGCGGGCTGATGGCGGCCTACGTGCTGACCAACGGGACGTTCTGGTTCGACTTCCGGTGGGCGCTGGGAGGAACGGCCATCGTGGTCGGGCTGGTGCTGTTGACGAACTCGTTGAGGCGCAAGAACTCCTGACATGCGAAAGGCCCCCGGTCCGCCGACCGGGGGCCTTTTCTCTTTCGGGTGACTGTCGAGCGGATCCCCCTTTTGCTCCTCTCAGCGGCTCCTAGTGTGCTGCCGATCCGTTGTTGCGAAGAGGGAGCCCATTGACAGACGGAGGCGACGGTCCGGAGCCGATGACACCGCTCGACGGAGGTCTGCCGATGACCGCCCGCCAGGAGCAGTTCAGCTTGGCGTTCGTGAGGATGATCGCCGCTGCGGCCGGCTGTTCGATCAAGTCGCACGAGACGGACTACGACGGCGTGGACATCACCATCGCGTCGTCGACCGAGTACGTGAAGTACTACTGCCCGGAGTTCGAGCTCCAGCTCAAGTGCACCACGCAGCAGAGCCTGCTCAGGGACTCCGACTTCTTGTGGAGGATGGAGCGCGGGCCATTCCTCAAGCTCACCCATGGCAAGCGCTACAACGAGGCGTTTCTCGGAGTGCTCGTGATCCCCCGTGATGACGAGCCGTTGTTGAGAACTGGCGAGCGGCACCTGATCACGAGAAGCCGGATGTACTGGGAGCACGCCAAGCTCCTGGGTGAGATCGACGACGGTGCTGCCAGCAAGACAGTGCGTCTGCCCAGAACTAACCTCTTCGGGGTGGGGAGCTTGCAGAGCGCCATGCAACGGGTTGGCGAGGGAGGTGTGTGGTGAGCAGCCCATCGATCGACGACTACCGCGAGCTCGCCGACAGCCTCCACCCGTTGGCCGTCCAGCAGTACCTCGCCGCCAACGACTGGCAACTCGAAGCGCAGGTTCCCGAGGTGCGGCAGATCTGGCGCCTGAACGACGAGGCACGGGTGATGCTGCCGCTGGCCACCGATTTCGTCGACTTCGCCCAGCGCTTCCGCGACACCCTGCGGGCCCTGGCCACCGTCTACGACTGGGATCCGGGCCGCCTGGCCGAGAAGATCGCCGCCACCCGCGCCGACCTGTTCTTCGTCCGCTTCGACCAGAACATGGTGGACGGCACCCTTCCGTTCAAGCAGGCCGAGAAGGCCCTGGACGGCCTCTTCAAGATGATGAAGGCGGCCGCCACGTCGGCTGACGATCCGACACATTCCCATCGTGGACGCCGGTCCAGCACGGTGACCGACTTCCTCGACGAGGACATCCGCCTCGGGCACACGAAACGCGGCAGTTTCGTCTTCACGGTCGTCACGCGGCTCGGAGATCCACTGCCGGATCACGGCGACGGCACCCGTGCGACCCCGTTCCCGCGGCAGGTGATGGAAACGCTGGCCACAGGCTTGCACGCGACCAGGAACCTGGCGCTGAACTGGGACGCTTCCGCCGTCGAACGTGCCGCCGAACGCGGCCTCAGCGCCAACCTCGTGGAGTCGCTCCAAGACCTGACGGAGTCGGACTCGTTGCGCGAACTCGACCTGTCATTCGACTGGGCGGCCGGCGAACCTCTGCCGGAGGTTCCGGCCTCTCGCATCGTGGTCGACCGTGACGCGATGGCCGGGCTGGCACGTGTTCGGGAGCGCCTGGTTCGCCGTGAGGAGCCGCCGCACACGGAGACCGTCGTCGGCCAGGTTCGGTCGCTCACCCGTGAAGACTCCGGCGGAGACGATCAGGAGGAGACGACGATCGTCCTGAGTGCCGAGGTCCGAGGTCGGTCCAGGAAGATCCACGTCCTGCTGGGCGGAGAGGACTACGACTGGGCGATCTTCGCTCACCGGAACAAGCTGCCGTTCACGGTCACGGGCAACCTGGTCTTCGAGCGAGGTGCATGGCGCCTGTCCGGCCCGGTGACGGTGGACTCCAGCTTCCTTCGCCACCAACAGCGCTGACATGCGAAAGGCCCCCGGTCCGCTGACCGGGGGCCTTTCCACGTCTCCGCTACTCCCACTCGATGGTGCCCGGCGGCTTGGACGTCACGTCCAGCACCACCCGGTTGACCTCCGCCACCTCGTTGGTGATCCGGGTCGAGATCCGCTCCAGCACCTCGTACGGCAGCCGCGTCCAGTCCGCGGTCATCGCGTCCTCGGACGACACGGGACGCAGCACGATCGGGTGCCCGTACGTGCGGCCGTCACCCTGGACGCCCACGCTGCGGACGTCCGCGAGCAGCACGACCGGGCACTGCCAGATCTGCCGGTCGAGACCGGCGAGGGTCAGTTCCTCGCGGGCGATGGCGTCGGCCTGGCGCAGCGTGTCGAGGCGGTCCTGCGTGACCTCGCCGATGATGCGGATGCCGAGGCCGGGGCCGGGGAACGGCTGGCGCTGCACGATGGTCTCGGGCAGGCCCAGTTCGGTGCCGACGCGGCGGACCTCGTCCTTGAAGAGGGCGCGGAGCGGTTCGACCAGTTCGAACTGCAGGTCGTCCGGGAGGCCGCCGACGTTGTGGTGCGACTTGATGTTCGCGGTGCCCGCGCCGCCGCCGGACTCGACGACGTCCGGGTAGAGCGTGCCCTGCACGAGGAACTTGTAGTCGCCCTCGGCCTTGAGGTCGCGCTCGGCCTGTTCGAAGACGCGGATGAACTCGCGGCCGATGATCTTGCGCTTCTCCTCCGGGTCCGTGACGCCGGCAAGGGCTCCCAAGAAGCGCTCGCGGGCGTCGACGGTCACCAGGCGGATGCCGGTGGCGGCCACGTAGTCGCGCTCGACCTGGGCGCGCTCGCCGGAGCGGAGCAGGCCGTGGTCGACGAAGACGCAGGTGAGGCGGTCGCCGATGGCGCGCTGGACCAGGGCCGCGGCGACGGCGGAGTCGACGCCGCCGGAGAGGCCGCAGATCGCCTTGCCGTCGCCGATCTGCTCGCGGATGCGGGTGACCTGCTCGTCGAGGATGGACGAGGTGGTCCACTGCGGGCGGATGCCCGCGATCTCGTGCAGGAACCGGCGCAGCACCTCCTGGCCGTGCGGCGAGTGGTGCACCTCCGGGTGGTACTGGACGCCGGCGAAGCGGCGCTCGGTGTCCTCGAACGCGGCGACCGGCGCGCCCTCGCTGGTCGCGGTCACGGTGAAGCCCTCGGGCGCCTTGGTGACGGCGTCGCCGTGGCTCATCCACACCGGGTGGCTCGCCGGGAGTTCCTGGTGCAGCGCGCCGCCCTCGGTGGGCACGCTCAGGTCGGTGCGGCCGTACTCGCGGGTGCCGGTCTGTTCCACCGCGCCACCGAGTGCGCGCGCCATCGCCTGGAAGCCGTAGCAGATGCCGAAGACCGGAACGCCGGTCTCGAACAGCTTCGGGTCGACCTGCGGCGCGTTCTCCGCGTAGACGCTCGACGGGCCACCGGACAGAACGATGGCCAGCGGGTTCTTGTCGAGGATCTCGCTGACCGACGCGGTGTGCGGGACGACCTCGGAGTAGACCTGGGCCTCGCGCACGCGGCGGGCGATCAGCTGCGCGTACTGGGCGCCGAAGTCGACGACGAGAACAGGGCGGTTGCTGGTGTCGGACACGTCGCCAAGGATCTCATGCGTGGACGGAGAACTGCTGACCGGTGGCGGGCTGAACCAGGTGTTCAGGGTGGGTGACGCGGTGCGGCGACCGGCCGGGCCGTGGGCCCTTCGGGTGCATGAGTTGTTGCGGCGCTTGGCACCGCTGGGGATCGCGCCGGTCCCGCTCGGGCTCGACGCCGAGCACGAGCTGCTCAGCTACCTGCCCGGTGACGTTGGCCACGTGCCCCCATCGGGCGACGAGACGTTGATCGAGTCGGCGCTGCTGCTGCGAAGGTTGCACGACGCGACGGCCCCGCTCGTGGGCGAGCTGGACGGGTGGCAGTTCCCGGCACGGGAGCCCGTGGAGGTGGTGCTGCACGGTGATTTCGCGCCGTACAACATCGTGTTCCGCGACGGGCTGCCGGCGGGCGTCTTCGACTGGGACGACGCGCATCCCGGTCCGCGCTGGTGGGACGTGAGCTGGGCGCTGATCCAGTTCGTGCTGGCGCTGCCCGACGACCGCGAACGGCGCACCCGGTTGTTCTGCGAGACCTACGGGATCGCGTACGAACCCGAGCACGTGCTGATCCGGCTGGACGACATGATCCGGACTATTCGGGAGCATCCCGCCTTCGTGCTCCAGCGCGCGGAAGGGCATGTCGACCACTACTTGCGTCTCGTCAGGTACGTGCAGGCCGACAGGGCTTAACGTGGCGCCCATGGACGCGTTCACACCACAACCCCGGCCGTGCTGGGTCGCCGGCCGCCCCGAGCAGGGCGAGCAGGCGCTGGAGGTTCTCCACCCGTTCGACGGCACCGAGGTCGCCTCGGTGGCCGTACCGGGCAGAGATCAGGTGGAACGTGCGATCGCGGCGGCGGCGTCCGTCGCGAAGGAGTTCCGGCGAACACCCGCGCACGTGCGGGCCGAAGCACTGCTGCAGGTCTCGAAGACGCTGGCCGAACGGGCCGAGGAGATCGCCGAGACGATCACCGCTGAGAACGGCAAGCCGCTCAAGTGGGCCGAGATCGAGGTGCAGCGCGCGGTCAACACGTTCCGGTTCGCCGCTGAGGAGGCGCGGCGCTTCACCGGTGGGCTGCAGCGGCTCGACACCGAAGCCGGTGGCGTGGGGCGGATGGCGATCGTCCGGCACGTGCCGCGCGGACCCGTGCTGGCCGTGGCGCCGTTCAACTTCCCGCTGAACCTGGTGGCGCACAAGGTCGCGCCGGCGCTCGCGGTGGGTGCGCCGGTGATCGTGAAACCCGCTTCGGCGACGCCGCTGTCCGCGTTGCTGCTCGGCGAGATCCTGGCCGAGACCGATCTGCTCGAAGGCGCGTTCTCGATCCTTCCCGTGCGCGGCAAGGACATGGACGCCCTCGTGAAGGACGAGCGGCTGCCGGTCATCTCGTTCACCGGGTCCACGAAGGTCGGCTGGTCGTTGATGGAAGCCGCGCCGCGCAAGCACGTCGTGATGGAGCTGGGTTCCAACGCGGCCGCGATCGTCTGTCCTGATTGGACGGACCTGGACCACGCGGCGCAGCGCATCGCGACGTTCGGCAACTACCAGGCCGGGCAGTCGTGCATCGCCGTGCAGCGGGTGATCGTGGACCGCTCCCACGCCGACGAGTTCGTGCCGAAGCTCGTGGAAGCCGTGGCAGCGCTCAAAACAGGCGACCCGCACGACCCCGAGGTCGAGGTCGGGCCGTTGATCGACGAGGACAACGCCCGGCGCGTCGAGGAGTGGGTCAACATGGCCACCGACGTCGGCGCTCGCGTGCTGCTGGGCGGCAAGCGGACCGGGGCGACGGTCGAGCCGACCGTCCTCGCGGACGTGCCGAAGACCGCCAAGGTCTGGACCGAGGAGATCTTCGGGCCGGTGCTCGTGGTGTCGGTCGCGGACGGCGTGCAGGACGCGTTCGCGCAGGCCAACGACAGCAAGTACGGGCTGCAGGCCGGGGTGTTCACCCGCGACGTGCAGGTGGCGTTCGAGGCGGCGGCCGAGCTCGAGGTCGGTGGCGTGATCATCGGTGACGTGCCCTCCTACCGCGCCGACCAGATGCCGTACGGCGGTGTGAAGGGATCGGGCACCGGACGTGAGGGCGTGCGGTCGGCGATGGAGGACTTCACCGAGGAACGCGTGACCGTGCTGACCGGAATCCAGATCTAGGGATCTCGGCTACAGGCCCTGCGGGAACGCCAGCACGCGGTCCGGGTCGTACCGGTCCGCGACTTCCTTGAGCCGCGCGAGGTTGCGGCCGTAGTAGGCGGCCGGCCAGTCGGGCATCTCCGGGTCGATGTAGTTCACGTACCCGGTGGTGCCCGCGCCGAGCCCGTCGCGGATTCCGGCGAGCACCGCGCGTGCCCGCGACTCGGTCAGGTCGCCCAGGTTCACGAACACCTGGGCACTGGCCGTGGCGTCGCGGTGCGGGAACGCCGTCGCATCAGGCGCGACGCGTCCGATCACGCCTCCGAAGGAGTCGAACTGGATCATGCACGGAGGCTGCCCGTCCATCAGCGCGGCCACCTTCGACCCCGGCACGGGCGCGTGCAGCATCCGCGAGGACGCGACGTACGGCTCACCGGTTTCCGCAGGTCCCGCGTAGTGGCGCATCGCCTGCAGGTAGGTCATCTCCTCGACCTCGCGTTCCGCCGGCGGCATCCGGTCCAGCAACCGTTGCAGGTCCTTCGCGGGGCCCGCGTACGTGCCCCTGACGCTGGGCACCGACCTCGGGCCCGAGTCGACGCGCAGGCTCGTCCACAGCTCGTCCGGCGCGTCCGCGATCCACTCCTGCCAGGCGTCGGTGACGTCCGCCGCCGTGCCCTCCGGGTAGTCGAGGCCGAACACGGTCAGGTCCGGCGCCGGGTCCGTGCGGAACGTGAACTCCGTGACGACGCCGAAGTTGCCGCCACCGCCGCCTTTCAGCGCCCAGAACAGGTCGGGCTCCGACTCGTCCGAGGCCGTGCGCAGGACGCCGTCCGGAGTGACGATCCGCGCTGCAGTGAGGTGGTCGCACGTCAGGCCGTACTTGCGCGAGATCACGCTGATGCCGCCGCCGAGTGCGAGCCCGGCGATGCCGACCGAACGGCACGAACCGGCGGGCAGCACCCGGCCCGCTGCTCCGAGGACCTCGTAGATGTCGTACATCCGCGCGCCACCACCGATGATCGCCTTCCGGCCGTCGACGCGCACGTCCGTCATCCCGGCCAGGTCGAGGACCAGTCCCCCGTCCGGCCACGAGTAACCCGCGTAGCTGTGGCCACCGCTGCGCGCGGCGACCGGGACGCCCTCGCGTGCCGCACGATCCAGGCCCGCCTGGACGTCCTCGACTCGCGTGCACCTCACCACCGCGAGCGGTTTTTGGTGCGCGTACAGGGTGTTCTGCGGGTCACCAGCCGAGTGCACGACGTCTCGTCCCCTCGTCGTCGGTGCCGGCGACGTGGCCGTCCGGTCTGATCAGCAGGCCGTCCCGGACGGTGAACCCCGGACCGGCGGTGCGGGATCCCTCGACCAGCACGCCGCCACCCTCGTAGGCGAACGGGGTGAAGAGCTTGCCCGAGTCGATGCCCTCACCGGTTTCCAGCGCGTGCTGCCGGTGCGCCCGTTCCTCAGGGGTGCCCGGCACGAGGAAACGCATGGTCTCGCCGGTGATGCGGAGGTTCTCGTCGGCGGCGGCACCGCGTTCGGTGTCGTAGGAGGCGAGCAGGTGCGGGCCGGCCTCGCCGCGGCGGTCGGCGGCGATCTTCCAGGCCGCGTTGTCGGCGTCGCAGATGCCCGAGTTCAGGCCGCGGGCGCCGAACGGGCTCATCACGTGCGCGGCGTCGCCGGCGAGCAGGCCCCTGCCGTCGCGGAACCGCGCCGCCCGGCGCTGGTGGAAGCGGTAGGTCGACTGCCAGACGATCTCGTACGGCCTGTCGCCGACGATCGCGCGGACGTGGTCCTCGGTGAGCTGCACGTCTTCGGCGACCTGCCAGTCGATCCGCCAGACGCCGCCCGGTTGCGGGTGGACGAGGACCTGACTGGGTGGGACTTCTCCTCGGCGGGGGTTCCAGGGCGGGTCGAAGTAGAAGCGGCGCTCCGGTGCCGCGAAGTCCAGGTCGACGCGGACGTCGGCGATGATGAACCTGTCGTCGAAGGAGAAGCCCTCGAACGGGATGCCCAGGACCTGCCGCACCGTCGAGTGCGCGCCGTCCGCGCCGATGCAGTGGGTGACCCTGATCCCGTCCTGTGTGGACACTCCCTCGTCGTCCTGGGTGAGCGACTCGAAAGCGTGCCCGTAGCGGAGCTCGATCAACGGCTCGGCGCGGACCCGCTCCTCCAGCAGCCGCTCGACGACGGTCTGCGGGGTGTTGACGAACGGCGGGAACCCCCCACCCTCCGGGAAGGTCAGGGTCAGCACCTCGCGGTCGCGGTGGTAGGTGCGGCCGGTGTACCAGGTGACGCCCGCGTCGGCGACGGCCTGCCCGACGCCGACCCGTTCGAGGATCTCCAGCACGTCGCGCTGCACGCAGATCGACCGGCTGCCTGCCCTGTCGCGTTGCCCGGCCGCCTCCAGGACGACGCTCGGCACGCCGGCCCTCGCGAGGAACAGCGCGGCGGTGAGCCCCACCGGCCCCGCACCGACGACCAGGACCGTCACTGCAGGGCGTCCCACACGGCGCGGTCGCGTTCGGCGGTCCAGATCTCCGGCCAGTCCTTGCCGTCGCACTCGTCCCAGTAGCGCTTCACGTCGAACGGCAGGCAGTGCTCGAAGATCGGCCAGCGCCCGTAACGGCCCGCGAGCGTCGTGTGCGCCAGTTCGAAGGCCTGCTTGAGCGTGCCGCCCTCGGAGTGGACGCCACCGACCGTGCGGCGCAGTTCGTTCAGGAAGTGCCTGCTCTGGTTGATGGCGGCCTCGACCTCGATGCGGTCGCGCGCGACCTTGCCCCGCCCGCCGACCAGGACCTCGGCGCCCAGGTCCTCGATCTCGTCCAAAGTGGACGTCGCCCACTCGTCGTGGAACGCGTCACCGGTGTACAGGGCGGCCTGCGACTCGACCAGGTCACCGGCGAACAGGATGCGTTGCTGCGGCAGCCACGCCACGATGTCGCCGGCCGTGTGCCCGCGTCCGAGGAACTGCAGCACCAGGTCGCCGCGCTCGTCGCCCAGCGGGATGGTCATGCGGTCGGAGAACGTGAGGGTCGGCCACGTCAGACCGGGGATCTCCTCCGGGGACTCGAACAGCCGCGGCATGCGGCCGAACTCGCTCTCCCAGTCCTGCTGCCCGCGTTCGGCGATCAGCACCCGTGTCATCTCGTGCGCGACGATCTCCTGGGCGTCGAACGCGCTGGCCCCGAGCGTGCGCACGGCGTGGTAGTGGCTGAGCACCAGGTACCGGACCGGCTTCTTGGTGTGCTTGCGCAGCTGGGCGAGCCACCTGCGCGCCGCCGCGGGGGTGGCCCGCGCCTCGAAGCAGATCAGGAAGTCCTCGGCCTCGATGGCCGCGACGTTGGGGTCGCCTTCGGCGGTCAGGGTGTAGACGCCCTCGGCGAGCTCGACGAAGACCTCGTCCTTCGGCGCGAGGTCAGCGCTGGAAGCGAACGGCTTTGTGGCCATGCCTCCACCGTTTCAGGACACCTTCACGATCGGCAACCGCAAAGCGGCTGGAGCTTGATCGGGAACCGCCGGGTTCTTCGGCTTCGTCGGGTTGATCCGCCTGTAGGGCTGGTCCTGCGCGGGCCGCTGGTCCTGCTCGCCCTTGTTCGGCCACAGCGAGAACGCCCGTTCGGCCTGCGCGGTGATCGTGAGACTCGGGTTCACACCGAGGTTCGCACTGATCGCCGAACCATCCACAACGGACAGTCCGGGGTAGTTGAAGACCCGGTGGTACGGGTCGATCACGCCCTGCCGCTCGTCCGACGCGATCGCGCAGCCACCGATGAAGTGCGCCGTCAACGGGATGTTGAACAGCTCGCCCCAGGTGCCGCCCGCCATGCCGTCGATGTGCTTGGCGGCCAGCAGGTTGGCCTCGTGACCCGCCGGGATGAACGCCGGGTTCGGCTCGCCGTGCCCCTGCTTGCTGGTCAGCTTGCCGCGCTTGAGGAACGTCGTGATCGAGTTGTCGAGGCTCTGCATGACCAGCAGGATCACGGTCCGCTCGCTCCACCGGTGCACGCTCAGCAGCCGGAGCAGCCTCAGCGGGTGCCGCACGGCCTGCTTGATGAACTGCAGCCACCGCGGCGTGCTCAGCGCACCGTCCGTGGCCAGCGTCTGCAGCATGCCCATGGCGTTGCTGCCCTTGCCGTACCGGACGGGCTCGATGTGCGTGATCTCGTCCGGGTGGATGGAGCTCGTGATCGCGACGCCCTGCGTGTAGTCGGTCTTCGGGTCGACCGTGTAGCGCGCGGCCCCGATGATCGACTCGGAGTTGGTGCGGGTCAGCTCACCGAGCTTGCCCGAGATCTTCGGCAGTGTGGTGGCCTTCGCCTTGTGCAGCAGCTGCTGCGAGCCCCAGGTGCCGGCGGCGATCACGACCTGGTCGGCGGTGAACGTCTTCGTGGCCTTGCCACCGGTCATCTTCGTGTCGATGGTCCACTTGCCGTTGTTTTCGCGGAGCTCGGTGACCGTGGTCAGCGGGAACACCTGCGCGCCGAGCTTCTCCGCGAGGTAGAGGTAGTTCTTGACCAGCGTGTTCTTCGCGCCGACCCGGCAACCCGACATGCAGCTGCCGCACTCCGTGCACCCCGTGCGCTCCGGCCCGGCGCCCCCGAAGAACGGGTCCGCGACCTTCTGGCCGGGCTCGCCGAAGTACACGCCGACGGGCGTCGGGTGGTAGCTGTCCTCGACCCCCATGTCCTTCGCGACCTTCTGCATGACGACGTCGCTCGGGGTCGTCGTGGGGTTCGTGACGACGCCCAGCATCCGGCTCGCCTGGTCGTAGAACGGCTCCAGCTCGGCCTGCCAGTCGGTGATGTGCGCCCACTGCCGGTCCTCGTAGAACGGCCGGAGCGGCCGGTACAGCGTGTTCGCGTACACGAGGGAGCCCCCGCCGACACCCGCGCCGGCGAGCACCATGACGTTGCGCAGCGTGTGGATGCGCTGGATCCCGAAGCACTTGAGCTGCGGCGCCCACAGGTAGCGGCGCAGGTCCCAGCTGGTCTTGGCGAACTCGTCGTCGGCGAACCGGCGCCCCGCCTCCAGGACGGCGACGCGGTAGCCCTTCTCGGTCAGGCGGAGCGCGGCCACGCTCCCGCCGAACCCGGAGCCGACGATGACGACATCGAAGTTACCGGCGAGTTCACCCATGGATCGGAGAGTAGGCGTTACTTCCGGTAACGCCTAGTCCCCTATCGGTTCAGCTCACCCGAGAAGTGCGGAGAACACCGCCCAGGCGACGCAGACGAGCGCGAACCCGCCCACCGCCGGCACCAGGTAGTTCACCCAGACCACAGGCGAAGTCGTCGACACCGCATCGACGGTTCAGCTGTTGAACGACTCGTCGTCCTCGACCGACGCCAGCGAATCCCGAGTGTGTCCGAACGCCGCCAGAACGTCATCGAAGGAGATGCGCCCGCCGGTGTCGGTGACGGACCGCGCCAGCACGAGCGCCAGATCCCGGGAGTCATCCGCGGTCAGCCGGGCAACGCCACGTTCCTCGGCTTCAGCGGTCGGCGCGCAAGCGTCGGGAGTCACGCTCATGCCCAGAAAGTACAGCGAGGTCGAGGGGTGCGCCTGCGGCGCACCCCGACGACTCAGAGCACCAGGCCCTCGATGACCCAGACCATGAAGGCCACGGCCAGCGCGGTGATCACCAGACCGCCGCAGACGAACAGGGTCAGCATCTTCCAGCCGATGCCTCCGACGCCCTCGTTCTCCTCGGGCGCGTCCTCCTCGAACTCCTGGACCTCGGCGTCCGGGTCGATCGTGTCCACATCACTGTTCTTGCCGTCGCCGAACAACGCATCCAATTCCACGCTCACATGGACGCACGGGGTAGCCGTCTGGTTGCAGGATCAGGTTTGGGCCCATGCGGCGATCGGCAGGCTGAGATAAACGCCCACGTCAGCCAGGCCCGTTGCCTCGAAGACAGCCGCGCAGAGCCCGTCGACGCGCTCCTGGCGGGTGGCGGCCCGGCTCTCGAACCACTTCGAGCGGACCTCGACGACGACGTCCATGCCGCTCACGTCGAGCGGGCCACGGGGGCGGAAGCGCAGTTCCACGTCGCCGGGCCGCAAGTCGCCGTCGTAGGGCTCCTCCGGGCACTCGACCGCCACCGACACGGCGTGCGGGAGCATCGCCGCGAGTTCTTCCAGCACTGCGTGGGGGACGTGGGGTGCGTAGTTGATCTCGACGAGCGGCACGGGTGCAGCAAAGCAGAAGGGCGCGTCCCGGCTGGAACGCGCCCTTCGACGGCCTTGATCAGCCGCGGATGGTCAGGCCGACCTTCTGGAACTCCTTGAGGTCGGAGTAGCCGGTCTTGGCCATGGCCCGCTTGAGGGCGCCGAACAGGTTCGTCACGCCGCGCGGGTCGGCCGACGGGCCGAACAGCAGCTGGCGCAGGTCGAGCTCCTGGTCCACCGCGTCGGCGACGAGGCTGCGCGGGACTGACGGGTGCGCGGACGAGGCCGTCCAGTACAGGCCCTGGCCCGGTGCCTCGGTCGCGGCGGCCAGCGGCTCGCCCAGCATCACGGCGTCGGCACCGCAGGCGATGGACTTCGCCACGTCGCCCGAGGTCGTGACGCCGCCGTCGGCGATGACGTGCACGTAGCGGCCGCCGGTCTCGTCGAGGTAGTCGCGGCGGGCGGCCGCGGCGTCGGCGATCGCGGTGGCCATCGGCACGCCGATGCCCAGGACCGAGTCGGTGGTGGTGACGCCGGGCGTGTAGCCGTAGCCGACGATCACGCCCGCCGCGCCGGTGCGCATCAGGTGCATGGCGGTGCGGTAGTCACCGACGCCGCCGGCGATCACCGGGACGTCGAGGTCCGCGATGAACGACTTCAGGTTCAGCGGCTCCCCGCCGCGCGACACGTGCTCGGCCGAGATGATCGTGCCCTGCACGACCAGGATCTCGACGCCCGCGGCCAGCAGGTCCGGGGTCAGCTCGGCAGCGCGCTGCGGGCTGACGCGGACCGCCACGGTGACGCCCGACTCGCGGATCTGCTTGACCGCCTCGGCGATCAGGTCCATCCGCAGCGGGGCGGCGTGCAGCTCCTGCAGCACCTTCACCGCGGCCGCCGGGTCGTCACTGCCCTCGGTCGCCTGGACCAGGCGGAACAGCGCCTCGTCCACGTCACCGTGCCGCGCCCAGAGGCCCTCGGCGTTGAGCACGCCGAGGCCGCCGAGCTCGCCGACCGCGACCGCCGTGCCCGGCGACACGATGGCGTCGGTCGGGTGGGTGATCAGCGGGATGTCGAACCGGTAGGCATCGATCTGCCACGTCGTGGAGACGTCCTTCGACGACCTCGTCCGACGCGACGGGATGATCTCGATGTCGTCCAGCTCGTAGGCCCGCCTCGCGGTCCGGCCCATGCCGATCTCGACCAGATCGCGCACCTGTGGTTCCTCTCCAGAGCTTTAGAACGAGCGTGCAAGCAGCCAGAACGGCCGAGTGACTCTAACGGGTGGTGTAGTTCGGGGCCTCGACGGTCATCGTGATGTCGTGCGGGTGGCTCTCCTTGAGGCCCGCCGCCGTGATGCGCACGAGCTGCTGGTTCTGCAGCTCGGCGATCGTGCGGGAGCCCGTGTAGCCCATGGCCGCGCGCAGGCCGCCGTTGAGCTGGTGCACGACCTGCGACAACGGGCCGCGGAACGGCGTGCGGCCCTCGATGCCCTCGGGGACGAGCTTGTCCTCGTTGAGCACGTCGTCCTGGAAGTAGCGGTCCTTGGAGAACGACTTGTTCTCGCCACGGGACTGCATCGCGGCGAGGGACCCCATGCCGCGGTAGGTCTTGAACTGCTTGCCGTTGACCAGGATCAGGTCGCCGGGCGCCTCCTGGGTGCCCGCGAGCAGCGAACCGAGCATCACGGCGGACGCGCCGGCCGCGATGGCCTTCGCGATGTCGCCGGAGTACTGGATGCCGCCGTCGCCGATCACCGGCACACCGGCGGGGGCGCACGCGAGCGAGGCCTCGTAGATGGCGGTGATCTGCGGCACACCGACACCGGCGACGACGCGCGTGGTGCAGATGGAGCCGGGACCGACACCGACCTTCACGCCGTCCGCACCCGCGTCTACCAGCGCCTGCGCACCGGCCCGCGTCGCGACGTTGCCGCCGACGACGTCAGCCGAGTCGCCGAGCTCCTTCTTGATGCGGGCGACCATCTCCAGCACGCCGCGCGAGTGCCCGTGCGCCGTGTCGACCATCAGCACGTCGACACCGGCCTCGGCGAGCGTCATCGCGCGGACGAACGAGTCCTCGCCCACACCGACGGCGGCGGCGCACAGCAGGCGGCCGTCCGGGTCCTTGGTGGCCATCGGGTACTGCTCGGTCTTCACGAAGTCCTTGACCGTGATCAGGCCCTTGAGCTTGCCGTCACCGTCGACGATCGGCAGCTTCTCGACCTTGTGGCGGCGCAGCAGCCCCAGCGCGGCCTCGGCGGACACGCCGACCTGCGCGGTGACCAGCGGCCCGTTGGTCATGACCTCGCTGACGCGCTTGCTGTGGTCGAGCTCGAACCGCATGTCGCGGTTCGTGATGATGCCGACCAGCTTGTTGTTCGCGTCCGTCACCGGGACACCGGAGATGCGGTAGCGCGCACACAGCGCGTCCACCTCGGCCAGCGTGGCGTCGGGCGAACACGTGACCGGGTCGGTCACCATGCCGGCCTCGGACCGCTTGACGGTCTCGGCCTGCCGGGCCTGGTCCTCGATGCTGAGGTTGCGGTGCAGCACGCCGATGCCGCCCTGGCGCGCCATCGAGATCGCCATCCGGCCCTCGGTGACCGTGTCCATCGCGGCACTGGCCAGCGGAATCCTGAGGGTGATGTTGCGCGAGATCCTGGTGCTCGTGTCGACACCGCTCGGGACGACGTCGGACTCGGCAGGAAGCAGGAGCACGTCGTCGAAGGTCAGTCCCAGCATGGCGAACTTCTGCGGGACTTCGGCTGCAGGCGCCGGATTGAGCTCGCTGGTCATAGCGGGTGACATGCCTTCCGTCGTGCGGTTTGCTCCCCCTCCTGCGAGCGTGGTTTCCGCAGGCGGAGGCGGTGCGACCCATGGTATCTGGACGCCCGCCGGCCCACGGGGGGTACCGTGCGGGGTCGTGCCGCACGACGCGTTGCCACCAGACCCCTTCGCAGGCGACCCAGAGGACCCCGCGCTGTCCCTGGGCGAGCCCGACCACGACCATCCCCCGATGGACGACGACGAACGGACGGAGCTGGTCAGCGACCTGAGCGACCTCGCCGTCTACCAAGCACTGCTGCAATACAGAGGCGTGCGGGGCATCGTCGTCGACTGCGGCGAATGCCAGGAACCGCACTACCACGACTGGGCACTGTTGCGAGCCTCACTGGAGCAGCTCCTCGCCGACGGCCGCATGCGCCCCCACGAGCCGGCCTTCGACCCGAACCCCGGCGCCTACGTGAGCTGGGAGTACTGCCGCGGCTACGCGGACGGCGTGACGGCGACCGAGTCGGCTCGCTGACCCCTCCCACCCGACTGTGAGGTCGGACGCACCCGCCAGCGGACCCCGCGGCGGGTCGCTGGCGTGCGGGCGCGGCGGTGAGGGCGGGCGCGGCGGTAAGGGCGCGGGGCGGTGCAGGCGCGTGGGCGGCGGGCGCGGGGCGGGGCAGGCGCGAGAGCGGCGGCATGCGGGGACGGCGGCATAGTGGCGATGGCGCGGCGGCTGGTGACTGGTGTACCAAGCCGCCGGTGCCATAAGTACCGGCAGATTTCACCGCCTAAGAGCAATAGCAATGCCGCATCTCTCGCCTCAACGCAATGGCGAAGCCGAGGCGTCCCTCCACAAACAAAAGGGCAACGGCGAAGCCGAGCCACCAAGGCCACCAACGGCAATGGCGAAGCCGAGGCGTGCGAACCTCTACCGCCCTGATCAGCGGTGATGACGCAACCACCGCGCGATTGGGGCTTGACCTTGAGTGCGAGATGCTATCGTCGCAGAATTGGCTGGGCTCGTTTAATGCCCAGCTTTTTAGACCAATTTCAGCATCTCGCTAGAGGCTCAAGGTCAAGCCCCAATCGCAATCGTCGCGAAGCGGCGATGACCGGCACCGGCTCGACAAGACCCGCGCAACCACCAGCACAAGGTGACGAACGCACACCGGTCACATTCCACCTGACGTGTGAACACCCGGGCATGTGAACGGCCCCTGACCTCGAAGGATCAGGGGCCGTTCACACAACGTCTCACTTGGCCATCACAGCCAGCTCAATTCGACCCGGTCTGCCCGACAACCTCACCGGTCGTCCCGGTGGTCCCAGCCCCAGGATCCTCACCAGTGCCGGGATCCGGCGGCGGCGGAGGCGGCGGGTTCTCCTCGCCGTTGGACGTGGGCGGCGGCGGAGTCTCCGACGACGGCGGCACGGACGGCTCAGTCGTGGTCGGCTGGGTCGACGGCGTGGACGGCGTGGTCGAAGGCGTGGACGACTTGGTCGGCCGGGGCGGCTTCGTGGTGGTCGAGGTCGGCGGCGCCGTCGAGGTGTTGGTGTCGAGCTCCTTTTCGAGCTCCTTGTGCTTCTCCTCGAGCTGCGCCTTGCCGTCGGCCGTGGAAACCGAGCCGAGGCTGGCCTCGACCTTGTTCAGCTTCTCGCGCGCCTCGTCGACCTTGCCCTCGCGCAGCGCCAGACGCGCTGACTCGAGGTCGGTGTTGATGATGGCCGCGGCCTCGATCGACTTCGCGTGCTCGGAGTAGAGCACCTGCGTGAGGCCCCACAGCGTGTCGCCGGGCTGTGCGTCGCGGGCCACGAGGCTCACGCCGGTGAAGGCGATGGCCAGGACCGCGGCGGCGCTCGCCAGCGGGATCAGGAAGCGATGCCTGGTCACCGGCTGCGGTCGGGCAGCCTGGATCGTGGCGATCGCGGTGTCGGTGTCGACGAGCTCGCCGAACGGCTCCGTCTCCACCTCGTTGCGCCATGCGAGCAGCAATGCGTTCAACTCGTCGTCGACGAGTGAGCCGGCCGCACCCGGAGTCGCGGACCCCAGTGCGTCCAGCAGCTTGTCATCGGCCTGCACTGCCGAAAGATCGTCGGCGACGGGTTCGTGCGGGGCTCTGTCGTCCTGTCCGCGCACTTCCTCGTCGTCCTTCCCGTGTTCGTCGGCCACTCAGACCACCTCCTCCGCTGCCAGCGACTTGCGCAGACGAGCGAGCGCTCGGTGTTGCGCCACCCGTACCGCACCCGGCGTCGAACCGACCGCCTCGGCAGTTTCCTCGGCGGAGAGTCCGACCACCACCCTCAACAGCAGGATCTCCCGCTGCTTCTCCGGCAGGACGCGCAACAGCACGGCCATCCGCTCGGAGAGTTCGCCCTGCATCGCCCGTTGCTCGGGACCAGCCTCGGTCTCCGGCGCGTCGGGGACTTCAGGAACGGGCTCGGAGCGGTTCCTGGCGGCGGACCGATGTGCATCGGCGACCTTGTGCGCCGCGATCCCGTAGACGAACGCGAGGAAGGGCCGACCCTGGTCGCGGTAGCTGGGCAATGCCGTGAGCACCGCGAGACACACCTCCTGGGCCACATCGTCCGCCGAAGCGAAGCTCCGCTCCTGCCTGCCAACTCGGGCGCGGCAGTACCGCACCACCAAGGGACGAATGGAGGCCAGCAGGCGTTCGATCGCCTGGCGGTCGCCGTCGACGGCCGCGCCCACTTCGGCGTCCAGTCCGTCCCCCAAGTTGGTCATCGCAGACAACAGCCCTGGTGTTACTTGTTGGCGTACCGACAGGAAACAACACGAGTCACTCACAGCGACCCGTTTCAGCAGCTTCACCGTACCGGTCTCGAGGCGTTCTGTTCATAGGTGGGGTATGGACACCCCGCGTGAACAGCTGACACGCCCGAACGGCTTACAGCCCGGCGACATTGTCACCGGGCTGGGCTAATTGTGCGACCCGCAGGACCACCAGTTGCACAAGTGGGCCAGCTCACGCCACCGGCCCCGCTTCCCCACATGCGGCATATGAGGACGCGGGGCCGGTGCGACAAGACCGACCTACTGGACGAGACCTCGCCGGAAGCCGTGCGCGACCGCCTGAGCGCGGTCACGGACACCGAGCTTGCGGAAGAGGCGACGTGCGTGCGTCTTCACCGTGTCCTCCGACAGGTAGAGCTCGCGGCCGATCTGGCCGTTGCTCTTGCCCTGGCTCATGCCGCGCAGCACCTGGAGCTCACGCTCCGTGAGCTGCACGCCCGGGTCGGAGGGCTGACGAGGCGCCGGCACCGAGGTGCTGGCGAGCGTGTGCGCGAGGGCTGCCACAAGCTCGGGACGCGACGCGTCCCACCTCAGGTAGCCGCGCGCACCGCCGGCGATCGCCGCGGCGATGCTCCCGGCGTCGTCGGGTGCTCCGAAGACGATGACGTTTGCCTGCGGGTTCGCGGAGACGAGCCGACGGGTTGCTTCAACCCCGGTCGGGACGGCGCGCTGGGTTCCCACCAGTACGACGTCGACCGGCTGCCTTGAAAAGCGAGCCAACAACTCGTCACCGTGCGCTACGCAGTCGATGCGGCTGACCCCTGGGACAGCCGACATCACGCGGGTGAGACCCTCACGCACACTGCGCCGGTCGTCGCAAATAAGGACCGTGGTCACGGGGACTCCTTTCCTGCAGCCGAGTGACGTTCCATCTCCCCTATCGGACGCTTTGGGCCCGACCTTGACACGATCCGGTGCTTAATCCGTCAAGAAGTTCGTCTGAGGGTCTGCGTTCGGGGGTTCCCCGGAACGGAGCAGCCCGGTCGGCACCCACGGGGAATCAAGGGCGACCTGACGGCTGACGGGATCAGCTCTCCGTAACACGCAGCTCAGAGCCTCCGTCGCCTGTTCGATGGCGACTGAGCCCACCGTGGGGGCACTGCCCGCCAGCACCAGAGCGCTCGGCCAGATCAACGGCTGGAGCCCGTTTGCGGCGCTGTGATTTAGCTCACACTCGACCAGTTCACGCCCGCGGTTCAGGCCGTCGGGTGTCCCCCACACGACCAACGAGGTGCCCAGGACGAGCGCCGACTTGAGCTCGTGCCGGAGCGCCTTTCTGCTCGTCGCCACGGTGTGCGCCGCTTCCGCAGGGGTCACCGCCGCGTGCGCCTGGCCGGACGCGAGCTCGATCTCGGCGGTCACCCAGCCCTTGCGGACCTCGCTGCGCCAGGACTGCGTCTCAACTCGTGCGAGCAACCTGCGGGCCTCGTTCAGGCGTTGAGCACCGAGCGAGTCGGCGGCGAGGCCGAGCAGGGCGTCCGCGCGGGCGCCTGCCGCGTCGATCCCGTCCGGGTCGACTTCGCCTGACTGCCCGGCGCGCGCGAGGGCGGCGCCGTCGAGGGGGCGGGCCAGGTGGTGGGCGCCCAGCTGACGGTGGTGCGACGCGCGAGTCGAGAGGGACAGGGACGCGATCACCGGGTCGGGGTCGTGACGGAGCGCGTCCAGGACGGTGGCCGCGGCGGCGTAGTGGCCCTGGCCGCCGAGGACGACGGCGGCGAGCCAGCGGGTGCGGGGGCTCGGGGCCGTGAGAGCGGGCCAGACGTCGAGGTCGGGTGAGTCGCCGAACGCGGCGCGGCGCAGCTCTTCTTCGGTCACGGCGAGGAGTGTGCCGCCAGGAGCAGGCCTCGCCAGGTGAGGGTGGCTGGAGTGCGGCGGTGTGGAGGGATGGCCGAGGGAAGCGCGGGGAGCGTTGAACTACCGGAGTGCCGGAGTGCCGGAGTGCGGAAGTGCCGGAGTGCGGAAGTGCCGGAGTCCGGAGTGCCGGAGTGCCGGAGTCCGGAGTGCCGGAGTCCGTTGGTCGGTGAGCGTAAGAGCTTTACCCAGGCCGCGGCGCACCCCAGGCAGCGCGGGTCAGGTGACGGCGGCCTCGACCGCGTCCACCGCGGCGGCCAGGTCCTCCACCCGCTCGGCCGGCGACGTCACCACCCCGCGCCGCCACCCCGGCCCGCCGACGAACACCCGCACCTGCTGCCGGGTGCGCGGCAGTGCGGAGATCACCCCCGGATCGGCGTACCGGGGCAGCTGCGCCCACAGCACCACCGCGGACGGGGCGGTGCGGCGCACGGCGGCGGCCAGGGCGTCCACCGGCAACGCCGCCCCGAGCTGCCGGGCGACGACGCCGCGCTGTGCCAGTTCGGCGGCCAAGGGGTAGAGCGGGAGGTTGTGCCTCTCCTCCGGCATGCAGGCGAGCAGCACGGGGCGGTGGTTGCGGCCGGAGCTGACCAGCGGCGTGGCGCGCACGAAGGCGGCGAGCACGCACTCGTTGAGGAGGTGTTCTACCTCGACGCCGGCGCCGGAGAGTTGCCAGCGGGCGGCCACGGCCGTCAGGACCGGGCGGACGACCTCGTTCCAGGTGGCGATCACGCCGTCGGAGGCGAGTGAGCCGGCGAGCATCTCCTGGACGGCGATGGAGTCCATGGCGAGTGCGGCGCGGCCCAGTCCGCGCGCCAATCGAGACGCTCCGGGCAATTTCAGGCCACGTCCACCCGTTGGGGCGACGGGCACGTCCCCGTGGGTCATCGACGATTTCGAGTCCAGCGCGAAACGGGCCGCCTCGGCGGAGGAGGCGCCGCGCAGGAGTGCGCGTTGCATCAATTCGAGTCTGGCCACGTCGGGTGGGCCGTATTTGCGGTGTCTTCCCACGGTGTGGCCGGTCGGGCCGAGTCCGTAGCGGCGGTCCCAGGTGCGGAGGGTGGCGGGAGCCACGCCGAGTCGCCTGGCCACCGCGGCCACTGAGAGCAGGGGCTCACCCGTGTGACTACCGGTCGATTTGATCTCCGGTGGTGTCATCACGGGAGCCATGTTCCGTTCACCTCATCCGGTCGGCAACTCCGGGCGGTGAGTGGTCGAACACGCGTGCCGTCACCCATCAGTTGATTTGGGTCTTCAGCCTCTTGAACAAGTTTTGACGCGGTTCTACGGTGGATCATCGTTAAGCCGAATGGAGCAGTCGTCACGGAGGCGGTCTCGATGGCGGACACCCGAAGGCTCCCCGGTCCCAACGCTGATCTGTGGGACTGGCAGATGCGCGGTTCGTGCCGGGGCATGGACAGCGCGTTCTTCTTCCACCCCGATGGTGAACGGGGGCCGGCGAGATCACGCCGGGAAGCTCGCGCCAAGGCTGTCTGCCTCGCCTGCCCGGTGCTGGAGATGTGCCGCCAGCACGCGCTGGCGGTGCAGGAACCCTACGGAATATGGGGCGGGCTCTCGGAATCGGAGCGCGACCACATCATCAAGGCCCGAAAACGACAACTGGCAATAGTCTGAACGAAAAACCGGCTCGGCACCAAACGAAATGGTGCCGAGCCGGTTTCGTTCGAGCTCGAAGAACTCAGTCCACCGAAATCAGTGGCCGTGCCCGTGGCCGTGGCCGTGCCCGGCCGCGGCGGAGCCCAGCTCCTCCGCCTTCTTCTCGACGACGGCGCTCTCGGTCGTGAGCACCATGCGCGCGATGGAGGCGGCGTTCGCCACGGCGGAACGCGTGACCTTGACCGGGTCGATGATGCCCTGCTCGAGCAGGTCGCCGAACTCCAGCGAGGCCGCGTTGATGCCGAAGCCCCACTCGCCCTCGCGGACCTTGTTCACCACGACGGCGCCTTCGAGGCCGGCGTTCGCGGCGATCCAGAACAGCGGCGCGGACAGGGCCTTCGCGACGAGCGCGACACCCGTGGCCTCGTCACCGGACAGGCCGAGGCCGCCGTCGAGCACCTTGGAGCCGTGCACGAGAGCGGAGCCACCGCCGGGGACGATGCCCTCCTCGACCGCGGCCTTCGTAGCGGCGACCGCGTCCTCGATGCGGTGCTTGCGCTCCTTGAGCTCGGTCTCGGTGGCGGCGCCGACCTTGATCACGGCGATGCCGCCGGAGAGCTTCGCGAGGCGCTCCTGGAGCTTCTCGCGGTCCCAGTCGGAGTCCGTGGCCTCGATCTCGCGGCGCAGCTGCTCCGCGCGACCGGCGATGTCGGCCTTGGTGCCGCCGCCGTCGACGATCGTGGTGTCGTCCTTGGTCACGACGACGCGGCGGGCGGTGCCCAGCTGGTCGAGCGTGGTCTCGGACAGCTTCAGGCCGATCTCCGAGGAGATCACCTCGCCGCCGGTGACGACCGCGAGGTCGTCCAGGAACGCCTTGCGGCGGTCGCCGAAGAACGGCGCCTTCACGGCGACGACCTTCAGGGTCTTGCGGACGGCGTTGACCACCAGGGTGGACAGGGCCTCGCCCTCGACGTCCTCGGCGATGATCAGCAGCGGCTTGCCGGACTCCGCGACCTTCTCGAGGATCGGGAGGACGTCGGCCAGCGCCGAGATCTTCTCGCGGTGCAGCAGGATGCGGACGTCTTCGTAGACGGCCTCCTGCGCCTCGAGGTCGGTCGAGAAGTGCGTCGACACGTAGCCCTTGTCGAACTGCACGCCCTCGGTGATCACGAGCTCGGTCGCGAGGGTGGACGACTCCTCGACGGTGATGACACCGTCCTCGCCCACGCGCTCGATGGCCTCGCCGAGCAGGGAGCCGATGGACTCGTCGCGCGACGAGACCGTGCCGACCTGCGCGATGTTCTCGCGGCCCTTGACCGGGGTGGCCTTGCCGCGGAGCTCGTCCACGACGGCGTCGGCGGCGGCCTGGATGCCCCGGCCGAGCGCGGTCGGGTTCGCACCGGCGGCGATGTTGCGCAGGCCTTCCTTGACCAGCGCCTGCGCCAGCACGGTGGCGGTGGTGGTGCCGTCGCCCGCGACGTCGTTGGTCTTGGTGGCGACCGACTTGGCGAGCTGCGCGCCGAGGTTCTCGAACGGGTCGTCCAGCTCGATCTCACGGGCGATGGTCACGCCGTCGTTGGTGACCGTCGGGCCACCGAACTTCTTGTCGAGCACGACGTGGCGCCCGCGCGGCCCAAGGGTGACCTTGACCGTGTCGGCGAGCTTGTTGACGCCGCGCTCGAGGGCCCGACGAGCGTCCTCGTCGAAGCTGATCTGCTTGGGCATTGAACTCAAAGCCTCTCTGGGTAGCGAAACGCCCCGGCGACCCCGGTTGGGGCGCCGGGGCGTCAGTCATGACAGCCGAGCGTCTTAGTTGACGACGGCCAGCACGTCGCGAGCGGAGAGGATCAAGTACTCCTCGCCGTTGTACTTGACCTCGGTGCCGCCGTACTTCGAGTAGATGACGACGTCGCCGACAGCCACGTCCAGCGGGACGCGGTTGCCCTTGTCGTCGATGCGGCCGGGGCCGACCGCGAGGACCTTGCCCTCCTGGGGCTTCTCCTTCGCGGTGTCCGGGATCACGAGGCCGGAGGCGGTCGTCGTCTCGGCCTCGGAGGCCTGAACGACGATCTTGTCCTCAAGCGGCTTGATGTTCACGCTCACCGGGATGACCTCCACGGGTCGTTGGCAGGTTCGAATTAACGGCTCCTGCCACCCCGCCGTCGCGGGGGTCGGGGCGGTGCTGGTGCCGTGCAATTGGCACTCTACCCATGAGAGTGCCAAGGCTTCAACGAGACCCCCGAACCGATCACCATCCGGGAGCCGTATTCAGGGCATGTCCCCGTTGACGCGCCGAACGCTGCTGCTCGCAGGCGTGGCAGGAGTCACAGCTCTCTCAGCCGCCGGATCGGCCCGGCCGAGCGACCCTTTCACACTCGGCGTGGCCTCGGGCGACCCGGCACCCGACGGGGTGGTCCTGTGGACGCGGCTGGCCGTCGATCCGCTCGCCGACGACGGTCTCGGAGGCATGCCGGCCCGGCCGGTCGAGGTGCTCTGGCAGGTCGCGCAGGACGAACGATTCACCCGAATCGTGCAACACGGCTCCACCACGGCTCGACCGGAGGAGGCCCACAGCGTCCACGTGGAACTCGTCGGACTGGAACCGGGCCGCGAGTACTTCTACCGCTTCAAGGCCCTCAACCACCTCTCTCGGACGGGCCGTACGCGCACGACGCCCTCTCCGACCGCGTTGCAGGTACCGCTGACGATGGCTTTCGCGTCGTGCGCGCAGTACGAGCACGGCTACTTCACGGCCTATCGAAGACTCGCGGAGGACGAGCCCGACCTGGTGCTGCACCTGGGCGACTACACCTACGAGTACGAGAGCGGCATCCACGTCGCCCCGAGCGGCAACGTCCGCCAGGTCGAGGGCCCGACCACCACGACGCTCGCGGGCTACCGGCGGCGGCAGGCCCAGTACAAGACCGACCCCGACCTGCAGGCCGCGCACGCCGTGGCGCCGTGGTCGGTGATCTGGGACGACCACGAGATCGACAACAACTGGGCGGGGATGCTGCCGGACAAGCCGCAGCCGGACTTCCCCGCGCGCAGGGCCGCGGCCATCCAGGCCTACTACGAGAACATGCCCCTGCGCAGGTCACCGAGGCTGTACCGGCGGATCGGGTGGGGCGCGCTGGCCACGTTCCACATGCTCGACACCCGCCAGTACCGGACCGACCAGGCCTGCGGTGACGGGCTGCAGCTCTGTCCAGAACGGCTGGAGCCCGAACGCACGATGCTCGGCGCCGCGCAGGAGGAGTGGCTGTTCGACGGCTTCCGCGGCTCGCGGGCCCGCTGGGACGTGCTCGGGCAGCAGGTGTTCTTCTCGCAGTACGACTACATCCCCGGCGAGGTCGACAAGTTCCTGCTGGACGCCTGGGACGGCTACGTCGCCGACCGGGACCGGGTCGTGGCGGGGCTCGCGGACGTGCGGAACCCGATCGTGCTGACCGGGGACGTGCACGCGGCGTGGGGCGCGGAGGTCAAGGAGCGGTGGGACGACCCGTCGTCGAGGACCCTGGCCACCGAACTGGTGACGACCTCGATCACGGCCGGAGGCGACGGCTCGGAGGAGTACGCCGAGACACCGCTGTGGCTCCGTGAGAACCCGCACGTGAAGTACTTCAACAACCGCCGCGGTTACACAGTCAGCAGGTTCACGCCCGATGAGCTGCGCACGGAGTTTCGCGGCCTGGACTACGTGACACGGCCCGGGTCGCCTGTGCGCACCAAGGCGACTTACGCGGTGGAGGACCGAGTACCGGGCCTCCACCGCGTCTGATCAGAGGATCTGGACCGTGCTGACCGGGAGGCCCGGCGTGGTCGAGATGTCCATCCGGGACGGCTTGGCGCCCGCCGCGACGAGGTGGGCGCCGAGCGCCGCGATCATCGCGCCGTTGTCGGTGCACAGCCGTGGCCGCGGCACGCGCAGCTCGATGCCCGCTTCCGCACAGCGTTCGGCGGCGAGACCGCTCAGGCGCGAGTTCGCCGCGACGCCGCCGGAGATCACCAGCGTGCCGACGTCCAGGTCCTTCGCGGCGCGGATCGCCTTGGCGGTCAGCACGTCGGCGACGGCCTCCTGGAACGACGCGGCGACGTCGGCCAGCGGGATCTCCTCGCCGGCGCGCTCGGCGCGTTCGACCCAGCGGGCGACCGAGGTCTTCAGGCCGGAGAACGAGAAGTCGTACTTCGCGTCGCGCGGGCCGGTGAGGCCGCGCGGGAACGCGATCGCGCACCCGTTGCCCTGCTTGGCGAGCTTGTCGATGGGCGGGCCACCGGGGTAGGGCAGGTCGAGCAGCCGCGCGACCTTGTCGTAGGCCTCACCCGCGGCGTCGTCCACGGTCGACCCGATCTCGGTGATCGAGTTCGCCAGGCCGCCCTCGATCAGCAGCAGCTGCGAGTGGCCGCCGGAGACCAGCAGCGCGAGGCAGCGCTGGGGCAACGGGCCGTGCTGCAGCGTGTCCGCGGCGACGTGGCCCGCGAGGTGGTTCACGCCGTAGAGCGGCTTGCCGAGCGCGGCCGCGTACGCCTTGGCCGCGGACACGCCGACCAGCAGCGCACCGGCGAGACCGGGGCCCGCGGTGACGGCGATGGAGTGGATCTCCGACAGCTCGACCTTCGCGGTGTCGAGCGCGCGGCGCATCGTCGGGACCAGCGCTTCGAGGTGGGCGCGCGAGGCGACCTCCGGCACGACGCCGCCGAAGCGGGCGTGCTCCTCGACGCTGGAGGCGACCTCGTCGGCGAGCAGTTCGAGCGAGCCGTCCGGACCGAGGCGGACGATGCCGAAGCCCGTCTCGTCGCACGAGCTCTCGATGCCGAGAATCAGGCGATCAGACACTTTGCGCAGGCCTTCCCATCGTGTACGCGTCGGCACCCGACGGCTGGTAGTAGCGGCGGCGCAGGCCGAGTTGCTCGAAGCCGTGCGCCTTGTACATGGCGATCGCGGGCTCGTTGTCCGTGCGGACCTCGAGGTAGACCGGCACGCCGATCTCGTCGACGCGGGCCAGCAGGTCGCGCAGCAGCATCTTGCCGACGCCCCTGCCCTGCCAGTGCCCGATGACGGCGATCGTGTGGACGCTGGCCTCGTGCTGCGACGCGGCCAGTCCGGCGTACCCGATCAGCTCGTCGCCGTCGTACGCGCCGATGTAGTAGTTGCCGTTGTCGAGCTCGCTGTGGAACGCGTTCTCGCTCCACGGGTCGTCACCGGGGAACAGCGCCAGCTCGATCTCGTGGCACCGGGGCACGTCGGCGTGCCGCAGGGGCGCGAGCGTGACCGTGCCGGTGGTCATGCCCTGGTCACCCGCTTGCGCCCGGTGGGCTCGACGGCGTCGGGGCGGCGCAGGTAGAGCGGGGTGAGCGCGGCGGGACGGGCCTTCGCCAGCACCTCGGCGGCCACGGCGGCGACCAGGCCCTCCGGGCTCGGGTGCCTGGCGTCGAGGAGCTCGAGCCCCAGCACGTCCGCGTAGATCTCGGCGCCCTCACCGGTCGCCTGGTGCACGCCCAGCGCGGGCAGCTTCCCGGCGAGGTCCTGCGGGCGCTCGACGTGCGGGCCGTCCGTGCGGCGGCCGGCGGCGTCGTAGGCGGCCCAGTAGACCTCCTTGCGCCGCGCGTCGGTCGCGACGAGCAGCGGGTGGCCGCTGGCGGCGTCCCTGGCGATGGCGTCGGGGGTGGCGACCGGGTAGACCGGGCGGTTGAGCGCCTGGCCGAGCGCGGCGGCGGTGGCGAGGCCGACCCGCAGGCCGGTGAACGGCCCGGGACCGGCGCCGACGACGATCGCGTCGAGGTCGGAGAAGGCCTTGCCGGCTTCCGCGAGCGCGTCGCCGATGTGCGGGGTGAGCAGCTCGCCGTGCGCCTTGGCGTTGAGCGTCACCCGCTTCGCGAGCAGGCGCGGCGGGGAGTCGGGCACGAGTTCGACCACACCGGCGGTGACTGCGGGGGTGGCCGTGTCGACGGCGAGCACTAGCACGGTTGACCAGGGTAGTACGTGGTCGCACTCGCCCCCGCCGTGCGTCCTCGGGGGCCTCGGGAGGGCGCCGCCAGGGTTCGCTGGACCGGGTGACCGCGAGGGTCAGCGCCGGGGTGGTTCCGGCGTGCGAAGTGCCGGAACCACCTCGAACGCCGCGACCGTCCCGGGAGGACGGCCGGCGGATGGCCGGAGGGCTCGTCCGGCCATCCGCCGGCGTCCGTCGATCAGCCTGCCGAGTTGCCGTTGCAGGCCACGTACGACGGCGAGTGGTCGACCGTGAAGATCTCCAGCGGGCCGTTCCACTGCCACGGGGCGACGCACGCGTTGTTCAGCACGCTGATGTCGTCGCGGCCCTGGCCGGTGTGGTTGTCGTTGCACGCGGCGTAGCCGGGCGCGTGACCCTCGTGCAGCAGCGAGAGCGGGCCGTTCCACTGCCACGGCGCGGCGCAGAGGTTGTCGGCAACGCTGATGCCACCGTCGCGGTCGTGCTCACCGGCGGACGCCGGGGCGGCGGCCGCGAGCAGCGCTCCACCGATGACCGCGGTAACGAAGAGCGTCTTCTTGATCATGAGGACCTCATCGGCCCGCCGCGATCTGTCCTTAAAGGACGTCACCCCATGCGCTGATCAAGCTCACACCGGAAGGGGACGGGTGGCCCATTCGCCCTGCGGAACGAGCTGAGCTGTGCGAACGTCGTCGATTCCGCGCTCGAGGCGGATCAGGAGATGATCTTCGTTCAGGCGTTCCGCGACACCCTCGCCCCACTCGACGGCGACGACGGCGTCGACCAGGTCGGTGTCCAGGTCGAGGTCGTCCAGCTCGTCCAGGTGACCCCCGAGCCGGTACGCGTCGACGTGCACCAGCCGCACGCCCCGCCCGTCCTGAGCGGGCTCGTGGACGCGGGCCACGACGAACGTCGGCGAGGACACCCGGCCCTGCACGCCGAGGCCGCGCGCGAGCCCGCGCACCAGCGCCGTCTTGCCTGCCCCCAACGGCCCGGCGAGCAGCAGCAGGTCGCCCGCCCGCACGAGTTCACCCAGCTTGCGGCCGAACTCCTCGGTGTCCTCCACCAGGGGCAGTTCGACGGTCTTCACGCTCGGCGCCACCACTTCTTCCGACTCTCTCCGCGATCGGCCGCGCACCGTTCGATCAGCGCGACCAGGTGGTCGTTGACGAGATCAGCCTGCTCCATCATCACCATGTGCCCGGCACCGGGGGCCCGGACGAGGGTGGCGTGCGGCATCTCCTCGGCCATCCGCTCGGCGTGCGAGAACGGCGTGAGCTTGTCCGCGTCACCGCTGAGGATCAGCACCTCGCAGTGCCGCAGACCGGCGAGCGCCTTGTAGCGGTCGTGCGTGCCGAGGGTCTCGAGGAACTCGGTGAGGACCTTCACCGTCGTCCCGTTGATCATCTGCTCCATCAGGTCCACGAGGGACGGCGCCACCTTGCGGTCGCCGAACGCCCCCATGCGGATGCCGCTCCACGTGAGGCTCTTCGCGCTCTTGCGCACCCACTCGACGAGACCGGGCTGCACACCGGCGAGCCGGCCGACGCCGAGCGTCACCGGGTTGTAGCGCGACAGCACGGACTTCGGCAGCCCCGCGCCGCCCACGGCACCGGCGGCCGTGCCGATCAACGCGACGCCGCGCACCCGTTCCTCGAAGAGCTCGGGCATCTTCTCGGCCAGCGCCATGATCGTCATGCCGCCCATCGAGTGGCCGACGAGCACGAGCGGGCCCTCCGGCACGACCGAGCGGATCACCGAGTCGAGGTCGAGCGCGAGCTGGTCGATGGTGCTGTGCTCGGCCGACGAACGCCCGGAGCGCCCGTGGCTGCGCTGGTCGTAGAGCACCTGGTGGACGCGCGGGTCGATCAGCTCGGCGATGTCGCGGCGCTGGAAGTGGAAGCAGCGGCGGTCCAGCGCGAACCCGTGCACCAGCACGACGGTGATGTCCGGTTCGCCGCCGTCCGCGGGGTCGACCTCCTCGACGGAGATCGGCACGCCGTCCTCCGCCGCCACGGTCGACTCGCGGTCGGGCCTCAGCGCGCCCAGCGGTTCGTCGGCGAGACCGTCCGACGCGGTCTTGCGCTCGTGCGAGACCTTCGCGGTCTGCGCCACGGCCGCACCGGCGACGACGGCGCCGACCGCGCCACCGACCCACCCGACGACCTTCCACACCGGCTTCACGTGTAGATCCTCCGCACCCGCGGCCGGTACATCCCGCAGACGATCTCGTAGTCGATCGTCCCGGTCAGCTCCGCCCACTCCGTCGCCGTCGGCTCCCCCCGGCGCCCGTCGCCGAACAGGACGACCTCGGCACCCTCCTCGATCTCGTCGTCCCCGCAGTCCACGACGATCTGGTCCATGCAGACACGGCCGGCCACCGGGCGGCGCCTCCCCTGCAGGAGCACCTCCATCCGGCCGGAGAGCGCCCTCGGGACACCGTCCGCATACCCGGCAGGCACCAGTGCCAGCGTCGTGTCCTTCTGCGCGGTCCATGTCATCCCGTAGGAGACGGACTCACCTGCGGGGATACGTTTCGTGAGCGCCACGTGCGACCGGTAGCTCATGACCGGCCTCAGGTCGTGGTCCGTCGGCACGGGGTTCAGGCCGTAGATCGCGATACCGGGCCTGACCAGGTCGAAGTGCAGGTCGGGCCTGGTCAGCAGGGCAGCGGAGTTGGCGATGTGCCGCAACGGGTCCAGGCCGGCGGCCCGCGCGACCTCGTAGGCGTCGTCGAACCGCTTGGCCTGCAGGTCGATCGACGGGTCGCCGATCTCGTCGGCGGACGCGAGGTGCGACCAGATCGCCACGACCTCGTGCTTCTTCGCGGCCTCGACGAGCGCGGGCCAGTCGTGCGGCTGGCAGCCGTTGCGGCTCAGGCCGGTGTCGATCTTGAGGTGCAGGCGCGGCCGGGCGTCGGCCTCCTCGGCCGCCTGCTCGACGCGGCGCAGGTCGGAGAGCGAGGACACGGCCATGTCGACGTCGGCGGCGAGACCGGCGGCCAGGTCCTCGTCCGGGGCGTCGAGCCACGCGAGGATCGGGGCCTGGATGCCCGCCGAGCGCAACGCGAGGGCCTCCTGCGTCGAGCACGAACCGAGCCAGGTGGCGCCCGCTTCGAGCGCGGCGCGGGCGACCTCCACGGCGCCGTGCCCGTACCCGTCCGCCTTGACGACGGCCATGGTCTCGGAGGACGGCGCGAGGCCGGCGAGCAGGGCGACGTTGTGCCGCAGCGCGCCGAGGTCGACGACAACTTCTGAACGGGCCATAACCTGTTCATCGTGCCATGAGCACGCAGCTCAGGGACTATGGCGCAGCTCGCACGCGTTCGCCGTGCGTGGAACGCGGCTTCGGCTCGCGCCCGCTCTGCCAGGGTGGCGGACATGGCCGCTCAGAACACCTTCATCGCCACCGCGCACGCCTTCACCGAACTGGTGGACGCCGTGCCCGCCGCCGGCCTCGCCGGAGCCGGGCTCGGCGACTGGGCGGTGCGCGACCTGCTCGGCCACGCCGTCTCCGCCGGGCTGGCGGGTGTCGTCACCGCGCTCGGCCGGCCGGCCACCACCGAGGACATCGCCACACCGGAGGCCTACTACGCCTTGGCGAAGACCGTCGATCCCGCCGTCGTCGAGAAGGTCGTCGCGCTCTCCACCGCGGACGCGCAGGAGTGGGCCGCACGTCTGGGCGAGCGGCCGGCCGCCCAGGTCCGGCAGTGGGCCGGGCAGGCGGTCACCGCCGTCTCCGGCACCGACCCGGACGCGCTGATCACCACCGCGGCCGGGGGCATGCGGCTCGCCCAGTGGCTTCCCACCAGAACGTTCGAGCTGGTCGTGCACGGTTTCGACCTCGCGGCCGCGGTGGACCTGCCGTTCGAGCCGCCCGTCGACGCGCTCGCCGAGTCCGCCGCGCTCGCGGCACGGCTGGCCGCGGTCACCGGCGACGGCCGGGCCGTCGTGCTCGCGCTGACCGGCAGGCGCGACCTGGCCGCGGGCTTCTCCGTGGTCTAGCGGCCCCTGATGGCGCGGATGGCCTCCGGGATCGACTCCATCAGCCCCGACGCGGGCAGCGGCGCGCCATTCGCCCCGAGTTCCGCCGCCAGCACGTGCGCGTAGGCCGCGTACCCGGCGGCGTAGAACGGGTCCAGGCCTCCGGCCAGCAGCGCGCCGATGATCCCGGACAGCACGTCACCCGATCCGGCCGTCGCGGGCCAGGACGACGTCGCCGAGTTGACCAGCGCCCGTCCGTCCGGTGCGGCCACCACGGTCCGGTGGCCCTTCAGCAGCACCACGGCGTTGAACCGCTGGGCGGCCTTGCGGGCCGCCGCGACGCGATCGGAGCCGACCGGGCCCGCGAGCCGTTCGAACTCGCGGTCGTGCGGGGTCAGCACCAGGGCGGCGTCGGGGTCGCGGGCGTCCCACAGCGACGGGTTCGACGCCAGCAGCGTGATGGCGTCCGCGTCGGCGACCGCCGGGACGTTCGCGTCCAGCACGAACCTCAGGACCTCGGCCGACGAACTGCCCGTGCCCATGCCGGGGCCTACGACCCAGGCCTGGACGCGGCCGGCGTCGGTGATCGAACCGGTGCAGATGGTCTCGGGCCAGCGGGCGCGGATGGCGTCGGCGGCCGGACCGGCGTAGCGGACCATGCCGGACGTCGCCAGG
Organism: Lentzea cavernae; assembly: GCF_014653695.1. Classification (GTDB taxonomy): domain Bacteria; phylum Actinomycetota; class Actinomycetes; order Mycobacteriales; family Pseudonocardiaceae; genus Lentzea; species Lentzea cavernae. The sequence goes on along the minus strand of NZ_BNAR01000003.1, from coordinate 681,378 downwards.
ACGGCCGCGCCGGTGGACAGCACCGCCGCGCCCGGATAAGTAGCGCTGCCGGCCGCCACGCCCGTGACGCCCTGGGTGTACTTGTCGTCGGACGGGCCCGGCACCGGCCACGTGATGTCAGAGCGGTCGAGCAGCACGAAGTCCGGATCGGACGGTCGGAGGCCGATGTCCACCAGGTGCACGTCGCCGCAGTCGGCCAGCGCGTGCACCGGCTTGAGGCAGCCGAACGTGACGGTGGTGTGGGCGCGCACGTGCGCGCCGGAGATCTCGCCGGTGTCCGGGTCGATGCCCGACGGCAGGTCCACCGCCAGGATCGGGGCTTTGACGCTCTCGACCAGCGCAGCCGCGCCCGGCCGCAGCGGGCCGCGTGCGGAGAGGCCGACGATGCCGTCGATCACCAGGTCCGGCTCGCCGACCTCGTCGGTGATCCGGCCGCCCGCCTTCCGAAAAGCGGCAAGGCCCTCGGCGTGCGCCTTGGCGGGGTCGAGCAGGATCGCCGAGACCGCGACTCCGCGGCGGCGCAGGAAGTACCCGGCCCACAGGGCGTCGCCGCCGTTGTTGCCCGCGCCCACGAGCAATGTGACGCGACGACGGCCTGCGAGAAGCCGGAGGGCGTGGGTGGCCACACCGAACGCGGCCTTGCGCATCAGCGAGCCCGGCGGAACTACCGCCATGAGCTCCTCTTCAGCGGACTTGACGCGTTCGGTGTGCCAGACGCCTCTCACTCACTCGACGGTAACGGACTTCGCCAGGTTGCGAGGCTTGTCCACGTCGTAGCCGCGGGCGGACGCGATCTCGGCCGCGAGCACCTGCAGCGGGATGGTCGAGATGAGCGGTTGCAGCAGCGTCGGCACGGCCGGGATCTCGATCAGGTGGTCGGCGAACGGGCGGACCGTCTCGTCGCCCTCCTCCGCGATCACGATCGTGCGGGCGCCACGGGCCTGGATCTCGCTGATGTTCGACACCAGCTTCGAGTGCAGGGTGGCGCGGCCCTTCGGCGACGGCATGACGACGACGACCGGGAGGCCTTCCTCGATCAGCGCGATCGGGCCGTGCTTGAGCTCGCCGGCCGCGAAGCCCTCGGCGTGCATGTAGGCGAGCTCCTTGAGCTTCAGAGCGCCTTCGAGGGCCACCGGGTAGCCGACGTGGCGGCCGAGGAACAACACGGCCTTCGAGTCGGCGAGCTCCCGGCCCAGGGCCTTGACCTGGTCGATGGTGCCGAGCACGCGACGCACGGCGTCGGGCATGGCCTCGAGCTCGTGGAACTCGCGGGCGACCTCGTCCGGGTACTTGGTGCCGCGGGCCTGCGCCAGGGCCAGGCCCACGAGGTAGTTCGCGGCGATCTGGGCGAGGAACGCCTTCGTCGACGCGACACCGATCTCCGGACCGGCGTGCGTGTACAGCACGGCGTCGGACTCGCGCGGGATCTGCGCGCCGTTGGTGTTGCACACGGCCAGGACGCGGGCCTTCTGCGCACGCGCGTGGCGCACGGCCTCCAGCGTGTCCGCGGTCTCACCGGACTGCGACACGGCGACGACGAGCGTGTCGCGGTCGAGGACCGGGTCGCGGTAGCGGAACTCGGAGGCGAGCTCGACCTCGACGGGCAGGCGGGTCCAGTGCTCGATCGCGTACTTCGCGACGAGACCGGAGTGGTAGGCCGAGCCGCAGGCGATGACGAAGACCTTGTCGACGTCGCGCAGGTCCTGGTCGGACAGACGCTGCTCGTCGAGGACGATCCGGCCGTTCGCGAAGTGGCCGCGCAGCGTGTTCGCCAGCGCCTCCGGCTGCTCCTCGATCTCCTTGAGCATGAAGTACTCGTGGCCGCCCTTCTCGGCGGCGCTGAGGTCCCAGTTGACCGTGAACGGCTTGGCCTCGGCCGGCTCGCCGTCGAAGTCGGTGACCTCGTAGCCGGAGCGGCTCAGCACGACCATCTGGTCCTGGCCCAGCTCGACGGCCTGCTTGGTGTGCGCGATGAACGCGGCCACGTCGCTCGCGACGAAGTACTCGTTGTCGCCGACACCCACGACCAGCGGGGAGTTGCGGCGCGCGGCGACCACCGTGTCAGGCTCGTCGGCGTGCGTGAAGACGAGGGTGAACGCGCCCTCCAGGCGGTTCACGACCTTGCGCACGCTGGCGACCAGGTCGCCCTTCGTGTCGCCGTCCGCGTAGGCGAAGGACACGAGGTGCGCGACCGTCTCAGTGTCGGTGTCGGACGTCATCTCGACGCCGAGGCCTTCGAGCTCGGCGCGCAGCGCGAGGAAGTTCTCGATGATGCCGTTGTGCACCACGGCGACGCGGCTCGTCGCGTCGCGGTGCGGGTGCGAGTTCTTGTCGATCGGCGCACCGTGGGTGGCCCACCGGGTGTGACCCATGCCGACGGTGCCCGCGAAGTTCTCGCGGCCCACCTCGTCGAGCAGCGTCTCCAGGTTCTGCAGCCGTCCGGCCTTGCGTTCGACGGCGAGGTCGTCGCCTGTCACGACCGCGACGCCCGCCGAGTCGTAGCCCCGGTATTCGAGGCGCCTCAGCCCGTCCAGCACGACGTCGAGCGCCGACTGGTGACCCACGTATCCCACGATTCCGCACACGGGAAACAGACTAGCTAGACCACGCCACTAACCCTAATGAGTGAGCGAGCTACGTCACCGCAGGTCAAGGACACAGGTGGTGTAGACCAATCTCCAGTGTGGTGCGCGCGACAGGATCGACTACGGTTCACCCCATGGCTCGCCGCGTGATCACGCTGACCGCGAAACAGGCCCTCGAGCAGCTCAGCAGGCCCGGCCCGCACCCGGTGCTGCGCGGGGACCTCGCGCTCGTCGGCCTGCCGGGCGTGATCTTCACGCCCCAGTCCGGCCTGGGCCTGCCCGCTGTCGCCCTCGGACACGGCTGGATGCAGCCCGTGCGCCGCTACCACGGCCTTTTGCGCCACCTGGCGTCGTGGGGAGTGGTCGCCGCGGCACCGGCCGTGGAGCGCGGACCGCTGCTGTCGTCGCGGGTGCTGGCGGCGAACCTGCTGACCACTTTGGACATCTGCACCGGCGTGCGCCTCGGCACCGGGGAAATCAGCGTCGACCCCGCCAAGCTCGCACTGGCCGGCCACTCGATGGGCGGCGGCGCGGCGGTGCTGGCGGCCTCGGGCGCGGACCGCGTCCGGGCCGTTGTGACTTTGGCCGCAACGGAGACGCGGCCCTCCGCCCTGGACGCGGCGCGGGAGGTCAGCGCGCCCGGACTGCACCTCGCGGCGGGCGAGGACCGCATCGCACCGCCCGTCGGGCACTCCGAGGCGATCGCCCAGGCCTGGGGTGGTCCGGTGCAGCTGCGGTTGCTGCCCAAGGCCTCGCACCTCGGGTTCACCGAGGGCAGGCACTGGAGCGAGCTCATGCTGGACGGCAGCGGTGAGCGGGCGTCGCAGAAGCTCGGTCGTGCGTTCGTGGCGGCGTTCCTGCTCCGGGTGCTGACCGGTGAGCGGGCCTACGACGAGTTGCTCGACAGCGACCTCAAGAACGCGAACCTGGTGTTCCAGCGGGAAGCCCTGCTGAAGCGCTGAGACCGGCAAGACACGAGGCCCGCGTCCACATCGGACGCGGGCCTCGTGTTCTGCTTCAGGACAGCCAGGTCTGGCCGCTCAGGTCGTCATCGTCGTCCACGGGTGCCGGACGGCGCCGGTGGACCGGCGGGGGCGGCGCGACCGGTGGCGGAGGCGGGGGCGGGGGCACCGGAGCGGGTGCCGGCGCCTGGTGCTGCGGTTGGTAGCCGCCGTCGTCGTCCTCCGGGCCGAACGCCAGCTCGCCCGCACCGCGCTCCGGGCGGTCCCACTGCGGCTTGCGTTGCTGCTGCGCCTTCTCGCCCTGCTTGACGAGGTTCTCCGCGCTCTGCTGGGCGGCCGCGACGTCCTGCTTGTGCTTCTCCTCGCGCGCCGCGATGTCGGCGGCCACCTTGTCCTGGCTCGCCTTGAGCTCCGCCGAGACCTCGGCGGTGGCACGGCGTGTCCTGGCGAGGTTCTCGTCGAACAACGCCTGCACGCGCGGGTCCACTTCCCCGATCATCGCCATGGGTTGGCGGCCTCTCCTCGGTCCTCACCCAGCGTGGTCTGCATGGCGCTCAACGGGTTGTTGTTGTCGTCGTCGAACAACGTGCCCGTGGTGCGCCACTGGCTGGCACCGCGCTCGGAGTCGCCGCCCTGCTGGCCGCCGGCTCCCGCACCACCACCCATCATGCCGCCGCCGCCCATCATGCCGCCGGAGGCCGCACCGCTCGGCGCCTGGCCGCCCGCGTCCTGCATGGTCGGCAGGTTGGCCGAGCCCGGCTGCCCCGCCTCGGACGCGTTCGTGTTGAACGAGCCGCCGTTGCTGTCACCGGAGTTCGGGCTGGTCCACGCGCTGTCGGGGTTCGACCCGAGCACGGACTCGCTGCCGCCGCCCGCACCACCGGTGAACGAGACACCGGACGTCGTCGTGCTGTCCGAGGCCTGCGCGAACTGCGGGCCGTCCGCGGAGACGCGGGGCTCGCCGAGGCTCGGCATGATGCCGTTGTCCTCGATGTAGCTGCGGGCCGTCGAGTCCTGGAACCGCTCGGCCACGTTCGGCGCGGCCTCACCCGGCGGGCTCCAGACCTGGTCGCCCGCGGCGGGCATCGTCTGGAACTCGGCGGGGGCGGGCATCGGCCGGACGTCGGCCTCGGCGGGCAGCGTGGTGACACCGTCCTCGACCGCCTGCGGGAAGTCCGCCTCCGGCGTGCGCAGGCCGTCCTCGAGCCGGGCACCGTCCGAGCCGCCACCGCCACCGCCACCCGACTCGGAGCCCGGCGTCTGCGCGGCGGGGTTCTCGTCCTCGCCGAAACTGACGCCGATCTTGTCCGGGGTGCCGTCGCCGTCGTCCGCGGTCAGGTTGATCTCGCCGGTGTCGGCGTTGACCTCGGCGGTGAAGTTCACGCCGTCCTGCTCGATGTGGATCTTGCCGTCCTCGCCGACCTCGACGGGGATCGGGTTCGACTCCGACCCGAGCGGGCCCGCGTTCGGCGCCGCGCCGCCACCGGGTGCGGGCGCGCCCCCCGCGGCCGGCGTCTGCCCCGCCGCCGGCTGCCCGGACGCTGTCGGGTTCGAGGCGGTGAGCTGGTTGGCCATGTTCGTGATGGCCTGCGTGCCGTTCTGCCCCATCAGGGCCTTCGCGGCCTCGGGGTTCTTGCTGAAGTCCAGGTCGTAGGTCTTCGGCTCGCCCTTGGGCGTGTCGATCGTCATCTTCACGTGCCCGTTCGAGTCGGGCTCCGTGACCTTGATCGTGTTGTCGCCCGCCGTGACCGTGACGGTCTCGAGCTCCTCCTCGGGCTTGGGCTGGTCGGGCTTGCCGTCACCGTCGAGGTCGTCGGGCTTGCCGTCGCCGTCGGTGTCACCGGGGACGTCGGGCTTGCCGTCGCCGTCCTTGTCGAGCGGGTCCTGCGGCTTCGGCATCTCCGGCGCGCCACCGCCGCCACCGCTCGGGCCGCCACCGCCACTCGGGCTGCCGCCACCGCCGCCACCGTTGTTGCCGCCGCCACCGCCGCCGTTGTCGACGTTCTGGCGGCCGCCGCCCTGGTCGGAGAACGACGGGGGGTCGCCGATCGGGCCGAACGTGTCCTGGAACGCGGTCTTCATGCCCGTGAACATGGTCTTGTAGTCGGCGTCGACACCGGCCTGCACGGCCTGGCAGTAACCGTCGAACGCCTTCTTCTTGCCGTCGAACTCCTCGCAGAGGGCCTTCAGCTTCTGCTTGGCCTCGTTGATGATGTTCTCCCGGCGGCCGCTCACCCAGGAGTCCCAGCCGAGGCCCGCGAGAACACCCGACAGGATGCCGCCGGTGAGAGCGCCCACGACTCCGCCGACGACCCAGCCGGGCAGGCCGGAGAGCCCGTCGAGGATGCCCGCGTCGTTCTCGAAGATGTCGCCGTTGGCCTGGCGGATCGCGGTCTCGGCCTCCTCGACCGTCAGACCGCCGCACTTCTCCGAGTACTGGTCGTGGATCTGCTGCGCGAACTCCTTGACGTGCTTCTGGATGTTCGCCACGCCGGCCGTGACCGCACCGGGAGCCGTGCCGGCCTGCTGCACGAAGGTCTTCGACGCACTGGCGAACTTCTTCTGGTACTCGCCCGCGGCCTTCGCGGCGGGGCCTTCCCAGGAACCGAGCCCGTTCCAGGCGGCGCCCAGCGCGTTGTCGTGCGCGTCCGCCTTCTTGACGTTCTCGGTGAGCTTGTGGGCGTCCTCGCGGAACTTCGCGAAGTCGATGTCGCGGACCTCGTCGTACTTGCGGTAGATGTCACCGTCGAGGTTCGGCGCGGCACCACCGTGACCGCACGCCTGCGCGGCCTTGGGGTAGATCGGGACGAACTTCTCGAAGAACCGCAGACCGGGGGCGCCGGCGTCGAGCAGCGTGTTGCTGTTCGGCACGTCGCCCTGCTCGTTCAGCACCTTCTGCGTGGCACCGAGCTCGCGCTCCTCGCCGGCCTTCTTGACGAGCTTGTCGGCGTCCTCGCCCTTCTTCTCCCACTGAGAGCGGCCGATCTCCTTGCCGGCGACCACCCCCATGCTCAGACCGGCCGTGGGAGCGGCCAGCGCCGCGCCGAGCAGGTAGCTGCCCAGCCCCGGATCGCTCGGGACGTCGACCCCGTTGGCCTTCGCGTACCGCTCGACGTCCTCCTCGGAGGCGCCGGCACCGGCGAGCGCGGGGACGAGCTGCTTCTTGGTCTCCGGAGTGACGTTCGGGTCGTCGAGGAGCTTCTTGATCTCGTTCTGATCCGCCACGACTCGTTACCCCTTGAACTGGCTCGAGGTCTGCGCCTCGTTCGACTCGTACGTCTTGGCGACGTCCTTCAGACGGGTGGCGATGCCCGACGCCTCTTTGCCGAACTTCTCCAGGTCCTGGCCGAAGAGGTCGAAGCAGGCCTTGTACTCGGCGGCGACGCCCTGGAACTTGCGGCCGACCTGCCCGGCTCCCACACCCGGCACGGCCGCGGCCTTCATCTGGATCAGAGCTGATCCCTCTGCCTCGTACGTCCCCGCGGCCTTGGTCAAGTCGCCGGACTGCACGCCGAATCCAGACATCGCCCACCTCCCCTTGTCCCCGATCTGACGCAATTCGGTCTCGTCGGGTTCCGCCTTACAGTGCCAGCTCGGGTCACGCGGTGACCGGCGCTCGACGATGTCGGTTGCCTTAGTAAACAGCCATTCGGCGCAAGATGCCGATGATCACCACTGATCGGGTGGCCGCGGGTCACCAGCCGCCGGGCGCGGGCGGCGGGGAGCCGGGTGGAGGCTGCTGCGGGTACCCCTGCGACGGGTGCGGCTGCTGCTGGGGCGGGTACTGCTGCTGGGGGAAGCCCTGCGAGTACTGCTGCTGCCCGTACGGCTGCTGCGGAGGGCCGTAGCCGGGAGGCGGGAACGGGGGCTGGGCGACGGACTTGCGCTTCGACGTCACGACAACGGCGATGACGACCGCTGTCCCACCTCCCAGCAACACCAGGAGCACGAGCAGCATCAGCACGGTCATTCCCCAGCCCCCATCTGTCCTCAGCGCACCGAGGAAACCACACCGGCCAGTCGTTGCGCGGCCGACTCGGCCTGCTCGTGGCTCGTGGCCTCGACCATCACCCGCACGAGCTGCTCGGTGCCGGACGGGCGCAGCAGCACGCGGCCGGTGTCGCCGAGCTCGGCCTCGACGGCGCTGACGGCCTCGCTGACCGAAGAAGCCTTGGCGACGGCCGCCTTGTCGCCGACCTTCACGTTGATCAGGACCTGCGGCAGGCGGCGCATCACCGAGGCGAGGTCGGCGAGCGACTTGCCGCTCTCGGCCATGCGGGCCATCAGGCGCAGCGCGGTGAGCAGGCCGTCGCCGGTGGTGGCGTGCGCGGGCAGCACGACGTGGCCCGACTGCTCGCCCCCGAGCGAGTAGCCGCGGGCCTTGAGCTCCTGCAGCACGTAGCGGTCGCCGACCGCGGTGGTGCGCAGCGCGATCTTGGACTCCCGCATGGCGATGTGCAGGCCCAGGTTGCTCATCACCGTGGCGACGAGCGTGTCCTCGACCAGCTCGCCCGCGTCGCGCATCGCGATCGCGAGGACCGCGAGGATCTGGTCGCCGTCCACCAGGTCGCCGTTGGCGTCCACCGCGAGGCAGCGGTCGGCGTCGCCGTCGTGCGCGATGCCGAGGTCGGCGCCGTGCTCGCGGACGGCGGCGGCCACGACCTCGATGTGGGTGGAGCCACAGCCGTCGTTGATGTTGAGGCCGTCCGGGTTCGCGTTGATCGCGATCACCTCGGCCCCGGCGCGGCGGTACGCGTCCGGTGCGGCCACCGACGCGGCACCGTTCGCGCAGTCCACCACGACCTTGAGGCCGTCGAGGCGGTGCGGTGTGACCTTGAGCAGGTGCTCGACGTACTGGGTCTCGGCGTCGGGAACGTCGCGCACCCGGCCGATCGCGGCACCCGTGGGGCGCTGGAAACCGGCGCCCATGTGCTGCTCGATCTCGTCCTCGACCGAGTCGGGCAGCTTGTGGCCGCCGGCGGCGAAGAGCTTGATCCCGTTGTCCGGCATCGCGTTGTGCGACGCGGAGATCATCACGCCGATGTCGGCGCCGAGCGCGGCGACCAGGTGCGCGACGGCGGGCGTGGGCAGGGCGCCGACGCGCAGGACGTCCGCACCGGCCGACGTGAGGCCCGCGGTGACCGCGGCGTCGAGCATCTCGCTGCTCGCCCTGGGGTCGCGGCCGACGACGGCGACGGGGCGGTGGGAGCGGTCGTGCTCGGCGAGCACCCGCGCCGCCGCTGCGGCGACGGACATCGCGAGCTCAGGGGTGAGATCGGCGTTCGCGAGACCGCGCACACCGTCGGTGCCGAACAGGCGGGCCATGAATCCTCCGAATTGGACACAGCGAGGCGGCGGGAAAGACCCGGAAAACACTGCGGGAGCAGCAGTTCGCAATGAACTGCTGCTCCCGCAGGTACAGCTTGGCGACGCTCTGACCGCGGGGAGTCCCCGAAGTCACCGCGGAGGAGCAGTGGTCTGACGAACGCAGACACCGCCCGCACCGCGGTGGAGCATCAGCGCTTGGAGTACTGAGGCGCCTTGCGGGCCTTCTTCAGACCGTACTTCTTGCGCTCCTTGACCCTCGGGTCACGGGTGAGGAAGCCGGCCTTCTTCAGGGCCGGGCGGTCCTCGGAGTCGACGGCGATCAGCGCACGCGCGATGGCGAGACGCAGCGCACCGGCCTGGCCGGTGATGCCGCCACCGTGCAGGTTGGCGATCACGTCGAACGTCTCGGGCTTCTCCGTGGTGACGAGCGGCTCCTTGATGAGCTGCTGGTGCACCTTGTTCGGGAAGTAGGTCTCGAGGGTCTTGCCGTTCAGCGTGAACTTGCCGGTGCCGGGCACGAGGCGGACGCGGACGACGGCCTCCTTGCGGCGGCCGACGGTCTGCGCGAGGTGCGCGGCGCCGTTCAGCGAGGGCGCGACCACCGGAGCGGACGTCTCCTCGACCTCGGCGTCAGCCTCGGACTCGTCGTCGGCGGAAGCCTCGACGGCCTCGACCTCGTCGGAAGCCTCGGCGGCTTCGGCCTCAGGAGCGTCGACGACCTCGGCCTCGACAACCTCGGCCTCGACCTCGGGGGTCTCGACCTCAGGGGTCTCGTTCTCAGGGGTGGTCACAGGAACTTCCTCGGTGTTCTCGTCGCTCACTGGGCGATCTTCTTGATCTCGAAGGCCTGCGGCTGCTGCGCCTCGTGCGGGTGGCTCGGGCCTGCGTAGACCTTGAGCTTGTTCGCGATCTGACGGCCAAGGCGGTTCTTGGGCAGCATGCCCTTGATCGCCTTCTCCACCAGGCGGTCCGGACGGGTGTCCAGGACCTCGCCGAAGGACTGCTTGCGCAGACCACCGGGGAAGCCGGAGTGGCGGTACTGGAACGCCTGGTCGCGCTTGGCACCGGTCAGAGCGACCTTGTCAGCGTTGATGATGACAACGAAGTCACCAGTGTCAACGTGAGGCGCATACGTCGGCTTGTGCTTGCCGCGCAGCAGCGTCGCGGCCTGGGTGGCGAGCCGGCCGAGCACCACGTCCTGGGCGTCGATAACGTGCCAGGTGCGGGTCACCTCACCGGGCTTCGGGCTGTACGTGCGCACGGATCTACCTCGTCGTCACTTGCGTCTGGGGTCACTGCGGCGGTTGCCCCAGACCGATCTTGGACGAACCAAGCGGTGGTTCCGGAACAGGCGCGGCACACATGGGCGCCAGCTACCGCACAACAACGTCAGAAGATACCGGATGGGTGGCGCGGGGACCAAAACGGGTCCTCCGAAGCGCCTTCCCCTGGACGTACGCGAGCCCCGGACCACGTGGTTCCGGGGCTCGCGAGGGTCTTGCGGAAGCCGAGCAGACCTACCAGCGGTTGGCGTTCTGCTTCTCAGCGGCCTCGTACGCCTGGCCGGCCTGGCCGACGGCGGTACCGATGGCGGCGAGCACGGCCTGGAGGTCGGCGGCGGCCTGGTCCCACTTGCGCTGCGCCTCTTCGTAGCGCTCGCGGGCGTCACCCTCGTAGCCGGCGAGGGTCTTCGTCACCTCGGACTTGAGGTCGGACAGCTGGCTCTCGATCTGCGTGGCCGAGCTGTTGATCGTGCTGGACGCAACCTGGATCTCGGCGAACGTGACCTGCAGCATTTCATCTCCCCTGGAGTTCTAGCGATTCAGAAAGTCTGGTGGCACTGCTGGTGGAGCTGAACTCGGCGAATCAGCCCTGCAGGCGACCGGCGAGACCACCGATGGAGGACTTGTTGTCCTCTTCCTGGCGGGCGTAGACGTCGGCGGACGACGCGATCTGCTCGGCGATGCTGCGCAGCGCCTCCTGCAGCTTGCGGGCGTCGTCGTGGAAGCGGCCCATCAGGTTCGAGAAGGCCTGCTGCGCGTCGCCCTTCCAGGAGGAGGACACCTGGTCGACGGCGTTCTGCACGTTGCGGAGCGTGCCCTGCGTCTCGGCGTCGACGTCGGTGATGCGCCTGGCCAGCGCGTCGAGCTCGGCAGCGGTAACGGTCAATGCCATTGGGAGATGCCCCCTTCAGAGAACTTCAAGGTCGTACTTCTTGGTTCGTACGCCTTCTACGACGCATGACCCTGCCACGCCGGTTCCGTCCTGTCGCGACTTCTTTCGAAGTAGTTGCGCTAGTAAACGGCACCGGGTGAAACCGCGAACTCAGTACAGGATTCGCGACTGCGAAAAGTCCTCGTCATCGTCACTCACACGGGGAAGCTGACCACTCGGACCGGCGACCGCGGAAGAACCGAGAGTGGCCGGTGCCGTCTCAACTGGGACGGGCGCGGTGACGTCGACGGCCTCCGGGACCTGTTCGACGGCCAGACCGCGGTCGCCGCGGAACCCCCTGGCCGCCTCCCGGACGCCGGAGGGGGTGGCCCTGGCGCCGGGCTCGGCCCCGCGCTCACGCGCCCGCACCGCGAGGTCACGCGTGCGTTCCCGCAGCTTGGCGTTGCGTTCACCGATCTCACCCGACGCGCGGCGGGCGCGGGTGACCGCTGCTCCGACCTCGGCGCGGAACCGGGCGAGGACCTCGGCGGTGGACATCGGCGACTCCCTGGCGGTGCGGTTAGGGCTTGATGACGAGCGAGCGGACGATCTGCTCGCAGGCGGCGCGGACCTGCGACTTCGCGGCCTCGGTCGCCTGGCAGCCCACGCTCACCTGGACGTCGCCGGCGAACTGGATGTACCACTCGACCGCGGTCGACTCGACCACTTCGCGATAGTGAACAACGGACTTGCCCGCAAATGTGGCGTCTTCGGCGAAGTCGGCGACCTCATCGCCTTTCTTCTCGCGTTGCTCATACGTGTTCTTCAACTCGTTCAACGCGCGAGTGCGGTCCTGATCGCTGTTGTACTCGAGAGTTTGCTCCTGCACAGCAATTCGCGCTTCCGGCGATTTGCTATCGGAATTCTTGCGCTCGGTCGGTTGCAGGAGCACCTGCCGGTTGGCGGCGGCTCCGCCCGTCTGCTCCCACCCGTCCGGGCGGGTGAAGCTGTAGTCGTAGACGGCGATCTGGGCGCCCGCCGGGGGCTGCTGCTCCTGCGTGCCCTTCGGCTTGAACCAGTAGTAGGCGCCGACGCCGGCCGCAGCGAGCACGACCACGACACCGATGGCGATGAACAGCGGCGCCCTGCTCTTCCTGCGCGGTGGTGGTGGCGACGAGGCCGCCGGGAACGGGACGGGGAACTGCCCCGGCGGCGGAGGCGTGATCCGGCGGGTGATCTTGCGAGTGGTCTCCTCGCCGACCCGGATGTTGTGAGTCACCTCACCCGAGAGCTTTGGGGACTGCCGGTCGACACCGCCGGTCCGTTCCGGGTCGAGGCTGACCGCCCGCAGCGCGCCGCGGGCCACCACCGTCTCCGGCTGGTCGATGCTCGTCGGCACGACCCGGATCTGCTCGTGCACCATGCGCGCGACGAGCGGGATCCGGCTCGACCCGCCGACCAGGAACACCCCGGCGAGCTGCTGGGGCGCGAGACCGGCGTCGCGGACGGCGGCCGCGGCCAGTCCCGCCGCCCGGCTCAGCGGTGCGGAGATCAGCTGTTCGAGGTCCGACCGCGTCACGTGCGCGTCGGGGAACGGCGGCGGCATCGGCACGTCGGTGTAGGCGTGCCGGGACAACGTCTCCTTGGCGCCCCGCACGTCCTGCCGCAGCACCCGCCGCTTGCGCCGGTCGGCCATCTCGCGGCCCTCGACGAGCTGCCGCCACGCCTCGGGGTCCTTGGCCGCGACCAGCCCGCCGACGTGCTCCAGCAACGCCTGGTCGACGTCGGCGCCGCCGAAGCTCGGGTCGCCCTTCGCGGACAGCACGCGGAAGCTCTTGCCCGCCCGCGCCACCACGCTGGCGTCGACCGTGCCGCCACCGAGGTCGAGCACGGCGAGCGCGGCACCGTCCGGGATGGAGTGGCTCGCGGAGTGGAAGACGGCGGCGGCGACGGGCTCGGGCACCAGCACGACCTCACGGCCGAGCCCCCGTGCCGCCTGGAGCAGGACGCGGGTGCGGACCGTGCCCCAGTCCGCGGGGTGGGTGAGGACGAGGAGGTCGACAGGCGCGCCACCTCCCACGCGCCGTGCCTCCCCCACCGCTCGTGCCAGCACCGCGCGCACAACGTCCACAACGGGCAGCACGGTGCTACCGAGCAGCAACTCCCCCTCGTCGACGCGGCGCTTGGGGTGCGGCTCGTAGCGGGCGGGGTCGACGGCGGCCTGGCGTTCGGCCTCCTGGCCGACGAACAACGTGCCGTCGGCAGCGGCGAACACCGCGGAGGGCACGAGCGGCTGGCCGTCGAACACGACGACCTGCGGCTCCCGCCCGTGCGCGGAGATCGCGACGCAGGTGCTCGACGTGCCGAAGTCGACCGCGACGTGCAGGCTCATGCACCTTCCCCTCTTCCGCGCACATGCTTACCCGATATGACCGGCTTGAACGACATGGATGACGAAGGTCGCCTTCAAGAGGTCAGCGCAGCGCCTCCACCCGCGCGGCCAGCCCGTCTGCCCGCGGGTCGTTCCTGGACCGGTAGACGTCGACGGCCTCCTGCCAGGCCTCGGCCGCTTCGCGGAGCCTGCCCTGACCGACCAGGACGTCCCCGATCAGTCCCAGCCCGTCGGTCACACCGTCGGTGTCGCCCACGCCCTTCATGAAGTCGACGACGGCACGCAGCTCCGGCTCCGCTTCGGTGTACCTGCCCCACCCGGCGAGCGCGGCGGCGCGGTAGGCGCGCACCCGGACCACGAGGAACTCGTCGCCGTGCTGTGCGGCCAGCGGCGCGGCGAGATCGGTCTCCTTCAGCGCCTTCTCCCACTGCTCGGCGCGGTTGAACCGGCTGGCGAGGTTGCAGTGGCCGATGATCTGCAGGTTGCGGTCACCGATCTCGGCCGCGATGGCGAGGGACTCGCGCAGGTACGTCTCCGCTTCCTCCCTGCGCCCGAGCGCGCTGTAGACCTTGGAGATGTTGCCCAGCACCCCGGCGATCGAGACCCGCTCGCCCTTCGCCCGCACGAGCGGCAGCCCGACCTCGAAGCTGCGCAGCGCGTCCTCCGGCCGGCCGATCAGGTCGTAGAGCACTGCCAGCTTGGTGTGCACGAGGCCCTGTTCCTTCGCGGAGCCGAGCCCGCGCACCGCCTCGAAGAGCTCGACTGCGTCGTGCCGGTGGAGGTGGTCGATGACGAGGTAGCTGAGCAGGTGCACGGGGATCTGCACGGCGTGCCGCTCCCAGCCCCTCGAGAGCGCGGCGAACGCGACGGCTTTGAGGTTGGTCCACTCCTGGCGACGCCACCGCTGCGTGTCGTGCCAGGACGAGAAGGTCTGCGGTGCGACACCGGAGGCCACGGGATCAGCGCGCAGGACGATCCGCGCGCTGTCGCGGGAAGTCGCGTTCTCGAGCGTGTGGACGTACCACTCGGTCAACCGCAGCGCGGCTTCTTCGTCGTCGCCGCACAGCTCCGCCGAGTACGCGCGCAACAGGTCGTGCAGGTCGTACCGGCCGGGAGTGCGCGACTGCACGAGGTGGTCCGCCACCAGCCGCTCCAGCAGACGACGGGCCTGGGCGGCGGTGACACCGGCCAGGGACGCCGCCGCGTTGACGTCGAAGTCCACCCCGGGATGCACGGACAGCAGCCGGAACATCCGGGCCGACTCGGCGTCCAGGGCCTTGTACGACCAGGAGAACACCGCCCGCACGTCGACGTCGTCGTAGTCGGTCAGCGCGTCGAGCCGTGCCTCCTCCAGCTCCGCCACGAACTCCACCAGTGACACGTCGGGGAACCGCGCGACCCGTTCGGCGAAGACCCGCAACGCCAGCGGAAGTCCCGCGCACCGTTCGACGATCTCGCGTGCCGCACCGGGTTCGGCGTCGAGCCGTCCGGCGCCGAGCACGGCCGCGAGCAGGGCCAGCGCCGCGTCCAGGTCCAGCTGCCGCAGACCGATCGAGGTGGCGTCGTGCTGCGAGACCAGCGCGCGGAGCTGGTTGCGGCTGGTGATCAGCACCCGCACGCCGGGCGCACCGGGCAGCAGCGGCAGCACCTGACGCGCCGAGGCGGCGTTGTCGAGCACGAGCAGCATCCGCCGGTCGACGAGCGTCGTGCGCAGCAACGCGAACCGCGCGTCCGGAGTGGCGGGGACCTTGTCCACGCCCAGCCCCACCAGCAGTGTCTCCGCCGCGGCCGCCGGGTCGACGGGATGCGCCTCCGGGTCGAAGCCGCGCAGGTTCAGGTGCAGGTCGCCGTCGGGGAAGTCCTCCCGCGCCCCGGCCGCCCAGCGCAGCGCCAACGCGGTCTTCCCCACGCCGCCGACGCCGTGCACGACGGTGACACCGCCAGCGGTGCCGAGCAGGCCGAGCTCGTCGTCGCGGCCGACGAAGTTCCGCACACCGGCGGGGAGCTGGCGCGGCACCTGGCGCCCGCCCGCGGGCACCTCGCCGCGCAGGACCTGCTCGTGCAGCTCCCTCAGCGCCGGGCCGGGATCGACGCCCAGCTCGTCCGCGAGCTTCTCGCGCACCCGCTGGTAGGTGGCGAGCGCCTCGGCCTGCTGGCCCGCGCGGCACAGGGCGAGCATCAGCTGCCGCCAGAACGACTCCCGCAACGGGTGGTCGGTGACGAGCGACTTCAGCTCGGCGACGAGCTCCCGGCCGAGACCGCGGTGCAGGTCGGCGCCGATGCGCGACTCCAGCGCGTCGAGCCGTTCCGCCTCGAGCCCCGGCACGTCCTCGCGGTGCAGCGAGTCCGACGCGACGCCGCCCAGCACCGGGCCGCGCCACAGCGACGTCGCGGTCGTGAAGTCCTGCGCCGCCACCATCGCCCTGAACCGCAGCAGGTCCAGCTCGTCGGGGTCGACGTCGAACCGGTAGCCGCCCGGCACCGTGCGCACGCGGTTCGCGGCGCCGAGCGCCTTGCGCAGGCGGGTCACGACCATGTGCAACGTCTTGTGCGCGCGGCCGGCCGTCGGCGGCTCGCCGTCCCACAGCCTCTCAACCAGTTCGTCCACCGACACGAACTGGTTGGGGCGCAACAACAACGTCGCCAGCAGCGCCTGCACGCGACCGGCAGGCACGGGCACCTGCTCCCCGTCGAGGAGCACCTCGAGCGGGCCGAGCACCCGGAACTCGACGTTCACCATCACCTCTCCAGCTCCACTTCCCGCACCTGCTCGTCCCCCGGCCGGATCGACGTGTGACCGGGGTGTGAGCGGGTGTCGGCATGCTCATCACCAGCCGAGGACGACAGCGACAGGAACTGCCTGGGGGGCCGCTGTCGTCCGGCGCCGCCGCGGTGCACCTCTTGCACCGCGGCGGCGCCCGGCTACTCCAACTCGGCCACCACGTCCGCTCGCCCGTGTCCTGGACCACGCAGGAGGCGCAGGGCGCGTTGCCGGGCGACGGCGGCTTCATCACGCCGATCCAGCTCCAGCAAGGCCGTTCCCAGCCGTTCGAGGAGATCCGCCGTGCGGGTGGCGTCACCGAGGCGTTCCACGGCCTTCACCAGTGACTGGAGTTCGGGCACCGCCTCGGCGTGGCGGCCGAGGCTGACCAGCACGGCGGCGCGGAGGTCGCGCACCTGGAGCTCGAGGTGCACGTCCACAGCCAGCTCCTCAGCGGACGCGATGGCGGCGAGTGCCTCGGTGGCGCGGCCGGAAGCGTGGAGCAGCAACGCGTGGGCGGTGTGGGCGGCGCACTCCAGGGACTCCACCCCGGCCGCGATCTCGAGACCGCGCAGGACGCAGGAGAACGCCTCGTCCACCCTGCCGAGCTCGCGGTGCAGGCCGGACATGGCGATCAACGCCGCCGCCTCCGCGTGCGCCTCGCCCGCCTCGCTGGCCAGCCGCAACGCCTCCTCGCACGCGGGCAGCGCGTCGTCCAGGCGGCCGGCCCGCTCGTGCAGCGACACCAGCCCGAGCCGCACCACCACCTGCTCGCGCGCCGGGCCGGACCCCGCCACGGCGTCCAGCACCTCGACGGCCTCCGCCAGCCGCGCCGGTTGCTCCACGGCGTAGTCGTGCAGGTGCACCGCGATCAACCGGGCGGGCCGCTGCCAGTCGCGCGCGAGAGCGGCGAAGAGGAGCGACTTCAGGTTGTCCCACTCCTGACGCCGCCACGAGAGCGCGTCGGAGCTGGAGGAGAACTCCTGCGGCACCACACCGGAGACCACCTCACCGGCGCGCATCCGGAGCTCGCCGCACTGCGACGCCGTGGCGTTCTCCAACGTGTGGACGTACCACTCGGTCAACCGCAGGGCCGCGGCCTCGTCGTCCCCGCACAGCTCAGCCGCATAGGCCCGCAGCAGGTCGTGCAGGCAGTACCGGCCGAGCCACCGCGTCTGCACGAGGCCGTCCGCGACCAGGCGTTCCAGCAGCACGTGCGTCTCGGAGACCGACCGGCCCGCGAGCGCGGCGGCGGCGCTCACGTCGAAGTCGGCTCCGGGGTGCACGGACAGCAGCCGGAACATGCGCGCCGACTCCTCGTCCAGCGCGCGGTAGGACCACGAGAAGACCGCGCGCACGTCCACGTCGTCGAAGTCGCTCAACGCGTCGAGCCGCGCGCTCTCCAGTTCCGCGACGAACTCCGCCAGCGACGTGTCCGGGAAGCGCGACACCCGTTCGGCGAAGACCCGCAGCGCCAGCGGCAGCCCCGCGCACCGGTGGACGATCTGGCGCGCCGGTTCCGGTTCGGCGTCGAGCCTGTCCTCGCCGAGCACGGCGGCGAGCAGGGACCGCGCGTGCTCGAACCCCAGCTGCCGCAGGCCGATGGACGTCGCGCCGTGCCGGGAGACGAGCGAGCGGAGCTGGTTGCGGCTCGTGACCACGACGCGCACTCCGGGCGCGCCGGGCAGCAGCGGGACCACCTGGCGCGACGCGGCGGCGTTGTCCAGGACCAGCAGCACCCGCCGACCGGCAAGCGTGGTGCGCAGCAACGCGAACCGGGCCTCGGCTCCGGCCGGGACCTCGTCCACGCCCAGCCCGACGAGCAACGTCTCGGCGGCGGTCGCGGGATCGACCGGCTGACCGTCCGGGTCGAACCCCCGCAGGTTCACGTAGAGGTCGCCGTCCGGGAACTCGTCGCGGACGGCGCGGGCCCAGTGCAGCACCAGGGTCGTCTTGCCGATGCCGCCGACGCCGTGCACCACCGTGACGCCGGCGGGCTCGTCGAGCAGCCCGAGCTCCTCGTGCCGGCCGACGAAGTTCCCCGCGGCCCCCGGCAGCTGGCGCGGCACCTGCGGACGCGTGCCGTGAGCGACGTCCGCGCGCAGGATCCGCTGGTGCAGCTCCCGCAGCGCCGGACACGGGTCGACGCCGAGCTCGTCGGCCAGGTGCCCCCTGACGTCCTCGTACGCCCGCAACGCCTCGGCCTGGCACCCCGACCGGTACAGCGCGAGCATCAGGTGCCGCCAGAACGACTCCCGCAGCGGGTGCTCGGAGACCAGCGACCGCAGCTCCGCCACCAGCTCGCCGGACAGCCCGTGGCCGAGGTCGGCGTCGATGCGCCGCTCCAGCACCGCGAGCCGCTCGTCGGCCAGCCGCGGCACGTCGTCGCGGTGCAGGCGCTCCGACGGCACGTTGCCGAGGACGGGCCCGCGCCACAACGCCGACGCGGCACCGAAGTCACCGGAGGCGGCCAGCGACCGGAACCGCAGCAGGTCGAGCTGTTCGGGGTCGACCACCGCCTGGTAGCCGCCGGGCAGGGTGCGCACGCAGTCCGCCTCGCCCAGCGCGACCCGCAACCGCCGAACGACCATCTGCAACGTCTTGTGGGCGCGGTCGGCCGTCGGCGGATCACCGTCCCACACGTGGTCGACCAGCTCGTCGACGGGAACCAACCGGTTGGGCCGCAGCAACAACGTCGCCAGCAGGACGTGGCACCGGCCGCCCGGGACGGGGACCGGTTCGCCGTCGAGCAGCACCTCCAACGGCCCCAGCACGCGGTACTCGGCTCGCAATGGTCCCCCCAGGTTCCGCAGCCAGCCTAGACGGTGCGTGATCGCGGTGTGAGCGAAGTGTGAGCGGCGCCGGGCAGAGTGTTCCTCAGCGGTGCTGGTGGCAAAGGTTCCTGGGGGGCCACCAGCACCGCTCATCCGTTGCCCGGAAGTCCTGCGGGCACCGTGGTCCTCAGCCGGTGCGGCGATCGTGACATCGATGTCCTGGGGGGACGTCACGATCGCCGGGCTCACCAGGGCCGCCCCTCCCCAGTGGTGCGGTCCGGGCGGAGATCCGGCTCGAGGGGGAACCGGACGGTCCCCTGCCGTCCGGTGGAGGCCCGCGGCTCCGGCCGCGGGTCTCCTTCCTCCGTGAGCGCGCGGCGACACGGCGTCATCAAGACGTGAGCGATGCGTGAGCGGCGTCAGGCATAGTCCTGACCAGCCGATTCGACGAGTCAGACCTGGGGGGTGACTCGGAGGAGCGGACTCGGAAGCCGGCGCGGTCGCCTCCCTCTTGACCGCGGCGGTGCTGGGGGGAACCGGACGGTCCCCTGCCGTCCGGTCATGGCCCGCAGCTTCGGCTGCGGGTCTTTTCCGTTGCGCGGCAAAGCCCGTGAACGACTCGTGGGTGGCCCCGCCGCACTGGCGGGACCACCCACGAAGACGTTTCCGGACCGCGCTCCTAGTCGGGCGTGATCCAGGCGAACTGCATGCGCTGCTGACCGTGCTTGCGGGTCACGAGCGTGCCCCGGCCGGGAGGCTGCGGCGACGGCTTGAGGTTGCCGACGATGTTGCCCTCCTCCTTCGAGCCGGAACCGACGAAGATCGGCGCCGAGATCTCCTTCAGCTTGCCGATGATCGGGTCGTACATCGCGCGGGACGCACCACCCATGCGGCGGACGACGACCACGTGCAGACCGACGTCCTTCGCCTGCGGGATGAACTCGGCCAGCGGCTGCATCGGGTTCGCACCGCCCTGGGGAGCGACCAGGTCGTAGTCGTCGACGACGACGAAGACCTCAGGGCCCTTCCACCAGGAGCGGTTCTTGAGCTGTTCCTGCGTGACGTCCGGGCCGGGCATGCGGCCGGCGAGCGAGCCGCGGATCTCCTGGACGTTCTGCGTGAACTGCGGGCCCGAGACCGCGTAGCTGAGCAGGTGGTCGGTGTCGATGAAGCCGAGCATCGTGCGGCGGTAGTCCGCGAGCAGGATCAACGCCTCGGACGAGGTGTAGCTCTGCATGATGCCGCGGACGATCGTGCGCAGGATGTTCGTCTTGCCCGACTCCCCGTCCGCCAGCGCGACGAAGTGCGGTTCCGCGTCGAAGTCCATGTAGACCGGAGCGAGCTCGTCCTCGTTGACGCCGACCGGGACCAGGCGGCCGCGGTGGGGGTTCGTCTGCTGGACGTGCGCCATGAACTGCCCGTGGTCGAGCAGGTCGGGCAGCATCCGGACCTGCGGGGCGTGCGGGCCCTGCCAGGACTGGTTGAGCTTCGCCGCGAGGTCCGCGACACCCGCCGTCACCGTGCTCGGGTCCTGCGAGGTGTCGATGCGCGGCAGGCCGACGAGGTAGTGCAGCTTGCGGCCCGTCGCACCGTCGATCGTGATGCCGCGACCGGGCCTGCCGGGCGGCACGTTGACCGCGACCTTGCGGTCGACCTCGGACTCGCTCGGGTCACCGAGGCGGAGCTCGAAGCGCGTGCCGAGGAGGTCCTTCATGGCGGGCCGGATCTCCGCCCACCGGCTGGCACCGACGATCACGTGCACGCCGTAGGACAGACCCTGCGCGGCGAGCGCCTGGATCTGCGGCTCGACCATCTCGAACTCCTGGCGGAAGTTCATCCAGCCGTCGACGATCAGGAACGCGTCGCCGAAGGCGTCGTCCTTGATCTCACCGCGACGCTTGCGGTTGCGGAACTCGGCCAGCTCGATGCGCTGGTCGCGCCAGCGGAGCTCGCGTTCCGCGATCAGCGTCTGCAGCTCGGCCACCATGCGGCGGACCTTGTCGACGTCGAGACGACCGGCGAACCCACCGACGTGCGGGAGGTCCTCCATCGCGGCGAGCGAACCACCACCGAGGTCGATGCAGTAGAACTGCACCTCCTCCGGCGTGTGCGTGAGCGCCATCGACGCGATGATCGTCCTGAGCATCATCGACTTACCGGCCTGCGGGCCGCCGACGACCGCGCCGTGGCCGGCCGCACCGGAGAAGTCGGCCCACAGCAGGTCGCGGCGCTGCTCGAACGGCTTGTCGACCACGCCGACGGGGATCTGCAGCGTGCTGTTGGCCGGGTAGCCCGGCGACGTGAGACCGCGGTCCGGCGTCACGTCGAGCGGCGGCAGCATCGTGTCCATCGTGGGCGGCTCGGCCAGCGGCGGCAGCCACACCTCGTGCGCGGGCGGGCCCTGGCCGACGAGGCGGTCGACGATGAGCTCGAGCTGCGTCGGCTCGTTCGCGTCCTCCTTGACCGGCGCCGCCACCTTCACGGGCTCGGCCGGGCGCTCCGGCTCCTTCGGGATCTCGATGAAGTCCGGCACGAAGAACCGCGGGCGCTTGTCGCTGCGCACGGCCACCGACTCGCCGGCGGACTGCATGCCCGCCGGGCGGTAGGTGCCCGAGACGTAGAGCGCCTTGAACCTGGTCAGCGGCATGCCCTGCACGCTCAGGTAACCCGAGCCCGGGATCGGCGGCAGCTCGTAGGCGTCCGGCACACCGATCGCCGCGCGCGACTCCGCCGCGTTGAAGGTCTTCAGACCGATCCGGTACGAGAGGAACGTGTCGAGACCGCGCAGCTTGCCCTCCTCCAGTCGCTGCGACGCGAGGAGCATGTGCATCTGCAGCGACCGGCCGACACGACCGATCTGGAGGAAGATGTCGATGAAGTCCGGCTTCGCCGTCAGCATCTCGGAGAACTCGTCGATGCAGATGAAGAGCGCGGGCAGCGGGTCGAGCTGGGCGCCGTTCTCACGGGCCTTCTCGTAGTCCCAGACGTTCTTGTAGTTGCCCTTCGCCAGGACCTCCTGGCGCCGGGACACCTCGCCCTCGATGGCGTCCTTCATGCGGTCGACGAGGCTGAGGTCGCCGGCGAGGTTGGTGATCGTCGCGGCGACGTGCGGCGCCTTGTCCAGACCGAGGAACGTCGCACCACCCTTGAAGTCGACGAGGATCATGTTGAGCGCCGTCGAGGAGTGCGAGGCCAGCAGGCCCAGCACCAGGGTGCGGAGGAACTCGGACTTGCCGGAACCGGTCGCGCCGATGCACAGGCCGTGCGGGCCCATGCCGTCCTCGGCCGCTTCCTTGATGTCGAGCTCCACGGCCTGGCCGTGCTCGCCGATGCCGAACGGGATGCGGTAGCGGTCGCGCTTGGGCCGGGGCCGCCACGCCTGCTGCACGTCGAACGTGATCGGGTCGCCGGGGATGCCCATGAACTCGAGGATCGGCGGGTTGTTGCTCATCGCCAACGGGTCCTCGCCCGTGTCGCCACCGGCCTCGCCGGCCGCGCCCATGCGGTAGGGCGAGAGCCTGCGGGCCAGGGCCTCGGACTCCACGATGGACAGCCGGTCCGGTCCGCCGAACCACTCGACACCGGTCGCGGAACGGGCGCCCAGCTGGTTGTTCTCGACGACCAGGCGCAGACCGCGCCGTGCCGTCAGGTTGCCCAGGCACTCGGACAGGTCCAGCAGCGTGACGCCGACCAGACCCTCCTCGAGGATGATCATCTCTTCGCGGCTGATGTCGCCGTCGTCGATGACGATCACGATGTGCGGCTGGTCGGGCGGCGGCGGGGCGTTGCGGGTGAACCGCTGGCGGTCGCGCAGGTTCTCGTCCAGCATCGCCTCGATCTCGGCGAGCGAGTTCGCCATCATGCGGCGCTGGCCGATGCCGTCGATGTCGGTGGGGTGCTGCGCGTGCGGCAGCCACTTCGCCCACTCCCACAGCTGCTTGGTGCGGCCCGCGCTGACGATCGCGATCAGCAGGTCGTCCGGGGCGTGGAAGGTGACGAGCTGGGCGATGAGGGCGCGCGCGAGGTCGCGGCGGTCCTCGATCTCGCCGAGCAGGCCGACCGCGGCGAACCCGCGCAGCGCGATGGAGATCGGGAGGTCGGGCACGAGCGAGTGGGCGCGCACGAAACGGCGCAGCGCCAGCGTCGCGATCGGCTCGAGCTCCTCGACGGGACCGGTCTGCGGTGGCACCAAACGAGTCGCGAGGCGCTGCGAGCCCCGTCCCGCGCGCAGGTGGCAGAAGTCCGGGTCGTTCTGGCGGCGTTCCCACATGCGGCGGGTGGTGGCGAGCGACCACAGCATCTGCGGGTCCGGGTGCACCCACTCGCGCTCGGCGCGCTGCTCGTCGGCCGCCTCGCGGGCGCGGTCGCGCATCTGGCCGAGGTACCGCAGGTAGTCCTTGCGGTCCTCGTTCATCTCGGCTTTCTTCTGGCCCTTGCCCGAGCCCATGCCGCTCGCCATCATGCCGATGGTCGAGATCATCATCATGCCCGGCATGATCATCGCCGCGGGCTGCCGCGGCATGAAGACGAGCATCATGCCCATCATGCCGACGGACGCGACGATCATGACGACGGGCATCGCCTTCATCATGATGTTGCCGGGGATGATCCGGGGGACCTCGGGTGGCGGTTCGAGGTGGACCTCACCGCCAGGAGGCCGGGGAGCAGCAAGGCGTGCCGTTCGCTTGAACTGCAGCGTGCTCAACTGACAGGCACCTCTTCGACTCGTTACGCCACCAGTAGCAACCGACACTATTGCGCATCCGCGGGCGTCACGAAGGTGGGTCGGACAAACCCAGTCGAACGTGTTCTGCGAACCACACGTGCAAGATGCGTCGGTGCGTCCATACTAGGGCCGCCCGACAACCGCCCAGGTGGACCAATAAGGTCGGGCCGTTGATTTGTAAGCACTGATCTGACTTAGGGGGCCTGGTGGCGACCGGTACGACGGTGTTCAGCCGTGTCACGGTGGTGGCACCGCGAACGCGTATCGACGTTGCGCTGCCCGCCGACGTGGCGGTGGCCGATCTCCTGCCGATGCTGCTGGACATGGCGAGAGAGGCCACTCCGGACGGTGGCGTCCGGCACGGTGGCTGGTGCCTCGCCAAGCTCGGCGACAACCCGCTCGACCCGGCGCGCACGCTGGCGTCGCTCGGCGTCGTCGACGGCGACCTGCTGCAGTTGCGGCGCCGCAACGAGAACCCGCCGCCGCCGTTGTACGACGACGTCGTCGACGCGATCGCGGAGTCCGACCCGGACTCGTTCCGGCCGTGGACCAAGGAGACCGCGCAGCGGTTCGGCCACATCGCCGGCGCGCTCGCGCTGATCGCGGCCGCGGTGGCGTTGTTCCTGTCCGGCCCGCTGACCGAGAACGGCGCCGGCAGCGGTCTCGCTGCCGCGATCGCCGGTGGTGTCGGCGCGATCGCACTGCTGGCCACGGGCGCGACCATCTCGCGGGCCTACAGCTCGGTGTCGACCGGTGTGCTGATCGCCGCGTGCGGTTCGCTGCCGCTGGCGTTCGTCTCGGGCTTCCACGCCGTGCCCGGCGCGGGCTTCAACCCGAAGATGCTGCTCGCCTCCGCGCTGATGATGATCTTCGCGTGGGGCGGCATCCTGCTGATCGGGCAGGGCATCACGGTGTTCATCGCCGCGGCGACCGGCGGCACCCTCGTGGCGCTGGCGTTCCTCGTCGCGACGTTCGTGGAGCACCCGCTGACCGGTGTCGCCGCCGCGACGGGCGCCGTCGCGCTCGGCGCGCTGTCGATGCTGCCGAGGCTCACGCTGCAGCTGGCCAAGATCCCGCCGCCCGTCGTGCCGACGAACGCCGAGGACCTCAAGGAGGACAGCGGCTTCCCGGAGTACGCGGTCATCGAGCGCCGCACGGCCGTCGCCCACGAGTACCTGACCGGCATGATCATCGGCACCGGCGTGGTCGCGGCACTGGCCGCCATCGTCGCCGCGTCCGCCGACACGGTCTGGGGCCCGATCTACGGCGTCGTCGTCGCGATCGTGCTGATGATGCGCGGCCGGGCGTACGCCAACGGCGCGCAGGCCGTGGCACTGCTGTCGACCGGCATGTTCGCCAGCGCGGGCATCCTGCTCGGCTGGCTGATCTCGACGTCGTCGTTCAACCGCATCGCGTTCGTCTTCGGCGCGCTGCTGGTGCTGGGCGCGCTCGCGCTGGTGCTCGGTGTGATCTTCCCCGGCCAGAAGTTCTCGCCGCCGTTGCGCCGCACCGTCGACATCCTCGAGGCGATCCTGATCGCCTCGGTGCTGCCGCTGGCGCTGGCCGTCATGGACATGTACACCGTCTTCCGAGGTCTGATCACGCTATGAGGACCGGCATCAGGCGCACCACGGCGGCAGCGACCGCCGGACTGCTTCTGCTGACGGGGCCCCTGCCGCAGGCCTCCGCTCAGCCGTCGTCGACCCCGGCGACCGCGCGGCCGAACTCGGTGCCGCCGGACCTGCCACCCGGTACCCAGCCCCCGAAGGACGAGGGCAAGCCGGACGTCCCGTACAAGCGGACGAACAAGGGGTGCGTGGAGTCCGACACGAAGAGCGAGCTGATCAAGACCAAGCCCTGGGGCCAGGTCCAGCTCAACCTCGACCAGGCGCACCGGTTCGCGACCGGCAAGGGCATCAAGATCGCGATCATCGACACCGGTGTCGACCCGCGCAACCCGCGCTTCGGCACCAGGGTCGAGCCGGGCGGTGACTACGTCGCCGACAAGAACGGCATCGACGACTGCGACGGCCACGGCACCGAGGTCGCGGGCGTCGCCGCCGCGGCCAAGACCGAGGGCGACTTCGTCGGCGCGGCGCCGGAGGCGACGATCCTCGCGATCCGCCAGACCAGCGACCGCTTCGAGTTCGAGGGCAACGCGGCCAACCCGGAGAAGCGGGCCAGCGCCGGCAAGGTCGGCACGCTGGCCCAGGCCATCGTGCGGGCGGCCGACAAGGACGCCAAGGTCATCAACATCTCGCTGACGAACTGCAGCAACCCCAAGGGCTTCAGCGCGGACGACCAGAAGCTGCAGGCCGCGATCCGGTACGCCGTGGACGTCAAGGACGTCGTGGTCGTCACCGCGGCGGGCAACCTGAGCGACCAGGGCGTCGGCTGCGCGGCGCAGAACAACAACATGGACCCGGCCACCGTCAACTCGGTGTCGTCGCCGGCCTGGTTCGCCAACGACGTGCTGTCCGTGGCGTCCATCGCGCAGTCGGGCGCGGTCTCCTCGTTCAGCGTGTGGGGTCCGTGGGTCAGCATCGCCGGTCCGGGCGAGGAGATCATCTCCGTCGACCCCAAGGGCACCGGCCTGACGAACGCGAACGTCACCGCGCAGGGCGTGCAGGACATCAAGGGCACCAGCTTCGCCTCGCCGTACGTCGCGGGCATCACGGCGCTGGTGCGCGAGCGGTTCCCGAACCTCAAGGCGCGCCAGGTGATGGAACGCCTCAAGGCGACGGCGCTGCACCCCGGCGGCCTGACCGGCAAGGACAACAAGACCGGCTTCGGCATGGTCAACCCCATGGCGGCGCTCACCGCCGTGCTGCCCGCCGAGGCCGCCGGCTTCAAGGCGCAGCAGCCGCGGGAGATCACCACCAGCGTCACCCCGCCGAAGGGGCTCGACTGGCCGCCGATCATCGTGGCGCTGAGCGGCATCGGCGTCGGCGGTCTGCTGCTGGCGCTGACGTTGTTCATCAGGAATTCGCTCAACCGCAAGCGCGGCAGCCCCGCCTAGCCCCCGCGAACGTCGAACGGCCCCGCTGAAGTCCTTCAGCGGGGCCGTTTCACGTTCGCGGGTGCGGCACGGTCAGTCGTCGTCGCCGATCGACTTGGGCGCGGCCTTCTTGGGCTTGCCGAGCAGGTCCTCGATCGAACCGGTGATCCGCTGCTTCGGCTTGTGCTCCTTGTCGCCGCCCTGCTGCCCGCCGCCCATGCCACCCATCATCGGTGCCATGCCGCCCATCATCGCGCCGCCGCCGGGAGCGGCCCCAGAACGGCCACCGGCGGCCGCGGCGGCCTGTCCGGCACTCGCACCCCCGTCCGCGGCCGGAACCTGCTCAGCGACGCCTGTGGCGCCACCGAACTGCATCTGCTGCTGGGCCGCCGCGGCGGGAGCGCCGACCGAACCGACACCACCGGCTCCGACGCCTCCGCCACCGCCGCCGACCGGGCCGCCACCGCCACCCGGAGACGCATCGGTGCCCGCGGCGGCCGTGGCCGACGCCCCAGCCGGTTCGGGCGTCTTGGCCTCGGGCTTGGCGGGCGCCGAGTAGGTCCAGTTCTTCTCGGGGTACTCGTGCTCCATCCGCACGGCGTCGAACCCGCCGGCCTCACCGGACACCCCGTCGCAGAGCTTGAGGAACGCCTCCAGCACCTGCCGCGCGGACTCGTGCAGCTCGCGGACCGGGTGCTTGATCTCCTCGATGTGCCTGATCGCGCGCTGGTCGCCGTCGAGCGGCAGCGCGGCCGTGCCGGACACCGAATCGGCGGCGTCGGCGAGCACGTGAGCCATGTCCTGCACGATGACGCGGACGCCGTCCGCGGTCTCCTCCAGCGCGTCCGCCATGGCGTTCATCGCGTCGGACATGTCGCCGCCCGCGAGACTCACTTTGCGCATGTGGTCGAGGAACGCGTCGGCGTCCTTGCCCTCCCACCGCGCGTCGACCCCGCCGAGCGGCGCGGAGACGTGCCCGGTGACCGCCTCCGTCACCTTCGCGGCCTTGCGCCACCGCTCGGCTTCCTCGCGCAGGTCGTCCCAGTCGCCCACCAGCGGGTCGAAGAAGTCGTGCACGAGGTCGACGACGCCGAGCTCGCGGCTGACCCGCGAGAGGTAGTCGAGCTCGGGACCGACCTCGGCCGCGATCTGCCTGCCGTCCGCCTTGCCGCCGACCATCACAGCCCCTGCCGCCGCTCGACCTTCTTGATGGCCTGCAGGCTCTCCTCGTCGCCCCGCCCGTACTGCGCGGCGACGGCGTGCAGCCCCTTCGCGGCCGCGTCGAGGGAGTCGCAGGCACGGGCGAGCTGCGAGTTGAGCAACTCGGCCGCCCGCGCGTAGCCCTGCGCGGTGCCGACGGTCCTGCCGATCTCCCCGAACGACTGCGGGCGCAACGGGGACACCTTCATGGTGTCGCGCACCCGCCGGAGATCGTCCGTCGTCCCGTCGATGCGGTCGGCGTACTTCTCCAACCACTCGGCATCGACGCTGATCCGACCGGCCAAGGCTCAGTCCCCCTACCAGAACTCCGGGTGCATTCGTCCCTTTCGACGGTGATGCACCCGGAGCGGTTCCGCTACTTCTGAACGGCCGCCTGCGGATCCTTGAGGACGCCACCGGGCACCGGGATCGAGTCGTAGCTGCGGTTGGCCTCGTTCTTGTTGAGCTGCGGTCCCATCGGCAACAGGCTCAGGATCTGGTTGGGCGCCGGCGGGAACGTCCCGTCGAGACCCAGCGCCGTCGCGGTGCCCGCGTCCGGCACGCCGTAGCGCACGCCGCGGCCCGTGACGATCTGGACCGGACCGGTGCCGAAGTCGCCCTTGCCCTGGCTCGCCCGCACGACCGCGGCCTTGCCCGGCAGCATCAGGAACTGGTCGACGATCTCACCGGCGGCGCCCGCCGCGTTCAGCTCGACCGGCGTCATGTCCTTGGGGCCGGGCAGCTTCGAGCCGATCGTGACCGTGGTGTGCTCGGCCTTGGTCTGCTCGGTGACGTTGTCGGCCTTCCAGCCCAGGCACAGCACCGTGTTGCCGGCGTTCGCCTCGAGCGTGCCCGGGATGTTCACCGGGTAGGAGTCGAGCCTGGGCGGGTTCTTCGGGGCCTGGCGGTTCGAGACGGTGCTCGGCGAGAGCAGCACCGACTCCTTGTTGTTCGCGTACGACCAGCGCAGGAGGTCGCCGACGGTCTCGCCCACGGTCTGGAAGCCGTCCTCCAGCACCACCATGGACTCGAGGCCGCCCTGCCGCTCGACGCGGATCACGTCGCCGATGTTGACCTTCGCCTCGGTGATGTAGGTGGCCTGCTTGCCCTGGTTCGGGATCTGCGGCGCGGCCAGCGGGGCGACCTCGGGGATCGTCGTGAGCAGCGCGGTGCTGATCGAGCGCGCCTGCTTGCCGGTCAGCTTGAGGGCGTTGACGACCTTGTCGTTCTTGAGGTCGACCTCGGCGCGGACCGTCGACGACGAGATGTCGGTGCGGCTGTCCGGCTTCTTGTAGATCAGGTAGGCCTTCTTGGCGCCGGTGCGCTGCTGCACGAGCACCGCCTCGTCGCCGAGCTGCGGGTTGCCCTCGCTGACGCCCGCGATCACGGAGGTCTTGATCTGGTTCTCGGCCGCCTGGTTCTCGCGGAACTCGTCCAGGTCGAGCGTGTCGCAGACCGACCACTGCGCGTCGATCCGCATGTCGCCCTTCGGCAGCACGTCCGGAGCGTCGGGCAGACCCGTGAGCCGGCCGCGCGGCAGGTTCGCCAGAGCCTTCTCGCTCACGAGCTTCGGAGCGCCACCGGCGGCCTCCTGCGGGCCCGCCGTGCCGCCGGGGGCGTCACCGCCACCCACGCCCTGCTGGGCGTCGGGGTTGTTGCGCGAGAACCAGAGCAGCCGGGCCGACGCCAGGTTCGTCATCGGGATCAACCGCCGCGGGGCGTTGTCCACGACGTAGACCTGGCCGGTCTCCTTGCTGATGGCGATCTGCGTCTGGTCGTCCAGCTTCGGCGCCGGGCTGAAGAGCCCGATGATGAGGAACACGATCAGACCGAGGACGCCCAGCACGATACCCACCGCTGTAGCACGCGAGTGGATGCTCATGGGGTCATGCAGCATCACCGCGTCTCGGCGGACAAGAGCTGACTGCATCCGCTTCAGGACGAATTGGTAAGCCTGGACCTGTGCCTTGGTGGTGGGTGTTGATGCCATTCTCGGCTCGCTGCTCTCCCAGTCGCGGTACGGTTCGGCAGGATAGCCGGACGCAGGTTGCTCCGTGGGCCGGTTCGCCAAGCCCACCGACCATCGAGGGGAAAGAGACCACAACGGATGTCCGTGACCACTCCACATCCGCCCCGGCCCAACCCAGGGATGGCACGGCCGCAGGGACCTGGCGGTCCTCCCGGCCAGCAGGCACCCGCGCCTCCGCGTCCGGTCGGGCGTGTCCGTCGCAGAGCCGCGGGCGTGAGCCTCGGCTCGTTGCCCGTGTCGAACGTAGTCACGATCGAGGTCGGTCTCGCCATCGCCCTCCTCGTGCTCGCGATCATGGGCGTGAAGCAGGGCGACGCGCTGAACGTCGTCTCCGTCTCAATTGCCGGCGGTGTGCTCCTCGTCGCACTGGTCCTGGCCTTCACCCGGTCGCGCGGCCGCTGGCTCACCCAGTGGATCGGCGTCCGCCTGCGCTACAACTTCCGGTCGCACACCCGCACCGCGAACCGCCAGGAGCAGACGGAGTCCAAGCCCGGTGACGACGAGCTGCAGGTGCTCGGCCCGGAGGACCCGCGCGTCGCGCTGCTGCGCCTCGCGATCCCGGACCTGGTGATCGCGAAGGGCGTCGACCACGAACGCCGTCCGCTCGCGCTGTCGTGGCACGACGGCGTGTGGACCGCGGTGCTGCTGGTCGACCCGACGCCGCCGCTGATCTCCGCGGTCGGCTCGGCGCCGTCGCTGCCGCTGGGAGCGCTCACACCGTGCCTCGAGGACCGGGGTGTCGTGCTCGACGCGATCACCGTGATCTGGCACTGCTACCCCGGCAGCGCGGCACTCCCGCCGAACTCGCCGGCCGTCAGCTCGTACATGGAGGTGCTCGGCCCGCTGCCCGCGGCGGCCCGGCGCACCACGTGGATCACCGTCCGGCTGGACCCGCGCCGCTGTGGCGAGGCGATCCGGGAGCGCGGCGGCGGCGTCGTCGGCGCCCACCGCGCGCTGATCGGCGCGTTGTCCCGCGTCCGCAACGCCCTGGAGTCCGCGGGCGTCACGATCCGCCCCCTCGACTCGGACGAGCTGCTGCGCGCGGCGATCTCGTCGGCCGAGCTGACCGCGGCCGTCGGCGGCACGAACCCGGTGTCGCTGCGCGAGAAGTGGAAGGGCGTCACCGCGGGTGGCGTCGGTCACGCGAGCTACGCGATCACCGGCTGGCCGTCGAAGGGCCTCAAGGGCAACCTGAACTCGCTGACCGGTGTGCGCGCTCTCTCGTCGACGCTCGCGATGTCCATCTCACCGTCGCGCGAGGACGGTCAGGTCTCGCTGCGCGGCCTGGTGCGGGTGAGCGCCCGCACGCCGAGCGAGTTGGACAGGGCCGAGGACCAGCTCTCGAAGCTGGGTGACAAGCTCGACATCACGCTGACCCCGTTGCGGGGCATGCAGCTCGCGGGTCTCGCCGCGACGCTGCCGCTGGGAGGTGTCGCATGAGCTCGTCGTCCCGTCTGCTGGATTCGCGCGGCCGAGGCGCGGTGGCACCGGAGTTCCTGGTGTCACCGTCCATGCTCGACCTGGTCAGCCCCAGCGGCGACCGCGGCGGCATGATGCTCGGCCAGGGCACGAAGGGCGAGCCGCTCAGCGTGTCCGTCCTGCGTCCCACGCCGACCCGCATGGTCGTCGTGGGCGGCCTGTACCTGGCCCGCCAGATCGCGTTGCGCGCCATGGCGACCGGCGCGTGGATCATCATCGCCACCGGCCGGCCGCAGGCGTGGCAGCCGGTCGTGCGCGCCGCGGGCCAGGGCCCGGACGGCCGTCCGTCTCAACTGGTGCAGCTGCGCCGACTGTCCCCGGCGGACCTCCCGCGCCCGACCGAGGACATGCCGCTGCTGGTGATCCACGACGGCGGCCACGTCCCGCAGGAGCTGTTCCCGCCGCGCGCCCCGTGGCAGACCACGATGTACGTGCTGCCGTACCTGCACCCGCAGGCGTCGTCCACGGCGAACAACGCGGACCTCGTGCTGCTGCAGCGCCTCCCGATGGGCCAGGCGCAGCTCGCGGGCCAGATGTGGCGCCTGCGCCCGCAGATGTTCCAGCAGCTGACCCAGCTCAAGGACGACCAGGTCATCGCGATGGGCCAGGACATGTGGGCGCACCTGCGCCTGTACACCACCCCCGGTGAACAGCAGATCCTCGGAGCGGTCCGCCGCGGCGATTGAGAGCGGTCTTCGAACTCGCACGAATAGACGACACTTGCGCCCCGAACGGTTCATCGTTCGGGGCGCAATTGTTTTGTAAAGAGATCAGCGGCACCAACCGGTTCACAGGCACCCGCAAATCTGTTGATTCGGCATTCGAAGGCAATTTCGTGGACCGTCTTGTGTGGAATCAGTCCGCGCCACTAAGAAAACTCTCACTGCACAACCCTGCGACGAGGGAGCTTGCTGCTATGGGAGAATCGTGGGCCAGACGAGCGGGCGGAATCGGACTGGTGGCGGGCACTGCGCTCGTCCTGTCGTCCGTCTCCGCCACCGCTGCGCCCGAGGGGGAGATTCGGAACCTCGGTGCGTCCAACGCGGTCAAGGACAGCTACATCGTCGTCCTGAAGGACTTCAGCACGGCCAGTGCGGAGAACCTCAGCGCTAAGTACGGCGCGAAGGTGAAGCACACTTACAAGTCCGCTTTGCGCGGTTTCTCGGCACAGATGTCGGAAACCCAGGCCAAGCGCCTGGCCGCCGACCCGAGCGTCGACCACGTGACGCAGGACGGCGTGGTCAGCAAGTCCGAAACGCAGACCCCGACCCCGTCCTGGGGCCTCGACCGAATCGACCAGCGAGCACTCCCGCTGGACAACAGCTACACCTACCCGAACCGGGGCGCGGGCGTCACCGCGTACATCATCGACACCGGCATCCGCTTCTCCCACACCGACTTCGGCGGCCGCGCCGTGTCCGGCACCGACACCGTTGACAACGATGCCGACGCCTCGGACTGCGACGGCCACGGCACCCACGTCGCGGGCACCGTCGGCGGCACGAAGTACGGCGTCGCCAAGGACGTGAAGCTGGTGGCCGTCCGAGTCCTGGACTGCACGGGCTCCGGCACGTTCGCGGGCGTCATCGCCGGCATCGACTGGGTCACCAACGACGTCCAGACCAACCCGGCCCGCAAGCCCGCGGTGGCGAACATGTCCCTCGGCGGCGGCGCGAACGCAGACGTCGACAACGCCGTGAGGCGCTCCATCACGGCAGGCGTCACCTACGGCCTAGCAGCGGGCAACGGCAGCGGCGCCAACGCCTGCAACACCTCCCCGGCCCGCACCCCGGAAGCCATCACCGTCGGCTCCACGGACCGCACCGACGCCCGTTCGTCGTTCTCGAACATCGGCCCCTGCCTCGACATCTTCGGCCCGGGCCGCGACATCACCAGCGCCTGGCTCACCAACGACGAGGCCACCAACACCATCAGCGGCACCTCCATGGCCACCCCGCACGTCGTGGGCGCCGCAGCCGTCTACCTGGGCTCCACCCCCACGGCCACCCCGCAGCAGGTCAGGGACGCCCTCGTCGAGAACGCCACCTCCGACGTGGTCACCAACCCCGGCACCGAGTCCCCGAACAAGCTCCTCCACATCACCGGCACGGCCCCCGGCAACCCGCCCGGCCAGTGCCCCGCCGTCACCAACGACGAAGACACCGCCATCCCGGACGCCAGCGAGGTCAAGTCCGCCATCACCATCGCCGACTGCAACGGCAAGGCAGGCGCCACGGCCACCGTGAAGGTCGCCATCAAGCACACCTACCGAGGCGACCTGGACCTGGCCCTCATCGCCCCCTCAGGCGCCACCAAGACCCTCAAGGTCCCCAACGGCTCCGACAGCGCGGACGACCTCAACGCCACCTACACCGTCAACCTCTCCACCGAGGACGCCAACGGCACCTGGCAGCTGCGGGTGCGCGACAACTACCGCCAGGACACGGGCCACATCGACTCGTGGACCCTCGACCTCTGACCCACGACCGCTGACCCTCGACCTCTGAGCCAAGCCGCACCACCAGGAGCCCCCGGTCCCCCCGCCGGGGGCTCCTCCCTTCCGGTGCGGGTTCGGTAGGGCAGGCGGACCGAGCAGGGCTGCCCGGCGGGCTGGGCTGTGCTGGCTCTGGACGGGCCGGGCAGGCAAGAGCAGCCGGGCAGGACAGGCGCGGCAGGACAAGCGGAGCCAGCAGGGCAGCAGGGCTGGCTGGACCGGGCCGGGCGCGCGGCCAAGCAGGCGGCCGGGCAGGCTCGGGCGGGTTGGGATCGCGACTGAGGCTGGGCTGGGGACACCAGCAAGGCCGAAGGCGAGCCGCCCATCCCCGCGATGCCGAAGGCGAGCCGTCAGAGCACGCGCAACAAGCACGCAGATCGCTCGCGATGCCGCAGGCGAGCCGTCCTTACCAAGAGGCCTCGGCGGTGGGGTCCCGTCACGAGTCGCGCCACAGCTCTTGCTGCACCTGAGTAGGGGTGTCAACTCGACACGCTTTTCGTCGAGTTGACACCCCTACTCAGGTGTGGCCAGCTCCTGGTGCGACTTGTGGCGGGACCCCACCGCCAACGCAACAAACAACGCAACGCGCAGCCGCCCAACACAAACAGGCGTGCCATCAACCCACCCACGGCGCCACCCCCCGGATCAGATTGCCGGGGGTCTGGGGGCAGAGCCCCCAGGGGGAAGCACGCAAGGCGAGCCCAACAACGAGTCAGGACAACGTACGAACCCGCCGAGTCATCTCAGCCCGAGCCGCCAACTCCGAATCCCCAGGAAAATCCACCCGCACCAGACACAACCCATGAGCAGGAGCCACAGTCACCCCAGAAGCCCGCCCACTCAAAGACAACAACGACGCAGGCCACTCAACAGCCTTGCGCCCCTCCCCAACAGCCAACAACGCCCCGATCAACGACCGAACCATCGAGTGGCAGAACGCATCAGCAGACACAAACGCCGTGACCACCCCGTCAACAGCAGACCGCACCAACTCGAGCCGCTGCAACTCCCGGATGGTCGTAGCCCCATCCCGCCTCTTGCAAAAAGCACAAAAATCGTGCTCCCCCAACAACAACCCAGCCGCAACGTTCATGGCCGCGACATCAAGCGGCCGGGGCCAGGCAAGAGTGTCCAACCGCCGCAACGGATCCGCACCAAAGTCAGCGTCAGCAACCCGATACTCGTAATGCCGCCTCAACGCCGAAAACCGAGCGTCAAAGGCAACAGGCACCACCCGAGCCGAGAACACCCGAACATCAGCAGGCAACGCCCGAGCCAACCGCTTCGGCAACCCGGGAACGTCAACCGAAGCAGGCAGATCAGCATGAGCGACCTGACCGGAGGCGTGCACCCCGGCATCAGTACGCCCAGCCACCGTCAAAGACACGTCCTCCCGCAACACCATGGAAAGCGTGTCCTCGAGAACGCCACAAACAGTCCGGCGAGCAGGCTGCCGAGCCCACCCGGAAAAGTCGGTCCCGTCATACCCCAGGTCGAACCGCACACGAACGAGCCCGCCGCCCCCAAGGGGAGCGACGGGCTCATCAGCGTTCAAACCGCTCAGGACTTGTCCTTGGACTCGTCCTTGGCGTCCTTGGCCTCTTCCGCCTCGACGTCCTCGGCCGACGGCTCACCGTCGACCTCGACAGCGCCCTCAGCGGGCTGGTCGGCGGCGTCCTTGGTCGCGGACTCGGGCGCCTCGGCGTCCTGGTCGACGACGGCGGTCTCCGCCGGCTTCTCGTCCTTGGCGAACTTGGTCTTGCGCGCAGCCTCGGCCTCGGTGGAGACGAGCTTCTGCTGCACCAGCTCGATGATGGCCATGGGGGCGTTGTCGCCCTTGCGCGCCAGCGTCTTGGTGATGCGGGTGTAGCCACCGGAACGGTCGCTGAAGAACGGACCGATCTCGGCGATCAGCTTGTGCACGACGTCCTTGTCGCGGATCACCTTCATGATCTCGCGACGGTTGTGCAGGTCGCCGGCCTTGGCCTTGGAGATGATCTTCTCGGCGTACGGACGCAGCCGCTTCGCCTTCGCCTCAGTGGTCTTGATCCGGCCGTGCTGGAACAGCGCCGTCGCCAGGTTGGCGAGCAGCAGCCGCTCGTGCGCCGGAGACCCACCGAGCCGGGGGCCCTTGGTAGGGGTGGGCATCGCTTGCTCCTGTAGTTACTAAAAGAGATCCTCTAGCTCTGAATCAGAGCGTCAGAGCTGCTCGGTCTCCGCGTAGTCCTGACCGTCGTCGTGGGAGTCCAGGCCGGCGCCGGCACCCCAGCCGGTGTCACCGGCGTGGTAGTCGGCAGCGGCGGCGGACGGGTCGAATCCAGGAGGCGAGTCCTTCAGCGCGAGGCCGAGACCGACGAGCTTCATCTTGACCTCGTCGATCGACTTCGCACCGAAGTTGCGGATGTCCAGCAGGTCCGCTTCGCTGCGCGACACGAGCTCGCCGACGGTGTGGATGCCTTCCCGCTTGAGGCAGTTGTAAGACCGGACCGTGAGGTCCAGGTCCTCGATAGGCATCGCGAACGCGGCGATGGTGTCGGCTTCGGCCGGCGACGGGCCGATCTCGATGCCCTCGGCGTCGATGTTCAGCTCGCGAGCGAGACCGAACAGCTCAACCAGGGTCTTACCAGCGGAGGCAACCGCGTCCCTCGGGGTGATCGAGGGCTTGCTCTCCACATCGAGGATCAGCTTGTCGAAGTCCGTCCGCTGCTCGACACGCGTGGCCTCGACCTTGTACGTCACCTTGAGAACCGGCGAGTAGATCGAGTCGACGGGGATGCGGCCGATCTCGGCGCCCGCCTGCTTGTTCTGGACAGCCGGGACGTAGCCGCGACCGCGCTCGACGACGAGCTCGATCTCCAGCTTCCCCTTGCCGTTCAGGGTCGCGATGTGCAGGTCGGGGTTGTGCACGGTGACACCGGCCGGAGGCACGATGTCGCCCGCGGTCACCACACCGGGGCCCTGCTTGCGCAGGTACATGGTCACCGGCTCGTCCTCCTCGGACGAGACGACGAGCTCCTTGAGGTTCAGGATGACGTCGGTGACGTCCTCCTTCACCCCGGGAACCGTGGTGAACTCGTGCAGCACGCCGTCGATGCGGATGCTCGTGACAGCAGCACCGGGGATCGACGAGAGCAGCGTGCGGCGGATCGAGTTGCCGAGCGTGTAACCGAAGCCCGGCTCCAGCGGTTCGATGACGAACCGGGAACGGGTCTCGGAGACCGCTTCCTCGGCGAGCGAGGGGCGCTGGGAAATCAGCACTGGATTCAACCTTTCTACAACGACGCCCGCTATTTGACGCCGCCAACTTCGGCCAGTCGCGGAGACCGGCAAACGCACTCGGCACACCATTCGCGCCGATGCGGGACCCGACCCGGACCACCGTCCACGAGGGACGGTGGTCCGGAGAGGATCACTTCGAGTAGAGCTCGACGATGAGCTGCTCGGTGACAGGCGTGTCGATCTGCGCGCGCTCGGGCAGCTGGTGCACGAGGATGCGCAGGTTCGAGGGAACGACCTGCAGCCAAGCGGGAATCGGGCGGTCACCGAAGGACGCGCGGGCAGCCTCGAAGGGCAGCGTCGGCATGGACTTCGGCTTCACGTCGATGATGTCGAACTTCGACACCTGGTAGCTCGGGATGTTCACCTTGTGGCCGTTGACGATGAAGTGGCCGTGGGCGACGAGCTGACGAGCCTGGCGACGCGTGCGGGCGAGGCCCGCGCGGTACACCACGTTGTCGAGGCGGGCCTCGAGGATCTGGAGCAGGTTCTCGCCGGTCTTGCCGGGGCGGCGAACCGCTTCCTTGTAGTACCGGACGAACTGACGCTCAAGAACGCCGTAGGTGTAACGAGCCTTCTGCTTCTCCTGGAGCTGCAGCAGGTACTCGGACTCCTTGACCCGGCCACGACCGTGCTGGCCGGGCGGGTACGGACGGCGCTCGAACGCCTGGTCCCCACCAACGAGGTCGACCTTGAGGCGACGCGAGATGCGCGTCGCGGGTCCCGTATAACGAGCCATGAGTTCTTACTCCTCCCCGTTCCTCAGACCCGGCGCCGCTTGGGCGGGCGGCAGCCGTTGTGGGGCTGCGGGGTCACGTCCTGAATGGTGCCGACCTCGAGACCGGCGGCCTGCAGCGAACGGATCGCGGTCTCACGGCCGGAGCCGGGGCCCTTGACGAACACGTCCACCTTGCGCATGCCGTGCTCGGCGGCCTTGCGGGCGGCGTTCTCGGCAGCCATCTGCGCCGCGAACGGCGTGGACTTGCGCGAGCCCTTGAAGCCCACGTGGCCGGCGGACGCCCAGCTGATCACGTTGCCCAGCGGGTCCGTGATGGACACGATGGTGTTGTTGAACGTGCTCTTGATGTGCGCCTGGCCGTGCGAGACGTTCTTCTTTTCCTTGCGCCGGACCTTCTTGACCCCGGCGCCCGTGCGGGACTTGGGTGGCAAAACGAACTCCTAAGTTGAGGGCAGTAGACGCGAGGTCTTACTTCTTGCCGGCCTTCTTCTTGCCGGCGACGGTCTTCTTCGGACCCTTGCGGGTACGGGCGTTCGTCTTGGTGCGCTGACCGCGAACGGGCAGGCCGCGACGGTGCCGAAGACCCTCGTAGCAGCCGATCTCCATCTTGCGACGGATGTCGGCCTGAACCTCGCGGCGGAGGTCACCCTCGACCTTGTAGTTCGTTTCGATGTGGTCCCGCAGCTTGGCGAGGTCGTCGTCCGTCAGATCCTTCACCCGGAGGTCCGGGGAGATCTCCGTGGCGGCGAGCAGCTCCTTGGAGCGCGTACGACCGATGCCGAAGATGTAGGTGAGCGCGATCTCCATCCGCTTTTCGCGGGGGAGGTCGACGCCAGCGAGTCGTGCCATGTGGCGGTTAACTCCTGTCGGTTACTTCCAGGTCTGCTCCTCGCCCAGTTCCGGTGACTGACTCGCTGTGTGTCGTTCCGGCTGCTCTCACAGCCGGTGTCCCGGCCCCGGCCTGGAATCCGGGGGTGTCCGCACGCCGATGAACCTTGCGTGCGGTAGGTGCGAGGAGGCTTCTCGTTACTGCGTCATCAGAAGATCCCGACGAGCGCGAGTGGATCTGCTCAGCCCTGGCGCTGCTTGTGGCGCAGGTTCTCGCAGATCACCATGACACGCCCGTGACGGCGGATCACCTTGCACTTGTCGCAGATCTTCTTGACGCTCGGCTGAACCTTCACGCCTGAGATCTCCTGCTACTGGAGGTCACTTGTAGCGGTAGACGATGCGCCCGCGGGACAGGTCGTAGGGCGAGAGCTCCACGACAACCCGGTCCTCAGGGAGGATGCGGATGTAGTGCTGTCGCATCTTGCCGCTGATGTGCGCGAGTACCTTGTGACCGTTCTCCAACTCGACCCTGAACATCGCGTTGGGGAGCGGCTCGACTACGCGGCCCTCGACCTCAATGGCCCCGTCCTTCTTGCCCATGTCCTCCGCGTTTCGTGACGGTGATAAATACGTTTGGACGCGTCCCAGCTCGGCTCGATCTCACCTGCGAGGGCATGACAGAACCGGCGCGACAGATGCGCCACCTGACCAGTGTACGCAGTTCACAGCGGCAACCCAAATCGGGCCCGCTCCGCACCTCCGCCGGGCTCCGCTCCGCGCTCGAGCACGGGCCGCAGCCGCGCGACGTCGTTGAACTCGGACTCGTGCCTGCCGAGCACCGACCGCAGCGTCCGCAGGCGCTGAGCGGCGGTCCTGGACCCGTAACCGGACTCGTCAGAACACCTCTGAGCTGCGTTGGCGAGCGCGGGATCCCCCTGCTCCAGGCCGTAGCTGCGCAGACTCGGATCGCCCTGCTCGCGCTGGGTGAACCCCGCCCGGTCGAGGCACTGCAGCAACGTGGCGCCGGTCGCCCTCGTCTCGGCGGCCTCCGGACCGGACTGGAGCAACGCCTGCCACTCCTGCACGACGACGTCGTGCAGGGCCGTGATGCGTTTCACTGCGTCGCCGTACTCGTACGGCGCCGCGGCACGCACGCTGCCGCCGCATCCACCGTCGGCCGGAGGTGGCGGGCTGATGAAGTTCGGACGCCGGACCAGGACGTCGGAGAACGGCGGGTCGCAGCCCTCGGTCTCCGCGATGACGTCGGCCAGGAAGAGCCGGTCGGCGATGCGTTCCGCCGGTACGTCCTGGTAGGTGAAGTCGGTGGCCGGCTTAGAGGCAGCACAGCCTGCAAGTGGAATCAGAAGCGCGGACAGGACGACACGGGTTACCCCCACAATGCCCCCAAGCATTGGACTCGCTCGTCACCTCGACCGTATCCGTGGTGGCAAACGAAATAGCCCCGTTCACCGGAAGGCGAACGGGGCTACGCGCGAAGCGTGGGGCTGTCAGTCCTCCTCGGGCGCGGTGAGCACCCAGGGGCCGTTCTCGGTGATCGCGACGCTGTGCTCCCAGTGCGCGGCGCGCGTGCCGTCGAGCGTGATGACGGTCCAGCCGTCCTCGAGCTCCTGGGAGTCGTCGGTGCCGAGCGTCAGCATCGGCTCGATCGCGATGGCCATGCCGACCTTGAGCTTCGGCCCCTTGCCCGGCTTGCCGTAGTTCGGCAGGAACGGGTCCATGTGCATCTTGGAACCGATGCCGTGGCCGCCGTAGTCCGCGACGATGCCGTACTCGATGCCGTCGCGCTCCCCCGACTCGACGGCCGAGGACTCGATGGCGAACGAGATGTCCGTGAGCCGGCCACCGGGCACCGCGGCCGCGATGCCCGCGAGCATCGACAGCCTGGTCGCCTCGGAGAGCTTGTGGTCCGCGGGCGACAGCTCGCCAACGCCGACCGTGACGGCCGAGTCGCCGTGCCAGTCGTCGAGGATCGCGCCGCAGTCGATGGAGATCAGATCTCCCTCGGCCAGCACCTGCTGCTTGCTGGGGATGCCGTGGACGATCTGGTCGTTCACCGACGCGCAGATGCTCGCCGGGAAGCCGTGATAGCCCTTGAACGACGGAACGGCGCCGGCGTCGCGGATGGTCTGCTCGGCGATCTCGTCGAGCTCCCAGGTGGACACACCGGGCTTCACCGCCGCGACGACGTTGTGCAGCGCCCTCGCCACGACCAGACCGGCGGCGCGCATGGCCTCCAGCTGGCCGGGGGTCTTGATCTCGATCTTGCTCATGCTTTCACCGGATGACTCGACTGGGCGGGTTCACGAAGCGCTCAAGCGCGGCGAACCCGCGGGGGGCCAGGGGGTCTCGCCCCCACTGCAAAGAACAGCGGGCCCCGGCGACGTCGACCTGGAGGCCGACGAGCACCGAAGCCCGCCTCGTCAAGCTGCTTACTTCTCGTCGCGCAACGAGTTCAGCGCGGCGAGCGCGCGCTCGCTGATCTCGTCGATCTCGCCCACCGCGTCGATGGAGACGACCTTCTCCGCGTAGTAGCTCAGCAGCGGCGCGGTCTCGTTGCGGTACACCTGCTGGCGGTGCCGGATGACTTCTTCCTTGTCGTCCGTGCGACCGCGTGCGAGCAGCCGCTCCACCACGACGTCCTCGTCGACCCGGAACTCCAGCACCGCGTCGAGCGAGTGGCCGCCGACGGCCAGGAACTCGCCCAGCTTGTCGGCCTGCGCGACGTTGCGGGGGAACCCGTCGAGCAGGAACCCGTCCGTCGCGTCGGACTCGGCCAAGCGCTTGCGCACCATCTCGTTCGTGATGGAGTCCGGCACGAGAGCGCCCTCGTCGAGGATGCTCTGCACCTCCAGCCCGAGCTCGGTCTGGTTGCTGATGTGTGACCGGAAGAGGTCGCCCGTCGAGATGTGCGGCACGCCGAGCTTGCGGCTCAGAACTTCGGCCTGGGTGCCCTTGCCCGCACCGGGCGGGCCAACGAGAACGAGTCGCATCTAGCGGAGGAACCCTTCGTAATTGCGCTGCATGAGCTGGCTCTCGATCTGCTTCACGGTGTCGAGACCGACGCCGACCATGATCAGAACCGCGGTGCCGCCGAACGGGAAGTTCTGGTTCTGGCCGTCGCCGGTCAGGTCCAGGAACAGGTTCGGCAGGATCGCCACGATGCCGAGGTAGAGCGAACCGGGGAGCGTGATGCGACCCAGGACGAACTTGAGGTACTCGGCGGTCGGGCGACCCGGACGGATGCCGGGGATGAAGCCACCGAACTTCTTCATCTCGTCCGCACGCTCGTCCGGGTTGAACGTGATGCCGACGTAGAAGTACGTGAAGAAGACGATGAGCAGGAAGTACGAGGCGATGTGCACCCAGCTCGACTGCTTGACCAGGTAGGTCTGGACGAAGGTCGAGAACCAGTTCGTCTCGGTCGACGTGCCCTGGGTCAGGCGCACGATCAGGTCCGGCAGGTACAGCAGCGAAGAGGCGAAGATGACCGGGATGACGCCGGCCTGGTTCACCTTGAGGGGGAGGTACGTCGAGGTACCGCCGTACATGCGGCGGCCGATCATGCGCTTGGCGTACTGCACCGGGATGCGGCGCTGGGCCTGCTCGACGTAGATGACGCTCGCGATGATGATGAGAGCGGCGGCGAGGACGAGGAAGAACGTGATCCGGCTTTCGTCCTTCTCCCAGATGTTCTTGCCCTCGGCCGGGATGCGGGCCGCGATGCCGGTGAAGATCAGCAACGACATGCCGTTGCCGATGCCCTTCTCCGTGATCAGCTCGCCCAGCCACATGATGACCGAGGTACCGGCGGTCATGGTGATGACCAGCACGATGAGGGTGAAGATGCTGTCCTTGCCGGGGATGACGTCCTGGTCGCACTCACCGAACAGCTGACCGCGCACGGCCAGCGCCACGAGGCCGGTCGACTGCAGGATCGCGAGACCGATCGTCAGGTAGCGCGTGTACTGCGTGAGCTTGCCCTGGCCCGCCTGGCCTTCCTTCTTCAGCTGCTCGAACCGCGGGATGACCACGGTGAGGAGCTGAATGATGATGCTCGCGGTGATGTACGGCATGATGCCGAGCGCGAACACCGACAGGTTGAGCAGAGCACCACCGCTGAACAGGTTGATCAGCGAGTAGATGTTCTGGCCCTCGAGCGCTTCTGCACACGCCCGCACGTTCTTGAAGGACACGCCCGGCGCGGGCATGGTCGCACCAAGCCGGTACACAATGATGATCCCGAGCGTGAAGAGGATCTTCTTGCGTAGATCCGGCGTCGCGAGAGCCGAGCGGAATGCGCCGAGCACGCGAACCTCCTGAGCGTTGCCGACCCCCAGGGACCGGCACATGCGGTAGTTGGCAGGCCGAGTCAGGTAGCCACGACCAAGCGACCCGGAGGACATCCGGGTTCAGCCCGCAACACTAACAGCCCTCCAGCGCCGGGCCGTACCCAGTGGCCAATCACAGGTTCCAACCGGTTGATCTCTGACCTGATCACTAGGCCATCCGGGGTACCGCGACGCACATTTCCGTGCTACCAGCGGCAATACGCCGATAGCGAACGCCGCGAGGACGTGGTCGCCGGGTGGGCGGATCGCGTGGGAGCGACCGCGTTCGGCGGTGCGCCCGTTAGTCGAAACGGCGCACTTGCACACCCCGGAATGCACCCTGACCAGCACCGACAAACGGCGGAAATGCCGCGGACCGAAGTCAGGTTGTGGCGCATTTGCCCCTCCCCTACTCTCGGCATGGGGAACACGAGATGTCCGGAGTGTTCCCGGAGCTGGAAACATGGGAGCTGGGGGCTCGATCATGCTTTCGCACACCAGGACGACTGCCGCGCCGCTGCCGCTGATGCGGCCCGCCGGCGAGAGAGCCCGCCGTTTAGGCCGGTGAGCCGGGTGCGAGGGCCTGTGGCGCGTCGTCGCACGCGCATGGGCCAGGCCCTGCTCCGCACATTTTCGCACCAGAACCAGTAATCCGCTCGTGCGCGCAACAATGCGCGCACCAGTGGGGTTCAGGCGCGCTCGTTCGACTTCAACTCTCGCCCATTCACGTTGTTGGCGACCCGAAAAAAGGAGAGTCAGTCATGATTCGTCGTCTCGCTTCACTCGCCCTGGCCACTGGTGCCGCGATGGCGCTCCTGAGCGCACCGGCCGGCGCCACGACGGTGGACTCCATCCCCGCTTCGGTCCTGGCCTGCCACAACGCCGACGCCCCCACCTCGGGCGGGGGCTGGGTGCACGGCAAGGGCTGGGGCGACTGCAAGCAGAGCGTCGACGTCTTCGTCCAGCGCTTCGGCTGGAGCTGGGAGATCTA
Organism: Lentzea cavernae; assembly: GCF_014653695.1. Classification (GTDB taxonomy): domain Bacteria; phylum Actinomycetota; class Actinomycetes; order Mycobacteriales; family Pseudonocardiaceae; genus Lentzea; species Lentzea cavernae. The sequence continues at coordinate 637,310 of NZ_BNAR01000003.1, read as the reverse complement.
CGCCGAGGCCCACTACAACGGCCCCGGCAGCGCGGTCGCGTCGTACAACTGCTCGGGAACGGGCCACTACTCCTACCGCACGCTCGTCCAGTGGTACGAGGGCAGCGCCAACCCGAGGCGCGCGATCTCGGAGGAGCGCCGCTTCAACTGCTGAACCTGACCGCTCGACGCCGAAGGGCCCCGAGGCAGAAGCCTCGGGGCCCTTCAACGAGTTCCGGTGTCAGAACATCAGGACGCGATGGTGGTCGACCCACCAGCAGCGGCCAGCTTCTCCACAGCGGACTTGGAGAACTTGTCAGCGGTGACGTCCAGCTTGACGCTGACGTCGCCGTCGCCCAGCACCTTGACGAGCTTGCCCTTGCGGACGAGGCCCGCCAGGACCAGAGCCGCGACGTCGACCGAACCGCCCTCGGGGAACGAGGCAGCGATGGCGGAGACGTTCACGACCTGGTACTCGGTGCGGAACGGGTTCTTGAAGCCCTTGAGCTTCGGGAGCCGCATGTGCAGCGGCATCTGGCCACCTTCGAAGCGCGGCGAGACGTTCTTGCGAGCGCCCGTGCCCTTCGTACCGCGGCCGGCGGTCTTGCCCTTGGAGCCCTCACCACGACCGACGCGGGTCTTGGCGGTCTTGGCTCCGGGGGCCGGACGCAGATCGTGAATCTTGATGGTCACGACTGGACCTCCTCGACAACCACCAGGTGGCGCACGGCGTTGATCAGGCCGAGAACCTGGGGGGTGTCCTCACGCACGACCGACTGGCGGATCTTGCGCAGCCCGAGGGTGCGCATCGACTCGCGGTGGTTGTGCTTGGTACCGATGGTGCTGCGGACCTGGGTGATCTTCAGCTGAGCCATGATCAGACCCCCTGGCCCGCGCGAGCGCGGATCATGCCGGCGGGAGCCACGTCCTCGAGGGGCAGGCCACGACGGGCCGCGACCTCTTCCGGACGCTGCAGACCCTTGAGGGCCGCCACGGTCGCGTGCACGATGTTGATCGCGTTGTCGGAGCCGAGCGACTTCGACAGCACGTCGTGCACGCCGGCGCACTCGAGGACGGCGCGGACAGCGCCACCCGCGATGACACCGGTACCGGCCGAGGCCGGACGCAGCAGGACCACACCAGCGGCCTTCTCACCCTGGACCGGGTGGGGGATGGTGCCGGCGATGCGGGGAACGCGGAAGAAGTTCTTCTTCGCTTCCTCGACACCCTTGGCGATGGCCGCGGGAACTTCCTTGGCCTTGCCGTAACCGACGCCGACCATGCCGTCGCCGTCACCCACCACGACGAGCGCGGTGAAGCTGAAGCGACGACCACCCTTGACCACCTTGGAGACGCGGTTGATCGCAACCACGCGCTCGAGGTGGGGGGTCTTCTCCTGGGCCGCGCCGCCGCGGCCGCCGTCACGACGGTCGCGGCGCTCTCCGCGCTCGCCCCCGCCGCCTTCGCGACGCGTACGTCCTGGCATCAGGCGTCCCTCTCAATTCCAGAAATGATCATTGTCAGAACTCCAGCCCCGCCTCGCGAGCGGCATCCGCCAGAGCAGCGATCCGGCCGTGGTACGCGTTGCCACCGCGGTCGAACACGACCGCCGTGACGCCGGCGTCCTTGGCGCGGGCCGCGGCCAGCTGGCCGACCTTGGCCGCACGGGCCTTCTTGTCGCCGTCCAGGGCACGGACGTCGGCCTCCATGGAGGAAGCGGACGCGATCGTGTGGCCCTTCAGGTCGTCGATGATCTGCACGGTGATGTGCTTCGACGAACGGTGCACGGCCAGGCGCGGACGCTCGGCGGTGCCGTTGACCTTCTTGCGGAGGCGGAAGTGGCGACGGGCCTTCGCAACACGACGCCTGGTGGAGATGTCCTTGCCCACCGGCTTGCGCTTCGTAACAGTCGACTCGCTCATGTCACTTACCCGTCTTTCCGACCTTGCGACGGATCTTCTCGCCCGAGTAACGAACGCCCTTGCCCTTGTACGGGTCGGGCTTGCGCAGCTTGCGGATGTTGGCGGCAACCTCACCGACCAGCTGCTTGTCGATACCCGAGACGGAGAACCGGGTCGGGGTCTCGACCGCGAAGGTGATGCCCGCGGGGGCCTCCACCTTGACGGGGTGCGAGTAACCGAGCGCGAACTCGAGCTCAGAGCCCTTGAGCGCGACGCGGTAACCGACGCCGTGGATTTCCATCTTCTTTTCGTAGCCCTGGGTCACGCCGACGACCATGTTGTGCACGAGAGTGCGCGACAGGCCGTGGAGCGCGCGGTTGCGGCGCTCGTCGTTCGGGCGCTTGACCTCGAGAGTGCCGTCCTCGGCCTTCTCGACGATGATCGGCTCAGCGAGCGACAGCGTCAGGACACCCTTGGGGCCCTTGATGCTGACGTCCTGACCGGCGATGTTCACGTCGACCCCGGAGGGGACAATGATCGGCTGCTTACCGATGCGCGACATGTCTACTCCCCCTTACCAAACGTAGGCGAGGACTTCTCCGCCCACGCCTGCCTTGTTGGCCTGGCGGTCGGTCATGAGACCACCAGAGGTCGAAATGATCGCCACGCCCAGGCCACCGAGAACTCGGGGCAGGCCGGTGGACTTCGCGTACACGCGCAGACCGGGCTTGGACACGCGGCGGAGGCCGGCGATGCTGCGCTCACGGTTCGGGCCGTACTTCAGCTCGACGACCAAGTTCTTGGCCACGTCGCCGTCCTCGTCGCGGTACGAGGCGATGTAGCCCTCGCGCTTGAGGATCTCGGCGATGTTCGCCTTGATCTTGGAGTGCGGCATCACGACCTTGTCGTGGTAAGCCGAGTTCGCGTTCCGCAGACGAGTGAGCATGTCTGCGATGGGATCGGTCATCGTCATGGTGACCTGGTCAACCTTTCTCGCTGCGGTTCACCGGCTCAGGGTCCAGACCAGCCCTCCCCGGAGGGAGGGACTGGACGGTCGTGTGCGGGCCTACAGCGAAGTAATGAAGCTTGGAATTACCAGCTGGACTTGCTCACGCCAGGCAGCTCACCGCGGTGAGCCATCTCGCGCAGGCAGATCCGGCAGAGGCCGAACTTGCGGAACACCGCGTGGGGGCGGCCGCAACGCTGGCACCGGGTGTAACCCCGGACCTTGAACTTCGGCTTCTTCGCGGCCTTGTTGATCAACGCCTTCTTGGCCATCGAGTCAGTTCTCCTTGAACGGGAAGCCCAGGTGCTTCAGCAGCGCCCGGCCCTCCTCGTCGTTCGTGGCGGTGGTGACGACGGTGATGTCCATGCCGCGAGGCCGGTCGATAGCGTCCGGGTCGATCTCGTGGAACATCGACTGCTCGTTCAGACCGAACGTGTAGTTGCCGTTGCCGTCGAACTGCTTGCCCGAGAGGCCGCGGAAGTCGCGGATACGGGGCAGCGCGATCGTCAGCAGACGGTCGAGGAACTCCCACATGCGGTCGCCGCGCAGCGTGACGCGCGCGCCGATCGGCATGCCTTCACGCAGCTTGAACTGCGCGATGGACTTGCGGGCCCGACGGACCTCGGGGCGCTGGCCGGTGATGATCGAGAGGTCCTTGACGGCCCCCTCGATCAGCTTGCCGTCACGGGCGGCGTCGCCGACACCCATGTTGACGACGACCTTCACGACGCCCGGGATCTGCATCACGTTGGCGAAGTTGAACTGCTTGAGCAGCTCGCCCTTCACCTCGTCGCGGTAGCGCGTCTTGAGCCGCGGGATGATCTTCTCTGCGGTGGTCATGATCAGATGTCCTTCCCGTTACGACGGGAAATGCGGACCCGCTTGCCCTCGTCGTTCGTCCGGTAACCAACGCGGGACGGCTTGCCGTCCGAGTCGACCACCATCACGTTGGAGACGTTGATCGGAGCTTCCTGGGTCACGATGCCACCAGACTGCGCGCCCCGCTGGGTCTGCGTGATCTTGGTGTGCTTCTTGATCCGGTTGACGCCCTCGACCAGGACCTTGCCGGTCTCCGGGTAGGCCTGGATGACCTTGCCCTTCGCGCCCTTGTCCTTGCCGGCGATGACGACGACCGTGTCGCCCTTCTTCACCTTCATGGTCAGAGCACCTCCGGAGCCAGCGAGATGATCTTCATGAACTTCTTGTCGCGCAGCTCGCGGCCGACCGGGCCGAAGATGCGGGTACCGCGGGGCTCGTTGTCGTTCTTGATGAGCACGGCGGCGTTCTCGTCGAAGCGGATGTACGAGCCATCCGGACGGCGACGCTCCTTGACGGTGCGGACGATGACGGCCTTGACGACGTCACCCTTCTTCACACCGGCACCGGGGATCGCGTCCTTGACGGTCGCGACGATGATGTCGCCGATGCCCGCGTAGCGGCGACCCGAACCACCGAGAACACGGATGCAAAGGATTTCCTTCGCACCGGTGTTGTCGGCGACACGAAGTCGCGACTCCTGCTGAATCACTTACTTGCTCCTGACCATTCCTGGCCCGCCGGATTTCCGACCCGACGGGCTCGGTCTGTCTAGAAAGGACTTACTTGGCCTTCTCGAGGATCTCGACGAGCCGCCAGCGCTTGGTCGCCGACAGGGGCCGGGTCTCCATGAGCAGGACGCGGTCGCCGATGCCCGCCGCGTTCTCCTCGTCGTGCACCTTCACCTTGGTGGTGGAGCGCATGATCTTGGAGTAACGCGGGTGCTTCTTGCGGTCCTCGAGCGCCACGACGATCGTCTTGTCCATCTTGTCGGACACGACGAGGCCCTCGCGGACCTTGCGGTCGTTGCGCTTCTCGGTCTGGACTTCGTTGCTTTCGGTCATGCCGCACCCTCACCAGTGGAATCCGGCGTGATGGAGAGCCCGAGCTCCCGCTCCCGCATCACGGTGTAGATCCGGGCAATGTCATGCCGGACCGTGCGCAGACGCCGGTTGTTGTCGAGCTGGCCCGTGGCCATCTGAAAACGAAGGTTGAACAGCTCTTCCTTCGATTCCTTCAGACGCAGCACGAGCTCTTCCTCGGTGAGCTCACGCAGCTCGGAAGCGGTGGTACCCGCTGCCATCAGAACTCACCACCCTCACGCGTAACGATGCGGCACTTCATCGGGAGCTTGTGGATCGCGCGGCGGAGCGCCTCGCGAGCGACCTGCTCGTTCGGGAACGCCATCTCGAAGAGGACGCGGCCCGGCTTGACGTTGGCCACCCACCACTCCGGCGAACCCTTACCGGAACCCATGCGGGTCTCGGCCGGCTTCTTCGTCAGCGGACGGTCCGGGAAGATGTTGATCCAGACCTTGCCGCCACGACGGATGTGGCGCGTGATGGCGATACGAGCGGACTCGATCTGCCTGTTGGTGACGTAGGCGGGCTCGAGAGCCTGGATGCCGTACTCACCGAAGGTGACCTTCGTGCCGCCCTTGGCAGCACCCGACCGCTTGGGGTGGTGCTGCTTGCGGTGCTTGACCCTACGAGGGATGAGCATGGCTCAGCTCTCCGTCTTCTCTGCAGAAGCCGGGGCCTCGGCCGACGCCGTGGCGTCAGCGGCGGCGCGGCCGGCCTCGGTGCTCGTCGCGGTGGTGCCGCTGGCACCGGAGCGACGGGCACGGTTCGGACGCTCGTTGCGGTCGCGGCGCGGGGCGCGGTCGGCTCCCTGAGCCGGGGCCGCGTCGAGCGCGCGCTTGGCCGAGATGCCACCGACGATGTCGCCCTTGTAGATCCACACCTTCACGCCGATACGGCCGAACGTGGTGCGGGCCTCGAAGAAGCCGTAGTCGATGTTGGCGCGGAGCGTGTGCAGCGGCACGCGGCCGTCGCGGTAGTGCTCCGAGCGGGACATCTCGGCGCCGCCGAGGCGACCGCCGCACTGCACGCGGATGCCCTTGACCTGCGGCGAACGCATGGCCGACTGGATGGCCTTGCGCATCGCGCGCCGGAAGGCGACGCGGTTGGACAGCTGCTCGGCGACACCCTGTGCCACGAGCTGCGCGTCCGACTCGGGGCTCTTGACCTCGAGGATGTTCAGCTGGACCTGCTTCTTGGTGAGCTTCTCGAGCTCACCGCGGATGCGGTCCGCCTCGGCACCACGACGGCCGATGACGATGCCCGGCCGGGCGGTGTGGATGTCGACGCGCACCCGGTCACGGGTCCGCTCGATCTCCACCTTGGAGATGCCGGCACGCTCCATGCCCTTGCTGAGCAGGCGGCGGATCTTGACGTCCTCCGCCACGTACTCGGCGTACTGCTTGTCTGCGTACCAGCGGGACTTCCAGTCGGTGGTGATCCCCAGCCGGAAGCCGTGCGGGTTGATCTTCTGGCCCACTACCGCGTTCCCTTCACGCTGGTCTTCTTGGGACGAGACTCCACCTCGATGGTGATGTGGCTCGTCCGCTTGCGGATCCGGTACGCGCGGCCCTGGGCACGCGGGCGGAAACGCTTGAGGGTCGGACCCTCGTCCACGAACGCCGCCGACACCCATAGGGTGGACGGGTCCAGGGACAGGTTGTTCTCGGCGTTGGCCATGGCGCTGGCGAGCACCTTCGCGACCGGCTCAGAAGCTGCCTGGGGCGCGAACTGGAGCACGGCCAGGGCCTCGCTTGCGTTACGACCCTTGATGAGCTCGACGACGCGACGGACCTTCATGGGGGTGTCGCGGACGTAGCGAGCCCGAGCCACGGCGCGCGGAAACTCCGCTGCCTCAGCGTCCTTACGGGCGTTCATCGCTGCTTTTCCCTTGCTCTTCTCAGTTCGACGCCTAGCGGCGACGAGACTTCCGGTCGTCCTTGATGTGACCCTTGAAGGTGCGGGTCGGGGCGAACTCGCCCAGCTTGTGCCCGACCATCGCCTCGGTCACGAACACCGGGACGTGCTTACGGCCGTCGTGCACCGCGATGGTGTGGCCCAGCATGTCCGGGATGATCGTGGACCGGCGGGACCACGTCTTGATGACGGTCTTCTTGCCCGCTTCGTTCTGAACGTCCACCTTCTTGAGCAGGTGGTCGTCGACGAAGGGACCCTTCTTAAGGCTGCGAGGCATCCTTCACTCCCTCCCTGCTCAGCGCTTCTTACCGGTGCGACGACGCCGGACGATGAGCTTGTCGCTTGGCTTACGGCGGCGGGTACGGCCTTCGGGCTTACCAGCCGGGTTGACCGGGTGGCGACCACCGGAGGTCTTACCTTCACCACCACCATGCGGGTGGTCAACCGGGTTCATGGCGACACCGCGGACGGTGGGCTTCTTGCCCTTCCACCGCATGCGGCCGGCCTTGCCCCAGTTGATGTTCTGGTGCTCCTTGTTGCCGACCTCGCCGAGCGTGGCGCGGCAGCGCACGTCCACGTTGCGGATCTCGCCCGAAGGCATCCGCAGCTGGGCGTACGGGCCGTCCTTCGCCACGAGCTGCACCGAGGCACCGGCGGAGCGGGCGATCTTCGCGCCGCCACCGGGGCGGAGCTCGATCGCGTGGATCACGGAACCGACCGGGATGTTGCGCAGCGGCAGGTTGTTGCCCGGCTTGATGTCGGCCTTGGGGCCGTTCTCAACCGTGTCACCCTGCTTGAGCTTCTCCGGGGCGATGATGTAGCGCTTCTCGCCGTCCGCGTAGTGCAGCAGCGCGATGCGAGCGGTGCGGTTGGGGTCGTACTCGATGTGAGCGACCTTGGCCGGCACGCCGTCCTTGTCGTTGCGACGGAAGTCGATCAGGCGGTAAGCCCGCTTGTGACCGCCGCCCTTGTGACGCGTGGTGATCTTGCCCGACGCGTTGCGTCCACCCAGCTTGTGCAGCGGGCGGATCAGCGACTTCTCCGGAGTCGACCGAGTGATCTCGGCGAAGTCGGAGACGCTCGCACCGCGACGACCAGGCGTCGTCGGCTTGTACTTGCGAATGCCCATCTCTACGCAGTCCTCGTCATCAGGCGGCAGGGCCGCCGAAGATCTCGATCGACTTGCTGTCGGCAGACAGCGTGACGATCGCGCGCTTCGTGTCCTTGCGCTTGCCGAAACCGCTCTTGGTCCGCTTGCGCTTGCCCTGGCGGTTGATGGTGTTGACGCTGACGACCTTGACGCCGAAGACCTTCTCCACGGCAATCTTGATCTGGGTCTTGTTCGAACCCGGCGCCACCAAGAAGGTGTACTTGTTCTCCTCGAGGAGCCCGTAGGACTTCTCGGAGATCACCGGCGCGAGCAAGATGTCCCTGTGGTCGGGGATCACTTGGAACCCTCCTCGTCCACGGCCGTCGCCGTCGCCTCAGCCGAGCCGCGACCCTGCTGGGCCTTGCTGGCGAGGAACACGTCGAGCGAGTCCTTGGTGAACACCACGTCGTCGTTGACGAGCACGTCGTAGGTGTTGAGCTGGTCCGGCGCGATCACGTGGACGTGCTGCAGGTTGCGCACGCTGACCCACGCGACCTCGTCGGTGCGGTTGAGCACCACGAGAACGCGACGAGCCTGGGTGACCGACTCCAGGACCTTGCGCGCGGTCTTGGTCGACGGGGTGTCCCCGTCCACCAGGCCGGACACGACGTGGACCTGGTTGGCGCGGGCCCGGTCGGACAGGGCGCCACGCAGAGCGGCGGCCTTCATCTTCTTGGGCGTCCGCTGCGAGTAGTCACGCGGCTGCGGGCCGTGGACGACGCCACCGCCGGCGAACTGCGGCGCACGCGTCGAACCCTGGCGGGCACGGCCGGTGCCCTTCTGGCGGTAAGGCTTCTTGCCACCGCCGGACACCTCGCCGCGGGTCTTCGTCGAGTGCGTGCCCTGGCGCGCGGCGGCCTGCTGGGCCACGACGACCTGGTGGAGCAGCGCGACGTTGGCCTGCGCGTCGAAGACGGAAGCCGGGAGCTCGACGGAGCCCGCGGTCTTGCCGTCCGGGGTGCGGATCTCAACAGTCGACATCAGGCACCGCCCTTCGCAGCAGTCTTGACGAACACGAGACCGCCCTTGGGACCGGGAACCGCGCCCTTGATGAGCAGCAGCCCGTTCTCCACGTCGATCTTGTGCACCTTCAGGTTCTGGGTCGTGACGCGCTCGTGGCCCATGCGGCCAGCCATGCGCAGACCCTTGAAGACGCGACCCGGAGTGGCACAGCCACCGATGGAACCCGGCGAGCGGTGCTTGCGCTGGGTGCCGTGGCTGGAGCCGAGGCCCCGGAAGTTGTGGCGCTTCATGACACCCGCGGTGCCCTTGCCCTTGCTGGTGCCGGTGATGTCGACAACAGCGCCGGCCTCGAACACCTCAGCGGTGATCTCCTGGCCGACCGTGTACTCGCCGGCGTCCGCCGTGCGCAGCTCCACCAGGTGGCGACGGGGCGTGACCCCGGCCTTGGCGAAGTGGCCCGCGACGGGCTTGTTGACCTTGCGCGGGTCAATCGCGCCGGCCGCCAGCTGGACGGCGGTGTAGCCGTCCTTCTCTTCGGTGCGAACCTGGGTCACGACATTGGGCTCAGCCCTGACGACGGTCACCGGGACGACCCGGTTGTTCTCGTCGAAGACCTGAGTCATGCCGAGCTTGGTGCCCAGGATGCCCTTCATCTGCCTGTCAGACATTGGTCCGTTACTCTCCGCGCCCAACGCTTACTGGATGTTGACGTCGACGCTGGCCGGCAGGTCGATGCGCATGAGCGCGTCCACCGTCTTCGGCGTCGGGTCGAGGATGTCGATCAGCCGCTTGTGCGTGCGCATCTCGAAGTGCTCGCGCGAGTCCTTGTACTTGTGCGGCGAGCGGATGACGCAGTACACGTTCTTCTCAGTGGGCAGCGGCACAGGTCCGACGACCCGAGCGCCGGTGCGCGTCACGGTCTCCACGATCTTGCGCGCAGACGCGTCGATCGCTTCGTGGTCGTAGGCCTTGAGCCGGATGCGGATCTTTTGTCCCGCCATAATGGCTTGCCGTTCCTCTGCTTCTCGTAACCGCTGCGGGCGGTGCCTCGGATGAGGCCTTTTACAGCCTCTTGGCGCGCTCCGCCCCTGTTGAAGTGTCATGGTGCCCGGTCCACGCGGTCGGGCGTGTCGCGCCCGGTGCGCATACCGGTCCCACTCAAGGTCTCCCCGGTGGGATTGGGCCTACCACACAGCCCATGCACCCTGATGCCCATCTCCGCAAGGAGGCGTTCACTAACAGGGCGCGGACGCTCGATCGAAATACACGGGCACGCACAAGGCGAACCCGGCCCTTCATCGAGCAACCCGTAAAGGATGCCACACGGGAACGAGGCGATCCAAATCGGGGTGGGTGAGTTGGAGCCAGATCACGTCCGGATCTTGGCCGGTGAGCCGCCACATCTGTCGCGTGTGGACCGACGGGCGGACCGGTTGCGTTGTCCGGCAACGGAATCCCCCGAACGGGTCCGCTCCCGCTCCTCCAGAAGATTTCGGGGTGAGCTGACGCACACTCGTGCGCACGAACGACGAAGGCCGGGCCAACGAAGATCGTTGACCCGGCCTGTCGCCGAACTGGGTCGAGCTAGGTCACTTGAGGATCTTGGTGACCGAGCCGGCGCCGACGGTGCGGCCACCCTCGCGGATCGCGAAGCGGAGGCCCTCGTCCATGGCGATCGGCTGGATGAGCTTGACGTCCATGCCGGTGGTGTCACCCGGCATGACCATCTCGGTGCCCTCGGGCAGCGTCACAACGCCGGTCACGTCCGTCGTCCGGAAGTAGAACTGGGGACGGTAGTTGTTGAAGAACGGCGTGTGGCGGCCACCCTCGTCCTTCGACAGGATGTAGACCTGCGCGGTGAACTCGGTGTGCGGGGTCGTGGTGCCCGGCTTCACGATGACCATGCCGCGCTCCACCTCCTCGCGCTTGATGCCGCGGAGCAGCAGCGCGGCGTTGTCGCCCGCGCGGCCCTCGTCGAGGAACTTCTTGAACATCTCGATCGAGGTGACCGTCGTCTTCTTCGACGTCTCCTTGATACCAACGATCTCGATTTCCGAGTTGACGTTGATGATGCCGCGCTCGATGCGACCGGTCACCACGGTGCCGCGGCCGGTGATCGTGAAGACGTCCTCGACGGGCATGAGGAACGGCTTCTCGGTGTCGCGCTCCGGCTCCGGGATCGCCGTGTCGACGGCGGCCATGAGCTCGAGGACGGACTTGCCCCACTGCTCGTCGCCCTCGAGCGCCTTCAGCGCCGAGACGCGCACGACCGGCAGGTCGTCGCCCGGGAACTCGTACTCGGAGAGCAGCTCGCGGACCTCGAGCTCGACGAGCTCCAGGATCTCCTCGTCGTCCACCATGTCGGCCTTGTTCAGGGCGACGACGATGTAGGGGACGCCGACCTGGCGGGCCAGGAGGACGTGCTCCTTCGTCTGCGGCATGGGACCGTCGGTCGCCGCGACCACGAGGATGGCGCCGTCCATCTGCGCCGCACCGGTGATCATGTTCTTGATGTAGTCGGCGTGCCCGGGGCAGTCGACGTGCGCGTAGTGACGGTTCTCCGTCTGGTACTCGATGTGCGCGATCGAGATCGTGATGCCGCGCTGCTTCTCTTCCGGCGCCTTGTCGATCTGGTCGAACGCGAACGAGGCGTTCACATCGGGGTACGCGTCGTGCAGAACCTTGGAGATCGCCGCGGTCAGCGTGGTCTTGCCATGGTCGATGTGACCGATGGTGCCGATGTTGACGTGCGGCTTCGTCCGCTCGAACTTCGCCTTGGCCACTGGATTGTCCTCCTGGACTTCTTTTTTGCTGGTCCGGCGGGCATCTGTGGCCACCCGCCGGACTTACACGTCAGGGTCTGAAAGTAGCGGACCCCAGGGATTCACCCCCGGAGAGCCCGCGGTGGAACTGCGGTGCTCCGGTGGGGAGTTACTCCCCGGTCGCCTTCGCGATGATCTCCTTCGAGACGCTTGCGGGCACCTCGGCGTAGGAGTCGAACACCATCGAGTAGTTGGCACGACCCTGGGTCTTGGACCGCAGGTCACCCACGTACCCGAACATTTCCGACAGCGGGACCAGTGCCTTGACGACACGGATACCGCTGCGCTCCTCCATGGCCTGGATCTGGCCACGGCGGGAGTTCAGGTCGCCGATCACGTCGCCCATGTACTCCTCGGGCGTCGTGACCTCGACGGCCATCAGCGGTTCGAGGATCGCGGGAGACGCCTGACGGGCGGCTTCCTTGAGGGCCATCGAACCAGCGATCTTGAACGCCATTTCCGAGGAGTCGACCTCGTGGTAGGCGCCGTCGAGCAGCGTCACCTTCACGCCGACCAGCGGGTAACCCGCCAGCACGCCGTACTGCAGCGCGTCCTGCGCACCCGCGTCGACCGACGGGATGTACTCGCGGGGGATGCGACCACCGGTGACGGCGTTGACGAACTCGTAGAGCGCGCCGTCTTCCTTCTTCTCCAGCGGCTCGACGGTGACGAGCACCTTCGCGAACTGGCCGGAGCCACCGGTCTGCTTCTTGTGGGTGTAGGAGTACTTCTCCACCGCCTTGCGGATGGTCTCCCGGTACGCCACCTGAGGCTTGCCGATGTTGGCCTCGACCTTGAACTCGCGGCGCATGCGGTCCACCAGGATGTCCAGGTGGAGCTCGCCCATGCCGGCGATGATGGTCTGGCCCGTCTCCTGGTCGAGGTTGACCCGGAACGTCGGGTCCTCCTCGGCCAGCTTCTGGATCGCGGTGCCGAGCTTCTCCTGGTCCGCCTTCGTCTTGGGCTCGATGGCCACCTGGATGACGGGCTCGGGGAAGGTCATCGACTCGAGCACGATCGGGTGTGCCGGGTCGCACAAGGTCTCACCGGTCGTGGTGTCCTTCAGACCGATCACGGCGTAGATGTGGCCCGCGATGGCCTCGGTGACCGGGTTCTCCTTGTTGGCGTGCATCTGGAAGATCTTCCCGATGCGCTCCTTGCGGTCCTTGGTCGCGTTGACGACCTGGGTGCCCGCAGCGACCTTGCCCGAGTACACCCGGATGTAGGTCAGCTTGCCGAAGAACGGGTGCACGGCGATCTTGAACGCCAGAGCCGAGAACGGCTCGTCGCTCGAAGGGCTGCGCTTCACGACCGTCTCGCCGTCCTGCAGCGTGCCCTCGACCGGCGGGAGGTCGAGCGGCGACGGCAGGTAGTCGATGACCGCGTCGAGCATGGGCTGGACGCCCTTGTTCTTGAACGCGGAGCCGCACAGGATCGGGTACGCGGTACCCGCGGCCACGATCTTGCGCAGGCCGGCCTTGATCTCCTCGACCGACAGGTCGCCGTTCTCGAAGAACTTCTCGGTCAGGTCGTCGTCGGTCTCGGCGACGGCCTCGAGCAGCTGCTCGCGGAACTCCTGGGCCTTCTCGAGCAGATCCGCGGGGATCTCCTCGATGGCGTAGTCCTCGCCCTTCTGGACTTCGCCGCGCCAGGTGAGCGCGCGCATCTCGATCAGGTCGACGACGCCGATGAAGTCGCTCTCGGCACCGATCGGGATCTGGAGCGGCAGCGGCTTGGCGGCCAGCCGGTCCTGGATCGTCTTGATCGTGAAGTAGAAGTCCGCGCCGAGCTTGTCCATCTTGTTGACGAAGCAGATGCGAGGGACGTCGTACTTGGTCGCCTGCCGCCAGACCTGCTCGGACTGCGGCTCGACGCCTTCCTTGCCGTCGAAGACGGCAACGGCGCCGTCGAGGACGCGCAGGTTGCGCTCGACCTCGACGGTGAAGTCGACGTGGCCAGGCGTGTCGATCAGGTTGATCTGGTGGTTCTTCCAGTAGCAGGTCGTCGCGGCCGACGTGATCGTGATGCCGCGCTCCTGCTCCTGCTCCATCCAGTCCATCACGGCAGCGCCGTCGTGCACCTCGCCGATCTTGTAGCTGATCCCCGTGTAGAAGAGGATCCGCTCAGTCGTCGTGGTCTTGCCCGCGTCGATGTGGGCCATGATCCCGATGTTGCGGACCTTGGCAAGATCAGTGAGCACGTCCTGTGCCACGGGTCTTTCCCCTGTCTTGAGCTAGTGAGCTCACTAGGGCTGGGAGAGCCCGGCCTTCGCAGGCCGGGCGTCAGATCACCAGCGGTAGTGGGCGAAGGCCTTGTTGGACTCGGCCATCTTGTGCGTGTCCTCACGGCGCTTGACGCTCGCACCGAGACCGTTGCTCGCATCGAGCAGCTCGTTCATCAGACGCTCGACCATGGTCTTCTCACGGCGCTGCCGGGAGAAGGTGATCAGCCAACGGAGCGCCAGCGTGGTGGAACGACCGGGCTTGACCTCGATCGGCACCTGGTAGGTCGCACCACCGACGCGGCGGCTCTTGACCTCCAGCGACGGCTTCACGTTGTCGAGCGCGCGCTTCAGCGTGACGACCGGGTCGGTGCCGGTCTTCTCGCGAGCACCCTCGAGCGCTTCGTAAACGATCTTCTCGGCCACCGAGCGCTTGCCGTCGACCAGCACCTTGTTGATGAGCTGCGTGACGAGGGGCGAGCTGTAGACCGGGTCAGAGATAAGCGGCCGCTTCGGGGCCGGTCCCTTGCGGGGCATTAGCTCTTCTCCTTCTTCGCGCCGTAGCGGCTGCGAGCCTGCTTGCGGTTCTTGACACCCTGCGTGTCGAGAGAGCCACGGATGATCTTGTAGCGAACACCCGGCAGGTCCTTCACACGACCGCCGCGCACGAGCACCATCGAGTGCTCCTGGAGGTTGTGACCCTCACCGGGGATGTAGGCCGTGACCTCGATACCGCTGGTCAGCTTCACGCGAGCGACCTTGCGCAGTGCGGAGTTCGGCTTCTTGGGGGTGGTGGTGTAAACGCGGGTGCACACACCGCGCCGCTGCGGCGAGCCCTTGAGGGCCGCCGTCTTCTGCTTGGCCACCTTGTCCTGGCGGCCCTTGCGGACCAGCTGCTGGATCGTTGGCATTCGCCGGCTGCTTCTTCCGTCTTTGAGGGTTCGCCTTCCGGTTCACCCTCGTGTTTCTTGATCCCTCTCTGCACCCGAGGTCGGGCGTGTCGCCCGCTCCCAAGGTCCGCAAGCAACAGTTCAACTGCCACTGCGAGTGGAGGACACCGCTGCCTCACGGGCACGCGGAGCGGCCCGACATGGGTCGGGCACGAGTAGCAAAGATACCCGCCCACGTCTACCGGGGTCAAAACGGGGGTACCGCAATCGCACCTGCAGTAGACATGGCCCCAGGAAGCAGGCTACTCGTGTGACGGAGAACGCACTGTGCAGGTCAACCGGAGGGCCATCGCGGCGGTAGCCGCACTGGTGTTGTTCGCGTCCGGCTGCTCCGGCTGGCACGAGCCGGCGGGCGTCGGTGAGTGCGCGAAGCAGGTCGACCTCAACGACACGACCGTCGACATGGCCGAAGTGGACTGTGCCTCACAGGAGGCCGTGTACCGCGTGTCCTCCCGTGAGCGACGCACGATGTGCCCGACCGGCGACTACCTGACCGAGTCGTCCGGACGTTCGAGGACGAACGGCAAGACGCGGCTCTGCTACGTCCTCAACGTGCAGGAGGGCGACTGCCTCAAGGCGGTCAACCAGTACTTCGAACGGGTGGCGTGCGGCACCGGGACGCGCAAGGTCACCAAGGTCGTCCAGGGCAAGCAGGACAGGGCGCTGTGCAACGGGGACGACGCGAAGACGTACCCGCAGCCGGTGAAGACGATCTGCATCACCAACTGAGCCGTCCGCCGACACGTCCTGCGGGCGTTCGGTACGTCGCGCCGGTCGAGCGCGTCACCCCCGAACAACTGGCGCAGACGATCACACAGGTGACCCGCCGCGCCGCGATGGACGTGCGCGACCAGGTCAACGCCCGCATGGCCGCGCTGACCTCGGAAGAGGGCGTGCTGGACGTCGTGCCGGGCGCGCCGTCGATCAAGGACATCTTCAGGGTCGAGCAACGCGAGGAGCCTGCCGCGCCGCTCCCACCGTCCGACGAGGACTTCGGCTCCTCGGTGCTGCGCAAGAAGTCCCGCCCGGTGCAACGCGCGGCCGGCACCGACGAGGACGACGACTTCGGCGGCAACTCGATCATGGGCAGGGGGAACAGCTGGTGAACGCGGGTGGCCGCACGTACGCGGAGGCCGCCGGCGTGCGCTCGGCGGCGGCGGCGAAGATGGTGACCACGGGGCCCGATCCCCTTCCTGGCAGCGGGTGCCGGTCCCGAAGAGGGCCACGCGCCCACGCCGGTGGGCGAGATCGTCGACCGGATCACCGCGCTGGCGGCAGAGCACGCACCCGCCGGGTGGGCGGAGATCCGGATCGACTGCGACGCGCTCGCCGGATGTCAGCTCACTGGGCGAAGCCGTCGACGGCGCTCTGTGCCTGTGCGGGTGCAGGACCGGTACTCGGTGTTCTGGCAGCACGACGGCCAGCGCCGCTTCTACGCGGAGTTCGACGGCCCCGGCGACGCGGTGACGTACCTGATCTCGTACCACAACGCCCTGCGACAGCCGGTCTGACCACGGCCGCGACCGCCTGATTCACTGTGCGCGTGGACGACCTGATCGCGGCGATGGCCTCGCTGACCGGCTCTTCGGCCGACCCCGAGGTGCTCGGCGGTGACCGCGGCGACGTCGTGGTGGTGCGCGTCGGTGACGTGGTGGCCAAGGCGTTGCCGGCGGACACCGACGTCGAGGCTCTCGAGCAGCGGCTGGAGATCGCGGCGGCGCACCCCGAGTTGTTCGTGCGGCCGTTGAAGCCGTTGCAGTTCGTGGACGACCGGCCCGTGACGGTGTGGCCGTACGGAACGCCGGTGAGTCAGGACGATCCTGATGGCGCGCCGTGGGAGGAGAGCGCGGCGCTGCTGGCGAAGCTGCACGCATTGCCCGTGCGAGGGCCTGTGGCGGGTACACCCGAACGGATTGTTCGGGCTATTCGGGCGTTGCCGCCGGAGTTGCCGTACGCCGATGTGGTGTTGCGTGCGTATGAGGTCTTGCCGCCGTTGGACGTGAACGGGCGTGCGTTGATTCATGGCGATTGGCATCTCGGGCAGCTTGTGCACCGGGGGGCCTGGCGGCTCATCGACGTGGACGACCTGGGGGTCGGCGATCCGGTGTGGGACCTCGCTCGACCTGCGGCTTTGTTCGCCGCGGGGGTGTTGCCGGGTGATCTGTGGGCGCGGTTCCTGAACGCCTACCGTGAAACGGGTGGTGTGGCGCTGCCGACATCGGAATGGGAAGCGCTCAACATCCCGGCTCAGGCGTACGTTGTGCAGATGGCAGCCAGGGCACTCATGTCCGGGTTGCAGGCAGTGGAACCGCTGGTTGAAGCCTGTCGTCGGATCGTCTCGACGCACGAGAGCAGTGACCGCGGCTAATATCGTATTTGTCCGGTCCCACCGCAGGAGGCTCACCACGATGCAGTGTCCCAAGTGTCATGCGAACATGCGCACGTTCGACCGCATGGGCGTTCACATCGAGCAGTGCGACGGCTGCCGCGGGGTCTTCCTCGACTACGGCGAGCTCGAGTCGATCACGCGCCTCGAGGCCCAGATGCAGGCCCCGCCGCCCGTCGCCGCGCCGCCGCCCGCCGCCTACCCGCAGCCGGCCCAGCCCGCCTGGGGCGCCGCGCCGCAGCAGGTGCACCACCACCACGGTGGTCACGCCGGCTACGGCTACGGCCACCGCAAGCACCGCGGCCTCGGCGGTCTCTTCTTCTCCTCCTGATCACGTTCGCAACGGCCCCGGATCCCTGCTCCGGGGCCGTTGACGACTACCGAAAAAGTAGTGGATAATCGGTAGTCAACGGGAGGAGTAGCCATGTCTGTCGCGACCGAGGCCGCCCACATCCGCGACCTCTTCGACACGATCGAAGAGCTGGAAGCCGTCGCGTCGTCGATGTCCGAGGACGACGACCGCCGCCGCCGCCTCGACGGCGTGGTGGCCAAGACCCTCCGCCAGGCCCCGCCGGTACGTCCCGTGGTGGCGGGCGAGCTCCTCGACCTCACCGAGAAGACCGTGAAGGCCTGGGCCAGAGAAGGCGTGCTCGCCATCCACAGCCAGGAACCGCGGATGCTCCTCGACACCGTGCGCCTGCACGAGGTCCTCCACCTGGTCTCCGACCTCCGCCGCGCGGGCAAGACCCGCGGCCTGATCGACGAAGTCCACCGCCGCCTGAGCGACCAGTCGTTGCTGGACCGCCAAGACCTCGCCAACTCCCTGGCCGAGATGCGCAGCGGCAAGGGACGCGTGGTCCGCCCGGTTTGATCGAGGTAGTCGAGACCCCCACCGCTCACGCCCAGGCCAACGGCCTGCGCGGCCGCGCCCGCGTGGCCTACGAACGCTTCCTGGACGAGCTCGCCCACTCCGGCTGCGCCGCCTTGGGCTACCGCGTGACAGGCCCGGAGCCACTCCCACGCCTGTGCGTGAAGCACCTCCGGGGCGCCGACCGGGTCGTCGTCGCCTTCCCCTCCCCCGAAGTCGTGTGGGTGCTCCTCGTCGGCCCGCACGACGACGATCCGGGCCTCGACCTCTACGAGGCCCTGTACGAGATGGCCGGCGTCAGGCCACGACTGTCGGAGAAGCGCACCAAACCCCGCTGCTGCACCGACGAGAGCGGCATCCCACCCCTGGTGGACGCCCACCTGGTCGACGACCTGGTCATCCGCGCCCGAGCCCTGGCCCGCGCACGCCGCCGTTAAGACGTCCCCCGAACCCCCTTCGAGGCGTCACCGACAAATTTTCTTGTCAAGACAGCCGTAGTTGTCCTAGGCTCCGGTCAACGACGAACGGAGCCCACGATGTCCTTCCAGGCCTACCTCGACGGCGCGGAGAAGAAGACCGGCAAGACCCCGGCCGAACTGCTGGCGGCCGCCACCGAGCGCGGGTACGGCGGCGACACCAAGGCCGGCGTGTTCCTGGAGTGGCTGAAGACCGACTACGACCTGGGCCGGGGCCACGGGATGGCGCTCTACCACGTGCTGAAGAACGGCCCGCAGATCAGCGCGAAGCACGTCGGCACCAAGGGCAGTCACAGCGACGAGTCGACGACGCTGCACCTCGACGGCATCGCCTACCGGTGAAACGCCGAACGGCCCCCGGAGCGCGAGGCTCCGAGGGCCGTTCGAAGACAACCGACTAGCGGTAGTCGCGACCGAAGTCGTAGTCGTCCAGCGGCACCGCGGCACCAGTGCCCGTGCCGAAGACGTCGGGGGTGTAGTACCCGTCGTCGTACGAGGGGATCGCGTACGCAGCGGCACGCGCCTCCTCGGTCGGCTGGACCTGGATGTTGCGGTAGCGGTTGATGCCCGTACCAGCCGGGATCAACTTACCGATGATCACGTTCTCCTTCAGACCGATGAGCTTGTCCGAACGCCCGTTGATGGCGGCGTCGGTCAGCACACGAGTGGTCTCCTGGAACGACGCGGCGGAGAGCCACGAGTCCGTCGCCAGCGAGGCCTTCGTGATACCCATCAGCACCGGACGTCCGGCAGCCGGCTCGCCACCCTCGGCGACGACCGCGCGGTTGCCCGACTCGAAGTCGGCACGCTCGACCAGCGAACCCGGCAGGAACTCGGTCGCGCCGGAGTCGATGATCGTCACCCGGCGGAGCATCTGCCGGACGATGACCTCGATGTGCTTGTCGTGGATCGCCACACCCTGGGCGCGGTACACCTTCTGGACCTCGCCGACGAGGTGCAGCTGCGCCTCGCGCGGGCCCATGACGCGCAGGACCTCGTGCGGGTCGGGAGTACCTTCCAGCAGCTGCTGGCCGACGGACACGTGGTCGCCGTCCTGCAGCGGGCCGGTGGCCGTGTTGGCGAGACGCTGACGCTTGGACAGCTTCTCGAACACGATCTCCTCGGAACCGTCGTCCGGGATCAGCGTGATCTTCCAGAAGCGGTCGCCGTCCTCGATGCGCACGCGGCCGTCGACGTCGGCGATCGGCGCCTTGCCCTTCGGGACGCGGGCCTCGAAGAGCTCCTGGACACGGGGCAGACCGGTCGTGATGTCGTCACCGGCCACACCGCCCTGGTGGAAGGTGCGCATCGTCAGCTGCGTGCCGGGCTCACCGATCGACTGGGCGGCGACGATGCCGACGGCCTCGCCGACGTCGACCAGCTGGCCGGTGGCCATGGAGCGGCCGTAGCAGGACGCGCACACACCGACCGGGGACTCGCAGGTCAGCACCGAGCGCACCTTCACGCGGACGATGCCGGCCTCGACCAGCGACACGAGTGCCGGGTCGCCGAGGTCGTCGCCGCGGTTCAGGACCAGGTTGCCCTGGGCGTCGGTGATGTCGTCCGCGACCGTGCGGGCGTAGACCGAGGTCTGCGCGAACTCGTGCAGGCCGACCTTGTCGCCCAGCTGCTCGCCGACGGTCATCTGCACACCACGGGTGGTGCCGCAGTCGACCTCGCGGATGATGACGTCCTGCGAGACGTCCACCAGACGACGGGTCAGGTAACCCGAGTCGGCGGTGCGCAGCGCGGTGTCGGCCAGACCCTTGCGAGCACCGTGCGTCGCGATGAAGTACTCCAGCACCGACAAGCCCTCGCGGAACGAGTTCTTGATCGGGCGCGGGATGTACTCACCCTTCGGGTTGGTGACGAGACCACGCATACCCGCGAGCGAACGGACCTGCGTCATGTTGCCGGCAGCACCGGACTGCACGATGACGCGGATCGAGTTGTCCTCGGGGAAGTTGTCTTCCATGATCTCGTGGACCTGCTCGGTGGCCTTGGTCCACACCTTGACCAGCTCGGAGTTGCGCTCGTCGTGCGAGAGCTGTCCGCGCTGGTAGCGCTTCTCCACCGCGTCCGCGAGGCGCTCGTGCTCCTCGAGGATGTCCTGCTTCGCGGCGGGGACGAGGACGTCCGAGATCGCGACCGTGACACCGGAGCGGGTGGCCCAGTGGAAGCCGGCGTCCTTCAGCTTGTCCAGCGTCCGGGCGACGGTGACCATCGGGTACCGCTCGGCCAGGTCGTTGATGATGATGGCCTGCCGCTTCTTGGGCATGACCTCGTTGATGAAGGCGTAGTCCTGCGGCAGGATCTCGTTGAACAGCACGCGACCCAGCGTGGTCTCCGCGAGCCACGGCTGACCGGGCTCCCAGCCCTCGGGCTCCTGGCCCTTGGGCGGGTTCTTGTCGGAGACCCGGATCTTCACCATCGACTGCAGGCCCAGGACCTTGCGGTCGAACGCCATCAGGGCCTCGGCGGGCGACGAGTACGAGTGGCCCTCGCCGAGGTCGCCGGGCTTGTGACGGGTCAGGTGGTACAGGCCCGTCACCATGTCCAGACGCGGCATGGCCAGCGGCTTGCCGGACGCCGGGGACAGGATGTTGTTCGACGACAGCATCAGGACGCGGGCCTCGGCCTGCGCCTCGGCGGACAGCGGCAGGTGGACTGCCATCTGGTCACCGTCGAAGTCGGCGTTGAACGCTTCACAGACCAGCGGGTGCAGCTGGATGGCCTTGCCCTCGACCAGCTGGGGCTCGAAGGCCTGGATGCCGAGGCGGTGCAGCGTGGGTGCGCGGTTGAGCAGCACCGGGTGCTCGGTGATGACCTCTTCCAGCACGTCCCACACGGCCGGGCGCGCACGCTCGACCATCCGCTTGGCGGACTTGATGTTCTGCGCGTGGTTGAGGTCCACGAGCCGCTTCATCACGAACGGCTTGAAGAGCTCGAGCGCCATCTGCTTGGGCAGACCGCACTGGTGCAGCTTGAGCTGCGGGCCGACCACGATGACCGAACGGCCGGAGTAGTCGACGCGCTTGCCGAGCAGGTTCTGGCGGAACCGGCCCTGCTTGCCCTTGAGCAGGTCGGACAGCGACTTGAGCGGGCGGTTGCCCGGACCCGTCACCGGGCGACCGCGGCGGCCGTTGTCGAACAGCGCGTCGACGGCCTCCTGCAGCATCCGCTTCTCGTTGTTGACGATGATCTCGGGCGCGCCGAGGTCGATCAGTCGCTTGAGGCGGTTGTTGCGGTTGATCACGCGGCGGTACAGGTCGTTCAGGTCGGACGTCGCGAAACGGCCACCGTCGAGCTGCACCATCGGGCGCAGGTCCGGCGGGATGACCGGGACGCAGTCCAGGACCATGCCCTGCGGGTTGTTGCGGGTCGCCTGGAAGGCGGCAACGACCTTGAGGCGCTTGAGCGCACGCAGCTTCTTCTGGCCCTTGCCGCTGCGGATGGTCTCGCGCAGGATCTCGGACTCGGCGTCGACGTCGTAGTCACCCAGGAGCTTCTGGATGGCCTCCGCGCCCATGGCACCGGTGAAGTAGTCGCCGTAGCGGTCGTAGAGCTCGCGGTAGAGCAGCTCGTCCGCGATCAGCTGGGCCTTGTCCAGCTTGGTGAACGTGGACCAGATCTCGTCGAGGCGGTCCAGCTCGCGCTGGGCGCGGTCGCGGAGCTGGCGCATCTCACGTTCGCCACCCTCCTTGACCTTGCGGCGCACGTCGGACTTGGCGCCCTCGGCCTCGAGCTCGGCCAGGTCGGCCTCGAGCTTCTGGGCGCGGGCCTCCACGTCGGCGTCGCGGCGGTTCTCGACGCGCTTGCGCTCGACCTGCATCTCGCTCTCGAGCGTCGGCAGGTCGTTGTGGCGCAGCTCCGCGTTCACGCCCACGATGACGTAGGCGGCGAAGTAGATGATCTTCTCGAGGTCCTTGGGGGCCAGGTCGAGCAAGTAGCCCAACCGGCTCGGGACGCCCTTGAAGTACCAGATGTGCGTGACGGGAGCGGCGAGCTCGATGTGGCCCATGCGCTCACGACGCACCTTCGCGCGGGTCACCTCGACGCCGCAGCGCTCACAGATGATGCCCTTGAAGCGAACGCGCTTGTACTTGCCGCAGTAGCACTCCCAGTCCCGGGTGGGACCGAAGATCTTCTCGCAGAACAAGCCGTCCTTCTCAGGCTTGAGCGTGCGGTAGTTGATGGTCTCGGGCTTCTTGACCTCGCCGAAAGACCACTGGCGGATGTCGTCCGCGGTCGCGAGACCGATACGGAGCTCATCGAAGAAGTTGACGTCGAGCACGTCTACTCTCTTCCCCTTTTTAGATCGGTGGCAAAGGAGCTGGTCTGAGGGCCGGCGAAGAGGACGCGGGAGGCGTCCTCTTCACCGGCCGACGAGGTGACTAGTTGACGACGTCGTCCACGGAGGGCGACTCGGACCTCGACAGGTTGATGCCGAGGTTCGCGGCCGCGCGCTCCAGGTCCTCGTCGTCGCCGTCGCGCATCTCGATCGCGGCACCGTCCGAAGACAGGACCTCGACGTTGAGGCAGAGCGACTGCAGCTCCTTGAGCAGCACCTTGAAGGACTCCGGGATACCGGGTTCCGGGATGTTCTCGCCCTTGACGATGGCCTCGTAGACCTTCACGCGGCCGAGCACGTCGTCGGACTTGATGGTGAGGAGTTCCTGCAGGGTGTATGCGGCGCCGTACGCCTGCATCGCCCAGCACTCCATCTCACCGAAGCGCTGACCACCGAACTGCGCCTTACCACCCAGCGGCTGCTGCGTGATCATCGAGTACGGGCCGGTCGAACGCGCGTGGATCTTGTCGTCCACCAGGTGCAGCAGCTTCAGGATGTACATGTAGCCGACCGACACGGGGAACGGGTACGGCTCGCCGGAGCGACCGTCGAAGAGCTGCGCCTTGCCGTTCTCCTTGACCATGCGCTCGCCGTCGCGGTTCGGGATCGTCGAGCCGAGCAGGCCCGTGATCTCCTCTTCCTTCGCGCCGTCGAACACGGGGGTCGCGGTCTTGGTGCCGGGCTCGACCTCCATCAGGTCCTCGGACAGGTTCTTCGCCCAGTCCGGGTCCCCGTTGATGCTCCAGCCCTGCTTGGCGATCCACCCGAGGTGGGTCTCCAGCACCTGGCCGATGTTCATACGACGCGGCACACCGTGGGTGTTCAGGATGATGTCGACCGGCGTGCCGTCCTCGAGGAACGGCATGTCCTCCGCGGGGAGGATCTTGCCGATGACGCCCTTGTTGCCGTGGCGGCCGGCGAGCTTGTCACCGTCCTGGATCTTGCGCTTCTGGGCCACGTAGACGCGGACGAGCTCGTTCACGCCCGGAGGCAGCTCGTCGTCGTCCTCACGCGAGAAGACGCGGATGCCGATGACCTTGCCGTACTCACCGTGCGGCACCTTGAGGGAGGTGTCGCGGACCTCGCGCGCCTTCTCACCGAAGATCGCGCGGAGCAGCCGCTCCTCCGGCGTCAGCTCGGTCTCGCCCTTGGGCGTGACCTTGCCGACGAGGATGTCGCCCGGCTGGACCTCGGCACCGATGCGGATGATGCCGCGCTCGTCCAGGTCGGCCAGGACCTCTTCGGAGACGTTCGGGATGTCCCGGGTGATCTCCTCGGCGCCCAGCTTCGTGTCGCGGGCGTCGATCTCGTGCTCCTCGATGTGGATCGAGGTGAGAACGTCGTCCTGCACGAGGCGCTGCGACAGGATGATCGCGTCCTCGTAGTTGTGGCCTTCCCACGGCATGATCGCCACGAGCAGGTTCTTGCCGAGCGCCATCTCGGCGTTCTCGGTGCAAGGACCGTCGGCCAGCACCTGACCCGACTCGACGCGGTCGCCCTCGTTGACGATGGGCTTCTGGTTGATGCAGGTGCCCTGGTTCGAGCGACGGAACTTGTGCAGCGCGTAGGTGTTGCGCGCACCGTCGTCGGCCATGACGGTGATGTAGTCGGCGGAGACCTCCTCGACCACACCCGTCTTCTTCGCGACGACGACGTCACCGGCGTCGACCGCGGCGCGCAGCTCCATGCCGGTGCCGACGAGCGGCGACTCGGAGCGGAGCAGCGGCACGGCCTGGCGCTGCATGTTCGCACCCATCAGGGCGCGGTTCGCGTCGTCGTGCTCGAGGAACGGGATCATGGCCGTCGCGGCCGACACCATCTGGCGCGGCGAGACGTCCATGTAGTCGACGTCGGTCGGGTCGATGAACTCGACCTCGCCGCCCTTCTTGCGGACCAGGACGCGGTCGTCGGTGAAGTTGCCCTCGTCGTCGGTCGGCGAGTTCGCCTGCGCCTTGACGAAGCGGTCTTCCTCGTCCGCGGTCAGGTAGTCGATCTGGTCGGTGACCCGGCCGTCGGTGACCTTGCGGTACGGCGTCTCGATGAAGCCGAACGGGTTGACCCGCGCGTAGCTCGAGAGCGAACCGATCAGACCGATGTTCGGGCCTTCCGGCGTCTCGATCGGGCACATGCGGCCGTAGTGCGACGGGTGGACGTCGCGGACCTCCATGCCTGCGCGCTCACGGGACAGACCGCCCGGACCCAGCGCCGACAGGCGGCGCTTGTGGGTCAGACCCGCGAGCGGGTTGGTCTGGTCCATGAACTGCGAGAGCTGCGAGGTGCCGAAGAACTCCTTGATCGCCGCCACGACGGGACGGATGTTGATCAGGGTCTGCGGCGTGATGGCCTCGACGTCCTGCGTGGTCATGCGCTCGCGGACGACGCGCTCCATGCGGGACAGACCGACGCGGATCTGGTTCTGGATCAGCTCGCCCACGGTGCGCAGACGACGGTTGCCGAAGTGGTCGATGTCGTCGACCTCGACGGGCACGTCGCCACCGGCGGCGGCGTCCATCATCGTCTCACCCGCGTGCAGGCGAACGAGGTACTCGATCGTCGTGACGATGTCGTCCTCGGTCAGGACACCGGTGTTGATCTCGGTGTCCAGGCCCAGCTTCTTGTTGACCTTGTAACGGCCAACCTTCGCCAGGTCGTAGCGCTTGTCCTTGAAGAACAGGTTCTCCAGCAGGGCCTGCGCCGACTCCTTCGTCGGCGGCTCGCCCGGACGCAGCTTGCGGTAGATGTCGAGCAACGCCTCGTCGGTGCCTGCGGTGTGGTCCTTCTCGAGCGTGGTCAGCAACGTCTCGCTGAACGCGAACCGCTCGCGGATCTGCTCCGTGCTCCAGCCCAGAGCCTTCAACAGCACCGTCACCGGCTGGCGACGCTTCCGGTCGATGCGGACACCGACGGTGTCGCGCTTGTCGACGTCGAACTCCAGCCAAGCACCCCGGGACGGGATGATCTTGACGCTGAAGACGTCCTTGTCGGTCGTCTTGTCGACCGCGGTGTCGTAGTACACACCGGGCGAACGCACGAGCTGGGAGACCACCACGCGCTCGGTGCCGTTGATGATGAACGTGCCCTTGTTCGTCATCATCGGGAAGTCACCCATGAACACCGTCTGGCTCTTGATCTCGCCAGTGGTGTGGTTGGTGAACTCCGCCGTGACGAACAGAGGTGCCGCGTACGTCATGTCCTTGTCCTTGCACTCTTCGGTCGAGGCCTTGACCTCGTCGAAGCGCGGGTCGGAGAAGGACAGTGACATGGAGCCGGAGAAGTCCTCGATCGGCGAGATCTCGTTGAGGACCTCTTCGAGGCCGCCCGTCGGGGTCTCGTCGCCGGCGTCGACGCGGCGCTGGAACCACGCCTCATCGCCGGTCAGCCACTCAAAGGACTGGATCTGCAGGTCAAGCAGGTTGGGCGTCGAAAGCGGCTCGTTAATCTTCGCGAACGAGACCCGCTTCGGCGCTCCAGGGATCCCCGACGTGGAGTTGGTCGCAGCAGTGGCCTTGGTCGCGCGAGAGATCGCCAAGATGCGTCCTTCCAGGGACAAATAGCTGGCTAGAGCGAACTAGCACGGCTGTCAAGGGTGCGGCGCTGCTCGACTAATCCACGCTCTCGGCGAAGGGCAAGCGGAAAATGGGCAGCGCAAAGGGGCAGTCTAGCCACGCGCACGGCGACTGTCGAGAGGCACCTGGAAGGACCCTCCTGTTGCTCACCGACAGAGTGACCCTGCATGAGCGCGCAGTCAAGATGTTGCGCGCCGATCCACTCTCTGGATGGAGCGCCGTTTACTTGAAGTCACCCATTTGACCTGCACAAACACGTGTGCGGCCGTTTTGGTGGGAAGTTGGCGGCCTCAAGTCGGCTTGCAGAGAGCCACCAGAATTGCTGTGACCGAGATCACGCGTGTCGGGGCTGGCGGAGGGTGTGTTCCTGGTGCTTCTGGGGCACCTGTGACGTCCTCCCAGCGGAGTTGATCTTAGGGGATGAAGATCTTTTACCCGCTGTCGGGCCGGGTCAAACGACCGGGCCGGAGGTTTGCGCCTGGAGTGGGGCCTGCGTGGGGCCGGGTGAGCTGGAGGTGGCCCGAGGCTCGCTCCTGGGTTCGCACGACGCGGGTGCGGCCACCGTGAGCGCGGGCTCAGAGGGTGCGGGCTCAGAGGGTGCGGCCATGAAGGTGCGGCCACCATGAGTGCAGCCACTGCGAGTGCCACGATCGTGAGCGCAGCCACCGCGGGCGCAGCCACCGCGGGCGCAGCCACTGCGGGCGCGGGCTCGGAGGGTGCGGCCCCGGAGGTGCGGCCACCGGGGCGGTCTCGGAGGTGCGGCCACCGCGCGTGCGGTCTCGGAGGGCGCGGCCTTCGCGGGGCCGGGCGGTCAGCAGCCCTGGAGCTGGCGGTTCTGGTCGGCGGTCGCGCCGAACATCTCCATGTTGTCGATCTTCCAGCGGCCGGCGTCGTCGATCGCGCTCACGCGGAGCATGGCGGTGCCGCCGCCCGACTGGTTGTCGGTGGTGCGGGTGGTGACCTGGTCGGCGAACACGAGCACGGTGGCCCGGTCGTCCTTGAGCGACGACACGGCCGAGGAGACCACGCGGACGGTCACGACCAGCTTCTGCTGCGGCGCGACCTCCTTCACGGGGCCGAACACGGCGTTGTACTGGCAGAGGGCCTTGCCGGTGAGCAGCTCCCTGGCCGCCTTCTCGGTGGACTCGACGTCGGCGAAGTTGTACGAGAACGACTTCTCGACGGCCTCGCGGATCTGGCCGTTCACCTCCGAGGTGGTGGCCGAGTCGACCAGGGCGGCGTCGTAGGACACCGACTGCGACCTCACCAGGAAGAACGTGCCCAGCCCGCCCAGCAGCACCGCCACCAGGAGCAGGGCCGCGGGCAGCAGCCAGGCCGGCTTCGCGGGCGGCTCGGGTTCCTCGGACGACTCTGGCTCCTCCTCGGCGACGACCTCGACCGCCTTCTTCTCCGCCGCCTTCTTCTCCGCGGGCTCCCCCGTCGGCTTCGACGTGGCGGAAGGCGGCCACTCGATCACCCCCGGCGCCTCGGGTGCCGCCTCCCCGGGCTCAGCCGCCCGCACGTCCTCGACGGCGTCGTCGTCCACGGGCTCGGCGACGGGCGGCGTCGAGGGCCCGGCCGCGGGCTCCACAGCCGGTTCCACCGAAGGCTCGACGACAGGCTCGACCGCAGACTCGGCCGCGGACTCGGCGGCGGGGTCCGCGGCGGACCCGGACGGCGGGCGGCGGTTCAGGCCGGCCACCTTCGGGCGGCCTCCTGCCGGTGGCGTGGGGATGGGGCGGCGGCGGGATGGAGGCACGTGCACTCGTTCCAATCAGCTCTGGCCGGATCAGACGCCTGACCGCAGCGGGCCCAGCTGGCTCAGCTTCCAGCCGTCCTCGGTGCGGGTGAGCTTGGTCAGGTACCGGTTGATCTTGGTGACCTTCTGGCCGCCGTCGGGGGTGACGGTGCTCTCGACCACGGCGATCATCGACGCGCTGCCGGCGCGGTCGTCCAGTTCGGTGACGGCCGCGTCGAGGACCTTCGACGTCGTCACGGACTTGGCGTCGACGAGCTGCTTCTTGCGCGAGTCCTTGTCCTTGTCGATCTCGGCGCGGAGGTCGCCGGTGGACGAGTTGAGCCAGCGCTGCAGGTCCTCGTCCACCTTCTTGTAGTCGAGCGTCAGGAAGTTCGTGACGCCCACCTGACCCGAGCGCAGGGCCTCGTCGCGCGCGGAGGCGAACGACGACTCCGACGAGTTCGACGCCGAGTACCAGGCCACGCCCGCGTAGGCGGCGAAGCCGAACGCGAGCACCGCCGCGACCGCGGCGACCACCGTGAAGATCCGCACTACTTCTTCCCCTCCGGCAAACCCAGCAGCTGGCCCAGCGACGTCAGCAACGGCAACTCCGGCACGGCGGCCTGGCCCGTCGGTTCCTGACCGGGCTGGGTCGTCGCGTTGCCGACCGGCGTGGTCGGCGTTCCGCCGTACGGAGCGTTCTGCGAGCCTCGCACCGACGTCGCGGAACCGCGCGCGAGAGCGCAGTACGCCTGCGTGTTCAGCGGCGCGGCCGAGGTGTCGTTGCCCGGCCGGATGGTCGTGCCCTCGTAGCCGACGGTGCACGGCACCGGGTCGAACACGTTCAGCGCGAGCCCGAAGTGCGCCGTCCCGTCGCCCGGCGCCACGGAGAACCCGCCGCCGACGGCGATGGGGTACGTCACCGCGATCTGTTCCAAACCGTCGCGCCTGGTCACGAGGATGTTCGAGGTCGTCAGCAGGTTCGCGAACACCACCCCGAGGTTCGGCCCGCTCTCCTTGAGCAGCGCCGACACCTGCTCGGACGCGGGCGGCACCGCCACGATCAACCGCCGCAGGTCGCCGTCGGAGGCCTTGAGCTGCTCGGCGAGCAACCGCAGGTCACCGCTGAACGACCGGATGGCGCCACCGGCCGCGGCCTGCGTGGCCAGCACGATCCGCCCGTCCTTGAGCAGCTGCGTCGTCTGCGGCAGGTGTTCGCGGGCGGCCGCGGTGAACGCCGCGGTGTTGTCGATCAGCACCTGCAGGTCGCCGCCGGTCCCGCTGAACGCGGTGTGCAGCTCGTCGACCACGGTCTTCAACGAGTCCGTCGGCACCGAGGAGGCGAAGGCGTCCAGGTTGGACAGGAGCCCGTCGACGGGCGGCGGCGTCTTCGTGGCCGAGCGCGGGATGACCGACCCGGCCTCCAGGTACGGGCCGTCGTCGCTCTTCGGCCGCAGGTCCACGTACTGCTCGCCCACGGCCGACCGGTTCGCCACGACGGCCTCGACCGCGGACGGCACGCGCGGGGCGTCCGCGTCCAGCTCGAGGTCGACCTCGATGCCGTCGGACGTCAGCCGCAGCTGCCCGACCCGGCCGATCGTCACGCCGCGGTAGGTCACCTCGGCGTTGCTGAAGATGCCGCCCGAATCGGCGAGCTGCATCGTCACGACCGTCGAGGCCGACTTGAACAGACCGACGTAGGTGGCGCTGACGTAGGAGATGCCGAGCAACGCGACCAGCACGAACGCGCCGATCTTGAGCTTGGTCGATCGCAGGATCACTTGCGGCCACCTCCCAGCAGGCCTCCGAGCAGGTCTCCCAGCCCGGACCCGGTGCCCTGCCCGAGGCCGGGCAGCGGGATGTTCGGCAACGGGATGTTCGGCAGCGGCAACGGCGTCCCCGGCGTCGGGACCAGCGAGTCGATCGGCGACTGCCGCGACCGCCCGAGGTTGTCGAGCACCGTGCCGAGGTTCAGGTCGAGGTTCATGAACGCGTTGGTGTAGTCGCCCTTGATGCCGTCGAGCGCCTCGTCCGGGAACGGGTAGGTCAGCGCCAGCTCCAGCGACTTCGGCAGGTTCTGCCCGGACTCGGCGAGCTTCGTCAGGATCGGCTGCAACGCCTTCAGATCCGCGACGATGTCGTCACGGCTCCGGTTCACCGTGTCGGTCGCGACGCCGGAGAGCTTGGTCAGCGACTGCAGCAGCGTCACGAGCTGCGTCCGCTGCTCCGCCAGCACCTTCAGGCCGGGCTCCAGGTCCGTCAGCGCGACCGCGATCTTGTCCCGTTGCAGCGCCAGGGTCCCGGACAGCCGGTTGAGGGAGTCGAGAGCGCGGACGATCTCCGCCTTGTGCTTGTCGAGCTCCCCGACGAACGTGTTGAGGTTGCCCAGCAGCGAGCGGATCTCCTGCTCGTTGCCCTGCATCGCCGCGTTGAGCTCCTTGGTGATGTTCTGCAGCTGCGCGACACCACCGCCGTTGAGCAGCATCGACAACGCTCCGAAGACCTCTTCGACCTCGGGGTTGCGGTTGGTCCTGTCCAGCGGGATCACGGCGTTGTCGGCAAGCTTCCCGCTGCCGTCCTTGGGCTTCCCGAGCTCCACGAACTTCTCGCCGAGCAACGCCGACTGCCGCAGCTTGGCGAACGCGTTGGCCGGCAGCTGCACGTCCCCGTTGACCAGCAGGGTCACCTCGGCGGTCCAGCCGTCGGAGCCCAGGTCGATCTTCTCGACCCGCCCGACCGGCACGTCGTTGACCTTCACGCCGGCCTGCGGCACGAGGTCGAGGACGTCCTTGAACTGCGCCTTGACCCGGTACGGGTGGTCACCGACGTCAGCGCCGCCGGGCAGCGGCATGTTGTAGACGCCGTCGAACCCGCCGGACCCGCAGCCGGCCAGGACCAGCGCCGTCACAGCGATCGCGAGCTTCTTCGCCACACCTGACGTCATTGCGGCACCCCCGCGAGCGGCAGGGGCAGCGGCAGCTTGCCCGCGTTCAGGTCTCCGAGCACCTCGGCCGGCGACTTCAGCGGGATCGCGCCGGTCAGCAACGGTTCCAGCTGCTTGCAGGTGTCCGCCAGGATCGGCGGCACGTTGTTCGGCGTCGCCTGCTGGACCAGCTTGCAGACCAGCACGATCGGCGGCTGGTTCAGCTCGTTGATGTCCGCGCGGACGTCGAGCGTGCCGGAGGCCGCGTTGTAGGAGTTCTGCAGGTTGCCCAGGGCCAGCGGGGCGACGTCGAGCGTCTCGGCCAGCGCCGCCCGCTGGTTCACCAGCACCTGTGTGATCGAGGCGAGCTTGTCCACGTTGGACTTGAGGACCTCGCGGTTGTCCTTGACGAACCCCTGCACCAGCCCCAGCGCGGTCGCGAGCTCGGACAGCGCCGCACCGAGGTCGCCGCGTTCGTCGGCGAGCATCTTGGACACGTCCGCGAGCTGCTTGTTGAAGTCGCGCACCTGGCTGTCGTTCGCGGCCAGCATCGCCGTGAACTTCTGCAGGTTGTCGACGGTCGCGAACAGGTCCTCTTTGGACCCCGACAGCGTGCGCGTGGCCTGGCCGAGGTTCTTCAACGTGTCGTTGAGCGCCTGGCCGTTGCCCTCGAGGTTGCGGGCGGCCGAGTTCAGCAGGTCCGCCAGCGCCCCGTCGGCGTTCGCGCCGTTGGGCCCCAACGCGGTCGTGAGCTTGTCGAGCGACGAGTACAGCTCGTCCAGCTCGACCGGCGTCGCGGTGCGCTCGCGCGGGATCTCGGCGTTGTCGCCCAGCGTCGGCCCGCCGGTGTAGGCGGGCGCGAGCTGCACGTACCGGTCGGAGACCACGCTCGGCGAGACGACGACGGCCTGCGCGTTCTCCGGCACCCGCACGTCGCGGTCGAGCGTGAACACGACCTTCACGGTCTTGCCCTCGGGCGTGACCTCGTCGATCGTGCCGACCTTCACGCCGAGGACCCGCACGTCACCGCCGGGGTAGACGCCGACGGCCGCCGCGAAGTGCGCGGTGACCTTGCGCCCGTTCATCCCCTCGAAGACCCACCACAACGCGGCCGTCACGACCAGCGCGAGCACGCACGCGATCGCGATGAACCGGCCGACCTTGCTCTGAGCCACGTCAGTCATCGCTGCACCCCCGGAGGCAGGCAGCCTTCCTCGTTGAACCCGACGACGCCGAGGTTCACCGAGGGCGGCAGCAGACCGCAGATGTAGGTGTCGAACCAGCGACCGTTGCCCAGGGTGTTCGCGAACACCCGGTAGAACGGCGCCATCAGCGCGAGGCTGCGGTCGAGGTTCTCCTGGTTGCGCTCCAGGACCGTGGTGACCCGCGCGAGCTGCTCCAGCGCCGGCTTGAGCTGGTTCTGGTTGTCGTTCACCAGACCGCTGAGCTCGCGGGACAGGTCGCGCGTGCCGGTCAGCAGCGCGCTGATCGCCTCGCGGCGCTTGCGCAGCTCGCCGAGCAGCAGGTTGCCGTCCGACAGCAGCTTCTCGAACTCGGCGTTGCGGTCGGCGAGCGTCTTGGTCAGCTGCCGGGTGTTGTCCAGGAGCTTCGCCAGCTGCTCGTCGCGCGAGGAGATCGTCTTCGACAACGCGGACAGGCCGTCCAGCGCGCCGCGGACGTGCTCCGGCGAGTTCTTGAAGGTGTCGGACAGGACCGTGAAGCTGTCCGCGAGCTGCTTGGTGTCGATCTGCCCGACCGTCGTCGCGAGCCCGTTGAACGCCTCGTTCACGTCGTACGGCGCGAGCGTGCGTTCCTTCGGGATCGGGTCGCCGGGCGAGAGCGGCTGCGTGCCCTGCGGGTCCAGCGCCACGAACTTCTGGCCCAGCAACGTCTTGATGCGGATCGTCGCGGTCGTCCGGTCGCCCACCCAGGCGTCCTTGACCTTGAACGTCACCCGCACCCTGTCGCCGTTGAGCTTGACCTTCGTGACCTTGCCGACCTTCACGCCGGCGACGCGGACCTCGTTGCCCGGCACCAGTCCCGCGGCCTCGCTGAAGTCCGCGGCGTAGCTCGTGCCACCGCCGACGATCGGCAGGTCGTCGGAGTAGAACGCGGCCAGCAGCAACAGGGCGATCAGCGTCAGGCTGATCGCGCCGGTCCTGATCGGGTTGGCGGTCTTCATCGGCGGCACCTCTGCTGTGTCACCGGCAACGCCGTGATGGGGATCGGGTTGGTGATGAGCGGCGGCACGGCGACCTGGCCGCTGGCCTCGCACAGGTAGAAGTTGAACCACGAGCCGTAGGTCGCGGTCCGCGTGATCGTCTCGAGCTTGTTGGGCAGGCGCTGCAGCATGCCGTCGACGACGGCCTCGCTGTCCCCCAGCGTCTTCGAGACGATGCCGAGCTGCGCGATGTCGTTGCGCAACGGCTCGCGGCCCTGCTCCAGCAGCCCCGACGTGGCGTTCGTGAGGTCGCCGAGCGCGGAGATCGCGTCGCCGATCGGCTGGCGGTCCTGCGCGAGCCCGGAGACGAGCGTCTGCAACGTGATCACGAGGTTGTTGAAGTCCTCGTCGCGCGAGTTCACGGTCTCCAGCGCGGTGTTGAGGTTGTCGACGACCTCGCCGATCACCTTGTCCTTGCTCGCCAGCGTGCTGGTCAGCGAGGCCGTGCGCTGCAGCAGGCTGTCGATCGTGCTGCCTTCTCCCTGCAGCACCTGGATGATCTCGAACGACAGCTTGTTCACGTCGTCGGGCGACAGCGCCTGGAACAGCGGCTTGAAGCCGTTGAACAGCACCGTGAGGTCCAACGCGGCCTTCGTGCGCTCCAACGGGATCGTGCCGCCTTCCGGCAGCACCGCCTTCGTGTCGCCGGTGCCGGACTCCAGCGCGATGTACCGCTGTCCCACCAGGTTGCGGTACTTGATGGTCGCGGTGACGGCCTCCGGCAGCCTGCGGTCGCCGTCGATCGAGAACTCCACCTCGGCGGTCTTGCGGTCGACCACCTGGATCCCGTCGACCTGCCCGACGCGGACGCCGGCGATGCGGATGTCGTCACCCTCGTTGAGCGCGGTGACGTCGGTGAACCGGGCCTTGTAGCCGGTGGCACTGGCCAGGTTCACGTTGGCGATGGTGACCGCGAGCAGCGACGTGGCGAGGATCGTGACCACGGCGAAGGCGATCAGCTTGAGCAGCGGGGCGAGCAGGCCCTTCACTTGACCGTCACCTCCGTTCCGCGGACGAGCGGGCCGAGCAGCAGGCTCGACCAGCCGGGCATGTCCTGCGGGTCGACGCCGACGCGCGGCCCGAACAGGGCCGCGACCATCCTGGCCTCCTCCGGGGAGTTGGCGAGGCGCAGCACGTCCGCGGACTGCGGCACGGTCGCGCCGGGCGGGATGAGGCCGTCACTCGCGTTGCGGGCGGGCGGCGGCGAGCTCGACCCGTCCTGCACGGGACCGTCCGGCGGGTACTGCGGGAACGGGTCCGGACGCGGGACGAGGTCGTAACAACGAGGCCCGCGCTTGTCCCTGTACTCGGGCTCGTCGAGGTTCGGCTTGTACTTGCCGCGGTTCTGCGTGATCTCCAGCGTGATGTGCAGGCCGGGCTTGCCGGTGCCCGCGCCGAACGCCTTGCTGATGATCGGCTCGAACTCCGCGAGCCCCTTGAGCAGGCACGGGTACTCGGGCGCGTACTTCGCGAGCAGCTCGAGCGTCGGCCGGCCGGTGTCGGCGAGCGCGATGATGTTGTTCTTGTTGACCGTGACGAAGCTGGTGAGGTCCTGCGACGTCGTGGTCAGCGACCCGTAGAGCGCGAGCAGGTTGTCGCGCTGCTCGACGACGGTCTTGGTCGTCGTGGTCATGTCGTTGAGCGCCTGCAGCAGGTCCGGCGCCGCGTCGGCGTAGACGTTCGAGACGTCCGCGAGCCGGGAGATGTTCTCCTTCAACGCGGGCAGCTGCGGGTTGAGCTCACCGAGGTAGGAGTCGAGCGACACCAGCGTCTCGCCGAGCGGCTTGCCCCGCCCGTCGAGCGCCTGCGACAACGCCGTCAGCGTGGTGGCGAGCTTCTCCGGCTGGATCGCCTGCAGCACCGGCATCAGGTTCTCCAGCACGCGTTCGAGCTCGATCGCACTGCTCGTGCGGTCCTGCTCGATCACCGCGCCCTCGGTGATCGCCGCGCTCTTCTGCTGCGGCAGCACCAGGTTCACGTACCGCTCGCCGAACAACGTCTTGGGCAGCAGGCGCGCGCTGACGTTGCCCGGGATCTGCCCGACCTTGTCCGGCAGCAGTGCGAGCTCCAGCTCGGCGCCGTTCCCGCTGGTGCGGACGGCCTTCACAGACCCGACGATCAGCCCGCGCACCTTGACGTCGCTCGCGGTCTGCAGCTGGTTGCCGATGTGGTCGGTCTTGAGCGTGACCTTCACGTAGTCGCTGAAGACGTCCTTGTAGAGCGCCACCGTGAGCGACAGGAACATGGCGATCGCGAGAATGAAGGCGATGCCCAGCACGCGCTTCTTCATCCGGCGATCCTCACCGTCGTCGTCGCGCCCCAGATCGCGAGGCTGAGGAAGAAGTCGAGCAGCGCCGTCGTGACGATCGCGGTCCGCACCGCGCGCCCGACCGCCACCCCGACACCGGCGGGGCCACCGGACGCCCGGTACCCGTAGTAGCAGTGGGTCATGATGATCACGACCGCGAAGACCAGCACCTTGCCGAACGACCAGAGCACGTCGACCGGAGGTAGGAACAGGTTGAAGTAGTGGTCGTACGTGCCCGCCGACTGCCCGTAGAACTCCACGGTGATCGTTCTGGCCGCCAGATAACTGGTCAGCAGGCCGATCACGTACAGCGGGATGATCGCGACGAACCCGGCGATGATCCGCGTGGTCACCAGGAACGGCAGGCTGGGAATGCCCATGACCTCCAGCGCGTCGATCTCCTCGGAGATCCGCATCGCGCCGAGCTGAGCCGTGAACCCGGACCCGACCGTCGCACTGAGGGCCAGCCCCGCGACCAACGGCGCAATCTCACGCGTGTTGAAGTAGGCACTCACGAACCCGGCGAAGGCGCTGGTACCGATCTGGTTCAGGGCAGTGAAGCCCTGCAGACCGACCACCGTGCCCGTGAACACGGACAGCCCGACCATCACGCCGATCGTGCCGCCGATGACCGCGAGCGCCCCGGACCCGAAGCTGACCTCGGCCAGCAGCCGCAACGTCTCCTTGGAGTACCGCTTGAGCGCGCGGGGCGTCCAGGCCAGCGCCTTGATGTAGAACGACAGCTGGTCGCCGAACCCGTCCAGGGTGGACAGCACCTTGTTCGCCATCAGCTCCCCTTCGCGGGCACGACCTGCAGGTAGATCGTGGTGAGGACGAAGTTGACGAAGAACAGCAGCAGGAACGTGATGACCACGGCCTGGTTGACCGCGTCCCCCACGCCCTTGGGCCCACCGGCGGGGTTGAGCCCCCGGTAGGCGGCGACGATGCCCGCGATGAACCCGAAGATCAGCGCCTTCAGCTCGCTGATCCACAGGTCCGGCAGCTGCGCCAAGGCGGAGAAACTCGCGAGATACGCGCCAGGCGTGCCGTCCTGCATGACCACGTTGAAGAAGTAGCCACCCATCACACCGACGACGCTCACCATGCCGTTGAGCAGCACGGACACGAGCATCGCCGCCAGCACCCGCGGCACCACGAGCCGATGGATCGGCGACACACCGAGCACTTCCATCGCGTCGATCTCTTCCCGGATCTTCCGAGACCCGAGATCAGCGCAGATGGCAGAACCACCGGCTCCAGCGATCAGCAACGCCGTCACGATCGGACTGGCCTGCTGGATGATCGCGAGCACGCTGGCCGCACCCGTGAACGACTGCGCGCCGATCTGCCGCGTCAACGACCCGAGCTGCAACGCGATGACAGCACCGAACGGGATCGACACCAGCGCCGTCGGCAACACCGTCACGCTGACGATGAACCAGCTCTGCTGGATGAACTCCCGGAACTGGAACGGCCGCCGGAACGTGGTCCGCACGACGTCGATCCCGAGCTGGCACAGCTTCCCGGTCTCCCGCAGCGCACCGGCACCGGGGAACGTCTGCGTGGTCACAGAACACCACCCTGACGAGGCCACGGGCTGGGCGTCACGGCCGACACCCCCGCGTGCACCCCGTACCGCACCTGCTCCTCGGCGGTGAGGCTTTCGATGATCCCCTGCTGCGCCTGGTGCGGCAGCCGGTGGATGATCGACATGACCCGGTCCTTGCGCCGCCGCACGGCGTCCCGGAACGGCAACCCGGGCGTCGGCTCGATCTGCGGGATGATCCCCCGCACGTCCTCCGACGTGGACCCGTCCGAGTGCCCGGCGTCCGCGTGCGCCTGCTCAGCCGC
Source organism: Lentzea cavernae (assembly GCF_014653695.1). Lineage (GTDB taxonomy): Bacteria > Actinomycetota > Actinomycetes > Mycobacteriales > Pseudonocardiaceae > Lentzea > Lentzea cavernae. The sequence continues at coordinate 599,818 of NZ_BNAR01000003.1, read as the reverse complement.
CATCGTCGCCGTGTCCTTCTCCTCGGACATGCCGATGGGCCCGAGCCGCCGCCCGTTCAGGAACTGCTCGACAACAGGCTCGTCACTGGTCAGCAACACCTCGCGCGGCCCGAACATGACAAGCTCCCGCCGGAACAACATCCCCAGGTTGTCCGGCACGGTACGAGCAATGTTGATGTTGTGCGTGACGATCAGGATCGTCGCGTCGATCTGCGCGTTCAGATCGATCAGCAACTGACTCAGGTACGCGGTGCGCACCGGATCCAGCCCGGAGTCGGGCTCGTCGCACAAAATGATCTCGGGATCGAGCACCAGCGCCCTCGCGAGCCCGGCCCTCTTCCTCATACCGCCGGAAATCTCACCGGGCAGCTTCTTCTCCGCCCCGACAAGACCGACCATCTCCATCTTCTCGAGAACGATCCGCCGAACCTCGGCCTCGGTCTTGCGAGTGTGCTCCCGCAACGGAAACGCGATGTTGTCGTACAAGTTCATCGACCCGAACAACGCACCGTCCTGGAACAGCACGCCGAACATCTTCCGAATCTCATACAGCTTGTGCTCAGAACACCGCACCAGATCCGTGCCGTTGATGACGATCTTGCCCTGCTCGGGCTTGAGCAACCCGACCAACGACTTCAGGAACACGCTCTTGCCCGTACCGGACGGCCCGAGCATCACGCTGACCTCACCCGGCGGCAACGTGAGCGTGACGTCCTGCCAGATGGTCTGCTTGCCGAAGGACTTGGTCAGACCCTCGACGACCACCTCGACGCCCATCCGCACCTCCGCACAAGCCAGGCGACGCCGTGGCGATCGGCGTCACACCTGGGCAACGAGTTCGTTCGCGGGAGGTTACTCACCAGTTGGCCTAACGCCGGTTGCGTTCAGATAACAGCACGCTGCGTGACCTCGCAAAACGGTCACCAACCCCTGGACCACTGCCTGACAACCGGGATTTCCGAGACCACTGTGACTCGCAACACACCATACCTCTACAAGGGCGCGGCGAGGCGGGTCCGCCGCCCGCGACACCAAAGGCGAGCCACCCTCACACGCGATGCCGAAGGCGAGCCGTCTTTACCAAGAGGCTCGGGCGGTGGGTCCCATCACGAGTCGCGCCATAGCTCTTGCTGCATGCAGGTAGGGGTGTCAAGCGGACACGCTCTTCGTCCGCTTGACACCCCTACCTGCATGTGGCCCGCTCTTGGTGCGACTCGTGATGGGACCCACCGCCAACGCAACCTTCTAAGCAACAGGCAGCCGCCCAACGCAACAGGCGTGCCATCAACCCACCAGCGGCGCAGACCCCCATCTCAGATTGCCGGGGTCTGGGGCAGAGCCCCAGGGGAAGCACGCAACCGCAACAGGCCGCACGCAACCCAACCCACCGAACAACGAGCAAACAAAACGGGCGTGCACCCCCAAAAATGGGGACACACGCCCGTTCAAAACTGCAAAGCACCAGCCCCAAAAGGGGCTGAGATCACTTGAGGGTGATCTTGGCGCCGGCAGCCTCGAGCTTCTCCTTGGCGGCGTCGGCGACGTCCTTCGCCACACCCTCCAGGATCGCCTTCGGAGCGGACTCGACCAGCTCCTTGGCCTCCTTCAGGCCCAGGCCCGAGACGACCTCGCGGACGACCTTGATGACCTGGATCTTCTTGTCGCCGGCCGACTCGAGGACGACGTTGAAGTCCGTCTGCTCCTCGACCTCGGCAGCAGCCGCACCGGGGCCCGCAACAGCGGCAACGGCGACGGGAGCGGCGGCGGTGACCTCGAAGGTCTCCTCGAACTGCTTGACGAACTCGGACAGCTCCAGGAGGGTCATCTCCTTGAAAGCGTCGAGCAGCTCGTCGGTGCTGAGCTTCGCCATGATCGGCGGTCCTTTCTAATCTCCCGCGCGAAAGCGCCGGGCGTGTCTTCGGGTGATCAGCTTTCGGCGGGAGCGTCGGCCTCGGCGGCGGGTGCCGCAGCGGCCTTCTTCTCCTGCAGGGCAGCAGCCAGGCGAGCGACCTGGGAAGCCGGGGCGTTGAACAGACCCGCGGCCTTGGCCAGGTTGCCCTTCATCGCGCCCGCGAGCTTCGCGAGCAGCACCTCACGGCTGTCGAGGTCCGCGATAGCGGTGACCTCGTCGACCGAGAGCGGGCGGCCATCCATGTAGCCGCCCTTGATGACCAGGGCCTTGTTGTCCTTCGCGAAGTCGCGGATCGCCTTGGCGGCGTCGACGGGCTCGCCCTCGACGAACGCGATTGCGGTCGGACCGGAAAGAAGGGCCTCGAGGCCCTCCACACCGGCGTCCGCGGCGGCCAGCTTGACCAGCGTGTTCTTCGCAACGGTGTACTTGGTGCCCGCGCCGAGAGCGCGACGCAGCGTGGTGAGCTGCGCCATGGAGAGGCCACGGTACTCGGTGACAACCGCTGCCGAGCTGCTGCGGAACTGGTCCGCGAGCTCAGCGACCGCCGTAACCTTCGTGGGCTTCGCCATGATCGCCTCCTCTCTGGGCTGGGTTAGACCGCCGATCGAGAAGGTCCCGAAACAACAAAAACGCCCTCGCGCACAAGCAGCACGGGGCGTCACAAGAAGCTGGGCCTCGTCCTCCCTGCGCGGGCCGCCCGTGTTGCAACGGGGCCTTCGTTCTCCTCGCGGAGACGACCTGCGGTCTTCGGTAGAACCAGGTAAAACAGTACTCGACTGTGTACCGGGGTTCCAAATCGGCATGATGTGACCTGTGACCGACGAGCCCGGCAAGGACCTCGCGCCCCGCCAGCCGCAGCCGCCGCAACCGCCCGCACCGCAGGTGGACCCGGAGCAGCTGCGGCAGTTCCAGGAGTTCCAGCGCTTCCAGGAGTACCAGCGCTACCAGGAGGCGACGGGTCAGGCGCCCCAAGTCCCGAAGCAGCAGGGCAAGCGCTGGTGGCTCGTCGTCCTCGGGAGCCGCATCTTCTGGCGCGCCCTGTTCTTCCTCCTGGTCGTCTTCAGCGCGATGTGGGCCTACAACCACTTCTTCGGCGTGGACGACCCCGGCGACATCGCCCAGGACAGCGGCGGCGTCACCGGCCCGGCCCAGGGCCTCTCCGCGCCGGCCGGCCTGCAGGGCACGGTCGGCATGTTCTACAAGCACGTGTCGTTCGCCGACACCACCCGCGCCTGCACGCTCTTCCTGCGCGACGACACCCGCCAGAAGTTCGCGAACGCTTACGGCGCAACCGATTGCGCGGGTGCGGTCAAAACGCTGAAGGCCCAGGTGACGAGCGTCGACCGCTACCAGCAGGTCATGTTCCCGCCGGACATGCTCAAGACCCCGACCTCCACCAAGGTCACCATCGACTCCTGCGCCCTGACCGTCGAGGGCGGGCCGCGCCTCGGCTCGTTCGTCGTCGAGAAGATCAACGCGGGTTGGGTGATCACCGACTGGAGCCCCAGCACCTGTGGTTGATTGGGGTGCATGGCAAACGCACTGGGGGTGCCCAGCCCCGACAAGGTCGAGTACATGGCGGACGCCGCGGACCTCGGCCGGGACTACAAGCACCAGCTGCTCGTCTCGCTCGGCCTGAGGCACGGTCACACGGTTCTCGACGTCGGCTGCGGCCCCGGCACGGACTTACCGGTCATGGCCGACGCGGTCACCACCTCCGGCCGCGTCATCGGTGTCGACGTCGACCCGACGATGGTGGCCGCGGCCAGGAGCTTCTCCCACTTCTACCCGCAGATCGACGTCCGCCGGGGTGACGCGCACGCGCTGCCCGTGGACGACGGCACCGCCGACCGGGTGCGCACGGACCGCGCGCTGCAGCACGTCGAGAACCCGGCCGGCGTCCTCGCCGAGCTCCACCGCGTCATGAAGCCGGGCGGTCTGCTGCGCATCGCCGAACCCGACTGGGACGCCCTGGTCGTGGACGGCGACCTCGAGATGAACAGGGCGTTCAACCGGTTCGTCTGCTCGACCATGGTCCGCAACGCGACCATCGGCCGCGAACTCCCCCGTCTCGCGGGGGAAGCGGGCTTCGAGGTCGAGGGCGTCCGCGCGGCGACGACGGTCGTGCGCGACTTCGCCAGGGCCGACTACACCCTCGCCCTGACCCGCAACACCGAACGGGCGATCCGCGCGGAGGCGATCGACCGCGAGGACGGGGAGCGCTGGCTGGCGGAACTGCGCACCGGCGACTTCCTGGCGTCCATCACGATCTTCCTGCTGTCAGCCCGCAAACCCCTGTGAGACCCGCCCGAACGACTCGACGACACGGGAGAGGCTCGCCTCCCCGTGTCCCTCGTCGATCTGCCGGTCGACGAGGGCCTTGAGGGCGTCGAGCGCGGCGAACGGCACCCCCTGGGCCTCGGTGGCCCGGATGAGCGTGGCCACTCCCGACCGGTTCATGGCGATGCTCGACTCCGCGCTGTCGTAGCTCCCGCCGTCGATCTCCTCCGCGAACGTCGTGAGCGCCGGCTGGAGATCTTCCAGCCACGACAACAACATCGGCGTGAGCTCGGTGACCTTGATGCCACCGGCTCGCGCCAGCGCGGCGGCGTGCAGGAAGCCGCCGAGGAGCCCGTACATGCCGGAGAGGATCGCCACGTCGTACCCGGAGGCGCGGCCGGCGTCGGCACCCAGGAACGTGACCTTTCCCAGCAGCGCCAACGCTTCCCGCCAGCGTTCGTGCACCGCCTGCGAACCGCTGTAGATGATCGACGACGCGTCGGTGCCGATCGTCTGGGGCACCGCGTACACAGCGCCGTGCAGGTACTCGGCACCGTTCGCGGCAGCCCAGCCGGCCAGCTCGCGAGCCTCGTCCGGAGTGCCGGAGGTGAGGTTCACCAAGGCCCGCCCGCGCACGTCCACGCCGTGCAGAACCTGTTGTGCGGCCTGGTGATCGAGCACGGCTACGACCACGAGACCGCTGGCGGCCACCGCCTCCGCGGCACTGCCCGCGACAGTGGCCTCCAGCCCCGAAGCCCTTGCCGCAGAACGGTTCCAGACGGTGACGGCCTGATCCGCGCGCACGAACGCCTCCGCCAGCGCGCGTCCGAGGTTGCCCAGGCCCAGCACGGTGATCGCTTCAGATGTCATGGCTCCAGCTTCGCCACGCGTGATCGACTCAACCAGTGACCGGAATGACCCCTGTCACCAAATTCCTGCCATAGGCTGGTCCTCATGAGCGCTGGTTCCGTCGCCCTGATCGTTCCCAGCGACTTCGGCGTGGCCGACCTCTACGAACTGGGCATCCCCGCCGCCGTCTTCGGCACGCCGCAGCCCGACCTCGCCGACCCCTGGTACGACTTCTGGTTGTGCGGCACGGGAAACAGCACGCGCGGCACCGGCCCCGGCTTCACCCTCCACGCCACGCACGGCCTCGACGACGTCGTGAACGCGGACACGGTCTTCGTGTCGTGGGTGCCGGAGGAGGTCATCGAGGAGAACGCGCCCGTTCCTCCTGAGCTGGTCTCGGCCCTGCGCAAGGCCCACGCCAACGGCGCCCGCATCGTCTCGCAGTGCGTCGGCGCCTACGCGCTGGCCGAAGCAGGCCTGCTGGACGGCAAAAGAGCGACCGCGCACTGGATGCACACAGCTCTGCTGGCCGAGCGCTACCCGGAGGTCCAGGTCGACGACTCGGTCCTCTACGTCGACGAAGGTGACGTGCTGACCAGCGCGGGCATGACAGCGGGACTCGACCTGTGCCTGCACCTGGTGCGCCGCGACCTCGGCGCCCACGTCGCCGACCAGCTGGCCCGCCGGATGATCGTGCCGGGACACCGCCCCGGCAGCCGGAGCCAGGTCATCGACCTCGCGGTTCCCCCGAGCGACAACCGGAGCCTGGAGTCGGTGCTCGACTGGGCGCGCTCCCGCCTGGACGAGCCGCTGACGATCGACGACCTGGCCGCCCGTGCCGCGATGAGCCCGCGGACCTTCTACCGCAGGCTCCAGGCCACCACCGGCACGACGCCGTTGCAGTGGCTGCTCAACGAACGCCTCGCGCGAGCGCAGGCCTTGCTGGAGTCGACCGACCTGTCCGTGGAGAAGATCGCGGGCCTGAGCGGCGTCGGCACGGCCAACAACCTCCGCCACCACTTCCTCAAGCAGGTGGGCGTGGCCCCCGGCGACTACCGCCGCCGGCACCGCTGAAACAGCAGAAAGGCCCCCGGCGAACCGGGGGCCTTTCTCAGAGGTCCAGCTGTGAGCGGGGGAGGCTCAGGCCTCGTCCACCAGCATGTTGCGGGTGCGGCTCGGGTCGACCGGGATGCCGGGGCCCATCGTCGTGGAGACGACGACCTTCTTGACGTATCGGCCCTTGGCCGCGGACGGCTTCGCGCGGAGGATCTCGTCCAGCGCGGCCGCGTAGTTCTCGACCAGCTTCTCGGAGTCGAACGAGACCTTGCCGATGACGAAGTGCAGGTTGGCCTGCTTGTCAACGCGGAAGTTGATCTTTCCGCCCTTGATCTCGTTGACGGCCTTGGCGACCTCGGGGGTCACGGTGCCGGTCTTCGGGTTCGGCATCAGGCCACGCGGGCCCAGGATGCGGGCGATGCGACCGACCTTGGCCATCTGGTCGGGGGTCGCGATCGCGGCGTCGAAGTCGAGCCAGCCACCCTGGATGCGCTCGATCAGGTCCTCGGAGCCAACGGCGTCCGCACCGGCGGCCTCGGCCTCAGCGGCCTTGTCGCCGACTGCGAAGACGATCACGCGGGCGGTCTTGCCCGTACCGTGCGGCAGATTCACGGTGCCGCGGACCATCTGGTCGGCCTTGCGAGGGTCGACGCCGAGGCAGATCGCGACCTCGACGGTGGCGTCCAGCTTCACCTTGGACGTTTCCTTGGCGAGCTTGGCGGCCTCGAGCGGCGAGTACAGCCGATCCCGGTCCACCAGCTCGGCGGCGGCCTTGTAGGCCTTGCTGCGCTTCATAACTCTGTCCTTCGTGGATCAGTTCGTGGTGAATGAGCCGCGCTCGGCTCTCCCACGCTTGCGAGAAAAGAAAGGGGTGGGTCAGCCTTCGACCGTGATGCCCATGGAACGGGCGGTGCCGGCGATGATCTTCGCGGCCTGGTCGATGTCGTTCGCGTTCAGGTCGACCATCTTGACCTGCGCGATGCTGCGGACCTGCTCCATGGTCACCTTGGCGACCTTGACGCGGTGCGGCTCGCCGCTGCCCTTGTCGACACCAGCGGCGGCGAGGATGAGTCGCGCGGCCGGAGGGGTCTTCAGCTTGAAGTCGAACGAGCGGTCTTCGTACACGGAGATCTCGACCGGCACGACCTGACCGCGCTGCGACTCGGTCGCGGCGTTGTAGGCCTTGCAGAACTCCATGATGTTGACGCCGTGCTGACCCAGCGCGGGACCAACGGGCGGCGCCGGGTTGGCGGCACCAGCCTTGATCTGCAGCTTGATGATCGCTGACAGCTTCTTCTTCTTGGGAGGCATTGTCCGTACTTCCTGTTATTGCGGTGTCCGCGCGTGGCTCTGCCAGCCGCCGCGTGGCCGATCGGTCTTCCGGTTGAGGGAGGACCGCTCAGATCTTGGAGACCTGGCTGAACGACAGCTCGACCGGCGTCTCCCGGCCGAAGATCGACACCAGGACCTTCAGCTTCTGGCCGTCCGCGTTGACCTCGCTGATCGTTGCCGGCAGCGTGGCGAACGGGCCGTCCATGACGGTGACCGACTCGCCGACCTCGAAGTCGACCTCGATGGTCGGCTTCGACACGGTGGCGGAGGCGGCCTTCTTGCCCTCGGCCGGCTTCTGCTCCTGCTGCGGGAGCAGGAACTTCAGCACCTCGTCGATCGTGAGGGGCGAGGGCTTCGAGGTGGCTCCGACGAACCCGGTCACGCCCGGCGTGTTGCGGACGGCGCTCCAGGACGCGTCGGTGAGCTCCATGCGGACCAGGATGTAGCCGGGCAGCACCTTGCGCTGCACCAGCTTGCGCTGGCCGTTCTTGATCTCGGTGACCTCTTCGGTCGGCACCTCGACCTGGAAGATGTAGTCCTCCATGTCGAGCGTGTGGATACGAGTCTCGAGGTTCGCCTTGACCTTGTTCTCGTAGCCGGCGTACGAGTGCACGACGTACCAGTCGCCGGGCGCGCGGCGCAGGGCCTGGCGCAGCTCTTCGGCGGGGTCCTCGGGCTCTTCGTCGATCGGCGTCTCGTCGATCGCGAGAACGTCGGCGTCCTCTTCGGACTCCTCGTCGCTCTCGTCCTCGGTGCCGGCGTCGACAGCGTCGGCCTCGGAGTCCACAGCCTCCGACTCGACCGTCTCGTCCGTCGCGGTGTCCTCGGACACCTCGTCGTCGATGAGGTCGGTCTTCTCCTGGGCGTCAACGCCGTTGTCGGAGCTCACTGTGGATCTCGCTTCCTGGTTGCAGCGGCAGCTGTCCGGCTCAGCCGAACAACTCGAAAACAGCCGCGCCGAAGCCGAGGTCGAGAGCCCACACCAGCGCCACCATGAAGACCACGAACACCAGCACGACGCCGGTGTAGGTGACCAACTGCTTGCGCGTCGGCCAGATCACCTTGCGGAGTTCGCTGACGACCTCGCGGATGTAGCGGAAACCCCGCCCGATCAGCGAAGGACGCTTCTCCTGCCCGTCACGGGACTTGGTCGGGCGACTCTTCTTCGCGTCGTCGTCCGAATCCTCGGACTTGGCGACGCTCTTCTTCGACTCAGCGCTGCTGCCGTCCTTGCGGGCGGCCGGGCGAGAGGAGGCACGACGTTCACGTCGCGCCGCAGCAGTGGACGGCCGGACAGCGCCTTCGCGCTCCTCCGGCTGGTCCTGCTCGCGGCCCTCGCTCATGCCGTGCCTCCACTCCACCCATGACGCGCTTCGACAGCAGGGGCGACAGGACTTGAACCTGCAACCTGCGGTTTTGGAGACCGCTGCTCTGCCAGTTGAGCTACGCCCCTTTGAGATCTCGTCACGAAATCCCCTGGCCAACGCAGGAAGTGTACGGGAGCCTGCCCCGTCCATTCCAACCAGACCGCTCAGACACTTGCCCAGCGGCCTGTCGCACAGCCTACCCACACGCGAACCGAGAACACGAATCAGGGTCGTGCAACCGAGGGCTCGCGAAGCCCCGATTCCGGCGTGAGCACCGCAAACACCACCGGACCGGGTTGTCCGGTGGTGTTCTTGATCACAAGATCAGCTGACGCGCACGCGGGCGAAAGCGCCTGTCAACACCGACTTGCCGTCAAAAGCCGCGTTGATGTTGACCTTCACAGTTCCGTCGTCGAAGGCCTTGGTGACCTTCGCCGTCACCTCGACCAGCGCGCCCTCGCCGTCGTCGGGCACCACCACGGGCCTGCCGAAACGGCACCCGTACTCGACGATCGCGCCGGGGTCGCCGATCCACTCCGCGACGATCCGCGAGGCCACGGCCATGGTCAGCATGCCGTGCGCGATGACGTCCGGCAGGCCGACCTCCCTGGCCGTCCTCTCGTTCCAGTGGATCGGGTTGAAGTCCAGCGAGGCGCCTGCGTAGCGCACCAGGTCGTCGCGCTTGAGGCGCACGGACAGCGCTGGCAGTTCGGTGCCCACCTCGGTGCTGACTGCCGCGCTCACGCGTCTTCTCCCCTCACGACGAGCATGGACTTGGCGGTGGTGACGGGCTCGCCGCCCACCGTGCTGATCTCCGTCCGCACGGTCACCATGTCGTTGCCCATGCGGGACGTGATGGCGTCGATGTGCGTGGTGCTGACGAGCTGGTCGCCCGCGGTGATGGGGCGGTGGTGCGTGAAGTTCTGGTCGCCGTGCACGACGCGGCTGTAGTCGAGCTCCAGCTCCGGGTCGAACATGACCGTCTCGTTCGTCTTCATCGACACGACGATCGCGAACGTCGGCGGTGCGATGACGTCCCCGTGCCCCAGCGCCTTCGCCGCGTCGGCGTCGCGGTAGGCCGGGCTGGTCGCGCCGATGGCGTCGGCGAACTCGCGGATCTTCTCGCGGCTCACGTCGTACGGCTGCGACGGCGGATAACTACGTCCGATGAAAGCGGGGTCGAGAGGCACCGAATGAGCCTATATGCGACGAGGCCCGCCCCACGTGTGGGACGGGCCTCGGTCGAAAGCTGCTACGCGCTCAGCGGGTTTCCTTGTGCGCGCGGTGCGTCTTGCAGTTCGGGCAGAACTTCTTGATCTCCAGGCGGTCCGGGTCGTTGCGCCGGTTCTTCCTGGTGATGTAGTTCCGGTGCTTGCACTCCTCGCACGCGAGGGTGATCTTCGGGCGTACGTCGGTTGCAGCCACGGTCCTTGCCTTCCTGAGAGCACGCGAACCCCGTGAGAACCCAGTCCGGGCTTACCGTCTGGCGGGGTGGGCGACTGACGTCGCCCGAGATGTTGCTGAGTAGCGGTGGCCGGACTTGAACCGGCGACACAGCGATTATGAGCCGCTTGCTCTACCAACTGAGCTACACCGCTTTAACACAACTCAAGCCGCAGCGCTCAGCACTGCGGCCAGTTGTAGAGCCCCTTTACGGAATCGAACCGTAGACCTTCTCCTTACCATGGAGACGCTCTGCCGACTGAGCTAAAGGGGCTTGCTCTTTCGTTCTTGCTGAGCTGTCTAGAACTCTACAACACGCGTCTACCAAGAACGAAATCCGGGGGTCCCTCTAGTGGACCAAGGTGAGCACCGTCTCATCGCGAGCACCCCTGACCTGCACGGTTCGTGCCCGCAGCCACGCCTCGAAGCGATCTTCGGAGAGCGGCCGGGAGATCAGGTAGCCCTGCGCGACGTCGCAGCCCATCCCGACGAGCTGGTCGCGCGCGGCGTCGTCCTCCACGCCTTCCGCGACGACCACGAGGCCGAGTGAGTGCCCGAGCTCCACGATCGAGCGGACCACGGCCATGTCGCCGAGGTCCGTGCCCATCCCGAGCACGAACGACTTGTCGATCTTGACCTCGTCGACCGGCAGCTGGCGCAGGTACGCGAGCGACGAGTAGCCGGTGCCGAAGTCGTCGACCGCCAGCACGACGCCGATCGCGTGCAGGCGCCTCAGCACCGGCAGAGCGCGCTCGGGATCGGCCATGACGCCCGACTCGGTGAGCTCGAAGGTCAGCAGCCCCGAAGGCACGTCGTGGCGCTCCAGCGCGGCTTCCACGCGGTTCGGGAAGTCCTCGTCGCCGAGCGTCCGCACGGAGAGGTTCACCGCGATGGACATCCGCAGCCCGCGGTCGAGCCAGCGGCGGACGCGTTCCAGCGCGCGGTCCATCACGAAGTCCGTCAGCACGTCCACGAGACCGGTGGCCTCGACGGCCGGCACGAACTCGTCCGGGTCGACGCGGCCGAACTCCGGATGCGTCCAGCGCACCAAGGCCTCCGCGCCCACGACCTGACGGGACGGCAGGGCGACCTTCGGCTGGTAGTGCACCGAGATCTGGCCGGTCTCGACGGCCTGGCGGAACTGCGTCACGAGCTGGAAGCGGCGCAGGAACAGGTGGCCCATCGACGGTGCGTAGGCCTTCACCGGCGTGCCCTCGGACGTCGCGCGCACGGCGACGTCCGCCCGCTGCAGCAACGCGTCGGGGTCCGGGTCCTCGGTCTCGGAGTCCGCCTTGGACGCGTATCCCACGACGGCGGAGGCCTCGACGGTCAGGCGGTCGACCGGGTACGGCACGGAAAGCCCGGCACGCAACCGTTCCGCGGTCTCGTGGGCGGTCGCCGCGCGCTCGTCGTCGAGGTACGCGGCGAACGCGCCACCCTCGAGCCGTGCGAGCGGCACGTCGGCGCCGAGGGCGTCGCGCAGCCGGCGTCCGGCGGCGACGACCATCCGGTTGCCCCAGGCCTGGCCGAGCGCGTCGGAGACCGTCGACAGGATGTCGAGGTCGATGCGCAGCACCACGCCCCGCTGGGACTCGCGCAGGGATTCGGCGCAGGCCTCACGAAGGCCGGCCCGGTTCAGCAGGCCGGTCAGCGGGTCGTGGTAGGCGTCGTGGCGCAGGCGGGCGAGCAGGCGCCGGTTGTCGACGGCCGTCGCGAGGTGCGAGGCCAGCGTGCGCAGCAGCTGGATGTCCGCCTTGCCGAAACCGCGCCAGCGCGAGAGCCGGTCGTGCGCCTCGACGGCGCCGAGCAGCTGGGTCGCGCCGCGCAACGGGACGACCAGGGCCTCCTGCGCGTCACGGCGCAGCAGGGCCTCGGTGACGTCCTCGGTCGCGTCGGCGACGCGGTAGTAGCGGACGTGCGTGCCCGGCAGCTGGAGAACGGGGTCTTCGCGCACGGCACGGGGGTCCGTCGCGGTCATCTCCTCGGGCAGCGGTTCGCCGGCAACGAGGGTGATCATGGCTTCCTGCGGGTCGGTGCGCAGGCGCAGCACGACCCTGTTCGCGTTGAGCTGCTCGCGGATGCGTTCCGCGATCTGCTGCCACTCGTCCTCTTCGACGCCCGCGTTCAGGTCGTCGTCGGGCTGGCGCGGGCCGGTGCCGAGCTGTCCCGACCTCGCGACGCTGAGGCTGACCTCGCTCAACGCCTCCAGGTCGCGCTGTTCGCGCAGCAGCCCGGAGTAGGCGAGGTAGGTGGCCACGATTCCCGCGAGCACCAGGATGATCAGGACGCCGCCCCACTCGGTGGTGGCGACGATCTGGTAGCCGACGAGGCCGATCGAGGTGTTCAGCAGAGCCACGACCAGCGTCTGCAGCACCAGACGGAGGCTGTTGCCGACGCGCATCGACTTGCCCATGAGGCGCAGTGCGCACAGGCCCAGCACGCTCGCGAGCATCGGCACGGTGATGGTGCCGACGAAGGCGCCTGCCCAGAACGGGCCGCCGGCGCCGATCATGCGGTTCACGGCCTCCGCGGCGGCGAACGCCACGGAGATCTCCATGAACATGAGGCCCGCGTTGTAGACGGCCCTGTCGAGGATCCGCCTGCCGAGCAACGTGCCCACGCCCGCGACCACGTGCGCGGCGAGCACGATCTCGAACGGGGCGACGAGCAGGCCCAGGACCAGCGGGATCTCGGTGAAGGAGATCGTCCACGCGACGCCGCTGCGGACGTCGACGTTGATCGCGAGCTGTTCCGCCAGCAGGAAGCCGACGACGAGGAGGGGGCCGATCCAGAACAGGGAGGTGGTCTCCCGCTCCGGGAGCCACGCCGCGACCATGCCCGCGCAGACGACGCCTGCCACCAGGAGGGTGACGGCGAACGCGCTGAACGCGCGGTTGGTCGACTTGGCCGACCAGGCGGCCGAGTCCGACACGGGGGCCGACGCTCGGTCGGACATCCAGCCTCCTCGTCGGCCTGGGTGAGGGGATCCTCTAGGCGTGACTGAGGGGTCCCGCCTTTGGCGATCAGGACCCCTCCAGGGGCACCAATGTACCCCGCTCGGGGGACGAAATGGCAGGTCGAGCACGGTTGGTGACGTCGATTCACCCAGACGTGGCTAGACGCTGAGGCGCCCCTGGAGCACCGTCACGGCCTGCCCCGAGAGCAGCACGCGATCTTGGGCGAGGGTCGCCCTGACGAACCCCCCGCGCGGCGACGCCTGCTCCGCGAGCAGGTCAGCGCGCTGGAGCCGAGGCACCCAATAGGACGCAAGGGTGCAGTGGGCCGATCCGGTGACGGGGTCCTCCGGGATGCCGACGGACGGGTAGAAGCAGCGGCTGACGACGTCCGCATCTCCGTCGCCGACGGCCGTCACGATCACTCCGCGTGACTGGATTTGTGTCAGTCCTTGGACGTCGGGTCGCAGGGAACGGACCTCCGCGGCGCTCTCCAACTCGATCAGGAAGTCGAAGCGCCCGCGCGACACGGACTTGATCGTCGCATGTGGCAGCGCTTCCGCTAGACCGATTGGCGGGTCAATCAACTCTGGTGGGTCCGCGGGGAAGTCCATCCGGACCCATCCATCGTCATTTGTGCATGTGAGCACCCCGCTACGCGTGGTGAACGACTGCTCGCCGCCCAGCACGTGCGCGGTGGCGAGGGTGGCGTGCCCGCACAGGTCCACCTCGGTCTCCGGCGTGAACCAGCGGAGGTGGTTGTCAGGGGTGACGAAGGCGGTTTCGGCGTGCTTCATCTCGGCCGCGACGGCCTGCATCCAGGCGTCGTCACGTGGTTCGGCGAGGAGCACGACCCCGGCGGGGTTGCCCGCGAAGGGCTTGCTGGTGAACGAGTCCACGACGTAGATCTCCACGAGGCCGACCCTGCCATGCTCAGATGGGGCGTGGCCGACATCTTTTCCTTCACCGAGACCGATCCGGATTCGCTGGGAGCGACCTGGGGACCCCTGCGCCTGCACCGGTTGCACTGGCAGCCCGGCTGCGACCTGCCCGCGCTGCTCGACGAGTGGGAACCGCGGCTCACCCACCCCGGCGACCCCGACACCGCGGCGGTGGTGACGTTGCCGAGCCACGCCGACGCGCTACCGCTGATCCACCGCGGCTTCGCCCCTCTCACCGTGATCGCCGAACGCCTCGCCGGCCGCTCCCCCGCGCCGCGGCCGTCGGAGGTGGGCGTGCGGGCGGCGACCTGGGACGACCTGGACGTCGTGGTCGACCTGAACATGCACACGGTCCGGTACGACACCGCGTTCGGCATGGTCACCGAACGCCCGAACACCGCGGAGCACCTGCGGTCGGCACTGGCCGAGGTCCTCGACCGCGACCACGAGGCGATGTGGCTCGCGGTCTCGGGAGACACGCCCGTCGGCATGATCTACGTCGACATGCCGCAGGACGCGGGGTGGATGGAGCGGTTCGCCTCAGCGCAGCCGTTCGCATACCTCGGCCATCTCGGCGTGCGGCCCGATGCGCGCGGCACGGGCGCGGGCAGCGCTCTCGTCGCACACGCGCACTCGGTGCTGGACGACGCCGGAGTGGCAGCAACACTGCTCCACCACGCCTTGCCGAACCCGCGCTCGACGCCGTTCTGGTACTCGAACGGCTACCGCCCGCGCTGGACGGTGTGGGCACGCCGCCCCGCGCTGCGCCCGTCCCCCGGCGTGTCTTCCCGACCCGAACGGCCTAGTGGGACATGATCTACCCGTTCACACAAGCGAAGAACCCGAACGAACCCGTACTTGTGGAACGAATCCGGCCTCTATTTCGACAAAGGGGTAAGTGGATTCGGACATCACTCCCGGGGGGCCGAGATGGAACTCAGCGGAAGAGCGAGATCGATGCTGCGGGCTGTCGCCGCGGGACGTGCCGAGGTGACGGGCGGTGCGGAGCCCGACCTGTACGTCGACGGGCTGCCGTGCTGCGACCGCACCGCGACGCACGACCTCGTGCACGCGGGCCTGCTGCGCGCCGCGCAGCCGACCAGCTTCGGCCTTCGCGTCTGTGCTGAACTGACCGACGACGGCCGAGCGGCACTCGCCGCCAGCTGACGGGCGTGTTGATCGCCCAATGATCGAACATTTGTTCGACATGGGGTACGCTTCGCGCTGAGACCGGCACGCAAGAGAGAGGAAGCTCTTGCGCGCCGGTCTCTCTCTGTCCGTCCTAGGCGGACACCTTCTGCTGTGACGCGATGTTGAGCCGGTTCCACGTGTTGATCGCACAGATCGCCAGCATCAGACCGGCGAGCTGCTGCTCGGTCCAGTGCCGCGCGACTTCCGCCCACACGGCGTCGCTGACCTGCACGTGCGTCATCTCCTCCGCGAGCGCGAACGCCGCCTTCTCCGCGTCGGTGTAGTAGGGGACGTCCCTCCAGCCGGCGACGGCGTAGACCCGCTCGTCCGCCACGTCCGCCTTGCGCAGCAACTTGGTGTGGTAGTCGATGCAAGCCCCGCAGCCGTTCATGATGCTGACCCGCAGGCAGATCAGCTCCACGAAGTCCGCGTCCAGTCCCGTCGCCGCCGCGGCCGCGGACAGGTCCAGCATCGCCTTCATGGCGCCGGGCACCGACATCATCGGGTTCGCGATCCTCATCTTCGTTCTCCTTCGTCTCCTGTTTCCTGGTCGACCCGGCAGGAGACGGAGGTGTGACAGGTTTCCCCGAAGATTTTTGTCAGGAGATTTCTTCTCAGGCGCTGACGCCCTGGCCCAGTCCCCCGTCGACCGCGAGCTCCGCACCGGTCGTGAAGGTGGCGTCGAAACCGAGGAACAGCACGGCGTCCGCGACCTCGTCCATCGTGCCGTGGCGCTTGAGGGGCGTGATGCGGTCGCCCTCCTCCTTGAACTGCTGCAACACCTCCGGCGGCGCGCCCACGACACCCATGGACGGGGTGTCGATGAAGCCGGGACTCACCACGTTGACCCTGATCCCCCGAGGCGCGAGCTCCGCGGCGAACCCGCGCGCGAAGGACCGCACCGCGGCCTTGGCCGCCGCGTAGAGGGTCAGCCCCTCGGCGCCCTGCCCGGTGGCGACGCTGGTCGTGAAGACGATCGCGCCGCCGTCCTTGATGAGCGGCGCCAGGCGTTGCGCCGTGAAGAACGCGCCCTTGGTGTTGATGTCGAACGTGCGGTCGTACTCGGGTTCGGTGGCGTCCGCGAACGGGGTCAGCGTCGCGTGGCCGACGTTCACGAAGAGCAGGTCGATCTCCTGGAGCCGTTCCCGCACCTCGGTTTCGAGCCGGGCGATGTCCTGGAGGTTCGCCGCGTCCGACGCCACGGCGTGCGCCTTGATGCCTTCGGCCTTGTCTGTCGTGCGTCCCGTGAGCAGCACCTCGGCACCTTGTTCGATGAGCTTGTCGACCGTGGCGCGGCCCATGCCGTGCGTGCCGCCCGTGACGACCGCCTTCTTGCCCAGGTACTTCACTTCCGGATCTCCTCGATGACGCTCGCGATGCTGTGCGCGCCGTGGCCGTTGCCCTGGGCGCGTTCGAACAGGCCGTGCAGGGCCTGCGGGAGGGTGGTGTCGAGGCCCTGCGCGCGGCTGGCCTCGGTGAGCAGGCGCAGCCCGGACACGTTGATGTCGAGCGCGGACACGTCGGTCTCGTAGCGCCGGGTCCGCGTCTCCTCGCCCATCTCGGGCAGCAGGGTGCTCATCTCGTTCAGCCAGCTCGTGGTCATCGGCGTGAACCGCTCCGGCGTGATGCCCTCGCTGCCCATCAACGCGACCGCCTGCAGGTAGCCGCCGAACGTGGCCCACATGATGCCGAGCAACGCGAGGTCGTACAGCGCCGCGAGCCCCGCGTCCTCACCGACGTGCACCGGCTCGCCGAACGCGTGCAGGACGTGATGCTTCTCGTTGCCGCTGAACAGGATCCTGGCCTGTTCCGTCCCGATCTGCTGCGGCACGGCCATGATCACGCCGTCGACGTACTCGACCCCGTTCGCCTTCGCCCACTGCGCGGTCCGGCGGGCCTCCTCCGGCGTACCGGACGTCAGGTTGACGAGCGTCTTGATCTCGTTGGTGAGCAACGGTTCTTGCACGTCGTACGTCGACAGGCACGTGACGACGACATCGCTCTTGAACGCTTCCTGCGGCGTGCCAACACTTCTGGCGTTCGGGACGGTTTTCGGCGTGCGGTTCCACACCGTCACTTCGTAGCCCTCTTCAACGAGAGCCTTCGCGAGCGCGCTGCCCATCCGACCGAGGCCGAGCACGCTCACGGTTTCCTTGATCCCCATGCCCTGAATGCTCGTTCTGGCACTGGCGGATCGACAAGTACCTACTATTTTGTCAGGTACCCACTTTTCGGTAAGGATCCTGATGAAGCCCCGAAACTACGTGTGCGGCCTCGACGCGGCGATCGACGTGATCGGCGGCCGGTGGAAGGCCCTGATCCTGTGGGCGCTGCACGAAGGCCCCGTGCGCACGGGCGAACTGCGCCGCTCCGTCTCCGGCATCAGCGAGAAGATGCTGATCCAGGTGCTGCGCGAGATGGAAGCGGACGAGATCGTGCACCGCGAGGTCTTCCACGAGGTCCCACCCCGCGTCGAGTACTCACTGACCGCGCTGGGCGTCCGCCTCAACGAGGCGCTGCTCCCCCTGGGCGACTGGGGCGAGGACAACATGAAGGCGATCGCACGCCGCCGAGGCGTGGAACCCGCGCCCCGCCATTGATGGTCAGACCATCACCGGTCGAGGTAAACGACAGTCGCGTCGTCGGAAATCTTTTCGCGAGGCCAATCCACACCCTTGGCGTCTTCCTTTTCGACGGCGCGCATCTTGCGGATGAGGTCATCCGGCCCGTTCGCCGCCATCAGTTCCAACGCCTGACGCCAATCGAAGAGGTTGAACAGGTCCACCGCCCGCGCCGCCCCGTCCGACAGGACCGCCACCCGCCGCACGTCCTGCATCGCCACCTCACCGGTGAGCGCGTGCTCGACATCAGCAACCTTCGCACCAGCCGTGCGATTCGTCTGCCTGTCACTCACCACGAGCAACTCGCGCTTCGTGTCGATCACCACCGTGGAGTCCCCCAACACCAGGTACCGCAGCACGTCGTCCTTGATCTGCACCACCGCGACAGCCACGCTCGGCGAGTCGGGATGATCGAGGTCGCACGTGCTCACGTGCAGCTCAGCGGCATGCTTGATGGCTTCCGCGAGCGCCGCCGCCGGCTCGAGGTGGGCGAACCGCAGGATCTCCGCCGACAGCTGGTCGGCGAACCACCCGACCCCGTGCGCGCACCCGGTCTCGGGCTTCGCCGTCACGCCGTCGAGCACGGCGAGCAGGTTCGGCCCGACCAGAGCGCGGTCCTCGCTCGGCGCGGTCGTCCTGCCGGCCTCGGTTGCCATCTGCGTGCGCACTGAGATCCCCCCTCGGTCGTGTAAGACGATACGACGATGGGCCCCTGACCTGTTCGGTCAGAGGCCCTGTGTGTGGGTGAAGGATTCGGTCAGGCCGTGTGGTTGGCGATGACGAGTTCGGCGACGAGCCCACCCCGCAACGCGAACCGGTAGTCGAGCTCAGCGACGCCACCCGGGAACGTGCCCTCGAGCCGCACCGTCACCACCCAGTGGGCGTCATCAACGCGGCGGGCACCGACCTGCTCGGTCGTGTACTCGAACTCGGACCCGGCGTCCCGCAGGAACGCGTGGACCTCCTCCCTGCCGCGGAAGGTCTCGTCCTGGTCGACGACCACCACGTCCTCGGCGAGGAACGACGAGGCCGTGTCGGCGTCGCGCCCGACGTGGGCGGCGAGGAACTCACGCACGGTGGCCGGGAGCAGTTCGGTGTGCTGTGTCATGAGCCCACCGTGCGACCTCGC
Organism: Lentzea cavernae; assembly: GCF_014653695.1. Taxonomy (GTDB): domain Bacteria; phylum Actinomycetota; class Actinomycetes; order Mycobacteriales; family Pseudonocardiaceae; genus Lentzea; species Lentzea cavernae. The sequence goes on along the minus strand of NZ_BNAR01000003.1, from coordinate 580,743 downwards.
GGCGCGGGAGGGTCAAGGCGTGGACCCTCTCCCAGGGGGAGAGTCCACAATGAACGGGTGCTGACCATCGGGGAGTTCTCGCGGCTGACCCACTTGAGCGTGCGGACCCTCCGCCGGTACCACGAAGCAGCCCTGCTGGAACCCGCCGTGGTGGACGACGTCACCGGTTACCGCTACTACGGCGTAGACCAGATCCCGACCGCACAGGTCATCCACCGGCTCCGCGAACTCGACGTCCCCCTGAACGACGTGCAGCGAATCCTGCGAACCCCCGACCCCGGCGTCCGGGCGGCCTTGGTCGCAGACCACCTGCAACGCCTCGAACACGTGCTCGACCGCACGCGGGCCGCGGTCGTGTCGCTGCGACGCCTGCTCCGTCCCGACCCCGCGCCGATCGACGTCGAACTGCGCGCGGAGCCCGCCCGCGCGGTCGCGGCGGTGGAGGCCGTGGTCGAGCACGGCGACGTCGAGGCCTGGTTCGCGGGCGCGATGGCCGAACTGGACGCGGCCGTCGGCTCCACCGCGACCGGACCACCAGGCGGCAACTACGACAACGCCCTCTTCGAACACGAGCGCGGCCACGCCCTCGTCTACCTTCCGACCGCCGCACCACCCCGCACCGGACGCGTGCACCCGGTGACCCTCCCCGCCGCCGAACTGGCCGTCGCAACCCACGTCGGCGAGCACGACGGCGTCGACGTCACCTACGGCGCCCTCGGAACCTGGGTGGTGGAGAACGCGATGTCGGTGGCCGGGCCGGTGCGGGAGGTGTACCTCGTCGGCCCTCGTGACTCGAGCGATCCCTCCGCGTGGCGCACCGAGATCGGCTGGCCGGTCTTCCACGTCACCTGATGCGGTCAATGCTCAGTCCAGGACCGCCGGAATCGACCGCGAACAACAGAAAGGTCCCTGTGACTCAGCGCGCGCTGAGTCACAGGGACCTTTCGATGTGGCGGGTAGAGGATTCGAACCTCTGTAGCTTTCGCGACGGATTTACAGTCCGCTCCCATTGGCCGCTCGGGCAACCCGCCCCACACCGCCGTAACGGTGCAGGCGGAACAATACATAACCCCTTCGGGGAGCCCCAAATCGGGGTACCCCAGTAGCATCGACGCTGGCTGTGACCCCGAGATCGTTGAGGAGTGAAGTCGTGGCGGACCCGTCGTTCGACGTGGTGAGCAAGGTGGACCGGCAGGAGGTCGACAACGCGCTCAACCAGGCCTCCAAGGAGCTGAGCACGCGCTTCGACTTCCGCGGGACCAACACCACAGTGGCCTGGGCCGGCGAGGAGGCGATCACCTTCACCTCCGAGACCGAGGAGCGTTGCAAGGCGGCGATCGACGTCTTCCAGGAGAAGCTGGTCAAGCGCAACATCTCGATGAAGGCGTTCGAGGTGGGTGAGCCCGCGATCTCGGGCAAGGTGTTCAAGGTCACGGGAAATCTCGTGCAGGGCATCACGTCCGAGAAGGCCAAGGAGATCGCCAAGAAGATCCGCGACGAGGCGCCCAAGGGCGTGCAGGCGCAGATCCAGGGCGACCAGTTGCGGGTCTCCGGCAAGAAGAAGGACCACCTGCAGGACGTGATCTCGCTGCTGAAGGGCTCCGACTTCGGCATCGCCCTCCAGTTCACCAACTACCGGTGAAAGGCATCGTCCTCGCCGGTGGCAGCGGGACGCGCCTGCACCCGATCACGCAGGCCGTCTCGAAGCAGTTGCTGCCGGTGTACGACAAGCCGATGATCTACTACCCGCTGTCGGTGCTCATGCTGGCCGGCATCCGGGAGGTGCTGATCATCAGCACGCCGACCGACCTGCCGTTGTTCCGGCGGTTGCTCGGTGACGGGTCCCAGTGGGGCATGGCCTTCTCCTACGCGGAGCAGGCCGCCCCGAACGGGCTCGCGGAGGCGTTCGTCATCGGCGCGGACTTCGTCGGTGGTGACGACGTGGCGCTGGTGCTGGGCGACAACATCTTCTACGGCCAGGGCTTCTCCACCACGTTGCAGCACCACGCGTCCACTTTGGACGGGTGTGTGCTGTTCGGCTACCAGGTGAAGGACCCCGAGCGGTACGGCGTGGGCGAGGTGGACGCGTCGGGCAAGTTGTTGTCCATCGAGGAGAAGCCCGCGAAGCCGAAGTCGAACAGGGCCATCACCGGGCTCTACTTCTACGACAACGGTGTGGTGGACGTCGCGCGGAACCTCAAGCCGTCGGCGCGGGGCGAGCTGGAGATCACCGACGTCAACCTGCACTACCTGCGCGACGGGCGGGCGCAGCTCGTGGACCTGAGCCGCGGGTTCGCGTGGCTCGACACCGGCACGCACGACTCGCTGCTCGAGGCCGGGCAGTTCGTGCAGGTGCTGGAGCACCGGACGGGCGTGCGCATCGCGTGTCCCGAGGAGATCGCGCTGCGCATGGGCTTCATCTCCGCGCAGGAGTGCTACGCGCTCGGCGAGAAGCTCGGCAAGTCCGGGTACGGCGAGTACCTGATGGCCGTGGCGAAGGTCGGGCGTTAACGCCTCGCCATCTCCTCGAGCCTGCGGATGCGGTCGGCGATCGGCGGGTGGGTCGAGAACCACCTGGCGAACTGTTCCCCCGAGCGGAACGGGTTCGCGATCATCAGGTGGCTCTGCGACACCACCTCCGGCTCCGGTGCGAGCGGCGCCGCCCGCGTCCCCTGCTCGATCTTGCGCAGTGCCGAGGCCAGGGCGAGCGGGTCGCCGGTGAGCTCGGAGCCGGACTGGTCCGCCTGGAACTCGCGCGAGCGGCTCACGGCCAGGCGCACGACGGTGGCCGCGACCGGGCCGAGCAGGGCGATCAGCAGCAGCCCCAACGGTCCTGGGCCCTCGTCGTCGGAGTCGCCGCCTCCGAAGATGCTCGCGAACAGGGCCAGGTTCGCCAGCATGGTGATCACGCCGGCCAGCGCGCCCGCCACGCAGCTGATCAGGATGTCGCGGTTGTAGACGTGCGCGAGCTCGTGGCCGAGCACGGCGCGCAGTTCGCGTTCGTCGAGCAGGTCGAGGATGCCCGTGGTGCAGCACACGGCGGCGTTGCGCGGGTTGCGGCCCGTCGCGAACGCGTTCGGTGCGACCGTCGGGCTCAGGAAGAGCCTGGGCATGGGCTGGCGCGCCTTCTGCGACAGCTCCCGCACGATGGCGTAGAGCACTGGTTGCTCCACTTGCGACACGGGCACCGCCCGCATCGCCCGCAGCGCGAGCTTGTCGGAGTTGAAGTACGCGTAGGCGTTCACGCCCAAGGCCAACAGCAGGCCGATGACCAGTGCGGTCCGGCCGAACAGGCTGCTGACCAGCACGATCAGCGCGCTCATCCCGCCGAGCAGCACGGCCGTCTTCAACCCGTTGAAGTGCTTGTGCACGGTTCCGCCTCCGGGTTTTACGTCCTACCCCTCAACGAACCAGGGCGCCTGCCGGTTCCTGCGGCCGTTTCGGGCGCTGCCTCCGCGGCCGGGTCGAGCGCGGGCGGTGCCGGCACCTTCTCGACCCAGGTGGACAGCACGTCCCGTTCGTGGACGAGCTCCGCGACGGCGCCCTCGCCGTCGATCGAACCCGTGCCCGGATAACCGAACTCCGGCGCCCAGTGCAGCGCGTCGAACGGGCAGACCTCGACGCAGATGCCGCAGTAGAGACACTGGCCGTAGTCGATCGCGAACCGGTCGAGCACGTTGCGGCTGCGCGGGCGGGCGCTGCCGGGCTGCTGCTCGACCTCGGTGTGCGACGTGATGTGGATGCACCAGTCAGGACATTCGCGCGCGCAGATCATGCAGACCGTGCAGTTGGCCTCCAACAGCGCGATGACGCCCCTCGTGCGGGGCGGAAGGTTCGTCACGGCTGTTGCTCCTCTTCGCGGCGCGGGCCCCAGGACGGGTCCGGCACTCCTGGTGGTGCGGTGCGGCGGCGGCTCGGGGCGCTCGTGTTGTCCTCGCCGGGTTCGAGACGGCCCGGCCACGGGCGCACGACGCGGGAGGCGAGCACGAAGTCCTTGCGCAGCGGGTGGCCCTGGAAGCTGTCGGGCAGCAGCAGGTGCTCGGGCTCGCCGTCCGCGGCGACGCCGAACACCACTCCGAACATTTCGCTGGCCTCGCGCTCGTGCCACCCAGCGCCCTTCCAGAGGTGGGCGACGCTCGGCAGGGCCTCGCCGGGGCCCAGCTCGGTCCGCAGCATCACGCCTTCGCGCGTCCGCGGGTCGATGACGTGCAGGAACACGGCGTGGCGCTGCCCCGAGGCACCCGGCCTGCCCGCGTCCTCGACGCCGAGCCAGTCGAACATCACGAAGCCCTCGGCGTGGTGGCCGGTCGTGGCGGTGAGCCAGTCCGCGAGCTCCACGTGGTGGATCGTCTGACCGAACGCCGTCTTCGGGGTGGTCATGCGTTCACCAGCCCGTGCAGCGCTTTGAGGCCTTCGAGCAGCGCCTCGGGCCGTGGCGGGCAGCCGGGAACGGCGACGTGGACCGGCAGGGCCTGGTCGATCCCCTTGGTGACGCTGTAGGAATCCCAGTACGGGCCGCCGGTGTTGCTGCAGGCGCCCACGGAGATCACGTAACGGGGTTCGGGCATGGCCTCGTAACTGCGGAGGACAGCGGGCAACATGACGTCCGTGACGGTGCCGGAAACGACGAGGACGTGCGCCTCGCCCGCGCCGTCGACGGGCGTGACGCCGAGGTCGGGAAGGCGGTCGAGAGCTGCCATCACTTCGACTCCGCAGCAGGCGAGTCCGAGTTCGAGCACGGTGACCTGGTAGGTGGTGCCCCAGTCCAGGCGAGCGGAAGCCGTCACAACGGCTGAGCGTAATACTTGGGGGCCCGCCGGCTTGCGCCTGGCGGACCCCCACCCCCCAATGATTCCCCCCGGAATCGGCTCCCACGCGTGGTCGCCGCGGATAGCTTTGTACACCGCGCTATAAGTGTCCAGGGATTTGCCGACAGGATCTGGAGATAATTTGTCGGCGAAATGCGGTCAAGTTCAGTTCAACTGATCGGTAGAACATCAGAGAGGGTTCCGATGTCCGGCTCGTCCCAGTTGGTGCTTCCCACCAGCACCTCGCTGCACCGTTTGCTGCACATGCCCGGTGCTCTACTGGATACCACGATGGACCAGCTCAGGACCCTGTTGACCGTTCACGAGACCCGTTCGGCCCTACGAGCGGCCCGCGCACTGGGACGGGAGCAGTCGAGCGTGCAGAAGCAGCTCGACACGTTGAACAGGAACTTCCTGGAACTGTGCGGCGAGGCGCTCGTCGTGAAGCAGGGACGCGGAAAAGACGTGCTGTTCACGCCGACTGGTGAGTCGATCGTCGAATTGGCGCGGGAGACGCTCGCGGAGTGGCTCGACGGAATTCACGAGTGCCGCCGCAAGCTCGGTACGACCGTCACCGTGGGCACGACGCGATACATGCTGGACACGCTCGCGAAGGCGTGGCACCACGTGTCGGACGAGTTCCGCGAGCGCGACGTGGACCTCAAGGTCGTGCACATCCGCACCAAGGACATCTGGACGAAGCTGGAGACGCGCGAGGTCGACCTCGTGTGCGGCAGCGTCGTGACGCGGGCCGGCGCGGGCTGGGAGCAGGCCGAGTTCGACGTGATCGAGTGGCGACGCGGCGGGCTCGCGTTGCTGACGAACCTGCCCGAGACGGTTGTGGGCGACCGGGTGCGGGTACCTCAGCTGAGATCGGTCCCGTTGGTGGTGCCGGGGGCGGGGCTGATCGCGGAGTTCCTGCGGGGCTGGTTCGGGCCGGACTACCGCCAGGGGCTCGACATCGCGGCCGAGATCGACGAGATCCAGTACGGCATCTCGCTGCTGCGCTCGAACCTCGTCCAGGGAGCCATGATCGTGACGTCTGGTTTGGGCGTGGTGGCGTCGAACAACGAGCTCCGGGAGGGCGGGGGCCTCCGGGTCGTCGAACTCGCTGACGACTCTCTGGAGCGGCTTGTGGGCGTTTTCGCCCGAACGGACGAGCTGTCGAAGCACCCGGCCGATCACCCGCTGAACCTGCTGTGGTCGGCCTTCCAAGCAGAAGCGCCCCGGCCGTAGCCGAGGCGCTGGTGCTTCTTCTTCTACTTCTTCGCGGGTGTCATGGCGTCGTGCTCAGGCGTGCGTTGCTCGACTTTGGGACGCTGCTGGGCTTTGGCCATCTTGGCCAGCCAACTCGTCGCCTCGGAGCGGACCTTCGCCAGCTCGTCGTCGCGTGCCTGTTGCTCGTTCATCGGCCACTCCCTGCGTTCGGGGATCGCGTTCGATGGGAGCACTACCGGGCGTGTGCCCGCTAGGGCCGCCATGCTTGTGGGTGAACCTGTTTGACAGCATCGTCCGTCGATGGGTTTCCCGCACCCCGACGAGCGTTTTCAGTACCCCAGATACCCGCCGCCCAGGTTCATGTTGACCAGACCCGGGTGGTTGTGGAAGCCGCCGTAGCGCGCGTAGGTGTAGCGAACGCCCGCGATGATGTTGTCGACCGGCGCGAGGATGTTGTCGTAACCAGCCAGCTTGTAGGCCCGGAACGTCGGGTCGATGCACTGCATCAGACCCTTCGACGGCGTGCCGCGCATCGCGTTGGAGTCCCAGTTGTTGACGGCGTTGGGGTTGCCGTTCGACTCCTTGATGATGATCGTGTAGATCTCGTCGACGCTGCTGTTGTCGATGTTCGTGCCGTTGGCCTGCAGGATCTTGATGGCGTCCTTGATCCAGCCCTCGACCTCGCGCTGCTTGGCCGGCTTGCGCATCTCGATCTGGCGCTCGGCCTCGGCCTTGGCGGCCGCCTCGCGCTGGGCGTGCGAGTCCGCGGCGAGCTTCGAGGCCTGCTCGAAGGTCTGCTGCGCGTACATCTGCTGCATCTGCAGGATCTGGCTGACCTTGGTGCCCGGATTGACGTTGTGCACCGTCTGGATGTTCTGGACCTGCTGGTCCGGAACCGCACCCAGCTCGGCCGCGCCCGCGGCGAGTTCGGTCGCCGGGCCGCTGGTCGCAGCGTTGGCGATGGCGGCGGTGCCGGCGGCGACACCTGCTGCGACGACAATCGCGCTCACGCGGTGAGCCAGCGGAACCTTGTCGTCCTCGACGCGGTGAGCGCCGGGCTTGAATTCCTGTCGGGGCACGACCGTGTACACGGTTCGGCCATCGGCCTTGCTGTGCCGGGCCAAGGGGGAGCCTCCTGCGTCGGGGAGCTTGGTCGCCGGCGAACCCGGGCGGGGGACTCTGGGCGGACAAAGGGCCCTAGTAGCTGCAGCTCCTGTGTCCTACCGGTGACCAAACCGTTATCGGCGGGCGAGAACGTAACCTCGCGTCACGAGCTCAGGCAAGCCCGAGCACCCGTTGGGTGACTCTCGTCACGTTTCCGATGAATCGGGCTATCCGTTGCTGACAGACAGTCAACGAGCTGCATCAGTATTGCGTGAACTCATCGTTGCCTCCTGACGAACTGGCGGAGCTGTCTGTTAGTTCGCTGCTAGCCCGGCTCTCGTTATGGGGTACGTCCACGGCCACGCGATCGAAGGGTGCCGTCACGCTTCGTGGTTGTGTCTGGGTGTGGGGGTACTGACCTGCGGGGACTTGATAGCTGAACCGCGTGGTTCTCGGGTCTGCAGAGGGGTACGGAGAAAACGCCTCAGTGGTTCACCCAATGTTGTGGGTTAACGGTTGCGCCTCTGTTCGAGCGCCTTGAGGACCCAGTCCGGGCTGTCGCCGGCGCTGTCGTTGAAGGCGATCGCCGCCTCCGGCTGACGCCAGTGCACTTCGTTGACCACGAGCTGGAACAGCTCGAGCAGCCCCGGTCCCTTGCGGATGCCGCCCCCGACCACGACGCAGTCGTACTGCTTGCTCGTGAGCTTCTCGGCGAGCTTCGCCTGGGCGCGGCCGTCCAGTTCATCGAAGTCGACGAGGAAGAGGTCCTCGGCGAGACCCAGCTCGGCGAACTGCCTGCTGCCCTGCTCGATGGCGGCCGCGACGGGTGCGGGGTCGTAGCCGGGGATGGTGTGCGGGTCGAAGCCGATCACGAGCACGTCGGTCATCGCCCGACGCTACTGCGGCTGCTCGGGGCCGGCCACGAGCTTGCGAAAGCAGCTGCGTCACCCGAACGAGAAAATCTATGCCCACGGGAGTAGACATGCTCCATTGCGCGTGTGTACTGTTCTACTCGTCGGACAAGAGAGAACATGGCACGGGAGATGACGAACTGCCCGTGAGATGTGCAGGACGGTCAGGTGTGCCGGAGCAGCTCGAAGGCTCCAGGCAGGTGACCAAGGGCAGTCGGTGAAGTGAAACCGGCACGTGCATGAGGACCGGCACCGACAGCCAACGTGAGAAAAGTAGTGATCAGAGGAGAAGGGAAGGGGTTGCACACCATCGGATCGCCCGCCTTCAGCTGAACTCGGCTGAACGGGTACCGCGGTTCCATCAGATTGGAAGGTGGTCTTCGGTTACGCACATGCGATCCCCGCGACACCCGCTTCGAGCAGGGGTCACGCGGAAAGAGGAAGCCGGTCTCACGGTCGGCTAGGTGGAAGTGAAACCCAACAACCCTGGGGCCCCGGTGCTACGGCATCGGGGCCCCTCGTGATGCGGAGGCGCGATGACCCCAGGCACGAACGAACCCGTGGGCGACGACCCACAGACGACAGCGGAGAAGTTCGACGACGAGCACTACCCCGCCTACACGATGGGCCGGGCCGCGGAACTGCTCAACACGTCGGCGAACTTCCTGCGCAGCCTCGACGAGGCGAAGCTCATCGAGCCCCAGCGCTCGGCAGGCGGGCACCGGCGCTACAGCCGCCACCAGCTGCGCCTGGCGGCCCGCGTCCGCGCCATGGTCGACCAGGGCACGGGCCTGGACGCCGCCTGCCGCATCGTCACCCTGGAAGACCAGCTCCACGAGGCTCAGGCGCTCAACGCCAAGCACGCGGCCGCGGCGGCACCGGAGGAGCCTTATCCGCCGTTGCGCGGCGTGTGATCTCTTTCGAAGTGCCGGGACGTCGAAGCGAGACCGCGTCGACGTCCCGTGTTCCACGTGGAGGTGGGGGCTCGCCGAGTCAGGCGGCTTCCAGGACGAAGAACACGAAGCTCAGGAAGGCCCCGGACGGGAACTTCGCCATGTCATCGGGGAAGAGTTCGTGGGCCTCCGGCGCCACAGGCGGCTCGCTGATGACGGCCGTGCGGAACCCCGCCGCGGTGAAGGCGTCGGTCATCGCGTGCAGAGGCCGGTGCCAGTAGGTGAGCGTGGCCTTCTGGCCGTTGAAGTCGTACTCGTCGGTCCACTTGGTGGTCGCGAAGTAGTCGGTCTTGCGATCCAGGAACGGGAGCATGATCGGGTGGTTGACGACCACGATCAGCCGGCCACCGGGCTTCAGCACCCGCCGCAGCTCGGCCAGCGGCGCGGCCCAGTCCTCCAGGTAGTGCAGGACCAGGGCGGCGACGCAGTCGTCGAACGCGCCATCGGGGTACGGCAGCGGCCGGCTGATGTCGGCGACCCGCAGGTCCGCGTCGTCGCCGAGGCGCTGCCGGGCCAGCTCCACCATCTTCGCGCTGCGGTCGAAGCCGACCACGACGGCGCCCTTGTCGCGCAGCGCCGCGGACACGGGGCCCGAACCGCACCCGGCGTCCAGGATCCGCCTGCCGGTCACGTCGCCGGCCAGGTTCACGATCGCGGGCCGGGTGTAGTAGGCGTTGAGGAGGCTTGTCTCGTTCACGGCCGTGTACCCCTCGGCGAAGAGGTCGTAGTCGTTCTCCGCTGCCACGTCGGTGGAGCTGGTGGGATCTGAAGGCATGATCTCCATACTGCCGAAAGATCAACTCGGCGGTGACCTGCAAACAGATCTGCGCTGGTCAGAGACCCTTTTCAGGTCTTGACCAGCGCAGACTCGATGGCTGCGTGGGCGAGGTCTAACCGCGCAGTTCCATCGTGCGGCGTTCGAACAGTAGGCTGCCTAGCTGCAGATACGCTGACAAGCAAATCCGTGGGGCGAGCATGGCACTGGCAAGAAAGCGCTCTCGGCGGATCATCGTCGACGGCACGGTCTATCGCTGGCGCGTTCGACACAAGCCGACGTACTGCCAAGGCCTCGCCTGGACGCCGTTGAGCTATGCAGTCGAACACTTCGATTCCGCGGGAACCGTCCTGGTCGTGAAGACCAGCCAGCCGCATCCGAGCAACTGGATCAACGCACCCACCGCTCCGGTCAGGCCGGCCGACGTCGCCAACAGCATTCGCACGGCTCTCGCCGCTGGCTGGTCATCGAGCTGTCCCGGGAAGCCATTCGTAGTCGACCAGTCGGCTGGCTTCGTCTCTGCGCCATAACGCAACGACCGGGACTGTTACGTCTGCGACCTTGCGACGCACGCCTCGTCCCTCCAGAAACAGATCTGCGCTGGTCAGAACCCATTTCAGGGCTCCGACCAGCGCAGATCCGGATGGCTGCGTGGGCGAGGTCTAACCGCGCAGTTCCATCGTGCAGCACTTCGGGCCGCCACCCGACTTGCGCAGCTCCGAGATGTCCACGAACACCGGCTCGAACCCACGCCGGGCCACCTGCTCAGCCAGATGAACGGCCTCCACCGGCATAACAACGTGCTTCCCGTCGGAAACCGCGTTCAACCCCAGGCAAACCGCGTCGGCGTCGTTGGCGATCACGGCGTCCGGGAACAACCGGCGGAGAACCTGCTGCGACCCGGGCGAGAACGCCTCCGGGTAGTAGGCCACCAGAGGCGTGGGCGACTGGTCGTCGAGCATGAACAGCGCCACGTCGAGGTGGTAGAAGCGCGGGTCCACGAGCTGCAACGACACCACAGGGACGCCGAGGACTTCCTGCGCCTCCCCATGAGCATGGGGGTCGGTGCGGAAGCCCGTGCCGGCCAACAACAACGAGCCGGTCCAGGTGAAGTCGCCCTCGGCCTCGTTCACGGCGGTGGGCATGACGACGGACTTGTAGCCCGACGACAGGAACCAGCGGCGGAAGTGGTCGGCCTCGGCCGAGCGCTGGGAGGCGCGGAAGCGGGAGCCGAGGACCCTGCCGTCGATGACGGTGCCGCTGTTGGCCGAGAAGACCATGTCGGGGAGGCCGACTACGGGCTCGATGACCTCCACTCGGTGGCCCAGGCGCTCGTAGGTCTCCTTGAGGGCGGTCCACTGCTCCACGGCCAGCGTTGTGCTGGTGGGCTTGGTGGGGTCCATCCACGGGTTGATGGCGTACTCCACCGTGAAGTACGTCGGCGGGCACATCAGGTACCGACGGGTGGTCGGCACCCGCGTCGACGCGAGGGGCTGTGCGATGTCGAGAGTGATCGGCTCGCCGGGCCCGGAGATGGAGAGGGTCATGGATCGAAATGTAAACGGCGGTTCGACCATCGAACAACGCCGCGACATTGCGTTGATTAGGGCAGAATGTTGCGTGTGGACAGCATCGACCAGCGAATCATTTCGTGCCTCATGGCCAACGCCCGTTCCAGCTACGCGGAGATCGGCAAGGAGGTCGGGCTGAGTGCTCCCGCGGTGAAGCGGCGGGTGGACAAACTGCTGGACACGGGGGTGTTGAGGGGGTTCACGGCGGTGGTGGACCCGGAGGCTCTCGGGTGGGGTACCGAGGCGTTCGTGGAGGTGCACTGCAAGGGGAACGTGGCGCCGCACGACATCCAGCACCGGCTCGAGCCGATGGCCGAGGTCAGTGCCGCCTACACGGTGTCGGGGGCGGCGGACGCGATCGTGCACCTGCGGGCCGCGGACATCCACCACCTCGAGACGGCGCTGGAGCGGCTGAGGGCCGTGGAGATCATCGATCGGACCGTGTCGACGGTCGTGCTGTCCCGGCTCCTGGACCGGCCCATCGCGCCCTAGGGTGCGGGGCATGGCTGAGGTTCTGCTGGAGCACAACGATTCCGTCGCCGTGATCACGATCAACGACCCGGAGCGGCGCAACGCGCTGACGATCGACCTGTCCGAGCAGCTCGCGGAGAAGGTCGCGGAGGCGGAGGAGAACGCCAACGCGCTGATCGTCACGGGTGCGCCGCCCGCGTTCTGCGCCGGCGCGGACCTCACGCAGCTCGGCAACTCCAAGGACGAGGGCCTCAAGAAGATCTACAAGGGGTTCCTCGCGGTGGCGAACGCCACCATCCCGACGATCGCCGCGGTCAACGGGGCCGCGGTCGGCGCCGGGCTCAACCTCGCGCTGGCGGCGGACGTCCGGATCGCCGGGCCGAGGGCGCGGTTCGACGCGCGGTTCCTGCAGCTCGGCATCCACCCCGGCGGTGGCATGACGTGGATGCTGCAGAGGATCACCAACCCCCAGACGGCGACGGCCATGACGCTCCTCGGGCAGATCCTGGACGCGGACCAGGCCGTCGCGCACGGGCTCGCCTACGCGAAGGCCGAGGACCCACTCGCAGTGGCCTTGGAACTGGCGAAAGCGTCCGCCGAGGCCCCGGCTGAACTCGTCCGGACGATCAAGGCGACGATGCGCCTGACCGATGCAATGCACGACCACGCGGAGGCGGTCGAGACGGAGCTCCGGCCACAGGTCGCTTCGATCGACACTCCAGAGTTCGCTGCGAGGCTTGCCGCGATGAAGGCTCGGATCAGCGGGCGGTAGGTGTTACCTTGGGTAACAGGTATCGAGGGTGACGTCTGCCGCATTCGGGCATCCGCTGGTGGTGCTGTGCTTACCGTTGAGTTAAGGACCCGTTGCGGCAGATGGGACAGTACGTCTCGCCTGGTGGTACACGGCCCGTCTCGCAGGCGGTCCTGGCGACTACCCTCGTGGTGGGGCACGGCCACCCTTGGAGAGAGGTATCGGCGTAGGAATGAGCACTGAGACCCGCAAGCTGGATCGCGTTGTGATCCGCTTCGCCGGCGACTCCGGTGACGGCATGCAGCTCACCGGAGACCGGTTCACGTCGGAGGCGGCGGCGTTCGGCAACGACCTCGCCACCCAGCCCAACTTCCCCGCCGAGATCCGCGCACCACAGGGCACGCTGCCCGGTGTGTCGTCGTTCCAGCTGCACTTCGCCGACTACGACATCCTGACGCCCGGCGACCGTCCCGACGTCCTCGTCGCGATGAACCCCGCCGCGCTCAAGGCGAACGTCGTCGACCTGCCGGACGGCGGCATCCTGATCGTCAACACAGACGAGTTCTCGAAGCGGAACCTGACGAAGGTCGGTTACGACTCGAACCCGCTGGAAGACGACTCGCTCGAGAAGTTCCAGGTCCACAAGATCGCCATGGCGACGCTGACCATCGGCGCCCTCGAGGAGACCGGCCTCGGCAAGAAGGACGCCGAACGCGCGAAGAACATGTTCGCGCTCGGCCTGCTGTCGTGGATGTACCACCGGCCGACCGAGGGCACGGAACGGTTCCTGCGCGAGAAGTTCGCGAAGAAGCCGGACATCGCCGAGGCCAACGTCCTGGCGTTCCGCGCCGGCTGGAACTACGGCGAGACGACCGAGGCCTTCGCCGTCACCTACGAGGTGGCGCCCGCGAAGCTCAACGTCGGCACGTACCGCCAGATCACCGGCAACACGGCGACGGCGTACGGCATCGTCGCGGCCGCGCAGCTGTCGAAGCTGCCCGTCGTGCTCGGCACGTACCCGATCACGCCGGCGTCGGACATCCTGCACGAGCTGAGCAAGCACAAGAACTTCGACATCACCACGGTGCAGGCCGAGGACGAGATCGCGGGCATCGGCATCGCCCTCGGCGCGTCCTACGGCGGTGCGATCGGCGTGACGTCGACGTCCGGTCCCGGCATCGCGCTGAAGTCCGAGACCATCGGCCTCGGCGTGATGACCGAGCTGCCGCTGCTCGTGATCGACGTGCAGCGCGGTGGGCCGTCCACCGGTCTGCCGACGAAGACCGAGCAGGCCGACCTGCTGCAGGCGATGTTCGGCCGCAACGGCGAGTCGCCCGTGCCGGTCGTGGCGCCGCAGTCCCCCTCGGACTGCTTCGACGCCGTGGTCGACGCGACCAGGATCGCGCTGAAGTACCGCACGCCGGTGCTGTTCCTGTCCGACGGCGCGATCGCGAACGGCTCCGAGCCGTGGATGATCCCGGACGTCGAGACGCTGCCGGACCTCACCGTCGAGTTCGCGACGGACCCGGAGACGTTCCAGCCGTACTCGCGCGACCCCGAGACGCTGGCACGTCCGTGGGCGGTGCCCGGTACCCCTGGTCTGCAGCACCGAATCGGCGGTCTGGAGAAGCAGGACGTCACCGGCAACATCTCCTACGACCCGGAGAACCACGACAAGATGGTTCGCCTGCGCCAGGCCAAGGTCGACGGCATCGAGGTGCCGGACGTCGTGGTCGAGGACCCGAGCGGCGAGGCCAGGGTCCTGGTCGTCGGCTGGGGCTCGTCCTACGGCCCGATCGGCGCCGCGGCACGTCGAGTGCGCAAGCTCGGCCTCCCGGTCGCGCACGCGCACCTGCGGCACCTCAACCCGTTCCCCAAGAACCTGGGTGACGTGCTGAAGTCGTACGACAAGGTCATCGTGCCGGAGATGAACCTGGGCCAGCTCGCGATGCTGCTGAGGGCGAAGTACCTGGTGGACGTCGTGTCGTACACCAAGGTGCAGGGCCTTCCGTTCAAGGCCGAGGAGCTGCAGGACGTGCTCGCTGACGTGATCAAGGGGGTGTCCGCATGACTGCGATCGACCTCGGGATCCCCGGCCTGACCGGGGTTCCCACCACCGACGAGAAGCAGTCGGCCAGGGACTACAAGTCGGACCAGGAAGTCCGCTGGTGTCCCGGCTGCGGTGACTACATCGTGCTCAACGCCGTGCAGTCGTTCCTGCCGACGCTGGGCCTCAAGCGCGAGAACATCGTTTTCGTCTCGGGCATCGGGTGCTCGTCCCGCTTCCCGTACTACATGAACACGTACGGCATGCACTCCATCCACGGCCGTGCGCCTGCCATCGCCACGGGTCTCGCCGTGGCGCGGCCGGACCTGAGCGTGTGGGTGGTGACCGGCGACGGCGACGCGCTGTCCATCGGCGGCAACCACCTGATCCACACGTTGCGCCGCAACGTGAACCTCAAGATCCTGCTGTTCAACAACAGGATCTACGGCCTCACCAAGGGCCAGTACTCGCCGACGTCGGAACCGGGCAAGGTCACCAAGTCGACGCCGATCGGCTCGGTCGACCACCCGTTCAACCCG
The DNA here is from genome assembly GCF_014653695.1 of Lentzea cavernae. Lineage (GTDB taxonomy): Bacteria > Actinomycetota > Actinomycetes > Mycobacteriales > Pseudonocardiaceae > Lentzea > Lentzea cavernae. The sequence goes on along the minus strand of NZ_BNAR01000003.1, from coordinate 565,595 downwards.
GTGTCGCTGGCGCTGGGCGCGGAGGCCTCGTTCGTCGGTCGCGCGATGGACTCGGACAAGGCCGGTCTGACCTCGGTGCTGCGCCAGGCCGCGGAACACCGCGGTTCGGCGCTCGTCGAGATCTACCAGAACTGCCCGATCTTCAACGACGGCGCGTTCGACGTGCTGAAGGACGCGGACGAGGCACAGCGGCGGATCATCAACGTCGTCGACGGCGAGCCCATCCGGTTCGGTCGTGAGGGCGAGTACTGCGTGGTGCGCGAGGGCTTCGGGCTCGCGGTCGCCAAGTCGGCGGACGTGGACGCTTCGGACGTCGTGGTGCACGACGCGTCGGACCTCAACCTGTCGTTCGCGCTCTCGCGACTGTCGACGCAGGACCTCACGCACACCGTCACCGGCGTTTTCCGTCGTGCGGACCGCACGACGTACGACGACGGCGTGCGGGCGCAGGTCAACGAGGCCAAGGCCTCCAAGGCCGCGGACCTGAGCAAGCTGTTGCACGGCAAGGACACCTGGACCGTGGTCGGCTAGACCCCGGAACCGTTGTGAAGGGCCCGTCAGCGCTGCTGGCGGGCCCTTCGACGTGAGAGGCCCCCACCGCGCGCGATGGGGGCCTCTCAGCGTTCTCGAGGGATCAGGGAGCCGGGCGGAAGCCCGCCTTCTCCGCGTCCGCCTCGGTGCGGAACCAGACGTCGGCACGGGTGTCGCCGAAGTTCGCCGAGCCCTCGCTGTAGTAGCGACGGCCGGTCAGCGTGGCCTTCACCGCGAAGTCCGCGGCCGGCGCGTGGCCGTCCGACTTCGGCAGCACCGAGCCCGGGCCGAACGGCGAGCGCGGGTTGAAGCCCTCCGGCTGCTGGAACCTCGCCGGGGCGGAGCCGCCCTGGTTGCCGTTCGGGCGGCCGCCGGTGGACGGCGAGAAGCCGACCGGGCGCGGGCGTGCCGGGAGTGCGGGGGCCGCGGGGGCCTCCGGCTTGGGGGACTCGAACGCCGAGAACGCCGGGAAGCTCTGCTGGCGCTGCGGTGTCGTGCGGCGGGCCTCGCGGATCGGCAGGCCCGCGTCGGTGTGGCGCTGGGGCAGGTCGACCGGTTCCGGTTCGGGCTCCGGTGGGGCGGCGAGCAGTGGTTCGTCGCTCGGCACGAACTTGGGCACGAACGGCTGGTCGTTCGACGTGTCCGGGAGCGTGCGGGTCTGGCCGAGGGCCGGCAGCGGCTCGTCGGCGTCCAGCAGCGGTTCGAACAGCGAGCGCGCGCGGTCGGCGACCGGTGCGGCGGGGGCCGCGGGAGGCTCGCCGTGGGAGAACGCGGCGCCTACGGCACGTGGGGTGCGTTCGGGCACCTCGTCGGTCTCGACGCGCGGTTCGAAGGCCGAGAACGGTGCGGGTGGCGGGGCGCCCGGCGCGGTGAACGGCTGGCTGAACGAGCCGGTGTACTCGGGCTCGACGAACTCCTCGTAGATCCGCTCCGGCTCCTGGTAGACCGGCTCCTGGTACGCCGGTTCCGGTGCCTGCTGGACCGGCTCCGGCTCGTGGCGGACCGGTTCCTGGTAGACGGGCTCCTGGTACGCCGGCTCCTCGTGAGCAGGCTCCTGCTCCTCGTCGACGGGCTCGTCGCGCAGGGCGTGCGAGGAGGTCTCCTCCTCGGCCGCCGTGGGCTCGAAGACGCCGTTGCGGACGCTCGGCGCGTCCAGGTCGGCGGGCTCGTCGATCGGCTCGATCAGGCCGGTCTGCTCGGCCGGGGACTCCGGTTCGACCTCGTGCCGCGGCTCGGTGAACCCGTCGAGCTGGCCGGAGAGCTCGTCGCTCATGCCGGGGAACTCGCCGGTGAGGTCGTTGTCCGGCCAGCTGCTCTCCTCGACGGCGATGAACGTCGTCTGCTCGGAGCGGGTGCCGGTGGGCTCGTCCTCCTGCTCGGCGGCCTCGTCGGGGAACGTCTCGGGTTCCTCGTGCGCCCAGACCTCGCGCGGCTGGTAGATGAAGTCGTCGGCCTGCTCGTCGACCTCGGGGCCCGCGGTCAGCGCTGCCAGGGCGCCGGGCTCGGCGACCGGCGGGACCGTGGGCACGTACGACGTCTGCTCGGCGGGGAGCTCGTCGTCGAAGTCCGCGGCCTCGAGGCCGGACTGCGACAGGACCGTCGTCTGCTCGGCCGGGGTCTCCGGCGGGGCCTCGTTCGGCCCGAGGCGCTCGAACAGCGACCGCGGGCGGTCGTCCTCGGCGTCGGCCAGTGCCTTCTGCTCGGCCAGCTGCTCCTCGAAGCGGCGCTGGGCCTCCTCCGGCTCGAGGTACTGGCGGACCGGCGCGGCCGGCTCCTCCTCGACCTCGGGCTGGGCCTCGAGGACGGTGGTCTCGTACGGCGCGGGTTCCGGCTCCGGCTCCTCGACGACGGGAGGCGGCGGCGGAACCGGCAGCGGCACCGGGACGGGAGCCTTCACGGGCTCACCGAAGTAGGCGGGCGGCTCCGCGTACGGCGCCGGCGGCAGCGCCGGAACGGGTGCGGGTGGTGTCAGCACCTCGTCGCTCAGCGACCTCGGTGGCGCGTTGTCCCAGTCGTCGACCACGAAGTCGTCGACGACGGCGGTCGCCTGGACCGGCTGGGCAGACCTGCGCGCGTCCAGAAGTTGATCATCCAGGTCGGCGATCTGCTTCCGCGCGGGGCGCACCATCACCAACCAGGTGAGCAGCACTCCCGCAACGAAGGACAGCAGGCTCCACAGCCAGACCTGCCCGAAGATGTTCACGGGTAAGCCCCTTCTAAGACCACACTCCGACCCCACTCACTCGGAAGGGTGAGCACGGCCAAACTACAGTGCCGTTGATGATGCTCCGTCACTACGCCGTTCAGCGCAAATAACGGGTCGAAAGCCCAGCGTAGAGTGGGATTTTGTGCCCCCTCTGACAACCTCGGCCATCACTTCGCCAGAAGTTCACACCCAGGGGCGAGGGCTCACCTACGGCGCATTCGCCTACGTCCTCTGGGGCTTGTTCCCGGCGTACTGGCCACTCCTCGTACCCGCCCAGCCGGTCGAGGTGCTCGCGCACCGGATCGTCTGGTCGTTCGTCACGCTCGCCATCGTCGTCGTGATCCTCCGACGGTGGCGCCCTTTCCTCGAACTATCAGGAAAGGGCTGGCTGATCGTTACCGCAGCGGCCGTCTTGATCACGGTCAACTGGGGCACGTACATCTACGCCGTCAACAGCCATCATGTCGTCGAGGCCGCGCTCGGCTACTTCATCAACCCGTTGGTGAGCGTGGCACTAGGCATGATCTTCCTCAAGGAACGATTGCGCATCTCTCAGGTGGTGGCCATCGGCGTGGCCGTGCTGGCTGTGATCGTGCTCACCATCGACTACGGCCGGCTGCCGACGATCTCCCTGGTCCTGGCCTGCTCGTTCGGCGTCTACGGCCTGCTGAAGAAGAAGGTGCCGCTGGACGCGATCTCCAGCCTCACCGCCGAGAACGCCGTCATCGCGCCGATCGCCCTGGTCTACCTGTTCACGCTGGGCAGCGCGAACACGTTCACCGACGCGGGCACCGGCCACGTCCTGCTGCTCCTGAGCACCGGCGTCGTGACGGTGATCCCGTTGCTGCTGTTCGGCGCGGGTGCCCGGCTGATCCCGCTGAGCACCATGGGCATGTTGCAGTACATCGCGCCGATCCTGCAGTTCGCGTGGGGCGTGTTCGTCGTGCACGAGTCGATGCCGGCCAGCCGGTGGATCGGGTTCGGCCTGGTGTGGCTGGCCTTGGCGATCTTCACGTTCGACGCGCTCAACAACCGGCGCAAGCAGGTGCTCGCGCCGGTCGCCTGACACCTACCTGGACCGCTCCACGACGTACGTGGCCAGCTCGTCGAGAGCGTCCCGCGCGGCGCACGGCGGCAGCTTGCCCAGCTCCGTGCGGGCCCGGTCCGCGTAGTCGGCGAGGACCTCGCGCGAGCGATCCATGCCGGAGGACTTGCGCAGCAGGAGCAGCGCCTCCTCCACCAGTTCGTCGTCGGTGATCGGCCCCGCCAGCAGCTCGGCGAGCCTCGTCTCGGACGGGTCCGCCAGCGCGTGGAGCATCGGCAGCGTCTTCACGCCCTCGCGGAGGTCGGTGCCCGGGGTCTTGCCCGACTCCACGGACGGCGACGCGATGTCGATCACGTCGTCCGAGATCTGGAACGCGGCCCCGATCACCTCGGCGTACCGGCGCAGCGCGTCCGTCTGCTCGTCGGTCGCGTCGGAGAACATGCCGCCGAACCTCGCCGCTGTGGCGATCAGGACGCCCGTCTTCTCCTCGATCACCTTGAGGTAGTGGGAGATCACGTCCTCGCCGGGCTGCGGGCCGACGGTCTCGCGCATCTGGCCGGTCACCAGGACCGAGAAGGTCTCCGCGATGATCCGCGCCGCGTCCGTCCCCAGGTCGGCGGTCAGCCGGGACGCGTGGGCGAACAGGAAGTCGCCCGTCAGGATCGCGATGCTGTTGTCCCACTTGACGTTCGCGGAGACCGCTCCGCGCCGCATGGTCGCTTCGTCCATGACGTCGTCGTGGTACAGCGTCGCGAGGTGGGTGAGCTCGACCACAGCGGCCGCCTTGATGACCTTTTCCCGGTCCCAGTCGGCGCCGAACTGCGATGCGAGCAGTGTGAAGAGCGGGCGGATCCGCTTTCCGCCCGCCTCCACGAGGTGAAGCGAGGTTTCCGTGACCGGGGCGAACTCGCTCTGCACGACGTCGTGCAGAACGCGCTCCACCTCGGCCAGGCCGTCCTGGACTAGCTCGGTGAGCACGGGGTCCACCATCGCGAACCCCGGCCCCAACTGCTCGCTACTGGTCACACCAGCAGCGTACGTACACCTAGCTGAGGAAGGTGCCGGTACCCGCCCAATCGAGCACGAAGGTGGGCCACAGACCGAGCACCAACGTCACCACGGCACCCAACGTGATCGCGATCGTGGTGAACGCGCCGGGCACCGTCACGGTCGGACCGTCCGGGGCCGGGTCGCTGAAGTACATCAGCACGATCACCCGCAGGTAGAAGAACGCCGCCACGGCCGAGGCCACGAGAGCGATCACCACGAGCGGCGTCAGGCCGGCGTCGATCGCCGCGCTGAACACGACGAACTTGCCGATGAAGCCGGACGTCAGCGGGATGCCGGCAAGGGCCAGCAGCAGGAACGTGAAGGTGGCCGCCACGATCGGCGACCGCTTCGCGAGGCCCGCCCACTGCGACAGGTGCGTCGCCTCGCCGTCCGAGTTGCGGACCAGCGACACGATGCCGAACGCGGCGATCGTGGTGAAGCCGTACGCCAGCAGGTAGAACATGGTCGCGCTCACACCGGGGGCGTCGCCCTCCGGCGTCAGTGCGATCGAGCCGATCAGCAGGAAGCCCGCGTGCGCCACCGAGGAGTACGCGATCATGCGCTTCACGTCGGTCTGGGTGAGGCCCAGGATCGCGCCGATCACCATCGACACGACCGCGACGCCGTAGAGCACGCCACGCCACTCCCACTGCGTGTTCTCGAACGCCACCGTGAGCACGCGCAGGATGCCGCCGAACGCGGCGACCTTCGTGCACGCGGCCATGAACGCCGTCACCGGCGTCGGCGCGCCCTGGTACACGTCCGGGGTCCAGGCGTGGAAGGGACCGACGGCGGCCTTGAACAGCAGGCCCACCACCAGCAGGCCGAAGCCAGCGAACAGCAGCGTGTCGGAACGGTCCGTGCCACCCGCGGCGGTCGCGATGGCCGAGAGCTTCACCGAACCGGCGTAGCCGTAGAGCAGGGCCACGCCGTAGAGGAAGAACGCGGAGGCGAAGGCGCCGAGCAGGAAGTACTTCACAGCCGCTTCCTGCGAGAGCAGGCGACGGCGGCGAGCCAGGCCGCACAGCAGGTACAGCGGCAGCGACAGGACTTCCAGCGCGATGAACATCGTCAGCAGGTCGTTCGCCGCTACGAACGTCATCATGCCGCCGAGCGCGAACAGCGTGAGCGGGAAGACCTCGGTCTGCATGCCGGTCTTCGTCGCCTGCGCGCGGTCCTGCACGGTGCCGGGACGGATCGCGGCCTGCGCCACGAACGCGCCACCGGGCTCCACCGAGCGGTCGGCGATCAGCAGCACCGAGCCGAAGCCCAGCACCAGCAACGTGGCCCACAGGAAGAGCGACGGCGAGTCGACAGCGATGGCTCCCGCCAGCGTCGCCACGCCCTGTTCGGGGCGGTCCGACGTCGCGTAGAGGATCAGCGTGCCGACGGCGGCGACCAGCGTCACGAGCGTCAGGACGAGCTGCACCGCCCAGCGCTGGTGCTTGGGCAGCAACGCTTCCAGCAGCACGCTGACGCACGCGGCACCGAGCACGATCAGCAGCGGCGCGAGGGCGCCGTAATCGATCTCCGGCGCCTCGATCGTCTGCGCCTGAGCGACGAGAAGGTTCACGTCACTTGCCTTCCTGCACGGTGACCGGGTCGGTCACGCCGACCTCGGTCAGCGTCGCCCCAACGGTCGGGGTGATGACGTCGAGCACCGGCTGCGGGTAGAACCCGAGGGCCAGCACGATGACAACGAGCGGTGCCAGCACTGCGATCTCACGCTTGGTGAGGTCGCCGATGGTGGTCTTCTTCTCCGGGTCGCCGACGGCGCCCGGACCTGCGGCCGCACCGAGCAGCGCGTCGCCGCGCAGCGGGCCGGTCATGATCCGCTGGTAGAGCCACAGCACGTAGAGCGCCGCGAGCACCATGCCGACCGTCGCGATGATCGTGAACACCGGCTGCGTCGGGAACGAGCCGATCAGCACGAGGAACTCCGAGACGAACGAGTTCGTGCCCGGCAGGGACAGCGTGGTCAGACCCGACAGCAGCAGCATGCCCGCGAGCAGCGGGGCCACCTTCGACATGCCGCCGTAGTCGGAGATCAGCGACGAACCACCGCGCGCGATCACCATGCCGACCACGAGGATCAGCATGCCGGTCGAGATCGAGTGGTTGAGCATGTACGACACCGAGCCCACGCCCGCCTGCGACGTGAACGAGAAGATGCCGAGCGCGATGAAGCCGAAGTGGGCGATCGAGACGTAGGCGAGGAACCGCTTCATGTCCCGCTGGCCCGTGGCGAGCAGCGATCCATAAAGGACACCGGCGACCGCGAGCACGAGCACGTACGGCGCCAGGTTCTTCGACGCCTCCGGGAACATCGGCAGCAGGTAGCGCAGCATGCCGAACGTGCCGACCTTGTCCAGGATGCCGACGACGATCACCGTGACGCCGATGGGCGCCTCGGCCGCGGCGTCGGGCAGCCAGGTGTGGAACGGCACGAGCGGCGCCTTGATCGCGAACGCCAGGAAGAAGCCGAGGAACAGCCAGGTCTGCGTCGTCGAGTCGGCGTCGCTGACCACCTTCACCAGCGTCTCCCAGTCGAACGTGCCCTTGCCCAGCTCGTCCGACGCCATCGCGTAGGCGCCGATCGCGGAGGCCAGCATGATCAGGCCGCCGAGGAACGAGTAGAGGAAGAACTTGACCGCCGCGTACTGCCTGCGCGCGCCGCCGTAGCCGCCGATCAGGAAGTACATCGGGATCAGCATGACTTCGAAGAGCACGTAGAACAGGAAGACGTCGGTGGCGGCGAACACCGCGACCGTCACGGCCTCCTGGATGAGGATCAGCGAGAGGTAGCCGCCCTGCGAACGACCGGCGGGGAGCTTCTCCGTCCAGCCGGCGCCGATCACCAGCGGGATCAGCAGCGCGATGACCGCGATCATCACCAGCGCGATGCCGTCGATGCCGAACTGCAGCCGCACGCCGAACGCCGGGATCCAGTCCACGCCCGTGGCGAGCTGGATGCGGTCGCCGTCCGGGTCGTAGGCGAACCACAGCAGACCGGCGAGCACGAGCTCGACGACCGAGAACGCCAGTGCGACGAGCTTGGCCTTCTTGTCGTCCTTGCGCAGGAACGCCACCACCAGCGCGCCGACCAGCGGCACCACCAGCAGTGCGATCAGAACCCAGGTCACGAGAACCTCACCACCAGGAGCGCCCCGAGCACGAAGATCGAGCCCAGCAGCATGGACAGTGCGTAGGAGCGGACGAACCCGGTCTGCAGCCTGCGCAACCGGCCGGAGCTACCGCCGAGCAGCGCCGCGGTGCCGTTGACCAGACCGTCGACGCCCTTCAGGTCGAGGAACACCAGTGCGCGGGTGAGCCATGTGCCCGGCCGCGCGAACAGCGCCTCGTTCAGTGCGTTGCCGTAGAGGTCCGCACGGGCCGCGCGCACCGGGAACGACACGCGCTCCGGACGCTCGACCGGCTGCTTGCCGCGCAGGAAGAGCAGGCACGCGAGGCCGACGCCGAGCAGCGACAGCGCGACGGTCAGGATGCCGACCATGCCGTGCGAGATGACGCCGTGCGACTCCTGCAGCTCACCCAGCGAGGGCTCCAGCCAGCCGGCCAGGTTGCCGCCGGAGGAGAGGAACCAGCCGCCCGCCACCGAACCGACCGCGAGGATGATCATCGGAACGGTCATCGACAGCGGGGACTCGTGCGGGTGGTATTCCTTGCCGTTCTCCGCCTTCAGTTCCTTCCAGCGGGGCTTGCCCAGGAACACCAGGATCAGCAGGCGCGTCATGTAGAACGCGGTCAGCGCGGCACCGAGCAGTGCGACACCGCCGAAGACGTACCCGCGCCAGCCCTCCGCGCCGAACGCCGCCGCGATGATGGCGTCCTTCGAGAAGTAGCCGGAGAACGGCGGGATGCCGATCAGCGCGAGGTAACCGAGCGTCCAGGTGACGAAGGTGATCGGCAGGAACTTGTAGAGCCCGCCCATCCGGCGGATGTTGCCCTCGTCGTTCATGCCGTGCATGACCGAACCGGCGCCGAGGAAGAGCCCGGCCTTGAAGAAGCCGTGCGTCAGCAGGTGCATGATGCCGAGCGCGTAGCCGATCGGGCCGAGGCCCACGGCGAGGATCATGTAACCGATCTGCGAGACCGTCGAGTACGCCAGGACCTTCTTGAAGTCGTCGTAGGCGCAACCGATGATGCACCCGATCAGCAGCGTCAGGCCACCGATGATCATGACGACCAGGCGGCCGTCCTCGCTCAGGTTGTACAGCGGGTTCGAGCGGGCGATGAGGTACACGCCCGCGGTGACCATCGTCGCCGCGTGGATCAGGGCGGACACGGGGGTCGGGCCGGCCATCGCGTCCGGCAACCAGGCCTGGAGCGGGAACTGGCCCGACTTGCCGCAGGCGCCCAGGAGCAGCAGCAGCGTGATCGCGAGGACCTCGGCCGAGGAGAACTCGCTGACGCGGCTGAAGACCTCGGTGTACTGCGTCGTCCCGAGCTTGTTGAACATCAGGAAGATCGCGATGGCGAGGCCCAGGTCACCGACGCGGTTCATCAGGAAGGCCTTCTTGGCCGCCGATGCCGCTTCCGGCTTGTACTGGTACCAGCCGATCAGCAGGTACGAGGCGAGACCGACGCCCTCCCAGCCGAAGTACAGGGTCACGAAACCGTTGCCCAGCACCAGCAGGAGCATCGCGGACACGAAGAGGTTCAGGTAGGCGAAGAACTTCCGCCTGCCTTCCTCGTGCGCCATGTAGCCGATCGAGTAGATGTGGATCAGCGAGCCCACACCGGTGATCAGCAGCACGAACGTGAGCGACAGCGGGTCGATCCGCAGTCCGAACTCGACGGTCAGCGCGTTGACGTCGATCCAGTCCCACAGGTGCAGGTTCTGCACCCGGCCCTCGGGGTTCGAGACACCGAGCGTGGAGAAGAACAGCGCGAGCGCGTAGCCGAACGACGCGAGCAGCGTGGCGCTGCCGAGCAGGTGGCCCCACTTGTCAGCGCGCTTGCCGCTGACCAACAGCACCGCCGCACCGAACGCGGGCAGCGCCAACAGCAACCAGGCGAAGCTCGCGACCCCGCTGGCGACAACAGGTTCCGTCACCGGTGACCCCTCAGTACTTCAGCAGGTTCGAGTCGTCGACCGAGGCCGAGCGACGCGTCCGGAAGATGGACATGATGATCGCGAGGCCGACGACGACCTCCGCCGCGGCGACGACCATCACGAAGAACGCCATCACCTGACCGTCGAGCGAGCCGTTGATCCGCGCGAACGTCACGAGGCTCAGGTTGACCGCGTTGAGCATGAGCTCGACGCACATGAACACCACGATGGCGTTGCGGCGGACCAGGACGCCGACGGCGCCGATGCTGAACAGCAGTGCCGACAGCAGCAGGTAGTAGGTGGGGGTCACGACTCACTTCCCTTGAGCGCGTGCGCGTCGGGCTCGTGCGCGGTGCCGGCCACCTCGGCGACGTCGTCCGAGAGCGTGGACCTGTCGGTCGCCTCGATGACGTCGAACAGCGACTCCTCCGCGACCGTGCCGTCGGGCAGCAGCGCGGGGGTGGCCACCGAGTTGGCGGTGGCGAAGACGCCGGGACCGGGCAGCGAGCCGACCCGCTTGCCGTCCTGGAAGCGCTCCTCGACGAGTTCCTTCTGCGTCTTCTTGGCGGGCTTCCCGTCGCGGCCGACGAAGGCCAGGATCATCGCGCCGAGGGCGGCGGTGATCAGCAGGGCCGACGTGAGCTCGAACGCGAACAGGTACTCCGTGAAGAGCTTCGAGCCGATGTTGCCGACGTTGCCACCGTTGGTGGTGTTCACCTCGGCGAGGCCGCGGGCGTCGACACCGGTCAGCGCGCGGCCGACCGAACCGACCAGCATCACGGCGAACCCGATGCCGAGCAACGCGGCCGCGAGCCGCTGGCCGCGGATGACTTCCACGACCGAGTCCGAACTGTCCCGGCCGACCATCATCAGCACGAACAGGAACAGCATCATGATCGCGCCGGTGTAGACGATGATCTGCACGAAGCCGAGGAACGGCGCCTGCTGGACCATGTACAGCACACCGAGGCTGAGCATCGTCACGACGAGCCACAGCGCGGAGTGCACCGCGTTGCGCGCGAAGAGCATGCCGAGCGCACCGGCCAGCGCGAGCGGGCCGAGGATCCAGAACGTGACCGCCTCGCCCGTGGTGACGGTGTCGACCACGCGCTGCACGGGTTCCGGCTGCTGCTGGGCGAGGAACGTCAAGAGGCTCACTGCTGAGTCCCCTTACCTTCTTGGGCCGCCTTCGCCAGCTGCGGCCCGTTCACGTAGTAGTCCTGCTCGTTGTCGCCGAGCCGCATCGGGTGCGGCGGCTGCTCCATGCCGGGCAGCAGCGGGGCGAGCAGGTCCTCCTTCGTGAAGATCAGGTCCTGGCGGTTGTCGTCGGCCAGCTCGTACTCGTTCGTCATCGTGAGCGAACGGGTCGGGCAGGCCTCGATGCACAGGCCGCAGCCGATGCAGCGCAGGTAGTTGATCTGGTAGTCGGCACCGAAGCGCTCACCCGGTGAGAAGCGGGCTTCCTCGGTGTTGTCGCCACCCTCGACGAAGATCGCGTCCGCGGGACAGGCCCACGCGCACAGCTCGCAGCCGACGCACTTCTCCAGGCCGTCCGGGTGCCGGTTCAGCTGGTGACGGCCGTGGAACCGCGGCGCGGTCACCTTCTTGACCTCGGGGTACTCCTCCGTCACCACCTTCTTGAACATGGTGCCGAAGGTGACGCCGAAGCCTTTCAGGGACTCGAACATCCCTACTCAGCCTCCTTACCGGTGGTGACGGCTGCCGTCTCCTTGGGGAGCGTGGCGACCTTGACCTTGCGCTTGGGCGCGGTCTTGGGGACGACGAGGTCGAGCGGCGGCACGGGGAAGCCGGAACCCGCGAGCGGAACGCCCTTGGTGTCCTGGACCTTCTTGTCCGGCAGCAGGAACGAGACCAGCAGCACGAGGCCGACGATCACGCCCAGCGCGATGAGCCGCTGCGCCGTGGAGAGCTGCTGGATCGCGCCGGTGCGGATGACCGCGACGGCCATGATCCAGACGAGGCTGGTCGGGACCAGCACCTTCCAGCCCAGGCGCATGAACTGGTCGTAGCGCATGCGGGGAAGCGTGCCGCGCAGCCAGATGAAGATGAACAGGAAGCCCAGCGTCTTGATGATGAACCAGAGCAGGCCCCACCAGCCGGTGTTCATGAACTCGCCGCTCCACGGGGCGTGGTAGCCGCCGAGGAAGAGCGTGGTCGCGAGCGCCGAGACGGTCACCATGTTCACGTACTCGGCGAGGAAGAACAGCGCGAACTTCAGCGAGCTGTACTCCGTGTGGAAACCACCGACGAGCTCCGACTCGGCCTCGGGGAGGTCGAACGGGGCGCGGTTGGTCTCGCCGACCATCGACACGACGTAGATCGCGAAGCTGGGGAAGAGCAGGAAGCCGAACCATCCGGGCGCGAACCCGAGCACCGTGGTCGCCTGCGCGCCGACGATGTCACCGGTCGACATCGAGCCGGTGAACATGATCACCGCGACGATCGACAGGCCCATCGCGATCTCGTAGGAGATCACCTGCGCGGCCGACCGCAGCGCGCCGAGCAGCGGGTACGGCGAGCCGGAGGCCCAGCCGGACAGCACGATGCCGTAGACGCCGATCGAGGAGCAGGCCAGCACCACGAGCACGCCGACCGGGAGGTCGACGAGCTGCAGCGCGGTCTGCTCGCCGAACAGGTTGACCTCGCCCGCGAGCGGGATCACCGAGAACGCGAGGAACGCGGGGATGCAGGAGATCACCGGCGCGAGGAAGAAGACCCACTTGTCCGCGAGGACAGGACGGATGTCCTCCTTGAACGCGAGCTTCAGACCGTCCGCGAGCGACTGCAGCCAGCCGTTCGGGCCCACGCGGTTGGGGCCGGGACGCTGCTGCATCCGCGCGACGACCTTGCGCTCCCAGTTGATCATGAACAGGGTCATGACCACGAGGAACGCGAAGATCGCGACGACCTTGACCAGGATCAGCCAGAACGGGTCGTCCGCGAGGAGCTTGGCGGTCTCGCCGATCTCCGCTGCGTAGACGTGCTGGGTCATGACGTTCCTCCGCTGACGGAGACGATGGAGCCGTGGCCCGCGCCGAGAGTGGCGCGGACGGTCACGTCACCCGAGTTGGTGGGCAGCCAGATGACGCCCTCGGGCAGGTCGTCGGTCTCGACCGGGAGCGTGATCGCGCCGCGGTCGGTGGAGACCGTGACGAACCCGCCGGAGGTCAGGCCGAACTGCGCCGCGGTGGTCTCCGCGATCTTCGCGACGACCGGGCGGGCCGTGCCGGCCAGGTGCGGCTCGTCGACCTGCAGCGAGCCGTTGCCGATCAGGCGGTGCCACGTGGCGAGCACGGCCTTGCCGGGTCCCGCCGGGGACACCAGCGGCGCGGCGACGTTGAGCGAGGAACCGCTCGGTGCGCCCTCGCCGAGGCGGGCCAGGTCGGCGGCCGAGGCCGCGGGCGTCTGCGTGAACAGGTCCGCGTCCATCTCCACCGCGAGGGTGTCGAGCACGCGGCAGTCCGGCAGCGCGCCGGTGCCCTCGAGGGTGGTGCCGAACACGCGGTGGCGGCCCTCCCAGTTGAGGTAGCTGCCGGCCTTCTCGACCGCCGGGGCGATCGGGAGCACGACGTCGGCGTACGCGGTGACACCGCTCGGGCGCAGCTCCAGGCTGACCACGAAACCGGCCGCTGCCAACGCCTTCTCCGCGAGCCGCGGGTCCGGCAGGTCGAACGGGTCGACGCCGCCGACCACCAGGCCGGACAGCTGACCGGCAGCGGCGGCTTCGAGGATGCCCGTGGTGTCGCGGCCGGGCGTCGCGGGGAGCGAGCCCTCCTCGACGCCCCAGGTGCGCTCGACCTCGGTGCGGGCGGTGGCGTTCGCGACGTGGCGACCGCCGGGCAGCAGGTTCGGCACGGCGCCGACCGCGAGCGCGCCGCGCTCACCGGCACGGCGGGGAATCCACGCGACCTTGGCACCCGTCCGCTCGGCCAGCCGGGCGACCGCGGTGAACGCGCCGGGGATCACGGCGGCGCGTTCGCCGACCAGGATCACCGCACCGGGCTTGCTCAGCAGGTCGACGACGTCGGAAGCATGCTCCGGCAACGCGTTCAGCGCGTTCGCCTCGGCACCGGGCACGCAGGCGAGCAGCGTGCCGAACGTCTTCTCCACGGCCGGGGTCGTGAACTGGCCGAGGTGGAAGACCTTCGTGGTGCCCTTGCGAGCGGCCTTGCGCAGGCGCAGGAAGACGATCGGCGCCTCTTCCTCCGGCTCGAACGCGACCAGCAGCGCGGCCGGTGCGGACTCGATGCCCCCGAAGGTGACGCCGTTGTCCGGGTTCGTGAACACCGTGGTGCCGGACAGGAACTCCAGCTCCTCGGCGCTGTGCGGCCGGGCGCGGAAGTCGATGTCGTTGGTGTGCAACGCGATCCGGGCGAACTTCGAGTACGCGTAGGCGTCCTCGACGGTCAGCCGGCCACCGGGGAGCACGCCGACGCCGTTCGCGTCACGGGCCGCCGTCAGACCGGCCGCCGCGACCTGCAGCGCCTCGGTCCAGGACGACTCGCGGAGCTCACCGCTCTCCGCGTCGCGCACCAGCGGCCGCGTGAAGCGGTCGCCGGTCGTGGCGTAGCGGAAGGCGAAACGGCCCTTGTCGCAGATCCACTCCTCGTTGACCTGCGGGTCGTCGCCGGCGAGCTTGCGCTGCACCTTGCCGCGCCGCCAGTCGGTGCGCTCGGCGCAGCCCGACGAGCAGTGCTCGCAGATGCTCGGCGTCGACACGAGGTCGAACGGCCGGGCGCGGAAGCGGTAGGCGGCGGACGTGAGCGCGCCGACCGGGCAGATCTGGATGGTGTTGCCGGAGAAGTAGCTCTGGAAGGGCTTCTCCTTCGCCACACCGATCTGCTGCTGCGAGCCGCGCTCGAGCAGTTCGATGAACGGGTCGCCGGCGATCTGCGCGGAGAACCGGGTGCAGCGCTGGCAGAGCACGCAGCGTTCGCGGTCCAGCAACACCTGCGTGGAGATGTTGATCGGCTTCGGGAACGTCCGCTTGTGCTCGTGGAAGCGGGAGTCGCTGCGGCCGTGGGCGATCGCCTGGTTCTGCAGCGGGCACTCACCGCCCTTGTCGCAGATCGGGCAGTCCAGCGGGTGGTTGATGAGCAGCAGCTCCATCACACCCTGCTGGGCCTTGTCCGCAACCGGCGAGGTCAGCTGGGTCTTCACGACCATGCCGTCCGCGACCGTCATCGTGCAGGAGGCCTGCGGCTTCGGCATCGGCCGGCCGCCCATCTCGACCTCGACGAGGCACTGGCGGCAGGCGCCCGCGGGCTCCAGCAGCGGGTGGTCGCAGAAGCGCGGGATGACCGTGCCGAGGCGCTCGGCCGTGCGGATCAGCAGCTCACCCTTGGGCGCGACAACGGTTTCGCCGTCGATGACGAGCTTGACGTGCCCCTCGGGCACGACGATGTCATCGGTGGTCGACTTGTCAGGCGCGATGGTCATGCGTTCGCTCCAGCCAGGACCTTGGAGTTCTGGTCGCACAGGGCGAGGAACTCGTCCTTGAAGTACTTGATGCCACTGGTGATCGGGCTGACGGCACCGTCACCCAGCGCGCAGAACGAGCGGCCGAGGATGTTGTCGCAGACGTCGAGCAACGTGTCGATGTCGCTCGCCGTGCCGTTGCCCGCCACCATGCGCTGCAGGATCTGCACGAGCCAGTACGTGCCCTCGCGGCACGGCGTGCACTTGCCACACGACTCGTGCTTGTAGAACTCCGTCCACTTCATGACGGCCCACGGCACGGACACGGTCTCGTTGAAGATCTGCAGGGCGGTGGTGCCCAGCATCGACCCGGCCTCGGCGGCGCCCTCGAAGTCCAGCGGCACGTCGAGGTGCTCCGCGGTGAACAGCGGGGTGGACGAGCCACCCGGCGTCCAGAACTTCAGCGGGATGCCGTCCTTCATGCCGCCGGCCATGTCGAGGAGCTGCCGCAGGGTGGTGCCCATCGGCGCCTCGTACTGGCCGGGCCGCGTGACGTGGCCGGACAGCGAGTAGATCTTCGGACCGGGCGACCGGTCGCGACCCATCTCGCGGAACCAGTCCGCGCCACCGTTGACGATGAAGGGAACCGACGCGATGGTCTCGACGTTGTTCACGACGGTGGGCGACGCGTAGAGGCCCGAGGTCGCGGGGAACGGCGGCTTGAGCCGCGGCTGGCCGCGACGGCCCTCCAGCGAGTCGAGCAGCGCGGTCTCCTCGCCGCAGATGTACGCGCCGGCGCCGGCGTGGATCACGACGTCGAGGTCGAACCCGCTGCCGAGGATGTCCTTGCCCAGGTAGCCCTTGGCGTACGCCTCGCGCACCGCCGCGTTGAGGCGGCGGATGCAGTGCAGGACCTCGCCGCGGACGTAGATCGCCGCGAAGTTCGCGCGGATCGCGTACGACGTGATGATCACGCCCTCGATCAGCGAGTGCGGGTCCGCCATCATCGTGGGGATGTCCTTGCAGGTCCCCGGCTCGCCCTCGTCGGCGTTGATGACGAGGTAGTGCGGCTTGCCGTCGCCCTGCGGGATGAAGCCCCACTTCATGCCGGTGGGGAACCCCGCGCCGCCGCGGCCGCGCAGTCCGGAGTCCTTGCACTGCTGGATGAGCTGGTCCGGGTGGGCCTTGAGCGCCTTGGGCAGGGCGGTGTAACCACCGGTGCGCTCGTAGGTCTCGATCGTCCAGGACCTGGGCTCGGTCCAGCGCTTGGTGAGAACGGGAGTCAGCGGGTCAACCATGTTCGTCCCTACTTCTTTTCCGGCAGGGCCGGGAACTCGGCGTTCGACGGCATCTGAGGCGCGTCCCAGCCGCGTTCCTGGGCGATCTGCGCACCGGCCAGCGTCTCCGGCGCCGCCGACGGGCCGTCGAGGTCGGCGTCGCGACCCTCGAAGAACCCGGCGAGCTGGAGCTCGGCCTGCTTGAAGTCGGTGAGCGGGGCGCCGCGGGTGGGGGCGGGCTTCTCCCCCGACTGCAGCGCCTTCACGAGTCCCAGCGCCTTGTCGGGCGTCTGGTTGTCGTAGAACTCGTAGTTGACCTGGAGCACCGGGCCGAGGTCGCACGCGGCGAGGCACTCGGCGTGCTCCAGCGTGATCGAACCCGGCGTGCCCGGCTCGCCCGCGGTCTCCTCGTGGCCCACGCCGAGGTGGTCCTTGAGGGTCTTGTAGATGGCGTCGCCGCCGAGCGCCGCGCACAGCGTGTTGGTGCACACGCTGACCAGGTGCTCACCGCACGGGCGGCGCTTGTACATCGTGTAGAACGTCGCGACCGCGCTGACCTCGGCCTCGGTCAGGTCGAGCTGCCCGGCGCAGAACCGGATGCCCTCCTGCGAGACGTAGCCCTCGACGGACTGCACGAGGTGCAGCATCGGGAGCAGCGCGCTGCGGGCCTGCGGGTAGCGGGCGATGATCGCCTGCGCCCTGTCCACAGCGGACTGGTCGAACGTCGTGGTCTCTGGAGCCTGGGTCATCGGTCACAACCACCCATCACCGGGTCGATCGAGGCAACGGACGCGATCACGTCGGCGACCATGCCGCCCTCGCACATCGCGGGCATCGCCTGGAGGTTCACGAAGCTCGGTTCGCGCAGGTGCACGCGCATCGGGCGGGTGCCGCCGTCGGAGACGACGTGGTAGCCCAGCTCGCCGCGCGGCGACTCGACGGGCACGTACACCTGGCCCGCCGGAACCTTGAAGCCCTCGGTCACCAGCTTGAAGTGGTGGATGAGGGACTCCATGGACTGGCCCATGATCTTGCGGACGTGCTCGAGCGAGTTGCCCATGCCGTCGCTGCCGATCGTGAGCTGCGCGGGCCACGCGACCTTCGCGTCCTCGACCATCACCGGACCGGTCGGCAGGCTCTTCACGACCTGCTTGACGATCTTGAGCGACTGGTGGATCTCCTCGAGCCGCAGCAGGTACCGCGCGAAGCAGTCCGCCGCGTTCGAGGTGGGGACGTCGAAGTTGTAGTTCTCGTAGCCGCTGTACGGGTCGATCTTGCGCAGGTCCCAGGCGAGGCCCGCGGAGCGCAGGATCGGGCCGGTGATGCCGAGCGCGAGGCACGCGTCGACGGGCAGGTAGCCCACGCCCGCGAGGCGGTTGCGCCAGATCGGCTGGCCGGTGAGCAGCTTGTCGTAGTCCGGGAGACGCTTCTCCATGACCTTGACGAACGAGTTGATCTTCTCGATCGCGTCGTCCGGCAGGTCCTGCGCGAGGCCGCCGGGACGGATGAACGCGTGGTTCATCCGCAGGCCGGTGAGGTGCTCCAGCAGGTGCAGGACCTCTTCGCGCTCGCGGAAGCCCGCGGTCATGCCGGTGAGGGCGCCGAGCTCCATGCCGCCCGTGGCGAGCGCCACGAGGTGCGAGCTGATCCGGTTGAGCTCCATCAGCAGCACGCGGACGGCCTGAGCCTTGTCCGGGACCGTGATCCCGAGCAGCTTCTCGACGCTCATGCAGTACGCCGCTTCGTGGTGCAGCGGTGCCAGGTAGTCCGTGCGCGTGATGAAGGTGACGCCCTGCACCCAGTTGCGGTACTCGAGGTTCTTCTCGATGCCCGTGTGCAGGTAGCCGATGACGCTGCGCGCGTGGGTGACCGTCTCGCCCTCGAGCTCCAGGACCAGGCGGAGCACGCCGTGGGTCGAGGGGTGCTGCGGGCCGAGGTTCATGACGATGCGCTCGTCGTGGACCGCGTCCGCGAGCACCTCGTCCCAGTCGCCGCCGGTCACCGTGTAGACGGTGCCCTCGGTGGTCCTGCGGGAGTCCGCGACCTCCGCGCTGCCGGTGCTGGTGCCCGTGTCGACGTCGTCCGTGCTGTCACTGCCGGTCGAGCTGGTGTTCGTCCCGGTGGTGACGTCGGAAAGCCGCTCGGTCATGAGTACGACCGCCTCTGGTCCGGCGGAGGAATCTCCGCGCCCTTGTACTCGACCGGAATGCCGCCCAGCGGGTAGTCCTTGCGCTGAGGGTGGCCGTCCCAGTCGTCCGGCATGAGGATGCGGGTCAGTCCGGGATGACCGTCGTAGATGATCCCGAACATGTCCCAGGTCTCGCGCTCCTGCCAGTCCGCCGTCGGGTAGACCTCGACGAGGCTCGGCACGTGCGGGCTCTCGACGTCGACGGCGACTTCCAGCCGCACGCGGCGGCGGTACGTCATCGACGTGAGGTGCGTGACCGAGTGCAGGCGCTGCGGCACGTCGGCGCCGTAGTCGACACCGGACACCGAGCTGCAGAGCTCGAAGCGCAGCGACGGGGTGTCGCGGAAGATCCGCGCGACCTCCAGCAGCGTCTCCGGGCGGAGGTAGAAGGTGATCTCGCCGCGGTCGACCGTCACCTGCTGCACCGTGTCGGCGGGCAGGCCCTTGTCGCCGATGGCGGCGAACAGCTCGTCCGCGACCTCGTCGAACCAGCCGCCGAACGGGCGCTCGGACGGAGCGGCCACGTGGGCGGGCAGGCGCAGGCCGCCGAAGCCGGACGTGTCACCGGAACCGGTGACGCCGAACAGGCCCTGGCGCTCCTTGCCCGCGAGGATCGGCGCCTTCGCCTTGGCCTCGGTCGGGTTGGTCTTCTCGAGGTCTTCTCCCGCGCGGTTGACGCTGGAGTGCTCGCCCCCTGGCTCGGTCACTTCTTCCTCGCAAAACGCTCGGACGACGGGATGAGATCGGTGCGGTAGCCCGAGTCGGCGAGCGCCTTGGCGCGCACGGCGCCCAGCGGCTCGTCCATGATCTTGGCGTGGATCTTGAGGATCGCGTCCATCAGCATCTCCGGCCGCGGCGGGCAGCCCGGCAGGTACATGTCGACGGGCACGACGTGGTCGACGCCCTGCACCACCGCGTAGTTGTTGAACATGCCGCCACTGCTGGCGCACACGCCCATGGCCAGCACCCAGCGCGGCTCGGGCATCTGGTCGTAGATCTGCCGCAGGACCGGCGCCATCTTGTTGGTGACGCGGCCGGCCACGATCATCAGGTCCGCCTGGCGCGGTGAGGCCCGGAAGACCTCCATGCCGAAGCGGGCCAGGTCGTACCGCGGCGCACCCGTCGTCATCATCTCGATGGCGCAGCAGGCCAGGCCGAAGGTGGCAGGCCAGAGCGAGGACTTGCGGGTCCAGTTGACCAGCTTCTCGACGCTGACCAGCAGGATGCCGTTCGGGAGCTTCTCCTCGAGACCCATGACTTCCTCAGTTCCAGTCGAGGCCGCCGCGACGCCACACGTAGACGTACGCGAAGCCGACCGTGGCGACGAACAGGACGATCTCCACCAGCCCGAACAGGCCGAGCTTGTCGGCCGCTACGGCGAACGGGTAGAGGAAGACCATTTCGATGTCGAACAAGATGAACAGCATCGCCGTCAGGTAGTAGGCGACGGGCATGCGCCCACCACCCACGACCGGCTGCGGGCTCGGCTCGATGCCGCACTCGTACGCGTCGAGCTTCGCCTTGTTGTAGCGGCGGGGTCCGATGTAGGGAGCTGCGGTCACCGAGAACAGTGCGAACGCCCCGGCGAGCGCGAACATCAATACGAGGGGGAGGTAAGGGTCAAGCACGCTCCGTCGTCCTTTCCTCGCGGTCGACCGCACCCTAAGGGTGTTGTTCTGCGACTCGTTTGTTAGGCGGCCCTAACAAACGCTTGTGAAACAGTTCACAAGCTTGATCACACTGTTGTGAAGTGATTCACAAGGTCGCCCGCCAGTGTAGAACGCCTGTAAATGACCTAGATCACAGGGTCTGACCTGGGGGTTTAACCTGGGTGCAACATACGAAACGGCACCGGCTCGTATTGAGCCGGTGCCGTCACCTATTCGGAGTAATTTACGCGGTGGGAGCGAGCTTCGTGGCGGCCACGATGAGCTTGTCCATTGAGTCGCCGTCCTTGGGGTCGTAGAGGCCCGCCAGCAGCTTGAGCACCAGTTTCATCAGGCGTTTCCGCGGCATTCCGTACTTCGTTGCGGTCCGCATGATCGCCGGATTACCGATGAGCTTCGAGAAGACGTTCCCGAGCCGGTAGTAACTGCCGAGCGCCTCCTCGATCCGGACCGGGTAGCCGTGCAGCGCCCGTTCACGGTTGACGCCCGTCCGCGCGAGGGCCTGGACGATGCTCTCGGAAGCGATCTTGGCCGACTCCATGGCGTAGCCGATGCCCTCGCCGTTGAACGGGTTGACCATGCCGCCGGCGTCGCCGACCAGCACCATGCCCGCCCGGTAGTGCGGCTTGCGGTTCAGACCCATGGGCAGCGCCGCGCCGCCGATGCGGCTCGTGGCGTTCTCCTCGCGGAAGCCCCACTCCTCCGGGGTGCCGTCGAGCCAGGAGCGCAGCAGCTGGCGGTAGTCGGTGGTGCCGTAGGCCTTGGACGTGCTGAGGATGCCCAGGCCGACGTTCACGCTGCCGTCGCCCATGCCGAAGATCCAGCCGTAGCCGGGCAGCAGCTTGCCGTCCGGCGCCCACAGCTCGAGGTGGCTTTCGAGGTAGTCGTCCTTGGTGCGCGGGCTGTTGTAGTAGCGGCGGACCGCCACGCCCATGGGCTTCGCGTCGTCCTTCTGCAAGCCGATGCTGAGGGCCAGCCTCGCTGACACGCCGTCGCAGCCGACGACGATGGGCGCGCGGTAGGTGACCGGGTTCTTCTCCGGCCCCTGCTTGGCCTCCACGCCGACCACGCGGCCGTTCTCGACGATGGCCTTCGTGACGGTGGTGTGCTCGTGCATGCGCGCGCCGGCAGCCTTCGCGGCGTTCGCGAGCATCTCGTCGAAGTCCATGCGCGGGCGGACCACGCCGTAGTTCGGGAACGTGGCCAGGTCAGGCCAGTCCAGCTCCATCGTGACGCCGCCGCCGACGACCCTGAGGCCCTTGTTGTGCAGCCAGCCGTTGCTCTCGCGGGTGTCGATGCCCAGGTCGATGAGCTGCTTGACGCCTCTCGGGGTCAGGCCGTCGCCGCAGACCTTCTCCCTCGGGAAGGTGCTCTTCTCGAGGAGGAGGACGTCGAGGCCCGCCCTGGCGAGGTAGGTCGCGGCGGTGGAGCCCGCCGGTCCTGCGCCCACGACGATGACGTCGGCGTCCTCGTTGATCCCGCGCCTGCTCATCCAGACTCCCTGCGTGTACCGGTTGCAGCTTCTGTTTCTGACTCTAACCGGAGGTTGCTGAGGGTCCTGGGGGCGTGGGGTCTGGTTGGGGTCGCGGTTCCGGTTGTGCGGGTTGGTGGCGGTTCCAGCGGGGTTGGTCGCGTTCCTGGGGCTCGGTCGCCTTGCGAGGGTGGTCCAGCGGGTCGTGACGAAGAGCGGGCTGGCGATTGGGGCTTGACCTTGAGCCTCTGGCGAGGCGCTGAGACGGCCGGAAAAGCCGGGCTGAAAAGCGCCCGGCCGTGCCCGATGAGGGGTAGCACCTCGCCCCTCAAGGTCAAGCCCCAATCGCCATGAGCGGGGTGCACCGCTGCCCAGTCGGCAGCAGGTTCAGACGGCTCGCTGCGCATCGCCACGCCAGGCTGCATGCATGGACGGCTCGCGTCGTCGGCTGTCCGGTTGGCACCACGCGCCTGGTTTGCGTCCGAGGTTGCTTTGCGTTGGCGAGTGCCTGGTGGCACCGCGCGGGTGCAGCTGCGGTGGCTGGTTGCGGTTCCAGCGGGGTGGTCGCCTTGCGAGCGGTCGTCGCCTTGCTTCGTGGTCGCTCAGGCAGTCGGTTCGGGGGCCTCGACTGCGTCATCGGCGGCGTCGGCGGTGGAGGCTGCGGCCGCAGGCTTCGGCTTGGTGGCGCGGTGCAGGGCGACCATGCCGCCGGTCAGGTTGAACCAGGCCACGTCCTCCCACCCCGCCTGCGAGATGAGCTCGCCCAGGGTGCGCTGGTCCGGCCACGTCGCCATGGACTCGGACAGGTAGGAGTAGGCGGCCGGGTTGCTCGAGACGAACTTCGCGATCAGCGGCAGGAGCTTGAGGAGGTAGCGCATGTAGACGAAGCGGAACGGCTTGAAGACCGGGGTCGAGACCTCGCAGATGACCATGCGGCCGCCTGGTTTGGTGACGCGGGCCATCTCGCGGAGGGCTACGACGGTGTCGTTGAAGTTGCGGATGCCGAAGGAGACTGTGACGGCGTCGAAGGAGTTGTCCTTGAAGGGCAGGCGCAGGGCGTCCGCTGCCACCTTGGGGACCGGGCGGTGGGCGCCTGAGGCGAGCATGCCCACGGAGAAGTCGGCTGCCACGCACCAGGCGCCTGAGGCGGCGTACTCGACGGTGGAGACGGCGGTGCCGGCGGCGAGGTCGAGGACCTTCTCGCCGGGGCGGGCGTCGAGGACGCGCCTGCTCCACTCCCGCCAGCGGCGGTCGAAGCCCAGCGTCATGACCGAGTTCGTGCGGTCGTAGCCCTTGGCCACGCCGTCGAACATCTCGGCTACCTCGCGGGGGTTCTTGTCCAGGCCGGCTCGAGACATGACTAGAGACTAAGTCAGGTGCGCTGAGATCTTCTTCAGGGCACCTTCAGGGCGGTGAGCATGCCGGTGACGGCGGTGTGCCACGGGTATTGCTCGGCTCTTGCCCTCGCGGCCTCCCTGGAGCCTGATTCCAGGAGGTGCCTGGCGGCTGTCGCGAAGGCCTCCGCGTGGTCGTCGACCGCCGCGCCGCAGGACGGTTGGACGATCTCCTTCAGGGCGCTGCTCTGGCTGACGACGACCGGGGTGCCGCTGGCCAGGGCTTCCAGGGCGGCCAGGCCGAAGGTCTCGTGCGGGCCCGGGGCGAGTGAGAGGTCGGCCGAGGCCAGCAGGGAGGCGACGTCCAGGCGTGACTTCACGAAGCCGAGGAAGGTCACGGGCAGGCCTGCTGCGCGTTTTTCCAGGGACGCTCGTCTGGGGCCGTCGCCCGCGATCACGAGGCGGGCGGAGTGGCCCTGTTCGTGGAGTTCGGCGAGGGTGTCGACGGAGCGTTCCACGTGCTTCTCCGGGGACAGGCGTCCACAGTGGATCAGCAGATTTTGCTTGCCCTGCAGGAGGTCTTGGCGGAGTTCTGCGGAGTGGCGGGTCGGGGTGAACGTTGCCAGGTCCACACCGAGCGGGACCTGGGTGACGTTCTTCGCGCCGATGCGGTCGAACTCCTCGCGGGCGAAGCCCGTCGTGCAGACGACGGTGTCGTAGGAGGCGGCCATGCGGCGGTTCGCCCAGTCCGCGCCGCGTTCGGCCGGGGTGGGCGGGAGCACGAACTGGAGCAGGCGGTCCAGGCGTTCGTGGGAGATGACGACGTTGGGGATGCCGCGTTCGGTCGCCCAGGCGCCCATGCCGCGCAGGGTCAGGCGGTCGGAGACCTCCAGGCGGTCCGGGCGCAGGTGCCGCACCAGGGACTTCACCCGCCACGGGTCGACCACGCGGTAGCCGCCGGTGTGCGGGATCTTGACGGCCGGGAGCGTGATGCGGCGGACTCCGCCGGGCAGTTCCTCGTCGGCCGCGCGGGCGCCGGGCACGACCAGCACCACCTCGTGGCCGAGCTGCGCGTAGCCGGTGCCGAGGTGGTGCAGTGCCGTGCGGAGGCCGCCGGACTTCGGGCCGTAGAAGTTGGCGAGCTGGACGATCCTCAAGCGGCCGCCTGGTGGGTGAGTCCCATCACCGCGGCGTAGTGGCCCATCAGCTGGTCGCAGATAGCGGGCCAGGTGCGGGTGAGCACCGACTTGCGGGCGGCCAGGCCGAAGCGCTTGCGCACCATCGGGTCGCGCAGCAGGTCGACGTACTGCGCGATGTCATCCTCGAACAGGTAGCCGGTGCGGCCGTGGCGGACCAGGTCGCGGGGGCCACCGGCGTTCGGCGCCAGGACCGGGAGGCCCGTGGCGAGGGCCTCCTGGACGGCCTGGCAGAACGTCTCGTGCGGGCCGGTGTGGATGAAGACGTCGAGCGAGGCGTAGGCCTCTGCCAGGTCCTCACCGGTGCGGAAGCCCAGGAACTCGGCGTTCGGCATGTCCTTCTCGAGCTGGTCGCGGTCCGGGCCGTCGCCGACGATCCGGAGCTTCACGCCGGGCAGGTCGTGCAGTTCCCTGAGGCGCTGCACCTGCTTCTCCGGCGCGAGGCGGCCGACGTAGCCGATGGTCAGCTCGTCGTTGTGCTTCGGGCGCGGGTGGAAGAGGTCGATGTCGACGCCGCGGCCCCACCGGTGCACGCGCGGCACGCCGTGCTGTTCGAGCGCCTCCACCGCCGAGGTCGACGGGGCGAGCGTGCGGTCGGCGAGCGTGTGCAGGCGCTTGGTCCACCGCCACGCGGCGCGTTTGGTGAGGCCCAGTCCGTAGTTGCCCGCGAACCCGGCGACGTCGGTCTGGTAGACCGCGACGGTCGGGACGTCGAGCTTGCGCGCGGCTCTGAGACCGTAGGCGCCGAGCACGAACGGTGAGGCGAGGTGCACGACGTCGGGCTGGAACTCGGCGAGCGCGTGCAGCACTCTCGGGCCCGGCACGCCGATGGGGAGGCTCGTCACCATGGGCACGTCGACGGAGGGGACTCTGACGACGGGCGTGCCGTGGTGCTCGTCCGCGCCGGCGCCGGGCGCCACGACGAGCGCCTGGTGGCCGCCCCGCCGCAGGTGCTCCAGGACGCGGAGCACGGAGTTGGTGACGCCGTTCACCTGAGGCAGGAAGCTCTCGGTCACGATCGCTACTCGCACAGGGACACCCTGAGGTGCCCGCATGAAGTCCGCGTGACGCGGGATTTGACGTGGACGGAACACCTCACGTCGTGGCCAGGTGATCGTCGATTCGTCATCTGCGCTTCGGTTTCCGGACACACGACGCGGTGAAACTAGGCCAGCATGACCGTCTTGTCGTCCCGCCCCGCGCAGCCGGTTGACCCCGGACTGGTGTCCATCGCCCTGGAGGTGGCCGGTCGCCTGGCGAACGACGCCTCGGACGTCATCATGGCCACCGCCGGCCGCGGCGTGCGTCCCGACTCCGGCGAGTCACCGTTCGACTGGGTCACCGACACCGACCGCACCCTGGAACGCCACACCCGGCGCGTGCTCACCGCCGAGTTCCCCTCGATCCCCGTGTTCTGCGAGAACACCGACGCCGACGTCCCCGGCGACTCGGAGTTCCGCTGGGTCGTCGACCCCGTGGACGGCACCGCGAACTACACCGCGGGCATGCCCTGGTGCGCCTACAGCCTCGCGCTGGTGGACCGCTGGGGCCCCGTCGTCGGCGTCGTCGCCGACCCGTACCGCTCCCAGATCTACGCCGCCGCCCGCGGCCGCGGCATGCGCGCGAACGGCACCCCGGTCCGCCTGGCCGAACGCCAAGGCGACTCCCTGGTCGTGTGCACCGAGATGACGCGCACCGGCCCGTGGGAAGGCATGGGCGAGTTCATCTCCACGGCCGCGATAGCCGGCACGGGCGTGCGCGTCCTCGGCTCCAAGTGCCTGGCCGTCGCACAGGTGGCGCTGGGACACGTGGCCGCCGCCGTGCTGCACGGCTACCACGAGTGGGACGTCGCCGGTGCGGTGTCACTGGCCGTGGAATCAGGTGCGGTCGTGCTCGACAGACGCGGCGAGGGCGCCCAACTACCCGTGGACGGCCTGCTGGTGGCCGCACCCGAGGCGGCCGACGAGGTCCTGAGCTGGTGGCAGTCGGCGCTTCAGGCCGACAGCTGAGGGAGCTGCTTCTCGAGCACCTCGAGGTGCGTGCGCGCCTCGTCCAGCTCCGGGTGGTCGAACATCTGCAACGCCACCCGCCCCACCTCGTTCTCGAACTGGTGGAAGTCGTGCGAGGCCTTGAGCAACCGCTGGTAGACGGGGTGCTGCCGGTCGACCGCGCCCAGCGCCCGCCCGAGCTGCGCGATGCCGCGCACGTCGTCGAGTTCCCTGGTCAGCTGCTCGCTGATGCGCCACAGCCAGTCCTTGGCCGGCGAGTTCGGCACGGTGTGGATCGCGGCCGCGACCCGGCGCGTCGACGCGGCACACCGTTCGACCAGGTCGGACCACATGTCGTAGGGCTGCTGCGGCACCGGCGGGTGCATCGGGCGCATGGGGTGCATTGGCTGGCGCGGCTGCCGGGCCGAGTGGCGGATGGCGCCCACGATCGTGCCGACGACCGCGCCGGGGATGCCGCCCATCATGACGGCGACCATGAGCAGCGCGATGATCGTGATGGCGACCGAGGACTGCGGTGAGGTGTTCGGGGTGGAGACGTCGATGACTCCGACGAAGGCGCCCATCAGCAGGGTGCCGATACCGGCACCCCAGAGCGCTGAGCGGAGGACGAGTCCCATGTCTTCGATGGTGCCACGCTCATCGCCTGTTCGTGGTGGACATGAATCACGGGCTGGACACATATCTCTGCTATGGTTCTTCTTGTCGGTTCCAATAGGAGCCGGAAGTGGACCCGGTTCACCCGCCGGACGACGGGTTGCCGGGTTTCGCGCTGTCTAGGGGCTTTCTGCCGCCGACACCTCTTCGATCAGGTCAACGGTCCGCCTGCGCCACTCGCCGCCCGCACCGTACGACCACGCGATCGCGTCGCTGATCCACAACAGCGGGTCCTCAACCGGCCTCAGGTGCTCGTACGTGAACGTCCCGCCGAACTTGCGGATTCCGGACGCGAGCACGCGGCGGTCAGCAGCGTCCTGGTGCTGACAGCTCTCGAGCACCAGACGTGAGACGTCGAGCTCCACCAGCCGAGGAATCATGTCGAACAGGCAGGCGGAGCGCGCAACGGCATCGTTGTTGTGCTTGCAGGTCCACACGTGAGAACGCACGCCAAGAGCACAGATGTGCGCAAGCACTTCCTTGCGCTGGCGGTCACCCTCGTCGTTGAAGTGGATTCGCCGCTGCCCGCGCTTCACCAGGCCGCGCATCACAGAACGCATCGCGTCGAGATCTCTCGATCGCACCAAGGTCACCGCGACGAGATAGGTCGCACCTCGACGCGACTCGTCCAAGAATCCATGCCACATGGACCATATGGTCTCAAAGGAGTAACGAGCTACTCCGTTCAGGCGTCGAAGTCGACCGTCACGCACTCGCTGGTCGGCAGCGCCTGACAGGTCAGCACGAACCCGGCCGCCACCTCGGACTCGTCGAGCGCGTAGTTCCGCCGCATCTCCACGCTCCCCTCGGTCACGAGCGCACGGCACGTGCCGCACACACCGCCCTTGCAAGCGAACGGCAGATCCGCACGCACGCGCTGAGCCGCATCCAGGATCGGCTCGTCGGCGGGCAACGGCAGGGTGGTCGACTTGCCGTCCAGCACCACGGTGACCGAAGCGGCCGCGTCCACCACGGCCTCCGCACGGCGCGGAGGGGGCGGGGGCTCGTCCACGTAGAAGAGTTCGTGGTGCACGCGGTCAGGAGCAACGCCGCGATCGCGCAGCACGGCTGTGGCGTCCTGGACCATCTCGTAGGGGCCGCACAGCCACCATTCGTCGATGGCGTCGAACGGGACGACGCTGCCGAACAGGGCGGTGAGCTTCTCGGCGGTGAGGCGGCCGGTGAAGAGTTCGACGTCGCGGGGTTCGCGGGACAGGACGTGGATCAGCTGGAAGGTGGCCGGGTAGCGGTCCTTCAGGTCGGCCAGTTCGTCGGCGAACATCACCGTGTTGGTGCTGCGGTTGCCGTACATGAGGGTCACGCGGGCGCCGGTGGCGAGGACCGTGGCGGCGATCGACAGGGCCGGGGTGATGCCGGAGCCGGCTACGACGAGGCCGTGGTGGGTGCCGGTGCCCGACGGCGTGAACTTGCCGAGCGGGGGCAGGACCTCGATCACGTCGCCGGGGACGAGGCGGTCGACCAGCCACGTCGAGAACTGGCCGCCGTCGACTCGGCGGACGCCGATGCGCGGGGCGGCGCCGGTGGGGGCGCAGATCGAGTAGGAGCGGCGTTCGTCGCCTTGGCGCAGGGTCAGGTACTGGCCCGCGGTGAAGGCGAACTCCCCCGAGAGGTCCGCGGGCACGTCGAAGGTGACGGCCACGGCGTCGTCGCAGAGGCGGTCGACGCGGGCGACCGTCAGCTTGTGGAAGGCAGCGCGGCGGGCCACTCAGATCTCCTTGACGTGCTCGAACGGTTCGGCGCAGGCGTTGCAGCGGCGCAGGGCCTTGCACGCGGTCGAGCCGAACCGTGAAATCTCCGAGGTGTTGAGCGAGCCGCACTGCGGGCAGGCGACCTGGCGTGACGGGGGCACGAGGTTCAGCGGCACCGGGCCGGCGACCGACGGGCCGATGCGGGACGGCGGTGCGATGCCGGCGGCGGCCAGCTTCGAACGGCCCTCGTCGCTGATCCAGTCCGTGGTCCAGGCCGGGGACAGCGACAGGCGCACCTCGACGTCCTCGTAGCCCGCGGAGACCAGTGATCGGCGCAGGTCGGC
The DNA here is from genome assembly GCF_014653695.1 of Lentzea cavernae. Taxonomy (GTDB): domain Bacteria; phylum Actinomycetota; class Actinomycetes; order Mycobacteriales; family Pseudonocardiaceae; genus Lentzea; species Lentzea cavernae. The sequence continues at coordinate 536,398 of NZ_BNAR01000003.1, read as the reverse complement.
GCCCATCTCGTCGATCGCGGGGCAGCCCGAGTAGGTCGGGGTGATGGTGACGACGACGCGACCGTCCTGTTCGGACACCTCGCGCAGCACGCCCAGGTCCGCCAGCGTGAGGACCGGGAGTTCCGGGTCCCGCACGGCCGACGCGACCTCCAGCGCCGTCGTCACCAGACCGCTCCGGGCAGCGAGCGGTGCAGGTGCTGCATCTCGGCGAGCAGGTAGCCCATGGCCTCGGTGTGCACGCCGTCGCGGCCCGCCATGCCCGCGACGCGAGCCGCGCGAGTGTCCTGGGGACGCGTGAGACCGGAAGCGGACAGCACCGCTTCGAGCACACCGTCCACTTCGGACCTCAACGACGCCGGGTCGACGGCGACCCCGGCCAGAGCGGTTTCGACGGCGTGGGTCGCGAACAGCTCGTCCACGAAGGGCCACACGCGGTCGAGGCCCGCCTGCATGCGGCGGTGCGACTCGTCGGTGCCGTCGCCGAGGCGGACGGTCCACTGGGCGGCGTGGTCGCGGTGGTAGGCCAGCTCTTTCAGGCCCTTCTCGGCGACGGCCGCCAGGACCGGATCGGCCGAGCCGCGCAAGCGGGAGAACAGGGCGAGTCGCCACGACGAGAACACCAGCAGGCGCGCGATGGTCGTCGCGAAGTCGCCGCCGGGACCGGGGCCGCAGTCGATCTCGGCCAGGTGCACGTTGCGGAACTCGCGCTCGTCGCGCAGGTACGCCAGCGCGTCCTCGTCCCTGCCCAGGACCTCGCCTGCGCGCGTCAGCAGCATGCGGGCCTGGCCGAGCAGGTCGAGTGCGATGTTGGCGAGCGCGATGTCCTCTTCCAGCTCGGGAGCGCGCGAGCACCACTCCGAGAGCCGCTGCGAGTAGATCAACGCGTCGTCGCCGAGCATCAGGCAGTAGGCGGCGAGGGCTTCGCGGTCCACGCCCGCCGGGAACTCGCGGTCGACGCCGGACAGGGCCTCGGAGAAGCCCGTGCCGAACGCCCAGTGCGCGTCTTCGCCGCCCAGCAAGGACTCGTAGGCATTGTCGAAGCTCATAGGTGCGGCACGTCCTCGGGGATCGCGTAGAACGTCGGGTGCCGGTAGACCTTGTCCCCCGCGGGCGCGAAGAACGGGTCCTTCTCGTCCGGCGAGGAGGCCGTGATCTCCGTGGCGGGCACGACCCAGATCGACACGCCCTCGTTGCGACGCGTGTAGACGTCACGAGCGTTGCGCAGCGCCATTTCGGCGTCCGGCGCGTGCAGCGAACCGACGTGCACGTGGTTCAGCCCGCGCTTGCCGCGCACGAACACTTCCCACAGGGGCCAAGACGTGCTCACGCGGCACCTTCCTCACGTACGTGCTTGGCGGCGTGCGCGGCCGCGGCCTCGCGGACCCACGCGCCGTCCTCGTGCGCCTTGCGGCGGTGGGCGATGCGCTGCTCGTTGCAGACGCCGCCACCCTTGACGACCTGCCAGAACTCGTCCCAGTCCGGCTGGCCGAAGTCGTACTGCCCGCGCTCGGAGTTCCACCTGATGTCCGGGTCGGGGAACGTCACGCCAAGTGCCTCGGCCTGCGGCATGCTCATGTTCACGAACTTCTGCCGCAGCTCGTCGTTGGTGTCGCGCTTGATCCGCCACGCCATGGACTGCTCGGTGTTCGTGGACTCGGCGTCCGGCGGGCCGAACATCATCAGCGCCGGCCACCACCAGCGGTTCACCGAGTCCTGGACCATGTCGCGCTGCTGCTGGGTGCCGCTCATCATCGTCATCAGGAGCTCGTAGCCCTGACGCTGGTGGAACGACTCCTCCTTGCAGATGCGGATCATTGCGCGCGCGTACGGCCCGTAGGACGTGCGGCACAACGGCACCTGGTTGCAGATCGCGGCGCCGTCGACGAGCCAGCCGATGACGCCGACGTCGGCGAACGTGAGCGTCGGGTAGTTGAAGATCGACGAGTACTTCTGGCGGCCCTCGATGAGCTTGGTCGTCAGGTCCTCGCGGTCGGCGCCGAGCGTCTCCGTCGCCGAGTAGAGGTACAGGCCGTGGCCGGCCTCGTCCTGCACCTTGGCCAGCAGGATCGCCTTGCGGCGCAGCGAGGGCGCGCGGCTGATCCAGTTGCCCTCCGGCTGCATCCCGATGATCTCGGAGTGCGCGTGCTGGGCGATCTGCCTGATCAGGGTCTTGCGGTAGCCGTCGGGCATCCAGTCGCGCGGTTCGATGCGCGATTCGGACTGCACCGTGCGCTCGAAGCGCAGCTCCAGGTCATCCGCCATGCCTCGATGTTACACCCGAGTGCCGAATCTGCGTAGAACTGTCACAACGGCCGCGATGACGATCCAGACGGACACGAGGAACGTGCCGACCGGGAGCAGCGACAGCACTGCCGTCCGCCCGGCGACGCGCGTCAGCTCGGGGTTCGTCTGGTCGTACTCGACCCGCACGTTGTCGCCCACCTTGAGCCCGTCCGGGTACAGCACGCCCTGGGACGGGATGATCACGCGCCCGTCCGGTGTGGCGTAGCGCACAACCGTCCGGTTGAAGGACACGGAGTCGACCTGCGCGACCGCCTGCCCCATCGACCGCTCGATCGCCACGTCGTCACGCCAGCACGCGATGGGCAGAAGCACGCACACGAGCGTGATCACGCCACCGACGACGAACAACGCTCTGCAGGCCGCACGGCGGACGCGTACACCGCGGGGCGTCTTGGTCACTGCGTCCTCCACCACAACTGAGAAGTCTAGAGCCGGGCGGATGCCGCGCTTTCAGGTTGAGGTCCATACAGTCGGACTGTGACCTCTGCACCGACATCGCGAGCACGGCAGCGAATCCGCGTCCGGTCGAAGCGGGACGCCGCCGGTGACCTGCTCGGATTGCTGCCGGCCCCGGAGAACGCGCTGGCCTGGGTGCGCGACGGGTCGGGCCTGGTCGGCTGGGGCGAGGCCGCTCGTTTCGAGGTCAGCGGCCCCGACCGGTTCGCGCAGGCGGACAAGTGGTGGCAGGAGTTCGTCTCGCACCTCGACGTGGACGACGAGCTGGGCGTGCCGGGCAGCGGCCCCGTGGCGTTCGTCTCGATGGCCTTCGCGGACTCCCCCGGCGACTCGGTGCTGATCGTGCCCGAGGTCGTCGTCGGCCGCCGCAACGGCGAGCAGTGGACCACCACCATCGGCGCCTCGGACCCCGCACCGCTCGTCGCACCTCTCTCGCGCCCGTCCACGGTCCGCTACGCCAACGGTCAGCTGCCGGTCACGCAGTACCGCGAAGCCGTGCGCGAGGCCGTGGCTCGGATGCGTGCCGGCGACCTGGACAAGGTCGTGCTCGCCCACGACCTGGTGGCGCGGACGGACAAGCCCCTGGACCAGCGGTTCGTGCTGCAGGGCCTCGCCCGGCGTTACCCCGAGTGCTGGGCCTACGCCGTGGACGGCCTGGTCGGCGCCACGCCCGAACTGTTGCTGCGCAGGACCGGGTCGGTCGTGGACTCGCGGGTGCTGGCCGGCACGACCTGGCCGCACGACGGGATTTCGGACGAGGAACTCGCCGCGGCGTTGATGTCGTCGGAGAAGAACCTCGAGGAGCACGACTACGCGATCCGCTCTCTCGCGGACACCCTGCGGCCCTTTTGCACGACCATGTCCGTGGAGGGCCCCTCGGTGTTGAGGCTGCCCAACGTTTCGCACCTGTCTTCTGACGTGATCGGGACTTTGGAGTCGTCCACGTCGTTGTTGCACCTCGGGGAGGCCGTGCATCCGACTGCTGCTGTGGGTGGGACGCCTCGGTTGGACGCGACTCGGTTGATCTCGCAGTTGGAGGGGATGGATCGCGGGCGGTACGCCGGGCCGGTCGGGTGGATCGACGGGAACGGTGATGGGGAGCTGGGGATCGCTTTGAGGTGTGCGCAGATCTCCGGGTCGACGGCTCGGTTGTTCGCCGGGTGCGGGCTGGTGGCCGATTCGGATCCGGACATCGAGGTGCAGGAGGCGCACGCCAAGATGCGGCCGATGCGTGAGGCGCTGGAAGGGCTTTAGATCTCGGCGACGAAGGCGCGCCAGGCGGAGGTGCTGAACGTCAGCACCTCACCGGCCTCGTTCTTCGAATCGCGAACTCGTGCGTCGTGGGCGATCGACACCTCGACGCACTCACCCTCCGGCGTGCCGTTGCTGTAGCTGCTCTTACGCCAAGCGCGGTCCTGGGGCATCGAGGTCCTCTCGCGGCAGGTCGACGTACTCCGCCAGCTTCCTCCGCGATTGTTCCTCATCCAAGGCGACCCCGGCCAAACGATCGAAGATCAGCCTGGTTCGTGCAATAGCGCCCCGGTCCTGCACGAACACCTGCGTCAGTTCGGTCTCGCTGTAGGCGATCGGCATCGCCTTCTCGTACTCCCACAGCAGGATTCCGGCCGAGTTGACCAGTACGCCGGCGGGCACGATTCGGATGATGTGCGCGTTGAACATCAACTGGAGGTACTGGTCCGTCATGACCTGGTCGTCGCCGAATCGCTGCCGCAACGCCAGTTCGTGGATGTAGAACAGGCAATCCGGCCGGTTGTGCTTCCTCAGAATCGCCTGCCGGTCCATCCGGGCCTGGACCAAAGACGAAATCTGCTCTTCGAGGACGATGCCGGTCGCGCGGCAAAGACCCTCGGCGTATCCAGGCGTCTGCACAAGACCTGGAACAGTCAGGGTGTTGTAGCTGAAGATCTTCGTGGCGGTGGACTCAGCCATCGCCACTGTGCGCAGATTGCCCGGCAACTGCACGATGTACTCGTCGAAGGCGTTGCGGTAGCGCCGCTTGAAGTCCTCGAAGAAGTCGATGTCCTTGCCGCACATCGTGAGAAACTGGACCAGGTCGATCTCGCTGGGACGGGCCTTGCCGTGCTCGATGGTCGAGACCTTGCTGGGATCCCAGCCGAGGCGGGCGGCCACCTCGTGACCCTTGAGATCGGTGCAGGTCTCGCGCAACCGGCGCAGTTCATCGCCCAGGTCCCGGCTGTACGCGGTGGATGGAGTGCTTTGTGCCATAACCATCGACGTTATGACTTGGACTTATTCCACGATACGGGCTCGTTCGGGTGAAAACGGCTCAGCCGTGCGGCCCGCCGCTGACATAAATGACCTGCCCCGTCACGTAGTCCGCATCCTCCGCCGCGAAGAACAGCACGGCCCGTGCGATGTCATGGGGCGTACCAACACGACCACGCGGAATCGACTTCCGCATCACCTCGACGTGCTCCTCCACAGTGCGACCGGCACGCCCAGCCGACACCTTGGTCATCTCCGTCACCACCACACCGGGACCGATCGCGTTCACCGTGATCCCGAACGGCGCGAGGTCCAGAGCAGTGGCACGGGTGAAGCCCTCCAACCCCGCCTTGGCGGCCACGTAGTTGGCGCGGTCGTCGTCGACCAGGGCGGAGATGCTGGAGAGGTTGACGATGCGGCCCCAGCCCGCGTCGCGCATGGCCGGTGCGGTGGCCTTGAGCATCAGGAAGCTGCCGCGCAGGTGCGTGTTCATCACGGCGTCCCAGTCGGCCAGCGGCATGTCGAGGACCATGTTGTCCCTGGCGAAGCCGGCGTTGTTGACGAGGATCTCGACCGGTCCCAGCGACGCGGTCACCTCGGCGACGGCGGCCGCCACGGCGTCCGGGTCGCTGATGTCCGCCTGCACGGCCAGGGCTGTTCCGCCGGAGGACGTGATCTGTGCGGCCACGGTGGGACCCTGGTCGGACCGGTCCACGAGGGCGACCCGGTGGCCCAGGGCTGCCAGGGCTTGCGCTGTTCCTGCGCCGATGCCGGAACCGGCGCCGGTGACGAGCGCGACACGGGAGGTCATTCCCCGATCTTGCTCGTCACCGGCGTCCGGACGCCACCGACTTACTTGTGGGCGTCCAGCAGTTCGTGCGTCAGCTGGATCTTGGCGCGCGACTTCGGCTCCGCCGCGACCGAGAGCGACTTCGAGGCCACGTCGGCTGAACGGCCGGGGGCCTGGGCCGGCTTGCCCTTGGTGAAGAGCCAGGTCTGGAAGAGCTGGTCGAGCTGCTGGCCGGAGACGCGCTCCGCCAGGGCGATGAACTCCTCGATCGTGGCGTCCGAGTACTTCTTCTCGGCCACCCACGTCTTCAGGATCTCGAAGAACTTCTCGTCGCCAACGGCCACGCGCAGTGCGTGCACGGCCAGGGCGCCGCGGTCGTAGACGGCTCCGTCGAACACGTTCGAGGCGCCGGGGTCGCCGGGCAGGACGTTCCAGAAGTCGCTGTCCGCGGGGTACGAGTCGTAGACGAAGTCGGCGTTCTCCTGGGCCGTGCCCTCACCGACGTGCTCGGACCACAGGAACTCCGCGTAGGAGGCGAAGCCCTCGTTCAGCCAGATGTCGCGCCAGTGGTGGACCGACACGGAGTCGCCGAACCACTGGTGGCCCAGCTCGTGCGCGACGACGTAGGTGTTGGCGCCGCGGCGGAAGAAGCCCGTGTCGTAGGTCGGGCGGGTCTGGTTCTCCAGCGCGTAGCCGAGGTTCGGGGTGACGACGCCGCCCTGCGCCTCGAACGGGTACGGGCCGAAGTTCTCCGCGAGGAACTCGGTGATCTCGGGCGTGCGCTCGATGCTGGCCTTCGCGGCGTCCGCGTTCTCGCCGAGGCGCTCGGAGTAGGCGTTCACGACGGGCTGGCCGTTCGGCGCCGTCGACTGGCGGAGCTCGAACTGGCCGATGGTCAGGAACGTCAGGTACGTGGCCTGCGGCTTGGTGCTGCGCCAGTTCCAGCGCGTGTAGCCGTTGATCTGGCGGGTCTGGCCGACGAACGTGCCGTTCGAGATCGCCTCGACGCCGTTCGGGACGGCGACGTTGACGTCGAAGGTGGCCTTGTCGGTCGGGTGGTCGTTGGACGGGAACCACCAGGAGGCGATCTCCGGCTCGCCGATGGCCAGGGCGCCGTCGGTGGTCTTCGTCCACGCCGTGAAACCGTTGCGGTCCTTCACGGTGGACGGGCTGTCGGCGTAGGTGACGACGATCGTCAGGTCCTGGCCCTTGCGGACGCCGCCGCGCGGGGTGAGCGTGAGCTCGCCGCCGTCGGAGACGAACGAGGACGGCGCGTTGTTCACCCTGACCGACTTCACCTTGAGCAGGAAGTCGAGGTTGAACTGCGTGAGGTCCTGGGTGGCCTTGGCCAGGATCGTCGTCGTGCCCGAGAGCTGGTCGCCGGTCGGGTTGTAGTTGAGCCTGATGTCGTAGTGGGAGACGTCGTACCCGCCGTTGCCGTACGTCGGGAAGTACGGATCACCGGCGCCGGGAGCACCTGGAGACGCCGCCAGCGCCGTCCCCGCGAAGAGCGTCATCGCGGCCGCGGACGCCACCGCGACCGTCACCTTTGATCTGTTCGACATGCGGCGGACGCTATCCAGACGATCATGGACCAACCACCGACTTACGTATGTTTCCTACCTGGTGAAAACGGTTGACACCGTCGCCTTGAGACGCTGGTGAAGTGCGCGCAGTTCGTCTCGTTTTGCCTGCACTTCGACCACTTGGAGGCCCTTGGGCGACGCAATCGCGCTACGGAACTCCTCCTGGTCGTCCACTGTGGAGTGCGGAATTCGGTAGCCCGCGCACAAAGCGGTCAGATCAGTCCCGTGCGGCGTTCCGAAAATCCTCTCGAAACTCGCGTCGTGTTCGGGAGCGCCTTGTTCCAGCAACGAGAAGATCCCGCCTCCGTCGTCGTTCAGCACGACGATCGTGAGGTCGGGCAGGCGGTCGGCGAGCAGGCCGTTGCTGTCGTGCAGGAACGTCAGGTCGCCCATCAGCGCGTACGCGGGCCCGTCGTGCACGGTGGCGAGCCCGATCGCGGTGGACACGTTCCCGTCGATGCCCGCGGCACCCCGGTTGGCGTGCACGGCGACGTCCGGACGCCGTTCGGCCACGAAGTCGACGTCGCGGATCGGGTTGGACGAGCCCACGAACAGCAGCGATCCCGAGGGCACCGCCTGCACCAGGTCGCGTGCGACGTGCAGGCCGGTCGGCCACGGCGTGGCGTCCAGCAGGTCGTCGACGGCCGCGCTGACGTCCTTCACGGCGCTCTGCCACACCCGCGTCCACTCGTCGTCGAGCGCGGCGGGCTCGGGCAGCCAGGTCGACGCGCGGGTGGCGGTGAACTGCACGTCCGGCCACAGTGCCTGGTCCCCGACGGCGTGGACGAGTGGAGCAGCTCCCAGCACTGCTTGCTGACCCCTCGACAGGGTGACGCGCCCCACGACGAGCACCGCCTCGGGCCGCAGGTGCTCCGGCAGACCCGCGTTGAGCAGCAACGACCCGTGCCGCAGGCCGCCGGGCGCGGTCGGCTCCGCGATCACGGGCCAGCCGAGCCGGGAGGCCTCCAGCAGACGCTCCGGGCGGTCGTCGCCGAGCAGCACCAGCGTGCGCGCGGGCAGCGACGAAGCGCGGGTCTCGACGGTGAACGTGCGGTCCGTGGCGGTCCACGGGGTCCGATCCGACGTCGGCCACGAGGTGTCGTCCGGCGTCAGCGGCGGCCGGAAGGGCACGTTGACGTGCGAGGGGCCCTCAGTGGCGATGGCACGGCAGATCAACGAGCGCGTGGTCGGCTCGTCGCCCGCCTCCGGCAGGTGCAGGGTGGGGACGCCGAGCAGGTCGTACTGGTCGATCGTCTGGCTCGCGCCGGTGCGGTGGAGGTCGACGGGGCGGTCGGCGGTCAGCGCGATCAGCGGAACCCCGGTCAGCTGCGCCTCGATCACGGCCGGGTGCAGGTTCGCCACGGCGGTGCCACTCGTACAGGTGACGACGGCGGGCGTGCCGGTCTTGGCCAGACCGAGCGCGAGGAACCCCGCGCTGCGCTCGTCGATGCGCACGTGCAGCGCGAGCAGGCCGTTCTGTTCGGCCTGGTACAGGGCGAACGACAGCGGGGCGTTGCGCGAACCGGGGCACAGCACGACGTGGCGGACGCCGTTGCGGACCAGTTCGTCGACGATCACCCTCGCCTGCGCCGTGGACGGATTCATGCGCCTAGAGTCTCAGACCGTGGCAGATCAGGAGCTCTTCGACCCGTCGTTGTGGAAGCCGATCGAGGGCTTCGACTTCACCGACATCACGTACCACCGCGCGCTCGACCAGGGCACCGTCCGCATCGCGTTCAACCGGCCCGAGGTGCGCAACGCGTTCCGGCCGCACACGGTGGACGAGCTGTACCGGGCACTGGACCACGCGCGGATGTCGTCCGACGTCGGGTGCGTGCTGCTGACCGGCAACGGCCCCAGCCCCAAGGACGGCGGCTGGGCCTTCTGCAGTGGTGGTGACCAGCGGATTCGCGGGCGCAGCGGCTACCAGTACGCCTCCGGTGAGACGGCCGAGTCGGTCGACCCGGCGCGCGCGGGCCGGTTGCACATCCTGGAGTGCCAGCGCCTGATCAGGTTCATGCCCAAGGTCGTCATCGCGGTCGTGCCCGGCTGGGCCGCGGGCGGCGGGCACAGCCTGCACGTGGTGTGCGACCTCACGATCGCGAGCGCCGAGCACGCGAAGTTCAAGCAGACCGACGCCGACGTCGGCTCGTTCGACGGCGGCTACGGCTCTGCCTACCTCGCGCGCCAGGTCGGGCAGAAGTTCGCCCGCGAGATCTTCTTCCTCGGCCGCACCTACTCCGCCGAGGACATGTACAAGATGGGCGCGGTCAACGAGGTCGTGCCGCACGCCGAGCTCGAGACCACGGCGCTGCAGTGGGCGCGCGAGATCAACGGCAAGTCGCCCACCGCGCAGCGGATGCTCAAGTACGCGTTCAACCTGATCGACGACGGTCTGGTCGGACAGCAGATCTTCGCCGGGGAGACGACCCGGCTCGCGTACATGACCGACGAGGCCGTCGAGGGCCGCGACAGCTTCCTGGAGAAGCGCGACCCCGACTGGTCGAACTACCCGTACTACTTCTGAGCAGGTGCCCATGCTCGACGAACTCCGCGCAGCTCTCAACGGCGGCGAACCCCTGGTCGACGGCCCGCTCGACGGCTGGGAGAAGCGCGCCGTGCTCGGCGTGCCCACCTCCGGGTCGACGGGCGAGCCGAAGACGGTGCTGCTCGACGCGGACGCCCTGACGGCGTCCGCGGAGGCCACCCACGAGCGGCTCGGCGGGCCCGGCACGTGGCTGCTGGCGCTGCCCACCGGCCACATCGCGGGGGCGCAGGTGCTGGTGCGGTCGATCGTCGCCGGCACCACGCCCGGCGTGCTCGACCTGACCGGTGGCTTCCGCGCCATGGGTTTCGCGCACGCCGCACGGCCGGTGCTGGCCCAGCCGGGACGCCACTACACCGCCCTGGTGCCGACGCAGCTCTCCCGGCTCGTCGTGGGCGAGGGACCGGGGCTGGAGGCGCTGCGGCAGTTCGACGGCGTGCTCATCGGCGGGGCCGCCACCCCGCCGAACCTCCTGCAGCAGGCGCGCGCTCTGGGCGTGCAGGTCGTCACGACGTACGGCATGAGCGAGACGTCCGGCGGGTGCGTGTACGACGGCGAACCGTTGCGTGAGGTCTCGTTGCGCACCGACGACGTGATCGAGATCAGCGGGCCGGTGCTCGCGCTCGGGTACCGCGGCACCCCGGAGCCGTTCGGCGAGTGGTTCCGCACCGGGGACCTCGGGCGGCTGCGGGACGGACGGCTCGAGGTGCTGGGACGCGCTGACGACGTGATCGTCACCGGGGGCGAGAAGGTGCCTCCGGTGCTGGTCGAACGGGCTCTGTCGACCGTCGAGGGCGTGCTGGAGGCGTGTGTCGTGGGCGTGCCGGACGACGAGTGGGGCCAGGTCGTGGCCGCCGTCGTCGTCGCACGGGGTGTGGAACCGTCGGTCGACGACCTGAAGGCCGTCGTGGCCGAGGCCGTCGGGCGGGCGGCGGCGCCGAAGCTGGTGCGGTTCGTGCACGAGCTGCCGTTGCGCGGCCCCGGCAAGGTCGACCGAACGGCCGTGGCCGACCTCTTTAGGTGAACCTTTACCGCCGAGGACAACTCTCCCCTCGAAACGCGCGGCACCCCAGCCGCGCGCGTTAGCGATGGGGGTTTCTTCATGCGCTACCTGTTACCGCTGGTCGCCGGCACCGCCCTGGTGGCCGGGCTGGCGTCTCCCGCGCAGGCGGCTCCTGCCTCGAACGAGTGGGCCGCCGACGTCAGCGGCCGCGCCGTCACGTGGGGCGGTTCCCCGCGCACCGGCCTGATCGAGCTCGGCACGCACAGACTCGCCCAGCCCGCCAACGCGGTCACGGCGGCGGTGACCGGTGATGGTGTCGTCGACGTGCGCGGCCTGCGCGCGGACGGCCAGTGGACCGAGTGGCTGGAGGCGCCGGCGACGTTGCCGGTGACCACGTCCACTATCGAGACGCGCGTGGTTCTGAGCGGTGGCAAGGCATCGCGCGTGGAGCTGACGGCCTCGAAGGCTCCCGCGACCGTCGCCGCGGACGACGTTTCCGTTGCGGCCGCTGGACGTTCGTACCGCGTCTACGCGACGCGGGAGGGCCTGGTCGGTGGCACGACGGCGAACGGGCACGTGATCCGGTCGCGCGACCACTTCGTGGCGTTGCCGTCGCGGCGTGGGCTGGCGAACAAGAACTCCGGCAACTACAGCGTGCAGGTGTGCGCGTCGAACGGCCGTTGCGAGTGGGCGCCCGTGTGGGACGTCGGCCCGTGGAACACCAAGGACGACTACTGGAACGCGTCCGCCACCCGTGAGATGTGGAAGGACCTGCCGCAGGGCAAGCCCGAGGCGCAGGCCGCGTACGAGGACGGCTACAACGGCGGCAAGGACCAGTTCGGCCGCAAGCCCGCGAACCCGGCCGGCATCGACCTCGCCGACGGCACGTTCTGGGACGGCCTCAAGCTGACCAACAACGCGTGGGTGACCGTGACGTACCTGTGGACCGGTTCCGGTCCTGTCGGGACGGTCCGCACCTCCGACGCCGCCGGCACCGTGAACGTCCGCAGCGGCGCGACCTCCACGGCCTCCCAGGTCGGCATCGCCGCGAACTACGCGCAGGTCAGGGTCACCTGCCAGCTCACCGGCCAGTCGGTGACGGGCACGCAGGGCACGTCCAACGTCTGGTACCGCATCGCGTCCGGCAAGCACATCGCCAAGGCGTACGTCGCGGGTGTGTCCGGCGCGACTGCCTGCTGATACACCCCTTCGGCGGGTCCTCAGGAGCCATGTCGGAGGATAGGGGCATGGCCTCAGTCGTCCAGTGGATCCAGGGGACCCGCCCGCGCACGCTGCCGAACTCGATCGCCCCGGTGGTCGTCGGAGCGGCTGCGGCGCACCACATCGACGAGTTCAACGCGCTCTACACGGGACTCGCGCTGATCGTCTCGGTGGCGTTCCAGATCGGCGTGAACTACGCGAACGACTACTCCGACGGCATCCGCGGCACGGACGACGACCGGGTGGGGCCGTTCCGGCTGACCGGGTCCGGTGCGGCCGAGCCGTCGAAGGTGCGGCTGGCGGCGTTCATCTCGCTCGGCGTCGGCGCGGTGGCCGGGCTCGTGCTCGTCGCGTTGTCCGGGTTCTGGTGGCTGCTCGCGCTCGGTGCCGTGTGCGTGCTCGGGGCGTGGTTCTACACGGGCGGCAAGCGCCCGTACGGCTACGCGGGTCTGGGCGAGATCGCGGTGTTCCTCTTCTTCGGCCCGGCCGCGGTGCTGGGCACGCTGTACGTGCAGACCGGTGAGATCACCGGCATCGGCATCGGGTCGTCCATCGCCATGGGAGCGATCTCGGCTGCGGTGCTGGTGGCGAACAACCTGCGCGACATCCCGACGGACGCCGTGTCGGGCAAGCGGACGCTGGCCGTGGTGCTGGGCGACAAGGACACGCGCCGGCTGTACCTGGCGCTGGTGGCGGTGCCGTTCCTGATCGCGCTGGGCATGGTCGTGCGGGTGCCCTACGCGTTGCTCGGGTTCCTGGCGGCGCCGATCCTGCTGCCCGCGGTGCGCCGGGTGGCGGCCGGGCGCGGCGGTCGTGACCTGATCCCGGTGCTGCAGTTCACCGGGATCGCCATGCTGGCGTGGGCCGTGCTGGTCAGCGTCGGTCTGGTGCTGGACTGACGGCTCTACCAGGCGTCTTCGGTGAACTGCATCGGCTCGTCGTCGTCCGTCCGCGCGGGCCTGCGCGGGGGTGGCGGCGGGGCCGTCTCGCCCTTGATCAGCTCGTCCAGCTTCGCGCGGTCGGCGTCGAGCGCCTGGCGCACCAGCGGGTCGTGGCCCGCCTCGCCCGTGAGGACCTGACGCCAGCTCAGGCCGGCGCCGCGCGCGATGCGGTCCGCGAGCTGGCGCATCGCCGGTGAGGCCTCGCTGGACTTGGCGTACTGCATCACCCTGCGGATGTCCTCAGTGGACGGTTCCTTGCCCCTGAGGTTCTGCTGGGCGGTGCGCATCGCGCGCTCCGCGTTGGCGATCGCGCTCGTGAGGAAGTCCTCCGCGGCGAGGACGTCCGGTGTCCGCCAGGCCGTCATCACCACTTGTCCTCCGTGAAGATGTCGGGGTCGAGCTGGTCGCCGTCGTCGTCGGGACCCCTGCGCGGGCGCTGGGCCTCCATGATCTCCTCGGCGGTCATGCCCTCCTGCAGCATCTGGAACGCCTGCTTCATCTTGTTGACGTTCTCCTGCTGCATGGCCTGCACGTCCGGGTCCTGCGCGGCCTTGCCGGAGACGACGTCCTCCCAGGTGAACTCGCCCGCGTCCACCTTGCGCTTCAACGCCTTGAGCTGTTCGGGCGCGTCCCGCTCCTGCGCGGCCCGCTCGACCTGCTGGGCGATGGCCTTGAAGTCGACCGGCGGAACGGGCGGCAGCGGCGTTTCCTTCAGGCGGTTCGCGAGGTCCTGCGCCTCCTTGAAGCGCGCGTCGACCTGCGCTTCTGCCGCCCGCAGCTCAGCGGGCTTCCAGCTGTCGTTCGGGGTGGTCATCTCAGTTCTCCCTCCCGAAGAGCCCGCGCCGGATCGGCCTCGCGTCACCGCGGATGTCGCTCACCTCGGCGCGCTGGGCGACGGTGCGCCACTGCCGGAAGTCCACTTCGGACAGACCAAGTCGCTCGGCGGTCTCGTAGTTCTCGCCGAGGAAGTGCAGCACGGCCTGGTCGCCCAGGACGCCGACGATCTCGAACTCCGCGCCCTGGTAAGTGCAGAGCGTGCGGACCAGTTGGAGGTCCTCCACGACCGCGTCCGGCACCTCGAGGAACTGGGCTCCGTTCTCCTCGGTGAAGTCCGGCGGCGCGGGGTGCCCGGCGAGAGGGTGCAGCAGGACGCTGCCCGGCGTGGGGCCGAAGTCGATGTCGAAGTCCTGGTCCCGGTACCTGCCGATCAGTCCACGACGGACGGTCGGCCGGTGCGGAACCGGTGCCTGCCAGTACCTCCCGGGCCCGAAGCCCACGTCCGCCGTGGGGATCCAGCCCGTCTGGCGGTTGAGGTACTTGCCGACGCTGCGTCCTTCGCCGCTGGGCTCGAAGCGCCACAGCTCCGTGCCGGCGGGGAGTTCGGCGAGCTCCATGACGTACTCGGGGATGGGGTTCTCGCTCGGCGTGTACCCGGTGCCGGTGAACGGGACCGGGTAGACGCGGGTGGTGCCCATCTTCTGCGCGCCGTCGAGCGTCGGGCCGCCGAAGCTCGTGTCGAACAGCTCGGTGGTGTGGGCGAGGAAGCGCAACAGGTACTGCGTGCCCTGCGGCCAGTCCGCGACCTTGTCGACGCCGAACGCCTCGGCGAACTGGTCACTCGTGCCCTGCGGGAAGTCCTGCCCGCGCGTGACGAACCCGGCCGCCCGATGCGGTTCGAACTTGCCGGGCACCACGACGTTGCCCAGGTAGAGCTGCGCGACGGCGGGGTGGACGATCTTCTGCAGGATCGTCTCGGGCCCGATGCCGGCCGCCTTGCGCACGGCCTGTGGGGTGCTCATCCCGGGTTCTTCTCCTTCCACCGCGCCAGGAAGTCGGTGCGGTCGACCTGCACGTCCTCGAGCTCGTCTTCCCCGAGCGTGGCGGTGTAGCCGTTGTACTGGTCGCCTTCGAGCCCGTTCTGCGCGGCCCACACGTACTCGCCGCCCGCGTACCCGGCCTCGGCCTTGCCGTCCTGCGTCCTCACGACGTTGAACGGCTGGCCGCGCCAGGTGGCCTTGCAGGTCTCGAGGTACCAGGCGTCCAGGTCTTTCGTGGCCACCGTTTTGAGCTCACGGTTGCCGTAGGTCTGGAAGCCGTCGGCGTGGGAGTACGTGACGCCGGGGATCTTGCGGATCCAGACGGCGTGCTCGCCTTCCGCGCCCGCGAAGTACGTCTCGCCGCGGTACTCGGCCATCTCCTGGGAGTACTGGGTCATCAGAGCTTCGTCCAGCCGAACTTGCGGTCGTACACGGCGTGCAGTTTCTCAGAGCCGTCCGCGTTCACCTGCCAGATCTCGGCACGATCGGGCAACGGTGTGCCGCCGTCGACCCGCCACTCCGGCATCCCGCCCATCGTGGAACCGGTGCCGGTGAACGGGTCGTAGCCGTCGTACGGCTTCGCTGCCCCGCCGGCCGCCGCCATCTGCTGCTGCGACGCCTCGTAGTGCGCCTTCTCCTGCGGCGACTGGTACTCGTTCGCCCCGTACGGCCCGGGCTGGGTGAAGTCCGGCGTCTCCTTCTTCGGCCCGCCGAACGGCACGTTGTGCGCGCCTTCGTTCTGGGCGGTGACCTCGTACCGGAGCTGCATCGCCTCCTGCGCGCCCGCGGGGATCGGCGTCCAGCCCTGGCCCTTGTCGTCGAGGGCGAGGCCGTCCCTGAGCCCTTGCGGGGTGTTGACGCCGACCACGTCCTGACCGCGGGCGATCGAACCGCCCATCTGGTTCTGCCAGGTCTCCTTCTGGCTGCCCGGCGCGTGCGGGGTGTCGGGCAGGTAGGTGCTGAGCGCGCCCTGGTTGAGGGCCTTCGTGACGATGTCGCCGCTGCCGACCGCGATCTGGTTGCGGACGTCGGCCACGTGCTGGGCCTCTTGCGGGCTCAGGTTGGTGGAGAGCTCCTTGCTCAGCTCGACGTAGCGGTCGCGGTCGGCCTGGTTCGGCAGGATCTGCTCCAGCTGGTGCTGGTAGCCCTGGCCCTGCGCGGCCATGGCGGCGGCGTCGAAGTGGCCCTTGAGGTCGGGGGCGGTGGGCGGCGGGGTGCTGCTGTTGTCGTCGCCGTGGTTGCCCGGGGTGGCGTCGTCGTTGCCGGGCTTGGGGTCGGTGTCGTGGGTGGGCGGGGTGTCGTGGTCTGGCTGGGGGTCGTGGGGCCTGACGTCCTCGGCACCGCTCGCGTCGGTGTCGTGGGGCTTGCCGTCGTCGGTCCGCGCGTCGCCGTCGTTCGGCTTGGGGTCGGCGTCGTGCGGCTTCGGGTCGACGTCGTGAGGCCGGCCGTCCGCGTCGTGCGGCCTGGGGCCGGAGTCGTGCGGTTTGGGGTCGGCAGACCCGCTGGGCGAGGTGTCGTGGGGACGTGGGCCGCCGTCGTGCGGTGGCGTGCCGGGCGGGGGCGTGTCGTGCGGGCGCGGGGTCGACGGGTCGTGCGGCGTGGTGCCGGACGGCGTCGAGTGGTCCGTGGTCGGGCTGGGGTGGCCGGGAGGCGACGGCAGGGCGCCGCCCGCGCTCGGGGAGGGATGTCCGGGAGGCGACGGGAGACCGCTGCCGGTGGACGGGGCCGGGGCGGTCGCGGTGCCGGAACCGGCGCTCGGGTGTTCCGGAGGGGTGGGCAGGCCGCTGCCGGGCGTCGGGTGCGAGCTCGAGCTGGGCGGGGTGGGCAGGCTGGACCCCGAACCACCGGGCGTCGTGTGGCCACCGGTGTCGGGCGGGGTGGGCAGGCCGCTGCCCGAACCACCGGACGTGTGGCCGCCGGTGTTCGGCGGGGTCGGCAGGCCGCTGCCCGAACCGGGGTTCGGACGCGTGTCCGTGGAGCCGGGCGTACCGGCGTGGCTGCCTGGCGTGCCGAGCGCCGACGGAGGTGTAGGCAGGCCGGAGCCGCCGGGGCGCGGGGTGGTGCTGGGGGCCGACGTGCCTGAGCCCTGGTTCGGCGGGGTCGGGAGGCCCGAGCCGTGCCCGGGAGGCGTGGGCAGGCCGGAGGGCTTGGGAGCGCCGGCCTGGCCGCCCGTGGGCGAGCCCGCGGACGGGAACGCCGGGACGCCGCCCGCGCCGGGGCGGGAGCCCGAGCTGCGGGTCTGGTCGCCGCCGCCTGCACCAGGGGCCATCGGGGCGCCCATCGGCATGGCGCCGCCCATGGGGGTCTGGTGCGTTCCCGTGGGGGCTGTTGCGGGGGCCGCGGCTGCGGCGTGCGTGGTGTCCGGGCGGGGGATGGTGGGGGCGCCGGCAGGACCTCCGGCACCGGAACCGGAGGTGCCGGAGGTACCGGCATGGCTCACCGGCATGCCGCCGGTCGGGGCGCCGCCGCCTCCTCCGCCGCCGAGTGAGGGCGGGGCCGAGGCGGACGGGCCGGTGGAGGCCGCGTGGGTGGTGGCGGGGGTGTCCGGGCCGCCGTTCAGGGTCGGTGGGGCGGCTGCCGGGGCGCCGCCGGGTGCTACGGAGGAGACGGCGGCCGGTTTGGTCTCGTCGGTGCCGCCGCCTGGCGGGGAGTAGACCTCGCGGACCTGCGTGCCGACGTCGCGGCCGCGGTCGGCGATCTCCGTGGCCGACTCCTTGATGTTCGAGAAGTCGTCGTGGATGTCGTTGACGGCGTTGCGGACGTCGCGGCCCGCCTCGGCCACCTCCTGGGTGGCGTTCATGGCCTCGGCGAGGGAGTCGGCGTCCTTGAGCTTACCGATGGCGGAGAAGACGCGGCCGACGGCGTCGAACAGGGCTTTGACGTCCGAGATGAGCTTCTGGACCGTCTCGATGATGTCCATGACGCGCCGGTAGATCTGGTAGGCGTTCCAGACCATCTCGGCGGCCTTGATCCAGCCCGCGACCGGGATCCAGACGGTGGCGGCGGCTTCGAGCAGCTTGTTGACCAGGTAGTCGAGCAGGCGCGCGGCCTGCTTGCCCAGGGCCTCGGCGCCGGAGGCGACCGTGTCGAAGCCCTTGGCGATCAGCTGGGCGACGCCCATTTCGGCGAGCAGGCCCGCCTTCCAGCCCAGGGCGATGTACTTCTCGTGGGCCTTGGCCGCGTCGCCGTCCCAGTGGCCGCGCACCTTGCCCACGGCGTCGGTGAGGTTGTACGAGACGTCGTTCATGGCGTTGCCGACCATGCGCCACGCGTCGCCGTCGGCGCGGATCTTCGACCAGTCGCCCGTGATGGGCGTGATGATCGTGGAGACCAGCGACTCGCCGGTCACGGCCTCGAACACCCAGTTGACCGCCTGCACGCCCCAGCCCTGGTCGCGCAGGACGTCGTTCAGGGACGCCGTGTCGACGTCGGGTTGCTTCAGGGAGGCCGCGACCGGACGCACGGCGCTGTAGGAGGTCGTCGTCACTTGAGCAGCCCCTCGAAGATGCGGCGCTGAAGAGCGTCGATGTCCTCGTAGGTCTTCGCCGTCGCGTCCACCGCCGTGGCCGTGCCCTCGAGCTTCGACTTGCCGAAGTCGAGCGTCTCGTCGAAGACCGCGCGCACGACGTCCACGCCCGGCTGCAGCAACGACAGCAGGCCGGTGAAGCCCGCCTTGTCGCACGCCGTGGCGTGGACGTACTTGCGGATCGTCTCGAACTCTTGGGCCTCGGTGCGCAGGTACTCGGCGTACGCGCGCATCTCGGCCGCGTCGGTGAACAGCGACGACACAGCGTCCCCCCTGCGGACTCGGTGCTCAGGTCACGCTGTGACGCACAGCTCTCGTCACCAGTTCCCCGTGCGGTGGAAGTTGTTCAGGCGTTCGAGGCACGGGTCGAGGTACAGGCCCTGTGCCGCTACCCATGTGTCGTCGTAGTAGGTGTTCGCGTAACGCTCACCGCCGTCGCACAGCAGAGTCACCACGCTTCCGCGCGCACGGGACTGCCGCATCTCGGCGACGATCTGGAACGCTCCCCAGAGGTTCGTGCCGGTCGACCCGCCGACGCGCCGCCCGAGCAGGTCCTCCACGTACCGGATCGTCGCGACGGACGCCGCGTCCGGCACCTTGATCATGCGGTCGATGACCTCGCCGATGAACGACGGCTCCACGCGCGGCCGCCCGATGCCCTCGATGCCCGAGCCGCGCGTCGCCACCAGGTCGCGGTTGCCGTCGCGCCACGCGTCGAAGAAGACCGAGTGCTCGGGGTCGACGACGGCCAGGCGCGTGTTCAGCTTCTGGTAGTGGACGTACCGGCCGATCGTGGCGGACGTGCCGCCCGTGCCGGCGCCGACGACGATCCAGTCGGGCTCCGGCGACGGCTCCAGCTTCATCTGCTCGAAGATCGACTCGGCGATGTTGTTGTTGCCCCGCCAGTCCGTCGCGCGCTCGGCGTGCGTGAACTGGTCCATGAAGTGGCCGCCGAGCTCGGCGGCCAGCCGGCGCGACTCGTCGTAGAGCGCCGACGGCTCGTCGATGAAGTGGCACTTGCCGCCCTGGCGCTCGATCAGCGCGACCTTCTCCGCCGAGGTCGAGCGGGGCATCACCGCGATGAACGGGAGCCCGAGCAGCCGCGCGAAGTACGCCTCGGACACCGCCGTGGAACCGGAGGAGGCCTCGATCACGGGCGTGCCACCGGTGATCCAGCCGTTGCAGATCGCGTAGAGGAACAACGAGCGGGCCAGCCGGTGCTTCAACGAGCCCGTGGGGTGCGTCGACTCGTCCTTCAGGTAGAGGTCGATGCCCCACTCGAGCGGCAACGGGTAGCGCAGGAGGTGCGTGTCCGCGCTGCGGTTCGCGTCCGCCTCGATGATCCCGACGGCCTCGCACACCCAGTGCCTGGTCCTGCTGCAAACGCGGTCAACGGAGGTACTCACAGCCCGCACGATAACCGGGCAGACGTCCTACGCCTGGGTGAGAGGACCTTCGTCACCACGCAGTTCGCTGCGCAACTTGTCGCGCTCGGACCTGCGCGCCGCCTGGTGGGCGTCGAGGCCGGTCGCCACCCGCTGCCGCAGCCCCTTGAAGAGGAACAACGACGCCGGCAGCGCCACGACCACGCCGACGGCCAGCGCGGGCAGCAAAGGAACCTTGAACAAGATGAGCGCGCCCGTCACCACCGCGACGAAACCGAGGCGGGCGAGGACGTAGAGCGTCACATCACGAGCGAGCACCCGTTCAGGTTACGTCGCTTTCCTCGTCGCCGGTGTTCGGGCGTCCTTCGAAGCGCGTGGAGAGCACCACAGTCGTGCGCGTGCGGGCCACACCGTGGATGCGCCGCAACCGACCGAGCGCGCGCTCCAGATCGTCCACCGTCGCCACCCTGACCTTGACGATGAACGACTCGTCACCGGCGACCCGGTAGCAGGACTCGACCTCGTTGAGCTCGGCCAACGCGACCGCGACCTCGTTGTCGTCCGCGATGTCGGTGGGGTGGATGCCGATCAGGGCGGTCACGCCCAGGCCGACCGCGCTGGGGTCGACGACCGCGTGGTACCCGACGATCACGCCGCTGGACTCGAGCTTGCCGACCCGCTCGTGCACGGCGGACGCCGACAGGCCGACCTGCCTGCCGAGATCGGCGTACGTGGCACGTCCGTTGGTGCGCAGCGCGGCGATGATCTGTCGATCAAGAGCATCCACCCGCGACACCCTATGCCCCGAGCACGCGTGCACGTAGCCGCGGTCACACGAGCAGCTGGTTCGCGGGGTCGCGAACTCTGTCCGGTTCGCCCCGGTCGTCCCTTACTACCTCTTTACCAAAAAACAAGCGTTCGAGTACCTGATGGGTCAGATGCCACGATCAGACCGGAACGTCTGATCTGAGGAGGACGAGTGACTGCAGCCACCGAGCGGCTCTTGACGCCTGGGGAAGTCGCCAATCTGTTCCGGGTCGACCCGAAGACCGTGACCCGATGGGCCACCGCAGGTCGCATCGGCTCGATCCGCACCCCTGGAGGACATCGCAGGTTCCGTGAGACCGAGGTGAAGCAGCTCCTTTCGGAGCTGACGACCGAGGCGACTGAACCCGTCCGCCACTGAAACCGTAGTAATCCCTGTGCCGCGGGTAATCTCGTGGCAAAGGGAGGTGGCGACACGATGATCTACCTGCTGGCGGTGATCGGTGCGCTCACCGTGGCTGTGCTCGTGTGGCGAGCGTTCGCCCCGCAGCACTCGGAGTTCACTTCAGGCCGCAAGGTGATCGCACCCGACGACGACCCGGAGTTCCTGCGCAAGCTCGACGAGCAGCGCAAGCGCGACGAGTGAACGGAAAAGGGGCCCTGATCCCAGGACCCCTTTCCGCCACTGTCGTGCGCTGACCCGCTCAGTTGTGCGGGAAGTCGTCCGCGACCACCGCGGCGAGTTCCAGCAACGCGAGGCGGGTCTCCGGCGCGAGCTGGTCCAGCGCGATCTCGGCGCCCTCTTCGAGGTGCTCGTCGAACGGCAGGCGGACCACGGCACGGCATCGCTGCTGGAAGTGGGCGGCGAGCTTGTCGAGGTCGACCTTGCCCGACTTCGGGCGCACGGAGTTGATGACGCACACGGACTTCGCGACCAGGTCGCGGTAGCCGTGCGCCTCCAGCCAGTCGAGCGTCGCCGCTGACGTCTGCGCGCCGTCGACCGAGCCGGACGACACGAGGACCAGCGAGTCGGCCTCGTCCAGCACGCCCTTCATCGCGGAGTGCATCAGGCCGGTGCCGCAGTCGGTGAGCACGATGTTGTAGAAGTGCTCCAGCAGCTCCACCGTGCGCCGGTAGTCGTCCTCGCTGAACGCCTCCGACACCGACGGGTCCTGCTCGGACGCCAGCACCTCGAGGCGCGCGGGCGACTGCGAGGTGTATGCGCGCACGTCGCTGTACTTCTTGATCCGCGGGGCGTCGCGCAGCAGGTGCCGCACGGTCGCCGTGGTCTCGCGCGGGATCTTCAACGCCAGCGTGCCGCGGTCGGGGTTCGCGTCGACGGCGACGACCCGGTCACCGCGCAGCGACGAGAACGTGGACCCGAGCGTCGTGGTCGTCGTGGTCTTGCCGACGCCGCCCTTCAGGGACAGCATCGCGATCTTGTAGCACCCGCGCAGGGGCTGGTTGATCCGCGCGATCAGCTCGCGCCGCCGCACGTCGGCCGGGCTCTCGCCGAGGTTGACGGCGCCACCGGTGATCGAGTGCAGGGACTTGCGCCAGCCGGACGTCGGCGGACGCTTCTCCTTCTTGATCAGCTGCTGCGACGACACCTGCTCGGCCTGCGAGCGGTACTCCTGCTGCGGGAAGTTGTTCGGGAACTGCTGGCCGGCGAACTGGCCGTACTGCGCCGTGCTGCCGACCTGGTGCGGACCGGACTGCGAGCCGGGCACCGGGTAGGGACCGGACGCGTTGCCGGGCACCTGGTACGGGCCGGAAACGTTGCCGGGCACCGGATAGGGCCCGGAAGCGCCGGGCGGCACCTGGTACGGGCCCGAGGCGTTGCCCGGGACCTGGTAGGGGCCGGAAGCGCCGCCGGGGACCTGGTACGGGCCGGAGGCGTTGCCCGGCACCTGGTACGACCCCGACTGGTTGCCGCCCACGTTGTGAGGGCCTGATTGGCTGCCGCCGACGTTCTGCGGGCCGGATTGCTGCGGGTCGAGGTAGGCCGCCGCCTGCGGGTCGACGTACTGCGGGCCGGAGCCCTGATCCTCACCCGGTGATTGCCAGTTCACCGCTGTGGCCCTCCCTGAGCAAGAGAGACCGAGACTTCCCCGACCCCCGGGTTGCGACGGTACGCAACCGGTATCGGTTCCATCGACCTGGGGGCTTAACTCGTTAGAGACCTGCGTACGAATGCAACCCAGTAGTGACCAAGTTGATGAAGAACAGGTTGAACACGTTCAGGGCGAAACCCGCGATGTTGATCCAGGCGGCCCCACGGCCACGCCAACCGGCCGTCGCGCGCGCGTGCAGGTACGCCGCGTAGACCACCCACGAGACGAACGCCACCGTCTCCTTCGGGTCCCAGCCCCAGAACCGGCCCCAGGCCGCTTCCGCCCAGATCGCGCCGCAGATGATCCCGGCCGTGAAGAGCGGGAACGCGAGCACGGTGGTCCGGTACGACATGCGGTCGAGCACGTCGGCGGACGGCAGCTTGGGGAAGCGGTCGGGCTTGCTGTCCTTGAGCAGGTAGAGGATCGACGTCACGCCGGGGATCAGCAGCACGCCGGACGAGATCGAGATCACCGAGACGTGGATCACCAGCCAGTACGACCGCAGAGCCGGCTGGACGGGCGCGGACTCGGCGTACAGGACGGTGCCGCCGAGGAACAGCAGGATCAGGATCGGCGGCAGCACGAACGCACCGAGGCGGCGGATGGGGAACTTCACCATCAGCACGATCCACGTCACCACGGCCGCGAGGCACAGCAACGACATGTACTCGTACATGTTGCCCCAGGGCGCGCGCCCGGCGGACAGGCCGCGCATGACCAACGACCCGAGGTGCAGCACCGCGCCGAGGACCGTCATCGCGGCGCCCATGCGGCCGATGCGCTCGGCCCTGCTCAGCTCGGCCTTCGGCTCGTCGGTGAGGACGTCCGGCCCACCTGCCCCGACCAGCTCCTTGCGCGGGGCGCGGGCGAACGCCTGCTCCACCGCGTACAGCAGGATCGCGAAGAGGTAGACGCCCAACGCGCTGCGGTACAGCCAGTCGCTGTAGGTCGCGAGGGTCTCGTCAACCGGCATCAGGACTTCTCCTCGTTCAGAACCGCGCGGGCCAGCCGCGTGAACTCCTCGCCGTATCCTGCCTGGTCAGTGCGGGCGAGCCCGCCGACCTCGACCAAAGTACGCCCGTCTTCCAAACGGGTCGCACGCACCCACACCCTGCGGCGCTTGACGGTCAGCGAGACCCCCAGGCCGAGGATGATCAGGATGGCGAACGCGAGCACGTAGATCTGTGTCGGGTCGTGCGACACCTGCAACGACACCCAGTCGTTCACGGAGTCGAAGCGCACCTTGGTGCCGTCGTCGAGCGCGATCTCCTCGCCCAGCGCGAGGTTCTTGCGCGCGACCTTGGCCAGGCGGCCCTGCTCGACCATCTTCTGGTCGATCGAGAAGATCGACTGACCTCGCCCGTCGTCCACGCCGAGGTCGCCGCGGTACACGTCGACGGCGACCATCGGGTTGTCCAGGGCGGGGAACTTCGAGTTCAGGATGCCGCCGTGCAGCAACGGCGTCGGCGCCAGCAGCCCCGTCACGGCGATCTGGTTCTTGCGGCGCGTCTCGGAGTCCGTGATGCCCGGCGGGTCGAACTTCGTCGCGCCCTCGGAGGCCAGCGTGAGCTGGTCGGCCGGCAGCCACTGGATGCCCTGCGTGCGCTTCTCGCCGTTGGGGAACGTCACCGTGAACGTCGGCGTGTAGCCGTGGCCGAGCAGGTAGACGCGGTCGCCTTCGGTGCGCAGCGGGTGGTTGACCTGCAGCGTGTACGGCTTCCAGGTGTTCGACGCGAGGTCGCCGCCCGACTGGTAGCGGATGTCCGCCTGGAAGCCGACGGGCTGGCCGTTCTCGAGGTACTCCGCGGAGAACTTGCCGATCTCGACGCAGAACGGCGTCAGGTCCGTGCCGTCGACCTGCAGCCCCGGCCGGAACTGGTCGTAGTTGAAGATGCCGCCGTTGCAGAACTGGCCACCGTTGGCCTGGACGATGATCTGGCCCTCGTAGTTGAACATCTTGCCCAGCGCGAACGACACCAGCAGGCCCAGCAACGCGAAGTGGAAGACCAGGTTGCCGGTCTCGCGCAGGAACCCGCGCTCGGCGCTGACCGTGCCCTCACCGCTGTCCATCCGCCAGCCGCGCAGGACCTTCTTGGCCTTGCCGAGTGCCTCGTCCGGCGTGACGTCCAGCTCGGCCTGCGCGTGGTGCGGCATGCGCGAGAGGTTGCGCGGCGTCAGCACGGGCTTCGCGCGCATCTGCTTGAAGTACTCCCACGTGCGGGGAAGCAGACACCCGACGAGGGACGTGAAGAGCAACAGGTAGATCGCCGCGAACCACGGCGTCGCGTACACCTCGAAGAACCCGAGCTTGAGGAGCAGCTCGCCCCACCAGCCCTTTTCCGCGACGTACTCGTCGACCTTGGCCCTGTTCAGCGACAGCTGCGGCAGCAGCGCACCGGGCATCGCCGCGAGCGCGAGCAGGAACAGCAGGGTCAGCGCGGTCCTCATCGAGGTGAGCCCGCGCCACGTGTTGCGGAGGAAGGCGATCACTAGAGCGGCAGCCTCACGACGTCGACGAACGAGTAGCGCAGCCACCCGACGAACTCACCCCAGAGCCCGGTGACCAGCGCGATCCCGACCAGGATCAGCAGCACGCCACCGAAGACCTGCACCTGCCGGGCGTGCGTGCGCAGCCACTTCGTCACACCCAACGCCCACCGCGCGCCGAGCGCGAGCACCACGAACGGCAACCCGAGCCCCAGGCAGTAGGCCAGCACCAGGAACCCGCCGCGCACAGTGGACGACCCGACCTCGGTCCCGTTCGACAGCGCGAGCACCCCGGCCAGCGTCGGCCCGAGGCACGGCGTCCACCCGAGCGCGAACACGGCCCCGAGCACCGGCGCCCCGAGCAGCCCGGCCCGCGGCTTGGTGTGGAACCGCACGTCCTTCTGCAGCGCCGGAACGAGTCCGATGAAGACCAGTCCCATCAGGATCGTGACGACCCCACCGATGCGCTGGAACAGATCCGCGTTGAGGAACAACGCCTCCGTCGTTCCGAGGATCGCCATGGACGCCAACGCGAAAACGACCGTGAACCCCAGCACGAACAACAAGGAGGCCCCGGCAACCCGCAACCGCCCCTGCTTGGCGGGTTCGTTCGCCTCGACCCGAGGCGCCTCCGCCCCGACCAGCCCGGCGAGGTAGGCCAGGTACCCCGGCACCAGCGGCACCACGCACGGCGACGCGAACGAGATAAAACCCGCCAGCAAAGCAACCCCCGTGGCCAACAACAGCGGCCCGGAGATCACCAGATCAGTGGGGTTCACAACCCTCAGAGTAGGTAGTTGCCCAGATCACGCGACGACCGGTCTCCGTTTAAGACCTAGGTACAACCGTTGGGCCAAAAGTGCCAACAATTGCCGCTTGTGGGTGACCTCATGGTTGCTTAGCGTAAACACATGCATCGTTCGCGGCTGCTCCTCCCAGCGCTGACCGTCACCGCGCTGACCCTGTTCGCGCAGGTACCGGCCGGTGGCGCAGCCCCGGCGACGGAATGGCGCGAAGTCTTCAACGAAGACGGCACCATCACCCAAACCCGAACACCGAAGGCCCCACCGGAGAAGTCCTCGGACCTCCGCACCCTCGAAGCGGCCGAAGTGATCCCGGTCCAGGTGACCGGCGACTCAGCAGACCGCTTCGACCTGGTCTTCGTGGGCGACGGCTACACCGCGGACGACCTCACGACCTACACCGCCAACGTGAAGAGCAAGTGGGAAGAACTCTCCTCGGTGGAGCCCTTCGCCACCTACAAGCAGTACTTCAACGTCTGGCAGGTCAACGTCATCTCCCCGGAGTCCGGAGTGGACCACGACCCCACCAAGGGCCTGCTCAAGAATACAGCCCTCGACATGGGCTTCTGGTGCCAGGGCCGAGACGCGAACACAGAACGCCTCCTCTGCGTCAACGAGACGAAGGCCAAGGAGTTCGCCGCCCAAGCCCCGCAGTACGACCAGGTCATCGCCCTCGGCAACACCACCAAGTACGGCGGCGCAGGCGGCTCGGTGGCCACCGCCTCCGGCTCCAACGCCCAGGCAGGCCAGATCGCCATCCACGAACTGGGCCACTCCATCGGCGGCCTGGCAGACGAGTACGACTACCCGTACGTCAACTACACGGGCAACGAACCACGAGAAATCAACGTCACCAAGGACCCCACCGGCGCCAAGTGGGGCGAATACCTGGGCCAGCCCTCCCCGGACGGCGGCGTGATCGCCCCGGTGGAGGGTGCCCGCTACTACAAGACGGGCCTCTACCGCCCCACCGGCAACTCGATCATGCGAACCCTCGGCAAGGAGTTCAACTCCATCGGCAGGGACGCCATGATCAAAGCCTTCAAGGCCAAGATCCCGTCCCTGAACGAACCGACAGAACCGGTGGAGCCGCTAGCCCGCTAGACGGACTGGGCAACACCCAACAGCCGCGAAGCCGAAGGCGAGCCGTCCTTAGTCCTCAGCAGGAGGCCTGGGCGGTGGGGTCCCGTCACGAGTCGCACCACAGCTCTCGCTGCATGCAGGTAGGGGTGTCAACTCGACACGCTTTTCGTCGAGTTGACACCCCTACCTGCATGTGGCCAGCTCCTGGTGCGACTTGTGACGGGACCCCACCGCCAACGCAACCCAACTACGAAACAGACAGCCGCCCAACGAAACAGGCGTGCCATCAGCCTGCTCACGGCGCCACCCCCCGATCAGACTTGGGTTCTAGTGGTCGTTGCAACGCCTGAGTTGTTCGGGGTTGTGATGTTCGAGATCCGGGAGGATCGCTCGAGGCGTGGGCGGTTGGATCGGGAGCGAGCCGCATATCTTGATCTTGTGGCGAGTGGTGTGAGCAGCCGGGAGGCGTGCCGGGTCGTCGGCGTGAACTACCGGACCGGGAAGCGATGGCGTCACGGCAGGCCCCGGTCGAGATGGAACGCGGGGTCGCCGCCGATCACCGAGGCGGCGGCGCCGATGCCGCGCGGCAGGTTCTTGAACGAGGACGAGCGGATCGTGATCGCTGACCGCCGCCGGGAGGGTGTCTCGATGCGGCGGATCGCGGCCGAGCTGGGCCGCGATTGCTCGACGATCAGCCGGGAGCTGCGGCGCAACGCTCATGAACGCACCGGTGATTACCGGCCTCATGCCGCCCAGCGGCGGGCCCAGGCCCGCCGGCCGCGGCCCAAGACCGGCAAGCTCGCCGCGAACCCGGTGCTGCGCCAGGCCGTCCAGGACGGTCTGGACCTGAGGTGGAGTCCGGAGCAGATCGTGACACGCTTGCGCCGCGACTTTCCTGACCGCCCGGAGCTGCACGTGGTCCACGAGACGATCTACCAGGCCCTCTACGTTCAAGGACGCGGTGAGCTGCGCCGTGAGCTCACCGCCGCGTTGCGCACCGGCCGGGCGTTGCGCCGCCCGCGCCGCCACACCGGGCAACGTGTTCCGCGCATGTCCACACCGATGGTCATGATCAGCGAACGCCCCGCCGAGGCCGAGGACCGGGCGGTCCCGGGACATTGGGAAGGCGATTTGATCATCGGCAAGGACAAGAAGTCCGCCATCGGCACCCTGGTCGAACGCGCCACCCGCTACGTCCTGCTCGTGCACCTGCCCCACGGTCGCACCGCCGACACCGTCCGCGACGCGCTGATCGACACCATGAGCGGCCTGCCCACCCACCTGCGCAGATCCCTGACCTGGGACCAAGGCGCCGAGATGTCCGGCCACGCCGGATTCAGCATCGCCACCGACATCCCGGTCTACTTCTGCGACCCGCACAGCCCCTGGCAACGCGGCAGCAACGAGAACACCAACGGCCTGCTACGCCAATACTTCCCCAAATCCACAGACCTCACCGTCCACAGCCGCGCACACCTCGACGCCGTCGCCATCCAACTCAACGGCCGCCCACGCAAAACACTCGGCTGGGACACCCAGCCGAACGCATGAACAAGCTCCTGACCGAAGCCAGCTGATCATCTGCGTTGCGACGACCCCCAGAATCCACCAGATTGCCGGGGGTCTGGGGGCAGAGCCCCCAGGGGAAAGCACGCAAGGCGACCAGGCCGCACGCAACAGCAACCAACCTACTCCCGCGCCAACTCATCCAAAACAGACTGCAAATCCGAAGCCAACACGGGCACCAGGAACGCAGCCGCCACCCGATGCTCCTTGTCCACAATGAACGTCGAAGGCACAGAATTAGCCGGAACCCCACGAAACACGTTGATAAAACTCCGAGCAGAAGCATCATAAATAGACGGATAGGTCAGTGACCGATCCTTCATGAAATCCCGCGGATGATCCTTAGAGGTCTCCTTGACATCAACCCCGATCACCTGCGTCCCAGCATCAAAAACCTTCTGCATCTCAGGAGCCTCAGTCCGACAGGGCCCACACCAAGCCCCCCAGATGTTGATCACAACCGGCTTCCCGGCGTAATCAGACAGCCGAACCACCTTGCCGTCCTCAAGCAGAGACTCCCCTTCAAGCCCCTTCAACGCCTTCCGATCGGCAACCGGGTACCGGATCTCAACCTTCCCACCAGGAGCAACGAGATAAAAATCCCCACCCCCAACGGGAGAAGCATCCTTCCCCGCAGTACACCCAGCCAACAACAAAACCAAAACCAAAAGCCTCTTCATGCCCCAGTCACCCGAGGATTAGTAGCCCCAACCGGCTCAGTGTAAGAAATCCGAACCAGTTGCTCCCCCTCAAAAATCAAAGAGGTGAGCGAAGCAAGCGAACACTCCCGCTTCCGAGGGTCATGCCACATCCGCTTCCCCTCAAGAAACCGCCGCACAGTCCAAATCGGCAACTGATGCGAAACACAAACCGCTTCATGCCCCTCAGCAGCAACCCGAGCCTTCTGCACAGCTCCGAGCATCCGATGAGCGATCTCGATGTAAGGCTCACCCCAAGACGGCCGAAACGGATTGACCAACTTCGGCCAGTGCTGCGGCGACCGCAAAGCCCCGTCCCCCACAGCGACCTTCAACCCCTGGAACTGGTTGTCAGCCTCGATCAACCGCTCATCCGTGTCCAACTCCAACCGATGCGAATCAGCGATCGGCGAAGCGGTCTGCTGAGCCCGGTCCAACGGCGACGCAACGACATGCACGATGTCGTGGTCAGCCAGGTGCTCAGCCACGGTCAAAGCCTGCTTCTGCCCGCGCTCAGACAACTTGAACCCCGGCAGGCGGCCGTAGAGAACGCCGGTCGGGTTGTGCACCTCACCGTGGCGCAACAGATGGACGACGGTGCGGCTCACTTGCGGGCCTCCTTGGCAGCACGGGCCGCGTGCGGCAGTGCGTCGGCGATCACGTCGAACTCCTCTTCACCCATGGCGGCGTTGACGAACCACGCTTCGAACGCCGACGGCGGTGCGTACACGCCTCGTTCCAGCAGGGCGTGGAAGAACGGCGGGAAGCGCCACGTCTCGCACGCCTGTGCGCCCGCGTAGTCCTTCACCTCGGTAGAACCGAAGAACACGCTCACCAGGTTCCCCGCGAACTGCACGCGGTGCTCGACACCGGCCTCCGTGAGCGATGCCGTGAACAGGGCGCCGAGGCGCGTGGCGTTGCGGTCGAGGGCCCGGTAGACGTCCTCGTCCGCGGCCTTCAACGTGGCCAGACCGGCGGCCACGGCCACGGGGTTGCCCGACAGCGTTCCCGCCTGGTAGACGGGGCCGGAGGGCGCCAGTCGCGCCATCACGTCCGCGCGGCCGCCGAACGCGGCCGCCGGCAGACCACCGGACATGACCTTGCCGAACGTGTAGAGGTCGCCGCGCACGCGCTCGAGGCCGTACCAGCCCGCGCGCGAGACGCGGAAGCCCGTCATGACCTCGTCCATGATCAGCAACGCGCCGTCGGCGTCGCAGATCTCGCGGAGCTTCTCGTTGAAGTCGGGGCCGGGGGCGACGGCGCCCATGTTGCCCGCCGCGGCCTCGGTGATGACGCAGGCGATCTCGCCGGGGTTCTCCGCGAACGCCGCGCGCACCGCGTCGGCGTCGTTGTACGGCAGCACGATGGTGTCCTCGGCCTGTGCGCCCGTGACGCCGGGCGACGAGGGCAGGCCGAGCGTCGCGACGCCGGAGCCCGCCTGGGCGAGCAGCGCGTCGACGTGGCCGTGGTAGCAGCCGGCGAACTTGATGACCTTGCGGCGCTCGGTGAAGCCGCGCGCGAGGCGGATCGCGCTCATCGTGGCCTCGGTGCCCGAGTTGACCAGGCGGACCTGGCGGACCGGCTCGACGCGGTCGACCAGTTCGGCGGCGAGGTCGATCTCACCCTCGGTCGGCGTGCCGAACGACAGACCGGACGCGGCCGCCTTCTGCACGGCCTCGACCACGGCAGGGTGGGCGTGCCCGAGGATCATCGGGCCCCACGAGGCCACCAGGTCGACGTACCGGTTGCCGTCCGCGTCCCACAGGTGCGGGCCCTCGCCACGAACCATGAAGCGCGGGGTGCCGCCGACGGAGTGGAACGCCCGCACCGGAGAGTTGACCCCGCCGGGGGTCAGCGTCGACGCGCGCTCGAACAGGGCCTGGGATCGACTCGCAGTCACGTACCCCAGTCTCACATGCCGGAGTCGGCTGCTTCCTGCGGCCGGGTCCGCACGGCCAGCATGATCTGCCGCACAGCGTCCAGGGCGAGGACCACGGCGAGCGTGGCCGCGCCCACGGCGGTGCCCAGCCAGTTGCCGTGCAGGCGGGTGGAGATCAGCGGCTCGCGGCCCTCGATCGGGTACTCGAGAGGCACGACGCCCCGGTTCCAGCACCACACGGCGGCGATCACCAGCAGGACGACCGCGACGGCCTCACCCGCGGCGATGAGCCACCGCTTGGGCTGGTGCAGGCCCGGTCCGGCCGGCGGCGCCTCTTCGGGCTGTTCCACGACGGTCTCCGGCTCGGTCACGGCCTCTGTCACGTCGCTCACCTTCTCACGACCCGGCGCAGCGCCGCGAGGAAGGCTTCCGGATCGCGCGCCCACCCCAGCACCACCGTTCCGTCGACCAGCCGCAGCGGCACCGCCGTCGTGCCCTTGGGCACCGACCAGCCGCCACCGAGCACCTTCGCGCCGGTGGGCGCGCCGACGTCCTCGGCGGCCTCGATCATCGCGACCGGCACCTTCTCGCGCCCGAACTGGGCCTCTTCGGTCGTCAGCACGATGCTGCCGGTCTTCACCCGCAGGTTCACCCACAGCACCGCGCAGAGCGTCAGCACGAGTCCGACGATCGCCCACAGCGCCACGGACGCGGGCCCGGTGATCAGCTCGATCAAGTACCCGGCCACGGCGAACGCCGGTCCCCACAACAACGGCCACCAGCTGCTGCCGGACTCGCGGTAGAGCACTAGCGGACGTACCTGTTCGAGGCGGGCAGGAACTGCAGCACCACGGCCGCGACGGTCAGCCCGATCACGACGACGCAGAGCGCGGCCCCCGGCTGCCACACCGGCAGCTGCAGTTCGAGCGCCAGCGTCACGACCATCGACAGGACGCCGAGCGCCCCGAGGATCGTCAGCAGGATGCGCGCCCAGTTCTGGCCGTTGCGCAGCACGATCGCGAACGCGATGTAGGGCGCGGCGGCCACGAGCATCGCGAAGCCCGCCATCACCGAGACGGCGCGCAGGCCGAGCTCACTGGCCTCGCGCTCCTCCACGGACATGCGCGTGCGGTCTCCCGCGATCAGGAAGTCGGCGTTCACGAGCAGCAGCACGGGGATCACGGCGACGGACAGCACCGCGCCCGCGATCCAGATCCACATGGCGGCGGTGATCGTCGGCGGTCGCGGCGGCGCCATCTCCTGCGGCAGCACGGGGGCGAGCGGAGCCATCCCGAAGCCCGCCTGGCCCACCTGGTTCACCTGGTACTGCCCCGGCACCACCGGATAGCCGCCGGTGGCGGGATACCCGCTCGCGGGGTTCTGCCACTGCACGTCGTCGGCCGGGTTGCGCCACGGGTCCTGCGGGTTGGTCACGGCTCACGCACCTCCGCGATCCACTGTGCCGTACGCGCCTGCCACGTGAAGACGATCGCGGCGCAGATGAGCAGCAACGTGACCAAGTTCGACGCGCTGATCCCCACGAACAGGATCCAGACCATGTGCGCGATCGCGACGAACGACAGCGTGATCCGCGCCCAGTTCCTGCGCTTGAGGAACAGCCGGGTCAGCAGCACGTAGGCAGCCACGAACACCAGCGCGACCCCGGACAACGTGGCCAGGAAGCTCGTGACCTGTCCGGACGACCAGTTCGTCAGCCGCTGGACCTCACCGCGCTGGAACCACAGCCCGGCCGTGGTGAACACCACGAACACGGCCGTCGCGAGCCACAACCCGACCGCGATGCGCACCGGCCTGGGCGTGTCCTGGTCCGTCACGTCAGTTGCTCGCGCTCGGTCAGGTAGTCCGTCGACTGCCGGAAGTAGAACAGCACCAGACCGGCCACGGCGATCAGCGCCGTGACGATGCCGAGCGTGTTCGTGACCATCTGGAAGAACAACCCGATCAGCAGCGTGATCATCAGGCCGGTGCGGCTCTTCTTGATCCCCGCCCTCACCTTGCCCGCCAGCCAGGCGGCGAGGCCGGCCAGCACGAGCGTCACGACCAGCGAGACGGTCACCAGGACGTTCATGGTCGAGGCGATCATCTCGGACGTGATCTTCGGGTCCTTGTTGGCCTGCACGGCGGCGTCGACGAGCGCCTGCTTGTTGAGCAGCACGTACAACGCGGCCAGCACGCCCAGCGCCGAGCCGGCGACCACGAGCCAGTAGCCCGCGTTGATCGTGCCGGGGGTGCCCGATTCCTTCGGAGACGTCACGCTCGCGAACCTATGTGCGCGGGGAGTCGGTGTCCACCGCGACCCGCTTCGCGAAGTGCGCGGACACCCGGTACATCAGCACGATCGCGGACGCGTCCAGCACCGTGGTGACCGCCGTGACGGCCAGGTCGACCGGCTGCATCTCCACCCCGAGCGAGGCCGCGGCACCGCTGCCCCAGGCACCGAGCCGGAACAGTCCGAACGCGACGGACGCACCGCCCAGCACCGTCAGCACGATCCGCGCCCAGTTGCGGCCACGCGCCATCGTGTTCGCCAGCCGCGTGTACGCGACGAGCACGGCGACGGCGATCACGAGTCCGAAGAGGACACCGCCGTTCACGCCCGCGTCGATCTGGTCCTGGCTCATCGCCGGGTTCTGGCGACGCGCCTCGGACACGAGCATCTCGCGGTCGAAGAGCTGTGCGACGAACCTCAGCATGCCGACGCACGCGCTGGCGATCCACAACCAGCGCGCGACGTCGATCAGCTTCGGGACAACGGTTACCTGTCGAGCCACCGGGCGGCTTCCACTGCCCAGTAGGTGAGCACGATGTCCGCTCCGGCGCGGCGGATGGACGTGAGCGACTCGAGGATCGAGCGCTCGCGGTCGATCCAGCCGTTGGCAGCCGCGGCCTCGATCATCGCGTACTCGCCCGAGATCTGGTACGCCGCAACGGGAACGTCCGAGACCTCGGCGACCGAGCGCAGCACGTCCAGGTACAGCAGGGCGGGCTTGACCATGACCATGTCCGCGCCCTCGGCGAGGTCCAGCGCCACCTCGCGCATCGCCTCGCGGGCGTTCGCCGGGTCCTGCTGGTAGGTCTTGCGGTCGCCCGCGAGCTGCGACTCGACGGCGTCGCGGAACGGGCCGTAGAACGCCGAGGCGTACTTGACCGCGTACGCGAGGATGCCGGTGTCGGTGAAGCCCGCGGCGTCCAGGGCGTTGCGGATGAAGGCGATCTGGCCGTCCATCATGCCGCTGGGGCCGACGACGTGGGCGCCGGCGCGGGCCTGGGCGACGGCGAGTTCGCCGTAGGCCTGCAGGGTCGCGTCGTTGTCCACGGTGCCGTCGGCGGCGAGCACGCCGCAGTGGCCGTGGTCGGTGAACTCGTCGAGGCAGCAGTCGGACATGAGCACGGTGGTGTCGCCCAGTTCCGCGCGCAGGTCGCCCAGGGAGGCGTTGAGGACGCCGTCCGGGTCGGTGCCGGCAGAACCGACGGCGTCGCGCTCGGACGGGACGCCGAACAGCATGATGCCGCCGACCCCCGCCTGCACGGCCTCGACCGCGGCCTTCCGCAGCGAGTCTCGCGTGTGCTGCAGGACGCCCGGCATGCTGCTGATCTCAGCGGGCTCGGACAGGCCTTCCTTGACGAACATCGGCAGCACGAGCTGACGGGGGCGCACCTCGGTCTCGGAGACCAGGCGGCGCATGGCGGGCGTCGTGCGCAGACGCCTCGGCCGGTGAAGTGGGTACATCTTCTGACTCCCTGACGGAGAGAGTCGAAGGGGCCGCTCAAAGGATCTTGAGCGGCCCCGACGGCTTCGTGAACTAGCTGCGGCGCAGACGCTTGGTCTTGCGCGGAGGAGGCAGCGCTCCCTCGGCGCGCAACCGGGCGGCGTGGGCTGCCAGCGCGTCGACCAGCGCGGGCACGTTCGCCTCCTCGGGCTGCACGTCGACCCGGAGGCCGAACTCCCGCGCCGTCTCGGCGGTCTGCGGGCCGATGCACGCGACGAGCGTGCGGGCGTGCGGCTTGCCCGCGATGCCGACCAGGTTCCGGACCGTGGACGACGAGGTGAAGCACACCGCGTCGAAGCCACCGGACTTGATCATTTCGCGGGTGTCGGCGGGCGGCGGGGCCGCACGCACGGTGCGGTACGCCGTCACGTCGTCGATCTCCCAGCCACGTTCGCGCAGGCCCGCGGCCAGCGTCTCCGTGGCGATGTCGGCCCGCGGCAGCAGCACGCGGTCGACGGGGTCGAGGATGTCGTCGTAGGGCGGGAAGTCGTTGAGGAGACCCTCGGACGACTGCTCACCGGACGGCACGAGCTCGGGGATGATGCCGAACGAGCGCACCTTCGCGGCCGTGGCCTCGCCGACGCAGGCGATCTTCACGCCGGAGAACGCACGGGCGTCCAGGCCGAACTCGCGGAACTTCTCCCACACCGCGCGGACGGCGTTGGTCGAGGTGAAGACGACCCACTGGTAGCGGCCGTCGACGAGACCCTTGACCGAGCGCTCCATCTGCGCGGGGCTGCGGGGCGGCTCGACCGAGATCGTCGGCACCTCGACGGCGATCGCGCCGTGCGAGTGCAGGCGCTCGGACATCGCGCCGGCCTGTTCCTTGGTCCGCGGGACCAGCACCCGCCAGCCGTAGAGCGCCCGCGACTCCCACCAGGAGAGCTTCGAGCGCGCTGCGGCGGCAGCGCCGACCGTGACGACCAGCGGGCCGCCCATCTCACCGGCGTCGGCCGCGACGGCGGCCAGCGTGGTGTCGATGGTGCGCTGCTGGAAGCCCGTGCCCTCGGCGGTCACGGCGACCGGGGTCTGCGGCGCGAGGCCGTTCTCGACCAGGTTCGACGCGGCCTCGGCCAGGTGCGAACCGGTCGCGTGCAGCACGAGCGTGCCGGGCGAGGCCGCGAGGCCCGCCCAGTCCGTCACGGCGCGCACGTCGACCTCGGTGTGCACGCCACCGAGCGCGACACCCGCGTACGCCGGAACCGCGGTGCCCGAGGGCACACCCGGAACGACGTCGAACGGGATCGTCGACTTCGCGACGGCCTGCGCTTCCTTGACGACCGAGTCGAGCGTCAGCGGGTCACCCGCGACGAGGCGGACGACGGTCGCACCGTTGCGCGCCTCGTTCACCAGGTCCTTGGCCACGTCGGCGGACTCACCGACAGCGGGGCGGACCTCGACTCCCTCCGGCACGGTCGCGAGGACGTCCGCAGGGACGTCCGGGTCCGTGACCACGAGTTCAGCCCTGGTGAGCAAGTCGTGGGCCCGGACCGTGAGCAGCCCGGTGTCGCCGGGGCCGGAGCCCACGAAGGCGACGCGTCCGGGGGTCTTGCGTGCGCGGGTCATCAGGGCACTCCCCATCGATTACGCCTCTGGACCGCTGAGAACCGCGGCCCCGAGGTCGAGCAACTCGGCGGCCAGCGCCCGGCCGAGTCCCTCAGCTTCGGTCAAGTCACCGGTGGCGGACGCGCGGAGGAGATCGTTCTCCGGCGTCGCTGCGACCCCGCGCAGGGAAAGTCGGTACACGACCTTCCCGTCGTCGTCGAGGTCTTCCACCACATCGGCCAGCGCGCCGACCGGCGCGCTGCAGCCCGCCTCGAGCGCGGCCAGCATGGCGCGCTCAGCGGTCACAGCGGCCCGGCTGGCCGAATCGTCCAAAGTGGACTGGATCAGGTGCTCGGCGTCGACGTCGTCGACCCGGCACTCGACTGCCAACGCACCCTGCGCGGGTGCGGGAAGCATCTGGATGGGCTCCAGGTTCTCGGTGATCTCACTCGTGCGGCCGAGGCGCGAGATGCCGGCGCGAGCCAGCACCACCGCGTCGAGCTCACCGTTGCGGACCTTGCCGATGCGCGTGTCCACGTTGCCGCGCAACGGAACGATGTTCAGCCCGAGGCCGAGGGCCTCCAGCTGCGCGGCACGGCGAGGGGAACCGGTGCCCACAGTGGACCCCGGCGGCAGCTCGCCGAGCGTGAGACCGTCGCGCGCCACGAGGGCGTCGCGCGGGTCTTCGCGCACGGGCACGGCCGCGAGCACCAGACGGGGGTCCGGCGCGGTGGGGAGGTCCTTGTAGGAGTGGACAGCGATGTCGATCTCGCCGGCCGCCAGCGCGTCGCGCAGGGCCGACGTGAAGACACCGATGCCGATCTGCGCGATCGGCGCGTCGGAGAGGTCGCCCGGCGTCTTGACGACGACGATCTCGACCTGAGCTCCGGCAGCCCTGAGCGCCTCGGCGACGGTCCCCGTCTGCGCGAGCGCCAGTGCGCTGCCTCGGGTACCCATCCGTAGGGTGCGGGTCACCGCGTTTCACCATCCACTGAAGACTTGGTCTGACTGACAACCCCAGGCGTCTGGGGGTCGAGCCCGAACAGCTCGCGGAGAGCCTCCGCGTAGCCGGTACCACCAGGGGCGGAGGCGAGCTCCTTCACCCTGACGGTCGGCGTGTGCAGGAGCTTGTCTACAACGCGGCGCACCGTCTTGGCCAATTCACCGCGTGTCGCGGGGTCCAGTTCGGGAAGTCGCGAATCAAGACGGAGCAGTTCGGCGTCGACCACCTCGGCCGCGCGCTTGCGCAGGGCCGTGACGGTCGGCGTGACCTCGGCGGAGCGCTGTCCCGCGAGGTAGGCCTTGACCTCGTCGGCGACCAGCGTCGCCGCGAGACGGGCGTCCTGGCCGGCAGGCGCGTCGGAGAGACGGCGCTGCAACGTCTCCAGGTCCACCACACGAACGTTCGGCAGCTCGGCCGCGGCCGGGTCGACGTCCTTGGGCAGGCCCAGGTCGCACACCACGAGGGGCCGCGACCGCTTGCTGATCATGTCCGCGCGGACCGTCGTGCCGACCGACCCGGTGCACGCGAAGACGATGTCCGCGAGGTCGACCTCGACGGGCAGCGCGGCCAGGTCGACGGCCGTCGCGGGGACGCCCTCGGCCTTGAGCGACGTGGCGAGACGCACACCGTTGGCCTGCGTGCGGTTCGCGATGACGACCTCGCCGACGCCCGCGCGGCGCAGGTGGGCGGCGGCCAGGCCGCCCATGGCGCCGGCGCCGACGAGCAGCGCGCGCTTGCCCACGAGGGTGCCCAGCTCGGCCTCGGCGTCACCGAGGGCCTCGGACACGACCGACGCGCCCGCGTGGTCGATGCCGGTCTCGGTGTGCACGCGCTTGCCGACGCGCAGCGCGTTCTGCGTGAGTTCGTGGACGGTTTTGCCGACGGTGCCCGCCTCGTCCGCCGCCGCGTACGCACCGCGCAGCTGACCGAGGATCTGGGACTCGCCGACGACCATCGAGTCGAGGCCGGCCGCGACGGAGAACAGGTGCTCGACGGCAGCGGCGGCGTAGTGCACGTAGAAGTGCTCGTAGAGCGACTGGGGCTCGATCTGCGCGTGCTGCGCGAGAACCTCGACGACCTCGGACATACCGCCGTGGAACGACTCGACGACGGCGTAGACCTCGACCCTGTTGCAGGTCGACAGGACCATCGCCTCGGAGACGCTGGGGGCGGCGAGCAGCTGGCCCAGGACCTTGGGCAGGTCCGGCTCGGCCACGGTGACGCGTTCGAGGACCGGGACTGGGGCGGTGCGGTGCGACAGACCGACTACGAGCACGCTCATGCAGTCATCACCACGTCTGCCGGAGCCGTTTGGCTCTCGCTCACGGGCGAATCACCATCCCGTCCACACCGAGTCCGTTGTTGCCGACCGAGACGCTGGCAGCCTCGTCCGCACGTCGAGCGACGTGGAACGACAGGATCTGCATCTCGACCGCCAAGTCAACCTTGCGCACCTCGACGTTGTCTGGAACCTGAAGGACAACCGGTGCGAAATTAAGAATGCACTGGACGCCCGCAGATACCAAACGGTCGCAAACCGACTGGGCGGCGGGCGGCGGCGTCGCGATGACACCGATCGACACCTCGCGCTCCACGCAGATCGCGGTGATCTCGTCGATGTGGTTGACGGGAATGCCCCCAACAGGGATTCCGACGAGATCGTCGTCCACGTCGAAGAGGGCGGTGACCGGGAACCCGCGGCCGGGGAAGCCGCCGTAGTTCGCGAGAGCGTGACCAAGGTTACCGATGCCGACCACGGCGACCGAGTGGTTGCGGGTCAGGCCCAGGATGCGCTCGATGTGGCTGACGAGGACCTCGACGTCGTACCCGACGCCCCTCGTGCCGTAGCTGCCGATGTAGCTCAGGTCCTTGCGGAGCTTCGCCGCGTTGACGCCGGCCGCCTGGCTCAGTTCTTCACTGGAGACCGCCGTGACGCCCTGGTCGGCCATGCCGGACAGGACGCGGAGGTAGACGGCGAGCCTGGCCACGGCCGCCTCGGGGATCGCACGGGCGCGCTCCCTGTCGGCAGGCTCCGCAGGGGTGGTGGTCGTCTCACCTTCGCCCCGCTGTGATGCCACGCTCTCCGACCTCCGGGTGTGCTTCACCGCAGGGTCTCCGCGGCATTGGTGATGTGCACACCGTACCGCTTGTGAACGCATGCACAAAGTCGGTGATCAGGTGTCACAGCACCGGTGACAGGGCGTGACCAGCGCTTCCTCGGTTCATGATCACTACGGGGTGAGCGCCTACTCGACGGTGAAGGTGACCGAATGCCATCCCGTAGCACCGTCGGGAACCGGGTCGAGGCGCGCCTGGTCCTGGGTCTGGCCGGACTTGTCGGTGGCCCGGCACTCGGCCGTGTGACTGCCCCGGGACAGGTCCAGCTCGATCTTCCACATCCGCCACGTGGTGTCGCTGACGTCGGCTCCGAGCACGGTCTCCTGCCACGGTCCGCCGTCGACCCGCACCTCGACCTTCGCCACGCCCTTGGGCTGGGCCCACGCCGTTCCGGCGATCATGGTCTTGCCCTGGACCTTGCCCATGCGCTTGGGACGGTCGATGCGCGAGGAGGCCTTGATCGGCGCCCGCGTCGCCCAGCCGCGCGGGATCCAGTAGCCCTGGTCCTTCGCGAACGTGGTGACGTTGAGGTCGGTGACCCACTTCGTCGCGGACACGTAGCCGTAGAGGCCCGGCACCACGAGCCGCGCCGGGAAGCCGTGCTCGGCCGGCAGCGGTTCGCCGTTCATGCCGATCGCGATCAGCCCGCGTTCGAGGACGTAGTCGAGCGGGCTGCCCGCCGTGAAGCCGTCGTCGCTGGTGCTGAACAGCTGGTCCGCACCCGCCTTCACGCCGGCTTCGCGGAGCACGTCGCCGATCCTGATGCCGACGAAGTTCGCGGTGGAGATGTACGGTCCGCCGACCTCGTTGGAGACGCACGTCAGCGTGACGGTCTCCTCGACCAGGTCCCGGCTGCGGATCTCCTCGAACGTGAGCACCGTCGGCCGCTCGACCATGCCGTGCACCCGCAGCGCCCACTCCTCCGCCCGGATCCGAGGCACGCTCAGCGCCGTGTCGATGCGGTAGAAGTCCTTGCCGCTGGTGATGAAGCTAGGGGTGCCGTCCCCGGCGAAGTCCGCGCCGAGCGGGATCTCCGGTGCCTTCACCTTCGGCGTGAGGTCGCCGACGGCCTGCCTGCTGCCCTCGACGTCCGTCCTGGCGCCGAACAGCTGCCCCGCCACGCCCGCCGTCACGGCGAGCCCGGCCGTGATCAGGAACCCCCGCCGGCTGTCGCTCTCCTCGGCCTCCCTGTGCAGGTAGCGGAAGACGTAGACGCCCGCGGCGGTGCTCACGACCGGTGCGAGCACGGCGAGCTGGCCGACGTCGGGCCTGGTCACGACCGCGATCACGCCCACGAACCCGAGCAGCACGACGACCAACGTGCCCGGCGCCGGGCTGTTCCTGCTGGCCAGCCCCGCCCCCACGGCGATGCCCGCGAGGACGAGGGCCATGCCGAGGAGCAGCACGAGCTTGTCCGCGGTGCCGAACGTGGTGACCGCGAAGTCCTTGAGCCAGGACGGCGTGATGTCGATGAAGGCGTTGCCCACGGCCAGGTACGGGGAGGCGCTCAGGCCCACGAAGGCCGCCACCAGGTGCCCGGCCGCGAGGGCGGCGACGAGCGCGAGCAGTCCGGTGAGTGCGGCCTTGGCGGGCTTCATGCCTTCCATTCGACACCCTCGCGGCCCCGGTTCGCTCAGGTCGTAAGGGGCCGGTAATCAACTCCGCGTCCGGATGCCCGGACGCGGAGGCCGGAACTACCCCGCGAGGGCCGCCCGCAGGCGGTCCTCCTCCACCTTCCAGTACCCGTGCTCCGCCCCGTCGACCAGGAACACCGGCACCCGGTCGCCGTACTCGGCGCGCAGCTCCGGGTCGCTGTCGACGTCCTCGACCGACCAGGTCGCGCCCAGCTCGGCGCAGATCCGTTCGATCTCGACGGCCGCCTCCTCGCAGGAGTGGCACG
This sequence comes from Lentzea cavernae, assembly GCF_014653695.1. Classification (GTDB taxonomy): domain Bacteria; phylum Actinomycetota; class Actinomycetes; order Mycobacteriales; family Pseudonocardiaceae; genus Lentzea; species Lentzea cavernae. Next base: position 494,825 of record NZ_BNAR01000003.1, on the reverse strand, counting down.
ACACCCGGCTCATCAACGTCACGTGGTGGGACATGGGTTCATGCTCCCAGGGGCCTGCGCAGCACGGCGCGCGCCAGCTTGCCGGTCGGCGAGTGCGGCAGGGCCGGGGCGAACTCCACCGCCGTCGGCACCTTGAACTTGGCCAGCCGGGCGGCGCAGTGGGCCACCACGTCGTCGGTGGTCAGCTCCTCGCCGTCGCGCAGGACGATCACGACCTTGACGGACTCGCCGGTCCTCTCGTCCGGCACGCCCACGGCCGCGGCCTCCAGGACCTCGGCCAGCTCGCCGACGACCTGTTCGACCTCGTGCGGGTAGACGTTGAAGCCGTTGACGATGATCAGGTCGCCCGCGCGGTCGACCAGGTGCAGGTCGCCGTCGGCGTCGATGAAGCCGACGTCACCGGTGCGGAACCAGCCGGAGGAGTCCGGGCCGTGGGCGCCGTCGGGCCAGTAGCCGCTGAAGAGGTTGTCGCCCTTCGCGGACACCAGGCCGGTGCCGGGCTCGTCCTCGTCGATGTCGAGCACCGAGCCGTCGGTGTCGACCAGGCGGATCTCGACGCCCGGCAGCGCCTGACCCACCGAACCCGGCTTCGGCACGCCGCCGACCAGCGTGGACGTGAGCACCGGGCCGGTCTCGGTCAGGCCGTAGCCCTCGAAGATCGGGATGCCGATCGCGCCGCGCATCTCCGCGATGACGCCCGCGGGCAGCGGGGCCGCGCCGGAGGTGAACAGGCGGACGGTGGCGAGCTTCTCGCGCAGCAGTTCGGTGGGGTGGGCGAGCATCGCCCGGTACATGGGCGGCACGCCGACCATCGTGGTGACGCGGTGCTCCTCGATGACGTCCAGCACGGTGGACGGGTCGAAGCGCTCCAGCAGGATCGCCGTGGCGCCCGCGCCCGCGGTCTGCAGCAGGCCGGGGCCGAGTCCGTAGACGTGGAACAGCGGCAGCGCGAGCAGCACCCTGTCGCCGGCCGTCACGGGGGCGGGGCGCAGCGAGGCGCACTGCGAGACGTTCGCGAGCAGCGCGCGGTGCGACAGCATCGCGCCGCGCGGCACCCCGGACGTGCCGGAGGTGTAACCGAGCACCGCCAGGTCCTCGCCGCCGCGGACGGCCTCGAAGGGCTCGGCGGTCGCGGTGACGTCCGGAACGTCGATCACCTGGGCGTCGGAGCCCTCGCCGTCGCCCACGAGCAACGAGGCCCCCGAGTCGGCCAGGATGCGCTGGAGCTCACGCGGCGGGTTGCCGGGGCCGGTGGGCACCACGACACCGCCCGCGCGGAGAATTCCGAACACGGCGACCACGAACTCGGGGCTCGTGGGCAGCCGTACCGCCACTCGGTCGCCCGATTCGAGTCCGGAATCGGCCAAACGGCGGGCGAAAGCATCGACCGCGCCGTCGATGGTTTCCCACGTGAGGCTCTTTCCGCTCGCCACGTCGACCAAGGCGACGTGGCCGGGTCCCCGCTGTGCCGAGGCACGGACCAGATCTGACACATTGCGAGCGGAAGTCAACATGGCCTCCTCATGAACAACTGGACGCTCCGAGCAGTCTTCCACGCGTGACGGGCGTCATGAAGTCGCGGTTCGCACGTCTCTTCACAGCAAGCCCTTCCGCTACCTACTACGGAGTAACAACACGTATGCTGCCGCCACGGCGACTCTGTGGAGGTGCCGCGAGCCGATGACCGCGCGGGCACGACCGAACACGATCAGGACCACCCGGACCATGACGGGGGGTCAGCACGACGACGCCGACGAGCCGTGGCAGCTCGTCAAGGCCGCCCAGCAGGGTGACACCGAGGCGTTCGGAGTGCTGTACGACAAGTACGTCGACATGGTTTTTCGCTATGTCCTCTTCCGGGTGGGCGGCGACCGCGCGTTCGCCGAGGACGTGACGAGCGAGACGTTCCTGCGCGCGTTGCGGAGCATCGGTTCGGTCAGCTACCAGGGCCGTGACGTGGGCGCGTGGTTCGTCACGATCGCCCGCAACATCGTGTTCGACCACGTGAAGTCGAGCCGCTACCGGCTCGAGGTCACGACAGCCGAGCTCCAGGACAACCGCGAGGAGACGAGCGGCCCGGAGCAGGAGGTCATGACCGAGGCGACCAACGCGGAGCTGCTCCGGTGCGTCTCACAGTTGGGTGACGACCAGCGCGAGTGCATCACGCTGAGGTTCATCGAAGGGAAGTCGGTGTCCGAGGTCGCGCAGCTCATGGACCGCAACGAGGGCGCCGTGAAGGCGTTGCAACACCGGGCCGTGAGGCGGCTCGCACAGATCCTCCCGTCCTGGTTGCGGTGATCGCGATCGCAGGGGCGTAACCCAAAGCAGATCAACTTCGTTACTCGGGCTGAGATGGACGGCAAGGGAAGAACACCGCGGTGGCGGCAGACGGAGCACGAGCGATTCGCCCGTGCCGTTGAAGGCGGCCCTCAGCCGGTGGGGAACGACGACCTCGCGGAGGACCTCGCGATCGTCGAACTCCTCCGGAGGATGGACGTCGGCCCGGACGCCGGGACACGCGAACGGATGAAACAGCGCATCCTCACCGCGCCTCCGCCCGAGAAGCCATTGGTGCTCTCGTCGGTAAGACGGGTGGGAGCGCGCGCACGAGTGGCAGTCGCAGCGGCCGCGGTCCTGTGCTTGCTCTTGTCGCTCACCGGTATGAGCGTGCTGCTCAGCCGTGACGCGCTCCCGGGAGACCCGCTCTACGGCGTGAAGCGCACCACCGAAAGCGCCTCGCTCGGCCTGACGTTCGACGACCAGGACCGAGCCCTCAAGCACCTCGAGTTCGCCGCGTCCCGGGTCACCGAGATGGAGACGCTGGCCGACCGCTCCTCGGACTCGTCCGCCCAGCTCACCGCCCTGTCCGACCTGGACGCGGACGCGGTCGAGGGCTCGCGGCAGCTCACCACGTACGCGACGGCGTCCGACAAGGCCGCGCTGCCCGACCTCCGCGACTGGGCGCTGGACCAGTACGAGAAGGTCGGCACCCTGCGCCCGCGCCTGCCCGACGACGCGCGCGCCCACGCCGAGACCACGATGTGGCTGCTGGCGAGCATCGCCCAGCGGGCCCACGACCTGGCCGCACGGGTGGACTGCAACGCGCTGACCAGCGGCTCCTCGGACACGCTCGGCCCGCTGCCCGCCAAGGACGAGTGCGCCTCGGTCGTCACCGACCCGGGCACGTCCCCGAGCAGCAGGCCGTCCACCGCGCAGCCGACCCAGCCGGGCGTTCCCGTCCCGTCCGGATCGGCCGACCCGTCGGTGCGGCCCACGCAGTCGGTGGCACCGGGCACGTCGGCCGCACCGACGTCGAAGCCGGGCACGTCCACCCCGCCCACGAGCGGCAAGCCGGGGATCACGATCCCGCTGCCCCTCCCGCTGCCGAGCATCTCGCTGCCGCTGCTGCCGGGCATCAGCTTCGGCTGAGCACCGCGCCGTCCATGATCGCGAGCTCCAGCGGCGACGCCTGCTCGCGCCAGCGGTGCGCGACCGCCGCGTAGGTGGTGACGTCGTGCCAGGCGCCCTGCGTGTGGAACAGCTCGCGCAGGGTCGCCTCGGGTTCGAGGCCGGCGCCGGTCATGACGCTGCCCATCATCGCGTGGTCCGCGCGATGGCCCGCCCACACGCGGTGGATGCCGAGCGGCCCGAACGCGTGCGCGAACAGCAGCCTGCCCGCCTCCGAACCGCACCCCCTCACGGGTGCGCCGGGCAGGATGACCAGGCCGGTGCACATCGCGTTGCTGCCGTACTCCTCCAGCAGCAGACCGATCATGCCGACCATCGTGTCGTCGTCGTGCGTGGTGATCGCGAAGACGAGCTTGCGCGGGGTGGGCGTGTAGAACGCGGCGGTGGCCTTCTCCGGCGTCATCCGGTCGACGCCGAGGTACCGCGTCAGCACCGGACTGCCGTAGACGCGCTGGTAGACGGGCAGGTCGCCGTCCTCCAGCGGGCGCAGCCGGACGTTGGGGCCGATGAGCACGGTCACGTCGCGCCTCCGACGAGCCGGTCGAGGTCGACGTAGTAGCGGCCGGAGGGCTGGGGCTTGCCGAGGAGAATCCGGCGCGCGGCGTCGGTGACGACCGCGCCGCCGAGCATCGTCCCGGAGGCGAGCTGCGGCCAGCTGCTCAGCGTGCGGCCGATCTCGGTCATCGCCTGCGTGAGCGCGGGGCTGATCGCGTCCCCGTCGACCATCTGGACCATGAGCCGCACCATCCCGGCGCGGTCGAGGCCCGCGACGTCGGCGGCTTTCAGGTCTCCGACACGGCCGTGCAGCAGGGGGCTGTCCGGCTCCAGGTCGAAGCGCTCGACGTCGAGCAGGCCGCGGTCGTTGGTGTCCATGAGCACGGGGATGCGTCGTTCCCGCGCCTGCTCGCGCACAGCGATCTTGACCCACGCCGTGTCGCACTCCTCCACGACGAGGTCCACGCCGTCGAGGAAGCCCGCGAGGTTCTCGCCGGTCAGGCCCGCTCGCCAGATCTCGACGTCGAGGTACGGGTCGAGCTCGAACAACTGCCGTGCGCACAGCACGGTCTTCTCGACGCCAAGGTCGTGCACGCCAGCGCGCAGCCGGTTGAGGTTCGACAGGCCCAGCCGGTCGAAGTCGGCGAGGCGGAAGCGGCCGCCGACGCCCTCCATCGCGGCCGTGATCGCGGCGCTGTTGCCGACGGACAAGCCGATCACCGCGACGCGCTTGCCGAGCAGGACCTGCTGCTCCTCGCGCGTGATCTTGTTGCGGTTGCGGTCGGTGCGGACGAACCGGAACTCGTCGCGGGGCAGGACGTGCACCAGCCGCCCGTTCCAGGGATAGAACGCCCACGTTCCGTAATCGACGGGATCCCGCCCGCCGAGCACCTCGGCCTTGGCGGCGGCCCACTCACCGGGTGTTCGGACCCGGCCGGGCCCGCGTGCCGAGATCAGCTCCTCGAGCTGCTCGTCGATGCGGTCGTGCACCGCCGTGACCCGGTGGTTCGCGAACAGGTCCGCGAGCTGGCCCGCGTCGAGCAGCTCCGGGCGCCACGACTCGGTGTCGCAGTCACCGGTTAATTCGGACAGGGCTGAAATGATCATGGTCATGGCCCAAGTAGATCATCCGCTTCCACCGAACGGCGTACACCACCCCGTGATGGCCCGGACACGTGCCGTGACCGACATCGGTGTCTCGACGCGCCCAAGGCGTTCTGCACCAGCTCTGAACAGGTTGGGCACTCAGATCGCTAGGCTTGCGACATGGCAAGCAAGCGTGACGTGGAGAGCGACCGGCTGGCCGTGCTAGCCGGCGAGGCATCGGCAGAGGCGGCGATCCAGGCCGCCGCCATGGCGCCCGAGCTCGAAGCGTCGCTGACCGTCCCACCGGACCTGACGGCGGCGGCCTTCTTCGACGTGGACAACACGATGATGATGGGCGCGTCGATCTTCCACTTCGCCCGCGGCCTCGCCGCGCGCAAGTACTTCTCCACGTCCGACCTCGCGGGTTTCGTCTGGCAGCAGCTGAAGTTCCGCGTGGGCGGCCGCGAGGACCCGGAGTCCGTCAAGGCCTCCCGCGAACAGGCCCTGTCGTTCGTCTCCGGCCGCACCGTCGCGGAACTCGTCTCGCTGGGCGAGGAGATCTACGACGAGCTGATGGCCGACCGCATCTGGAAGGGCACCCAGGCCCTCGCCCAGATGCACCTCGACGCAGGTCAGCGCGTCTGGCTCGTCACCGCCACCCCCGTCGAGCTCGCCCAGATCATCGCCCGCCGCCTCGGCCTGACCGGCGCCCTCGGCACCGTCTCCGAGTCGGAGAACGGCATCTACACGGGCCGCCTCGTCGGCGACCTCCTGCACGGCAAGGCCAAGGCACAGGCCGTGCGGTCGCTGGCCGCCAAGGAGGGCCTCGACCTGCGCCGCTGCACCGCGTACTCGGACTCGTCCAACGACGTCCCGATGCTGTCCGTCGTGGGCACCGCCGTGGCCGTCAACCCGGACTCGCAGCTGCGCGAGGTCTCGCGGCGCAAGGGCTGGGAGATCCGCGACTTCCGCACCGGCCGCAAGGCGGCCAAGATCGGCGTCCCGTCGGTCCTGGGCGCGGGCGCGCTCGTCGGTGCCGTGGCCGCGACGATGGCCTACCGGCGCCGGGTCAGGTAAGGCCCAGGTCCTTCCACGCCTGTTCGCCCTCGGGGGTGAGCAGGACGGCCCTGGACGTGCCGATCCGGCGGATCCAGCCGCGGTCGAGGAACACCTCGCAGAGGAACGCTCCGGCTGCGCCTGCCAGGTGGGGGACGCGCTCGGTCCAGTCGAGGCAGGGCCGGGTGAGCCGGCGGTTGCCCGGCTCGAAGCCGAGCTCCTTCAGCCAGACCATGCCCGGCTCGGTGATGGTGAGGTCGGAGGCGGCCAGGTCGGCGGTCGCGAGGTCGCCGTTGCCCACCCCGGCCGTCCCAGTCCTCAGCACCCCGGCCGCCACCAGCCCCACCTTCAGCGCGACGCCGAGCCGACCGGCGAGGTGGTCGTAGCAGGTCCGGCCCCTGGCCATCGCCTCCGACACCGCGGCCGCCCGCAACCCGCGAGGCGGTACACGCGGCCCGGCGAACGCGGCCATCGCCTCCAGCAGCTCGGCGACGTGCGGCCCGGCCAGCGCCACGTACCGGTGCCGTCCCTGTCGGTGCTCGACCAGCAGGCCGCCCTCGACGAGCCTCGTCAGGTGCTCGCTGGCGGTCGACGCGGCCACCCCGGCGTGGGCGGCCAGCTCGCGGGCCGTCCACGCCCGTCCGTCGAGCAGGGCGCCGCAGATGGCGGCGCGGGTGGAGTCCGCGAGCAGACCGGCTACCTGGGCGAGTGCTTCCACCCCGCCATTCTGCGGCCGGGACGCTTCGGCCGGCGCCGAACCGTCCAGGCCCTAGCGTCGTGCGGCATGAGCGAAGAGCTGCTGCTGCCGGTCCCGTCCGTCCCGCCGGGGGACGTCGGCGTGGCGTGGCTCAGGTCGTCCGTCGTCAGGTTCAGCAACGGCCACGAGCACACCCGCAGGCGGGCCCTGACCGAGCGGCTGCTGGACGGCGTGGAGGCCACCACCCTCGACGAGCTCGCCACCGCGCTCGGCCTGCCGGGCTCGCTGGACGACATCGCCCTGATCGCCCCGAGCTACCAGCCCCACGAGCCGATCACCGCGAACGCCGACGCGGCCGTGGAGCGACTGGTCACGAACCACGACGAGGAGGCTGCGGCTCGGATCGGCCTGCTCGTGCAGGCCTGGGCCGCCACGCACGCCCTCGCCGGGCACCTGGGCACCGGCGACACCGCACCGCCGGTCCCGGTCACCCGCAGGCAGACGTCTGAGGGCGTGGTCGAGGTCAGCCTCCAGGAGCACCCGTTCGGCCACGGCCCCCACGTCTGCCCGGGGAGGCGCCTGGCCACCCGTATCGCCAAGAACATGGCGTTCAGGGCGATGCACCACCAGGCGGAGCCGCTGGTCCTCCCGAACGCCTGGGACTACGCGTCGGCCGTCGCCCTGCACGCCGGTGGGTTCCTCGCGGTCGGCACGACGAGCCTCGGGGTGGCCGCCTCGCACGGCATCGAGGACGGCGCCGGGCTCGCGGGAGTGCAGGCCGTCGCGCTCGCGCGAATACTCGCGGACCTGCCGTTCCCCGTCACGGCCGACCTGGAGTCCGGGTTCGGCGCGGCGCCGGAGGAGGTCGGTGAGCTCGTGGCCGGGCTCGGCGTGGCGGGCGTCAACCTGGAGGACGGCCGCCCGCACGGCCTCGCCGCCCCGCAGGAGCAGGCGGAGCTCATCAGGGCCGTCAAGGAGCGCGCGCCGGGCGTGTTCCTCAACGCCCGCATCGACACCCACTGGCTCGGCACGGCCCTCGAGGAGACCGAGGACCGCGCGCGGCGCTACGTCGACGCCGGCGCGGACGGGATCTTCGTGGCGGGCCTGACCGAGCCGCGTGAGATCGAGCGGCTCGCGGCCCTCGCACCGCTGAACGTGCTGGCCCAGCAGCGCACGCCGAAGGAGCTCGGCGAGCTCGGTGTGCGCAGGATCAGCACGGGATCGCTGCTGTTCAGGGCGGCCCTGCACCACACCGTCGCGACCGCGCGGGCGGTGCGCGACGGGGGGACGGCGCCGGCGTTCGGTTATGCCGAGGTGCAGGACCTGATCAGCCGAGGAACACGTTTCGGCGCTGGGTGAGCAGCCGGTACAGGGTCTGCTGGATCGTCTCCCGCACCTGGTCGGTGAGGTTGAAGACGAGCATCGGGTCGTCGGCCGCGTTCTCGCCGAACACGTCGGTGCGGATCGGCTCGCCGAACTCGATGTACCACTTCGAGGGCAGCGGGATGGCGCCCAGCGGGCCCAGCAGCGGGAAGAACGGCGTCACCGGGAAGTACGGGAAGCCCAGCAACCGGGCGAGCGCCTTGATGTCGCCGATCATCGGGTAGATCTCCTCGGCCCCGACGATCGAGCACGGGATGATCGGCGCACCGGTCTTCAGCGCCGCCGACACGAAGCCGCCGCGGCCGAAGCGCTGCAGCTTGTAGCGGTCCTTGTACGGCTTGCCGATGCCCTTGAAGCCCTCCGGCCACACGCCCACGAGCTCACCGGACGACATGAGCCGCTCGGCGTCCGGGTTGCAGGCCAGGGTCTGGCCGGACTTGCGGGCCAGCGCGCCCAGCACCGGCGTGCGGAAGACCAGGTCGGCGCCGAGCATGCGCATGTGGCGGTGGGCCGGGTGCTCGGACGCGATGCCGAACGACGTCATCAGCGCGTCGAGCGGCACCGTGCCGGAGTGGTTCGCCACGATCAGCGCGCCACCGGCCGGCGGGATGTTGTTCATGCCGATGGTCTCGACGCGGAACCACTTCTCGTACAACGGCTTCAGCGGCGGCATCAGCACGTTCTCGGTGAGGTCGCGGTCGAACCCGAACTCGTCGACCTGGTAGTCGCCCGCGATCCGCCTGCGCGCGAACGACAGCAGGTCGGTCAGCCTGCGTTCCCAGTCCGGTGTCGCGGACTGCTGCTGCTCGGGCTCGGGAACCACCTCGACGTGGCGCGATCTGCGCGCGGCGTCGCGTTCCGGGTCGTGCAGCGGGATAACGCGTGCTCCTGCCACTGCGTTCATCTCCTCATGGCGAAGATCAGCGGAAACGAGCGGCCGCGTCGAGGATTCCCCGTTCCGCGGCGTCGATCGTCTCCTGGTCGATGAGCGGCTTCAGACCCCGGCCGCTCACGTAGTCGTCGAACGCCTGCTGGGTGGTCCACCGCGGCGTGAACCCGAACTCCTTCTTCAGCAGGGTGGTGTCGACCACGCGCCCCCAGTTGAGGAACCTCATCTGGTCGGGCGAGAAGTCGACGAGCCGGGCGCTCCGGAAGAAGCCTCCGACGGTGGGCACGGCGCCGCTGGGCACCGGCAGGTTCAGCCTGCCCGCCCGCCTGATCGCCTGCGACAGCAGCAGCACGCCGTCGCCTCCCACGTTGAACACGCCTGGCAGGTCGTGCAGCGTCGCGCGTTCCAGGACCGCCAGTGCGTCCTCGGAGTGCAGCAGCTGCACACGAGCGTCGTAGCCCATGACGGTGGGCACGACCGGTAGGGCGAAGTAGCGCGTCAGCACCGTGTCGATGCGCGGGCCGATGAAGTTCGTGAAGCGCAGCGTGGTGACGTTCACGTCCGGCCTGCGGCGGCCGAACCCGCGCACGTACCCCTCGACCTCGACCGCGTCCTTGGCGTAGCCGGACGACGGCAGGTCCTTGGGACCCATGTCCTCGGTGAACACCGCCGGGTCGCGGCTGCTGGACCCGTAGACGGCGCTGGTGGACTTCACGACGAGCTTCTGCACCTTGGGCGACTTCTGGCACGCGGCCAGCAGCTGCATGGTGCCGATGACGTTCATCTCCTTCATCACCGTGCGGCCGGTGGGCCCGGCGGGGCTCGCGGTGACGGAGGCGTGGACGACCGTGTCCACGTTCGCGGTGGAGATGACCTTGCTGATCAGCGGGTTGCGGATGTCGGCCCGCACGAACTCCGCACGGCCCATCCGGCGCAGCAGATCGCGTGGCGGCGGCTCGGTGTCCACACCGAGCACGCGCTCGATGTCCGGGTTCGCGGCGAAGCGCGCGGCGAGGTGGCCGCCGAGGAAGCGGCTGACTCCGGTGACGAGGACGACCTTGGGCGTCATGCGACTCCAAGCACGAAGGGTGGTGCGATTGGTCGATGCTACAGACCGATTCGGAAACCGGAGGGGGCCGGAACGCCGTCTTGACGCAGGTCACGCAGCCTTTACTGGCCTATCACCCGAACGGCGGCCCCCGTTCCCGTGGTGTGCCGCGCTGTCCCGAGGAGTGACATCCCGGATCAGCGCAAGCCCCCGAACAGGTCAGGACGCCGGAGAAAACGCGACCGCCGCCGGCCCCCTGCGAGAGGGGAACGGCGGCGGCAGAGCGCATGCGGGCTTACTTGCCGCGCTTCCTGCGCTGGACCCTGGTCTTGCGCAGCAGCTTGCGGTGCTTCTTCTTCGACATGCGCTTGCGGCGCTTCTTGATGACCGAGCCCATGCGGGTTCCTTAGCTCTAGACGTTGCTTTGACTGGCGCGCCCCAGCCTTGGCCGTGTCAAGCACGGCGCGCCGGTAAGCACGATCGGCCTACCAGTCTACCCGGCGGGGTTCGCCAGCTTTCAGCCAGCGTCGAAGTACGCGTTCTCCAGGTAGGCGTGCACCGCTTTTTCCGGCACCCTGAACGACTTGCCGACCCGCACAGCGGGCAGCTCGCCGGAGTGCACCAGGCGGTACACGGTCATCTTGGAGACCCGCATCATCGACGCCACTTCGGCCACCGTCAGGAACTGCACCTGAGCGAGGCCCGTTCGTTCGTTCTCCTTCGCAGGCATGAATCACCGCATCCTTCGACACGTGTCGTGCCGTCGGTCTTCCCCACCGACGGTTCGACACGCACGTGCTGCCCTGAGAGTAGCGGGACTGGTGTGACTCCTGCGACGTCCAAGTGGGGCCGGGCCCTCACTTCGGTCAGTCCTCGTGCTGCTTCCCCAGCTCGACGGACCGGTCGCGGGCGCTCTCGATGGCCGCCAGGAGGGCCGCGCGGACGCCGTGCTTCTCCAGCTCGCGGATGGCCATGATGGTCGTGCCGGCGGGCGAGGTGACCGCCTCGCGCAGGATCACGGGGTGGTTGGTGCCCTCGTTGAGCATCGTCGCGGCGCCCACCGCGGACTGGATGATGAGCTGCGAGGCAAGGTCGCGCGGGATGCCGAGCAGGATGCCCGCATCGATCATCGCCTCGACCAGGAAGAAGAAGTACGCGGGCCCTGAGCCCGACAGCGCCGTCACCGCGTCCTGCTGCGACTCCGGCACCACCGCGACCTTGCCCACGGTCGACAGCAGCTCCTCGACGACCTTCAGGTGCTCGGGGGTCGCGTTGGAACCACCGGAAACGGCGCTCATCGCCTCACCGACGACCATCGGCGTGTTCGGCATGACCCGCACCACCGGGGTGCCCTCGGGCAGCCTGCGCTCGTACAGGGCCGTCGGCAGGCCCGCGCACAGCGAGACGATCAGGGTGCCGGGACGCAGCACCGGCGCGAGCTCGGTGAGCAACGGCTCGATGTCCTGCGGCTTGACCGCCACGACCAGCACGCCGGCCTGCGCCGCCGCGCCCGCGACCGTGACGGCCTCGAACCCGTACTGCTCGGTCAGCGCCTTGGCACGGGACTCGTGCTTCTCCGTGAACATCAGATCGGTGGCCGCGCGGCCGCCCTGCAGAAGGCCGGACAGCAGCGCTTCACCGATCTTTCCCGCGCCGAGCACCGCGATCTTCGTCATCGGTCAAGTCTCACACAGCGGGTGTCAGCGCAAGCTGCCGTGCCTGGCACACCAGGCGCCCCGCCGAGTCGATGACCGTGGCGTCCTCGTCGAACCACTGGCCGTGCACCGCCTGGCACGTGACGTGGATGCGCAACCAGCCGGGAGCCGGCCGCGCCCGCAGCAACGCCGTCAGCTGCACCGTCGGTGACCAGCCGAAACGCCCGAGGTTGAACGTCACCGGCATCGACAGGTCGCCCGCGAGCAACGCGAAGTACGGGTCCGGCTGCTCGTCGATCGGCCGCGCCCACAGCTTCAACGTCAACGGCCCGTCCGTGCGCCGGTCGAGGAACGTCGCCGACTCGCGGTCGACCCGCAGGTCGCACAACGCGCCCACCTTGTAGCTCCCGCCGGTCGGGAACGTCCCGAGCTCCACCGCACCGGGCGGCGGCGCCGCGGGCATCGCCGGCAGGTTCACGTAGTCGGCCCGGTGCTCGGGGATGCGCCCCGTCGTCACCGACGCCTCCACGCACACCTGACCGCGCTGCTCCAAGGACACCGCGATGACCGTGGCCGTCCGCCCCGCCTTGCGCACGTCGGTGCGCACGAGCACGGGCCCGACCTCCGGCACCCGCAGGAACTGCGCGGACACCGCCAACGGATCACCCTCGGCCACCTGGGCGGCCGCACGGGTCATCACCGCGAGGAGGAAACCACCGTGGGGCTTGGGCCCGACGGTCCACTCGGCGGGCAGGGACGCGGTGAAAGTTCCGTCACCGAGCGACCGCACCGCACTGGACTTCGAGAAGGTCATGAGCGGCTGGCCAGCGACCGCAGGAAAAAGGTCACGTTGGCAGGCCGTTCTGCTAGTCGCCGCATGAGATATCCGTACCACTGCTCACCGTAGGGAACATAAACGCGAGTCCCGAGCCGCCTCTGCTCCTCGGTCCGGATGCCGTAGAGCATCTGGTACTCGAAGTCAGTTTTGTCATACCAGCGCGCCCGCTCGCCAATGATTTCGATCAGCCTGGGGTCGTGCGTGGCGAACATCGGGTAACCCTCTCCAGCGAGGAGAACGTTCACACACCGCACGTAGTTCAGATCAACCTCTGATGGATCCTGAATCGCAACCTCGGGAGGCTCCGCGTAAGCCCCCTTGACCAGCCGCACCCTGCTCCCGGCCCCCGAGAGCCGCCGGCAGTCGTCCAGCGTCCGGTGCAGGTACGTCTGCAACACCGCCCCCACCCACGGCCAGCTGCGCCGCAACTCCTCCAGCACCCGCAGCGTCGAGTCGGTGGTGGTGTGGTCCTCCATGTCGAGCGTGACCGTGGTCCCGCACTGCTCGGCGGCGGCACAGATCCGGGAGGCATTCGTCAGGGCGAGCGCCTCGTCGAGCGACTGCCCGACAGCACTCAACTTGACGCTGACCTCGGCGTTCTCCGCCAACCCCGCCGCGTGCAACGCGTCGAGCAACTCCAGGTACGCCTGAACCGTCTTCTCCGCCTGGGCCTCGTCCTTCGTGTCCTCGCCCAAGTAGTCGAGGGTCACCGGCAGCCCAAGACCCCGCACGACCTCGACCGCATCTTTGGTGGTCTCGCCCGCGACGAACCGCTTCACGACGTCACGGCTGATCGGCGCGTTGGCGACCAGATGCCGGACCGCCTCGTTGCGAGACGCGGCCATGATCAACGCTCGCAGCGGGTTCACCCCCGAACCCTAGCCCGCCGCCCGACACGCCGACGCCAGGACTCGCACGTAGGGGCGACAGGGGCGGGGCTGTCGGCGGAGATGGGAGGAGTGAGACCGACAGCGGGAGGGCGACAGCGGGAGGGCGACGGCGTGAGGCGGGAGGGCGACAGCGTGAGGCGGGAGGGCGACGGTGCGAGGACGCGAGGCCGACGGCGTGAGAGCGCGAGGCAGGAAGCCGACGGCGTAAGGCGCGAGGCGGAGGGCGTGAGGCCGACAGCACGAGGCACGAGGGCGTGAAGCGCGAGGGCGTGAGACGCGAGGCGCCGAAGGCGTGAGGCGTGAGGCGTGAGGCGTGAGGCGCGAGGCGTGAGGCGTGAGGCGCGAGGCGCGAGGCGCGAGGCGCGAGGCGCGAGGCGCGAGGCGCGAGGCGCGAGGCGCGAGGCGCGAGGCGCGAGGCGCGAGGCGCGAGGCGCGAGGCGCGAGGCGCGAGGCGCGAGGCGCGAGGCTAAGCGCCAGGCGCAACTGGCACTCGCCCTCGCAAGGCAACCACGCACGCAACCCGGCGCGCGGTATCAACTGCAGCCGCCCACCCAAGGCGCCCAAGCACACAGGTCAGGCGCGCGGCACCAACCGGCAGCCGCCCACCCAAGGTGCCCAAACACCCAGGCCCGGCGCGCGGTGCCAACCGGACAGCCGACATCGCAAGCAATCCATGCACGCAGCCTGGCTTGGCGATGCGAAGCGAGCCGTCCGAACTGAAAGCTCCGGGTAGCGGTAGGCCCCGCTCATGGCGATTGGGGCTTGACCTTGAGGGGCGGGGTGCTACCCCTCATCGGGCACGGCCGGGCGCTTTTCAGCCCGGCCTTTCCGGCCGTCAAGCGCCCCGCCAGAGGCTCAAGGTCAAGCCCCAATCGCAACCCCGCTCTTCGTCACGACCCGCGCGAGCACCCTCGCAAGGCGACCAACCCGCCGGAACGCGACCAACCCCGCTGGAACCGCGACAAGCCAACGCAACCCGCACTCGCAACCTCGACCAACGGATCAGCGAGACAACCCGGGCCGAGCCTTCCCAGCCCCACCCTCAGCAGCCCAATCCAAGTGCAACCGAGCGAACAACAGCGCCTCAGCCAGCATCTCCCGCCGAGCATCCGCGGTCCCGGCCCGCCGGGTGTTGACCTCCAGCACCACCTGCCCGTCAAAACCCCCACGAGCCAACATCTCGCACAACTCGGCACAAGGCTGAGTCCCCCGCCCAGGCACCATGTGCTCGTCCTTGGGCGCCCCGGACCCGTCCGCGAGGTGGACGTGCCGCAACCCGTCCCCCATCCGCTTGGCCAACTCCAGCGCGTCCATGTGCGCGGCAGCCGAATGCGACAGGTCCAACGTGTAGTTCGCATGCCCGACATCGGTCGGGTCCACCGAGGGCTTGAACGCGTTCATCTCAACCGAACGCCCCCGCCCGAGCGGCCGCTTCACCGGGAACATGTTCTCCACAGCGATGGCGATCCCGCTCTCCGCCTCCAACGACGACACCAGCTCAGCGAACCCGTCCGCGTACTTGCGCTGCCACCGGAACGGCGGGTGCAGCACCACAGTGGGCGCGCCGAGGTCGCCGGCCGCCTCGACGGCACGGCGCAGCCGCTCGGACGGGTCCGGCGACCACACCCGCTGCGAGATCAGCAGGCAGGGGGCGTGCACGGCGAGCACCGGCATGCCCGATCGGGTCGACAGGCGGTCGACGGCCCGGATGTCCTGCGACACCGGGTCGGCCCACACCATCAGCTCGACGCCGTCGTAGCCCAGGTCGGAGGCCATGTCGAACGCCGCTCCGGCGGGCTGCGGGTAGACCGACGCCGTGGAGAGCCCGACCGGGATGCGGGCGGTCAACTCTTCACCAGCAGCATCGCCGCTGGTGAGACGGTCACGATGAGGCCCACGAGCACGGCCAGGACGGTGGTCTGCAGATCGTCCGCGCGGCGGATCTTTCGCACGAGCAACACCAGGCCCACGGTGACCGCGAGGGCCACGACGAGGGCGGCGGCGGGTACCGAGCGCCACAGGTAGTTGAACGCGAGCCACAGGGCGGCGCCGCCGAGCACGCCGACGGCGAGCTGGCCGATCATGATCAGCCATTCCTTGCCGGCGGAGCGCTGTTCGGGTTCGGGGTCCTCGTCGACCTCGGCGGCGTCGTCGAGGCCCGCGGGACCGTCGTCCTCGGGGTCCTCGTCGTCGTCCGCGAGGTAGTCGTCGTCGGCGCGGTAGGCGGCGTACTCCTGCGAGTCGTCGTCCACGTACGGGCCGGGGTGCGCCGCGGTCGACTCCATCGGCGCCATCGACAGGTCGGTCTTGGCCTGCGGGTCGTCGTCGCCGAACCAGGCGTCGGGCACGTTGCCCGGCAGCGGCTCCGGCAGTTTCGGCGGGGCGGGCGGCACGATCAGCACGGACTCGGTCTCGAGTGCGGCGATCTTGTCCACCGGCGCCTTCGCCGGGATGCGCGGGAGCTGCTCGGTCATGGCCTCGCGCGGCGGCGCGGCGACCGGCATCTGCACCGGCGGTGGGACCGGCTTGGGCCTCGCGATGTTCGGGCGCGACGGGTTCGGCGCGGCGACCGACTGGTCGAGACGCGCCTCCAGGCGGCCGGGCACGTCCGGGCGCGGCATGTCCGAGCGCGACGGCTGGTCGCGGACCTGCGGCACCTGCCGGGTCTGCTCGGCGGACGCGGGGGGCGGCGGCACCGGTGCGGCCGGCTTGGGAGCGGCGGGCTTCGGCGGAGCCGGTCTGCGGACCTGCGGCGGCTGGGCCTGCGGCAGCGGCATCTGCTGCGAAGGCTGCGGCTTGGGTTGCGGCTTCGGCGGGACGACCGGCGGCTTCGGCTGGTACGCGGTGCGCTCGGCCACGGCGGGCGGTTCCGGCGCGGCGCGGCGACCGGACGGCGGTGCGGTGTCGTCGCGGATCGCCATCAGGCGGCCGCTGTCGGACAGGACCCGCTCGATGATCGTCTGGGGTGCGGTCTCCGGCTGCTGGACGTCCTCGGGTTCGTCGTCCGCCCGGCGGCGTCGCCGACGTGGCGCACTCTCCGCGCTGCCCCCGTACTGGGCGAGCAGCTCAGCGACCGTGCGCTGCGTCTGGTCCGATCCGCTCTCTCGACTCATCAACTCCACCGTGCCCCGGTCTGGCCAGTCCGTCCAGTATCGCTCTGGTCCGTCCCGTCAGTGTGGTCCAGCCGTCGGAGGATGACACCTTCCCGGAGCGCCCAGGGGCAAATCTCCAGCTGGGTGAGTGACAGGGCTCGCATTGTGGCCTCCGCGACCAGTGCGCCCGCGAGGAGCTGGTGGGCGCGTGAGGTGCTCACGCCTTCCAGCTCGGCGAGGTCACTGGCCGACATCCGGGAAATGAACGCGATCAGCTGCCGCAGGCCCGCGTCGGTGAGCACCCGACGCGCCCTGGGCCCGGCAGACGATGGCGCGGCCCCGGTGAGCCGCGCCAGCGTTCGGAAAGTTTTTGAGGTTGCAACCACTCGATCGGGTTCACCCGCGCGTTTCAGCTTCCGCGCCACGGGCGCGAGCTGCTCGGCGAGCCAGTCGGTGGTCTCGCGGACCTCCGAGCGCCGGGGCGGGTCCTTCTTGAACCGGGTCCTGGTGAGCCTTCCCGCGCCGAGCGGCACGGAGAAGGCCAGGTCCGGGTTCTCGTCCCGTCCGATGGCGAGCTCCAGCGAGCCGCCACCGATGTCGAGGCTGAGCAGCTTGCCCGCGGACCAGCCGTACCAGCGGCGGACCGCGAGGAAGGTGAACTTCGCCTCGTCCTCGCCGGACAGGACCTTCAGCTCGACCCCGGTCTCGGTGCGCACCCGGTCGAGCACCTCGGCTGAGTTGCCCGCCTCGCGCACCGCCGAGGTGGCGAACGCCATCAGGTCGTCGCAGCCGGACCGCTTGGCCGAAGCCTTGGCGGCGGCCACGGCACGAACGAGCTGGTCAGCGCCCGCTTTGCGGAGCTGACCGGAGTCGTCGAGCTGCTCGGCGAGACGAAGGATCGTCTTCTCCGACGTCATCGGGATGGGGTGGGCACCACGATGCGCGTCCACCACGAGTAGGTGGACGGTGTTGGAACCCACGTCGAGAACGCCCAGGCGCACGCCGGAAACGGTACCTGGTCGTGTCCGTCAGGACTCGAACTTGTAACCCAGACCCCTCACGGTCACCAGGTGGCGCGGGGCCGACGGGTCGGGTTCGATCTTGGACCGCAGCCGCTTGACGTGCACGTCCAGCGTTTTCGTGTCGCCGACGTAGTCCGCTCCCCACACCCGGTCGATCAGCTGTCCACGGGTCAGGACGCGGCCGACGTTGCGCAGCAGGTACTCGAGGAGGTCGAACTCCTTGAGCGGCAGGCTGATGTCCTGGCCGCTGACGGTGACGACGTGGCGTTCCACGTCCATCCGCACCGGACCGGCCTCCAGGATCTGCGGGAGCAGGTCCTCGGACTCGCCGCCGCGGCGCAGCACCGCGCGGATGCGGGCGATGAGCTCACGGGCCGAGTACGGCTTGGTGACGTAGTCGTCGGCGCCCAGTTCGAGCCCCACGACCTTGTCGATCTCGCTGTCGCGGGCCGTCACCATGATCACGGGGACGGCGGAGCGCTGGCGCAGCTGCTTGCACACGTCCGTGCCGCTCATGCCGGGCAGCATCAGGTCGAGCAGCACGATGTCGGCACCGTTGCGGTCGAACTCCTCGAGCGCCTCCTGGCCGGTGGCGGCGAGCGCCGCGGTGAACCCCTCCTTGCGCAGCAGGAAGGCGAGCGGATCGGCGAAGGACTCCTCGTCCTCCACGATGAGCACCCTGGTCACAGCTCTCCTCCTGGGTCACCCGTGCCAGCCGGCACGAGAGTCGGGTTCGGTTCCGCCGCGGCGGGGATCCGCAGCGTGAAGGTGGACCCCGTTCCTGGCAGGCTCCACAGCTTCACCTCACCGCCGTGGTTGGCGGCGACGTGCTTGACGATCGCGAGCCCGAGGCCGGTGCCCCCGGTGGCCCGCGACCGGGCCTTGTCGACGCGGTAGAACCGCTCGAAGACCCTGATCTGCTGGTCCTCGGCGATGCCGATGCCGCGGTCGGTGACCGCGATCTCGACGTGACCGTCCACCAGCCGCCTGCTCACGCTGACCGGACTGCCGGGCGGCGAGTACGCGACAGCGTTGTCCAAGAGGTTCGTCAGCGCCGTGACCAGCAACGACCGGTCACCGGGAACGACGAACCCGCTCGGCTCGTCGACGTTGATCGCGATGTTGACGGACTCGGCGGCGAGCTTGGACCTCGACAGCGCCTCGTTGATCACGACGTCGATCTCGGTGTCGGCCAGCTCCGGCAGCTTCTCGGCCCCCTGCAACCGCGACAGCGCGATCAGCTCGGTGACGAGCGCGCCGAGGCGGGTGGCCTCCTGCATGATCTTCGCGCTGAACCGGCGGACCTCGTCCTGGTCGTCGCTCGCGTCCAGCACGGCCTCCGCGAGCAGCGCCAGCGCGCCGACGGGGGTCTTCAGCTCGTGGCTGACGTTCGCCACGAAGTCGCGCCGGGTCTTCTCCAGCCGCACGGACTCCGACTCGTCCGTGGCGTCCACGACCGTGAAGTCCTCGATGAGCAGCCGGACCTCGGCGTGCACGGCCTCGGGCTGCCGCCCCGTGCGGTAGCCCTCCAGCGGCGAGAGGTCGACGTACACGACCTCGTTGCTGTTGCGGACGCCCTCGGCGGCCTTGCGGGCCCGGTCGTCGACGCGGTTGTTGCGCACGATGCCGAGCTCTTCGGCGCGGGGGTTGTGCAGCACGACGTCGCCGAAGTGGTTGAGCACCACGATGCCGTCGTGGGAGTCCTGGACGATCTGCTGGATCAGGTCGGCGACCGTGAGGCCTTCCGGCTTCTTGGGCTGCCTTGGTGCGGTGAACCGGCCGATGAAGAAAGCGGCTATCGCGCCGATGAGCGCGAGGCCGATCGACACAGCGAGGTAACCCGTTGTGGTCACGAGGCGAATGGTAAGCAGCTCAGAGGTGTCTTGGCCTAGTGCGGAAGCGTGAACCGTGACGCCTGTGACACCTCAGTGGACGGTTGTTCCGCACCTGGTCAGCCGCCGTTCACCCAACCGTGTCCTAAGACGCGGAAAGGCGCACCCGACGGGCGGGTGCGCCTTTCTCGGAACGGGGTCAGCGACCCTGGTTCGCCACCGCCGCGATGGCGTCCTTGGCGGCGTCGGGGTCGAGGTACTCGCCGCCCGGCTTGAGCGGCTTCAGGGCCTCGTCGAGGTCGTAGCGCAGCGGGATGCCCGTCGGGATGTTCAGCCCGGCGATGGCCTCGTCCGAGACGCCGTCGAGGTGCTTCACGAGCGCGCGCAGCGAGTTGCCGTGCGCGGCCACGAGGACCGTCTTGCCGGCGCGCAGGTCCGGCACGATCGAGGACTCCCAGTACGGGATCATCCGCTTCACGACGTCGAGCAGGCACTCGGTCAGCGGCAGGTCGGGGCCGAGGTCCGCGTAGCGCGGGTCGGTGTCCTGGCTGAACTCGCTGCCGGGCTCGATGGGCGGCGGCGGGGTGTCGTAGGACCGGCGCCAGAGCATGAACTGCTCCTCGCCGAACTCCTCGAGCGTCTGCTTCTTGTTCTTGCCCTGCAACGCGCCGTAGTGGCGCTCGTTGAGGCGCCAGTCGCGCTTGACCGGGATCCAGTGCCGGTCGGCGGCGTCGAGCGCGAGGTTCGCGGTCATGATCGCCCGGCGCATGAGGCTCGTGTGCAGGACCTCCGGCAGCACGCCGGCCTCTTTGAGGAGCAGCCCGCCGCGGCGGGCCTCCTTCTCGCCCTTCTCCGACAGGGGAACGTCCACCCAGCCGGTGAAGAGGTTCTCCGCGTTCCACGTGCTCTCGCCGTGGCGGAGCAGGACCAAGGTTCCGACAGACATGGCGGCTAGCCTGCCATGCCGACCCGCCTGCCGTACCCCGGCCGGTCACCGTGATCCACGCCATGTTCCTGGTCGGTGTACAGGTGGATCTCCAGCCCGTCGGGGTCGTTGAAGACCAGCAACCAGCCGATGCTCGCCTCGATCTCCGGTGAGTGCGGGATCTTCAGGCCGTCGAGGTGGGCGATCCAGTCCTGGAGGTCCTCCCGGGTCTCCACGGCCCAGTTGACCGGGTCGAAACCGGCGATCGCGCGCGCCTTCCCGGGGTTCTCGCGCAGGCTCAGCCCCGCGGCGCCACCGCTCACGTAGCCCGAGACACCCCGGACGACGCCGTCCGCGTTGGCGAACTCCCACTCGGGCTCGAACCCGAACACCTCGCGGTACCACTGAGTGCTCCTCGCGAGGTCGCTCACCGGGATCTTCACGCCTCTGATGCCTCTGAGCTGCGCCATCTCGGTCTCTCCTTTTCAATGCAGACATGCTGCAACGAATACGGCTAGACTGCGCTCGATGAAGGACGAAGTCAAGCGTTCGTACAGCTCACCGCTGCGGGAGCAGGCGGCGGTCCAGACGCGCCTGCTGGTGCGCGACGCGGGTCACCGGCTGTTCGCGCGGGACGGGTTCGCGGCGACGTCGATGCGGAAGATCGCGGCCGAGGCGGGCGTGTCCGAGCGGACCGTGTACACGCACTACCCCAACAAGGTCGAGCTCTTCCAGGACGCGCTGAACGTGGCGATCGCGGGCGACGAGGAGCCCGTGGCGATGCGGGACCGGCCATCGTTCGAGGAGCTGCTGCGCGTTCCATCGGCTCGCGAGCTGATCGCGGAACTGGTGCGGCGCAACGCCGTTGTGCTCGAGCGGGCCGGGGCGCTGATCATGGCCGGCGTCGAGTCGTCGGGGGCCGATCCGGACATGCGGCGGATCTCGGACGAGGGCGAGCAGGCGATGCGGGCGAACTGCCTGGCGCTCGCCGAGGCGCTGGCGGGGACCGGGGAGGTGCGGGCGGAGTACGACGCCTCGCAGGTGGCGGACGTGCTGACGACGATGTGCTCGCCGCACGTGCACAAGGTGCTGGGCTGGCCCGGCGACCGCTACGAGGCTTGGCTGGTGGCCGCACTGCAGGCCACATTGCTGGCCGGCTGAACGAGAACGTGGCGGCTCCCGGACAGGGAGCCGCCACGTTCTCGGGGTCGATCAGGCCTGTTCGCGAGCCCTGAGGTCCTTGCGCAGGATCTTGCCCGCCGCCGACTTCGGGATCGCCTCGATGAACTCCACCACGCGCACCTTCTTGTGCGGTGCCACGTTCGCGGCCACGAACGCCATCACGGCGTCACCGTCGATGGACGAGCCGGCCTGCCGCACGACGAACGCCTTCGGCACCTCCTCGCCGTCGGCGTCGCGCACGCCGATGACCGCCGCGTCGGCGATCTCGTCGTGGGTCAGGAGCACGGCCTCGAGCTCGGCCGGGGGGACCTGGTAGCCCTTGTACTTGATGAGCTCCTTGACGCGGTCGACGATCGAGACGATGCCGTCGGCGTCGATCACGGCCACGTCGCCGGTGTGCAGCCAGCCCTCGTCGTCGAGGGTGGCGGCGGTGGCCTCGGCGTTGTTGAGGTAGCCCTTCATGACGTTCGGGCCGCGGCACCACAGTTCGCCGCGGTCGCCCGCGCCCACGTCCTCGCCGGTGGCCGGGTCGACCAGGCGGCACTCGAGGTTCGGGATGATCACGCCGACGGTGCCGACCGAGATGTCGTCGCGGCCGTCGGGGATGGCGTGGCTGACGGGCGACATCTCCGTCATGCCGTAGCCCTGCACGACGCGGCAGCCGATGCGCTTGCGCACGGCGGCGGCCAGGTCCTCGTCCAGCGGGGCGGCGCCCGAGAAGAGGGTCTTCAACGGCGAGAGGTCGTAGTTGTCGACGATCGGGTGCTTCGCGAGGGCCACGGCGACCGGCGGTGCGATGTAGACGCGGTCGGTCTTGTGCTCGGCGATCACGCGGAGGAACTCCGGCAGTTCGAACCTCGGCAGGGTCACGACGACGCCGCCGATGTACAGGCCGTTGTTCATCAGGACCTGCATGCCGTAGATGTGGAAGAACGGCAATACCGCAAGAATTCGCGTGTGCGCGCCGACGTCCGAAAGAATTGGGCCGCATTGCACGAGATTTGCGACGAGATTGCGGTGCGTCAGCATGACGCCCTTGGGCAGCGCGGTCGTGCCGGACGAATACGGCAGCACCGCGATGTCGTTGGCCGGGTCGATCGAGACCTCGGGCACCGGGTGCGAGTTCGCCAGCAGTTCCGGCAGCGACGGGTAGCCCTCGGCGCCGTCGAGCACGACGACGTCGGTCACGCCCGCCTTCGCGGCGCCCGGACCGGCGTTCGGGAGCAGCACGGAGACCGTGAACAGCATCTTCGCGCCCGCGTCGTGCAGCTGGTGCGCGACCTCGTCGGCCGTGTAGAGCGCGTTGATCGTGGTCGCGGTGGCGCCCGCGCGCAGGATGCCGTGGAACACGACGGCGTAGTACGGGGTGTTCGGGCTCAGGATGCCGACGACATCACCTTTGCCAATACCTCGCGCGGCCAGCGCCGCGGCCATGCGGTCGATGGCACCGGCGAGCTGGCCGTAGGTCATCTCGGCGCCGGACATGCCGTCGATCAGCGCAACCCTGTCCGCCCGGTCGGCTATGTCGCCGAACAGCAGCTGGTGCAGCGACACGTCGGGGATCTCGACGTCGGGGAACGGACTGCGAAAGACCATGCGGCGACCTCATTCACTCGCTGAACATCCAGCCTGTGGGCACATCGTGAGCCAGCCCACTGGGGAGGTCAAGGACAACTCGATCGCTACAGGGCCGTTACTTTGCGCCGCTAAATACACTCGAATGGAGTAATACAAGCACTTGTGATTGCAAGGACGTATCTGAGAAGTTGATACCGCCTCCGCGAGTCGGCTCCCACGCTTACTCGACGAGCGCGAGGCACATGCGCGATTCGTCATCCCCCGTCGAATCGTGTGGCCCGCTTGGGATCCGCAGGCTCCCCCCGTCCACGGATCCCTGCAGCGGGGACCTTTGACGCGGAACGGCTCGATGCGACTCCCCCTCTCTCCCGAGCCGTTCCGCGCATCACCAAAGGCCCACTCTCAGTAGACTTTGATCACCCTGCTTCGTTCGTACGGGTGACACGCCTCCGGCGCCGCAGCAGGTAGACCACCGCGAACGCGGGAATCCCCAGCGCCACCACGAACGGCAGCATGGCGCCGAGTCCGATCAGGATCACGCCCGTGACCGCGACCAGCGCGTTCCAGCCGCCGGCCAGAGCCCCCAGGAACCCGACCTTCTCCTCCTCGGGCGGGGCGATCGGGGTGGTCGCGACGTCCACGGTCAGCGTCGCCATCGCGACCTGGCCCTTCAGCGACTCGCTGCGCCGCTGCATCGACTCGAGCTCGGCCTGCCGCTTGGTCAGCTCGCTCTCGACCTGCGCGACCTCCGAGGTCGACCCGGCCCGCTCGAACAACGCCCGCAGCCGCTCGACGCTGGCCTTCTGCGTGGCGATGCGCGACTCGACGTCGACCATCTGGTCGGTGACGTCCTGGCTCTTCACCTCGCTGCGGGTGACCTCGCCGACGTTCGCCAGGTCCTGCACGAGCTTGTCCAGCTCGCTCGACGGCACGCGCACGGTCACGGACCCGGACTTCTTGGTCGAGTTCTCCTGTCCCGCGAACCCGCCCACCGCCCGCGCGCGGTCCTTGACCTGGCCGATGGCCTTCAGCACGTCGTCACTGCGCAGGTCGACGTCCGCCGTGCGCACCAACTGGCGTTCCTGCTGCTGCACCGGCTGCACGGCCGGCGCGTTCTCCCCGTTCTCCCGCTGAGGCGCAACGTTCTGCGCCGCCTGCGGTGGTGCGGCGGCATCCTTCGCCGACGTCCCCCCGCTGTTCATACTGCTTCCGCACCCGGCCGTAGCCAGGGCCAGCAACGCGACTCCCACCAACAGCACTGGTCTGCCCATGCCAGTCGGACGGGCGAGGGCGGACCGGGGGTTGCCGGGGAAGCCGAAACGAGTCGGCGGCTACTCCGAAACGAGATGTTGGAACGCCGCCAGGTTCGCGAGCGACTCGCCGCGCGACACCCGCCAGGCCCACTCCCGCCGGATCGCGTCGGCGAACCCGATCTCGAGCAACGGGTTGAAGTCGCCGTCCGCCGCCTCCAGCACCTGCCCGAGCACGCGGTCCAGCTCGTCGGCGGTCACGGCGTGCTTGCCGACCCGTCCGACCAGGTAGATGTCACCCTCGGCGTCGATCGTGTAGTGCACGCCGTACAGCCGTGCGTTGCGACGCAGCAGGAACCGGTAGACGTCCTCGAACGACTGGTCCGGCCGCCGGCACACGAAGGCCTCGACGACCAGCGCGTGCGAGGTCTCGACCAGCCACACGTTGGTCTGCAGCTTCTTGGTGCCCGGCAACGTCACGAAGAACTTGCCCGGCTCACGCCGGTCGTACTGCAGCTCCCGTTCGTCCAGGAACTCCTTGATCACACCATCGACGCTCAAGCGAAAACCTCCCGGCGGAACACCTCTGCCGCCTCTTGATACCCCGCCAGCAGGGCATCAGTCGTGCGGTCCCACGAGAAGCGTCGTGCATGTCCCACGGCGTTGCTCGCCAGGTGCTCCCGCTGCGGCAGCGCCACCCCGCTGATCGCCGACGCCCACTCGCCGGGTTCGTGCCCGTGCACGAGCACCCCGGAGACGCCGTCGTTGACCGCCACGGGCAGCCCGCCCACGGCCGCCGCGACCACGGGCGTCCCGCAGGCCTGGGCCTCCAGCGCCACCAGTCCGAACGACTCGTTGTGGCTCGGCACGGCGACGAGGTCGGCGGCCCGGTAGACCTGCGCCAGCGCCGGACCCGGCTGGGGCGGCAGGAAGCGCACCACGTCGGTGATCCGCAGCTGCGCGGCCAGCTCCTCCAGCGCCTTCGGCCGTTCCGTGCCCGAACCCGAGGGCCCGCCCACGATCAGCACGACCAACCGGGACCGCAGGCCGGGATCGCGCACGAGCATCTCCGCGGCGGCGCGCAGCAGCACGTCAGGGGCCTTCAAGGGCTGGATCCGGCCGACGAACGCCAGCACGATCGCGTCCTGCGGGACACCGAGCGACTGCCGGGCACCGCACTGGTCGCCGGGCGTGAACCTGTCGAGGTCGACACCCGGCGGCACGACGGCGACCTTGGACGGCTCCGCGTCGTAGAGCTTGATCAGCTCGCCGGCCTCGATGTCGGTGTTCGCGACGAGCCGGTCCGACTCGTTGACGACCTGGTCCTCGCCGATCACGCGCATGCGGGGCTCCGGCGCGTCGCCCTCGGCCAGCGCCAGGTTCTTGACCTTGGCCAGCGTGTGCGCGGTGTGCACCAGCGGCACGCCCCAGCGTTCCCGCGCGATCCAGCCGACCTGCCCGGACAGCCAGTAGTGCGAGTGGATCGCGTCGTAGTAGCCGGGCTCGTGCCGTGCCTCGGCGCGCAGGACGCCCGCGGAGAACGCGCAGAGCTGACTCGGCAGCTCCTCCTTGCCCAGGCCCTCGAACGGGCCCGCGGCGACGTTGCGGACGCGCACGCCCGGCGCCAGCTCGACGACCGGCGGCAGCTCCGACGACGTGGCGCGCGTGAAGATCTCCACCTCGACACCGCGCTGGGCCATCCGCGTGGCCGTCTGCACGATGTAGACGTTCATCCCGCCCGCGTCCCCCGTCCCCGGCTGTTCGAGCGGCGAGGTGTGCACTGAGAGCACCGCCACGCGCTTCATCGGGCGACTCGCAGGAGATCGGCGGCGAACCGCTCCGGCCGCTCCAGGAACGGCGCGTGCGCGGTGTCGGGGTACAGGCTCAACTCGGCTCCGGGGATCAGGGCGGCGGAGTACTCGGCGGCGGCGGGCGCGACCACCTCGTCTTGAGTTCCGTGCACGACCAGGGTCGGCACGTCTACGGCCTTCAACACTTCGGCGCTGCCCACGTCCCTGCGGAACAGCTCACCTCGCACTTTATGGCTGACGGAGGTGGCCGCGGCTGTGAGTTCGGCGACCGTGGCTGCGGGCAGGAGAGGGGCCATGGCCTGGCAGAACGTCGCCAGCACGGCGTCGTCGGTGATCGCGCCGGGCAACGCGGCCCTCATCACCGGCCCGGTCTCGCCTCCGGGGCGACCGCGGCCGATCTCGGTGATGGCGCTCACGAACACGAGCGCGCCGACGTTCGCGGTGCCGTGGAAGCGCAGGTAGTCGGTGATCACGAGCCCGCCGTAGGACCACCCGACGAGCGTCGCGGGCCCGGTGTGGTCGAGCACTGCCTCGACGTCCGCGGCCCACTGGGCGCTGTCGCGGTAGTCGCCGAAGTCGTCAGAATCGCCGTGTCCGCGCAGGTCGACGGCGTAGGTGTGGAAACCGGGCAGGTCCCAGACCGCGCCCGTCTGCGCCCAGCCGTGCAGGAGGACCACCGGGGGCGCGCCGTCCGGACCTGATTCGCGGACGGCCAGCCGTCCCCCGCCGGCCGCCGTCACGCGTGTCAGATCCACACAGGTGCGAACGACCTGGCCGGGGGACGCATTCCCGCCGGTGCTACTTGACGGCGGACTTGCCCTTCCACTGGTCCCACGAGAGCTGCCAGTCGTACCAGTCGAACTGCGGCGGCAGCGTGGTGATCGAGTTCGTCACCTCGACCGGGTCGCCGACCAGCGCCGAGTCGAAGTACGCCTTCGCGTCGGCCTCCAGCAGGTTCGCGCAGCCGTGCGAGGTGTTGTTCGTGCCGATGTTGCCCGCGTTGTCGTTGTTCTCGTGGATGAACTCGCCGTGGTTCGAGAACCGGACGGCCCACTTCTTCACGACGTTGGTGTAGCCGTAGCGCGGGTTGTCGAACGAGAACGTGTCGTGCTTCGACATGACCACGAACGTGCCGTTCGGCGTCGTGAGCTCGGGGTCCGCGTCCTTGCCGAACGACGCCGGGTAGTCGGCGGTCTGCTGGCCGTCGCGGAACACCTTGAGCCGGTGCGTCGGGTTGTCGATCTTCACGACCTGGTTGCGGCCGATGGTGAAGTCGCTGGTCACGTCGGCCTTGCCGAACGCGCCGCCGCCGTAGTTCACGCCGTAGAGCTTGGCCTCGACCTTGACCGTGGTGTTGGCGGGCCAGTACTTCTCCGGGCGGTAGTGCACCTCCTGGGCGTTGAGCCAGGCCCACGAGCCCTGCACGTTCGCCGAGTTGGTGACCTTGAGCGCCTTCTCGACGGTCGCCTTGTCCTGGACCGGCGCCTCGAACTTGACCATGATCGGCGCCGCGACGCCGACGGTCTGGTTGTCCGAGGGCCAGAGCGTCGCGCGGGTCTGCGAACCGGGCGCGACGGTGGTGAACGAGCCCTTGAGCTCGACCGGCTTGCCGTCGGAGCCGACGGCCTTGCCTGAGAAGCTGTACGTCTTGCCGTAGCCGAGCGGCTCCGCCGTCGTCCAGCCCGACTTGTCCTCGGTGAGGGTGCCCTTGACGTCGGCGCCCTCGGGTGACTTCAGTGCGACGGACTCGATCTTGCCGTCCACCACGGTGACCTGGACCGGGGTCGTGACCTGCACGTCCTTGGTTCCGTCGACCGGGGACACGGTCACCTTCGCGGACGGCAGCGAGCTGTCCGCCTTCGGTGACCCCGCCTCGACACTCGAGCAGCCGGTCAGCAGCGTCAGTCCAGCGACCAGCGCGACAAGTGTTCTCTTCACGGTTTCGACCTCCCACCATGGTGGACGTCCAACACGACCGGGTGGTGCGAGTGACGTCGGTCACAGACGATCCGGCGGCCTACGATCGAGGTCGTGAATCGACCTGTCGCAGTAGTGACCGGAGCAAGCGCGGGCATCGGCGAGGCCACCGCGCGGCGGCTGGCCGCCGAGGGCTTCCACGTCGTGCTCGGCGCACGTCGTCTGGACCTCCTCCACGTTATCGCGAAGGAGATCGAGGGGACGGCCATCGAGCTGGACGTCACCGACGAAGCCTCCGTCGCCGCCTTCGCGGACCGGGTACCCCAGGCGAACGTGCTCGTGAACAACGCGGGCGGCGCCCGCGGGCTCTCGACCGTCGCGGAGGGCGTCGCGGACGAGTGGCGCTGGATGTGGGAGGCGAACGTCCTCGGCACCCTGCTGGTGACCAAGGCGTTCATCCCGAAGCTGATCGAGTCCGGGGACGGGCACATCGTGTCCGTGACGTCCGTCGCGGCGTACGAGGCCTACGACAACGGTTCCGGCTACACGAGCGCCAAGCACGCCCAGTCGGCGCTGCACCGGACGCTGCGGGGCGAGCTGCTGGGCAAGCCCGTGCGGATCACCGAGATCCAGCCGGGCATGGTCGAGACGGACTTCTCGGCGAACCGGTTCGGCGGCGACACCGAGCGCGCGGCCAAGGTCTACCAGGGCATCGAGCCGCTGGTCGCGGACGACGTGGCGGACGTGATCGCGTTCGCCGTCACCCGCCCGTCGCACGTGAACCTGGACACCATCGTGCTCAAGCCGCGGGCCCAGGCCTCCGCGACGCGGGCACACCGGGAGTGAGCAGCTCCACGTCCAGCTGACGCAGGACGGGCTCGATGGGGTTCGCGAATCCCGTCGAGCCCGACCCGGCGACGTACAGGCCGACGACCCGGTTGTCGGCGTCGACCAGCACGGCGCCGCTGTCCCCGTGGTCGCCGAAGCGCTCGGACGAGTGCACGCGGATCTGGTCGCGCAGGGTCCGGACGCCGATGCCGTCCTCGAAGTCGAGCCTGACCGTCGCGTCCGTCGACTCGATCACGCCGTAGGTGAGCCCCGTGGTGCGGCCGCGTTTGCGCACGCTCGAGCCGATGACCGCCCCGGCGCTGCCCGTGATCGCGCCGATGTCGAGCACCTCCGCGCGGAACGGCCTCGCGCCCATCCTCAGCCCCGCCGCGGACACGGCTCCCGCGAGCGCCGCCCGGTCCAGCACGGCGACCTGGTCGGCACCGGGCGCCCCACCGTCCACTCTGGACGGGTGCAGGAACTCGTCGCCCACCGACCACGAGTCGTCGACGCAGCCGACGTGGAACGTGGTGAGCCCCAGCACCTTCCCCGGCTCGCCCCGCGTGAGGGCGAACGCGCCGAGCGTGCCGGCGATCACGTACTCACCGGCCCGCTCGACCTCGGGAGGCACGACCCGGAAGGACCTCGCCGGGCCGATGCCGATGCCTCCGCGCAACACCGCGTGCCGTTCCACCGCACCGGGTTGCCCGTCCGACGCGCGGGTGAGCCTGGCCCGGTGCAGCACGATCGACTCCGCGACCACGTCGGTCGGCACGCCGCGGACCTCCACCGGGATCTGCTCCGGGTGGTGAGACCCCTTGGCGCACACGTAGACCACGATCGCGGCCCTGCCGGTCGGGCGCCCACCGGTGACCTTCTCGCCGATGTCGACGCCGATGACGCCCGGCCGTGACAGGAACTCGTCTTCGACCATGCGCTTGACGGGCCTGATGACCTCGCGCTCGTTCTCGTCGAGGTAGCTCATGGCGACCTCCGTTCCCCGCCTACCTCAATGAAACACGCCAGGTAGCGGTTCGTCACACGGAGTCACCCGAACAGAGCTAGAGGTGCACGCCCACGAAGACCGGTTCCGGGTGCAGTTCCACGCCGAACGCCGCCCGCACGCCGTCGCGCACCTCGCGGGCGAGGTCCAGCAGGTCCTCGGTCGAGGCGCCGCCGCGGTTGGTCAGGGCCAGGGTGTGCTTGCCGGACAACGACACGCGGCCGCCGGGGCCCTGGTGGCCCTTGCGGAAGCCGGCGCGTTCGATCAGCCACGCGGCGGAGAGCTTCCTGCGGCCGGGGCCGGCGGGGTAGCTCGGCACGTCGACGTCCGCGCCGAGGCGTTCGGCGATGCGGATGAGCACGCCGTTGAACGTCGGCTCGTCGATGACCGGGTTGGTGAAGAACGAGCCCGCGCTCCACGTGTCGTGGTCGGTGGGGTCGAGGACCATGCCCTTGCCGCGGCGCAGCTCCAGCACGGCCTTGCGGGCCGCGTCCGCCGGAACGCGATCACCTTGCGCCACACCGAGGACGCGCGCCAGCTCGCCGTAGCGGATCGGCGCGGACATGCCCCCGGAGGTGAGCGAGAACCGGGTGCGCAGCACGACCGCGTGCTCGGTGTTCTTCAGCGTGCTGGTGCGGTAGTCGAGGCCCAGCTTGGCGGCGGGCACCTGGTGCACCTTGCCGCTGCGGCGGTCGAGGATGTCCACCGACTGCAGGACCTGGGAGATCTCGACGCCGTACGCGCCGACGTTCTGCACGGGCGTGGCGCCGTTGAGGCCCGGGATGCCCGAGAGGCACTCGAGCCCGCCGAGGCCCTGCGCGACCGCCTCGGCGACGACCGAGTCCCACTCCTCGCCCGCCTCGACGGTGAACTGGACGATGCCGCCGCCCAGCGGGTCGAGCCGGAAGCCCTTGGTGGCGACGTGCACGACGGTGCCGTCGAAGCCGCTGTCGGAGATCACGAGGTTGGACCCGCCACCGAGGACGAGGACCTTCTCGTCGGCGTCGGCGTCGGCTGTCCGCACGGCTTCGACCAGCTCAGCGGCGGTCGTGGCGTGGACGAACCGCGCGGCCGGGCCACCGAGTCGGAGCGTGGTGCGCTCGGCCAGAGGTACGGACTGCGTGGTGGTCACAGACGTCAACGGTAGCCTCCGCGACATGGCACGCCGCATCGAGCACCACACCACGTCACCCCATTCGGCGGAGAAGGTCTTCGGCGCGATGGTCGACGAGACCTATCTGCGGGACAGGCTGGCCGCGATCGGCGGCACGAACGCCGCGCTCGTCTCGTTCGACAAGACCGACGAGCGGACGTCGTACCAGCTCAAGCAGGGTGTGCCCGCCGAGCACCTGCCGTCGGCGGTCAAGGCCGCGCTCGGCGGCGACCTGGTGATCCAGCGCACCGAGACCTGGGCCGCGGGCGCCGGCACGGTCGAGGTGGCCGTCGGTGGCGTGCCCGGCCGCCTCGAGGGCTCGTTCGTGGTCCTGGACGACGGGTCCGGCTCCAAGACCACCCTCACGGGGGAGGTCAAGGTCAGCATCCCGCTGCTGGGCGGCAAGCTCGAGAAGCTGATCGCCGAGCAGGTCGCCGTGCTGCTCGACAAGGAGAGCGAGTTCACCTCGCAATGGCTCGCAAACCGCGCCTAGCGGCCGGCAGGGCCCGCGCGCTCGGCGTTCCGACCCGCGGCACGACCAACCCGAACCGCCTGCGCCGGGTCGACCGGTGGATGACCGGCACGCTGTCCTCGTTCCTGGCCGGCGCCGCCGATCCGCTCGTCGTCGACCTCGGCTACGGCGCCACGCCGATCACCACCGTCGAGATGGCCGCCCGGCTGCGTGCCGTGCGGCCGGACGTGCGCGTGCTCGGGCTGGAGATCGACCAGGAGCGGGTGGACGCGGGCAAGGCCGTGGCGGACCCGCCGTTCCTCGACTTCCGGCGCGGCGGGTTCGAGCTCGCCGGGGCGCGGCCGGTGTTGTTGCGCGCCTTCAACGTGCTGCGCCAGTACACCGAGGAGCAGGCGTTCGAGGCGTGGGACACCATGCTGTCGCGCATGGCTCCCGGCGGCCTGGTCGTCGAGGGCACGTGCGACGAGATCGGGCGCCGGTGCACGTGGGTGACGCTGTCGGCGGAGGGGCCTTTGCGGTTCACGCTGGCGTGCAAGCCGTCCGCGATCGAGACGCCCGGTGACATCGCCGAGCGGCTGCCCAAGGCGTTGATCCACAAGAACGTGCCCGGCGAGCGCGTGCACGCCCTGCTGGCCGAACTGGACGCCTGCTGGGCCACCGCGGCCCCGTTCGCCCCGTTCGGGCCCAGGGCCCGGTGGGTGGAGACGGCGCGGCTGCTCACCGAGCGCGGCTGGCCCGTGCTGGACGACCGGCGGCGGTGGCGGCTCGGCGAGATCACGCTCGAATGGGCCGCCGTCGCGCCCTAGCGCCCCTGCTCCGCACCTCTGGCCGCGATGCTGAGCACGCAGCGAGGTGGAGGTCGCCGGTCGCATCACTATGGTGGGGTTCGTGGACTTCGTCGCGCAGATCGAGACCCAGGCCTCCCTGATGCGTTCGGCCGCCCTGAAGGCCGGTCCGGACGCCGAGGTTCCCACGTGTCCTGAGTGGACGGTGCTGAAGCTCGTGCGGCACATGGCCGAGGTGCACACCTGGGCAGGGCAGGCCGTCGTCACCGAACCCTCGTCCGGCCGGCCGGAGTGGCCGAAGGCCCCGCGCGACTGGGACGAGGCGATCTCCTGGTGGGACAAGGGGTTGGCGAGGTTGGTGGAGCGGCTCCGCGAGGTTCCGGCCGACCGTCCGGCGTGGACGTTCCACGACGAGCAGGTCGCCGGTTTCTGGGCGCGCAGGCAGGCGCACGAGACGTCGATCCACCGCCTGGACGCGGAACTCGCCGCCGGCGCCGAGCTGCCGTCGCTGGTCTTCGACTCGGAGTTCGCCGCGGACGGCATCGACGAGATGCTCACGATCATGATGCCCCGCCAGCTGGTGCTCGGCCGGGTCGTCGAGGCGACGGGTCACGTCCTCGTGCACGCCGCCGACGCGGGTCAAGCGTGGGAGGTCTGGCTCGCGCCCGGTGAGCCGCTGGTCGTGACAGGTGTGCTCGACTCGGCCGTGAACGCCGACGCCACCCTCGCCGGCACCGCCGACGCCGTCTACCGGGCGCTGTGGGGGCGGCCGGGCCACGCGATCGTGTCGGGTGACGAGTCCCTGTTGGCGGCGCTGCCCAGGCCGTGAATACTCGTGCGTCGTGTCATCGCCTGAACGTCGCTATGTGATCACCTTCGGCTGCCCGGACCGCACCGGCATCATCGCGAGGATCTCGTCGTTCCTCGCGGACAACGGCGGCTGGATCGTCGAGGCCGCGTACCACACGGACCCGGAGACGGGCTGGTTCTTCACGCGCCAGGAGGTCCGCGCGGACTCCCTGCCGTTCGGCGTGGACGAGCTGCGCGAGCGCTTCGCCGCCGTGGCCGCGTCCCTGGGCGCGCAGTCGACGTGGACGGTGACCGACACGGGCTCCCGCAAGCGCGTGGTCATCCTGGTGTCGAAGGAAGGCCACTGCCTCTACGACCTGCTGGCGCGCGTCGCGACCGGCGAGCTCGACGTCGAGGTGTCGGCCGTCATCGGCAACCACCCGGAGCTGGGCGACATCACGCGCGCGCACGGCATCCCCTTCCACCACGTGCCGTTCCCGGTCAACGACCCGGAGGGCAAGCAGGCGGCGTTCGCCCAGCTGCGGCTGCTGGTCGAGAAGCACGACCCGCACGCCGTCGTCCTGGCCCGCTTCATGCAGATCCTGCCGCCGGAGCTGTGCGCGGCGTGGACCGGTAAGACGATCAACATCCA
This sequence comes from Lentzea cavernae, assembly GCF_014653695.1. Taxonomy (GTDB): domain Bacteria; phylum Actinomycetota; class Actinomycetes; order Mycobacteriales; family Pseudonocardiaceae; genus Lentzea; species Lentzea cavernae. The sequence goes on along the minus strand of NZ_BNAR01000003.1, from coordinate 461,029 downwards.
CCACAGCTTCCTGCCGTCGTTCATCGGCGCGCGCCCGTACCACCAGGCGCACCGCCGCGGCGTGAAGCTCGTGGGCGCCACGTGCCACTACGTGACGGCCGACCTGGACGCCGGGCCGATCATCGAGCAGGACGTGATGCGGGTGCACCACGGCGACTCGGTGGCGGACATGGTGCGCAAGGGGCGTGACATCGAGAAGGTGGTGCTGGCGCGCGGGTTGCGGTGGCACCTGGAGGACCGCGTGCTCGTGCACGGCAACCAGACGGTGATCTTCTGAGCGAGAACGAGAACAACCGCGGGTGGCAGTGGCTGCTGCCCATCAGCCTGATCGCCGACGTCTCGGCGATCGTGACCGTGCTGTCCGGGTCTGCGTCGACAGCGGCGTTGGTGATCGGCGCCGTCGCGCTGCTGATCGGAGCCGGCCTGGTCGTCGGGAAGATCGGCAAGCCGGTCGACAAGGTCGTCCTGCTGGCGGTCGTCGGCATCATCGCGGGAACGGCGGCGGTCACGGTCGTGGCGACCCGCGCCGCGACGAGCACGCCCGGCCGGGCCCTGGAGACGTCGAACTCCAGCCCTGTCCCCACGACGGGCTCCTCGACCGTCCCGACGGCCACCACCACGTCCGCGCCGCCGCAGGAGGCCCCCGGCGTCAAGCGGACGAGCAAGGACAGGCTGGTCCAGCTCACGCGGGGCTACGGCGTCGACCTCGACTCGGCGGCGCTGGACTGGGGCGCGGTGCGGACGAACGAGGGCGACCAGCGGTACGACCTGTCCTACGACGGCTACAGCTTCGCGGCGCGTGAGGACCTGGCACCGGTCAAGGCCGGCGCGACCTTCGACGACTGCGTCGCCGCCGGGTACAAGAGCCAGGTGAGCGGCCAGGACGTCGCTCCCGACGCCACCTTCTGCGTGAAGACCAACGGCAGGACGTTCGCCCGCGTCCGGCTCACCGAGGTGAAGACCGGTGACCTGCTCGTGCTGGACGTCCTGGTGTGGGCGCCGAAGAGCTAGCACGAGCAGGTCGCCGGGTCAGATCTTGTTGGCGGCCATGCCCACCGCCTCCACCAGCCACCCCGCGTCCGCCGCCGACATCACGGCGGGCGGGGTGAAGCCGACCGTCCGGCCGCGGAAGTCCGCCAGCACGCGCCGCCGCAGCAGCTCACCGGTGAACACGTCGGCGGCCCGCTGGTCCGGCAGCTCGACGCCGAGCATCAGCCCCCGCCCGGTCGCGTGCGCCTTGCCCGCGACCACGGCACGCAGCCCGAACAGCAGCTCGTCGCCCAGCAGCTTGGCCCGCTCGACCAGCCCCTCGGACGCGGTGACGCGCAGGCAGGCGTTGACGGCGGCGGAGGCCAGCGGCGACACCGACTCGGACCCGCGCCGCAGCGGCACCTCGACGTCGGCGGAGGCGACCACGGCGGCGATCGGGAGCACGCCGCCGGACAGGCCCTCGCCGACCAGCAGGATGTCCGGCGTCACGTCGTCCAGGTCGACGCCCCACCACACGCCGAGGCGGCCGAGGCCGGAGCGCGTCTCGTCCACGACGAGCAGGGCGCCGGACTCGCGGCACACCTCGGCGACGGCGCTCAGGTAGCCGGTGGGCGGGAGGGCGGCGCCGCGGACGGGTTCCACGAGCACGCACGCCGGCGGTCCGGAGGCCAGGGTGGCGCGCAACGCGTCGATGCCGCCGTACGGGACGTCGCCGGTGGTCAGCACACGTGGGCGGCCGTTCGCCTGTGCGAGGGCCACGGCGAACTGGGCGGCCTCGGAGGCCGACGGGAAGGTGTGGACGTGGTCGAGGCCGTTGGGCGTGACCAGGTCGAGCATCAGGCGGTCGAGCAGTGACGGCCGGCGCACCTGGCCGACCACGGCCTGCACCACGGCCGGGTGGGCGTGGCCGAGAAGAGGGACTCCGTACCCGCCGCAGTCGAGGTACTCGACGCGGTGGGGATCTACCACTCGTGCGCCTCGGGCGGCGCATCCTGTCAGCAGTTCGGTGGCCATTGCGGGGAACCTTTCCTGGGCAGCGCGGCCCGCGGCCGCTCGTCTCGGGACGGCGAGCGGACCTGTGTTCCCACCACTACATTCGGATTCGACGGCACGGTGGTTCGCCCGAGGCATAGGCTTTTTCCCGTGCGGATCGAAATCACCGACCTCGACCAGTTGCGGGCAGCCCCTGACCTGCGCAAAGCCGTCATCATCGGGCTGGACCTCACTCGCGAGGACGTGCGGGTGCCGTTCGACGGGGCGCTGCTGCTCGGCTGCACCCTCAGCGAGACCATGCAGCGCAGGGTCGACGCCGCGGGGGCGCTGGTCTTCCCGGTCATCCCCGACCTGCCCTACGACGTGTACCGGTCGAGGCTGTACACGCCCGCGGAGCTGTTCGCGGGCTTCGACCCGGCCGACCCCCGGTCCTACGCGGACACGCCCGACGCGGAGATCTACCGGCACAGCAAGCAGCAGGGCCACCACCCCGACCCGTTGCACGCGCTGGCCGAACGCCTGCACGACCACTCCATCACCGAGGCCCTCGACGACACGCTGACGGGCTCGCCGATCGCGGTCATGGGCGGCCACGCGCTCGCCCGCGGGTCGGAGGGCTACCGCAGCGCCGTCGCGCTCGGCGCCGCCCTGGGCCACGCGGGTTTCACCGTGCTGACCGGCGGCGGACCGGGCGCCATGGAGGCCGTGCCGCTCGGCGTCCGGCTCGGCGAGGTGAACACCGACGTCCTCGACGCCATCGCGCAGGCCCCGTCGTTCGGCCACGACGACGAGTCGATCGGCCGGTGGCTCGCGGTGTTCCCGGAGATCCGCAGCTTCGACACGCCGCGCACGATCGGCATCCCGACCTGGTTCTACGGCCACGAACCGCCCAACCCGGCCTGCGAACTGCACGCGAAGTACTTCGCCAACTCGGTGCGCGAGGAGGGCCTGCTCACGGTCGCGACCGGCGGCATCGTCTACACGCCGGGCAAGGCCGGCACGGTGCAGGAGGTCTTCCAGGACTTCACGCAGAACTACTACGGCAGCGTCGGCCCGGCCGCGCCCATGATCTTCCTGGGCGTGGACTTCTGGACCGACGAGGTCCCGGCCGCGCCGCTGGTGCAGAAGCTCGCGGCGGGCCGGGAGGCGGAGCAGTGGATCCTCGTCACGGACGACGTGGACGAGGCGATCGCGCTCCTGTCGAAGTACCAGTCGTAGTGGTGTGAACGCCCTCGCGACCCCAGCAGGGCGCGAGGGCGATCAGCTCCTACTGGTAGCGGTAACCGGGGCCCGTGCACTCGATGTCGCCACCGGCACCGCGGTCCCAGGTGCAGGGCCAGCCGTTCAGCACGCTGTCCTCGTAGTAGTTCTTGTTGCACTGGCCCCAGCTGCCCTTGCCGAGACTGGTGATGCAGGTGCCGTTGCGGTACAGCGAGCCGTTGCGGATGTTCTCCCAGTACACGCCGGCGGACGCGCCGTCAGAGTCCTGGTCCTGCACCCACCAGTGGTCGCCGCCCTTCTCGTAACAGATCTCGACGGCCGTGTAGGAGTGGCACGTCAACTGGGAGCGGGGCGGCAACGTGCCGGCGACGGCGAACTCGATCCCGTCGGCCGCCGCGCCGATCTCGGACACCGCCTGCACCGACGTGACCTCCGCCGATGCGGGTGCCAGGGAGCCCATCACGGCCAGGAAGGCCATGGAGAGGGCGAGCACGAACTTGCGCATGAAGAGTTCCTCCAGTTCGTAAGGGTTTCCGCCTCGAAGCAGGCGGACGTGAGTGGGCTCAGCCGATCTCGCTGAGCGGAACGGCGAAGATCGCCCGCCGGTCGATGAACGTGCTCTTGTCCTCGGTCCAGGCGTGTTCCGTGACGGTCCAGAGCTTTCCGGCGGTGATCCCCGGACCGTGCTCGTGGTAGAGGTCCTCGCCGCCGATGGCCCAGCTGTGGGAGTCCGTGGTGCCGTTCAGGACACCGGAGTGCATCCAGCTGTGGTTGCGGTTCGAGCTGCGGCCGAGGTAGTAGCGGTTCTCCCAGGTCTGGACGCCCTGGAGGTTGCTGCGCGGCACGGTCACGACGTCCTGCGGCACGGCCTTGCCGTTGGTGAGCACGAGTCGCCGGGACGAGGCGTCGACGCGGTAGCGGACCACCCGGCCGCCGTCGACGGCGGCATCGGTGCTGCGCTCGTTGCGGTACTCGCCGACGACGAGCGTGTCCGGTGTGGTGCTGCGGTCCAGCGACAACGACGAGAAGCACAGCTGCGAGGCGCTCGGCTCGCAGTCTTCCGCCTGCACGGGCTGCCGGTACCAGCCGACCTGCGGCAGCACGTACTTGTAGTTGTGGGCGTAGTAGTTGCCACCGCTCTTGCCGATGCTGTCCTGCGCGTCGGACACCTCGAGGAGGCGTTCGACGTCGAACACCCGCAGGCCGCCGTCGGTGTCGGCCACGTAGAGGTGGTGGCCGAGCCAGGCGAGGCCGCCGGCGTGGATCGGCACCGCCTTGTAGTTCGCGTTCGCGGTCGGCTCGACCAGCAGCACGTGCCGGTACTTGCGGTTCTTCACGTCGACGAACGAGATCCGCACGCCCTTGTCCGGCCCGGCTGCCTTGTAGTGCCAGCTGACGAGCAGGATGCGGTTCTCGCCCCACAGGCCGTCGTCGTCGGCGTCCGACGAACCGGTGACGCCTTGGGGGATCCAGTAGTCGACTTTGCTGTCGCCGGAGTCCCAGCAGAACTTCTCGGTGCTGTGCAGGATCTGCCCGGACGTCAGCGGGTAGTCCGTCCGGTCGTAGTTCTCCGGGAGCGCGTGCTGCTGCGCGCTGTTGCAGGACGTGATGTCCCGGTTGGCGTCGCGCAGCAGCGCGGCGACCGACGTCGTGGTGCCGACCGCGGTCTGCAACTGCGCCGCGGAGGACTCCAGGCTCCAATCGGGCGTCAATGCAAAGGCACCCGTTGGGCGGCTGTGGATTAGGTCGTCTGCCGCCTCTTGCGCCTGCACGGGCAACGCCGCGCTCAACACACCCGTCAACGCCACTAGAAGTGCTGTGCGCCAGCGTCTGGTCATCATCGCTCCTGCTCAGGCCGAAGTCGTTGCGGTGTCAGGTCTAGAGCGGGCCGGGTTGATCAGGCAGAGGCGCGGGCGCTGATCAATCAACTGAGATCAACTGGAGTCCGCGTGGGCAGACGAGAGCGGCCGATCGATCCCGAGGAGGGCCCGGTCCAGCGGTTCGCGTGGGAGCTGCGGCAACTGCGGGAGAAGGCGGGCTCACCGAACTACCGGACGCTCGCCCAGCGCGCGCACTACTCCGCCACGGCGCTGTCGCAGGCCGCCGCGGGAGAACAACTGCCGTCGCTGGCGGTCGCGCTCGCGTACGTCCAGGCGTGCGAGGGCGATGTGGCCCACTGGGAGCAGCGCTGGCGTCAGGCCGCCAAGGGGGAGACCGACTCGACGCCGTACCTCGGGCTGACGGCGTTCGGCATCGGGGACGCCGACCGGTTCTTCGGACGGGACGACCTCGCCGCAGACCTCGTGGACCGCGTCCGGGAACAGCGCGTCGTCGGTGTGTTCGGGCCGTCCGGGTCCGGCAAGTCCTCGTTGATCCACGCCGGTGTGCTGCCCGCCCTGACGGACTGGACGGTCCTCACCGCGACGCCGACGACCTGGCGGGGCGGCGAGGCCGACCTCGTGGTGGTCGACCAGTTCGAGGAGCTGTTCACCCACTTCGACGACGCCGCCGACCGCGAGGCGTTCGTCGCGTCGTTGCTCGACGGCGGCCGACGGGTGCTGCTGGCCGTGCGGGCGGACTTCCTCGGCCACTGCGCCGCGGTGCCCGCGCTGGTGGAGGCGTTGCGCAACGCCCAGGTGCTGGTCGGGCCGATGACCGACGACGAACTGCGGGCCGTCGTCGAGATGCCGGCCGCACGCGCCGGGCTGAAGGTGCAGCCGGACGTGCTCGCGGCCGTGCTGGCCGACGTGCGCGGGCAGTCGGGTGCGCTGCCGTTGCTGTCGCACGCGCTGCTGGAGACGTGGCGAAGGCGCGAACGCGGCCGGTTGACGCTCGAGGGGTACCGGGCGAGCGGTGGAGTCACCGGCGCCGTCGCGGCCACGGCCGAGAGCACCTACGGCGAGTTGTCCGTCCGTGGACGAGCTGTCGCGCGCGCAGTGCTGCTACGGCTCGTGCAGACCCACGACGACGTGAACGACCTGCGCCGCCGAGCTCCGCTGGACGAGGTGATGGCCGCGGGCAGACCGTCCGACACCGCACACGTCGTGAACGTTCTCGCGAACGCACGGCTGATCGTCGTCGCGGACGGTGTGGTGGAACTCGCGCACGAAGCGCTCGTGCGCGCGTGGCCTCGGCTACGGCAGTGGATCGACGACGACCGGGAGTCGTTGCGGCTGCACCGCGACTTCACCACCGCCGCGACGGCGTGGCAGGCGGCCGGCCGCGACCCCGGTGAGCTCTACAGAGGCGTCCGGCTCGCCGCGATGCGCGAACTGGCGGGCCGGATCGAGTGGCCGGTCTCGTCCAACGAGGTGGAGCGCGAGTTCCTGCAGGCGGCGGTGGACGAGGAGAGTGCCTCCCGCCAGGCGGCGGATCGGCAGTCCCGCCGGTTGCGCACGCTGGTGAAGTCACTGGCCGTGCTGACGGTGGCGTGCCTGGTGGTGATGTCGGTGGCCGTCGTGCAGGGCAACGCGGCGTTGCGGGAGCAGCGGGTCGCCGAGTCGCGCCAGATCGCCGTGCAGGCTCAGGACCTCAGCGCGTCGTGGCCGGATGCCGCCGCACAGCTCGCCGTGAACGCCTACCGCACGTCGGCGACCGCCGAGGCACGCGGCGCGTTGCTCAGCACCGCGGCCTACAAGCCCGCGCGCACGGTGCTGAAAGACCATCGAGGACCGGTTCGCGCGGTCGCGTTCAGCGCCGACAGCTCGTTGTTCGCCACCGCGGGTGAGGACCACTCGGTGCTGCTGCGCTCGCCCTCGTCTGCAGCAGCACCCACATCTCTGTTGCAGCACAACGGCACCGTGCGCGCGCTCGCGTTCATGCCCGGCGGCACCGCACTGGTCTCCGCGGGCGACGACAAGCGAATCATCTTGTGGGACACCAGAACGCATCTGCCGTTGCGGACCATCTCCCTCGACAGCGAGATACGAGTGCTTGTGCTCTCGACAGACGGAGCGACGGCGGCGGTGGCGACGGCCGACGGCCTGATCTCGTTGTGGCGCACGGAGGACTGGACGCGCACGGGCGAGGTCCTGCACGAACTGGGTGAGGTCCACGCCCTGGCGTTGAACGGATCCGTGCTCGCCGCCGGCGGTGCGAAAGGCACTTTGGTGGTGGAGAACGGCGTCCCACGCACGTTCACCGATCACGTCTCCGCCGTTCGCACAGTCGCGTTGAGCCCCGACGGCCGTGTGCTCGCTTCCGGCGGGGACGACTACCAAGTGGTGTTGCGAGTGCTGGCGACCGGCAAGACGTCCGGGCTGCGCAGACACGTCGGCGGTGTGCACTCGGTGCAGTTCGACGCGAGCGGCACCAAGCTCGTGTCGACCAGCGACGACGGCAGCATCCGCTGGTGGACGGTGCCCGACGGCGGCTGGCTGACCGGCCTGATCACCCGCACGCACCCGTTCTACGTGGCGGCGCTCAGCCCGGACGGCACCTGGTTCGCGGCGGGCGGCGACGAGAGCGTGAGCCTGTGGAACCAGCCGCTGCCGCCCCTGACCGGCCACACCAGCCCGCCGGACGGCATCGCGCTCTCCCCGGACGGCGCCACGCTCGCCACCGGCAGCCGCGACCGGATGGTCCTGCTGTGGAACCAGGAGGGCAGGCAGGTCGGACGCATCGACGTGCCGGCGCACGTGACGGCGCTGGCGTTCCGGACCGCCGACGAGATCGTGGTCGCCGACGTGCGCGGCGTGCTGTCGTCGTGGCGGACCGACGGCCTGCTCCTGCGCACGTGGCAGGGGCACCGCGGCGCGATCAAGAGCCTCGTGGTGTCCGGCGACCGCGCGATCACCGGCGGTGCGGACGCCGCGGTCGTGGTGCAGGACCTGAACTCGCCCGAGCCCGGCCGTCCGCTGCCCGCGGGTCACTCGGGCCCGGTGAACACCGTGGCGGCGGTCGGCGACCTCGTGGTCTCCGGCGGTGCCGACGGACGCGTGCTGCGGTGGTCGGGCGAGCAGGTCGAGGTCGTCCGGGAGACCGGCCCGGCGGTGAAGTCGATCGCCGCGGTGCCGGGTTCGGACCTGCTGGTGGTGGGCGACGCGGGCGGCGAGGTCGCGCTGTGGGACCGCAACGGCAAGGCGCGCACACTCGTCACCGGCCGAGGCGCCATCGGGGCGGTCGCCGCCAGCCGGGACGGCACGACCGTGGCGGCCGCCGCGAACGACAGCCTGATCACGTTGTGGCAGGTCACCGACGGCACTCAGATCGCGACGCTGACCGGGCACACCGGCCCGGTCAACGCGGTGCTGTTCGACGCGGGCGGCGACCTCACGTCGTCCGGGCCGGACCCGCGGGTGATCCGGTGGGAGCTCGACCCGGACCAGGTGATCACCCGGCTAGCGGGCTAGCTCCGGCAGGACCTCGGCCCCGGTGAGCTTCATCAGCACGTCACCGGGGATGAGGATCTTGCTGCCGCGGATGCCGCTGCCCACGATCAGCTCGGGGGCGGCGGCCACCTCGGGCGAGACGAGGATCGGCCAGTCCGCCGGCACGCCGACGGGCGTGATGCCGCCGTACTCCATGCCGGTCAGCGCCACGGCCTCGTCCATCGGCGCGAAGGAGGCCTTGCGCGCGTCGAGCCGCTTGCGGATGACGCCGTTCACGTCCGCACGCATGGTCGCGAGCACCATGCACGCTGCATAACGGACCACGTCACCGCGCTTGCCGGCGACGACGACGCAGTTGGCGGAGGCTTCGAGGGGCGAGCCGTAGTGCGCGCAGAACTCGGCGGTGTCGGCGAGGGTCGGATCGATCTCCGCCACCGCGACACGATCAGCACCGTCCAGCAGCTTCAACGCGGCTGCGACCGGTTCCGGCACCAGGTCGAGGCGAGACAGCACGGGGACGGGTTCCAACGAACCAGCGATAGTCCACACGCCACTCATCCTGCCAAACTCCGTTTGACCTTGACGCAACGTCAACCCCTACCGTCATTTCCAGAGCGCGAAGGGGGAACCGGAATGGCCTGGTCGATCGCCCAGGTGGCCCGGATGTCGAAGGTGACGTCCAGGACGCTGCGGCACTACGACTCGATCGGGCTGCTGCCGCCGGCCTGGATCGGCGACAACGGTTACCGCTACTACGAGAAGGAACAGGTGCACCGCCTGCAGCAGATCCTGCTGCTGCGCGACCTGGGCCTGGGCCTCGACGTGGTGGCGGAGATGCTCAACGGCACGGACCAGCTGACCGTCCTGCGCGACCACCACCGGTGGCTGCAGGGCGAACGACAGCGGCTGGACCGGCTGGCGAGCACCGTCGCGCGGACCATCGCGGAACTGGAAGGAGGGGACGAGATGAAGATGGAAGAGCTGTTCGACGGCTTCGACGCGAAGAAGCAGGAGCGCCACGAGGCCGAGCTCGTCGAACGCTACGGCGACGGGGTGAAGGAGCACCTCGCCGAGAGCAAGGCGAAGCTGAAGGGCTGGACCCGCGCGGACGCGGACCAGTTCATGGCGCAGTGGCGGGAGATCGGCGAAGGGCTCGGCGCGCTGTTCACCGCGGGCACGGCGATCGACGCTCCCGAGACGCAGGAGCTGATCGACCGCCACTACCGCTGGATCTGCCTGAGCTGGACGCCCAACCGGGAGTCCTACAAGGGCCTCGGCGACCTCTACGTCGACTCGGACGAGTTCCGGGTCAACTTCGAGGTCGGCGGCGACAACATGGCCGAGTGGCTGCGTGACGCCATGGCGCACTACGCGGACACTCGCCTGTAGACGAGTGCCGGGAGCTGCAGATCCCGGCTACTCGGACAGCCCGAACACCTTCAGGGCCGCCCGGTTGAACGCCGGCAGGTCGTCGGGGTTGCGGGAGGTCACGAGCTTCCACCCGTTCATGTCGCACACCCTGACCTCCTCGTCGGCCCAGTCACCGCCCGCGTTGCGGATGTCGGTCTGCAGGCTCGGGAACGAGGTCAGCATCTTGCCGCGCACCACGTCCGCCTCGACGAGCAGCCACGGTCCGTGGCAGATCGACGCGATCGGCTTGCCCGCGGCGACCAGGGCCTTCACCAGCTCGACGGCGTCGCTGTCCATGCGCAGGAAGTCCGCGTTGGCCACGCCGCCGGGGATGACCGCGCCGTCGTAGTCGTCCGCGCTGGCGTCGGCGAAGGTCGTGTCGACGGGGAACGCGTCGGCGGGCGTGAGGTGGTTGAAGCCGCGCACCTCACCGAGCTTCGGCGCGAGCAGGCGCGGCACTCCGCCGGCCTTCTCGACGTGCGACCACGGATCGGTGAGCTCGATCTGCTCGATGCCCTCTTCCGCGACCAGGAACGCGATCTTCTTCTGTTCAGCCATGCACTTCGGCTACCCGGCGAAGAAGGAGACCAACCTGTGCCTGATCTCGCCGCGGTGGGTGATCATCGGCGAGGGCGAGTCGATCAGCCACAGCTCACCGCCGGGGAACGCCGCCGCCGTCTCCTTCGCCACGTCCTCGGGGTGCAGCGGGTCGCCCACAGCCCCGATGACCAGCACCGGAGCGGACACGGCGGCCAGCGCGGACGCGTCGGGAACGGCCACCTGGCCCGGCAGCTGCTCGGCTGCGGCCTCGAGGCGCTGCAACGCGGCGCGCCGCTCGGCCACGTAGATCGGGGGCCCGGAGGTCAGGTCGGAGAGCTGTTGCAGCGTGAACGGCGAGCGGGGCCGGTCGAGCACCGCGGGCAGCAGCAGGGCGACGCGCTGGAAGCGGTCGGGTTCGAGCGACAGCAGCCGGACCAGCGCACCGGCGCCCAGGGACACGCCCACGGCGTGATCAGCGGGAACCGTGCCCAGGTCGGCAGCGATCCGGCCGTAGTCCCAGTACCCGGCGGGGGCGTCCGGTGCGTCGCCGTGCGACGGCAGCGTCACCACGACACGGGTGCCGGGGAGCCCCGAGGCGGGGATCCGCGCCTCACCGGGCGTGGCTCCGAGACCGTGGGCGACCAGCGTCACCGGAGATCCGGAGCCGTACGAGTGCGTGATCACCAACGCGGGCCGCGCTGGACCTCGATCAGCTTCGGGCGCACGTCCACCATGTAGACGAGCACCGCGATGAGTCCGGCCAGCCAGAAGATCGACCCCACGCCACCCGGCCCGAACAGCAGCAACGCCGCCGTGCCACCACCGGTGATGCCGAGCCAGGCCGGCTTGGTCATGCGTTCGATCGCGGTGTACGCGTCGACGCGCTGGGTCAGCGCATGGAAGAACGCGAACAGCCCCATGATGCTGAACCCGACGTCGAACACGAAGTACACGACGGTGTCGAGGTACCAGATGCTGAAGATCGGGATTTGGAACACGCACCCAGACTACGTGCACGCACGACGGGAGGGGAGCAGCCCTCTCGGACTGCTCCCCTCCCGGTGGTGCCTCAGCGACTCACTTGGCGGTGTTCGGCGTGGTCTTCTTCGCCGCGGCCGTCGTGGTCGTGGTGGTGCGGGTCGTCGTCGCCGGCTTGCGCGGAGCGGTGCGGGCGGCGGTCTTGCGGGCGGTGCTGCGGACCTCGTGCGCGGCCTCGCCACCGACCTCGACGATCTCCTCGGCCAGCTTCTCGGCGGCGTCCTCGACCTCGAGGGCGACCTTCTCGCCGACCGAACGGGTGCGGCGGGTCACCTTGCCGAGGACGTCGTCCGCGAGGACCTTGGCGTCGGCGGCGGCGGACTCGGCGCGCTTCTGCGCGGCCTCGACGGCCTGCTCGACCTGCACCACGGCCTGCTTGACCTGCGGCTGGGCCTTGATCTGCTCCAGCGTCTGCTCGCCCTGGTCGGCGAGGTAGGTGTACAGGTTCACCGCGGAGGCGGTGTAGGCGTCGACGAGCTTCTTGAGCTCGGCCGGCTGCAGCTTCTCGCGCAGGTCCTTGAGCTCGTTCGGGATGTCGACGGCCTGGGTGCGGGCCTCGTCGGCGCGCTCCTTGGCCTTGCCGAGGGCCTCGACCACGGCCTTGGCGGCGAGGTCACCGGCGCCGAGGGCGGCGAGCAGCGCCTGGCGTGCGGCGTGGGCGCCCTGCTCGGCGGCCTTGCGAACGTCGTCCTGGGTGAGCTTCGGCATGGAGATCAGTCCTCCTTGTCAGTGGCGGTGTTCTCCCGCCGGAAAGATTCGTAGACGTCGAGCAGCACCTGCTTCTGCCGCTCGGTCAGATCGGTCGCGGCGACGATGGCGTCCGCCAGCGCACCGCCTTCGCGTTGCTGGAGGATCCCGGCCTCGACGTAGAGCACCTCGGCCGAGATGCGCAGTCCCTTGGCGATCTGTTGAAGGATCTCCGCGCTGGGCTTGCGCAGTCCTCGCTCGATCTGGCTGAGGTAGGGGTTGGAGACACCCGCCTGCTTCGCCAACTCCCGCAAGGAGATCTTGGCGGTGTTGCGCTGCTCGCGGATGTACTCACCGATGTTGCGGCCGAGGTCCGCGACTGCTTTGTCGATGGACTTGTCCACTGTTCTCGCTCCCGTTCCTCGTGACACCAACGGTAGCGACGAGTGCTAGCTGTTGCAAGCACCCTGCTAGCAATCGCTGCGTGGGCTCCGCCACAGGGCTATCGTGGGGTCACATGGACGACGCCGCGGCCCTGCGGGCCGAGCTGGTGGACCAGATGCTCGGCGCCGGAGTGCTGCGCGACCCCCGGTGGCACAACGCGTTCCGCGCCGTTCCCCGGCACGAGTTCCTGCCGCACTTCTACCGCCTGGTGCCGAGCGGCGACTGGGAACGCGTCGCCTCGGGTGACCCGGAATGGCTCGAACTCGTCTACGTCGACGACGCGTGGGTAACCCAGTTCGACGGCGACGACACGGTGACCGGCGGCACACCGACCAGCTCGTCGAGCATGCCCACGATCATGGCGATCATGCTGGAGGCGTTGGAAGTCCACACAGGACAGTCGATCCTCGAGGTTGGCACGGGCACCGGGTACAACGCCGCTCTTCTGTGCCACGCCCTGGGTTCTGACAACGTCACCACGGTCGACGTCGACCCGAACATCTCGGAGCGAGCGCAAGAACGTTTGCACGACAACGGTTTCTTCCCGACCTGCGTGACGGGTGACGGCGCGCTCGGCCATCCGGGGCGCGCCCCGTACGACCGCCTGCTCGCCACCTGCTCCGTCTCGGCCATCCCGACCGCCTGGCTGGAGCAGACGCGGCCGGGCGGTCTGGTGGTGACGACGTTGCACCGCCCGATCGGCGCGGGACTGGTGCGGATCACCTCGAACGGCGACGGCACCGGCGAAGGCCGCGTGCTCACCGAGGACGGGCGCTTCATGCCGTTGCGCGCGCACGCCCTCCCCCCGCTGGTCGTCGGAACGGGCGAGTTCGACCGCCGCGCCACCACCCTGCCGTTCGGCACCGTGCTCGACAGGGCGAATCCGTTCGAGTTCTTCGCGGGCACCGCTCTGCGGGACGTCGTCACGGGGCCCAACCGGTTGGCCCATTCGGACGGTTCGTGGGTGCACCACCGCGGTTCGCACGTCGAGCAGGGCGGCCCGCGGCGGCTGTGGGACGCCGTGGAGGACGCCCTGGCGCAGTGGCGTGACCTGGGCGAACCGCGCCGCGACCAGTTCGGCGTCCGGATCGGGACCGACGGCCAGCGCCTGACGCTCGGCGACCTGAGCTGGCATCTGTGATCAACAACTGAACGTCACGACACGGGTCACTGAATCGACCCCGGGCGGATGCGGTGCGTCATGATGCGTCGCATGTCCCGATTCCGTCAGCAGGCGTTGCTGACCGGCTGCGTGCTGACCGCGTTGCTCACCGCGGCCGGGCTGTTCGTCACCGACCACGGCATCAACCCGCACCTGTGGCTGATCGTGCTCGCGCTGGCGTTCCTGGGCTTGCTGGCACTGCTCGACCCCTGGCTCCGCCGGCGGCACAACGCCGAGCTGAGCACCGACGAGCACCTCGACGCGGCGTGCCGGGCGCTCGCCACCGGCCTGCAGGCGCAGTGGAACGAGGAGGTCCGCTCCCGCGGCCTCACCGACCCGGACGTGCTCGACCTGCACTGGATCGCGCCCGAGCAGGACGTGAGCTCCGAGCCCGACGCCCCGCCCGGACGCAGCGACGCTGCGGTGGGCGCGTTCGAACGGCAGATCAACCGGCGGTTGGTGATCATCGGCGAGGCCGGCACCGGCAAGTCGACGGTCGCGATGCTGCTGACGTGCGGTCTGCTGGACCGGTACGACGGCGGCATGGTCCCGGTGCTGCTGCCCCTGTCGACGTGGAACCCGGCGGTCGAGGACGTCCGCACGTGGCTCACGCGCAGGCTCTACGAGGACCACCCGGCGCTGCGCAACACCGAGCTGTACGGCAGCTACGCCGGTGATCTGCTCGTCGAGCAGCACCTGGTCCTGCCCGTGCTCGACGGCCTGGACGACGTCCCCGGCCACCAGCGCGCGGACGCCCTCGCCCGCATCGCGAAGGCGTTCGGGAACCGGCCGCTGGTGCTGACCTGCCGCACCGCCGAGTTCGTGCAGGCCGTCCACCTCGCCGGTCCGCTGCCGGGCGCGGACGTCGTCGAACTGGCCCCGCTCGACCTGGACGAGGTCGCCGCCTACCTGCGGGCGAGCGCCGACAGCTGGGGCGCCGCGCGCTGGGAGCCGGTGTTCATCCAGCTGCGCGAGGAACCGGACGGCAGGCTCGCGGACGCGCTCTCCACGCCGCTCACGATGTGGCTGGCCAGCATCGTCTACGCCGACAGCGAGGCCGAGCCGACCGAACTGCTCGACCGCGGCCGCTTCCCCGACGCGCGGGCGATCTCGGACCACCTCTGCGACGAACTGGTGTCGCGGGCATTCGGCAACAGGGCGTTCGCGCACCACGCCAAGGCCTCCCAGGTCTGGCCGCGGGACAGGGCCCGCAAGTGGCTCGAGTTCCTCGCCCACGAGATGCGCGACCGCGGCATCCGCGAACTGGCCTGGTGGGAGCTCCGCCGCTCGGTCGGCCGCACGTGGCTCGCGGTGCTCGGCGCGCTGGTGCTGGGCGCGATCGGCGGGTTCGGCGTCGGCTGGCTGATGGCGTACTCGATCACGCCGTCGATCGCGCCGATCACCGGTCTCGTCGCGGGCATCGGTGTCGGCGCGGCCGCGCTGACCGCGTCCCACGAACGCAAGACCAAGCCACGCCTGGGGATCTGGCGCAGCCTGCTGCTCGTGCCGGGGGTCATCGGACTCGCCGCCGGGCTCGTCTTCGGTGCCCTGTACGGACTTTCCGCCGGACTCGTGGTCGGCCTCGGGCTCGCCGTGGCGATCGCGCTGCGGTTCGCGTTGTCCAGCGCCGCCGAGCTCTCACAGGCTTCCAGTCCTCAGTGGACGATGGCCCGCGACCGGATCGCGGTGTGGACCGGATCTCTCGTGCTGGCCGTGGTGTTCGGCTCGGCGGCCGCGCTGGTGTTCGGTCCCGGCCAGACCGGCATGGTCGGGCTGGGACTCGCGTCCGGGCTGATGCTCGGGTTCGCCCTCGCCGTGCTGCACCTGCGCTGGTGGTGGTTCACCGTCGCGCGGATCTGGTTGGCACTGCGCGGAAAGCTGCCCTGGGAGCTGATGGTGTTCTTGGAGGACTCACGCAAGCTCGGCGTGCTCTGCCGGGCGGGAGCCTGCTACCAGTTCCGGCACGGACTGGTGCAGGACCGCCTGGCAGAGCACGAGGTGATCACTCGGTCCGCAGGCCAAGTGCTCCGGTCGCCCTTCTCAGCGAAGGCAACGTCAGAGCAGTGACCGCGAGCACCAGCGCCACCGAGGCGCCGGTGAGCGTGGCCATGCCCTGCCAGTCGTAGACGACCTCCGCGTCGAACACCCGCACGACCATCACGCCGAGCAGGACACCGGTGCCCACCGCGATCGTCGTGGACAGCACCAGCGGCACGCCGTTCTGCCACAACAACGACCGCGCGAGGATGCCCCGTGGCACCCCGCTGGCAGCCATGACGGCGAGCGAACGCCGTCGCTCCCGCACCTGTTCCAACGCCATGACCAGCAGCGACGCGCCCGCGAGCAGCAGCGTGAGCACCGAGCCCGCGATCAGGGCCCGCCGGACCGCGCCGAAGACCAGCTCGACCTCCGCCGTGTCGTCCTGGCCGTAGAAGTACGCGTGCACCCGCCAGCTGTACGGGGCGATGGCGTTGCGCATGTGCTCGGCGGCGTCCGGCACCGCGAGGTCCAGCTCGGCCTGGAACTGGGGCTTCTCGCCGGAGAGGTCGAGGCCCGTGGCCGCCGCCGGGGTGAGGAAGACGCCGGGCGCGGTGCCGGGCACCTCCGCGAGCTCGGGCACGGTCCACGGGCTCTTGCCGCCGACCATCACCACCTCGCCGGGCCGCGCCTCAGCCGTGCCCCGCGCGAACCTCACCAGGTAGGCCTTGCCGTCCGTGCAGTCCGTGACCTCCGCCTGGGCCTTCAACGCCGCACACGTGCCGACGGACACGTTCGTCACGCGGCCGTCCGGCAGTTTCGCGAAGGTGCGGTCGAGCACGTGCACGGCCCGCACGCCGTCGCTGGCCGCCACCGCGTCCTTGAAACCCGCGGTGTCGAAGTCGTCCTTGGGCGTCAGCGTGACGAAGTTGTGGGCGACGTCCCGCTTCTCCTCGGCGAGCACGTCCTTCTCCACGCTCGCGATGAGCACCTGCAACGTCACCGTGCCCGCGAGCACCACGGCCACCCCGCCGACGACCCGCGCCGCCGTGCCCGCGTCGAGCTGCAGCCTGCGCACCGCGAGTTGCAACGCGGGCGTCGCGCCGCGCATCCAGCTCACGACCCGCTCCACGAGCCACGGCAGCATCACCGGGATGCTCAGCATCAGCAGCACCACACCGGCGATCACGTAGAACTGGAACCGCGAGTCCTTGTCGCCGATGGCGCCGAACTGGCTGACCAGCAGCGCGATTCCGGCGACCGTCGGCACGAGGCGCCACCACAGCCTGCGCCGCACCGGCTTCTGGTGCCGGACCACGCCGAGCGGTTCGATGATCGTGCGGCGCATGGCGAACAGCGACGTGAGGACCGCGAGCACCGGCACCGCCACCAGCACCAGCGCCGCGAGCTCCGGTGTGGGCAGGAGGTCGGCGGGGAAGATCGCGACCTCGGCGATGGAGATGTCGTCGGCCAGCGGCCGGGCCGCGAAGAAGAACCCGATGCCGAACACGAGCCCGGTGAGCGCGCCGACCAGCGTCTCGCCGGACGCGATCAGCCGCACCCGGCTCGCGGCCGCGCCGACCAGCCGCAACGCGGCGAGCCTGCGGTCGCGCTGGGCCGCCGCGAGCCGGGTCGCCACGCCGACGAACACCAGCACGGGGAACAGCAGCACGACGATGCCGACGAGGCTGAGCATCCACAGGATCGGTTCGGGGGCCTGGCGTTCGTAGGTCTTCCCGAACGCGTAGACCCTGTTGCTCTCGTCCTCGGCGATCGTGGTGTCGCCCGCGTAGAACAGCAGGTCGTGCGGCCCGATCAGACCCGCCTGGCTGATGGTGCCGATGACCTTCTGCGGGAACCGCGGCTTGAGCAGCCCGGCGTCCGGCGAGGCGAGCAACTCCGCGAGAGCGGGCGACACGACGATCTCGCCGTCCCCGGGCAGCCGCTCGAGCCCCGGCGGCACCGGAGCGTTCTGCGCGCGCACGTTGACGTAGTTGCCGGCGATGTCCAGCGAACGGAAGTGGACGTACATCTCCTCCATCAGCAACGGCGCCGGCCCGGTGCCCTGCGCCACCTCGTTGAGGGAGTCCGCCCGGTCGTCGCGCACCTTCAGCGCGTTCGGGATCGCGGCGGCGAGCAGCAGCACGGCCACGCACAGCCCGATGCCGATGCCCTGCAGCGCGAGCCGGCCCCACGACTTCCGGCTGCCCCCGACGGCCAGCCGGACGCCGAGGGCCAGATCGCCGATCACCTGGGTCATCGAACGAACTCCACGTCCCTGGCCTTGCCGTCGCGCACGACGACCTCGCGGTCGGAGTAGGCGGCGACGCGGGCCTCGTGCGTGACCAGCACGACGGCGGCACCGGTCTCCCGCGCGGCCGACGTGAGCAGGTGCATCACCCGCTCGCCGTTGAGCGAGTCGAGCGCGCCCGTCGGTTCGTCGGCGAAGATCACCTTCGGTGCGGTGACCAGCGCCCTGGCGATCGCCACGCGCTGCCCCTGACCACCCGAGGTCTCACCGGGCCGCTGGTCGGCGACGCCGTCGACCTCCAGCTTGGCCATCCAGTCCTTCGCGGCGCGTTCGGCGTCCTTGCGCTTCATGCCGCTCAGCCGCAACGGCAGTGCGACGTTCTCCAGGCAGGTCAGCTCCGGCACCAGCTGGCCGAACTGGAAGACGAACCCGAAGTCGGTGCGCCGCAGCTCGCTGCGCTCGCGGTCGGACATCGAGGTGAGCTCGCGGTCGCCGTAGCGGACCACGCCGGAGTCCGGCGGCAGGATGCCCGCGATGCAGTGCAGCAGCGTGGACTTGCCGGAGCCGGAGGGACCCATCACCGCGACGATCTCACCGGCGCGGATCGTGAGACCGGCGCCTTCGAGAGCATGGGTCTTCCCGAACGACTTGTGCAGGTCCTGCGCGACCAACAGGCTCATTTCCCGACCTCCTGGGCGAGCTTGTCGAGCCGGGCCGCGGTCAGTTCGAGCCACCGCAGGTCGGCTTCGAGGTGGAACAGGGCGAAGTCGCAGATCAGCTGGTCGGCGAGATCGCCGTCCGCCTTCCGCTTCGTCAGGTCGCGCATCACCGAGAGGTGCGCGGCGCGCTGGGTGTCGAGCACGTCGGTCGCGCTGCGGCCGGACAGCAGGGCCAGCACGACCTTCGAGTAGAGGGTGTTCTGGAGGTACGGCTCCGGCTTCTCCGGCGTGCCGAGCCAGCGCTCCACGTCGGTGACGCCGGCGTCGGTGATCGCGTACCGCTTGCGCTCCGGGCCGTCACCCGCCTCGACGCCCGCCTCGGCCACGAGGCCGTTCTTCAGCAGTCTCGACAGGGTCGAGTACACCTGGCCGTACGCCAGCGGCCGGTCGTGGCCGAAACGCTCGTCGTAGGCGCGCTTCAGGTCGTAACCGTGCCTTGGACCGCCTTCCAGCAGGCCCAACAGTGCGTGTCCGATCGCCATGCGGAGCACTATACACCCGGTGTATACACCCGGTGCATTCCTCGGACGGCCTGACGGCTGCCCGCCGCGACGCCTACAGTGGTGGGGTGACTGGTCTGACTGTCGGCTGGGATCACGACGTCGAGCTGCTGCTCGACTTCCTGAACACTCGACACGTACTGGACAGTGAAGCCTCCTGGCGCGCATGGGTGACCGAGCGCGGCCTCGGGCGGAGCAGTGAAATCACGCAGGCGCGCGCGGCTCGTGCGGCACTGCGGTCGTCCATCGAGGGGTCGTCAGGGCCTCAGACGGCGGCGGGCGTCGTGCACATCGAGCTGACCGACGGCGTCCCGGTGCTGTCGAGTTCGGACGCGCTCGGCGCGGTGCTCGCCGCGTCGGCCCGCCTCGCCGTGCTGGGCTCGTGGGAACGCTTCAAGATCTGTCCCGCCGACGACTGCCAACGGGCGTTCTTCGACCGTTCGCGCAACCGCTCGCGCACCTGGTGCTCGATGCAGGTGTGCGGCAACCGCGAGAAGGCCCGCACGTTCCGAAAACGAACGAGAGCTCAGAACAGCACGTTGGCCACGGTGTAGATCACCAGGCCGGCGAGCGCGCCGACCACGGTGCCGTTGATCCGGATGAACTGCAGGTCCCTGCCGACCTGCAGTTCGATCTTGCGCGAGGTCTCCTCGGCGTCCCAGCGCTCGACCGTGTCCGTGATCAGCGTGGTGATCTCCGCGCGGTAGTTGTTCACGACGTACCCGGCGGCCTGCTCCAGCCAGCCGTCGACCTTGGCGCGCAGTTCCAGGTCGTCGGTGAGGTTGGTGCCGAGCGTGATCAGGCCCTGCGTGACGCGCTTGCGCAGCTCGCTGGACGGGTCCTCGGCGGCGTCGATGAGCATCTTCTTGGCCGTGCCCCACGCGCTGCTGATGACCTTCTGCACGTCCGGGTGGTTGATTACCTGCTGCTTGACCTGCTCGGCCTTCTGCATGGTGGCCGGGTCGCTCTGCATGTCGGTGGCGAACTCGATCATGAACTGGTCCACCGCGAGCCGCATCGGGTGGTCGACGTCGGTCTTCACCGCCCACGCGAAGTTGACCAGCTCGGTGTAGACCTTGTCGCCGAGCAGCGCGTCGACGAACTTGGGCGACCACGTGGGCGCGCGGTCGGTCACGATGAGGCTGACCTTGTCGGAGTTGTCGCGCACCCACTCGTAGGCGCGGTCGCACATGAGGTCGACGAGCTTGTGGTGCGCCCCGTCCGTCAGCACCTGGCCGAGCAGCTTGCCCAGCGGCGGCCCCCAGGGCTTCTCCGTCACCCGCTTGACGATCACCTGCTCGACGACGGCCTGGACCTCCTCGTCCTTGAGGACCGTGATCGCGCCCTTGAGGACGTTCGCGAGCTCGTTGGTGATCCGCTCGGCGTTCTCCGGCTGCTTGACCCAGGCACCGGCGCGTTCCGCGATGCCCGCCCTGCGCAGCTTGTCCTGCACGACCTCGGGGCTGAGGAAGTTGACGCCGACGAAGTCGCCGAGCGTCTGCCCGAACATGTTCTTGCGCTCGGGGATGATCGCGGTGTGCGGGATGGGCAGGCCCAGCGGCCTGCGGAAGAGCGCCGTGACGGCGAACCAGTCGGCCAGCGCGCCGACCATGCCTGCCTCGGCAGCGGCCCGCACGTAGCCGACCCAGGCGCCCTCGAAGGCGTGGGTTCCGAAGAAGATGACCGTGGCGCCTATCAGGAAGCTCGTCGCGACGAGCTTCATCTTGCGCAGGTCGGTGCGCTTCTGCTGGTCAGCGGCGGTCAGTTGCTCCACGGGTCCATTGTCCGTCAACTCCCGCACTGCTCGCCGATCTTGTCGCCCCGGCTTCCGACCGGAAGGCGTTCCCGGACCGCGGAATCGTCTCGGCGATTTCTCACATCCGGGGGAGCCGGACTTCCCTCGGCACGCGATCCGGGTGAAGATCCTGCGTTGTGCGGGTACCAGCGCTAGTTCCCCGGTTGCAGCCGTTCACTTCGACCATCTTCGCGGAGATGACAGGGCTGGCCGTGCAGCACGACGCCGTCAACCTCGGTCAGGGCTTCCCCGACACCGACGGTCCGGAGTCGATGCTCGCGGCGGCCCAGTCGGCCATCGGCTCGGGGGTGAACCAGTACCCGCCCGGTCCGGGCATGCCGGTGCTGCGCCGCGCCGTCGCCGCCCACCGGTCGCGGTACGGGACGTCGTTCGACCCCGACACCGAGGTCCTGGTGACGGTCGGTGCGACCGAGGCGATCGCGGCCTCGCTGCTCGCCCTGGTCGAGGCCGGTGACGAGGTGATCCTCATCGAGCCGTACTACGACTCGTATGCGGCCTCCGTGGCGATGGCCGGGGCGAGCAGGGTGACCGTCGGCCTGCGCGAGGACGCGTCCGGGCGGCTGGCGCTGGACGTGGACACCCTGCGCGCGGCCGTCACGCCCCGGACGAGGGCGATCCTGGTCAACTCGCCGCACAACCCCACCGGCACGGTGTTCCGCTTGGAGGAACTCCAAGCGATCGCCTCCCTGTGCGTCGAGCACGACCTGCTCGCGATCACCGACGAGGTCTACGAGCACCTGGTGTTCGACGGGCTCGTCCACATCCCGCTGGCCTCGCTGCCGGGGATGGCGTCACGGACGTTGTCGATCTCCGGCGCCGGCAAGACGTTCAACTGCACCGGCTGGAAGATCGGCTGGGTGTGCGGCCCCGCCGAGCTGGTCTCGGCCGTGCGCGCGGCCAAGCAGTTCATGACCTTCGTCGGCGGTGCGCCGTTCCAGCCCGCCGTCGCCCACGCCCTGACCGCCGAGCTGGACTGGGTCACGGGACTGCGCGACTCCCTCGCGTCGAAGCGCGCGCGTCTGGCCGAGGGGCTGCGTGCGGCCGGTTTCGAGGTGCGCTCGTCGGAGGGCACGTACTTCATCTGCGCCGATGTCCGTCCTCTGGGCTACACGGACGGTCTGGCGCTGTGCCGGGACCTGCCCGCCAAGATCGGCGTCGCGGCCGTGCCGGTGCAGGTGTTCACGGACACGCCCGACCAGTGGAAGCACCTGATCCGCTTCGCGTTCTGCAAGCAGGACTCGGTGATCGATGAAGCCGTGGAGCGGCTCCACAAGCTCTAGTTGTCCACAGGTGTGGATGAGTTCCTCCACAACTGTGGACAAACCCTCTTTCGGGTGAGGGGTGGAGCCTCAAGTCCGGAGTTCGACTCCAAATGGCATGGACTCGAACACTGAGGTTCTCGTGGGGTGGCGTTCCGGCCTCTGCGGCTGGGACGCCTTGGTCGAGCGGTACTCCCGCCTGGTCTGGTCGGTGCCCAGATCGTTCCGCCTGAGCCAGGCGGACTCCGCCGACGTCTACCAGTGCACGTGGCTCTGCCTGGCAGAACACTTGAAACGCCTGCGCGAGCCCGAGCACCTGGCGGCGTGGCTGGTCCGTACCGCCACGCGCCAGTCGATCGCGGTCCTGCGCACCAGGGGCCGGGAGGTCTCCTACGACCTGTGGGAGCCCGCGTCGGCCTCGCCGGCACCCGACGAGGTCGTGATCACCAACGAACGGCAGCGCCGTCTGTGGTCCGCGCTCATGACCTTGAACGAGCGGTGCCAGCGCCTGCTGCGGATCGCCGCCCACAGCCCCGAACTGAGTTATGCACAGGTTGCGGACGCCCTGGGGATAAAGGTGGGGAGCGTTGGTTCCACACGCACCCGGTGCCTCTCCGACCTGCGGCGGAAGCTGGAGGGCCTGCGATGAGGGACTCGCTGCTCGACGAGATCGCCGGTCTGTTCGGCTCGGACGTCCCACCGCCCGCCCTCGTCCCGAACCCCACCGGCCTCGAGCCGATGACCCCTGTGGACGAACCGGTCCGCGGCCCGTCCCGGCAGCTCGCGTTCCACGTCGGCGCCGGTCGCCTGCACCTCCAGCTCGATCCCGGCCGCCTGACCGGCGTGCTGGACGACAGCGCCGCCTCCGTCGAGGTCTGCTCGCCGACGGCCGTCCTGGTCCTGCGGCCCGACGCCGAGGGCTGGTTCCGCACGGGCGTCCGGCCGGGGCCGGTGTGCGTGACCGTGCCCGAGCTGGGCCTCACGACGGGCTGGTTCGTGGCGTGAGCGCCAGCGCCGATCCGCGGACCACGATCGCGACTACCGAGGTCCGCGGCACGAGACCCCAGCGCGCCGACGCACTGCACGACCTCAGCGTCGCCCACGTCGAGCTCGGTCACCTCGACGTCGCCGCCCGGTTCGCCCGGCGCGGGCTGCGGCTGACCGGCGAGGCGCGGTTCCACCTCATGCTCGCGTGGATCGACCTGGACCGGGGTCGCCGCCGGCAGAGCCTGCGGCACCTCGACGAGGCGACACCGCACCTGCGCGGCCGGGAGCTGGCGAGGGCGCGGTGCCTGCGCGGGCTGCACCTCTGCCAGTCGGCCGAGCCGCGGCTGGCCATCGCGGAGCTCACCGCCGTCGTCAGGGAACTGCGCCGGTACGGCGACCAGCGCTGGCTGGCCAACGCGCTGATCGGGCGCGGGATCGCCCGCTGCACCGCCACCAAACTCCTCGCCGCCGACGCCGACTTCGCTTCCGCGCACAGCCTGCTCACCGCCATCGGCGAACCGGGACGTGCGGCGATGTGCCTGCACAACAGGGGGTTCGTGGCGATGCTCGCCGGGGACCTGCCGCTCGCGCTCCGCAGGTACGAGGAGGCCGCGAAGGCCGGTCTCGACTCCACGAGCCGGCCGGAGGCGCTCGTCGACCGCGCCGAGGCCCTGCTCGCGGCCGGGCTCACCACCGAGGCAAGACAGGTCCTCGCACCCGCGGTGGAGTTGCTGCGGCGCTGCAACCGGCACGTGCCCGAGCTGGCGGTGCTGAGTGCGCGGTGTGCCCTGCGCGACGGCGATCCCGGCCCCGCTCGACGGCTGGGCGGCACGGACGTCGAGTTCATGCTGGCCGCCGGGAAGCTCGACGCCGTTGCCGCGCACCGGTTTCGCGGGCCCGCCCAGACGCGGGCGCTCGGCTGGCTCGCCCAGGCGCGCCGGTCGGACCGGCGGGGCGCGCTGGCGGCGTGCCGAGCGGGGCTCAAGGTGCTCGACGAGCACCACGGCGATTGGCCTCGCCGCGAACTGACCGGGCACGCGCTCGGCCTGGCCCGAACGGCTCGCGAGGTGCTGCGGTGGTCAGAACACCACCGCGCCTCCGTCGCCCTGCCTCCTGACGATCCCGAACTCGCGCGAGCGCTCACGAACCTGCGCCGCGCGCGAGCGTTCGGGCTCCCGGTCGAGGCGCTGGAACGGGACGTGCGGAGGCTGACCCTGGCCTCCACGTCACGGGCGAGACCGGGTGCAGTGACTCCGGCGGACCTGCCCGTGGTCAGCTTCATCGTCCATGAAGGACAGATGAGGGCGGTCACGCTGATCGATGGCCGCGCCCGGATGCGAGTGGTTCCCGAACCGGCCGAGCTCGTCCGCACCGCCAAGCTCGCGCTGCAGGCGGGCCGGACCGTCACCACGGACCTGCTGCCGGACGCCGAAGAGGTCGTCGTAGTCCCGGACGGCGTGCTGCACGAGATGCCGTGGGCGGCGCTCGGCCGGCGAGTCCACGTCGTACCGTCGCTGCGGTACTGGCGGCCGGACAGCCGCGAAGGACATCGGTTGTGGGTCACCGGCCCGAACCTGGAGAACGACGAGGTGCCCGCGCTCCAGCAGGAGCACGGCGGGACCATCACGGCGTCCACTGTGGAATCGGTGCTGCGAGGCCTGGAAGGCGCGAAGGTCGCGCACATCGCGGCGCACGGGCACGTCCACCCCGGCAACCCGCTGTTCTCCCACCTCGACCTGCGGGACGGCCCGCTCTACGGCTACGACATCGCCAGGATCGGGAACCCGCCCGAGGTCGTGGTCCTGTCGGCCTGCGAGTCCGGGCTCGCCCGCGCCTTCCTCGACGCGGGCACCAGGGCCGTGATCGCCAGCGTGCTGCCGGTGCCGGACGCGCGGGTCGGTGAGGCCATGGCCGAGGTCCACCGCAGGATCGGCCACCCGGTCGAGGCCGCGCAGGCCGTCGCCCACCTGGGCTTCAGCTGCTACGGCACCGGCACCAGGGTGGCGGCGTGCAGGGCCGCGGCGAAGGAGGTGCCGGTGCAGAGCAACTGCGAGGAGCCGACCGCGGCCGGCACGTCGACGCCGGACGCGACCACGTCCACCCAGGGTCCGCGCCCGGAGAAGTCGGCCGTGGCGCCCACGGCCGTCACCGCGGGCAGGGCCGCCGGCCACCACGGACGGTCCGAACCGCCGTTGCCCGCCGCGGCCACGACGTTGCCGCCGCAGGAGGCGAGGACCGGCGGGCAGAGGTCGTCGAACGAGTAGGTGCCGGAGGCGACCAGGACCACCGGCAGGTCGCGGGTGGCGCGCAGGGCCGCGGCGAGGGTCAGGTCGTCGCCGAAGCCCGAGTCGCACAGGACGGGGAACGGGCGGACCGAGGCGCCGTGGTGGCGCAGGACGCCGGCGACCAATGTGCCGTGCGGAGCGTCGAGAGGGGTGTCGAGCAACGCGACCGTGCCCTCGCCGAGCAACTCCGGAAGGCGTTC
The DNA here is from genome assembly GCF_014653695.1 of Lentzea cavernae. GTDB lineage: Bacteria > Actinomycetota > Actinomycetes > Mycobacteriales > Pseudonocardiaceae > Lentzea > Lentzea cavernae. Next base: position 435,220 of record NZ_BNAR01000003.1, on the reverse strand, counting down.
GCCGACCACCGGTCTGGAGGTGCCGATCATGATCGGGCAGGCGAGGTGGACGTGGTTCGGAGTGGCCCCCACGTCGGCGGCCACCTCCGCCACGCGCGTTCGTTCGGACGCTTTCAAGTACATGCGGATGGCGCCGGAAGCGATCTCCTCGTGCGAGTAGATGCCGCGCAAGCGCTTGCGCACAGTGGGTGCGTCCGGCGGCAGGACGATCAGTTCCCCCGAACGGAGCAAGCACTCGTTCGGACCCGCGCGATCGTGCACGACCACGGGGCCGAGTGCCTGGGAGGCGTGATCGACCAGCTCAGAGAGGCTGTTGACCTGCTTTGGCGCGTCCACATCGGACACCATCCCGCGCCGCGACACGGTCCACAGGGGACCGACGCGCAAAGTCACTCGATCCGATGACGACACTGAGGGTGTCGGTGCCTGGTCGGCTGGACACGGACAGCCGCACGAGACCGCCCTTCCGGGTGTTTAACGCCGAGTTCGTTCGCAAAGTCATTCACCGGTGCTAGACATAGCTCTACGTCGACCTCCGACGGCGCTTCGTGCGTTGAGGGTGACCCGAAACGGTGGACGGGTGGTGATCCTGTGGCAGGTGGTGGAGTTCGTGCACTGCTGCTGCGGACCGCTGCGCTCGGCGGGCTGACCGCCGCCGCCTGGTTGCTGAGCGGGACGTCCGCGTCCGCCAGCCCCGAGGAACCCCCGGCCGTCGAGATCACCGCCGACGTCACCACCGAGACCCCGCAACTGCGGGAGGACCCGGCGGGCTGGGCGGAGGCCTTCACCGCGTCGGTGCTCGAGAAGCAGCCGCCGGTCCGGATCGTGCCGCCGCCCGTCGTGATGCCCCCCGTCGTGACGCCGCCCGTGCAGGAGCCCGAGGAGCAGCCGCAGGACGAGGGCCCGGTCCTCGACTTCACCGGCGGCTCGCAGGGCAACACCCGCTCCGGCTCCGTCTCGAACGAGGCACCGCCCGAGGTCGTCGCGGCCAAGGCTCAGGTCCGCGCCGCCAAGATCGCCGCGAAGCTCGCGGCCGCACTGCCCGCACCGCCGCCACCGCCGCCGCCCGCACCGCCCGTCGTGGTGCCGAAGCAGGCCGTGCCCCTTTTGCCCGATCTTCCGGTGCCGGCTCCCGTGAAGACCGAACCCGCGCCGGTGAGCGACCTCACGTGGTCCGCTCCCGGCCCGGAGGCGCCGCTGCCCACCCCGCAGCAGGCGCCCGTGGTCGCGACGGCCTCCGCGTCGTCCGGCCACACCGACAACTCCGGCGGCACGCGAGGCGTGCTCGCCGTTCTGACGTCGCACGACTCGCTCTTCCCGGCCACCACGTGGTCGGTCGAGGAGCGTCGCGACGGCACTGCGCCCGGCAGCATTCCGGGTCTGCCCGCCACGTCACCCGACTGAGTCCGACAGGACAAGTCTGCCCTCTGCGCGATTTGTGACCGTTCCGTTCCGTCGCGCCAGTAACTCCGCATCACATTTCCCGTTGTACGCAAGGAACCCAGTCTTCCTGACCTGCCAACCGCGCCCTGGCAGGTCGGGTCTGGTCCGAGTGCCGCGCTGCCCCCGCAGTCTCGGACCACACGGGAAACCTGCGGGCGGGGGACGCCAATCCCTGGGTCGTCCCCCTCCGCAGGCCACCCGGTTGTGTGATTACGTCGGCCCGGTCTCCCCCGCTGCGGGAGACCGGGCCGACGTGTCTCACGCGACAGGCAGCGACAGGTCGGCGTCCGCCGGAAAGCCTGTTCCTGCAACGGTTGCAGCAACCACACCCAAACGGCCGATCGCCTCGCGCAACACTTCGGGCGACTGCGTGTACGGCACTCGGAGCATCTGCTCGCAGCCCCCGTGCACCGCGAACCGGGGACCGGGGACGAGCCGCAGGCCGTGGTTCTGCGCCACCACCGCGATGCGCGTGCTCACCGGGCCGTCGAGCGCACACCACACTCCGAGCCCTCCGGCCGGCACCGAAAAGCTCCACTGTGGACAATGTTCGCGCAACGCCGCGACCGCCACGTCCCGCTGCGCGAGCGCCTCCGCCCGCCGTTGCCTCAGAACGCTTTCCGGCGACTCCAGCAAGGCGGCCAGCACGAGCTGCTCGAACACCGGGGTGCCCAGGTCGATCGCCGCCCGCGTCGACAGCAGCCGGTGCACGATCTCCGCGGACGCCCTGATCCAGCCGATCCGCAGGCCGCCCCAGTGCGACTTGCTCGCGGATCCCAGCGTCACCACCGAATCACCGCCGAACACGGCCATCGGCAGGGGCTCCGGCGAGCCGTCCAGCGCGAGCTCCACCAAGGTCTCGTCGACGACCAGTGGAGTGCGCGCCTTGCGCAGCACAGCGGTGAGCGCCTCCCTCGACTCGGACGACATCCGCAGTCCGGTCGGGTTCTGGAACTCCGGGATCAGGTAGGCCAGCCGGGGGCCCGCCTGGCGCAGCGTGGCCTCGAAACCGTCGAGGTCCCACCCGTCGGCCAGCATCGGGACGGGGACCGGAACGCCGAACGACGCCCGCACCGCCTCCAGCGCGTTGGGGTAGCTCGGCTGCTCCACCAGCACCCGGTCACCGGGTCCGACGAAGAGCCGCAGCACCAAAGCCCACGCGTGCTGCGCCCCGGACGTCACCACGATCTGGTCGGGCGAGGTCGGCAGGCCGCGGGCCGCGTACCGGTCCGCGATCCGCTGCCGCAGCACCGGAAGTCCCCGTTCGTCGTACCCGTGCGACGCGAGGTGCTCCGGCATCTGGCCCAGGGCGACGTCCATGGCGAGGCGCACCGACGGCAACGCGGGCGGCGCGGCACGGGACAGGTCGATCAGCGTGTCGTCCACGCCCGTGATGCCACCGCCGGCCCCGACCGGTCCGTTGATCCACGACCCGGCCCCGCGCCGCGACTCCACCACGCCCTCGGCCCGCAGCTGGTCGAGCGCGGCGGTGATGGTGGTGCGGCTCACAGGCAGCGCGTCGGTCAGTTCCCGTTCGGACGGCAACCGGGTCCCGACGGGCAGCCGTCCGTCCGCGACCAGCAGTTTCAGCGCCGAGACGAGATCGACGACGCACTGCCGGGGTCCGCCGCGACGCCATTCGCCGAGCAGCCGCGCGAGCCGGGCACCGGATATACGTCCACCTGGTGGGAGCATGAAGCCAATTATCCCGAATTGGCTATGGATTACCAGGCCAATCGAGGCGCAACATGGCCACATGGCCTCCATGACCGCACTCCACCAGGTCTCCGTCCGGATCTCACCCGCCCGTCGCCTCCCGCAGCTCTTCGCAGGTCTGTGGCTCTACGGCACGAGCATGGCGATGCAGATCCGCGCGACGCTCGGCCTGAACCCGTGGGACGTGCTGCACGAGGGCCTGACGAAGCTCACCGGTCTGAGCTTCGGTCTGATCACCGCCATCACCGGCGTCCTGGTGCTGCTGGCCTGGATCCCGCTGCGGCAGAAGCCGGGCATCGGCACGATCGCGAACGTCGTGGTCATCGCCGTCAGCGTCGACGTGACGCTCGCGATCCTGCCCGCGCCGGAAGGCCTCCTGCCCAGGATCGTGTTCCTGACCCTCGGCATCGTGCTCAACGCCGTGGCGTTCGCCGCGTACGTCGGCTCCCGCCTCGGACCGGGCCCGCGCGACGGCCTCGTCACCGGGTTCTGCCGCCGCACGGGCATCTCGCTGCGCGTCGTGCGGACCGTGCTCGAACTGATCGTGCTCGGCACCGGCTGGCTGCTCGGCGGCACGGTCGGCATCGGCACGGTCCTCTACGCCCTCGGCATCGGACCGCTCGCGCAGCTGTTCCTGCCCGCGCTCACCTGGCGCGAGCGCTCGCGGCCCACTTGCGGATCTCCGCGTACGTGACGCCCCGCTCGTTCAGCACCTCGGCCACGATTCCCTTGCCCTGCAACAAAGCCAGCAGGACGTGCTCCACACCGAGGTAGTTGTGGCCGAGGTCGCGCGACTCGCGCAACGAGTTCTCGAGCGCCTTCTTGAAGTCCGTTTCGAGTGGCATCCCGAACCACCGCCTGCGCGGACCCGGCCGCAACACCCCGCTGCCGAGCGACTGCTCAGCCGACTCGATCACGGCGTCGACGTCGATTCCCAAGCCCCGCAACGCTTCCGCGTCGGCCTTGGTCAGCCCGCCCTTGCGCCGGTAGTCCCGGAACGCCGAATCGAGCTCGTCGCGCGACAGGTCGAACCCGGCCAGCGCCGGCGCGTCGAGCACCGCCAGCAGCAGGTGCTCCACCCCGACCTCGGCCGCGTGGACGCGTTCCGCCTCCTTCACCGCGGCCTTGACGGCCTCGCGGGCCTCCTTGGTGAACCGCTCCGCGATCATCATCGCCCCCCGTGCTTCTTGTGGACCGCTTGGCGGGACACCCCGAGTTCCGCCGCGATGTCCTGCCACGACCAGCCCTGCGCCCGCGCACTGCGGACCTGGGCGGCCTCCAGATGTTCCAGCAGTCGCCGCAACGCGCTGACGGCCCGCAACCCGACCTTCGGGTTGTGGTCCCCAGCCGCTGTGGCGAGATCCGTCGCTTCCGTCATGACGTCAACGTACGTTGACAACGCCCGTTCGTCAACCGAAGTTGACACGTACGGTGAGGCCGTGAAGATCGAGACCGCCGAGCAGGGGGCTCCGGGCCGAGTCACCGAGGATCGGATCAGGGTGCTGCCGAACGCCGTCGTCGTGCTCGACGGCGTGACCTCCCGGACCAGACCGCCCGACCGCAACGGCGGTTGGTACGCGACGAAACTCGCCGACGAACTGGCGCGGCTGATCAACGACACCGACCCCCTGGCGGACCTGCTCGCCCTGGCCATCACGAATCTCGTGGCGGAGCACGGACTCGTGCCCCGCGACTCGCCCTCGGCCACCGCGTCGATCGTGCGCTGGAACGAGACCGCGATCGAGGCGCTCGTCCTGTGCGACACCCCGGTCGTCGCGTTCGGACAGTCCACTCGGGTGCTCGAGGACACCAGGCTCGAAGACCTCCGGCCCGACCCGGACGTCCTCAGGTGGACCAACAGGCCCGGCGGGTACTGGGTCGCGGAGGCCGATCCGGCCGCGGCACACCAGGCCCTGACCGCGACCTGGCCGCGCGACGAGGTCACGGATGTGATCGCTCTCACAGACGGTGTCTCGTGCGGCGTGCTCGAGTACGGACTCTTCGCTTGGGAAGACCTGAGGCAATTGCCGTTGGGCGAAGTGCTCGACCGGATCCGCGAAGCAGAACGCGGTGATTCGGAACACCGGCGCTGGCCCCGGTACAAAACGCACGACGATCAGGCAATCGCGCGAATCAACTTCACCGCATAACGAAAGAAGCCCCGCAGCACGCGCTGTGGGGCTTCTTTCGAAGAAGTATGGCCAGGGGCGGGGTCGAACCGCCGACCTACCGCTTTTCAGGCGGTCGCTCGTACCAACTGAGCTACCTGGCCATGAGAGAGAAAAGCGACCCAGACGGGACTCGAACCCGCGACCTTCGCCGTGACAGGGCGACGCGCTAACCAACTGCGCCACTGGGCCTTGCTTGTTGCTGGTCTTACCGTATCGCACGAACTGTACTGCATGTTACTGCGTGCCCCCAACGGGATTCGAACCCGCGCGACCGCCTTGAAAGGGCGGGATCCTAGGCCGCTAGATGATGGGGACTAGCTGGTCTCTGGAAGCATCGTAAGCATATGCCATAGGTCCGCGCACCTCCAAAACGGGGGGCCGACTTATGCGTTGACCTGCTCAAACCCGCTTCTGAGACCGATCGACCAGATCAACAAATGCCTGTTCAGGGCCTCCCGGGCCCTTCACGGCACTTCAGACGCAGTTTGTGATCCAGACAACTCCCAGCCGGGAGAGGCGACGCAGGGCAGCACGTGCCCCAGGACCTCGCGGATCCGGTCGGGGAAGTCGGCGCACGCCGTCGTCGCGGAGGAGATCAACCGCGAACCGAGGGCCGCGCCGCACAACGTCCGCGCGACGGCTTCCGGATCGACGCCGGGACGGAGGTCCCCGCGCTCGGCCGCCTCGGCCAGGTGGACCGCGACGAGCTTCTCCCACATGACGTGCGCGCTCGGGACTCCCGGATAGCCGACCTCGCGGTCGGCGTTGAGCCGCACGCCGGCGCGCAGCACGACGTCGGTGGCGATCCGGTCGGCCGACTCGGCGAACATGCCGTGCAGGGCGCTCAGCGGGTCGAGGCCGCGCAGCCGCCACGACTCCTTCATCCGCGCCCACAGGTCGCTCTGCCGCTCGACCAGGGCGTCCGCGACCGCTTCCTTGGAGGGGAAGTGGAAGTAGAACGCGCCCTTGGTCAGTCCGGCGCGGGCGAGCACTGCGGTCAGCGACGTGCGCTCGTAACCGAGCCGGTCGAACTCCTCCGCCGCGGCGTGGAGTATCGCCTCTCGTGTCGCGTACGCCCGGTCCTGCTGGGGCATGGGCCAAGGTTAGCCGTTGCCGCTAAAGAGACCCGTGGGTATGTTTTGGCGTGCGGCCCTGTTCTGCAGACGCGCTCCGGGGGGTGCGCGCCTGGAGTCAGGGCCGCTTTCGCGAACGCATCACCGTTGCACCGGTGGCGCCCCGCCGTCGTCGCCCGGCGAGAGCCCGAGCATGTCCAGCAACGTCCTGCAGTCCTCGGCGCCCAGGGCACCCCGCGCGACGGCGAGCCTCGCCCGGTGGACCTGATCGTCGGAGATCCGCGAGGGTTCTCCGCTGCGCTGGGCCGGCACGCTCGGCCCGCCCTGCCGCGACATGCCGTCGTCCTGTGTGAACAGGAACTTCCGCACTTCCAGTGACCCGCTCATGAGCACCCTCCCCGACTTGAGGTTGGCGCGAGGCTAAGCGACCTGGGACAACGGCCGCAGCCCCCCGCAGAGTGATTCCACCGCCACCCAGCGTTACTTTCCGTACAGGTGCGGCGTGTGCCTCGTGGAGAACCGACCAGGGGATGATGGACGCATGACCGACCCCACGCCGGAGCCTTCCCCCGAAGCAGAGGGCCAAAACGCGTCCCAGATACCACCTCAGGTCGATCAGGAGGCGATCTTCAAGGCCATGAGCGGCATCGACGTGAACACCATCGACGCCGACATCGAGTCCGCGTTCGGCGCGAGGCTGGCCGAACTCGACAAGATGCTCGAGGGCCTCGACGACCTGGTCAACAAGATCGAGGGGGACATCCAGAACCTGGACCAGCCCAAACCCGGGAGTCCTGAGTAGATCAGTTACCCCAGGGGGGTATAGACTCGGAGCCCCGTACAGAGAAAGGGCTCTCATGTCCGTCACTGCCACCTACACCGTCACCGGCATGACCTGCGGCCACTGCGTCAGCTCCGTCACCGAGGAGCTGACCGAGGTCTCCGGCGTCACGGGCGTCGACGTCGTCCTCGAGACCGGCGCCGTGACCGTCACCAGCGACCGCGAACTCGGCCGTGACGAGGTCGTCGCCGCCGTGACCGAGGCCGGGTACGTGGTCGCCTGATGACCACCACCGAGCCTCGTCACGTCGAGCTCAGCATCAGCGGCATGACGTGCGCTTCCTGTGCGAACCGCATCGAACGCAAGCTGAACAAGCTCGACGGCGTGTCCGCCACCGTGAACTACGCGACCGAGAAGGCCAGCGTTCAGTTCCCGGACGACCTGCAGGTGGGCGACCTCGTGTCGACCGTGCGGGCGGCGGGCTACGACGCGGAGGAGCCCCAGCCGGAGGCTCCCGAGTTCGACGAGGCCGGTGAGCTGGGACTGAGGGTGTCGCTCGCCGCGGTGTTCGGCGTGCCGGTGATCGTGTTCTCGATGGTCCCGGCGTGGCAGTTCCCCACCTGGCAGTGGATCGCGATGGTGCTGGCGAGCATGGTCGTGCTGGTGTGCGGATGGCCGTTCCACCGCGCCGCCCTCGTGAACGCGCGGCACGGCGCCACCACCATGGACACCCTCGTCTCGATGGGCGTCACGGTCTCGTACCTGTGGTCGCTCTACGCGTTGTTCTTCGGCGAGGCCGGCGTGATCGGCATGCGGCACGAGTTCAGCCTGATGCCGCGCCCCACCACCTCCGGCGACATCTACCTCGAGGTCGCGGTCGGCGTGACCGTGTTCGTGCTGCTCGGGCGCTGGCTGGAGGCCCGTTCGAAGCGCAGCGCGGGCGCGGCCCTGCGGTCTTTGCTCGCGCTCGGCGCCAAGGACGTGGCGGTGCTGCGCGACGGCGTGGAGACCCGAGTGCCGGTCGGGCGGCTGGAGGTCGGTTCGCGGTTCGTGGTCCGTCCGGGTGAGCGCATCGCCACCGATGGCGTAGTGGTCGAGGGCAGTTCGGCCGTGGACCGCTCGATGGTCACCGGAGAATCCGTGCCGGTCGAGGTCGGCGAGGGCTCCGCGGTCGTCGGTGGCACGGTCAACGCGGGCGGGCGGCTCGTCGTCGAGGCCTCCTCGGTCGGCGCGGACACGCAGCTCGCGCGGATGGCCAAGCTGGTCGAGCAGGCCCAGGCGGGCAAGGCCGAGGTGCAGCGCCTCGCGGACCGCGTGTCCGCCGTCTTCGTCCCGGTCGTCGTGCTGATCGCGCTGGCGTCGTTCGGCGCCTGGCTGCTCGCCGGCCGGCCCCTGGAGTTCGCGGTGACGACGGCCGTGGCCGTTCTCGTGATCGCCTGCCCCTGCGCCCTCGGCCTCGCGACGCCGACGGCGCTGCTCGTGGGCACCGGCCGCGGCGCGCAGATCGGGATCCTGGTGAAGGGCCCCGAGGTGCTCGAGTCGACGCGGCGCGTGGACACCGTCGTGCTCGACAAGACCGGCACCGTCACCACCGGACGGCTGACCGTGGTCGACGTGGTCCCGTCCGCCGACGTCCCCCGCGACGAGGTGCTGCGGTTCGCGGCGGCCGTCGAGAACGCGTCCGAACACCCCATCGGCGCGGCGATCGTGCGCGCCGCCGACGACGTGATGCCCGTGTCCGGCTTCGTGTCGACGGACGGCGTGGGCGTCAGCGGTGTGGTCGAGGGCCGCCGGGTGGCCGTCGGCCGCGTGCGCGACGTCCCGCTCCCCGAGGACCTGACCGAGGCCCTGGCCTCCCACACAACTCGGACTGTTGTCGCGGTTTCCTTTGATGACAAGGTTGTCGGCCTCATTGCCGTGTCGGACGTCGTCAAACCCACGTCCGCACAAGCGATTCGGGAACTGAAGGAACTCGGTTTGCGCCCGGTCCTGCTGACCGGCGACAACGCCACCGTCGCCGCCTCCGTGGCCGCGGAAGTGGGAATCGACGAGGTCATCGCCGACGTCCTGCCCGCCGGCAAAGTCGCCGCCATCCGGAATCTCCAGGCACAGGGCCGAGTTGTGGCCATGGTCGGCGACGGCGTCAACGACGCCCCCGCCCTCGCCGCCGCGGATCTGGGGCTGGCCATGGGAACCGGCACCGACGTGGCGATCGAGGCGAGCGACCTCACCCTCGTGCGCGGCGACCTCCGCGTCACGGCAGACGCCATTCGGTTGTCCCGCAAGACGTTGGGCACCATCAAGGGCAACCTCTTCTGGGCCTTCGCCTACAACGTCGCTGGACTCCCGCTCGCGGCCCTCGGGTTGCTCAACCCCATGATCGCCGGGGCCGCCATGGCCTTCAGCAGCGTGTTCGTTGTTACCAACAGCTTGCGACTACGGGGTTTCCGTCCATCGGCCGCATAAGAATCTCGCGGCGAACACTCCCCAACGAGCGCGTGCGCGTGCAACAATCCAAAAGCTGACACACCCCCGGTCAGCGCCTGTGGAGATCCCCTCCGGCCCCCGCGTTCCTCCCCCTGGCGCGGGGGCCTCCTCCGCTCTCGCGACGGCTGCTCGGGCTTCGCCCTTCGCCGCCGTCGGGAGTCGGAGTGTTCTTCTGGGGGCCGAGCCCCCAGACCCCCGGCCGGGGGCAAGCCCCCGGACCCCCGTCGTAGGTTTCCCGATTCGGTGTGGTGCCGGTGCGCGGGGCCGTCGGGTGCGGTTGGGCCTTGGGGGTTGCTCGGCTTCGCCTTCGCCATTGCGGCGGCATCGCCCACGTGTGCCGCGCCTCCGCGTGGACCCGCCTACGCCTCCCGCCTCACCCACACCGCGCCTCGCTCTCAGCCGCGCTACTCCCTGCGGCGTCTCACTACCTCAGACAGCCGCACTCCTCCCTCGCGTACCCAACCTCACTGCCTTCTCGGCTGCCCACCACCCACCTACCCCTCGCCTCCCTCTCGGCTGCACACCCGCGCACCCCGCCTCCTTCTCGGCTGCACAGCCGGCGGTGGCGGGAGATCCACTGTGGGTAGCAGCCATTTACACCTTGGGGTGACCCGGCTCACAGGGGTTTGGGTTCTGTGATCTGGCCGTTATCGTGTTGCGGTGCCTATCGGATCCCTCGGACGCTCCAAGTCCGGCCGTCACCGTCCCGCGGACGAACCGCAGGTCGTGACGTCGCCCGACGAGGAGCTGACCTCATACCTGGCTGCCCTGGCCCCGGACTCGGACAACGAGACCACCGCGTCGGGCTTCGGCAGCGCGCAGGTGTACCAGCTGAGGCTGCAGCTCATGGCCAACGAGCAGCTCAAGGAGCTCGCCGCCGAGCGCCAGACCTCCCCGCAGGCTCTTGCCACGGAGTGGGTCATGCAGCGCCTGGAGTGGGAAGCGCGTCAGCGCGGCCACTAGACCCAGCGAAACGAAGGAGGACCCTCGACCGAGCCCGGTCGAGGGTCCTTCTCACGTACGACTCGAATTGCGGCTTGTTGCAGACTTTCAGACCGCGCGGACGTTCTGGGCCTGCGGACCCTTGGTGCCCTGGCCGACCTCGAACTCCACTCGCTGGTTCTCCTCCAGAGTGCGGAAACCCTGACCCTGGATCTCCGAGTAGTGGACGAAGACGTCAGCGCCGCCGTTGTCCTGGGCGATGAAGCCGAAGCCCTTTTCGGAGTTGAACCACTTGACAGTGCCCTGTGCCATGTACCTGCCTCCATCGCAGGAAAGCTTGGGGCTGCACCGTGCAACCCCGGCCGTCCCGGGGGCGTTAGGCAAACTCGCTTAGAGCGCACCGCACGCCCGCGTGTCGTTCCGCGAGCGTGTGAAGCACGAACACAGAAACCACGGCCTGCGCGGGTCAGCCTAACGTGTGATTGGTCATAGCACTACAGGTCATTACCGGCCAGTTCGGTGCCTCAATAGGGGGAAAGCCGCTGGTCCGGGTGGGTGATCGCAAATTGCCGAGCAACGTGCTCAGGCCCCACGCGTCTTCATCAACATCAGACGAGGGGATCTTGGGGGAGCACGTGTTCAGGCCACTGGTTTTGGCTTTGCTGCTGGGTTTGACCGCCTGCAGCGCCGCGCCCGACGCACCGTCGTCGCCTTCTGCTCCGGCTGCGGAGCAGAAGGCGAAGGCGGCACTGACGGTGACGCCCGCATCGGGTGAGGGCGTCAGCCCGGCGGGTCCGTTCGAGGTGGGTGTGACCGGGGGGTCGCTCACGGCCGTCGCGCTGACCGGTGCGGACGGCAAGGTCGTCAAGGGGGAGCTGACGGCCGGGAAGTGGGTCGCCACCGAGGACCTGGGCTACGACAAGGTCTACAACTGGTCGGGCTCGGCCAAGGGCGAGGACGGCGCGGAGGTCCCGGTCGCCGGCTCGTTCCGCACGGTCAAGCCGCAGCGGCTCGTCAACGCGTCGCTGAACGTCGGCGACCACGAGACCTACGGCATCGCGATGCCGATCAGGGTCAAGTTCTCCGCACCCGTGCAGGACAAGGCATCGGCGCAGAAGGCCATGACCGTCACGACGTCCGTGCCGACCGAGGGCGCGTGGGCGTGGCTGTCCGACAACGAGGCGCACTGGCGTCCGCGCGAGTACTGGAAGCCCGGCACCGACGTCACCGTCGACGCGGGTGTCTACGGCGTGCCGCTGGGGGGCGGCGCGTTCGGCGCGGACGACGTGCACGTGCAGTTCAAGATCGCCGACAGGGCGTTGGTGACGAAGGCGAACACGCAGACCAAGCGGTTCGAGATCTACCGCGACGGCGTGCTGCTGCACGACCTCCCGGCGTCGTACGGGATGGAGTCGGACCCGCGCAGGGTGACCCGGTCCGGCATCCACGTGGTGCAGCAGAAGGAAGCCTCGCGGAGGATGAAGAGCTCCGTGTTCGACTACGACGTCCCGGTCACCTGGGCGGTGCTGATCTCCCAGAACGGCGAGTTCGTGCACGAGAACAACGGCACGATCCCCCAGCAGGGCAAGGAGAACGTGTCGCACGGGTGCGCGAACCTGTCCGGCCCGAACGCCAAGATCTTCTTCGACCTGACGATGGTCGGCGACCCGGTCGAGGTCGTGGGCTCCACGGTGCAGCTCGGCCAGGCCGACCCGAACGGGCCGGCTCCCGGTGACTACTGGCAGTGGACGCTCGACTGGGCGGCCTGGACCGCCAAGTCCGCCGCGACGAACTAGTGGTGTGGCGCAGAACGTTGCCGGGGAAATTCGCGGTCAGACGGGTGCATCACGGTGCCGCCCCCACGTCCTCGTACTGGTTGTACGGGGGCGTGGGGGCGGTGCCGTGAGGCGCCCTGCTGAGCGTGAATTACCTCGCCAACGTTCTGCGACGCGCCACTAGCTCTTCTCGGTGATCTGGGGTGGCTGCGGGATCTCGTAACCCGACGGACCGACGTTGCGTTCGAGGGCCCGCTTCCACTCACCGCTCGAAATCATCTTCTCGATGGCCTCGTTGACGGCGTCACGGGACTCGGCGTCGCCCTTCGGCACGCCGATGCCGTAGCGCTCCTTGGAGAACGTCTTGCCGACGAGCTTGAGCAGCTCGGGGTTCTCCGCGGCGAACCCGGCGAGGATGACCTCGTCGGTCGTGACGGCGTCGACGTTGCCCGCCATGAGAGCGATCACGCAGTCGGAGTACTGGCCGTACTCCTCGAGCGTCACGTTCTTGGAGTAGTCCGTCTTCACCTTCTGCGCGGACGTGGAACCCTTGACGGAGCACAACGTGCGGCCGTTCAGGGACTCCGGCCCCTGGATGGCCGTCTCGGTGAAGCGCACCAGGACGCCCTGGCCCGTCTCGAAGTACGGGCCGGCGAAGGCCACCTTCTCCTTGCGGGCGTCGGTGATCGAGTACGAGGCGATGATCAGGTCGGCCTCGCGGTTCTCCAGCATCGACTCGCGGGCGGCGCCGCGCGCCTCCTTGAAGGTGATGCCGCTTTCCTTCACACCGAGCTCGTTCGCCACGTACTTGGCGACGTCCACGTCGAAGCCGACGAAGCGGCCGTCGAGGCGGCGCTCGCTCAGGCCCGGCTGGTCGTAGCGGATGCCGATGGTCAGCTTCCCCGAGTCGGCACGTCCGATGACTGTGTTGGTGTCACCGCTCCCACAGGCGGTGGCGAACACCGCAACGGCAGTCAGGAGCGCGGCACGACGGATCACGACAAGCCTTCCGGGGGTGGTCTGGAGTCGTGAGCAATGCTACGGACCTGCGGCGATGATCGACTGTGACGTATGACAACTAGGGCAGTCTCGCTTTGCTGGGCGTCACATGCTTGCCGTGCCGTTCGATCGCGCGCTTCAGGTGGCCGGGAGGAGCGAGTCTCCTGATCTTGCCCGGCACCAAAAGCGCAGTTCGGCGCATCATTCGCAGCCAGAGGTCAGCACGGGCGTAAGCCGGGCGGCCGTGCAGCTCCAGGGCCCAATCGGGCAACACCGAGTACGCCAGGTGGCCCACGAGAACCCGGTACACCGGGAGGCCGTGGCGGACGAAACCTCGCACCGGTGGGCCGTGCAAGAAGGTGTAGATCACATCCGAATCGGTCGTTCGACGCAAAACGGGACGCATCCGGTCCAGATAATCGGCCATCTGGCGCCGTGATCCCGGTACTTCATCCGGGTGCAATCCGACCAAACCCGCCGCGAAGCGCTGCTCTTCGTAGTAACGGTCCTTCTGGCGGTCCGTCAGGCCGTACCCCGCTCGGTTGAGAACTGTTTCGAAGCTGTAAACCTCCGAGCAATGCACCCACAGCAGCAGCTCGGGCTCGTCGACGCGGAACGATCTGCCGTCCACCACGCCACGCAGGCTGCGGTGGGTGGCGCGCACCCTTGCCGAGGCGGTGGCGATCTCCTCGTCGGTGCCGTAGACGCCGAGGCCGACGAAGTCCGCCGTGCGCTTGAGCCTGCCGAGCGGATCGGCCTGGAAGTTGGAGTTCTGCACGACACCCGCGACCGCCTTGGGGTGCAGTGCCTGCAGGTAGAGGCTCGCGATCCCGGCGATCCACATCGTCGGGTCCGCGTGCATCTGCCAGCTGACGGAGTTCGGATCGGGCATGCGGACATCGTCCCGCCTCGCCAGGATGAAGACCATGGACCTGGACCAGGCACGGGAAGTGCTCCGCAGCCAGCACCGCGCGGTGTTCTGCGCATTGAAGTCCGACGGCACGCCGTCGATGTCGCCGGTGCTCGCCGCGTTGGACGACAACGGTGACGTGCTCGTTTCCACACGGGCGACGGCGTACAAGACGAAGCAGGTGCAGCGCGATCCGCACGTGTCGCTGTGCGTGCTGCCGGACAGCTTCTTCGGGCGCTGGATACAGATCAACGGAACGGCGACGGTCGTGCCGTTGCCCGACGCGATGGACCTGCTGGTGAAGTACTACCGCACGATCTCCGGCGAGCACTCCGACTGGAACGACTACCGGGCCGCCATGCAACGTGAACAGCGCGTGATCCTGCGCATCTCGTTGATCAGCGCAGGCCCCGACAAGACAGGCTGATCCGCCGCTCGGTAACACCGTTAGCGGGCACAACGATTCCACGGGGACGGCGGCTACCGGGCAGGCGGAACCTGGGGAGCGGAAGCGATGACGGGTGTCAGACGCCGCGGCTACTTCTCAGCCGCGGCCGCGGTGATGGGCGCTGCCCTGATCGCGGGTTTGTTGTCGGCACCCGACAAGCCCGTCGACATCCGCCTGGTCGCTCCGCCGCCTCTACCTCCCGAGGTCATCACCGCGACCGCGACGACCACGATCTCCGCCATCGGTGACATGAGGCCGCCGCCTCCACCCCCTCCGCCGCCACCGCCTCCCGGTGCCGACCCGCCTCCCCGGCACCGGCCCGACCACCGGCCGCCGCCCCCACCGGGGCATCTGCCTCCCGGGCAGTCCAAGCCCAACCTGCTGGACATGCTGCGCTGCGACTCGAGCCTCCTCGGTGAGGAACTCGAGCGCTGCCTGCGGCTGCCGCTCGACGACGCGTTCTGCGACCTCCTCAAGCGGTACGAGCTCAAGCCCGCCGACCTGCGCGGTCCGGACGGCAGGCCGGTCCAGGTGAACTGCGAGAAGGCGGCTAGGCCTTGAGCTCCCGCAGCTTCGCGAGGTTCGCCTCCGCCAGCGAGCCGAGGAGCTGGGCCTCGCCGAGGTAGTGGTCGTCGATCAACGCCTCGACCTCGGCGTCGTTCATCGCCGGCACGATCCGCGCCGCCATCCTGTTCATGTTGCGATAGCTGCCCTGCAACAGGAACGGCTGCTCGGACGGATCCGCCGCGGAGGCGATGTAGGCCTGGTTGACCTTGAGCACGACCTGCTGGATCCGTTGCAGCTTGCGGACCACCGACAGCATGCGTTCGAGCTCGACGGCCTCGTGGTCGTGCCGGACGCTCTCGCCCTTCGCCAGGCGCACCAACGGTTCCACGTCGGCGCCGCCCAGGGTCGGGTTCGAACCGGACGCGTTCTCCAGGTAGCTCAACGCGAACAGGGCGTCGCGGCCGGACAGCACGTCGCCGAGGTTCCACACGTCCGCGCGGTTCGCGAGCATGTCCGGGACGCGGAACGCGCGACCGGTCTCGGTGTACGGGTTTCCGGCCATCGACACGGCGAAGCGCTTGCCCCGCAGGTCGAACGTCTGCGGCTCGCCGTCCCAGACGCCGTCGATCCGCCGTTGGGCGTCGCACAGCGAGATGAACTTCTGCAGCAGCTCCGGTGAGGTGTGCTGGATGTCGTCGAGGTGCAGCAGGACGTTGCTGCCCAAGGCGAACGCGAAGTTGATGCGCTCGACCTCCTGCCGTGCGGTGGCGTTCGGCGCCTCCTCCGGGTCGAGCGAGGTGACGCCGGTGCCCAGCGCCGGCCCGTTGACCTTGACGAACACCATGCCCAGCCGGTTCGCGACGTACTCGATGAGCGTCGTCTTGCCGTAACCGGGCGGGGAGATCAGCATCAGCAGGCCGGTGCCGTCGTTGAGCTGTTTGGAGAGGTTGTCACCGATCAGCGGCAGGTAGACTTCGTTGAGCAACCTGTTGCGCACGAACGTGTTCAGCACCGCGGGCTGGTAGTCGTCGAGCCGGAGCCTGCGGCGTTCCCCTGCCAGCAGCTCGTCCCGCCGGCGCTGGTAGGCGCGGAAGGCGGGCACCTGTTCGGTGGTGAAGGTCCTGAGCCTCGTCAGGGTCTCGTCCAGGCGCAGGTCCATCGACTGGTCGTGCACGCGGGGGTGCGTGCCGAGCAGGCCGGTGACGGTCTCGGTCAGCGACGCGCTGGAGTCGTAGCGCGGCAGGTCGGTGAGCAGGACGGCGACGACCTCGGGGAACTCCGGGCAGTCCTCATCCTTCAGGAACGCCCGCAGCCACGCCTCGATCAGGTCGCGGTCGTGCAGTTCCTCGGTCACGACCGCGCGGAACCTGTCGATCACCGCGCGGGCGGCCTTGCTGGTGACGAACCCCCGTGGCTCGCAGGCGAGTTCCTCGAACAGGTACTCGGCAGCCAGGTCGTCTCCGAGGCCGAACTGCGCGCAGAGCTCGGGAATCCCGTGCGTGCCGCCGAAGATCGCGCGGGCCCTGGCCAGCGACTCGGCCTTGCGCGTCCACACCGCCCGGTCGTCCTCGCGTTGCCCAGACCAGAAGACCTGCGCCCGCGCACGGGCCGCCGGCGGGTACCTGAGCAGTCCGGCGCCGGCGTGGAGTCGTTGCAGGACAGCGAGGATCTTCTCGGCGTCGTGGTCGTGGACGCCCTTCTCGTAGCCCTCGTCGTAGCGTTCCGCGGCGGCGTTCACGACGTCGGTGCGGCCCTCGGCCAGCAGGCATCCCGCCAGGTGTTCGGACCGGTAGACGTCCTGCGTCTCCGAGACTAGGAGCTGGTCCCAGAACCCCTTGGTGCTCGCGAACTCCGCGTCGGTGACCTCGCTGCGGTAGTCGGTGCCGGTCACGGCGTAGAACAGCCGGCCTTCGCGCGGGACCAGGGTGAGGTTCATCGGCTCGCTCGTCACCGGGAAGCGGTGGCGACCGAGCACGATCGACGCGCCGTCGTACAGATCGGCGCGGTCGCGCAGTGCCCGGCCGCCCTCCTGCCGGGCGTCGCGCAGACTCGCGCCGAGCTCGTCGGCCCTGACGTCACCGAGTTCCCTGAGCTGCTCGGCGACCGTGCGGACCTTGGCGACCATCGGGTCGCCGGCGAAGTACGTGTTGATCTCGTCGGTCGAGGTCAGCTTGCCGACGCGGCGGCGGATCGTGCCGAGCACGCGTTCCGCCGACGTCACGAGCCGGTCGGCCCTGCGGGCGCGTTCGTCGAGCAACGTCTGCTTGCGGGCGGAGAAGGCCTCGTAGACGTCCGTGCGCTTGGCGCCGACCTGGGCGAGGAAGTCGTCGAACTCGCCGAAGCGCGACTCCAGGTTCTCCAGCTGCAGCAACAACCTGCCGAGCTGGTCGTCGCACCGCTGCGGGGTGTCCGCGACCGACAGAGCGCCGGTGATGGCCTGGCCGAGCAGCGCGAACTCCGCCGCGAACTCGGCGCGGCCCTCGGCGTTCGCGAGCTGGGCGCGGCGACCGTCCACAGTGGCCCGGGCGCGGTTGACGGCGGCGAGAACCTCGCCGATGCTCGCGAGGATCTGCGTGCGGGTCGTCGTGTCGGCGGCGTCGAGCGTGCTGACGACCTCGGTCAGCACCTCCAGGCCGGCCTGCTGCTGCGCGAGGCGTTCGCGCAGCGGCTTCGCCTCGGCGGCGGTCTTCAGTTCCGCGGCGGCGATCCCGTCGATTTCCTCGTGGTACTGCGCGAACGCGTTCTCACCGCTGAGGAAGGCGACAGCGCGGCGCGCCGACGCACCGAGTTCCTCGACCAGTTCGGCCTCGCGGCGGTCGATCTCCTCGAGGTCGACGTACTTCAGGTCCTTGAGGGTGATCAGGCGGCCCTGGGCGGACCTCAGGTCGGCCAGCAGCCGCACCCACTCGTCGGCGCTCCTCGGTGCGGCCGAGCGGGCGAGCCTGACCAGCGACGCCAGCTTCTCCGCGGCCTCGTGGAGCTGCCCGGCGGCGTGGTCGGTGAGCGTGCGGACGGCCTCGAACTCGTCGAGCACCTGCTCGGCCGTGGCCCTGACGGCCTGGACGTCCTGCTTCAGCCCGAGCTCGTCGAGCCAGAACACGCCGTCGATCACCCTGGTGCACAGGGCGATCAGGCCCTCGAACACCGGCGCGCTCGGCGTCATCTCGGCGCTCATCCTGGTGATGGACAGGCAGTCCGAGATGCCGCGGACGAGTTCGGCGTTGCCGATGCGGGCGAGCGGGCCCTCCTGGTCCGCCAGCTCCTCGTCGGCCATGAACGGCGTGCGCCAGACCTGCATCGGGTGCACGCGCACCGGTTCGGAGCTGGTCTCGCGGAAGACGACCAGCGTGCCGTCGGCGAACAGCGAGTAGCCGTGGCAGGTGATCGGCGTCGCGACTTCCTTGCGGATCACGTTGTAGGGCAGCAGGAGGCTGCGGCCCTCGCGGCGGGCGTGGAAGACGTACAACACGTCCTCGCCGTTCGCGGAGCGGATGACCCGCTCGAACTCCAGCTCGTCGGTGTCGACGTCGAACGTCTTGTCCGCGCCGGTGACCAGGTAGTAGCCGCCGGGGAAGATGATCCCCTGGTCCTCGGGGAGCCGCTGGCAGGCCTGGCCGATGCCGTCGAGCCTGGTGACGACCTTGGTGCGGGTGTTGAACACCAGGTGCCGCCACGCCGTCTCCTTGTACGGCAGGATCTTGAGGAGGATCAGCGGGCCGACGCGGGCGTAGTGGACCTCGGCGTCCGCGAGGCTCTGCAACGGCTCGTCGACGGGCTCGGAGTAGACGCCCTCGCCCGTCTCGGTGTTGTCCTCGACCTTGACGGTGAGCGTGCCGCCGACCGTCTCGACGAAGACCTCGTTGTCGATCGCGATGTGCGGGTGCCGGCCGAGCACGTGCTGCTCGCGGGTCGTCTCGACCCACGTGAAGTCGTGCGCGGGCGGGAAGACGTGGTCGCGGTCGCCCCGGTTGTCGACGTACGTGACGGTGCCGTCGACCTTGACGTCCCAGCGCAGGACGCGGATGTCCTCGATCCGTGCGCCCGTCTGGAACACCGCGAGGAGCCGTGACTCGACGATGCGCAGCTGGAGCAGTCGCGTCTCGCGGTAGTACCGGTACAGCTCGGCGAAGTCGTTGCGGAACCTCGGGTCCCGCAGGAACTCCGCCTCGACCGTGGCGAAGTCCCTGCCGTGCGCCGCGAAGACGTCGCTGACCGCGGTCTCGGGCTTGAGGCCCATGAAGACGTTGTAGCCGAACAGCATCACGTCACCGAGCGCCACGATGTCGCGCGGCACGCAGTTGTTCTCGGTGCGGATGCGTTCGGTGGCGACGAGTTCGAGGGCCGTGCTGCCGAACGTCTCGACGCGCTGGTCGTTCAGCGCCTCCGTGCTCCTCGCGAGCCCGGCCGCTTGGTCGGCCAGCCGGGCTCGCAGCACCTCGTAGGTGCCCGCGTCGAGAGCTGTCATGCGTTCTGGCCGTTGTTCTTGGCCATCTGGGTCAGTGCGATCGCCGCGGCGATGTTCTGCGCGTCACCCGTGGTGAAGGAGCTGAGGATCTTGGTCAGGTCCTCGGGGAAGCTCGCCGAGCCGTCCATCCACTTCGAGCCCAGCGCCTGCACGACGTCCGAGCCGCCGACGAAGCCGTCGACCTGCTTGCCCGCGGTGATCGAGCTCGCGATCCGGTCGAAGAACATCGTGTCGCCACCGATGATGTCGATGTCGGCCTTCTCCAGGCCGGCCGCGAGGACCATGGCCTGGGCCTCGGCGATCTCGCGCTGCACGTCGATGCCCCGCAGCCGGATCTCCTTCTCCGCCTCGAGACGCAGGCGGTACTCCTCGTGCTCGCGGGTCGCGGTGTCGAGAGCGGCCATCGCCTCCGCCTTGTGCGACAGCCCTTCCGCCTCGCCCTTGAGCCGTTCCTTGATGCCCACGGCGTCGGCCAGCGCCTTCTCGCGGTCGACGATCGCCTCGGCGCGGCCGAGTGCCTCGGACGCCGCGGCGTCGCGTTCCTTGACCAGCGCGTCCGCCAGGCCCTTCGCGGCGGCCTCGGCCTGTGCGCCCTCGGCGAGACGGATCTTGGCGCGGGTGTCCAGTTCGGCAGCCTTGTTGCGCGCCTCGGCGAGCACGACCTCTTCCCGTGCCTTGTGCTGCGCCGACTGCTCGGCGGCCTCGGCGGCCTTGATGTCCTTGACCAGCGACTCCTGCGCCTCGGCCTCGGCGCGGATGATGATCTGCTGGCGCTCGCGCTCGGCTTCCTCCACCGCGCGCAGCTTCTTGATGTTCTCCTCCTGCTCGGCCACCGTCTTCTCGACGGCGACGCGCTCGCGCACCAGGTCGGCGATCGCGCGGCGCTCGTGCTCGAGCTCCTTGTCCTTCTCGATCATGCGCAGCGACGTCTCGCGTTCGCGGGCGATGACCTCGAGCAGGCGGTCCTTCTCGATGCGCTCGGTCTCGACGGCGATCACGCGCTCGCGGTTCTTCTCGGCGACGGCGATCTCGCGGGCCTTGTTCTCGGTCTGGATGCCGAGCTGCTCCTCGGTGCGGATGAACGCGGTGTTGGCCTTGAGGCGCTCCTCGGCCTGCACCTTCTGCGTCTCCGCCTCCTGCTGCGCGCGGGCGGTCTCGATCTCGCGCTTCTGCTTGATCTCCGCGTCGGCCTGGCGCCGTTCGAGCTCGAGGATCGCCTCACGCGCGCTGACGTTCTGGCGCGTGATCTCCTTCTCCTCGTTGCGGGTGAACTCGTTGGTCTTGACGTGCTCGATCGCGGTCAGCTCGGTGATCTTGCGGATGCCCTGCGCGTCCAGGATGTTCGCCGGGTCGAGCTGCTTGAGCGGCGTCTGCTCCAGGTAGTCGATGGCAGCGTCCTCGAGGCTGTAGCCGTTGAGGTCGGTGCCGATGACCTGGACGATCCGGTCGCGGAACTCGTCGCGGTGGGTGTAGAGGTCGACGAAGTCGAGCTGCTTGCCGACGGTCTTGAGCGCCTCGGAGAACTTGGCGTTGAACAGCTCCTGCAGCGTCTGCTCGTGGCTCGCGCGCTCGGTGCCGATCGCCTGCGCCACCTTGATGACGTCCTCGACGGTCTTGTTGACCCGCACGAAGAACGTGATGCGGATGTCCGCGCGGATGTTGTCCTTGCAGATCAGGCCCTCGTTGCCCGCCCTGCGGATCTCGATGGTCTTCACCGAGATGTCCATCGTCTCGCACCGGTGCAGCACCGGGAGCACGACGGTGCCCGTGAAGGTCACGTCGACCTTGCGCATCTTCGAGACGATCAGCGCCTTGCCCTGCTCGCACTTCTTGAAGAGTCTGCTCAGCGTGATCAACGCCAAGATCAGCACGAACGCGCTCACGGCGATCAGAACGATCAGCCCTGTAGAGATCGCACCCATGTACTAGCCCCCTGTGGTGATGTCCACGACCCAGAAGAACTCGCCCTCGGCGTCGTAGTCGAAGATCAACGCGGTCTGTCCCGCTTTCAGCTCGGTGCTCTGCGCTGCTCGCACCTGCACGACCGCCGTGCCGCCGTCGTCGGCGGTCACCTCGGCCTGCCCGTAGTGCTCGGTGACCCTGGAGGTCCTGACGATCGCGGTACGGCCCACGAAGTCGTTGCGGGAAGCCGGTTTCTCCGGCCTCGTCCAGCTCTTGACCGGGATGAGAAGGATCTTCGTGATGAGCGCGCCCACCAGCAGCGCACCGGCGAGGATGGCGTACCGGAGCTTGCCCTCGGGCGTGAGCACGGTGCCGACCAGTGCCGCGAACCACGTGACCACGACGAACATCGAGATCGAGATCGGCATCACCGGGGCGTCGAAGTCCAGGCCCACCAACGCCACCGTGAGCCAGTACGCCAGCACCAAGAGCAACAGGAAGCTGAACACCACGGTCGGAAACGCCAGCGCGGCAGCCAGGAACTCGGTCATCATCGCCCCCCTTCTCGCCATTCTGATGCGCCGAAGGGCTGTTTCGTTGCACTTTCGGGAATGATCGATGGAAATCGATGGTTGCCGCGACCATGGACTTCGGGGTGCAGGGGCTCAACATCGGTGGCACGGCAGGACCCGACGAGACGAGGAGGCTCGCCCAGCTGGCGGAGTCGCTCGGCTACCGGTCGTGGTGGGCGTCCGACCACGTGGTGCTGCCGTCACCGCGCGTCGACCCGTCACCGTCCGAACCGGACACCGTGTTCGTGGATCCGCTGACCCACCTGAGCTATGTGGCGGCCGTCACTTCTTCTCTCGAACTCGCGACCGGGATCGTGATCCTGCCCCAGCGCAACCCGCTCGTGCTCGCGAAGCAGGTGGCGTCGCTGGACCTGCTCAGCGGCGGCCGGTTCACGCTCGGTGTCGGCGCGGGCTACCTCGAACCGGAGATGACCGCGGTCGGGGCGCCGTTCGCCGACCGCGGCGCCGTGACCGACGAGTACCTGGACGCGATGGACCAGCTGTGGCACGCGGAGGCGCCGTCGTTCTCCGGCAGGTTCGTGTCGTTCTCGGGGATCGACGCCCGCCCCCGGCCGTCCAACGTGCGCGTGGTGGTCGGCGGCCACAGCCTCGCGGCGTTCCGGCGGGCCGTGACCCGTGCGCAGGGGTGGTTCGGCATCGGCACTCCCGAGGACATACGCGGCCACCTGGCCCGTTTCCCCGAACGCCCCTCCGGCTTCCGGATCAGCGTGTCCGCGCTGGTGCCGCTGTCGGCCGCGGTGATCAGGGAGTACGAGGACCTGGGCGTCGACGAGCTGGTCGTCCACCCGGCGGCGTTCGACGGCACCGTCGACGAGGTGTTGCGCAGGAACGCGGAGTTCACCGGCTAGCCTCGGACGTCGTGATCCCCGTCGTCGTGCTCGCCGGTTTCCTCGGCTCCGGCAAGACCACCCTGCTCAACCACCTGCTGCGCACGTCCGGCGGCACGCGGATCGGCGTCGTGGTGAACGACTTCGGGCGGATCAACATCGACGCGTTCGCCGTCTCCGCCCAGGTCGACTCGATGGTGTCGCTGTCGAACGGCTGCCTGTGCTGCGCGGTCGACGGCACCGAGCTGGACGGGATGCTGACCAAGCTCGCGTCGGCGGACCTGGACGTCATCGTGATCGAGGCGTCCGGACTCGCCGAGCCGGCGGCCATGGTGCGGATGGTGGTGCAGGCGCCGGGGGTGTCGTACGGCGGGCTGATCTACGTCGTCGACGCGGTGGAGATCGACGCCGTGCCCCACCTGGAGCGCGACCTCGCACTGGCCGACCTGGTGGTGCTGAACAAGGTCGACCGGGTTCCGTCGCCGCCGTCGCTGCCCTGCACCGCCCCGGTCGTGCCGGTGACGTACGGGCAGATCGACCCGGCGTTGCTGTTCGAGGTGCGGCCGCCGGACCTCGGACCGCGGCAGCTGTCGTTCGACGACCTGGAGGACCACTCCACGCACGCGCACGCCCGGTACGACAGCGTGTCGTTCGAGTACGCGGAACCGTTGCACCCCAAGCTGTTCATGGACTTCCTGAGCGCGCGGCCCGAGGGGTTGTTCCGCGCCAAAGGTTTCGTGCGGTTCCCACTCGGCACGTTCATGCTGCACACCGTCGGCGCCTACGTGTCGTTCACCGCGGTCGACGACGCCCCGACTCAGCTGGTGCTGATCGGGGCGGGCATCGATCCGGAGGCGCTGACGGACTGGCTGATGGCGTGCGCAGCGGACGGACCGGTCACCGAGCAGGACATGCTCTGGGTGCTCCGGTACGCCCGCTGACGTCCGCTACTTCTTGCAGAGCGCGGTGTCCATCACGTCGAACATCCGCTGGAACTTCTTCATCGGGTCGTCACCGAACGTCCCGGGCAACGCGGTGAGCGTGATCGCCGCGCTCTTGCCGCCGTCGGTCGCACCGCCCAGCGACGCCCAGCCGTGGATCGACCCGCCGTGGCCCCACCAGACCCCGCCACAGCTGAGCTTCGTGCTCTCGAGGCCGAGCCCGTAGGCGCTCTTCTCGTCGACCGCGACGGTCCTGCGCATCTCGTCGAGCTGCGCCTTCGGCAGGAGCCGGCCCTTCAGCAGCGCCTCGAAGAACTTCGCGACGTCACTCGGCGTGGAGACCATCGCGCCGGACGCCCAGGCGGCGGACGTCTCGATGTCGGTCGCGTCGACCACCTTCGACTTCGGGTCGAGCAGGTCGCTCAGCGCGAAGGCCTGGGCGTGACGGCCGCGGATGCGCTGCTCGCCCTGGCTCGGCCAGTACGTGTCCTTGAGACCGGCCTCCTCGATGACCTTCCCGATCGCCTCGCCGACCGGCCGTCCGGTCACCTTCTGGATCAGCAGCCCGGCGACGACGTAGTTCGTGTTGCTGTACTCGTACCTCTCGCCGGGCTGGAAGCTCGGCGTCTTCGCCAGGGCGACGTCCAGGAGGTCGTGCGGTGCGAAGTACCTGTCCCGGATGTCGGCGATCTTGGGGACGCCGACGTCGATCACGTAGTCCGGCAACCCGCTGGTGTGCTGCAGGACCTGGCGCACGGTGATGCGGCCGTCCTTGATGTGCGGCACGTACTTGTTCGCGGGCCCATCCAGCTCGACCTTGTTCTCCGCCACCAGTTCCAGCGTGGCGACGGCCACGAACGACTTGGTGATGCTGCCGATCCGCACCTGCCCGTTGACCGGCGCGTTGCCCCGCGCGTGGTCGTGCCCGTTCAGGTGGGCCTCGAGGCCCGGCGTCCTGTCCTTGACGATCTCGTCGAGCTGCTGGGGAACGAGCAGGGTGAGCGCGGTCAGCGCCGCCACGGCGATCACTTGGCACCGCACAGAGCAGCGTCCACAGTGGCCAGAACCGCGTCGTGCGCCTTGCCGGCTTCCTCGGGCGTGTCCTGGAACGTGCCCGGCAACGCCGTGACAGCAACGGAGAACGCCTTGCCGTCCGGCGCGACACCACCCCGCGTCTCGTAACCGTGGACGTCACCGCCGTGACCCCAGTAGCGGCCACCGCACGTGAGCGGTGAGCTGGCGATGCCCAGCCCGTACTCGGCGCCCGGCCACATCTCACCCGCGGTGTCCACGGTCTTCTGCATCTCCTTCACCTGCGCCGGCGGCACCACCTCACCGTTGAGGAGCGCGCGGTAGAAGCTGTTGAGGTCCTTGGTCGTCGAGATGATCTGCCCGGCCGCCCAGCCCCAGCTCGGGTCCATCTCGGTCACGTCCTCGATGCCGTTGCCGGTCTTCGAGTACCCCTTCGCGTGCTTGCCGCGGATGGTCTCGTCACCGACACCGGGCCAGTAGGTGTCCCGGAGCCCGATCTTCTGGACGATGCGCTTGTCGACGTTCTCCGCGACCGGCCGCCCGGTGGTCTTCTGGATCAGCAGACCCAGCAGCACGTAGTTCGTGTTGCTGTACTTGAACTTCTCACCCGGCTGGTTCGTGACGGGGTTCGCGTTGCCGACGTCGAGCAGCTCGCGCGGCTCGAAGTACCGGTGCCGCAGGTCCTCGAACTTCTCGAGCCCCAGGTAGTTCGTGTAGTTCGCGAGGCCGCTGGTGTGGTTGAGCAGCTGCCGGACGGTGATCCGGTCGTCCTTCACCGCGCCGGGCAGGTAGTGGTTGATCGGCTTGTCCAGCTCGACCTTCTTCTCCGCGACGAGCTGCATCACGACCGCGGCCACGAACGCCTTGGTGTTGGACCCCGCGCGCACCTGCCCGTTCCTCGGCACAGGCGCCTTCTTCCCCAGCTCCGCCGTACCCGACGTGTACTGCGTAGCCCTGCCGCCGGCATCGGTGGTGGTGGCCAGCGCCGCCGGGAACTCGTGCTGCTTCGTCAGCCCGTCGAGCTGCTTCTGAACAGTGGTGGGCGGCGCGGCCATCGCCGTCCCGCTGAACAACATGGCCGCTGCCAGCACTCCTACCAGCGTCTTCTTCATCCTGTGCCTCCCCTTGCCGTGGTGAGGACAGATTTCCGTGTGGAGGCACCCCGGCGCAGTCGCGCACACTTCCGTTCTCGAGGTGGAGCAGGCTCTACCTAGTACCGAAAGCTGCTCTGCAACAACGGCGGATAGATGCCGGACGCCTCCCCGTCCACCGTCGCACCGGCGAACTGCAACATCGCCCTCAGCTCACCGTGCAACGGCGCGGGATAATTGAGCTCTGGCTTCGACACCTCGTCGAGGACCGCGAGCTGCTCGTGGGTCAGTGTGACCTCGTCAAGATTGCTCTCGAGGTGCTCCAGCTTCCGCGCCCCGATGATCGGCACCACCGTCCCGGGCCGCTGCCGAAGCCACGCCAACGACACCGCCGCGGCACTGGCGTCCAACTCAGCCGCAACCTCGTTGACCACGTCGATCACCCCGAACTCCTCCTCCGTGGGCGGCGCGACAAAAGCAGCCCGCGCAGAGTCACTGACCTGCACGTTCCTCCGATACTTACCGCTCAGGAACCCGTTCTTGAGCGGACTCCACGGCACCAGCGCCATACCCGCGTCCCGCGCCAGCGGCGCGACCTCCCCCTCGACCGTCCGCGCCAGCAACGAGTACTCGACCTGCAAAGCGACCAACGGCGTCCAGCCGTTGAGCACCGCCATCGTCTGAGCCTGCGCCGTCACCCAAGCAGGCACGTTGGAGAACCCGACGTACCCCACCTTGCCCGATCCCACCAGGTCGTCGAGGACCCGCATGGTCTCCTCGATCGGCGTGTTCCGATCCCAGTTGTGCATCCAGTACAGGTCCAGGTGGTCGGTGCCGAGCCTCCGCAACGTCTCGTGGAGCTGCTTGCGAATCGCCACCCGCCCCGCCCCACCACCGTTCGGGTCACCGGGGTGCATGTTGAAGAAGAACTTGGAGGCCAGCACCACCCGGTCCCTGCCCCCGTTGCTCCGGAAGAAGTCACCGAGGATCTTCTCCGAGTGCCCGTTGGTGTAGAAGTTGGCGGTGTCGATGAAGTTCCCGCCCCGGTCGAGGTAGTGCTTCAGGATCCTCTCCGACTCCTCGACACTGGCGCCGGCGGCACCGGGGTCCTCACCGAAGGTCATCGCGCCGAGGGCGAACGGGCTGACGCGGAGGCCGGAGCGGCCGAGGGTGACGTAGTGGTCGAGCGGCATGTTCCTGGCTCCTCTTGGTGGTCGTTCCTTCTGCCTCCAATTCCAGCTCTTCCGGCCTGGCGGGGGTACGACGATCCAGCTGCCTTCTTGCCTGATCCTCTTCCTCGCCCGCGTCTGGTCTCTTTGGCGGTCTGGTGGCCGTGAGGTTGGCAACCCGGAGGACATGCGGAGGTGGAGATCGGTAGGCTGTCCCGGCGAGGGCTGCTAGCTCAATTGGCAGAGCAGGAGACTTTTAATCTTCGGGTTCAGGGTTCGAGTCCCTGGCGGCCCACCAAACCCCCAGGTCACAGGCCTGGGGGTTTCGCTTTGGCGGACCCTCCCCACACTTAACCCACACAAAACTGCTGGTCACTCAACTTCGTCGTCTTCTGCCTGATCATCTTTGGGCTCTCCGAGCGCCCCTTCCAGAGCGTCAGCAGCCCGCCGGTCGACCGTCTTGCGACCCATGTAGGTGTCCTGCGTCATCGACGGCCGAGCGTGGCCGAGCTGGTCTGCGACCTGCCTCGCAGAGAGCCCCGACTCATCGAGGATGGTCGCCGCCGTCTTCCGGAAGACGTGCGAGGTCACCCAAGCGAACTCGTCCCCGCCACGAGCGTTCCGGAGATCCTTCCGGGTGTTCGACGGGTCGCGAAGCCCGCCGAGGGCATCTGGGAAGACCGGCCCGTTCGGGAAGCTGGTGGCCTTGTGCCTCCGCCGCAGCATGTCGAGCGCCCATTGCGGCAGCAGGAGGGTTCGCTCACCGGCCTCCGTCTTGGTCGACTTCCGGATCAGTCCGACGCCCTTGACCCGGATGACCGTGTAGTTCACGTCGACCGTGCCGGCCTCGAAGTCGACGGCATCCCAGTAGACGGCCAGCGCTTCACCGATGCGGACGCCCGTGGCCATCATGAAGCGCGACAGATCAGGCAGGTCCCGTTTCACGGCCTTGGGATCGGACTCCAGCATCTCCAGCCAGAGAATCCGTTCCTCCAGCGTGAGCGCCCGCGGACTCTTCTTACGCCCAGCCTCCAGCGGCTCCACCTCCCTGACCGGGTTCGTGTCCAGCGCCTTGTCCCTGACAGCGATCCGTAAGGCCCCCGAGATCACCGAACGAGCAGTCTTGGCCGTGTCCACGCTGACCGACCGCCACAACGCGCTCAGGAAGGCGTCGATCCGCGCCACCGACATCTCGTGAATGCGCAGCTCACCAAGGCCAGGCAACACGTGCCGATCCATGATGCTTCGGTACGTGTCGACGCTGCTCGGAGACCTCTTCCCGGCATCCGCGAGCGCCTGAAACTTCGTGAACCACTGAGCCAAGGCCTCCTTGAACCGGCTGTCTCGGGTCAACGAGTTGCCGGACGGTCCCTTGCGTTCGGTGAGGGCTTTCTTGAGGCTCCGTTCTGCTGCCGTCTTGGTCTTGGCCCAACGCTCCACCGGACGAGTCTTCCCGTCGTAGTCGCGATACTTCGTGGTCGCGCGCCAGCCTGAATCCGTTTCATAGCAACGAATCGCGCCGTACGTGCCGATGTCGAGTGGCGGACGCGCCATCAGGCCGCCTCCTCAAGCAAGTGCTCGAACCAGCTCCGCACCTCGGACGGCAGGTACCTCAGGTGCTTGCCGACGCGCCGAGCAGGAGGGCCGTAGTTCTTCGTTCGCCAGCCGTAGAGCGTGTGAACCGGGACGTTCAAGAAGAGCGCGACGTCGCTGACTGTCCACAGTGGCTCAAACTGTTGTGCGTCCATGATTTCTCCCCCTAGATCAAGCAGCTTGCGGAGTTGCCGAACTCCCCGGAGGTCCGGCGGATGCGAGCAGCGCGGCGGTGTATTCGGCCTTCCACCTGCGGCGCTCTGCGACGGCGCTCAACAGCAGGTGCGCCCGTGGAGGCACGTTCGGGTCGCCAGGCTGGACGTTGTTCCAGACGAGGCGTTGTGGCTGGTCATCGGGCTTGATCCCGACATCGGCCAACAGTTGCCGAACGAACGCCTTGCGGTCGTGCTTGTGGTCCGCGAGCGACTTCCCCGACCACTTCCGCGACACCAGCACCCGCCGACCAGCCACCCCGAGCGTGGTCCGCTTGTGCGCCTTCCCCTTGCACTTGCCCGGCACAGTCGATAGCCGAGCCCCACGAGGCTGGACGCCGTAGAGCAACCACAGCACGCATTGCGGTGAGCAGGGCGTGACCGCGAGCTCTGCGCAGAGGCGTTCCGCGTGGTTTTCCTGCCGGGCGGTCTGCGCCTCAAAGCACTCGTTGATGCTCTTGGTCAGGTACTTCGTCAGGTAGCCGATGTGGCGGCCGGCCTCTTCGGTCCCGCCGAGGATGCCCTTGGAGTGCACCTGCACCCCGAACCGCGCGACGTGCGCCGGTCGCTCGACCTCGTCCAACGCTTCTTCCCAGGTCGGCAAGGCCCTTCGGGTCTGCGGATCAACGAAGCCCTTGGCCCGGACGTCCCATACCGGCAGGTTGTCGCCGCTGTACTTGATCTCGTCATGCGCTGGCCACCAGACCTGGTGATACGTGGCCTCAGCGACCGCCCGCAGCTCTGCACGGGAGATGCTTCCGCGGACCGCCGCGTGCCAGTGCGGAGCTAGTCGCCGCTGTGGTTCGACGGCCGAGAAGTACTGAACCTCCCAGCCGACACAGCGCCGAAGGTTCTGTACAAACCGGTCCAGCAGCGCCGCGAAGTGCACGGCGTCCCGAGCCGCACGGCGGTAGTCGTACATCGAGGGATCGACAGGCGTGCCGTCGCTACGCACCTTGCCATAGCTGTCGAGCGTCAGCGTGAGGAACGTCGAAGGCTGGTACTTGCCGCCGAAGACCTTGCCAACGGTGCGCTTGCTGACCGGCCGACGAGGCAGGTTCGGAGCGTCCTGGCGCCGCCTGGTCGACCGCTTTCGCGCAGCCTTGAGCGGGACTTCCAGAGAGGGGAGTGAGCCGCGGACTCCGAGTTGCCGAAGTTCTTCGTCGAGCTCCGCGACCTCCTCCCGCACTTCCTCCGCGCCGACCTCGTCACCCTCATCGAGAGCCAGGCGGAAGGCCTTGACCAGGTCAGCCCGGTACTCGGTCAGCTCTCGCTGATCGTTGCTCGGGGCGTTCGGCGTGAAGTCCGGTTCGCTGGTCAGATGCCATCCCTCGCGACACTGCGCCATCCGCAGACGCCGGTTCTTCTCTGCGCACGTCGGGCACACACTCGCGACCGTCGAACCACACGGCACGGGCACGATGTCCACGCGTCCGGTGTCGAGGTCGATCCGTTCCTTGGCCAGCGGCCGAACGCACACGCCGTGTTCCTCGGCGACAGCACGAGCGATATCGAGCGCGGCCGGCTGCTTCATCCGCTCCGAGCGGTTCAGGTACTCGGTCATGCGGCGGCCCTCCCGTCAGTCAACTCGGGGAACTCGTGGACGGTGGCGGGAGCGAGGTAGACGCCCAGCTCGACCAGGTCCGCGTCCGTGACGTGGAAAGCCCGCGCGCGTTCGGGTTCGCGCTGCCCGTCCTCCTTGAGCCAGGCGACACCAGGCGTGTTCTCGCTGATCTCATGAGCCGCCGCACCGCGTTGCCGGACGCCATCGCCCAGGACCATGTCGACCTGCACCGGTTCGTCCAGGCGCAGCGCCACACGGGTCGTGAAGAGGTGCCGGAAGGCGACCACTTCCTTGCGCGGGTCTTGGACCAGGCCGACGACGGCATAGCCAGGAGCACGCCCCTGCGAAGTGATCGTCTGGACAGCGCGGGTGGCGCGTTCGCGGAGGTTCCTGTCCGGCTGGTAGGCGATCAGGTCGGCCAGCTCATCCACGATCAGGACCGTGAACGGTTCACCAGTGTTGCGAGTCCAGAGCCGCCGGATGCCCCGGTATCGAGAGGCACGCTCCTTGACTTCTGCGGCGATTTCTTCAAGCAGGGCAACAGCTTCCGGCCCATTGTCGTAGATGACCTTCTCGAACGCGTCCGGACACTGACCCAGCTCCATCCCGCCCTTGGGATCGATGCCGACGAGTCGGACCATGCCGGCCCTGATAGCCGGAGCGAGCTGCCAGACGATCGACCAGAGCACCGAGCCCTTGCCTGCGCCAGGTACGCCGACCACGAGCACCTGCGAGCCGAGTAGCTTCAGCCGCCAGGGCTTCCCGGTCTCAGTACGGCCGACGACCACACGCTTGAGGTCGACCTCTCCCGCGTCGGCAAGCTGCGGCACCGCGACCGGACGCGCCAGCGGGTCAGCGTGGATGAAGTCGAGCTCAAGCACGCGTGGCTTGAGCACCCTGACCCGGCAAGATCGGGCGTTGAACGAGTGAGCCAGGTTGTCCCGACGTGCTTCCCACTGCTCTGGAGACTGTGCCGGGATCATTCGCACGCGGACCTTGTCACGCCAACCCTCGGACCGGACGCGGCGCAGCTTCGGGAGGTACTCCTTCCCGCGGACTTCCTTCGCAAGCTCGGCGAGCCGCATCACGGTGCGCCATTGCGGCACGTAGACCGTGAGCCGCCGCCACTCAGTCAGCAGCCGATACCAGCCGTGCCGGAGAAATGACGCCCGATCGAGGCCGTACCAAACGGTCAGGGCACACACCAGCGACAACAGCGCCAGGACCAGCGGCGACAACCCGAACTGCCGATAGGCGACGTAGCCGCCGAGGCCAAGCGTCACCATAACCGGATAGTGGATGGCCAGTACGGTGAGTTTCACGGCCAGACGAACCGTCAGCCACACCAGTGCGAGCGGCGCGAGTACGAGCTTGACCCAGCCGGGAAGCCATATCCACCAAGGAACCTGCGGGCGTGCGCCCTCAAACGGTGCGGGATCGACCCAGCGGTTGCCCCTCATCGCGCACCGCCCGAGCACGCGACGCACTGAAAGACACTGCCAACGCTTGGAATGCGTCCAACCGGCACGAAGGCTTCCGCACCCGTGGAGCACTGCGCCTTACAGGTCAGGCACTCGAAGCCCTCAGCCTGTGCGGCCGAGAGTTCCATCGTCTCCAGGGTGCCGCCGTCGAGCATCACGGCATAGGTGGAAACGGTCTGCTTGCTGGAGATCATCCGATCCCACAGCAGTTGCTTTGTGGCCCCGTCTAGCGCACGGATGCGCTCAGGCTCTACGCTCATCGTTGTTCACTCCTGAGTTGGGTGGACAACGCAGGAGCGGCGAGGTTGGTAGCCGGGTTCCGCTCCTGCGTCTCACGTTCTCTTTGCACCGCAACAAGACGTGCGGCATCGCCACGTGACCCAGCAGAGTCACGCGCTCTGTCCAAACAGGACTTATTTAGCTCTTGCGGAGCTGAATCGCCTCGCCCTTCTCGCGCTCACGAGTCGCCCAATACATGGCCTCGTGGTGGTGACTGCGGTCCGTCTCCGCGACGCGCGCGTAGATAGCGGCCGAGCGCAGGTAGTAGTCCTTCAGCACGTCGGGCTTGGACTTCGGGTGGGGAAGCAGCTTGCTCAACACGTCATGCGCTTCGCTCAACGTCCTGACCTGCTCCGCCAGGCCCCAATGCATCGCTTCAACCGCGGACATCAGGATCTCCCTCCGCCAGGGCGTGACGCCCCTCCTGACTGCCGAGGTGATCCGCCAGCTTGGACGCCTCACGCGACAGCTCCCGACAGAACCGCATCAGCACGTCCGACCCGCCAGGGAACGGCGGGAGCTGGATCGCGATGTTGACCGGGTCCAGGTAGATGACCAGCGCCAGAACCTGCGGCGTCACTCGAACCATCGCCGCAGCAGCGTCCCGCCCAGGCGTGCAGGTGGCGTTGAAGCCCATCACTGCCCACCTTCCTGCCGGGCAGCCGACGCCTGAAGCGCCTTCCACCCCTCGTCCAGAATCTCCCGCAGCCGAGGCACCGCATCGCGGTCGACCACGAGCACCACGGGGAACGCCTTGCCGAACCGCAGCTCGACCCGGTCCGCGAACGGCATCGCGAGGGGACGCATCGGGAGATCGGCGGTCACGTGGACCCGCACCATGTCCGGCATTACGCGGCCTTAGCGGCAGGCTTGCTGACAGCCGGCTTCATGCCAGACGCCCGCAAGCTGTAGCCCAACTTCGCCCGGCACCGGTGACGCTCACCGGCGTGCGTGGCACGGCACCCCTTGTCATCGATCCACGGCGTGACCGTCAGCCCCTCGAAGACCACCGGCCGCACGTCCGTACCGGGGATCGCCTCCGGCGGCACCGGCTGGTGAGGCGCGGAGATCTTCACCGTGACCACCGCGTCCGTCTTGCGCTCCGCCGCCTGGTCGATCACCAGTACCGACCACACCAGGAGCCCCGTCTCCTTGTCCTTCTCCTGCTCCACCGGCAGGCCCTTAGCCCGCTCATCGGCGGACTGGAACTTCAGCACCGGCTCGACGCCCATGACGAGCGCGCCCCTCGGGAACACGAAGTCATGACCCGCCGGGAGCCTGCTCCCACCTGTGATCGCCATCGTCTTGCTCCTGTCGTCTGTGCCGCCTGACCTGCTGTCAGCCGTTCTCGACACCTACGACTTTCGGCGAAACACGAGGACGCAAGCACCGCACAGCGGGATTTCTGAGGACGTCTCTGTTACGTTGAAGTCGTCCCTAGTCATCCCTCGGGAGGGCAGATGGCCAACGACCGCCTACGCGAAACGTTGCTACGCAACGGCTTGAGCCTCGACCACGTGGCCCGCGCGACCGGCGTCGATCCCAAGACCGTCGAACGCTGGATCACGAGGGGACGCATCCCGTACCCGCGCCACCGCAACGCCATCGCATCGATGGTCCGCGAGACCGAGCACTACCTCTGGCCCGACGCGGTAGCCGCGGAGCGCAAGGCCGAGATCGCCGAGTCCGAGGTCGTGAAGGTCTACCCGCACCGCAACAACATCCCCGCGGACTTGTGGGACCGGCTGCTCAGCGACGCCACCGAACACATCGAAGTCCTGTCCCTCGCGGCGCTGTTCCTCGTGGAGCGCCCGATGTTCGCGAAGGAGCTGCGCGCGAAGGCCGAGAACGGCGCGAAGGTCCGGCTCCTGTTCGGCGACCCGGCCGGCCGCGAGGCGTCCCGACGTTCTGAGGAAGAGCAGCTTGGCAAGGGCACCGTCGCCGCACGCATCCGCAACGCGCTGGCGTTCGTCCGGCCGCTGGTCGACGCGCCCAACGTCGAGATCCGCCTGCACAAGACCACGCTCTACAACTCGGTCTTCCGCTTCGACGACGAGATGATCGTCAACACCCACGTCTACGGGTTCCCCGGTGCCCATGCGCCCGCGCTGCACCTGCGACGGCTGTCAGCCGGGGATTTGTTCGAGACCTACTCCGAGAGCCTGGAGACCGTCTGGGCATCCGCCAAGCGCACGAATTTCTGAGGAGCCTGCCGTGGCCCGCATAGATCACTACAACGACCCCAATGCGCCGACGGCGAACAGCATCCACCCAGCCGTAAGTGCCATCGTCCGCGACGAAGCGGGCCACCTACTCATGATCCGCCGTACCGACAACAATAAATATGCGCTTCCCGGCGGAGGCCAAGATATCGGTGAAACTCTGTCGCAAGCCGTCATTCGCGAGGTCGAGGAAGAAACTGGTGTCCAAGTTGAGGTTACAGGCCTAGTTGGACTCTACTCAAACCCTTCACACGTGATCGAATACGATGACGGTGAAGTACGACAGGAGTTCTCCATCTGCTTCTATGCAAAGTACATTGGCGGCGAACTGCGAACCAGCAGTGAATCCAGGGAAGTTAAATGGATCGCACCTGCACGTTTGCAAGAACTGGAGATTCACCCCTCCATCAGGCTTCGCATCGAACATGGATTGGCCGACCGCGCGCAGCCCTACTTCACCTAACATCTATGCTTGCGGTACGAAACCGCGCCTCGGTTCGCTCCACGGCAGCAATCAGCTCAGGTGCCGCCTGCCGAACGAAGAACGCAACTAGATTATCTGGGCCGTAGCGCTTCTGAATCTCTTCGATGCGGTCGAGAACGTTCGTTGCTTGCCCTTTGGGCGTGGTTGTCATGTCAGCCCACCAGAGAGCGTCGCGAACCGGTGTCATCTCGTCGGTCCACCGCGCAAGTGAGGCAGTCATTCCACGAAGCTCTGCCTCCAGATATGCGTACGAGTGGTGCGCCACCAGGGCGCAGAGACGCGGAGGCGCACCAGCGGCTTCCAGGTAAACGGCACCGTCCAGCGGGTGGAACCCAGTGCAAGCAAGGCTTGGCGCGTAACCAATGTCGTGAAGGACTGCCGATGCAACAAGCAGATCAGCGTCTACAGGCGTGAACAACTTGCCTGCCAACGTCGCCTGGGAGGCTGCGCCGCGCACGTGCTCCCAGCGAGACGGACATGGCTCGGACAGCAAACTTCTGGCCAGGTCAGTCGCCCAGGGCACCAGACCGTCCATGTCTCCCACTCCCAGCGCACGCACCAACAGATCCGCTCCACACGCCCGATTAGGGACAGTAACATCCGCTAGCCGTACTCCGATGGGTTAATGACAACACCGAAGACCGAACGTAACATGCATGACGAGGAGAAGCCGAAAAGAGGCCAAAATGAACGGTGAGTCGAAATTCGAAGCAAGTGCCTCAGCATTAGGGTACGCATACCAATTTCGATACTCACTGTTTAGGTCCCTCGAACGGATCTTCGCTAGCGGGCTTGACTGGACCGTAGCTATCGAGGCCGGCGATGACGTTGAAATTGTCGCCGATGAAAAGCGGGAGCTACGGCAACTCAAGCTACGCAAAGAAGGCGTGATACTTAGCGATCACGCCACAGACCTTTGGAAGACACTCCGAATTTGGTGCGAAGGGCTGCGCGCTGGCAGCATCGTACCAGCGGAAACAGACCTCTATCTTGTCACAACGGCCGAGGTCAAAGCAGATTCAGCAGGCTACCTACTTCAGGACAACGAGCAAAGGGATCCGGTCCTAGCTCGAACCAAGCTCGACTTGGCAGCAAGCGAATCAAAAAGCAAGGACAACAGCAAGGGAATCCAGGCCTACAACGAGTTGAGCGACGAACAGAAACTAGAACTTCTGCAATCTGTTCACGTAGTACCTGATAGCCAAGACAACGACCTCATACTAGAGGGAATCAAACAATTCTTCAGAATCGGAACCCGAGAGCATCACCTGGAGTTCCTCATCCAGCGGCTCGAAGGTTGGTGGTTTCAACAGTGCCTGGCATGCATGTCAAACAAGCAAACTCGGATACATGCAGCAGATCTCGATGCCTACACCACCGAACTTCGCGATCAGCTACGCCCCGACAATCTTCCCATAGACTCTGGAATTGCATCTGAGACCAGCCCTGATGTAGACAAGTTTGCTGATCGAATCTTCTATCACCAGCTCTCGATCGCACACGTGAGCGCGAAGAGGATACAAACAGCGGTGCGCGACTATCTCCGCGCTTATGCACAAAGGTCGCAGTGGCTTCGCCACGGTCTGATATTTCCTGGCGAGATTGAGCAATTCGAGCGCCGATTGGTCGACGAATGGGAAATAGTCTTTGACCAGATCGCCGACGACATATCGCCCGACGCTGCCGAAGAAGAGAAGACTGCCGCCGCAAAGCGCGTGTATGCGTGGGTGGAACAGGCGCATCCAGCTCCGATCAGGCAGTACTGCACAGAGCCATTCGTCACTCGGGGCTCATACCAGATTTTGTCCGATGACCGTCGAGTCGGCTGGCATCCTGAGTTCGTAGCTAAGTTGATGACGCTACTGGAACCGGCGGCCCAGGATGCCTAGACATTCCAGAGACGCACCCCGAGAAGAATACCTGCTGTATAATCCCGCGTTCCTTTCTCTCTTGCTTCGCCGATCATCAGAGGGGTTTGAGAGGGAGCGGACCACTGTCGGCATGTCGACGCTTTTGGCTTACGTGGCCGTATCTATGTCGTTGCGCATAGACATGCGATCCGCACTTACGATGACTGTTGCCAGCAAGCTTGGCACTTGGACAAACGATAATGCCAAGGTAGTCACGCTTATCGCCCCTACGTGCACAGCACTTCTCCCGTACCTCAATAATGCCTTAATGTTTGGCCTGAACCATAGGATTTTCACGTTGCACCACGGGCGCCTGCACCCAACCGACCAGGGACCAAAGAAGACGATTTCTGGCGTAACCTCGGAAGTTCAGGATTGCCAGAAAGCGGCGCTATACCTCGGACGGTGGTTCGCGTTGAGCGGGAGTGAGTCGACAGTATCAGCGCTTTTGGGAGTCCGGCCATGACCTTTCAGATTGGCGCGATCTACCTCTACTCCAACAAGGGTGAAGTACGAAAACTTCCATTCAAGCTCGGCTCACTTAACGTCATCACGGGAGCGTCCAAGACCGGAAAGAGTTCCGTACTTCACATAATTGACTACTGTCTTGCGAGTACAAGCTGCCACATTCCAACAGGCGTTATTCGCAAGCACGTCAGCAGGGTTGCCCTGGAGCTCCATACTGACCAAGGAGTCGCGGTCACGTCGCGCGGTTTGCCACGCGACGGCAGAAAATCGACCACGACGATGCATGCAAGCTTCCGTTCTCAGGATCAGGTCGCACCGTCTTTGGAGGACTTGACTGACAATATGGACTTGGGCGGAGCTCGCGCGTTCCTCTCGCGACTTGTCGGCATCGAGGCGAACATCACGGAAGTCGGTAGCGGCACACGCGAGCGGTTCGCCGTAAACATCCGACACAGCCTGCATTTTGTGTTTCAGGCACAGGAGGAGATCGCAAACCCCTCGATTCTATTTCACTCTCAGGGCCAGAAGTTCGTCGACCAAGCAATCAAAGACTCTCTACCATATTTCCTCCGCACCGTCAGTCCGGACTACCTGCCAAAGCGCGTCGCGTTGCGCGATATCGAGCGGGAGATCAGAAGCCTCTCACGTACTATCAATGAAGCCAGGTCAATCAGTCTGGTGTCCGGCCGCACGATAGCGCTCATACGTGAGGCCCAGGAAGCGAACCTGATTGATCAGGTCGATCTGACCACTCTGGACCAGGGTCAGGCAATACGTTATTTGAGCCAGGCCGTCGAGTCCGGCGAAGGTCGCCTGATCGACGATGAGATAGCATCCGAAGAGTTGGATTCCCTATTTGCACGCAGGTCCGAACTTCGGAACCAGAGCCAGCAGCTCAGGGCAGAGGCAGACAACCTCCAGCGATTGCTAGGCGCTCATTCTGATTTTGATGGCGAGGCGGCGGAACAAGGAGCTAGACTGCAGTCGATTGGCCTCCTCCGCATAACCAGAGGCGAACGCCAGTCAGCAGAATCCTGTCCGGTCTGCGAATCAGAGCTAACGCAGCCTGTCACGACGGTCGCGGAGCTGGAAGAACACCTGGCTGAAATAGATAGTCAGATCAGCGACGTACGCGAGAATATTCCAGCCATTCAGAATGCACTTGCTTCTAATCGAGAAACGCGTCGATCAGTAAGCGAACAGCTGAGGTTGAATCAAGTGCAGATTGACGAAGCCATCAGCACCCAAGAGCGCTTGCTTTTGGCTCGTGACCGAGCTGTACAGAAGGCACTCGTTCGTGGGCGAATCAGCCTTTATCTTGAAAGCGCAACCACCTCGGTCGGAGACATGGCCGTGTCGGATCTACTCGGCACACTTGAAGATCGGGCGCTTACACTCCGGACCGAACTCGATCCGGAAGCCGCAGCTCAACGTCTTGAAAGTGCGGTGTCACGAATATCTAACACGATGACACAGCTCGCAAACGAACTCGGTCTTGAACACGCCAACTCTCCAGTTCGTTTGGATCACCGAAACCTGACGGTTATCGTCGATACAGAGTCAGGCCCTCGCGAACTGAAGGAGATCGGCAGCGGCGAAAACTGGCTTGGCTATCATGTAGTGACCTTGCTGTCGCTTCACTACTATTTCATTGAGCATTCCTCCCCTGTTCCGGGCCTGGTAGTTGTGGATCAGCCATCTCAGGTCTACTTTCCGCCCGACCAGACCCCTGGAGATGTCGAGCTTGAGGATGAGGACAGAGCCGCACTCTCGCGTATCTTGGTCCTCTTTCACCGCCTGGCGACGGCATCAGACGGCAAGTTCCAAGCGATTGTCACTGACCACGCCGATCTTCGAAGTGCCGACTGGTTTCAAGACGCCATTGTCGAGAAGTGGCGTGACGGCGAAGCGTTGGTGCCTCAAGCCTGGATAGCTGAGGGCGAATGAGCTAGCGCGAAGTGCAATTTTCTACTTTGCCGAATTGCACTCTACGGAATCAAGGCGCCGCCGCTGGCGGCGCGTGCGGTCTGGCGCTGCACCAGCATCCATCCCGGCACTCCCGGCATCCGCTCCGCTGCGCCGGTCGGCCGGGCGGCGCTGCGCGCCGGACATCAGGCGCCACCTGACGGCCCACCCGATCCGAGCTTGATTCGTCCTCAGCTCCCTACGAGCGCCAGCACAGTCACCCAGGTCGGCTGTGCACGGCGCTCGACTGCCGCGACGGCTGCGCCGCCTTGCCACCGATCAGGCACCAGACGAAGCCGCGGGAACACTCAACGAGCACCAGGCCGAGCCACCCCGACGCCGCAAGCATGACAACGGCCGGCGACGGCGCGTCAAGGCTGGAACGAGTACCTTGACCCAACATCACCGGCCGCGTTCGAGGCTCAGTGTCGGGATGACGGCAGGGGTGTGGGCGGGTCCAGAAGACCAAGATCAACCCACACTTAACTCTCACAAAACGACGACAAACGTCGAGATGCGACTGTCCACAGTGCTCAGATCATGACCGCATCCACGCAGGTAGTGAGCACTGTCGAGGAAGATCGACGAACAACGCCAAGCGAAGGCTCTTACTCTTCGGGTTCAGGGTTCGAGTCCCTGGCGGCCCACCAAACCCCCAGGTCACAGGCCTGGGGGTTTCGCTTTGGAAGATCGCTGACACTCCTTTGACGCGCTTTACTCCGTGACCTCTCGACCCGCGTGGCCCGACCGCTCAGCGCCTCGTCTCGTACCTGGTCAGCAACACCCCGCCGGGAAAGGTCCGCGTCTCCACCAGATTCAGGTTCACCCAGCTGTCCAACGCCGTGAAGAAGGGCTTGCCACTGCCCACCAGGACCGGGTGGGTCACCAGGACGTACTCGTCGATCAACCCGGCCCGCATGGCCGCCCCGGCGAGGGTCGCGCCGCCGATCTTCACCAGGCCGCCGTCCTCGGCTCGGAGCCGGGTGATCTCGGCGATCGCGTCGCCGGTGACCAGGCGGGTGTTCCAGTCGACCTTGTCGATGGTGGAGGAGAACACCACTTTGGGGGTGTCGCGCCAGTTCCTGGCGAACTCGACGTGTGCCGGGGTGGCGTTCGGTTGCTGGTCGCCGGTCGGCCAGTAGGAGCTCATCGATTCCCACA
Source organism: Lentzea cavernae (assembly GCF_014653695.1). Classification (GTDB taxonomy): domain Bacteria; phylum Actinomycetota; class Actinomycetes; order Mycobacteriales; family Pseudonocardiaceae; genus Lentzea; species Lentzea cavernae. The sequence continues at coordinate 394,609 of NZ_BNAR01000003.1, read as the reverse complement.
GCTTGCGGCCGTAGAGCGACAGGGTGGTTTCCTGTTCCAGCTCGGTCCACTGCTGGAACAGCTCGTCGCTTTGCACGCCCCAGTCGATGTTGTCGCCGGGTGCGGCGATGTAGCCGTCCAGGGACACGTTCATGCCGAAGAAGAGTTTGCGCATGGCGGCAGCCTTCCGTGAGTTGGTCTTCGGCGTGCAGACCGGCGCGGCCCTGAGAACTCATCGGTGGAACGCAGCCCGAAGCGAGTAGTTCAGTGGGCCATGACCTCGCCGGACGTGGTGGTGCGGTTCGGCAGCAGGGCCGCCACGACGATGGTGCCCGCGGCCAGGACGGTGGCGATCACGAAGGCCAGCTTCATGCCGCTCAGCTGGGCTGCGGCGGTTGCGGTGCCGTCGGCCACCAGGGAGGTGGTGCGGGCGGACATGACGGTGACGACCAGGGCGGTTCCGACGGCTGCCGCGACCTGCTGGAGGGTGCCGAGGATCGAGCTGCCGTGCGGGTACATGTTCGGCGGGAGGGCGCCCATGCCGAGGGTGAAGATCGGGGTGAACGTTGCTGCCAGGCTGACCATCAGCAGTGCGTGGAGGGCCAGCACCTGCCAGTACGGCATGGTGGTCGAGATCTGGGTGAAGCCCGCCAGGGAGAGCACGATGCCGATGGAGCCCGGGAGGACCAGCGGGCGGCTGCCGAGGCGGTCGTAGATCCTGCCGACCGTGGGACCGAGGACGCCCATGGCCAGGCCGCCCGGCATGAGGAGCAGGCCCGTCTGCAACGGGGTGAGGCCTCGGAGGTTCTGCAGGTAGAGCGGCAGCAGGATCATCGAGCCCATCATCGCCAGGAACGCGATGCACATGAGGGCCAGTGACAGGGCGAACGTGCGGTGCTTGAGGGTGCGGAGGTCCATCAGCGGGGCGCCGGTGCGCTGCAGTTTGAGCTGGCGGATCACGAAGAACGCGATGGTGGCGGCGCCTGCGACGACGATGCCGATGCTCGGGCCGAGGTGGGCGGCGCCCTCGCCGAAGAGGCTCAGGCCGTAGACCAGGCCGCCGAAGCCGAGGGTGGCCATGGCCGCCGAAGCCCAGTCGAGGGTGCTGACCTGGGGTTCGCCGATGTTGTCGAGCTGGCGCAGGCCGAAGTAGGTGACGGCGCCGGCAACGGGGAGGACGGCGACGAAGAGGAGGCGCCACGAGCCGAGTTGGAGGATCAGGCCGGAGATGGCGGGGCCCATCGCGGGGGCTACTGAGATCGCCAGCGTCACGTTGCCCATGACGCGGCCTCGGTCCTGTTCGGGGACGACGGTCATGAGGGTGGTCATCAGCAGCGGCATCATCACGGCGGTGCCTGCTGCCTGCACGATGCGGCCCAGCAGCAGGATCGTGAACGTCGGTGCGGCCGCGGAGAGGGCGGTGCCGGCGATGAAGACGCCCATGGCGATCGCGTAGCCCTGGCGGGTGGTGACGCGCTGCAGGAACCAGCCGGTGACGGGGATGACGGCGGCCATGGTGAGCATGAACGCGGTGGACACCCATTGGGCGGCCTGTTCGGTGACGTGCATCGACTCCATGAGGCGCGGGATCGCGTTGATCATGAGCGTCTCGTTGAGGATGACGACGAACGTGGCCAGCACCAGCAGGCGCACGACCAGTGGTGTCTTGCCCGCTTGTGCGGTCGGCCGGTCTTGGATCGCTGCAGGCATGTCAGGCCCTCACTCGGTTGCTGGCATCAGGTTCTTCGCGACACCGGAGAAGACCTGCGGCGTTGAAGGAACTCATCGGTGCACCCGAGTCTTCCTCATCACCGGCGCGGTCTCATCCGGGTTTTCGTCCGTACACCTGTTCGTCGAACGGCCAGACCGCGAATCGACACGGCGGTCCCTAAGTTCTCGAAGATGGGGACGAGGCTTGCCGAGCTGATCGCGAAGTACGAGGTGCCGGGTGCTCAGGTGGCCGTGCTGGAGAGCGGGGAGGTGCGGAACGAAACCGCGGGTGTGCTGAGCGTGCACACGCGGGTCGAGGTCACGGACGACTCGGTGTTCAAGATCGGTTCCATCACCAAGATCTGGACGGCCACGCTGGTGCAGCAACTGGTGGACGACGGGCTGCTGGACCTCGACCGCCCGGTTCGCCACCACCTGCCCGGATTCACGGCCTTGGTCACCGCCCGTCATCTCCTCACGCACACGAGTGGGATCGACAGCAACCACTTCTTCGAAACCGGACGCAACGGCGACGCGATCGAGAGGTTCGTCGACGCGCTGGGCGAGGAGGAGCCCGGTGCGGCGCCAGGCACCGCCTTCCTGTACTCGAACAGCGGGTTCGTGGTGCTGGGACGGCTGGTGGAGGTGCTGCGCGGCAAGCCGTTCCACGACGTGTTGCGCGAACGGCTGGTGGAGCCGCTGGGGTTGCGGACTGTGGCCACCGACGCGGACGAGGCGATCCTGCACCGGGCCGCGATCGGGCACGACGAGAGCGGTCTGCCGGTGAGGAAGTGGGCGGGCGCCTACGGCACGGCGCCCAGCGGGTCGCACTTCGCGATGGGTGCGCGTGAACTGATGGCGTTCGTGCGCCTGCACCTCGACGACCCGAAGCTCGCGGTGCTGCGGGAGAAGCAGGTCGAGTCCGTTCCGGACCTGGGGATCGGGGTCGTGGGGTGGGGGCTCGGATGGATGCTCCACCGCGACGGGGTGGTCGGGCACACCGGAGTCTCGAAGGGACAGAAGGCGTTCCTCCGCGTGGTGCCGGATGCCGGACTCGCGGTGGTCGTGCTGACCAACAGCGTGAACAGCGAACCGTTGGCGCGCGAGGTCTTCAGCGACCTGCTGGATCGGACCACGGGCTGAGGACCGGGTCGGACCGCAGGCCGATCACAGGCGGGAACCAGAGTGGCAGCGTCAACGACCATGAGGTTTCCGAACGGGTGGGTTGGTGGTTCGGCGCTGATCGCCGGGCCGGTGCTGTTGCTGGTGGGCACGCTGTTGCGGTCGCCGTTCCACTTCTTCTTCCCCGACCAGCTGCGGGCGGTCGCCGAGCATCCGACGTTGGTGCGGGCGGCCTACACCGCGTTCCTGGCGGGCAACGTCGTCCTGTGGGCGGCGGTGGCCCACCTGGTGCATCGGGTCGGAACGAGGTGGGTGGCCTGGGGTGGGGTGCTGGTGACGGTCGGGTTGTTCGCGCGGACGTTCCACGCCGGCATCGACCAGGCCGCGTTCAACGCCACGAAGCAGTTGGGCGTCGAAGGGGCTGCGGAGTTGGTGGCGAACGGGTACGGCGAGCTGCACCTGTTCAGCTTCCTGTCGTTCACGATCATGTTCGGCTGGTTCGTGCTGGCCTTCGGGGTGTACCGCGCGAAGGCGCTGGGGAAGACCAGGTCGGTGGCGGCGGCGACGACGGGGTTGCTGCCGCTCGGGGTGTTGAAGGGCACTGAGCTGTTGTCGATCGTCGGCACGGTCGGGTTGTGCGTCGCGTTGGTGCCGTTGGGGGTTCTGGTGCTGCGGGAGCAGCCGCGGTTGACCAGGAGGAACGTGCTGACGGCGGTGCCGGTGGTGCTCGGGCTAGGGGCCCTCGCCGTCGTGAGCTCGCTCGGATGAGACGAACGGCAGCACGAACCAGAGGCCGGAGAAGACGACGAACGCGAGTGCGCCCACTGCGATTGCGGTCCAGCCACCCAGGACGATCTCGGCGAGCAGCAGGACGGTGCCGGTCATCGCCAGTGCCAGGAAGGCCAGTCCCACCAGGGCGAACGTGTTGCCGTGCCGGACCACGTCCTCGCGGCGGCCCTGGCGGAACAGGACGCGGTGCCACGCGGCGGGAGCGGTCAGGAACGCGACGGAGATCGCGGCGCAGAGCACGGTGACGAGGTGGGTGACGCGGGTGGGCGTGTCCACGGAGTTGTACTTGTCGGTGAAGGCGATGGAGAGCAGGAAGCCGAACAGGATCTGCACGCCTGCCTGGGCGACGCGCAGTTCCTGCATCAACTCGTTCACGTTGCGTGCGAGCCTGCGCTGGTCGGACTCCTCCGCTTCACTCACCGACTCCGCTTACCCGGCCTGGGCGGGTCCAAACACCAATTGGCGGAACTACGCCGTTGGCACTAAGCAGGTGATCCATGAAGACGCTTGCAGTCGCGGTCGCCGCCGCGCTCCTGTTCACCGGAACCGCGCACGCCGATCCCGCGGCCGTGGCCTACACGTTCGCGACGTTCGAGAGCTACAGCGACAAGGCGAAGGCCGTCACGTACGACGCCAAGGTCCCGGGCGGCGCGAAGGTCACCGTGGTCGGGGTGCCGTCGGTCGGCGGGCGGACGACGGTCTTGTTGGTGCTGAAGGGGTTGCTGCCGAACCGGGCGTACGGCGCGCACGTCCACGTGAAGAGGTGCGGTGCGGCTCCGGCAGACTCGGGCCCGCACTTCCAGAACGTCGGCGATCCGGTGCAGCCGTCCGTCGACCCGGCCTTCGCCAACCCCCGCAACGAGATCTGGCTCGACGTGCGCACCGACGCCAACGGGTTCGCGTACGCCGACTCCACTGTGGACTGGCAGTTCACCGACAGGCACGCGCAGTCCGTGGTGCTCCACAACGAACACACGCACACCAAGCCCGGCGAGGCAGGCACCGCCGGGCCACGACTGGCGTGCGTGAACGTCGCCTTCTAGACCTTGTTGATCACGAACTAGCCTCTTTTGATCACGAAGAAGTCAGTCACGAACGCGACCGGGTCGCCCGCGGTGTTGCGGCCGACCCAGGTCGGGTAGACACCGTCGCCCCAGCCGGTCGAGAACGCCACGACGTTCAGGCCGGACCGGGCGTCGGTCACGGTGGCGGGACCGCGGCCACCGCCCACGGCGCCGAGCGCGTCGATCAGCTCGCAGTTGCCCCGCTCGTCGTCGCTCGCCAGGCGGTCGAGCGCCGAGGCGGCGGCGAGGTCGAAGAACGCGCCGGTGCTCGACTTCACGTCGTACCCGAATTCCGGCATCACCGGCAGCATCGGCACGTGCTCGCCCGGCACGACCGCCGGCCGCCACGAGTACGCGGGCTCGTCCTTGATCGTCACCTTGGCGGCCGCGATGCGGTAGCCCTGCCGCTCGTCGGGCAGGCCGTCGCCGTCGATGTAGGACACCAGCGAGACCGACACCGGGTAGCTGCCCGGCTCGACGGTGTCGGTGAACGCCTCGGCGTCCTCCGGCCACACGACGAACGGGTCCGCCGCCACGAGTCTGCCCGTCGGCAGGGCGAGCTCACCCACCTGTTGCACGGTGATGAGCTGCTGTTCGCCACCACCGGTCGGCTTGCCGACGGGCCCGTCGACGAAGAACCGCTCGAACCCGGACCTGATCAGTGCAACCGCCCCCATGAGCTAGGCCACCTCCTCCTGCATGTTGGCAGAAGCCCCCGACACCCGATCGGGGCACCGGGGGTGTTCGCCTTCGGTGAAGACCCCAGACGCCACAACGGATCTGCTGCCACGCTGGTCAGCATGGGGACGATCGAGGTCGTGATCGGCGACATCACTCGACAGGAAGTCGACATCGTCGTCACGGCGGCGAACGAGTCGTTGCTCGGTGGCGGCGGGGTCGACGGGGCGATCCACCGCGCGGCCGGGCCGGGGCTCGCGGAGGCGGGGGCGCGGCTGGCGCCGTGCGAGCCCGGTCAGGCGGTCGCCACGCCGGCGTTCGACCTCGCGCCGGTCAGGCACGTGATCCACGCGGTGGGGCCGGTGTGGGAGGGCGGCGAGCACGGTGAGGACGAGGTCCTGACGAGCTGTTACGTCGAGTCCCTCCGGCTGGCCGAGGAGCTCGGGGCGAAGAGCATCGCGTTCCCGGCGATCGCGACGGGGATCTACGGCTTCCCCACCGGACGAGCAGCGCGGATCGCGGTGGCAGCGGTCCGCTCGCTGCCGGTGGTCGACCGGATCCTCCTCGTGGCGTTCGACCAGGAGACCTTCGAGGCGCTCACCCGGAGCCTGTGACGAAGGTCGCGACGCGGACGCGATCGCGGTCACTCTCGGTGAAGATCACGGCAGGTCAGTGCCGTAACCTGGAGGGCGTGTCCGTTCCCCCCACGCTGAAGATCGGCCCGTTCGCCGTCGACCCGCCCGTTGTGCTGGCCCCCATGGCCGGCATCACCAACGTGGCGTTCCGGCAGCTGTGCCGTCAGTACGGGGCCGGGCTCTACGTCTGCGAGATGATCACGGCGCGTGCGCTGGTCGAGCGGGACCCGATGACCATGCACATGATCACGTTCGACGAGGGGGAGAGCCCCCGGTCGATGCAGCTCTACGGCGTGGACCCGCGCAACGTCGGCGAGGCCACGAAGATGATCGTGGACGAGAACCTCGCCGACCACATGGACATGAACTTCGGCTGTCCCGTGCCCAAGGTGACGCGCAAGGGCGGTGGGGCGGCGCTGCCGTACAAGCGGGAGCTGTTCCGGCAGATCGTGCGGGCCGCGGTGCGCAACGCCGGGGACATGCCGGTCACGGTCAAGTTCCGCATCGGCATCGACGACGACCACCTGACGTACCTCGACGCGGGCCGCATCGCCCAAGACGAGGGCGCACAGGCCGTGGCGCTGCACGCGCGCACGGCGTCGCAGCGGTACTCGGGCAAGGCCGACTGGACGGCCATCGCGCGGCTCAAAGAGGCTGTGACCAGCATTCCGGTGCTGGGCAACGGCGACATCTTCAGCGCTCAGGACGCCCTCGACATGGTCGCGGAGACCGGGTGCGACGGCGTGGTCGTCGGCCGCGGGTGCCTCGGCAGGCCGTGGCTGTTCCGGGACCTGCAGGCGGCGTTCCGGGGCGAGGAGGTCCCGGAGGGGCCGAGCCTCGGTGAGGTCGCCGACGTCCTGCGCAGGCACGCCGAGCTGCTCGCGGCCCACGACGGTGAGAACAAGGGCCTGCGGGACCTGCGCAAGCACATGGCCTGGTACTGGCACGGCTTCCCCGTCGGCGGGGACACGCGGCGGGCGTTCGCGATGGTGTCGAGCCTGCAGGAGCTGGACGACCTCATCGGCACGCTCGACAGGACCGTGCCGTTCCCCGCGAACGCCGAGGGGCCGCGCGGCAGGCAGGGCTCGTCGGCGAAGGTCGTGCTGCCCGAGGGCTGGCTGGACGACCCCGAGGACGCCACGGTGCCGTCCGGCGCGGACGTGATGCACTCCGGTGGCTGAACGGGTCGCGGTCCTCCTGGCCTCTCTCGCGCTGCTCACGGGCTGCGCCGGTCCGGTCGCGGGCACGGCGCACCCCGTCCGGCTGGGGGACGGCGACCGCGGCAAGTTCAAGGCGTACTACGAGCGCGTGAACTCCGCCGGGGACGAGAGCGCGTCTCAGCAGGCCAAGCTGCTCAAGGACACGCAGCACCCGGACTTCCGGCAGAAGGCGTGCGACCTGCGCGGCGCGACGATCAAGGTCGAGCCGACGTGGACGACGCTGCGCGCGGACGCCGACTGGACACCACCGGGTGAGAAGGCCCATCCGCGGGGTGACGTCTACGTCGTCGCCGTCACGATCACCATCCGCCAGCAGGACCAGGTCATCGGCAGCCAGATCGGATCGGTGCACGTCGTGCTCCTGGACGACGAGGTGTACGGGTTCGCGCCCTGCCTCGGTGGCTGAACGGGTTGTTGATCTTCCAAGCTCACTGGATCGGAGCAGTTGACGGTCAACCGGACGGGGGAAATCCCGTCCACAGGAGTCCTCCTAGCTCAAGCGCCGCCTCTCAGGGGACGACACCTGGCAGGTAAGGAGGTGACCGCGATGACCGCGCTGCGACCCGAAACCGCAGAGATCCAGCAGGCCGACGTCAGCGTCGACAAGCAGGGTCCTGGCCTTGTGGGGCTGCACGAGTCCATCGCGACGTTGCTCGCCTCCCGCGGCCAGTGGCGCCAGGCGTACCAGCACCTGCGTTCCGCGCTCGCCCTCGTCCACGCGGACCAGGGCGAGGAGCCGCACGTCCCGGAGCAGCTGCGCCGCGAGGTCGAGCTGCTGCGCCGGGAGCACGCCGAGGCGCGCGAGCAGAGCCTGCGCGACAGCCTCACCGACTCCTACAACCGCCGTTACCTCGACCAACGGCTGATGGACCTGGTGACCGAGCACGGAGCGTGCCGGCACGGGCTCGCCATCGCGCTGATGGACCTCGACTGGTTCAAGCAGGTCAACGACACCTTCGGCCACATCCTGGGCGACCGGGTGCTGCAGCGCGTGGTCGAGCTGCTGCAGCACGGCCTGCCGGAGGACGGCTTCTGCGCGCGCTACGGCGGCGAGGAGTTCGTGCTCGTGCTGCCCCGCGTGGACGCCTCGCGCGCCGTGGAGATCGTCGAGGCGGCTCGGGAACGTGTCGAGCGTCACCCGTGGCAGGAGATCGCGCCGGGTCTGCGCGTGACCGTCAGCGCGGGCCTCGCGTACGAGCCGCCGGCGGACGAGGCGCCGGAGCGTCCCCCGGTCGGCGCCGAGCAGCAGCTGCTGCGCGCCGACAGCCTCCTGTACACGGCCAAGCAGTCCGGACGCAACGCGGTGGCGTACCGTGCCGACGGACGGGTTCGCCTCGCAGGCGCTGCCGCGGGCAGGCGTGCGGTCACCGAAACACGTGTTCTCGGTTACTACTGAGTGAGCTGGCTCACCCGTTCAGGGCAAGCCTCGTACTCGTAATCGCGTACAGATCGCAGCTGTATCACCCGGAGTGGTCGTCAGAAGACGCCTACATCCGTAGTATCGCGGGCGCAACTGACACGCCGGTGATGCAACCCTTGTGTCCCGGTCGTCGTCACTTCGTAATGACGAACCGCATTGCTTCTGACCCAGAAGGGAGATTGGGTGCCCGACGACCCCCGACGTGGCGGCCCCTCTTCCCGTGGTGATCAGGATCCCCAGCACGACCAGCCGACCGGCCGCAGACGTCGCTCGATGGAAGGCTCTGGGGGCCTGAGCGTCTCGGAGCTCATCGAGCAGCACAGCAGGACGAACATCCCCCGGCCCGTCCCGCCTCCCCTGCCCGAAGCACCCACGACAGGCAGGCGCGCCCTGCCCGACCCACCGGCGGCCACCGGCAGGCGTGCACTGCCTGATCCCCCGGTCCACCAGCAGCCTCCGCAGGCACCGCGGCAGCAGCCACCCGCGGCTCACCGTCCTGGTGAGCAGACGGGTGCGCGCCCGCGGCCTGAGCAGGCCGCCCCGCAGAACTTCACCGGTGATCCGACCGGCAGGCGGCGCAGGACGGACGGTCCCGCGGAGCCCCAGCAGACCGGATCCCGGCCGAGGCCCGCCCAGAACCCGGGGCAGAGCCCTGTCCCGAACCCGGAGCAGAGCGGTTCCTACCGGGTTCCCGGCGAGCAGACCGGGCCACGGCCCAGGCCGGACGCTCCGGGCGTGCAGCGCAGGCCGGCACCGGGCGAGCAGCCCGGCCAGCCGAACGGCGCGGTCCGGCGGCCGGCACCGAACGGTGCGCCGCCGCGCAGGCTCCCGCCGGGCGACGTCCCGTCGTCGGGCGGCATCCCGCGCCCGCCCGCACCTGACGTCACCTCGAACGGCATGCCCAGGCCGCTGGCTCCCGGCGACCCGCGGCGGATGCCTCCGGGTGACGCGCCTTCGTCGAACGGCATCCCGCGGCGTCCCGCGCCGGGTGGGGTGCCGGAGGCAGGTCTGCCGAGCGGCACGGTCCGCAGGCCCGACGCCGCCGGAGCACCACCGCGCAGGCTCATGCCGGGCGACGCTCCGTCGTCCAACGGCATCCCGCGCCCGCCGGTGCCCGGTGAGGCCCCGCAGCCCGGTGGCCCGAAGCGCCCGCCGCTGGAGCCGGGCGGCCTCCAGCGTCCCCCCGCGCCTGGAGGGACGCCGGAAGGCCCGGCAGCCGGTGCGCCTCGTCGCCTCCTGCCAGGCGACGCACCGTCCTCCACCAGCATTCCGCGTCCTCCCGCCCCCGGCGAGGGGCCGGAGATCACCGGCCGCCGCCCCGCGCCCCCGAACGGGGACGTGCCGGTGCGGCAGCCGATGCCGCCGCGTGCGGAGTCGAGCGGTCCCCGGCCGATGCCCCCGAGGGCGGAGTCGAGCGGTCCGCGACCGATCCCCGCCGGCATCGCGAACCGGCTCGGCGCGTCCGAGCCGGCCGACGAGCCCCAGGTCGACGCGCCCGGTCCCGAGGCCACCCAGATCGCTCCGGCGGCGGGTGTGGCCAAGGTCGAGAAGCGCGAAGAGATGGACCCGTTGAGCCTCACGACGGAGATGGAGGCCATCGGCGACGACGTCAAGAAGCGTCGCGAGGTCGACCACACCCTCGCGCGGTTCTCGGCGGTGCACGACGAACTTCTCGAGCAGGAGCGCCAGCGCAAGGAGCGGCGCGCCAAGCTCATGCCGTGGGTCAAGGAGGGCGACGACGGCGAACTGGTCGACGAAGCCACCGAGTACGCCGAGCCGGTCGTCGTCAGCGACGAGGACGGCGAGAAGCGCCCCGTCGGCCGCACGCCCCAGCAGCGCAAGCTGATGCGCACCGCCAGGATCGGGGCGATCGCCGCCGCGGCCGTGGTGTTCGCGTCCACCGGCATCGGCTGGGGCGCGATGAAGTGGGCCGACTCCAAGATCCAGAGGATCGACGCGCTCGGCGGCAACTCGCAGGCGGTGCTGCAGGCCGACAAGCAGCTCGGTGACGAGAACTTCCTGCTGGTCGGCTCGGACACCAGGGCGGGTGCGAAGGCGGGTGACAACGTCGGCACCCAGGCGCAGGAGGGTGGCGCGCGGTCGGACGTGATCATGCTCGCGCACATCCCCAAGGACCGGAAGCGCATGGTGATCGTGTCGCTGCCGCGCGACGTGCGCGTCGACCGTCCCGCGTGCCGCACCTACAACCCGGACAACGCGCAGTACGCCGGTCCGCTGGAGCCGGCGAAGGAGGTCATGGCGAACTCCGTCTACAACGACGGAGGGCCCGAGTGCGTGGCCAACATGATGACCCAGATGACCGGCCTCAAGATCAACCACTTCGTCAGCATCGACTTCAACGGCTTCCGCGAGATGTCGACGGCGATCGGCGGCGTGGAGATCTGCACGCCGACGAAGATCGTCGACGACGAGCTCGGCGTCGTGATCGACAAGGCGGGCAAGCACGTCCTCAAGGGCGACCAGGCGCTGTCGTACGTCCGCGCCCGCAAGGTCCAGGCCCAGGGCGACGGCGGCACGGACTTCGACCGCATCAAGCGGCAGCAGGGTTTCCTCTCGGCGATGCTGCGCCAGGCGCTGTCGAACGAGGTCCTGCTGAGCCCGAGCAAGCTCAACAACTTCATCAACGCGCTCACGAAGTCCACGGTCGGCGACAACATCGACGTCGCCTCGCTGCTGGAGCTCGCGAACTCGTTGCAGAGCCTCGAAGCCGGCCGCGTCTCGTTCGTGACGATGCCGCACTGGACCGACGAGGGCCCGACGAAGTCGAACGACGACAACATCGAGCGCCTCAAGGACGACGACATCAAGGCGCTGTTCCAGACGATCATCGACGGAACGCCGTTGCCGCAGGAGAAGGTGGCCGAGCAGAAGCCCGGCGACGCCGCCCCTCCCGCTCAGCAGCCCGGCACCGTGATCGACCCCAAGCAGGTCAGCATCCAGGTGCTGAACGGCGACCCGTCGAACGGCGGTGCGGCCGACAGGACGGCGAACGCGTTGGCGCAGCGGGGCTTCCAGATCACGACCCGCGGCAACGCGCCCAGCGCCGCCAAGACGATCATCAAGTTCGCCAAGGGCAACGAGAACAAGGCGGCCACGCTCAAGGCCGCCGTGCCCATCGCGGAACTGGTGGAGTCGCCGGAGATGGGCGGAGCGGTCGAACTGGTGATCGGCGCGAACTTCGACGAACAGGTCAAGGCGCCGGGCGCGGGCAACCAGCAGGGCACCCCGCAGGGACAAGCCCAAGGTCAGGAAGGTCCTGATCTGTCCATTGTGAACGCTGCACAGGACCCCTGCGCCGCGAAGTGATTCGCCTGGGGTTCACCTGCGGTTCATCCGGGCATGTCGCTGCCGCGATGGTCGGGACGTAGGCTGGGCGCCATGCGCGAGGCCTACCACGACTCTCTAGAAGAGCTCGCCGAACGACTGGCCGACATGACCGGCATGGTCGCTGAGGCGATGCAGAACGCGACCGCGGCTTTGCTGCAGGCAGACCTCGGTCTGGCGGAGCAGGTCATCAGCGGCGACCAGAAGGTCGACGACGTCCGCTCCAGCATCGAGGAGCAGTCGTACGCGCTGCTCGCGCTGCAGGCGCCGGTCGCGACCGACCTGCGCACCGTGCTGGCGGTGATCCACGCCGCCGAGAGCGTCGAGCGGATGGGCGACCTCGCCCTGCACGTCGCGAAGGCCGCACGCCGCCGGCACCCGGCGTCGGCGCTGCCCGAGGACGTGCAGCCGTACTTCGCCGAGATGGGCCGCATCGCGGTCAAGCTCGCGACGGAGGCCGCGGAGATCATCCGCGCGAAGGACGTCGACCGCGCTCGCAACCTCGAGGACGAGGACGACGCGATGGACGACATCCACCGCCACCTGTTCTCCGTGATCATGGACAAGGAGTGGCAGCACGGCGTTCCCGCCGCGGTGGACGTGACGCTGCTCGGCCGCTTCTACGAGCGCTACGGCGACCACGCCGTGTCGGTCGCCAAGCGCACGGTCTTCGTCGTCACCGGCCGGATGCCCGGCTACGGCGGCGACGACAACCTCTAGTCCTCCGAACTCGGTTTCACGACATCGGCCCCGCGTCCTCCTGGGATGCGGGGCCGATGTCGTGTCGAACTCCGCTCAGCGGAACTGCCCGTCGCGTTCGGCGACCAGCTCCGGATCGGCGTAGGCCTCGGAGAACTCGGCGAGCACGGTGGGCAGTTCCTCGTCCCACGCCGCGCGCGCCTCGTCGCGCGGCAGATCCCGTGCGTCGACGGTGAAGTACGCCCACGCCCGCACCATCTCGGGAATCAGGGCCAGATCCGCGTCGGACACGTGGAGCTTCGCGGCGATGTTGAGGATCAGCACGGCGGTCAGCGACGCCGGCCCGTACACGACGGGTTCGCGGTTCTGCTCCACCGCGGCGGAAGCGAGGATCCGGGCGAACGCCCGTGCGGCCTCGACGTCGGCGATCCCGTGCTCCGAAGCCAGGAACGCCTCCACCACCTCGTCCGTCCTTTCAGGACTGATGCGGGGGATCTCGTACTCCGACGGCACCAGCACGTCCACGCGGGCGTCGGCGAGCGCGATCAGCTGCACGGGGTGGCGCACGTCCTCGTCGCCCATGAGGCCTTCCTCGGCCTCCTCGTCCGGCCCGTCCTCCCAGAACTGCTGGATGTCCGGCCACACGCGGTCGTAGACGTCGCTGGCGCTCAACGACGTGATCTCGTCGCGGAACGCCTCGGGCGTGGAGGCGATCATGTCCTCCAGCAGCGCCACGGTGCCCTCGTCCGGCGTCGAGAACAGCTCGATCGCGGTGGCCCCGAGCACCGGCTGGCGCATGAACAGCACGGTCTCGCCGACGCCGGCGCGTTCCTGGGTGATCGCGATGACCTCCACGTCCCCCAGGAGGTTCGTGACGAGGAACGCGTCCCGGAAGTCAGGCACGGTGCCGGGGACGTACCACGAGGGCTCGGCGACACCGCGCGCCGCAACGGTTTCCGCGGCCGCGAAGGCCTCGGCCCTGTGCTCGGCGGAGCCCACGCCGGCCAGCGCGCGCAACGCGGTGAGCGCGGCAGGGTCGTTCATCGCCTTCAGGGCGTCGACCATCGGCGTGTGGCCCGAGCCGGCGAGCCAGAGCGTGGCGTAGAGCTCGCTCGCCCAGGCGTCCGCGAGCAGCCACGACTCCGAACGCACCGCGGCCGCCGACTCGAGCAGCGCCCCGTAGGGGGACTGCTGCTCGGGCCTGCGGCCGGGTGCCTTGCCTTGCTTCTTCTTGCGGGACTTGCTTTGCGGGCTCACCCGCAGCAATTTAGTCCACCCCGCGGATTTAGCCGAACCGGCCGGAGATGTAGTCCTCGGTCGCCTTCTGGCCGGGGTTGGAGAAGATCTTCTCCGTGTCGTCGACCTCGATCAGCTGTCCGGGCTGACCGACACCCAGCAGGTTGAAGAACGCGGTCTGGTCGGACACGCGCGCCGCCTGCTGCATGTTGTGAGTCACGATGACGATCGTGTACTCCTTCTTCAGCTCCGTGATCAGGTCCTCGATCGCCAGCGTGGAGATCGGGTCCAGGGCCGAGCAGGGCTCGTCCATGAGCAGCACGTCGGGCTGCACCGCGATGGCGCGCGCGATGCACAGGCGCTGCTGCTGACCACCGGAGAGGCCGCCACCCGGCTTGTCGAGGCGGTCCTTGACCTCGTTCCAGAGGTTGGCGCCGCGCAGCGAGCGCTCCGCCACCTCGTCGAGCTTCTTCTTGTCCTTGAGACCCGCGAGCCGCAGGCCCGCCACCACGTTGTCGCGAATGGACATCGTGGGGAACGGGTTGGGGCGCTGGAAGACCATGCCGATGGTGCGGCGCACCTCGACCGGGTCCACAGTGGACGTGTAGATGTCCTCGCCGTCGAGCAGCACCTTGCCCTCGACGCGGGCGCCGGGGGCGACCTCGTGCATGCGGTTCAGCGAACGCAGCACGGTCGACTTGCCGCAGCCCGACGGGCCGATGAACGCAGTGACGTTCTTCGGCGGCACGGCGAGCGAGACGTTCTCCACGGCGTGGAACTTGCCGTAGAAGAGGTTCAGGTCCTTGATGTCGAGTCGTTTGGCCATGTCCGCCCGCTCACTTCGTCTTCGGCGCCAGCGCCCGCGAGATCACGGTCGCCAGGAGGTTGAACAGGGTGATGAGCACGACGAGCGTGATCGCCGCGCCCCAGATGCGCTCGAAGCCCGCCTGCGTCGGGTTGTTGCGCTCGTTCACCATCATCAACGGCAGCGAGGCCATCGGGCCGTCGAACAGGTTGTAGTTGATGAACGGCGCGTAGGCCGCGAGCACCAGCACCGGTGCGGTCTCGCCCATGACGCGGGCGAGGGCCAGCATGATGCCGGTCAGGATGCCGGACAGGGCCGTCGGGATGACGATCTTGACGATCGTCTTCCACTTCGGGATGCCGAGCGCGTAGGAGGCCTCGCGCAGCTCGTCCGGAACGATCTTGAGCATCTCCTCGGTCGTGCGCACGATGACCGGCACCATCAGCAGCACCAGTGCGAGCGACACGGCGAGCGCGCTGCGGCCGAGGCCGAACGTCGTGATCCAGACCGTGTAGACGAACAGCGCGGCGACGATCGACGGGACACCGGTGAGGATGTCGACCATGAACGTCGTCGACTTCGCCAGCTTCGAGCGGCCGCCGTACTCGACGAGGTAGATGGCGATCATGATGCCGATCGGCACCGAGATCACGGCGCAGACCAGGCCCTGGACCAGGGTGCCGTAGATCGCGTGGTACGCGCCGCCGCCCTGCTGGCGGGCCAGCAGACCGGACATCGACTTCTGCCACCAGTCACCGTCGAGGATGACCGGGAAGCCCCGCTGGATGACGGTGTAGAGCACCCACACCAGCGGGATGATCGCGATCAGGAACGCGCCCCACACGAGTGCGGTGGCGAGGCCGTTCTTGATCTGGCGGGAGGTGCTGACCTTCTGGAACGTCGGCGGCGTCGCGAGGCGCTGGGGATCCGCGAGGTTGGTGCTCACTCGTACTCCTTGTGGCCGGCGACGATCGAGCGCGCGATGGCGTTCACGACGAAGGTCAGCACGAACAGCACCAGACCGGCGGCGATGTAGGCACCGGCCGAGCGCGCGTCGTTGAACTCGGGCGCGGCCAGCGCGATCTTCGAGGCGAACGTCGAACCACCGTCGAACAGCGACCAGCCGAACGAGCTGGTGGCGGTGCTCAGGATGATCGCGACGGCGATGGTCTCACCCAGTGCGCGGCCGAGGCCGAGCATCGAGGCGGAGACGTAACCCGCCTTGCCGAACGGCAGGACGGTCGTGCGGACGACCTCCCACTTGGTCGCGCCGAGCGCGATCGCGCCCTCGATGTGCATCGTGGGCGTGCGCTCGAAGACCTCGCGGCTGACGGCCGTGATGATCGGCAGGATCATGACCGCGACGACGATGCCCGCGGTGAAGATGGTGCCGCCGAGCTGCACGTTCACGTTGCCCTTGGCGAGCAGCGGGATCCAGCCGAGGTTCTCGATCAGCCACTCCGAGAACGGGAAGAGCACGGGACCGAGCACGAACAGGCCCCACAGACCGAAGACGATCGAGGGGACCGCGGCGAGCAGGTCCACGACGTACGCGAACGGCCGGGCGAGGTTGCGCGGCGCGTACTGCGTGAGGAACAACGCGATGCCCAGTGCGATCGGCATGGCGATCAGCAGGGCGAGCACCGCGACGACGACCGTGACGAGCGTCAGGTCGAGGATGCCGAACCGCAGGTTCGTCGGGTCGGTCGTGTTCCACTCGCGGCTGGTCAGGAAGTTGACGTTGTCCAGCCCGAGCGACGGGATGGCCTGCAGGATCAGGAACAGGCCGATCGCGCCGATGAGGACGACGATGAAGACACCGGACCCCGTCGCCAGGCCGCGGAAGATGCGGTCGCCAGGCCGGACGTGAGGTGCCTTGGTCGTTTCTGGAGCTTCCGGTGTCGGGGGAATCGGAGCCTCCGAGGCGTGGGGAGCAGCCGCGACGCCCCGCTCCGCACCGGTGTCACCGGGGCGGGCGGGGCGCTTGGCCACGACGGGATCTTTCATCGCGTCTGCGTCAGCCGAAGTTTCGCATCAACCTCAGGCGATCGCCTTCACAGCGGTCAGGATCTTGTCCTGGAACGCCTTGGGCAGCGGCACGTAGCCCGCGTCGGCGAGCTGCTGCTGACCGGTGGTGGCGGCAACCGTGAGGAACGCCTTGACGGCCTTCGCGGTGTCGGCGTCGTAGCCCTTGGAGCACACGATCTCGTAGGTCGCGAGCAGGAGCGGGTACGCACCGGCGGCCTTGGAGCCGTAGATCGAGTCGAGGTCGAGGACCAGGTTGTTGCCCTCGCCCTTGATCTTGGCCTCGTCGATGGCCTTGCCGGCCGTCTCGGCGGTCAGCTCGACGGCACCGGCGCCGGAGTCGATCTTGGCGACCGAGAGCTTGTTGTCCTGCGCGAAGGACCACTCGACGTAGGTGATCGCACCGTCGATGGAGCCGACGGCCTGCGCGACACCGGCGGACTTCTCCTTGCCCTCGCCGACACCACCCTTGAACTGCTTGCCGTCACCCTTGGTCCAGCCGCCGGCGACCTTCAGGTACTTCTGGAAGTTGTCGGTGGTGCCCGACTCGTCCGAGCGGTAGATGACCGCGATGTCCTTGTCCGGCAGGGTCGCGGAGCCGTTCAGCGCCTTGATGGCCGGGTCGTTCCACTTCTTGACCGCGCCGGAGAAGATCGCGGCGGTGGTCTTGGCGTCCAGCACGAGGCTGTCCACACCGGAGACCTTGTAGCCGACGGCCACCGGGCCGAAGACCAGCGGCAGGTTCCAGGCCGGGTTCTCCTTGCAGCGCTTGGTGGAGTCCGTGGTCTCCGCGCCTTCCTTGAGCGCGGAGTCGGAGCCACCGAAGTCGACCTGTCCGGCGTTGAAGTTCTTCACGCCGGCACCGGAGCCGGAGGGGTTGTACGCGAGGTCCACACCGGGGCAGGCGGCCTGGTAGGCCTGCACGAACGCGTCGACCGCGTTCTTCTGCGCGGAGGAGCCCTCGGCGTTGAGCTTCGTCTTGCCACCGCACTCGACCGGGACGGACGCGGCGTTCGACGTGGTGTTGTTGGTGCCACCCGTCGGCGCGTTGTTGTCACTGCCACACGCGCTGAGCAGCAGCGCGCTGGCCGCGACGAGGCCGAGCACGGCACCGTGCCGCTGGATCTTCACCTTGGTCCTCCACCTTGCGGAAGCAGTAGCGGTTCGCGACGGACGCCGCCGCTCGTTGTGGAAGGTAGGTAGCCAGAATGGACAACCCACCTAGACAAGGTGAACGAGAGGTGAACACAGGACGGGAAGTGACGGGTCACACGGCCAAATGAGTGAGTGCGTGACCAGCGCGTATGCGTTTTGTGACGGTACGTTGACTACCGGGCGTACTGGACGTCGGCGTCCCAAAGGGTGAAGCCGAGCTTCGTGTAGACGCGCACCGCCGCCGTGTTGTCGGACTCGACGTAGAGCATCACTTCCTTGACGCCCTGTTCGCGCAGGTGGCGCAGACCGGCGAGGGTGAGCGCCTTGCCCAGGCCGCCTCCCTGGCGGTCCGGGTCGACGCCCACGACGTAGACCTCGCCCAGCTCGGGCGTGTGGACCTTCGTCCAGTGGAAGCCCGCCAGGTGGTCGTCGGCGTCGAACGCGAGCAGGAAGCCCTCCGGGTCGAACCAGGCCTCTTCTTCTTTGGCGCGAACGTCCTCGATGGACATCGCGCCCTGCTCGGGGTGCCAGTCGAACGCGCGGTGGTTCACGTAGACGACCGCGGCCTCGTCCCTGCCGGGCACGAACGGCCGGATGGTGACGCCCTCGGGCAGTTTGGGCTCGGGAAGGTCGTTCTCGACGCGCAGCTTCATCCGCAGCAGCTCGCGCACCTTGCGGAAGCCGAGCTTCTCGGCGAGCTTCTCGGCGTCCGGGTGGCCGCCGTGGGCCCAGATGCGCAGAGACTCCTGGGGAAGCGCGTTGACCAGCGCCTCGCCCACGCCCTGATGGCGGTACCGCGGGTGCACGGCGAGCTCGGCGACCTTGTTGCCGCCGGAGTCACCGATCAGGTCGACGTGCGCGTACCCGGCGAGCTCGCCGTCCAGGTGCGCGAGGAGGTGCCGGCTGCCCGTCGCGCCGGGGCGCAACCGCAGCCGGACGGCCTCGCCGACCGGCGCCACCCCGTCGCTGCCCTGCGCGGCCTGCAAAAGCCGCGTCACCTCGGCGGCCTGGTCGGCCGTCAGCTCCTCGAACCAGCTCAGTTGCGCCACAAAGGCGAACCTACCGCGCGATCAAACGCTCATCCAGGACACGCGCGGAGTCGTCGACCTCGACCTCGGCCACGTCGGCCGGGCGGCGCGACGATCCGGGACGCGGCGGGCGGACGAACTTGTAGCCCACGTTGCGGACCGTGCCGATGAGCGCCTCGTGCTCGGGGCCGAGCTTGGCGCGCAGCCGTCGCACGTGGACGTCGACCGTGCGGGTGCCGCCGAAGAAGTCGTAGCCCCAGACCTCCTGCAGCAGCTGGGCGCGGGTGAAGACCCGGCCCGCGTGCTGCGCGAGGTACTTGAGCAGCTCGAACTCCTTGTAGGTGAGGTCGAGCGGGCGGCCCTTGAGGCGCGCGGTGTAGGTGGCCTCGTCGATCACGAGGTCGCCGAGCTGGATCGCGCCGTCGCCACCGGGCGCCGTGGTGCCGCGGCGCGAGCGAACGAGTCGCAGGCGGGCGTCGACCTCGGCGGGGCCGGAGTTCGGCAGCAGGATCTCGTCGACCGACCAGTCGGAGTTGACCGCGACCAGACCGCCCTCGGTGACGACCGCCACCACGGGCACGTCCACACCGGACGAGTCGAGCAGCCGGCACAGCGAACGGGCGCCGACCAGGTCGGTGCGGGCGTCCACCAGCACGATGTCGTGGGGGCCGGCCTCGAGGAGCGCGGACACCTCGGGACGCAGCGGGCGAACGGCGTGCGGGAGCAGAGCCAGAGCGGGAAGCACGGCCTCCGGGTCGGGGTCTGTCGTCAGCAGCAGCACGTCGATGCTCATCGGGGTGCCCTCCAAATCGGCCGTGGTCAGGTCACCTCGACCAGACCAGCGGCGTACGGTGACCGGGCCCCGTTGCCTGCGGATGACGGAGACAATACCGGTGCAACCCGAGAAAGTCCCAGGTCAAGAAGCCGTGCTCACACTTGTTTCCACAGGCGTCATCCCTGTTACATCCACGTCACATGACGGAGTGCGGCTCCACGGGGTCCACCACAAGGGCGAAAGCGACCTCGCTTTCGTTGTGGGACACGGGTTCACGAACAACGTGCGGCGCCCGTACGTCGCGCGGATCCTCGCCCGTCTGGCCAGGAAAGCCGGTGTCGTCGCGTTCGACTTCCGCGGGCACGGACGCTCCGAAGGGCGCTCCACGGTCGGTGCCGACGAGGTCCACGACATCGAGGCGGGTGTGCGGACGGCTCGCTCGCTGGGTTACTCGAAGATCGCCACGATCGGGTTCTCCATGGGCGCGTCGATCGTCCTGCGGCACGCCGCGCTCGGCGAGACCAGGCCGGACGCCGTCGTCGCCGTGAGCGGACCGGCCCGCTGGTGGTCGCGTGAAACCGCTCCCATGCGCCGGGTGCACTGGCTGCTGGAGCAGCCTCACGGAAAGCTCGCGGCGCGGGCGCTGGGGGTTCGGCTCGGCGGCAGCTGGGTACAAGCGCCGGAGAGTCCGCTGGAGGTGGTCGGGCGCATCACACCGACCCCACTGCTGATCGTGCACGGTGACCTGGACCACTATTTCTCCGTGGAGCACGCCAGGTCGCTGCACCGCGCGTCCTCCGGACATGCCGAGTTGTGGATCGAACCCGGCATGCGGCACGCGGAAACGGCCGCGACTCCAGAACTGGTAGACCGGGTGGCGGCATGGATCGCCGTTAACGTCGAGGACGAGGAATGACTGCGCAGACGCCCGCACGGCCGCGGAAGAAGAAGTCCCGCCGCGGGAAGTTCCTCATCATCACAGTGATCGTCCTGGGCATCCTGCTCGTGGCGGCCGACTTCGCCCTCGCGGCCGCCGGCGAGTACCAGATCGCCCAGCGCATGCGGGAGAAGCTGCAGCTCAGCGAGGACCCTGCGGTGCGCATCAACGGGTTCCCGTTCACGCTGCAGGCGTTGCGCGGCGACTACCAGCACGTGGAGATCCGCGCGTACGGCGTGCCGATCAAGGACGAGCAGCAGGGCGTCGACCTGCGCGACCTCGACGTCGAGGCCGATCTCCTGCACACCCGCGTGGAGCTGTCAGACCTGCTCGCGGGCAACGTCTCCAAGGCGACCATCGACACCGTCAAGGGCAGCGTCCGGATCAAGGCGATGGACCTGAACCGGCTCGCGAACCAGGTGACGCCGTTCGACAAGCTCTCGATCGAGCCTGACAACCGCACCGCCACGCAGGCCCCGGCCGACCCCGCGGCGCCGAAGACGACCGCCGCGATCAAGCTCTCCGGCGAGACCAACGTGGCCGGCAAGGTCGTCACGCTCACCGCGTACGGGCAGATCGCCCTGGTCAGCGGTGCCATCCAGATCAACATCGACGACATCGAGCTCAACGACGCGTCGTTGAAGCAGATCATCCCGCAGCTCCGCCAGGCGCTCGCGATCAAGATCGACCCCGGCACGCTGCCGTTCGGGGCGACGCCCACCGCCGTCGAGGTGGAGAGCGGCTCGTTCAAGCTGTCCGGCCAGATCACGGATGTACCGTTGAGCCAACGATGACTGGTGTGTGGGCGCTGCTGGGCGCGCTGGCCGTGGCCGGCGCGATCGGTGTGCTGCTCAAGGTCCGCGAGGGCCGCATCTCGTCCCGTTCCAAGGCCGTTGTCCCCGACCTGCCCGCTCCCGTGCGCGACCTGCTCGCGCCGGGGGTGACGCTGGTCCAGCTCTCCACCACGTTCTGCGCGCCGTGCCGGCACGCGAAGGTGATCCTGCGCGACCTGGCCGACCGCACGGACGGCCTCACGCACGCCGAACTGGACGTCACGAACCTCCCGGACGTCACCACGTCGTTGGGCGTCATGCGCACCCCCACGACGCTGGCCCTGACGTCCGACGGCACCGAGGTGCTGCGGGTCGGCGGCGTGCCGAAGCGCGACTCGTTGCTCGAAGCGCTGCGCCCGCATCTGCCCTAATCCAGTCGGGTGAACCTCGTTGGTTCCACCAAGTGGACATACCTCCCGCACCGAGGGATTGGGGGCTACCCTCGCTGCCATGACCATGCTGCTCACGAAGCGACGCGCGGTTGACCTGTGCCGCACGCGCAGCAGCCTGTGTCGCACGACGGGCTGATCGGGCCGCTTGACGCCTGACAGCCACCTCTGCCGGACTGAATGCTCTCGTCCGTTTGCCCGGAGGTCGTCGTGCTCAAAGACTCCCCTGTAGACCCGCGCGGACCGCGCTTCTCCGCCTGGATGACCACCGTCATCCTCGCGATCGTGCTGCTCACCGGCTGGTGGCGACTCCTCGCCGCCCAGACGGTGCTGTTCGCGATGTGCGCGTTCATCTCGTTGAAGTTGAACCCGTGGGGTCACGTCTACCGCTACGCGATCCAGCCGCGTCTGACCCCGACCACCGAACGCGAGGAAGCCGCCCCGCTGCGGTTCGCGCAGGGCGTCGGCTTCGTCTTCGCACTGATCGGCACCCTCGGTTACGCCACCGGCCTCACCACGCTCGGCATGGTGGCGACCGGCTTCGCACTGGTGGCAGCACTGCTCAACGCGGCGCTCGGCCTGTGCCTCGGGTGCGAGATGTACCTCGTACTGCGCAGGTTCGTGCCTGCCCTCGCTCGACCGCAATGACGACACGCACTACTACAGGAGCAACTTCCCATGAGCCGTGAGAACGTGCTGGTCTCGGCCGCCTGGTCCGAGGAAAACCTCCAGGCGCCGGGCGTCGTGTTCGCGGAGGTCGACGAGGACACCACCGCGTACGAAGGCGGCCACATCCCCGGTGCCGTCAGGATCGACTGGCGGACGGAGCTGCAGGACCCGGTCCGCCGCGACTTCATCGACCGCGAAGGCTTCGAGAAGCTGCTCTCGGCCAAGGGCATCTCCAACGACGACACCGTCGTCCTCTACGGCGGCAACAACAACTGGTTCGCCGCCTACGCCTACTGGTACTTCAAGCTCTACGGCCACACCAACGTGAAGTTGTTGGACGGCGGCCGCAAGAAGTGGGAGCTCGACGGCCGTCCTCTGGACAAGGAAGAGGTCACCCGCTCCGCGACCACTTACTCCGCGCAGGAGCAGGACCTCTCCATCCGCGCGTTCCGCGACGAGGTCGTCGAGGCCATCGGCAACAAGAACCTCGTCGACGTCCGTTCCCCCGACGAGTTCTCCGGGAAGTTGTTGGCACCCGCGCACCTCCCGCAGGAGCAGGCCCAGCGCGGCGGCCACATCCCGTCCGCCGTCAACGTCCCGTGGTCCAAGGCGGCCAACGAGGACGGCACCTTCAAGTCGGACGAGGAGCTCAAGGCGCTGTACGCCGAAGCCGGCTTCGACGGCAGCCGCAAGACCATCGCGTACTGCCGCATCGGCGAGCGCAGCTCCCACACCTGGTTCGCCCTGCGCGAGCTGCTCGGCCACGAAGACGTCAAGAACTACGACGGTTCTTGGACGGAGTACGGCTCGCTGATCGGCGTGCCGATCGAGCTCGGTTCCGGCAAGGAGTCCTGACCATGACCAACGGCTGCGGCGCCCCCACCCAGGGCGGCTCGATCGACGTGGCGACGACCGAAACGGTCCTCGAGGGCAAGGTCCTCTCCGACGGCACCCCCGTGGGCGGCGCCTTCGTGCGCCTCCTGGACTCGACCGGCGAGTTCACCGCGGAGGTGGTCACCTCCCCGGAGGGCGACTTCCGCTTCTTCGCCGCCCCGGGCAGCTGGACCGTCCGCGCACTGCACCGCTCCGGCAACGGCCAGGCCGACGTGTCGGCTTCCGGCCCCGGCGTGCACGCGGTGGAGATCGCAGTCGCCTAGTTCGCACGACTTGATCGGCATGACGAAGGCCCCGGCGGTGACTCACCGCCGGGGTTTTCCACGTCTTGGGGCGGGTGGTCTTGGGGGAGGTGGATCAGCTGGCCGGGCATCGTGCCGGGCGGTGGGTGGACTGGGCGGCGGGCCGGGTGGGCGGCATGCGGGCCGGGTGGGCGGCATGCGAGCCGGGTGGCAGAAGGGCTGAGTGGCGGAGGCTGCGGGAGAGGCTGCAGGCGAGGAGCGCGCGGTCATGGGGACAGCCCGCCTAGCGGGCGGAGCGGCGAGCGGGTGGAGCGGCAAGCGGGTGGAGCGGCGGGCGACACGCGGCTTAGGCGGCAGGCGGCTGC
Source organism: Lentzea cavernae (assembly GCF_014653695.1). Lineage (GTDB taxonomy): Bacteria > Actinomycetota > Actinomycetes > Mycobacteriales > Pseudonocardiaceae > Lentzea > Lentzea cavernae. The sequence goes on along the minus strand of NZ_BNAR01000003.1, from coordinate 370,595 downwards.
AGGTGTCGGAAGCGGCAGGCCGGCCGAGCGTCAGGCAGGTCTCGGGGAAAGCAAGTCGCGGGGCAGAGCGGCAGGCGGGCGGCGAAGGCAGCAGGCGGAAAGGCCGCGAGCAGGCATCGGCGCGAAGCCGAAGGCGAGCTGCCTTCTCGCGCGATGCCGCAGGCGAGCCGTGCGAGCGCATGCTCTCGGCATCGCACCCAGATCGTCCGCGATGCCGCAGGCGAGCCGTCCTTACCAAGAGGCCTGGGCGGTGGGGTCCCGTCACGAGTCGCGCCACAGCTCTTGCTGCATGCAGGTAGGGGTGTCAACTCGACACGCTCTTCGTCGAGTTGACACCCCTACCTGCATGTGGCCAGCTCCTGGTGCGACTCGTGACGGGACCCCACCGCCAACGCAACCACGAACTCAACGCGCAGCCGCCCAACGCAACAGGCGTGCCATCTACCTACGGGCGGCGCCACCCCCCGGATCAGATTGCCGGGGGTCTGGGGGCAGAGCCCCCAGGGGAAGCACTCAACCGCAACGGGCCGCAAGCAACAAAACCCACCCACCAGGCCGCAACCCGCAACCCGCACCAAGAACCGGTGTCCTCCACCACCACAACCCTGCACGTCAAACCAGCCGAGATATCCTTACCCCGTGGAACACATCTTCACCGGACTCCTGGTGCTAGTGACGATCGCCGTGACGTGGTTCGCCGGCTACGTCGTCTACCGCCTCTACTCCGACCAGCGATGAGCAGCGGCGACGAGGCCATTCGCCTGGCCGAGGAACGTGCGGCGGCCACCAGGGAGCGCAACCTCCCGCAGTTCACCGACATGCCGATTCCGGCGGACACGGCGAACCTGCGTGAAGGCGCGAACCTGAACGACGCCCTGTTGGGCGTGCTGCCGCTCGTGGGTGTGTGGCGTGGCGAGGGCGAGGTCGTCTACCCGACGATCGATGGTCCGTTCCGCTTCGGGCAGCAGATCACGTTCGCTCACGACGGGCGGCCGTTCCTCGTTTACGAGGCGCGGAGCTGGTTGCTCAACGAGGCGGGCGAGGTCATTCGTCCCGCAGCGCGTGAGCAGGGGTTCTGGCGGCCGCAGGAGGACGACACGATCGAGCTCCTGCTGACCCACAACACGGGCATCGTCGAGCTGTACTACGGCAAGGTGCGCACCCAGACGTCCTGGGAGTTCGAGACGGACGCGGTCATCCGCTCCGCCACGGCCAAGGAAGTCAAGGCTTCGCAGCGCCTGTACGGCGTCGTCAACGGCGACCTCGCGTATGTCGAGGAGCGCGCCATGATGGGCCAGGAGATGCAGCCGCACACGTCGGCGCACCTCAAGCGCATCGTCGGCTGAGCAGACTGCCGGATTGTTCAACAATCCCACGCGGGGATCGTCGGATCGTTCAACGATCGACGTGAGGATCGAAGGATCGAAGGATCGAAGGATCGTTCTACGATCCGACGATCGGATCGATGGATTGCGGGATTGTTGAACGATTCGCGTGTCGGATTGTTCAACAATCCCACGATTCCCCGTAGCATGGGTCCATGCTTCTGCGGCGCTGCGGAACCGACGCGCTCCTGGTCGAGGTCGACTCACTGACCGAGGTCGCGGCCGTCCGCGCCGCCCTCGAGAGGCTCGACGGTGTCGAGGAACTGGTCCCGGCCGCCCGAACGGTGCTGGTCAAGGGCGCGCTGGCCCAGGTCAGGGAAGCGCTGAAGACGGTCGACCTGAGCCAAGCCCCGACCACGCACTCGCGCGAGATCACCATCCCCGTCATCTACGACGGCCCGGACCTCGACCTGGTCGCCGACACCGCCGGCACCACCCCTGACGAGGTCGTGAAGCTCCACACCGAGGCCGTCTACGAGGTCGCGTTCTGCGGCTTCGCGCCGGGCTTCGGCTACCTCACCGGCCTTCCAGAACAACTCCAGCAGCCCCGGCTCGACTCCCCGCGCACGAAGGTCCCGCAGGGTTCGGTCGGCATCGCTGGCGAGTTCACCGCCGCCTACCCGCGGCCGACACCGGGCGGCTGGCGGTTGATCGGGCGCACCGAGATCACGCTGTTCGACGCCAAGGCCGAGGCGCCCGCGCTCCTGCAGCCCGGCGACCAGGTCAGGTTCGTGATCGCGTGAGCCGCACCGTCACGATCATCAGGACCGGTCCGCAGGCGCTGGTCCAGGACCTCGGCCGGCCGGGCAACGCGCACCTCGGGGTGCCTCCGTCGGGTGCGCTGGACCGGGACTCGCTCAAGCTCGCCAACCGGCTCGTCGGCAACGCCGAGTCCGCCGCCGGGCTGGAGCTGTTGCTCGGCGGCCTCGCGCTCGAGGCCAACTCGAGTTGCACGATCGCGGTCACCGGGCCGTCCACCGAGCTCCGCGTCGACGGCAGGCTGGTCGACTCGCACCAGCCGGTCCACCTGAAGCCGCAGCAGGTTCTGGAGATCGGCACGCCGCAGACCGGGCTGCGCACCTACCTGGCCCTGTCCGGGGGCGTGGACGTGCCGGAGGAGCTCGGCAGCCGGTCCACCGACCTGCTCTCCGGAATCGGTCCAGACCCGTTGCGGGACAACGACGTCCTCACGCTCGGGAAGCCCGGCACGGCGACGGGGGCGGACGTCGTGCCGCCGCACCGGGCGTTGCACACGCTGGTCGTCCCGATCCTGCTCGGGCCGCGCGACGACTGGTTCGAGGACGCGGAAACCCAGCTGCGGCAAGGGTCCTGGGCGGTGTCGGACCGCAGCAACCGGGTCGGCGCGCGGTTGCAGGGGACGGTGCTGAATCGTCGTGACGGGGAGATTCCCAGCGAGGGGATGATCACCGGCGCGGTTCAGGTGCCGCCGGACGGTCAGCCCGTGGTCTTCCTCAACGACCACCCGACGACCGGCGGCTACCCCGTCATCGGCGTGGTGGACGGCGATCACCTGGGGTTTCTCGGGCAGGCGCGGCCGGGGACGGCCGTCAGGTTCCGGCCGGTCGGCTGACGAACGGCGGCATTGACGTGAGTGGTCCAGACCAAATACCGTAACTGACGGCCGCCGCGGAATCTCTCCGAACTGGAGTTCCGCATGCGCCGAATCCCTGCCCTGCTAACGGTTCTGGTCGCACTACTGGCCCTGGCGGTCCCTGCACACGCCGCCACGGGCATCACCGCGACCTTCTCCCGCACCGGCACGAGTGGCAAGTTCGTGGTCGCCAACGCGAGCACGACCGCGCTCAACGGGTGGTCGATCAAGTTCGACCTCCCGGCCGGTGTCACCGCGTCCAGTCCCCAGAACGCGACGATCACCCAGAACGGCACGAGAGTGACGCTCACTCCGGCCTTCTACATCAACAACCTCCCCGCCGGGCGCAACACCGAGCCGTACAGCCCGACGTTCACGCTGAGCGCCGCGGCCGACCCGGCCACCTGCACGATCAACAACATGGCGTGCGACGGCAGCGGCACCACGCCACCGGCACCGACGGGACTCACGGCCGAATACACGGTCGCGAGTGGCACGGCGAAGTTCGTCGTGCGCAACCACGGCACCGCCACCGTCAGCGACTGGTCGATCTCCTTCACGCTGCCCAACGGCGTGACGGTGAGCAACGGCCAGAACGGCACGGTCGCTCAGAACGGCAACCAGGTCACCGTCACCCCCGCCTTCTACAACAAGACCATCAACGCGGGAGCGAGCACCGAGCCGTACAGCCCGACGTTCTCGATCAGCCAGAACGTCGACCCGGTGACGTGCCGCATCAGCAACGCCAACTGCGACGGCAGCGCGGACACCCCGCCGGCCACGCCGACGAACCTGACGTCCCCGGCGAAGACCACGCGCACGGTGAGCCTGCAGTGGAACGCCTCCACGGCGGGTTCGCTGCCGATCGCCGGCTACGACGTCTACAACGGCACGGCGCTCGCCGGAAGCTCCACCACGACGTCCGCCACCATCACCGGTCTGACCCCGAACACCGCCTACTCGTTCACGGTGCGCGCCAAGGACTCCAAGGGCACGCAGAGCGGACCCAGCGCCGCCGTCACCGTCACCACCAACAACCCCGCCGACGACACGACCCCGCCGACCGCTCCAGGCAACCTGCGCTCGACGGCGAAAGACGCGGGCAGCATCACGCTGGCGTGGAACGCGTCCACGGACAACAAAGGCGTCGCGAACTACGACGTTCTGGTCGGCGGGACGGTCAAGACCACCATCGCAGGCACCACTGCAACGATCACCGGACTCTCGCCGTCCACGAACTACACGTTCACCGTCCGGGCACGCGACCTCTACGACAACCTCTCGACGCCGAGCAACACGCTGAACGAGCGCACCGGTGACATCGTCGGCGGGTACGCCCGTGTCGGGTACTTCGTGCAGTGGGGCATCTACGGGCGCCAGTACTTCGTAAAGGACATGGACGCCGCGAAGATGACGCACGTCAACTACGCGTTCGGCAACATCGACCCGGTCAACCTGACGTGCCTGCACGGCGTCACGAAGGGCACGAGCCCGAACCCGCAGGACCCGAACCAGGGTGACGGCGCCGGTGACGCGGAAGCCGACTACAGCAGGCCGATGTCCGCGGCCCAGTCCGTCGACGGCGTCGCGGACAGCGGCTGGGAACCGTTGCGCGGCAACTACAACCAGCTCAAGAAGCTCAAGGCGAAGCACCCGAACCTCAAGGTGCTGATCTCGCTCGGCGGGTGGACGTACTCCAAGTACTTCTCCGACGTCGCGGCGACGGACGCGGCGCGCAAGAAGTTCGTGTCGTCCTGCATCGACGTCTACATCAAGGGAAACCTGCCCGTGTACAACGGCGCGGGCGGTCCCGGCAGCGCGGCGGGCATCTTCGACGGCATCGACCTCGACTGGGAGTGGCCGGGCGCGGAAGGTCACGCGGGCAACCACTTCGGACCGCAGGACAAGGTCAACAACACCCTGCTGATCGAGGAGTTCCGCCGGCAGTTCGACGCGCTCACCACGACCACGGGCAAGCGCTACCAGCTCACGGCGTTCACCCCGGCCGACCCCGCCAAGATCGAGGCCGGCTGGGAACTCGGGCGGGTCGCGCAGTCGATGGACATCTTCAACGTCCAGGGCTACGACTTCCACGGCTCCGGCAGCGACAACTCGTGGGAGCCGAACCGGACCGGCCACCAGGGCAACCTCTACCCGGACCCGGACGACCCTTACACGACCAAGTTCAGCGTCGAGAGCACCGTGCAGGCCTACCTCGACGCGGGAGTGCCGTCGCGCAAGATCACGCTCGGCCTCGCGTTCTACGGACGCGGCTGGCAGAACGTGGCGAACGGCGGCAAGAACGGCGAGTGGCAGACCGCGGGTGGTGCGGCTCCTGGTCAGTTCCCGGAGGAGTCGGGCACGCGCGGGTACGCCAACCTCGTCGCGTCGGTGCCGAACTGCACGGTCTTCCACGACGAGGTGGCCGTGGCGACGTCCTGCTACACCGGCAACCAGTGGTGGACCTTCGACGACGCCTGGTCGATCCAGCGCAAGACCGCGTGGCTCAAGTCGAAGAACCTGCTGGGCGCGATGTTCTGGGAGATGTCCGGTGACCGCGGCCCGTTGATGGCCGCGGTCGACGCCGGACTCCGCTAGAAGTTCTAGTACTCGGACTCGTACAGACCCTGCAGCTCGGTCAGCAGGGCCGCCGAGTCGGGCAGCTGCTTGCCGTCCAGCACGGTCACCCGCGTGATCTTGCGGACGCTGGAGCAGAGGAACACGCCCTCGGCGTCGTAGAGCTCGCCGGTCTGGATCGGCTCCACGAGCACGGTCCAGCCGGCGCGCTCGGCGGCTCGGAACAGCGCGTACTGCGTGGTGCCGGGCAGGATGCCGAGCTTCGACGGCGGCGTGACCAACGTCTTGCCGCGCACCAGGATCAGCGTCGAGGTCGGGCCCTCGAGCACGGAGCCGTCCGAGGTCGTGAAGATGACCTCGGCGGCGCCGCGGCGCTCGGCCTCGCGCAGCGCGGCCATGTTGATCGCGTACGACAACGACTTCGCGCCCAGCAGCAGCCACGGCGCGCGGTCGGCGAGGTCGGCGTCGATGCCGCGGTCCAGCGTCACGGCGGACAGGCCCTCGGCGCGCTGCTTGAGCACCTTCGCGCCGATCTCCATGCCGATCGCGAACCCGGTGGGCGTGCCGTCGCCGCCCTCGACACCGCGGGTGTAGACGAGCTTGAGGGCGAACTCCTCGCCGCCGGTCCAGTTGCCGATGACGAGCTCGACCGCGCGCTCGAACTCCGCACGCGGAGGAGGCGACATGTCGAGCATGGCGGCAGACCGGTCGAGCCGGTCCAGGTGCGGCGTCAGTTCGCGGGGCTTCCCGCCGACCACGAGGATCGTTTCGAACACGCCATCACCGCGCATCAGCCCCAGGTCGTCGACGCGGATCTGCGGCGAGTCGGGGTCAGCGAGGGTTCCGTCGAGCAGTGCCAGCACGCGCATGGGCCGAGCCTACTGGCAGCGATTAACATGGCGGCCGTGGAGACCGCAAGAGGCCTGCGGAAAACGCTGCACGACCGCGGCATGAGGATGACGCCGCAGCGCCAGCTCGTGCTGGACGCGGTCAGGGCGCTGGAGCACGCCACTCCGGAGCAGATCTGCGCGCGCGTCCAGGAGACGGCGCCGACGGTCAACATCACGACGATCTACCGCACGCTCGACCTGCTCGACCGGCTCGGGCTCGTGCGGCACACGCACCTGGGCCACGGCGCGCCGAGCTACTCGGTCGACGAGCACCAGCACGTGCACCTCGTGTGCCACGTCTGCGGCTCGGTCCAGGAGATCCCGTGTGAGCTTCTCGACCCGTTGGTCGGAACATTGCGGGAGCGCGACGGGTTCGAACTGGATGCAACCCATCTCGCGCTGTCCGGCACGTGCCGCGACTGTTTGAAGCAGGAGCAGGAGACCGAGTGACTCTCCCCGGAGCCGTCCCGCCGCCCGACGATTCGACGGATGCCGGCGTCGCCTGGCACTACGGAGACCCGTTCGCGGAGCAGCGGTCAGCCGCCCGTTCGGTGGTCGTCGTCGACCGCTCGAACCGCGGGATCATCGCGATCCCCGGCGAGGACCGGCTCAAGTGGCTGCACCAGCTCACGAGCCAGCACTTCGAGCAGCTGGGCGAGGGCGCGGCCACCGAGGCGCTGATCCTCGACGCCCAGGGGCGCCTGGAGCACCACATGGTGGTCGCGAACGTCGGCGGAACGGTGTTCCTCGACGTCGAGAAGGTCGACGACCTGCTCGCGTACCTGAAGAAGATGGTCTTCTGGTCCAAGGTCGAGCCGCGCGACGCCACCGGCGAGTTCGCGCTGCTGACGATCACCGGTCCGGACGCGCCCGCGCTGCTCGAGAAGCTCGGCGTCCCGCGGCCGTCCGGGGTCGACGCGCTCGGAGAGGGCTTCGTCCGCAAGGCGTCGTGGCCCGGTCCGAACGCCTTCGACCTGCTGGTCCCGCGCGACGAGAAGGCGGCGTGGTGGGAGCGCATCACGGACGCCGGCGCGCGCCCCGCGGGCAGCTACGCGTTCGAGGCGCTGCGGGTCGAGTCGCTGCGCGCGCGGCAGGGCGTCGACACCGACGAACGCACGATCCCGCACGAGGTCGGCCTGATCGACCCGGCCGTGCACCTGAACAAGGGGTGCTACCGCGGCCAGGAGACGGTCGCGAAGGTCCACAACGTGGGACGACCGCCGCGGCGGATGCTCCTACTCCACCTGGATGGTTCTGCGGATGCCCAGCCCGAGCCCGGTGACCCGGTAGCGCTGGACGGCCGCGCGGTGGGCCGGGTGGGCAGCGTGGCGCTGCACCACGAGCTCGGCGCGATCGCGTTGGCGCTGGTCAAGCGGTCTGTGCCGATCGACGCGGAGCTGACCGCGGGTGCCCCCGAGCGCGAGGTCGCGGCGCGGATCGACCCCGACTCGGTGCCCGCTGACACGCCCGGATTGGGCCGGGAAGCTGTTCGCAACTTGAGGGCGTGACGCCCTAAAGTCCCGGTACATGTCCCTGGGCACGCTCATCACTGTCGCTCCCACCGGAGCGGAGCACGCGAAAGCCGACGTCCCGCAGCTTCCGGTGACCCTGGAAGAGCTGGTCAAGACGGCGCAGAGCTGCGAGCAGGTCGGCGCGGCGATGATCCACGTCCACATCCGGGGCGAGGACGCGAAGCCGTCGCTCGACCTGGGTCTGCTCAAGGCCACCGTCGAGGCGTTGCGCTCCGAGACCAACCTCGTCGTGCAGCTGTCGACCGGCGGGTCGGTGCACGACCCCGAGGAAGACCGCCTGCGCGTGCTGGAGGCGATGCCGGACTCGGCGTCCTGCACGATGGGCACCGTCAACTTCGGTGACGACGTGTTCCTGAACCGCTGGGAGTTCATCGTCTCCCTGCACAAGGGCATGCAGGAACGCGGCATCGTCCCGGAGTACGAGATCTTCGACGTCGGGCAGCTCGCGTCGCTGAAGCGCCTGCTTGACCAGCACGGCCTGCCCGCGGGCGGTCACGTGCACGTCGACTTCGTGATGGGGGTGCCCGGCGGCATGCCGGGTGACGCGGCGACGCTGGTCGCCGCCCTGAACGCCCTGCCGGACGGGGCGACGTTCTCGGCCACCGGGATCGGCCGGACCACCCTGCCGGTGATGTTCACCGCTTTGGGTGCGGGTGGCCACCTCCGGGTGGGTATGGAAGACACCGTCAGCTACTCGCGGGGCGTGCCGGTGCGGGACAACGCACAGCTCGTGGCACGTGCCGCAGGTCTCTCCAAGATCGCCCAGCGACCCGCTTTGTCCCCGGACGAGGCGCGAAAGCTGCTGGGCGTGCACATTTGAGACAAGTTTGGTGCATGGGATGTGTTGGCGGGTAGGGAGGATCTACCGCAGGATGGACACGTGATCGAGGTGCGTCCTGGCGGGCGCCGCCGAATCGACCGGGTGCTCGCCCCCGACTACACGGAGGGCGTCGAGCAGCGCCCGCTCGTCGAGGTGCGCGAACTCCGCGACGAGGCCGCGCAGGAAGAGACAGATCTGTCCTACCTGCGCCGGTTGTTGCACGCGCGGATCGACATCGTGCGTGCCGAACAAGAGCGCCGCAGCTCCGGCGGCTCAGCGGTGGTCGACCAACTGGCCACGATCCTCTCCACGAACGCCGTGGGTCCCGCGACCGGCCTGGGCCGGTATCAGACCCATGAGCCGTCACGTGCTGATGCGCATCAACGGCACGTCGAGGCGCTCATCTCCGACGTGGACCTCTCCGACGTGAGCTCTCTGGACGACTCGAAGCTCATCGAGGTGCTGGAGACGTTCATCTCGGAAGAGGCGTCCGTGTCGGTGCGGCGGCGTGAGGTGCAGGTGGTCGTGGACAAGCTCAACGCCGAGATCGCCTCGCGCTACCAGCGCGGGAGCGCGTCGGTGGACGAGCTGCTGGCCGCCGAGCGCGGCCACCACCGTCCCAAGAGATAAGACGACCTTTCCACTTTCTGAGCAGCCGACCTAGCGTGCCCCCATGGGGTACCGCTGGGTCGTGCTGTCTGTCGGAGCGTTGGCGCAGGGCACGAACGCGGCCGTCTTCCTCGGTCTGCCCGCGATCAGCCCGCAGCTCCAGCAGCACTTCTCCCTCACGCTGCCCCAGGTCGGGCTTCTCCTCGGTGCGGTCAACCTCGGCACGATGATCGCTCTCGTGCCGTGGGGAGTCGTCGCGGACCGGCGCGGCGAACGGCTCGTGATGACCATCGGTGGCGTGGGTGCCGCGGCCTGTCTTCTCGCCGTGGCGCTGGGCAACGCCTGGATCGCCGGTCTCGCACTGCTCGCGGCCGGCCTGTTCGGGGCCAGCGTCAACGCGGCCAGCGGGCGGGCGGTGATGTCGTGGTTCAGCAAGGAGTCGCGCGGGCTCGCGATGGGCGTCCGCCAGACGGCGACCCCGCTCGGCGCGGCCCTCACCGCCGCCGTCCTGCCCGGGATCGCGCTGTCGTCCGGCGTGCCCACCGCGTTCGTCGTGCTGGCGGGCGTGACGGCGTTCGTGGCGCTCGCGGTGGCGTTGCTGGTCCGCGAACCCCCCGGCGCGGTCCGGGCGACCTCCGAGCACGGCCTGGTGCTCAAGGACCCCCGGTTGCTGCGGCTGTCGCTCGCCAGCGGCCTGCTCGTGGTGCCCCAGTTCACCACCACGGCGCTGATGGTCCCTCTCCTGCACGAGCACCGCGGCATGAGCGTCACGGCGGCTGCGGCCGTCTTCGCCGTCGCGCAGGTGCTCGGCGGGGCGGGGAGGCTGGCGGTCGGGGTGTGGTCGGACCGGGCGCGCAGCCGGATCGGGCCGTTGAAGATCGTCTCAGTGATCACCGCAGGTGGGTTCGTGCTGGTCGCCGCGCTGGACCAGGCGCCGTTGCCGGTGCTGGTCGCGGTGCTGGTGCCCACGTCGTTGTTCGCGCTGTGCTGGAACGGGCTCGCGGTGACCGAGGCCGGTGAGCTGGCGCCGGACGGCCGCAGCGCCACCGCGATCGCCATGCAGAACTCGGCGAACTACCTCAGCGCCTCGGTGACCCCGTTCGTCGCGAGCTTCGTCGCGGTGACCGTGGGATGGCCGGCGGCGATGGTGCTGGCAGCGGTGGCCGCCGTGGCCGCGCGGGTGCTGCTTCAGCCGTGGCGTTCCCTGCGGGCCAGCTCGCTCCAGAACTCCCGCAGCGACTCGTAGCGCAGCGCGACCTCCTCGGCGTCGTCCGCTTCGAGTGCGTCGATGATGGCGTTCACGTCGACCGCCGAGGTGTCCTCGAGCAGGTCCTTGTCCTCCAGCAGCTGCACCAGGCCGCCGTAGTCGAGCTCGACGGCCGCGTGCGGGTGGAAGTGCTCGAGCCAGCGGCCCGTGTCGGCGAGGACCTTGGCCGGGCCGTCGTCACCCAGGGAGCGCTTCACGACCCGGTGGGCCCGCGCGACCCGGCGGCGGGCGTCGGCCATGGCCACCCGCCACGACACCTGGCGTTCCGGGTCGTCCTGGGCGCTGGCGAGGACCACACGGCGCTGGGCCGGGTCGACGAGGGCGAACCACGGGAGCGGGATCGTCCACGTCGTGGAGATCACGTGGACCGCGCCGGAGGAGAGTTCGGCCATCACGGCGGACGCGCGCGCCCGGACCGTTTCCGGCGAGAGGTCGAGGGCCGCGTCCTGCAGGATCGGCGGCGCGGAGGCCAGGAAGCCCACGAGGGCGGCGGCGGAGCGGGCCCGGAGGTCCAGCGGGCAGACGAGCGGACCCTGCCCGACCCTGGCGGCCTCGGAGGTCGGAACCTCGGCCGGACTGATCGTCATGACGTCGAAGGACTCGCCCGGGAGGAGCTTTCGTCCCAACTGTGATCGCAACCACAGCTCTCGTTCCCGGTCACCTGCCTCCGAGCGGGGGACAGGGCCCTCTTCCAGGGCTTTCTCCACTTTGGAAGCTAGCTCAGCGTCCAAGACCGATAACGGTTCGTACACCCGTAGGTAGGCGACGAACGGTCTGGGCACCTGTGCATCCTTCCACTCGGGGGCGGCCACGAGATTTGGCGGTACGTGTCACGCCTACCGCGTCGCGAGGAACCCCATCGGCACGGTACGGTAGTTACCAGGAATCAGTTGTCGAGACGAGTGGGGCCGCCGTTCCCCCGGCCGCCCCCGTCCCTGTGCGAGGGGGTCGAGCCATGGGGCGCGGCCGAGCGAAGGCCAAGCAGACGAAGGTCGCCAGGGAGCTCAAATACAGCTCTCATGAGACCGACTTCGCTGCGTTGCAGCGCGAGCTGTCGACTGATGAAAGGTCGGCGAACGGGAGTGGTGGTGGCGACGAGCCACACGACGACCCGTACGACGACTACGACGATTACCGTCGCTGAATTCAGCCTTCGGAGTTCAAGGGTTGGGCAACCGGTGACCCCGGTGCCCAGCCCTTGAACTCTGAGGGCGTTTTCAGAAAGCCCTGGCGTACTGCTTCGGCGCCCTGACTTCCACACCCAGCTGCTGTGCCGCGTGCAGCGGCCAGTACGGGTCGCGGAGCAGTTCGCGCGCGAGCAGGACCAGGTCGGCGGAACCGTCCGCCAAAACCTGCTCGGCCTGCTTCGCCTCGGTGATCAGGCCGACCGCACCCGTGGGCACGTCTGCCTTGCGTCGCACAGCTTCGGCGAGCGGCACCTGGTAGCCGGGCCCCACGGGGATGTCCGCCTGCGCGGTGTTGCCGCCGCTGGACACGTCGATCAGGTCCGCACCCGCGGCCTTGAGCGCCTGTGCCAGCACGACGCTGTCGTCGGCGGTCCAGCCGTCGTCGACCCAGTCGGTGCCGCTGATCCGCACCAGCACCGGCACCTCGGGGCCGACCGCTGCCCTCACGGCGGCGGTGACCTCGACGGGCAGGGCGATGCGCTCCTCGATGCTGCCCTCGTTCGTCAGCGGCGAGTAGAACTCGTGCAGCAGGTAGCCGTGCGCGGCGTGGACCTCGAGCACCTCGAAGCCGGCCTCGATCGCCCTGAGCGCGGCGTCGACGAACGCCTTCACGATCTGCGTCGTGTTCCTCAGCTTCTCCGGCTGGTTGCCGCCGGGGAACGGCTCGGTCGTGGGCGCCACCGGCACCCAGTCACCGATCGCCTTGCGGCCGGCGTGCGCGAGCTGGATCGCGGGCACCGAGCCGTGCTCCTTGATGAACTTCGTGATCGGCTTCCAGGCCTCGACCTGCTCGTCGTTCCAGATGCCGGTGTCCTGCGGCGAGATCCGCCCGATGGCCTCGACCGCGGTGGCCTCGGCCATCACCAGGCCGGCGCCGCCGACCGCGCGGGAGCCCAGGTGGACGAGGTGCCAGTCGGTGGGGACGCCGTCCTCCTTCTCGACCGAGTACTGGCACATCGGGCTGACCGCGATGCGGTTCGGCAGCGTGACCGAGCGCAGGGTCAGCGGGGAGAACAACAGGCTCACGGGTGCTCCTCGAACGTTTCGTAGACCTAACTAAATGTTCAAGGGAGCGGTTCGGCGGGTTGTTCCCCGCGATGGGGTTGTCTCAGTCACTGAACAGCGACGCAGAGACACGGGCCGGGGTGAAGTCGGGCGGCCAGACCGTTCGCCGGTCGACGCGGGCCCCGGTGAGGGCCGCCTTGTCGAGGTTGCCGGCCCGCATGTCGGCGCCGCGCAGGTCCGCGTCGGTGAGGTCGGCGGCGCGCAGGTCGGCGCCTTCGAGGCAGGCGCCCCGCAGCGAGGCCTCGCGCAGGCTGACCCCTCGCAGGTTCACGCCCCGCAGGTCGACGTGGGACAGGTCGATCACCGCGCCGGGCCGCCGGGTGAGGATCGCCAGAGCAGCCTCGATGTCCGGTGCCGGACTCGCGCCGGCGGGCCGTGACGGCTGCTCCGCGGCCGTCCAGGGAAATCGCTCGCGCAGGAAGTCACCGATGGTGCCCTCCACGAGCGGACGGCTCTTAGCCGAGTCCTCCGCGATCTGGTCCAGCTCGTGCAGCCCGCCGATCCGGACCTCGGCTTGGTCGCTGCCGAGCTGCTCGACGGCGTGGCGGTACCGGTCGACGACCTGGCCGTCGCTGACCTGGAACCAGGCCAGCCCCACCCCCGCGACGACCAGCAGACCACCGAGGAACAGCAGCGACGAGGAACGCGGACCGGTCTGCGGCACCAGCAGGACAACGCCGAACACGATCAGCGCGACCGCCTCGAGCCTGAACATCCGCTTGCTCACGGGGACCCATCCTCGTGATGGGCCGGAGCAGGCGGTATCCGCTGTTGGAGTTCAGCTCAGAAAGCGGACCTGTTTCGCCTTGCCCTCCAGCACCTCGTCGCGGGCCGACGTGATCTCGGACCGGTGCGCCACCTCGGGCACTCCGACCTCCCACCACGCCCCGGCCTCCGTCCACGAAGACGGGTGCGTGCGGATCACGACCACGGCCGGGCGCTTCTCCGCCACGGACGCCTCGCGCGCCTTGCGGTAAGCGCCTTCCAGGTCGCCCAGCGAGTCCACGGTGAACACCGCGCAGCCCATCGCCGAGGCGTGGGCGGCGAAGTCGGTGCGCGGGGGTTCGGGGTGCGACGAGGTGCAGTCGGCGTAGAGGTTGTTGTAGCCCGCGCCGCCCTGGCCCGTCTGCAGGCGGTGGATCACGGCGTAACCGTCGTTGTCGCATACGACCGCCACGAAGCCGTGACCTGCGAAGGCAGCGGAGAAGAGCTCGGAGTTCAGCATCAGGTAGCTGCCGTCGCCGAGGAGCGTGGTGACGACGCCTTGTGTGTGCGCGATCGCGGCTCCCCAGGCGCCGGCCAGTTCGTAGCCCATGCAGGAGAAGCCGTACTCGACGTCCATCGTGGACTCGCCGGTGGCCCGCCAGCCGCCGATCAGTTCGCCCGGCAGGCCGCCGGACGCCGTCATGACGTAGTCGGTGGGTTCGCTGACGTCGTTCACGACGCCGACGACCTGTGCGTACGTCGGTAGGCCTTCGCCGGGAGCGCGCAATGAGGTGATGTGGGCGTCCCACTGGGAGCGTTCGGACTGGGCGCGGGCGGCCCAGGACGCCGGGGCCTGCCAGGACGCCAGGACGTCGGTGAGTTCGCGCAGGCCCTCGTCGGCGTCGGCCACGAGGGCGGACGAGCCGTGCTTCACGGCGTCGAAGCGCGCGGCGTTCAGCGAGATCATCCGCACGTCGGGCGAGAAGACGGTCCAGGACGCGGTGGTGAAGTCCTGCAGGCGGGTGCCCACGGCGATGACCAGGTCCGCCTCGCCGGCGAGAACGTTGGCCGAGGTCGAGCCGGTGATGCCGAGCGGGCCGGCGTGCAGCGGGTGCTCGTGCGGAACGAGGGTGCGGCCGGCCGTCGTCTCGACGATCGGGAGGTTGTGCTGTTCGGCGAAGCGCAGGGCCCGGCCCGCCGCGCCCGAGTAGCGGACGCCGCCGCCCAGCACCAGCAGCGGCCTTTCGGCGGAACGGATCGCGGAGGCGGCGTCGGCCAGTGCGCGCACGTCGGGGCGTTGGCGCAGCGGGCGGTGCACGACGGGGGCGAACAGCGCGTCGGGGAAGTCGTAGGACTCCGCCTGGACGTCCTGGGGCAGCGCCAGGGTCACCGGGCCGCAGTCGGCCGGGTCGGTGAGAACGCGCGCCACCTGCGGCAACGTCGACAGCAGCTGCTCGGGGCGGGTGATGCGGTCGAAGTAGCGGCTGACCGCGCGGAACGCGTCGTTGACCGTGGCCGTCGGGTCGTGGAAGTGCTCGACCTGCTGCAGGACGGGGTCCGGTGCGCGGCCGGTGAACGTGTCGCCGGGCAGCAGCAGCAACGGCAGGCGGTTGGCGTGGGCGACGCCGGCCGCGGTGACCATGTTCAGGGCGCCGGGGCCGATCGACGACGTGGCGACGCCGACCTGACGGCGGTGCGTGGCCTTGCCGATGCCGACGGCCGCCAGGGCCATCCCCTGCTCGTTGTGGCCGCGCCACACCGGAAGGCGGTCGCGGACCTCCTCCAGGGCGTTGCCCAGGCCGAGGACGTTGCCGTGGCCGAAGATCGCGAACACGCCGGGGAAGAGAGGCGCTTCCGTGCCGTCGAAGAGTTCCGTGCGCTGGGCCAGCATCCAGCGGACCAGCGCCTGCGCGGTCGTGAGCTTCACTTGACCCGCCCCTCGGCAGTCGTGACCGGGCAACGGGGATCGAGTTCCTGGCTCGCCCAGCTGTCCCGGATCCAGGTGTGGGCCGGGTCGTCGCAGAACGCCATCGAGCGCTCGGGGCCCGGACCGGCCAGCACGTTCAGGTAGTACATGGGATAACCCGGCGCCGCGACGCACGGACCGTGGTAGCCGCGCGGGATCAGGAAGACGTCGCCGTCCCGCACGGTCACGTCCTCGTCGATCGTGCCGTCGCCGGTGTACGTGCGGTGGAAGCCGAAACCGGTGCGGGACGGGGTGATCTGGTCCCGATCGGCGATGCGGAAGTAGTAGATCTCCTCGTTCTCGACCTCGCACGGCTCCGAGGAGTCGTGCTTGTGCGGCGGGTACGAGGACCAGTTGCCGTCCGGGGTGATGAGCTCGCACGCGTTGAGCTTGTCCGCGTGGTCCCACACGCCCGGCGTGCCGAAGTTCGTGACCTGGCGGGTCGCGTTGCTGGAGCCGCGCACCTCGACGGGCACGCCGTCGGCCGGGCCGTACTTCGGCTCGAGCCTGTTCTCGCACCGCGCCATGGGCAGAGCGACCTCGCATACGTCCACAGAGGACAGGACGACCGAGGCGTCACGCGGCACGTAGGCGAAGTCCGTGACGCGGGTGAACACCGAGTCACGGCCCTGCAGCTCGAACCGCTCGGAGTCGACCTCGACCACCAGCGACCCGGCCAGCGGCAGCACGAACGCCTCGAACTCGCCGGTCTCGACCGTGCGCGACCCGCCTGCCTCGATCCGCAGCACGCGCAGACCGGTGTAGGTCCAGCCCGCGTCCTCCGGCGTCAGCGAGATGACGTCGCCGGAGGTCGAGAGCGTCCCGTGTGGACGGTGCAGGGTCATTCCGTGATCCCCTTCGCGGTACGGAGGATTTCGGCGGCGGCGGCGACGGCGGCGGCCACGTCACCGTCCGGCGGGTAGAGCAACGCACGGCCGACGACCAGACCGCGCACGGTGGGGTGCTTCAGCGAACGGCCCCACGACGCGAGGTCGTCCGCGGGATTCGCCGACGGCACACCACCGAGCACCAACGCGGGCAGGGCCGTGGTGTCCAGCACGACCTCCGGCTCCTCCGGCGCGGGCAGCTTCAGCCAGGTGTAGGCCGAGGTGGAGCCGAGCCCGGCAGCCACGGCGGAAGCGCGCGAGAGAGCGGCGGCGTCCTTCTGCAGCACCAGCTTGTCGTTGTGGTCGCGCTTGTACGGCAACGGTTCGACCATGGCCATCAGGCCGTGCTCGGCGAGTTCGGTGACGGCCCGCGCGCAGCCTTCCAGCGTCGGGATCGTGCCGGGGTCCGAGTCGACCAGGCGCAGCAGCATCTTGCCGCCGTCCAGGCCGAACGTCGCGATGGACGACGCGTCGTACGCGGTGAACCTGTCGTCGATCTCCCAGTCCGCACCGGCCAGGCCACCGCGGTTCATCGAACCGATGACCACGCGGTCGTCCAGGCCGTCGAGCAGCAGCAGGTCCTCGATCACGTCCGGTGTGCCGAGCACGCCGTCGACCTCGGGATTCGCCAGCGCCGTGAGCAACCTGGCCAGCAACGAGCGGCGGTCGGCCATCGCCAGCGGGTCGCCGCCGACGCCCAGCGCACCGCGCGCCGGGTGGTCCGCCGCGACCAGGAACAGCGTGGACTTGCCGTTCAGCAACGAGTTGCGCCGCTTGCGGGACTGGTAGGCGCGTCTGATCGAACCGGGGTCCTCCGCCCGCCGCCACAACAGTTCGCGCCACTGGCCGTCGGTGATCACAGCAGTTCCTCGATCTCTTCCTGGTCAGGCATCGCGTCCGCGCACGCCAGGCGGGACGCCACGATCGCGCCGGCCGCGTTGGCGTGGCGGGCGATCTTCACCGGGTCCCAGCCGGACAGCAGTCCGTGGGCCAGCGACCCGCCGAACGCGTCTCCGGCGCCCAGTCCGCACACGACGTCGACCGGGTTCGGCTCGACCGTCCACCGCCCGTCCGGCGTGGCCACGAGCACGCCCTCGGCGCCCTTCTTGACCAGCGCCAGCGAGATCCCGTGCTCCAGCAGCCGTGAGGCGGCCTCGTCGGGATCGGACGTGCCGACCGCGATCTCGCACTCGGTCCGGTTGCCGACGGCGACCGTCACGTGGTCGAGCATCCAGCTGATCTCGGTCCGCGCGGTCTCCACGTCCGGCCAGAACATCGGCCGGTAGTCCAAGTCCAGCACGGTGTGACCGTTGCGGGCCCGTGAAGCCAGCATCATCCGTTGCGAACCACGGGACGGCTCTGCCGAAACGCCCGTGCCCGTCACCCACAACAGCGGGACGTCGCGCACCAGCGACCACGGCACGTCGTCCTCGCCGATGGTCAGGTCCGGCGCGGTCGGCAGGCGGTAGAACAGCAACGGCGGGTCCGCGGGCGGGTTGAGCTCGCAGAACACCACCGGTGTCAGCAGGTCCGGTGAGGTGCCGACGTACTCCGACGACACGCCGAAGCCCTCCAGCGCCTCGCGGACGTAGGTGCCGAAGCCGTCCGGGCCGACCTTCGTGAGCACGCCGGCACGACGGCCGAGGCGCGCGGCGGCGACCGCGACGTTGGTCGCGGTCCCGCCGAGCGACTTGGCGAAGGTGCTGACCTGGGCCAGGGGCACCCCGGACTGCTCCGGGTAGAGGTCGACGCCGACCCGGCCGACGGTCAGCACTTCCAGGGACGTCACGCCTCGACACCCCGCAGCTCGTGCTCCAGCGCTTCGAGCTCGGCACCGCCCGCCATCTGCCGCGTGAGCTCGTTGATGTCGATCTCGGACTTCTCGTAGCTGCCGAGCGCGCGGCCCCGCTTGAGGAGCAGGAACCGGTTGCCGACCGGGTAGGCGTGGTGCGGGTTGTGCGTGATCAGCACGACGCCGAGACCGCGATCACGCGCCTGGGCCACGTACTTCAGCACCACACCGGCCTGCTTCACGCCCAGCGCCGCCGTCGGCTCGTCCAGGATCAGCACCTTGGCGCCGAAGTGCACGGCTCGGGCGATGGCGACGCACTGCCGTTCACCGCCGGACAGCGTGCCGACCGGCTGCTCGACGTCGCGCAGGTCGATGCCCATGTCGGACAACGCCTTCTTGGTGACCGCCTTGCCCTTCTTGCTGTCCAGGAAACCGAACCTGGTCGTCGGCTCGGAACCCAGGAAGAAGTTGCGCCACACCGACATCAGCGGCACGACCGCGAGGTCCTGGTACACGGTCGCGATGCCGTGGTCCAAGGCCTCGCGGGGCGACGAGAACTTGATCTCCTCGCCCTCGACCCTGAACGAGCCCTGGTCGTGCTGGTGGACACCGGCCAGGATCTTGATCAACGTCGACTTGCCGGCGCCGTTGTCGCCGAGCACGCAGGTGACCTCACCCGCGTTGACCACGGTGGACACCTCGCTCAGCGCGATGACGCTGCCGTAGGTCTTGCCGATGTTCTCGGTCTCGATGAGGGACGTCATCGCCTGACCCTTTCCGCCCGGCGGCGCAGCATGTTGTTGACCAGCACGGCCGCCAGCAGCATCACGCCGAGGAACAGCTGGAACCAGTCGCTGTTCCAGCCGGCGTAGACGATGCCCTGCCGGGCCATGCCGAAGATCAGCGCGCCGATCGCCGCACCCACCGCGGAGCCGAAGCCGCCGGTGAGCAGGCACCCGCCGATCACGGCCGCGATGATGTACTGGAACTCGAGGCCGATGCCCTGGTTCGCCTGCACGCTCGCGTACCGCAGGATGTTGATCGAGCCGACGAGCCACGCGGCGAACGCCGTCGTCATGAACAGCAGGATCTTCGACCGCACGACCGGCACGCCGACCGCGCGGGAACTCTGCGCGGCACCGCCGATCGCGAAGATCCAGTTGCCGAACCTGGTGCGCATCAGCACGGTCGAGGCGACGACGGTGAACAGGACCCACCAGATGATCGACACGTAGAAGCTCGTGCCGCCGATCTGGAACGTCGAGGCGAACAGGAAGCCTGCCGACTCGTACCCGGCCGCCTCCCGCATGCCCGACACCTGCACGCTGCCCGTCACCAGGCGCGTGACGCCGAGGTTGAGGCCCTGCAACGCCAGGAAGCTGCCCAGCGTCACGATGAAGCTCGGCAGGCCCGTGCGCATCACGAGCCAACCGTTCAAAGCGCCCACGCCCAGCGCGAACGCGAGCGACACCAGCAACGCCAGCCAGACGTTGAGTCCGAGCTGGGTGGCGAGGAGAGCCGTGACGAGCGCGGTGGACGCGGTCATGACACCGGCGGACAGGTCGAACTCGCCGCCGATCATGAGCATCGCCACCGCGACCGCCATGATCCCGAGCATGGAGGCGTCGTCCAGCCAGGTGGCCGCGCCTCCCACGCTGAGGAACTGCTCGGTGACCACGGAGAAGAACAGGAACACCAGCAGTGCGCCGAGCATCGCGCCGATCTCGGGGCGTTTGATCAGCTGATCCATCGCCCTCGGCTTGCCCAGCCGTTCGTCGGCAGCCGGTGGAGCTGTGGCTGTCACGGTCATCTCCCCGCCTTCCCTTACCTCTTGCCGTTCTTGGCGTACTCCGCGACCTTGTCCACGTTGGACTTGTCGACGAAGCCGGGACCGGTGAGGACGGGCTTGCCGCCACCGAGGGTGTTGGCGTTGTCCTTGAAGAGCTTCAGCATCACGATCGGCAGGTAGCCCTGCTGGTACTGCTGCTGGTCGACGGCGAACAGCACCTCGCCGGACTTGATGGAGCTGACCACGTCGGCGTTGAGGTCGAACGTCGCGACCTGCGCCTTGGAGCTCGCACCCTTGATGGCGGACGCCGCGTTCACGGCGACCTGCGGGTTGAGCGCCAGCACGCCGTCGACCGCGGTGTCGGACTGCAGCTTGGCCTTGATGCGGGCCTCGACGTCGGTCGGGTTGGAGATGTCGACCTGCAGGTTCTCCACCGCGCCGCCGAAGCCGGAGCGGGCGCCGTCGCAGCGCTGGTTGAGGCCCGAGTTGCCGGCCTCGTGGATCACGCAGAGCAGCTTGGTCTTGCCGGCGGCCTTGAGCTTCTTGCCGGCTTCCTCACCGGCGATCGACTCCTCCTGGCCGACGTGCGCCATGGCACCGAACTCCGCGCTCTTCGCGCTGCCGGAGTTGATCGTGATGACCGGGATGCCGGCCTTCACCGCGTTCTCGATGGACGTCTTGAGCGCGTCCGGGTTCGCCATCGACACCACGATGCCGCCGACCTTCTGCGACACGGCGTTGTCGATCAGCTTGGCCTGGGCGCCGGGGTCGCCGTCGGAGTTGTAGGTGACGCCGACGCCGAGCTGCTTGCCCGCGTCCTCGGCACCGACCTTCACGACGCTCCAGAACGCGTCACCCGCGGTGCCGTGCGTGATGACGGAGACCTTGAGGTCGCCCGAGGCCTGCGAGCTGTTGTTGCTCCCGGTGTCCTGGGTGTTCTGAGTACCGGTGGGACCGCTGCACGCGGCCAGCAGAGCAACACCGGCGAGCGCGACGCCCGCACGGAGAACCAGACGAGACTTCATCGTCTCCAGTCCCTTCAGAGGATCTTGCTGAGGTGCGCAAGACTGCGCGCGGTGTCCTGAAGTGGCTTGTCCACCGGACTTCCGTCCTTGAGCTGAGTATCTTGCTCAAGGACGAACCAACCGGTGTAGCCCGCCTCTTGAACGGACTGCACCAGCGCTTCCACGTCCACGTCGCCGTCCCCGAGCGGCACGTAGATGCCCTGTTCCACGGCATCGGTGTAACTGAGCTCGCCGCCGCGCACCTTCGCCGCGATCTCGCCACGCACGTCCTTGAGGTGCACGTGGCCGATCCGGTCCGGGTGGCGGCGCGCCAGCTCGACCGGGTCCGTGCCACCGATGAGGAGGTGGCCGGTGTCCAGGCAGAGCTGGAGATCGGAGTCCGCGAGGAACCTGTCGACCTCCGCCTCCCGCTCGACGTGGGTGCCCACGTGCGGGTGCAGCACGGTCCTGAGGCCGTGCCCGGCGGCGATCTCGCGGATCTTCGCGCAGGTGCCGACGAGCGTCTTCCACTCGTCGTCGGTGAGCTTCGGCGTCTCGTCGTAGCCGTCGAGGCCCGTGGCCGCGGCGAGGACGAGCACCTCGGCGCCACCGGCCTTCAGGATCGCGGCGACGCGGTCCGCCTCGTCCAGAGTGGACTGGACGTCCGTGTGCAGGGTGACGGCCAGGAAGCCGCCGACCAGCGTCAGTTCGTGTCCGCTCAGCAGCGTCTTCAACGCTGCGGGGTCGGCCGGCAGGTAGTCGGGCGGGCCCAGTTCGGTGGCGGTGAGGCCGAGGGCGTGCATCTCGCCCAGCACCGTCTCGGACGGGAGCACGGTGCCCCAGCCCGGTACCTCGCACACACCCCAGGAGATCGGTGCCCCAGCGATCTTCGCCATGCCTAGTTCCCCTCGATCCTCACCGGTGTGCCGCTGCGGCGCGACTGTTCACAAGCTTCTGCCAGGCGGAGGCTGATCAAACTCTCTCGCGCCGGGGACGGATTCGCGACCTCGCCCTTGATGACCTGCGTGAACAGGTTCATCTCGTTGACGTACGCGCGGTGGAAGCGCTCCGGGAAGCCGGGGTAGGCGTCCGCTCCGGCCACGTGACCGCCGGGCTCCAGCGAGTTCAGCGGGGTGCGCGGGTCGACGCCCGCGACCAGCGAGTCCTTGCTGCCCATGACCTCGATGCGGTGGTCGTAGCCGACCGGGTCGTGGCGTCCGCCGGCCAGCGTGGCGTGCGCGCCGCCCTCGAACTTCAGCATCACGACGGCGTTGTCGACGTCGTCGGCGTCGGCGAACGCCTGGTGCACCAGCACGGAACCGGACGCGTAGACCTCGACGACCTTCTGGCCGACGAGCCACGGCACGCAGTCGAGGTCGTGGATCAGCAGGTCGCGGAAGATGCCGCCGGAGGCCGGCAGGTAGGAGAAGTCCGGCGGGTTCGCGTCGTTGCCGATGGCCCTGACCAGGTAGATGTCACCGACCTCGCCCGCCTTGATGCGGCGGTTGAGCTCGTAGATCGCCGGGTCGAAGCGGCGCTGGAAGCCGACGAGCACCTCGACGCCCGACTTCTCCACGTCCTCGACCAGCGCGGTCATCTCGGCGACGTCGCTCGCGATCGGCTTCTCGCACAGCGTCGGGACGCCCCTGCCGATCGCCGCGCGCAGCATCTCGGGGTGGGTGTTCGTCGGGGTGGCCAGCAGGACGCCGTCGACGTCGCCCAGGAGCGTGTCGAGGTCGTCGACCGCCTTGGTCCCGGCGAGCTCCGCTGACGCCTGCGCTGCGCGACCGGGCACCGGGTCGAAGAGGAGCACCTCGTCGACCCGATCCAGTGCGGCGAGGTTGGTGGCGTGCATGGTGCCGATCCTGCCGACACCCGCTACTCCGATCCGCATCGCAGGTTTCCCCTGTTCATGAGCTTGATGTGTTAGAGCGCTCTATTGGTTGGAGCGCTCTAATGCTGTAACTTCGGCCACAGGGTGTCAAGAGGGGAGGTGGTGTCAGGTGGTCAGGCCGACGATGGAAGACGTCGCTCTGCGCGCGGGTGTGTCCCGTGCCCTGGTGTCACTGGTGATGCGCGGTTCACCCAAGGTGAGCGAGTTGCGACGCAGCGCCGTGTTGAAGGCCGCGGAGGAGCTGGGGTACTCGCCGCACGCCATGGCGCGGTCGCTGGCCTCGCGCACGTCGACAGTTCTCGGCGTGATGGTGTCCGACCTGCACAACGCGTTCTTCGCGGAGGTCGTGGACGGCATCGACGAGGTGGCGCGCGAGCAGGGGTTCGACGTCATCATCAACACCGGTGGCCGCTCTCCCGCCCGCGAGCGCCGGGCCCTGGAGTCGCTGCTGTCCTTCCGCCCCGCCGGGTTGATCCTGCTGTCGCCGGTCGTACCCGCGACCGCCATCGGCAAAGCGGCGGAACAGCTTCCCGTGGTCTTGGTGGCCCGGTCGTCCCGCGTGTCCGATGTGGACACCGTGAACGACGACGGCGAGGTCGGCGCACGACTGGCCGTCGACCACCTGGTTTCCCTGGGACATCAGCGGATTGCTCATCTGGATGGTGGTGAGGGCACTCAGGCCGGTCCTCGCCGACGCGGGTACGTCGCCGCGATGGAAGCGCACGGGCTCGTGCCGCAGGTCGTGTCGTCCGAGTACACCGATGCCGCCGGTGCGCGCGCCATCCGTTCGCTGATCACCTCGGACGCTCTGCCGACGGCCATCCTGTCCTGCAACGACTTCAACGCCGTCGGTGCCATTTCGGCTTTGGAGGACGCCGGCCTGCGCGTGCCTCACGACGTCTCCGTCGTGGGGTACGACAACACGTCGCTGGCGGCTCTGCGCCACGTCTCGCTGACCACGATCGACCAGCCCCGTGCCGAGTTCGGCCGGTTGGCCGCCGACGCGCTTCTGCAGCGCGTTCGCGAAGAGCGCACCGAACCCGTGCGCCATCTCCTCACCCCCTCACTCGTTGTTCGGAGTACGACCGCTCCCCCAGGAGGACCGCGTTGAGCACCATCCCCCACTGGATCGACGGCGCCCGCACCAGCGGGGTGTCGTCCCGGACCTCTGACGTCTTCAACCCCGCCACGGGCGAGGTGGCCGCACAGGTCGTGCTCGCCGAGCAGGCCGACGTCGACCTCGCGGTGTCCTCGTCGCTGAAGGCGGCGCAGTCGTGGTCGGAGTCGTCGCTGTCGACGCGCTCCCGGATCCTCTTCGAGTACCGCCACCTGCTGCACACGCACCGCGACGAGCTCGCCGCGATCATCACGTCCGAGCACGGCAAGGTGCTCTCCGACGCGGCCGGTGAGGTGCAGCGCGGCCTGGAGGTCGTCGAGTTCGCCTGCGGCATCCCGCAGCTGCTGAAGGGCGAGCACTCCGAACAGGTCTCGCGCGGCGTCGACGCGTACTCGCTGCGGCAGCCCCTGGGCGTCGTCGCGGGCATCACGCCGTTCAACTTCCCCGTGATGGTGCCGATGTGGATGTTCCCCATCGCCATCGCGACCGGGAACACGTTCGTGTTGAAGCCTTCCGAACGCGATCCGTCCGCTTCTCTCAGGCTGGCCGAGCTGTTCCAGGAGGCCGGTCTGCCCGACGGCGTGCTGAACGTCCTGCAGGGCGACGCCTTCGCGGTCAACGCGCTGCTGGACCACCCCGACGTCGCCGCGGCGTCGTTCGTCGGCTCGACTCCCATCGCCCGGCACGTCTACTCGCGCGGCACGGCGGCCGGCAAGCGCGTGCAGGCCCTCGGCGGCGCCAAGAACCACATGGTCGTGCTGCCCGACGCCGACCTCGACGTGGCCGCCGACGCGGCCGTTTCGGCCGGTTACGGCTCCGCGGGCGAGCGCTGCATGGCGATCTCGGTCGTCGTGGCCGTGGGCCCGGCGGGCGACTCGCTGGTCGAGAAGATCGCTTCGCGGACCCGCGAGCTGCACCCGTCCGTGCTGCCGGGCACCGATCCCGCCGCGCAGATGGGGCCGTTGGTCACCGGCGTGCACCGGGACCGCGTGCGGTCCTATGTGGACGCGGGTGAGGCCGCCGGTGCGTCGCTGGTCGTCGACGGGCGCGGGTACGCGCCCGAGGGTGCGCCGGGCGGATTCTGGCTCGCGCCGACGTTGTTCGACCACGTCACGCCCGACATGACGATCTACACCGACGAGATCTTCGGGCCGGTGCTGACCGTCGTGCGCGCCGAGACGTTCGAGGACGCCTTGGAGCTGGTGAACGCCAACCCGTACGGCAACGGGACCGCGATCTACACCGGTGACGGGCTCGCCGCCCGCGAGTACCAGCGCCGGGTGCAGGTCGGGATGGTCGGCATCAACGTGCCGATCCCCGTGCCGATGGCCTACTACTCGTTCGGCGGGTGGAAGGACTCGCTGTTCGGGGACACGCACGTGCACGGGGCCGAGGGCGTGAAGTTCTACACGCGCGCCAAGGCCGTCACGGCGCGGTGGCCGCAGCAGCACGGTGTGAACCTGGGCTTCCCGACGCACGGCTGACCCGTCCGGAGCAACGGCCGTCTCGATCCCGAGGCGGCCGTTTTCCATTTGGTACGAACCAATTGAAGTGCGGGCAACTCGCTGATCTGCCCCGATGAACTAAGCGAACGATTGTCCTGCTGAAATCTTCCACGATTCGCTGATCATGGAATATCCGGACACGCGCCATCGATTCGACAAAGGTGCTGGACGCGGAGGTAGCATCCGCGTTCAGACAGTCGAACGACTTCCCCCTTTTCGCAGCGCCGGTCCGAGCCGTTACACGCCTGCGCGGGAAAGGGCGAGAACGCCACAGCAGGAGGATCGACACGATGTCGCCCAGCGAGGACGACAGTCCGTTCGCGACGGCATGCCGCGCCACCACCCGCGCCGAATTCGTCGGTGCGCTGAACCAGCTCCGAGTCTCCAGAGGACTGTCGTACCAGCGCGTGTCCGCCAACGCCGGTGGGCTCGCGATGCCGAAAAGCACAGCTCACCTGCTGTGCACGGGCCAGTTCCCGAAGCGGGAGGACCAGCTGCGGGCGTTCCTGACCGCGTGCGGGGAACCCGCGGAGGCCCTCGGCGGCTGGGTCACGCAGTGGCGGCGGTTGTGAGAGGCGAAACGCGGGGGAATTGACAGAAACTGGTCAGGCGAACGCCGTTGGACTCCTTTGGACGCGGTTGCGAGACCTGAAAAACCTGGACGACGATTCAGTTGGCAGTCACCCGTGTGGGTGACAGAATCGTGTTGAGCCGCAATGTCGCAGAGTCCCCGGCGCACGTAATAGCCCGCAATGACACTTCTGCACGTGAGGCTTTTCGTCGTTCTGCCGATCCAGGAGTTCGCATGACCACCACCCCTTACAACGGGGCTCTGCACCCGCGCCGCCGCTGTTCCACCTCGGGTTCCAGCACCGTCCTGCTGGCGACGGCGGCGTTCCTCTTCACCGGCTGGATGCTCGCCAACCACCACTCACCGGTCGCCTCCGTCGCCACGACGACCGCCGTGCTGGCCGTGACGATCACGCTGAGCCGCAGCCGGCCGTTCACCGCGCGGTTCGGCCCGCTGCCGCCCGCGAACCCGATGGTGATCTGGCAGGAGGACGAGCGATGACCCACCACGAGACCGCGGAGCCGCTGGTCACGACGACGGCCGCCGAACTGCGGGCGATGAGCGGGTCCGAGTTCATCGTGCTGCTGCGCAGGATCCAGCTGCGGTCCGGCCTGACGCTGCCGGAGATCTCCCGCCGGGCGGGCACTACGTTGCCGCGCAGCCAGGTGTACTCGCTGTTCCGGCGCTGCAAGCTGCCCACGAAACCGGGGCAGGTGCGGGCGTTCGTGACGATCTGCGGACTGCCCGAACCGCAGGTCGCCCGCGTGATGGAGCTGTGGGCGACGTTGCGCGAGCAGGCCGCGCTCGCCGCATGAGAAAGCCCCCGCCGGGAGAGCGGGGGCTTTCATCAGAACGCGGTCAGGCGTCGACCTTCTCGCGTTCCGGCTCTGCCGACGCGGGAGGCTTCGGCAGGAACCTCCTGATCAGCGGGAAGAACAGGATCACCAGGATGACCACGTACACGACGACCGCCATCGGGCTGTTGACCAGACCGGTCAGCGAGCCGTCGGAGAGCTGCAGCGAACGGCGCATCTGCTGTTCCGCTGCCGGGCCGAGGATGACGCCGATGATCGCGGGCAGCACCGGCAGGCCGTAGCGGCGCATGCCGAAGCCCAGCAGGCCGACCACGAACATCAGCAGCAGGTCGAAGATGTCCGCGTTCACCGCGTAGGCGCCGACCGAGGCGAAGAACAGGATGCCCGCGTAGAGGTACGGCCGCGGGATGCGCAGCAGCTTCGCCCACAGCGGTGCCAGCGGGAGGTTCAGCACCAGCAACAGGGTCAGGCCGATGAACAGCGACGCGATCAGCGCCCACACCAGGCCGGACTCGCGCTGGAACAGCAACGGGCCCGGCTGGATGCCGTACTGCTGGAACGCGGCGAGCATGACGGCCGCGACCGCCGTGGTCGGCAGGCCGAGCGTCAGCATCGTGACGAGGGTGCCCGCGGCGGAGGCGGAGGCCGTGGACTCCGGGCCGGCGACGCCCTCGATGGCGCCCTTGCCGAACTCGTCCTTGTGCTTGGAGAGCCGCTTCTCCGTCACGTACGACAGGAAGGTCGGGATCTCCGCGCCGCCGGCCGGGATCGCGCCGAACGGGAACCCGATCACCGGGCCGCGCAGCCACGGCTTCCAGGTGCGCTTGAGATCGGCCTTCGAGAGCCACGGACGGCCGACGGGGATCGGCTCGAACGGCTTGCGGCGCAGGTGGGCCGCGACCCACAGGGCCTCGCCGACCGCGAACAGGGCCACGGCGACCACGACGATGTCGATGCCGTCGGCCAGGTGCAGCGAGCCGAACGTGAGGCGCTGCTGGCCGGTCATCTCGTCGAGGCCGACCAGGCCGATCGTCAGGCCGATGAGCAACGACGCGAAGCCGCGGATCCGGGAGGCGCCCAGGACCGAGGTGACGGCGATGAACGCCAGCACCATGACGGCGAACAGGTCGGGCGCGCCGATGTCGACGGCGTGCTTGGCCACGAACGGCGCCAGCAGGACGATCAGGATCGTGCCGATGATGCCGCCGGTGAAGTGGCCGATGGCGGCGGCGGCAAGCGCTTGCGCACCTCGGCCCTTGCGGGCCATGGGATTGCCTTCGAACGCGGCCACGACCGCGGCGCTCTCACCCGGTGTGTTCAGCAGGATCGACGTGGTCGAACCGCCGAACATGCCGCCGTAGTAGATGCCCGCGAACATGATGAACGCGCCGGTCGGCTCCATGCCGTAGGTGACGGGCAGCAGCAGGGCCACCGCCATGGCCGGGCCGATGCCCGGCAGGACACCGATCGCGGTGCCCAACAGCACGCCGACGGCGGCGAGCAGCAGGTGAGTCGGCGTCAGCGCGGTCGCGAAGCCGTCGAGCAGTTGTTCCACCTAGAACACCTCCATCAACGGGCCACCGGGGAGCGGGACTCCGAGCAAGTTGTTGAACATGACGAACGTGAAGATCGACAGGCCGGCCGCGATCAGCGGGTCGCGGACCAGGTTGCGGCTGCCGAGCGCGTAGGCGGAGCCCCAGAACAGGATCGCGCCGGAGATCGGGAACCCGACCACGCCGATCAGGGCGGCGTTCGCGAGGAAGGCACCGCACAGCAGCAGGACTGTCTTCCAGTCGGCGGGTGCGGACAGGTCGACGTCCTCGCCGGCTTCAGCCTCGCCCTTGCCGCCCTTCAGGACGTCGCGGGCCAGCAGCGCGGCGACGATGAGCAGCAGCGAGCCGACGAGGATCGGCACGGCCTTCGGGCCGACGGGGCCGCGCTGGGCGAAGTCGGTGGGGATGCGCAGCGCGTCGGTGAGCACCAGCACGCCGAGCACGACCAGCAGGACGCAGATGCCCAGCTCGGAGTGTTCGCGGAGCCAGCTCTTGCGCTGCTCCGGATCGGTCACGGTCGTCATGCCAGCCCCAAGTCCTTGAGCACCGTCGCCACCCGCTTGTTCTCGTTCTCCAGGAAGGTCCTGAACTCGTCTCCCGGCGCGAAGGCGTCCGTCCAGCCGTTGCGCTGCAGCGCTTCCTTCCACTGCGGCGTCCGCTGGAGGTTCTGGAACACCTCGACCAGCTTCGCCTTGTCGGTCGGCGAGATGCCGGGAGGAGCGACGATGCCGCGCCAGTTGGTGAACTCGACGTCCACACCGGACTGCTGCAGCGTCGGCGCGTCGACGCCCTCGATGCGGTCCTTGCTCGTCACCGCGAGCACCCGCAGCGTGCCGGCCTGGATCTGGTCGCGGTACTCGCCGACGCCGGAGACGCCGAACGCGACCTTGCCGCCCAAGACGCTGGCCAGCAGCTCGCCGCCGCCGTCGAACGGGATGTAGTTGACCGTCTTCGGCTGCAGGCCCACGGCCTTGGCGATCAGCATCGGCGCCAGGTGGTCGGGGCCGCCGGGGGCCGAACCGCCGCCGACCGTCACGGTGCCGGGGTTCGCCTTCCACGCGTCGACGAGTTGTTGCATCGACGTGTACGGCGAGTCCTTCGCGACCACGACGATGTCCGGTTCCTCGATCAGCTTCGCGATCGGGGTGGTGTCGAGCAGCGAGTTCGGCGACTTGTTCGTGTACACCGCGCCGACGACGCCCAGGCCCATCGACATGATCAGCTTGCCGTTGCCGCGCTCACCGACCGTGCGGCCGAGTCCGACCGTGCCGCCGGCGCCGGGGAGGTTGAACACCTCGGCGTTGCGCAGCAGGTCAGCGTCTTCCATGGCCTTCGCCGCCGTGCGGGCCGTGATGTCGTAACCGCCACCGGGGGCGTTCGGCACCAGCACTCGCAACGCCCGCACCTGACTGCCCTCGCCGCTGTCCGCACCCGGCGTCAGCAGCGGTGGCACGAGCAGGACGGCGAGCAACGCCGTCGCCACCGCCACCCACACCTTCACCGACACTGTGATCCCCGCCTCTCGTCCGCGTGGTTGGACATGTTGCTCTCGTGTAAACCTTGATGTCGCTCTTGCGCTTCTAAGGTTTCTTTCGGTCTTTCTGGTCACGGGAGGTCTCATGCGTCGCCGCCGTTCCCTGGCCAGCCAACTCCTCGCATGGCAACTCGTAGTCGTCACGCTGCTGCTGGGCGCGGTGGGCGCGCTGACCGTCGTCCAGACGGGCAGCAACTTTCGCTCCAACGAGGAACGCCGGATGCTGTCGGTCGCCGAGACCGTCGCGGCGAACCAGCTGGTCCAGGAGCGGATGGGCAACTGGCGCGAGCTGTCCGCGCCCGCCGAGACCGCCCGCAGCCTGTCCGGCGCCTCCTACGTGCTGATCCTCAACGACCGGCAGCTCGTGATCGCCTCGCCGGACCCGTCGCAGATCGGGTCCACACTGGACACGAGGGACACCGCGCTCGAGGGCAGGTCGTGGACGGGCACGGCCGGTGACTCGATCGAGGCGCACGTGCCGGTGTTCGACCCGGTGAGCCGCCGGGTCAACGGCATGGTGATCGCGGGTGCGGAGGACCCGGGGATCTTCGCCGGCGCGCTCGAGCAGCCCGTCGACGTGCTGCGCTACCTGGCGATCGCGCTGATCATCGGCGTGACCGGGTCGTTGCTGCTGGCCCGGCGCGTGAAGAACCAGACGCTCGGGCTGGAGCCGCACGAGA
This sequence comes from Lentzea cavernae, assembly GCF_014653695.1. Classification (GTDB taxonomy): domain Bacteria; phylum Actinomycetota; class Actinomycetes; order Mycobacteriales; family Pseudonocardiaceae; genus Lentzea; species Lentzea cavernae. The sequence goes on along the minus strand of NZ_BNAR01000003.1, from coordinate 339,839 downwards.
TCACCGCGCTGGTCGAGAACCGCGAGGCGTTGCTGCACGGCATCCGCGAGGGGGTCGTCGGCCTCGACGGGCAGAACCGGATCACGCTGGTCAACGACCACGCGAGCGACCTGCTGGTGCTGCCGGAGGACGCCGTCGGCCGCTCGGTCGAGGAGCTGGAGCTCAACGACCGGCTGCGCGACGTCCTGACGGGCCGCGCGACCGGCGTCGACCAGCTGGTGCTGCGCCAGGGCGTCGTGCTGACGTTGAACCGCATGCCGATCGACGGCGGCGAGGGCGCGGTCGTGACCTTGCGAGACCGCACGGAACTCCTTGCGTTGCAACACGAACTCGACGCCTCGCAGCACGCGACGGACACGCTGCGGGCGCAGGCGCACGAGTTCGCGAACCGGCTGCACACCATCGCCGGCCTGATCTCGTTGAAGGAGTACGACGAGGTCACCAACTACGTTCACCAGATCAGCTCGGCGCAGGACCAGTGGCGGACCGAGGTCGGTTCGTCGATCGGCGATCCCGCCGTGGCCGCGCTGCTGATCGCGAAGGCCTCGCTCGCGGCCGAACGCGGCACGGCGCTGCGGCTGGCCCCGGACAGCGTGCTGGGCAGGGTCGACGAGGCGCTGTCGGCGGATCTGGTGATGGTGCTCGGCAACCTCGTGGACAACGCGCTCGACGCACTGAGTTCGTTGAGCGGCAACGGAAGCGGCAAGTGGATCGAGGTGGGTGTGATGCAGTTGGACGACGAGGTCCAGGTCGTGGTGCGCGACTCCGGTCCCGGGGTGGCGCCGGAGCTCGCGGAAGAGGTGTTCCGGCACGGGTTCACGACCAAGGCGGCATCACACGGCGAACGCGGCATCGGGCTCGCGCTGATCAGACGGGCGTGCCTGCGGCGGGGCGGTTCGGTGAGCGTGTCCGGGTCGGTCTTCACGGCAAGGCTGCCCTGGTGATCCGGGTGCTGGTCGTCGACGACGACTTCATGGTGGCCAAGGTCCACAGTGGATACGTCGCGCGCACCGAGGGGTTCGGTGTCGTCGGGGTCGCCCACAACGGCGCGGACGCGTTGAAGGCGGTCGCCTCGTTGAAGCCGGACCTCGTGCTGCTCGACATCTACCTGCCGGACATGAACGGCCTCGAAGTGCTGAAGTCGTTGCGCGCGAAGGAAGACGTGGACGTCATCGTGATCACGGCGGCGACGGACGTCGACACCGTGCGCAGTGCGATGCGCGGCGGCGTGCTGCACTACCTGATCAAGCCGTTCGACTACTCGGCCCTGCGCGACCAGCTCGCGCATTTCGCGTCGTTGCGGGAGAGGTTCCACGGGCTCCACGCGGCCGGGCAGGCGGACGTGGACCAGGTGTTCGGCGCGCGGCCGACTTCGAAACCCTTGCTGCCCAAGGGTCTGACGCCGGAGACCGCACGGCTCGTGGACAACGCCCTGCGCTCGCACCCGGAAGGCCTGTCGGCGTCGGAGTGCGCCTCGTCGACCGGTGTCGCGCGGGTGAGCGCACGCCGGTACCTGGAGCACTTCGTGTCGATGGGACGAGCCGAGGTCCGGTTGCGGTACGGCGGAACCGGCCGGCCCGAACGGATCTACGCGTTAGTCCCAGGAGCCTGAACGGCCGCGGCCGCGCTTGGTGTCCGCACGGCGCTTCTTCGAGGCGATGCGGCGTTCCTGCGACCCCCTGGTGGGCTTCGTCGCCCTGCGCACCGGAGGCGGTGGCGCGGCGGCGGCCCTGAGGATCGCGGCGAGGCGTTCGCGGGCGGCGGCCCGGTTCTGCAGCTGCGCGCGGTGCTCGGAGGCGGCGATCGTCAGCACGCCGTCGACGAGCCTGCCGGCCAGCCGGTCGAGCATCCGGGCCTTGAGGTGCTCGGGGACCGACGGCGAGGCAGCCAGGTCGAACGAGAGCTCCACACGGCTGTCCGCCGTGTTCACCCCCTGCCCGCCCGGCCCACCCGACCTGGAAAAACGTTCGCGCAACTCGGACGCCGGCAGCACCAGCGTCCTCGTCACGGTCACGTCGTTCATGCCACCAGGTTAGAAGGTCAGGCCGGGTGATGTCGCGATCTTTACGACCGCGTCCCTGCCGAGGACCGGTTCCGGCCTGGTCACGGCGGCGGACACGGGATCGACGTTGTCGCTCCTGACCTCGATCCGGATGCCGTTGGGCCGGACGACGTCGGCGACCCAGCTGACGACACCGCCGGGCTCCTCCCGGAAACTGGTCCGGACGTGGTACCCGGTCACCGGGTCGACGTAGCAGTCCCGCGCCGACGCCGGCTCAGGACACGTGAGGTCCCCAGGAGGAGTGGTGCGGTCGACCGCGACCTTGAGACCGCTCACCCCCCGGGCATCGGTCAGACGCACCGCGGCGTACGGAGATCCGTTCCCCGAGCGGTGCTTCGCCGCCCGCCGGCCCGCGAGGTCGTCCACCGCGACACCCGCCGGGACGACGTTCGTGTCGCGCAGGACGCGGGCGAGCTCGACGTTGAGGTCCAGCGCCGCGAACGTCGCGTCACTGGAGCTCTCGTGCGGCCTCGCGAGGTAGCCGGCGGTGCCCAGCCCGGCCAGCAGCACGAACGCCACGGCCGTCGCGATCGCCGTGCGCCTGCGGGTGAGCTTGGTCTTGCCCTTGCGGATGACCTCGGAGCGGTAGATCCGCAGCTCCGGCTCGTCCTCCAGCAGGGTGCGCAACGCGGCGAGTCCCTTGGCGGCCTGGCTCTTCACCGTGCCCTCCGTCCTGCCGAGGATGCGGGCGGTCTCGGTGATGCTCAGGTCCTCCCAGTACCGCAGCACGACGACAGCGCGCTGCCCCGGCGGCAACGCGTCGAGGGCCTCGCGCAGGTCCAGGTCGGAGGCCGAGTCCGCGACAGCGCGTTCGGGCACGGCGTCGACGGTGCGCTCGCGCTGGAAGAACCCGCGCCGGGTCTCGTCGATGGCGGTGCGCACCAGCACTTTGCGGGAGTAGGCGTCGATGCTGTCCTTGCGCACGCGCGACCAGGCCACGTACATCTTGATCAGCGACTGCTGGACTATGTCCTCCGCGCGGTGCCAGTCGCCGCACAGCAAATAGGCCGTGCGGCGCATGACGAGCGCACGTGCGTCGACGAACTCCCCGAATTCGCGGTCGCGGTCCAAGTCCCCTCCTCGGTCGCCGCTTAGTACGCGGCGACCGACTCAGGAGGTTGCCTCAGAAACGCGGGTGATCGCCAACCAGTGCGGCGCCGCCCTCTTCGGACTTGCTGATCTCGCCGAGCACCCACGCCGGCACGTGGCGTGCGGTGAGCACGGCCAGGGCGCGGTCGACGTCCTCCGGCGCGACGACGGCGACCATGCCGACGCCCATGTTGAACGCCTTCTCCATCTCGTCGCGCTCCACGCGGCCGCGCTGGGCGATGAGCTGGAAGACCGGCGCGGGGGTCCAGGTGCCGCGGTCGAGCTTCGCGTGCAGGCCCTCGGGCAGGACGCGGGCCAGGTTCGCGGCCAGGCCACCACCGGTGACGTGCGAGAAGCCGCGGACCTCGGTCTCGGCGATCAGCGCCAGGCAGTCCTTGGCGTAGATCTTGGTCGGCTCGAGCATCTCCTCGCCGAGGGTGCGGCCGAACTCCTCGACGTGGCCCTCGAGCGGCATGCGCGCGATCTCCAGCAGGACGTGCCTGGCGAGCGAGTAGCCGTTCGAGTGCAGGCCGGACGAGCCCATCGCGATCACGACGTCGCCGTCGCGGACGCGGTCGGGGCCGAGCAGCTTCGAGTGCTCGACCACGCCGACGCCGGTGCCGGAGATGTCGTAGTCGTCGTCGCCCATCAGGCCGGGGTGCTCGGCGGTCTCGCCGCCGAGCAGCGCGCAGCCGGCCTGGACGCAGCCTTCGGCGATGCCCTTGACCAGCGAGGCGATCCGGTCGGGGACGACCTTGCCGACCGCGATGTAGTCCTGCACGAACAACGGCTCGGCGCCGCACACGACCAGGTCGTCCACGATCATGGCGACCAGGTCGATGCCGACGGTGTCGTGCTTGTCCAGCGCCTGCGCGATCGCGATCTTGGTGCCGACGCCGTCGGTGGACGACGCGAGGACCGGCTCCTTCCAGCGGTCGAGCTTGAGCTGGAAGAGGCCCGCGAAGCCACCGATCCCGCCGAGCACCTCGGGCCGGTGCGCCTTGGCCGCCCACGGCTTGAGCTTCTCCACCGCCTCGTCACCTGCGGCGATACTGACTCCGGCGGCGGCGTAGGTGGCCTTGGCGCTGTCGGTCACGTCAACTTCTTCCACTTGGATCCGGGATGCCTAAGGTCGACGCAGGGCGTCTTCGGCACCATAGCCGCTCGCCAGAACGGGAGCGGCCGAGCCCGACACACCCTTGAGGCCCTCGAGCAGGTGCTTGCCGATGAGCGCGTCCTGCGGCAGTTCGATCGGGTACTCGCCGTCGAAGCACGCCGAGCACAGCCGCGACTTGGGCTGTTCGGTCGCGGCGATGAGCTGCTCGAGCGACACGTAGCCGAGCGAGTCGGCGCCGACCGAGCGGCGGATGCCGTCGTCGTCGAGGCCGTTCGCGATGAGTTCCGCCCGCGAGGCGAAGTCGATGCCGTAGAAGCACGGCCACTTGACGGGCGGCGAGGCGATCCGCACGTGCACCTCGAGCGCGCCGGCCTCGCGCAGCATGCGCACGAGCGCGCGCTGGGTGTTGCCGCGCACGATCGAGTCGTCCACGACGACCAGGCGCTTGCCGCGGATGACGTCGCGCAACGGGTTCAGCTTCAGCCGGATGCCGAGCTGGCGGATGGTCTGCGACGGCTGGATGAACGTCCGGCCGACGTAGGCGTTCTTGACCAGGCCCGAGCCGTACGGGATGCCGCTGGCCTGGGCGTACCCGATGGCCGCCGGTGTGCCGGACTCCGGCACCGGGATCACCAGGTCGGCCTCGACCGGGTGCTCCTTGGCGAGGCGGCGGCCGATCTCGACGCGCGTCGCGTGGACGCCGCGGCCGGAGATCGTCGTGTCCGGGCGCGCCAGGTAGACGTACTCGAAGATGCAGCCCTTGGGTTCGGGGGTCGCGAACCGGGTGGACCGCAGCCCGTCCTCGTCGATCGCGATCAGCTCGCCGGGCTCGACCTCGCGCACGAAGCTCGCGCCGACGATGTCGAGTGCGGCGGTCTCGCTCGCCACGACCCAGCCTCGTTCCAACCGGCCGAGCACCAGCGGGCGGACGCCGTGCGGGTCGCGCGCCGCGTACAGCGTGGACTCGTCGGAGAAGGTCAGGCAGTACGCGCCCTTGACCGTCGGCAGCAGCTCCAGGGCGGCCTGCTCGATGCCCTTGTCTGCCGCCGCGTGGGCGAGCAGGGCGGTGAGGATGTCCGAGTCGGTCGTGGCGCCGTTGCGGCTGCTGATGCCGAGGCTCTTGGCCTTCTCCAGCAGTTCGGCGGTGTTCACCAGGTTGCCGTTGTGGCCGAGGCTCAGCGCGCTTCCGGTGGCCGTCGTGCGGAACGTCGGCTGCGCGTTCTCCCAGGTCGTGGATCCGGTGGTGGAGTAGCGGCAGTGCCCGACGGCCACGTGGCCCTTGAGGCTCTGCAGGACCTGCTCGTCGAACACCTGGCTGACGAGTCCGAGGTCCTTGAAGACGACGACCTGCGTCCCGTCTCCGACCGAGATGCCGGCCGCCTCCTGCCCGCGGTGCTGCAGGGCGTAGAGGCCGTAGTAGGTCATCTTCGAGACGTCTTCACCCGGAGCCCAGACGCCGAAGACGCCGCACTCCTCACGGGGTTCCTGTTCGGACTGGGAATGGTCGTCGACCACCGAATTGGCTCCCTCACGCATGGGGCTGGCTTCAACCCGAGTGTAAGTGGAGCACCACGTGGTAGACCCCCCTCAGACCCCTGGTGAGGTGATGAAACTCATGCCTTCCGGCACTTTTCGAGCTCCAGCGGGACACCGTTGAGGTAACCGAACTCCTCGGACACCTCCCGCGCCGCGCAGATGATCTCGCGCGTCAAGCCTTCTTGCACTTGCTGATCTTCGTGGCGTCCGCCTCGTACCGCACGGCGCAGACCACGCCGTCCTCGACGCCGACGGTGCCGGCGATGTCGTGCTCGAGGACCCACGCGCCCTTGAGGTGGTCCTGTTCCGCGTCCTCCGGCAGGGACCCGACGGGCTCGAGCCTGACGCGCTTCTCGACCGCGCCGCTCTCGTCGATCTTGTGGTCGAAGAACTCCACGACCTTGAAGCCGACGTCGCCCTGCCAGTTCGAGCTGCAGCCGGCCAGCGCGAGCAGGCCGGCCAACGCCACGATGGTCTTCCGCATCAAGCCTTTTTACAGTTCCTCAGGTGCGTCACGACGTTCGAGTTGCCGAAAGCGCTCCCCTTCTCCTGCTCGACGGCGCAAAGCACCTCGTCACCGACCTGACCGCCTTCGATCAGGTTCGTCTGCAGGAGCTGCCTCTTCAACTGCTCGGGTTCGAGCGTGCCCTGGGGAGCCTCGTCCACCGGTTCGAGCTTGAAGTACACGGTCGGCGAGTTGCTCTCGTCCACCGCGACGATCTTGTAGCGAACATCGGCCTGCCAGGTTGAGCCGCAGGCGGTCAGCGCCAGGCAGCTGAGGAGGACCACGGCGAGCTTGCGCATCAGTGACCCCGTCCGACCTGCAGGACGTCCAGCACGCGCCGGTCGCCGGTCATCTCCTTGAAGTTCATCCTGTTCCAGAGCCAGAAGTAGACGACCTCGGCCTCGCCGGTCACCTGCGCGTCGCCGTCCTCACCCGGTGCCGCGGCACGGATCACCGGCACCTCGCCCGGCACCAGGGAGATCACCCACGACTCCGGCACGTCGGTCGGCCGGACCACGGCGGTGCCGGTCACGTCACTCGGCACGTCACCGTCGAGCTGGGCCGCGACGATCGTGGTCAGCACCTCGTCGATGCCGTCGGCGCAGAGGTCGGGATCCGTGGCCACGACCTGGCGGACGACCGTCTGCGCGTCGAACCGGCGCAGCACGGTCTCGTGCGCGATCCGGCGGTGCCACACCCACGCGAGGTCAGGCGCGGCGGGCGAGAACGTCCAGACGGCGCGGTTTCCCGGCACCGCCGACAGGATCTCGGCGGCCGCGGTGATCTGCAGGTCGAGGTACTGCAGCGGGGTGAGTCCCGCCTGCGGGGGCGGCGGCTGCATCGCGGTGCGGCTGCCGGTGCGCAGGTACTCGGTGGAGGTCTCCAGGAAGCGCCCGAGGTGGATGACCAGGTCCTGCACGGTCCAGCCCGGCCGTGTCGGCACCGGAGCGGAGGGGTCCGCGTCCGCCACGGCCTTGCGGAACAACTCGGCCTGCTCGATGAACACAGCGGTCCACCGCTGGGCCGTCCACCCTGTCTGCACCATGAGCGACATCGTGCCCGAAACGCTCTTCGGGTGAGTGGGGAACCGGCCATGATGTATTCGCGTCGCAGTGATCGAGGACCAACAGGGGGTGGCGATGTTCGGCGTTGAGCCAGAGCTGTTGCGCACCGCGTCGAAGGAGTTCGGCAACGGCTCCGACGCGGTCCGCGAGGCAGCGGAGATGATCTCGATGCTCCAGCTCGACGCGGGCGCGTTCGGGGAGGTCGACGCCGCGGCGGAGTTCGCGAGCGCGCTGTCGAAGTTCGTCGGCACGCACGCCCAGGACCTGCAGCGCGGGTCCGCCTGGATCACCGACGCCGCAGAGGGTCTCGTGTCGAACGCCGAGGCCTACCAGCGCACGGAGGACGACCACACGGCCGTGTTGAAGAAGATCATGCACGGGTTCGGGGGCGGCAAGTGAGCTACGTGGACCCGGAGAGCCTGTACGGCCGGCTGGCGTCCGGCGACGCCGGCAGGATCGCCGCCGCGGCCGACCCGATCACCGGTGCGATCAGCGCGGTCGGCCGGGCCGGTGAGTCCGTCGCGAACGGCGGCAAGACCGCCGCCAGCAGCTGGACCGGTGACGCCGCCTCGAAGTTCACCGCGCGTGCCCAGCTCTCCGCCACCGCCGCCAAGAACGCCGCCGAACGGCTCGGCGCCGGCGTCGACATCGTCCAGGCCGCCTCGCGCGCCTACGGCCAGATGCGCGGTGCCGCCGACCAGGCGATCGGCGTGTGGCGCGGCCGTCCGCCGGGCATGGACGAGGAGCAGACCCGCCAGCTCGCCAACCAGGTCAACCAGCACATGGACAAGGTGCGGGCCGGCTACAACGACGTTCTGCGGTCCTACGCGAGCGCGCTGGGCAAGATCCAGCCCGGCTTCGAGGAGTCCGCGCGCACGGACGGGGGCTGGAGCCGGGCCGTCCAGCAAGGCGGCGCCCTGCCGCCGGTGCCGCCGCCGGGTTCCGACCCGAAGGCCGTCGCCGACTGGTGGAAGTCGCTGACCAAGGAACAGCAGGACGCGCTCAAGAACACCAAGTACCAGGAGCTCGGCCAGCTCCGCGGTCTTCCCGCCGACGTGCTGAACGACGCGAACCGCAGGCGGATCCCCGAAGACCAGGCGCGGTTCCACGCCGAGCAGGACCGGCTCAAGCAGCAGCTCGCCGACCGTGCCCGCGAACTCGGCGTCGACCCGGACTCGGCCGAGGGTCAGCGCGCACTGCGCAACGACGCCCAGGGCTCGCAGCTGATGTCGCAGTACGACGAAGCCGCGCGGCGCGCGAAGAACGCGGACGACGCGTACGGCGCGATGCAGCAGGCGGACAGGCTGGGCAACGAGACCGGCAAGAAGCCGTACATCCTCGCGTGGAGCCCCGACGGCGCCGGTGCCAAGGAAGGTGCGATCGCAGTCGCGTTCGGCAACCCGGACACGGCGAAGAACGTCGCGGTGTGCGTGCCCGGCACGACGTCCACGCTCAGCAGCTTCGGCCTGGACCAGTCCGCGAACCTCAGCGCGGAGATGGGCCCGGACGGCGCCTCGATCCAGTGGCTCGGCTACGACGCGCCGGAGTTCCTGCCCGGCCAGGTGAACGACCCCGCGCAGGCGATCGAGGGCGGTCAGGTCCTCGCGAAGGACGTCGAGGGCTACCGCGTCGCCAACCCCGGTGCGCACGTCACGGTGATCGGCCACAGCTATGGCAGCACGGTCGTCGGCTACTCCGCCATGGACAACGGCCTGAAGGCGGACGACATCGTGTTCGTCGGCTCGCCGGGCGTCGGCGCGTCCAACGTCGACCAGCTCTCCGCCGGTGCCGGTCACGTCTACGTCGGTGGCACCGAGCACGACCCGGTCATCCAGGCGACCAGCGGTGACTGGTTCACCAAGGACGGGTCGTCGACCGGCCCCTACGACTCCTCGTTCGGCGGCAAGACGTTCGGCACGTCCGGTGAGTCGTGGATCGGGCACGCCCACTCGTCGTACTACGACAAGGACTCCGAGTCGCTGCAGAACCTCGCCAGGATCGCCAACGGTGACGGCGGCAGCGTCACCGAGCAGCGCTGGCAGGACGCTCCCACGCCGCGTGAGGTGCCCGGTTCGGACCTGCCCGGCATCGGGCCCGTCATCGACTGGGGCGTCAACACCGGCAAGGAGGTCGCCGACATCGGCGAGGACGTCTGGCGCGGTGGTGGCCAGGTCGTGGACGACATCTCGAACGGGCGCTGGGGTGACGCGGCCGGGCACGCGGCGAACACCGTCGGAGAGGTCGCGAGCGACGTCGGCGACGTCGTGGTCGACACCGTGGGCAACGTGGTGGAGCTCGGGCGTGACGCCGTCGAGGGTGTCGGTGGCGCGATCAAGACGATCGGGTCGTGGTTCTAGAACTTCACGACCGGCAGCAGGGGCGAGAGGTCGGCCCGGGTTCCCGACGCGGTGACGCGGGCGCCGTCCAGGGCGGTGTCCCAGCCGAGGGCGCCCGTGGCCAGCTCGAGCCACGTCCGGGGGTCGGTCTCGACGACGTTCGGGGGCGTGCCGCGGGTGTGGCGCGGGCCCTCGACGCACTGCACCGCGGCGAACGGCGGAACGCGCACCTCGACGCTGCGGCCCGGCGCGATCTGTTCGAGGGTGCGCAGGCTCAGGCGGACGGCGGCGGCGAGCACCGGGCGTTCTGGCTGGTCAGCGTCGCCGCGCAGCCACGGGAGCACGGCGGCCACCGCTGCTCGCATCTCGGCGGGGTCGACGGCTTTGGCTGGCACGGCCCCCACATTAGCGAAGGGGCCAGCGGCGCTCCGGGCGCTGTTGGTATATCTGGGCTGTGATCAGGAACTTCGCCGTCGTCGGTCCCGGGCAGGCGACCAGGGAGCGGCTGAGCACCGCTCTGGCCGCGGCGCCGAACATCTCGGTCTACCGGATCGGGCGTGGCGCGGACCCGCTGCCCGTCTCGGCCACGTTCGACCCGGCGGACGAGCCGGGTTGCCGCAGCCTGCTGGACTGGTTCGAGCGGGGCGCGCCGTCGGGTGCGGTGCTGCTGATGGACGACTGGGAGCTGTGCTCCGGCCTCGACCGCGAGCTCGACAGGACCGTCGAGTGGATCGCGGCGTTCGGGCCGGCGCGGGGCGTGCAGGTCGTCGTCACGGCGCGGAGGTGGTCCGAGGTGCCGGACCGGCTGCGGCGGCACCTGCACGGCGAGGCCACGGACTTCCTTGCGCTGCACGAGATCGAACTCGATCTGAGCAACAAGTACCAGCGCCACGACCTCAAGGCGGCCATCGGCGCCGACGCCCGCGGCTGGCCGGTGTACGTGGACGTCAACAGCACTCTCGCCGCCTGCCTGGCCCCGCCCGCGGAACGCGAGCAGAAGCTTTTGAGCGCGTTGCTGGGCCTCATGGTCACGCACTCGTCGACGGACTTGAACTTCGCCCTCTTCGACATGAAGAACGTCGGGTTGTTCGACGGTCTCGAGGAGGCGCCGCACGTGGCGTGCGCGCTCTCGGGCGAGGACGACGACGAGGTGCTCCAGCAGTTCCACGACGGCCTGGCCGGTGAGCTCGACCGCCGGCGTCGGCTCAAGCAGGCGGGTGAGCCCTTCCCCGCCCTCATGGTCTGCGTGGACAGCCCCGAGGCGCTGGTGGAACGGCACCCCGGTTACCGAGGTCTCCTGCAGTCCCTCAGCGGGGCGGGTCACGAGCTCGGCGTCCACCTGCTCTACTCCGGCGACGGGCAGGCGGCGCCCCCGCCGGCGCAGATCCCCGCCTGGCCGGCCGCGGTCGCGCCGTACGACCTCGAGGAGTGGGCCGAGGTCCTGCCACCGGCCCTGGCCGGCACCTGCCCGCCCGCGCACGTGCTCGCACTGCCGCCGCCCGGCGCCTTCCAGTCCACCCAAAAGCTCACCCTGCCGCCGCGTCCGTCCACTTCGGACCTGAGGCTGGACATGCTGCCGCCGGGCGCCATCGGCCTGGTGGACCGGCCCTTCGAGCACCAGCGCGACGCCCTGGTGCCCGACTTCACCCGGGAACGGCGCCACGGGGCCATCGTCGGCAAGCCGGGCTCGGGCAAGAGCACGACGCTGCGCACCCTGAGGGCGGTGCTCGGCGATCCGGAGCGCTACCAGCTCCTCGACGGCCCTGGCGAGCCGCTCGACCCGCAGCGCCACATCGTCGTGACCGCTCGCTCGTGGGACCAGGTGCCGCCGTTCATCCGCAACAGCCTGGCGTTCGCCGTCGAGTTCCGCCTGGACGACCCCGCCACGTCGCTGGTCGACCCGGACCAGGCCGCCCGCGTGCCGGACCGGCCCGGCTTCGGCCTCTCGCTCCCCGACCGCCGCCAGGCGCAGATCGCGCTGCCGTGAACCACCTCGCGCTCATCGGACCGCCCGGCCTCGTCGCGCGGCGGATCGCGTCGCTGCAGGGGGTCTACCGCATCGGACGCGGTGAGGCGGCGGGCGTCGCGGTGAGCTTCGACCCCGGCGACGAGCGGCGGCGGCAGAACCTGCTGGCGTGGTTCGAACGCGGCGCGGAGCCCGGTGCCACGTTGCTGGTGGACGACTGGAAGTACTGCAGTGACAGCGATCCCGGGCTCGCCGACACCGTCCGGTGGATCGCGGCGGCCTCGTGGAACGTCCGGGTGATCGTCACCGCGCGGGCGGTGGAGGAGCTGCCGGAACGGGTGCCGCTGCGGGTCGAGGTGCTGGACTTCCTGGCGCTGCACGGGTTGCGGCGGTTCACCAAGGCGCTCGCGTGGAAGGGCCGGTGGTGGAAGGTCCCGGCCGGCGTCGACTCGGACGGCGTGCCGGTGGTCGTGGAGCTGACGCACTTCGCCGACGGGAAGTGGCGCACGGGGTCGCATCTGAGCGTCACGTCGCCGGACGCGTTCCGCAGCGTGGTGCTGGGCCTGATGACCACGCACTCGCCCAAGCTGTTCCAGGCGATCTTCGTCGACGCGCACGACTCGGACGTGTTCGACGGGCTCGACCAGGCCCCGCACGTGCTGGCACGTCACCGGCACGCGGCACGCGATCCGCGGAAGATCGCGGACCTGCTGGCCGAGGAGTCGCAGCGGCGGCTCGAGGTCGTCGGCAACACGTGGACGGTCTTCGACCACCGGGGCTTCGACCAGGTGTTGCCGCAGCTCCTGGTGTGCGTCAGCGGGTTCTCCGACATCGGCGGGGAGGCGTTCGAGGCCATCGCGGCGGACGTCGGCAAGTCCGGGATGCAGCTCCTGCTCGACGCACCGAGCGACCTGGCGGACCTGCTGGTCGACGACTGCGCGGCGCCCGCGAACCTCGGCGAGATGGCGAGGTCGTTGCCCCCGTTGATGCACGAGGAGGAACCCGCACCGGACTTCTTCACCCTGCACGAGATGCCGAACAGGCACGCGTGGCGGCCGCGCCCGGTCCGGTTGCAGTACCGGGTCCCGGTGGGGGTGGACGAGTTCGGGCAACCGGTCGAGGTGGACCTGAAGTCCAAGCACCTGCAGGACGGGATGGGACCGCACGGCGAGGTCGTGGCACCGGACGACCGGCGTGCGGAAGCCGTCCGCGCGCTGGTCCTCGGGCAGATGGCACGGCATTCCCCGGAGGAGATGGAGGTCGTCCTCATCGACTTCCACGGCAACGGGGTGTTCGCGGGCATCGACGGCGCACCGCACGTGCGGCACGGCATCGTGGACCTGCTGGAGGACCACGAACAGCGCACCCGGACGTTGGCGCACAACAACTTCCGCAACATCTGGGACTACCGCGCCGCCGGACTCGTCCTGCCCGAACTGCTGGTCTGCGTCGACGGCGTGCACGCGTTGCTCGAGGAACGCCCGCAGTTCCGGGAGGTCCTGCAGACACTGGCCACGGCCGGGCGCACCTACGGCCAGCACCTGCTGCTGTCGGACACGACACCGGGCGAGCACGGGTCGTACCGGCTGGAGTTCACCGAGCAGGGCTGGGCGCGGAGGATCGGGCGGTCGGTGGAGAGGTTCGTGCTCCCCACCGACCTCAACGACGTGGTGTGGTCGTTGCCGATCAGGATGGCCGGATCATGAGCGGCGCAACTTTCGTTGCGCGTCGTAGAGGTTGCGCGGCACCACGGACGTCGTGCCGTAGAGCTCCAGGCGGGAGTTCAGCTCGCCGGTGAAGTCCGGCTTGTCGACCTGGCCGAAGTCGCGGACCTCGGAGATCGCCACGGTCGCACTGCACGGCGCTACCTGGTCGATGCGGACGTTGCCCGCCCGCTGGTTGGTGACGGTGACGTTCCAGTGCGCGAAACGGGCGCCGTACAGCGGACCCGCGTTCGCGCTGCCGCCGTGGGCGCCGACGTTGTTGATGGTGATCTCGGTGCGGACGTTGGCGAACGGCAGGCCGCGGTGGGTGTCGAAGACGTCGTGGTCCATGCGGCCGCGGGTCCAGACGTTGCCGCAGGACAGGCCTTCCACGTTCAGACCGTGGTTGCCCGCGCCCGCCTGCGAGGGTTCGGACGGCGCCTCGATCACGAACCCGTCGGTCAGGTTGTCGTGGGACTGCTCGCGCACGGCGTACGCGTGGTGGTGGCCGCGGCCGGAGACGCGGGTGTTGAGCAGCGAGATCCCCTTGGAGGACACCAGGAGGAAGCCGTTGTCGACGTCCTGGACGTGCACGTCGTCGGCCCAGCAGTCCCACGCGCACTGGAACGCGAGACCGTTGTACCCCTTGTCCAGCAGGTGTTTGGGGGTCGGCACCTTGAACATCTCGATCTTGATGCCCTCGACGCCGGCACCGGTGATCACGGGGGCCATCGTGGTCAGGCGGGCCTTCCACTCCGGGCGGATCTCCAGCGGCAACGGCTGCGCGAGCTTGACCCTGTTGCCGCGCACCCACTCCACGCGCACCGGCCACAGGAACGGGAAGTACGACAGGAGCTTGTCCTTGTCGTCCCAGCGATAGGTCGTGGTCCCGGGAACGTCGCCGCACATGTGCTTGGGCAGCGAGTAGTCCGAGTCGTCCAGCCGCAGCAGCACGCGCTGACCGGCGCGCAGCGACCGTCCGTTCTCGACGGTCACCACGAACGAACCCCGTGCGGCAGAACCGGTCACGGCCGTCAGCGTCGACCCCTGCTCCAGCTCGTTGCCCGTCCAGCCCTCGAAGGGCCACTTCTTCGCCTTGATCGCGTCGACCAGCGGCTGGTAGCGATCGCGGTGGCAGACCCAGACCAGGCCGCCGGACCAGCTCCACGCCGAGTTCTCCGAGCCGTACCGGCTGCGGTTGATGCCGACGATCTCCTCCAGCGACCGGGACGCGTAGAAGGTCGTCTTCGAGCTGCCCGCGCCGCGCAGCACCACGTTGTCGTAGCCGATGCGGACGACGTCGTCGATGCGGTAGCGGCCCGGTGGCACGTACACGGTGCCGCCGCCCAGCCTGCCGACGAACTCGATCGCCTTGTTGATCGCGGCGGAGGCGTCGGCCGAGCCGTCGCGGCGCGCGCCGAAGAACAGGACGTTCGCGAGAACGGGCCGACGGGCGGGCTTCTCACCGGTGCGGTAGCCGGCGTAGGCGATGTTGGGGATCTGCGGGTGGTTGTACGGGTTGGCAGCGAACTCCTGCCACAGCGACGCGGAGGACTGCGCGGTGGCAGTCCCCGTCATCGTCGACGTCCCGACCAGTGCAGCCCCTGTAGCCAGCAGGAACAGCCTTCTGTCGATGCTCATTTCGCCGTCTCCAAGGGGTCTTGGCCACGGCGGCGGTGATCAGATCAAACCAGACCTGAGGCTCCTGCGGAACGCGTTGCCTCGGCGATCAGCTCGTCGACCTGGTGCATCATCCGGCGCGCGTCGGTCGGCGTGAACGTGCTCCACGGCGGCTGACCGTTCGACGACTTGCGTTGCTGCAGGTAGCGGCCCTCTTCGGTGTCGAAGAACGCGACCACGCGCTCGGGGCGCCAGCGCTTGCCGTACTTGTCGCGGGCCGCGGCGCCGAAGTTCCCGGTGTGCAGGAGCCCGGTGAACATCTTCACGAGCGCCTTCGCGTCGTCCTCGCGGAGGCCGACGTTCCGGAACGCGGCCTCCATCGACTTCGGCGAGCCGTCGGTCTGCCCGATCGCCTTCTCGACGTCCTCGCTCGGCAGCGTCACGGAGAGACCCGTGCCCGCGGGGTGCGCGGGCAGCACCGACAGGACGGCCGAGGCGAGCCCGGAGCCCGCCCACGGCTGGAACGTCAGCTGGTCGTCGCGCAACGTCGCCAGCGCACCCCAGTCGCCGTTCGCGACAGCGAGGACGCGCAGGCTGTGGCCGAGCCAGAGGCGGCCGTCCGCCTCCCGCTCGGGCTTCACGAACATGCGCAGGAGCCCGTCCAACTGGGACGAGAGCCCGCGCGAGTTGCCCAGGCGCCGGTGGTCCAACTGCTGGTAGACGCGGTTCTCGAGCGCGATCCGCTCGTCCCGCGTCTTGCCGGGGGTGGGAACCTTCAGCACGAGCGGCATGGGGCCGACGTCCATCCGTTCCCACAGCACGTCGAACTCCTCGGCGGAGAGAGTGATCGGCTCCCTCTCCGCCGGAGCGCCGAACAGGCTCACTCTGACGCGCCGCCGATGACCGGCGGAGCGACCATGCGCTCGTCGCCGAACACGTCGTCGGTCTCGACCAGGTAGTCGGCCGCCTTGTGCTCGATGTCGTCCTCGCCCTCGCCCTTCTGGCCGTGGGCGCCACCGCCGCCCATGCCGCCGGCACCGGCCGCACCGGCCTTGCCCGCGCCCGCACCGGAGCCCATGGCTCCGCCGCGCATCGCGTCAGGGCCGGAGCCCATGGCACCGGACAGACCGCCGGGCATGCCACCGGGCTTCATCGCGCCCTGCTGGCCGGACGCGCCGAGCGAGCCGGACATCGACCCGAAGGCCTTGCCGCCGCCGGCACCGCCAACACCGCCGGCCGAACCACCGCGACCGCCGCCAGGGCCACCGGTGCCGGAACCGCCGGGACCACCGGTGCCGAGCGTGCCGGGCCGGGTGAACACCGGACCACCGGGAGGGGTCGGCGTCGGGTTGTGGGTCTGGCCGGGGTTCGGCAGCGTCGTGGGAGGCGGGGTGGTGGTGGGAGGCGGCGTCGTCGTCGGGGGCTGCGTCCACGACGTGTGCGTGGTGTCCGTGGGCGGCGGCGTCCAGCCGGTCGAGACCTGCTGCTGCGGAGCCGTCGACACCGGCGTGCTCCACGACGGCGTGGTCGTGCCGTTGCCGGACGGGCCGGGCGTGCCGGTCGAGGAGTACCCGACCCGCGTGCTGCCGGTGCCCGTGTCGCCGGGAGGCGGCGTGTCGATCACGACCTGCGGCGGCGTCGGGAAGTCGCCGAGCGTGGAGGAGTTCCAGCGGCTGTCCGACTGGTAGTCCTCCATGACCTGAACGGCCTTGGCGGCGGCGTTGTCCGCGGCGGCTTCCTGGCGTTCGTGGTCCTGCTGCTGGCCGATGACGTGCGCCATGCCGACCGGACCGGTCAGCGCGCCCGCGGCGATGTCGAGGAAGCCGGGCTTCTCGGTGGTGATCGGGACGACCTCGGGCATCTTCTTGCGCGCGTCGGCGATGTACTCGCCCTGCAGGCGCGCGGAGCTCTCCATGGTCGTCGCGCCGGTCTCGGCGAAACCGGCCCACTCGGCCAGCGGCGACAGCGCGCCCTGGGCGGCGTCGGCGGCGTCGGACTCCCAGTCCGCGCCCATCTTGGTCAGACCGGCGTGCAGGTCGGCGTCGATCTGCGCGAGCGTCGCGGCGATGGTCTTCCAGCCCTGCTCCACCGGGATGGAGGCGGAGACGCCGGGACCGGAGTTGATCATCTTGTACAGCTCGGGGTGTCCGTACCCCTGGAAGCGGTGGTCAGTCATCGGTCAGTCCCCCTCTCAGTCCTGGTTCCGCAGGTGCTTGCCCCACATGGCCGCGTTGTCGCCCTCGACCTGGCGGTACTGCTCCTCGATCATCTTGAGCTGGTCGATCACACCGACGAGCTGCTTCTTGTAGAAGGTCAGCGCGGCGAGGGCCTTGTCGGAGGTCTGCTCGTTGAACGCCTTCGAGGTCTCACTGGAGATCGGGTCCTCGGCCCACGGCTTCGTGGGGAGGCTCTTGACCGATCGCTCGATCCTCTCCTCGAACTCCGAGAGCGCCTGCTCGAAAGCCTTCCTCGCCTGGGGAATGGCCGACGGGTCCACCTTCAGCTTGCGCTGACCGAACTCGGGGGGCGACGAAGCGCCACCTCCACCATCCGCGAGAAACACGGCACACCCTCCTCAGTGACGGCCCAGGAACGGACCGCGTGTGCTTTTGGGACGACTTTAACTCTGATGCATGACGGCGATGACCGGTTCCGGTAAAAGCGGAGTACTTCTACTCAACTGTCATTTGGTCGCCAGCACGGCGCCGGCGGCCGCCGCGGCCGCCTTGGCCCGCTCACAGGCGCCGTCCAGGGTCGCGCTCTCGTCACCGAGCCCCCCATAGGCGTCCACCAGCAACAACTGGCCGTCGTGGGCGTCGATGTAGATCTCGCAGACGCCGACGGAACCCGGCGACTCCCGCTGCGTGATGTAGGCCGGATATCCCGCTACCTGCAGGGAGGTGAGCTTGGACTCACCCGTCGTCCTCTTCAGCCTGTCCACACCGCCGTTGACCAGCGTGTCGATGGTGCCGAGGTATTTGCGGTCCGCATAACTCTGGTTGCACCGCTTGCTCCCCTCCCCGTAATCGGCCTCGGGAGTACCCGGTTCCACCCTGCTCAAACCCAAAGCGGTCTTCTGTTCGGGCGTGATCAGCGAACACGGGTCGAGGGTCTTGAGGTCGACGGCCTTGGGCCTGTTCACCGGAGCCGTACCGGTCGAAGACCCGGTCGCCGGCGCGGAGCCCGTCTGGTTGCCCGCGGAGGGTGTGCCGGGCTCTGTCGAAGAACACCCGGTCAGGACCGCTGCCAGCAGGAACGGGACGGCAAGTCGACGCATGACGGCCAAGCTATCGGATCACCGGACACGCAGGGTGGGGAACGCCGTGTCCCGCGTCACCCGTAAGGCGCATTGCCGGTGACCACAGTAAAAGGAAACCTTCTTTACGATACCCCGAAGCGCCGCCGCCCCGATGCGTCGAGGAGCGACATGCTGCGCAACCGACCACTGCCGACACTGGTCGTGGCGGCGGTGGGTCTGGCCCTGCTGGTGCCAGGCACCTCAGCCAACGCGGGCCCCGTGCCCGGCACCGGAGCGGCGCTGGAGGTGGCCGCCGCCCCGGGACAGACCTCCACCATCCCGGACTGGCGCATGCAGACCAGCGCCACGGCCACGCAGTCCGGCACGGTGATCTCCGGCCCCGGCTACTCGGACGCCGGCTGGCTCACCGTCCCCGCGCGGTCCACCGTGATGGCCGGGCTGATCGCCAACGGCAAGTACGGCGACGTCAACTACTCGGAGAACCTGAAGAGGGCCGACGCCAACGACTTCAAGGTGCCGTGGTGGTACCGCAAGGTCTTCCAGGCCGACCCGCAGCCGGGCGTCAACACGTTCCTCAAGCTCAACGGCGGCGTGATCTCCCGCGGCGAGGTGTGGCTCAACGGCACGAAGGTCGCCAGCACGGACACCGTCATCGGCGCGTACCCGACGTTCGAGTTCAACGTCACCGGCTTGCTGCGCAAGGGCGACAACGCGCTCGCGATCAAGGCGTCGCCGTCCGACCCCGCCAAGGACCTGGTGATCCACTTCATCGACTGGGCCCAGCTGCCGCCCGACCGCAACCAGGGCCTGTTCCGCGACGTCGACCTCGCGCAGAGCGGCGCGGTCTCGTTGCGCGGCCTGCACGTCCTGTCCGACCTGCCGCTGCCGAACCTCAACAGCGCCACGGCCACCGTCAAGGTCGACGCGCGCAACAACACCGGCAACGCGGTCACCACGACCGTCGCCGGCAGCGCCGCGGGCCAGAACTACAGCCAGAACGTGAGTCTGGCGGCGAACGAGACCAAGACCGTCACGTTCACGCTCAACGTCACCAACCCGCAGGTCTGGTGGCCGTACCAGATGGGCGCGCAGCCGCTGTACGACGCGACGGCCGCGGCGACCGTCTCAGGTGCGAGGTCGGACGAGCAGAAGACGACGTTCGGCATCCGCGAGGTCACCTCGAAGATGATCAGCGGCAACGTCCAGTACCAGATCAACGGCAAGCCGATCCTGATCCGCGGCGGCGGCTGGGCCTCGGACCTCTTCCTGCGCACCGACGCGCGGAAGATCGCCGACGAGATGATGCTGACCAAGTCCATGGGCCTCAACACGATCCGCCTCGAGGGCAAGCCCGAGAACGACGAGATCTACGACCTTGCCGACCGCATGGGCATCCTGCTCATGACCGGCTGGGAGTGCTGCTCGAAGTGGCAGAACACCGGCGGGTTCACGGCGGAGGACAAGAGGGTCGCCGGGGCGTCCGCCGAGGGCGAGGCCAAGCGGATCCGCAACCACCCCAGCGTGTTCACGTTCCTGATCGGCTCGGACGAGGCCCCGGTGGCCGACGTCGAGAAGATCTACCTGGACGCCCTGAAGCGCGCCGACTGGCAGACGCCGATCATCAACGCGGCCGCCCGCCGCAGCTCCCCGCAGCTCGGTGACTCGGGCATGAAGATGGACGGCCCGTACTGGTGGGAGCCGCCGGTCTATTGGTACGACAACCAGAAGGGCGGGTCTGCCGGCTTCGCCTCCGAGATCGGCCCCGGCCTCGCGATCCCGGAGATGGACGAGCTCAAGAAGTTCCTGAGCCAGGCCGAGATCAACAAGTTGACGGACTACAACGCGCAGCAGTACCACCTGTCGCCGTCCGGCAACTTCAGCAAGATCGGCTTCTGGGGCACCGCCCTCGACAACCGCTACGGCAAGCCGTCGAACGTCGACGACTTCGTCCGCAAAGCGCAGCTCCAGCAGTACGAGACGAACCGCGCGCAGTTCGAGGCGTTCGGCCGCGACTTCTCCGACACCGGCGCGAACCAGGCGCAGGGCGTCATCTACTGGATGCAGAACGACCCGTGGCCCAAGCTCTTCTGGCACCTCTACAACTACAACCTCGCGACCGCGGGGTCGTACTTCGGCGCCAAGACGGCCAACAAGGCGTTGCACGCCCAGTACTCCTACGACGACAAGTCGCTCGCCGTGGTCAACATGGGCCTGGAGGCGAAGCAGGGCTTGCAGTTGCAGGTGACGGTCTTCAACTCCGACGGCACGCAGAAGGCGAACGAGACGCGTTCCGTTCCGGCCAAGGCCAACGGCTCCGTGCGGGTCGGGAACCTGCCGCAGCCGTCGGGCCTGTCGCCCGCGTACTTCGTGCGGCTGCTGCTCAAGGACGCGAGCGGCAAGGAGGTCGACCGCAACGTCTACTGGCTGTCCACCAAGGCGGACACGCTGAACTACAACGCCGGCGACTGGTGGTACACGCCGCAGGCCCAGTACACGGACCTGAAGTCGTTGAGCTCGCTGAAGGCGGGCCAGGTGTCGGTGACGTCCACGACGACGCCGGGCGCCGACGGCAGGCAGGCCACTCAGGTCACCGTCAGGAACACCGGTACCTCCGTGGCGTTCTTCATGCGGGCGTCGCTGCGCAAGGGCCAGGGCGGTGCCGAGGTGCTGCCGGTGGACTGGAGCGACAACTACATCACGCTGTTCCCCGGTGAGTCGCAGACGATCCGGGCCGAGTACCGGACGTCCGACCTGGGCGGAGCGGCACCGGTCGTGCAACTCTCCGGGCACAACGTGTCGAAGCGCTAGCTGCCGTACCGGTTCGTGACGACGTCGGGCCGTTCCACGGGACGGCCCGCGTCGAGCGACCACGCCAGCCGCACGTACTGGGCGTGCGTCCAGGCGAGTGGGGTGGCCGAGCCCGTTCCCCGGCCATTCCACACCTGTTCGGGCAGCATCCGGCCGCTGTTCGCGGCGGCGGCGATCTCCTTCAGGCGCTTGGCCGCACTGGCCTTGTCACCGGCGAGCAGCTCGTACTCACCGCGTTCGCCGCTCAGCAACGGCCAGAGCCTGCCGTACGTGCGGGTCGGCGTCGGCCAGTTGATGCCCCACGGCCTGCCGTCCGCGGTCTCACCGAAGCCGTCCTGCGTGAACCGGTGCCAGTAGCCCTGCTCCTTCAGCTGCTGGTCCACGACCTGCACGGTGTTGCGGATGACGGGATCGTCGGCGCGCTTCACGCCGAGCCTGACCAGCTCCAGGAAGCTCGGGTCCACGACCGCGCGCTGGTCGATGTCATCCGGGTTGTTGTCACCCAGGTTGTACTTCGTAGCCGCGTCGGGCTGCCCGTCCTTGGTGAGCCGCAGGTAGTACGGCTTGGGCTCGTACGGGCCGGTCGTCGTCGCGGTCCAGCCCTCCACCTTCCGCTGCCACTCGTCGGCGGCTTGGAGGTACTTGTCGGCGTTCTCCCCGTTGCGCTGCAACAGGTCCGCGAAGCAGACCAGCCCGGCGATCACCGAGGCGATCGTGGCAGGCGAGTAGCCGTCCTGGTTCTCCCACCGCTCCTGCTCGCTGAACGGCGCGTTCGGGTAGCTCAGCAGGTAGTCGGCGGAACGGCGCAGCGAGTCCACAGTGGACTGGTTCTGCCGGCCCAGGTGCCAGGCCAGCAGGAGAGGGGCCGCGACCTGGTCGAGCTGGACCTTGAGCCACACCGGGGTGCCGTCCACCCGCGTGTTCTGCGGCAGGTGGCCGTCGGGCTGTTGTTGCTTGCTGAGCATGAAGTCCAGCGACCGCTGGGCGAAGCCGACGTCTCCGGCGGCGATCATGGCCGTGGACACGTGGTAGAGGTCGCGCGGCCAGACCAGGGCGTACGGGCCGAGCTCCGGCGCCAGTTCGCGGTCGAACCCGAAGGCCCAGGGGAAGCTCGGCGACGCGATCGAGGCACCGGGGTTGGCCTTGTCCTCGGTCGCCGCCAGCACCATCACGGACATGTCGTAGAGCCGCCGGTCCGCGGACTTCGGCCTGCGCAGGCCGTCCAGGTACGTGTGCCAGCCCTGCACGTACTCCCGTGCGGTGGCACGGAAGCCCCGGTCCAGCGCGGCCTGCGCGACTCCCTCGCCGAAGCCGACCGCGAACGTGCCACGCGCGCGTCGCACCGGTTCGGTCGGCAGCGTGCTCCTGACCTCGCTCGACCCCTTCATCCGCACGTGGTCGACCGACAACCGGACCGGGCGCTGCGCCTTGAAGTCCACGTCCGCGAGCACGGCCGCGCGCTGCGGATCGGTGACGTAGGTGATCTCGGCCTGCCACCCGTCACCGCGCACGTGCTGCCGGAAGGTCAGCGACCGGTCGTCGGCCGGTTCGGTGTGCGCCCGGCCGGGCTTCCCGTTGACCAGCAACCGGGTCTCACGGGTGGCGGGCGTGCTCAGGTCGGGGTGGAAGATCTCGGAAAGGCCCTGGTGGCCGAGGGTGAACCAGACGGGGCTCGCCGCGGATCTCGCCGTGCCGAACCCCTGCTTGTCGGCGGGCAGCGGCACCACCTCGGTGGCGGCGCGGGCGATCGGGGCCGACATGACCAGCAGGAGCACGACGAGCGCCAGTGGCTTCATGGCACCCGAGTTCCCCGACCTAGAGATCACCACGCAGAAGGCTGTCGATGTTCTCCGGCGGACCGGGCCGCGCGAAGAACCAGCCCTGACCGGTGTCACACCCCAGCCGCAACAACCGGGCGGCCTGAGCAGGCGTTTCCACGCCCTCGGCTGTGACGCCCAACGACAGGGCGTGCGCGAGTTGCACCAGGGTCGCGACGATCTGCGAGTCGACCGGGTCTTCCTCGTTCTCGGCGCGCAGCCCCTCCATGAACGAGCCGGCGATCTTGAGCTCGTGCACGGGCAGGTGCTTGAGGTAGGCCAGGTTCGAGTAGCCGGTGCCGAAGTCGTCGATCGCGATGCGCACGCCGATGTCGCACAACGCCCGCAGCGCTTCGAGCGGTTCGTCGGCGGTGCCCATGATGGCCGACTCGGTGAGCTCCAGCTGCAGGTGGTGCGGCGGCAGCGCGCACTCGTCGAGGATCTGCTTGACGTCGCGGACCAGTTCGGGGTCGCGGGACTGGCGCACGGCGAGGTTCACCGACACGAACGGGGCCGAGTCGCCGAACTCCTCGAGCCAGCGCCGGGCCTCCTCGCAGGCCTTGCGCAGCACCCACCGTCCCAAGGGGACGATCAGGCCGGTCTCCTCGGCCAGTTCGATGAACCTGTCCGGTGCGAGCCGCCCGAACTCCGGGTGCTGCCAGCGGACCAGTGCCTCGACGCCGGTGACCGTCGAGTCCTCGAGGCGCACCAGGGGCTGGTACTCGACGTAGAACTCACCGCGTTCCAAGGCGCGTGGCATCGTCGCGGAGAGCGTGAACCTGGCTACCTCGCGGGCGTTGCGCTCGGGGTCGTACAGCGCCCAGCGCGCCTTGCCGTCGGCCTTCGCCCAGTACAGGGTGATGTCGGCGTCGCGCATCAGGTCGGCGGAGGTCGTGCCGGAGAGCTGGCGTTCGACGATGCCGATCGACGCCGACACGGACAGCTCGTGGCCCGCGATGCGGATCGGGGCTTCCAGCGCGGTCAGCACCCGGTCCGCGACCTCGACGATGTCCTGCTCGCCGGACGAGCCCTCGACGAGGATGACGAACTCGTCGCCGCCCATGCGCGCGACCAGCTTGCCCTCGCCGGACACGGACTGGTCGAGCCTGCGGCCGACCTCGACGAGCAGCTGGTCGCCCGTGTCGTGGCCCAGCGAGTCGTTGATGACCTTGAAGCCGTCCAGGTCGAGGTAGCAGAGGCCGGCGCGGGAGTGCTTCGCGCGGTTGTTGAAGACGCGGCCGAGACGTTCGAGGAACAGGGCGCGGTTCGGCAGGCCGGTCAGCGGGTCGTGCAGCGCCTGGTAGCGCAGGCGGTTCTGCAGCAGGTGGCGATCGGTGACGTCCTCGATCATGGCGACCTGGTACTGCGGCTCGCCGTGGTCGTCGCGGACCAGCGACAGCGTCAGGTGCGTCCACACCTGCTCGCCGTCGGCGCGGTGGAAGCGCTTCTCGGCGCGGTAGTGGTCGCACTCGCCCGCGATGAGTTGGTCGTAGAGCCGCCACACGCTGCCCGCGTCCTCGGGGTGCATGAGGTCGCGCACGTTGTACTGGCGCATCTCGTCGACGCTGAACCCGAGCATGTCCTGCAGCGCCTGGTTGACGTCGAGGATCCGGCCGTCGATGTCGGCGATGCCGATGCCGATCGCGGCCTCGGTGAACATGGCGCGGAACCGGGCCTCGGACGCGCGCAGCATCGACTCGGCCTGGTCGCGGGCGTCCAGGACGGCCGCCCTGATCGCCTCCTGCTCGGCGAGCGTGCGCTCCCGCAGCGCGCGGGCGTACCCGGCGGCCAGGGCGCCCTGCAGGGCCGCCAGGCGGGACGTCAGCCTGTCGTCGCCGGGGAAGCCCAGGTCGGCCAGCAGGTCGTCGCCGAGGAGCTGGACGGTGCGGCCGAGCGTGTCGGTGCCGGTGAAGTGCGCGTCGACCAGCCGTGAGCCGATCTCGTAACCGGGGGCCGTGCGGAACGGGCTCGCGAACAGCGCCGCGACCAGCAGCTCGGTCAGGTCCTGCAGGTGCTGGGCGACCTCGGCCCTGGTCATCGGCACGTAGCTCGACCCGATGACGGCTGTGGCCCAGCTGCGCGCGAACGCCTCGGCACCGGCCAAAACGGCCGGGTCCAAAGGAGAGCGGTCCTCACGCACTCGCTGGTCAACCCGTTCGGTCATCTGCTCGGCCTCAACCCCACGAACGCGGAGCATACGGCCGGTTGCCGTCCGCAGTCATCTCTACGCCTTCCGGCCCAGCGCCGCGAACCCCGGGAAGCGGTACCCGGCCTCGTCCACGTCGGCCGGTGATTCGGGGTGCCAGGCCGGCACCCGGACGACACCGGGCTCGACCAGCTCGAACCCGTCGAACAGCCGGCCGAACTCCGCCCTGCCGCGAAACGTCGACTGCGTGACCTGGCGGTCGTAGATCCGGCGCGCCTCCCCCCATGCCGACGACTCCACGTCCCCCTCGTCGTAGCCGGCCTGGGAGATCGCGAGGAAGCTGCCCGGCGCCAGGCGGTCGCGGTAGCGGCCGATGACGCCCCACGGGTCGTCCTCGTCCGACACGAAGTGCAGCAGCGCGATCATGAGCACGCCGATCGGCTCGTCGAAGTCGAGCTGCTTGGCGACCTCGGGCGAGTCCAGCACGCCCACCGCGTCGCGGACGTCGGCCTGCAGGACGCTCACCTGGTCGTTGCCGGACAGCAGCGAACGGCTGTGCGCGACGGCGACCGGGTCGAGGTCGACGTAGACGACCCGCGCCTCCGGGTCCGCCGTCTGCGCGATCTCGTGCACGTTGCCGACGGTCGGGATGCCGGAGCCGAGGTCGAGGAACTGGCGGACGCCCTGGCCGAGCAGGTGGCGCACGGCGCGGCGCAGGAAGGCGCGGTGGTTGAGGACCACGGTCCTGACCTCGGGCATCGCCGCGAGCGCCTTCTCCGCGACCGCCCTGTCCGCGGCGAAGTTGTGCGCGCCGCCGAGCCAGTAGTCGTACACCCGCGCGACGCTCGGCCGTTCCAGGTCGACATCACCCGGCGCCCAGTTCGGCCGCTCCACTCGCTCACCCCACCCGCGTTCGGACCGTTCGAGCCCATCATGCACCCGGCGCTTGGCAGAATGCCGACCTCGTGAGGAAAAGTTTGCTCCTGTCGACCATTCTCGCCTCGATCGGCGCGTTTCTGCTGGTCGGCGGCGCGTTGCTGCTCATCGACCCCGGCGCGCCGAAGCACGAGGCGATCAAGACCGGCGGCCTCGCGGGCGGTGCGATCGTCGCGCTGTACGCGTTGTGGCTGAACGACCGGCGCCGCAAGGTCGAGGAGGCGCGCCAGGAGCTCGAGAGCCAGCGCATCGAGCACGACCGGTCCCGCGTTGCCGACGAACGGTTCGCGCGCGCCGTGGAGCTGCTGGGCCACGAGACCGCGCAGGTGCGGGTGGGCGCCATGCACGCGCTCGCCGGCCTCGCCAAGTCCAGGGCCGAGTACACCCAGACCGTGCTGGACATCCTCTGCGCGTACCTGCGCCAGCCGTACCGCAAGACGAAGAACGACCCCGAGGAGATCGAACTGGAGGTCCGGCTCACCTCGCAGCGGCTGATCGAGGACCTCCTGCCGCGCCTGGAGGAGAAGAACCCGCCGATCTACGACCTCAACCTGACCAAGGCGCACCTGGAGTTCATGGACCTGTCGTACCGGCAGGTCGGTGACCTCTACATGCGGGTCGCCCACTTCGAGGACTCGAACTCCTTCCACCACATGAAGATCCACGGCCACTTCTACGTCACCGAGGCGACGATGAACGGCCGGTTCCACATGCACCACACCGAGATCGCGGGCAAGGCGTGGTTCAGCAGGTTCACGGCACGGGGCATCGCGCTCTTCACGGAGACGAAGTTCGGCGGCGAGACGAAGTTCACCGGTTCGACGTGGGCGGACGTGAAGGCGGACGGCTGTGCGTTCGCGGTGAAGGCCGATCTGCCCGAAGCGTGGAGGAACTGACGTGAAGTGGCTCGTCGCAGTCATCTCCGCCGCGGTGGTCACCGCGGCGACAGCGGTCCTGCTCTACCTGGTCAAGGCACCGGCGGTCGAGATCGTGAAGACCGCCGGTGTCGCGGGCGGTGCGGTCGTCGCGCTGTACGCGTTGTACCTCAACCACCTCAAGCACTCGCTGGAGAGCGAGAAGGTCGCCGACGAACGGTTCGCGCGTTCGGTCGAGATGCTCGGCAACGAGGCCGACCAGGTGCGCGTGGGCGCGATGCACTCACTGGTGTGGCTCGCGACCTCCACGCCCCGCTACACGCAGACCGTCCTCGACGTCCTGTGCGCGTACCTGCGCCGGCCCTTCGCGCACCCGTCCTGGGCCGAGAACGGCGCCGACCCGGACACGGTGCTGCTTGAGGAGGTGCCGCAGGACGAGCAGCGGGAGCAGCAGGTCCGGCGGACCGCACAACGCCTGATCCGCGACCTGCTCTCGTGGGGCGACGACAAGAAGAAGGTGTACTACGACCTCGACCTGACCGGTGCCGCCCTGGAGTACTTCCAGCTGGACGGCAGGCGGGTCAACAGGTTCATCGCGCGCCGGGCGCAGTTCTACGGCATCACGGCGCTGCCCCGCATGGAGATCCGCAAGACCACGCTCTTCTCCGGCGCCACCTTCCACGGCCGGTTGAACCTCACGGAGACGAGGTTCGACGGCGGGGTCGCGTTCAGCGAGGTCACGTTCAAGGGGGAGGTCGACGTCCGCGCCGCGACGGTCGGCACGTTCCTGGCGCTGACCGATCCGCCACCGGCCAGGCAGATCGGCGAGCTGGAAGTGCTGCCCGGCACGGCGATGCGGACCGCGCACGAGGGCTGGAAGCTATCCGGCGACCCGGAGCCTGCCCGCCCGCGCCTCGAAGACCACGTCGAGAAGAACACCGGCGGCGGCACCCGGGGTGTTGCCGGTGACCACGACCGTCTCCGCGAAGGGGACGTCCACGTCGCCGCGGATCCCGAGAAAGCGGACCGAGTCCGACTTGTTCGCGAAGGACTGCGGGACGAGCGCGACCCCGAGACCAAAGCCGACGAAGTCCAGAAGTGAGTGCACGTCGTTGACCTCGACCGCGACCCGCCGCTCGACACCGGCGGCGGCGAGCGCCCGGTCGACCTCGTCGCGCGTGCCCCAGTCGGCGTTGAAGTCGACGAACGATCGGCCGTCCAGCTCGGCGAGTTCGACGGATTCCCTCGTGGCGAAGGGGCTTTGCGGCGAGCACGCGAGCACGAGCGGCTCACTGGACAAAGTGGACACCCGCAGGTCGTCGGCGATCTTCGGCTGACGGGTGACGAACGCGAGGTCGAGGCGTCCCGCGCGCACGTCCTCGACCAGTTCGGCGTTGCCGGACTGGCGCATCCTGATCTCCACACCGGGGTGCAGCTCGTGGAACCGCGACAGCACCGCGGGCAGGTGCACCACGTGCAGGCACTGCAGGCTGCCGACGGACAACGTGCCGCGCAGCAGGCCCTGCACCGCCGCGACCGCGTCCTTGGCCGACTCGACGCTGCCCAGGGCCCTGCGCGCCTCCGGTAAGAGCGCCCTGCCCGCCTGGGTCAGCTCGACCTGCCGGGTGGTGCGCAGGAACAGCGGCGCGCCCAGCTCCACCTCCAGCGCCCTGATCGACGCCGACAGCCCCGACTGGGCCACGTGCATGCGTTTGGCAGCCCTCGTGAAGTGGCACTCCTCGGCCACGGCCACGAAGTACTCGAGCTGTCTGAGTTCCACCATTCATCATCCAAGCTGCTGAATGAGATCACTTCCTTGCGTTGGACAGCTTAATCAGAAGGGTCCAGAGTGGGAGACATGCAGAAGCGTCGTATCGGAGAAGTCGAAGTCAGCGCCATCGGCCTGGGCGGCATGCCCATCTCCGTCGAGGGGAGGCCGGAGCGCGCGCAGGCGATCGAGACCATCCACGCCGCGCTGGACGCGGGCGTGACGTTCATCGACACCGCCGACGCCTACTCGCTCGACGACACCGACTTCGGCCACAACGAGGAGCTGATCGCCGAAGGGCTGCGCGGCCGTTCGGAAGAGGTGTTCGTGGCCACCAAGGGCGGCCACACGCGCGTGTCCGGCGGCGGCTGGGCCCTCGACGGACGGCCCGAGTACCTGCGCAAGGCCGTCGACGGGTCGCTGCGGCGGCTCGGCGTCGACCAGATCTTCCTCTACCAGTTCCACCGGCCCGACCCGAAGACGCCGATCGCCGAGTCGGTCGGCGCCCTGAAGGAACTGCTCGACAACGGCAAGATCCGCTACGCGGGCGTCTCGAACTTCAACCCGGACGAGATCGTGCAGGCCAACGAGATCCTCGGCGGACGCCTCGCGGCCGTGCAGAACCAGTTCT
Source organism: Lentzea cavernae (assembly GCF_014653695.1). Taxonomy (GTDB): domain Bacteria; phylum Actinomycetota; class Actinomycetes; order Mycobacteriales; family Pseudonocardiaceae; genus Lentzea; species Lentzea cavernae. The sequence continues at coordinate 310,601 of NZ_BNAR01000003.1, read as the reverse complement.
CACCGGTGTTCCGATCGAGCGAACCCGAGCTGGAGCTGTGCGCGAAGCTCGGCATCGCGTTCCTGCCGTGGAGCCCGTTCGGCGGCATCGGCAAGGCGGGCGCGCTGAGCGGCCCGTTCAAGGAGGTCGGCGACGCCCACGGCGTGAGCGCCCACCAGGTCTGCCTCGCGTGGATGCTGGCGAAGTCGGAAGTGGTAGTCCCCATTCCGGGTGCTTCCCGACCGGCGAGCATCCAGGATTCGGCCTCCGCCACCCACCTGGAGTTGACCGCCGAGGAGCTCTCCCGCCTGGACGGGTGACGCCGGTAGCAAATTGCGACAAATGGTCGCACGATCTACTCCATGCGGACCTTGATCAGCATCGTGGCGATCGTCGCCGGCATGACGCCGGCCCCCGCGTCCGCGGCGCCCTTGCCCGAGGGCTCCGCGGACCACACGGCGGGCTCCCAGATCCTCAAACACGAGGGGGCGGGTACCTCTCGGGCGGAGTCACCGCCTGTTGAGGGCAAGGTGCCCGGGATGGACGTGTCCAGTCATCAGGGGGATGTGGACTGGAAGTCCTCTTGGGACAAGGGGGCTCGGTTCTCGTATGTGAAGGCCACTGAGGGGGTTCATTATTTGAACCCGAAGTTCACTCAGCAGTACGACGGGTCGTTCGGCGTCGGGATGATTCGTGGTGCTTATCATTTTGCGTTGCCGGATCGGGCTGGTGGGGCGGCTCAGGCCAACTTCTTCGTTGACAACGGGGGTGGGTGGTCTGCCGATGGGCGGACTTTGCCGCCTGCGTTGGACATGGAGTACAACCCTTATGGGGATACTTGTTATGGCATGAGTCAGGCTGCCATGACTGGGTGGGTCAAGGCTTTTAGCGATACTGTTTTTGCTCGGACCAAGCGGTATCCGGCCATTTACACTTCCACCAGCTGGTGGAACAAGTGTGTTGGTGGGTCGGTTCGGTTTGGGGACAACAATCCTTTGTGGATTGCGCATTACAGTTCCAAGCTTGGGGCTCTGCCGGTTGGGTTTGATTTTCACACGATTTGGCAGTGGCAGGCGGCTGGGTATTTTCCTGGGGATCAGAACTTGTTCAACGGGCGGATGGAGCAGCTGCAGCGGATTGCTGCTAGTTGAGGTTGGGGTTGCGCGGGTCGGGTTGCGTTGGTTGTTGCCGGTTCCAGCGGGGTTGGTTGCGTTCCGTGGGAGTTGGTTGCGTTGCGTTGGTGGTTGCGCGGGTCGTGACGAATCAAAGGCTGGCGATTGGGGCTTGACCTTGAGCCTCTGGCGGGGCGCTGAGACGGCCGGAAAAGCCGGGCTGAAAAGCGCCCGGCCGTGCCCGATCAGGGGTAGCACCCCGCCACTCAAGGTCAAGCCCCAATCGCAGGACCGGGGTTGCACCGCCGCCCAGTCGTAAGAGTTCGGACGGCTCGCTTCGCGTCGCCACTGGTTGGCGGTTCCGATCTGTTTGGCTCTTACGGCTCGCTTCGCTTCGCGGTTGGTGGGGGCCTCGCCTTCGGCATTGCTGTTCGCATGCGAAGGCCCTTTGGTCACGCTGTTCGCATGCGAAAGCCCCTCCCACGTGTGTGGAAGGGGCTTTCGTATTGTGCTTAGTCGAATAGTGCCGGGAGGGTGCCTTCCCAGGCCTCGCGGAGTTCGTCCAGCGGGAGTTCGCCCAGGCCCTGGACCTCCAGGGCATTGGACTCCGGGTCCACGACGCCTACCTTGCGCCACGGGAGCCTGCGGGCGGTGCACATGTCCACGAAGCGCTGTTCTTCGGTGCGGGGCACGGCGACCAGGACGCGGCCTGCCGACTCGCTGAACAGGGCGGTGAACAGGTCGCCCTCGGGGAAGACTCGTGCGCCCACCTCGCCGATCAGGCAGGTTTCGACCAAGGCCTGGGCCAGGCCGCCTTCGGAGAGGTCGTGGGCGGCGGAGATCATGCCGTCGCGGGAGCCCGCTACGAGGATTTCGCCGAGGAGCTTCTCGCGCTTGAGGTCTGCCTTCGGGGGGAGGCCGCCCAGGTGGTTGTGGACGTGGTGTGCCCATTCCGAGCCGCCGAACTCGTCGTGCGTCTCGCCCAGGAGCAGGAGGGTTTCGCCTGCTTCCGCGCCGATGCCGGTGGGGATGCGGCGGCGGACGTCGTCGATCACTCCCAGGACGCCCACCACCGGGGTGGGGAGGATCGGGGTGGTGCCGGTCTGGTTGTAGAAGCTGACGTTGCCGCCGGTGACCGGGATGCCGAGTTCGGCGCAGCCGTCGGCCAGGCCCTTGACTGCCTGTTTGAACTGCCACATGACCGCCGGGTCCTCCGGGGAGCCGAAGTTGAGGCAGTTGGTGACGGCTACCGGGGTGGCGCCGGTGGCGGCCACGTTGCGGTAGGCCTCGGCCAGGGCGAGTTTGGCGCCCTCGTAGGGGTCGAGCTTGGTGTAGCGGCCGTTGCAGTCGGTGGAGAGGGCTACGCCTCGGCCCGTTTCCTCGTCGATGCGGATCATGCCGCTGTCGCTCGGCTGGGCCAGGACGGTGCCGCCGCGGACGTAGCGGTCGTACTGCTGGGTGACCCACTTCTTGGAGGCCAGGTTGGGGCTGGCCGCCATGGTCTTGATCAGGGCCAGCAGGTCGTCCTTCGCGGGCCTCGGGAGGCTGTTGGGGGTGTTCGCCTGGAGGTCGTCCTGGTCTGCCGGGCGCTGGATCGGCCTGGTGTAGACCGGGCCCTCGTGGGCGACGGTGCGCGGGGGGACGTCCACGACGACCTCGTCGTGGTAGGTGATGACCAGGCGGTCGCCTTCGGTCACCTCGCCGATCTCGGTGGCGATGACGTCCCACTTCGCGCAGACCTCCATGAACGCCTCGACGTTGGCCGGTTCGACCACCGCGCACATGCGTTCCTGGGACTCGCTGGAGAGGATTTCCGCGGGGGTCATGCCGGTGGCGCGCAGGGGGACGCGGTCCAGCCAGACGTGCATGCCGCCGTCGCCCGCGGAGGCGAGTTCGGACGTCGCGCAGGACAGGCCCGCGCCGCCGAGGTCCTGGATGCCGGCGACGATGCCCTTCTCGAAGAGCTCGAGGGAGCACTCGATCAGGACCTTCTCGGTGAACGGGTCGCCGACCTGGACGCTCGGCAGCTTCTTGCGCTTGCCGGCCGTGTCGTCGAACGTCTCGCTGGCGAGGACGCTGACGCCGCCGATGCCGTCGAGGCCGGTGCGCGCGCCGTAGAGGATGACCTTGTTGCCGGTGCCGCTCGCGTGGGCGAGGTGCAGGTCCTCGGTGCGCATCGCGCCTACGCACAGGGCGTTGACCAGCGGGTTGCCCTGGTAGGACTCGTCGAAGACGACCTCGCCGCCGATGTTCGGCAGGCCCAGGCAGTTCCCGTAGCCGCCGACGCCCGCGACGATGCCGGGCAGGACGCGCTTCGTGTCCTCGGCGTCGGGCCTGCCGAACCGCAGCGGGTCCATGACCGCGAGCGGCCGCGCGCCCATCGCGAGGATGTCGCGCACGATGCCGCCGACGCCCGTCGCGGCGCCCTGGTAGGGCTCGACGTACGACGGGTGGTTGTGGCTCTCGAGCTTGAACGTGACGGCCCAGCCGTCGCCGATGTCGACGACGCCGGCGTTCTCGCCGATGCCCGCGAGCATCTTGCTGCGCATCTCGTCGGTCGTGGTGTCGCCGAAGTACTTCAGGTGCACCTTGGACGACTTGTAGGAGCAGTGCTCGCTCCACATGACCGAGTACATCGCCAGTTCGGCGTCGGTGGGGCGGCGCTTCAGGATCTCCTTGATGCGCGCGTACTCGTCGTCCTTCAGGCCCAGCTCCGCGTACGGCTGCTCCTGCTCGGGGGTCGCCTCGGCGTTCTTGACGGTGTCGATCATGCCTTCACCTCTGTGCCAATTCCGACCCCCTGCAGGGAACCCGCCCCCACCAGGTCGAGCAGGGACAGGAACATGCCCAGTCCGTCGTCCGTGGGGCCGGTGAGCGCGTCGATGGCGTGCTCGGGGTGCGGCATCAGGCCGACGACGTTGCCCCTGGCGTTGGTGATGCCCGCGATGTTGTTGCGGCTGCCGTTGGGGTTGTCACCGACGTACCGGAAGACGACCCTGCCCTCACCCTCGAGCTCGTCGAGAGTCGTCTGGTCGGCCTGGTAACCGCCCTCGCCCGACTTCAGCGGCACGAGGATCTCGGCGTTCAGGTCGTACCTGCCGGTCCACGCGGTGCTGTTGTTCTCGACTTTCAGCCACTGGTCGCGGCACACGAAGTGCAGCTTGTGGTTGCGGGTCAACGCGCCGGGCAGCAGGTGGGCCTCGGCGAGGATCTGGAAACCGTTGCAGATGCCCAGAACCGGCATGCCCTTGTTCGCGGCCTCGACCACTTCCTGCATGACGGGCGCGAACCGCGCGATGGCACCGCACCGCAGGTAATCACCGTACGAGAACCCACCGGGCACGATGACCGCGTCAACGCCCTTCAGGTCGCGGTCCCCGTGCCACAACGGCACGGCTTCCCCGTCGGCGTACCGGACGGCGCGCTGCGCGTCCACGTCGTCGAGCGTGCCGGGGAAGGTGACGACACCGACCCTCATGCCTCGACCCTGCGCACGGTCCAGTCCTCGATCACGGGGTTGGCGAGGAAGGTCTCGGCGATCTTGGCGAGCGTGGCGTCGTCGACGTCGTCGGCGACCTCCAGCTCGAAGTGCTTGCCCTGGCGGACGGCGGTGATGCCCTCGAAACCGAGCCGGGGCAGCGCGTTCGCCACCGCCTGGCCTTGGGGGTCGAGGATCTCGGGCTTCGGCATGACGTCGACGACGACTCGGGCCACGACAGACTGCTCCTGGGGAATGGGAGGGCTGGCGGTACCTCGAGAGCCTACCTGAGCTGCGAGTTCATCCCCGCGACACGTGTTCGGGGGCACATCGCCGGTGATCCACCTTCGGGTGAACGAGCTTGCCTCGCTCGGGCGGTTTGGTAATCTGGTGTCAGCTTCGGCCCGTAAGCCGGAGAAGTGAGCACGGTGCCCGTCCGGACGGTCGGCCGCCGTGCTTCGCGCTTTCTAGGGTTCCCTCGTGTCGACGACGTTGCCGATCAACGGCTGAACGCGACGCAACCAGTCATCGCCGGCGCCGTAGCACCCACGCGGCGATGTCCGGGAGCCACAACAAGGGATCGCTCTCACTGGGCAGGTGCTCGTAGACCAGCCCCGTGCCGCGCGCGTACTTGCCGAGGCTCGTCCTGATCGTCAGGAGGTCGTGCTCATCGCGGGCCTCCCGACTGTCGAGCACGAGCCGAGCCGCTCCCGCATCGAGCAGATCGCCGGTGAGATGGGCGACGCAGGACTGCCGTGCGCGTTCCTCGCCCCTGCGGCAGCAGGCGAGGTACAGGTCGACCTGAACGGAGGTCCGTGCCAGGGCCGACAGGATCTGTTTGCGCCGGGCCGGGGTCTCCTTCTTGAAGTGCAGCTCACGCTGGTTCGGCATGCGCAGACCCCTGAGCAACTTGCGGAGCTTGGTCAGCTCACGCGGCAGAACCACAGCGGCGGCCAGCAGGTACGTGTTGTTGCGCCGAGACTCGTCGACAAAAGCGTGCACACTCACGAGACGTTCATCGGCATGTGACGAACGCCGGTTCACCAACTCCAACTGATCGAGTCCAAACGATCGGGTATTGGACCCATTCCAACATGCTATTTCGCCGAAAGCGAGACCTGTTGGCACCGCGGCCCGATCGGACGGATGCTGGAGATCATGAAGATCCTGGTGCTCGGCGGAACCGTGTTCCTCAGCAAGGCGATCACGGCGGAGGCGGTCCGCCGGGGCCACGAGGTGGTCTGCGCTGCCCGGGGCGCTTCCGGCGGGGTGCCGGAGGGTGCGCGGCTGGTCCGCGTCGACAGGGACAAGCCCGGTGCGTTCGACCAGTTGGCCGGGGAGCAGTTCGACTCCGTGATCGACGTGTCGAAGTACTCGGTGAACTGGGTGCGGGACGCGCTGGAGGCGTTCGGGTCCACGACGCCGCACTGGACGTTCGTGTCGAGCATCTCCGTCTACGCCGATCACTCGACGGGCAGCGACGAGTTGTTGCCGCCGTTGGAGGACGATCCGGCCGAGGAGTTCACGGCCGAGCGGTACGGGAGCGTCAAGGTCGCGAGTGAGATCGCGGTCCGGGAGGCGGTGGCGAGCCGCGAGTTCATCGTCAGGGCCGGGCTCATCACCGGGCCGGACGACCCGAGCGACCGGTTCGGGTACTGGCCCGCGCGGATGGCCAGGGGTGGGCGCGTGGTCGTGCCGGACAGCCCTGACCTGGGGTTCCAGCACATCGATGCGCGGGACCTGGCTCAGTGGATCGTGTTCGCGGCCGAGGAGCGGGTGACGGGCACGTACGACTCGACGGGGCCGGTCCTGCCGTTCCAGATGGCCATCGGCGAGATCGCCGGCGCGACTGCTCCGCCCGGGACGCAGCTGGTGCCGGTGAAGGAGAGCGTGCTCAAGGAGCTCGGGATCAACCCGTGGGCCGGGCCGCGGTCGCTGCCGATGTGGTTGCCGCAGGAGTGGGCCAAGATGGTCGGCCGCGACGTCAGCAACGCGCTGGCGAACGGGTTGCGGGTGAGGCCGCTGGCCGAGACCGCGCTCGACTCGCTGGAGTACGAGCGCGGCCTCGGGCTGGAGCGGACCCGCAAGGCGGGGCTCACGGCCGAAGAGGAGCAGGAGATCCTTACAGCAGTGAGTTGACCTGCGCGGCGACGAGGTCGATGCGCACGCCCTGGTTCGGGCAGCCGCCGAAGTGGTGGAGCCCGATCACCTTGTGCGTGCGCCTCGACAGCACGGGTGAGCCGGACGAGCCGCCTTCGGTGTCGCACATGTAGCTGATGTCGGACTGCGACGAGCTGCCGTTCACGCGTACGCCGCGCACGACGCAGTAGCCGCCGCCGTTGTTGTTGTCGCGCAACGACAGCTTCTTCAGCTTCCCGGCCGGGTGGCCGACGATGTACATCTCCTCACCCACGGCCGGAACGCGCGCGTCCAGCTCGAGGTAGCCGAACGAGCTGATGGCCGCGAAGTTGTTCACGGTGAAGAGGGTGTAGTCGAGAGCGGCGCTGTACTTGAGGACCGACGCCGCCAGAACCTTCGTGACGGTGGCCGAAGCCGTGCCGCCGCAGGTCGGGCACTGGTAGTTGAACCACACCTCGATGCCGGTGGTGCTGGTGAAGCAGTGCTCGTTGGTCAGCATGCGGTTGTTGGGACCGACGCGCCACGCCGTGCACAGCGAACTGCCGTTGCGCAGCAGCTTCGCGACGGACGCGGTCTTGCCCCACTCGGTGGGGTTGCTGGACTGGTAGCAGACCGCGTCCTTGTAGTCGTTCGTGCCGCAGATGCTCTGCACGGACGGCTGCGAGGACATCTCGGCCTCGGTGTAGCCGCGCGTCAGCTTGTCGATCCGCACGCGCGACGCCGGGTTCGTCACCGAGACCACGGCGGTCGAGCCGGTGATCGACATGGCCCAGAAGCCCGACGCGTCGACTGTGGCCGTCAGGGAGGCCTTCAGGTCTCTGGTGTACGTGTACTTCTCGGTGCCGTCAGGGTTCGACACCGTGAGCACGTCACCCGGCAGGATCCGCAGGTCCGTGAAATGCAGCTTCACGTAACCGGATCCCGGTCGTTCGACCACCGTCGAACGATTCGCGCCACCCACGCGGACTGAGACCGATTCCTCAGTTCCGATTTCCTGCGACTGCGGCGACGAGGCCTGCGCAGGTGTAGAGGTGGTGGTAGCAGGGATGATGGACGTCATCGGCAGGGCGAGAGCCAGTGCCGTGAGGAGATGCAGGGTTTTCCTCATGCCTTTTGATACTTCCGACGTCACCTCACCGTGTCAGCCCGCCGAACGTCGGTATTGGAGGATTACGTGAAAGTTGTCCATTTCGGTCATGCCTGCGTACTTCTCGACACGGGAACCACCCGCATCCTGATCGACCCCGGCACGTTCTCGGCGGGGTTCGAGGACCTCACCGACCTGGACGCGGTGCTGGTCACGCACCAGCACTTCGACCACGTCGACGCTGAACGGCTGCCGGCGCTGCTCAAGGCGAACCCGCGGGCGCGGCTCGTCGTCGACGAGGGCACGGCGCCCGACGTCGAGAACCCGACCGTCGCCCGGCCGGGTGACACGTTCAAGATCGGCGACACGGCTGTCAGGGTCGTCGGCGGGCAGCACGCCACGATCCACGCGGACATCCCGATCGTGCCGAACGCCGCCTACGTGGTCGGCGACGGCGCGTTCTACCACCCCGGCGACTCGCTGTTCGTGCCGGACGAGGACGTCGACGTGCTCGGACTGCCCGCGGGCGCGCCGTGGCTCAAGACCGGGGAGGCCGTCGACTTCATGCGCGCCGTGAAGCCGCGTGTCGCCGTGCCGATCCACGAGAAGACGCTCGCGAGCCCGCAGATGGCCGTCCGGTTCTTCGACCTGCTCAAGCCGGACGGCACCGAGGTCAGGCTGCTGACGCCTGGCGAGGAGACGGCAGTCTGACGTAGGTGGTCGGCACGGCGTCGTGAGCGAGTGCGATGTCCACGGCGTCGAGCACGGCCTGACGCGCACCGGGCCGGTGCAGGTCGCGGGCGTCGACGGTGATCCGGGTCAGCCCGCCGCGGCGCGCGGACCTGGCCGCCGCGTAGACCAGCGCGAGCGACCGCAGCTCACCGAAGCTGGTGCGCTCGGTCAGCGCGTGCAGGCGTCCCAGCGTCGCGAGGCCGCTGCCGACCTCGCGGACGGCGTGCGCGTCGGCGCAGAGCTTGAACTTGTGCTTGGCCAGCGCGAGCAACGTCCCGGGCGACGCCACGATGCGCCGGGGAGCGAACGTGTCGGAGGGGAGCCCCAGCGCGTCCATCTGCAGACGGGCGCCCATCAGCAACAACCCGGCTTCGTAGGACGGCAGCCGTCGTTGGCCGAGGCCGTGCAGCACGACGGCGTCACCGAGGGAGGCGCGCTGCCGCACCCATTCCTGCGCCCTGCCGAGCTCGCGAGGTACTACGAGCAGCGACAACGGCACCTGCCGCGGGTCGAGGGCCGCGGCGAGATCGGCGCATCGGTCGAGGTTCTGCGGACCGATGCCGGACAGAGAGACCACGAGCTGTGAGTGCACGCATTGAGTGCGCCATGCCGTGGTGACATCCGCGTGAAAGCCCAGTGGCGTGGTTCGGAACGTTGCCGGGTGATTCGCGGTCAGACGGGCGCATCGCGGTGCCACCCCCACGCCTTCGTACTGGTTGTACGGGGGCGTGGGGGTGGTGCCGCGAGGCGTCCTGCTGAGCGTGAATCAGCCCGCAACGTTCCGGGCCACGCCACTGGCGAACTCAGGCGAGCCAGTCAGCGAAGGACCTGCCCGTGAGCCGCTCGTACGCCTCGATGTACCGGGCACGGGTGGCCTCGATGACGTCCGCGGGCAGCGGAGGCGGCGGGACGTCGCTCTTGCGGTCCCAGCCCGACTCGGCGGACGTCAGCCAGTCGCGCACGAACTGCTTGTCGAACGACGGCTGCACGCGGCCGGGCTCGTAGCCCTCGGCCGGCCAGTAGCGCGAGGAGTCCGGAGTGAAGACCTCGTCGGCCAGGATCAGCTCGCCGTCCGGGGAGAGCCCGAACTCGAACTTCGTGTCCGCGAGGATCAGGCCGCGCGTCAGCGCGTACGCGCGCGCCTCGCTGTAGAGCTCGATCGTGCGATCGCGCAGCTTCGACGCCAGCTCCACGCCGTGCTTCTCGGCGATGACGTCGAACGACACGTTCTCGTCGTGCGCGCCGATCTCGGCCTTGGAGGCGGGCGTGAAGATCGGCGGGGTCAGCTCGGACGCCTCGACCAACCCGGCCGGCAGCTCGATCCCGCACACCGCGCCGGTCGCGGTGTAGTCGGCCATGCCCGAGCCCGTCAGGTACCCGCGCGCCACGCACTCGACGTCGACCATCTGCAGCTTGCGCACCAGCAGCGCACGGCCGCGGACCTCGGCGGGGATGCGCGGGTCGTCGAACGCGACCAGGTGGTTCGGGGCGAGCCGCTCGAACCAGAACACGCTCATCGCGGTGAGCACGCGCCCCTTGTCGGGGATCTCCGAGCTCAGGATGTGGTCGTACGCCGAGATGCGGTCGGACGCGACGAAGAGCAGCAGCTCGTCGTCGACGTCGTACAGATCGCGAACCTTGCCGCGGGCGACGTGCTGGTAGTCAGCGAGCGTAGGCACGCTGGTCAGCCTACGTGCCCGTGTTTCGGGGACCGATGTACACCCCGCACCTCTACAGATCAAGGGCGAAGAAGCTTAAGGTGCACCCGTGCTCACCAGAAAGGCCCTGTGGATCCCGGCATTGGCCAGTGCGGCATTGCTCGTCATCCTGGGCGTGGCCGGCTGGAGCTTCGACTCCAGCCCGATTTCGTCTCCCACTTCGGGCGGCTCGCAGAACACGAGCGTGACCCAGTCGGTGAGCATCGTGCCGACCCCGGACGTCGCCGACATCTCGGTGAAGACATCGTCGTCATCGACGTCGACGACCTCCACCACGAAGACCACGCAGCCCAAACCGCCTCCCGCTCAGCCACCGGCGGCCACGCAGCAGCCGCCGACGACGACCAGCGAAGAGCCCCCGCAGCAGGGGCTGCTGGTCAACGAGGGCGCGACGTGCGGCCCGGAGGGTGCGCGCGGCATCGGACTGCTCGGCGAGAAGCTGGTGTGCCGCAAGGATCCGCAGCGCGGCGACCGCCTGCGCTGGCAGAAGGCCTAAGCGCGCCACTCCAGCACGTCGACCTTGTCGCCGACCGAGATCGTGCCGGTGCGCGTGACCTGGGCCTTCATCCCGAACGTGACCCCGCCGTCGGGGTCGCGCCGGTAGGTCGCCAGCGAACGAATCGGCTCGGGGCCGTCCTTCAGCCCCGTCGCCTGGTCGACCATCGGCACGGCGCACCGCACGCAGTCCTTGGCGTAGGCCAGTTCCACGTCACCGATCGCCGCGCGCCGCACCCGGTCCTCCGTGTGCGGTTCGGACCAGCCGGACACGACCACGTTGGGGCGGAACCGGTTCATCGGCACCGGCTCCCCGCCGCGTTCCAGGATGCGCTCGTTCAACCCGTCCAATGAGGACAGCGAGAGCACCAGCAGCGCGTTGCCGTCCGCGTACCCGACCAGTCCGGTGGTCTCGCCGGTCGTCTCGCGGCGCAGGTCCGGTGGGGTGCGCACGAGCCGCACGGACCTCCCCAGCGCGTCGGAGAAGTACGCCGCCGCGGCAGCGCCCTGGTCCACTCCGGACCCGTGCCAGGTGTGCACGACGACCGGAACCCGCGGCCCGTCGACGACGACCGGGAAGGTCTCGCCGCCGATCGACAGCGACGAGTCCACGAGGGACGGACGCAGGGCCGCCATCGCGGGGACCTTGCGCTGCGACAGGAACACCCCGTCGTCGTCGACCAGCATCATCATCCGGTCGCCGCGCAGCCCGGTGGGCTCCGCGGCGGTGGAGGCGACGGAGTACCCGCCGCACCCCTTGACCGGATACACGACCAGGTCGGACACGATCACAGAATCGGCTCCGGCTCGTAGGCCGGGTACTTGTCGACGACCGCGGCGACCTGCTCCACGACGGCCGCTACCTGCGCCGACGCCACGCCGGTGAACGACAGGCGGTCGGCCAGCAACTCGTCCAGACCGGCCTTGTCGAGCGGCAGGCGCGAGTCGGCGGCGAGCCGGTCCAGCAGGTCGTTCTGCGCGAGACCCTGCTCGCGCATCGCCAGCGCGACGGCCACGGCGTTCTCCTTGATGGCCTCGTGCGCGGTCTCCCGGCCGACACCCGCGCGCACGGCCGCCATCAGCACCTTCGTGGTGCCGAGGAACGGCAGGTAGCGGTCCAGCTCACGGGCGACGACGGCCGGGTACGCGCCGAACTCGTCCAGCACCGTCAGGAACGTCTCCAGCAGCCCGTCGAACGCGAAGAACGCGTCGGGCAGCGCGACCCGGCGGACCACCGAGCACGACACGTCGCCCTCGTTCCACTGGTCGCCCGCGAGCTCGCCGACCATGGACAGGTAGCCGCGCAGGATCACCGCGAAGCCGTTCACGCGCTCGCACGAGCGGGTGTTCATCTTGTGCGGCATCGCGCTGGAGCCGACCTGGCCGGGCTTGAAGCCCTCGGTCACGAGCTCGTGGCCCGCCATCAGCCGGATGGTCTTCGCCACCGACGACGGTGCCGCGGCGAGCTGCACGAGCGTCGAGACGACGTCGAAGTCCAGGGAGCGCGGGTAGACCTGGCCGACGGACGTCAGCACGCGCTCGAAGCCGAGGTGGCCGGCGACCGTCTGCTCCAGCTCCTGCAGCTTCTCGGGCGTGCCGAGCAGGTCGAGCATGTCCTGGGCGGTGCCGACCGGGCCCTTGATGCCGCGCAACGGGTAGCGCGAGATCAGTTCGTCGAGGCGGGAGAACGCGACCAGCAGCTCGTCGGCGCCCGTGGCGAAGCGCTTGCCCAGCGTCGTGGCCTGCGCGGCCACGTTGTGCGAACGGCCGGCCATCACGAGGTCGGAGTGCTCGGCGGCGAGGCGCGCGAGGCGTCCGAGGACAGCGGCGGTCTTGGAACGGATCAGCTCCAGCGACCGCAGCACCTGCAGCTGCTCGACGTTCTCGGTCAGGTCGCGCGAGGTCATTCCCTTGTGGACCTGCTCGTGGCCCGCGAGCGCGTTGAACTCCTCGATGCGCGCCTTCACGTCGTGCCGCGTGACCCGCTCGCGCGCGGCGATCGACTCCAGGTCGACCTGCTCCAGCACGCGCTCGTAGTCGGCCACCGCGGTCGCCGGCACCTCGATGCCCGCCGCCGCCTGCGCCTTGAGGACCGCGAGCCACAGCTGGCGCTCCAGCACGATCTTGTGCTCGGCCGACCAGAGCGTCGCGAGCGACGTGGAGGCGTACCGACCTGCGAGGACGTTGGCGATGCGGGGCTTCGTCACGTCCTCAATCTAGTGCACCCCCGACTCACTCCCAGCTGATGTCCGGGTCCGTCACCAGGTCTGTGAGCACCCCCACGCGCACCGGGACGGTCTCGCGCTGTCCGACGCCGTTCGAGGGGTTGTACGCGAAGGAGCTGATCTCCACGATGAGCCCGCTGTCGAACTCGCGCGCGACGGAGGCCTGCTGGACCTGGGGGGAGGCGTAGACCTGCTCGACCTGGTGGACCGTGGACCCGTCCTTCTGCTTGACCTCCTGGCACAACGGCGCGCCGGCGCAGTAGTTGTTCTTGGTGAAGGTCCTGCGGGACACCGTCACCTGCAATGCGGTCGGTCCGATGCCGTCGGTCAGGTACAGGAAGCCCGAGTACTCCTTCTCGTCGTGCCTCCACTCCGGCGGCTGCGTCTGCTGCGTCCGGTAGACCGCGTTCCGGCCGGGGCCGAACGACGCGTAGATCTCCTTGAAGCTCGGCGTCCGGGCCCCGAGGGACGCCGCCAGCCGGTCTCCGATGCGCTGGGCCTTCTTCTCGGCCGCCTCGGCGGGCGCGGGCGACGCACTGGTCTGGTTGTCCGCGGCCAGCTGGCTGTCCCGGTTCTCGCGCGGCAGCAGCCCCGGCAGCGAGAACGACGCCACGGCGATCACCGCCGTAGCCACGCCCACAGCGACCAGCGCTCGGCGACGACTTTTTTTCTGCTCGACCCGCCTGATCAGGGTGTCGGGGTCGAAGTCCAGCGGAGGCTCGTCCCAGACGGCCAGCAGCATTCCCTCGCGGATCTCCTGCTCACTCACGACGCGACCCTCCCCGAACTGTTGTCGAGCTTCTCCACGATGGTGCGCAGCGTCGCGAGGCCACGCGCCGTCTGGCTCTTGACCGTTCCCTCGGTGCACCCCATGGCCACCGCGACCTCGGCGACCGACAGGTCTTCGAAATAACGCAGCACGAGCACCGCCCGTTGCCTCGGCGGCACCTGCAGCAACGCGGTGTGCACGAGCTCACGTGCCCACAGCTTCGCTCCGGTCGTGTCCGGGTCCGAGGTGGCGTCCGCGGCGTCGGGCAGTTCCCCGTCCCGTTGCTCCGCTCTGCGCCACGGCCTGCGCTTCTCGTCCAGCCAGGTGCGCAGCAGCACCTTGCGGGCGTAGGCGATCAGGTTGTCGAGGTCCTTGATGCGCTTCCAGGCCAGGTACATCTTCATGAGGCTCGACTGCATCAGGTCTTCCGCTGTGTGCCAGTCGCCGCAGAAGAGATACGCAGTACGTCGCAAAGACGCGGCATTGGCTGCCGCGAATTCACGAAAGCCCTGTTCATCGGCCTTGCGCATGCGATCCCCTCTCGCGTCCTCAACCAGGGGAACGCATCAGAGGAACGCGGGGTTGCATCACGCGTGACGCGAAAGGGCCGAACGGAGCATCCTGCCCGCGACGCCCCGCGGATCCGACTTCAGCTCGATGAACGAGTTGACCACCGAGCCGTCGACCAGCGCGATCAACTCCTCGACGCGGTCGCTGTCGACCTCGCGGCCCGATCGGGCGAAGACGTCGGTGACCAGCACGCGCAGCTCTGTCGACAGCTCGCGCATCAACGGCCGCAGGTACGGGCGGCGACCGGTCGCGACGAGGCGTTCGTAGCGCAGCAGCACGGCCTCGACGTCGGTCGCGTCCTCGCCGACGAGCAGGTCGAGCACGAACTCGACCAGCGCGTCGTCGCTCAGCCGCTCCTGGTTCGACGAGAGCCGCCGCCGGAAGCTCGCGAGCTCGCTGCGGCCGTGGAACTCGACGGCCGCGGTGATCAGCTCGTCCAGCGAGTCGAAGTAGTACGTGGTCGACGCGAGCGGCAGACCTGCGCGTTCGGCGACGGCACGGTGCCTGATCGCGTCGAAGCCGCCTTCCGCGAACAGGCCGGACGCGGCCTCCACGAGCGCCTGGCGCCTGCGCTCACCCTTGGGAGTTGCTGCCGTCATAGTCGAGTCAGGTTACTCGGCGGACGATCAGAACTTTGGCGCCAGTGCGTCCGCGAACCGCTTGGCCTGGCCCTTCAGCTCCCCGTCACCCTGGGTGAAGACGTAGAGGTCCTGGCCTGCGGTGGTCCTGAGCTTCTCCGCGCCGGCGGGCGCCTCGAACGGCTTCGGCGTGACGATCGCGGTGATCGTCAGCCCGTCGATCTTGAACGCGGCCGCGCGGGAGTCGGTCGAACAGCTCAGGTCGGGCGGTACCGCCTCGCTCGGTGAGACCGAAAGCTCGACGGCGAGGGCGTCGGCGAGCTCTCGGTCCACACCTGCACAGCCCTGCACTGTGCTTTCACCGGTCGTGAGACCGGTGCTTCCCGGCGCCTGCGCGTCCCCCTGCGTGGACTCGCTCTTGCCGGAGAAGACCGTGGGTGGCGCTTCCAGCGCGGTCATCGGCGATTGTGCACCGTCGTCCCGGTTCTGCCCAGAACCCGCGCTGTTCATGGTGTTCGTGCCGTTGTCGCTCATCCAGCCGTTGGCGGCCACCACGCCGCCGAGGCCGAGCACGACGACGAGGGTGGTGCCGGCGGCGATCGAGTTGCGCCTGCGCAGCGTGGCCTTGCGCGAGGCCGTCCGCACGTCGCCCGCGTCGAAGGACGCCGGTGGTGCCTCGTGCGCTGCCTCGCGGAACAGGTCCGCGAGCTTCCGCTCGTCCATCTACGTCCTCCTCTCGCTGGTCACGACGCCGGTCGCAGGTCGTCGATGGCATCGCCCAGGGCTTCCCTGAGCGCGGCCAGCCCGCGGGCGGTCTGACTCTTCACGGTTCCTTCCGAGCACTTCAGCGTCTCGGCCGTCGCCGTGACGTCCAGGCCCTCGAGGAACCTGAGCACGAGCACGGCCCGTTGCCTCGGCGGGACTCTGCGCAGACCCTTCATCAACGCCTGCCGCGTCGCGACCGTCTCACCGATCTCGGTGTCGGTCGTCGGCGCTTCCGGCATCTCGTCGGTGAACTTCTCGCGCCGCCACGGACGGCGCGACTCGTCGATCACCGCACGCACGACGCTGCGCCGGACGTAGGCGTCGAGAGCCTGCTTGTCCCGGATCTTCCGCCACCTCCTGTGCAGTGTCACGAACGCGGTCTGCGCGAAGTCGTCAGCGCGGTGCCAGTCGCCGCACAGCAGGTATGCCGTTCGGCGCACGGCCTCACGGCGAGCCACGAAGTACTCCGCGAACTCCTGCTCGTCGCGCTGATCCACGCGGACTGCTCTCCGCTCGTTCCTCGAGTTGCACTGCCAGGACGGAAACTGCGGCACCAACGGTTGCACGAACCTCGGGGGAGAGCTACATCACCCCCTCGGTCGTTCACCGGATGTGATGTGATCGGGGTCGTGACCCCCATTGACCTGCGCTCCGACACCGTGACCAAGCCGGACGAGGAGATGCGCCGCGCGATGGCGGCGGCCGAGGTCGGCGACGACGTCCTCGACCACGACCCGACGATGGCCGCCCTGGAGCAGCGGGTGGCGGGGCTGCTCGGCGTCGAGGCCGCCCTCTGGGTCCCGTCCGGTTCCATGGGCAACCTGATCGCCCTGTTCCTGCACCTGGCGCGCGGTGACCGGTTCCTGGCCCCGCTCGGCGCGCACGTGCTGGACGCCGAGCTCGGGACCGCCGCGTGGCTGGCCGGTGGCATGCCGCACGCGCTGCCGTCGCTCACGCCCGAGGCCGTGGTCGCCGCGGGTGGTGGCGAGTCCCCCTACTACGGGCTGCGCACCACGTTGCTGAGCCTGGAGAACACGCACAACGCCTCCGGCGGCACGGTGACCTCGGTGGCGGAGCACGAGGCGCTGGTGGCGGCGGCCCGGTCGATCGGGCTGGCCGTGCACCTCGACGGCGCCCGGCTGTGGAACGCGTCCGTTGCGCTCGGGGTGCCCTTGTCGTCGCTGACCGCCGGGGTCGACACCGTCCAGGTGTGCCTGTCGAAGGCTCTCGGCGCGCCGGTCGGGTCGGTGGTGGCCGGGTCCGCGTCGTTCGTCGTCGAGGCACGGCGGGTGCGCAAGATGCTGGGCGGCGGGGTTCGGCAGGGTGGTGTGCTGGCCGCCGCCGGACTGGTCGCGCTGGACCGGATCCCGCGGCTGGCCGACGACCACGCCCATGCGTCCGAGCTGGCCGCCGGGCTGCGTTCGCTGGGGTGGGACGTGGCCGAGCCGGCGACGAACATCGTGCTGGCGTCCGTGCCCGACCTGGACAAGACGCTGCTGTCGCTTGGTGAGGCCGGGGTCCTCGCGAGTCCGATGTCCGGCAAGGTCCGGTTCGTGACGCACGGCGACGTCAGTTCGTCCGACGTCGCCGAGGTGCTGCGCCGGGTGCGGGAGGGCGTCTGAGATGCGCTGGATCGTGTTCGACTTCGGCGAGGTCATCAGCCCGCGCAACCCGGCACTGCCCGCGATCGCCGCACGCCTCGGGGTGTCGCCTGAGGCGTTCGAAGCGGCCTACTGGGACCGTGACGCGTACGACCGCGGTGGGTCGGATGCCGCGTACTGGGCGTTGATCGGGTCGTCGCTGGGGCTGACGTTCGGCGACGACGAGGTGCGCGAGCTGACCGCTCTCGACAACGCCGGGTGGCTGGACGGCCCGGTCGTGGAGACCGTGGCGCTGATCGAGGACCTGGCGGCGCTCGGCGTGCCGCTCGCGTTGCTGTCGAACGCGCCCGCGACGTTCGCGCGGCTGGCCGAGAAGATGCCGTGGGCGCGGCACTTCCGGCACCTGGTGTTCTCCGGCGACCTGGGTGCGGCGAAGCCCGACGCGGCGATCTGGCGGCACGTGGAGTCCGTGATCGGCTCGTCGGACGTGATCTTCTTCGACGACCGGCAGTCCAACGTGGACGGTGCGCTGGCCGCGGGCTGGGACGCGCGGCTGTGGACCTCAGCCCTGGCTGCGCGTGCCGAGCTCCGCGCGGAGTTCGGCGATCTCGGTGCGTAGGTTCCGCAGCTCCTGCGCGGCTTCGAGCTCGGCGCTCTCGACGCCGCGCAGCGTCTCCACCAGCCAGCTGGCGATCGTGCCGGTGATGACACCGAGCAGCGCGATGCCGCCGACCATCAGCAACCCCGCGACCAGCCGCCCCTCGCCCGTGACGGGGTAGCGGTCGCCGTACCCGACCGTCGACATGGTGGTCAGCGTCCACCACAGCGCGTCGCCGAACGTGGTGATGCTGGCGTTTTCCGCGTGCCTTTCCGCGTCCAGCACGGCGAGGCTCGCACAAAACGCGACAATTGCCGTCACACCCGCCACGTAAATGCTGACCCGTTGCCTGATCTTGTGCTGGAACTTCTTGTTCAGCAACGTGATGACGGTGATCAACCTGAGCACCCTGAGCTGGCGCACCATCGGCAGCACGACCGCCGCAAGATCGAACAGGTGTGTTCTCAGGAATTTCAGCTTGTTCTGCGCCAGCGTGATCCTGGTGACGAAGTCGGCCGCGAACAGCGCCCAGATCAGCCACAACGCGATCTCCAGGGGCACGTGCATGACCCCGTGATCGTCGAGGACCTGCCACGCGTAGGCGGCGAGAAACACCCCGGCGAGTGCCGTCAACGGCCACTCGACCTTTCGCTCCCACCGCTCGAGGCGTGCCTCGTTGGCCAACAACATCGCCCCATGGTGAGCGGTGCAACGTCATTTATCCAGGGGTCACTTCCTGGATTTGACCGCACCGTAAGCCGCGGTGCCTGCGAGGAGTAGTCCTCCAATCACAGCGAGCCAGAAAAGGCCTTTCACCACTGCCCCGACGACGGTCAGCACGATCCAGATCGCCACCAGCCACCCGATGATCGCCCACATGGGACTCCCCTTCCTCCCGCTCCGCTCCGTGAACGTCCGGCGCCTCGGTTTTGTTGCTTTCAGAGCCAGGCCTTGAGGCGGCGGAGGGCCTCCTCGACGTCCTGCGTGGAGCCCGCGAACGACATCCGCACGAAGTGGTGCCCGTCGACGGGGTCGAAGTCGATGCCGGGCACGATCGCGACCCCGGTGTCGTCGAGCAGCTTCTTGCAGAAGGCCATCGAGTCGTCCGTGAGGTGCCGGACGTCCGCGTAGACGTAGAACGCCCCGTCCGCCGGCGCCAACTTGTCGATGCCGAGGTCCGTCAGCCCCTCGACCAGCAGGTCGCGGTTGGTGCGGTACCTCTCGAGGTGCCCGGCCGTCTCGGCGTACGAGTCCTCGTGGAACGCCTCGACCGCCGCGTACTGCGCCAGCGCGGGCGGGCACAACGTGAAGTTGCCGGTCAGGCAGTCCACGGCCCTGCGCAGCCGCTCCGGCAGCAGCATCCAGCCCAGCCGCCACCCGGTCATCGCGAACGCCTTGGAGAAGGAGTTCACGACGATCGCGTCCCGGCTGGTCTCCCAGGCGCAGTGGAGGGGCTCGCCGTAGCTGATGCCGTGGTAGATCTCGTCGCTGATCAGCTGGACGTCGTTGCGCTCGCACCACCGCGCGATCGGCTCGACGTCGGCCGTCGTGCCGGTGGGGTTGGCGGGGCTGGCCACGATCAGGCCCTTGAGGCCCTGGTCGAGCATCTCGACCGTGGGCTGGAACCGCGTCTCCGGCCCGCACGGCAACTCGACGACCTCGCACCCCAGCGCCTTGAGGATGTTGCGGTAGGCCGGATATCCCGGCCGCGCCAGCGCGACCCTGTCGCCCGCGTCGAACGCCGCCAGGAACGCCAGCGTGAACGCCCCGGACGACCCCGTGGTCACCACGACGTCGTCCGCCGACACGTCCAGGTCGTACTGGCGCTGGTAGTGCCCGGCGATGGCCTGCCGCAGCTCGGGAATCCCCAGCTGCTCGGTGTACCCCAGCGCGTGCGCGTCGAGGGCCTTCGCCGCGGCCTCGCGCACCGGGCGCGGCGCGGGGCTCGACGGCTGCCCGGCGGCCAGGGAGATCACGTCACCGTGCGTCCGCTGCCTCTGCGCGGCGGCGGACAGCACGTCCATGACGTGGAAGGGCGGGACGTCGGCGCGGGCGGCCACGGTCAGCATGCCGCCAGGCTAATACCCCTGGTACCCGCCGCCCTGGGACATCGCCTTCAAGCCGGGGTGGCCCTCGAAGCCGCCGTAGCGCGAGAACGTGTACCGGACGCCCGCGATGATGTTGTCGATCGGGTTCCAGATGTCGTCGTGGCCGGGCAGCTTGTGGGCGTTGAACGTCGAGTCGATGCACTGCATGAGGCCCTTGGAGGGCGTTCCCGCCTGGGCGTTGGAGTCCCAGAGGTTGATGGCGTGCGGGTTGCCGCTCGACTCCTTCTCGATGATCTTCCAGATCTCGTCGATGTTCTCCTCGGTGACCGGGATCCCGTTCGCCTGCAGGATCTTGATGGCCTCGCGGATCCACTCCTCGACGTTGCCGGGAGGCGGGCTGCCCGAGGGCGGGCCTCCGCTGGAGCCGAGGCCGCCCATGCCGCCGCCCTCGCCTCCGCCGCCTCCACCACCGCCGCCGCCACCGGAAGCGCCGCCGCCGCCACCGGAAGCGCCGCCGCCGCCACCTCCTCCTTGGTTCGAGGTCGCGGGTGCCGGCGCGGGCTGTGTGTCCGGTGTGGACGAAGCCTTCGTCGAGTCGTCGTGCGGTGCGATCGGCGCCCACTCGACGGGCTTGCCGGGTGCGGGCGTGAACGACTGGGTGTTCGGGTCCTCGAGCGACGAGAACTTCGGGGTCAGCGCGCCGGGGCGGCCCTTGAGCGTGCCGGCGGCGGCGTTGACGGCGCTTTCCGCCTGGGACACAACGGGGTTGGCGTCACTGAGGGCCTCGGCGCAGTAGCCGCGGATGACGCTGTCGACGTCCTCCTGCGGCTGGCCGTCGAGCTGCCGGCGCGTCTGGCGGGCGCGGCTCAGCAGGGTCTCGCAGATGCGGCTCATCGAGGACTTCGCGGTCTCCAACGCGGCCGCGGCCGTCTCCAGGTCGGCCGCGGCGCTGGTGAGCGCCTCGGCCATGGAGGTGCCGCACTTCGTCACGTTGGTCATGTAGGCGACGAAACCGTCGGAGGACTTGCCCTCCCAGGCGCCGTCGAGCTGCGTGACGGACCGCTGCAGGACGTTCGTCTGGTCGCCGCACTTGCCCGCCGCCTGCTTCCAGCGGTTCGCGATGTCGCGCACGGCCTGCGGTTGCGCGGTCTCGACCTTGTCCGCGAGCGCGGCCAGTTCGGCGCCGCCGGGCAGCGCCGCGACTTCGTCCATCGCGCTCACGTCACACCGCCTTCATGGAGTTCTTGTTGACTTCTTCGACGTCTGCGACGTTGGTCTGAATCTTGTCGAGCGCGCTTTCGACTTTGCGCAGCACCTTTTCGGCCGCCTCGAACTCCTGCGCGCCGGCCTGGTCCATTGCGGACACAGCGCCTGAAATCGCACCGGATGACCCGAGTTTCCCGAAGATGTCCGGATTGCCGTACTGGCCGGAAAAGCCGTCACCGATCGCGCCGAACTGCCCGGCCTGACTGCTCACGGTAGTTCGGCACTGTTCCATGGCTTCAGCGTTCAACTTCGTAGGAGCCACGCGCCTTACCCCCTCAACGTCTACTCGCCGACCTTAGAACGAACCGCACCAGCCGGTGCTCCGATTCGCTCTTTCGATACGACGATGCCCGCCCGCCGAAGTTCGACGGACGGGCACGCGCGGAGGTTCCGTGATCAGACTTCTTGGAGCAGCTCCCAGACCGAGCCGGCGAGCCGGTGGTTGTCGACAGGCGTGATCGTGCACCAACTGCGCCCGTCACTGCTCGGCTTGAGCTGACGCAAATACCGCCCGTTGTGCGTGTCGTGGAAGGAAACGACGCGATTAGCCCGCCGCCCGCCCCGCTGCACACCGAACTGCCCACGCGTGGAAATGCCGTCGAGCATCCCGGCGAGCTCCTGAGCGTCACCGAGCCGCATGCCCCGCCGCTCCAACGTGGTGATCATCCGCTGAGCGTCGAGCCCCACGTCCTTGGACGCAGCCACCAGCTCGTCGTACGGCGCACTGATGGACCGCCCGAACCCGGCGGGCATCTCCCCGGCAACCGACACCGCGGCCTCGGCCAGCGCCGTGCCGCGCGCCTCGATCAACCACATCTCGTCGCGGTCCTGCACCGCCAGGATCGCCTCGTCCCCGATCGCCGCCGCCAGCCCGCTGATCTGCCGATCGGCCCAGATCCACAGGTCGATGGCCACCTGGTGGTTCGCCAGCAACGCGAACCCGTCGGCCAACTCGGGCACGACCCGCCCGTTGCGGGCGAGATCGCGCGCCTCCAGCGACTCCCAGGCCCGCTTCACCACCTCGGACTTCTCGGTGTGCGTGACGGACGGGATCCGCGTGTCGAGCGCGACGTGCGCGGCCGGGAGGCGCTGCGCCTCCCAGACCACGGCGAACTCCACTGTGGACAGAACCACAGAACCAGGTGCGCTCAACGGATCTACTTGTCCTTCGGGTCTTCGCCGATGACGGACTGAACCACCATGCGGTCATCACCGAACATCTCGTCGGAGTCGACGCCGTACTTCCGCACGTGCTCGCCGTCCTCGTCACCCTCACCCTTGGCGGCACTGGCGGCAGGCGACATCAGCGACCCGGCACCCTTGCCACCAACGCCGGCCTTGCCGGCTGCGGCGGCCGTGCCACGGCCGGCCTCAGGACCGACACCACTGGCACCGCCGGGCGTCATCGCGCCACCAGGCCCCTTGCCTGCAACCCCGGTGCCGCCTGCGCCTGCTCCGCCACCTGCTCCGGTCTTGCCGCCGCCGATCGTGCTCGGTGCGCCCTTCGGGCCGGCCGGTGCGATGGGCGTCTTCGGGGCCTGGCTCGGGCCGCGTCCGCCGCCGACGACCTGCGCGGCGCGGGCGCCGGCCGTGCCGCCGGCGAGGCCTGCGGCCGCGGTTGCGGCGGCGGCCACGCCGAACGGGGCGCCGCCTACCGCCTTGGGCAGGGCCGTGCCTGCGGCGATCGGGGTGCCGGGGGGTGTGCCGGGGATGATGCCGGTCGCGTTGCCCGGGATGCCCGGGGTCGGGGCGCCTGGGGTGCCGTTGAAGCCCGGGGTTCCGGGGGAACCCGGGGAGCCGGTGAAGCCGGGGCCACCGGTGACGCCGGGAGCGCCGGCGGCAGGCGTGCCGACCTGCGGTCCGACTGGCGTGGAGACAGCGGCGCTGGAGACCACGATGTCCGGCGCCTGTGCAGGAGCGCGGAAGCCGTCGAGCGAACTCTGGCTACCGGTGACGTACCCGTTCAGGCTGTCGATGGCCTGCTGGCGGGCCGCGTTGGTCGCCGCGACCTCCTTGGCGTGGTCGGTCTCGATGCCGAAGAAGCCGCCGACCTTGTCCCCGAGGTTCTGCTGAGTGTCTCCGCGCAGGTCCTGCGACGGCGGCGTGCTGTAGCGGGCCTGGCTGGTGCTCTCGCCCTGCTGCGTGATGGCCTTGGAGCTCTCGTTCGACGCCTGGGTGCTGTCGTCAAGACCAGCAGCGACCACGTCGGTCTCCTGGTGGCTCTTCTCGCCGGCGGCGCCGCCCCAGTCGATCTTGAGTTCCTTCAGCTGCGCGCGGATCGTCTGATCGACGCCCTCGATGGTGTTGGCCAGCGTTCGCAGCGCCTCGGAGGCCTCACCGAACTGCGACGCGACCGTGGTGCCCGAGAGCTTCTGGACCTCCTCAGCGAGATCCTGGTTGGACCAGCCGTCGAAGTTCCAGTCGTTGAGCTGCCGATAACCCGACATGGCTCCCCCTCACTTCACTGTCTTGAGCGTCGAGAGCGCGAGACCAGCGGCCTTCTCGGCCTTCCCGCACAGGACGGACTGGTCCTTCTCCTTCGTGGTGGTCGGGATGTAGCTGACCATCAGCTGCTGACCGTCAGCGACGTCGATCGCCACCGAACAGTCGAACCCGGTACCACCCTTGAGCGTGATCTGCACCGCGCCGAAATCGCCGACTTTGATCGATTTCGTGTCGACGTTGCCGCCACCGCGCTGCCAGTACGAAACGCCGTTGTGGGTCACGGCGCCGACCTGGTAGCCGAAGCCACCATCGCTGCCGAAGTCACAGCTCGGCGACTCCTTGCCGGCCACCAACGCCAGGTTGACGGGATCAGCCGAAACAACGCTGATCTGTTTCATCTGGTCCGCCGTGAGCAGCTTGCACGTGTCCACCGAGTCCAGCTTGAGAGCCTGCGGACGCTCGGGCAAGGTGGTCCCCGAATCGTTGCCGGACGAGCTGCTCGACTGCGGAGCGGGAGTGGGATTTCCCTTTTCCCCGCTGGTCGTGCAAGCCGAAACAGCGGCCACGGCGAAAACCGCGACTGCGAACTTGAGAAATCGCATTGTCACTCTTTCGACTTGCTGAACACGGCCTTGACCTCGTCCTCGGTGTATCCGTACTGCTCTGCCGAGGACTTCAACTGGTCGGCGAGGTTCTGCAGCTTCTCCAAGTACAGGGTGATCCGGTTCGCGTAGGAGTCGTTGTGGAAGACGAGCCTGTCGTTCCACGCCTTGACGACGTCTTCGGAGACTTTGTCGTCACTTCCCGGAATCCGCAGCTTGGGAACGTTGAGCCTGTACGCCTTCTCCAACAGCTCGAGCTGGTCGTGGACGACCTTGCCGGCTTTTAGGACGGTGTCCTTGTTCACGCTGAACTGCTGAGTCGACGGACCCGCGGTCAGCCTGTCCATCATCGACGACGCGGCCTTGAACGCCATCGCAGCTCCAGCCACCGCGCCGCCGGCCACACCCGCGACGGCACCGAGAGCGGCACCCGCCCCCGCGCTCTCCTGTGTCACGTCCTACCCCCGTACGGTTGGTAACGGTTCGGTCCCGCTTCGCAGGCTACCAACGCCCACGTAAGACGTACCTGTAGTTGGACGAAGACCACCCCTCGTTGGTTCCACGTCACCCTGCGTCCCGTTTCCACTGGCGACCTGCCGCGATTCCGGTAGCTTCCGCGAGTTGGGGGAGGAACGCACGCGACCACCTGGGGGAATCAGTGCACGGCCCACAACAGCCTTACCCGCCACACCCGTATCCGCAGCCCTATCCGTTTCAGCACCAACCGCAGCAGCCGCCGGGGAAAAGGCGCACCGGGCTGATCGTCGTCGCTCTGATCGCGGCGGTGCTGCTGGTCGGTGGGGGCGTCGCCGCGACGATCTTGGTCAGGAGTGGTGGCGAGTCCAAAGCTCCTGAGCCTGAGGCCGCCGACGCGAGCGTGATCGCGCAGAGGACTGAGCCTGAAGTGGTCAGGTACGGCGACGTGGCGGTGGTCGACGCCTGCACGGTGATGCCGGCCGCGCTGCTCGAGGAGGTCGGCTTCCGGGACGCCGCTCACGGCTGGCACAGCCAGACCTACGTGCCGCGGTCGGTGCCGGTGGCCGATGCGACGGTCAAGGACGAGAGCGACGCGATCTCCACGTGCCTCTACGAGTCGATGGCGGAGGGTGGGATCGAGCGCTTCACGCTGTCCGTGAGGCAGTCGCCGTTCAACGGCATGGAGTCGGCCGGTTACCAGGGCAAGGAGGACACCCCGGTGACCGCGGCCGGGCTCAAGGGGTTCGTCAGGCAGGGGCTCAAGGCGGACAGCTTCGACGCGAGCCTTCTCAGTGCGGACGGCAGGGCCGAGGTGAATCTGGGGGCGTCGCGCATGAGCAACGTCAAGGAGATCACGGATCCCAAGGCGACGTTCATGAAGTTGTTGGAGGGTGTCGCGGCGAACCTCGCGAAGGGTGCGCAGGGCAGGACGACGCACGTGCACACGGGGCGGTACGGGAGTGTGCCGAACGCTTGCGATGTCTTGAGCAGTCAGCGCTTCCAGGAGTTCACGAACGGCAAGGACTCCGGGGTGGTCGAGGCGGACTTCTACGAGCGGGAGACGTTCGACAGGTTCGGGGACGCCGTCTTCTACTCGAGCCCGCAGGAGTGCAGGCGGTTGTCGCCGGAGTGGTTCAGCGCGGGGCAGAGGAGCCAGGGCAAGGCTTTGAAGATCGCTCTCAGGACGTACCGCGACGCCGGGATGGCGATCGAGGACGCTCAGGACTGCAACCCGGACTCGCCGTCGCGCAAGGTCACGGGTGAGGCCGTGATGAGTTCGGAGAAGATCGGTGACTTCGCTGCCTGCAGTTTCCTGGTGGGCGACTCGCCGACCCTCTCCTTCGTGGCCGGGCGCACGCAGGTGCGGCTCACCGGCTACGGCGACTGGGCGCCCGACGAGCCCAAGGCCCAGGTCGTGGCCTTCACGCCGATCGCCCAGAAGATCGCGGACGACGTCCGGAAGGCGATCGGATAGGGCACAGCTAGTCGGGTGAGAACGGGCCGAGCCCCATAGCGTCATCCACGTGCTGGAACGACTCAACGAGGCCATGGCCCGCATCGAGGACGACCTCGAACGCGAGGTGGACGTCAAGGTGCTCGCCCGCATCGCGGGCACCAGCGAGTACCACCTGAGAAGGATGTTCAGCGCGCTGGCGGGGATTCCGCTGAGCGAGTACGTCCGGCGCCGGCGGCTGACGAAGGCGGCGAGCGAGGTCCTCAGTGGACAGAGTTCGTTGCTCGACATTGCCGTCAAGTGGGGTTACGGCTCCAACGAGGCCTTCGCGAGGGCCTTCAAGGCCATGCACGGGGTTGGGCCTCAGGAGGCGCGGGCCACGAAGAAGGCGTTGCAGTCGCAGCAGATTCTCACGTTCAGACTGGTTGTGGAGGGGAGTACGAGCATGGAGTACCGGGTTGTCGAGAAAGACGCGTTCCACGTCGTGGGGCGGGGGACGCGGGTGCCGTTGGTGCACCTCGGGATGAATCCCGCGATCGTCGAGTTCGTCAAGGGCATCGGGATGCCCGCGCTGGAGCGGATGAAGGCCCTCAGCGATGGGGAGCCGCAGGGGATGTTGGCGCTCACGTTCAACCAGGAAGGGGTCGAGGAGGGCGCGATGCTCGACTACTTCCAGGGAGTGGTGACCAGCAAGGAGGCGCCTGAGGACATGGAGACGCTCGCGATTCCTGCGGGGACGTGGGCGGTGTTCACGGCTGAGGGGCCTTATCCCGAGACCATTCAGTACATGTGGCGTGACGTGTACACGCAGTGGTTCCCGTCCAACAGCTACGAGAGTGCCGAGGGGCCGTCGATGTTGCGGACGCAGATCAACGGCGATCGGGCCACCGCGGAGTTGTGGATTCCCGTCACCAGCTGAGGACGAGGCGTTCCATCACGTCTCGCAGTTCCAGGACGGAGAGCCAGGAGTCGGGGATCACGGCGACGCCGTCTCGGGCGCCCAGGATGTTGCCGCAGATCGAGCCCGTCGAGTCGCTGTCGCCGGAGTGGTTGACGGCCAGCCGCAGCGCCGAGGCGAAGTCGGGTGCCACCAGGGCGGCGTGCAGGCCGATGGCGAGGGCCTCCTCGCCCACCCAGCCGCCGCCCAGTTCGGACTCGATCTCCTCCGGGGTGAGCGGGCCGAGGCCCATCACCTTGTCCAGCAACGAGGTCTGCTCCTCGTGGCCGTCCCAGCGGATCAGTTCGGCTCGGGCGATGCCCACTGCCGCGACCAGGTCCGTGCCGACCAGCAACGCGTGCACGATCGCGGCGAGGGCTCCTGCTGACAGGTAGCCGCTCGGGTGGTGGTGCGTCATCTTGGCCGTGCCGACGGCCAGCTCGAAGACCTCGCGCACGTCGGAGGACCAGACGGCGACGGGGGCGGCGCGCATCACGCCGCCGCAGCCCTTCGAGTTGTTCTTCTCGTTGTGCTTCAACGCGGTGATGCACGTGTGGCCCGGCGCACGTCGTGAGTGCAGGCGCTGGTCCGCCATCAGCCAGCCGTCGTCTGCGACCGGAGGGCCGCCCTGCGTGTGCAGCCAGCGCGCGTAGGCGGCCCGCACGGTCAGCAGCGGGTCCACGCCGTGTTGCCTTGCCAGCAAAAGACCTTCGAGCGTGAACAGCACCATCTGGGTGTCGTCGGTGATCTCCAGCGAAGGGAGGTCGACCACGCCGCTGGGACCGTAAAGGCGGCGGATGTTGTCGATCGACGAGAACTCGATCGGCGCGCCCAGACCGTCGCCCACGGCCCCGCCCAGCACACACCCGAGGAGGCTCACGGCAGCGTGATCTTCCCGTCGATGGCCTTCGCGGCGATGTCCGAACGGTGGTGCGAGCCGGTGAGGTGGATGTCCGCGACGCGCTTGTAGGCGCGGTCGCGGGCCTTCGACAACGACTTGCCGGTGCCCACGACCGACAGCACGCGGCCGCCCGCCGAGACCACGGCGCCGTCCTCACGGCGGCGCGTGCCGGCGTGCAGGACGCCGTCCGCCTCGGAGCCGGTGATCACGTCACCGGTGCGCGGACGGTTCGGGTAGCCCTCGGCCGCGAGCACGACCGTCACGGCGTAGCCGTTCTCCCACTCCAGAGCAGGAAGCTCCGAAAGCGTCCCGTTGGCCGCGGCCAGGAACAGCGACGAGATCGGCGACTTCAGCAGCGCGAGGACCGACTGCGTCTCCGGGTCGCCGAAGCGGCAGTTGAACTCGATCACCTGCACGCCGTCGGACGTCAGCGCCAGGCCCGCGTAGAGCAGGCCGACGAACGGCGTCTCGCGGGCGCGCAGCTCGTCGACGACGGGCTGCACGCAGCGCTCCACGATCTCGGACACCAGGCCCTCCGGCGCCCACGGCAGCGGCGCGTAGGCGCCCATGCCGCCGGTGTTGGGGCCTGCGTCTCCGTCGCCCACGCGCTTGAAGTCCTGCGCCGGGATCAGCGGCACCACGGACACGCCGTCGGTGACGCAGAACAGCGACACCTCGGGTCCGTCCAGGAACGACTCCAGCAGCACCGGGTGGCCGCCGTCGAGCAACGTCATGGCGTGCGCACGAGCAAGAGCCAGGTCGGCCGTGACGACCACGCCCTTGCCCGCGGCCAAGCCGTCGTCCTTCACGACCCACGTCGGGCCGAAGCGGGCCAGGGCGGCGTCCAGACGGGCCGGGTTGTCCACGACCTCGCTGTGCGCGGTCGGCACCCCCGCGGCGTTCATGACGTCCTTGGCGAACGCCTTGGACCCCTCGATGCAGGCCGCCTCGCGGGACGGGCCGAAGCACGGGATGCCGAGGGCGCGGACCGCGTCAGCGGCCCCGACCACCAGAGGTTGTTCGGGGCCGATGACGACGAGATCGGCCTTCCACTCCTTCGCGAGAGCGGCGACCGCCGAGGCATCGGCGACGTCGACGCCGTAGATCTCGGAGTGGCCCGCGATGCCTGCGTTGCCCGGCGCGCACGCCAAAGCAGTCAGCTGCGGGTCGCGCGACAACGCGAGGACAAGGGCATGCTCACGGGCTCCAGACCCGATGACCAGGACGCGCACGAGGCCTCACAGTAGTTCAGCCCAGCGCCTGCTTCGCCCCAGGGTGCAGCGGAACGGGGTCGGAGGCCGACGCCTTGTCCTTCGCGATGTCCTTCACGGCCGGGTGGACCTTCTCCAGGTCAGCCTTCTTGTCGAAGATCAGCTTGGTGACGGCGCAGGCGTTGTTGGCGGCGAAGTCCTCGCGGACGAGCAGCAGGTTCGGCACCACGATCGTGGGAACCTCGGCGACCCCGTAGGTCGCCGCCGGGATCGGCGCCGTGTCGTACACAGGGCTGATCTTCTTCATCTCCGGCAGCTGCGGGGTGATGTCGATGAACTTGACCCGGTCCTTCAGCGACGTCGTGATGTCGGTGATCTGCGGCGTCGGCAGCCCGCCCGACCAGATCAGGCCGTCGATGCTGCCGTCCTTCATGCCGTCCGCGGTCTTGGTCAGGTCGAGGCGCTGCGCCTGCACGTCGGAGTCGATGTTGAGACCCGCCGTCTTCAGCAGGCGTCCCGCGATGACCTCGGTGCCGGACTTCGGCGAGCCGGTCGAGATCCGCTTGCCCTTCATGTCCGCCACGGAGTTGATGCCGGAGTCCGCCCGGACGAGCACCTGCGTGTAGTTCGGGTAGATCCGCGTCAGCGCCGCGATCTTCTCCTTCTTGCCGTTGAACGCGCCCGTGCCGTTGACGGCGTCCGCGGCGGTGTCCGCCAGCGAGAACGCGATGTCGTACGTGCCGGCGACGAGCTGCTGGATGTTCTGCACCGACGCGCCGGTCTCGGCGGACGACGCCTTCAGCTTCGAGTTGTCGGAGATCAGCTTCGCGAGGCCGCCGCCGACCACGAAGTACACGCCACCGGAGTTGCCGGTCGCGATCGTGATCCGGCCGTCGGACGCCTCGCAGGACGCTTGAGAGCCGCCGGCGTCGGGAGTGGTGGGTGTGCGCTTGCCACCACACCCGGACACCACGAGCGCCAAAGCGATCGCACCGATCGCGTACTTATGCAGCTTCACGAACCCTCCCACGGGTCACCAGGTGTACCGCCACGGCCACCACGAGGAATCCGGCCCCGATGGCGATCGTCAACGGCTGCAGGTAGAGCAGGAACAACGCGGCCACCGCGCACAGGGCCCGTTCCGGCCAGCGCGCGGGACCGAACAACCAGCCGCCCGTCAGCACGGCGAGAGCGGCGACTCCCAGGGCGGACGCCCCGAACGCCCACACCGAGTCCAGCAACGGCCCGCGCAGCAGCAGTGCGGAACCGGCGTCGGTCAGCACGAACGCCAGCGGCACGAGGAACGCGGGCAGCGTGTACTTCCACGTCTGCCACATGGTCTTCATCACGTCGCCGCCGGTCAGCGCCGCCGCCGCGACGGCCGCGAGGGCCGTGGGCGGAGTCACCTCGGACAGCACCGCGTAGTAGAAGATGAACATCGCGGTCTCGGCCGGCTCGACGCCCAGCGTGATCAACGCCGGCCCGATCACGACCCACGAGATGATGAACGACGCCGTCACCGGCACCGCGAGCCCGAGCACCGACACCGCCACGGCCGCGAGGACCGCCGTCAGCATCAGCACCACGACGGGTTCGGACGTCAGCAGCGAGGCGAGGTCCACCAACGACCCCGCAAGCGCTTGCCCCAGCCCGGTCTTCGTGATCGTCGAGGTCACCACGCCGGCCGCCGCGCACACCGCGATCACCGGGAACGCCGAGCGCACGCCGACGGACAGCGCGTCCGCGATCAGCCGCAGCCACTCACGCCGGTGGTTGATCAACGCGAACAGCGCGGCCACGCCCGTCGCGTACACGACGGCCTTGTAGACCGGGATGTCCAGCGCCAGGAAGACGATGATGATCCCGAGCGACAGGAAGTGGTACCAGCCGAGCTTCAGCACGTCGAAGAAGCGAGGCGCGTCCACGTCGACCGGCCTGGCCCCGAAACGCCGCGCGTCCGCTTCGACGGCCAGCGCGATGCCCAGGTAGTAGAGCAGCGTCGGGATGATCGCCCAGACCAGCACCGACAGGTACGAGACCTCCAGGTACTCGGCGATGATGAACGCCGCCGCGCCCAGCGTGGGCGGCGACAGGATCGCGCCGATGCCGGACGCCGCGAGCAGCCCGCCCGCGTTCTCCTTGGGGTATCCGGCCTTCTGCAGCATCGGCCACGTCACGGCGCCCAGCGACACGGTCGTCGCCGTACCGGATCCGGACACCGTGCCGAGCAGGAAACCGGCGGTGGCGGCGGTGCGGCCGGGAGCCGTCCGCGACTTCCGGAACGCGGCGAAGCTGATGTCGACGAAGAACTTGCCGGCACCGAACGCGTTCAGCACGGCGCCGTAGATCGTGAACAGCACGATGTAGGTCGCCGCCACGTCCAGCGGTGTGCCGTAGAACCCGCTGCCGTCGTTGAAGAACCCGTTGATGATCTGCGGGAAGTCGACGCCGGAGTGCGAGACCGACCACGACGGCGGCAGGAACCCGCCGTAGTAGGCGTAGGCGATGAACGCGAGGCAGACCACCGGGAGCACCCAGCCGGTCGTGCGCCGGCAGGCCTCCAGGATCAGCACCAGCAGCACCGAACCGGCGATCACGTCGAGCGTCGTGAGCTGACCCTGGCGGTTCAGGAACTCGTCGTAGCCGCCGAACAGCGGGTACGCGCCGACGACGAACGCGAGGCCTGCCAGCACCCAGTCCCACCAGGGCGGTGTGTGCCCGCGGCCGTACGCGAGGAACACCAGCGGCAGCGTCACCGCCAGGAAGATGATCAGGTAGTACTGGCTTCCTTTGGCGAACGGGAAGAACACCTGTTTGAGGACCAGGAACGCGATCAGCAGACCGGCGATCCACAGCGTCCGCTCCCACCTGGGTGAGAGCGAACGCGACGGCATCTCCTCGTCGTGCTCCGCGACGATGCGGGCGAGGTCCGGGTTGGCCACGGACCGACCGTACTGTGGGGGCTGTCACAGCCCCAGGGGATCAATGCAAAGGGACTGCAAAGACTCAGACGACGGCACTGTCCACATAGCACCAGCGCCAGTTCTCGCCGGGCTCGAACGAGCGCATGACCGGATGCTGGGACGCTCCGAAGTGCGCCGTCGCGTGCCGGTGAGGGCTCGAGTCGCAACACGCCACGTGCCCGCAGGACAGGCACATCCGCAGGTGAGCCCAGTTGCGCTCACCCAGAGCGAGGCAGTCCACGCAGTCCTGGGCCGACTCCGGTGGCACGGTCCGGGGCAGGGTCGCCACGTGCGAACAGGTCATGGCTTCCATCATTACGCAGAATGAGCGCATGGTCGGGCCTGAACTCCTGCTGCTGCTCCTCGGTGCGTTGGTCGTCACTGCCATCGCGCGCCGGCTCAACTGGTCGGCACCACTGGTGCTGGTCGCCGTCGGCCTGGTGGTCTCGTTCATACCCGGCGTGCCGGAGTTCGAGCTCGATCCCCACCTGATCCTGCTGGTGGTGCTGCCGCCGCTGCTCTACAGCGCCGCGCTGGACAGCTCGTACCTCAACATCCGGGCGAACCTGCGGCCGATCGGCCTGCTCGCGGTCGGGCTGGTGCTGTTCACGACGCTGGTGGTCGGGGTGACGGCGAAGCTGGTCTTCCCGGACCTGCCGTTCGCGGCGGCGCTGGTCCTGGGCGCCGTGGTGGCTCCGCCGGACGCCGTCGCGGCCGTCGCGATCGGGCGGAAGCTCGGTCTGCAGCGGCGGGCGATGACGTTGCTGGTCGGCGAGAGCCTGATCAACGACGCCACGGCGCTGACGGCGTTCAAGGTCGCGGTGGCGGCCGCTGCGGGCGCCGCCATGCACCCCGTCGAGGGTGTCGGGCTGTTCCTGCTGGTCACGGCGGGCGGCATCGCGGTCGGGCTGGTCGTGGGCGTGGTGGTCAGGTTCCTGCGCAGGCGGCTCTGCGAGGGCGTGCTGGAGAGCGCGCTCGGGCTGCTGGTGCCGTTCGGCGCCTACCTGATCGCCGAAGAGGTCGCGCACGTGTCCGGTGTGCTCGCCGTCGTCGTCGCGGGCCTGTACATCGGCCACCACTCGCCGCGCGGCAAGTACATGACGCGGCTGCAGGACGCGGCGGTGTGGCGGTCGCTGGACGCGCTGCTGGAGGCGTTCGTCTTCGCGCTCATCGGCCTGCAGGTGTCGGCGATCATCCGGGACGTCGACCTGAACGCGGCCCTGTTGCTGGGGGCCGGAGCCGTGCTGCTCGCGGCGATCCTCGCCCGGTTCGTCTGGATGTACCCGGCCACCTACATCCCGCGCTACCTGTCCAAACGCGTGCGCGAGCGGGAACGCCCGCCGCACCTGGGCCAGGTGACGGTGATCGCGTGGGCCGGCATGCGGGGCGTGGTGA
Source organism: Lentzea cavernae (assembly GCF_014653695.1). Taxonomy (GTDB): domain Bacteria; phylum Actinomycetota; class Actinomycetes; order Mycobacteriales; family Pseudonocardiaceae; genus Lentzea; species Lentzea cavernae. The sequence goes on along the minus strand of NZ_BNAR01000003.1, from coordinate 277,057 downwards.
CGCTGGCCGCGGCGGCCGCCGTCCCGACGAACGTCCCCGGCCGCGACATCATCCTGTTCTGCGCGTTCGTCGTCACGGTCGCGACCCTGCTGCTGCAGGGCCTGACGTTGCCGTGGGTCATCAACAAGATCGGTTTCGAGAGCGACGACGCCCGTCAGGACGCGCTGGCCGAGGCGCAGGTGCAGCACCGGGCCGCCCAGGCGGCGGTCACGAGGCTCGACGAGGAGATCTCCGACGTCCCCGACCACGTGCGCGACCAGCTGCGCACGCTCGCCGAGCAGCGGGGCAACGCCGCGTGGGAACGGCTCGGGAGGCAGGAGCAGGAGAGCCCGGCGGCCGCGTACCGCAGGCTGCGCCGGGTGATGCTGAGCGCCGAACGTGACGAGTTCGTCAAGGCCAGGGACAAGGGCGAGATCGACGACGAGGTGCTGTTCCGGGTGCTGCGCGAACTGGACCTGGAGGAAGCCGCACTCTCCCGTGAGTAACCGTTCACCTGCATTTCGTGTTGCGATGCTTGGGTTCCGCTCTCAACACAAACGGGAGGTCGAACGATGCTTCGGAGAGGTCTAGCCGCCGTGGTCCTCGTGTTCGCGGGTGCGGTGGTGGCGTCCCTGCCCTCCGCCTCCGCGCACGACGACAAGGGCCCGATCGTCATCGGGCACCGCGGCGCGTCGGCGTACCGGCCCGAGCACACGCTCGCGGCGTACGAGCTCGCGGCACGGATGGGCGCGGACTTCATCGAGCCCGACCTGGTGCCGACCAAGGACGGCAAGCTGGTCGCCCGGCACGAGAACGAGATCGGCGGCACGACGAACGTCGCCGACAAGACCCAGTTCGCCGACCGCAAGAAGACCAAGACCATCGACGGCGTCGCCGTCACCGGCTGGTTCACCGAGGACTTCACCCTCGCCGAGCTGAAGACGTTGCGCGCCAAGGAACGCATCCCCGCGATCCGCCCGCGCAACACGCTCTACGACGGCCGCTTCGAGATCCCGACGCTGCAGGAGGTCATCGACCTCTCCAAGCGCCTGTCCCGCGAGCTGCACCGCGAGATCGGCATCTACCCGGAGACCAAGCACCCGACGTACTTCCAGTCGATCGGTCTCGCGCTGGAGCCGAAGCTCGTCGACACCCTGAACCGCAACGGCCTCAACCGGAGCAGCGCCAAGGTCTTCGTGCAGTCGTTCGAGGTCGCGAACCTCAAGGAGCTCAACCGGTCGCTGCGCGTGCCGATCGTGCAGCTGGTCAACGCCTCCGGCGCGCCGTACGACTTCATCGCGGCCGGGGACAAGCGCACCTACGCCGACCTGGTCACCCCGGCCGGTCTGCGCGAGGTGCGGTCGTACGCGGACGGCGTCGGCCTCACCAAGGACATCATCATCCCGCGTGACGCAGGCGGTTTCCTGAAGGCGCCGACCACGGTCGTGAAGGATGCCCACAAGGTCGGCCTGATCGTGCACTCGTGGACGTTCCGCAACGAGAACTCGTTCCTGCCGGCGGACTTCCGGTCCTCGACCGACCCGGCCGCGTACGGCCGGGCCTTCGAGGAGTACGACCTGTTCTTCAAGCAGGGCATCGACGGCGTGTTCGCGGACAACCCCGACACGGCCGTCGAGGCCAAGGTCAAGCGCTAGCCAGTGCGAGCGTGCGGTCCCCGTCGAGCAGACCTCGCTGCTTGAGCAGGGGCCGCACGCCCTCACCGAACCAGTAGGCCTCTTCCAGGTGCGGGTAACCGGAGAGCACGAACTCGTCGATGCCGATGGAGTGGTACTCCTCGATGAGGTCCGCGACCTCGGAATGCGAGCCCACCAACGCCGTTCCCGCGCCACCGCGCACGAGGCCGACGCCCGCCCACAGGTTCGGATAGATCTCCAGGCCCCGCACGCCACGGCTGAGGTCGCCGCCGTGCAGCGCCAGCATCCGTTGCTGGCCAACGGACTCCGACGCGCCCAGCTGCGCCTGTGCCTGCGCCACCGCCGCCGGGTCCAGCGCGTCGAGCAGCTTCTCGGCCGCCGCCCACGCCTCCGCGGAGGTGTCGCGGCTGATCGTGTGCAGCCGGATGCCGAACCGGATCGGCCGGTCCGTCAGCGCCCGCACCCGCGCGATCTTCTCCGCCACGTCTTGAGGCGGTTCGCCCCAGGTCAGGTAGACGTCGGCCCTCGCCGCCGCCACCGGCAGCGCGGCGTCGGACGAACCGCCGAAGTAGATCGGCGGGATCGGGTCCGGCGCGGCCAGCACCGCCGCGTCCTGCACTTGGTAGTGGTCGCCGTGGAACGAGAACGGCTTGCCGGTCCAGATGCCGCGCACGACCTGGAGGAACTCGTCGGTGCGCGCGTACCGCTGGTCCTTGTCGAGCCAGTCGCCGAACCGTTGCTGCTCAACGGAATCACCGCCGGTCACCACGTTCAGCAGCAGCCGCCCGCGTGAGATCCGCTGGTACGTCGAGGCCATCTGCGCGGCCAGCGTCGGCGAGAGCACGCCCGGCCGGAACGCCACGAGGAACTTCAGCGTCTTCGTCTGCGCGATCAACGCGGCCGTGGTCAGCCAGGCGTCCTCGCACCACGTGCCGGTCGGCGTGAGCACGCCGGTGAACCCGACCTGCTCGGCCGTGCGCGCGATCTGGGCCAGGTAGTCGATGTCCGGCTCACGACGTGCCCCGGCGGCAGGCGCGCGGTTGGCGTGGAAGTGCTCCACGACCGTGCGGCCGTCACCGGAGGTCGGCAGGAACCAGTGCAGCGTGATGCTCATGCGAGATCTCCCTGGAACCTCGTGTCGACGAACTTCGCGAAGTCGACCTTGGTCGGCAACGTCTTCTCCTCGGTGAACGCGTCCGCGAGCTCCTGCTCGGACTTGATCAGCGTGTCGTCGATCTTCACCGGCAGGTCGCCGTTGCGGTTCACCGCGGCGAGCGCGACCTCGTACTTCAGGCCGGTCTCCGCCGCCCACGCCTTCGCCCACTCCTCGCGGTGCGTGTCGGCCCACTTCTGGGCCTTGTAGTAGCGGATCAGGTACTCCTTGAGCGCCGGGTTCTTCCCCTTGTCGTCCAACGCCTTGCGGCCCGCGACCTGGAAGCCGTACCCGTTCGACTTGCCCTCACCGGTGGTCAGCACGCGCGCCTTGGCCTCCTGCTGCGCCTGCGCCGTGTACGGGTCCCAGACAGCCCACGCGTCGACCTTGCCCTGCGTGAACGCGCCGTAGGCGTCGGAGGGCTGCAGGAAGTTCAGCGTGACGTCCTTGGTCGACAACCCGTTGGCGCGCAACGTGAGCAGCACCTGGCCGTGCGCAGAACTGCCCTTGGCGACCGCGATGTTCTTGCCCCTGAGGTCGGTGACCTTCTGCAGCGGCGAGCTCTCCGGCACCAGGATCGCGTCGGCCTCGACCTGTCCCTTGGACGCGCCGATCGCGGCGATCTTGGCGTTGGCGGCCGCGGCGAAGATCGGGGGTGTGTTGCCCACACCCCCGATGTCGATGGCTCCGGCGGACGCGGCCTCGAGCAGCGGCGGGCCGGAGGTGAACGTGGACCACTCGAGCTTGTAGGGGAAGTCGTTCAGCAGACCGGCGGCCGTGAGCAGTGCCTTCGCGCCGCCCTTCTGGTCGCCGACCTTGAGCACGACGTCGCCTGCGGGCGTGTCGGTCGAGCCGCCTCCCGCCGAGCACCCGGTCGTGAAGATGATCGCGGCGAGAAGGGCCAGGAGCTTTCGATTAGGCAGCTTCTTCAACGTCCACTCCCAGATCGGCGAGCACGCGGGTGCGTTGCTCCACAACGGATGCCCGGCGACGCGGGCGGGGCAGGTCGACGTGGTGCGTGGCGACGATCCGGCCCTCGTCGAGCACGAGGATCCGGTCGGCCAGCAGCAGCGCCTCGTCGACGTCGTGCGTCACGAGCAGCACGGCGGGCTTGTGCCTGATCCACAGGTCTTCCACCAGGTGGTGCATGGCGAGCCTGGTCAACGCGTCGAGCGCGCCGAACGGCTCGTCCAGCAGCAGCACGTCCGGCTCGCGGACCAGCGCCCGTGCGAGCGAGACCCGTTGCGCCTCACCGCCGGACAACGTCAGCGGCCACGCGTCGGCGTGGTCGGTCAGCCGCACTTCCTCCAGCGCCTTCAGCGCGACCGCGCGCCCGTCCGGCCTGTGCAGGCCCAGTGCGATGTTCTTCCAGACCTTGCGCCACGGCAGCAGGCGCGGCTGCTGGAACGCGATCGACACCGTGCCGGGGACCTCCGCCCGGCCCTGCACCTCGCGGTCCAGGCCGGCGAGGATCCGCAGCAACGTCGACTTGCCGCAGCCGCTGCGTCCGAGCAACGCCACGAACTCGCCCGGCTCGACCTCCAGGTCGATGCCGTCCAGCACCGTCCGGGGGCCGAAGGCCTTGGTCAGGCCGCGCACGCTCACCGCTTTTGCCACCGCAGGACCCTCCTCTCCAGCAACCGCACCAGGGCGTCCGTCGTCAGGCCGAGCAGCGCGTAGACCACGAGGCCGACGACCACGACGTCGGTGCGGAGGAACTCACGGGCGTTGTTGATCAGGAAGCCGAGGCCGGCGTCGGCGTTGATCTGCTCGGCGACGATCAGCGACAGCCACGCGGTGCCGAACGCGATCCGCAGTCCCACCAGGGTCTGCGGCACGGCGGAGGGCAGCACGACGTGCACGATCCGTTCGAACCGGCTGTAGCCGAGCACCTTCGCCGCCTCGACCAGGCCGGGATCGGTCTGCCGGATGCCCGCGTGCAGGTTGAGGTACAGCGGGAAGGCGACACCGGACGCGACCAGCGCGAGCTTGGGTTCCTCGCCGATCCCGAACCACAGGATGAACAGCGGGATCAGGCCGAGGTGCGGGAGCGTGCGCAGCATCTGGACGGGCGGGTCGAGCAACGTCTCGCCCCACCGGGAAAGGCCGGAGGCGAGTCCCAGAACAACGCCGACCAGACCACCGAGAAGAAATCCGAAGAAAACGCGCGTGATCGAAACGGCGAACGCATCGCCCAATTGGCCGTCCGCGATGAGCTCACCGGCGGATTCGGCGATCGTGACGGGAGAAGCGAGTTTGTCGGGTGACAGCACACCCGTTGAGCTGGCCAGTTGCCACAGCAGGACCAGCGCGATCGGGCTGATCCAGCGCAGTGGCAGCTTCAGTTTTCGCGCCTGTTTCGGCGGCACGGATTTCGGCCGCGCGGCTACGCCTGCTATGGACAAGGTCATAGGCAGGAAGTACAGGCGAGTGGGACAGGAGAGTCAACGACGCCCAGATCCTGAAAAAGCGTCGTACTTCGAGCTAATCGGAAGTGGGTGGTTTCCCAGAATCCGGAAACCACCCACCAGCGTGTGCTATTTAGCCGAGGACGTCGTGGCGCACGATCGTCTGGTCGCGGCCCGGGCCGACGCCGATCGCGGAGACGCGGGCGCCGATGATGCTCTCGAGGTACTCGACGTACGCCTTGGCGTTGGCCGGCAGCTCGTCGAACGAGCGGCAGTGCGAGATGTCCTCGAACCAGCCCGGCAGCTCCTCGTAGACCGGTACGGCGTGGTGCACGTCGGTCTGGGTCATCGGCATCTCGTCGACGCGGCGACCGTCCACTTCGTACGCGACGCAGACCGGCACCCTCTCGAGGCCGGAGAGCACGTCGAGCTTGGTGAGGAAGTAGTCGGTGATGCCGTTGACGCGCGAGGCGTACCGGGCGATCACGGCGTCGAACCAGCCGGTGCGGCGCGAGCGCCCGGTGGTGACACCGAACTCGCCGCCCTGCTTGCGCAGGTACTCGCCCTGGTCGTCGTTGAGCTCCGTCGGGAAAGGACCGGAGCCGACGCGGGTCGTGTAGGCCTTCAGGATGCCGATCACCGTGCTGATGCGCGTCGGGCCGACACCGGAGCCGACCGTCGCGCCACCACTCGTCGGGTTCGAGGACGTGACGAACGGGTAGGTGCCGTGGTCGACGTCGAGCAGGGTGCCCTGCGAGCCCTCCAGCACGACGATCTCGTCGCGGTCGAGGGCCTGGTTGAGCAGCAGGCGCGTGTCCGCGATGCGGTGCACGAAGTGCTGGCCGTGCTCGAGGACCTGGTCGACGACCTGGTCCGCGTCGAGCGCCTTGCGGTTGTAGACCTTGACCAGCACCTGGTTCTTGAAGTCCAGGGCCGCCTCGACCTTCTGGCGCAGGATCTTCTCGTCCAGCAGGTCCTGCACGCGGACGCCGACGCGGGCGAGCTTGTCCTGGTAGGCGGGCCCGATGCCCCGACCGGTCGTGCCGATCTTCGCCTTGCCGAGGTAGCGCTCGGTCACCTTGTCGATGGCCACGTGGTACGGCATGATCAAGTGCGCGTCCGACGAGATCAGCAGCCCGCTGGTGTCGACGCCCTTCTCCTCCAGGCCCGCGAGCTCCGTGAGCAGCACGCCGGGGTCGACCACGACACCGTTGCCGATCACGTTCTTCACGCCGGGCGTGAGGATGCCGGAGGGGATGAGGTGGAGGGCGAACTTCTGACCGTCCGGGAGGACGACGGTGTGACCCGCGTTGTTGCCGCCCTGGTAGCGAACGATCCACTGGACACGCTCACCGAGGATGTCGGTGGCCTTGCCCTTGCCCTCATCGCCCCACTGGGCACCGATCAGCACGACGGCCGGCATGTGAAACTCCAAGCACTTGGACTGGTTCGAGCGAATGCCGGTAAGTGAGGGTAGACCAGGAGATGACCGTGCGCGGAATCGTGTTGGCCTGCGGAAACACGCAGTCGCCAATGATCGCTCAACGTGACGACGTGGTGGCCGTCCCGGCACGCCCCGGCAAGGACCACGTAGATCAACATCTGGACGCTCCCCGGCTCGTCGTCGTGGGCACCGACGCCGACCTCGCCGCGGTGGCGTTGAGGTTGCTGCGCAAGGAAAAGCTGGGCTCGGTGGCACTGGGTTACGTGCCCGTCGCCGATTCGTCCGTCGCCGCTCTCTGGGGCCTTTCGACCGATCCCGGCCGCGCCCTGGACGTCGCCCTGAACGGTGACGTGGATCCCGTTCCGCTCGTCCGCGACGACGTCGGCGGAGTGCTGGTGGGTCTCGGCGTGTTGTCACCGGTTCGTGGCGTCGGGTACAGCGACGCGGACAACGTGCTGCGCGGTCAGGCGTCGCGGATCGAGTGCACGCCCGACCCCGACGGTGGCCTCGGGCTCCGGATCCGGATCGTCAACAAGCGCCTGCTCGGCTCCAAGGTCCGGGAGAGCCGCCCGCGCGCGTTCCAGCTCGGCTGCCTGCCCACGACGGTCGTCCAGGACGGTCACAAGCACCCTCGTCCGATGGACAAGTGGACCTGGTACCGCCACACCGAGGACCTGAGGCTCGTCCGAGGCGTTTAGTCATGCGCTTGTCATTCACTTGAGTGTCACTCGAAGGCATTGCTTAATTTCATAGCGTGACTGAGGGTAGGCCCGATCACTTTCCAACAAGGAAGGTCGGGCCGATGTCAAAAGTTAACCGGACCATTGGTGTTCTCGTTGCCACCGCGGCGATCACCTTTGGTCTTGTTTCCCCTGCACTCGCGACACCGCCGAACATCCCCTCCGCCGCCACCGCCAAGTCGGAACTGGCCGGCCTCACCGTCCGCGCGGACGGCTCGATGACGGGCTATTCGCGCGACAAGTTCCCGCACTGGATCACCCAGTCGGGTACGTGCAACACCCGCGAGGCCGTGCTGAAGCGCGACGGCACCAACGTCGTGACGGACTCCGCCTGCGCCGCCACCTCGGGCCGCTGGTTCTCGCCCTACGACGGCGCGACGTGGTCCGCGGCGTCCGACGTGGACATCGACCACATCGTGCCCCTGGCGGCCGCCTGGAGGTCAGGAGCGGCGTCCTGGAGCACCGCGCAGCGCCAGTCGTTCGCGAACGACATGTCGGGCCCGCAGCTGATCGCCGTCACCGACAACGTGAACCAGGCGAAGGGCGACCAGACCCCCGCCACCTGGAAGCCGCCGCTGACGTCCTACTGGTGCACTTACGCAAAGATGTGGGTACACACCAAGTACCGCTGGAGCCTCAGCGTGAACTCGGCGGAGAAGACCGAACTGACGGGCATGCTCGGAAGGTGCTGATGGCGTCCCTCTCCACGCTTTTCGTGGCAGGCCCCGGTGGCGTGATGACCGACGAGGTCGGCGTCGTCACCGGAGACCTGGAACTGTGCACGAACCTCTCCGACGACGGGAAGCTCCGCGCACTGGTCCGCTACGAGGGCGCGGAGGAGTGGTACGCGATCACGGGCGCTGCGTGCGTCCTGACCGATCCTCGCGATCACGAGCAGGTTCACTCGCTTCTAGTGGGTCTTTTGAACCGGCCGGAGGGCTGAGCGGCGGCAACGCCTCCATCGCCTCACTCCGACTCAGCCCCGTCGCCTGCAGCAGGTCCACCGCGACACTGCGGATCTGCGCCAGCACCACCTTGGACGAGAACCCGTCCCCGCCGAGACGCCGCGCGGTGAGAGCCCGCGCGGCGTCCCGCACGGCCTCCCTCGTCTGCTTGGGCTCCTTGCCCTTCTCCAACTCGCCCTTCAGGCAGTCCACGGCGTCCGCGTACTCCTTGAGCACACCCGGCACCCCGTCCGGAATCCGCTCGTCCGCCTTGAGAGCCGCCATCGTCCGCCGCGCGAGCACCCGCGTGTTCCGAATCGCGTAGTCCACCGGCCCCGCAGCCGTCTGGTACCTGCGGAGCTCGTCCTTCGACCGCCACCGGATGGGCGCGATCTTCGCGATCTCACTACCGGTCTGCAACGCCGCCTTGTAGTCGTCGATGGCCGTCTGACTGGTCCTGAGCTCGGCCAACACCCCGGCGGCCTTGACCGCGTCCTTCTCGTCCAGCGCCTCGGCGATGTTCCTCAGGGCAAGGCTCAGCGTGTTCGTCAACGCCTTGAGCTGCCGCTGCGCCACCGTCACGGGATTGGCCGGGATCAACGCCGCCACGGCCAACCCGACAAGACCACCGGTCAACGCGTCGATCATCCGGTCGAACCCACCCCCGGCACTGGGCGGCAACAACGTGGCCACCAGCACCGCACTGCTCCCGGCCTGCAACGCGATGACCGACCCACCGTCCAGCAGCACGGCCGCCGACATCGCCAACGCCACGACCAACGCGATCTGCCAGGGCCCACTCCCGATCCAACTGATCAGCGCGTCCCCGACCCCCACCCCGACCGACACGCCGACGACGAGCTCCCCGACCCGCCGCAACCGCTGCCCCAGCGACACCCCCAGGCTCACCACAGCAGCAATGGGCGCGAAGAACGGGTGCAGGTGCCCGATGACGAGGGTCGCCACCAGCCACGCAAGACCAGCGGACAGGGCACATTGGACGATCGGCAACGCGGCCCCGCGCCACCGCGCCAGCCCCCGCCCGACCGCTTCCCCGACCGCACCCACGCCGCACTCCACCCACTTGGTCGTCCGCTTGTCCGCCGCCAGTCTTGGGGCAACGGCCACCAGTCACAACCGGCAGGGTGGCATTTCCTTGCCCAGGGGCAAGGAACCTCACAGAACCACCGGGGCCGGGTGGGGCGGG
>NZ_BNAR01000003.1:0-267442 GCF_014653695.1 Lentzea cavernae | reverse complement strand
CAGGGCCGGGTGGGGCAGGGCCGGGTGGGGCAGGGCCGGGTGGGGCAGGGCCGGGTGGGGCAGGGCCGGGTGGGGCAGGGCCGGGTGGGGCAGGGCGAGGCGGGGCGGGGCGGGGCGAGGCGGGGCACGGCAGCGCGAAGACGCCTGATCACACGCGATGCCGAAGGCGAGCCGTCCTTGGTCCTTAGCCGGAGGCCTGGGCGGTGGGGTCCCGTCACGAGTCGCGCCACAGCTCTTGCTGCACCTGAGGGGTGAGGTCAAGTCGACACGCTTTTCGTCGACTTGACCTCACCCCTCAGGTGTGGCCAGCTCCTGGTGCGACTTGTGACGGGACCCCACCGCCAACGCAACCAACAACGCAACAGGCAGCCGCCCAGCACAAACAGGCGTGCCATCAACCCACGGGCGGCGCCACCCCCCGATCAGATTGCCGGGGGTCTGGGGGCAGAGCCCCCAGGGGGAAGCACTCAACCGCAACAGGCCGCACACAAGCCGGGAACGCTACGAACTCAGACCAACCCAAGCGCCGAAGGCGCCTTGGGATCCGAATCAGCGAGGAACTGGGAACACCGAACCCACTCCTCATCCTCCCCGATCTCCCGAGCAGCCAAAGCCAAAGCCCCCAACGCCCGCAAGAACCCCTGGTTAGGCCGGTGATCCCACGGCACAGGCCCGAACCCCTTCCACCCGGACCGCCGCAACTGGTCCAACCCGCGGTGGTACCCGGTACGCGCATAGGCGTAGGCCGCCACAGGATCCCCACCCTGCAAAGCCCGCTCGGCCAACAGGGCCCAAGCCTCAGAAAAGTCCGGATAAGCCCGAACGATCTTCCCGGGATCAGTTCCGCCGTCAGCGGCGGCCTGCGCCTCGGGACGTTCGGGAAGACGGGTCGGCTCGGGCCCGAGGAGGTTCTCAACCATGGGACCCATCGTGCCGCATCCACGGCACGGGGCCGGACACCGAGCTGGACGAACATCCTCTTGACCGGAGCTGGACGAATTGACCGGAGCTAGACGAACATCCTCATGACCGCGGCCACGACGGCCAGGAGGAGCACGGTGACGAGGACGCCGGCGATGATCCGCTGCTTCGTGGTGGCCTTGTAGCTGTCGGGCTCGGAGCTCATGGGCGTGCACCTTGCCGTGACCGACACGACAACTTCAACGTCGTTCACTCCATCGTGCGCACGAATTGGAAACATCAGGGTAAAACCAGGGGCGTTCCGGCCACATGGGCACCCGAGCGGCGCTCATGATGTTCGGATGATTCAGGGGGCAAGGCAGTTCCGGGAGCGGTACTGGGAGCGGGGCGCGCCGGGCAGGGAGACGCCGGCGGTGCTCACGAAGCAGCTCTACCGGTGGTGGCTCGTCGGTCTTCTGCTCAAGCTGATCGGGTCGTCGTGGGACGTCTCGTGGCACTTCAAGTGGCTCAGGGACGACCTGGCGCCGCCGCATCTGATCAACACGGTCGGCACGGTGATCGTGGTCGGGCTGACGTTGTTCCACACGTTCACCGGCTATGGCGGCGACAAGCTGACGATCCGGTTGATGCAGGTCGGAAGTGGGATCTTCCTGATCGCCCTGCCGATCGACGTCATCAACCACCGGGTCAACGGGCTCGACATCACGAGCTGGAGCGGGTCGCACGCCCTGCTCTACCTCGGTACGGCGGTGATGCTGGCCGGCGCGATCCGCGGGTGGATGAAGACGTACCCCGAGGGCACGGCGAGGACGCTCGGGCTCGCGGCGCTGTGGTTCTTCTTCCTGGAGAACGTCTGGTTCCCCAACCAGCACCAGGAGTACGGCGTGCGCGCGTTGCAGGCGTGGGACAACGGCCAGGCCGAGGCGGAGCCGATCCTGCTGCAGTTCGCGGCGGACCAGCTGGGCGTGCCGGTCGGGCGGGAGGCGGTCGTGCACTTCGCGCTGCCCATCGCGGACTGGGTCTACCCGGTGTGGGGGCTGGTCGCGGCGGCGCTGGTGCTGGTCATCGCGCGGCGCACCATCAACAGGCGTTGGGCGGCCACGGCGGTTGCCGCCGGGTACGTCGCCTACCGGTGCCTGATCTGGCCGTTGCTCGCGGGGATCGACTTCCCGAAGTCCGCCGTGCCGCTGTTCCTGGTGCTGGTGGCGCTCGCGATCGACGCGGCGCACGCCGTCGACATGCCGACACCCGCGAAAGCGGTGCTCGGGTCGGCGGCCGTCACGACGGTCGGGTACGTGGGGATCTGGTTCCAGCAGGAGTTCCTGTGGGGGCCGCCGATCTCGTTCTCGTCGGCGGCGGTCACGGCCGTGCTGCTGGCGGTCTTGTGGACGGTCGGGGACGCGGTCATCCACCGGCCTCAGGCGCAGATGCTCGCCTCACGCCTCAAGCTGGGCTGACAACCTGCTGGTGATCCGGCCGAACAGGTCGGTCAGCGGCTCGCCGACGTCCCGCCCGAACTCGGTCAACCCGTAGGTGACCTGGGGCGGGGTCGTCGGCTCCACCCTGCGCCAGATCAGGCCGTCCTCGACGAGTCCGCGCAGCGTCTGGGACAGCATCTTCTCGCTGATGCCCTGGATGCCGTCGCGCAGCTCGAAGAACCTCAGGTCGTTGGTCTGCAACGAGATCAGCACCCAGATGCCCCAGCGGCTGGTGACGTGGTCGACCATCTCGCGCGCGGGGCAGTTGGTGTGAAACACGTCATAGCGCCCGTTGTTCTCAGGGCGCGTGAACTGAGCTCCGACCGCCATGTCGGGAGCTTACCCGGAGGTACGTCCTTACGAAATGTAAGCCCGGTTCCTAGCGTCGCCCGCACAACGACGAAGGAGCTGGACATGATCGTGGTGACCGGGGCGACCGGGAACATCGGGCGACCTCTCACGAAGGCGCTCGCCGACGCGGGCGAGCAGGTGGTGGCCGTGTCGCGGCACGCGGCGGAGGTGCCGGACGGCGTGCGGCACCAGGTGGCGGACCTCTCCGATCCGGCGAGCCTCGACCTGAAGGGCGCGAAGGCGTTGTTCCTGCTGCTGTCCGGCGACCTGCACGCCGTCGGCGCCAGCCCCGCCGAGATCGTCGAACGGGCCGCCGCACAGGGTGTGCGCCGGGTGGTGCTGCTGTCGTCGCTGGGCGTGCGGACCAGGCCGTTCGGCACGACTCGGATCGAGCTGCGCGGACTCGAGGACACCCTCCGGAACTCCGGTCTCGACTGGGCGGTCCTGCGGCCGGGCGGCTTCGCGTCCAACGCGCTGTGGTGGGCCGAGGCCGTGCGCGCACAGCGAACCGTCGCGGCGCCGTTCGCCGACACCGCCCTGCCGATCATCGACCCGGCCGACATCGCCGAGGTCGCGGCGACCGCGCTGCTCAGCGACCGGAACGGCGTCCTGGAGCTCACCGGCCCGGAGGTGATCACGCCGCGGCAGCAGGCGGAGGTCATCGCGGCCGCGCTGGGCGAACCCGTGCGGTTCCACGAGCTCACCCGCGCGGAGGCCAAGGCGGGCCTGGAACAGCTGATGCCGGGCGAGCTCGCCGACGACACCCTGGACATCCTGGGGTCGCCCACCCCGGACGAGGTGGCGGTGAGCCCGGACGTCGAGAAGGTCCTCGGCCGCGCCCCGCGCACGTTCGCCGACTGGGTCGCGCGCAACGTGGAAGCCTTCCGCTGACAAGCAAAAGGGCCCCGGCTCACAGCCGGGGCCCTCCTCACACAGCGTGTCAGCCCGCGATCATGCGGCCCGACGACTTGAGGTGCTCGCACGCCTGCGCGATGCGCGCGCCCATGGCCGTCTCGGCGGCCTTGAGGTAGCTGCGCGGGTCGTAGGCCTTCTTGTTGCCGACCTCGCCGTCGATCTTCAGCACGCCGTCGTAGTTCGCGAACATGTGCGCGGCGATCGGACGGGTGAACGCGTACTGCGTGTCCGTGTCGATGTTCATCTTGATGACGCCGTACGTCACGGCCTCGTGGATCTCCTCGAGCAGCGAGCCGGAGCCGCCGTGGAAGACCAGGTCGAACGGCTTCGAGCCGGCCGGGAGGCCGAGCTTCTCCGCCACGACGTCCTGGCCCTGCTTGAGGATCTCCGGGCGCAGCTTCACGTTGCCCGGCTTGTAGACGCCGTGCACGTTGCCGAAGGTCGCGGCGAGCAGGTAGCGACCCTTCTCACCGGCGCCGAGGGCCTCGACGGTCTTCAGGTAGTCGTCCGCCGTCGTGTAGAGCTTGTCGTTGATCTCGTTGTCGACGCCGTCCTCCTCGCCACCGACGACGCCGACCTCGATCTCGAGGACGAGCTTCGCCTTGGCCGAGAGGTCGAGCAGCTCGGACGCGATCTGCAGGTTCTCGTCCAGCGCGACGGCCGAGCCGTCCCACATGTGCGACTGGAAGAGCGGGTTGCCGCCCTTGTCGACGCGCTCCTGGCTGATGGCGATCAGCGGACGCACGTACCCGTCGAGCTTGTCCTTCGGGCAGTGGTCGGTGTGCAGCGCGATGTTCACCGGGTACTTCGCGGCGACGACGTGCGCGTACTCGGCGAGCGCGACCGCGCCGGTCACCATGTCCTTGACCTTGGTGCCCGAGGCGAACTCGGCTCCACCGGTCGAGACCTGGATGATGCCGTCGCTCTCAGCCTCGGCGAAGCCGCGCAGAGCCGCGTTGAGCGTCTCCGACGACGTGACGTTGATGGCGGGGTAGGCGAACTCGTTCGCCTTGGCCCGGTCCAGCATCTCCGCGTAGACCTCGGGAGTTGCGATGGGCATCGGTGGTCCTCCTCAGGCGCCCTGAACGGGTGTCAGCCCGCATCCTACGAGTCGGTGTCACGGGGCCGTAACAGTGGCCGCCCTCACAGAGGGATCGATCAAGTACCAGCTGACCAGCCGGTCTGCACTACTCGCCGGTAGGGGGATAGTGGATGACATGGCAACTGCTCAGTGGAACGGCAAGATCATCGCTTCGAGCGACGACACCGTCGTGGTCGAAGGCAACCACTATTTCCCGTTGGAGTCCGTCGACCCGGCCGTGCTGACGCCGACCGACTACACCACGCACTGCCCGTGGAAGGGCGACGCGAACTACTACTCGCTGCAGGTGGACGGCGCCGAGAACACCAACGCGGCCTGGTACTACGCCGAGCCTAAGGAAGCGGCGAAGCAAATCAAGGGCCATGTGGCGTTCTGGAAGGGCGTCGAGATCAGCGCTTGAGCCCCAGGGCGCCGGCCAGTTCCGCGTAGTGGCCGTTCAGCGACTGGACGGCCACGTGGTCGGCACCCGCGTCGACGTGCGCGCGCAGCTTCTCGGCCACCTGGTCCGGGCTGCCGTGCGCGACCAACGCGTCGATCAGCCGGTCGGAGCCCTTGATGTCCTCCTCGGTGAACCCGTACCGCTGCCAGTTGTTCGTGTAGTTGGTGAGCGAGAAGTAGAACGAGAGCTTTTCGCGCGCGAGGGCACGTGCCGCTTCCGGGTCCTCGTCGACGACGACGGTCACCTCGGGAGCGAGGAGCTTGTCGCCGAGGGCCTTGCGCGCCTCCGCCGTGTGCTCGACCGGCACGAGGTACGGGTGGGCGCCCGCGGTCCGGTCGGCGGCGAGCTTCAGCACCTTCGGCCCGAGCGCGGCGAGCACCAGCCTGTCGGCGGGCACGTCGAGCCGGTCGAGGTAGGACACGAGCTTGTCGTAGGGCTTCTCGTAGGCCTGGTCGATCTGGCGGTGGCCCACGCCGACGCCGAGCAGGAACCTGTCGCTCGCGAGGCGGTGGAACTCGGCGGAGACCGCCTCCGGCTCCGACTGCCACACGTTGACGATGCCGGTCGCGATCGTGATCGACTCCGTGGTGCCCAGCGCCTGCTCGACCGCGGTGAGCTCGGGCGAGCCGCCGATCCAGAACGTCCCGTAGCCGAGCGCCTCGATCTCGTCGTACCTCCCCGCCCACTCGTGGTGCGAGCCCCAGACCCCGAACGTTCCCAGCATGCGAACCCCGATCCTCGTGGCGGACTACCTTTCGCAGTATGCCGATCTTGAGCACCACAGACCTGGACGTGTCCCGCCTCTGCCTGGGCGGCAACGTGTTCGGCTGGACCGCCGACGAGGACCAGTCGTTCGCCGTGCTCGACGCCTACGTGGAGGCGGGCGGGAACTTCGTCGACACCGCCGACGTGTACTCGGCCTGGGCCGACGGCAACTCCGGCGGCGAGTCGGAGACGATCCTCGGCAGGTGGCTCGCGAAGCGCGGTGACCGCGACCAGGTCGTGGTGGCGTCGAAGGTCGGCATGCTCGCCGGGTTCAACAACCAGAAGCGCGACACGGTGCTGAGCGCTGCCGAACGCTCGTTGAAGCGCCTGGGCGTCGACCACATCGACCTCTACTACAACCACCTCGACGACCTGAACACGCCGCTCGAGGAGACGCTGGCCGCCTACGACCAGCTCGTCCGCGACGGCAAGGTGCGCCACATCGCCGCGTCCAACTTCTCCGCCGACCGGCTCGCGCGGGCGCTGGAGATCCAGGAACGCGAGGGCTTCGCGAAGTTCGTGGCCCTGCAGCCCGAGTACAGCCTGGTCAGCCGCGACAAGTTCGAGGGCGAGCTCCAGGACACCGTCGCGCGGCTCGGCCTCGCCACGCTGACCTACTCCTCGCTCGCCAAGGGCTTCCTGAGCGGCAAGTACCGGCCGGGCGTCGAGGTGCAGAGCGCTCGGGCGGGTGCGGCCTCGAAGTTCCTGGACGAGCACGGTCTGCAGGTCCTCGAAGTGCTCGACGAGCTGGCCGAGACGCACGCGACCACGGTCTCCGCGGTCGCCCTCGCGTGGCTCGCCCAGCAGCCGACGGTGGCCGCGCCGATCGCGTCCGCCCGCACGTTGGAGCAGCTCAGCGACCTGGTCCCGGTGCTCACGCTCGAACTGACGCAGGACGAGGTGGACCGCCTGAGCGCAATTTAACTTGCCAGTAGCTTACTGGGAGTAGGTTGCGTTACCGTGACGGCATGGACGTCACGGGCAAGGTGGTACTGATCACCGGCGCGGCCAGGGGCATCGGCGCCGAGGTGGCGAGGCAACTGGCCGCGCGCGGGGCACGTCTCGCGCTCGTCGGGCTCGAGAAGGCCCAGCTCGAAGAGGTCGCGCGGCAGACCGGTGGCAAGGCGTGGGAAGCCGACGTCACCGACTGGGACGCGCTCGACCGGGTCGTGAACGAGGTCGCGGAGCACTTCGGCGGCATCGACGTCGTGGTGGCGAACGCGGGCATCGCGGCCACCGGGTTCGTACGCTCGATGGACCCCAAGGCGTTCGAACGGGTCATCGAGGTGAACCTGCTCGGTGTGTGGCGCACGGTCCGCACGGCGCTGCCGCACCTGATCCGCAGCCGCGGCTACTGCCTGGTCGTGTCGTCGCTCGCGGCGATCGTCCACATCCCCGGCAACGCGGCCTACTCGGCGGCGAAGGCGGGCTGCGAGGCGTTCGCGGACAGCCTGCGGGCCGAGGTCAGGCACCTGGGCGTGGACGTCGGCACCGCGTACTTCTCGTGGATCTCCACGGACATGGTCAACAGCGCCGACGAGCACCCGGTCTTCGGCAAGCTGCGCAAGGGCATGCCGGGCGTCGCCGGCAAGAAGTACCCCGTCCGCAACGTCGGCAGGGCCGTGGTCAGGGGCATCGAGAAGCGGGCGAGGGCGGTCCACGTCCCCGGCTGGGTCGGCGTCCTGAAGTACTTCCGCGCGTTCACGCCGGTGGTCGTGGACCGCCAGGCGGTCGAGGAGATCAAGGCAGCCGACCTCGAGATGGCGAAGTCGGACACGTCGGGCCTGGTGGGGCCCGGCGGGCAGGCCGCTACCCGGTGACCCAGGCCCCCATCAGGACGTTCCACTCGCGGACGGTCCACTCCGCGACACCCGCGGGCGTGTAGGGGTCGGCGGCGATGATCGCCTTCACCGCCGCTTCGTCCGCGGCCTCGTAGATGATCAACGCGCCGGTGTCGTCCGCGTACGGACCTGAGGCGACGACCACGCCCTTCTCGACGAGGGAGGCGAGGTACTCGCGGTGTTCGGGGCGCACCGCGAGACGCTTCTCGCTGTCGGGACCGAACACCAATTCGACTGCAAAGCGGGCCATGCCTCCACCGTAGTGAAGCTGACCGGTACCGTCCTACCTTGTGGTTGGCGAAGACACCCCGCGCACCGTGCAGGACACCCTGACCAACCTGCGGATCAAGGACGGCGTCGCAGGACCTCCCGCAGGGCCCCTCACGCTCGAAGACCTGTACAAGCAGCACCGCATGCGCCTCGTGAGGCTCGCGCTGCTGCTCGTGGACGAGCCGTCGACCGCCGAGGACGTCGTCCAGGAGGCGTTCACCGGCCTGCACCGCAACTGGAAGGGCCTGCGCGACTCCCAGGCAGCCGTGGGTTACCTCCGCACGGCCGTCGTAAACGGATCCCGCAGTGTGTTGCGCCGCCGCAAGACGGCCCGCGACTACACGCCTCCGCACGTGGCGAACGCGCGCTCGGCCGAGTCGCTCGCGATGCTGACCGCGGAGCACCAGGCCGTGGTCAAGGCGTTGCAGCAGCTGCCGCCGCGGCAGCGCGAGGTGCTCGTGCTGCGCTACTACGGCGACCTGTCGGAAGCGGAGATCGCCGAGGCCACCGGCATCTCGAAGGGCACCGTGAAGTCGACGGCCTCCCGTGCGCTGGACGCCCTGCAGAAGATCATGGCGGGCTAGCCCGGCTCCGTGACGGTCATCCTGTCCGTGCCGCCCGCCGGGGCGGCACCGGCTCTGCTGCTGCGCCCGTGGCGTTCCGACGACCTCGCGGCGCTGCTCGCCGCGCACCGCGATCCGCTGCTGCGCCGCTGGCTGGCCACCTCGCTGACCGACGAGGCCGACGCCGGACGGTGGCTCGACGCGCAGGCCGACGGCTGGGCTGCCGCGACCCGGTTCAGCTTCGCCGTGATCGCCGACGACGCCCCGGCGGGCCACGTGGTAGTCAAGGTGGGGCCGGACGGCACGTCCGAGGTCGGCTACTGGACCGCCGCTCACGCCCGCGGCCGGGGCATCGCCGTCAGTGCCGTGAACGCCGTGTCGCAGTGGGCGTTCGACGTCCACGCCGTGACCCGGCTGGACCTGTTGCACGCGGCCGGCAACGACTCGTCGTGCCGGGTGGCGGTCAAGTGCGGGTACGTCCTGGACCTCCTGCTCCCCGCCGAGAGGCACCGGCACGTGCGCACAGCCACGCGGCCGTTTCAGAAGTAAGTAAACTTTCCCGTTTCCCCAGCTGACGCCGTTTTGACCGATCCGGGCGGTTTCAGCTCGTAAGACCACGCGCCCAAATCGGTACTTGGTATAGACCAATAGGCCTCCCATGCCGCAGGATCAGTCCCCGTGGCACGCAGACACGTGGTCGCCGTTGACATCGGTGGCACCGAAACCAAGGCGGCGCTGGTCTCCGGCACTCCGGAGTTCGTGGCGGCGGAGAAGCACGCGCGCCGGGCGACGCCCGGTGAGCTGGAGCCCCTCCTCGCCGTCATCTCGGAGCTCGTCGACGAGCTCCGCACCGCCTCCGAGCACGAGGTCGACGCCGTGGGGATCGTGGCGCCGGGCATCGTGGACGAGGCGAACGGCGTCGGCGTGTACACGACCAACCTGCCGTGGAGCCAGTTCCCGTTCAGCACCGTCATGACCGAACGGCTGGGCATCCCGGTCGCGTTCGGTCACGACGTGCGCGCCGCGGGCCTGGCCGAATGCCGCATGGGTGCCGCCAGGGACCTGCGCAACGCGGTGATCATGCCCATCGGCACCGGGATCGCCGGCGCACTGCTGCTGGACGGGAAGATCTACAGCGGCGAGGGCTACGCGGGTGAGATCGGACATGTGAACGTCGGCCACGGCGTGCCCTGCGCTTGTGGCCAGATCGGCTGCGTGGAGACAGTGGCGTCCTCCGCGGCGATCGCCCGCCGGTACACCGCACGTACCGGCACCCCCGTCAACGGCGCCGCTGAAGTCGCACGCAGGGTCGCCGACGGGGAGCCGGACGCCGTCGCCGTGTGGCACGAGGCCGTGGACGCGCTCGCCAGGGGGATCCTGGTGCTGGCGACGCTGCTCGGACCGGAGGCCGTGGTGCTCGGCGGTGGGCTCGCACTCGCAGGAGATCTGCTGGTGGAGCCCCTGAGGGAAAGGCTGGACGGCCTGATCGCCTTCCAGCGCCGACCGGAGCTTCGGCTCGCGGCGCTCGGCGACGAGGCGGGCTTCCTCGGCGCGGCGCTGCTGGCCATCGACACGCTGGAGGCGTGATGAGCACGTGGGGTGGACCAGTCGACGTGACCCTGACCGGTGGTCGGGTCGTCACGCCGGGAGGGGTGCTCGAGAACGGGTGGGTGAGCGTCCGCGACGGGCGGATCGCCGCGGTCGGTGAGGGCGCCGCGCCCGACGGCCCGACGACCGACGTCGCCGGCGGCACGATCGTGCCCGGCTTCGTCGACATCCACTGCCACGGCGGTGGCGGGGCCGCGTTCACCAGCAGCGACCCCGAGAAGGTCCGCAAGGCCGCGGCCGCACACCGCAAGCACGGCACCACCACGCTGCTGGCGTCGCTGGTGACGCGCCCGGTGCCGGAACTGGCCGACCAGGTCTCCGCACTGGCCGAAATGGTCCAGGAGGGCGTCGTCGCGGGCATCCACCTCGAGGGCCCGTTCCTGTCCGCCGCCCGCTGCGGCGCGCACGACCCGGCGATCCTGTGCCCGCCGGAGCAGACCTCGGTGACGAAGCTGCTCGACGCCGGCAAGGGCACCGTCCGCATGATCACCATCGCGCCCGAACTAGAAGGCGCCGTGCACGCCGTGCGCCAGCTCGTGGACAACAACGTCCTCGCCGCCATCGGCCACACCGACGCCACCGAGGCACAGGTCCGCCCCGCCGTCGACGCCGGCGCATCCGTGGCAACCCACCTGTTCAACGGCATGCGCCCGCTGCACCACCGCGAGCCGGGCCCGATCGGCGCCCTGCTGGACGACGAACGCGTCACCGTCGAACTCATCTGCGACCTCGTGCACCTGCACCCGACCGCCGTCCGCCTCGCCGCGCGCCACGCGGGCCTGCAGCGCACCGTCCTCATCACCGACGCCATCGCGGCGGCGAGCGTGGGCGACGGCGTGTACGACATCGGCGGCCTGGAAGTGCGCGTCGTCGACGGGGTGCCAACGTTGGCAGGAGGCGCTTCCCTGGCCGGCAGCACCCTCACGATGGACATGGCGTTCCGCAACGCCGTCAACTCGTGCGGACTGTCACTCGTGGAGGCCACCCACGCCGCCTCGACCCGCGGCGCCGAACTCCTCGGCCTCGACACGGGCAAGCTCGAAGCCGGGCTCGCTGCGGACATCGTCGTCCTCGATGCAGAATTGAAGCCGAGGGACGTGATGGTCAGGGGCGAGTGGGTCAAGGACTAGGTGGATGGCAGACGATCCGGAGCGACTGGTGACCGACGCGCTGCGAGCGCAGGCGACCAGCACGAATGCCGGATTTGTCGCACCTGTCCCAATCACCGAGGAACCCCCGGCACCCATGTCCACGTGGTGGGTGCTGGGCCTCGCCCTGCTGTTGGGCCTGGCAGCGGGCACGGTGGCGGCAGTGATCACCCTGAGCTGACCTGTACCGTTGTCGCCGTGACGATTGCATTGGGCCCTGACTGGCTGGACCCCACCGTTCTGCTGAACGGGCTCGGCCCGTACATGCTCATCGGGTTGTGCCTCATCATCTTCGCGGAGTGCGGGCTCCTCGTCGGCTTCTTCCTGCCGGGCGACTCCCTGCTGTTCACAGCAGGTCTCTTCGTCGCGGCGGGCACGATCGACACCCCGCTCTGGCTCGTCTGCGTACTCCTCACCGTGTGCGCCTTCGTCGGCAACGTCGTCGGCTACTACATCGGCAAGAAGGCCGGCCCGGCGCTGTTCAGCAAGCCGGAGTCGAAGATCTTCAAGAAGGAGTACGTCGACAAGACGCAGGAGTTCTTCGACAAGTACGGCGCCCGCGCCATCGTCATGGCCAGGTTCGTGCCGATCGTCCGCACCTTCATCACGGCCATGGCAGGCGTCGGCCGGATGGACCCGAAGAAGTACTTCACGTACTCCGCCATCGGCGGCGTCGCGTGGGCGGCAGGCCTGACGGTCCTGGGCTACTTCCTCGGCCAGGTCTCCTTCATCAGGGACAACCTCGAGATCACCCTGCTCGCCATCGTCTTCCTGTCGATCGTGCCGATCATCATCGAGGTGATCAAGGCGCGCCGCGAGAAGAAGACGCTGGTGGAGGCCGAGGCGGACGACATCACCCAGGTCATGCAGGCGCAGATCCAGGACGACTCGACGCAGATCATCCCGCGCGTCGAACGCTGACCGCAGCACCAGAACCCACACCAGCACACCGAAGGCCCCTCCCACAGGTGGGAGGGGCCTTCGCATGCGCGCAGCGACGCCAAAGCCATGCCCACGCAGGCGGGATGGGCTTTCGCACGCGTACAGCAACGCCGAGGCCCCGCCCACAGGCATCAGGTGGGCTGGTGGCATGCCGTGCCAGAAGGTGAGGCCTTCGCATGCGAACAGCGACGCCGAAGGCGAGGCCCCCACCAACCGCGAAGCGAAGCGAGCCGTGCGAGCCAACAGATCGGAACCGCCAAGCAGGGGCGACGCGAAGCGAGCCGTCCGAACTCTAACGACTGGGCAGCGGTGCACCCCGCTCCTGCGATTGGGGCTTGACCTTGAGGGGCGGGGTGCTACCCCTCATCGGGCACGGCCGGGCGCTTTTCAGCCCGGCTTTTCCGGCCGTCAAGCACCCCGCCAGAGGCTCAAGGTCAAGCCCCAATCGCCACCCCGTGATTCGTCCCGACCCGCGCAACCACCAACGCAACGCAACCAACTCCCAGGGAACGCAACCAACCCCGCTGGAACCGGCAACAACCAACGCAACCCGACCCTCAAACCCAAAGTCCCGGCATGAGCCCCCACCCAGACTCCACCCTAAGTTCCCAGTGGTCCAGACCACGGGAGGCCCAGCCCCCCATAGGCCTCCGACGCACGCGAACCACTAGAAAAGATTTGAGTCTCACGCAACGTCAAGGTGTTGGTTGACCAACATGACCACCAGACGCGAAGTGCTGGGACTACTGGCAACAACAGCCGCCATCACCCTGATCCCGAACCAGGCCAACGCCTCCACACCCATCACCGCAGTACGAGGCGCAACACTGATCGACTCGTCCGGGGCACGGCCGAACACGACCATCGTCCTGGCGAACGGCAAAATCCAAGCCGTGGGCCACAACCTGCCCCTCCCACGCGGCTCGACGATCCTGAACGCCACCGGCAAGTTCATCATCCCCGGCCTAACAGACATGCACGTGCACGGCGCCTTCCTGGACCGGATCACGCTGCCGCTCTGCCTGGCCAACGGCATCACGGGCATCCGCGAGATGTGGGGCTTCCCACCGATCTACGACCTCCGCGACCGGATCGACCGCGGCGAGGTGTCAGGTCCGCGGCTGACAGTCGGCAGCACGATCATCGACGGCCCGCACTCGACCCTGCCCGGCGCACTGATCGTCAGCACTCCAGAAGAGGGCAGACAGGCAGTGCGGGACGCCAAAACACAGGGCGCCGACTTCGTGAAGGTCTACTCCTACCTGGACCGCCCCACGCTCACCGCCATCGCGGACGAGTGCGAAAAGCAAACCATCACCTTCGCCGGACACTGCTCGAACCACGTACCACTGGGCGACGCGAGCGACCTGGGACAGCGCACCTTCGAGCACATGTACGGGCTGTCCCTGGCAACGAGCACAAGAGAAACCCAGCTGCGCCAAGCGATCGCGACGCTGCCACTCGACCCGGCGAACTCGTTCGCGTGGTTCAAGCAGGTGCTGGAGTTCGAACGCCAAGCCGCCCTGTCGCACAGCGGGAGCAAGGCCGTCCGCCTGGCGAAACGGTTGCGGCGCAACAACTCCGCACTCTGCCCGACGATGGTCGCGATGCAGGTCTACTCCAGCCCGGCCGACCGGTTCGCGAACGACCCGCGGATGAAGTACATGCCGGTGTTCTACCGCGACCTGTGGCTCGAGCAGCTGAAGAGCTGGGCCCCCGTGACCGAGCGGGAGATCCGGCAGCAGGCCGAGTTCTTCCGCCACCGCCAAGAGCAGGTGGCGGAGATGCACGGCCACGGCGTCGAGGTCTTGGTCGGAACGGACGCGGGCAACCCGTACTCGTTCTCGGGCTTCTCCGTGCACGACGAGCTGCGGCTGCTGGTCGAGGCGGGCCTGTCGCCGAAGGCCGCGCTGGACGCGGGCACCCGCAACGCCACCGTGCGGCCCGGTGAGAAGGCGGACCTCGTCGTGCTGGAAGGCAACCCGCTCAAGGACATCCGCAACACGCAACGCATCCACACCGTGCTGACCCGCGGAAGGGTCCTCGGGCCGGCCGAACGGCGGAAGATGCTGGCGGACGTGGAGAAGGCGGCTCAGGAGCCGTTCCCCACGCCCCAGCGGGCCTGTTGTTAGAGGCTGAACATCGAACCGGGGTTGAACAGGTTCTCCGGGTCCAGCGCGCCCTTGATCTCGCGGTGGACCCGGAGGCCGACCGGCCCGATCTCCTCGGCCAGCCACTCGCGCTTGATCTTGCCGATGCCGTGCTCGCCGGTCACCGTGCCGCCGAGCGACAGCCCCAGCGCGAGGATGTCGTCGAACGCCTTCTGGGCGCGCGCGAACTGGTCGGCGTCCGCGGGGTCGTAGACGATCGTCGGGTGCATGTTGCCGTCGCCCGCGTGGCCGACGACGGCGATCTTGAGGCCGACCTCCTCCGAGATGTCCTCGCAGCCCTGGATGAGCTCGGCGATGCGGGTGCGGGGCACGCACACGTCGTCGGTCAGCCACGAGCCGTAGATCTCCAACGCCGTGAGCACGGCACGGCGCGCGGTCAGCAGGTCGCGGCCCTCGTTGACGTCGTGCGTCGAGTAGACGAGGTCGGCCTCCAGGCAGATCTCCTCGATCTTGGCCAGCTCGTTGCGCGCCTGCTCGCCACCGGCGTCGGACTGGCAGATCAGCAACGCCGCGCAGCCGGGACCGGCGCCGATCTCGGTCTTCAGATAGGCCTCGACGGCCTCGATCGAGGTGCGGTCCATGATCTCCATCAGCGACGGCACCAGGCCCTCGCGGACGATCCGGCTGACCGCGGCACCCGCCAGGGCCGTGGTGCCGAACGCGGCGACCAGCGTGGCCGGGGCCTGCGGCAGCGGGCGCAACGCCAGGGTGGCCTTGGTGATCACACCCAGCGTGCCCTCGGAGCCGATGAAGAGCTTGGTCAGGTCGTAGCCCGCGACGCCCTTGACCGTGCGACGGCCGGTCCGCAGCACCTCGCCGTCGGCCAGCACGACCTCCAGGCCGAGCACCGAGTCGGTGGTCACGCCGTACTTCACGCAGCACAGGCCGCCCGCGTTGGTGGAGAGGTTGCCGCCGATCGTGCACCAGTCGTAGCTGCTCGGGTCCGGCGGGTAGAACAGGCCGTGCTTCTCGACGGCACCGCGCAGGTCGAGGTTGACCACGCCGGGCTCGACGACGGCGAGGCGGTTGTCGGTGTCGATCTCGACGATCGCGTTCATCTTGGTCGTGACCAGGACGACGGAGCCCTCGATCGCGTTCGCGGCGCCGGACAGGCCGCTGCCGGCTCCGCGCGGGACGATCGGGACGCGGTGGCTCGCACATGCTCTGACCACCGCCTGGACCTGCTCGGTGTTCAGCGGGAACACCACTGCCAACGGACTGCCGTGCGGTGCCAACGGCATCATGTCGCGTTGGTAGCTCGCGGTGACGTCGGCGTCGGTCAGGACGCCGGAGTCACCCACTGCGGCGCGGAGTTCGGCGAGCAAGGTCTCCATGCTGGCCACGCTAGCGGGAAACGCCTGGTCGACTCGATGGTGAATTCCGCGTAGAGGTGTTCACGCCGTGACCCGGCGTGCTCAATCCAGATTTCGCCCACCCGTTGGCCCGATGTCGCCCTGCCATCCGCACGGCACGACGTAGGGTGGTTCACCGTGGCGCACGCATTCGCCTCGCTGGAGACCGCGGGCCCGGTGGCCGTTTGGCTCATCGTGCTGAGCTTCATCTTCGTCGAGTGCGCTTTCATCTTCGGGCTGTTCCTGCCCGGTGACTCGCTGCTGTTCGCCGCCGGCGTGGTGCTGGCGACGCACAACAGCGAGCTGTCGGCGTGGCTGCTGTCCCTCGCGGCTCTGATCGTCGCCGTGGTCGGCAACCAGGTCGGGTACTTCATCGGCCGCGGCACCGGCACGCGCGTGCTGGCCCGCAAGGGCGGCAAGGTCCTGAACAGGCAGAACCTGAAACGCGCCGGCGACTTCCTCGACCGCCGCGGGTTCTGGGCGGTCGTGCTGGCCCGCTGGATCCCGTGGATCCGGACCCTGGCACCGATGATCGCGGGCGCGGCCCGGATGGACCTCCGGAGGTTCACGCTCGCCACGACCATCGGCGCCATCGCGTGGGTCCCGACGCTGGTGCTGGCCGGTTACTACGGCGCCGGCATCCTGCAACAGCTCCCCTGGCTCGAGACCGCCGCGATCGTCGTCAGCATCGCCTTCTTCCTGGGCGGCACCGGCTGGGGCATCTGGCGCTACCGCCAGGAGATGGCGAAGCCGATCGACGAGTCGAGCGAGGACCTGGAACACGTCAGCCACCCCCAGGCCGGCTGACGTGTCAGAGGAACAGGTGTGACGCGTTGTCGAACAAGGTCTTGGACAGTTCCCTGCAGGCGTTCGCGGGGATCGTGTCGTACACGCCTTCGTGGTAGCTGTTGAAGTAGACGCGCACGGCCTTGGAACGCTTGTTGCACGCCGACGCCGCGTTGTTCTTGATGCACTCCCCGTAGCCGAGCAGGCCGGGCGTCCTGAACTCGTAGCACGTCGGCTGCGAGGTGCCGTAGTTCCCGATCGACGTCGTGAAGTCCGACAGCGAACCGAGGCTTTCGGGGGCCCAGTACAGGCAGAACTCGTTGGTGTTGCACACGCCGTCACGCGCCGCGGCCGAGGCGGCGGGCGTGGCGACCAGGACGGCCACGGCGGCGATCGCCCCGGCCAGGACTTTCTTCGTGAACTTGTTCATGTCGTTGATGGTTGCGAGAAAGCAAGGACCCCAACAGCGACAACCTCTACGAAGCACCTCCACATTTCGCGAGGTGCTGCCGCAGGCTCGCCTGCCTCCCGAGGTCGCCGTGCCGTTCGGCGATGCCGAGCCCGCGGCGCAACGTCTCGGCCGCGGCCACCCGGTCCCGGCGCAGCAGGTGCACCAGTCCCAGCTCCTCCAGGCACGCCACCTCACCCGCCGGGTCGCCACCCTCGCGGAACAGGTGCAGGCTCCGCCCCAACGCCGTCGCGGCGTCCCCGGTCCGGCCTGACCGCCGGTGCAGGGCGCCGATCCGGTGCAGCACGCCCGCACACGCCCGATCGTCGCCCTCGAGAGAACTGAGCCGCAGGCTGTCCTCGTAGCAACGGAGCTCGCGCGCGTGGTCGCCCGTCTTGCCGTAGGCGTTGCCCAGCTGTTCCAGGACCGCGGCCTCCACGCACCTCAGCCCCAGCTCGCGAGCGAGAGCGAGGCTCTCCTCACCGGTCTCGACGGTCTCCAGCACCTCGCTGAGGTTGGTGAGGCAGACCGCCACGCCGTCGGTGTCGCCCAGCGCCCGGAACTGGGCCAGGCTGCGGCGCAGGTGGCCCGCGTCCCGCAGCGCGACCCCCAGGTCCATCTCGACGATGGCCCGGGCCCGCGGGTCGCTCGCCAGCAGCAACGCCAGCCCGCACATCTCGGCCCAGTCCTCGCGGTGACCCCGGCTCAGGTAGTACGGGAACAGCCCGATGGCGAGCCTGACCAGCACGGGAGCCGGCACACCCGGTGTGCGGCAGAGGTCGGACAGGTGCGCACGGTGCTCGTCGAGCCACGCGAACGCCGCCGCGGCCGTCGTGAAGTCCGGTGCTCCCGCGGCCCACGCCGGGTCGGCCCAGGTCCCGCGGAGGCTGTGCGGCACGGCCAGCGCCACCGACCGCCACGCCACCGCGACGAACAGGTCGGCGACCCTGCCGAGCGCCTCGGGGTCCGCGCGCTGCTCGCGGGCGTAGGTCCGGACGAGGTCGTGCATCCGGTACCGGCCGGGCGTCGTCGCCTGCAGCAGGTGCAGGTCGGTCAGCCGTTCCAGCACCAGCTCGGCGGAGAGGGAGTCCACGTCGAGCAGGCGGGCGGCGACCGGCAGCGAGACGTCCTCGAAGACGCCGAACAGCGTGAAGGCGGTCTGGTCGTCCGGGTCGAGCTGGTCGACGGACACGGCGAAGCTCGCCCGGATGCCCGCGTCGTCGCGGTCCAGCTCGTCGAGCCTGCGCACGGCGAGGCGCCGGGCGAGGTGCGCGAGCGGCCAGGCGGGCCTGGACGCGAGCCGCGCTCCGGCGAGGTGGACGGCGAGCGGCAGCCGTCCGCACAGCTCCACGACCTGCTCGGCAGCGGAGGCGTCGGCGGTCCGTTCGGGTCCCGCGTAGGCCGCGAGCAGGTCGAGCGCCTCGCGTTCGGGCAGCACGTCGAGCCGCAGGTGGTGGGCCTGCGGCAGGGTGTCCATGGCCCGGCGGCTGGTCACGACCGCAGCGCTGCCGACGGTGCCGGGCAGCAACGGCTCGACCTGGGCGGCGGTCGCCGCGTCGTCGAGCACGAGCAGCACCCGCCGGCCGGCCAGCGCGGACCGCAGCCGCGCGGAGGTCTCGGCGAGCGTGCCGCCGTGGTCAGGCCGGTCCAACGCGCGCAACAGCCGGCCCAGCGCGTCCTCCGGCGACACGCTCCCGCGCAGGTCCAGGTAGAGCTGGCCGTCGGGGAAGCGCTCCGCCAGCCGGTGGGCGACGTGCAACGCGAGCGAGGTCTTGCCGACTCCCGGCATGCCGGCGACGACCACCACCCCCGACCGCTCCAGCAGGCCCGTCAGCTCGGCGACCTCGGCCTCGCGTCCGGCGAACCGCACGGGCGCGGCGGGAAGCTGCCGGACCGGTGCGGACGCCTCGCAGCGGGGCCGGGGCGTGCGGGCGGCGGCCGCGGCGAACTCGGCCCGGTCGTCCGCGCCCAGACCGAGCGCGCCGGCGAGCCTGAGCACCGTCTCGCGGTGCGGATGACGGCGGTCGCCGCGTTCCAGGGCACCGACGGCCTGACCGCTGAGGCCGGCCTTCTCGGCCAGCGCCTCCTGGGTCAGACCGGCGGCGATCCGGTGCCGGCGCAACAACAAGCCCAGCGCAGAGTCCACTCTCATCCCCCAGGAGAGATCGCGCGCACGCCGCCGAAGCGGTTGTCTAGAGCACCTCGGTGATGAGCAGGTCGGCGGACGCTTTCGACGAGTTCACCATCAGCGCGTTGACGTGGTCGGTGCCGTGCAGCACCCGTTCCTCGGCCTCGGACAGGGTGCGCCCGTACCGCAGATGGCGGTCGATCAGGCGTTGCACGCGCACGTCCTCGTCGATGAACAGGAACCACGCCTCGTCCAGGATGATCCGGACGCGCTTCCACTTGTCGTAGTTGAGCAGCAGGTAGTTGCCCTCGGTGACGACGAGCGGGACGTCCGGGTGCACCGGCACGGCGCACGCGATCGGTTCCTCGATCTCGCGGCGGAACTCCGGTGCGTAGATCATGTCCGGCCCGCACGCCTTGATCCGGCCGAGCAGATCCACGTAACCGGGGATGTCGAACGTGTCGGGCGCGCCCTTGCGCTCGACCAGCCGCAGCCGTTCGAGCTCGCTCTGCGCGAGGTGGAAGCCGTCCATCCCGACCAGCACGGCCTGGCCGTCGAGCGCCTCGACGAGCCGCCGCGCGAGTGTCGACTTGCCGGAACCGGGTGCACCGCTGATGCCGAGAATCTTGCGCTCACCCTGATCGGTGAGCACGCGAGCCCGCTCTAGCAGCTCGTCGAACCTGACCTGCTGTCCTGCCACCCTGCCAGCCTCTCAACCCAGTCCCCGACCGCACCGACGCGAACGGCGGCCGCCTCCGACGCGAAGCCGATGGCGTCCACCGGGTCCGCCCCCGACGCGAGCGCGTAGGCGTACGCGCCGTGCCAGACGTCACCGGCCCCGTTCGTGTCCTTCACCTCCACCGCGGGCACGGGCAGCTCTCCGGCAGAGCCGTTCCGCGACCAGGTGACCGGCTTCGCACCCTGCGTGCGAATGACCAGCGGCACCCCGTACGAGTGCACCTCGGCCTCGGACCGCTCGAACCCGGCGGAGCAGGCGGCCACGTCCACCAGCGGCAACAGGTGATCGAGGACAGGTTTCCAGCTCCCGGCGTCGAGCACCACAGGCAATCCGAGAGCTTTCGCCTGTTGGGCGGCGGGCAATGCCAGGCCGTCGTGATGTCCGTCCAAGAGCAGCACGTCCGCGGCGGCGAGGAGTTCGGTCAAATCGGGCGCGATCACCGGCACCGACGCGTTGCGGGACACGACCGTGCGCTCCCCATCAGCGTCTCTGACGACGACCATGCTCACGGGCGTCGTGCCCGCAACGGCGGTCACTTGGACCGGATCCAAGGAAGCGCGCACGAAATCACCCAGTGCGTCAGCACCCAGAGCGGTGAGCAACGAGGCCCTTCCACCCAATGCGGCGACGGCGCGGGCCGCGTTGGCGGCGGGACCGCCGGGCGACAGCACCGCGCCGAGCGAACGGATCTTCTGCCCGGCGTCGGGGAACTCGTCCACCCGCTGGGTCACGTCGAGAGTTGTGAGCCCGACACACAGCACGGCTGCCATCAGGGCTTCCTCCAAACGGGTATGGTCCCTGGTCATGGTCACCATGCGGGATGTCGCGGCTCTCGCGGGGGTCTCCATCACCACGGTGTCACACGTGATCAACGAGACGAGGCCGGTCGCCGGGGACACGCGCGAGCGCGTCCAGAAGGCGATCGACGAGACCGGGTACACGGGGGACGCCATCGCGCGTTCGCTGGTCATGGGCGGCACCAAGTCGCTGGGCCTCGCCGTGTCGCTGGTCTCCCACCCGTACTTCGCCGAGCTGATCGCCGCCATCGAGTCCGAGGCGACTCGCAGCGGCTATTCGCTCGTGCTGATCGACACGAGGGACACCCCCGAGTCCGAGCAGACAGCGGTCAGAATGCTGCGCTCGCGAAGAGTCGACGGGTTGCTGCTCACACCCTCGGCCGGCGGCGGGAGCCTCGTGCTGCCGGAGCTCAAGAGACTCAACATCCCGACCGTGCTCGTCGACCGGCTGACCGTCGCCAAGGACATCGACCAGGTCGGGCCGGAGAACGTGCAGGCCACGTCGGGCCTGGTCAGGCACCTGGCTGAACTCGGTCACCGGCGGATCGGCATCGTCTGCGGCAAGGCGGGCGTGGCGACGACCGAGGAGCGCATCCTCGGCTACCGCCTCGGCCTCGGCCGCGCTGGCCTGAAGTGGGACGAGGCGCTGGTCTCGCAGAGCGGCTGGCTCGCGCCGCTGCTCGACCAGGACGACCCGGCGACGGCCGTCGTCGCGGCGGACCACCTCGTCACCGTCGGCATGCTGCACGAACTGCGCGCCCGCGGTCTCAAGCTCGGCACGGACCTGGCGGTCGTCGCCTACGACGAGGTCGAGTGGGCCACGTTGATCGAACCGCCGCTCACCACCCTGGCCCAGCCGGTCGAGGAGATCGGGCGGACCGCGGTGAAGCTGCTGCTCTCCCGGATCGCGGACCCGGACAGGGCTCCGGAGACCATCCGGCTCTCGCCCTCCCTCATGCACAGGCAGTCCTGCGGATGCTGATCCCCGGGCTCGTCTCGGTGACGTTCCGTCAGCTCACGGTCGAGGAGATCGGTGAGCTCGCGACGGAGTGCGGGCTGCAGGCCGTCGAGTGGGGCGGCGACGTGCACGTGCCGCCCGGTGACTTCGCGGCGGCGCGCAGGGCGCTCGACACCGGCCTGAAGGTCGCCGCGTACGGGTCGTACTACCGCGCCGGCGTGTCCGACCGGGCCGACCTGGCGCCGATCCTCGAGACGGCGGCCGAACTGGACGCGCCGTTCGTGCGGGTCTGGGCGGGCACGGCCGGGTCGCAGGAGTGCCCCGACCGCGGGCCGGTGGTCGAGGCGTTGCGGCACGCCGTCGAACACGCCGAGGCGATGGGCACGAAGATCGCACTGGAGTACCACCGGAACACGCTGACCGACACGCTCGACTCGACGGTGCAGCTGCTCGACGAGGTCGACGGCGTGGTGTCGTACTGGCAGCCCAGCGGCGGCCAGGACGTGTTCTCGGCCGTGCACGAGGTGCGGACGCTGGAACCGGTGACGGCCCACGTCTTCTCGTGGGGCCCCGGCGGCTTCCAGGACCGCTTGCCCCTCGCCGAGCGCCGTGACCTGTGGAAGCCGGTGCTCACGGAGCTCGCGCGCGACGGGATCGAGCGCAACGCGCTGCTGGAGTTCGTGCTCGACGACTCGCCGGAGCGGTTCCGCGAGGACGCCAAGGCGTTGCTGGGCTGGATCAGGCAGTAGCGACGTCCAGGCCGTGCCGTTCGAGCAGGGCGGCCGCCTCCAGGCACATCCAGCCACCGAGCTGGACGGACAGGTCGCGGCCCTCGCCCTCGTCGGCCGGCACGGTCCACTCCGGACCGAACAACGGCCCGCTGACGGCCATCACGCGGTTGGTCCACGCCGCTTCCGCCGACTGCACCACGAGTTCCCTGGCGAGGTCCGCCGTCACGGCCCGGTCGGGGTCGAGGTCGGGGATGGTCAGCGCGGCCTGGGCGAGGTAGCGCGTCAGGATTCCCGCGAACAGGCCGCCGTCGCCACCGCCCTGGCCCTTGATCACGCCGTTGGTCGCCAGGTCGTCGTGCACCGCGGTGATCGTGCGGGCGGCCTTGTCGAGCCACTTCTCGGCCTGGCCGTGCTTCGCCAGTTCGACGCACGCGCCGATGAGAACGCCTTGGCAGTACGTGTAGATGTTCTTCTCGTACTCGCGGATCTCGCCGTTGGGGTGGACGTGCAGACCGTCCCACGCGAGACCGTTGCCGGGGTCGATCAGGTTGTCCTCGACCCAGTCCACGATGGACCGCGCGCGGGCGAGGTCGGTGCGTTCGTCCTGGCGGGCCAGGAAGATCGCCGCCGGGCCGTTCGCGGGGACGTTCTTGAAGTCGTCGTTGCGCTTCCACCAGATGCCACCGCCGGCGTGATCGGTCCAGCCGTCGCGCAGCCGTTCGGCGATCGCGTTCAGCGCCTTGGGCTTCGCGATGCCGACGTCGTTCTGGGCGCGTTGCAGGGCGAGGCCGAGCCAGGCGACGTCGTCGTAGAAGTCGTTGGTCCAGCCCAGGACGTTGCGGACCCGGATGCCCCGCACGACCTTGGCCACGGCGGCCTTGCGCAGCTCGCTGGGCGAGCGCAGGTAACCGTCGACCAGGCAGTCGAGCAGGTGCGCCTGCCACCAGTAGTTGAAGCTCGTGTGGATCTTGTCCTTAAACAGCGGGGGCCACGCCCTCGCACCCAGGAGCGTGCCCGGCACACCCCAGACCCGACGGAGGTGCCTGGAGTACACGGCGCGCTCTGCGACACCCGCGCGCGCTGCCAGCAGTTTCGCGATCGCCACCAGATCATGGTGCGTGCTTGACCGGTCAAGAAGCTCGGTGAATCGCCCAGTGGTACAGGCCCATGGCCACAGAAGTTGTCAGGTTGTAACTGCTGACCTTCTCGCGCATGGGCAGCCGGACGATCCTGGTCGCCTTGCGCCGGACCTCGTCGGAGAGCCCGTGGCGCTCCGAGCCGAACGCCAGCACGGCGTCGTCGGGGATCGGGCCCTTCAGCAGGTCACCGTCCGCGTCGAACGCGATGAGCTCACCGGCGAAGTCGAGGCTCGTGACCTTGGCGACCGGCAGCGCGAAGTGCAGGCCGGCAGATCCGCGCAGCACGTTGGGGTGCCACGGGTCGACGTCACCGGTCGAGATCACGCCACCTGCGTCGAGGCCGGCGGCCACTCGGATCGCGGCACCGAAGTTGCCCAGGTTGCGCGGGTTGTCGAGCAGGACGACCGGCGCGCCGCGGTCGAACGGCAGGTCGGGCTGCTCCGCGAACCCGGCCACGCCCGTCGGGTGCGTGCGGCCGACCCGGAGCTTGAAGTGGTTCTGGTCCACCTCGGTGGCGGCCTCGAACCGCTCGCGCAGATCAGGTGCGTGCGTCTCGGCGAGGCTGATCGCGGCGGCGAGGTCCGTCGTGATCAGCGGGTGCACGCCGGCGCCGAAGCGCAAAGCGTGCTTAACAGCGTGAAAGCCTTCGAGCAGCACGGTGACCAGCATAGAAGCCGATCCACGAGACGATCACGATCGTCCCCAGCACCAGCTGGACCAGCATCGACGCGCTCTCCGGGTACCAGACGCCGTCGATGTAGTGGTCGATGAACCCGGTCTCGAGCACCGGCATCCCGGCCATGGCCCGCAGGTCGTTCTCCCACACCGTGAGCGGGCACACGGTCGGCGTGACGATGCTCAGCACGGCCCACGCGCCCATCGCCAGGTGCGGGTAGATGACCCACCGCCAGCGCCACGCGAGGAAACCACCCGCGAGCAGGAACGCCAGCACCGTGAAGTGCAGCGCCACGACCGCCTCGGCGAAGAATCCAGCCATTCGCACCACCCCGTCCTCCAGACTAGGACGGGGTGGCTCGAAGCGCTCTGGATAAAACCTCAGGCGAGTCCGAGGTCGTTCAGGTCGAGCAGGTAGCGGTACTGCAGACCCTCGGCCTCGATGGCCTCCTTGGCGCCCGTGCCGCGGTCGACGACCGTGGCCACGCCGATGACGTCGGCACCGTGCTCGCGCAGCGCCGCGACAGCCGTGAGGACCGAACCACCCGTGGTGGAGGTGTCCTCGACCGCGAGCACGCGCTGGCCGCGCACGTCGATGCCCTCGATCTGCCGCTGCATGCCGTGCGCCTTGTTCGCCTTGCGCACGACGAACGCGTCGAGCACGTCACCGTCAGCCCCGGCGGAGTGCATCATCGCGTAGGCGACGGGGTCCGCACCGAGCGTGAGACCGCCGACGGCGACGAAGTCCCAGTCCGACGTGAGCTGCCGCAGCAGCTTGCCGATCAACGGCGCCGCCGCGTGGTGCAGCGTCGCCCGCCGCAGGTCGACGTAGTAGTCGGCTTCCTTGCCGCTCGACAGGGTCACCTTGCCGTGCACCACGGCCAATTCGCTCACGAGGCGAGCGAGTTCCGACTTAGCGTTCGCGTCCAAGACCACTTCAGTTCGCACGGGTCGTCAGCCTCGCACACGCCGCTCAGGTGCGCCCACGGCCACCCGCGAACCGCGACGCCATCCTGCGCACGAGCGCCCGCGGCAGCAGCCTCGAGACGGTCACGATCGCCTTGTACTGCGCGCCGGGGATCGACAGCGGCTTGCCGCGGCGCAGGTCGCGCAGACCCTCGTGCACGAGCTTGTCGGCGTCGACGTAGAGCCAGTTCGGCGTCTTCGACATGTCGATCTTCGCGCGCTTGTGGAACTCGGTCCGCACGAAACCGGGGGCGAGCGCCATGACCCGCACGCCGGTGCCCTCCGCCGCGAGCGCGATGCCCTCGGAGAACGCCGTCACCCACGCCTTGTCGGCGCTGTAGCTGGTGCCGCGGCCGGGCAGGAAGCTGGCGACGCTGGACACGTTGATCACGTCGCCCTTGCCGCGCGCGATCATCGCCGGGAGCGCGGCCCTGGTCAGGCGCAGCACCGTGGCGACGTTGACGTCGAGCTGGGCCTGCAGCTTCTCGACGTCCGCGTCGAAGAACTCACCGGTGTTCGCGAAGCCCGCGTTGTTGACCAGCAGGTCCACGGCCGACTCCGCCAGCCGCTGCTCGACCTTCAGGCGGTCCTGCGGGTCGCTCAGGTCGGCCGGCAGGACGTCGACGTTCACGCCGTGGCGGTCGTGCAGCTTCTTCGCGAGTTCCTCGAGCGCGGGCGCGGTGCGCGCGACCAGAACGAGGTCGTACCCCTCCGCCGCGAGCCTGCGCGCGAACGCGGCTCCGATCCCGACGGTCGATCCGGTCACCAGTGCGGTTGGCATACCGAACGGTAACCGGAAAGCGATACGGCTCCTAGGGCACAGGCCCTAGGGCTGCTTGCGGCCGAACGACGGGCGGTAGACCTCGCCGCCCTCGTCTTCCTCCGCCACCGGCTCCTCCTCGCGCTCGGAGGGGTCCGGGTCGAACGGGTCGATGACGTCCGCGAGCTCACCGACGTCGCGCAGCAGCCGTTCGAGGCGCGCGGGCGACGAGTTGGGCGGCGCGGCGGCCAGCACCCAGTCGTTCTCCATCCAGACGACCGTGACGTCGCCGCCGATCTCCTCGGCTGCGTCGATCAGGTCCGGGGTGATGACCTTGCGGGCGGCCGGCACGTCCGTGACGAACGCGTACCGCGACCCCACCGGCCCGAGCAGGTCGGGCATCGGCATCTTGTCGTTGTCGCGCTGGAACGGCACGGTCGACAGCCACAGCTCGATCACCACCGACAGCGCCCTGCGGCAGCGCACGCCGACCAGCACCGAGTTGACCTTGCCGCCGGTCTCGTGGTCGAGGACGTAGACCTGCCTGCGGCCGTCCGCGGTGAAGGTGGAGCCCGCGACGACGTCACGGGCGAGGCCCGTGCCGTAGTACGCGATGGCCCCGGCTTCCCACCGGGTCGGCAGCACGTGGTCTGTCTCCTCGAACTGCCAGCCGCGCAGGGCAGCCCAACGGCGCCGTTCACGATTTCGTGCGGTTCGTTGCGCCCGGTCGGTCGCGAGCAGGGCGAACCCCGCCACACCCGCCACCGCGGCGACGGTGAACCAGACCCACGCCGGTATGCCCACAGCTGAAGCCTAGTGGGTCGGGGGCGTGGAACGAAGATCACTTCCGCGCGTCGTGACCCGGCCGTGCCTTTCCTCAGGTCAAGAGGTCCATGGCCGCCCGGCTCGCGTCGTCCGCCGGGCGGTAGACCACCAGCAACTGGTCCGGGTCCTGCGTCGGCGTGAGCGTCTCGAACCGCAGGGTGATCTCACCTGCGCGTGGATGACGCATCACCTTGTGGCCACGACCGTTGTGCCTCACGTCCCCTGTGGACCACAACCTGGCGAATTCCTCGTCACCGGTGGCACATTCGGCGATGAGGTCCGCCAGCACCCGGTCGTCCGGGTGCGCGGCCCACGCGGTGCGCAGGTGGGCGACCCCTTCACGCACGACGCGCTCGCGGTCGACGTAGAGCTCGCGGATCTCCGGGTGCAGCAGGCACAGCCAGATGGCGTTGCGGTGCGAGGGCGGCAGCGTGTCGAAGTCGAGCAGCACCTCGACCATCTCGTCGTTCCACGCGAGGAGGTCGAAGCGGTGGTTCATCACCATGGCCGGTCGCGGTGACAGGTCCGCGACGAGCTGGACCAGCGACGGCGCCGCCTCCGTGGCGGCCTTCGCCTCCACGCGAGGCCGTTGCCGGGCCAGGCCGAAGAAGTAGGCGCGTTCGTCGCTGTCGAGGCGCAACGCACCGGCCAGCGCCTCCACGACGTCCGCCGACGGCCGCAGCCCGCGGGCCTGCTCGAGCCGCACGACGTAGTCGACGCTGACGCCCGCCAGCTCCGCGACCTCCTCCCGGCGCAGCCCAGGAGTGCGTCGTTGCCGGCGCACAGGCAGGCCGAGCTGGGCCGGATCCAACCGTTCGCGCCTGCTCCTGAGGAACGAGGCCAGCTCTTGCGCCACGTCGGTGACCATGGCCCGTTCAACAGTCCGGGTAGGACCCGTGTTCCCAGGAAGTTCCTTCCCTTACCCCCGTCGTGCGGCGATCGCAGGCTGGTGGCACACCACTTCAAGGGGAGGAACACCGTGCTGGACACCTACCGGCTGCTGGGCCGTTCCGGACTGCGGGTCTCACCGCTGGCCCTGGGCACGGCGACCTTCGGCAACGAGTGGGGCTGGGGCTCCTCGCCGGACGACGCGCGCAGGCTGTTCGAGATCTACGTGGAGCGCGGCGGCAACTTCATCGACACCGCAGCCTCCTACGGCGGTTCGGAGGAGATGCTGGGCGAGCTCGTGCGGGGCCGTCGTCCCGGCCTCGTGCTGGCGACGAAGTACTCGACCCTGCGCACCCCCGGCGACCCGAACTCCGGCGGCTCCCACCGCAAGAACCTGTTCGCGTCCGTGGAGACCAGCCTGCGCCGCCTGGGCACGGACCACGTGGACCTGCTGTACGTGCACGTCTGGGACGCGTCGACGCCGTTCGACGAGGTGCTGCGCGGCCTGGACGACCTGGTCCGGCAGGGCAAGGTCCTGTACGTGGGCATGTCCAACACCCCGGCCTGGGAGATCTCCCGCATGCAGGCGGTCGCCGACCTGCGCGGCTGGTCATCGCTGGTGGCGCTGCAGATCGAGTACAGCCTCATCAACCGCGGCGGGGAACGCGACCTGATCCCGATGGCGCGGGCGCTGGGACTGGGCGTGTCGCCGTTCTCACCGCTGGGCGGCGGCGTGCTGTCCGGCAAGTACTCCTCGCCCGCCGCGGACACCGGCAGCACCCGCAGGAGCTTCAACGCCGGGCTGGGCATGGTCACCGAGCGCACGCTGGCGATCGCCGACGCCGTGCGGGAGGTGGCCGTGGAGGTGGAGCGCACGCCCGCCCAGGTCGCGCTGGCGTGGAACCTCCGGCAGCCCGGCGTGACGGCGCCCGTGATCGGTGCTCGCACACCTGAGCAGCTGCAGGGGAACCTGGGCGCGCTGGAGGTCTCGCTGACGGACGAACAGGTGGCGCGGCTCGACGCGGTGAGCGCGATCGAGCTCGGTTACCCGCACGACATGCTCACCGGTGACCACATCCGCGCGGTGATGTCGGGCGATTTGAAGGTCGAGAGCCGCTGACTACGCGTGCGGCACCACGACGACCTGGTCGGCGTCCTCGTAGACGATCCGGCCGGGGTCGTCGCTCTCCAGCCGCTCCCAGCGCACGCCGTGGGCGTCGAGCAGGGCCAGGTAGCCGGGGACGCGCTCCAGCAGGTGCGCCGCCTCCACCTTGAACCAGGCGACGGCACCGGGGTTGACCTCGCGGTCGTAGACCGTCGGGTCGACCGTCGACGGGTCGGTGTAGGCGGCGTCGTACCAGGCGTTGCCGGCACGCATGAACGCTTCTTGTTCGCCGGTGAGCCGGCCACCGCGGCGCAAGCCGTTGGCCAGCCCGAAGATCCCGGAGAAGCCGCCTCTGGAGTTGGCCTCGACCGCCTGGTACCTGACATAGCGAAGATCCCCCACGAGACCCGAACCTACAGGTCTCGCGGGGGATCCCGACGTCACGCGGTGCGGCCCACGATCAGGCCGCTGTTGTCGTCCAGCACGTCGACCCGGACCGTGTCGCCGTCCCGCACCTCACCGGCCAGCAGCTCCTTGGCCAGCTGGTCGCCGATCGCCGACTGCACGAGCCGCCGCAGCGGCCGGGCGCCGTAGATCGGGTCGAAGCCGTTGAGCGCCAGCCAGTCGCGGGCGGACGCCGTGACGTCCAGCGTCAGGCGCCGGGCCGCGAGGCGGTCCGCCAGCCTGGCGATCTGGATGTCCACGATGGACGTCAGCTCCTCGGTGGCGAGCGCGTGGAACACCACGACGTCGTCCAGCCGGTTCAGGAACTCCGGCTTGAAGTGCCGCTGCACCACGGCCATCACCGCGTCGCGGCGCTCCCGGTCGGTGAGCGACGGGTTCACGATGGTCTGCGAGCCCAGGTTCGACGTGAGCACCAGGATCGTGTTGCGGAAGTCGACCGTGCGGCCCTGTCCGTCCGTGAGCCGGCCGTCGTCGAGAACCTGCAGCAGGACGTCGAACACGTCCGGGTGCGCCTTCTCGACCTCGTCCAGCAGCACGACGGAGTACGGGCGGCGGCGGACCGACTCGGTGAGCTGGCCGCCCTGGTCGTAGCCGACGTAGCCGGGAGGCGCACCGACCAGGCGGGCCACCGAGTGCTTCTCGGAGTACTCGCTCATGTCGATGCGGATCATCGCCCGCTCGTCGTCGAACAGGAACGACGCCAGCGCCTTCGCGAGCTCCGTCTTGCCGACGCCGGTGGGGCCGAGGAACAGGAACGAGCCCGTCGGGCGGTCCGGGTCGGCGACTCCGGCGCGCGTCCTGCGCACCGCGTCCGACACGACGCGCACGGCCTCGGCCTGGCCCACGACGCGGCGGCCGAGCTCGTCCTCCATGCGGAGCAGCTTGGCGGTCTCGCCTTCCAGCAACCGGCCCGCGGGGATGCCGGTCCACGCCGCCACCACGTCCGCGACGTCGTCCGGGCCGACCTCCTCCTTGAGCATCGCGGCGTCCTGAGTGGACTCGGCGGCGACCGCGAGTTCCTTCTCCAGCTCGGGAATCCGGCCGTAGCGCAGTTCGGCGGCACGGCCGAGGTCGCCGTCGCGCTCAGCGCGTTCGGACTCGCCGCGCAACGACTCCAGCTGCTCCTTCAGGCCGCGCACGCGGTCGATGGAGCCCTTCTCGTTCTGCCAGCGGGCGGTGAGGCCTGCCAGTTCCTCGCGCTTCTCCGCGAGCTCGGCGCGCAGCGCGTGCAGCCGTTCGACCGACGCCGCGTCGGACTCCTTCGCGAGCGCCATCTCCTCGATCTCGAGGCGGCGCACGGCGCGTTCGACGGTGTCGATCTCGACGGGACGGGAGTCGATCTCCATGCGCAGCCGGGACGCGGCCTCGTCGACGAGGTCGATGGCCTTGTCCGGCAGGAAGCGCGCGGTGATGTAGCGGTCCGAAAGCGTGGAGGCGGCGACGAGCGCGGCGTCCGTGATGCGCACACCGTGGTGCACCTCGTAACGCTCCTTGAGCCCGCGCAGGATGCCGACCGTGTCCTCCACCGACGGCTCGCCGACCAGCACCTGCTGGAAGCGGCGCTCCAGGGCGGCGTCCTTCTCGATGTGCTCGCGGTACTCGTCCAGGGTCGTGGCACCGACCATGCGCAACTCACCGCGGGCGAGCATCGGCTTGATCATGTTGCCGGCGTCCATCGCCGACTCCCCGGTCGCGCCGGCACCGACGATCGTGTGCAGCTCGTCGATGAACGTGATGACCTGCCCGGCCGAGTCGGTGATCTCCTTGAGAACGGCCTTGAGCCGCTCCTCGAACTCACCGCGGTACTTGGCGCCCGCGACCATCGAGCCGAGGTCCAGGGACACGACCTTCTTGCCGCGCAACGACTCCGGCACGTCACCGGCCACGACGCGCTGCGCCAGGCCCTCGACGATCGCCGTCTTGCCGACACCGGGCTCGCCGATCAGCACCGGGTTGTTCTTGGTGCGCCGCGACAGCACCTGCACGACCCGCCGGATCTCGGCGTCACGGCCGATCACGGGGTCGAGCTCGCCCTTGCGCGCACGTTCGGTCAGGTCGACGCCGTACTTCTCCAGCGCCTTGTAGGTGCCCTCGGGATCGGCCGACGTCACCCGCGCCGACCCGCGCACCTTGGCGAACGCCTCGGTCAGCGCGTCGGGCGTGGCACCGTGGCGCCGCAGCAGGTCGGCCACCTGGCCACCGTGCTGCGCGAGCCCGACCAGCAGGTGCTCGGTCGACACGTACTCGTCGCCCATCTCGGTCGCGAGCTCCTGCGCCTTGCCGATCACCCGCACGGCGTCGCGCGACAGCTGCGGGGCGGACACGGTGGAACCGGAAGCGCTCGGCAGCGACCGGGAGAGCTGCTCGAGCTCCTTGCGCACCTGCGTCGCGTCAGCGCCGACCGCTTCGAGCAACGGCGCGGTCAACCCGTCCGTCTGCGCCAGCAGCGCACTGAGCAGGTGCACGGAACCCACGTCCGGGTTCCCGTTGAGCGTCGCGGCCTGCACCGCCGCGGAAACGGCCTGCTGCGTCTTGGTCGTCGGGTTGAAAGCGTCCATTCCTCCACCTCGTGGTCAGCCTCCAGCATGGACCATCATGCAGCACAACGTCAGAAAAGTTGAGCGTGTTCCGCTCAACCTTGAAATCGGTCCAGATCACACGCCGACTAGGCGAAGATCAGCTCATGACGTCCATCATCCACAGCATCACCGTCGACACGCGCGACTCCTACGAGATCGCCTCGTGGTGGAGCAAGGTCCTGGGCCTGCCGTTGCACCCCGACGACAACCCCGGCGACCCGGAGTCCCTCATCGAGATGCCGAACGGCATCCGCTACCTGTTCATCAACGTGCCCGAGGGCAAGGACCTCAAGAACCGCCTGC
Organism: Lentzea cavernae; assembly: GCF_014653695.1. Classification (GTDB taxonomy): domain Bacteria; phylum Actinomycetota; class Actinomycetes; order Mycobacteriales; family Pseudonocardiaceae; genus Lentzea; species Lentzea cavernae. Next base: position 235,284 of record NZ_BNAR01000003.1, on the reverse strand, counting down.
ACCTCGACCTGCAGCCCACCGACGCCACCCGCGACGAGGAGGTGGAACGCCTGGTGGGCATCGGCGCGACGGTCTTCGACGATCAGCGCAGGCCGGACGGCACCGGCTGGGTCACCCTGCGCGACCCGGAGGGCAACGAGTTCTGCGTGGAACGCAGCGCAGCCGAACGCGCCGCGACCTCCTGACCACTGTCACTCGAAAGCACCAACGGCTTGTCCACAACGGTCCCTGAGTTGTCCACAATCCGCAGGTCAGTATCCACAGGAGAGTGCAGCTCAGTCGCGACCGTCCGTGCACCAGAACCCGTTGGAGTGACAACCTCGTCGTCCACCGAGTCCCGCAACGGCTGCTCCTTGATCAGCAGCACCGCGATCACCGTGAACACCGCGAGACCGGCGGCGATGAGGAACAACTCACCCATCGCGTCCCCGTAGGAGTTCCGCACCGCGGGGGAGAGGGACCCCGGGTCGAGCGTCTTCGTGCTCACCTGGGCCGCCAGCACGGCCCCGAGCACCGAGACGCCGGCCGTCCCACCCAGCGACCGCAGGAACGTGGCCGTGGAACTGGCCGCTCCGAGATCGGCCATCCCCACACCGTTCTGCACGGCCAGCACCAGGTTCTGCATGGTGAGCCCCAGCCCGACACCGACCAGCGCCAGGTAGGCCCCCATCAACACCAGGTTCGTCCCGTGGTCGATCGTCCCGAGCAACGTCAACCCCACGACCAGCGAGAACGCCCCCCACACCAGGTAGCTCTTCCACCTGCCGCTCTTGGCGATCAACTGCCCGCTGACCGTCGACGAGATGCTCAGCCCCAACACCAACGGCACCGTCAACAACCCGGCCTTGGTGGGCGAGAACCCCCGCGCGATCTGAAAGTACTGCCCCATGAACACCGACGCCCCGAACATCGCCGTACCAACGGCAACACCCCCGAGCATCGCCAGCACCACGGTCCGATTCTTGAACAGGTGCAGCGGAATGATCGGCGCGGACGCCCGCCGCTCGACGAAGTAGGCCCCCACGATCGCCAGCACCGCCCCACCGACGAACAGCGCGCTCTCCCCGCTGACCCAGGCGAAGTCCTTGCCCGCGAACGACACCCACATCAGCACCAGGCTCACACCACCGGTGATCAACGTGGCCCCGAGGTAGTCGATCTTCACGTGCTGCTTCTTGACCGGCAGGTGCAACGTCTTGTGCAACACGCCCAGCGCCACCAGCGCCAACGGCACGCAGACGAAGAAACACCACCGCCACCCCGGCCAGTCCACCAGGAACCCACCGACCAACGGCCCGCCCACGGTCCCGGCGGAGATCACCATCCCGGTGTACCCGCTGTACCGCCCACGCTCACGAGGACTCAGCAGCGCACCGACGACCACCTGCCCCAGCGCCTGCACACCACCCATCCCGAGCCCCTGCACGACCCGGAACCCGATGAGCTGCTCCATGTTCTGACTGAACCCGGCCGCCACAGACCCGACGACGAACAACACGATCGCCGCCTGCAGCAACTTCTTCTTGTCGAACAGGTCCGCCAACTTGCCCCACAGGGGCGTGCTGGCCGTGGACGCCAGCAACATGGACGTGATGACCCACGTGTACTGGGTCTGCGTGCCCTTCAGGTCGGCCAGGATCGTCGGGAGAGCGTTCGAGACGATGGTGGAACTCAGAATGGCAACCAGCAGCGCTACCCAGATGCCTGACAGCGCTTCGAGGATCTCCCGATGCGACGAGGGCCGACTCAAACCGGCACACCTCCAGTAATTAGTTGATGTCATACAACTATATCTGGAGATAGTTAGCTAGGCCAACTAAATCGGTGGCTGATACGTCACACCAGAGTCACGCCGCCCACTAGAGCCCAGATCGCACGCGAAGCCGAAGGCGAGCCGTCCTTAGCAAACGGCTTGGGCGGTGGGGTCCCGTCACGAGTCGCGCCACAGCTCTTGCTGCATGCAGGTAGGGGTGTCAACTCGACGCGCTTTTTGTCGAGTTGACACCCCTACCTGCATGTGGCCAGCTCCTGGTGCGGCTTGTGACGGGACCCCACCGCCAACGCAACCACGAACTCAACGCGCAGCCGCCCAACGCAACAGGCGTGCCATCAACCTGCTCACGGCGCTACCCCCCGATCAGATTGCCGGGGGTCTGGGGGCAGAGCCCCCAGAGGAAGCACTCAACGCAACGGGCCGCCCGCAAGGCGACCCACCCGCGACAACGCGAACACGACCACGTCAGCCCTCAGCCGGACTCATCTTGTCCGCCTTCACCCCGAAGAAGTCCCCACCCTTCCTCTTCGCATCATCCGTCCCCCAGTGCCGAACCCGATCCACCGGCACCATCCGCGGGATGTGCTTCCGACAGTGGATGTAGGCCTCCTGCACCTCCACCACCACCCACCGCTCAACCTTCTTCCCCCCAGGCTCCCCAGCCCCTTCATCCCCATCACCGGCAAGCTCAGCGAACTCCTCCACCGGAGCAATCCGAGCCCGCCCGTTCACGTGCAACCCGATCAGATCCTCCGCAAAGTCCACCATCAACATCCCGACGTGCGGGTTCTCCATGATGTTCCCGAGGGACGCCATCACCCCGTTCCCCCGGTACTCCGGATACACAACGGTCCGCGAGTCGACCACCCGGATGAACCCAGCCGCCCCAGCCCGCAACGACGAGTCGCACTCCCCGTCAGCATCAGCAGTCGAGATGAACGCCATCTCCATCCGACCAACGAACTCCGCCATCGCCGGATTCAGATGATCCAGAACCTGGTCCGAGTAGAAGCGTGTAGCGCGATCGGACGTCTCCAGGGCACATTGGAGGAAGTGCTCACCCCGTGAGCCAGGAAGTTCGACACGGTCGGGTGAGGTGGTTTCAGTCAGTTCAGGCAGGGACACGCGGCCAACCCAAGCACGCAAGCGCGCAAGCCGGTACAGACGGACCCTCACATTCACACTGTTGCGGTAACAACTACTCACCTAGAGTGACCATGCTTCGCTCGAAGGTGGCATCAAGGGGTCAAACAGCTCGAACAGGGGTTACTGTCCACCCTGTCGGGGGACGGATGCTTGACGAGGACGTACGGTGCCTTGCCGGGCACCACTGAGAACGCCGATGAGAACGTGGAGACTGCGCGCGGACCATGACTGCGAACGCTGTGCTGAGCCCCATCCCTACCCCGCCTCACCGAGAGCCACCCCCCGGCGTCACCGCGATGGTGCGGATGATCCGGGAGAGCTTCGCGGTGGTGGAGCCGCACTCCGAAGAAGTGGCGAAGTTCTTCTACGGAATGCTCTTCTCGCTCTCGCCTGCCACACGCGAGATGTTCCCCGCGAACATGGAGGTGCAACGCAGCCGTCTGCTGCGCGCCCTCGTGCACGTGGTGCAGATGGTCGACCGCCCGGACGACCTCATCCCCTTCCTGCGTCAGCTGGGTCGTGACCACCGGAAGTTCGGTGTCATCAACGTCCACTACGAGGCGGTCGGGACCGCACTGCTGTCCGCGGTGAAGAAGTTCTCCGGTGCCGCCTGGACGCCGAAGGTCGAGATGGCGTGGGCCGAGGCCTACACCCTCATGGCCAGGGCGATGCAGGAGGCGGCCGACGCCGACAACGGGCCCGCCTACTGGCACGCGACGGTGCTGGAGCACCAGCGCGTCTCGTGGGACCTGGCCGTCGTGCGCCTGCAGCCGGACCACCCGGTCAGCTACAAGGCCGGTCAGTACGTCAGCGTGGAGACGCCGCAGCGCAAGCGCCTGTGGCGGTACTACTCGCCGGCGAACGCCCCGCGCGAGGACGGCGTCATCGAGTTTCACATCCGGTCCGTGGACGGCGGCTGGGTGTCGCGCTCGGTGGTCGGCCACACGCAGGCCGGTGACACGTGGCGCATCGGACCGCCCATGGGACGTCTCTCGGTCGACCGCACGTCCGGGACCGACATCCTGATGGTGGCCGGTGGCACGGGTGTCGCGCCGATGCACGCCATGATCGACGAGATGGCGCAGTACGGCGAGAACCCGCGCGTGCACCTGTTCTACGGCGGCCGAACCCGCGAGGACCTCTACGACCTGGACAACCTGCAGCGCATCGCGACCACGAACCCGTGGCTCACGGTCGTGCCGGTGCTGGAGTCCGATCCCGGCGTCCGGGGTGTCGAGCAGGGCAGCCTCGCCGACGTGGTCACGCGCTACGGAGCCTGGGAGGACCGCGACGTCCTGGTCTGCGGCAGTCCCGCCATGATCAGGTCGACGGTGTCCCGCATGCTCGTCGCCGGAACTCCGCTCGACCGGATCAAGTACGACCCGTTCACGCTGGACTAAACTCGGCACGTCGTAAGCGACTGGCGTGCCGAGGGTGGAACTGACCACCGGGAAGCGACGGCCGAGCGCACCGAACGCCTGGGTGCCCGGCACGGAGTGATGCCGTGCTGCGCGAAGTCGATCCCGAGATCGCCACCCTGATCCAGGCCGAGGAACGTCGTCAGGCCCGCAAGCTGCGCATGATCGCGTCGGAGAACGACGTGTCGGCGGCCGTGCTTGAGGCAACAGGCTCGGTGCTGACGAACAAGTACTCCGAGGGCTACCCCGGCAAGCGGTACTACGAGGGCCAGCAGGTCATCGACCAGGTCGAACTGCTGGCGCAGGACCGCGCGAAGGCGCTCTTCGGCGTCGACCACGCGAACGTCCAGCCGTACTCGGGCTCCCCGGCGAACCTCGCCGTCTACCTGGCGTTCCTGCAGCCGGGCGACACCGTGATGGGCATGTCCCTGCCGATGGGCGGGCACCTCACGCACGGCTGGAGCGTCTCGGCGACCGGCAAGTGGTTCCGCAGCGTCCAGTACGAGGTCCGCAAGGACACCGGACGCGTCGACATGGACGACGTCCGCACGCTCGCGCTGGCGCAACGCCCGAAGGTGATCTTCTGCGGCGGCACGGCGATCCCGCGCACCATCGACTTCCCGGCGTTCGCCGAGATCGCGAACGAGGTCGGCGCGCTCCTGGTCGCCGACATCGCGCACATCGCGGGTCTCGTCGCTGGCGGCTCGCACCCGTCGCCGGTCGGGCACGCGCCGGTGATCACCACGACCACGCACAAGACGCTGCGCGGCCCGCGCGGCGCCATGATCCTCACCGACGCCGAGCACGCGAAGGCGGTCGACCGGGCGATCTTCCCCGGTCTGCAGGGCGGCCCGCACAACCACACCACCGCCGCGATCGCGGTGGCGCTGAAGGAAGCGGCCCAGCCGGAGTTCCGCGAGTACGCGCACCTGATCGTGAAGAACGCGCAGGCGCTCGCGGAGGCGTTGACCGAACGCGGGTTCGACCTGGTGTCCGGCGGCACGGACAACCACCTGGTGCTGATCGACCTGACGTCGAAGCTGATCGGCGGCAAGCCGGCCGCGCAGGCGCTCGACCGGGCGGGCATCGAGCTGAACTACAACGCCGTCCCGTTCGACAGCCGCAAGCCGTTCGACCCGTCCGGCATCCGGCTCGGCACCCCCGGCGTCACCACGCGCGGCCTCAAGCCGGAGCACATGCCGTTGATCGCCGGCTGGATGGACCGCGCGATCGCCGCCCACGACGACGGCGAGGCGCTGGACCGCATCGCCGCCGAGGTCGAGGAGCTACTCGGCTCCGTCGAGTGACCTGACGGCTTCCCGCACGTCACGGAGCGTCCGGCGGGCGATCTCACCGAAGTCCCCGCCGGCCTCCAGCCACTGCTCGTAGCCGTGGTTGAACGCCAGCACGCCGAGTTCCGCGGCCACGGCGGCCTCCAGCTCCGGCACCCCGCGCCGCTTCAGCGCGTCCGTCATCGCGACGGCGAACCCGACCATCTTCAGCGCGGACCGCTCGCGCAGCTCGTCGTTGCTCGCGATCACCGCCAGCCGCTGCGGCCCGTGCGCCCGGCGCTCGTCCGTGAACGTCTCCGCCGTCGCCACCAGCGCCGCCTCGACCGCCACCAGCGGACCCGCCTCCGCGGGCGTTGCGGCGATCGCGCCGACCATCAGCCCGGCCAGCACGTCCTGCCCGCCGAACAGCACCTCGCGCTTGTCCCGGAAGTGCCGGAAGAACGTGCTCTTCGTGAGTCCGGCGCGCTCGGCGATCTGCGCGACCGCGGTGTTCTCGTACCCCTGCTCGCCGAACAGGTCGAGTGCGGCGCGCACCAACCGCTCCCGCGCGTCCGGCTCCCATCGACCCATGCCTCCATCCTAAGTGATGCGACTTGGTCCCATCACTCTGCTACGGTGATGAGACCAAGTCCCATCACTTGAAGGAAGTGCCATGAAGGTCTTCGTCACGGGTGCCAGCGGCCACGTCGGCTCGGCCCTGGTCCCGGAACTGCTGCGCGCGGGCCACGAGGTCGTCGGGCTCGCCCGCTCCGACGCGTCCGCCGCCAAGCTCGAAGCCCAGGGGGCCGCCGTCCGGCGCGGCGACCTCGACGACCTGGACGGGCTGCGCAAGGGCGCGGCCGAGGCGGACGCCGTGATCCACCTGGCGTTCAAGCACGAGGAGATGTACGCGGGCGACTACCAGGGCGCGTCGGACGCCGACCTCGCCGTGGTGCGCGCGTTCCTGGGCGAACTGTCCGGCACCGGCAAGGCGCTGATCGGCACCGCGGGCACGCTGGCCTACTCGGGCCTCGGCCGCACCGCCACGGAGGAGGAGCGGATCCCGAGCGAGGGCCCGCGTGGCGCCGCGCGCAACGAGATCCTCGACGCCCAGGACGTCCGCGGCTCGGTCGTGGTGCTGCCGCCGACCGTCCACAGTGCACTGGACACGGCCGGGTTCATCCCGATCCTCGTCAGGACCGCCCGTGCCACAGGCGTTTCCGGCTACCCCGGCGACGGCGCGAACCGCTGGTCCGCCGGGCACACGCTGGACGCGGCACGGCTCTACCGGCTGGCTGCCGAGAAGGCGCCCGCGGGTTCGGTGCTGCACGCGGTCGCCGAGGAGGCCGTCACGATGCGGGAGATCGCCGAGGTGATCGGGCGGAAGCTGGACGTGCCGGTCGAGAGCATCCCGGCGGAGCGCGCGCAGGAGCACTTCGGCCCGCTCGCGTTCATGGTCTCGCGGGACGCTCCGACGTCCGCCGCGCGCACGAAGGCGTTGCTGGGCTGGGAGCCGAAGGAACCCGGCCTCCTGGAGGACCTGGAGACCGGGTTCTACTTCGAGCAGCGGTGAGTCAGGGCAAGCCCTGCTCGCGCAGCCAGTCGTCGATCACCCGTTGCTCGCGCTGGTCGCTCCTGCCGCGGGTCTCGTCGATCAGGCGCAGCCAGTAGAAGTCCGCTTCCAGCTCGCCCGACGTGATCAGCTCCATCACGCGCGGAAGCAGGTAGCGCACGAAGTTCTCGTCGCCGATCGTCCCCGACTTGAGCCAGAACCTCTCGACGTCTTCAGCCGTCAGCTCGCGCAGCGGAACGGTCGTGAACGGCGCCACGTCCTGCGGGGTGACGCAGTGGTCGCAGAACTCGACCACTCGCGGACGCGGCATCGCGAAGACGTCGTACAGGCGCTCGATCATTTGCGGGGCTTCGGTTTCCAGACGACGAGGGCGGTCTCCTGCCGGATCGGCACGAGATCACGACGGTAGGAAGCGTGCACCGCGGCGGCCGTGGAATCGGCCGCCGCCAAGGCCTGTGCGAGTTCCTGCTGGAGTTCTACAACCCGCGACTGCAGAGCGTCCACCTGGTTTTCCAGGTCGATGATGCGCTTGATGCCGGCGAGGTTCACGCCCTCGTCCTGCGACAGGCGCTGGACCTCGCGCAGCAGCACGATGTCGCGCATGGAGTAGCGGCGGCCGCCGCCGTTGGTGCGGCCCGGCGAGACCAGGCCCAGCCGGTCGTAGGACCGCAGGGTCTGGGCGTGCAGGCCCGACAGCTGGGCCGCCACCGAGATCACGAAGAACGGCGTGTCTTCATCAGTCCCGGGAGGGAACGGAAAACCCACCGAACTCACCGCCCTTCAAGGAGTGCGTTCAGATCACCGCGCGGGTCGTGGTCCGTCGTCACGCCGGCGTACGCCTCGAGGGCCTTGCGGGCCTCGGACGAGAGGTTGTTCGGCACCGCGACCTCCAGGGTGATCAGGAGATCTCCCGCGGTCCCGTCCCGCTTCGTGATCCCCTTGCCCCGTGCCCTCAGCACTCGCCCGGAGGCGGTGCCCGCGGGCACCTTCAAGGTCACCTTGCCGTCCAGCGTCGGCACGGTCAACGTCGCCCCGAGCGCGAGCTCGGAGAACGTCATCGGCGCCGTCAGCGTCAGGTCGTTGCCCTGACGGCCGAACACGCTGTGCGGGTTGACGTGCACGCGCACGAACAGATCACCGTTCGGGCCACCGTTGCGCCCCGGTTCGCCTTGTCCCGCAAGGCGTATCCGCTGGCCGTCGTCGACTCCCGACGGGATCCGCACGGTCAGCGTGCGGGTGCGGGTGCTGACGCCGTCGCCACCGCACTCGGGGCACGGGTCGTCGATGATCTTGCCGGTGCCGCGGCAGTCGCGGCACGGCTCGCTGAACGCGAACGCGCCCTGTGAGCGCGTGACCAGGCCGGAACCCGAACACGTCGCGCACTGGTGCGGCGTGGTGCCCGGCTTGGCACCGGAACCGTTGCAGGTCGTGCAGGCGGCGGGAGAGGACAGGCGCAACGGCACCGTCGCCCCCTTCACCGCCTCGGTGAAGTCGATGCGGACGTCGGTCTCGACGTCCTCACCGCGGCGCGGGCGCGTGGCCGAGCCGGGTGACGCGCCGCCGCGCCGGTTGAACAGGCCGCCGAGCAGGTCGCCCAGGCCGCCGCCACCGGTGTTCTGCGCGGCACGGCCGAACAGGTCGTTGACGTCGAAGCCGCCGGCGCCGAAGCCACCGGAGCCGGGGAAACCCCCGCCTCCCGCGAACAGGCGGCGGGCCTCGTCGTACTGCTTGCGCTTGGCCGCGTCCGACAGGACGCCGTAGGCCTCGGAGACCGCCTTGAAGCGGGCCTCGGCCTTGGCGTCACCGGGATTTGCGTCGGGGTGCAGCTCGCGGGCGAGCTTGCGGTACGACTTCTTGATCTCGTCCGCGGACGCCTCGGAGGAGACGCCCAGCTCGCGGTAGAAGTCCTTCTCGATCCAGTCCCTCTGACTCACCGGACGGCTCCTCCTTCCCCTAGAGGAATAGAACTCAGGCTTCCTCGGACGGCGTTGCGGCGGCGGGCTCGTGGTCGGTCACCGCGACGAGCGCGGGCCGGACGAGCTTCTCGCCGAACGTGTAACCACGGCGCAGAACGGCGGTGACGGTCGGGCCTTCGACGTCCGGGGACGTGCTGTGCTGCACGGCCTCGTGCACCGACGGGTCGAACGCCTCGCCCTCGTGCGCGAACGGCTCGAGGCCGCTCTTCTGCAACGAGGACACGAGCTTGTCCGCCACGGCCTTGAACGCACCGGTCAGGTCGCCGTGGGCGGCGGCCCGCTCGATGTCGTCCAGCACCGAGAGCAGCTCGGAGGCGACGGACGCCTTCGCGTTGGTGATCACCGCTTCCCGGTCGCGTTCCACCCGCTTGCGGTAGTTCGCGTACTCGGCGGTGAGCCGCTGCAGGTCGGCGGTGCGCTCGTCGAGCTGGGTCTTCAGCTCGGCGGCCACCTCGTCCACGACCTCGGCGACCAGGGGCTCTTCGGAGACCGGAGCGCCTTCCTCGGGTGCCGCGTGGGCCGGCGGCCGGACGTCGCCCGTTTCGGGGTCGATCCGGCGCCGGTCGTTCACGACGACCTGAGGCTGCTCCTCGTCAGGGGCGGCATGCCTCGGTTCGGTCACTTCTTCTCGTCCTCGTCCACGATCTCGGCGTCGACGACGTCGTCGTCCTTCTTCGCACCGGCACCGGCACCCGCACCGGCGGCACCCGGCGCGTCAGCACCAGGGGCCTCGGCGCCGGCGGCACCCGGAGCGTTGGCGTAGATCGCCTGGCCGATGGCCTGGGACTCGGTCGCGAGCTTCTCGACCGCGGCCTTGATGGCGGCGATGTCGGTGCCCTTGAGAGCCTCGGTCGCCTCGGCGATCGCGGCGTTGACCTTGTCCTTGATCTCGGCCGGGAGCTTGTCGTCGTTCTCCTTGACGACCTTCTCCGTCTGGTAGACGAGCGTCTCGGCCTGGTTGCGGACCTCGGCCTCCTCGCGGCGGCGCTTGTCCTCCTCCGCGTGGGCCTCGGCGTCCTTCACCATGCGGTCGATGTCGTCCTTCGGCAGCGCGGAGCCACCGGTGATCGTCATCGACTGCTCCTTGCCGGTGCCCAGGTCCTTCGCCGACACGTGGACGATGCCGTTCGCGTCGATGTCGAAGGTGACCTCGATCTGCGGCACGCCACGGGGGGCGGGCGGCAGGCCGGTCAGCTCGAACATGCCGAGCTTCTTGTTGTGCGCCGCGATCTCGCGCTCGCCCTGGAAGACCTGGATCTGCACGGACGGCTGGTTGTCGTCCGCGGTCGTGAAGGTCTCGGAGCGCTTCGTCGGGATCGTGGTGTTGCGCTCGATCAGCTTGGTCATGATGCCGCCCTTGGTCTCGATGCCGAGGGACAGCGGGGTGACGTCGAGCAGCAGGACGTCCTTGACCTCGCCCTTGAGGACACCGGCCTGCAGGGCGGCGCCGACGGCGACGACCTCGTCCGGGTTCACGCCCTTGTTGGGCTCACGGCCGCCGGTCAGCTCCTTGACGAGCTCCGCGACGGCGGGCATGCGGGTCGAGCCACCGACGAGCACGACGTGGTCGATGTCGCCGACGGAGACGCCGGCGTCCTTGATCACGTTGTTGAACGGCGCGCGGGTGCGCTCGAGCAGGTCGTTGGTGATGCGCTGGAACTCGGCGCGCGACAGCGTCTCGTCGAGGAACAGCGGGTTCTTGTCACCGTCGACCGTGATGTACGGCAGGTTGATCGACGCCTGCGACGAGCTGGACAGCTCGATCTTCGCCTTCTCAGCGGCCTCGCGGATCCGCTGCAGCGCCATCTTGTCCTTGGTCAGGTCGATGCCGTTGGCCTGCTTGAAGCGCTCGACCAGCCAGTCGACGACGCGCTGGTCCCAGTCGTCGCCACCGAGGTGGTTGTCACCGGAGGTCGCACGGACCTCGACCACGCCGTCGCCGAGCTCGAGCAGCGAGACGTCGAACGTGCCGCCACCGAGGTCGAAGACCAGGATGGTCTGCTCCTTCTCGCCCTTGTCGAGGCCGTACGCCAGAGCGGCGGAGGTCGGCTCGTTGACGATGCGGAGCACGTTGAGGCCCGCGATCTGGCCGGCCTCCTTGGTGGCCTGGCGCTGCGCGTCCTCGAAGTAGGCCGGAACGGTGATGACCGCGTCGGTGATCTCTTCGCCCAGGTACGCCTCGGCGTCGCGCTTGAGCTTCATCAGCACGCGCGCGCTGATCTCCTGCGAGGTGTACTTCTTGCCGTCGACCTCGTCGGTCTGCCAGGTGGTGCCGACGTGGCGCTTGACCGACCGGATGGTGCGGTCGACGTTGGTGACGGCCTGGTTCTTCGCGGGCTGACCCACGAGGACCTCGCCGTTCTTGGCGAACGCGACGATGGACGGGGTGGTCCTCGAGCCCTCCGAGTTGGCGATGACCGTCGGCTCACCGCCTTCGAGGACAGCGACGACCGAGTTGGTCGTCCCAAGGTCGATGCCGACTGCACGCGCCATTGGAGATCCCTTCGCTAGTACTTGTTGAGCGTTGCTGGCTCAAGTTTGCCATCCCGCTCAACCTTGAGCCTACCCGACTCAAGCTTTCTGACTCTCCTAACGGCCGGGAAAGTCTGCTTGTTCCCTCACAACGCGACGAGGGCCACCCCTTGTGGAGTGGCCCTCGACACATCCCCCTGCTTCAGATGGCGAACACCTCGACGTCACCGGAACCGGTGGAGAGGTTGAGCTCGTTCTGCGCGTTCGGGTCGGTCGCGACGTGGATCCTGCGGTCGCCGCTGCCCGACATGCCGGTGACCTTGTACGGACCTCCCGGCATGCGGACGGTGACGTCACCGGAACCGCTGTTGGCCCGCACCGGCTTCGCGTCCGTCAGCCTCAGGTCGATCCGGCCGGAGCCCGCGTCCGCGATGACCTCGCTGCCCAGCGCCGTGCCGTTGATGTTGCCCGACGCCGTGTGGGCGAGCACCTTGCCCTTCACCGCGTCCAGTTCGATGTCGCCGGAGCCGAGGTCCGACGTCAGGGTGCCGCCCACCCTGCGCGCCTCGAGGTCACCGGAGCCCGCCTTCACCTTGACGTCCCCCGCGATGTCCCGGGTGATGACCTTGCCGGAGCCGGTCTTGAAGTCGATCGACGCCAGTCCCTCGAAGATCGCGTCGCCCGACCCGACGTCCCCCACGACGGAGATGGCCGCACTCGGCACCAGGACCACGTAGTCGATCTCGCAGTTCCGGCCGCAACCGTCCAGCACCAGCGTGTCCCCTTCGACGCGGTGCGCGACCCCCGACGGCTTGTTGTCCTTCGCGTGCTCGACGATGCGGTGGATCTTCGTCTCGGCCAGCCCCTCCTGGTACCGGATCGTCACGTCCCCCGAGTCGTCGTCGCTGCGCACCCGCACAGACGTGTACTTCTCCGCGACGACGTGGTCGTCGGAGAACTCGTACTTCATGATGCGGATGCCACAGCCGGTCGACACCGTGACCACCGCCCCCACCACCAACGCCACCAGCGCCGTCCTCATCATGAGGACAAAGCTAGAGGTGGCGCGGCCCGGCTACACGGCTGCAAGCCCCCGAAGGCGGGGTGGGGCTGTCCCTACCCGGCCCTCAGGCGAGGTCTTCGAGCACCGCGCGCAACGCCGGGGCCGTGCGCCGCGGGTCGTTCAGGAAGCGCGTGGACGCCAGCACGTGCGCGGGCGCGATGCGTTCCCACAGCAGGCCGTCGACCGGCACCTCGGCGATGTGCAGCTCCACGCTCTGCGCCCACCGGCCGATGCGCGACTCGATGCCGCCCAGCACGTCGCCGATCGGCAGCGCGGCGGGGCTCTGCACCCGGTGCAGCTGCTCGATGCCCGGCTTCAGCGCGAGCACGGCGGCTCGGCTGGCCGGCCGGGTCAGCAGGGCCTCGGCGTCCTCGGGCGTCGCGGGGTCGGCTCCGCGCGAGCACGCGTCGAGCGCGTCGGCCCACCAGCCCGGCCACTCGGCGGTCACCGCGGCGCGGTCGGTGCCCAGCGGCACCTGCACCGGCAGGGACGGGTCCAGGCCCGGCACGTGCGGCTCGACGTCGACCGACAACGCCAGCGAGTCGCGCACGTAGAGCGCGGCGAGCAGCCCCAGGCTCACCCCGTGGCTGATGCCGGACACCTCTCGCGCGAACTTCATGGCCTCATTCTTCCCGCGGGACGGCCGTGAAATCGTCGCGGCCGCGGATCAAGAAGGACACGATTGGCTCCAGTTCCGCCTCGTTCGGAGCAACGTCGGCGATCAGTCCCTGGAGCAGCAGCCCGTCGACGGCCGCGAGGAACGCCCTGAAGCCGACGGGGTCCGCCGGGTCCGCCAGCTCCACGGCCAGGTCGAGCCACCGGCGCGCGGCGGGCTTCAGCTCGGGACGGCGGCCCGCCAGCAGGTACAGCTCGTACTCGGCGAGCGTGCGGCCGCGGTTCTCGTCGACCGCCTCCGCCAGGCACCGCGCGATCTCCCGCGCGGAGCCGCTCGCGACGACCTTCAGCATGTCGTTGCACAGCTCTTCGGCCGACCACAGCAGCGTGGCGATCAACAGGTCGTCGAGCGTCGCGAAGTAGTAGGTGGGTGCCGTTGTCGGCACGTCGGCCTCACGGGCGACGCTGCGGTGCGTCACACCGGCGACGCCGTCGCGTTCGATCACGCGCAGGGTGGCCTCGACGATGGCGCGCCGCTTCTTCTCGCCGCGCGCTTTGCGGCCGTCGACCTTCTGGTGCTCCACTACCGCGGTCAGTGCGTCCTCCCGAGTTCGAGCGTCACCACGCCTCCGATGATCAGGACCAGTCCGACGACCATCGTGGGGTTGAGGGTTTCGCCGAGGAACTTCCAGCCGATGATCGCGACGGCAGCGACACCGATGGCAGACCATACGGCGTAGGCGACGCCCACGGGCATACCCAACTTCAACGCGCGCGAAAGTGCGGTGAAGGCGATGGCGTATCCGACGACGACGATCACGGACGGCCACAGCCGGCTGAAGCCCTCGGACAGCTTCAACGACACGGTGGCGGCGATCTCGGCCACGATCGCCGCGGCGAGGTAGAGGTACAACACGGCGACCCTCCGGAGGTTCGAGCCCACTACTTGAACAAGTGTTCCATAAGTTTTTGATCAACTTCTGGCTACTTGACCGGTACGTGGAGAGACACCGGCCACGTCCAAGTGGTTACTGATCAGTAACGTGGCCTAGACTCCCGCCATGACCCTCCAGCTGGTTCTCGGACTCGTCGCCGTGGCGGTGAGCGTCGTCGCCTGGGGCGTGTTCGTCGCCGGCGTGATGAAGCAAATCAAGATCATCCGGCTCGGCCAGCCGGACGGCACCCGCTTCGGGCCGTTCGTGCCGCGCATGAAGACGATGATCGTCGAGTTCGTCGCGCACACCAGAATGGCGAAGTTCCGCTCGGTCGCCCCGTGGCACTGGATGGTGATGTGGGGCTTCCTCATCGGCTCCGCGGTGCTGTTCGAGGCGTACGGCGAGGTGTTCGACCCGCACTTCCACTGGCCGATCATCGGCACGTGGTCGGTCTGGCTGCTGCTGGTCGAGCTGCTGGGCCTCGGCACCGTCGTCGGTGGTGTGGCCCTGGCGGTCATCCGCCAGCGCAACCACCCGCGCCGCGCCGACCGGGTCTCCCGGTTCCAGGGGTCGGACTTCAAGTCCGCGTACTTCGTCGAGGCCGTCGTCGTCATCGAGGGCGTCGGCATCCTGATGGTCAAGGCGTTCAAGCAGTCGAGCGGCCTCGAGTCCGCGCCGCTGTGGACGTCGTTCGTGACCCAGCCGCTCGCGCAGATCCTGCCGTCCACGCCCATCTGGGTGTCGGTGATGGCGCTGGTCAAGCTGCTGAGCGGCATGATCTGGCTGGTCGTGGTCGGCCGCAACCTCACGATGGGTGTCGCCTGGCACCGGTTCTCGGCGTTCTTCAACATCTACTTCAAGCGCGAGGACGACGGTGGCGTCGCCCTGGGCGCGCTGAAGCCGATGATGTCCGGCGGCAAGGTGCTGGACCTGGAGGAGGCCGACCCGGACAAGGACGTGTTCGGCGTCGGCAAGGTCGAGGACTTCAGCTGGAAGGGCTGGCTCGACTTCTCCACCTGCACCGAGTGCGGCCGCTGCCAGTCGCAGTGCCCCGCCTGGAACACCGCCAAGCCGTTGTCCCCCAAGCTCGTCATCACGCAGCTGCGCGACCACGCCTACGCCAAGGCGCCGTACCTGCTGGCCGGCGGCTCGCGCGACATGGCGGGCGACGAGGTCGGCCTGACCGAGGACAAGTACGAGGACTACAAGAAGCGCCTCGAGTCGATCGACGTGCTGGCGATGGCCGAGTCGGAGCGCCCGCTGGTCGGCGGTCCCGACGAGCTGGGCGTCATCGACCCCGAGGTGCTGTGGTCCTGCACGACCTGCGGCGCGTGCGTCGAGCAGTGCCCGGTGGACATCGAGCACGTCGACCACATCGTCGACATGCGCCGCTACCAGGTGCTGATCGAGTCGAACTTCCCGACCGAGCTCGGCGGCATGTTCAAGAACCTGGAGAACAAGGGCAACCCGTGGGGCCAGAACTCCAAGGACCGCCTGGCGTGGACCGAGGGCCTCGAGTTCGAGGTGCCGGTGTTCGACGGCGACCTGGGCGACGCGGAGTACCTGTTCTGGGTCGGCTGCGCCGGCGCGTTCGAGGACCGCGCGAAGAAGACCACGCGCGCCGTCGCCGAGCTGCTGCACACCGCGGACGTGAAGTACACGGTGCTCGGCCCGGAGGAGACCTGCACCGGTGACCCGGCCCGCCGCGCCGGCAACGAGTTCCTGTTCCAGATGCTCGCGCAGCAGAACGTCGAGGTGCTCAACTCGGTGTTCGAGGACCGGCCCGCCGGTCAGCGCAAGATCGTCGTGACGTGTGCGCACTGCTTCAACACGCTCGCGAACGAGTACCCGCAGGTCGGTGGCACGTACGAGGTCGTGCACCACACGCAGCTGCTCAACAAGCTGGTGCGCGAACGCCGCCTGGTGCCGGTCGCGCCGGTCACCGAGGACGTCACGTACCACGACCCGTGCTACCTGGGCCGTCACAACAAGATCTACGAAGCACCGCGTGAACTCATCGGGGCGTCGGGCGCGAAGCTGCGCGAGATGCCGCGCCACGAAGAGCGCTCCATGTGCTGTGGTGCCGGTGGCGCCCGCATGTGGATGGAGGAGCGGATCGGCAAGCGCATCAACGTCGACCGCGTGGACGAGGCGCTGTCCACCGCGCCGTCGAAGATCGCGACCGGCTGCCCGTTCTGCCGCGTGATGCTGACCGACGGCGTGACCGCGCGTCAGTCCGACGGCCAGGCCGGTGCGCACGTCGAGGTCGTGGACGTGGCGCAGATGCTGCTGGAGTCCGTGAAGCGCGGCGCCGAGAAGGCGGACACGCCGACCGACGAGGTCCCGACCGGCACGCCGTTGCCGGACGAGGACAAGGCGAAGGCCTAGTCACAGCAAGCGAAAGGCCCTCGGTCCGTTGTGGACCGAGGGCCTTTTCGTTGCTTCGTCAGTCGTTGTCGGTGATCTTGTCGTAGACCACGTTCAACACCCAGCCGGTCAGGGCGACGATGATCGCACCCCAGAACGCGGGCCAGAAGCCGTCGACGCGGAACGGCAGGTCGAACTGCTCGGCCAGCCAGCCGGTGAGCATGAACAGCAGCGCGTTCACCAGGAGCCCGATCAGGCCGAGCGTGAGCAGGTAGAACAGGCAGCCGAAGAACTTCACGACCGGCTTCACGATCGCGTTGACCAGGCCGAAGATCACCGCGACGCCGATCAGCGTGAGGATCCTCGAGCCGGTCGAGCCCTCGCCCAGGTCGATGCCGGGGAGGGCGGTCGACACCCAGACCGCCACGGCAGTCAGCAGCACATGCACCAAGATGCCCATGCCGCAGCCTAGCCGTGGCGGGTCCTATGTGGTCAGGACCGGCGGCGGCGCGCCATGAAGAACGCCGCGGCACCGGCCGCGAGCAGCAGCGAACCGAGGCCCAGGAACCCGAACACGGACGCACCCGTCGAGGCGAGGCCGGACTGGTTTCCCGCCTTGGCCACGGCCGGCGTGGTCGTGGTCGTCGGAGCGGCGGTGGCCGACGTGGTCGACGTCGTCGGCACGGTGGTGCCCTTCGCCACGACCTTGATCGGCAGGACCGCGACGTTGTTCTTGCGGTTCGTGTCCGGGAGACCGTCGAAGCCGAAGCGCGCCATCGCGTGCACCTCCCGGTACTCCAGGTCGTCCAGCTCGATCTTGAGCACGACATCCAGCTGCTGCCCCGGGAGGATCTTCTCCTTGACGGTGAAGACGTCCTCGGTGCCCGGCTGCACGGTCACGTTGTCGCTGTGCGACACCAGCTTCGCGGCGAAGGACCCCAGGACGAGCGTCGGTGCGACCGGCACGTTGCCCTTGTTGGAGACCGTCAGCTTCACGTCGACCTGCTCGCCGAGGGTGTAGCTGTCCTTGACCGGCGAGATCGCGGACTCGAGCGCGATGTCGGCCTTGGCCTCGACGTAGCGCACGTCCACCCGGATGTCGCGCTGTCCTGCGGCCGCACCGAGGGCGCGCGTGCCGGTGACCCAGTCGACGTCCTGGTCCTGCCTCGGCTTCGCGAGCGCGAGCCCGTCCTTCGCGAGGTTCGGCGCGGTCAGCGTCAGGGCGCCCAGCGGGAGGTCGAGCCGGTAGGCGCCGTCCGGGCCCGCCTGCGCCTCGCCGCTGAACTGAGCGCCGGTCTGGACCTGGCCGGTCACCTTCACCTTGCCGCTGTGGACCTTCTCGTCGGCCTGCTTCACGCCGTCACCGTTGGTGTCGACGAAGGAGAAGCCGCTGAGGAACTCGCCGCGCAACGGGAAGTCGACGCCCGACGTGGACTCCGACGCGCCGTGACCCACCTTCGTGGTCGTGTAGTCGGTCATGTCGATGTTGGTGATCGTGTACTTCGGCCCCTTCGGCAGGACGGCCTTGTACCTGCCGTCCGGACCGGTCGGGAACGTGCCGACCAGCTCGGTGCTGCCCTGGACGCGGACGGCGACGCCCTTGCCGTTGGCGCGGACGTTCTCGCCCTCGTTGAAGACGTTGTCGCCGTTGCGGTCGAGGAAGAACAGGCCCTCGACGGTGATCGTCTCGTCCTGTGCCGCGGCGGACGTGGCCACGACGGGCAGGACGAGGGCAGCCGTCATCGCGACGGCGCAGAACTTCTTCACTGATTCCCCCAGCGTTCGATTGCTCCAATTAGGACATCGAATCGCCGGGGGTCAGCGTTGCGTGATCCCGGTCACTCGGACAGCGGATAACCACCCATCTCGCACCCCTCCCTCTCGCGCCAGATAGCACGATATCGGATAGTACGAGTTCGTAGCAATTACTCCTTGCTGTCGAGCGCGAGCCGGGTGCGACGGTGCGCGGGCCCCAGTTCGCCCGACAGCACCTCCATGACCTGGCGCAACAGGTCGCGCAGGGTCTCCAGGTCGGCGCCGGGCAGCGCGGTGAAGAGGTCGCGCTCCCGTTCCGCCTGGCCCGCGACGATCCGCAGGAAGATCTCGCGACCGGCGTCGGTCAGCGTCGCGGGCAACGACCGGCGGTCGCTCGGGTCGAGTTCGCGGACCACGAGCCCCGCCTTCTCGAGCCGGTCGAGGCGGCTCGTGATCGTCGTGGCCGGGCTCAGCGTGCCGTTCGCGAGCTGCTTGGGCGTGAGCCGGTGCGGCGGCCCGATCCAGAAGAGCCGGGCGAGGATCTCGTAGTCGGCGCGGTTGAGCCCGTGCGGCGCGGCGATCTCCGTGGCGAGGAAGTCGAGGTACTTGCTGATCTGGTGCACCCGGTCGACCACGCCCTCGACCACCGGATCGATCGCCGGGACCACGGCCCTCCACGACTCGACCTCGGTGTCGGTGTCGTCCGCACCACGCTCGCCCATCTCACGATGGTAGTTGCGCCCTCATGCAGAACGGCCCGCGTCTCTCCCGGACGCGGGCCATTCCGTCTTACCCCCTGGTGATCAGCGTCCCCCCGGTGCAGATCCCAGCCTTAAGACACCCCAGCCCTCGTGGATGTTGCTCTGACCGCCGAATGTCACTCGAATGCAGTAACGCCGACGCACCCCTTTCACAACGGGTGTGGGTGCGCCCGGACGCCTACGCTGATCAGCCATGAGCGAAAAGCCGCAGGCCTCCGGCGAAAGCACTCTCACCGTCGTGCTGGCCCTGCTGGTGAACCTGGCGATTGCCATCATGAAAGCCGTTGCGGGCGTTTTGACCGGTTCGGCGGCAATCCTCTCGGAGGCCGCGCACTCGGTCGCCGACACGTTCACCGAGGCGCTCCTGCTCACCGCCCTGCGCCGCTCGGACCGCCCCGCCGACCGCCGCCACCCGTTCGGCTACGGCAAGGAGCGCTACTTCTGGTCGCTGCTGGCCGCGGTCTCGATCTTCGCCTCGGGCGCGATGTTCGCGTTCTACGAAGGCTTCCGCACCGTCTTCGGCCACCCGGAGGAGCAGACCCGCCCGCTGGTCGGCTACATCGTGCTGGGCCTGGCGTTCGTCCTCGAGTCGATCTCGTGGACGCAGGCGTTCCGCCAGGTCCGCTCCGAGTCCGCCAAGCACGGCCGCGGGTTCTGGGACTTCCTGCGCGTCTCCGACGACCCGACCGTCAAGACCGTGTTCCTGGAGGACTCGGCCGCCCTGATCGGCCTGCTCCTGGCGTTCGCGGGCCTCGGCCTGCACCAGCTGACCGGCTCGTCGGTGTGGGACGGCCTCGCGTCACTGGCGATCGGCCTGCTGCTGGCGTCGGTCGCGTACGTCCTGGCCCGCACCAACCGCGGTCTGTTGATCGGCCGGCAGGCGGACCCCGTGATGGTGAAGGCCATCTGGCGCCGCCTCGGCGAACTGCCCGAGGTCGACGCCGTGGTGGACGTGCTGACGATGCTCATCGGCACCGACCGCGTGCTGCTGTGCGCCCGCCTCGACTTCGACGACGCCCTCACCGCACACCAACTGGAAGACGCCTGCGTGCGCATCTCCGCGGAACTGCACGCGGAGTTCACCGACCTGGACGAGATCTTCCTCGAACCCGTCCCCCGCACAGACCCGGAACTGCGCCGCCGGGTGCTGGAGCGCTACGGCGACCTGAGCTAGCGGCGCGTGTCCGTGCGGTGGAAGTTCAGGTACGCGCGGCTGGGCGTCGGCCCGCGCTGCCCCTGGTACCGGCTGCCGGCCTGCGACGAACCGTAGGGGTGCTCCGCCGGGCTCGACAGCTTGAACAGGCACAACTGCCCGATCTTCATGCCGGGGTGCAACGTGATGGGCAGGTTCGCGACGTTCGACAACTCCAGCGTGATGTGCCCGGAGAAGCCGGGGTCGATGAACCCCGCCGTGGAGTGCGTGAGCAGCCCGAGCCGCCCAAGACTGGACTTGCCCTCCAGCCGCCCGGCCAGGTCGTCCGGCAACGTCACCATCTCGAAGGTCGACCCGAGCACGAACTCACCGGGGTGCAGCACGAACTGCTCGTCCGCCGGCGTCTCGATGAGGCTCGTCAGGTCGTCCTGCTGCTGCGCGGGATCGATGTGGGTGTACTTCGTGTTGTTGAAGACCCGGAAGAACCGGTCCAGCCGGACGTCGATGCTCGACGGCTGGAGCATCTCCACGTCGAAGGGGTCGAGGGCGAGACGGCCGGACTCGACCTCTTTGCGCAGATCCTGGTCACTCAGCAGCACCCGGACAGGCTAACGGAGTCGGCGTCGTTGGCCACCCAGCACCGTGAGACGTCACGTTGCCGGTCTGTGTATGATCGGCGACGAGCTTGATCCTGCGGGTGTAGTTCATTGGTAGAACGACAGCTTCCCAAGCTGTAGAGGCGGGTTCGATTCCCGTCACCCGCTCCACGACGAAGGCCCTCCACGCGGAGGGCCTTTTTCGTTCCGCTACCCGAACGGTTCTTGAGCCGGCTTGCGCGGTCGACGACACTCGTGGAATGCCGGCAAGCATGCCCCTCCTCGTTGTGGAGTTGCGACTTGCTGGGCTGTTCACATTTGGCCGGCTCGTCCCACTCGTCGACGACTGCCTTGACGTTTCCAGTGAACTTGCCTCAAAAAAAATCGCGCTTTAGTTGGTTGTCTGACATCGCGTAGTCAGTCATGCCAACGACCATCGCTGGGGGTCAGTCGACCGGTAGGCCCCACGGGCGGCGGTCCAGCTCCGCCCAGCCGCCGCCGCGGGCGAGTGCCGCGCGCACGCCGGCCACGTGGTCGGCGAACGAGGCCAGGTCGCCGTGTAGGAGTTCGGCGCGTTCCACGTCCAACGGGTGTGTGTCGTCGTGCCAGAGGTCGACGGCGAACGAGGCGACGAAGGACATGGACTGCAGGAGTTGCAGCAGGGCGACGGAGGGGCGTGAGGTCTCGTCGAGGTAGGAGAGGCGGATCTCCTCGCACACGGACAGCAGCGCGCGCACCTGGCGGATGGCGTCGGCCGGTGTGCCGTCCCAGGAGGGGTCCGGCCACACGCGGTCGCTGAGCTCCAGCCAGAGTCGCCAGCCGGTGGCGAGTTCCGCGTCGTCTGCGGGAGACCACTTACCCATGCATCCACTGTGCATGGGTGATGCGAAAGAGTCTCGTGACGATGACGCACGCCACGGCAACCGATGCGCCACACACGCGTCCTTGAGCGCATGACGCGTTCCTGGCAAGGACAAAGCGTGAAGAGCCTTCTGATCGGGCTCGCGGTGGGCGTGGTGCTGGCGGTGCTCGCCCTGCCGGCTCTCCGGTACGAGATCGCCGATCACGCGAACCTGCTGACGCGGGTGCTGGCCTACGGGTTCCTGCTCGTGCCCGTCGCGGTGGTGACGGTGTTGAAGAGCGAGTTCCCGGTGGTGCACACGACCGGTCTGGTCGCGGGTGCGACGGTGGTGCTGGCGGGCACGGCCCAGACCTACACCGGCACGCCGATGCCCTACGTGTGGCTCGCGGCGGCGACCCTGTTCGGGTGCGCCGCCGCGAGGATCATGCGGAACGAAAGGCTTACGCCTTCACCTTCTCCGGTTCCGGCTCGTCGGAGTTGAGCGAGTCCAGCAGGACGTCGCGCTCGGTGGAGGGCTCCTTCTTCAGGAAGCCGATCGCCAGGTAGAGCACCAGCGAGAGCAGCAGGGGCCACGAGACGAGCACGCCCTTGGTGACCCAGGCGGCCTTGTTCAGCTGCTCGATGTAGAGGAACGCCCACATGCCGAGGCCGCCGACGACCGAGGCGATCGCCGCCGTGGAGCCGATCTTGCGGAACCACGGGAGCAGGCCGAGCATCAGCGGGATCGCGATCGGGCCCATCGTGGCGGCGACCAGGTCGACGACCACCTTGAGCACGAAGCCCTGGCCTCCCGAGGCGATGGCGATGATCATGCTTATGCCGATGAAGGAGAACGTCGTGATGCGGGCCAGCTTCAGCTGGTTGTCCGCGGAGAAGGTCTTCACCTTCTTCCACAGGTGGGGCAGCATGTCGCGGTTGATGACGGCGGCGATGACGTTCGCGTCGGACGACACCATGGCCATGGTGTGCGAGAAGAAGCCCGCCAGAACCAGGCCGATCATGCCCGCGGGCAGCATCTGCTTGCCCATCTCGATGTAAGCGTTTTCCGCCTGGGCGCCCTCGAGGCCCGGCACGATCAGCGGCGCCGCCCACATCGGGAAGAACAGGACGAGCGGCCACACCAGCCACAGCGCGGACGAGAGCAGTGCGGAGCGCTTGGCCGCGAAGCCGGACGGCGCGGCCATGTAGCGCTGCGCCAGGTTCCACATGCCGCCGTTGTACTCCAGCGTCTTGATCAGGAACAGCGCCATGAGGAACGTCGACGTGTACGGGCCCGCCAGCGGGTCGCTGTGGCTCTCCGGGAGCTTGTCCCAGATCGTGATGGGGAAGTCCCAGCCGAGGGTGCTCGCGACGGCGAACAGCATCGCGAAGCCCGCGGCGGCCTGGATGATGAACTGGCCGAAGTCGGTGAGCGCGTCGGCCCACAGGCCGCCGAGCACGGAGTACACCATCGTGACCAGGCCGATGATGATGATGCCCCAGGTGATCGGGACGCCCGCGAAGCCGCGGAGCAGGATCGAGACGGCCGCCCACTTCGCGGCGATGTCAACGACCTTGAGCAGCGCGCCGGCATAGGCCATGACCTGCTGCGTGGGCACGTTGTAGCGCTTGGCCAGGTACTCGAGCGGTGACTTGACGTCGTGCTTCGCGCGCAACCGGTTCCACCGCGGCGCGAACAGGAACGCACCGATGCCGACGCCGATGCCGATCGTCAGCGACCACCACACGTAGACGGTGAGTCCGAGCCGGTAGGCCTCCGAGGCGAACGCGACGAACATGACCGCGCTGTAGCCCGACATGTGGTGCGAGATGCCGGACAACCACCACGGCATCTTGCCGCCTGCCGTGAAGAAGTCGGCGATGTTGTGGACCCGCCCGCGCGACCAGAGTCCGATCCCGACCATCACGAAGAAATAGCCGACAACCACGACCCAATCGAGGGTGCCCATGAAACCTCCTTGCGTGCACACACGTGTGCCCGCGAGAGCACCAGGCCTCATGGCGGCGGAACCTGGCACATCCGCACGGGATATGTGACGTAGGTCTTACGAGACTGTTGCCCCGTGGCGGAAGAGTTTCGCCGGTCTTGAATCACATTCGTGACCCTTGTTCATACACATGAACAGTCTTGGCGCATTGTCAGGCCCTCACCTGTTCCGCGTCACGCGGACGGGGGAACGGCGTCACCTCTTCGGAAGCACGAACGGAGGTGCTGATGCTCCCGCCAAGCCGGCCTGCTCCCGGCGTCGCTCTGATCGATCCCGTGCCGCTCTACCGCGAAGGCCTGTCCGCCCTGGTCAGAAGGACTCCCGGCCTGCGCTGGCTCGGTTCGACCGGCGACCTGAACGCTGCCGTTCGCCTGCACGAACGACTGCGCCCGGACGTGCTGCTCATCGACTCCGTGCTCGACCCGGTCGGCCACCTGGCCCGCCTGCTGGTCGAGCGCGACCCCGCCCTGCTCGTCGTCGGGCTGGCCCGCGACGGGCACTCGCACGCCCACTACGTCACGGCCGCGCTCGACGCGGGTGTCCGCGGTGTCGTGCCGCGCAGCGCCCAGCCGGAGCAGATCGTGCGGGTGATAGCCGAAACCTGCCGTTCACGCGGCTTCGTGCACCCCGACCTGAGGTCGGCCGACCGGCCCACGCTGACCAAGCGCGAGTACGAGGTGCTCACGCTGATCGCGGAGGGCCTGGAGAACCGGCAGGTCGCCGACGAACTGGTCCTGTCCGTGGAGACCGTGCGCACCCACGTGAAGGGAATCCTGCGCAAGCTCAGCGCGCGCGATCGGACGCACGCGGTGTCGCTCGCCTACCGGTCAGGACTGCTGATCGGCCGCCCAGCCGCGTTCGAGTAACCCGAACACCTCGTCGGCCGCCTTCTCGCGGTCGGCGTGGTCGAAGATCACGTCCCTGGCGTCCAGCGCGAACCGGGCCAGCGCCGCGCACCTCACGTCGTCGGCCGGCGCGCCGGTCTCCTCGGCGATGGCGCGCGCCAGAGCGCCCTGGTGGCGCGTCCACATCCGGTGCCCGTATTCGCGCAGCGCCGGCGTCTCCAGGACCAGCCGCTGGAACACCTCGAACCGCGGGTCCGCCGCGTGCCCGCGTGCCGCCCGCACGAAGTGGTCGCGCAGCGCCATCGGGATCGACCTGCCGTCGCGGTTGCGCACGACCGCGACCAGCGCCGCCTCCTGCTCCCCGTCCTCGTCGAAGAGCAGTGCCTCCTTGCTCGGGAAGTGCTTGAACAACGTCGTCACCGACACGTCCGCCGTGTCGGCGATCTCCTTCACGCCCACGTCGTCGAAACCGCGCTCCAGGAACAGCCGCGTCGCCGCGTCGGAGATCGACTGACGGGTCTGCAGCTTCTTGCGCTCACGACGGCCGGGCTCGGTCACCTCCTGATCGTACCGCACGAGTGGAGCGAGTTCAAAAGTTGAGTGGTTGCACTTTTGTAGTCGATGCGCTTTCATGGAGGCATGACCTCACCACGCATCGCCATCGCGGGAGCCGGCATCGGCGGCCTGACCTGCGCTCGCGTCCTGCAACTGCACGGCTTCGACGACGTCACCGTCTTCGAGCGCGAGAGCTCGCCGGAGGCCCGTCAGCAGGGCGGCACCATCGATCTGCACGCCGACAGCGGCCAGGAGGCGGTCCGCGCCGCCGGGCTGTTCGAGCAGTGGCGCGCGCTCGCCCGGTTCGAGGGTCAGGAGCAGCGCAAGCTCGACCACGCCACCGCCGAACTGGTCGAGCACCAGCCCGCCGAGGGCGACTTCAGACCGGAGATCGACCGCGGTCAGCTGCGCGGGCTCCTCCTCGGCTCACTGGCCCCCGGCACCGTCGCGTGGGGCCTCGGCGTCGAGTCGGCCAAGCCGGGCGAGGTCACCTTCCCCGACGGCTCCACCTCCGCGTTCGACCTGGTCATCGGCGCGGACGGGGCCTGGTCGCGGGTCCGCGCCGCCGTCTCGCCCGCCACTCCGCTCTACACCGGGGTGATGTTCGTCGAGACCCGCCACGACGACGAGAAGGCGCTGCTCGGGCTCACCGGCGGGGGCACGATGGTCGCGGACGCCGAGGGCCTGATGCTCTGGGCGCAGCGCAACAGCGGCGACCACGTCCGCGCGTACGCGTGCTTGCGCGCGCGTGAGGATTGGAGGCCTTCCAACGCCGAACTGCTGGACCTCTACGCGGACTGGCACCCGTCGCTGCAGGCGTTCCTCGCCGGCGAACTGGTCCACCGGCCGCTGTACTCGTTGCCCGTCCCCCACACGTGGGAGCACACGCCCGGCGTGACGCTGCTCGGCGACGCGGCCCACCTGCAGCCGCCTCTGGGCGTCGGGGCGAACCTCGCCATGCAGGACGCCGCCGATCTGGCGCTCGCGATCGCCGAGCACGGTGTCCGAGACGGGGTGCGGGCCTACGAATCGGTCATGTTGCCGCGGTCGGTCAGCTGCGCGGAGCAGACGAATCCCGCACTCCTGGAGATGGTCGGCGAGCGCCCGGCGCGCGTCTGACCGGCCCTCATGCCCGATTCAGGTCACTCGGAGGACTGTCTGGTTCGCCACCAGTGGGTGGTCGGCCTTGCCGGGGTTACTGTCGAGTAATACTCTGTTGTTACCGGTCAGTAGGCGGAGGCGCCGCGACCCTGAGGAGTGAGCTGACGAGATGGGCCACTACAAGAGCAACGTCCGGGACCTCGAGTTCAACCTGTTCGAGGTCTTCAACGTGCAGGACCACCTCGGCACGGGGCCGTTCGAGCAGTCCGACGAGGACACCGCGCGCAGCGTGCTGGCCGAGGTCAAGAACCTCGCGGAGGGTGTCCTCGGCGACTCCTTCGTCGACGCCGACCGCAACCCGCCGGTGTTCGACCCGGCGACGCACTCGGCCACGCTGCCGGAGTCGTTGAAGAAGTCGTACCAGGCGGTGTGGGACGGCGAGTGGTACCGCCTGTTCCTGCCGAACGAGCTGGGTGGCTTCGGCACGCCGCCGTCGGTCACGTGGGCCGCTTCCGAGCTGCTGCTCGGCGCGAACCCGGCCGTCTACATGTACCTGGCGGGTCCGAGCTTCGCGACGGTCGTCTACAACAACGGCACCGACCGCGACAAGCACTGGGCCAACCTCATGATCGAGCGCGGCTGGGGCGCCACGATGGTGCTGACCGAGCCGGACGCCGGTTCCGACGTCGGCGCCGGCCGCACCAAGGCCTTCAAGCAGGAGGACGGTTCCTGGCACATCGAGGGCGTGAAGCGCTTCATCACGTCCGCCGACCAGGACCTGACCGAGAACATCATGCACATGGTGCTCGCGCGTCCCGAGGGCGAAGGCATCGAGGCGCGGCCCGGCACCAAGGGCCTGTCGCTGTTCCTGGTGCCGAAGTTCCACTTCGACCCGGAGTCCGGCGACCTGGGCGAGCGCAACGGCGCCTTCGTCACCAACGTCGAGCACAAGATGGGCCTCAAGGCGTCCACCACGTGCGAGCTGACGTTCGGCCAGCACGGCGTGCCCGCCAAGGGCTGGCTGCTCGGCGAGGTGCACGACGGCATCGCGCAGATGTTCGACGTCATCGAGTACGCCCGCATGATGGTCGGCACCAAGGCCATCGCGACGCTGTCGACCGGTTACCTCAACGCGCTGTCCTACGCCAAGGAGCGCGTGCAGAGCGCCGACCTGACGCGCATGACGGACAAGACCGCGCCCCGCGTCACCATCACCAACCACCCGGACGTCCGCCGCAGCCTGATGCTGCAGAAGGCGTACGCCGAGGGCCTGCGCGCCGTGTACCTGTACACCGCGACGCAGCAGGACAAGGTGATGCTCGGCGGCGAGGACGCGAAGCTGGCGGCCAAGGTCAACGACCTGCTGCTGCCGATCGTCAAGGGCGTCGGCTCGGAGCGCGCGTACGAGCAGCTGGCGCAGTCGCTGCAGACGCTGGGCGGTTCGGGCTTCCTGCAGGAGTACCCGATCGAGCAGTACATCCGCGACGCGAAGATCGACTCGCTGTACGAGGGCACCACGGCCATCCAGTCGCTGGACTTCTTCTTCCGGAAGATCATCCGCGACAAGGGCCAGGCGCTCGCGTTCATCAACGGCGAGATCCAGTCCTTCCTCGACAACGAGGGCGGCAACGGTCGCCTCAAGGAGGAGCGGGCGCTGCTCAAGCAGGGTCTGGAAGACCTGCAGGGCATGCTCGGCGCGCTGGTCGGCTTCCTGACCACCTCGCAGGAGGACGTGCGCAACCTCTACAAGGTCGGCCAGAACTCGGTCCGCCTGCTGATGACCGCGGGTGACGTGCTCGTCGGCTGGCTGCTGCTTCGCCAGGCCGAGGTCGCCCTGGCGAAGCTCGGCGGCACGCCGTCGGCCAAGGACAAGGCGTTCTACGAGGGCAAGATCGCGGTGGCGTCGTTCTTCGCGAAGACCGTGCTGCCGGAGCTCACCGCACGCCGCAAGATCGCGGAGTCCACGGACAACGCGCTGATGGACATCGACGAGAGCGTTTTCTAGAACGCCTCAGGAACGACGGGTCCGTGCACCTCCTGCCCGAGGTGCACGGGCCCGTTTTTCGTTGCGTCAGAACACCATCGGACCGATCGCGGCGCCGACGTTGAACGCCGCGGTCGCATAGGAACCGGCCATCGTGGGCGCGCCCGCCGCGTGGTGCAGGACGCGCGCGATCACCGTGCTCCCGACCGCGAACGACAGAGCGCCGAGCACGAACACCAGTGCCAGCAACGTGATCAGCTCGGTGCCCAGCACGTCGAGGCTCATCCAGCCCGCGACGACCAGCGGTCCGCCGAACACCACCACCGGGCGCGGTGACGAGTCGGCCAGCCTCCCGCCGACGGTGACACCGGCGAACGCCCCGGCGCCGAACAGCACCAGCGCGACCGGCACCCACCACTCGCTCAGACCGGTCCCCGTCACCACCGGCGCGAGGAACGTGAAGTGGCCGAACGTCACCGCGTTCACGAGCACGGCGAGCGCGATGACCAGAACCAGCCGGGGCTTCGTGAGTTCGGCGAGCTCCGGGCGCAACGCGGGTGGGTCGACACGCTCCCGCTGAGCCGGAATCCCCTTGAGGACACCGATCGCCGCCGGCACGCAAAGAACGGCGACCGCGAGGAACGTTGCGCGCCAACCGAACGCGGTGCCGAGCAACGACCCTCCCGGCACACCGGCCACGGTCGCCACCGTGGTGCCGGACAACAGCACGGCGAGCGCCCGTCCAGGCCGTTGCGGAGGTACGAGCGCAGCGGCCGTTGTCAGTGCCACGGCGAGAAATCCGGCGTTGGCGAGGGCGGCAACAACCCTGGAAGCCAGCAGCACGTCGAAATCCGGAGCAGCAGCACCGACGACGTGGGCGGCGAGGAAGACGACGACGAACGCGAACAGGCTCCGGCGCGGAGACCAGGAGCGGGCGAGCACCGCCATCAGCGGCGCGCCGACGGCCATGCCCGCGGCGAACGCGGAGGTGAGCAGACCGGCGGTGCCCACCGGTACGCCGAACTCGGCCGCGATGGACGGCAGCAGCCCGGCGAGCATGAACTCGGAGGTGCCCATGGCGAACACGGCCAGAGCGAGCAGGTACAGCGAAAAAGGCACGGAGGAGCTCCGGAGGCATGAGGGGTTTTCGGGGCTGACGGCTAGACCGCAGACCCGACCCTGGATGCCTCAGGACTCGACATGACCGGCACGCTAGCGCGACCAGGTCACGTGACGCAGCTTGATTTCGTTGTCAGTTGACAGCCGCTCGTTCGGAATCAAAGATTGGCCGGTGTTCCTGTACCTGCTGATGGCGTGCGCGATCGCCGGTTCTGCGGCTCTCGCGACGATCGTCCTGCGACGGCTGAAGAACCGGAAGGCTCGTCAGGACGAGCTGTGGTTCGGGTACCGGCAGCACATGGACGAGCTGCGCGAGGCGTCGCCGGAGGCCGAACTGGCCAGGGTCGCGCAGGTGTACCAACGGGCGAAGCGCGGCACCAAGGCGGCGATCGCGTGGGAGCGGACCGGGGTCGAGCAGGACTCGTGGTTCGAGGGGATGAGCCCCGGTCCCGGCGATCTCCTGCTGCTGCGCGGAAGCCCCGGCTGGGGGCCGGACACCAGCAGCCCCAACGTCTTCTACGTGGCGCCGGGCCAGGTCCTGTCGTTGATGGCGGTGGAGGCGCAGGCGGCCGCGGCCCGGCATCAGCACAGGCTCGCGGCCGCCGGCGGCACTACTCCTTGAGAGCGCGTGCCGCTGCGAAGCAGTACACGCCGAACGCGGCGATGCCGATCGCCACTGCGGACAGCAGGAACATGCCGTAAGGCTGTGCTGCCAACGTCTTGAGCGCCTTGTCCATGCCGCCGGACTGCTGCGGGTCGGCGTTGATGGCGGCGAGTCCGACCAGGACCCCGATCACGCCGTACGCGGAACCCTTGCCGATCCAGCCGATCCTGCCGACGGGCTCGATCCACTTCGGGGCCTTGCCCATGTCGAGGTCCTTCTCGAAGGACTTCTTGATGCCCTTGTAGATGATGACGCCCGCGATGGCCAGTATTCCGATGGCGATCGCACCGACGATGAACTGGCCGCCGGGCCAGGAGAGCACCTGCGCCGTGAGCTCCTGCTGCTGCTGGTTCTGGTCACCGCCGCTGCCGGAGCCCGTCGCGTACTTGAAGGCCGCCAGGGCGATACCGGTCGCCGTGATGGCGCGGGCGGCGGACCCGATGCGCTTGGAGATCCGCTTCCGCTTCTTGCCGATGTAGGTGTACCCCACGAAGGCGAGCAGGAGCTGCCACAACGCGAAGAACACGAGCCCGATGCCGAGCACCCAGAGCAACCACGGGCCGCCCTGAGCGATGTCGCTCACCGCGCCCTTCGAGTCGGCCTGTTCGGAGTCACCGAACGCGACCTGGATCGCGAGCCACGCCACCAGGACGTGCACGACCCCGTACAACACCATCCCCGCGCGCCCCAGCGTCTGGACGACGGGGTGTCTTCTCGCCTCATGCGCAACAGTGGCCACGAACGGGTGAATACCCGCGCGTGGCCACTGTGAATCCGGAATTTCCTCAGCCGCCGGGCGGCGGCTCACAGATGATCTTGAACTGCGGGTCGTACTTGACCGTGCGCGACTCGTTGCGGGCCTGGCCGTTGCGGCGGTCCGTGATCGTGCGGGTGTCCGTCACCGAGAAGCCGGGGGCGCCGTTGCTCGGGCTGCACCCCGCCTTGTTGACCTTCTTCTCCTGCGGCTGGGTGGGGTTGAAATCGCCGCTCGTGGAGCCGGTGACGTCGTAGTTCTTGGTGCCCCACAGCTTGATCGTGATCGACGAGCCGGTCCAGATCGTCTGGATGGCGACGCCCGTGTCGTCCGGGTTCGTGAACGAGATGTCGATCAGGCTGTTGCCCGCGTTGTCCATGAACACGGTGGCCTCGCGGCCCTTCGGGTACCGCGTGATCCAGTAGCTGTGCTCCCGGTGGCCCGCGTCCTTCATGCCCGCGTAGTAGTACGCGTTGTAGAGCGTGGTCGCGAACTGCGAGATGCCACCGCCGACCGCCATGCCGGGGATGCCGTTCTCGATGATGCCCGCCTCGACGTAGCCCTGCGCGGTGCCGCGGGGACCCGTGTACTTGTTGAGGCTGAACGTCTCCTTGGGCTTCACGATCGCGCCGTTGACCTTCTCGGCCACGACCCGGATGTTGACGCCCGAGGCGGGGGCGAAGCCACCGGTCGAGAACTCGCCGATGACCTCCTTGATGCCCATCTTGTTCGCCTGCTCGGTCGTGACCTTCGCGGGCGTGTGCTTGTACTCGAACTTGACCTCGCGCGCGTCCGTCTTCTTCAACGTGTCGAAGTAGGGCGTGAGGTTCTTGTCCCAGTCGAGGTCGAGGCCGTCCACCGACGGCTTGACCGTGGGCTTGCCGCCCTCGAAGACGATCTCGGCGTCCTTGCCCTGCTTGATCGTGTCCTTGAGCTGCGGCGTCAGGATCTCGGCGAGCTTGTCCTTGTTCGCCTTGACGTCCAGCGCGCCACCCTCACCGGGCACGAACGTCAGCGTGGTGCCGATCTGCTCCGCCGTGAGCGTCGCGTCCTTGCCCTCGCCCTTGATGACGACGGGGCCGGACACCGCGGTCTTCACGAACTCGTTGAGCGCCTTCTCGACGCCCTCCTTGGTCGTCTTGACCGGGGTGAAGTCCATCGGGACCTCGACCGGGCTCCCGGACGCCCAGTTCGCGACGACGGTGCTGACGGCGTCCTCGGTCTTGAGCTTCTGACCGTCGTGCGGTTCGACGGCGACGGGGTTGGCGCCCTCGAACTTGATGGTGCCCTCGATCGGCTCGTGGTCGAGCTTGGGGCGCAGGGCCTCGAGCGCGCCGGAGACCTTCGCGTCGTCCGCCTTCGTCGCGACACCGACCTCGCGGCTGGTGAAGAACGAGGTGACGCGCGTGAACGGGCTGAGCGGCTGGCTGCCGGCACGGTCGATCGTGCCGTTCCAGTCGAGCTCCAGACCCGCTGCCTTCGGGTCGAGCTCGGAGGTGACGTCGCCCGCCTTGAGCGCGACGGGCTTGCCCAGCCGCGGACCGATCTCGTCGCGCAGCTTCTTCTCGGCCTCGCCGTGGCTCATGCCGCCGACGTCGACGCCCGCCACCGTCACGCCGCGCGGCACGTTGCCGCTCGAGACGAGGATGTCGAGGCCGTAGAGCAGACCGAAGGCGCCGACCACGGCCGCGGCCACGATCAACGCCTTCTTCCTGTTGAACTTCGGCTGCGCCTCGTCCTCGCCCGGCTCGATCATCACCGGCCCGTAGACACCGGAGTCCTGCGCCTGGGGCTGCGGCTCGGGCGGCGGCACCGGCTTCATGTACTCGGTGGCGGCGTCGCCCGAGGGGAAGCCGACACCGGGCACGGCCACGTTGACGGTCGGCTCGTTCGAGTCCGGCTCCTCGGACGGCCACGCCTCGGTCGAGGCGTCCACCTGCACAGGAGCGATCTTGGTCGTCTGCTCCGAGGACGTGCCGCCGGGACCCACCGGAGGCATCGCTCTCGTCTTGTCAGCGTCGTACGGCACAGCTCTCCCCGTTGCCTGTTTCTCCTGAGGTGGCGTATGTGTGTGTAGCTATCAGGCGCAGATCACGAACCGGCGGCTCATAGGTACAGACCAGTACCGTGCTCGGTGAGCTCAGTCGCAACCGCGTGCAGATCGCGTTCCCTCATCACGAGATACGTGGTGCCGTGCACCTCGACCTCAAGCTGATCTTCCGGGTTGAACATCACCCGGTCGCCGACCTTCACGTGGCGCACGCTGGTACCGACTCCGAACACGTCACCCCACGCCAACCGCTTCGCCATCTGGGCCGTAGCGGGGATCACGATGCCTCCGCTGGAACGCCGCTCGCCGTCCTCGGGCGAGATGCGGACCATGACGCGGTCGTACAGCATCTGGATCTCGAGCTTGACATCAGGCACCAGCAGAGTCTACGTGCCCTGCTGACCCTCTTCGTCCATGCCGCCCATGAGCAACGGGAGCCTGGTGGGTGCATCGGCAACCACTCGAACGGGCACTCCCCAGTCCTGCCTGGTCAGGCGGCAGACGGGGTGTTCCTCGGCCGGATCGTCACTACAACTCGCGGCCTGCGCGACGACGTGCAGCACGCCGTTCGTGACCTGATCGTTGATCCGCAACGCGCGTACCAGTTCCGTGGTGACGCCCGCGCCCTCGAGAATCAGCTCCGGGGGTGAGCTGGTGATCTCCAAACGCGTTGAGGGGCCGTACCTTTCGTCCAGTTTGGTGCCTTTGGGCGGGGTGAAGACGACAGCGAGTTCGAAGGACCCCGACGCGATGTCGGTGGAGGGCCGCTTCACCTCGTGCGCCGCACCGTCGATCTTGGTGGCAGAGGCCGAGAACCGCTCGAGCCGGTGCGCCGCGCTGGCGACCACGACGAGTTCGTTCTGGACGATGAGCGCGTCCGATGGCTCGGCGATGTCGGTGGCGATCGTGGTCAGCGAGTTCGTCTCGGGGTCGAAGCGCCGGACCGCGTTGTTGTAGGTGTCGCTGATGACGACCGAGTGGTCGTCCAGGACCGTGACGCCCAACGGGTGCTGCAGCAGGGCCTCGTCCGCGTCGCCGTCCTTGTGACCGAACGCGAACAACCCCTTGCCGACGACCGTGTGCACCTCGCCGTTCTCCAGGTAGCGCAACGCACTCGTCTCGGAGTCGACCATCCACAGCCGGTCGCCGTCCGCCGCGAGCCCGGACGTCTGCGCGAAGAACGCCTGGTCCGCAGGCCCGTCGTTGATGCCCTCGACGGTCGTGCCTGCCAGCC
The DNA here is from genome assembly GCF_014653695.1 of Lentzea cavernae. Taxonomy (GTDB): domain Bacteria; phylum Actinomycetota; class Actinomycetes; order Mycobacteriales; family Pseudonocardiaceae; genus Lentzea; species Lentzea cavernae. The sequence goes on along the minus strand of NZ_BNAR01000003.1, from coordinate 201,253 downwards.
TCGCGACGGTGTTGTTCGCGGGGTCGAAGAAGCTCAGCGTGTGGTTGCCGGCCATGGCGATGGCGACGCCACCGTTCCACCAGGCCACGTCCCACGGGCTCGTCAGCTCGATCTTGTCGGCCGGCCCGTCGGTCTCGCCGTCACGCCACTGCTCCCCGGTGCCCGCGAGAGTCGTGACCTCACCCGTCTCGAGGTCGAGGCCCCGGAGCAGGTGGTTGACCGTGTCCGCGACGACGACCTGGGTGGTGCCCGGGACGAGCGTGAGACCCGCGGGTTCGGAGAAGGTGGGCGTCTTGCCGTCCTGGCGGCCGCGCTCACCGGTGCCGATGCGGCGGATGACGGTCTCGCCGTCCGCTTCGAGCTCCACGATGCTGTGGTGGGCGGAGTCGCTGACGAGGATCGTGTTCTGCGGCGTGACGATGGCCTTGGCGGGGAAGCGCAGCGTGGTGCTCGCCGGTTCCGGCGCCTGGTACGGCCCGGTGCCGCGATGCAGCGTGCCCTTCTCGTCGTGCTCCTCGATCAGCTCCTTGATGACGCTCCGCAGCGCCTCGACGTGCCCCTCACCGGCGGCGACGTGCATGACGTACCCCTCGGGGTCGACGAGGTTCAGCGTCGGCCACGCCTTCACGGCGTAGTTCTGCCAGGTGGTGAGCTCCGGGTCGTCCAGCACCGGGTGGTGCACCTCGTAGCGCTCGACGGCGGCCTCGAGCGCCTCCGGGTCGGCCTCGTGCACGAACTTCGGCGAGTGCACGCCGATCGTGACCAGGACGTCCTCGAACTCCTTCTCGAGGGGCCGCAGCTCGTCGAGGACGTGCAGGCAGTTGATGCAGCAGAACGTCCAGAAGTCGAGCAGCACGATCTTGCCGCGAAGGTCCTTGAGGGTGATCGTGGCGTCGCCGGTGTTCAGCCAGCCACGTCCTACCAGCTCGGGGGCACGGACGCGGGCACGGCGCTTGGGGGTGCTCACGGCCGTATCCAACACCGTGGACGGTTGGGGTGTTCCGGCGTCCATGATGTGGACGGCTTTCGTTTTGTTCGTTTTGGGCTAGCATGAACGCATGACGGCAGGCGCGAACGAACGGACGGTGCTGCCCCCTGCCCGGCCGGAGAGCTTGTCCCCGTGGGTCGCCGCGCTGACGCGTTCGGGCTCCGAAACCGCCGCGCTCGTCGCACCCGACGGCACGCATCTCCCACTTCCCCCGGAGATCTTCGACGTGCTTCGGGACGTCGTGTTCGCGATGTCGCGGGGCTTGGCGATCACCGTCGCACCTCAACACACGATCCTCACCACCAGCGAAGCCGCACATCTGCTGGGAGTCTCCCGGCCCACGCTGGTGCGTCTGCTCGAAGCGGGCGAGATCCCGTACGAGCAGCCCAACAGGCATCGGCGAGTCCGGCTGGCAGACCTCCTGGCCTATCAGGACCGTTCCCGCAGGGCGCGCGGCGCAGGACTGGACGAGATGGTCCGCGACGGTGAGGACAGCGGGCTTTACGACCTTCCGTTGGACACGCCGTTCGAGCGGTTGCCGGCGAACGACGACCTCAGGTGATCAGTGCTTCCCGTCTTCATCGACACGTGCGTCCTTCTCAAGCCCTACCTGTGCGACACGCTGCTGACAGTCAGCGAATCCGGCGTCTACCGCCCGATGTGGTCAGGTGACGTGCTGGTCGAGCTCGACCGGAACCTGCGCAAGCGCGGCGCGTCGGAACGCCAGGTCGCTCATCGGCTCGGTCAGATGCAGCGCCACTTCCCGGACGCCGAGGTGACCGGCTACCAGCACTTGGTCAACGCCATGGAGAACGACCCCAAGGACCGGCACGTTCTCGCGGCAGCCGTCTGGGGTGGCGCCGAGCTGCTGGTCACCGAGAACCTGAAGGACTTCCCCGACGCGGCTGTCAGTCGCTTCGGCATCGAAGTGCTGCACCAGGACGAATTCCTGCTCGACCAGCTCGAACTCGCGCCCGAACTGGTGATCGCGGCACTTCGCCGCCAGGTGTCCCGCTATCGACGGGCACCGCGTTCCGTTGACGACCTGCTCGACGTCCTGGCCAACGACGGCCACCGCTGCGCCGGATTCGCCGAGGCGTTCCGCAGTGCCCATTCGCCCGACACCTGGAGAAGCTGACCCACCGGAGTTCAGGTGAGAAGGACGGCCTTCAGGTCGGCCACGCTCTGCCGCCACTGCGGCCCGTACTCGGTCTCGTCCCACAACTCCGCGAGCTCCGACTCCGGCGCCACCACCCGGTCCAGCGCCTGCGCGGCGAGCGCCTTCAGGTCGTCGGAGAAGACCGGCAGCGGCTCCTTCGGACCGTACGCCGTGGTGACCGGCGTGCCGCCCGGGAGCTGGGCGGCGATCAGCGCGGCCGAGGCCACGGCGTGGCAGGCCTCGTAGCTGTCGAGGTACTCGTCTGACTCGATCGTGCTGGTCAGCGCGGTACGGATGACGGTCTCGCGCTCGGCTTCCGCCGCGTCGTCGAGTCTGCCGGAGAAGTCCGCGGCGGTGTCGTTGTCGAAGTGTCCGACGTCCCAGGTGCCCATGGCGGTGATCTTGGCAGGTGCCTCTGACATTTTCAGGCGGTCAGGGCAGCTTCAGGCCCGGCTTCTCGCCCTCGTCGAACACCGGTGCCACCGTGAGGACCGCCTCCGAGAGGTCCACCTCGCCGCCCGCGAACCGGGCACCGCGGAACGACACCTCGCCGGCGTTGAACCCCGCGCCCTCGAACTTCACGCGGCCGCCGGTGAAGCGCGCGTCGTGGAACGTGACCCGTGCGCCGGAGAAGGTGGCGCCGCCGAACCACACCTCGCCGCCGCTCACCTGCATGCCGTCGAACGACACCCAGCCGCCGGGGAAGCGCGCCAGGCTGAGCACGAGGTTGCCGCCGGTGACGTGGACGCCGGCGAAGTCCGCGGCGCGCAGCACTGCCCTGGTCAGGTGGAAGTCGTGGCCCTGCCAGCTCACCGGGGCGCCGTCGCGGAGGTGTGCGGTGATCAGGCTGGTGACCGAGAGGCGCACCTCGGTCTCCTCGTCGTGCTCCCACTCGGAGTCGAGCGAGGGCTCGTACGGGATGCGGAGGTACGCGCACAGGACGTCGATGCACGTCTGGCGTTGTTCGGTCCACTCGTCGGCGAGGGATGCCATCGCGTAGAGGCCCGCTAATCGGACCGTTGGTTTGTCGTGGCCGATTTGGTTGCAGGCGGTGGCGAAGCGCTCGTTGAGCACCTTGGCGTGTTCGCGCTTCTCGGCGGACTCGCTGATGCGTTGTTTGCGGTAGGCGACGACCAGTGCGACCACGCCGCCGACTCCGGCGACGACCGACAGGGCGATCTTGATGATGTCGACCCTGGTGTTCAGCGCGGTGGGGAGGCCCAGTGCCAGCCAGAGGAGGCCTGCGGCCACGGCGAAGACCGTCAGGCCGGTCAGCACCACCGCGGTGATGTGCGTCCGGATCGACCCGAGTTCGCGGTCAGCCACGGCGCGAGCGTAGTGGCGTGGGTCAGGTGCTGGTGTCGTAACGGAAGATCACGCTGGGGGTGACGTCTCCCCAGTGCACGACTACGCGGGTCTGGCCGCCCTTGGTGTGCCGCATGGTCAGCGTGAGCGGGGCCCACGTGCCGCCGGGCTCGGTCACGCCGGTGGTGGTGCACGCGATGTCGCGGTCGCCCTCGCACGTCCAGCCGTCGCCGCCGACGGTCAGGTCGCCCTCGCCGTCCATGTCCTCGACGACGAACCGGAGCCGGGCGTCGGACTGCGGTGTGCTGCCGGTGTTGCGCGGCTTCAGCGTGAAGTCCATGGGCTGCACGCGGTAGACGAACCCCATCTCGTCCGGGGAGTTCTTCCACTCGCGGACGCGCTTGTCGTTCGCGTCGACGTCGAACGGGTCCTGCACCGGCGGGGTCGGGGGCGCGGTGGTGGTCTCCGCCGGGTCGGGGGACGGGGTGGGCATGGGCGCGGCCTGGGAGGTGCAGGCGGCCAGCAGCAGCGTCAGTGCCGACACCGCGATGAGCCTCATGGACCCAGCGTAACCGCGCGGTGCTCCTCCGGCGCGTCCGCAGAGCGGGACGGTCGCCCGGAACTGGCCGGGAGCGTTCATGATGGAGGCAGACCGCCCGTCTGAACCTTTTCGCCGTGAACGGCGTAAAGGACCCCGGGAGGTGCGTGATGGTGGAGTACCTGGTGATCGGTGCAGGTCCGGCGGGCTTGCAGATGGGGCGCTTTCTACACCGTGCGGGCCGCGACTACCTGATCGTCGAGGCGGGACCGGAGCCGGCGGGTTTCCTGCGGACGTTTCCCCGGCACCGCGTCCTGTCCACGGACGACAACTCGCTGTTCGACGGTGTGCCGTTCGCGCGCTACAGCAAGCGGTCCTTCCCCGACGCGGACGACCTGGTGCGTTATCTGGAGGACTTCGCGCGGCCGTTGAACATCCGCTACAACACCCCGGTCACCGATCTGAGCCGCTACGACGCACGGCACGTCATCGTCGCCACGGGCAAAAAGCCTCACGTGCCCGGCATTCCGGGGATCGAGCACGCCGAGACGTACGCGACCGCCAGCACCGATCCGACGGCGTACGCGGGGAGGCGGGTGCTGATCGTCGGGCGCGGGCACAGCGCGTTCGAGACGGCGGACAACCTCGCGTCCACGACGCGGCTCACGCACATCGTCGGGCGGACGGTGCAGCGGATCGTCAAGGACGGAGACGAGTTCGTCGCGACGATCGACGGCACCGGCGAACTGCGGTACGACGACGTCATCGCGTGCACCGGGTTCCGCAGGGACACCGCGCTGGACGCGCCCGGCGTGCACGTGCTCGCCGGCGACTCGATCAAGGCGATCCGGCACGCCGCCAGGGCGTTGCACCGGTCGCTCGAGGCCGAGCACCACGGGGTGCCGTGGCCGCACCGCAGGCTGCGCAACCGGCCGGACGCGCTGGCGGCGACGATCGCGACGCGCGCCGGCGACATCCCGGACGGGCTGGCGGACGTCGTTGTGACACAAGGACAGCACGCGCTGCTCTACGACGAGATGCCCACGACCGAACGCAACGGGTTCGTCGTCACGAGCACCCAGGTGAGGCACTACCGGCGCAACGAACTGATCGCCGTCGAACGCCGGTTGCACCGCAAGCCGCTCGAGAGGTTCTTCTCGGAGCAGCTCGCGGTGCCGTGCATCGCCTAAGCAGGCAGGGTTCGCTTGAGGAACTGCGTGGTGAGGTCCCACGCGCGGTCGGCGGCGGCCTGGTCGTACCAGGGGCCGAGGTGGTTGAGGAACGCGTGGCCCGCGGGCTCCAGGTGGATCTCGGCGTTCTCGTGCTCCTCCACCGCGTCCACGACCGCCTGGTAGCCGGTGATGAACGAGTCCTCGGTGCCGAAGTGGAACAGGACCGGGCAGGACACCTGGTCCAGCGTGCCGATCTGCTCCGGCACGCCCGAGCCGTAGAACGACACGGCGGTGTCCGGGTCGGAGGCGACGGCGGCCGAGTAGGCCAGCGTGCCGCCGAGGCAGAAGCCGAGCACACCGACGCCGCCCGTGACCTCGGGCAGACCGCGCAGGTACTGCACCGACGCGACGACGTCCCGCACGGCGAGTGGGAAGTCGAGGTTGCCGACGACCTTCATCGACTTCGCGATGCCGGCCTCGTCGTGCTCACCCACCCAGCCCGGCTGGAAGCGGTGGAACAGCTCGGGCACGGCCACGACGTAGCCGAGCGCGGCGAGCTTCTCCGCGATGCCCCGCAGGTAGCCGTCCAGACCGAAGATCTCCTGGATCAGCACGATGCCGGGCCCGGTTCCGGACTCCGGGAGCCAGACCGGCAACGGCATGTCGTCAACTCGATGGGTCATGCCCCGATCCTGCCCGAGGACCGCGATCACCCGCCGACGACCTCCACCGACGTCCCGGTGAGGCGCTCCGCCTCGGCCCACAGGCGAGCGGCCACGGCCTTGTCCCGCCCGGACCGCGGCATCGAGGAGGGCCTGGTCGGACCGACGAGCCCCCAGCGCGGCCCGTAGTAGGCGCCCTGGGACGCGCCAGGATCGGCCGCCGCGTGCAGGAGGGGTTCGGTGCCCTGCTCCACGCCCTGCGACGGGATCACCTTGTAGCCCACCGACTCGAGGAGACCGGGCTTGCCGCCGTTGAGGTGCGGACCCGAGGTCATCAGGTTGGTGCGGGTGTAGCCGGGGTGCGCGCCGACCGAGAGCAACGGCCAGCCGTGCTCCTCGGCGAGGTCCGCCAGGTGCACCATCATCAGCAGGTCGGCCAGCTTGGAGTGGGCGTAGACCAGCGTGGGGCTGTACTTGCGGCGGGACTGCAGGTCGTCGAAGTCGATCTTCCCGCGGTACGCGGCACCGCTGCTCATCGTGACGACCCTGGGCGCGGGAGCCGCCAGCAACAACGGCAGCAACCGGACGGTCAGCGCGAACGGGCCGAGGAAGTTGCTGGCCAACTGGAGCTCGAAGCCGTCGACGGTCTCGGTCCGCGCGGGCACGTTCATCACGCCGGCGTTGTTCACCAGCACGTCCAGCGGCCTGCCCTCGGCGATCAGCTCCTCGGCGAACGCGCTCACGGAAGCCTGGTCGGCGAGGTCGAGCCGCCGGACCTCCAGCGCGGCACCGGGATGGGCGGCGAGGATCTCCGCCTTCGCCTGCTCGCCCTTGGCCGCGGTGCGCACCGCGAGGACGACCTCGGCCCCGGCTCCCGCCAGGCGCTTGGCCGCCTCCTTGCCGGTGCCGCTGTTCGCGCCGGTGACGACGATGCGCTTTCCGCGCTGGTCAGGAACCTCGTACATGGCGACCCCTCATTAAGTACTGCCGGTCTCTTATGTCACCAACATAACGGACCGTCGGTATCTTAGTAAAGTACCGATGGTCTGTAATGTGTGCGACATGACCTTCCAGCGGGCGCGCACCGACGAGCAGCGCAACGAGCGCCGGCGGCAGATCCTCGACGCCGCGGCCGCGATGCTCACCGAGGTGCCGGTCGCCGGACTGACCCTCACCGCGCTCAGCCGCCGGGTCTGCCTCGCGAAGGCCAACGTCCTGCGCTACTTCGAGTCGCGGGAGGCGGTGCTGCTGGCGCTGCTGGAGGCGGAGATCGCCGACTGGATCTCCGAACTGGAGTCCGCGACGCCCGGCGCCGGCACCGCCCCGGAACGCGGCGACCGGCTGGCAGATCTCCTCGCGACCTCGCTGACACGTCGCCCGGTGCTGTGCGACCTGATCAGCGCCCAGTCCACGGTGCTGGAGCGCAACATCTCCGCCGACACCGCGCTGCAGCACAAGCGCGCCGTCCTCGGGTACCTGGGGACGCTCGTCCGGTTCACCGGGCGACACCTGCCCGAACTGGGCGACGAGGACGCCGCCACCCTCATGCAGACCGTCATGCTGACGGCGGTCGCCGCCTGGCCGGGCAGCCGTCCCCCGCAGGCGGTCCTCGACGCCTACGCCGCCGATCCGGCCCTGGCGGTGATGTGCGTCGACTTCACCGACGTCGTGCGCCGCACCACCGAAGTGGTCGCCGCAGGTCTTCTCACCCGCGAGCGGCAGCCCCGATAATCGGTCGATGATCAGGTTGATCGCGACCGACCTCGACGGCACGCTGCTGCAACCGGGCGGGGTGCTGAGCGATCGCACCCGCGCCACGCTCCACGCCGTCGACGCCGACGTGGTGGTCGTCACGGCGCGGCCGCCGCGGTTCGTGCAGAACCTCGAACTGACCGGCACGGCGATCTGCTCCAACGGCGCGATGATCTACGACCTCACGAACCGCGAGGTCACGCACGCGCAGACGGTGCCGCTCGACGTGGTGCGGAAGGTGTCGGAGGCGCTGGCCGAGGTGATCCCGAACGTCGGCATCGCGGTCGAGACCGGGTTGGAGGTGTTGTCGGAGCCCGGTTTCCAGGGGTTCGGGCCGAAGAATCCACACAGGACGCTGGAGCTGCTCGAGCACGTCTTCGAGGAGGCTCAGCAGGTCGTGCAGATGCTGGCCTGGGCGCCGGACGCCGAGGTCGACCACATGATGGAGATCGCGCGCGAGGCCGTCGGGCAGCACGTCTCCGTGACGCACTCGGGCGGGCTCGGGTTGCTGGAGATCAGCCCGCCGGGCGTCTCGAAGGCCGCCACGCTCGAATCCCTGTGCAACACGAGGGGAATCGGCAAGCACGAGGTCGTCGCGTTCGGGGACATGCCGAACGACCTGTCGGTGCTCGGGTGGGCCGGCACGGCGTACGCGATGGGCAACGCGCACCCGCTCGTGAAGCAGGCCTGCACCAACCACGCGCCGCCGAACACCGAGGACGGGGTCGCTCAGGTGCTCGAAAGCCTCTTCAGGATCTAGGCACCGAGGTGGGTCCGGCCACCTCGGCTCCCAGTGCCGTCACCCGCTGCCGCAGCTCGCGGTCGGCGGTCACGACCGTCACCTGGCGTCCGGCGCCCTCGGTGCGCACCACCTCGACGATCGTGTCGTCGCCCTCTCCTGGAGCGGCGACGACACGGACGTCGTCGATGGAGGAAACGTTGCGCGCCTTGCCTTCCACGACGAGCACGACCTCCTCGTCGCGGCCGCGCAGGGCGTCGCGGAGGCGTTCGGCCGCGCCCGCTCTGTCGCGCCACCACCCGTCGGGGACCGATCCCACGACGTTGGCTGCGTCGACCACGAGCAACGGCTTCACGCCTCCAGCGTGCCTCAGCCCCGGCGGGCTCGCAGCGCGTCCAGCGAGTCCGGACCCTCGTCCACGGCAAGTGCCCCAACGGGAGCGGACGAGACGCCGGCCCAGCGCAGGACGGCGGCCGTCGCGGCAGCGCGTTCCGCCTCGGGCAGTTTCGCGATGTTCGCACCGTGGTTGCCGGCGGGAACCGTGTACGACAGCGAGTCGCGCGTGCCCCACCCGAGGCGGAACGGTTCCGCGCTCCATGGGTCGTTCTGACCGTTCACGAACAGCAGCCGCGAACCCTGGAAACGCACCCACGAGTCGATGTCGCGCATCGCGGACCGGTCGAAGCGCGGGAACTTGATGTCCGGCGACACCATGGAACGCGGCACCGATGATCCTGGGTAGCGCAACAGGTCGCGCATGGCCGACTCGTCCGCCGCGGGCCAGCCGAGCTGCGTGCCCGCCTGGTAGTAGTACGCCGTGTAGGGCGCCACGCCCGCGTCGGTGTAGAAGTCCCAGCCCACAGTGGCTTCGATGAACTTCCAGAGGTCGTCCACCGAAGCACCGGCACCGGGCACGATCGCGCACTGCTCCTGGGTCCCGTACTGCCAGAAGGTGAACGGCGTGTCCAGCACCAGGATCTCCAGCGCCTTGTGCGCGCTGCCGAACTGCTTGTACGTGTAACCCTTGGCTTCGAGCCGCGCCACGAACTCGTCGCGCTGCTGCAGGATCTGCCGTTGCACGCCCTCGAGCCGTCGGTTGCACGTCGGGTCGTTGCCGACCTTGCGGATGAACTCGCCGTAGACGTCGCGGTCGTTCACCACGTCGTTCGGCGCCACGTAGGCGATGGTCGCGTCGACGTCACGCGGGAAGAAGCGGCGGTGGTAGATCGACGTCATGCCGCCCTTGCTGGCACCCGTCGAGAGCCACTTCGCGCCGTAGATCTTCTTGAACGCGACGACGATCTTGTGGTGGTCGTTGGCCGCCTGCCAGATGTTCAGGTCGTCCCAGTCGGCCGGGGTGGGCCGCGAGGGCGCGAAGAACCGCTGCTCGACGCTGATCTGGTTGCCGTCGACGAGCCTCGCGGGCTCGGACGGGCTCGGGCCGGACAGGTTGTAGCCGCTGGTGTGCAACACCATCGGCTTCGACTCAGCCTTGTGCAGCAACGAGAAGCGCTGCTCGAACTTCAGCCCGCGCGGTTTGCGGTGGTCGGCGGGCTGCTGGATGCCGAGGACGAACGTCCGCGCGGTGCCGGACGTCCCCTCGCTGATGATCCGCACACCGGGGACGGCGGCGATGCGGTCTTTGATGTCGGGGGCGGCGGACACCACTGCGGCGGTGGCGGCGACCTGCGCCGATGCCAGGCCGAACGCCAGCAGGGAGCGTACGAGTCTGTTCACCTGGTCAAACTATTGAGCCCGCACGCCCCGCCGGACCGGCCGATCGTCGGGCTTATTCGTAGCTGGCGTAGTAGGACGCGGCCATGTCCTCGTCGCCGTGCCCCGAGGTGACGGCGCGGTTGAGCCTCGCGGCGGACGCCTGCGCCACGTCGAGCCGCACGTTGGCACGGACCCCTGCTTCGTTGACCAGGGACGCGTCCTTCAGGGCGTTCTGCACGGTGAAGGCGGGCGGGAAGGACCGCTCGATGATCGCGTTGCCCTTGGTCTGCAGGTAGGCGCAGTCCATCGCGCCGCCGGACACGGCCTCCAGGAACAGCTTCGGGTCGAGCCCGGACGACTCCGCCAGCGCCACCGCCTCACCGACGGCCGCGGTCAGCGCGAGCACCCAGCTGTTCGCGACCAGCTTCAGCTTCGACGACGCACCGGCCTCGCCGACCCACATCGTGCGGGCGCCGATCACGTCGAACACGGGTTGCACGCGGTCGCGCAGCTCGTCGGCACCGGACGCGAGCACGACGAGTTTGCCCTCCGCCGCAGGCTTGGTGCTGCCGAGCACGGGGGCGTCGACGAACTCGAGCCCGAGTGAGCGGGCGAGCGCGATGTGGTCCTCGGTCGCGTCGACGCCGACCGTGGACGCCTGGATCCACACGGCGTCGTGCGGCAACGACGGCGTGGCGGCCTCGACGGCGGCGGTGACCGCGGGGCCGTCGTTGAGCACCGTCAGCAGGACCTCGACGCCCTCGACGGCGTCCGCGGGCGTGTCCGCGACGGTGGCGCCCTTCGCGGCGAGCGGTTCGGCCTTGGCACGCGTGCGGTTCCAGACGCGGACGTCGTGGCCGGCGGCGGCGAGGTTGGCTGCGATGGGGGCACCCATGAGGCCGGTGCCGAGCACGGCGATCTTCATGGTCCCCAGCAAACAAGAAACCTCGCGGTGCTGCCAGGTCGGGGGTCCGACAGCACCGCGAGGTCAACAGTGACATCGGAAGACCGACGTGCGCTGTTACAACGCCATCATACTGTGGCGTGGATCACGTTTAACAGAATGAAACCCCTGGAGCGCGGGAGGTGCTCCAGGGGTTCCCGATGGGGAGGCACTCGCGACGGGGCGCCGCGCGAGTGCCGGGTCTTCAGATCAGCGGAGGGTGGTGACCTGAGCCTGGGCGATGGCCATCAGCTCGTGACGCATGGACGGGGTGGTCGCCATGTCGATCGCGCGAGCCACGGCCTTCCGGTTGCGCGCCTCGGCACGGCGGGCGCGGAGCTTCGCTGCGAAGTTCATCTCGGTCTGCACTTCCCTCTGTGAGGTCCTGTTGGGCTGGTGACTTAAGTATGCACCTCTCCAGGCGTAAACGCACGTGATTATCCGGTGAGGTGGGGCACATGCCGATGAATCATCGGCTGACAACGTGGACGGCCGGACAACGACGGGTAGCCGCCGTCACTCCTCCCGGCCGAGCAGGAATCGCCCGAAGTGGGGAACGGTGAAGGCGATCTGTCCCCGCTCCGCGCTGTAGACCAGGCCTTTCTTGATGAGCGAGTCCCGTGCGGGCGACAGCGACGAGGGCTTGCGGCCCAGGTGGTCGGCCACCTGGGCGGTGTTGACGCCCGCATCCTTTCCGTCGGTCAACTCGGCCATCGACCGGAGATACTCGCGTTCAGCGGGCGTCGCACGCTCGTATCGGGAGCCGAAGAAGCCCACGGCCAGCTCCGCGTCGGCCTCCGGAGCGGCCACGGAGACGTCCAGCGCGGTGATCGGATCGGCCGGTGCGGCGTCCCAGGCGGCCTTGCCGTAGGCCTGGATGAAGTACGGGTAGCCACCGGACGCGTCGAAGAGCGCGTCGAGCGCCTCGTCGGTGATGCCCGCGTCCTCGCGTTCGACCGGGGCCAGCACGGCGCGGTCGGCGTCCTCCCGGCTGAGCCGGTCGATGCGGACGTAGCGGAAGAGGCGCTCCGAGTACGACTTGCTGGCGCTCAGCACCGCGGGCAGGTGCGGCAGGCCCGCGCCGACGACCACCAGCGGTGCGCCGATCTGCGAGAGCTCGTGGCACGCCGCGCACAACGCGCTGATGTCGTCGGGCTTGAGGTCCTGCATCTCGTCGATGAGCAGCGCGACCCCGGTGCCGACGTCCTGCGCGAGCTCGGCGACGTCGGTGAACAGCTCCACCAGGTCGATCTCGATGTCACCGGAGTCCGCGCGGCCCGACGCGGCGGGCACGTCGATGCCGGGCTGCCAGCGGTCGCGCAGCTTGGCGCCGTCCGGGGCGGCTCTCAGGGCGAACGCCTTCAGGATGCCGAGGATCGCCTCGACCCGGTCCGGTGCGCGGTGCCGGACCGCGAGGTCGCGGATCGCCCGGTGCAGCGCGGCGCTCAAAGGCCTTCTGAGGTCGGCGTCGGGCCTCGCCTCGACCTTGCCCGCGCCCCAGCCGCGCTTGACGGCCATCGACCGCAGCTCGCCGAGCAGCACCGTCTTGCCGACGCCCCGCAGCCCCGTCAGCACGAGGCTGCGTTCGGGACGGCCGCGGGCCACGCGCTCGAGCACCACCTCGAACGCACCGACCTCTTTGTCCCGGCCGGCGAGCTCAGGAGGCCGCTGGCCAGCACCGGGAGCGAACGGGTTGCGCACCGGGTCCATGGTTCGCACCGTATCCGCGTTTCTAGCGGGGTCCCTAGAGACGCGCAGACCGACCTCGAAGTGCGGCCGGATGCCGCTGTATTGGTCTGTCTAGTGATGGAGCAATAGAGCCGAATAGTTGCGGATGGACCGGCATGCCGGTTGGCTGGCCGATATGGCTGAAGTCGTGACGAAGGGGACTGGCGAGGTCGAGCGGACCGCTGACCGCGCCCAGGTGGACGTGACGTTCGAGGCTCTCGGCGCCGAACGCTCAGAGGCGGTGAGCACGCTCAACCAGCGCATCTCCGCGATCGAGCCCCTGCTCGAGGAGTTCGAGGTGCGCTCGCGCCAGCTGTCCGCGCACGACAACTGGGACAACAACCAGCGGGTCGGCAGCCGCGCGTCGCAGCAGTACGTGATCTGGGTGAAGGACCTGGACCGCCTCGACGCGCTGCTCGGCGAACTCGTCCAGGCCGAACCGTCCTGGATCAACGGCCCGTCGTGGACGCTCGTCGACGACACCGAGGCCATCCGCGAGGCTCAGCGCGAGGCCGTGGCTGATGCGTTGCGACGCGCCGAGGGGTACGCCTCCGCACTGGGGCGGCGGCTCGGGCCGTTGCTGCGCATCGGTGACACCGAGGGTGGCGCGCACTACCAGCCGCGGATGATGAGCGGCGCCGCGTCGTTCGAGATGGCCGGGCCCGCCGGGATGGTCGACCAGCTGAACCTGAAGGCGCAGCAGATCACCGTGTCGGCGTCGTGCACCGCCGCGTGGTCGTTGCTCGACTGATGCAAACGGCGCTGGTTCTCGGCATCAGTGGAGTGGTGCTGCTGTTCCTGGTGGTCTTCACGGCCCTGGTGCTGCTCGGGCGGCGGGCGCGGCGGGGACGCCTGGAGGGGCGGTACACCTATAGCGCCAAGCCGAACGGCACGTACGACAACTCGTCGTCGTCGCATCCCGGCACGTGACGGCGTCGATCGCTAGTCGCCGTTGAGCGACTCCATCGCGTTGTGCACCGCGACGGCATCGCGGTCGCCCGGACGTGCCGTGAGCCAGCGCCTGAGCCACTCGACGCGCCGCCGGGCGGCTGCGGCCAGCGTCAGCGTGATGTAGGCGCGGCGTTCCCACTCGCGCGCCGACCTCATGGCGTCGGCGGCCGGTCGCCATTCGTCCCTGATGGTGCCGGTGAGCGCCCTTGCCAGCACCGGGTCTCTCTCGGGATCGACTTGCAGGTCGTGCATGTGCCCCACCCCCAGAACCGCCGCGCTGCGGTCCACTGAGTGTGCATGAGAGACCCTCGACTTCGGCAAGACTTAGTGCGTCACCGTTCCAGAATCGCAGTGATCCCCTGGCCGCCGGCCGCGCAGATGGACACGAACCCGCGTCCGCTTCCCCTCTGGTGCAACAGCTTCGCCAGGGTCGCGACGATGCGGGCGCCGGTGGCGGCGAACGGGTGGCCTGCCGCCAGCGACGAGCCGTTGACGTTCAGCTTCGCCCTGTCGATCTCGCCGAGCTCCTTCTCCCAGGCCTTCAGGGTGGCGAGGACCTGGGACGCGAACGCCTCGTGCACCTCGTAGAAGTCGAAGTCCTGCAGCGTGAGGCCCGCCTTGTCGAGCATGCGCGGTGCGGCGTGCACGGGAGCCATGAGCAGGCCCTCGTCGCCGTGCACGTAGTCGACGGCGGCGGTCTCGGCGAACGTCAGGTGGGCGAGGACCGGGAGGTTCCGCGCGGCGGCCCACTCCTCGGTGGCGAGCAGGACCGCGGAGGCGCCGTCGGAGAGTGGCGTCGAGTTGCCGGCGGTCATCGTGTCGCCGAAGACGGGCTTGAGCTTGGCGAGCTTCTCGGGGCTGCTGTCCGGGCGGAGGTTCTGGTCGCGGGTCAGGCCGAGGTACGGGGTGACGAGGTCGTCGAAGAAGCCCTCGTCGTAGGCGCGGGCGAGGTTGCGGTGGCTGCGCGCGGTGAGCTCGTCCTGGTCCTCGCGCGTGATGCCGTACTCGGCGGCCGTGATGGCCGCGTGCTCGCCCATCGACTTGCCGGTGCGCGGTTCGCCGTTGCGCGGGAGGTGCGGGACGACGTGACCGGGGCGCAGCTTGGTCAGCAGGCTGATCTTGCGCGTGCGGTTGAACTCCAGCAGGAGCTTGCGGAAGTTCTCGTTCACGCCGATCGGGGCGTCGCTGGTGGTGTCGACACCGCCCGCGATGCCGGACTCGATCTGGCCGAGCGCGATCTTGTTGGCGACGGCGATGATGGCCTGCAGACCGGTGCCGCACGCCTGCTGGAGGTCGTACGCGGGCGTTTCCGGGCTGAGCCTGCTGCCCAGCACCGACTCGCGGACGAGGTTGAAGTCGCGCGAGTGCTTGAGCACGGCGCCTCCGACCACCTCGCCGAGGCGTTCGCCCTGCAGGCCGAAGCGGCTGACCAGGCCGTCGAGCACCGCCGTGAACATGTCCTGGTTCGACGCGGTGGCATACGGGCCGTTCGAGCGGGCGAACGGGATGCGGTTGCCGCCGATGATCGCTACTCGCATGCCCCCATACTACCTACTAGCGGGTAGACTTACTAGCGAGTAGGTTGTTGCTCGTGGACAGGTACCAGAAGTTCGCGACGTCCGGGCTCGGTCGCCAGCTCGTGCGCAGGCTCGGCCTGCCGAACCCCCACCCACTGCGCCGCGACGCCGCACCGGCCACGCCGGTGTTGATCGGCGGCGCCACCCGGCTGCCCTTCCTGAAGCAGCTGGAAACAGGGCCCGCCCCCTACGGCGCGCTCGTGTTCGACGCCTCTGAGATCTCCGCGGTCGGCGATCTGCGGCAGCTGCACGAGTTCTTCCACCCGGCGATCACGCAGCTCGGGCCGTGCGGACGGGTGGTCGTCATCGGGCGGTCGCCGGATTCCATCGCGCAACGGGCGCTCGAGGGCTTCGTGCGGTCGGTCGGCAAGGAGCTGCGCCGCGGTGGCACGGCGAACCTCGTGTACGTCGCGGAAGGCGCCGAGGACGGGGTCGAGTCGACGCTGCGGTTCCTCCTGTCGGGACAGTCCGCGTACGTGTCCGGACAGGTCGTCCACGTCTCCGGAAACTCTCCCGCCGGCACGTTGCAGGGCAAGGTCGCGCTGGTCACGGGTGCCTCGCGGGGCATCGGCGAAGCCATCGCGACCACTCTCGCCCGCGACGGCGCCCATGTCGTCTGCCTCGACGTGCCCGCAGCGGGTGACGAGCTCTCTAAGGTCGCGAACTCCATCAGCGGTTCGGCGTTGCAGCTCGACATCACCGGCGATCCCGCACGGCTGACCTCCTACCTGCTGGAACGGCACGGCGGCGTCGACGTCGTCGTGCACAACGCGGGCATCACGCGCGACAAGACGTTGGCGCGCATGGACTCCTCTCAGTGGGACTCGGTGCTGGAGGTCAACCTCGCCTGCCAGGAGCGGATCAACGACGCGCTGATCCACGGCGGCGTGCTGCGCGGCGGCGGGCGGATCGTCGGGGTGTCGTCCATCGCCGGGATCGCGGGCAACGTCGGCCAGACCAACTACGCCACGTCGAAGGCGGGCGTGATCGGGATGGTGAACACCCTGGCTCCGGTGCTGGCCGCGCGCGGGTCCACGTTCAACGCCGTGGCGCCCGGTTTCATCGAGACGAAGATGACCGCCGCGGTGCCGTTCGCGACGCGCGAGGTCGGGCGGCGGATGAACAGCCTGTCGCAGGGCGGGTTGCCGGTCGACGTCGCGGAGACCGTGGCGTGGTTCGCGTCGCCGGGTTCCGGTGGCGTGAACGGCAACGTCGTGCGGGTGTGCGGCCAGATGCTGCTGGGGGCCTGATGTTGCTGCGCGCCGCCCTCACGTCGTTCCGGCGCGGGGACACGCTTGCCGCCCCACCGGTTTCGGTCGCCGTCGAGGTCTCGTTGAAGCACCTGGCGGCCTACAACGACGTGTGCGGCTTCGGGCTGCGCGACGCGCTGCCGTTGACCTACCCGCACGTGCTGGGCTTCCCGCTGCAGATGAGGCTCATGTCCGGCGCCGGGTTCCCCTTCCCGCTGCCGGGTCTCGTGCACGTCGCGAACCGGATCACGCAGTCGCGCCCGCTGACGTGGGACGAGCCGCTCGAGATCACGGTGTCCGCGCGCGACCTCCGGCCGCACCCGCAGGGCACCCAGGTCGACGTGGTGACGTCGGTTTCCGGTGCCTGGGAAGGGGTGTCGACCTACCTGCGGCGCTCCGGCGGGTCTCCGGGCTCCGGTGAGGAGCTGCCACGACCGGCCGGTTCGGCGGTGTGGCGGGTGCCGGCGGACATCGGGCGGCGCTACGGCGCGGCGTCCGGCGACCGGAACCCGATCCACCTGCACCCGTTGAGCGCCAAGCTGTTCGGCTTCCCGCGCGCGATCGCGCACGGGATGTGGACGAAGGCGCGCTGCCTGGCGGCGCTGGAGGGGCGTCTTCCCGAGGCCGTGACGGTCGACGTCCGGTTCAAGAAGCCGCTGCTGATCCCCGGTCGCGTCGAGTTCTCCGCCGGTGAGACCGCTGATGGCTGGGAGTTCGCCGTGTGGGGCAAGGGACCCCACCTGCTGGGCTCAGCGACGTGACGGTGGATGCCACACGTTGCCGTCGACCAGGTCGCCGAAGCCCATCCACACGAGGTTCATGAGACGGGCCGCGACGACGCCGGCGGGTTCCTCGGGGTGGTCGAGCCACCAGTCCGCGAGCGACTCGCCAGCCCCGACCAGTGCGGCGGCCAGCGACTCGGCCTCGAGCTTGGTCGCCGGCGCCTTCGTCGACTGGGTGAGCAGCGCCGCGACCAGCGACACCGCGCGGGCGCGCATGTCCATGAGCTCCACCGCGAACGGCCCGCCCTGGTTCGACGCCTGCCGGTGCAGGACCATCCAGCTCGCCCGGTTCTCGCCGACGAACCCGAAGAACGCCCGCAGACCGCTCCACAGCTGCACGTCGGGTTCCTGGTCGGGCTCGACGCCCGTGGCGATCGCCTCCATCATGCGGGTGGCCTCGCGCCGGATGCACGTCGCGAACAGCTCTTCCTTCGAGCCGAGGTAGGCGTAGAGCATCGGCTTCGAGATGCCCGCGACCTCGGAGATCTCGTCCATCGAGGCCGAGTGGAAGCCGAGCCGAGAGAACACGTCGACGGCGGCGTCCATGATCTGGCGCTCACGCACCGCGCGTGGCAAGCGCTTGGCTCGACCTTCTGTGCGCATCTCTACCCCTCAGTTCGGATCCGCAAGATTATCCGATCGGCTTGCCGCTCTATCTACTCATCAGTAGTCTTACTCGCGAGTAGGTACCAGGAGGTGTCCCACCATGACGCTCGACCTCACCACCGAGGCGATCGCGAAGCTCTCCCCGGCCGAGCTGATCAGCACGCTGGAGCAGATCTCTCCGGACGACCCCGCGCTGAAGGACGTCGACATCGACGTCATCGCCCGCGGCATCGACCCGAAGAAGCTGGGCAAGGACGACTTCGCGGCACTGCTCAGGGCGTTGGGCGCGCTGGCGGACGGCGGCGCGGACCTCGACCTGTCGAAGATGGACCCGTCCAACTTCGCCCGCATCATCTCCCGCGCCTCGAAGGACCAGATCGAGGCCGTCGTGGCCGACCCCGCGCTGCGCGTGCGCGTGCTGGACGAGGTGTTCCGGCGCATGGAGGTCCACTTCCGCGCGGACCGCGCCGGCGCAACGAAGGCCGTCGTGCACTTCCACGTGCTCGAGGACGTCTACGAGGCCATCATCGAGAACGCCGAGTGCACGATCAACAAGGGCGTGACGCGCGAGGCCCGTGCCATCGTGACGCTGACGCCCGCCGACTTCCTCAAGCTCGCGACCGGCAACGCCTCCGCCCCCGTGCTGTTCATGACGGGCAAGCTGAAGGTCAAGGGCGACCTGGGGTTCGCGGCCGGGTTCATGAGCCTGTTCAACATCCCGAAGGCTTAGGAGACTTCTTGTGGGTGGCTTCTCGCTCGAGCTGAACGAAGACCAGACGGACCTGCGCGACTGGGTGCACGGCTTCGCCCGCGACGTGATCAGGCCGGCGGCCTCCGAGTGGGACGAGCGCGAGGAAACGCCGTGGCCGGTGATCCAGGAGGCGGCGAAGATCGGCCTCTACGGCTTCGAAGCCCTCGCGACCTGGTTCGCCGACCCCATCGGGTTGTCGTTGCCGATCGCCACGGAAGAGCTGTTCTGGGGCGACGCCGGCATCGCGCTTTCGTTGATGGGCACCGGATTGGCCGTCGCCGGCATCTTCGCGGGCGGCGAGCCCGAACAGCTGGCCGAGTGGGTACCGGAGTGCTTCGGCGACGAGTCGGACCCCAAGCTCGCCGCCTTCTGCGCCTCCGAACCCCAGGCGGGCTCCGACGTGGCGGGCTACCGGACGCGGGCCCGCTACGACGAGGCGACTGACGAGTGGGTGCTCAACGGCCAGAAGGCGTGGGCCACCAACGGCGGCATCGCCAACGTCCACGTCGTCACCGCCGTCGTGGACCCCGCCCTGGGCTCACGCGGCCAGGCCGGTTTCATCATTCCCCCTGGCACGCCGGGCTTGTCGTCCCCCGGGAAGATCAAGAAGCACGGCATGCGTGCGTCACACACGGCCGATGTGTTCCTGGACGACGTGCGGGTGCCTGGGCGTTGCGTGCTCGGCGGTCGCGAACGGCTGGAGGCTCGGCTCGCACGCGCTCGTGAGGGTCTTCGCGCAGGTGGCCAGGCCGCGATGGCGACGTTCGAGACCACGCGCCCGACGGTTGGCGCGATGGCCGTCGGTGTCGCCCGTGCCGCCTACGACTACTCGCTGGAGTACGCGAAGGACCGCGAGGCGTTCGGGCGCAAGATCATCGAGAACCAGTCGATCGCGTTCGACCTCGCGAACATGCGGATGGAGATCGACGCGTCCCGGCTGCTTGTGTGGCGCGCGGCGTGGATGGGGCGCAACAACGTTCCGTTCACCGCGGGCGAGGGGTCGATGTCGAAGCTCAAGGCGTCCGAGGTGTCGGTGTGGGCGACCGAGCGGGCGATCCACATCCTGGGTGGGGCCGGGTACACCCGTGAACACCCGGTGGAGCGGATGCACCGGGACGCGAAGATCTTCACCATTTTTGAAGGCACGTCGGAGATTCAGCGGCTCGTGGTGTCGCGGATGATCTCGGGCATGCAGATCAAGTGACGCCTTGCTGATGTGGCCCGCCGTTCCCCTGAACCGGCGGGCCACTCGCACAAGGATCAACCTCAGCGGTTATGGCCCGGTGAACGACCTGGTGGTCCTAGGGTCGTAAAACATGAGACCGTCTCAATTACAGTGGGCCTCGCTCCTGGTGATCTTCATCAACGCCGGCGTCATCCTGACCGGGCTCCTGATCGGCAGCCCGGCGCTGCCGAGGGCGGCGAACATCGTGCTGGTGGTGATCTCCGTGGCGCTCATGCTGATCACGCGGCTGAAGGTCGGCAACGCCATCGACGTCAAGACGATGACCCGGCCGGTGTGGGCGTTCGCGGTGGGAGTGGTCGCGTTCTTCGGTGGTGCCTTGCTCTTCGCGATCCCGTTGCTGAACGAGCAGCTGCAGAACGACCCGGTCGCGAACCAGCGCGGGTGGGCGGGGCTCGCCCTCTCGTTCGCGGGCGGCACGCTGCTGTACGCCGGGCTTCGCCGGAACGACATGTAACCGCTAAAGGGGCAGGCTCAGGACCGTGCGCACTCGCGGCAGCTCGCGGCGGTGCACTGCCAGCAGCACGGTGTCGTGCGGGCGGCGGAAGTGCAGCACCACGAAGTTCGGGTGCGGCGGGTCTTGGTCGACGATCTGCTCGACGCGGCCCTCGGCGTCGCTGAAGATGATCCGCTCGTCCCAGATGAGCCTGGTGGGTCCGAAGTACAGCTCGCCCTCCTGCCACTCGCCGCCCAGGAAGACGTCCGCGTCCCCGCGCGTGTGGTCTTCTCCGCTCGGCCCGAACGCTTCGCCGAACACGCTCCCCAGGATTTCGAACAGTGCAGACATAACGAACCCCCTTCGTTGCTACAGGAACGAGCTGGGCGCCCAGCTGGTTCCCGTGCGTGGAGGTCTAGCCGAACGGCTGGCCGGCTTCGCGCAGCCAGGCGCGCTCACGTGAGTGGTCCGGCATGGCGGGCCAGCCGTTGATCTTCGCGATCAGCACCCAGTACCGCTCGGCACGCGGGTCCGCGAAGTCGGACAGCTCGCGCAGCTTCGCCACGAGGCTCTCGTCGTTCGGCAGGTTGAGCGCCTCCGCCCAGTTGGCGTTCACGCGGGCCACAACCTCTTGTGCCGCTTCGGACTCCGGCGCGATCCCGGCGTCGATGGCCTCGCGGGCCTGGGCGATGGCGAAGTTGAACGCCTCCATCTGCCCGTCTCCGGGCGGGCCCATGTCCGCGCCGCTGCGGCGCTGTTCCTCGTGCTGATGGGACATCCGCTTGACCGCGGCGCGGAAGTCCTCGTCCTGCACGAGCTTCGCGAGCTCGACCCACGCCTCCAGCTGCTCGGTCGACGGGTCGTCCGGCAGCTCGACGCGCACGGAGCGCATGTGCTGCTCGAACTGCGGATCCAGCTCGTAGGGCCCGAACACCTCCTCGAAGAAGTCGTCGAGGATGCGCTGGCGCTCCTCGTCCGACATGCGTGCCAACTCGTTCATCAGTTCCATCTCCCCTCCCTTGGCGACGGCGCGCAGTACGGCCCGCCTGAGCCGCAACGTCTTCATCTGCGCGTCGATCGCATCTGCGTGTGCACGCGCCACGTCGGTCATCGACACCTCGCGGGCCAGCACCTTGCCGGCGGTCGGCAGGTCCACGCCCAGGTCTCTCAGGGTGCGGACGAGCTTCAGCCTCGCCAGGGCGTCGGCGTCGTAGGTGCGGTAGCCGCCGGTGGTCCTGTCCGTGGGCGGGATGAGGCCCGAGTCGGAGTAGAACCTGATGGTGCGGACGGTGAGTCCGGTCATCCTGGCCAGCTCGCCGATCTGGTAGCGCGTCACGGGACCTACTGTGCAGTCTCCAGTTGCTGGAGGGTCAACCTGATTAACCGAACGGGTGGCTGACCCAGTTGGACCGAACGCCCTAGTGACGGAGCCGCACGACCTGTGGAACCGTGGATCGCGTCGGTATCGCCTGGGGGGCAATCATCGATTCACGGCCTTCGCTGAAGGTCCTGTTCGACGTGCGCCGACCTGCTGATTGGTTCTGGGGGAATCAATGCGTTCTGTTTCGCATGCATCGAAAACCGTCATCAGCTGCATCGGGCTCGTCGCCGCGTTGCTCGGCGCCGGGGCCGGGGCCGCGAGCGCCGAGGCGTCAGGCCCGGCGACCACCGTGGACGAAGCGGTGCGGCAGGCCGGCATCATCGCTGGCGTCATCGCGGACCTGCCGCCCGAGGTGGTCGAAAGCGCCACTCCGTCTGTCTGCTTCAGCGGCCACGTCCAGGACATCGGCTGGCAGCCCTGGATGTGCGACGACGACGGCAACTGGGCCTTCGCGGGTACCACCGGCAACGGTCTCAGGCTCGAAGCGCTCCGGGTCGCCCCATCGGGCACAGGTGGGGTGACCTGCGTGCAGGCACACGTTCAGAACCAGGGTTGGCAACCTTCGAAGTGCGTCCACGACAACACCTACACGGAGATCGGCACGGTCGGCCTGGGCCTGCGGATGGAGGCGCTCTCGTTCAGCAGCAGCACCCGGACCACGTGCGCGGAAGCCCACATGCAGAGCTACGGCTGGCTGGGCAACCAGTGTGCGCCGGCCGGCCAGGCCACCGTCGTCGGCATCGCGAGCCTGGGCCTGCGCATGGAGGCCGTCGAGGGCAAGATCGACTAGACGGTGGAGCGAGGTCGTGGGTGTTTCCGGCGGAAACACCCACGACCTGTTCTCAGTACGTCATCGCGATGCCCGGCTCGGCCAGCAGCGCGCCGACGTCGGCCAGGAACTGCGAACCCTGCTGCCCGTCGACCACGCGGTGGTCGAAGGAGAGCGCGAGCTGGCAGATCTTGCGGATCTTGATCTCGCCGTCCACTACCCACGGCATGTCGCGGATCGCGCCGAGGGCGAGGATCGCGGACTCGCCGGGGTTGAGGATCGGCGTGCCGGTGTCGACGCCGAAGACGCCGACGTTGGTGATCGTGATGGTGCCGTTCATCATGTCCGCGGGGGACGTCTTGCCGTCGCGGGCGACGGTGGCGAGTTCGTCCAGTGCGACCGCGAGTTCCTTGAGAGACATGCGGTCTGCGTCTCGGACCTTCGGGACCACGAGGCCTCGTGGCGTTGCCGCCGCGATGCCCAGGTGGACGTAGTCCTTGTAGACGATCTCGTTGGCCGCTGCGTCCCAGGTGGCGTTGACGTCCGGGGTGCGACGGGCCGCGAGGATGATCGCCTTGGCGCAGAACGCCAGTGGCGTCAGCTTCACGCCGCGGAACTCCGGCGCGTTCTTCAGGCGAGCGCGCAGTTCCATCATCGGGGTGACG
This sequence comes from Lentzea cavernae, assembly GCF_014653695.1. Classification (GTDB taxonomy): domain Bacteria; phylum Actinomycetota; class Actinomycetes; order Mycobacteriales; family Pseudonocardiaceae; genus Lentzea; species Lentzea cavernae. Next base: position 178,140 of record NZ_BNAR01000003.1, on the reverse strand, counting down.
TCGACCGTCAGGAACTCGGTGACGTGCGGGGCGGTGAACGCGCTGTCGACCATGGCCTGCGCGGTCGCCTTGCGGACGCCCTTGATGGGCACCCGGCGTTCGCGCGTGCCGTTGTCCACAGAGGACACCGCAGCCGCCGGAGCGGCCGGGGTGGAGACGGCGGTTTCGACGTCCTCGCGGGTGATCACGCCGTTGGGGCCGGAGCCCGTCAGGGCGTGCAGGTCGACGCCGAGGTCCTTGGCGAGCTTGCGCACCGGCGGCTTGGCCAGCGGCACGTAACCGCCGGGAGCCACCGGAGCCGGAGCCTGGACCACGGGCGCCGCGACCGGAACGGGCGCGGGAGCCGGCGGGGCCACGACGGCCGCGGCGGGTGCGGGTGCGCCGGAGTCCTTGCGGGCGCGGCGTTTCGCGGTGCCGGACTTCGGGCCGTAGCCGACGAGCGTCGCGATGCGCCCGCCCGGCATCTCCTCGCCGATCTTGCCGGACGAGGTGCCGTTCGCCTCTGCCGCAACGGGAGCGGGAGCGGCGGGTGCGGCCGCGCCGCCGGGGTCGGTGTCGATCGTGATGATCGGGACGCCGACCTCGACGGTCTGGCCGGGCTCGGCCAGCAGTTCCGTCACGACGCCTGCCCACGGGCACGGCAGCTCGACGGCGGCCTTGGCCGTCTCGATCTCGACGATGATCTGGTTGACCGTGACGGTGTCACCCGGCTTGACGTGCCAGGTGAGGATCTCGGCCTCGGTCAGCCCCTCTGCCGTGTCGGGCAGGGGGAATTGCTTGTACTGCGGCATTTCCGGTTGTCCCCTTACCAGGCGAGAGAGCGGTCGACGGCGTGCAGCACCCGGTCGAGGTCGGGGAGGAACTCCTCCTCGAGCTTCGACGGCGGGTACGGGGTGTCGAAACCGGTCACCCGCAGCACCGGAGCCTGCAAGGAGTAGAAGCACTCCTGCTGGACCTTGGCTGCAATCTCGCTGGCGATCGAGGACTCGGACGGCGCCTCGGACACGACGACGAGCCGGCCGGTGCGGCGCACCGACTCGAACACGGGCGCCAGGTCGAGCGGCGACAGCGTGCGCAGGTCGATGACCTCGAGCGACGTGCCGTCCTCGGCGGCCGCGTTGGCGGCGTCGAGGGACGTGCGGACCATCGGGCCGTACGCCACCAGCGTCGCGTCGGTGCCCTGACGCAGCACGCGCGACTCGAAGAGCTTGCCGGGCTGGGTCGTGGTGTCGACCTCGCCCTTCTCGTAGTACCGGCGCTTGGGCTCGAAGAACAGCACCGGATCGTCGCAGTCGATCGCCTGCTGGATCATCCAGTACGCGTCGGCCGGGTTGGAGCACGAGACGACCTTGAGGCCGGCGGTGTGCGCGAAGTACGACTCCGGGGACTCCGAGTGGTGCTCGACCGCACCGATGCCGCCGCCGAAGGGCACGCGGATCACGATGGGCATCTTGATCTTGCCCTGCGTCCGGTAGTGCAGCTTCGCGACCTGCGACACGATCTGGTCGAAGCCCGGGAAGATGAAGCCGTCGAACTGGATCTCGCACACCGGGCGGTAGCCGCGGATCGCGAGGCCGACGGCGGTGCCGATGATGCCGGACTCCGCGAGCGGCGTGTCGAGCACGCGCTGCTCACCGAAGTCCTTCTGCAGACCGTCGGTGATGCGGAAGACGCCGCCGAGCTTGCCGATGTCCTCGCCCATCATGATGACCTTGGGGTTGGCCTCCATGGCCGCCCGCAAGCCCATGTTCAGGGCCTTGGAGATCGTGAGCGTCTGCGGGGACGCCGGGGCGGCCGCCGTGGAACGGTCCATGGTCGGAGCAGCCATCAGTGCTCACCTCCAGCAAAACCCGAGACGTAGTCGAGGAATTCGTCGCGCTGAGCCTCGAGGTTGGGGTTCCCCTCGGCGTAGACGTTGCTGAAGATCCGTTCAGCGGGCGGGTCGGGCATGTTCGTGCAGAACTCCCGCAGCTCCTCGCCCAGCTTGTCCGCGTCGGCCTCGACGCCGTCGAAGAACTCGCTGTCGGCCCACTGCTGGCGCACCAGGTAGACCTTCACGCGCTCGATCGGGTCCTTGAGCTTCCACATCTCGAGCTCGTCCGACAGCCGGTAGCGCGTCGGGTCGTCGGAGGTGGTGTGCGCGTCCATCCGGTAGGTGAACGCCTCGATCAGGATCGGGCCGTTGCCGTGGCGGCACTCGTCCAGCGCCCACTTCGTGACGGCGAGCGTCGCGAGGACGTCGTTGCCGTCGACGCGGATGCCGGGGAAGCCGTAGCCGCGGGCGCGCTGGTAGAGCGGCAGGCGCGACTGGCGTTCGGTGGGCTCGGAGATGGCCCACTGGTTGTTCTGGCAGAAGAAGACGAGCGGCGCGTCGTAGACCGCGGCCCACACGAAGCCCTCGTGCACGTCACCCTGGCTGGTCGCGCCGTCGCCGAAGAAGCACATGGTGGCTTCTCCCTCGTCGTCGCCGACCTTGCCGTCGAACTTCTGGCCCATCGCGTACCCGGCCGCGTTGAGGACCTGGTTGCCGATGACGATCGTGTACGGGTGGAAGCGCTTCTCGACCGGGTCCCACGTGCCCTGGTCGGTGCCGCGGAAGATGCCGAGCAGCTCCGTCGGGTTGATCCCGCGCGTCCACGCGATGCCGTGCTCGCGGTAGCTCGGGAAGGCCATGTCCGTCTGGCGCATCGCGCGGCCGGCGCCGATCTGGGCCGCCTCCTGACCGAGCAGCGGCACCCAGATGCCGAGCTGGCCCTTGCGCTGCAACGCGTTCGCCTCGCGGTCGACCCGCCGGATCAGGACCATGTCGCGGTACAGACCGCGCAGCTCCTCCGGCGTGATGTCGATGTCGAAGTCGGGGTGGCTGACCCGCTCACCCTCGGGGGTGAGGAGCTGCACCAGGTCGGCACCGCCCTCGTCAGTCGCTCGCAAGCCTGCGATCACCTGTTCCGCTGTCGGTTTTGCGGCAGTGGCGGCCGGCGCTGCGTCCGGCTCAGGGTGCGTCCATTGCTCGGGGGACGACATGCGCCTTCTCCTCTGTCTACTCCGACCGCCTGATCGCTCGTGACGACCTCGTGCGGCGACGTCGGCGGTCGCCGCCAACCCTGTGGGGCCGGAGGCAGCCGTCGACGGTGACGGTGGCTTACGACCACATCCTGACACGGCCTCACCCGAGTTGGTGAGACCCGTCCCACTTCGTAACACACGAGTCAACGTTCTGATCAGCGACAACTGTCGGAAGTTCGACCTTTTGTCCTCCGACGGTTGTAGTCCGATTATCGGACAACGTTGTCCCGGTTACCGATCGTTAACTTAGCTCGAGGCCGTCCACAAGAGGCTACGGACGCGAGCGGAGCCGGAGTCGTGACAGGATCGAGAGGTGGACCGCTCAGTTGTGACCAGCACCGTCAGGACGCTCTGGGACGACGACATCGTCCCGAGCCTGTCTCAGCTCGTCGCCGTGCCGGCGATCTCGCCCGCGTTCGACCCCGCGTGGGAAGAACACGGAGAGTTGGCGGCCGCGATCGACCACGTGAAGGCGTGGATCGCCTCGCGGAACCTGCCGGGGGCCGGGCTCGACGTCGTCCAACTGGCGGGACGCACGCCGCTGCTGGTGGTGGACGTGCCCGCGTCCGGTAACTCGGGCGACGACACGGTGTTGCTCTACGGCCATCTCGACAAGCAGCCGCCGGTGGGCGGCTGGGGCGAGGGACTGGGTCCGTGGACCCCTGTCCTGCGTGACGGACGTCTCTACGGCCGTGGCGCGGCGGATGACGGTTACTCCGGATATGCCGCAATCGCCGCGATCGAGGCCGTGCGCGCGGCGGGCGGTTCGCACGCCCGGTGCGTCGTGCTGCTGGAGACCGGCGAGGAGTCGGGTTCGCCCGATCTGCCCGCTTACCTGGAGCACCTCTCCGAGCGCCTGGGCCAGGTGTCGCTCGTCGTCTGCCTGGACTCGGGCGGCTCCGACTACGACCGCATGTGGCTGACGACGTCGCTGCGCGGCCTGGTGCAGGTCACGGCCACCGTGCGGGTGCTCGACGGCGGCCTGCACTCGGGCATGGCGTCGGGCATCGTGCCGTCGTCGTTCCGGATCGCCCGCCAGCTCCTGGACCGGATCGAGGACTCGGAGACCGGCGAGATCCTCGTGCCGGAGATGCACGTCGAGATCCCGGCCGGACGGCTGGCCGAGGTCCGCGAGGCCGTCGAGGCCGCGCCGGGCGCGCTGTGGGACCCGGTCCCGCGCGTCGGCGACCTGCAGCCGATGTCGTCCGACGAGGTCGAGCTCGCCCTGAACTCCGGCTGGCGGCCGACCCTGTCCGTCACCGGCGCCGAGGGCCTGCCCCTGCCCGACGACGCGGGCAACGTGCTGCGCCCGTTCACCTCGTTGGTGCTGTCCTTCCGCCTGCCGCCGACGGCCTCCGCCTCGGCCGCGCTGGAGGCGGTGCGCGAGAAGCTCACCACCGACGTGCCCTACAACGCGACCGTGGAGCTCTCCCGCGTCGAGTCGGCCGACGGCTGGAACGCCCCTGAGCTGGCCCCTTGGCTCTCCGCCGTCCTCGACGAGGCGGGCAAGGAGATCTTCGGCGCGCCGTGGCGGACGGTGTCGCTCGGCGGCTCGATCCCGTTCATGGGGCTGCTGCACGAGGCGTACCCGGAGGCGCAGTTCGTGGTGACGGGAGTGATCGGGCCGGACTCGAACATGCACGTGCCCGACGAGTGGTTGCACCTCGCGCACGCGTCCCGGGTCACCGAGGCGATCGCCCTGGTGCTGGACGCGCAGGCGAAGCAGAGCTGAACTCCTCGAGCAGGGCCAGGCCCGTGGCCGGGTTGCTCCCCGCGTAGCGACGCGCTCTCGCGAGTGCGTCGACCTGCGCGGGGAGCACCTCGGTCAGGTCGTTGGTGAAGTGGTCGCGGACGACGGCGAGGAACGCGATCCGCGCCGCCGCCCTGTCCGCGAGATCACCGATCGCGGTGTGCTCCTTCGCGTAGGACGCCTGCACGCGTTCGCGCAGGACGTGCAGGTCCGGGTCGGGATCAGCGAGTACGCGCAGCAGTTTCGTCACGCCGTCGCGGTCGTCCAGCGCCGTGAGCGCGTCGCTCGTCGTCTTGCAGACGCGGTCCAGTTCGTCGGCGACCAGCTTCTCGGCCACGTCCGCCAGCAGGCTCCCGCGCGGCTGCCGGACGATCGCTCGGGCCGAGCGGGTGAGCTGCCGGGCGAGGCCTCCGGAGAACGCGTAGGCGAGCGCCACGAACACCTCCGGCAGGCCGTCCACCGACCTGCTGATCAGGCCGCGGGCGAGCTGGAAGTCCAGGTAGTCGACGCGGACGACCTCGTCGAACGAGCTGTCGAAGACGCTGCGCAACCCCATGCCCGCCAGCTCGAAGTCGTGCTGGGCCTCGGTCGACACGGACACCAGGTAGTAGCAGCCGGGCACGTCGAAGACGGCCTTGATCTCGTTGAGGAACCTGCGGGCCGGCTCGCCCGCGCCGATGCGGTCGATCTCGTCGACGGCGATCACCACGCGCACCGGGTCCAGCGTGCGGGCGACGTCGCGGACGAACGTGCGGAAGTCGTCCACCACCTCGGGGTACGTCGGCGGGCGGCCGGCCAGGCTGGTCGCGCGCTTGTGGGCGAGCTCCGCACCCCGGAAGCCGAACTTCCCGCTGGTCTCACCGGTCAGGGTCTGGACGTAGGCGATGTCGCGGAGACCGCGCTGCGCCGACCTGGCCAGCCGGCGCCTGTCGTCGTGCCGGACCCACCAGCGGCGCCGGACGACCTTGCGCTCGGTCTCGCGGAGGTGGGCGAGCACCGCGTGGCAGGCCCGCGCGTAGAGGTGCAGCACGAACTCCCGCGGGACGTAGTCGACCGGTGCCGCGACCAGCACGCTCAGGTCCGCGGCCTGGCCCTGCCCGCGGTAGGCGCCCTGGCAGAAGGCCCTCAGCAGGTTGGTCTTGCCGGAACCGCGCGGACCGGCGAGCGCGAAGCTGCCGCCGTCGAGCGTGCCGACCAGCTCGGCCAGCTCCCTGCCCGCCGGCACCGGCTGGTGGCTGATCAGCGAGCCGCCCCGGTGCAGGTTCCGCGCGTCGCCGAACGCCAGCGCGGTGCCCGGCACGACGCGGGTGCCGCCCAGCTCGGCTCGCAGTGCGGGCAGCACGCCGTCGTTGAGCATCGCCGACCGCCACTCCGCGAGCGCCTGGTCCGCCGCGACGAGCCTGCCGACGAGCATCGCCGGTGGCAGGACGACGTTGAGGACCTCGGTCAGGTGACCCACTCCCCAGACGAGCGCGAGGCTGAGCGGCACGGTGACGAGCAGCACGAGCCAGCCGGCTGCCACCACCGCGCCGACGTTCGCGATGAGCACGGAGAGGGAGACGCTGCCCTGCCCCGCGACCCCCCAGAACCACGCGACCGTCCTCCCGATCACGCCCGTGTACGAGATCCCGAACACCACCGCGGCGGTTCCGAGGCCGAACGCCGAGTTGCGGACAACGGGTATCGCCGGGTTGCCGTTGACCCCGTACTTGAACAACAGCACCCAAAGCACCCACACGGTCACCGGAATCACGACGAGCAGCAGGCAGCGCCACAGGAACGGGTGCTTCGTCGCGGAACGGGCCAGACCGCTCGCGCTCACGACGGCGAGCTCCGTGTAGCGGTCGTGCTGGGCGCGCGCCGAAGCGACGATCCACGGCTTGGCATCTCGCAGCACGGCCCGCAGCGCCTCGGGATCACCAGGCGGTTCCCCGTGCTCGCCCAGCCGCAGTGCCGCCTCCACGACCTGCTCGAAGACCTCGTCCTCGGTCATCCGTGCATCGTGCGCTCGTTCGGGCACGATCAAAATGAGCCGAACAGGTCACGCTCCACCCCGCCTCGAGTGAGCTAGGACTCAGCCGAGACGTGGCCCCGACCGGCCGTACGACCAGGTGTCCCACACTGGGCGGATGGTCGGAGAAGCGGAACGGGCACGCCTGGCGGAGTCGGACACCCCGACTTCGCCGTGGCGGCTGTGGGGGCCGTACCTGTCGGGTCGCCAGTGGGGCACGGTCCGCGAGGACTACTCGCCCGAGGGTGACGCGTGGGCCTCGTTCCCGTTCGACCACGCCCGTTCGCGCGCCTACCGGTGGGGCGAGGACGGCATCGCCGGCATCTGCGACGTGCACGGGTTCCTGAACTTCGCCGTCGCGCTGTGGAACGGCAGGGACCCGTTCCTCAAGGAGCGGTACTTCGGCCTCGCCAACGAAGAGGGCAACCACGGCGAGGACGTCAAGGAGCACTGGTGGGTGACCGACGGGACGCCCACCCACTCCTGGATGCAGGTCGTCTACCGGTACCCGCAGCGGGAGTTCCCGTACGAGCGGCTGCGGGAGATGGCGCGCAGCGCCGGGCGGGAGAACCGCGAGCCCGAACTGAGCGACACCGGCGTGCTCGACGAGAACCGGTTCTTCGACGTCCAGGTCACCTACGCGAAGGCGGACACGGACGACATCTGCGTAGAGATCAGCGCCACCAACCACGGTCCCGAGGACGCGCCGCTGCACCTGTTGCCGCAGCTGTGGTTCCGCAACACGTGGGCCTGGGGCCGGGACCAACGGCCGTGTCAGCTCGTTGCGAGCACCACGGCCGGACGCAAGGTCACGGCTGATCACGGCAACCTCGGCCGGTACACGCTGCACCTGGACGACCGGCCGTCGATGCTCATGACGGACAACGAGAGCAACGAGGTGGCGCTCTTCGGTGCCGGGCGCAACCCGTCGCCGTGGGTCAAGGACGGCATCTGCGACTACGTGGTGGGCGGCAGCACGACCACGTGCCAGGTCGCCGGGCCGGACGACGCGGGGACGGCGGGCACGAAGTTCGCCGCCTGGTACTCGTTCGACCCGGTCGAGCCGGGCGAGACGGTGACGGTCAGGCTGCGGCTCGTCGGCGGGGACGGGCACCTGGACCCGTTCGGGCCGAGCTTCGCCGAGACCATGACGAGCAGGAAGCTCGAGGCCGACGAGTTCCACGGCGCCATCGCCACGCAGACCAGCCGCGAGGAGAAGCACGTGCTGCGGCGCGCGCTCGCGGGTCTCATGTGGACGAAGCAGCACTACCGGTTCCGCACGCGCGACTGGCTGGACGGCGACCCGACCAAGCCCGAAGCGCCGTCGAGCAGGCGGACTGCCCGGGCGCGCAACGTGCACTGGCGGCACCTCGACGTCGCCGACGTCATCTCGATGCCGGACGAGTGGGAGTACCCGTGGTTCGCGGCGTGGGACCTGGCGTTCCACACCCTCCCGTTCACGCTGGTCGACCCGGCGTTCGCGAAGGAGCAGCTGCTGCTGTTCTGCCGTGAGTGGATGATGCACCCCAACGGCCAGATCCCCGCCTACGAGTGGGAGTTCGGCGACGTGAACCCGCCGGTGCACGCGTGGGCGGCGTTGCAGGTCTACCGCGCGGACGGCAGCAGGGACCGCGGGTTCCTCGCCAAGATCTTCCACAAGCTGCTGCTCAACTTCTCGTGGTGGGTCAACCGCAAGGACGCCGACGGCAGCTACCTGTTCGAGGGCGGGTTCCTCGGCATGGACAACATCGGGCCGGTCAACAGGTCGGAGCCGATGCTGGGCGAGTGGCGGCTGGAGCAGTCCGACGCCACGTCGTGGATGGCCGCGTACAGTCTGCACCTCATGCAGATCGCGCTGGAGCTGGCGCGGGACGACGAGTCCTATGAGGACGTCGCGACGAAGTTCGTCGAGCACTTCCTGTCGATCGCCGGGGCGTTCACGCACTTCGGGTCGCACGGCGGCGGGATCTGGCACGACGAGGACGGCTTCTGCTACGACCGCGTCTCGCGCCGCCGCCCGGACGGCGACGTCGAGTCCGAGCCGGTGCGCGTGCGGTCGATGGTCGGCCTGATCCCGTTGCTCGCGTCAGCAGTTCTGGAGCCGTGGGTGCTCAGCGAACTGCCCGGGTTCACGAGCCGGTTGGAGCACCTGCTCAAGCGCCGGCCTGAACTGCGGCAGTTCATCACCTTCCACTACGAGCGCGGCGCGTTCGTGTCGTTGCTCGACGAGGGCAAGCTCAAGCGCGTGCTGCACCGGATGCTCGACGAGCAGGAGTTCCTGTCACCGCACGGGATCCGCTCGCTCAGCGCCGCTCACCGCGAGGGCTTGGAGGTCAAGGTCGCCGGCCAGGACCACCGCATGGGCTACGAGCCTGGCGAGTCGCACACGCCGATGTTCGGCGGCAACTCCAACTGGCGCGGCCCGATCTGGCTGCCGACCAACGCGTTGCTGGTGGAGGCGCTGCGCACGGTCTGCGCGTTCCACGACGGCATGTTCCAGGTCGAGATGCCGACGCACTCCGGGCGCTGGGTCACGGCGGGTCAGGTCGCGGACGAGCTCTCGGACCGGCTCGTCGGGCTGTTCCTGCCCGACCACGACGGGCGCAGGCCGTCGGACGGCAAGCGGATCGAGTCGTCCGATTCACCTCTTTGGCGCAACCACGTCACCTTCAGCGAGTACTTCGACGGTGATACCGGGGAGGGTCTCGGCGCCACCCACCAAACGGGCTGGACCGCTCTCGTGGCAGGTCTGATGACCGAAAGAACACGCTGACCAGCACCGTCGTGATCAAATCCTGATCAAGGAAACGCTCGCGGATCGTAATTATCCGTGTGCAATACGTGAAGAAGTTGTGTGATCTGGACCAAACCGCGCAAGATTTTGTGATCGAAAAGCCGATTTGACGCAAAATCATTGCAAGGCAGTGGCCTGTAACACGCACGTGCTGTCCTCCACGTCACCCGAGTGGCAGGATCCCGTTCACTCGTCCGCGACAGTTACGAGGAGTGACGCAGTGGCTCGTCGACCCAGGCACGTGCTCGCCCTGCTGCCCGCAGCGGCCCTAGCGCTGACCGCGCTCGCCGGTTGCGCGACGAGCACCAACAGCGGTGGTGGAACGACCGACGGTGGCATCAAGCTTGTCAAGGAAGGCAAGCTCGTCACCTGCACCCACCTGTCCTACAAGCCGTTCCAGTACACCGACGGCGACAAGACCGTCGGCTTCGACGTCGATCTGGTCGACCTGATCGCCAAGGAACTCGGCGTCCAGCAGGAGATCTTCGACACCCAGTTCGAGACGATCACCTCCGGTGCGAGCTTCAACGCCAACCAGTGCGACCTCGCGGCCGCCGGTATGACGATCAAGGAAGAGCGCAAGCAGTCGATCGACTTCTCGGACCCGTACTTCGAGGCCTCGCAGGCGCTTCTGGTCAAGAAGGACTCGCCGATCAAGACGCTGGCGGACCTCAAGGGCAAGAAGATCGGTGTCCAGCTGGACACCACCGGTGAGATCTACGCCAACGAGAACAAGGCCGCCAACGGCTACGAGGTCATCCAGTACGAAGACCTCCCGCTGATGGAGACCGCGGTGCGCACCGGCGCCGTCGACGCCGCCATCAACGACAACGGCGTGCTCCTCGACTACGTCAAGGAGTTCCCGGACACCGCCGTGTCCGCCGAGTTCGACACGAACGAGCAGTACGGCATCGGCATCAAGAAGGGCAACACCGCCCTGGCCGAGAAGGTCAACGCCGTGCTGAAGAAGGCCAAGGACGACGGCGAGTACGACAAGATCTACGAGAAGTGGTTCGGCAAGAAGCCGGAGAAGAAGTAGCGATCTCGTGCTGACGGGGCGGCGGACGACGCCGCCCCGTTCGCGTTCCGAACCACATCCGCTAGGAGTCAGAATGGCGCTGTCGAAGCGCAAGCGGGCCGAATACTTCCGGTACTCGCAATACGCGCTGCTGGTCGTCATCGTTGTCGTGATCGCGTTCCTGGCCGACTGGGAACAGATCCGCACGGCGTTCTTCAACTTCAAGACGATGGGGGAGATGTTCCCCAACGTCATCACCGTCGCGTTGAAGAACACCCTCATCTACACCGCGCTCGGCTTCGCGTTCGGCCTCGCGCTGGGCCTCGTGCTCGCACTGATGAAGCTCTCGTCGATCGCGCCGTACCGCTGGATCGCGACCGTCTACATCGAGTTCTTCCGCGGCGTTCCGGCTCTGCTGGTGTTCATCGGTCTGGCGTTCGGCGTGCCGCTCGCGTTCCAGATCCAGTTCGACATCTACTCGACGGTCATGCTGGCGCTCGGCATCGTCGGTGCCGCCTACATGGCCGAGACGATCCGCGCCGGCATCCAGGCCGTGCCCAAGGGGCAGGTCGAGGCGGCCAGGTCGCTCGGCATGTCGCAGGGCCGCGCGATGATCACCATCGTGATCCCGCAGGCGTTCCGGATCATCCTGCCGCCGCTGACCAACGAGCTGATCCTGCTGACCAAGGACTCCTCGCTGATCTACATCATCGGCCTGGCGCGCGACCAGTACGAGCTGACGAAGTTCGGGCGGGAGACGCTGAGCCGCAGCCCGTCGCTCACCCCGATCCTCGTGGTCGGCCTCTGCTACCTGATCATCACGTTGCCTCTCGGGTACCTTTCGCGGTACCTGGAGCGCCGCTCCGGCGGGAAGAAGGTGTCCGTCCTGTGAGCGACATCAGTGTTGAGATCACCGGGCTGAAGAAGTCGTTCGGCTCGCTGGACGTCCTCAAGGGCATCGACGTCACGGTCAACCGCGGTGACGTGGTCTGCATCATCGGCCCGTCCGGTTCCGGCAAGTCGACGTTGCTGCGGTGCGTGAACCTGCTCGAGGAGCCGAACGACGGCAAGATCGTCGTCAACGGCGTCGAGCTGACCAACCCGGACGTCGACATCGACCTGGCGCGCACGAAGATCGGCATGGTCTTCCAGTCGTTCAACCTGTTCGCGCACCTGAACGTCCTCGCGAACCTCACGGTCGCGCAGCGCAAGGTGCTCAAGCGCAGCGAGAAGGAGGCGCAGGAGATCGCCCTGCGCAACCTCGACCGCGTCGGGTTGAAGGAGAAGGCCAACTCGATGCCGGCGCAGCTCTCCGGCGGCCAGCAGCAGCGCGTGGCGATCGCCCGCGCGCTGTCGATGGACCCGGACGTGATGCTGTTCGACGAGCCGACCTCGGCGCTGGACCCCGAGCTCGTCGGTGACGTGCTCGGCGTGATGCGCCAGCTCGCCGACGAGGGCATGACGATGCTGGTCGTGACGCACGAGATGCAGTTCGCCCGCGAGGTCGCCGACAAGGTGATCTTCATGGACGGCGGCTACATCGTCGAGGAGGGCCCGGCGGCCGAGGTGATCGGCGACCCGCAGGAGGCGCGCACCCAGGAGTTCCTGGCCCGCGTGCTCGACCCGACGCACCACGGCCCGAGCGACCCGGCCTAGGTCCGGTGGCCAGGGGGAAGGTCGCCGCGGCTGATGTTCTGCGGGGACTGTTGGGGGAGAACGAGAGTTCCAGTGGTGGCGGGTGGAGGTTGCCCCGGCGCAAGCCGAGCACCCCACCCGTCATCCGCGTGGTGGACCGGGTGGTCACCGACGTGCTCGACCTGCGCGCGGTCGAGGTCCCGTACGTGCTGGAGTTCGAGCGCTGCCAGTTCGAGGCGGCACCGGACCTGCGACAGGCCAACCTGGCGGGCATCTCGTTCAGCGACTGCGACCTGCCGGGGCTCGAAGCGCGGAACCTGAGCAGCAGCAACGACGTCTCGCTGCTCGACTGCCGGGTCTCCGGTCTCACCGACCTGACCGACGCCGAGATCGCGGGCTCGGTCCTGTTGCGGGAGACCAGGTTCAGCGTTCCCGGCGGGCTCTGCCTGCACGGCGACCGGCTGACGGTCGCGGGCGCGTTGCTCGGGTTCGGCATCATCACCGAGGGCGAGGTGCGGCTCGCGGGCGCGCGCATCGGCGGCAACGTCACCCTCGGCAGCGCGGTGCTGGAGAACGCCGACGGGTTCACGTTGAACGGCAACGGCATGCAGGTCGGCGGCAACCTGCTCGGCGCGTTCACCTCGCACGGGGTGGTGTTCCTGGCCAACGCCCGCATCAGCTCGACCTTGTCGTTGAGCGGCGCGGTGCTCTCCCGCGGCTCGGACTTCAAGGACACCAACGACCCGCACGCCGACCCGTCCGCGACGCTCATCCTCGACCGCGTGGACGTGTCGGGTGACCTGGAGCTCGACCGCGGTTTCACGAGCCAGGGCACGGTCCGCGCGGTGAACGCCCGCATCGGCGGCACGTTGTCGGTGGCAGAGGCCGTGCTGGACGCCGTCTCGCCTCCCGCCGTCGGCACCGATCCGACCGGCTCGGGCCGCGCGTTGCACGTCGACGGCGCGGAGATCGGCGGCGACGTCGTCGGACGCGGCGTGAAGATCAAGGGCCAGCTGCGCATGGTCGACACGCACGTGCGCGGCAGCATCACGATCGAACGGGCCACCGTGGACAACCCGGCCGCGGACGCCGTGCTGGCCAACCGCTCCCAGATCGGCAGCAACTTCGTGGTGCGCGAGTCGGACGTCTCCGGCGGCCTGGAACTGCGCGGCATCACCGTCGGTGCCAACCTCGACCTGCGCGGCAGCCGGTTGATCAAGCCGGGCAAGTACCGGCACCAGCCGCGCGAGAAGCCGTCGCTCGACATCGGCGGCGCCACGATCGGCCGTGACCTCATCTGCGCGCGCGGCGACAAGGAGTTCGTCGCGCACGGAGGCGTGCGGTGCCGTCGCGCGGTGATCGGCCGCATGGCGAACTTCAACGGCGCGGTGCTCGGCTACAAGCTCGACAGCCATGCGTTGAACGCCATGGGCATGCAGGTGCAGGAGCTGATGCTCAACGTCGTGTCGCCGCCCAAGGGCCTCGTGACGCTGCGACAGGCGCGTTGCACGTCGTTGGACGACAACGAGAACTTCTGGAACGCCACGGGTTTCATCGACCTCGACGACTTCCGCTACGACTCTCTCGCGTACCCCATCGACCTCCGCGACGACGACCAGGTGCAGCAACGGTTGCGCTGGCTGCGGCAGGCGATGCGGCGCAGCTACCACCCTCGTCCGTACGACCAGTTCGCCGAGATGCTGACGGCGGCCGGCAACGAGGAGCACGCCTCGACCGTGCTGATCGAGAAGCAACGCCTGCGGTACAAGGCGGTCGCGGAGGGCATGCGCTTCTTCGGGCCGTTGGTGCTGGTGTGGAGCTTCCTGCAACGGTCGATGGTCGGCTACGGCTACCGCCCGGCGCGTGCGCTCGGGTGGCTCATCGCGGCGTGGGTCGTGGGCAGCCTGTGGTTCCAGTTCAAGGGACCGCTGGTGGAGATCAACGACGACGACCACCTGCCGTGGAACGCGTGGCTCTACACGATCGACCTGGTGGTGCCGATCGTCGACTTCGGCAACAAGAACCGCTGGCAGACGCCGGGTGCGTCGCAGTGGATCGCGTCCGGGCTGATCGTGACGGGCTGGATCCTCGCCACGACCGTCGCGGCCGGTCTCACCCGGATGTTGAAGCGTTAGCTGGTTAAGCTCCTGAATCGTGACTGATCTGGTGCTGGCACTGGACTTCGGCGGCACCAAGATCGCCGCCGCCCTCGTGGACCCCTTCGGTGCCGTGGTGCGGTCCTCGCGCGTGCCGACGCCGGCCACCGACACCTGGGACGCCGTCGTGTCGGTGATCTCGACGGTGGTCGAGGACTCCGCCGTGGCGGGCGTGGGCATCGCCTCGGCGGGCCCGGTGAACGCTTCGGCAGGCACCGTCTCACCGATCAACGTGCCGTCGTGGCAGGACTTCCCGCTGCGCTCGTCGGTGGGGTCGCTGTTCCCGGACGTCCCGGTCGAGCTGGCGGGCGACGGCGTGTGCATGGCGCTGGGCGAGCACTGGCGGGGCGCGGGCCGGGGCAGCAGGTTCATGGTGGGCCTGGTCGTGTCCACCGGCGTCGGCGGTGGCCTGGTGCTGGACGGGCGGCCGTTCGGCGGGCGCACCGGCAACGCGGGCCACATCGGCCACGTCGTCGTGGAACCCGGCGGCGAACACTGCACGTGCGGTGGCCGGGGGTGCGTGGAGACCATCGCGGGCGGCCCGCGGATGGTGTCCTGGGCGCGCCGGGCCGGCTGGCAGGCGCCGGACGACGCCGATGCCGCTCTGCTGGCCGCCGCGGCGCTGGCCGGTGAGGAGGTTCCGCTGGAGGCGTTCGAACGCGCCGGCCGGGCCGTGGGGATGGCGATCGCCGGAGCCGCCGCGGTGTGCGACCTGGAGCTGGCGGTCGTCGGGGGCGGGGTGGCCCAGGCAGGGGAGCTGCTGTTCGAGCCGGTGCGGCGGACGTTGAAGACGCACGCCGGGTTGTCGTTCCTGGACGGGTTCGAGGTGCGTCCGGCGGAACTGGGCGGCGAGGCCGGGCTGGTGGGGGCGGCCGCCTTGGTGCGTCAGACCGCCTGATCAGACCGCCTGGCGGGTGTGCCGCAGCGGCGACTCCACCCGGCCCACCTCCACACCGGCCGACTCCAGGGCCGAGCGGACCGCGCGGGCGATCTCCACGGCGCCCGGCGTGTCGCCGTGCACGCAGAGGGAGTCCGCCTGGATGCGGACCGGGCGGCCGGAAGCGCTGCGGACCCAGCCCTCGGTCGCGAGTTGCACGCACCTGGCCGCGATCTCGGCCGGGTCGCGCAGGACGGCCCCCGGCTCGCCGCGCGGGACGAGGGTGCCGGACGCCGTGTAGGCGCGGTCGGCGAACGCCTCGTGCCAGACGCGCAGGCCCGCCACCGAGGCGCGCTTCAGCCACACCGCGCCCGGCAGGCCCAGCACCGCCAGCGCCGGGTCGAACAGGCGGACCGCGTCGACCACGGCGTCGGCTTGGGCCTCGTGGCGGAACAGGGTGTTGTAGAGCGCGCCGTGCGGTTTCACGTACGCGATGCGGGTGCCGGCGGCTCGGGCGAAGGCCGACAGGGCGCCCAGCTGGGCCAGGACCTCGTTGGTGAGGGTGTCCGGGGCTACGTCGATGAAGCGGCGGCCGAAGCCCTGGAGGTCCCGGTAGCCGACGTGGGCGCCGACCGCCACGCCCGCGGCTGCGGCGAGGGTGCAGGTCTCGCGCATCGTGTCGGCATCGCCGGCGTGGTAGCCGCAGGCGATGTTCGCGCTGGTCACGAGGGACAGCAACGCCTTGTCGTCGCCCAGGGTCCAGTGGCCGAAGCCCTCGCCCAGGTCCGCGTTCAGGTCCATGACTGCCCCTCCCCGTCCGTGCCCGCCGCTTCTTGTAGGATTGTTGAACGATTCTACGATAGTGCAATCGAACGATCCTGCAAATAGACTTCTCAGGTGACCGAGACGTGGGTGTCGACGCTGGCTCAGGGCAAGGCCGACCTGGAGCGCGCGAGCACCGCGCAGAAGGTCGCCGACATGCTCAGGGAACGCGTGCTCGACGGTGAGCTGGAGCCGGGGCTGCGCCTGAGCGAGGAAGCGATCGGCGGTGCGCTCGGGGTCAGCCGCAACACGCTGCGGGAGGCGTTCCGGCTGCTCACGCGCGACCGGATCCTGGTGCACGAGCACAGCCGCGGTGTGTTCGTCCGCCGTCCCACCAGCGCCGACGTCAAGGACCTCTACGCAGCCCGCCGTGCGATCGAGTGCGGTGCCCTGCGCCTGTGGAACGACGTCACCGAGGCCCAGCGGGAGGCGGTGCGGGCACCGGTGCGCCAGGCCGTGGCCAGGGCGGAGAAGAACGACTTCAGCAAGACCGGCAGCGCGAACATCCAGTTCCACCGCGGCATCGTCGGCCTGGCGGGCAGCGCGCGGCTGAGCGACGAGTCCGACCGCCTGTTCGCCGAGCTCATGCTCGCGTTCCGGGTCGCGCGCGAGATGGACGCCTTCCACCAGACGTACCTGCCGTGGAACCGCAAGATCGTCGAACTGCTGAACAACGGCACGGTCGAGCAGGCGGTCCTGCAGCTCGACGAGTACTTCGACGCCGCCGAACGAGACCTCGCGAGCCGTCTGACGGCGGATTAGTCCAAAGAGAACGTTAAGGCGAAGGCAACGATTGCGATCACGAGGCTGACGGCGCCGACGAGCAGGCCTAACATCCGCGCAACACCGCGTACACGGAGGGCCACCATGCCGTCGGATCACAAGACCGGCTTGCGCTGGAGCAACTGGAACCTGCTGCTGATACTTCCGCTGTTCATGCTCATCACGCCGTGGTTCAACATGGACGAGCCCAGGATCTTCGGGTTGCCGTTCTTCTACTGGTACCAGTTCCTGTTCGTCCCGCTCGGCGTCGTGTGCGTCGGCCTCGTCTACGTCAAGACCAAGGACGAGCCCGTGGTCACCGGCAAGCTGGACAAGCTCGGCGTTGACGACCTGGACGAGGGAGCGAACTGATGCAGTGGACAGAGCTGATCGTTTTCAGCGCCCTCTTCCTGCTGGTCACCGTGATGGGGTTCCTCGCGGCGCGGTGGCAGAAGGGCGACACGCTCGAGCACCTCGACGAATGGGGGCTCGGCGGCAGGAAGTTCGGCAGCTGGATCACGTGGTTCCTGGTCGGCGGTGACCTCTACACCGCGTACACCTTCGTCGCGGTGCCGGCACTGATGTTCGGTGCGGGCGCGCTCGGCTTCTACGCGCTGCCGTACACGATCATCCTGTACCCGCTGGTCTTCCTGCCGCTGGTGCGGATGTGGTCGGTCAGCCGCGTGCACGGGTACGTGACGCCCGCCGACTTCGTGAAGGGCCGCTACGGCTCGCACTGGCTGGCGCTGATCATCGCGGTCACCGGCATCGTCGCGACCATGCCGTACATCGCGCTGCAGCTCGTCGGTCTCGAAGCGGTGCTGCGGTCGATGGGCCTCAACGGCTCGGGCATCCTCGGCCACCTGCCGCTGTTCGTCGCGTTCCTGATCCTCGCGCTCTACACCTACCAGTCGGGTCTGCGGGCGCCGGCGCTGATCGCGTTCGTCAAGGACATCCTGATCTACCTGGTGATCCTCGTGGCGATCATCTACCTGCCCTCGAAGTTCGGCGGCTGGGGCGAGATCTTCAACGACGCGCAGGCCAAGTTCGACGCGACTCCCAGCAAGACCGACGGCATCCTGCTGACCGGCACCAACCAGCTGCAGTACGCCACGCTGGCTCTCGGGTCCGCGCTCGCGCTGTTCCTCTACCCGCACTCGCTGACCGGCATCCTCGCGAGCCGCGGCCGCAACGTGATCAAGCGCAACATGGTCGCGCTGCCCGCGTACTCGCTGCTGCTGGGTCTGCTGGCACTGCTGGGCTTCGTCGCGATCAGCGCGGGCACCAAGCCGATCGTCAACCAGGCGACCGGCCGCCCCGACACCAACACGATCGTCCCCGAGCTCTTCGGCGCGAACTTCCCGTCGTGGTTCGCGGGCATCGCGTTCGCGGCCATCGGCATCGGCGCGCTGGTGCCGGCGGCGATCATGTCCATCGCCGCGGCGAACCTGTGGACGCGCAACGTCTACAAGGAGTACATGAAGAAGAACGCCACCCCGGCGGAGGAGGCCAAGCAGGCCAAGCTCGCGTCGCTCGTGGTGAAGTTCGGCGCCGTCGCGTTCATCGTGTTCGTCGACCCGCAGTTCTCGATCGACCTGCAGCTCATGGGCGGCGTGATGATCCTCCAGACGCTGCCTGCGGTCGCGATCGCGCTGTACACGCGCTGGTTCCACGTCTACGCCCTGGTCGCCGGCTGGATCGCGGGCATGGGCTACGGCATGTGGCTGCTCTACAACATCGGCAACCCGGCCATCGGCAAGGCGCACTTCGCCGGTTCCGCGCTGCCGCTGGGCAACATCTCGGTCTTCGGCTGGCACCCGTTCGGCGCCTCGACGACGCAGATCTACGTCGGCATCGTCGCGCTGCTGGTCAACCTCGTGGTCGCGGTGGTCGTCACGCTGATCGCCAAGAAGGCCGGCTGGTTCAACGGCACGGACCAGACCGACCCGTCGGACTACCACGTCGACGAGGACAACCCGAGGGTCAAGCCCATCGCCGCCCACTGAGACGCGGTCCGCAACACTATGGGCCACCTGCCGGTTACGGCGGGTGGCCCTTTGCGTTGAGGATCAACCACGTGAAAACCATCGCCGGGCTGGTCGGACTGACCGCGATCGCCCTGACCCTGAGTCCTGCCGTCGCCCAAGCGCAGGACGCGAACTGCTACGACACCACGGCCGCGCTGACCGTCGAGGAGCAGCGGCTCGACAACGTGCTCGTCGTCGGTGGCGCCGCCGTCGGCCCGTCGCTCGTGAAGCTGGCCGGGTTCGACGGCCGCGTCGCGGACTTCACCGCGAAGCTGTGCCGCCAGGTCCTGCCGAGGCAGGCGCAGCAGTTCGTGGAACGCGAAGGCAACGCGCTGTGGAAGGCCGCCGTCGCCCGCGCCCAAAGCACAGCAACGGTGACGCACGACGCTTACGACGACCGCCCGCTCTACTGGGCACGGCTGCAGCTCAGTTCCGCGCTGCGCCAGTGGAAGCCGCGGTTCGCCTTCTCCCCGCACGACCGCGCGACGCTCATCCAGAAGTTCGACTGGGCGTCTCGCGGTCTGAGCGACGCGCAGTTCTCCGCCAAGCCCGGCGTGCGCAGGATCGCGGTCACCGGCTTCGACCCGTTCCAGCTCACCGGCGTGAACGTGCGGCGCTCCAACCCGGCCGGGGTGGCGGCGTTGCAGCTCGACGGCCGCGAGATCTCGACGCCGGAGGGCAAGGTCGTGCTGCAGGCCTCGGTGCTCCCGGTGCTGTGGGGCGGGTTCGACGAGGGGGTCGTGGAGCAGTTCTACGGCAAGGCGCTGGAGCAGAAGCCCGACGCGTTCGTGACGATCAGCCAGGGCAGGCCCGGCCGGTTCGACGTCGAGCGGTGGGCGGCGCGCTGGCGCGGCGGCTTCGGGGACAACAACAACGTCAGTTCCTACGGCAGCGTCCCGAACGCTCCCGGCTGGCCGCAGCCGGCGAACGAGTTCATCGAGACCTCCCTGCCGCACCAGAAGATGATCGACGCGGGCACCGGCCCGTTCACCGTGGCGCTGAACCGGAGCTTCTGCGAGTGGATCGTCGTCGGTTCGCAGCAGTCGTGCCGCACGGACGAACCGACTCCCGGCAGGGTCGCGGCGTCCGGTGGCGGCGGTGACTACCTCTCCAACGAGAGCATGTACCGGGCCAACCGGCTGCGGATCGGTTACGGCGCAACGAACGTCCTCGGTGGACACCTGCACACGCCGGTGCTCGGGCAGCCCGCCGATCCGGCCGCGCTGACCGATGCGGCCTTCGAAAAACAGCGTCGGGACATCGCCGATCAGGTGAAGGCCCTAGTCTCTGTGGTGTGACTCGTGTGCGGCTGGCGGTGGCAATTGTCCTGAGCGCGTTGACGCTGTCCGCGTGCGCGATCCAGGTGGGAGGGCAGGCGGTCCCGGGACCGATGCCGTCCACCGCTTCCGCCTCCGCGCCCACGCTGCCGAAATCGGGGCAGTGCATGAACGCCTACGAGCTGAAGGTGCTGCAGTGCACCGACTCGCACGAGGCCGAGGTCATGAGCGTCGGTGAGCTGAGCGGCCTGCCGTCGGCCTACCCGGACACGCAGGCGCTGCGCAAGGCCGCGCTCCCGCCGTGCCGCCAGACGCTCAGCGAGTACCTGGGCAGCGGCGACGCCGACTCGACGCGCCTGCGGGTCTGGGCGTTCTGGCCGAACGAGCAGGGCTGGAAGGACGGCCAGCGCTGGCGGCTGTGCACCGTCGTGGAGATCAGCCCCGACGAGAAGCCGCTGGCGCGCAAGGGTTCTGTGCGGGACGTGCTGAAGTCCAACGGCTTCGGCACGTTCCAGACCTGCACCCAGGGTTCTCCGTCGAAGGACCAGGAGGTCAAGGTCGTCGCCTGCAACACCGCGCACCTGGCCGAGGCCGTGCCCGGCGGTGTCGTGTCGCTCGGCAAGTCGTCCGACCCGGCTCCGTCCAAGGAGCAGATGAACTCCATCGCGAACGAGAAGTGCACCAAGGCCGTGCACGACTACCTGGGTTCGACCAAGCGCACGGACGTGTTCCCGGCGTGGCGGAACCCCGGCTCGCAGGCCTGGTCAGAGGGCTGGACCAACGCCGTCTGCTACGCGGAGGCCACCAAGGTCTTCAACGGGACCCTCCTCGGCATCCGGGACAACCCGCTCCCGAACTGACTCGGCGACCACGACCATCACGATGGCGGCCAGGGACAGCACGAGCATCGCGATCGCTGCGATTCCCACGGCACACCTCCCATTCCGCCTCAGTTGACGATCTTTGTGACCGCCATCACATACCTAAGACGTTCCCGGAGTGGCCCAGGTTCATTCCTGGTGCAAGAGCATTTTCGCGGCCGCGGAGAAGTCCCCAGGCTTGTCCACAGCTATCCACAACATGTGCACAAGCCCGTCCACACCTGTGGACAACTTCGTCCCATGTGGACTATGAGCTGCGCTGATTCAGAGAAAATTGCTGCACAGGACCACGCCGCCCACCACGCCGATGGCTAAACCGAGGCCGAACACGAGCGTGTAGCGCCACCACGGCGTGCGGACCGGCTCGGTGGACGGTGGCACCGGGTAGTAGCGCACGATGCCGGTCGACGGGCCGACCTCCACATCGCGCTTCGAACCGTCGTAGTTGAGTCCGCCGAGGAAGTCGTCCTGGGTCACACGACCAGTAGTACCCCATGAAGAAGCCCCACCGGTCGCCGTTGACCGATGGGGCTTCTCGAACACCCGGGAACTAGCCCAGGCGCTGCTTCAGGGCGGCCAGCTCGTCGCGGAGCGTGGTCGGGACCTTCTCGCCGATCTTCTCGAACCACTCCTCGACCAGCGGGATCTCGGCACGCCACTCGTCGGCGTCGAACGCGAGCGAGGCCTCGATGTCCTCACGCGACGCGTCCAGGCCCTCCAGGTCCAGGTCGGCCGCGGTCGGCACGTAACCGATCGGGGTCTCCTGGGCGGCGGCCTTGCCCTCGAGGCGCTCGATGGCCCACTTCAGCACGCGCGAGTTCTCGCCGAAGCCCGGCCACAGGAAGCGCTTGTCCTCACCGCGGCGGAACCAGTTGACGTAGAAGATCTTCGGCAGCTTGTCGGCGTCGGCGCGCTTGCCGAGGTCGACCCAGTGCTGGAAGTAGTCGCCGGCGTTGTAGCCGATGAACGGCAGCATCGCCATCGGGTCGCGGCGCACGACGCCGGTCTTGCCGACCGCGGCGGCCGTGGTCTCCGACGACAGCGTGGCGCCCATGTAGGTGCCGTGCTGCCAGTCGCGCGACTCGGTGACCAGCGGGATCGTCGTGGCGCGGCGGCCACCGAAGAAGATCGCCGAGATCGGGACGCCCTTCGGGTCCTCCCACTCCGGCGCCTTGATGTCGCACTGCTCGATCGGCGTGCAGTAACGGGAGTTCGGGTGCGAGCTGAGCTCCTCGCTGTCCGGCGTCCAGTCCTGGTGCTTCCACGAGGTGAGGTGGGCCGGGGGCTCGCCCATGCCCTCCCACCAGATGTCGCCGTCGTCGGTCAGCGCGACGTTCGTGAACAGCGAGTTGCCCTTGGCGATGGTGCGCATCGCGTTCGGGTTGGTGTGGTAGTCCGTGCCGGGCGCGACGCCGAAGAAGCCGTTCTCCGGGTTCACCGCGTACAGGCGGCCGTCCTCACCGAAGCGCATCCAGGCGATGTCGTCGCCGAGCGTCTCGACCTTCCAGCCGGGGATGGTCGGCTCCAGCATGGCGAGGTTCGTCTTGCCGCAGGCCGACGGGAACGCGGCGGCGATGTAGTACGCCTTGTTCTCCGGCGAGGTGAGCTTGAGGATCAGCATGTGCTCGGCGAGCCAGCCCTCGTCGCGCGCCATCGCGCTCGCGATGCGCAGCGAGAAGCACTTCTTGCCCAGCAGGGCGTTGCCGCCGTAGCCGGAGCCGAAGCTCCAGATCTCGCGGGTCTCCGGGAAGTGCGAGATGTACTTGGTCGTGTTGCACGGCCACTGCACGTCTTCCTGACCGTGCTCCAGCGGGGCGCCGAGCGAGTGCAGCGCGGGGACGTACGGGGCGTCCTCACCGAACAGGTTCAGCGCCTTGGTGCCCATGCGGGTCATGATGTGCATGGAGACGACGACGTACTCCGAGTCGGTGATCTCGACACCGAGCATCGGCTTCTCCGCGTCCAGCGGGCCCATGCAGAACGGGATGACGTACATCGTGCGACCACGCATGCAGCCCCGGTAGAGCTCGGTCATGATGGCCTTCATCTCGGAAGGGTCCATCCAGTTGTTCGTCGCGCCCGAGTCCTCCTCGCGCACCGAACAGATGTACGTGCGCTCCTCCACGCGAGCGACGTCGCTGGGGTCCGAGGCCGCCCAGAACGAGTTGGGCTTCTTCTTGAGCGGCACGAACGTGCCGGCGTCGACGAGCTTCTTCGTGAGACGGTCCCATTCGCCCTGAGACCCGTCAGCCCAAACAACCTCGTCGGGGCAGGTCAGCTCAGCGACTTCCTGAACCCATGCGAGCAGCTGCGCGTGGTTGGTAGGTGCCTGTTCGAGACCGGGAATGGTCACTGCCGTCATCTCGTCTCGTCTCCTGACTGAACGCCTCGGCAACCCGAGCACGTGGTGGTCCGGTGCAGGACTTCGTCGTCCTCGGGAATAGCTCACGACGCCCGGTGGGGCCGGGCGTACGTGGAAGGGGATGGACCGAGGTTAGCCCGGTGAATGGCAGGTAAAGCACCCCCAGCCTGTCGCTTCCCTCACAAAACCGATTCTGGAATCGATTCAGCACTCGGACGGCGTTAAGGCGGGCTTGAGGTCGGAAAAACACAAGAGGCCCCGATGCGGTTCTCACCACACCGGGGCCTGTGACCTGCGCTTCAGTTAGGGGGTCAGTTCGGGCTGATCCACTGCCCCGTTGTGGAATCGATTCGGACGACTCCGTCGAACCGTTCTTCCTCGAGCCAGTCGTCCGAGTCGTCCAGAATGCCGCTCTTCGAGTCCGTCACGTACCGGCCGTCGGCCTCGATGTGCCCGTGCTCGACCTCGACCCAGTCGTCACCGCGGTGTTCCGACATCGTGACCTCGCCGGATCGTGTGATCTCGGTCGCCACGTCCGCCTTGCCGTCGCCGTTCTTGTCCGTGAACAACCACGTGTCGCCGTCGTCGTCCCGGACGACAACGGTGTCAGCTTTGCCGTCCCCGTCGGTGTCCTCGGTGGCTTGACCGACGTTTCGTTCACCGTCGTCGGTCTCCACGACAATCGCCTGTTTGGAAGTCGAATTCGTCTTTTCCTGCTGCGAGTCGTTCGGGTCGACGGCGATCCACTCACCGGAATTCTCCTCGAACCGCGCCTGGCTCAGGAGATTGCCGTCCTTGTCGAACGTGCTCATCAGATCGGCGTCACCGTCGCCGTTCGTGTCGGTGAACGCGAGATGACCGCCGTCATCCGTCTCGACGACGGCGGAGTCGTTCACGCCGTCCTGGTCGAGGTCGAAGGTGACGTCGGCGGTGTACTCCTCGTCCTCGACGGTCACCTTCAGCTCGGCGTCGGCCGCACCGTTCTCGTCGATGTACACCGGGACACACCTCCATACCTGCTCATGTACCGGTATGACCCACGTTATGCCGGTTTGGTTCCGCCGCCAACCGTTCGTGCCGGTCCGGATGACCTTCGGCGGCGTCAGGCGCGATCGCGCACCGAGCGGATGCGGCCGAGCAACTCCTCCGCCTTCGACCGTCCCTGCTCCACCTCCGCGAGCTGCCGCGTCACGCCCTGCAGCTCCCGCCCCCGCTCCCCGGCCTCCATCCGCAACGCCCTGTCGACCTCCCGCAGCTCCGCCTCGATCGCCTCGATCCGCTTGGCCAGCGCCTCGTCCAGGGCCAGCGACAGCGCCTGCTCGGCCTCGATCAACTGCTCGGCGGCCAGCTGGTCCACAGTGGAGCGAGCATCGGCGATGGCGTCGGAGAGCCACTGCTTGACGTGCTGCTTCTCCGCGGTGTGGGTACGGGTGCGGGCCATCCACCACCCAGCACCCAGACCGAGAGCGATGGTCACGGGCAGCACGATCGGGTTCAGCGCGGCGATGCCGAGGCCCGCGAGGGGCATGACGGCGAGCTTGCCCGCGCCCAGGCCACCGGACACACCCATGAACACCAGCAGCTTGTCCTCGGCCGTGGGCGGGCGCTTCTCCTTGGGGCGCAACACCACCGGGGGTTGCTCGCCGCGGGCGAACTGGCCGCGGATGAGGGTCAGTTCCTCGGGGGAGAAGAGGGTGGCGAGCACGGCGTCGGTGACCTGGGAGAGGCGCACGGACAGTGCTGTGGAGATGCGGCCGGAGACGACCTGCAGTGCGGTGTCGACCTGCCCCGGAAGCGCGGCGAGGGACGTGCGGTCGGCCGCGTCGATGGCCTGGCGGTACCAGGTCTGCAGGTCGCGCATCTGGCGGGAGATCTCGTGGGAGTTCTCGATGCGGGCCCGCTGGACCTCGCCGCGCAGGCGGACCTGCCAGCCTCGGGTGGAGGAGCGGCGTTCGGTCTGGAGTTCTTCGCGGCGGGCGCGGAGGACGGCGGCTTCGTCCTCGCCCACGGAGAGAGCGCGCTTCTCGTGTTCGAGGCGCACGACCAGCTCGTCCAGGACTGTGGAGAGTGCGCGCAGGGCGTTGGCCTCGGCCAGCATGCCGGCGCGGCCCGTGACGAGTTCCTGCAGGGCGGTTTGCAGGGCCGAGATGCCGGAGCGCTCGCGGAGCATGGAGGCGGCGTCCGGGTTGGGGGCCTGGGCGGCCATGCCGAACATGCGCGAGGACACCGGGTGGAAGGTGGCGTCGGCGAAGCGCGGGGCGTGCTGGGCGAGCAGGGCCCTGTTGGCGTCGAGGACCTGGCGCCAGCCGCGGTACTGGTCTGTCTTGGTCAGGGCGAAGACGACGGTTTCGACGCGGTCGCCGACGCGCTTGAGGAAGTCGAGCTCGCCGCGGGTGAACGGGGACGAGGCGTCCACGACGAAGACCAGGGCGGTCGCCGAGGTGACGGCCTCCAGGGCCAGTTCGCCGTGCACGGACTCCAGGCCGCCGACGCCGGGGGTGTCCACGAGGGACATTCGTTCGAGCAACGGGATCGGGGCGTCGACCTCGACGTAGCGCGGGGGGAGTTCGCCCTCGGGCAGGTCGTGGGCGGCGGAGACCCAGTTGATCAGCGCGGGCAGCGGGAAGCTGACGGGGGCGAGCAGGCCGGGGTAGCAGGCGCGGGCCGCCCACGAGGGGCCGTGCTGGAAGACGAGGTACGTCGAGGTGGCGACGTCGGCGTCGACCGGGGAGAGGCCAGGGGTCGACAGCAGGGCGTTGACCAGGGACGACTTGCCGCGGTTGGTCTCGCCGACGATCACGACCGACGACACCTCCTGCGTCGCGCTCCGCGTCACCCAGTCGGCCATCGACGGGTCGAGCTCGCGCACGAGAGAGGTGAGACGTTCGCGCGTCTGCCGGACTGTCTGCGAGAGGTTGCTCATCGGGACGTGTAGACCGTCACGATCGGGGCGCGCAGCACGCGGTCGCGGTCGCGGAAGCCGGGCACCTCGGTCTCGGCGACCAGGCCCTGCAACGCGAGGTCGTCCGTCGGCACGGCGCCACCGGCCTCGTGCTGCGACGGGTCGAAGCGCTCACCGTCCGCCCGCACGGCGACGACACCTATGGACGACAGGCCTTCCTCGATGCGCTGGACCACGCCGGCACTGGCGCGGTCCAGCGCGTACAGGCACAGCTGGACCAGCGCGCGGCGTTCGGCCAGCGCCTGGTCGAGCAGCTCGTCGGCAATGGTCTCCACACCGTCGTCCGACGCCAGACCGTGGTGTTCGGTTCCGTTCACGCTCATCGGTGCCCCCCAGCACGTAGTTGCTGCCAGATGAGGAAGTACGCCCGGTGGACGACGTGCGCCACGCGGGCCTGTGCCGGGGTCGCGCCGAAGGAGGCGAAGGAACGCCACCACCCGGCCCGTTCCAGCGCGAACGCCGTCAGTTCCGCACCTGGTCTGCCGGCCAGGCCGAGCCGGGCGGCGACGTCCGGGGTGCTGCCGACGCGCAGCACCTCGTCGGTCAGGTCGGGTGCCAGCGCGACGGCGCCGGACGAGACCAGCGTCAACGCCTCCAGCAGCCGCAACTGGTGGGCCTCCGGGCGGGCCAGCAGGACCTCGATCGCGTCGTGCACGCGCTGCCGTTCGCCGGGATCACCCGAGGCCAGCGCCGTGACCGAGGCCAGTGCGGCGGCGGCCTTGATGCCGTCGGCGCGCGCACGGAAGACCTCGTCCAGACGGCTGCGCACGGCGGCGAAGCCGGACGCGTCGAACAGCACCCGCCGCAACGCTCCGGCGGGCAGCGCGGGTTCGGCGTCCAGGGCCTGCAGCGCACGGCCGATGCCGTAGAGGTCGAGCTTCTCCAGCAACCGGGACCGCACGCCGGCCGCGACGTCGCACTCCCACGACGTGAAGAGGTCGCCCGACATCAGCATCATCGTGCGGGTGTCCGCGTCCAGGGCCGCCAACGCCCTCAAGGCCTCCGCGTCCGCCGAGGTGAACTCCCCGGTCTCCGCGGACTCGGCGAGCAGGCTGATCACCGGCAGCACGTCCGCGACCCGCGGTTTGAGCAGGTCGGCCTGCTTCGCCGCGAGGATCTGCGCGGCCCGCCAGACGTCGCCGTCCGAGCCCTCGACGGTCTCCGGGGCGACGGCGTCGACCTTGTTCAACGCGGCGATGGCGTTGACCGGGCCGGCCTCGCGGGAAGCGGTCGCGGCCGTGAACGCGGCCAACGTCGACTGGTCGTCCGCGCGCACGCCCTGCGTCACGACGTAGACGACGGCCTCGGCACCTGCGACGGCGTTGCTCGACACGGGATCAAGCAGTTCCTCGGTGCGTGCGACCGAAGTCGCGTCCAGCGAACCAAGGCCTGGGGTGTCGATGACGGTGATGTCGCGCAGCACGGCGTTCGTCAGATAGGCCTCGATGTGCGAGACGCCGTCCAAGCCGAGAGAAGCGGGGATCATGCCGTTGGCGTCGAACGGCAGCACCTGCCGCCTGCCGTCGCGCAGCACGACTTCGATGCGGTCGACCGTGCCGTACTGATAGCGCGTGACGAGCCGTGTGCACTCACCTACGTCGGTGGGCGCGACTCGGCGTCCGATCAGAGCGTTCACCAGAGTCGACTTGCCGGACTTGATCCGACCGGCGACGGCGACCTGCAACGGCGCGTGCAGGCGGCGCAGGACCTCCTGGAAACCGGCGGCCGTCCGCGGCGAGACCTGGGGCTGCAGGGCAACGCACAGGTTGGCCACCGCCGCGCACAGCGGACCGGCCAGTTGTTGTCCCTGCAACGCCGTCACGAACACAAATCGTGCCACGGTTTGTACGCGTGCGTGCACGGGTAGCCACAGCGCATGGGTGACAGCTACGTGACGTTCCTAGTGCTGGGGATCGTCCTGGTCGCGATCGACGGCCAGCTGATCTACCACAGCGGCAAGGGATACCTCAAGCGCGCTGCGTACGACGAAGAGCAGGTCGGCGGCATGATGAAGCTGACGGCCGTGCTGTTCCACCTCGTCGTGCTCGGCCTGTTGGCACTGGTGTCGATCGTCAACGTCGAGACCGGTGACCCGGCGAAGAACGTGGTCGTGAAGCTGGGCATCGTGCTGTTGCTGCTGGCACTGGCTCACGGCGCCACCATGGCGATCCTGTCCAGGATCAGGGATCGCCAGATGCAGCAGCAGCTCGCGGACCAGATGGCCGAGGAGCACCGCATCTACGAGGAACGGCAAGAGGAGCGTCAGGCTCAGGCCCACATCGGCGAGCCGCGACCCGCACCCAAGATCGAGTCGCCTTACTCACCCAAGTAACGGGCTCGCACGGCGTTCAGTGCCTCCCCCTCACTGGCGCCGAGTGACCGAGCGATGGCGACGAACTCCGCCGCGGCGGCGGAGAGCGGGTCCGGTGCATGCGAAGGCAGGGCGGCCACCACGGTGCCCTGCCTTCGTCCTGTCGTGATCACGCCGGTGACCTCCAGCTCCCGGTACGCCCGCGCGACGGTGCCGGCGGCGAGCCCGAGGTCCGCGGCGAGCTGGCGGATCGTCGGCAGCCTGGACCCGACCGGCAGCACCCCTCCGCTGATCAGCCGGACGAGCTGGTCCCGGACCTGGCGCCAGGGCGCGACCCCGTTCTCGACGTCGACGACGATCCTCGGAGATGTCACGGAGCGATCTTCGTCGGCACCGGTTTCGTGTTCGCCATGGCCACCCACGCGAAGATGCCGACATAACCCCACACGTGGAGGGCGATCAGGCCCGCCATGGCCACCCCCAGACCGGCGGTGACGTGCACGCTCCGGGTGCGCAGGGCCAGGTCGACGGCTTCGTCACCGGTCGCCGGGCGCACCACGGCGACCCAGGTGACCACCGCGACCACGAGTGCGGACAGCGCGATCCAGCCGACCCGCGCCCACTGCCCCTGGACGCCGAGGTGGACCGCCATGGCCAGGACGAGCACCGGGTAGCAGATCAGCACGCCCCTGGCGGCGATGTCGGTCAGCCCGCGCGGAGCCAGCGTCGCCACCCGGCGCGTCCCCCGCGGTACCCGCAGCGCCAGCAGCTCGGCCAGCAGCGTGCCCGCGAGCACGATGGCGAGCAGCTGGTTCGGCATGTCACCCAGCGGCGGGAGGAACCCGCCCGCCAGGTAGAGCCACGGGTAGAGCAGCCTGCGCCGCTTGAGGTAGCGGACGGCGTCCTCGACCTGCGCGTCGGACGGGTCCCGCACCTGCCACTTGCGCAGCAGGCGCTTCCCGGTCGACGCGGTCGGCCACAACATCACCACGAGGAACAGGCCCACGCCGGCCAGAACGGCGAGCTGGATCCAGAACTCCCTGTCGAACACGGCCACCCCCAGCTTTGTACCGACTCCTTGGCACAATAACTCACACTGAAGTCGTACGCGGGGTCAGCCCGTGGCGCGACGCGGGGAACTTCGATCCGCACCTAATCTTGTCCGGTGCGGAGGTTCAGCCTGTGGATGAAGGCTCACCCGGCGTTCGGGGACTCCCTGATCGCCGGCATCTTGCTGATCTTCGACATGGGCTTCGGGGTCGCCGGTGTCGACCTCGGCGTGTCGTTCTCGGCGTTCCTCGCCGTGACGCTGCTGATGCTCGGGCCGCTGCCGTTCCGGCGCTACCACCCGCTGGGTTCGAGCTACCTGATCCTCGCAGGCGCGTTCCTCCAGCTGTTCACGCACGGCGGTTACGACGGCGGCATGCCGGTGCGGATGTCGGACTTCGCGCTGGCCATCGCGCTGTACACGCTCGTCGCGTACACGAACCGCAAGACTGCGTTGATCTACGTGGGCTGGCTGCTCGCGGGCACGCTGCTCTGGGCGATCTTCCAGGTCGGCGAGATCGCGGCCGTGTTCCTGGTGTTCCTCGTGCTCGTGATCTTCGGCTTCAGCTGGGCCATGGGCGAGTTCGTCGGCGCCCGCCGCGCCTACCAGCGCGAGATGGAACAGCGCCTGCTGCTGCTGGAGACCGAACGCGACCAGCAGGCCAAGATCGCCGTGGGCGAGGAGCGGTCCCGGATCGCCCGTGAACTGCACGACGTCGTTGCCCACGCGGTCAGCGTGATGATCGTCCACGCCGACGGCGCCGCGTACACGATAAGGACCAAACCGGAGATGGCGGAGAACGCGGTCCGCACGATCGCGGACACCGGCCGCCTCGCCCTGACCGAGATGCGCCGCCTGCTGGGCGTGCTGCGCAGCGAGGACGCCGAGACGCAGTGGGCTCCCCAGCCCGACGCGCGGGGCGTGGTCGAACTGGCCGAGAACACCCGCGCCGCCGGGGTCCCGGTGCGCCTGGAGATCACCGGCGACGTGGACGACCTGCCCGTGGGCGTCGGCCTGAGCATCTACCGGATCGTGCAGGAAGCGCTGACGAACATCATCAAGCACGCCGGCGCGGGCACGTCCGCCCTGGTGCGACTGGCTCGCACACCGGAGGAACTTCGTCTCGAAGTGACCGACAACGGCTTCGGCACGCCCCACGACGTCGTCAAGGTCTCCGGTGGCAACGGCCTGATCGGCATGCGGGAGAGGGCCGCGGTGCTCGGCGGCGAGTTCGAGGCAGGCCCCAACCCCGGCGGCGGCTGGCGCGTCCGGGCAACTTTCCCACTGGCCGCATAGGGTGATCGAGTGATTCGGGTGCTGCTGGTCGACGACCAGGAACTCATGCGCATGGGCTTCCGCATGGTGCTGGGCGCGCAGGAAGACATCGACGTGATCGGCGAGGCGGCCGACGGGCTCGACGCCGTGCAGATGGCCGACAAGCTCCGGCCCGACGTGGTGCTCATGGACGTGCGCATGCCCGTGATGGACGGCGTGGAGGCGACCAAGCGCATCGCCGAAGCCGACTCGGCGAAGGTGCTGGTCATGACCACCTTCGACATGGACGAGTACGCGCTTTCCGCCCTGCGCAACGGAGCCAGCGGCTTCCTGCTCAAGGACACCCCGCCGTCCGACCTCGTGTCGGCGTTGCGCGCGGTGGCCTCCGGTGACGCGGTGGTCTCGCCTTCGGTGACGAAGCGGCTGCTGGGCCGGTTCCTCGGCGACGGCGGCGGTGAGCTGCGGGACGCCTCGATGCTCGACGTGCTGACCGAGCGCGAGCGCGAGGTGCTCGTGCTGATCGCGAAGGGCCTGTCGAACACCGAGCTCGCCCGCAAGCTCTTCCTGTCGGAGGCGACGGTGAAGACGCACGTCGGCAGGATCCTCGCGAAGCTGGAGCTGCGAGACCGGGTGCAGGCCGTGGTGCTGGCCTACGAGACCGGTCTCGTCCGCCCCGGTGACGCCTAGCGGTACTTCTCGGGATCGGCGTCCACCGTCTGACCCGCCATGCGCGGCTTCACGACGTCGTCCCACCAGTGGCCCCAGTCGGGCTGCGAGCCGTCGAGGTCGGTGAACCCGTACTCGCGCTTGAGCTTCCACGACGACAGGCACTGTCCGGCGAACCTCTTGCGGTCCTCGTCCGCGGCGAGGTGCGCGATGCCTCGGCCGAGGTAGTGCGGTGTCTCGGACAGCGCGTAGTCCGGCACCTTCTCGATCGCGTCGCGCCAGTTCTGCTCGGTGACGCCGAACGTCTCCAGCATCTGCTCGGAGCGCAGGAATCCTGGCGTCACCGCGAGAGCCGTGACGTTCGGGTGGTCCTTGAGGTCCTTCGCCAGCACCTCACCGAAGCGGCGCACGGTGTTCTTCACCGCGTCGTACGGGAGGTTCACGAAGTACGCCTCGCCGTCCTCGCCGTCGGTCACCTCGACCACGAGCCCGTCGTCGGACCGCAGGACCAGCGGCATCAGCCTGTGGATGGCGACAAGGTGCGTCTCGACGCCGTTGCGCCACATGTGCAACTGCTTCTCGAGGTCGTGCTCCCAGAACTTGCCCCACTCGACGAGGTTCTCGCCGCCCCAGGCGTTGTCGACGAAGATGTCCAGCTTGTCGATCCGCGCCGCCAGAGCGTCCACATCGGACGGAACCGTGAGGTCGCACCGGACCGCGATCCCCTTGCCGCCCGCGGCGTCCACCAGCTCGGCGGTGTCCTCGATCGTCTCCGACCGCCCGACCTCCGACTGCTGCTCCCGCGTGGTGCGGCCGGCGACGAACACCGTCGCCCCCGCCGCACCGAGCTCCACGGCGATCGCCCGTCCCGCACCGCGCGTGGCGCCGGTGACGACCGCGACCTTCCCGCTCAGATCAGGACTACTGCTTGGTGACACGGCGAGTTCCCCTTCCCTCGTGCCAGGAGAGGACGACCATCCCGTCGCCCTCGACGGTGAGCTGCACGACCTCGGTGACGTCGAACCGGAACAGGTCGATCTCCTCCGGCTTCGGCTCCCAGCCCGTGCGGTCGAACAGGTCTTTCAGGTAGATCTCCTTGTCCGTCCAGAACTCGGCGGTGCCGCTGACCTTCGCGTCCCCCGCCTCCGTCATCGACGCGGTCGTGCTCATGCAGTGCAGCGCGAACCTCGGGTCGCGCCGCAGGTCCCTCGACTTCATCGAGCCCGGCATCATGCCCGCCCACAGCTCGCCGTGGGTGAAGTCCGGTTCCACGCCGCTGATCCGCGGCGAGCCGTCCTTGCGCAGCGTCGCGAGCAACGCGTGCCGATCGGCGGCGAACCTGCCCTCCACGAACGCGGCCATGTCGGGCTCCTCGGCCGCGAACTCCGCCCAGGTGGCCATCAGCGCATCCCTTCCAGCACCAGATCGATGTCCTCTCCCATGCGCGCCAACAGGTCTCCGCGCGGGCGCACCGACCAGTCCATCGAGATCCCGTACACCAGCGCGGCGAGCACGCGTGCCGCGTTCGGCGGCAGGTGCTCGGCGGCGCACAACGTCTCCAGCTCTCGTTCCAGCACCGCGTAGTGCTGGGCGAGCAGCGCGCGCAGCTCCGGGTCGATCAGGTCGACGCCGAGCTGCGCCAGGTTGTTCGTGGCGACCACCGGGTCGTTGAGGCGGTCGAACCAGGTCATCAGCGCGGCGCGGACCGAACCGGCCTCGTGCATCCGGCGCGCGACCTCCTCGGTGCCCGCCTTCGTCAACGCCTGCAGCAGCCCGCTCTTCGACCCGAACCTCTTCGCCACCGCCCCGACCGACACCCCGGCCTCCGCCGCCACGTCCGCGACGGTGAACTCCGGTCCGCGCCGGTCGATGACCGCCGCGACGGCGTTCAGGATCCGTTCGTCGGTGATCGTGCGGGGTCGTGCCACGCAGTTAGTGAACCACAATTCACTAACCTTCGCATAGGGTGACGTCACGTGAACTGGAGACCGCGACTGGTAGCGCTGGACATCGACGGAACCCTGACCCCGGTCGGCTCGAACGACATCTCACCGGCCGTGAAAGCGGCCATCACGCGCGCGACGGAACACGGCGCTCACGTGGTGCTCTGCACCGGCCGCAGCCTCGTCGGCATCAGCGAGGTCGCCGCGAAGCTGCCCGTCACGTTCGCCGTGTGCTCGAACGGCGCCGTGTGGTGGGACCCGGCTCTGGGCGAGGTCACCAGGCGCGTGACGTTCGACCCCGGCCCGACGATCAAGGCGCTGCTGGCCCTGCTGCCCGGTGCGGTGTTCGCGGTGGAGAAGACCGGCGTCGGCAACCTGTCGCTCGGCGAGTTCCTGCCCGGTGACCTGTGGGGCGTGACGACACAGGCCAGTTTCGACGAGGTGGCCGTGCCCACGTCACGGCTGGTCATGCGCTGGCTCGACCACACGCCGGCCGAGCTGTCGTTCGCGGTGAAGGACCTCGACCTGCCGGGCGTCGAGTGGTCCGTCGACCACACCGAGGCGTGGCTGACCGCGGTGCCGCCCAACGTCACGAAGGGCACGGCACTGGAGGAGCTCAGCGCACGACTGGGCCTGACGGCCGCGGACGCGCTCGCGATCGGCGACGGGTCCAACGACGTGGAGATGCTGAAGTGGGCCGGACTCGGTGTCGCGATGGGACAGGCGCCGGCGCACGTGCAAGCGGTGGCGGACGAGGTGGCGCCGACCGTGCTCGAGGACGGCGCCGCCCAGGTGCTGAACCGCTTCTTCCCCGGTTAGGTCCTAGTCCGAGACGTTCTGCTTGGCGACGACCTTGTCGACCTTGACCCGCACGACCATCTCGCCGGGCACGCCGTTGCGGTCGGCGTACTCGTCGGCGCGGTCGTCGCCCATGTAGCGCGCGGCGGTGCGGCCCGCCCAGTACTTGAGCTGTTCCGGGTCCTCGTCGACCACGGCCTGGCCGGTGATCGTCACGAAGTCGAACGGCGGCAGCTCGTTGTCGAAGCAGAGGGCCACCCGGCCATCGCGCAGGATCGACTTGCCCTTGACCGTGTCGCGCGCGGTCAGGAAGACGACGTCGGGGCCGTCGAGGTCCACCCAGACCGGTGCGACGTGCGGTGATCCGTCCTTGCGGGTGACCGCGAGCTTGCCGGTGCGGGCCGGCTTGGCCAGGACGAACTCCCGCCACCAGCCGTCGGGCGCTTCCGTGTATCCCATGTGGCTCATTCAACTACGACGGAGGTAGCGCCACACGGCGACGGAAGTTGACGCCGACCGCAGACCGCAGGTCGATGTGCGCTGACCCCCCAGAGCGTCAAAGTAGTCCCATCACCGAGAGGGGAAAGCCCATGATCGAGGCAATCGGCCTCACCAAGAGATACGGCAGGACGGTCGCGGTCGACGACCTGTCGTTCACCGTCCAACCTGGACGGGTGACCGGATTCCTCGGTCCGAACGGCGCAGGCAAGTCCACCACCATGCGGATGATCCTGGGGCTCGACCGTCCGACGGCAGGCCGCGTGCTGATCGACGGGAAGCCCTACACCGAGCTCAACCGTCCACTGCAGACGGTCGGCGCGCTGCTCGACGCCAAGTGGGTTCACCCGAACCGTTCGGCTCGCGCCCACCTCAAGTGGCTCGCCGTGTCCAACGGGTTGCCGAAGGGCCGCGTCGACGCGGTGCTCGAGGCCGTGGGGCTCACGCAGGTCGCCGGGAAGAACGCGGGCGGGTTCTCGCTCGGCATGTCGCAGCGGCTGGGGATCGCCGCGGCACTGCTCGGCGACCCGAAGGTGTTGCTGTTCGACGAGCCGGTCAACGGCCTCGACCCGGAGGGCATCCTCTGGATCCGCACGTTCATGCAGAACCTCGCCGCCGAGGGCCGCACGGTCCTGGTGTCGAGCCACCTGCTGTCGGAGATGGCCCTCACGGCCAGCGAGCTCGTGGTGATCGGCCGGGGGAAGCTGATCACGCAGAGCACGACGCAGGAGTTCATCGACCGCTCGACGGGTAACACCGTCCTCGTGCGCAGCCCGCAGCTGTTCAAGCTCGGCCCGTTGCTCGTCGACAAGGGCTTCACCGTTCGTGACGGTGCGGACGGCGCGTTGTCCGTATCGGGTGCCACCAGTGACCAGATCGGGGACATCGCCGCTGCCAACGGTGTCGTCCTGCACGAGCTGAGCCCCCAGCGCGGTTCGCTCGAAGAGGCGTTCATGCAGCTGACCGGCGATGCTGTCGAGTACCACGCAGAGATCGGGAAGTGAGTCTGATGACCCTGTTGGCAGTTGAGAGAATCAAGCTCTTCTCGACCCGCTCGCCGTACTGGTGCAGCGCGCTCGCCCTGGTCCTGGGTGTCGGACTCACGGCGATCATCGCGGCCTCGACCGACAACGGCCAGCTGTCCCTCGGCGCCACGCAGTTCGGCAGCAGCCAGCTCGCGCTGTCCGTCGTGCTGGTGATGGCGGCCCTCGCGGTCACGACCGAGTACCGCTTCAGCACGATCCGCGCCACCTTCCTCGCGGTGCCGAACCGCACGTCCGCGCTGGTCGCGAAGACCGTCGTGGTGGCGTTCATCGCCGCACTGCTCGGCGAGATCATCGCGTTCGGCTCGGTGGGCATCGCGAAGGTGCTCTCGCCCGCCTCGGACCTCGCGATCACCACGAGCGACGAGTGGCGGCACGTCGCCGGCGTCGGCCTGCTCTACGGAATCGGCGCGATCATCGCGATCGCCGTCGGCATCCTGGTCCGCCAGACCGCCGGCGCCGTCGCCATCCTGCTCGTGTGGAACATGCTGCTCGAAGGCCTGATCGGGATCATCCCGAAGGCCGGCGTGAAGATCCAGGCGTGGCTGCCGTTCATGAACGCCAACCACTTCCTGCAGCTCGGCGGCGGCGACCCGGCCGAATCGCCGGGGGCGGGCGTCGACTTCAAGTTCAGCCAGTGGGGATCGCTGGCGTACTTCGCCGCCATCGCCGTCGCGATGCTGGTGGTCGCCCTGATCGTCGCGAAGCGGCGGGACGCGTGACCTGTTCCGAATAGGGGGAGAGGGACCTGGGTCATCCGTCGGGGGATGACCCAGGTCCCTGTCAGTTCTTTCGAGCACACCGGGAGAGGTCATGATCGAAGCAGTCCGCCTGCAGAAGCACTACGGCAAGACCAAGGCCGTCGACGACCTGTCGTTCACCGTCCGGCCGGGCCGCGTGACCGGGTTCCTCGGGCCGAACGGCGCCGGCAAGTCCACGACCATGCGGATGATCCTCGGCCTCGACACGCCCACCGGTGGTGACGTCAAGATCGACGGGAAGCACTACGTCGAGCTCAAGCAGCCGCTGCGCAAGGTCGGCGCGCTGCTCGACGCGAAGTGGGTGCACCCCAACCGTTCCGCGCGCTCGCACCTCAAGTGGCTCGCGGTCTCCAACAAGATCCCGGTCAGCCGGGTGAACGAGGTGCTGGAGGTCGTCGGCCTCACCGAGGTCGCCCACAAGAACGCCGGCGGGTTCTCGCTCGGCATGTCGCAGCGGCTCGGCATCGCGGGCGCGCTGCTCGGCGACCCCGAGGTGCTGCTGTTCGACGAGCCGGTCAACGGCCTCGACCCCGAGGGCATCCTCTGGATCCGGCAGTTCATGCACCGCCTCGCGAGCGAGGGCCGCACTGTGTTCGTGTCGAGCCACCTGCTCTCGGAGATGGCGCAGACCGCCCAGGACCTCATCGTGATCGGCAAGGGCCAGCTGATCGCGCAGACCACCACCGAGCAGTTCATCGCCGACGCCACCCAGGACACGGTCCGGGTCCGGTCGCCGCACGCCGCGAAGCTGCGCGAGATCCTCGCCGCCCACGCGACGGTGACCGACGACTCGGCGAGCGGGAGCCTCGTCGTGCAGGGGATCACGGCCCAGCAGATCGGTGAGCTCGCGGCGGAGAGCCAGGTCGTGCTGCACGAGCTCAGCCCTCAGCGGGGTTCGCTGGAGGAGGCCTTCATGCAGCTCACCAAGGAGTCGGTGGAGTACCACGCTCACTGACGCCGGGCTTGGGACGCCGCGACCTGATGGCGGGCACCGCGATCAGCAGTCCTGTCATCACCGCGGTACCGCCCGCCACGGCGGCCACGAACGGCAGCCGGTCGCTCAGGTCGACCGGCTGCTCGGGGCGCTGGGAGGCGAGCGTCGGAGCGGGTTGCGCCGTCGAGGGTTGCGGCGGTGGCAGCAGCGGGTTGCGTTCCACCGGCGGCAGTTTCGCGGTCAGCGCGCCCATCGGATCGACCATGCCGAACCCGGTCGTCGCGTCACGGCCGGGTTCCGCCATGTCCTTCGCGGTGCTGATCAACGCGTTGACGACGTCCTTCGCCGGCATCTCCGGGTGCTTCGCGCGCACCAGCGCCGCCACCCCGGACACGATCGCCGACGCCGCGCTCGTGCCGTCCATCTCGGCGTACCCGCTGGCGTAGACGCTCTCCGGCGCGGCCGTCACGATGCCTTCCGCCGGGGCCGCGAGCACCGTGTCCGCGCCGACGTTGGACGACACCCACGGCTTGCCCACCTTGTTCGTGCCGGCGACCGCGATCACGCCCTTGATGTTGGCGGGCGCGGACACCTCCTTGCCGTCGTTGCCGGTGGCGGCGACGAGGACGACGTCCTTCTCGATCGCGTAGTTCACGGCCTTGACCAGCGACGGCGTCATCGAGCTGGAGAAGCCCAGCGACATGTTGACGACCTTGGCGCCGTGGTCGGCAGCCCACCTGATGCTCTCGGCGACGACGTCGAGCCCGAACTGCTCCTTCTCGTCGGCGCTCGCGATCGGCAGGATCTTGGCTCCGGGGGCGATGCCGAGCGCGCCACCGCCCTTGCCGGTCGCGGCGATGATCCCGGCCATGCCCGTGCCGTGGCCGTCGATGTCGGTCGTGCCGTCCGTGCCCTGGGAACGGCCGAAGCCGGTGCCCGGCAGGACGCGTCCCGCCAGGTCGGGGTGCCGGGCGTCGACGCCGGAGTCGATCACCGCGACGACCACGCCGTCCCCGCGGGACTGGGCCTGCGCCGAGTACACGTCGAGCGCGTCGAGGTGCCATTCCTGCTCCTCGATCGTCTGCGCGGCGAGCAGCAACGGCAGCGCGACGACGAAGGCTTGGAGCACAGGCACGCCAGCTACATCGTGTTTCCAGGTCACAACGCAACGTGCCTGGCGTCACAGGTTGTGCGACAGGTTGCGTAAGAGGGCTGTTAACAGCCGATAAAAACAGGCATTTTGGACAACACCAACGTTTGGTTTCCCGTTCAATGGGGTTATCCCCGCTGCGGAGGTGGCCAGTGGTCCGTGTGGAAGCAATGCTCGGTCTCGAGTGGTCCAGTGCGCTCGAAGCCCCCAACCCCGACGAGATCGCCCTCACCCCTGCGCAGGCGCGCCGTTCCTGGGTGAACCGCGCCCCCGAGCACGAGGTGCTCACGATGTTCCGCTCGGTGCGCGACGCCGAGGACGCGCCCGCGCCGTGGTGGCTGCGCGCGCTGGACCGGGGACGCCTGCGCTCCCGTGCCGAAGGTCACGCCGTCGAGGACGCGGTGAGCGAACTGCTCGCGGCGCGCCCCGGCTGGGTGTTCGTGCCCTGGGTCGACCTCGGCGAGGTCGGGTACTGGGAGTACGTGCCGTCCGAGAGCGGTGTCTACGGGCCCGCCACCCCGACAACCGTGCAGTTCACCGACTCGCACCGCGGGTTCGTGCACCTGGTTCCCGCACATCGCGGGGCCGGTCGTCCCCAGCCGATCGACTTCACGGTGGCTGACCTGCGTGCTCAGATCGAGGACATCGAACTGATTGCCTAGACTGTCTGGTCGTGACCAGCGCTGAGTTCCCCCGTTCCATCGTCAGCTTCGTCCAGCGCGGCGAGCGCATGACCGTGGGACAGGAACGTGCGTGGGACACGTACTGGGAGAAGATGGGCAACGACGTGAAGTCGTTGCCCGAGGGACCCCTGGACTTCGACTCGTGGTTCGGCCGCTCCGCGCCCGTGCTGCTGGAGATCGGGTCCGGCATGGGCGAGACCACCTCGCAGCTCGTGGCCGCCGCGCCCGAGCTCAACTACGTCGCCGCCGAGGTCTACAAGCCCGGCCTCGCCCAGCTGCTGCTGCGCGCCGAGCACCTCGGCGGTCTCGACAACCTGCGCGTGCTGCGCGGTGACGCCGTCGACCTGCTGACCGACCACATCGCTCCCGCGTCGCTGCACGGCGTGCGGATCTTCTTCCCGGACCCGTGGCCGAAGAAGAAGCACCACAAGCGCCGGCTCGTGCAGCCGGAGTTCGTGTCGCTCGTGGCGTCGAGGCTGGAGCCCGGTGGCGTGCTGCACCTCGCGACGGACTGGGAGCACTACGCCGAGCAGATGCTGGAGGTCTGTTCCGGCGAGCGGCTGCTGACCAACGTGCACGACAGCTGGGCGCCGCGGCCGGACTGGCGGCCCGTCACGAAGTTCGAGCAGCGCGCTGTGAACGAGGACCGGGTCTCGCACGACCTGATGTTCCGGCGGAACGACCTCACCTGATCGAGGTCTCAAGCCGATCGAGTGAACACAGTGGGTCTTTCGTTCACTCGTCGGAGTGGCTGGTGTTGATCACCCGATATGCCCCGAGTGGCAGTGACGCGTGAGGCTGTTCCGGGCTTAGCGTCTCGCTGCGTGACCCCCGACGTCCTCCCCGTCGCGGAGGAGTTCGTCCGCATGTTCCACGCGGCGCACTCCGACGCAGGCTCGCTGTCCGCCCGCATCGCCCAGGTGCGCGCCGAGATCGCCGAGACCGGAACCTACCGCCACACCACCGACGAGCTCGCGTACGGCGCGCGGATCGCGTTGCGCGACTCCGGTTGGTGCACCTCAGGTGTGCCATGGCGCCGGCTGAAGGTCCGCGATCTGCGCGGCTACCGCAACGCCTCCGCCGTCGCCGGCGAGTGCGTCGAGCACCTGCGGCTCGCGACCAACGGCGGTGAGATCCGGCCGCTGGTCACGGTTTTCGCGCCGGACGCGCCCGGTTCGCCCGGCCCGGTGATCTGGAACGAGCAGCTGATCCGGTACGCCGGGTACTCCGACGGGATAGGCGACCGCCGGTACATGGGGTTCACCGAGTCCATGCAGGGCATGGGCTGGCGTCCGCCCGTGCGACGCTCACGCTTCGACCTGCTGCCGTTGGTGGTGGAAACGCAGCACGAGGGTCCGCGGCTGTTCACACTGCCGTCCGAGATCGTGCACGAAGTTCCTTTGGAGCACCCGACTCTGCCGTGGTTCGGCGAGATGGGCCTGCGCTGGCACGCGGTTCCGGTCATCTCGAACATGCGGCTGTCGATCGGGGGCGTGCACTACCCCGCCGCGCCGTTCAACTCGTGGTTCGTCGGCGCCGAGATCGGCACGCGTTCCCTTGCCGACGAAGGTGCTTACGGTGTGGCGCGTGAGGTTGCCGAGGCGTTGGGCCTCGACACCTCGTCCGAACGCACGCTGTGGCGGGACCTCGCCACCGTTCACCTGAACGCTGCAGTGCTGCACTCGTTCGACAAGGCGGCCGTCACCATCACGGACCACCACGCGGAGGCGTTGCACCGCCTCGCCTGGCTGCGTTCCCGCCAACGTCCGTCAGCGGCGCGTCCCGCGTTCCGGTTGGACACCGCGGCCGCGGCGCGCGCACGGAACGGTTCTCCGGCGCGCTTCACGGCCGCGTTGGACGAGACCCGCCCACAACCGACGAGCAGGCTGGCGGAACTGCTCCGCCAGCAGCATTCCCTGACCAGCGCCTGACTTCCCCATCACACGCTGGTCCGTGGTGCGACCTAGTGCTTCGAGTCGATCATCACGCCCGAGAGTGCCATGAGCGCCAGGACCAGCAGACCGACCACAGCGGCGGCCCAAGTGAACACAACTGACAACATGGCGTCCTCCGTTTCCCCGACTTCCTGCTCCTCCAGAGTCCGTGACCCAGGCGTAATCCGGCATCCGCCGTGAGGGTGTTTCCGCAGGTCGCCTCATCAGCCTTCTGGCTGATGCCCGGGTAACCCCTCGGTCGGACGCGGGATCACTCCTCCGGACCTACTGTTGCTCGGGTGGAGAGCACGGACATGAGCTGGCGGCGGCTCGCCGAGCGCCAGTGGCCGTTGGCGCTCGCGCTCACCGCCATCGCGCTGCTGGAGACCGGGTCGATCTCGACGGGTCTCGGCTGGTGGCAGGTGCCGGGGATCGCGGTGATCTGCGTGATCGCGGTGCTCGCACCCCGCAGACCGTTCGACGCGGCCCTCGCGCTGGGGTTCGCCGTCGCCTGCGTGGCCGTCTACATGCGCCTGCTCGGCGTGGCGCTCGCACCGCACCTGTTCTGGAGCGGCGCCGGCATCTCGATGACCGGCGCGGCGATGGCCACCATCGCGACTCTCGTCCGGGACGCGCCGCGGGTGAGGGCCGTGACCGGAACCCTGGTCGTGCTCGCGGCCATGGCGCTGGCCGAGGTCCTGGGCTGGCCGATCGTGGCACCGCGCGAGTACAGCGAGTGGAGCCCGGACACGTGGAACTTCGGGATCGCGGCGGCCGTGCTGCTGGTCCTGTCGGTGGGCAGCGGCATGTACTTCCGGGCCCGCGACAACGAACGGGCCTCGCAGCTCGCCGCTTCCGTTGCGGCGGCTCAGAACGCCGAACGGATGGCGTTGGCGCGCGAACTGCACGACGTGGTCGCGCACTACGTGACGGCGATCGTCGTGCACGCGCAGGCGGGACAGCTGAACCGCGAGTTCGACGTGCTGCCGGCGATAGCGTCGTCCGGAACCGAGGCGCTGACCGCGATGCGACGACTCGTGGGAACGATGCGGGACGGGACTTCCGAGGGTCCGGCCGCGTCTTCGTCGTTGATGGACGACGTGCGCGCGCTGGCGGCGGAGTCGGGGCTGCCGGTGCGGCTCTCGTTCGACCTGCAGGACGCCGTGCCGCAGGAACTGGCCCGCTCGGTGCTGCGGCTGGTGCAGGAATCACTGACGAACACCCAGAAACACGCTTCTTCAGTGTCCTCAGTGGACGTCACACTGTCCTCAAGCGACGGTGTGCTGCACCTGGCCGTGCTCGACGACGGCGTCGCCTCCGGCGTTCCCGTCGGCGGCTCGGGGGGTTACGGGCTCGTCGGCATGCGCGAGCGCGTGGAACTGCTGGGCGGGACGTTCTCCGCAGGCCGACGCGAACCGACTGGGTGGACGGTCCGCGCCGATCTGCCGATCAGCTAACTCACATGTCGTCGCGGATGACTTCGAACTCCTGAGTCATCTCGACATCGCTTTGCTGGTCGTCGTTCTGAGGGTCGATGTCGGCCACTGATGCCTCCGCATGATCACGCCCGTACCGTGGACAGTGATCATGTCAACTCAGCGCCGGGTCGGCGGCTTGGGGGTCGCGGGCTTCTGTGCGCGGCGGAACTGTCCACTGGACGTGCACGGCTTCTTCGACATGATCTTGAGACGCCCCTGTCCTACCTGTGGTTGCTCGTGAATGCACAAAGGGCCCGTCGGCTCATGCTCTGACGGGCCCCTTGGTTGGGGAGAAGTTTTAGGCCGGGGCGGACCCTGGGGGTCGGCCCGCGCCCGACACAGCCAGGAT
Organism: Lentzea cavernae; assembly: GCF_014653695.1. Taxonomy (GTDB): domain Bacteria; phylum Actinomycetota; class Actinomycetes; order Mycobacteriales; family Pseudonocardiaceae; genus Lentzea; species Lentzea cavernae. Next base: position 134,869 of record NZ_BNAR01000003.1, on the reverse strand, counting down.
TCCCATGCGGACCGGATGTATGCATGCATGTGACCGTCGTCACAGTGGCAGGATTCATCGCATGTCACTGCGTCTGCACGCCCCGGTGGTCCTGCCCTGCGACCCGTCCTGCGCCGTGTTGCGCGACGCGGTCGTGGACGTCGTCGACGGCCGGATCACCTACGTCGGAGAGCTGGCGTCCGCCCCGGCCTTCGACGGCGAGATCCGCTCGCTGACCGGCATCCTGCTCCCCGGCCTGGTCAACACCCACGCCCACAGCCCGATGACGGTGCTGCGCGGCCTCGGTTCGGACCTGCCGCTGCTGCGGTGGCTGCAGGAGCAGATGTGGCCGAACGAGGCACAGATGACCGCCGCCGACGTCGGCACGGGCATGCTCCTTGGCGCAGTCGAGATGCTGCGGCACGGCGTCACCACGTCCGCCGAGATGTACTTCCACGGCCCCGAGCTGGTGTCCGCGGTCCTCGAGGCCGGCTCGCGGGTGGTGTTCGGCGGGGCGATCCTCGACGTGCCGGGCATGGACTGGAAGGCCCAGACCGACGAGATCTCCTCGTGGATCGACTCCGACGGTCTGCGGTTCGGGCCCGGCGAGCGCGTCGAACTGGCCTACGGCCCGCACTCCGCCTACACGCTGTCGGCTCCGCAGCTGACCTCCATCGCCGTGGAGGCCCGGGCACGTGGGGCGCTGTTCATGGTCCACGTGGCCGAGTCGCCGTTCGAGGACGAGGCCGCTCGGGCCGAGTTCGGGTCGGTGCCGGCGTTGATGAAGGCGTCCGACGTGTTCGGGGGGCGGGTGTTGTCCGCGCACTCCGTGCACCTGTCTGACGACGACATCGCCCTGTACGCGTCGTTCGGGGTCGGGGTGGCGCACTGCCCCGGGTCGAACACGAAGCTTGCTTCTGGCATTGCTCGGGTGCCGGAGATGCTGGCCGCGGGGGTTTCGGTCGGGTTGGGGACGGACGGGCCTGCTTCCAACGACGACCTGGACCTGTTCGAGGAGGCTCGGCTGGCCGGGCTGCTGGCTCGGGTGTCGAAGATGGACGCGACCGTGCTGGGGGCGGCTCAGGCGTTGTTGATGGCGACTCGGGGTGGGGCTTCGGCCTTGGGTCGGGACGACATCGGTGCGCTGGAGGCCGGGCGGTGGGGGGATGTCGTGCACATCGCCGCTGATGACCCGGCTTTCGCGACTGGGTTGGATGCGCCGGATTCGCAGGTGCTGGCGAATCTGGTGTGGGGGTCGGGGTCGCGGCGGGTCACTGACGTGTGGGTGGCCGGGGAGCAGGTCGTCGCCGGTGGGGAGTCGACTCGGGTGGACCGGTTCGAGGCTCAGGCCGGGGTGACGGCGGTGGCTCGGCGGCTGCGGAGCACCTGATCAGGCGTGACGACTAACTGCGGAGCTCCGCAGGCTCCTCAAGACGTTCCTTGTGAACCCAGTAGGTGTTGCGGAGCCGCAGGTAATCGAACTCCTTGCCCTGCGGCACACGGCTGACGGTCAAGAGCCCGGCGCGCTGCAGTTCCTTGGTGGCGCGGGTTCTGGTGTCTGGAGAAATTCCGTACCGCGGCCACTGATCACCAGCGAGCCATGGTGCGTTCGATTGCTCCTTCTCCCCACCCTGCAGATCGAGCAGAACCAGAAGCAGTGCCACTGCAGACGATGACAACACGGTGATCCACTGGTTCGTCCAAAACCCAGTCGTCAGCGTGGTGTATCGACTTCCCGGTCGCTCGTATGCCGTGCCGTCGCCGACCGGACTGAGCATCGCGATGCGCGGCGGGCGTGCCGGGTCCCGCTCCAGCGCGATCAGCTTCTCCGCGCACAGCCAGTTGAGTGCGTCACCGATCCGACGCGCACCCCGGCTCTCAGGCGCAGGGAGAGCCAAAGCCGAGGCCCAACTGCGCCCAGCCATCTGCCGCACTCCATAGGGTGCTTTGACGGCGATCAGCGTCAACGACAGGTAGAGCTTCAGCCGCACCTCACCACCGCGACCACCTCTGATCATCTTGGCGAGCGGAGGTGGGCGGTCGCTGCCTGCGGAACGAACGAACTCCCGCGGAAGCTGAATCCCAGCTCGTTTGGACAATTCGACGAGGCGTCGCAACTGCCTGGCCGACTCAGTGCCGGCCTCGGTCGGATCAACGCTCATGCTCGTGTGCCCTTGCTGCGGTAACACCAGGTGTGGGAGGTGTGAGTTGATGTTGATAGGTGTGAACAGATATTCGTCCTTATTTCTCTCCTTCACAAGCACGTTTTGAACACGCACCTAGCGAAGTAAGCCCTCAGCAGTATCAACCATCGATCTTGCAGCAAGCGCGCTATGTCACCGCCACAAGCGCAATATCAACCGTTTGAGCTGCGGTATTCCAGATGCCAGAGTCGTTCTTGGTGGTCCGCACAGGGTCCGCAGGAAGGAACTCACAAACAGTGGGCACGAGCAACGAACAGCCGGGGCCGCCCCCCGCCCGACGCGATCGCTTGCTGAAGATCGCTGCGGTCGTGACAGCGGTCGCCGCAGCCGCCACAGCCGTGGGAGAGGCCGTGGCTGCCTGGATCGAGGTCGTGGCGCCTTTCGTCTTGTGACGTGCTGAGCCTTACCGTCCGTCAACCTCTGGCCACAGGCTGTTGATCGACCTGTGGACAACTCAGTGCGGGCGCGACCGCACGTTGATCTCGGTGATGTGGGCGTCGGGCGTCGCCAGCACGGCCGCCGCCACCGCCCGCCCCACCGAGGCCGGGTCGAGGTACTTCGACGGGTCGTACTCCCCGCCCTCCTGCCGCCGCACGTCCTCCTGCATGGGCGTGGCGGTCCGGCCGGGGTACACCGTGGTCACCCGCACCGACGGCTCGTCGCCGCGCAGCGCGTCGGCGTAGGCGCGAAGCGCGAACTTCGAGGCCGCGTACACACCCCAGCCCGGGTTCGCCGCGAGGCCCGCGCCGGAGTTGATCAGCACCACGTGGCCGCCGGCGGCGCGGAGCTGAGGCAGGACCAGGTTGGTCAGTTCGGCCACCGCGAAGACGTTCACGTCGAACGTGCGGCGCCAGTCGTCCTGGGTGGCCTCGGCCAGGGGGCCGAGGAGGGCGATGCCGGCGCTGTGGACGATCACGTCGAGGCGTGAGAGCGCGCTCAGGTCGGCTGAGGCGGTGTTGGTCAGGTCGAACGGCCAGGCCTGGGCGCCGGGGAGTTCGGCGGCGAGGACGGAGAGGGACGTTTCGTCGCGGCCGCCTAGCAGGAGGTCGTGCGTGGGGGCCAGACTGCGAGCGATGGCCGAGCCGATTCCGCTGGATGCCCCGGTGACGAGGGCGACCGGACGATCAGTCATGGGGGGACTCTAGTGCCCAAGAAGTTGATCCTGCCGTTCCTGTGCCTGCTGTACTTCGTCAACTACCTGGACCGGGTCAACATCGGGTTCGCCGGGCCCAACGGCATGTCGGACGAGTTGCAGCTCAGTGCGACGGTGTTCGGGTTCGCGTCCGGGGTGTTCTTCATCGGGTATCTGCTGCTCGAGGTGCCCAGCAACCTCGCGCTCCACAAGTTCGGGGCGCGGCGGTGGATCGCGCGGATCATGGTCAGCTGGGGGATCATCGCCACGGCCATGGCGTTCGTGCCGAACGGGACCGTGCTGATCGTGCTGCGGTTCCTGCTCGGTGTGGCGGAGGCCGGGTTCTTCCCGGGGATCATCCTCTACCTGACGTACTGGTACCCGCAGAAGGAGCGGGCGCGGATCGTGGCGTTGTTCATGGTGGCGGTGCCGATCTCGACGGCGCTCGGGGCCACGTTCAGCGGGTTGCTGATCCAGTGGACGGACTGGCGGACGATGTTCCTCGTCGAGGGGTTGCCGGCGATCGCGCTGGCGTTCGTGGTGTGGTTCTGGTTGCCGGACAAGCCCGAGGACGCCGTGGACGAGCCGGTCACGGAGGAGTGGCCGCTCAAGAAGGCGCTCACGCACCCCCGGATCCTGGCGTTGAGCTTCGTGTACTTCGGGATCGTCTACGGGCTGTACACGCTGGGGTTCTTCCTGCCGACGATCATCAAGGGCCTGGCGCCCGAGGCCGGGATCGTGGAGCGCGGGCTGATCAACGCGATTCCGTACGTCCTCGGTGCGGTCGCCATGGTCCTGTGGGCCAGGCACGGAGACCGCACCGGAGAACGGAAGTGGCACGTCGCCGCGCCCATGCTGCTCGGTGGAGTCGCGATCCCGTTCGCGCTCCACCTCGAGAACCCCGTCGCCGCGATGGTCGCGGTCTCGGTCTGCGCCATCGGTGTCTGTGCGGCCCTGCCGACGTTCTGGGCACTTCCCACGAGCTTCCTCGGCGGCACGGCTGCGGCGGGCGGAATCGCGTTGATCAACTCATTGGGCAACGTGAGCGGCTTCGTCGCGCCCTACGTCACCGGAACGCTCCGCGACCTCACCGGGACCCAGAAGACCGGCCTCTGGGTCGTCGGCATCACGATGGTCGTGGCAGCGGTGGTCGCGCTCGTTCAGAGGGCGGGCACGGAGAAGGTGTAGAGCGCCTCGTAGCGGACGGACGTCTGGGCGCCCTCGGTGCAGCCGCCGGTCGGTGCGAGGCCCCCCTTGGTGTTGAGGCGCTGCACGTAGCTGACGCCCGCGAACACCCCGGAACCCCTGGTGGTCTTGGCCTTCAGCAGGAGCTCGGGAACGGCTCCCGGCACCTCGTTGCGGGCGCCGTCGACCGGGGCGGCCTCGACCGCGCTGCCGTCGACGGTGGAGACCCAGATCGGACCGCGGGAGTGCAGTCCGACCGCCCTGCCGAGCTTGTCGGCCAACGTGGCCGCGGGCTCAAGGCCCTTCCACGCTCCGGTTATGCATGTATAGGTCTGCACGCCCTTGGCGTAGAACTTCTCGACGACCTTGTTGCCGGCTGGAACCTGAACCGCGGGTGCGACCCTCGCGGCGGCTTCGCTCATGGCGTCCGGCGTCGGCGCGGCGGTGGACGCCACGCCTCCCGCGAGGATGCCCAGAAGGGTTGATGCGACCAGGACGATGCCAGTTCGTTTCATCACCTGCTGTCGTACGGAGCGAAATGCGGACCGGTTCAGTACCGTCTCACTTGGCCGCGTAGAAGGTGTAGAGGGCCTTGTACGCAACGGAGGTCTGCGCACCGGCCTTGCAGCCGCCGGCCGGGGCGACGCCGCCCTCGGTCGCGAGGCGCTGCACGTAGGTGACCTTGCCGAACAGGCCGTCGCCCCGCGCGGTCTTGGTCTTGAGCAGGAGTTCGGGAACGGCGCCCTTGACGTCGTTCTTGGCGCCGTCGACCGGGGTCGCCTCGACCGCGCTGCCGTCGACGGTGGAGATCCAGACGGGACCGCGGGAGTGGATGATGATCGGCTTGCCGCTCTTGTCGACGAGCGTCGCGGTGGGCTCTAGACCCTTCCACGCGTTGCCCGTGCAGGAGTACGTCTGAACGCCCGTGGCCTGGTATTCGCCGACCAGCTCCTGGCCTGCCGGTACCTGGACCGCCGCCGCGACGGGAACGTCCTGCGCCTGAGCGACGGGAGTGGGGGAAGCGGTGCCGGCGGTGGGGGTGCCACACGCAGCAAGACCCAGAAGAGCAGCAGCACCAACGAGAAGACGAACATTCACGACTCACTCCAAAGTGGACGACCAAAGTGGACTTCGGCTGTCCGCGGTGCAGCCACCCATCACACGGACGGGTGGCCGCACCGGTTCACGGCTTCAGAGTGAGCCGGACCACATGATCAGTCGCAGATCCTGCGGCGGTCCTTGCGCCACACCACCGCGACGGACGGACGCGGCTGCGAGGTGCCACCGTCCGGCCAGTGCGACAGCGGGTTGTTCGCCGAGGCGCCGTCGATCTCACCGGGGTGCTGCACGGACACCAGCACGAAGTCGTCGGTGATGACGGGACCGCAGGTCTCCGCACCCTTCGGCACGGTGAGGAACTGCTTGACCTGGCCGCGGCGCTTGCCGGCGACGGGCACCGCGAACAGGCCGTCGTTGGACGCCAGGGCGTTGCCGTCCGTGGAGATCCACAGGTTGCCGCGCGAGTCGAACGCGACGTTGTCCGGGCAGGAGATCGCGCTGACCTGCGACTTGTCGAAACCGCCGAAGTACGTGCCGGGGTCCTTCGGGTCGCCGCACACCAGCAGCAGCTTCCACGAGAACGCCAGCGCCGTGTTGTCGCTGCGGCGCTCCTCGATCTCCAGGACGTGGCCGTGCTTGTTGCCGTTGCGCGGGTTGATCTCGGTCGGGCCTTCCTTGCCCGCCTTGCCGCGGTCGGTGTTGTTGGTCAGCGCCGCGTAGATCCGGCGGTTGTGCAGCGAGGGCTCGACGTCCTCCGGGCGGTCCATCTTCGTGGCGCCCACCTTGTCGGCGGCCAGGCGCGTGAAGACGTAGACCTCCTCGGCGGTGAAGCCGGGCACGAACGACTTGTCGTTGTGCGCCAGGGCGATCCACTCGCCGGAGCCGTCGAACTCGCCGTCCTTGGGCAGCGTGCCGTCGCCGACGATCTCGGCGGCCGGGCTGTCACCGGTGAACTTGGCGACGTAGAGCGTGCCCTTGTCCAGCAGCTTCTTGTTGTGCTCGCGGGCGCGCTTCGAGTCGCCCTTCTGCATCTTCTCGTCCGTGACGAACTTGTACATGTAGTCGAAGCGCTCGTCGTCGCCCATGTACGCGACCACGCGGCCGTCCTTGGCGACGATGACGTTCGCGCCCTCGTGCTTGAAGCGGCCGAGCGCGGTGTGCTTGACCGGCGTCGACTTCGGGTCGAGCGGGTCGATCTCGACGATCCAGCCGAACCTGTTGGCCTCGTTGGGTTCCTGGGCCAGGTCGAAGCGCTTGTCGAAGCGCTCCCACTGGCGCAGCGACGCGCCGCCGCTGATGCCGTAGCGGGCGAACTTGGCCTTGGTGTCCGGGTCGGTGACGTTGCCACCGTTGGCGAAGTACTGGTTGAAGTTCTCCTCGCCGGACAGGATCGTGCCCCACGGCGTGACGCCACCGGCGCAGTTGTTCTGCGTGCCGAGCACCCGCGTGCCGGTCGGGTCGGCGGACGTCTTGAGGAACTTCGAGCCGGCGGCCGGGCCCTTCACCTCGAACGGCGTGGTGAGCGTGATCCGGCGGTTGTACTTCTTCATGTCGTTCTTGGAGACGACCAGCTTGCCGCTGCGGCGGTCGCGGTCGACCTTGACGACCGACAGGCCGTGCGCGGCCCACGCGATCTTCGCGTGCTTCTCGGTGATCTTGTCCGCCGCCCAGTCCTTGAACATGAACGACTCGGTCGTGTACTCGTGGTTGCTCACCATGAGCCAGCTGTCGTGGTGGCCCGGCAGCGGGACGAGGCCGCAGAAGTCGTTGTTGAAGCCGAACTGCTTGGCCTGCGCCTCGGGCGTCTGGTTGTCGAAGTCGAACTTCGGCGCGTCGGGCAGCACCGCGTCGCCCCAGCGGATGACGACGTCCTGCTGGTAGCCCTGGGGCACGCTGATCTGGTCGAGGGTGTTGGGCGCCACCGGCTCGAAGTTCAGACCGTCGTTGCCGGGACCGCCGTGGCCGCCACGACCGAGGACCTCGGCGTCGGGCTGGTCGGGAGCAGCAGTGGCCGCACCGGAGAACGCGAGCGCACCGGCGCCGGCGGCCGCGACGACCGCACCGGCCTTGAGCATGCCGCGGCGGCTCACGACCTCCTGGACGACGTCGCCGAAGTACGCGTTGGCGGACGAGTTGGGCGCCTCGTGCGCGCAGGCGTTGCCGCAGCGGAACTCGCAGGTGACGGCCTGTCGCCCGAGCGGGTGGCCGGCCGTGAGGAGGGGCAGCAGACGACGGCCCCGATCGGTGGGTGAGGACACGCAGGCCTCCGAGATCGGTGTCAGTGTGGGAACTGGCCGAACCTAAGAGCCCAACGAGATCGCCTGCCGTCCAGCAGGTGAACGGCAGGCGAACTCGTACTACACCCGAACGATCACAGCACGCTGCGTGATCAGCCGATCTCACCCAGCTGCCGGTGGCCCTTGCGCCACACCGCCACGACGGACGGGCGCGGCCTGCTGGTGCCGCGGTCCGGCCAGTTCGAGACGGGCTTGTCGGCGCTCGCGCCGTCCACCTCGCCGGGGTGCTGCACGCAGACCGTGATCACCCGCTCGCCGATGATCGGGCCGCACGTCTCACCGCCGCGCGGCACCGTGAGGAACAGCTTGAGGTGACCGCGTTCCGGGCCTTCCAGCGGAACTCCGTAGAGGCCGTCGTTGAGCCCGTCGAGCTTGCCGTCGGCGTCCGTGGAGATCCACAGGTTGCCGTACCGGTCGAACGCCACGTTGTCCGGACTGGAGATCGGGCTGACCTGCGACTTGTCGTACCCGCCGAAGTAGGTGTTCGGGTCCCCGGGGAAGCCGCAGACGAGGAACAGGCCCCAGTCGAACGTCAGCGCGAGCGCGTCGCTGCGGCGTTCGGTGATCTCCAGGACCTGGCCGTGCCGGTTGTTGACCCGCGGGTTCGGCTCGGTCGCGCCTTCCTTGCCCGCGGTGACGCCGCGTTCGACGTTGTTGCTCAGCGCGCAGTAGACCGTGCCGGTGCGCGGGTGGCACTGGATGTCCTCGGGGCGGTCCATCTTCGTCGCGCCGACCTTGTCCGCCGCGATGCGCGTGAAGACGTACACCTCCTCGGCGGTCATGCCGGGCACGAACGACCGGTTGCCCGCCGCCAGCGGGATCCACTCGCCGCTGCCGTCGAACTTGCCGTCGCTGGGCAGCTTTCCGGTGCCGTCGATCTCGGACACGGGGCTGTCGCCGGTGAACCGGCCCACGTACAGGGTGCCGTCGTCGAGCAGCGTCATGTTGTGGCGGCGTGCGGCCTTGCTGTTGCCGCGCTTCATCTTGCCGTTGGAGATGAACTTGTAGATGTACTCGAACCGCTCGTCGTCACCGGAGTACGCGACGATGCGGCCGTCGTCGGCGACGCGGATGTTCGCGGTCTCGTGCTTGAAGCGGCCGAGGTGCGTGTGCTTGACCGGCGTGGAGTCCGGGTCGTGCGGGTCGAGCTCGATGACCCAGCCGAACCTGTTGACCTCGTTGGGTTCCTGGGCCAGGTCCCAGCGCTTGTCGAAGCGCTCCCACTTGCGCGTGGTCGCCGTTCCCGTGACGCCGTAGCGCGTGAGCCTGGGGTCGTTGCGGCCGGCGGCGTTGGCGAAGTACTGGTTGAAGTTCTCCTCGCCGGACAGGATCGTGCCCCACGGCGTGACGCCGCCCGCGCAGTTGTTGATCGTGCCGAAGACCTTCCTGCCGGTGGGGTCGACCGAGGTCTTGAGCAGGTCGCTGCCCGCCGCCGGACCGCGCACCTCGAACGGCGTGTTCAGCGTGATGCGGCGGTTGTACTTGCTGAACCGCGGCCGGTAGTGGCCGGAGAACAACGAGCGCTTGATCATGAACACCGACAGGCCGTGCGCGGCCCAGCCGATCTTCACCTGCTCCTCGGTGGGGTTGTTCGCGTCGTAGCCGCGGAACATGAACGGCTCGCTGGTGTACTCGTGGTTCGTGACCATGATCCCGCTGAGCTCCAGCGGGTCCAGCGGCAGGATGGCGGCGAAGTCGCAGTTGAAGCCGAACTGCTTCTCCTGCTTCGCGGCGGTCTGGTTGTCGAAGTCGAACTCGGGCACGCCGGGGAAGAGCGGGTCGCCCCAGCGGATCACGATCCCCTGCTCGTACCCCTCGGGGACGACGACCTCGTCCTTGGTGTTGACCTGCACGGGCTTGAAGTCGAGTCCCTTGGGTGGGCGGCCCTGGGACTGCTGCTGCTGCTGGGGTTCGGCGGCCGCTGCCACGGCGGGCGTGGCGATGGTGGCCGCGGCCGCGACGACCGCACCGGCCTTGAGCGCGGTCCGACGGCTGACGAGGTCACCGAAGTAGGGGTTGCCGGAGGTGTTCGGGACGTCGTGGAAGCACGCGTCCCCGCAGCGGTACTCGCAAGTCACCGCCGCTCTGCCGACGCGGTGGTTGACGAGTGGCAGAGGGATCATGGTGGTGGCCTCCTACGGTCGGTGCGGGAACCGCCACCGACCGTAGGCTTCTGTTCATGCTTTGTTAACCCACAAGTTGTTCACCCGCGAGGACAGCTTCGGACGGAACGTCCCTTGTGTCCGTCCGGTTGAACGCCAGCAGCACGGCGGCGACCAGGCAGAGCACCGCGGCGACGACGAACGGCTGCGCCAGGTGGCTGACGAACGTCGCGGCCAGGGCACCACCGAGCCAGCGCAGGAAGTTGTACCCGGCACTGGCGACCGGCCGCGGCGCGTCGCTGACGCTCATCGCGGTCCCGGTGAAAAGGGTGTTCAACAGGCCACTCACCAGGCCACTGACGATGACGGCGACCACCAGCAACGGCTTGCTCGGCACCGCCATGAGTGCCATGAGCACGGCGAACGCCAGCACCGATCCGATGATCGCGCTCTTCTCACCGACGCGGTCCGCGAGCCGGGGCGCGAGGAAGACGCTCGACACGGCGACGCACACGCCCCAGCCGAAGAAGATCAGTCCGATCTCGACGGCACCCCACCGCAGGACGAACGGCGACCACGCGAGAACTGTGAAGAACGCGGCCGTGTAGAGCGCCGCTCCGATCGAGGTGCGCAGCAGCACCGGGTTCCTGAGGGCCTTGAGCGGGTCGAGCAGGCTGATCCTCGGACGTTCCTCGTGCGAGTCCTTGGCCAGGAACGTTGCACAAAGGATCAGGGCGGCCGCCATGAGGATCGCGGTCCCGAGGAACGGCCCGCGCCACGAGATGCTGCCGAGCAGCGCACCGAGCAGCGGCCCCACGCTCAGACCGAGGCCGAGCGCGGCCTCGTAGAGCAGGATCGCGGCCTTCTGCCCGCCACTGGCCGCCCCGACGATGACGCTGAGCGCGGTGGCGATGAAGAACGCGTTGCCGAGCCCCCACACGGCCCGCAACCCCACGAGCTGGCCGATGCTCCCGGCCGCCGAGCACGCCAGCGTGGCGGCGACGATCAGCGCGAGCCCGCCGACGAGCGTGCGCTTGGCCCCGAACCGCGCCGTCGCCGCGCCCGTGAAGAGCATCGCCACGACCTGGACGCCCAGGTACGAGGAGAAGAGGAGGGTGACCTGCGACGGTGTCGCGTGCAGACCCTCCGCGATGGACAACAGGATCGGGTCCACGAGCCCGATCCCCATGAAGGCGATGACCGCGGCGAACGCCGTGATCCACACCTGCTTGGGCTGAGCTTTGAAATTCACTTCGCCATCCTAACTGATTTTAATTAGCATGGCGAAGTAGCTTGGGCCACAGGGTACGGTTACCTGCGTGGATGCGGTGATCTTCGACCTCGACGGCGTGCTGATCGACTCCGAGCAGGTGTGGGACGAGGTGCGCCAGTCGTTCGCGGCCGCCCACGGCGGGGTGTGGACCGCCACCGCGACCCGCGACATGCAGGGGATGTCGACGCCGGAGTGGGGCGCGCACCTGGTGTCGCTGGGCGTTCGGCTGACTCCCGCCGAGGCGTCCGCCGGGGTGATCGCCGAGATGGAGAAGGCGTACGCCGAGCACCTTCCGGTGATCCCGGGGGCCGTCGACGCGGTCCGGGCCGTTTCGGAGCGGTTCTCGGTGGCGATCGCGTCTTCGGCGCCGGCCGTGCTGATCAGGGTGTTCCTCGACGTGACCGGGTTGCCGGTGCCGGTGGCCGTGTCGTCGGAGTCCTGTGCCGCCGGGAAGCCGTCGCCGGACGTCTACCTCGCGGCGGCTTCACAACTCGGCGTCGAGGCCGCTTCTTGTTACGCCGTCGAGGATTCGACGAACGGGCTGAAGGCGGCTCTGGCCGCCGGGATGACCGTGCTGGCCGTGCCGAACCCGCACTTCCCGCCGGCCGGGGACGTGCTGGCTCAGGTGCGGGTGCTGGGTTCGATCGGGGAGCTGCCGGACGCGCTGGCGTAGCTGGTCGCGGCCATGCCGATCGCGATGCAGGCGCAGGCGAGGACGCCCTTCGGCCAGTAGATGTGGCTGCTCAGGAACAGGTAGCTGCCCGGGAGCAGGAACGCGGCTCCCGGGATCGCCTTGAGGCGGTTGTCGATCAGTGCGCACACCGCGATCGCGACGCTGGCGGCGAAGAAGCACCACGCGCCGACGGTTCCGAGCTGGTTGCCGATCTTGAAGATGGGCGCGTCGGAGGGGGAACGGCCGCCGTTGGCGATGGCCAGCGCGCCGCCACCGATGCCGGCCAGCGCGTCGAGGGCGCCGTAGAAGACGACGTAGCCGAAGGTGGCCGCGCGGCCGAGGTAGCGGACGGGCTTCGGGCTGTCGGTGAGCAGGACCCATTGGGCGGCGCCGAGGAGCGGGAAGATCACCGCCAGGATGATGTGCATGTTCTGCCACCACTGGGCGGTCGACGCGTCCAGGTGGTGCGGGTGGGTCAGGCCGATGCCGGCGAGGACCAGGCCGGGGAGGGCGACGAGCAGCGTGCGCACCGGGCCGAAGTTAGCGGTGATCACCGCTTCCGCGGTTAGACTCGCCCACTTTCAGGCGATTCGACCCAGCGAGTCGAACCTGTGTTCGATAGGATGTGGCAGTGGTGAACCGGCGTGAACAGGCAGCGCTCCTGCTCGCACTTCGCGACAGCGAACGCGGCTGGGCCGACGTCACGAGCGCCGTGGAGGACGCCGGCTCCGCCCTGTCCGTGCTGGAGGCGCTGCTCACTCCCGACCAGCCGACGCTGGACCACCTCGCTCCTGACGTAGCGGGCCGCCTGGAACTGGTCGTGGAGGAGATCGAGTCCTGGGCGGGCGAGGGCATTCACCTCGTCACCGTGCTGGACGAGGAGTACCCGGTCCAGCTGCTCATGGTGCACCAGCGCCCGCCTTTCCTGACCTGCAAGGGCTTTCTCGCCCCCGCGGACCAGTTCGGCGTCGCGGTCGTCGGCAGCAGGCACGCGAGCGCGCGAGGGCTCCACATCACGCGCGAGATCGCGACGACACTGACCAAGCACGACATCACGGTCTACAGCGGACTCGCGGCGGGCGTCGACACGGCCGCGCACCGAGCCGTCGTGGACGCCGGAGGCCGAACGGTCTCCGTGGTGGGCACGGGCCTGCGGCGCTGCTACCCGGCGGAGAACGCGGATCTCCAGCAGGAGATCGCCAGGAGCGGTGCGGTGCTGTCCCAGTTCTGGCCGGACGCCGGTCCCGCCAAGCACCACTTCCCGATGCGCAACGCCGTCATGAGCGGCTGCAGCGTCGCGACTGTCGTCGTGGAGGCCGGGGAGCACAGCGGCACTCGCATCCAGGCGCGTCTCGCCTTGGAGCACGGCCGGCACGTCTTCCTGCTGCCCGAGGTCGTGTTCGGCACGACGTGGGGCCGGGAGTTGTCCGAGCGGCCGAACACGACGGTCCTCGAAGGTCCCGACCACCTGATGCGCGTGCTCGACGAGCTGCGTGCCGGAGTGCCGGACCTGATCGACCTCTGACGTGAGTCCTCTCAACCGCATCTCCGAGAGCTACCTCAACGTCCTCGTTCCGCCGCCGGCGCGCGAGGCGGGCGTGTGCGTGGTGTGTCGCAGGCCCGCGGAAGGCTTCGCCCGGTGCTGGCAGTGCAATCAGCACATCCGGGCGCACGGCGCCGAACTGGTGGACGAGGTCGTGCCGATCTCCATGGCGGTGGAAGGCGGTCAGCTCGTCCACGTGCTGGGGAACTACAAGAACAGCGGCAACTCGGCAGTGCGAAAGCAGTTCACCAACGAGCTCGCCGCCGTCCTCGCGACCTTCCTCGCCGGACACCAGCGCTGCTTGGCCGAGTTCGACCTCGTGACCGTCGTTCCGAGCACGAGGCGACGAGCACACGGCCATCCGCTCGTCGACGTTCTCGGACGACGCCTCGCCATCACCCGCGCTCACTTCGCCGAAGTGCTCGGCACCTCCGCCGGCAACACCCGGTTGTTGCGGCCGGACGAGTACGCGGTCCGCACCGATGTCCGGGGCAGGAGGATCCTGCTGGTCGACGACCAGTGGACGTCTGGAGCCAGTCTCCAGTCGTCCGCCATCGCCCTCAAGCGCGCCGGAGCAGCTCGCGTCACCGGCCTCGTGATCGGACGGCGGGTCGATGCCGGATCACCCGGTGCGTTCAGCTGGGACGTCTGCGTTGTCTGCCGACCGGGCTGATGCCTAGCGTGGCCCGCATGACGCAACGAGTTGCTGTGGTCACCGGTACCGCGCAGGGCATGGGTCTGCGGATCGCCGACGTGCTGCGCGAGGACGGGTACGCCGTCGTCGGCTTCGACCTGCAGGAGAGCAAGGACGGGATCGTCGGCAACGTGGCGAGCGCTGCGGACGTGCAGCGGCTGACGGACAACGTCACGAGCACTTATGGCCGGGTGGACGTGTTGGTCAACAACGCGGGGATCGCGGGCATCGTGCCGTTCGAGGACACCACTCTCGAGCAGTGGGAACGGATCATGGCGGTGAATCTGACCGGGCCGTTCCTGCTCACGCAGGCGCTGGGCAAGGTCATGCTCGAGCAGCGGAGCGGCAGTGTCGTCAACATCGCGTCCGTCGCCGGGTTGCAGGGGGTGGCGGACCGGGCGGCCTACAACACGACGAAGCACGGGTTGATCGGGTTGACGCGCACGCTCGCCGTCGAGTGGGGCGGGCGGGGGATCCGGGTCAACGCCGTGTGCCCCGGCTGGGTCAAGACGGAGATGGACGTCGAGTCGCAGGCCGGTGGGTACTACGTCGACGACGACATCACCGAGCACGTGCCCGCGGGACGGTTCGCCGCGCCGGACGACATCGCTCAGGCCGTGCGGTTCCTGGCGAGCGACAACTCCAGGTACGTCAACGGGGTCGCGTTGCCCGTTGACGGCGGGTGGACCGCGGACGGCAGCTGGCAGAAGCTGCGGCTCTCGAAGCGGTAGCAGCGAGGAGGCCGCCTTCCCGGCGAACGGGAAGGCGGCTTCTCACGTGATCAGGCTTCGCCGCGGATGAACTTCTCGACGGCCTCGTGCGCCTCGGAGTCCGAGTACTGCACGGGCGGGGACTTCATGAAGTACGACGACGCCGAGAGGATCGGGCCGCCGATGCCCCGGTCGAGGGCGATCTTCGCCGCGCGGACCGCGTCGATGATGATGCCCGCGGAGTTCGGGGAGTCCCAGACCTCGAGCTTGTACTCGAGGTTCAGCGGGACGTCGCCGAACGCGCGGCCCTCGAGGCGCACGTAGGCCCACTTGCGGTCGTCGAGCCACGCCACGTAGTCGGACGGGCCGATGTGGACGTTGCGCTTGCCCATCTCGCGGTCCACCTGGGACGTGACGGCCTGGGTCTTGGAGACCTTCTTGGACTCCAGGCGCTCCAGTTCCTTCATGTTCAGGAAGTCCATGTTGCCGCCCACGTTGAGCTGCATGGTGCGGTCGAGCTGGACACCGCGGTCCTCGAACAGCTTCGCCAGCACGCGGTGCGTGATGGTGGCGCCGACCTGGGACTTGATGTCGTCACCGACGATCGGGACGCCGGCCGCGCGGAACTTCTCCGCCCACTCGGGGTCCGACGCGATGAAGACGGGCAGGGCGTTGACGAACGCCACACCGGCGTCGATCGCGGCCTGGGCGTAGAAGCGGTCCGCGTCCTCGGAACCCACGGGCAGGTACGAGACCAGCACGTCGACCTCGGCCTCGCGCAGCGCGGCGACGACGTCGACCGGCTCGGCGTCGGACTCCTCGATCGTCTCCCGGTAGAACTTCCCGAGACCGTCGTAGGTGTGACCGCGCTGGACGACGACGCCGAGCGGCGGCACGTCCGCGATCTTGATGGTGTTGTTCTCGCTGGCCCCGATGGCCTCCGAGAGGTCGACACCGACCTTCTTCGCGTCCACGTCGAACGCTGCGACGAACTCGACATCGCGCACGTGGTAGTCGCCGAACTGCACGTGCATCAGGCCGGGCACGCGGGTGTTCGGGTCGGCGTCGCGGTAGTAGTGGACGCCCTGCACCAGCGACGCCGCGCAGTTGCCAACCCCGACGATGGCCACTCGAACGGTGCGGCGGTTTTCGCCCATTGCCGAGTCCTCCTTGATCAACATGTGAGTTACTGCTCGTCCTGCTCGGACTTCTCGTGCGCGATGAGCTCGTTGAGCCACCGCACCTCGCGCTCCGTGCTCTCCAGGCCCTGGCTGTGCAGCTCACGGGTGTAGCGGTCGATCTGCTCGCCCGTGCGCGTGAGCCGCTCGCGCAGCCCCTCCCTGCGTTCTTCGACACGCCGCCGGCGGCCTTCCAGGATGCGCATCCTGACGTCGGCCGGCGTGCGCGAGAAGAACGCCAGGTGGACTCCGAACGAGTCGTCGTCCCAGGTCTGCGGCCCCGCGTTGGCCAGGAGGTCAGCGAACCGCTCCTTGCCCTCCGGTGTGAGCTCGTAGACCTTGCGTGCCCGACGTCCCCAAGCAAGAGCCGATTCCTCCGGCCCTTCCTCCACGATCAGGCCCGCCCTCTGGAGTCGCCGCAGTGTTGGGTACAGCGATCCGTAGGAGAACGCGCGAAACGCTCCGAGCAGGTCATGCAAGCGCTTGCGCAGCTCGTAGCCGTGCATGGGCGCCTCGTGCAGCAGGCCGAGCAGCGCGAACTCGATCACGAGTCACCTCCCCGCACCTGCACCGATAGGTGAGGTGATTATATCGGTGCGATACATCGCGTGCCCCTTACAACTGTGGGATGTGGCACACCGTGATACCGCGTCGGGGACTGCTGCCCTGAACGGCCCATCATCGAAAAGCGCCCGGCACGTACTCTGGTGACGTGTTGACCCAACGACAGGTGGTGGACTACTCGCTGCAGCGCCGTGCGCTGCTGGCGGAGGTCTATGCCGGTCGCACGGGCACCATGGAGGTCTGCGACGCGAACCCGTACCTGCTGCGAGCTGCGAAGTTCCACGGAACGGCGACGCAAGTGCCCTGCCCGGTGTGCCGCAAGGAACCGCTGACCCACGTCGCGTGGGTCTACGGTGACGAGCTCAAGCACGCGGCCGGCTCGGCGCGCACGCCTGAAGAACTGGTGAAGATGGCGAACCTCTTCGAAGAGTTCTCCGTGTACCTCGTTGAAGTTTGTCGCACGTGCAGTTGGAACCACCTGGTGCAGTCATACGTCCTGGGGAAGCGTGGGCTGGAAAAGCCACGCAGGAGGACTGCGGCGGAATGACCTACAGGTGACACTGCTCCGAATGAAGTACGACCACCGAACCGTGTGCTGAAGCACGCCGGTCTGGGAGGCCTTTTCACGTGAACGACCAGCATGATGACCGGCAGCGCGGAGGCGAGCCGCAGTGGCCGACCGGGGACGACCCGGACGGCGGCGGCACGAGGCGCGATGTCCCGAATCAGCCGCGACCGGGCACCCCGCCCGGCGGTTTCGCGCGCCCTCCCCAGGGTGGCACGCCGCCCGGTGGTTTCCCACAACAGCAGCCCCCGCGCCGCCCGAACGGACCAGGCGGTCCGCAGGGTGGGCCCGGTGTGCCGCAGGGCGGTCCAGGCCGTCCGCAGGGGCCCGTGAACGGTCCCGGCGGCCCTCAGGGCGGACCGGGTGGTCCCCCGGGCGGCCCCGGCCGTCCTCCGACGCCTCCCGGCGGCATGCCGATCGCCCCGCCCCCCGGCGCACGCCGCCCCGGTGGGCCCGGCGGTCCTGGCGGTCCCCAGGGCGGTCCCGGTGGTCCCGGCCGTCCCGTTCCCCCGCGCAAGCCCGGTGAGGAACGCACCACGCAGATGCCGCCGGTCAACCGGCCGACGCAGCGCGAGCCCGAGCTCATCACCCACCGCGAGCCGGAGGACGAGTTCCTCATGGCCGGTGTCGGCGACGATGACGACGACTACGAGTACGACGACGAGCCGGAGCTCACCGAAGAGGAGGAGCGTCGTCTGCGCAAGAAGAAGATCTGGAAGCGCGTCCGGATCGGCGCGTTCGTCGCGATCGGCCTGATGATCCTGGGCCCCGTGATCGCCGTGGCGGTCGCGTACCCGCTCGTCGACTGGCCCCGGCCGGACAAGATCGCGGCCGGGCAGGACAAGACGATCACGCTGCTCTACTCCGACAGCTCCGAGATGGGCAAGATCACCTCGCCCGGTGAGAACCGCACGCTGCTCACGTACGAGGAGCTCCCGGACACCGTCAAGCAGGCCGTCATGGCCGCCGAGGACGCGAACTTCTACGACAACCCCGGCTTCGACGCGAAGGCGATCGTCCGCGCCGTCTGGATCCAGGCGACCGGCGGCAGCTCGGGTGGTTCCGGCCTGACGCAGCAGTACATCAAGAAGGCCACGAACAACGAGGCCCCGACGCTGACCCGTAAGTTCACGGAGCTCGTCAAGGCCTACAAGATGAGCAACGAGTCGGACCACAACACGATCCTCACCGCGTACATGAACACGGTGTACTTCGGTCGTGGCGCGAACGGCATGAAGGCCGCGTCGCAGGTCTACTACGACAAGCAGATGAAGGACCTCACGCCCTCCGAGGCCGCTTTCATCGCGGGCATGATCCAGATCCCCTCCTGGTCGGAGGACGAGGAGCACGCGAAGAAGCGCTGGGAGTTCGTGATGAAGCAGATGCGCGAGAAGGGGTGGATCAGCCAGGCGGACTACGACGCCCGGCAGTACCCGACGCCGCTGCCGTTCGAGCAGACGCAGCCCGCGAGCCTCGACGGCCCGCTCGCCCGCGTGAGCCAGCAGGTCCAGAACGAGATCGACAGCGAGCTCATCGGTCTGACGATGGAGAAGGCGCAGAAGGAAGGCGTCACCGTCACCACGACGATCGACCCGAAGATGCAGCAGGCCGCGCTCGACGCCGTGAACTCCGTGATGGAGGGCCAGGACCCGGACCTGCGCACGTCGCTCAGCGCGATCGAGCCGCAGTCCGGTGCCGTCAAGGCCTACTACCCGGGCAAGGAAGGCCTCAAGGGCATCGACTACGCCAAGGGCACGATCCAGGAGGCCGGCTCGTCGTTCAAGCCGTTCGACCTGGTGGCGGCGCTGAAGGCGGGCAAGGGGATCGGCGACACCTACGACGCCACCCCGCGCAAGATCGCCGGCGTCGAGGTCCGCAACGCGGGCTCCAGCCAGTGCGGCAAGCAGTGCCCGATCAAGCAGGCCATGAAGGAGTCCCTCAACACCGTGTTCTACGACATGGTGGCGGGTCCGGAGGGCACGGGCACCAAGGCCGTGGCCGACGCGGCGCACGCGGCGGGCATCCCGAAGGTCGTGCGGGTCGGCGGCCAGGAGAAGCAGACGCTGGTCGGCGAGGGCGGCAACGCTCCCACCGCCGGTATCGCCATCGGCGCCGACAGCGCCCAGGTGCGGCCGTTCGACATGGCCTCGGCGTACGCCACGTTCGCGGCCCGCGGCATCTACCGCGAACCGTTCTTCGTCACGAAGATCGTGGGACCGACCGGTGACGTCCTCTACCAGCACGTCGACAAGCCGGTCCCGGCGTTCGACCCGGTGGAGACGAAGAGCCGCGACATCGCCGACAACGTCACCGAGACGTTGAAGGAGATCCCGTCGGGCGCCATCGCGTGCGCCGGCGGCCGTCCGTGTGCCGGCAAGACCGGTACGCACGAGCTCCCCGGCAGCCTCGACCAGAACTCGAAGGCCTGGATGGTCGGCTACACGCCGCAGCTGTCCGCCTCCGTGTGGGTCGGCAAGGACCAGGGCAACGTGGCCATCAAGGACAAGACCGGCAGGGCCGTCTTCGGCTCCGGTCTGCCCGGCCTGATGTGGAAGAAGTTCATGGACGGGGCACTCGCGGGCGCGCAGAAGGAAGCGTTCCCGAAGCCGAACCCGCTGGGCAACTTCAACCCGCCGCGCAAGTCCGACCCGCCGGTGATCCCGTCGAGCAACAACAAGCCGTCGAGCGCCGAGCAGCCGCCGTCGCAGACCTCGGAGCCCGGCAAGCCGTCGCAGACGAAGCCGCAGCCCCCCGGCGGTTGCATCCCGAACATCAACTGCCCGGACCCGTCGGACGACCCCGATCCGTCGACCAGCGGTCGCCCCAGGGGTGGTAGCCCCGGCGAAGGCTGATCCCCTCGGGGGCTCGGTGCACACGAACCGCTCCCCGGAGGTCGGACTGGAATTCCAGTTCTGACTCTCCGGGGAGCGGTTTTTTGCGCCCGAGGAGCAGCGACCGTTCAACTGCGCGCCGGCTTGGCGATCTTCAGCCTCGGCTCGGTTAATCTCGTAGTGCCCGAAGCTGAACGCACAAGTTCATACACCTGGTCCATTTGATTTTCCTTGGGGGGAAAATGGATCCACGCGTACTCGAGGCCCAGCAATGGGTCAATGCCACGTACGGCAGCAGAGGCGGTTACGAGAGATGCCCGGAGAACGGCAAGACCGGGTGGACCACCATGTACTCGCTGACCCGGGCCCTCCAGATCGAGCTCGGCATCGGCACGTTGTCGGACTCGTTCGGGCCGACCACGCTGCGCCTGCTCGGTGAGCGGGGCACCATCCAGCTCGGTTACCCGCACGCCAACATCGTCAAGATCCTCCAGCACGGCCTGTTCTGCAAGGGTTACGACGCGGGCCAGGTGGAGGGCACCTACCACCTCGGTACCAAGTACGCGGTGGGGGAACTCAGGCGCGACATCGGTTTCAGCGCTGAGGGCGGGGTCGATCCGAAGCTGTTCAAGGCGATTCTGACCATGGACGCCTACGTCCTGTTGTCCGGCGGACGTGATTCGGTGCGCAACATCCAGCAATGGCTGAACGGCAAATACATCAGCAGGTCGTCGTTCTTCATCATCCCGTGCGACGGCATTTATTCACGGGACGTCCAAACGGCGTTGCTGAAGGCGATCCAGTACGAGATCGGGGTTCCGGACGAGAACGCCACCGGCACCTTCGGGCCGACCACGAAGGCCGGGCTGCGCAACAACCCCGTCCGGCCCGGGTCCTCCGCGACGTGGGTGCAGTTGTTCAGCGCCGCGTGCGTCTTCAACAGCCCGTTCAAGTACGACATCGACGAGCCGCAGGTCGACACGGTCTTCAAGTCGGCGTGGGACGGCAACCTCACGACCTGGGTCCAGCTCTTCCAGCGGTTCTCGTTGCTGCCGCAGTCCGGCATCGGCGACTTCGCCACCTGGGCGCAGCTCCTGGTGTCGACGGGCGACGCGGACCGTCCGGTCTCGGGGTGCGACACCCGGTTCCACATCGTCGACGGCCGGGCGGGCCGGCTCCACAGCGCCGGGTACCGGATCGTCGGCCGCTACCTCGACGAACCGTCGAACAGCACGATCGACAAGGAGATCCAGCCCGGCGAGCTCCAGGCGATCTTCGACGGCGGCCTGCGCGTCTTCCCGATCTCCCAGTACGACGGAAGCGACCTCGCGAACTTCACCTGGTCCGAGGGGTTCGACCACGCCCTCAAAGCGCACGACAGGGCGGTCGGCTACGGCTTCAACCGCGGGACCGTCCTCTACTTCGCCGTCGACTACGACGCGACAGGCGACGAGATCACGAGCAACATCGTCCCGTACTTCCTGGGCGTCCAGGCCGGTCTCGCGAACCGCGGCAAGCGGTACGTCGCGGGCGTCTACGGCTCCCGCAACGTGTGTCAGCGGGCGAGCGACGAGGCGTTCGCGAGGCACTCGTTCGTCTCCGGCATGTCGGTGGGCTTCTCCGGCAACCTGGGCTTCCCCATGCCGGACAACTGGTCGTTCACCCAGATCAAGGAGTTCCAGTTCAGCTCGGGCGGCGACAGCTTCGGCCTGGACAACACCGTCTTCCGCGGCACCGACGGCGGAGCGGGGCCGGAGAACGTGGGCGGCCGCGACTCGTCGCTCGACGAGGTGCTCGCCTACGTCGACCGGTTGTGGGGCATCGCCGTCGCCTACGGAGGCGACCCGAACCGGAGGGTGCTCGAGTACCTGCGGTTCCCGCGCTACAACGGCCTCATCTCCGGGTGGCAGTCGTTGATCGGCGACGTGGACGAGGCCTGGATCAACCACGCCCGGCAGGCGGGCGCGGGTCAGGTGCCGTCCTACAAGGACCCGTCCCACGGCATCACCATCAACGTCGACCACCTGGGCGCCACGGCGAACGCCGTCTACCTCAAGGGATCCGGCGCCGGCAGCACCGGCAACCGGGGCGACTTCGGCGGCTGGGGCGGTGATCTCAGCACGTTCTACGGCGAGTGGAGGGCGAACGCCGACTCGTTCGCCTCCGGCTACGACTTCTGCACGGCCCGTCTCGCGAAGATCAACGGGCAGTCCAGCTTCCCGCTGGGCGACCTGGTCGAGGACGTCGACGGCCACCTGCTCGGCACCGCCGCGCGCAACGGCGGCCGGTTCGACCAGCTGCTCCGCGCTCATCTCACCGGCAGCGGCCACGTCACCCGGTTCAAGCGCTTCTTCACCGAACGCCACGGCGGCAGCAACGCCGCCGTCGTCGCCGCGGCGCGCCACATGATCGGCCGGCACGACGAGGACACCGGGCTCGACACCCTGCGCTGGGCGGCGATCCAGACCACGGGCGGCTGGCCGACGACGAAGCCGGAGGACCTGCCGGACAACAGGATCACCCCGTTCCTGCGAGGCTATGCCGACACGATCCAGCGCCTGGCAGGTCTGTGACGCGGGGAGCACCACTGTGGTGAGAGGGGCGGTCGCCGCGGTGTTCGCGGCGTTCGTGACGTACGGCTGGGGCTTCTCGAAGATGCTGTCCCCGGACGTCGGCGAAGCGTGCGCCGCGCGCGGGCAGACGTGGGACGCGTGGGAGTACCGCTCGTCGCTGTTCCCGCTCAGCCGCACCTGCAACGCGCGGTTCGACCTCGTGCCGCCGTACGTCAACCCGTCGATCTGCGCACTGCTGGCACTGGCCGTCGTTCTCACGGCCATCGCTGCTCTGAAACGACTTCGCTGGGGGAAGACATGACTGAACACGTACTGGGCAGACGCCGGTTCCTCGGCATCGCGGGAGTCGCCGCCGCGGCCACGACCGTCGGTTTCGCACCGGTCGCGTCCGCCGCGCCCACCGCGTCGGCCAACGGCTGGCCCCTGGGGCACCGGGACGTCGTCAACCACCGGATCGAAGGCTCCGGCGCGACCATCGCCCTGCGGTCCGGTGACGTCGCGACCGTTCTGCTGCACGTCGCGCGCCGGTACAACTACGAGATCGCCACGGTGGAACTCGCGCACGTCAGCCAGGTCGCGGGCGGGGCGCCGTTCGAGACGAACTACGCCTCCGGCACGGCGTTCGCGCTCCGGCCCGACCTGTATCCGCTGGGGGTGAAAGGCAACCTCTTCCCGACTCAGCTCGTCGTGCTCCGCGACGTCCTCGCCGAGTGCGAGGGGGTCGTGCGCTGGGGTGGTGACTTCAAGAAGTCGCCGAAGGAGGGCCACTTCCAGATCGACGTGCGACCGGGCAGCCCGAAGCTGGCGATGGTGGCGCGCAAGATCAACGGCCTGCGGCAGGACAAGGCGGCCGGAGCACCGCCGGAGGCGTTCGCCAAGGCGCGGACCGCAGTGGCCGAGGCGCTCGCACGCCGGCAGATCGCGACGGGCTGACCGGGCGGGCCCGGTGCGAACCGGGTCCGTTCCGCGTTCGGCGAGGATGTTGACCACGGCGAAACGGTCTTGGCCGTAACATCCGCGACGTGCCCAGCAGCCCTGCCGAGCGTCCTGCCGAGACCTCCGAGAAGGACCTCGCCGAGGACACCGCCTCGCTCACCCGCGAAGAGCGGGTCGCACCCACGTGGACGGAGTCGCTCGCGCGCGGCCTGAGCAGACCGTTCGGGGGTCCGCTCGGCGAGCACGCACTGGTCGGCCGGAACTACTTCTGGACGGCCGTGCGGGTGATCCTGATGCTCGCCATCGTCACGTTGCTGCTGGGGTGGGTGCAGAAGTCGCCGTGCATCCAGCAGTACGTGGACGACAAGGGCGTCGTGCAGCTCGACTGGCGGGGCAGCAAGCAGTTCACCGCGCTCTGCTACTCCGACACCGTGCCGCTCTACACCGCGGAACGGCTCGACCAGCGCGGTGCCTTCCCGTACATCACGTCGTGGAAGGACGACGAGGGCAAGCCGACCGAGCACGTCCGGTACATGGAGTACCCGGTGGTCACCGGCTTGTTCATGTGGCTCAACGCGCGTGTGGCGCAGGGGCTCGTGGCGCTCGTGCCCGGCCTGCCGATGACGGTGATCGTGTTCTTCAACGTCACGGCGTTCTGGCTGGCCGTGGCGTGGCTGATCACGGTGTTCTCGGTCGCCCGCATCGCGCGGCGCAGGACGTGGGACGCGGCCATCGTCGCCGTGTCGCCGCTGGTCATCGTGCACGCGTTCACGAACTTCGACACGATCGCGACGGCGTTCGCCACGGCCGGCCTGCTGGCGTGGGCTCGGAAGAAGCCCGTGCTCGCCGGTGTGCTGCTGGGGCTCGGTGGAGCGGCGAAGCTCTACCCGTTGTTCCTCCTCGGGCCGTTGCTGTTGTTGTGCTGGCGGTCCAACAGACTCAAGGTGGGCCTCACCACCACCGCGGCGGCCATAGGCGCGTGGGCGCTCGTCAACGCGCCGATCGCGCTGAACCCGGCCTCGAACACGGGGTGGCGGGAGTTCTTCCGCCTCAACACCGAACGCAACGCGGACCCGGACACGCTCTACAACGTCCTCACGCAGTGGACGGCCTGGCAGGGCTTCGACCCCGGACTGACGCAGGGGCAACCGCCGACGGTGCTGAACACGGTCAGCATGGTGCTGTTCCTCGTCTGCTGCGCCGGCATCGCCTACGTGGCCCTCTCGGCTCCCACGAGGCCCCGGCTCGCGCAGCTCGGGTTCCTGGTCGTGGCGGCGTTCCTGCTGACGAACAAGGTGTGGAGCCCGCAGTACTCGCTGTGGCTGGTGCCGCTGGCCGTGCTCGCCTTGCCGCGCTGGAAGCTGCTGCTGGCGTGGATGACGGTCGACGCGCTGGTGTGGGTGCCGCGCATGTACTTCTACCTCGGCACGGACAACAAGGGCCTGCCGATCGACTGGTTCCTCGGCGCGGTCCTGCTGCGGGACGCGGCCGTGATCACGTTGTGCGTGGTGATCCTGAAGGAGATCTACCGCCCGGAGCGCGACCTCGTGCGGCTGGCGGGCGACGACCCGTTGGCGGGCGTGCTGGCCGACGCGCCGGACCGCCAGCTGGTCACACCCGCACGAGGCGAGCCATTGCACCGAATGCGGTCCCGTTCGGGTGCAGGTGATCACCGGAGTCGAACTCCGGACGCAGTCTGAGCGGATCGGCGGGGTCGCGCACGGCCAGGTCGAAGTCGATGACGCCGGGGAAGGTGGCGCGGATCCACGCGTTCACCTCCTGGCGCTGCCGTTCCCGCTCCTCGGTCCAGGCGAACCAGCCGCGCCACGGCGTGATGGTGCCGACGTGGAACTCCACACCGGCGTTCTCACACCGCAGCTGCACGGTGCGGATGCCCGCGATGACGTTCTCGGCGCTGACGCTGTTCTGGATGTCGTTGATGCCGCCCAGCAACACGACCTTGCGCACCTCTTTGCTGAAGAGGACGT
Source organism: Lentzea cavernae (assembly GCF_014653695.1). Classification (GTDB taxonomy): domain Bacteria; phylum Actinomycetota; class Actinomycetes; order Mycobacteriales; family Pseudonocardiaceae; genus Lentzea; species Lentzea cavernae. The sequence goes on along the minus strand of NZ_BNAR01000003.1, from coordinate 109,383 downwards.
CTCTGCCCACACGGGTGACCATCGGCGCGTTGCCCAGCACCACGCCGTTGCCGTTGATGCCCGCGTTCAGGACCGCGTAGTCGCTCTCGACCAGCGAGGGCCACGTGTTCTCGTAGAACCCCTCGGTGATCGAGTCGCCGAACATCACCACGGCTCCCGGTGCGGTGAAGCCCGCGACCTCGACCGCCGAGACGAGGCAGATCTGCTCGCGCGTCGACGTGATCGTGCGGTGGGCGCGTGCCTGGCACGGTGTGCCGGCGGGGGAGTACGTGCTGATCTCCAGCGTCTTGCCGACGTCGAGCAGCACCGCGTCGCTGCGGACCTCGGCGCGGGCTCTGATCGTGACGGAACGGGACCGGCCGAACGTGAGCTGCCGCGTCTGGCCGCCGGCGGTGACGGTGACCTGCTCCACGCGGACCGGCCTGGTGCCCATCAGGTTCGACAGCCGCACCCGCACCGAGGTGCCGCCCGCCGCGAGGTCGACCGTCGTGCGCACGCTCTGATCGGGCACGGAGCCCGAGAGGGTCGGCACGGCCTGCCACACGGGCAGCCAGCGGATCACCTCCGAGCGCACGGGCACGCCAGAGGCACCGCAGGCCAGCAGCAACGCCAGCACGATGATCACCCTCACGGGTGAAGTCTGCGGCCGGTCAGCGCCTGGCTGCTACGTCCCCGCGGATGAACTTCAGGTCGTCGTGGTCGTCCTCGGTGACGTCCCTGGCCTTGAGGAACACGACGAACAGCGCCACGAGCAACGCGGCCCGGCCCCACACGCCGATCATGACGGCCTGCGCGGAGAAGCTGTCGTAGATGCCGGCGGGCTGACCGAACTCGATCGCCCAGAACCAGCGGAAGATGCCGATGCCCATGGCCAGGTCGACCACGAAGTACGCGAACGCCCACGCCAGCCGCACGCGCAGCAGCACCAGGAACGGCACCAGCCACAGCGTGTACTGCGGCGAGTGGACCTTGTGCAGCAGCATGAAGCCGCACAGCATCGCGCCGGACACCGCGATCCACGGATAGGTGCCCTCGCGGCGGAACCGCATCCAGCCGTAGCCCGCGGCGATCCCGAACGAGATCAGGATCGTGATCGGGGAGATGACGCCGACGAGGGACTGCATCGCGTCGTCGCCGATGAACGGCCGCAGGCCCCAGTACCAGATCGAGTTCGTGGTGATGTCGACCCGGCGCAGCCCCTGGAACTCGAACGACGCCGCCCAGCCGTCGTAGCCCGCGATCGCGAACGGCAGGTTGACCAGCACGACCGTGACGATCGAGGCCAGGCCGACCTTGACCGCGCCGGCGACGTCGACCTTCTTGCCGTTCGGCATCTCCTGGCCGCGCCAGCCACCGGTGGCGACGAAGAGCATCAGCGGCAGCACGAAGGCCGCCGGGTAGACCTTGAACGCGAACCCGAGCCCCAGCAGCACGGAGGCCACCACGGCTCTCTCGACCAGCGGCCGGTTCCAGCGGTGCACCACGAAGACCGCGGCCACCGAGCACAGGACCACGGGCAGGTCCCAGTTGTGGAACGCGTAGAGGACCAGCGGTGGCCCGATCGCCCACAGCAACGCGCGCCAGCGGGCGAGCTTGCCCAGCAACCAGCCCGTGAGCAGGCCGAACGGCGCCATCAGCAGCGACGAGAAGAGCAGGTACTCCGCGTCGTTGTGCGCGAAGATCGCGCCGGCCCAGATGAGCAGGCCCGACAGCACCGGGTACTCGACCGAGCCCCCGATCAGGATGCCCTTGTCGTTGATGTTGCCGTCGACGTACGGGAAGACGTGCCGGTCGATGTCGCGGCCGATCCAGAGGTGCTGGATGTCGGAGTAGCAGACGTCCTGCTTGTTGCGCTCGTCGTAGTCGGGCTGCGAACGGCCCCACTGGTCGAACGCGGGACCGGTGCAGCGGTCCTTGTTGATGAAGCCCAGCAGCAGCGTGAGCCCGCACAGCAGGACGAGCACGACGGCGGCGGGCCTGCCGAAGCGGCTCGCGAAACGCCCGCCGTCGCCTCGCTCGGGCGTCACGCTCACCACCTCGTGCACGGTGTTCACCGGCCGGCGCGGTCGCGCAGGAAGGCGATGTCGTCTGCCTGGCCCTCGTCCGGTGTCTCCACCAGGACGGGGCATCCGGCACTGGCGGCCACGGCCACCAACTGGTCCGCGTCGATGGTGCCAGTCTTGATGTTGTCGTGCCGGTCGCGCGAGGAACCGAACTCGTCACGCGAGCTGTTGAGGTGCACGAGGTCGATCCGGCCGGTGATCGCCTTCACCCGGTCGACGATGCCGACCAGGTCCTCACCGGCGGCGAACGCGTGGCAGGTGTCGAGGCAGAAGCCCGCGCCGAACTCGCCGACCGCGTCCCAGAGCAGCTTCAGGGAGTCGAACGTGCGGGCCATGGCGCCGTCGCCGCCCGCGGTGTTCTCGATCAGGACGGGGACCGCGAAGCCGCCCTCGGCGACCTGGCGCTCGAAGAACTTGCGCCAGTTCGCGAAGCCGTCCGCCGGGTCCTCGCCCTTCGTGACGTGCCCGCCGTGCACGATCAGGCCCTTGGCGCCGACCGCCGCGGCCGCCTCCGCGTGCTGGACCACGTTCTTCCGCGACGGAATCCGGATCTTGTTGTTCAGCGACGCGATGTTGATCAGGTACGGGGCGTGGACGAACACCTCGAGGTCCGAGGCGAGCAGGGCTTCGGTCTGCGGATGGGGTTTGGGCTTCTTCCAGCCCTGGGGATCCGACAGGAAGAACTGGACGACGTCGGCCCCGCGTTCGGCCGCGGCGCCGACCGGGTCGTCGTCGCGTACATGGGCCCCGATGCGCATGGACAGGAGGGTAGTCGGCGTCCATAACGCGATCGCAGCCGCCGCCGATAGGAGTAATTGGAAAAACTGGGGATGGTCTACGTCACCACCAGGACCTACGGTAGCTACTAGAGAGTAGGAAAGGGGTTCGCATGAGGCTGTTGAGCGTCGCCGCCACGGCGCTGCTGGCCCTCGCGTCCGCTTCGGTGGGCGGGGTCGCGCACGCGGCTGATCCCATCGTGGTCGGCAGTTGCGCCACCACCGTGCAGGGCGCGCCGGGCACCCCCGTCTCCCTGAGCCCGGCAGCGGTGACGCAGCCGATCACGGACCTCGTGCGCGCCGTCCCGCTGCTCGGACCGCCGCTCGCCGAGCCGTTCAAGCAGACGTTCTCCCAGCTCAAGCCCATTCCGATCGGTGCGGTGCAGGTCGGGACCACGACCATCACCGGCGGCACGATCGCGAACGCGGTGATGGCCGAGGTCGGCAAGATCCCGCTGCTCGGGCCGATCCTCGGGACGCTCGACAAGACCGTCCGCTCGACGCTGACGAGCGGCTGCGGCGTGACCGTCGTCGCCGTCAACCAGGTCGCGGCGCCCGTCCAGGACACGTCGAAGGACCTCGCCGACGCCTCCCAGCAGGCCGTCGGGGCGATCCCCGGCGCACCGAAACCGCCTGCTCAGCAGCCCCAGCCGGGCACCCCGCCCGGTCAGCCCGGCACCCAGCCGGGCACGCAGCCCGGTGTCCCCGGCGTGGGCGCCGGCGCCCCCAGCAACCGCGACTTCTCGCTCTACCCGATCGGCTCGAACTTCGGCCGCGTGCCGCTGTTCAGCTACGGCTCGCTGCCGTTCGCGATGCCCGGCCTCTACTCGCCGTCGCCCGGTGTGCGCTACGGCTCGCAGGTGCCCCGCGCGTCCAACGGCACCGGCGTCGAGGGCGACTCGGTGCAGGCCGCCGGTCGCGCGACGGCGTTGCCCAGGCTCTCCGGTCCCGGCGGTGTCGGCGCTCCGGTGCTGGTCGCGGTGCTGATGCTGGCCCTGGTCACCGGTGCGCTGGTGCGGACCTGGGTGCTCCGCCGCACCCCTGCGTAGTCACCGGACGCGCTCTGTTAATCTTTGTCAGTTGCTGACGCGACGACCCTCCTGCCACGGAAAGCCCGTGGCCGCGAGTCCACAGGAGGTGAGTGGTCCTCATGCGTCATTACGAAGTGATGGTCATCCTCGACCCCAGTCTCGACGAGCGCACGATCGCGCCGTCTCTCGACACGTTCCTCAACGTCATCCGCACCACGGGCGGAAACGTTGAGAAGGTCGAGGTGTGGGGCAAGCGCCGGTTGAGCTTCGAGATCAACAAGAGCAGCGAGGGCATCTACGCGGTGCTCGACCTGACCTCGACGCCCGACGCGGTGAAGGAACTGGACCGCCAGCTCGGTCTGCAGGAGACGGTGCTCCGGACGAAGGTCCTGCGCCGCGAGCCCGCCAAGGCTGCCAAGTTGGCTGCCAAGGCCGCTGCCCGGTCGGACGCCAAGGCTGCCAAGTCGGCCGCCAAGGCCGCCGCCAGGGCCTGACGAACCTCGATTAGGGGAGCTCCCAAGACATGGCTGGTGAGACGACGATCACGGTAGTCGGGAACCTGACTGCCGACCCCGAACTCCGCTTCACCCAGTCCGGGGCGGCGGTGGCCAGCTTCACGGTCGCCTCGACCCCCCGCACGTTCGACAAGCAGTCGGGCGAGTGGAAGGACGGCGAAGCGCTGTTCCTGCGGTGCAACGTGTGGCGTCAGGTCGCCGAGAACGTGGCCGAGTCGCTCACCCGCGGTTCGCGAGTGGTAGTCACCGGACGGCTGCGCCAACGCACCTTCGAAACGAAGGAAAACGAGAAGCGCACTGTCGTGGAGCTGGAGGTCGACGAGATCGGCCCCTCGCTGCGCTACGCGACCGCGAAGGTCAACAAGGTCAGCCGTGGAGACGGCGGCGGTGGCGGCGGCTTCGGCGGCGGCGGCGGTCAGCAGTCTCGTGGCGGTGGCGGCGGCGCGCCCGCGGACGACCCGTGGGGCTCGGCCCCGCAGGCCGGTTCCAGCGGTGGCTTTGCCGACGAGCCCCCCTTCTAGACCGACTGCACCGGTCATCCAGTTCTTCATTCATCGCGTATTCAGGAGTTAGAGACACATGGCCAAGCCGCCTGTGCGCAAGCCCAAGAAGAAGGTCTGCGCCTTCTGCAAGGACAAGAGCGCGTCCCTGATCGACTACAAGGACACGACGCTCCTCCGCAAGTTCATCTCCGACCGCGGCAAGATCCGTGCCCGCCGCGTCACGGGCAACTGCTCGCAGCACCAGCGCGATGTCGCTGTCGCCGTGAAGAACGCCCGTGAGATGGCCCTGCTGCCCTACACCTCGACCGCCCGCTAAGAGAAGGAGACACTGCGATGAAGCTCATCCTCACCGCTGACGTTTCCGGCCTTGGCGCTCCCGGCGACGTCGTCGAGGTCAAGGACGGCTACGGCCGCAACTACCTGCTCCCGCGTGGTCTCGCGATCGTCGCGACCCGTGGCGCGCAGAAGCAGATCCAGGTCATCACCCGCGCGCAGGACACCCGCCGCGTGCGCGACCTGGACCACGCCAAGGAGATCAAGACCGCGCTCGAGGGTCTCTCCGTGACGCTCAAGGCCAAGGCCGCTTCGGGCAGCACCAAGCTGTTCGGCTCGGTCACCGCGTCGGACGTGGCGGCTGCCGTCAAGTCCGCCGGCGGTCCGGTCCTGGACAAGCGCGCCATCGAGCTGCCGGGTCACATCAAGACGACCGGCAAGCACTCGGTCACGGTTCGCCTCCACCCCGAGGTCACCGTCGCCCTGCCGCTGGTCGTCACGACCGGCGAGTAAGTTCGATCCTCCGGCGGATCCCTCATCGGTGGGGTCCGCCCACGGTTCGGTTTGCCGAAGCGCCACCTGCCCGGAATGCTCCGGGCGGGTGGCGCTTTCGCTCGTTCGGACCAGTGCGGTTCTGTCCACGTCCTGTGGATAAACCGGGTGTCCGTCTCGGTGGCGACACGCCGACGATGGTGTTTTTCGCGACACGCCGACGGCGTGGCACACATCTTTTTCCACAACTTGTGCACAGCCTCTGAGCTGCAGTTACTTCTGTCACTCCACTGGTTGTCCCCAGGTTGTCCCCAGCGCCGCGATCCCTGTGGGCAACCATCCACAGGTTGTCCCCCAGTTGTCCACAGGACGATCCACACGCTGGTTTGCTTGCTCCGGACGGGTCCCTCTAGCGTCGCGACCAGGGCGACGCCATCGCACAGCGTGGCCGCCCGGAATTGTCGGTGTCGCGCGGTACAACTAGGGGACTCAGGCACCGGTTCTCGACTCTTCGCAGGGGTGATTCGGCAGTGGCGCTCGTGGACGACCGGGGCATGGCAGAACCCGCATTCGAGCGCCAGCCGCCCCAGGACCTGGCGGCGGAGCAGTCCGTCCTCGGCGGCATGCTGCTGTCCAAGGACGCCGTCGCGGACGTCATCGAGGCCCTCGCGCCGAACGACTTCTACCGCCCGGCGCACCAGGCGATCTACGACTGCATCCTCGACCTGTACGGCCGCGGCGAGCCCGCCGACCCGATCACCATCTCGGCCGAGCTCGAGCGCCGCGGCGAGCTGATGCGCGTGGGCGGCGCGCCGTACCTGCACACGTTGATCGCGACGGTCCCCACGGCCGCGAACGCCGGCTACTACGCCGAGATCGTGGCCGAGAAGGCGGTGCTGCGCCGTCTGGTCGAGGCCGGCACGCGCATCGTGCAGCTGGGGTACAACGGCGCCGAGGGCGCGGACGTCGACGAGGTGGTCGACCGCGCGCAGGCCGCGATCTACGAGGTCACCGACCGCCGCACGACCGAGGACTACGTCGCCCTCGAGGACCTGCTCCAGCCGACGATGGACGAGATCGACGCGATCGCGTCCCGTGGCGGCATCTCGCAGGGCATCCCCACCGGCTTCGCCGACCTCGACGCGCTGACCAACGGCCTGCACGGCGGCCAGATGATCATCGTCGCCGCCCGTCCCGGTGTCGGCAAGGCGCTGGCGCTCGACACCCCGCTGCCCACCCCGTCCGGCTGGACGACGATGGGTGAGGTATCGGTGGGCTCGTTCCTGATCGGCGCCGACGGCCGCCCGACCCGAGTGGTCGCCGCGACCGAGGTGATGACGGGCCGCCCGTGCTTCGAGGTCGAGTTCTCCGACGGCACGGTGATCGTGGCCGACGCCGAGCACCAGTGGCTGACGGAGTCGTGCAGCGAGACCGGCGGCTTCTGGGCGATCCGCACGACCGCGCAGCTGTTCGACCGCGTCGGCGTGTGCCGCATGTTCGTGCGCATGTCCGCGGCCTGGGACCTCCCCACCGCCGCCCTGCCGCTGTCCCCGCGCAAGCTGGGCCTGTTCCTCTCGGGCCTCGGCGACATGGAACTGACCGACGACGAACTGCGCGTCGCCAAGGACCTCGACCTGGCCGACGACCCGCACATCCCCGCCTCCTACCTGCGAGGCTCGCGCAAGCAGCGCGAAGAACTCCTCGCCGCCCTGCAGATCGACGGCCGCTTCGCCCGCCTGCGCCGCGACGTCGACGAGCTCATCGCGGGCCTCGGCAGGCACGACCAGGTCGAGATCGCCGCGGTGCGCCCCGTCGCCTCCGTCCCGGTGCGCTGCGTGGAGGTCGACAACCACGACCACCTGTACCTCGCGGGCGAGACGATGATCCCGACCCACAACTCGACGCTGGGCCTCGACTTCGCCAGGTCGTGCTCCGTCAAGCACGGCCTGACCAGCGCCATCTTCAGCCTCGAAATGAGCCGCACCGAGATCGTCATGCGCATGCTCTCCGCCGAGGCCCGCATCCGCCTCGGCGACATGCGAGGCGGCACGATGAGCGACGACGACTGGACCCGCCTGGCCCGCCGCATGAGCGAGATCAGCGAGGCCCCGCTCTTCGTCGACGACAGCCCCAACCTCACGATGATGGAGATCAGGGCCAAGGCCCGCCGCCTCAAGCAGCGCCACGACCTCAAGCTCGTGGTCGTCGACTACCTCCAGCTGATGTCGTCGGGCAAGAAGACCGAGTCCCGCCAGCAGGAAGTCTCGGAGTTCTCCCGAAACCTCAAGCTGATCGCCAAGGAACTGGAAGTCCCGGTCATCGCGATCTCCCAGCTCAACCGAGGCCCCGAACAACGAACCGACAAGCGCCCCATGCTCTCCGACCTCCGCGAGTCCGGCTCCCTCGAGCAGGACGCCGACATGGTCATCCTGATCAACCGCCCGGACGCCTGGGAGCGCGACGACCCGCGCGCGGGCGAGGCCGACCTGATCATCGCCAAGCACCGCGCCGGCCCGACCGCCACCATCACCGTGGCGCACCAGCTGCACTACAGCCGCTTCACGGACCTCGCCCAGACCTGAGCCACCCGCCTGGTTCGGGCGCTGTCTTCGGCCATGCGCACCATGCTCGGTGCGGAGGAGCCAGCCCCGGGACGAGCGTCCGGCGGTGTGCTCCGCGGACTAGGTGTCGAACCGGTCCCAGCGATCGTGGTGCTGTTCAACCTCGCCACGTTCGACAGCGGATGGCGTCACGTAGAAGGCGGGCACGTCGGAGGACAGGTCCACGAACACCAGCGCGTGGGCACCTTCGGTGTCCTGCTTGGTGCCGAGCCGCATCGGGCGTTCCTGTGCGGTGCGCCGGGAGAACACCCTGGCGAGCTTGCCGTTGATCTCCAGGCGGAAGCGCCGTTCCTCCTCGAGGATCTTGATGCGGTGCGGCGTCCTGCGTGCGGCTTCGGCGGCGGCCAGGTAGACGGCGTACTCGTGCAGCCTGTCGGTGCTCAGCCCGGAGATCTCCATGCGGGCCAAGTCATGACCGCAGCAGGCAGTTCTCGCGGCCGATCAGCCGGTTTCACCTGTCCGGCCCAGACGTGGGCCGGGGCTGAAGACCGCGTAGCGCCGTGTCCACCACCTGCTCCGCGTACTCGCTGGTCAGCGGCGCCGTGCGGTGCAGCCACCGGTTGAGGATCGGTCCCCAGATCAGGTCCACCGCCACCTCCAGGTCCACGTCCGCGGCCAGCTGGCCGGCGTCCTGGGCGGCGCGGAGGCGGGCCTTCTTGAGTTCGCGCATCGGGTTGTCGAGGCGGGTCGCGTAGTCGGCGGCCAGGGTCTGGTCCAGGACGATCTCGGTGTGCAGGGCTCGCATGGCTCGGTCGAGGCGCTCGTCGTTCAGTTCGGCGACGGTGGCGGTGAGGACGAGTGTGAGGTCTGCGGCGAGGTCGCCTGTGTCGGGGAGGGCTGCTGCTTCGCCGTCGCCTGCGAGGTCCAGGAAGGCGTCGAAGAACAGTGCGCCTTTGGAGGGCCACCAGCGGTAGATCGTCTGCTTGCCGACGCCTGCTGTCTTGGCGATGCGCTCGATGGTGAGTTTCGCGTAGCCCACCTCTCCCACCTGGTCGAGGGCGGCGGCGAGGATGGCGCGACGGACGGCGTCGTTGCGACGGGTGGGGTCTGGGGTGGCGGGCGTGGGCACGGCGTCACTCTAGCAAAATGGCGAGACGAGACGTCTCGTCTTGACAACCCACCAGGACCGGAGGCATGCTTCAGCTCGTTAACGAGACGAGACGTCTCGTCTCGTCACTGGGAGGAACAAGATGACTGCCTCAGCGTCACGCGTTTGGTTCGTCACCGGTGCCAGCCGGGGTCTTGGTCGTGCGTTCACGGAGGCGGCGCTCGCCGCCGGGGATCGGGTCGTCGGGGTGGCGCGGGACGTGTCGCCGCTCGACGAGCTCGCGGCGCGGCATCCGGAGCGGTTGCTGCCGATGCGGGTGGACGTCACCGATCGCGAGGCCGTGTTCGACGTGGTCGAGCGGGCCGTGGAGAGGTTCGGGCGGCTCGATGTCGTGGTGAACAACGCCGGCGCGTTGTTCGCGGGGATGGTGGAGGAGTTCACCGAGGCCGAGGCTCGGGCGCAGATGGAGCTCAACTTCTTCGGTGCGTTGTGGGTCAGTCAGGCGGTGATGCCGCACCTGCGGGCGAACCGGAGTGGGCACTTGCTGCAGGTTTCCAGCATCGGTGCGCTCGGCGGGTTCCCGAGCACCGGGTTGTACAGCGCGAGCAAGTTCGCGCTGGAGGGCATGAGCGAGGCGTTGGCGCAGGAGGCCGCGTCGTTCGGCGTCAAGGTGACCATCGTGCAGCCCGGCGGGTACTGGACCGACCTCTACGCGAGCAGTCGCGCGACCGAGCCGAACGCCGCCTACGACGAGCTTCGTGCCGAGCTCGAGAAGCAGTGGGCCGAGGGGTCGGTCGACAGCGAGCCGGCGCTGGCGGCGGAGGCGGTCATGAAGCTGGTCGCGAGTGACGAGCCGCCGCTGCGGCTCCTGCTCGGCAGCATGGTCTACGACGTGGCCTTCGACATCTCGCGGCGGCGGATGGAGACGTGGGCCGCGTGGGAGGAGACGAGTCGCGCGGCGGAGAAGGCGGTGCCGAATCCGAACGCGTGAACGAGCAGCCGGGGCAACCCACCAGTGCGGTGCTGGTCAACGGGGCCGGGCTCGGCTAGAACCGGACTGTGCTGCACGACCCGCTGACGGGGTTGCCCGGACACGCGCTGCTGCTCGACCGCCTGGAGCAGTCGCTGGTCCGCGCTCGCACGAGGGGCACGCTCGTGACGCTGGTCCTGGTCACCGGACCGGACGACGTGCTCACCGCGGCGAAGGTCCTGCGCGGGGGTCTGAGGCCGGACTTCACGGTCGCGCGGTACGGCGACGCGGTCCTGGCGGTGCTGGCCGAGCACGACTTCGGGGACGGGTCGCCGATCGCCGAGCACATCAGGCGGCTGGTCGGGGCGAGTCCGCAGGTCCACTGGGTGACGAGCGACGGCGACGCGGAGCCCCGGCAGGTGCTCGCGACAGCACGAACACCCCCCGCACGGCACTGAGCCCCAGCGACACCGTCGTGTCGCTGGGGCTCAGCTTCTTACCGGAGGAGGGTGTTACAACTGCGGGGTGTTACAGCGAGCCGGTCACCGTCTGGAACAGGTTGGCCGGGTCGATCATGGCGAGCGCCGGGTTGTTCAGCGGCAGCTGCGGCAGCGCGCGCTCGTCGGCCTTCGGGGCCAGGCCCTGGGTCGGGTTCAGGTTCACACCCGAGAGGGACGCCGGGCCGTTGACCGGGAGCGTCGGCAGCGAGCGCTCGGTCGGCAGCGCGGGCAGCTGGACCGGCACCGGCAGGGCCGGGGCGGTCACCGGCAGGGACGGCAGCGAACGCCCGGTGGCACCAGCCGGGATCAGACCCTGCGCGGCCTGGAGCACCTGGGCCAGGGGCAGGCCCTGGACGTTCGGCGTGATGCTGCCCGTGCCGCCGTTCAGCGGCAGGGAGGAGCGCTCCTGCGCCAGGGGCAGCTTCGACGTCGGCAGCTTCGAGGTGGGCAGACCCGAGGTGGGCAGACCCGCGATCGGCAGCTGGCCGGTGAGGGCGGTCAGGTCAGCCGGGTTCGGCAGCTTGTTCACGGGGAGCTTGCTGTCGAGGCCGTGGAACGCCGGGACCTGGTTGGCCTTCAGCAGGCTGTCGACGCCCTTGGGGAGCTCGAGGCCCTTGAGCTGCGTGGCGCGCAGGACGCCGGCGTCCTCACCGGTGAGCTGCGTGTCGTTGTCCGCGCCCTCGGTGACGGCCTGGCCGACGACCTCGACGGGGATGCGCGCGAGCTTCGCGGCGGCCTCGACCGGGACGGTCATCTCGCGGGCGGTCAGCGGTCCGCTGCCCTCCGTGAGCATCTCGCCGCCGGCCTGGGTGTACGACGACTTGTCGGTGACCGTCGTCGCGTTGCCCGCGACAGCGACCGCGTCCGCGTACACGCCGGCGAAGGCGTTGGCGGGGACGTGGACCAGGTTGCCGGACACCGAGGCGTCGTCGGCCGAGGTGTAGCTGTCGTCACCGGAGATGACCTTGGTGTCGGACACCACGTCGGAGTTGGTGATGCCCGCCGCCGCGACGGTGTTGCCCGGAACGGCCGGGAGCACGGCCGGCTGCGCGCCGATCAGGTTGCCCGAGACCGCGCCCTGGTCACCGTTGCTGTTGACGTCGCCACCGGCGACGGACGACAGCGAGTTGGTGGAGAAGGCGTCGACGTTGCTGCCGCCGCCGACCGACCAGCCGAGCACCTGGGTGCCCGTGGCGACCGGAGCCGAGACGGCGTTGCCCGCGATGGAGCCCTTCTCGCCGGTCGTGATGGCGTCGCCGCCGGCCTTCATGTCGGTGGCGTTGTCGCCCTTGGTGACGTTGTTGCCCACCAGGGTCACACCGTCGGCGAAGACCTGGGCCGGCGTCGAGGTCGGGACCTGGACGATGTTGCCGGCGACAGAGCCCTTCTTGCCGGTCGCGTGGGGGTTGTTGCCCGCCTTGACCGTGGTGTCGTTCGACGTGTCCGAGAAGGTGTTGCCGACCAGGCCGGCGGTCACCGCGAAGACCTGCGGCGCGGCCGCGGTCGGGGCGGTCACGATGTTGCTGGAGACCGTGCCGTGGTCGTCCTCGGTGTTCGGGGTACCGCTGGAGCGGACCTCCTTGACCTCGTCGGCCGAACCGGTCGCCTGGCCACCGAGGGTGGCGGCGAGGCCGTAGACCTCGGCGGGCGTCGCGACGGGGGTCGACGCGATGTTGCCGGAGATGACGGAGTCGGTGCCCGTCGTGCCCTGGTAGCCCGAGGTGATCGACTTGACGTCGTTCTCGCAGGTGCCCGCGGCCTGGCCGGCCAGCGTCGCGCCGTTGCCGCACACGTCGATGGCCGTGGCCGGCGGGACGTCCGCGATGTTGCCGGACAGCACCGAGTGGTCGCCGACCGTGTAGGCCTCGCCACCGGACTTCGAGTACGACTCGTTGGCGTGGTCGGTCAGCGCGTTGCCGACGATCGACGCGCCGTTGCCACCCGCGGAGGTCGGCAGTGCGATCGGCGCACCGGCGATGTTGCCGGACGCCGTGGAACCGTCGCCGAAGGTGTGGATGATGCCACCGGCGACCGACTCGTTGGTCGTCTCGCTGACGGCGGTCGCGTTGCCACCGGCTGCGGCGGCGTTGTCGTCGACCGTGACGGGGCCCGAGAGGGCGGGCGCCACGACGTTGCCGGCCAGCGTGGCCGGGTCGCCGTTGGTGTCGGTCTTGCCACCGGCGTACGCGGTGCCGGCCTGCACCGAGTCGGTGGTGGCGTTGCCCGCGGCGGCGGCCGCGTTGCCGTTGACCTCGGCCAGCGGGGCCAGGGCGACGGGCACGGCGTTGCCGGAGATCGAGCTGCTCTTGCCGCTCGTCAGGACGTCGCCCTCGGAGGAGGCGAACGTGTCGGCGGTCGAGGCGGCCTCGGCGATGCCGGCCGCACCCACACCGTTGCCGGTGATCTGGACCGGGGTCGCGCCGTGCTCGGCGATGACGTTGCCGGAGATGGCGCCCTTGTCACCGTTGGTGGTGATGTCGCCGCCGGTCGTGGAGACCTGGCGCGCGTCGGTGTCGGTGGTGGCGTTGCCACCCGCGGCGATCGCGTTGCCGGTGATCTGGACCGGGAGGATGTGGTTGACGGCCACGACGTTGCCGGCGAGGGCCTGGCCCGCGCCATCGGTGACGATGGTGCCGTCGCGGTGCGTCGTCTGCGTGCAGTCGCCGGTCGCCTGGGTGTTCGCGAGGACCGCGATCGCGTTGCCGCAGATGTTGATCGGCACGTCGACGTGTGCCTGGATCGTGTTGCCGCGCACCACGTTCTGCAGCGGGGTGCCCTGCAGGCGCTCGCCGGTCTGGCGAACCAGCGGGTTCGCGACGGGCGCTGCCGTGCGGGTGGGAACCACGCCGGTGACGCGGTCCGTGCTGATCGTCCGGTCGACCTTGGGGAGGGTGACTTCCCGGACCGGGGTGGCCAGCTTGTTCTGGTCGGCCTTGATCGGAACAGCGGCCGCGACGTCGACGGCCGGAGGCGCGGCGTCGGGGTCGACGTTCTCCTGAGCAGAAGCGATGCCCGTACCGAGCATCAGCAAACCACCAGTGACAAACGCGGTCTGAAGTCCGCGCTTTGCCCAGGTCTGCATTAGAACTCCTTCATTCGGTTTCCCGTCTAAAGCGACGGGGGCTCAAGGGGGTGGGGCCGAAGCGCGCAGGGGAAGGCGCGCCATCACCGGGGGAGTCGCACGCGGTGATCGACCGAAATGAGCGCAAGAAAAAAGCGCGACGGTCGACTTCCGGACAGCCGGGGGAGGAGGCTGCCGCGGACCGCGCGCTGGAATCAGTCGGGGTTGATACCGGGCTGCTTGCCCGGCGTCACGGTGACCTCGTCGGTGGACGGCGCGAGAGCGCGCGTCGACGAGATGCCGTGAGCGTTGCCGGACGCAGCGAGAGCAGCGAAGACGCTGCCCTTGGCAGAACCAGAACCGTCGTGGCACGAAGAGCACTGCACCGGCGCGGGGGCCGGGACGGGCAGCTTCGGCATCGGGTCGCTGGGCAGGGACGGACGCTGTTCGGAGGGCACGACGAAGTCGTTGTGCTCCAACAGATCCGTCCACTTGGCACCGGACACGCCGGTGACCTGCGGAACCACCGGAGCCGTCGACTGAACGGCTTCGGGGGCGGGGGTGGTGGTGGCCGGGGTCTCCGGGAACGTCACGTCCAGCGACCGCGCCGTGGCGGGGCTTTCGGACTGACCGATCCTGGTGACCTGCGGCAGGATGCGCACGGCGATCTGCTCGACCGCCTGGGAGACCTGCACGTCGGGCAGAGAGGCGCGAGCCTTCTCGTGCTCCGCGCGCAGGGTCTCGTCGATCTTGTGCACCGCCTTGGCAGCGGGAACGGCGACCGGCAGCTTCTCGTCCGTCTTGGCGACGAGCTTGCTGACGACGTCGACCTGCTGCGCGTCGGCGGGGGGCACCTCGTCGGCCGCGCTGGCCGCCGAAGTGGTGAGCGCCCAGGCGACGGCAGTACCCGCGATCGCTCCGCCGACGGCGAGCAGCGCTCGGGTGGCGAACCGGCGGATGCCGTTCGCTCCCGTCTTCGCTCGCAGATCAGCGGACAACGCAGGAATCCTCGCTACTCGGTGGCGCTCAAGGGATTTCGCCGACGATCATGCTGATCAAGTCGACGTCGGCGACTCTGCCAGTCCATCCACCCCGAATGCACGCTCTGAGCACACGGTTAACCACATCGTGTGAACGCTTCTCCTCGGTCACACGCGTTTCAGCAGGCGGGCGGCACCTGCCGCCGCGGTCGAGGCGAGGACCCACCCGACGGCCACGAGCAGCGCGGATATCCATTGCGACGCACCGGTGAACTGCCACTTGCCGTCGTGGCCGAAGTCGATGATCGGGATCAACAGGTCGAGCGCGAGGAGCGCGGCGTTCCACACCGGGTCCTCGTCCTTGTTGAGCTTGACCATCGGGTGCCAGGCGAACCACAGCGCGCCGGAGAGCCAGAACACCCCGAGCCAGCAGATCGCGAGCCACGGCCGGTAGCCGTAGCCGACCGTCCACCGCTGCACCGCGCCCCACACCCGTCCGGCGCGGCCGAGCTCGGAGTAGCGGCGGCGTTGCTTCTCCAGCTGGACCTTCTGCGCGAGCTCCTCCTCGCCGCCCTGCGTGTAGACGGCGGCGAGCTGCTCGTACGGTCCGGGCGCGAAGTCCGGCTGCACCTTGAGCAGCCACTCGAGCCGCGTCTGCACCGGCACCTCGGGGTCGGCGGTGATGCCGGCGAACTCGAAGTCGTCCACGGCGACGCCGCCCTCGGCGTCCCACAGCCCCGGCCCGTCGGTCACCGACACCGCCTTGAGCCGGCTCAGCACGATCTTTCCCTTGGGCTGCTGGCCCTGCGGGATGTGCAGGCGGAACTGGTGGACGGTGAGACCGTAGGCGTTCAACGCGATGTCGGCCGAGGTCGAGCCGAGGTGCGAGTCGCTGAACGTCGCCATCTTGCCGACCTCGCCCAGCCGGATCCGCACGCCGCCGACGGCGGTGAACCCGCGGCTGCACAGGAGGTCCTTGCCGATCGTGATGGCGCGGGCGTCGAGCGACGGCTTCTGCGTGCCGTTCGGGCGCAGCCTCGGGAGGGTCAGCTCGGCGCCGGACATGTCGAGCGTGGAGCCGATGTTCGCGTTCTGGAGGCGGACCGAGCCCTTGGCCTTCAGCTCGCGCAGGAAGAGCGTGCCGCCGACCTGGAGGCGGTCGGCGAACAGGACGTCGATGCCGGGCCCGTGCAGCGAGACGCCGGACATGCTGGCGCTGCCCATGATGTGCGCGTTCGACAGCCGGACCTGGCCGTAGGTCCGCAAAGCCGGCGAACGGGTGCCGCCGCCGTTGACGGCGCTGCGGGCCTCGACGTCGCCGCGGACCTGCATGCCGTCCGCGTGCAGTGCGACCGGGATGCGGTTGGTGACGTCACCGGCGAGTTCCTCCGCGACCTCGCGCGGCCCGATCACCGCGCCGCACAACCGGAGGTAGCCGCCGATGCTCGCGTTGGGCAGCCGGACGGTGCCGGTGCTGGTGAAGCCGTCGTCGAGCTCGAGGTTGCCCTCGACCCGGATGCGGTCGGCCACGAGCGTCGCGGCCTCGTCCGCGGACCCGTGCGGCAGGACCAGGACCTGGTTGTCGACCTGGTGGGTGGAGTTCAGCCGCGCGCCGGTGAACTCGAGGTTCCCGCCGACGCGCGCGCCGTCGAACAGGACCCGGCCGTCCGCCTGGAAGCGGCCGCCCTCGGCGTTGCAGAAGACGTTGCCGTTGACGACGACCCCGGACGCGTCGAGCGCGTCCTTGCCGGTGTTGATCAGGCGGGCGCCGCCGAGGTGGACGCTGCCGCCGATCACCGAACCGCGCAGCCGCACCTCCCCGTTGGCCCGCATCGCGATGGCCTGGACCGACCCGCTCACCCGCAGCCGGGCGCCGAGCAGCGCGTGGTCGGTGTCGGACCGCAGCACCGCGCCGGCGAGCCGGAGCGTGCCGTCCACGGCGGCGTCGGTGAGGTCGACGGTGCCGGTGCAGGTGAACCCGGCCTCCAGGACCAGGTCGCTGAAGATCCTCAGGTTGCGGCCCTGCAGTCCTGGGACGCGGGTGCCGCGCAACCTCAGGCCGATGAGCCGGGCCATGCGGAGGTCGAGCGGTTCCTCGAACGTGCAGTGGGTGAGGTCGATGACCCGCGTGACGCGAGTGCCCTCCAGTTCGAACTTGCCCGTGATTCGCGCGTTGCGCAGGCGCAGAGCGGGTAGTCCCTTGCGCGGAACGCGGTACATGCCGGTCAGCAGACCGGTGAGCACCTCGCCGCGAGCGCTCTGCCCGGTCAGGTCGATTTCGGTACCGCTCGCGTAGGCGCCGGCGACCTGGCGCTCGACATCGGTCAAGTCTTCCGGCTTGATCACTTCGTCCTCCCCCTGACGAGTCGGATCATCCCTGGTGGAGTTCCGGCTTGGCGAGGGTCCGAACAGTTAACGTGAGGTCCATGAGCACGCCGGAGTCGGAGATCAGCGGCCGCGTTCCGAAGCTGCTGCGGGTGAGTGCAGCGCTGAGCTGGCGGTTCGTCGTTGTGGTGGCCGCGTTGTACGTGGTCGCTTACGTGTTCGGCTTCCTCGCGTCGATAGTGATCCCCGTCGCTATCGCGCTGTTGCTGGCCGCGCTGTTGTCGCCGGGCGTCTCGAAGCTCGTCGAGTGGCGGGTGCCGCGCGGTGTGGCGGTGACCCTGATGATGATCATCGGTCTCGGCGTCCTCGGCGGCGTGCTGACGTTCGTGATCAGCGAGTTCTCCCGCGGCCTCCCCGAACTGCAGTCCCAGGTGGCGGCGTCGCTCGACACCATCCAGAAGTGGCTGAAGGACGGGCCAGCGCACCTGTCGGACCAGCAGTTGCAGGGCTACGTCAACGAGATCGTGCGGACGATCAAGGAGAACCAGGCCGAGATCACGTCCGGTGCGCTGACGACCGCCGCGACCCTGGGCGAGTTGCTGACCGGGCTCCTGCTGGCGCTGTTCACCCTCATCTTCTTCTTGCACGACGGTGACGGGATCTGGCGCTTCGTGACGCGTGCGGTGCCCGGCGACGTGCGTCAGCGCGTCGACGTGGCCGGCCGCCGCGGGTTCGGCTCTCTCGTTTCCTATGTGCGCGCCACGGCCGTGGTCGCGATCGTGGACGCCGTCGGCGTCGGTGTCGGCCTGGCGATCATCGGCGTGCCTTTGGTGGTGCCGCTGTCCGCGTTGGTGTTCCTCGGCGCGTTCATCCCCATCATCGGTGCGGTGTTCACGGGTGCCGTTGCTGTGTTGATCGCGTTGGTGACCAACGGGCCTATCGCGGCTTTGGTGGTGCTGGCGGTTCTGATCGGTGTGATGCAGCTGGAGTCGCACGTGTTGCAGCCGATCCTGCTGGGGCGTGCGGTCAAGCTGCACCCGTTGGCCGTGGTGCTGGCGATCGCCGGTGGGTTGGTGACCGGGGGGATCGCCGGGGCGTTGCTGGCGGTGCCGTTGCTGGCGGTGCTGAACTCCGGGATCCGGTCGCTGGTGTCCGATGCGGATGCTGAGCAGAAGCCGGAGAAGGTGGACGTGCTGAATCCTCAGGACACGGCGCCGAAGGACGACACGAGCGAACGGGTCAAGGAGCTCTAAGCGGTGCGGACCGGAACCTTCGAGTACACGATCACCGGTCCGGGCACGGTGGCGTCGGCGGTCGAGTTGATGGCCGACGTTCCGCGGCTGGTCACGATGCACCCGCTGGCGGTGCGCGCGGATGCCGTGCCGCCACCGTCGCCGGACGTCCTGCGCAGCACCGCGGTGACGTCGCGGCTGAAGCTCGGGCCGGTGGGCATGCACATCACCTACCGCGCGGACCTGGTGGTGCGCAGCGAGGACGAGGTCCTGACCATCGCGCACCAGCAGCCCCGGACGACGTTGCGCAGCCACGTGCGGGTGTCGGAGGCCGGCGACGACCAGGTCCGGATCAGGGTGGGTGTCACGTTCGAGTCGCCTGCGCTGTTGTTCTCCTACGGGTTCGCGAAGGCGCGGTTCGCGCACGAGCACATGGCGTCGGAGATCGAGAAGTACTTGAAGAACGCTTAGGGCTGGCACCGGGAGGGCAGGCCGAACCTCGCCCGCACTCCCGGCGAGTGGAGAACGCTCATCGGCTCTCCCAGGCCAGGGATCCCCGCGGCGGTGACGAGGTCGCCCTCGCACTCGACGACGGTGGCTCGGTGCAGGTCCCAGTCAGCGTGGTCGTTGGGGAGGTGGACCGTCCTCCCGGCCAGGGTGGTGTACAGACCCCACCGCGCCGTCAGGAACTGCTCCAGCGGAGTCGGCTGCGCGATGCGCTCGCCGACCCGGACCGCGAGCCTGCTCGTCGCACCGGGACGAGGCCACCTGCGCCGGCACGTGTAGCTGATCACGTCCTCCGCGCGGCTCAGGGTCATGTCCGACCACATGTACGGAAGACGTGCGGTGGCACGCGCCGCGAGGGAGAAGGTGAGGTTCGCGGCGTCCATGGACAGGAACACGACACCTGCCCGCCCCGCCGCATCGGTGGCGTAGAGGCGCACGTTGGTCTCCGGAAAGCTCCAGACGTTGCCGAGCCGGGGCCAGCCGAACGAATGCAGGCGGAACGCGACGAGCCCGACGAACGTGCGGCCGTCCACCACGTCCGGCACCGTGCCGGAAGGCAGAAGATGCGCCACCGCACCAGGATCAACGCTCCAGTGGACGAAGGCGACGTCGTTCCACAGCTGGGTGAGAGCGGAACGCCGGATCGAGCGCGGTGAACCACGCGCCATGGCCACTGCGAACTAGGCCATCGAGACGAGGTTGCGGCCGTAGGCCTTGGCCGCCAGCAACGCCGCGTCGGCCGCCACCAACAGGTCCGGCAGCTCGTACCCGAACCGAGTCGTCGTCGACACCCCTATAGACACAGTCAGTCCGTGAAGCTCGTGCGGTTGGCCGTTGGTAGCCATCGTGGGCACGCGTAGGGCTGCCACGGCCTTGCGCACGCGTTCGGCGACCACCTCGGCCTCGTCCGGGGTGGCCTCGGGCAGCAGCACGACGAACTCCTCGCCGCCGAACCGGCCGACGAGATCGCCGCGGCGGACGGTGCCGCGCAGCAGCAGGGAGATCGCGGCCAGCGCGGCGTCGCCTGCCAGGTGGCCGACCTCGTCGTTGACCCTCTTGAAGTGGTCGAGGTCGAGGAGCATGACGGCCATCGGGCGGATGCGGGCGGCGCCCTTGGTGAGTTCGTAGCGGGCCCGGCTGTCCCAGTGGACGGCGTTGGCGAGGCCGGTCTTCGCGTCGCGCTGGGCGGAGCGGCGCCATTGGGGGAGTTGGGCCGCGCGTTCCAGCAGGGCGAGGGGTGGGCCTGCGATGAGGGCGTGGACGGCGTTCGACTCCGCGACGCAGCCCATGAGGCCGCCGATCGACACGGCGACCACGCCCAGGACGGCGTCGATGGGTTCGCCGACGGCCTCCTCGAAGGTGGAGGTGGGGCGGCGGAGCTTGAGGCCGAACGCGATCAGGGCGGCGCGGAAGATCAGCAGTGCGCTCGCGCCCAGGGTCAGGACCAGGAGGTTCGCGTGCGGGTCCGCCCAGCCGAGCAGGTAGCGCGTGGTGAAGACGGCCAGGGTGGTGGCGCTGAGGGTGAAGAGCCAGCGGTGGGTTTCCGGGCGTTGGGCCAGCAGGCAGTGCAGGGCCGGGCCGAAGAGGAGCAGCACCATCAGGTTCGGCGGGAGGGCGAGGATGCCGGCGGTCAGGTAGCTGAGGTGGGCCGCCCAGGGGTTGCGTTCGGTCTCGCCGAGGCGGTGGCTGTAGATCGAGCTGCCGATGATCACCGCACCGGCCGTGCCCGCGATGGCGGCGAACCTGGCGATTTCGGAGGGTGACGGCGTTTCGGAGGAAACGATGGCGTAGACGACGGTGGCGAGGGCCAGCGCGTCGATCAACAACCAGTAGCAGAGCGCGGGCCGCCGCAATGTCCACAACGGCCAGTCGCGCACCCGCATTCGCCCTCCCCCGGACCCGGAGAGCGTCGCACATTCCTCCGTTCGGCAGAAGACGGCCACCTGGGGGTTAGCCAGCACACGTTCACGCGGCAGGATGGTGTCCGAAAGGAGCACAGCGTGCCCAAAGAGCCTGCCGAACGTGTGACGAAGGTGATCGACGACCCGGCCACACCCATCTGGCGCGGGACGATTGCGCTACGCATAGTCACATTCCTCTTCGCCGCGGCGAACGTCATCGCGAACCAGTCCGGCTACGTCCGGCCGTGGCTCGCGTGGACGACGCTCGGGGTGATGGCGCTGTGGTCCGTCTTCACCAGCCGCGCCTACAGCACGACGTGGGGCAGGCGGTGGCCGATCGTGCTCGTCGACCTGGCCCTGACCTGCGGTCTCATGTCGCTGTCGCCGTTGATCATGTCCGACCACCAACTCCTGACCCTGAACGTCCCGCTGATCACGACGATCTGGGCGTGCGTGCCCGCGGTCGCATTGGGCGCGCTCGGCGGGGCCTACGCGGGCTTCGCGGGCGGCCTCGTGGTCGGCCTCTCGACCTATCTGAGCAAGGGCGTGCCGAGCCTCGACCTGCTGCGCGACGTCGTGCTGCTCGCCGGTGCGGGCATGGTCGTCGGCATGGCGTCGGCCACGGCACGGCGTTCGGCGGTGCTGCTCGCCCAGGCGTTGAGGGCGGAAGCGGCGACGGCGGAGCGCGAACGTCTTGCCCGTTCGATTCACGACAGCGTGCTGCAGGTCCTCGCCCGCGTGCGCAAGCGCGGCCTGGAGGTCGGTGGCGAGGCCGCCGAACTGGCGCAGATGGCCGGCGAGCAGGAGGTGGCGCTGCGGAACCTGGTGGCCGCCGCCCCCGTCGACTCCACTGTGGATGGAGAGATCGACCTGCGCCCCGGGCTGCAGGTCCTCGCCACGCCCAGGATCCAGGTGTCGACGCCCGCGACGCAGGTGATGTTCGCGTCCGCGGCGGCCGGCGAGCTCACGTCGCTGGTGCGCGAGGCGCTGTCCAACGTGGACAAGCACGCCGGGCAGGACGCGCGGGCCTGGGTGCTGCTGGAAGACCTCGGCGAGGAGATCGTGCTCAGCGTCAGGGACGATGGACCGGGGATCCCGGAAGGCCGGATCGCGGTGGCCGCCGCGGAAGGCAGGATGGGGATCGAGAAGTCGATCAAAGGCCGGGTGGAGTCGCTCGGCGGAACGCTGGAGCTCCAGACCGGGCCGGGGGAGGGCACGGAATGGGAGGTTCGGGTGTTCAGGAAGGGGGCGGCAAGATGACGGTCTCGGTGATGGTCGTGGACGACCACCCGATGTGGCGTGAAGGCGTGGCGCGCGATCTGCAGGAGCGCGGCTTCGAGATCGTGGCGACGGCGGGCGACGCGCCCTCGGCCGTGCGCATCGCGAAGGCCGTGCGTCCCAACGTGGTCCTGATGGACCTCAACCTCGGCGAGCTCTCCGGGGTCGACGCCACGGCGATGATCACCAGCGAGCTGCCGGACACGCGCGTGCTCGTGCTGTCCGCGTCCGGCGAGCACGACGACGTGCTGCAGGCCGTGAAGGCGGGCGCGTCCGGCTACCTGGTGAAGTCCGCGTCCTCGGAGGAACTGGTCGAGGCCGTGTCCCGCACCGCCGCCGGGGACGCCGTGTTCACGGCCGGGCTCGCGGGCCTGGTGCTGGGCGAGTACCGGCGCATGGCCGCCGCGCCGGACGACTCGGAGGAGAAGCCGCAGCTCACCGATCGGGAGACCGAGGTGCTGCGGCTGGTGGCCAAGGGCCTGACCGCACGACAGATCGCGAACCGCCTGGTGATCTCCCACCGCACGGTCGAGAACCACGTCCAGTCGACATTGCGGAAACTTCAACTGCACAACCGGGTGGAGTTGGCGCGTTATGCCATCGAGCACGGTCTCGACGCCGAACCGGAGGCAGAGAAATGACAGACCCCAGAGACTTACGCGTGTCCGACGCGGAACGCGAACACGTCGTCAGCCTGCTGAACAAGGCGGTGGGCCGCGGCATGATCACGCTGGACGAGTTCACCGTCCGCACGGACACCGCCCTCGCCGCGAAGACCAGGGCTGATCTGAACGCCGTGCTGGTCGACCTGCCCGGCATGGTCAACAACGAGCTGGCCCGCGAGCGGACCGAGCTGAAGAACACGATGAGCACCACGACCCGCAAGGGTCACTGGGTCGTGCCGAACGAGCTCGTCATCCGGAACACGCTGGGCACCACGAACCTCGACTTCACCGCCGCCGAGGTGCCGCCGGTCGTCAACGTCGACCTGGACGTGTCGCTGGGCACGGTGAAGATGCTGCTGCCGGCCGGGGCGTCGGTCGACTTCGACGCGGTGGAGATCACCGCCGGCGAGGTCAAGGACAAGGTCCGCAACACGGCGGGCAGCCCGCACTTCCAGCTCAAGGGCGCGGTGCGCGGCGGGACCGTGGTGATCAAGAAGAAGCGCTGACCCCGCTCGTCAGCTGAGCGCAGAGGGCGTCGAGCGCGTTCGCGGCCCGAGCGAGCCCGATGTGGTCGAAGTAGTCGCGCGATTCGACGATCAGTCCGTCGCGAACCCGCAGGACGATGACGCCCGGCACCGCCCAGCCCTCGTCGCCGCGGTAGGTGAACTCGCCGATGACCACCTCGGGATCGGCCGTGTGGTGGACGCGCACGTCCTCGACGCGGAACCCGGCCGGCCTCGGCCGTCCCGCCGCGGCGAAGTGCTGCCGGAGCGCCTCCCGGCTGAGGATCGGGGTGTCGCCGAGCGGTGCCATCGGGTGCCGCACATCGGTCTTCTCCGCGTAGTACCCGGCCAGCCGGTCGACCTGGTCGCGATCACCGCCGCGGAGCCGGCGAACGCCGTCGAGCAGGCCGCAGAACACGTCTTCAGGAGTTCGCATCAGAGCACGCCTCTCATTCGGAGTCTTCACTCCGGATAATACGGAGTCGAGACTCCGGATAACAAGGTGCCTGCGGGAGCGGACCCGCAGCGGGAGAAGATGAGCACATGCGGAGCGACGCGCGGGCGAACCGGGACCGGGTGCTGGCCGCCGCCGAGGAGGTCTTCGGCGAGGCGGGCGGCGCCGGCTCGACCGAGGAGGTCGCGCGCCGGGCCGGGGTCGGGATCGGTACCGTCTTCCGGCACTTCCCGACCAAACAGGCGCTGGTCGAGGCCACTGTCGTCCGGCACCTCACCCTGCTCGCCGACACAGCTCGAGCGCGGGGTGAGGCCGCGGACGCCGGGGCGGCGTTCCGGGAGACGTTCCGCGAGATGGTCTTCACCGCTCCGGCGAAGATCGCGCTCCTCGCGTTGCTGGAAGTGCCCGCCGGCGAGGCGGTGGCAGCGGCCACCGTTCTGCGCGAGGCCGTCGCGGACCTGCTGTCCCGCGGCCAGCAGGCGGGCGAGGTGCGCGTGGACGCGACGGTGAGCGAGGTGTACGTGCTGATCACAGCACTGGCCAACGTCCGCGGTGACCGCGCTGTCCTGGAGAGGGCGGTCGGCGTGGTGCTCGACGGACTGTCCCCGCAGGCCTCCTGATCTGCGAACGGTCACGTCAGACCGCAGGATCGGGGCATGCGATGCCTCGTGACCGGCGCGACCGGGTACCTCGGCGGACGTCTCGTGCCCAGGCTGCTGGCCGAAGGGCACGAGGTCCGCTGTCTCGTGCGTTCACCGGAGAAGCTGCGCGACGTCCCGTGGGCCGCGGACGTCGAGATCGTCAAGGGTGACGTCCTCGACGACCTCGACGAGGCCATGCGGGACGTCGAGGTCGTGCACTACCTGGTGCACTCGCTGAACTCCAAGGACTTCGCGAACGCCGACCGGAAGGCCGCCGAGAACACGGCGCAGGCCGCCGAACGCGCAGGCGTGCAGAGGATCGTCTACCTGGGCGGACTGCATCCGGAGGGCGTCGAGCTGTCGCCGCACCTCGCGTCGCGCAAGGAGGTCGGCGAGGTCTTCCTGCGGTCGAACGTGCAGGCCGTGGTGCTGCAGGCCGCGGTGATCATCGGGTCGGGGTCGGCGAGCTTCGAGATGTTGCGCTACCTCACCGAGCGGTTGCCGGTGATGGTGACGCCGCGGTGGGTCCACAACCGGATCCAGCCGATCGCGGTGCGGGACGTGCTGCGCTACCTGGTCGAGGCCACGACGCTCGAGAACGAGAACCGGACGTTCGACATCGGTGGGCCGGACGTGCTGACGTACCTGGAGATGATGCTCCGGTACGCCGAGGTCGCCGGGTTGCCCAAGCGGCGGGTGCTGCCCGTGCCGTTGCTGACGCCCGGTCTGTCTTCGCACTGGGTCAACGTGGTCACGCCCGTGCCGCGGTCGATCGCGAAGCCGTTGATCGAGTCGCTGGTGCACGAGGTGGTGTGTCGCGAGAACGACATCCGCGAGGTGCTGCCGGGGGAGAACACCGGCTACGACAAGGCCGTCGAGCTGGCGCTGAC
This sequence comes from Lentzea cavernae, assembly GCF_014653695.1. Taxonomy (GTDB): domain Bacteria; phylum Actinomycetota; class Actinomycetes; order Mycobacteriales; family Pseudonocardiaceae; genus Lentzea; species Lentzea cavernae. The sequence goes on along the minus strand of NZ_BNAR01000003.1, from coordinate 84,154 downwards.
CAAGATCCTCGACGCGGACGTGGAGACGCGGTGGTCGGGTGCGACGCTGCCGGGTGCGCCGAGTGAGCCGCTGCCGACGGACCCGGGCTGGTCCGGCGGTTCCGTGTACACCGACGAGCGCGAGCAGCGCACGAACGCTTCGCCCGAGCGGTTGTGGGAGGTCGTCGAGGGCATCGGCGGCGAACGCGGCTGGTACTCGTTCCCGCTGGCCTGGGCGATCAGGGGCTGGATGGACCGGCTGGTCGGCGGGGTGGGGCTGCGGCGCGGGCGGCGTGATCCGCAGCGGTTGTACGTGGGGGAGGCGCTCGACTTCTGGCGGGTCGAGGAGATCGAGCACGGCAGGCTGCTGCGGTTGCGGGCCGAGATGAAGGTGCCCGGCAAGGCGTGGCTGGAGCTTCGAGTGGCGGCCAACGAGGGACACGGGTCCACTTACCGCCAACGCGCCGTGTTCGTGCCCAAAGGCCTCTCCGGACACCTCTACTGGTGGGCCGTCTGGCCGTTCCACGGCATCGTGTTCGGCGGCATGGTGCGCAACATCGCCAATGAAGCCGAGCTGCACAAGAACTTCAGAAAGTCCTGATGGACTGCACAAGCAGCAAAGGGTGAGACTTCCCGCATGAAGGCTCTCGTCAAGGTCGCCGCTGGGCCTGGACTCGAACTGACCGACGTCCCCGACCCCACCCCGGGTCCGACGGACGTGCTGGTCAGGGTGTTGCGCACCGGCATCTGCGGCACCGATCTGCACATCGACTCGTGGGACGACTGGGCCGCGACCAACATCAAGGCGCCGCTGGTCCTCGGGCACGAGTTCGTCGGCGAGGTCGTCGAGATCGGCGCCTCCGTCACCGGCGTGAAAGTGGGCGACCTGGTCAGCGGCGAGGGTCACCTCGTCTGCGGGACGTGCCGCAACTGCAAGGCCGGCCGCCGCCACCTGTGCGCGAACACGCGCGGTCTGGGCGTGCACTCCAACGGCGCGTTCGCGCAGTACGTCGTGCTGCCCGAGCAGAACGCCTGGGTGCACCGCACGCCCGTCGACCTGGACGTGGCCGCGATCTTCGACCCGTTCGGCAACGCCGTGCACACCGCGCTGAGCTTCCCCGTCATCGGCGAGGACGTGATCATCACCGGCGCCGGTCCCATCGGCATCATGGCCGCCGCCGTCGCGAAGCACGCGGGCGCGCGCAACGTCGTGATCACCGACATCTCCGAGCACCGCCTGGACCTGGCCCGCAAGGTCGGCGTCGACCTCGCGGTGAACGTCTCCGAGAAGACGATCGCGGACGCGCAGGCCGAACTCGGCATGGCCGAGGGCTTCGACGTCGGCATGGAGATGTCCGGCAAGCCGGTGGCGATGCGGGACATGATCGCGAACATGGCGCACGGCGGCCGCATCGCGATGCTGGGCCTGCCCGCGGACGAGTTCTCCGTCGACTGGAGCAGCGTCGTGCTGAAGATGCTGCACATCAAGGGGATCTACGGCCGCGAGATGTTCGAGACCTGGTACTCGATGACCGTGCTGCTGCAGCGCGGCCTCGACCTCGCACCGGTCATCACGCACCGGTTCGACCACACGCAGCACGCGGAGGCGTTTGCCACCGCGCGCGAGGGCAAGTGCGGCAAGGTCATCCTCGACTGGACGGGAGCCTGATGTACGGCGAGCTGAAGAACGACCTCCTCAAGACGATCGAGGAGATCAGGGAGGCCGGGCTCTACAAGTCCGAACGCGTCATCGCCACCCCGCAGAACGCCAGCGTCAGGGTCGGTTCCGGCGACGAGGTGCTGAACTTCTGCGCCAACAACTACCTCGGCCTCGCCGACCACCCGCAGCTCGTCGAGGCCGCGAAGAAGGCCCTGGACGACTGGGGCTTCGGCATGGCCTCGGTGCGGTTCATCTGCGGCACCCAGGAGCCGCACAAGGAACTGGAGCGCAAGCTCAGCGAGTTCCTCGGCACCGAGGACACGATCCTCTACAGCTCCTGCTTCGATGCCAACGGCGGCCTGTTCGAGACGCTGCTCGGCGCCGAGGACGCGATCATCTCCGACGAGCTGAACCACGCCTCGATCATCGACGGCGTGCGCCTCTCGAAGGCCAAGCGCTTCCGCTACAAGAACCGCGACATGGACGACCTGGAGCGCCAGCTCAAGGACGCGGCCGACGCCCGCTACCGCCTGATCGCGACCGACGGCGTGTTCTCGATGGACGGCTACCTCGCGCCGCTGGACGAGATCTGCGACCTGGCCGAGCGCTACAACGCCCTGGTCATGGTCGACGACTCGCACGCCGTCGGCTTCACCGGCCCGACCGGCCGCGGCACGCCCGAGCTGTTCGGCGTGCAGGACCGCGTCGACATCGTCACCGGCACGCTGGGCAAGGCGCTGGGCGGTGCGTCCGGTGGGTACACGTCCGGTCGCAAGGAGATCGTCGAACTGCTGCGCCAGCGCTCGCGCCCGTACCTGTTCTCGAACTCGCTGGCGCCGTCCATCACCGCCGCCGCGATCGCCACGCTGGACATGCTGTCGTCGTCCACCGAGCTGCTCACCCAGCTGCGGTCGAACTCCGAGCTGTTCCGCCGGCGGATGACCGAGGCGGGCTTCGACCTGCTGCCCGGCGAGCACCCGATCATCCCCGTGATGATCGGGGACGCGGCGGAGGCGGCGAAGCTGGCCGATCTGTTGCTGGAGCAGGGCGTTTACGTCATCGGGTTCTCGTACCCCGTGGTGCCGCACGGCAAGGCGCGCATTCGCACGCAGATGTCGGCTTCACACACGACCGAGGACGTTAACCGCGCCGTCGACGCGTTTATCGCCGCACGCGAAAAGATGTGAAGGTAGGACTTGTACCGGCTCCAAAAACTACTTCCTTCAGGCACATTCGGAAGGAAACAATGGAGCCGGTACGGGTCTTTCTCCTAGTTTCTTCGCCATGCCACGACGAAAGTCCAGTGTGGTGGGACGCGAGTTCGGTGACGCTGTTCGCAACATCATCGAACGGAACGGGCTGACCCACCGCAAGCTCGCCGAGGGCCTCGGCTGGGACGAGGCCAAGCTCTCCGACATGGTCCGCGGCAAGGGCGGGGTGACCGAGGCGGACCTGATGCAGTTGCTCGGCTTCTGCCACGTCGAGCCGCTCGAGATCCGATACCTGGTCGGCCTGTTCCGCGAGACGCGGGAGTGCGGCTACCTCAAGCTTCCCGACGGACCGCCTGACCAGGTGCCGACACTGCTCACCCAGGAGCGCCTCGCCAACGAGATCACGGTCTGGTCGATGAACCTCATCCCCGGCCACCTCCAGACCGCCGACTACATGCGAGCTGTCATCGAAGCAGAAGCTCGCAAGGACGCTGTCGACTACGAGAAGGTCATCGCGGCGAAGCTCGAACGCCGCAATCTCTTCCACTGGAGCCGCACGTTCGTGTTCTACATGCACGAGCAGGCCCTTCGTCTACCCGTGGGCGGGCCGGACGTGATGGAAGACCAGTACCTCCACCTCTTGATGATGGCGCAGCGCGACTACATCACCGTACGAATCGTGCCCACCGCCATCGGCGCACACGCCGGCGTCTCCGGTTCCTTTCTTCGCCTTGGCTACGAGAAGTTCGAGCCGGTCGTCTTCCTGGAGGGCAAGAATTCCGGCCTGTTCCTCGAGGACGCGAAATCGCTGGCGATCTACGCCTCGGTGCTGAAGGTGCTCGACGCTCAGGCCATGGATCCGGAACAATCGATGGCGCTGATCAACAGCATCCTGATCTGAGGGAGCGTTCCAGATGACGACCTGGCGCAAGAGCTCGTACAGCGCAGACTCCAGCGACTGCGTCGAGGTCGGACACGGCGTCGGCATCCGGGACAGCAAGGCGCCGGCCACCCACCTCACCGTGTCGAGCGAGGCGTGGTCCGCGTTCCTCCGCGACGTGATGCGCGTCACATCACGGTAAGAATCGGCACGTCCGGAGCACTTCCTCACGTGGAGGACTTCTCGGCTGTCTACCGCGAGTGCTACCCGCGGGTGCTCGCGTATGCCGCCTGCCACGCGGGGCCGAGGCTCGCCGAGGACATCACCAGCGAGGCCTTCACGATCGCGTGGCGCAAGTCCGCGCAGATGCCGTCGAACGCGCTGCCGTGGCTGCTCGGCATCGCCCGCAACCTCGTGCGTTCCGCGCAGCGCCAGGCGACGACCTACGAGCTCGTCGACTTCCCCGCGGATGACGACTTCGCGGTGATCGAGCTGCGGGCGGCGTTGTCGAGCCTGTCCGAGAACGACCAGGAGGTTCTCACGCTGGTCGCGTGGCACGGGCTGGCGGCTGCTGAGGCGGCGCAGGTGCTCGGGTGCACGACGGCGACGTTCTTCGTGCGGCTGCACCGTGCTCGGCGGCGGCTGCAGGCTGCTCTGTGGACTCCGAAATTCGACAGCGCGAGGGAGTCATGGAAGACGTCCTGAAGAACCTGGCCGAGGCCAAGCCTCCTGCTCCCGAGGTCGATCGCGACCGGATGGAGCGCGATCTCGCGCGCATCGTCATGTTGCCGAGGGAGAAGCCCGCGAGGAAGCAGTTCGTGCGGCGGTTTGCTCCGTTGGCGGTCATCGCCGCGGTGATCGTGCTTGCGGTCGTGTTGCTTCCTGCGCCTCCTCAGCCCGTGCAGCCCGCTGCTCCCGCGAAGTGGTGGCACGCGTTGTCGCGGCAGTGGTCGTTGATGATGGTCGGCGATCCGGCGGACCCCTACGCGGTGGTCATCGACTCCAAGACCGACCGGTGGACGTCGGCGAACCAGCACGTCACGGTGTTGCAGAAGGACGGCCAGGTGTCGGTGTTCTCGCTGGACGGCGGGAACGAGTGGGAGGCGGCGGGCAAGCCGGAGGCGGTGCCCCAGGTCGGTGGCAGTCGGCTGGTGCGCATCGGCCCGCTGAAGCCGGCCGTGCAGAAGACGGACGTCTCCGGGTTCCAGATGTCGCTGCACAGCCAGGTGCGGTTCGACTCGCTCGACTCGTTGCCCGCGGAGCCGCGGGAGTTGCGCAATGCGCTGGAGACCGTCGTGGGCGCGGACGACTACCGGGTCGGCTCGCTCGCGATCGAGCTGATGGCCTCGAACGTGCGCAACGACCAGCGGCGGGCGGCGTTCGAGCTGCTCGAGTCGCTCAAGGGCGCGCGCTCTCTCGGTGACGTGTCGGTGCACGAAGGGCGTTCGGGCATCGGGGTGGTGGTCCCCGCGCCGGCGACGTTCCAGTTCACCGGGGTCGAGACGCGGCTGGTGGTCGACCCGGAGACCTGGCGGCCGCTCGTGAAGAAGGACGTGATCACCTCGGCCCAGTTCGGCCTGCCCGCCCAGACGCCGATCTCGGAAGAGGAGTACCTGCTGCTGGAGCAGGTGGCGTTCGAGCCGATCGTGCCGCAGGACGTCCCCGTGAACGCTCCGGTGGAATCCCCCATCATTGAGCGGTGATCGACCCACGACGGCTCCGCGTGCTGCGCGCGCTGGCTGACCACGGCACGGTGACGGCCGCGGCCGCCGCGCTGCACCTTACGCCGTCAGCGGTGTCGCAGCAGCTGGCGGCACTGGAGTCCGAGGCAGGGCATCCGTTGTTGCTGCGCAAGGGGCGCAGGGTGTCGCTGACGCCGGCGGGGTCGTTGCTCGTCACGCACGCCCACGTCGTCGCGGCGGAACTGGAACGCGCACAGGCCACTTTGGACGCTCTCGCCTCCGGCACGGCCGGGCGGGTGGCGGTGGCGGCGTTCGCGTCGGCCATCACGCAGGTGGTGGCACCGGCGTTGGCGGCGCTGAAGGAACGGTCGATCGAACTGTCGGTGCGCGACGCCGAAGGGCACGAGAGCGTGCGGCTGCTGCTCGACGGCGAGATCGACGTGGCGATCACCGAGGAACACCGCACGACCGAGCGCTTCACGCGGTTCCCGCTGTACACCGAGCCTTTCGACGTCGTGCTGCCGCCAGGGCACCCGGCGACCGGGCCGGTGGACCTGGCGGCGCTGGCCGACGAGGACTGGGTGGTGACGCTGCCCGGCAACCCGTTGCGGGACGTCGTGGAGATGGCGTGCGCGCAGGCGGGGTTCACGCCGCGCATCCGGCACACGTCTGACGACTTCCGCGCGATCGAGGCGCTGGTGGCGGCCGGTGCGGGAGTGGCGCTGGCACCGAGGAACGCCGTGGGCGGGGTGCGGGTCGGTGGTGCGACGGCGGTGCGGCGCGCCGTGTCCGGTGTGGCGCCGTTGCGCAGGGTGGTGGCTGCGGTGCGCCAGGGATCCGAGGACCACCCGCTGATCCGCGTCGTGCTGGATGAGCTGCACCTGGCGACTCAAAGGTGAGGCTTGCGCCGGCTCCAAGAGCTACTTCCTTCAGGGAGATTCAGGCCGAAGTCCTGGAGTCGAGACAGCCGCACTCCTAGCTTCGTCGCTGTGGCAACGCTGGAAGAGATCGGCATCGGCCTCAACAGCGTGCTCGACAAAGCCGCCGAAGCCGGCGCGGCCATGCGAACCGCGTCCGATCTGGTCGACGGCGCCCAAAGCCTGCTGGCTTCGGCGGTCGGGGGCAGCCTGCAGCCAGATGTCGAAGCAACGAACGCTCACTTCTCCCATGTCGTCGTCCGGGTCACCGAGCTGCACAAGACCTTGAGTGTCGCGATCGATGGAGTGCAGGCGAGCCGACGATCTGCGCAAAGAACTGCCCGCACCAGTTCGACGAGGATCCGGCCAGAAGACGCACGGCCGCTGGTTCACCTCGAACGGCGTGGAGCCCGCCGCGCCGATCTCGAGCGGGGAAGATCATCTCCACCGGTCGGCCGTTGAACGACTTCGCGAACTCGGCGCTCGTCACACCCCCGTCACCGCAGTCGACGTCGAGATCAAACTGGCAGCCCGCATGGCGCGAAGTGGAATCACCGAGGCCACGGTTGTGATCAACAAAGCGTGAAGATGAAGAAGACGTACGCGGGAGGAGCGAGATCGCCGTGGCGCTGAAGGTCTGGTGGAACTCCGACGCTGACGACGGCGTCCGCGTGGAGTCCTCCGATGAGCTGGTCGAACTGCTCACCCAGGTCAGCGGGACGGTCGGCTACCCGATCATGTTCGAACTGGTCGACGCGGAGAACCCATATGCACACCCGATTCTCGATGTCGGGGTGAGCGGTGATCGAGGTGCGCTCTACTTCACCGGCCCTGGTGCCGAGGACGGTTGTTTCAGCTGGAACAGCAGCGCTGAGGCGACGGACGAACTGGTCCATTTCGACTACATGAACAACACCCGCGAGTTTCCCCAGACGTCGTTGCACGACCTGGAGGTCGTCTGGCAGGTGTGCGCGGAGTTCGCAGAGAACGTCGACGAGAGGCCGGCCGTGCTGAGTTGGCAACCTCGACGGGCTGTTGCTCGCTAGACGCGGGGTAGGTGAGCAGCGACCTCGGCGAGTGCGTCCAGGGTGTCGTCGTCGACCTGACCACTCGCTGTCTCAGCCTCCGCGACTGTCACCGTTCTGCCGTCGCGATCGCTGCCGTAGCGCAGGCCGGTGAAGTGGATTTCGGCCATGTCGAGCAGGTGGCTGCCGAGCGGGGTGATGTCACCGCTGCCATGTCTGTTCATGACGGACTGGAACCTGCGAGCGTCGCTGTCCGAGGCGAGGCCGACCCAGACCACGGAGATCACAGCGGTGTTGCCGGCACCGTCGGCCACCGCGAACAGGACTCGGTCCAGCGAGGTGCACCGGTTCCGGGTGAAGAACTCGCGGACTTCGCCGAACGACACCGCTACGCACTCGGCCTGTTGCCTGGCGGTGCGTTTCAGCTGTCTCATGCCCATGCGCTGCCAGGCGCCCTCGGCGTCGCCCTTGCGTGCGGTCTTCTGACCTTCGGCCTTGCGGGGGCCGAGCCGCAACGACGACCCGCCCGAGCCCACCTCAGCCGTGCCGAGGCCGCCGATGGTCGTGACGCCACCCGTGCCTGCGGCAACGGTCAGCGCCAACGCTCCTGCCACCACCACGCCGGCGCCCTTCTTGCCACCGCCTCCGCCGTTCAGCGGGATGACCTTGCCGTTCTTGGTGATGAAACGAGTCATGCGATCAGAACGTGGGGGCGTCACCCCCACGTTGATCACACGATCGAGTGAAGGACTAGTGCGGGGCGCGTGCCGCCAGCTTGGCCGAGGCCGGGTCGGCTGCCGCCAGTGCGCCGCGGGCGGCGAGCTGGCAGATGTCGACGCTGGTCGTCGCGAGCTTCGCGCCGACGGTCGTGAGTGCCGTGTGGTTCATCGACAGGGACGTGATGCCCATGCCGATGAGCACGCACGCGAGCAACGGGTCGGCTGCTGCCTCGCCGCAGACGCCGACGGGCTTGCCTGTGGCGGTGGCGGCCTCGCCGACGAGGGCGATGAGGCGCAGCAGCGCGGGCTGCCACGGGTCGTTCAGGGCCGCGACGCCGCCGAGCTGGCGGTCCGCGGCGAAGACGTACTGGGCCAGGTCGTTGGTGCCGATGGAGATGAAGTCGACGACCTGAAGGATCTCGCGGGCCAGCAACGCCGCTGACGGGACCTCGACCATGACGCCGGCGCGCTGGATGCCGGCGGCGCGGGCGCGTTCGACGAACCAGGCGGCTTCGGCGGCGGTGGCGACCATCGGGGCCATGACCGAGACGTCGGCGCCCGAGGACGCTGCCGCGGCGGCGATGGCTTCGAGCTGGCGGTCGAGGACCTCGGCGCGGTCGAAGGCGACGCGCAGGCCGCGGACGCCCAGGGCCGGGTTGGGCTCGGGGTCCGGGCTCAGAAACGCCAGCGGCTTGTCCGCGCCCGCGTCGAGGGTGCGCACCACAACGGGTTTGCCCGCAAACGGCGCCAGTACAGCCGCGTAAGCAGCAGTTTGCTCAGCAACGGTCGGTTCCTCTGCTGCGTCGAGGAAGCAGAACTCCGTGCGGAAGAGGCCGACGCCCTCCGCACCCGCGGCGGCAGCCGCAGTCGCGTCCGCCGGGGAGCCGACGTTGCCCAGGACCTTCACGCGGTGGCCGTCCTTGAGCGCACCGACGCCGTTCCACTCGGCCTTCTTGCCGGTGCCGGCCGCGCGGACCTTGCCGTCCGACTCGCGGACCTGGCCGGTGTCGCCGTCGACGTCGAGAGCGGCGAGCCCGGAGGCCAGGATGCCGCGGCACGCGACGACGGCCGGGATGCCCAGCGAACGCGCGAGGATCGCGGTGTGGGAGGTGGGGCCGCCCTCCTCCGTGACCAGGGCGAGGACCTTCGCCGGGTCGAGGCCCGCGGTGTCGGCGGGCGCGAGGTCGCGGGCCACCAGCACGGACGGCGAGGCCAGGTCGGGGACGCCGGGCGCGGGCAGGCCGAGGAGCTCGGCGACCACGCGGTCGCGGACGTCCTGGACGTCGCGGGCGCGTTCGGCCATGTAACCACCGGCGGCCTGGAGCGCGCCGATGAACTTCTGGGCCGCCTGGTGCACCGCGCGGGCGGCGGGCAGCGACTCGTCGGCGACGAGCTTCTCGGCGGACTTGATCAGCGACGGGTCGCCCGCCATCGCCGCCGTGGTCTCCAGAACGGCGCGGGCGTCGCCCTCGACCGTCTTCGCGCGCTCCATCAGGCGCTGTGCCACGGCCTCGGTCGCCGGGCGGATGCGCGCGGCTTCGGCTGTTGTGTCCGCAGGTCGCGGACCGGCGGGGGGTTCGGGCAGGGCTTCGGCGACCCTCACCACGGGGCCGGTTGCCCGGCCGCTGCTGACACCGACACCGCTGAGGCGCGTGCTCGACATGGTCTAGACCATACCCTTCGACCGTTCACCCAAGACAGTTCAGTGTGACCAATGGTGCGTCCGCGCGCGAAGTATGCCGTTCGGAGCAGTACGGTGAGCCGTGCGCCTTCCGTACGCCCTCACCGCAGTGCTCCTGATCGCCGGATGCGCGGCGGCTCGACCGGACCTCGGCCACGAGATCGCCGTTCCGGCTGAGCTGCGCACCATCCAACAGGCTGTCGACGCGGCGCGCGAGGGTACGACCATTCTCGTCGCCCCCGGTGTCTACGAGGAGTCCGTGCGCGTTAAAACCAGGGGTCTGACGATCAGGGGCGCCCGGCGGGGCAGCGTGATCATCGACGGCGACGCCGAGCGCGCCAACGGGATCGTGGTCGCCGCGCCGCAGGTGTCGGTGCAGAACCTGACGGTCCGCAACCACACGTCCAACGGTGTGCTGATCTCCGCGCAACGGGACTTCCGCGTCTCGTACGTGACGGCCAGCAACAACGCGTTGTACGGCATCCACGCGTTCGACGCCCAGCACGGCGTGATCGAGCAGAGCTACGCGAGCGGCAGTGCGAACGCCGGCTTCCACGTCGGCCAGTGCAGGCCGTGCGACGTCGTCGTGCGCGGCAACGTCGCCGAGCGCAACGCCACCGGCTACGAGGGCGTGAACGCGTCCGGCGGGATGTTCGTGCTGGGCAACAGGTTCAGCGGCAACCGGGTCGGGCTGAGCTCGAACGCCGAACGGGGCGACGTCACGCTCGCCGGCAACCTGGTCTCCGACAACGACGAGGCGTTGTCACCCGCGCGGGCCGACGGCGCGTTCGGCCTGGGCATGAGCGTCACGGGCCAGGGGACCGTGCTGTTCCGCAACCTGGTGATCGGCAACCCCGGTGGCGACGTCGTCCGCGGAAGCGGCGCGCCCGCGAAGAAGTCCAGGGCACCGCGCGGGATTCCGGTCGGCCAGGTCGCCGCGCCGCCCGTCCAGCCGGAGATGCCGGACGGGCCTGCGCCGGGCAGGACACCGGACGCCGGGAAGTACGTGCTCCCGGACGAGGACCTGTTCGACGACCGCGCGGCGGTGCGGTCGTAGGTCAGCCGACCTCGGCGGCCGTCGGGTAGGACGGCTGCGCGCCCGCCTTCGTGACGGACAGCGCGGCGACCTTCGCGGCGTACTTCGCGGCCTTCACCAGGTCGTCGCCCTCGGCCAGCCGGGCGGACAGCGCGCCCGCGAACGCGTCACCGGCGCCGGTCGTGTCGACGACCTCAGCGACCTCGACCGCCGGCACCTCGACGACACCGGACCGCTGCACCACGGCGGCACCGCGCGCGCCGAGCGTGACGATCGCCGAGTCGGGGCCGAGCGCGAGCAGGTCGCTCCAGTCCGGCGCGAGCTGCGCGGCCTCGTGCTCGTTCACGACCAGAACCGTGAGCTGCCGCAACGTCTCCGCGGGCAGTTCCGCCACCGGTGACAGGTTGAGCACGGTCCGGACACCCGCACCGGAGGCGGCGCCGATCGCGCGGACCACCGTCTCCAGCGGCACTTCGAGCGAGCACGTCAGCACCTGCGCGCCCTCGAACGACAGACCATCCACATCGGACGGTGACACGTCGAAGTTGGCGCCGGGGGACACGACGATGGAGTTCTCGCCGTCCGGCGTCACGGTGATGTACGCGATGCCCGTGGGACGGGAGGAGGTCTTCACCAGAGCCGTGTCGACGCCCGACGACTCCAGCGACTCGCGCAGCAGCGAGCCGTACCCGTCACCACCGACGGCGCCGACCAGCGCGACGGAGGCACCGACACGAGCGGCGGCGACGGCGGTGTTCGCGCCCTTGCCACCGGGCAGCACGACGGTGTCGCCGCCGAGCACGGTCTCACCGCCGGCGGGCCGCCTGCCGACCTCGACCACGAGGTCGGCGTTGGCGGACCCGAGAACGAGCAGAGTCTGCGTCACTTGACGAACTCTGCCACGTTCTTCTGCGTGATGACCTTGACCTCGACGTCCACGACCTGCTGAACGGCCTCGCTCTTCGCCGCGTGCACGGCCTGCTCGACGGCCTTGGAGCCGAGGAGCTTCGGCTGCTGCGCGACGGTCGCGGCGAGCGTGCCGTCCTGGATCGCCTTCAGGCCGTCGGGCGTGCCGTCGAAGCCGACGACCTGCACGTCCTTGCCGGCACGGCCGCCGAGTGCCTTGATCGCGCCGAGCGCCATCTCGTCGTTCTCGGCGAAGATGCCCTTGATGCCGGGGGTGCCCTGCATCAGGTTCGTGGTCTCGTTGAGGCCCTTGGCGCGGTCGAAGTCCGCGACGGCCGTGGCGACGACCTTGATGTTGCCGCTGTTGAGGCCCTGTTCGAAGCCCTGGCCGCGGTCACGCGAGGCGGACGCGCCCGGGATGCCCTTGAGGTGCGCGACCTCGCCGGAGGTGGCGCGGCCGAGCTCGATGGCCGCGAGGCTGCCGCCCGAGACGTTGTTCGAGGCGACCTCGGCGGCGACCTTGCCCTCGACGGCGCGGTCGACCGCGATCAACGGGATGTTCGCCTGCTCCGCGGCCTTGGCGGCGGGCGCGGACTGCTTGGTGTCCACGGGGTTGAGGATGATCGCCTTGACGCCCTGCGTCACCAGCGTCTGCACCTGGTTGACCTGGTTCGTCGCGTCGTTCTGCGCGTCCACCACGGTCAGCTTGGCGCCCAGCTTGTCGGCCATCTCCTGCGCGCCCTGCTGCAGCTCCACGAAGAACGGGTTGTTCAGAGTGGACACCGCGAGGCCGATGGTGATGTCTCCGGACGCCCCTGTCCCGCTGCATCCGGTCGCCACGAGAGCTGCGGCACCGAGCGTCAGCGCGATCCGTCGGGTCACCTTCATTGGTGTGTTCCTTACCTGTTGCGGGTTTTCTCAGCGACGGCGAAGTGAGTCGAGCAGCGCGGCGAGAGCGATCACCACGCCGATGACGACCTGCTGCCAGAACGGCGGCACCTGCAGCAGGTTGAGGCCGTTGCGCAGGACGGCGAGCACGAGTGCGCCGACCAACGTCCCGGTGGCGCGGCCGACACCACCGGACAGCGACGCACCGCCGATGACGACAGCGGCGATGGCGTCGAGCTCGTAACCGGCCGCTGCCTGCGGACCGGCGGACCCGAGCCGTCCCGCGAGCACGAGGCCCGCGGCGGCGGCGAACAGGCCGGACAGCGCGTAGATCCAGAGCTTGTTCCGGCGCACGTCGATGCCGCTGAGCTTCGCGGCCTCCTCGTTGCCGCCGATCGCGTACATGCGGCGGCCGAGGTTGGTGCGCGTGAGGATCAGGCCCGTGACGCCGAAGAACGCGAGCATCAGCAGCAGCGGCAACGGCAGGCTGGGCGCGAGGTTCGAGCCGAGGAACGTGACCACGGCGTCGGTCTCGTGCGGCTGACCTTCGGAGAACACCAGCGTGAGACCACGGGCGACGCTGAGCATCGCCAGCGTCGCGATGAACGGCGGCAGCTTGCCGTAGCTGATCAACGCGCCGTTGACGAGACCGCAGAGGGCGCCGACGACGAGGCCGAGCGGGCCCGCGGTGAGCGCACCGACCATCGCGGCCAGCGCGGCGATGCTGCCGACCGACAGGTCGATGCCGCCCGCGACCACCACGAACGTCATGCCGAACGCCATGATCGCGATGACCGCGGCCTGCACGCCGACGTTGAGCAGGTTCTGCGCGTTGAGGAACGCCGGCTGCATGAGGGCGATGACGAGGGCGAGGACCAGAAGTCCTGCCAGAGCACCGTTCTCACTGGCGTACTTGCGGATGCTGATCGTGCTCACGCTGGAATCTCCTGCACGGCGAGTGCCATCACCTGGTCTTGGGTCGCGCCCTCGGGCAGCTCACCGGCCACGCGGCCGTGTGCCATGACGACGACGCGGTCGCTCATCCCGATCACCTCGGGCAGGTCGCTGGACACGAGCAGCACGGCCCGGCCCTGCGCGGTCATGCGGTTGATCAGCTCGTAGATCTCGACCTTGGCGCCGACGTCGACGCCGCGGGTGGGCTCGTCGAGGATCAGCACCTTCGGGTCGGCCAGCAGCCACTTGCCGATGACGACCTTCTGCTGGTTGCCGCCGGAGAGCTCCTTCACCGGCTGCTCGACGCGGCCCTTGATCCGGAGCTTGCCCGCGATGTCGTGGAGCCTGGACTGGTCGCGGTCGTCGAGCGTGACGAGCTCGAGGTTCTGCCCGACGGTCGCGGTGAGCACGAGGCCCTGGCCCTTGCGGTCCTCCGGGACGAGGCCGAGACCCGCCTTGATGGCGGCCTGCACGTCGTGGCGGCGCAACGGCTTTCCGTCGACCGCGACCGTGCCGTGGTCGTAGGCGTCCACGCCGAACGCGGCGCGCGCGACCTCCGTGCGTCCTGCGCCGACCAGCCCCGCGATGCCGACGACCTCGCCCGCGTGGACCTCGATGCTGATGTCCTCGAAGACCCCGCGCCTGGTCAGGCCCTGGATGCTGAGCAACGGCGTGCCCGGGCGCTGCCGTGCGCGCGGGTACTGCTCGTCGATCGGGCGGCCGACCATCAGCTCGATCATGTGCTGGGGGGTGGCGCGCGGGCCGAGCACGCCCACCGACCTGCCGTCGCGCAGGACCGTGATGCGGTCGGCGACGCGCTGGATCTCGTCCAGGTGGTGGGTGATGAAGACGAGCCCGACGCCGTTGTCCCGCAACTGGGCCATGATCCGCAGCAGGCGGTCGGTCTCGGTGTCGGTGAGGACCGCCGTCGGCTCGTCGAGGATCAGCACGCCGGCGTCCTTGTCGAGCGCGCGGGCGATCTCGATCATCTGTTGCTGGGCGATGCCGAGGTCCCCGACCTTGGCGTCCGGGTCGACGTCCAGGCCGACGCGGCGCAGGAGCTCCGGCGCCCTGCGGCGCATCTCGGCGCGGTCGACGAACCCGAACCTGCGCGGGAGCCTGTTCAGGAACAGGTTCTCGGCGACCGACAGCTCGGGGACCAGCGCCAGCTCCTGGTGGATCACGGCGAGGCTCGCGTGGCCCTCGATCGTGCCGGCGTCGGGGCTGTGGATGCCCGCGAGGACCTTGACCAGCGTGGACTTGCCGGCGCCGTTCTCGCCGAGCAGGACGTGGACCTCGCCCGCGAAGATGTCGAGGTCGACGCCGTCCAGCGCCTTGGTCGCGCCGAAGTGCTTGGTGATGCCGCGGGCCGCGATGAGGGTGTTCACAGCTCGGCCTCCCCCAGGGAGCCGCGCAGCACGAGCTTCGCGGTGAGGCGGACGTCGTCGGGCTGCCGGCCGTCGATCAGGGCGAGGAGGCTGCGCGCGGCGGCCTTGCCCATCTCGACGGTCGGCTGCGCGATGACCGTGATCGGCGGGTCGAGCAGCGGGAACCACGGCTGGTCGTCGAACACCGCGAGCGCGATGTCGTGCGGGATCTGCAGGCCGCGGGCCCTGATCTCGCCCAGCGCGCCGAGGCCCATCAGGTTGTCCATCGCGACGAGCGCGGTGGCGCCGCCGTCGAGGAGCTTGGCGGCGGCCTGACTGCCGCTCGCCTGCCGGAAGTCGCCGTGCACGACCTGCGCGAGGCCGCCGAGCGACCCGGTGAGCACGTCGGTCCGCTCTCTTCCGGTGGAGGTGTTCGGCGGACCCGCGATCACTCCGATGCGGGTGTGGCCGGCGCCGACGAGCCGCCGGGCGAGCGAGGTCAACGCCTCGCTGCCGTCAGCGCGGACGACGGGGCATGTGGCGCCCCTGACCGTCCGGTCGAGCAGGACGAGCGGCACGCCGCCTGCGCTCACTTCGCGAACCAGACTCGGGTCGTCGGTCGCGGGGCACAGCAGGAGGCCGTCCACCCGGCGGTCGAGCAGGGTGCGCACGTAGGTGGCCTCCTGCTCGGCGCTCTCGTCGGCGTTCCCGATCACGACGCAGTAGCCGTGTGACCGGGCTTCGTCCTCGACCGCTCGGGCGATCTCGGCGAAGAACGGGTTCATCAGGTCGCTGATGACCAGACCGAGGGTCTGGGTGCTGGTGGTCCTGAGGGATCGCGCCAGGGCGTTGGGCCGGTAGCCGAGTTCCTCGATCGCGGCGAGCACGCGCACACGCGTCTCGGGAGTCGGTGCGGCATGGCCGTTGAGCACGCGCGACACGGTGGCCGTGGAGACCCCCGCGTGCTGCGCGACGTCCTTCATGGTCGTCACGGAGCAGTAGTTAATCGATTACACATGTATCTAGTCAAGCGGATGAGTAGGTGTACGGATGTCACTGGGCGTGCTCTGCCTCACCCTGATCACATGGACGGACAGGATCGCCTCGGGTACGAGCAGCGCCTCGCCCTGGAGCTCGCCGCGATCGGGCAGCGGCTCTCGACGATCAGCTCGGAGATGCGCGAGCACTCCGCCTCGACCGCGACCGCGGTGATCGAGGCACCCGACGAGGTACGGCAGGCCCAGGTGCCCGCCGCTGCTCCGACGCCGCCGGCCGGGGTGCCGCAGCAGGGCCAGGCGCCGCAGCACCCGTTGGGCGTGCCGCAGCAGCCGGCCGGTGCTGGAACGCCGCCCGCCGGTGCGCCGTCCGCCGGAATGCCCCAGCAGCCGAACCCGTGGTCGCCGCAGGCCGCCGCCTCGACCCAGTTGCCGCCGCCTCCCGGCCCGCAGTTCCCCGGTCAGCAGCCGCCTCCGCCCGGCCACGCGTTCCCGCCGCCCGGCCAGGGGCACTGGCCCCACCCGCCGCAGCAGCCGTGGGCACCGCAGCAGCCGCGCGAGACCCTGTTCGAGAAGCTCGGCAAGGACGGCGCCGGCGCGAAGCTGCTGGCGTGGGTCGGTGGCGCGATCACCGTGCTCGGCTTCGTCCTGCTGCTGGTCCTCGCCGTGCAGCGCGGCTGGCTCGGCCCGCTGCCGCGCGTCGTCGGCGGTGCCGTGTTCAGCGCCGCGCTGATCGGCATCGGCATGCGGCTGCACCGCACTCCCGCCGGTCACACCGGGGCGATGGCGCTTGCGTTCACCGGTTTCGCCGGGCTCTACCTCGACGTGATCGCCGCGACGAGCCTCTACCACTACCTGCCGGAAGGCGTCGGTCTCGTCGTCGGGCTCGGTGTCGCGGCCGCGGGTGTCGTGCTCGCGCTGAAGTGGGAGTCGCAAGCGCTCGCGGTCACCGTCGTCGCAGCGTGCGCGCTGTGCTCGCCGATCATCACCGAGGGCTTCTCGGTGCTCCTGGTGGCGTTCCTGCTGGTGCTGAAGCTCGCCAGCACGCCGGTCCAGCTCAAGCGCAACTGGCCCGGGCTCGCGATCGCCGGTGGCTTCCCGCCGATCCTCGCCTCGCTGCTCGCCACCGCCAACGCCATCCCGCGCAACCTCGAGTGGACCGTCGTGGGCGTCGCCGCCGCCACGACCGTCGTCGGCATCGCCGTGGCGTTCCTGACGGTCCGCAAGCGCCCCGACGACGTCGTCGCCATCGCGTTGATCGCGGGTTCGGCGCTGCCGTCGCTGTTCGCGACGACGCTGCTCACGAACCCCGCCAACTCGATCCTCGCCGGTGCGGTCGCCGCCGTGCTGCTGGCGATCTGGATGGTCCCCGACCTGCCGCGCGCGTTCACGACGGCGGCCGGTGCGACGGGCATGCTCGCGTTGTTCCAGACCACGGTGATCGCGCTCGACGGCAACGTCCGCACGGCGATCGTGCTGGCCGAGGCGGTGCTGCTGGCGTTCCTCGCGGCGCGCCTGAACAAGAAGAGCGCGCTGGTCGGCTCGATCGCGTTCGGCCTGCTCGGGTTCTTCATGACGATCGGCCTGGCCGTGCCGATCACCTGGCTGGTGGAGGAGCCGCGGTTCTTCCGCAACGTCGACCCCGGCGACTACGCGGCCGGTCTGGTGACGGCGGTCGTGCTGGGCGTCTTCGCGGCCGTCCTGCCGTGGGCCGCGCTCAAGATGCGGGTGCTGCGCGAGCCGGCCAAGCACCCGTTCCCGTGGATCGTCTCCGGGCTCGTGCTGCTCTACGGCGCTGCGGGCGTGGTGCTGTGCGCGGCGCTGCTCGTGTCGCCGGACGAGACCGGGTTCCTCTTCGGACACTCGGTGGTCACGGTGTCGTGGACGATCGCCGCGTTGTTCCTGCTGGTCAAGGGGATCAACAACAAGGCGCTGCGGATCTCCGGCCTCATCCTGGTCGGTGCCGCGGTCGTGAAGCTGGTGCTGTTCGACCTCTCCGCGCTCGACGGCATCGCCCGCGTGCTGGCGTTCCTCGGCGCCGGTCTGGTCCTGCTCACCGCGGGCACCCGGTACGCCAAGCTCGTGACGTCGGCCAGGACCCCGGAGCCGCAGCAGCCGCAGCCGACGGCTCCGCAGCACTACTAGTCGTGCCACCGTGGCCCGCCCGTCGCGGGCCACGGTCGTACTACGTCCAGGCAAAGATTTCCCTCGACCGAGTGACTGAAGTGGATCGAAAGCACCCGGAAGTGTTCCCATCGGCCGTATGGCAAAGCCACGCCTCGTGGCCGCGGTTCTAGCGCTCTCAGCGGCCTTCGCGGCGACGGGTGTTCACCAAGGGCACGAGTACACGACCACTTCCTCCGCATCGGTCGCACCGCTTGCGTACGTGGTGGGGAAGACCGGTCTCGTCCAGGTCGTCGACACCCGGAACGGCACCGTTCTCGTGCAGGCCGACACCGGCGGCCGCGCGACGGGTGTCGCGGTGTCCCCCGACGGGCGGCGCCTCTACGTGGTCAACGGGTGGACGGGCGCGATCACCGTGGTCGACCCGGCGACCGGTGAGATCGTCGACAGGCTCTTCACGCAGGTCCAGCTCTCGCACGCGGTGATGCGCCCGGACGGCCAGCGGCTCTACGTCTCGGCCGGCGGCGGCGTCGCGGTGGTGGACCCGGAGAACTTCCAGATGGTCGCCGTGGTCAAGGCCGGCGGGCAGCCGCAGGGCCTCGCGGTCCACCCGAACAACAAGATCCTCTACGTCGCCAACTCGCAGGACGGCACTGTCGGCCTCATCGACACGGCGACGGCGTTCCAGACCTCGGCGGTGCAGGTGGGCGGGCTGCCGCAGCACCTCGCGATCTCACCGGACGGCAAGCGCCTCTACGTGAGCGCCATGCGCCTCGGAGGCTCCACGCCCGGCACGGTGTCGGTGATCGACACGACCACGAACCAGGTCGTCGGCGCGGTGGAGGTCGGCAGGGGAGCGGGCAGCATCGCCGTCACCCCCGACGGCGCCACGGTCTACCTGACGCTGCCGAAGGAACGTTCGGTCGTGGTCCTCGACGCGGCGACCATGACGGTGCGCGAACGTTTGCCCATCGACGCGCCGAGCGTCGCCATCGCGCCGGGGGACACGAGGGTCTTCCTCGCCACCGGCACGACGACGACGGTGCTGGACAGCACGAACGCGGTGCTCACCACGTACCGGATGAAGACGGGTGAGCTGCAGGAGGCGAGGCCGCGCCCGTTCGACGCGGCCCTGGTCGCCTTCCCGCCTCAGCCGACCGGTACGGGCCTGCGGACCTCGTCGTCGAAGTCGTCCAGGTCGTCCACCGGCTCGTCGTGAAGCGCGAGGCGTTCCTGGATCTTCTTGAGCGGACCGGGTGACCACCACGCGGCGTTGCCGAGCAGCTTCATGACAGCGGGCACGAGCAGCATCCGGACCACGGTGGCGTCGAGCGCCAGCGCGAGGATCATGCCGACGCCGACGAACCGCATCATCGCGACCTGCGAGAATGCGAACGCGCCGGTCACCACGATCAGCAGCAGAGCGGCCGAGGTGATCACGCGACCGGTCTTGGCGAGACCGGTGGTCACCGCCTCCTCCGTCGTCGCGCCTTGACCGCGGGCCTCGACCATCCTGCTCAGGAGGAAGACCTCGTAGTCCGTCGACAGACCGAACACGATGGCCGCCATCAGCACGACGATGCCGGACTCGAGCGGTCCCGGCGTGACGCCGAGCCAGTCGGCGAAGTGGCCCTCCTGGAACACCCACACCAGCACGCCGAACGTCGCGGACAACGACAGCGCGCTCATCAGCACGGCCTTGATCGGCAGCACGACCGAGCCGAACGCGAGGAACATCAGGACCAGCGTCGCGCCGACCAGCAGCGCGATCATCAGCGGCAGCCCGTCCGCGATGGCGTCGAGCGAGTCGCTGACCGTGGCGGTGTTGCCGCCGACCAGCACCTCGGCGCCCGCAGGCGGTTCGAGCGCCCGGACGTCCTTGAGCGCCTGCTTCGACTCGTCACTCAGCGCGTCGGTGTCGAGGCCCGCGGACGCGGCCGTGACGCCCTTGTCCGCACCGGTCGGCTGGACCTCGCCGACACCGGGGACGTTCCCGACCTCGCCCAGGAACTCCTGGACCGCGGCCTGGTCGCCGCCCTTGACGACGATCTTGAAGCCCGTGTTGGAGAGCGCGGAGAAGTTCTGGTTGATGTTCTCCGTGGCCACGCGCACGGCGTTGCCCTCGGGCAGGACCTTCTCGGTGACCTGGCCGAACTGCACGCCGAGGAACGGCGACCCGAGCGCGACGAGCACACCGATGATCGGCACGGCGATCAGCACGGGCCGCTTCATGACCGCGCCGCTGAGCTTGCGCCAGCCGCGTTCGCTCGGCTCCTTCTTGCGCCACGGCATCGCGAGCTTGTCGACCCGCTTGCCGAGCACGCCGAGCAGCGCGGGCAGCAGCGTGACCGAGACCAGCGCCGCGATCGCGACCGAGGCCACGCCGCCGTACGCGAGGGACTTCAGGAAGCCGTGCGGGAAGAGCAGCAGCCCCGCCAGCGCGATGACCAGCAGCGTCGCGCTGAACACGACGGTGCGTCCGGCACTCGCGACCGTGCGGCCGACGGCCTGTTCGGTGGTGCGCCCTTGCGCCAGCTCCTCGCGGAACCGCCCGACCATGAACAGCCCGTAGTCGATCGCCATGCCCAGGCCGAGCAACGACGCGACGTTGACCGCGAACGAGTTGACCTCGGCGAACAGCGCGACGACGTGCAGCACGCCGAGCGCGCCCATGATCGCGAGCCCGCCGACGACGACCGGGAGGCTGGCCGCGACCAGACCGCCGAAAATGATCACGAGCAGCAGCAGGACCAGCGGCAGCGAGAACATCTCCGCGCGCGTCAGGTCCTCCTGGGACATGTCGTTGATGGCCTTCTGGGTGGGCACGAGCCCACCGACCTGCTCGGTGAAGCCGTCGATCTTCAGCTGCGGCTGCACGTCCTGGAACTGCTTGATCTGCTCGTTCGAGTCACCACTGCTGAGCGTGATCGCGACGAGCGCCTGCTGCTTGTCGTCCGACGGCACCGGCCCGACGGCCTTGAGGACGTCGTCCTTGGGGAAGCCGCTGATGTGGTCGGCGACCTTCTTGAGCTCGAGCGGGTTCGCGAAATCGCCGCGATAAATGACGATCACATCACCGTTCTGCCGCCCGAACGCCTCCTCGGCTACTTTGTCGGCCCGCGCAGCCTCACTGGAGGGAGCCTCGTAACCACCCTGGCTGAGCTTGTCGAACACGCCGATGCCCCACACACCGCCGACGACCGCGAGCAGTACGGTCGCGATCAACACCACCCACCGGCGGCGATATGCGATAGAGCCCCACTTCGCGAACATCGACGACGGCCTCCTGGGTTACCGTGCTGTGAATCCCGTGAACTCTTGTAAACACCGTTCACTAAAACCGTACGGGGCCGTGGACGGGGTCTACAACCCGATGGAGTGACATATGACCGAGGCCACTCGCCGAGAACGACTCCGCGCCGAGACCGAGCGTGAGATTCGGCAGGCGGCCCGCACCCTTTTGGTCGAAAACGGCCAAGATGCGGTTACCCTCCGTGCGATCGCACGCAAACTGGGCATCACCGCCCCAGCGCTCTACCGCTACTACGACTCGCACGACGCGCTGCTGCGCCAGCTCTGCGACGACATCTGCGCCGACATGGCGGCCGCCCTGTACGCGAACCTGGCCGCGGACACGTCAGGCCAGGTGGGGTGCAAGGTTCGCGCCGTGTGCCACGCCTTCCGGCGTTGGGCGCTGGCCCACCCGCAGGAGTTCGCTTTGGTGTTCGCCTCGCCGCGGGATCCCCTGGGAGCCGATCAGTTCGGCTCGGTGTTCCTGCAGCTGGCGGGGCCGTTGATCGCGTCCAACGAGGATGCGAACCACGTGGGCGAGGAGGTGCCCGCGGTGCTGCACGAGGACCTGGTCCGGTTCCAGCAGGTGCTGCGGGATGCGGTGGCGGAGCACGGGGTGACTTTGGCGGACGAGGTGCTCAACCTCGGGAAGATCTACCACGTGGTGCAGTCCTGGGTTCGGCTGTACGGGCACGTGGCTTTGGAGGTGTTCGGGCGGTTCCCGTTCGCGGTGAGCAACCCGGAGCCGATGTTCGACAGCATGCTGGACCAGATGCTGGCGGACATCGGGTTCCAGGAGAACTGACCTGCACGACGGTGTAGCGCTTGCCGGGTGTTCGGCGACATACGACCCGTGGTCGACGCCAAGAACTCCGCAGCTCCTGCTGATCCACCTGCTGTCCTCGAGGAACCGGAGTCGCCGGGTGGCGCGGGCCAGGCCATCCTCGACCTGGTGGACAAGGCCATCGGCCTGCAGACGTCGATGGTGCGCAAGAACATCGCCCGTGCCCGCCAGCGGAACCCCGAGTCGACGCCGGCCGAGGTCATCGGCACCCTGGAGAAGATGTACGTCAGCGCCCTGACGAGCACGGGGGCGGCGGTCGGGGGTGCTGCGGCCGCACCCGGTGTCGGCACCGGGATCTCATTGGCGTTGTCGGCGGGTGAGGCGTTGACCTCGCTCGAACTGAGCACCCTCTACGTGCTGTCGGTCGCTGAGATCCACGGGATTCCGCTCGACGAGATCGAGCGCCGCCGGACCCTCGTCCTGGGAATCCTGCTCGGCGAGTCCGGCTCCAAGAGCATCGGCAAGGTCGCCGAGCGCACCGGCCAGCACTGGGCCCGCCAGCTCGTCAGCGCGGTGCCCACGACGACGTTGAAGCAGATCAACAAGGTCCTGGGCAAGAACTTCGTCACCAAGTACGGCACCAAGCAGGGGATCGTCGTGCTCGGCCGGGCAGTCCCGTTCGGCATCGGTGCCCTGATCGGGGGCGCCGCCAACGCCACGATGGCCGCTTTCACCGTTCGTGCAGCCCGGCACGCGTTCGGCCCGGCCCCGGAGTCGTGGCCTGCCGAGATCGAGCCGGCGCAGCCGTAGCCGCGCCGGCCCTCCTCGTCACTACAGAACGATGTTCACCAGGCGGCCGGGGACGACGATCACCTTGCGAGGTTCGCCACCGGCGACCAGCTCGGCGATCTTCTCCTCGGCCAGTGCCGCTGCCTTGATCTCGTCCTGCGACGCGGACGCCGACACGACGACCCGCGAGCGGACCTTGCCGTTGACCTGGATCGGGTACTCGACGGTGTCCTCGACCAGGTACTGCTCGTCGGCCTGCGGGAACGGGCCGTGGGCCAGGGTGCCGTCGTTGCCCAGCTTCGTCCACAGCTCCTCGGCCACGTGCGGGGCCTGCGGGGCCAGCATCAGGACCAGGGGCTCGGCCAGGGCGCGGGGGGTGCCGCCCGAGTAGTGCTTGGTGACGTAGTTGTTCAGCTCGATCAGCTTCGCGCCCGCCGTGTTGTAGCGCAGGTTGGCGTAGTCGTCGTGGACGCCGGCGATGGTCTTGTGCAGCAGCCGCAGGGCTTCCGCGGACGGCTCCTCGGTCGTGACGCGCAGGGAGCCGTCGGTCTCGTCGACCAGGTTGCGCCACAGGCGCTGCAGGAAGCGTTGTGCGCCAACGACGTCCTTGGTCGCCCACGGGCGTGACACGTCCATGGGGCCCATGGACATCTCGTAGAACCGGAAGGTGTCGGCGCCGTACCGTTCGCACATCTCGTCCGGCGTGACGACGTTCTTCAGGCTCTTGCCCATCTTCCCGTACTCGCGGGTGACTTCCTCGCCGTTGTACAGGTACTTGCCGTCGGCCTCGACTACCTCGTCGGCGGGCACGTGCACGCCGCGCGGGTCGCGGTAGGCGTACGCCTGGATGTAGCCCTGGTTGAACAGGCGGCGGTACGGCTCGTCGCCGGACAGGTGGCCCAGGTCGAACAGGACCTTCTGCCAGAAGCGCGAGTACAGCAGGTGCAGGACGGCGTGCTCGACGCCGCCGATGTACAGGTCGACGCCGCCGGGGTCGGTCGAGCCGTGCTCGGCCGTGCGCGGGCCCAGCCAGTACTTCTCGTTCTCCGGGTTGACGAACCGCTCGGTCTCGACCGGGTCGACGTAGCGCAGCTGGTACCAGCACGAACCCGCCCAGTTCGGCATGGTGTTCGTGTCGCGGCGGTAGGTCTTGACGCCGTCGCCCAGGTCCAGCTCGACGGTCGTCCACTCCGTGGCGCGCGACAGCGGCGGCGACGGCTCGGTGTCCGCGTCCTCCGGGTCGAACGTGCGGGGGGAGTAGTCGTCGACCTCGGGCAGCTCGATCGGCAGCATCGACTCGGGCAGCGCGATGGCGGTGCCGGCCTCGTCGTAGACGACCGGGAACGGCTCGCCCCAGTAGCGCTGGCGGCTGAACAGCCAGTCGCGCAGCTTGAACTGGACGGTGCCGTGGCCGTGGCCGTTGTCCTCCAGCCAGCCGATGATCGTCTTCTTGGCGTCGTCGATCGCCATGCCGTCCAGGAAGCCCGAGTTCACCGCCGGGCCGTCACCGGTGTAGGCCTCGCCCTCGAAACCCTCCGAAGGCTGGACCGTGCGGATGATGGGCAGGTCGAACTTCTTCGCGAAGTCCCAGTCGCGCTGGTCCTGGCCGGGGACGGCCATGATCGCGCCCGTGCCGTAGCCCATCAGCACGTAGTCGGCGATGTAGACGGGCATTTCCTTGCCGTTCACCGGGTTCGTGGCGTACGCCCCGATGAAGACGCCGGTCTTCTCCTTGTTCTCCTGACGGTCCAGTTCGGACTTCAGGGACGCTGCGCGCCGGTACGCGGCGACGTCTGCCACGCGATCGGGCGCCGCAATCTGGTCCACCAGCTCGTGTTCCGGTGCCAGGACAACGTAGGTCGCGCCGAACAGCGTGTCCGGACGGGTCGTGAAGACCTCAATGTTCTCGCTTCCCACCGCAAATCGGACACGGGCGCCGTGCGAGCGCCCGATCCAGTTGCGCTGCATGGCTTTGACCTTGTCCGGCCAGTCCAGCCTGTCCAGGTCGTCGATCAGCCGGTCCGAGTACGCGGTGATGCGCATCATCCACTGGCGCAGGCTTTTCCTGAACACCGGGAAGTTGCCACGCTCACTGCGACCGTCCGCGGTGACCTCTTCGTTCGCCAGCACAGTACCCAGTCCGGGACACCAGTTGACGGGCGCCTCCGACATGTAGGCCAGGCGGAAATCGCCCAAGATCCTTTGCTGGTCGGCAAAAGACAGCTCAGACCACGTGCCGCCGCCCGGAACGTCCCGCTCTCCAGACTCGAACTGCGAGATCAACTCGGCGATCGGCCGAGCGCGCTTCAGGTCGGCGTCGTAGAAGGAGTTGAAGATCTGCAGGAAGATCCACTGGGTCCACTTGTAGTACTCGGGGTCGATCGTCGAGATGCGACGGCGCTCGTCGTGCCCCAGACCCAGCCTGCGGATCTGGCGCAGGTAGGTGTTGATGTTGTCCTCGGTGGTCTTGCGCGGGTGCTGACCCGTCTGCACCGCGTACTGCTCCGCGGGCAGGCCGAACGCGTCGAAACCCATGGTGTGCAGCACGTTGCGGCCGTTCATGCGGTGGTACCGCGCGAAGACGTCCGTGCCGATGAAGCCCAGCGGGTGGCCGACGTGCAGGCCTGCGCCGCTCGGGTACGGGAACATGTCCTGCACGAACAGCTTGTCCGCGGGCACGTCACCCTTGAGCGCGCCAACGGGGTTGGGCGCGTGGTAGGTGCCGTGGTTCTCCCAGTACTGCTGCCACCGCTCCTCGATCTGGTTCGCCAGCTCGGCGGTGTAGCGGTAGGCGGGAATCTCCGCCGCGTCCGTGCTCATTTCAAGGTCCCTCTCACGTCTGTTCCTGCCCCTGACATGACGAAACCCCCCAGCCCAGACAGGGCATGGAGGGTGGCCGCGCCGACCGTCTCTCGAACAGGTCGTCGCGGCTAGATAAGGAGCAGGCGGGCCGTGCTCATGTCGTCAACGGTATCAGCGCAGCGCAAGCGCGATGCACCGGGCGGTGGCCTGAGGCACATCTGGGCGGGGTGAGGTCGAGGTGAACGCGAGTCCCGGCTTACCCTCATGGGGTGAACATCGTGCTGTCGGTCGTCCTGGGTGTGCTCGGCGTCGCTCTCGGCGCGGTCGGTCTCATGGGTCTGCAGGGCAAGCTGCGCCGCAACCGCTTCGTCGGCGTGCGCACGGCCGCTGCTCTGCGCGACGAGGAGACGTTCGCGCTGGCCAACCGGGTCGCGGGCGTGCCGAACGTCGCGGCCGGCGCGGTGGCGATCGTGTCGGGCGCGATGGCGTTCGTCATGGCCGACCTGGCCGTCACCGCCGGGATCATCGGACTGGTGGGCGCGCTCGCGATCGCGTTCGCCGGCGGGATCGTCGGGAGCCGGGCCGCGGAGGCGCTGCCCGAGCCGGTCAAGCCCAAGGGCTGCGGCGGCTGCGCCTGCGGTGGTGGCGGTTGCTCGCCGCTCGCGGGCCTCTAGAACCTGCAAGGACCAAGGCCGGATCACTGGGTGGTCCGGCCTTTCTCGTGCCGTGGTTTCACGTGAATCAGTTGTCGCGGACGTCCTTCGGGTACGTCGACAGCAGCGCCAGCGGCATGCCCTGGCGGCGCAGAACCCTGCCCCACAGGTCGACGTTCGCGCCGACCAGCACGTCGTCGGCCAGGCCGGTCACGACCATCCAGTCGCCGCGGTCGATCTCGCCCTGCAACTGGCCCTCGCCCCAGCCCGCGTAGCCCGCGAACACCCGCAGACCGCGCACCAGCGGCAGCAGGTCGTCCGGTTCGGCGTCGAGGTCGACCAGGGCGATCGGGCCCTGCACGCCGACCAGACCCTCCACACCCGCGGGATCGGTGCCCGCCTTCAACGCTGCAAGGCACAGCGCCGTCTTCGGCTCGACCGGGCCGCCTATGTGGATGCACTGCGGCTTCGTGACGTGAGAGCCCCACGGCGGCAGCACGTCGTGGACCGCCACCTCGGAGGGGCGGTTCAGAACGACACCGAGGGTCCCCTCTGGACGTTGGTCGATGATGTAGACGACGGTGCGCGTGAAGTTCGGGTCGTTGAGGCTCGGAGCGGCAACCAACAGGGAGCCTGGCTCGACTTCGACTTCGTCATCGGGACGCACGTCACCATGAAATCACTCGTGATCGCCGGAACAACTCAGGCCCGCGTCCCGTTAGACTGAGGTGTCGGATGTCTTTGTGTCCCCCGGGCTCAACAGACAACCGCCTTCGCGGAATACCGTTCGGCTGGAGCCGCGTAGTGCGCCGCGCCGTGAGGCGACCTGGCATCCGGCGCCAGGAGAGCCGGACCGCGAGGTCCGGCTTTCGTGGTTTTCACCACTGCGCGCTTAGAGTGCAACGGTGACAACGCTTGCGGTGGAGAAGCACCACCTGGGATCACGCCGGTTCCTCGGCATTCCCGAGTACCGCAGGCTCCTGGCCACCCGCCTCGCCTCGCAGTGGGGCGACGGGCTCTTCCAGGCCGGGCTCGCCGGCGCCGTGCTCTTCAACCCCGAACGCCAGGCCGATCCGGCCGCGATCGCGGCGGGGTTCGCGGTGCTGCTGCTGCCGTACTCGCTGATCGGGCCGTTCACCGGCGCGCTGCTCGACAGGTGGGACCGCAAGAAGGTCATCGTCGTGGCGAACGTCACGAGGGCCGCGTTCGTCCTGCTCACGGCCGCGGCGGTCGGTGCGGGGCTCAGCGGGTTGCCGCTCTACGTCTCCGCGCTCATCGTCATGGGCATAGGCCGGTTCGTCGGGTCCGGGCTCTCCGCCTCGCTGCCGCACGTCGTGCCGGAAGATCACCTGGTCGAGGCGAACGCGCTGGCCACGACGGCCGGCGCGATCATGGCCGTCATCGGTGCCGCCTGCGCGATCGGCTTCCGCACGGTGCTCGGCGCCGGTGACGGCGGTTCGGCGTGGACCACCAGCATCGCCGTGGTCGGGTTGCTGCTCAGCGCGTTCATCGCCAGCCGGTTCAAGGCGGGCGTGCTCGGGCCGGACGAGGTCGACGAGCCGCCCAACGCGCTCAGCGCCGTCGCCCGCGGCCTGGTGGACGGCGCGAAGGCCACCTGGCGCACGCCGAGCGTCACGGCCGGGCTGGCCGCGCTGCTCGCGCACCGGGCCGCGTTCGGCATGAGTCTCATGATCACGCTGCTGCTGATGCGCTACAGCCTGGAGGACGTCGGCATCCTCAAGGCGGGCATCGGCGGCCTCGGCGAGGTCGCGGTCGCGGGCGGCGCGGGCGTGCTGCTCGCGGGCATCCTGACCGACCGGATCGTCGACAGGTTCGGCGTCCGGCGCACGATCTGCGGCGCGTTGCTGCTCACGGCCGCCGCGCAGGTCGGGCTCGGGCTGCCGATGACGCTGGTGTCGATCCTGCTGGCCAGCTTCGTGATCATCTTCGCCGGTCAGATCGTCAAGCTCTGCGTCGACACCGCGGTGCAGCACGACGTCGGCGACGAGGTGCGCGGGCGCGTGTTCGCCCTCTACGACACCCTCTTCAACATCGCGCAGGTCACGGCGGTGTCGATCACGGCGACGGTGGTCCCCCTGGACGGGCGCTCGCCCGGCCTGATCCTCGTCGCCGCGAGCCTCTACCTGGTCGGGCTGGGCGCCTACCTGTTCCTGTCAGCGCGGAAACGGCAGGTGCAGCATCCCGGCTTCGTGAGCGAAGACGACGGCGGCCACCCGATCGGGTAGATCGAGGCGCCGCAGGATCTCGGCCACCTCGTCGGCCACCCGCTGCTGGCCCAGGCCGAGCACGCGCGCGATCTCGTGCTCGGCGTGACCGCGTGCGAGACAGCGCAGCACGGCCCGTTGGTCGTCGGTCAGGACATCGAGGCCGTAGGCCGCAGGTCCTGCGGAAAGTCCCCAAGCGAACATCTGCATCACCCCCATGAGCACTCTCATGGTGCCTCCCCGCGCTGACACTTCGCTAACGCGGGGATTGCATTCGCTCACGATGCGTCACGAAGCGGGTGGCGTGATCCCCTGCTCGCGGGCCCACTCGAGCAACGCGGTCTCGGCCTCGTCGCGGTCCAGCGGCCCGCGGTCGAGCCTGAGCTCCTTGAGGAACTTCCACGCGGCGCCGACCTCACGGCCCGGCGGCAGGCCGAGCAGCTTCATGATCTCGTTGCCGTCGAGGTCCGGACGCACGCGCGCGAGGTCTTCCTCGGCCGCGATGCGCGCGATGCGCTCCTCAAGGGAGTCGTAGGTCCGGCGCAGCAGGTTCGCCTTGCGCTTGTTCCTGGTCGTGCAGTCGGCACGGACGAGCTTGTGCAGCCGAGTCAGCAGGTCACCGGCGTCCGTCACGTACCGGCGCACGGCCGAGTCGGTCCACTCGCCGTTGCCGTACCCGTGGAAGCGGAGGTGCAGGTAGACGAGCTTGGCGACGTCCTCGGTGATCTCCTTCGAGTACCGCAACGCGCGCAAGCGCTTGCGGACCATCTTCGCGCCCACGACCTCGTGGTGGTGGAACGAGACGCCGCCGCCGGACTCGAACTTCCGGGTCGGCGGTTTGCCGATGTCGTGCAGGAGCGCGGCGATCCTCAGCACCAGATCGGGTGACTGATCAACATCTTCAAGATCAATTGCCTGTTCCAGCACAACCAGCGAGTGGTCGAAGACGTCCTTGTGCTGATGATGTTCGTCGATCTCCAGCTTCATGGCCGTGAGCTCGGGCAGCACGACGTCGGCCAGCCCGGTCTCCACCATGAGCTCGATGCCGCGGCGGGGGTGAGCCCCGCACAGGAGCTTCGAGAGCTCCACCTGCACGCGCTCCGGCGTGATGCGGGTGAGTTGACCTGCCATCGACCGCATCGCCTCGACCACGCGGGGCGCGGGGGTGAACCCCAGCTGGGAGACGAACCGGGCGGCGCGCAGCATGCGCAGCGGGTCGTCGCCGAACGACTCCTGCGGGGTCGCCGGCGTGTCCAGCACGCCGTCACGGGCCGCCTGGAGGCCCCCGGTCGGGTCCACGAACTCGCTCGCGGCGATGTCGTACGCCATCGCGTTGACCGTGAAGTCGCGCCGGGCCAGGTCGCCGTCGACGGAGTCGCCGAAGGTCACCTCGGGGTTGCGGGTCACGCCGTCGTAGACGTCCGCGCGGAAGGTCGTGATCTCGATGATCTCGCCCTTCTTGGACGCCCCGACGGTGCCGAACGCGATGCCGGTGTCCCACTGCGCGTCGGCCCAGCCGCTCAGCAGCTCCTGGATCTCCGCAGGTCGCGCGTCCGTCGTGAAGTCGAAGTCGTTCGTCGGGCGCTCCAGCACGGCGTCGCGCACACTTCCGCCCACGAGGTAGAGGCGCTTGCCCCCGGCTGCGAACCGAGCGGCGAGCTCGGCGACGACTGGTGTGATGGCGGGCTTCTCCACCACCGCATTCTGCTGGAGCGATCGAGACGCGGAAAACCGGCGTCCTCGACGTTCGTAAGTACGATCGGCCACATGCCCCCGTCAGCCGCACGTTCCGGGAGTCCCAAGCCGGGACGCCGGAAGCGGCGCCGGGGCCGGAGGCTCAAGACCGTCGACGAGACGTCGGCGGGTGGCCTGGTGCTCGACTCCGAGCAGCGGGCCGCGGTGATCGGAAGACTTGACCGGCGGGGCCGGTTGCTGTGGTCTTTGCCCAAGGGTCACATCGAGGCCGGCGAGACCGCGGAACAGACCGCGGTGCGCGAGGTCGCCGAGGAGACCGGTATTCATAGCAGGGTGCTGCGCCCGCTGGGGTCGATCGACTACTGGTTCGTCGCTGACGACCGCCGGGTGCACAAGACGGTTCACCACTTCCTCCTCGAAGCGACGGGGGGAGAGCTTTCCGACGAAGACGTGGAGGTCACCGAGGTGGCGTGGGTGCCACTCGGCGAACTGGACGAGCGACTCGCGCATGCCGACGAGCGCCGCCTGGTCCGCCGAGCCGCCGAACTGCTCTCCGACGGCTGCCGGAACGAGGCGGAGTCGGCGTGAGCCTGAGGAAGCTCGTCTGCACAGCCGCTGTCGCCGCGTTCGTGGTGATCGCAGCGCCGCCCGCCGGCGCCCAGCAGTCACAACCGGACGAGGTCGACGCGCTGCCGTTCATGCCGGCCCCGGCCACCCAGGTGTGGGCGACCAGATCGCTGTCGGCCCAACCCGGCCAGGCGCAGCCGCAGTTCCTGCGGCTCGACATAGGCCAGCTCACCCCCCGGTTCGTCACGAGCGACTCGCCGGGCACCGTCAAGATCACCGGCAAGATCGTCAACGTCGGCGACCGCAAGGTGTTCGACATCGTGCTGCGCCTGGAGCGCGGGGAGCCGCTCGCCACCGAGGACGCCCTGCGCACCGCGTTGCGCGAGCCCGCGGCGGCGGAGGCCGTGCAGCCCAAGTTCACGCCTGTCGCCGGTGAGCTCGAGCCCGGCCAGCAGAAGGACTTCACGCTCGAGGTGCCGCTGCGCGGGACCGAGCCGACCTCGCTCGAGGTCGACCAGCCCGGCATCTACCCGATCCTCGCGAACGTCAACGGCAGGCCCGACTTCGGCGGCCAGGCGCGGCTCGCGGCGCTGTCCACGCTGCTGCCCGTGCTCGGCGTGCCCGGCGGGGAGACCAAGGGCAAGCCCGGCAACGGCGCGAAGCTGACGGTGCTGTGGCCGATCGCGGACCGCCCGCGGCTGGTCCGGCTCGGCGGCGAGGGCGAGTCGGAGCTGATCGACGACGACCTGGCGACGTCGCTCTCGGTCAACGGCAGGCTGTACGGCCTGCTGCAGGCCTACGAGCAGGCGATCTCGTCGATGAGCACGGCCATGTGCCTGGCCATCGACCCGGACCTGCTGCGCACCGTGCAGGCCATGAGCACCGGCTACCAGCTGCGTGGCGGCGCCGAGGGCAAGGGCCGGACGGAGGCGCAGCTGTGGCTCAACCGCCTCAAGCTCGCCGTCTCGGGCCGGTGCGTCGTCGCGCTGCCGTCCGCCGACGCCGACCTCGTGGCGTTGAACAGGGCGAAGCTCACCACCATGCGCACGCTCGCGGTGACGGACGGTCCCGCGCTCATCCAGGAAGTCCTGTCCGTGCGGCCGCTGCCCGACCTGGTGTGGCCAGAGGACGGCGTGCTCGACCAGTCGACGTTCGACGAGCTGGTCACCCCGCTGCCGGACCAGCGCTACCCCGGCGTGAAGTCGCTGCTGCTGGACCCGGCGGGTCTCGCCGACGCGCCGGGCACCGCGCCCGTCGGCATCGGCGGCAAGACCCCGGTCACCGCCGTGAAGATCGACTCGATGGTCTCGGACGCGCTGCAGGGCAGCGACTCGCGCCCGCGCACGCTCTCCGGCGTGACCGCGCCGGTCGAGAGCCAGCCGGTGTCGGTGCAGAACGCGCTGGCGGTGCTGATGTTCCGCGCCGGGTGGCAGGGCGACGGCCGCAACGTGCTGGTCGCGCCCCCGCGCCGCTGGCACGCGCCGATCTCGGAGATGACCGAGTTCCTGACCGCGGCCCAGAAGCTGCTGGCCGGCGGTTACGCGACCCAGACCGGGCTCGAGGAGCTCGTCAGCGCCACGCCTGCCGTGACGAACGCGAAGGTCGCCTACCCGCCGGAGGCCGGCGCCAGGGAGATCTCCGCGGTCATCTCGGACTCGGTGACGAACCAGAGCGTCGAGCTCAACGGCCTGGTCGCGGCCATGCAGCAGGAGGACACGGCGCACGCGTCGCCCGCCGACCTGGCCGACCCGCTGTGGCTCGGCCTGCTCCGGGCGATGTCGGGTGCGTGGCGGGGCAACGAGCAGGGCGCCCGGTCCGCGGCCGAGGTCAGCCAGAGCGAGATCAACGGCCTGACCGGCATGGTCGGCGTGACGCAGCCGAACAGCCCGATCCTGCTCGGCTCCGGCGACAGCCCGATCCCGATCACGATCACGAACAAGCTCGACGTGCGCGTGACGGTCCGGATCAACCTCGCCGACACCCCCGGCATCCGCAAGCTCGACCTCGCCGACCAGGTCCTCCCCGCCCGCGGCGAGCGCGTCGTGCGCGTGCCCGTCGAGGTGCTGCGGTCCGGCCGGTTCCCGGTCAACGTCCGGCTGACCACTCCCGAGGGCGTCGCTCTCGGTGACACTGTCAAGCTGGAGGTGTCGTCGTCCGCGTACGGCACCATCACGGTGATCATCACCATGCTGGCCGGGATCGCGCTCGTCCTGCTCTCGGGGCGTCGCATCTACAAGCGGGTTCGCGCCCGCAACGGCGAGAACGGCGACGCACCGTCCATCGAGAACGTCACACCGGAGAAGTCGAGCGCGTGAGCGAGACAGCCACGACCACCCAGCCAGACCCGCAGCAGCAGGCACCGTCGATCGCCAAGGCGAGCGGCTCGATGGCGATCGCGACGATCGTCAGCCGCGCCACCGGCCTGCTCTCGAAGGTGCTGCTGGTCGCGGCACTCGGCATCGGCACCCTCAACGACTCGTACCAGGCGGCCTCGACCCTGCCGACGATGATCAACGAGCTCCTGCTCGGCGGCATCCTGACCAGTGTGGCGATCCCGCTGCTGGTCAGGGCCGAGAAGGAGGACGGCGACGGCGGGGAGTCGTACGCCCAGTGGCTGATCAGCATGGGCACGGCGATCCTCGGCGTCGGCACGGTGATAGCGGTGGCGTGCGCGCCGCTGCTCACCTCGCTGTTCATCGCCGACTCCCCGAACGCGAACCGCGACCTGGTCACGGCGTTCGCCTACCTGGTGCTGCCCGGCATCGTGTTCTACGGTCTGACCGCGCTGCTCAGCGCGGTGCTCAACGCCCGGCACGTGTTCGGCCTGCCGACCTGGGCCCCGGTCCTGAACAACCTCGTCGTGATCGCGGTCCTCGGCGTCTACTGGCTGCTCCCCGGTGACATCACGCTCAACCCGGTCTCCATGACCGACACCCACGTGCTGGTGCTCGGCATCGGCACCGCGCTCGGTGTCGCCGTCCAGGCGTCGGTGCTGATCCCGGCGCTGCGCAAGACCGGTTTCCGCTTCAAGTGGCGGTTCGGCTGGGACGCGCGGCTGGCCGAGTTCGGCGGCCTCGCCTTCTGGGTGCTGCTCTACGTCGGCCTCGGTTTCGCCAGCCTGACCGTGCTGACCAAGGTCGCCACGCACGGCAACGGCGCGCTGGCGGCGTTCAACTTCCAGTGGCTGATCGCCCAGGTGCCCTACGGCGTGCTCGGCGTCTCGCTGCTGACCGCGCTGATGCCGAAGATGAGCCGTGCGGCGGCGAACAACGACAACGAAGCCATCGTGCGGGACCTCCTGTTCGGCAACCGCATGTCGTCGATCCTGCTGATGCCGTTCAGCGTCCTGATGACGGTCTCCGGTGTCGCCATCGGTCTCGCCGCGTTCGGGTTCGGCAAGTCGGGCGTGGAGGGCGGCACCGCCGTCGGCCTGGCGCTCGCGCTGTCGGCGTTCGGCCTGGTGCCGTACGCGGTGACGTTGCTGCAGATCCGCGTGTTCTACGCGATGAAGGACGCGCGCACGCCGACGTTGATCCAGGCGCTGATCGTGGCCGTCCGGATCGGCCTCCTGTACTTCTTCCTCGCCGTGGCCGAGCCCGACCAGCTCGCCGTCGGCGTGTCGCTCGCGATGTCGCTCAGCTTCGTCTTCGGCGCGGTCGTCGGTCAGGTGTGGCTGCGGATCCGCCTCGGTCGCCTGCGCACCGGTTTCACCATCTGGACCGTCTGCCTGACCGTGGTGGCGTCCGCAGTGGCCTTCGCGGTGGCGAAGGGCGCGAACGAGCTGCTCCTGGGCCTGATCGGGTTCTCCAACCCGGTGGTGGCCGCGTGGTTCGAGACCATCCTGGTGACGCTGATCGGCCTGCCGCTCGCGTTCGGCCTCCTGGCGGCGTTCCGGGTGCCCGAGATGCAGCCGGCGATCGCCAAGATCAACCGTTTGGTGCGGCGCAGGTGACTCCAGTCCGTGACCGTCGTCCCGTACCCTCGTTTCCGTGAGTAGCGGAGTCCACGCCGCCCTGGTTCCCGGCGGCGTCATCGGCAATGGCCGCTACCGGCTGCTCGCGAAATCCGGCGCCGACGCGAGGTCCAACGCGGAGCTGTGGCGCGCGCGGGACGGCCAGCTCAACCGGGACGTGGCGCTGACGATCCTGCTGGGCGACCTGGCGAACGGCGAGGCCGCCGCCCGTGCCCGCCGCACGGTCGAACGGGCGATGCACGCGTCGTCGTTCACGCACCCCGGTGTGTCGAGGGTGATCGACGTGCTGACGCCCGGCACCGGCATCCGCCCCGACGAGGGCATCCTCGGCATGGTCATCGCCGAGTGGACCCAGGGCACCGACCTGATGGACCTCATCGCGGAGGGCCCGCTGCCGGCGGGCGCCGCGACCCGCCTGCTCGAACCGCTCGGCGCCGCCATCGAGGGCGCGCACCACGCCGGTCTCGTGCTGGGCGCCGACCACCCGCAGCGCATCCGCGTCACCTCGGACGGCCGTCTGCGCCTCGCGTTCCCCGGCCCCCGGCCGGACGCGATCGCGCGCGACGACGTCAAGGGCCTCGGCGCGATCCTGTACCTGCTGCTCACCGGCCGGTGGGCGTTGCCGGGAGGCCCCCAGGGCGTGCCGGTGGCCCCGACGGGCCCGGACGGGTCCGTGGTCGCTCCGAACGCGTTGCACCCGTACCTGCCGCACGACCTGTCGTCCGTCGCGGTGCGTTCGCTGGAGGACACGTCGGTGGGCGGCATCCGGACGTCCGCGGCGATTCTGCAGGTCCTCGACCAGATCGCGGCCGAGGAAGCCCAGACCGCGCTGATCCCGCCGGTGTCGTCGTCGCGCGATGACGACGACGACCAGGTCGTGTGGACGACCCAGCGCCCGCGGCAGGACAAGCAGCAGAAGAAGAAGCTGTGGATCAGCGTCGGCGTGCTCGCCGTGGCCACGCTGACGGTGATCGTGTGGCTGAGCGTGCAGATCGTCGGGTTCTTCAGCGACGAGCCGTCCAAGGGCGGCGGCCCGACCGTGGTGATCAACCAGCCGGGGTCGAACGGCCAGACCGCGCCCCCGCCCGCGCCGGCCGGACCGGTGCAGCCGGGCCAGATCGGCGTCTACGACGTGACGAACCAGCCCGACAACGCGAACCAGGCGAGCCGGGCCGTCGACAACAACGCGGGCACGTTCTGGCGGACGGACAACTACTTCCAGCAGTTCCCGGCGCTCAAGCCCGGCATCGGGCTGATGGCGTCGTTCGCTGAGCCGGTGAAGCTGGCCTCGATCACGGTCACCTCGCCCAGCAAGGGCACGAAGGTCGAGATCCGCGTCGCGTCGGCGCTCGACTCGCCGATCGAGGAGACGAAGGTCATCGGCGTCGCGGACCTGTCCGACGGGCAGACGCAGATCCAGCTGAACGAGCACGAGCCGACCGGTCACGTGCTGATCTGGATCACGCAGCTGACCAACTCGGGCGGCGGCAAGAACCAGACCGAGATCCGCGAGGTCCTGTACACCAGGGCTCAGTAGAACTACGCGCGCACGCTGAGTAGACCTGTCCGGGTGATCTGTGATCACCCTCGCTAAAGTGCCATTCGTGACCGCCGCAGCCAGCTCGGACGCCGATCTCATCTCGGCCCACGCCGCAGGTGACCCGTACGCGTTCTCGGAGCTGGTCAAACGGCACCGGGACCGGATGTGGGCGGTGGCGTTGCGCACGCTGCGCGACCCCGAAGAGGCGGCGGACGCGCTCCAGGAGGCGTTCATCTCAGCCTTCCGGGCGGCGTCGTCGTTCCGCGCGGAGTCACAGGTCACCACCTGGCTTCACCGGATCGTGGTGAACGCGTGCCTCGACCGGATGAGACGCCGACAAACAAGACCGACAGTGCCGTTGCCCGAGGCCGGTCCCGGCGAGCCCGTCGCGCCCCGTGACGCGATGAGCGACCGCGAGACCAGCCTCATGGTGCAGCAGGCGTTGATGGAGCTGCCGGAAGAGCAGCGGGCGCCCATCGTGCTGGTCGACGTCGAGGGGTATTCGGTCGCCGAGACGGCGAAGATGCTCGGCATCGCGGAGGGCACGGTCAAGAGCCGGTGTGCGCGAGGTCGCGCCAAGCTGGCCAAAGTTCTCGGGCACCTCAGGAACCGAATCGCAGATGCGAACGTCCCAGCTGACGGTGTGAATGTGCAAGAGCAACGTCAGTGGGAGGGCCGATGACCGGCATGGAGCGCGTGCCGATGGGTCCGCCGTGGTCGGTTGACCTCATCGCGGACCTGCACGCGGGCGTGCTGCCCCCTGAGGTCGCCGCACAGCTGCGCCCGAGGGTGGAGGCCGACGCGGACGCCGCCGAGATCCTCCGGGCTCTCGACGCCACGCTGGAGGACCTGCACTCGCTGCCGCCGATCCCGATGCCCGACCACGTGGCCGCGCGGATCGACGCGGCGCTGGCCGCCGAGGCCCGTCCCGGCATCGCGCCGGTGGTCTCGCTGAACGACGCCCGCAAGCGCCGCAACCGCAGGCTCGGCCTGGGCGGTGGCGGTGTGCTGGTCGCCGCCGCGGCCGCGTTCGGCATCGTTCTTGCCGTGTCGCCGGGTGCGGAGCAGAACTCGAACACCGCACAACCCCCCGCAGCCACGTCCGCGCCGGCCGACGCCGCCCCTCCGCTGTCGCTCAAGCGCGACGAGCTGGGTTCCGCGGTCGGTGAGGTGCTCAAGGCGCAGAACTACGGCCCGCTGGAGACGCCGGACCGGTTGGCCGGCTGTCTCAAGGGCGGTGGCATCACCAGCTCGGGCACGCCGCTCGGCATCAGCCCGATCAACCTCGAGGGCAAGGACGCCGTGATGGCGATCCTGCCCGCGGGACTCGGTGAGTTCAGGCTGGTCGTGCTGGATCCGAAGACCTGCGGACCGGACGAGCCGGCGGGCGTTCTGGCCGACACGACCATCAAGCCGAGGTAGTCGGTCAAGTCACGGAATTAGCTGCACCTACGATCCGTTGAGCGAGTCAGACGACGAGATCGAGGAGTTGCAGAGCCGTGAGCGTGCGCAACGTGATCATCATTGGATCGGGACCGGCGGGGTACACCGCGGCGGTCTACGCGGCGCGCGCGCAGCTGGAGCCCCTGGTCTTCGAGGGATCGCAGTACGGCGGCGCCCTCATGACGACGACCGAGGTCGAGAACTACCCGGGCTTCCGCGACGGCATCATGGGCCCCGAGCTCATGGAGCAGATGCGCGAGCAGGCCATCCGCTTCGGCGCGGAGCTGCGCGCCGAGGACGTCGAGTCGGTCGAGCTGACCGGGGAGATCAAGAAGGTCGTCGCTAACGGCGTCGAGTACGAGGCCAAGGCCGTCATCCTCGCGATGGGCGCCGCGGCTCGTTACCTGAACATCCCCGGTGAGCAGGAGCTGCTCGGCCGCGGTGTGTCCGCCTGTGCGACGTGCGACGGGTTCTTCTTCCGCGACCACGACATCGCGGTGGTCGGCGGCGGCGACACGGCCATGGAGGAGGCGACGTTCCTCACGCGGTTCGCCAAGTCCGTGACGGTCATCCACCGCCGTGAGGAGTTCCGCGCCTCGAAGGTCATGCTGGAGCGCGCCCGCGCCAACGAGAAGATCAAGTGGCAGCTGAACACGCAGGTCACCGACGTGCTGGGTGACGGCACGGTGTCGTCGATCAAGGTCAAGGACACCCAGACCGGCGCCGAGTCCGAGCTGCCCGTCACCGGTTTCTTCCTCGCGATCGGCCACGACCCGCGCTCGGCGCTGGTCAAGGGCCAGGTGGACCTGGACGAGGAGGGGTACGTCCTGACGAAGGACAAGTCCTCCTACACGAACCTGGACGGGGTGTTCGCCGCCGGCGACCTCGTCGACCACGAATACCGTCAGGCGATCACGGCCGCCGGTTCCGGCTGCAGCGCCGCGATCGACGCGGAGCGGTGGCTCGCCGAGCACGGCACCGAGCAGGCCGAGATCGCCGCCGAGGCCGTCGGTGGCGGCTACGGCAAGAGCATCTGAAGTTCCTTCTGCGAGACGTTTTAGGGAGAGCAACATGGCAGGCGCCACCGTCACGGTGACCGACAAGTCGTTCGCGGACGACGTGCTGACCAGCGAGAAGCCCGTGCTGGTCGACTTCTGGGCGACCTGGTGCGGCCCGTGCAAGATGGTTGCGCCGGTGCTGGAGGAGATCGCGGCCGAGCACGGCGAGAAGATCACCGTCGCCAAGGTCGACATCGACGCCAACCCGTCGATCGCCCGCGACTACCAGATCATGTCCGTGCCGACGCTGATCCTGTTCCAGGGCGGCCGTCCGGTGAAGCAGATCGTCGGCGCGAAGCCCAAGGCGGCGCTGCTGAAGGACCTGTCGGACGTCCTGGCCTGAGCCGAGAAGTTTGCATGGGCCAATAATTCCTTTGCAACGCGCAACGTGGCCCGCCCGTCTATCGATAAGACGAGCGGGTCACGTTCGTTTTGGTGCCGAGGCGGTGATCTCGGGGCGACTGCGAGTAGCCCTGCATCGATCACTCTGCGGTACAGGGCACAATGAAGACTTCCCAACTGACGCGCCGACCGAGTTCGGTGCCCTAGTCGAGCGAGGGTGCATGCAGCTGCTCCGCCGCGGGGACGTCGGAAGTGATGTTGCCGAGATCCGGTCGATCGTGACCAGGCTCGGACTGCTTCCGCCGGCCGACCCACAGGCGCCGCCGGTGTTCGACCAGCAGGTCGAGCACGCCGTGCGCGCGTTCCAGCAGCAGCGGGGGCTGATCATCGATGGCATCGTCGGGCCGGCGACCTACCGATCGCTCCGCGACGCGACGTTCCGGTTGGGGGACCGGCCGCTCGCGTTCCTGATGTCGCAGCCGACGACCGGTGACGACGTGCTGATGCTGCAGGAACGCCTGCTGGAGCTCGGTTACGACGTCGGCCGCTCCAACGGTGTGTTCGGCCAGCAGACCGAGCAGGCGCTGAAGAACTTCCAGCGCGACTACGGCCTGATCGTGGACGGCATGTGCGGTCCCGACACGGTGCGCGCGTTGCGCCAGCTCCAGCCGAAGGTCCGCGGCGGCCGCCCGCAGCTCCTGCGCGAGCAGGAACGGCTCCGCGGTGCCGGTTCACGCCTGTCCGGCAAGCGGATCGTGATCGACCCCGGCCACGGCGGCGAGGACCGCGGCGTTGTCGTGAACGGGCTGTCCGAGTCCGACCTGATGCTCGACCTGGCCCGCCGCCTCGAGGGCAAGATGGCCGCCACCGGCATGGAGGCCCTGCTCACGCGCGGCCCCGACAACTGCCCGGACGAGCAGGAGCGCGCGCGGTTCGCGAACGAGGCGGGCGCCGACCTGATCCTGTCGCTGCACAGCGACGGCAACTCGTCGCCGAACGCGCAGGGCGTGGCCACGTTCCACTACGGCACGGGCAACGGCACGTCGTCCACGGTCGGTGAGGCGCTGGCCGGGTTCATCCAGCGTGAGGTCACCGCCCGCACGACGATGTCGAGCTGCGGTTCGCACCCCAAGACGTGGGAACTGCTGCGGCTCACCCGCTGCACGGCCGTCCGCGTCGAGGTGGGCTACCTGACGAACGCCGAGGACCGCGCTCGCCTGGCGACGCCCGGTTTCCGCGACATCGTGGCCGAGGGCATCCTCGTGGCCGTGAAGCGCCTGTACCTGCTGGGCAAGGACGACCAGCCGACGGGCACGTTCACGTTCAACGACCTGCTGCGGTACGAGATGTCGAAGAGCTGATCAGACTGACGAAAAGGGCCCCCTCGCTCGCTGCGAGGGGGCCCTTTTCGGTGTACTAGACCGGGCGGAAGCTGGGTTCCGCCGTCGAGACGGTGACGCTGTTGAGAAGGCGCTCCAGGGCGGCCTCCACGTCTTCCTTCCAGGTGATGGAGCTGCGGAGCTCCATGCGCAACCGGGGCCAGCGGGGGTGCGGCCGCACGGTCTTGAAGCCGACGCTCGTCAGGAAGTCGGCCGGCGTGACGCAACTGGCCGCCTCGTCGTCCGGGCGCATGTCGCCGAACGCCTCGATGGCCTTCACGCCACGACGCGTCAGATCCTTCGCCACGGCCTGCACGAGCACGCGCGCGAGTCCGCCCCCTCGGAACTCCGGCAGCACGTCCAGCGACGTCATGAGGACGGCGTCCGGGCTCACCGGGGAGGTGGGGAAGGCGGAGCTGCGCGGAACCGCGGCCGGTGGTGCGTAGAACACCGAACCGGCGGGGATGCCGTCGCAGTAGATGATGCGACCGCACGAACCCCATTCGAGCAGGACGTTGGAAACCCAGGCTTCCTTCTCGAACTCGGTGTCGCCGTATTCCTCTGCCTGTTCACGCAGGTGAGGAGCCAACTCCCAGAAGACGCACGTTCTGCTGTGCTTGGAGAGATGCTCCAGGTTGTCCAGCGTGACGCCTACGACGCGACGGGACACCCCGACCTCCACCCGTTAACACACAAAGCGAACCCATACGAGGGTAGGCGAATGTGACGGAACCCGGAAGGCGCGTGCCCTGAACGGGACGACGGTTACACTCGCTCGGGACATTTCCCATACAGGAGTCCCCATGACGATGCCCGGTCAGCCAGCCAAGCAGGGCCCCAGAAGCCTTGATCCCCACCTCCGCCGCTACGCAGCGCGCACGGCAGGGATGACGGCATCGGAGATCCGGGCACTCTTCGCAGTGGCGTCCCGCCCCGAGGTCGTCTCGCTGGCCGGCGGCATGCCGCACCTCGCCGCGTTGCCGCTGGAATCGCTGTCCGCGGAGATCGGCCAGCTCGTCGCGTCCGAGGGCCTGGTGGCCCTGCAGTACGGCTCGGCGCACGGTGTCCCGTTGCTGCGCGAGCAGATCTGCGACGTCATGGCGCTGGAGGGCATCAACGGCCACCCGGACGACGTGGTGGTGACCGTGGGCTCGCAGATGGGCCTCGACATGGTCACCCGGATCTTCTGCGACCCCGGTGACGTGGTGATCGCCGAGGGGCCTTCTTATGTGGGTGCCCTCGGGTCGTTCACGGCGTACCAGGCGAAGGTCGTGCACGTGGCCATGGACGCTGACGGGCTCGTGCCGTCGCTGCTGCGAGAGGCACTCGAAGCCTGCAAGCGCGCTGGTCAGCGGGTCAAGTTCCTCTACACGATCCCGAACTTCCACAATCCGGCCGGCGTGACGCTGGCGGTGTCGCGGCGGGCCGAGATCCTGGAGATCTGCCGGTCGTACGGCGTGCTGGTCGTGGAGGACAACCCGTACGGGCTGCTGGGCTTCGACGGCCAGACGTACCCGGCGCTGCGGTCGATGGACCCGGACAACGTGGTGTACCTCGGCTCGTTCTCCAAGACGTTCGCGGCCGGTCTGCGGGTCGGCTGGGTGCTGGCGCCGCACGCCGTGCGCGAGAAGCTGGTGCTGGCGGCCGAGTCGGCCACGCTGTGCCCGCCCACGCTGAACCAGATGATCGTGTCCCGGTACCTGTCGACCCAGGACTGGAAGGGTCAGATCAAGACCTACCGCGAGGCGTACCGGGAACGGCGCGACGCGGCCATCTCGGCCCTCGAGCAGCACATGCCGCAAGGTTCCACGTGGAACATTCCGGATGGCGGCTTCTACGTCTGGGTGACGGTGCCGGAGGGCATCGACACGAAGGCGATGCTGCCCCGCGCCGTGACGGCCCGTGTGGCGTACGCGTCCGGTACCGGCTTCTACGCGGACGGCTTCGGCTCTCGCCAGCTGAGGATCTCGTACTGCTACCCGACGCCCGAGCGCATCCGGGAGGGCGTCCGCCGCCTGGCGAACGTCATCGAGGAAGAGATGCAGCTGGCAGCGACGTTCGGGGCGACGCCGGGCCGTCAGCTGTCCGGTCCGCAGACCCCGTCGCCCGACACCGCCTGATCCTTGGAGTTTTGCTGTGGCTGACCGCATGGTCGCTGTGCTGTCCGGTGGGCTCTCCCACGAACGCGAGGTCTCGATCCGCTCCGGCCGCCGTCTGTCGGCTGCCCTGCGGTCGGTGGGCCTGACGGTGGAGGAGTGGGACGCCGACGCCTCGTTGCTCTCTCGCCTGCAGTCCTCACGCCCGGACGCCGTCGTCGTCGCGCTGCACGGCGGCGAGGGCGAGAACGGGTCGGTGCAGGCGATCCTCGAGATGTTCGGCGTGCCGTACGTGGGCACGGACTCGCGGGCGTGCCGCCGGGCGTGGGACAAGCCGACCGCCAAGGCCGAGCTGGCCCGTGCCGGGCTGGCGACGCCGGAGTGGATCGTGCTGCCGCACGCGACGTTCCGGGAGCTGGGTGCCAAGCCGGTGCTCGACGCGATGGTCTCGACGCTGGGGCTGCCGTTGATGCTGAAGCCGGACCAGGGCGGGTCGGCGCTGGGCGCTCAGGTCGTCCGTGACGCCGCCGAACTGCCGCCGGCGATGGTCGGGTGCCTCGCGTACGGGGACACCGTGCTGGCCGAGCAGTTCATCTCCGGGGTGGAGGTGGCGGTGGCCGTCGTCGACGGACCGGAGGGTCCGTACGCACTGCCGGCCGTCGAGATCGTTCCGGAGAGCGGCGTCTACGACTACACGGCTCGGTACACCGCGGGGCTGACCGACTTCCACGCGCCGGCCCGGCTGGACGCCACCGCCGCCAAGGCGGTGGGGGAGCTCGCGGTCGCGGCACACCGGTTGCTCGGGCTGCGGGACGTGTCGCGGACCGACGCCGTCGTGGCCGAGGACGGGACCGTCTACTTCCTCGAGGTGAACGTGTCGCCGGGGCTGACCGAGACGTCGCTCCTGCCGATGGCCGTCGAGGCGGCGGGGCAGTCGTTGGGTGAGATCTACGCCGGGTTGGTCGAGCGGGCTGTCGCTCGCTGAAGTTCTTCTCTCGAAAGTGCGGTGCCGAGCTTCTCGGTGCCGCACTTTTTGTTTGCGCCGAAAATGCTTGCCTCGGGTGCGCGTGCCGACACACTGGCGTTGAAGGTTGATCAAGGGGGGACAACTTGCGCATGCTCACGTTCGCCGCCGCGGTGGCGACGACTTTCTGCATGGCCACGCCGGCGTTCGCGATCGAGCAGACCGACTGCTCGGCGGGCGACGGCGTGAAGATCCACTGGGTGGACGGGTCCGGCGCG
This sequence comes from Lentzea cavernae, assembly GCF_014653695.1. Taxonomy (GTDB): domain Bacteria; phylum Actinomycetota; class Actinomycetes; order Mycobacteriales; family Pseudonocardiaceae; genus Lentzea; species Lentzea cavernae. The sequence goes on along the minus strand of NZ_BNAR01000003.1, from coordinate 40,251 downwards.
CAGCGGACGAACTGCTACGGCGACGCCGGCACTCTCGGGGTCGACCTGCCTCGGGTGTCGAGCATCAATCCCGACGACGCCAACTACGGATGGGTCGAGTACGCGGAAGCGGACGGGGAGACCACCCGTCGCTCGTTCGGCGGCGGTCAGGTCGTCGAAATCGGCGGGCTGACGGTCACGAAGATCAGCGTCGGCTGATCTTCAAATAGGTGACGCCCCGTATCCAAATGGATGCGGGGCGTCATCGTCACCGTGACATAAGGCCCGTGGGTGATCCTATGGGCCTACTCCGATGTCCGAATTGTCGTTTCCGGGCTCATCATGCCGATGATCCGTTGAAGATCATCAACTGACCCGAATTCGACGACGATCCGACCCTTCCGCTGCCCGAGTTCGACCTTCACGCGGGTGTCGAAGTTGTCGGAGAGGCGCTCGGCGAGCTCCTGCAGACCGGGCGCGTGCAGCTGCTTGCGCGGGGCGGCCTTCTCCTTCTTCGGCTTCTCGTTCTTGGCGACGGTGACCGCTTCTTCGGTCGCGCGGACCGACATGCCCTCGGCGATGATCCGTGCCGCCAGCTCCTCCTGCATGCCCGCGTCGTCCAGACCGAGGAGTGCGCGCGCGTGGCCGGCGCTCAGCACGCCCGCGGCGACCCGTCGCTGAACGGGGAGGGGGAGCTTCAGCAGCCGGATGGTGTTCGTGACGACGGGGCGGCTGCGGCCGATGCGGTCGGCGAGCTGCTCGTGCGTGACACCGAACTCCTCGAGCAGCTGCTGGTAGGCCGCCGCCTCTTCGAGGGGGTTGAGCTGGACGCGGTGGATGTTCTCCAGCAACGCGTCGCGCAGCATGACGTCGTCGGCGGTCTGCCGCACGATCGCCGGGATCGTCTTGAGCCCGGCCTGCTGCGTGGCACGCCACCGGCGCTCGCCCATGACGAGTTCGAACGTGTCCGCGGTCAGCTCGCGGACCACGACCGGCTGCATGAGCCCGAACTCCTTGATGGAGAACGAGAGCTCGTCGATCGCGTCCTGGTCGAACACCTGGCGCGGCTGCTTCGCGTTCGTGCGGATCGCGGTCACCGCGATCTCGCGGTACACCGCCCCCGCGACCTCACCGGTCGACTGGAGGGTCTGGGTCCTCGTGCCGGTCTGGCCGACCGTTCCGGCGGTCCGGACGCTGGGCGCACCGATCGGCGGACCCTGGGGGATGAGTGCGGCCAGACCGCGCCCGAGTCCGCCCTTGCGCTGCTCCGTCATGCGCCCTCCCTCTTGGCCCCGCGAATCGCGATCTCCTTGGCAGCGTCGAGGTAGCTCATCGACCCGCGCGAACCCGGGTCGTACGTCAGCACCGTCTGCCCGAATCCTGGCGCTTCCGAGACCTTCACGCTGCGCGGGATCACGGTCTTGAGGGCGACGTCGCCGAAGTGGCCGCGCACCTCACTGGTCACCTGGTCCGCGAGCTTCGTGCGGCCGTCGTACATCGTGAGCAGGATCGTGGAGATCGCGAGGTCCGGGTTGAGGTGCTGCTGCACGAGCTCGATGTTGCGAATGAGCTGGCTCAGTCCCTCCAGCGCGTAGTACTCGCACTGGATCGGGATCAGCACCTCCTGGGCGGCGACCATCGCGTTGACGGTCAGCAGCCCGAGGCTCGGCGGGCAGTCGATGAAGACGTAGTCGGGCTGCAGCTGGTCGAGCGCCTCGGGGGAGAGCGCCTCCTGGAGCCGCGACTCACGGGCCACCATCGAGACGAGCTCGATCTCGGCGCCGGCGAGGTCGATCGTCGCGGGCACGCAGAAGAGGTTCGGCGACGTCGGGCTGACCTGAGCCGCCTCGGCGATGGAGATCTCGCCGAGCAGCACCTCGTAGACGCTCGGCGTCCCGCTGCGGTGCTCGACGGAGAGCGCCGTGCTGGCGTTGCCCTGCGGGTCGAGGTCGATCACGAGCACCTTGAGCCCGTGGATCGCGAGCGCCGCGGCGAGGTTCACCGTGCTCGTGGTCTTGCCGACGCCACCCTTCTGGTTGGCGACGGTCATCACCCGGCGATGGGTCGGGCGGGGGAGCAGTGACTCGTCGGGGTGCAGCACACTTGCCGCACGAGCCGCCTCTTCTGCAATCGGGGTCCACACCACGGCGCTGTCATCTCCGTTGTTGGTCGGCTTGGCTTTGTGTTTGGAGGGCTGCGTTTCACGTGGAACATCGGCCGCGTGGAACTCGGGGTACACGCTCACCGTTCCCTCCGCGTCTGGCGCTCGACGATGAGCACCGTCGTAGGCACCTCAAGTACGTCCGCTCCCACGACGACGACACGGGGGTTGGCGCCCCCGGCCTTGGCCACCGCGGCACCGTCGCGTTCAAGCTCTTCTACCGCGCGCTCGCCCTTGAGCGCCACCATCCGCCCGCCACCCTTGAGAAGCGGCAGGCACCACTTCGTCAGCTTCTCGAGCGGCGCCACCGCCCGTGCCGTGGCCACGTCGCAGTTCTTCAACTGCGCGCGCACCGGCCCTTCCTCCGCACGCCCGCGGAGGACCGTCACGTTGTCGAGGCCCAGCCGATCCTTGACCTCCTCGAGCCACGCGATGCGCCGCGCCATCGGCTCGAGAAGCGTGATCCTCAGATCGGGCCGCGCGATCGCGAGCGGCACCCCCGGCAACCCAGCTCCGGAACCCACATCAACGACGCGCTCGTTCTGCTGGAACAGCTCCTCGATCACCGCCGAGTTGAGCACGTGCCGTTCCCAAATCTTGTCGACCTCGCGGGGACCGATGAGTCCACGCTCGACGCCGTGCTCCTCCAGGAGCCTGACGAACTCGGCGGCACGATCAACGTGCTCCCCGAAGACGAGCTTCGCGTTGTCGGGCAACTCCCCGGCCATGTTCTCCGTCCGTGAGCGTTTCACGTGAAACCACGCGGCGGCGACGTTCGAGCGGCCGGTGGAAAAGCTGGCGAATGCCAGGGCACCATCATGACGGATCGACCCGGCGCTCCGCCAAATCCTGAGCGCCGTTTCACGTGAAACTTGGGGGAAAGTTGAAATCGCCTCTCCACACCGTCGCCTGGAACGGTCCCGGCAAGGTCTCGACGATGTCCCACCCGGCCGGCGGGCGGTTCCTGGAGGGGAAGCTGGCCGAGTTGCGCCGGCTCGGCGTGGACGTGCTGGTGTCCGCTCAGACCGACGAGGAACGGGTCGAATGCGACCTCGTGGATCAGGAGCGGGCGGTGGTGGCCGCCGGGCTGCGGTACGTCTGCTTCCCGATCCCGGACCAGTCGGTGCCTGATGTGGCGTTGGCGGTGGCCGCCGTTGAGCCGCTCCACGCGTTGTACCGGAGTGGGGCTCATGTGGTGTTCCACTGCTGGGCGGGGATCGGGCGGTCGTCGTTGTTGGCCGGGTTGCTGTTGGGGATGGAGGGGGTCGAGCCGGGGGAGGCGTGGCGGTTGATCTCGGCGGCTCGCGGGTTTCCGGTGCCGGACACGGAGGCGCAGAAGGAGTGGCTGGCTGCTTGGTGGGCGGCGCGGGGGTAGTCGGTTTCACGTGGAACGTCGAGTGGGTCGCGGGGGAGCGGGCTGCGGCAAGGGACGGGCTGGTGGACGGTCGGCGGTGACGCACGGCGGGCCGCGGGTCGGTGGCGAGATGCAGCGGATGGGCGGAGGGCCGCAGGCGGGTAGAGGACGGCGGGCTTTGAGCGGCGGGCGGCAGGGCTTGGCGGTAGGCGCTGAGCGGGGCGACTGGCGACGGGCAAGCACGCACCAGTCCGTTAAGCGGGGCGGTCGGACAAGTGGGATCGGTGGCGAGCGCGTGGCGGGTTGATGGTGACGGCAGCGGGTTGGTGGCCGCAGGCAGGACCGCCCGTTCAGCTACGTCCTCGTCTCCGAAACACCGCGCCGCCTCTCTTCGCCTCCTTCGTCTCTGAACCCGCCCGCACTCCGTGTCCCCTTCCCTCACCGCAGAGCCCACTGTGCCCCGCACAGCAAACGGCCCCTGGTTCCGGTGGGAACCAGGGGCCGTGAGGTGGAGCAGTGCCGGTTACGGCTTGGGGAAGATGATGACCCGCCGCTGCGGTTCCTCACCCTCGCTCTCGCTGTGCACACCGGCGACCGAGGCGACGGCGTCGTGGACGACCTTGCGCTCGAACGGGGTCATGGGGTGCAGGCGGGCGCGCTCGCCCGAGGCGGCCACCTTCTCTGCGGTGGTGCGGCCCATCTCCGCCAGTTCGGCGCGGCGGCCCGCGCGCCACTGGGCGATGTCGAGCATGAGGCGGGAGCGGACTCCCGTTTCCTGCTGGACTGCGAGGCGGGTGAGTTCCTGCAGCGACTCGAGGACGTTGCCTCGGGGGCCCACCAGCTTGGCGAGGTCCTCGCCGCCGTCGATGCTGACGATGGCCCGGCCGCTCTCCACGTCCAGGTCGATGTCGCCGTCGTAGTCGAGCAGGTCGAGCAGGCGCTCGAGGTAGTCGCCCGCGATGTCGCCTTCCTGGACGAGCAGGTCCTCGGTCTTGCTCTGCGACTGCGGCTCAGCCTCTGCCGTGGTCTCGGACTCGGCTGCGGCCTCCGACGACGCCTCCACGTCGTCGGTCGCCTGCAAGGTCTCCGACACGATGTCTCCTCTCCGGGGCAACGCCCGAAATCAGCGGCGCTTCTTGCTGCCCGGCTTCTTGCTGGTGGATCGGCCTGGGGTCAGGCCGGGGATCTCGGTGTTGGAGTTGCCGTTGGCGGCAGCGTCCGTGGAAGGGGCCTTCGGCGCGCCGGACGGGCCCGCGGTCGGCATGCGCTTGGCGCCGTTGGCCGGCTTGGCTCCCGGTGCGGGCTTCTTCGGGTTGACCGGCTTCGCGCCCGGCTTCGGAGCGAGGGCCTGGCGGGTCTCGACGACCGTGGCCTTCTTCTCCTCCTCCTCGGCGTCGATGCGCTTGTAGACGAAGTGCTGCTGGCCGAGGGTCCACGCGTTGTTGGACAGCCAGTACAGCAGGATCGCGACCGGGAAGAAGAAGCCGCCGGCGAGGACGCCCAGGGGGAAGATCCAGAGCGTCAGCTTGTTCATGATGGCGGTCTGCGGGTTGTCGAGCGCCGCGGCGTTCTGGCGGGCGACCGAGTGGCGCGCGGTGAAGTGGGTCGCGATGGACGCCACGATCATCAGCGGCACCGACAGCAGGATGACGTTCAGGCGCTCGGTGCCGTACGTCGCGAGCTGGTCGGCCGGCATGGTGATGAACGTCGAGAGGTTCGTGCCGAAGAGCTTGGCGTTGACGAACGAGTCGACGCCCTGCTTGTCGAAGAAGTAGACCTCGCCCCAGCCGGGCTTGAACGAGCGCAGCACGTGGAACAGACCGATGAACACCGGGATCTGCACCAGCATCGGCAGGCAGCCGCCGAGCGGGTTGACGCCGTGCTCGGACTGCAGCTTCTGCATCTCCTGCGCCTGGCGCTGGCGGTCGTTCGGGTACTTCTTCTTGAGCTTCTGCATCTCCGGCGCGAACTCCTGCATCTTTCGCATGGAGCGCACCTGGCCGACGAACGGCTTGAAGAGGATGGCGCGGAGCGTGAAGACCAGGAAGATGACGGCCAGCGCCCAGGCGAAGCCGCTCGACTCACCGAAGACCTTGCCGAACACCCAGTGCCAACACCACAAGATGAAGGACACCGGGTAGTAGATGAAGTTGAGCACGGGAGCTACTCCTCGGTGGATACGTCGGGGACCTGCCGCCTCGGCGGAACGGGGTCCAGGCCTCCAGGGTGCCAGGGTCCGCAGCGCAGCAACCGGCGGATGGTCAGCCAGGTTCCTCGCAACGCACCGTGGACGGTCAACGCCTCCACCGCGTATGCGCTGCAGCTGGGGTAGAAGCGACAGGTCGGTGGCAGCAGCGGCGAGATGAACTTCCGGTAGAAGTGCACCGGCAGCAGCGCGACCTTCGCGGGCAACGTGGTCATCGCAGCACCTTGCGCAGGGCAGAGGAGAAATCGGCGGCGAGCTCGGAGCTCGACGCCTCGGCTGCTGGTGCCAACGCCCTGACCACGACGAGAGTTCCCGGCGGCATCTCTGCCAAGGCGGGACGCACGACGTGGCGCAGGCGGCGGTAGACGCGGTGGCGGACCACCGAGTTGCCAACTGCCTTGCTCACGACGAAGCCCACCTTGGACGAATCCAAGGTGGGCACGTCGGGCTTCAAGACGTGGACGACCAACCGGGGTCGTCCGGCGCGGCGGCCTCGGCGGACCACCAGGCCGAAGTCCTGGCTGCGGGTGAGCCGGGCGGCCGGTGGGAGCACGACGACGCTGCGCTTACCAGCCGCTGTCAGGCGGACAGAGTGGCACGGCCCTTGCTGCGGCGCGCGGCCAGAATGGCGCGGCCGGCACGGGTCCGCATGCGCAGCCGGAAGCCGTGCGTCTTCGCGCGGCGGCGGTTGTTGGGCTGGAAGGTGCGCTTACCCTTGCTCACGGTCGGTCTCCCGGTGCTTCACTGCTGACAAAGCCTTGTGGTTGTCCCCGACGGCAGTGGACGTAGGCGCGCGAAAGGCGCCCGTCGCAAGCGGGAGACTCGTCTGAGGGTACGCATGCCCGGGTGCGGCGACCAAATCGGGGTGGCCGAGGCCACGTCTTGTGAGGCGTGCCGGGCCTTGTTACCGTTCGTCCTTCGCGCATGCCGGGGCTGGCGTGGGAGCCGCCACCGACCGGCAACACAACGCACCTTTTAGTGCACAGTTGTGGATAACTCTGTGGATACCTCTATTCTCCGTGTCCACATGTGGAGTCTTTGGCTCCGGCGGAGGGGAGGGGAGCGCGGAGGTGTCGAACCAGCAGGTCGATCTTGGTCTCGTGTGGGCCGAGGTGGTGCAGGAACTGGCGACCAGCCACCTGTCCCCCCAGCAGCGCGCGTGGATGAGGGTCACCCGTCCGATCGGTTTGCTGGATGGAACGGCACTGCTCGCTGCTCCCAGTGACTTCGCGAAGGAAGCGATCGAACGCGCACTGCGCGACCCGATCACCGCGGCGCTCTCCCGCAGGCTGGGCCGCTCGGTCTCCCTCGCGGTGAAGGTCGACTCGCCGGAACCGGTGAGTCCCGTCGTGAGCCCGCCCACCACGCCGATCCCGGTCCACGCGCTGCAGGCCGCGCAGGTCCAGCCCGTGCCGCCGGTCGTCCCGGCGATCCCGGTCGGCGACACGCCCGGCTCCGTGATCACGGACGAGGGCCTGAACCCGGACGGCTCGGAAGAAGAGGTCGACGAGGCCGGCGACGCGCTCGCCGCCGTCACCGAGATCTGGCCGACCTTCAACACCGCGAACGCGGCGGTGGGCACGACACCGAACTCGAACCTCCCGTACACGCGGCCCGCGAACCCGTCGCCGTCGCAGACGAGGCTGAACGAGAAGTACAACTTCGACACGTTCGTCATCGGCGCCTCGAACCGGTTCGCGCACGCCGCGGCCGTCGCGGTGGCCGAGGCTCCGGCCCGTGCGTACAACCCGCTCTTCATCTGGGGTGAGAGCGGCCTCGGCAAGACGCACCTGCTGCACGCCGTCGGGCACTACGCCCAGCGCCTGTTCCCCGGCATGCGCGTGCGGTACGTGTCGACCGAGGAGTTCACCAACGACTTCATCAACTCGCTGCGCGACGACCGCAAGGTCGCCTTCCAGCGCCGCTACCGGGACATCGACGTGCTCCTCGTCGACGACATCCAGTTCCTGGAGGGCAAGGAAGGCACGCAGGAGGAGTTCTTCCACACGTTCAACACGCTCCACAACACGAACAAGCAGATCGTGGTGTCGAGCGACCGGCCGCCCAAGCGGCTGGAGACGCTGGAGGACCGCCTGCGCACGCGGTTCGAGTGGGGCCTGATCACGGACATCCAGCCGCCGGAGCTGGAGACGCGGATCGCGATCCTCCGCAAGAAGGCGGCCCAGGACCGGCTCGCGGCCCCGGCGGACGTGCTGGAGTTCATCGCCTCCCGCATAGAACGCAACATCCGCGAGCTCGAGGGCGCGCTCATCCGCGTCACGGCGTTCGCGTCGCTCAACCGCCAGCCGGTCGACATCCAGCTCGCCGAGATCGTGCTCCGCGACCTCATCCCGGACTCGCACGCGCCGGAGATCACCGCACCGATGATCATGGCGGTCACCGCCGAGTTCTTCGGGGTCTCGATCGACGACCTGTGCGGCCCCGGCAAGACGAAAGCGCTTGCGCAGGCACGTCAGATCTCCATGTACCTGTGCCGCGAGCTGACGGACCTGTCGCTGCCGAAGATCGGCCAGACGTTCGGCGGCCGCGACCACACGACGGTCATGCACGCGGACAAGAAGATCCGCAAGGAGATGGCCGAGCGCCGGCGCATCTACGACCAGGTGCAGGAGCTGACGTCGCGCATCAAGCAGCGCGCCCGCCACACTCCCTGATCCACCCGGGTAGCAACGAAGGGGTCCTCCACCGCGGAGGGCCCCTTTTTCGTCCGCCCACGACGGTGCCCCCGGCCGGACCCCGGCGCCCGGGGACGGGACGGCCGGACGGAGGGGGAGCACCCGGGCGCGCGGTCGCGGCTCGACGGCCGACACCCGGGGACGACTCGTGCGAGGCGATGGGACTGCATCAGTACGTGCGGCTCCAATCACCACCACGCGCCGCGCACGTACCCGGGTAGACGAGGCCCGATCGGCCGCGCGGCGAAGCTTTCTGTTCGCCCCCGGCACTCGAAGGGGTGGGGACAACTGGAAAAGTCTGTGGCCCCGGCCACGATCTGGCCACAGAAGCCTGTTGAACACCCGGGTACAACTGGCCCGCACCCGGGGACGCACCCGGGGACAACTGTGGACGATCTGTGGACCGAGACCTGTGCACAACTGGCTGTCCCCGGGTGCGCCGATCTGTCCCCGGGTGCCATCCCCCGCTAGTCCACATGGTGGGTGACACCTTGACCTGCAGGTTTAACGCCTGTCCCCACAATCCACAACCCTTACTGTTACTGCTGTTTGATCTCTTCTAGGAAGAACTCAAAAGCAAAACAGCGGTGGATGGTTCCCGGGGATCGGTGCCCGAACCCCGAAGTGACGGGAAGGGCCAGGACGCTCTAACGTGGTTGCTCCGCACCTCGGGTTGCCGAGGGACGAGGCTCCCTAACCCCCACTGGCACGTTGTCGTGGTTGGGCTTGTCGACTGTCGAGGAAAGGACGCCTCATGAAGATCCGCGTCGAACGCGACGGCCTGGCCGACGCCGTCGCCTGGGTCGCTCGCAGCCTTCCGTCCCGTCCACCGGTTCCGGTGCTGGGCGGCGTGCTGCTCGACGCGGAGTCCGACGACTCGCTGACGGTCTCCGGGTTCGACTACGAGGTCTCGGCCCAGGTCGGTGTCCCGGCGACGATCGCGGACGGCGGCCGCGCCCTGGTCTCCGGGCGTCTTCTCGCCGACATCACCAAGGCGCTCCCGAACCACCCCGTCGAGATCGCGGTCGACGGCGCTCGCATGATGATCAGCTGCGGCAGCGCCAGGTTCAGCCTCCCGACGATGCCGGTCGAGGACTACCCGGCGCTCCCGTCGATGCCGCAGCTCATCGGTGAGCTCCCCGGCGAGGTCTTCGGTGAGGCCGTCAGCCAGGTCGCCGTCGCGGCCGGCAAGGACGACACGCTCCCGATGCTGACCGGCGTCCGCGTCGAGATCGGCGAGGGCAAGCTGACGCTCGTCGCCACCGACCGGTTCCGCCTCGCGATGCGCGAGTTCCCGTGGGAGCCCGACGCGTCCCTCGGCGAGGTCGCGGTCCTCGTCCCGGCGCGCACCCTGGGCGACGCGGCCAAGACGCTCGGCTCGTCCGGCGCCAAGGTCGAGATGTCGCTCGCGGCCAACGACGGACTGCTCGGCCTGTCCGGCTCCGGCAAGCGGACCACCACCCGCCTGCTCGACGCCGACTTCCCGAAGTACCGTCAGCTGCTGCCCTCCGAGCACTCGGCCGCGGCGATCATCGACATCGACGCCCTGCAGCAGGCGATCAAGCGCGTGTCGCTCGTCGCCGAGCGCGGCACCCAGGTGCGCCTCGAGTTCGTGGACGGCGGCCTGCGCCTGTCCGCCGGCGGCGACGACGAGGGTTCGGCCGAGGAGGAGCTCCCGGTCGAGTACACCGGCGACGCGGTCACCATCGCGTTCAACCCGGGCTACCTGCTCGACGGACTCGGTGCCGTCCGCACGCAGAAAGTCCACTTGTCCTTCACCACACCCAGCCGACCGGCATTGCTGAAGCCGGTGGACGAGGATGGGAACGTGGCGCCGGGCTACCTGTACCTGCTCATGCCCGTTCGCCTTCCCGGCTGAGAAAACCCTTACCGGGTACCGCAAGAACGTAGGGGAGAACACCGTGCAGCTCGGACTCGTCGGCCTCGGCAAGATGGGTTTCAACATGCGCGAGCGGGTGCGCCGTGCCGGTCACGAGGTGATCGGCTACGACCGCAACCCCGAGGTCACCGACTCGGAGTCGTTGGCGGACATGGTGTCCAAGCTCCAGACGCCTCGCGTGGTGTGGGTGATGGTGCCCGCGGGCGACATCACCCGGAACACCGTGAAGGAGCTGTCCGAACTGCTGGAGCCGGGCGACCTGGTGGTCGACGGCGGCAACTCCAAGTTCACCGACGACCGGATCCACGCGGACCTGTTGGCGGAGAAGGAGATCGGCTACGTCGACTGCGGCGTCTCCGGCGGTGTGTGGGGCCTGGAGAACGGCTACGCGCTGATGGTCGGCGGCGACGCGAAGCACGTCGAGCAGGCCATGCCGATCTTCGACGCGCTGCGTCCGGAGGGTCCGCGTGAAGAAGGTTTCGCGCACGCGGGCAAGGTCGGCGCCGGCCACTACTCGAAGATGGTCCACAACGGCATCGAGTACGGCCTGATGCAGGCGTACGCCGAGGGCTTCGAGCTGCTCGACAAGACCGACGTCGTGGACAACGTGCCGGCCGTGATCTCGGCCTGGCAGCGCGGAACCGTCGTGCGGTCGTGGCTGCTCGACCTGCTGGTGCGCGCGCTGGAGTCCGACCCGGAGCTCGACGACCTGCGCGGGTACGTCGAGGACTCGGGCGAGGGCCGGTGGACCGTCGAGGAGGGCATCAACAACGCGGTGCCGCTCCCGGTGATCTCCGCGGCGCTCTTCGCGCGGTTCCAGTCGCGGCAGGAGGACTCGCCCGCCATGCGTGCGGTCGCCGCGCTGCGCAACCAGTTCGGTGGCCACTCGGTACACCTCGCCGGACCGTCGTCCGGCGGCGGCAGCACCCAGGGCTAGCGAGTGCACGTCAGACACCTCCAGGTCAGCGACTTCCGTTCCTGGGAGCTCGCCGACCTGGAGCTCGAGCCCGGAGCGTCGGTGCTCGTCGGCCGCAACGGCCAGGGGAAGACGAACCTGGTCGAGGCGATCGGGTACGTGGCGACGCTGGGCTCGCACCGCGTGTCCAGCGACGCGCCGCTGATCCGGCACGGCGCCCAGCGCGCCGTGGTGCGCACGGCCGTGGTCAACGACGACCGCGAGCTGCTCGTCGAACTGGAGATCACGGCCGGCAAGTCGAACCGGGCGCGGATCAACCGCGGTCCGGTGCCCCGGCCGCGCGACGTGCTCGGGATCCTGCGCACCGTGTTGTTCGCACCGGAGGACCTCTCTCTCGTGAGAGGCGATCCGAGCGACCGGCGGAGGTTCCTCGACGAGATGCTGGTGTTGCGCGCGCCGCGGTACGCAGGTGTGCGCAGCGACTACGACCGCGTGTTGAAGCAGCGCAGCGCGTTGTTGAAGACGGTGAAGCACTCGCGGTCGGCGGATCTCTCGACGCTCGACGTCTGGGACGGGCACCTCGCCCAGCACGGCGCGGAACTGCTGGCCGCGCGGTTGAAGCTGGTCCGCGACATGGCGGACCACGTGACCTCGGCGTACGCGGAGGTCGCTCCGGAGTCGCGTCCGGCGCTCATCTCGTACCGGTCGAGCGTCGGCGACCTGCCGGAGGACCGGGAGAGCATCGAGGACCTGCTGCTCGCCGAGCTCGACCGGGTGCGGCGGCAGGAGATCGAACGCGGAGTGTGCCTCGTCGGTCCCCACCGCGACGACCTGGACCTGACGCTCGGTGAGCTCCCCGCGAAGGGCTACGCCAGTCACGGAGAGTCATGGTCTTTCGCGCTCGCCCTGAGGCTGGGCGGGTACGAGCTGATGCGTGTCGACGGCATCGAACCGGTGCTCGTGCTGGACGATGTCTTCGCGGAACTGGACCGCGGCCGGCGGCAGCAGCTGGCCAAGGTGGCGGCCGCCGCCGAGCAGGTGCTGATCACCGCGGCGGTGGCGGAGGACGTTCCCGACGAGCTGAGCGGTGCTCGGTTCGAGGTCCACGGCGGGGAGGTGCGGCGTGTCTGACCCAGAGGCTGACTCTGGGGGTTCGAAGCCCCCATATGTAGCTCGATCGGGTGTGTCCGCCCACACATCTGGGGACAAGTCTGTGGATGGTGTGGATAACTCCGTCACAAAACCCGACTTGTCCACAGGTTCATTCACACCTGAGGGTGAGCCACTGAAGGGTTCGGACCTCGCCAGGGCCGCTCTGGAGGCGGCGAAGGCGAGCGCGAAGGCCCGCGGACGGGTGCCGGGGAGCAAGTCGAAGGGCCGTCCGGTCAACCGCAGTCGGCGTCGCTGGTCGGGTGCCGGGCCGGACGACCGCGACCCCCAGCCGCTCGGGCGGATCGCGTCCAGGATCGCGGCGGACCGCGGCTGGGTCGAGCAGCTCCAGGGTGGCCAGGTCTTCGGTCGCTGGGCGAAACTGGTGGGGGAGGACGTCGCCGAGCACGCGAAACCGATCGCGCTCAGTGACGGGGAACTGACGGTCCAGGCGTCGTCGACGGCGTGGGCCACCCAGCTGCGCCTCCTGCAGCGCGAGCTGATCAAGCGGATCGCCGCGGGCGTGGGCAACGGCGTCGTCAAGAAGCTCAAGATCAAGGGACCGGACGCTCCGAGCTGGCGACACGGCCCCAGGCACGCGCCTGGGCGCGGCCCGCGTGACACCTACGGGTGAGGTCCTGTCAAGGGCTCAGCGGCGATTCTGTGGCTCAATGAGCGTTCACCAGCGGATTTGAACCCCCTTTTCAGCCGTCCTGACCCGTCTTGAGCGCCTTGAGGCGCTCTGTGACCGAATCAAAGGTGTCCTTGCCCCCGTTCTGTCGGGGTGCCCCGGTAGAATCACGGGTAGAGCGTCACCATCCCAGCAGTCGGGGAACACCGTGCGGGCCCTGCCCGCATCAGCGAGGAGACTCCAGGCCCGTGTCAGCTAAGAAGAATGAGTACGACGCGTCCTCGATCACCGTCCTCGAGGGTCTCGAGGCAGTGCGCAAGAGGCCGGGCATGTACATCGGCTCGACAGGCGAGCGCGGTCTGCACCACCTGGTCCAGGAGGTCGTGGACAACTCGGTCGACGAGGCGATGGCCGGCTACGCGACGACGGTCGACGTCACCCTGCTGGCCAACGGCGGCATCCGGGTGATCGACGACGGCCGCGGCATCCCGACCGGCATCCACCCCGTCGAGGGCGTGCCGACGGTCGAGGTCGTCATGACCAAGCTGCACGCGGGCGGCAAGTTCGACAGCGACTCCTACGCGGTGTCCGGCGGTCTGCACGGCGTCGGCATCTCCGTGGTGAACGCGCTGTCCACCGCCGTCGACCTGGAGATCAAGAACGCGGGTCACGTCTGGACCCAGCGCTACGAGGGCTCCAAGCCCGCGCACGAGCTGCGCAAGGGCGAGCCCACGACGGAGACGGGCACCACCGTCACGTTCTGGGCCGACCCGGACATCTTCGAGACGACCGAGTACAACGTCGAGACGATCGCACGCCGCCTGCAGGAGATGGCGTTCCTCAACAAGGGGATCACGATCATCCTGCGCGACGAGCGGGTCTCGCCGGAGGACGAGGAAGCCGACGCCGAGGGCCACAAGGCCGCGGTGAAGGAGCGCGTCTTCCACTACCCCGGTGGTCTGGAGGACTTCGTCCGCCACATCAACCACACGCGCGAGGCCGTGCACCAGAAGGTGATCGGCTTCGAGGTGCAGGGCGACGACCTGCAGGTCGAGATCGCGATGCAGTGGAACACCGGCTACACGGCGTCGGTCTACACGTTCGCGAACACGATCAACACGCACGAGGGCGGCACGCACGAGGAGGGCTTCCGCGCCGCGCTGACGCGAGTCGTCAACGAGTACGCGCGCGAGAAGAAGCTCCTCAAGGAGAAGGACACGAACCTCACCGGTGACGACATCCGCGAGGGGCTCGCGGCGATCATCTCGGTGAAGCTCAAGGAGCCCCAGTTCGAGGGCCAGACGAAGACCAAGCTGGGCAACAGCGAGGCGAAGTCGTTCGTGCAGAAGTCGACGAACGAGCACCTGGCCGACTGGTTCGAGCGCCACCCCAACGAGGCCAAGACCATCGTCACCAAGTCGGTGTCGTCGGCGCAGGCCCGCATCGCCGCCCGCAAGGCCCGCGAGCTGGTGCGCCGCAAGGGCGCGCTGGACATCGGCGGCCTGCCCGGCAAGCTCAAGGACTGCCGCTCGACCGAGCCGGAGCGCTGCGAGCTCTACATCGTCGAGGGCGACTCCGCGGGTGGCTCGGCCAAGGAGGGCCGGGACTCCATGTACCAGGCCATCCTGCCGATCCGCGGCAAGATCATCAACGTGGAGAAGGCGCGCATCGACCGCGTCCTCAAGAACACCGAGGTCCAGTCGCTGATCACGGCGCTCGGCACCGGCATCCACGACGAGTTCGACCTCTCCAAGCTGCGCTACCACAAGATCGTGCTGATGGCCGACGCCGACGTCGACGGCCAGCACATCCGCACGCTGCTGCTCACGCTGCTGTTCCGCTTCATGCAGCCGCTCATCGAGCACAACCACGTGTACCTCGCGCAGCCGCCGCTCTACAAGATCAAGTGGCAGCGCGCGGAGCCGGAGTACGTCTACTCCGACCGCGAGCGCGACGCCGTGATCAAGGCAGGCCTCGAGGGCGGCAAGCGGCTCGGCAAGGACGACAACATCCAGCGGTACAAGGGTCTCGGCGAGATGAACGCCGAGGAGCTGTGGGAGACCACGATGGACCCGGCCAACCGAATCCTGCGCCAGGTCACCATGGACGACGCGGCCACCGCCGACGAGCTGTTCAGCGTGCTCATGGGCGAGGACGTCGAAGCACGCCGTTCGTTCATCACCCGCAACGCCAAGAGCATCAAGTTCCTCGACATCTGAGTTCGAACTCGATCCCTAGGCATCCTGGCGTTTCTGGCGAGAAGGAAAGAGAACAGTGAGCGAGACGACTCTGCCCCCGCAGCACGACCGCATCGAGCCGGTCGAGATCCAGCAGGAGATGCAGAACTCGTACATCAACTACGCGATGTCCGTCATCGTGGGTCGTGCGCTGCCGGACGTGCGCGACGGGCTCAAGCCCGTGCACGTCCGTGTCCTGTACTCGATGTTCGACTCCGGCTTCCGCCCCGACCGCGGCTTCAACAAGTGCGCGCGCGTCGTCGGCGACGTGATGGGCAACTACCACCCGCACGGCGACTCGGCGATCTACGACGCGTTGGTGCGTCTCGCCCAGCCGTGGGCGCTGCGCTACCCGTTGATCCAGGGCCAGGGCAACTTCGGCTCGCCGGGCAACGACCCGGCTGCCGCCATGAGGTACACCGAGTGCCGGCTCTCCCCGTTGGCCATGCACATGCTGGCCGACATCGAGGAAGAGACCGTCGACTTCCGCGACAACTACGACGGCCGCATCCAGGAGCCGGTCGTCCTCCCGTCGCGCATCCCGAACCTGCTGATCAACGGCAGCTCGGGCATCGCGGTCGGCATGGCGACCAACATCCCGCCGCACAACCTCCGCGAGGTGGCGGACGCCGTGGTGTGGGCGCTCGACAACCACGAGGCCTCCGACGAGGAGACCCTCGAGGCGACGATCGCCCGGATCAAGGGCCCGGACTTCCCGACGTACGGCCAGATCCTCGGCACCTCCGGCATCGAGGACGCGTACCGCACCGGCCGCGGCTCGGTCCGCATGCGCGCGGTCGTCGAGATGGACGAGGACACCAAGGGCCGCACGATCCTCGTCGTCACCGAGCTGCCGTACCAGGTCAACCCGGACAACCTGGTCGAGAACATCGCCTCGCTCGTGCGCGACGCCAAGCTCACCGGCATCGCGAACATCGCCGACGAGTCGAACCGCCGCATCGGCATGCGCATCGTGGTCACGCTCAAGCGCGACGCGGTGGCGAAGGTCGTGCTGAACAACCTCTACAAGCACACCCAGCTGCAGTACTCGTTCGGTGTGAACATGCTGGCGCTGGTCGACGGCGTGCCCCGCACGCTGCGGATCGACCAGATGATCCGGCACTACATGAAGCACCAGATCGAGGTCATCGTCCGGCGGACGAAGTTCCGCCTGCGCAAGGCCGAAGAGCGCGCGCACATCCTGCGCGGACTCGTGAAGGCGCTCGACCAGCTCGACGCCGTCATCGCGTTGATCCGCCGGTCCGAGACGCCGGACATCGCGCGCACGGGCCTGATGGAGCTCCTCGACGTCGACGAGGTCCAGGCCAACGCGATCCTGGAGATGCAGCTCCGCCGCCTCGCGGCCCTGGAGCGCCAGAAGATCATCGACCAGCTGGCCGAGATCGAGGTCGAGATCGCCGACCTCAAGGACATCCTCGAAAAGCCGGAGCGCCAGCGCAAGATCGTGCGCGACGAGCTCACGGCGATCGTGGACAAGTTCGGCGACGACCGCCGCACGAAGATCATCCCGTTCGACGGCGACGTGTCCATGGAGGACCTGATCGCGGTCGAGGACGTGGTCGTCACGATCACGCGCACCGGCTACGCGAAGCGCACCAAGACCGACCTCTACCGGGCGCAGAAGCGCGGCGGCAAGGGCGTCCAGGGCGCCCAGCTCAAGCAGGACGACATCGTCGCGCACTTCTTCGTGTGCTCCACGCACGACTGGATCCTGTTCTTCACGAACAAGGGCCGTGTGTACCGCACGAAGGCGTACGAACTGCCCGAGGCGAACCGCAACGCCCGCGGCCAGCACGTCGCGAACCTCCTCGCGTTCCAGCCGGACGAGGAGATCGCGCAGGTCATCCAGATCAAGAACTACGACGTGTCGCCGTACCTCGTCCTCGCCACCCGCAAGGGTTTGGTCAAGAAGTCCAAGTTGTCGGACTTCGATTCCAACCGATCGGGTGGACTAATCGGCATCAACCTGCGTGAGGACGACGAGCTGGTCGGAGCCGTGCTGTGCTCGGCCGATGACGACCTGCTCATGGTCTCCGCGGACGGCCAGTCGATCCGCTTCCACGCGACCGACGACGTGCTGCGCCCCATGGGTCGTGCCACGTCAGGCGTGCAGGGCATGCGGTTCAACGCCGATGACGAGCTGCTCTCCGTCGGCGTCGTCCAGGAGGGGCTCTTCGTTTTGGTCGCGACGGACGGTGGGTACTCGAAGCGAACGCCGATCGAGGACTACCCGGTCCAGGGTCGCGGTGGCAAGGGTGTGCTGACCATTCAGCACGACCGCCGACGTGGCAGGCTTGTCGGAGCGCTCATCGTCGACGTGGACGACGAGCTCTACGCCATCACCTCGAGCGGCGGGGTCATCAGGACCCGAGCCGAGCAGGTGCGCAAGGCTGGACGGCAGACGAAGGGCGTGCGGCTGATGAACCTCGGCGAAAGCACCACTTTGATCGCCGTCGCACGCAACGCGGATGAGGCCGTCGACGTCACTATCGGTGAGACGTCTGTCGCGGAGGACTCTGCCGTCGACGAGGCAGCCACCCCCACCGACTCGGCCGAGTAGCCGGAATCGCTAGCGAGAGGTCAAGGACAAGCTCGTGACTCCACCCGAGAACCGCGAAGGTCGGGACGCGGACAAAACCGCGGTGATCACCAAACCGACTCCCCAGAAGTCCGCGCAGAAGGCTGCGGAGAAGGCGGATTCGGCAGCGGCGGCCTCCGGTTCCTCGGGTGGAACCGCGCAGGACAAGACCAAGCCCGTGTCGGCGGAGAAGGCGGCGGAAGCCGCCGCTCCTGCCGCCGCGGAGACCAAGGAGAAGCCGGCGGCACCCGCCGCCGCCACTCCGGCACCGGCCCCGGCCGCGCCGGCTGCTTCTCCCGCGCCGGCCGCTTCGGCCGCTCCGGTCGAGGAGAAGACGGTCTCCCTGAGCACGCCGGCGCCGTCCGCCCAGGCCGCCGCCCCGGCGCCCACCGCGGACGAGCCGGTCGTCGTCTCGGCACCGCCGCCCTGGCAGCGAGTGACGAACGACACGGAAGCCTCGCACCACGAGGCGACCGAGACGTACACGGCTCCGGCCGCGCCGCCGGTTCCGGCCTCCGAGCCCGCGCCGGCGTTCCCGTCGACCGACCCGGACACCGTCAAGGTGCAGAAGCCCGTGGTCACGGGCTCGGCAGTGCCCGCAGGCCTCGGCAGCAGCCGCACGTCGGTGAACATGGGCAGCGGTGCTCGCCCTGCCGCGTCCACCCCGTCGGCCCGCCGTCCCGGCCGCGGCCCGCGCCGCGCCTCGCTGCAGGTGAAGCGCGTCGACCCGTGGTCGGTGCTCAAGCTCGCCCTGGTGCTCGGCGTCGCGCTGTTCTTCGTCTGGCTCGTGGCGGTCGGCGTGCTCTACGGCGTGCTGCACGGCATGGGCGTCTGGGACAAGATCAACAGCACCGCGAACGACCTGCTCCAGGCCAACGAGCCCGGCGAACCGCTGATCAGTGCCGGCCGCGTGTTCGGCGTCTCGGCGATCATCGGTGCCGTCAACATCGTGCTGTTCACGGCCCTCGCGACCGTGGGCGCGTTCGTCTACAACGTGTCCGCGGACCTGGCCGGTGGCTTGGAGTTGACGCTCTCCGAGCGTGAGTGACCCCCGATTTGGGAGCGGCGAGGACGATCCTGTAAGGTTCTCCTCGTCGCCCCGAGCGGGTGATAGTTGATCGAGGGCCTATAGCTCAGGCGGTTAGAGCGCTTCACTGATAATGAAGAGGTCGGAGGTTCAAGTCCTCCTAGGCCCACTCGATTCGAAACTCTCTCGAATCACCATCTTGATTCTGATCCGGACGTGCGTTCCGGAGCCCCGGCTGAAGACCCACAAAGCCTGTAGGCTGGTCCGGTAGGTCGGGGCATAACCGTCTTTGGAGGGGTTCAGAGTGGCTAAGAAGATCATCGCACTCGTCGTGGTCGCCGGTGCGGTCCTGTTCTTCGTGAAGCGCAACCGTTCGGCCAAGGCCGACGCGGACCTGTGGCGCGAGGCCACCGCCCCCACCGACTGATCTTCGCTCTGACGGGTGGTTCACCACCCATCAGGCTTGGGGACGTAGCTCAATTGGCAGAGCACCGCCTTTGCAAGGCGGGGGTTAGGGGTTCGATTCCCCTCGTCTCCATATTCGTTCCTCGGGCCGAGGAGTGTCTGCAGAAAGCGCAGACCTCCTCGGCCCGAAGTGTTTTCTGGGGGCCGAGCCCCCAGACCCCAGCCGGCGGGCTCCGCCCCCGGACCCCCGGGCCTCCTCGCCTTCGGCATCGGTGGCCCATCAGGCGGTCCATCGGCTTTCGTTCAATGCCAAAGCCCGCTCGCGGCGTTGGGAGCGGGCTTTTGTGCGTTCTGGCTGGGGCTAGGCGTTGGCGAGTGATTTCTTCGCGGATTTGTTGCGGAGGTGGTCGATGCTCCACGCGCCGGCGCCCGTGAAGACCAGCAGGAGGAAGGCCCAGGAGTAGACGGCTGCCAGTTCGCCGCCGTTCTGGATGGGCAGGAGGCCCTTGGGCTGGTGGACCACGAAGTAGGCGTAGGCCATGGCGCCGGAGCTGATGAGGGCGGCCCAGCGCGTCCAGAGGCCGATGAGGACGAGTCCACCGCCCACCAGTTCGATGAGGCTCATGGGGCCGCCCGGCCAGGAGAGCAGTTCGGTTCCCTTCGAGATCTTCTGGACCCCGTGGAACACGAAGAACAGACCGATGATGATGCGGAACAGCGCCAGGGCGTGCTCTCGTCGTTGCTCCAGGAACTCCATGGTTCAACGTCCTTCCGGGGCGCGGTGGCAGGGGGCAGGGCACTAAAGGTATGGACCAATTTGAGTGTGCCGCGTGAGCCGCTTCGCGTATCTGGTTGACTGTTGCCCCTATGAAACGAGCACTGTTGCTGCCCCTGCTCGGTGTCCTCGCCGCGTGCGGCACGGTCGGCGGTCAGGCCTCGCCGGTGCCGGCGGACCAACGCCAGCAGGTCACCACCTCGACCAGCGCGGCTGCGACGGTGCCGCCGGCGCCCAAGCCCGCGAAAGACGGCACGTGCCCGTACCTGGCGACCAGTTATGTCGCGCAGGCCAACGGTCAGCTCGTGCCGAAGGTGAAACTGTCAACGGACGAACCTCACCCGGCATGCTTCTTCTACGCCAACGCGACGGAGATCCAGCTGACCGTGAGGGTGTACGTGGGCGACGCTGGTATAGCGAAGAAAATCGTGAACGAGGCGGCGCCGGACGGTTCACAGCCCGCGAACTCGCCCACCGGGTGGACCGGAGGGTACGTGAACGACGACAGCGGCGTCGTCTACGCCGTGGCGAAGAGCGACGCCGCTGTCGTGGTCACGAGCAACCAGAAGCAGTCGATCAAGGCCCGCCGGATCGCCGAAGAGGCGATCAAGGGGCTGAAGCTATGACTTACCGGATCCGTCCTACTTGACCGGCTCCTTCTGGGTGGGCACCTGCCCGTTGAGGACGGGCTCCGCGTGCGGGGCCTGCTCCTCTTCCTGCAGGTAGACCTCCTGCGGCCTGCGCGTCATCGCGACGTATCCCGCCGCGGCGGCCGCGATCAGGAGGCCCAGCACCCACGGCCAGCGGCGGCGCTTCGGCGCGTCCGCACCGAGCTGGGCCGCGGCCTTGCGGATCTCCTTGGCACGCACCTTCGCGTCCTTGCGCGCGTGCTTGGCTGCCTTCTTCACTTCCTTGCGCACGACCTCGGCCTTGCCCATGAGGTCGGCGCGAGTCTGCGCGCTCTTCTTGGCGAGGCGCTTGCGAGAGCGACGAGTCTGCTTCTCCCAGTCCTCGGCCTTGCCCATGAGCGTGTCGGCCCGCTCGACGAGTGCGCCGCGAACCTGGTCGGCCGTGATGCCCCGCTCGGCGAGCTTGACCTCAGCGACGTGACCAGCGCGAACGACACCCTGACGCGCGGCCTTCAGACCGGTGCCGACAGCCTTGCCCACGTTCTCGCCGGCACGGGTCATGACGTCCACCTCGTCCATCCTCTGCTCCACACGTTGTCGTCCGGTGATGCTCTAGAGGTACCCATCGTGCCCGTTTCTGAACATCCCCGCCTGTGATGGCACGATGGAGTGGTGGCTGACAGCAACGAATCCTTCGTCGGGACCAAGGTGACGGCGACCCTGCACACCACGCAGGGCGACATCCGCATCAACCTGTTCCCCGACCACGCCCCCAAGACGGTGGCGAACTTCGTCGGGCTCGCCGAGGGCACCCGGGACTACACCGAGGCCAACGCGAGTGGCGCGAAGTCGGGGCCGTTCTACGACGGCACCCTCTTCCACCGCGTCATCGCCGGCTTCATGCTCCAGACCGGTGACCCGACCGGCACCGGCCGCGGTGGCCCCGGCTACCGCTTCGCGGACGAGTTCCACCCCGAGCTCCAGTTCAACAAGCCCTACCTGCTCGCGATGGCGAACGCCGGGCCCAACACCAACGGCTCCCAGTTCTTCGTCACCGTGGCGCCGACGACGTGGCTGAACTTCAAGCACACGATCTTCGGTGAGGTCGCGGACCAGGAGTCGCGCGACGTCGTCGACGCCATCGGCGGCACCACGACCGGCGCGGGCGACCGTCCGGTCAAGGACATCAAGATCGAGCGGATCACGATCGAACGCGCGTGAGCAACGCATCCGTGCCACCGGAGGGGCCGATCGGAGCGCAGCCGGAGACTCCGGTCTGCGCACGTCATTCCGATCGGCCCACCCGGCTGCGCTGCACCAGGTGCGACCGTCCGGCGTGCCCGGACTGCCTGCGCGACGCCTCGGTCGGCATGCAGTGCGTCGACTGCGTGAACGAAGGCGCCCGCTCGGTCCGCCAGGTCCGCACCTCCGCGGGCGCGGTGGTCTCGAACGGCCGCCCGATCATCACGCAGGTGATGATCGCGCTCAACGTGATCGCGTACGTGGTCACGGTCGTCCAGTCCGGCAGTCCGATGAACAACCAGCGGTCAGGGCTGTTCACGGCGACGTCGATGATTCCGGAGCTCACCGCCAACGGTGAGTGGTGGCGCATTCTCACCTCGGGCTTCATGCACTTCGGCCTGATCCACCTCGCGCTCAACATGGCCGCGCTCTTCGTGGTCGGCCCCGTCGTCGAGCAGGAACTCGGCAAGCTGCGGTACAGCGCCGTGTACTTCCTGTCGCTCCTCGGCGGCAGTGCGGCGGCGTTCTACTTCGGCACCGTCTGCCAGCAGCTCGCCGGAGCGTCCGGTGCGGTGTTCGGCCTGATGGGCGCGTTGCTGATCGTGTTCAAGCGCCAGAAGCGCGACATCTCGACGATCCTCGTGGTCGTCGGCATCAACCTGGTGTCGAACCTCTTCACCAACGCCTCGCTGCTCGGGCACCTCGGCGGGTTCGTGATCGGCGGCCTGCTGACGCTCGCGATGGTCAAGGCGCCGCAGAAGAACCGCAACGCCTACCAGATCGGCGCTGTGGCAGTGGCTGTTCTGCTGCTCGGTGGCATGTTCCTCTTGCGCGCCTCCGAACTCGACACAGCCGCGGAACTCGTCCTCGAGTACGCCAGGACGTGCCGCTAGAACTGATTCACGGGCGCAGCGCGTGAAGCACTCCGGCGACTTCTTCGGGATCGACGCCGAGGTCCAGTCTCGTGAGCACCACGAGGCGGTCGTCGGCGTCGAGTTCCAACGACTGCTGTTCCCTGCCGAGCCGGCGGGTGGTCTGCAACTTGACCTTCACCTCGTGCCACGGCAGCAGCGTCGTGCTCGCGAACCCGCGCACCGCGAGCCCGTCCGCGTCCGCCGTGAGCCTCGGCCTGGCGATCGACCCGAACGCCGCGAGGTAGCTGACCAGCAGCGTTGCCAGTCCGATGAGGAGACGGCCCGCGTTGTCGTCGGCGATGAACGTCGCGAAGGCGAGGGCGAGGGCTGCCACCCACGCGATGGCGACCAACGGGGCGGGTGTGGACCAGGTGCGAGTCACCCTGTCGAGTGTGCCGCATGAATTGTGGACAACCGAACGGGTCCGCATGAGGGAAAACCGTCGCTTGTGCATTTTGGTGCAAAGTTGTCCACAGGACTTGTCCCCAATGGGGATGACTTACAGCGGTGTGCTTCGGTGACGCTCGGATGAACCAGGTGAACGTGGCACGAACAAAGGTCGGCCCGGACGTGTGACGTCCGGGCCGACCTCACGAACCGTGATCTGGTGAGCGCCTAGCGCCAGCGCATCGTCATCAGCAGACCGATGATCATCAGCGCGAAGCCGATGGCGAAGTTCCACGCGCCCAGCTCGAGCATGAACGGGATCTTCTCGGCCGCGATGTAGTTCACCACGAGCCACGCGAGGCCCAGCAGCATGAAGCCGAGCATGACAACGACGTAGACCGGGTGAGACGGCCCCGCTGCCTTGACCTTGACCGGCGTGCGGCGGTCAGTGGGTGCGGTGTAGACCGCCTTCTTCCGGACCTTCGACTTGGGCATGCTGTCCTCGCCTGACGTGGATATCCGTGAGTGACGCGAGTTTACGTGCACTACTCAGGAGACACGTTAACGTAGCGATGGTGGTCAGCGAACCATCCTTGTAGACGCAGTTGTTTTCAGTTCACAGTGCGCGCGGAGGTTCTCAGGTGAACTCGGGACCGCAGCAGCCGCCTCCACGGCGTCCTGCACCCCGTCGTGATGACCTTCAGCAGGTGCGGGCCACTCCGACTCCCCGCCCGCTGCCGCCGCCGGAAGCAACGCAGTTCACCAGCGCTTTCTCCGGCAGCCTGCCCCCGAACGCACCGCCGCGGCACCGCCAGGGCCCGCCTTTCCCGAGCCAGCCCTTCCCGGCCCAGGCCCGCCCCGGTCAGCCCTTCCAGACCCCGGCGCCAGGCACTCCCGCACCCGGCACACCGGCTCGCGGAACGCCCGCGCCCGGCACGCCCGCCCGCGGAATGCCCCAGCCCGGCCGTCCCGGTCCGCCGCCCGGCACGCCACCGCGCGGAATGCCTCCACGCCCGATGCCCCCGCGTCCCCGCCCGGTCGACCCGCCCACCGAGGTGATCGCGCGCGTCGAGGACGACCACTACGACGATGACGAGTACTACGACGAGGAACCGGCCAAGGACGAACTGCCGCCGGACAGCCTCGGGCGCAAGGCCGTGCGCGGCTTCGGCGAGGCCCTCATCACCATGGGCCTGGTCGTGCTGCTGTTCGTCGTCTACGAGGTCTACGTCACCGACCTGCTCTCCGCCGGAAAGCAGGAGGACGCGACCGCGGCCCTCGACTCCGAGTGGAACTCGGACGTCGTCACCCCGCCCCCGGCCGACCCGAACCGCCAGTCGAAGCTCAACCTCATCGAGGGCAAGGCCTTCGCGAAGATGTACATCCCCGTCTTCGGCAACGACTGGAAGTTCTCCGTGGTCGAGGGCACCACGGACAAGCACCTCGAAATCGGCCCCGGCCACTACAAGGACACCGCCCAGCCGGGCGAGGCCGGCAACTTCTCCATCGCCGGCCACCGGGTCGGCAAGGGCGCCCCGTTCAACGACCTCGACCTCCTCGAGTCCTGCAACTCGATCGTCGTGCAGACCCAGACCCAGTGGTTCGTCTACCGCGTGCTCCCCATGAGCAGCGAGGTGTCGGGCTGGGCCTCGAACCCGAAGTCGAAGGAAGCGGCCTGCGCCGGCGTCGCACCGCTGTCGACGACCCTCGGCGACGCCTACGCCAAGACCGTCGGCCAGGAGATCGTCGTCCCGACCCAGGGCGAGGTCATCGCCCCGATCCCGCACCAGGTCGGCACCACCGTCCCCGCCGACAAGCAGGCCCGCCTGCTCACCCTGACGACCTGCCACCCGCGGTTCTCCGACAAGCAGCGCCTGATCGTGCACGCCATCGAGACCAAGAGCTACCCGGTGGCCGACGGCTTCGTGCCGCCCGAGATGACGGAGGCCTGATGTACGGCTGGATCTGGGCGCACCTGCCGGGCCCGCTGTACCTGCGCGTCATCGAGGCCGTCGTGCTGGTCCTCGGCATCGTCGCGCTGCTGATGTTCGTGGTGTTCCCGTGGGCGGAGCCGAAGCTGCCGTTCAACAACGTCACCACGGAGTAGTCGCCGGTCACGGCCGAAGACAAGTGAGACCGCCATCGCGCCCACACGCGATGGCGGCCTCATCGGGGAACGGCGATCAGCCGTTCGAGATCGAGGTCATCTCCTCGCGCGACACGACCTTGACCCGCTCACGCCCGTGCGCCGCACCCGAGGCGATCTCGTGAGCGTCCAACCGGCTCCACCCCTCGTTGGTCACGAACGGCACCCCGCGCTGCTCGAGGAACTCCACCACCGAGCCCGGCGACGGCGAGGTGGCGCGAGGCAGAGCGGCCGCGTCCTCCAGCAGGCTGGTGATGGTCTCGAGGGCGTCGCCCTTGGTGTGGCCGATGAGGCCGATCGGGCCCCGCTTGATCCAGCCGGTGGTGTAGACGCCGGGCATGGGCACCTCGTCGAGGTCCAGCACGCGGCCCGCCTGGTGGGGGATCGTGCCCGAGACGTGGTCGAACGGGAGGTCGGCCAGGTGCGTCGAGAGGTAGCCGACGGCGCGGTAGACGGCCTGGACGTCCCAGTCGGTGAAGGCGCCGGTGCCGCGGACGTTGCCGTCGCCGGTCAGTTCCTGGGTCTCGGTGCGCAGGCCGGTGACGGACGAGGAACCCAGGACCTCGACCGGTGCCTCGAGGAAGTGCAGGTGCAGGCGGCGGGGGCGGGTGCCGACGTCGCGGATCGCCCACTCCTGGAGGGTCTTCACGATCATCTCGACCTGCTTGTTGGTCCTGATCGCGTGCATCGAGGCCTCGTCGAACTCGATGCCCTCGGCGTGGACGATCACCTCGACGTTCGGCGAGTGGTCGAGCTCGCGCAGTTCCAGGGGCGTGAACTTGGCCTGGGCCGGGCCCCGGCGGCCGAAGACGTGCACGTCGGTGACGGGGGAGGAGGCCAGGCCCTCGTAGACGTTCTGCGGGATCTCGGTGACCAGGAGCTCGTCGGCGGTCTTGGCGAGGATGCGGGCCACGTCGAGGGCCACGTTGCCGACGCCCAGCACCGCGACGGACTTGGCCTCGAGCGGCCAGGTGCGGGGGACGTCCGGGTGGCCGTCGTACCAGGAGACGAAGTCGGCGGCGCCGTAGCTGCCCGGAAGGTCGATGCCGGGGACGTCGAGGGCGCGGTCGGACGAGGCGCCGGTCGAGAAGATGACGGCGTCGTAGAACTGGCGCAGGTCGTCGAGCTTGATGTCGACGCCGTACTCGACGTTGCCGAAGAAGCGGACGGACGGCCTGTCGAGCACCTTCTGCAGTGCGCCCACGATCCCCTTGATGCGGGGGTGGTCGGGGGCGACGCCGTAGCGGACGAGGCCGTAGGGCGCCGGCAGCTTCTCGAAGAGGTCGATCTGCGCGTCGACGTCGGACTTGGTCAGGATGTCGGCGGCGTACACGCCTGCCGGGCCGGCGCCGACGACCGCGACGCGCAAGGGGCGACTCATGACACCTATTTTAGGGTAGCCTTACCTCAACTCGGACGAGAGCTAACTCACTCGACTCGACCGACTAGGCTCTCTTCATGCGCGTGCTCGTGGTCGACAACTACGACAGCTTCGTCTACAACCTCGTCCAGTACCTGGCTCAGCTGGGTGCGGAGTGCGTCGTGCGGCGCAACGACGAGGTGGACCTCGACGAGATCGACGAGGTCGACGGTGTCCTCATCAGCCCCGGGCCCGGCACGCCGGAGCGCGCGGGCGCGAGCATCGACGTCATCAAGAAGTGTGCCGACATCGGCAAACCCGTCTTCGGCGTCTGCCTCGGCCACCAGGCCATCGGTGTGGTGTGGGGCGGCACGGTCGACCGCGCGCCCGAGTTGTTGCACGGCAAGACGAGCATCGTCTTCCACGAGGGCCAGGGTGTTCTCGCGGGTGTGCCGCAGCCGTTCATCGCGACCCGCTACCACTCGCTGACGGTGCTGCCGGAGACGATTCCCGCGGAGTTCGAGGTCACCGGCAAGACCGAGACCGGCATCGTGATGGGCATGCGCCACAAGGAACTCCCGGTCGAGGGTGTGCAGTTCCACCCCGAGTCGGTGCTGACCGACGGCGGCCACCGGATGCTCGCCAACTGGCTGAAGGTCTGCGGCTTCGAGGTCCCCGAGGCCACGGTCGCGCAGCTCGAGAGCGGCATGCGCACGCTCGCCGCCGCCGCTCGACTCTGACGCACACGAAAAAGGGCGGCTTCCGCGAGGAAGCCGCCCTTTCGCACGTTCGGGACTAACTGCCGCCGATCCCCAGCTGGCCTACGGTCACGTTCACCGCGGTGCCCTTGCTGATCGCGGTGCCCTTGGCCGGCTGCTGCGAGAGCACCTGGTCGCGCTTCGTCGGGTCGGTGGTCTGCTCCTTCTGCACGTTGAAGGAACCGTTCCAGCCCAGCGACTTCAGCTTGTTCTCGGCGGCCCTCTGCTCGAGACCGACCAGGTCGGGCATCTCGAACTGGTTGCCCTTCGAGACCTTCAGCGTGATCGTCGTGCCCTTGTCGACCTTGGCGTTGCCGGCGGGCGTCTGCGAGAGGACGGTGCCCTGCGGCCTCGCGCTGTCGACCTCGTCGATGACGACCTTGAAGTTCGACCCCGCGCCCTCCAGCGTCTGGCGGGCGTCGCCCTGGTCGTCACCGACCACGTTCGGCACGTTCACCTTGTCCGGTGCCCTGCCGAGCTGGATGGTGATCGTGCTGCCCTTCTTCAGCTTCACGCCGACGTCCGGGACCTGCTGCGCGACCTTGCCGGCCTTGGTGGAGTCCTCGACCTCGACGGTCTCGTTGGCCTGCTGCAGCTTGAAGCCGTTGGGGTCCTTGTCCAGGATTCCCTGGGCCTCCGAAGGGGTCTTGCCCTTCAGGTCGGGGACGGTGCCCTCACCGGGAGGCGCGCCGATGGAGATGGTGACCTTCCCGCCCTTCGACATCTGCGTGCCCTCGGGCGGGTTCGTGCCGACCACCTTGTTGATCTGGTCGGCGTTGCACTTCGCGGGTGAGCCACCGGTGCCGGGTTCGCAGGCCACTTCCTCCTGCACCGGGACCAGGCCGGCCTGGGTGATCTTCTCCTTGGCGTCCTGCGGGCTCAGGCCGACGATCGACGGGACCGGGACCTTCTCCGGGGTGTCGCTGCCGCTGCTGCTGTCCATCACGTTCGCGGTGATCCACGCGGCGAGGCCGAGCACGGCCACGCACAGGATCACGACCAGCGTGACCATGATGGCCTTCTTGCGCCTCGCGCGACGCTCTTCTTCCTCGTCGGCGAGCGGGTCGTAGTCGTCGCCGGGCTCGGACTTCAACGCCGCCGGGCGGTGCCTGCCACCGGACACGACCTGCGTGCGCGCGGGACGTGCGGCCGCCTGCTCGTTCATCACGGCGGTACGGTCCTCGGCCGTCATCACGGCGGGCGCGGACGGACGCTGGCCCGACAGCACGCGAACCAGGTCGGCGCGCATCTCCGCGGCCGACTGGTAGCGGTTCGCCGGACCCTTCGACATCGCCTTCAGCACGATCGCGTCGAGCTGCGGCGAGACCTTCGGGTTCAGCTGCGACGGGGCCTTCGGGTCCTCCCGCACGTGCTGGTACGCGACCGCGACGGGGGAGTCACCGGTGAACGGGGGCTCGCCCGTCAGCAGTTCGAACAGCACGCACCCGGCGGCGTAGACGTCGGAACGGCCGTCGACGGACTCGCCGCGCGCCTGTTCCGGCGACAGGTACTGGGCGGTGCCGATCACCGCGGCGGTCTGGGTGACCGCGGCCTGGCCGTCGTGCAGCGCACGGGCGATGCCGAAGTCCATCACCTTCACGGCGCCGGACTTCGTGATCATCACGTTGGCCGGCTTCACGTCGCGGTGGACGATGCCGTGCCGGTGGCTGAAGTCGAGTGCGGCCGACACGTCGGCCATGACCTCCATCGCGCGCTTGCCCGACAGCGGGCCCTGCGTCTTCACGATGTCGCGCAGTGTCCGCCCGTCGACGAACTCCATCACGATGTACGGCAACGGGCCGTACTCGGTCTGCGTCTCGCCTGTGTCGTACACCGCGACGATCGCCGGGTGGTTCAGCGCGGCCGAGTTCTGGGCCTCGCGCTTGAACCTCTCCTGGAACTGAGCGTCGCGGGCGAGGTCTGCTCGCAGCACCTTGATCGCCACGTCTCGGCCGAGGCGGACGTCCCGCCCCTTGTGGACCTCGGACATGCCGCCGTACCCGAGTGTCTCGCCCAGTTCGTAGCGGTTTGAGAGCAGTCGCGGAGTGCTCATCGGTGCTTCGTCCCGCTCCTCGTCGACGGTGTTCCCAAAACGGTTCTGGTCCTTCTCATGGCGCGCACGTCACCTTCACCTGCGAGCCGGCCGGCACCTCGCCTGTCGGCGCGATGGCGGTGACCCTGCACTTCTTCAGGTCGCCCGGCGACGTGCCCTGCGCGCTCTGCACCCGGGGCTCCAGGCCGTGGTCGATCAGGTCGATGCTGACCTCGTCGCCGGAACGACCGATGTAGTCGTCCTCGTTGATCCGCTTCGGTGAACTTCCCGGGATCCGGTCGGCGGAATCAGGCTTCGCCTGCCCGCTCGCCGGTGCGTTCGGGTTCACCGAGTTCGAGGCGGTCGGCCGGCCACCCTGCCCGTTGCCACCGTTCGACTGCGTGGTCATCTTCCACACGACCACCACGCCGAGCACCAGGAGCACGGTCACCAGAAAAGCGACCATAACCCAGACGACGGTCCGGTTTCTCCCCGGTGCTGTCGGCATGGGGGTGAACGTTCCGCTCGGGTGCGCCGGTTGCATGCCGGTCTGATGCGGCGGATGGGTGATCGTGTGCACCGGGCCGGTCGGGTGGTGCGGCATCTGCTGCTGCGGGATCGGCAGCGACTGCGACACCGGGGGCGGTGGCGGCTGCTGCACGACCTGCTGCGGGATCGGCGGGGGCATCGTGAACCCCGACGGCGTCGGAAGCGGCTGGCCCACCCGCACCGCGCTGACCGCCGCGGCGAACTCCCCGCCGGTCCGGTAGCGCTGCCTCGGGTCCTTCACCAGCGTGGCCTCGATCAACGCCCGCGCGCCCGGAGGAACGTCCGGCGGCAGCGGCGGCGCGATGTCGCGGATGTGCATCATCGCCACGGTCACCGCGTTGTCCGACAGGAACGGCCGGTGACCGGCCATGCACTCGTAGCCACACACAGCCAACGAGTAAACATCGCTCGCCGGTTCGGCCTCGCCGCCAAGAGCTTGTTCCGGGGCGATGTAGTGCGCGGTGCCCATCACCATGCCGGACCGCGTCACGGGTGCCGCGTCCACGGCCTTCGCGATGCCGAAGTCGGTGATCTTCACCTTCCCCGACGGCGTGACCATGATGTTGCCGGGCTTCACGTCGCGGTGCACGAGCCCGCGTTCGTGGGCAGCCTGCAACGCGTTCCCGGTCTGCTCCAACAGGTCCAGCGTCACGTCGGCGCTCAGCCGGCCGCGGGAGATGATCGTCGCGAGCGGGTCGCCCTCGACGAGTTCCATCACCAGGTACGCCGTGTCCTCCGGCCCGTCCGGGACGGACGCCGTCTCGCCGTAGTCGTGCACCGACGCGATGCCGGGGTGGTTGAGCGACGCGGTCATCCGCGCCTCGACGCGGAAGCGGTGCAGGAACTCGGGATCTCCGGAGAGCTCCGCCTTGAGCACCTTCACCGCGACGCGGCGGTCGAGCCTGTCGTCCGCCGCCTCCCAGACCTCTCCCATGCCACCGACCGCTATCCGCCTGGTGAGGCGGTAGCGGTCGGCGAGGAGCTGGCCCGTGGTCAGCATCATCGGCCTGCCAGGTACGCGTTCATCACGGCGCGCCCGATCGGCGCGGCGACCTTGCCGCCGGTGGCGCCCAGACCCCGGTCGCCACCGTCCTCCACGATGACCGCGATCGCGATCTCCGGCTTCTGCGCCGGCGCGAAGGCGATGTACCAGGCGTGCGGGTTGTTCTTGGTCACGTCGGAACCGTGCTCCGCGGTACCGGTCTTCGACGCGACCTGCACGTTCTGCAGACGGCCCTCACCACCGGTGTTGATCTCCGACTGGATCATCATGTCGCGCAGGGCGTTGGCGTTCGCCGTGCTCATCGCGGTCTCGACCTCGTCGGGCTCGGTGTCCTCGATCGACTTGAGGTCCGGGCCGAGGATCTTCGACACGAGGTACGGCTGCATGCGCTTGCCGTTGTTCGCGATCGTCGCCGCGATCACCGCGTTCTCCAGCGGCGTGATCTGCACGTCGCGCTGGCCGATGCCGGTCTGGTAGAGCGACGCCTCGTCCGGGATCGGGCCGAGCGTCGAGGTCTCCACGGCCAGCGGCACGGTGAGGTCGGGGTCGTTGAAGCCGAACTTCTCGGCCTGCCGGCGCAGCTTGCTGGCACCGACCTGGCCCGCCATCTCACCGAACGCCGTGTTGCACGACTTGGCGAGCGCCGTCTCCATCGACACCGTCTCGCCGGGGCCGCACGGGGTGCCGTTGAAGTTCGGCAGCGGCGTCTGGCTGCCGGGCAGCGTGATCGACCCCTTGGCCGTGTACTGCGTGTCCTTGTTCTTGCCGTCGGCGAGCGCGGCCGCCGCGACGACGACCTTCAACGTCGAACCGGCCGGGTACAGGGCCTGCGTCGCGCGGTTGACCAGCGGGTCGTTCGCGTCCTTCGCGGTGAGCTGCTTCCACGCCGACGCCTGCTCGTTCGCGTCGTGGCTCGCGAGCAGGTTCGGGTCGTAGGACGGCGTGCTCGCCATCGCGAGGACCTCACCGGTGTCCGGCTTGATCGCGACGACCGAGCCGGTGAAGCCCTTCGCCGTCAGCTGGTCGTACGCGGTCTGCTGCACCTTGGCGTTCAGGGTGAGCTGCACGTTGCCGCCGACCGGGTCGCGACCGGTGATCAGCGCGGAGATGCGGCGCGCCAGCAGCCTGTCGTCCGACCCGTTCAGCAGGTCGTTCTCGGCGCGCTCCATGCCGGAGGTGCCGTAGGTGACCGACAGGTACCCGGTGACGGGCGCGTAGGCCGGGCCCGCGTTGTAGGTGCGCAGGAACCGCAGGCGGTCGGTCGTCTCCTTGACGTCCGCGATCACCGTGCCGTCGGCGACCGTGATCAGACCGCGCTTGCGGGCGTACTCGTCGAGCAGCACCCGGCGGTTGTAGGCGTTCTTTCGCCACTCGTCGGCGTTGATCACCTGGACCCACGTGGCGTTGCCCAGCAGGAGCAGGATCATCACCATCATGGCCATGCCGACGCGGCGGAGCGGTGTGTTCATTTGGGACGCTCCACCATCACAGTGTGCTGGTCGGCGATGGCCGGCTGCTGGGGTTTCGGCTTCGCGGCCCGCTGAGGAGCCCTCGCCGCCGCAGAAATTCGCAGTAGCAACGCGACCAGGATGTAGTTCGCGAGGAGCGACGAACCGCCGTAGGACAGGAACGGCGCGGTGATGCCCGTCATCGGGATCAGCTTGGTGATGCCGCCGACGACGATGAACACCTGGAAGCAGACCGCGAACGCGAGACCGCCGCCCAGCAGCTTGCCGAAGCTGTCGCGCACCGAGATCGCGCCGCGCAGACCGCGCAACGCGAAGACCATGTAGACCAGCAGCAGCGCCGCGAAGCCGACGAACCCGAGCTCCTCGCCGATCACGGCGGTGATGAAGTCGGTGTTGGCCTCGGGGATCATCTCCGGCCGGCCCGCGCCGAGCCCGGCACCGCCGATGCCGCCGGTCGCGAGGGCGAACAGCGACTGCGAGATCTGGTAACCGCCGCCGACCACGTCGTAGCGCGCGATCGGGTCCTGCCAGTTCGCCACGCGCTGCTGCACGTGCGTGAAGAGCTTCCACGCGACGATCGCACCGCCGGAGAACAGGCCGAGGCCGAGCACGACCCACGCCGCACGTTCGGTGGCGACGTAGAGCAGCACGAGCACGATGCCGAAGAACAGCAGCGAGGAGCCGAGGTCCTTCTGCAGCACCATGACCGCGACCGTGACGCCCCAGGCCGCGAACAGCGGGCCCAGGTCGCGGGCGCGGGGCAGGTCCATGCCGAGGAAACGGCGGCCGGCCACTGTGAACAGGTCCCGCTTCGACACGAGGAACGCGGCGAAGAAGACCATCAGGAGGATCTTGGCGAACTCACCCGGCTGGATCGACAACGGGCCGATGCGCAGCCAGATCTTCGCGCCGTTGATCGTCGGCGCGATGAAGCCGGGCAGCACACCGGGCAGCAGCAGGGCGACCAGTCCGACGAGGCCGAACGTGTAGCCGAAGCGCGCGAGCATCCGGTGGTCCGGCAGGAACTTCAGCGTCGCCGCGAACATCAGCAACCCGATGCCGGTCCAGATGACCTGCTTGAACGCCACCGGGTCCCACGTCGAGCCGTCGAGGAAGACGGTGCCCTCGAGCGCCAGGTCGATCCGGTGGATGACCACCAGTCCGAGCCCGTTGAGCAGCGCGACGCACGGGAGGATCGCCGGGTCGGCGTACGGCGCCCACCTGCGCACCGCGAGGTGAGCGCAGGCGAAGAGCGCCAGGTACGCGACGCCGAGGTAGAGGATCCTCATGCTCAGCGAGCGTTCCTGGTTCAGTTCGACCAGGATCAGTGCCAGCGTCACGAGGCCGGCGGCGAACGACAGCATCACCAGTTCGGTGCCGCGCCGCGTCGGCGCCTTCAGCCCTGGCGACGTGTTCGTCGCCACCGACGCGCCTGGTGAGCCTTCCCCGGTGGGGGCGGGCGAGCCCATCAACTACGGACCCTCCCGGCATTCCACACCCGGCTTTTGCTGGGAGGGGGTGAGCGAAGGCTCGGTGGAACCGGTCTCCGGGTTCGCCGAACCGTTGGGGGGCGGCGTGCTGGAGGAGCTGCCGGGCGTGCTGCTGGGCGTGCTGGACGGGGTGCTCGGCGGCGTCGTGGTGGTGCTCGACGTCGACGACGTGTCCTTGCACAGCGGCAGCATGTGCTCGGTGCGCAGCAAGCGCACCGCGGCGCGCGCGCCGTCCAGGCCGTTGTCGCTGCGGATGCCGGCGGTGATGGTCTTGCGACCGGCTTCCTGCAGGTCCTTCAGCGTGATCGGGGTGCAGCCCGTGGATCCGGGCGGGCACGAGTCCTCGATCTTGGACGACAGCTTGAAGCCGAGCACGGAGCCGTTGAGGCCGCGGAAGATCGCGACCTGGCCGTCCTCGGTGGCGCCGACGTAGTACTGGGTGTTGAGCCACAGCTTGCCGCCGACCGCCACGACACCGGCCAGCAGGACCAGCACGAAGATGAGCGCGAACGCCTTGAGGGCGTTGCGCTTCTTGCGCTTGGGGTCCTGCGGGGGCGGCGGCGGGGCCTCCATCCGCGGTGGCATCGGCGGGCGCTGCTGCGTGAGCGCGCTCGCACGGGACGCCGCGGAGTCGGGCGGGGTGTTGTGCTCCTCGCTGCCGTCACCGGCCGCGCCACCGACGATCGGGTAGTCGTCGCCGAAGGTGACGTCCTGGACGTCCGCCACGATCACCGTGACGTTGTCGGGGCCGCCGCCCTTGAGCGCGAGCTCGATCATCCGGTCCGCGCACGCCTGCGGGTCGGTGATGCGGATCGCCTCGTCGAGCGTCTCCAGGCTCACGACACCGGACAGACCGTCCGAGCAGAGCAGGAACCGGTCGCCGGAGCGGGCTTCGCGCACCGTGAGGCTGGGCTCGAAGTCGTGCCCCGTGAGAGCGCGCAGCAGCAACGAGCGTTGCGGGTGCGTGGCGGCCTCGTCCGGGGTGATCCGGCCCTCGTCGATCAACGACTGGACGAACGTGTCGTCGTGCGTGATCTGCGCGAAGGAACCCTCCCTCAGGAGGTACGCGCGCGAGTCGCCGATGTGCACGAGACCCAGGCGATTGCCCGCGAACAGGATGGCCGTGAGCGTGGTGCCCATGCCCTCCAGGTCCGGGTCGCTCGTCACGAGTTCGGAGATGGCGCCGTTGCCACTCGCGACCGCGTCGCGCAGCTTGCCGAGGAGGTCGTCGCCGGGCTCGTCGTCGTCGACGTGGGCCAGCGAGGCGATGACCACCTTGCTCGCGACCTCACCGGCGGCGTGGCCACCCATGCCGTCGGCTACTGCGAGCAGGCGGGGGCCCGCGTACACGGAGTCCTGGTTGTTGGCGCGAACCAGGCCCCTGTCGCTGCGGGCCGCGTATCGAAGAACCAAGGTCATGAGCGCAGCTCGATCACCGTTTTGCCAATGCGGATCGGGGTGCCGAGAGGTACGCGCAGGGGTGCGGTGACCTTGGCTCGGTCTAGGTAGGTGCCGTTCGTGGAGCCGAGGTCCTCCACGTACCAGTCGGTACCGCGCATGGACAGCCTCGCGTGCCTGGTCGACGCGAAGTCGTCGTCCAGGACGAGAGTGGAGTCGTCAGCGCGGCCGATCAGGATCGGCCTGCCGTCGAGCGAGATGCGGGTGCCCGTCAGCGCCCCGTGGGTGACCACGAGTTGCCGAGGCGCCTTGCTTCCCCTCGCCGACTTCTCGGACCTCCGGAATCCGGGCAGACCTGACGCCCGGAGCCCTGAGGCTGCGTAGAGATCAGAGCGGACCACACGTAGGGCGGCCAGCACAAAGAGCCAGAGGAGCACGAGAAAGCCCGCTCTGGTCAGCTGCATCACCAGCTCTGGCACCGGTTGTAACCGCTCCTGCCTTGAGTTGCTTACCGACGCCCGTGTCGACCTCTAGCCCGCGGTGCGGAAGACCAGTGACGAGTGGCCGATGCGGACGACGTCGCCTTCCGCGAGCTGCCAAGTCTGCACTGGCGTGCCGTTCACCGTGGTGCCGTTGGTCGAACCGAGATCAGCGAGCATCGCATTCTGCCCGTCCCACGAGATTTCCAGGTGGCGCCTGGAGACCCCGGTGTCCGGGAGGCGGAAGTCGGCTTCCTGCCCACGTCCTACGACGTTTCCACCCTGCTTCAGGTTGTACGTCCGGTTGGATCCGTCGTCGAGGTGCAGCGTCGCGTTGAGCTGACGGTTGGCGCCCTGGGTGGCCGGAGGGGCGTATCCGCCCTGGCCGTAGCCCTGGTCGTAGCCGCCTGCCTGCTGGCCGTAGCCCTGCTGCTGGCCGTAACCCTGGTCGTAACCGCCGGCCGGCTGCTGACCGTAACCCTGGTCGTAACCGCCGCCCTGCTGCTGGCCATAACCCTGGTCGTAGCCGCCGCCCTGCTGGCCGCCGCCGTAACCCTGGTCGTAGCCCTGCTGCTGCTGGCCGCCGCCATAACCCTGGTCGTAGCCCTGCTGGCCGTAGCCCTGCTGCTGGCCGTAACCCTGGTCGTAGCCGCCGCCCTGCTGGCCGCCGCCGTAACCCTGGTCGTAGCCCTGCTGCTGGCCGTAACCCTGCTGGCCGTAGCCCTGGTCCTGTTGCTGGCCGTAACCCTGCTGGCCATAACCTTGCTGGTCATAGCCCTGCTGCTGCTGGTCGTAGCCCTGCTGGCCGTAGCCGCCCTGACCATAAGGGTCCTGGGCGGGCTGGCCCTGTCCTTGTCCGTAGCCGGGTGGCTGGCTCATGGATCGGTCTCCTGCGGTGCGAGGTGGTGCTGACCGTCGGCTGGCCGCTTTCACGTCGGGGTCGACGGACGAGCTGGTTCGGAACTGTCCGGTGTGCAGCGCCTCGGAGCGCTCCAGGGAGACTACGACGTCACCATAGGTATCCCATCCGGACTCGGCCAGGTGCTCCCGCAGGCCCTCTGCGAGAAGCTGTGTGATGCGTAGTTCATCCTGCTCGTCGCCCGCAAGTCGTTCGTGGTCCTGAGCTCCGAGCAGCACCTTGTAGTGGTTGGGGGCTAGCAGTCTGCCACCCGCGAGCTCGCGGATGTTGCTGTCACCCTCCCGTTGCAGTGCCTGTGCCACCTCTTGGGGCACAACACTGCCGCCGAACACGCGCGCGAAGGTGTTGCCGACCAGACCTTCCAGCTTGCGCTCGAAGCGTTGCAGGCCCATGTCGACTCCTTCCGCTCGTCCCGCCCGGCCGGGCGTCCACACCGATCGTATCCGGGTACGACCAGGCCTACAGGGGGCGATTAGGAACCTGGTTTGGACGCGTGCTAGTGTTTCCAACGTCTCCAGGGGCAAGTGGCGGAATGGCAGACGCGCACGGTTCAGGTCCGTGTGTCCGAAAGGACGTGGGGGTTCAACTCCCCCCTTGCCCATCGAAAGACAGAAAGAACCCCCCTCGCGGAATCGCGAGGGGGGTTCTTTCGTTGATCGGTGGTATCGGATTCGTTGATCCAACAGGTGATGTCTGTCACTCGTTCGGGGGTCGGCATGTGGGCGATGGCAGCGGCGGAATTCGGCGCGGAGCTCGAGCTGGTCGAGGTTCCGGAGCCGGTGGCGGGCCCTGATGAGCTGAAGGTGCGCCTGCTCGCCGCGAGCGTGAACCCGTTCGACCGCAAAGTCGTGAACGGGATGCTGCGGGACTCCGCTCCACATCAGTTCCCCCTCGTTCCCGGAACTGATGGTGCAGGAGTGGTGGAAGGTTCCGGAGAGAGGATTTTCGGCACGTTCTTCCGGCGTCCCGTCGGCGGCGGAACATACGCCGAGTACGTCACAGTTCCGGCCACCAACCCATTGGCACCGTTGCCGGAAGACATGGATCCCGCCGTCGCCGCCGCATTGCCCACCGCGGGCATGACGGCTTTGCAGTTGGTCGAGTCGCTCGGTGCCGCTCGCTCCGTCCTGATCGTCGGTGCGTCCGGCGGCGTCGGGTCGTTCGCCGTCCAGATCGCGCGTGCGGCCGGCAAGCGCGTCATCCCCGTCGGTCGCGGCGACTCCCTCGTGGAGGCGGACGCGCTCATCGACCTCGTCAGCGCCGACCGTTCGTCGTTCGAGGCGAACGCGCGCTACGCGCCGTTGGCCTTCAACACCAACTACGTCTCCAGTGATCCTGCGCAGAACTTCGGTCTGAAGGGGTCGCGTGAGGCGTTGGTGCGCCTCACGTCGTTGGTGCAGGCCGGTGACCTGGAAGTACCCATTTCGCGCCGTCTGCCGTTGCGCGGCGCTGTTGATGTTTTCGCAGGTCACGGCCCCGGCAAAACAGTGATCGTCATGTAGGTGGTCGTTCTGGCGCGGTGAACGGTCGCCGGACGGCGAACGGCGCCGCTCACCGGCATTTCGCCGCCACGCCTGGCGCACCCACTTTGAGCAGGTCTTTTGGTGCGTCCATACGGATTAACGTCACCCAGACGGCAGCACCGTAGGACCGAACTCCCCTCACCACTCCTCGACCGGTCACCGACCGGTCCGCGCCGTCGATCGCAGGGGGTCCTGTGACCTGGGGGCGGGCCGCGCGCTTCCTGCTAATTCTTATCCAGAGCACGAGTCGAAACGCGGCGGATCTCCCGCCGCGGGTGACGAGGAGGCACTGGCGTGAGCAGCACCCCAGCAAGGATCGCGGCACTCGACAGCTCGAACGGTCTGTCGACCACCCCGGTCCCGGTTCCGGAACTGCCCGCGTCCGTCGAGGAGTTGGCAGCCGCTGCGGCGATCCGCCTCGGCTGGCACGGCGTGGTTCTCCCCGAAATGGTCCTGATGGGCCGCAAGGTCGTCGTGGTGGCCGAGCTCCTGGCCGACGCCCACGCCGAGCGCGTGTGCGTGGGTGCGGGCCCCGAGGCCGACAAGACCACCGTCTCCACCTGGGTGTGGCCGGAGATGGAAGGCCGCGTTCCCCCCGCCGCCGTGAAGATCGTCGGCGTCCTGGCCGTCGCCCGCCACTGGCGCACCGCACTGGCCTCCGCCGTCCCCTTCGCCCGCTACGGCAACGCCGCGGCCGTCCTGCCCGAGTCGGTCGCCTTCTCGCACGACTACCTCGCGAACTGCCTGCCGCGCGTCCGCCGCTACGGCGTCTCGGTCCTGCTGGCCGACGACGACAAGGACCTCTCGGTCGACGTGTCCGGCCGCCAGGAGAGTGTCCCCGCCGAGGACACCGCCATCACCCGCTGGGTCAACGAACTGGTCTACGAGCAGGTCCTCGCCACCGCCTCCTGAACCACGTGTCATGCTGGGCACGGCGCACTGATCTACGGTCGGGACATGCGAGTAGTCATAGCCGGCGGACACGGGCAGATCGCGCTGCTTCTCGAGCAGCAGCTGGCCACCCGTGGAGACGCCGCCACCGCGCTGGTACGCAATCCCGATCACTTCGGTGACGTGCAGGAAGCCGGAGCCGTTCCGGTGTTGTGCGACCTGGAGTCCGCTGATCTGGACTCGGTCGCCTCGTATTTGAACGGCGCGGACGCGGCAGTGTTCGCCGCTGGTGCCGGCGCCGGATCTGGCGCCGCCCGCAAGGACACCGTGGACTACGGGGCCGCTGCTCTGTTCGCCTCTGCTTGTGTGGAGGCGGGGGTGCGGCGGGTTCTC
Source organism: Lentzea cavernae (assembly GCF_014653695.1). Classification (GTDB taxonomy): domain Bacteria; phylum Actinomycetota; class Actinomycetes; order Mycobacteriales; family Pseudonocardiaceae; genus Lentzea; species Lentzea cavernae. The sequence continues at coordinate 634 of NZ_BNAR01000003.1, read as the reverse complement.
CAGGTTTCGACCGTGGGGATCGAGGCTGCTGATTCTGCCTCTGTCGATCCTGAGTTCGCGGTGTACCTGAAGGCCAAGAAGTTGGCTGAGGAGGATCTGCGGTCGCGGGATCTGGATTGGACGATTTTGCGGCCTGGGCCGTTGGTCAACGATGCTCCTACTGGGCTTGTGACGCTTGGTGCGCCTCGGTTGCCTCGGGCTTCGGTCACTCGGGCTGATGTTGCGGCTGTGTTGGTGGAGTTGCTTTCGACGCCTGGGACTGTGGGGAAGACGTTGGAAGTGACCAATGGGGAGACGCCTGTTGGTGAGGCGGTTCGGGCTGTTCTCTGACGCTTCTGGTCCGTAGGTGGCTGGTTTGCGTTGGCGGGTTGCTGTTTGGTGGTTCCCCTGGGGCTCTGCCCCAGACCCCGGCAATCTGAGATGGGGGCCAGCGCCGTTCGTGGGTTGATGGCACGCCTGTTGCGTTGGGCGGCTGCCTGTTGCTTAGTCGGGTGCGGTCGGCGGTGGGGTCCCATCACAAGCCGCACCAAGAGCGGGCCACACCTGAGGAAGGGTGTCAAGCGGACGAAAAGCGTGGAGTTGTCCCCGAGGCTCGGACACCTTGATCCCTGACAACGGTTGTTGTCAGGGGAGA
>NZ_BNAR01000002.1 GCF_014653695.1 Lentzea cavernae | reverse complement strand
CGGCTGCTACCGGCGACCTCGGGTGCGCTGAGTGCGGGCTTCTGCTGAGGCTTGCTCGACACGAATCTGGGTTCGTGAGCGTGCCTCGGCTGCTACCGGCGACCTCGGGTGCGCTGAGTGCGGGCTTCCGCTCAGCCCTGCTCGACACGAATCCGGGCTCGTCAGCGTGCCTCGGCTGCCATCGGCGACCTCGGGTGCGCTGAGTGCGGGCTTCCGCTCAGTCTTGCTCGACACGAATCCGGGTTCGTCAGCGTGCGTCGGCAGTCACCAGCAACCTCAGGTGCGCTCTCAACCACGTCGCCGGGGCCGGGCCGTCCGCGAAGGCCGTCACGTGGGCCGCCGCCGTGCGCAAGCCCGCGTTGTGCAGGTGGGCGCCGACCTCGCGCGTGCGGGCCAGCAGACTGTCCGTCAGGTGGTCCAGGCCGCGGTGCGCGGCCTCGGCCAGGACCGTGAGGCCGCTGTCCACCACCGCGCTCAGCGGGTCGGACGAGGTGGCGCCCGGCGACAGGGGTTGTGGCGCCGTGCCGGTCGCCAGGTCTGGCACCACCACTCCCGCGGAGGTGTGGACGGCCAGCGGGTCCACCAGCAGCGTGCCCCGGTGGCGGCGGATGCTGCCGGTGATGGTCGTCGGGGTCGCGCGCAGTGCCGCTGTCAGAGCGTCGAGGGAGTGTGGGGCGGCGGCTCGGTGCGTTGCCTCCAGGAGGCACGTCGTGCCGTTGGGGGCGTGGAGGGTCGCGGTGAGGCGTTGTGCGGCGGGGTCGTAGGCGAGGTCGGTGACCTCGGTGACTCGGAGCACGCGGACCAGTTCCGCCTCGACCCTCGCCCTGACCTGGCGTGGCGGTAGGGCCGCCAGGTGTGCGGCGGCGGCGTCGTAGTCGTCGACCACCAAGGCCTGCGGCAGGTGGTCCCAGGCCGTGCCGACCGGGGTCAGCGACGTCTTGGCCACCCTGCTCGTCTTCAGCGTCACGGCGCGGCTCGCGCTGCGCGTTGCCGATTCGGACACGACGTTCGACGCGGCGAGGCGCTGGCCGGTGCGCAGGGGAGTGTCGCGTTGCACCAGCACGACGTCGCCCGAGGCGAAGTAGACGTCGACCGCGTTCTCCGCGCGCAGGCGCGCGCCCAGCGCGGTCAGCCTCACCCGCTTCAGGGGTGTTTCCGCGGGTTCGTCCGGGCCGAGGATCTCGGCCCGGGGGCCCGTGGCGGTGGTGCGGGCGTGCAGTTCGGTCAGCAGGGCGGCGAACCGTTCGGCCTCGTAGTCGGCGCTGCGCCTGCGGTACGCGGACAGGTGCGCGAGCAGGTCGGTGATCACGGCGGCGGGCCAGTGCAGGCGTTGCGCGGTCAGGTCGCGGTGCAGGCGTTGCCACGCCACGTCGAGCACCTCGCTCGCGTTCGTGGTGCCGTCCAGCAGGAGTTGGTCGAGGAGGTCGGTGACCGCCGTCAGATCCGTTGCCGTGGTGGGAGATCCGCCGACGTCGACCGTGTCGGTGCCCGCTGTGTCGGCCTCGCGGAACGCCCACACCGCGAGCGCCGTCGCCTCGTCCTTGTTCACCGCGTCCGTGTGGACGTAGGACAGGTCGCCGGGCACGAGGAACGTGACGGTGCAGGTCGGGAGTTCCGCCTGTGCCGTCAGGTCGTCCGCTGTCGGGCGGCGGAGCTTGGCGCGGTAGCCGGCCTGGAACGCCCTGCGGGCGCGGCGCAGCGTGCGTTCGCCCATCAACGCCACCAGGTCGTCGTCCGTCACGGCGCCCGGCGACCACAGGTCGGCGGGCGCGCTCGCCTCCTGGGTGCGCTGGTAGGCGAGGACCAGGGCGATGCGGTGCCGGCAGACGCCCGCCGCGCCGCAACTGCACTGCGCGGCTTCGAGCGTGATGCCGGGCGGCAGCGTGGTCGTGGTGCCGTCCGGGAACTTGCCCTGGACGGCACCGGACGGATCGGTGTCGAGCGCCGGGACGACCCCCGCGTCGAGCTCCTTGACGGCACGTTTCACCAGACCGCGGTTGGCCAGCGCCGCGAGCGCGTCCGGGGTCAGTGCCATCAGGTCGGGTCTGGTCACTTGAGCTTCTCCGCAACGAATTCCGCGAGCTGGCCGGGGGTCATCGCGCCGACGTGGGCGCCGACGTTCGCGAGGCGCTGGCCCAGAGCCCTGTCGTAGTCCGGGTTCGCCTCGTCGTCGAGCGCCGCGAGGCACAGCACGTGGGTGCCCTGCTCGCACAGCCCCTTGACCGTGCGGACCAGGCGCTCCTCGCTGCCGCCCTCGTAGAAGTCGCTGATGATCGCGACGATCGACCGGCGCGGGCTGTCCACGAGCTCGGCCCCGTACACCACGGCCTTGGCGATGTCCGTGCCGCCGCCGAGCTGCACCTTCATCAGCAGCTCGACCGGGTCCGTCACGTCCGAGGTCAGGTCGACCACGTTGGTGTCGAACGCGACGAGGTGCGTCCGCAGCCCTGGCAGCCCCCACAGGCACGCCGCCGTGACGGCCGAGTGGATCACCGAGCTGGTCATCGACCCCGACTGGTCGACCAGCAGGATCACCTGCCACTGCTCCAGGTTCCGCTTGGTGCGCGAGACGAACTTCGGGTGCTCGATCGCGAGCTTGCGCTCCTCCGGCTGGTAGCGCTGGAGGTTCGCCTTGATCGTGGAGCGGAAGTCGAAGTTGCGGGAGTTCTTGTGGATGCTCGGCCGCCGCGACCTCGTGCCGCTGAACGCCGTGCGCACCTCCGTCTTCAGCTTCTCCATCAACTGCCTCACGACCGCTTCGACGATCTTGCGCGCCATCGCGAGCACGGCCGGGTTCATCAGGTGCTTGGTCCGCAGCACCGCGCGCAGCAGCGCCGGGTTCGGCTCGATCCGTTGCAGCACATCGGGATCGGTGACGATGTCGGTGATCTCGTAGCGTTCGACCGCGTCGCGCTCCAGCCGTTCGATCGTCTCCTTCGGGAAGAGGGTGTGGACCTCGTCCAGCCAGTCGACAGTTTGCAGCACCGAGTCCTCGCTGCCGCCCTTGCGCACGCCACGTTCGGCCAGTTCGGGATCACGCCCGTAGAGCCACTCCAGCGCCACGTCCCGGCGGGCCGCGTCGCCCTGCAGGCCTCCCGTGCAGCGCGACGCCGGTTCACCGAGGATCAGCCGCCAGCGTTCCAGGTCCGTCATGCCAGCCCGCCCTTCACCAGCAACGCGTCCACGCGCTTCTCGATCGCCATCGCCTCCGCCACCGCCACCGGGTCGACGGTGAGCCGGGTGACGTTCCTCGTGCTGCCCTCGACACCGCGGTGGGCGAGCACCGTCGCCGCGATGGTCTCCCGCTCCCTGGGCGGGAAGTAGCTGAACGCGAGCCGCAAAGCGGGCAACGCCACCAGGAACTCGTCCTCGTCCATCGCGCTGACCAGCTCGTCCAGCACGCCGACGAGGTCGGGGCTCGCCAGCACCTCCTCCCGCGCCACCGCGAACAACCCGGCGAGCCAGTCGCCGAGCGCCTCGATGGTGCGGACCTTGCGCACGTCCGGCTTGGAGCCCAGCGCCCACGCGAGTCCGAGTGCCGCTCCGCGCAGGTCCGGTGGAGCCTGCACGTCGTTGCTCACGCGCGTCGCGACGCCCGTGACGTCCACGACGTCCAGCGACAGCGCGGACTTCGCGTGCAGCACCGCGTCCCTGGCCGCCGCCATCGCCTTGAGCCGGTTCGGATCGGCCGGCGCCGGTCCGCCGTGCAGGCCCTCGACCAGCCACAGCACGCGCGCGGTGCCGACGTCGATCACGGAGCCGAGCAGCGGGTCCCTCCTGGTGCCGAACAACCTGTCGTGCCGCCACAGCCCGAGCACTCCGCTCAGGACCTTGCCCAGCGCCGCCAGGTCACCTGTGTCCTTCACGCCCTCGTTCAGCGACTGCTTGACCCTGCCGGACAACGTCGAGATCCCGCACAGCACCGCGTCGAACAGGATCCCGGCCAGTTCCTCGAGCTGGGCGTGCCGCGAGCGGCGTTCCAGGACCGCCCCGGCCGCCTCCTCGAGCGTGGCGCCGTTCTCGGCGGCCTCGATCAACGCCGCGAGCCGTTCCTCGACCGGCCGGAGCGTCCACTGCTCGTCCAGGCGCGGCTGGGCCCCCTCGGTCGGGCCGCTCGTGCGCGTGAAGCCGGGGATCCGCAGCACCCGCAGGCGGTGCAGGATCCTGCTGCGCCCCAGCGCTTCCGCGTCCGTGAGGTCGAGAGCGACCTTGCCCTCCTGGTCGAGACCGTGCGTTCGCAACAGCTCCTGCACGGCGTTGACCAGAGGCGGCGCCGGCGTGCCGGGGTGCAGCCTGCCGACCTTGTCGCCGCGCAACGCCCCGAGCATCTCGGCCAACGCCGGGTGCGCGCCGGGCTGCAGCGTGCCGCGCCGCGTCCACGGGGGAGGCTGCGTCAGGTCCTCGGAGATCAACGCGCTGGTCAGCCCGTCGAGCACGTCCGTGCGCGCCAGGTTCTCGTGACCGCGCAACCGGGCCAGCGCACCGGCCTGGGTGTGCGCGGCGATGAGGTCGGCCGTCGACACCGGTTGCTGCCGCTCGCGCAGCCGCGTGGCCACCGACTCGACCAGCCAGTCCGCCGCGCGCTGGGCCCCGTTCTCCCAGACCTGCTGGTAGTAGCCGGGTGACGGCATGCCCGACTGGTAGCCGGTGAACGCGTCCAGCCGTGCGTGCGAATACGGCACGAGATAGCTCGCACCCCTTTCGCGTTCGGGCACCTCCGGCCACTCGGTGCCGCCGTCGAGCTTCGCCTTGAGCGCCGCGGTGTGGAAGCCACCGGTGATCACGACGACCGGCCTGTCGCCGGCGTCGGCCACCGCCGCCCGCACCCAGCGCGCCATGTACTCCTCGCGCGCCGAGTCGCCCTCGTCCGCGTCCGCCGTGCCGCGCAGCAGGTCGAAGTACTCGGCCATGCCGACCGGGTCGGTCTCGCACTCGAAGAGGTGGTCCCACAGCACGTCGACGTTGTCCACGGAGAACTCCACACACAACCGGTCGACGACCTCGGTGTAGCGCAGCTCCGCGTCGGCGTACCGGTTGCTCACGTCGCGGAACGCCTCGTGCCACGCCGGGAGGTCGATGAACCTGACCTCGGCGCCGCACCGGCGTGCCTCGATGATCGCCACCCACTCCGGCGAGTAGTCGCAGAACGGCGACCACGACGCGTGCTGGTCGGAGTAGCTGAACAACGCGACGGGCAGCTCGTGCCCCAGCAGCAGCTCGTCGATGCGCTCGTTGAAGTCGGCGGGACCTTCGACGAGCACGTACGCGGGCTGTTGCTCCTCGATCGTGGCGGCGACCAGCCGGGCACAGGCGGGACTGTGGTGCCGGACGCCGACGAACACGGCCCCCATCAGCCGGGCAGCAGGTGACGGGCGCGGTGCAGCTCCTGCCACTGCGCGCCCTTGCGCCGCGCCGCGTGCTGCTCCAGGTACCGCCGCAGCCGCGCCAGGTCCTCCGCGTTGTCCTTCGCCGCCGTGCCCGCCAGGCACTCCACGACGTCCGCGGCCGAACCGACCTCACCGCGCAGGAACCAGCCCCGCAGCCCGACGGCGTGCGCCACCGACACCGCCTCGGCCGTGCTCATCACGGTCGTGAGCCTGTCGCTGCCCTCGCGCAGGTCGCGGAACGTGCGCACGAGCACCTCCAGCACGTCGCGCCTCGGCGCGAGCTCCACACCGGAGCGCTCCAGCAGCTTCGCCGCCTCCTGCTCGACCAGCGCGAGCTCGGTGTCGAAGTCCGCGATCGGGAAGACCGTCTCGAAGTTGAACCGCCGCTTGAGCGCGGCGCTCATCTCGTTGACACCCCTGTCCCGCGTGTTCGCCGTGGCGATCACGTTGAACCCGTCCTGCGCGAACACCATGCCGTCCGGGCCGTTGAGCTCACCGATCGCCATCACGCGGTCGGACAGCATCGACAGCATGCAGTCCTGGACCTCGAGCGGGCAGCGGGTGATCTCCTCGAACCGCACGATCTTGCCCTCGGCCATGCCGCGCAGCATCGGCGCCGGCACGAGCGAGCGCGGCGACGGGCCCTCCGCGACCAGCAGCGCGTAGTTCCACGAGTACTTGATCTGGTCCTCGGTCGTCGCCGCGCCGCCCTGGATGGTCAGCGTCGACTCACCGCACACCGCCGCCGCGATCAGCTCGGACAGCAGCGACTTCGCCGTGCCCGGCTCACCGACGAGCATCAGGCCGCGGCTCGTCGCGAGCGTCACCAGCGCCCTGTCCACGAGGGACGGATCTCCCACGAACTTCTTGCTGATGCCGCTCTTCTCGTCGCCCACCACGAACTTGCGCGCGGAGGCGAGGCTCAGCGCCCAGCCCGGCGGCTTGGGCGCGGTGTCGGCGTCGCGGAGCCGGGCGAGCTCGTCGGCGTAGCGGACCTCGGCGGGAGGGCGCTGCATCGTCTGGGTGCTGGTCATGACTGCAGGGACTCCAGTTCGGAGAGGAGCTCGGAGACGGTGGTCGGGTCGATGTCGTAGGTGGCGGGCGCGTCCTTCGGCGCGGACCACGTGCCGTGGCCGCTGCGCGAGAACCACACGTCGCTGAAGGCGACCTCGGGGAAGACGTCCATGGCGCCCACCGCGATGCCGGGCTCGAGCGAGGCGACCAGCGCGCCGCCGTCCGGGAACGGCCGGGTGATCCAGCACTCGACGCCCGCGTCCTGCGGCTCGCCGCGCACCCAGCCCTTCTTGGTCAGGCCGAGGATCTTGCCGATCGGGTACGGCGTGGTGCAGAACTTCTTGAGCCGGGGCAGGAGCTCCTCGGCGGAGGCGAGCAGGTGGACCGGGCGGCCCAGCTGCGGGAAGGGCTGGAGGATCTCGTAGTCGGCGAACACCTCGCCCCAGGCCGCCGCCGTGTCCTGCAGGGCGACCGCGTGCGCCACCCGGACCGCGGCGTCGCCGGGCAACGTGAACTCGTCGTCGTTCTCGTCGGCGAGGGTGCGGTCCTCGGCCAGGCGGAAGGACGCGCCGTCGTCGGTGATCCAGACCAGGCGGCGGACCAGGTGCCACAGCAGCGGGTGCGCCGCGAGGACCGTCAGGAACTCCTCGGCGCTCCACGTGCGCTGGTCGACCATGGCGCGTTCCAGCCGCTGGATCTGGTCGGACGCGATCGTGCGGACGTCCTTCTTCAACGCCGTGAACCGCTTGTGCTCCAGCGGGGCCTTGTCCTGGTCGTCTTTCGCGCCGGGCTTCGGGAGGTCCTTGCGGCGCTTGCCGTCGGGGTCGAGCACGAACGGCTTGAGCTGTTCGTCGAAGCCGACGGTGAACTGCCGCTGGCCGTAGTCGATGGTCAGGGTCGCGGCGTCGTCGAGGCCCAGGCGCGGGACCAGCCGGTCCGACAGCTGGTCGCGGGACAGGCCGAGCTCGGCCGCGATCTGGGCGACCTTCTCCTGGGCCTTGGCCTTGAGACCCTTGAACGACACCTTCTCGGCGATGCTGTTGAGGTGCGACAGGGCGACCTCGGTGCCGATGTCGGCGAGGACGTCCAGACCGGACACCGCCCTGGCGTGCTGGCTCTCGCCCGGCCACCTGCGCACCAGAGGGGACAGCGCGCGGACCGTCGAGTCGTTGCCGAACCAGCCCAGCGCGCTGAGCGCCCAGCTCTCCTTCGACGGCGCGCCGGCCTCCTGCCACGCCTCGAAGACCGCCCACGCGAACTCCGCCAGCGACTCCCCGTCGAGTGCCTCGCGGACGATCGGCAACCCGGCGTAGAGCTCGCCCGGCTTGGACAGCGCGGCCGTCATCAGCAGGTGCGCGGCGACCGGGGCGGGCAGGGCGTGCTTGCGGTCGAGCAGCAGGACCTGGGGCAGCAGGCGGGTGTCCGCCCACACACCGATCGCCGGCAGCTTCGCGGGCAGCACGTCGACCGGGTCGACCGACAGCACGAGGTCGATCGCGGCCTCGGCACCGCACTCCCGGGCGAGCGCCGGCACGTCGACGCCGAGGGTGGTGTGCAGGTGCCGCAGCGCCGCCTCGGCGTTGCGGCGGGGAACGCCCGCCTTGCCCGCGGCCGCCGGGATGAGGAGACGGGCGGCCTGTTCGCGGTGCCGCGCGAGCCATTCGAGGCCCCAGCGCCGGGGCTGCTTGGTGCGGGCGAACCAGTCGGCCATCTGCACGGCCACCTCGACAGTGGCGAACGGCAGCAGCACGAGCCCGGCCGTCGCCGGGGCCGACTGGACCTGCCGGACCAGTGCCGGCGCGGCGTCGGTGCCGAACCGGGCCGCGATGTTCTTGCCCCACTCCTCGACGCCGTAGCTGTAGTTCGGCTGCCAGTCCGCGAGCAGGTGCCGCACCTCGTCGTCGGGGGCGAGGAGGAACAGGTCGTTGTCGTAGTAGCCGACGGTGCCGGCCTCGTAGTCCTTGAGGAGCTTGCGCCAGTCGTGGTGGTCCTGCTTCCACCCCTCGCCGGATTCGAGCCATTCCTCGCGCTCACCGGGCTGCCAGTGGACCGCCGGTTCCGGCACCGGGAGATCCGCCAGGACCACGGGCTTCACCGCCTTCTTGCGGTTCAGCCACGGCGGCGAGGCCAGCAACGGCGGCAACTGCTCCGCGCTCGCGTCCGGCAGGATCACCAGGCCGGACTCGGCGAGTACCGCGGCGACCTCGTCGGGCACCGTGATCTCCGGGTTCGAGAGCAGGTGGGCGTGCAGCAGCCGACGCGCGCTCTCGCTCGACGACACCCGCTCGGCCAGCAACCGCGCCGCCCTCCTGGGGAACGCCGTCATCGCGGTCACCGCGGCGGACCGCACGTACTTCTGGTCCAGCCGGTCGAGCAGGATCGTGAACGCCTCGTCGGTCGGCAACGCCGCCAGCACGTTCAACGCCTGCTTGCGACCGCCCGTCCGCTGGTAGTAGCTGTCGGAGTCGAGTTCCACCGCGAGCAGCGGCGCGACCGCCGGACCCAGCGCGTACACCGCCGTGTAGAGCACGAACGCCGAGGTCGTGAGCGATTCGTCGGCCTTCTTGAAGTCCTCGAGGCCGCGGGCGCTGCTCGGCAGCATCCACCACCGGCTGGACGTGTAGGCCTTCTCGCAGACCTCGGTGAACCAGTCCACCCGCTCCGGCACCAGGTAGGACCGGACCTGCTGCTCGTTCTTCTCCCTGCCGAGCTCCTCCAGCACGGCTTCGGCGGCCGCACGCTCCTCCTCGCCCGCGACGGCGATCGCGTACCGGACGACCGTGAGCATCTGGCCCTCCGGATCCCCGATCGCCACCTGGAACCTGCCGTCGGAGGGCTGGAGGCAGACGCCGGTCCACTTGCCGCGCTTCTGGTCCCACTGGTCGGCGAACGAGACGTTCGTGACCTTGACGACCGCCGCGGCGGCGAAGGCGAGGCCGTGGTCGGCGATCCAGGCGTGCACCGCGGGCGCGCCTGGCCTCGTGATGGCCGCGATCGACGCCGCGCCTACGGGGTTCGCCTGGCCGGCCAGGTGGGCGCGGGCCGCCGTCACCAGCTCTGCCTTGGACCACTTGGCCGTGAGGGCGCCTTCGATCTTCTCCGCCTGCTCGGTGATCTGCCGGCGTGCCTGGTCGGCTTTGGCGGGGTCGAGGGTGAACTCGGGTGCCGGGGTGATTCCGCGCTGTCGGACCGCGTCTCGCAGCCAGGCCTTGGGCAGCACCCAGGTGTCCTCGTCGAGGACGGTCGTGGGTGCCGGGGCTGCGGGCGCGGTGGCGGTGCTGGACGGCTGGCCGGTGTCGGGCAGGGCGTTCGCGGGGTGGCCCGTGGTGGCGCCGGGTGAAGCGGTCGTGGGTGCGGAGGCTGCGGGGGCGGTGCCGGGTGGCTGCGCGGCCGCGGGGGCGGTGGTGGTGCCGGGTGGTTGCGCGGTGGCGGTGGCGGGTGGCTGCGCGGCCGCGGGTTGCCCGATGGTGGTGCCGGGTGGCTGCGCGGCCGCGGGTTGCCCGATGGTGGTGCCGGGTGGCTGCGAGGGGGCGGTGCCGGGTGGCTGTGCGGCTGCGGATTGCCCGATGGTGGTGCCCGACAGGGCGTTCGCGGAATGGTCGGTGCCGGGTTGCTGGGTGGCAGGCGTGGCGGACCCGTTGGCCGCTGAGGGGGCGCTGGTGGCTGAGGCCGCGAGGGGCTGGCCAGCGGTGCCTTGTGGGCTGTAGCCCTTCTTCTCCTTCTCCGACACCAGTTTGGTGACGTGTGCGGTGGCCGCCTCGGCGGAGGCCAGCTCCTTGGTTTGGGTCTGGCCGGTGGTGCCCAGCCGTCCGAACCGGACGGTCACCGTCGCGCCGTCCTGCTCGATCTCCCAGAACTTCGCGGAGCCGTCCGCGACGAGTTCCCACCTGCGCACTGCGTTACCTCCTGGGGCCGTACAAAGGAGTTGATGTCCACGGACGTTACTCAGGGGGTCTGACAATTCTTCGCAGTCGGGGCGAAGAGCGGGTCAGCCCCCTGAGTTCCGGTGCTACTGGCGCAGTGACTCCAGTTCGGACAGCACCTCGGAGGCCGTGATCGCGTCGGTGGTGAGAGCGTTCGCCGCGTTGCGCTGGGGGGACCAGTAGCCGTGGCCGTCGGCGGAGAACCAGAGTTCGGTGAACTTGACCTCCGGGAAGACGTCGATGGCGCCCACGGCGATGCCGGGGTCGAGCGAGGCGACGAGGGCGCCGCCGGTCGGCAGGGGGCGGGTGATCCAGCACTCGACGCCGCCGTCCTGGGGTTCGCCGCGGATCCAGCCCTTCTTGGTGAGGCTGAGGATCTTGCCGATCGGGTGGTCGACGCCGCAGTGCTCCTTCAGGTGGGGCAGGAGGTCCTCGCCCCGGGGCACGAGGTGCAGCGGGCGGCCCAGCTGCGGGAACGGCTGGAGGATCTCGTAGTCGGCGAAGACCTCGCCCCAGGCCTCGAGCTCGTCCTGGATGTCGACCGGGTGTGCCACGCGGACCGTGGCGTCGGCGGGGAGGGTGAACTCGTCGTCGCCGGAGTCGGCGAGGGTGCGGTCTTCCGCCAATCGGAAGGAGTCGGCGTCACCGGTGATCCAGACGAGGCGGCGGACGATGTGCCACAGCAGGGGGTGGCCGGCCAGGACCGCGTGGAACTCGTCGGCGGTCCAGGTGCGCTGGTCGACCATGGCGCGTTCGAGGCGGTGGATCTGGTCGGAGGCGACGGTGCGGACGTCCTTCTTCAGGGCCGTGAACCGCTTGTGCTCCAGTGGTGCGAGGTCCTGGTCGTCCTTGGCACCGGGCTTCGGGAGGTCCTTGCGGCGCTTGCCGTCGGGGTCGAGGACGAAGGGCTTGAGCTGTTCGTCGAAGCCGACGGTGAACTGGCGCTGGCCGTAGTCGATGGTCAGGGTCGCGGCGTCGTCGAGACCCAGGCGCGGCACCAGCCTGTCCGCGAGCTGGTCACGGGACAGGCCCAGTTCCTCGGCGATCTGGGCGACCTTCTCCTGCGCCTTGGTCTTGAGGCCCTTGAACTTCACCTTCTCGGCGATGCTGTTGAGGTGCGACAGGGCGACCTCGGTGCCGATGTCGGCGAGCACGTCGAGCCCCGTCACCGCCCTCGCGTGCTGGCTCTCGCCCGGCCAGACCCGGATCAACGGCGACAGCGCCCGGACCGTCGAGTCGTCGCCGAGCCAGCCCAGCGCGTTGAGCGCCCAGCCCTCCTTCGACGGTGCGCCGACCTCCTGCCAGCGTTGGAAGACCGCCCACGCGAACTCCGCCAGCGAGGCCCTGTCGAGTGCCTCGCGGGCGATCGGCAGACCGGCGTAGACGTCGCCCGGCTTGGACAGCGCGACCGTCATCAGCAGGTGACGCGCGGCCTCGGGGGACAGGCCCTGCTTGCGGTCGTGCAGCAGGACCTGCGGCAGCAGGCGGGTGTCCGCCCACTCGCCGATCACCGGCAGCTTGGCGGGCAGCACGTCGACCGGGTCGACGGCCAGGAAGGACTCCAGGGCGGCCGCCGCGGCCGGGCCGGGAGCGACCGCCACCACGTCCACCCCGAGGGCGTGCAGGTGGCGGATCGCCGTCTCGGCGTTGCGGCGTTCGGCACCGGGCTTGCCCAGGGCGGCGGGGATGAGCAGACGTGCCGCGGTCTCGCGGTGCCGGGCGAGCCACGCCAGCGCCGTCTTGCGCACCTGCTTGAGCCGCACGAGCCAGTCGGCCATCAACGCGGCCACCTCGGGCGTGGCGAACGGCAGGACGATCACCGCCGTGGCCGAGGTGCGCTCCACGATGCGCAGCAGCGGGGGCAACGCGTCGAAGCCGAACTTCGCGGCCAGCCGCTTGCCGGCCGACTCGGCGCTCCAGCCCAGGTTGGGCTGCCAGTCCGCCAGCAGGTGCCGCACCTCGTCCGCGGGTGCCCCGACGAGCAGGTCGGCCATGCGGTAGCCGATCCGGCCGGCGTTGTACTCCGCCAGCCAGTGCTCCCAGGTCTTGTGGCGGTGGGTGTCCCAGTGGCCGTCCTTCAGCCACTCCTCCCGCTCGCCCGGCAGCCACACGAGGGACGGGCCGGGCACCGGGAGGTCCGGCACCACGACGGGCTTCACCGGCTTCTTGCGCTGCAACCACGGCGGCGAGGCCAGCACCGTCGGCAACGCCTCCGCTGGCGCCTCCGGCAGTGCCACGGACTCGACCTCGACGAAACCGTCAGGCGCCTCGAGGTGCGGGTAGGTCTTCAGGTGCACGCTGAGCAGCTGGCGCAGTTCGGCGTTGCGACCGGAGCGTTCGCCCAGCAGCCGGGCCGCCCGCGCAGGGAACGCCGCCATCATCGACAGCACGGTCGGACGCACGTACTTCGTCTCGATGCGGTCGAGCGCGATGGTGAACGCCTCGTCGGTGGGCAGCACCGCGAGCACCTTCAGCACCTGCTTGCGACGGTCCGCTTGCTGGTACTTGTGGTCGAGCGCGGCCGCGAGCAACGGCGCGATCGCCGGACCGAGCACGTAGAGCGACGTGTGCAGGATGGCGCTGTTGTTGGACACCGAGGATGACACGGGCCCGAAGTCCTCGAAGCGGGTGGCACTGCAGGGCAGGAGCCACCACCGGCTGTTCGAGTTGGTCTGGCTCGCGTCCTGGAACCAGTCGGCCCGGCCCGGCAGCACGAACGCCCGCACCATCTTCGCGTTGGACTCGTCGAGCTCGCCCATCCTGCTCAGCACGGCTTCCGCGGCTTCGACCTCGGTGTCGTCCGCGACCGCCAGCGCGTACCGGATCGTCCTGAGCATCCTGCCCTCGGCGGTGTCGAGGTTGGTGTGGAAGTAACCGCCGCGGGAGGTCAGGCGTTCGTTGCCGTAGGTGCGCTGCTGCGACAGCCACTCGCGCGCGCAGAGCACCCTGGTGTACTCGACCGCGGCCTCCGTCGCGAACACCACGCCCTGGTCGGCGATCCAGGCGTGCGCGGACTGCTCGGCGCCGTCGATGATCGCCGCGACCGCCGCCGCCCCGACCAGGTTCGGCCGGCCTGCGAGGTGCTCACGTGTGGCCTGGACGAGGTCGGGGTCCGAGGCCGGTTCGGACAGGATCTGTTCGATCCGGGTGTCCCGCTGCGTGTCGACTCGGCTCCTTGCCTCTTCCGCCTGGCCGGGGTCGACGGTGAACTCCGGGGCCGGGGTGAAGCCGCGCTGGCGGACCACGTCGCGCAGCCAGGCCTTCGGCATGACCCAGGTGTCCTCGTCGGCGGGGACGGGCTTCGGGGAGGTGGGCGGCGCGAGGGCGGCGGTGGGAGGCGTCGCAGGTGTGCCGGAGGGGGAGGGGAGTTGGTCGGTAGACGAGGCGGTGGCGGGGGTGGTGTGAGAGCTGGTGGGTGCGGTGGGCGAGGCGGCGGTCTGGTCTGCGGCGAGGGGTGAGCCAGGTGAGCTGGTGGCGGTGGTGTGGGAGGCGGTGGTGGACGCGGCGGTCTGGTCTGCGGCGGTGGGTGAGCCGGGTGAGCTGCCGGCGGCGTCAATGGCTTGGTGGGTGGGGAGGTCCGCAGCCGACGAGGTCGTGGCGGTGGAGCTCGTCGCGCCGGGCGAGGTGGTTGCCGGTGTGGTGGGCGCGGCGGTGGCTGCGGTCAGCGTGGTGGCGCCGGTGAGCGTGGTGGCGCCGGTGAGCGTGGTGGCGCCGGTGAGCGCCGGGTCACTGTTGGGCGCTGAGTCGTCGGTGGGTGCCGGGGCGCTGTCAGGAGCTGGGGCGCCGTTGGGAGTTGAGGGTTGGGCAGCGGCAGCGGCTGGTGTTGCGGTGGCCGGGCGGTAGCCCTTCTTCTCCTTTTCCGACACCAGCTTCGCCACGTGCGCTGCCGCTGCCTCGGGGGTGGCCAGGTCCTTGGTCTGGGTTTGGCCGTGCGTGTCGAGCCGTCCGAAGCGGACGGTGACGGCGGTGCCGTCCTGGTCGATCTCCCAGAACTTCGCCGCGCTGCCCGAGACGAGCTCCCACCTGCGCACTGACTGCTCCCTGCTGTGTGGTCCGAGGCCTTGCCTGTGACGTGCCGAGCCGGTCTGACGTTGGTCGTCGACCAACCGTTCCCGTGTTACGCGTGCAGTGATTCGAGTTCGGAGAGGAGTTCGGAGGCGGTGATGGCGTCCACTTCGAACGTGGTGGGGCTGCCGCCCCTCGGGGCGCCCCAGGCGCCGTGGCCGGTGGGGTCGAACCACAGGTCGCTGAACTTCATCTCCGGCTCCATGTCGATCATTCCCACGACGATGCCGGGGTCCAGCGCGGCGACCAGGGCGCCGCCGGAGGGCAGGGGGCGCGTCATCCACGGCTCGACGCCGTTGTCCTGGGGCTGGCAGCGTGCCCAGCCGTGCTTGGTGAGGCCCAGGACCTTGCCCACCGGGATGGCCCTGTCGAGGTACTTCTCCAGCTGGGGGATGGTGTCGCCCGGCGTGAAGGCGTGGGTGGGGCGGCCCAGCTGCGGGAACGGTTGCAGGATCTCGTAGTCCGCGAACACCTCGCCCCAGGCCGGCAGGGAGTCGATCAGGTCGATCGGGTGTGCCACGCGGACCTTCGCGTCGGCGGGCAGGGTGATCTCGTCGTCGGAGGCGTTCGCCAGGGTGCGGTCCTCGGCCAGGCGGAAGGTCAGGCCGGTGTCGGTGATCCACACCAGGCGGCGGACCAGGTGCCACAGCAGGGGATGGGCGGCCAGGACCGCGTGGAACTCCTCGGTGGTCCAGGTGCGCTGGTCGACCATCGAGCGCTCCAGGCGGTGGATCTGGTCGGAGGCGACGGTGCGGACGTCCTTCTTCAGGCCCGCGAAACGCTTGTGCTCCGCTGGTGCGAGCTCCTGGTCGTCGCGAGCTCCTGGCTTGGGCAGGTCCTTGCGGCGCTTGCCGTCCGGGTCGACGACGTACGGTTTGAGCTGCTCGTCGAAGCCGACGGTGAACTGGCGGGGGCCGTAGTCGATCACGAGGCTCGCGTCCTCGTCGAGGCCGAGCCGGGGCACCAGGCGGTCGGACAGCTGGTCGCGGCTCAGGCCGAGCGCCGCCGCGATGGCGGACACCTTCTCCTGCGCCTTGACCTTGAGGCCCTTGAATTTGACCCGTTCCGCGATGCTGTTCAGGTTCATCAGCGCCGCCTCGGTGCCGATCTCGGCGAGCACGTCGAGGCCCGCCACGGCGCGGGCGTGCTGGCTCTCGCCCGGCCAGGAGCGGATCAACGGGGCCAGGCGGCGCACCGTCTCGTCGTCGCCGAACCAGCCGAGCGCGGGCAGGACCCAGCCGTCCTTCGACGGTGCGCCCGCGTCCTGCCAGCGGCCGAACACGGCCCAGGCGAACTCCGCCAGCGACGCGCGGTCGCACGCCTCGACGGCGAGAGGCAGGCCGGGGTAGACGGCGTCCTGTTTGGACAGCGCGGCCGTCGTCAGGAGGTTCTTCGCGGCACCCGCGGGCAGCGCGCCGGAACCGTCGGCCAGCACCACCTGGGGCAGCACGGTGAGATCGGCCCACGCGCCGATCGCGGGCAGCTTCGCGGGGAGGACGTCGAGCGGGTCGATCTCGATGAGCGCGCGGACGGCCCCGCCCGCCTCGGCGCTGTGCTCGGAGGCGAGAGCGATGACGTCGACGCCGGACTCGAGGTGGAGGTGGCGCAGCGCGGACTCGGCGTTGCGGCGCGCGGGACCCGCCGGGCCGAGCGCGACCGGCAGCAGGAGGCGGGCCGCTGCCTCGCGGTGACGCGACAGCCAGGAGAGAGCGAACGCGCGGGCGGTCTTGAGGCGCACGAACCAGTCCGCCATCAGCGCGGCGACCTCGGGGGAGGCGTACGGGAGCAGCACGACACCGGAGATCTGCGGGTTGCTCGCCGCCAGCCGCAGCATCGCGGGCAGGGCGTCCGCGCCGAACCGGGCCGCGATGCGCTTGCCCCAGCCCTCGCTGCCCCAGGTGTCACCGGGCGTCCAGACGGCGAGCAGCGGGCGGGCGAGATCCTCGGGACCGGACACGAACAGCCTGTGGTCGTGGTGGCGGGAGCCGCCGGAGCGGATCTCGTCGGCCATCGCCGGCCAGTTCCCCGCACCGGCCCTCGACCACCAGCCGGTCAGCTCGGCCCACTCCTCCCGCTCGCCCGGCAGCCACGTGAGGTGGGCGGCGGGCACCGGGACGTCGCCCAGGACCACGGACTTCGGCTGCGGACGGCGGTGCGTCCACGGCGGCTCGGCCAGCACCGGCGGGAGTGCGCTCGCCGGTGCTTCGGGCAGCGACTCGACCAGGGAGGCGAGCCCGTCCGGAACAGCGAGGCCGGGGTGCTTGAGCAGGTGGACGCGCAACAGGTCGCGGACGTCGGCGTCGGTGGCGGCGCGCGGCGCCATCAACCGGACGGCTCGCGCGGGGAACGCCTGCATCGCCGACCACAGCGGCGGACGCACGAACCGCTCCTGCAGGCGGTTGAGCAGCATGAGGAACGCCTCGTCGGTCGGCAGGGCCGCCAGCACCTCGAGCGCCAGCCTCCGGTGCTCCCCGCCCCACTCGGCCTTCGCGCGCAGCTCGGCGTCGAGCACCGGTGCGAGCGCGGGACCGAGCAGGTGCAACGCCGTGTAGACGGCCGTCTGCGACCAGATCAGGTGGCCGTACCTCAGCCGGCCCAGCTGCTCCGCGGTGCTCGCCGAGCTGTGCACCATCCAGTACGCGCTCGACGTCGAGTTCGCCTCCTCGAACCAGTCGTGCCGCGTCGGGGCGAGGAAGGCGCGCGCCACCTGGCCGAACCAGGTCGTGCCGACCTTCTCCAACTCGGTGAGGGCCGCCTCGTAGGTCGCGTCGTCCGCCGCCGCCAGCGCGGTGCGGACGTCGATCAGCGCACGGCCTTCCGCGCTCTCCTGCGAGCTGTGGTGCGGCAGGTACACGACCAGCTTGCCGTAGCTGTGGGCCACTGTCGCGTGGTGCGCGGCGGCCGCGGCGGCGAACGGCAGCCCGAAGTCCTCGATCCACCAGTGCGCGGGCGACGTGCCGTGCTCGAACCCGAGCAGTCTCGCGAGCACGGCGGCGCCGAGCGGGTCGGGCCGGCCCTCGCGGTGGTCGCGCAAAGCCCGCACCAGGCCCTGGTCGTGCTCCGGTGACGTCAGCGCCTCGTCGATCTCCGCGGCCTGCGCGGCGACCTGCTCGCGGAACCTCCGCGCCGACGCCGAGTCGACCACGAACTCCGGCAGGGGCGTGACATCGCGCCTGCGCATAGCCTGCGCCAGCCACTCGGCCGGCATGGTCCAGGTCTCCTCGTCCGGCGCGGGAGCCTCCACCGCCGGCTCGGGTGCCGGGGACGCCACCGGCTCGGGTGCGGCGCTCGCGACGGCACCGGCGTCGACGCTGCGGTAGCCCTTCTTCTCCTTCTCCGCCACCAGCTTGGCGACGTGCGCCTGCGCGGCGGCCTCGGAGGGCAGCTCCTTGTTCTGGGTCTGCCCGGCCGCGCCCACCCGTCCGAATCGGACGGTCACCGCGGCGCCACTGCGGGTGATCTCCCAGAACTTCGCCGAGCTACCGGAGACGAGCTCCCACCTGCCTGCCACGAAACCCCCTGAGTCCGACCTGGAGCTGATGTCCACGGACGGTACCCAGGGGGTCCGACAGTTTTAGTCGATCAAGTGAAATAGCTGGTCAGAGCTTCCACCACACTGCGGTGTCCGGCGGGAGCAGCAGGAGCCCGTCCCGCACCCCGTAGTACGACGACGCCAGCAGCACCGAGCCCGGGTCCGGCAGCTCCACGACCGCCTCGGACAGGTTCACCGCGCAGGCGACCCCGTCCCGCTCGAACCACAGCACACCGGCCGGTCCGTCGATCCACGTGAGACCCGCGCCGGCCGCCGGGTGCTCGCGCCGGACGCGCAAAGCGTTGCGGTAGAAGGACAGCATCGAGTCCTGGTCACCCGTCTGCGTCTCCACGCTGAGCTTCGCCCAGTCCGCGGGCTGCGGCAGCCACGACCCACCCGTGCCGAACCCGAGCGACGGCCCGGAAGCGGCCCACGGCAACGGCACGCGGCACCCGTCGCGGCCGCGTTCGGTGTGGCCCGACCGCTCCCACATCGGGTCCTGCAGCACCTCGTCCGGCAGGTCCAGCACCTCGGGCAGCCCGAGCTCCTCACCCTGGTACAGGTACACCGAGCCCGGCAGCGCGAGCATCAACGCCAGCGCGGCGCGCGCACGGCGCACACCGGTCTCACCGCCGCCGTACCGCGTCACGTGCCGTTGCACGTCATGGTTCGACAGCACCCAAGTAGTAGGCGCCCCAACGGGTTCGACAGCAGCCAGCGACGAGTCGATGACCGACCGCAACGCCTCGAAGTCCCACTCCGCCGTCAGGTAGTGGAAGTTGAACGCCTGGTGCATCTCGTCCGCGCGCAGGTACATCGCCGTGCGCTCGGCAGAAGGCGTCCACGCCTCCGCCACGAGCACGCGCTCGCCGTCGTACGAGTCGACGACCTCACGCCACTCGCGGTGGATCTCGTGCACGCCGTCCTGGTCGAAGAACGGCAACGGGTCCGTGCCCAGCAGCTTGAGCTGGTCCGCGTGCCCGATGTCGGGCAGTCCCGGCGCCTTGACCATCCCGTGCGCCACGTCCACCCGGAACCCGTCGACGCCCAGGTCCAGCCAGAACCGCAGCACGTCGCGGAACTCCGCGCGCACCTCGGGCAGCTCCCAGTTCAGGTCCGGCTGCTCCGGCGCGAACAGGTGCAGGTACCACGACCCGTCGGCCACCCGCGTCCACGCGGGCCCGCCGAAGACCGACTCCCAGTCGTTCGGCGGCTGGTCGCCGACGCCTTCGCGGAAGATGTACCGCTCACGGCCACGTCCGGCCAGCGCCTCCTGGAACCACGCGTGCTGGTCGGAGCTGTGGTTCGGCACGATGTCGACGATCACCCGGATACCGAGCGTGTGTGCGTCGTCCACCAACGCGCGCACGTCGTCCAAGTCGCCGAACTGCGGGTCGACCGCGCGGTAGTCCGCCACGTCGTAGCCGCCGTCGGCCATCGGCGAGGCGTAGAACGGCGTGATCCAGACCGCGTCCACGCCCAGGTCGCGCAGGTGGGGCAGGCGCGAGCGGATGCCGGGCAGGTCGCCGACGCCGTCGCCGTTCGAGTCGGCGAAGCTGCGCACGTAGACCTGGTAGATGACGGCGTGGCGCCACCAGTCCTGGGACATGTCCATGCCTTCCGGGTGGGGTGTGTCAGCGGTCCAGGAAAGACGTTGCAAAAGTTTTCCGCAAGTCCGCTTAAGGATTCTTAAAGAAAGCGAACTATTTCTGCAAACTTTTTCAAGTCAGAATAATGCGTTGCAAGTCCGCCACGCCGTCCGTCAGAGTGGTTCTCAACGAACCGGGGAAGGGAGCCAGCCGTGATGCAACACATGCGCCGTCAGCACGTCTGGTGCTCCTCGGCATGAGCTGACCTCATGTCTCCGGGGAGCCGTCCCGTCGCACCGAGCGACGAGGCGGCTTTTTTGATGCCCGTTGGTCCAATTGGCACGGACACCGCGCTCTGAACGCGGAGATCGAGGTTCGAGTCCTCGACGGGCAGCCGTGACCGAAGCCGAAGCAGTCGAGGCGCCAGGTCGTGGTCCTGGTCGAAGCCGGTGCGAGTCCGGTCGGTCACCCCAGCGCGCGGGATCCGGCGATCACCTGGGCCTCATGAGCCCGGGGTGCCTGGTGCGACACCAGGACGCGCGATGAGCAGGGCGAGGAAGGCGTCGTGCAGGACACCGTTGGTGGCCAGCACGACGTCCTCCTCGACCACCGTCACGCGTCCGCCCGCCTCCTCCACGAGCACCGGCAGGCACGCCAGGTCGAACTCGTCCAGTCCGGCGCCCGCCGCGACCACCGCGTCCACCCGGCCGGTGATCAGGTCCAGCACCGGCGTGGAGCCGTCCACGATCACGCATTGCTCCAGAGCCGGTTTCTTCTTGCCGTGCAAACACACGCGCGCACCTTCGACACTGTCCGTTGAGGACACACGAGCGGTTTCCTCTCGCTCGTCCCGGAAAACGCGGCAGCCCATGCCACGTCCCGCCGCCATCGTGATGCCCAGCGACGGCATGACGGAGACGGCCAGCGCCCCTTCCAGCGCCAGGTCGACCGAGTACGTCGGCCGTCCGGCCACGAAGTCGGCGGTGCCGCTGATCGGGTCGACCAGCCACCGGCGTCCCGAGGTTCCTCTGCGCTCAGGACGTTCCTCGCCCACGACCCCGTCGTCGGGCACCGCCTCCGCGAGCAGCCGGCGCACCAGGTCCTCGACCTCGAGATCGGTCGAGGTGACCTGCCTGCCGTCCTCCTTCAGCCACACGTCGGGAGTGCCTGCGGCGAGCACTCGTTCCGCTGCCCGGCAGGCGATCCGCAACGCCAGCCGCATGTCGGTCCACATGGTCGCGAAGCCTGGCCCAGGCGTCGGCGGGACGTAACTGATGTAGCGTTGTGCTACATGATCGAGTTCCTGCTCGGCGAGTCCGACCTGGTGGACGTGCGGTTCGCCGTCTCGCCGCTCAGCAATCTGACGCTCAGCCTGCGCGTGCTGAAGAACCCGGCCAAATATCCGCTGCACGTGCCGTGGGTGCGCCAGATCCGTGATGTCGACACGGAGGTCTTGCTGGCGCTGTCGACCGACCGCGGCTGGACGCCGGACTTCCTGAGCCCCCGCCCGCTGACGCCGTTCACGCGGATCGAGGACGAGTTCGCGGCGCTGCGGAAGATCTCCACCGCCACGATGCGACGTGACTTCCGTGCGGTGTTCGGCGACGTGCCCGCGGTGCTGCGCGACCGTCGCAGGGTCCTCGACGCGGTGGAGTCGTACTGGCACGCGGCTCTGGCCGGGCACTGGGACCGGATGCGCGCGGTGCTGGAGGCCGACATCGCCCATCGCGGCCGCGCCATGGCCCAGCACGGTCTGGCGGCGATGTTCTCGGGGATCTCCGAACGGATCACCTTTGCCGGCGCCGTCGTTCAGGTGCGCATCGACGGAGCGCGGCCGCGACGCCTGGAGGCCGGGGGACAGGGGCTCACCCTGGTGCCCAGCGTGTTCGCCCGGCGCACGGCCGTGCCGGTCGACCCCGCCGCGGCGCCGTTGCTGATCTACTCCGCCCGTGGCGCCGGCACGGTGTGGGAGGCCGGGCGCTGCCGTGGGCCCGAAGCGCTCGCCGGTGTCCTCGGTCAGGTGCGGGCGGACCTGCTCGCCGAGTTGGCGCAACCTCGGTCGTCCACCGACATCGCGCGACGCACGGGCGTCACGACATCAGCGGTGAACCAGCACCTGAGGGCGTTGCGTGACGCCGGTCTGCTGGCCTCGCAACGACACGGCCGCAGCGTCGTCTACGCGCGCACAGAACTCGGCGACGCCCTCGTTTCCCACTCCGTGGAACGGGGAAGCGACGCCACCGCTCCGTCGTTCGCAAGTACATGAGCTTCGCTGAGGACTGGCAGACCTGGAAGACGGAGCGCGAGACCACCCTGGCCGACCCCTATGGGTGGCTGGCGCTGGTTTCGCTCGATTGGCTCGAGACGTCCCCACGCGCCTATGACGGACTACCGGGCGAGTGGTGGCAAGACGACGACGCGGCCTACTGGCGCAACGACGGGGAGACCAAGCGGTTCGAACTCGTCCAGAGCGGTGGCGGCGAACGCGTCGTGGCAGGTGACGTCGAGATCGAGATCGCCCGGCGCGGCGGGTACCTGATCCGCGTGCACGACCCGAAGGCACCGGTGCTGCGGGACTTCAAGGGCGTGCCAGCGTACGACCCGCAGGAACAGTGGGTGCTGGAGGGCGAGTACGAGCCGTTCGACGCGCCCGTCCCCACGACCGTTGGTGCCGTGGTCGAGGGGCTTAGCCACGTGTACGAGGCTCCGGGCCGTGTGCGGTTCACGCACAACGGCGCCGAGCACACGCTGACGGCGTTCAACGGCCGCAACGGCGGGCTGAGCATCCTGTTCACCGACGAGACCAGCGGCGTCACGACCTACGCGGCCAACCGGCAGATCGCCGCCACCCCGCGCGACGGCAAGGTCGTGCTCGACTTCAACCGCGCGACGAACCTGCCGTGCGCGTTCACCGACTTCGCCACCTGCCCGCTGCCGCCCGCGGGCAACCACCTGGCGTTCGGCGTCGAGGCGGGGGAGAAGACGCCGTACGAGCGCGGCTAGGAGCCGCCGGGCGGGGGGTGGAGCCGTGGGCGCGGTCAGACGCGCCCACGGCTTCCCCGCGCTAGCTCTCGCACCCGACGCCGTCTCCGTTGCTGTCCAGCTTGTAGACGTCGGGGCCGATCACGCGGATCGGGCCTCGGACGTACTCAGGTCCGTTTCCGCTGCCGCCGGCGCAGTCGACGTCCGTGGCGATAGGCACGCACGGGCTGTAGCTCGCGTGGCAGTTCGATTGCGGAGCGGGTTGGGGATTCGGCTGCGGGTTGGGCTGCGGCTGAGGTTGCGGCTTCGGCTGCGCGACCGCCGCAGGCGCGGTGGTCGTTGTTGTCGTGGTGGTGGTGGTGGTGGTCGTCGTGGTCGACGTCGTCGTGCTGGTCGTCGTCGGTGCCACGGTCGTAGTCGTAGTAGTGGGCGCAACGGTGGTCGTCGAGAGCTGCGCCGCCGCGTTGTTCACGTCGGCCGGGCCCTTGACGGCCGCGCCGATGACGCCCATCACGACGAAGAACCCGAACAGGGCGGCCGCGCTGATCGCCACCGGCGCCGCCCACGACCTGCGCGCCGGAATGACGGGCACGACGGCGCCGCGGGGGACCTCGCGCGGCATCCGCAGCGAGATCTGCAGCAGCCCGTTGGCGCCGCGCTGGACGAACGCCGCGCACCCGGTCGCACCACCGCCGGACTCCACGTGCATCAGCACGGGCGCATACCGTTGCGACATCAGGAAAGTCAGCTCACCCACGCGGTAGCCGTCGAGGCGCACCTCGATGCCGCGGTGACCCCGGTACTTGCCGGCGGCGATCGCGCACCACGTCAGGCTCACGGCGACGTTGCGCGTGACGCCGTCCGGGACGGAGTAGCGCGCCAGCACGTCCTGGTGGTGCTGCTCGCCGGTGACGGTCACCGTCACCTCGCCGGGAACCATCACCAGACCGGATGCCGAGTTCTCGATCACTGTCGCAACTCCCTCGGGTGAGTACCTACGCGGTCACCATCGAGAAGTCGCACCGGGTGTTACCGACAGTGCGTGAAGGTTGTGCCGAACGAGTGAAACCTCGGCCTGATCCGTCACGGACGGCCGATGACCACCGATGAAGGTCTTTCAGGCGCTGGAACGCACCACGAGCGAGGTGGGCAACAGCAGCGACGGCGGCAGCCCCGCCTCGCCCGCCAGCTCCGCGAGCAGCCGCCACGTCATCGTGCGCCCGAGCTCCTCGACGTCCTGCCGGATCGTCGTCAGCGGCGGCGTGGCGGTCGAGGCGAACACCGAGTCGTCGAACCCGACGACCGCCACGTCCTCGGGCACGCGCTTGCCCTGCGCGTGCAGCACCTGCAACGCGCCGAGGGCCATGATGTCCGCGGCGACGAACACCGCGTCGAGGTCGGGGGCCTTGCGCAGCAACGATTCCATGGCTCGCGCGCCGCTCTCGGGCGTGAAGTCGCCGTGCGCCACGAGGGTCGCGGGGAGCTTGGCCTCGCTGAGGCCGCGCCGGAAGCCGCTGAGCCTGTCCGCGCCCACGGCCATGTCCTTCGGGCCGGCCACGGTCGCGATCCGCTTGCGCCCCAACGACGCCAGGTGCCGTGCGGCCTCCAGGGCGCCGGTGAAGTTGTCGGCGTCGACGAACGGGACCGTGGCACCGAGCGGCCGGCCGCCGGAGACGACCGGCAGGCCGATCTCGGCGAGCATCGGCACCAGAGGGTCCTCGCCGTGCAGGCTCACCAGCAGCGCGCCGTCGACGTGGCCGCTGCTCAGGTACGTCACGAGGTCGTCGGTGTCGGAGGGCTGGCTCATCATCAGCAACAGCTGCATGTGGCGGCCGGCCAGTTCGGCGTGGACGCCGCGCAGCACGCCCGCGAAGAACGGGTCGGACAGCACGCGGCCGGTGGGCTCCGAGACGACCAGGGCGATGGCGTTGGCGCGGTTGCCGGCCAGTGCGCGGGCGGCCTGGTTGGGGGAGTAGCCCAGCTGTGCGATTGCGGCGTGCACGGCCTCGCGGGCCTTGGCGCTGACGTACTGCTCGTCGTTGATGACGCGCGAGACGGTCGACTTCGACACCCCGGCGACCCGCGCGACCTCTTCGATCCGGGGGCCGGGACGTCGCTTCGCCGTCTCGGTCATGCGGTCATCCTAGGCTGCCTGGCCGGACCATGATCTGCTCAGGGCCATCTTCGTTCCCCCTCTTCACGGCGGCGAGCGTCAAGTTTCCAAGATCGTCCGCACAAATTCCGCACAGCACCCCCGAGTTCTGGCACCATGCCCCCCGAGGAGGGCTAGTGCGGTATCGGCTTCTTGGGCCGCTGCAGATTTGGCGTGGGGGCGTGGAACTGCGGCTGGGCGGGCCCCGGCAAAGGGCACTGCTCGCGGCGTTGGCGGTGCATGCCAACGAGACGGTCAGTTTTGAACACTTGAGCGAAGCGGTGTGGGAATCTCCACCCGCTGCTCCCGAATCGAACATCCGGACTTATGTCGCGGCCTTGCGCAAGCTCGTGCTGGACGACCTCGTCACCGTTCCCGGCGGGTACCGGCTCAAGGTGCCGGGCGGGGACGTCGACGTCGTGGTCTTCGAGGAGCTGTGCGCGGCGGGCGACGACGCGCTGAAACAGGGTGATCACCGGACGGCGGTCGCGAGGTACGAGGAAGCCCTGCAGTTGTGGCGTGGCCCGGCGCTCGACGGCCTCACCGTGGGGCCGCGGCTCGAAGCCGAGCTCACGCTGCTGCAGGAACGGCGGCTCACCGTCGCCGAGCAGCACGCGCGGCTGTCGATCGAGCTGGGCCAGGGCGAGCGGCTGATCGCCGAACTGCGGCGGCTCACCAAGCAGTTCCCGCTCCGGGAACAGCTGTGGCTGCAGCTCATGCACGCGCTGCAGCGGGCGAACCGGCCCGCCGAGGCGTTGCAGGCGTTCGAGGAAGTGCGCGTGCTTTTGGCCGACGAACTGGGCACCGACCCGGGAAGCGACCTGCGGGACATGCACGCGCGGCTGCTGCGCGGGGACGAGCCGCGGCTCGCCCTGAACACGCTGCCCCGCGACGTCGCGGACTTCACCGGCCGCGCCGCCGAGATCGAGAGGCTGACGAGGGCGGTCACCGGCAAGGCCGCCGTCGTGATCTCCGCGATCGACGGCATGCCGGGCGTCGGCAAGACGACGCTCGCCGTGCACCTGGCGCACCGCCTGGAGTATCCGGACGGTCAGCTGTTCATCGACCTGCACGCGCACACCGCGGGCCGTGCGCCCGTGGAACCGACAGACGCGCTCGACGTGCTGTTGCGCGCGCTCGGCCTGGAAGAGATCCCGGTCAGCCTGGACGAACGGGCCGCGATGTGGCGGGCCGAGCTGTCGCGGCGCCGGTTGCTGGTCGTGCTCGACAACGCGGTGAGCGCCGACCAGGTCCGGCCGTTGCTGCCGGGCGTGCCGGGCTCGCTGGTGCTGGTCACCTCACGGGCGCGGCTGGTCGAGCTGGAGGGCACGTCGACGCTCACGCTGGACGTGCTGTCCGAGGCGGAGGCGCTGCAGCTGTTCGCCACGATCGTCGGCGACGACCGCGGCACCGACGAGGCGGCCCGCGAGGTCGTCGCGCTGTGCGGGCGGCTGCCGCTGGCCGTGCGCCTGGCCGCCGGACGGCTCCGCAGCCGTCCCACCTGGACCACCGCCCACCTCGCGACGCGGCTGCGCGAGGGACGATTATCCGAGCTGGACGCGGTCTTCGCGTTGTCGTTCGGCCAGCTCCCCACCGGTCACCAGCGGCTCTTCGGCCTGCTGGGCCTGCACCACGGCACCGACTTCGACGTCGACCAGGCGGCGGCGCTCGGTGAGCTCGACCTGCTGGAGTGCGACGGGATGCTCGAAGACCTCGTCGACGTGCACCTGCTGGAGGCGACGACCCTCGGCCGGTACCGGATGCACGACCTGTTGCGGCAGTACGCGCAGTCCAAGGTGGACAGTTCCCGCGAGCCGCTGACCAGGCTGCTCGACCACTTCCTGGACACGGCGAACCAGGCGACGAGGCTGATGTCGCCCGCCGCGCGCAAGTACGAGGTCGACATCACCTACCGGCCTGCCTCCCGGTTGGTCCTGCGCGACTACGACCACGCGGTCGAGTGGCTGGAGACCGAACGCCAGACGCTCGTCGCCGCCGTGGCGCTGTCACTCGACGGCGACTGGCGCACACACACGTGGCAACTCGCACGCGCGTTGACGTTCTTCTGCATGGTGCGCGGCCACACGCGTGACTGGGCGACCATCAACGAACTGGCGTTGGAGGCGGCGAAGGACGAGCCGGTCGCGCTCGCGATCACCACGAAGAACTACGCGATGGTGTTCTGGCAGACCGCGCAGTACCCGAGGGCCATCCACTACAACGAGCGCGCGATCGAGATGCTCCGCGAACTGGGCGACCTGCAGGGCGTCGCGGGCACGCTGAACAACCTCTCACTGGTCTACCGGACCCTCGGCCGTCACGCCGAGGCCGCTGAACTGCTGGAACAGGCCATCACCGTGGCGCGGCAGCTCGGCGACCGGCACCTCGAGTCGCAGGCGATGAGCAACGTCAGCAACATCTACAGCGCGCTCGGCCGGTACGACGAGGCGCTGCAGGCGTGCACGTCGGCACTGGCGTTGATGCGCGAGATGGGCAGCCGCCGCGACGAGGCGGACACCCAGAGCGCGCTCGGCATGATCCTGCACGCCATGGGCAGGCACGACGAGGCCCTGGAGGCGCTGGAGTCGGCGTTGGCGGCCGTGCGCGCGATCGGTGACGTCACGACGGAGACCGTGGTGCTCAACTACCTCGGTGAGGTGCTGACCGCCGCCGGACGTCCCGCCGACGCCATCGCGCCGTTGCGCGAGGCGTTGGAACTGGCCGAACGGATCGACGACAGGCGTGAGGCGGCGAACGCGCACAAGCACCTCGCCCGCGCCGTCACGGATCCTGCCGAGGCCGCACGCCACCAGAGGGAAGCGGACGAGAGGTTCGCGGCGCTAGGCGCCGACTGAGCGCGGGCCCGGCCTCCCGCCGGGCAGCACCGCGCCGCGCGGAAGCCCGTCCCGCAGCAACGGCAACAGCCGCGGGTGCTTGCTCATGAGCACCGCGGCTGTGCCGTTGCGCTGCTGGGTCCTGCGGCAGAAGTGGGGCGACAACGGCACCCCGAGGTACGCCTCGGCGCGGGGCCCGTAGACGACCGCGCTGCCGAGCCCGCACCACGCCGCCGCGACCGCCTGCCCGTCCGCCCAGACGTAGCCCTCGACGTACACGCCGCCGTTGAGCCGGCTCGCCTCGCTCGAGGCGTCGCTGAACGTCACCTGCGGCTGCAGGCGGGTCAGGTCGTCGGCCGACCACCACCCGCCGAGGTCGAGCACCAGCCCCTCCACGCTCGCGTGCGCCCATTCCGAGTCGTCGACGAGCGTGCGGAACGGCGCCTCGAGCCGCGTCAACGCCTCCGTGAGCTCCTCCACCCGCCCATGGTGCGGTGCCCGGGCCGATCCCGCTGTCCGAAGTGGACTCAGCCCTGGGACTCGACGATGGTGATCGGGATGCTGACCTCCACCGGTCCCGCCACCCCGGTGATGACCCCGTCCCCGGCCTTGTTGCCTGCCTGCAGCCGTGCGCGGAACGTGACCGTCTGACCGGGGGCGAGCGTCTGGCCGCCCTCGCACGTGACGGTGCCCTTGCCGGCGGGGCAGCCGATGAAGCCCACCGAGGTCTTGCCAGCCCCGACCGTCTTGATCTTGTCGGGCATGCTCAGCGTCAGCGTCGGGACGGTGGTGGGCTCGTCGCCGTTGTTGGTGATGCTGATGTTCATCTCGTTCGCCGGGCCGTCGGTGGTCATGGCGATGCCGTCGGGCGCGGAACCGGACAGCTCGGCCTCGCTCGCGGGCACGACGGTGTTGTTCGTGGTCGTCGCCGGCCGGTTGGCGCCGCTCGTGCCCTGTGCGGCCGTGCCCGCCGAGGTGCCCTTGGTCGGTGCGGCGCTCGCGCTCTGCGCGGCGCCGGACTCGGTGGGCGCGGCCTGTTCCGAGACGACCGTGCTGGTCGGCGCGGCGCCGATGACCGTGGTGACGGGTCCGCTGTCCGACGTGACGACGCCCGACGTGACGACCACGACGACCGCCGCGGCCGAGGCGGCGACGCCCATCCACGAGGCCGCGCTGAGGGTGACCACGGCGCCCTTGGTCGCCGTCGCGGCGGCGGCCAGGTATCCGGCGGTGCCCGTGCCGAGCACGATGGGGGCGACGAGACCGCGCAG
Source organism: Lentzea cavernae (assembly GCF_014653695.1). Lineage (GTDB taxonomy): Bacteria > Actinomycetota > Actinomycetes > Mycobacteriales > Pseudonocardiaceae > Lentzea > Lentzea cavernae. The sequence continues at coordinate 861,257 of NZ_BNAR01000002.1, read as the reverse complement.
CGCGCCGTTCACGTCCGAGAGCTCGCTGGCGAGCTTGCGGCATTCGGCGCAGTTGTCCATGTGCTCGTCGATGTGGACGGCGTCGCGACCCTTGAGGCCGCCGCGCGTCCAGGCGCCGAGCTTCGTCACGGTGGGGCGGCAGGTGTCCGCCGGTTCCTGGTTGACGTGCGCCTGCAAGAACGCCTTGCGAAGGCCCTCGCGCGCACGGAACGCCATCGCGGAGACGCCGTTCGGGGTCAGGCCGAGCAGTGGTGCGATCTCGCCCGGTGACTGTCCCTCGATCGCGGTGTGCCACAGCACTGTCTGCCACCGTTCGGGCAGCGTCGCGAACGCCGTCGCCGCCAGCGTCTGGTCCAGGTCCTCGACCGCCTTGTCGCGGAACGGCACGCTGGTCGCCTTGGTGGCGCCGGGAACCTCCTCGATGTCACCGGCCAGTTCGACCCGCTTCTCCTTGCGGGTGCGGTCGTACGCCGCGTGCCGCACCGCCGTCAGCAGGTACGGCCGGAACGACGCGCCCGGACCGCCACCGGCGCGCAGCGCGGCGAGGACCTTGGCGAACGCCTCCGACACCAGGTCGTCGGCGTCCGAGGACGACGAGGACAGCTGCATCGCGAGGATGGTCGCCGAGCGCACGTGACGTTCGTAGAGCTTGCCGTACTCCTCGACCCTGCCGTCTCTGACGGCATCGATGAGGTCGGCATCCGACGGCGGTCGTCCACGCTGCCCGATCAAAGAAAGCCGCCTTAACGTGATGCCCTGTACTGATACGCGGACCCTATCGACATGACTCAACGCGAACAATCCACGCATACGAACCCGATGTATTAAAGGGGTTCAGGGCCCTCGCAAGTCTTGACCAACTCAGGCCAGATGGCCCTAGCGCCCGCTCGTCTTTTCCTGGACGAGCGTCCAAACCTACCTGGTCCCGGCGCGCTCCGCGGCCGCAAAGGAACCAACTTCCGCTGGACCAACGGCACGCACCCCGGTGTGAAGGCAGGACAAACGTGCTGGACAGGCCTTCGGGTGACCCGACGACCTGGCGGATCGGCCGGGGCGTTCGGTCGAATGAACGGTGCCGGGGTCCTGGAGTTCGCGGTACGCCCCGATTTCGCCCAGAAAGTTGTCCAGTTGAAATCTTCGCCGGCGGCACGACGACAGCGATGAACGTCCCACCTGTCGCACTCGGTTCCGCCGATTGGTCGATGGTCTATAAAGGACTGAATTCGGCTGATCCGCCGCACGGCGGAAGTGAGTAGCCGTACTCATGACAGCCGTGGTGTGGCGCAGGACTCTCAAAGCATGACGTCTTCCGCGCCCTCGCACACGCCGACGACCGCTGCCTTCTACGTGCAGGCGGTCCTCTCGTTCGGGCTCTCGCTGACCGCCGTCGGCCTCGGAGTCGTGTTCCTGCCCGTCGACGGGTGGGTGCGCGCGTTCCTGGGGATCGCGATGCTCTACGCGATCACCTCGGCGTTCACCCTCGCCAAGGTGATCAGGGACCGGCAGGAGGACACCTCCATCTCGAGCCGGGTCGACAGAGCCCGGCTCGACAAGCTGCTGACGGACCACGACCCGTTCAAGATCGACGCGGCCTGACCTCAGGGGTGGCCGTGCCACAGCCGCCACGCGCGCGGGCTCGCCGGTTCGTGGTGGCTGTCGGCCTCCCCGAACCGCAATCGCACCCGTGCGCCGCCGAGCCGTCCGCGCTCGAGGTGGATGGTCCCGCCGGTCGCTTCCGCCGCCGCCCGCGCGATGTCGAGCCCCAGCCCGGTCGACCCGGCTCCGCTGCTGCCGCGGTGCAACGCCGAGGACGGGTCGGCGACGCCGGTGCCGCCGTCCTCGACCACCAGGGTGACCCACCCGGCGTGCCGCACCACCGACACCCCGACCGGTGCGGCGGGAGGCGTGTGCCGGAAGACGTTCTCCAGCAACGTGTCCACCACCGCGCCCAGGGCGTCCGGCGCCAGCGGCACCCAGCAGGGCTCACCGACGTCGATCTCGCACAACCGGCCCTGGTCGGCGGCGTGGGCAGACCAGAACGCCATCCGCGACTCCACGACCGCCGTCACGTCGCACGTGCCGGCCGCCTCGCCCTCGGTGGGCTGCAACGACTGGATGATCCGGTCGACGTCGTGGCCCAGCGTGCTGACGGCGCTGCGAATGCGGTCCGCGACGGGCCCGGACCCCACCGCGTCGGCGTCCAGCCGCAGGGCCGCCAGCGGGGTCCGCAACCGGTGCGAGACGTCCGCGATCATCTCCCGTTCCTTCGCGAGCAGCTGCGAGGTCCGCGACGAGGCCTCGTCGATCGACTCCGCCAGCGCCTCCAGCTCGCGCGGCCCGCGCAGCCGCACCCTCCGCCCGACCGACGACGACAGGTCCCGCAGCGCCGCCAGCACCGGTGTGAAGGGCCTGTGCCCCCACCACACCGCCACTCCCAGCGCCACCAGGGCGATCCCGGTCACCAGCAACACCGCGAGGAACGGGAACGGCACCGCCGCGGGCACCACGGAGACCACGGCGCCGCCAGCGGAAGCCACCGGCGTGCCACCGCCGGCGCCGAGCCGGGTGCCGTCCTCGAGCACGACCGACAACCGCCCCTCCGCACCGGCGGCCGTGCGCGCGATCGTCCCGCGGACCGCGTCGGGATCCGAGGACACCGCCAGCACACCGGCGACCACGGCGGCGTCCCGCCGGTCGGCCGCGGCGGCGGTGGACGCCGCGTGCGAGTGGAGCAGAAACCCGGCGGTGGCCACGAAAACCACGGCGACCAGCCCGGCGGCGAGCAGCAGAGCGCGGGTGATGACCGCCCTCATTCGGGCGCCGCCAGCTTGAACCCGACGCCCCGGACCGTGTGCAGGTAACGGGGATGGGCCGCCGTCTCGCCGAGCTTGCGCCGCAACCACGACGCGTGGACGTCGATCGTCTTGTCATCACCGACGTACGGATTGCCCCACACGGCCTGGATGAGCTCACGCCGCGAGATCACCCGCCCCGGCCGTTGCGCGAGATAGGTCAGCATGTCGAACTCCCGCCTGCTCAGCGCGAGAGCGGTGTCGCCGAGCGTGGCCGCCCGCTGGGCGAGGTCGATGCGGAGTTCGCCCAGGGCGACGAGGTCGGCGGAACCGGCCGGGCCGGCGGTGCCGGTGCGGCGCAGCAGCGCGTTGATCCGCGCGGCCAGGTGCTCGGCCGAGAACGGCTTCACGATGTAGTCGTCCGCGCCCGCGTTCAACGTGCTCACGACCGAGCTCTCGGCACCGCGCGCCGTCGCCACGATGACCGGCACGTTGCTCACCCCGCGCAGCATCCGCAGCGCCGCGACGCCGTCCAGGTCCGGCAGCCCGAGGTCGAGGATGATCAGGTCGAGCTCCGAGGTGCCCGCCTCGCGCAACGCGGCCACGGCGGTGCCGACGGCCTGCACGACGTGCCCGAGGTCGGTCAGCGCGTGCACGAGCGCCGCCTGGACCACCGGGTCGTCCTCGACCACCAGCACCTTCGACATGCACGCAGCGTAAGCAGCGAACCCGTCGATTGGGAGAGGTGTCGCGCGCTTATCTCGATCGTGCTTCGTCCTTAAATCTCCCTTAGGACTGACGGCCCTACGGTCTGCAGTCACACCGAACCGGGGAGTGGGCGTGGCAGAAGTCGTTCTGACGGGACTGGGCAAGGCCTACGGTGACGGCACCCGTGCCGTCACCGACCTCAACCTGGAGATCCGCGACGGCGAGTTCCTGGTGCTCGTGGGCCCGTCGGGCTGCGGCAAGACGACGGCGCTGCGCATGATCGCCGGGCTCGAGCAGATCACCGGGGGCACGATCCACATCGGCGAGAAGGTCGTCAACGACGTGCCGTCCCGTGACCGCGACGTGGCGATGGTGTTCCAGTCGTACGCGCTCTACCCGCACCTGAACGTGTTCGACAACATCGCGTTCGGCCTCACGTTGCGCAAGCTCCCGAAGACCGAGATCGACCACCGCGTGCGCGAGGTCGCCGAGGTGCTCGAACTGACCGAGCACCTCGGCCGCTTGCCGCGCAACCTCTCCGGCGGGCAACGCCAGCGCGTCGCCATGGGCCGGGCGATCGTGCGGGCGCCGCAGGCGTTCCTGATGGACGAGCCGCTGTCCAACCTGGACGCCAAGCTGCGCGTGCAGATGCGGGCGCAGATCGCGCGGATCCAGCGCGAGATCGGCGTGACGACCGTGTACGTCACGCACGACCAGACCGAGGCCATGACGCTCGGGGACCGCGTCGCCGTGATGCGCCGCGGTCTGCTGCAGCAGGTCGGTCCGCCGCAGGAGCTCTACGACCGGCCGGTCAACCTGTTCGTCGCGGGCTTCATCGGCTCGCCGGGCATGAACCTCGTGTCCGCGAAGCTCAGCACGGACTCCGACGGCCGGTACTGGGTCTCGCTGGGCTCCGACGCGTTGCTGCTGCCGGAGTCCGTGCTGCACCAACGTCCCCAGCTCCAGCAGTACGTCGGTGGTGACGTCGTGGTCGGCATCCGGCCGGAGGACATGGAGGACACGGCCCTCGCCGACGCCCGCGAGGGCGAGATCCTCCACTCCGTCGCCGACCTGGTCGAAGCCATGGGGTCGGACGTGCTCGTGCACTTCCCGGTCGACGTCCCGCCCGTCGTCACCGACGACACCCGCGAACTGGCGAAGGACGCCGGCACCGACGACCTGCCCGGCGTGAAGGGCAAGGGGACCGTCCTCGTCGGACGGTTCAGCCCGCGCACCCGCATCTACGAAGGACAACCCGTCGCCGCCTGGGTGGACACCTCCCGGCTGCACTTCTTCGACCCGGCCACCGGGTCCTCGATCTGGAAGTAGGAGAGCTTCAATGGGGAAGCAATGGATCGCGCTGCTCGCACTCACCGCCGCCGCGTGTTCCGGTGGTGCGGCCGGAACCGGGACTTCTGAGGACCTGAAGGGCCAGACCGTCGAGGTCGTCGGGCCCTGGACCGGCGACGAGCAGAAGAACTTCGAGCAGGTGCTGAAGGTCTTCACGGACAAGACGGGCGCCGAGGTCAAGTACACACCCGCCGGTGACGAGCTGCCGACGGTGGTGCAGACCAGAATCTCGGGTGGCACACCACCGAACGTCGCGCTCATCGCCCAGCCCGGCCTCGTCGCGCAGTTCGCCAAAGCCGGCGCTTTGAAGCCCGTGAACGCCGACGTCGAGAAGGCCGTCACCGACCACAACGCCGCGGTGTGGAAGCAGCTCGGCAGCGTCGACGGCAAGCTCTACGGCTTCACCTTCAAGACGGCCAACAAGTCCGCGTTCTGGTACAGCGAGAAGGCCTTCCAGCAGGTCGGCGCGACGCCGCCGAAGACGTGGGACGACCTGATCTCCACCAGCAAGGCCATCTCCGAGACCGGGCTCGCGCCGGTGTCGGTCGGCGGCGCGGACGGCTGGACGCTGACCGACTGGTTCGAGAACGTTTACCTGCGCACCGCGGGCCCCGACAACTACGACAAGCTCGCGAAGCACGAGATCCCGTGGACCGACCCGACCGTGCGCAAGGCGCTGGAGGAGCTGGCGAAGCTCTGGGGCGACCCGACCCTGATCGCGGGCGGTGCGCTGCAGACCGAGTTCCCGAAGTCGGTGATCAACGTCTTCGGCGAGCCCTCCACCGCCGCCATGGTGTTCGAGGCGGACTTCGTCGCGAGCATCATCACCACCAACACCAAGGCGAAGGTCGGCCAGGACGCCAAGTTCTTCCCGTTCCCGTCGGTCGCGGGCAGCAAGGACGCCGTCGTCGCCGGTGGTGACATGGCCGTGCAGTTCAAGGACGACAAGGCGACCACCGAGCTGATGAAGTTCCTGGCCTCGCCGGAGTCCGGCAAGGTGTGGGCCGAGCTGGGCGGGTTCCTCTCGCCCAACAAGGACATCCCGGAGACCGCCTACCCCGACGTCGTGACGCAGGACCTCGCCCAGCGGATCGTGGACGCGGGCGACAACGTCCGGTTCGACATGTCCGACCTCGCGCCGGCCGCGTTCGGCGGCACGAAGGGCGCGGGGGAGTGGAAGGACCTGCAGGACTTCCTGGCCGACCCGAAGAACGTCGACGGGATCATGGCTCGGCTGGAGGCCAATGCGGCGAAGGCTTACGGAAAATGAGGCTTCGACCGAGCGTGGACGCCGCGCCGGGGCGCTCGCCCCGGCAGGCGATCCCGTTCCTGCTCCCCGCACTGGTGGTGCTCGCGGCACTGGTGCTGTACCCGCTGGTGTTCTCGCTGATCCGCAGCTTCTTCGACGCCTCGGGTGAGAAGTTCGTCGGCCTGGGCAACTACGTCGAGACGTTCACCGACCCGCGCACGCTGATCGCCTTCCGCAACAACGTGATCTGGGTGGTGGTCGCCCCGGCGGCCGTCACCGGCATCGGCCTGATCCTCGCCGTGCTGACCGAACGCATCAGGTGGGCGACGGCGTTCCGGCTCGTGCTGTTCATGCCCATGGCGATCTCGTTGTTCGCCTCGGGCATCATCTTCCGGCTCGTGTACGAGGAGGCGCCGAACCAGGGCGTCGTGAACGCGGCCCTGGTCGGCGTCCACGACATCTTCAGCCCGGCCTCGCAGTACCCCGGCGCGCGACCGCGTGACGGTTACGCCGCGACGGAAGCGGGCTTCACGGCGATCAGGCCGTCGAGGGCGGGCGACACGATCACGGTGCCGCTCATCGGCCATCCGCCGCAGGACGTGCCCCCGCAAGCGCTTCCGGCCTCCCCGCCGACCGCCGGCGCGGGGGAACTGCGGGGCGTGCTCTGGCTCGACGTGTCCATCGGTGGCAGGGCGGGCGCGGTCGACCCGACCGAACGCGGCCTGCCCGGCGTCGCCGTGGAGGCCGTCCGGGACGGGAAGGTCGTCGCCCGCACCACGACCGGCGACGACGGCAGGTTCACGTTCCCGGACCTCGGTGCGGGCGACGTGACCGTGCGGCTGCCCCCGGAGAACTTCGCGCTGCCGTTCCGCGGGCTGACCTGGCTCGGGCCGTCGTTCATCACCCCGGTGATCATCTCGTCCTGGATCTGGATCATGACCGGGTTCGCGATCACGTTCATCGCCGCGGGCCTCTCCGCGATCCCGCGCGACGCGCTGGAGGCAGCGAGGGTCGACGGCGCGACGGAGTGGCAGGTGTTCAAGCGCGTCACCGTCCCGCTGCTCTCGCCGGTGCTGCTGGTGGTGTTCGTGACACTCGTGATCAACGTGCTGAAGATCTTCGAGCTGGTGTTCGTCATCGCGCCGGGCTCTGTGCAGTCCGAGGCCAACGTGCTGGCCCTGCAGATGTGGCAGGTGTCCTTCGGCACGGGCGGCGACCAGGGGGCGGGCAGCGCGCTAGCGGTGATCCTGTTCCTGCTGGTAGCCCCGGCGATGCTGTTCAACATCCGCCGATTCCGACGGGAGCGGTCGTGACTGCTGTAGCCGACGAGGTCCGCATCGACGTGCCGGTCTCGGGCACACCGAAGCGGGGCGTGCTGACGAGGGCCGTCTCCCGGCTGGGCAACGGTGTCGTGCAGGTGGTGCTCGCCCTGGTGGCGGTGTTCTGGCTGGTGCCGGTGTTCGGCCTGCTGATCGCGTCGTTGCGCGACGAGTCGGCCAACACCGCGAGCGGCTGGTGGACCGTGTTCACCAGACCGGCCGAGCTGACGCTGGAGAACTACGCCGACCTGGTCGCGAACCAGGCGGTGTGGCAGTCGTTCCTCAACACCTTCTACATCGCCGTCCCCGCAACGGTTCTGGTCGTCGTGATGGCGTCGCTGGCCTCGTACGCGCTGGCGTGGATCGAGTTCCCCGGCCGCGAGACGCTGACGGTCGTCGTGGTCGGGCTGCTGGTCATGCCGATCCAGGTGGCGCTGATCCCGGTGGCGAAGCTGTTCGGCGCGCTCGGCCTGTTCGGCACGATCACCGGCGTGGTGCTGTTCCATGTCGCGTTCGGCCTGCCGTTCGCCATCTTCCTGCTGCGCAACTTCTTCACCGGCATCCCGCGCGACCTGATCGAGGCCGCGCGGATGGACGGGGCGACGGAGTGGGTGATCTTCAAGCGGGTGATTCTGCCGGTGGCGAAGCCGGCGATCGCCTCCCTGACGATCTTCCAGTTCCTCTGGGTGTGGAACGACCTGCTGGTGGCGCTGGTGTTCGCGGACCAGGACTCGGCGCCGATCACGGTGGCGCTGCGGGCCCAGCTGCGGCAGTTCGGCACGAACATCGACATGTTGTCGACCGGTGCGTTCCTGTCGATGATCGTGCCGCTGGGTGTGTTCCTGGTGTTCCAGAAGTACTTCGTGCAGGGGGTGCTGGCGGGCTCGACGAAGTGAGGCCGCGGGGTCAGCGACGTCTGCGGTTGATCGCGTTGCGCACGAGCAGCGTCAGCATCAGCAGCCCGAAGCCGATGCTGATGCCGCTCAACGCCACGATGATCGGCGGCTCGTCGAGGCCCGGCGGCGGGGTGACGGTCGTGACCAGTTCCCTGGGGTGCGGCGGTTGGTAACCGGGGGACTCCGCGGGCAGCACGGCGGTCAGCGCGGCCACGGGGTTCACCATGCCGAAGCCGGTCTTGTGGTCCCTGCCGGACACGTTGCCGGGGTGCAGCGCGGTGGCCGTGAGCCGGTTCATCACCTGGCGCGCCTTGAGGTCCGGGAACCGCTCGCGCACCAGTGCGGTGATGCCCGCGACGTACGGGGCGGCGAAACTCGTCCCCTGGATCTTCTGCACGCCCTCGGCCTTCACGTTCGCGTTGGTCAGGCCGGTGCCCTTGGGGTCGACGGAGATGATCTCCTCGCCCGGCGCCGCGATGCTGACCCACGGGCCCCAGACGCTGAAGCCCGACACCGCGCCGGAGCGCGCGATCGACGCCACCGAAAGCACGTCGTCGGCGAACCACGCGGGCGAGGAGACCGAGTTGACGTTCGCCGGGTCGAGGTTGTTGTTCTGCATCGGACAGCCGGCCTTGGCGTCGAGGTTGCCCGCGGCGGTCACGACGACGGAGTTCTTGACGTCGACCGCGTATCGGATCGAGGCCTGCAGTGCCCGGTCGTCCGCGCTGAAGTCCTTGGGGGTGTTGCAGTTCGTCAGCGAGATGTTGATGACGCCCGCGCCCTGGTCCGCGGCACGCACTACGGCCTGCGCCAGCGTCGAGACCTTGCCGGCGGACGCGCGCTTCTCCCTGGTGGCGTCGCCCTTGAACTCGAAGCGGTCGCTGGTCTGGCGGATCGCGAGGATCGTCGCTCCCGGTGCGGCGCCGACGAAGTCGCCCTCGGTCCTGGCCGCCGCCGCGACGCCCGCCACCTCGGTGCCGTGGCCGTCGCAGTCGTCCGCGCCGTTCTTGTTGCCGCTGACGTACTCGCCGGCGGGCACGACCCGGCCGGCGAAGCGCGGGTTGCGCGGGTCGACGCCCGTGTCGATGATCGCGATCTTGACGCCCTTGCCGGTCGCGAACCGGTGCGCCTGCTCCAGGTTCAGGTGCACCTGGCCCCAGGGCATGTGCTCGATCAGCTCGTTCTTGGTGTCGGACCCGACGCAGCCCTTGGCGGTCGGCTCGTACGGGACGTCCGGCGCGCCCGTGTCCCGCGGCGGCGGGGTGCCGGGCGGCAGGGCCGGCGGCACCGAGTTCGGCAGCACCTCCGCGGCGGGCGGCGGTTGCGCGGAAGCGGGTGGAAGCGCTCCCGCGAGGAGCATTGTCGTGATGGCCGCCGTTGCCGAGGCACGGCGGAACCCTCTGGTAACGATCTTCACCTGTGACCCCCCGGTCCACACCCACCGACCCCCGATCGGTGGGGTCAGAGTGGACCACAGGAAGGCTTGAAACCGCAAAGGTTGTTGTGCCTCAACCTGAAGCGGATTTCAGGTGGTCGGCGTCGCGGAGGAACGCGTCGAGCTCGGCGGTCGCCGGCCCGGTGGCCGGACCGGGCCGGGTGACGGCCACGGCCGCGGCCGCGTTGGCTCGCCGTGCCGCCTCGAACGGGGGCAGACCGGCCGCGAGTGCCGAGGCCAGCACCCCGGCGTGCGCGTCACCGGCGCCGTTCGTGTCGACCGCGTGCACCGGGAAACCCGGTACCCGCAGCGGTTGCACGCCGATCGGCTCGCCGGCGAGCCAGCAGCCCACCGCGCCGTCGCGGACCACGACGAAACCACCGGGGCGGACGCGCGGGACGAGGGCGGCCGCGGCGGCGGCCGGGTCCCCGGCGCCGGTCATGATCGCCGCTTCCCGCGCGTTGGCGCTGAGCACGTCGGTGCGCCGCAACGTCGTGCCGAGCACCGCCGGGTCGAGCGAGCCGACCAGCGGCGACGGGTCGGTGATCACCCTGGTGCCGGCGGGCAGGCCGGGCAGCCAGTCCGCGAGCGCCGCCGCGTTGACCGGGTGGGCCAGGCTGTAGCCGGACACGTGGACCAGGTCGTGCCCGGTGACCGGCACGCGGTCGAGGTCCTCGCGGGTGAGCCGGCCTTCCGCGCCGACCGTCGTGACGAACGTGCGTTCGGCGGTCGCGTCGACCAGGGCGACGCAGTAGCCGCTGTCCACTTCGGACAGTCCGCTTTGGATCACGAGTGCGCCGCTCTCGTCCAGTGCCGCGCGCACGATGTCGCCCATCGGCCCGGTGCCGTACTGCCCGGCGAACACCACGGGCAGTCCCGTTCGCTGCGCAGCGACGAGCGTGTTGAGCCCACCGCCCGCGGTCATCCGCGAGGCTGAGGCGATGATGTCGCCGCCGGGTTCGGGGAGCCGGTCCACGGTCATCACGATGTCGACGATCACGTTGCCGGTCGAGATCAGCCGGGCGGAGTCAGTCACGGGCACCGCCCAGGGCGAGGTAGCCGGCCGCAGCGACGACGAACGTGACGATCCAGCCGATCGAGCTGAAACCGTTGGCGAGCAACAGGTAGCCGATGACGAGGGCGACGGCCCAGGCCGAGGTCGCACGCCACTCCACGCCGCCGCGGTACCAGTAGGCGCCGCCGCGGGTCATGTCGAGCAGGCCCGCCGGGTCGTAGTGGCGGCGCTTGATCATGTCGACCAGGAAGACGCCGAGCCAGGCCGTGATCGGGATGGCGAGCAGGGAGATGAAGCTGATGAACGGGCCGTAGAAGTTGTCGGCCACCAGCATGAAGTAGATCGCGCCGAGGAACGTGACGGTCACGTCGAGCGCGACCGCGTACACCCGCGGCACCCGCACGCCCAGGGTGAGCGTCGTCAGCCCGGCCGAGTAGACCGACAGGTGGTTGGACAGCAGCAGCCCGCCGAACGCCGCGATCAGGTACGGCACCGCCATCCACGACGGCAGCAGTTCGCGGATCGCCGCCACCGGGTCCGACGCCGAGGCGAGGGAGTCGTCGCCCGCCGTGAGCAGGGCGCCGAGGCCGATCAGCAGCACCAGCGGGATCCCGGCGCCGGCCGCGCTCGCGCTGATCAGGCGGCCCGCCCGGACGCTCGTCTTCTGGTAGCGGGCCATGTCCGCGCCCGCGTTGGCCCAGCCGATGCCCGTGCCACCCGCGATCACGCCGATTCCCGCCAGCACGGCGGTGAACGGGCCCGCGGGCATCGCCGCGACGGCGCTCCAGTCCACAGTGGCCACGAGCACGGCGCCCACGACCACGTTCAGGGCACCGAAGATCCACGTCGCCCACTTCTGGATGACCAGGATCGCCGCGTGGCCGAGGCCGGAGACCAGCAGCGTGCACAGCTCGAACACCAGGATGGCGACGATCGTGAGCACCGGCACCGACTTGGCGTCCGTCGCCGTGCCGAAGGCGATGGTGAACAGCGACAGCAGCACGAACGCGCCGGTGGTGGTGTTGACCGTCTCCCAGCCGAGCCGCGAGGCCAGCGCGACCAGGGTCGGCCCGGCGTTGCCGCGGGTGCCGAAGACCGCGCGGGACAACGTCATGCTCGGCGCGCCGCCTCGCCGTCCGGCCACCGACACGACACCGACCACCGCGAACGATCCCGCCGCGCCGACCGCGGCGACGACGAGCGCCTGCCAGATGTTGAGGAACTGGAACGCGACCAGGGTGGCGCCCAGCGGCAGGCCGAGGATGGAGATGTTGGCCGCGAACCACACCCAGAACAGCTGCAGGGGGTTGCCGTTGCGGTCGGCGGTGGGCACGGGCTCGATGCCGCGCTGTTCGACGGCGCTCAGAGCGCCGCGGGTGGCTGTGGACATGACGGTCTCCAGACGACGGTGACGGAAACGCTGGGCTTTACGGCCTTCCTCGGAGGGCGAGCAGCTTGGTGACGAGCGGGGCGAGCGCGAGGTCGTTGACCTTCTCGACGGTGGCGATCGCGTCGGTCGGCCAGACCGAACCGCCGTGAGTCGCGCCGAGGACCGCTCCCGCCATGGCGGCGATGGTGTCGGTGTCGCCACCGAGGCCCGCGGCCTGGCAGAGCGCGTCCCACGGGTCGTCGGCCAGCGCCGCCAGCGCCAGCGCGGCGACCACCGACTCCTGTGCGGCCACGGACGTGCCGACGACGTCGATCAGCGCCGTCTCCCGGTCAGCGGGGCGGAGGGACGCGAGGTGGGGGAGCGCCCACCGCAGGCGTGCCGCGATCGACCCGCCCGCCACCCAGTACCCGCGCCGCCCGCCCTCGTCGGCCGCGGCGATGGCGACCTCGACGGCTTCGGGCAGGCTCGCCCCGCCCACACCCGCGCTCACCGCGGCACCGACGGCGGCCGCGGCGGCGATGCCGAGCCCCGTGTTGTGCGTGGGCGCGCTGGTGCGCGCGACGACGTCCACAAAGGACTTCAAGTCCGAGGCGTCGGCGGCTATTCCGACCGGGGTGATGCGCATGGCGGCGCCGTTCGTGGCACCGGTCCTGCCCGCCTCGTCCGCCGGGACGCCGGCCTCCAGCCGGGCCAGCGCCGCTTTCGTGGACGGTCCGAGCAGGTCGAGCGACCCGCGTTCGCGCATCCGGGTCTCCCAGGCCAGCAGCCGCCGAGCCAGCTCGACCGGGTCGACCACGCCGTCGCCCTCGACCAGCAGTTCGGCGAGCAGCACGGCCTGCTCGGTGTCGTCGGTGATCGACCCGGCGGCCATCCCGGCGGCGATGCGCTGCCGCGGCCCGGCGTCGAGGAGCCCGGTGATCGGTCCGTGGTCGGCGAGGATCTCGGCGCGGGACATCGACTGGGTCGGCATGCCCAGCGCGTCACCCAGTGCCAGCCCGCGGAAGGCCGCCAGCGCGCGGTCGGAGGTGCTCATCGGCTCAGCCCCCGAAGCTCACGTGCAGGCGGAACCGGGTGGGGTCGAGCCAGCTCACGACCTTCTCGACGAAGTTGCCGTCCGCGTCGCGCGCGATCCGGGTCGTGTGCAGGAACATCTCGCCCGGCTCGCGCCCGAGCAGGCGTGCGTCGGACTCGCCGAGCGCGGCGACCGCGATCCACTGATCTCCGCGAGCGGGGACCAGCCCGGCGGCCGTCATCGTCTCGGCCAGCGAGTCGTCGGTGAGCCCGTCCTCGGGAACCCGTGCGATCGGGCCGAGCGCGGGCACCCGGCTGCGTTCCAGCGACACCGCGGTGCCGTCGCCGACGAGCCGGCGGATCCGGTCCAGCGCCAGGAACTCCATGGAGCCCGCGCCCACCGTGGCCGCCAGGTCGGGGTCGACCACGCGTTCCATCCGGACGACCTCGGCGCGGGTGTGGATGCCGGTCATCGCGAGAGCGAGGCCCCAGCTCGGCGACTCGTTCAGCTCCCGGCCGTCGAAGGTGACGAACGACCCGACGCCGGTCTGCGTCTCGATCAGGTTGTCCCTGGCGAGGCCCTCCAGCGCGCCGCGGATGGTGCTGCGGCTGACGGAGAACCGCCGCGCCAGCTCGTTCTCGCCCGGCAGCAACGACCCGGCCGGGTGCTCGCCCGATCTGATCGCCTCGCGCAGCCGGTCAGCGACCTCCTGCCGCTTGAGCGACGATCGAGCGCGAGCGGCACCGGCCTCGTTGTCCATACAGCGAACGTACCTGTCTGGTACCTGTACGGTCAATGACTCGATGTGCCCGCCTGCGGTCAGGCACCCGAACGGCGGCTGTACGGTGACTGATTTTCCGCAGATAGTGCATTCTTTGTCGGACTGGACGGCCGAGTCACCTCGAATCCATGGGGGCATCAGGTGTGGCGGGTTCGCACGGTTCCGGTGCGAAGGCGACGAGACCGGTGAACCGCGCGCCCCGTGATCCGTCGCGCACGGTTCGATTGCTCACCAACGTTTTCGCGTGGCTGGGCGGCGCCGCACTGGTCGGCAACCTGCTCCTGGCCGGAGACGGGGTCGTTCGGTCAGCCCTGGCCGCGGTGGTCGTGCTCGTGCTGGGCTCGTGGTGGCTGCGGCCGCGGGGCGACGGCTGGCTGGTCGCGGTCGTCGAAGGGGTCGCCACGGCCGGCGCGGTGATGGTCCTGCCCGCCGCACAGCCCGTGCTCGCGTTCCTGTTCGGCGCGACGACGCGGCGTGCGTTGCACGGCGGTCCCGGGCGGTACCCGGTGAAGTCGCTCGTGGGCCTGGGCGGCTACGTGGTCGGGCTATGCCTGTCGTTGTCCCGGACCGACCAGGTCGACCCGGACGTGGTGATGGCCGCGGTCATGCCGTTGCTGGGCCTGGTGATCGGGACGTTCGCCCTGCACGAGACCGTCCGCGCGGCCGGCGCGGAGCAGGCCGCCCGCCGGACCGTGGGGGCGTTGCTCGAGGCGACCCCGGTGGGCCTGGCCCTGCTCGACGAGCGGGGGACTCCCCGGCTGCACAACCTCCGCGCCCGCGAGATGTTCGGCTGGGACGGCGGCAACGCCGCAGGGAGCACGGTGCCGTGCCCGCACGGCGCCGGGATCACCGGCTGCCGCGACGGGTGCGCGTCCGCGGAGGACCCGGTCGAGGTGGAGCCGCGCAACGGCCTGGTGCTCTCCGTCCACACCGCTCCGGTCGAGCAGGACACCGGGCCCGACCACGTGGTGGTCGCCGCCGTGGACGTCAGCGGACGCCGGCGGTGGGAGGAGGCGTTGCGCGACAGGGCGGAGCGCGACGAGCTGACCGGGCTGGCCAGCCGGGCGCACTTCCTGCACCTCGTGCGGGAGGCCATGGCCGTCGATCCCGTCGTCGGGCTTCTCGTCGTGGACCTGGACAGGTTCAAGGACGTCAACGACGCCGACGGTCACGAAGTGGGCGACCGGTACCTCAAGGCCGCGGCCGCCCGCATGCGTTCCGCGCTGCCCGCCCGTGCGGTCGCGGGACGGCTTGGCGGCGACGAGTTCGCCGTGCTCGCTCCCGGCTTCGGCGTGCGGGACACCGTGCGACTCGCGAAGTCCGTGCTGCGGAGCCTGAACGACACCGCGGAGCCGTTCGCGGCGAGCGTCGGCGCCGCGGTGTCGCAGGCCGGTGTGGACGCCGCCGACCTGCTCAGGGACGCGGACACCGCGATGTACGTCGCGAAGCGGGACGGCGGGAACCAGGTCCGCCAGTTCCGGCAGGAGATGGGGGAGGAGGCGCTCGCCCGGCAACGCGACAGGGCCGACCTGCGCACCGCGATCGAGGACGACCAGCTCGTCGTGCACTACCAGCCGATCGTCGACCTCGCGACGAGCGCGGTGACCGGCGCCGAGGCACTGGTCCGGTGGCAGCGTCCTGGCGAGGGACTGCTGGGACCCGACGCGTTCATCGGCCTGGCCGAGGAGACCGGCCTCATCGTGCCGCTCGGCCAGAAGGTGCTCGAAGCCGCGTGCGGCCAGGCCGTGCGCTGGAAAGCCGAAGGGCGTTCCCTGGGGGTGACGGTGAACGTCTCCACGCGCGAGCTCGCGACCCCGGGCTTCCTGCAGCGGCTGGAGCGGGTCATCACCACCGCGGGGCTGACGCCGAGCCGGTTGACCGTCGAGGTGACCGAGAGCGTGTGGGCCGACGAGCCGGCGATGCGGAGCCTGGTGGCCGTGCGGGAGGCGGGGATCCGCGTGGCGCTGGACGACTTCGGCACCGGCTACTCCTCGCTGAGCTACCTGCAGCGCTACCCGTTCGACGTCGTGAAGATCGACCGCTCGTTCACCGGGGCACTCGGCAGGAACGGCCGCACCGAGGGCGTGATCCGGTGCATCATCGCCCTGGCCGAGGTCCTGGGCGCGAAGACGGTCGCCGAAGGGGTCGAGACGCCGGACCAGGCGGACTGGCTCCGCGACGCCGGGTGCTCGTACGCGCAGGGGTACCTCTTCGGGAAGCCGGCGGACGCGGCCGAGTGGAACGCGCGGTCGTCCACCGGCTGGTGACCCGCGCCGGTCAGATGATCATCTGTCTCCGCTCCTGACCAGCATCGGCTCGATGTCGAGGTCGGTCTGCAGCAGCCCGTAGGTCTTCATCAGGGTGGCGACCCGCTGCAGCCGGGTGGCGTCCAGGGAGGTCGGGAACTGGCCGAGGTTCACGAGCTTGGACGTGTCCCTGTCCACACCGGCGTATTCCGGGAGAAGGGCCTGGACCGTGGCGCGGTCCGAGGCGTCGCGCTGTCCCTTGGCCATCGCGCGCTGGAATGCCGCCACCGTTCTGGGGTTCTGCTCGACGAACTTGCCGGTCGTGCCGTACCCCGCGATGGGGATGCCGCTCGTGGGACCGGAGGCCGCGTCGAGGATCGCGATCTGACCGGAGTTGCGTTGCGCCCTGGTGATGAACGGCTCGCTCATGAACCCGGCGTCGACGACGTTCCGCTCGATCGCCGCCTCCATGTCGGGCATGGGCATCGCCTTGAGCGTGACCTTCTTCGGATCGATGTTGTTGGCTTCCAGCACTGCTTTCGTGGTCAGTTCGGAAATGTTGTTGAGGGTGTTGATCGCGATGGTCTTGCCCACCAGATCCGTCAGTGACCTGATCGATCCGTTCCCCTTGACGAGGATCAGGAACATCCCGGGCTTCGCCTGGTAGGCATCGGAGATCAGCTTGATCCCGCCCACGTCCTTCGCGGTCTCGTCGGACTGCGCGGCGATGAACGAGACCCAGTTGCCGAAGGTGATGTCCAGGCTGCCCTTGATCAGGCCGGGGATCGCGGCGGCGCCACCCTGCACGACGACGGTCTCGACCTCGAGGCCCTCTTTCTCGAAGTAACCGTTCTTCGTCGCGATGTGCAACGGCGCCACGTCGACGACCGGCAGCACGCCCACCTTGATCCTGATCTTCTCGACCTCCGGGGGCGATGAGGTCGCCAGAGGTTGTTCGCCTTCCATGAAACCGCAACCGGAAACCGCCGCGAGCACGGCGGCAGCGGACAGGAGACCTGCGATCCGGCGCCTAGCAGCCATCTGAATTCTCCCGGTGAAATGGAATAGGTGCTCTCAGTGGAGATTCTGGGCGCGTCGAACGGGCGAATGACTTCCGCCATTCGACGTTGTGGTGATCTCTGAATCGAAGATTCATTTCTCGTTTCGCGGCCATCTTTGCACGAGCGTCAAGATGGTTGATCCGAGTGAATTGAATGGCGTTTCTTCCGTTGGGTGGAACCTCTCTTGTCGCGCGATCGGCCGCTCTGGTAGCCGCCCTGAGAGAGCGCTCCCAAGACTTCAGGCCGCGTGCAGCAGTTGTTCAACGTCCAGCCCGGCTGGAATTGGCAGGCTGTCCGCATACCGCAGAGCCGCCAGGGAGCAGGACGACATGGCAGAGAACCCCGCACTGGGCCGCCGCACGCTGTTGCAGGCGGTTTTCGCGGCACCGGCAGCAGCCGCGCTGGCGGGAACGCCTGCCGCCCAGGCATCACCCGAGGCGGCTCCGCCCGCAGACGGCGCGCGGTTCACGATCGCCGTGCTGCCCGACACGCAGTACCTGCTGGACGAGGGCGGCTCTGACCCCGAACCCGTGCGGGAGGCGTTGCGCGCCCTCGCGAAACGGCGCCGTGAAGCGAACATCGTCTTCATGGCGCACCTCGGTGACGTGACGGAGCACGGCACCGAACGCGAGATGCGGCTCGCCGACCAGGTCTTCGGCGCCATCGGCAACCAGGTGCCCTACAGCGTGCTGGCCGGCAACCACGACGTGTCCGGCGACGACCAGCGCGGCCCCACGCCGTACTCGCGCACCTTCGGCCCTGAGCGGTTCGCCGGGATGAAGACGTTCGGCGGCTTCGCGCCCGACGGCTACAACAGCTTCCACGTCATCACCGCGGGCGGCCGTCGGTGGCTGCTGCTGGCGCTGGACTGGCGCGTGTCGGACAAGGGGGTCCAGTGGGCGCAGAAGGTGCTCGACGAGCACCGCGCGCTGCCCACGATCCTCACCACCCACGACCTCGTCGGCGGCTCGCCGCAGGCCGCGTTGTCCGAGCACGGGAAACGCCTGTGGGACAACCTGATCCGGCGCAACGACCAGATCTTCCTCACGCTCAACGGCCACTACTGGCCGTCCGGCCGGGTCACGCTCACCAACGACCACGGCAACCCGGTGCACCTGCACATCACGAACTACCAGGAGCGCTACTACGGCGGCGCGGGCATGGTCCGCTTCTACTCGTTCGACCTGGCCCGCAACGTGATCGACGTCGAGACCTTCTCGCCGTGGCTGCTGAACCGCCGCACCACCCTGCCGGAAGCCGAGACGGCCGAGATCAGCGGCGAGGCCGACAGGTTCACCGTCGAGATCGACTTCCGCGAGCGCTTCGCCGGCTTCGCCCCGCCCGCGGTGCCCGACCCCCGGCCGGCCCGCGCGGTGCTGGTGCGGGGCACGGCCGCGTACTGGCGGTTCGACCAGGAAGGCCTCTCCGCCGCGACGCCCGGTCCCGTGCCGCCCGGCACCGTCGCGCGCGACCTGACCGGCAACGGCAACGACCTCACCGTCCACCACCTGAACGCGAGCGCACCGGACGTCCTGACGTGGTCGCGCGAGCACCACGACGCCCAGCCCGCCCACGCCAGCCTCGACTTCGCCGGTGGCAAGGGACCGGACCGGGGCGCGATCCTGCGCACCTCGCCCAGCGCGCCGCTCAACAGCAAGAAGTTCGAGTCCGGCTACACCATCGAGACGTTCCTCAAGCTCCCGAGCCCGTTCGCCGGCGACCACGCCTTCATGGGCGTGCTGAGCTGGGAGGGCCGCGCGGGCGACGCGGGCAAGCACAGCGGGTGGTCCGACGACGAGCCGACGTGCAGCCTCAACGTCTCCGGCGAGCGCTTCCTCCAGTTCGTCGTCTACCCGGTCCCGGTCGACGCCGACCCCACCTCCTGGAGCCACGCGATCCCGGTCGGCCGCTGGACCCACGTGGCCGTCGTCAACGACGGGCGCCGCACCACGATGTACGTCGACGGCGCGAAGATCGCCCGCAACGCCGCCGAGGACTCGCGCGGCATCACCACGCAGGGCAGGCCGTTCGTCATCGGCGCCACCCAGTTCGCCCTGCGCTATGGCCAGGGCTTCTACGGCGCCATCGGTGACACGCGGATCGTCGGCAGGGCACTGCGTCCGAACGAGTTCCTCACCGCGCTCCGCTGACAGGGGACTATGGTCTCTGCCATACTCCAGACTCAGGTGAGGAGGAGTGGTGGTCGAACAGGGCAGGCGGCGCACCAAGCAGCGCATGCTGGACAGCGCTGTGCTGTTGCTGCGCGAACGCGGCGCGGCCGGTGTCACGGTCGACGCGGTGCTGGCCCACAGCGGCGCCCCGCGCGGCTCCGTCTACCACCACTTCCCCGGCGGCCGGAACGAGATGGTGCTCGGCGCCGTCCGCCAGGCGGGCGACTACATCTCGGCGATGGTCAGCGAGGCGGCGGCCGACGGTGACGTGCGGGTGATGGTCGAACGGCTCGTCGCGTTCTGGAAGCGCTCGCTGACCAGGACCGACTACCGGGCGGGCTGTCCCGCCGCGGCGATGGCGATGGACAGCCGGGACGTTCCCGACGCCGCCGATCTCGTGCGGGACATCTTCGTCCGGTGGCAGTACGGGATCGCGGAGGCGTTGTCCGGCAACGGCTTCGAGTCGTCACGCGCGCAACGGCTGGCGACGGTGGTCGTGTCCGCGATCGAGGGCGCGATCATCCTCTGCCGCGCGCACCGCGACCTCGGGCCGCTCGACGACGTGCTCGCCGAGATCGCACCCCTGCTGGAGCGACGAGACTAGGAGCCGACCGTGTGGAAGCCCAGTGCCTGCATCCTCTGCGAGTGCAACTGCGGGATCGAGGTCCTCGTCGGCGACGACGGCAGGTCGTTCGACAAGATCCGCGGTGACAAGCTCCACCCCGCGTCCGCCGGCTACACCTGCAACAAGGCGTTGCGGCTCGGCCTGCACCAGAACGGCGACACCGGCCGGATCACGCACCCGTTGCGCCGCAAGCAGGACGGCACGTTCGAGGAGATCGGCTGGGACACCGCGATCAGCGAGATCGCGGCCAGGCTGGGCGAGGTCCGCGACGCGTTCGGCGGGGAGACGATCTTCTACTACGGCGGCGGAGGCCAGGGCAACCACCTCGGCGGCGCGTACTCGCCCGCCACCCTCGCCGCCTTCGGCGCGCGGTACCGCTCGTCGGCGCTCGCACAGGAGAAGACCGGCGAGTTCTGGGTGAGCGCCCGCATGCTCGGCAACATGACCCGCGCGGACTTCGAGCATTGCGAGGTCGCGCTGTTCGTCGGCAAGAACCCCTACCAGTCGCACGGTTTCCCGCGCGCCCGGTCGGTGCTGAAGGAGATCGCCAAGGACCCCGCCCGGTCGATGGTCGTGATCGACCCCGTGCGGACGGAGACGGCGGAGCTCGCCGACTTCCACCTGCAGGTCAGGCCCGGCACCGACCTCTACCTGCTGACCGCGCTGGCCGCGGTGCTCGTGCAGGAGGACCTTGTCGCCGCGGACTGGCTCGCCGCGCACGCGGACGGCCTCGACGCCGTCACCGCCGTCCTGCGGCAGGTGCCGGTGGCCGAGTACTGCGCCGTGGCCGACGTGGACGAGACGCTGGTCCGCGCGGTCGCCACCCGGATCGCCGCCGCGGACTCCGTCGCCGTGTTCGAGGACCTGGGCGTCCAGATGAACCGCGACTCCACGCTGGTGAGCTACGTCGAGAAGCTGGTCTGGCTGCTCACCGGCAACTTCGGCAAGCGGGGCGCCCAGTACGTGCCCTCCAGCCTGGTGCCGATCGGCCGCGACCGCGGGCACGCCGGCGACGAGGGCCCGCGCAGCCCCGTCGCCGGCGCACGGATCATCAGCGGCCTCGTGCCGTGCAACGTGATCGCGGAGGAGATCCTCACCGACCACCCGGCCCGCTACCGCGCGATGCTGGTCGAGAGCGCCAATCCGGCGCACTCGCTGGCCGACTCGGCGCGGATGCGGGAAGCGCTCGCGGCACTGGAGCTCGTCGTCGTCATCGACGTCGCCATGACCGAGACCGCGCGCCTGGCCGACTACGTGCTGCCCGCGCCCACGCAGTTCGAGAAGTTCGAGGCCACGTTCTTCAACTTCGACTTCCCGCGCAACGTCTTCCACCTGCGGCACCCGGTCGTGGCGGCACCGGACGGCGTGCTGTCCGAACCGGAGATCCACGCCCGTCTGGTCGAGGCGTCCGGCGCGCTCACCGAGGCCGACTACGCACCGCTGCGCACGGCGGCGGCCACCGGACGCGCCGAGTTCGCCCAGGCGTTCCTCGGCGCGCTCGCGGATCCGGTGAAGCGGCGGCTCGCGCCCGTCCTGCTGTACCGCACGCTCGGCCCGACACTGCCGCACGACGCCTCGGCGGCCGCGGTGCTGTGGATGGCCGCGCACGAGTGCGCCCGCAAGAACCCGGCCGGTGTCGAGAAAGCCGGGTACGGCACCGGTCTCGCGGCGGGGGAGAGGCTCTTCGAGGCCATCGTCGACGGCGCGCACGGCGTGCACATCACCGACGACGAACAGGACGCGTCCTGGCAGCGCGTGCCCAGGGGCCGGATCAACCTGGACGTGCCGGAACTGCTCGCCGCGGTCGCCGCGCTGGGCGCCAGGCCCGTGCCGAGCCAGGACGAGGACTGGCCGTTCGTGCTGTCCGCGGGCGAACGACGGGCCTTCACCGCCAACACGATCATGCGCGACCCCACCTGGCGCCGCCGCGACCAGGAGGGCCGCCTGCGCATCAGCGTCACCGACGCGCTGAAGCTCGGCGTCACCACGGGCGACCAGGTCCGGCTCACCACCCGTCGCGGCAGCGCGGAGGTCACCGTGGACACCACCGAGACCATGCGCTCCGGCCACATCTCGCTGCCCAACGGCTTCGGGCTCACCGTGCGGGAACGCACCGGCGTCGCCCCCAACGAGCTCACCGCCGCCGAGGACCGCGACGAGTGGGCGGGAACCCCGTGGCACAAGCACGTGCCGGCCCGCCTCGAACCGCTCGGATGAGGTCTACCTTGTCGGGATGAGTCGCGCGCCCAGGAGACGGTCGATCGTGGTGGCGAAGCTCGAGGCCGGCCGCGGCGGCAGCGCGCAGGCGGCCATCCTCGCCGAACTGCGGCGGTGCCTGCTGGACGGGGTGCCGCCGGGCAGCGCCATCCCGCTCGACGAGGTGGCCGTGGTGTTCGGCGTGAGCCGGATCCCCGTGCGGGAGGCGCTCAAGACGTTGATCGGCGAAGGTCTCGTCGAGCACCGGCCCAACTTCGGCTACACGGTCGCGAAACTGACCCCCGAGGAGCTGCACGAGTTGTACGTGGTGCGCGGTGTGCTCGAAGCCGCCGCGCTGGGGGCGGCGGTCTCCCGTGCGCGCCCCGAGCACGACGAACAGGCCCGCGCCGCGCACACCGCCCTGGCCGACGCGCAGGCGGCCGGCGACGTGCGGGCGTACCACCGCGAGAGCCGCCGGTTCCACCTCGCCCTGGTCCGGCCGAGCGGCATGAACCGGCTGCTGGACATGTTCGAGTCGGCCTGGAACCTCACCGAACCGTTGCAGCCCATGGCACACGTGCCCGACGAGGAACGCACGGCCCTGCACGCCGACCACGAGGGCATGCTCGCCGCGTTCGTGGCACGCGACCCCGCCGCACTGGTCGACGCCGCCCGGACCCACCACGAGCGGCTGCGCACGTCGCTGGCGGCCGTGCCGAGGGACACCGGCCTGTTCGCGGACGGGGAAGATATACGTTTCCCGTAGCAACCGGGAAACAACTCCTCCCTACGGTGGCGTCACCCCACCAGGCAGGAGTGCGGCGATGACGACGACAGCGACGAACACGGAGACCAAGCCCGCCTACGACCCGAGGCTGACCAACGCCGATCTGGCGCCGTTGGAGAAGCAGACCTGGGGCTCCTACAACATCTTCGCGTTCTGGATGTCGGACGTGCACAGCGTCGGCGGGTACGTCACCGCGGGCAGCCTCTTCCTGCTGGGCCTGAGCGGCTGGCAGGTGCTGGTGGCCCTGCTGGCGGGCATCGGCATCGTGTACTTCTTCTGCAACCTGGTCGCGAAACCCAGCCAGCAGACCGGTGTGCCGTACCCGGTGATCTGCCGCAGCGTGTTCGGGGTGCTCGGGGCGAACGTGCCCGCCATCATCCGCGGGCTGATCGCGGTGGCGTGGTACGGCATCCAGACCTACCTGGCGTCCGCCGCCCTGGACGTGGTGCTGCTCAAGCTCTTCCCGTCGCTGCTGCCGTACGCGGACGTGCAGCAGCACGGTCTCCTGGGACTGTCGGCGCTGGGGTGGGCGTCGTTCACCGTGCTGTGGTTGCTGCAGGCGGCCGTGTTCTGGACCGGAATGGAGACGATCAGGCGGTTCATCGACTTCTGCGGTCCCGCCGTGTACGTGGTGATGTTCCTGCTCGCCGGCTACCTGATCGCCCGCGCGGGCTGGGGCGCGATCGACTTCAACCTCGGCGACGTGAAGCACACGGGCTGGGCGTCGCTGCCGGTGATGTTCGGCGCCATCGCACTGGTGGTGTCGTACTTCTCCGGACCGATGCTCAACTTCGGCGACTTCTCCCGCTACGGCAAGTCGTTCGCGGCGGTCAAGCGCGGCAACCTGCTCGGCCTGCCGGTCAACTTCCTCGTGTTCGCCGTGCTGGTCGTCGTCACCGCGTCCCTCACCGTGCCGGTGTTCGGCGAGCTGCTGACCGATCCTGTCGCGACGGTCGCGCGGATCGACAGCACGTTCGCGATCGTGCTGGGAGCGTTGACGTTCAGCATCGCCACGGTCGGCATCAACATCGTCGCCAACTTCATCTCGCCCGCGTTCGACTTCTCCAACGTCAACCCGCGCCGCATCAGCTGGCGCGCGGGCGGAATGATCGCCGCGGTCGGGTCGGTGCTGATCACGCCGTGGAACCTCTACCACAACCCGGCCGTCATCCACTACACGCTGGAGACGCTGGGCGCGTTCATCGGTCCGCTCTTCGGCGTCTTGATCGCCGGGCACTACGTGGTGGCGCGCCAGCGGGTCGAGGTCGACGACCTGTTCACCATGTCGCCCACCGGGAAGTACTGGTACCGCAAGGGGTACAACCCGAAGGCGATCGTCTCGACGGTGGCGGCCTCGCTCGTGGCGATGGTGCCGGTCCTGGTTCCCGCCCTGTCGGCCGCCGCCCCGTACAGCTGGTTCGTCGGCATGGCACTCGGCTTCGTGCTGTTCTTCCTGCTGTCCCGGGGAGACCGGTGAGGATCCACGTCGTCAACCCCAACACCAGCGAGGCCATGACCGAGACGATCCGCCGCGCCGCCGCGGCGGTCGCCGGACCGGGCGTGGAAGTGCTGACCACCTGCCCGTCGATGGGCCCGGCGTCGATCGAGAGCCACTACGACGAGGCGCTCAGCGTGCCAGGCCTGCTGGCCGAGATCGCGTCGGCGCCCGCGGACGGCCACGTGATCGCCTGCTTCGGCGATCCGGGCCTGGACGCCGCCCGCGAGCTCGCGGACGGCCCCGTGATCGGCATCGCGGAGGCGGCGATGCGCACCGCGGCGTGCCTGGGCCGGGGGTTCAGCGTCGTCACGACACTGGACCGCACCTGCGGCCGGGCCTGGGACCTCGCCCACCGCTACGGCATGGCGGGGTTATGCCGGGGCGTGTCGGCCTGCGACGTGCCGGTGCTGGAGGTGGAGGCCGCGGTGGACGCCGTCGTCGCCGCGTGCCGGACAGCGGTGGTGGCGGACCGCTCGGACGTCGTGGTGCTCGGGTGCGCCGGCATGACCGCACAGCGCGCGGAGATCGAACGGCGGGTCGGTGTTCCCGTGGTGGACGGTGTGCAGGCGGCGGTGCTGCAGGTGGAGTCGTTGGTGCGCATGGGTTTGCGGACGAGCGCGGTGGGGGAGTTCGCCTCGCCGCCGCCGAAGCCCTACGCAGGCGTGCTGGAGGCGTTCGGGGCATCCCCGGTCCGGCATCGTGCCGGCCGGATCCGCTGATCAAGAATCCAGCTGACGGGTGAACGGGTGGTCCGCGCCGAGCACCCAGCGCCTCAGCCAGAACGGGGTGAGCTGCGGCGGGCGTCACCGTGCTGGACAACTGTTTCCGTTGCAGGTGCACGTCGTTCAGTGGAGCGATGCTGCTCGCCAACGGGAAGCCGCAGTTCTTTTGATGATCGTCATCGCCGAGGCCGGTCGTCTTCGCCGATGGTTCCGAGAGCTAGTCTGCTCGCGTGAGCTCTCTCGAGGACGTGGCCGAGCGCGACGGCTGGCGCTGCTGGGTGTGCGACGAACCGGTCGACCCCGGCATGTCGGTGAACGACCCGCGGGGTCCCAGCGTCGACAGCCGGACCGCCGACCGGAAGGCCAAGGTCGCCGAGCGGCTCGCGCACCGCGGGTGCAACACCCGCAAGGGCGCGGTCAAGGTGGTCATCGCCTGGCCGGACCGCCTGCACGTGGCCGAGCCCGCGCCTCTGATCACCGTCGCCGGG
Source organism: Lentzea cavernae (assembly GCF_014653695.1). Lineage (GTDB taxonomy): Bacteria > Actinomycetota > Actinomycetes > Mycobacteriales > Pseudonocardiaceae > Lentzea > Lentzea cavernae. The sequence continues at coordinate 835,516 of NZ_BNAR01000002.1, read as the reverse complement.
CGGCTGGAACGCAAGGGGGGCCGCGAGATGGTGGCCCGCTGCCCGACCCGGCAGGACGCCCAGGAGACGGCGGACTGGCTGCAGGACCGGTTCTCCAGGCTGGTGCCGGGTCTGCCCGTGACCGCGAGCGTCGAGGCGGGCGGCGGTCAGTTCCTCGTCGTCCTGGCCACCGGCCGCCGCTGACCCGGATCACCGGGAGCGCAGCGCCGCCCCCAGTTGCGCCGCCGTGACGCGCACCGCGGGTGTGTCGTAGCGGTCGCACTCGGCCAGTGCCCGCACCCTGAGTTCGCGGGCCTGCGCCGGATCGCCCGCCGCGTCGGCGAGTTCGGCGAGCCGGGCCATGATCTCGACCCGGTGGTCGGACAGCCGGGCCTCGCCCAGGGCCGCCCGCAGTTGCTCGCGCGCCTCGCCGAACCTGCCCGCGTCCATCAGCACCAGGCCGCGGTTGTGCTGCACGCGGGCGGTGCCCGCGGTGTTGGAGTGCTTGCGGAACAACGTCTCCGCCTCGTCGAGGAGGTCCTGGGCGGCGGTCACCTGGCCCGCGGCCGCCAGGGTCGTCGCCAGGCGGATCAGGATCATCGACAGCAGTTCGTCGTCGCCGCCCGCCTCGCGGTGCTGGTCGACACCGCGTTGCTGCACCTCGACGGCCTCGGTGAGATCGCCGGCGGTGTGCAGCATCAGGCCCAGCAGGGAGAGCGCGAGGTTCTCGCCGATCCGGTACCCCGCCCGCTCGAACAGGGCGACCGAACGGCGGCCGAGTTCCACCGCCTTCTGCGCTTCGCCGAGCCGCCGCCGGATCGCTGAGCCGTAGTAGTAGGTCCAGGCCTCGGTGATGGTGTCGTCGATCTGGATCGCCGCGGCCTTTTCGTGCACAGCCAGCGCTTCGTGCGGTCGGCCGCACAACGCGTACAGCGCCCACGAGAGGTAGTTCAACTGCTCGGCGGCGTCCTTGGCGTTGCCCAGTTCACCGGCCGCATCGGCTCCGGCGGAGAACACCTCACGCCACAGTTCGCCGACGCCGTGCATGTCCGAGTACCAGTGCATGGCTTGTGCCAGAACGAGAACGTGCTCGTGCTCGCCGGCCTCGGCCGCCGCTTTCAGAGCCTCGCGCCAGTTCTCGAGCTCCAGCTCCAGCCACCTGGCGGCGGACTCCTTGTCGTGCACCGGACCCAGTCGTTCGGCGGGCACGTCGTGGTCGAAGAAGAGCGCTGCCCTGGTGGCGACGTCGAGGAGCCGGTGCCGCAAACGCGTGCGTGCTTCCTGGACGGCCGCTGGGTCGTCGTCGAGTTCCAGGCGTTCGGCGGCGAAGACGTGCAACAGGTCGTGGCGCGTGTAGCGGCCGGGGATCTCGCTGATGCCGAGCAGGCTCGCGTCGGCCAGCTCCTCCAACGCCTCCTCGGCGTCCGGGGTGAGCACGGCGGCCAGGACCGAGCTGATGCCGGGGCCCGGTACCAGGGCGAGCCTGCGGAACAGGGTGGCGGCGCCGGGACCGAGCTGGTGGTAGGAGATCTCGAACGCCGCCCGCACCTGCAGGTCGCCCGCCCGCAGCACGGACAGGCGGCGCCGCTCGTCCTCCAGCTGCCCGGCGAGGTGGCTGATCGTCCACTGTGGCCTGCTCGTCAGCCGGTTGCCCGCGATGAGCAACGCCAGCGGCATGCCCCCGCACAGCTCGGCGACCCGCAGCGCCGCTTCCGGTTCGGCGTCGATCCGACCAGGACCCGTCACGGCGCGGAGCAGTTCGACGGACCGGCCGAGCGGCAACAACTCCAGCGCGAGGCGGTGGCGGGCGTCGAGGCCGGTCAGGATCCGGCGGCTGGTCAGCAGGACGAGCGTGCCGGGGCTGGAGGCGAGCAGCGGACGCACCTGGGCCTCGTTCGCCGCGTTGTCCAGCACCAGCAACACGGTCCGGTCGCGCAGCTGCGAGCGGTACAGCGACAGCCTGTCGTCCGGGTCGGCGGGGATCTGGCGTTCGTCCACGCCGAACGAGCGCAGCAACCGGTGGGCCGCCCTGTCCGGGGTCAGCGGCTCGGGGTCGGTGCCGCGCAGGTCGAGGAACACGCAGCCGTCGGCGAACCGCGCGCCCAGCCGGTGACCCGCCTCGACGGCGAGGGCGGTCTTGCCGGAGCCGGGCGCGCCGTGGACCACCGCGATCTGCAGCCGCGAGGACGCCGAGGCGTCCGCGGCGAACCCGTCCAGGAGCTGCTTCTCGCCCTCCCTGCCGGTGAGCTCGATCAGCACCGGCGGCAGCGACGAGGACGCGACGGCGAACGGCGCCTCGGGCCGTTGCTGGACCGCGACGACCCGGCTGGCGCGGGCCAGTGCCGTGAACTCCGCGGCCTCGTCGTCCCGCAGGTCCAGGCCGGTGACGAGCAGTTGCACGGTGCGGAACTGCGGGCTGAGCGTGCGGCCGCGTTCCATGTCGCTGATCGCGCGTGTGCTCAGACCGGTGCGCTCGGCGAGTTCTTCCTGCGTCAGCGGAACACGGGACCGGTAGAAGCGGAGGAAGTCCCCGAACGCCGTCGTGCCCACCGCCCGCCCCCCGAAGTCTCAGCGCATTATGCGTTGGGAAGGACGCGTGTGCTTGATCGTCGTTGCGGGCGGGAGCGCGTCTGCAGCGGTACGTCGAGCTGGGACAGGGTGCTCGGTGAACCCGGCGCTCACGTCGTGATGGACACTCTCACCGGCCAGAACCGCAGTCGCAGGAGGAACCGGTGATCGAACAGCGCGTCCTGAGGTTCGCGCCTCTGGTGTTGTGCCTGTCGCTCGCCGCCTACGCCGCGACGGCGAACTGGGGCATGATCGACCTGAAGGTGTACTGGAGCCTCGCCCCGAACGTGCTGACCGACGAGCTCTACTCGATCGACATGCCGTTCACGGCGGACTTCCCGCTGCCGTTCACCTACCCGCCGTTCGCGGCTGCGGTGTTCCTGCCGCTGTCGGCGTTGCCGTGGACCGCCGCGCGGGTCGTCTGGCAGGTGTTGTCGCTGGTCTGCCTGTGGTGGCTGGTGCGCACGGCGCTGAAGGCGCTGGCGGGGGACGTGCGGTACGACGAGCGCCGTGCTCTGCTGTGGACGGCGATCGCGCTGTGGTTCGAACCCGTGCGCAAGACGCTCGACTTCGGGCAGATCAACCTCGTCCTGGTCGCCGGGGTGTTCGCGGCGATGCTCGCGGTCCGGCAGGTGGTGGCGGGCCTCGGTGTCGGCGTCGCCGCCGGGACGAAGCTGACGCCGGCGATCTCCGGGCTGTACTTCCTCGTCACCGGCAGGTGGAAGGCCGCGCTGTGGTCGATCGCGGGCTTCGCGGTCACCGTGGCGCTGGGATTCCTCGTGTCGGCGGGGGACTCGTGGCGCTACTGGTTCGAGCTGCTCGGCGCGGCGGACCGGGTCGGGCCGGTGGGGTCGGTGATCAACCAGTCGTTGCGCGGCGCGTTGTCGCGGTCGCTCGGGTACGACGTCGAGATGTCCTGGCCGTGGCTGCTCGCGGTGGCGGTGTCCGCGGGGCTGACGTGGTTCGCGTTGCGGGCGGCGGTGCGTGCCGGGGACGCGCCGGCCGCCGTGGTCACCGTGCAGTTCTTCGGGTTGCTGGTCTCGCCGATCTCGTGGAGCCACCACTGGCTGTGGGTGATCCCGCTGGTGTTGTGGCTCGTCCACTCGCGGCGCAACCTGGTGCTCGCCGGGGTGTGGGTGGTCGCGGTCTGCTCGGACGTCATCACGGTCCTCATCGACCTGCAGCCGTCCATCTGGGAGATCCCGAGGCCGTGGCCGCTCGCGGTGCTCGGCTGGATCTACCCCGCGCTGGCGCTGGTCACGCTGGGGGTGATCGGGTGGTCGTGCAGGTCGGTCAGGTCCCACTCCGGCAACGGGTCCGCGAACGTCCGCCAGGTGCCCGGCCCCGCCGCGAGCTCGTAGTCGGTGAGCAGCGCGGGATCCAGGCGCCGCGCGGGCTCCGTCACGTCGAGGTCCACCCCGATGAACACCAGTTCCTGGCGGCCGAGAGGCTCGTCGAGCAGCTGACCGGGTTCGATGACCAGGTTCGGGCCCGCCTGCGACCACACGGCCAGCACGTCCGGCCGGGAGGCGATGTGGCAGAAACCCTTGCTGCGCAACACGCCCTCCCAGTCGCTCAACGCCTCCGCGAGCCGGGCCGGGTGGAACGGCCGTGACGCGCGGTAGGTGACGGACCGGATGCCGTACTCCTCGGTCTCCGGGGTGTGCCCGCCGGCCAGCTCCTGGGCCCAGCCCGGCGACTGCGAGGCGGCGACGGGGTCGTAGCGGCCGGTGTCGAGCACGTCCGACAGCTCCACGACCCCCCGGCGCGCGTGCAGCAGACGGGCGGACGGGTTGAGTCGTCGCAGCAGGGCGTCGAGGGCCGCGAGTTCCGGGGCGGTGACGAGGTCGGTCTTGTTCACCACGAGCACGGTCGCGAACTCCACCTGGTCCACGAGCAGGTCCGAGATCGAGCGCTCGTCGCCCTCGGCGGCCTCCAGGTCCCGTGCGTGCAGGCGGTCGCCGGTGGTCAGTTCGCGCAGGAAGCCCGCCGCGTCCACCACGGTCACCATCGTGTCGAGCCGCGCGAGGTCGGACAGGCTCGTGCCGTCGGAGAACGTCCAGTCGAACGTCGCGGCCACCGGCATCGGCTCGGAGATGCCCGTCGACTCGACCAGGATCGTGTCGAACCGGCCCGAGCGCGCCAGTTCGCCGACGCTGTCGAGCAGGTCCTCCCGCAACGTGCAGCAGATGCAGCCGTTGGTGAGCTCGACGAGGCGTTCGGTGGAGCGGTCGACCAGGGCCGCGTCGATGTTGACCTCGCTCATGTCGTTCACGACCACCGCCACCCGGCGGCCGGAGCGGTTGGCGAGCACGTGGTTGAGCAGTGTCGTCTTGCCGGCGCCGAGGAAGCCGGACAGCACGGTCACGGGGGTGCGCATCAGAGTTCCATCTCCTCGTGCCAGTCGGCGAACGGATCGGCGAAGTCGAGCTCGGTGATCAGCCCCAGCTCCTCGTCGGTGACCAGGGCCGAGCGCAGGGCCGCGCTGATCTCCGCCGCGTCGGCGGACGTCGTGATCACCACGACCTCCTGGTCGCGGTCGCCCTCCCACGGCCCGAGGTTGCCCACGCGCAGCCCGCCGCCCGCGGACTCGAGCCACAGCGCCGCGTCGGGCTGGCTCGCCACCCACACCCGGCCGCGCACCCGCACCACGCCGTCGAGCAGCACGTCGATGCAGTCGTGCAGGCGCATGGGGTGGAACGGGCGCCGGTCGGTGAAGTGGACGACGGACACGCCGTGCGCCGGCTCCAGCGACGGCCGCCCGAACAGCAACGACCCGAAACCGTCGTCGATCAGGCCGCGCCGCGAGGTGTCCGGGATCGCCGCGAGCAGGGCGACGACGTCCAGCGCGTCCAGCCGCTGACGGGGCGCGCCGGGGGAGAGGCGGTCCAGCACGGCGGTGAGCACCGGGCCGGCCGGGCCCGTCAGCACCAGCGCGTCAGCGAACTCCGCCTGCCCGACCACGACCTGGGCGACGGTCCGCTCGTCACCCTCGGCCGCGCGCATGCCCCGGTCGGCGAGCGAGTCGGTGCCCGTGGCGTCGTCGAGCCAGGTGGCGCTGTCGACGACCGTGACGACGGCCTCGACCTCCACCGCCGTCTCGCTCAGCGCGAAGCACACGGCCTCCGGTTCGAGCATCGGGTCCAGTTGCACGATCACGCGCCCATCCAGCCCCTCCAGCAACGGGATCAGGTCGAGCCGCAACGTGCACGACACACAGCCGTGCGCGAGCTCCAGCACCGTGAGCCGGCCGTCCGCCCAGCGCCGCACCACCCCGTCGGCCAGGCTGCTCAGATCGTGTCTGACCAGCGACGACTCCGGTGACGCCCGCCAGAGCTCGTCGGCCACGTCGTGGTGGGTGAACCCGGCTACCAATACGACCCGTGCTGCCATGGTCGTGAAGCGTACATGACAACGATTATCGTTTTAGATCGGACGTCCGCCAGGAGGCATGACATGATCGAAGGATGCAGGTCGAGTTCTGGGCTGACGTCATCTGCCCGTGGTGCTACATCGGCAAGGTGCGCTTCGACAAGGCGCTCGCCGGGTTCGAGCACCGCGCCGAGATCACCGTGGTGCACCGCGCGTTCGAGCTGGATCCCACGAGAACAGGCGTCGAGTCCGTGCAGGACATGCTTGCCGCCAAGTTCGGCCCCCGCGCCGCCGAGATGGAAGAGTCCGTCGCCGGGCTCGCGCGCGACGAGGGCCTCGAGTACCGCCTGGACCGCGAGGTCGGCAACACGTTCGACGTGCACCGGCTGCTGCACCTGGCGGGGGAGAAGGGCGTTCAGCACCAGGTCCTCGACGCGGTGTTGCAGGCCAACTTCGGGCAGGCGCGGTCGCTGTTCACGCCCGAGTCGTTGTCCGAGATCACCACCGAGGCGGGGCTCGACGCCGCCGACGTGAAGTCCGTCCTCGAAGACCCGGCCGCGTACGCGGCCGAGGTGCGCGCCGACGAGCAGCGCGCCCGCGACATCGGTGTGTCCGGCGTGCCGTTCGTGGTGCTCGCCGGACGGCTGGCCGTGTCCGGCGCCCAGCCCACCGAGTTGTTCGAGCGAGCGCTGGCGCAGGCCTGGGAGGCGTGAGATGGAAGAGCAGCTGCTGAAGGTCGAGACGGACAAGCGCGACACCGCCGTCGTGCTCCGCGCTGAGGGGGAGGTCGACTCGTACACGGCGGAGCTGCTGCGCGACGAGCTCTCCGAGGCGTTCGGCGAGGGTCTTCCCATCGTGCTGGACGTGAGCGGCGTCGAGTTCTTCGCGTCCGCCGGTCTCTCCGTGCTCGTGGAGTTCCACCTGCGCGGCGAGGAGCGCGGCACGCCGTTCCGGCTCGTGTCGCCCAGGGGCAGCGTGCTGCGGGCCCTGAAGGCCACCACCCTGACCGAGACGCTCGAGCTGTACCTGGACGTGGACGCGGCGCTGGATGCCTGACCTGCCGTCCCGCCCGTTGCCCGACGGCTTCGTGCTGGACCGCACCAAGGTCGTCGCCGCGCTCGCCGCGGGCCTCGTCAGCGGCCTCGCCGTCGCGCTGACCGGCCACGGCGAGTTCGGCCTGCTGGTCGGCTGGGACGTCGCCACGCTCGTGTACCTCGTGCGGGCGTGGCTGGTCATCTGGCCGATGGACGCCGAGGAGACCGCCCGGCACGCCGTGCGCAACGACCCCACCCGCCGCGTCGCCGAGGTCGTGCTGATCGTGGCCGCCTTGGCGAGCCTGGTGTCCGTGGGGTTCGTGCTGGCCCGTGCCGCGCACACCACCGGAGGGTCCGAACTGCTGCGCGTCGGGCTCGGTGTGTTGTCCGTGGTGCTGTCGTGGGCGGTCGTGCACACGATCTTCACGCTGCGGTACGCCCGGTTGTACTACTACGGGGCGGACGGCGGGATCGACTTCAACCAGCCCGAGCCGCCCGACTACGGCGACTTCGCGTACGTGGCGTTCAGCATCGGGATGACGTTCCAGGTGTCCGACACGAGTCTGTCGGGGCGTGAGATGCGCCGGACGGCCTTGAAGCACGCCCTGCTGTCGTACCTGTTCGGCACCGGGGTGCTGGCGACAACGATCAACCTGGTCGCGAGCATCAGCAGTCAGTGACTCGGGTGCCCCGCGATGAGCAGCACCGCGTCGAGCAACCGCCACGGGTCGTGTTCGCCTGCGCAGGCAGGATGTGAGCGCTGATCAGCCGTCTGACGGCGGCAGGCGTCCTGACGAACGACTACCTGGGGGTAGCGGTGTTCGAAGCGTTCAAGATCCGTGATTTCAGGCTGCTCTGGACCGGCCGGACGGTGAGCCTGCTGGGCTCCTGGCTGCTGGTGATCGCCATCCCGGCCCACGTCCACGCGCTCACGGGTTCGTTGCTCGCGACCGGCCTCACGCTCGTGGCCGAGTGCCTGCCACCGCTGCTGCTGGGCCCGATCGCGGGCGTGCTGACCGACCGCTGGGACCGCCGGCGCGTGATGGTCGCCGCGGACCTGTTCCGCGCCACCGCCGTCGCGTTGATGGTGTTCGCCACGGCGGAGCACTCGCTGTGGCTGGTCTACGCGGCGCTGGTCGCGGAGAGCACCGGCGCCGTGTTGTTCCGCCCGGCCGCGCAGGCGCACCTGCCGGTCGTCGTCGGCACGGGCAGTGCTCTGAGCAGCGCGAACTCGCTGAACGCGTTCACCGACGGCACGGTCCGCCTCGTCGCGCCACCGCTCGGGGCGGCCGTTCTGACGTTCGCCGGGTTCCAGGCGCTCATCTGGATCGACGTCGCCAGCTACCTCGTCTCGGCGGCCGCGATCGCGCTGACGACCCGTCGCGGCGGGGTGGTGAAGGGCGAGCGGGCCGACCTCGCCGACGGGTGGAGGGTGTTGCGGGGCCTGCCGATCGCGGTGGTGCTGCTGCCGTTGACCGCGGTGTTCCTGGCGGCCAACGCCTCGCTCAGCGCGTTGCTCGTGCCGTTCGGGATCGAGCGGCTCGGTGGCAGCGAGCAGATCGGGCTCGTGGTGTCGGCACTCGGCGCCGGGTTCCTGCTGGGGGCGGTGCTGATCCGCCGGCTGGTCGACCGGGTGCAGCCGCGGTACCTGCTCGCGGCGAGCCAGTCGGCGGCCGCCGTGGCGTTCTTCGTGCTCTTCAGTTCTACGTCGTTGGTCGTCGCGTTGCCCGCCGGCGTGGCGATCGGTGTGTTCGGTTCGATGACGCTCGTGACGCCGCAAACGGTGCTGCAGCGGGAGGTTCCGAACGAGGCGCTCGGGCGGATCGGCGCGGTGTTCCTGTCGGCGGAGGCGTTGGCGACGTTGATCGGCGCCCTCGCCGGGCCGCTGCTCGCGCAAACGGTGTCGTTGCGCGTCGCCGTCGTGGTCGCCTGTGTCGTCACCGCGGGCGGCGCGCTGGCGGGACTCGTGGTGACGCCCCTGCTGGCGCCGGGCAGAATGGGCGCGTGCCGGACAAGCTGACCGTCGACCTGCACCCGATCTTCCGCAGCGACCAGGACATCGCGCAGGCCGTCCGCGCCACGCTGTTCCGCGCGGCCGGGCAGCGGGTGCCGCTCGTGGAGATCATCACGGGCAAGGGGTCGGGCACGCTCAGGAGCCGGGTGCTCGCGATGTTGAAGCAGCCGCACGTGAAGAAGCTCTACCGGCGCGTGGAAGTCGCTCCCGGCAACGACGGGATGGTGCTCGTGCACCTGCGGTAGGGCTCAGCGCTGGCTGGTGCGCCGCATGACGCGGTCGAGCAGCTCGCTCTCCTCGCGGGTCTCCTCGTCGGACGAGGTGAGGGCGAGCAGGAAGATGATGACCACGCTGACGCCGGCGCCGCCGATGATCAACGACGTGATCAGCTCCTGCGAGTTTCCGACCACAATGGACGCACTGTGGTCGTGCGCCATCGTCATGGCGTACATGCCCGTGTAGTGCATGCCGGTGACGGCGACGCCCATCACGAGCGCGGCGCCGCCGACCGCGAGGGGGCCGGTGACCTTGCGCGTGAACCACAGCGCGACGGTCGAGGCGACCACGGCGATCACGACCGAGAGCGCCACGATGGCGAGGTTGTAGCTGACGTCGGCGTTGATCACGATCGCGGACATGCCGGTGTAGTGCATCGCGGCCACGCCGAGGCCCGTGACGACCCCGCCCGCGGCGAGCAGCCGGAAGCGCGTGTCCCCGTTGACGCCGTAGCGCCGGACGATGAACAGTCCGATCGCGACGACCACGATCGCGACGACCATGCTCAGCAACGTGATCGGGATGTCGTAGGAGACGTTCGACCCCATCCACGTGCCGAGCATCGCGGTGAAGTGCATGCCCCAGATCCCGAGGCCGCCGATCGACACGGCGGCGACGGCGATCCACCAGTTCCGTGTCGTCCTGTTCGCGTTCCGTGCCCGCTCCGCGGCCAGGAGGCCCAAAGTGGAACCGAGAACCGCGACGACGTAGGCCGCGATCGGTGTGGCCGTGCCCATCTCCATGAGCGAGATGAAAACATTTCAAATCTATGTGGCACAAGGCCGTTGGGAATAAAGGGTTTCACTAACACGAACCGCGATCGGGCGAGCACACCCCGTGCGTGGAAGGCACACTCTGCGTCCGTCCACTTGGGATCAAGTTCTGAATCGAGGTCCCGGCTGTCGCGAAGACGGAGTTCGATGCAAGCCCTAGTTCACGGTCTGGACACCTAGACGCGGCCGGGCGAGCATCCGCTGCGCGCGCGGGAAGTCGCGGAGTTGCGCCGAGAGGAGGTCCAGGGTGGGCTCCAGCACCTGTGCCGGCACCCCGCGGGCGTTGAGCACGTCACCGGTCCAGGAGAGGAAGTCCCGGAACAACGAGTCGTCGTCCACGTACAGCGCGGTCGCGAGGTACTCGACGATGTGCGCCAGGTCCTCGGCCGTGTGGTGCCGCTGCTCGTCGCTGTAGGAGTCCATGGCGGGCACCCGGTCCTCGAGACCGCGGTACACCGACCGCACGAGGTCGCGGGCGCTGCGCGTCACCAGGGTGTACTCCTGGTCGGCGAGGTGCGGCAGGTCGTCGACCGGCTGGTGGGGCGGGCTCGGCGCGGGCAGCGTCTGCGACAGCAGCATGTCCGCGGCGGACCGGGCGTCGGCGGCCCACGCGTTCGCGCCGAACCGCCGCGCGTACACGCCGTCCGGGCCGAACGCGGCGCCGCCGACCATCACGGGCACGCCCGTCGCCTGGCACGCCGTCATCGTGGAGTGCGCCGCCGGCAGCCGGGTGGCGATCGAGCTCGACAGCGCCACCACGTCCGGGCCGGTGCGGTGCAGGTACGTGATGAGGTGCGGGGTGGGCACCTGCGCGCCCAGGTAGTCGACGGCGAAACCGCGCAGCGCCAGCACCTCCGCCAGCAACCGCGCGGGCAGCGCGTGCCACTCGCCGTCCACGCACGCCACCGTCACGCGTCCGTGCTCGGCCTTGCGCCGGGGCCGGTCGAGCGACAACGCGGTGACCGCGCGGTCGTTGATCGCGGTGATCGCGTGCTCCTGCGCCACGCTGATCCGGTTCGCGGCCCACTCCCCGCCGACCCGCTTCTGGACCGCGCCGACCACGTCGAGCAGCACGGTCTCGTGGCCGTGCTCGCGGGCGGCGCCGAGCACCACGTCGGTCGCGCGGTGCTCGTCGCCGTCGAGCGCGGCGGCCCACAGGGCGTCGACCACGTCCGCGACCGGGTTCACGAAGGCCTCCTCCGCGGGGCGGCGATCGCGAGCACGGCCATGTCGTCGTGCTCGCCGCCGCCGACCCACTGCGAGGCGAGCATGTGCACGTGTTCGACCAGCGCCTCGGCCGGCATGCCGCCGCAGGCCGCCAGGGCGCGGTGCAGGCGTTCCTCGCCGAACTCCTCGTCGCCCAGCGGGCCGCCGTTGGCCTCGGTGATGCCGTCGGTGTAGAGCAGGCACGAGTCGCCGGGAGCCAGCACGACCTCGTCGGTCGCGGTCTTGATCCGGGGCAGGATGCCGACGAGCGTGCCCTTCGTCCTGGCCACCTCGACCTCGCCGTTGGCCCGGATGATCAACGGAGGCAGGTGCCCGCCCGAGGTCAGCCGCACGTGCAGGCCTTCGTCCACGGGACGGACGGTGCCGACGACCGTGGTGATGAAGCGCGACTCGTCCGTCGTGAGCAGCGCCTGGTTGAGGGCGTGCAGCATCTTCTCGTGGTCGGTCACGACCTGCAGGAGCGCGTGCACGGCCGTGCGGACCTTGCCGGTCTGCGCCGCCGCGTCGAGGCCCTTGCCGCAGACGTCGCCGAGCACGACGAACAGCTGGTCGTCCGGCAGCTCGTGCACGTCGTAGAAGTCGCCGCCGACGCGTTCGGTGTCGCCGGACGCGCGGTAGCGCCCGGCCAGCTCGACGTGCTCGTAGCGGCGCAGGACGGGCGGCAGCAGGTCGCGGGTCAGCCGGTCGGTGATCACGGCCTGCTGGGTGAACAGGCTCGCCGCCGAGATGGCCACGCCCGCACGGGACGCGAACAGCCGCGCGAAGGCCTCCTCGTCCTCGGTGAACTGCTCGTCGCGCCGCATGAGGATCAACGCTCCGGCCGGCACGCCGTGGCCGGGCAGGGGCGTCACGACGATCGACACCACGCCGGCGGCGAGCCACTCGGGCGCCGCGGCCGGGTCGATCCACCGCGACGGCACCGGCGGGAACCCGCGCAGCGCCTCGCTCAGGCCGATGACCTCTTCGACGTCGACGTGCTGCCGTTCGTAGGTCGGCGCCTCACCGCGGCGGCAGCGGGTCATGGGGTGCCCGTCACCGGAGGGCGGCGCGATGACCAGGACCTCGTCGGCGAGGTGCGCGGCGGCCAGTTCGGCCACGACGTTCATGCACCGCTCGGGGTTGAGCGACGTCATCAGGGCGCTCGACATCTGGGCCAGCAGCCCGGCCCGTTCCCGCTCGAGCAGCAGGTCCGTCTCGTCGAGCAGCCACCACGTGACGGAGCCGTCCTCGTTGTCGACCCGGTGGGCTGCGTAGCTGCGGTCTGCGACGTGCACGGACTCGCCGTGCCGCCATTCCGGCGGCAAGGCTTGTTCGGGGAAGAGCGTTTTGGCCGCGTCGTTCATGCCGTGCACCGCACCGACGGCGTCGACGACCAGCGCGGGGCACGGGGAACGCAACCAGCTGGATACCGTGACCACGTTCGAAGTGTGTCATCCGAACCCGATCAAGAACAACGTTTGAACCCCGTGAGCAGTGGGTACGCGCTCCTCAGAGGACGATCAGAGGGTCACCCATCCGGTGATGCCCGCCACTGTGCTCCCGCCGACCCAGATCTCCCCGTCCGCCTGGGAGAGGTGGATTCGCCCTCGTCTGCCGAGCGCGGTGCCCTGGGCCGCGACGTACTGCTCCCGGGCGATTCCGGCGGGGATCAGCCACTGGGCGATCGCGGCGTTGAGGCTGCCCGTCACGGGGTCCTCCTCGTACCGGCTGCCCTCGAACACGAAGGCGCGCACCTCGAAGGCGGCGTCACCGCCTTCCGGGTGCGGCCCGACCGCACCGATTCCGGTGAACTCGCCGAACCGCTGGTAGTCGGGCCGCAGGGCCAGCACGGCCTCGGCGGAACGCAGCAGCACCGCCGCCCAGCCCGGTCCGTTGTCGGCCCACTGCGTGCCCACGATCTCGTCCGGCGCGATCCCCAGCGCCGCCGCCAGGGCCTCCGGGTTCCCGACCGGGCCACCGCGCAGCAGGGGAGGGGCGGCGAACGCGAGCCGCGAGCCGTCCCGGCGCACCTCCACCAGTCCGGCGCCGCACTCCTGGGCCAGCCGGTCCGGGTCGCGCGGGGTGCCTCCGGCGGTCAGCCACGCGTGGGCGGACCCGAGCGTCGGGTGGCCCGCGAACGGAAGCTCGCGGCTGACCGTGAAGATCCGCACCCGGTAGTCGGCGGCGGGGTCGGACGGCGGGAGGAGGAATGTCGTCTCGGCGAGGTTCGTCCAGTTCGCGAACGCCGCCATCTGCTCCGTGGTGAGGCCTTCCGCGTCGTGCACGACCGCGAGCGCGTTGCCCTTCATGAACTCGTCGGTGAAAACGTCGACCTGGCTGAACGTCCGCATGGTGTCAATGGTGCCGTCCGACGTCTGGTCACCGCACGAGATGGCGGCGTCACACGTGGTGCGGGCCATTTACCGGCTTTTACCGTTGATCGCACGTCCTGCCTGCAATGACGGAGGCGAACACATGCGATTGAGGAACGTGCTCCTGGCGCTCGCGGCGGCCAGTGGCCTGGCCGCGGCTTCCCTGTCGATCTCGCTGGCGGCGGTCCCGCCACCGCAGTCTGGCCCGCTCACCAAGTACAACGTCACCGGCACCTACGTCAGCGGGTTGTCGTCCGGTGGCTTCATGGCGAACCAGCTCCACGTCGCGTACTCGGGCCTGTTCCAGGGCGCGGGCATCTTCTCCGCCGGCGCCTACGACTGCGCGCAGAACAACCTGAACACCGCCCTGCTCGCGTGCATGGACACGATCCAGGCCCGCAAGACCCCCGCCGAACTGGAACAGCTGACCCGCACGCGTGCGGCGGCGGGCACCGTCGACCCGCCGGCGAACCTGTCCGGTGACCCGGTGTGGCTCTTCCACGGCACCGCCGACGACACGGTCGACCGCGTGGTCAACGACGACCTCGCCACCTACTACCGCGACTTCGGCGCCAGGGTCGTCTACAACAACAGCAGTGCCGCCGGGCACGCGTGGGTCAGCCCGATCGGCCCAAACGCCTGCGGAGCCACGTCGTCGCCGTACGTCAACAAGTGCGGTACGGCCGACCCGGTGCGCGAGATGCTGGGACACCTGTTCGGTCAGGTGAACCCGGCCGCCTCCACGTTGTCCGGCAAGCTCGTCCAGTTCGACCAGAACACCTACGCGCCCGGCGGCAACGCGACGTCGATCAGCATGGGACGCGAGGGTTTCGCGTACGTGCCCAGGGTGTGCGAGACCGGGCCGTGCAAGCTGATGGTGACGTTGCACGGGTGCTACCAGTACTTCGGCCTGGTCGGCAACGCGTTGATGGACAAGGCCTACCTCAACGAGTACGCCGACACCAACAACATGATCGTGCTCTACCCGCAGGCCACCACGATGACCGGAAACCCGCGCGGCTGCTGGGACTGGTGGGGCTACCAGGCGCCGCAGTACGCGCTCAAGACCGGCCCGCAGATGGCCGCCGTGGTGAACATGGTGAAGGCGCTGAGCAACGGTGGCCCCACGACCACGACCACGACGACGACCACCACGACGACCACGACCACGCCGCCTCCTGCGTGCGTGACCGCCAGCAACTACGCCCACACCGTCGCCGGACGGGCTTACGCCAACCTCGGCCAGACCTACGCGCTGGGCTCCAACCAGGCGCTCGGTCTGTGGAACACCTTCACCACCAGCACCCTCAAGCAGACCGCGCCGAACTACTGGGTGAGGTGCTGAGAGGGCGGGGAACCGAGCTGCAGGACGAGCCGGAGCGCGGGTTCTGCGTGGAAGCCGGGGGTCAGCACCTGCTGCAGCAGCAGCCCCCGGAGCGCGGCGATCGTGACCGTGACGCGCAGAGCCGCCTCCTGCTCGGAAGCGCCATCACGCCGCGCCACCTCCGTCAGCAGCGACCCCAGGTCGTCCAGGGACGCGGTGAAGTCCTCGAACGCCTCCGGCTCCTGAGCCGCGATCCCGGCCACGAGGAAGAAACCCCGCACCCGCGCGATCCGCCCCGGATCCGTGTAGAGCTCCCAGACCCTCTCGACGAGCTCCGCGAAACCGGCGGTGGCGGACTCCCTGGTCAGGGTGTCGTTGTCCTGCGCGCGCTGGGCCACGAGCATCGCCGCCAGCACGCCCTCGTGCGATCCGAAGTGGTAGCGCAGCAACGCGTGACTCGTCCCGGCCCGCGCCGCGATCTCGCGCAGGGACGTGCTCCGGGGCGGCAGCTCCTCGCCGAAGGAGCTCATCAATCGCGCGAGCAATCTGTCGCGAGCTGTTGACTTGAGCATCTCAGTAGTTTTCCATTGGATAAATCGGCCGGGTGGTCGGGTCAGCGCTCGAGGGTAGTCAGCGGGAGTCTCCTTGACGGACGTGTGGTTTGCCGGCGGGCTGGTCGCGGATGGTTCCGGCGGCGAGCCGTCGGCGGTCGACGTCCGCGTGACGGACGACGTCATCACGGCGATCGGCAGCGCTCCGGCGGGCGCGAGGACCGTGGACCTGGACGGCAGGCTCCTGACGCCGGGCCTCATCGACGCCCACGTGCACCTGGGCCTCTCCAGCCCGATCAGGGCCCAGTTCGGCTTCCAGCTGTCGGTGGCCGAGATCGCCGCCGACATCTTCGCGACCGCGGGCCACGCCCTGGACGCGGGCTTCACGACGGTGCGCGACGTGGGCGGCGTCGACGGCGGCGTCGTGGACGTGATCGCGAAGGGCAAGGTCCGCGGGCCCCGCGTGCTGAGCTGCGGCCCCGTCCAGTGCCAGACCGGCGGGCACGGCTACTACGGAGCCGAGTGGGAGCCGACCGAACTGTGGCCCGAGCACCACGTGCCCGGGCTCTGCGCCCTGTCCCTCATGTCCGGCAACGCCGACGAGCTGCGGCGCAACGTCCGCGAGTCGTTCCGCCGGGGCGCGACCTTCCTCAAGCTGTGCGTCACCGGCGGTGTGGTCGGGCGGCACGACAACCTGTCCGACACCCAGTTCACGGTCGAGGAGATCGCCGTCGCCGTGGAGGAAGCAGCGGCGCGCGGCACCTACGTGACGGTGCACGCGCACAACAACGCGGGCATCCGCAACGCCGTGCGGGCCGGAGCCCGGTGCGTGGAGCACGGCACCGACATCGACGAGCCGACCGCGGCCCTGATGCGCGAGCACGACGTCGCGCTGGTGCCCACGTTCGCCGTGGTCGACCAGATCCTGGGCGGCGAGAGCATGGACCTGGACCCGGCGACGAAGGATCGCGTCGCCGGGGTCCGCGACCGGATGGCGTCCGCGCTGAGGACCGCCCGCGCGGCGGGCCTGCGGATCGGCCTGGGCTCGGACCTCATCGGACCCCACCAGCGGCGCAGGGGAGAGGAACTCCGCCTGCGCTCCGAGCTGGAGTCGCCCATGCAGGCCCTGGTGGCCGCGACCCGCGTCAACGCGGACATCCTCGGCCTCGGCGAGACCGTGGGCCAGATCCGGGCCGGCATGCGGGCCGACCTGGTCGCCTGGCAGAGCAACCCCCTGAAGGACGCCAAGGCGTTCGCCGACCCCCAGATGGCCGCCCTCGTGGTCAAGGGCGGTCTTACCGTGAAGGACATTCGATGAGCACCATGTTGCACGGCTGCCTGCCGGACACCGAGTACCTGGAGGTCACGGCGCGGTCCGGGCATCGTTACGGCGTCTGGGTCACCACGCCTCCCGGTTACGCCGAGTCGAGCGAGTCGATGCCGCTGATCTACGTGTTGGACGGCAACTGGACCGTGGGGTTCACGGCGCCGCTCGTCGTGACGCAGGCGGACCCGTACCTGTCCGTCGCGCCGTACGTCCAGGTGAGCGTCGGTTACGCGGGCGCGGAGGCGGCGAACTGGTCAGAGCTGCGCAACCGCGATCTCGTGCCACCGGGGGAACCGGTGAGCGACGAGGTGAAGGCGGCCCTGGCGACGGCCCGCGACGCGGGCACCCTCACCCAGGAGCACATGGACGCCTTCCTCGCGGAGCTCGCGGACAGCCACGCGGACGTGTTCCTCGACTTCCTCACGAACGAGCTGCACCCCTTGCTGCGGGAGCGTTTCCGCGTGAGCGACACGGGTCACGGCCTCTTCGGCTACTCCTACGGCGGTCTGTTCGCCCTCTACGCGTGGCTCCGCGAAACGTCCCTGTTCGCCACGATCGGTGCCGGCAGCCCCGGCGTCACGGGTCCCGCCAGTCAGGTCTTCGAGTTGTTGCGCGCGTTCCCGGAACACGCCGAGGACTCGGCCGCTCCGCTGCTGCACATCACCCTGAACGAAGCCGAGACGCTGGGCGAGATCGCCGTCTACCGCGCACTCGCGCGCAACGTGCTGGCGGTGGTCGAGGAGCTGCACGCCAAGGGGTGGGCGCCGAACGTGTCCCGCGCGATGCTCCAGGGAACGCACGTCACGGGCGTGCAGGCGTCCTTCCTCAGCTACCTCAAGGCCTGCCACACGCGGTGAGTCCTCCTCGGCCGGCACGACGCTCGCGCATCTGACCGCGAACGGCCAGACTTCCTTCGACGCGAAGGGGGTGCGGCGGTGCGGCCTGACCGGGAGCGGCTCGCGCACGACTGGTGGCTCCTGCTGGTGGCACAGGCGATCAGCACCACCGGCACCCAGATCACGGTGGTGCTCCTGCCCGCCGTCGCGATCCTGGCCTTCGGGGCCGGCATCGGCTCGGCGACCCTGCTGCTCGTGGCGGAGTTCCTGCCGGCGGCGCTGCTGGGCCCGTTCGGAGGAGTGCTCATCGACCGCGCGCGGCTGCGTTCCGTGCTCGTGTCCATGGACTTCGTCCGCGCGTGCGCGCTCCTCGCCGCGGCCGCGGCGATCGCGTCGGGTCTGCAGTCGATCTGGGTCCTGTACGTCCTCGCGGCCGTGCTCGGCGTCGCGTCGGCGGTGTTCGACTCCGCCGCGGAGACCGCGATCCCCGCACTGGTGCCCGCGCCGCGCCTCGAGAAGGCCAACGCCACCCGCTCCGGCCTGCTCAACCTGGTCCGCATCGCGGGACCCGGGTTGGGCGGCCTGGTCGTCGCCGTGGTGGCCGCCCCACTCGCGCTCCTGCTCAACGCCGCCGCCTTCGTGGTCTCGGCCGCCGTCATCGCCGCCGCGAAGGCGCCCGCGTTGCGCACCCGCGCACAGGGCGAGGCGGGCAAGCCCGTGCACCACCAGCTCCGCGACGCCCTGCGTTGCCTGCGCGAGGACCTGGTGCTCCGCCGCAGCCTCCTCGGCACCGCGACCCTGAACCTCGCCGGCAGCGGGATCGGCGCACTCTTCTTCGTCTACGCCTACCAGCAACTCCTGCTGCGGCCCGGTCAGGTCGGCGTGACCATGTCCGCGTTCAGCCTCGGCGCCGTGCTCGGCGCCGCGGGATCGGCGTGGGCGGCCCGCAGACTCGGCGCGGGGCTCGCGTGCGCGGTGTGCGCGTCGGTGGCGGCCGGCGCGCTGTTCCTGATCCCCGCCGCCTCGCTGGGCAGACCGTTCGAACTCCTGCTCACGTACCAGTTCGTCTTCGGCGCGGCGGCCACCGCGTGGGCCACGATCCTGCTCTCGTTGCGGCAACGGCGAACCAAGCCCGCGATGCTCGGCAGGGTGAGCGCCCTGGTGAACGCCGTGACGGTGGCGACCGTCCCGCTCGGCGCGGTCGCCGGCACGGTCCTGGCCGAGGTGGCCGGCCTGACACCGGCGATGCTGGTGCTCGCCCTCGTCGCCGCCGTCACGCCGTTGTTCTACTGGACCGGCGGCTTCCGCACCGCCGGGCGCGAGGTGATCGCGTGACGGGCGCCGACTGGCTCGCCTCCCTGGCCGCCGAGGACGTCGTGCTGGGCAGGGTGAGCACGGCGGAACGCGTGGCGGACTTCGTCAGGACGCGCGTCATGGAGGGCGACCTCCTGCCGGGCACCCGCCTGTCGGAGGAAGTGCTCCGCACGGCGCTCGGCGTCTCGCGCAACACTCTGCGGGAGGCGTTCAGACTCCTCACGCGCGAACGGCTTCTGGTGCACGAGCACAGCAGAGGCGTCTTCGTGCGCACACCGGGCGAGGCGGACGTCGTGGACCTCTACGCCGCGCGACGCGTGATCGAGAGCGGCGCCCTGAACGCGTGGCCCACAGCGCCGGAGGACAAACGGCAGAAGGTGCGCGACGCCGTGCGGTTCCAGAAGGAGTCCGCGGAGGCGGAGCGCTGGAACGACGTCGCCACCGGCAACATGAGGTTCCACCAGGCCATCACCGGCCTTGTAGGCAGCGCCCGCCTTGACGAGGAGGTGCAGCGGCTGCTCGCCGAGCTGCGCCTGATGTTCCTGCACATGGGCGACCCGCGCGAGTTCCACGAGAACTACGTGCTGCTCAACCGCGAGATCCTCGCGCTCGCCGACGACGGCGAGGTGGCCGCGGCCGGCGAGGCGCTGCGGAAGTACTTCGACGTGGCCGAACACCACCTGCTGACGCGGATGCGGTCACACGGCTAGCGAGCGCAGTAGCTGCTCCCACGTGCGTTGACCAGCGCGATCGGTTCGCGGAAGAGCAACCTGAACGCTTTCGGCGCGAGTTGACAACTACGGGGTGGAAAGGGAAGCAGAACCCGAGGAGCTCCATGTCGTCAGACGCTGAACTGATCGGCAGATCACTGCGCGGGGACACCGACGCCTTCGTGGAAGTGGTCAGCCGTCACGAGAGCGCGATCGGCGGCTACCTCGCGCGCAGGGTGGGGCGTCAGACCGCCGAGGACGTGCTCGGTGACGTGTGGGTGGCGGCGTACGCCTCCCGTGCGAGCTACGACAGGTCGTACCCCGGGGCCCGGCCCTGGCTGTACGGCGTCGCGCTGAACAGGCTGCGACAGCACTGGCGGTCCGAGCCGGCGGAGGACCCGGCACCGGACGTGGCGCGCATGGCGAGCGGATGGGATCCCTGGCCCGCGGTGGACACCCGCGTGGACGCGCAGGCATCGCTGCGCACGGCACTGGCACGGCTCAGACCGGAGGAGCGGGAGGTGCTGAGCCTGGTCGCCTGGGAGGACCTGACCGTCGCCGAGGCCGGACGGGTGCTCGACATCCCCGCCGGCACGGCCCGCCGCCTGTTGCACCAGGCGCGCAAGTCGCTGCGCGAGGCGCCCGAGGTGGCCGCGCTGCTGCAGGTACCGACAACGTGAAAGAACAACCCATGGATGAGATGGACCTGATGAAGAAGCTGCGTGACGTGCCTTCCCCCGGCCCCGAAGCCTACGACGACGCTCGCGCGGCGCTGCGGACGGCGATGGCGGAGCCGGTGGCCGCGGTCGTGCGCCCGAAGCGCTGGTTCTCCTGGCCGAAGGCCGGCGTCGCCGCACTGGGCGCCGCGGCCGTCGCGACGGCGGTGGTGATGGGCACGACGGGCGGCAGTGTTCCCCCGCCCGCCCCTCCCGCCGCGGCACCGCAGGCGGTCGAGTCCCCGCTCGTGAAGCTGGCCTCCGAGGTCAAGGCGGCGGCGGTGACCGGTGACTCGTCGCTGATCGTCCGCACGAACCTCGCACCGGACAAGTCCCAGTACATCTGGTACACCGTCTACACCGACAAGGGCCAGACCTTCCACGGCGACTCGCCGAAGACCCTCGCGCAGGCGGCCGCCAAGGGTTCCGACCTGTCCACGGACTACGACCGCAGGCTGATGGGGGCCGCCCGCCTCGCCGCGACCGGTGATCTGGAACAGGCCAGGAACGCGATGGTCAACGGCGCGGGCTGTTGCTGGGCGCTCGGGGGGAGCCCGGCCGAACAGGAGAAGTCCTGGGCGGAGGGGCAGGAGAAGAGGGCCGAGGTCTTCCGCATGAAGGGCATGGAGGTGCCTCCCGCCAAGCCGCGCCCGACGGGCAAGGAGCTCGAGGACGGCATCAACAACACCCTGTGGAGCAACACGACCTACGCGCTGTTCATCGGCGCCGCCAACCCCGACATCCGCGCGGGATCGCTGAAGCTGCTGTCGACGATCAAGGACGTGACCATCGACAGGGCCGACTTCGAGGGCAGGCCCGTGATGAAGCTCGCGGCGGGACCCGCGGTGAGCAAGGGCGAGGGGTCGCACGTGGTGACGGTCGACGCCGAGACCGCCCTGCCGATCCGCTCCGAGGTCGTTCCGCTCCAGGGCCCGCAGGACCCGCACTCGGTGGCGAACTACAAGTCGTCCCGCGTGAACCTGGCGGACATCGCGACGGGCAAGATCTGATCAACACTCCTAAGAGGACCCTCCCGGTCCTCTTAGGAGTTCGTGAACTTCTGCGCTCCCACCACGTTCAGCAGTGCGAGGGCCTCCGCGTCACGTGATCCGGGCGGCGCGCTGTAGAGCACGAGGTGCTGGTCGTGGTCCGTGAGCGCGAGCGAGTCGCAGTCGACGGTGATCTCGCCGACGAGCGGGTGCCGGAACGTCTTCGTCAGCGTCGGCGCCGCCTGCACGTCGTGCCGTTCCCAGAGCCGGGCGAAGTCGGCGCTGCCCTCCCGCAGTTCATCGACCAGGCCGGAGATCACCGGGTCGGACGGGTAGCGCGCGAGGGCGGCCCGCAGGTGCATGACGACGTGGTGCCGGAACTCGGCCACGTCCGACACCCCGTACATCGACCCCGCGGGCTCGAGGAACGCGCGGCGCGCGAGGTTGCGGTCCTGCGGGGCGAGTTCGCGGAAGTCCTCCATCAACGCCGCCGCGAGGTCGTTGCACGCCAGCACCTCGAAGGCCGCCGACGTCACGAAACCGGCGGTCTGCGGCAGCCGGTCGAGCAGCACGAGGATGCTCGGCCGGACGTCGCGCCGGTGCCGTCCCGTGCGGCTCGGCGCGGTGCCCGCGAGGACGTGCAGGTGGTCGGACTCGGCGTCGGTGAGCCGCAGCGCGCTCGCGATGCCGGCCAGGACCTCGGCCGACGGCCGCGGCGCCCGGCCCTGCTCGAGGCGGATGTAGTACTCGGTGGAGATGTGCGCGAGGACCGCCACCTCCTCGCGGCGCAGCCCGGACGTCCGGCGGCGCGGACCCGCGGGCAGGCCGACGTCCTCCGGCAGGAGCCGCTCGCGCCGGCTGCGGAGGAACGTGCCCAGCTGCTGCTTGTCCATACCCCGAGTATGCGCGGTGGGCGGCCGCTCATCCTGGTACAGCCTGTGCCTGCCTCAGGTCCGCGGCGAGATCGACGCTGGTGCCATGACGAACAACAACACCGGCCTCCTCGCCGGCAAGGTCGTGCTGGTCACCGGTGCGAGCCGCGGCATCGGCGAGGCCGCGGCCAGGCTCTTCGCCCAGGAGGGCGCGTCGGTCGTGCTCGCCGCCCGCAGCGCCGACGCCCTGGACCGCGTGGTCACCGAGATCCGCTCCGAGGGCGGCACCGCCGATGCCGTCACCGTCGACCTGGCCGACCGCGCCAGCATCCGCGCCGCCGTCGACAGGGTCGAGGAGCTGCACGGACGACTGGACGGCGCCTTCAACAACGGTGCCGTCGTGCAGCAGCCCGGCCCGCTGCACGAGACGAGCGAGGACGAGATCGACGAGCAGTTCCAGGTGAACTTCCGCGGCCACTGGACCGCCATGAACGCCGAAGCCGCTCTCATGCGCCGCGGCGGAGGCGGCGCGATCGTGAACACGTCGAGCATCGGCAGCCGCCGCGCCAACCCGGTGCTCCCCGCGTACGGCGCGATGAAGCGCGCGCTCAACAGCATCACCGAGAGCGCCGCCGTCACGTGGGGCCGGGAAGGCATCCGCGTCAACGGGATCACGCCCGGCGGCACCGCGACGGACATGATCGACCAGTGGGAGGCGGCGACCCCCGGCGTGACCGCGCACATCACCTCGACGAGCCCGTTGGGGCGCATGGCCGAACCGCGCGAGGTCGCGGAGGTGGCGGCCTGGCTGCTCAGCGACAGGGCGTCCATGGTGAACGGCGCGATCGTGCCGGTCGACGGCGGCGCGGGCGCCTGAAACGGCCCGGGCGGGTGCGGGCCGTGGCTACGATCCCGCCATGGTCCGCACCAGTCCGCCGCGTCCGGCCGACGTCGCCCGGCACCTGCCCGGCCTGGCACCGCTGGCCCGCACCGCGGTGCGGCTGCACCCCAGGCCGGGCGCGCCGTCCGCGGCGGACAGCTCGGTCGGGGGTCCGCTGCTGTGGCCCGCGGGGGAGCCGTGGCCGGCCTGCGAGAAGCACTCGGGCCCGTTGACGGGCGCCGGAATGCCGGAAGTGGTGGCGCGGCGGCGGATCCTGACGGAGGCGTGGGCCCGTCCGCGCGCTCAGGGCGTGAACCTCCTGACGCCGGAGGAGAAAGCGGTCGTCGACCGGGTGGACGAGGGCACGCTGATCGAGCACGACGGCCCGCTGCCGATGGTGCCGGTGGCGCAGCTGTACGCGCGGGACGTCCCCGGCCTGCCCTGCCCGGACGGAGCGGACCTGCTGCAGGTGCTGTGGTGCCCCTGGGACCACGAGGACGAGTGCTACGCGCCGAGCACCGTGCTGCGGTGGCGGGTAGCGGCGGAGGTGACCGGTCCGCTGGCCGAACCGCCGTCGCCCGCCGCGGTCGAGGAGCACTACGTGCCGCAGCCGTGCGTGGTGCACCCTGAGGAGGTCACGGAGTACCCGGCTCCGCACTGCCTGCCGGAGGAGCTTGCGGCGCAGGTGCACGAGTGGGAGGAACGGGAAGGGCAGCGGTACCAGTACGACCTGTCCGTGGCGGCCGGCTGGAAGACCGGCGGCCACGGGCCGTGGAGCTTCTCCGACCCGTGGCCCATGTCGTGCCCCGACTGCGGCGCGGACGTCGAACCGCTGCTCACCGTCGCCAGTTCCGAGTGGGACGGCGGCAGGAGCTGGCAGCCGCTCGAGGACGCCGGCGCCGCCGGTCCGCCGTACCCGGCCGCGCACGAGCCGACGATGGTGATGATCGGCCGCGGCTACAACCTCCAGCTCTACACGTGCACGGTGTCTCCCGCGCACCGGCACGTCACGAACATGCAGTGATCTGGCTGATCGACGCGAGGACGACCTGCTGCGCCGCGCGGACCGTGGCGGGCAGCGAGGCCGGGTCTCGGCTGACCCGGTCGATGCCCGCGCGCATCGCGCCCGACAGCAGTTCGACGGTCAGCCGCACGTCCTCCACGTCGCGGAACTCGCCGCGGGTGATGCCGTCGCGGACGACGTTCTCCACCTCGGCCACGAGCGCGGTGAACGGGTTCTCCGGCCCTTCCGGCAGGTCGGCGACCAGCGAACCGGCGTTCGGCAGGAACATGAGCCTCAAGGCGTGGTTCGTGGACGCCGACAGGATCACCTCGACGATCTCCCGCATCCGGTCCGCGGCAGACTCCTGGGAACGCGCGGCGATCGCGCCCACCTGCTCGGCCAGCGGGCGGCTGGCCCGGCGGGCGAGCTCCAGGACCAGCGTGCGCTTGTCCTTGGCGTAGTTGTAGAGCGTGTTGCGCGCGAGTCCTGCCTGCGCCGCGATGTGGCCCATGGTGATCGAGTCGTAGTCGCGTTCGAGGAGCAGGTGCCGCAGCGCCTCGGTGAGGTCGGCCCACACCATCTCGTGGTGCTCCTCGATGGTGGCGGCGCGAATCCGCGGCATCTGGACGGTCTCCTCGGTCCTCGGCACCTACCCCGCGACGACGGCCGGCAGGCGCGGTGCGTTCTCCTGGTGGATCGCGGTCAGCTTGACACGCGTGAGCCGCCAGCCGTGCGGGGTGCGGACCGCCTCGTTGTCGTAGAAGCCGACCACCAGCCAGCACCCGGCGGCGGCCTCGTCCGGCAGCCAGTGCTCGGCGCGCACGTGGGCGTGGATCGTCGCGGTGTCCCCGCTGATGCGGACGACGTGGCCGGTGATGGCGTGGTGCGTCGCCTTGAACGGCCCGAAGCTGGTGCGGAGGACCTCGACGTAGTCGTCCAGCGGAACCGTCATCGGCGGCATGCCCGTCACGGACTCGAAGTCGAGTGTCAGTTCGTCGGTGAAGACCTCGCGCGGCAACGCGTCGAACTCCTTCAAGTCCGCGATGTCGGCGTAGTGGCTCATCAGTTCGACTAGCTCGGCGCGATCGTCCATGGTCGTTCTCCTCCGAGGTTTTACGACAACCTGTCGCAAACGATACGACAGGTTGTCGTGAACGACAACGTCAGAAGTTCGACGTGATCGCCGCCACGAGGTCGTCGGTGATCGTGCTGGGATCCGCGGCCTCGTACGCGCCGCCCGCCGTGGCCTCGGCGATCTTCCTGAGCTCCTCGCGACCCCTGGCGTCCGCGTCGGACCCGAAGCCGTAGGCGATCGTGAACACCCGGACCGGCTCGGCCTGGGCCGTGACCTCGATGCGGGCCAGCAACCGCGTGAGGTCGAGGCCGGTGTCCTTCTGGTTGCTGCCGTCGGAGAGCACGACGACGGCGTTGATGGCCTTCGCGTCCAGCTGCTGCCGCATGGTGGCGACGGCCTGGTCGACGGTGTCGAACAGGCCCGTCCTGCCTCCGGCCGGCAGTTCCCTGATCTTGGCCGCGACCTCCTGGCGCCGGACCTCGTCCAGCGGGCCGACGGCGTGCAGCTCGCAGTGGTCGTCGCGGCAGCCGGGGCCGGTGCCGGCGAAGCCCGCGACGGAGAAGTTCCACAGGCCGAGCCGGTCGGAGCCGGTGAACCCGCTGACGATCTCGTCGCGGTACTTCTTGATCAGCTCGAGCTTGGACGGGCAGTACCGGGTGACGGGGTCCCGCCGCGGCCACTCCGGGTCGCAGATCTGCTTCTCGACCAGCGTGTCGGTCACGCCGTCGGCCATCGAGCCGGACGTGTCGACGACGAGCAGGACGTTCGCGGGCTTGCGCACGGCGCTCCACGCGGTCAGCACCTTGCTCAGCGTCCGCGCGGACGGGGCCTTCACCTCCCTCACCGCGAAGTCCGGTGAGACGCCGTTGTCGTCGGTGGCGAGCGCGCCCGACCTGTGCGAGGGGTCGCGGAAACCCAGTTCCCCGAAGCGCTCCTGCACCTGCGCGGAACGCAGGTGGCGGAAGAAGTCCTCGGTCACGTCCCGCTTCGCCTTCGGCGTGTCCGGCCACAGGAGCTCGGTGTACGGGTGGTCGTGGAAGATCGTCCCTTCCTTCGGGTACATCGCGACCAGCTTGGTGCCGGGCGCGGACTCCCGGGGCCCTTCTGGCGACAGCGCACCGGTCGGGTAACCCTCGTTGTAGGCCAGCATGGAGCTCTCGTCGACGGTGAGCGCGGAAACGTAGGAGAGCGCTTGCCCGTGGCGTTCGGCGGTGCGCAGGTTGCGCAGGAAGTGCAGGGTCGTCTCGCCGTAGTGCACGATCGACTGCTCGATGCGCTGAACGGACTTCTGCGCGCCGACGTCGTCGACGTCGCCGTCGTCGAGCGGCCCGGACGAATCGGTGTCGGCGCGGAACGCGTGAAAGGCGCCGATGGTCGCGTTCAGACCCGAGGTCGAGTAGTTGGGGTTCGTCTTCCCGAGCCGGAAGGCGCCCCAGTCCTTGCCGTAGCGCCCCCACCCCCGCTCGTCGGTCGCGAGGTCCGCGAGCGTCGCCCAGCCGACCTCCCTGGTGCCCGGCCAGCCCAGCGCCTCCGCCATGGGCTTGGGCATGGCGATCACCAGCGGCGTCGTCACGACCGGCCCGCGGGCCTTCTCCGGCAACGCGGCGAGGGCGTTCGAGTTGGGCGCCGCGCGGTGGCGTGCGATGTCCAGCCATTCGCTGGACGCCGGGGACCAGACGTCGGGACGCGGGCCGTCCGACTCGGTCCAGCCGCGCGCCAGCGTGTTCGCGGCGGTGCCGGAGTTCAGCTCGGTGATCTGGACCCCCACGCAGCGCCCGTCGGCGGAACGGGTGCCGTAACCGCGGGCGAACTCCTCGAACAGCTCGCTCTTGTCGGCGGACACTCCCACGTGGACGGTCGTGTCCGGCGTCGTCGAGCACGTCGGCAGCGCCACCGGGGGCACGGTGCCGTCGCGGCTGGGAACGACGATCGGCACCACGGTGAACGCCAGCACCGCGACGACCGCCGCCAGCGCGGTCCACCGCGTCCTGACCTGGCGCCAGAACGGGACCGGGGCCTTCTCCTGCGCGCTCGTCATCGCCGCGCTGAGCTCCGCCGCCCGTTCGCGGACCTCTGCGGGCGCACCGCCGGAGAACGGCGCGCACACCTCGATGATCTCGCTCAGCGACGGGCGTGCTGCCGGGTCCTTGGCGAGACAACGCCGCAGCAGGCCGGTGAGAGCGCTGTCCCACCCCGCCAGCCCGCTCAGGTCCGGGTCCTCCTCCTCGATCCGGCGCGGGGTGCGGGCCGGGTCGTTGCCGAACGGGGGCGTGCCCGTCGCCGCGTGCACCAGCAGCGCCCCCAACGAGAACACGTCACTCGCGGGGGTGACCGCCTCGGTGCCGCGGGCCTGTTCCGGCGACATGAACGCGACGGTCCCGATGGCGCCGTGCCGCGTGAGGTCGGCGTCCTCCCGGTTCTTCGCGATGCCGAGGTCGATGATCCACAGGTCGTCGGCGCCCAGCAGCACGTTGGCGGGCTTGAGATCGCGGTGCACGAGCCCCTTGTCGTGGATCAGCCGGAGCTTCTCCGCGACCGAGACCGCCAGCCACGCCACCGCGGCGGGACGCCACGGACTGCTCCGGGAAACCAGCTCCTGCAGGGGCCTGCTGGGCAGGTACTCGGTCGCGAACCACGGCTGCTCCGCGTCGGTGTCGGAGTCGAGCAGCGTGGGGAACTCCCCGCCCGCCGCCTTGCCGACGTCCTCGACGGACCGGACCTCCCGCCGGAACCTCTCGCGGCTCACCGCGTCCTCGGCGATGTCGGCGCCCATCACCTTGACGACGACGAGCTGGCCGAGCCGTCCGCTCGCACCGAGGAAGACGTTGCCCGTCGCACCGGACCCCACCCTGCCGAGCAGGGTGTACTCGCCGATCGTGCGTGGATCGGAGGCCCGCAACGGGTCCAGCTCCAGCGCGTCGAGCAGCTCCTCCGCCCCGGGAGAGGGCCTCGGCAACACGAACCACAGACTCGTCAGGGCGACCAGGGCGCTGATGACGCTGCCCCACTTGTCGGCGCGCTCGAGTCCTTGCAGGGCGAGGAAGACGACCAGCGACACGGCGGCAACGGCGAACACGGCGCCGGCCACCACCCGGCGCTTCAGCAAGTCGCGCAAGAAGACCATCCCACCTGGGTCCTGGGCGGCGTTGACGCGATCTGCACGACTCCGCTGCGTTCGTTCGGTCCGAGCTGACCAGGGAGTACATCGCGTGGCCGCTTCCGCTGTGTTACAGCGCACACGTGGGGTGGAATGCGTGGTGCAGTCCACTGTGGAGGCGACTTCGGCGTGGCTCTGAGAAGATCGAACGATGAGTCTGCGGTTCGTCCTCGCCATGCCGGGTAGCGACAGCACCTCCGAGTTGTCGGCGGAATGAGCACCGGGACGCGGAGTTCGACCGTGGCCGGGCGGGTCCGGCTGGGCGCGGTGCTGTGGGTGCTGGTCGCGCAGTACTTCCTGATGCTGTTCGTGGTGCAGTCGCGGTGGGAGGTCCCGCACAGCTGGCTGCGCAACGCGATCAGCGACCTGGGCGCGGCCACCTGCTTCCGGTCGGCCGACGTCGACCGCTGGGTGTGCTCACCGTGGCACGTCGCCGCCGGGGTGTCCTGGACGGTCGCGGGGCTGTGCCTGGCGGCGGGCGCCCTGCTGGTCAGACCGTTGTTCCCGGACGTGCGGACGGCACGCGCCGGGCTCGCGCTGCTCGTGGTCACCGGTCTGGCGCTGGTCGTCGTCGGCCTGAACCCCGAGGACACCAGGGCCGCCCTGCACGTCGTGGGCGCGGTCGTCGCCATCCCGGTGGGCGAGGTGGCGATGTTGCTGACAGGCCTCGCGTTGGCGCGCACCGAGCGCTGGCGCCTCCTCGGCTGTGTCGGCGTCGTTGGCGCGGTCGTGGCGGCGGTGGCCCTCGTGCTGATGGTGGCCCAGGTCGGTGGTCCCGGCCTGTTCGGTTTGTGGGAACGCATCGCCGCGTTCCCGGTGCTGCTGTGGGCGGTCGTCTGCGGCCTGGTGTTGCCGGCGGGCAGGCGGCGTCGCCTACGCGAGTCCGGTCGCCTGAGCGCCTGAGGTGTGCACCCGCGCGGGCAGTTGGACGCGCAGCACCCAGCGGTCCAGTTCGGGCCGGGCGGTGAAGGTGCCGTCGACGGCGACCACCCGCTGGCGCAGGCCGGGCAGGCCGATGCCGGTGCTCGGCGCGGCCGGACGCGGGCCGATCGGGTTGTGGACCTCCAGCGTGACGCGGTCGCTGTCGACGGCGATCCGGACGACGGCCTCGCGGGGCTCGGCGTGCTTGGCGACGTTGGTCAGCGCCTCGCGGAGCACGTCCCGCAGGACGATGCGCTGCGTGGCCGACACGTGGCCGACGGCGCCGGTCACGTCGAGGTCGATGCTCATGCCGGCGTCGCGGTAGGTGGCGACGAGCCGGTCGACCTCGTCGTGCCGGAACGGCAGGGGCGCGCCGCCGCCCCGGTACATCAGCGCCAGCGCCTCGCGCAGCGCGTCCATGCCCGCGCGGCCGGTCTCCTCCGCGAGCCGCAGCGCCTCGACCGCCTCACCGGGGGAGGAGGTGAGGTTCATCCTCGCCCCGGAGAGGTGCAGCAGCACGACGGTGAAGCTGTGTCCGACGAGGTCGTGCAGGTCGCGGGCGATGCGCTGCCGTTCCGCCGCGAGCACGCCCTTCGCCAGTTCGGACTGCGTGCGTTCGAGCTGCCTGATCAGCGACTGCTGTTCGCCGACGAGCCTGCCGAGCACCCAGCCGAGCAGCAGGCCCGCCGACCACAGCCAGGCCCCCATGTGCTGGTACCAGGGGTTCGTGCCCAGTGCCCACACGAAGAACGGGGACACCAGGCACAGGACCATCGCGACGGTGTCGGCCCGACCCCGGCCACCGGCCGCGGCGATCGCCAGCGCGAGGATCACCACCATCGTCGCGGTCTGCGTCACGACCAGCGCGTCGCCGACGACGGTCGGGACCGTCACCCACGCGAGCAGCAGCCAGCCCGGCATCGTGCGCCAGAAGATCCGCACGATCAGCGCCGGGGTCATCACCGCCGCGAGGACCCAGCCCCAGCCGTCGGCGTAGGCGAAGTTGAGCACCTCGAACCCGGTCCCGAGTACGGCCGCGCGCAGGACGAAGGAGTCTCGGTCGCGCGGGATCAGGAACATCCGCCGATGCTAATGGCGTGACGGCTCAGCGGTGCTGGTGCCCGGTGACGTGCCCGACCTGTTCGCCCTCGCGCAGCACGACGAACTGGCCCATCATGCCCTCGTCCTCGTGCAGCATCAGGTGGCAGTGGTACATGTACGGCACGTCGGGGTCGGTGAAGTCGCTGAACTTCATGGCCAGCCGGTACTTCCTGTCCGGGTCCAGCTGCACGGTGTCCTTCCAGCCGCCCAGGTGCGGCGGCGGTTGCCGCCCGTCGACGTCGAGGACCTGGAACTGGACGTCGTGCACGTGGAAGTTGTGCATGTAACCGTTGGTGTTCACCACTTCCCAGACCTCGGTGCTGCCGACGCGGACGCCGAAGTCGATGCGGTTCATGTCCATCGTGGCGCCGTTGATGGTGCGGCTGTTCAGCTCGAACGACCGCGTCTGCGCGATCTCGGTGGAGGCCAGGTCCGGTGCGGTGCCCAGGTTCTGCGGGACCTCGGTCTCGTCGCGCAGGTCGCCGCCCGCGCGGAACCGCACGAGGTCGAGCCGGTCGGACGACCCGCCCAGCCGGTCGTTGAAGCCCGATCCCGAGGGGTACGACCGGAGGTCGACGGTCTCGCCCGGCGAGAACGCCACGACGACCTCGGCGCGTTCGCCGGAGGAGAGCTGCAGCCGGGTGGTCTCCCAGGGCTTCGGCAGCAGACCGCCGTCGGTGCCGATCAGCTGGAACGGCCGGTCGTCGGAGAAGCCGAAGTTGTACAGGCGGGCGTTGGAGGCGTTGAGCAGTCGCAACCTGACCAGGCGCGTGCTCACGTCCACGTACGGGCCGCGGGTGCCGTTGACGAGGATCTCGTCGCCGACGACGCCACCGGTGCTCATGAGCGGGACGGCCTCGTCGAACTGGTTGTCCCCGTCGAACGCGCGGTCCTGCACGATCATCGGCAGGTCGTCCACGCCGTACTCGCCGGGCAGGTCCAGGCCCGCGGTGCGCTCGTCGTCGAGCACGACCATGCCGGACACCCCGCGGTACACGTGGTTCGCGGTCTTGCCGTGCAGGTGCGGGTGGTACCACAGGGTCGCGGCCTGCTGGCTGACGGTCCACTTCGGACGCCAGGTCGCGCCGGGCTCCACGGTCTGGTGCGGCCCGCCGTCCATGTCGGCGGGCAGGTGCATGCCGTGCCAGTGCAGCGAGGTCGCCTCGCTCAGGCCGTTGCGGACGTTGAACGCGACCTTCTCGCCCTTCTTCGCACGGATCGTCGGGCCGAGGAACGACCCGTTCACGCCCCACGTCCTCGTGGCCGGGCCGTCGAGGAACCTGGTCTCGCCCGCCTGGATGCCGAGGTCGAACGTGCGGGTGCCGTCGGCGTCCGTTGTGGACGGTGCGAGCGGGGGGACCGCCATCTTCGCGGCGAAGTCGACGTCGCCGGCGGTGTCGAGCCGCGCCAGGTAGTAGAAGACGCCGAACGCGCCCGCGGCGACCAGTACCACCGCGGTGGTGCCGAGCGCGGTCCACCTCGCCCAGCGGCGCTTCGGCCGTTGTGCTGAATCCATGGCTGGAAGCTAGTGATCACGGCCGCCCGAGTCCTCGGAGCGAGGTCCCGTTCCTGGCTCCTACCGCAGGAGGAGACGAAGGCTCTTCTCCTACCGCGGTAGGAGAAACGTGTCGATCGGCGGTGTCGCCTAGACTTCGTGCATGTCTCGTGCCGGACGATCCGCGTGATCCGCGTGCTGCTGGTCGACGACCAGCCGATGGTGCGGGCGGGGCTCGGCCTGGTGCTGCGCAGCCAGCCGGACATCCAGGTCGCGGGCGAACGTGACGACGGCAGCCACATCGTGAGCGCCGTGCAGCAGTGCGAGCCCGACGTGGTGTGCATGGACGTCCGCATGCCCGGCACCGACGGCGTCGAGGCGACGAGGGCGCTGCGCGCGGCGGGCGGCCCGCCGGTGTGCGTCCTCACGACGTTCAGCGACGACGACGTGCTGTGGGCGGCGGTCGACGCCGGGGCGGCGGGCTTCGAGCTGAAGTCGTCGACCCCGGAGAACCTGATCGAGGCCGTGCGCACCGTGGCGTCCGGCGGCACCTGGATCGACGGCACGCTGCTCGGGCCGATCCTCGACTCCTACCGCCGCCTCGCGCGCCCCGGCCACCGTCCCGCCCGGCTCGCGGCCCTCACCGACCGCGAGCTGGAGGTGTTGCGGCTGATGGCCCGCGGCGCCTCCAACCGGGAGATCGCCGCGCACCTCAGCGTCGCGGAGACCACGGTGAAGACGCACGTGGGCACGGTGTTCTCGAAGCTCGGCGCCCGCGATCGCGCCGCGGCCATCGTGTTCGCCTACGACTCGGGGTTCGTGCGGCCCGGCGGCTGAGGTGGCTCGGCTGTTGTTCGTGGTGTCGTCGGCGACGGTGAAGAAGCACGTGGGCACGGTGTTCTCGAAGCACGGCGGCCACCCCGCGGCCATCGTGTACGCCTACGACTCGGGCTTCGTCCGGCCCGGCGGCTGAGCTCACCCGTCCTTCGCGGTCGTCACCTCGACCACGGTGACGCGCACCCCCGCGGCCCGGATCGCCGCCACCGCCGCGGGATCGGCGGACAGGTCGGTGATGACGTCGTGCACGTCGTGGATGTCGGCGATGCGCGCGAGGGTGGCCTTGCCGAGCTTGCTGCCGTCGGCCATCACGATCACGCGCTGGGCGCGGGCCAGCATCGCGCGGTTGGTGCGCGCCTCGTTCTCGTCGTGCGTGGTGATGCCCGCGGAGGCGTCGATGCCGTCGACACCGATGAACGCGGTGCCGATGCTGATCGACGCCAGCACGTGCTCCGCCCACGGCCCCACCAGTTCGTAGGAACGCGGTCTCGCCACGCCGCCGACCACGACGAGTTTGTGCCGCGGGTGCATCGCCATCTCCATCGCGATGTTCAGCGCGTTCGTCACCACGGTCAGGTCGGCTCTGCCGGGCAGTCCCTTCGCGAGCTCCGTCGTGGTGGAACCTCCTGTCAGGGCGATGACGTGCGGCCCTGACGGCAGCAGGCGGACGGCCTCGCGCACGATGGCCCGTTTCGCGTCACGGGAGCGGCCTCCGCGGTACCGCACCGGCACCTCGTCGATGGCGCCGTGCGGTTTGGCTCCTCCGTGGGTCCTGATGAGCAGCCGTTGCTCCTCCAGCTGAGCCAGGTCGCGGCGCAGGGTGGCGGACGAGACGCCGAGGCGCGTGCCGAGTTCACCGACCTGCAGAGAACCGTTTTCCCGGAGCGCCCGGAGTATTTCGGACATGCGCTCGGCCCGCGTGGTGAGCCTTTTCCGCGTGCGGCCCTGGGGTGCGGAGGAATCCGTGGGATCGGCCATGCAGCGGAGCCTACGACAGTTCATCGCGGTGAGCGATTGTTCACCCGGATGATCGTCCTGAACTGGGAGGACACGGCGAAACGCTCACTCCGTTTGTTCATTTGAGCGCCGAACCTTGCCCCTCGCGCAGCGGCGGAAGTACGAATGCACCACTCGGGGAAAGCGCACCGGAATGCGTTTCGAAGTGCGCCGGTAATCGGAAGGCATCACATGACTGTGACTGGGCTCGGCGACAGCTGGACCGCGCGGGAGATCTGGCAGCAACCCACCACCTGGACGGCGGTGGCGGACGTGGTCGGGCACGTCAGGCCGCAGATCGAGGAGCTCCTCAGCGCGGCGTTGTTCGAGGCGAGTCCCCGGATCGTGCTGACCGGCGCCGGCACCTCGGCGTTCATCGGCGAGGTCGTGGCACCCGCTCTCGCACGGCACCTCGGCAGGCAGGTGGAGGCGATCGCCACCACGGAGATCGTCGCCGACCCGCGTGCGGTGGTCGTGGACGGGCGACCGGTGCTGCTGGTCTCGTTCGCGCGCAGCGGCAACAGCCCTGAATCGCTGGCCGCGGCAGAACTCCTGCACCGGCTCACGCCCGTGCGGCACCTCGTGATCACCTGCGACCCGCAGGGGCGGCTGGCCCAGCGGTGGTCCGGCGCCGAGAACGCCGTCGTGGTCGCACTGCCGGACGAGGTGAACGACCGCAGCTTCGCGATGACGTCGTCGTTCACCGGCATGGCACTGGCGGTGTTGCTGGCGTTCGGCCTCCACGTCGACGTGGAAGCGCTGGCGCGGGCGGGAACCGCTGTTCTCGGCGAGGCGGCGGACCGGGCGGCCGCGATCGCCGGTGGCAAGCCGGATCGCCTGGTGTACCTGGGTTCCGGGCCGTTGCGGGGACTGGCCAGGGAGGCCGCGCTCAAGTCCCTCGAGCTGACCCGCGGTCAGGTGGTCGGGATCGCCGAGTCGTCGCTGGGCTTCCGGCACGGCCCGAAGTCGGTGCTGGACGACCGCACGACCGCCGTCGTCTTCCTCTCCCCGGACGCGTATGCGCGCGCCTACGACGTGGACATCGCGCGGGAACTGGTGCTGGCACTCGGTCCTGAACGCGTGGTCGTGGTGGGAGAGGCGGACTCCGCCGAGTGCGGGGGAGCGCAGGTGTGGCCCGTGCCGGCCCTCGGGGATCCGTCCGCGTGGGCGCTGGTCGCCGTGATCGCGGCCCAGACCACGGCACTGGCCTGCTCGCTCGCGCTGGACCTGACGCCGGACAACCCGTTCCCCGGCGGCGAGGTGAACCGGGTGGTGCAGGGCGTGGTCATCCACGAGTTCCCAGAGGGAGTGAGCTGAGATGTTCCTCGGTGTCGACGGCGGGGGTACCAAGACGGCGTTCTGCCTGGTCGATCTCGACGGCGGGGTCGTGGCTGAGGCGCGCACCGCGAGCGTGTACTACCTCAGCGAGGGGATGCAGATCGTGGAACCCCTGCTGCGCCAGGGGATCAGCGAGGTCTGCGGCATCGCGGGCATCGCGGTGCAGGGCATCACCTACTCGTTCTTCGGGCTCCCCGCCTACGGGGAGATCAGCTCCGACGTGCCGGTGCTCGACGCGCTGCCCGCGAAGATCCTCGGCACCGCGGACTACCGGTGCGGCAACGACATGATCTGCGGCTGGGCCGGTTCGCTCGGCGCGGTCGACGGCATCAACGTCGTCGCGGGCACCGGCTCGATCGCCTACGGCGAGAACGCGGGCCGGCAGTGGCGCGGCGGTGGCTGGAGCGAGTTGTTCGGCGACGAGGGCTCGGGTTACTGGGTCGCGATCAACGGCCTCAACGCGTTCAGCCGCATGGTCGACGGACGGCTGCCGGCCGGGCCGCTCGTCGCCGAGATGCGTGCCGCGCTGGGCCTCGCCGCCGACTTCGACGCCATCGACGTCGTGGTGAACCAGTGGCACGGTGACCGCGGCAAGATCGCGAACCTGAGCAAGGTCGTCGTCCGGGCGGCCGACGCGGGGGACGCGGTCGCGGCGAACGTCCTCCGGCGAGCGGGGCAGGAGCTCGCGCTCCTCGTCGACGTCGGCCGCGGGGCACTGGAATTCGAGGCTTCACAACAGGTTCCGGTGTCGTACTCCGGCGGCATGTTCGGCTCGGCGCACGTGCTCACGGCGTTCCGCGAGTCGCTCACCCACGACTTCGACCTGCGCGCACCACTGCTGGAACCGCACGTCGGCGCCGCACTCCACGCGGCACGCCTGCACGGACATCCCCTGCGGGCAGAGCACATCCACACACCCGCAGCGCTCTCCCTCTGAGGAGCCGAAATGACCGGATCCGGCGTGTCCCCCTCCCTCCGCTCGAACAGCTGGATCCCGTACGCGGGACTGCTGGTGCTGTTCTGGGGCGTGTGGGGAGCCTTCTCCGCCCTGCCCACCAAGCTCTACTCCTACCCCGACCCGATGATCTACGTCGTGTGGGCGCTGACGATGATCATCCCCGCATGGGTCTCGTTGCGCGGCAAGAGGTTCGACCGCGGCCGCACCGCCGCCGGGTACGGCCTGCTGATCGGGCTCACCGGAGCAGGCGGCCAGCTGCTGCTGTTCAAGGCGCTCACCATCGGACCCGCGTACGTCATCTTCCCGATCGTCGCGCTGTCCCCGGCGATCACCGTCCTGATGGCCTTCGGCCTGCTGCGCGAACGGCTCGGCGCCCTGTCGTGGACGGGTGTGGTGCTCGCGCTCGTGGCCGTCGTGCTCTTCTCCGTCTCCACCGGGGAGTCCGGTGACAACGGGTGGTTCTACCTGCTGCTCGCGGTGCTGGTGTGCGTGGCCTGGGGCGTGCAGGCGTTCTACATGCGCAAGGCGGCGGTGGCCGGTGTCGACGACGCGTCGACGTTCGGCTGGATGACGATCAGCGGCCTCGTCCTGATCCCGGTGGCGCTGCTGATGATGGGCGGCCTGCCGCTGGACTTCCCGTGGCAGGCTCCCGCCCTCACGGCGGGAACGCAGATCCTGAACGCCGTCGGCGCGCTGTTCCTCGTGATGGCCATGAGCCGAGGCAAGGCCTCGATCGTCGCGCCTGTCACGAACGCGCTGGCGCCCGTGCTCACCATCGTGCTCTCGCTGCTCGTGTTCGGCGCGCAGCCCAGCGTGTTCCAGGTGACGGGCATCGTGCTGGCGCTGGCCGGCTCGACGCTGATGGTCTACCGCGCCGAGAAGAGCAGCGAAGCGGTTCCGACGTGACGGACCGGATCATCACCGTCACGCTCAACCCCGCCATCGACGTGACGTACCGGGTGGACGCCCTGCGCGTCGGCGAGACCGTGCGGGTGCCGGAGGTGCGGTCGCGGTCCGGTGGCAAGGGAGTGAACGTCGCGGCCGTGGTCAACGCGCTGGGAGGCACCAGTCTCGCGCTCGCGCTGACCACGACCGCGGCACCGGACGAGTTCCGCTCCGGCCTCGAGGAGCTGAGGATCACCCACCGGCTCGTGCCCGCGCTCGCCTCGGTGCGGCGGACGGTGGCGGTCGTCGCCGGTGACGGCACCACGACCATGTTGCAGGAGAACGGTTCTCCGGCCTGCGAGGGCGCGGAGGCGGCGATCACCGCCGCGTTGCGCGACGAGCTCGAAAGCGGAGCGGGCGCGGTGGTCGTCTCCGGCAGCGTGCCCCGGGGCCTCGACCCGGCCGTGCCCGCCCGCCTGGCGAGGCTGTGCGCCCGGTTCCGGGTGCCGGTCATCACCGACGTGTCCGGGCCGGCTCTCCGCGCCGCCGCGGACAGCGGAGCGGTGCTGATGCCCAACCAGGACGAGCTGGCGGACCTCACCGGTGGCGGACGGACCGTCAGCGACCTGGTGTCCGGGGGAGCACCCGCCGTCGTGGCGACGGCGGGTGCCGGCGGCGCGACGGCCATGACCGCACACGGCACCTGGCAGGCCCGTCCGGCGGAGGTGGTCACCGGCAACCCGACCGGCGCCGGGGACGCGGCCGCCGCCGCACTGGCACTGCACCTCGCGGCGACGCGGGCCGTCGACTGGTCCGCCGCGCTCGCCGACGTGGTGGCCACGTCCGCGAGCGCGGTGCTGCGGCCGGTGGCGGGCGAGATCGACCTGGCGGCCAGAGCCCGCTGGATTCCACTGACGACGGTGAAGGAGATGCGATGAACTGGACGACGTTGCTCAGCGGCCTGCGGGCGGAACGACGCGCGGTGGGGGCGTTCAACGCGATCCTGATCGAGCACGCGGAGGCCATCGTGGCCGGCGCGGAACGCAGCGGGCTGCCGGTGATCCTGCAGATCTCGCAGAACGCCGTGCGCTACCACGGTTCCCTGGCGCCGTTCGCGCTCGCGTGCCTGCGGCTCGCCGAGGACGCGGCCGTGCCCGTGCTCGTCCACCTCGACCACGTGGAGGACGAGGACCTGATCCGCGAGGGACTCGACCTGGGCATCAGGTCGGTCATGTTCGACGCGGCCAAGCTGAGCTACGCCGAGAACGTCGAGAGGACGCGGGCCGTCGTCGAGCGCTGCCACGCCGGTGGAGCGCTCGTCGAGGCCGAACTCGGTGAGGTCGGCGGCAAGGACGGCGCGCACGCACCCGGTGTGCGCACCGATCCCGCCGAGGCCGCGGCGTTCGTCGCGGCGACCGGTGTCGACTCGCTCGCCGTGGCGGTCGGGTCGTCGCACGCCATGGCGGACCGGAGCGCGGTGCTCGACGAGGCCCTCATCGCGGCGCTCGCGAAGTCGGTTCCCGTGCCGCTGGTGCTGCACGGCTCGTCCGGTGTGCCGGACGACGGACTGCGCGGAGCCGTGGGTGCGGGCATCGTCAAGGTCAACGTCGGCACGCGGCTGAACCAGGTGCTGACCGAGGCGGTCCGCGCGGTGCTCGACGAGCGGGAGCTCCTCACCGACCCGCGCCGCTACCTCGCTCCCGGCCGGGACGCCGTGCGCGACGAGGTGGCCCGGCTG
Organism: Lentzea cavernae; assembly: GCF_014653695.1. Taxonomy (GTDB): domain Bacteria; phylum Actinomycetota; class Actinomycetes; order Mycobacteriales; family Pseudonocardiaceae; genus Lentzea; species Lentzea cavernae. Next base: position 796,899 of record NZ_BNAR01000002.1, on the reverse strand, counting down.
CTCACCGTGCTGGCGAACGCGGACTCACGAAGCGTTGCCGCCCGGCCGTGACAGCGCCGCCGACGCCAGCAACGAGAGCTTGCCGGCGTGCTCCGAGCCCGCCTCGGGGTGGTAGACGACCAGCATGACGCCCTCCGTGCCGGCGACGAGGTACTTCTCCCGGTTGAGCGTGATCTCACCGAGCTGCGGGTGGACGAATCGGACGGTGCCGCTCATCCGCGGGCGGACGTCGTGGCGTGCCCAGAGCTTCTGGAACAACGGGCTCGCCAGCGTGAGCTCACCGACGAGCTCGATGAACCGCGGGTCGTCGGTGCCGGTGCCGACGGCCTGCCGGAATCCCGCGATCAGGTAGGCCGCGGCCGTCTCCCAGTCCTGGAACATCTCCTGCTCCTCCGGGTCGAGGAACACGTCCCGCAGCCGGTTGGCGCCCGCGGTCAGCCGGGGCGAGAGGGCCGTCGCCAACGGGTTCGCGGCGAGCACGTCGAGGTAGCGGCCCTCGACGAACGCCGGGAATGGCAGCATCGCCAGGAGTTTGGCCGTGCCGGCGGGAACGGTCTCCCGTCGCGCGCGACGGCGTCTGCGGGGTTTGTCGGCGGCGAGTCCGAACAGGTACTCGCGCATGTCGTCGTCCAGGTGCAGCACTGCGGCGAGGGATTCGAGGACCTGCAACGAGGGATGGCGGTCGCGCCCGCGTTCGAGCCGCAGGTAGTAGTCGGCGCTGATGCCCGCGAGCATCGCCACCTCCTCGCGGCGCAGCCCGGGAACCCGCCGCACCCCGTGCACGGGGATGCCCGCGTGCTCGGGCGTGACGAGCTCGCGCCGGGCCCGCAGGAACGCGCCGAGCAGGTTCGGATCGTCGGTCATGCCCCCACCGTAGGGCGGCGGGGCGGGCGCTGAGGGGTCCTGTCACTCCCCAGGCTGACGAGGGCTCTGGCTGGTGCGCACGTCCGGGCGAAACATCGTCCTCGTCAGCACCAACCCGCACGTGACGAGGGAAAGTGATCGAGATGCCGAACGTTCTGGTGACCGGGGGCTCGGGCTTCATCGCAGGCCACGTCGTGCTGCAGCTGCTTGCGGAGGGCCACCGGGTCCGGACCACCGTCCGCTCGCTGGACAAGGAGAACACCGTCCGCGCCGTGCTCGCCGACGCGGGCCTCGCCGACGACTCGGCGCTGAGCTTCGTGGCCGCCGACCTGACCGCGGACGAGGGCTGGGCCGAGGCCGTCGCCGGCTGCGAGTACGTGATGCACGTGGCCTCGCCCGTGCACCTGCAGAAGGTCGGGAACGACGACGACGTCATCGTTCCCGCACGGGACGGCACCCTGCGCGTGCTGCGTGCTGCCCGTGACGCGGGTGTGCGGCGGGTGGTGCTCACGTCGGCGTTCCACGCGGTGGGGTTCGGACATCCGCACTCGCACGGGACGTTCACCGAAGAGGACTGGACCGTCCTCGACGGACCGGGTGTCGACGCCTACGGCAAGAGCAAGACCCTGGCCGAACGCGCCGCGTGGGACTTCGTCGCCGCGCGGGGACGCGGGATGGAGCTGGTCGCGATGCTGCCGGTGGCGGTCATGGGCCCGGTGATGGGCGAGGCGGTCTCCGGCTCGAACCACGTGGTGCGGCGCATCCTCGACGGCGACATGCCCGGCTACCCGAACATGTGGATGCCGATCGTGGACGTCCGCGACGTCGCCACCGCGCACGTCCTCGCCATGACCGCGCCCGAGGCGGCCGGCCGGCGCATCCTCGTCGCAAGTGGACAGTCGATCGCGTTGAAGGAGGTCGGCGCGCTGCTGAAGGCGAACCTCGGCGGCGCGGCGAAGCACGTCCCCACGCGGACGTTGCCCGACTTCGTGGTCAGGCTCGCCGCTCGCTTCAACCCCGAGTTCCGTTCCGTGGCCGCCGACCTCGGGTTCGTGAAGGACGTGTCCACGGTGCAGGCGCGCCGCCTGCTGGGCTGGCAGCCCCGCCCGGCGCGGGACGCCGTTGTCGCGGCCGGGCGGAGCATGGTCGAGAAGGCGCTCGTCAAAGGCCTTCGGTGATCAGGCTCGCGGCCCGTTCCGCGATCGCGATCACGGTCGCGTAGGTGTTGGACGACGGGATCCGCGGGATCACCGAGGCGTCCGCGATCCGCAGGCCCTCGACGCCGTGCACGCGGAGATCGTGGTCCACCACCGACATCTCGTCCACGCCCAGCTTGCACGTGCCGACGTAGTGGTAGTACGGCGCCGCCGTCGCCCGGATGTAGGCCTCGCCGCCCGTCTCGGCCTCCTCGCCACGCCACGGCGTGAGGGCGTTCGCCGCGCCGATCTCGCGCACCAGCCGCAGTCCGTTCACCATCGCGGTCATGTCCCGCTCATCGGTGAGATAGCGCGGAGCCAGCGCGACTCCCCCGTCGGACAGGCGGAGTCGTCCGCGGCTGTGCGGGGTCATCAGCGAGAGCACGATGAGGTAGGAGTCTTCGCCCGTCGGGGACAGGGTGGTCTGCAGGTCCGCGGCGTCCAGTCCGGGATCGCTGCGCAGCAGCCCGAGCACCTCGACGTTGTTGTACGAGCTCGCCGGCACCGGTCGTGCGCTGCTGTACATCACGTAGGAGAGGGGGTGGTCGTGCAGGTTCTCGCCGACACCGGGCAGGTCCGCGACGACGGCGACGCCCCTGTCGCGCAGGTGGCCTGCCGGTCCGAGCCCGCTGAGCATCATGAGCTGAGCGGTGCCGACCGTGCCCGCGCACAGCACCACCTCGGGGGCTTCGGCGCGGATCTGTTGCCCGCCAACGGTGTACTCGACGCCGGTGGCCCGGTGTCCGTCGAGCACCACGCGCTGGACCACCGCGTCCGTGACCACGTCGAGGTTGGGCTGTGAGCGCAGGTAGACGTCGGCGGCGCTCTGCCTGGCCCCGGCGACGATGTTCAGGTCGACCCAGCCGGCGCCCTCCTCCAGGCCTCCGCTGATGTCCGTCGCGAGCCGGTGCCCCGCCTCGGCGGCCGCGTCCAGGAACGCCGCCGCCGTCGGGTGCTGCTGCTCGGCAGGGGCGACCTGCAGCGGGCCGCCGACGCCGCGCAGGGCCGGGTCGCGGGCAGGAGCGTGTTCGCTGCGCCGGAAGAACGGCAGCAGGTCGTCGAACTCCCAGCCCTTGCCCCAGTCGTAGCTGCTCCGGTGGCCGCGGGCGAAGATCATCCCGTTGATGCTGGACGAGCCGCCCAGCGCTTTTCCGCGCGGCCAGGCGAGAGTCCTGCCCAGCTCCGGTTCCGGCAGGGTGGTGTCCTGCCAGTCCGCTTCGGAGCCGAGCAGCGACATCCACCTGTTCGGCGCCGTGGTCGGCGGGGACGCGCTGCCCGCCTCCAGCACCAGCACGCGGACGTTCGCGTTCTCGGCCAGGCGCGCGGCGACCACGCACCCCGCGCTGCCACCACCGACCACGATGCAGTCGTACTCGCTCACGTTCAGGAGACCTCTGGGATCAGTAGGTGCCGCAGGTCCGTCGCGTACTTGCGGATGAGGGATCGGGACAGGTGGGGGATGCCGCCCGGGCCGAGGCCGGCTTTCCGGACGGCCTCGCGGAAGCGGTCCGACGGCACGTCCGAACCGGGAACCGCCGGTTCCTGCTCCCGGAAGCCGTGCAGCAGCGGGAGGATCGAATGCTGCCGCCGGGACTCGGGCAGGGAGCGCAGGGCGGCTTCGACGCGGACGAGCCAGTCGCCGTGGTCCGCGACGCGCTCGATGCCGTGGCCGTCCTCGACGAGCCAGTCGACGACCGTGTCGAGCGAGATCCCGTCGTCGTGCGGGTTGACCAGGCTGAAGGTCCGGTACCCGGAGGTGCCCGGCCCCAGCGCGACGACTGACGCCGCGGTGAAGTCGACGGGCAGGCCGTCGTAGTGGGCCCGCTCGCCGCGGTAGAAGGATCGCGGGGCCACGCCCGTCGCGAGGAGGCTGAACACCAAGCGGCTGAACATGTCCTGCGCGTTCAGCTGCCCGGCGAACCTGCTGTGCGCCAGGATCATGGAGGAGCGGAACACCGTCACCGGCAGGCCGCACAACTCGTGCGCCTCCCGCAGCAGCACCTCTCCCGCCCACTTGCTCGTCGTGTAGCCGCTCGCGTACCCGTCGTCGACGGGCTGGACCGGCAGCGCGGTGCGCACGTCGGAGTCCTCGTCGAGGGGCTGCCCCTCGTGCGAACGGGACACCGCCACGCTGGAGATGCAGGTGATCGGCTTCAGGCGGGCGGTCAGGGCGAGGCGGACGACCTCCGCGGTGCCGAGGACGTTGGCGTCGAACAGGTGCCGGTAGGGCAGCACGTGGTTCACCGAGGCCCCGGCGTGGACGATCAGGTCCACCTCGCCGGTCAGCCGTTCCCACGTCGTCTCGTCCAGGCCCAGTCCCGGCTCGGCGATGTCTCCCGCCAGCACCTCCAGGTGCTCCGCGGCCAGCTTCTCGAAGGTGCGCGTCAGGTCGGGGTCTTCGCTGCCGAACGCGTCGGTCAGGCGCTGCCTCGCGGCCTCCAGGTCCTCGCCGCGGACCACGACGATCAGCCTGCCGCCGGCCGGAGCCAGCCGCTGCAACCATTCCAGGGTGAGGAAGCGGCCCAGGTATCCGCTCGCCCCGGTCAGCAGGACGTGGCGGGGCTCCCCGGACGGGAGGGGGAGGTGGCGGGCACCGTCCAGGGTCTGCGCGTCGATGAACCGGTCGAGGGTGAGGTCACCGGCACGCACCTCGGAGGCGTTTTCGCCGTGCACGGAAGCGAAAGCGGGCCGTGCCGTCGTGGCCGAGCGCTTGGCCTCGACGTGGGCGGCCAGCTGCCGCAGGTCGTGCGCGGGGCTGACGATGACGTCGACCGGGACCCGGACGCCGAAGGTGTCGTGCAGCAGGTTCGACAGCGACACCGCGGACAGCGAGTCGCCGCCCAGGTCGCGGAAGTGCGCGGACGGGCTCACCTCGGCCGTCGAGTCCGCCAGCAACGCCCGCACGGCCCGTTGGACGGTCTCCAGCACCGGCTGATCACGGCCGGTGCGGCTCAGGTCGAGCAGCTCCTGGGCCTCGCGGGCCGCGATGTCGGCGTACAACTGCTCGAGGCGTTCGCCGTACCGCTGCACGAGCTTGGGCCACAACAACTTCCGCTGGTCCGACAGCAGGCCGTTGGCCTGGCTGAACGGCTCGGTCTCGACCAGCAGGCCACGGGGGATCTCGTACGACTTCAGGCCCGTGTCCTTCGCGATCTGCCGGAACGACTCGGTCAGCAGATCTCCCAGGCGCTCTTCCCCGTGCCGTTCCAGGGCGTCCTCGGTGGGCACGACGACGGCGAGCAGGTAGGAGCGCTCGCTGTTGCCGTAGACGAAGATCTGCCTCACCAGCGGGCCGGCGGCGAAGATGGACTCCAACCGGGCGACGGCCACGAACTCGCCCTGGGACAGCTTGAGAACGCTCTTGAGGCGGTCGATGACGGCGATGCGGCGCGGACCGAGTTCCGCGACGATGTCGCCGGTCTTGTAGAAACCGTCCTCGTCGAAGAGCGCCGCCGTCAGCTCGGGTTGCTTGTAATAACCGGGAATCCCGCCCGACCTCACCCGCAGCTCGCCGCGCGGGTGCGGGGAATCGGTGCGGAAGTAGCCGAGCTCGGGCACGTCGGCCAGCTTGTAGTCGAGCACGGGCGGGTTCGTCAGGGTGCCGTTGACGGCGATGCCCGGGATCTCCGTGGAGCCGTACAGGTCGTACAGCGGAACGCCGAGCAGCGACTCGACGAACTCGGTGAGCGCGGCCGACAGCGGCGCGGAGCCGCAGGTGGCCCAGGAGACGCGCCCTCCGAGGACGTCCTCGCGCAGACGTGCGAGGACCTCGGCCGGGTCGGCGCCGGACCGGTCGAGTTCGCTCCGGTAGCGCTGGTGGAGCATCTCGCACACGCGCGGCACCAGCGACAGCTCGGTGGGCCGCACGAGAGCGATGTCGTCGAAGAACGTCGAGAGGTCGCTGCTGGCGGTGAAGCAGACGGTGCCACCGCGTGCCAGCGTGTTCGTCAGCGTGAAGTGGCCGGCGATGTGGCTCAGCGGCGTGTAGTGGACGATGACCAGGCCCCCCTCCGGGGTCCTGCTCGCACGGTCCTCCCACGTCACCGCGGCCAGCCGCTCGGTGTAGATCGCGCCCTTGGGCGTCCCGGTGCTCCCCGAGGTGTACACGAGCATCGCCAGCGGATCTTCGTCGTCGGCGGGAACGTGCGGCGGCGCCTCGGGCCGGGTGGAGCCGAGAACCTCCTGCAGCGCAACGACCTCCACGTCCCGCGCGGCCAGAGCGGTGCGGGCGGCGGCGAACCGCTCCGCGTGGTCGTCGGCGCGCGGGTCGTGGTCGAACACCACCAGCCGCCGGACCGAGGGAGCGTGCAGGACCAGTTCGGTCGCCACGTCCAGGCGCTCGGTGCTCGCGGCGACGAGGACCGGCTCGGTCTCCGCCACGATGGACGCCAGCGTCTCGACCGAAGCGCCGCTCTGCAGCGGAACGTTGACGGCGCCCAGCTGGATGCACGCCAACGTCAGCGTCGCGTGGTCCCGGCTCGCGAAGCCGATGAGGGCGACCCGGTCACCCGCGACCACAGGACGCCGCGGGTGGTGGTGCCACTCGCTCGCCACGGCGCGGATGCGGCTCCACAGCTCCCGGTAGGTGGTCGTCTCGTAGCGGGGCGACAGCCGGGCCGACACGCGGCCCGTCCGGGCGTCCCGCACGAACTCCCTCGCGCGCTCGCCGACCGCGGGCCGTTCCCCGTAGCGCTCGAAGACGTCCGCCATCACCTGCGCAAGTCGCAATGTCATCTCCGCGGAAATGGGAACGTCACCGAAATCGCGACACTAGCAGCAGCCGGTCGGGCCGTCACGCGGTCCGGAACGCGATTGGGCTTTTTGATAAGCATCATTGCGGCGACCGGCCGTCCTTGATAGGGATTTCAGGAGGACTCCGGCAATCAAGGACGTATCCATGGACCGCGATTCCGCCCTTTTGGAACTCGACGACGCGTTCGTGCAGGACCCCTACTCGGTGTACGCGAAGCTCAACGCGGAAGGCTCGGCGCACCGGGTGCGGATGCCTCCCGGCGTCCCGCTCGTCGGCGGGCTCCCGGTCTGGGTGATCACCGGGTACGACGCCGTGCGGTCGGCGCTGGCGGACCCCCGGCTGAGCACCGACCTGAACAGGATCGACGGGCTCTTCGCGCAGAAGGAACCGGACCGCGGCAAGCGCGGCGGGTTCTCCTCGATCATCGCCAGCCACATGCTGCACAGGGACCAGCCCGACCACACCAGGTTGCGCAAGCTCGTGAGCAAGGCCTTCACCGGCCGCGCCATCGCGGCGCTCCGGCCGGAGGTCCAGAGGATCACCGACGGCCTGGTCGCCGCCCTCGCCGACCGGGACGACGACGTGGTGGACCTGCTGGACGCCTTCGCGTTCCCCCTGCCGATCCGGGTGATCTGCCTGCTGCTCGGCGTCCCGGTCGAGGAGCAGGAGAACTTCAAGTCCTGGTCCGCGGCACTGGTCTCCGGCAACTCCCCGGAGGAGGCCACCGCCGCCGCGTCCGCCGTGGCGGAGTACCTCTTCGAGCTGATCGAACGCAAGCGCGGCGGGACCGGTGACGACCTGCTCACCGCCCTGGTCGCGGCGCGCGACGTCGACGACCGGCTGACCGAGACCGAACTGGTCTCGACCGCGTACCTGCTGTTCGTCGCCGGGTTCGAGACCACCCTCAACGCCCTGGGCAACGGCACTCTGCACCTGATGGGGAACCTGGAGCAGTGGGAGGCGCTGCGCGAGGACCGCACCCTCCTGCCCGGCGCGGTCGAGGAGTTCCTGCGGCTGGAGAGCCCGCTCAAGCACGCGACCTTCCGCTGCGCGCGGGAGTCGCTGACCGTCGGTGACACCGAGATCCCGGCAGGCGACTTCGTGCTGCTGGCGATCGCCTCCGCCAACCGCGACCCGGAGCGCTTCGCCGAACCGCACGAGCTGGACGTCCGCCGGCCCGCCGCGGGCCACCTGGCCTTCGGGCACGGCATCCACCACTGCCTCGGGGCGCCGCTGGCGCGCGTGGAGGTGCAGATGGCGTTCAACGCCCTGCTCGACGCGTTCCCCGCCATGAGGCTCGCCGCCGATCCCGGGGACCTGCGGTGGCGCAACAGCACGATCATTCGCGGGCTCGATTCACTGCCGGTGCGGCTGAACCACCGTTAGACGATTTCCCCCATCTCCGGAAAAGGTGCGGCTGACCAATGCGCATATGCGGAATCAAGGCATCCCACGACGGCGGCGTCGCCGTCATCGAGGACGGTCGTCTTCTCTTCAGCTACGAGATCGAGAAGCTGGGGAACGGTGAGCGGTACAGCTCTCTCGGAAACCTGGAACGCGTGACCGAGATCCTCGCCGCGGAGGGCCTGACCCCCGCCGACATCGACCAGTTCGTGGTCGACGGCTGGTACACGCGGGACGCCGAGGGCGAGATCGCCGTCGGTGTGCACTCCGGCGGCGAGCCGGTCCAGCTCCGGGTCGCGCCGTACCTCGAGACCCCCGGCGACGACGGCCCGTTGCAGCGCCACACCTTCAGCGGTCACGGCCTCGGCGACTACGCCGGCTACACCCACGTCGCCAACCACCTCATCGGCACGTACTGCTCGAGCCCGTTCGCCGCGCGGGGCGAGGACGCGTTCGTCCTGGTGTGGGACGGCCTCATCACGCCCCGCCTCTACCTGGTGCGGGCCGCGACCCGCGAGGTGACCCTCGTCGAGGACCTGATGCCCGTGTTCGGCGGCAGCTTCGCGGCCTTCTGCGCGCGGTTCGAGCCGTACCTGCGCCCGTACGACGACATGACGTCGGACAAGGCGATCCGCCACCACCTCTCCGTCGCGGGCAAGGCGATGGCCTACGCGGCCAAGGGCAGGGTCGTGACCGCCGCCTTCGCCGTCTTCGACGACCTCATGTCCGAGCTGCGCGACATCACCGTCGACAAGGTGGGCGTGCTGGGGGACAAGGTCGCCGCGAACCGGGACGAGCTGCTGCCGGGCCTGTCCAACGCGGACCTCATCGCGAGCTACCAGGCCTACCTCGGCCTCAACCTGCTGGAGCGGCTCACCTCGGCGGTGCGCAGCCGCTTCCCGGAGGGCGAGCACAACCTGGTGATGGGCGGCGGCTGCGCGCTGAACATCAAGTGGAACACCGCGATCCGCGCCAGCGGGGTGTTCCGGGACGTCTTCATCCCGCCCTTCCCCAACGACGCGGGCGCGGCCATCGGGACGGCGGCCTGTGAGATGTTCCGGCAGGGCCGCATCGCGCTCGACTGGAGCGTCTACAGTGGACCGAAGATCACCGTCGGCACGCTTCCGGACGGGTGGAGCGCGCGACCGTGCGACGAGCGGCAGCTGGCCGCCCTCCTGCACGCCGAGGACGAACCGGTGGTCGTCCTGTCCGGCCGGGCGGAGCTGGGCCCGCGCGCCCTGGGCAACCGCAGCATCATCGCGCCCGCGACCAGCACCCGGATGAAGGACCGGCTCAACGACGTCAAGAACCGGGCGTCGTACCGGCCCGTCGCGCCCATCTGCCTGGAGGAGCGCGCGCAGGAGGTCTTCGACCCCGGCACGCCCGACCCCTACATGATCTTCGAGCACCGCATGCGGCCCGGCTGGGCGGAGCGCGTCCCGGCGGTCGTCCACCTCGACGGCACCGCCAGGCTCCAGACCATCAAGTCCACTCAGGACACCGCCACCGTGCGGATCCTCACCGCCTACGCGGAGATCAGCGGAGTTCCCGTGCTGTGCAACACCAGCGCGAACCTGGAGGGACGCGGCTTCTTCCCCGACGTCGAGTCGGCCGCCAGGTGGGGCGGCACGAAGTACGTCTGGTCGGAGGGCACGCTCTACACGAACCCGGCGTGATCGCCTGCCTGCCCGGTCACCGGAGCAGTTCGGTGACCAGGCAGGCCAGTTCGAGCGCCTGGGTCGCGTTGAGCCGCGGATCGCACGCCGACTCGTAGTGTCGGTGCAGGTCGTCGAGACCCACTCCGCCGCCGACGCACTCGGTCACGTCCTCACCGGTCAGCTCGACGTGCAGGCCGCCGGGGTGGGTGCCGAGCGCCCTGTGCACCTCGACGAAGCCGGTGAGCTCGTCGAAGACGTCGCCGAACCGCCGCGTCTTGTACCCGCTCGGCGCGGTGAAGGTGTTGCCGTGCATGGGATCGCTCACCCAGATCACCGGCGAACCTGACGCGTCGACCTTCTCCACGAGCTCCGGCAGCAGGTCCCGGACGCGCTCGGCCCCCATGCGCACGACGAACGTCAGCCTGCCCGGCCGTCGTTCGGGGTCGAGGCGCTCGATCAGCGCCAGCGCGTGCTCGGGTGTGGTGGACGGGCCCAGCTTCACCGCGACGGGGTTGTCGATGGTCGCGAAGTAGGCGACGTGGGCTCCGTCGAGGTCCCTGGTGCGGTCGCCGATCCACAGCAGGTGCCCGCTGCCCGCGTAACGCCTGCCGGAGCGCCGGTCGGGGCGGGTCAGCGCTTCCTCGTAGTCGAGCAACAGGCCCTCGTGGCTCGTGAACACCTCGGCGCCGCTCGCGCGCAGAACGTCCACCGTGTACCTGGAAGCGTCGTACACGCGCCGCAGCCGGACGGGATCGGGCAGCCGTTCGGTCGGGGTGAAGCCGGTGCCGTTCACCGCGTCGCCCCGGTACACGGGCAGCGTGCGCCCGTCGACGGTCTCGGTCGGCGACGACCTGGGTTTGGCGTACTGGCCCGCGATGCGGCCCACGGTGGTCACCGGGAGTCCCGTGCCGGCCGCGAGGACCACGGACATCTGCCGCAGCAGCCGGAGTGTGCTCCGGATCGCCCGCGCCGAGACCTTGTCGAGGCGTTCCGCGCAGTCACCGCCCTGCAGCAGCAACGCCCGGCCTTGCGCGACCCCGGCGAGGCGGGAGGTGAGCGCGTCGCACTCCCGGGGCGTGACCACCGGGGGACGCCCCGCCAGCTCGGCGACCACCTCGCCGAGACGGGCCCGGTCGGGCCACTGCGGCTGCTGGCGGGCGACGAGCGTGCGCCAGTCGGGGACGAGGCCGACCGCGCCGCTCATGTCCGGACGAGGTCGTGGTCGATGCCGAGGTCGTCCAGCAGCAGCTGCAACGGCCCGGTGTCCCGCTTCGGCACGGGCCGCGCCGCCGCCTGCTCGCGCAGCTGGTCGACGCCGACCTCGAAGCCGCCCTGGGCCGCGACCGCGACCCACGGCTCCAGGTCGGCGGAGCGGAACGCGGTGAGGCCGGAGATGAGCGCCTCGCGGAACATCCGCTGCTGCCCGCTGTCGAGGTTGCGGTACAGCGAGCCGCACAACTCGCGGAACACCACCGCGTGACCGCTCTCGTCGCGCCGGTGCATGTCAGTGGTGATCCGGTTCATCGGCTGGATGTCGTGGGCGGTGGAGAGCGTGGAGAGGAACCCGCTGATCGTCGTCTCGGCCGCCAGGGAGAACGCGATGTCGACGACGTCCCGGTCGAACCCGGACAGCCCGGCGCGTGCCGCCGCCCGTCCCTGGACGACCGACCACACGTCCGGCGCGAACCGCACGTCCGCCATGTCCCGCCGCCGTCGCGTCACGCCGACGGCGTTGTGGCACATGAGGATGTGGTAGTGCTCGTCGATGATCGTCTGGTGCAGCGCGTCGACGGCGACGTCGTCGCGGCGGACGGGGATCCGCTCCTGGAGCATCAACCGGCACGCGGGCAGGATGATCTCGTCCTCGATGGCCGCGGTCTTGGCGTTGTAGGCGATCCAGGCCGCCGACAGGATCCGCCGGCGCGCGTCCCGGTCGAGCTTCTCCGCTCCCGGCAACGACAGCACCGGGACGAGGTGCTCGGGGAAGTCCGGCAGGTCCGCGTCGAAGTGCCCGTCCAGGTCGAGCTCGTCCTTCTTGACCGCGACCCGCCTGCCCCAGCGCCGGGTCAGCTGGACGAGCAGGTCGCGCTCGTACTCCTCACGTGCCGCGGTGCCGGGCATCGGGACGACCTCCTTCAGGTGAACAGGGCGGGGACGACGGGAACGGCGAGCGACTCGAGGCGCTCCTGCCACAGCTCGGCCGTCGCCGCGTCCCGTGCGACGAACCGGCCCAGCCCCTCGGTGACCGGACGGATGCCGTGCAGGGCGTTCACCGTCCACACAGGAGCGTCTGCCAGCTCCGCCGGGGTGGCGAACTCCTCGACGAGCGGCTGCCCGGTCAGTTCGGTGAGCAGGGCACGGGTGACCCCGGGCAGCAGGGTCGGCCCGGCCGGGGGAGCGCACAGCGCGTCGCCGCGCCACCAGACGACGCTCGTCGTGGATCCTTCGCGCACGTGTCCTTCCGGCGAGAGCAGCAGCGCCTCGTCGGCTCCCGCCGCGACCGCGGCGGAGCGCAGGGCGGTCAGGTGGTCGAGGTCGACGCCCTTGACGGCGGGCACACTCCGGCGGTCGAGGCCCGAGTTCCACAACCGGACGGTCCTGGTGCGCGGGGGAGCGGGACGCAGCCACAGCCTCAGCCGCGTCCGGTGCCCGGTCTCCACGAGCTCGACGCGGGGAAACCACCGGCCCCGCGCGGGAAGCGACTCGGCGACGGCGGCCAGAAATCCGTTCGTCCCGGAGCCGGAGAACCGGGAGCAGGCGTCGCCGAAGCGCCGGGCGTGCCGGTCGAGCCCCCGCACCCGTCCCTCGTCGACGAGCCACGAGTCGACGACCCGCACCAGCCCGGTCGTGTCGGACGGCGACCACCCGTCGCCGTCCCACCACAGGCGGATCCCGCTGTCGCTCATCGCGGGGAGCCGCCCGCGTCCGACACCGCGGGAGCACGCCAGGCGCGCAGCGACGCCGCCGCCTTGAGCAGCATCTCCTCGTACTCGTCCTGGGCGTCGGAGTCGAGGACGATCGCCCCGCCGGCACCGATGCTCAACCGGTCGCCGACGCGGACCGCCGTGCGGATCACGATGTTCAGGTCGGTGCCGCCGGACAGCCCGAAGTAGCCGAGGGTGCCGGAGTACACGCCCCTGGCCTCCGTCTCCAGGCCGTCGATGATCTCCATGGTGCGCAGCTTCGGCGCCCCGGTCATCGAGCCGCCGGGGAAGCACTGCCGCACGCAGTCCATCGCGCTGACGCCGTCCTTGAGCCGGCCGTGGACCGTGGAGACCAGCTGGTGCACTGTCTGGTAGCTCTCGACGGCCAGGTACGGGTCGACGTCGATGCTGCCCACCTCGCACACCCGGCCGAGGTCGTTGCGCAGCAGGTCGACGATCATCAGGTTCTCGGCCTGCGTCTTGGCGCTCGACGCGAGGGTGGCGGCGATCTCCGCGTCCCGCACGGGATCGGCGTCGCGCGGGGCGGTGCCCTTGATCGGCTTGCTGGTGACCGTGCGGTCGGGCTCGACGCGCAGGAAGCGTTCCGGCGACGAGCAGAAGACCGAGACGTCGCCCATGCGCACCAGCGCGGCGTACGGCGCCGGGTTGGCCCGGCGCAGCCGCCGGTAGAACGACGTGTCGTCGTCGTGGAAGGGCAGGTGCAGCTTGTTGGTCAGGCAGATCTCGTAGCTCTCGCCCAGTCGCAGCTGCCGCTGGCACTCCGCGATGTCCGCCAGGTACTGCTCCCGGTCGCGGACGAGGAGCTCCTCGGCGTCAGGAGGAGCGCACGGTTCGCCGGGCGGCTCGTCGCCGGACGGGAGCAGTCCGGAGAGGACGGTCGCCGTGCGGTCCACCCACTCCTGGGCGTCGCGCCGGGTCGCGTCGTCGTGCACGGCGACGAGGTAGGTCAGCCCCTCCTGGTGGTCGATCGCGACGATCCGGTCGGCGAACATCCAGGCGGCGTCCGGGGTTTCGGCGCTGTGGCGTGCCGTGGCGCCGCATTCCGCCTTCAGCTCGTACCCGAAGTAGCCGACGTACCCGCCGGTCAGGTTGAACGGCAGGGTCGTCTCCGGGATCCGCCGCTCGCGCAGCCGCCGTTCCAGGAAGTCGAACACGCTGCCGGGGACGTCACGGACACCGCCGGCGTCGCGCACCTCCACCGCGCCGCTGCCGGTGCGGTAGGTGACGACCTCGCTGAGCGGCCCGGACGTGTCGCCCAGGAACGAGAACCTCGACAGCCCCTCCTCGACCCGGCTGCTGTCGAGCCAGAAGCAGTAGGGGTTGTCGTCGAACAGCTCCAGGAAGACGGACTCGGCGTCGGCGGTGGTCGGGACGACGGTGCTGACGAGGCCCAGCTCCCCGGACCCGCGGGCCCGGCGGGTCAGCTCGGCGAAGTTCCGCAGGATCTCCCTGCCGTAGCCGGAGGCGACCGACTCGGGGTGGAACTGCACGCCCCATTGCGGAAGATCCCTGTGCCGCAACGCCATCAGCACGCCGTCGTCCGCCCACGCGATCGGGACGAGCTCGGCCGGCAGGGGTTCCTGCACGCTGAGCGAGTGGTACCGCACCGCGACGAACTCGCGTGGCACCCCGGCGAACAGCGGATCACCGTCGTGGGAGACCTTGGCGAGGTGCCCGTGCCGGGGTTCGGGCGCGGCGGACACGGTCGCGCCCGCCAGGTGCCCGATGATCTGGTGGCCGAGGCAGACTCCCAGCACCGGCAGGGTGGTGCGGCGCAGCAGCTCTCCGACGAGGCCGATGTCGCGGGAGTTCTGCGGCCGGCCGGGACCGGGGGAGACGACGACGTTGTCGAAGTCCTCCAGCCGCAGGTCGAGCAGCGCCGGGTCGTCGTTGACCACGACCGTCGGCTCCTCGCCGTTGATCTCGGCGATCAGCTGGAACAGGTTGAAGGTGTACGAGTCGTAGTTGTCCACCAGGAGTGTGCGCGTCATGGGCCGGCCAAGGTCTTCCGGAGAGTCTGGACGTCACCCGGCTCCAGGGTGATCCCGAAGATCTCCTCGGGAGCCGACAGCACCTCGTCCTCGCCGAGCTCGCGGAACGTCGCGGGCTCGCCCGGCCGGATCTCGGCGAGAACGTTGCCCGCGAGCAGGTGCCGCACCTCGGGCCGCGTGCGCTGCAGGATCATCCGGTGGTTGAACGGTGAGCGCGGGTGCGTGAGGCAGAAGTGGTTGAGGAGCTCGAAGTCCGACGGGTACCGCACGTCCGCGGTGAAGCCGTAGAGCTCCGCAGGGCCCTCCGGCCGCAGGAACCGCAGCACGTGCTCCCCGGTCGGCTCGCGCAGGAGGTCGAACGAGAAGTCGCCGTCCAGCCGCGCGTTCTCCGCGAACAGGATCGGCTCGTGCAGCCCGTGGGCGCCGAAACTCACGTCGTGGAGCCAGCGTTCGCCGTCCAGCTCCACCAGCAGGGCCACGTGCAGCGCCGGCCCGAACTTGTCGCCCGTGCGGATCCGCGTCCGGCCGGCGAAGGCCGTGAACGTGAACCCGATGCGGTCCAGCACGGCCGCCATCAGCACGACCTGTTCCAGGCACCAGCCGCCACGGCCCTGCCGCACGATCTTGTCCTGGACGCTGTCCACGTCCAGCGGCACCGCCGTGCGCCCGAGGAGCGCGTCGAGGTTGTCGAACGCGATCGCGCCGACGTGCGCGGTGTGCAGGCGCCGCAACGTGGAGAGGTCCGGCGCGACCTCGCCCTGGAAGCCCACGCGGGTCAGGTAGGCGTCCAGGTCGACCGCGTCTCCGCGCCACATCGAGCCGCTCATGTGAGCTGCCCGGCGACGACGGCGGCGAGGACGATCCAGCCGTAGTAGGTGTTCGCGACGAACGCGTCCCAGCACGCCTTCGGATCGTCCAGGTCCACCCGGAACAGCAGGTAGGCCAGGTAGAGCGCGGCGAGCACGACGACCACGTAGAACGCCCACCCGATCGGCGTCAGCGAGCCGGCCCACAGCACTCCGGCGGCGCTGAGCACGAGGAAGAGCGACAGCCACGCCTTGGTGGCGTCGCCGAAGAGCAGGGCGGAGGACCGGACACCGATCTTCCGGTCGTACTCCTTGTCCTGGTGGGAGTAGATCGCGTCGTGGATCAGGGTCCAGAACGCGCCTCCGGCGTACAGGCCGTACACCGCGGGCGGGTAGTCGGCGTTCCCGGTCGACGCCGTCCAGCCGACGAACACGTAGGTGCTCATCACCAGCCCGAGGAACGCCGAGGGCCAGACGAAGAAGCGCTTCATGAACGGGTACGCGACGATCAACGGGTAGGTGGCCAGGGCGACCAGGACCGTCTCCAGGTTCGCCACGGCGAGCACCAGCAGTGCCACCAGGGCCTGTGCCGACGCCCACAGGATCGCGTTGCGGACGCTGACCGTCCCCGAGGCGACCGGACGCGACACCGTGCGCGCGACGCGGGCGTCGATCTCCTTGTCGATCACGTCGTTGACCGCGCAGGCGAAACCGCGGATCAGCACGGCGGCGACGGCGACGGCCGCCACCGCGAGCAGGTCCGGCCGTTCGCCGGACGCGAGGACGACCGCCCAGAGCGCCGGGAGCAGGTAGAGGACGTACCCGGTCGGCCTGTCCAGTCGCATCAGCAGCAGGTACGAGCGGATCGAGTCCGGGCTCTTCGTGACGACGCCCGCGGATATCTTGTGCAGCATCAGTTCCCCATCACCAGGTCACCGGGAGTTCGACCAAACCGCCGATCAACGTGTCGTGGCGCAGCCCCAGCTCGTCCACGCCGGCGGCCAGGCGCAGGCCCGGGAACCGCGCGGTGAGCTGGGTGAGCACCACCTGCAGTTGCATCCGCGCCAGCGCCGCGCCCACGCAGTTGTAGGCGCCGTGGCCGAACGCGAGGCTCGCTGAGGTGTCGCGGGTGACGTCCACCCGGCCGGGGTCGGGGAAGACCGTCTCGTCGTGGTTGGCCGCGATGACGTTGAGCATCACGAAGTCGCCGGCCCGGATGGTGACCCCACCGATCTCGAAGTCCGTCACCGCGAACCGGGGCATGCCGCCGTTGTGCGGGTTCGGCATCGACCTGCGCAGGGTCTCCTCGACGGCGCCGGGCACGAGGGCCGGGTCGTCGTGCAACGCCTGCCACTGCCCGGGCTCGTCCAGCAACAGCACCACGCAGGTGCCGATCCGGGCGACCGTGGTCTCGTAGCCACCGAACAGCAACAACGCCGTCAGTCCGAGGACCTCGTCGTCCTCGATCCCCTCGGTCGCGCAGATCCTGGAGATCGCGTCGTCACCGGGGTCGAGCCGCTTGTCCGCCACGAGTTGCTTGCAGTAGCCGAACAACCCGCCCAGCCCCTGCTTGGCGCGCACCGGGTCCGAGGTGGTCGCGGCGGCCTGGATCCACTCGCCGAACCGGCCGGCGTCCTGCTGGGGTACACCCAGCCATTCGCACAGCACCAGCACCGGCAACGCCGTCGCCACCGCCTCGCGCAGGTCCACCGGCGGTCGCCGGGCAGCGAGTTCGTCCAGCAGTTGCGCGGACAGCTTTTCGACGTGGGGCCGCAGCTCCTGCATGCGTTCCGGCGAGAAATGGGGCTCCAGCAACGCGCGCAGCCGCCCGTGGTCGGTGGCGAAGCCGTCCAGCAGGCTCGCGAGCAGTGCCGCGCCGCCGTCCTTCGCCGCCTGCGGATCGGGGTTCGAGCGGCTGAGCCGGTCGTCGTCGAGCAACTGCCGCACCTCGGCGTGCCCCGTGACGAGCCACGCCTCGGCGCCCGCGGGAGTGCGCACCCGGTGGACCGCGCCCTGGGACTGGAGCTCGCGCATCCCTGGCGCGAGGTGCAGCACGTTCTCCTGCTCGAGAGGCAGTTGAACCGGGGTACTCACTGACGACCTCCGGGAGTCACGGGTCATGCCGTGCGGTTGACGATGCGGTCGAACAGGGCGGTCAGTTCCGCTGTCGCGGCGGGGGACAGCCCGGCTCGGCCGAGGTGCTCCAGTGCCGACTCGAGGTGGCCGCGCGACCGCCGCTCGGCCTCGTCGCGTCCGCCGCACTCCTCGACGAGGCCGGCCATCTCCGCCAGGTGCGCGTCCGCGGCGTCGTCGGCGTGCCACAGCTCGCGCAGCCGCTCGCTGACCGGGAACGCCGCCAGCACGGGGAAGGACGGGTTGCGCCGCCCGATGTCGCCCCGGACGGGCTTGCCGGTCACCGCGGGGTCGCCCCAGATGTCCTCGACGTCGTTGGAGATCTGGAAGGCGAGGCCCAGGTGCCTGCCCGCACCGCGCAGTGCTGTCAGGACGTGCTCCGGTTTGCCGGCCCGCAGCGCGGGGGTCACCAGTGCGCACTGCAGCAGCGCGGAGGTCTTCTCCTCCACGATCCGTTCGTACTGCGCGATCCCCGCGTCCGGACCCAGCCGGACGGTGAGTTCGCGGGACTGGCCCGCGAGCACCAGGCGGAGGGCTTCGGTGAACGCGCTGGAGATCTCCGCGCGGCCGGGGCCGGGGTCGTCGACGACCATCTGCACGGCGAGCGCCTGCAACGCGTCCCCGGCCAGGATCGCCAGACCGGCGCCGAACACCTTCCACGCCGCCGGCCGGCCGCGGCGGAGGTCGTCCGCGTCGATGATGTCGTCGTGGATCAGGGTCGAGTTGTGCAGCAGCTCGAGCGCGGCCGCCTGGGTGCGGACGTCCTCCGGCGCCAGGCCTGCTCCCTGCGCCACCGCCGTCATGAGGCCGGCGCGGGTCAGCTTGCCGCTCGCCGCACCGCTCGGGTCACCGTGCTCGTCGGTGAAGCCGAGGTGGTAGGAGCAGATCCGGGCCAGGGTGGGCTCCAGCGCGCAGACCCGCTGCCGCACGACGGGCAGCACGGCCGACCGCACCGCGCCCGGCGACAGCAGTGCGGTGGGCGAGGTGCCGAGTGTGCTCATCGGGATTCTCCTCCGGCGCTCGCGAATCGAATACCGAAATAACGCCACTGGGTCTCGAGTGGTGCTCGGGAATGCGAGCAGCAGTTCGATCAGCATCCTGAACGACCTTCTCCGGCCGTGTCAACGACGCACGAGCGCACTTGTTCGACTTTAGGAAAAACCCCAGTCCCGGCGGCGCAATGCCCGGATTGGACTATTCTGCTGATTGGTGACTGCCGGGCAGCACCACGTGCACGCGCCGTTCACTGGATGCTGGAGAGGTGAAATGGCTGTAACTGCCGATTCCGGGAAATTGCGCGAAGGCAGGCCGTTCGACCCGTACGGCGAACATCGCGACGACCCTTACTCATTCCTGGCCGGCGTCGTGGACGCGGAGCCGGTGTTCTACGCGCCTTTGCTCGACGCGTGGTGCGTCACCCGCCGCGAGGACATGGTCGCCGTGCTGAAGGACGACCGGAGCTTCTCGGCGCGCGACCACAACCCCCGTCCCAAGGTCGCGCTGCCCGAGGACGTGAGCCAGATGTTCCGCACCTGGCGCGGCGCCGGCGCGGTGGCCGTCGGCTCGCTCGACCCGCCCGAGCACTCCCGGATCAGGGACCTGCTCAACGCCGGGTTCACGCCGGCCAGGGTCAGGGCGTTCGAACCCACGATGCGCGCTATCGCCACCGCCCTCGCCGATCGCGTCGCCGTGGCGGAGGAGTTCGACTTCATCGCGGCGTTCGCCGTGCCTTACGCCCTCGAGGTGATGTGCCGGCGCCTCGGCGTCCCCGACGAGTACCTCGAACGCTGCCGCCTGTGGTCCGAGCAGCGCATCGAGCTCATGATGTTGCAGCAGGACACCGATCCCGACCTGCTGCGCGAACACGCCCGCGGGCTGATGGAGTTCGGCGCGTTCGCACGGTCGCTCGCACAGGAGCGGCTGGCCTCACCGCAGGACGACCTGATCAGCGAGCTGCTGCACGACGGCAGGGCCGGCCAGACGCTCACCGCCGCCGAGGTCGCCGTCCAGATCCCCACCCTGATCTTCGCGGGGCACATGACGTGCGCCGAGGCGCTCGGCACGATCGTCTTCCAGCAGCTGCGCTCGTCCGGCGGCTGGGCCGAGGTCGTCGACGGGACGGTCGCCACGCGCGACCTCGTCGAGGAGGGTCTGCGGTTCGACAGCCCGCTGGCCGGCATGTACCGGACCGCGACGCGCGACGTGGTGGTCGGCGGCGTCCACCTGGCCGAGGGCAGCCGGTTGCTCCTGCTGTACGGCGCGGCGGGCCGGGACGACCGCGCCCACGCGTGCCCGGCCGCGTTCAGCCCGGGCAACCGGTCCGCCACGCACCTCGCGTTCGGGCACGGCATCCACTTCTGCCTCGGGGCCGGGTTCGCCCGCGCGGAGCTGGAGGTCGCGGTGCAGGCCCTCGCGACCAGGATGCCCGGTCTGACCCTCGCACCGGGGGAGCCGCCACGTCACCGGCCGGTGTTCCCGCTGCGGGCGCTGACCGAGCTGCGCGTGCGGCGGTGAGAACGACCTCGGCCTGCGCCACGGTGTGGCGCAGGCCGAGGACTTCGTGGCGGCAGCCGTCACCCGCGGACGGCGCTCAGGTAGAGGTAGCCCTGCTCGGGGGTGACCGCGGACAGCCGCATGAAGGCGAGCAGCGAGGTGGCCTGTTCCTCACCGACCAGCGCGACCAGCTCGTCGCGCCTGGTCTCCACCGCGTCGGCCATGACCGCGAGGGTGCGGCAGGAGTTGGCGCTGATGTCGCGGATCTCCACGTCGACGAAACCGTTGGCGGCCAGCGACTCCCGGTATTCGTCGATGGTGCCCAGCGACTTCACCGCGTAGTTCTCGCAGACGTGGTCGAGGACCTTGCGCCCCTCGGGGCTGACCGGGCCGCGCTCGATGACGTCGGCGATGGTGATGCGGCCGCCGGGGCGCACGACGCGGGCGATCTCGGAGAGCACCCGGCCGCGATCCGGCATGTGCCACATCGACTCGAACGCCCAGGCGGCGTCGAACGAGGCGTCGGGGAAGGACATGTCCATCGCGTCCGTGAACTGGAAGGTCGCCTTGTCCGCGAGCCCGGCCCCGGCGGCGAGCTCGTTGGCCTGCGCCACCTGGACGTGGCTGACGGAGATGCCCACCACGTCCACACCGGTGGTGCGGACGAGCCGCAGCGCCGGATGGCCGATGCCGCAGCCGACGTCCAGCACGCGCTGGCCGGCCTCCACGGCGAGACCGGAGATCATCATGTCGGTCAGGCGGTCCGTGGCGACCTCGATGGAGCTGTCGTCGGCGTCGTCCTCCCAGTACCCGTAGTGGTAGTTGGGGCCCCACGCGGCACCGTAGATCTGACCGATCCCGTCGTACACGTCGGCGACGTCGCTGGGAGCGGGGGACTGGTCGAGCGTCATGGAGGAATTCCGTTCTTCGAAGGTGAATAGGCCGGCACATGCGCAGGCGCTCGACTGGGAAATCCCAGCCGAGCGCCTGCGTCATGTCATTTCTTCTCGAAGCGCAGGAAACCCAGCTGCAAGCCGCCCGCCTGCCATTCGAGGCCCTGGGCCTGGTTCGCCAGCAGGGAGATCCTCAACCGCCTGCGCTCCACCGGCGACAGGCCGCTGTCGCCGTCCAGCACCGCTTTCGTCCAGGCGGCGCTCTCCTCCCAGAACGGGAGGGTCTGCGCCGTGGCGTCGACTTCGTCGACCAGCTCGAAACCCGCGGCCTCCGCCGCGTCCGCGTACTCCCGCACCGTGGCCGGTTTCGTGTAGAAGTACTCGGCCCACACGTCGGCCCCGCGAGGACGGGTGATGAACACCTCCTCGACGCACACGCTCGCACCGGGGCGGAGCACGTGGGACAGGCGCTCGAACCACCGAGGGCGGTTGAAGTAGCCGCTGCTCTCGATCGCGACCGCCGCGTCGTAGGGGCCGTCGTCCACGGTGAGGCTGTTCGCGTCGCAGACCAGCGTCCGGACCTTCCCGTCCAGGCCGCACTCCCGCGCGAACCCCTCGACCACCGGCGCGTGTTCGGGCGCGTTGGTGACCGCCGTGACCTCGGCGCCGAATTCCTGCGCCCAGAACAGCGAACCCCCGCCGAGGCCGCAGCCGACGTCCAGGACCTTCCCCGACAGCCGGTGTTCCGCGTCCCAGATCTTGGCCGCGTACCGCAGCAGGCCTTCCTGGTGCAGCCGGATGCTGCCGCGAATGGTGTCGGCGTCGCCGCCGGACGGTGGCGCTTCGGAGGAGGGGTAGTACCCGACGTGGTAGTGAATCCTGGGGCCGGGCCCGTATTTGCGCACCAGCTTCGCTGTTTTGTCGTCGTAGTACTGGCCGACCACCCTTACCTCATCCTGAGGGTCCAGCGCTGCCAGAGGTGAACTTGAAATGTTGGACACGGTCACTTCTCCAGGGCTCGGATGCCGACGAGTGCGGTGAACGGCCTGCTGTGGTCGTCGCGTGTGCCCGTCATGATTTGACTGGGATTCGAAACGCGGCGCCGACTCGAAATCGAGTGGCAGCTTTCGGATTCCATCCTGGAGGGGCGCCCCTGGTCGTGTCAACGACGGGGCGTGAGCACGTTCGACTTTAGGAAAAACCCCAAAGAAGATCGGGTAAAGGCTGGAATGCACTATTCTCCGGATAGGTGGTTGCCGTGTGCACCACCAAAGCCGTGTCGGAGTCCGGCTATCAGGCCGGCACCCCGATGGCGGACGACAACTCCCGAGACCAGGCGTTCCGAAGTGGACGTCGTGGCGCGGAACGGAGTGCGAATGAGTGGCGCAAAGCAGGTCCTGCTCGCCGAGCCGCGGAGTTTGTGCGCCGGTGTGCGCCGGGCGATCGCCATCATCGACCTCGCGCTGGAACAGCACGGCGCGCCGATCTACGTCCGCAAGGAGATCGTGCACAACCACTACGTGGTGCGCGGGTTCCAGGAGCGCGGAGTCGTGTTCGTCGACTCCGAGCAGGAGGTGCCCGAAGGCGCGGTCTGCGTCTTCTCCGCGCACGGCGTCTCCCCGCAGGTGCGGCAGAACGCGGACGCGCGCGGGCTGGACGTGCTCGACGCGACCTGCCCCCTGGTGGCCAAGGTGCACCAGGAGGCCCGCCGGTTCGCCCGGGACGGCCGGACGCTGCTGCTGGTCGGGCACGCCGATCACGAGGAGGTCGAGGGCACCTTCGGGCACGCCCCCGACCAGACGATCATCATCGAGACCGCGGCGGACGTGGAGGCGCTGGACCTGCCGTCCGACGCGCCGGTCGCCTACCTCACCCAGACCACGCTCTCGGTGGACGAGACCGAGGACGTCATCGCCGCGCTCCGGCGCAGGTTCACCGACCTGCGCGGGCCCGCCACCGACGACATCTGCTACGCCAGCCAGAACCGCCAGGACGGCATCAGGGCCGTCGTGGACCGGTGCGACCTGGTGCTGGTGGTCGGTTCGGCCAACTCCAGCAACTCGATCCGGATGGTCGAGGTCGCGCGCAGGCTCGGCGGGAGGGCGGAGCTGGTGCCGGACGTGACCCACCTCGACCCCGCGTGGCTGGACGGCGTGGACACGGTCGGCGTGAGCGCGGGAGCGAGCGCGCCGGAGGTCCTCGTCGACGAACTGGTGGACCGGCTCGCCTCGCTCGGGTACGGGGACGTGGCCGTGCACCGGGTGGCGATCGAGGACGTCGTGTTCTCCCCGCCCGCACGACTCACCGGCGTGCCGGACGCGCCGTCACCGAGCTGACCTGGCGAACCCCGTGAGGAGCACTGTTCGACATGGCGCTGCTGGACACCGTGCGCGACCCGGCGCGGTTGCGTGAGCTGACCGCGGGGGAGCTCCGCGACCTCGCGGGCGAGATCCGCGCGTTCCTGGTCGAACGGGTCTCCGCCGCCGGCGGGCACCTCGGGCCCAACCTCGGCGTGGTGGAGCTGACCATCGCGCTGCACACCGTCTTCGAGTCACCGCGGGACCGGTTGCTGTGGGACACCGGGCACCAGTCCTACGTGCACAAGATCCTCACGGGCCGCCAGACCGGGTTCGACCGGCTGCGCCGCTCCGGCGGGGTGTCCGGGTACCCGAGCCGGGAGGAGTCCGAGCACGACCTGGTGGAGAACTCCCACGCGTCGACCGCACTGTCCTATGCGGACGGTCTGGCGCGGGCGGACGCCCACCTCGGCCGCCGGGACCGGGCGACCGTCGCGGTCATCGGCGACGGCGCGATGACCGGCGGCATGGCCTGGGAGGCGCTCAACAACATCGCGGGCGGGCCGGACCGGCCGCTCGTCATCGTCCTCAACGACAACCGGCGTTCCTACGCGCCCACGGTCGGCGGACTGGCCGAGCACCTGACCGACCTGCGCGACGGGCACGGGCCCGGCGTGTTCGAACAGCTCGGGCTCGGCTACCTCGGCCCCGTCGACGGGCACGACATCGCCGCCGTCCAAGCCTCCCTGCGCGAGGCGGTCGCGCTGGACGGACCGGTCGTGGTGCACGTGATCACGGCCAAGGGCAAGGGGTTCCGGCACACCGAGGCCAACGACCTCGACCTCGGCCACGCCGTCAAACCGATGGACCCGCACACCGGGCAGGCGCTGAAGGCCTCACCGCCGTCGTTCACGTCGGTGTTCGGCGAGAAGCTGGTCGAACTGGCCGAGCAGCGCGACGACCTCGTGGCGATCACGGCCGCGATGACCGAACCGACCGGGCTCCTGCCGCTGCAGCGGCGCTTCCCGCACCGGGTGATCGACGTCGGCATCGCCGAGCAGCACGCGGTGACGATGGCCGCCGGGTTGTCCATGGGCGGGGTGCACCCGGTGGTGGCCATCTACTCCACGTTCGTCAACCGCGCGCTCGACCAGCTGCTCATGGACGTCGCGCTGCACCGCCGCCCGGTCACGTTCGTCCTCGACCGGTCCGGCGTGACCGGCGACGACGGGCCGAGCCACAACGGCATGTGGGACCTGTCGGTGCTGCAGGTGGTGCCGGGGCTGCGGATCGCGGCGCCGCGCGACGGCACCCGGTTGGCCGAGCTGCTCGCCGAGGCCGTGGCGTGGCAGGAGGGTCCGACGCTGCTGCGGTTCCCGAAGGGGCCGGCCGGTGACGACATCCCCGCGACCGCCACGTTCAACGGGATCGACGTGCTGCGCCGCACCGGCTCGATGGACGTGCTGATCGTCGCCGTCGGCGCGCTGGCCGGACTCGCACTCACCGTCGCGGAAGGCGTTCTCGCCCAAGGCATCGGCGTGACGGTGGTGGACCCCAGGTGGGTCACACCGGTCAACCCGGCGCTGGCGGACATGGCCCGCCGCCACCGGCTCGCGATCACGGTCGAGGACAACAGCCGCGCGGGCGGCGCCGGTTCCGCGATCGCGCAGACGTTGCGGGACAACGACGTGCACACGCCGTTGCGCGAGTTCGGCATCCCGCGGCGGTTCCTGCGCCACGGGTCCAGGGCCGAGGTGCTCGCCGCCTGCGGGCTGACCGCGCAGGACATCACCAGGGCCGTGGCGGAACTGCTGACCGGCCTCGACACCGCGCAGCCGGGCATCGACGACCTCGGCCCCTGGCCGGTGCGCACTGGGGAGGAACGATGACGACCGTCGCGCTGGGAATGCCCGTGCCGCGCAAGGAAGAACTCTCGGTGGCCACCCGCAGGAGCTCGCGGAAGATCATGGTCGGCCCGGTGCCGGTCGGCGGTGACGCGCCGGTGTCGGTGCAGTCGATGACCACGACGCTCACCGCGGACGTCGACGCCACCCTGCAGCAGATCGCCGAGCTCACCGCGGCCGGCTGCGAGATCGTGCGGGTCGCCGTGCCCTCGGCGGACGACGCGGCCGCGTTGCCGGTCATCGCCCGCAAGTCGCAGATCCCGGTGATCGCCGACATCCACTTCCAGCCGAAGTACGTCTTCGCCGCGATCGACGCCGGGTGCGCCGCGGTGCGGGTCAACCCCGGCAACATCCGCCAGTTCGACGACCAGGTCGGCGCGATCGCCCGTGCCGCCGGGGACGCGGGCGTGCCGATCAGGATCGGGGTGAACGCCGGGTCGCTCGACAAGCGGTTGCTGGACAAGCACGGCGGCGTCACCCCGGAGGCGCTGGTGGAGTCGGCGTTGTGGGAGTGCTCGCTGTTCGAGGAGCACGGCTACACCGACCTGAAGATCTCGGTGAAGCACCACGACCCGGTGGTGATGATCGAGGCGTACCGCGCGCTCGCCGCCCGGTGCGACTACCCGCTGCACCTCGGAGTGACCGAGGCGGGGCCCCGCTTCCAGGGCACGATCAAGTCCGCGGTGGCGTTCGGCGCGCTGCTGGCGGAGGGCATCGGCGACACCATCAGGGTGTCGCTGTCCGCACCGCCGGTCGAGGAGGTGAAGGTGGGCAACCAGATCCTGGAGTCGCTCGGACTGCGGCCACGGGGGCTCGACATCGTGTCGTGCCCGTCCTGCGGCCGCGCCCAGGTCGACGTGCACACCCTCGCCGAACGGGTCACCGCGGCACTGGAGGGGTTCCCGGTGCCGTTGCGGGTGGCGGTGATGGGCTGCGTCGTCAACGGACCGGGTGAGGCCCGCGAAGCCGACCTCGGTGTCGCCGCCGGCAACGGCAAGGGTCAGATCTTCGTCAGGGGCGAGGTGATCCGCACGGTGCCGGAGTCGCAGATCGTCGAGACGCTCCTGGCCGAGGCGGCTCGCATCGCCGAGGAGATGGGTGTGGACGTTGAGGCGTGACATGCGGTTCGCGCGGGAGAACGCGAACCGCACGCCGCGGACCATCGCGCGTCAATCCACGGTTTCGCACGCGACACGCGGTGGCCACGAATCCTTTCGCAGGATTTCGAGGACGTACGCCCTCGACACCAGCGCGACCCGGTTCGGCGCCTGCAGCTTGTCGGACATGACCCGGACGTGATAATCGATGGTCTTCGAGCTGAGGTACAGCTCTCTCGACAACCGCCCGCTGGAGAAACCGGCCGCGACTCCCTCCAGGATCCTCGCCTGGATGGAACTGAGCATCCAGCAGCCGGCCGTTTCGCATTCGGCGGAGTTCGATCTCGGACGTGTCTGACCGGACAGCACCTGACCGAATCCGTGCTTTCGGGCACAGCCCGGGTGGTGTTCGCACTTCTGCGGGTCGTTCTGCCGGTTGTCCATGACACCCATCCATTCCTGTGAAGCAGGCCAGGTCAGGACCGCAATAGGCTTTACGGGGGAGGAGACTCAGTTTTGTGTCCACAGAGGAACAGTCGCGGGGGACGACGGTGACAACGTTGATGCGTGACGCGGTGGCGGCCGAGGCCGTGATCGAGGCGCTGCACGATGACCTGAGCGGGCTGCCTGCCGGAGCACGGCTGGACGCCGTGCTGTGCCTGCTGGAGGCGGCCCGGCTGATGGTGCGGGGCCTCGACCGGCCGTCCGGCGAGCTCGGCGCCGACGACCTCGACCGCCTCCGCGCGACCATGCGCGCGGCGTCGCTCTCGGTGCGCAGCTACCTGTGGCAGGCCGGTGACCGCGATCCGGCCGCCCGGCGGTGACGGCCTCACGACGCCGCCGGACGTGCGCCTTCTGCCGGCACCCGCACCGCCGTCGCACCGCGCAGGTCGGGCAGGAAGGTCATGGCGATCGCCGCACAGGCCATGAAGCCCGCGCACACCAGCAGACCGCCGCCGAATCCCGTTCCGGTGGCCAGCACGCCCAGGGTGAGCGGCGCGAACGCGGACACGCCGCGCGCGATGTTGTAGCAGAACCCGGCGCCGGTCGTCCGCACCCTGGTCGGGAACAGCTCGCCCAGGTACACGCCGAAGATGCCGGCGTAGGCCGCGAAGAAGGCGAACAGCGGGCCCAGCCACAGCAACGCCGTGCGGTCGGCGGCGACCACGTACAGCGGCAGGGTCAGCGCCACCCCCGCCAGCGACAGCACCAGCGCGTTCTTGTGGCCGATCCGGTCGGCGATCAGGCCGAAGACGTTGTAGCCGAAGAACATCCCGAGGTTGAGCACCGTCAGGAACACCGCGACCGTCGCGGCCGGAACGCCCTTGTCGGCCTGCAGGTAGGTCGGCAGCCACGTGGACGCGCCCCAGGCCCCGAACATCGCGAACCCGGCCACGACCGCGCCGAGCACGGTGCGCCTGCGCAGTTCCGGGGCGAAGATCTCCGACACCTTCACCGGCGTCGTCTTCTGCCGGGCCCACTCGGCCGACTCGCGGAAGAACACCCCGACGATGACCAGCGGGATCACCACGCCCACCCCGCCGAGGAAGAACAGCAGGCGCCAGTTCGGCAGCAGCGCGCCCGACATCAGCGCGGCGACCACCCCGCCGATCGGGAACGAGCTGAGCACGAACGCGACCGCCCGGCCCCGTTGCGCGGCGGGCCAGGTCTCGATGACGTAGGCCGACGCCACGCCCCAGACCCCGCCGAGACCCATGCCCGCGAGGAAGCGCAGCACCACGAACAGCGTGAAGCTCGGCACCACCAGGATCAACGCGGTGAACAGGCCGAACACCGCGAGCGAGAGCATCAGCGCCCGCTTGCGGCCGTAGTTGTCGGCGAGCCAGCCGACGGTCACGCTGCTCACCCCGATGCCGAGCAGGGTCGCGGTGGCGAGCAGACCGCCCTGCGTGGTCGTGAGCCCGAGGTCTGCCCGGATCACGGGCAGGGCGAACGACAGGAGCAGGATCTCCAGCGCGTCGAACATGTAGGCGACGAACGAGCCGAAGAGCACAACCCACCGGTTGGATCCACTCAAGCGAACCAGTCCATTCAGTCGTCGGAGTTCTTCACGGCGATGCGCGCCTATCGGCACAAGTGCGCGATCGAGCAAAAGCCGGTCCGATTTCCGCCCGGTTCGCGGTCGTCGCGAATGCCACCGAGTTCCGCCGCCCAGGGGCCTGACCGTCCAGAAAGGACGAAAAGGCGCCGTTGTCCCTGGAAGATTGACAATTCATGACTGGGCACGACGCTACGAAAGACTTCACGTCCGGGTCAACATCGGACTCCGGATCGTCCTTAAGACTGTGGTCCCGTCACGCGCTGGGCCGGTCGAACTGAGACATCGGTGCCGAATGGTACGGCCCAATTGAGATGTATCGCACGGAAATCTTCGGTGAATGAGCCGGTTCACCCGGGGTCAGACCGGAATTTAAACACACTCACAGCAACTCGGGCACGTTCCGGGCACCGCCGAGTTCAGAACGGATGATTGAGCGCGCCCGCGAGCTCCGAACGGCGCAGGACACCAAGTTTCCTGTAGGAGTTCGTCAGGTGCTTCTCCACGGCCCTGATGCTCACCGAGAGCGCGTGCGCTATGTCCTGGTTCGACCGGCCCGTCACCGCGAGCGCGACCACCTTCCGCTCGGTGCGGGTGAGAGCGGCCCGGCGCACCTCGCCGCGCAGGTGGGTGCCGGCCTGCCGCACCAGCCGCTGGTCGCCGCACTCGGCGGCGATGTCGTGGCACCGCCGCAGGTGCCGGGCGGCGGTCTGCTCGTACTGCTCCCGCAGGCGCAGCCCCAGCGCCAGGTGGGTGCGCGCCAGCTCCAGCCGGTCGGCCGAGGCGGAGAGGACGTCCTCGGCCGCGTGCAACAGGTTCACGCCGCCGACTCCCTCCGTCAGGCCTCCGAGCACGCGCAGGGTCCGGCCGACGCCGGCGGGCGCACCCCATTCGACAGCGCGTTCGTGGTCCTCCTCGGCGAGGATCCTGGCCGCACAGGTGTTCTCGAGCTGCCGGTGCAGCCCGGCCGCCGTGGTGCGCCACGGGAAGAGCACGACGTTCCGCCAGCCCAGCCGGTCGAGCTGATGGCCCGCGTCCGTGAGAAAGCGCAGGCCGTCCCGCACATCGCCGCGGGCGACGGCGTCCGCGCCCCGCAGCACGTCGACCACGGCCGCGGTGCAGGGGTCGTCCGCCTCGGCCGGGAGGCTCGACAGCAGGAGTCCGGACAGCTCCTCGTCCTGTGCCTTGAGCGCCACCACGGCCAGGGCGAGCACCGCGTCCGGGCCGACCGGTGCGCGTTCGTCCGCCAGCGCGGTCTTCGCCAGGAGCCTCGCTTCGGCGACCTCGCCCAGGTGCACGGCCACGAGAGCCCTGCTCACCCGGAGCGACGCCTGGTCTTCCGCCGCCAGCGTCCAGGTGGCGGCTCGCAGTGGAGAATCGGCCGCGCACAAGGTCTTCACGAGCAGTTGTGCCATCTCGTCGGCCTGCCCGGCGCTAGGCGGCACGTGGTCGAGGAGACGATCTGCCAGTGCCGCCACGTCTTTCGCGGACGTGCGCGCCACCAGTGCCGCCGAGTGCGACAACACCGTGAGGAGTTCTCGTTGCGCCGCACCGGTGTTCTCGAGTTCTCCCAGCCGTGTGGTGGCGTCGATGAGCTCGCTGAGGTCCGCGTGCCCGGCGTAGCGCATCCGCGCCTCGATCCGCAGCGCCAGGTCGTGGTCGCCGAGGCGGCGAACCTCCTGCTCGACGTCGCCGAAGACGTCCCGGACCAGCGGCAGGGTCGTGCCCGCCGCCGTGACGGGCAACCGGAGCACGGCTGCGGCACGCTCACGGGGCGTCTCGAGCAGCTGGAGCGCGTAGGAGATGTGGTGCAGGGCCAGCGAACCGTCCGTCGTGCACTCCGCCACGGCGAGTTCGACCAGTGCCGCGGCCCGCCTCGGTCCCGGCTCCGCCACGGCTCTGCGCAGGTAGGTCAGCGCTGCCGGCTGCTGTCCGCGTCGCAGAGCGGTGTCCGCGGCGGTTCGGAGGACCTCGACCGCCCACTCGGGGAGGGCAGATCGGGTCGCCACGAGGTGTTCGGCCACGTGCCCGGCAGGACAGCCCCGATCGTGCAGCAGCACGGCGGCCGCCGCGTGACCGGCGTCGTGTTCGAGCGCCGTCATCGTGGCCAGAACGGCATCCTGCACCACCGGATCGAGGAGATCCTGTTGCGCTGTAACAAGTCCGAGTGCACGAAGGGTCCGGACCGCCGTACCGGCCGTGGCGTCGTCGAGCCCGGTCAGTGCGGTGATGAGGCCGATCTCGGCCTGGTCACCGAGCACGGCCATCGCCTGGGCGACACCCCGCACCGGTCCGGGCTGCCGGCGCAGGCACTCCACGACCCGGCGCTGCGACCACCCCGCCGACGGCAAGCACACGACGGTGCCGGGTGGTGTGATGCCGGAACCCGGCGCGCCGTCCCGGACGGCGGCCACCACCAGGGCGCGTTCGGCGACGTCGGCCAGCCAGCGCACGGACGAGTCGTCCGCCCACTGGAGGTCGTCCACCACGATGACGACGAAGCCGGCCGGGACGGGCCGGAGCTGGTCGGCCACACCGAGGTCCCAGTCCCGTTCGGCGTATGCCCCGCTCGCGCGCAGCACGACCGCCCCGGCGCCGTCCGCCTGGACGGCCAGCGCCCGCAGCAACGCCGACTTCCCCGCGCCCATCGGTCCCCGGACCGTCACGAACGTCCCCGTGCCGGAAGCCGCCGACCGCAGGGCCTGCGTCAGGTGGTCCATTCCGGGGCCGTGCGGCGCTTCGGTCACTCGTCAGCTCCGGCCAGGGGCAGGCCGGGCGAGGAGACGGGGGAACAACCCCGCCGAGAACTCCCCGGCGGCACTGCCCGAAGGCATGGCGCGCACCAGGTCCGCGAGCTTCCGGGTCTCCCGCAGGAAGCCGGGAGCACCCCACCTCACGGCCAGGTCGCAGGTCTCGGCGATCAGGGCGTCGGCCCGCGCGACCTCGCCCGCGGCCCGCCACCCCATCGCCGCGAGGAACCGCCAGGGCAGCACGGACGGGTTGACGATCCCGTGGTCCCGCAGGCACCGGCCGCACTCGACGAACGTCACGGCCGCCGTCGCGGGTTCCGTGACCAGCGCGACCAACCCTCCGGCGAACAGCCGCCAGGCGTACGTCAAGCCCTGTGCGGCGTCGATCGGTTCGCGGACCAGCGCGGCGCGGGCGTCGTCCACCAGCCCGGCCGCGAGCAGCAGCACCACTTCCAGCGCGAGGTGCCGGGCGCTGAACAGGGGAGTCCGGCAGCCGCGCGGCAGTTCCGCCTCCGCGCGGGCCAGGTCCTCCGCCGCCTCGACGACCCGTCCCTGCCGCAACCTCACCGAGCAGCGCAGCAGCATCGCCTCGGCGACGGCGACCCGGGAGCCGCACCGGCGGCCGTCCACCAGAACGGCGTCGACGGCGGCCAGCGCCTTGTCGTGCTCGGCGGCCCAGGACAGCACGTCGGCCGCCGCGAGGCGAGGTGTCAGCGGACCGCGCACGGCGAGAGCAGAGGTCGCCAGCGCCACCGCGTCACCGCTTCCGGCACAGGCCAGACGCCACGCGGCCACTCCCCGGCACACCGGGTCCGCGGGCGGGTCCGGGAGTGACGGCACAACGGGAACACCGAGTTCGCCGGGTTCCCCCGCGACGCTCACGACGTACCAGTAGAGGCCTTTGAGCGCTTCCCGTTCGGACTCGGTCAGGTCCGGGTGCGCGAGCGCGATCTCGATGGCCCGCCGGGACACCCCGGACCGTTCGCGGCAGGCCAGCACGTCCGCCGCACGCAGACGCGGGCCGGACATCGCCGGGCCGGTCGTGTGCAGGACCTCGACCAGGCGCCGGTCCGCGGCTTCCGGTGCGTGGTCGAGTTCGCACTGCGCGAGCTGGATCAGGACGTCCGCGCGCGTCGCCTCGTCCGCGGTTTCGCCGAGCGCCCGGATGAGCAACCGGGCTGCCTCCACGGTTCTTCCCGCGTCGGCCAGCACCCGAGCCTGCCGCTGGAGCACCAGCCGGGCCCACGTCGCGCCGACGGGGGGTGCCTCGGCCAGGATCGTGCTCATCCGCTCGAAACCGAGCGCGGCCTGATGGCCGAGCAGTACCGCTTCGGACCGCAGATCGGCACGCTGGTCCCCGCTCATCGCACCGAGCACGGCACGGGCCACGCCATCGGTCAGCCTCGGCTCATCGGCCGTGACCAGTCCTAGTCCGCGCAACCTCGTCATCGCCCGGTCGGCGTGCACGCCGTCCAGGCCCGCGAGCCCACGCACCAGGGACCGCTCGAACTGCCCGCCGCACACCGCCATCGCACGCAGCAACCTGACGTCCTGCTCGGACATCACGTGCAGCGTTCGCGCGATCCGGTCCTCGTCCGGGGCGGGCGGGGGCAGGGCGACGACGTACCAGGGCGGCGTGGTGACCGAGTCGTCCTCGGCGAGCGCGTCCTCCGCCGCCGTGCCGAGTCCAGTGGTGGCCAGGACCACCGCCACCGGGGCCCGGTGGATCCTGCGCAGCAGGGCGCGAAGCCATCTGATCGAGCTCTCGTCCATCCACTGCGCGTCGTCCAGGACGAGCACCAGGGGAGCGGCGTCCAGGAGAACACGGCACAGCTCCGCCGTCGGACGGTCCGGGTCCGCTCCCAGATCGGCCATCACCTGAGCGAGCACGGTACTGTCCACATCGGACTCGAATGCCGAGGCGCGGACGGCGATCAGGCGCGTTCCGCCGCTCACGTGATCGGCGATCCGCTTCAGCGCCGCGGTGCGGCCGGACTCCGGCGGCCCGGTCACCTCGAACACCGCTCCGCTGTCACGACACAGGCTGCCGGCGAGCTCGGTGACAAGTTGGTGTTCGCTGATCCTCTTGCTCACGCGGAACCACGGGCCTGCGGAAGCCGGTCGGTGGTCACGCCCGCGAGACTATTTGCTCCCATATGAGACGAAACCTGCGCAAATGGGTGGAGTCGTGCCAAATCAGGCCCACGGGCACCGCCCGGTGGCGGACAACGCCCCCGGCAACCCGCTGCGGCCCCGCACGCCGAGCCGGCGGTAGGCGTTGGTCAGGTGCTTCTCCACGACCCGCACACCGACCCGCATGAAGTCCGCGATCTCCTGGTTCGACCGGCCTGCCAACGCGAGTTCCACAACGCGTTGCTGCGCACCCGTCAAACCGGATCCGTGCCCCGCGACCGGTTCCGCCCGTGCGACCAGCGGCCTCTCGCCGCACTCGACGGCCACCACCGAGGACCGCGCCACGTGGTGGCGGTCCGCCGTGCGGACGCCGACCTGCCACAGCGCCCTGGCCAGTGCGAACCGGTTGGCCGACCCCTCGAGAACGCCCACGGCCTCCCGCAACGTCCTGACGCCGGCGTTCCCCTCGGTCATCGACCCCAGGTGGCACAACGCCGTGCCAATGCCGGCCGCCGAACCCCACTCCACCGCGAGCGCGTGTTGGTGCACTGCAAGCTCCTGCGCCGCCGCGACATCCCCCAGACGCCACAGGGTCCGGGCCGCCTCCGCACGCCACGGGTGCAGCACGGGGTTGCGCCAGCCGAGCTCCTCGAGCTGAGCGCCGGCGTCCCTCAGGTGGGCGAGCCCGGCCTGGAGGTCCACGGCCGCCACGCCGCACAGCATCGCGTGCGCGACCGACAGTGCCGGGTCGTGCGCCTGCTCCTTGACCAGCGGGACCAACCGGCCGACGAGGTGGTCGTCGCGGGTCTGCACGGCGATCGAGGCGAGCACCACCAGCACCTCGGAGGCGAGTCCGCGAGTGGCGAGGACGTTCACGGCGATGTCCCGGGCCGCGGTGGTCCGGCCGCGGTGCAGCAGCACCAACGCCTGCTCGGCCTCGATGAAGACCTGCTCCGCAGTGGCGTTCGCGGCAAGCGCCCGCTCCATCGCGTTGTGCAGCCAGGAAGACACGGCGTCCACCGAATCGGCCGCGCACAACGTGCTCACCAGGGTTGCGATCGGCGTGTGGACGTGATCCGGTCGGGGTGGTGCGTGGGCCAGCAACCGCTGCGCGACCGCCGCGACTTCCTCGGCACGCCACGCGGAAGCGGTTGTCGCACAGTGCAACCGGACCGCCAGCAGTTCACGCCCCGCGCTCGTCGCCGGAAAGGTCTCGTCCGGGCGCGCGCCCACCCGGTCGGCACACCTCACCGGCGTCCTGCATTCGGCGTGGTGCGCCCGTGCCTCGACCCGCAGGGCGAGATCACCCAGGACCTCGTCGTGCGGCCGCGCACCCCGCAACTCGTCCTCGACGCTCCGGAGAAGTTCCCGCGCCTCGGCCAGGCCTCCCGGCACGATCCTCGCCGCGATCGCGGCTCGTTCTCCGGTGCTGGTCACCATCCGCGCCGCGTCGGACAGGTGCGCCGCGGCAGCAGCACGATCGACACCCCGTTGCGCGGCGGCCAGTTCGACGAGCAGCGCCGCCCGCCTCGGCCCGGCCTCGGGGTGGTCGAACAACGCGCGGCGGAGGTACTCCACCGCGACCAGCGGCGCCCCGCGCTCGATCGCCGACACGGCCGCCGTGCGCAGGACCTCGACGGCCCACAGCCCCTGGGCGACCGTGATGGCCAGCAGCAGACGGGCCACGACCTCGGCGGGCCTGCCCGCGTCGTGCAGCAGGCGAACGGCCTTGCCCTGCAACCGAACCCGCTCCGCGGGAGACATCGTTTCCTCGACCGCCTCCCGCACGACGCGGTGGACGAACCGCGGGGGTGACCGGTCGACGAGACCGAGCCCGTCCGCCGCTCGCAGCGCGGTCGCGCACCCGACCTCGTCGACCTCCGCGAGCTGGGCGATCACCCCGGCGTCCGAGTCGCCCAGAACCGCCATCGCGTTCAGGACCGCACGCACCCACGGTGGCTGCGCGCGCAGACAGCTGACGAGTTTCCGCCGCGAACCCTCCGCCAGCTGTGGTCGTTGCAACGCAACGACATGGGCGGCCTGGCGAACGACCTGTTCCACGAGCGGCGTACCGGACCCCACGTCGCCATCGCGCACGCAGACCACCATCACCACCGGGATCCGGTCCAGCCGGCCGGCCAAGCGCGCGAGCACGCGCAACGACTCCTCGTCCGCCCACTGCAGGTCGTCGACCGCGACCAAGGCCGGCCCGGCCAACACCTCGTGCAGGCCACCCGTCCGCGCCATGCCGGAGAGCTCCTCGCCGGTCAGCTGACGCTCCACGGCGAACGGGAAGTCCTGCTCCTGCAAGGCCCCGGTGGCCCGCAGCACCCGGAAGCCCAGGCTCTTCGCCACCCGCCTCGCGTCTTTCATCGTGGTCGAGCGGCCACAGCCCAACGGTCCGCGAAGCACGACGAGCGAGCCCGTACCGGACCGTGCGAGGCGGAGTGCCGTCGCGACGACGTCGAGTGCCGTCATGCCGAGGCGGCGCGAAGACCGGTGTCGAGCGTGGCCGGCAGGTCCGTGCGCAGCTCGACACCGAGCTTCCGGTACACATTGGACAGATGGCTCTCGACGGTGCGGACCGTCACGAACAGCTCCTCGGCGATCTCGCGGTTGGTGGCACCGGCCGCCGCGAGCTCCGCGACCCGCCGCTCCCGTCCGCTCAGCGCGTCCGACGGTCGCGCGCCCAGTCTCGGCATGCGCCCACCGGCCAGGACGAGCAGGTTCCTCGCCTCCGCGGCCGCCGCACGATCTCCCAGGCGGATCGCCAGGGTGACCGCCGTCCGCAGGTGTTCGCGGGCCCCTTTGAAGTCACCGTGCGACAACCGCGACTCGCCCAGCAGGCGCACCGCGCGCACGTGCAGCGGCCGTGCGGAGGACTCGGCCAGTTCCGCCACCGCGGTGCCCAGCAACTCCTCCGCGACCGCCCCGGTGGCCGCGACCCCGCCGGCCATGAGGCTGAGCCCCCTCGCTTCGAGGGTGTCCCACCGCCGGGCGCGCTCGGCCCCGAACTCGGCGAGTCCCACGGCCTCCTCGCGCCGGTCCAGGCGCACCAGCAGGCAGACGGCGTCCAGCCACCACGGTGCCCACACGGGGTTGAGCACGCCCGCGGACGTCAGCTGCCGCCCGCAGTCGAGCAGGAGGTCCAGCGCACCGGTGAGATCACCACGAGCCCGGCGGACAGCCGCCTTCATGACCATCACCGGTCCGTACGTCCAGCCGAACCGCGGCTCTCCCACCCGCTCCAGGTGGTCCTCGGCGCCGGCGACGTCACCGCGCTTGAGCAGGATCGACGCCATCGCCACGCGGGGAAGTTCGTCCTCCACCGGCGTCACCGCCCGTTCGGCGACCTCCAACGCGGTCCGGGCGTCGGCATGGGCCTGCGCGAGAGCACCGGCGTGGTCGAGCAGGCCCGCCCTCGTCGCCAGCGCCAGCGCGTGGACGTCGAGCGCGTCGTCCGCGCCGGTCGTGGTGATCAGCCTGTCCAGGGCCGCCATCGCCTCGGCCGGTTCCCCGCACAGCCCCAGCACCGCCGCGGCGGCGAGCGCGGGCCCGGCGTGCACCGCGGGCCCGGGAACGAGACTCCGCCGCGCCAGGTCGACCGCCGACCGGACGCACTCACCGGCGAGCATCTCGGCCTGAGCGGCCACACCGGAGACCAACCGCCCCGCCGCCGTGTCCGGAACCCGGTGGGGCGAGAGCCGATAGCGCGTGAGCAGTTCCGCGGTGCCGGCCCGTTCTCCCAGTCCCACGGCCAGCAGCACCGCGTGCACCTGGGGCATCAGGTCGCTGCCGACCGGTGAGTTCTCACCCTCGTCCAAGATTGCGGCGAGCCGGTCGAACGCGGCCTCCGACCACGTGGCCGCGACCGCCATCAACCCCACGCGGCACAGGATCCGCACCTTCGCGCCGGTGTCCGCCATCTGGTCGACGACCTCGGTCAGCCGGGGCAGCGCCGCGGCGGGCCCCATCACGACCAGCACGTCCGCCAGCTCCAGCAAGGTGGCCGGATCGCCCGGCAACTGGTCGAGAACCCGAGTCAGACACCGTTCGGCCGCCTCGAGGTCTCCTCGCCGGACGGCGGCCGCCGCCGCGTCCCGCAGGACGCGGACCATCCAGGCCTCGGGCAGTGCGGGCAGTCCCATGAGCTGCCCGGCGACCTCCTCGGCCGGGCGTCCCTCGTCGTGGAGCACCGTCGCGGCCCGCCGGCGCAGTTCCGTCAGCTTCGTGGCCGGCACAGCGGACAGGACGACGTCGGCGATGTCCTCGTGCCGGAACGCCAGTTCCTTCGGAGCGAGCACTTCCTCGCGGCGCAACGCTCCCACCGCGGTCGTCACCAACGGCTCGGGCAGCTGGAGAAACCGGCCCACCGTCCGGACGTCGGCGGGACCGAGCACGGCGATCGCCTGCGCCACCTCGTGTCCCGGCTCCTCGAGCGAGCACCCGGCGACCACCTGCCGCCCCAGTTCCCGGACGCGCTGCACGCCGCTCTCGTCCGGACGCACGCCGTGCCCGCGCAACGAGGTCAGCAAGGTGTGCAACCCCAACGGGTTCCCGCCCGTGATCACCCCGCACGCCTCGGCGAACACCGGGTCGGGCCTGCGACCGAGAGCCCGCTCGACCACGGCCGCGACGTCCGGTGCGGGCAGCGGCGTGAGGTCGATCGTCGTCGACGGCCCGATGCCGGCCATGTCCGCGAACAGCAGGTCGGCGTCCTCGGCGACACCGGGCTGCCACGCCAGGACGACCACCAGCGGCAGCTCGGCGGACCTGCGCAGCAGGAAGCCGATCCACCGCAGAGTCCGCGCGTCGCAGGCGTTCGCGTCGTCGAGCACGACGACCAGCGGCCGGTCCGCCATCATCCCCACCGCGACCCGGTACAACTCGCAGAACACGGCGTACTCGTCCGCTCGCCCGGTGGTGTCCACGGCCGCGGCGTGCCCGAACAGCTCGCGCACCGACCCGTACTCCTCGACCCGGGCACGGCCGGTCGCGCAGAGCACCGTCACGTCGCAGGAGCCGAGCTCCCGCCGAACCGCGGCCAGCAGGCCGCTCTTGCCGATTCCCCGCGGACCGCGGACCAGGGCCAGGTGCGCACCCTCGGCACGGCTGGTCGCCGCCAGGCGGACGAGGTTCTCGCACTCCACCTTCCGGCCGGCCAGGTCCGTCACTGTCGCTCCTCGATCACCACGAGCCCGAGCAGGGGAGGGAATCGTCACGATTCGCGTTCGATCGGCAGCCT
This sequence comes from Lentzea cavernae, assembly GCF_014653695.1. GTDB lineage: Bacteria > Actinomycetota > Actinomycetes > Mycobacteriales > Pseudonocardiaceae > Lentzea > Lentzea cavernae. The sequence continues at coordinate 758,278 of NZ_BNAR01000002.1, read as the reverse complement.
TCCGTAACCGAGACGGGTGACGCAACCTCGCGCATCTCAACAGCTGGGGTGGCGTTTGGGCGACTGATATGTAATATCCAATATATTAGTTGCTCGAGGGTCACCTCGAGATCGACCCGCTCCGGCCACGCCGGCGCGGCACGTGAAAGGACGAACCTCATGACCGGCGCTGGGCAGGAGATCAAGAACGTCGTGCTGGTGCACGGCGCGTTCGCGGACGGTTCGGGGTGGCGGGGCGTGCACGACGACCTGACGGCACAGGGCTACCGGGTCTCGGTCGTGCAGAACCCGCTCACCTCCCTGGAGGACGACGTCGCGGCGACCACCCGCGTGCTCGACCGGCAGGACGGCCCGGCGATCCTCGTCGGCCACTCGTGGGGCGGCACGGTCATCACCGAGGCCGGGGTGCACCCGAAGGTCGCCGGGCTGGTCTACGTGTCGGCGCTGGCACCCGACGCGGGCGAGACGACCTCGCAGCAGTACGAGGGATTCGCCCCGACACCCGACTTCGTCATCGACGTCGGTGAGGACGGCTACGGCTTCCTCAACGGTGACAAGTTCAAGGCCGGCTTCGCGGCGGACGCCGCCGATGCCGACGCCGCGTTCCTCCGCGACACGCAGTTGCCCATCAACATGGCGGTCTTCGCGACACCGGTGAAGAACGCGGCGTGGCGCGACAAGCCGAGCTGGGCCGTCATCGCGACCGACGACAAGGCTTTCGACCAGGCGATGTTGCAGCACATGGCCGAGCGCATCGGTGCGGAGATCACCACCGTCCCGGCGAGCCACGCCGTGTACGTGACGCAGCCCGCCGTCGTCGCCGGCGTCATCGTCACCGCCGCGAAGAACGCCACCGCCTGACCCGCTCACCCCGGGCCGGTTCGCACGCCGCGAGCCGGCCCCGAGTTCCGGAGTGTGACCGCATGCCCGTCACGCCGTTCCAGGTGGCGCTGTGGATCGAGCTCCTCGCCGCGGGACTGGGCGGCCTGCAGGGCGCCCTGTTCGCGGCGGGGGAGCGGCACCGCCGCATCGACGTGCTCGGCGTCGTCGTCATCGGCCTCGCCGTCTCCCTCGGCGGCAGCCTGTTGCGCGACATCGTGCTCAACCAGCCGCCCGTGGTGCTCTGGAAGAACTCGTACCTGCTCGTGGCCGGCGCCTCGGCCGTGCTCGGCATGGCGCTGCAACCGCTCCTCGCGCGGGCCGGCTGGCTGATCACCGGGCTCGACGCGGTCGTCATGGGGCTGTTCGGCGCCATCGGGGCGTCCAAGGCGCTGTCGCTCGGCGCCGGCGAGGCCGGGGCTGTGGTGGCCGGCGTCATCGGAGCGATCGGCGGCGGCATGCTGCGTGACGTGGTCCTGAGCCTGCCGATCTCCTTCCTGCAGGTCGGCACCCTGTACGCGGTCGCGGCCGGAGCCGGGGCGGGGACGCTCGTCGTGCTCGCCGAGTTCGGCACGCCGATCCCGATCGCGGGTGTCGTCTGCGTGGTCGTGACCACGACCCTGCGGCTGGTCGCGATCCGCTTCGGCTGGACCTTCCCCGAGCAGCGCGCGCTGAGATCCCGCAGGACCTGAAATCGGCACGCCCCATCGCCGGACCTGTTCCGGCGCCGGGGTTCTGCTTCGCCGCCGCCGTTCCGCATGCCAGAACGCAGTGCTTCGCCCGCGCCCGTGCGCAATCACATACTCCGGCCCGGCTGGTCGCTCTTCCCACCCCCCGACCTCGTCGGCGGAGCGCACCCGCTCACCACCAGGAACCGCGGAGGCGGTCGGCACAGAGCGAGGGTCGTCAATGGCACACAGCGCAGAACAGCACGACACACCGTTACCGGAGAAGGTCGTCCCGGCGCGAGGGCGCGTCCCCCTCATCGCAACAACCATCGTGACCGGGTTCACCGCCGCTGCCGTCACGTTCATGCTCTCGCCCCTGCTCCCCGTGCTGCTGCGCGACTTCCAGCTCACGGTCGGGGACGTCGCCTGGGTCTTCACGCTGCTGCTGATCGGCAGTGGCGTCAGCACGATCCTGTTGCCGCGCTTGGCGGACGTGCTGGGCGACCGCGTCGCGACGACGCTCGGCGCCGTGTTCCTCGCGATCGGCACGGCGATCCCGGGAGCCGTCCACACGTACCCGGCGCTGCTGGTCGGCGCGTCGGTGATGGGCGTCGGCGCGGCGACCGGTCAGCTCGGCGTCGGCGTGCTGCGCCGCCACCTCCCCGGCGAGTCGGTCAGGACGGCGGTGGTCGTCACCCAGTTCGCGCAGGCCAGCGGTGCGGGTGTCGGTCTCGTCGCCGGCGGTGTCGCCCTCAGTCACATCTCCATGCAGCAGTTCTTCCTCGCGGCGATGTGCTGCTACCTCGTCGTGGCCGTGCTGGCCTGGACGGTCGTCCCGCCGAGCCCGCGAGACCGCACGGCCGTCTTCGGCGTCGGCAACGTCGTCGGCCTCGTGGCGTGGATGGTGCTCCTGCTCTACGGCATCAACGCGGCCGGGTCGGACGGCCTCACCTCGTTCAAGGCCATCGGTTTCGTCGTCGCGGGCCTCGTCGGCGCGGCCATCTGGGCCACCCGCGAGAAGCGGTCGAAGGCACCGGTGTTCGACCTCGCCCTGCTGCGTTCGGGGACGGTCGCGAGGACCATGCTGGCGGGCTTGACGATCGGCATGGCCATCCAGTCGGTCACCTTCCTCATCCCGTTCTACGTGCAGACACCGCCGGCCGCCGGCTACGGCCTCGGGTACGACGCGCTGCACACCGGTCTGATCCTCCTGCCGTACTCGGTGGTCGGCGCCGTGGCCGGCATCGCGGGCGGGGTGATCGCGGCGCGCACCCGGCCGCTCGTGGTCGCCGGGATCGGCGCGGTCTGCCACGCGGTCGCGGCGCTGTGGCTGATCACGAGCATCCCGAACGCCTCGGCCACCTCGTTCTTCGTGGCGGCCTGCGTCTACGGCGTCGGCAGCGGCATGGTCGGAGTCGGCTTGTTCGCGTCGATGCAGAGCTGCGTCCCGCAGAGCCTGACGGGCATGGGGACGAGCATGGTCGGGATCATCGTCACCATCTCCGGAGCACTGGGACCGGCGATCTACTCGACCATCCTGCAGTCGAAGAGCCTCGCCGGCGCTTCCGGTGTCCCCGCCGAGGACCGCTACCAGATCTGCCTGCTCGTCGCGCTCGCCTGCGACGTCGTCGTGGCGGCCATCTGCCTGACGGCACGCCGCAGGCAGCAGGGCTGACGACTGTCCACAATGGCGGGCCGGGTGCGACAGCGCCCGGCCCGCCCGGATGTTTCGGGCGTGTTCCGCACAACGGCACGGCGCGCTCGTCCGATCCGCCACAGCCGCGCAGAGTTGGCGCATGAACAGAGTTGACCAGGTGACCACCGTCGCGGGCAGGGCGATCGACGCCGCGGTCGCGCGGCTGGCGGACGCCGAGAGGACAAGGGTGCCGTGCGCGCCGGTGCGCGACCTGATCGGTCCGGACGACCTCGATGCCGCCTACCGGGTCCAGGCGGCGATCGGTGCGCGCCGGGTCGGTGACGGCGCACGCGTCGTCGGCCGCAAGATCGGCCTCACCGTCGGGAAACGGCCTTGCTCCGGCGTGCTGTACGACGACATGGCGTTCATCGGCGGCGACACCGTACCCGCCGATCTCGTGCTCCAGCCGAGGGTCGGGGCCGGAATCGCCTTCGTGCTCGGCAAAGACCTCGCCGACGGACCACTCGACCCCGAGCAGGTTCGCGAGGCGATCGCCTACGGGGTCGCCGCCCTCGAGGTGTGCGGCAGTCGCATCGGGGACTGGGACCTCAGCCCGGCCGACGCGGTCGCCGACAACGCGTCCGCGGGCGCCTTCGTCACAGGACCTCGTCGTGTGGCGCTGCGGGACTTCGACCCGGAGCAGGTCGAGATGTCTTTGTACGTCAACGAGATCTCGATCGGCGGCGTGGAGTGTGCGGGCGATCCCCTCGACGCGATCGCCGTACTCGCTCAGACCTCCCGCGAGTACGGCACTCCCTTGCGTGCCGGCGAAGTCGTGCTGGCAGGAGCGGCCGGGCCGATGCGTCCTGTCGCGCCTGGCGACGTCGTCGTCGCACATCTGTCCGGACTGGGCGCGGTCAAGGCGTACATCGGCCGGCGGTCATGACGCCTTCTCGGCGCGGCCCGGCAGCAGCAGCGCGGGGATGACGGCCAGCACGGTCAGCGCGATCGGCAACCATGACAGCGTGGCGAACGCGTCCGCCAACGAGGGCGAGAGCTGGGCACGCGCGGCGTCGTCCAGCTCTGCCAAGGCGTCGACGCCGCGCCCGCCGGTGATCCCGTCGACCTGGTGCTGCAGCAGGACCGCGACGACGGCGGTCCCCAGGGCGCCCGCCACGTACTGGTTGATGCTCATGAGCGTCGAGGCACCGGGGATGTCCGCGCTGCGCAACGTCAGGTAGCTGGCCGTCGTCAGGGGAGTGGAGGCGGCGCCGACACCGACGCCGCGGACGAACCAGCACGCCGCCAGCCACACGTCGCTCGTGTCCGGTCCGATGAACGCCATCGGCAGGACGCCCAGGAACACCATCGCCAGGCCGCACAAGGCAAGCGCGCGTGCGCCGAACCTCTCCATGACACATCCGGCGAACAGCAGCACGAGCATGGCGCCGAACGCCGACGGCGCCACGAGCAGCGCCGACTCCAGCGCGCTGGCACCACGTGCGAACTGGAAGTACAGCTGGATCAGGAAGAGCACGGCGTTGGTGCCGGCCAGGTAGAGGAACAACGACGACCCGGCGGCGCGGAACGCCCGGTTCTTCCACAGCCGCAGGTCGAGCAACGGGTGTTCCGCCCGCAGCGCGTGGAACACGAACCCGCAGAGCAGCGCGACGCCGAGTCCGCTGCCGACGACCACCGGAGCGGTCACCGCGCCCGTGCTGCCGAAGTCCGTGATGCCGTACACCAGCAGCGCGAGACCGGGTGGCAGCAGACACAGGCCGACTACGTCGAGCCGCCGAGACTCACCGGGGCCGCCGCGGTCGAGCACCACCACGGCGAGGGCGAGGGCGATCGCACCGACCGGCAGGTTGACGATGAAGATCCACCGCCACGAGAACGACGACAGGATCAGCCCGCCGAGGATCGGCCCCAGCAGCGGACCGAGCATCGCCGGGATGCCGACGATCGACATGACCCGGCCCAGGCGGGCGGGCCCGGCGTGGCGCGCGAGGATCGACTGACCGGTGGGCAGCAGCATTCCGCCGCCCAGCCCCTGGACGACCCGCGCGGCGATGAGCAGCGGCATCGAGTCGGCGAGCCCGCACAGCAGCGAGCCGACGAGGAACATCGACATCGACGCGATCCACGACCGCTTCAGGCCGAACCGGTCGTTCGCCCACCGCGTCAGCGGCACGACGCCGGCGAGCGCCAGCAGGTACGCGGTGCTCACCCACTGCACGGCCGACAACGACGTGTCGAAGCTGCGGACCAGCGACGGCACCGCGACGTGGACGATGGTCGTGTCGAAGATGACGACCAGCGAGCCGAGGACGGTCACGCACGCGACCAGGCTCATCTGGCGGTCGAACACCCTGGGGCGCGGCTTGGTGGAGGTCGAGCTCACCGGTGGACAACTCCTCCTGGTCGTCGGACGACACCGCCGACAGCGGCAGGGGGAGTCTGCTTCGCGGGGTTCGTCCGGCGCCGCTGAGTCGTTCCGGCAGGCAGAAAGCCGGCGGTGATCTCACACCGGGCGCGCCGCGACCTCAGCGGGGAGCGAGGCCGTCGATCAACAGCTCCATCGTCCTGAGGGCGCCCGCGCGGCGCACGTCAGGCCGGCCCTCGCGGAAGTCCACCGCGAACGTGAGACCGGTGACCAGGGCGACGAGCTCGTCGGCGGTGAGGTCGCCGCGGATCCCGCCCGCTCGTTGCGCCGGCTGCAGGAGACGCGCGACGACCGGCACCACCTGCGCCCGGCCCCACTGCGCGTTGGCGCTCGGATCGGTCTCCTGCAGGCCCTGCGACAACAGGACGGTCAGCACCCGGTGCGACTCGATGCTGAAATCGATGAACTCGTGCAGCCACAGCAGCAGCGCGTCCATCGGCTCGTGCCCCGAGCTCAGTTCGGGCGCACGTTCGAGCACCGTCAGCATCCGCGAGCGGTACACGGTCTCGAACAGGTGCATGCGGCTGGGGAAGTGCCGGTACAGCGTCGCCGGCGCCACCCCGGCGCGCTTGGCGACCTCGTCCAGCGAGACGGCCGGGCCCTGCTCCTCGACCAGGGCGCGCGCGGCCGTGACGATGCGGTCGATGCTGCGACGCGCGTCGGCCCGCAACGGGCGTTCCGGCGCGGCGGTGCGGAGATCGTCCGACAACTCCTCGTTCCTTCCCTCTTGCGCGGTGACCACGGCCAACTTAGTGTAGCCGCCTAAATGAGAGTACGACTCCGACTTAGAGAGCGGCTGTCTGGACAAGGCTCGAACCACCTCCCGGTGCGGGACTGCGGAAAGAAGCGTCAACGTGGACGAACAACGGCAAGGAGTGGTGCCCGGCGGACGCGAGACGTCCGCGGGCAAGGGCGACACGTCCGTCGGCAAGGGACTGTGCGTGCTGGACGCGCTGGCCACGTCACGGGCACCGCTCGGCGTCTCGGAGATCGCCCACCGCACCGGCATGGCCAAATCGACCATCCACCGCCTGCTGGTGACGATGATCTCGCACGGGTACGTGGCGAAGGTCGAGGACAGGTACTCGCTGGCCGACCGCGTGTTCGAGGTCGGCAACCGGGTCCAGGTCGGTGAGGTCGAGAACCTGCGCGAGTCGGCGGCGCCGTACCTCGCGGAGCTGTTCGCCCTGACCCGCCAGACCGTCCACCTGGGAGTCCTGAGCGGATCGGACGTCCTGTACGTGGACAAGGTCGCGGGAACGAACAGCCCGCGCGTGACGACACGCGTCGGCGGGCGTCGTCCGGCGTACGCCACTGGTCTGGGAAAAGCCCTTCTCGCGTTCGCGAGTCCTCCGGTCGTGAAGCAGACACTGGCCGGATCGTTCAAACGCTTCACGGCGTACACCGTCGCCGACGCGCAACGGATGACGCAGTCGCTGGTGCGCGTGCGGGAAACCGGTCTGGCGACGGACTACGAGGAGTCCTTCCTCGGGGTCGCGTGCCTGGCGGCACCGGTCTGGAACGCGGACACGACCCGTGCGGTCGCGTCGATCTCGTTGTCCTGCAGCGTTTCCGGCCGGTCTCCGTCGCGGTACAGGACTGCTCTGAACGACATCGCGCGACAGCTCTCGGGTGCATTCCGCCTCGCGGAACGCAAAGCTTGAGTTCGCGCCACAGCGTTGCAGGATAAGGGAATCACCGCCAGGTGCGCCCGCTCGGGCCGTGCGGGACTCAACTCGAGGAGCATCCAACGTGGGGTACATCAAAGCGCTCGGCTACATCGGGATCGGGGCGGCGGACCTCGACGCGTGGAGCGAGTTCGCCTCCGGCGTTCTCGGCCTGCAGGTCACCCGCGGTCGTGACGACCATGACGTCGAGACCCTCTTCCTGCGCATGGACGAGCGCCACCACCGCATCGCGGTGCGGGCCGGCGACGACGAGCTCACCTACGTGGGCTGGGAGGTGCGCGACGAGGAGGACTTCGTCGCGCAGGTGGCCGACCTGGAACGGCAGGGCGTCGCGGTGAAGGAGGACGCCGACCTGGCCTCGTTGCGCGGTGTCCGCCGGCTCGCGCGCTTCGCCGACCCCGCGGGCTTCCAGCTGGAGCTGTTCTTCGGCGCCGGAGTCCTCTCCAGCCCGTTCGTGTCGCCGACGGGCGTGCGGTTCGTGACCACCGACCCGGCCGGCAACGACCTCGGCGTCGGGCACGTCGTGCTGCAGTCGGCGAACACGGACGAGATGATCGACTTCTACCTCAACGTCCTGGGCTTCAAGGTCAGCGACTACATCACCATGAAGCAGCACGGCATCTCGCTCACCTTCACGCACGTCAACCCGCGCCACCACTCCCTGGCGTTCGGTCCCGCGCGGCCGGGCAGCAAGCCCGAGCTCAACCACTTCATGCTGGAGGTCGACACCCTCGACGGCGTGGGCCGCGCGCTGGACCGCGTGCGGGAGAAGAAGATCTCGCTGACCGCGGCGCTCGGGCGGCACACGAACGACGGGATGCTCTCGTTCTACATGGAGTCGCCGTCCGGCATCGGCGTCGAGTACGGCACCGAGGGCAAGCTCATCAACGACGAGACCTGGACCGTCATCGACTGGGACGCGGCACAGCTCTGGGGCCACGACCGCTCGCACACCCACTGACTTCCGGCTCGACCACAGGAGAACCCCATGACCGACGTCCCCAGGGCAGTGGACCGACTCGACGACCTCGTCTCCCTCGACACCGGCGAGATCGACCGGACCATCTTCAGCGACCAGGAGATCTTCGACCTGGAGATGAAGAACATCTTCGGCCGTGCCTGGCTGTTCCTCTGCCACGACACGCAGATCCCGAAGCGGGGCGACTTCTTCGAGGCGCCGATGGGGTCGGACAACGTGCTCGTCGTGCGCCAGCGCGACGGGAGCATCCGCGCTTTCCTCAACACCTGTTCGCACAGGGGCAACGCGGTCTGCCGCGCCGAGGAGGGCAACGTGCGCAACTTCATGTGCACGTACCACGGCTGGACGTTCGGCCTCGACGGTGAGCTGGTCGGCGTGCCCGGCAAGTCCATCTTCTACAAGGACAAGCTCGACCTGTCGAAGCACCCGCTGCGCAAGGTCGCGCAGCTGGACACCTACCGCGGCTTCGTGTTCGCCACGTTCGACGAGACCGCTCCGCCGCTGGAGGACTACCTGGGCGCCACAGGGCGTCTCGGTCTCGACATGATCGCGGAACGCGGCGACATGGAGGCCGTCCCCGGTGTGCAGAAGTTCACCGTGCACACCAACTGGAAGTTCACCGTCGACAACGTGTTCGACTACTACCACCCGCAGATCACGCACATGTCTGCGTTCTCGGTGGGCCTGATCCCCGCCCCGCCGGACGACTTCGTCGAAGGCGGGGCGAAGTCCGACACGGGCGCCAACCTCGAAGTCCCCTTCCTGCCCACCGACCTGCACAACTTCGTCGTAGTGGGGGAGTACGGGCACGCCATCTCCGGCCCGGACCAGGAGTCCCTCGAGGTGACCGCCGGCACCGAACCGTTCGCGTGGCGCCACAAGCCCGAGGTCGAGGCCCGGCTGGGACGTCACGGCGGCCGCGTGGCTGGCCACCCGCACATCTTCCCCTCCACGTGGGTCACGACGAACGCGCAGCTGAGCCTCCGGGTCCCGCGCAGCCCTGACGTCACCGAGATCTGGTGGTTCTCCTTCAGGGACAGGAACAGCTCAGCGGACGAGCAGGCCGCGTCGCTCGACTCGCAGATCCACTTCTTCGGGCCCGCGGGCATGCTGGAGCAGGAGGACGGCGAGAACTGGGCGCAGTCGACGTTGCAGACCAAGGGCCTCAAGAGCCGGGAGATCCCCCAGCTGCTGAAGATGGGCCTGGGCACGTCGGAGGTCGTCAAGGAGGACGGTCTGGCCTTCATGGACGCGCCGATCAACGAGCACGCCCAGCTGTGGACCTACCACGCGTGGCGCGAATGGCTGCGGAACCCGAGCTGGGAGGAGCTGCGCGAGCGCACGATCCCCAGGGATCGCTACTAGGCCGAGGTGGAACCAATGACGATCGAAGCCACCACGAAGTCCACAGTGGACGCGATGGTCCTGCAGCACGAGGTCGAGCAGTTCCTCTACCACGAGGCAGCCCTGCTCGACAGCCACAGCTATGACGAGTGGGTCGACCTCTTCACGGCCGACGCCCACTACTTCATGCCCCTGCGGCGGACCATGACCCGGCGTCAGCTCCACCTGGAGTTCACGAAACCCGGTGAGATGGCGTACTTCGACGAGGACAAGAACTGGCTGGAGATCCGCGCGAAGAAGTTCGCCACGGGAACCTCCTGGGCCGAGGACCCGCCGTCGAGGACCCGCCACCTGATCACCAACGTCCGGATCGTCGAGGACGACGGCGACGAACTGGCCGTGCACAGCAACTTCCTGCTGTACCGCACGCGGCTGAAGAACGACGTCGACCAGTGGGTCGGCCGCCGCGAGGACCGGCTGCGCCGCGTCGGCACCGGCCTGGCCATTGTCAAGCGGTTCATCTACCTCGACCAGACCGTGCTGCAGTCCGGGAACCTCAGCACGTTCTTCTGACCCGCGCCCGTTTCTAACGAAGGTTTCGGCAACATGTCCTGGATTCGCGCCTGTTCCGCCGACGAGCTCGACGACGGCGATGCGCTTCAGCTTCCGACCGACCCGCCCGTCGCGGTCTTCAAGGCGGACGGGGAGTTCTACGCGCTCGACGACACCTGCACGCACGGCCTGTCGTCGCTGGCGGACGGGTACGTCGACGGCGCCCAGGTCGAATGCGCGTGGCACCTGGCCAAGTTCGACCTCAGGACGGGCGCCGCGCTGTCGCTCCCGGCGACGAAACCGCTGTGCACGTACCGGGTGAGGGTCGACGGCGGCGACGTCTCGGTCGAAGTCCCCGACCGGGTGTGAGGGCGGCCGATGCACAGGTCCAGTTGCGTGATCGTCGGTGCGAGCGCCGCGGGCATCTCCGCGGCCCTGGCACTGCGCCGGCTCGACTACCGGGGCACGATCACCGTCGTCGACGGTGATCCCCACCCGCCCTACGAACGTCCGCCGCTGTCCAAGGCCCTGCTCGACGACACGACCGGCGGACTGGTGCCCATCGTGCCGTGGTCGACCTACGCCGACCTGGAGATCGACCTGCGCCTGGGCGAGCGGGTGACCGCGATCGACCCCGGCGCGCTCAAGGTGCACCTGGGCGGCGGCGAACAGCTCGACGTCGACCGCCTGGTGCTCGCCACCGGTGTCACCGCAAGGCATCTGGCCCTTCCGCACGCCGACGCCGACAACGTGCTGACGTTGCGCGACGCCACCGACGCGGCCCGGCTGAGCGCACAACTCGCCCGGGGTGGCCCGCTCGTCATCATCGGCGCGGGCTTCATCGGCCTGGAACTGGCGGCGGTCGCACGTCAGCGCGGCATCGACGTCACGGTGGTCGAAGCGCAGCCCCGGCCGCTCGCGAACATCGTCGGCCCCGAGGTGGCGAGCCTCGTCGTCGACCTTCACCGCGGACACGGCGTGCGCCTGATCACCGGCGCCACCGTCGAGCGCTTCGCCGCCACCGGCTCGACCGTCGAGCAGGTCGTCCTCTCGACCGGACACCGCCTCGACACCGCGACCGTCGTCGTCGGCATCGGCGTGCAACCCCGCACCGAACTCGGCACGTCGGCCCGCGTGGACGTCGACCACTGGGGCTTCCCGGTGAACGAGTTCGGCCAGACGAGCCGCGCCTGGATCTTCGCGGCCGGCGACGTCGCGAGCCAGGCACACCCCCACCTCGCCACGCGCGGACGCCTCGAACACTGGGACACAGCACAACGCCACGGCGCCGCCGTCGGTTCCACCGTCGCCGGAGAACCCGTCCGCTACAAGGAAGCCCCGTACGCGTGGTCCGACCAGTACGACGCCACGCTGCAGATCATCGGCCGCCCCCGCGGCACCGACCAGGTCGTGATCCGCGAAGGCGCGACACCACAACGCTTCCTGGCCTTCTGGCTGCGCGACGGCCGCCTGGCAGCCGCCGCCGGCATGGACGCGTCCCGCGAGATCGGCATCGCCCGCCGCCTGGTCGCCTCCACCGTGCTCGTGGACAACGCCGTGCTCGCCGACGCCGCCACCGACCTGCGCGCCCTGCTGAAGCCCCACCGCCCCCGTTCGCCCGAACAACTCGCCGGCTGACCCCGGCACACCCGAAAGGCATCCGCAGTGACCACCGCGACCACGGACATCAGCAACGAGTCGACCTACCGCCTGATCGACACCGCCGACTACCGGATCCAGATCAACGAGGCAGGACAGGGACATCCCCTCCTGCTGATCCACGGCACCGGCCCCGGCGCCACCGGCTGGTCGAACTTCGAGCCCAACATCCGCGCCCTGTCCTCGTCGTTCCACTGCATCGCCGTCACGATGCCCGGCTGGGGCGACTCCTGCGAGCAGAGCGTGGCAACCGGCCGCGACCAAGGCCGCGCGACACTGCAGCTGATGGACACGCTCGGCATCGACCGGGCCGCCATCATCGGCAACTCCATGGGCGGCGGCATCGGCACCATCATCGCCACCGAACACCGCGAACGCGTCTCGCACCTCGTGACCATGGGCGCGGGCATCTGGGGCGTCAACGTCATGACCCCCAGCGGCCTCTCCGAAGGCATCCAGCTCATCTTCGACACCTACGAGGACCCGTCACCGGAGAACTTCCAGAAACTCGTGCGCGTCATGTGCTTCGACCCGTCCTTCGCCACCCGCGAACTGGCCGAACAACGCTCCCGCAACGCCCTAGCCACACCAGAACACCTCAAGAACTGGCTCGAGGTCATGCGCTCGGGCCTGGGCGCCACCGGCTTCGCCGAGGCCAGCCAGAAGATGGCCCACTCCGACGTCCCGACGCTGATCATCCACGGCCGCGACGACCGCACCGTCCACTTCGAACTCAGCATGCGCGCCCACGCCGTCATCCCGGACTCCCGCCTGCTGATGTTCAACCGCTGCGGCCACTGGGCCCAGCTGGAACACGCCGACGAGTTCAACACCACGGTCAAGCACTTCCTGGAAACCCGCTGATGCCCCGCCTGGCGGGCCTGTCGGCCCTGGTGACAGGCGGCGGCTCCGGCCTGGGCCGCGCCATCGTGGACCGCTACATAACCGAAGGCGCCACCGTAACGGTCCTCGAACGCTCCTCCGCCAAGCTCGACGACCTCGTCACCACCCACGGCGACCGAGTCCGAGCCGTCCAGGGCGACGTGACGTCCACCAGTGACAACGCTTTGGCAGTCAGCACCGCCGTGAAGGCGTTCGGCGGCCTCGACACCTTCGTCGGCAACGCCGGCCTCTGGGACTTCGGCCGCGAACTGCTCTCCATGACCCCGCCAGAGCTGGACCACGCCTTCGACGAACTCTTCGCCGTCAACGTCAAGGGCTACCTCATCGGCGCACGAGCCGCCGCGGAAGCCGTCACCGCCCGCCGCGGCTCCATGATCTTCACCCTCTCCAACGCCGCCCTCTACCCGCGCGGCGGAGGCGTCCTCTACACCGCCTCGAAGCGAGCCGCGGCCGGTCTGGTGTCCCAGCTCGCCTACGAGCTCGCCCCTCACGTCCGGGTCAACGGTGTCGCCCCCGGAGGCATGGCGACCGATCTGCGCGGCCCTCGGTCCATGGCGCTGGACGACACGGCGATCACCGACGTGCTGGCCGATGCGGATTCCCTGAGCAGGTACTCCGCGCTCGACTTCACCCCGCGGGCGGAGGACTACGTGGACTCGTACGTCCTGCTCGCGGCCCGCAGGGAGTCGAGAACGGTGACGGGCGCGGTCTTCGACATCAGCGCCGTGGGCACGCCACGACGCCCGGACCTCCCGGTCTGAGGGCCGTCAGGCCTGGTCGGCCCACCACTTCTGGCCGGTCTCACCCAACGACGAGATCGGGTCGTAGTAGGGATAACGGCGGTTCAACGCCTCCGGGTCCTCAAGCTCAATCCCGGTCCGATAGTTCTTGGTCCAGTACGAGATCCCAAGCTCCCGGTCATAATCCTCAATCTGATGCACCCACCGCTTCCCGACGTACGGCACATCGCACACGATCCGAGGAGTCGCATACCCGGGCAGATAGCCCATGATCGCGTGCTGCAGCTCCTGCGCCTCCCACACCGACACCCGCCAGTGCTCGGCGTTGGGGATCATGTCGCACATGTAGAAGTAGTACGGCAGGATGTTCGCTTCCCCTTGCAGGGCAAAGCAAAGGTCCAGCAGGTCGTCCGGCGTCGCGTTGACGCCCTTCATCAGCACGCCCTGGTTGCGCACGTCGCGCACGCCGACCTCGAGGGCCGTGCGGGCGGCCTCGGCGACGAGGGGCGTCACGGACTGGGCGTGGTTGACGTGCGTGTGGATCGCGAGGTTGACGCCACGGCGGGAGGCGGTGCGGGCCACGCGCTCGAGGCCCTCGACGACGCGCGGCTGGAGCCAGTGCTGCGGCAGCCCCGCCAAGGCCTTGGTGGCCAGGCGGACGTCGCGGACCGTGTCGATGTCGAGCAGGCGCATGAGGAACGACTCGAGCTGCGGCCACGGCACGTTCGCCACGTCGCCGCCGGACACGACGACGTCGCGGACGCCGGGGGTCTTCTTGAGGTACTCGATCATCTGGTCCTGGCGGTCGACCGGCTTGAGCGAGAGCTTGTGCTTGTCGATCAGCGGGGTGGAGTTGCCGACGAGGTCCATGCGGGTGCAGTGGCCGCAGTACTGCGGGCACGTGGACACCATCTCGGCGAGGACCTTGGTGGGGTAGCGGTGGGTCAGGCCTTCGACGACCCACATCTCGGCCTCGTGCAGCGAGTCGCGCTGGGAGTGCGGGTGCGACGGCCACCGGGGGTCGCGGTCGGAGGAGACCGGCAGCATGTAGCGGCGGACCGGGTCGGCCAGGAAGGCCTCGGTGAAGGCGTCCGGGGTCAGGTCCGCGTCGACCGCCATGGTGTTGAACATCTGCGGCGGGATCAGCATCGACATCGTCGCGAAGGCGTCCATGTCCTTGGCGAGGTCGTCGTAGAACCTGTCGGTCAGCAGGTCGCCCGCGACCTTGCGGAGCTGCTTCACGTTCTTCACGCAGTTGACCCGCTGCCACTGCGCGTCGCGCCACTGCGCCTCGGTCACGTGGGACCAGCCGGGGAAGCGGCGCCAGTCCGGTTCGACCAGCTCCCGGCGGACGTACGTGTACGGCTGGCGGTCCAGCCGCTCCAGCGCCGTGGTGGCGTCGTGCAGCGCGGTCATCCGTACTCCTCAGCGTCGAGGTCGCGTGAAGATATCCTGTCATACCGCTAGGCTGCCGTAAATATTTCAGCTCAAGGCCTGGTCGTGGGGTGGTCGGGAGCAAACGGGCGCCACTGTGCGTTGAACGGGCATGCCCCTTCTCGCGCTGCTGCTGCTCGGCTTCTTCGCCGAGATCGCGGTCCTCATCGCCGTCGGCAACGCCATCGGCGGGCTCTGGGTGATCGCCCTGCTCCTGCTCAGCACCCTCGTCGGGTTGTCACTGGTGCGCCGCCAGGGCGCGCAGACGATGGCCGCGTTCCGCGAGTCGGTGTTCCAGCGTCAGGAACCGCACCAGGAGATGGCGGACGGCGTGCTGATCGCGGCGGCCGGCGCGTTGATCATGGTGCCGGGCTTCCTCAGCGACGCGGCCGCGTTGTTCCTGCTCTTCCCGCCGACGCGCAAGCTCGTGAGCCGCCGCATCGCGCGCAAGGCGGAGGCGGCGGCGCTCAAGTTCGAGCACGAACGCCGCTTCGGTGCCGGTCAGGTCGTCGAGGGGCAGATCATCGACGTCGACACCGACCCGGTCGTCATCACGGAGCGGCGCGAGCTCAGGTGATCCGCGCGTACCGGCCCGCCGACCTGGACGCGTTGTACGACATCTGCCTCGACACGGGCAACGGTGGCCTGGGCGCGCGCCACCTGTTCGAGGACCCGCGGCTGCTCGGCCACGCCTACGTCGGCCCGTACGTGGCGTTCGAGCCCGACCTCGTGTTCGTGGCGGAGGACGACGAAGGCGTCTGCGGCTACGCGCTCGCGACGTCCGACACGGAGGCGTTCGAGGACCGCTGCGACCGCGACTGGTGGCCTGACCTGCGCGCCCGCTACCCGTTGACGCCGAACGCGAACCGGGTCGTGCAGCTGATCCACGCGCCTACTCGCGTCGACTCCATGCTGATCAAGGACTATCCGGCGCACCTGCACGCGAACCTGCTGCCGCGCGCGAAGGGCAAGGGGTTCGGCGGAACGCTCGTGCGCGCCGTGCTCGAACGCCTGGAGAAGGGCGTCCACGTGCACGTGCGGCACCACAACACACACGCGATCGGCTTCTGGGAGCACCTCGGCTTCCGCGTGATCGACTCCGCCGACAAGCTGGTCCTCGGACTGCGCCTCTGACCGATGTCGTTCCGGTTCTGATCGCTGTCCGCATCCCGCCTCAGGCATCCGGGTCGACTCCGGTGATTCCCCACCTCAGTCGCCGCAGCGCTTCTTGGTCATGCACGGACTCCTTGAACTGAACGAGGTTCAGTTGACGCAGCATCACCAGTTCCACAGGTAGCCGATCGGCTCCCGGAAGCAGCACCGGGACCAGCGGAATGCCGTCTGTGGCGCACCGTTCGACGAACGCCCTGATCTCCAGTCGCTGCCACCTGCCGGTCCCGCCCTCGCCCAAGAAGACCACTGCTGTGCGGGTGGAGTGAATTGCCTCCTCGATCGCGTCTTGTACCCAAGTGCCGGGGCGGACGCGTTCGATGTCGATCCACGGTTTGATGCCCTGGTCTCGCAGGGCGGTACACACGGCGAGAACCGCGGGCAGGTCGGCCGAGTTGTACGCGAGGAAGACGTCGAAGGGCTTGTGCTCGTCGGTGGGGGCACTCTCCGGCTTCCGCCTGGGACGTGGAATCTGCGTTGTCTCCATCGGGACTCTCCTGCTCTCGTGGAGGGCTTTCCCAGAGTCAACCAGCCGGTGATGCCTGAGGAGGAGAGCTGACGGAAAGGCCGCATGAGGCCACGCAGCAAACATCTAAAAACCACACGATCCAACACGAATCCTGTCGCATGTCTCGATCGGGAATAATCTTCGGGTTTTCCTGTGGCGCCAGGCAAGTTTCGTCAAGGACAAGTGATGGACAAACTCGTGGGTAACATTTGGTTTTCCCATACGATCCCGTACACGTGCTACGCCGGTTGGTTCAACTGCGAGGAGTGTGTTGAGTGCCGGAGGAGTACCCGCTTGAACTGGATCAAGTATCGACCCCCCAGGACTTCGGCGCGGCCCTGACCAGGTTAAGACATTGGGCCGGTCTTTCCATTCGAGAACTCGCGAAAGAGTCCGGGGTCGCGTCCGGCACCTTGGGCAGCTATTCGTCGGGTCGTCACCTGCCTCGCGATGCGAATGTTCTGCGCGATGTTCTGCGTGCGTGTGGTGTCGAAGATCCTCTGCCGGTCAGGCAATGGGTCGACTGCCTGCTGCGCGTACGGGCCCCACTCGGAAAACCGTCGCGGTCGGGAACACCTCCTTATCGCGGCCTCGACGCGTTCGAGCTCGAGGACCGGGAATGGTTCTTCGGCAGAACCGCGCTCACTGACCGGTTGGTGATGACCACGACCGATCCGGACACGACAGGGCCGGTTGTGGTGGTCGGGCCGTCGGGCTCCGGCAAGTCCTCGCTGATGCGGGCCGGCGTTGCCGGACGGCTCGCGAACTCCGAGCCTGGTTGGCAACTTGCTTTGCTGAAGCCTGGGCCTGATCCGATGGCGGCGCTGGCGGAGCAGGTCGCGTTGCTGAGCGATGAGACCGACCCGCTGACAGAGCGGAGTGATCTTCCTCTGCTCATCGCCGCGGTGCTGGAGCAACGACAAGCCTCTGTGCTCGTACTCGTCGACCAACTGGAGGAACTGTTCACGCACGACATCGACGCGGCCGGGCGAAGCGAGTTCGTGGCAGCCTTGCACTCGATCTCCGCGATCACGTCCGGCAGTCACCGCGTACAGGTGCTGGCGTCGCTGCGGTCGGACTTCTACGACGCCGCGTTGCAGCTTCCGCAACTGCGGGAGTCGTTGCAGGCGCGTCAAGTGCTCGTCGGCGCAATGACTCAGGGCGAGCTGCAGACGGCCATCACGGGACCTGCCGCCAAGGCGGGAGTGACAATCGATGGCGGGCTGGTCCACCTGATCCTGCGCGACCTCGCGCCGTCACACGGCATGTCCGGGCACGGCGCTGGCGCTTTACCGATGCTGTCCTACGCCCTCCTGGCGACCTGGAAGCGCAGCAGCTCCAAGAGGATGACGGTTCAGAACTACGTCGACGCCGGAGGCATCAACGGCGCAATCGCCCACTCAGCCGAAGCCGTCTTCTCCGAACTGATGCACTACGAGCAGGGAATCGCCCGGCAGCAGTTCGTGCGTCTGGTGCACGTGAGCTATGACGCTCCGGACACACGACGACGAGTGCGGCTGAGCGAGTTGGTGGGTGGAGAAGATGAGTCGTTGCACGGGCGTAGAAAGGCCGTCCTACGACGATATGTCGATGCTCGCCTCGTCACGGCGGACTTCGACTTCGTGGAGATCAGTCACGAGGCACTGTTGTCGGCATGGCCGCGACTCCGGAAGTGGATCGACGAGGACCGTGCGGGCCATCGTATTCGTGCTTCTCTGACCACCGATACGACCCGCTGGCATGACGCCGATGAGGACCCCGGAATGCTCTACCGGGGCCAACGACTCGCCACCGCTCTGGAGTGGCGGGACTCGGCCGGTGCCGAACATCGACTGAGTGGGCTGGAACTGCGTTTTCTCGAACACTGCACGGCGGCGGCTGACGCAGAGCGTTTCCGGGAACGGCGAAACAACAGGGTGTTGCGGGTCCTCGTCTCGGTGCTGACCGTGCTGGCACTGGTTGCCGCCGGTGCCGCCACGTGGTCGTTTGTCGAAAGGGCACGCGCGAACCATGCTCGTGAACTGGCTGTGTCACGCCAGATCGCCGGCACTGCGGACAGGTTGCGGGAGACCGACCCGGCGCTCGCCGCACAACTCGCGGTGGCAGCCCTGCGCGTCGCACCGACGGTGGAGGCCAGGTCGGCACTGGTCACCGCAACCACCATCCCGATCGGTACGAGGCTGCCCCGCCCGAGCGGCGGCAAGCAGTCGATGGCGGTGAGTCCGGACGGAACGCTGCTCGCTGCGGCCGGGGCGACGAACATCGACGCGGACCTGCTCCTGTGGGACCTCGGGACCGCAGGCACGAACCGCGCAGCGCCGAACCCGCTGAAAGGACACAGCAGCGGGATCTACGCCGTCACCTTCTCGCCGGACGGGCAGCTCGTGGCGACAGCGTCCGACGACCGCACTGTGCGTTTGTGGGACGTGCGCGACCGGCAGCGACCCGTGCAACTCGGCGTACCACTTGTGGGCCCCTCGGACCGACTTCTCTCGGTCGAGTTCTCTCCCGACGGCCGCATGCTCGCCGCGGGAACGCGCAATGCCGAGCTGTGGATGTGGGACGTGACGGACCGTGAACAGGTGAGTCGACTGGCCGGGCCTGTGCGTGTCGGAGGTGAGGCACTGCAGTCCGTGGCGTTCCACCCGACCTCGCCGCTGCTCGCGGTTGCCGACGCCAAAAGAGCCGTGCACCTGTGGCGGGTCGAGGGGGGCCTGCTCGGCGACCGCCTGCCTTCGATCCCTTTACCCACCAAGGTGAACGTAGTCGCCTTCCGTCCGAGCACAGGCGAGCTGGTCGCGGGTGGCAACGACGCGATACTGCGGTTCTGGGACGTGTCGGCCCCGGAGAGCCCCCGTCCAGCGGCCGAACCACTGGCCGTGGCCGCTGGGTGGATCAACGCGGTGGCTTTTGACGGGGACGTCGTGGCAGTCGCGAGTGCAGATCACAAGGTGCACGCGTGGGATCTCGCGACGCGAACCGAGTTGGTCGTCCTGCCTCACCCCGAACCGATGACGGGGGTGGCGTTGCGCGGCAAGCACACGCTCATCACCAGCGGCGCGGACGGTGTGGCACGGGTCTGGCCCTTTCCGTCCCCTTCGATTCCCGGTTCGGGCAGGAAGACGACTGGTGTCACCTTCGACGGCAAGGGGAGGATGATCGCCGACGCGGGTGTCGACGTGAGGTTCTGGGACCTCGGAGCAGGGAGGACCCCGTCTCGGCTTGCAGGTCCGCTTCCACTTCCACCTGGCGTCACCGCGATGGCGGGGCTGGCCGAGATCGACGATGACAGCACCTTGTTCGCGTCGAGCGCCCGCGACACCTTCGACGTCTGGCTCTGGGACATCCGCGATCCAGCGAAGCCTCGCTTGCAGCCTCAGCCGTTGAGGGCCCACACCGCGTTGGTGGAGGCGGTCGTCTTCAGCCCCACCCGCCGACTGCTGGCAACCGGTGGCGACGACGGCAGGATCGCGCTGTGGGACGTAGCGGACCCCTCGAACCCACGCCGTCATGCCCTGCTCGAGCCCAATGCACGGAACGTCTTCACCATCGTGTTCAGTCCCGATGGCGGCACGATTGCCGCAGCGACCCAGTCTGGCCGCTTGCTGAGGTGGGATGTCAGCAACCCTGACGCACCTCGTGAGCTGGAACCCGTGGTCGTGTCGTCGGACTACCTCTACTCAGTCGACTACACCTCCGATTCGTCGTTGATGGCCGCTGGCACGGCCACGGGGGCCGTCCAGCTCTACTCGGTGGACGGACAGCAACGGATGGCCAAGCTTGGTGAGCCGATCACCGGCCCGGACGGCTACGTGCACAGCGTCGCTTTCAGCCCGGACAACAGGACGCTCGCCGCTGGCACGAGCACCGGCCAGGTGTGGTTGTGGGACATCACAGACCGCACCGCGCCGACGGTGACCGCACTGGTGCAGGGAGCCACGGAGGGCACGTGGAAGGTGACCTTCAGCCCTGACGGCCGGTCGCTCGCCACGGTGCTGGGCAATGTGACCGCTGTGCTCGATCCGGACCCCGACCGAGTGGTGCGGACCATCTGCGAATCGGCCGGTCTGCTGATCACGCGCGAGGAATGGCGCAAGCACGTCCCCGGCGAGGAGTACCGGGCCATTTGCTGATGCGTGTGGGGTTGTGTGGTTATTCGCCACTCGGTCCCGCACGCCCGCTGCTCCCAGTTCACTGTGCTCAGCACACGATCGGCAGTTGAGGAGAACTTGGTGTTCGAATGTGTGAAAGTCGAGGTGGAGACATTGCGCATCGGTGTGTCCGCAGCTCGCGAGGTGAGCGAGACGATCGTCAAAGCAGGCGAGCTGACCGATTTTGGTGATGCCGCCATGCGCGCGCTGGAGGGCTCGACCACGGCCAGGTACGCGGCGGGCTTCGAAGACCTCGTGCACGAACAGCTCACCCAGTGCTCCAAAGACTTCGCCGAGTATCAGGAGAAGTTGTCTGCCACCGCCGACGAGTACGAGCGCGTGGACCAGGACCAGGCCGATGCGCTGCGGCGCGCGGGGAGTGGCAAATGATCACCTTCGCGAAGGTACGAGAGTGGGACGCCAGTGCGCTGGACGAGATGCTAACCCGACTGGACCGGAGCGCCGGCCAGATCATGGCGAAGGCTGACGACTTCCGCCGCGCGCAACCGTTCGACTCCTGGGAGGCCAGGAGTGCGGAACCGGCGGCCGCGAAAGCACGTGAGCTGGTGCGGAGACTCGAAGACGCCGAGGAGGCGATGGTCGAGATCCGCAGGTCGCTGGCGGAAGCGAAGTGCCGCGTTCTGAAACTGCATTGCCAGGTCCGCAACGTGGAGAGCCTGGCCGCCTCGAAGGGACTTCGCATCCTGGACGACGGCAAACCGGTGCCGAAGGGGGATCTTTCGGGCTTCATCGACCTCATCAAGGGAGGGACGTTCTTCGCCTACTGGGAGGTAGAAGGGGAGGTGAACAAGATTCTGGAGGAAGCACTGGACATCGACGCTGATA
The DNA here is from genome assembly GCF_014653695.1 of Lentzea cavernae. Lineage (GTDB taxonomy): Bacteria > Actinomycetota > Actinomycetes > Mycobacteriales > Pseudonocardiaceae > Lentzea > Lentzea cavernae. Next base: position 736,675 of record NZ_BNAR01000002.1, on the reverse strand, counting down.
CGAGCAGGCAGTTCGGCCGTGCGGCGGCGGCACTCCGCGGCAACACGTTCGACGAAACGCTGCTCCGCGACTTCCGCGTCTCCGAGGACACCAGGACGCCTGGGTGGCAAGGCGTGCTATGGAATCTCTTGCCAGTGTCCGATCTGAACCATGCCGAGTCGGAACTCTTCTTCGATCTCACCCGCGCGGAGAGGGTCGTTGTCGGGTGGGTCAAGTTCCACTCTGAGCAGGTCGCGATTGACCGGTTCGCCGACGAGGGCGGTGACGGCGAGTACTACGATTACTACGAGGGCGGTGCCGTCCCGGACGACAGGACTGACGCGTTCCGGCACGCTTTCGCGAGTGCGATGTTGACGCAGTACATCGGTCCCGAGTTCGCCGAGAAGTTCACCACGGCGCACGAGCAGAGCGGCGGCAACTCAGCGACCGCGCACGCGATGGACCTGCACAACAACGCGGTGGGGAGGGCGATTGCGGAAAGCGCGCCGACTGCGACGGCCGATCAGCTCGCCAACCTCGTGTCCGAAGCCGTGTGGCGGGGCGACCTCTCGGTCGTCTCGGAGGCCGGTGACCTGGTCCGGTCAGACCATTCGATCTCGAGGCCGGACGCACCTGGAGTGGAACGCCCTCACCAGGTGTGGTGAGCTCAGCCGAGGAGGTCCTTCATCAAGAGGTCGAAGTCGAGGACCTCGCGCCCGGCCGGCACCGCCGCGTAGGTCGAGTCGAGGAACCGCTGCAGCACGGTCGCCGACAGGTGGAACACCGCGTGCGAGTCCTCGGTCAGCAGCTCCAGCACGAGCACGTCGCCGTCGCCCGGCCGCAGCCGCACGTCGCCGAGCCCGGTGGGGGCCAGCAGACCGTCCGCCAGCAGCTCGCGGCCGACGAGCCAGACCGACTCCTGGTCGCGCGCCTGGAACCGCAGGGTGACGGCGTGCGGATCGTCTGATCGGTACTGGAGGTCGACGTTCATGGGCTCGACCGTGCCGTCCGGCCGGATGAACTCAACGACGGTGGCAGTGCCGAGCCTGGTCTCGTTGAACATCGCCGTTCCTCCTCCGCGGTGAGGGTGCTTCCCTCTACACGGCTCCTGGTTCGGAACGGTTCAACGCTTCCCGGGAGAACCTTTTGGGTACCTGGAAGCGCATGACCGTTTACGGCATCCATGCGTCACATGAGCAGATCCATCCGTCCGGTCTGTTGGCCGCCGTGCGCAGGGCCGAGGAGGCCGGGTTCAGCGCCGCGATGAGCTCCGACCACTTCTCACCCTGGAGCGAGCGCCAGGGCCAGTCGGGGTTCGCCTGGTCCTGGCTCGGCGCGGCGCTTCAGGCCACCGAACTGCCGTTCGGCGTGGTCACGGCGCCGGGCCAGCGCTACCACCCGGCGATCACGGCCCAGGCGATCGGCACGCTGGCCTCGATGTACCCCGGCCGGTTCTGGGCCGCGCTCGGCACCGGCGAGGCCAGCAACGAGCACATCACCGGCGACGGCTGGCCGCGCAAGGACGTCCGCACGGCGAGGTTGCGCGAGTGCGTCGACGTGATCCGCGCGCTCCTCAGTGGTGAGGAGGTCAGCCACGACGGCCTCGTCACGGTCGACCGCGCGAAGCTGTGGACGTTGCCGGACGAGGTGCCGCTGCTGATCGGCGCCGCGGTGAGCCCGGCGACCGCGCGGTGGTGTGCCGAGTGGGCCGACGGGCTGATCACCGTCAACGCGCCGCCCGAGCGGTTGCGCGAGGTCGCGGGCGCCTACCGGGACGCGGGCGGCAAGGGCAAGCTGCACCTGCAGATGCACCTGAGCTGGGCCGAGGACGAGGACACGGCCATCGGGATCGCGCACGAGCAGTGGCGCAGCAACGTGTTCCCGCCGCCCGTGTGCTGGGACCTCGAGATGGCCGAGCACTTCGACGTCGTCTCCGAGCACGTCGCACCGGCGGAGGTCGCCAAGGTCGTCGACGTGTCCACCGACCTCAAGTGGTACGCCGAACGGCTGCACGAGTACGCGTCGCTGGGCTTCGAGGAGATCTACCTCCACCACGTCGGCCAGGACCTGAACGCGTTCATCGACGCGTTCGGCGAGCACGTCCTGCCGGAGGTGACCGCGTGATCCGCACGTCCGACGTCTGGTGGAAGAACGCCGTCCTCTACTGCCTGGACGTGGAGACGTTCTCCGAGGAGGGCTTCCGCGGCGCCACAGAACGCCTCGACCACCTCCACGCGTTAGGCGTCACGTGTGTGTGGCTGATGCCGTTCTACCCGACCGCGGAACGCGACGACGGCTACGACATCACCGACTTCTACTCCGTCGACCCGCGTCTGGGATCGGCGGGAGACTTCGTCGAGTTCGTGCGCGCCGCACGAGACCGTGGCATGCGTGTGATCGCCGACCTCGTCGTCAACCACACCTCGGACCAGCACCCGTGGTTCCACGACCCGGAGAAGCGCGACTGGTACGTCTGGGCGGACGAGCCCCAGGAGGACGGACCGCAGGGCATCACGTTCCCGGACAAGGAGAACAGCCTCTGGGAGTACTCGGAGGAGGTCGGCAAGTACTACCTGCACCGCTTCTACAAGCACCAGCCCGACCTCAACGTCACCAACCCCGAGGTGCGCGACGAGATCGCCCGCATCATGGGTTTCTGGATGGAACTGGGCCTGAGCGGCTTCCGCGTGGACGCCGTGCCGTTCCTGCTCGAGCGCAACGACCCGATGGACGCTGCTTCGCTGCCCGACCCGCACGACTACCTCACCGACCTGCGCGCGTTCCTCAACCGCCGCGACGGTGAGGCCGTGCTGCTGGGCGAGGTGAACCTGCCGTACAAGGACACGATGGCCTTCTACGGCCAGGGCGTCGGTGACGAGCTGACCATGTGCTTCGACTTCGTCGGCATGCAGGCCATGTACCTGGCGTTGGCCAGGAAGTCGAGCGGCCCGCTGGCCAAGGCCCTGCAGGAACGCCCGGAGCCGCCGCGCGACGGCCACTGGGCCACGTTCGTCCGCAACCACGACGAGCTGACCCTGGACAAGCTGCCGACCGACGAACGGCAGGAGGTCTTCGACGCCTTTGGGCCCGACCCGGACATGCAGCTCTACGGACGCGGCCTGCGCCGGCGGCTGCCGGGCATGCTCGACGGCGACCAGCGCCGGATCCGCATGGTCTACAGCCTGCTGTTCAGCCTGCCGGGCACACCGGTGCTGTTCTACGGCGAGGAGATCGGCCTGGAGGAGGACCTGTCGCTGGAGGGCAGGCTCGCGGTCCGCGTGCCGATGGACTGGGACGCGGCGGGGGAGCAACGCCACGACCCCGATTCGTTGCTGACGTGGATGCGGCGGCTGGTCGAGTGCTACCGGGAGTGCCCGGAACTGGCCTGGGGCAGCGTCCAGGTGCTCGACGTCGGCGACCCGACAGTCTTCGCCCACCGCGCCGACTGCGACGGTCGCTCGGTGATCGTCGTGCACAACTTCACGGACAAGGAGGTCACGGTGCGGGTCCCCGCCGAAGGGGTGCTCACGGACGTGATGACGGGTCGTGACCTGAAGCCGGCGAAGATCGGCGCCAAGGTGGACCTCGCGCCCTACGACTGCCGGTGGTACCGCCTGAACGCACAGTGATACTTGCGCAGTCTTTACGCTTCACGTGAAGATATCTTCGAGACAGCGTCGTCGACCGAAGGATTTTCGCGTGAGCGCGTACGGACTGCACCGCGTCATCGAGCCCGCCGGCGTCCTGCCGCAGCAGGCCTGGCGGCTCGACGCGGACCCCGTGCCCGCCGCCGACGAGGTGGTCGTCGCGGTCGAGCGGCTCAACCTCGACGCGGCCTCGTTCCGGCAGCTCAGGGAGCAACACGGCAGCGGCGCGGCGGTCCGGCAGGCCGTGCTGGACATCGTCGCCGAGCGCGGCAAGATGCAGAACCCGGTCACCGGCTCAGGCGGCATGCTGCTCGGCACCGTGCTCGAGGTCGGGCCGGAGTCGCCGCTCGGGCTCAAGGCCGGCGACCGGATCGCGACGCTGGTCAGCCTCACGCTCACGCCGTTGAAGATCAACGACGGCCTGCAGGACTGGGACGGCGAGGACGAGCAGGTGCCGTGCCGGGGGACCGCGGTGCTGTTCGGGCGGTCCATCGCGGCCGTGCTGCCGGACGACATGCCGAACGAGCTGGCACTGTCCGTGCTCGACGTGTGTGGCGCACCGGCGCTGACCGACCGTGTGGTGCGCAAGCATCCTGGTGGGTCCGTGCTGGTGCTCGGCGGTGGCGGCAAGTCCGGGTCGCTCTCTCTCGCGGCTGCGCGTCAGGCCGGTGCGTCGCGCCTCGTCGCGTTGGTGCCGACGGAACGTGAGGCCGCGCAGGTCCGTGAAGCGGGTCTCGCGGACGAGGTCGTGATCGCGGACGCACGCAATCCGGTGGCTGTGGCGGAGGCCGTGGGCAAGCAGGTCGACGTCACGGTCGTGTGCGTGGACGTGCCGGGGTGCGAGCACGGCGCCATCCTCGCGACCGCGGACGGCGGCACGGTGATCTTCTTCTCGATGGCCACCTCGTTCAGCGCGGCCGCCCTCGGTGCGGAGGGCCTCGCGGCGGACGTGGAGATGCTCGTCGGCAACGGCTATGTGCCTGGTCACGCCCAGTTCGCGTTGGACCTGGTCCGGACGCGGGCGGGTGTGCGGGCCCTGTTCGAACAACGGCAGACTGCGTGACGTGAGTACGCAACTTTTGGTCGGCGGCCGCATCTACGCACCGGATGCGACGGCGATGGCCGTCACGGACGGTGTCGTCGTGTGGATCGGACAGGACTCGGTCGGGCACGCGCTGCACCCGGACGCCGAGGTCATCACCCTCGACGGCGCGTTCGTCGCGCCCGCGTTCGTCGACGCGCACGTGCACGCCACGTCTGCGGGCCTGCTCCTGACCGGCCTCGACCTGACGAAGACGTCCTCCGCGGAGGCACTGCTGCAGCAAGTCCGCGACGCCGAAGGGCCTCTCGTGTGGGGTCACGGGTGGGACGAGACGCGCTGGGAGGACAACCGCCCGCCGACGCGCGCCGAGATCGACGAGGCCGCGCGGGGCAAGACGGTCTACCTGTCGCGCATCGACGTGCACTCGGCCCTGGTGTCCTCGGACCTGGTCACCGACGAGGCCCACGCCGCCGACGGCTACTCCGAGGACGGTCCTCTCTCGCGTGCCGCACACCACCACGTGCGCGGCACGGCGAAAGCCGCCATCACGCCCGAACAGCGCGAGGCCGCCCAACTGGCGTTCCTGCGCCACGCCGCGTCGATGGGCATCGCGTCCGTCCACGAGTGCGCCGGCCCGGACATCTCCGGCGAGGACGACCTGCGCGAGCTCCTGGCACGAGACGAAGGCCCGGAGGTCGTCGCCTACTGGGGCGCCCACGAGCTGCCGTCGGTTCCGGTGCGCGGACTCGCCGGCGACCACTTCGTCGACGGCGCGATCGGCTCCCGCACGGCCGCGCTGGCCGAGCCCTACGCCGACGCCGAGACGTCCGGCGCTCTCTACCTGGACGGACGGCAGATCGCCGAGCACCTGGTCAAGTGCACCGAACTGGGGGTGCAGGCGGGGTTCCACGTCATCGGCGACGCGGGCATGGCCGCCGTGGTCGAGGGCTTCGAGATCGCGGAGAAGGCGCTCGGCACCCCCGAACTCGCCTCCGCCCGCCACCGCCTCGAACACGTCGAGATGGTGTCGCAGGCGCAGGCGGAGAAACTGGCCGGGTGGGGCGTCATCGCCTCCGTCCAGCCGCTGTTCGACGCCGAGTGGGGCGGCCCGGCCGGCATGTACGTCCAGCGGCTCGGGGCTGAGCGCGGAGTGGGGCTCAACCCCTTTTCGAGGCTGGCCGCCGCGGGCGTGGTGCTCGCGTTCGGCTCGGACACCCCGGTGACCGCCATCGACCCTTGGGCCGCGGTCAAGGCCGCCGTGCACCACAAGACCGACGGCCACGGCGTCTCGCCGCGTGCCGCCTTCACCGCCCACACCCGTGGCGGCTGGCGTGCGGCGGGCGTGGACGACGGCCTGACCGGCACCCTGCAACCCGGCGCGCCCGCGACGTACGCGGTGTGGGAGACCGGCGACCTGGTCGTCGCCGGCAGTGACGCGCGGGTGCAGCGCTGGTCGACCGACCCGCGTTCGGGCGTGCCCGGACTGCCCGACCTCACCGGCCCGGCACCCGTCTGCGTGCGGACCGTCCTGAACGGCCGGACGATTTACGAGAGGAAGTGACAGATGGCGTTGCTCGGCCTCGACCCCAAGGTGGTCGCCACCGCGCGCACGCTCGCGGCGCGGGCGGCCGAACCGGTGGTGTCCCTCGCGAAGGCGCACACCACCGTCGCCGTCGAGCGCGCCACACTCCGGCTCGCGGGCATCACCGGCGCGGACTCCACGCACCGCGCCGGTGACGTGCCGTGGGTCAACCGCGTGATCGACACGGTCCGCGAGCAGTGCGGTCTGGAGCACGGCGTGGTGCTGCCGGCGTTCCACGCGTTGCGCGAGAACGACATCGGCTCCCTCACCGAACTCGCGGAAGCCACGGCTGCGGGCCAGGTCCAGTTCAAGATCCCGACCGGCAAGGACCTGACCGCCGCGCGCAAGGCGTCCACGTCGGCGGTGTCCAAGGGCCTCAGGACCGTCGACCGCAACCGGGTCCAGCGCGACAAGCTCGTCGCCAAGTGGGGCGACCCCGCGCAACGCCCGTGGATCTACCTCATCGTCGCGACCGGCGACATCGACGAGGACGTGGTCCAGGCCCAGAACGCGGCCCGCGCGGGCGCCGACGTCATCGCGGTGATCCGCTCGACCGGCCAGAGCCTCCTGGACTACGTGCCGGAAGGCGCCACGCACCACGGGTTCGCGGGCACGTACGCCACGCAGGAGAACTTCCGGATCATGCGCGCGGCCCTCGACGACGTGTCGAAGGAGGTCGGCCGGTACGTGCGGCTGACCAACTACGCGTCCGGCCTGTGCATGCCGGAGATCGCCGTGCTGGCAGGACTCCAGCGCCTCGACATGATGCTGAACGACTCGATGTACGGGATCCTCTTCCGCGACATCAACCCGATCCGCACGTTCGTCGACCAGCGCTTCTCGCGGCAGGTCCACGCCCGCGCGGGCATCATCATCAACACCGGCGAGGACAACTACCTCACCACCGCGGACGCCGTCGACGCCGCGCACACGGTCACCGTCAGCCAGCTCCTCAACGAGCACTTCGCGCACGAGGCGGGACTGCCCGACCCCCTGCTGGGCCTCGGCCACGCCTTCGAGATCAACCCGAAGGTGCCCGACTCGTTCCGCCTCGAGCTCGCGCACGCCCTGCTGGCCCGCGAACTGTTCCCGGACGCGCCGCTGAAGTGGATGCCGCCGACCAAGCACATGACCGGCGACGTCTTCGACGGCTACCTGCTGGACGGCTTCTTCAACCTCGCGGGTGTCCTCACCGGACAGTCCATCCTGCTCGTCGGCATGATGACCGAGGCCGTCGTGACGCCGTTCCTGTCGGACCGCGACCTGGCTCTCAAGAACGTCCGGTACGTGCTGAACGCCGCGGGCAGCCTCGCCGAGGACTTCCGGCCCGCGCCGGACGGTCTCATCGTCAAGCGCGCGCACCAGGTGCTCGGTGAGGCCGTGGACCTGTTGGAGCGCATCGTCGACGACGGTCTGCTCAACGCGATCGCCGACGGCACGTTCGGTCTGATGAAGCGCCCGGCGGACAAGGGCAAGGGCGCGGACGGGGTGGTCGAGAAGGCACCCGAGTACTTCAACCCGGCTTCGGAGATGCTGGAGGCTGCGCAGTGAGCGACACCAAGAGGTACGTGCGGCCGTACGGCGACACCACGGGCGACGGCATGATCCAGACGTCGTTCACGCTGCCGATTCCCTGCGGCCCCAAGGCGGACGGCGCGGCGCTGCAGCTCGCGAACAAGATGGGCATGGACCCCGCGATGGTGGTCCACTCGAACCCCATCGGCGACGACTTCACGTTCTTCGTCGTCTACGGCTCGGTGAAGCACCTCGTGGACCTCGACGAGGTCAAGGTCGTCGAGCGCGAGTACCCGCTGCTGACCCCGGCCGAGGTCAACACGGCGCTCAAGAAGACGTTGCGGCGCAAGCTGGTCGTGGTCGGCGGGTGCATCGGCACGGACGCGCACACCGTCGGCATCGACGCGATCCTGAACATCAAGGGCTTCGCGGGCGAGAAGGGCCTCGAGTACTACCGGGAGCTGAAGGTCGTGAACCTCGGCGCCCAGGTGAGCGTGCCCGAGCTCGTCCGGTCCGCGCGCACCGAGAAGGCCGACGCGGTGCTGATCTCCCAGGTCGTGACGCAGCGGGACGCGCACATCCTGAACACGCAGGAGATGTCGGCGGCCTTCCGCGAGGCGATGGGGGACCGGCGGCCGTTGCTGGTGGCGGGCGGTCCGCGATTCGATCCGCTGATGGCGGGCGAGTTGGGGGTTGATCGGGTTTTCTCCCGGGGTACCACGCCGGGTGAGGTCGCGAGCTACTTGGTGCACGCGATGCAGGCGAAGAAGGGGGTCGCCGCGTGAGCGGGGCTTTGGTCGAAGGTTTTTCCGTGACGCACCGGCGTTACGTGCCGCATTCGCACGCGCACTACGGCGGCAATCTGGTCGACGGGGCCTACGGGCTCGGCATGTTCGGGGACGTCGCGACCGAGTTGCTGATCCACACGGACTCCGACGAGGGGTTGTTCGCGGGGTACAGCTCCGTCGAGTTCGCGGCGCCGATCCAGGCGGGCGACGTCGTGGAGGCCTCCGCGACGCTGGTGCGCATCGGGAAGCGGTCGCGCGAGATCGAGTTCGAGGCGCGGGTCGTGTGCCGTTCGGCGCCCGAACGCGGACCTTCGGCGGCCGACGTACTGGCTGAGCCGATCGTCGTAACGCGCGCCCGCGGCACGGTCGTCGCGCCGAAAGCCGCTGAATAACCCCAGAATTTAGTCCGAACCGGATGGCGTCCTGCTTCGAATCCCCGCCGTGGGAAGGGAGCAGGACAATGCCAAGTAACAACGAACAGCGATTACGCCGGGGTGCGATCGCCGCGGCCGTGGTCGCGGTGGCCGCGGCGATACCGGCGGCGCAGGCCTCCAGCCACCGCGAGGCGCCGCTCATCGCGGCGGACCCGGCGGTCGACAACACCGACGTGTACGCCTTCACCAGTCCCGACAAGCCCGACACCGTCACGCTCGTCGCGAACTGGTTCGGGCTGCAGGAACCCAACGGTGGCCCCAACTACTACCCCTGGGCGACGGACGCGCGGTACGACCTCAACATCGACTCGGACGGCGACGCGGTGCCGGACAAGACGTTCCGGGTCACGTTCAGCACGGACGACCGGCGGGGCAAGGCGAACACCTTCCTCTACAACAACGGTCCGGTCACGTCGATCAACGACGACAACCTGTTGTTCCGCCAGAACTACACCCTGGAGCTCGTCGAACCGGGCAAGACCACCCAGCTCGTGAAGGGCGGCCGCGCGGCGCCGTCGAACACCGGCCCCGCGTCGTTCCCGGACTTCCGCACCATCCGCGACCAGGCCACGACGAAGATCCCCGGTGGCGGCCAGGTCTACGTCGGACCGTCCGAGGACTCGTTCTTCCTCGACCTGCGCGTGTTCGACCTCCTGTACGGCGGGAACCTGAAGGAGGTCAACCAGGACACCCTGATGGGGTACAACGTCAACACCATCGCCATCCAGGTGCCCAAGACGATGCTCGCGCTCAAGGGCGACCCGAAGCGCAACCCGGTGATCGGCGTCTGGAGCGACACCGAGCGCCGCACGCTGAAGCTCGACCCCGGCAAGGCGACCCCGCAGGGCGGCTTCGTGCAGGTGTCGAGGCTCGGCAACCCGCTGGTCAACGAGGTGGTGTCGTCCGCGCCGCTCAAGGACGCGTTCAACGGCCTCGAACCCGTCGGGGACGCGAAGGTGCAGGCGTTGCTGGACCGGGTGAACGACCCGGAACTGGCCCGGCTGATCCAGACGATCTACGGCATCCCCGCGCCGAAGACACCGCGCGCCGATCTCGTGGAGATCTTCCTGACCGGCATCACCACCAAGGCGGGCGGCCCGATCAAGGCCGATCTCAACTCGCAGCTGAACAACGCCGACGTGAACCCGAAGAGGTTCCAGCCCGCGGAGATGTTGCGGCTCAACATGTCCACGCCGGTGACGCGAGACCCGAACCGGCTCGGCGTGCTCGGCGGTGACCTCCAGGGGTTCCCGAACGGGCGCCGGCTCACCGACGACGTCGTCGACATCGAGATCCAGGCCGTGGTCGGAGCGGCGCTGACCGGCAAGCTCGTGCCGGCGCTCGCCAAGGGCGACCGGGTGAACGGCAACGACGTCCGCTTCGGTGACCGCTTCCCGTACGTCGGACTGCCGAGCAACCAGGCCGTCAACTCCCGCTAGCCAAAGGGTGCCTCCCATGTGGAAAACACTTCCGCTGCTGGCTGCCCTCTTATCGGTCGCCGCCTGTGCCTCCCCGCAGGCGGCGACCCCCGCCGCCACGCAGACCTCCTCCTTGCAGCGCAACGCAGAGTCGTTGCAGGCCAAGCTCCGCCGCACTCCGCAGGACGCCGCCGCCTGGGCCCAGCTCGGGGCGACGCACGTCGAGCTCGCCCGCGTCACGTCCGACCCCCAGCACCACCCCCGTGCAGAGAAGGCGCTGATAGAGTCGTTGCGGCTCAAGCCGGAGGGCAACGGTGAGGCGTTCATCGGCCGTGGAGCGCTCTCGAACGCCCGCCACGACTTCTCCGCCGCCCGTGACTGGGCACAGCGCGCGGTCTCGGTGCTGCCGGACTCCGCCGCCGCCCAGGGCGTGCTGGTCGACGCGCTGACGCAGCTCGGCGATGACGCTGGTGCTTCCGTTGCGTTGCAACGCATGCTGGACCTGCGCCCCGGCGTTGCCTCGTTCACCCGCGCCGCCTACCACTTCGAGCTGCACGGCCGTCTGGACGAGGCCCGCGTGGCCCTGGAACGCGCGCTGGAATCCGCTTCTTCGCCGGACGAGGCCGAGTTCTGCCGCCTGCACCTCGACGAGCTGGCCGGCCGGGAGAGGCCGATCGAGACCTACCGCGAGCTGGTGTCGAAGGTGCCGTCTCCCGAGCACCTCGTGAAGTACGGCAAGGCCCTGGACAAGGCGGGCAAGCCCGCCGAGGCTCGGGCGCAGTACGACCTGGCGTTGCAGCAGCTGCGCGCGCTGGGCGGCGACGACCTCACCGCGGCGTTGATCGCGGCTGATCACGGTGATCCCGCCGAGGCGTTGCGATTCGCGGAAAAGGAATGGGCGAAGCGGCAGAGCGTTTTCACGGCCGATGCTCTCGCCTGGGCCCTGCACGTCAACAAGCGTTCGGCCGAGGCGTTGCCGTACTCGGACAGGGCGGTGGCGCTGGGCTGGCGTGATCCCGAGGTCCTGCGGCACCGCGAGGCGATCCTGGGGAGCCTGCGATGAGAGTCCTCGTGCTGGTGCTGTTCGGAATGCTGCTGATGGGCGGGGTGGCGCAGGCGCACCCCCTGAGCAACCTCAGCGTGAACCACTACGACGGTCTGCGGGTGTTCGCGGACCGGATCGAGCTGCGGTCCGTTGTGGACAGCGCGGAGATCCCGACCCTGCAGGACAGGGAGTTCGTCGACGCGCGCAAGCGCTGCGCGGAACGTGCGAAGTCGTTGAACGCGATGGCCGACGAGCAGGAGATCCGGTTCGAGGTGCGCGACGCCGACGTCGTGCGCCCGCCGGGCGAGGCCGGCCTCCCGACGATGCGCCTGACGTGCGAGTACACCGCGCCGCTGCCGTCACGCGGCGAGGTCGAGGTGACGTTCAGCGACTCGTACCTCAAGGACAAGCCCGGCTGGCGCGAGATCACCGTCGTCGGTGTCGACGTCGCGGTGTCCGGCGCGCCCGCCGAGACGGTGAGCGACGAACTGCGCGCCTACCCGGACGACCTGCTGTCGTCGCCGCTGGACGTCCGGGCGGTGCGGTTCCTGGCACAACCAGGTGAGGGGTCCGCCGTGACCGCCGCACCCGGAGTCCTAGGTGAAGCCACGAAGGCGGCCGTCGGACTGGTGGGTGATCTCACCCCGGTGGTCGGTGTCGGTGCGGTCCTGCTGTCTCTGGTGCTGGGCGCGTCCCACGCGGCGCTGCCCGGCCACGGCAAGACCGTGATGGCCGCCTACCTGGCGGGTTCTCGTGGAACCCGCCGCGACGCATTCCTCGTGGGCGCCACGGTCACCATCACCCACACGGCGGGGGTCTTGGTGCTGGGGCTGCTGCTCAGCGCGTCCAGCGCGATCGCGGGCGAGTCGGTGTTGCGCTGGCTCGGCATCGCGAGCGGTCTGCTGGTGGCGGTGATCGGAGGAGTGCTGCTCCGCTCGGCGGTGCGGTCGCGTGGCCGGAAGCGTGCCCGAGAAGGACACGAGTTCGGCCACGGACATGGTCATGGGCACGGTCATGGACACGGCCACGGACATGGCCATGCGCACCGCCGGGCGGGGCTCGTCGGCATGGGGGTGGCGGGCGGACTGGTGCCGTCCCCCTCCGCCCTGGTGGTGCTGCTCGGCGCCATCGCGCTCGGCCGCACCTGGTTCGGCGTGGTGCTGGTGCTCGCCTACGGCCTCGGCATGGCGGCGACGCTGACCGCCGCCGGCCTGCTGCTCGTCTCGCTGCGGGACCGCTTCGGGCCGCGCCTGGCCCGCTTCCGCAGGTTCACGGACTTCACGCCGCTCGGCACCGCGGCGCTGGTGATGGCAGTCGGAATCGGTCTGGCCACGCGTGCGCTGGCCGGTTGATCAAGGAGAAGGATCATGAAAAAGCTCATCGTGCTGGCTGCCCTGGCCCTGGCCGCGTGCAGCACCGGAGGCACCCCCGCCGCCCAGTTCGACGACGAACGGCAGGCCGACGTCTCCTGCATGAAGCACCAGGAGCAGACCCCGGAGGAGGCGTACTTCGACGAGGGCAACTGGGACACCGTCGTCTCGCTGTCGATCCTGCGCTACTACACCTCGAACGGCACAAAGCCCTACTGCGACGGCAAAACCGCGACCGAGGCCGACCAGGGCTGGCGCAGCCTCTACGTGCGGATGGGAGCCGAGAAGAACAATCTGCGCTGAATCGACCGCAACCTCAGCCCCGTTCTCCCGTTGGTCAATACAGAAGTAGCTACATGTCGGGGAGGACGGGAAGCAGTGAAGATCGACCACCAGGGGGAGACGCCTCCGTACGAGCAGGTGCGCGTGCACTACGCGCACGCCATCTCGAACCGAGAACTGCCCGTGGGAGCGAAGCTGCCCACGGTGCGCGCCCTGGCGAAAGACCTGGGTCTGGCGGTGAACACGGTGGCGCGCGCCTACCGCGAGCTGGAGGAGGCCGGCCTCGTCGAGACCAGAGGCCGGGCCGGCACCGTGGTCAGCGCGAACGGTGACAGCAACCGCGAGCGGGTGCGTGCGGCGGCGGCGCAGTACGCGGCCATGTCCGCGGAGCTGGGCCTCTCGACCCAGGAGGCCATGGAGATCGTCCGCGCGGCCCTGCGACCGTAGTCACCCGGTCGGGTGGAATGCGGTTTCCGGAACCGTGGCGTTCCACTCACCCGGGGTCACCGGGCAGCGGGACCCGCCGGCGGATCGGTTCTGCCGGGCTCGTGCCCGTTCGTGCCGCACCGGGTCTCGCTGCCCGCTCCGGTGCCGGGTGTGCCGCTCCGGCCTGCCGCGACCGTCTCCCGGCGGCCGAACGGGCGTGTCAACCCACCGTTCGGCGATCCCTGGTCAACTCCGCGTGGGCGTCGCGCCACACAGCGCGCACAACCCCGTCGACCAGCGCATTCATCACCCGTTCGCGCTCTTCTCACGCGTCCGCGCGGAGCTAGGCTGCCCCGTGGACCGTGAGTAACTGACTCGTCAGTCAATCTAGGAGTGCGCGATGGGGCGGACCGTCCGCGACGGCCTGCGGCTCACGGCCGAACAGCAGCAGCTCGTCGAGTTGGCGAGGGCGTTCGCCGCCGACGAGATCCGCCCGCGGGCGCGTGCCGTCGACGAGGCCGACACCGAGTCGCCGCTCGACGTGTGGGAGAAGGCGTCCGCGCTCGGGCTGACCTCGTTCATGCTCCCCGAGAAGACCGGCGGCGGGGGAGCAGACCTGCTGACCCAGGCGCTGATCCAGCAGGAGCTGTGCCACGGCGACATCGGCATCGGCAACCTGGTCACGTCCAACGGCTTCTTCAGCGCCCCGGTCGAGCAACTCGGCACCCCCGAGCAGCAGGAGCTGTTCCTCGGCCCGCTGACGACCGTGCGGCCGCCGCTCACCGCCGTCGCCGTGACGGAGCCCGGCAGCGGCTCGGACGCGGCGAGCATCCGGACGTCGGCGCGGCGCGAGGGCGACGAGTACGTCCTCAAAGGACAGAAGACTTGGATCTCCAACGCGCCCTACGCGGAGATGTTCGTGATCTTCGCGACCGTGGACCCACGACTGAGGTCGCGCGGTGTCACGGCTTTCGTCGTGCCGCGGGACACGCCCGGTCTCGTGGTGGGGCCGCCGTTCCGGAAGATGGGCCAGCGCGCGATCGTCAACGCCGAGGTGTTCCTCGACGACGTGCGCGTGCCGGTCGGGAGCCGGCTGGGCGGCGAAGGGCAGGGGTTCGCGGGCCTGATGCGGACGTTCGACGCCTCACGAATCCTCATCGGCGCCGCCACGACCGGGCTCGCGCGCGCCGCCCTGGACTTCGCGACCGAGTACGCGGCCGGCCGCGAGCAGTTCGGCGTGCCGATCAACCGGCACCAGGCCGTGGCGTTCCGGCTCGCCGACATGGCCACCCGCGTCGACACCTCGCACCTGCTGACCGTGCGCGCGGCGACGCTGTACGACGAGGGCCACGCCGTGGCGCAGGAGTCGGCGATGGCGAAGCTCGTCGGGTCCGAGAACGCCATGTGGTGCACGCACGCGGCCGTGCAGACGCTGGGCGGCTACGGCTACTCCCGCGACTACCCCGTCGAACGGTGGATGCGCGACGCCAAGCTCGAGGAGATCGAGGAAGGCACCTCGGACATCCAGCGCCTCGTCATCTCCCGCGGCCTGGGTGCGAGATGATCTTCTCCGACCCCGCGTCCGTCGCCGTGGTGGGCGCCAGCGACGACCCGTCCAAGTGGGGCCACTGGCTCGCTCGCGGCGCTCTCACCGGCGACGGCCGCCGTGCCGTGCACCTGGTGAACCACGGCGGCAAAGCCGTTCTGGGCCGCCCCACCGTGCGCTCGCTGTCCGAACTGGACGAAGCCCCCGAACTGGTCGTGCTCGCCGTGCCCGCCGCCCACGTGCCGGCCGTGGTGGACGAGGCACTCGCCGTCGGCGTGCGCGGCTTCGTCGGCATTACCGCCGGGATCGACGAGCGGGTGATCCGCCGGATTCGCGAGGCGGGCGCGCGCCTGCTCGGCCCGAACTGCCTGGGAGTGTTCGACGCGGCGACGTCGTTGCACCTCGCCTGGGGGAAGTTCCAGGCCGGCTCGCTGGGCGTCGTGTCGCAGAGCGGGCAGGTCGGCCTGGAGATCGCCGGACTCGCGGCCTCCTCGGGCATCGGCGTCTCGCGGTTCGTCTCGGTCGGCAACCAGGCGGACGTGACGGCCGCGGAAGCGTTGCTGGACCTCGTCTCCCACGACCTGACCACCGTCGTCGGCGTCTACCTGGAGAGCTTCGGCCCCGGAACCGTCGCGGCCATGTCCGCACTGCGCGCGGCAGGCAAACCCGTGGTGCTCCTGACCGTCGGCTCGTCCGTCGCCGCCCAGGAGGCGGCCCGCACGCACACAGGCGCTCTGACGTCCTCTTTGGACGTCGTGGACGCGGCCTGCCGACGGGTGGGCGCGGTCAGGGTGCCGACACCCGCCGCGCTGGTCGACCTCGCGGCGGTGCTGAACTCCGGCGTGCCGCGCGGGGCCAGGGTCGGGGTCGTCTCCGACTCGGGCGGCCAGGGCGCGATCGCCGTGGACCTGGCGGTGGCGGCCGGGCTGACGGTACCAAGACTGTCCTCAGTGGACGGTCTTCCCGCAGGTGCCTCGAAGCGCAACCCGATCGACCTCGCCGGCGCGGGGGAACAGGACCTGGCGAACTACGCCCGCGCGGTCGAGGTCCTCGCGAACGGTGGCGAGGTCGACACGGTCGTGCTGTCCGGGTACTTCGGCTGCTACGGCGCCGACACGCCCTCGCTGGAGTCCGCGGAAGTCGCTGTCGCCGACCAGATCTGTTCGCTGGCACGAAGATCCGGGGTCACCGTCGTCGTGCACAGCATGCGAGACGACTCCGCCGCGGTACGTTCTCTACGGGCAGGCGGCGTGCCCGTGCACCTCACGATCGAACGCGCGGTGGCCGCGCTGGGACACGCGAGCCGGCTGGCCAAATCCTCACTCGACGTGGTTCCACGAGCGGCGAAGGCCACGCCGTTCCAGCCCGGTTATCTGGCGGCCCGCGAACTCCTCGACTTCGTCGACTTTCCCAAGGCCCACGCCGTCACCACCGCCGCCGAGGTGGAGAAGACAGCGCTGAAGGGCCCGTTCGCCCTCAAGGCGGACTGGCTGGCCCACAAGAGCGAGCACGGCGCCGTGAAGACGAACGTCACCGACCCCGCGGTGGCGTTCGAGGAGATGCGGGAGCGCCTCGGCCCCGGCACGTACGTCCTCGAAGAGATGGACACCCGCGAGCACACCGTGGAGCTGATCATCGGCGCCAGGCGCGACCACTCGTTCGGCCCGGTCGTCCTCGTCGGCGCGGGCGGTGTCCACGCGGAGCTGTTCCGCGACACCGTCGTCGAACTGGCTCCCGTCACCCCCGACGCGGCCCGCGACATGCTGGCACGGCTCGTCTCCGCGCCGCTCCTGTCGGGCTGGCGCGGCGCTCCCGCGGCCGACGTGACGGCGCTGGTCGAGGTGATCGCCCAGGTCTCCGAGACGCTGGCGGCCAGGCCCGACCTCGCCGAGATCGAGCTCAACCCCGTGCGCGTGGGGCCCGACGGGGTGCTGGCCGTCGACGCGCTGGTGATTCCGGGAATGACAAGCGCGCAGTTGGCGTTGTCTGCTACAGTCCGTTCGTAACCGGCGGTGCGCCCCAGAGCGCACGTAAGTTCCGATCCAGCTGCTGGACCATCCGAGATCCGCAGCGAAGACCCCCAGTTTCCCAGACTGGCGGACTCTGATCAGCGCTCTCCTCCGGCACGGCCACGGCCGAAGCCAGGAGTCGACGAGGCGCATCTCAAGCAACCCTCCCGAAAGGACAGACCCGATGCAGATCGGTGTACTCGACATACGCAACCACAAGGCATTTCTCGTTGACGGGACGCAGGTTCCGCAGGCGCTGGTCCGGCAGCACGACCTCCGGCGCGGCGACCAGATCAGCGGTGAGGCCGAGAACGACAGGCTCGTCAGCGTCGACACGGTCAACGGGCGCAAGCCGCACAACAGGCCGAAGTTCGAAGAACTGACCCCGTTGTACCCCAACGAAAGGCTCCGGCTGGAGCACGACCCGGACGAGTTGACGAGCCGGGCGATAGACCTGGTCATGCCGGTCGGCAAGGGGCAGCGGGCGCTCGTCGTGGCGCCGCCCAAGGCCGGTAAGACCATTGTGCTGCAACAGATCGCGCAGGCGATCGCCAAGAACAACCCCGAGGTCCACCTCATGGTCGCGCTCGTCGGCGAACGGCCGGAGGAGGTGACCGACATGCGCACCACCATTCCCGGCGAGATGTTCACCTCCACGTTCGACGAGCACCCCGGTGAGCACATCCGCGTGGCGGAGCTCGCGGTCGAGAGGGCCAAGCGGCTCGTGGAGGACGGGCAGGACGTGGTGATCCTGCTCGACTCGCTGACGCGGCTGGGGCGGGCCTACAACCTCGCGCAGCCCAACGGCGGGCGCATCCTCAGCGGTGGCATCGACGCCAGGGCGTTGACGCCGCCGAAGCAGTTCCTGGGGGCCGCTCGCAACATCGAGGGCGGTGGCAGTCTCACGATCTTCGCCACGGCGCTCGTGGAGACCGGGTCGCTGGCCGACACGGCGATCTTCGAGGAGCTCAAGAGCACGGGCAACGCCGAGTTGAAGCTCGACCGCAAGGCCGCGCAGCGGCGGATCTACCCCGCGATCGACCTGCAGCAGTCCAGCACCCGCAAGGCGGAACTGCTGGTGTCCCAGCAGGAGATGGTCATCACGGACGCGTTGCGCCGGGCCATGGCCGACCGTGAGATCGACGTGGTGGTCGAAGGGTTGCGCAAGACGCGGAGCAACGCCGAGTTCCTGCTCCAGATGTCGAAGTGATTAACTGATCGATGAGCTTTCTCGAGGTCACGTGGACCGACCCGGCGACGGGGGCGCGTGGTCACCTGGTCATCGATCGCCTGGTGCGCGGGGTCAGCAGCGGGGGACTGCGCATGCGCGCGGGCTGCACGCTCGACGAGGTCCGCGGGCTGGCCGAGGGCATGACGGCCAAAGAGGCACTCAACTACGAGCCCGGAGCGCGGTACGTTCCGCTCGGCGGGGCCAAGGGCGGCATCGACTTCGACCCCTACGACCCGCGGGCGAAGGAAGTCCTCACCGCCTACCTGTACGCCATGTCGCCCTACATCGAACGCTTCTGGACGATGGGCGAGGACCTGGGGCTGCGGCAGGCCACCATCGACGAGGCCATCGAGAAGATCGGTCTCCAGTCGTCCATCCAGGCCGTCTATCCGTTGCTGGACAACGAAGAACATGCGAAGAAACGCCTCGCGGAGGCCTTCAGGACCACTGTCGACGGCGTGAGCCTCGACGAGTTGGTCGGCGGCTACGGAGTCGCCGAGGCCGCGCTCGCGGGAATCGAGCACCTGAAGCTGAGCAACCCCACCGCGTTCGTGCAGGGCTTCGGCTCCATGGGCGGTGCCACGGCCCGTTATCTCGCCCGCGCCGGGGTGAAGGTCGTCGGGCTCGCGGACGTCCACGGCGTGGTCGCCAACCCCGACGGACTGGACGTGGAAACCCTTCTGCTGTCACGGGATTCGCACGGCGCCATCGACCGGACGAGGCTGCGCCCGCAAGACCGGCAACTCGACCGCGACACGTGGCTCGACGTCGAGGCGGACGTCCTGGTTCCGGCCGCGACGAGCTACGCCATCCACGCCGGCAACGCCCACGCCGTCAAGGCGAAGCTGGTCGTCGAGGCCGCCAACATGCCCATCTCGGCCGACGCGAGCATCGCCGCGTTGGTCATCCCGGACGTCATCGCCAACTCCGCCACGAACTCCTGGTGGTGGTGGACCCTGTTCGGCGACGTCGAACCGACGGCCGAGTCGGCGTTCGCGAAGATCAGCACGACCATGCGCCGCCTCGTGGCGAAGGTCGTCGACCAACCCTCACCGCGCAAAGCCGCACAAGAACTCGCCGCAGCGGCACTCGAACAGATCGACGAGCGGTTCTAGAATCGCCGTCATGCCAGGCCTGGAGAACACCAGCACGATCGAGGCCCGTCCCGATCAGGTCTGGGCGGTGGTCGCCGACGTTGAACGCTGGCCGGAGCGAATCCCGACGGTCGACTCGGTGCAACGCCTCGACCCCGGACCGCTGGCCGTCGGCTCGCGGACCAGGCTCAAGCAGCCGAAGCTCTCCGAGGCGGTGTGGACGGTCACCGAGCTCACCGAGGGCGTCTCCTACACGTGGGAGTCGAAGGCGCCCGGTGTCACCGTCGTCGCCACGCACGTCGTGGAACCGCACCCGAGCGGCACGAAGCTCACGCTCTCGCTGACCGTCAGGGGACCGCTCGCCGGCCTCGGCTGGCTGCTCACGCGCAAGATGACCGAGCAGTACGTGGCGACCGAGGCCGCCTCGATCAAGAAGGTCGCGGAGGGTTCCTAGGTGCTGTCCTGCACGTTCGTTCGGTGAGAGGCGCGGGCGAGCGACCCGGAGACGGTGCCGCCGCCACGCCCTCATACCGGGCGTATTCGGGCGTTGCGGCGGCACCGTCTCCGGGGCCCTCGGCCGCCACTGTCGCCCAACGAACGTGCAGGACAGCGCCTAGAGCGGGCCGAGCAACCACGCCCCCGGCCCGTCCGGGTCCTCTGAGAAGTAGTACGCCCGCCACGCGGCCAGCAGGTCCTCGGTGCCGATCAGGCCGTCGCCGTCGTGGTCGAGCCGCGCGTGCACGGCCCGTGCGTCCGCCTCGGTCACGTGCATCAGCGCCTGCGACCACCGCACGTGCTCGTCCACGCCGAGGAAGCCGTCGCCGTCGTGGTCGGCGACGGCCAGCAGCGCGTCGAGGTAGGGCACGTAGACGTCGTCGAACGCCTCGGGGCGGCCGAGCAGGCCGCGCACGAACGCCGACCTGTACTCGCTCAGGCTGATGCGCTCGTCGTCGTTCGTGTCCGTCATGGCGGCGAGGTGACCCCACACGCCGAGCAGCTGCTCGTGCAGCCGCTTGGCGCGCAGGTCGTCGTCGGTGAGGCCGAACGCCGAGGTCAGGCGGGTGCTGGCCAGTTCGAAGTCCGAGCGCTCGACGAACCCGTCCCGGTCGCTGTCGTAGGTCTCGAACCTTCGGGTCAGCCTGCGGTCCAGGAACGCCGTGATCTTCATGCCTCCTGTGTACCCCGTCAGCGCTTCTTGCGACGTGCCGGGGCGCCCACGTAGTCCGCGAGGTGTTCGCCGGTCAGGGTGGAGCGGTCGGCGACGAGGTCGGCGGGCGTGCCCTCGAACACGACCTTGCCGCCGTCGTGACCGGCGCCGGGACCGAGGTCGATGATCCAGTCGGCGTGCGCCATCACGGCCTGGTGGTGCTCGATCACGATCACCGACTTGCCCGAGTCGACCAGCCGGTCGAGCAGGCCGAGGAGCTGTTCGACGTCGGCGAGGTGCAGGCCGGTCGTGGGCTCGTCCAGGACGTAGACGCCGCCCTTGTCCGCCATGTGCGTGGCCAGCTTCAGGCGCTGCCGCTCACCGCCGGACAGGGTCGTCAGCGGCTGGCCCAGCGACAGGTAGCCGAGGCCGACGTCGGCCAGGCGCGCCAGGATCGCGTGCGCGGCGGGGGTCTTCGCGTCACCCGAGCCGAAGAACTCCACGGCCTCGGACACCGGCATCGCGAGGACCTCGGAGATGTCGCGGCCGCCGAACTTGAACTCCAGCACCGCCTGGTCGAACCGCTTGCCCTCGCAGACGTCGCACGGGGACTCGATCGTCGCCATGATGCCGAGGTCGGTGAACACCACGCCGGCGCCGTTGCAGTTCGGGCAGGCGCCCTCGGAGTTCGCGCTGAACAGCGCGGGCTTCACGCCGTTGGCCTTGGCGAACGCCTTGCGGATCGGCTCCAGCAGCCCGGTGTAGGTCGCGGGGTTGGAGCGGCGCGACCCCTTGATCGGCGTCTGGTCGACCACGATCGCGCCCGAGTCGCGCGGCAGCGACCGGTGGATCAGCGACGACTTGCCCGACCCGGCCACACCCGTGACGACGGTCAGCACCCCGAGCGGGATGTCGACGTCGACGTCGCGCAGGTTGTTCGTGGACGCCCCGCGGATCTCGAGGACGCCGGTCCTCTCCCGCACCGACGGCTTGAGCGACGAGCGGTCGTCCAGGTGGCGGCCGGTCACGGTGTCCGACTTGCGCAGCCCCTCGAGGGTCCCCTCGAAGCAGATCGTGCCGCCGTTGCGGCCGGCGCCGGGACCGAGGTCGACGACGTGGTCGGCGATCGCGATCGTCTCGGGCTTGTGTTCGACGACGAGGACCGTGTTCCCCTTGTCCCGCAGGCGGAGCAGCAGGTTGTTCATCCGCTCGATGTCGTGCGGGTGCAGGCCGATCGTCGGCTCGTCGAACACGTAGGTGACGTCGGTCAGCGCCGACCCGAGGTGGCGGATCATCTTGACGCGCTGCGCCTCACCGCCGGACAGCGTGCCCGCGGGCCGGTTCAGCGACAGGTAGCCGAGACCGATCTCCACGAACGAGTCCAGCGTGTGCGCGAGCTTGTCGATCAGCGGCGCGACGGACTTGTCCTTCACCCCGCGGATCCAGTCCGCGAGGTCCGTGATCTGCATGTCGCACAGGTCGGCGATCGAGACGCCCTGGATCTTGGACGACCGCGCCGCCTCGGTCAGCCGGGTGCCGCCGCAGTCCGGGCAGGTGCCGAACGTCGCCGCGCGGTCCACGAACGCGCGGATGTGCGGCTGCAGCGCCTCGCGGTCCTTGGACAGCATGGACTTCTGCAGCTTCGGGATCAGGCCCTCGTAGGTCAGGTTGATGCCGTTGACCTTGATCTTGACCGGGTCCCGGTAGAGGAAGTCGTGCAGTTCCTTCTTGGTGTACTTGCGGATCGGCTTCTCGGGGTCGATGAACCCGGACTGCGTGAACGTCTGCACGGTCCACTGGTTGTCGACGTTGTAACCGGGCACCTTGATCGCGCCCTCGACGATCGACTTCGACTCGTCGTAGACCTCGGTGAGGTCGATGTCGGAGACCTTCCCGCGACCTTCGCACCGGGGGCACATGCCGCCGGTGA
Source organism: Lentzea cavernae (assembly GCF_014653695.1). Classification (GTDB taxonomy): domain Bacteria; phylum Actinomycetota; class Actinomycetes; order Mycobacteriales; family Pseudonocardiaceae; genus Lentzea; species Lentzea cavernae. The sequence goes on along the minus strand of NZ_BNAR01000002.1, from coordinate 714,190 downwards.
CGGAGAACTCGCGGCGCTCCTTCACCTTCTGGCCGGCCTTCTCGATCGTCACGGCACCCGCGCCGGAGATCGAGGCCACGTTGAACGAGAACGCCTGCGGGCCGCCGATGTGCGGCGCGCCGAGGCGGCTGAACAGGATGCGCAGCATCGCGTTCACGTCGGTCGCGGTGCCGACGGTCGAACGCGGGTCGGCGCCCATCCGCTGCTGGTCGACCAGGATCGCCGTGGTGATGCCCTCGAGGAGGTACACCTCGGGCCGCGGCAGCGTCGGCATGAAGCCCTGGAGGAACGCGCTGTAGGTCTCGTTGATCAGCCGCTGCGACTCCGCGGCGATCGTGCCGAACACCAGTGAGCTCTTGCCGGACCCGGAGACTCCGGTGAAGACCGTCAGACGGCGCTTCGGGATCTCGACGTCGACGTCGCGCAGGTTGTTCACGCGTGCGCCCTGCACGCGGATCAGATCGTGGGTGTCGGCATCGTGCGCCGCCGCTGTCCTGGTCATGGCGCAAAACTAGCTCGGAGACCGGGCTCCTGCCTTCTTGATTCGTGATTACCTAGCCACGAATTCGGTAGTGGTAGGTGCACACCTCACGGAACCCCGTCCGCTCGTAGAGCCTGAACGCCGTGGTGTTCGCCTTCTCCATCTGCAAGTACATGTGGTTCACCTCGCGCGCGGCCGCCCACGAGGCCAGTGCGGCGAGCACGGTCCGTGCGGCGCCCTGCCCACGTGCGTGCGGGAGTGTCGCCATGCCGAACACGCCCGCCCAGCCCTGCTCGGCCACCGCGCGTCCCACGGCGACGACCTGCCCATCCACCTCGGCGTGCGCGTAGGCGGACGGGTGCTCGACGCGGCTGAGCAGGTCGCGTTCGGCACTGACGTCCCGCGTGGTCACCTCCTGCCAGGCCGCCAGCCACGCGTCGGTGGGCCGGGCCGTCACCTCGCCCGCGTCCGCCTGGGACTGGCGCAGCACCTCGGAGGTCGAGGCGATCTGCAGGGACATGTCGTGACCCCGCGCGTACCCCCTGTCGTCGAGCGCCCGGTCCAGGTCCTCCGCGCACACGCCGGGCGTGATCTGGAACTTCACCCCGGCCCCGCGCTCGGCGCAGAACTCCTCGGCCCTCGCCACCCGGTCCTCGCGGTCGTGCGGCAGCACCGCGCTCACCCACCACGCGTCGCCGGGGGAGTGGCGCAGCCACCAGCCGCCCGCCTCCTCGACGTGCGCGGCGGGCTGGGCCCGTGCCGCGTGCTCCTGCAGCGTCTTCAGCAGCACGTCAGTCCAACGACCCCAGCAGCCAGTTGCCGGCCTCGGCGGGGTCCTCGGAGAAGTAGAACTCCCGGATCGCCGCCAGCAGGGCCTGTGTGGACAGCAGTCCGTCCTCGTCGGACAGCAGGTCGTGGATGCCCCGGGCGTCGCGTTCCGAGAGGCCCATCAACGCGCCGGTCCACTTCGCGTGCTCCTCGACCGTGAGCTTGCCGTCGTCGTCGCCGTCCGCGACCGCCATCACCGCGTCGAGGAACGGCACGTAGCCCTTGTCGAACGACTCCGGCGTCTCCAGCAACCCGTTCGCGAACGCCGTCTTGTACTCCTCGACGCTGATCCGGCCGTCGCCGTCCTGGTCGGTGACCGACACCAGGTGCTCCCACAACCCGATCAGCTGCTCGTGGAACCGGACGGCCTTCGGGTCGTCCGCCGCCAGCCCGAACGCCTTCGTGGTGCGCTCGCCCGCCTGTGTGAAGTCCCGCCGCTCGATGAACCCGTCGCCGTCGGTGTCGTAGGTGCGGAACCGGCGGGCCAGCTTGCGTTCCAGGAAGGCGGTGATTTCCATGAGGCCCTTCTACCTCATTCGGCTGCGAAACAACACGTCCGTTTCCACACAGTGAATGGATCTTCAGGCTCAGCGGCGCCCCAGGCCGGACAACGCGCTGGCGACGACCACCATCCCGATCATCCCGACGATCGCCGCCACCCCGCCGACCGCCGGTTTCGACACCTGCTGGACGTGCGCGACGGGTCGCGGGGGCTCCGGTTGCGCCGGGCTCGGCGCCGGCGGTTCGGGCGCTCCCGGTTCGGGTGCCGGTGGTTCGGGCGGGAGCGGGGCGCTGAAGGACTCGATCCGGACGACCGCGCTCTCGCTGACCGCTCCGGCGGCACCCGCGCCGGACACCGTCAGCCGGGAGTTCTGCGGGGCGGTGACCTCGCAGGTGTAGGTGACTCGCTCGCGGGGCTCGAGCACCGGGAACGTCCTGCGGCACGCGGCGGGCTCGCCCTCGACGCGGACGTCGGTGATCGGCAGGTCCGACGGGTTGCCGACCGTGACCGTGACGGTCACCCGTTCACCGTCCCCAGCGCGGTCCTTCGACCAGACCGCGCTGATCGTCAGTCGCGGGTAGACCACCTTGACCTGCACGGATGCCGACGCCTCGACCTTGCCGCCGAGCTTGTCGGCCGCGCTCACCGTGGAGGTGAGCGCACCGCTCTCGTCGCCGGCGGGGGCGGAGCACCCGACCGCGGCCGTGGCGCCGGGGTCGAGCTGGCCCTGCATGGGGTCGCATCCCCCGGCCGCGCGAGCGGCCAGGCCGAACAGCGGCGTGTCACCGGTGTTCGTGACCGTCGTCGTGAACTTGACGGCCTGGCCGGGGAGCGCGGTCATCTGTTCGGTCGTGGTGGCCGCGCGCAACGCCGGGTGCAGCACGTCGACGGTCGACGCCTTCTGCGTCGCGAGCGGATCGCCCGCGAGACTGGTGCCGCTCACCGCGACGGTGGCGGGGTAGTCGTCGTCGGCCGCCGTGGACGTGCATGTGCGCGTTGCCGTCGCACGGGAAGCGATCGTGCCGACCTGCTGGCCGCACACGGTCACGTCCGCGGCCGGTGCGTCACCGACGTTGGTGACGGTGGCGGTCTGGGTGACGGTGTCCTTGGGGTGTGCGGCGGGGTTTTCCGGCGTGACGGCGAGCGTGAGTTCGGGCAGCGGGAACGACCACGTGATGCTCTGCACCAGGAACGCGTCGTCCGCTCTCTTGAAGCCCAGCTCGGCGCTCTTGGTGCCAGGCTTGAGAACGTCCTCGCCGATGGTCACCGTGCGCGCGTCGACGCTCATGTTGTTGGGATGCGCGGCACCCTGTGCGGAAGACACGAACGCGTTGCGCCCGCCGATCGACGTTCCGTTGACCAGCATCTGGTCGCCGTCCGTGGCCCAGTCGCCCTCGTAGGCGGTGAAGCCCACGCGGACGACCCCGCCGGTGGGGTGCGTCGGTGCGATCGGTGTGCTGAACACCGGCTTCTGCGTGGGGAGGCGGACGTGGCCGCCGTGCACCGCGATGTGGCGCTTCGCGGGCGCCGCCGCGGTGGCGTTCGGGAACTTCCACACGACCGTCAGCGACCAGCCGCCGAAGCAGTCGAACCCTTGCGGCGCCCAGACGTTGGCGACCGTGACGGTGCCGCTCGTGAGCGCGCGAGTCACGTCGGCCTCGGCGCTGTAGAACGCGGTGTCGGTGTGGGAGAGTTCGCCCGGCGCGTCGGCGACGAACTTCCCGGGTTCGACGCGTGTGCCGTTGAAGATGACCGGGTCACGTGGCGTGCCCGGCGGGTTCTCGGCGTCGTGGCAGGTGGCGCTGCCCGCCCAGCCGAGCTTGGCGTAGGCGACGGTGGCGCCGGCCGGGATGGTGAGCTCGGCGCTGGAGGAGGTGAACGTCGCCGGGTCGTCGTCGACGTCGTTCCAGGACATGCGGTGGCCGTTGTTCAGCGCGGACGGGCCGCTGCCCTTGTGGTTCAACGCGTCCACACAGGACTGCGGCGGGTACTTGGGGTGGTGTCCCGCCTGCGCGGGCGTCGGGCAGGTCAGGACGGAGTTGCCGACGACCGTGACGTCCCCGTACACCGCCTCGTCGAACTGCGTGCGCCACACCTCGGCCGCGGCGACGGGTCCGGGGGTGAACAGCGGAACCAGCAGCAGGACGGCGATGAGGATCGGTGCACGCATGCCACGCCTTCCGGTCGGGTCGGCGCACAGGTTGGCACGCTTCGGTGCGCTTGTCACCGCCCGTTGATCACCGCGTCCTCACTCTCCGTCGAGGACTGCGCGAGTCGGTTTCCCTGTTCGTGTCAAGGGGTTGTGCGAGGGAGATCCGATGTGGACTCCCTGTGCGCCGGATTACCCCGCCGTTGGTCTTGACGGGCGCACAAGAGTGCCGGGAAGCGTGGTGTTGGTGGTCAAACGGTGTCGGCTGTGGGGAGATGGAGGCCATGTGGACCGGGCTAGTCATCGTTCTCGCGGCAGTGGTCGTGACCGTCGTCGCCTGCATCCTGTTCGGGCGCTCCCGTGCCCACGAGCAGGCCGACGACAGGGACGCGGACTCGCGCGGCTTCCTCGGTGCGGTGGTCAGCGGCCTGTTCATCGTCGCGCTGGCGTTCTACGTGGTGATCGTCTGGGAGGAGAGCGGCGCGGCCGAGGACAACGCCTCACGCGAGGCCGCCGCCGTCGCCGACGTCTACTGGCAGACCGCGGTCATGCCGCAGCCCCAGCGAGATCATCTCCGCTCGCTGCTGACCGAGTACCCGAAACTGGTGGCGGACAAGGAATGGCCCCGGCTGGCGGTCGGCGAGTCCGACGACGCGACGACCGCGACCCTGAACTCGCTGCACTCGGAGGTCCTGTCGCTGCCCTCGTCCCCGGACCAGGTGAAGAGCGCGCGCGAGCGTTCCCTGGAACGGATGCGCGAGATCACCGACCTGCGGCGCGACCGGCTCGACTCCGCGAGCGGGCTGGACAACACCGGCGAGATCATGCTGATCGGGACGATCGCGGGTGCCGTGGCGATGATCGTGTTCCCGTTGATGATCGGGTTCACGTCGCGGAGGCGGCACCTCCTGCAGATGAGCCTCACCTCGGCCGTGCTGGCTCTCGTGTGCGTGTTGTGCGCGGGGATGACGCAGCCGTTCGACGGGTGGTTCCGGGTGGAGCCGGAATCGTTCACGAGTCTCACGGAGGAGATGGCCGGCATCCCCGTGGACGAGAACCGCTGAAGGATTCGTCCCCTGACGCGGAAACGGCCGCCCACCGGGGAAGTGGGCGGCCGTTCCTGCCACGACTCAGTAGTCGCGGCTGGGCATGATGACCCAAAGAACGATGTAGACGACGAACTGCGGTCCGGGCAGAAGGCAGGACAGCAGGAACAGAAGGCGCACGGTGCCCGCCTTCATCCCCCAGCGCTGGGCGAGCCCCGCGCAGACACCCGCGATCATCCGGTTGGTCCTGGGCCTGCTCAAAGCAACTGTCGTGGTCATGAACCAAGGATGCCCAAAATCGGTCGTTCCTAGCATCGGGACCAACCCTGATATGTCCCGGATGAGCGACGTCACCCGATTCCAGGGGCGTTCATCGCAACAGATGGGGGCTATCCGACGTTGGCGGTCGAGAGCTGGTCGACGAACCGCAGGCAGATGACGCGCATCGTGTCGACCGTCATGGCCTTCGAGCCCGCCAGCACCTGCAAGGCGAGGCCGTCGAGCATGCTGACCATCATGTTCGCGAGCTCGAGCGGGTCGCCGGACGTCGTGATGTCGCCGGAGGCCTGGCCGTCGCGGAAGATGCTCGCCACGATGTCGCGCCACTCGCCGTAGAAGCGCTCGTTGAGCTCCTGCAGTTCGGGGTTGCGGATGGCCTCGACCCAGAGCTCGGCCCAGACCTTCCACGCCTCGACGGTCTCGGCGCCCTCGGGCAGGTACGACTCGACCACCATGCGCAGGCGCGAGAGCGGGGGCTCGTCGGACTCGAGGATCCAGCGGCGGCGCGTCACCGAGACCTGGAAGCAGTGCTCGAAGGCCGCGTCGGTGAGTTCGCGCTTGGTCTCGAAGTAGTAGTGGACCGTACCGCCGGAGACGCCCGCGTCCTTGGCGACGTCGGACACCCGGAGGTGGCGGAAGCCCTCTGCCGCGATGACCTTGCAGGTGGACGCGAGGATCTGCGCCTTGCGTTCGGCTTCCACGCTTGGACGGGGCATCCGTCACCTCCTGATTTGGACCGAACCTTACCGAAAGGGGGAACGAAGACGGCGCTCGTTGACCTTTTCCGGACGTTCCAGTGGAGATGGCCGTCGGAATCGAGATAACGGCTGTCGTCGGTGTGGAACCACCATTCCGCCGTTTCGCTCAATGGCCATTCGCCCCAACAGCCCTCCCGTGCGAACGGGCCGCGCACTTCGACTCGGCGACCACGGCGAGCCGGCACGCGCCCGCGCCGCTGCTCCGAGGCCTCGTACGCTGATCGGGTGGTCGCACCCCCCATCGCGCCGGAATCGCCGGAATCGCCCGCCCGCAGGCGGAAGGTGAGCACTCCGGTGCTGCTGCGCATCGCACTCGCCCTCGCCGGCGGTGTGCTCGTCTACCTGAGCTTCCCGCCGCGTCCGCTGTGGTTCCTGGCGCCGGTCGGGTTCGCGCTGCTCGCGTATGTGATCCATGGCAGGCGTGCGCGCGCCGGCTTCGGGTACGGGCTGCTGTTCGGGCTCGGGTTCATGGTGCCGCTGTTGCGGTGGACCGGTGAGTTCGTCGGGCTGATCGCGTGGCTGCCGCTCGCGCTGGCCTGCGCCCTGATGATCTCGATCGGCACGGCCGCGATGGCGTTCGCGTCGCGCGTGCCGGGCTGGCCGCTGTGGGCGGCGTGCCTGTGGGTCGCGGACGAGGCCCTGCGCGGGGTGTTCCCGTTCGGCGGCTTCACCTGGGGCAAGATCGCGTTCGGGCAGCCGGAGGGCTGGTTCCTGCCGCTCGCGTCGCTGGGCGGGGCGCCGCTGGTGACGTTCGCGGTCGTGCTGACCGGGTTCGGGCTGTTCTGGCTCCTCAAGAACTGGAAGCTCGCCGCGCCGCTGGTCGTCATGCCGCTGGGGGTGGGCCTGGTGGTGCCGGTGGGGGTGGACGCGTCCGCCGGGACCGCCACCGTCGCCGCGATCCAGGGCAACGTGCCGCGCGCGGGCCTCGACTTCAACTCGCAGCGCCGCGCCGTGCTCGACAACCACGTGAAGAGGACGGAGGAACTGGCCGCCGACGTGGCCGCGGGCAAGGTGAAGCAGCCCGACGTCGTGATCTGGCCGGAGAACTCGTCCGACATCGACCCCTTCCGCAACCCCGACGCCGCCGCGCTGATCGACCGGGCCGCGAAAGCGGTCAAGGCGCCGATCGCGGTGGGCGCCGTCGTGGTCGACAAGGGTGACGGGCTGCCGCGCAACCAGGTGGTGCTCTGGGACCCGGAGAAGGGGGCCACGGACACCTACACGAAGCGCAAGCTGCAGCCGTTCGGCGAGACGATGCCGATGCGGTCGTTCTTCCGGCTGTTCGCCTCCGAGGTCGACCGCGCGGGCGTGTTCCAGCCCGGAACCGACCCCGAGGGTTTCGTCATGGGGCCCGCGAAGGTCGCGATTGACACGTGTTACGAAGTGGCGTTCGACTCAGTGGTCCGCGACTCCGTGACGGCCGGGGCGACGCTCATCGCGATCCCGACGAACAACGCCACGTTCGGGTACACGGAGATGACCTACCAGCAGCTTTCCATGTCCCGCGTGAGGGCGGTGGAGCACGGGCGGGCGGTCGTCGTGGCCGCCACGTCCGGGGTGAGCGCGATCGTCGAACCTGACGGTTCCGTCACACAAAAGACTGGGCTTTTCGAGCCAGGTGCCCTGGTCGCGACACTGCCGCTGCGGTCACAGACTACGCTGGCGACTTGGCTAGGAGCCTGGCCCGAGTGGGTGATTGCCGCTGCGGGCCTCGCGGCGTTGGCGCTGGGCTTCACCCGACGACGGAAGGACTCGAATGGCGCAGCAGCCTGACCAGGAACTCGGGCAGGTGCTGGTGGTGATCCCGACCTACAACGAGCGGGACAACATCGGAAAGATCGTCAAGAGGCTGCACACGGCACTGCCGGACGTGCACGTCCTCGTGGTCGACGACGGCAGCCCCGATGGCACCGGCCAGCTCGCCGACGAGATGGCGGCCGCCGACGACCGGGTCCACGTGATGCACCGCACCGAGAAGGCCGGTCTGGGCGCCGCGTACGTCGCGGGCTTCCAGTGGGCGCTGGAGCGCGACTACGGCGTCATCTGCGAGATGGACGCCGACGGCTCGCACGCCCCGGAGCAGCTGCACCGCCTCCTCGACGCGCTGCCGAAGGCCGACCTGGTCCTGGGCTCGCGCTGGGTGCCGGGCGGTGAGGTCGTGAACTGGCCCGCGCAGCGCAAGTTCCTGTCGCTGGGCGGCTCGCTGTACTCGCGGCTCGCGCTGGGCGCGAACGTCCGCGACATGACGGGCGGCTACCGGGCGTTCCGCGCGGACACGCTGCGCAAGCTGAACCTCGCCTCGGTCGCGTCGGCCGGCTACTGCTTCCAGATCGACCTGCTGTGGCGGACGCTCGAGCTGGGCTTCCGGGTCCGCGAGGTGCCGATCACGTTCCTCGAGCGCGAGTTCGGCGAGTCGAAGATGAGCGGCAACATCGTGCGCGAGGCGCTGATCCGCGTGACGAAGTGGGGCCTGCGCCGCCGCGGCAACCAGGTCAAGGCACTGCTCACCGGCAAGAAGAAGTAAGCGCGGTTCGCGTGTCCGGCGGTTGCGAGCGCGACCGCCGGACCGCACTGTTGCACGCATGGGCCTCGCGGACCGGATGATCCGCCTGCTCTGGGCGGTCGGCGGCGAGGACGTGGCGTCCCGCGTCCTGAGTGCGCACTGGCGGCTGTTGCCGTCGGACGACCCGCTGGGGCGGGCGTTGCGATCACGCCTGGTGGAGGCGTTGCGGGCCGAGCTGCCCGGTCACGACGCGCAGATCCGCGAGGCCGTGCTGGTCGACGAGCTCACCCTGCTGAACCCGGCCGACCGGGCCAGGCCCAGCCGGGCGGCGGTGCTCGGGATCGTGCGTGCTTTGCCCGGCTCCCGAACGGGTAACACCCCTGCATGACGCTGGTATCCGAACGGCACCCCGTCCGCGCTCTCGGGCTGTTCGCCGGGGCGGTCCTGGTGACCGCCGTGGTGGGGTCGTTGTTCTCCGTGTCCGCGGGATCGACCTACGCGGCGCTGGAGCAGCCTTCCTGGGCACCGCCCTCCTGGCTGTTCGGGCCGGTGTGGACGACGCTGTACGTGATGATCGCCGTCTCCGGGTGGCTGGCCTGGCGGGCCGGCGCCACGCGGGGTGAGCTGGCGCTGTTCGGCGGGCAGCTCGTGCTGAACGCGGCGTGGACGCCCCTGTTCTTCGGGCTCGGCTGGTTCTGGGTGGCCTTCGCCGAGATCGTCGTCCTCTGGCTGGCCGTCGCCGCCGTGATCGTCGTGTTCTGGCGGCGCAGCGCGGTCGCCGGGGCGCTCCTGCTGCCCTACCTGGCGTGGGTGAGCTTCGCGGGAGCCCTCAACCTGTCGATCGCGCTGCTCAATTGACGGGGGAGTCGCTGCGAGCCCGTTCGACCGCGGTCGTGGCGATGCCGAGCACGATCATCCCGGCGCCGAGACCGAGGTGCAGGAAGTTGTCGGCCGTGTTGACGGGCAGGAAGTTCGCGGCCGTGTGCTCGCCGATCGCCGAGCCGTAGACCCACAGGAACACGTAGATGCCGCCGCCTGCCATCAGGAACGCGCGGGCGGACTGCGGCTTCTTCGCGGCGAGCAGGCCGAGCACGCCGAACAGCAGGTGCACGAGGTTGTGCAGGACCGACACGGCGAAGAGGCCGAACAGGAGAGCGCCCGAGTGGCCGGCGAAGCTCAGCTCGTCGTAGTGCGCGGTGATGCCGGGGATGAAGCCGAGCACACCGACGAGCAGGAACGCCGCGCCGACCGCTGAGGCCGCTGCTTGAACTGGTCGCATGCGGGTGGCTACCCGGCGACGGCCGGAATGAACTCCCGCAGCACCTCCATGCCGGTCATCGCGGGGGCCCCGGCCGGTTCCGGGCCGAGCACGCGGGCCAGGACCGGGCCGAGGACCTCGCGGAAGAAGCGGTCGGCGTGCTCCTTCGAGTCCCACACGGCGATGATCCGGAAGTCGCCGTCGGCCTGGCACGCGTAGCGGGCGCGCAGGCCCTCCGGGGCGGTCGCGCCCATGACCGCGTCGAGCTGGTCGAGGGAGCGGGTGGGCGGGGTCGCGATGGTGAGCCACATGGGGTCCTCCTTCAGGTCGTTGATCTGAAGGTAGGGAGTTCGCGCTGGTCAGCCATCCGCCGGAGTACTCGGTGCGGTACTCATCCACGCCGCGATCTGGCTGCGGGTGCTGAAGCCGAGCTTCGTGAGGATGTGCTGGACGTGGTTCTGGGCGGTCCGCTCGGAGATCACCAGCCGCCGGGCGATCTGCCGGTTGGTCATGCCCTCGGTGACGAGCGAGGCGACCTCGTGCTCGCGGCTGCTCAGCTCGGTCGTGGTGAACGCGGTCATGCCCAGTGCGCGGATGGCGCGGTCGGCGGCGCGCTGCACGGCGTCGGCGTCGCGGCCGAGCGCGCGCAACGCCGCCGCGAGGTGCCAGCGGGCCTCGGCGGCGAACGCGGCCGCGCCGGCGCGGGAGGCCTCGTCGACGGCGGCGGTGAGGTCGGTGACGGCCTGCTCGTGCTCGCCGAGCGCCAGGTGACCGCGGCCCAGCGCGAGGGTCACCGGCCCCATGTACGCGACGCCGTTGCCCGCCGCGTGCTCACCCCGGAACTCCGCGAGCCGGGGCAGGACCGCCCCCAGGTCGTCGGCGAGACCCAGCCCCGACGTCACCAGGACGGCGTCGACCAGGCCGGGCAGCACGAAGAACGCGGGCAGGTCCCACTCCGCTACGGGCCCGCAACGGCGGTAGAACTCCAGCGCCTCGTCGCGGAAACCCGCCCGCAGCAACAGGAACGCCCGCGTCAGCTTCGCCATCAGCCGGAAGCGCGGCGGTGGGTCGTGGAAGTGACGGGCCAGCGCGAGCCCGTCCTCCGTGACGCCGAGATGGCAGGAGAGCCCGCACTGCAGGGCGAAATAGGCGCCCGACGCGGGTTCGCGCTCGATCACCCGCATGCGGTCGTAGGCCCTGCGGCCCACCTCCCGGGCCTCGGCGAACCGGCCCTGCGCCTGCGCGAGGCACGCCGTCACGACGCCGAGGTGCCACAACGGGACCTGGCCCCCGACACGTTCGCAGGCGAGCCGCAACGCGGGCAGTTCCTCCTGCGCGGCAGCGAGTTCACCGCTCTCTACCAACGCGTGGACGCGCCACAACGAACCCCACATCGCACCGCGCGGGCTGTGCGTGCGGTGGGCGAGGTCGATCATCTCGGTGGCGAGCCCGAGGCGTTCGGCACGGCCGGCCGGTCCCGGACACGCCTCCTGCCTGGCGTGCAACGCCTCGGCGAGCGCCCGGTCGTCGCCACGGGCCAGTTCGAGGGCCTCACGGCTGAGCGCGTCGAGCCGGTGCTGTTCGCCGCGGTAGAACGCGAGATGGCTGCGCTGGGCCAGCAGCCGTGCCCGCGTCGCACGGCTGACGTCGAGGAGAAGAGCGTTGTCGCACAACGGGGTCGCGATCGCGTTGACACCCGCGCCGGGAGCGGCTTCGAGCACCAGGGCGGCCTCGGCGCTCTGCTCGGGCGACTCGGCCAGCTCGGCGGCGCGCTGGGCGGCCTGGACGCACCCCGCGAGGTCCCCCGCGAAGTACGCCGCCTTGCCGAGTGCCACCTGGATCTCGTTGCCGTCCCTCGTCTCCGCGGCCGCGCGGTAGAGGCGCACGCCTTCCTCGTAGGCGAGCCCGGCCACCGCGTCCTGGGCCGCCCGGATGGTCCACGTGAGAGCTTCTTCCGTTGCCCCGCAAGCTTTCCAGTGCCGGGCAACGTCGGCGTAGCGCGTGCTGCCCGTCATGGCCTCGGCGATGCGGCGGTGCACCGCACGCCGTTCGGCGGGGGAGAGCGCGGCCTCGACGGCGTCCCTGGTCAGCGCGTGCACGAACCGGTGCCCGGTCGCGTCGATCAACGTCGTGGCCTCGTCCAGCGCGCTGATCGGCACTCCGGACGCACGGGCGGCGAGGTCGAGGTCGAAGTCGCGGCCGATCAGCGCCGCCGTCCTGACGAGCTCGCGTGCGTCGGGGGAGAGCCGGGCGAGGCGTGCGGTGACGATGTCGCGAACGCTGCGCGGCGGCTGGTCGGCACGCCACGTGCCGTCCTCGACCGCGCGGGCGATCTCCGTGACGAACAACGGGTTCCCGCTGGTCAGCTCCGTGATCGTGGCCGCGTGCCCGGCCCCCACCAGCTCCGCGACCTCGTCCGCGGACAACCCGTGCAGGTCGATCCGGTCGGCCGAGCGCATGAGGTCCGCGACCGCCGGGCACGGATCGCGGAAGGTGGCGAACAGCAGCACCGTCCGCAGGTGCGTGGCGAGGTGGGCGAGGACCAGCAACGACGCCTCGTCGGCCCAGTGGACGTCCTCGACGACGATCACCAGCCCCTCGCGGTCCAGCGCCGCCGCGACCGCGTCGAACACCCGGAACCTGTCCTGCGGCACCTCCGCGTCGTGCGCCAGCACGACGTCGGGATCCGTGCCGGCCGCCTTCAGCACCTGCCGCCACGGCCAGAACGCCGGCGCCCCGGCCGTCTCGACGCAGTGCCCCCACACGACCTCCCGGCCGAGCGCGAGCGCGTGCCCGGCCAGCTCCTGGGCCAGCCGCGTCTTGCCGATGCCCGGCTCACCGCCGCAGAGCACCAGCCGCCCGGTCTCCGCCGCCAGCCACGTCCGCACCGCGGCGAGCTCACGGCCGCGCCCCACGACCTTCACGTCCGGGTATCGCTCGGGCGCCCGGCCCCGTTTCTCGTGAATGCCCCGGTAAATGGCTGGCGAGGCCCGGCGGGATGCGGGAAGGTGGGCCCATGCGCAGCTATCCGCCCAGCTCAGGCTCTCCGTCGTGACGCCGTAAGGCCTCGTCGACGCGGAGAGCCGCCCGCCCGTGCACACGGGTCAGGGCGGCTTTTTCGTGCGCTTGAAATGTGTTCGAACAATGGTGGAGAAGGGGCTGTGGAGCCCCGCCCGTCTGTAAAACGGGAGCCCTCGCGCAGAGTCGGTTCGACTCCGACCTCCACCACGTCTTCCAATAGCGCTAACGCGGCTGTGTCGTGCCGCGACGTAGGTGCAGCAGATGTCGAGATCGATCGAATCGAGTGGCGAACATGCCTCGTGACGCTGAGCTGGACCGTCTGAAGGCTGCACTTGACCAGGCAGGGGAGCACAGGGAGTCCGCGCGCCAGGACCAGGACGCCGCCTGGCAACGTCGGGAACAGGCCAAGGAGGCGATGAACCGCATGCACTCCTTGAGAGAAACGGCCAACAAAGCCCAGCAGGAGGCCTGGGATCGACAGGCAGCGCTGCGCGAGGCCATGAACCGGGCGTACGAGGCGATGCAGGTCGCACGGGACGTGCAGCAGGCGGCTTGGGAAAGCTATCAAGGTGTTCGGTCTGGCCACAGCTCGCGCATCGACCACTTGAAGAGCAGGGAGGACGCCGCTCACCAGAACATGCTTGCCGCTTTCGATCGCGCCACGGACGCGCATAACGCGAGGGACGGCGCGTCGGCGAGGAGGTGGGCAGATGAAGGGCACGGGTATAAAGCTGAACGCGAAGCGTGCAAAGCGGAGCGACGCGGGCTTCTCGACGTCAGCAGTGATGCCAAGGCCGGATGGGAACGGACGAGACCGGCATACCAACACGCCAAAGACGAGTTCCAACGAGCGCGCAACCTCTTCGACAATGCCAAGGCCGAGCGCGAGCGGGCGCAGACTCAGCAGCGGAACGCGAAAGACGCCTTCGATCGAGCTAGAGAAGCGTTCCTGGCGGCCAGGAACGAACACGACCGGCTTAGTGTCGGGTACAAGGCGGCCAAACGTTCGTTCATCGTGGCGCACGATCGCTACAAGGACCGCAAGACCGAGCTGAGGGCGATCAAAGAAGATGCTTTGAGCATCGCGGCGATCCCGGTGCAGTATCGCGACACGGCCGTGGTGCGGCACAACCCCGACGGGAGCGTCGACGTGTTCTTCGGCGGGCTGGTGGAGGGCGACGGCCACTTCCACGGTCACTACCACTTCGAGGCGTCGGGTGAGATCACCTATCGCCGGGACCCGTTCCAAGATCATGGACCGCAGAACTTCCGAGGTGAGAAGTACATGCCGGACCAGGACACCTCCGAGCGACGTCAGACTGAGCGCTACAAGGAGTACAAGAGGCGCTTCGACGTCGACTGGTAATCGATCTCCCACCACCGTTGCGCCACCGGGGTGAACCCCGGCAACGCCTCCCTCCCGCCCCGCGACTTACGGGCGGAGGAAGGGGAAGACATGTCCATCGACGTTCAGCAGCCCCGGCCGCAGGGTCTGGTCGGGAGCCACGTCCACATCGCCGGTACCGCCGGCGGCGCGTTCGAGGCGCAGTTCGGCTACCGGGTCCACGAGGGCCACGACGAGGTGACCGGCGGGTTCACCGCCGGTGACGGGGTCGGCGGCCACGGCCAGTTCCAGGTGCGGGTCGACGTGTCGGGTGCCTCGTTCGCGCTCGACCGGCTCTTCGTCGAGGTGTTCTGGGTGTCGCCGGAGGACGGCGCCGAGCTCGACAAGGTGATCGTGCCGGTCGTGTACGGGCCTCGGATCGTGCCCGGCTACCGGGCCTACCAGGAGTACGAGATCAAGTCCGGCGACACGTTGTGGTCGATCGCCACCCAGTTCTACGGCTCCGGCAACCTCTACACGCGGCTGGTGCGGGCGAACCCGCACGTCATCACGAATCCCAACGTGATCACACCGGGGGCCGTGATCAGGGTTCCGCAGTCCTGATCCCCGTGCGCCGGCCGGGGGAGTCCCGGCCGGTCTGTGCCGCCTGGTGACTGCGGAGTTACCGCTCGTTGCCGCCGCTGTGATCGGATGGTCCCGGTGGCAGCGAGCGCGGTGGTGAGTTGGGACACGGACTCAAGTGAAGCTGTGCCGGGGACCTGGCGCCTTGTTGGTTTCATACAAAGCACGCTGCTCAACTCGTTCCGATCTAGCGGTTTTGCTACCGAGTAGTAGACGAGAGTGTGTACATCGATTGGGCGGCGTGTGCCGCTGAGGTCGTCATGTCCGCGAGGAGCCAAGTCGTTGTTCAGTCGTGTAGCGATCGTCAACCGCGGGGAAGCCGCAATGCGGCTGATCCACGCCGTCCGTGAGCTCGCCGCCGAGTCAGGGGAACGGATCGAGACCGTCGCCCTGTACACCGATGTCGACAAGTCGGCGCCCTTCGTGAGAGAGGCCGACCTCGCCTACAACCTCGGCCTGGCGGCTGACCGTCCTTACCTCAACCTCGAGGTGCTGGAGACCGCCCTCGTCGAGACGAAGGCCGACGCCGCGTGGGTCGGGTGGGGCTTCGTCGCCGAGATCCCCGAGTTCGCCGAGCTGTGCGAGAAGGTCGGCGTCACGTTCGTCGGCCCGTCCGCCGAGGCCATGCGCAAGCTCGGTGACAAGATCGGCTCCAAGCTGATCGCCGAGGAGGTCGGCGTCCCCGTCGCGCCGTGGTCGCGCGGCGCCGTCGACAACCTCGAGCACGCCCTGAAGGTGGCCGAGGAGGTCACCTACCCGCTGATGCTCAAGGCGACCGCCGGTGGTGGCGGCCGGGGCATCCGCAAGATCACCTCTCCCGCCGAGATGGAGGAGAACTTCGAGCGCACCAGCCTGGAGGCCGCGCGCGCGTTCGGCTCCGGCGTGATGTTCCTGGAGCGCCTCGTCACCGGCGCCCGGCACGTCGAGGTGCAGGTCATCGCCGACGGCCAGGGCACGGCGTGGGCGCTCGGCGTCCGCGACTGCTCGGTGCAGCGGCGCAACCAGAAGATCATCGAGGAGTCGGCGTCGTGCGTGCTGGAGCCGCACCAGGTCGACGAGCTGAAGTCCTCGGCCGAGCGGCTCGCGAACGCGGTGGGCTACCGCGGCGCGTGCACCGTCGAGTTCCTCTACCACCCCGGTGAGAAGCTCTTCGCGTTCCTCGAGGTCAACACCCGCCTGCAGGTCGAGCACCCGATCACCGAGATCACCACGAGCTTCGACCTGGTCAAGGCGCAGCTGCACGTCGCAGGTGGCGGCAAGCTGGAGGGCTCCAAGCCCGTCGAACAGGGCCACGCCGTCGAGGCCCGCCTGAACGCCGAGGACCCGGACCGCGACTTCGCGCCGTGCCCCGGCACGATCGTCCGTCTGGAGCTCCCCGCCGGTCCCGGCATCCGCGTCGACACCGGTGTGGCCGAGGGCTCGCAGATCCCCGCCGACTTCGACTCGATGATCGCGAAGATCATCGCGTACGGCCGCACCCGCGACGAGGCGCTGGGCAAGCTGCGCCGCGCCATGGCCGAGACGACCGTCATCATCGAGGGCGGCACGACCAACAAGAGCTTCGTGCTCGACCTGCTCGACGAGCCCGCCGTGATCGACGGCTCGTGCGACACCTCGTGGATCGACCGCGTCCGCGCCGAGGGCGGCCTGATCTCGCACCGCCACTCCGCGATCGCGCTGGCCGCGGCCGGCATCGAGGTCTACGAGGACGAGGAACAGCTCAACCGCGCCCAGCTGCTGGTGTCCGCCCGGGGCGGTCAGCCGCGCACGAACCACGAGGGCGCGAGCAAGCTGGAGTTCGTCCTGCGCGGCCAGCCGTACGTGGTGAACGTGGCCCGCACCGGTTCGGCCAAGTACCGCGTGGGCGTCTCCGCGGCTGACTCGGACGTCGTGCTGACCGGTGACGTCGACGTCGAGCGGTTCGACCACCACGTCGGCCAGATCACCGTCAACGGCACGCGGTTCCGCGTCGTCACCGGCACGCACGGCCCGGTCCACCAGGTCGAGGTCGACGGCGTCACCCACCGCGTCACCCGCGACGAGGGCGGCGTCCTGCGCTCGCCGATGCCCGCGCTCGTCGTCGCGACCCCGCTGGCGGTCGGAGCGGAGGTCGAGGCCGGTGCCCCGGGTGCTGCGGGCGCCGTTCCGCGCCCGGCTGCGGGAGCTCAACGTCGTCGTCGGCACGCAGGTGCCCGCCGGCGGTGCGTTGCTGAAGCTGGAGGAGATCGAGGACGCGGAAGGCGCCGTCGAGGAGCAGAAGTCCGAGTCGTCGGTCGAGCTGGAGCTGCCCGAACCGCGCACGGACGTCCGGCCGGAGGAGCTCGCCGCCCGCGGTCTCGACGACCTGCGCGCGTTGCTGCTGGGCTTCGACACCACCGCCGGCGAGACCGCGCGAGTGCTCTCGAACTACATGGGCGCGCGCGAGGAGCTGCAGGAGCGGCCGCTGGTCGCCGAGGCCGAGCTGCTCAGCATCTTCGCCGACGTGTGCGACCTCTCCCGCAACCGTCCCGCCGGTGAGGACACCAAGCCGGAGAACCACATCCACTCGCCGCGCGAGCACTTCCACACCTACCTCAAGACGCTGGACGCGGACCGCGCGGCGCTGCCGGAGGGCTTCCGTGCCCGCCTGCAGAGCGTGATCGGCCACTACGGCATCACCGAGCTCGACCGCACGCCGGAGCTGGAGCAGGCGGTCTTCCGCGTGTTCGTGGCGCTGCGCCGCGGTGTGTTCGACGCGGTCGTCGCGACGACCCTGCTGCGCCAGTGGGTGCAGGAGGCGCCGCCCGTCGAGTCCGAGCGGGTGCGGGTCGGCCTGGTGCTCGAGCACATCGTCGCCGCGACGCAGGTCCGCTACCCGGCGGTCGCCGACCTGGCCCGCAGCGTGGTGTTCGCCTGGTTCGCGCAGCCGCTGGTGCGCCGCAACCGCGCCCGCGTGCACAGCGAGGTCCGCAAGCACCTGATCCACCTCGACACCCAGCCCCAGGCCGCCGACCGCGAGGAGCGCATCGCGGCCATGGTGGCGTCGGCCGAACCGCTGGTGCGCCTGCTCGGCCAGCGCATCGGCAAGCCCGGCGCGGACAACACCCCGCTGCTGGAGGTGCTGGCCCGCCGTTACTACACCAAGAAGGCGCTGGAGAACCCGCGCGTGAACGGCGCGTTCTTCCTCGCGGAGAACGAGCCGGAGCAGACCCGTCTCATCTCGACCGCGGTGGAGTTCCCGTCGCTGGCGGACGCGATCGGCGACGTCGCCGAGCACGGCGGCGGCAGCGCCGTCGTCGCGGACCTCTACGTCAACTGGCCCGACGGTCCGTCCGACCAGGACGAGATGGCAGCCGGCCTCGGTGCTGCCCTGGCCGCGCACCAGCTGCCGCCGACGATCACCCGCATCACCACCACGGTGGCGGGCCGCCGCGGCGAGTCGATGCACCACCACTTCACGTTCCGCCCGTCGTCCGGCGGGTTCGCGGAGGAGAGGCTGGTGCGCGGGCTCCACCCGCGCATCGCCGAACGCATGCAGCTGGAGCGGTTGCGGGAGTTCGACCTCACGCGCCTGCCCTCCGTGGACGAGGACGTGTACCTGTTCCGCGCCGTGGCCAAGGCGAACAAGTCCGACGAGCGCCTGGTCGCGCTGGGCCAGGTCCGCGACCTGACGCCGTTGCGCGACGACGAGGGCCGGATCGCGGCCCTGCCCGCCGCCGAGGACGTGCTCGCCACGTGCCTGGACGGCATCCGCAGGGCCCGCGCCCAGGCCGGTGGCCGCACCCGCCTCGCCACCAACCGCGTGGTGCTCTACGCGTGGCCGCCGACCGAGCTCGGCTCGAAGGACCTGGACGCGATCGGTCAGCGCGTGCTGCCGACGACCGCCGGCCTGGACCTGGAAGAGGTCCTGTTCCTGGCGCGCCGCCGCGACCCGGTCTCCGGTGAGCTCACCGACATCGGCGTGCGGATCGCCCAGGACGCGGGTTCCGGCGTGCGGTTCTCGTTCGTGCAGCCGCCGACCGAGCCGATCCAGCCC
Organism: Lentzea cavernae; assembly: GCF_014653695.1. Classification (GTDB taxonomy): domain Bacteria; phylum Actinomycetota; class Actinomycetes; order Mycobacteriales; family Pseudonocardiaceae; genus Lentzea; species Lentzea cavernae. The sequence goes on along the minus strand of NZ_BNAR01000002.1, from coordinate 695,384 downwards.
CTGGACGACTACCGCCAGAACGTCCTGCGCGCGCAGTCCCGCGGCACGATCTACCCGTACGAGCTGGTCGACATGCTCGTCGGCGACGGCGGTTCCTTCGTGGAGCACGACGTCGTCGAGGGCGCGCTGGTGCCCGTCGACCGCCCGCGCGGCGGCAACAAGGCGGGCATCGTGGTCGGCGTGGTGACCACGCCGACGCCCGCGTACCCCGAGGGCATGAAGCGCGTGGTGCTGCTCGGCGACCCGACCAAGTCGCTGGGCGCGCTGGCCGAGCCCGAGTGCTCGCGGGTGATCCACGCCATCGACCTGGCCGAGTCGCTGTCCGTTCCGCTGGAGTGGTTCTCGCTCTCGTCCGGCGCGAAGATCTCGATGAGCTCCGGTGTCGAGAACATGGACTGGGTCGCGGCCGCGCTGAAGCGGATCGTCGAGTTCACCCAGGACGGCGGCGAGATCAACGTCGTCGTCAACGGCATCAACGTCGGCGCCCAGCCGTACTGGAACGCCGAGGCCACGATGCTCATGCACACCAAGGGCATCCTGGTCATGACGCCGGACTCGGCGATGGTACTGACCGGCAAGCAGGCTCTCGACTTCTCCGGCGGCGTCTCGGCGGAGGACAACTACGGCATCGGCGGCTACGACCGCGTCATGGGCCCGAACGGCCAGGCGCAGTACTGGGCCCCGGACCTGCGGTCGGCGTTCGACGTGCTGCTGGCGCACTACGAGCACAGCTACATCGCGCCGGGCGAGTCCGGTCCGCGCCGGGTGTCCACTTCGGACCCCTCGTCGCGTGACGTGTCGTCGTACCCGCACATCGTCGGCGACAGCCCGTTCACCACGGTCGGCGAGATCTTCTCGGTCGAGTCGAACCCGGACCGCAAGAAGCCGTTCGACATCCGCACCGTCATGCGCGCCCTGTCCGACCAGGACCACGAGGTCCTGGAGCGCTGGGCGGGCATGGCCGACGCCGACACCGCCGTCGTCCAGGACGTGCACCTCGGCGGCATCCCGGTGACGCTGCTGGGCGTCGAGTCGCGCGGCGTCGCCCGCACCGGCTTCCCGCCCACCGACGGCCCGGACACCTACACCGCCGGCACGTTGTTCCCGAAGTCGTCGAAGAAGGCGGCCCGCGCCATCAACGCGGCCTCCGGCAACCGCCCCCTGGTGGTGCTGGCGAACCTGTCCGGCTTCGACGGCTCCCCGGAGTCCATGCGGGAACTGCAACTCGAGTACGGCGCCGAGATCGGCCGCGCGATCGTCAACTTCCGCGGCCCGATCGTCTTCACCGTGATCTCGCGCTACCACGGCGGCGCGTTCGTGGTCTTCTCCAAGGCGCTGAACCCGTCCATGACGGTCCTCGCCGTCGAGGGCTCCTACGCCTCGGTCATCGGCGGCGCGCCCGCCGCGGCCGTGGTGTTCGCCCGCGAGGTCGACGGCCGCACGGCCAACGACCCGCGCGTGAAGAAGCTGGAGTCGGCGGTGGCCGAGGCCTCTGGTGCGGAGCGCGCCGCTCTGACCGCGGAGCTGGCGTCCACCCGTCAGGCGGTGCGGACGGAGAAGCTGAACGAGATGGCCGCCGAGTTCGACCGGGTGCACAGCGTGCAGCGCGCGGTGGAGGTCGGGGCGGTCGACGCGATCATCTCGGCTGCGGAGCTGCGGCCGGCGATCATCAAGGCGATCGAGGCGGGCCTGAAGGAGTAGCGGCCCTTAGGATCAGGCCCGGTCGTCTTCGGACGGCCGGGCCTTTTCTCTCCGGGGGATCTTGATGGGTGACATTTCCGGTCCAGGTGGGACTGTCGTGAACTCGGCACTCGCCGAGCTTCTCGAGCACCGCTCCGACTACGACTACCTCCCGATCCTCGGTGCCGTCGCCGACCACGGGGTCTTCATCCCGTTGGCGGCCAACGGTTCCGTGATGTTCGGCGCGGGACCGCACCTGCCCTGCTTCGCCAGCGAGGAGAGTTGCCGCGAGTGGATGCCGGAGGCGGAGGCCTCCGTGTTCTGCGACGCCCTGGGGCTGATGGACGTCTACGAGCTGACCGACGTCGTGACAATGGGGTTCCCCTCGCCGGAAGGCGTCGGCGGCATACCGGTCCCACTGCTGCACCGCGTGCTGCGGGAACGCGGCTCGGACACGTTGGGCGAGCGGTTGCTGCCTCGCCCGTCCGCGCACGCGCTGGCCGGGGCGCTCCGCGAGGCGGTGGGGCGGCGGATCGAGGAGTTCCCCGCGGTCAAGGTCGTCTGGGTGTCGGACGGACGGTTGGCCGATGCCGGTGAGGTGCACCTGATGGTGCACGTCGCGGTGGACGAGCCGATGCCGTCGCCGTCGGCGGACGCGTTGCTGGACGTGCTGGCCGGGGACGTGGTGCGCCGCGACGGTGATCCTCGGGTCGTGGCGTTCTCGGTGAACACCACGACCGACGCCGACATCGTGACGTGGCTGGAAGGCATGGGGCTGGACTCGGTGCGAGCGCCGGAGCGGCCGGCGAAGCGGTGGTGGCACCGCTCCTGATCATTCGTTCGACACCCCGAACGGGATGTGTACGCACGGCACCGAGTCCACGAGGTGCTGTCGTTGGTCGTCAAAGAAGATGTGAGGTTTGAGCACGTCCAGCACCTTGCGCTTCTCGATGCCACCCAGGAAGAACGCGTCGTCCACCGCCGTGATGCCCCACTCGTTGAGGCTGTTCAACGCACGTTCGTGTGCGGGAGCATTGCGTGCGGTGACGATCGCGACGCGCAGACGAAGTTCGTAGTTGAGATCCGTCATCCGACGCGCCTCCTCGACGGACCGGATCTTGTTGATGTTGAGCATGAAGTTGAGCAGAGGGCCTGGGTGGTGAGGGGTGACCGCGTTCGCGGTCTCGTATTCCTGGAACGCGGGAAGGCCGGCGCTGCCGTAGACCTTCTCGGAGTCGTCGTCGGCAAGCACTCCGTCGAAGTCGAAGGCGATTCGGAGCTCGTCGCCGTCGTCGTCTCTGAAAGCAGACTTGAGCACATGTCCTGCCGGTAGGCCGGCGGCAACGGCGTTGTTCACGTCATTCTTGTCCGCGGACAGGAACAGCGACATGTTGAGCGCCGTCATGTAGTCATACGGCGAGATCCCCTGTTTGAAGATCGCTCTCGAGATCGGGAGCTTGTGGTGGGCGATTGAACGCATGACGCGTATACCGGTGTCGGGTGAGTTGCGGGACAGGACGATGACCTCGACCAGCGGGTTATGGGCATCGCCCAAGTCGTTGAGTGAGAGCAACCTGCGGATGAACGGGAAGGCGACACCAGGCTTCAGAGGCTTGTCGCGTCTCTGTCGTTGGTGTCTTCGGTATGCTTCAAGGCCCTCGTGTTTGAAGACGGTGTCGGACTTCTTGAGGTTGAACAGCGCGCTAGACGCGATGCCGACCACCAATCGATCACTGAGTTCGTAGGCCATGTGGATGTATCGCCTGCGGCCGTTCAGTCGTTTCGGGTTCCATGATCAGCCCGATCGACTTCGTTCGACACCCCGAACGGCACGTGCACACAAGGCACCGTCGAGATCAGGTGCCCGCGCTGGTCGTCGAAGAAGACGTGCGGCTTCAACACGTCCAGAATCGGCCCCTTCTTCAACCCTCCCAAGAAGAACGCGTCGTTCACGGTCAACCCCCAAGCCTTGAGGCTGTTGACAGCGCGCTCGTGCGCGGGCGCGGACCGCGCGGTCACCACCGACACCCGCACGCGATCCTCGGCGTGGCGCTGGATCCGGTTGATCCCGGCGAGGAAGTTCCGCAGCGGCCCGGGATCCAGCGGCGTGACGACGTTCGTGGCCTCGTGCCGCTGGAACTGGTCGAGCCCGCCGCTCTGGTAGATCCGCTCGGACGCGTCGTCGGCCAGCACCCCGTCGAAGTCGAACGCGATCCGCAACGCGGGATCGTCGTCGTCCTGGAACGACGACGTGAGCACCTGGCCCGCGGGCATGCCGGCCAGAGTCGCCTTGCGGACGTCGTCCTCGTTGGCGGACAAGAACAACGACATGTTCAACGCGGGCATGAACTCGTGCGGGGCGCGGCCCTCGGTGAAGATCGCGCGCGTGATCGCGAGGCCGTGGTGCGCGGCGGAGCGGAGGATGCGCAGGCCCGTGTCGGGGGAGTTGCGCGACAGCACGATCACCTCGACCAACGGCCCGAGCGCGTTGAGGCCCAGCAGACGGCGGAGGAACGGGAACGCGACGCCCGGTGCGAACGGGTCGTCCAGGTGGGCTTCCTGGTAGGCGCGGTAGGCCTGTTCGCCCTCGGCGGTGAAGACGGCGTCGGACGCGGACAGGTCGAACAGAGCGCTCGACGCGACACCTACGACCAGCAGGTTCTCCAGGCTGGGGGCCACGACGGTGATCGTAGCCGCCGGTTCTGGTACGGTCGTACCAATGTACTGGGTTGTGCTGGTGGCCTCCGGGGTGCTGGAGGCGGTGTGGGCCACGGCGCTCGCCGCGTCGAACGGGTTCCGGCGGCCGTGGCCGGTGGTGGTGTGGGCCGTGGCGATGACGGTGAGCCTCGTCGGGCTCGCGTGGGCGATGCAGGGGATCGCCGTCGGCACGGCGTATGCGGTGTGGGTCGGCGTGGGAGCCGTGCTCACGGTGCTCGTCGCGGTGCTGCGCGGTGAGGAGAAGCTCGGTGTGGCCAGGGCGTTGCTGCTCGTCGCGTTGATCGGCTGCGTCGCGGGCCTGAAGGTGGTGAGCTGATGTACTGGGCCGTGTTGCTGGGAAGCGCCGTGCTCGAGGCGGTGTGGGCGACGGCGTTGTCCCAGGGGGCCTACGTGGTCTTCCTGATCGCCGCGACGCTGAGCATGGTCGGCCTTTCCTTCGGCATGAAACGCATTCCCGTTGGGACCGCGTACGCCGTGTGGGTCGGCATCGGCGCCGCCCTGACGGTGGCGTGGGCGATGATCACCGGCGAGGAGTCGGTCTCCGCGTGGAAGATCGTGTTCCTCACCGGGATCATCGCCTGCGTCATCGGCCTGAAGTTCTTGAAATCAGGCGTTGATGGTCCACCGCTGGTTGGCGGTTCCGGCGCAGTCCCAGAGCTGGAGCCTGGTGCCGTCGGCGGAACTGTTGCCGGTGGCGTCGAGACAACGTCCTGACGCCGCGTTGCGGAGCTGGCCGTTGGCCTCCGCGGTCCACTGCTGGTTGCCCGAACCCGTGCAGTCCCACAGCTGCGTCACGGCGCCGTTGGCGGTGCCGGACGCGTCGAGGCACTTGCCCAAGGCGCGCAACGTGTTGCCGTTGCGGGTCCACTGCTGTGCGTTGGTGCCGTTGCACGCGTAGAGCTGCACCGCGGAGCCGTTGGCGGAGTTCGCCGCGGCCACGTCGACGCACTTGCCGCCGAAACCGGTGATGGTGCCGCCGGTCGGAGGCTGGGGGTTGCCGTTGCCGGCGGTCTCCCAGATGGCGTTGAGCAGGCTGGTGCTGCCGGTCGTGTCCTGGGAGAGCTCCCAGTTCATGATGCCGCCCGCGTTGGCCAGCGCCCACTGCGTCTTGCGACGGATCGTCGGAAGACCGTTGTAGGAGTTGCCGTTGTAGCTGTCGCGGTTGGCGTTGGCCGGGTCCTGCGCGACGAGGTCGCGGTAGGAGATGTACGTCGGCCGGCTGTAGAACGGCACACCGAGAACGGCCTTGCTGGCCGGCAGTCCGCGGTTCTTCCAGAAGTTGACCGACGCGATCGACCAGTCGTAGTTCGCGTGCGGGCTGCCACCGTCGTAGGCCATGATGTTGAGCCAGTCGACGATGCCGAACACCGCGGGCTGCACGCCGTTCGCCGTGCCGCCCTCGCTCACCACCGCGGCGGTGAGCAGCTTGCCGCGGCTGTGCAGCTGGTCGCCCAGCTGGCGCATCAGCAGCGTGTAGTTGTCGCCCTCGACGCCCGGATCCGGGTACTCCCAGTCCATGTCGACGCCGTCGAGGTTGTACTGGTTGACGAGGTTGATCAGTGCGTTGACGAACGTCGTGCGGCCGTTGGCGCTGGCCGCGAGGATCTCGAAGTTGTCGTCGTTGCCGTCGTTCCAGCCGCCGACCGCGATCGAGACCTTGACGCCGTTCTGGTGGCCGAGGCTCACCAGCTGCTGCAGCTTGCCGGGGTCCGGCAGGCCCTGGAGCGTGCCGTTGGAGTTCGGCAGCACGAACGAGTAGTTGATGTGCGTGAGCTTGTTGTAGGGAAGCGAGCTGACGTTGCCGGCCCAGGACGGCATGTAGCCGACGCTCTTGAACCCGGCGGGGTAGGCGGCCTGCGCGGCAGGCGCCATGACTGTCAATGTCGCCGCGGCGGCGGCCAGCGCTAGGCCGGCGGCACCGAGGCGTGAGCGGAATGAACGCATTGCAGGGGGAGGCCTTCCACTTCGTCGAGCGCCCACGGCGGACGTTAGTGGTCTAGACCGGTTGCGGGAAGATCGACTGGGTACCGGAACTGGTTCCGGTCTACCTGCGGGAACATCACCGCAGGTAGGAGGCCCCGTTCACATCCATGATCGTGCCGCTGGCCCACGTGGCGTGCTCCGAGGCCAGCCAGGCGACCGCCGCGGCGACCTCCTCCGGCTCCGCCACGCGCCCGAACGGGCTCTGCGCCCTGATCGCGCCACCGGCCGGTCCGGCGAGCAGATCGGTGACCATCTCGGTCCGCACGAACCCCGGCGCGACGCCCGCGACGGCGATGCCCTGCGGCGCCAGGGACTGCGCGAGCGACTGGGTCATCGCGTGCAGGCCCGCCTTGGCCGCGCCGTACGCGGGGGCGTCCGGCTCACCCCGGAAGGCGCCCCGCGAGCCGACGTTGACGATGCGGCCGCCCCCGGTCATGTGCCGGACCGCGTGCCAGGCGAGGTCAGCCGGGCCGAACAGGTTGAGCTCGATGGTGCGGCGCCAGGCCTGCTGCCACTCGTCGAACCCGGTCGTGGCGATCGGGTGGTGGAAGTAGATGCCCGCGTTGTTCACCAGGACGTCGAGACCGCCGAGCTTCTCGACGGTCTCGCCGACGACCTGTTCGGCCTGGTTCGCGCCGAGGTCACCCTGGACCGTGACGTGCCCGTCACCGGGGAGGCGTTCCGCCACCTCTCGTGCCTCGTCCGCGCCGGAGCGGTAGTGGACGGCGACCTGGTGGCCGCCCTCCGCGAGGGCGTGGGCGATGGCGGCGCCGATGCCGCGGGAGGCTCCGGTGACGAGTGCGCGTCGAGTCATGCGTCGATCATCCCTGACTGTTGATCAGCCACTTCCCGTTCTGCTGCACGAACGTGAACGTGGGCGTCTCGGTCATGGCGACGTTCGACCCCTGCATGTACTGCAGCGTCACGGTCACGGCGTTGTCGCCCTGCGGCACGAAGTTCGACAGCTGCACCGAGGTGTAACCGCGCCAGAACGTCTGGTAGCCGTCGTAGGTCAGCCCTCGCCCGGCCTTGAACTGGTCGGTGAGCAGGGACCAGCCGGTCTGCAGGTCGCCGGGGATGAGCGCGTAGTAGGCGGTGATCGCCTCCGTCGCGTTCTTCGGACCGGCGGGGGGCTGCGGGGTGTCGCTGGGGGTGCTCGCGGGCGGGTTCGTCTCGGAGTTCACCGGGGGCTGGGTCTGGCTGCTCGCCGGCGCCGACGCGGGCGGCTGGTTCTCGCTCGTCGTCGGCTGGTTCGACGCGGAGCTGGAGCCGGTCTGGCCGCCGGGCGGCGTCTGGGCGTTCTGCTTGTCGCCCTTGGGCCACAACAGGAACGAGCCGACGCCCACGGCGATCACGAGCAGCACGATCGCGATGGGGACCCACGGGAACTTCCGGCGGTTCTCGTCGGGTTCCGCCGGGGGTGCGGGTGGGGTGGCGACAGGGGGTGCAGGAGCCTGCGCGGGAGCCACGACGGTCGGGCGGACGGCGGGTTCGGCCGCCTTCTGCTCGGGAACCGTGGCCGGTGCCGGAGTCTCCTGCTCGGGGACCGCGGGCGGTGCGGCCTCTGGTGCCTTCTGCTCCGGGGCGGGCTCCACGACCGGTTCCGGGGTCGGCTCGGGCGCGGCTTCCGGCTCTGCCACGGGCTTCGCGGGCGGAGCGGTCAGACCGGCCGCCTCCACGGCGGCGGCGCCGGCGACCAGTCCCGCCGCGGCGGCGGCAGCGTCCTTCTTCGCCTTCTCCTCCGGCTGGGCCTCGACCGGGAGCTTCACGGTCGACGGGATGACCACGGTCGCGGCGGCGGCCTGAGGCGTCTCGTTCACGACGGAGGCCAAGAGGTGGACGGCCTCCTCCATGCTCGGACGGCGCTCGGGATCGGTCGCGAGCAGCCGGAACAGCACGGGGGACAGCAGGGGGCCGGCGTTGGCCGGGGGCATGATCGAACCGCCGGCGACGCGGTGCAGCATCGCGAGGTGGTTGTCCGCGGTGCCGAACGGCGGACCGCCCTCGACGGCGTTGTAGAGCGTGGCGCCGAGCGAGAAGACGTCGGAGGGCAGCCCGGCGTCCTCGCCGCGAGCGACCTCGGGGGAGAAGAAGGCGGGCGTGCCGACGGTGCCGGTCGCGGTGGCGGTGCCGTCGTCGGTGGCGCGGGAGATGCCGAAGTCGGTGATCTTGACTTCCTGGTCGCCGATCAGGACGTTGCCGGGCTTCACGTCGCGGTGCTGGATGCCGTGGCGGTGCGCGGCGGCCAGCGCGGCGGCGGTGTAGCACCCGATGCGGGCGACCTCGCGGGGAGGCAGCGTGCCCTGTTCGGTGATCACGGCGGCGAGGCTGCGGGAGGGGAGGTACTCCATGATCAGCCAGGGGCGGCCGTCCTCCTCCACCACGTCGTAGACGCGGATGGCGTTGGGGTGCTCCAGGCGGGCGGCGAGCCGGGCCTCGCGCATGGCCCTCGCCTTCGCGCGGTCCACCCTGGCGTCGTCGAGGCCGTCGAGCGCGAGCAGCTCCTTGGCGGCGACCACGCGGTGCAGCTGCTCGTCGTAGGCCTGCCAGACGACTCCCATCGCCCCTTGGCCGACCTTCTGCTTCAACTGGTAGCGGCTTCCGATCAGCCTGCTGCTCTCCTCCACGCGGGTGCTCCCGTCCCCTCTCGTCACTCACAAGTGTGACGGTTGCCGCGTTCGTCGTTGACTGTAACCCCGCTTGGGGGTACACATGGGGTTATGCCGAAAATCAACGTGTACCTGCCCGACGAGCTCGCGGACTCCGTGAAGGACATGAACATTCCCGTCTCGGCGATCTGCCAGAGAGCGCTCGAAGGCTCGGTCAAACGGATCGCCGCGATCAGGGCGCTCACCGTGCAGGACCTCGAACGCGACAACTTCTCGCAGGTGACCGATCGCGCGTGGAAGGCGCTGCGGATCGCCGCGGAGGTCTCCCATGGCACTGGGCTCGGCACCGCGCACCTGCTGGCCGGGATCGTCGCGGAGGGCGGCAACCTGGCGCTGGACGTGCTGCGCGCGCTCGACGTCGACCCGGGAAAACTGCCTTCGTTCGCCCCGTCCGACGGCGGCAGGCAGTTCGCTGACGACGGGGCCGCCGCGCTGGAGCTCGCCGTCGTGGAGGCCATCGCCCTGGGGCACAACTACGTCGGCTGCGAGCACCTGCTGCTCGGCGTCGTCGCCGAACCGAACGGCGCGGGCGGCGAGACGCTGCGCGAGCTGGGCGTGGAGATCAAGGGCGCGCGCCGCGCGGTCCAGACGGCGCTCGCGGGCATCATCCACCTCCAGAAGCAGCAGGAGGCCGCCCCGGACGCGGCGAAGGTCCTCGAAATGATCATGACTCGGCTGGCGCGGCTGGAGCAGCACGCGGGTATCGGCTGACGAGCTCCGCGCCGATGCGCGCCAGGTGGTCCTGCACCTCCGGCGACTCGACGGTGACGAGGCCGCCCCATCCGGCGACGTTGCGGGCGATGTCGAGCGGCCGCGGCGCCGTCAGCTCCACCCTCGTGTGCTCGCCCTGCTCTCCGACGACGGTGCAGTGGCGTCCGTGCTGGTGCTGGAAGACCTCCAAGAACCTGGTGGGCACGAGCACGGTCGCCGACGTCTCCGACCGCTTCGCCTCGACGGCCGTGACGACCTGGTCCCACGCTCCCGCCAGTTCGAAGTCCGCGGGCCGGGAGGCCGGGGCGCCGGTGAGGGAGACGCCGAGGACGCGGTCCAGCCGGAACGTGCGCTGCCCGTCGGAGGTGCCGGCGATGAAGTACCAGGTGCCGTCCTTGTCCACGAGTCCCCACGGGTCGACCTCGCGGCCTTTCGGCGCCTCGCCGCGCTTCTGGTAGGTCAGCCGGACCCGCACCTGCTCGACCACGGCTCTCTGCAGCTGTGCCACCAGTGCGGGCCTGTCCCTGGTGTCCTCGCCCCACCCGGCCGTGTCGACGATCGTCGCGTCCGCGGCCGCCTCCGCACCGGCGCGGAAGGTCTGCGGCAGCGCCCGCACGAGCTTGCGCAGCGCGGACTTGATCTCCGGTGCGACGGACGCCGCCGGTCCCGCGATCAGGAACAACGCCTGGGCCTCGGCCGAGGTGAGTCCGCTGAGGTCGGTGCGGGCGCCGCCCACGAGCGACCAGCCGCCGCCCCTGCCGGGCTGGGGGTACACGGGCACCCCCGCGGCGGACAGCGCTTCGAGGTCGCGGCGGGCGGTGGCGTTGGAGACCTCGAGCTCCGCGGCCAGTTCTTTCGCGGTCACCCGGCCACGTGCCTGCATCAGCAGCAAGGTGGCGACGAGACGGTCTGCGCGCATGTCTCCAGGTTTCCGCTGAAAGTGCTCACTGGATGAGCACTTTACGGCCGAAGCTGAAACGACACCGACCAAAAAATTTCTGGAGGCAGCCGTGTTGCGAGGAATGTCGACCGTGTCCTACTTCGCCGACGACCTGACCGAGGCCCGTGCCTGGTACGCGCGGTTCCTCGGGGTCGAGGCGTACTTCGAGCGGAGCACCCCGGACGGCGTGCTCGCGTACGTCGAGTTCCGCCTCGGCGACTACCAGGCCGAACTGGGCCTCGTGCAGCGCCGGTTCGAGGTGACGCCGTCCGACGGACCGGCCGGGCAGATCCTGTACTGGGCCGTGGACGACCTCGAGGCGACGCTGGCGAGGCTGCTGGAGCTGGGCGCCAAGACCCACGACGAACCGCGGGTGCGCGGCGAGGGGTTCGTGACGGCGTCGGTGGTCGACCCGTTCGGCAACATCCTCGGCGTCATGACCAACGTCCACTACATGGCCGTCGCGGAGCAGAACCGCCCGCCTATCCTGCCGGGATGACGACGAGGCTCGCCATCACCGGCCACCGCGGGCTCACCGCCGAGGTGGAGGCGGAGGTCGACCGGATGATCCGCGCCGCCGTGTCGGACGGTCGGGCGGCGGACGGTCCCGTGGCGGGGGTGTCGTGCCTGGCCGACGGCGCCGACGCGGTCTTCGCGCAGGCCGTGCTGGACGCGGGAGGGTCGCTCGTCGCGGTGCTGCCGGCCTCCGAGTACCGCGAGACGTTGCCCGAGGACTACCGGCCCGTCTACGACACCCTGCTCGCACGGGCGGGCAGGGTCGTGCGACTGCCGTTCGTCACGCCGGACCCGCACGCCTACATGGAGGCGGGCAAGCGGATGGTCGACGAGTCCGACGCGCTGCTCGCCGTCTGGGACGGGCTGCCCGGGCGCGGACCCGGTGGGACGGCGGACGTCGTGGCATACGCGCGGTCGAGGGGCGTTCCGGTCACGGTGCTGTGGCCCGAGGGCGCCGTCCGCTGAACTCTCTCCGTTGAACACTGCGGGTCGTGCGGGTGTGCGGCGGTCGTAGGCTGATCTTCTGGTCCTGGTTCGAGACGGGAACGTGCCGTCCGCCTGGTTTTGGGGGAGCTTGTGAAGACGATCGAACTGCCCGACGGAGCCGTCGTCACGGGGCGTGGCCTGCGCGACGGCAAGCTCGTGGAACCACAACCCGACTACGGGGTGTACCTGCAGCCCCGGCCGGTTGACGTGCCGTGGCCGCACGACTGGATCGACTGGCCGGACTTCCGGCTGCCGCGTGACCACGACGCAGCGATCGCGCTGATCCGCTCGCTGCACGCCCGAGCGCTGTCCGGCGAGAAGGTGGAGGTGGCGTGCAGCGGTGGCATCGGCCGGACCGGGACCGTGATCTCGTGCCTGGCCGTGCTGGCGGGCGTTCCGGCGGCTGACGCCGTGGCGTGGACGCGCGCGAACTACCACCGCCGCGCCGTCGAGACGCCGTGGCAGAAGCGCTGGGTGCGGAACTTCCCCGGTTAGGAGTCGAGCTCGACCACGGTGCGCTTGTGCACCAAGTCGACGACCTCCGGCGGCACCGAGTCGCCGGCCGCGAGCAACCGGGGCAGCAACGCGGCCTCCGTGGTGACGGCGCGGAAGAAGAGCTCGACCGTGACGTCGTGGGCGGGCCGGTGCACGACGGTGATCTCGTCACCGGGTCCGGCCAGGCCGGCTTCGAGCACGCGGAAGTAGGCGCCCGGCCGGGCCTGCCGCGTGAACCGCTTGACCCAGCCGCGTTGCCCGAGGAACTCGGCGAACGTGCGGCACGGGATGCGCGGCCCGGTGACCTCCAGCAGCGCCGTGCCGATCCGCCAGTGCTCGCCGACGAGGGCGTTCGTGTGGTCGATGCCCTGCGTGGTCAGGTTCTCGCCGAACTGGCCGTTGTGCAGGGGGACGTCCAGCTCGGACTGCCACCAGTCGAGGTCCTCGCGGGCGTAGCCGTACACGGCCTGGTACTCGCCCCCGTGCACGGTCAGGTCGGCGATCGAGTCACCCGCGACCCCGCTGCCCGCCGAACCCTTGGGCCCCACCGGGCTGATCCGCAGCGGCCCGTCCACCGGCCGCTTGTCGATGCCGGTGGAGCCCGCACGGGTGTGGTCGGCGGGGACCGCCCGCTGGGCGACGTTCAGCGAGAGCACGACAGGCATGCGCCCGAGGCTATTGGGCGACGGCGCGGGCGTCGATCGAATTGACGTAGTCCTCGTACATGCTCACCTTGTGCGTGATCAGGTCCATGCACTCCTGCAACTGCGCCATCTGCTGGCGGACGCGTTCCTGGTGCTCCTTCAGGATGTCCAGGCGCTGCGGCTCGTTGCCGTCGCCCTGGCGGACCAGGTCGGTGTAGCGGCGGATCTCCGGCACGGGCATCCCGGACATGCGCAGCATGATGCACATCCGCAGCCAGGCGAGGTCCTGTTCCGTGTACACGCGGCGGCCGCCCGGTCCTCTGTGGACCTGGTGCGCGAGGATGCCCTCCTTCTCGTAGAACCGCAGCGCGTGAACGCTCAGCCCGGTGCGTTCCGCGACCTGTCCGATGCTCAGACCCATGTGCCCGAGCATAGGTGCCCGCTCCCGCCTCGACCTGGATCTCGACCCGATGGCGCAGGTGGGCGTCCTGCAACGCGCACGGCCTCGTCCACCACGCCGTGCGGTTCGGCCGGGGGCTTGTCGCGGCCCTTCTCGTCGTCACGCGGCCGGTGCAGGCGTGGAAACGCGTGTGGTACCAGGCACCCGCGGCGCTGGCGGTGATGACCACGAGGCCGGAGAACGTTCTTGACCTAGAGTCGGCTCTACTTCGTAGGTTCTGCCGCATGAACATGCGCTATCGCGTACTCGGGGGAACCGGCATCGAGGTCAGCCACCACTGCCTCGGCGCCATGATGTTCGGCTCCGTCGCCAACAACGACCACGAAGAGGGCGTGCGGATCATCCACCGCGCCCTGGACGCGGGCATCAACTTCGTCGACACCGCCGACATGTACTCGGCGGGCGACTCGGAGGAGATCGTCGGCAAGGCTTTGAAGGGTCGTCGCGACGACGTCGTGCTGGCCACGAAGGTGCACTTCCCGTTGAGCGAAGGGCGAAACCGCAGCGGCAACTCGCGGCGGTACGTCGTGCGGGCCGTCGAGGACAGCCTGCGGCGGCTCGGCACCGACTGGATCGACGTCTACCAGGTGCACCGGCCGGACTACCGGACCGACGTCGAGGAGACGCTGTCCGTGCTCACGGATCTGGTGCGGGAGGGGAAGATCCGCGCGTTCGGGTGTTCGACGTTCCCGGCGGAGGAGATCGTCGAGGCCTACCACGTGTCGTTGACCCGCGGGCTGATGCGGTTCCGGACCGAGCAGCCGCCGTACTCGTTGCTGGCGCGGGGGATCGAACGGTCGGTGCTGCCCACGGCGCAGCGCCTCGGGATGGGCGTGCTGGTGTGGAGTCCGCTGGCCAGCGGGTTCCTGTCGGGCAAGCACCGGGCGGGGGCCTCGGCCGAGGCGTTCCGGGCGACGCTGACCCCGGACCGGTTCGACGAGTCGTTGCCGGGCAACGCGGCGAAGTTCGAGGCCGTGGAGCAGTTCGCGAAGCTCGCCGACGAGATGGGGGTGTCGCTGCCCGCGCTGGCGATCGCGTTCGCGACGACGCATCCGGCGGTGACCTCGGCGATCACCGGGCCGCGCACGATGGAGCAGCTGGAGTCGTTGCTGGAGGGCGCTTCCCTGGTGTTGACCGACGACGTGCTGGACCGCGTCGACGAGATCGTGCCGCCCGGCACCGACACCTACGACGTGTCCGGTGGCTGGAAGCCCGCGGCGCTGCTGGAGGTCCACCAGCGACGCAGGCCGCTCGACCAGCGTTAGCGGTGTGGCTCAGCCCGGACGGTCGGAGCCACAACGCCACCTCACCACTGCTGCGTGGTCAGGCCGGTGCCGAGGTAGATCTGGTCGAACCCGTTGCCGTCGTTGTCGTCGGTGTAGACGACGGTGACGCGGCCCCACGGGTCGACTCCCACGGCGGGCTCGTCCTGCCTGCCGGTGGCGTTCGAGACCGTGAGCTGCCGTTCGGGACGGCCCGTGGTGGTGCCGTCGGGGTTGTAGGCGCTGGTGTGGACGTCCTGCGCCTCCGCCGTGGTCACCGCGACGCCGAGCTGGTCGTCGATGCCGATCTGCGGGTCGGCGCCGGTCGTCGCCGCCACGGCACCCCGTGAGGTCCCGGCCGCGGTGAACGACTGGACGCGGACGCCCGACTGCTCCCAGGCGATCGCGAAGTCGCCGTTGAAGTTGGCCGCCACGGCGGGGCGTTTTCCCTGCCCCGTCGTGGTCTGCGCCTGCTTCACGCCACCGGCCGGGGTGACGATCTTGCGGGCGACGTTCGCGTCCGCCTCCCACACCACGACCGCGTTGCCCGCCGCGCCCATCGCGACCTGGGGCTTGGCGTGGGTGCCGCCGGCGTTGTTGACCTGCGCCTCGTAGGACTTGGAGCTGATGGACGCGAACATGCTCACCCGCGCGGTGGGCGGGTTGGTGCCCTGCTTGTCCTCCCACGTGACCGCGAAGCCGCCGGAGTCCGGATCCGCCGCCACGCTCGGGAAGTACTGCTGGCCGTCCGAGTTGGCGTTGGCCGTGCCGGAGCCCGACACGGTCCCGGTCGCGCTGACCGCGCGGACCGCGATGTTGTAGTAGCCGTTGCCGTCCGGGTCCTCCGACCACACGACGACGGCGCTGCCGTCCTCCCGCACCGAGACGTCGGGCTGCCAGTGGCGCCAGGTGCCGGTGCCGCCGGTGGACAGCTTCTTCTCGTAGACCGGGGTTCCCTCCTTGTAGAGGCGGATCCAGACGTCGGAGTGGATCGGGTCCTCGGGTGCGGTGGTGTCGCGGTCGTCCTCCCACACGACGGCCGTGTACCCGTTGCGGGAGGCCGAGACGGACGCGTTGTCCTGGTCGCCGGTCGAGTCGCTGTTGACCGTGGACCACGTCATCGGGGCGGGTGCCAGCAGGAGGCTCGCGATCAGCAGTGTCTTCACGGCGCCTGCAATCCGGGGTTCGCGGCCTCGACGACGTAGCTGCCGACGGTCTTGACCGGGTAGTCGCGCACGGTGACCTTGTCGACGGCGCGGAAGTCGACGTTCATCTGCGTTTGCGTCGTGCGGGTCTTCACGTAGCCGCGCAGGTTCTTGAAGTACTTCACGTGCGGGTTCAGCGTCGGGTTGAGGCTGTTGTCGGCCGCGTTGCCGTCACCGCCGGAGGTGATCGACGTGGTGACGAGTTCGGTGCCGATGATCCGGTTCTGCGTTCCGTAGTTCTGCATGAGGTTCGCGCCCCAGCTGCGGTGCACGTCGCCGGTGAGCACCACGGTTCCCTTGTTGCCGTTGGTGTCCCAGGCGTTCTGGATGCGCGTGCGGTTGGCGGTGTAGCCGTCCCACGCGTCCATGCTCTTGGACCCGTCCGCGGCGGCGAGCCGTTGCGCGAAGAACACCTGCTGGCCGAGGAAGTCCCACGTGCCGAGCTTCTGCCGCAGGCCGTCGACCAGCCACGTCTCCTGCGACGTGCCGGTGAGCGTGCGCGCGGGGTCGTCGGCGGCGGGGCAGACCTTGGTGCCGTCACCGCACGCCTGGTCGTTGCGGTACTGGCGGGTGTCGAGCATGTGGAACGTGGCGAGGCTGCCCCAGCGGACCCTGCGGTGCAGCAGCATGTTCTGGGCTGTCGGCGCCTGGGCGCTCCTGAGCGGCATGTGCTCGTAGTAGGCCTTGTAGGCGGCGGCGCGGCGGGCCGTGAAGTCACCGGCCGGGCTGCTGTCGTTGCGGACGAGGTTCGCGTAGTTGTTCTCGACCTCGTGGTCGTCCCAGACGACGAGCCAGGGCGCGACGGCGTGCGCGGCCTGCAGGTCAGGGTCGGCCTTGTACTGGGCGTGGCGGACGCGGTAGTTCGCGAGCGTGCTGATCTCGGTCGCCGGGGCGAACTTGCGGATCTTCGTGGTGGTCGCGGCGCCCTCGTAGATGTAGTCGCCGAGGTGCAGGATCAGGTCGGGGTGCTCGTCGGCCATCCGGCGGTAGGCCGTGAAGTAGCCCTCCTCGTAGTGCGCGCACGAGGCGAAGAGCATGGTGAGCTCGGGCTGGGTGCCGACGGCCGGTGCGGTGAGGGCGCGGCCGACGGGGGAGATGTGACCGCCGGTGCGGAAGCGGTACCAGTACTCGCGTCCCGGCTCCAGGCCGGTGAGCGTGACGTGCACGGAGTGGGCGCTCGCCTGGGTGGCGGTGAACGTGCCGGTGCGGGCGACGTTCGTGAAGCGCTCGTCGGTGGAGACCTGCCATTCGACGGCGGTGCTGGTGTTCGGCATGCCGCCGAGACCGTCGGCGTTGAGGGGGTTGGGGGCGAGGCGGGTCCAGATCACGAACCCGTCGGCTGCTGGTTCGCCGGACGCGACACCCAGGGTGAAGGGGTAGCCGATCGCGTTGGCCAGTGCGGGGAGGAGCACTCCGGCGCTCGCTCCCGCGAGGCCGCCCACGATGAAGGTACGTCTCCGTAACGTGGTCATGAGACGCACAGTTACCGGACGCGGGTAAAGGCCCGCCTAATTGAGTGTGGCTTCAAAGTGGTCTCCCACCAAGCGAAAGCGGCGCGGTCGTCGGTGTGGATGTCGAACGCGTCGGCGAGCAGCTCCGCGGCGCTGAGCGGGAGGCCGGTGTCGCGGACGGCGCGGTAGAGCAGGGCGACGTGGTCGCGGGACCAGGTTTCGAGGCGCAGACCGGGTAATCGCTCGGCCTCGCAGCAGGGCTGGGCGCACACGACGACGTCGAACCACTCGTCGTCGTGGTCGTTGAAAGCGACAGTGACGCCGAACCGGTCGGGCCGCAGCGCGGTGACCCTGCTGCGGCGGGTCTCGTGGTGCAGGTCGTGGGGCAGTGCGGCGAGCCGCCGGGCGGCGTGGCGGTCGGGGCCGGTGATCACGACCGGGTCGTGGTGGGCGCCGTTGTCGAGCACCACGACGTCCCACGTGCTGCGGGTGAGTCTGAGCGCGGTGGCGAGGCCGGAGACGCCGGCTCCCACGACGAGTGCTGTGGCCATGACCAGCCCCTTCCCCTAGGATTGAGGCTAGCGAACGTTCAGAAATTTCTGAAGACAGGGTGACTGTGACGGGCGAGACAGAGCGCAGGGAAGCCGCCGAGCACCTGGCGCTCACGCTGGTCGGCGCCGGGATGCAGCGGATGGGGGCGCGGGCGCTCGCGGCGTTCCTGTTCGCCGAGAAGGACACGCTGACCGCGGGCGATCTTGCCGACGAACTGGGTGTGAGCGCGGGATCGGTGTCCGGCGCGGTCAAGATGGTCGCGCAGATGGGCCTGATCGAGCGGATCCACGTCGCGGGCAGCCGGCGCGAGCACTTCCGGATGCGCGCCAACGCCTGGACGACGCTCTACTCGCGGCAGCACTCCGTGGTCGACGACGTGCTGCGCGCCGTGGAGAAGGGCGTCGACGCGGTCGGGCCCGGCCGTGCACACGACCGGCTCGAGTACATGCGGGACTTCTACACGTTCCTGCTCAACGAGGCGCCGATGCTGGTGGAGCGCTTCGAGCGGCAGCGTCGTGGAGGACCCCGTTCATGATCAGGTCGAGCATCCGCCTGGCCTGATCCGGGTCGCCGTTCTGCGCGACGCCGATCAGCAGTGCCATCAGGTCCATGGGCTCCGTGCGCGCGTTGAGCGGGGTGAGCAGGCTCTGGACGGCCTCGGTCATCTTCGCGCGGCTGTGCTCGAACGGGTTCAGGCCCATCGCGATCACGGCCTGCAACGCGTCCTTGAGGTCGCGTTTCGTGGCGGCGTAGGCGATGAAGCGGTCCATCCACTCCCGCAGCGCCGCCTCGGGCTCGTGGGTCTTCAGCAGTTCGGGCGCCGCGTCGCAGAGCTTCTCCAGCTCCGTGCGGTAGACGGCCTCGATCAACGCCTCGCGGGTGGGGAAGTGGCGGTACAGCGTGCCGATCCCGACGCCCGCCTTCTTGGCGATGGCGCCGAGCGTCACGTCCTTCTCGTGGGTGAACGCGTCGAGCGCCACCTCGATCAGCAGCCCTCGGTTCCGGACCGCGTCTGCACGCACTTCATCACTCCTATGGGGTACGTCACTTGCCAACCGGAGGCTCCTCCGCTTACGGTGGAACCCGAACCGGAGGCACCTCCGTTTCAGTGTACGACAGAGGTTGGGGAAATCAGATGAGCGAGCGCATCACCACCCCGTTCGGGTTCGAGAGCACGGCTCTCGAGGTCGTCGAGGGCGTCGACCTGTCCGGCCGTCGCGCCGTGGTCACCGGTGGGGCGTCGGGCATCGGCGTCGAGACCGTGCGGGCGCTGGCCGCCGCGGGCGCCGAGGTCACCATCGCGGCGCGCGACGTCGAGGCGGGCCGCAGGGTCGCCGCCGAGGTGTCCGCGTCGACCGGCAACGACAGGATCTCGGTCGCTCCGCTGGAGCTGACCTCGCAGGAGTCGGTCAAGGCCTTCACCGCCGCGTGGGACGGGCCGCTGCACCTGCTGATCAACAACGCGGGTGTCATGGCCGCCCCGCTGACGCGCACGGCGGAGGGCTGGGAGCTCCAGTTCGCCACGAACCACTTCGGCCACTTCACGCTGACGCTGGGCCTGTTCGCCGCGCTGCGCGCCGAGGGCGCCCGCGTCGTCAACGTCAGCTCCGCCGGCCACCTGGCGAGCCCCGTGGTGTTCGACGACATCCACTTCGAGCGCCGCGAGTACGACCGCTGGCAGGCGTACGGCCAGTCGAAGACGGCGAACGTACTGTTCGGCGTGGAGGCGGGCCGCCGCTGGTCCGGCGAGGGCGTCACGATGAACGCGCTGATGCCGGGCGGCATCCTGACGGCGCTGCAGCGCCACATCACCCCGGAGGAGCTGGCGGAGCGGCGCCGCCTGCGCAGCGGCTCGAGCCCGTTGCGGCTCAAGACCCCGGAACAGGGCGCGGCCACCACGCTGGTGCTCGCCGTGTCCCCCTTGGTGGAGGGCCGTTCGGGCCTCTACTTCGAAGACTGCGAGGAGGCACTCCCGCACGCCGAGGGCATGTCCAACGGCCTGGCCGCCCACGCGGCCGACCCCGAGGCCGCCGCCCAGCTGTGGAAGGTCTCCGAGGAAACGCTGAAGGTGCAGGCATGATCACCACAGGATTCGGCTTCGACACAACGGCTCTCGACGTGGTCGAGGGCGTCGACCTCAAGGGTCGCCGCGCCGTCGTCACCGGCGGCGCCTCCGGCATCGGCGTCGAGACCGTCCGGGCGCTGGCCGCCGCGGGCGCCGAGGTCACCATCGCGGCCCGCGACATCGACGCCGCCCAGCGCGTGGCGGCATCACTGACCAGGTCCACCGGCAACAAGCGGATCTCGGTGGCCCACCTCGACCTCGCCTCCCAGCCGTCGGTGAGGGCCTTCGCCCGCAACTGGGACGGCCCACTGCACCTGCTGATCAACAACGCGGGCGTCATGGCCACCCCGTTCACCCGCACCCCGGAGGGCTGGGAACTCCAGTTCGCCACGAACCACCTGGGCCACTTCGCCCTCACCCTCGGCCTCTTCAACTCGCTGCGAGCCGAAGGCGCCCGAGTCGTGAACGTCAGCTCCTCCGCACACCTCATGAGCGACGTCGTCTTCGACGACATCCACTACGCCCACCGCGCCTACGACCGCTGGCAGGCCTACGGCCAATCCAAAACAGCCAACATCCTCTTCGGCGTGGAAGCCGGCCGCCGCTGGTCCTCCGAGGGCATCACCATGAACGCCCTCATGCCCGGCAGCATCGCCACCAACCTCCAACGCCACCTGACCACACAAGAACTACAAGACCGCATCCGCCAAAGCGGCGCCACCGCCACCCGCCGCGTGAAAACCCCGGAACAAGGCGCCGCCACCACCCTCCTCCTAGCCACCTCACCGCAGCTGGCCGGCCTCTCCGGCAAGTACTTCGAAGACTGCAACGAGGCACCCCCAGCCCCCGCCGGCACCCACCTCCGCGGCGTAGCCCCCTACGCCCAATCCCCGGAGTCGGCGGCTCACCTGTGGAAGGCCTCCGAGGAAACCCTCTGGTCCCTCAAAGCAGCCTGACCCTCCAGGCCAGGACAGCGGGTCCCGCAGGAAGGCGCCGGCGACGCGCCTTCCGGCGTCGGCGCGGTGGGCTCAACGGACGGTGTGGCCGTGGCGGCAATGCGTGCCCCACGGCCACACCGTCGCGATGCGTTAGTCACCAGCGCACCCGCGACGCGTCCACGCGCCGCGGGTGCGGCGCACGCTTCGCTCGCGATCATTTTCTGACTCGCGTTCCGCGCGTTCGGGCATGCGCCGCAGTTCCGCGCCTCGGACGCGTTCTGCGTCGGCGCCTCCAGCTTCGATCTCGATCTGGGTCCCGACCTGACACGGCTCCAACGTGCCTCCGAACCCAACCCCGGTCCCGGGTTCAACTTCAGTCTCGACCCCAGCCCCGGTCCCAACTGACGCAGCCCTGGCCGGTCTGGCCTTTCGGGCACTCGCTCCTCTTCCCCGCCTTCGCCTCCGCGCCGCATTCCTCGTTCTCGCCTGTCGCCCCACCGCCTAGAGGTCTGGACCATTTCGTGCTTCAATGACTGTGGGTCGCCGCCTGTAAGCGAAAGGTGAGCGAATGTCTGCCCGCACGTTCCCAAGGGCACTGACAGCCCTGCTTCTGCTCCTGAGCACCCTCCTCGTCCCACACACCGCCCAAGCCGCCGACACCTGCGCGCTGAAACCCCGCCCGGCGGGCAAGGTCCTGCACGGGTACTGGGAGAACTGGGACGGCGCGTCGAACGGGGTGCACCCGCCGTTCGGCTGGACGCCGATCACCGACGGCCGCATCAAGCAGCACGGCTACAACGTCATCAACGCGGCGTTTCCCGTGATCCGGTCGGACGGCACGGTGCTGTGGGAGGACGGCATGGATGCCGGGGTGAAGGTCGCGACGCCCGCTGAGATGTGTGCTGCCAAGGCGAACGGGGCCACGATCCTGTTGTCGATCGGGGGTGCGGCGGCGGGGATCGACCTGAGTTCGGCGGCGGTGGCGAACCGGTTCGTCGCGACCGTGGTACCGATCCTGAAGAAGTACAACTTCGACGGGATCGACATCGACATCGAGACCGGGCTGGTGGGGAGTGGAAACATCGCGCAGTTGTCGGCGTCGCAGGCCAATCTGATCCGCATCATCGACGGCGTGCTGGCGGCGATGCCGGCGGGGTTCGGGCTCACGATGGCGCCGGAGACCGCGTACGTGACGGGTGGCAGTGTCGTGTACGGCTCGATCTGGGGTGCGTACTTGCCGATCATCAAGAAGTACGCGGACAACGGTCGGTTGTGGTGGCTGAACATGCAGTACTACAACGGGTCGATGTACGGCTGCGCCGGTGACAGCTACCAGGCCGGGACGGTGCAGGGGTTCGTGGCGCAGACGCAGTGCCTGGACAAGGGGCTGGTCGTGCAGGGCACCACGATCAAGGTGCCCTACGACAAGCAGGTTCCCGGGCTGCCCGCGCAGCCGGGGGCCGGCGGCGGTTACATGAACCCGACCCTCGTGGGGCAGGCGTGGAACAGTTTCGGCGGCCAGCTCAAGGGGTTGATGACCTGGTCGATCAACTGGGACGGCTCGAAGGGCTGGACGTTCGGTGACAAGGTGAAGTCGTTGCAGGGGCGTTAGAGCACGATGGTGTTCTGGCCGGCGGCGATGCGCCAGCCGTCGTCCTCTTTGGACAGGACGTAGAGCGGTGAGCCCTCGTTCTGGTCGGTGATCAAGGTGCCGTCGGGGCGGACCGGGCGCTGGCGGATCTTCACGGCCGCCACGTCGGGCCTGATGAACAGGACGTCGGCCACCTCGTACGTGGCGGTCGCCTCCTTCGCCGCGCCGGGCAGGACCTGGCGGGTGAAGGAGGCGATCTCGTCGCGGCCGGTGAGTCGTTTGCCGTGTGCGGTAGTCCAGATGGCGTCGGCGCGGAACAGTGAGATGAACTCCTCGGCGAGTTCGTTCTGCTGTGAGTGCTGGACGGTGGCGACGAGCTCTTCGATGTCAGCGATGTCGGTCATGTCGAAGATCGTCGTACCTCGACCGAACTGGAGGTCAAGTCACTTGCGGGGTGGGACCCGGGACTCGTAGGAAGCCGGTCGGTACCACGGATTGAAGTAGCAGCCGGTGCCGTACTTCTTGTCGTGGCTGGGGCAGGCCGCCGCGACGAGGAACGGATTGGAGCGCAGGCCCCACTTCTCCCAGGCCTCCAACGACTGCATGGCCGCGGCGTACTCGGAGTCGCTGAACGCGCTGTGCGTGGCCTCGGTCGTGAAGGTCTGCACGAGGTTGTACGCGCGCCCGGCCTTGGTCACGACGTCCCGGTAGGCCGACTCGTGCTCGACGAACGCGGTGGGGTCGCCGATCGCGTGCACCGACAGCACCGGGATGTCGATCTTGCCGGTCAGGTCGCTGTCGTAGGCGAGTTGGGCGCGGGCCTGGGGGTCGGCGGCGAAGCGGGCGACGCCGGCGTTCAAAGCGGCGTCGTCGTGCGAGCCCTTGTACACGACACCGGTGTTGCTGAACGGGTTCTTGTCGCCCAGCCGGTTGTGGACGATGTCCCGGAACGTGAACGTCGCGAAGTTCAGGTGCGAGTTCAGGGTCTCCTCGGGGATCTTCGTGACGGTGAGGATGTCCGTGAGCTTCTGCTGTTGCGAAGGCGTGCGGTTTCCTGCGGTGCCAAGACATTCCTCGATGCGGCCGCGCAGTCCGGCGGTCGTCATGGTGGAGTCGGCGCGCAGGCCCTGCCACAGCGGGTACTGCACCTCGGACGGCCGGGGGTGGTTGCCGCAGTAGTACTGGTAGACCACGCGCAGGTCGACGCGGTAGTCGTAGCCGCGCGAACCGCCCGCCATCACGCCGCTCGTGAGCAGCGCCGCGTCATACCCCTTGTACAGCTCGATGGTCTTGGCCGCGACGTTGCCGCCCCACGACTGGCCGTGGATGAAGACCTTGCGCGGCTTGAGCATCGCGCTGACCATCCTGCGCAGGTTGTCGGTGTCCTCGGCCGCCATCCGCGTGCCGTACCCGCCACGCCGGTAGGAGGTGCCCGCCCACGCATAGCCCTCCTTGACCATGACGGACCACCGGTTCAGGTCGTCGCGCGTGCGCTCCGGCGTGGGGTCGCCGAGGTCGGGCCCGCCGTGCGAGTGCACGACCAGAGTCTTGTTCCACTTCTTCGGCACGGCGATCGTGTAATACGCGCCGTTGGCGTCCCGGCCCTCGTAGCAGGTGGTGCCGGCGGGGACGTTCTCCGGGCACGGCGCGGTCGGGGGCAGGTGCACCGGAGACGTGAGACTCGCGGTGAGTGCGAATGCCAGCAGGACGTTCATGGCGGAATCGTGAGTCCGGCTCGAGAAGTGGTCCAGTTCACTCGCACAAACTTGGGATTTACCTGACGTTACGAGCGCGTCACGCGGCGGAAGCGCGCGCTGTTCAGCACGTGGCGCGCCCACGCGTGGTCGGCTGGGTCGTCGTGCACGCACGTCACGACGAGCATCTCGCCGAACCGCGCGACGTGGCCGTGGAACTCGTGCCGCGTCTCACCGTCCGAACTGGTCGTGAGCCACAACGCGTGCCGCAGCTCAACGCCCTCGCGGACGACGAACTGCTGGTCCGCGGGCACGGTCGGTGCGCCCTCCAGCGCCATCTCGAGGAACTTGTCCGCGGGCGTGCCCATGGCGCGGCGGACGTCCACGAACACCGCGCGGCCGGGGCCGGCGAACCGCAGGCCCTCCTCGAGCACGTACGGGGTGAGGCCCGCGGTGCGTTCGATGCTCCACGTGCCGGGCAGCTTCTGCCGGATCGAGATCGGCAGTTCGATCAGGTACCCGCTGAGCACCTCGTCGCGGTCCCACACCGTGCCGAGCAACGGATGCTCGACGTACTCGGGCAGGCCGTCGGGCTCGCGGACCTCGGCGACGACCTCGGTGCCGCGCAGGCCGTCCCACGGCTTGATGTCGTGCGCGAACGTGCCGGTGAACCGCAGCGAGGCGTAGCCGGGGCCGTCCCACACCTCGGCCGCGTGCCGGGCGGCCTCCGGAGCGACCCGCATCCAGGCGCCGAACCACAGTTCCAGGTCGCAGGTCAGCTCGACGGGCAGCACGCACCGGACGTAGGAGGCGTCGGCGGTCAGCAGGACGTTGCCGCCGGCCTCCAGGACCGGGTTCCGCACTCCGGGAGGTAGTCCCAGGTCGAGGTCGACGGCCCCGGAGTCGTCGATCTCGCCACCGCAGCAGTCGCAGGCCGTCACCCGGTGAACCGGACGCTGTTGAGCACGTGCTGCGCCCACGAGCGGTCCGCCGGGTAGCGGTGCACGCAGCGCACGGAGATCATCGTGCCGGGACGGACGACGTGTCCGTGGAACACCTGCTCCTCGTGGCCGTCGATCACCTCGCTGAGCCAGAACACGTGCCGCAGCTCGGGGCCGTCGTGCGAGACGGAGTGCTCGGCGCTCGCCGGGAAGCCGTCGAGGACCGCGCCCAGGAAGTCGCTCACGCTGCCGCCGGTGAGGTCGGCGTAGACGTCGAGCTCCACCCGGCGGTCGGGGCTCGTGAACCTGACGGTGCGGCCGTCGACCGTGCAGCGCATGCCCTCGGTGCGTTCGACGGACCAGACCTCGCCGAGGGTCTCGCGGACGGGGATCGGCAACGGGTGCCGGATGCGGCACAGCACCTCGTCGCGGTCCCATTCCCGCTCCAGCAACGGGTGCGAGGTGAAGTACGGCAGCTCGTCGGTGTTGAGCACCGTCGCCTCCACGGCCACCCCGAGCACGTCCCACGGCTTGATGACGTTCGCGAACCTGCCGGAGATCCGCAGGTTCGCGTACTGCTCGTCGTTGTCCCACACGGCGTGGGCGTACATGGCGTCGACCTTGGAGATCTGCGTCCACGCGCCGAACACGATCTCGGTTCCGCCGGTCAGCCGAACCGGGAGCAGACAACGGATGTAGGAGTCGCCGTCCGGACCGACGAGCAACCCGCCTGTCGGCGCACCCAGTCTCTCGCCGGGTACGCCGAGCAGTTGCTCCGGTCGGTTCAACCGGTAGTCGATGCGGTCCGTAGACGTGATCTCGGCTCCGCAGCATCCGCATTGGACGGTCATGCGCAGAGATGTTAGAGCTCTCCGTCCTGCAACAGTCGAGAGCGCACCAGAAAGCGCACTCCCAGTGGTGCCTCCAGCGAGAAACCGCTCCCACGACCGGGCACGACGTCGATCGTGAGGTGCGTGTGGCTCCAGTATTCGAACTGAGACGCGGACATCCACACCGGCACGACGAACGAGTCCACGGCCAGGTCGCCCAGGTGCACGTCGGACGCGCCCGTGCGGAACTCTCCGAGGGGGTAGCACATGGGGGCCGAGCCGTCGCAGCAGCCGCCGGACTGGTGGAACATCAGGTCGCCGTGGTCAGCCCTGAGGCCGCGGAGGACGTCCGCGGCCTCGGGGGTCAGTGCGACGCGGGGCATCAGAAGAAGCCCTGGGCGTTCTGCGAGTAGCTGACGAGCAGGTTCTTGGTCTGCTGGTAGTGGTCGAGCATCATGCGGTGGTTCTCGCGGCCGATGCCGGACTGCTTGTAGCCGCCGAACGCCGCGTGCGCCGGGTAGGCGTGGTAGTTGTTCACCCACACGCGGCCCGCCTGGATGTCGCGGCCGGCGCGGTAGGCGACGGAGCCGTCGCGCGACCACACGCCCGCGCCGAGGCCGTACAGGGTGTCGTTGGCGGTCTTCATGGCGTCGTCGTAGTCGTTGAACCGGGCCACGGAGACGACCGGGCCGAAGATCTCCTCCTGGAAGATCCGCATTTTGTTGTCGCCCTCGAACACCGTCGGCGTCACGTAGTAGCCGCCCGACAGCTCGCCGCCGAGGTCCGCGCGCTCGCCGCCGGTCAGGACGCGGGCGCCCTCCTGCTTGCCGATGTCGATGTAGGACAGGATCTTCTCGAGCTGGTCGTTGGACGCCTGCGCGCCGATCATCGTCTCGGTGTCGAGCGGGTGGCCCTGCTTGATGGCGCGGGTCCGTTCGACGGCGTCGGTCATGAACTGGTCGTAGATCTCGCTCTGCACCAGCGCCCGCGACGGGCAGGTGCAGACCTCGCCCTGGTTCAGCGCGAACATCGTGAAGCCCTCGAGAGCCTTGTCGTAGAAGGCGTCCCGCTGCGCGGCCACGTCGTTGAAGAACACGTTCGGCGACTTGCCGCCGAGCTCCAGGGTCACCGGGATGATGTTCTCGCTGGCGTACTGCATGATCAACCGGCCGGTGGTCGTCTCGCCGGTGAACGCCACCTTCGCCACGCGGCGCGAGGACGCGAGGGGCTTGCCCGCCTCGACGCCGAAGCCGTTGACGACGTTCAGCACGCCGGGCGGCAGCAGGTCGGCGATCAGCTCCATGAAGACGTGGATCGACGCCGGGGTCTGCTCGGCGGGCTTGAGCACCACGGCGTTGCCCGCCGCGAGCGCCGGGGCGAGCTTCCACGTGGCCATGAGCAGCGGGAAGTTCCACGGGATGATCTGGCCGACGACGCCCAGCGGCTCCTGGAAGTGGTAGGCGACCAGGTCCTCGTCGATCTGCGAGATGCCGCCCTCCTGGGCGCGGATCACGCCCGCGAAGTAGCGGAAGTGGTCGATCGCGAGCGGCAGGTCGGCGGCGAGCGTCTCGCGGACCGCCTTGCCGTTGTCCCACGTCTCCGCGATCGCGAGCTTCTCGAGGTTCGCCTCCATGCGGTCGGCGATCTTGTTCAGCACGTTCGCGCGCTCGGCGACCGAGGTCTTGCCCCACGCGCGGGCGGCGCCGTGGGCCGCGTCCAGCGCTCGTTCGACGTCCTCGGCGGTGCCGCGGGCGATCTCGGTGAAGTCCTCACCGGTCACCGGGGTCGGGTTGGCGAAGTACTGGCCCTTGGCGGGCGGCACGTACTCGCCTCCGATGAAGTGGTCGTACCGGTCGCGGAACGTGACCACGCTGTCCGGCTGTCCTGGAGCCGCGTACTTCGCCATGGGGCTTGCCTCCCGCGTCGTTGCGAACAGGCGGCGAACGTAGGTCCGGCAACGTTTCACCCACGTTGCATCCGATCGGAGTACTCGCAGGGTTGCCGCTGCGGTGGTGCGGACTGCATCCTGGACCGATGGACCCCGTCGAGCTGGGTGCCGCGCGTCCGGTGATCTTCGAGTCGTGGCGGCGCTCCCTTGCCGCGCGCGTCGACCCGGACAGGCACGAGGCGCCGGTCGTCTACGAGCGCGACGAGGTCGCGGACCTGCGGGACGCCCACCCGCTGGCGGCCACCGTGCCGCTGCTCACGCACACGCTGTCGATGGACGACACGATCATGATCGTCACCGACGCCCGCGGCCACATCCTCTGGTGCGAGGGCGACCGCCAGATCCGGCACAAGGCCGAACGCGTCCACCTCACCGAGGGGTCGCGCTGGAGCGAGGACGTCATCGGCACGAACGCGATGGGCACGGCCCTGGTGACCGGCAGGCCCGTCACCGTCCACTCCCGCGAGCACCTCGTGCGCACCTACCACGGCTGGACGTGCGCGGCGAGCCCGATCCACGACCCCCACACGGGGGTGCTGCTGGGGGTCGTCGACGTCAGCGGGCCGTTGAAGACGATGCACCCGGCGGTCGCGCAGCTCGTGTCCGCCGCCGCCCAGCTCGCCACGCACCACCTGCAGCGGTTCGCGCCGCGGCAGCACGTCCTGACGCTGAACTTCCTCGGCGGACTGCAGGCCGGCCTCGACGGCCGGCCGCTGTCGCTCACGTTGCGCAACGCGGAGGTGCTGACGGCGCTCGCCCTGCACCCCAAGGGTCTGACGGCCGAGCAGCTCGCGTTGTTGCTCTATGGTGAACGCGGGAACCCGACCACGGTCCGCGCGGAGCTGCACAGGCTGCGCGCGCAGCTCGGTGCTGTCCTGTTGACGAGGCCTTACAGGCTGGACGCGGTGGTGCGCGGCGACTTCCTGGACGTGCGCACGGCACTGCGGTCCGGCGACGCGGGCGGGGCCACCCGGCACTACAGCGGTGATCTGCTGCCCCGGTCGGACGCCCCGGTGATCCGCGAGGAGCGGGTCGACCTCGCCGCCGCGGTCCGCAAGGGCGTGCTGGAGCGGGGAGATCTCGACGCGCTGCTGTCGTTCGCGGACAGCGGGGACGACGCCGAGGTGCTCGAACGCCTGCAGGTGCTGCTCCCGGCCGCGGACCCTCGTCACGCTCTCGTCTCCTCGCGCCTGCGAAGGGCGCTGGAATAGGCTTTCCCGCAAGGGGAGGGCAAAAAGTGAAGCAGTGCATCAACTGCATGACCCGGTTGCCGCGCAAGGAGGTCACCGAGGTCGCGTGGTGTGCTTTGTGCTCGGCGTGCCTGCGGGTCGTGGCGGACCAGATGAAGCTGGTGCACGACCGGCCCGGCGGCGCGGACGTGCAGATCCGGCAGTGCGGCTGGTGCGGTGTCGCGCGCTCGTGCGGTGCCGGCATGCGCACGAGGTGCCTGGTGTGCCTGGACGACAGGTCGGTGCCCGACCCGGCGGTGCAGGGCAACGCCCAGCGGCTCGAACTCGACGGGACGTGGCGGGAGAACTCGGAGTTCCTCGCCGCGACGACCGTGAAGCTCCGCCTGGCCAAGTACTTCCGGCCCGGCTGGACCGTGCTCGCGACGGATGTGCACGGGTTGCCGTGGACCGGGTACCGGTGGCTCACGAAGTCGCACGGCACGTGGGGCCGCAACGACGAGACAGGGGAAGTGCAGCGGCTCAAGCGCCTGCGCGGCGAGACGACGCTGCTCTACCTCGTGCGGTACGGCAAGGTGCTCCAGTTCGGGCGGGGCACCGAGGACAGGGTGAGGGCGCACGTCTCGCAGGGCGCGGTGCCGGTCCTCGTGCTGTCCGCGCCGAGCCAGCAGGTCGTGGTCGCGCGGGACAGGCTCAAGCGCGCCCACCGCGGCGAGATGGTGTCGCAGCGGACGCCGGTCGACCTCTTCGAGGCGCTGCCGGACGGTCTCGACGTCACCGATCGGTTTCTGCCGAGTTGATCGGTCCGCCGCCGGGTAGCCCAGCACCGTGGACGACGTCGTGGTGGTGGGGCAGATCGCGCGGGACCTGGTCCTCGTCGTGGACGAGGTGCCGGGCTCCGGCGGCACGGCACCCGTGCGGGAGCGCAGGGAGATGC
Source organism: Lentzea cavernae (assembly GCF_014653695.1). GTDB lineage: Bacteria > Actinomycetota > Actinomycetes > Mycobacteriales > Pseudonocardiaceae > Lentzea > Lentzea cavernae. The sequence goes on along the minus strand of NZ_BNAR01000002.1, from coordinate 665,481 downwards.
TCGGCGGCAAGGGCGCGAACATCGCGGTCGGCCTCGCCCAGCTGGGCGCGCCGGTCGCGCTCGTCGGTGTGGTCGGGGACGACGAGGCGGGCGCACGGCTGATCGCGCGGGCCGGAGCGGACGGCATCTCCACCGATGGTGTGGTTTCGCGGCCGGACTGCCGGAGCGGGCTGATCGTGAACGTCGTGGCCGACGGCTGGCGCTACCTCGAGGACCTCCCCGACGGCGTGCTGCTGCGCGAGGACGACCTGCCGATGGACCTCATCGCGCGTGCGGGCGCCGTGGTGGTGCAGCTGCAGCAACGGCCGGAGGTCGCCCTCAAGGCGGCACGGGCCGCGTCCGGGCGTGTGGTGCTCGACGGCGTCCCCGAACGGCTGCGAGACGAACTGCTGGCGTGTGCCGACGTCCTGCGCGCCGACCACCAGGAAGCCGAGCTGCTGATCGGGCGCGAGATCGCGAGCGCGGACGACGCGCTGGAGGCCGCCCGCGAGCTGAAGGACCTCGAGCTCGTCGCGTTCGCCGTGAACGACGTGGGCAACGTGTTCGTCTGGGACGGGGGAGAGCTGGTGGTGCCCCTGGGAGACGCCGAGGTGGTCGACACGACCGGCGGCGGTGACGCGTTCGTCGCGGCCCTGACGTTCGCCCTCACGCGCGGGGACGGCCCCGAGGCGGCGGCCAGGCTCGCCGTCGAGGCCTCCGGGGCCACGGTCACGCGTCCCGGAGGACGACCGAACCTCACTGGACTGTGATCAGGCGAGTTATCGTTGGAGCACGTCCGCTGAGGGGAGGGGTCCGCGTGCGAGTGATCGCCGTCGTGCTGTTGCTGCTGCTCTCAGCCGTGCCCGCGCACGCCGCGACAGGCACGTACCTGCGCTTCGGGCACTTCTCGAAGGACCAGGCACGGGTCGACGCCGTCCTCGACGGCGTCAAGCTCGGCACCCTCGACTACGCCGACCTCGACGACTACCGCCGGGTCGAGCCGGGGGAGCACGTCGTCGAGTTCCGCATGGCCGAGCCGGGGAGCCCGCTGCTGCGGTCGCTGACGGTGCGGGCGGCCTCGGGCAACGCGTACACGGTCGTCGACGTCGCGTCCTCGATGAGGGTGCTGGAGGACGACGTCAGCCTGCCGGCGAACGGCCAGGCAAGGCTGCGGGTGATCAACGGCGGCGACGCCGAGATGGACCTGGTGCGCGGCGGCGTGTCCGTGCACCGCGCCGTGCAGGCGAACTCCACGACCGGCTACATCGCGCTGGCGCCCGGCTCGGACGTGCTGGAGATCCTGCAGCGCGGCAAGGACTCGACGCGGCTCGAGGCCACCGTCGAACCGGGTGCCGTCTACTCGCTGCTGGTCAGCGCGCGGCGGATCGAGCTGCGGACCGACGCGAAGGGCGCCGACGTCGTGCCCGGCGGCGGTCAGGAGACCGGGTTCGGCGGCATGGCGGGCGGCTGGGACTGGCTCACCGCCATGGTGATCATGCTCATCGTGGGCGTCGCCATGTACTCGGTGCGCGGCCGGCTGTTCCGGTTCGGCTGATGGCCAAGGCCAAGCTCCTGATGGGAGCGGCGATCGTCGTCACGCTGATCTACGTGGTCAAGGGGCCCGGCGCGGACGAGGCACCGGAACCGGTGACGGTGCTGATCCCGTCGATCGGCGTCGACACCTCGCTGGAGGCGCTGGAGGTCGACTCCGCCGGGGCGCTGGAGGCGCCGACGCGCGCGGACAGGGCCGGGTGGTTCGCCAAGGGCGTCACGCCCGGCGACGCCGGTCCGGCGATGATCGCGGGGCACGTCGACTCGAAGACCGGGCCGGGGGTGTTCTTCCGGCTGCCCGAGCTGCAGCCGGGTGCCGAGGTGCTGGTCGAGCGCGAGGACGGCAGCAAGCTCACGTTCGTCGTGAGCAGCACGCACACGACCGAGAAGGCCGCGTTCCCGACCGCCGCCGTGTACGGGCCGACGCCGTTGTCGGAGTTGCGCCTGGTGACGTGCGGGGGCGAGTTCGACCGGGTCGCGGGCAGTTACCGGAACAACGTCATCGTGGAAGCGGTGCTGAAAGTCTGACGGTCTCGTCCGCCCACCTCGTGAGCAGCGTGGAATCGTGCGAGATCGCGAGCACGCCCGCGCCGGAGTCGCGCTGGTAGGAGCGGATCACGCCGACCAGGGCGGCCGTCGTGGAGGCGTCCAGCATCGTCGTCATCTCGTCGCAGATCAGGTAGCGCGGGTTCAGCGCGAGCGCGCGGGCGAGGCAGGCGCGTTGCAGCTGGCCGTCGCTGACCTCGTGCGGGCGGCGGCCCAGCAGGTCGTCGGTGAGCATCACGAGCTCCGCGAGCTCGTCGACGCGGTCCTGACCCCCCAGCGGCTCCGCGATGGCCTGGCGGAGGGTGAAGCGCGGGTCGACCGACAGCCTGGGCTGCTGGAAGAGCACGCCGATCTTCGTGCGCTGCGAGGCCTTGAACCGGAACCCGGTGACCGTCTCGCGGTCGATCTCCACGGTCCCGGCGAACGGCTTGTGCAGCAACGCGAGCACGCGGGCCAAAGTGGACTTGCCGGACCCGCTCGGCCCGGCGAGGCCGACCGTCCGTCCTGGCTGGACGGTGAGGCTGACGCCGGTGATCACCGGGGCGCTGTAGCCGGCGGTGACGTCCTTCGCGGTCAGCACGGCAGGTGGCACGCGACGGCGTGCGGGTCGTCGGTCAGCACGGGGCGGTCCTCGCAGATCGCGGTGGCCTGCTCGCAGCGCGGGGCGAACGCGCAGCCCGCGGGCAGGTGGGTGAGCAGGGGCGGCTGGCCGGGGACCGGGAGGAAGTCGCGTTCCGGCAGCGCGTTGGCCAGGCCGCGGGCGTAGGGGTGCTTCGCGTTGTCGAGCACCTGGTGGGCCGGGCCGACCTCGACGATCCGCCCCGCGTACATCACCGCGATCCGATCGGCGACCTTGTGCGCCGCCGCCAGGTCGTGCGTGATCAGCAGGACGGCGTGCCCGTCGTCGACCAGCCTGCGGAACTCGTCCAGCAGCCCGTCGACGAGGTCGCGGTCGAGGCCGGTGGTCGGTTCGTCGGCGATCAGCAGGGGAGGGTTGCCGACGAGCGCCAGCGCGTTCGCGACGCGCTGGGCCATGCCGCCGGACAGCTCGTGCGGGTAGCGGTCCAGGTGCTCGGGCAGCAGACCGGCTCGTTCGGCGGCCTCGCCCGCGTCGCCGCCGAGGACCTTCGCGGCCTCTTCGAGCTGGGAACGCGCGGTGCGGACGGGCGTGAGGTGGCTCGCGGGGCTCTGCGGGATGAGGCCGATCTTGCGGCCGCGGATCGTGGTCGCGAGCTCGTGGTCGGTCGCCGCGAGCAGGTCCACGTCACCGAGCCGCGCGCTGCCCGACGTCTCCGCGTTGCCGGGCAGGAACCCGAGCAACGCCGAAGCCAGCACGGTCTTGCCGCAGCCGCTCTCGCCGACCAGCGCCACGCACTCGCCGGGCCGGATGCGCAGCGACACGTCGTTCACGGCCTCGACGGTCGCGCCCTTGAGCGCGAACCGCACCGACACCCGGTCGATCTCCAGGTTCACCACGTCAACTCCGTGCGCCGCTTGGGGTTCAACCGGTCCCTCCACACGCCGCTGATGCCGGACACCGCGAGCGTCGTGATGACGAGCATCAGCCCGGGCGCCAGCGACATCCACCAGCCGCCGATCAGCAACGAGCGCTGGGCGTCGTTGATCATGTTGCCGATGCTGGCCGCGTGCGGCGGAAGACCGAGGCCCAGGAACGACAACGCCGTCTCGTGCCACACCGCGTGCGGCACCATCAGGGTGGTGGCGAGCAGGACCTGCGGGGCGACGTTCGGCAGCAGGTGCCGGGTCATCACCTGCAGGCGCGAGGCCCCGCCGACGATCGCCGCGTCGATGAACGGCCTGGTGCGCAACGACAGCACCTCCGACCGCACGATCCGGGCGGCGGTGAGCCAGTGCGTCAGGGCGATCGAGATGATCACGGCGGACAGGCTCGGCCGCAGGATCGCGACGATCACGATGCCCAGCAGCAGGTGCGGCACCGAGGCGATCGCGTCGACCACGCGCATCATGATCCGGTCGAACCAGCCGCCGATCGACCCGGCCAGCGCACCGACCGCCGTGCCCGCGACCGCCGAGATCACTGCGGCGACCACACCGACCGTGAGCGACACCCTCAACGCGTAGACGCAGCGCAGCAGCACGTCACGGCCGAGTTCGTCGGTGCCGAACAGGTGCGCGGCGGACGGTGGCTGGTTCGCGATCGCGAGGTCGACGTACTGCTCGTTCAGTTCGACGAACAGCGGCACGACCAGGACGACGAGCGCGACGACGCCGAGGACGACCGCGGACGGCAGGAGCCGCCACTTCGGTGAGCGCGGCGGGCTCGCGGCGGTGAGGCGGCTGCGCGGGGCAGGACGCCAGGTCAGGTCAGCCATCGAGCGCCACCCTCGGGTCGGCCAGCGCGTACAGGACGTCGGCCAGCAGGTTGCCCACCAGCACCACGCCGGTCGCCATCACGGTCAGCGCGCCCAGCAGCGCGAAGTCGACGTTCAGCGCGGCCTCCACGGTCGCCCGCGCGATGCCGGGCCACGAGAACACCGTCTCCACCAGCAACGCGCCGGTGATCAGTTCCGGCAGCCGGGCGCCGAGCAGGGTCAGGAACGGCAGCAGCGAGGTGCGCAGCGCGTGCCCGGACACGACGACGTGGTCCGGCAGCCCGCGGGCCCGCGCGCCGATCACGTGGTCCTGGGTGAACGACTCGAGGAGGTTCTGCCGCACGAACAGCACGAACCACGGCGCCTGCGAGATCGCCAGCACCGCCACGGGCAGCACCATGTGCGCGGCCACCCCGCCCACCGACACCGGGTCGGAGCCCGTGGTCACACCGCCGCCGGGGAGCCATTGCAGCTGCAGCGCGAAGACGTAGAGCACGGCGAGCCCGAGCCAGAAGACCGGCGCGGCCTCCAGCGCGTAGCAGCTGCCGGTGATCGAGCGGTCGAGCCACGACCCCTGCCGCCACGCGGCCAGGGTGCCCAGCAGCAGGCCGAGCACCAGCGCCAGCGTGAAGCCGACCGAGACCAGCAGCACCGTCCACCCGAGACGGTCGCCGATCACCGCGGACACGGGCTGCTGCAACGACAACGAGTCGCCGAGGTCGCCCGTGACCGCGTGCGTCAGCCAGGCCCAGTACTGCGCGACGACGGGTTCGTCGACACCCCAGTTCGCGCGCAGCTGGGCGACGCGTTCCGGCGAGGCGCCGATGATCCGCACGCCGAAGTAGCGTTCCACCGGGTCGAACGGCGATGCCTTGGCCAGCACGAACAGGGCGAAGCTGACCACGAGCAGCACGGGGACCGCGAACGCGAGCCGGCGCAGCGCGAGCCGGCCGATCGCCTTGCCCCGCGTCACGACTTGGGGGTCCAGCGCTCGAGGTTCCACCACACCGCGTGCACGAGGCCGTGGTCGTGCGGCTCGACCTGGGTCTCTTGGCCGTTCCACTTGTCGCGCATGACGTAGGTGTGGTCGAGGAAGACGAGGAACGCCCAGCCGGGATCGGCCGAGTAGGCCTTCTGGAACTCGTCGTAGGCCTTCTTGCGGGCCACCGGGTCGAGGCTGCGGCGCGCGGTGTCGAGCGCGGTGTCCACGGTGGAGTTCTTGTACAGCGTCATGTTCACGTAGCCGTCCTGGCCCGCGTAGCGCGAGTGCAGCAACGTGTAGGCGGCCGTGTCCGGGTCGTACGGGTCGCCGCCGCCCCACACCGCCGCGGCCTCCTTGCGGCGCTGCAGCATGATCTCGAACGTCGTGGCCTCGACCGGCGCGTCGATGCCGAGCTTCGCGATGTCGGAGGCCGTGGCGAGGGCCAGTTCCTTGCGCAGCACGTCCGGCGCGGGGTAGAGCACGGGCAGCTTCGCGGGCTGGCCGTCCTTGGCGCGCTTGCCGTCCGCGCCCTTGCGCCAGCCCGCCTCGTCGAGCAGCTTCTCGGCCTCGGCGACGTCGTGGCGGAACGCGGAACCCTCGTCGTACCAGTCCTTCAGGTACGGCGAGATCGGCGTGGAGGCGGGCTTGCCGGAACCCGCCAGCACGGCGTCGATCATGGCCTGGCGGTTGATGCCGAGGTTGATCGCGCGCCGGACCTGCGGCGTCGAGGTGAACGGCAGTTCGGACGGGATGCCGAGGCCGCGGTAGTCGGCGGACGGGTTCTGCACGATCTTGTAGCCGGACTTGTCCCTGTAGGTCTGCGCGAGCTTGGGCGGCAGCACCGTGCCGTCGAACTCACCGGCGGCCATGCGGGTCGCGCGGGCGTTGTCGTCGGGCACGAAGACCACGGTCACGGACTTGATCGCGGGCGCGCCGCCCCAGTGCTTCTCGTTGGCCTTCAACACCATCCGGTCGCCCTTGCGCCACGTCTCGACCGTGTACGGGCCGGTGCCGACGGGCGCGGTGTTGAACGGCGCGCTGTTGATGTCCGCGTCCTTGAGCTTCGCGGCGGGCACGATGCCGAGCGCGAGCTGCTGCGCGAACGGGGCGTAGGGGTAGGAGAGCGTGAACTCGACGGTGGCCGTGTCCTTCGCCACGACGTCGGTCAGTGCGTCGAACCGGGAGGCGATCGTGGAGTTCACCTTCTTGTCCACCACGGACTTGTAGGTGAACACGACGTCGTCCGCGGTGAGCGGGGTGCCGTCGGAGAACGTGATGTCCTTGCGCAGCTTGGCGGTCCACGTCAGGCCGTCCGCGGACGCCGTCGGCAGCTCGGTGGCCAGCGCGGGCTTGAGCGCCAGGGAGGCGTCCCGCGCGACCAGGCCGTCGAAGATCTTCGCGGCACCGTCGGGCGCGTAACCGAGGACCGGGTTGAGGTTCTCCGGTTCGCTGCCCGCGCCGATGACGATCGACGTCGCCGGTGCGGTGGTGGAGCCGTCGGGTGACGTGCACCCCGCCAGCAGAACGAGGGCCAGCAGAGCAGCGCGCCGCATCCAGTTCCTCCCCAGGTGTCCGTGTTGCCTGGTGCAGCTAACAGCAAGCATCTTGCAATAGGCAAGAGTGTGCATCAGTGCGCACGAGCCGGACTCATGCCAGCATCAAGGGCATGACCAACGGAGTGCACACTCACGAGCACAGCCACGGTGACACGACTCATACGCATGCCCATGGGGAGCATGCGCACGAGCACGTTGAGCACGAACACACCCACACACACGACGGCGAGACGCACTCACACGCGCACGTGCACGACGCGGGCCATGTCGAGGAGCACTCGCACTCGCATTAGTGCGATTCGCGGGTGACGTCGCTACCGCTGGAGCCGACCAGGAAGTCCAGGTCGGCTCCGGTGTCGGCGCCGAGCACGTGGTCGACGTAGAGCCGTTCCCAGCCGCGTTTCGGCGCCGCGAACGCCGCCGTCGTCGCCGCGTTCGGCGTCCGTGACAGGAAGTCCGGCGCCTCCACGTCGATCCGGCGGTTCTCCACGTCGAGCACGACGACGTCGCCCGTGCGGACCAGTCCGAGTGGTCCACCCGCCGCCGCCTCCGGTGCCACGTGCAGCACGACGGTGCCGTACGCGGTGCCGCTCATGCGCCCGTCGCAGATGCGGACCATGTCGCGCACGCCCTGTTCCAGCAGCTTCTTCGGCAACGGCATGTTCGACACCTCCGGCATGCCCGGATAGCCGCGCGGGCCGCAGCCGCGCAGCACCAGCACGGAGTCCGCGTCCACGTCGAGGTCCGGGTCGTCGACGCGGGCGTGGAAGTCCTCGATGCTGTCGAACACCACGGCCCTGCCCCGGTGCTGCAGCAGGTGCGCCGACGCCGCCGCCGGTTTGATCAAAGCTCCTGATGGCGCCAAGTTGCCGCGCAGCACCGCGATCCCGCCCTCGGCGATGATCGGCTCGGTCCGGCTCCTGATCACCTCCGGGTCCCAGATCGGCGCGTCGTCGAGGTGCTCGACCAGCGGCCGGCCCGTGACCGTGATCCCGTCGGGGTCGAGCAGGTCGCGCACCTCCCGCAGCACGGCGAGGAGCCCGCCCGCGCGGTGGAAGTCCTCCATCAGGAACCGGCCCGCCGGTTGGAGGTCCACGAGCAGCGGCACGCCCGAGCCGACGCGGTCGAAGTCGTCGAGGGTGAGGTCGACGCCCAGGCGGCCGGCGATCGCGAGCAGGTGCACCACGGCGTTGGTGGACCCGCCTATCGCCGCCAGCGCCACGATCGCGTTGTGGAAACTGGCCTTGGTGAGGAACGTGCTGGGCCTGCGGTCCTCCTCGACCAGCTCCACGACCAGCCGCCCGGTGCCGTGCGCGGCCTCCAGCAGCCTGCTGTCCGGCGCCGGGGTGCCCGCGACACCGGGCACGACGGTGCCCAGTGCCTCCGCGACCAGCGCCATCGTCGAGGCGGTGCCCATGGTGTTGCAGTGGCCGCGGCTGCGGATCATCGCCGACTCGGAGCGCAGGAACGCCTCCTGCGACAACGTGCCCGCGCGCACCTCCTCGGACAGCCGCCACACGTCGGTCCCGCACCCCAGGGGAACGCCGCGGAACGTGCCGGTCAGCATCGGCCCGCCCGGCACCACGACCGCGGGGACGTCGACGGACGCGGCGGCCATCAGCAACGCCGGGATCGTCTTGTCGCACCCGCCGAGCAGCACCACGCCGTCCACGGGGTTCGCGCGCAGCATCTCCTCCGCGGCCATCGCCGCCATGTTGCGCCACAGCATTGCGGTGGGGCGGACGTTCGTCTCGCCGAGCGACACCACGGGCAGGTTGAGCGGGATGCCGCCCGCCTCGTACACGCCGTTGGAGACCGACTTCGCCACGTCGTCGAGGTGCGCGTTGCACGGCGTGAGGTCGGAGGCGGAGTTCGCGATGGCGATCTGCGGCCTGCGGAAGGCGTCGTCCGGGGTGCCGCGCCGCATCCAGGCGCGGTGGATGTAGGCGTTGCGGTCGTCACCGGCGTACCACTGCGCGCTGCGTAGTCCCACTGAACGCCTCCTCGCGGTCACCCCGACGATAACTACATCGGCAGGTCCGGCGGCAGTTGCAACGCGATGGTGATCAGCGAGTGCACCCGGTTCGCGATCACCGTCAGCAGCCCGTGCATCTCCGGGGACGCGGCGTCGGCGGCCTCCTGGAGCGTGCGCAGGTCCATGTCGATCTGCCCGAGCACCGCCGCGGTGTCGGCGGGACCGGCCGCGAACGCCCGAGCGATGTCCTCCAGGGGAAGACCGTGGACCTCCAGGCGTTGTACGAGGTGGATGCGCTCCACGTCGTCGGCGCGGTAGAGGCGGTAGTTGCTCGCGGTGCGCTGGGCGGGGCTGATCAGGCCCAGCGTCGTGTAGTAGTCGACGGTGCGGATGCTCACGCCGGCGCGGGCGGCGAGCTCGCCGATCTTCAGCAGTGCTTCGGACAAAGCGATGACCTCCCGTCACCGAGAACCATACAGTGCTACGTGCTACTGTTGGAAACATGCCTGAAGAAGCCGATGTAGACGGCTGTAGTACTGGGCCGGGTGCGCCTTGTTGATCGCATCCGGCTTGCTCGCCATCGTGGTGCTGACGGTGGCCACGGGGTATTTCGTCGCGCAGGAGTTCGCCTACATGGCGGTCGACCGCGGCCGCCTGCAGCAGATGGCGGAGGGCGGCTCGAAGGCCGCCGACCGCGCGTACCGCGTGACGCAGAAGCTCTCGTTCATGCTGTCCGGTGCCCAGTTCGGCATCACGGTGACGGCGCTGCTCGTGGGATACGTGGCCGAGCCGCTGCTCGGCGCCGGCCTCGGCATCCCCGGCTCCATGGTGATCGCGCTCGGGTTCGCGACGTTCGTGCAGATGGTGCTCGGTGAGCTGCTGCCGAAGAACCTCGCGATCGCCCGGCCCGAACAGCTGGCGCTGGCGCTGAGCGCGTCCACCCTCGTGTACCTCAAGATCGCGGGTCCGCTGATCCGGTTGTTCGACGCGGCCGCGAACCGGTTGCTGCGCGCGATCGGCATCGAGCCCGTCGAGGAGCTGCCCCAGGGCGCCACGCCCGAGGACTTCCGGCAGATCGTCGAGGAGGCGGGGGAGCAGGGTCACCTGGACCCCGAGCTCACGCGGCTGCTGGAGCACGGCATCGGGTTCCGCGAGCTCGTCGCCGAGCAGGCGATGACGCCCCGCGTGAACGTCCACACCGTGCGGTTCGACGAGCCCGCCTCGCGCGTGGTCTCGTTGCTGGACACCGGGAACTCGCGTTTCCCGGTGGTCGGCGACGACCTCGACGACCTGCGCGGCGTGGTCGGGCTGGCCGAGGTGCTGACCCTGGAACCGGAGCAGCGGTCCTCGACGGAGATCGAGAAGATCGCCTCGCCCGCGCTCGTGGTCCCCGGGACGCTGCCGCTGCCCGCCGTGCTCGAGAGGCTGCGGACCGAACGCCGCCAGCTCGCCTGCGTGGTCGACGAGTTCGGCGGGTTCGCCGGCGTGATCTCGCTGGAGGACCTGGCCGAGGAGCTCGTCGGCGACATCCACGACGAGGACGACCTGGTCGAGGACACGATCGCGCCCCTGGGCGAGCACCGCTGGCAGGTCCCCGGCCGGATGCGCCTCGACGAGGTCGAGGACGTGACCGGTGTCGAGCTGCCCGAGGACGACGCCTACGACACCGTGTCGGGCCTGGTGCTGCACCAGCTCGGCCGCGTGCCGGAGGTCGGCGACGAGGTCGTGCTCGAAGGCGTGACGCTGCTGGTGACGGCGGTGGCGCGCAACGTGCCGGAGTCCGTCGAGATCAACGTGCTGGAGGCGGCCCGATGACGAGCATCCTCATCTCCGTCGTGCTGCTGGCACTGAACGGCTTCTTCGTGGCCGCCGAGTTCGCGTTGATCGCGGCGAAGCGGCACCGCCTGGAGCAGGCCGCCGAGACGTCACGGGCGGCGCGTGCCGCCGTGGCGGGCGTGCGCGAGCTGTCGCTGATGCTCGCGGGTGCCCAGCTCGGCATCACGCTGTGCACGCTCGGCCTGGGCGCGCTGGCCAAGCCGGCCGTCGCGGACCTGCTGTCGCCGGTGCTCGAGTGGACCGGCCTGCCGGAGGCGTTCGCCTACGGCATCGCGTTCACGATCAGCCTGGTGCTGGTGGTGTTCCTGCACATGGTCGTCGGCGAGATGGCGCCCAAGTCGTGGGCCATCGCGCACCCCGAGCGGTCCGCGCTGATCCTCGCGCTGCCGTTCCGCGCGTTCGCCCGCTCGGTCCGCTGGCTCCTCAGCGGACTGAACTCGACGACGAACGGCCTGCTGCGCCTGATGAAGGTCGAGCCGCAGGACGAGCTGGCGCAGGCGCACCGGCCGGACGACCTGCGGATGCTGCTGCGCCAGTCCGCCGAGCACGGCCTCATCCCCGAGGCCCAGCAACGGCTGCTGACGAGGATGCTGCAGGTCCAGCGCACCACCGTGAGCGAGGTGATGGTGCCGATCGCGGAGACGTCGACGGTCACCGACGCCGTCACGGCGCGCGAGGTCGAGCAGCGCAGCCTCCAGTGTGGACGGTCGCGCTTCCCCGTCACCGACTCGCGCGGGCAGTACGTGGGTCTCGTGCACATCCGCGAGGCCATGCGCGCCACCGCCCGCGGCGAGGAACCGACGGCGGGCGAGCTGATGGGCCCGGTGCTGACGCTGCCCGCGTCGATGCCGGTGGCCCAGGCCGTGACGGCGATGCGCGACGAACGCGCGCAGCTGGCCCTCGTCGGAGACGGTGATGTTGTTGGTATCGCGACGCTCGAGGACCTCCTCGAAGAGCTGATCGGCGACTTCGAGGACGAAACAGACACCCGTCCGGTCGGCGTCCGCTGACCGGAGTTTCCCAGGGAGGAAACACACATGTTCAAGCGGATGCTCAGCGCCTTCGGCGTCGGCGGCCCGTCGGTCGACACCGTGCTGGACTCGCCGCACGCCTCGCCCGGCCAGCTCGTCACCGGACAGGTGCGCATCCAGGGCGGCAGCGCGGACGCCGAGATCGGCCAGGTCGTGCTGTCGCTCGTCACCCGCGTCGAGGTCGAGCACGGTGACCACGAGTACGGCGGCGTGTCGGAGTTCCAGCGGGTCGTCGTGCAGCAGGGCGTGCGGGTCGCGGCGGGCCAGTTGCTCGCGATCCCGTTCCAGCTGCCGATCCCGTGGGAGACCCCGCTCACCGCGGTCGGCGGTGGCCAGCTGCCCGGCATGACCGTGGGCGTGCGGACCGAGCTCGTGATCGCGGGCGCGCCGGACAAGGGCGACCTCGACCCCGTGCTGGTCCACCCGCTGCCGTCGCAGGACGCGGTGCTCAACGCCTTCGGGCAGCTCGGTTTCTCGTTCCGCAGCGCGGACGTCGAGGCGGGCCGCCTGCACGGCGTGCCGCAGGAGCTGGGTTTCTACCAGGAGATCGAGTTCTTCCCGCCCGCTCAGTTCGGCGGCCGCATCCAGCAGGTCGAGCTGACGTTCGTGGCCACCCCGCACGAGCTCTTCGTGATCCTCGAGGCAGACAAGCGCGGCGGGATGTTCTCGTCGGGCGGTGACGCGTTCGGCCACTTCCGGCTGTCGCACCAGGAGGCGCAGTCAGCCGACTGGGCGTCGTCCATCAACGGATGGCTGTCCCAGGTGGCGGAGCGCAGCGGTGGCATGTTCGGGCAGCAGGGTCAGTACGGCCAGCACGGGCACTACGACCAGCACGGGCACTACGACCAGCACGGGCACCACAGCGGGCACCACGGCCGTGGCGGCATGGGCATGGGCACGGTCGTCGCGGCCGGTGCCGCCGGTGTCGTCGGCGGCATGGTCGTCGGCGAGATGATGGACGACGCGTTCGAGGACTTCGGCGGCGAGGACGAGTAGGGACTGCCGAGCCCCACGACCTGAGAGGAATCGTTGATGGAGTGGATGACGAGCCCGGAGCTGTGGGTCGCGTTCGCGACGCTGCTCCTGCTCGAGATCGTGCTCGGCATCGACAACGTCGTGTTCATCTCGATCCTGGCCGGGCGCCTGCCGGAGGAACAGCGGCGCCGGGCCCAGGTCGTGGGCCTCTCGCTGGCCCTCGTCACGCGCCTGCTGCTGCTCGCGTCGCTGGCGTGGGTGATCGGGCTGACGGCGCCGTTGTTCACGGTGCTGGGCCAGGAGATATCCGGGCGAGATCTGATCCTGTTGCTGGGCGGTCTCTTCCTGCTCGGCAAGGCGACCTTCGAGATCCACGAACAACTCGAGGGCTCCGACCACGCCAAGGAGCGCAAGGCGGTCTCGTTCGCCAGCGTGATCGCCCAGATCCTGGTGCTGGACATCGTCTTCTCGCTCGACTCGGTGATCACCGCGGTCGGCATGGTCGACGAGCTCGGCATCATGATCTCGGCCGTGGTCGTCGCGATGATCGTGATGCTGGTGTCGGCCAAGGCGATCTCGGAGTTCGTGAACCGCCACCCGACGGTGAAGATGCTCGCGCTGTCGTTCCTGCTGCTGATCGGTGGCAGCCTGATCGCCGAGGGCTTCGACCAGCACATCCCGAAGGGGTACGTGTACGGGCCGATCGCGTTCTCGGTGTTCGTGGAGTTCCTGAACCTGCGGATGCGGGCGAAGCGGACGTCGAAGCCGGTGGCGCTGCACGGCACGTACGTGAAGAACGCCGACTAGCTCGGTCCTGCAAGACGCGAAGACGCGCACGGCCTCGAACTGGCCGTGCGCGTCTTCGCTTTCAGAGCAGCACTTCGGACACGGTGAAGCCGGTGTCGCACTCAGGACAGGTCGCCTGACCGAAGACGTACCGGAACGTGTGCGCCACTTTCTCCTTGCCGTGCGCGGTGGCGGTCTCCCAGACGCGGCGGCCCAACCCCTCCAGTGCCGCGGGATCGGCGGGCCGCAGCGGCCGTTCCCCGCCCTCCTCTGTGCGGCTGACGCCCTCGTCCACGACGACGAACATCGGGGTGTCGCACTCGGGGCACTCGACCTCGTACTCCTGGTCGGTCATGCCCCAGGACAGGACGTCGGCCTGGTCCAGCACGCCTTCGAGCACCAGAACGCTTTCCAGCACGTAGGTGTAGGCGTCCTCGTCGGTATCGGGCAGCACCGCGTTCGCGGTCTTCGACAGCCGGGTGATGGAGGCCGCGTGCTCCGCGCGGACCTCGTCGTCGCCCCCGTCGGCGAGGATGCCGGCCGCGAGCAGGACGGCGTCGACGTTGGCCATGTCCGCGAGGTGGGGGAGCGCCGCGTAGCTGGCGGGGTAGCTGGTTCCCTGGTGGCACAAGGCGCTCCAGAGCTCGGTCCACGCCTCCCGGTCGTTCGCGGCGGCTCGGGCGAGGAGACCGGGGACGTCCTCGGCGGTGCCGTAGGCGTGGTGCAGAACAGACCAGTCCGTCATGCCCGTGATCAGATCACAGGCATGACGGACTGTTGTCGTGGAACGGGATCAGCCGACCGCGACCGGCTCCTGCCTGTCCTTCTTCTCGATGTCGTCGAGCGCGGTGCCCTCGACGTCGAGTTCCGGCAGCCAGCGCAGGAACTTCGGCAGCCACCAGGCGCGCTCGCCGAGCAGGGCGAGTGCGGCGGGCACGAGCACCATGCGGACCACGAACGCGTCCACGAAGATGCCGATGGCCAGGGCGAACGCGATCGACTTCACGGTCGGCTCGCCGGCCGGGACGAAGCCCGCGAACACCGAGAACATGATCAGCGCGGCGGCGATGACGACCGGGGCCGCCTGGCGGAAACCCGTGGTGATGGCCTCGATCGGCTTGGCGCCGCGGTGGTGCGCCTCGTGCATCCGGGACACCAGGAAGATCTGGTAGTCCATGGCGAGTCCGAACAGGATGCCGATCACCAGGATCGGGGTGAGGCTGATCAGCGGGCCGGTGCCGTCGAGGTTGACCGCGTCGGCGAGCCAGCCCCACTGGAACACCGCGACCGTGGCGCCGAGCGACGAGCCGATGGTCAGCAGGAAGCCGAGCACGCCCACGAGCGGCACGAGCAGCGAGCGGAACACCAGGATCAGCAGCACCAGCGCGAGGCCGACGACGACCGCGAGGTAGATCGGCAGGGCCTTGTCGAGCGAGGTGGCCACGTCGACGCTCACCGCGGTGGCACCGGTGACGTAGGCTTCTCCACCCTCCACATCGGACAGTTCGGCGCGCAGGTCGGCGACGAGCTTCTCGGTCTCGACGGTGTCGGGGCCGGACTTCGGGATCACGGTGACGAGAGCGGACTTGCCGTCCTGGCTCGGCTGCGCCGGGGTGACCAGGGCGACGTCGGACAGCTTCGTGATCGGCTCGGAGGCCTTGGTGGCCGTCGCGGCGGCGCCGTCACCCTCGAACAGGACGATGATCGGGCCGTTGAAGCCCTCGCCGAAGCCCTTCGCGAGGATCTGGTCCGCGCGCTCCTGCGTGGAGTTGGCCGGCGGCTTCTGGATGAGCGTGGTGTCCATGGACGCCACCGGGATCGAGACGATGCCGAGCGCCACGACCGAGAGCAGCAGCGCGGCGACGCGGTTGCGGGTGACCGCGCCGGCCCAGCCGCGGACGACACCGCGGTCCTTGGGCTCGGAGGCCTCGGCGGCGCGCTCCTTGCGGGTCAGCACGCGGCGGCCGAGCATGCTCAGCACCGCGGGCACCAGCGTGATGGCGATCAGGACCGCGACGACGATCGTGGCGGCGGCCGAGACGCCCATCTGCGTGAGGAACGGGATGCCCGCGATCGCGAGGCCCACCAGCGCGATCACCACGGTCAGACCCGCGGTGACGACGGCGGAACCGGCGGTGCCGACGGCGGTCGCGACGGCGTGGCCGACGTCCGAGCCGCGGCGCAGCTCTTGCCGGTAGCGGTTGATGATGAACAACGCGTAGTCGATGCCGACCGCGAGTCCCAGCATCGAGGCGAGGATCGGCGTGGTCGACTGCAGGTCCATGAACCCGGTGGCGATCGTGATGCCGAGTGCGCCGATGCCGACGCCGATGGCGGCGCTGAGCAGGTTCATGCCGGCCGTCACGAGCGAGCCGTAGGTCAGCGCGAGCACGACCAGCGCCAGCACGACACCGATGACCTCGGTGATGCCGCCGATGTGCGGGATCTCCTGCATCGCGGTGCCGCTGACCTCGACGGTCAGTCCGGCCGCACGGGCCTTGTCGACGGCCTTGAGCAGGTCCGCGCGCTGCTCGTCGGTGACCTCGCCGGGCTTCACGTCGTAGGTGACGGTGCTGTAGCCGACGTTGAGGTCCTGGTTGACGCTCGGCGCGGCGGGGTCGAGCGGGTTCGTCGCCGACCGCACGCCCTTCAGCCCGGACGCGTCCGCCACCAGGTCGGTGATCGCCTTGACGTTCTGCGGCAGCTTCTGGCCGTCCGGCGCCTGCAGGACGACCCTGGCCGTCGCGGTCTCGCCGGAGCCGAACGTCTTCTGGATGCGCTCCAGGGCGGTGGTCGACTCCTGCCCGGGGATGGACATCGAGTTCGACGTCTCACCGCCGAGGGTGAACGCGCCGGCACCGGCGCCGATCAGCACGAGAAGCCAGATCAGGACGACGGGGAGACGGCGCCGGTGAGCGCCCATTCCCAGTTTGTAGAGCAGTTTCGCCATGATTGTCAGGCCTCCTGGTGCCCGAGTGCGTCGTAACAGGTAGCGAGGATCAAGGGACGCCACAGCGTCTTGTCACCCTGCTGGTTGGCCAGAAGGGTGAGCACGGCCATGGCGCTCAGCGCGCCGACTATCCGGATGGCGCGAGGGAGTTCGGTGGTGGGGTCGATCACGAACATCTCGTTCAGCAACAGCTCGTCCTGCGCCTGCTGCGGGTCCTCTCCCGGCGCGGTCATCGACCGGAACAGCAGTGCGACCATGCCGGGCCGGTCGAGCGCGTAGTCGGTGAGCAGCTCCAGCGACCGCCGCTCTCGTGCGGGGCCCGCCGGGATGTCCTTGACCAGGTCGAGGACGTGCTGGGTGATCACGCGGCTCTGTGCCCACGCCGCTTCGAAGAGAGCGTCCTTGCTCGGGAAGTGGTGCAGGAGACCCGCCTTCGACAGGCCGACGGCGTCCGCGAGGGACTTCAACGAGGTCTGCTCGAAGCCGTGTCGCGCGAAGAGCGCGGCGGCGGCGTCGAGGATGTCCTCGTCGACCGCAGTCCTGGGCTGTCGTGGCATGCAGGCGACTTTACGGCGTTCACCAACCGATTCGGTAGGTTTACCGACCGAAACGGTCGGTGGCGTTCGTCACCACAAAGGGTGAGTGATCAGGTTTGAAGCTGCCGTTGAGGTGACCGGTGGTCACGCAGTGTTGACCGGTGCGATGACCCAAGAGGAGGTCGTCACCGTTGACGAGTTCCGCGTCAGCGCGCCCCTCTGAACGCGCTGCTGTGAGAATGGGCGGATGTTCGTCTTCGACGCGGAGCTGTGGATCTGGGACGCCCGCCGCACCGAGACCTGGACCTTCGTGACGCTCCCCGAGGACGTCTCGGACCAGATCCGCGACATCGCCACGCCCGGCCGGGGTTTCGGCGCGGTGAAGGTCAGGGCGGGCGTCGGTGCCAGCACGTGGTCGACGTCGGTGTTCCCGGACAAGCAGTCCGGTTGTTACGTGCTGCCGGTCAAGGCCGCCGTGCGCAAGAAGAACGACGTGGGGCCGGGCGATGTCGTCGAGGTGACGGTCGAGGTGCTCTAGCGGGTCCAGTCGATGTCGGCGTAGATGGCGGCGTGGTCGCTGGCCGCGTGCACCTCGCCGGTCAGGGTTTCGTAGATGTCCCAGCGGTCGCGGGTCCGCGGGCCGCGCCACACGCCCTTGCGGAAGACGCCGCCGCCGGTGGCCTTCGCGAACAGCGGGGGCGTCAGCAGGACGTAGTCGATCTTGCCCTTCTCGTTGACGCCGCGGTAGGTGCCGAGGCGGTGGTTCCAGTCGAAGTTCTCGTGCTCGCTGATGTCCCGCAGGCCCGTGCGCTGGAAGAGCGGGCGCAGGCACTCGCTGTCCGCGGTGTCGTTGAGGTCGCCGACGACGGCGATGTGCTCGTGGCCCTCGTCGCGCAGCCGGTTCACGATGCGGGAGATGCGGACGGCCTGGCGGAACCGGCGGCGGGCGCCGAGCGGGTCGCCGGGGGAGCCGTAACCCTTGGACTTCAGGTGGTTCACCAGCACGACGAGTTCGGGGCCGGCGGGTGTGCGGACGTGGTACTCGGCGCAGTCGCGGGAGAAGACGACGCCTGAGGTGTCCCGCGCGTACACGTGCGTGCGGATGGTGATGACCTGGTGGGCGTCGCGGGTCAGCAGGCCGACGTTGATGCCGCGCTCGTCGTTGCCGTCGATGAGGTGGACCTCCTCGTACGGGGTCCAGCCGACGTGCTTGAGCATCGAGGCGGAGAACATGTGCAGCAGTTCGCGCGACTCGGCCTCGACGACGCCGAGGACCTGCGCGCCGACGTCGCGCATCACCTGGGCGGTGTGGCGCGTGGCGAGCTCGCTGATGGGTTCGGTGGTGAGCTCGACCCAGCCGACCCAGGACTCTCGACCGCTTGCCACGACTGAGGTTTCGCCGGTGCGGTGGCGCGCGAGGAACCGGCCGCGGATGCGCCGCAGGATCGCGTACCTGCTCCGGTCACTCCTGAGCAACTCGAGCGTCGTCAGGTGTTCCGCGAGTTCTTCCTTGACTTCCGGCGTGTAGGTCTCGGAGGCGATGAGTTCGTTGAAACGGGCGTGGGCGGCCAGGATCGGAGCCGCGTGCTTGGTGGCGTTGCGGCCCATCACTTTGGGGCGCTCGAACATGTTCTCCACGTTGAACGACCCGATTCGGGTGGTGCTCACACCCTCCAGGGTCGCATGTGGAGGAACGTGTCCGCCCTGGTCCGCTCGGGTGATGTTTCACTGGGCCGTTGGGGCACAACCACTTGCGGCCACTAGACCCGGCTGAGCTGCCGGCCGCTCTCGATCAGCTCATCGGTGAACGAGTCGAGCGCCTGGGCGAAGTCGCGCTGGTCCGGCTCGTGCCAGTCCCGCAACTGGTCGAGCAGCCAGCGCCGCCACGCCCGCACGAGCTCGGTGAACACCTCCGCGCCCCGGTCGGTGAACCGGTAGCCGTCGTCGCCGAACGCCAGGTGTCCCGACCGCACGAGGGCCTGCGCGGTCGGTTCGAAGATGCCGCCGGGCACCTTCGTCATCTCCGCGATCTCGGCGAGCGTGGCGACCCCGTCGTCCGTCGACGCGCGGTACACGCGGCCGAGCAGCCAGGCCTGTTCCAACGGCAGGTCGACCCCGGAACGCCGCAGCACGGCCGATCCCGGGTCCTCGGAGGACTTCGCGACCACCGTGGAGACCAGCTTGCGCAGCTCGTCGTAGGAGTTCGACGGCGGCGCGGCGAAGCTCTCGCCCACACCGTTGTTGCCGGCCGCGGCGGCACGGGAGGTGTCCCGCAGCTGGACCTGCGGCAGGAAGAGCGCGACCAGCAACGCGACCAGGCCGATCGGGGCGGCGATCAGGAACATCATCTGCACGGTCTCGGCGTACCCGGCGACGACCGGCGCCCTCAGCGCGTCCGGCAGCGCGTGGACGGCGGCGGGGCTCGCGATGGCGCGCGGGTCGACGCCCGGCGGGACGACGAGGTGCTTCGGCAGCTGGTTCGCGTAGATCGTGCCGAACATCGCGACGCCGAACGAGCTGCCCATCGTGCGCAGGAAGCTGATGCCGGACGTGGCGACACCGAGGTCGGCGTAGTTCGTGGTGCTCTGCACGACGATCACCGGCACCTGCATCACCAGGCCGATGCCCGCGCCCAGCACCACCATGAACGCGCCCATCTCCCAGTAGCTGGTCGAGGCGTCCAGCAGGGACAGCAGGAACAGGCCGGCGGTGAGGCCGACCGAGCCGGCGATGGGGAAGATCCGGTACTTGCCGGTGCGACTGATCGTGTTGCCGGTCAGCAGCGCCGTGGACATCAGCCCGGCGATCAGCGGCAGCATCCACAGCCCGGACGCCGTGGCCGACTCGCCGCGCACGTACTGCAGGTAGATCGGCAGGTACGTGATGCCGCCGAGCATCGCGAACCCGACGACGAAGCTGAGGATGCCCGACACCGTGAACACCCTGCTGCGGAACAACCTCATCGGCAGCATCGGCTCGGCCGCGCGCTGCTCCACGAACACGAACGCGACGAGGAGCACGACCGACCCGGCCGCCATCCACAGGATCGTCGGCGACGTCCACGCGTACTCGGTGCCGCCCCAGCTCGTGACCAGCGTCAGCCCGGTGGCCGCCAGGGCGATCAGCGCGATGCCGGCGTAGTCGATCTTCGGGCGGCCCTCGGTCCTGATCGTGGGCAGCGCCGCGATCGCGACCAGCACCACCGCGATGCCGAGCGGGATGTTCACGTAGAACGCCCACCGCCAGCTCAGGTGGTCGACGAACAGCCCGCCGAGCAACGGCCCCGCGACCGTCGCGACGCCGAACACCGCGCCCGCGAAGCCCTGGAACTTGCCGCGTTCCTTCAACGGCACGACGTCCGCGATGATCGCCGTCGAGGTGACCATCAACCCGCCCGCGCCCAGACCCTGGACCGCGCGGAACGCGATGAGCGTGCCCATCGACTCCGACCAGCCCGCGAAGAACGACCCGACCAGGAACAGCGCGACGCTGACGAGGAACGTCTTCTTGCGCCCGTAGAGGTCGCCGAACTTGCCGATCAGCACCGTCATGATCGTCTCGGCGAGCAGGTACGAGGTCACCACCCACGACAGGTGCGCGCCGCCGCCCAGATCAGCCACCATCGTGGGCAGCGCGGTGGACACGATGGTCTGGTCGAGCGCGGCCAGCAGCATGGCGAGCAGCACGGCCGCGACGACCAGGTTCCGCCTGCGGGTGTCGATCATCTCGGGCACGCTGGGGATGATCGCGCAGGTTGGACGACCTCGCAGGGGGAGGAACTCGATGGGGGCAGGGGCCGCGCTGGTGGTGTTCGGCGACGTGCGGGCGGCGGTCCGCGCGGGCGGCGTGCCGGACCGGTCGGCGGCGGAGGCGGTGATCCGCGCGTTGCGGCCCGGCTGCGCGATCGAGCCGGTCGCGGACGGCTCGCTGGCGGACGACATCCTCCCCGGCGAGGGGTTCGCGTACGTGGCGGTGCTGCCGGAGGCCACGATCGTGTGCGACCGGGAACTGGCGACCGTGCCGGTGGCGGAGCAGGTGCTGGAGCACGCCGGGGATCGTCCGCTGGCCGTGTTCGCCCAGCACCCGGTGGCGGGCGGGCTGGCCTTCGCGCAGTGGGCGGCGGACGGCGCGCTGCTTCGTTCGCACCACGCCGAATCGCCTGAGCAGCACGAACTGGCGGACGCGGTCGCGGTGGAGATGTTCGGGTTCACCGCGCAGAGCCCGCCCGGCCTCGTGGTGCACGGCTTCCGGTGGAGGCGCTCGGAGCAGCCACGGCTTCGTGCCACCACCGCGAGCGCCGAACGGTCGTTGATCCCGCAACCCGACTAGGGTCGGGGACGTTCAGCCGAAGGAGGCCGTCTTGATCTTCATCACCGCCAAGTTCCGCGTCCTGCCCGAGCACGCGCAAGCGTGGCCCGAGATCAGCAGGACCTTCACCGAGGCCACCCGCGCCGAGCCCGGCTGCCTGTGGTTCGACTGGTCGCGCAGCCTCGACGACCCGAACGAGTACGTGCTGGTCGAGGCGTTCCGGGACGGGGACGCGGGCGGGGCGCACGTGCAGTCCGAGCACTTCAAGAACGCCCAGGCGGAACTGCCTCAGTACCTCGCCGAGACACCGCGCATCGTCAGCCAGAACGTGGACCAGGACGACTGGTCGCGGCTCGGCGAGATGGAGGTTGCGCCACGCGGGTGAGCCTTGCCCGGATCGTTTGGCGCACGTGGTTCCTCCGCCAGAGGATGGCCCGATGGACGCCTTCGTGGAGTTGTCCGCCGAGCTGACCGGGTTCTCGGCGGAGGAGCTGACGTCGACCGGACTGGTCGAGCAGTACCGCGCGCTGGCCGACGGCGCGTCCGAGGCCGAGATCATCCAGCTCTGGTACACCGGCGTGTGGCGCGGGGTGATCCCGACCGAGCGCGCCTACGCCGAAGGCCTGGCGTGGAAGGCGATCGGGGTGTCCCCGCCGGGCTCGGCGGCACCGGGCTTCGGCAGCTGGGAGCAGAGACCGCGAAGAAGCGCCCGGTGAGGGCGGTGGTCGTCGGCGCGGGGTTCGCCGGCTCGCTCGTCGCGAAGGTGCTGGGGGACAACGGGTTCCGCGTGCTCGTGCTGGAGGCGGGCGCGGAGCCGAACGAGGACGCGGTCAGCAGGTTCCGCACGGCGCTCGTCAAGTCGCCGCTCAAGCCCTACCGCAGGACCGCCGCCGCGCCGTCGAGCGACTACCTGATCAACACCGGGCCGTACGCGTACTCGAGCCCGTACCTGCGCATGAACGGTGGCACGGGCACCGCCTGGACGGGGATCACGCCCCGGATGCGCCCCGACGACTTCCACGCCGCCGACGTCGGCCGCGGCCGCAACTGGCCGTGGGGCTACGACGTCCTGGAGCCCTACTACCGCGCGGCGGAGTGGGAGATCGGGATCGCGGCCGACGCCGACGAGCAGCGGCAGCACCTGCCCGTCGCGGACGGCTACCGCTATCCCATGCACGCCCTGCCCCGCACGTACCTCGACCACGCCGTGGCGTCCGTTGTGGACGGTGCCCTGGTCGACGGCCACGAGCTGCTCGTCGTCGGCACACCGCAGGCGCGCAACGGGATTCCGGTGCCGGGCTACCGGCTCGACGGGCAGCGGTGCGCCGGCTTCGCGAGCTGCGTGCCGATCTGCCCGGAGAACGCCAAGTACACCCCGCACCGCACGCAGAAGCAGTGGTCCGCCACCGTCGAACTGCGGACCCGCTGCGTGGTGAACCGCGTGCACGCCGACGAGTCCGGACGCGTCACTAAGGTCAGCTACCAGCGCTACGAGGACGACACGTCCGGCAGGCACACGCGGCACTCGGAGGAGGCGGACGTGGTGGTCCTCGCCGCGCACGCCATCGAGAACGCCAAGCTGCTGCTCATGTCCAGGCTCGCGAACAGCAGCGACCAGGTCGGCCGCAACCTGATGGACCACCCCGCGCTGCTGACGTGGGCGCTGATGCCCCAGGCCGTCGGCCCGTTCCGCGGCCCCGGCTCGACCACGGGCATCGAGGCGTTCCGCGGCGGTCCCGACCGTGCCAGGAGGGCGCCGTTCCGCATCGAGATCGGCAACTGGGGCTGGGGCTGGGCGGCCGGCAGCCCCGACTCCGACACGGCGGAGTTCGTCGCGGCTGGCCTGCGCGGGCAGGCGCTGCGGGAAGCGGTCGGGGACAGGGTGAGCAGGCAGTTCGCGCTCCAGTTCGAGATCGAGCAGGAGGCCGACCCGGAGAACCGCGTGACGCTCGCGGCGGACCTCGACCCGCTGGGCAACCCTCGCCCGTCGATCCACTACGGACTGTCCGACTACGTGAAGGACGGCCTGCTGGCCGCGAAACGCGCCTCGGACGGGATCTTCGAACTGCTCGGCGCCGACGACCACACGTCGTACAAGCCGGACGAGGAGCGGTACTTCGAGCACGACGGCGAACCGCTCAGGTACTGGGGCGCCGGGCACAGCGGCGGCACCCACGTCATGGGCACCTCCCCGCGCGACTCGGTCGTCGACCAGTGGCAACGCTGCTGGGACCACCCGAACCTGTACGCGGTGGGGTGCGGCAGCATGCCGTCGCTCGGCACGTCGAATCCGTCGCTGACGATGGCCGCGCTGGCCCTGCGCACCGCCGAGCACCTCGTGTCACGCGCACGCTGAAGGGAGTTCCGCGCAGAATGTCGAAAGCTCCGCGACGTCGATCGACGCAGGGGTGGCGGCGGACGACGCCGCCAGCCGACAACGAGGAGAGAACATGCGTTTCATGCTCATGCACCGCGTCGCGGAGGACGATCCGGCGTCGTGGGAGCCGAACGCCGAGCTCATCGAGCGGATGAACGCGTTCATGGAGAAGCTGAACGCGTCCGGCGTCGTGCTCGGCGCGGAGGGCGTGGTGAAGGAGGGCGCGGTCGTGCGCAGGCGCGGTGCGGCGGTCAAGTCGGTCGACGGGCCGTTCACCGAGGCCAAGGAGATCGTCGGCGGGTTCCTGCTGATCAGCGCGAAGGACCTCGCGGAGGCCACGGCCGTCGCCGAGGAGTACGTCACGTGCTTCGCCGGCGTCGAGGAGATGTCGATCGAGGTGCGGCGGGTCACCGAGTTCGAGGACATCGAGCCCTACCTGACCAAGTAGCGCAGTTCGGCGCATGGTGCACCGGGGCACGTCCACGTCCAGGCGACGAGGACGTGCCCCGGTGCTTCAGCGGGCCAGGCGGTCCAGCAGTTCGCCGAGCAACGCGCTCTCGCCCGGGGTGAGGTCACCGGGGTCGCTGCCGACCAGCGCGCGCAACGTGAGCGCGGCGCTCGCGCGGGTGGCCGGGCCGTTGGCCGTCGGAGTGTGCAGAACACCGGCCAGCGCGGCCTCGCGAACGCGCTCCGACAGCCCGAAGTCCGGCTCCGGCTGGCTGATCAGGGTCAGCGTGATGCCGACGTTGGCGGCGAGAACCTGTTCGGCCGCGTCGCCGGTCGGCACCTTCAGCAGGCCCAGGGCGGCGGCCTCGGTGAACCGCTCGCGCAACGCCGCGTGCGCGGGAGCCGTGACGGCACAGGGCTTTCCCGGCTCGGCGCGACCGTAGAGCAGCCCGTAGAACGACGGGTGCTCCAGTCCGAACCGCACGTGCCTGTCCCAGCCCTCGCGCAGGTCGCCGAGCGGGTCGCCGGAGCTCTCGACCGCCGTGTACTGGGTGAAGCCGTGGTTCGCGACGGCGTCGATCAGGCCCTGCTTGCTGCCGAAGTGGTGGTACAGCGTCGGGGCCTGCACCCCGGCGCGTTCGCACACGGCCCTCGTGGACACCGTGCCGCCGGCCTCCAGCAACTCCGCCGCGGCGAGCAGGAGCCGATCCCGTGCGTTCTGCATGGTTGCTATGTTAGCTCATGTAGCGCTACATTCATCGCTATAGCGCTACAACAGCGACTATAGCGAGAGGAGAAGTCCATGAGGACCTGGTTCATCACCGGTGGGACGCCCGGAGGGTTCGGCCTGGTTTACGCCGAGGCTGCGCTGGAGCAGGGCGATCAGGTGGTGGTGACCGCGCGCCGGCCCGCTGAACTGCGGGAATGGGCCGAACCGCACGGCGACCGCGTGCTGGTCCTCCCGCTCGACGTCACCGATGCCGAACAGGTGCGCGCGGCGGTCAGGACGGCGGAGGAGCGGTTCGGCGGCATCGACGTGCTCGTCAACAACGCGGGCCGCGGGTGGTTCGGCTCGGTCGAGGGGGCCACCTACGAGATGGTCCGCCGCACGTTCGACCTGAACCTGTTCGCGGTGGTCGACGTGATCCGCGCGGTGCTGCCGGGCATGCGGGCGCGCGGCGACGGCTGGATCGTGAACATGTCATCGGTGGCGGGCCTCGTCAGCGCGCAGGGGTTCGGCTACTACTCGGCGGCGAAGTTCGCGCTCGAGGGACTGTCGGAGACGCTGCGGCAGGAGGTGGAGCCGTTCGGCGTGCGCGTGCTCGTCGTGGAGCCGGGAGCGTTCCGCACCAAGGCCTTCGCCAGTTTCCAGGACGAGCCCGTCAACGAGGCAGTCGACGCCTACGTGCCGATGGTCGAGAGCGTCAAGGCGGCGTTCGTGGACCACGACGGCAAGCAGGCGGGTGACCCCGAACGCGGGGTTCAGGCGGTGATCAGCGCGATGAACGCACCTGCTCCGCCGCACCGGATCGTGCTCGGCAACTCCGGCTACGACGTCGTCGTCGCGATGCACGAGAACGCTCTGGTGGAGCTGCGCGAGAACGAGAAGCTCTCGCGCAGCGCGGACTTCTAGCTCGAAGCCCCACCGGCGGCGAGGCGCATCAGGTCGGAGTCGAGGTCGATCGTCAGCTCCGTGCCGCCCGCGCTGCCGTACTCGTGCTGGTAGCTGCCCCACGACTCGTCGCGCACGGTCTTCTCGAAGCCCGAGGTCATGAGCGCCACGAGTTCGAGGGCGGCGCGGTCGATGCGCTTGTTCAGCCCGTTGTCCTGCCAGTCCTCGGTCGAGGCGAAGAGCGCCGTCGGCACCACCACGGTCCGCAGGTAGGCGAACAGCCCGCGCATCTGGTCGTCGACCACGAGCGCGTGCCTCGCGGTGCCTGCGGTGGCCGCGAGCACGACGGGCTTCGCGATCAGCAGGTCGTTGTCGAGGATCTGGAAGAACGACGTGAACAGCCCGCTCGCGCCCGCCTTGTAGACGGGGGTGCTGGCGACGATCGCGTCCGCGTGCTGCAAGGTCGCGATCGCCTTCTGCAGCTTGGGCCCGATGTGGTTGGACACCAACGCGTTCGCGATCTCGGAGGCGAGCTCGCGCAGTTCGATCACGCTCGTGCCGACGGTCTGCGCCCGCTTGCCGGCAAGGGTGGTGACGCGTCCGGCGACGCGGTCGGCGAGCAGCCGGGTGGACGACGGGTCGCTGGTGCCTGCGGACACCACCACCAGCTGGAAGTTCTGGCCCATTACTCCTCGCTCTGGCTGAGCTTGCCGGTGATCGCGGCGAGCTGGTCGAGTTCTTCGGGTGTCAGCACGCTCAAGGCGCGTGTGACGCTGCGTGCGTGCGGACGGCCGATCTGGCGCTGGGTGTCCCGGCCCGCGGGGGTGAGCGACAGGCGCACACCCCTGCGGTCACCGGGATCGGGGCACCGCTCGACGAGGCCTCGGTCGACCAGGCGCTCGACCATGCGGGACAACGCGGGCTGGCTCAGCAGCACGTGGCGGTTCAGCTCAGTCATCCTGAGTGGACCGTCGCACTTGGACAGCTGGTACAGCACGTCGTACTCCCGCATGGTCAGGTCGCCCCAGACGTCCTCCGCGTTGAACTGCTTCATCAACACGGAGTACGCCTTCATGAGTGACTCCCACGCCTCGTTGGCTCCGGTCACCGCACGTCCTGGTAGGGCGAGCCACCCGTGACGTTGTCACCCCGGTTGGCGTTCGGCCTGGGCTGGCGAGCCGGTCCGTCGCCGTACTTGTCCTTGACGCGTCCCGCGTGCGTCGGCGGCTTGGCGGTCTCCGGGTCCTGCCGCGCCTCCATCTCCTTGCGCAGCACCGGGACGACCTCCTCGCCCAGCAGGTCGAGCTGGTTGAGCACCATCTTGAGCGGCAGACCGGCGTGGTCCATCAGGAACATCTGGCGCTGGTAGTCGCCGAAGTGCTCGCGGAAGGTCAGCGTCTTGTCGATGACCTCCTGCGGGCTGCCGACCGACAGCGGCGTCTGCTCCATGAAGTCCTCCATCCGCGGCCCGTGGCCGTAGACGGGGGCCTCGTTGAAGTACGGGCGGAACTCGTTCAGCGCGTCCTGCGACCGCTTCGCGATGTAGGCCTGACCGCCGAGACCGACGATGGCCTGCTTCTCCGTGCCGTGGCCGTAGTGCGCGTACCGCTGGCGGTAGAACTTGATCAGCCGCATGTAGTGCTCTTTCGGCCAGAAGATGTTGTTCGCGAAGAAGCCGTCACCGTAGAAGGCGGCCTGCTCGGCGATCTCCGGCGTGCGGATCGACCCGTGCCACACGAACGGCGGCAGGTCGTCCAGCGGACGCGGGGTGCTGGTGAAGCCCTGCAGCGGCGTGCGGAACTTGCCTTCCCAGTCGACGACGTCCTCGCGCCACAACCGGTGCAGCAGGTTGTAGTTCTCGAGCGCCAGCGGCAGGCTCTGCCGGATGTCGGCGCCGAACCACGGGTAGACCGGCGCGGTGTTGCCGCGGCCCAGCATCAGGTCCATGCGGCCCTTCGACAGGTGCTGCAGCATCGCGTACTCCTCGGCGATGCGCACCGGGTCGTTCGTCGTGATCAGCGTCGTCGCGGTGCTGACGATCAGGTTTTGCGTCTTCGCCGCGATGTGGCTGAGCAGCGTCGACGGCGCGGACGAGAAGAACGGCGGGTTGTGGTGCTCGCCGATCGCGAACACGTCGAGCCCGACCTCTTCGGCCTTCTCCGCGATCCGCACGATCGCGTCGATGCGCTCGGCCTCGCTCGGGGTCTCGCCGCTCACCGGGTCCCTGGTGATGTCGCTCACCGAGAAGATTCCGAACTGCACGGCACCCGCCTCCTTCAAACTTAGTGACTAATGCGTTTGCATCTACTCTAACGCGTGGGGGCCCGGACTATTCCCACTACCCTGATCTCATGTCGCTGGGCGTGGGGGACGCCGGCTTCGGCTACGGCGGAGTCCCCGTTTTCGCAGGTCTGTCGTTCGCCGCCGGTTCCGGTGAGGCCGTCGCCGTCGTGGGCGCGAACGGCGCGGGCAAGTCGACGCTGCTGAAGTGCCTGGTCGGAGCCGAGGTGCTGGACTCCGGCACCGTGCTGTTCGAGGGCGCGCCGCTGGACGAGTCGTCGGGTGCGTTCCGGGCCGCCGTCGCGTCGCTGCTGGACGACGCCGACTACTTCCCCGACGTGTCCGTCGTGGAGCACCTGAGGCTGCTGGCCTGGTTGCACTCGTCCTCCGAGGACGTCGAGGCGGTGCTCGCGGAGGTCGGGCTGACCGCAGTGGCGGACCAGCTGCCCCCGACGCTGTCCTCGGGCCAGCGTCACCGGCTCGGTCTGGCGTTGTGCTTCGTGCGGCCGCGCTCGGTGCTGGTCCTGGACGAGCCCGAGCAGCGCCTCGACGTGGCAGGGCGGTCGTGGCTGCGCGACCGGCTGCTGGCGGAGAAGGCGGCCGGGGTCGCCGTGGTGTTCGCGTCGCACGACCACGAGCTCGTGGAGGCGGTGGCGTGCCGGACCGTCGTGCTGTGACCGCGCTCGCCGTCGCCCGCCGGGTGCGCCCTCCGGTGCCGTGGCGGTTGCGGATCACGCGGCTGTACGCCCCGTTCGTCAACTTCTCGATCGTCGGCCTGGTCGGCTACGGCTGGGTGCACGCCGGACTGACCAGGACCCCTCACGCCGGGGGCGCGTGGACCGCGCTCTGGCTGTCGGTGCTGGGCGCCGCCGTGCTGATGAAGGTGGTGCTGGCGGCCGGACCGGTCTTCGCGGGTCCGGACCGGATGTTCTGGGTGCTGAGCTCACCCGCGCCGCGTGCGGCCCTGTTGCGGCCCCGGTTCCTCGTGCTGCTCGCGGTGGGTGCGGCGGTGGGCGCCTGCTGGCCCGCTGTCGTGTCCGGGATCGTGGGGGCCGTGGTCCCGCCGCTGGTCGCCGTGGGGATCGGGTCCGGCTGCGGGGTGGCCGTGGTCGCCGGCGCCGTGGCGTTGCAACGGGTCCGGGTGGCGCCGCAGGGCTGGTTGAGCGGGCTGGCCGGCCTGGCGGTGGTGGCGCTGCTGGTGCCGCCGGGCTGGTTCGGACCGCAGGTGGACGGCGGACCCGGTGCGGTCGGCGCCGCCTGGGTGCTCGCGATCGGACTTGCGGTCCTCGCGGCTGCCTCGCTGCGGCACCTGCGGCGGTCCGACCTGGCGGCGGGCGGCGCGCTGGCGGGCGTGGCGCGGGTGTCGGTGAGCTGGTTCGACCTCGCCCTGCTCGGCGCGGTCGTGGCCGAACGCCGCGCACGCACCCTCGGACGTGTGAAGTCGGTGCGGTTGAGGGGTTCCCGGCTCGTCGTTCTGGCCTGGACCGACGCGCTCCGGCTGCGCCGCACGCCCAACGCCGCACTCGTCTGGGCCGCGTTGCTCCCCGCCCCGGCCCTGGTGTCGCTGAGCTGGGAGGGCGCTGTCGTTCCCGCCGTGCACCTCGTGGCCGCGTTCCTGGCCACCGACCGGCTCGCCGCAGGCCTGAAGTTCGTCTGCCGCTCGCCCGCGATGCGCCGGGCGCTGGGCCTGCCGGACCGGCAGCTGAGGCTGGCGCACCTCGTGTTCCCCGCGGCGGGCGCCGTCGTGTGGTGCGGTGTCACCGCGGCGTTCACCCCGCATGTGTCCGTGCTCAACGCCCTGATCTCGGCGGTGGGCGCGGTGGCCGTCACATATCGGATCGCCACGCGACCACCGATCGACTACGGTGCCGCGATCATCGACTTCGGCGTGCTGGGGCCGACGCCGCTCGGCCTGATCGCGCAGTTCAGTCGCGGACCGGTGCTGCTCGCGGTGCTCGCCGTGGTGCAGATGTCGCTCTAAACGCTGCGCAGCACCGACACGACGATGCCGAGGATGACGGCCTTGTCGCCGTCGATCACGGGGTAGGCCTCGTTGCGCGGCTCGAGGAACACGTGCCCGCCCTTGCGCTGGTACACCTTGACGGTCGCCTCCTCCTCGATCATCGCGGCGACGATCTGCCCGTTGTACGCCTCGTGCGTCTGCCGCACGACGACCGTGTCGCCGTCGCAGATCGCGGCGTCGATCATCGAGTCGCCGCGCACGCGCAGCGCGAACACGTTGCTGCCGCGGCCGACGAGGCCGCGCGGCAGGTGCAGCACCTCGTCCACGTGCTCGACGGCGGAGATCGGAGCGCCGGCGGCGATGTCGCCGACCACGGGCACCGAGATCGAGTCCGCCGAGGCGTGACCCGGTGCCACGGGGGCGCCGCTGAGGAAGACCCGCACGTCCATCGGACGCGTCACCGAGCCGCCGCGCTTGAGGAAACCCTTGTCCTCCAACGCCGACAGGTGCTTCGACACGCTGGAGGACGACCTCAGGCCGACGGCCTCGCCGATCTCGCGGGTGCTGGGGGAGTAGCCGTGCTCGACGACCCAGTCACGAATGGCGACCAGGATCCTCTGCTGGCGTTCCGGCAGCACGGTCGTGTCGAGTTCGAGATCGTCGTAGGCGGTCATCGGTCGATAGTAGTAATTCCCTTGCCAGACACGATCGGGTGGTCGTTCGATCATGAGATGACCTCTGCCTGGTTAGGAGAACTCGTGCGGCTGCGCGGCGTCGAACCGGAGGACTGGGAGGCCTTCCACCGGTTCGACGAGAACACGGACGACATGCGCCGCATGGACCGGATCCACCCGCCGCGATCCGCTGCCGCCCAACGGGAGTGGGCGCAGAAGACGGCGGTGAAGGAGCAGGACGACAGGCTGCTGCTCGCCGTCGAGTCGCTGGCCGACGGCGCGGTGGCCGGGATGGTGACGACCAGCGAGACCGACCACCGCGCGGGCCGGTTCCTGTACGGGGTCGCGATCGGCACCGCCCACAAAGGACGCGGCTACGCGACGGAGGCGGTGCGGCTGCTGCTGGGCTTCATGTTCGGCGAGCGGCGGTTCCACAAGTGCGAGGCGAGCGTGTGGGGGTTCAACGACGCCTCGATCGCGTTGCACCGCAAGCTCGGCTTCACCGAGGAGGGCAGGCTGCGCGACCACGAGTTCTTCGCCGGACGCCACCACGACGTGGTGCTGTTCGGGATGACGGCCGCGGAGTTCGCGGCCCGGCACCCCTTCCCGCGCGAGATCTGACCGGGTCCCCGACGATGTGGCGGTGAGCACACGGCGGGAACGCTCCCGGTGGCTGCGTCCAGGTAGGTCTGTGCGAACCCAAGCGGCGCCGGTGGCGCTGACACCAGAAGTGGCGGCGGCCGTGCTGGACGAGGCCGCGCTGCTGGAGCTCTACGAGTCGACGGCGGAGCGGCTGCACCGCTACGTCGCGAGGCGGGTCGGTCCCGACACCGCGCAGGACGTGGTCTCCGAGTCGTTCCTCGTGCTGTGGGACCAGCGCGCCGGGCAGCCCTATGACGCCGATTCGGTGCGTGCGTGGCTCTACGGCGTGGCGACGAACCTGCTGCGCGGCCACGTTCGCGCCGAGGAACGCAAGCTGCGGGCGTGGAGCAAGGAACACGCGGCCCGCACCGACGAGGCCGACATCGGCGACCGGGTGAGCGCGGCGACTGACGCCGGTGTGCTCGCCGGACAGCTCACCGCGTGGCTCGCCGAGCTGCGGATCGAGGAACGCGAAGTGCTCCTGCTGCACGCCTGGGCGGACTTCAGCCCGGCGGAGATCGCGACGGCGCTCGACGTGCCCGTCGCCACCGTCCGCACCAGGTTGCACTGCGGCCGCGCCCGGCTGCGCACCCGTCTCGCCGCCACCGCCCACGACTTCACCGAGGACAGCCATGTCTGAGCCGACCCAGCCCGAGACCCTCGACCGAGTGCTCGACGCCGCCCTCTCGCGTGCCGGCGACGAGCCCGTCCGCTTCGACGTCGCCGCCGGCAAGGCCGCCCTGGCCGCGTCGCTGAAGGACCGCGCCGCCCATCCGGTCGCGGTCGGGCACCGGCCGCGCCGCCGCACCCGCTGGCTCGCCGCCGCGGCCGCCGTCGCTGTGCTGACCGGTGCCGCGCTCGCCGCGTCGACCTTCGACGGTGGCGGCTCCTCGGCCACCGCCGCCGAGGAGCTGGTCAAGGCCGCCGACCTCGCCTCCCGCGTGGTCGAACGTCCCGTCGGGCCCGGCCAGTTCCGCT
Source organism: Lentzea cavernae (assembly GCF_014653695.1). GTDB lineage: Bacteria > Actinomycetota > Actinomycetes > Mycobacteriales > Pseudonocardiaceae > Lentzea > Lentzea cavernae. The sequence continues at coordinate 633,143 of NZ_BNAR01000002.1, read as the reverse complement.
ACGTGCGCAGCCGCTACGAGGGCATCTCCGTGGAGCTCGGGTCGGGGGAGGCGTCGAGCACCGACCTGACCCAGGAGGAGTGGATCCCCGCCGACCGCCGAGGAGAGTGGCTGTTCCGGAACAAGATCAACTCGGTGGAGTGGCTGAAGGGGCACGAGGGGTCCGGCCGGCCGGAGCCCGGCACGTCGTTCAAGGACGGCCAGGAGTTCCGCGGCGACTGCGGCAACTACTCCTACTTCGCCGCGGGACAGCCGGACCGGTGCACGGACGCCAAGTTCTCCAACCCCACGCCGGAGTTCATCGCGGCGCTGCCGAAGGACCCGGCGGCCCTGCTGGCGAAGCTCAAGGACGCCGGTCAGTCCGGGGACTCGGGCGCGCTCGTGGAGGCGGGTGCAGCACTGAACTCGGGGCAGTACCCGGCCGAGGTGCGCGCGACCCTCTTCCGCGCCATCGCCCTGCTGCCCGGGCTGGTCGTCACCGACAAGAGGGCCAACCTCGACGGCAAGGAGGGCGTCGCGCTCGGCCTGAAGCACTTCGACGACTTCAAGGAGATCATCATCGACCCGGGCAACGGTGACTACATCGGCAGCCGGGCGACCGTCGCCGAGGACCTGCCCGCGGATCGGGGCGGCCTCGAGAAGGGGACCGTCCGCACCTCGTCGGCGGTGACGACCAAGGTCGTCGACTCGCTGGGCGCCCGGTAGACCTTCTTCCGCCGATTCGGGGCGCGGGAGAGACATGCAACCCTGGGGTTGCGCATCCTCGGGGGGATGTGCAACTCTGGGGTTGCACTTATTGGCGGACCTGGGAGTTGTCGTGAGCGTGGACCGGATCGAACGCGAGACCGTGATCGAAGCACCGCTTCAGCGGGTCTGGCAGCTGGTGACCGAGCCGGGGTTCTGGGTGGCCTCGCAGCCGTCCGGCACCGCGGTCGAGGGGGAGACCACCCTCTGCAGGAACGAGGAGTACGGCGACTTCCCGGTGCGGGTCGAGACCGTGACGCCGCAGACCTACGTGTCCTACCGCTGGGCCAGCGCGTTCGAGGGGCAGGAGCTGGGCGCGGACAACACGACGCTGGTCGAGTTCACCCTCGCGCCCGAGGGGTCCGCGACCCGGCTGAAGGTGGTGGAGAGCGGGTTCTCGCGGCTCGCGGGCTCGGACGAGCTGCGCGCGAAGGCGCACCGCGACAACACGGGCGGCTGGCCCGAGGTGCTCGACGCGTTCGCGAAGAGGGCCGAGAGCTGAGTGGCACCCCGCCGGCGTTCCGCGCCACGCCACTAGGTTGAGCGCGTGCCCAACTCAGCCGACCGCGGCCGCCGCACCCGTGAGCAACTGATCGACGCCGCCGCCGCGCTGGTGGGCGAGGTCGGCTGGGGTGCGGTGACCACGCGGCTGGTCGCGGAACGGGCGGGCGTCAACGCGGCGCTCGTGCACTACCACTTCTCGTCGGTGTCCGACCTGCTGTCGACCGCGGCGTTGCGGTTCGCCGCCCGGATGCTCGCCGAGTCGGCGGAGGCGGTGCGGTCGGTGCCGCCGGCCGAGGGCGTCGAGCGGATCTTCGAGGACCTGTCCCGCTTCACCGGCGCGGCCCCCGAGTCGTTGCTGCTGGCCGAGGCGTTCCTGGCCGCGCACCGGCTGCCGGAGCTGCGCGCCGGGCTGTCGGCGCTGGTCGCGGACTTCCGCGCGCACATCGCCGGGTGGCTGCGGGACTCGGGCGTTCAGGACGCCGACGCGGTGGCGTTGTTGCTGGGCGCGGCCATCGACGGGCTGGTGCTGCACCGCGCGCTGGACCCGTCAGTCGACTTCCGCGCGGTCGCGGGCCCGTTCCGGCGCCTCGTCGCGGGCTGACCAGCGGGGCTCGCCACCGGCCTCGGCGAACGCGGTCAGCGCCTCGACCAGTCCGTGCCGCAGGTGCTCCGGCATGCGCGCGACGATCGTGCTGATCTCCACGCGGCGGCGGGCCATCACCTCCGTCACGACCCGGCTGCCCTCTTCGCTCGCCACGACCACGACCTCGCGTTTCGTGACGGGGTTCGGCGCGCGGTCGACCATGCCGGACGTGATCAGCCGGTCGATCATGCGCTTGGCCGTGGACGGGTTGACCTCCAGGAGGTCGGCGAGCGCGGTGAGGCTCATCGGGCCGCGGCTGTCGAGCAGCACGACCATCCTGAGCTGCGGCAGCGTGAGCGTCTCCTCGACGGCCGCGAGCGACCGCGCCGACACGGCTACCAGCAGGCGGGACGCGGTGAGGACCGCGTCGGTCAGGTCGTCGACATCGCTCACTCCCCAGTTCTACAGGGCCCGCCTTCGGTAACGAAACGATAAACATTGCAGTGTGCAACGGTCGGTGCGTCGGGGTCTGTCCGTACCTCTCGGCATGCGGATACTCCTCGTGGCGATGCTTGCGTTGTTGGCCGGAGCGCCACCCGCGCTCGCGCAACAGGACCTGGGGCCCGACTACGTGCAGACCCAGTTCGGGCCGATGGGTCCGGCGGGACGCGACCTGCTGCAGAAGGTGGCGCTCGCGGGGCTGTGGGAGGGACCTGCCGGGCGGATGGGGCTCGAGAAGTCGTCGAACCCCCTGGTGCAGGAGGCCGGGCGGCACCTCATCGAGGGCCACGCCGACCTGGACCGGCGGACCGTCGAGCTCGCCCGCACGTTCGGCGTGCAGCTGCCCACGCAGCCCAACGAGGCGCAGCAGGGGTGGCTGGACGAGATGCAGGCCGCGCCCGCGCGCAGTCCCGAGTTCGACCGCGTGTTCGCGAACCGGCTGCGGGCGGCGCACGGCGTGGTCTACAAGTTCCTGGCCTCCGTGCGGACCGGGACGCGCAACACCGCGATCCGCGACTACGCCAAGGTCTGCATGGACACCGTGCTCGACCACATGACCGTGCTCGAGGCCACCAAGGTCGTCGACTTCGGCGACACCGAGGCGATTCCGCTGGCCCTCGTCGCGCAGCCGTCCTCGATCGCGCCCACCACTCCTGCCGCTGTGCCGCAGCCGAATGCCCAGTACGCGCAGCCGCGGCAGCAGGAGGAAGGCCTCTCCGACGGAGCCGTCGGGCTGGGCGTGCTCGCCCTGGTCGTGGCCGGTCTGTGGTTCTGGACCAGCGGGCGGAGCAGCAGGAAGATGCACCCGTAGTGCTAGGTTGGGCATATGCCCAAGTCGAATGCCCAACATCGTGCGGTGGTCGTCGGAGCGGGAATCGCCGGACTCGCGTCCGCGTGGTGGCTGGAGCGCGCCGGGTGGGACGTCCTGGTCGTGGAGAAGGCGCCGTCGTTCCGCGAGGGCGGCTACATGATCGACTTCTTCGGGCCGGGCCACGAGGTGGCGCGGCGGATGGGCCTGCTGCCGGCGTTGGAACGGCGGCGGGCGCCGATCTCGTCGGTGACCAGCGTGGACTCGCGTGGCCAGCGGCGCGGTGAGATCTCCACCGCCGCCTACGAAGCGGTCGCGGACGGGGTGATCAGCCTGTTGCGCGGAGACCTGGCTTCCGCGATCCGCGACGACGTGAGGGCGCCGATCCGGTACGGCACCGCGGTGTCCGCTGTCGATGACGGCCTGGTGACGTTCTCGGACGGCTCTTCCGGCGAGTTCGACCTGGTCGTGGGTGCCGACGGCGTGCACTCGCGGGTGCGGGAGCTGGTGTTCGGACCGCCGGAGTCGTTCGTGCGGTACCTGGGGCACCACACGGCGGCGTTCACCGTGCGGGACGCCGCGTTGAGCGCCCGGATCGGGTACCGGTACCAACTGCTGACCGTGCCCGGGCGGATGATCGGCTGCTACGCCGTGCGGGGCGGTTCGACGGCCGCGCTGATGCTCCACCGGTCCGATTCCGCGGAGCTGCCCTCCGACCCGGCGGCCGCCTTGCGCGCACGGTTCGGCGACCTCGGCTGGGTGGCGCCGTCGTTGCTCTCCGTTGTGCCGGAGGACGTCTACTACGACGAGGTGTCCCAAGTGGACATGGTGGTGTGGCATCGCGGCAAGGTGGTCCTCGTCGGTGACGCGTGCGGTGCCGTCTCGCTGTTCGCCGGTCACGGGGCATCGCTCGCGATGACGGGCGCCCACGTGCTGGTGGAGGAGATCTCGGCGGGCTTCGACGGTGCTTTCGCCCGCTACCAGACGCGGATGAAGCCCGCCGTCGAGCACACCCAGGAGTTCGGGCGGCGGTTCATCGGCTGGATGGCGCCTGCGTCGGCGTGGCGGATCTCCTTGCGCGACATGATGTTCCGGCTCTCGGGGCTACCGGTCGTGCGCAACCTGATCCGCTCCTCGGTCGCGCCGGACGTCGACGGGGTGCTCACGAGTCAGCGGGCGTCGTAGGTCTCGCGGTTCACGAGCACCTCGGCGATGTGGTCCTCCGCCCACCGGCACAGCGCGAGCAGCGGCTCGTGCAACGTGAAGCCGAGCTCCGTCAGCTCGTACTCGACCCGCGGCGGCACCTCCGCGAACACGTGCCGCGTGACGAGCCCGTCGCGTTCGAGGTCCCGCAACGTCTCGGTCAGCACCTTGCCGCTGATGCCGTCGAGCCGCGCCCTGAGGTCGCCGAACCGCAGGCGCTCGTTGCCCAGAACCGACACCGCCATGGCCGTCCACTTGTTCGCGATGCGCGCCAGGCTCGTGCGGGACGGGCAGGTGGCGGCGAGCACGCTCCAGTCCGGCATGGTCTGTGACATGGCGCACTTCCGTCCATTGGTTACGTTGAGGTAATTGGTTACTTTTCGTGAGCATAGGTCAACCGCAACAAAAAGGAGAGACCTATGACCACCCCGCTCGCCGTCGTCACCACCTACTTCGACGCCCTGGAGGCCGGTGACCTCGCCACCGTCGCCGACCAGTTCGCGGACGACGTCGTGTGGCACCAGCCGGGGGACAACCAGTTCTCGGGCGTGCACCGCGGCAGCGACGCCGTCGGAGCGATGCTCGGCGGGATGATGGCCGTGTCGGAGGGCACCTTCTCGTTGAAGCGCAACGCCCCGTTGCTGGTGAACGGGGAGCTCGTCGCGGCGTCGGTTCGCTGGACGGCGAAGCGGTCCGGCGCCGAGATGGACGGGACCGGTGTCGACCTCATGCGCGTCGTGGACGGCGAGGTCGTCGAGGTGTGGCTGTTCACGGCCGACCCGGCGCAGGAGGACACGTTCTGGGGGCGGAGCTAACGAAACGGCATGTCTGCCACCCACAGGTAGCGGGTACCGACAGACTGTGGGCGTGGAACGGGATCGCAGGTGGACGGACAAGGGTGAGGCGATCGGGCACGGCGTGAGCTGGCTCGCGCGGTGGAGTCTCCGGACGGCGCTGGCCGTGCTGGGCTTCTGGATGCTCTTCTGGCTGATCGGCAAGCTCTGGGTGGTCGTGATGCCCGTGCTGCTGGGGCTGCTGATCACGACGGTGCTGTGGCCGCCGGCGCGGTGGATGATGTCGAAGGGCATGAACGCGGCGCTGTCGGCGACGATCGTGCTGGTCGTGGGCCTCGGCGTGCTCGGAGGTGTCATCGCGGCGATCTCGTCGTCGATCGCCTCCGGTGTGCCGGAGATCGCGCAGAGCGCGCAGAAGGCCGTCACGCAGCTGCAGGACTGGGCGTCCGGGCCGCCGTTCAACCTGAAGGGCAGTGACCTCGACCGCCTCATCTCGCAGGGCGTCGAGCAGCTCAAGTCGAGCATCGGGTCGATCGCGGGCGGGCTGCTGACCGGGGCGGGCGCGGTGACGTCCGGCCTGGTGACCGGGTTGGTGGCGCTGCTGCTGGCCTTCTTCTTCGTCAAGGACGGCATGCGGTTCACGCCGTGGCTGCGCGGCGTCATCGGTGAGCGCGCCGGCGTGCACGTGACGACGGTGCTGGAGCGGGTCTGGGCCACGCTCGGCAGCTTCATCCGCAGCCAGGCGGTCGTGTCGCTGATCGACGCGATCTTCATCGGCGCCGGTCTGCTCATCCTCGGCGTGCCGCTCGCGATCCCGCTCGCCGCGCTGACGTTCCTCGGCGGCTTCATCCCGATCATCGGCGCGTTCATCGCCGGCGCGCTGGCCGTGCTGGTCGCGCTCGTCAGCAACGGCCTGACCACGGCCATCATCATGCTGATCATCGTGATCGTCGTGCAGCAGGTCGAGGGCAACGTGCTGCAGCCCATCCTGCAGTCGCGCAGCCTGCGCCTGCACGCGGCGGTCGTGCTGCTCGTCGTCACCGCGGGCACCTCGCTCTACGGCATCGCGGGCGCCTTCTTCTCCGTGCCGGTCGCCGCGGCCGTGGCCGTCGTGGTCCGCTACCTGGGCGAAGTCATCGAGGCGAGGTCCGTAATGGATACGTCACATCCTGCCGGGGATGAACCGGCAGAGACCGAGCGTTCTCCTGAGTGAACACCGAGAAGAGGAGCGTCACAGTGACGGAGAAGGCAGTTCTCGCGGGCGGCTGTTTCTGGGGCATGCAGGACCTGTTCCGCCGCCACCCCGGAGTCGTCTCCACCCGCGTCGGCTACACCGGTGACCCCAGCACGCCGAACGCCACCTACCGGCGCCACGGCAACCACGCCGAGGCCATCGAGATCACGTTCGACCCGGAGAAGCTCAGCTACCGGCAGATCCTGGAGTTCTTCTTCCAGATCCACGACCCGTCGACCCGCAACCGCCAGGGCAACGACATCGGCGCCGGCTACCGCTCGGCGATCTTCTACACCGACGACTCCCAGAAGCAGGTCGCGGAGGAGACGATCGCGGCCGTCGACGCCTCGGGCAAGTGGCCGGGCAAGGTCGTCACCGAGGTCACCCAGGAGTCCGACTTCTGGCTGGCCGAGCCGGAGCACCAGGACTACCTGGAGCGCTACCCCAACGGCTACACGTGCCACTACGTGCGGCCGGAGTGGCAGCTCGGCGAGCGTTGATCGAGATCGTCGCGCTGCACGTCTCACCCGTGCACGCCTTCGAGGGCCGTCCGTCGGACGGCCCTCGTCCCGATCCCGGGCCCGTCTCCCGCGACCACGTCGTCGTCCGGGCCGGTCTCGGCATCGTCGGCGACCGCTACTTCAACCACCCCGCGCACCGCAACGCCGCGGTCACGTTCATCGCGGCCGAGTCGCTCGACCCGTGGCCGGTGGACCCTCTGCTGGCACGCCGGAACGTGGTGGTGCGCGGGTTCGACGTGGACGCGCTGACGCGCGGGACCGTGTTCAGCCTGGACAGCGGTGACGGGCCGGTGCGGTTCGAGGTGCACCGGCCGGCGAACCCCTGCGCGTGGATGGACCAGGTGATCGCTCCGGGTGCCTTCAAGGCGTTGCGGGGCAAGGGCGGTGTCCGCTGCGTGCCGCTGGACGACGGGGTGCTGCGCACAGGTGAATCCGCCGCGGCCATGGTGGACGCATGAAGCGGTTGCGCCGCAAGCCAACGATCATCACGGCGGTAGGCCTCACTCTGACACTGGCGGCCGCGCTCTCCCTGTGGAAGGTCAGCAGCGCCCGCACGTTCCAGTTCTTCGGTGACCTGGTCGACCGGGTGGAGACCAACGAGAAGGTCGTCGCCCTGACCTTCGACGACGGTCCCGACCCCGCCGGCGCCCAGCAGGTCCTGGACGTGCTGGCAGCCGAGAACGTCCCGGCCACGTTCTTCCTCATGGGCCGCGACCTCGCGAAGCACCCCGACCTCGGCCGGCAGATCGCGCGGGCCGGGCACGAGATCGGCAACCACACCTACACCCACCAGCGCATGGTCGGCGTCCTGCCGGGCACGGTGGCGAAGGAGATCGAGGACACCGACGCCGAGATCCGCAAGACCGGCTACAGCGGTGACATCCACTTCCGCCCGCCCCACGGCAAGAAGCTCTTCGCCCTGCCGCACTACCTGCGGCAGCACGGCCGCACCACGGTCATGTGGGACGTGGAACCGGACTCCGAGGGCACGCCTGCCGCGCAGGAGATCGCGCAGCAGACCCTGAAGCGGACCAAGCCGGGTTCGATCATCCTGCTCCACCCCATGTACGGGGCGCGGGAGCAGACCCGGCAGGCGCTCGAGCCCGTCATCACCGGGCTCAAGGAGCGCGGTTACCGGTTCCTCACCGTGTCCGCGCTCCTCGACAGGCGCTAGATCAGGTCGGCCAGCTCCACCCGGCGCAGGAACTCGCCGCGCACCCGGTCCGCCACCGCGTTCACGACCTCGGCGCCGTCCTGCGAGGGGTCGACGTGCACGCGGAACGGCGGCTTGGCGGCACCGACCACGTCCACGATCGCGTCCGCCACGGCCCCGGCGTCCGCCCACGACGGCTCCAGCTCGGCGAGGCGCTCACCGACCTGGTCCATCAGACCGGGGTAGAGCTCCTCGTACTCCTGGGCCCGCGAGGTGTCGGCGGGGGTGCCGCTGTGCGCGAAGTGGTTGGTGCCCCTGGTGAACGCGCCCGGCACGACGATCGTGGTCTCGACGCCGAAGCGCAGCAGCTCGGCGCGGTAGGACACGGCGACGGCGTCCATCGCCGCCTTGGCCGCGAAGTACGGGGCGAGGTACGGGGGAGTGCCGCCGCGCGTCGAGCTGGAGCCCACCCACACGACGTGGCCGGAGCGCTGTCCGCGCAGGTGCGGCAGGGCGGCGCGGTTCACGCGCTGGGTGCCCAGCACGTTGACGTCGTACAGGTCCGCGTACTGCTGCGGGGTGAAGGCCTCGGCCGGGCCGGTGACCATGTGGCCCGCGTTGTGGACGACCACGTCCAGCCGGCCCTGCTCCGCGATGATCGACGCGATCGCGGCGTCCGCGGACTCCTGCGACTGCACGTCCAGTTCGACGGCGTGCACGTCGGCGGTGTTCCCGGTGCCGAACGCCTCCAGCTCGGCGACGGCGGAAGCGTTGCGGCCCGTGGTGTTCCGCATGCCGGCGTAGACCGTGTGACCGGCGAGACCCAGCCTGCGCACGGCGAGCGCGCCGAACCCGCTGGACGCTCCGGTGACGACGATGACCCTGCCCATCAGATGATGCCTCCGTTCGCACGAATGGTCTGGCCGTTGATCCAGCGGGCCGGGCCCGCCAGGAAGGAGATGACCTCGGCGATGTCGTCGGTGGCGCCCAGGCGCTCCAGCGGCGGCTGCTTCGCGAGGGTGTCGATCGTCGCCTGGTCCTTGCCGTCGAGGAACAGCTCGGTGGCGGTGGGGCCGGGGGCGACGGTGTTCACGGTGATGTCGCGGCCGCGCAGCTCGCGCGCCAGGATCAGCGTCAGCGCCTCGACGCCGCCCTTCGACATGGCGTAGGCGCCGTACTGGGGGAAGCGCAGGCCCACCACGGACGACGAGACGTTGATGATCGCGCCGCCGTTCCGGACGGTGCGCGCGGCCTGCTGGCTCACGACGAACGTGCCGCGGGCGTTGGTGCGCATGATCTTGTCGAAGACCTCGAGCTCCATGTCCGCGACGGTGCCGAGCGGCATGATGCCGGCGGAGTTCACGACGACGTCGACGCCGCCGAACGTCTCCGCGGCCAGCGCGAACGCGGCCGCGACGGCCTCCTCGTCGCCGACGTCGGCCTGGGTGGCGACCGCCTGGCCACCGTCGGCCTTGATCTTCTCGACGGCCTCGTCGGCAGCGGCCTTGTTGCCGGCGTACACGATGACGACGGCCGTTCCGTCGGCGGCGAGGCGCTCGGCGGCGGCCCGCCCGATGCCCCTGGATCCGCCGGTGACGATCGCAACGCGAGTCATGTCAGTACTCCCCACTGGTGTTTCCGTCGTTACCTCAACGAACGTATCACTGATATCGAATCGACGCTACCTTGGACGTGTTATCGTCGCTACATGGACACGAGGGAGCGTCTGGTGAGGGCCGCGGCCGACCTGCTCGTCGAGGGTGGCAAGGAAGCGGTCTCCACGCGCGCGGTCGCCACGGCCGCAGGGGTGCAGGCGCCGACGCTCTACCGGCTGTTCGGCGACAAGGACGGGCTGCTCGACGCCGTCGCGGCGCACGGCTTCGCCGGCTACCTCGAGTCGAAGCAGGCGATGGGCGCCACCGGCGACCCCGTGGACGACCTGCGGCGCGGGTGGGACCTGCACATCGGCTTCGGCTTGGCGCGGCCCGCGTTCTACCTGCTTATGTACGGCGAGGCGCGCAAGCGCGAGGCGCGGCTGGAGGCGGACGCGATGCTCCGCGGGATCATCGGCCGCATCGCGTCGGCGGGCCGGTTGACGGTCCCGGTGGAGCAGGCGGCGCAGTTCGTGCACGCGGCCGGCCTGGGCGTGGTGCTGGCGCTGATCGCGACGCCGGAGCAGGACCGCGACCTGGGGCTGATCAGCTTCACGCGCGAGAACGTCATCGGGGCGATCACGACGGACGCCTCACCGGAGCAGTCGACGGACATCCCGAGCCGGGCGATCGCGCTGCGGGCCGCACTGGAAGAGGACCCGCCCCAGATGCTCTCGCACGCGGAACGGGTCCTCCTGGCCGAATGGCTCGACCGAGTCGCCCGATAGCTAGGCGCTGTCCTGCAAGTCTCGTCGGGCGACAGCGGCGGACGAGGGCCCCGGAGACGGCACCGCCGCCACGCCCGAATACGCCCGGTATGAGGGCGTGGCGGCGGCACCGCCTCCGGGACTCTCGCCCGCGTCTCTCACCTGACGAACTTGCAGGACAGCCCCTAGGCGTTCGGGTCGAACGCGATCCCGGCGGGCTTCGCGCTGTTCAGGTTGTGGTTGAACGCGCTGTCCTTGATCCCGAGGGACGCGCTGCCGAAGTTGGCGTTCACGAGCTTGTCGCGCACGCCGGCCGGGAACCGGTTCCAGCTGACCAGGTCGGGGTACTGGTAGACCCCGTAGTGGTTCTCCGCCTGCTCGCCCGCGCCCGCCAGCCGGAAGCAGTGCGTGCTGGCGCCGTCCTTGTGGTAGATGATCTTCGGGTGGGTGCCTTCCCACTGCACGTTGGCACGCGGGTGGGTCTTGTACTTGCCGTGCTCCGAGGTCGAGACGTACTGGGCGACGTCGTTCTGCACCCAGACGACCACGTGCTCGATGTCGTGGCGGTGGCCGCAGCAGTCCAGGAACGGGACGGCCTGGTCCTTCTCGAAGTACAGGTCGTACAGGTAGGCGCACCAGCCGTTGTTGCACTTGGAACGGCTGTAGGAGTTGGTGTTGTCCAGGTCCGCCTTGTCGTGGCAGTCGCCCCACAGCTGGCCCGAGTTCTTCAGGCCGGGCGCGATGTCACCGTTCGGCGAGATCGCGGGCGTGGGGTAGCAGCCGTCGCCGTCGTAGTCGAACGCCGGCTGCCACTTGCCGTCGGCCTCCTCGTAGTTGGCGGGGATGGCCTGGGGCGGTGCGGCGAACGCGACACCGGGGACGAGCGCGGTGATCAGCAGGGCACCGGCGAGCGCGGACAGGAGTCTCTTCATCGACTTCAGCCTCCGGGGAGCAGGGGAGCGGAGAGGCCTTGCCAGGCAGAAGGTGGTACATGAACGGCGTTCACGTCTAGGTGCTTCGCCAAATCTTTGCCGTACCGGGAATTTCACAACCCCGGGACGGAATCGATCACGTCCCGGGGTCGCGCCGTCATCAGCCCAGCTCTGACCGCATGCGGGAGGCCGCGGCGACCATGTTCCGCAACGCCGGCTCCACCTCGGCGTAACCGCGAGTTTTGAGCCCGCAGTCGGGGTTGATCCACAAACGTTCACCTGGCACCGCGCGCACCGCCTCGGTGATCAGCGCGACGACGTCGTCCTCGCCCGGCACCAGCGGCGAGTGGATGTCGTAGACGCCGGGACCGATGCCGCGCGGGAACTCCAGCCCCTCGAGGATCTCCATCTTGGACCGCGCCGCCTCGATGGTCGTGACGTCGGCGTCGAGGTCGGAGATCGCGCCGATCACCTCGCCGAACTCCGAGTAGCACAGGTGGGTGTGCACCTGGGTGCCCGTCGTGGCGCCCGCGGTGGCGAGCCGGAACGCGCCGACCGACCACTCCAGGTACGCCGGCTGGTCCTTCCCGCGCAACGGGAGCAGCTCGCGCAACGCCGGTTCGTCGACCTGGATCACGCGGATCCCGGCGGCCTCCAGGTCGCGGATCTCGTCCCGCAGCGCCAGCGCCACCTGGGCCGCGGTGTCGGCCAGCGGCTGGTCGTCGCGCACGAACGACCACGCGAGGATCGTCACCGGACCGGTCAGCATGCCCTTGACCGGCTTGGTCGTCAGCGACTGCGCGTAGGTGCTCCACGGCACCGTCATCGGCTCGGGACGGGAGACGTCGCCGTGAACGACCGGAGGCCGCACGCACCGCGACCCGTACGACTGCACCCACCCGAACTCCGTGCAGGCGAAGCCTTCCAGGTGTTCGGCGAAGTACTGGACCATGTCGTTGCGCTCCGGCTCGCCGTGCACCAGCACGTCCAGGCCGATGTCCTCCTGCAGGTCGATCACGCGCGCGATCTCGTCCCGCATCCGCGCCGCGTACTCGGCCTCGCCGATCTCACCGCGGCGGACCGCCGCCCGAGCCCTGCGGATGTCACCGGTCTGCGGGAACGAGCCGATCGTCGTGGTCGCGAGCGGCGGCAGCCCCAGCCGGGCCTGCTGGGCCGCGGCACGCTCCTCGTAGGGCGCGCGAACCCGGTGCTCCGGCCGCAACGACGCGATGCGCGCCCGCACGTGGTCGTCCCGGCGCGGCCGAGGCGTCTCGTGCCGCGCGTCGCCGGGCAGTTCCCCGTCGCGCAAGGCCTTGCCCAGCACCACGATCTCGCGCACCTTCTGCCGCGCGAACGCCAGCCGCGCCCGCACGTCCGGCTCGAGGTTCTCGGCCTCGAGGTCGTACGGCACGTGCAGCAGCGTGGAGGACGACGACACGACGACCTCGCCCGCCGACCCCAGCAGCGACGCCGCCTTGGCCAGCGCCGCCCGCAGATCGGTGCGCCACACGTTGCGCCCGTCCACCAGGCCGGCGACCAGGACCTTGTCGCGCAACGCGGGGACCGCGACCGACGTGTCCGGCGCGCTGACGAGGTCGATGCCGATGGCCTCGACCGGCGACTCAGCCAGGACCGGCAGCGCCTCGCCCAGGTCGCCGTAGTAACCGGTGACGAGCAGCTTCGGCCGTCCGGGCAGGCCACCCAGCACGCGGTAGGCGCGCCGCAGGGCGCCGAGCTCGGCGGACGTGCGGTCGGCGGTGAACGCGGGTTCGTCGAGCTGCACCCACTCCACACCCTCGGCGTGCAGGCGGCCGAGCAGTGCGGCGTAGGCCTCCAGCAGGCTGTCGAGCAGCGTGATCGGGTCGAACCCCGGGGTGGTGCCCTTGGCCAGCAGCAGGTACGTCACCGGCCCGAGCAGCACGGGCCGCGTCGTGATGCCGAGCTCGCGGGCCTCGCGGTACTCGGCGACCGGCTTGTCACCGGCCAGCCGGAACTCCGTGCCGGGGCCCAGTTCCGGCACCAGGTAGTGGTAGTTCGTGTCGAACCACTTCGTCAGCTCCAGGGCCGCGGCCCCGCCACGCCCGCGCGCCGCCGCGAAGTACGTGTCCAGTTCGGACAGACCCAGGTCGCGGAACCGCTGGGGGATCGCACCGAACAGCGCCGAGGTGTCGAGCACGTGGTCGTAGAACGAGAACGTGTTGGAGGGCACCGAGTCCAGCTCGGACAGCTCGGCCCACGTCCGCGCCCTGAGGTCCCCGGCGGCCTCCCGCAGTGCCGCCTCGTCGATCGTGCCGGCCCAGTACTGCTCGACCGCGCGCTTCAGCTCGCGCTTCGGCCCGATGCGGGGGTAACCGAAAACAGTGCTGCCAATGGTCACAAGCTCTCTCCTCGCGAGCGTGCGGAAGCACCGGAGACACGCGAGCAGGGGGCAGCACGAGGCCCGCCCGTCAGCCCGCCCGAGAGGCTCCGGAGCACCGCGCACCGGATGGCGCGCGCACCTGCGGCAGGTCTTCGGACTCGTGGGCGCCGGCCTCGCTCCTACCGGCCGTCGCTTCCCGGATCTGGATCCAGTGCGTATGACGGCTTTCGTTCCCACTCACCGCTGCGGGGCAGTCCCGGAATCGCACCGGGTTCCCTTTTGCTCCACCTGGGCGAACCCGGGTGAACCGCTGGCGTCGCCGAGCCTAGCAAGGTTCCCGCGACCGCGGTCGGCGTCTCACTCGCGGGCCGAGCCGACCTTCCAGTAGCCGCTGAACATGATCGCCTTGCGGTCCACCCCGCGGTCCTTGGTCAGGTGTCGCCGCACCCCGGTCGCGAGCGCCGACTCGCCGCACGCCCACGCGTAGTCCACAGTGGACAGTACCTTGTCCTGGATGGCCTTCAGCACGGCGGAACCGGGCTCGGCGTCGCCGCGGTACACCCACTCCACGTCGAGGTTGATCCTGTAGGACTCGTCCGGCACCTCGACGAACACGTGCAGCGGCCGCGTCTCCACCTCGAGGATCGCGGCGAGCGCCGGCAGTGCGGTCTCGTCGGCCGCGAGCAGCACCGAACCCTCGGCGGGCGGGCGGTAGGCCGAGCCGCCCGCGCGGAACCCGGCCTTGTCGCCCGCGAGGGCGCGGCGGGCCCAGCGCGTGCCGGGGCCCGCGTCGCCGTGCACCACGAAGTCGACGTCGATCTCGGCCACCTCGGGCCGGTGCGCGCGGATCGTGTACCAGCGCAGGTCCGGCCTCGTGTCCTCGGGCATCTCGCGCAACGACGTGCGCACGTTGATGCGGTCGTCGGGCGGCATGACGAGCTCGCGCCCGGTCGCCACCAGCAGGCCGAAGTACTCGTCGGGCCCGGTCACCTCGAACGAGGCGAACTCCGGCGCGTGGAACGTGATGCGCCGCATGTGCTCGCCGAGCTCCGTCACCGCCGTGACGGTCATGACGAACTGGTCGAAGACCTCGCGGCGGTTCGCGGGGGCCATCATCATCTCGGCGGCCTTCGTGGCGGCCTTGACGGTGAACCTCTCGAAGGCGGAGTAGCGCGACATGCCAGCAAAGTACACCTTTGGTTAGGCTTACCTAAACCCTCGGGCGAAATCGAGATCAGTACCGCAGACTGCGGACATGTTCCCCAGGACCGCGCAACAGCAGTGGTGGTTCGCAGAGCCCGCCGGCAAGAACCGCAGCCAGGCCATCGGCCTGAGGCTCGCCATCGCCTACCACCAACGCGACGCCGAGGCCGTCGAACGACTGCTGCCCGACGCCGAGGACGAGGTCCGGCTGGTCATGGGCGCCCTGGAGAACGGCCTGCTCGCGCTCAACCAGCTCTACCCGCCCGCCCCGCCGGACGAGGTGTGGGAGCGCGTCACCCCGATCATCGACGCCGCCGCGCCCAAGGGCGTCGCACCCCGCACGCGCGCGCTGCTCGCCGCGATGTCGCACGCCGGGCTCGGCGAGGTCGACGAACGCAAGGAGGAGGACCCGTACGTGGGCGCGCACCTGTTCGCCGCCATCACGGCGATGCGTGCGCACGAGCGCGAGGGCGGTGTTCAGCGGATGCGGGAGAAGGCTGACGAGCTCGACCCGGCCTAGCCTGCGGGTGTTCGAGACGCTCCACCTGCGGCGATGCGGTTGAGGCGCAGCTAACACAGACCCGGACGTGCATGCTCATACATTGTCGTGCATAATTCTCAACGTGTCCAAGGTGCTCACTTCACTTCCGGCCGGCGAACGCGTCGGCATCGCCTTCTCCGGTGGTCTCGACACCTCCGTCGCGGTCGCGTGGATGCGTGAGAAGGGCGCTGTGCCCTGCACGTACACCGCGGACATCGGCCAGTACGACGAGCCCGAGATCGACACGGTCCCGAGCCGCGCCGGCACGTACGGTGCCGAGATCGCGCGGCTGGTCGACTGCCGGTCCGCGCTCGTCGAGGAAGGTCTCGCGGCGCTGGCCTGCGGGGCGTTCCACATCCGGTCCGGTGGCCGCGCCTACTTCAACACGACCCCGCTCGGGCGGGCCGTCACGGGCACCATGCTCGTGCGCGCCATGCTCGACGACGACGTGCAGATCTGGGGTGACGGCTCCACCTACAAGGGCAACGACATCGAGCGGTTCTACCGCTACGGGCTGCTCGCGAACCCGTCGCTGCGGATCTACAAGCCGTGGCTCGACGCCGCGTTCGTGACGGAGCTCGGTGGCCGCAAGGAGATGTCCGAGTGGCTGCTCGAGCGTGACCTGCCGTACCGGTCGAGCGTCGAGAAGGCGTACTCGACGGACGCGAACATCTGGGGCGCGACGCACGAGGCGAAGTCGCTCGAGCTGCTCAACGAGGGCATCGAGATCGTCGAGCCGATCATGGGCGTCAAGTTCTGGGACCCGTCGGTCGAGATCGCGACCGAGGACGTCACCATCGGCTTCGACCAGGGCCGTCCGGTCACCATCAACGGCAAGGAGTTCGGCGACGCCGTCGACCTCGTGCTGGAGGCGAACGCCATCGGCGGCCGCCACGGGCTCGGCATGTCGGACCAGATCGAGAACCGCATCATCGAGGCCAAGAGCCGCGGCATCTACGAGGCGCCCGGCATGGCGTTGCTCTTCATCGCCTACGACCGCCTCGTGAACGCGATCCACAACGAGGACACCGTCGCGGCGTACCACAACGAGGGCCGCAAGCTCGGCCGGCTGCTGTACGAGGGCCGCTGGCTCGACCCGCAGTCGCTGATGCTGCGCGAGTCGCTGCAGCGCTGGGTCGGCGCCGCGGTCACCGGCGAGGTCACGCTGCGGCTGCGCAGGGGCGACGACTACTCGATCCTCGACACGTCCGGCCCGGCGTTCAGCTACCACCCGGACAAGCTGTCGATGGAGCGCACCGAGGACTCGGCGTTCGGCCCCGTCGACCGCATCGGCCAGCTGACCATGCGCAACCTCGACATCGCGGACTCGCGCGCCAAGCTGGAGCTCTTCGCGGGCCTCGGCATGGTCGGCAACCGGCAGTCGGCGCTCATCTCGGCGCAGCCGGAGACCACCCAGCTGATCGGCGAGGTGCCGGACGGCGGCGCGGAGGCCATCGCCTCGCGCGGTGAGGTCTCGGAGGCCGACGAGCTGCTCGACGCGGCGGCCATGGAGTTCGGCACGGACTAGTGGTGGCATGACACAGGGCCCGGCGGAGACATCACTCCGCCGGGCCCTGTCGCATCAGCTATCAGTTGTGCCGCATCAGGTCTGTGTACATCAGGTCTGTCGCCTCAGGTTTGGGGCCACATCGAGTAGATGACGTTGTCCTCGTCGGCGCACACGACCTGCGGCATGATCCCCTCGGGGACCTGGTTGCACGACATGGGCCCGATCTCGATCGCGGGCGACCCGGTGTTCGGCTGGGAGCGCTGGGCGTAGTAGTCGAACAGCACGGCACCGGCCTGGTCGCAGTTCAACCTCCCCGACGGGGTCTCCACCACGACGGCCAGCATCGGCTTGCCGAGCGCCCCGGTGAAGGGCTTCTCGCAGTACTGCGAGGGCATGCCCTCGTACTGGTCCGGGGCCACCCCGTTCAGCGCGGTGCTCTTGCTCGCCGCCGTGGTGGTGGTCGGCGCCTGCGTCGTCTCCTGCGTCTGCGACTGCTGCTGCGTCGTCTCGGGCGTGCCCGTCGACGAACCGGACCCGGTGACCGGCGAGGAGCACCCGGCCGCGAGAACGGCGACGAGCACAGGGGTGATCAAGGACCTCATGCCCGCGAGGTCGTCGCCGGACCCGCCGGTGTTACCTCTTTCGAGTGAGAGCGGCCACGCCGGCCAGCACCACGAGCAGAACGCCCGCGAACCACGTCATCACCGCGGTCGGTGCGAGGAACCGCGTCGCCAGTCCGATCGACAGCGACGGCACGCTCAGCCCCAGGTAGGCGATGAAGAACAGGCCCGCCAGCGCCTCGCCGCGCTTCTCCGGCGCCGCCATCGCGCTCACCGCCCCGATCGACGCCTTGAACTGCACGCCCGCGCCGATACCGGCGATCGCGCCGCCGGCGAGGAACACCGGGAAGCTCGTCGCGTGCATCCCGGCGACGACCAGCAGCACGCCGATCGCCTGCCCGCCCAGGCCGATCCCGCGCCGGACGGCCGGGGAGAGCCCGCCCGTCACGGTCTGGGCCAGTGCCGCTCCACCGAAGACGATGAAGACCACGAGCCCGGCCAGCAGCCGCGACGGGTGGTGCAGTTCGCCCGCCACGAAGCCCGGCGAGACGGAGGTGAACACGCCGAACACCGCGAACGAGGCGAACGCTCCGATGGCCGCGGCGAAGTAACCCGCGCGGTCGCCGTGGCCGGCGCTGATCCGCTGCGGACGGTACGGGACCCGGGACCGCACAACGGTTTCCGGCGTCAGCGCGACCGCGGCGATGCTCACCGCGAGCAGGACGGCCAGCACGACGTACGGGGTGCTCAGCGGCGAGGACACGTACTGCGCGAGCACGCCCGCGACCAGCGCGCCGACGCCGAGACCGCCGATGTTCGCGGCGGTCGACACGATCTCGAACCGGCGCGGGGACGCTCCCGGACGGTGCCGGGAGTGCAGGTCGAAGAGGTACGCGGTGGCGGTCGCGGCGATCATGCCGACGCCCAGGCCGTTGACCACGCGGGCGACGACCAGCACCGGCAGCGAGGTGCTGGTCAGGAACAGAAGCGCGGAGACGATCTCCAGTCCCAGCGCGGGGATCAGGACGGCCTTGCGGCCGGCCCAGTCGGAGACGTGGCCGGCCAGGACCAGGCTGACCACCACGCCCACGGCGAAGGCGGCGAACACGACGGTGATCGCGAACGTGGAGAGGCCCTCGCGGGCGACGTAGAGCGGGAAGAGCGGGGCGGGCACGGTCGAGTAGGCCATCGCGATCAGGAACGTCGCGGCCACGGCCCAGAAGCCACGGCCGTGGGACTTGCTGACAGCGGGGCGTTCGGTGACCGGTGAGTCGAGGAGCACGGACATGCCCCCACCTTGCGCGCGCGGATGCATCACGTCCAACGAGAGTTGGAGCTGACGATCATCAGTTTCTGAGATACTCGCTGGTGTGGACCTCCGTCAGCTGGAGTACTTCGTCGCGGTCGCCGAGGAGGGCAGCTTCACGCGTGCCGCCGCCCGCGTGCACGTCGTCCAGTCCGCCGTGTCGGCCGCGATCAAGACCCTCGAACGCGAGCTGGGCGCCACCCTGCTCGACCGCAACTCGAAGCGCGTCCTGCTGACCGACGCGGGGCAGGCGCTGCTGCCCAAGGCACAGGCGGTCCTGGACGCCGCCACCGAGGCGAAGGATGTCGTGGCACAGGTGAAGGGCGGCCTGACGGGCACGGTCCGGGTCGGCACGCTGACCGCCATGACGCTGATCGACCTGCCGGCGCTCCTCGGCGAGTTCCACCGCCGCCACCCCGGCGTGCTGGTGCGCACGAACGCGGCCACCGCGGGCTCGGTCGGGCTCGTCGAACAGCTGCTGGACCGCAGGCTCGACCTCTCGTTCGTCTCGCTGCCGGGCGAGGTGCCGGACGGGATCGTCCTCGACGAGCTCACGCACTCGGTCATGGACCTGGTCGTGCCGCACGACCACCCGCTGGCCGCCAGGACGGAGGTGTCCATCGGAGAGCTCGCCGGCATGGACTTCATCGACTCACCGCTGGGCTACGGCAACCGCGCCGTGGCCGACCGGGCGTTCGCGGCCAATGCCATCCCGCGGCGCGTGACCCTGGAGATGTCCGACATCTTCACCGGCGTCGACTACGTGCGGCACGGCCTCGGCGTCGCGTTGCTCCCGAGCTACGTGCTCCGTGCCACGGAGGACGTGGCCACGCTGCGGGTGACCGGAGCGGACCTGCGGTGGCCGATCGGGCTGGCCCGACCGGCCGACCGCGCTCCGAGCGCCGCGACCAGGGCGTTGATCGCGGTGGTGCACGAGGTGCTCAAGCGGTGACGCAGGTGAAGCTCGACGCGCTGTCCGGATCGCCCGTGCGGTACCGGGGCCACGCCGGGTACTCGCACAGCGGACGTGTGCGGTCGTGTGTCAGATCGGTCACGACCGGCTGCACGGGTGACGGTCCATTCGAGACCCAGCGTTCGAGTGCCGAGAGCGAGTCCCACCCGGCGGCGAACGCGGGGGCGCCGAAGTTGGCGTGGTTGGCGCCCGGCACCAGGTAGTAACGCAGGAAGTCGCGCGTCGCCTGGGGTCCCAGGAGGTCGCGAACGCGTTCGTAGTAGTCGTTCGTCGAACGATGTGAGACCAGCTCGTCCGCGTTGCCGTGCAGCAGGATCAGCTTGCCGCCGGAGCGCGCGAACGGCCTGAGGTCGACGTTGTTGCGGTCCTGGATGGTCGACAGCTGGCTGATCCGGTCGAGCCACCTGCCGGGCCGCCGGGGATCGAGGTCGAGGGAGTTGAAGGCGGGGTCGCGGGTCAGGAAGTGCTTCACCCACTGGTCCCAGTACTGCATGCCGTAGCCGCTCGTCGCCGGCATCGGGTTGGCCGGCGCGGTCGTGCCGAACCCGAGGAACGGGGTCCGCATGTCCGCACCCGACAGGAACGGGAAGCCGGGGTACTGGGTCTCGCCGCTCGCGACCCGGTACGGCCACCGGAACGGCGTCGACATCGCCGTCACGGCCCCGACCTGGGCGTCCGACAGGCAGGTGGGGCCCGTGTCCGCGCCATCGGGGCAGCGCAGGACACGGGGGTCGAAGTGGCAGCCGCGCTGGTTCGAGACCACCCGGTCCGCGACGCCGTCCAGCCCGTCGCACGCGGCGATCACGCTGTCGTACACCAACGTCTGCTTCGCGGGGCCGGGGAACGCGCCGGGACGGGCCAGGACCTGCGTCAGGTGCCCGAGGTGCAGCACCTCGGCGAGGTTGTTCCACGCGGGGTAGCCCGAGATCACGCCGTCGAACGCGTGCGGCCACCGTTGCACGACGATGAGCGCTTCACGGCCGCCCGTCGAACCGCCTGCGAAGAACGTTCCGGCGGGGCGTTTGCCGTAGGCGCGCTGGATGAGGAACAGGCTCGCGTCGTGCGTCTTCTTCAGCGCGTCACCGGCGGCGAAGTTCCGCACCGCTTCGTCGTTCACGCCGAACGAGCCGTCCAGCGACGGAAGGGCCACCGGTCCCTGCTGGTGGCCGGAGTCGCTGGCGAACACCGCGTACCGCCGTGCCAAGGGCGCGAGGGCATCCGCGGCGGCGAACGGCACGTTCCCCGTGAGCGCCGGGATCGTGCCGTTGTAGCCGCCGCCACCGAACATCATCGCCTTGTGGTTCCACCCGTGCGGCAAGGCGATCCGCATCTTGATGGCGGGCGCCGACCGGTCGACCGGGTGCAGGTCGGCGTCGACCTGGCAGTGCTCGATCGTCTGTCCACTCACGACAGTGCTTGTCACGGCGGCCGCCGTGACGCGGCCACCCCGGGTGGGCAGGCTGAGGGCGGTGGCGGGGATCTGCAGCTGGTTCAGGGAGGCGCACGCCGGCACGGTTCTGGGCGGAGTCGTCGCGAGGGCGGGATCGACGCCGAGCAGCAGGACCGAGGTCGCCAGTACGACGAGTGTCTTCACCACGGACTCCTTTCAGCGGTAGAGGTGCGTGCCGGGAACGGCCTGCGGGTCCTGGCGGACCTCGGCCGGGTTCGTCTCGGGCAGGAACCACGCGCTGACGAAGGTGATCAGGCCCATGGCCGTGATGTAGAGGGCGACCGGCCAGGTGCTGCCGGTCTTCGCGATCAGCGCCGTCATGAGGAACGGCGTGCCGCCGCTGATGATGATCGCGGAGAGCTGGTAGGACAGCGACGCGCCGGAGTACCGGACGTTGGGCGCGAACAGCTCACCGAGGAAGCTCGCGATCGGGCCGTAGGTGAGGCACTGGAAGGTGAAGCCCACCACCACGGCGACGAAGATCAGCGGTAGCGACGCGGTGTTCACGAGCCCGAAGTACGGGAAGCCCCACAAGGCGACGCCCAGGCCGCCGACGAGGATCAGCGGCCGGCGTCCGATCCGGTCGGAGACGTGACCGGCCCAGGGCAGCACCGCGAGCATCGCCACGGAACCGAGCAGCACGACGGCGAGCAGCCCGTTGCGGTCGAGCTTCAACGACGTGGTGCCGTAGTTCAGCAGGCCGGCGATGCTGACGTAGAAGAGGCTGTTGGTGGCCGAGAGGATGCCGCAGGCGAGCAGGATCGTGCCCCACCTGGTCCGGATGACGTGGGCGAGCGGGGCCCTGACCACGGCGCGCTCGGGCCGGGCGACCTCGGTCTGCAGCTCGCGGAACTCCGGCGTGTCCTCCACCTTGGACTGGATGTAGAGGACGACGGCGAACATCACGATGCTGACCAGGAACGGGATCCGCCAGCCCCAGCTGAGGAACGCGTCGTTCGGCATCAGGCCGCTGGCGGCCACGAAGATCAGGTTCGAGATGATCACGGCGACGAAGACGCTGGTCTGCCCGAACGTCCCGGCGAACCCGCGCCGCTTCGGGCTCGCGGACTCCGTCAGCAGCAACATGATCCCGCCCCACTGGCCGCCCGCCGCGAGTCCCTGCAGGAACCGCAGCGTCACCAGCAGGATCGGGGCGAGCGCGCCGACCGACGACGCGCTGGGCAGGCAGCCGATCAGGAACGTCGCGGCGCCCATGAGCGCGAGGCACGTGACGACGACCGGCTTGCGCCCGTACTTGTCACCGAAGTGCCCGGCGAGCACCCCGCCGACCGGGCGCGCCACGAAGCCCGCCCAGAACGTGCTGAACGCCAGCAGGGTCCCGGTCAGCGCCGAGGACTGCGGGAAGAAGACCTTCGGGAACACCAGCGCGGCCGCGGTGCCGTAGAGGAAGAAGTCGTACCACTCGATCGAGCTCCCGATCAGCCCCACGGTCAGCAGCTTGCGGAAACCACGGCGCCGGGTCGCCTCCGTTGCGGAGTGCGCGGACTGTTCTTCGGGCTGGGCCAGAGGGGTTGCCATACATGCCGCCTTCGTCGATGAACCGGCAGGTGATGGCGGCCAATGCTAGGGCGGCGACACCGTCTGGTTGAGGTCCGGATCACACACCTCTCGCCTCGGTTCGGTAGGGCATTCCTCCACCGATTGGTGCGCAAGAATGACGCCGTGACCATCGACCCGAGCGAGTCGCACGAACTCGTCCGCCGGCAGCGCGAACTGGCGTCGTTGTACGCCACGGCCAAGTCGCTCACGGCCCTCGGCGAACTGGACGACGTGCTGCAGTCGATCGTGCGCCACGCCCACGACCTGATGGGCACGGACTTCACCTACCTCTCGCTGGTCGCGGACGGCAGGCTCTCGGCCCGCGCGGCGGAGGGGACGATCTCGGCGGCGTTCCTGAGCGCGACCATCCCGGCCGGTGTGGGGCTCGGCGGCAAGGTGCTGGCCACCCGCCGCCCGCAGTGGGTGCGCAACTACGCCGCCTCGACCCTCATCGACCACGACGCCGGCTTCGACCAGCTGGTCGGCACCGAGGACCTGGTCGCGCTGCTCGGTGTGCCGCTGGTGATCCGGGACGAGGTGGTGGGCGCGCTGTTCGCCGCGTACCGCTCCGAGCGGTCGTTCCACGCGGGGGAGATCGCGCTGCTGAGCGCGTTCGCCGACCACGCCGCGGTCGCCCTCGACAACGCGCGCCTCTACGAGGAGAGCCGCACCGCGTTGCAGGACCTGCAGGTCGCGTACCGCAGGATCGAGGAGCACGTGGCCGTCGTGGAACGGGCGCAGGCCATCCACGAGGCGCTGACCGGGGTGGTGCTGGAGGGCGGGACACCGGACGACGTCGCGCAGCTCCTCGCCGAGCAGCTCGGCGGCACGGTCGCGCTGCTCGACGCGGCCGGCCACCGCTCCGGCCGCGTCACGACCTCGGTCGACGACGGGATCGCCCGCAGCGTGGCCCCGATCCGGACCGGCGACAGCCACCTCGGCGCGCTGCAGTGGAGCAGGGAGGCGGTCACCGGCGTCTCGGACGCCATGGACCTGCGCACGCTCGAACGCGCCACGCACATCCTGGGGTTGCTGATCCTCAAGGAGAGGGCCGTCGCCGAGGCCAGCGAACGGCTGAGCGGAGAGCTGCTGACGGAGCTGATGGTCAGCGGGATCGGGCCCGCCCAGCGCACCCGCACCCGAGCCCGCGGCATCGACGCCGACAGGCTGAACCTCGTCCTCGTCGCGGACTGCGCCGCGGTGTCCTCCACCGACCTCGCACGGCACCTGCACGAGATCGCCAGGGACCGCGCAGGGTTGGCCGGCGAACACCTCGGCAAGGCCACGATGATCGTGCACAGCACCGACGACGACCGGACCGTCGAGGAGGTCCACCGGCGGCTCCGGCGCGCGCTGGGCGGCCCTGTCGCCGTCGTGGGGGAGCGGGCGGTCGGCCACGACTGGGCCCGCGCCCACTCGCTGGCGAGCCGCTGCGGCGCGGTCGTGCGGGCTCTGGGGCACACCGACAAGGGCGTGACGACAGGCCGGTACGCCCTGTACGCGATGATCTTCGACACCGAACGGGTCCGCGAGCTCGACCGCTTCCTCGACACCTCCGTGGGGCCGTTGGTCGACTACGACCAGCGACGCGGGACCGATCTCGTCGGCACGTTGAGCGCCTACTACGACCACCGCGCGAACGTCGCGGCGACCGCACGCGCGTTGCACGTGCACGTCAACACGTTGCTCAAGCGGCTCGATCGCGTCAGCGACGTCCTCGGTGCCGACTGGCGCACCGAGAACGACCTGGAGCTGCAGCTCGGACTGCAGCTGTTCCGGTTGCGCGCCTCAGGCTGAGTCGCGCAGGGCGCTCTTGGACAGCTTGCCGGTGCCCGTCTTGGGCAACGCGGTCCTGAAGACGACCTCGTCGGGCAGCCACCACTTCGCGACTGACGGCGTGATGTGCTCCAGGAGCTCGTCGCCGGTGGCCGCGCTGCCGTCGCGCAGCACGACGTAGGCCACGGGGCGTTCGCCCCACTTCGGGTCCGGGCGGGCGATCACGGCGACCTCGACGACGTCGGGGTGCGAGGTGAGGGCGCTCTCCAGCTCGACCGAGGAGATCCACTCGCCGCCGGACTTGATCAGGTCCTTCATCCTGTCGACGAGCCGGATGTAGCCGTCGGCGTCGATCGTGGCGAGGTCGCCGGTCCGCAGCCAGCCGTCGTCGGTGAAGCTCTCGGCCGAGTCCACCTGGAAGTACCCGCCCGCCACCCAGGGGCCCGCGACCTGCAACTCGCCGATCGCCGTGCCGTCGCGGGGCAGTTCCTGACCCGTCTCGACGTCGGCGATGCGCAGGTTCACGAGCGGCAGCGGCTGGCCCTGGGCCGCGCGCACCGCCGTCTGCTCGGCCCCGGTCGCGTCCCGGTGCTGGGTGCGGGTGCCGCCGATCGTCCCGACAGGACTGATCTCCGTCATGCCCCAGGAGTGGGTGATGGGCACGCCGAGCGCGACCCGGTAGGTCTCGGACAGCGCGGGGGCGATCACCGAGCCGCCGCCGAGCAGGAACCGCGTGGCGCCCAGGTCGTGGAAGGAGAGCTGCGGGACCAGGCTCGTCCACACCGTCGGCACGGCACCGGCGACGGTGACCCGTTCGGTCTCCATCAACCGCAGCAGGTGCGTCGGATCCGACGACGGTCCGGGCAGGACCAGCGAGGCGCCCGTCATCATCGCGCCGTAGGGCAGGCCCCAGGCGTTGGCGTGGAACATGGGCACGATCGGCATCACGACGTCGCTCTCGCTCAGGCCGATGAACCCGGCCGCGAGCGTGCCCAGGCAGTGCAGGATCGTCGAGCGGTGGCTGTACACCACGCCCTTGGGCGGCCCGGTCGTGCCGGAGGTGTAGCAGAGCCCGGAGGCCAGGTTCTCGTCCGCGAGCGTGAACGAGTCCTCGAACGAGCCCGCGAACGGGTCGGCCGCCGCGACCAGGTCGTCGTAGTGCAGGACGCGGGGGTCGGCCGGGATCGGCTCGTCGCTGTCGTCGGGCAGCACGACCCAGTGCCGCACCTTCGGCATCCGCTCGGCGCTGGGCCAGATCCGCGGCAGCAGCGCGCGGTCGACGAACACCACGTCGTCCTCGGCGTGGTTGACGATGTACTCGAGGTGCTCCGCCGAGAGCCGGATGTTGATGGAGTGCAGCACCCGCTTCGTGATCGGCACCGCGAGGTAGAGCTCCAGGTGCCGCCGGGTGTTGGTCGCGAACGTGGCGACCCGCGCGCCGGCGGGGACACCGAGCGAGTCGAGCGCTGTGGCGAGGCGCCTGCTCTGCCCGGCCACGTCGGCGTACGTGACCCTCTCGACGCCGGCCGTCACGACCTGCTTGTGCGCGTACAGCCGCTCGGCCCGCTCCAGAACGTGCGCGAGGGTGAGCGGCCGGGGTTGCATCAGCCCGTCCATGGGAAGTGACCCTAAGTGAGCTCCCGGGCGTGGAAGAGGGGTGAAACTTCCACTCATCCTCCTGTCGTGGCAGCGACTTCTCACACCACGCGATAGGCCTCGCAGGCCAGCGTGATCAGGTCGGTCAGGTGCTGCGGCGGCTGGTCCTTCCACCACGCGAGCCACACGGCGATCGGCGGCGCGTCTGCCACGGCCCGGTACGCCACGCCGGGACGGGGGTTCAGGCTCGCCGTCGCCTCCGACGTCATGCCGACGGCCTGCCCGGCGGCGATCAGCGTCAGCCACTCGTCGACGCTGCCGGTGTTGCGGACGACGGCCGGTGCCTTGCCCGGCTGCCAGAGGTCCAAAGTGGTCGTTCCGGTGCGGTCGTCCACCGCCAGCGAGTACCGGGCGAGGTCGGCCAGCTTGAGCGAACGCTTGCGCGCCAGCGGGTTGTCCGTCGCGACCACGCCGTAGCGGCGTTCGGTGCCGAGCAGGGCCGTCTCGAACCGCGAGTCGTCGAGTGCCCTGCGCACGACGGCGACGTCGGCGGTGCCCTCGGCGAGCCCGGCCGTCAGCGAGTTGGACTGGACGAACACCAGCGGCAGGCCGGGATGCGCGGCCGCCCAGGCCTTCTGCACGCGCCGGGTGTGCTTGCCCAGCGCCGCCCAGGCGTAGCCGATGCGCAGCTCCGTCAACGACTGCGAGGCGATCCGGTGCAGGTGCGCGACCTCGTCCAGCACCCGGCGCGCGCCTTCGAGGACCTGCGTCCCGGCGGCGGTGAGCGCCACGTGCCGAGTGGACCGTTGCAGCAACCGCACACCCAGCGCCGCTTCCAGCGCGGCGACCGACCGGGACACCGACGCCTGGGTGAGGCCGAGTTCCCTTGCCGCGTCGGTGAACGTGCCGGCGTCCACCACGGCCACGAACGCCCGCACGTGCCGCAGATCCATGCGTCCAGCGTATAGGTGACGCGGCTGATGCATTTCCCGCATCGATCAGGCGGGCGCAGGCTGGGGGCATGAAGAGCCTCGGTGGATTCGCCACGATGACCGCCAGCGCGGCCAGCAGCCAGTTCGGCGCCGCGGTGGGCGCGCACGCGTTCGCGTCGATCGGCCCCGCCGGGGTCGTGGCCGTCCGCCAGTTCGTCGCCGCCGCGGTGTTGCTGCCGGTCGCCCGCCCGGACCCGCGAAGATTCACCTGGGCGCAGTGGTGGCCGACGATCGCGCTCGGTCTGGTGTTCGCGACCATGAACCTGAGCCTCTACACCGCGGTCGACCGGATCGGGCTGGGTCTCGCGGTCACGCTGGAGGTCCTCGGGCCGCTGTGCGTCGCGCTGGCGGGCTCGCGCACCCGGCTCGACTTCCTGTTCGTGCTGGTCGCGGCCGTCGGCGTGTACGTGCTGGTGCTGCCGGGGCCCTCCAGCGACTGGCTCGGCATCGGCGCCGGTCTCCTCGCGGCGGCGAGCTGGGCCGCGTACATCCTGCTCAACCGCCTGGTCGGGCAACGGCTGCCCGGCCTGCAGGCACCGGCGGCGGCGACGAGCGTGTCCGCGCTGCTCTACGTGCCGGTCGCGGTGTTCCTCGTGGTCAACGGCCAGCTGACCGGAGTCGCGATCCTGTACGCGGTCGCGGCCGGCGTCTTCTGCAGCGTCGTGCCCTACGCGGCGGACGTGATCGCGTTGCGGAAGGTGCCCGCGCGGCTCTTCGGGCTGGTGTGCAGCGTCCACCCGGTGCTCGCCGCCCTGGCCGGTCTGCTCCTGCTGGGGGAGACGCTCGAACTCCACCATTGGGCTGGAATCTTGCTCGTCGTCACCGCCAACGCACTCGCGGTGACTTGCTCTCAGTGGTCTGGATCACCTACCGTCGACCCTGAAATGTGAATCCAATTCACTTAGCGGGGTGTTCATGCGGACGAAAGTCTTGACGGTGGTCGCCGCACTCGTCGGTGCGGCGCTGGTCAGCGGCCCGTTCGCGTGGGCGGAACCCGAGCCGTACCTGGTGGGCCGGGGCATCTCCGACGTCACCGGCCCCGCCGCCGAGAACGGCATGATGGGCTACTCGAAGTTCGACCAGAAGACGACGGGCATCCACCAGCGGCTGCGGTCGCGGGCCTACGTCGTGGTCGACCGCACGACGAACAAGCGCGTCGCGTACGTCAACGCCGACCTCGCCATGATCTTCCGCGCGGTCCAGGAGGGCGTGCTCACCAAGCTGCAGGCCAAGTACGGCAGCACCTACACGCGCGACAACCTGCTGCTGTCCGCCACGCACACCCACAGCGGGCCCGGCGGCCAGTCCCACAACCTCGCCTACAACCTGTCGATCCTCGGCCTGCAGCCGCAGGCGCTCGCGGCCGTGGTCGACGGCATCACCGAGTCGGTCGTCGAGGCGCACGAGGACGTGAAGCCCGGCTCGATCAGCCTCGGCGTCGGCGAACTCACGAACGCGTCGGTCAACCGCTCCCGCGTGGCGTTCGACCGCAACCCGGACAAGGGCTTCTTCCCCGCCGGCATCGACCCGCAGCTCACCGTCCTGAAGTTCCGGCAGTCGGGCGACGACGTCGGCGCGATCAGCTGGTTCGCCACGCACAACACGTCGATCACCAACGCCAACACCCTGATCAGCCCGGACAACAAGGGTTACGCGGCCTACCAGTGGGAGCACGACGACGAGGGCGTGCGGTACCTCGACAACACCGCGGGCTTCGTGGCGGCGTTCCCGAACACCAACGCGGGCGACATGTCGCCGAACCTCAACCTGAAGCCCGGCTCCGGCCCCACGGAGAACGAGTTCGAGAACGCCCGCATCATCGGCGAGCGCCAGAACCGCAAGGCGCAGGAGATCTACAACGGGCCCTTGGCGGCGGTGTCGGGCGGCGTCGACTCGCGCATGCGGTTCGTGGACATGTCGGCCGTGCAGGTCGAGGGCCGCTACACCGACACCGGCCAGCCCGGCACCACCTGCTCCGGTGTCGTCGGCGCGTCGACGATCGCGGGCAGCATCGAGGACGGCCCGGCCATCCCCGGCTTCTCCGAGGGCATGCAGTCGCCGTGGAAGAAGCTCTTCGAGCCGCTGCAGATGGAGGTCCCGCAGTGGTTGCGGGACTGCCAGTTCCCCAAGGCCTCCCTGGTGCCGACGGGCCTGATCGGCGCCACGCCCAACGTCGTGCCGCTGCAGATCGTCCGCATCGGCCAGCTGCACCTCGTCGCGGTGCCCGGCGAGGTCACGATCACCGCGGGCCTGCGCATCCGCAAGGCCGTGGCGGCCGAAGCCGGTGTGCCCGTGCGGAACGTGCTGATCCAGGGCTACGCCAACGACTACAGCCAGTACGTCACCACGCCGGAGGAGTACGACTCCCAGCAGTACGAGGGCGGCTCGACCCTGTTCGGCCGCAACACGACCCCGGCCTACCAGCAGGAGTTCGCCAAGCTCGCGGCGTCGATGAAGGCCGGCACCTCCCTGCCCGCCGGCCCGATCCCGGGCAAGCCGCCGTTCACCGAGATCAACCTGCAGACCGGTGTCGTGCTCGACGACAAGCCCGCCGACAAGAAGTACGGCGACGTCCTGATCGCACCCAAGGCGTCCTACGGCCGCGGCGAGA
This sequence comes from Lentzea cavernae, assembly GCF_014653695.1. Taxonomy (GTDB): domain Bacteria; phylum Actinomycetota; class Actinomycetes; order Mycobacteriales; family Pseudonocardiaceae; genus Lentzea; species Lentzea cavernae. Next base: position 603,371 of record NZ_BNAR01000002.1, on the reverse strand, counting down.
CCGTCACGTCCGTGTTCGTCACCGGCCACCCGAAGAACAACCTGCACCGCAACCACACGTTCCTCGAGGTGCAGCGTCAGGTGAACGGCCAGTGGGTGCGCGTGGCCGACGACGGCGACTGGTCGACGCGCTACAAGTGGGAACGGGTCGGGATCGCGTTCTCCAACGCCACGATCACCTGGCAGATCCCGGCGGACACCCCCGCCGGCACCTACCGGGTCGTGCACCACGGGGACGAGAAGAGCGGCTGGACGGGCAAGATCAGCGGCTTCACCGGTGCGACGGCGGGCTTCACCGTCGGCTAGCGGGTGTGGACGACGGCCCCTGCCCGTTCGGGTGGGGCCGTCGTTATTCCCGGGGGCGGTGAGGTCGTGATTACATTGTGCACGATTTAATCGCGCACTAGCTTTATGGCACCACCCCGGAACGCCAGGAGGAAGCCATGAAGCGCCCCGTACTCGAACCCGCCGCCGCCGAGTTCGCCGCCGCGACCGCCCAGCGGCCGTTCCTGTTCGAGATCGCTCCCGAAGAGGGCCGCAAGGCCGTCGACGAGGTGCAGTCGGGGGAGATCGACAAGCCCGGGGTCGACGAGCAGTGGGTCGAGCTGGACGGCTTCAAGGTCCGCGTGGTCAAGCCCGCCGGCGCCACCGGTGACCTCCCGGTCGTCCTCTACATCCACGGCGCGGGCTGGGTGTTCGGCAACGCCCACACCCACGACCGCCTGGTCCGCGAACTCGCCGTCGGCACCGGTGCGGCCGTCGTCTTCCCCGACTACTCGCTCTCGCCCGAGGCCCGCTACCCGGTCGCGATCGACCAGAACTACGCCACCGCGCGGTGGATCCAGAGCGAAGGCGCCTCCTACGGGCTGGACGCGACGCGCGTCGCGGTGGCGGGTGACTCGGTCGGCGGCAACATGGCGGCGGCGTTGACGTTGCAGGCCAAGGAGCGCGGCGACATCGCGCTCAAGGCCCAGGTGCTCTTCTACCCGGTGACCGACGCGTCCTTCGACACCGACTCGTACCTGCAGTTCGCCGAGGGCTACTTCCTGCGCCGCGACGGCATGCAGTGGTTCTGGGACCAGTACACGACCAACCCGGTCGAGCGCGCCGAGATCACCGCGTCCCCGTTGCGCGCCAGCACGGAACAGCTCGAAGGCCTGCCCCAGGCGCTCGTCATCACCGCCGAGGCGGACGTCCTGCGCGACGAGGGCGAGGCCTACGCCGACAAGCTGCGCGCCGCCGGCGTGCCCGTCACCGCTGTCCGGTACGCGGGTGTGATCCACGACTTCGTGATGCTGAACGCGTTGCGCGGCACGCATGCCGCCGAGGCCGCGATCAACCAGGCCGTGGCGTTCCTCCGCGAGGCCCTGAAGAACTAGCCGCGCTGGGTCCTCGTGACGTGGAACGGCGTGCCCTGCTGGCACGTGGTCATCGCACCGGGATCAGCCCGCCCGCTCACCTCCACCACGGCGCCGGCCACCGCGATCGCGGGGTCGGCGCCGAGCAGCAGGTACTGCTCACCCGGCGTGCTGAGGAGCGTGCACCCGGACTCGACACCGGCGGACACCGTGCCCCGCACCGTCTTCAGGGTCGGGTCGAGCGCACGGGACGGCGTGGGCAAGGTGGGCGGGGGAGCCGACGTCGGCGGCAGTGCCGAAACGCTCGGCGAGACGCTGCTCGGCGGGGGCGTGGCCGTGACGATCGACGACGTTTCGGTGGCCGACGAGCTTGACGCTGGAACCTCCGCGGGCGGAACTTGGCCGCACGAAGCCAGGACCACGCACAGCAGCACGGCCGCTAACCGGCGCATGTCACGTCACCTCCGGTGGACCACGGCGACCGGGCACGGCGCGTGGTGGAGCACAGCGTGGCTTACCGAGCCCAGGATTGCACGCTTCACGGCGCCACGGCCGTGACTTCCCACGGCGACGAGAGCAGCGCCGTCGGCCGCGCGGAGCAGTGCTCGGGCGGGAGCGTCGAAGGCGACCTCGTGGGAGACGTGCACGTCCGGCCACCGGGCGGCGTGCGGGGCGAGCTGTTCGTCGAGCAGCTTCAGCAGGTCCGCGCGCACGTGGTCGACGTCGGGTTCGGGTAGTTCGGCCCAGCCGGCGTCGTTGAACGCGTGGATGGCGAGGAGTTCGCGGCCGTGGCGGGCGGCGAACTCGAAGGCGAACGCGATGGCGTCCGTGGAGGTGTCGGAGCCGTCGACGCCGACGACCACGCGGCCCTCCAGCGGGCCGGAGCGGGTCACGACCACAGGACGTCCGCAGGTCGACACCAGTTCGAGGGCGGTGGAGCCCAGGACCATCTCGGCGATGCCGGTGCGGCCCGACGAGCCGAGCACGAGGACGTCGCCGTCCTCGGCGGCGAGGACGTCCACCGGGCGGCCCAGGCGCACGTGCGTGGTCACGTCGAGGTCCGGCCAGCTCGCCTTGATCTCCGCGGCGAGTCCGGCGAGGTGGTCCTCGGCGGCCTGGGACATCGTCTCCTCGGAGACGAACTCCGGCACCGGGACCGTCATCGGCGTGAACACAGGTTCCGGAAGAGGAGCCCGCACGGCCTGAACGACCTGCAACGACGCACCGGACCGGGAAGCCTCCTCGGCGCCCCAGAGCACCGCGCGCCGCGCCAGGTCGGAACCGTCGAAACCCACCACCACCGTGGACATGAGAAACCACCTCCGACCGGGGCATACCCGATCGGAGGTGGTTTCAAGAGTGATCCAGAACTAGTTGATGACGAACTGCGAACCCGGCTCGACGGTGATGTTGCCGTCCCTCGAGTTGGTGATCGTGACGTTCGTCAGCCGCGCCGACCCGCGGGCCTGGGCCATCGCGAGGATGCCCGAGCCGTTGTTGGACTTGTCGATGCGGACGTTGGTGATCTGCACGTCCGGCATGCCGCTGCCGCCGCCCTTGAACTGGATGCCGTCGTAGGTGGAGTCCAGGATCTCGGTGTCGCGGATGACGACGCCGGGGATGGGCAGGTTCTGCGAGAACAGCGTGATGGCGCCGAACTCCTGCGCCTCACCCCAGAACGCGCCGCCCGTGCGGTGCAGGGCGTTGTTGGCGAGCGTCGTCGTCCCGCCGAACGGCAGCGGGTCGTGGTCGGTCGCCAGCATGATGCCCGGGTAGTTGGCGGTGTCGGAGATGATGTTGTTCTCCGCGCGGTTGTTCGAGCCGCCGTAGATCGCGATCCCGTTGGCGCGCCAGGGGAGTGCGATCGTGTTGTTGAGGAACGCGTTGCCGCTGCCGGTGTCCACGTTCTGGTCCTTCACGTACTTCGACGACCACACGGCCAGCGCGTCGTCGCCCGTGGTGCGGAACGACGAGTTGAACACCGTGGAGTTGCGCGTGCCGTTGGCGAAGTTGATGCCGTCGGCGTAGGTGTTGCGGATGCGCATGCCGCTGAACAGCAGGCCGTCGCCGGGGTTCCAGCGGTCGGGCAGGTTGGTGTAGTCGCGGCCGACCCAGGCACCGACGTTGGCGTGCTCGATCCACACGTTGGTGATCTTGGTGTTCTTGCCGAACCGGCCGGTGAGGCCGACACCGCCCTCGGCGTTGCCGTCACCGCCGCGGATCCGGCCGGAACCGAAGATCGCGAAGTCGGACAGCTGCGTGTTGTCGTCGATGTCGAAGCCGAAGTTGCCCTCGTGCGGGTGGTTGATCGTGCCGGCGTCCTGCGGCTGCGTGAGCGAGAACAGCTGCGAGTGCCACATGCCCGCGCCGCGGACCGTGACGTTGCGGATGCCCACCTGGTTGTACTGACCGGAGTTGAACAGCGTCAGGATCTTCTTCTCCTGGCGGAACCTGCCCTCCGGGATCCAGACGCAGGGGATCTCCCCGTTCTGGTCGGCCGTCACGGCGCGCTGCAACGCGTCCGCGTCGTCGGTCTGGTCGTTCGGCGTGGCGCCGTACTGCGTGATCGAGACGCAGTCCGCCGGCTTCGAGGCCGCCGGGGCGACCTGCTCCAGGTCGACCAGGTCGATGACGTAGAACTGCGCGTTGTCACCGGAGTCGCGCTGCAGCTTGAACTTCGTGCCGGCCGGGTAGCTGTTCGCCAGCAGCTGCGAGGTCTCGTCGAACAGCCTGCGGGCGTCGCCGCCCGGACGGTTCGTGAGGCCCTCGGGGTCGTCGGTGGTGCCGTAGAGCCAGCTGTGGCGCGACGACAGGGTCAGCTTCTGCACGAACTGGTCGTTCGCGTAGAGGCTGATCGTCGCGTCCTGGCCGCCGCCCGCGGCGGCGTCCGGGACCGAGTTGCGCACGACGATCGAGTTCGTGCTGACCGTCGAGGTGATCTCCACGAACTGGCCCTGCGCGTCGAGGCGCACCGACTTGCGGCCCGAGGACTCGGACCCGAAGTTGGTGTGCCCGAACGTGCGCTCCGCGTCGGCCTGCACCAGCGTGCCCTGGTAGCGGCCCGCCTCCGCCTCGTAGGTGGTGAACGGCGTCGAAGCGCCGCGTCCGACCACAATGGACTGGGTCGCGGTGTTGTTGTTCTCGTTGGTCTCCGCCACCACGTTGGTCGCGTCGGCCGTGGCGGTCGCCGTGGCGCCACCGTTCGCGGCGGTCCAGGAACCGACGTTGACGGTGACGGTCTGACCGGCGTTGATCGCACCCGTGCTGGCGTTCAGCGTGCTGCCGCCGACGGACACGCGGGTCACCGAGGCGCCCGCCGCCGACGTGCCGCGGTTGTTGACCTGTACGGCGAACGTCACCTGCTGGCCCGCCGCCGGGGACGACGGGTTCGGCGTGACGCCGGTGATCTGCAGGTCCGGTCCCGGAGCCTGGCCGACGACCAGGGCGGAGCCGGAGGTGAAGGTGTTGTTGCCCTCGTTGGTCTCCGCGACCTGGTTGGCCGGGTCCACGGTGGCCGCGGCCGCGTAGGAACCTGCGCCCCGGCGGCCAGCGTCGACCGTGACGGTGGCGGTGGCGTTGGGAGCGAGCGCGCCCACCTGGGCCGAACCGGCGACGGTGCCGCCGAGCGTGGCGTTCAGGGTCGTCGCGCCGGACGCCACGGTGCCGCCGTTGCGCACGGTGGCGGTGAGCCTGATCGTGTCGGCCTCGCTCGGGTTCTGAGGCGTCCACGTCAGGTTCGTGACGGTCAGGTCGGGAGCGGGGGCGGAGGCGCCGAACACCTGGAACTCGGCGACCTGGCCGCCGGGCGCGCCGGTGTTCGAGTAGAAGTGCAGGCGCACGTCCGACGCGCGGCCGGACACCGGGATCGTGACGGTGTTGCCGGTGGCCGGGTCGAACCGGTAGTCGGCGCGGGCCTTCAGCGTGCCGAACGCGGACGCGCTCGCCTCACGGCCGAGCACCTCGAAGTTCTGCGTGCGCGCGCCCCAGGCGGAGTCCGGGTTGAGCTTCACGACGACGGAGGTGACGTCGGCGTTCGAGCCCAGCTTCGCGGTCAGGTGACCGGGAAGGCCGCTGGACTCCCAGTAGGACGCGGTGTTGCCGTCGACCGCGTTGCCCGGCACGAAGTTGTGCACGTGCCCGGACTCCTCGACCGGCTTGCCGGCGGCGAGGTTGTCACCGGGAGGCGGGTCGACGACGCCGCCGGACTCGCCGTGCACCTCGAACTCGCTGAGCTGGGCCGCGGACCAGCCGGTGTTCGCGGTGACCGTCACCCGCACGTACCGGGTGCTGGTCGCCGTGAAGTCCAGCGTCACCGTGTTGTTCGATCCGGGCGAGAGCACCCGTGCGCTGGAGCCCGCCAGGTCGCTGAACTGCGACCCGTTGGAACTCCCTTGCACGGCAAGCGTTTGCGAGCGCTGCTCCCAGTTCGAGGGCAGGCGCAGCACGACCTTGCTGACGCTCTTCGCGGCGCCGAGGTCGGCCTGCAGCCACTGGGGGAACGAGTTGTTCGTGCTCTCCCAGTAGCTGCCCTGGTTGCCGTCACCGGCGTTGCCGGCGCCGTAGGGACCGTTGCTGCTGGACGCGGTCAGGGTCGCGGACAGCCTGGCGACCGCGGCTCCCGCCGCGGGGGTCAATCCGAACAGTGCGAGTGCGCTGACCAACGCAGCGCTCACCGCACGCCTCATGAGCGTGGATTTCATGTGATCGTCCTTCGCGGCAGGGGTATCAGTTGTTGATGTTGATCTTGAAGGTGGACGTCGTGTTCTTGATGTCCTGGAAGTTGTTGCTGAACCTGAGGCCGTTGAACGTGACCTCGCCGACCGCCGGGCCCTGGTTCGCCTCCGGCATCTCGTTGGCCCACAACCCGAACCCGGACTTGGCGTCGAAGGCGTCGCCGCTCTTGCGCGCACCCGAGATGCTCACGTTGGACAGCACCGTGTCCTGGAAGACGTTCTCGGCCGCACCGTTGTACTTGGTCTGGAACATGATTCCGCTGTACGTCGGATCGATGATCTCGACGTCGCTCACCCGGATCCCGGTGTACTTCTTGGACGCGGAGAACATCCAGATCGCGCCGAACGTCTGCGCGCCCCAGAAGTGGCCGCCGGAGCGCACCAGGGTGAGGCCGCTGAACGTCGTCGGCTCCGGCCCGAAGTCCTCCATCGGGTACCCGAAGTCGAGCGAGCTGATCGTCACGGCGGAGTAGGTGAGCGTGTCCGCCACGTAGATGTTGCGGAACGTGTTGAGCTTGCCGCCGTAGACCGCGAGACCGGCCGCGCGCCACGGGGTCGTCACCGAGAGGTTCTCGAAGACGTTGTTCTGCTGGCCGCTTCCGCCGCCGTCGGTGGCGGCGAACAGCGCGAACGCGTCGTCACCGGTCGAGCGGGCCTCGATGTTCGCGACCCGGTTGCCCGCCGACCCGTTGGTCAGGTTGAGGCCGTCCGCGTACATGTCGCGGATGCGGCTGTCCCTGATGACGTTGTTGTCGACGTTGTTGCCCCAGAACAGGCACATCATGTGCTCGACCCAGATGTTCTCGATGGTCATGTTCTGGACGCCGGCGAAGTCGAACACCTTGCCGGGTCCGTTGATGCGCGCGGTGTAGTTGCCGAACACCGCGAACCCGCTGAACGTCGAGCCGCTCGCGGACGACGGCGCGGAGAAGCCGATGTCGGTGTTCTCCTGCCCGAGCGGGGCCTGGAACCGGGTGAACCAGGGACCCGCGCCGACGACCCGGACCGCCTTGCCGTAGACCTGGAACTTCTGCGCCGTCTGGTAGGTGCCCGCGGGCAGGTAGACGCCGATCAGGGCGCCGGTCGTGTCCATCCGGACGCGGTCGAGCGCGTTCTGCACGTCCTGGTGGGTGAACCCGGCGGGCACGGCGTACTTCGCCGCGTCGGGGTTGCCGGCGGCCGTCACCTGTTCGAAGTTCACGAAGTCGATCGCGTAGTTCGTGGTGTTGGCCGCGTCCTTCTGCAGCTTGATCTTCGTGCCCGCCGGGAACGTCGAGTTGAGCATCACGTTCGCCTCGTCGTAGATGTGGCGCGGCCCGCCCGCTCCCGGCGAGTTGCCCGGCTCGGCCTCGTTGCCGTACTGCCACATGTACTTCGACGTCAGGTCGATGGCCTTGTGGAACTGGCCGTTGACGTAGACGTTGAGGTTCGAGGTGATGCCGCCACCACCGGAGCTGTCCGGGATGGAGAACCGGGTGACGAGGGTGTTGGTGGGGCCCGCCGTGGTGAACTCGACGGACTGGCCGGTGCCGTTCAGCGTGACCGCGCGGCGGCCGGACGCCTCACCGGCGAGGTCGCCGATCGTCCTGTTCGGACTGAGGACCTGCGCGCCGCCGCCGGCGGTCGCGTCCTCGGCTTCGACGTGCTGCCACGGGACGCTGGCGCCGCGGCCGATGAACAGCGACTGCTCGCTGGTGTTGTTGCCCTGCTTGGCGGGGATCTCGTTGCCGTCGTTGGCGATCACCGTGCGCACGGTGTACCGGCCGTTGGCGGCGGGCCACGTGCCGAGGTTGACCGCGGCGGTGGTGGCACCGGCGTTGATCGTGCCGTTGTGGCTGCCGGTCAGCGTCCGGATGGTCTGGCCGCTGCTGTTCAGGATCGTGACGGTGATGCCGTGGGCGCCGGCCGCGCTCGCGATGCTGCCCTGGTTCTTGAGTGCGACGCTGAACGTGGTGCTCTGGCCGTTGCCCGGGTTGCTCGGCGACCAGGACGGCACGGCGACCAGGTCGGAGCTCGGGACCGGCGTCACGACGAGCCGGTCGGGGTGGACGCGGGCGTTGTTGGTCTCGTTCTGCTCCGCCACCTTCTTGGTCTCGTCGACCTTGGCGGTGTACTCGTAGGAACCCTCCGGACGAGCGGAGACCGTCGTGCCCACGTTCGCCTGCGCACCCGCTGCGAGCGCGCCGACCTGTGCCGTGCCGACCGCGGTGGCGCCGAGGAAGAACGTCACGTCGGTGGCTCCCGACGAGGCGCTACCGGCGTTGCGGACGGTGGCGTTCAGCGTGATCTGGTCGGTCTCGACGGGGGCCGACGGCGTGAACGACGTCGCGGTGACGGTGAGGTCGGGGTTCGGGGCAGGGGTGCCGAACACCTGGATCTCCGCCACCTGGGCGCCGGGCGCGCCGGTGTTGGACGTGAACCGGAGCTGCACGTCGGCGACGCGGGCCGAGGCGTTGATCGTGATCGTGTTGCCGCTGGACGGGTCGAAGCGGTAGTCGCGGCCGGCGACGAGGCTCGTGAAGCCGGTGGCGTTCTGCTCGCGGCCGAGGACCTCGACGTTCTGCGTGCGGGCGCCCCAGGCGGGGTCGGGGTTGAGCTTGACCGCCACGGAGGCGACGTCCGCGTTCGATCCCAATTGGACGGTCAGCGTGCCGGGGAACCCGTTCGACTCCCAGTAGCTGGCGAGGTTCCCGTCGTTCGCGTTGGCGGCGACGAAGTTGTGCACGTTGTTGTTCGCCGTGACGGGCTTGCCCTGCGCCAGGTTCGTGCCGGTGGCGCCCTCGCGTGTCACGGTGTTGCTGGCGGGGGACTGGTTGCCGGCCGCGTCCTTCGCGACGACGTGGTAGCTCACGCGCAGGCCGTCGGGCTGGCTGTCGGTGTGGGTCGTGCCGGTGACCGTGGTGCGCAGGGTGCCGTTGGCGTAGACGTCGTAGCCGGTGACGCCGACGTTGTCGGTGCTCGCGTTCCACGTCAGCCGGATCTGCCCGGCCTGCGGCTGGGTGAAGGCCAGGTTGGCGGGCGCGCTCGGGGCCTGCGAGTCACCGCCCGTGGGGCCCTGCACCTCGAACTCGCTGATCTGACCCGCCGGCCAGCCGGTGTTCGCGGTGATCCGCAGCCGGACGTACCGCGTGGTGGCCGCGGTGAAGTCGATGGCGACGGTGCTGCCGCTCGCCGGGTTGAAGTCGTACCCCCTGCTCGCCACGAGGTCCGAGAAGTTCTGCCCGTCCGTGCTGCCCTGGACCGCGAGGGTCTGGGTGCGGGCGCCCCACCCGCCGGTCGGGGTCTTCAGCACGACGCGGTCGGCCTTCAGCGCGGCGCCGAGGTCGGCCTGGATCCATTGCGGGAACGCGTTGTTCGCGCTCTCCCAGTAGGTGCTCTGGTTGCCGTCTCCGGCGTTGCCCGGGCCGTAGTTCTGGCTGACGCTGCTTGCGCTGTAGGTGGCCTGCAGCAGGGCGCTCGCGGCGGCTTCGTGGACCTCGAGCTTGGCCGTGGTCTTCGTGGCGCGGACGTGCCGGACGAGCGTCGGGTCGACCGTGAAGGTGAGCTTGCCGTTCTTGAACTCGTGCGGCTGTTCCGCGACCAGCGTCGACCAGCCTCTGCCGTCGAGGCTCGTCTGCACGGCGAAGGTCTCCGTGCCGTTTCTGGGCGAGGACAACGTGATCCGGTCGATCTTGGTCTGCTCGGACAGGTCGAGGCTGACCGGTGCCGCCTGTGCCGCGGGGGAGATCGTCAGGGTGGCCGCGACGGTGACCAGAGCTGTCAGAGGGGCTAGCAGGGAGCGAGCGCGTGTCGTCGGTGACATGGCGGGCTTGGCCCTTCTCGGTGGGGACGCGAGGGGGGTGTGGCGCGCCTCACCGTAGAAGTGTCCAGCAGATTACCGCAATATCTCGACGTGATTGCGCAAATTTGCGACATAGCGCTCTGAACAGGAAAGACGAGCGCTGCTTGCTGTGTCCGACCAGTGTCTCAGGGTGCACAAGGCCGATCACCAGCAGCTGGACAGACGGGGTTGATGGAGGTTCGGACCCGAACCTGCTCGAAAAATTGATTTGGTGGCGATGCGGGCGCTTGCGCTGACTTGCGACTGCGTTGCGGCCGTTGCGTAAGGTTTGCGCAAGTTTCAGAGCGTCGCGAACAGTTTTCTGGCTCGGTTCAGCAGATCCAGCCTGTGCTCACGCTTCCGCAGCGAGTGCCCCTCGCCGGGGTAGACGACGAGTTCAGAGTGCGGCACTGCGCCGTGCAGGAGTTCGGCTTGCTCCACCGGCACGTTGGTGTCGTCCGCCCCGTGCACGATCAACATCGGCGTGGAGATCCGGTCCGCGTAGGTGAGCGGGCTGTGTTCCGCGCTGTCGCCCAGGGCCGCCTCGAACGCGCCCCACTCGCCGGTGGCGATCAGCCGGGGCCAGTCGGAGATGCCCGCGCCGACCAGCGCCGCCTTGAACCTGCTCGTGCGCGTCGTCGCCCAGGCGGCCATGAACCCGCCGTGGCTCCAGCCGGCGATGCCGAGCCGGTTCTCGTCCGCGACCCCCTGCCCGACGAGCAGGTCGATGCCCGCCTCGACGTCGTGCCACTCCTCCTGGCCCACCCTCTTCGCGACGGCCGCGGCGAACTCGTGGCCGCGGCCCTGCCCGCCCCGGGAGTTGGGCAGGAAGGTCGCGATCCCCTGGTGCGCGAACCATTGCGCCGACGGCACCCAGTGCAGCTGCAGGTCGTCCGTCCAGCGGTCGTAGGGACCGCCGTGGATCAGGGTGACGAGGGGGAACGGCCCGTCCCGTCTCGACCTGCCGACCGGGAGCACCAGCAGGCCGTCGAGCTCCAGGCCGTCGCGGGCCGGGTAGCGCAGGCGTTCCTGCGTGCCCCAGGGGATGCCGTCGAGGTCGCGGTAGCGGGGAGGAAGGTGCGATCCCGTGACACGGCCGAGGAACGTGCCGTCGAGCCTGTGGAACTCCGTGTCGAGGCCTGTCGCGACGACCACGACCGGTGCGTTGCCGTCGTCCTGCACGAGGTCGACCGGGCACGCCGGCATGCCCTCGGTGAGGTTGCGGTGGCGTTGGTCGAAGATCGCGTTGCCGCCCTGCAGGTGCGGCGGTGTCAGCGCCAGGTAGCAGACCTCGCCGCCCCACCACACCGGCGAACCGGCGTCCGCCGGTGTCGCGCCCAGGTCGGTGATTCGGCCGTTCTCGACCACGTGCAGCGCGGGGTTCAGCAGGCCGGGGTCGATCTTCGGCGACGACCAGGTGATCACGGCGAGCCGGCCGTCGGGGTGCCGCGCGACCTCGGCGACGTGACGGCCCGGCACGTCCACTCCGGTGGGCGCGGGTCTGCTCGGCGGTGCGCTGTGGGCGACGACGATCTCATCGGTCAGTTCCCGCACTCGGTCTCCTTCGCTTGATCTCCAGCTAACTACAGGTTTTACGGTCGGGTCCATGACGATTCTCGTGACAGGTGCCACCGGGAACGCCGGGCGCCAGGTGGTCGGCGAACTGCTCGCGCTGGGCCACGACGTCCGCGCCCTCACCAGGAACGCCGCCACGGCGCGGTTCCCGGCCGGGGTGGAGGTCGTCGAGGGCGACCTGACCAGACCGGAGACGGTCCCGTTCGACGGCGTGTCCGGCGTGCACCTGCTGACCAACGCGGGTGACGACTACGCGGAACTGCACACCGGGCCGGAACTGGTGGCGCGGGCGGAGAAGGCCGGTGTCCGCAGGGTCACCTCGCTGTGGAGCGGGTCTCACAGTCCGCTGGAGGACGCGGTCACGGCGAGTTCGCTGGAGTGGACCGTGCTGCGACCGGTGGACTTCATGTCGAACACGCTGAGCTGGGCCGAGTCGGTGCGCCTCAAGGGGGAGGTGCGGGAGCCGTTCGCGTACCCGCGGAGTGCGCTCGTGCACGAAGGCGACATCGGCGCGGTGGCGGCCGCCGTGCTCGCGAGGGGTGGGCACGGCGGCCGCACGTACACGCTGACAGGGCCGGAATCGCTGTCCGTGCCGGAACAGGTGGCCGTGATCGGCGAGGCGATCGGCCGGGAGATCACCTACGTCGAGCAGACCGAGCAGGAGGCGCGGGACGAGATGCTCGCGGCGGGAAGGTCCGCCGAGGTGGCCGACTTCGTCCTCGCGTGGAAGCGGGACATGCCCGCCGCGGGGTACACGGTGGTGCGCGACGTCGAGGACGTGCTGGGAAGGCCCGCGCGCTCGTTCGCCTCGTGGGCTCGCGAGCACGCGGGCGCGTTCGTCAGCGCAGCAGGTACGCGCCGATGATCGTCTGCTCCACCGTCTGACCGCTGCCGGACGCCTTGGCGCGCAAGGACACCGACTTCGCGTCCTTCGGGTGCGCGAGCAGCACGCGGTTGGCCGTGACCGGCGTTCGCTTCCACGTCTTGCCCGCGTCGTAGGACACCTCGACGGACGTGACGCGCACCGAGCCCACCTGCGACTGGGTGGAGATCGGCACGGCCAGCATCTGGCCGGCGCGGGCGAAGCCGTCGTCGTCGAGCTGCGGGGTGAAGCGGACGACCGACAGCGGCAGCGCGGCCCGCTGCGCCGTGGTGTCGCTGCGGAACGTCCATACCCCGGACACCTCGCTGCTCAGGGCCGTGTCGCGGCTCGCGGACGTCTCGACGCGGTAGTTCGCGGCGCCGGGCTGCACGTCGAGCATCGCCCAGCCGGCCTCGGCCGTCTCGACCGCCTTCACGCCGTCGCGGTAGACCGTCGTCTTCGCCTCGGCCACGGGGCCGTAGCCCTCGTTGCCCGCGCTGTCGCCGTACAGCGGCACGGTGACGCGGACGAAGTCGCCGGTGCGGAACGAGTGCGGGACGTCGCGGGCCGGGGGCAGCGCCGGGCCGAACACCGCGCGGTTGAACGGTTCCACGTACGAGCGGCCCGGCTTGTAGTGCCGCAGCGGGGTGACGAGCGCGCCGATGTTGCCGGTCTCGTCGAACAGGTTGAACCGGCGCGACCAGTCGCCGCCCTCGCCGCCGTAGTACTCGGTGCGCGGGCCCGCGGTCAGGTTGTCCAGGGAGCCGTAGGTCCAGTCGGCGCGACCCTCGGGAGACGAGGTGTGGCCGATCGAGGCGCTCTGGCCGGGCTTGAGGGCGGGCATGTCGACCTTGACCGTCGCCAGGTCCTTCTTCGCGACCGTCTTCGTCAGGCCGTTCGGCGCGGAACCCTTCTGGTACCAGGCCAGTCCGTAGAAGTCCGGGCCCGCGTTCCAGAACGTGGCGATCTTGCCGGTGACCTCCTTCGACTCCGGTCCGATGCTCGCGACGCCGAGGTGGTCGATCGAGCCGCCGACGGAGAAGTTGCCGATGGTGTAGCTCGTGCCGTTCACGACGCGTTCGAAACCGGTCTGCAGCAACGAGAGCTGCGCGGTCACCGGCAGCGTCACCTTCACCGGCTTGGCCTGGCGGGCGTCGAGGGTGATCGTCGCCGGTCCCGAGACGGTCAGGTTCGGGTAGTTGATGACGTCGTGGGTGTAGGCGCCGGTGCCGGACGACATGACGCTGCTGGTCAGGATGTAGCGGCCCTTGGCCACTCGGGCGAGGCCCGTGGTGCTGTTCGGCCAGACGCGGGCGCCGGTGTCGACGTTGGTCATGCTCGCGAACGTCGAGGTCGTCGTGGCGCCGGACCGCTCGATCCCGGTGATCGTGACGTCGTAGCTCTCCACCTCCAGGTCGGCCACGACGGCCGTGCGCAGGCCGCTCGCGACGACCGAGCCGCCGAACACGCCCCCGTCGGGCTGCTTGGCCAGGTCCGCGGTGACGACGGCCTTCGCACTGCCGCCCGCCGGGACCGTGAGCGTGGCGGGGGAGACGCTGAACAGCGTGCCGGTGGTCTCCGTCGACAGGTCGAGCGTGACCGGCTCGGAGCCAGCGTTGGAGTAGGTGATCTCCTGCGACAGAGGGGTTTCCCCGGTGTGCGGCCACTGGTGCGTGCCGAAGCTGATGTTCGTGGGGCTGGACGTCACGTTCTGCTTGATCAGCTTGGTGACGTCGACGCGGCCGGAGCCCTGTTCGAACGGGGTCAGGTTCGCGGTGGGCGTCGTGGTGCCGGTGAGCCTGGCCTTGAGGGCGGCGCCGTTCAGGTCCGGGTGCTGCTGGCGCAGGAGCGCCGCCGCGCCCGCGACGTGCGGGGTCGCCATCGAGGTGCCGTCGAGCGAGGTGTAGCCGTCGGCGACGGGCGCGCCGATCCGGCCGTCGGAGTGCAGGGCGGCGACGATGCCGACGCCGGGCGCGGTGAGGTCGGGCTTGAGCGTGCCGGCCTGCGTCGGGCCGCGGCTAGAGAACTCGGCGATCCTGTTGTCGTGGTCCACGGCCCCGACGGTCAGCGCCGCGTCCGCCGAACCGGGCGAACCGACGGTCCGCGCGTTCGGGCCGCTGTTGCCGGCGGCGACGACGAACAGCGCGCCCTTCTCGGCGCTGAGGCGGTTCACGGCCTCTTCGAGGGGCTCGACCGCGGGGGTGTCGTACCCGCCGAGGCTCATGTTGATGATCTGGGCGCCCTGCTCGATCGCCCACTCCATGCCGGCGATGATCCCGCTGTCCTGACCGGAACCGTTGTCGCCCAGCACCTTCACGTCGAGGATCTGCGCGTCCGGCGCGACACCGCGGTACTTGCCGCCGCTCTTCGCCCCGGTGCCCGCGACGATCGACGCGACGTGAGTGCCGTGGCCGTAGTGGTCGCCGTTGTCCGGAGAGGTCGTGAAGTTGCGCTCCCCGACCTCGCGGTCCTTCAGGTCCGGGTGGGTGTTGTCGACGCCCGTGTCGAGGACGGCGACCGTGACGCCCTTGCCGGTGAGACCCGCCGCGTACGCCGCCGGGGCGTTGATCTGCGCGACGCTGCGGTCGAGGTTCGCCTTGCGCCGGGCGTCGAGCCAGATCTTCTTCGCGCCCGAGGCCGACAGCGTGCCGACCAGCGGCGTCTTGGCCGCGTCGAACGCCACACCGTTGATGCTGCGCAGCGGGAGACCGGACTGCCCGCTCAGCGTGCCCTCGGGGTAGGTGGCGATCACCGGCAGGGCGCCGTCGTACGTCGCGAGCTCGGTGACGTCGAAGAGCCGCTCGTCGAGGCGGCCGTCCGCGATCAACGGGATGGCGTCGTGCGGCACCACGTACTCATGGCCCTGCACGGTGTAGGTGGAGAACAGGACGCGCTCACGGCCGGGGGCCGGTTTGACCGCCCGCTGCCCGGTGAGCACCTGGTCACCGGTGATCAGCGTGACGGTGGGCGCCTGCGCGGCCGGTCTCGGGGGAGAGGCATGGGCCTGGCCGGCGGTGAGCAGGGCGCCGGCCAGCACGACGACTCCGAGTAAGCGCACCCGGTCCTCCGTAGGTCTCGTGAGAGCGTTCTCACGGACCGTAGTGAGGTGCTCACGTGGGTGACAAGGTCTACACCAATTTCCGGTACGCTTTACTCTTCGTCCCGTGACGGGCCTGCGTGAACGCAAGAAGGCGGCGACCAGGGAAGCCCTGGGTGACGCCGCCCGGAGTCTGTGCGTGGAGCACGGCCTCGACCGGGTGACGGTGGAGCAGATCGCGCGGGCGGCCGGCGTGTCCCTGCGGACGTTCTTCAACTACTTCTCCTCCAAGGAGGAAGCCGTCGTAGCCGGCGACACGGCCACGGCGCTCGCGTTCGTGGAGGAGTTCGCCGCCCGGCCCTCGGACGAACCGGTGCTGGTCGCGCTGCGCGAGGCGTTGCACTCGATCTACCCGCGCCACGTCGACCTCGACCGGCTCCGCCAGGTGCGCGAGCTGCGCCGCCATCCTGCGCTGCTGCCGCACGTGTTCGCTGCCTACTCCGCTCGTGAGCAGGCGTTGGCGTCGGCCATCGCGGTGCGGTGCGGGGTGGACCCGTTGGACGACCCCTATCCGGCTGTGACGGCGTCGGCGATCCTCGCGTCGATGCGCGCGGTCGTGCAGTGGTGGTTGGACACGCCTCAGGCGGCGGAGAGGTACACGGCTACCGAGCTGGTCGGCCGGATGATCGACCAGCTCGGGGCCGGGTTCACGAGGTAGCCGGGACGTCCTGGGTAGCCGCGCCGCTTCGGGGGTGCTTGCTCGTCGCTCCTGCCGCGCGGGCTCGCGGGACACCAGCCTGGGTCCCGCGAGTCTTGTCTGCGACGGTCGCGGCCGAGAGCCCGGAGTCGGGCACCGCCGCAGCACCCGAACACGCCGTGGCACGAGGCCGCCGCTCTCCCGACCGCGACCCCACCGAACGGACCCGCGCGACAAACCCTGGATCAGGTCACCAGGTCACCGGGAGCGAGTGCACGCCGTAGATGGACATGTCGGTCCGCAACGGCACCTCGTCGGCGGGCACGGCGAGCTTCAACTCCGGCAGGCGGCGCAGCAGTTCAGTGAAGCCGACCGCCATCTCCACGCGCGCCAGTTGCTGGCCGAGGCACTGGTGGATGCCGTGGCCGAACGCCACGTGGTGGCCGCGCGGGCGGTCGACCCTGAGTTCGTGCGGGTCGTCGTACTGGCTGTCGTCGCGGTTGACCGCGGGCACCGACACGACGACCGTCTCGCCGGCGCGGATGGTGGCGTCGCCGATGACGACGTCCTCCTTGGCGTGGCGGGAGACGCCGGAGCTGATGATCGACAGGTAGCGCAGGAGCTCCTCGACCGCGTTGTCGACCAGTGCGGGGTCGTCGCGGAGCTTGGCGAACTGGTCGGGGTGTTCGAGCAGGGCGAACGTGCCGAGGGCCAGCATGTTCGCCGTGGTCTCGTGGCCGGCGATCAGCAGGAGGTTCGCGATGCCGACCAGTTCGTCGACGGTGAGGTCGGTGTCGCGCACCAGGCCGGAGAGCAGGTCGTCGCCGGGTGCCTTCTGCTTGTCTACGACGAGCTTGTGCATGAACCGGCGCAGGTCGGTGCCGTTCTTGATCTGCTCGTCGACGGTGGTGTTGAGGCTGAGCAGTTTGGCCGTGCGCTGCTGGAACTCGTCACGGTCGCCGTAGTCGACGCCGAGCAGTTCGCAGATCACGAGTGACGGCACCGGCAGCGCGAAGTCGTGCACGAGATCGGCCGGCGGTCCCTTCTCGATCATCGCGTCGAGGGCGCTGGTGACGATCTCGTGCACTCGGGGCGTCAGGTCGCGCATCCTGCGCACGGTGAACTGGCCGGTCAGCAGCCTGCGGAAGCGGGTGTGCCGGGGAGCGTCCATGAAGATGAACGACCCGGCCTGCCGCTCCGGCGGGAACATCTCCGCGTGCAGCTCGGGGGAGATCAGGGCCCTGGCGCGCGGGCTGTTGATCCGGTCCGAGCTCATCTCGGGTGCGGCGAGCACCGCCCGGGCCTCGTCGTGGCCGGTGACGAGCCAGACGGTCTCACCCTTGTGCTCGATCCGGTGGATCCGCCCCTGCCCGCTCAGCTCGGTGAGCCCCGCGGCCGGGTCGAACGGGCACCCGGCGCGCTTCTCGATGAGTTCGGCAGGCAGCTGCGGACGGATGAGCTGCGCCGCGTTGCGCTGCCGCTCGGCCGTGGTCATGGCTTCCCCTGTCTGACCCGGTGTGACCGGGTCGTGGCTCGGCGTCACCTCCAAGTTACTCAAACTTGCGCGTTGTGCAAGATTTTTAGGACGTCTTTAGACGGCGAACACCTGGGAGTCGTCCGCGAAGGCCTTGAACTCGAGCGCGTTGCCCGCCGGGTCCAGCAGGAACATCGTCCACTGCTCGCCGGGCTCGCCCTTGAAGCGCACGTACGGCTCGATGACGAACTTCGTGCCGGCGTTCGTCAGCTTCTCCGCGAGGACCTGGAACTCCTCGACGGTCAGGACCAGGCCGAAGTGGGGGACCGGCACGTCGTGGCCGTCGACCGGGTTGCTGACGCGCTCGGTCCTCGCCGGCGCGAGGTGGGTGACGAACTGGTGGCCGTGCAGGTTCCAGTCGACCCAGGTGTCGGAACTGCGGCCCTGCTCGAGGCCGAGCGTCTCGCCGTAGAAGCGGCGGGCGGCGGCGAGGTCGTCGACGGGCATGGCCAGGTGGAAGCGCGGGATGTTCGGCATGTAAGAATGTTAACATTGAGACAAGAGGTCGTCTTGTTAACATTGCTCACATGACACTCGGTCCGGCACGACGGCGAGGCCTGGGCAGCGAGGTCGCCGACCTGGTCCGCGAGGCGATCTTCGACGGCCGCTACCCGCCGGGCAGCGCCCTGCGCGAGGTCGAGCTGTCCGAGGCGCTGCAGGTCTCCCGGGGCCCCGTCCGCGACGCGCTGCGCGTGCTGGAACGCGAGGGCCTGGTCCGCGCCGAATGGCACCGGGGCACCACCGTTGCCGTCCTCTCGTTGCAGGACGTGGCCGAACTGGACAGCCTGCGCGGGGCCCTGGAGGTCCTGGCCGTGGAGCGAGTGGTGGCCACGGGCGCCTCCCTGGACGAGATCTCCGCCGCGGCGGAGGAGATGGAGCGCGCCCGCACACCGCACGAGATGGTGCGCTGCGACATCGCGTTCCACGACGCCGTGTACGCCGCCGCCGGGCACTCGCGTCTCGTCCAGGCGTGGGAGGCGATCAGGTCGCAGGTGCACCTGTTCCTGCTCACTCGGGTGCAGCTGAGCACGGACGGGTACCTGGAGCAGATCCGGGAGGAGCACCGGGACCTGGTGGCGGCGCTGCGCCTGGGGAACGCGGAGGGCGCGCTGAAGCTGTTCGCGGTCCACCGCAGGCACGCGTTCGACGTGCTCAACTCCGGATCCTGAGAGCGCGGCCACAACGGCCTTGCCACCGCACGATCGCGTGGATTCGCTGGGCCGAAGAGGTGAGAGGCACGATCAGTGGCCCGAACGGCCCCATACGCTCGGCCACGTGGACCTGCACACGCTGAAGTACGAGGGCGACCCGCTCGCCGACGCCGTGATCGCGCACCTGGTCGAGACCGGCAGCCTGAACGAGGTCAACCAGGTGCTCGCCGAGTTCCGCGGCAACGACGAGCCCATCCCGGAGAACCTGCCGGAGGCGGTCCGCGACTACCTGGTGGCCACGGACGACCCGCCGGAGTGGATGGACGAGGACCGCGTCGCCCGCGCGCACGAGTTCTTCGTCGACGACGGTGTGCACGTGGCGTCGGTGTTGTCGTTCGGCGCCATGGTCAACTGCTACGCGCAACCCAGGCCCTCCAAGGTCCTCACGCTCACGCACAGGCTCAACCAGCCGCACCGCAGGCTGTCGGAGACGTCGCAGTTCGTGCTGAACATGATGGAGCCCAGCGCTTTCGGCGCGGGAGGCTCGTTCGTGCCGACGATCCAGAAGACCAGGCTGATCCACGCCGCGGTCCGCTACTTCGTCGGCCGCTCACCCGAGTGGGACCACGCCGAGGAAGGCGTTCCCGTGTGCCAGCAGGACCTGCTCGGCGCGATGCTGATCTTCTCCGTGCAGGTGATCGACGGCATGCGCCGCATCGGCGTCTCGGTCACCGACACCGAGGCGGAGGACTACTACCACGTGTGGCGCGTCGCGGGCGCGGTGCTCGGCATCCGCCCGGACGTGATGCCGGAAACGCTGGCAGAGGCCGAAGAGCTCAGCACCACGATGGTGCGGGCGTCCTACGCGCCGTCCGCGGAGGGCGTCGAGCTGACGAGGAACCTCGTCGAGCTGTACGAGAAGTTCGTGCCCGGCAAGGCTTTCGACGGCGTGGTCGCGGCGATGGTGCGCCAGGTCGTCGACGCGGACGTCGCGGACTGGCTGGAGGTGCCGCACTCCCGGGGCTGGACGAGAGCCGTCAACGCCGGCGCGAGGGTCATGCGCGTGTTCGAGAAGAGCGAGGACACCAGCCGGCTGGCCCGCGCCGTGCTGGACAAGGCGGGCGACCTGCTGCTGGGAGCGAGCGTCCGCACCCTCACCAACGGCCAGTCGACCACCCTCACCGTCCCGGCCTGCCTCAAGCGCTAGAGCCAGCCGTGCTCGTGCGCCACCGAGAACGCCTCGGAACGGTGTGCCACACCGAGTTTCGCGACCGCGGCCGCCAGGTGGTTGCGCACGGTCCCGGCGGACAACGAGGTGCGCGAGGCGATCTCGGCGACCGGGGTGCCGAACTCGCTGAGCCGCAACACCTCCAGCTCCCGCTGCGTCAGCGGGCACGGGGGAGCGGCCAGCGCGTCGGCCGCCAGCGCCGGGTCCACCCAGCGCGACCCGGCGTGCACGCGGCGGATCACATCGGCCAGCGTGCCGCCGGGGGATCCCTTGGGCAGGAACCCCTTCGCGCCCGCGTGCAGCGCCTGCTGCAGGTGCGGCGGCCGGCCCCGTCCGGTCAGGACCACGACAGCGCACGACGGCAGCACGCGCGCCAGCTCCAGAGTGACCTCCAGGCCGTCCAGTTCGGGCATCTGCAGGTCCACCACGGCCACGTCCGGGCGGTGCGCCCGCGCGGCCTCGACGGCGGCCCGGCCGTCTCCCGCGCGGGCCACCACCTCGAGGTCCGGCTCCAGGTCGAGCAGCGCCGCGAGCGCGTCGCGGATCAGCTCCTCGTCGTCGGCCAGCAGCACCCTGATCACGCGGGCACCACGACCAGCAGCGTGAACACGTCGCCGGACTTCTCCACGGACACCTGACCCCCCACGGCCGCGAGCCGCTCACGCAGGCCGCGAAGCCCGTTGCCCTCGCTGGAAGGCTTCTCGGCGCCGTCGTTCGTGACGGTCATCCGCACCTCCTCCTCGGCGACGGCGACATCGATCATGCACCACGTCGCGTGGCTGTGCCGCAGCACGTTGGTGCACGCCTCGCGCAACGCCAACGCCAGTTGTGTCGCGCGTTCACCTTCCACCGGCGCCTCGGAGACGGTGCACCGGATGCCTGCTTCCTGCAGCACGTTCTGGACGGCCTCGAGCTGCTCGGGCAGGTTCACGGCGCGATAGCCGTGCACCGCGTCACGCACCTCCTCCAACGCCGAGGAGGCCAGCCGTTGCGCCTCGAACGCCTCCGCGGCCGACCTCTCCGGATCGGAGGAGGCGAGACGCCCGGCCAGCTCGGACTTCAGCGCGATCACCGTCAGCCGGTGCCCCAGCAGGTCGTGCACGTCACGGGCGAACCGCAGCCGTTCCTCGCTCACCGCCAGCTCGGACTGCGCCTCCCGCCCGGCCCGCGCCTGTTCGAGGAGCCCGGCGAACCACATCGGCAGCCCTGCCATCGCGATGATCGTCAGCCCCACCAGGGCCGCGATCACCTGGTAGGTCGTGTAGTAGCCGCCGACGAACTCCCCGACCACACCCGACACCACCACCGCGCCGATGGCGGCGAGCCACCTCCACGGACCCGAGAGCAGCAACGGCGCGAAGCCCGCCGCGGCGCCGCCGATCCACGCCCACGTCGACAGCTCCTCCGGCCCGGCCGGCGCCACCAGCGGCATCGACATCAGGATCGCGACGCCGAGAACCCACAGCGGCCCGCCGCGCAACGTCACCGCGAACGCCACGGCCAGCACGAGCAGGCCCAGCACCCCGAACCAGCGCATCGCGGACGGCTCGCGCAGCACCGACACCAGCGGCACGACGAGGGAGCTCATCCACAGCAGGTGCAGGGCGCCGCGCAACGCGGTGTGCGGGAGGTCGTTCATCGCCATCAGCCTAGAACCACGCGATCAGGATCGTCACGGCGATGACCAGGTCGAACACGCCGCAGAACTCCGACCACCAGCGCGGCACGACGGCGTTGCGCACGTGGTGCACGAGGTCCCAGACGGCGTGCGCGCCCCACCCGAGTGCGATCACCAGCACCCCGGCCGAGGCGGACATCATGATCACGACCACCGCCAGCGCCGCGTACAGGCTGAACACCGCGAGCTGCACCCGCGGCGCCCGCCGGCCCCAGAACAGGTAGACGGCCTGGCACAGCAGCAGCGTCCACACGGGCGGCACGACGTGCGCCTGCCAGAAGTCGAACGTGACCGCCAGCGCGATCACCGCGGGCCAGCGGTCTCCCACGGCCCGGACCACCGGGTGCGTGCTGGGCGTGCCGTGCTCGTGCCGGTAGCGGACCAGCACGAACGCCATCGCGGGCAGCATCAGCAGGTGCCCGCCCATTATGACCGCGTCGGCGTCCAGCACGCCGAGCCAGTGCGGCACCAGCAGCACGGCGTACGGCACGACCATCGCCGCGCACATCTCGAGGATCCGGCCGTGGCCGCGGTAGAGCATCCACAACGCCATCGGCACGGACATCGAGGCCGCCATCCACAGAGCGGCCACCTCGACCCGCTCAGGCGTCCACAGGGGCCCGAACAGGGCCATCCCGACCAGCATCGCCACGAGCATCTCCGCGCCGTGGCGCACCACCGGCCCCACGGCCGGGAAAACCTTCGTCGTCATGCTTCGAGAATCGGAGAATCCCGCCGCAAGACCCATCCGTGCGGTGTCACGAGTCTTCTGTGCGAAACGCCCAGAAGACCTATGCGTCCACCTCGGCCCAGATGGTCTTCCCACCGGTGAACTCGCGTGTGCCCCAGCACCGTGCGAGCTGTGAGATCAGCAACAGCCCGCGGCCCCGCGAGTCACCGAGCCGTGACCGTCCCAGTTGTGGCAGTTCGGCCGGTGTGTGGTCATCGACCTCCACCCGGACGAAGTCCGTGTGTCGTTGGACCCGCACCGCGCGTGGTCCTTCAGCGTGCTCATAGGCGTTGCTGGCGAGTTCCGTGCACACGAGGAGGACGTCGAGCCTGACGTCCTCGGACAGGTCCCTCAACAGGGTCCCGACCCACGCGCGCATCGCGCCGAGGTCCGGTGTGCCCTCCGGCAGGGTGTGCAAGGTCCTCGCGGAGGCGCTCAGCACCTCAGGGGTGTCCATCTCCATCCCACCTCAGTTCGGCTGAAGCCCTCCTGGCTGCTCAAGACGGCCGTCAGGGTGCGAAATACCACCGTGCGTGCTACCCCAAACGTGTGGACGGTTATGGCTTCAACCTCGCGCTGGTCGCGGTACTGGTTTTGCTCAACGCGGCTTTCGCGGGCAGTGAGATGGCGTTCGTGTCGCTACGAGAGGGGCAACTGCGCTCGCTCGAACGAGAAGGGCACCGCCGGCTGGTCCGGCTGGCACGTGATCCCAACAGGTACTTCGCGACGATCCAGATCGGCATCACGCTGTCCGGGTTCCTCGCCTCGGCCACGGCCGCGGTCTCTCTCGCGGAACCGATCGTGCCGTTGCTGAGCTTCCTCGGAGGTGCCGCGAACGGCGTCGCGATCGCACTCGTCACCGTGGTCCTGACCTTCGTGACGCTGGTCTTCGGCGAACTGGCGCCCAAGCGCCTCGCGATGCAGTACGCGGTGCGCTGGGCGAAGATCGTCGCGCGCACGCTCGACCTGCTGTCGACGATCTCCCGCCCCGCGGTGTGGCTGCTCAGCAAGTCGACCGACCTCGTGGTGCGGGTGCTCGGCGGGGACCCGAACGCCGACGACGAGCAGATGTCGGCGGAGGAACTGCGGGATCTCGTTGAGGTGCAACAGCATCTCAACCAGGAACAGCGCACGATCATGACCGGCGCGTTGGAGATCCACGAAAGGCGGCTGCGCGAGGTCCTGGTGCCGCGCCGGCAGGTGACGATCCTCGAATCAGGTTTGGACACCGCCACCGCACGGGAAATCCTGGCGAGGTCAGGACATTCCAGGGCTCCGGTGACCAAGGACGGTCACCTGGACGACGTGGTCGGCGTGGTGCACCTGCGCGACCTGCTCGACGACGCGGTGGCCGTAGCCGACGTGGCACGCGCGCCGATGGTGCTGCCGGACTCGGTGCGCGTGACCGACGCGTTGCGGCGCATGAAGGCCGAGCACGAGCAGATGGCCCTGGTCGTGGACGAGCACGGTGCCGTCGACGGGATCGTGACGCTGGAGGACCTGCTGGAGGAGATCGTCGGTGAGATCTACGACGAGACCGACTCCGACGTGGTCGCGGTGCGCGCGGAGGCGGACGGGTCGATCGAGTTGCTCGGCACGTTCCCGGTCCACGACCTGGTGGACATCGGCGTCGAGCTGCGAGACCCGCCGGCGGGCCAGTACGCGACGGTCGCGGGACTGGTGCTGCTGATCCTCGGCCGCATTCCGGAGGAACCGGGGGACGTGGTGGAGGTCTCCGGCTGGAAGATCGAGGTGCTGGAGGTCGAGCACCACGCCATCACCCAGGTGCGGCTGCGGCGTGAGCAGAAGGATGAGGGCGAGGTCACAGCCGAAACCGCGGAATGACCAGGGCCTCTGAACCGTTACACACCAGTGCAGCCACTTCCGGTTGCCACTCCTGCCAACGGACAAGGGGGATTTGTCATGCCTGCAGATCTGAAGAACCGCGCGTCCGGAACGCAGGACGCGGACTCGGTCGGCCAGTACCTGCGCGACGTCGGGCGCACGCCGCTGCTCACCGCGTCCGAGGAGGTCGACCTGTCCCGGCGCATCGAGGCCGGTGTCTACGCCGCGCACCTGCTCCAGAGCGGTGACACGACGCGGGACGCGCGCCTGTTGCGCCGCGTCGTCGCCCAGGGCGAGCGCGCCAAGGACCACATGATCCGCGCGAACCTGCGCCTGGTCGTGTCGGTCGCGAAGAAGCACTCCTTCCGCGGCCTGCCCTTCGGCGACGTGGTCCAGGAGGGCAACCTCGGCCTGATCCGCGCGGTCGAGAAGTTCGACTACGCCAAGGGGTACAAGTTCTCCACCTACGCGATGTGGTGGATCCGCCAGGCGATCGAACGCGGCCTGGCCGAGCAGACCCGCACCGTGCGCCTGCCCGTGCACGTGGTCGAAGAGGTCAACAAGCTCAAGAAGATCGGCCAGAAGCTCTCCTCGGCGCTCGGCCGGGACGCGACGGTCGAGGAGATCGCCGCCGAGGCCAAGTGTTCGCCGCAGCGCGTGCAGGACCTGCGCGACGCGGCCCGCACGTGCGTGTCGCTGGAGACGCCGGTCGGCGACGAGGGCGACTCGGTGCTGGGCGACCTGATCCAGGACACCGACGGCGTGTCCGCGCCGGATCTCCTGGAGCAGCAGGAGTTCACCGAGGGCGTGCGCTCGCTCCTGGACATCCTGCCCGAACGGCAGGGCCGGATCATGCGCCTGCGCTACGGACTGGAGGACGGGCGCACCCGCACCCTCCAGGAGGTCGCGGAGGAGCTCGGCCTGACGCGCGAGCGGATCCGCCAGCTCGAGAAGCAGTCGCTCGCCCAGCTCAAGCAGTCGGGCGACCGCGACGACCTCTTCGCGCTCGCCGGCTGACGAGGTTTCCGATCGGCGCTGTCCCTCCCCGGAGGGACAGCGCCGCCGTCGTTTCTGGACGATGCCAACTCCGTACGAAAGTCGCTTGTCCTACCTGTTGTCGCAACTAAAGACTCATCACGTCCGATAACGGACTAACGCTGTTTCGCAACCGCGTGTGACCACATCTCGTGGGCCGTCGAGGGCCGGCCCGTGGTCGCACGCGGTTTCCCTGCGAATGAGGAGCAGTGATGAGACAAGGCACCCTGCGCACGCTCGGGGCGGCGGCAGTCGCCGTCGCCGGAACCGTGCTCGCGCTCCCCCAGGCCGTGGCCGCACAGCCCGAGGGTCCGATCGTCGCGGAAAGCGCGCCCAACGCGGTTCCCGACAACTACATCGTCGTCCTGAGGGACAACGGCATCGCGCGCTCGGAGGTCAGCGGCCGCGCTGACGGCCTGGCGTCCCGCTACGGCGCGAAGATCGGCTTCACCTACAGGGCCGCGTTCAAGGGCTTCTCGGCCACGCTGTCGAAGCAGCAGGCCAAGCGCCTCGCCGCCGACCCGGCCGTGGCCTACGTGGAGCAGGACCGGACCGTGCAGGTCCTGACCGACCAGCTCAACCCGCCGTCGTGGGGTCTCGACCGCGTCGACCAGGCGAGCCTGCCGCTGGACAGCAAGTACAGCTACAGCACGGGCGCGGCGAACGTGACGGCGTACGTGATCGACACCGGCATCAACTACGACCACGCCGACTTCGGCGGCCGCGCGTCGTTCGGCTTCGACGCGTTCACCGACGGCCGCAACGGCAAGGACTGCCAGGGCCACGGCACACACGTGTCCGGCACCGTCGGCGGCGCCACCTACGGCGTGGCGAAGAACGTCAAGCTCAAGGCCGTCCGCGTGCTCAACTGCGCCGGTGGCGGTTCCGTCGCGACCGAGGCGGCGGGCGTCGACTGGGTCACCGCGAACGCCGTCCTGCCGGCCATCGCGAACATGAGCCTCTACACCGGCACGGCGAACGAGCCGAGCCGCGTGCTCGACGACGCCGTGCGCGCCTCGATCCGCGGCGGCGTCACCTACGTCGTGGCGTCGGGCAACTTCAACGACGACAGCTGCAAGTACTCGCCGCAGCGCGTCACCGAGACGATCAACGTCATGGCGTCGGCCCGCACCGACGCCCGCGCGTCGTTCTCGTCCTACGGCACGTGCAGCGACCTGTTCGCACCCGGCCAGGACATCGTCTCCGCCTCGTACAGCAACAACACCGGCACGGCCACGATGAGCGGCACGTCGATGGCGTCCCCGCACGTCGCGGGCGCGGCGGCGCTGTACCTCGCGGACAACCCGGCCAAGACCCCGGCCGAGGTCCACGCGGCGATCCTCGCGCAGGCCACCCCGGGCAAGGTCACGAACCCCGGTTCTGGTTCCGCGAACCTGTTGCTGCGCACCAACACCGGCGGCGTTCCCGGCGTTTCGGTGACCAACCCGGGCAACCAGAGCACCGCGCTCAACGGCGCGGTGAACCTGCAGCTGTCCGCGTCCGGTGGCACCTCGCCGTACACGTGGTCCGCGACCGGTCTGCCGACCGGGCTCTCCATCGGTTCCTCGAACGGTCTCGTCACCGGCACGGCCACGGTTCCCGGCACCTACAACGTGATCGTGACGGCCACCGCGTCCGCGGGCGGTTCGGGCAGCACGTCGTTCACCTGGACGGTCGGCTCGGCCACCTGCGCCCCGCAGACCAACGGCACGGACGTCGCGATCCGCGACAACGCGACCGTGACGTCGACCGTGACGTTCAGCGGCTGTGCCGGCACCGCGTCGGCGAGCAGCCAGGTCGAGGTGCACATCAAGCACACCTACAAGGGTGACCTCGTCGTCGACCTGGTCGCGCCGGACGGTTCGGTCTACAACCTGCACAACCGCACGGGTGGCAGCGCCGACAACATCGACCAGACCTACACGGTCAACCTGTCGTCGGAGACCCGCAACGGCACCTGGACGCTCCGGGTCCGTGACGCGGCGACCGCCGACGTCGGCACCATCGACACCTGGACCTTGACGGTCTAGAGGTTTTCGAGCGTTTCCACGAAGTAGTGCATCGTGAGCTCCGCGTCCCGCGACTGTTCGTGCGGGGCGCGGAGCTTCTCGCTGAAGTCCGCGACGTCGTTGACGGCCCAGCGCAGCGAGTAGAAGGCGCTGTCGCCGCCGGCCAGCCAGAGGTCGCGCTCCGGTGGCGCCAGCGCGACCGTCTCCCAGTCGACCAGGCACAACCCCGCCGGTGTGTTGATCACGTTGCCCGCGTGGGGTTCTCCGTGCGTGACCACCCGTTCGCCGGGGAGTTGCTCAGCGAGCCGGTCCAGCTCGGTCAGCCGGGCGCGGACGAGATCGGTGCGGGCGACGAAGATCTCGCGTGCCTGGGCGGAGAACCACTCGCCGGGCTCGTCGAGCAACGCCGTCAGCGCGGCCCTGCCCGGCACGTCGACCGGCGCGACCGGGCAGTCCGCCGGCGGTTCGCAGGCGTGCAGCGCGGCCAGCAACTCGCTCACCCCGGGGTGGACCGGATCACCGAAGGAACCGGACTTCCCCATCACGTAAGGGAAAACGCTCAAGGCGTACCGGTCGTTGAGCAGGACCACGACGTCGCCGTCGTCCGATCGCACCGGCGCGACGACGAACGGCAGGTGCTCGCCCAGGGCCGCGGCCGTCTCCATCGCCCGCCGCTGACCCGCCAGCGGCCTGGTGGTGAGGTCGGTGACCGAGGTGAACCACCGGTCGTAGACGGTCCAGTGGTAGTCGCCGAAGCCGACGGGGGCGTAGACCGGTGGCCCGGTGATGCCGTACCGGGCGAGTCCGGTGCGCAGGTCGTGCTCGGGCAGTCCGGCGGGGAGATCTTCCACGACGCACGAAGCTACCGTCTCGAATGGCACGATGTCCCGCGTGAACGTTTCGGCCGTGTTGCGCACCCTGGCCCGGTTGAGTGCCGCCGAGCAGCCGCAGAAGCTCCAGCTCGACCTCACCAAGGCGGCCGGGCTGCTGTGGCAGGGCGACCACGAACCGTCGTGGCGCGCGATCACGCTCGTGCAGGAGGGTCCGCAGTGGACGCCGGTGCCGTGGAAGGCACCCTGGCAGGTCCGTGCCGAGGTCGAGCACCTCGCCGCGTACGACGCGCTGCACCAGGAGGACAGGGTGCTGCGGCTGGGCTGGGCGTTCCTCGCCGGGCCCGCGCAGATCGGCGGGCAGCGGCGCCGGGTCTGCCTGCCGCTGGTGTCCCGGCCCGTCCGCCTGCACCACGGCGGCGATCTCGACTACGCCTACCACGTCGCCGGTGACGCCGGGGTGTTCCCGCTGGTCGACGACTGGGCGACGAGCGCGGAGCGGGAGGCCGCGCTCGCCCCGACCGAGGAGTGGATCACCGAGACGCTCCGGGCGGCCGGGTTCGAGGACGTGCCGATCGTGCACGCCGACCCGAAGACGCTCATCTCCGGCGACGAGCTCGTCGTGTCGATGGGCGCCGGGCTGCACGCGGGCGAGCCCGTGGTGAAGACGGAGCAGGGCACTGCCCTGTTCGACTGGTCGGTCAAGAAGGGCATCGACGCCACGGCCTTCGCGGCGCTGTACGGGGACGCCGGTGGAACGGGCCGCCACGACGAGCCGATCAGGTCGGCGTTGCCGTTGAGCCACAGCCAGATGCGTGCGGTCGAGCAAGCCCGCCGTGCGCGCGTCACGGTCGTGGGCGGGCCTCCCGGCTCGGGCAAGACCCACACCCTCGCGGCGCTCGCCCTGGACGCCGTGGCGGCGGGGAAGTCCGTCCTGCTCGCCAGCCGCACCCGCAACGCGGCCGACGTGCTCGGTGACGCGCTGCGCAGAGCCGGCGGACCGGTGCCGGTGCTGTTCGGTGACTCCGAGCTGCGGCAGGAGATGGCGCGGGAGCTGAGCGACGGGCTGACCGCGACGAGCAGTTCCGGCCGGCTGGACGAGCTCGACCGGGTCCGGCGTGCGGCCGAGGCGGCCGTGCACCGCGTCGAACGCACGGCCGGTGGCGCGCTCTCCGATGAAGAGCTGGCCGCCGAAGCCAAGAAGCACCAGGCGTTGATGCCCGCACACCGTGCCGTGGCACCGAAAGCGTTCGAGGCGGGCGCGGACTTCGACGCACTGCGCGGACTCCTCAAGCCGCGAACCGGATTCCTCAGTGGACTGCGGACCTCCTGGGCGCTGAAGAAGGCCCACCGCCTCACCGGCGCCCACGACGCCTCGGTGGAGGACCTCGCCGCCGCCGTGGAGGCGGCCGGGCAGACGGCGGCCTCCGTGCGGATCGGCACGAGCGGCGGCACCACGTTCGGTGAGCTGCGGCCGTTGCTGACCGAGCAGGACGTCGCGAGCCGCGAGGCGACGGCCGCGTGGCTCAAGGAGTACTCGGTCAGCCGCAGGGGAGCGGGAGCGCGCCGGGCGGTGGCGGCGCTCGCGAGGGCGTTGCGCTCCGGACGGGCGGCGCGGCGGCGCGGGCTGGCCGAGGTCGACAGCGCGGACCTGGTGGCGGCACTGCCGTTGTGGGTCGGCACGCTGTCCGACGTCGAGGACATCCTGCCGCCGGTGCCGGGCATGTTCGACCTCGTGATCATCGACGAGGCGAGCCACGTCGATCAGCCGCTGGCCGCGCCCGCGTTGCTGCGCGGACGATCGGCGGTGATCGGTGGAGACCCCCGGCAGCTGCGGCACGTGTCGTTCGTGAGCGACGAGGCCGTGCGGGCGGCGGTCGGCGCCGAGGGCACCCAGGACCTGCGCGACCGGCTGGACGTGCCGAAGGTGAGCCTGTTCGACGCGGGCGCGGCGACGGCTGGTGTGCACTGGCTCGACGAGCACCACCGCTGCGCGCCGCACCTGATCGGGTTCGCCGCGGAGAGGTTCTACGACGGCAAGATCGCGCTGCTGACCACGCACCCGTCGATCGCGGACGTCGACTGCATCGACACCGAACGCGTCGACGGGGTCCGCACCGCGAAGGGCGTCAACCAGGCCGAGATCGACGCCGTGCTCGCCCACGTGCGCAAGCGGGTCGCCGCGGGCGTGCGCTCGATCGGTGTCGTGACACCGTTCCGCGCGCAGGCCGACGCGGTGGAGGAGGCGCTGCTCAGCGAACTGACGCTGACCGAGATCACCACCGGCGGCGTGCGCGTGGGCACCGTGCACGGCGTGCAGGGCGGCGAGTTCGACGAGGTCGTGATCAGCCTCGCCGCCGACGCCAGACCGGGCGGGTGGCGGTTCGTGAACGACCGCAACCTGCTCGCCGTGCTGACCACCCGCGCGCGCAGGCAGGTGCACGTCATCACGTCGGCGCCCGAACCGCCCGGCCTGATCGGCGAGTACCTGCGCCACGCCGACGTCGCGCCGACCGAGACCGCCGGCGCCGACCCCGGGGACGCCTGGACCGCGAACCTCGCTCAGGAACTGCGCACCGCCGGTCTCACCGTGCGCACCGGGTATCCGGTGGGGCGGTGGCGGATCGACCTCGTGGTGGGGGAGAAGGAGGACGCCGTCGCGGTCGAGACGCGCCCGCACCCCTCAGGAGTGCGGGCGCACCTCGACCGCTGGCGTGCGCTCACCCACGCGGGGTGGCGCGTGCACGACGCGTTCGGCAGCCGGTTCGGCGACGACCCGGCGAGAGCGGCCGTGGAACTGGTGCAGGAACTACCGGCGGCTGGGCTTGAAGAGCGGCTCGGCTGAGGCCACCGAGGGCAGGAACGGGTTCGGGTTCGCCGGGCACACCGTCCCGACCGGCGGCAACGTGCCGTTGAGCAGGTACGCGTTCGTGTGGTCGGTCGCGCACTGGCTCACCCCGTACGCCGTGTGACCCCAGCCCGCGTAGGCCAGCAGGCGGCTGCCCGCGAGCTGGCGGTTCGCGGCCTGCGCGCCCCGGAAGTCCGTGACACCGTCGAAGTGGTTGCCCACCACCAGGACCGGCGCGTTGGTGCGGGTGCGCCACGGACCGGTGTAGCGGTCGGGGTTGGTCGGCCAGTTCGCGCACGCCGCGTTGCCCCACCACCACGCGGGACCGAACTCGGAACCCGCTGCCGCGTACCGGGAGATGCTCTTGTAGGCGTCGAAGTCGCGCGGGAACTCGATGTCCGCGCAGACGTTGCCGTTGTAGGCGTCGAAACCGTTGGGGTAGTCCGGTTCCGCCACGGCCGAGGTCGTGGACGGCGTGCCGGCCGCCGCGTCGGAGAGCTGGTCGAAGAGCACGGCGGCGTCCGGCCAGTCGCTCGGCGAGTACATCGCGCCGATCGCCGCGTTGATCACGGCGTCGTAGGTGAACGTCTGGTCGCCGAGCTGGATCGGCTTGGCGCGCACCGACTTCAGCAACGCGTCCCAGCGCTTCTCGGAGTTCGGCCCGAACACGCACTGCGCCTCGTCGCAGTTGCGGAGGAACTCGCGGAACTCCTCCTTCGTCGCGATCCGGTCCGACTTGATCTGCCAGCCGCTCGACCACAGCTCGGGGTCGAGCACGCCGTCGATGACGAACGCGCGGATGTTGTCCGGGAACAGGTTCGCGTAGGTCGTGCCGAGGAACGAGCCGTACGAGAAGCCGAGGTAGCTGATCTTGCGGTCGCCCACGGCGCGGCGCAGCAGGTCCATGTCCCGTGCGACGTCGGCGGTGCTCATGTGCTTTGCGATGCGCTGGTCGTCACGGCACTCGGGGCCGAGCGAGCGGTAGCGCTCGAAGAACGGCCGCTCCTGCGAGGCCTGGTACGGGAAGCCGGGGATTCCGTCGAAGAACTCGTCGAGCTCGGCCTCGCTGGAGAAGCAGTGCAGCGGATCGGACTGGCCGATGCCGCGCGGGTCGAACCCGACGATGTCGAAACGGCCCTGCAGGTTCTCCGACAGCCTGGTGCCCGCGCCGAGCGCGAAGTCCACGCCGGAACCACCGGGGCCACCGGGGTTGAGGAACAGAGACCCGATCCGGCGCGCCTTGTCCGTTGCGGGCTTGCGGGCCAGCGCGATGGACGTCGTGGCGCCACGCGGGTCGTCGTAGTCGAGCGGCACCTTCACGGAGGCGCACTCGAAACCGGGGTGTTCGGCGCCGCAGGCAGCCCAGTCGATCTTCGGAACGGCGGGTCCGCCCGACGCCTGCACCGCGGGCGTGCCGGTGATCATGAGCGCGGCCGCGGCGGCCAGCACGGTGAATCGCATCGACAAGCTCCCCTCTTGTCCGCAGAAGCGCTCTTCCTACCTGCTCGCGACGGGCCCCGTCGACCGCCGAAAGTCGTGATCGGCCAACTGGGACGCCGTGCCGAGGAACGGGTTCGGGTTCGCCGGGCACACCGTCCCGGCCGGCGGCAGCGTCCCGTCGAGCAGGTACGAGTGGACGGCGTCGACGGCGCACTGACTGCGCCGGTACGCGATGTGCCCCCAGCCCGCGTAGGCGAGCAGGCGGCTGTTCGGCAGCTGCCTCGCCACGGCCTGCGCGCCGCGGAAGTCCGTGGAGCCGTCGAAGTGGTTGCCCACCACCAGGACCGGCGCGGACGTGCGGGCACGCCACGGTCCGGTGTAGCGGTCGGGGTTCACCGGCCAGTCCGCGCACGCGCTGGTGCTCCACCACCAGTACGGCCCGAACTCGGAGCCCGCCCCGGCGTAGCGGGAGATCGCCCGGTACGCGCCGAACGTGCGCGGGAACTCGGTGTCCGCGCACGTGGTGCCGAGGTTCGCGTCGAAGAAGTTGTCGTAGGCGGGATCCGACCGGGCCACCGCCGTTCCTGCCGAAGCGTCGGACAGCTGGTCCAGCACGGTCGCGATGTCCGTCCAGGCCTCCGAGGCGAACCCGGCGAGGACCGCCTGCTGGACCACCAGGTCGTAGGTCCACACCTCGGTTCCCAGCGTGATCGGCTGCGCGCGCACCGAGGCCAGCAACGCCTGCCACCGCTGCTTCGAGTTCGGCCCGAACACGCACCGGGCCTCGTCGCAGAGCCGGAAGAACTCGTCGAGCACCTCGGCGGTGGCGATCCGGTCGGACTGGATCTGCCGCCCGCTCGACCACAGCTCCGGGTCGAGCACGCCGTCGATCGCGAGCGCGCGGACGTTGCCGGGGAACATGTTCGCGTAGGTCGTGCCGATGTAGGAGCCGTAGGACGTGCCGAAGTAGGTCAGCCGACGGTCGCCGAGGGCGCGGCGCAGCAGGTCCAGGTCCCGCACGACGTCGGCGGTGCTCATGTGCCGGGCGATCGGCTGGTCGCAGCGGGACGCCAGCGAGCGGTAGCGGTCGAAGAACGGCCGTTCCTGCTCCGGTTCGTACGGGAAGACCGGCCCGGCGGTGAGGAACGCGGCCCGCTCCCGCTCGTCCGCGAAGCACCGCAGCGGGTTCGAGCGGCCGATGCCGCGCGGGTCGAACCCGACCACGTCGAACCGGCCCCGGACGCCGGCCGACATCTTCTCGCCCCACGCCCAGACGTAGTCGATCCCCGACGCTCCGGGCCCGCCGGGGTTGAACAGCAACGACCCGATGCGCCCTGCCCGGTCGGTGGCGGGCTTGCGCGTCAACGCCACCGTGGTCGTCGCGCCGCGCGGGTCGTCGTGGTCGAGCGGCACGGTGAAGGTGGCGCACTCGAAACCGGGGCGTGCGGGCGCGCACGCGGCCCAGGCGATCGGCGGTGCCGAGGCGTGGGCGGCCGGGGCGAGCGGGACCACGAGCGCCAGCACGGCGCCGAGCACGGGAAGACGCATGCGGCGTTGATATCCGCCGTCAGTCCGGGCGTCGATGCTTTTGGCGAACTCCGAGGCTGTCGGCGATCTGGTCGTGGATGGGCGTGCCCATCACGATCGGGCTCGCAGGCGGGGGTTGCGTGGCTGTGCCAGGTGCTTCCTGGGTTTCCTGCATGCGAGGAGCGTAGGGATGGTCATTGACCCCTCAAGGACGCTGATCAAGGAATCACACCGTCTCTACCCCAAGAGGTGAATCCGGTTCCCCCGATCTACACCCAGCGTGCAGGCCCTGCCCTGGTATTAGCACCCCTGTGGGTGCCCCCGATGGAGTTAACTCGACATGCTCAGCAACGTGGAATCTCATCGGACGGACACGTTGTTGCGTGATCTCGCGACCATGCTGAACGATCGGGTGCGAGGCCGGACGAGCGTGGAGCGTGACGATGGTCAGCGGCAAGCCGGGCATCGCGAAGCGGCAGCTCATCCTGCTCAGCGGCAGGGCCCACCCGGAGCTCGCGGAGGCCGTGGCCAAGGACCTGGGCGTCGCCATCACCCCGCAGGCCGCCTACGACTTCGCGAACGGCGAGATCTTCGTCCGCTTCGAGGAGTCGGTGCGCGGCGCGGACGCGTTCGTCGTGCAGAGCCACAGCGCGCCCGTCAACGACTGGCTGATGGAACAGCTGCTCATGGTCGACGCGTTGAAACGCGCCTCGGCCAAGCGCATCACGGCCGTCATGCCCTCGTACCCGTACGCGCGCCAGGACCGCAAGTACGCCGGCCGCGAACCGGTGTCGGCCAGGCTGGTCGCGAACATGTTCTCCACCGCGGGAGCCGACCGGATCGTCACGGTCGACCTGCACACCGCGCAGGCGCAGGGCTTCTTCGACGGCCCGGTCGACCACCTGCACGCGATGTGGCTGCTCTGCGAGCACGTCCGCGGCCGCTACCAGGGCGAGGACCTCACGATCGTCTCCCCGGACGCCGGCCGCACCAGGCTCGCCGAGAAGTGGGCCGACCTGCTCGGCGGCTGCCCGATCGCGTTCATCCACAAGACGCGCGACCCGTTGCGCCCCAACGAGGTCCTGGCCAACCGGGTCGTCGGTGACGTCGAGGGCCGCACGTGCGTCGTGGTCGACGACATGATCGACACGGCGATGACGAGCACCACGGCCGCGCGGCAGCTGCTGGAGCAGGGCGCGAAGGACGTCGTCCTCGTGGCCACGCACGGCGTGCTGTCCGGCGAGGCCCACGACCGGCTGATCGCGAGCAAGGCGCGCGAGGTGATCCTCACCGACACCCTGCCGATCCCGCGGGAGAAGCGGTTCCCGGGCCTGACGGTGCTGAGCATCGCGCCGTTGCTGGCGCGGGCGATCCAGGAGGTCTTCGAGGACGGCTCGGTGACGAGCCTGTTCGACGGCAACGCCTGACCCCTTCCGGGAAGCCGTTTCGGGAAGCCTTCCCGCTCGTCCCGTGTTGCCATGGGGCATGGGCGAACTGCGAGTGGAGACCTCGGCGAAGCGGGTCCGTGCGTACTTCGGTGGCGAACTGGT
Source organism: Lentzea cavernae (assembly GCF_014653695.1). Classification (GTDB taxonomy): domain Bacteria; phylum Actinomycetota; class Actinomycetes; order Mycobacteriales; family Pseudonocardiaceae; genus Lentzea; species Lentzea cavernae. The sequence continues at coordinate 567,885 of NZ_BNAR01000002.1, read as the reverse complement.
CGCGGACGCGACCGCGCCGCGCCTGGTCTGGGAGATTCCGCACTACCCGGCCTACTACCTGCCTCTGTCGGCGGTCCGCGCCGAGCTGAAGCCGACGGGCGGGACCAGGGGTGACGGCGTGGTCCACGACGTCGTCACGCGCGGGGGAACGGCCCCGGCCGCGGCGCTGACGTTCCCGGACTCGCCGGTGCTGGGGGACCTGGTCCGGTTCGAGTTCTCCGCGATGGACGAGTGGCTCGAGGAGGACGAGCCGATCTACGTCCACCCGCGCGACCCGTACAAGCGGGTCGACGTCCTGAGCAGCTCGCGGCACGTGCGGATCGCGCTGGACGGGGTGACGCTGGCGGCGTCGGCGCAGCCGCGGATCCTGTTCGAGACGAGCCTCCCGCCGCGGTTCTACCTGCCCTTGAGCGACGTCCGGTTCGATCTGCTCAGGCCGTCGGGCACGCGGACGCAGTGCCCGTACAAGGGGACCGCGGACTACTGGTCGGTCGAGGTGAACGGCGTCGTGCACGAGGACCTCGTGTGGATCTACCGCTCGCCGCTGCCGGAAAGCCAGAAAATCGGTGGTCTCGCCTGTTTCTACAGTGAGAAGGTCGACCTCTTCGTCGACGGCGAGCTCCAGGACAAGCCGAAGACCCCCTGGTCGTAGCCATCGACGGGGAGTCGTACTTCACACACTGCAAACTTGCAGTGACTGCAAAAAAGTTCGTACCCTGGGTCTCGTGAACCAGCCGGGGGAAAGCCTGCGCGACCGCAAGAAGCGACGGACGCGTGCCGCGCTCGAGCGGGCGACCGTGCGACTCTCCGCCGAGAGGGGCTACGACCACGTCACCGTCGAGGAGATCGCCGCCGAGGCCGACGTCTCGGTGCGCACGTTCTTCAACTACTTCGCGAGCAAGGACGAGGCGCTGATCGGCGCGGACCCCGAGGCGGGCCCTCGCATGGCCGAGCGCATCCTCGCCTTCCCGGGCACCGTGACGCCGTTCGAGGCGTACCGGCAGTCGGTGCTCGCGGAGATCACCGAAGAGCTGGACAACGCCCGCGACCTGTGGCTGCTGCGCAAAGAGGTCCTGATGCAGCGGCCGGACCTGCTGGTCCGCGCGTTCGCCAACAGCGCGGAGTCCGAGCAGGCGCTCGCGAACGCGGTGGCACACCGGGCGGCGCTGCCCGAGTCCCACCTGTACCCGCGCCTGCTCGTCGCCGCCGGAAGTGCCGCGTTCCGGTGCGCCGTGACGCGCTGGGCCCACGACGACAGCCTCGCGCTGGGCGATCTCGTCACCGAGGCGCTCGACCTGTTCGGCACCGGACTGGCTCACACGCCGCAGCACCACCACGAAGGGGGATCATGAGCACCGCCGAAGCAGAAGTGACACCGGTCCACGACAAACGTGCCGTCGTCCAGGCCATGTGGGGCCTGATGATGGGCATGTTCGTGTCGATCCTGGCCAGCACGATCGTGTCGAACGCGCTGCCGAGGATCGTCGCGGACCTGAAGGGCTCGCAGTCGATCTTCGCGTGGATCGTGACGGCCGAGCTGCTCGCGATGACCGCCACCGTGCCGTTGTGGGGCAAGCTCGCCGACCTCTACAGCCGCAAGCTGCTGATCCAGGCGTCGCTGAGCCTCTTCGTCGCCGGCTCGCTGATCGCGGGCTTCTCGCAGAACGTCGAGATGCTCATCGTCTCCCGCGTCGTGCAGGGCCTCGGCGCCGGCGGCGTCACGGCGCTCGCGACGATCGTGATGGCCGCGATGATCCCGCCGCGCGAGCTCGGCAAGTACTCCGGCATGTTCGGCGCCGTGTTCGGCGTCGGCACCGTCGCGGGCCCGCTCATCGGCGGTCTCCTGGTCGACACGTCGTGGCTCGGCTGGCGCTGGTGCTTCTTCATCGGCATCCCGTTCACCCTCGCCGCGATCTACATGCTGCAGCGCACCCTGAACCTCCCGGTCGTGCGCAAGAAGGAAACGAAGATCGACTACCTGGGCGCGTTCCTGATCGTCTCCGGCGTCTCGACGCTGCTGATCTGGTCCTCGCTCGCCGGCCAGAAGTTCGAGTGGGCCTCGGGCTGGACCGCCGGCCTGGTCTCGCTGGGCGTGCTGCTGCTCGTGGCCGCCGTCCGCGTCGAGGCCACCGCGCACGACCCGATCGTGCCGCTGTCGATCTTCCGCAACCGCACCGTCTCCCTCGCGACCGTCGCCAGCGCCCTGGTCGGCATCGCGATGTTCGGTGGCACGGTGTTCCTCTCGCAGTACTTCCAGCTCTCGCTCGGCAAGACGCCGACCCAGGCCGGCCTGCTGGGCCTGCCGCTGATCTTCGGTCTGCTGATCTCGTCCACAGTGGCCGGTCAGATGATCACGAAGTTCGGCAAGTGGAAGGCGTTCCTCGTCTCCGGCGGCGTCTTCATGATCGGCGGCATGCTGCTGCTGTCCACGATCACCGCGCAGACCACCGTGTTCATGGTGTCCGTGCACATGTTCGTGCTCGGCGTCGGCGTTGGTCTCATGATGCAGAACCTGGTGCTGGCCGCCCAGAACGACGTGCCGGCCAAGGACCTCGGCGCCACCACGTCCACCCTGACGTTCTTCCGCTCGCTGGGCGGCGCGATCGGCGTCTCGGCACTGGGTGCCGTGCTCGCCAACAAGGTCTCGTCCCTGACGGAGGAGAAGTTCGGCGCGATGCCCGGCGGCGAGGCCTCCGGTCACGCCGTGCCGGACCTGTCCGTGCTGCCGCCCGAGATCAAGGCCGTGATCGCCGACATCTACGCGACGGCGACCGCGGAGATCTTCCTGGTGGGCGTGCCGTTCGCGGTGCTCGCGCTGCTGGCGGTGGTGTTCATCAAGGAGAAGCCGCTCAAGGAGACGAGCGGTGACGACCGGCTGGCGGCGGAGATGGCCGCGGGTCACTGATCTGGTTGCTTCTCGGGGCCCTCGACCATCGTGGTCGGGGGCCCCGGTGCGTTCAGAGCCGGGGGAGCCGGTCGTTCGCGCCGGGGTGGTAGCCGCGCTCCAGGCGGAAGACGTAGGCCCGCAGGTCGGTTTCGAGATCACCCGCCAGGTAGGCGAGGAAGTCGCGGGCACCGTCGACGGCCTCGACCTCGTCCGGCTTGGTGGAGGCGGTCCACTCGGCGAGCAGCGCCGTGACGTGCTCCTCCACCTCGGCCCGCTCAGCCCACCAGGCGCGGACGGCGTCCGGTGTCCACCGCTCGTCGCCGTCGTCGGCGTACCCGTCGAACGGGTCCTGCGCGGCGGCGACGTGGATGCTCTCGATCTCCGCCTTCGTCCTGGGCTGGCGGTAGATGAACTCGTTGTAGTACTCACCGCCGTAGAGGATGTGGCGTGGTGCATGAAGCCGGCCGGTCCAGCAGTTGTCGGTCTGGCCCGTGTAGAACGGCCCTGGCACGTTCAGCCAGTGCTTCTCCGTCCACTTCTGGTCGCTCACGCCGCCATGATCCCTGACTTTCGTCAGGGGTCCACCCCGACTTTCAGGTCGGGTCCTCCCGCCCGCTGGTTCCTACGGTGACTCCCATGATCCTCTGGGGTGCAGCGCTCACGCTGCTGGTGTCCACGTACATGGGCGAGGCGTCCCTTCCGGGCGTGGCGGTGGCGATCACCAAGGGGGACCAGGTGATCGCGGTCCAGACCTTCGGCCACGACTCCTCCGGAGCGCCGCTCACCGAGAACTCGAAGATGCCGATCGCCTCCGTCAGCAAGTCCTTCACGGCACTGGCCGTCCGCCGGCTCGCCGACGCGGGCGAGCTCGATCTCGACCGCCCGGTCTTCGGCTCGCGCGTCACCCCGCGCCACCTGCTCGCCCACAAGTCCGGCATCAGCGACAGCACACTGCCCGAGAAGAGCCTGCCGCAGCCCGACACTCCGGCTCAGGCCGTGGAACGGGCCCGGGAAGCCCTTGCCAAGGCCGTCCCCGACGACGAGTTCCGCTACACCAACACCAACTACCACCTGCTGGCACGACTGGTCGAGCTGGCGTCGGGCGAGAACTTCAACGCCTACCTGAAAACCCACGTCTTCGAACCGCTGGGCATGAACGACACCACGGCGATCGACGTGACCCCGAGGGACCTGCCACCCGACTACCGCAAGGGGTACGGCTACGCCTACGGGTTCTCGGTTCCGGTGACCGAGCCGCACCGGTTCGTCACCGGGTCGGACGGGGTGATCACGACCGCCGCCGACATGGCGAAGTGGCTGGCCGCGCAACCCGGGCTCGACCCGCGGGACGGCATGGGCTGGGACGCCGACCAGCAGGGACAGTTGCGGCACAGCGGGATCTGGTTCACGAGCACGGCCGGGCAGCTGCTGACGTCGTCCGGCCACGGGATCGCGGTCATGGCCAACAGCGGCGTCACGCTCGGCAACGAGGGCACCTACCTGCTGGAGAACGGGATCGCCGACCTCCTCGACGGCAAGGAGTCCAAGCCGGAGTCCCACCGGTTGCTGATCGACCTGGTCCTGGCGGCGCTGACCGCCCTCTCCCTCGGACTGAACATCCGTGCGCTGCGCAGGCCGCGCAGGTTCCCCAAGGCGTGGCAGGTGCTGAGGTTGGTTCCGCTCGGCGTGCTGCTGGCACTGCCCACGTTGCTGGGCCTGCTGTACGGCGGTGGGCGCGACATCACGTTCTTCCAGTTGGCGCACTATTCGCTGCCGCTTGTGGTGTGGTTGGCCGTGTCGGGCGGGATGAACCTGAGCGTGGCGGTGGTGCGGTGGAGGCGGTGAGGACGGCCGCGCTCGCGGGGTGCGTGGCGGCGGCGGTCGCGGTGTCGTTCGCCATGGACCAGAACGTTCCGGCGTGGACGGCCGCGGTGTGGGTGCCGTTGTTCGTGGTGTCGTTCCTGCTCGGGCGCCGCACGGCCTCGCACTGGCCAGCCCTGGTGCTGGCGGGCGGTGCGGTGGGAGGGCTGACCGGCCTGGCCCTGGTGGGGGCGGCGGTCGGGCTGCCGTGGTTCCTCGGGCGGGTCGCGCACCAGCAGGCCGCGCTGGCCGCCGCGGCCGTCGAGGCCGTTCACCTGCGCGAACGCACCCGGATCGCGCACGAGGTCCACGACACGCTCGGCCACGAGCTGAGCCTGCTGGCGTTGCGGGCGGGGGCGCTGGAGATGACGCTGCCCGTCGCGCACCAGGCCGCCGCCGCTCAGCTGCGGGAGACGGCGGCTGGCGCCACGGAACGCCTGTCGGAGCTGGTGTTCCTGCTGCGCGACGGTGATCCGCCCTCGGCCACCGACCTCCGGGACCTCGTCGACCGCGCGGTGAGAGCGGGGATGCGCGTCGAGTTCGAGGTGGACGGACCGGTTCCGTCCACAGTGGAACGCACGGTTCACCGCGTGGTGCAGGAGACCTTGACGAACGCCGCCAAGCACGCGCCGAAGTCGTTGCTGGAGCTGAAGGTCACGTCGGCGGACGGGGTGACGGTGGTGGAGGCGGGCAACGAGGCCGGGCGGCGCCGGGGCGCGGGCAGCCGGGTGGGGCTGGTCGCGTTGCGCGAACGGGTGCGGCTCGCCGGCGGTACCCTGCGCGTGAGCCGTGACGGCGGCAGGTTCGAGCTGGTCGCCGTGCTACCGCACTCGGGGGACTCGTGATCCGCGTACTGCTCGCCGACGACGAGACGATGGTCCGCGCCGGGGTGCGGGCGATCCTCGGCGCGGATCCGGGCATCGAGGTCGTGGCGGAGGCGTCGGACGGGCGCGAGGCGATCGACCTGGCGTTGAAGCACCGGCCCGACGTCGTGCTGCTGGACATCAGGATGCCGCGCCTCGACGGGCTGGAAGCGGCGGTAGAACTGGCGCGCCGGGGGTTCGGGGTGGCGATGCTGACGACGTTCAACGACGACGGCTACCTGGAACGGGCGCTGGACGGCGGCGCTCGTGGGTTCCTGCTGAAGTCCGGTGATCCGCGCGAACTGATCGCGGGCGTGCACGCGCTCGCGTCCGGAGGCGCCTACCTGGCGCCCAAGGTGGCGGCGCGGATGATCAGCAGGTTCCGCGGCGGCCGCACCGGACGGGCGCGAGCCCAGGTCGAGTCGCTGACCGCACGCGAACGCGACGTGCTGGCGTTGCTCGGCGAGGGCCTGTCGAACGCGCAGATCGCCCGCCGCCTCGACCTCGTCGAGGGCACGGTGAAGGGGCACGTGAGCGCGATCCTGGGCCGCCTGGGCGCGGAGAACCGCGTCCAGGCGGCGATCGTCGCCCACGAAGCGGGCCTTTAGGGCCTGTGTCGAAGTCTGATCCGCGACAGCCGGGCCCGAGGCGGCCCTGGCGGCACGGCCGGATGGCCCACGTACGACACCGGTACGCGGGCCATCCGGCCGCACCACCAGAAACCACCCCAAGCGCAACTCCCATCGAACCAGACTTCGACACAGGCCCTAGAAGGGGAAGTGGCCGTGCTCGCTCGCGACCGTGACCCAGCGGGTCGCGGAGAACGCCTCGATGCCCCACCGGCCGCCGAACCTGCCGTACCCGCTGGACTTCACGCCGCCGAACGGCGCCTGCGGCTCGTCGTCCACGGTCTGGTTGCCGACGTGCACGATGCCGGTCCGGATGCGTTGGGCGAGACCGAGACCGCGCCGCGAGTCCTCGGTGAGGATGCCCGCGGTGAGGCCGTGCTCGGTGTCGTTCGCGATGGCCACGGCCTCGTCGTCGTCGGCCACGGGCACCACGACGACGGCCGGGCCGAAGATCTCCTCCTGGAAGATGCGCATCGCGGGCGTGACGCCGTCCAGCACGGTCGCGCCGCCGTCGCCGCCCGCCCGCACCGAGGCGCCGTTCCGGACGGCGTCCTCCACCAGCGCCGCCACCCGTGAGGCGGCGCGCGGGTTGATCACCGGGCCGACCACGGTGCCGGGGTCGGCCGGGTCGCCGTGCGGCAGTGACGAGACCTTGGCGGCGAGCTTCGCGGTGAACTCCTCGGCGACCGAGCGGTGCACCAGGACGCGGTCGGTCGACATGCAGATCTGGCCCGCGTTGTGGAAGGCGCCGAACGTCGCCGCGTCGACCGCGTGGTCGAGGTCGGCGTCGTCGAGCACCAGCAACGAGTTCTTGCCGCCGAGCTCCAGCACGGCGGGCTTGAGGTGTTGCGCGGCAAGGGTTCCGACGATCCGGCCGACCTCGGTGGAGCCGGTGAAGTTCACGGCGCGCACGCGGGGGTCGGTGATCAGCGCCTCGGCGACCGCGGCGGCGTCCTCGGGAGCGTTCGTCACGACGTTGAGCACGCCCGCCGGCAGTCCGGCCTCGCGCAGCACGTCGGCGATGAACAGCCCGGCCGCGATCGGCGCGTCCTCGCTGGGCTTGAGCACCACGGTGTTCCCGGCGGCGAGAGGCGCGGCGACGGCCCGCGTGCTCAGGATGACCGGCGCGTTCCACGGCGCGAACGCCGCGACGACCCCGAGCGGCTCCCGGACGGCGAGCGACAGCTGGCCGGGCACCTCCGTGGTCAGCACCTCGCCGACGGGCTGCGTGACCGCGGCGGCCGCCTCGCGCAGGACGTTCGCCGCGAGCATCACGTTGAACCCGGCCCACCCGCCGACACCGCCGACCTCGCCGGCCATCAGCGCGACGACCTCGGGCGTCCTCGCCTCCAGCCCGTCCGCCGCCCGCAGCAGGATCTGGCGCTTCGCGGACGGCGACGTCGCCGCCCACGCGGGGAAGGCCTGCTCGGCGGCGTCGACCGCCCGCGTCACGTCCGCCGGCGACGCGGCGGCGACGACGGCGTGGACCTCCCCGGTGAACGGGTTGAGGTCGTCGGTGGTGCGGCCGTCGAGCGCCGGAACGCTGTCGCCGCCGATGAGGAGCTCACGAGTTTCGCCTGCCACGGTCCGGATTCAAGCGGTAGCGCACCCGCTCATCCAAGACCGGCTTCCGGTGGATGGAAACTCGGCTCCAACATCCGGGCGATGCCCCGGGCCGCCACCTGCAACGCCGCGACCAGTCGCGCCCGCACGTTGCGCAGGTCCGGCACCACGATCCCGAGCGCCGCGACCACGTGCCCCTCCACCTCGACCGGCACCGCCACGCTGCACGCCCCGAGCGTCATCTCCTCGAACGTCTGCGCGTACCCGTCGCGGCGGATCCGGTGCAGCTGCGCCCGCATCCGCCCCGGCTCGGTGACCGTGAACGCCGTGACCCTCGTCAGCCCGTGCGCGAGCACCTCCTCCTGCACCTCCGCGGGCGCGTGCGCGAGCAACACCTTCCCGACGCCGGTCGAGTGCAGCGGCAACCGGCTGCCGGTCGAGCTCACGATCGGCACCGAGGCGTGTCCGGACACCCGGTCGAGGTAGAGCACCTCGGTGCCCTCCCGCACGGCCAGGTGCACCACCGCGCGCGTGGCCGCGTGGATGTCGTGCAGGAACGGCTCCGCGACCCGGCTCAGGTCGACCTCGCCGACGGCCAGCAGTCCGAGCCGCCAGATCCGCCGCCCGATCACGTACTCGCCGGACTCGAGCCGCCGCACCGCGCCCCACTCCGAGAGCTCGGCCAGCAGCCGGTGCGTGGTGCTCACCGGCAGCCCGCAGCGCCGCGCGATGCCGCTCAGGGTCTGGCGGCGGTGCGCGCCGTCGAACGTGCCGAGCAACGACAGCAGCTTGGAGGAGACGGTGGCGGCCACCCCCGGGATTGTGCCCGGTTCACCTACGATCGGGCGGATGGCCGCGACACCGGAGGGAAGGCTGCGGGCCCTGCACAGGGCGCTCGCGGCGCACCCGGACGAGCCCGTGCTGTTCGCCGACCTGATCCGCGAGGTCTGGGGTGACGCCCCGCCGGCGGGCCCGCTGCCCGCGTTGCGCACGCTCGTGAAACGGCTGCGGCGCGCCATCCCGGACGAGATCGTCACGGACGCGTCCGGCTACCGGTTGAGGGTGCGCACGCCCGGTCCGTGCCAGCTGCCCGCCGACCTGCCGGACTTCGTCGGCCGCGAGCACGAGCTGGCCGACCTCGAACGGCGCGAGGGCGCCATCGCGATCACCGGGGCGCCCGGCGTCGGCAAGACCGCGCTGGCCGTGCGGCTCGCGCACCGGTTGCGGGAGCGGTACTTCGACGGCCAGCTGTACATGAACCTGCGTGCGTTCGCCCCGGGACCGCCGGTCACCGCGGAGCAGGCGCTCGGCGGGTTCCTGCGGGCGCTGGGCGTGCCCCAGGCGGCGATCCCGGCGGGCCTCGGCGCCCAGACCGAGCTGTACCGGCAGAAGCTCGACGGCAAGAAGGTGCTCGTCGTCCTCGACAACGCCGTCGAGGACCTGGCCGAACCGCTGCTGCCGGAGGAACCCGGCTGCCTCGCGATCACGACGAGCCGCCACGACCTGCCCGGCCAGCTGCGGCTCGACGTGCTGGGCGACGACGCCGCGCACGAGCTGCTGACGAGCATGCGCGTCGAAGGCTCGCCCGAGGAGCGCACCGAGCTCGTGCGGCTGTGCGCGCACCTGCCGCTCGCGTTGCGCATCGCCGGGGCGAACGTCGCGCACGGCCACATGGAGGACTACCTGCACGACCTGCGCGGCGACCGGCTGGACGTGCTGGAGATCGACGGCGACACCGCCGTGCGCGGCACGTTCGAGCTGTCCTACCGGGCGTTGAGCACCGGGGCCAAGCGCGTGTTCCGGCGGCTCGGCCTGCCGCCCGGCGCGGACATCGGGCTCGCCGCTGTCGAGGCGCTGACCGGCAGGGACCCCGAGCCGCAGCTCGGGGAACTGGTGAAGGCGGGTCTCGTCGACCACATCGGCGTCCGCTACCAGCTGCACGACCTCATCAGGCTGTTCGCCGCCGACGCCGCGGACGACGACGACCAGGCCGGGCTGCTCGCCCTGTACGGGTGGTACCTGAGGACGGCGCACAACGCCGTCCTGCAGATCGTGCCCGAGACCAGCCTCATGACCGAGCCGGACCTGGACGGCCCGGGCCTCGCGTTCACCGGCCGCGACGACGCGGGCGCGTGGTTGGAGCAGGAGCACTCGAACCTGGTGGCGGCCGTGCTGGGCGCGCCCTCGCCACTGGCCCAGCAACTCGCCGACGTGCTGCGGATCCACCTGCTCGTCGGCCGGTTCGAGAGCGAGAAGGCACTGGTGTTCCGCACCGGCCTGCGGGTCGCGCGGGAGGCGGGCGACCTCGACGGGCAGTGCGCCGCGCTGTACGGGCTGGGCATGTCCGCGTGGACCCGCGGCGAGTACGACGACGCGCTCGGCCACCTCGACGAGGCGCGGCGGTACGCCAGGACGCCGTTCGCGCTCGCGTCGATCGGCAACGCCGCCGGGCTCGTGCACCTGGAGAAGGGCGAGACGCAGCAGGCGGAGGAGAATCTCCAGGCGGCACTGGAGATCCGGCGGGAACTCGACGACCAGCGCGGGGTCGGCAGCGCGCTGATGAACCTCGGCATCGTCGCCGGGACGCGGGGCGACCTGCGCACGGCCGCCGGGTACTTCCAGGAGTCCAAGGACATCGGCGAACGGCACGGGCTGCTCAACCAGGTCGCGATCGCGCTCGACAACCTCTCGGTGGCCCACTTCGAGCTGGGCGACCTGGACCGGGCCCTGGCGTCGAGCGTCGAGTCGGTGGAGCTGCACACCGGCCAGGACCAGAAGCGGGCCCTCGCCAACGCGCTGGCGAGCCTCGCCCGCATCCACGCCGAGCGCGGCGAGGTCGCGGAAGGACTGACGGCCGCCCGCAGGTGCTTCGACGTCGCGGAGGAGGCCGAACACCCCAAGGCGCGCATCGACTGCCTGGTCGCGATGGCCGTGCTGGAGCCGGGGAACGCCGAGCGGCACGCGACGGACGCCACCGACCTCGGTCGCAAGATCGGCTACGGGCCCGGCGTGATCACCGCGTCGATCCTGCTCGCCCGCGCCACCGGGTCGGTCGGGCTGATCGACGAGGTGCTCGGCACCATCGAGGAGACCGACAGCCTCATGGACCAGTCCCGCGCGTTGCTCGTCCGCGCGCAGATCACCGGGTCCGTCCACACGGCACAGGAGGCGCTCGCCGCTGCTGAGCGGCGCGGTCAGGGAAAAGTCGCTTCGGACGTGCGGGAGTTGCTGGTAACACTGGGCGCGTGACGTTTCTCGGTGAGGGCTGGGACAGCACGGCCGTCCTGGTCGGCGGGCGCTGGGTGGAGCGGCGGCCGCGCCGTCCGGAGATCGGGCCGCAGCTCGTGCGCGAGTCGGTGGTGATGCCGTGGCTCGCGCCCCTGCTGCCGCTGCCCGTCCCGGTGCCGGTCGTCGTGTCGCACGACCCGGTGGTGGTGCGGCACGAACTGGTGCCGGGGGAGGAACTGACGTCTCCCGGCGCCGTTCAGGGCCGTCAGCTGGGGGAGTTCCTGCGGGCCCTGCACGCCGCACCCGTGAGCGAGGCGGTCGCCAGGGGCGCTGGCCCGAGGCCGTTGCCGGTGGAGCGGTTCCGGGCCGAGGTGGACGTGCCCGGCGGCGAGGAGCTGCTGGCGAAGATCGCCGGACTGCCCGCCGACACGCTCGTCCACGGTGATCTCGGGCCCGATCACGTGCTGGGCCGCGACGGCGTGCTGACCGGCGTGATCGACTTCGGCGACCTGCACGTCGGTGACGCGGCGATCGACCTCGCGTGGGCGCTGCACTGCACCCCGCCGGAGTTCGCCGACGCGGTGGCCGAGACGTACGGGGTGACGGACGAACTGCGCGAGCGGGCGCTGGTGTGGCATCAGCTCGGGCCGTGGCACGAGGTCCTGCACGGCAACGACCTCGGTGATCCGGAGATCGCGAAAATTGGGCTGGCTGGAGTACAGGAGAGGCTCAAAACCTGGGTAACCCCGCGCTAACAGCCACTTGTCAGGAGGATGAGATGCCTTGGGTTCGCGAACACCGTCGTAGCAAGCCTTACAGCTGGTTCGGCTCGACCCGGGTCCGCAGGCACTACCGCAAGCCGCAGGGTGCGATGTGGATCCCGATCGTCCTCGCGATCCTCCTGATCGTCCTGCTCATCGCCATCTTCTGAGGGTAGGGTCGGGGCCATGGGACAGTTGGGTGAGTTGTTCCCGGGCCCCAAGGTCCGCCGCGAGGCGACGGACGCGGGCACCGGCGAGGACTACGAGGAGACCGGACCGCTCGACCTCACGGCGGGCGCGGTGCGCCTGAGGCCTCGGCCGAAGCCCGCGCCGCAACCGGAGAGCGCCGACAGCACCGAGTGATCACCGGCACTATCCTTGCCCGGTGCTCGCCGGTCTGCTGTTCCTGATCCCCGCCACCTTCTTCGTCTACGGGGTGGTGCGCGACCGCCGTCGCCTGAGCAACGCCGTCTGGCTCGGCGTCACCCTGGTGATGCTGCTGCTGTTGTTGCTGGAGGCCGGGCAGGACAACCCGGTGGTCAGCCTGCCGTTGCTGCTCGCCTTCGTGGCGGCGGTATTAGGTCTGCTGCTACTCCCGCTGGCGTTGCTCGCCAACGGCGTGGTGATGGTGCGCCGCGAGGGCCGCTCGCTGGGCAACCTGCTGTCGTTGCTCGCGGGCCTTGCCCTGCTCGGCGAGATGGCCTACTTCGCGTGGGGCATCACCCAGCCCAACGACTGGGTCCGCGGGTCCGCCATCGGCCTGTTCCTGGTGTCGGCGTACATCGCCTTTCTGTTCGTGAGCCTGCTGTTGTACTCGGTGATCTACGGCCGCACGGGCCGCCGTCACGGGTTCGACGGCATCGTGGTGCTCGGCGCCGGCCTGATCGGGGACCGGGTGCCGCGGCTGCTCGCGAACCGCCTCGACCGCGCGATGCGGCTCTACCACCGCGACCGCGAGGCCGGCCGGTCACCCGTGATCGTCGTGTCGGGCGGGAAGGGCGACGACGAGCAGGTGTCCGAGGCGTTCGCGATGCGCCGGTACCTGCTCGAGCGCGGCGTGCCCGACGAGGACGTCGTGATGGAGGACCAGGCGACCACGACGGAGGAGAACCTCCGCTACAGCAAGGCGTTGCTCGCCGAACGGGGTCTCAACGGCCGGGTCGTCGCGGTCACGAACAACTACCACGTGTTCCGCACCGCCGTGCTGTCGCGCAAGCAGGGCCTGCGGTTGCAGGTCATCGGCGCCCCCACGGCCTGGTACTTCGTGCCGAGCGCGTTCCTGCGGGAGTTCGTGGCGCTCCTGGTGCGCAACCCCGTCGTGCACGCCCTGGCGTGCCTCGTGCTGATGGCGGGCGGTCTCGCGCTGACGCAGATCGGTTAGCCCACGGGTCTCGTCCGCGACAGCCGCGGACGAGACCCGCAGGACAGCGGTCAGCCCAGGAGCGCCTTCATCTCGGCGATCTCCCGCTGCTGCCCTTCTAGGACGGCCTGGGCGAGCTTCCGGGTCTTCTCGTCCTCACCCCGCTGGAGCGCGGTCCGCGCCATCTCGACCGCGCCCTCGTGGTGCTCGATCATCATGCGGAGCCAGAGCCGGTCGAACTCCTGGCCGGTGGACTTCTCCAGTTCCGCCATGTCGCCGTGGCTCATCATCCCGGCCGTGTCATGGCCTTCGTGGTCCTCCTGCGCGGCACCCCACTGCTGGAGCCACTCGTTCATCTGAGCGATCTCGGGTCCTTGGGCCTTCTCGATGCGCTGTGCGAGGTCGCGGACCTCGCTGTCGCTGCTGCGGGACGGCACGAGCTTCGCCATGTCCAGCGCCTGCTGGTGGTGGGGGACCATCTCCTGGGCGAACGTGACGTCGGCAGCGTTGTTCGCGGGACTGCCGCAGGCGCTCAACACGAGCATTCCGACGACAGCCCCGATGAGGGACTTCTTCACGGGTTCCTTCTTCTCTCCGCGGTTGTGGACAGTGCTGAGTGGACTGGCGAACTCAGTTCCGCAGCACGCAGAGAGTCGTGAGGAGTCGTCTTCCGCCCGGTGGCGGACGTTGAGGTGCGCTCAGCGGCGTTCGGGTCTGCGCCGCCGGGAGCAGGGGGAGTGCCGTCCGGACCAGGAACCAGCCGACCAGTGCGACGGCCGCGGCGACCAGGACCGCCAGGCACAGGTGCAGAAGATCGTGGTCGTGCGGCTGCTCCTGGTGGTGCGAGACCGCGTGCCCGGCATGCGGGACCTCCGCCGCCGAGACGTGGTGCATACCGGCGACGGCGAACACGAGCGCGCCCAGCAGCACCCACTGGGTGAGCCGGCGCCTCGTCATGCGGCCCACCCTACGACGGCAGGGCTTGATACGGGTACCCCCTAGGGGTATCGTCCGTCGGCATGGACCACCACTCTCCCGCGAGCCTGACCAGGCAGGCGATCTCCGCGACGCTGCACTGCCTCACCGGCTGCGCCATCGGCGAGGTGCTCGGCATGGTCATCGGCACGGCGCTGGGCTGGGGCAACCTCGCCACCGTCGTGCTCGCCGTGGTGCTCGCGTTCGTCTTCGGCTACTCGCTGACGATCCGCCCGGTGCTGCGCTCGGGCCTCGCGTTCAAGGCGGCCCTCGGGGTGGCCCTGGCGGCGGACACCGTGTCGATCGCGGTCATGGAGGTCGTCGACAACGCGGTGATGCTGCTGGTGCCCGGCGCGATGGACGCCGGGCTCGCGAACTGGGTGTTCTGGGCGGCGCTGGTGTTCTCGCTCGCCATCGCGTTCGTGGTGACGGTGCCGGTGAACCGCTGGATGATCTCGCGCGGCAAGGGCCACGCGGTCGTCCACCAGCACCACCACCACTGAGTGGTGTGACTCAGGACGTTGACGGCGTATCCGCGCTCAGCGGTGTGTGGCGCGGCACCGCCCCCACGCCCTCGTGCGTCCAGTACGAGGGCGCGGGGCGGCACCACGACACACCCCTTTGAACACGAATGCACCACCACTGACGCGCCGGCTCAGGCGCGGGTGAAGCGCATGACCCAGTTCTGCTCCCAGGTCTCGCCGCCGTCGTAGGAGAACTGCTGCTGCCAGAGGGGCTCCTCGCCGACGGTCCAGTCGAAGCGCACCTTCACCGCGTGCCCGCCGACCTCGTCGTCGCCGAGGAACACGCCGTGCCCGTCGGTGAAGCGGCCCTCGAGCGGCGGGTCGAGCTTGCCCGGAGCACGGGTGGAGGCCCACCAGATGCGCCAGACGTCGGCGGCCGGGTCGTACTGGCGCAGGGTCATGCCCTCCCAGTCCTCGGCGAAGACGCTGTCGATGATCGCCGCGCCGCCCAGCAGCGGTCTGGCCTCGGCGCTGGTCTCGAACTCGACCCAGTCGGTGCCGCGACCGGCGATGTCGGCGATCTTGCGGTTGGCCACGCGCCACCGGCCGTGGAGGAAGTCGAAATCGTTTGCACTCATGGGACAGGACGCTAAACCGATTCACTGACACCCTTTGTCAGTGATCGAGTATTGACGAAAGGTCTGGACCATTTTACGGTTCCCGGCAGTGGCCGCCGCCCTAGCCAGGAGGTCCTTCCCTTGCGACTGCTCGCCAGAGTGGTTCCGGTGCTAGCCCTGCTAGCCGGGACCGTGATAGCTGTGACCAACGCGCCGACCGCAGCCGCAGCCCACCAGGACTGCCGGCCGGACGGCCTCTACTCCACGCCGGGTGTCGAGGTGCCGTACTGCACCGTCTACGACACGGCCGGCCGCGAGACCATGGGCGACAAGTCCAGACGTGTGATCGGGTACTTCACCAGCTGGAGGACCGGCAAGAACGGTCAGCCCGGGTACCTCGCCAAGGACATCCCCTGGAACAAGGTCACGCACCTGAACTACGCGTTCGCGCACATCGACGGCCAGAACAAGATCTCGGTCGGTGACAACAACGCGAACAACTCGTCCATCGGCATGGAGTGGCCGGGCGTCCCCGGCTCCGAAATGGATCCGTCGCTGCCCTACAAGGGGCACTTCAACCAGCTCACCAAGTTCAAGAAGCAGCACCCGAACGTCAAGACGCTGATCTCGGTCGGCGGCTGGGCGGAGACCGGCGGGTTCTTCAACGCGGACGGCTCGCGCAACGCGTCGGGCGGTTTCTACAAGCTCGGCCAGAACCAGGCGGCGATCGACACGTTCGCCGACAGCACCGTGGAGTTCCTGCGCAAGTACGGCTTCAACGGCGCTGACATCGACTACGAGTACGCGACGTCGAACAACCACGCCGGCAACCCGGACGACTTCTGGATCTCCAACGCCAACCGCGGCACGCTGTGGGCCGGCTACCAGGCGATCATGAAGACGCTGCGCGAGAAGCTCGACCGCGCCGGTGCCGCCGACGGCAAGCACTACATGCTGACCGCCGCCGTGCCCGCCTCGGGCTGGCTGCTGCGCGGCCAGGAGGCGTACCAGGTCACCAAGTACCTCGACTACCTCAACGTCATGAGCTACGACCTGCACGGCTCGTGGAACCAGTTCGTCGGCCCGAACGCCGCTCTCTACGACGACGGCAAGGACGGCGAGCTCTCGGCCGGTGGCGTGTACACGGCTCCGCAGTACGAGGGCATGGGCTACCTCAACACCGACTGGTCCTACCACTACTACCGCGGCGCGATGCAGGCCGGACGCATCAACATCGGCGTGCCGTTCTACTCGCGCGGCTGGCAGGGCGTCACCGGTGGCACGAACGGCCTGTGGGGCAAGGCCCCGCTGCCGAACCAGTCGCAGTGCCCGCCCGGCACCGGCTCGTCGGTCGGCTCGACCACCCCGTGCGGCAACGGCGCGGCCGGCATCGACAACATCTGGCACGACGTCACCGCGGGTGGCGCCGAGGTGCCGTCCGGCGTGAACCCGTTGTGGCACACGAAGAACCTCGAAGCCAAGATCACCGGCTCCTACGGTTCGCAGTACGGCCTCGACCCGGTCAACGACCCGACCGACCGCCTCACCGGCACCTACACGCCGTACTACGACTCGACCCTGAAGTCGCCGTGGCTGTGGAACAACGACAAGAAGGTGTTCCTCTCCACCGAGACCGAGCAGTCGATCGCGGAGAAGGCCAAGTACGTCAAGGACAAGGGCCTCGGCGGCATCATGATCTGGGAGCTCGCCGGCGACTACGGGTTCGACTCCGCGAAGAACGAGTACTTCATCGGCGACACGCTGCTGTCGACCATCAACACCGGCCTCAACGGGTCCGCCCCCTACGGCAACCTGAAGGCCACGACGCAGCAGACCCAGTCGCTGGCGGTCGACGTCGACGTGTACGGCTTCGCGTTGGGCGACAACAACTACCCGATCACGCCGAAGATCAAGTTCACCAACCGGTCGAACGTCACGATCCCCGGCGGCACGAAGATCGCGTTCGACTACGGCACCAGCGCGCCGGGCAGCATGGGCGACCAGTCGGGCTTCGGCCTGAAGGTCGTGTCGAAGGGGCACAGCGGGTCGAACGTCGGTGGTCTGAAGGGCGACTTCCAGAAGGCGGAGCTCACGCTGCCGTCGTGGCAGTCGCTCGCACCGGGCGCGTCGATCGACGTGACGGTCAGCTACCAGCTGCCGATCTCGACGCCGTCGAACTTCGTGTTCACGTTCGGTGGCCAGTCGTACGCGATCTCGGCCGACCACCCGCGCGTCGGGGGCGGCAACCCGCCGACCTCCACGTCCACGTCCACCACCACCTCCACCACGACTACGACGACCACCACCACGACGACCACCACCACCACCACGCCGCAGACCTGTTCGCTGCCCGCCTGGGACCGCGGCAAGGTCTACACCGGCGGCAACGAGGTGTCGCACAAGGGCCGCAAGTGGCGGGCCCAGTGGTGGACGACGGGCGAGGAGCCCGGCACCACCGGCGAGTGGGGCGTCTGGCGTGACCAGGGTGCCTGCTAGTTCTCGCTGAGCCAGCGATCTGCCAGGCGCGGGCCTTAGGCTGTCCGTCGTGACCGCCCAAGACCCGCGCCTGCAGGAACTGCTCCTGCTCCGCAAGGTCCGAGACAGGATCGACCGCGACTACCGGCAACCGCTGGACGTCGCGGCGCTGGCCCGCGGCGTGCACCTGTCCGCGGGCCACCTGTCCCGCGCCTTCCGGGCCGCGTTCGGCGAGTCCCCCTACAGCTACCTCATGACCCGCCGCATCGAGCGCGCCATGACCCTGCTGCGCCGGGGCGACATGTCCGTCACCGACGTCTGCTTCGAGGTCGGCTGCACCTCGCTCGGCACCTTCAGCACCCGCTTCTCCGAACTGGTCGGCATGTCCCCGAGCCAGTACCGCAAGACCGCGGCCACCGACGGCCAGGGCATTCCGAACTGCCTGGCCAAGGCCGTGATGCGGCCGATCAGGAATCGAGAAGCGGGCACCGGCTCCTCCGATTAGGTTGACCGCCATGTCAGTCATCATCGCCGCGGCCTTCCTCCCCGCAGACGACCCCGAGAAGTCACTGGGCTTCTTCCGCGACGCACTCGGCTTCGAGGTCCGCCAGGACGTCGGCCAGGGCACCATGCGCTGGATCACCGTCGGCCCGCCCGGCCAGCCCGAGACGGGCATCGTCCTGCACCCGCCCGCCGCGGACCCCGGTGTGAGCGACGAGGAACGCCGCACCATCGCCGTGCTCATGGCCAAGGGCGTGTACACGGCCCTGTCCCTGGCCACCAAGGACCTGCAGGGCACGTTCGACCGCGCACGGGCGTGGGTCGAGTCCTCCGGGGCGGGCGAGGTGCTGCAGGAGCCGGAGGACCAGCCCTGGGGGGTGCGGGACTGCGCGTTCCGCGATCCGGCCGGGAACCTGGTGCGCGTCAACCAGCTGTGAGGGTGGAGCCGGGCGCGGCGTAGCCGACGGGCCCGCCGTACCGGGCCGAGGCACGGGCGACCGCTTCCCGTGGGGACAGGAAGCGGCCCACGTGCGTGACGACCAGCCGTTCCGCCCCCGCCGCGGAAGCCGTGCCGCCCGCGTCCTCGGGCGTGTGGTGCACCGCGTCCGGAACCTCGGCCGCGCTCTCGGCCTCGCACAGCAGCACGTCGGTACCGCTCGCCAGTGCCGTGAGGTTCGGGCACGGAGCGGTGTCGCCGGAGTAGGTCAGCGATCGCCCCGCCGCCTCGACGCGCACCCCGAAGGCCGGGATGCCGTGCTCGACCGCGGCGGTCGTCAACAGCATCGAGCCGACCACGGCCTCGTGGCCGTCGTGCAGTTCGGTGATCGCGAACGCGTCCTCGACAGGGCTGCGCACCGGACCGTTGGTGAGGAATCCGGCGAGACGAGCGGCGATGCCGGGTGGGCCGTACAAGGGCACGGGTGGGCGTGAGACGTCCGCGAACAGCAGCGCGTAGTAGGCCGTCAGGAGGTCCGCGCTGTGGTCCGCGTGCAGGTGGGAGATCCAGATCGCGTCCAAGTCCTCGAGCCGGGTGTGGCGTTGCAACGGGCCGAGCGTGCCGGTGCCCGCGTCCATCCACACGCGAGTGTCGTTGTGCGACACCAGATAGCCCGAGCAGGGGTTGTCCACGCTCGGGTAGGGCGTCGCGCACCCGAGCACGGTCAGGCTGAGGTCCATCGGTTCACCGTGACAGGTACCTTGACCGCGTGGAAGAGCCCGTGTGGAACGAGTGGCGGCGGCCCGGTCCGACGCACGCCCAGCGGCGGCGCGACATCGGCATCGCCGTGCTCGTGCTGCTGTGCGCGGTCGAGGTCACCGTGCTGGTCAACAGCATGGGCGCCTACGTGTTCCGGGATCCGCCGGGGCTGCTCGCGCAGCTCGCGTGGGTGGTGGCGCTGTCCGCGCCCCTGGTCGTGCGCCGCCGGTACCCGCTGGCCGTGATGCTGGTGGTGTCCGCGCTGTTCATCGCGGCGCAGGTGAACCGGGCGGGCGACACGCTGGTGCCGTCGGCGATCCTCTTCCTCGCGATCTACACGGTCGGCGCGTGGGAGCGGAACCGCCGCCTCGCGCGGTGGTCCCGCATCGCCGTGATCGCCTCGATGTTCCTGTGGCTCGGGTTCAGCCTCGTGCGCGCCCTGCTCGGACCGAAGGGGGAGTTCAAGGACGCCGCCGGGCCGATCGATCCGGTGCTCGCGTCCGTCCTCTACGGACTGGAGTTCAACATCTTCTTCTTCCTCCTCGCCTACGTGGTGGGGGAGATG
The DNA here is from genome assembly GCF_014653695.1 of Lentzea cavernae. Lineage (GTDB taxonomy): Bacteria > Actinomycetota > Actinomycetes > Mycobacteriales > Pseudonocardiaceae > Lentzea > Lentzea cavernae. The sequence continues at coordinate 547,942 of NZ_BNAR01000002.1, read as the reverse complement.
GCGTGGTCCGGCGCCCGGCGGCGGGCGCAGCTGGAGTTCCAGGCCGAGGAGCTGCGGCGGTCGCAGGAGCAGAACACCCGTGGCGCGATCGCGGCCGAACGGATGCGCATCGCCCGCGACCTGCATGACGTCGTGGCGCACCACGTGTCCGTCATGGGGATCCAGGCCGGTGCCGCGCGGCGGGTCCTCGACTCCGATCCCGTCATGGCCCGTGACGCGCTGCAGACCGTCGAACAGACCGCCCGCACCGCGATCAACGAGCTGCGCGGGTTGCTCGGCGTGCTCCGGGCGGACATGGACACCGACCTCAAGGCCGCGCCCGGGCTGGACGACCTGCCGGAGCTGTTCGAGAACGCACGCTCAGCCGGGCTGGAGGTGTCGCACGGCGTGTATGGCGACGTGCGCGAGGTGCCGTCCGGCGTCGCGTTGTCGGCGTATCGGGTCGTGCAGGAGGCACTCACGAACGTGGTGAAGCACGCCGAGGCGCGGCACGTTGACGTCCGGATGCGATACCTGGACAGCGCGCTGGAACTGGAGATCGCCGACGACGGCCGTGGCCGTGCGGTGTCCACGAGCTCGGGTTTCGGGCTTGTCGGGATGCGGGAGAGGTTGGCCGTGCACGGCGGTTCGCTGGAGGTGGGCCCACGGCGTGACGCGGGCTATCTCGTTCGTGCGTCGCTGCCGACGGCAACGGAGGAGAAGGCATGAGCCTGCGAGTGGTGCTGGCCGACGACCAGGACCTGGTCCGCGCCGGCTTCCGGGTCATCCTCGGCACCGAGCCCGGCATCGAGGTGGTCGGGGAGGCGGGCGACGGCGCCCAGGCCGTCGAACTCGTCGCGGAACTGCGCCCCGACGTCGTGCTGATGGACGTCCAGATGCCGCGCATGGACGGCCTGCAAGCCACCCGCCACATCCTTTCCGCAGGTCACGGCACCCGTGTGGTCATCCTGACGACGTTCGACCGCGAGGACTACCTCTTCGAGGCGCTGCAGGCGGGCGCCAGCGGTTTCCTCCTCAAGAACGCCTCGCCGGAAGACCTCGTGGAGTCCGTGCGCGTCGTCGCGCGCGGGGACGCGTTGCTCTCGCCCGAGGTGACGCGACGGGTGATCGCGCGCTTCAGCACAGCGCCTAGGGAACGCACGAGGCCACCGGAGCTCACGGACCGTGAGTTCGAGGTGCTGGTCGAACTCGCCAAGGGCGCCTCGAACGCGGAGATCGCAGCCGCGCTTCACCTGGGGGAGACCACCGTGAAGACCCACGTGTCACGGGTGCTCACGAAGCTCGGTCTGCGCGACCGCACGCACGCCGTGGTGTTCGCGTACGAGAGAGGGATCGTCACGCCCGGCGGTTGAGTACGCAATCTGACGTACGCGAGATCAGAACGTGAGCGGATGATGCCGCCCCTCGTGGTGACGAGAGTAAGACGCGACACCACAAGAGAGGGAGAGCGATGGCTACCACCCGCAAGCTCAGCGGCCGCGCCCGCAAGGCCGTGCTGCTCGTGCACGTCCTGTCCGCGGCGGCGTGGCTCGGCATCGACCTCGCGCTGGGAATCCTCGTCGTGGTCGCACTGTCCACTGAGGACGCCGGTACCGCGGGCGTCGCGATCCAGGCGGTCGACCTCTTCGCGATCTGGCCGATGTTCGGCGCCAGCGTCGTGTGCATGATCTCCGGCGTGGTGCTCGGCCTCGGCAGCAAGTACGGCCTGGTGCGGTACTGGTGGGTCGCGACCAAGCTCGTGCTGAACGTCGGCATGTCGCTGCTGATCGCGTTCGCACTGCGGCCCGGTGTGGCCGAGGCGGCGCGCATCGGGCAGCGGATGCTCGCGGGCGACCCGGCCGCGGTGATCCCGTCCGGGATCCTGCACCCGGTCGTGGTCGCGCCGTCGTTGTTGCTGTTCGCCTACTTCCTGTCCGTGTTCAAGCCGTGGGGGCGGATCCGCAGGTCAGCGGAACCAGTCGAGCGCCAGCGCGGCGACCTCGTCGGGGCGGTCTAACTGCAGGAAGTGCCCGCCGCCCGCCACCACCTCGACCCGTGAACCGGGAGCGAGGCCCGTGGCGGCGCCGGCGTAGTTGTCCGGCGTGATGCACCCGTCGTCCGCCCCGGCGAGCACCAGCATCGGGATCTCCGCGGGCTTCTCCGCGAGTGGCGCCAGGCCGGCCAGCGCCGGGTCGTGCAGCGACCGGTCGAAGTTCGCGCGGTACAGCTTGAGCGCGTTCGCCCTGATCGCCGGGTCCGCGTACATCTCCGTGACGTGGGCGGGCACCTCCAGCCCAGGCGACCAGGTGCGCCACAGGTAACTGATCAGCTTGTCGTTCAGCAGCTCCTCGGCCACACCGGGCACCTGGAACAGGAACAGGTAGAAGAAGCGTTGCTGCTGCTCGGGTTCGTCGAAGATCCGGCGCAACGTCGCGGGCGGCGGCACCGACATCGTGATCACCCGGCGGACCAGGTCGGGCCGGGTCGCCGCGAGACGCCCCGCCACCCCCGCCCCGATGTCGTGCCCGATCACGTCGAGCGGTTCGCCGGACAGCGCCGCGTTCACGGCGGCGGCGTCCGCGGCCAGCGTCAGCCCGTCACCGAACGGCATGGCGTCCACCGTCGAGGTGTGGTGCCCGCGCAGGAACGGTGCCACCACCCTGCGTCCCGCGGCGACCAGGCGTTCGGCGAGCGGCCCGAACGACGCCGGGTGGTCGGGGAAACCGTGCCAGCACACGACGATCGGCCCGTCACCCGCGGCCAGCGCCGGGACGTCGAGCCGCTCGGTGCGGATGACGATCTCGTCGAACCGCATCAGAAGTCCACCCTCATCACGAAACGCCGCTTGGTCGGGTGCGTCACCTGCACGAACCCGGCCTCCTCGAACACCTGCCGCGCGCCCACGTGCATCTCGCCCCACGTCACGTTCTGCCCCGGCGCGGCGATCATCGGATACGCCTCGACAGCCCGGGCTCCGTGCTTGCGCGCGTGCTCCACGGTCGCCGCCGCCAGCTCGTACGTGAGCCCCTGCCTGCGGAAGCCCTTGCGCACCACGAAACACGTCACGGCCCACACGCCGTCGTCGTCCTTGTCCTCGGAACGACCCTTCCACGGGACGGGCATGCCGAGCAGCTTCGCGTAGCCGCACCGCGGCTCGACCGCCACCCACCCGGCGGGCTGGTCGTCCACGTAGGCCACCAGCCCGCTGCCGCGCGCCGACTGCTCCTCGTGGGCGGCGACGCGCTCGTCGAGCGTCGAGTCGCGCCAGATCCAGCCCCGCACCTTGTAGCGCTGGCAGTGGCACTTGCCGGGCTCGGAGCCGTCGAAGATCGCGTCGACGTCCTCCCACGGCACCTCGTCCGACGGCACGATGCGGATCACGTCGGCCAGACTAGAGCTGTTGCGTAATGTTGACCGGGTTTCCGTCCGGATCGAGGACGTGCGCGACCCGCTGGCCCCACGGCATGTCGTTCGCGGGCCCCAGCACGCGCCCACCGGTCGCCTCGACCAGCGGCAGCAGTGCGTCGACGTCCTCCACGTCGATGCTCAGCGTGATCCGTGCCGGCGCGGAGACGTCCGCGTCCTCGGCCACGAGCCCCAGCTCGGCGTCACCGATCCGCAGCGTCTTGTAGAAGACGGGTCCGTCCTCCGGGTACCGGTGCACCTCGACGGCGCCGAACACGCCTGAGTAGAACCCCTGCACCCGGTCCAGGCCGGGCGTCACGATGATGGGCTGGATCGCCATGGACTTCCTCCAGAAACTAGTCGTCCGAAGAGGTACGGAGCAGCGGCCTGGAACTCATCGGTGACAGCGGGCCGAACAACGGCAGCAGCTCCTCGACGTTCAGGAAGGTCGTGCTCGCGGTGACCAACCCCTCCCGCACGTCGAGGAACACCAGCCCGAACGGCCGGTCCATCCCGGGCCGCATCTGCCAGAACGCCGGCGACCCGTTGGCCCGCACCGGCACCAGCCACGCACCGGCGCAGGAGGCCTGAGGATCGCTCAACGCCACCGAGATAGGCCCGCGCCCGCGCAGCCACCAGCTGAACGGCGGCATCGACATCGTCGCGTCCTCGTGCAGCAACGCCACGAGCGTGTGAACGTCGTGCCGCTCGAACGCCTCGCAGTACCGGCTCAGCAACGACTTCTGCACCGGGTCGTCGACGTCGAGCGGCGTGCCGACGTCCACGACCCGCAGCGTCGCCCGAGCCCGTTGCAACGCGCTGTTCACCGACGCGACCGAAGTGGACAGCAGCGCGGAGACCTCCGAAGCCTGCCACGCCAGCACATCGCGCAGGACCAGCACGGCTCGCTGGCGGGGCGGCAGGTGTTGCAGCGCGGCCACGAACGCCAGGCGGACGGTCTCGCGGCGGATCGCCTGGTCCTCCGGCAGCACCAGGGCGTCCGGCACGGGCTGGACGAAGGCGTTCTCCAGCAGGGGAGCGCCGAGTTCGCCGCCGGACGGGCCCAGGTCGACGGCCAGGGCGCGGCGCTGGGTGCTGCGCTGCATGTCGATGCAGATGTTCGTGGCGATGCGGTAGAGCCACGTCCGCAGCGATGCGCGTGAGGAGTCGTAGGTGTCGAACGCCTTCCATGCGCGCACGAGTGTTTCCTGCACGGCGTCCTCGGCCTCGAAGCCGGAGCCGAGCATGCGGTAGCAGTAGCCGGTCAGCTCGATCCGGAACGGCTCCAGCGCCTCGATCACGCACTGGACCCTACGCGGACCGATGAGTTCCCGTCGGCCGGTCCGTACACCGGCACATGACCGAAGACATCCGCGCCGCGATCGCGGCGGAACGGCGTGACCAGGTGGAGCTCCTCGAGGGCCTCACCGAGGACCAGTGGGACGCGCCGAGCCTGTGTGCGGGCTGGACCACCAGGCACGTCGTCGCGCACACGACGCTGCCGTTCCGCTCCAGCGGGACCAGGGTGGTCCTGGAGATCCTGAAGTCGGGCGGCCGGTTCAACCACGCCTCCGACCGCATGGCCCGCAAGGACGCCCGGCTCCCGGCGAAGGACCTGCTCGACTCCCTGAAGGCCAACATCGACCACCCGTGGACGCCTCCTGGCGGCGGACCGGCCGGCGCGCTGTCCCACGACGTCATCCACGGCCTGGACATCACGGTCGCGCTCGGCCTCGACCGGACGGTGCCGCACGACCGGCTCAAGGTGATCCTCGACGGCATGACACCGGCCAACGTCAAGTACTTCGGCGCCGACCTGGCCGGCAAGCGCCTGGAGGCCACCGACCTGGACTGGACGTTCGGGGAGGGCAGGCCGGTCAGGGGACAGGCCCAGGACCTGTTGCTGCTGGTCTGCGGGCGGACGCTGCCGCCGGGGCGGCTCAGGTGACCGACTCGCGCACCCGCGTGGTCGCCTCGGTCGTCGCCTCCAGGAAGCGCGCGACCACCTGACGGTCCTCCGGGCTCAGCCGCTCCCAGGCCGAGGCGTACTCGCGGGCCAGCGGCTGGAAGAACGTGGAGGCCAGCGCCGTCGCCGCCGAGAGCACCCGCAGCTCGACGCGGCGGCGGTCCTCCGGGTCGCGTTCGCGCGTCACGTGCCCGGCGCGCTCCAGGCGGTCCAGCACGGACGTCGTCGCGGACGCGCTGAGGTTCAGCGCCTTCGCCAGCGTGCCGGGTGTCATCGGGGCCGTCATGATGAGGTTCAGCGCTGTCATGTCCGTGGGATGCAACTGGTGGGCCGCGCTGAAGATCTCGAGGAACCGGTTCGACTCCATCACCAGTGTGCGCAGCATCATGCTCAGCTCGTAGTCGGTTGCATCGCTCACGATCACAGCTTACTGTTTCGACCATCGAAACGTTCGACGATCGAAGGAATATCTGATGCGCGTCCTGGCCTGGGTCCTCCTCGTCGTCTGGCTGGCCCTGGGCGGCTTCACCGGGCCGTACTCGGGCAAGCTGTCGGAGGTCTCGGAGAACGACAGCAGCGCGTTCCTGCCGAACTCGGCCGAGTCCACACAGGTCGCCGAGCTGCAGAAGAAGTTCCAGCGCGAGCAGGCCATCCCGGCGATCGTCGTCATCGAACGGTCCGGCGGGCTGACCGAAGAGGACCGGCGCTACCTCACCGACCAGGCGAAGGGCTTCCAGGCCTCGCCGGTGATCCCCGCGCCGGACGGCAACGAGGCCGCGCAGGTCGTCCTGCTGCTCGACCCGGCGAAGGACGTCAAGGACTCGGTCTTCCAGATCCGCGACAGCACCCGTTCCGCGCCCGAGGGGCTGACGGTGCTGGTCACCGGCCCGGCCGCGCAGGTCGCGGACCTCGTGGAGGCGTTCGGCGGGATCGACGGCCTGCTGCTGCTCGTCGCGGGCGCCGTCGTCGCGCTGATCCTGCTCGTCGTCTACCGCAGTCCGCTGTTGCCCGTGGTGGTGCTGGTGTCGGCGGTGTTCGCGCTCGGCCTGGCCAGTTTCGTGGTGTACCTGCTGGCGAAGAACGACGTGCTGGCGTTGAACGGCCAGAGCCAGGGCATCCTGTCGATCCTGGTGTTCGGCGCCGCGACGGACTACGCGTTGCTCCTCGTGTCGAGGTTCCGCGAGGAACTGCGCGACACCCAGGACAAGGTCGCGGCCATCAAGACCGCCTGGCGCGGCACGATCGAACCGATCGCGGCGTCCGCCGGCACGGTGATCCTCGGCGTGCTGTGCCTGCTGTTCAGCGACCTCGACTCCAACAAGGGCCTCGGGCCGGTCGCGGCCATCGGCATCGGTGCCGCCCTGCTGACCACCATGACGTTCCTGCCGGCGGCGCTCGCGCTGCTCGGTCGCGGCGCCTTCTGGCCGTTCGCCCCGAAGTTCGGCTCCGAGCACCCCGAGACGAGCGGGCTCTGGGGCCGCGTCGCGAACCTGGTGCGCCGCAAGCCGCGCGCCATCTGGATCGTCACGACGCTCGTGCTGCTCGCGGGCGCCGCGTTCCTGCCGCAGCTCAAGGCCTCCGGCACGGCGCAGTCCGACGTGTTCCTGACGCCGGTGGAATCCGTTGCGGGACAAGAGGTGCTGTCCCGGCACTTCCCCGGCGGCACCGGCTCGCCGACCGTGATCATCGCTTCCGAGAGCAAGACCGCCGAGGTCGTGCAGAAGGCCAAGGTGGACGGTGTCGCGGACGTGCGGCCTTCCGGCACGGCCGATGGGCTCGTGCGCATCGAGGCCACGCTGCAGGACGCGCCGGACTCCGACGCCGCGGTCGAGGCCGTGCAACGGCTCCGCGCGGCCGTGGACGGGATCGACGGCACCAAGGTCGGCGGGCCGACCGCGACGCTGCTCGACACCAGGACGACGTCCGAGCACGACCGGATGCTGATCATCCCGATCGTGCTGGTCGTGATCTTCCTGATCCTGGCGTTGCTGCTGCGCTCGTTGCTGGCGCCGTTGCTGCTGATCGCGACCGTGGTGCTGTCGTTCGCGGCCACGATGGGCGTGTCCGCGCTGGTGTTCAACCACGTCTTCGACTTCCCGGGCGCCGATCCGGTGGTGCCGCTATTCGGGTTCGTGTTCCTCGTGGCGCTGGGAATCGACTACAACATCTTCCTGATGACCAGAGTTCGCGAGGAGACGCGGGAACTCGGCACGGTCGACGGCACGATCAGGGGCCTCAGCCTGACCGGCGGCGTGATCACGTCCGCGGGCGTGGTGCTGGCGGCGACGTTCGCGGCGCTGGCCGTGCTGCCGATCCTGTTCCTGACGCAGATCGCGTTCATCGTGGCGTTCGGCGTGCTGCTGGACACGTTGCTGGTGCGGTCGTTGCTCGTGCCGGCGCTGTCGGTGGACATCGGCGGCCGGATCTGGTGGCCGTCGAAGCTCAGGTGAGCCAGGATCTCCGACATGACCTACACGGCACGTCAGCTCAACCGCGCCACGCTCGACCGGCAGATGCTGCTGCGGCGCGAACCCGTTGACCTGGGGACCGCCGTGGACAGGGTCGTGGCGATCCAGGCGCAGGAACCGGCGTCGCCGTACATCGCGCTGTGGAACAGGATCGAGGGCTTCGACCCCTCCGGCCTGGACGAGGCGTTCGCGAACGGGGTGGTCCGCAAGGCATCGCTGATGCGGATCACCCTGCACGCCGTCGCGGCCGCGGACCACGAGGTGTTCCACCACGCGATGCTGCCCGCGCTGCGCGCCTCCCGCCTGTACGACAAGCGGTTCAAGGCCATGGACGTCACGATCGACCAGGTCGACGCGCTGCTGGAGCACCTGCTGGAGTTCGCGGCGACACCGCGGCAGAAGGCGGAGATCGAGGAACTGCTGCACTCGCACGTCGGAGACGTCGGCGAGCCCGGCGTCTGGTGGGCGCTGAGGACCTACGGCGGACTCGTGCACGCGCCCACGGGCGGGCCGTGGTCGTTCGGACTGCGGCCCGCCTACCAGGCCGTGGCGACCGAGCCGCGCGAACGGATGGCGGCCGTCGCCGAGCTGCTGCGCCGCTACCTCACCGGCTTCGGGCCCGCGACCGTGCTCGACATGAACCAGTTCACCATGCTGCCGCGCACCACGATCCGGGAGGCGCTGGCACTGCTGAACCTCACCGAGAGCGGCGGCTTCCACGACGTTCCCGACCGGACGGTTCCGGACGAGGACGTTCCGGCGCCGCCGCGGCTGATGGCCATGTGGGACAGCACGTTACTCGCCTACGCCGACCGGAGCCGGATCATTCCCGAGCCGTACCGCAAGCTCGTCATCCGCAACAACGGCGACACGTTGCCGACGCTCCTCGTCGACGGGCACGTGGCCGGGGTGTGGCGCCCGACCGAGGACGGGGGCGTGGAGGCCAGCGCGTTCCACGCCCTGGACGAGGACCAGTGGGCCGGGCTGGCGGAGGAGGCGGCGTCACTGCGCAAGCTCCTCGGCGATCGGGAACCGCTGGTGTACAAGCGTTATGCGCGGTGGTGGGCCGGGCTTCCGGCTGCGGACGTGCGCGTGCTCTGAGCCGGCGGGGGATTACGGCCCGTCCCCGTGGTCGATCACCAGAGACGCCCGTGCCGCCGGATCGCAGGCCGCCAGGTACAGGCGCTGCCCCTCGACGTACCGGTGGTTGCGCGGGTCGTCCGGATCGGGCGGGCTGCCGTCACGCGCGGCCATCCGCGCCACGGACACCGCGAACTCGACGTGCAGGAACACCGAGAAGTCCCAGTGGGCCACGAGTTCGTCGCGGTGCAGGAAGATGCCGTCGACGAGCAGGAGCGCGGACGGCGGGGCGACCTCGGCCGGCACGTCCACGTGCTCGTCGGTCCCCAGGTCGTGGCTCGCGCGCCGGAACGGCTGCCCGGCGGCGAACGGTGCGAGCAGGTGCGAGACGAACCGCTCGTAGTCGTAGCTGTCGAGGAAGAACCCCTCGGGTGAGGTCCGGCCGCGTTGCCAGCGCACCGCGCGCGGGTGGTGGAAGTCGTCCACGGACGCGCGCACGACCTCGCGGCCTCGTGCGCGCAGCACGACGGCCAGGGCGTCGCAGAACGTCGTCTTGCCCGCCCCGTCCACGCCGTCGACCGCGACCAGGCCTCGGGCGGGGAGCAGGTCCGCCACCTCGTCGAGCGTCATGGCGCTGACGATTTCACACCTCGTGACCGCCGCAGGCCCGAACGGATGAGACCGGGGTCTCCCCGGCCTCAAGAACGCGTAAAAGCCGCCCCCGCTCCCGTAAGGACGCTGTCAGGCACCCCCTGATCAGGCATTTCTTGATGCACGCTTCCGAGCGTCATCAAGAAGACCTCGTTGTTGAAGGGAGCGGCGTCATGGCCGACCTGGCCTACGCGTTGCTGCTGATCGGGAGTTTCGTCGTGCTGGGCCTGACGGTGCGTGGGCTGGAGAAGTTGTGAGCACGGGACTCGTCGCGAACGCCGTTGCCGGCGTGATCGCGCTCGCGCTGATCGTCTACCTGTTCGTCGCACTCGTCAGGCCGGAGAAGTTCTGATGTCACCTCTCGCCGCCGGCCTGGTGCAGGTCGGCATCCTCTTCGCGGCCCTCGCGGTCGTGTACCGGCCCTTGGGCGACTACATGGCTCGCGTGTTCACCGCGAAGAGCCACTTACGCGTCGAACGGGCCATCTACCGGTTCGCCCGGATCAACCCCGACGCCGAGCAGAAGTGGAGCACCTACGCGTACGGCGTGCTGGGCTTCTCGTTCGTCGGCATCGTGTTCCTGTACGTGATCCAGCGCGCGCAGTCGTTGCTGCCGTGGAACTTCGACCGCGGGAACGTGCCGGAAGGCATGGCCTTCAACACGGCGATCAGCTTCGTGGCCAACACGAACTGGCAGTCGTACGTGCCGGAGGCCGTCATGGGCCACGCGGTCCAGATGGCCGGCCTGACGGTGCAGAACTTCGTGTCGGCCGCGGTCGGCCTGGCCGTGGCGATCGCCCTCGTCCGCGGGTTCGTCCGGCACCAGACCGACAGGCTGGGCAACTTCTGGGTCGACCTCGTCCGGGGCACGACCAGGATCCTGCTGCCGATCGCGTTCATCGGCGCGATCGTGCTGATCGCGCTGGGCGTCACGATGTCGCTGAAGTCCGGAGTGGACGTCGACGGCCAGGTCGTGGCGAACGCGCCCGTCGCCAGCCAGGAGGTCATCAAGGAGCTCGGCACCAACGGTGGCGGCGTGCTCAACGCCAACTCCGCGCACCCGTTCGAGAACCCGAACGAGTGGACCAACCTGCTCGAGATCTTCCTGATCCTCGTCGTCCCGGTCGCGCTGACCCGCACGTTCGGGCAGCTCGTCGGCGACAAGAAGCAGGGATACGTCCTGCTCGGCGTCATGGGAGTCATCTGGACTGCGATGCTCGGGGTCATCTGGGCCGCCGAGGCGAACGGCCTCAGGCCGCTCGAGGGCAAGGAACTCCGGTTCGGCATTCCTGGCAGCGCGATCTTCGCCGACGCCACCACCGGCACGTCCACGGGCGCGGTCAACTCGCTGCACGACAGCTACACCGGGCTCGGCGGCGGCGCGACCCTGCTGAACATGCTGTTCGGCGAGATGACTCCGGGCGGTGTCGGCACCGGGCTCTACAGCATCCTCGTGATGGCGATCATCGCGATGTTCCTGGCGGGCCTGATGGTCGGCCGCACCCCCGAGTACCTCGGCAAGAAGCTGGGGCGCAAGGAGGTCACGGCCGCCGCGGTGTCGATCCTCGCCATGCCGACCGTGCTGCTGATCGGCGCGGGCATCGCCGCGATCCTGCCGAGCACGCGGGCCGCGCTGAACAACCCGGGAGAGCACGGCTTGTCGGAGGTCCTGTACGCCTACGCGTCGGCCTCCAACAACAACGGGTCCGCGTTCGCGGGCATCACCGTGACGAGCGACTGGTTCCAGTCGTCGCTCGGCCTGTGCATGCTGTTCGGCCGGTTCATCCCGATCATCGCGGTCCTGGCGCTCGCCGGTTCCCTGGCGGCGCAGAAGAAGGTGCCGGTCACGGCGGGCACGCTGCCCACCACCGGGCCGCTCTTCGCGACGCTGCTCACCGGCGCGATCGTGCTGGTCGCCGCGCTCACCTTCGTTCCCGCTCTCGCTCTCGGTCCCATCGCGGAGGCACTGCTGTGACCACGAAACCCGGTCTCGCGGCCGCTTTCCCCGAGGCCCTCAAGAAGCTCCACCCGCGTCACCAGCTGCGCAGTCCCGTGATGTTCGTCGTCTGGGCCGGCTCGTTGCTGGTCACCGTGTTCGCGGTGGCCGAGCCGAGCGTGTTCACCGTCGCGGTGGCGCTGTGGCTGTGGTTCACCGTGCTGTTCGCGAACCTCGCCGAGGCCGTCGCGGAGGGACGCGGCAAGGCGCAGGCGGAGTCGTTGCGCAGGACCAAGAAGGACGCCGTCGCGCGGATGCTCGACGGCAGGACGGTCGCCGGCACCGAACTCAAGATCGGCGACCTGGTGGTCGTCGAGGCCGGTGAGGTCATCCCCGGTGACGGGGACGTCGTCGAGGGCATCGCGACCGTCGACGAGTCGGCGATCACCGGCGAGTCCGCCCCCGTCATCCGCGAGTCGGGCGGCGACCGGTGCGCCGTCACGGGTGGCACGACGGTGTTGTCCGACCGGATCGTCGTGAGGATCACGACGAAGCCCGGGGAGTCCTTCGTGGACCGGATGATCGCGTTGGTCGAGGGCGCGGAACGGCAGAAGACGCCGAACGAGATCGCGCTGACGATCCTGCTCTCCACGCTCACGATCATCTTCCTGCTCGCGGTGGTGGCGCTGCAGCCGTTCGCGATTTATTCCGGCGGCGAGCAGTCGGTGGTCGTGCTGACCGCGCTGCTGGTCTGCCTGATCCCCACGACGATCGGCGCGCTGCTGTCCGCGATCGGCATCGCGGGCATGGACCGGCTGGTGCAGCGCAACGTCCTCGCGACCTCCGGCAAGGCGGTCGAGGCCGCCGGCGACATCGACACGTTGCTGCTCGACAAGACCGGCACGATCACGTGGGGCAACCGGCGCGCGACCGAGTTCATCCCGGTCGGCCCGACCTCCCACGAGACGCTCGTGGCGGCCGCACGGCTGGCGAGCCTGGCCGACGACACCCCCGAGGGCCGCAGCATCCTCGAGCTCGCGGGCGGCGAACCCGCGAGCGAGCACGAGAAGACCGGCGAGTTCGTGCCGTTCACGGCGCAGACCCGCATGTCCGGCATCGATCTCGGTGACCGCAGCATCCGCAAGGGCGCCGCGTCCGCGTTCGAACTGACGGACACGGCCCGAGAGATCGTCGACGAGATCAGCGCCCACGGCGGCACACCTCTTGTGGTGGCGGAGAACGACAGGGTGCTCGGCGTGATCCGGCTCAGCGACGTCGTGAAGCCCGGCATGAAGGAACGCTTCGCCGAGCTGCGCGCGATGGGCATCCGGACGGTCATGGTCACGGGCGACAACCCGCTGACCGCCAAGGCCATCGCGGCGGAGGCCGGCGTGGACGACTACCTCGCCGAGGCCAAGCCCGAGGACAAGATGGCCCTGATCCGCAAGGAGCAGGAGGGCGGCCGGCTCGTCGCGATGACCGGCGACGGCACGAACGACGCGCCCGCGCTCGCCCAGGCGGACGTGGGCGTCGCGATGAACACCGGCACGTCGGCCGCGAAGGAGGCCGGCAACATGGTCGACCTCGACTCGGACCCGACCAAGCTCATCGAGATCGTGGAGATCGGCAAGCAGTTGCTGATCACCCGCGGTGCGCTGACGACGTTCTCCGTGGCGAACGACCTCGCGAAGTACTTCGCGATCCTGCCCGCCATGTTCGCGGCGATCTACCCGGCGCTGGACAAGCTCAACATCATGAACCTGGCCACGCCGCAGTCCGCGATCCTCTCAGCGGTGATCTTCAACGCCCTGGTGATCGTGGCACTGATCCCGCTGGCGCTGCGCGGTGTGAAGTACCGGCCGTCCAGTGCCAGTGCGCTGCTGCGGCGCAACCTGCTGGTCTACGGACTGGGCGGCGTCGTGACGCCGTTCGCCGGGATCTGGCTGATCGACCTGCTCGTGCGACTCATCCCCGGGATCGGCTGAACCATGAACAACTTCCTCAAGCAGTCGTGGGCGGGACTTCGCATCCTGCTCGCCCTCACGGTGCTCCTCGGTGTGCTCTACCCGTTGTCGGTCTGGGGCATCTCGCGGATCCCCGGCCTGCACGCCAACGCCGAAGCCACGGACACGACTCTGGTGGCGGTCCCGCGCGAAGGGGACCGGTACTTCGCACCGAGGCCATCCGCGGCGACGTTGCCCGCGTCCGGCGGCTCGAACAAGGGCGAGCTGAACGAGGACTACACGAAGGTCGTCGCCGAGCGCCGCACGGCTGTAGCGCAACGCGAAGGCGTGCCCGAGAGCCAGGTCCCGCAGGACGCCGTCACCGCGTCCGGGTCCGGCCTCGACCCGCACATCAGCCCGGAGTACGCGGCGTTGCAGGTGCCCCGCGTGGCCCGCGCGTCCGGGCTGCCGGTGGAGAGGGTGCGGGAACTGGTGTCCGCCAGCACCTCCGGCACCTTCACCACCACCGTCAACGTGACAGCGCTGAACCGTGCCGTCGACAGCGCTGCCCAGAACAATGGGCGTTGACGGTCGCCGGGGTGAGCTGAGGATCTACCTCGGCGCCGCTCCCGGCGTCGGCAAGACCTTCGCCATGCTCGGCGAGGCACACCGGCGCCGGGAGCGCGGCACGGAAGTGGTCGTCGGACTCGTGGAGACCCACGGCCGGGACAAGACCGCCTCCCTGCTGGAGGACCTGGAGGTGCTGCCGCGCAGGGTGACGCGGCACCGCGACCTCGAAGTGTCCGAAATGGACGTGGACGCGATCCTGGCCCGCCGGCCGGAGGTCGCGGTGGTCGACGAGCTCGCGCACACCAACGCGCCGGGCTCGCGCAACGAGAAGCGCTGGCAGGACGTCGAGGAACTGCTCGAAGCGGGCATCGACGTCCTCTCGACCGTGAACGTCCAGCACCTGGAGTCCCTCAACGACGTCGTGGAGCGGATCACCGGTGTGCGGCAGCGGGAGACCGTGCCGGACGAGGTGGTCCGCCGCGCCGAACAGGTCGAGCTGATCGACATCACCCCCGAGGCGCTGCGGCGCAGGCTGGCGCACGGCAACGTGTACCCGGCGCACCGGATCGACGCCGCGCTGGGCAACTACTTCCGGCTCGGCAACCTGACGGCGTTGCGGGAACTGGCGCTGCTGTGGGTCGCCGACCAGGTCGACGTCGCGTTGCAGCGGTACCGCAGCGAGAAGGAGATCACCGACACCTGGGAGACCAGGGAACGGGTCGTCGTGTCGATCACCGGCGGGCCGGAGAGCGAGACGCTGATCCGCCGGGCGCGGAGGATCGCGACACGGGCGGGCGCGGAACTGCTGGTCGTGCACGTGCTGCGCGGCGACGGGCTCTCGGGTGTCACGCCCGAGCACATCGCCCGGTCCCGCAAGATCACCGAGGACGTGGGCGCGACCTTCCACTCGGTCGTCGGCGACGACGTGCCGACGGCGTTGCTCGAGTTCGCCCGCGGGGTCAACGCCACCCAGCTCGTGCTGGGGACCTCGCGCAGATCGAGGGTCGCGCGGGCGTTCGACGAGGGCATCGGCGCGGCCGTGGTGCAGGAGTCCGGCGCGATCGACGTGCACATGGTCACGCACGACGAGTCGCGGCGCGGTCTGCGGTGGAAAGCCAGTGCCGACCCGTTGTCGTTGCGGCGCAGGCTGATCGGCTGGGTGCTCGCGCTGGTGCTGCCCGCCGTCGTCACCGCGCTCGGCATGCTGTGGCGCGACGAGCTGGACTTCTCGACGGACCTGGTCGCGTTCCTGCTGGTCACGTGCGTGGTCGCGATCGCGGGCGGGCTGGGACCCGCGTTGTTCTGCGCGGTCCTGGGCGCCGGGCTGCTGAACTACTACTTCACCGAGCCCTACTACAGCCTCGCCGTCCAGACGCCGGAGAACGTGATCACGCTGGCGGCCATGGTGATCGTCGCGACCGTGGTGGCGCTGACCGTCGACCGGGCGGCGCGGCTGGGGGAGCAGGGCGCGCGGGCGCGGACCGAGGCCGCGCTGCTGGCCTCCTACGCGCGGACCGTGCTCACGTCGCCGTACCCGCTGGCGCGGCTGCTGGAGAAGATCCGGGAGAACTTCGGCCTGGAGTCGGTGGTGCTCGTGGAGCGGCGGGACGGGACCTGGACGCGCGTGGAGTGCGCCGGACGGGATCGCGGTCCCGTGACCGAGGTGACGGTCACCGGCGACGTGCGGCTGCGGCTGAGCGGACGCGTGCTGCCCGCGAGCGACCAGCGGGTGCTGGAGGCCGCGGCGGGCCAGACGTTCGTGGCGCTGCGCCAGCAGCGGATGGCCGCCGACGCCCTGCGGGCGCAACGGAAGGCCGAGACGTCGGAGTTGCGCACGGCACTGCTGTCGGCCGTGGGCCACGACCTCCGCACACCGCTGACGTCGATCAAGGCGGCGATCGGGAGCCTGCGCGACACCACGCTGCCACTGTCCGAAGAGGACGTCGGCGAGCTGATGGAGACCGTGGAGGAGTCCGCGGACCGGTTGGCGGGCCTGGTGGACAACCTCCTGGACTCGTCCCGGCTCGCGACCGGATCGGTCGAACCCGTCCTGCGGCCGGTCGGCTACTACGAGGTCGTGGCCAGGGCGCTCACCGGCATCGGGGGAGACGTGTCGGTGGTGGTGGCCGAGGACCTGCCGCCCGTGCTCGCGGACCTGGGACTGCTGGAACGCGTGATCGCGAACGTGGTCGACAACGCCGTGCGGCACGGCAGCCCGTCGCCGGTGATGATCCGCGCCAGCGCGTACGGGTCCCGCGTCGAGCTGCGGATCGTGGACCACGGCCCCGGCCTGCCGAAGAAGGAGGGGCACAAGGTGTTCGCGCCCTTCCAGCGGCTCGGCGACCGCTCCGCCACACCGGGCGTCGGGCTCGGCCTGAGCGTCGCCAAGGGCTTCACCGCCGCCATGGGCGGTGAGATCAGCGCCGAGGACACACCGGGCGGTGGGCTGACCGTGGTCATCTCGCTGCCCGCCTACCAGGAGGGTTCCGGATGACGTCAGTGCTGGTGGTCGACGACGAACCGCAGATCGTGCGCGCGCTGAGGATCAACCTCAGCGCGCGGGGATACGACGTGATGACGGCCTACGACGGCAAGTCCGCGCTCGGCGTCGCCGTCGAGGGCAAGCCGGACGTGGTCGTGCTCGACCTCGGCCTGCCCGACATCGACGGCGTGGACGTGATCGCCGGCCTGCGCGGGTGGTCCACCATCCCGATCATCGTGCTGTCCGCGCGCACCGACTCGTCGGCCAAGGTCGAGGCCCTCGACGCGGGCGCCGACGACTACGTCACCAAGCCGTTCGGGATGGACGAGCTGCTGGCCCGCCTGCGCGCGGCCGTGCGCCGCGACCTCGCCAGGGAGACGGGCGACCCGGTGGTCACGACCTCGTCGTTCGTGGTGGACCTGGCGGTGAAGAAGGTGCGGCGCGATGGCCGTGAGGTGCACCTGACGCCGACGGAGTGGGGGCTGGTCGAGATCCTCGCGCGCAATCCGGGACGGCTGGTGTCGCAGAAGCAGCTGCTGCAGGAGGTGTGGGGGCCTATGCACGTCAACGAGTCGCAGTACCTGCGGGTGTACTTCGCCCAGTTGCGGCGCAAGCTGGAGGACGACCCCGCGCGGCCGAAGCACCTGATCACCGAGCCGGGGATGGGGTACCGGTTCGAGCTGTGAGGTTGACGTGAAGCCGTGAGAGCGCTTCCGTGGAAGTCCGCTGCCGCACGATCGTGACAGAGAGGTCATCGTCGTGGCTCGAAAACTCACGCGCGCCCTGCTGGGACTGGCCCTGGTCCTCCCACTGAGCGGCATCGCGCAGGCAGCGGTCCCACCCACCCCGCCCGGCTGGTCCCTGGCGTGGTCGGACGACTTCACCGGCGCGAACAACAGCGCCCCGAACGGCACCAACTGGATCGTCGACACCGGCCACGGCTACCCCGGCGGCCCCGGCAACTGGGGCACCGGCGAGATCCAGCGCTACACCAACGACCGCGCGAACCTCGCCCTCGACGGCTCGGGGAACCTGCGCATCACCCCGTTGCGCGCCGCCAACGGCGAGTGGACCTCGGGCCGCATCGAGACCCGCCGCTCGAACTTCAAGGCACCCGCCGGTGGCATCCTGCGCATCGAGGGGCGCATCCAGATGCCCAACATCACCGGTACGCCCGCGCTCGGCTACTGGCCGGCTTTCTGGGCCCTGGGTTCGCCGTACCGCGGCAACTACTGGAACTGGCCGGCCATCGGCGAGTTCGACGTGATGGAGAACGTCAACGGCGTCAACAGCGTCTGGGGCGTGCTGCACTGCGGCGTGAACCCCGGCGGCCCGTGCAACGAGACGAACGGCCTCGGCGCGTCGCGGGCGTGTCCCGGCAGCACGTGCCAGTCGGCGTTCCACACCTACCGCTTCGAGTGGGACCGGTCGGTCAGCCCGAACCAGTTGCGGTGGTACGTCGACGGTCAGCAGTTCCACACCGTCCGGCAGAACCAGATGGACGCCACCTCGTGGAACAACATGACGTCGCACCAGGGCTACTTCATCCTGCTCAACGTGGCGATGGGCGGCGCGTTCCCCAACGGCGTGGCCGGGCGGGCGACGCCGACCGCGCAGACCACGCCGGGCAGGCCGATGCTGGTCGACTACGTGGCGGTGTGGACCCGGCCGTAGAACCCTGGTGCCAGCCCCACTGCTCCACCTCCCCGCGATCGCTACCGTGGACGCAAGGGGAGGTGGGGCCATGGGGGACGTGGCGCGCCGGGACGTGTTGTCCTGGCTGGGGAAGGGTGCACTCGGAGCGGTGGCGCTGGGAGCCGTGGGGCAACCGGCGGACGCCGCGAGCGGGGTGACGGTGCTGCGCGGGGCCACGCTGATCGACGGCACCGGCCGCGCACCGGTCCGCGACGCGACCGTCGTGCTGAGCGGTGACCGGGTCCTGGTCGCCGGCCGGCACCGCGAGATCCCGCGCGGTGTGCGGGTGATCGACCTCGCCGGGAAGTACGTGATCCCCGGCCTGTGGGACATGCACACCCACGCGACGTTCTTCGAGAGCACCGTCGCGCCGTTGCACGTCGTCCAGGGCGTCACGGGCGTCCGCGAGATGTGGGGCCAGCCCGAGACGCACGACACCCGGCACCGCATCGAGTCCGGAGAGATCCTCGGTCCTCGGATGGTGATCGCCAGCGCGATCGTCGACGGTCCCGGCTCGATCTGGCCCGGCTCGGACGTGGTGCGCACCCCGGACGAGGCCCGTGCCGCGGTGCGCCGGGCCAAGGACGGGGGAGCGGACTTCGTCAAGGTCTACTCGTTCCTGTCCCCGCAGTGCCACGCGGCCATCGCGGCCGAGGCGCGCAGGCTCAGGATTCCGTTCGCCGGTCACGTCCCGGCCCGTGTGCCTGTGCAGGACGCGCTGGCCCAGCACACCCACGAACACCTCTACAACCTGTTCACGTCCACTTCGGACGATGCCGACGCCCTCTACGCCGAGCTCCGCGGGCGTCCCGACGACCCGGCGGACCCGGACTGGTGGGGCCGCCACGCGGGCCGGATCGAACGGGCCGCCGTCGCCACGCACTCACCGGCCCGCGCTCGCAGGCTGTTCGCGTCGATGGTCGAACGAGGCACGTGGCAGTCGCCGACGCTCTTCGTCGAACGCAACATGTCCCGCTCACCCGAGGCCATCACGAACGACCCGGTGGCCCTCGAACGGATGCGCTACATCCCGGTCGACCTGCGTGCGCAATGGCAGGCGATCATGTCCGGCCGTCCTCCCCGCACCCCGGAGGAAGTCGCGGAACTGCGGAAGTTCGGTGACGCCCGCATGCGTCTGCTGAAGCAGATGCACGAGGCCGGGGTCGGTGTCGTCGCGGGCACGGACGCGGGGTTCGCCTACGTGTTCCCGGGCTTCTCGCTGCACGACGAACTGGCGTTGCTGGTGCAGGCCGGCCTCACACCGGACCAGGCGCTCCGGTCGGCCACCAGCGAAGCCGCCCGCTGCCTCGGACGGGAGCACGAGACGGGCACGGTCACGCCCGGCAAGCAGGCGGA
This sequence comes from Lentzea cavernae, assembly GCF_014653695.1. GTDB lineage: Bacteria > Actinomycetota > Actinomycetes > Mycobacteriales > Pseudonocardiaceae > Lentzea > Lentzea cavernae. Next base: position 528,412 of record NZ_BNAR01000002.1, on the reverse strand, counting down.
CCTCGTCGTGCTGGACGCGGACCCGTTGCGGGACATCACGAACGTCGGCCGCGTCCACGCCGTCGTCAGCCGGGGCCGCTACCTGGGCCCGGCCGAGCGGGCGCGGATCCTGCACGAGATCGAGGCCGCGGCACAGGAACCCGTCGACGCACCGGCGACACCGATGGGCTGCTGCGCCCACTGAGCTGTGGCCCCCACCACCGCGCTCGTCAGGATCGCGTCAAGGTGGGGGCCACCCGTGTCAGGGTCTCGTCCGGTACCTGGGCAGCGACGCCCGGCAGGCGTGTGCTGGACGCATGACACTCGCGGAGTTGTTGCCCAGCACCGGATGCTCCACCGAACCGGTGCTGGAGGAGGGGCTCTGGCCGGACGGCACGCGCGTCGCCGGCGGGGACCTCGTCATCGGTGGGCTCCCCGCGACGCAGCTCGCGGCCCGCTTCGGCACCCCGTGCCAGGTGCTGGACGAGCGGACGGTCCGCGCGAGGGCGACGGCCTTCCGCACGGCACTCCCGCGGGCCGAGGTCGTGTTCGCGGGCAAGTCGCTGCCCTGCCCCGAGGTCTACCGCTGGATGGCGCAGGAGGGCCTGTCCCTGGACGTGTCGTCCGCGGGAGAGCTCGCGCTGGCCAAGGCCGCGGGCTTCCCGGCACAGCGGATCATCATGCACGGCAACGTGAAGACCGCCGAGGACCTGAAAGCCGCGCTGGCGTACGGGGTCTCCCGGATCGTCGTCGACTCGCTCGACGAGATCGCGCAGCTGGGCGCACTGGCCACGCGCGGCCAGGAAGTCATGATCCGCGTGACGCCCGGCATTGACGCCCGCACTCACGCCAAGATCGCAACCGGTGTCGAGGATCAGAAGTTCGGCTTCTCCCTGGCGTCCGGCGCCGCGCTCGAAGCCGTGCTGCGCGTCGTGGAACAGCCGTCGCTCACGCTCGCGGGCCTGCACTGCCACATCGGTTCCCAGGTCCGGCACGTGGCGAGCTACGAGGAGGCCGTGCGGCGCATGGTGGGCCTGATCGCCTCGTGCGGCACCAGGATCTCCCAGCTCGACCTCGGTGGCGGCTTCTGCGCCCCCTACCTGGCGGGAGAACGGGACTTCGACCTCGCCGGGTTCGCGCACCGGATCACCGGCACCCTCAACTACGAGTGCGGCGTCCACCGCGTACCGCCTCCCCGTCTCCTCATCGAGCCCGGACGGTCGATCGTCGCGAACGCCGGCGTGACGCTGTACCGCGTGTGCGCGGTCAAGCACGGCCTGACGCGCACGTTCGTGGCCGTCGACGGCGGCATGAGCGACAACCCGCGCCCTGCCCTCTACGGCGCCAAGTACGCCGTTCGGCTGGTGGGCAGGGGTGGCAGGCCGAAGCCGGTGACGGTCGTCGGCAGGCACTGCGAGGCCGGGGACGTGCTGGCCGAGGACGTGCCGCTCCCGCACGACGTGCACGCCGGAGACCTGCTCGCCGTGCCCGCGACGGGCGCCTACCACCACGCCCTGGCCTCGAACTACAACCAGGTGTGCCGCCCGCCGGTCGTCGCGGTGAAGGACGGGGTCGCGAGGCCGATCGTGCGCCGCGAGACCGAAGAGGACCTGCTGCGCCGTTACGTTTGACCAATCCGCCTCGCGGTCGAACGCCTGTTCCCTACAGTGGCTCGATGCACTCGTACGCCTACGTGGCCGACTCGCGGCTCGACGAGACGCGACGCGCCCTGGGACTGCAGACCTCCGGCGGCAGGGCGCCGAACCCGAGGTTCTTCACCGGGTTCCTCGGCGACTCGCAGCAGGCCGCCACGGCGTTGCTCGCCATCGCCAAGATCGCGGGCACCCGGTACTTCCAGCCCACGAACGAACGCCTGCGCGACCCGGTCGTCACGTGCAACGGCGACCGGTTGCGCTTCGAGTCGTTCTCCGGCTGCTGCGGTGTTTACGCCCGCCTGGACGTGCTGGGCGACGCGCTCGACGGCGAGGTGCACGACCGCGGCACCACGAACGTCGACGTCAACGAACCGCTGCGGCGCGCACTGGCCCGCGTCACCAAGGGCGACCCGCTGCACCTGACCGTCGGGCCGGACCAGGTCGAGGTCGGCACGCTCGACGGCGCGGTCGTGGAGAAGAAGGTCCCGCTGCCGCCGCGCTGGCTGCGCGGCTTCGCCGAGACCCAGGTCCTCACCTCGAAGTTCGATCTCCGCGCCGAACTGTCCCCGATGGACGCCCAGCGGTTCCTCAAGACCCTGCCCAAGGGCCGCGCGGCGGTGTGGGCGGTGCCGTCGGGGAGGTCCCTGCGGCTCAGCGGAACGGCGGGGGCGAACGCCGTGTGCCTGGCGGGCCCGAACCGCCTCGAGACCCTGATCCCGTTGCTGCGCTTCGCCAAAGCCGTCCGCCTCTACGGCCCGCCCACCACCGGCCTGCCCGTCGCGAGCGGCTGGGAGGTCGACCTCGGCTCGCAACGGCTGACGCTGGTCCTGTCGCCCGAGGTGACGCGCGGCCTGTCCGGTGAGGGCGCCGTCCTCGACGGACTCGCGGCGGGCGACGCCGACACCGACGCCGAACTCGTCGGCGCGCTGCTCGACTTCGAGCCCCGCGTGGACGTCGCCGACCTCGCCGGCCGCTCCGGACTCGCCCCGGCGCGGGTGAAGGACGCGCTCGCCCAGCTCGGCACGGCCGGGCGGGTGGGCTACGACCTGGCCGAGGCGTCGTACTTCCACCGCGAACTGCCCTACGGCGGCATCGACGTCGAGGCCATGAACCCCAGGCTGCGCAACGCGAAGGCGCTCGTCGCGCAGAACGCCGTCAGCTGGGACGGCGACACCGCCGTGGTCGGCTCGTACCGCGTCAACGGCGACGCGTGCACCTGCCAGTGGTGGGCCGAGTACCGGGGCGGCCGCGGCAAGTGCAAGCACGTGCTGGCGGCGGACATGGTGAGGGGCGGAGCGTGACGTTCGACCGGATCCGGGCGCTGATCGAGTCGGACCAGCTGCTCGCGCTCGGCGAGGTGCTGAAGAGCCTCACGCCCGACGAGCGCAAGACGTGCGCGAAGGAGCTTGTCGCGTACGAGAAGGCGCACCGCAAGGGCGACAACCGGTGGGAGCACGGGGAACCGCTCGCGATCGCCGGAGCGGGCCTGCTGCCCAGCGCCTCCACGCTCGCGCCGTGGCTGCTCCGATATCAGATCCTGCTGCACTACCGGACCGAGCAGGACCCCGCCGTCATCACGCTTCTCGACGTGCTGCGGTACCGCGATCTGCCGTGGATGCCCGAGCTGATCGCGAAACTGGCCGCGAAGATGCCGTCGCGCGAACGCTGGCGGCAGGACCTCACGAAGATCATCGTGGAGTTCTGCGGGGACGAGCCGCCTGACACGGATGGTTTCCTGTTGCACCTCATGGACTCCGACGTCCGGGGGAACTGGAGGCCGGCGTACGACGCGCTGGTCCCGCATATGCTGCAGGCGGTCGGTTCCGGCGCGGTGCTCAACGTCGACCGGCGGGGCTGGCCGAAGTACCTGCACCGCTACCAGGACAGGCAGGTCCTGCTGGACGGAAGCCTCGCGCGCCTGCAACAAGGTGGCGCGGTCGGCGAGATGGACGGTTTCCTCAAGCTGCACGAGACCCTGAAGGTCACGCTGGACGAGACCGAGGAGCACGCGCGGGACTACCTCGCCCTGCTCCCGGACTCGCGGTCGACGGTCGCGGGCCTCGCGCAGAGCCGGTTGAAGGCGCTGGACGAGGCCGAACGGCTCGACTTCGACCTGCTGATCGACGCGAGCCGCTGGGTGTTCGGCCGCACCGAGAAGAAGCTGGTGCGCACCCAGCTCACGTGGATCGCCCAGCACGCCAAGGCGAACCCGGACGAGGTCGTGCTCACCGTCGCCGAGCTGTTCGGGCACGAGTCCGACGACCTGCGCGGCCTGGCCGTGAAGCTGATCGTCAAGCACCTCGGCAACACGAGCGACGCCACCCAGGCGGAGATCCGGACGCGGGCCGAGCACCTGCCGGCCGACCTCGCGCAGCAACTCGGCACCACCACGACGCAGGACGATGCGATGGAACTGGCGGCGTTCGTGCCCCGGCCGTTCCCCGCGCCGATCGAGACCCTGGACGAGCTGACCGGCGAACTGATGTCGGTGTTCGGCCGCAACTCGGCCCACCTCGAACCGTCCTCGACGGAACGGATCATCGCCGCGATCGTCCGCTTCGCCTGGCAGGACCGGGAAGCGCTCGGCAACGCCCTCCAGGTGGTCTGCGAGAAACACCCCTGGATCGCCTACCGGTCGGAACACCCGGGCTGGAACACGACGGGCAAGCGCAACCCCTACAACGAGTTCGTCGAGGTCATCATCGCCGCACGCGCGAGACCGGCGCGGCTCAAGAAGCCGGTGAGCGACGGCATCGACTTCGCCCGCGACTGGAAGACCGAGCAGCCGGGTGACGGCGAGGTGGCCGACGAGCTGGCGTGCAGGCTGCACGAGATCGCCAGGGGACTGACCTACCTGCCCAAGCCCGACCTGGTCTCCACGCCCACCGAGATGTCCGGCCTGATCGACCCCGCCGCACTCGCTGAGCGGCTCGCGCGGGCCGAGGCCGAGGGCTGGGAACCGTGGCGGCGAGACCTCGAGCAGGCCTTGCACCGCCTGCCCTGCGACACGGACGCCACCCCGTTCGCGCAGCTCACGAGCAAGGCCGCAGGCCGGCTCCGGGACTGGCTCGCGACCAGGACCGACCCCGTGGTCTCCCTCGTGGAGAGGACTTTCTCCCACTCGGGCTACGAGGTGAAGGACACCGGCCTGTACGCGGTGCTCACGCCGGGCCTCGACGAGCCGGAGAAGCTGCTGCGCCACTGGGACGACCAAGGCCCGATGATCGAGTGCTGGCCGTCGACCCTGCCCGCCCAGCGCGAGATCGTCGCGGCCCACCTCGTTCCGCACCTGCGGGCGCGCACGGCGACCAAGGGCGCTGACGGCCCGCTGCTGCCGATGCTCGCCGAGTGCGACGGTCCGGCGGGCGAGGCCCTGCACCTGGCCCTCGTCTACGGCCTGGGCGCCGAACTGACCCTCAACCGGGCGCACGCGGTCGACGCGGTCCTGGTCCTCGAGGCCAGGGGCCAGCTCGACGGCGGGACGCTCGGCGCCCTCCTCGGTCAGGCGCTGGCCGGTGGTGACGTCGTGCTGAACCGCGTGCTGCCCGGTCTGCGCGACGCGGCCCGTTCCGGTGCAGCACAGCAGATCTGGCACGCGCTGGCCGCGCTGCTGCCGAGCCTCTGGTCGCACAACAGGGTCTCCGACGTGATCGAGCTCGCGGTCGAACTGGCCCAGCGGCTCCAGCCGGGCGGTGAGATCGACGGCCTCGCGGAAGTGGCCGCCCGCAAGGGATCGGGCAAGGCCGTCGTGCAGGCGAGGCGACTTCGGAGCGCTCTCGGAGGAACGGCATGAGCTTCGACGGGATCCGCGCGCTGATCGAGTCGGACCAGGTGCCCCGGCTCGCCGAGGTGCTCAGGAACCTCACCCCCGGCGAACGCAAGACGTGCGCGGCGGAACTGGTGGCGTACGAGAAGAAGCACCGGGCGGGCGACGAGCGGTGGAGGCACCACCCGTCGCTGGCGGTCGCGGGCGCGGGCCTGCTGCCCAGCGCCGCGACGCTCGCGCCGTGGCTGCTGCGCTACCAGGTCTTCGCTCACGTCCGGAACCCCAACAGCGCGCCCGCAGCCGTGATCGGCCTGCTGCGGCACCGCGAACCGCTGTGGCTGCCGGATCTCGTCGCACGGCTCGGCGCCAGGATGCAGTCCCGCGGCCTGATCCGCGACGACCTCATGCGCGTGGTCCTGGAGTTCTGCGGGGAGAACCCGCCGGACTCCGACGGTTTCGTCCTGCGCCTGCTGGAGCACGACCGCGGTGCTCTCCGGCGGCCGGGGTTCGAGGTGCTGTTCCCGCGAGTTCTGGAGGTGCAGGGCGCGGGGGCGTTCCTCGTGGACGCGCGGGAGTTGCGGGAACTGCTCGTCGAGCGGATGGACCGCGCGCTGCTCCTCGACGGCTGCCTGGCCCGCCTGCAGCAGGGCGGATCGGCGGCGGACATGGCCGGGTTCCTCGCGTTGCACCGGACCATCGACGTCACACCGGACGAGGCCGCCGGGCACGTGCGGGACTACCTGGCGATGCTGCCGGACTCGCGGTCCACCGTCGCGACCACGGCGCAGGAGCGGCTGCGGCAGGTCGACGAGGCGGGCGGGCTCGACTTCGCCCTGCTGGCCGAGGCGAGCCGCCGGGTGTTCGGCCGCACCGAGAAGAAGCTGGTGCGCACCCAGCTCACGTGGCTCGGCAAGCACGCCAGGACCCGTCCGGACGAGGTGGCGCTGGCCGCCGCGGACCTGTTCGCGCACGAGTCGGGAGACCTGCGCGGCCAGGCCGTGAAGCTGGTCGCCCAGCACCAGAAGCGCCTCAGCGACGCCACCCGCTCCGAACTGATGGCGTTCGCCGAACACCTCCCCGCCGATCTGGCCGCCCAGCTCGGTGTCGAGGCGGTGGCGGAGGAGACGTTCGCACTCGCCCCGTACGCACCGGCACCGTGGCCGGACCCGATCGGCACGATCGACGAGCTGACCGGCGAGGTGCACGGACTGTTCGGCCGCAACGCGGGACCGGTCGACGTCGTCACCGCCGAACGGGTCCTGGAGGCGGTCGTCCGCTTCGCCTGGCAGGACGGGGAGTCCCTCGTGAAGGCGTTCGCTCCGCTGCACGAGAAGTACCCGTGGATCCTGGGGCCGTCGTCCTACGAGAGCCGTGACTGCTGGTCGGCGTTCATCTCGGTCCTCCGCGCGGTGTCGCGGCCGAAAGCCCCGTCCAGGTCGGTCCTCGACGCCGCCAGGGCGTGGGTGAAACAGTTCAAACGCGCCGAGGCCGGCTCGGTGAGCGAGCACCTCACCCAACGGCTCGGCGAGATCGCCAAGGGTCTCGTCACCTCACCGCGTCCGGCGCTGGTGTCCACCCCGACCTCGACGTCCGGCCTGCTCGACGCCACCACGCTGCTCGAACGCCTGGCCAAGGCGGACGCGGAGAACTGGGAACCGTGGCCGCGCGACCTCCGGCAGGCCTACCACCGCCTGCCCCGCGGCACCCGTCCCGAGGACTTCGCGTCGCTGCGGACCAACTCCGGCAAGCTGCTGCGCGAGTGGCTGGGCGACCTGACCGACCCGGTGGCCGAGATCGTCGAACGCACCCGTGAGGAGCGCCACGGCCAGTACACCAGGCCGACCGTCCACAAACGACTCTTCGCGACGCTGACGCCGGGCCTGCCCGACCCGGAGCGGGACTGGCACGCGGGCAACACCTGGGCGTCCATGCTGGCGTGCTGGCCCGCCGTTCTGCCCGCCCAGCGCGAGGTCGTCGCCGCGTACGCCGTGCCGACGCTCGCGATCGCCAGGGACAGCAGCGACACACTCCCGGTGCTCCCGGCTCTCGCCGAGGCGGACGGCCCGATCGGCCCCGCCACGCACCTCGCGTTCGCCTACGGCCTCGGCGCCTCCCAGACCGTCGCCCGCGCTCAGGCCACCGACGGCCTGCTGATCCTCGCCGCCCGCGACCAGCTGGACGGCAAGGCGCTCGGCGAGGTCGTCGGCCTGTTGCTGGAACGCGGCGAGCTCGCCCTCACTCGCGTCGTCCCGTGCCTGCGCGACGTGGCCCGTTCCGGCGCCGCGCCCCAGATCTGGGACCTGGCGGCCGCCGTCCTGCCGAGGACGTGGTCGCACAACAGGGTCGCGGACCTGGTCGAACTCGCCGTCGACCTGGCGCAGCAGGTCAAGCCGGGCGGCAGCCTCGACGGACTCGCCGAGGTCGCCGCCCGCAAGGGTTCGAGCAGGACGGTGGTGCAGGCTCGGAGGCTGGCGGCCGCGCTCAGCTAGCGAAGACCGGGTAGTGGTCGGAGAAGTCGTCGTAGGTGTACTTGCGCCCCCACGACGTGATCGACCACTCCGGACTCTTCACACGCCGGGTCTCGTTGCGCAGCAGGGGACCCTGGACGGTCAGCACGTAGTCGAGGTGCTCGGAGGCGTCGTCGGGGCTGTACTGGTCGCGGCACACGCTGTTGTCGGCGCAGTCCCACGAGAACGGGTGCCCGCCGATCTCGGGCGTCCGCGCCCCCAGTTCGGCGACCATCCGCGGGAACTCGGCGCTCGCCTCGACCACGTTCAGGTCGCCCGCCACGTACACGGGCTCGGCCGCGGGGATGTTCCGCGCCGTCAGGAACGCCCTGATCTCGGCCCGCTGCCTGGCCCGGTAGCCGCCGGGCGCGCTCGTGCACGTCGAGTCCTCGGCCTGCATGTGCGTGCCCAGCACGTGCATCGGCCCGGACGGAGCCTCGATCCGCACGTAGGCGAAACCCTTGTTGGAGAACCAGTCCGCGCCGCAGCCGTCCCGGTAGACGTGCTGGACCCGCGTGGTGATCGGCCACCGGCTCAGCACCGCGACTCCGCCGTCCTCGGGCGTCGAGTCGCTGTACCTGCCGCTCGTCACGTCCCACCCGGCCCGGCTGCGGCCCAGCACCGGTGTCTGGTGCGGGTAGGTGTCGCGCAGGTTCGCGAGCAGCCGGTCGGAGGCGGCGTTGTCGAACGCCTCCTGCAGCACCACGACGTCCTGGCCGTCCAGCACACCGGTGCTGTCGATCAGGTCCGCGCGGGCGACCTGGCCCCAGTTCGGGTAGAGGTTCCGCGACAGCATGAACACGTTGTAGGTGGCGATCTTCGGCGCGGCGGGGGCCGCGACCGCCGGGGCGGCCGAGATCGTCAGCGCGACGGCGACGGCGAGCGTGATCAGGCGCATGACAGCCGATGCTGACGGACGTGAATACTTTTCACAACCAATCGGGCATGACCCGATGGTGTCGTATCGATCAAGAGCCGATGAACCTCAGCGCAGGCGGTCGAGGTCCGCGCCCGACTTGTCGACCAGCGCCTTCATCGCCTCGTAGGCCGCCTCGGGGTCGCGCGCCGAGATCGCGTCGAGCACCGCGCGGTGCGAGGGGACCGGGTCGTCGTCCACGGTCCCGTGCACGAGCTTGTCCCGCTCGGCCAGCCCGATCGCGATGATCCGCTCGACCTGGGTCAGGAACGCGTTGTGCGTGGCGGCCATCAGCAGCCGGTGGAACTCGAGGTCGGCCCGCACGGTCGCGGCGAGGTCGCGTGCCGCCGCCATCCGGTCGAGGGCGGCTGACAGGGCCTCGATGTCGGCCTCCGACGCGCGTTCGGCGGCCAGGCGGGCGGCGGCCGGTTCGACGATCACGCGCATCTCGGTGAGCTCGTCGAACAGGCTGTGGTCGGTGTTGCTCGCCTGGGTCTGCCAGCGCATGACGTCGGTGTCGAGGAGGTTCCACGACGAGCGCGGCTGCACGAACGTGCCGCGCTTCTGGCGCGCGTCGATCATGCCCTTGGCGGAGAGGACCTTCAGCGCCTCGCGCAGGGCGGTCAGCGACACGTCGAGTTCCTCGCGCAGCGCGGGGAGGTCGAGGGTGTCGCCCTCGCCGATCTCGCCGGCCAGGATCCGGCCCGCCAGCGCCTCGACGGTCTGACCGTGCACGCCGCGCAGCCGCTTCTCGTTCATGAGGCCAGAGCATACGGCAGATCATAAATTATGAATTATTCTTGACTTGATCATGGTCAGCGCGCAGTCTTCTCAGCCATGGACAGGCGTCACTTCCTCCGCGTCACCGCTGCCGCGGGAGCCGGGTTGCTGGTCAGCGGCACGGCATCCTGCGCCACCTCGGCGTCCTCAGGCCCGGTCACCCAGGCCGCGGGCACGGCCACGATCCAGTCGAACCTGTCGGCGCCCGCGGCGAAAGCGGCGATCGACGCACTGGTGAAGGCGTTCAACGACAGGAAGGGCGCGCAGGCGGCGGTCAACACCGTCGCCTCCGAGACCTTCCGCACCCAGCTGCCGAGCTACCTCACCTCGGCCACCCCGCCCGACCTCTTCACCTGGTACCCCGGCGCGTTGCTCAAGGGGTACGAGGAGAAGGGCCTGCTGCTCGACATCAGCGACGTCTGGCAGACCATGGGCGACTACCCCCAGTCGTTCAAGACGTTGAGCGGCAAGGTGTTCGTGCCGACGACGTACTACTGGTGGGGCTTCTTCTACCGCAAGTCCAACTTCGCCAAATGGGGCGTGACCCCGCCGAAGACCTGGACCGAGTTCGTCGACCTGTGCAGGGTCCTGCAGGGCAAGGGCGTGATCCCGCTCGGCATGGGCGCGGGGTCGGACTCGCCGTGGACCGCGTCGAGCTGGTTCGACTACTTCAACATCCGCGTCAACGGCGCGCCGTTCCACCGCGAACTCCTGGCGGGCAAGCAGAAGTTCGACGACCCGAGGGTGAAGGCGATCTTCACGCCGTGGCGCGAGGTCCTGCCCTTCACCGACCCGAACGGCACCGCGATCGGCTTCCAGGAGGCCACGACCGCGATGCTGCAGGGCCGCACCGGAATGCTGCTCACCGGCGCGTTCTTCGCCGACGCGGCACCGAAGGACGCGATCGACGACATCGACTTCTTCCGGTTCCCGATCATCGACCCGAAGGTGCCGCTGGCGGAGGAGGGCCCGACCGACGGGTTCTTCGCGAGCGCCAAGTCACCGCACGTCAAGGAGCTGAAGGAGTTCCTGACCTACGCGGCGACGGCAGAGGGTCAGGAGGCCTACATCAAGGCCTCGTCCGGCACTGTCCTGCCGACGCATCCCAATGCCGAGGATTCCGGCACACCCCTGGTCACCAAGGGCCGGCAACACCTCAAGGAGGCCGCGGAGATCACGCAGTTCTTCAACCGCGACTCCAGCGACGCGTTGCAGCCCACCGCGGACGCAGCACTGATCAAGTTCCTCCAGCAGCCCGACCAGCTGGACACGATCCTCGCGGACTGGCAGAAGGCCGCTCAGCAGGTGTGGTCGAGCTGACATGACCAGGAGCTCCACCAGGGTCCCTCCGATCCTGCTGCTGTTCGTGCTCGTCCCGTTGGCGGTGGAGGGGTTCTGGGTCTTCTGGCCCGCGCTGCAGGGGTTCTGGCTCGCGCTGACGAACTGGGACGGCGTCTCGCCGCCCCGGTTCGTCGGGCTGGACAACTACGCCAGGATGATCGACGACCCGGTCTTCCACACCGCCGTCACCAACACCGCGATCTGGCTCGTGCTCTTCGGCGGCCTGTCGGCGGTGAGCGGGCTCGGCATGGCCGTGCTGCTGCAGAAGGAACGCCGCGGCGTCGGCGTGTACCGGGCCGCGTTGTTCGTGCCGGTCGTGTTCTCGCTCGTCGCCACCTCGCTGATCTGGCAGGTGCTCTACCAGCCGGGCGGGATCTTCGACAGCAGTCCGCTGGCCGACCCGGACACCGCGCTCTACGCGGTGCTGGTTCCCGCGCTGTGGCGGCAGGTCGGGTACGTGATGGTGCTGTACCTGGCCGGGCTCAAGGGCATCGACCCCGGGCTCTACGAAGCGGCCACTTTGGACGGTGCGACCGGTTGGCAGAAGTTCCGGCACATCACCTGGCCGCAGCTCGGTTCGGTCAACTCGGTGGTGCTGTCGGTGATCGTGATCGACTCGCTGCGATCGTTCGACGTGGTGTGGTCGATGACGCGCGGCGGCCCCTACCACTCGTCCGAGCTGCTCAGCACCTACATGTACTCGACTGCTTTCCAGTCTTTGAAACTCGGCTACGCAAGCGCGCTGGCCGTCGTCATCTTCGTGCTGGCGTTCGGCGTGATCGTGACGTACCTCGTCCGCGCGTTCCGGGAGAACTGAGATGTCCAATCGCGTCTTCCACGCCGTGGCGGGCACGATCTCCGTGCTCTGGCTGCTGCCGATCGTCGCCGTGCTCGTCACGGCGGTCCGAAGCTTCGACGACATCGCCGCCAACGGGCTCGCGTCTTTCCCGCAGTCGTTCACGTTCGCCGGGTTCGCCGACGCGTGGACGAACGGCGGCGCGGGCGCGATGTGGAACAGCGTCGTCGTGACCGTCCCGACGGTGTTCCTGTCGCTCGCGCTGGCCTCGGCGGCCGCGTACGCGTTGAGCCGCTTCGCGATTCCCGGCCGGCGCTCGATCATCCTGCTGATGCTCGCGGGCAACCTGCTGCCCCCTCAGATCCTGCTGGTGCCGGTGTCGAAGCTGACCGAGCTGCTCGGCATCTACGACACGCTGTTCGCGCTGGTCGTGGTGCAGGTCGGCTTCGGGCTGGGCTTCTACACGTTCGTGCTGCAGGGGTTCATGCGCGCGATGCCGAACGAGGTGCAGGAGGCCGCCACCATCGACGGCGCCGGTCCCGTGCAGATCCTCTGGCGGATCGTGCTGCCGATGACCAGGCCCGCGCTCGCCGCCCTGGCCGCGCTGGCGTTCACCTGGATCTTCAACGACCTGCTGTGGGCGATCACCGTGCTGCGGTCGTCCTCCGTGATGCCGGTGACGCCCGCGCTGCTGGCGTTGCAGGGTCAGTACGTCTCGAACTGGAACGTGATCGCGGCCGGTTCGGTGATCGCGGCGATCCCGACCGTGGCGGTGTTCCTGCGGTTCCAGCGGCACTTCATCTCCGGACTCGCGGTGGGAGCTGTCAAATGACCTGGACCCTTCGCATGGCCACCACCTCCTACACGGTGGCCGTCGAACCGGGTGGCCGTTGGGCCGAACTCGTGGCATGGGGCCCGCACGGCGTCGAGGAAGGCCCGTCGCCCTTGAAGAACCTCGGCGACGTCCACTTCATCACCGAGGCCGACGCTGCACCGATCGAGTACGCGCCGCGCGGCGAGCGCCCGTTCACGGGGGCCGACCTGGAGATCGACGGCGACTCGTGGTTCACCTTCGAGGGCGCCACCGAGGCGGACGGCGTGCTGCGGCTCGCGTTCGCCGACGAGGTGGCCGGTCTCCGCGTCGTCCTCTGCTACCGGCCGGAACCCGGCGTCGACGTGCTCGCACGCTGGGTCGAGGTGACCAACACGCGCGACGAACCGGTCCGCCTCAGCAGGATCGGGTCGGCGGGAGTGTGCCTGCCCGTCGGGGAACCGCGGCTGTCGTTCCTGCACGGCGAGTGGTCGCGCGAGTTCCAGTTGGACCACGTGACCCTGCCGGCCGGTGGGTTCCGGATCGGCAGCTCCTACGGCGTTCCCGGGCACAACTACGCGCCCTGGCTGTCCGTGGACGACACGTGGGGCGTGTCGCTGGCGTGGTCCGGTTCCTGGGAGATCACGGCCGAGGTCGAGCCGTCCGGGCTCACGCGCGTGCGTGCCGGGATGCTCGGCCCGGTCGTGGTCGGACCGGGGGAGACCTTCACGACCCCGGAACTGGCGCTGGCGTACTCGACGGACGGCCTGGCGCGCGTCTGGCACGCCTACGACCGGTCGCGGTCACGACCCGCGCGCAAGCCGGTGCTCTACAACTCCTGGGAAGCAACAGGTTTCGAGGTCGACCTGGACAAGCAGCGGGAGCTGGCCGAGATCGCCGCCGGCATGGGCGTCGAGCTGTTCGTGGTGGACGACGGCTGGTTCACCGGCCGCCACGACGACACCGGCGGCCTCGGCGACTGGTACCCGGAGTCACCGGACTTCGGCGCGTTCGCCGAGGACGTGCGGGCGATGGGCCTCGAGTTCGGCCTGTGGGTGGAACCGGAGTCCGTCAGCCCGAAGTCGCGGCTCTACGCCGACCACCCGGACTGGGTCTACCGCCTGCCCGGCCGCGAACCCACGCTGATCCGCAACCAGCTGCTGCTCAACCTGGGCCTGGACGAGGTGTACGAGTTCATCGTCTCCACTTTGGACAGACTGCTGACCGATCACCCGATCAGCTACCTGAAGTGGGACATGAACCGCCCCGCCACCGAACGCCCCGGCGAGCTCGACGACGCCCACGTCCGCAACTACTGGCGCGTGCTCGACCACCTGCGGGCCAAGCACCCGCACGTGCTGGTCGAGGGCTGCGCGGGCGGCGGCGGCCGGACGGACCTCGCCACCACAGCGCGCACGGACGTGGTGTGGCCCAGCGACAACACGGCGCCGCTCGACCGACTGAAGATCCAGCACGGCTTCCTGCACATGCACGCACCGCACCTGATGTCGTCATGGGTCACGGACGCGCCCGGCGTGTTCGACGCGCGCCCGCGATCGCTGAAGTTCCGCTTCGTGCTGGCCATGGCGGGCGTGCTCGGCATCGGCGCGGACCTGCGGCACTGGTCCGCCGACGAGCGCGAGGAGGCCGCCGCGCTGATCACCCTGTACAAGGACGTCCGGGACGTCGTGCACGGGGGTGAGGCGCACCTGCTCGGGGAGGACGCGATCCAGTACAACGGCGAGGACCGGGTCGTCGTGCTGGCCTGGAACACGGGCTCGCTGACCGGGGTGCCGACGGTGCCGGGGCAATCGTCACGGGTGAAGCTGCAAGGTCTGACGGGGTCCTATGTGGACGAGGACGGCCGGGTCTACTCGGCGGCGCACCTGGTCCATGTCGGGCTGCCGTTCGCCTGGTCGCAGGCGAACGACGCCGACCTGGTCGTGCTCAGGCCCGTGCGATCAGGGCCCTGATCTCCTCGATCGGCGTGCGGGCGAGGGCCGACCCGACCCCGCACGCCACCGCTCCGGCCTCCAGCCAGGCCGGAACGTCGGCGGGCGCGACACCCCCGGTCGGCACCAGCGGCGCGTGGGGCAGCACGGCGAGAACGTCGCGCACCCACTGAGGCGTGGGCGCGGGAAACACCTTCACCGCGTCCGCCCCTGCCTCCAGCGCCTGCACGACCTCGGACACCGAACCGGCCCCGGGCAGCACCGCCGCCCCGTACCGGTGCCCCGCGCGGATCACCGCGGCGTTCAGGTTGGGCGCCACCAGGAATTGCGCCCCCGCCCGCACGGCCGCGACGGCGGAGGCCTCGTCCAGCACGGATCCGGCACCGATGGTGGCCGTGGGGTGGTCGGTGCGCAGCTGCCGGATCGCCTCCAGCGCGCCGGGGTTCGTCAACGGCAGCTCGAGGGACGTGATGCCGGCGTCCAGCAGCGGGGCAGCGGCCTGAACGGCGGAGGCGGTGTCGGCGGTGCGAATGATCGCGATGATGCCCTGCCGCACGACTGCCTGGGTGATCTCGTAGCGGTAGCTCACGCCCGCCAGCCTACTACACATAAATTACGAATTATTCTTGACACCGCTGACGGGCGGGGGAAGGCTCACGAGCATGTCGGTTCGCAGAGTCGCGTTGGCCATCGCCTTGATGTCCCTGGTGGCGGCACCCGCTCACGCAGGTGACGACCAGGGAGCGCCCACCTACTACGACAGCGGTGTCGCCAAGACCCCGTACATGGGCTGGAACACGTACTACGGACTCGGCGCGCCGAGCGAGAAGGAGATCCGGAGCATCGCGGACTTCCTGGTGAACAGCGGGATGCGCGATGCCGGGTACGAGCTCCTGTGGATCGACGGCGGCTGGACCGCTCCCACCCCGCGGGACGCCAGGGGCGACCTCCAGGAGGACCCGGCGAAGTTCCCGAGCGGTATCAAGAAGCTCGTCAGCGACCTGCACGCCAAGGGGTTCAAGGCGGGCATCTACACCGACGCCGGACCGTCCGACGGCAAGAACTGCGCGGCCGGCAGCGGTGGCCTGTACGAGAAGGACACGAAGCGGTTCGCGGACTGGAAGTTCGACGCGGTCAAGGTCGACTTCCTCTGCGGCATCGCGGCGAACCTGAACCCGGCGCAGGCGTACGCGGACTTCAGCAAGGCGCTGAAGAAGGCCGGCAGGCCCATGATCCTCAACATCTGCAACCCGGTCACCGACGAGTGGGGCGTCCCGCACACGCCCGAGCAGACCGCCGACGTCTCCTACACGTTCGGCCCGCTGCACGGCGACTCGTGGCGCACCAGCACGGACATCGCGTTCGGCACGCCGTACGAGGGCATCTGGCGCGACGTGCTGCGCAACATGGACCGCAACGCCGCGCACCCCGAGGCGAACGGTCCCGGTCGGTACAACGACCCGGACTACCTGATCCCGATGCGCAGGACGCAGCAGGGCACCTACGAGCTCAACGAGGAGGAGTCGACCTCGCAGTTCGTGATGTGGGCGCAGATGTCCTCACCGCTGATCATCGGCTCGGACCCGCGCACGCTGCCGCCGTCGATGGTCGGCACGCTCAAGAACCCGGAGATCCTCGCTGTCAACCAGGACCCCCTCGCCATCCAGGGCGTGCGGGTCGCCTCGACCGGGGACACCGACGTCTACAGCAAGGTGTTGTCCCGCAAAGGCGAGCGCTCGGTCGTGCTCCTCAACCGCCGCGACGTGCCCGCCGAGATGACGGTGGACTTCGCCGCAGCGGGGCTGAAGGGCACTGTCGCGGTGCGTGACCTGCGTGCGCGCGCCGATCGCGGTAGCGCCACGGACAAGTACACCGTCACCGTTCCCCCGCACGGCACCGCGATGCTCAAGCTGCGCGGCACCGACCTCGTTCCCGGCGAGGCGGTCGGCTCCGGCGCCACCGCGTCGCCCGCGATCGCACGGGTCGGCGACGAGGCACTGGTGTTCAGCCGCGGAGCCGGTGGCGAGCTGAAGATGCTCCGCAACGGCAAGTCGTCGGGCCTGGGCAAGGTGATCCAGGGCCAGCCCGCCGTCCGCACGGTCGGCACGGACGTCGAGGTGACGGTCCGCGGCAACGACGACCGCGCGTGGCAGCGGACGCTCCACAACGGACGCTGGGGCTCGTGGAAGTCGCTGGGCGGCAAGCTCACCGACGCACCCGGCGTTGCGCAGGACGGCACCGTCGTCGCCCGGGGGGAGGACGGCCAGGTGTGGCTGTACAAGGGCACCTGGACCTCGCTCGGCGCGCCCGGTGACGCCCCGATCTACGGCAGGCCCAGCGTCGCCGGCGGTCAGGTCGCCGTCCGGACCGCCGCCGACGCCGTGTGGGTGCGTCCCGTGGCAGGCGGGCGGTGGACGTCACTCGGAGGAGTGATCTCCGGCAACCCGACCCTGGTCGAGTTCCAGGACCGGATCTACCTGTTCGCGCGGGCAGGTGACTACACGCTCTGGCAGGTCAACGCCTCCGGTGGCGTCTGGGGCGGCTGGTTTCACCGTCCCGAGTTCCCGAGCGGCTCGCTCGTCGGCGCCGTCGGTGCTACTGCTGGTCCGGACGGTTCCGCGTGGACGGTCGTGCGCGGACCGGACGACAAGATCTACCGGCAGAAGCTCTAGGAGAACGTGCGTGAAGTGCGCGGTGGTGTCGGGTGCGGGTGCCGGAATCGGCGCCGCGACGGCGAAGCACCTGACGGACAACGGGTACCGGGTCGTCGGCGTCGACCTGCGCGGTGACGTGGCCGTGCGGGGAGACGTCAGCGATCCGGAGACCTGGCAGCGGGCGCTCGACCTGTGCGACGGCGGCGTGGACGCGTTGGTGAGCAACGCCTTCACCGTCGCGGTCAAGCCGCTCGGCGAGACGACACCGGCCGAGTGGGAACGCCAGCTCGCGGTCAACCTCGGCGGCGCGTTCCACGGCCTGCGGGCCTGCCTGCCGTCGTTGCGCGAACGCCAGGGCTCGGTCGTGCTCGTGTCGTCCGTGCACGCGCACTTCGGCATCCCCGGCCACGGCGCGTACGCGGCCTCGAAGGGCGCGCTGGTCGCACTGACCCGCCAGCTCGCCGTCGAGTACGCGCCCGACGTCCGGGTGAACGCGGTGCTGCCCGGTCCCGTGCTGACGGCGGCGTGGGACCGGGTCTCGGACGAGGATCGGGAACGCAGTGCCCGAGCCACCCCGGCCGGACGCCTCGGCGACCCGGCAGAGGTGGCCTCGGTGATCGGATTCCTGTTGTCTCCGGCGGCGTCGTTCGTGACGGGTGCGGAGCTTCTGGTCGACGGCGGCTGGTCCGCGGCGAAGGATTCTTCATGAAGGTGACGGCGGTCGAGACGTTCCTGGTCGAGCCCCGCTGGCTGTTCCTCAAGGTGAGCACCGACGAGGGGGTGAGCGGCTGGGGCGAGCCGGTCGTGGAGGGCAGGGCCGAGACGGTCCGCGCGGCGGTGCACGAACTGTCCGAACTGGTCGTCGGCCAGGACCCGCTGCGCGTCGAGGACCTGTGGCAGGTCCTGCGGCGCGGCGGCTTCTACCGCGGCGGCCCGGTGCTGTCGTCGGCGCTCTCGGGCTACGACCACGCTTTCTGGGACATAGCGGGCAAAGCGCGCGGGTTGCCGGTCCACGAACTGCTCGGCGGCCCGGTGCGCGACCGGGTGCGCGCGTACTCGTGGGTGGGTGGCGACCGGCCGGACGGCGTGTTCGACGCGGTGTCACAGCAGGTCGCGGCGGGATTCTCCGCCGTGAAGATGAACGCCACGGCGGAGATGCGCCCGATCGCCTCGCCCGCCGACGCGGACGCGGTGGTCGCCCGGGCCCGTGAGGCACGGGAGGCCCTGGGCCCGCGGGGAGATCTCGCGATCGACTTCCACGGCCGGGTCTCGCCCGCCATGGCCCGGCGGCTCGTGCGGATGCTCGAGGAGGTGCAGCCGATGTTCGTCGAGGAACCGGTGCTGCCCGAACTCCCCGCCGAGGTGCTGGCGTCGGTCGTGCAGGCGTCGGCGGTGCCGATCGCGACGGGGGAGCGGCTGTTCTCTCGCTGGGAGTTCAAACCGGTGCTCGACGCCGGTGTCGCGGTCGTGCAGCCCGACCCGTCGCACGCGGGCGGCATCTCGGAGCTTCGCCGCATCGGGTCGCTGGCCGAGGTGTACGGGGCGTCGATCGCCCCGCACTGCCCACTCGGGCCGATCTCGCTGGCCGCCTCGCTGCAGGTCGCGTTCACCACGCCTAACTTCCTGATCCAGGAGCAGAGCGCGGGCATGCACTACAACGGCTCCGACCCGTCGTACCTGGTGGACATGGCGCCCGTGCGCGTGGTGGACGGCTGGATCGCGCGGCCGACCGGGCCGGGACTGGGCGTCGAGGTCGACGAGGCCGCGGTGCGCCGCGCGGCCGAGACCGGGCACGCGTGGCGCTCGCCGATCTGGCGGCACGACGACGGCGGCTTCGCGGAGTGGTGACAGCGGCTGCCAGCCGCTGTCAGCGAGGTGTGCGGGCAGTGCCAGCGCTCCGGGCGAACCTGGTCGTGCCGTCAGGGAGGCGGCACGATCTCCAGGGGAGCTCTTCATGCACGTCACGATCATCGGCGCCGGTCTCGGCGGTCTCACCCTCGCCCGAGTGCTGCACGTCCACGGCATCCCGTCCACCGTCTACGAGGCGGACGAGTCGCCGACGGCGCGGTCGCAGGGCGGAATGCTCGACATCCACGACTACAACGGACAGATCGCCGTCGAGGACGCGGGCCTGATGACCGAGTTCCGCGCGCTCGTCCTGCCGGGCCGCGAGGCCATGCGGGTGCTGGACTCCGACGGGTCCGTCCTGTTCGAGAAGGAGGACGACGGCACCGGCGGGCGTCCCGAGGTGCAGCGCGCCGACCTGCGCCAGATGCTGATCGACTCGCTGCCGGCCGGCACGGTCCGCTGGGGCTGCAAGGTGACCGGTGCGCAGGGCAGGACCGTCACGTTCGCGGACGGGTCCACTGTGGACGCCGAGTTGCTCGTCGGTGCCGACGGGGCGTGGTCCCGCGTCCGGCCGCTGCTCTCCGACGCGACGCCCGAGTACGCCGGCATGGCGTTCGTCGAGACGTACCTGCACGACGCGGACACCCGCCACCCCGAGGTCGCGAAGGCGGTCGGCGGCGGCTCGATGTTCGCGCCCGGCCAGGGCAAGGGGATCCACGCGCACCGCGAAGCCGGCGGGGTCCTGCACGCCTACGTGGAGTTCAGCCGTCCGATCGAGTGGTTCGGCGACCTGAGCCACGTTCCCGCGGAGTTCGAGGGGTGGGCGCCCGAGCTGACCGCGCTGATCACCGAGTCCGACACGCCGCCGATGTTCCGCCCGCACTTCACCCTGCCGCACGGGCACCGGTGGGAGCGCGTGCCGGGCGTGACGCTCGTCGGCGACGCCGCGCACCTCATGCCGCCCAACGGTGAAGGCGCCAACCTGGCGATGCTCGACGGCGCCGAGCTCGCGAAGGCCCTCGCCTCGCACGACGACGTCGAGACCGCGCTGGCGTCCTATGAGGAGGCGATGTTCGTGCGCGCGGTCAAGACCGCCGAGGACTCGGAGGAGATGCTGCGGAGCCTGTTCGGCGACGAGCCGCCGCAGAAGTTCCTCGACCTGCTCGTCGAGGCCTGACGAACTGCGGCAGGACCGCCGTGCGGTCCTGCCGCAGAGGCATACCATCATGCGCATGACGCAAGAAGATGGCGACCTGGACGGCCTGGTGCGCAAGCGGATCCGCGCGCTGCGGGTGGCGCAGGGCTGGTCGCTCGACGAGCTCGCGACCCGCGCGAAGCTCAGCCCGTCGTCGCTCAGCCGCATCGAGAACGGCCAGCGCCGCCTCGCCCTCGACCAGCTCGTGACCCTCGCGCGCGCTCTGGACACGTCGCTGGACCAGCTGGTCGAGACCGATACCGAGGACGTGATCATCAGCCCGATGCTCGACGGCGCGCACGGCTCGATGCGCTGGCCGATCAAGGCCGAGCCGGGCATGACCGTCATGCGCCAGCGGATGACGGCCCCGCCGCCCGACAACCCGGCGTCCCTTCGCGCGCACTCCGGCCGCGAGTGGCTGGTCGTGCTGTCGGGCACGGCGGTGCTGTTGCTGGGCAGCCGCCGGTTCCGCGTCGAGAAGAACCAGGCCGCCGAGTTCCCGACGATGCTGCCGCACGCCATCGGCACCGCGGGCGGGCCGTGCGAGATCCTCGGGATCTTCGACCGGGAGGCGCGGCGCGGGCACAACGCCGACAAGAAGGCGTGATCTTGCGCCGCTGGCAGCGTGGAGGCCTACTGTCTTGCCGATCGCGCAAGCGGCCGTGCATCTGACGCACGACGGACCTACGTTGAGGTCATGAGCGAACACGGACATGGGCACGGCCACGCACACGACCACGGGCATGGACACGGGCACGGGCACGGATCTGCGACTGACCAGGCGGATCAGGCCGAGGTCCTCGACCTCGACGCCGAACTCCTCGCCACCCACACCGCCGACGTCATCGACCGGCTGCCCATCACCGGACCCCGCCAGATCGTCGACCTGGGCGCCGGCACGGGTGCGGGGACGTTCGCCCTGCTGAGCCGCTTCCCCGAGGCCCACGTCACCGCAGTCGACTCCTCGGTGGAGCACCTCCAGCGACTCCGGGCCAAGGCGGGCGAGCGGGGCGTGGCCGACAGGGTCCACACCGTCCTGGCCGACCTCGACGCCGAGTGGCCGGACCTCGGCACCCCGGACCTGATCTGGGCCTCGGCCTCCCTGCACCACATGACGAACCCGCACCACGTCCTCGAACGGCTGCACAAGACCCTCGCGCCCGGCGGCCTGCTCGCCGTCGTGGAACTGGCGGGCATGCCGCAGTTCTTCCCCGAACAGGCTCCCGACGGCCACGACGAACGCCTGCCCCACCGAGGCGCCGACTGGGGACCGAAGCTGACGGAGGCCGGGTTCACCGTCGAGGACGAACGCACCATCAACGTCCACCTCGAACGGTCCGAGGCCGTGGTGCGGTACGCCCGCATCGTCCTGCGGAGGCTGCTCGACCCCGAAGCCGTCGAACCGGCCCTGCGCCGCGACGACCTCGAACTGCGCACCGAACGCACCGTCTGGGCGGCGCGGAAATGACGGTCACTGCGCCTTGGAGGCCTCGACCAACGCGGCGCGCAACCGGTGCAATGCGTCCGCGCGAGCACCGGTCAGCGACGGCTCCGCCACCGAGGCGACCCTGATCGGCACGGGACGCGGCGACCGCGCGCACTCGGACGTGATCGCGTCGAGCAGTGAAGGCCCCCACGACCCGCCGATCACGACGAACTCGGGATCGGCCAGCGTCACCAGCGCCGTCACGACCCCGCTGATCGCCCGCGCGAGCACCACGGGATCCGCCTCACCCACCCGTGCCACGTCGATCGCGGTCGTCCCCGGCCGGCGCAGCCCGAGTTCGCCGAACACCTCGATGAACGGTGTCGCGCCGGACGGCCCGACCGTGACGAGGTGCGAGATCTCGCCGGCCAGTCCCGAATGCCCGCGCCTCACCTCGCCGTCGGCGACGAGCGCGCATCCGAGGCCCTCGCCCAGGTACAGGTAGGCGAAGTCCGACGTGCCCAGTGCGGTCTGCTCGGCCTGCGCCGCCCAGTTCACGTCGTTGTCGACCACCACCGGCTCACCCACCAACGGCCGCAGCACCTCGACGGGATCCAGTTCGCCGACGAGGAACGGCGAGTCCGGCAGGTGGACGAGCCGTCCGGTGTGCCGGTCGACCGGGTCGGCGGCGCTCACCGTGCTGAGCAGGACGCGTTGTCCCGCAACGGCCTCCGTCACCGTCAGCGGGAGGGTGGCGGCGACCTCGACGGCGTCGGCGATGCGGTTTCGGACATGTGTGACGACATCTCCATACGCGTCAACGCATTCCGCCGTCACCCCGCCGGGCGCGATCGTGACGACCAGCGCGACCCCGATGTCCCCGGCGAGGCCGTAGAACGAGCCGACCCTGCCCTTGCCGCGCCCGCCGGGCGTGCGTTCTCCGGTGTCGGCGACCAGGCCGTTCTCGACCAGGCGGCGCACGCTCTCGCTCACCGTCGGCTTCGACAGGCCCGTCTCGACCGCCAGTTCGGCCCGCGTCAGCTTGCGCCCCGCCATCAACGAGCGCAGCACGTGCTCGTCCGAGATCGAGCGCAGCAACTCCTGGGACGGCCTGGTCACGCGACGGATTCTAGTTAGGGGTCTTGCCCAGAACAGCCCGACACGCCTATGGTTCCAAGTTAGGAGGCCTTACTGGAAGGAGTCACCGTGCTGCCGAACTGGGAGACCACGCCCGCTGACCTGCCGAAAGCGGTCCGCGAGGTGAAGAAGGCGATCCGGGCGAACATCGAGGCGTCCGGCCGCAGCGTCGAAGAGGTGTTCGCGGTCGTCGAGGAGCAGATCCGCCGCGAGGTCGACGACGTCAAGACCGGTCAGGCGTGGCCGGTGATCGACTACGCCGACATCGAGGCCGGCACCGCGTCCCCGGACCTCGTGCGCCGCCGCGGCTGCGTGGTCGTGCGCGGCCACTTCGAACGGGAGCAGGCCCTCGCCTGGGACAGGTCCATCGTGGACTACGTCGAAAGCAACGACTTCTTCGAGAACTACCGCGGCCCCGGCGACGACTTCTTCGGCAGCGTCGGCTCCAAGCCCGAGATCTACCCGATCTACTGGTCACCCGCGCAGACCGAGGCCAGGCGGCACGATCGCATGGCCACCGTCCAGCGCTTCCTCAACGGCCTCTGGCACCACGACGGCTGGTTCGACCCGTCCAGGGACGTCGCCTACCCGGACCGCATCCGCCGCCGCCCGCCCGGCGCGACCTCGAACGGCCTCGGCACCCACCTCGACCCCGGCACGCTCGACCTGTGGATGACCCGCGAGTACCAGCAGGCGTTCCGGCACCTGTTCAACGGCACGCCCGAGCAGTACGACCCGTGGGACGCCGCCCACCGCACCACCGGCCCGCAGTACCCGGGAACCACGATGTGCTCGGTGTTCCGCACCTTCCAGGGCTGGACCGCGCTCTCGGACATGGACCACGACCAGGGCGTCCTGCACACCGTCCCGATCCCCGGCGCCATGGCGTACCTGATGCTCCGCCCGCTGCTCGACGACGTCCCGGACGACGACATGTGCGGCGTCACGGTCAACCAGGTCTTCCCGGTCAGCCCCCGCTACCACTCGCTGCTGCTGGAGGCGTTGAGCGGCATCCCGGACGTCAAGGCCGGCGACTCGGTCTGGTGGCACTGCGACATGATCCACAGCGTCGCGCCCGTGCGGGACCAGCAAGGGTGGGGCAACGTCATGTACATCCCGGCGGCGCCGTGGTGCGCTCGCAACGAGCGCTATGCGGAGGAGATCGGGCACGCGCATGCGACGGGGTCGAGTCCGAGCGACTTCCCCGAGGAGCACTACGAACGCGACTGGTCGAACCGCTCACGCCCCGAATAACACCCGGAACACCGCGCCCTCACCGGGCGCGGTGTCCAGCTCGATCCGCCACCCGTGCGCCGCCACCAGCGCCGCCACGATCGCGAGCCCCAGCCCGGTCCCACCGGGCCCACGCGCGGGATCCGCGCGGTAGAACCGTTCGAACGCCCGCGAAGCCTGCTCAGCCGTCATCCCCGGCCCGTGATCAGCGACCTCGACCATGCCCGCCGTCAGCCTGACCTCGACAGGCGATCCGGCAGGCGTGTGCACGAGAGCGTTGTCCAACAGGTTCGTCAAGACCTGCCGAACCCGCGCCTCATCAGCCCGCACCACCACCGGTCCTGCCGGAAGCACCAGCGAAACGGGCCGCCGCGCCTCGAGAACCGCGTCGGCCACCACCACGACCAGGTCCACATCGGACAGCGCGAGGGGCTGCTCCGAGTCGAGTCGCGCCAGCTGCAGCAGGTCGTCGACCAGAACGCCCATCCGCGCGGCGTGGTCCTCGACGCGCTTCAGCACCTCGGAAGCATCCGAAGCCGCGCCCTGCCGGTAGAGCTCGGCGTAGCCCCGGATCGAGGTCAGCGGTGTCCGCAGCTCGTGCGAGGCGTCGGCCACGAACTGCCGCATCCGGCTCTCCGAGCGGACTCGCGCCGCGAACGAGGCCTCGATCTGGCCGAGCATCGTGTTCAACGCCGACGCCAGCCGCCCGACCTCGGATCCGGGACGCCGCACCGGCACCCGGCGCGACAGGTCGCCGGCCGCGATCTCCCCGGCGACCTGCTCGACCTCCTCCAACCCCCGAGTCGAGGCCCTGACCAACGCGTACCCGGCCATGCCCACGAGGATCAGCGCGCCTAGGCTGATCAGCAGGAACGCCAGTCGCAGGTCGCCGACGGCCCGGTCGACCTCCGACTGGTCGACGGCCGCGATCAGCTCGCGCCCGTCCCACTGCCGCATCACCACCCGCGACGAGCCGACGGTGATGTGCTCGCCGGGGGGCATGGAGCCGAACGCGGGCAGGCCGTCGAGGGGCGTTCCCGCGACGACCCCGTCCTGGGATCGCAGGACCATGTTGTCGCGCAACGGGAGTGAGCGCAGCATCGACACCGCGCGGTCGAGGCGGGCGTCGAGCTGGTGCAGGAGGTAGTTCTCCATCACCTGGGAGCCGATCAGCCACGTGCCGAACAGGCCCGCGGCCACCAGGGCGACGAGCACGACGACCAGCCGCACGCGCAACATCATGGGCGGATCATGTACCCGATGCCGCGCACCGTGCGGATCAGGCGTGGTTCGGTGCCGTCTACCTTGCGCCGCAGGTACGAGATGTACGACTCGACCACGCCGACGTCGCCGTCGAAGTCGTGCGGCCACACCTGGTCGAGGATCTGCGCCTTCGACAGCACGCGCCCGCTGTTGCGCATGAGGCAGTGCAGCAGCCGGAACTCCGTCGGCGACAGCTCGACGGCCCGGGAACCCCGCCGCACGACGTGGCTCTCCACGTCCAGCGACAGGTCGCCGCACGTCAGCAGCTCGGAAGCGCCTGGCCGGGTGCGGCGCAGCACCGCGGTCACGCGGGCGATGACCTCCTCCAGGCTGAACGGTTTGGTGATGTACCCGTCGCCGCCGATCGTGAGGCCGGTGACGCGGTCGTCCGCGCCGTCGCGCGCGGTCAGGTACAGCACGGGCACCCGCACGCCGAGCGACCGCAACCGCCGCACCACCTCGAACCCGTCGCGGTCGGGCAGCATCACGTCGAGCAGGACGAGGTCGGGAGCGCCGGTGCGGGCCGCGTCCAGTGCTTCCGAGCCGGTCGCCGCGCTCGACACGACGAACCCCGCGAACCGCAGGCTGGCGCACAGCAGTTCGCGGATGTCGGGTTCGTCCTCGACGACGAGCAACCGGCCGCGTTCCGTCATCCGGTGGCCGGGCGCTGGGTGATGGTCTGCCCGGTCACGGTGCCGTCGGAACCGGCCTGGCCCTGCACCACGACCTGTTGCCCTGCCTTGAGATCGGCCAGCTTGCCTTCTGAACTGATCTCCACCTTCGTCGAGTCCGAAGTGGACACCTTCACGACCTGGCCGTTCTGCGTCTTCACGTAGACGGTCGTGCCTTCGACGTGGTCGATCGTGCCGACGGTGCCGCGCCCTCCGAAGTTGCCGCCGTTCGGCCGGTTCTGGCCCGAAGGCGGTGTGCCGTTGAACTGACGGCCCGCGGTCTGCCGCGTCGGGGTCTCGGCGGTGCCGAAGGACTTCTGCACGAACACACCGCCGACGAACGCCACGATCGCGAGCACCGCGACCCCGAGGACCACGGTGGTCTTGGCGAAGCCCGTCTTGCGTTCCTTAAGCTCCGCCGAGATGTCGTTCTCGAGCGGCTGGTCGAGTGGGTTGGACACGGTCAAGGACTCCTCATTCATGCCGGAGGGCTTCGATGGGACGGAGCTTCGCGGCACGGGAGGCCGGGTAGCTGCCGAAGAACAGGCCGATCAGCGCCGACACCGCGAACGCCAGCAGCACCGACGACGGCACGAGCACGGGCTGGATGCCCGCGATGGTGAACTGGCTGCCGATCATCCCCGCGGCGATGCCCAGCGCCCCGCCGAACAGGCTCAGCAGCGTCGCCTCGATCAGAAACTGCCCGAGGATCGAGGACCGGGGCGCGCCCACGGCCTTGCGGATGCCGATCTCCCGGATCCGCTCGGTGACGGTGACCAGCATGATGTTCGTGATGCCGATCCCGCCCACCAGCAAGGAGATCGCTGCCACGGACGCGAGCAGCACGGTGAACGTCTCGGTGGTCGCCGTTCGCGCGGTGAGCAGCTGGTCCTGGCTCAGGATCCGGTAGTCGGCGGTGTCCGTGATCTTGTGCCGCCCGTTGAGGATCGTCGTCACCTGGGCCTGCGCGTTCGGCAGCGCGTCGGCCGACCGCGCCTGCACGACGATCTGGGTGAGACTGCCGTATCCGGTCAACGCGTTCTGCGCGGTCGTCAGCGGAGCGACGGCCATGTCGTCCGCGTCCTGCAATCCGCTGGAACCCTTGGCCGCCAGCACTCCGACGACGGTGAACGGGATGTTGTTGACCAGCATGGACTTCCCGACCGGATCGGTGCCGGGGAAGAGCTCCGCGGCGACGGTCGAGCCGATCACGACGACCTTGCGCGCCTGCTGGACGTCGTTGTCGGAGAACAGGTTCCCCTGCGCGACCGAGCTGTTCGTGGTGTCGAAGTACCGCGGGTCCGAGCCGATGAACTGCCCGATGTCGTGTGTGGTGTCGCCGTAGCCGGCGGTGGCCTGGGCGCTGACCACGGGCGAGGCGTACTTGACGTCGGGGGAGTCGGCGCCGACCAGCGCCGTCGCGTCCGCCGTGGTCAGCGGCTTGGCGGTGGTGCCGGGCTGGGCGCGCTGCGGGCTGATCGTCAGGATGTTCGTGCCGAGCCCCGCGATGCTCTGCTGCACCGCGCTCGACGCGCCGTTGCCGACCGCGATCAGCAGGATCACCGACGCGACACCGATCAGGATGCCCAGCGTCGTGAGCCCCGACCGCATCTTGTTCGCGGTCAGGCCCCGCACGGCGAAGGCGGCGATCTCGAAGACCCTCACACCAGCACCCCCGCGACTCTGCCGTCGACGACCCGGACGGTGCGCATGGCGTGCGCGGCGACCTCGTCCTCGTGCGTGATGAGCACGACCGTGCGGCCGCTGGCGTTGAGGCGGTCGAGGATGCCCAGCACCTCACGGCTCGAGTCCGTGTCGAGGTTGCCGGTCGGCTCGTCGGCCAGCACGATCGCGGGCGAGGTGACCAGAGCCCGTGCGATGGCGACGCGTTGCTGCTGCCCGCCCGATAGTTCGTTGGGCCGGTGGTGCGTGCGGTCCGCGAGACCGACGAGGTCCAGCGCCGCCAACGCCCGTTCGCGGCGTTGGGCACGCCGAACTCCCGCGTACACCAGCGGGAGCTCGACGTTCGCGAGTGCCGTCGTGCGGGGCACCAGGTTGAAGGACTGGAAGACGAAACCGATCTTCCTGTTGCGCAGCAACGAGAGCTGCTCCTCGTCGAACTCGCCCGTGTCGATCCCGTCGAGCAGGTACCTGCCGCCCGACGGCACGTCGAGGCACCCGAGGATGTTGAGCAGCGTCGACTTGCCCGACCCCGACGCGCCCATGATCGCGATGTACTCGCCCTTCTCGACGGTCAGGTCGAGGCC
The DNA here is from genome assembly GCF_014653695.1 of Lentzea cavernae. Lineage (GTDB taxonomy): Bacteria > Actinomycetota > Actinomycetes > Mycobacteriales > Pseudonocardiaceae > Lentzea > Lentzea cavernae. Next base: position 500,215 of record NZ_BNAR01000002.1, on the reverse strand, counting down.
CCGCAACGCGTGCACGGCCGTGTCGCCGTTCCCGTACGTCTTGCGGAGGTCGCGGACCTCGATGACCGGGCTCATCGACCGGTCCCGGTGAAGCCGCCGCCGCTGCGGTTGCCGCCACCGGTGCCGGGGAACTGGCCGCCCTGCTGCTGACCGGTGCGGTTCTGGTTCGTCGACGTGGTCACCTGCGGCAGCACGACCTCCTCACCGGCGGACAACCCGGACTTGATCTCCACGTACTGGTCCCCGCGCACGCCGACCTCGACGGTCTTGCGCGTCTCGGCGCCGTTCTCCAGCACCGCCACGGAACTCGCGCCGTTGACCGTCTGCACCGCCGCGGCGGGCACCGCGAGCACCCCGGTGGCCCCGGCGACGGTGATCTCGACGCTCGCCGACTGCCCCGGCCGCAGCCCCGCCGGCGGTTCGGTCAGCGTGAGCGTGACGCCGTACTGCACGACGTTGTTCGCCGTCGTGGGCGTGAGGTCGACCTGCGTGACCTTGGCCTGGACCGGCTGCGCCTGCATCGCGTTGACCGTCACGGTCGCGGCCTGGTCGGCCTTGAGCAAGCTGACGTCGGACTCGGAGACGTTCGCGTGCAGCACCAGGTTCTTCAGGTCCGTCACGACGACGAACCCCGAAGCGGTCGTCGTGGTGGTGGTCGTGGAGGTGGTGCTCGACGAGTTGTTCGAGCTACCGACCTTCTGCCCGACGGCGCCGGTCACCGACGTGATCGTGCCGTCGCCGGGCGCGGTCAGCACGGTGGACGCCAGCGTGTCCTTCGCCTGCTGGAGCGCGAGCTGCGCCTGCCGGTACGCCGTGAGCAACGCGGTCGTGCCCGTTCCCTTGTCCAGAGCGGCGTTCAAGTTGCCCTGCGCGATGTCGACCTGCAGCTGCGCCTGCGTGGGATCGAGCTTCGCAAGCTGCTGGCCCTTGGTGACGACGTCACCGACCTTGACGTTGACCTCGATGACGGTGCCGCTCGCCCCGAACGACGCGGCGGCGCTGAACGAGCTCTGCACCGTCCCCGACGCCGTCACCACCTCGCTCACGTCCCGGTTCGCGGCGGCGGCCGTGCGGGCCGCGGTGGGCTGGGCGCTGCCGGAGGAACCGAAGAACACCAGGTAGCCGGCCACACCGGCCCCGAGGAGCACCACCACCAGCAGTCCGTTGATCACCAAGGATCTGCGACGTCGAGTCATGGACGGGGATCGTCGTCCGCCAAGCTGTGCCGGGGCTGCGAGTTTCCTGGGAGCGAGCTGAAGATCAGGTCGACCGTTTTCACCCGAATGAGCCCCTTGTTGCTCTTCGAGCAAGCCCTACGTTCGAGCCATGGCCACGAGTACTCCGTCCACCGCATACAGCCGCGAACTGGGCGACGAGCTGCGCAAGCTCCGGGAGACCTGCATCAAGTTGACGGGCGCCGCCTTCGCCGTCCGACTGGGCTGGGACCCGAGCAAGGTCTCCACACTGGAGAACGGCAAGTACCGCCCGAGCGAGATCGACCTGTTGCAGTACCTTTCCATGCTAGGCAAGGACATCGACTTCTTCGAGGACTTCAAGCGCCGCTACCGCTGTGCCTTCGAGGAGTACATCGTCCAGGTGCCGGACAACCTGCGCACGCTCGCCATGGCCGAGGCGACAGCGACGGTGATCACGAGCTACGACGTGCAGGCGGTGCCCGGTCTCGCTCAGACGCCGGAGTACGCGGATGCTCTCTACCGGCTCACGGGATTCGTCGCGGAAGAGCGGATCCCGACAGTGGTCCAGTTCCGGATCGATCGGCAGGCGATCCTGAAACGCCACGATCGGCCTGACTGCTTGTTCTACATCCACGAGCACGCGCTGCAGATGCAGGTCGGCAGCCCGGAGATCATGGAGGACCAGTACGCGGCCCTGCTGTTCAACGCACACAGGATCCGCATCGTGCCTGCCGGGGTTTCCGTCGCGTGGACCAGTTGTGTGTTGTGGGAGTACGAGAAGGCAATGCCCATCGCCTTCACCTCGACCGATTTGGCCAAGGTGTTCGTGCAGGATCCCGGCGCTATCGCACGTACCCGGTTGCTGTTCGACCGTTTGGCTGAGGTCGCCTTGGATGAGGAACAATCGCGGAGCAAGCTGGCGGAGTACGTCGACCGACCGCGAGAGGACCTCAATGACGCAGGAACGCGTATGGCGTAAGAGCAGCTACAGCGGTGGCACCGAGGACGACAACTGCGTCGAGGTGTCGCTGTCCGGTGACGCGCTCGTCCGCGACTCCAAGAACCCCTCCGGAGGCGTCCTGACCTTCAGCTTCACCGCCTGGGAAAAATTCCTCGAAGTTCGTTGAACCGTCCTGCGCCTCCCTGCGTGTCACCGGCATGGATGAGAAGACGGTGCTGGTGGGCAGGATTGCCCCGACGGTGATGCTGCCCAAGCAGGGCAGCCGGGTCGTGCCGCTGCGCCAGACCGCCCCGCTGCGGGTGGACGTGGCGGGCGGCGGCCCGGTGGGTCTGGCGTTCGCCTGCACCGTGAAGTCGCTGCTGGGCGACGGGGTCTCCATCCGCGTGCACGACCGTCGTTGGACGCGTCAGGGCAACCGCGTCGTGTGGAAGGGCCAGGCCGAGGGCAACAACCGCCGCGAGCAGGTCGTGACGCTGCAGAGCAACGTCTGGGCGTCGCTGCCGACCGCTGTGCAGGAGCGCCTGTTCACACAGGGCAAGTTCTCGGAGATGTGGCCGCTCGGCCCGGACTCCCCGGCGTCCAAGGGGCGTCCGCGCAACATCAAGATCCGCTGGATCGAGGACTGCCTGCTCGACATGGCGCAGGACGTCTACGGCATCGAGGTCGTCCCCGCCGCCTACACGCCGCCGGCCAGGTTCGACGGCCTGCACGTCCTCGCCATCGCCGACGGCGCCCGTTCCGCGACCCGCGAGGCGTTCTCGGCGCAGTTCGGCACCCCGAGCCGCGAACTGTTCTCAGTGGACGGTTCGCCCCTGGACGAGCGCGTCCTCGGCATCCGCGTCACCGCCAAGTCGCCCGACGAGCACACCGTGCCGCTGACCGTGGCGCAGAACAGGTTCCTCTTCAACTCGCTCGGCGGCGGCTTCATCAACATGCGCCTCACCGCCGAGGAGGCCTCGGAGATCGTCGCCCTCGGCGAGAGCGGTCCCGTCTCGTGCATCGGCAAGTTCGGCTGCAGCATGCGCCCCGCCGGCAACGGCCGCTTCGTGTGCGACCGCCACCGCTCGGTGTTCAAGCCGTCCGTCGACAAGCTCTCCTACCTGTGGCCCCGGATCCTCGACGGCCTGCGCTTCTTCGGCGTGGGCGTCGCGGACGTCGTCGGCATCAACTCGTTCACCCTCGGCATGCAGCAGATGTCGAAGTTCACCGCGCAGCTCGCCCCGTCGACGTTCGGCTTCCTCCTGGGCGACGCCGCCAACTCCCTGCACTTCTGGCCGGGCCGAGGCCTCAACACGGGCCTGAAGAGCGCGCTGTCCCTGGCCGTCAACCTCCAGAAGCGCTGGCGCGGCAACGCCTTCCGCGCCGCCGACTTCGCGCAGCACGAGGGCATCATGCAGCAGCTCCAGTACCGCGAGAAGTCCCGCGCCTGGACCACCATGCTCATGCCCGACTCCGAAGGCACCCCGCGGGGCATCGAGGACCGCATCCGCGAGGGTCTCCAGGGCCCCGCCGACCGCGCCGCGCTGGTCAAGGCGCTGTACGAGCGCGTTCTCGACATCAAGAAGCGCATGGGCGACCGCATGGGCCCGCTGGCCACCGACGAGTGGTACTACGGGCGCGTCAACGCCCTCGACACGCGGACGTTGAAGGTCATGGTGGAGTCCGGGGCGTGGATCACGCGGGAGATCGGCGGCGAGGAGGTCGAGGTCCCCTCGGCCGCGCCGGCCGTCGCGGCCGAGCAGCCTTCGAACCGGGGCCTTTCGCTGGTGTCCTAGATCCGATCGGCTTCCCGGACAGGCGGCTGGCCGCAGGGAGTTCGTTCTCGGTGTTCGCCGGCTCCACGTGAACATTCGCGGTCACGCCTGCAGGTACACCCAGGCCACCTCGCCGGAACCGAGCCTGACCAGGGCGCGGCGGTAGTCGTCCACCTCGTAGACGTCGGCCGCGGCCAGCTCCGCGGTCGTCACCTCCAGCATCGTCCCGGCGACCGCGTCGGCCGCGTCCCCTGTGCGCCGGACGATCGGGTGCCGGTCCGTCCCGCTGACCTCGACCACGGCCGGGTCGGTGATCGTGACCCAGTCCTGCCGGTGGCCGGGCAGCACGTCCTCCTTGCCGACCAGCGTCCGCCCGAAGTGCTCGATCTGCACCGACGGCGCCTGCAGCGTGCCGTACGAGAAGAGGTTCACCACCGCATCGGCGCGGCCGCCGATCCGGCGCAGGACGGGCCGGGCCACGTCCTCGTTGCCCACCACGACCGAAGCCCGCTCCGCCGGTCCGACCTCGTCCAGGTACCGGCGGCTCGCCGCGTGGTAGCGCTGGTCGAACGCGTGCCCGGCCTGCTCCGGCCCGCCCAGCAACTCCGTGTCGCGCCGGGTCCCGCGGTCACGGGCGACGGCGAACGGCGTGTCGACGAAGACGACCTCGTCCCACTCCAGCTCGCGTTGCAGGAAGCTGCCGTCCACCACGAGCACGAGGTCGTCAGGGGCCGGAACAGGAGGCTCGTCGACGGCCACGTCCGACCGCAGGTCGATGATCCGCGAGCGGTACCGGCGGTCCCCACCGGGTCCGAGCGGCTCCAGCACCAGGCGCGAGAACGAGCTGAAGTCGTAGGCGTCCAGGTAGTACCCGTCCGCCGAGTCACGCCCCTGCCGGTGCCGGATGGCGCGGGGGTGGTGGAACCCGTCCATCGACAGGTGCGCGGCGGAACGCCCGCGAGCCGCCACCAACGCGGTCAGCTCACGGGCCAGGGTCGTCTTGCCCGACGCCGTGATGCCGTCCACCGCGACCCGGAGCGGGCGGCCGAGCCCGACGAGGTGGTCGGCGATGCGGCCCAGCACGTGCTCGCGCGGAGTGATCATGGGTCGGACCCTAGTCGTCCTCCACCTCACGCCGGGACAGCCGCACCTCCTCGACGTCCAGCTTGCGCTGCACCGTTCGCAGCACGATGTCGTCGATGGCCTGCTCGTCCCGCAGCCGCACGACGGTCGCCCGCTTGTGCGCGATCAGCTGCAGCCGCAGCGCCGTGTACTCGACCTCGGACTGCGCCACCTCCTCGTCGCCGGCCTCGCGAGCGCGCGTGACCTCGAGGTGGTGTTCGTACTCGGCGAGCACCCTCTTGTAGACGACGTCGGAGACCCCGACCTCGTCTGCGAGCCGGGGGAGGGCCTCGTAGGCCTCCTCGGAGGCCGTCGACTGGGCCAGCCTCAGCTCGTCGTCGAGCGCCGTGTCCTCGGGGAGCTGGGAGAAGCGGATGATCGACGGCAGCAGGACCGCCTGGATGACCAGCGTCAGCACGACGACGCCGGAGGTGATGAGGACGATCTCGTCGCGGAACGGGAACGGGCCGCCGCCGACCACGGTCTCGGGCACGGCCAGCGCGGCGGCCAGGGACACCGCGCCGCGGAACCCGACGGCGGACGAGGCCAGGCGTTGCCGTGCGCCCACGCGGCGGAGCCGTTGCTGCGGGCGGCGGTCGAGGGCCCGGATGACGTACGGGGTGGTGTAGCCCCAGAGCAGGCGCGTGCCCGCCACGGTCAGCGCCACCAGCCCGATGGCGCCGAACGACGCGAGGATCTCCGAGCCGTCCAGCGCGCGGACGGCGCTGTGGGCCTGGAGTCCGATCAGGACGAACAGGGCGCCGTTGAGAACGAACGTGGCGATGCCCCAGAACGCGTAGCTGACCTGGCGGGTGTCGGCGCGCACGATGCGCGGACCGACCTGCGCCAGCACCAGGCCGCACGTCACGACGGCGATCACGCCCGAGCCGTGCACCGTCTCGGCCAGCAGGAACGCGGCGAACGGGGTCAGGATGCTGACCACCGTCTCGTGCAACGGGCTGTCGAGGCGCTTGCGGACCTGCACGGCGAGCCAGGCGATGACGAGACCGGCCACCGCGCCGCCCGCGTACGACAGCAGCAGCTGCAGCCCGACGCGTCCGGTGCTGAACTGCTGCTCGCCGATGGTGATGGACACCGCGATCGCGTAGATCACGAGCGCCGTGCCGTCGTTGATCAGCGATTCGGCGCGCAGGATCGTCGTGGTGCGGCGGGGCATGCCGCGGGCGATCGCCGAGACGGCCGTCGCGTCGGTGGGCGCGAGAGCGGCGCCGAGCACCCACGCCGGACCCCAGTCGAGGCCCAGGGCGTGGGCGACGGACGCCACCGCCCCGGCCGTCGCGAGCACGAGCAGCGTGCTGAGCAGCACGATCGGGCGCAGGTTGCTGCGGATCTCCCGCAACGAGGTGTTGAGGCTCTCCCAGTACAGCAACGCCGGCAGGAAGATCAGCAGCATCGCCTCCGGCGGCAGGCTGACCTCCTGCAGGGCGGGCACGAAGCCGAGCACCGCGCCGGAGACCACCAGCAGGACCGGTGCGGCGACGCGCAGGCGTCCGGACACGACGCTGCTCGCGAGGATGCACACGCCCAGCACCACTACGAGTTCAAGACCGAGCATGCGCTAGAAGATAGGCCGATCAGGCGCGCAGCGCGTCATCCAGTTCGGCCAGCAGACGCGACTTGGGGCGCGCTCCCACGATCTGGCGGATCGGCACGCCGTCGCGGAACAGCAGCATCGTGGGCAGCGACATGACCTGGTGGTCGCGGGCGGTGGCGGTGTTCTCGTCGGCGTTGATCTTGACGACGGTCAGGTCGTCGCGCTCGCGGTCGATCTCCTCCAGCACCGGCGTGAGCATGTGGCACGGTCCGCACCACTGCGCCCAGAACTCGACGAGCACGGTGCCGGTGCTCGTCGTCTCGCTGAAGGTGGCGTCGGTCAGCTGTTGCACGGAATCTCCTCGGGTACGGCGCACGGGTCCTGGAAGGCGAGTCTGGCCAGCAGGAACTCCCGGACGGTGTTGAGCTCGTCCAGGCAGGCGTCCACCTCGGCGAGCCTGCGCCGGTAGACCTCGCGCGAGTCGGGGCAGGAATCGCCGGACTCGTGCCCCGCGCGCAGACAGGCGATGAACGGCCGGGTGTCCTGCAGGGACATCCCGACCGCCTGCAGCGACTGGATCTCGCGAACCAGCCGCAGGTCGTGCTCGTCGTACTCGCGGTAGCCGTTCGGCGTGCGCTGCGCCTCGAGGAGCCCTTCGGACTCGTAGAAGCGCAGCGCACGGGTGGTGGTGCCGGCTTGCTTGGCCAGTTCGCCGATCCTCATGGACCGAACGCTAAACCTTCACGTGCACGTCAAGGCAAGCCTTCGGCTCGGGGCGCCCTGCCAGTCGCCGCGCTGCAGCCGGTGGCGCAGGGTCCACAGGAGGGCGGCGATCCGCGCCTGGACGGTCTGCCAGGTGCCGCGGAGAGGGGAACGATCGGGGGAGCGGGCCTCGAGCCCGCCCGGTGCGCTCACAGCGCGAGGGCGCGCACGCCCTTTCGAGTCGTCATGCGCAAGATCGTGGCACCACCCGGCCGGAGTCCGCAAGCGCGAAAATATTCCCGCTCCGGCCAGAAGTCCCACCCAGTGGCCGCCCCAGCACGAGGCACTCCACCGCGCCCAGAATGCGAGGAAAACGACGAGAGGGGGACCGGTGGGCTCACGACTGCACCTGGCCGCCGCGCTCCACGCGACCGGCGAAGAGGCTTTCACCGCAAGGCATTGGGCCGGGCTCGTGCGCGAGGCCGAGCACGGCACGCTCGACTTCGTCACGTTCGGGGACTCGCTCGACGGGCGGCAGGGGCTGGACGCGGTGCTCACGGCCGCGCGCATCGCCCCGCTGACCACGCACGTCGGGCTGGTGCCGACGGCGGTCGTGACGCACACCGAGCCGTTCCACGTATCCAAGGCGATCGCCACGCTCGACTACGTCAGCAAGGGACGGGCGGGCGTCCAACTGGCCGTCGCGCCGGACCCGGCCGACGCGCGGCACTTCGGGCGCCGGTCGGTCGGGCCGGAGGCCGAGCTGTGGGAGGAGGCCGCCGACTACGCCGAGGTGCTGCGCCGGTTGTGGGACAGCTGGGAGGACGACGCGGAGATCCGCGACGAGGCCACCGGGCGGTTCATCGACCGCGAGAAGCTCCACTACATCGACTTCGAGGGCAGGTGGTTCAAGGTGCGCGGGCCGTCGATCACGCCGCGCCCGCCGCAGGGCCACCCGCTGATCGCCGCGACGGAACCGGTGGGGGACGTCGTGTTCTCCGACGAGGTCTCAGCCTCCGGCAGGCTCGTGTTCCGGGACGTGGACGTGTCCACACCCGTCGACCAGCTGGTCGCCTGGCACTCCGAGGGGTTCGCGGGCTTCCGGGTGCACGGTGACCTGGAGCAGATCACCCGCGAGCTGGTTCCGGAGCTGCGCGGCCGCGGCCTGTTCCGCAGCGAGTACGAGCACACGACGCTGCGCGGCCACCTCGGCCTCGCCCGGCCTGCCAACCAGTTCGCCTAGAAGGAGTGCGGGATGACGAAGCAGATCCACCTCGCCGCGCACTTCCCCGGCGTGAACAACACGACCGTCTGGAGCGATCCGCAGGCGGGCAGCCACATCGAGTTCGACTCGTTCGTCCACTTGGCACAGACGGCCGAACGGGCGAAGTTCGACTTCTTCTTCCTCGCCGAGGGACTGCGGCTGCGCGAGCAGGGCGGCGAGATCTACGACCTCGACGTCGTGGGCCGACCCGACACGTTCACCGTGCTCGCCGCGCTGGCCGCCGTCACCACGAAGCTCGGCCTCGCGGGCACGATCAACTCGACGTTCAACGAACCGTACGAGGTGGCGCGGCAGTTCGCCTCGCTCGACCACCTGTCGGACGGGCGCGCCGCCTGGAACGTAGTGACCTCGTGGGACGCGTTCACCGGGGAGAACTTCCGGCGCGGCGGGTTCCTCGCGAACGAGGACCGCTACACCCGCGCGGAGTCGTTCCTGCGCGCGGCGTGGAAGCTGTTCGACACCGGCGTGGGTTCGTTCGAGCACACCGACCAGCACTTCGACATCAGCGGCACGTTCGGTGTCCCGCGCTCGCCGCAGGGGCGTCCGGTGATCCTGCAGGCGGGTGACTCCGAGGAGGGCAGGGAGTTCGCCGCGGCCACCGCCGACGCGATCTTCTCGCGGCACGGCACCCTGGAGGCGGGCCAGAAGTTCTACGGCGACGTGAAGGGGCGGCTGGCCAAGTACGGCCGCACGCACGACCAGCTCGTGGTGCTGCCCGCGGCCACGTTCATCCTCGGCGACACCGACGCGGACGCCCAGGAGAAGGCCGCGGTGGTGCGGCGCCAGCAGGTCAGCGGGGCGACCGCGATCCGGTTCCTCGAGCAGGTGTGGAACCGGGACCTGAGCGGCTACGACCCGGACGGGCCGCTCCCGGACGTGGAGCCGCTGACCGGGGAGAACACCATCGCGAAGGGCCGCGCGAGCGTGCGGATGTTCAAGGACCCGGCGGCGACGGTGCGGGAGTGGCGGGAGAAGGCCGCCGCGAAGGGCCTGTCCATCCGCGACCTCGTGATCGACGTGAGCGCCCGGCAGACGTTCATCGGGTCGGCGGACAGCGTCGCCACGCAGATCAACGACCTGGTGCAGCAGGACGCGGCCGACGGCTTCATCCTGGTGCCGCACGTGACGCCGGGCGGGCTCGACGAGTTCGCGGACACCGTCGTGCCGTTGCTGCAGGAGCGCGGCGTCTTCCGGTCTGAGTACTCAGGTCCGACGTTGAGGGATCATCTCGGTATCCGATAGTTGTTCAGCACGTGGACGTCCTTGCCCAGGTGGTTCATCGGTACCTAACGTGAGCGTCGCCAGAGTGAGTGCTCTCCTCAAGAGCGCAGGGAAGGGAGGACGGGATGGTCGCCGCCGGATCGATCCTGTCCTCCCGCTGCCACAACGACTGTACGAGCTGACCTCCTCCTCCGCTCGTCTCACGTTCCCCGCCGCAGCAAGGACTCGTCATGACCTCTTCCGGCACGCTGACGCCAGTGTCCACAAAGGACGATGATCTCTCCGCGTTACCGGTCGTGCCGGCCCGCCACCCGTGGCGCTGGGTCGGCGTCGCCTTCGTGCTGGTGCTCGCCGCGCAGTTCGTGCACGGCCTGGTCACGAACCCCGCCTGGGACTGGCCGACGTTCGCGCGGTACTTCACCGCCCAGTCGATCCTGACCGCCGTCGGCACGACCATCTTCCTGACCGTGTTCGGAACGGTCCTGGGGTTCGCGCTCGGCATCGTGGTCGCGGTGCTGCGGATGTCGAAGAGCCCGTTCCTCAGCGCGGTGGGCTGGACCTACATCTGGGCGTTCCGGTCGATCCCGCTGATCGTGCAGCTGCTGTTCTGGTTCAACATCTCCTATCTGTACCAACGGCTTTCGCTCGGCATCCCGTTCGGGCCGGAGTTCGTGAGCTTCGAGACGATCTCGCTGATCAGCCCGATGGGCGCCGCAGTGCTCGGCCTCGCGCTGCACCAGGCGGCCTACGCGGCGGAGATCGTCCGGTCCGGCGTGATCTCGGTCGACCGCGGGCAGCTGGAAGCGGCCGCCGCGCTCGGCATCCCGAGGTTCCGGCAGTTCCGCAGGATCGTTCTGCCGCAGGCGATGCGGTCGATCCTGCCCAACGCCGCCAACGAGGTGATCAGCCTGTTCAAGGGCACCTCGGTCGTCTCGGTGATGGCGATCGGCGAGCTCTTCTACCAGGTGCAGGTCATCTACGGCCGCAACGCGCGGGTCGTGGCACTGCTGATGGTCGCGACCGTCTGGTACATCATCCTGACCACCCTGCTCTCGATCGGCCAGCACTACGTCGAGCGCTACTTCGCGCGAGGAGACCGCCGGTGATCGAGGTTCTGGGCGTGCACAAGAGCTTCGGCTCACTGGAAGTGCTGCGCGGGGTGTCGTTGAACGTCGCGGCCGGCGAGGTCGTCGTGGTGCTCGGGCCGTCCGGCTCCGGCAAGTCGACGCTGCTGCGCACGATCAACCACCTGGAGAAGGTCAACCGCGGGTACATCACCATCGACGGCGAGCTGATCGGCTACCGGCGGCGCGGCGGGAAGCTCCACGAGCTCAAGGAACGCGAGATCCTCAAGCAGCGCAAGGACATCGGGTTCGTCTTCCAGAACTTCAACCTCTTCCCGCACCTGACCGCGCTGGAGAACATCGCCGAGGTCGCCGAGCTGTCCGACGCGCGGCACTTCCTCGAACGCGTCGGGCTGGTGGACAAGGCGTCCGCGTACCCGCGGCAGCTCTCCGGCGGTCAGCAGCAGCGCGTCGCGATCGCACGAGCCCTCGCCACGCGGCCGAAGGTCGTGCTGTTCGACGAACCGACGTCGGCGCTCGACCCCGAGCTGGTCGGTGAGGTGCTCGACGTGCTGCGCGACCTCGCCCGGTCCGGCACGACGATGGTCGTGGTCACGCACGAGATCGGCTTCGCCCGCGAGGTGGCCGACCGGATCGTGTTCATGGACGACGGCGTGATCGTCGAAGAGGGACCGCCGGAGCAGGTGCTCGACCACCCCGTCCACGAGCGCACCCGCGCTTTCCTGTCCAAGGTTCTGTAGAAGGAGTTCGTTGTGCGCAAAGTACTTCTCGCCGTGCTGGCGTTCGGACTGGCCGCCTGTGGCACCGCCGGCGGTGAAGAGCCCACCGAGGTCGCCGGCCTGAGCGTGAACCTGGGCCCGGACCAGAAGCGGGTCACGGCGACCAAGGACGACAAGATCGCCTCGAAGGTGCCGGAGAAGTTCAGAACCAAGGGGGAGCTGACGATCGGCGGATCCGCCGGCACAGCACCACCGCTGCGGTTCTACGCCACCGACGACAAGACCGTGATCGGCGTCGAGACCGACATCGCCACGCTCGTCGCCGACGTGCTGGGCCTCAAGCCCAAGCTCGAGGTGTCGTCGTGGGAGAACCTGTTCGTCGGCCTCGACAGCGGCGCCTACGACCTCGGCCTGTCGAACATCACCGTGACCGAGGCGCGCAAGGAGAAGTACGACTTCGCCACCTACCGCCTGGACACGCTGGCGTTCGAGGCGAAGAAGGGCGGCACCTGGAAGGTGAAGGAGCCCAAGGACGTGGCGGGCAAGGTGATCGCCGTGACGTCGGGCACCAACCAGGAGAAGATCCTCGTCGACTGGAGCACGCAGAACGTCGCCGCGGGCCTGAAGGCCACGGACATCAAGTACTTCCAGAACTCGTCGGACTACTACCTGGCGCTGCAGTCCGGCCGCATCGACGCCTACCTCGGCCCGAACCCCACCTCGGCCTACCACGCGGCGACGTCCGGGCAGACCGAGGTGATCGGCAACTTCTCCGGCGGCGCCTCCGTCCAGGGCAAGATCGCGGTGACCACCAAGAAGGACAGCGGACTCGTGGTCCCGGTCCAGGAGGCGTTGAACCAGCTGATCGCCAACGGCAAGTACGCAGAGGTCCTGAAGCGCTGGGGGCTGTCCGACGAGGCCGTGCCGACGTCGGAGGTCAACCCGCAGGGCCTGCCGAAGACCTGAGGGGTGTGACATGAGGTTCAGCATCACCATCGACACCGAGGACGAGGACACCGCGCTGAGGCTGCTCGGCGCGCTGCAGGACGCGGGCCTGATGCCCGCGGTACAAGCGGAGGTCGAGGACGTGGACGTCCGGATCCTGCCGGACACCCGCCAGGTCCTGCTGCACGACGCCGTCGTCGAGCTGACGCGGCTGGAGTTCGAACTGCTGCTGCACCTGTGCTCCCACACCGACCGGGTGCACCGCAGGCGCGAGCTGCTGGCGACGGTGTGGGGCGTCAACGACGACTACAGCGGCGCCCGCACGGTCGACGTGCACGTCCGGCGCGTCCGGCAGAAGCTCGGCGACGCGGCGGACGTCATCCAGACCGTGCGCGGGGTCGGCTACCTGGTCGCGTCGAGCGGCCGGTTCCGGGTGGAGCGCTCGCCGAACGTGGTGCGGCTGGCGGATCGGCGCGCCGGATGACCGGTACGACGTCGAGGCCCGGGGTGCGGCGGACCGGGGCGAGGTGCGGCACGGCCGTGCGGGCTTCCAGCCCGGTGGGTGTCTCGGGCACGGTGGGTGTCTCGGGCACGGTGGGTGTCTCGGGCACGGTGGGTGTCTCGCGCATGGCGGGTGTCTCGGGCATGGTGGGCGTCTCGCGCATGGCGGGTGCCTCGGGCATGGTGGGCGTCTCGCGCATGGCGGGTATCTCGCGCACGGTGGGTGCCTCGCGCATGGTGGGCGTCTCGGGCATGGCGGGTATCTCGCGCACGGTGGGTATCTCGCGCACGGCGGGCGCCTCGCGCACGGTGGGTATCTCGCGCACGGTGGGCGTCTCGCGCACGGCGGGCATCTCGCGCACGGCGGGCACCTCCCGCACGGCGAGCGCCTCCCGCACGGTGCGGGACACGCGGTTGTGCGGCAGGCCGGTGTCGGTGGCGATGCCGTCGACCCGGCGCAGCCCGAACGTCTCCGTGGCGACGCGGCGGACGAGCACCGGACCGGACCGGCGCGCCGGATGACCGACGCGGTCCACTGGACGCGCCCGGACGCCCCCGAGGTCGCCGGGATGATGGCCGAACTGCTCGACGAGTACGTGAGCAGGTACGGCCCGGCGGCCCGGGAGCGGATGGAACGCTTCCCGGACGCCACGCTGACCCCACCGCACGGACGGCTGATGGTGCTGCTGCGGGACGGCGTGGCCGTGGCCGGTGGGGCGTTCCGGCGGCACGACGGCGAGACCGCGGAGCTGAAGCGGATCTGGACCCACTCGGCGTACCGCCGGCAGGGCCTGGCCCGTCAGGTGCTCCTCGTGTTGGAGGAGGAGGCGTCGCGGCTCGGCTACCGGCGCCTCTACCTGACGACCGGGCCGCGCCAGCCCGAGGCGCGCGGGCTGTACCTGGCGGCGGGCTACACGCCGTTGTTCGACGTGACGGCCACGCCCGCCGGTCCGCTGCCGTTCGAGAAACGAGTTGCCCGAGGTGCGGGGACGGTGGTGCATGCGTAGCTGACCTGGGGGAGTTGATCGATGCTCGACGGCGTGATCGCCACCGACGTGGCCCTGGTGCGCTCGCTGGTCCGCTCGCAGTTCCCGCGCTGGCAGGGGTTGCCGGTCCGGGAGGTCGTGCACGGCGGCACCAGCAACGCGCTCTACCGGCTGGGCGACGAGCTCGCGGTGCGGCTGCCGCGCCGGGAGTGGGCCCACGACGGGGCGGCGAAGGAGGCGTCGATCGTGCCGCGGGTCGCGCCGCACCTGCCGATCGCCGTGCCGGAGCCGGTGGAACTGGGCTCGCCGACCGAAACCTATCCGTACCAGTGGTCCGTGGTGCGGTGGCTGGGCGGCGAGACCGCTCCGGTCGAAGCCGTGGACGAGGACACCCCGCTTCGGCTGGCCGCGTTGATCCGCGCTCTGCACGCGATCGACGCGGACGGGCCGTGGACCGCCGGTCGTGGCCGGGTCAGCGGGATCGGGGACGACTCCGCGGTCCGTTCGTGCATCGCCCAGGTCGGAGGTGACCCGAGGCTCACCGCGATCTGGGAGGAGTCGCTGGCCGCGCCCCGGTGGGAGCAGCCCGGCCGTTGGCTGCACGCCGACCTGCACGAGGGCAACCTGCTGTTCAGCGGTGGCTCGTTGAGCGGGGTGATCGACTGGGGCAGTGCCGGCGTCGGGGATCCGGCCGCCGACCTCATGACGGCCTGGTTGTACCTGGACGAGCGCGGGCGCAAGGCCTTTCAACGTGAGCTCGTCGAGTTCGACGACGCCGCTTGGGCGCGTGCGCGGGGCTGGGCGTTGCACCTCGCCGTGCTCGCGTTGCCGTACTACCGCGACACCAACAAGTTCCTGGCGGGCATCGCGAGCCGCACGCTCGACGGGCTACTCGCGGAACGCCCCCGGTGACGTGCCGGTCTCCCGGGCGAAGAACTTCGTGAAGTTCGTGGCCTCGCTGAACCCCAGCCGGTGCCCGATCGCCGCCGACGACAGATCGGTGTGCACCAGCAGCCGCTTGGCCTCCAGCGTCACGCGGGCGTCGATCAACGCCTTCGCAGACCGCCCGGTCGCGGCCAGGCAGATGCGGTTGAGGCTGCGCGTCGAGTAACCGATGCGAGCCGCGTACTCGGCCGCGTTGCGCGTGACCGCGAACGACCGCTCCAGCTCCTGCTGGAAGCGTTCGAACCGGGGGTCGTGGACGGGACTGTCGCCCGGCAGGCGCGCGACGCGCAGGAGCAGGGCGCCCAGCAGGGTGCGGAGCAGGTCCACCGGTTCGCCGGTCAGCAGGTTGCGGCGGTACTCCTGCCGGAGGTCCGCCATCGCGCGGCTGAAAACCGCCATCTCCGCCTGGGGCACCGAGTACAGGACCGGGCCGAACGGGCTCAGGACCGGGAACGCCGGGGTGAAGAGCACCATGAATGCGTCGAGCGGACCTGTGGGCAGGCGGAGCACGCGGCCCGGGCCCACGTGCAGCAGCGTGCCGGGGGAGCACGGGTGGTCCACGAAATCGACCATGGTGGTGCCGGTGCCCGCGGTGAAGAGGAACAACTGGTGGAAGTCGGTGCGGTGCACCTTGGTCAGCGTGTCCTGACCCAGTCTGCGGCGGAGCACGCCGAGGTCGAGCGCTTCGACGTCCAGCTGCCCCCGGTCGGGGTTGCTGAAGCCGAACTGGGCGACCTGTCCACTTCTGACCATGGTGAGGCGTGATCCTACCTCGATCTCGGCCACGGGAAAGCCCAGAGTATGAGCCATGGACAACAAGGAACTCGTGCTCAAGGCCACCGGCGAACTGTTCGGAGACAAGGACCCGTCCGCTGTGGACAGGTGGGTCGCGCCGCACTACCGGCAGCACAGCTCGCTCGCCGCGGACGGCCCCGAGGCGTTGCGCGGACTCGTCTCGACCCTGCCGGAGGGCTTCCGCTACGAACTCGCCAGGGTGATCGCGGATGGTGATCTCGTTGCGCTGCACGGCGTTTACCACGGGTTCGGGCCGGAGCCGCTCGTCGCGTTCGACCTGTTCCGGGTCGAGGACGGCAAGCTCGCCGAGCACTGGGACGCGCTGACGCCGGTGGTCGAGACCACCGCGAGTGGACGGTCCCAGACGGACGGTGCCGCGCAGCCCGCCGCCGAGGGCACCGAAGGAAGTCGTGCGCTGGTGCTGGAGTTCGCCCAGCGGATCCTGCAGGACGCCGACTACTCGGTGCTGACCGACTACATCTCCACCGAGACCTACCTGCAGCACAACCCCGAGGCCGCCGACGGGCTCGACGGGTTCGGCGCCGCCGCCGCCACGTGGGCGGGGCAGGGCAAGAACCTCGTCTACAAGACCGTGCACCAGGTCGTGGCCGAAGGGGATCTCGTCCTGCTGCAGTCGGAGGGCGAGTTCGGCGAGCCGGTCGCCTACTGGGACCTGTTCCGCGTCGCGGACGGCAAGATCGTCGAGCACTGGGACGTCATCACGCCGATCCCGGCCGCGCTGCCGCACTCCAACGGACTGTTCTGACGTGCTCACCACTCTGCCCGACTACCGGCACGCGGTCGCGCTGGACGAGCCGTTCAGGCCGCTCAGCGCGCCCGCCGGTGACCCCGGCGAACTGGCGGGCCTCGTGCTGGGAATGCTCGGTGCCGGGCGGGCCCTGCCCGGAGGCGTGGACGATCGGAGCCTGCTGCGCGCGGTGCTGACCGTGCGCGGGGCAACGGCGTTCGATCCCGGGCTCATGGCGGCGCTGGACGCGGTGCTCGGCGGTGAACGCCGGGTGGACGCTGACGCGCTCACGTTGCCCGGACCGATGGCGGTGTGGCGCGGCGACATCGTGCGGCTGCGGGCCGACGCGATCGTCAACGCCGCCAACGACGCCATGCTCGGTTGTTTCCAGCCGATGCACGGCTGTGTCGACAACGCGATCCACAACGCCGCCGGGCCGCGGCTGAGGGCCGACTGCTGGCGGATCATGGACCTGCAGGGCACCCCGGAGCCGACCGGCACGGCGAAGATCACCCGCGGCTACCACCTGCCCACACGGTTCGTGCTGCACACGGTCGGGCCGATCGTGCACGGGGAACCCGGACCCGCCCACGCCGCCGCGCTCGCGGACTCCTACCGCGCGTGCCTCGACCTCGCCGCCGAGGTTGCGGCAATCCGCACGGTCGCGTTCTGCGGTATCAGCACGGGGATCTTCGGGTTCCCGAAACGGCCGGCCGCGCGGATCGCGCTCGGCACGGTGCGCGACTGGCTGACCGCGCGTCCCGGCCGGTTCGACCGCGTGGTGTTCGTGGCGTTCACCGCTGAGGACGAGGCTGCCTACGAGGAGTTGCTGTGACGTGGGAACGGTGGCTGGACGAGTCCGATCGCGTCCTGATCGCGGCCGGTGCGGGACTGTCCGCGGCGGCCGGGTACGACTACTCGGACACCGAGCGGTTCGCGGAGCTGTTCCCGGTCCTGCACGCCAAGGGGCTGTGGGCGCGGTACCAGCTGATCGGCCTGCCGCTCCCGCCGAGGTTGCTGTGGGGGTACTGGTCCGTGCACGTCGACGACATCCGGTTCGGTGCGGGGCCGAACCCGGTGTACGCGCGGCTGCGGGAACTGGTCGGTGCGCGAGACCACTTCGTCCTGACGTCCAATGTGGACGGGTTGTTCGAGCGCAACGGGTTCGCGGAGGACAGGGTGTGGACGCCGCAGGGCGACTACGGCCGCTACCAGTGCGAGACGCCGTGCACCCGCGAGACCTGGCCGAGCAGGCCGATCGTCGAGGCGGCGCTCGCCACGTACGACGTGGCGACGGGCGAGGTCACCGCCGTGCCGTCGTGCCCGCGCTGCGGGGGAGAGGTCTTTCTGAACGTGCACAAGGGCCCGGAGTACGTGCCCGACCACTACGCGCCTGCGGGGGAGCGGTTGCGCGAGTGGCTGGGAGACGGCGTGCTCGTGATCGAGATCGGCGCCGGGTACAGCACCCCCGGAGTCATCCGCTCACCGGTCGAGTCCGTGGTGCGCGCCCTGCCAAGCGCTCGGTTGGTCCGGATCAACCGGGATCACGCGGAGGTGCCCGCCGATCTTCGTGAACGGGCGGTGTCTGTCCGGGCGGACGTCCTCGACGTGCTCACCGGCCATAGCACATCGCGCTAGCCGCGAACCGGAGTAAGACGCCCCGCCATCCGGGTCCATTCGTCAGGTTACGTATGTGAGAAAGTTTCATCACCCTCTCGACGGCGCCTCGGGTTTGTGCGTACGGTGAGCGCGTCGTAACTGTACCGGCCAGTAGGAACCCTAGCTGAATTCCTTTCTCCCCACCCCTGCAGGGTGAGGAAGTGAGCGCAGTGAAGATGCTGTCGGATCGTGAACGGGTGCTGTGTCTGAGTCCGTTCAGCACCCCCAACCCGGCCCTCGTGGTCGCGGCCGAACGAGCGGGCGGGCTCGGTGTGCTCGACCTCGGGCCGAGCGCCGCCGCCGACCTCGCCCGCGTCACCTCGCGTCACCCGCGCGCGTTCGGGGTGAGACTGCACGGGCCGTTGGCGGTGCCTCTCCCGGACGCCGTCGACACCGTCGTGGTCGACCTCGCGCGGCATCCGCACGACCTCGCTGAGCTGGGTGAACGCAGAGTTCTCGCGGTGATCACCTCGGTGGCGGAGGCCGTTGCGGCGATCGAGTCCGGTGCCACCGGACTGATCGCGAAGGGTGCCGAATCGGGCGGCCGAGTGGGTGGTTCGCCTGCCTTCGTGTTGCTCCAGCAGGTGCTCGCGCTGACCGATCTGCCCATCTGGGTGGCCGGTTCGATCGGCCCCGACACGGCTGCCGCGGCCATCGCCGGTGGTGCTCGGGGAGTGGTGCTGGAAGGCCAGCTCGCGCTCGTCGCGGAGGCTCGAAAACATATTTCCGGCGAATTTGTCAACGCGATCCGGATGATGGACGGCGCCGACACCGTCGTGAACGACGGGTTACGCGTCCATGTTCGTCAAAACACGCTCGAAATTGGTCAAGAAGGTTCCTTGGCTGATTCTTACCGTACCTCTTTCGGGACCGTCGGAGGCGTGGTAGGCGCGATAACGCGGGGCATTCGGTCCAATCTCACCCTGGCGGGTGAGCACCGCTCGATCCGGCCCGCCGGACCGTTCTGCGACCGCGTCCCGGGCCTGCGGTACCCGATCGCGCAGGGGCCGATGACCCGCGTGAGCGACCAGCCGGCGTTCGCGGCGGCCGTCGCCGAGGGCGGAGCGCTGCCGTTCCTCGCGCTCGCGTTGATGGAGGGGCCCGCGGTCCGCGAGCTGTTGCAGGACACCGCCGCGAAGCTCGGCGAACGGCCGTGGGGCGTCGGACTGCTCGGCTTCGCGCCGCCGGAGTTGCGCGCGCGGCAGATGGAAGCCGTGCTCGCCGTCCGTCCGAAGTACGCGATCGTCGCCGGAGGAACGCCCGCACAGGCGCGGGAACTGGAGGACGCCGGCATCGAGGCGTTCCTGCACGTGCCGTCGCCCGCGCTGCTGCGCCGGTTCCTCGACGAGGGTGCGCGCAAGTTCGTCTTCGAGGGCTCGGAGTGCGGTGGTCACACCGGTCCCCGGACCAGCTTCACGTTGTGGCAGCAGCAGATCGACGTGCTGAGAGGACGGGAGAAGGACGTCGTCGTGTTGTTCGCGGGCGGCATCCACGACGCCCGCTCGGCCGCGATGATCTCCGCCATGACCGCGTCGATCGCGGCGGCGGGTGCGGCCGTGGGCGTGCTCGTCGGCACGGCCTACCTCTTCACCGAGGAGGCCGTGACGCACGGCGCGATCCAGCCGGTGTTCCAGCAGGTCGCGTTGGAGTGCGAGGACACCGCACTGCTGGAGACCTCACCGGGCCACGCCGTCCGGTGCGCGCAGACGTCCTATGTGGACACCTTCGAGCAGGCGCGGGCCGAGCTGATCGGGCTGTCCAAGCAGGAGAGCTGGGAGAAGCTCGAACAGCTCAACCTGGGACGCCTCCGGCTCGCCAGCCGGGGACTCGTGCGCGACGACGGCGGGCTCAAGGCGGTCGGCGAGGACGAGCAGCGCCGCGAAGGCATGTTCATGATCGGCCAGGTCGCGACGCTGCGCTCCGAACGCACGACGATCGCCCGGCTGCACGAGGACATCACCTCCGGGGTGCTCCCCGAGACCGGTGTGGACACCTCCGAGGCGAAGCCGCTGGACGTGGCCATCGTCGGCATGGCCGCGATCATGCCCGGCGCCCGTGACGTCGCCGAGTTCTGGGCGAACGTCCTGGCAGGCACCGACTCCATCACCGAGATCCCGCCGGACCGCTGGTCGCCGGAGCGGTACGGCAGCCCGTTCCGGTGGGGCGGCTTCCTCCCGCGCACGGCGTTCGACCCGCTGGCGTACGGCATCCCGCCCGCCTCGCTGACCTCGATCGAACCCGCTCAGCTGCTGGCGCTCGAGGTGTCGGCGAAGGCGCTGGCCGACGCCGGGTACGCGACGCGGGTGTTCGACCGCGAGCGCACGTCGGTGATCTTCGGTGCCGAGGCCGGCGCCGACCTGGCGAACGCTTACACGGTACGCACCGCGTTGCCCGCACTGGGAATCCGCGGCCTGGACGACCACCTGCCGAAGCTGACGGAGGACTCGTTCCCCGGCGTGCTCGGCAACGTGATCGCCGGCCGGGTCGCGAACCGACTCGACCTCGGCGGCGCGAACTACACGGTCGACGCCGCCTGCGCGTCCAGCCTCGCCGCGCTCGACGTGGCGTGCAAGGAACTCGTCGGCGGCACCAGCGACATGGTCCTGTGCGGCGCGGTCGACCTGCACAACAGCGCGCACGACTACCAGATGTTCGCTTCGGTGAAAGCATTGTCCGCCCAGGGCCGCTGCGCCACGTTCGACTCGGCGGCCGACGGCATCGCGCTCGGTGAGGGCGTGGCCGCGGTCGTGCTGAAGCGGCTCGCCGACGCCGAACGTGACGGCGACCGGGTCTACGCGGTGATCAAGGGCATCGGCGCGTCGAGCGACGGCCGGTCGAGAGGGCTCACCGCGCCCCGCCCGGAAGGCCAGCAACGAGCCTTGCGCCGTGCCTACGCGTCGGCCGGGCTGCCGGTCACCGACGTCGGACTGGTCGAGGCGCACGGCACGGGAACCGTGGTGGGCGACCGGACCGAGCTCGCGTCGCTGACCGAGATGTTCTCGGAGGTCGAACCCGGCACGTGCACGATCGGCTCGGTCAAGTCGCAGATCGGCCACACCAAGTGCGCGGCCGGGCTCGCGGGCCTGATCAAGGCGTCGCTGGCCGTCCACACCGGACTGCGGCCCGGCACGCTGCACGTCAAGCAGCCCAACGCCTTCTGGGACGCCGAGACCAGCCCGTTCGCCTTCGGCCACCGGACCTGGGCGGACAAGAACCGCATCGCGGGCGTGAGCGCGTTCGGGTTCGGCGGCACCAATTTCCACACCGTGATCGCGGGCTACACCGGCGCCGACGAACCACGGCACGGCCTGACCGCGTGGCCCGCCGAGTTGTTCCTGATCCGCGGCGACGACCAGGCTGCCGCGCAACGGGAAGCTGCTCGCCTCTCCGCACTGGTCGACGAGCGGACTCCGTTGCGCTCGCTGGCCGCGGCCTGTGGCAGCGGGACGGTGCAGGCGGCGTTCGTCGTCAGCGACCACTCCGCGCTGCGGAAGGCGTTGGCGGACGTCGAAGCCTGGCGCTCGTCGGACGTGGTGTCGCTCAGGACGGGGGAGCGGCCCCAGGTCGCGTTCCTGTACCCAGGGCAGGGCAGCCAGCGGCCGGGCATGCTGCTCGACCTGGTCACGGCCTTCCCCCGGCTGCAGGACTTCCTCGACGCGCGCTACGAGCGGGTGATGTACCCGCCGGCCGCGCTGACGGCCGAGGACGTGTCCCGCCAGCGCGCGGAGATCACCGACACCCGCAACGCGCAGCCGACGCTCGGCATCGCCGGGCTCATGGTCACGGCGCTGCTCGACTCCGTCGGCGTGCGCCCGGACCTGGCCGGTGGCCACAGCTACGGCGAACTGGTCGCGCTGTCCGCGGCCGGTGCGTTCGGGGCGGCCGACCTGCTGGAACTCAGTGCCGCGCGGGCCGAGGCGATGCTGGAGGCGGTCGGCGAGGACCCCGGCACGATGGCCGCGGTGACCGCCTCGGTGGCCGAGGTCGAGGCGCTGCTGCCGTCCGGCGTCGTGGTGGCGAACCACAACGCGCCCGACCAGGTCGTGATCTCCGGACCGACCGAGGCGGTCCGCGGTGCGGTCGAGACGCTGAAGAGCGCTGGGCTGACCGTCAAGAACATCCCGGTCGCCGCCGCGTTCCACAGCCCGCTGATGGCCGGGGCCCGTGACCGGTTCGCGGCACGGCTCGCGGCCGTTCCGCTCGGTGAGACGCGGTTCCCGGTGTGGTCCAACGTGTCCGCCGAGCCGCACGCCGACGTGCGTGACGGACTGTCCGCGCAGCTCTCGGGCCGCGTGCGGTTCGTGGACCAGATCGAGTCGATGTACGCGGCGGGCGCGCGGATCTTCGTCGAGGCAGGGCCCGGCGGCGTGCTGTCGTCGCTCGTGGGCAAGACCCTCGGCGACCGGTCGCACCAGGCGTTGCGCTGCGACGACCACGTGACGTTCCTGCGCACGCTGGCAGCACTCGCGGTCGCCGGTGTCGAGGTGGACACCGCGCCGCTGTTCGAGGACAGGGCCGAACCCGCCGCGGTCGTGCCACCGCGGCCGGGCTGGTACGTCGATGGAGGTCTCGTGCGGGACGCGAACGGCGACGCACTGCCCGGCGGGCTCCGGCCCGCGACCGAGTTCCCGACCCTGCGGGCCGGAACCGGCCTGGGGAGGGACGAGATCATCGAGAAGTTCCTGGACGGCATGCGGGACGCGGTGAGCGCCCAGCGGGACGTGCTGCTGAGCTACCTCGGCACCGCGCCCGCGGCTCCGGTCCCGGCGCCCCGGCAGGTGATCGAGCAGACGGCGGTCGTCGTGGCGGTGGCCGAGCCGCAGGAGGACGTGGGCGCGGTCGTGCTGCGGACGATCAGCGCCCGCACCGGTTACCCGGTGGAGATGCTGCAACCGGGGCTGGACCTGGAAGCCGACCTGTCCATCGACTCCATCAAGCGGACGGAGATCGTGGGCGAGCTGGTGGCCGAACTGGGCGCCGCCGGGTCGGTGGACGAACTGGCGCAGCTCAAGACCATCGAGGGCATCGTCGGGTGGTTCGGCGCCGCACCGGTGGCAGTTCAGAAGGGCGAGGACGTGCGCGCGGTCGTGCTGCGGACGATCAGCACGCGCACCGGCTACCCGGTCGAGATGTTGTTGCCCGGCCTGGACCTCGAGGCCGACCTGTCGATCGACTCGATCAAGCGCGCCGAGATCGTGGGTGAGCTGGCGTCCGAACTGGGCGCGGCGGGATCGGTCGACGACCTGGCGCAGCTCAAGACGATCGACGGGATCGTCGGCTGGTTCGGGGAGACGCCGAAGGCGATCGAGGCGTCGCCGGGCCGGCTGGTCAGGCTCGTGCCGCAGGTGGTGCCCGCGGAACCCGCCGCTCCCACCGACCTCACCGGCAAGACGGTGCTGATCGTCGACGACAACGGGATCGGCCTCGAACTCGCCGACCTCCTGGAACGCCACACCGCCCGCCCGCGCGTCGAACCGGCGTTCCCGGCGGACCTCACCGGCGTCGACGTCGTCGTGAGGCTCGGCGCACGACTGCCGGAGGCGTTCAGCGAGGTCAAGGCCTGTGTCACGAACGGGGTCGCGCTCGTCGTCGTGACCACGGGCGGAGGCACGTTCGGTTTCGACCACCAGCCCGACGAGCTGCCTGCGGACATCGGCCTGCACGGCCTGGTCCGCACGGCCGCGATCGAGCACCCGGACCTCGTGGTGCGCTCGGTCGACGTCAACCCCAAGGAGAGCCACCGCGACATCGCCACCGCGCTGCTCGCGGAGATCGGGCCCGGCCCGGCGGTCGTCGGCTACCAGGCCGGCAGGCGCCAGGTCATCGAGGCGATCGAGACGGCCCTCGAACCGGCGCCCCTGACCCTCGACGCCGACAGCGTGGTGCTGCTGACCGGTGGCGCCCGAGGCATCACGGCGCTCGCGGCGGCGGAACTCGCCGACCGCACCGGCTGCCACATCGAACTGATCGGCCGCACTCCCGTCGCGGCCGAGGACCACCGCCTCAGCCACGCCACCACCGAACCCGAGCTCGTGAAGGCGTTGTTCGAGCTGGGGGAGAAGGACGACGTGCCGGCCAGGGCGCGCAAGGTCCTCGCCGAGCGCGAGGTCCGGGGCACCCTGGAACGGTTGCGTGCCACGGCGTCCAGCGTGCGCTACCACGAGTGCGACGTCACCGATGCCGAGGCCGTGCGCAAGGTCGTCGACGACGTCAAGGCCCGGTTCGGCCGCCTCGACGGTGTCGTGCACGGCGCGGGCGTGCTGGACGACAAGCTGATCGAGGCCAAGACCCAGGAGTCTTTCGACCGGGTCTGGGCGACGAAGGTCAACGGCGCCAAGGCGTTCGACGACGGGTTCCTCGTGCTGTTCGGCAGCGTCAGCGGGGTGTTCGGCAACCGCGGCCAAGCCGACTACTCGGCCGCCAACGACGCGCTGGACCGCATGGCGAGGTTCTGGGGCGCGGGACGGCGGGTCGTCGCCGTCGACTGGGGTCCCTGGGCCGGCGCGGGCATGGCGGTCGGGCTCGCCGGCGAGTACGCGCGGCGCGGCATTCCGTTGATCGAGCCGCGCCACGGCGTGACCGCGCTGCTGAACGAGATCGCGGGCGGTCAGGACGTGCAGGTGGTCTACCGATGGGAGGCATAGCGATCGTCGGGATCGGCGCCGTCTTCCCCGGTGCCCCCGACGCGGCGACGTTCTGGCGCAACATCGTCAGCGGTGTCGACGCGATCGGTCAGATCCCGCCCGGCCGCTGGGACCCGGCCACCTACTACGACCGGGACAGCAGGACCGGAGACAGGTTCTACTGCCGCAGGGGCGGGTTCGTCGACGACCTGGCCGAGTTCGACCCGACCCGGTTCGGCATCATGCCGTCCACAGTGGATGGAGCGGAGCCCGACCAGCTCCTCGCCCTCGCCACGGCGGCCGAAGCCATCGCGGACGCCGGTGGTGAGGCGGCTCTGCCGTCACGGGATCGCGTCGGCGTCGTCGTCGGACGCGGTGGTTACCTCACGCCGGGTTGTGCGCGGCTGGACCAGAAGGTCCGGCTCGCCGACGAGGTCGTGTCGGTGGTGCGCGACCTCTTCCCCGCACTGGCGGAGACCGAGCTCAGCACGGTGCGCCAGGCCATCCGCGAGCGCTTCGGGCCGGAGCAGCCCGAGTCGTCGATCGGTCTCGTGCCGAACCTGGCGGCGTCGCGCATCGCCAACCGGTTCGACCTCAAGGGCACCGCGTACACCGTGGACGCGGCCTGCGCGTCCGGGCTGGTCGCCGTCGAGCACGCCGTCCGCGAACTCCAGGAGGGTCGCGCGGACGCCATGCTCGCCGGCGCCGTTCACGTCTGCCACCACCCGACGCTGTGGAGCGTCTTCACCCAGCTCAGGGCGTTGAGCCCGACGGAACGCATCCGGCCGTTCGACGCGACGGCCGACGGCACGCTGCTGTCCGAGGGCGTCGGCATGGTCGTGCTGAAGCGGCTGGAGGACGTCGGCGACGAACGCGTCTACGCGGTGATCCGCGGTGTCGGCACGGCGAGCGACGGCCGCTCCACCAGCATGATGACGCCCAACCCGGACGGCCAGCTCCTCGCCGTGCGACGGGCCTGGGCCAACGCCGGCCTCGATCCGCGGGAGAAGGCGCCGGGCCTGATCGAGGCGCACGGCACCGCCACGCCCGCCGGTGACGCCGCCGAGCTCCAGACGATGATCAACGCGTTCGGCGAGCAGGGCGACGAGATCGGCATCGGCACGGTCAAGTCGATGATCGGCCACGCGATGCCCGCCGCCGGCATGGCCGGGCTGATCAAGGCCGCGCTCGCCCTGCACCACAACACGCTCCCGCCGACCCTGCACGTCGACACCCCGCACAGCAGCATGACCGGAACCAGGTTCACGCCCGTGACGAGTGCTCGCGAGTGGACCGGACGGCACCGCGCGGTCGTGAACGCGTTCGGGTTCGGCGGGATCAACGCCCACGCGGTCCTCGACGGCCACACCATCGCCAAGCCGCGCAAGCCGGTCATGACGTTCTCCGCCGACACCGTGGAGGAACTGCGGAAGGCGCTGGAGCAACGCCGCACCTCCAGCGCGGACAGGGCGTTCCGGCTGGCCGTCGGCAACCCGGACGAGCGCAAGCTCAAGCTGGCCGAACGCGTGCTGGCCCAGGGCAAGGCCTGGCCGGGGCGCCACGACATCTGGTTCTCGCCGCAGCCGTTGCTCACCGGCACCGACCAGGTCGCGTTCCTGTTCCCCGGCTTCGAGCGCGAGTTCAGCGGTGAGGTCGTGGACCACGCCGTCGGACTCCTGCAGGACGGCCGGCGCGAAGCCCGCGAGCTCATGGCGCTCGGCATCACGCCGGGAGCGCTCGCCGGGCACAGCATGGGCGAGTGGACCGCGATGGTCGTCGGTGGCATCTACCCGACGATCGACGAGTTCGTCGCGGCGCTCGGGCCCGGCGCGGTCGCCGTGGTCGACATCGCCTACGCCGCACTGGGGTGCTCGGCCGGCAAGGCCGAGAAGCACCTGGTCGACGGCGTGACGATCAGCCACGACAACTGCCCGCACCAGTCGGTGATCTGCGGCCCGATCGACCTCCTCGAACAGGTGCTCACCACGTTGAAGGCCAACGGCGTGATGGCGCAGCTGATGCCGTTCCGCACCGGCTTCCACACCCCGGCGCTCGCCCCGTACCTGGTACGGGCCAGGGAGATGCTCGACGCGCTGCCGGTCCGCGCGTCGGACATCCCGGTGTGGTCGGCGAACTCCCTCGCACCGATGGACGCGGACGGGGTCCGCGAACTGGTGCTGCGCCACCTGGTCGAGCCCGTGCGGTTCCGCCCGCTCCTGGAACGCCTGCACGGCGCGGGTTTCCGCGCGTTCGTCCAGATCGGACAGGGCAGCCTGCCGGGCTTCGTCGGGGACACGCTGAGCGACAAGCCGCACGTGGCCGTGAACGCCGACATCGCGCCGGAGGCCCTGTGGGCGTTCGGGCTCAAGCGCGGCACCGCCCACAAGGTCAAGCTCCGGCTCGGCACGCCCAGGATCGAGGTCGGCCCGATCGGCACCGAACCCGTGCTGGTGGCGGACGACAGCCCGATGTCCGCGGCGGTCAACAAGCTCCTGGCCCACACCAACGCCGTCGCGCGCGAGGTCGCCGGGGCGCTCCGGCCGAACGAGGCGGGGTTCACCCGCGAGTTCTCGCTGCGGACCATGCCCGAACTCGTCGACCACTCGGTGTTCCCGCAGGCGCCGGGCTGGCCGGACCTGGCGGACGGGTTCCCGATCGTGCCCGCGACCGGCCTGCTCGAGGTGTTCGCGGACGCCGCGCGCAGGCTCACCGGCGGCACGGTGCACGGGTTCGCCCAGGTCAGGGCCAAGCGCTGGCTCACGGCCCTGCCCGCGACGACCGTGAAGATCTCCGCGCGCGCCGAGGCCCCGGACCGCGTCACCGTCAAGGTCGGCGACTACGCCGAGGGCGTCGTGCTGATGTCACCGCAGACACCGCAGCCGGTCGGGAAAGAACTCGAAGGCGTGCGCGAGGCCCCGGTGACCGCCGATGAGCTGTACCGGGACAACTGGATGTTCCACGGACCGGCGTTCGCGGGCGTCACGAAGATCGACTGCCTGGCGGACAACGGGATCGCGGGCGTGCTGACGCCGTTGCCCGCGCCGGGAGCGCTGCTCGACAGCGCCGGGCAGCTGATCGGGCACTGGATGCAGGTCTGCCGCACGGTCGACCAGACCGTGCTGCCGACCGGGATCGAGCAGGTGACCTTCCACGGGCCCGTGCCCACCGGAGACGTCCACTGCACCGCGTGGATCCGCGAGGTCACCGACCAGGTGATGATCGCGGACGCCGAGCTGACGGTGGACGGTGCGCTGTGGTGCCGGATCACCGGCTGGACCACCCGGCGCTTCACCACGGACGACCGCATCTGGCAGGTCAAGCTCAGGCCCGGAACGGAGATGCTGTCCACACAGGACGGTGACTCGCTGACGGTCGTCGAGAACTGGTCCGACAGCGCCACGCGCGACCTGATCATGCGCCGCTACCTGAACTCCGCCGAACGACGGCACTACGGCGGCCTGGACGTGCCCGCCCAGCGCGACTGGCTGCTGCGCGTGATCGCGGTGAAGGACGCCGTGCGCGCGTGGCTGTGGGGCCGAGGTGCCGGGCCGGTCTACCCGGCGGAGCTGACGGTGGCCGCGGACGGCCGGGTGCGCGGGGCCTTCGCCGTCCCGCGCGTCGAAGTGACCTCAGAACAAGGGCGAGCCGCGGCCCGCGTGCGAACGGAGATCTGATGGACGAGGTGCTGCAGCAGGTCGCCAAGCTGATCACCGAGGTGGTGGGACCGGACTTCCTGCTGGGCGTGGAGATCACCCGCGACACCACGTTCAGCGACGACCTGGGCCTGGAGTCGATCGAGTTCGTCGCACTGGCCGACAAGCTCAACGCCCACTACGGCGTCGACCTCGTGGCCTTCCTGGCGGACATGGACATCGACGAGATCATGGCGATGTCCGTCGGCCGGCTCGTCGACCACATCACGGCTCGTGTCTGAGGTCCACGCCCGGGGGTTGCGCTTCCACGTGCAGCGGCTCGGGCCGGCAGAAGGACCGACCGTGGTGTTCGTGCACGGCCTGGTGATGGACAACCTGTCCAGCTTCTACTACACGCTCGCGGCACCGCTGGCCCAGGCAGGGTTCGGCACCGTGCTGTTCGACCTGCGAGGGCACGGCCTGTCCGAGCGGCCGCCGTCCGGGTACACGCCGGAGGAGAGCGCCGAGGACCTGGTCGCCGTGCTGGACGGGATCGGCGTGACCGAGCCGGTCTTCCTGCTGGGCAACAGCTACGGCGGTGTCGTCGCGATGCACGCGGCCGTCCAGGCGCCCGAACGGGTCGGCGGCGTCGTGCTCGTCGAGTCGGCGGTCGGGGGAGTGGTCGGTGACGCGTGGTTCGAGGACATCACGAACACGCTCACGGTCGCGGCGCTGGGACTGGAGTTCGACCGGACGCAGGACCAGCTGATGGCGCTGGGCCAGCGCAAGATCGCGAAGCTCGCCGTGAACGCCAACGCGTTGCTCAACGGCACCACGCTGATCGACGACCTCGGCTCCGGCGCGAAGCTCGACCTCACCCAGGTGCGGTGCCCGGTGCTCGGGGTCTACGGCGCCGAGTCCGAACTCATCGGAGCCGCCGCGGAACTGCGCGAGCGCATCCCGTCGTGCCGCCTGCACGTGGTTTCCGGGCTGGGGCACACGGTCCTGCGCGAGGCCACGGCCGAGCTGCTGGACGTGCTGTTCGACTGGTTGCCGTCATGAGCCGGTTCCTGTTCGTGGTGCCGCCCCTGACCGGCCACGTCAACCCGACCGCCTCCGTGGGCGGCGAGTTGCTGGCGCGCGGGCACGACGTCGCGTGGGTCGGCCATCCGGGCACCCTGGAACCCCTGCTGCCGGACGACGCGCGGATCTTCCCTGCGATCGACGACCTCCTGGAGGCCGACATCCGCGCGAAACGGGAGCGCTGGCTCGCGTTGCGCGGGATGGCGGTGCTCAAGTTCTTCTGGGAGGAGTTCCTGATCCCCCTGGGCCACGCGATGGTCCCCGGCGTGTCGGACGCGGTGGCCCGCTTCGGTCCTGACGTGGTCGTCGCCGATCAGCAGGCGCTGGCCGGGCCGGTGGTGGCGCGCGACGCCGGGCTGCCGTGGGCGACCTCGGCGAGCACCTCGGCAGAGCTGGTCAATCCACTGAGGACGATGCCGAAGGTCGACGCCTGGGTGCGGGACCTGTTGCACGACTTCGCAGGCGGGGACATCAGGTTCTCCGACCGGCTGGTGCTGGTGTACAGCTCGGCGGCGCTCGTGGCGGGGGAGTTCGGCGAGGAGGTCGCCTTCGTGGGACCGGCCCTGAGCCACCGCGCCGAGCGGGTGGACTTCCCGTGGGACTGGCTGGTGCAGCGGGACGCGCGGCTCGTCCTGATCTCGCTGGGAACGTTGAACGGACCGGCGGGAGAGCGTTTCCTCAGCCAGGCGCTGGAAGCCGTCGGCGGTCTCGACCTCCGCGCGGTCGTGGTCGGTGAGCCGCGCCCCGCGCCTCCCAACGTCCTCGTCCTGCCATCTGTGCCGCAGCTCGCGCTGATGCCGCACCTGGACGCGGTGATCACACACGGCGGGCACAACACGGTCTGCGAGGCGCTGGCGCACGGGCTGCCGCTGGTCGTGGCCCCGATCCGGGACGACCAGCCGACCGTCGCCGCCCAGGTCGTCGACGCCGGCGCCGGAGTGCGGCTCACCTACTCGCGGGCGCGGGCGGCGGACATCAGAAGCGCACTGGAGTCCGTGCTGGACGAGCCGGAGTACGCGGCCGCCGCCGGACGGGTGCGCGCATCGTTCTTGGCGGCGGGCGGCGCGACAGCCGCGGCCGACCGACTGGAAAAGGTGGTGGCCGGGTGATCCTCAGCGTGTTGGTGGTGCTCGTCGTCGTCCTCGACGTCCTGCGCCTGCGGTCCCGCGCGTCCAAGCTGCGAGTGCTCGCCCGGGGCGCGGGCGGGCACTCGCTCCTCACCGCCACCGGGGTCCACCCGGAGGGCTCGTGGGAGACCGACGCCGACCTCGTCGACCTGGTGCCGCGCGACCTGCCCACGGTGGCGGCGCTCGACCTGCTCGGCGCCGTCGACCCCGGCAAGTACCGCGACGACCAGTGGGCGCGCGGGATCAGCGCGTCGCAGGCCGTTCTCGTGCGGGAGAAGTACGCCGAGGAGGTCGACCCCGACGACCCGACCGAGTTCATCGCGTACGTGCGGCGAGTCAAGGACCACGTGCACGCGCAGGTCGACATCGCCGTCGCACCCGGACTCAAAGCCGGGCCCTACGACCTCGGCTACCGCGCGGCGATCCTGCGCCGGCTCGGGAAGCGGCCGTCGCTGTGGATCGCGGGCTCGGTCATCGGGTACGCGACCGTCGTGGGCGCTCTGGTCACCGACTGGCGGTGGGGACTCGGCGCGCTGGCCGCGTACTGGGCGCACCCGATCCTCGTCTTCGCCGGAACGCCGCTGAAGCCGCGCGATCTGTGGGTGCCGCGCGTCCTGCGCACGCCCTACCTGTGGTTCAAGACCTCCGGCGGCAAGAAGTCCACCGCCGAACGCCGTCAGGCGAAGCACCTCGAGCAGGCCACGCCCTGGTACGAGCAGAACCGCGACCGGAACTTCCACGAGGCGCCGCGCGACAACTGCCCGTCGTGCGGGAGCACGGACCTGCGCCGCTGGGTCACCGCGACGGACCTGGTTCAGCGCAAGCCCGGCACGTTCACGATGGACCGGTGCGTCCGATGTGGACACGTCTGGCAGAACCCGCGCCTGACCGAGGAAGGCCTCGGCTTCTACTACCGCGACTTCTACGACGGCCTCGGTGAGACGTCGGCGGAAGCGGTGTTCTCCGGCAAGACCGACCCGTACTACGGCCGGGCGCGCATGGTCGAGCCGTTCACGACACCCGAGCGCTGGCTCGACGTCGGCTCCGGGCACGCCCACTTCTGCCTGGGGGCCAAGGAGGTCCTGCCGAAGACGACGTTCGACGGGCTCGACCAGGGCGCGGCCATCGAGGACGCGGCACGCCTCGGGCGGATCCAGAACGCCTACCGCGGCAGCTTCAAGGACTTCGCGGGTGAGCTCAAGGGCCGCTACGACGTGATCAGCATGCACCACTACCTGGAACACGTGCGCGACCCGTGGGAGGAGCTCGACATCGCCGCGGACGTGCTGCCCGACGGCGGTTACCTGCTGATCGAGCTGCCGGACCCGGAATGGCGGCTGGGCAGGTTGTTCGGCCAGTACTGGATGCCGTGGTTCCAGCCGCAGCACCAGCACATGATGCCGATCGGCAACCTGGAGCACGCGCTCGCCGACCGCGGGCTGACCACGGTGGCCACTGAACGCAAACAAGCCCACCTCTGCAACGACTTCACGCTCGCGTTGCTGTTGTGGCTGGGGGACAAGGCACCCCGCACGCCCGCGCCGTGGCGTCCGGAGAAGGTGCGGCTGCGCAGGACCCGGAGCTTCCTGGTGTGGTCGCTGGGAATCCCGGCGTTCTTCGTCGCGCTGGCCCTGGACCAGACCGTGAACCGGTTCCTGGCCGCTCGCACCGGCAACGGCAACGCCTACCGGTTGCTGGCGCAGAAGGTGCCGGCGGAGCGGGCATGACCGTCGACATCGCGGATCGGCCCGAGCTCGCGCCGGAGCTCAGGCTGGTGCCGCACGCGTTCCGGCGCACGTTCGGCAGGCCCGCGCAAGGCGTCTGGTACGCGCCGGGGGTGCTGAACCTGCTGGGCGGCGCGGTGAAGGTCCGCGCGAAGTGGGGCGCCATCGTCGCGGGAGACCTGCGCGACGACGGCGTCCTCGAGCTCGTCTCGGTGAACCGCCCCGCCGAACGCGCCGTGCTGCCGTCCGACGACGTTCCGGCCTGGGCACGGGGCGTGCGAGCGAGGGGCGGCGCCACGTTGATGTGCAGCGTGGACCTGCCGCACGGCAGTGGGCTTTCCGCGAGCGAGGCGCTCAACGCGGCCGTCGCACTCGCGCTCGGTGAGACCGAGCCGGATCCCGAACCACTGGACCTGCCCGGACAACGGCTGCTCGTGGTCGACACGCGGATCAGGCGCGACGAACCCCAGCTCACCCGGCCGTTCACCGCCGGAACGGACCTGGGGCCCGCGCTGACGGCCTACCACCGCGCCCAGAACCCGGATCCCGTGCAGGACGCGGTGGTCGAGGCCGCGCTCAGGGCGGGCGCGCGCGGCGCGAGCCTGCTGGTCGACCCGCCGGGCAGGCCCGCTGTCGCACTCGTCGACGCGGACCTGGTCCCGGCGGTGAAGAAGGCGATCACGAAGGCGGTGGAGATCCCTCCCCGCTACCTCACGATCGTGCCCGGTCCCTTCAAGACAGCGGCTTTACGGTGAACTCGGCCCGGCGCAGGTCCTTCGAGCTCGGTCCCACGAGCAGGACGAACTCGCCGGGCTCCACCACGCGCAGCCCGGCGGCGTCGACGATCGTGCACTCCGACACCGGCAGCTCCAGGTCGACCTTCACGGTCTCGCCGGGCTCGACGTCGACCTGCCTGAACGTCTTGAGCTCCTTGTCCGCCCAGCTCACCGACGTGACGGCGTCGCTGACGTAGACCTGCACGGTCTCGCGCGACGGCCGTGAGCCGGTGTTGGTCAGGGTGATCGACGCCTTGACCGTCTCGTCCGGGCGCAGCACCGCCGTCTCCACGTGCAGGTCGCCGTACTCGACCGTCGTGTAGGACAGGCCCTCGCCGAACGCGAACGCCGGCTCCTGCGTCAGGTCGGCGTAGCGCGTGCCGTGCTGACCGCGGATCTGGTTGTAGTACGTCGGCTGCTGACCGGCGTGCGCCGCGAACGAGATCGGCAGGCGGCCGCTGGGCTCGACCAGCCCGTGCAGCACCTCGGCGATGGCCCGGCCGCCCTGCATGCCGGGGTTCGCGACCCACAGCAGCGCGGCGGCGTTGCGCGCGGAGGCGGGCAGGACCAGCGGCTTCGAGGCGAGCAGCACCACGACCAGCGGCGTGCCGGTCTCGGCCAGCGCGTCCAGCAGGGCGATCTGGCCGCCGATGAGGTCGAGCGTGGCGGTGGAGCGTCCCTCGCCGACCAGTTCGATCTGGTCGCCGACGACGGCCACCACGTAGTCGGCGTCCCGCGCGGCCGCGACGGCCTCGGCGATCAGGTCCGCGTCCGGGGCGCAGGCCTTCACGACCGGCGGGCGCGGCTGGCCGTCGGGGAACGTGTCGCCCTCGGGGTCCGGCTCCAGCGTGAGGATGTCTGCGCCGCGGGCGTACGCGACCTCCTGTGACGACAGCTCGCGCAGGCCGTCCAGGACGGTGGTGATCATCTCGCGCGGGTGGCCGTTGGGCAGCCAGTCGGCCTGACCGGACGAGCCCGCCCAGTCGCCGAGCTGGGTCTGGGCGTCGTCCGCGAGCGGGCCGACGACCGCGATCTTGCCCTTGCCCTTCGCGAACGGCAGCACGCCGTCGTTGCGCAGCAGCACCAGCGACCGGCGCGCGACCTGCAGGTTCAGCGCCACGTGGTCGTCGTGGTTGATCATCACGCGCTGGCGCTCGGCGTCGGGCCTGCGCGGGTTCTCGAACAGGCCGAGGTCGAACTTCAGCGTCAGGATGCGGGTGACCGCGCGGTCCAGGTCGGACTCGGCGAGCAGCCCCTCCTCGACGGCCTGCAGCGCGCCGTCGAAGAACTGCGGGGTCGTCATGATCATGTCGTTGCCGGCCTTCACGGCGGCCGCGGCGGCGTGCATGTGGTCGGGCTGCAGCTTCTGCTCCCAGACCATGCGGCCGACGTTGTCCCAGTCCGTGATGAGCGTGCCCTTGTAGCCCCACTCACCGCGCAGGACCTCGTCGAGCAGCCACGAGTTGACCGTGATCGGCACGCCGTCGGTGGACTGGTAGCCGAGCATGAACGTGGCGCAGCCGGCGCGGGCGACCTTCTCGAACGGCGGCAGGAACCACGACCGCAGCTTGCGCCGCGAGAGGTCCGCCTCGCTCGCGTCCCGGCCGCCCTGGGTCTCCGAGTAGCCGGCGAAGTGCTTCGCGGTCGCGAGGATCGCGGTCTCGTCGGCGAGGCCGTCGCCCTGGTACCCGCGGACCATGGCGGCCGCGAGCTCACCGATCAGCACCGGGTCCTCGCCGAACGTCTCGTCGACGCGGCCCCAGCGCAGGTCCCGCGAGATGCACAGCACCGGCGAGAACGTCCAGTGCACGCCGGTCGCGGCGGCCTCGACGGCGGTGACGCGGGCGACCTGCTCGACGAGCTCCGGGTCCCAGCTCGCGGCCATGCCGAGCTGCGTCGGGAAGATCGTGGCGCCCTCGTAGAACGAGTGGCCGTGGATGCAGTCCTCGGCGATCAGCAACGGGACGCGCAGGCGCGTCCGCGTGGTGAGGTCTTGCGCGCGCAGCACTCGTTCGGGCGAGGTGTGCAGGATCGAACCGACGTGCTTGCTCAGCACGTGGTCGTCCAGGTCCTCCCTCGAGTCCAGCTGCATCATCTGGCCGACCTTCTCGGCCAGTGTCATGCGGCCGAGGAGGTCGGCGACCCGCTCTGCGGTGGGCAGCGTGGCGTCGAGGTAGGGCACGTCGTCGCGATCCATGTGGTCTCCGAGAGGGCTCGTGCGGCGGCAGCGTCTATGGGAGCGCTCTCACAGTTGATACCTGAAACCGGTTCCGCGCGAAACCGGTTTCGTGATTTCCGGTACAAACGAATCGTTCGAGTAACCCGAACGCGACAAACCGGCAACCCGTCAAGGGCTGCCGGTTCCAGTGAGTTGCTCGGACGTCACACGGCGCTAGCGCGCGGCCTTCGTGCCCGCCGGCGAGATGGC
Source organism: Lentzea cavernae (assembly GCF_014653695.1). Taxonomy (GTDB): domain Bacteria; phylum Actinomycetota; class Actinomycetes; order Mycobacteriales; family Pseudonocardiaceae; genus Lentzea; species Lentzea cavernae. The sequence continues at coordinate 464,643 of NZ_BNAR01000002.1, read as the reverse complement.
GAACCACTTGTCGTCCACGCCGTGTCCGGTCGTGTCGCCCGCCTGCTCGTCGTCGACGTACCGGTAGACCGGTTTGTCCGCGAGCGTCACCTGCTCCAGGCCGTCCGGGCGCTTCGTCGTGCCGAGCAGCGCCTGGTCGAGGCCGGGTGCTTCGATCTTGCCGCCCTGGGCGAGCAGCGGCGGCCACACGAGCGTGCACTCGGGTTCGAGGCACGTCGACTTCGACGGGCCGTCCTGCGTGGTGAAGTACAGGGTGTTGTGCTCGCGGTCGGCGACCACCGCGCCGACCGCGGGCGACCGTTCGACCTGCAGCTTCGCGATGTCTCCCGGCAGGATCTGGGTGGGCCCCGCGACCGGACCGGCAGCGGCCTCCAGTTCGGCCGGCGAGGCGGTCTCCTCCTGCGGGGGCGAGGAGCAGGCACCCAGGCACACGAGCAACGCGAGAACGGCGAATCGGCTCACAACGGGTGATACGGACAGGGGTGCCCGGCCGGTTCACCCCCGCGCCCGCCGGACGGACTCCGCCAGCCGGCCTTCGACCTCGTTCCACGGCACGACCTGGGGTGCCGTCCAGCCGCTCGCCACGACCACGCCACCGTCGAACACGTACAGACCGGCGTCCCGGCGGCGGTGCAGCAGCAGCCCGGCGACCAGGACCGGCAACGTGAGGATGACGAGTGGAGCCGCGCTGAGCACCAGCAGCAGAACCACGACAGCTCCCACCGCGAGCACGCCCAGCACCGTCAAGACCGTGACGCGCCGCCTAAGTTGCCGCGTGCACGCCCCGAGACCGCGTTCGGACGCGAGCCGTGCCAGCGCCTCCGGGACCTCGTCCATGCCCGCACCGTACGGCCGTGGGGCCGTCTCGGCTCAGCAACACCCTTATGGGCGGGTGATGGCCGCCAGCACGAGTTCGCGGATCTCCGCGGCGATCTCGTCGACCGCGAGCGGCGGCTCGTGCGCCTGCCACTCCCGCAGCAGGCCGGTGACGGCCCCGACCAGCGCGATCGCCGTCAGTCGGTACGACCGGCGCGGCGCGGCCCCCGCCGTCGCCGCCCGCAGCGCCTCGGACTCGATGAACTCCGCCCACGTGTTCACCCAGCGCACGTGCTGCTGCTCGATCTCGGCGTTCACACCCACGGCCTCGACGTAGTTGAGGCGCGGCGCACGCGGATCGGCCGTGACGCTGCGGACGAAGACGTCCAGCAGCGTCGTGATCCGGGTTGTCAGGTCATCGGTCCCGAGTTCGGTCAGCGCCGTGCGGACCTCGGCGAACGCCGTGGCGTTGATGAGGTCGTGCAGGTCGCGCAGCAGGTCCTCCTTCGAGGCGAACTCCTCGTAGAAGTTGCGCGTCGACACGCCTGCCTCGGTGCAGAGCTCGGAGATCCTGGTGGCCGCGAAGCCGGTGCTCGTGAACAGCCGCAGGCCCGCCTGGAGCAGCTTCGCCCGGCGTTCGGCCCTGCGCTGCTCGGGTGAGATGCCGCCGTAGGCACGCGCCACCGGGATCCCCAATCTGGTAACTGGGCTTGTCAGATTACGTCGGCGCAACCTCGTGCGCACCCCAGGCGTCTAGACCTTTGCGCGGGGGTTCAGCTGCCCGTCGCGCTGGGGATCAGGGCGGGGCACCCTCCGGTGAGATAGCCGGAGCTGTACTCGAAATGCCACTGCTCGTTTTCGTAACGGCGGCACCATCCGAGGGTGCTGCCGTTCTTCTCGACCCATATCGCCGATTCGATCGGCTGGACGTCGACCGCGAATCCGATCACGTGCATGGAACGGTCGGGCGGGTTCAGCACGTACTTCGACGCGAGTTCTTCGGTGCCGAACTTCTCGACCGCCTCGTCGAACTCCGCCTGCTGTTGCTGACGGCTCCGCTTGCCGTCGTTCAGGCACAGCTTGATGCCCTGCTCAGAGGCCTTCTGACGCAGCGTCAGCCACGCCTGCAGAACCTCGGGGCGCAGGCCTCGCGGCTCCTCGTCGAAGTAGCGGGCGTCGATCGGGCACTTCGGCCCGTCCGGCGGTCCCGGCACTTCCTCGATTATCGCGAGCGACTTTCCCGGATGGCGGTCGAACACGAGCGTCAATCTGCCCAGGTAACCCAGCGCGCCGCCGGTGGAAACCACGAGTGTGACGATCAGGAGCACGCCGAACACGACGCGTCTGGAGGTCTTGGACATGATTCGAATAATACGTCGGGGCGCAACCTCGTCTGTCAGCAACCCGTAACAGTCCGTCGGCAGCTGTGTCCCGGTGAACGTGTCGCGCGACACATCCGTTCGGTCCAACCGCACTTTCGGGGAGAGTGCGAATGTGATCGGTGAACAGTTCCTGGCCCCTTTCGCCCGATCGGATCGTGGTGGCAACATCTGCGTCGGCCGAGAACCGGCCCGTTTTTGTGAGGTCTCAGGAGGACCGCTTTCATGTCCGGCCGCATTTGTGTGTTCGTTGCTCTGTTCGTGTCGCTTTTCGCTTTCGGCGGCACCGCGCAGGCCGCTCCCGCCGCAGACGGGGGCACCGCGCTCGTTCTCACCGCCCGGTACTCCGAGTTCGACGGCGGCGCCTTCAAGGCCACCGTTCTGACCTGCGGACGAGGTGACCAGCACCCGCGCAGGGCCCTCGCCTGCGCGACGCTCGCCTCCGCCGGCACCGACCTGCGGACCATGCAGGCCGACGGGCGGGCGTGCACGTTCCACTACGCCCCCGTCGAGGTCGCCATGTTCGGTTTCTGGCGCGGTGAGCCCGTGAACGAGGTCCACACCTACCCGAACTCGTGCGTCGCACTGGCGCACACCGGTGCCCTCTTCGATTTCTGACGATCGATCACGGCACCGAAATAGAAATGTGGAGCGGGGCGCGGCAGGGGCGCTCCGCTCCACATTTCTTGCACCCGAAACGATTGATGCGCCGAATGGCGGAGAGGTCATCTCGTATGCGAGGGTTAGATCATGGCCGCCGCTCCCCGCTTCCCGCTGCTCCACTGGACGACCATCACCCCCGTGCTAGGCATGGTGCTGCTCGCACTGACCTGGGGGCGTGACCTCGGGGGCGTGCTGGTCGCGCTCGTCGCACTGGTCCTCGCCGCGACCGTGCTCGCCGCGGTGCACCACGCCGAGGTCGTCGCGCTGCGGGTGGGGGAGCCGTACGGATCGCTGGTCCTCGCGGTCGCGGTGACGATCATCGAGGTCGCCCTCATCGTCACGCTGATGGTGTCCGGCGGGCCCGAGGCCTCGTCGCTGGCGCGCGACACGGTGTTCGCCGCGGTCATGATCACCACGAACGGCATCGTCGGCATCGCGCTGCTGCTCGGCGCCCTGAAGCACCACACGATCCTGTTCAACGCGGAAGGCAGCGGCGGCGCGCTCGCCACGGTCATGATGCTCGCGACGCTGACCTTGGTGCTGCCGACGTTCACGACCTCCACGCCCGGCCCCGAGTTCTCCGGCCCGCAGCTAGTGTTCGCGGCCATCGCGTCCCTCGGCCTGTACGCGATGTTCGTCTTCACCCAGACCGTCCGGCACCGCGACTTCTTCCTCCCCGTCGACGAGGACGGCGTGATCGAGGCCGACGAGCACGCCGAGGCGCCGTCCGGCAAGGCGGCGCTGATGTCGCTGGGCTTCCTGCTCGTCGCGCTGATCGCGGTGGTCGGCCTCGCGAAGATCGAATCGCCCGCGATCGAGGCGGGCGTGCGCGCCGCCGGCTTCCCCCAGTCGTTCGTCGGTGTCGTCATCGCGTTGCTGGTGCTGCTGCCCGAGACGATCGCCGCCGCCCGCGCCGCGTTGCGCGACAGGATCCAGACCAGCATCAACCTCGGCTACGGCTCGGCGATCGCGAGCATCGGCCTCACGATCCCGACCATCGCGCTGGCGACGATCTGGCTCGACGGACCGCTGATGCTCGGGCTCGGGTCGACGCAGATGATCCTGCTGCTGCTCACGGTGCTGGTCAGCGTCCTGACGGTCGTGCCGGGCCGGGCGACCCGCCTGCAGGGTGGCGTGCACCTGATCCTGCTGGCGGCGTTCCTGTTCCTGGCCGTGAACCCCTAGCCGCTGTCTTGCAAGTTCGTTGGGCGACAGTGGCGGCCGAGGGCCCCGGAGACGGCGCCGCCGCTACGCCCGGTATGAGGCCGTGGCGGCGGCACCGCCTCCGGGTCGCTCGCCCGCGCCTCTCACCGAACGAACTTGCACGACAGCGTCAAGCCGGGATCCGTCCCGGTCGCTTGATCCGTTGTGCCTGCTTTGTCCGGCTCCTACGTTCGTGGAATGGTGAGTCGCAGGGCACTTCTGCACACGGCCGCTCTCGGAGCCGTGTCCGCGCTGGTCGGCAAGTCCACAATGGACGTCCAGCTGATCCGGCCCGGTGACGCCGCCTACTCGGACGCCAAGCTCGGCTACTTCACGCAGTACGACGCCCAGCGTCCCAGCGCGATCGCCCGGGTCGCGTCACCGGCGGACGTCCAGCGCTGCGTCGAGATCGCGCGCGCCGAACGGACCCGGATCACCGCCCGGTGCGGTGGCCACAGCTATCCCGGCTACTCCACGGCGGACGGTGCGCTGGTCGTCGACGTGCGCGGTCTCGACCGGATCGACGTGCGCGCGGACGGCACGGCCGAGGTCGGCGCGGGTGTGCTGCTGATGGACCTCTACGTCGCGCTGGCGAACGCCGGGCGGATGATGCCGGCGGGCACGTGCGCGACCGTCGGGATCTCGGGGCTGACGCTGGGCGGCGGCATCGGTGTGACCGCCCGGCAGTTCGGCCTGACGTGCGACCGGCTGGTCAGCGCTCGGATCGTGACGCCGGACGGCGTGCACCGCATGGTCTCCGCCACCGAACACGCCGACCTGTTCTGGGCGTTGCGCGGCGGTGGTGGCGGCAACTTCGGCATCGTCACGTCGTTCGTCTTCCGCACCGAACCCGCGCGCAACCTCACGACGTTCACCCTCGTGTTCCCCTCGGCGGCCCTCGTCTCGCTGCTCGGGGTGTGGCCGGACTGGCAGGGCAAGGCACCGGACGCGCTCACGTCCACGGTCGGCGTCGGCAGCGGCTCGAACCCGTACGTCGAGGTCGGCGGTTGTTTCGCGGGCACGCCCTCTGGTCTCAAGCCGCTGCTCGACGACCTCGTGCGCCGCGTCGGCGCGCAGCCCACCTCGCGCCGGGAGACCGAGCAGAGCTTCCTCGCCGCGATGGAGCGGTTCGCGTGGTGCAAGGTCGGCGACGGCTCCTGCAAGCCTTCGTGGAACGGGGGCGGCGGCAGGCAGTCGCGCGGCAGCTACGTCGCCACGTCGCGGATGCTGACCAAGCCGATCACCGACCCGCAGAAGCTCGCGGAGGTCTTCAGGAACACCCCGAACTCCTACAACATGATCGACGCGCTGGGCGGCGCCGTCGGTCGTGGCCCGGCCACCGCGTTCCCGCACCGGGGCGCGCTGGCGAGCATCCAGGTCGAGCTGTCGTTGCAGGCGGGGGAGGCGAACGCGCGGCGCGCGATGGGCGTGGCCCGCGACGAGCTCGGGAAGATGTTCGGCGCCAACGGGTACGTCAACTACCTCGACCCGCAGATGCCGGACTGGGCCCAGGCCTATTACGGCTCGTCGCTGACCGGGCTTCGCGAGGTCGCTCGCAAGTACGACCCGGACCGGGTGTTCACCTTCGCCCAGGGGCTCGCCTAGATTCATCCAGCCTTACGGGCTATTGCCCCGTGCGACGTTCGGCCCTAAGTTGCGGTAACGCCGGTTACCACAAAGGGGTCCACCGATGCAGCTCCGAGCCGTGCTCGCCGCCGTCCTCCTGTTGTTCACGCTGGTCACACCCGCTTCCGCGGCCGCGCCGGGTGAGCTGGTCAGCAGCAGGGAGGTGGCGTGGCACCCGGAGCCGCTGAGGCTGCTCCCGGCCCCCGTGAAGGCCTACGACATCCGCTACCGGTCGACGTCCGCGACGGGCGAGGCGAATGTCGTGTCCGGCATGGTGCTCGTGTCGCCGCTGCCGTGGACCGACGGCCCGCGCCCGATCGTGGCGTACGCGATGGGCACGCAGGGCATGGGCGACCAGTGCGCGCCGTCGCGGCAGCTGCAGGGCGGCACCGAGGTCGAGATCGCGTTCCTCGCGCAGGCGATGCTCAAGGGCTGGGCCGTCGCCGTGACCGACTACGAAGGCCTTGGCACGCCAGGGGATCACACGTACGCGGTGGCCCGCTCGGAAGGACGTGCCCTGCTCGACGTGGCACGGGCGGCCGCCGCCGTTCCCGGCCTGTCCGCGGACGCCCCGGTCGGCGTTTTCGGGTACTCGCAAGGCGGTCAGGCCGCCTCCGCAGCCGCCGAGCAGTGGAAGTCCTACGCGCCTTCGGTGAACGTCGTCGGTGTCGCCGCCGGCGGTGTGCCCGCCGACCTCAACGCGGTCGCGAAGTTCAACGACGGCAACGCCGGTTCGGGCCTGGTATTCGCCGCGGCCGCCGGGTACGCCGCGGCCTACCCGGAACTGCCGTTGTCATCGGTGCTCAACGCCCGCGGCCAGCAGGTCATCGACAGGATCCGCTCGGCCTGCGTCGCCGAACTCGCCCTGGTGGCACCGTTCACGCGCCTCAACTCGCTGACGACGGTGCCGAACGTCATCCAGGACCCGTTGTGGCAGACCAGGTTGAAGGAGAACACGCTCGGCTCGGTCAAGCCGGCCGCTCCCGTGTACCTCTACCACGGCACGCTCGACGAGCTGATCCCGTTCGGCGTGGGGCAGAAGCTGCGCTCGCAGTGGTGCGCGCTGGGCGCCGACGTGCAGTGGACGCCGCTGCCGTTGCTCGGGCACGTCACCGCCGTCAGCGCGTGGGGCACGAGCGCGATGAACTGGCTGGGCGACCGCTTCGCCGGCCGGAGCACGCGCCCCAACTGCTGATCACAGCAGGTGCCGGGGTTGCCTGCCGAGATCATCGTGCGGGGTGCTCCGGCACCGGGAAGCGCCGGCGGAACGTGAACCCCTCCGGCGTCGGGCCGTGGGCCTTGACCAGCTCCAGCTTCGCGAGCCCCTCTTCCGTCGTCGGCCGGTGCCCCGCGGGGACCCACCACATGACGTCGAACGCGCTGTCCGGCTCGAACCACTGCTTGCCGCGCTTGACCGCTTCGAGGTGCACGCCGCTGAACGCGTACGCCCACAACGACTCGACCGACTCCCACACGCTGAGGTTGTAGGCCTCGCGCATCGGATCGAGCCCCAGCCGCACCAGGTCTTCCAGCATCCGTTCGGACGTCGGCCGCCACACGAACCCGGGAGCCTCCCGCGCCAGGTCGTTGATCGCCTCGATCCTGCTGACGAACCCGCGCATCCTCCAGTGGTCGAACGCCCACCGCCCGGTCGAGATGTTGGCCTGCGCCAGGTGGAAGGCTCCCATGCGCCTACTCTGACATGATCGGGCCCATGCGGTGTGTGGTGCTGGACGACTACCAGGGCGTGGCGCTCGCCAACGCCGACTGGTCGGGCCTCGACGTGACGGTGCTGCGCGACCACCTCCCCGACCCGGCCGCCGAACTGGCCGAGGCGGAGTGCGTCGTGATCATGCGCGAGCGCACGCCGTTCGACGCGGCCCTGTTCGCGCGGCTGCCCCGGCTGAAGCTGCTGATCACGAGCGGCATGCGCAACGCCGCGATCGACCTGGACGCGGCCCGCGCGCACGGCGTGACGGTCTGCGGCACGGGCAGCGCCAAGACCCCGCCCACCGAGCTGACGTGGGCGTTGATCCTCGGCCTCGCCCGCCACCTCACCGTCGAGAACGCGGCCTTCCACTCCGGCGGACCGTGGCAGAGCACCGTCGGCGTCGACCTGGCCGGCCGCACCCTCGGCCTGCTGGGCTTCGGGCACCTCGGCAAGGCCGTCGCACGGGTGGGCCGGGCGTTCGGCATGGACGTCGTGGCGTGGAGCCAGAACCTCACCGCCGAGCGCGTGGAACCCGAAGGCGTCCGGCTCGCCCCGGGGTTGCACGACCTGTTGGCGCAGAGCGACTTCGCGTCCATCCACCTGGCGCTGAGCGACCGCACCCGCGGCCTGGTGGACGCCGCCGCGCTGGCCTGCCTGAAGCCTTCGGCGTTCCTGGTGAACACCTCGCGCGCGCCGATCGTCGACGCGGCGGCGTTGCTGGAGGTGTTGCGGGAGAGGAGGATCGCGGGTGCCGGGCTCGACGTGTTCGAGGTGGAGCCGCTGCCGCTGACCGACTCGTTGCGCGGCCTGCCGAACGTCCTCGCGACCCCTCACCTGGGGTACGTGACCGAGGGGAACTACCGCACCTACTTCACCGAGGCGGTGGAGGACGTCCACGCGTTCCTCGCGGGTGAACCGATCCGGCAGCTCTAGCGCACGTTACCTACCGGTAGTAAGTTCTGGCTCATGACCCCGGACGCCTCCGCCCACATCGACGTGGCCGCTCCTTCGCAGCGGGTGTTCGAGCTGGTCAGCTCCCTGCGTGGGATGGGGGAGTGCGCCGAGGAGTACGCGAGCGGCACGTGGCTGAACGCCGCCGGTCCGCGGGTCGGCGCCCGGTTCCGCGGCATCAATCGGCGCGGCTGGCGCGTGTGGCCGACGACCTCCACGGTGACCGACTGCTCCGCGACCCGGTTCGCGTTCGAGGTGAAGTCGCTGGGGCTCGCGGTGTCGCGCTGGCAGTACGACATCGAGGAGACCGCGGACGGCTGCCGCGTCACCGAGTCGACGTGGGACCGCAGGCCCGGCTGGTACGTGCCCCTCACGCGGCTCGCGACCGGGGTGGGGAACCGCGCTGTGACGAACCAGCGCAACATCGAGGCGACGCTGCAGCGGCTGAAGCGCGCCGCCGAGTCCGTCTGACAACCGGACAGAACCGCTCACTTTTAAACACACCACCACACGCCGGTGGGCGGATGTCGGGCGGCTGTGAGCTGCAGACATCGGAGGACCGGAACTTGATCCGGTCGCGATGACCCGTTGAAAACGCTGTCATCTGCGTGGGAACGTGTCCGAGCGACGGTTGACATGCTCGTAACGTCAGCGTTCAATCCCCGTCAAATATCCTATAGGATCAAAGGTCCGAGGAGTTGGCGTGGCGAAGGTCGTGCGTGCCGAGGCGTTCCAGGTCGATGTCCCCGTGGAGACCCTGCGCACCGACGCGGTGCAGCAGTTCGTCAAGCAGGAGACCGTGTTCGTCGAGGTCACGACGGACGACGGGCTCACCGGACTCGGGTACGCCTACACGATCGGCACGGGCGGCAGCTCGGTCCTCGCCCTCCTGAAGGACCACCTGCTGCCCCGTCTGGTCGACGCCGACTCGCGGCGCATCGAGCACGTCTGGCGTGACCTGTTCGCCCACACGCGGTCCACCACGGTCGGCGCGATCACCTCGCTCGCGCTGGCCGCCGTGGACACCGCGCTCTGGGACCTGCGCTGCCTGCGAGCACAGGAACCGTTGTGGCGCATGGCAGGCGGCTACAAGCAAGAAGTCCCGCTGTACGACACCGAGGGCGGCTGGCTGCACCTGAGCACCGAGGACCTCGTCGCGGGCGCGAAGGAGACGGCCGCGCAGGGGTGGCAGGGCATCAAGATGAAGGTCGGCAAGCCCGACCTGGCCGAGGACGCCGAACGTCTCGAGGCCGTCCGGGCGGCGGTCGGCGAGCGGTTCGCGATCATGGTCGACGCCAACCAGTCCATGACGGCGGCCGAGGCGATCCGGCGCGCGGACGCGTTCCGCGGCGTCAACCTCACCTGGCTCGAGGAGCCGCTGCCGGCTGACGACCTGAGCGGGCACGAGCGTCTGGCCCGGAGCACCGGCATCCCGATCGCGGTGGGGGAGTCGCTGTACTCCGTGGCCCAGTTCCGCGAGTACCTCGAACGCGGTGCGGCCTCGATCGTCCAGGTCGACGCGGCGCGGATCGGTGGCATCACGCCGTTCCTGAAGGTCGCGCACCTCGCGGAGGCGTTCAACGCGGACGTCTGCCCGCACTTCCTGATGGAGCTGCACGTCAGCCTCGCGGCGGCGTTGCCCAACGGGAGGTTCGTCGAGCACATCCCGCAGCTGCGCGGGATCACCAAGAGCGAGATGGCAGTCCGAAGTGGACACGCTCTCGCCCCGGACGCACCAGGTCTCGGCATCGACTGGGACCGCGACGCGATGGAAGACCTCCGGGTCGCCTGAGAAACACCGCCGCACACATCACAAAGGAGTGGTCTTGAGAGCGTTAGGTGTCGTTGCTGGCCTGCTCGCGTCGCTGATCGCGGTTCCAGCAGCCCAGGCCCAAGCGCCGGTCCAGCAGCAACCGACGGCGGCCAAGGCCGAGAAGCCGTACATGGGCTGGAGCAGCTGGACGTTGCAGGCGACCAACTACCCCGGGGTCAACCCGGACGGTCCCGCGAGCTGGCTGAACGAGAAGAACGTCGTGGCACAGGCCGACGTGCTCGCGGCGAAGTACAAGAAGGCCGGGTACGACCACGTGAACGTCGACGCGGGCTGGCTCGGCTCGTTCGACGAGTACGGGCGCCCGGTGGTGGACGCCAAGAAGTTCCCGCGCGGCTTCAAGTGGCTCGGTGACTACATCCACGGCAAGGGCATGAAGTTCGGCTCGTACCTCGCGGTCGGGCTGGACCTCAAGGCGTACAACGACGGCAAGACGCCGATCCACAACGCGCCCGGCTGCACCACCAAGGACATCGTCTACCCCGACCTGCGCAAGACCAACGGGTGGGACATGGCCTACAAGATGGACTTCGCGAACCCGTGCTCGCAGAAGTACATCGACTCCATCGCGCAGGTGCTCGCGGGCTGGGGCGTCGACTTCCTCAAGCTCGACGGCGTCGGTCCCGGCAGCTTCCGCGGCGGCGAGCGCTACGACAACACCACCGACGTGAAGGCGTGGAACTCCGCGCTCAAGAGCACCGGTCGTCCGATCGAGTTCCTCATCTCGTGGGCGCTGAGCCACCGCTATGCCGACGTGTGGAAGGCCAACACCAACGGCTGGCGCGTCGACACCGACGTCGAGTGCTACTGCGACACGCTCGTCACCTGGAACCAGTCGGTGAAGCAGCGCTGGAACGACGTCGTGCAGTGGATCGACGACGCCGGCCCCGGCCACTGGAACAACCTCGACAGCCTCGCCGTCGGCAACGGCCAGATGGACGGCCTCACCGAGGCCGAGCGGCAGAGCTACATGACGTTGTGGTCGATCTCGGCCTCGCCGCTCTACATCGGCGACGACCTCACGAAGATCGACGACTTCGGCCACGAGCTGTTGACCAACAACGAGGTCATCGCCATCAACCAGGCGGGCATCCCCGCCCGGCCGGTCGACCAGCTCTCCGACCAGCAGGTCTGGTACGCCCGCAACCGCGACGGCAGCTACACCGTGGCGCTGTTCAACCTCGGCTCCAGGCCCGCGCAGGTGACGGCGGACTTCGCACGGCTCGGCATCCAGGGCAACGCCAAGGTCCGCGACGTCTGGGCGAAGAAGGACGTCGGCCAGAAGTCCGGCTCCATCACCGAGGACCTCCCGGTGCACGGCTCGAAGCTGTTCACGATCACGCCGCGCTCCTCGGTCGCGCCCGGTGTCGTGCAGGGCACCGCCGCCACGCCGGACAGCGTGTCGCTGAAGTGGTACGGCAAGACCGGCGTCCGTTACGACGTTTACGCGGGCACCAAGAAGGTCGCCACGACCACCGACACCAAGGTGACCGTCACCGGCCTCACCCCGGCGACCTCCTACGAGTTCACCGTCGTGCAGAACGGTGCCCGCTCGAAGCCCGTCACCTTCGTGACACCGCAGGAAAGCGTGACGTACGAGGCGGAGAAGGGCAGCGTCGGCGGCGGCGCGACCGTCTACGGCTGCGCGTGCTCGGGCGGCAGCAAGGTCGGTTACCTCGGCGGCAGCGGCTCTCTCACGATGCCGGCGGTCACCGTGCCGCGTGAGGGCACCTACCTCGTCGAGCTGGCCTACATCTCCGCCGACGCCAGCAGGACCGGCGTCGTCACGGTGAACGGCACGAGCTTCAAGCTGCCCGTCGCCGGGTCCAACGACGACGACTGGAACACCCCGCAGAAGGTCACCGTGCCCGTCTACCTGTTGAAGGGCGGCAACACGATCCGGATCGGCAACCCGGACGACTCCGTGTTCGACGTCGACAGCATCCGCATCTGAGACCAGGAGGCGTCGTGGTGACGACCGTGCAGGACTCAAGCGCCCAGGTCGTGCGTGGACCCGCCACCACGACGTCTCCGCCCGCACGCCGCCGCAAAGGCCCCGCTTCACGCCGCAACGACACGTGGGTCGCGTGGCTGCTCGTCACCCCCGCACTCCTCGGGTTCGGCGTGTTCTTCGCCTACCCGATGCTGCGCGGGGTCTACCTGAGCTTCACCGAGTTCCACATCCTCACCCCGCCGGTGTGGACGGGGCTCGAGAACGTCCAGGAGCTGATCGGCGACACCCGTTTCTGGCACTCCCTCGGCGTCACGGCCTACTTCGTCGTGCTGTCGGTCGTGCTCGGTGTCGGTGTCTCGCTGCTCACCGCCGTCGTGCTGCACCGCCTGGGTGTCGGCACGACGGTCCGCGGGCTGATGATCCTGCCGTTCCTCATCTCCGGCGTCGTCACGGCGCTGGTGTGGACGTGGATGCTCGACCCGCAGCTCGGCATCGTGAACCAGCTGATCACGTGGATCACCGGCGAGCCGGTCATGTTCTTCGCCTCGGACACCTGGGCGGTGCCGACGCTGGCCGCGCTCAACGTCTGGAAGACCATGGGCTACAACGCGGTCCTCATCTTCGCGGGTCTGCAGACGATCCCCGCGACGATCTACGAGGCCGGGCGGATCGACGGCGCGTCGGAGTTCCAGATGTTCCGCTCGCTGACGTTGCCGTTGCTGCGGCCGATCCTGGTGATGGTCGTGATCCTCAACGTGATCGGCTCCACCCAGATCTTCGACATCGTCCAGGTCAGCACCAAGGGCGGTCCGGCGGACGCGTCGCTGGTGCTGCAGATGTACATCTACGACAAGGCGTTCGGCCAGTTCGACTTCGGTTACGCCGCGACGATGTCGCTCGCCCTGTTCCTGATGCTCGTCGCGGTGACCTTCACGCAGATGCGGATGGCCCGTGCCGGCGAGTCCGACACCAACTGAGGGGGCGCCATGACCGTTCCGATGAGGCTCGGCAGGGGAGTCGCCTGGGGCTACCTGGTCGTCGTGCTGCTGGTCACGATCTTCCCGTTCTACTGGATCGTGCGGACCGCGCTGTCCAACAACTTCGCCATGTCGACGGACCCGTCGTCGTTGCTGCCGGTGGACTTCACGTGGGGTCCGTTCCAGCGCGCTCTCGGGCTGGCTTCTCCCGCTGAAGCAGCCGCGGAGGGTGGTTCGGGAGCCAGCATCGATCTGGCTCTCGCGTTGTGGAACTCCATTGTGTACGCGGGACTTCTGACGCTGTGCACGGTCGTGTTCTCGGCGCTGGCCGCCTACGCGTTCGCCCGCCTGCAATGGAAGGGCCGCGAGCTCGTCTTCGGCGTCCTGCTGACCGCGCTGATGGTGCCGTCGGTGTTCACGCTGCTGCCGAACTTCGTGCTGATGAAGGACCTGGGGCTGCTCAACACGTTCGGCGGCATGATCCTGCCGGGCGCGTTCTTCTCCGCGTTCAACATCTTCTTCCTGCGGCAGTTCATGCTCGGGCTCTCGAACGAGGTCGAGGAGGCCGCGATCATCGACGGCGCCGGGCCGCTGCGCGTGTGCTTCCGGATCGTGCTGCCGATGAGCGTCGCCCCGATGGCGACCCTGACGCTGCTGCAGTTCATCACCACCTGGAACGACTACTTCTGGCCGTTGCTCGTCACCAACGACGAGTCGGTCCGCCCGCTCACCCTCGCGCTCGCGGTGTTCAAGCAGTCCTCACCGCAGGCGTCGCTGGACTGGGCGGGCCTGATGGCGGCGACGCTGGTCGCGGCGCTGCCGATGTTGCTGCTGTTCGTGGTCTTCGGACGGCGGCTCGTCAACTCCATCGGCTTCACGGGGATCAAGTGAGACTGCACTGGCCGTCGGCTGCGGCGGAGTGGACCGAGGCGCTGCCCGTGGGCAACGGCCGTCTCGGCGCGATGGTGTTCGGCGGGGCCGGGCGGTCCCGCGTGCAGGTCAACGACGCGACGGTCTGGTCGGGCACCGCCGACGGGCCTTCCCGCGCGCTGGCGGACGTGCTGGCGGCAGGGGCAGGCCCGCAACGGCTCGCGCAGGTGCGGGAGGCGATCTTCGGCGGTGACCTGGAGCGCGCCACCTCGTTGCTGATGTCGTTCGAGGGCCGCTACAGCCAGACCTTCCTGCCGTACGTGGACCTGTGGATCACGTTGCCCGAAGGGGAGTCGCACGGCCGGACCCTCGACCTGGACACGGGGGTGGTCACCGAGCGGCTGACCATCGGCGGGTCGGACGTGGTGAGGCGGGTGTGGGCGTCGGAGACCGCGCTGTGCGTGGAGATCACCGGGGCGGTGCCGTCCGGGGTGGAGATCACGACGCCGTTGCGCGAGGTCTCGCGTGACGGGCTGAACCTCGTGATCGAGATCCCGGTCGACTCCGCGCCGCGGCACGAACCGCAGATCGACGCACCGGTCTACGGCTCTCGGCCGGAACGCGGCACGGTGACGGTCACGGTGCACGAGGGGGAGCGCTGGCTGCTCACGCTCACGAGTGCGACCACGACCGAGTCCTCGTGGAGCGGCAGGCGCCACGGGAACCACAGGACGTTGATGGACGCGTGCGAGGTGTGGTTCGGCGATGTCCCGGAGGTCGTCGACGTGCCGGACCTGTTGACCGGCGAGGACGAACAGCTGATTGCGTCCGTGCTGTTCGCGTACGGCCGTTACCTGCTCGTCTCGTCGTCACGGCCCGGCGCTCCGCCCGCGAACCTGCAGGGCATCTGGAACGGCGACCTGCGGCCCGCGTGGTCCTCGAACTACACGATCAACATCAACACCCAGATGAACTACTGGGCCGCCGAGGTCACCGGGCTCGCCGAGTGCCACGACCCGTTGCTGGAACTGCTGGAGAAGCTCGCGGTGACCGGCGGCGAGGTGGCGCGGTCGCTGTACGGGGCGCGGGGCTGGGTGGCGCACCACAACACCGACGCTCGGGGCTGGGCGCTGCCCGTCGGCATGGGCCACGGCGCGCCGTCGTGGGCGATCTGGCAGATGGGCGGCGCCTGGCTCGTCCAGCACGCCTGGGACCACTACGACTTCGCGCGCACCTGGTCCACTTTGGAGCGTGCATGGCCGTTGCTGCGGGGCTGCGCCGAGTTCTGCCTGGACTGGTTGGTCGAGGGTCCGGACGGCTACCTCGACACGTGTCCGTCGACGTCTCCGGAGAACTGGTTCCTCGACGACTCCGGCAAGGCGCAAGCGTTGTCGTGGTCCGTGACGATGGACGTGGTGCTGATCCGCGCCGTGTTCGAACGGACGCTGGCGCTGGCACTGGCCTCGGGTCGTGCCGACCCGGTGCTCGCGGAGATCGCGGACGCGCTGCCCCGGCTGCGCCCCGTCCCGGTGTTCGGCGGGCGGCTGGGGGAGTGGGCCGGCGACTTCGCCGAGGAGGACCCGGCGCACCGGCACATGTCGCACCTGGTGTCGGTCCACCCGCTCGGCCAGATCGTCGCCGGCACCCTGCTCGGTGACGCCGCCGTGGCGAGCGTGGACCGGCGCGGCGGCGGTGCGATGGGCTGGTCGTGGGCCTGGAAGATGGCGTTGCGCGCCCGGCTGGGCGACGGCGAGACCGTGCGGGCGCTGCTGTCGGAGGCCTCGCAGGCGTTCACCGGCGACCGGCACCGCGACGCGCCGTTCGACGGCTCGGAGTGGGGCGGCCTGCTGCCGAACCTGTTCAGCACGCACCCGCCGTTCCAGATCGACGGCAACTACGGCTTCACCGCCGCTCTGGCGGAGGTCGTGGTGCAGAGCCACACCGGCGTGATCGACGTGCTGCCCGCCCTGCCACCCGGCTGGTCGCGGGGCTCGGCACGCGGCCTGCGCTGCCGCGGCGGGCTCTCCGTGGACATCACCTGGGACGACGGCGACATCTCGGTGCGGCTGCGGCGGTTGTCGGGTGACGCCACGGAGGTCGTGCCGGTGAGCATCGGCGGAGAGGTCGCGGAGGTCGTGGTGACGGACGTCGTGGAAGTGCGGGGGAGGGTGTCGTGCTGACCGATCTGGGCCTGGACGCGTTGTGGGAGTACCGCAGCGCTCACGTGCGGCCGGACGACTTCGACTCCTTCTGGGACTCGACGCTGGCCGAGGCGCGTTCGTTCGACCTCGACGTCGAGGCGGTGCCGGTGGCCACACCGCTGCAGACGCTCGACGTGCACGACGTGTCGTTCGCGGGCTTCGGCGGCGACCGCGTGCACGCCTGGCTGCGCACTCCTCGTGGAGCGTCCGGCCTGCCCGCTGTCGTGCAGTACCACGGCTACGGCGGCAACCGCGGCAGCGCGGTCGAGAACCTGACCTGGGCCAGTGCCGGGTTCGCGCACCTGCAGGTGCAGGTGCGGGACCAGCGCGGCGGCACCGGGTTCCTGACCCGCGGCATCGCTGATCCTTCGACCTACTTCTACCGGCGCGTCTTCGCGGACGCCGTGCGCGCGGTCGACGCCGTGCGCGCTCTCGGTTCTACAGACGTCGCCGTCATCGGAAACAGCCAGGGCGGCGGAATCGCCTTGGCGGTGGCGGGTCTGGTCCCCGACCTCGCGGCCGTGCACACCCAGGCGCCGTTCCTCTGCGACATCCGCAGGGCGTTGAACGTCTGCGGCCGCCCGCCCTTCACCGAGCTCACCGCCTACATCGCCGAGAACCGGCGTTCCGACGTCTTCCGCACGCTGTCCTACTTCGACGGTGTGGGGTTCGCCGCCAGGGCCACGGCTCCGGCGTGGTTCTCGGTCGGCCTGATGGACGACATCGTGCCGCCGTCCACCGTGTTCGGCGCCTACCACGCCTATGCGGGGCCCAGGGAGATGGCCGTCTGGGAGCACAGCGCCCACGAGGCGGGCGGCTCCGACGACCTCGACATCGCACTCGACGCCTTCCGATCCCGTCTCTTGGAGAAGCCATGAAAATCACCGCCGCTGCCCTGGTAGCAGCAACAGCCCTCGTGGTCGCGGGGTGCGGGAGTTCCGACGCGGGCTCCGGCAACACCGTGAACTGGTGGACCTGGGACGACAAGCAGGCAGTCGCCTACGGCGAGTGCGAGAAGGCGTTCGAGGCCGCCAACCCCGGCACCGACGTGAAGATCACCCGCTACAACGTGGACGACTACTTCACCAAGCTCACCGCCGGTTTCGTGGCGGGCACCGCGCCGGACGCGTTCCAGAACTCCGTGCAGTTCCTCCAGGCCTACGCCTCGCAGCACCAGCTGATGCCGCTGGACGACCTCATCACCAAGTCCTCTGTGGACACGAAGAGGTACTCCGTCGGCCTGGACACGTGGAAGTTCACCGACGGCAAGCAGTACGCGCTGCCGCTCGACTGGGCCGCCTCCGCCCTCTACTACAACGCGGACATGCTGGCCAAGGCCGGCGTGCCCGAGGCCGACGTGCAGAAGCTCTCGTGGAACCCGGACGACGGCGGCACGTTCGACAAGGTCGTGGCCCGGCTCACGATCGACAAGAACGGCAAGCGCGGCGACGAACCGGGTTTCGACAAGACCCAGATCGCCACCTACGGCATCGGTGCGATGGCCGGCCGCAGCTTCATCGGCGAGACCTCGTGGGCCCCGTTCGTGAACACGCTCGGCTGGCGCCTGGGCGACAAGGACCAGTGGCCCACCAAGTTCAACTACACCGACCCTCGCTTCACCAAGACCATGAAGTGGGTGCTGTCGCTGACCGACCGCGGCTTCTCGCCGAAGCTCGGCACCTTCACCACCGGCAGCCAGTCCACGATCTCCGACGTCGACCTGATCGGCTCGGGCAAGGTCGCCATGACCATGGGCGGCTCCTGGTCGGCCCCGGGCTTCGGCAAGATCCCCGGTGTCGAGGTCGGCATCGCCCCCACCGTCCTCGGCCCCGACGGCAAGCGCTCGGTCCTGTCCAACTCGAACGGCAACAACATCTGGGCCGGCACCAAGAACCCGGACCTGACCTGGAAGTGGGTCAGCTACATGGGCGGCGAGGAGTGCCAGACGAAGGCGGGCGCCACCGGTACGTTCTTCCCGTCGATCCCCGCCGCCATGGACAACACCGTGAGCTCCATGAAGTCGCAGGGCGTCGACCTCACCGTGTTCAACCAGTACGTGAAGGACGGTGTCCTGTACCCGTCCTCGGCCTACGCCAACGGCTCGGCCGTCCAGTCGGCGGAGCAGCCCCTCTTCGAGGCCTACTTCGCGGGCCAGCGCTCCGACGACGTGTTCGCCGAGATGGAACGCGTCTCGCAGGAGATACTGGCCAAGAACTAGACGGGAGTCTCAGGAGTGGTGTTGCGGATACCGGCCAGGCGCGTGCTGGCGGACGACGTCTACGAGCAGATCCGCGCCCTGATCATGGGCGACGGCATCGCACCGGGCGCCCGCGTGAACATAGACGAACTGGCACGTCAGCTGGACGTCTCCCCGACACCGGTCAGGGAAGCCCTGGCCCGCCTCGAATCCGAGGAACTGGTCAGCAGGCTCCCGTTGCGCGGCTACAGCGTGACGGACCTGCTCAACCGCAAGCAGGTGGATGACCTCTACTCGTTGCGGCTGCTCCTCGAACCCCCCTCGGCGGCCCTGGCGGCGGCCCGCATGACCCCCGAGTTCGCCGGGCAGATCGAGGAGGAGCTCGCGACCTGCCCGGCGGCCCCCGCCGACGACGCCTACGACGACTACAAGAACCTCACCGCCCACGACCAGCGCCTGCACGAGCTGATCCTGCGGATCGCGGGCAACGAGGCCGTCCTCCAGTCGTTCGCGAAGACGCACTGCCACCTGCACCTGTTCCGGCTGAACTTCCAGCAGCCGTTCGGGGTGCAGACGATCACCGAACACCGGGCGATCGTCGACGCCCTGGTGGCGCGGGACGAGGCGGGGGCGAGTGCGGCGATGACCGCGCACCTGGAGATCGCGCGGGCCCGGCTGCTGGACCGCATGTAGTCGTTGCGTAGCCGCCCGTCTACGTAACGACTACCGACGCGAACGCCCTGTTCACGGCGCCACTCTGTCCATGTGACAACACGAACCGCGCCGACGCGCACGGCCAGGGCGGTGGTCCTGGCCTCCGCCACCCTCACGATCATGGCCGCCGCCGTCATCGCCCCGAGCCTCCCCGCGATGGGCGAGGTGTACGGCGAGGGCGTGCTGGTCAGGCTCGCCCTCACCATCACCGCGCTGGCCATCGCGGTGAGCGCGCCGCTGGCGGGCCTCGTCGCCGACAGGGCCGGCCGCAAGCCGCTCCTGACCGCGAGCCTCGTCGTCTACGCCCTCGCGGGCACGGCGGGCTACTTCGTCACCAGCCTGCCCGTCCTGCTCGTCACCAGAACGGTGCTGGGTCTCGCGGTGGGCGGCGTCATGACCGCCGTCAGCGCCCTGATCACGGACTGGTTCGAGGGCCCCGACCGCACGCGGTTCCTGGGGCTGCAGCAGGCGGCCGCGAGCCTGGGCGGAGTCGTCTTCCTCCCGCTGGCGGGCGTGCTGGCGGGGATCGACTGGCGGCTCCCGTTCTGGCTCTACAGCGTCGCGGCCCTGATGGCGCTGGCGGCGGCGACCGGACTGACCGCCGAACGCCCCGAGACGGGCACACGAGAGCCGGCGAGGTTCCCGCGCAAGGCGTTCGGCACGTACCTGCTGGCCCTGATCGCCACTCTCGTCTTCTACATGGCCCCGACGCAGCTCCCGTTCCTGCTGCGCGACCTCGGCGCGAGCCCGGCGGTCGTCGGGTTCGTGATCGCGGGCAGCACGCTGACCAGCGTTGCGGGAGCCCTTTTGTTCCCCCGGCTCAGGTCCAGCAGGACCACCGCCGTCAGCGTCGTCCTGCTGGGCGTCGGCTGGCTGGTCATCGGCGCGGGGAACGGCCTCGCGCTCATCACCGCGGGACTGCTCGTCGGCGGCTTCGGGGTGGGACTGGTCGTCCCGAACCTCAACACCGCGCTCGCGAACCTCGCGAGTCCCGAGCAACGCGGCCGGGTGCTCAGCGGCCTGGTCGCGGGCATCTTCCTCGGCCAGTTCCTGTCACCGCTGGCCCTCGCACCCCTGATCCACGTCACGGGCATCGCGCAGGCGTTCGTCTGGACCGGCGTCGCCACCACCATCGCAGGGGCGGCACTCGCCCTGGGAAACAAGGAGAACTGACATGATCTACCACGGCAACCGCTTCACCCTGCGCGAGGACGCCTCACCTGAGCAGGTCGAGGAAGCGCTGGAGAGCCTGCGCAACCAGGGACGCGTGATCCCGTCCGTCAAGTCCTTCGTGGTCGGTCGCGACTTCGGCGGCGAGTACGAGTGGGGCGCCACGTTCGTCATCGAGGACCTCGACGGCTACTGGGAGTACCTGACCCACCCGGCGCACCGCAACACCGACCGGGTCGGCCTGCCGCTCGTGGACAAGTTCGCGTCGTTCGACATCACCGACGACGAGGACCCCGGGATCGGCACGAAGATCGCCGCACTGCACCAGAAGCGCTACGACGGCGACCCCGAGCTCACGCAGCTCGTGTCGGACCTCGGCGAGTACACGGGCAGCGCCGCCCCCGGCCAGCACGGGGGCAAGTGATGAGCGTCCTCGTGAAGACCTGGCTCGACTTCTGGAACGGCGACCTGGCCCAGGCCGACGTCATCGTCCACGAGGACTTCGGGTGGCACGTGGCGCCGCTGACCGGCGGGCCGTCGCAGGACCACAGCGGACGTCAGCAGCTCGTGGAGTGGGTGAAGAGCTCCCACGAGAACATGCCAGGGCTCAGGTTCACCATCGACGTCGGGCCGATCGAGCAGGACCCGTTCCACGTGGTCCGCTGGTTCGCCGAGGCCGGGGAGATCTCCTTCCACGGCACGGACATCCTCCGCGTCGAGGACGGCAGGATCATCGAGTACTGGCTCAACGCGGACGGGCTGTGGGCGGCTCAGCAGCTCGGCATCATGCCGAGGAGCTGAACAGGTCCGCCAGCTGACGGCGTGAGTTGATGCCCACCTTGCGGTAGATGTTCCGCAGGTGGGCATCAACCGTGCGGGGACTCAGGAACAGCCGCGCGGCGACCTCCTTGGACGTCGCGCCGGTCGCGACCAGCCGGGCGATGTGCGTCTCCTGCATGGTCAGCTCGTCGGTGGCCCTGGCGGAACGGCTCCGCGCGACCTCACCGGTGGCCTGCAGCTCCAGCGCCGCCCGAGCGGCGAAGGCCTCCATCCCGATGGACGACAACAGGTCGTGCGCGAGACGGAGTTGCACGCGGGCGTCGACGCGGCGGCCGGCTCGCCGCAACCATTCGCCGTACAGCAGATGCGCCCGCGCGAGATAGGGCTTGGCGGAACTGGTCTCCAGCAACTCCACCGCCGTGACGAACGACGACTCCTCGCCCGTGACCAGGGCTTGCGAGCAGGCCGCGACACCGCCGGCCCACGCCGTCCCGCACGGCGAGGTCCGGGAGACCAGGTCCTCCAACGCCTCCGAGGCCGCGGCGGTCTCACCGCAGCGCATCGCCGCCTCGATCAACTCGGGCAGCGCGATCCCGGCGAGGTAGAGGTCGCCCGGCGCGACCGCCTCCCGTGCGGCGGCCAGCGCCACCCGGTAGTCGCCGAGGCCGTTGTGCAGCACCGCGGACGCCCAGTGCGTGTTCGCGACCAGCAGGCCGGCCTCCCGCAGCGAGTGCCCGGTCTCGGCCAGCACCTCCTGCGCCCGACCGCGGAACGCGGCCAGGTGCAGCCGCGAGTAGCGCAGCGGCGGCACCCCCACCGCGTCGGCGACGGCCTCCTCCTCCGCGATCGCGGACATCGCCGTGCCGAACTCGCCGGTGAGCACCGCCTGCGTCGCCACCTGCGCGAGCCCGAGGCGGAGCACGAACGGCGATCCGGACCGCTGGCCGGTCTTCACCAGCCAGCTCGTCACCGACGAGTGCACGCCGATGTCCCACAGCTCGCCCGCGAGCACCGTCGCCAGCGCGGGATGCCTCGTCCACGCCAGGTCGTCGCCGGAGAACACCTGGCGCAGCAGGGGAACGGCCGCCGCGTGCCCCTCGTCGGCGAGGAGCACCAACGCTTCCAGCACGTCCGAGCCGCGGTCGAGCGAACGGGCCTCGCGCACGACGGCCTCCACGACGCCGCTGGGGCGTCCGAAGGCGAGCGCGATCTCCAGCGCGTCCAGCACGCAGTCCCGAGCGGCGGCACCGGTCATCCGGCGAGCGGCCCGCAGCACGAACGACGGCCCCGCGTTGTCCTTGTCGCGGGCGAAGGCGATCCGCCCGCGCAGCAGGTCCGCCTGCGGGTCGTCGGCGGAGAACGTCGTGAGCAGCTCGGCGGCGACGTCGACCGCGCCCGCGTCGAGCTTGGCCCGCGCCGCGGCCAGGGTGCGCCCGGCCCGCAGTCCGGGGTCGACCGACAACGCCGCCGCGCGCTCCAGGAACGCCGCCGCAGCAGCGACTCCGCCCCGTGCGCTGGCGCGTTCGGCAGAGCGCTCCAGCTCGGCCGCCAGGGAGTCGTCCGGCCCGGTGCCGGCCTGCGCGCGGTGCCACACCCGCCGGTCCGGGTCCGTGGAGGGGTCGGTGGCGGCGGCCAGCGCGAGGTGCACGGCCTGGCGTTGTGCGGGAGACGCGGCCAGGTAGACCGCCGACCGGGCGAGGGGGTGGCAGAACCGCACCCGCGTGGAGATGCTGACGAGCCCGGACGCCTCGGCCTCCACCCCGGCGGACGCCACGTCGATGCCGAGCTCCGATGCCGCCGCCCACAGCAGTCCCGGCTCCCCGGTCGGATCGGCGCCGGCCGCGGTCAGCAGCAATCGGGCGTGCGCGGGCAACCGCTCCCAGCGCTCCTGGAAGCTGCGCTCGATCCGGCTCGGCACGGACGTCACGTCCGGCAGAGCGAACCCGCCCGCCTTCGGCAGTTCCAGCAGCGCCAGCGGGTTGCCGCGGGCCTCGGCGAGCAACCGCTCCCGCACCTTGTCGTCCACCACCGCGACCGGCCCGGACGACAGCAGGGCGCGTGCCTCGGCGTCGGCCAGGCCCCGCAGTTCCAGGCCGGGCAGCTCGTCCAGCCGCGACCGCGCCCACGGCTGCCGCGCGGCGAACACGAGCACCACCGGTTCGGAGGCCAGCCGCCGCCCGAGGAACCCGAACACCCGCGCCGACTCCTCGTCGAGCCAGTGGGCGTCGTCCAGCAGGCACAGCACCGGGCCCCGGCCGCCGAGCAGGTCCAGCGCGGCCATGCCGACGCGCAGCACGTCCGGCGTTCCGCCCGCCAGGCCGAACGCGACGTCGAGCGCCTCCCGGTGGTGCCCGGTCAGCGAGCCGAGCAGCGGCAGGCACAGCTGGTGCAGGGCCGCGAAGGGGAGTTCGGTCTCGAACTCGGACCCGGACGCCTCCAGCACGCGGAACCCGGACGCGGACTCCCGCACGTGAGCGAGCAGCGCGCTCTTGCCCATGCCCGCCTCACCGCGCAGCACCAGCGCTCCGCCACGCCCGTCGCGGGCGGCGGTGAGCATCCCGGACAGACACCGGATCTCGTCGTCGCGTCCCAGGAGCGGCGGTGCTGTGAGCGCGTCCATGACCTGAACCGTAGGCGACGGCGGCCCCGGTCTCAGAGTCCCAGTGAGACGGAGGCGGGAGAACTGGCTTCGCGTGCCCTGGCCTCGAGTTCCGCGACCGGCAGCACCGCCTCGGAGGACACGAGCACGACGTGCCCCGGGCCCGTTCCCGCCAGCAGCCCGAGATCGGCGATCACGAGGGGAACCCCGGACCGCTCGGTGATCGCGTCGGCCAGGCGGGTGGTGAGCGCCAGGCCGGGCCGGTCGAGAACGTTCACGACGAGCGTCCGGGACCCGGTCAACGCGTCGGACACGTGCCGGTGGAACTCCGCGCCCGCGAACTCCTCGGGCATGGCGCCGACCGCGGACGCGTCCACGACGACCAGGTCGAGATCACGCGCGGTGCGAACGGTGTCGAGCCCGTTCTCGACGCGCACGGTGATCCCGGTGGGGAAGGGGAGGTGCGCGTGGACCAGGTCGACCATGGCGCCGTCGACGTCGACGAGCAGCTGGTCGGAACCGCGGCGGACGTGCTGGACGTAGCGCGGCAGACTGCCCGCGGCACCACCGATGTGCAGCGCGTTCACCGCGCCCGGCGGCAGCGCGTCGACCACGTCCGCGATCCTGCGCGTCACGCCGAACGGCAGGTTCGCGGGGTCGAGGAGATCCACATAGGACTGCGGTGTGCCGTCGATGCTGATCAGCCGTGCTTCGCGGCGGTCGCGGTCCTGCTCGACGTCGGCCATCCCGAAGCGCACGCGGCGTCGATCGACGGTCTCGAATCGCATGGTGACCATGATGGCCGCCAAGACGCCGGAGCGGTGGGCGAACGGGTGCATCCGCTGGAGCGTTCGGACCGCGCGCGGCAGGACCGCCACCCGCCGTGGTGCCGCGGTGCCGCACGGCTGCTCCGTGCGGGTGTGGCCGGTCACACCGCGTTTCTCCCACACCCCGGCGGGGTATCCGCGCGCCATGAGCATCGAGCCCGGCATCGACTTCGAGATCGACTTCGACGATTCCGCCGCGCGCGAGGTGCGGCACTACGTGAGTGACGTCGTCACAGGCCTGGGGCTGAGGGGTGACAGCTCGATGGTCGAGATGGAACCGCGGGCCGCGGCCTACGTGGCGCTCGACGGGCGGCTGCCCGACTTCCCCGACCACTACGTGGCGCTCGTCTGGAACGAGCTGACCGGGTGGGCGGTGGCCGTCGAGGACCGCCTCGGCGAGCTCGTGGAGATCGCCCGGCTCGCCGGTGACCCGCGGCCCGCTCCTGCCGCCGTGGTCGGCTGGGTGTCGGGGCTGCTGCACGAGGAGCAGGGGCGGGCGAATCGTGACTTCGCCGCGTTCGTGCCGCAGCAGCGCGCCGTCCTCTCCTAGCCGCCGACCAGGTTCTATCGCAACGCCACCGGTTTGCCGGTGGCGTTTTCGTTTGCGGCGGTTTCTCACGGGTAGCTCGGAGTCCAGCACAAGACTACGAGCTGAGGAGTCAGCCGTGACCGAGAATCAGACGGGCGGAATGCGCACGGCGGCCCTAGAAGAGGGCACCGACGTCGCGCAGCACGCCAAGGAAGCGGCGGGGCAGGTCGGGTCCACAGTGAAGGACCAGGCCGCCGCCGTGACGCACGAGACCGCGAACCAGGCCCGCCAGGTCGTCCAGGACGTGCGGCACCGCGTTGCCGGGGAAGCGGAAGAGCAGGCCACGCGGGTGTCGAAGCAGCTCGGCCGCATCGCCGACGAGCTGGGACAGATGGCGGGCAGCGCCGCGCCGGACTCGATGTCGGCGGGAGCGATCCAGAGCGTGGCGGACACGAGCAGGCAGGCCGCCAGGTTCCTCGACGAACGAGGCGCCCAGGGGCTGCTCGACTCGGCGCGGGACTACGCCCGGCGCAAGCCCGGCACGTTCCTGCTGGGCGCCGCCGTGGCGGGGTTCCTGGTGGGCAGGATCGCCAAGGGCGCGTCCGGCGGGAGCCCGGCGCGGAGCGGGCCGCAGAGTTCGCCGCAGGGCGGCGGTTTCGTGCCCGTGGCGGCAGAACGTCCTGATGTCGCACCGGAGTACGGCACCCCGGAATACGGCACCCCGGAGTACGGGACGCCCGAGTACGGCACCCCGGAGTACGGCACGCCGGGTTACGGCACCCCGGGTTACGGCACGCCGGGTTACGTCGCGCCGACGACGCCGACCACGACGCCCGTCGTCCCACCGGCGGGGGTGCCGCATGTCGGTCCCTGAGGTGCCACCGTCGCGAATGGACACTTCGGGTGAGTCGCTCGGCGACCTCGTCAGCGAGCTGACCGGTGACCTGTCGAAGTTGATGAGGCAGGAGCTGGAGCTCGCCAAGGCCGAGATCCGGCAGGAGGCCACGAAGGCGGGCAAGGCCACGGGCATGCTCGCGGCCGCCGGGTTCGCCGGCTACCTCACCACGGTGCTGCTCAGCTTCGCCCTGGTGTTCGCGCTCGGCGCGGTCATGCCGCTGGGCTGGGCGGCCCTGATCGTCGCCGCCCTCTGGGGCATCGCGGGCGCCGTCCTCTACACGAGCGGCAGGTCCAAGCTGCGCACCGTCAACCCGAAACCCGAACTCACCGTCGAAACCTTGAAGGAGGACGCGGAATGGGCGAAACACCCGACCAAATAAGGCGTGAGATCGAAGTGACCCGCGCGGAACTGCGGGCCGACGCCAACCGGCTGGTCGACCACACGAGTCCCAAGGCCATCGCGTCCCGGAAGGTTCGCGGTGTGCGGCAGGGCCTGGTGTCGATGAGGGAGCGAGTGATGGGAACCGCCACGCAGGCCACCTCGTCCGTGCAGGGACAGGCACAGGGCGCCGGGCAGGCCGTCAGTGATCGCGCGCAGCAGGCGGGGCACGCCGTCGCCGAACGGGCGGAGCAGGCCGCGCACGCGGTGCAGGAAGCGCCCCGCCAGGTGGCGCGGCAGACGCAGGGCAGCCCTCTCGCGGCCGGCCTGATCGCGTTCGGCGGCGGCCTGTTGCTGGCGGCCGTCCTTCCCCGCACCGACGCCGAGCAGCAGGCCGTCCAGCAGCTGTCGGACAGCTTCTCCGACGTGCTGGAGCCGGCGAAGGAGGCCGTGACCGAGTCGGCGCAGCACCTCAAGGAGGGCGTGCAGTCCTCGGTGAGCGACGCCGCCGGTGAGGTCAAGCAGGTCGCCACCGAGGCGGCGCAGACCACGGCCGAGCACACGAAGGAGGCGGCGCAGGACGTCGGCGGGCACGCCCGCGAGTCCGGGCAGCGCGTCTCGGGGCAGTGACGGGGTCCCTGCACTTCGTGGGGAACGCCACGACGGTGCTCCGGCTCGGGCCGTTCACGCTGCTGACCGATCCCAACTTCCTCCACAGAGGACAGTGGACGCACATCGGTCAGGGTGTCGTGACGAAACGCCTCACCGATCCGGCGATCGAGATCGCCGATCTGCCCGAGCTGGACGCCGTCGTGCTGTCCCACCTGCACGGCGACCACTTCGACCGGGTGGCGAGCCGTGAACTGGCCCGCGACCTTCCCCTGTTCACCACCCCGCACGCCGCCAGGAGGTTGTCCCGCAAGGGGTTCACCGAGACGGCGCCGTTGCGGACGTGGGAGACCGTCGTGTTGTCGCGCGGTGCGGCGAAGCTGACGATCACCTCGCTGCCGGGCAGGCACGCGCTGGGAGCGCTGGGCCGCCTGCTGCCTCCCGTCATGGGCACCATGCTCGAGTACCGGGAGGCGGCGGGCGTGCCCCCGTTCCGCGTCTACCTCAGCGGCGACACCCTGGTGCACCCGGCGCTGCGGCAGATCCGCGAACGGTTCGACGGCATCGACCTCGCTGTGCTGCACCTCGGCGGCACCAAGGTGCTCGGCGTGCTGCTCACCATGGACGGCAGGCAGGGCACCGACCTGATGGAGCTCCTGGCGCCGCGCACCACCGTCCCCGTGCACTACGAGGAGTACGGGGTCATGAAGTCACCGCTGTCCGACTTCACCGCCGAGGTCTCGCGCCGGGGCGCGGGGCTGGACGTCCAGGTGGTGGCGCGCGGCGGCACGCTGCAGTTCGACCGAGAGAGGAAGGCGCTGTGACCGAGCCGGAGCACGACAAGATCGAACGCGGTGCGGCGGAGGAGAACAGCGGTGCGCCGCTGACGCCGACCGAGGAGGAAGTGTCGAAGCGGCCGAGCGACCCGGACGAGACGGGTGCGGGGCTCGACGGTGGCGGACGTTACGGCGACGGAGGCTGATCGCCGTGCCGATTCCCGTGCAGGACCTCGAGCAGTTGCTCCGGTCCACCAAGCCGGAGGCGGCACTCGTGCTCGTCGAGGGCCGCTACGTCGTGGCCGACCACGACGAGCTCGCCACCGACGCCCTGCGGGGCGCGTTGTCGGTGGTGACCAGGCAGGAGCTGCTGGACCGCGTCGGCGAGCACCCGGCCGGCCGGGAGCTGGAAGAGGCCGCCGCCACGCTCAGTTCCGCGGTGGACAACCGGGGCGGCTGAGGAATTCCGCCCCCGGGTGGTTTGCCGTGCGCGAAGCGCGGGTAGCCCGTCGCGCGTCAAGCAGTCGGCGCGCCACGTCCCCGGCTGTTCAGAAGGCGGCAACCCCATGCTCTCCAGCGCACTCGACCGAGCGATCTGCGACGCCCTCGCACTCCTGCGCGTCACGGCGGGAGGCGACTCCGAGGAGCAGACCGAACAGGCCCGCAAGCGCCTGGCGAAGGCCGTGATGGACGCTCCTGACGCCCCGCAGCGGGCGCTGATGCACATCGCGGCCGCGGACGAGCACCTCGAGTACGGCGAGTTGATGGAGGCGCGCACGCTGCTGACCGCAGCGCGCGCGTTCATCCCCGGCCGGCGGGCGGCGGTGCCCGCCCGCGCGTGACGGTGGTGCGTGGTCGCGCGCGGCGGTGGTGCGCGCCCGCGCGTGACGGTGGTGTCTGGTCGCGCGTGACGGTGGTGCTTGCCCGCGCGTGAGGGCGGTGCCTGCTCGCGCGTGACGGTGGCGCCTGGGCACGCGTGGTGGTACCTGGTCGCGCGTGGTGGTGGTGCGCCTGTGCATGGCGGTGGTGCGTGCTCGTGCGTGAGGGTGGTGCCTGCTTGCGCATGATGGTGGTGCCTGCCCATGCGTGGCAGTGGTGCCTGCTTGCGTGTGAGGGCGGTGTCCGCGCGTGACGGTGGTGACTGCCCGTGCGGCACGGTGGGCCTGCCCGCGCGCACGCTGCTGACCCAGCGCGCACGCTGTTGACCCCAGCGCGCACGCTGTTGACCCCAGCGCGCACGCTGTTGACCCCAGCGCGCACGCTGCTGACCGCAGCGCGCGCGTTCATCCCCGGCCGCCGGGCACCGCCGCCCACCCGCGCGTGACGGCCTACTGGTCCATGCCGCCCTCGTCGTGAGGCTCGGACTCGTCGCGTCCCCGGTGCGGGCCACCGGGGTTCTCGTCGGCGAACGTCGGCCTCGTGTGCTCGCCGCCGATGTCGGCGTCCTCGAGTTCGCTCTCCGCGGTCACGCGGTCGGGCTCCGGTGTCGTCACAGCCATTCCTCCTGCCATGCGTGGTGGGTGTCGTAGGCGCGCGCGAGCAGCCCCAGCAACGCCTCGTCGTCGCTGTTCTCGACCTCGGCGCGCAGCAGGCCGAGCTTCTCGGGGAACGGCACCGGGTCCTGCCCGGACTGGGTCGGACCGGGCAGCAGGAGCAGCCCGGAGCCGTCGTCGGACCGCGTCACGCGCAGCCTGCCGCGGCCCTCTGCCTCGTCGAGCAACGGCAGTTCGCCCGCGGCCGCGCGCTGCTCGTCCTCGGCCAGCCGGTCGAGGACGAAACGGCGGAGTTCGTCGGTGTTCATGGGACAGGGGTATCCGCTCCGCGGCGGGGTACGCCTCGGGCAGCCGCCCTCCGGAAGAAGGAGCTCCCCATGCGCAGCCGTGTTCGTGCCGCGGGTCACGCGATCCACCCGATCCTCATCGTCTTCCCGCTCGGTCTGCTGACCACCTCGGTCGCCTTCGACGTGCTGCACCTGATCACCGACAGGGTGAGCTTCGCGTTCACCGCCGCCCACCTGATCGCCGCGGGACTGCTGATGGGTGTCGTCACCGCGGTCACCGGCTGGCTCGACTGGTGGCTCGTCGTCCCGCAGGGCACGCGCGCCCGGCGGATCGGGCTGCTGCACGGCCTCGCGAACGCGGTGGTGCTGGTGCTGTTCGCGATCAGCTGGGCGATGCGACTGTCCGAACAGGACTGGGTCCCGCAGTGGCCCGCGCTCGTCGCGGCCTGGCTGGGCCTGCTGGTCAGCGGTGCGGGCGGCTGGCTCGGCGGTGAGCTCGTCGAACGGCTCGGCATCAGCGTCGAGGAGGGCGCGCACCCGGACGCCTCCAGCTCACTGAGCGGATCGGGTCTTGCGGGCCGCTAGCCTCCTGCCGTAGCGCTGTGCCAGGCGGACGATCGCGGTCGACGCGGGTGCGACCACCACGTCGAGCACCCGGCTGACGGGAGCGAACGAACCCAGACGCGCGATCTCCCACCATCGCGGCACTGCGACGGTGCGGGACGTCCGCGCGGTCAGGCACTTCTCGACCGCGCGGGCCACCTTCGCGGGGTCCGAGCCGGCCGACAGCGTGCGCGGCGCGGAACGTTCGGACGGCCTGCCGCCGAGATCGCGCGCGAGCCACCCCGTGCGGATCGGACCGGGGCAGACCGCGTGGACCTTCACCCCGCGCGGCACCTCCCGCCGCAACCCGACCGCGAGCCCCAGCACACCCGCCTTCGTGGCCGAGTACAACGACAACGGCGGAATCGGCACCCACGCGCCGATCGACGACATCATCACCACGTGCCCGCCGCGGGGACCGAACTGCTGCAGCACCAGCCGCGACAGCTCCGCGACCGCGGTGAAGTTGACCGCGACGAGACTCCGCACCTGTTCGGCGAGCTTGCCCACCCGGCCCTGGCCCGCGTTGTTCACCAGCGCGTCGATCCGGCCGAACCGCTCGACGACGGCACGCACCAGCAGCAGCCGTTCGATCGGATCCGTTACGTCACAACACGTTCCCCACACACCGGGCATCTCGCGCAACGCGCCGTCGAGCCGCTCGCGGTCACGGCCGCAGATGGCGACCTGGGCGCCGAGCCCGGCGAGCCGCCGGGCGGTGATCCGCCCGATGCCCGCCGTGCCACCGGTCACCAGAACGACGAGACCTTCGACGGATCGCATGATCACCTCGCGCGCAGGAGTGTGACGTACAGGGTCAGTCCGGGGCCGAACGCCATCGCCACCACCGGGTCGCCCGGTCGCAGCGCCGGGCCGCGCAGCAGTTCGTCGAGGACCATCAGCACGGTCGCCGACGAGCAGTTGCCGTTCTCCCGCAACACGTGCCGGGACGGTTCGAGTGCTTCCGCCGGCAGCCCGAGCTCGTGCCCGACGGTGTCGACGATGCGCGGCCCACCGGGGTGCACCGCCCACCCGCGCACGTCCGGCACGGTGAGGTCGTGCTCGGCCAGCAGGCGTTCGACGGCGTGCCGCACGTGTTTGCCGAGCACCTCGGGCACGTGCGGGGACAACGTCATCCGGAACCCGTGGTCGGTCACCGTCCAGGTCATGTGGTCCGCGGTCGACGGGTCGGTGACGGCACTGGTGGCGACGACCTCCAGCCTGCCCTCGTCCGGCTGGACGACGAGCGCGGTGGCGGCATCACCGAACAGCGCGTGCGAGACGATCTGCTGAACGTCCGTTGTGGACGGCTGGACGTGCAAAGACGTGAGCTCCAGGCACAGCAGCACCGCGGGCTTGCGGTGGACCGAGACGTAGTCGGCGACGGTCGCGAGCGCCGGTAGTGCGGCGTAACAGCCCATGTGCCCGATCTGCAACCGCTGCGCGTCAGGAGCCAGTCCCAGCGACGCGGCCAGTTGCACGTCCAGGCCCGGTGCGGTGTACCCGGTGCAGGACACGACGGTGAGCTGCCCGACGTCGGCGGGATGGAGCCCGGCGCGCTCCAGGGCGGTGGTCACGGCCTTGCGCCCCAACGGCTCCGCCGCCGCGTTGTAGAACAGCATCCGCTCGCCGGTGGTGCTCGCCGAGACGTCGAGGTCCAGCGGGCTGACCACGGCGTGCCTGCGCCGCACGCCGGCCGAGGCGAAGATCCGCTCGGCGACCCTGCTGCCGTCCAGCAGCTCGCGGAAGTGCAGGTCCCACAACGTGTTCTGCTCGACGGCGGGCGGCAGCGCGGTGCCGATGGCGGCGATGTGCGCGGTCACCAGCGAGCCATCTCGTCCGGGTTGTCGCCCAAGGCGCCGGCACCGAGCCAGTCGGCGCACACGTCCGAAGTGGCCGGTTGCAGCGCACCACACCGCGCGTCGCGGTAGAGCCGTTCCAGCGGGTGGCCGCGGCGCGTGGCGGACGCACCCGCC
This sequence comes from Lentzea cavernae, assembly GCF_014653695.1. Lineage (GTDB taxonomy): Bacteria > Actinomycetota > Actinomycetes > Mycobacteriales > Pseudonocardiaceae > Lentzea > Lentzea cavernae. The sequence goes on along the minus strand of NZ_BNAR01000002.1, from coordinate 432,625 downwards.
GCCTCCAGCACGGAGAACGCGACCTGGGCGGCCGTGTCACCGGCGATGAGCTTCGCCCGCCACACCCAGCGGTTCGTCTCCGGGCTGCCGGGGTCGTCGGTCACCAGCTGTGCCGCCCTCCTCACCACCAGTTCCGCCGCGGCGACCTGGACGTCGGCGCGACCCAGCCGGGCACGGACCATCGGGAGGGTGTGCAGTCCGCGCTCGCGCAGGTGTTCCGCACCGTGCTTCAGCACGGCCTGGGCCACGCCGACGTACACGGCGGCGTAGGAGGCGACGAGCCATTGGGGCATCACCTGGGCCAGCAGCAGAGCGGCGCCCTCGATGCCGCCCACCAGCGCGTCGGGCGTCACCTCCACGTCGAGGTGCACGTCGTGGCTCGCGGTGGCGCGCATGCCGAGCGAGTCCCACGTGGGCCGCACGTCGACGCCCGGTCCGGCCGGCACGAGGAAGTAGGACACCTTCGGTTCCTCGCTGGTGCCGTCCCTGGCGGCGACGAGGTAGGCGTCGGCGTGGCCCGCGCCGGAGACGAACGTCTTGGCGCCGGTGATGCGGTAGCCCGAATCCGTGCGCTCGTAGGAGGTCTTCACCTTCGACAACCGCGACCCCGTCCCGCGTTCGCTCATCGCCACGGCGTACAGCGATCCGCGGGCCGCGTCCGCGAGCACCTGGTCGCGGGAGGCGAAGAAGCTCTCCGGAGCGCCGAACTGCCGCACGAGGTCGTCCGGTGTGTGGGCGAGCGCGCCGGTCACGGAGGCGTGCATGTTGAAGATCAGTGCGGTGGCACCCGCGCCGCTGCCCAGCTTCATCGCCACGTCGGTGTACTCGGCGAACGTGGCCCCCGCGCCACCGAGACGGCGCGGCACCATCAGGCCGAGCAGGCCGTGCTCGCGCAGGTCGGCGAAGTCCTCCTCGGGGAACTCGCCGGACACGTCGTACTTCGGCGCCCGGCCGGACATCCGGCCGGCCAGGGAGTGGAGGTCCAAAGGTCATCCCTTCTTGCGGCCGGCGCCCTGGAAGAGCACCGCCGTGGTCGTGGTCGGCACCATGCGGACGGGACGTCCGCGGTGCGTGGACCACGCGAGCAGGTCGGGCAGTGAGGGGCGGATACCCCGCAGAACGAGGTGCACACCGTGGCGGGCGCACTGGCTCACCAGCGCGTTCCGATCGACGAACAACGCGGGGTCGTGCACCCCGCGCGGAGCCAGCCCCACGCGTTCCGCGAGCACGACCGCCACGAACCGGCACAGCGCGGTGTCGGCCAGCGTGTCCAGCACGAGAAGACCGCCCGGCCGCAGCACACGACATGCCTCGGCGACCGCCCCGGTCAGATCCGGGACGTGCTCGAGGATCTCGCCCGCGACGACGACGTCGGCGCACCCGTCCGGCAACGGCACCGCGAGCACGTCGGCCTCGATCGTGCTCACCCCGCGCTTTCCGGCCTGCCGCAACGCTTCCCGCGAGAGGTCGACACCGATGTGGTGGTAGCCGTGCACGTGCGGGGCCAGCAGTCCCGCGCCGCAGCCGAGGTCGACCAGCACGGCGTCTCCCGGTCCACGCGGGACCAGTCGCGCGCGGGCGGCGGCGAGCCAGTGCAGCATCACGAACGGGCCGCGCGGATCCCACCAGTGCTCCGCCAGCCGTTCGTACAACTCGGGATCGTTCGGTTCAAGATCAACAAGCGGACTCGTCCCCGGCTGGCAGAGTGGAGATCCATGGGTCGCATCGGCGCTCTCGCGCGTTCCTGTCATCCGCTGCCCGCCCTCGCGGTCACCTTCGTCGCCACCGCGCTCGCCGTGACCACGGGCCGGTCGGCCGGTGGGCTGCTCGCCGTGGCCGCGGCGGTGCTGGCCGGGCAGCTCTCCGTGGGCTGGCTCAACGACGTGCTCGACGCGGACCGGGACGCGAGCGTGGGGCGGAAGGACAAGCCCGTCGCCGCCGGTGCGGTGTCGCGCGGTGCCGTGGCAATCGCGACGGTCGTCGCCGCGTTGTCCGCGGTGGGACTGTCGTTGCTGTCCGGAGTGGACGCAACTCTCGTGCACCTGGCGATCCTGTGCTCCGCCTGGGCGTACGACTTCGGGGTCAAGGCCACGGCGTTCTCCGTTGTCCCGTACGCGTTCTCGTTCGGGCTGCTGCCCGCGTTCGTCACGCTGGGAGGGCCGGGCGGGTGGCCGCCCGTGTGGTTGGTGCTGGCGGCCGCATCACTGGGCAGCGCCGCGCACTTCGCCAACGTGATCCCGGACCTCGAGGACGACGCGGCGACCGGCGTGCGCGGACTTCCGCACCGCATCGGCAAAGCCGCCAGCGCGGGGACTGCCGCCGCGCTGGCGGTGATCACCGGTGTGGTCCTGGCGATCGGCCCGCCCGGTCCCGTCACGACGGCGGGACTGGTGGCGGTGCCGTTGTCGGTCGTGGTGCTGGTGATCGGCAGGGTGCGCGGCCGGCGACCGGGGTCGCGGGCGAACTTCAACGCGTTGCTCGCGGTCGCGGTCGTCGACGTCGTGCTGCTGATCGTCACCGGGGGAGTGGAGCTCTAGACCCGGCGACGGGCGTTGGCACCCCGGCCGAGCGCCAAGGCGAGGCCCACCATGCCGACGCCCAGCAGCAGGTGCAGCCAGTTGTCAGCGGTGTTGAGCGGCACGAAGTTCGCGTCGCTGTCGTGGTCGATCAACAGGCCGTACAGCCACAGCAGCAGGTAGACGACACCGCCGCCGAGCAGGTACCAGTAGGCGTTGTAGGCCGTGCGGGACATGAGGAACCCGGCGACGCCGAACGCCAGGTGCACGATGTTGTGCAGGATCGACACCATGAAGACGCCTAACAGCATGGCCTGCGACTCATGGCCGGCGAACTCCATGGTGTCGTAGTTCGTGGTGAGACCGGGGATGAAGCCGGCGACGCCGACGAGCGCGAAGACCGCGCTCACGGCCAGCGCGGCCTTCTGGACGGATGTGCGCACGGCGGTTCCGTTGTGGGTCATGACCACTCCTGGTGAAGTCGGGACTCGCTTCGGTCGTGCCCGGCTACCCTTGGTCCTTCACCGCAAACGGATCATGCGCGGTCAGTCCGGCGGTTCGCTCCCGTCCTCGGTGGTCTCCTGCGTGACCTCGGGTTCTTCGGTCTCGAGGTCGTCCAGACTGGGGGTTCCCGGAGAGTGCGGTGCCTCCGGGTTGATGGGATCGGTCATGCGGCCCGGTTACCCGCACGACACGACCTCATGCAGTGGTTCAGCCGACGGCCGGTGCCCGCCGTCTCCGGGCACCGGCCGTCGCACCTACGCGGGCACGGTCCAGCGCTGGTTCGCCCCGCCCGTGCAGGACCAGATCTGCACCTTCGCCCCGTCCGCGGTGTTGTTGCCGACCACGTCCAGGCACTTGTTGCTGCCGGCGTTCACGAGCGTGCCGCCCGAAGCCGTCCACCGCTGGTTCGGGCCGCCGAAGCAGTCCCACAACTGGACCGCGGACCCGTCCGCCGTCCCGTTCCCGGTCACGTCGAGGCACTTGCCGAGGCCGCGCACCGTGCCGTCGGACTGCAGGGTCCACGTCTGGTTCGGGCCGCCGAAGCACGTCCACAGCTGCGGCAGGTTCCCGTTCGCGGTCGAGCCGTTGGTGACGTCGAGGCACTTGCCGCCCAGGCCCGTGATGGCGCCGGTGCGCCCGCCGGGCTGACCGGGGTCGAGCGTGCCGGGCCAGGTGAACGTCGCCATCGCGCCGGCCGGCAGGGTGTAGCCGAACGTCTGGCCGCCGTAGGAGACGCGGAAGTTCTGCTGGCCACCCGTGTTCAGCGCGACGAGCACGATCCGGCCGTCCGGGTTGCGGAACGCGACGTTCTGCACGCCGCCCTCGCCGAAGCCGGTCGAGTCGATGCGGACGGCGCCGGGCTGAACGAACTTCGACAGGTGACCGAGGACGTAGTACTCGGCGTTGTAGGTGACGTCGTTGCCGTTGGTCCTGACCACGCCCGTGCAGTTGGTGCAGCTGCCGATGACCGGGCCGTTGTTCTGGTCCAGGGCCATGTTCCAGATCGCCACGGTCCGCGCGTGGTTGCGCGTCGCGCCGATCGCGAGGTTCATGCCCTGCCAGCGCAACGTGTCGCGGAACGTCGAGGCGTCGTCGCTCGACCGCGTGCCGGAGCACTCGGTGAAGAAGACGTCCTTGCCGGGCTGGTTGTTCTTCACGATCGACTGGCGGCTCGGGTCGCCGCCGTAGCAGTGCCACGCGGAGCCGATGACGTTGCCGCCCGCGCCGTTGTTGACGGTCTGCGCGTAGTCGACGTTGTCCCAGTTGTGGTCGTAGCCCAGCAGGCGGGCCTGCTCACCGGCGGCGCGCAGCTTCGGCACCAGGGTGTTGATGACGTTCACCTGCTGCTGCGGCGACATGTACATGCCCGGATAGCCCGGCGGTTCGAAGAGCGGCTCGTTCTGCACGCTCAGGTAGTCGATCGGGATGCCCGCGGCCTTGTACGCCTGCGCGAACTTGACCAGGTAGTCGGCGTAGACACCGATCCGGCTGTCGTTGAGCGAACCGCGGATGAGGTTGCTGTTGTTCTTCATCCACGCCGGCGCGCTCCACGGCGTCGCCATCACGGCGAGCTGCGGGTTGATCTGCTTGGCCTGCTGCAACAGCGGCAGGATGTAGGCCCTGTCGTGGTCGATGGAGAACCGCGACAGCGACGGGTCCGCCGCGCCGTCGTTGTAGGTGTAGAAGCTCCGCGAGAAGTCGGTCGCGCCGATGGGCTGGCGGATGAAGCTCATGCCGATCCCGCTGCTCTTGTTGAACAGGTTCGACATGATCTCGTTGCGGCGCGGGGAGTTGAAGATGTTCCACGCCGCCGCGTCGGTGAACGAGGCGCCGAAGCCGACCATGGACTGGTAGGTGGAGTTCGGGTTCACGGTGATCGTCGGCCCGGTGCCGCCCGAGCCGAACGTCACGTCTCCTTGCTGGCGCAGGAGGTTGGAACGGTCGGCCGTGGTGAGCCAGACGTTCGCGTTGGTGGCGGCCGTGGCGACGGGGGAGACCAGGGTGCTCCCCGCCGTCACCACGGCTGCCGCGATCGCGATGCCACGCAGGCGTTGTGTCGTCTTTGACATAAGCGCTCCTTGCAGGGTTGGGCGCCCGACAGCGTTCATTCAGTTGTTTCAGTTGTAGAGGCGGAAATCGGCGATGCTCCACCAGTTGCTCGCGGTTCCGGTGGACGTGATGCGGACGTACCGCGCGCTCGTGCGGCGGACGTCGATGTTCGTCAGCTGGCCGACGCCCTCACCGGACGCAAGCGCTCGCCACGACGTGCCGTCGTTGCTGACGGACAGCTCCCAGTTCCGCGCGTAGTCGCCGAGGTTGCCGCCGGAGTCGACCGCGACGCGGCGGAAGTCCTTGCGGCGTCCCAGATCGACCTGCAGGAACTGGCCGGGTGCCTGGGCGCCGTTGTTGGACCAGCGGGTCGACGCGTCGTCGTCGATCGCGAGCGCGCCGTCGGGGGAGGCGGTGGCGCCGGTCAGCGGCACCGCGTCAAGCCTGCTGCGGAGCTGACCGGTCCACGTGAACGTCGCGAGCGCGCCACCGGGCAGCGTGTACTCGAAGGTGCGGTCGCCGACGTTGACCGCGAACGAGCGCGGGTCGTCGTTCTGGTTGTGCACCACCAGAGCCGTGGAACCGTCCGGGTTGCGGAACGCGGCGTCCATGATCTGGCCGTTCCAGCCCGTGGTGCCGAACGACGTGCTGGCGATGCGGCGCGCGCCGGGCTTCACGAACTTCGAGAGGTGCCCGATGGTGTAGTACTCGGCGTCGGTGACGACCGACCCGTCCGGCTGCACGGTGACGAGGCCGGTGCACGTGCCGCAGCCGCCGAGGTGCGGGCCGCCGGTGCTGTCGAGCGCGATGTTCCAGTTGACCGCGCTGCGCGCCCAGTTGCGGGTGGTCCCGAGGACGACGTTGCGGGCGTGCCAGCGCAGGGTGTCGCTGAAGACCTTGGCGGGCGGGTCGGTGGCGCCCTTGGAACCCGAGCACTCGGTGAACCAGATCCCCTTGTCCGGGAAGGCGTTGTGCAGCGCGGTCTGCGCGCTCGGGTCGCCGTAGTAGCAGTGGTACGCCGTGCCCGCGACCCACTTCGCTGCCTTGCTGCGCAGGATCTGGTACGGGTAGTCGGCTTCGGCGGTGCCGTCGTTCGGGTGGGTGGCCCAGTTGTGGTCGAAGCCCAGGATCTTGGTGCGGGGGCTGGCGAACTTGAGCTTCGGGCCGAGCGCCTCGATCACCTTCACCTGAGCGGCCACCGGCATGTCCGTGCCGGGGTAGGCGTCGGGCTTGCGGTTCTGCGGCTCGTTCTGCACGGACAAGAAGTCGACCGGCACCCCGGCCCTCGCGTACGCATGCACGAACTTCACGAGGTAGCGCGCGTAGGCGTCGTAGATCTTCGGGTCGTCCTTGAGCTTCCCACCGACGAGCGAGTCGTTGTCCTTCATCCACGCCGGCGGGCTCCACGGCGTGGCCATGACCTTGAGGCGCGGGTTGAGCCGCTTCGCCTCGCGCAGCAACGGGAGGATCTTGGCCTCGTCGTGGCGGATGCTGAAGTGCTTGAGCGCGAAGTCGGTCTGGCCGGCCGGCACGTCGTCGTAGGTGTAGTGCTCCTTCGCCGCCGTGAAGTCGGACGAGCCGACGGGCTGGCGCAGGAAGCTGACGCCGATGCCCGCGGCGGGGTCGAACAGCTTGCGCATGGTCTCGGCGCGCACCGCGGGGGCGAGGCCCGCGAGCAGGTCGGCGGAGGAGTCCGTGATGGACGCGCCGAAGCCGTCGACCTCCTGGTAGCGGCGGTCGGGGTCGACCACGATCGTCGGGTGCGCCGACTCGCCCCTGCCGAACGCGACGCGCGGCCGTTCGTGCATCAGCTCGGCGCGGTCCGGGGTGGTGACCCACACCCTCACCTGCGGCGCGCTGGAGGCCTCTGCGGTCGGCACGGCGGTCAGCCCGAGCACCAGGGCGACGATCGCGGTTCGTCTCATGTAACACCCATCCATCACTGTGAAACGTCAGCTTTCAGGATGAAACACCCGGCCGTGTCGGCGGTCAATGGTCTGGAGGATTTCCGGTACATTGACCAGGTGGAACGCAAGATCGAGAACGTGAAACAACGCGCGAGCCTGCGGGACATCGCGGCGGAGACCGGTGTCTCGATCGCGACCGTCTCCCGCGTGCTCAACGACCACGTCAACGTCGCCCAGCGGACCCGCGACCTGGTCCTTCAGGCCGTCGAGCGGCGCAGGCAGGACGTGGCCGCGTCAAGGACGCGCACGGTCTACGTCCGCTGCCCGTACGTCCTCACCGACTACTTCGGCGTGATCGTCTCCTCGATCGCGGAGGCGCTGAAGCTGCACGGCCTGCGCATGCTGCTGGACGCGGGGGAGTCGGGTCAGCACAGCGCCGCCCTGCGCGGTCTGGCGGACCAGGCCGACGTCGACGGGGCGATCCTCATCCTGCCGCCGGAGGAGGGCGGCGAGCTGGTCGCGTTGTCCCAGGCGGGGTATCCGTTCGTCGTGGTCGACCCGCGTGTCCTGCCGTTGCCCGACATCGCCTCCGTGTCCGCCGCGCACTTCGCGGGAGCGCGTGCGGTGGCGGACCACCTGATCGAGCTCGGGCACCGCGACATCGCGGTGATCGCCGGGCCGGAGGAGTGGCTCGCCGGTGACGCCCGCCTGGCCGGCCACCGCGCGTCCCTGGCCCAGGCGGGGGTGCTGCTCACGCCGGATCGCCTGCGCCACGTCGAACCCACCGTCGCGCACGGCGCGCGTGCGGCGGCGGAGCTTCTGTCGTCGGAACCCCGGCCTTCCGCGATCGTGTGCTTCAACGACAAGGTCGCCGTGGGCACCTTGCAGGCGGCGCGGGAACGGGGCCTGCGCGTGCCGGAGGACCTGTCGGTGGCCGGGTTCGACGACATCGACCTGGCGGAGGCGACGAACCCGCGGCTGACGACCGTGCGGCAACCGTTGCAGGAGATGGGGAGCATCGCCGTCACGCAGCTGATGCGGGTGCTGGACGGGCATCGGCCCGAGGCGTTGCACATCGAACTGGCGACGACGTTGGTGGTCAGGGACTCGACGGCCGCGCTTTAGTGCACGACGGCCCACGTGTGCGTTTCGGGGTCGACGAGTACTTCGAGATGCCGTTCGCCGTCGTGGTGACCGCAACGGTGGTGCACCTCGAAACCGCCGCCTGACGGGATCCAGAGCGTCAACACGTGGGTGACGGTCTCGCCGTCGTCCTCCCTGGTGCTGTCGAGAACTTGCGCGACCGCGGCGATCCCCTTGGCGCGCAACGCGGCGGTCTTCTGCTCCTCGCTGCTCACGGAGGACCAGAGCGCCGCGAGGACGAACAGCACCAGCAGGAGCCCCAGCTCCCACAACATGATCGCCCACCACCGCAGGCCGGAGAGCGCGATCGCGACGCCGCCCGCCAGGACCGCGGCGATCGAGATCGCCGACAGGACGCGCTGGACCCGTGCGGCGCTCCGGCTCGTCAGGGTGACTTCGGCGGGGTTCGTGGTCACCAGCCGATCTTAGAACGCCGGTGACCACGAACGGGCCGCGTCACGCCCGCAGTGTCACCGACTGCCCCTTGCGCAACTTGATCCGCTTCTTCCAGCGGCCGAAACGCACCTCGGTCTCCGTGCCGCCGACGCTGCGGACGGTCGCGCTGGTGACCTCGCCGTCCTTCCACGCCAGGTCGACGGTGAACCCGCCGCGGGCGCCGATCCCGGTGACCGAGCCGGTCTTCCACGCCGGGGGCAGCGCGGGCAGCAGCTCGATCACCCCCGGCCGCGCGTACAGCAGCATCTCGAGCATCGCGGCCGGAGCGCCCAGGTTCGCGTCGATCTGGAAGATCGACCGGTCGCCGAAGCTGTACATGTCGAAGAAGTTCGGCGCCGTGCCGTTCGCGTGGTCGATCGACGGCCGGATGACCTTCTGGATCAATTCGTACGACCTGTCGGCGTCCTTCAGCCTCGCCCAGCACGCCGCACGCCACGCGAGGCCCCAGCCGAAGCTCTCCATGCCGCGCGTGATCAGGTGCTGCTTCACACCCTCGACCACTGCGGCGGGGGAGTCGTCGCGGTTGACGCGGTCACCGGGGAAGAAGCCGACGAGCGGCGACAGGTGCCGGTGGGTGGTCTCGCCGAGGTCGTCGGGCGACATCCACTCCTGCAGCATGCCGGTCTTCGGGCTGACGACCGGCAGGTACAGCTTCTCCCGCAGGGCCGACATCTTGCGGCCGTAGGACTGGTCGCGGCGCAGCACGTCCGTCGCGATCCGGTACTTGCCGAACAGGTGGTGCACCAGTTCCTGGTTGTAGGTGTTGCCGCGGGTGTCCTGCGGCCCGTGCTCCGGCGACCAGTCGTGGTCGTCGACCAGGCCCTGAGGCGTCTCGACCAGCCGCGCCTCCCAGAACTCGCAGGCGCCCTTGAGCAACGGGTAGATCTTCGCGAGGTAGTCGCGGTCGAGCGTGTACTCGTAGTGCTCGAAGAGCGACATGCACAGCCACGCGTTGCCGCCGGGGTGCCACCACCAGCCGCTGCCGCCGTAGATGTTGGTGGAGAAGGCGACCGCCCACCCCGCCACCCTGTCGTTCGTGTTGCGGAACCGGTTGCGCGGGTCCTGGTACACCGCCTGCGTCGTGTTCGTCCACGCCGGCAGCTGCGCCACGCAGTAGTTGGCGAGCGCGTCGAACGTGTCCGACAGCGCCGCCCTGTCCGCGAGCCAGTAGTTCATCTGGATGTTGATGTCGGTGTGGTAGTCGCTGTACCAGTCGGGGTTGTTGTTCGACAGCCACAGGCCCTGCAGGTTGATCGGCAGGTTGTCGCGCGAGCCCGTGATGGCGAGGTACCGGCCGAACTGCAGGTAGCTCGCCTCCAGCTCCGGATCGGGCGTCGGGTTGGCGGCCCTCGCCTGGAGGCGGGTCCACGTGTCCATCGCGCGCTGGGCGTCGGTGGATCGGCCGAGGTCGACCTTCTGCCGGTCGTACTTCTTGCGGTAGTCGGCGACGTGCGTGCGCAGCAGGGCGTCCGCCTTGGCACGCACGTTCGCCTTCTGCAGTGCGAGCTTCGCGGGCTCTGCTTCTGGGTTCATGAAGCCTGTCGAAGCGTCCGGGACGTAGTTCGTGCCGCCGGAGAACACGATGACGAGGTCCGAACAGCCGGCGAACTTCACGTTCGCACCGTCCACTTGGACCGTTCCATCCGGACTGAACGCCGTGACGACACCGCTGTACGCCAGCTTGTTCGGCAACGAGCCGGTGAACACGGCCGCGGTGTGCGGCGCGTCGCCCACCGTCGGCTCGCCGTGCGCGCCTGTGAGCGTGATGGTGCCGGACTGGTTCGGGCCGACGAGCCGCACGATCACGACGTCGTCGGGGTGGCTCGAGTAGATCTCCCGGCGGTACTGCTTGCCGCCGTGGGTGTACCTCGTGGTGACCAGGCCGTTGCTCAGGTCGAGCTCGCGGCGGTAGTTCGTCGCGCCCGCGTGGCCCGGCACCTCGACGTAGAGCTTGGCGAGCAGGGAGAACGAGCCGAAGTGCGTCGGGTCGTACGGCAGCTGGCCGTCGCCTTCCAGGGCGTCGTTCAGCTCACCGGTCCAGAGGGTGACGTCGGTCAGGTACAGGAAGTCCTTCTCGACGCCGCCCCCGACGAGCGCGCCGAGGCGGCCGTTGCCGATGGGCAGACCCTGCTCGATGATCTTCGCCTCGTCGGCGGGAGCGGGGTACCAGAGGGTCGTCGGCTTGGGGTTGAGCGGGGTGGACGTGGGTCGCTGGGGTTCGGCGTGCGCGGCGAACGTGGGCAGGACCATGGCGCCCAAGCCTAACGCTCCAGAGGCCTTCAAGAAGGCGCGACGAGTCGTCATCGTGTTGCTCCTACTGGAAATTCGTGTGGTCAGGGGGCCGTCAGGCTGGACACGTGCACGGCGTTGTCCGGCCCGCGCACGGCGACCCAGGTCGAGCCACCGGCACCCGCCGCCCCGCCCACCGCACCGGTGAGCGCGTTGCTGACGAACTGGTCGCGCTTGGTCCACCAGGTGCCCGCGCCGTCGACGAGGTCCTGCTGCCACAGCGTGTAGTCGCTGCCGCGCACGAACACGTTGACCCGGTCGCCGTTGGCGACGGCGGTCGGGCTGCCGCTGATCACGCCGCCCAGCGAGGTCCAGGCGGACCAGCCGTTCGCGGTGCGCTTGCGGTACCAGGCGGAGTCGTCCTGCAGCCGGACCGTGACGAACGTGCCGGACGCGACCGTCGCGGCGGAGGGCCTGCCGTAGATCTGCTGGTTGCCGGGTGAGCCGACGGAGGTCCAGGTGCTGTTGCTCTTGTCGCGCGTCCAGACGCGGCCGTCGGCGCCGCGGCCGAACAGGCTCCAGTCGTCCGGGCCGGTGAACGCCACCGACACGGAGTCGGTCAGCGAGCCGCCGAGCGAGGTCCAGCCGCCCCAGCGGCCGTTGGAGTAGGTCCGTTGGTAGGCCACGTTGTCCGTGCCGCGGACGAAGAGGTCGATGCGGCCGTTCGGGCTCGCGAACGCCGACGGCTGGCCGAGGACCTGGCCACCGCGCGGGCCGCCGAGCACGACCCAGTTGCGCCACTCGCCGCCGACCATCGAGCGCTGGGTGAGGCGGCCGGACTTGTCGCGGGCGAAGGTGGCCATCGTCCTGTCGTCCCAGCGGATCAGGGCCGGGCTGGCCGAGGTCTCGCCACCGAGGTCGGTGCCGGGGACGGCCGTCTCGCCGCGCAGCTTGAGAAACGCGGTGCCGTGCGCGGGAACCGTGACGGTGTGGGAACCGGTGGCGGTGCCGCGGTCGGCGCGGGCGCGCAGGTCGCGGACGGCGATAGTGCCCCTGAGGCCGGTGTCGGCGAGGTTGATCGTGAACTCGGTGGGCACGTCGTTGCGGTTGAGCACGGCGACGGCCCGCTCGCCCTTGCCGGACAACACCTTGCTGTAGACGTCGACGTTGTCCGAGCCGGCGACCCGGACGCCCTGGATGGCGAGCGGGTCCTGGTCGACCGCGATGATCTCGGGGTTCTTCAGAGTCTCGATCATCGACGGCGGCAGCGTGCGCGGGTCCGACCCGATGATCAGCGGGGAGGCCATGACCGACCACATGACGAGCTGCGAGGTCGACTCCTCCTCGTTGAGCTCGTAGGTGCCCTGCTCGGTCTTGCGCATCGGGATCAGGTAGTCCGGGTCGTTGTAGTGACCGGGACCCTGCGCGCCGGGCCGGTAGAGGTTGCGGTCCATGTTGCGCAGCACGTCGCGCCAGATGCCCTCGTACGGCGTGCCGAACGCGACGTCGGTCGAGGTGCGCCACGAGTCGCCGACGCGCGGGCCGTAGGTGTAGGCCACGTACGCGGTCTGGTCCCAGCGGTGCGGCACGCCCCACTCGTCGGTGACCGGGTTGCAGAGGTTGAGGATCATCTTGCGCCCGGCCTTGCGCACCGCCGCGGAGAACTGCGTGAAGGCGACGGCCGGGTCCATGTTCTGCGCGATCCCGCACAGGAAGTCGATCTTGATGGCGTCGAACTGCCACCCGGCGAACTGCTTCGCGTCCGCCTCGTAGTAGCCGCCACCGCTGCCGGCGGCGCAGTTCTTGCCGTCCCACGCGCCCGCGTCGGTGTAGATGCCCGCCCTCAAGCCCTTGGCGTGCAACGTGTTCACGAGCTTCGTGAACCCGGAGGGGAACCGCGCGGGGTCGGGCACGAGCGAGCCCTTGCCGTCGCGCGGCGGGCTCGCGTTCCACCCGCCGTCGATCCACACGATGTCGTAGCCGGCCTTCGCGAGGCCGCTGCTGACGAGGTGGTCGGCGACCCCGAGCACCTTCTCCTCCGACGCCGCGCCCACGGCGAAGTAGGAGTTCCACCCCATGTACGGGGTGCGCGCGATGCCTGAGTCGTAGTAGGTGGGCGCGCCTTGGTCGGCACCCGCGTGTTCCACCGGCGGTGCGGACGGTGCGGCAGCTGCGGCGGTGGGCGCCAGCAAGGTCAAGGCGATGGTGGCCACGGTCAGCAGGGTTCTCGGCATTCCCCGTACCTCTCGTCGTCGAGTGGCTGAAGCATGCTTCGCACACCCGAGCGCGTCAAGAATAAATACTAAATTAAGTTTAGAAATCCTTGCGCCCGGTCGTACCGTAGCAGTGCTCCGACCTATGACAACGAGACAAGTTGAGACGCTCTTGTCCGCGGATGTGAACCTACTGGTAGACGCAGTGATGCCCGCACTCGACGTTCGAGCACGGGCATCATGTGGTCCGAGGTGTGGTGGTCAGGGCACGACGAGCACCGGCCAGCGACCCGTCCTGATGAGCCGGGTCGCCACCGACCCGGCGAACCGGTGGCCCGCCTGCTGCGAGGCCCCGACGACCACCATGTCGGCCTGGCACTGGTCGGCCGAGTCGCGCAGCACCGTCACGGGATCGCCGAACGCCTTCAAGAACGTCACCGGCACGTCGAGCTCCTCCGCGAACGTCCGGACCTGGTCGCTCAGCTCGGCGTACAGGCAGGCCGTCGCCTCGTGCTCGAACACCGACGCCACGGCCGGGCTCAGCGCCGCCAGGGACGAGTGGCACGCCACGAACGTGACGACCAGCCGTGCTCCCTGGCGGCGGGCCAGGCCGAACGCGGAGGCCGCCGCGCGCATCGCGGTGTCGGAGCCGTCGACGCCGACCATGATCGTCCTCGACGACGGACGGGGAGCGGGACCGAAGCTGTCCACCGTGGACTGGAAGGCGTTGTTGAGGCCGGCGCTCATGGTTCCCCCTCGATCTATCGCGCGACCGCTGAGTCTGCTTCCTTCTTCTCGAGATCGATCGTCGTGCGCAACGTGATCGGCTTGAGCAGCAGTGCAGCGATGATGCCGATCACGCCCACGGCGGCCGAGATCAGGAAGATGTGCGCCGTCGCGTCGCCGTAGACGGTGTGCACGATCGTCTGGACCTGGGGCGGCAGGGCCTGCAGGTTCAACGCGCTGGTGCTGCCGGTCGACTGGCCCGCCGGCACGTGCAGCGCGGCGGAGAGGTCGGCCGTGACGCGGTTGGCGAGCACGGCGCCGAGCACCGAGACGCCGATCGTGCCGCCCAGCGAGCGGAAGAACGTGACGGTCGCGCTGGCGGCGCCCAGTTCGCTCAGGGGCACGCTGTTCTGCACGGCGAGCACGAGGTTCTGCATCGTCATGCCGACGCCGACGCCCACGACGGCCATTGCGACGCCGACGATCCACAGCGCGGTGGCGTGGTCGACGAAGCCCAGGCCGAGGAAGCCCGCCACCAGGGTGAACGTGCCCGCGACGATGTACGGCTTGATCTTGCCGCTGCGGCTGATCATGCGGCCCGAGATCGTGGACGACACCAGCACGCCCGCCATCAGCGGGATGGTCAGCAGGCCCGCCTCGGTCGGCGAGTAGCCGCGGCCGATCTGGAAGTACTGGCCGAGGAACACCGCGCCGCCGAACATGGCCATGCCGACCGCGAGGCTCGCGATGATGGCGAGGGCGGGAGTGCGCTGGACGACGATGTGCAGCGGCACGACCGGTTCCTTCACGCGGAGCTCGACGGCGATCGCGGCGCCGAGCAGCACGACACCGGCGCCGACCATTGCCGCGGTCTCCCACGACAGCCAGTCGAACGAGTTGCCGACGAACGAGACCCAGACCAGCAGCACGCTCACGCCGGCGGCGATCAGCGTCGCGCCGAGGTAGTCGATCTTCACGTTCTCGCGGCGCATGGTCTCGAGCTTCAGCGTCGCCTGCAGCACGGCGAACGCCAGCGCGGCGATCGGCACGGCGACCCAGAAGCACCAGCGCCAGCCGAGCCACGACACGTCGACGATGAGGCCGCCGAGCAGCGGGCCGCCGACCGTCGCCACGGCCATGACCGCGCCGAGGTAGCCGTTGTAGCGGCCGCGCTCCCGCGGCGGGATGATCGCGGCGATCACGACCTGCACCAGCGCCTGCAGACCGCCGACGCCGAGGCCCTGGAACGCGCGGGCGGCGATGAGCTGTCCGGTGTCCTGGGCGAAGCCCGCGAGCAGCGAGCCGACCACGAAGATCACGATCGCGACCTGGACCAGCGTCTTCTTGTTGAACAGGTCGGCGAGCTTGCCCCAGATCGGGGTCGTTGCCGTCGCCGTGAGCAGGGTGGCCGTGACCACCCAGGTGTACTGCGTCTGCGTGCCGTTCAGCGAGCCGATGATCCGCGGCAGCGCGGTGGAGACCACCGTGGAGCTGACCATGGCCACGAACAGCGCGAGCAGCAGTCCGGACAGCGATTCCAGCACCTGGCGGTGCCCCATCGCCTGAGTCTCGATCTTCACGTCCCGCCCCTTCGTCACCCTAATTCTTGCGCGTTGTGCAAATTTGCGCAATGAGCAACTTACACCCGCTACGCTGATCCGCATGGAGACCCTCACCACGCTGCGCGAGCAGAAGAAGGCCGTGACCAGGCGGTCGCTCGCCGCAGCGGCGCTGCGGCTCGCCATGGAACACGGGCTCGACGGGGTGACGGTCGAGGACATCGCGGACGAGGCGGGGGTGTCCCGCAGGACGTTCTCCAACTACTTCACGAGCAAGGAGGACGCGGTTCTCGACGCCGACCGCGAGCGGATCAGGGCGCTGGTCTCGCTCGTCGAGGCCCGGCCCGCGGACGAGGAGGCCTGGCCTGCGCTGCGCGCGTCCACCGCCGAGCTGTACCGGGTCCGGCCGCTGCCGGACGTCGAGTGGATGGCCCAGCTGCGGCTGCTGCGCAGGCACCCGTCGCTGCTCGCGCACCAGGCGGGCGCCCAGGTCGCGCTGGAACGTGACCTGACCGCCGTGCTGGTCCTGCGCGAGCCGGACGAGGAGGTCGCCCGCCTGATGGCGGCGACCTTCCTCACCACGATCCGCACCGGCATCGGGCTGTGGCTCGAAGGGGCGGGGGAGCAGCAGCTGCCCGACCTGGTCGACCGACTGCTGAGCCGGGTGCGGGTTCAGGGCACGTAGACCTGCCCGGTCTGCCGCCCCTCGATCGACCGGACGTACGCCCGCGCCACCTCGGCCAGCGGCACGGGCTTCATGCCGGGGAAGTAGTCGCCGTAGGTGTCGAGCGCCTCGGTGAACACGGTCGGGGACACGGCGTTGATGCGCTGTGGTGCGATCTCGATGGCGGCGGCGCGCACGAACGCCTCCACCGCGCCGTTGACCAGGGACGCGGCGGCGCCCGTGACGATCGGTTCGCGCGCCAGCACGCCCGTGATCAGCGTGAACGACTCCGTCACGTGCGTGAGCCCTTCGCGCACCAGGGAGACCTGGGACAGGACCTTCCCGGTCAGTCCGGCCTGGTAGTCGTCGTGGGTCAGGTCGCGCAGCGGCTTGAACGGCACGGGCCCCGCGGCCGACGCGACGGCGTCCACCTGGCCGACGGTCTGGTACAGCTGCGCCACCTGCGCCGGGTCGGTCACGTCGAACTGCAGGTCGCCTCCGGTGCGCGAGACGGTCACGACGTCGTGCTCGCGTTCGGCCAGCGCCTCGTGGACGGCGGTGCCGAGCAGACCGGTGGCTCCTACGAGCAGAATCCTCATGCCGTCGACGCTAGGGACGCTCCGAGCACAAGTGAAATGCCGTTCGTGCAGCACTTATGATCGGTGGTCATGAATGTCGAGCTGCGCCACCTCCGTGCGCTCGCCGCGATCGGCGACCACCGGTCGATCACCGCGGCCGCCCAGGCGCTGCACGTCACGCAGCCCGCGCTCTCCCGCACGCTGGAGCAACTGGAACGGCGTCTGGGCGTCCGACTGGTCGAACGCACGACCCGGCACGTCGCCCTGACCGACCCCGGCCGCCGCCTCTGGGAGCACAGCCACCGCATCCTGACCTCGCTCGACTCGGCCCTGGCCGAGGCGTCCCAGCCGCAGCCGATCCGGCTGACCTTCGCCTGGGCCGCCCTCGGCCGGTTCACCATCCCCTTCCTGCGGGAATGGCGTGCCGAGCACCCGGACGTCCTCGTGCGCATCCGCCAGGCCGACGACCCCGAGGCGGCGTTGTGGCGCGGCGAGGCGGACGTCGCCGTCCTGCGCACCGAGCCCGTGCAGCCCGGCCTGGACCACGTGACGTTGATCGAGGAACCGCGCATCGCGGCGGTCGCCGACGACCACCCTCTCGCCTCCCGCGACGCCCTGGTGCTCGACGACCTCGTGGGCGAGTGCGTCGCGGTGTGCGAGACGGCGGCGACGACCAGCGCCGACCTCTGGCCCGCCGGCGCGCGGCCGCGGACCGTGGACGTGCCCGGCGTGGTCGAGTGGCTGACGTCCATCGCGACCGGGGCGACGGTCGGCGTCACGGCGGCCGGCACCCGCCACCACCACCACCCGCAGCCCGGCATCACCTACCTGCCGCTGACCGACGCCGATCCCGTCGCGGTGCACCTGGCGTGGCCGGCCGCGGCGGCGCACCCGTCGACCGGGGCGTTCATCGCCCTGGCACAGAACCATCTGGCCACTGGAGTCCGCACGATCACAGGCGGGTGACCAGGCGGAGCGGGTCAGCTGCCCAGTAGCGTGAACGGCGCGGCAATGGTGCTTCCATCGGATCGGATGATCCTCAGGCTCATCGATCTGGCTTTCGTCGGTCCGGCGGCGTTGATCTCCTCGCTCTGCGGGGCAGTGATTCCCCAGCTGAACGTTCCACGTAAATCAGAGATGAAGCCGTGTCCTTCGAGGAGAGCATCCTCTCCGTCGAAGACGATGAAGGAGAGGCTCTCGTTTCTGAGGAATCCGATTCCGGTGATCTTCATGGCGCTGCCTTCAGGAACCTCGTCCTTGTCTCCCCGGGGTGTCGAGGAGATCGAGATGGACGGCGGACCCTGCGTCCCGGTCGAAAATACACTTGCGATCCATATGCCCAGGGCTGCTGCGAGCACTATCGCCAAGGCTGTGTACCAGATGCTGCGTTTCGAGTTCCTCCTTGGTGCGGTGGCGAGTTGGTTCTCGGTCAAGGAGATGATCTTGACGTCGCCGAGGTGCTCGCTGATCGGGCCCAGAACGGGTTTGCCGCTGGTGAGGATCTGAAGGGTCAGAACGGCTTTCTTGGGGAGCACGTCCGGGCCGAGATGGATCTGGTTGCCGTTGGCGGAGTGCTTGAACGGGATGCTCGCAGTCCCGCGTGCGTACGACGCCTTGAACACCTCGATTACCGCCGCTCCAAGATTTATGGTTATGGGGCGGTCTTGGTCGTACTGGCCGCTGGTGATCGCATGACTTCCCGAGTTTTCGATCTCGATGGTTGCCAGGTGCGGATTTTCGAGTTCTACCCCATTGCGCGTGACTGCAATTCCTGTCACTCCGCGCGATGCACTCGACAAGATCGAGGCGACAGACCGGAGTTTGAACGTCAGAGCTTTGTTCAAGGGGTGCAGAGCTCGTCGCGCCCAGCGTGCCCCGAATGTTCCTGCGATAAAGCCGAAGAGGGCTACTGCAAGTGATGTTGCATTGAAGATAGATCCTTCGAAAAGACTGACGGCTGTCGTCATCGATATCGCAATCTTCGGTTCGACTGGTCATCGCCATGTCGTTGCCGGTGCGAGGTTCGTTACGGCACAGATCACCGCATCAGCTGAGCTGTTCATCGCCCTGGCACAGAACCATCTGGCCGCCACAACCGCAGCTGCAGCATCGCCGCGAACCGCGCGTTCGGATCGCTGAGGTCGATCTCCCCGACCTCCGAGAGCCGCCGCAGCCGGTACCGGAAGGTGTTGGGGTGCACGAAAACGGCCGTGGACGCGGCAGCGACGTCACCGAAGGCGTCGAGCCACGCGCCGAGCGTCTCGACCAGACAGGCGTTGTGCTTGCGGTCGTACGCGATCAGGCGTGCGACGGGCCCGGTCAGCGTGTCACCGCGCTCGGCGATCAGGTCCGACAGCTCCAGCAACAACCCTTCGCTGTGCACGTCGGACACCCGCGCCACCGGCTTGGACGCCCGCCCGGCCCGCAGCACCCGCAGCACCAGGTCTGCACCGACCCGCGAGCGCGACAGCGTGAGGCCGTCGGAGACCTCGCCGACGCCGACCAGCACTGAGTTGCCGATGCGGCTGCGGAAGTCCGTGGCGATCCGCATCGCCCTGTCCTCGGACTCGGCGGGCAGGATCGCGTAAGCGACGTCCCCGATCAACGCGGCGGCGGCGCGCGGGTGCACGGCCGTGAGGTGCATGGCGAACGCGTCGGCGACCTGCTGGCGTTCGGCCAGCAGGCGGGCGTGTGCGGCCGGGTCGTCGCCGTGCGAGTGGGCCAGCGCCAGCGCCAGCACGACGCACGCCTGGTCGGCCAAACCCAGGCGCCGCACCGCCTCCGCCGCGCCCGCGCCTCCCTCGACGGCGGTCGAGACCAGGTCCGCGCGCAGCCGCCGTTCGACGTCGGCGCCCGCGCGTTGCCGCATCATGTGCAACGCCACCAGCTTGGCCGCGTCGCGGAAGGCGGCGGAGCTGTCCGGGGACAGCGGCGAGCGGACGGCCGCCCAGATCGAGCCCAGGAACTCGTCGCCCGCCCGCACCGCCACGGCGACCCGGGGCACGCGGAACTCCCCGTCGTCGGCGGACAGCGCCTCGATGGCGACGGGCTCGTCGCTGCGGTAGAGCTGCTGGAACACCCCTCGCGCCTCCAGCAGCTGCGAAAAACGCGCCGGGACCTGCCTGCCCAGGATCGTCTCGACGCGCGACGGGTCCGCCTCGTCCTGGCGCCCCGAGAACGCGAGCACGCGCGAGCTGCGGTCCTCGATCGTCACCGGGGCGCTGATCAGCGACGCCACCGCGTTGGCCAGCGCGAACAGGTCGCCGGCCGGCACACCGCCGAGGGTCTCCGACGGGTCTACCTCGCCCTCGGCGAGCAGGGAGCGGAGCATCGCGGCGAGCTGCGTCCACGACGCGCCGGGCGCCAGGCCGAGCAACGCCACGCCGGACCGGTCCACGGCCGCGGCCAGCTTGTCTGTGACCACGACCGGGCCGCGCACGACGAGCGCGACCGCGCCCTCCTTGCCGAGCGCGTCGAGGATCTCCGCCGGGTTCCGCACGCCGACGCCCAGCACGAGGGCGGACGGAGGCAGCACCTGGTCGTCGTCCGGGTCGTGGATCACGACACCGCCGACGTCCGCGGACCGGCCCGGGTCACCACGCACGAGGTCGATCAGCGTGGTGCCCAGGTCGTCCAGCACGCGGGTGAGGCCTGTACGCGGACTCATGCTCCCACCTTGCCAACTGTCTACAGAGGAATCCACCTACAAGGGGATCCACTCCGTCTTCACGGTGACGGAGTCGAGGGCGTCCGGCAACGGCGTCACGCCCAGACCGGGCCCGGTCGGCACCCTCAGATGACCGTCCTCCAGCACGAACGGCTCGGTGACGTCCATCTGGTAGTAGCGGTCGGACGCCGAGGTGTCGCCGGGCAGCGTGCAGCCGGGCAACGCCGCCAGCGCGACGTTCGCCGCCCGCCCGATGCCGGTCTCGAGCATCCCGCCGCACCACACCGCGATGTTGTTCGCCGCGCAGACGTCGTGGATGCGCCGCGCCTCCAGGTACCCGCCGACGCGGCCGGGCTTGATGTTCACGATCTGGCAGGCGCCGAGCCGGATCGCGTCGGCGGCCGAGGACGCCGAGGTGATCGACTCGTCGAGGCAGATCGGCGTCCGCACGACCTTGGCCAGTTCCGCGTGGGCGAGCAGTTCCTCCTCGTCCAGCGGCTGTTCGATCAGCAGCAGGTCGAACGGGTCGAGCCGCGCCAGGTGCCGGGCGTCGCCGAGCGTGTAGGCGGTGTTCGCGTCGACCTGCAGCAGCACGTCGTCGCCGAACCGCTCCCGCACGGCTCGCACGGGGTCGACGTCCCAGCCCGGCTCGATCTTCAGCTTGATCCGGACGTAGCCCTCGTCGATGTAGCCGCCGACCGCGTCGAGCAGTTCGGGGATCGAGTTCATGATCCCGACCGACACCCCGCACGGCACTCGGTCGTGCACGGCGCCCAGCTCACGGCCGAACGACACGCCACGCGCGCGCAGTTCGGCGTCGAGCACGGCCATCTCCAGCGCGGCCTTGGCCATCCGGTGCCCGTAGAACTTCTTCAGGCGCGGTGCCACCGAGATGCCGTCGACCGGTCCGGTCAGCGCGGGCACGAGGAACCGCCGCAGCACGTCGGCGCAGCCCTCCAGGTACTCCGAGGAGTACACCGGTTCGGACATCGCGACGCACTCGCCCCAGCCCTCGCCCTCGTCGGTGACGGCGCGCAGCAGCAGTAGCTGCCGCACGGTCTGGGTGCCGAACGAGGTGCGGAACGGCGACCTCAGCGGCATCTCGACCCAGCGGACCTCGACCCCGTCCAGCTTCACGAACCGCTCCTCTCCACGACGTACCACCCCGACCTGTCGAACCCGGTGACGCGGGCGCCGCCGGCGAGCAGGTCGCCGAGCACCTCCCGCACGGCGTAGCGCCACTCGGTGGCCGCGGCCGGGTTCGTGGCCCGCAGCGTCTCGATGTCGGCGGGGACGGCGACCAGCACCGTGCCGCCCGTGGTCACCCCGCGCACCGGCAGCCCGTCCTCGGAGATCCCGAGCCCGACGACACCCCTCGCGCTGACGGTCCGCGGCTGTCCGGCACACGCGGCGGCGACCTCCGGCGAGGCGATGCGCCAGCGGATCAGCAGCCGGTCGGTCTCGCCGCCGCCGTTGATGTCGTCGTCCATGTGGCCGTAGAAGTCCGGCAGGTACTCGGTCGCGTCGGCGGCGAGCTTGCCCAGGTTGAAGTACGCGTTGCGGCGCACCAGCGGGTCGAACGTCCAGGAGACCTCGGTGAGCCCGCGTTCGAGCGCCCACGTCCGCTGGTCGAGCTTCAGCGCGTAGCCGACGTTGCGGCCGCGCATGCCCGCCGCCACCCCGGCGATGTGGCTGTGCAACGCGCCCATCGCGGGCGGCGAGCAGAACCCGATGCAGGCGCCCACGAGGGCGTCGCCGTCGAACGCGCCGGCGACGTAGCTGCCCGCCTTGGTCATGGCGCGCAGCAGCTCGGCGGTGACCGGGGGAGTGCCGTTGTCCCCGGTCGGCCGCCAGATCGACTCGTACAACCGTTGTGTGGCCAGGAGTTCCGCGTAGTCCGTGAGCTGACGGACCACGACGTTCTGGGCGACCAAGGTCATGTCAGCTCCCTCACGAGCGCGGCGAGCAGCTCGGTGCGCGGAACGAGCTCCGACACCAGCACGTGCTCGCTCTCAGCATGCGCTCCTCCGCCGACGGCGCCGAGCCCGTCGAGCGTCGGAACCCCGGCGCCCGCGGTGAAGTTGCCGTCGGAGGCGCCCCCGACCGCGGCCTGGGTGAGACCGGGGAGCAGTCCCGCCGCCAGCTCGAACAGGGCACCGGACATGGACAGTTCCATCGGCGGCCGGTTCGGGCCGCCCGAGACCTCGACCTTCGACCCGTCGAGCACGGGCCGCAGCGCCTTGAAGTCCTCGTCCACCCGGAGTTGTTCGGCGATGGTCCGCACCCGCACGTCCACCATGAACTTCCCCTGCGCGGGAACGGTGTTCGTCGTCGTGCCGGACGAGAGCACGGTCGGCACGACGGTCGTGCCGGTCGCGGGATCGGCGAGCTGCGCGACCGCCAGGACCTGGTGCGCGGCCTCGATCGTGGCGTTCACCCCGCGCTCGGGTTCGAGACCGGCGTGCGAGGCACGTCCGTGCAACGTCACCTCGTACATCGAGGTGCCCTTGCGCTCGGTCTTCAGCGCGCCACCGTCCGCCGAGGCCTCGCAGACCAGCACGGCCTCGTGCTCCACCGCCTCGATCTCGATCAGCTCGCGCGACGACGGCGAGCCGATCTCCTCGTCGCCGGTGATCAGAACCGTGACGCCGTCGGGAGAACCCAGCGACGCGACGGCGTGGAAGATCATCACGACGCCGGTCTTCATGTCGAAGCAGCCGGGCCCGCGCAGCACGCCGTCCTGGACGCCGAACGGGATCCGCTCCAGCGTCCCGATCGGCCACACCGTGTCGTGGTGGCCGAGCAGCAACACCTTGCGCGGCCCCGAACCCAGCCGCCACCGCAGGTGCGTGCGGCCGTCGAGCACGATCCGCTCCGGGTCCGCGCCCAGCAGCGCGGACCCCACCTCGGCGGTGACCTCGGCGCTGCGGGCGACCGCGGCCAGGTCGGTGGACGGCGACTCGCAGGTCACGAGCCGCTCGATGTCGGTGAGCAGGGTCATCTCAGGAGACCTTCGGTGTGGCGCGGACACCCATGTGCACGTACTGCTCCCCGGTCGGCAGCGCGTAGAACACGAGCGACGACCAGGTCTTGTCCTCGGCCTCCCGGAACAGGAACGACGAGTCGTCGAGCGGCACGAGGTCCACCGTGGGCGGCTTGGGGAACAACCCGGCCAGCGGACCGGTGGGCGTCATGTCGAGCTGCAACCCGTTCTCGCCCTCGCTGACGTCGAGCGTGACGGACGCGCGCTCGTACCTGCCGACGTACCGCGAGACGTCCACGGCCGGTGGCTGCGCCGCTGGCTCCGCCGGGCGCGGCATGGCGACGCCCGCCAGCTCGGCGAAGATCTCCCGGTACAGGTCCAGGTACAGCTCGCGGGCGCCGTCGCCGTTGGTCAGCAACGTGACCGCGAGGTCGTGCTCCGGCAGCAGGCGCAGGAACGCGGACTGCCCGATCGTGTTGCCGTCGTGGCCGATCAGCCGCTGCCCGTCCCAGCCGAACCGGATCCAGCCGACGCCCCACGAGTCGCCGAGCACGTTCTTGTCCGGCACGTCGGTCTGCTTCTCGGTCATCACCGCCGCGGACTGCTCGGACAGCACCCGCGTGCCGTCCTGCGCCAGGCCGCCGGCGAGGTGCATCCGAGCGAACGCCAGCACGTCCTCGGTGGTCGAGAAGATCGTTCCGGCCGGGCCGACCGAGCGCGGGAGTGCCCACACCGGAGCGACTTCCAGCTTCTCGTCCTTCTTGACGTGACCGACGGCGGCGCGGTGCAGCAGCGCCTCCTCCGGCAGCGTGCCGGTGCGGGTGAGCCCGAGCGGGGCGAAGAGCTTCTCGCGCATCGCCTCGTCCCACGACTTGCCGGTGAGCTTCTCGATCACCCGGCCCGCGAGCACGAAACCCGCGTTGCTGTAGGAGAAGGTCGCGCCGAGCGGGTGGTTCTGCGCGGCGTCGGCGAGCAGTTCGGTGTACTTCTCGAGGCAGTCGTCGCCGCGGCCGGTGTCGGTGAAGTTGTCGCCGTCGATGCCGCTGGTGTGGGTGAGGAGGTGCCGCATGGTGACCTTCTGGCCCACCACCGGGTCCGAGAGCTTCAGCTCGGGCAGCACGTCGGTGATCGGCGCGTCGAGGTCGAGCAGGCCCTCGTCGACGAGCGCCATGACGACCGTCGTCGTCCACACCTTGCCGATCGAGCCGATCTGGAAGATCGTGTCGTCGGTGACCTCGACGCCGGTCGACACGTTCAGCACGCCGTGGTGCGCCTGCGCGGTCTCGCCCTTGTAGAGGATCCCGAGCGCCGCACCGGGCACGCCGTGCTTCTTCGCGATCGCGGAAAGCCTGCGCTGCCAGTGCTTCGCGTCGAGCGGCTTGCGGTTCTCCGCGTGCTCGCGCACCCAGTCGACCACGCGGCGGTTGAAGTCCGCGCGGTGCGACGGCTTGCCGTTGAGGATGAACAGGTGCGACTCGTCCGGGTAGAGCACCAGCTCCGCCGGCACGCCGTTCTGGCGCAGCGCGGTGAACCACTGCTCGGCCTGGCCGACCGGGCACCTCTCGTCGGCGGCGCCCTGGTAGACCAGCGTCGGCGTGCGGACGTCGCCGACGCGCGTCAGCGGGGACTGCTCCGCGATGTGGTCGCCGCGGCCGCCCAGTTCGAGCTCGGTCAGGTAGTGGCCGCCGTCGGACGTGCCGCCCATGCTCGTCAGGTCGCTGACCACACCACCGGCGACGGCGGCGGCGAACCTGCCGTCGCGGCTGGTCAGGTAGCAGGTCATGTAGCCGCCGTAGCTGTAACCGGTGACGGCGAGCCTCGCCGGGTCCGCGAGACCCTCGCCGACGAGCTGGTCGAGCGGCTCCAGGAAGTCCTTCGCGTCGGCCTTGCCCCACGCGCCGAGCGCGGCCCGGTAGAACTCCTCGCCGTAGCCGTCGCTGCCGCGCGGGTTGAGCAGCAGGACCGCCCAGCCCTGCCGCGCGAGCACCTGGTGGTAGAGGTGCACCGGGTCGGCGGTGCCGTTCCACGCGTTGTGCGGGCCGCCGTGGACGTCGAGCAGCAACGGCAGCGGGCCGGTGCGCTCGGGGTCGCGGACCAGCCAGCCGTGCACGACCGTGCCGTCGGAGATCGTGAACTCGCGCTCCTCGCGCACGAACGGCTCGACCTCGGTGTGTCCGGTGTGGACGGTCGCCTCGCCGGTCGTCAGGTCGACGGTGGCGACCTCGCCGAACGAGGCAGGACCGCTCAGGACGACGGCCGCGGTGTCCCCGGCGACCGAAAGCCCCGCCACAGCACGGGAGCCCTCGCCCAGGACGAGCCGCGGCTCACCCCCGTCGAGGTCGACGGCGTACAGCTGCGTGCAGCCGCGGTCGCGGGCGCAGAAGTACGCGGTGTTCCCGGACAGCACCGGCAGGCCGCCGGGGTACCCGGCCGCACCGGGCATGACGTTGCGGTCCAGCGGTGCCGACAGGTCGCGCACCTCACCACCGGCGGAGAGGTGCAGCAGGCCGAGGTGCCCGGCGGTCGCGGTGGCCCGCCCGACGACGAGCAGGCCGTCCGGCGCCCAGGTGATCGTCCCGGCCTGTCCCCGCGCGAGCCCGACGAGCACCGGCTCGGAACGCCCGTCCACCTCGACGAGGTGCACCCCGTCCTGGAACGTCAGGTCGGCGTCGTCCTCGCGGCCGGCCGTGAACGCGATCTTCTTGCCGTCCGGTGACCAGGCGAACGCGCCGGCGTGCCAGTCGCCCTCCGTGATCTGCCGGACCTCACGGCTCTCCAGGTCGAGCACGTGCACGTGGGAGCGGAGACTGCGCAGGTAACCGGGTCCGTCCGCCTTGTAGGCCAGGCGGCGGGTGACGATCGGCGCCTTGGCGTCCGCGATGTCGGCGGGAGCGGTGAACGCGAGCTTGGCGCCGTCCTCGCTCCAGACGGGCGCGCCCGCGCCGAGAGGCAGGTCCGTGAGCTGCTCCGGTTCGCCACCACCGGCGGGCAGCAGCCACACCTGCGCCGGGCCGTCCTGGGCGCGCAGGAACGCGATCCGCGTGCCGTCGGGGGACCAGGCGGGGGAGTTGTCGGACTTCCCCCTGGTGAGCTGCCTCGCCTCGCCGCCCTTCGCCACCCGCCACAGCGCCCGCTCGTCGCGGTCGTCCTCGCGGTCGGTGGTGCGCAGGACGTAGACGACCTCGGATCCGTCCGGGGAGAGTGCCGGCTGCTCGGGAAGCTGGTAGCCGTACAGGTCCTCGATGGTGGTCACGATGCGGATCCCCTCAGTTCGGAACGGAACAGGTCGAGCACGTTCTGGCCCAGGACGCGCACGACGTCGTCCTCGGGCCAGCCCCTCTTCTGCAGCGCCTCGGTCACCAGCGGCAGGCCGGACGGTCCCTCGAGCCCCGGCAGGAACCGGTTGATCGGGACCCCTTCGATCTCCTGGACCTCGCAGCACGGCGGCGTGACGTCCGCCAGGACCTCCTTGACGAAGTCCGGGCCGAGGCCGACGTGCCGAATGCCCATGACACCCGCGATGTGCTCGATGTGGTCGACCAGGCGGTCGATCGTGAAGTCGGACTCGTGCAGGAACGGCGCGAAGAAGTTCACGCACACCACGCCGCCGTTGTCCGCGATGCCCTTGAGCTGGGCGTCGGTCAGGTTGCGGTGGTGGTCGCGCAACGCCCGTGCCGACGAGTGGGTCGCCATCACCGGACGGGTCGAGAGCTCCAGCACGTGCTCGACGCCCGCCGCGCCCAGGTGGCTGACGTCGAAGATCATGCCGAGGCGTTCCATCTCGGCGTGCGCGGCGACTCCGGCCCTGGTCAGCCTGCTGCCGGTGCCGTCCTCGCCGCTGCCGTCGGCCAGCGCGGTGCGGCCGAAGTGGGCGAGGGACGCGATCCGCACGCCCAGCCGGTGCAGGGTCTCCAGCAGTTCCACGTCCTCGCCGACGCCCGGCGCGCTCTCCAGCGCGAGCACGAGCGCGATCTGGTCGTTCGCCAGGGCCTCGTCGATGTCCGTTGCGTCGAAGCAGAGCCGGGTCTCGGGACTCGCCGCGGCGATGCGGTGGGCGGCCTCGATCATGCGCAGCGTCTGCCTGAGCGCGCCTTCCGGGCGGAACACGTCGTCGACGAACACCGGCAGGACCTGCAGGTTCACCCCGCCCTGCCGCAGCTGCGGCAGCCACCGGTCGCGGAAGTGCGGCACCCACTGCTCGACCGGGCGGTGCGCGATCGCGTCCAGCAGGTCGTTGTGGGTGTCCGCGACGACGCTGCGCCCGTGCAGATCGTCGATCATGAAACCTCCAGCCTCGTGTGGCGTCTGGGCGCGGCCGCGAGCAGCTCGCGCGTGTACTCGTGCCGTGGATCCGCGAGGACCTGTGCCGCCGGTCCCTCCTCCACGATCCTTCCCGTCTTCATCACCGCGACCCGGTCGCTCACGTACCGCACGACGGCGAGGTTGTGCGAGATGAACAGCATGGACAGGCCGAGCTGTCGTTGCAGGTCCCGCACCAGGTTGAGCACGGCGCCCTGCACGGACACGTCGAGCGCGGACGTGATCTCGTCGGCGATGACGACCCTGGGGTCGCCCGCCAACGCCCTGGCCAGCGCGACGCGCTGCCGCTGGCCGCCGGAGAGCCTCGCCGGCAGGGAGGAGGCCCGGCCGGGGTCGAGGTTCACCAGTTCGAGCAGTCTCGCGACCTCGGCCTTCTTGTTCGTGCCCCGCGGCATCGCCTCGGCGATCGAGTTGCCGATGCTCATCCGCGGGTCGAGCGAGGAGTACGGGTCCTGGAAGACCATCTGGACCTTGCCGTCCGCGCGCACCTCGCCCTCCGTGGGCTTGACCAGCCCGACCGCGGTGGCGGCGAGGGTGGACTTGCCCGACCCGGACTCCCCGACGAGGCCCACGACCTGGCCCGCCGGCACGGTCAGGCTCACGTCGTCGACCGCCGTGTGGTGGCCGAAGCGGACGGTGACGTTCCTGAAGTCGAGCTCGCTCATCGCACACCCGCCAGTTCGCTCTCGGACTTCCAGCACGCCACCCGGTGGTTCTCGCCGAACGTCTCCAGCTCGGGTTCCTGCGTCCGGCACTGGTCGTCGGCGAGCGGGCAGCGCGGCGCGAACGGGCACCCCTGCCGGATCTCACCGGGCTCCGGCGGCCGTCCTGGGATGACCGCGAGCGGCGCGTCCCTGTCCGTGTCGAGGTCCGGAACCGCCTTGAGCAGCGCCGTCGTGTACGGGTGCCGCGCGGCCGTGAACAGCTCGTCCGTCGGCAGCTCCTCGACGATCCGGCCCGCGTACATCACCAGCACGCGGTCGCAGGTCTGCGCGACGACGGTGATGTCGTGGCTGATCAGCAACACCGCCGCGTCGCGGTCCTTCCGGATTCGCGCGAGCAGCTTGAGCACCTCGCGCTGCACGGTGACGTCGAGCGCGGTGGTGGGTTCGTCGGCGATCACCAGCTGCGGCTCGCCCATCAGCCCCATCGCGATCATCGCCCGCTGCCGCATGCCGCCGGAGAACTCGTGCGGGTACTGCTTGGCCCGGCGTTCGGGCTCCGGGATCCGCACGGCCTCCAGGCGGTCGACCGCCTTGCCGAGCGCGGCCCTGCGTCGCAGACCCTGGTGCACCTCGGACACCTCGGCGAGCTGGCCGCCGATGCGCCGGGTGGGGTTGAACGACGTCGTCGGGTCCTGGAACACCATCGCCAGCTGGGTGCCGAGCTCCCGGTCCTGCGTCTTCTGGACGGGCTTGCCGTTGAACTCCAGCCGGTCGGCGGTGACCCGGCCGGGGTGCTCGATGAGACGCGACACGGCCAGCGCGGTCAGGCTCTTGCCCGAGCCCGACTCGCCGACCACGCCGATCATCTCCCCGTTGTGGACGGTGAACGAGACCCCGCGGACGGGCCTGATGCCGCCGGGGAACGTGACGTGCAGGTTCCGCACGGTCAGCAGCCCGCCCTCGGACCGGTCCTCGACGGGCTCGTGCGGTGCCGTCGCCTTGCCCCGCTGCTGGTTGCGGTGCACGGACGCGGCGGCCTCACCGAACAGGTTGAACGCCAGCCCCGCGAGCACCACGGCGACCGCGGGCCCCAACGCGGGCGCGGGCGTGATGTAGATGCGGTTGAGGCCCTCGCCCAGCAGCCTCCCCCAGTCGTAGGAGGGCGCCTGCACACCGATCCCGAGGAACGACAGCCCGGCGAACGCCGTCAGCGCGGACCCCGCCGCGAGCGTGGCGTTGATGACGAGCGGCTCGGCGATGTTGGGCAGGACGTGCCGGGTCAGCAGCCGGAACCGGCCCACCCCGCACACCCGTGCCGCGGCGATGAAGTCCCGTCCGCTCACCGAGGCCGTGAGAGTCTGGGTGAGGCGGGCGAACGACGGCGTGATCGCGAACGCGATGGCCAGCACCGCCCCGATCGTGCCGGTGCCGAAGATGACGGCGAAGAACAGCGCCAGCAACAGCCCGGGGAACGCGACGGCGATGTTCACCGCGGACGTGACGATCCTGGCCGCCCACCTCGGCAGCACGGACGGGATCGAGCCCAGGACCAGGCCCGTGACCACGCCGATGACCGTGGCCAGGAGGGCGAGGCCGATCGTCAGCCTGGTCGCGACCAGGACGCGGTAGAAGATGTCGCGGCCCAGCTGGTCGGTGCCCAGGAGGTGGTCCGCAGACGGGCCCTGCTGCAGGGAGTCGGTGTCGATGGCGGCGGCCCGGTCGCCCCAGAGGATCGGGGCGAAGACCGCGAGCGCGACGAGGACGACGAGCAGGACGGCGGAGGAGGCGCCGACGGGGGAGCGCAGGACGGCCAGCCGGCCCGTGGTCGGGCGCATCACGCCTCCCTGATCGTCGAACGCGGATCGAGCAGCCCCAGCACCACGTCCACCACCAGGTTCACCAGAAGCACCCCGGCCCCGTACACGAGCACGATCCCCTGCACCGCCGGGTAGTCCTTCTGCTGGATCGAGCCGACGATGGTCGACCCCAGCCCCGGCCACGCGAACACGTTCTCCACCAGCACGGTCCCGGCCACCATGGCGGCGAGCATCAT
This sequence comes from Lentzea cavernae, assembly GCF_014653695.1. Taxonomy (GTDB): domain Bacteria; phylum Actinomycetota; class Actinomycetes; order Mycobacteriales; family Pseudonocardiaceae; genus Lentzea; species Lentzea cavernae. The sequence continues at coordinate 402,393 of NZ_BNAR01000002.1, read as the reverse complement.
GCCGCCCAGCGTCAGGGTCGCGGTGACGGCGTTGGGCAGCGCGTGCCGCAGGTACACGAGCCTGGCCGGCAGGCGCTTGGCCCGTGCGGTGCGCACGAAGTCGTTGCCCAGCACGGCGAGCAGCTCCACCCGCACGATCCGGGCGAGCACCGCGGCCGGGCCGATCGCCAGTGCAAGCACCGGCAGCACCCACGACCCCGGCGCGTCGTTGCCCGCCACCGGGAAGAGGTTCAGCTGCACGGCGAGGAGGCTCACGAGCCCCACCGCGAGCAGGAACTCCGGGATCGCCGCCAGCACCACGCTGGACGAGGTGAACGCCAGCTCGCCGCCACGGCGGCGACCGCCCTTGGTCAGCACCGCCATCAGCACGCCCACCGGCACGGCCACGACGACCACGACGAGGAACGCGAGCACCGCGAGCTGCACGGTCGCGGGCAGCCGGTCGCCGATGAGCGTGGCGACCGGGGTGCCGCTGACGAGCGAGGTGCCGAACTCACCGCGGAACAGGCCGCTCAGGTAGTGCCAGTACTGCACGAGCAGCGGGTCGTCGAGGCCGAGCGCGGCGCGGCGGGCGGCGACGAGGTCCGGTGGCGCGGCCAGGCCGAGCGACTCGCGGACCGGGTCGCCGGGGATCAGGTGGATCATCAGGAACGCCGCGGTCACCAGCACCCACAGCGAGGTCAGGAACCGGACGGCCCGCCGCCGGGCGAAGGGCAGCCACGTGCTGCCCCTCATCCGTTGCAGCGTGGTGGTCGTCATGAGGCGAACATCCGGATCGACGTCGGGTCGAGGCTGTCACTGACCGTGAACTTCGCGCCCTTGACGAACGTCGACACGACCGCGTCGTAGTACGGCACGAAGCTCGCGTCCTTGACCAGCGCGGCCTCCGCCTTGTTCCAGTTGTCGCAGCCCTCGGCGCCGGCCTTGGAGGCCGCCAGCTTCGACTCCGACTCGAACTCGGCGTTGCTGATGTGGCCGAAGTTCACGCCCTGCGGCGGCACCGGGCCGGACGCGAACGACACGAGCTGGCTCGGCAGCGACAGCGTCAGCGGCACCATCGACACGTCCCACGCGCCCGTGCCGAACAGCGACTGGTTGATGCCGGCGGCGTCGACCGGTGCGATCTCGACCTTCACGCCGATGCCCTGCCACGACTGCTGGATCAGCTCGGCGGTCGAGGTGAGCGTGGGACCGGCGACGGTGGGCTGGAGCAGTTTCACCGACAGCGGCTGACCGTCCTTGGCCCGCGTGCCGTCCGCCCCGGCGCGCCAGCCCGCCGCGTCGAGCGCGCTGCTCGCCGCGGCCTTGTCGAACTTCGGGAGGTTGGCGGAGACGTTGTCACCGGTGCAGGGCCGGGGTTCGACCGTCACCAGGGACTTCGACGGCCTGCCCCTGCCGTTGGTGAGCACCTTGCCGACCTGCGCGAGGTCGAGGCCCTGCAGCAGCGCGCGGCGCACCGCCGGGTCCTGACCGGGGTGACCGGCCGACTGGTTGAACGTCAGCGTGCCCAGCGGGCTGGCGGCGTCGACGTGGTCGAGCTTCTGCCCCAGCAGGCGTTCCTGGTCGGGACCCGCGACCGTGGCGGCGGTGAGCTGGCCGGACAGCAGCAGGTTCACGGCCGTGGTCTCGTTCGCGATCACCCGGATCACGACCTTGTCCGGCAGGCCCTGCTGGTCGGTCTTCCAGTCACCCGGCCCCCACGCGAAGTCCTTGCGCCGTTCCAGGGTGTAGTGGTCGTTCGCCGCGATCTCGGTGATCTTGAACATCCCCGTGCCCTGCTCGCCCTTCGCGAGCAGCGAGCGGTCGGCCAGGCCCTTCGCGCACGCGATCGGCAGGGTGCCGACGTTGGTCAGCAGGAACGCGTCCGGCGCGCCGCTCGTCACGGTGACGGTGCGGGTCGCCTCGTCCGCCGTGGCCGTGGTGCCGGGCGGGACCTGGATGCCCGCCAGCGGCGACTTGTTCGCCGGGTCGCCGACGAACGTGATGTTCGCGGCGACGTCCGCGGCGGTCAGCGGGGCACCGTCCGAGCACGTGATGCCCTGGCGCAGCGTGAAGGTGGCGGAAGTGACCGTGGCGTCCCACTTCTCGGCGAGACCGGCGACGATCTGGCCGTCCGAGGTGCGTTCGATCAGCCTGCCGTAGAGGAACCGGCCCACCCCTCTCGCCACCGACAGGACCGTCAGCGCGGGATCGAGCGAGCCGGGATCCGCGGCGACGGACATCGTGAAGGTCCCGCCCTGGGCGAGGTTCTGGTTGCCGGTCGTGCCGGCTGTTCCGCAGCCGGCCAGGACAACGGCCGCGAGCAGGGCCACCGCGCGCTTCATGAGGTCCTCCGGAGGTGGTCGACGGCGAGTCGCCCGGCACGGCCGATCACCGCGTCGGCGGCGGGGTCGCGCAGGGCGAGGGACTGGGAACGGGTGAAGACGGCGACGGCGTACGAGCGGCCGTCGGGGTAGGTGACGACGCCGGCCTCGTTGCGGACGCTCGGCAGCGTGCCGGTCTTGGCGGCGACCTGGACGTCGGCGGGGAAGCCCGAGCTGAGCCGGTGCGGCCAGACCTGCCGGGCCATGATCGACCTGACGCTCGCGCACGCCTCGGGTGCGGCGGCGCGGTCGGTCCAGATGGCGTCGAGGAGGGTCGTGATCTCCCTCGGTGTGGAGGAAGTCGTGCGTTCGGGGTCCACTATGGACAGCTTCTGGACGACGTCCCACGTCGGGTTCTCGAGGACCGCCTCCGGATCGCCGGTGGCGAGCTCCGCGGCCACCGAGGCGAAGAGGTCCTCGCAGCACCCGATGATCCGGGTGCGCTCCAGACCGGCCTTCACGAGCACCGCGTCCACCGCCGCCTGGCCGACGCGGTGGAAGACCACGTCGGTCGCGGCGTTGTCGCTCATGGTCATCATGAACGACGCCAGGTCGCGCCAGCTCATCTCGACGTCGTCGGCACACCCCGCGGTGCCGATGCCGCCGATGCGGTAGCGGGACGTGACGCGCGTGCGCTCGGTCTCGTCGAGCTGTCCCGCCGCGACCTCGGCCGCGTACGCGACGGCGACCGGGATCTTGAACACCGACGCCAGGACCACCTTCTCGTCCGCGCCGTGGGAGAACTCCGGTCCGTCCACCCCGATCTCGCGGGCGTGGACGAACCCCTCCACGCCCGCGTCGGAGAAGGCCTCGGCGATCACGGGGCCACCCGGCGGTCCGCACGGCCGGTGTGCAGGAACAGCGCCCGGCCGTTGCCGTCGTCGCCGACGAACGCGTGCGGCATGTGGATGCCCATGACCGGTTCGGCGGCGACTAGCGTGTCGTCGCGCCATGGCACCAGTTCCGTCTTGCCGGCGGACTCCGGGCTGAGCTCGGCCATGATCCCCTTCGGGATGACCTCCATCCAGATCCGGCCGTCCTCGTCCTGCGTGACCACGCGCTCGCCGACCGCCGACACGTACACGCCGGTGAACCGCTCGCCGTCCAGGCGCGCGGCGTCCGCGGCGGGCTCGGGCATGGCGGGCAGTTCGACGCCGGCCAGCTCGCGCAGCACGTGCCGGAAGATCGCCTGATAGAGGTCGATGGTCTTGCCGCCGTTGGTCAGCAACGCCACGGCGACGCCGTGCTCGGGGACCAGCCGCAGGAAGGCGTTCTGCCCGATCGTGCCGCCGTCGTGCCCGATGACCGTCGCCTGCGGGTGGTGGAACATCTCCCAGCCCAGGCCCCAGGCGTCGCCCATCAGCGCGAGGTCCGGCACCTTCACCTGAACCTGCCGCATGGCCTGGGCGCTGGCGGACGACAACACGCCGGCGCCGTCGTTGAGGTGCATCCGCGCGAACTTCAGCAGGTCGGAGGCGCTCATGGCGAGCATCGAGCCCGCGGGCGCGTTGGACCGCACGAGCGCCCAGATCGGCGCGACCTGCGGTCCGGCCTCCTCGTCGTGTGTGAGGTGCCCGACGGCGGCGCGGTGCATGATCGCCTCGTAGGCGTCCGCGGCGGCGTGGGTCAGGCCGAGCGGGGCGAACAGGTGCTCGCGCAGGCAGTCGTCGTAGGACTTGCCGCGCATGACCTCCACGATCCGGCCCAGCACGCAGTAGCCGGCGTTGTTGTAGCTGAACATCTCGCCGGGCGCGAAGAGCTGGGGCGTGTCGTGCAGCGTGGCGACGTACTTCTCCACGCAGTCGTCGCCGCGGCCGGTGTCGGTGAAGAGGTCGCCCTCGAAGCCCGCCGTGTGGTTCATGAGCTGCCGCACCGTCATCCGCGCGGCGGCGTCTTCGTCGGCGACGCGGAAGTCGGGCAGGTAGTCGCGCACGGGCGCGTCGAGGTCCAGCAGGTCCTCGTCGACGAGCTGCATCGCGAGCGTCGTCGTCCAGACCTTGGTGATCGACCCGATCTGGAACAGCGAGTCGGTGGTCACCTCGACACCGGTGTTCTTGTTGAGCACGCCCGTCGCGGCCTGCGCCACGTCGTCGCCGACGGTCACGGCCACCGCCGCCCCCGGCACCTGGTGCTCGGCGGCCAGTCGCGGCAGGTTCTCCTGCAGCCACTCGTTGATCTGGTTGAGCTTGGACATCCGCGCGCCCCATCCACGTCGACGTGACTCCGGTCACCGGCAAACCTAGGTTCGGCGCCCTCGTGGCCACCTCGTCCCAGCCGACGAATCTGGCCATCCGGATCTGTCGGCGCGGACGAACCCGCCGGGTGGTAGAGCCTGCTCCACCCCGTTCCAGGCAGCCTGCGTGATCGATCCGCGAGCCGCGCGAAATTACGTTCTTGGCCAGAAGCTGTTGCGAGCCAAGGAGAACGTGATGAGGGCAGAGGCGCTGTCGCTGCAGGCGGTGCGGAAGGTGTACGGCTCGGGGGGCGGTGCCGTGACCGCGCTGGACGAGGTCACCGTCGCCATCCGGCGGGGCACGTTCACCGCCGTGATGGGACCGTCCGGCTCGGGCAAGAGCACCTTCCTGCACTGCGCGTCGGGCATGGACAGGCCGACGTCCGGCCGCGTCCTGCTCGGCGACACCGACCTCGGGGGCCTCAAGGAGGCCGCGCTGACGCAGGTGCGGCGCGACCGGATCGGGTTCGTCTTCCAGGCCTACAACCTGCTGCCGTCGCTGACGGTGGAGCAGAACATCACCCTGCCGCTGCGCCTCGCGGGACGCCCTGCGGACCAGGGCTGGCTGCGCGAGGTCGTCGGCAGGGTCGGTCTCGACGGACGGCTCGACCGGCTCCCCGCCGAACTGTCCGGTGGCCAGCAGCAGCGCGTGGCGATCGCCCGCGCGCTGGTGGCGAGGCCCGAGGTGGTGCTGGCCGACGAACCGACCGGCGCTCTCGACTCCCGCACCGCGCAGCAGGTGCTGACGCTGCTGCGGTCCATCGTGGACGACATGGGCCAGACGGTCCTGATGGTCACGCACGACCCGGTGGCCGCCTCGGCCGCGCACAGCGTGCTGTTCCTGGCCGACGGACGGCTGGCGGGCGACCTGGTCGCCCCGACGCCGGAGAAGGTCGCCGAGCGCATGACGCACCTCGGGGAGTGGTGACGGTGCTGAGCCTCGCCTGGCAGACCGTCAAGGCCCGCACCAGCGGGTTCATCGGGGCGTTCGTCGCGATCCTCTGCGGCACCGCGATCGTCGCGGCCTGCGGGATCCTGATGGAGTCCGGTTTCCGCGGCGGCGTGCCGACTCAGCGCTACGCGGCCGCCGACGTGGTCGTCACCGGCGACCGGAGCGTGCGGCCGTCCGACGGCGACGCCTTGGACTTCGAGCACGCCGCCGAACAACCGTCGATCCCCGCCTCGCTGGTCGCCGAGATCGCCGCGGTACCGGGCGCGAAGGCCGTCCCCGAGCAGACGTTCCCGGCTCTCGTGGTCGGTCCTGGCGGACCTCTCGCCGGCAAGCCGTCGTTCGGCCACAACTGGGACTCCGCCGTGCTGGCGCCGTTCACGCTCAAGGAGGGGAACGCGCCGAAGGCCGGCGAGGTGGTGCTGGACTCGGCGCTGGCGGCGCAGGCCGGGGTCCGGGTGGGCGGCGAGGTCCGGGTGGCGGTGCGCTCGGCCCCCGTGACCTACCGGCTGGCCGGAGTCGCCGAAGCCCCCGGGAAGGCGCGGCAGGCCTCGATGTTCTTCAGCGAGGCCGAGGCCACCGAGCTCGCCGGACGTCCCGACCGCGTGAGCGCCATCGGCGTGCTCGGCGCGGACGCGGACGAGGTCGAGGCCGCCCTCGCCGGGGACCACGTCACGGTGTCGGCGGGTGCCGACCGCAGCGCCGCCGAGTTCGACGACGTCAGCCAGACCAAGTCGATCCTCGCGATCCTGGCCGGCTCGTTCGGCGGGTACGCGGTCCTGGTCGCGATCTTCGTCGTGGCCAGCACCCTGGCCCTGGCCGTCGAGCAGCGCCGCCGCGAGTTCGCCCTGCTCAGGGCCGTGGGCGCGACGCCGCGGCAGGTCCGCAGGCTGATCGGCGTCGAGACGACGGTCGTCTCCGTCCTCGCCGGTGTGCTCGGCAGCCTGGCGGGCATCGGCGTCAGCCTGGGGCTGCGCGCCGCGTTCGCGAGGATCGGCGTGGTCCCGGACGACTTCGCGCTCTCGATCAGCCCGATCCCGCTGGCCGCCGCGTTGCTGATCGGTGTGGCCGCGGCGCGGGTGGCGGCGTGGAGCGCGTCCCGCAGGCCGTCGTCGATCAACCCCGTCGAGGCGCTGGGCGAGGCCGCGGTGCAGAAGCGGGACGTCGGCAAGGTCCGGCTGGCCATCGGCTCGGTGCTGATCGTGCTCGGTCTCGGCGCGACCGCGGTGCCGCTGTTCTTCGGCGGCCAGCTCGGCGCGGCCATGTCGGTCATGGCGACGCTCGTGCTGATCATCGGCCTCACGCTCACCGGTCCGAGGGTGGTCGGGGCGGCGGTGCGGGTGATCGCGCCGGTGCTGGCCAGGACGGCCGGTGTGAGCGGCTACCTCGCGTCGGCGAACGTGCTGAAGAACTCGCGGCGGCTCGCGGCGGCGGTGACCCCGCTGATGCTGGCCATCGGGTTCGCGGTGGTGAACTTCTACAGCCAGACGACGTTCACGGCCGCCGTGCAGCAGCAGACCGAGCGGTCCATCACCGCCGACCACGTGATCACCGGCGTCACCGGCGTGCCCGCCGAGGTCGTCGGGCAGATCTCCGGCGGGACGGCCACGTCGCTGGTGCGCACCCAGGTGATCACGGCCACCAGGACCGCGGACAGCGTCGAGGTGCAGAGCCGCCCGGCCAACGGCCTCGACCCCACCGCGAGCGGCATGGTCGACCTCGGCGTCGTCTCCGGCAGCGTCGACGACCTCCGGCCGGGCACCGTCGCGTTGAGCGACGCGCACGCGTCCTGGGAGGACAAGAAGATCGGGGACACGGTCGAGTTCTGGTTCGCGGACGGTCAGGAGGCGAAGCTGCGAGTGGTCGCGACCTACGAGCACGACCTCGCGTTCGGCGACTACGTCCTCTCCGCCGCCGACGCCCGTGCCCACACCAACGCCGGCATGGACAGCGCCGTGCTGGTGAAGTCCGCGGACGTCACCGCTCTCCAGGCCCTGACCAGCCGTTATCCGGGACTCCAGGTGACGGAGCGGGTGGCGGCGCAGGACCGCAGCGCCGAGCGGACCCAGTTCCTGCTCAACCTGGTCGCGGTCGGCGTCATCCTCGGCTACGTCGCGATCTCGGTGTCGAACACGCTGGTGATGTCCACGGCCGCACGGCGCCGCGAGTTCGCCCTGCTGCGCCTGGTCGGCACCGGACGCCGGCAGATCGTGCGGATGATGCGCACCGAGGCGCTGCTCACGGTCGGACTGGCCGCGGTGCTCGGTTCCCTGGTGGCGGCGGTGCCGCTGGGCGTGCTCGCGATCGGCCTGATCGGGACCCCGCTGCCCGCCGGCCCGGTCTGGGTCTACCTGGGCGCTCTCGCCGCAGCCGCGCTGCTCGGCGTGGTGTCGATCGCGGTGTCCACGCGGTTGTCGCTGCGGGCCAGGCCGATCGACGCCATCGGCACCCGCGAGTGACCGTGCGAGAAGGGGCCGCCCCGCCGGGGTGGCCCCTTTCCGCACGTGTCAGAGGACCTGCTGGATCGGACTGGGCTGCACGCCGAGGTGCATGGGCATGGAGTGCAGGCCGTAGACGATCGAGAGCTTGCGGAACGACAGCTCGCTCTGCGGCACCGCGAGCCGCATCTCCGGGAACCTGCGGACGAGCGCCGGGTAGGCGATCCGCAGCTCCATCTTCGCGAGCTCGGCGCCGATGCAGCGGTGCGCGCCGTAGCCGAACGCGAGGTGCTGGCTCGCCGGACGGTCGGCGAGGATCACGTCCGGGGTGTCGTAGACGTCGCGGTCGCGGTTCGCCTGCGACAGCGAACAGGCCACGATGTCGCCCGCCTTGATCTTCGTCCCGGCGATGTCGACGTCGCGCCGGGCGATGCGCAGGAACGCCACCGACACCACGCTGAGGTGCCGCAGCAGCTCGTCGACCAGCCCGTTCACCGTCTTCTCGTCGCCGAGCGCCTTCTCGCGCAGACCGGGGTCGCGCAGCATCGCGAGCGCGCCGAGCGAGATCATGCTCGCCGTCGTCTCGAACCCGCCGGTGAGCAGCCCGTCCGCGAGACCGGCGAGCTCGTCGTCGTCCAGGTCGTCGCCGTGCTTGCGGACGAGCTCGCCGAGCAGTCCGTCGGTCGGGGCCAGGCGCTGGGCGCGCACCAGCTCCCGGAAGTAGACGATCGACTCGGACACGGCCGACAACGACGTCGTGGCCGCCCCGCCGAGGTCGAAGCGCGAGACGCTGCGCCGCTGGAACTCCTCGCGTTCACTCGCGGGCACGCCCAGCAGCTCGCAGATCGTGAGTGCCGGCACCGTCATCGCGAAGTGCTCGACGAGGTCGACCACGCCGTCCTTCATGGACATCAGGTCGAGCTGGTCCGCGACGATCTGCTCGATCCGCGGCACGAGCCGGGAGAGCCGGCGCATGGTGAACTCCGGCGTCAGCACCTTGCGCAGCCGCGTGTGCTCCGGCGGGTCGCTGAACCCGAGCCCGCCCGGTGCCTCGTCGGAGAACAGCCCGAGCTCCCGCAGGTGGCCGAAGTCGTTGCTGAACGCCTCCGAGTCCACGAGCACCTGCTTGGACGCCTCGTAGCCCGTCACCAGGTACACCGTGACCGGCAGCGGCAGGCGGGTGACCGGTCCGTGGGTCTGCATCCGCGCCATCTCCGGCACCGGGTCCAACCCGTTGCGCCGCAGTGGCGCCAGCACGCGCGACGGCACGAACCAGGACGACTCGAGGTCGAACCCGGTCTTGCTGAGGTGCGCGAGGAACCGCTTCCCCATCCATTCGGTCACGCGCGAACGGACGTCGGTCGCTGACTGCAGAACTTCCCACATGACGCGGCTGCCCTTCGGCGGAAAAAGGGGTAAAGAGCTGATGATGTCAATCGGAACGGACAATAACGACGTGGCCGCGCACACGTCGTCATACCTGGGCCTAACGCGCCGTCATACTTTGGTCCTGGTGCCGATCAGGACCGGTGCGGGCGGTGCGGAGGGCGTTCGGTTCGGAACAGAGCGTCAGCCTTGGTTGCCGATGCACGTACTTTCGCGTGTCCTGCACGGACCAGCGCGCCCGGCGTCGTCGCTCCCAAGTAGAGCGAACCGGGGTCGCGCACGTCCAGTTCCAGGTCCGGATCACGGGTCGTTTCCACGCATTCGGCCTTCTCGCCCGCGGGGCACGTGCCCGACCGCGGTGACCAGACCGTGGTCGAGCACCGGGCGCCGCCGCGCTGATCAGTGGCAGTGACCCTGCCGCCCCAGCGTCCCGGCCGCCGTCACACCCGGCCGCGTCCACTGCGGCACGGGCCTGCTGTCCTCACCCCAGCTGGAGCCGCCCTCCGCGTTCGTGCGCCAGAACCACCCGGCCTGCCGCGCCTCCGGCCAGCCCTCCGGATGCTGCTCCCACGCCTCACCCCGCCCGCGCACGGTCATGTCGAGCAACGCGAGCGACCCGTTGAGCGCCTCGCACCCGCGCCCGGTCGTGGAGTAGGTGAGGAACGTGCGGTCACCATCGCGCAGGTAGCCGGCCAGGTACCCCATGTCGCCCCCGGCGGGACCGTCCACACCGCGCACCGAGTACCACGGCTGCCGGTACCCCATGAACTCCACGAACGGCGCCACCTCCTCCCACGCCCCCGTGGTCAGCACCGCGAACGACACCCCGCGCGCGTTGAGGTAGGCGGCGTCGCCGAAGTGCCACGGCACGTGCGTGCACCCCTCGCACTGCCCCTGGTGCGGCGCGCCGTCCCACCACATGTGCTTGTAGACGACGAGCTCCTCCCGCCCCTGGAACACGTCGGCGAACGCCACCGGTCCACCGGCGCCGACCACCTCGACCCCGCCGTCGAACTCGACCATCGGCAGCTTGCGGCGTTCGGCGGCGATCGCGTCGCCCTCGCGGGTGTGGGCCTTCTCGCGGACCAGCAGCTCGTCGCGGGCCTGCTGCCAGGTGGCGAGGTCGGTGACGGGCGGGCGTCCGGTCATGATCAGTCCTCCGTGGGTGCGCGCTCGTCCTTGCACACCTGTGTCGAGGCTGTTGCCGCCGTCTCGACACGCAGCGTCGACCGCGTCGCCCATTGGTCCAGCACGACGCGTTCGGGACGTCTCGGCAGCGGGTCGTCGTCGAGGAACGGCCACCGTCCGCCGGTCGCGGGGATGAACGGCTGCTGACGGGCGTTGGCCAGCCAGCACCACAGCTCGGCGGAGATCGGCACGGCGGTGCCCTGAACCGGCCAGGCCTCGCCGGACTGCGGATGCCGAGGCACCAGCAGGACGTCCGCCTCGGCGGCGAGACCGGGCCCCGCGAGCGCGAGCGTCCTCACCTGCGGGCCGTGCGGCAGCAGTGCGTCGAGGTCGTGCCGGAACACCTCGGCGACGGGCCCGGCCGGCAGGGCCACCGACGCGTCCCCGGCCGCCAGGACGATGCGGGCGAGCGCGACACCGGCCGCGATCCGGACGCGGTCGTGCCACCACAGGTCCGCGCCGTCCAGCAGGGCGTCCTCCCAGTCGAACGCCTCCCAGCCCGCCGCCGGCTCCTGCTCACCCACCGGCCGCACGGCGCCGGTCTCGAGCTCGACCACCTGCCACAGCGAGCAGTCGTCGACGCGCGTCGCGACCAGCCGCCCGCACTCGCACCGCAGGTTGGGGAGTTCGCCGCCGGAGATCCCGCAGCAGGAGGTCTTGTCGAACAGCCCGGGGTCCCAGACCATGCCGCGCGCGTCGCCGGGTGAGAGCAGGACCGCGCGCTGACCGGTCGCGTAGGTGCCAGGCGCCATGAGTGCGGGCATGTCCATGACACCGTTCCCGACCTGACGGCCCGCGTGGTCCGGCATGTCGACCTGTCTCAACGGAATCGTCAGCGCCGCACCGCACGCCACGCACTCGAACACCACCACCGGAACACCCCCGGACCCATCATCCGGGGGTCGTCCACCGACTTCTCACAACCCGATTCCGGTTCCCCTCCACCGGTTCCGCAGCCACCGGTCATGACTCGCCACCACGATCGCCCCGGGCCCCGGCCCCAACGCGTCCTCCAACTCGTCGCACAACGTCGGCGACAGGTGGTTGGTCGGCTCGTCGAGCAGCAGCAGGTGCGGCGGGTTCGCGACGAGCAACGCCAGGGCCAGGCGGCGCCGCTGCCCCACGGACAACGTGCCGACCGCCTTGCCGAGGTCCCACCTGTGCAGCAGCCCCAACGACTCCAGTGGCACCTCGGCGATCCGTTCGGAGCCGAGGGCACGGCCGTAGGTGGCCCGCGCGGTGAGGCGCGGGTTGGCGAACGACGTGTCCTGGTCGAGCAACCCGACGCGCACGCCGGGATGCCGCCGCACGCCCGCCGCCTCCAACCGGCCCGCCAGCACCAGCAGCAGAGTGGACTTGCCCGCGCCGTTCGGGCCGGTCACGAGCAGGCGGTCGCCGTCGCGGACGTCGAGGTGGCCGAGGGTGAGCCGTCCGGGGATCCGGACGTCCCGCAGGGACACCAGGTCCTCGCCCGGCGAGGCCACCGCGTCCGGGGAGAAGCGCAGCGGGCGCGGGGGAGCGGGGACGGCGGTGCGTTCCAGCTCCTCGAGGCGGCGGGTGGCGTTGCGGACGCGGCGGGAGATCTGGCTCTGCACGCGGTTCGCCCGCACGCCGTAGCCCATCTTGTCGCTGTCGCGCATGGTGCGGTTCGGGGCGACGCGGCCCGCGATCAGGCCGAGGGAGTCGCGGACCTCGTTCAGTTCCTCCTGCTCCTCGAGGTGGCGGCGTTCCCAGCGCTCGCGGTCGGCGCGTCGCTGGTGCAGGTACTCGCTGTAGGTGCCACCGAACCGGACCGGCCCGTCCGGGTCGAGGTCGACCAGGTCCGTGCACACCGCGTCGAGGAACGCCCTGTCGTGGCTCGCCAGCACGACGATGCCCGGCAGCGAGCGCAGCTGCTCCTGCAGGAACGCGGCCGCGTCGTCGTCGAGGTGGTTCGTCGGCTCGTCCAGCAGCAACGCCGTCGGCCGCCGGATCACCAGCGCGGCCAGGTGCAGGCGACGGCGCTGGCCGCCGGACAACGAGCCGAGGACGCGATCGCGGCCGACATCTCCGAGCCCGAGTCCACTGAGGACGACGTCCGCCCTGCGGTCCGCGTCCCAGGCTTCGTGGCGCTGCGCCAGTTCCAGGCGTTCGGCGTACTCCGCCTCGACGTCTTCGGACGCGAGCAGCGCGCCCAGCCGTTCCAGCTCGGCCAAGTCCTCCCGCGCCTCGGCCAGCGCGTCGTCCAGCACGGCGGCGACGGTGGCGGAGTCGGGGAAGGGCATCTCCTGCTGCAGGAAACCCAGGTCCGGCGGCCGCTGCACGACGCCGCTCTCCGGCTGGTCGACGCCCGCGAGCAGGCTCAGCAGCGTCGACTTGCCCGCGCCGTTCTCGCCGATCAGCCCGACGCGACGACCGGGTGCCGCGGTGAGCGACACCCCGTCGAGCACGCGCCTGCCCTCGAACCCGCGCACCAGTTCGGTGGCGACCAGTGCCTCAGCCACGCGCGGCCTCCAGCAGCTTGCCGCCGTCGAGGTGCAGCCAGCGGTCGATCCTCACCTCGCTCAGGAACCGCTCGTCGTGGCTCACGACGACGAACGCGCCCCGGTACGCGTTGAGCGCGCTCTCCAGCTGCCCGGCGCTGACCAGGTCGAGGTTGTTCGTCGGTTCGTCCAGCAACAGCAGTTGCGGCGCGGGCTCGGCGAACAGGACGCACGCCAGCGTCGCCCGCAGCCGTTCCCCGCCGGACAGCACCCCGACCGGCAGGTGCGCGCGGGCGCCGCGGAACAGGAAGCGCGCCAACAGGTTCATCCGCTCGGCGGGCGGCATGGCCGGCGCGGCCGCGGCCAGGTTCTCCGCCACCGTGCGGGAGTCGTCGAGCAGGTCGAGCCGCTGCGACAGGTACGCGATCCGGCCGTCGGCGCGCTTCACCTCACCGCTGTCCGGCTCCAGCGACCCGTCGACCACGCGCAGCAACGTCGACTTGCCGGCCCCGTTCGGCGCGGACAGGGCGATCCGTTCCGGCCCCCTGATCGCGAAGTCCAGGCCGGAGAACAACTCCCGCACCCGGATGTCCGACCCGAGGAACAACGTGCGCCCGGCAGGGACCGCGGTCTGCGGCAGCTCCAGGCTGATCTTCTGCTCGTCCTTCAACGCCCGCTCGGCCTGGTCCAGCTTGGACTTCGCGGCACCGAGCCGCGCCGCGTGCGTGCCGTCCGCCTTGGCCGCGGACACCTCCGCGTTGCGCTTCATGTTGCCCGCGAAGATCCTCGGCAGCCCGGCGTTGCCGAGGTTGCGCTGCGCGTTGGACGCACGGCGCGCGGCACGTTCGCGCGCCTGCTGCATCTCCCGCTTCTCGCGCTTGACCTCCTGCTCGGCGCTGCGGATGTTCTTCTCCGCCACCTCGCGCTCGGCGGACACCGCCTCCTCGTAGGCGCTGAAGTTCCCGCCGTAGAACCGCACCTCGCCGCCGTCGAGCTCCGCGATCCGGTCCATCCGGTCGAGCAACGCCCGGTCGTGGCTCACCACCAGCAGGCACCCGCGCCAGTCGTCCAGCACGTCGTGGAGCCGGTGCCGTGCGTCGGCGTCGAGGTTGTTGGTCGGCTCGTCCAGCAGCAGCACGTCGGGCTGCTTCAGCAACTGCGCCGCGAGCCCCAGCGAGATGACCTGCCCGCCGCTCAGCGTGCCGAGCACCCGGTCCAGGGCAAGATCACCGAGCCCGAGCCGGTCGAGCTGCGCGCGCGTGCGCTCCTCGAGGTCCCAGTCGGTGCCGATGGTGGTGAAGTGCTCCTCGCCGACGTCACCGGACTCGACGGCCGCGATGGCGCGCAGCACGTCCGCGACCCCGAGCACCTGGGCCACGGTCAGCCCGGCGGTGAGCGGCAGGTCCTGGGGCAGGTAGCCGAGGACGCCCTCGACGGACACGCTGCCGTCCGAGGGTTCGAGAGCGCCCGCGATCAGCTTGAGCAGCGTCGACTTCCCGGCGCCGTTGGGGGCGACGAGACCGGTGCGCCCGCCGGGCACCGAGACGGACAGGCCGTCGAACACGGGGGTGTCGTCCGGCCAGGAGAAGGACAGGGACGACACGACGATGAATGCGTCGGACATGGGTGTGAGACCTCGGGATGTGCCGCGCGCGGAACTGCTCCGCACGTGTGGAAAAAGGGGACGACGAAACGGCCATCGCGAGAGATGGCCTGTCACATCCAGGGCTCACCCTGAGATGTCGTCTTCACCCACCAGCACGCCGGGCTCCTCGATTGAGCGGATTGATCTCGCTCTCCACGGTAGCAGCGGCCCGCGGAGTTCGCAGTCGAGATCCCTCACCAAGGCGCCTGTGGTGCTGGCAACATCTGATCGTCTTCAAGGGGAGTGGAGCGTGGGATCGATGACTGCTGAACCCGTTTACATCGGGCACGACGACCCGGTGGGCCGGTGCGAACGGAGCGGTGCGGTGCTCGTGGACCTGGCGCCGTTCGGAGAGCCGGGGTTCTTCGAGCAACTGGTGGTCGCTCCTGTCGAAGGGCTGGAGGTGTTCGAGGTCCGGTGCGTCCCGCTCAGGGCGTATGGCTTCTCGTTCGGCGACGAGGTGGGACTCGGCATGACGATGATGGTCGAGCGCGTCGTGCGCAGGAAGGGCAACAGGACCCTGCGCGTCTTGCTGGCGCCGTCGGCGGAGCACGACGGGACGGCCGCGACGTTCCGCGAGGAGGTCGACGGCAGGGCGTCCGCACTCGGCCTGCTCTTCGAGTGGAACGGGTGGGGCAACGTCGCGATCAACGTGACCACGGAGCAGATCGCCCCGGTGATCGAGTGCATCGGCGGGTACGTCGACCGCGGGCTCGCCTTCTGGGAGTGGTCGGAGACCGTGCCGTTCAAGCCGCCGACCAGCCCCTGGCCCCATGTCTGGCCCGAGGCGCCGCCGGAGTGATGGATCCGGGTAGAACGGTGGTACCCGCCGGCGGATCTGTAGGAGCAGACGTGACCGTTCTCGAGTTGCTGCGCGAACGCAGGCAACGGCACAGCGTTCCAGGGCAACGGGACGACGACGCCCGCCTGGTGTTGCTGGTCGAAGGCGGCAGCTCGCGCGGCGTCTACTCCAGCGGCATGACCGTCGCGATCGAACGGCTGGGCCTGCTGCCGCTCTTCGACGCCGTCTACGGCAGCTCGGCGGGGTCGTTGAACGCGGCCTGGCTGCTGTGCGGCCGCGCCGACCACAGCAAGCACGCCTGGTGGGACCCCGCGGTCATGCGCACCACGATCAACCCGCGGCGCGCGTTCACCCGCCGCCCGGTCGTGGACACCCACCACCTCGTGCACACGATCTACACCCAGGTGCACCCGATGGGGTTCCAGGAGGTCGTGGACAACCCCGTGGAGTTCCACCCGATGGCCACGGACGGGCTGACCGGCGAGGCGGCCGACCTGCACGGGTACGTGCGCGACACGTTGAGCCTGCAGACCGCGCTGCGGGCGTCGGCCGCCATGCCGTTCCTCGCGGGCGATCCGGTGGTGATCGACGGCCGCCCGTACGTCGACGCGGGGCTGAGCGAGACGATCCCGATCCGCACGGCGCTGGAGCAGAAGGCGACGCACGTCGTGGCGTTGCGGACGCGGCGCGAGGACGAGTTCCTGGGGGTGCCGCCGTCGCGCGGGGAGCGGATGGTGCTGTCGCGCTGGTTCGCCCGGCACGCGCCGGGGGTCGTGGCGAACTGGCTGGGCCGGGAGGCGATCCGGGCGCAGGACGAGGAGCTGCTCGCGTCGCACCCCGCGTGCCTGCAGATCCGGCCGCCCATCGGGAGCGCGGTGATCGGGCGGACCGAACGGCGGCCGCGGGTGATGCAGGACGCGCTGGACGTGGGGGTGGAGGCGGCGATGCGCGACTTCGCGGGCGTCGCCGAGGTGAGCCGCTGACCCTTGTGGACGCGCGATCGGCCGCCTACGGTATCGCTACAACTTGTTGCGAATTGGAGGGCTGCCGGTGGCGGGGCGTCCGCGGGATCCCGATCTCGAACAGCGGTTGCTGGCGACGGCGTGGTCGCTGCTGACCTCGAACGGCTACGACGCGCTCACGTTGACGCAGGTCGCGGCCCAGGCCGGTGCGCACAGGACCGACGTCTACCGGCGGTGGCGCAGCAAGGTGCGGCTGGTGGCGGACGTGCTCGACACCTACCTGCCGCCGGTGCCCGACCCCGACACAGGCACGCTGCACGGCGATCTCAGGGCGTTCGCGCAGGACCTGGCCGGGGCCTGGAACGAGCCGTGGAACGACGGCCTGGTCGGTTTCCTGGCCGACCTGCGCGGGGACGGCGAGGCCGGGCGGACGTTCCGCGCGCTGGTCTCGCGCCGGTCGCAGCCGCTGGTCGACGCGATCGCGCGGGCGGTGCGGCGTGGTGAGATCGCCGAGGTGCCGGAGCTGCCGTTCGTCGGCAACCTGCTCGAAGGCCCGCTGATGCACCGGCGGATGTTCGGGGGCGGGCCGCTGACCCCGGAGGAGCTCGACGTGGTGACGTGGTCGGTGCACCGGCTGCTCACCGGAACGTCCGTGAAACCGTGAACCCGCACGAACTCACGGCGGCCCAGCAGTTGGAAGCGTTGCAAGCCAAGGAGATCAGTTCGCGGGAGCTGACCGAGCACTACCTGGCGCGCATCGAACGGCACGCCGCGCTCGGCGCGTTCGTGACGGTGAACGAGAACGCGCTCGACGAGGCGGCGAAAGCCGACGAACGACTGGCCGCAGGCGACCGGGAACCGTTGCTGGGACTGCCCCTGGGCATCAAGGACCTCGCGGCCACTGCGGGGATCCGCACGACGTTCGGGTCGGCGGCGATGGCGGAGTTCGTGCCGTCCGAGGACTCCTGGACGGTCGGGCTGCTGAGGCGGGCGGGCGCGGTCGTGCTGGGCAAGACGAACGCGTCGGAGTTCGGCGCCACCTGCTACACCGAGAACGACGTCACCCCGGCACCGGCCGTGACCCCGTACGCCCCGGCGAGGTACTCGAGCGGGTCCAGCGGAGGCGCGGCCACGGCGGTGGCGGCGGGCCTGCTGCCGGTGGCCCACGCCAGCGACGGCGCGGGGTCGATCCGCACGCCCGCGGCGACCTGCCACCTCGTCGGGATGAAGCCCAGCCGCGGCCTGGTGAGCCCGGCGCCCGCCACGTCGTTCCTCTCCGCGAGCACCGAGGGCCCGATCGCGAGAACCGTGAGGGACGCGGCACTGCTGCTGGACGTGATGGCGTCACCCGCGCCCGGCGACCTGTACGGCTGGCGTCCCGGCGGCCCCTTCAGCACCGCGCTGCACCTGGACCGGCCGCTCAGGATCGCGCTGTGGACCGACACCGGCACCGAGGAGCACGCCGACCCGCAGGCGGAACTGGTCGTGCGGCGCACCGCGGACGTGCTGACCCGGCTGGGCCACGAGGTGTGCGAGATCCCTTTGCCCGCCCGCTACGACGAGCCCGTGAGCCGCGCGATCCTGACCTGGTTCGCCTACCAGGTGGGCGCCGTGGTGCGGATGATGGTGCCGCCGGAACGAACCCACCTGCTGCGGCCTTACTCACGGCACCTGCTCGACGTCAACGAGACGTTGTCCGCCAACGACGTCGTGACGGCGCAAGCACTGCTCGCCCGCTACGCCAGCACGTTCCTGAGCGAGGTCGACGACTACGACGCCGTGCTCACTCCCACGACCAACGGCGCCCCGGTCCCGATCGGCCACTACGACGGTGACGAAGCCGATCTGATGCTGAAGTGGTCGTGCCACACGCCGTGGGCCAACCTGGCCGGAGTGCCCGCGATCTCCCTCCCGTCCCATGTGGACTGCGAAGGGCTGCCGCACGGAGTGCACCTCGTGGGCCGCCACCGCGGCGACGCCGAACTCCTCGCCCTCGCCGCACAGCTGGAAAGCGCGGCGCTGTGGAACGAGCTCCACCCGCCGAGCTGGCACCACTGAAGGGCGCGCCGATGCAGGAGAAGAGCGTCACCCTGCCGGACGGGCGGGCGATCCGCGCCGTCACCGCGGGCGCCGGGCCCGGGCCGCTGGTCGTCTTCGAGGCCGGGATGAGCGCGCCCGGCTCGTCCTGGATCCACACCCAGCGCGAGGTGAGCGCCCGCTACCGCACGCTGTCCTACGACCGCGCGGGCTACGGCGGCAGCGACGTCGACCCGCACGACCGCACGCTCGACCGGATCGCCGACGACCTGACGGCGTTGCTCGACGCGCTCGGCGAGACCGGACCGGTGGTGCTCGTCGGGCACAGCTGGGGCGGGCCGATCATCCGCGTCTTCGCCGACCGGCACCCGCGGCGCGTGGCCGGAATGGTGTTCGTGGACGCCACCCTCGCCGAGATCATGTCCACGCGGAACGCCAAGGTGGCCGCGAGGTTCTTCACCCTCATGGCGTTGGTGGCACGTCTGGGCGGCAAGGGGCTGATCAGGCGGCAGACGTTCCGCAACGGCGTCTCCCCGGAGATCTCCGCGGCCGACGTCGAGGTCATGACGGCCGACCACACCACCGCGCGGGCCATGAAGGCGGGCAGCCGGGAGGCGCTGCAGATCGAGGCGGCCCTGCCCGTGCTGCGCCGGTTGCAGGAGAAGGGCACGCCGGACGTGCCGACGGTCTGCCTGCAGGCGGGGCTGGTCGAGCGCGGGATGGCCCGGTGGCGCCCGAGGTTCAACCAGTGGGCGGCGGACCTGATGGACGCCGTCCCGCAGGGGAAGATGATCGTCGTCGAGGGCGCGGGCCACCTCATCCCGCAGGAATCGCCGGCGATCGTGCGCGACACCGTCTTCGAGGTGACCGAGCGGCTAGTTTGAGCGCGTGGACTTCGACGAGTACCGGAAGTACGACGCCACCGGGCTGGCCCGGCTCGTCGCGGACAGGCAGGTGTCCGCGGCCGAACTCCTCGAGACGGCACGACAGCGCGCCGCCGAGGTGAACCCCCGCCTGAACGCGATCGTCAGGGACGTCCCCGCCGAGCCGGGCGACGACCTCACCGGTCCGTTCGCGGGCGTGCCGTTCCTGATCAAGGACCTCGGCCAGGACTACGCGGGCCTGCCGACCTCGAACGGCTCGCGGTCGCTCAAGGCGCACAAGGTCGCCGCGCACTCCACCGTCGTGCAGCGCTGGATCGACGCGGGCCTGGTGATCTTCGGCAAGACCAACCTGCCGGAGTTCGGCGCGAAGGCGATCAGCGAGTCCACCACCTGGGGTCCCGCGCGCAACCCGTGGGACCTGACGCGCACACCCGGTGGCTCGTCGGGCGGGTCGGCCGCCGCGGTTGCCGCCGGGATCGTGCCGTGCGCGGGAGCCAACGACGGCGGCGGCTCGACCCGGATCCCGGCCGCCTGCTGCGGGCTGGTCGGGCTGAAGCCGGGGCGGGGGCTCACGCCGTTCGGCCCGGAGACCGCCGAGATGATGCACGGCGCGGCGGTGCAGGGAGTCGTGTCGCGCACGGTCCGCGACACGGCCGCGATGCTCGACGTCATCTGCGGCGGTGAGCCCGCCGGGCCCTACTCGCCCGCGCTGCCCGCGGAGCCGTTCGCCTCCTTCGTCGGGCAGGCGCCGGGCAGGCTGCGGATAGGCGTGCGGGTGCCGTCGGCGATCAACCCGAACCCGCACCCCGAGGCGGTCGCGGCCGTCGCGTCCGCCGTCCGCGTGCTCACCGAACTCGGCCACCACGTCGAGGAACTGCCGCAGGCGCCGTTCGACGACGCCGCGCTGGCCAAGGACTTCCTGCTGACGTGGTTCGTGAACCTCGCGTGGAAGGTCGCCGACGCCAAGCGCCTCACCGGGGCGCCGGACATCGCGTTCGAACGCGACACGCTGCTCATGGCCGCCCTGGGGCGGGCCACGAGCAGCGTCGACTACGTGGACGCGGTGCAGCGGCGGCACGAGCACACCCGCCGGCTGAGCACCTGCTTCGAGTCGTACGACCTGCTGCTGACGCCGTCGCTGGCGACCCCGCCGCCGAAGGTCGGCCAGTTCGACCTGCCGGTGTCGCTGCAGCGGGCCACCGACGCGTTGCTCAGGACCGGCACGGCCCGGTTCCTCAAGCACACGAAGATCGTCGACGACATGATCAACGACAACCTCGGCTGGGTGCCGTACACGCAGCTCGCGAACATCACCGGCCGGCCCGCGCTGTCCCTGCCGCTGCACTGGACGGCGGACGGGTTGCCGCTCGGCGTCCAGTTCGTCGCGCCGCTCGCGGGGGAGGCGTTGCTGATCAAGCTCGCGGCGCAGCTGGAGGAGGCGCTGCCGTGGTCCGACCGGTTCCCGGTCATGAACTGAGGAACCTCAGCAGCTCCGCGGCGACGAACTCCGGGTTCTCCTCGACGAGCCAGTGCCCTGCCTTCGGGACGTCGAGCGCGCCCACGACGTTCGTCGCCCGCGGGGCCACCGTGCCCTTGATCGCCTCGGCCTGACCCTCCGCGGCCATGACCAGGGTCGGCGCCTGCACCGGCCGTGCCGCTTCGGTGTCGCGGACGTCCTGGTCCAGGGCGCGGTACAGCTCGAAGCCGTTCTTCAGAGTCTTGCCGTAGGTGCGGGCGTACTCGTCGATCTCGTCGTCCGCGAACGGGGACTTCGTGGACGTGCCGCCGAAAGCGCTGCCCTGGTAGGAGACCTGGGGGTAGAAGAGCTCCAGGTAGTCGCGGACGTCGTTCTGCACCACCGCCTCGGGTACCCGGGGCTGCGAGTGGAACGCGATGTGCCAGCTCAGGCCGCGGTAGGTGCGCGCGTCGATCGCCGGGCCCGGCAGTGGCAGGTCGAGGTAGCCCAGGCGTGCGGTGTCCTGCGGGAACTGGCTGGCGTACTGGAACGCGACCGCGGCGCCGAGGTCGTGGCCGACGATCGACGCGTTCTGGAGGCCCAGCTCGCTGGTCAGCGCGTGGACGTGCCGTGCGAGCGCGGCCTTGTCGTAGCTCTTCGGCGTGCCGGTGCTGTCGCCGAGGCCGGGCAGGTCGAGTGCGTAGACGGTGTGGCGTTCGGCGAGCGCGGGCATGATCGGCCACCAGCCGTACCAGGTCTGCGGCCAGCCGTGGACCAGCACGACCGGGCTGCCGCTGCCGCCCTTCACGTAGTGCATCCGCAGGCCGTCGACGTCGGCGAACTCGTGGCGGAACGTCTTCTGGAAGACCGGGTCGTTCTGGGTGATCGCGGTGTGGGGCTCCGTCTCCGCCGGCGGCGGCGTGGAACAAGCCGTGATCATGAGCAGCAGGGCGATCATGAGGCGTTTCATGGTCGCCAGCGTGGGCTCTGGTTGCTGGATCTGGCACGAAAACTTGCCGGTGTGGCAAGGTCGGCCTGGTGAACCGTGAAACCGAAGAGGTCCTCGACGGGGTGGGCGCGCGGCTGCGGACGTTGCGACGGCACCGCGGCATCACCCTCGCCGACCTCGCGACGACCACCGGAATCTCCGAGAGCACGTTGTCGCGGCTGGAGAGCGGGCAGCGCCGGGCGACCCTGGAACTGCTGCTGCCGTTGTCACGCGTCTACGACGTGCCGCTGGACGACCTCGTCGGCGCCCCGCGGACCGGCGACCCGCGCATCCACCTCAAGCCGATCCACAAGTACGGCATGACGTTCGTGCCGTTGTCGCGGCGGCCGGGCGGGGTGCAGTCGTTCAAGATGCTCATCCCGGCGGTGCCGGAACCGCTGGAGCCCGCTCTGAAGACGCACGACGGGTTCGAGTGGCTCTACGTCCTGAACGGACGGTTGCGACTGGTGCTCGACGACCTCGACCTGACGCTGCCGCCCGGTGAGGCCGCCGAGTTCGACACCGCGAAACCCCACTGGCTGGGCAGCGCGGACGGCGGCGCGGTCGAACTGCTGATCCTGTTCGACCCCCAGGGGGTGCGCACGCACGTCCACGCCGACAAGATCACTTCCGGTTGAGCCGCACCGTCGCGATGACGCCGACGAGCGCCACGATCGCGTTGAAGAGACCGAAACCGACCGCCGTGGCCGTCGCGCCGGCGATGCCGATGAACACCCCGGCGACGATCGCCGACGTCCCCATCGCGAGGTAGCCGACGAAGAAGATCGCGGTGAACAGCCCGGCGCGTTCGTGCGGCGAGACCTCGGGCACGAGCCCGCGCGTGGTCCCGGCGAACGAGGCGCCGATCCCGGTCCCGCCCACCACCGCGGCCGCCCAGAGCAGGGGCAGCGAGGTCGCGCCGATGCTGCCGACGAACAGGACCCCGCCGGCGACCATCGCGCTCATTCCGGCGAACCGGAGCGTCGGAGCCTTGATCCCGCTGGAGAACGCGGAGGCCACAGTGGACGCTCCCAGTGCCACGAAAGCCAGCAGTGACCCGACGATCGGGCTCCGCACGCCGAACACCGCGACCAGCAGCGCGGGCACGAGTCCCATGAACAACGTCATCGTCGAGAACCCGCCGACGATGCCGGGAACCGTCGTCCAGTAGAGCCTGCGCACCTGTACGGGCAACGAGATGCGCGGGTTCAGCGACTTGACCGCACCCGGCTTGCGGGTGGCGGTCTCCGGCGTGAAGACCGCGAACACCGTCCCGGCCGCCATCACCAGGGCGAGCACGAACCACACCTCGAAGGCCGCGTTCGTCGCGAACTCGGCCAGCAACCCCGCGAACAACGCGCCGATCGCCAGCCCGCCCAGCGGCGCCATGCTGGTCATCTGCGCCCCGAGCTTCTTGAACCGCTCCGGCGCGAGCTCGACCACCGCCGCGCTGAGCGCGGCCGACGCGGCCCCGGTCGCCACACCCTGCACGACCCGTGCGGCGATGACCCACCCGACGTTCGGCGCGTACAGGAACATCAGCATCGCGACGAGGTCGACGCCCAGCGCGCCGATCATGAGCGGCCGCCGTCCCACGTAGTCGGACAACGACCCGACCACCAGGATCGAGACCAGCAGCGAGAAGGCGTAGATGCCGAACGCGAGCGTCAGCACCCACGGCGCGAACCCCCACTGGTGCTGGTAGATCGGCAGCAGCGGCGTCGGCGCTCCGGCCGCCACGAGGATCGCGACCATCGCGGCGGAGATGCCCGCGAAGCCAACGCCGCGTGACACGTACGGCCGGCGCACGGCCGCATCGGTGCGTTCGAGCAGTGCGGTCATCGCACTTCCTTCAAGTTCGGGGGAGTGGGTGCGACGACGGTAAGCCCGTTCGCTTGTTTTTTGCAAGTGAACTTTCTGTTGGCCAGCTAGCTACTGTCTGGCAAGCTTGCTACTCTGCGGGTTGTGAAGCGTCGTGATTTCGGCCAGTACTGCGGGCTCGCCCGAGCGCTCGAGCTCGTGGGCGAGCGGTGGGCGCTGCTGATCGTCCGCAACCTCATCGTGCGGCCGCGTCGCTACACCGAACTGCAGACCAGCCTCGCGGGAATCCCGACGAACGTGCTGGCCACCAGGCTCAAGGAGCTGGAACAGGCAGGCATCGTCGAACGCCAGGTGGCCCCCGCCCCGGCACGAGGCGTCGTCTACACCCTGACGGAGGTCGGCCGCTCCCTCGAGCCCGCCCTGCTCTCGCTGGCCCGCTGGGGCGCCACCCAACTCGGCGAACCGCAACGAGGCGACGTAGTCACACCCGAAGGCCTGGTGCTGAACCTCCGAGCCGTCTTCCAGCCCGACCAGGCGGCAGGCCTGACCGCGTCGTGGGAGATCCACGGCCCCGACGTCACCGTGCACGCCGTACTGGTGGACGGCCACCTCGCGACGGGCGTGGGCCCCGCCCCCGTCCCGCCGGACCTGACCATCACCGCCACCTTCGCCGACGACGAACTGGCGTCCTACCGCGCGATCATGACCCTGGCCCGCGACGGCGCGGTCGAACTGACGGGCCGCCGCGAGCTGCTCGGGACGTTCCTGCGCCTCTTCACCGTGCCGCGGGCTGCCTGAGGGCCACCGAGCCCGCCAGGAGCAGTCCGGCGGCGACCAGCAGGGCGTGCGGGATCAGCAGACCGGCCAGGACGAGGGCTGCGGCGAGGGCGTGCCAGGGCCAGGTTCGGGTGGGGGTGCGGCGGGTGGGCGTGGGAGTCATCGGGCGCCTCCTGGGGGTTGAGGGCGTCTTGCTCCATGGTCCGCCGGTTTTGCCCGGTTCCGCGATCCGTCTTGGCACTCAACCTGGGGGTGCGGTGGGTGGGTGATCCGGGGTCGGCGTGGGTGTTGGCCCTCGTGCCGCGGTCCGCAGCCTTTCGCTCCTGCCTGGATTGACTCGCGACGCGATCCGGTTGACTTGGGCCGCGTGCGGTCCGCGCCACCCCGCTTGGTTGCACACCACGCCTCACGCACGCTCGCTCACTCGCCGCGCGCACGACCTCGCACCGCGCGCACGACGCCGCACCGCGCGCACACGCCGCACCGCGCACGCCACGCACCACACCACGGACACTCGTTCACTCGCCGCGCGCACCACGCCGCACCGCGCGCACGACCTCGCACCGCGCGCACGACCTCGCACCGCGCGCACGACGCCGCACCGCGCACGCCACGCACCACACCACGGACACCCGTTCACTCGCCGCGCGCACCACGCCGCACCGCGCGCACGACCTCGCACCGCGCGCACGACGCCGCACCGCGCACGCCACGCACCACACCACGCCGCTTGGTTGCACGCCACGCACACCCGCTCACTCGCCGCGCGCACGACGCTGCCTCGCGCGCACGACACCGCACCGCACACGCCACGCCGCACCGCGCACGTCTCCCAGCCGCGCCCTGCACCTCGCCGCGTCGCCTGGCACCACCCACCCAGCAGCCGCACACCCCACCACCGCCGCGCCCCACGTCACTCCGCACCCCACCACCGCCGCGACCCACGTCACTCCGCGCACCGTGACCATCCCCACCCCGGGCCCCGCCCCACCCGCCCGACCGGCACACCTGCCACCACCCCGCCAACATGGGTGTTGCCACGGATGGACACGTGGCGCCCTCGCCCGTCAGCCTCGCAGGCGTGGCGGGAAGTGATCACGGAGAGGCGGCGCGTGTGTCGTTGTTCGGGCGCATCTTCCTGCTGAACGCCCTGGTGCTGGTGGTGGCGGCGGCGTTGCTCGTGTTCGGGCCGGCGACGGTGTCGACTCCGGCGTTGCTGCGCGAGGTGCTGGTGCTGGCGGTGGGGCTGGTGGTGATGCTGATCGCCAACGCCGTGCTGATCCGGGTGGGGCTGGCGCCGCTGGGGCGGCTCACGCGGGCGATGACGACGATCGACCTGCTCAAGCCCGGGCCGCGGTTGCCGGCGAAGGGGCACGGGGAGATCGCCGAGCTGATCGTCACGTTCAACAGCATGATCGACCGGCTCGAGGCGGAGCGGGGGTACAGCTCGGCCATCGCGTTGTCGGCGCAGGAGGCGGAGCGGCGCAGGGTGGCGCAGGAGCTGCACGACGAGGTCGGGCAGTCGTTGACGGCGGTGTTGCTGAGTCTCAAGCGGGTGGCCGACCAGTCGCCGCAGGAGACGCGCGAGGAGTTGTTGCAGGTGCAGGAGACCACGCGCAGCACCCTCGACGAGATCCGCCGCATCGCCCGGCGCCTCAGGCCCGGCGTGCTGGAGGAGCTGGGGCTGGTGAGTGCGCTCAAGGCCCTCACGAACGAGATCTCCGAGCCGACGGGGCTGACGATCAGGCGGAAGTTCGACAAGAACCTGCCCGCGCTCGACGCCGAGACCGAGCTGGTGGTCTACCGGGTCGCGCAGGAAGGTCTCACGAACACCGTGCGGCACGCGAACGCCGGCGAGGCGGAGCTGAGCCTGAAAGCGCGGACGTCCCACATCGAGCTCCGGATCCGGGACAACGGCCGGGGGATCGGGAACAGCCAGGAGGGCGCGGGCATCCGGGGCATGCGGGAACGCGCGCTGCTCGTGGGCGCGGACCTGAAGGTCGGTGGTGCGTCCGACGGGGGTACCGAGGTCCGGCTGGTCGTCAAGGCGAAGGGGGAGAGCGAATGACGGTGCGCATCCTGCTCGCGGACGACCACGCGCTCGTGCGCCGCGGCGTCCGGATGATCCTCGACAACGAGCCCGACCTCGAGGTCATCGGTGAGGCGGGTGACGGGGCCGAGGCGATCAGCAAGGCCAAGCAGGACAGGCCGGACCTCGCGATCCTCGACATCGCCATGCCGCGGCTGACCGGGTTGCAGGCCGCGCGCGAGCTGTCGCGCCTGCAGCCGGACCTGCGGATCCTGATCCTCACGATGTACGACAACGAGCAGTACTTCTTCGAGGCGTTGAAGGCGGGCGCGTCGGGGTACGTGCTCAAGTCCGTCGCCGACCGCGACCTGGTGGAGGCGTGCCGCAGTGCCATGCGCGGCGAGCCGTTCCTCTACCCCGGCGCGGTGAACTCGCTGATCCGCAACTACCTCGACCGCGCCAAGGAGGGCGGCGGCTTCCCGGCCAAGGCGATCACCGATCGCGAGGAGGAGATCCTCAAGCTGGTCGCGGAGGGCCACTCCTCCAAGGAGATCGCGGACATGCTCGTGATCAGCGTCAAGACCGTCGAGCGGCACCGGGCCAACCTGCTGCAGAAACTCGGGCTCAAGGACCGCCTCGAACTCACCCGGTACGCGATCCGCGCCGGGCTCATCGAACCCTAGGACACTCGAGTGAACGTCGAAGTGACGCCCCTGCCCGGCATAGGGATCAGGCAGGACTTCTCCCTCCGCTCCGGCCGCCGGGTCGGCGTGATCTCCTACCGCGACGGCAAGTTCGAGCTCATCCTGTCCAAACAGGACGATCCCGACACCACCGCCGCGTCGATCCCGCTGACGCCGGAGGAGGCGGGCACGCTCGCCGGGCTGCTCGGGGCGCCGCAGCTCGTCACGAAGCTCGAGAGGCAGAACGCCGACATCGCCGGGATCACGACCCGCCAGCTGCCGGTCGCGGCGTTCTCCAGCCGCACGCTCGGCGACACAGCGCTGCGCACCCGCACCGGCGCCTCCATCGTCGCGGTCGTGCGTGCGGGCAACGCGCATCCGTCGCCCGGCCCCGACTTCCTGTTCGAGAACGGCGACCTCGCGGTCGTCGTCGGCACCGCGGACGGTCTCGATGCCGCCGCGGACATCCTGACGGGCGGCTGAACCAGTGCACGACACCACGATCGCGCTGATCCAACTGGGTGCGGTCTTCTTCGGACTGGGCCTGCTCGGTCGCCTCGCCTGGAGATTCGGCATCTCGCCGATCCCGCTCTACCTCGTCGGCGGCCTCGCGTTCGGCTCCGGCGGGCTGATCCCGTTGCACGGCATCGAGAACTTCACCCACCTAGCCAGCGAGATCGGCGTGGTGCTGCTGCTCCTCCTGCTGGGGCTCGAGTACTCGGCCTCGGAACTGACCACAGGTCTCAAGAAGTCGTGGATGGCCGGCCTTCTCGACATCGTGCTCAACGCCGCACCCGGCGCGATCGTCGCGCTGATGCTCGGCTGGGGCCCGGTCGGGGCGCTCGCGATGGCGGGCGTCACGTACATCTCGTCGTCCGGCATCATCGCCAAGGTCCTCGGCGACCTCGGCCGGCTCGGCAACCGCGAGACACCGGTGATCCTGTCGGTGCTCGTGTTCGAGGACCTGGCGATGGCCGTCTACCTGCCGGTGCTCACCGCCGTGCTGGCCGGCGTCAGCTTCGTCGGCGGACTCACCTCGGTCGGCATCTCGCTGCTCGCGATCACCATCGTCCTGGTGGTGGCGCTGAAGTACGGCCGCGTCATCTCGGCCATCGTCGACAGCCCCGACCACGAGGTGTTCCTGCTCAAGCTCCTCGGCTCCGCGCTGCTCGTCGCGGGCATCGCCTCGGAACTGCAGGTGTCCGCCGCGGTCGGCGCGTTCCTCCTGGGCATCGCGATCTCCGGCTCCACCGCCGAGAACGCCACCCGCCTGCTCGAACCGCTGCGCGACCTGTTCGCCGCGATGTTCTTCGTCGTGTTCGGCCTCAACACCGACCCGCGCACGATTCCGCCGGTGCTCGGCATGGCCGTGCTGCTGGCCGTGATCACCACGCTGACGAAGGTCGCGACGGGCTGGTGGGCGGCCCGGCGCCAGGGCATCGGGCCGATGGGCCGCGCCCGCACCGGCGCCGCGCTGGTCGCGAGAGGCGAGTTCTCCATCGTCATCGCCGGCCTGGCGGTCGCGTCCGGGCACGTGAACGAGCAACTCGCGGCGCTCGCCACCGCGTACGTGCTGCTGATGGCGATCATCGGCCCGATCGCGGCGAGGTTCGTGGAACCGGTCGGCGAGTTCTTCCTCCGCAGGCGGGCAGCGGCTCGGTGAGGTGGCCGGCACTCCTGCTGGCCCTGCTGCTGGCGTTCGTCGGCACGAGCACCCGCGACACCACGGCCGACCAGCCGGGATCGGGGCTGAACGCCCCGGTCTCGGCCGTCCACGTGCAGACGACGGCGTCACCGGACGCGTGCTGGGCGCTGCCCGGCGCGGCGACCGGCCCGTGCCCGCCGCGGGGAAGGGCCGCGGTCGTCGTGGCCGCCGCCCAGGGCGTGGAGGGAATCACCTCAGGTCACCGGTCGAGCCGGGCGCCGCCGCACGCGGCCGCTCCCGCCTCCACACACCCCTGACCCTTGAGGACCTTCACATGTCGTACGTCGTTTTGCTGCTGCTCATCGCGTCCGTCGCCTTCGGCATCGCCGCCCTGGGCGCGATGGTGCAGAAGAAGGAACCGTTCTACGGCGTGGTCGGACTCGTGACGATCTGCGTCCCGAGCTCGCTCCTGGCGTTCCTCTACATCGCCGTCGCCTGATCGGCGGACCGGCCGAGCTGGGCGATTCCCCGTGCCACGCCCAGCTCGACCAGGTCCTGCGGCCGCAACCGCAGTTCGTCGGCCGTCTGCCGCGCCCGCGCGGGTTCCCGCTTGAGGATCGCCGCCGCCAGCTCCGGCGAGATCACCGCGAGGTAGCTGTCCGGCGTCACCCACATCCGATCCGGTGCGGCGAACGCGAGTGCGCCACCGGACCCGCCCTCACCGATCAGCAGCGTGGTCACCGGCACGCTCGCCTCGGCGACCGCGGTGAACATGTCGGCGATCGCCGCTCCCACCCCGGCCTGTTCGGCGGCCGCGTCGTTGGCCGCGCCCGGTGTGTCGACGAGCGTCAGCACCGGGATCCCCAGCCTGTTCGCCGTCCTGAGCAGCCGCGCCGCCGTCCGGAACCCGGCGGGACGCGTGGCCGTGCCGCGCTGGGCGGCGTAGGCGACCGTCCGGCCGTCCCGATGCCCGAACCCGCACAGCACCCCGGGATCGACGCCACCGGCGCGGTCACCGCTGATCGGCTCGTACCAGTCGAAGTAGGCCGCGAGGTAATCCCCGGCCCGCGGGCGGCTCCGCGCGCGGGCTCGCAGCACCGCGTCCCACCCGGTCTCCGGCAAGGTCCCGGCTCCCAGCGCCTGGGGCACGGGAGCGCGGTCACCGGGCGTGGTGAGCAGTCGCAACCAGCGCTCCAGCGCGCCGCGCAGCTCACCGGACGGCAGGAGCTGGTCGACCAGCCCCGCCGCGAACTGCTGCGTCACCGAGTACCCCGGCGGCCGCACCCGCGACCCGGCGAACCCGACCTGGGCGCCGTGCAGTCCCAGCACGACGTCGGCACCGGCGCCGAGCGTGGCCCAGCCACCACCGGTGGTGGGATCGCGGAGAACGGCGACGTGGGGCAGCCCGGCGGCGCGGGTCAGCGTGATCTGGCGCGCGATCCTGGGCAGCTGCATCAACGCGGGCGTGCCCTCCTGCATGCGGCTGCCGCCCGTCGCGACCAGGGACACGACCGGCAGGCGGTGCTCGCGGGCGTGGGTGAAGGCCTGTTCGACGCGGGTGCCCGTGCGGGTGCCGAGCGAGCCGCCGAGGAAACCGAACTCGAACGCGACCACCACGGCCCGCACACCGCCGATCTCCGCGACGCCGCAGACGACGGACTCGTGTTCGCCGGTCAGCTCCGTCGCGCGGGACAGCTGGGCACCGTAACCACTCCAGCCGAGTGGTCCGTCCACTCCGGACAGAACCGAGCCGTCCGGCAGCTCGGCGAACGACGACGCCACCCGGCCGATCAGCGCGCGGGCCGGCTCACGTCCCGAGGGCACGCTTCATCACCTTGCCCATGTCGTTGCGCGGCAAGGACTCCACGAAGTGCACCACCCGCGGCCGCTTGTGCGGGGTGAGCAGGCGGGCGACGTGGTCGGCGAGGTCGCCGGGGGAGGGTTCGGCGCCGGAGGGCACCACCCAGGCGACGATCCGCTCGCCCAGGTCGTCGTCGGGCTCGCCGGTCACCGCCACCTCCTTCACGGCGGGGTGTTCCAGCAGCGCGTTCTCGATCTCGCCCGCGCCGATCTTGTAGCCGCCGCTCTTGATGATGTCCGTGGCCTTGCGCCCGACGATGCGGTAGTAGCCGTCGGCGTCGCGCGTGCCGACGTCACCGGTGCGGAACCAGCCGTCCGCGAACGCCTCCGCGGTCGCGTCGGGCCGGTTCAGGTACTCGGTGAACAGGTTCGGCCCGCGCACCTGGATCTCGCCGATCGCGCCGACCTCGTCCAGGGCCTGTCCGGCGTCGTCGACGAGCCGCACCTCGACGCCCGGCAGCGGCAGGCCGACGGCCCCCGGCCTGCGGTCGCCGTCCGCGCGCACGCTCGTGTTCATCAGCGTCTCGGTCATGCCGTACCGCTCGACCACGCGCTGCCCGGTCGCCGCCGCGATCCGCTCGTGGTCGCGCACGGGCAGGGCGGCCGAGCCGGACACGAGCAGCCGCGCCCCGCCCAGAGCGGCGGCGAGCGCGGGGGCGGAGCCGACCTCCTCGGCGATCCGGTGGTACATCGTCGGAACGCCGAACATCATCGTGCCCTCCCCGTTCAGCGCCTCCACCACCTGCGCGGTGGAGAACTTGCCGAGGTGGTGCAGCGTGCCGCCGCGCCGCAACGGCCCGAGCACACCGAGGATCAGCCCGTGCACGTGGAACAACGGCAACGCGTGCACCAGCACGTCGTCGGCCGTCCACCCCCACGCCTCCGCCACCGCGTCCAAAGTGGACACGATCGAACGGCGCGGCAGCACGACGCCCTTGGGGGAGCCGGTGGTGCCCGAGGTGTAGACGATCAAAGCGGGAGCCTCGTCGCCGGGATCCGCGAACACCTTCTCGGCCGAGCCGTCGAGCGTGACCTCGAGACGTGGCACCGAATCCAAGCCCGCGGGCAGCTCCACCCCCGGCGCGGCGAGCACCCCGGCCGGCGCGCTGTCCGCCACGATGTGCGCGAGCTCGCGTTCGCCGACCTTCGGGTTGAGCGGCACGGCCGGCACCCCGGCCAGCAGCGCCGCGACCACCGCCACGCAGGTCTCGAGGGTCGGCGTGGCCCAGATCGCCACGCGGGGGAGCCCGGACAACCGCTGTGCCAGGGCTCCGGCACATCCCGCGAGTTCGGCGTGGGTGAGGGCGCGGTCGCCGAAGCGGAGGGCGACGCGGTCCGACTGCAAGGCAAACATCAACTCACCAGATTCCCGGGACGACGAGGGCGAGCCACACCAGCGGCGGCGCCGCCGCGACCATGATCCCGCCGTAGACCATCAACTGCTTGAAGAACTTGTCGCGGTCGACGTTCTCCGCACCCGCCAGCACCAGGGCTCCGTTGGTGGAGAACGGACTCACGTCGACCACGGTCGCCGACACCGCCAGCGCCGCGATCAGCCCGACCGCGCTGACCTCGCCCTGCAGCAGGAACGGCACGGCCAGCGGGATCAACGCGCCCATGATGCCGACCGACGAGGCGAACGCCGACACGATCGCGCCGATGTAGCAGATCAGGAGAGCGGCGAGCAGGGGAGCGCCGACGCCCGCGACCGAGTCGCCGGCCCACTTGATCGTGCCCATCGTCTGCAGCACGGCGACGTAGGTGAGGATGCCGCAGATCAGCAGCACGGTCGGCCAGGTGATCTGGGTGATCGCCGTCTTGGAGGTCTCCGGCCACACGATGCTGAGCAGCACGGCCACCGTGATCGCGGCGAGGCCGACGTCGAGGTCGAAGACGAGGGCGGCGACGACCAGCGCGGCCAGGCCGAGGAGGGTGGCGATGCGGGGCGCGGTCAGGGCGATCCGCTCGTCGGTCTCAACGACTCCGCCGCCGGTGCCGCCCGAAGGGGTTCCGCTTGCCCGGCTGCCGGCCGTGGCGCTGCCGGTAGGCCCGCCGTCGCCGTCGGCCGCGTCACCACCGGCAGTCCGACCGTCGCTGCCGGCCGCACCGCCACCGCCGGTCGCCGACCCGGCCGCCGCGACCCCGGCCGCGCCGACACCACCGGTGCCGACCAGCGCGGGCGTGTCCAGCGGCTGCCGGGCGAGCTTCATCCCGCCGCACACCACGAACACCACGACCGCGATCAGCAGGTTCACCACGAGGCTGGCGAGGAACAGCACGACCTCGTTGCCCGGCAGGCCCTCCTTGTCGACGATGCCGTTCACGATCGTGCCGTAGATGCTGATGGGGGAGAACCCGCCCGCCTGCGCGCCGTGCACGACCATCACGCCCATCAGGAGCGGGCTGATCTTGTACTTGGCCGCGAACCCCATGGCGATCGGCGCCACGATCGCGACCGCCGCCGGGCTCACCGCGCCGATCGCCGTCAGCACGCCGGTGATCGCGAACATCACCCACGGCATCAACGCGATCCGCCCGCCGACCAGCCGGATCGCCATGTGCACCAGCCAGTCCGTGGTGCCGTTGGCGCGGGCGATGGCGAACAGGAACGTCACCCCGACCAGCACGACGAACAACGAGCCGGGGAAGCCCTTGAAGATGTCGTCGGTCTTCATGTCCGCGACCAGCGTGCCGACCCCGAAGGCGGCGGCGAACGCCAGCGCTCCCATGTTGATCGACCGCGTCGTGGCGATGACGAACACCACGACCAGCACGAGTATCGAGATCAGTTCGGCGGACATGCAGGGGCTCCCGTCGTTGGGGCTGTCCGGCTGGCTCAATGGCCGAGTGGATGAGCCACTTTCCGCCCACGGTCCGGTGGCTGTCAAGAGGTGGCATAGTGGCTGAGCCACTTGACCGGTTATCCTGGGACGATGTCCGAGGCATTGCGGCCGATGGTGAAGTCCCGCCTGTACGAGCAGGTGCTCGAACGGCTGCGCGCGCACGTCACCGAGGCCGGTCTGAGCGCGGGAGACAGGCTGCCCGCCGAACGCGACCTGGCCGCGAGCCTCGGCGTGAGCCGCGCGTCGGTCAAGCAGGCGATCGTGGTCCTGGAGGTCCAGGGCCTGGTCGAGGCACGGCACGGCGGCGGCACGTACCTCGTGCGCGACACCCTCGACGTCGAGCCGGTCGAGCAGCTCGTCGAACGCCGCAAGCGCCTCCCGGAGGTGCTGGAGGCCCGCGAGGCCCTGGAGACCAAGCTCGCCGAACTCGCCGCCGAACGCCGCACCGACGCCGAGCTCGAGACGATCCGCGAGGCGCTCGACTTCATGCGCGACGAGATCGCCGAAGGCGCGAACGGCGTGGAAGGGGATCGCCGCTTCCACGCCGCCGTCACCGCCGCCGCCCACAGCTCGCTGCTGGCCGACTTCATGAAGACCATCGCCCAGCAGATCACCGAGAGCCGCACGGAGTCGCTGCGCCAGCCGGGGCGCCCGTCCCGGTCACTGGCGCAGCACACCGCTATCTACGAGGCCATCGCCGCGGGCGACGCGAAGAAGGCCGCCGCGGCGATGCGCAAGCACGTCCGGACCGTCGCGAAGGTCCGGCTGCTCACCTGGGTGCCCGAAGACTGATCACCGGCAGCCCCTTGCTCTGCACGGTCCGGGTCGAGCCGTCGAGTTCGTGCACCACCACCGTCCACTTCCGCTTCGAGAACAACGTGGGCGACTGCACGGTCAGGAAGTCACCGGACTGCTTGATCCGGGTGCGCTTCCCCTTGTCCTCGTAGAGGGTGAACTCGCCCTTCGCGCCGGCCGTCACGTGCACGGTCAGCTCGTTCGCCGGGTTCTTGGCGTCGTTGGCGACGTCCTTCGTGCGCTCCACCAGGATTCCGCCCGAGCGCAGGAACACCGGCATGGTGTCCCAGCCCGCGCTGACCGTGGCCCACGTGCCGCCCTGGTGCACCTGGCCGGTGAAGTAGTCGGTCCACTGGCTGCCGGGCGGGAACCAGACCCGCGTGGAACCCACGTCACCCGGCGTGGTGATCGGCGCGACCAACATGTCCGGCCCGAGCAGGAACTGGCTGTCCACAGTGGAGTACGCCTCCGCGCTGCCGGGGTACTCGACCCAGGCCGGACGCACCATCGGCACACCGGTGCGGTTGGCCTGCTCCGCCAGCGTGTAGATGTACGGCACGAGCCGTTCCCGCAGGTTCAGGAACTTCGTCGCCGACGCCTGCGCGGCCGGTCCGTACTGCCAGGGCAACCGGTCGCTGTGGTTGCTGTGCAGGCGCGTGATCGGCTGGAACGCGCCGAGCTGCACCCACCGCGCGTACATGTCGTCTGGCATCTTGGTCGTGTAGCGGACCTGGCCGTTGTCGAGGTACTGCTCCGACCCGCGCAGCCCGGTCGTGTCGTTGTGGCCGCCGATGTCGTGACTGATGTTCGACATGCCCGTCGCCACGCCCTCGGCCGAGGTGTAGCCGATGGTGCCCTTCAGCACGCCCCACGTCGACGAGGTGTCACCGGTGAAGTGCAGGGTGGAGCGCTTCTCCGCCCACGGACCGGTCGGCAGCGGCCCGGCGCCGCTGTACCCACCGGCCTGCAACGACCCGAACCCGCGCGAGAACGCGAACGAGCCCATCTTCGAGTACTGCTCGTTGATCCACGTGTCCGGCGTGACGCCCCGCAACGACGAACCCGAGCCGTCGCAGCACCAGTCGAGCCACCAGAAGTCGGTCGGCATCTTGCGGTGCAGCTCGACGTAGGCCCGCAGCTGGTCGGGGTCGCCCCAGTCGAACACGTAGCAGTTGGTGCAGGAACCCTTGGCCAGCTTGCCCTTCGCGGTGGCCTGCGCCTGCGCGAAGTCCGGGTCGTCGCCCTGGATGCTCGGGTGGATGTTGAGCGTGCTTGCCAGGCCCTCGCTGTGCGCCCAGTCCAGGAACCCCTGCGGGTCCGGGAACTTCTGCTGGTCCATCCGCCAGCCGTTCCACAGGTTGTGCCCCTTGAAGTCGGTGTCGACCACGAGGACGTCCAGCGGCACGCCGTGCTGGCGGAACGCGGGCAGGATGCGGTCGCGGAAGTCGGCCGCCGTCCTGTCGATGTACTCGGAGTACCAGACCCCGTAAGCCCAGCGCGGCAACAACTTCGACCCGCCGGTCAGCGTTGCCAGGTCACCCAGCGCCGCCTTGTAGTCCTGGCCGTAGCCGAAGACGTAACCGTCCTGGTAGGGCTGCGCGCCCCGGTCCGCGCGCGGGGTCCCGTTGCGCAGAGCGGACGGCGTGTCGTCCAGCGTGTACCAGCCGTCGCGGTACATCAGGCCGGGGTACAGCTTCGGGTCACCGCTGTTGCCCGTGTAGCCGTCGAGCGAACGCCGGTACCCGCCGAGCGCGACGTGCTGCGCCGAACTGGTGAGCCCGATGGTGTCCAGGTTGACGTGGCAGCCGTTGTCCGGGCACGTGACCGCGAGGTCGGAAGTGCCCGCGGGCAACGGTATCTGCGCCGTGACCGTGGCCCACGTGGCCCAGTTCGCCGTGGTGGGCAACGTGACCGCCTGGCCGTTGACGAACACGGTCCGCGGCTCGTGCTTGCCGTCGCCACCGACGCCGTTGGCGTAGCGCAGCACCACGGGGTACGTGCCCGCGGCCGGAACGCTGCTCACGCGCTGGGTCAGCCGCGTGCCGCCGACCAGTTCGGCGACGAACCCGGTGCCCGCGAACCCGGCGTGCTCGTCGGCGATCTTGGCCGCGCCGCCGATGACGCCGTTCTCGGCCTCGCAGCTGGTGCCGAACCGGCAGTCGTCGACCGCTCGGGCCGTGGGGTAGGGCTGACCCGCCGTGAGCAGGGCGAGGCTGTCAACGTTGACATTGCCCGAGTCGCCCGCGCCCCGGGTCAGGGAGACGCGGTGCTCACCGGCCGAGAGGTCGACCTCCGTGGCGACCTGCTGCCAGTCGTCCCAGTTCGCCGTGCGCGGCAACATGATCTGCCGCGGCGCCTGGCCGTCGACGCTCAGGCCGAGCGTGCGGTTCTCGTGCTTGCCGTCGCCGCCCTGCCCGTTGGCGTACTTCACGACGACCCGGTGCCTGCCCGCACTGGTCGCGCGCACGGTGGCCGTGACGCCGTTGTTGGCGAAGGAGAACCCGGCGACGAAGCCCCAGCCGGTGTGACCGGCGTGGTCCGCCGCGACGAGCATGCCCTCGCGGTGCTGGTCCTCCGCCTCGCAGAGCTGTCCGGTCGCACAGACCACCCGCCGCCACGGGGACGCGGTCGTGCCGGCCGTCTTGAGCTCGATGTTGTCCGCGCGGAACGGGCCGGAGCCCACGCGGTAGCGCAGGGTCATCGCCGAGGTGGTGATGACCAGCCAGCCGTTCTCGGTCCGCGAGCTGTAGGAGGTGCGGGGGAACATGCGATTTATAACGTTGTAAGTCGCCTGGTTCTCGAAGGCGCGGTCCCCGGCGAACTCGGACCGGATCAGGGTGGGGGAGAGGATCTGGAACCGGGCCTGCCCCGAGGTGACCGTGCCGTTCGGCTGGGCGGTCGCGGGTGCGGGCAGGACCAGGCTCAGGAGTGCTAGCAGAGGGACGATCGTCGTGCGTTTCCGCATTCGTGCTCCTCGTCTGACGCCGTCGGCTTCCGAGGTGTTCAGGTAGCTGAACCTTCCTCACCTTGGCGTGACGAGGTTGAGCGATCAAGAGGCCACTTGGCCCACCGTCTCAACTGGCGAACGGGTCACGTGGGGCTCACCTGATGACGCGGTAGGTCACGTGCGTGAAAGACGCCTTGGCCCGTGACTCGACCTGGTCCAGCCGCAGCCCGGGAACGCCGTCGAACAACCGCGTGCCGGCGCCGAGCGTGATCGGCACGATCCGCAGCCGCAGCTCGTCGACGAGACCCGCGGTTAGGTACTGGTTGACGGTGGAAGCGCCGCCGTGGATGGAGATGTTGCCGTTCCCAGCCGCTTCCCTGGCGAGTCCGAAGGCCGCCGCGATGCCCTCGGTCACGAAGTGGAACGTGGTGCCGCCCTCCATCGGCTGCGGTGCGCGCGGGTGGTGGGTGAGCACGAAAACCGGTGCGTGATAAGGAGGGTTGTCGCCCCACCACCCGTTCCACACGCGGTCCCACGAGCCGCGGACAGGCCCGAACATGTTGCGGCCCATGATGAACGCCTTCGTCTCAGCCAGGCGGTCCAGCTGCCACCGCTGCTCTTCGGGGTCTTCCATCCACGCGTGCAGCTCGCTGCCCCAGCCGTCGCCGCCGTCGTCCCCGAACGGCCGGTCCTCGGCCTGACCGAGCCCCGCCGCGTAGCCGTCGAGGGAGATCGAGAGATCACAGGTCACCTTCGTCATGAACCCAAGCCTGAACCGCACGACCCATGACGTCCAATGCCAAAAACCTGCCGCTTTCATTGATAACGTTGATGAATGCTCAGCCTGGTGCACCTCGAGGTGCTGGCGGCGGTGGCCCGGCACGGATCGGTGACCGAGGCCGCCAAGGAGCTGCACTACTCGCAGCCGTCGGTGAGCCATCACCTGTCGAGGCTGGAAGCGGCCACGGGCGTGAAGCTCGTG
Organism: Lentzea cavernae; assembly: GCF_014653695.1. GTDB lineage: Bacteria > Actinomycetota > Actinomycetes > Mycobacteriales > Pseudonocardiaceae > Lentzea > Lentzea cavernae. The sequence goes on along the minus strand of NZ_BNAR01000002.1, from coordinate 364,218 downwards.
CAACGGGTCGGAAGAGGGATCCGCCTGACGCCGGAAGGCCTGCTGCTGGCCGGTCGTGCGGCCGAGATCGTCGGCCGGGTCGATGCCGCCACCACCGAACTGGCGGCGCACGCGGGGCTGAGGTCGGGGCGGGTCAGGGTGGCCGCCAACGCCTCCGCGGCCGCCACGATCGTTCCGGAGGTGGCCGCGGCCCTGGCGGAGAGGCATCCCGGGCTGGAGCTGAGCTTGTTCGAACGGCACCCGGTCGAAGCGCTCGAGATGGTGCGGCACGGCGAGGTCGAGATCGCCGTCGTCTTCCGGCACGCCGGCGCCCCAGCCGAGGAGGGCTTCCGGTTCGTGCACCTCGGTGACGACCCGATCCACCTGATCAGCCGGCAGCAGGACGACGGCCTCGCGAACCACCGCCACTCGGCGTGGATCGGCGGGTGCGACGCGTGCCGCGAAGAGCTGGAGGTGGTCTGCCGGAGCGAGGGCTTCGCGCCGCGGATCTCCTCGCACAGCGACGACATGGTGGTGGTCCAGGCCCTCGTCGCCGCCGGTGCGGGCGTCGCGGTCCTGCCGGGACTCGGCCTGAGGGCCCACCGCAGGCCGGACGTCCACGCGACGGAGCTGAAGGGCTTCCACCGCGAGATCCACGCGGCCACGTACGGCGACCCGCCCGACCCTCCGGGCGTGGCCGCCGTACTGGCCTTGCTGAGGCGAGTGCTCAGCGCTTGAGCGTGAAGGTGAAGTCGCCGGAGACCTTGCCGGTCAACCTGATGGCGGACACGACCTTCCCGTCGGCGATCAGCCGTTCGACCTCACCGCGCGTCAGACCGCACGCGTCCGCGATGAGCCGCACCGGCCGCACGGGGATCCGCGCCGCGAACCGCACCTCCACGTCGGCCACCTCCAGGTCCAGGTGGCCGGACCCGCCTGTGTCGAGCCGCCACGCCCCCTCCCAGTCGAGGGAGACGTGGTTGCGCTTCTGCAGAACGGAGTCCTGCAGAAGCTCGGGCACGAGCGCGGGATCGTTGGCGTGCAACCGGTCCAGCAGCGCGGGCCGGACGGAACGCACGTGGGTCCGCTCGAAGATCGTGAGCTTGACCGTGTCCCCGCACCCGGTGCAGAGCAGCAGGAGCCACGCGTCGAGGACCTTGTGGTTGGCGTTGACGCGGAACTTGCCGCTCGCCCGGAAGCGGTCGGCGGCGCACACGTGGCAACGACGGCGGACGAGAGGAAGGCAGGTGGGCACGACGGCCCAGGTGATGAGCACAGGAGTACACCGTTCGGTGAGAAATCCGCAGCAAAGGGAGCGCGGCGCTCAGAGAAGGAGCGGCGCGCCACGAAGACCAGCGCTTGGGAGAACTCAAACGGTGTACAACGGCAGGTCCCAGCCTCGACGACTCAGTCGGGCAGCACCGTAACGGCCCTGGGTTGCGGCCCTCCACTCAATTTCGGCAGCGTCGCGGTCCCGAGCACGCCCTCCAGTTGCTCCCACCGCGTCACGAGGTCGGAGAGCATCAGCATCATCACGTCGGGGAAGGCGTACAGGAAGCTCTGGTAGCGGTAGTGGTCCAGGTAGAACACCACGACGTCGTCGGTCAGCGCCGTCACGGAGGTGGTGCGGGCGTTGAAGAACATGTCGTAGTGGCCGAGCAGCCCGCCGCGGCCGAGGATCGCGCGTTCGTAGATGCCGCCGAAGTCGATCTCGACCTGGCCGGAGGCGACCAGGAACACGCCGTGCGCCTCGTCGTCCTCGTGGAAGAGCGTGTCGCCCGCGGTGTAGGGGATCTCGTCGAACATCGACGCGAGGGTCTCCAGTTCGGAGTCCGCCAGGGCCGCGAACAACCGCACCCCGTGCGGGTCGACGCTCTCCCGCAGGCACGCGACCCGTTCGGTGAGCTCGCGCTCGGTGATGTGGTTCATCCGCATCCGCACGAACCGCAGCATCCTGTCGGTGTTGCGGGACTGGGCACGGGATTTCCCGGCGCTGGGCGGCGTGTAGAGCCCGGAGTCGCCGCTGATCCGCGCCGCCTCGCGCCGCCCGGTCTCGTAGGCGCTGTGCACGCAGCCCCAGTGGTACGGGTTCGTGCCCTCGCCGGCGAAGAACAGCCCGTCGCCGACCGGTTCGGCGAGCGTCGCGATGTCCTTCGACGACGAGCCGACACCGATGCACGTGTAGGAACCCAGCGCGTACGGATCTGAGGACCACGTGGTGCGCGAGACGCTCGCGGGCGCCGGTGCTTCCTCGCCGAACAGGTCCTGGACGACGGAGGTGGCGTACGCCGAGACCTCCTCCGGGGACCACGTCTCCATCTCACGGCCGAGCGAGGCGCCGAGCAGCATCACCAGGATCGGCTTGCCGTGCGACTTCCACATGCTGATGACGACGGTGGGGTAGCGGTCGGTGTCCCGGCACAGGTAACCGAAGACGTACTGTTCCGTGGGCCAGAACGGTTCGGCGTAGTGCAGCGCGATCTTGTTGAGCGTGCCGTAGCCGAGCCGGGCGATCGCCGACCGCTTGGCCTCGGGCAGGGGCGGCACGAACTCGACCGTCCCGGCCTTGAGCACTCCCAGCGGCAGCGTGACGAGCACCTTGTCCGCCTCGAACACGCCCTGGTCCGTCGTCACGCGCCCTTCCTCCACGCGCGTGACCACGTGCCCGAGCCGGATGTCGAGATCGCCGGCCATGGCGTCCACAACGGACTGGTAGCCCTCGTGCAACGTGCTGTCGCCGTAACCGTAGACGAGATAACCCTCTTCCCAGTGCTTCAACGAGAGCTTGTCCGGGTCCTCCGCCGCGTCCTCGCGCAGGATCACGTTCAGGTGGTACCGCACGGCCTGTTCGTCCTCTGAGGACAGCCGGTGCTCGGCGAGGACCTGCCGCATCGCCTCGCCCAGCGGCACGTCCGGGTGGTCCTCCCTGCGCGCCACCGCGGCGCGGCGTTCCAGCTCGTGCAGCACCTCGTCGGCCAGTTCGAGGGTGCGGCTCTTGTAGCGGTGGTTCACCGCCCGCAGGTCCGCCCCGAACAGGTCGAGGCTGTCGAACCCGCCGGTGTAGGCGCTGTCCCCGCCCACGTAGCTGTACGGGATCCCCAGGTCCTCGACCAGTTCGGTGATCGGGTTGCCGTCGGTGCCGTGGATCCAGTGCGCGCCCAGGTCGACCCCGTGCTCGTCGGTCCAGATCCGGCCGCCGACGCGGTCACGGGCCTCCAGGACGGTGACGGCGTGGCCCCGTTTGCGCAGCGCGCGCGCCGCCGCCAGGCCGGACATCCCCGCACCCACCACCAGGACGCTCGCTCTCGCGTCCTCACCACCAGATACCTCGGGCATCGCTCGATTGTCGGGCGACCATGCGTGTCCGAACATTCCCGGATCGTGTGGTCGTGCTGGGCCGTCCGGGTTGTCCGCGCGGGCCGCGAATCTCCGTGCCAAGACCCCTGCCTGCGCTGGGCTCCCCGAGCGAACCGGGACTACCAGGTAGTGACTTGATCTACAAGCGCCGGTATAACTTGTTCTCATGCGCCCACAGTGAGGAAGATCACATGACCCACACAATGACGTGTGACAACGGTTTCGAGGGTCCTTCACGACGTTCGTTCATTGCTGGAACAGGTTCTATTCTTGGGGCCGTGGCCCTCGGTGGCGTCGCTCCGGTGGCACGGGCGGCGACGTCGATCGCGGACGCGGCGGTCGTTCCGGCCCTGGTGATCGGCACCGGGTACGGCGGTTCCGTGACGGCTCTGCGTCTCGCCCAGGCCGGTGTCGACGTCCACATGGTCGAGATGGGCATGGCGTGGGACACCCCCGGTGCGGACGGGAAGATCTTCGCCAACACCACCACACCGGACCAGCGGTCGTTCTGGCTGCGCACCAAGACCAAGCAGCCGCTGAGCAACTTCCTGGGCTTCCCGATCGACAAGGCGATCCCGAAGTACACCGGCATCCTCGACGCCGAGGAGTTCGCCGGCATCACCGTCTACCAGGGACGCGGTGTCGGTGGCGGTTCACTCGTGAACGGCGGCATGGCCGTGACGCCGAAACGGGAGAACTTCGCCGAGGTCCTGCCGACGGTGAATCCCGACGAGATGTACAACACCTACTACCCGCGCGCCAACGCCGAGCTCGGCGCGAGCCTGATCAGGTCGGCCTGGTTCGAGAGCACCCCGGCCTACCAGTACGCGAGGGTCGGCCGGAAGCACGCCCAGCGGTCGAACTTCCCGTACGTCTTCGTGCCCACCGTGTACGACTGGAACTACATGGAGCAGGAGGCGGCGGGCACGGCCACGAAGTCGGCGCTCGCGGGGGAGATCCTCTACGGCAACAACTTCGGCAAGAAGTCGCTGCAGAAGACCTACCTCCCCAAGATCAGGGCCACCGGCCGCGTCACCATCTCGCCGCTGCACCGGGTCGTCGACGTCAGGCCGGCCACGGGCGGCTACAAGGTCACCATCGAGCAGCTCAACACCACCGGTGACCCGATCGCCGTCAAGGAGGTGACCGCGGCGAAGGTGTTCTTCGCGGCGGGCAGCGTCGGCACCAGCAAACTGCTGGTCAAGCTGAAGGCCACGGGCGCGCTGCCGAACCTGAACGGTGAGGTCGGCAAGGGCTGGGGCGACAACGGCAACGTCATGTGCGGCCGCGCCAACCACCTGTGGGACCCCACGGGCCAGCTGCAGTCGTCGATCCCGACCCTGGGCATCGACAACTGGGCGGCCGGCGGCGCCTTCGCCGAGGTGGCGCCGCTCCCGACCGGGATCGAGACGTACGCGTCGTTCTACCTGTCGATCACGAAGACCCCCAACCGCGCCCAGTTCACCTGGAACGCCGCCGCGGGCAAGGTCGACCTGAACTGGCAGACCGCGTGGAAGAACGTCTCCATCAACGCCGCGAAGACCATCTTCGACAAGATCAACTCGAAGGAGGGGACGATCTACCGGACCGATCTGTTCGGCGTGTACAAGATCTGGGGCGACCACCTGACCTACCACCCGCTGGGCGGCGCCGTGCTGAACAGGGCGACCGACAACTACGGGCGGTTGCAGGGACATCCGGGTCTGTACGTCGTGGACGGTTCGCTGATCCCCGGCTGCACCGTGGTGAACCCGTTCGTCACGATCACGGCGCTGGCCGAGAGGAACATCGAGAAGATCATCGCGACCGACTTCTGACGGCCGGGACCCCTCAGAACTTCGGCAGCACGCAGATGGCGTCGAGGCCGAACACCCGGTTCAGCCTGCCGAACACGAGCCACGCCCCGACGCTCATCGTGAGTTCCACGATCTCGACCTGGCTGTAGTGCGCGGTCATGCGGGACCAGAACTCGTCGTCCAGACCGTGGTGATCCAGTGCGTACCGCTCGGCGTACTCCGCGGCCAGCCTCGCCCGGTCGTCGAAGGCGTCGGTGGTGCGCCACTGGGTCACCGCGTCGATGAAGTCGTCCTCGACCTTCTCGCCGTCGCGTTCGGTCCGCCACTCCAGGCAGAACATGCAGCCGTTGATCTGCGCGATCCGCAGCCGCGCCGCCTCGAACTCGCGCAACCCCAGCGTCGTGTGCTGGTACACGGCCAGCGAGAGGTTCGCGGCGGCCATGCCGATGCCCGGAACGAGCTCGCCCCACACGTATCCGATGGGGTCCTTGCCCTCGGGGATGTCGATGTTCACGGCCTGCTCCTTCCGAGCTTGCCCGCGACGGGGCGCAACGGGACGTCGAGCGCGTCGTAGAGGCCGGGTTCCGCGCCGGCCAGCCAGTCGATGGCGTTGACGATGCGGCCGACCGCCGTGGCGTTGCCGCCCGCGGACCGGTTCTCGCCCTCGTCGACGGCCTCGACCGACACCTCGATGCGCGGCCGGCCCTCGATGATCACCTTGTGCGCGCCGTCCCCGGACGGCGGCATGGGCCAGTCCGTGGCGCACGAGGCGTGGATGCGCGTGACGTGCTCGATGACGATCAGCGGTTCGCCGTCAACGATGCCCTGCACCTCGAACCGGATCGCGCCCTGGGTGCCCTTCTCGAACTCGCCCATGGTCCGCGTCGTCACCGTCTCGTCGAGCGCGCGCCGGTCGACGGTCTCGCGGATCTCGTCGATCTCGACGCCCAGCGCCCTGGCCATGAGCCGGACCTGCCCGCCCCAGATCATGGTCGGCACGGTCGCCATGATCATCGGCGCCTCGTAGTCGAGCGGCTGCCCGAACCCGATCAGCCATCGCACCGCGTCGGGCTGGTCGTAGGTCGAGTAGTCGAAGATCTCCTGGCAGCGCACGGCGTCGATCCGGCTGCCGAGGCCGCTGATCATCAGCGGCAGCACGTCGTTGCCCCAGCCGGGGTCGACGCCGGAGACGAACAACGACCCGCCGCCCTCCTCGATCGCGGCTAGAACCGGTTCTCGCAACTCGGGCGGCGCGCTGCGGTGGTCGTACAGCGCGTACAGAGACGGCGTGACGACGACCGCGCCCGCCCTGATCGCCCTCGTGATGTCGGCGAGGGCGTCGTCCGGCCTGATGTCGCCCGACGCCGCGTACACGACGGCGCGCGGACTTGCGGCCAGCACCGCCTCGATGTCGGTGGTGGCCGCCACTCCCAGCTCGTGATCCAGTCCGGCGAGGTCACCGGCGTCCCGGCCCGCCTTCTCCGGGTTGTGGACGACCACGGCCGTCAGCTTCAGTGCCGGATGGGCCTCGACGGCACGAATCGCGGCACGGCCTACGTTTCCGGTGCCCCACACCACTGTGGCGATCATGCGGGTAGATTAACTAGAACACGTTTCAGTTTACAAGGGTCCATCAGGTGTAAAGCCGGACGGCTGGACCCAGGCTCGTCGCGGTTCAGTCCGGCAGCAGAGGCACGGAGATGCCGGGATCGCGGCCGAGCAGCGCCGCTCGCGTGACCGACCTGGACCCGAAGCGGTCGCGGACGTGGTCGAGCGCGGCGTCCAGGGCGGCCGGCTTCTGCTCCTCGAACGGCAGCGCCATCTGCATCGGCGCGTCGTCCTGGAGGTTGGTGAGGGAGACGCCCAGCAGCGTGATGCCCCGGCCGGTGATCAGGGGCATCACGCCGCCGAGCAGGTCCCTCGCCGCGGCCAGCAGCACCTCGGTCTCCGTCGTCGGAGTCCCGATCGTGTGGGAGCGGGTGGCGCGGGAGAAGTCGGCGAACCGCAGGCGCAGCACCACGGTCCGGCACGCGCGGTGGGCCGTGCGGAGCCGGCGCGCGATGCCGTCGACCAGTGAGGCGAGGACGGCGTCCAGGTCGTCGCGCGTGCGTTCGCGGCGGCCCAGCGCGCGTTGCGAACCGATCGAGCGGCGCCGGCGTCCGGTCTGGACCGGCCGCGGGTCGTGGTTGTGCGCCAGTGCGTGCAGGTGCCGGCCCGCCGCCCTGCCGATCATCGAGACCAGTGCCGCCTCACCGAGCGCGGCGACCTCGCCGACCGTCCGCAGGCCCAGGCCGTGCAGCTTGGCCGCCGTCACCTCGCCGACGCCCCAGAGCCGTTCGACGGGCAGGGGGTGCAGGAACTCCAGCTCGTGACCGGCGGGCACGACCAGCAGCCCGTCGGGCTTCGCGACCCCGCTCGCGACCTTGGCCAGGAACTTCGTCCGCGCCACCCCGACCGTGATCGGCAGCCCGACCCGCTCCAGCACAGCCGCCCGCAGCCGTGCGGCGATCACCTCGGGTGGCCCGGCGATCCGGTGCAGGCCGCCGACGTCGAGGAACGCCTCGTCGATCGACAGGCCTTCGACCAGCGGCGTCGTGTCGCGGAAGACCTCGAACACCGCCTTGCTCGCCGCCGAGTAGGCCGCCATGCGCGGCGGCACCACGACCGCGTGCGGGCACAACCGCCGGGCCGCCGCGCCGCCCATCGCGGTGCGGACGCCGAACGCCTTGGCCTCGTAGCTCGCGGCCAGCACCACGCCGCCACCGACGATCACCGGGCGGCCGCGCAGGCTCGGGTCGTCCCGCTGCTCGACCGACGCGTAGAACGCGTCGAGGTCGGCGTGGAGGATCGGGGTGGCGCTCACGAACACATGTTCGCATCCATCACCCGTTCAGAACAGTCACATGAGCGCACGAGCCATCGGCCACGCGCCGGGGGAGGTGTTCGACAGGACCGTGGTGGTGGTGCCGGTGTGCGGGTCGTGAGTGGACTTGAACGACGCTCCGGCGTCGTACCCGGCGAGGATCACGGTGTCGTCGGTCTCGTGCAGCCAGAACCCGAGCCCGTAGCGCAGCGACTCCTCGGGAACGTGGTGGCGCGGCTTCGTCGCGACCTCGGCGTCCTCGCCGGCGAACAGGGCGCGCCAGAACTTCGTCATGTCACCCGCGGTGGTGTGGATGCCGCCGTCACCGTTCGCCAGCACGGGCAGGTGGAAGACGTTGGACCGGTCCCCGCCCTCCAGGTAGCCCACGGCCGCGTCGCCCGGCAGTTCGTCCGACCGCAGGAAATCGGTCCTGGTCAGGCCCGCCGGGCCGAGCACCCTGGAGCGGACGAGGTCGTGGTAGCCCTGCCTGCTGGCCCGTTCCGCCAGCAGCGAGAGCACCACGTAACCGCCGTTGCAGTAGCCGAACCGCTCACCGGCCTTGAACTTCGGGGGATGTCCGTCCAGCAACGGCAGGAAAGCCTCGGTCGTGGTCAGCACGTGCGCCGCGCCGATCACGTAGTCGTCGGCCTCCCAGTCGCCTTCCTCGTCGAGGTAGTCGCCGATGCCGGACGTGTGGGTGAGCAGGTGCTCGACCGTCACGTCGTCGGCGATCAGCGGGAGGTCGTCGCCGAGCAGCGACCGGGCGGTGGTGTCGAGCGCCAGCTTCCCCTCGCGGATCAGGGAGAGCACGGTCAGCGCCGTGAACCCCTTGCCACCGCTGGCGATGCCGAACCTGGTGTCGACGGTGTTGGGCACGCCGTACGCGCGGTTCGCGAGCCCGTAGGCCTTCGCGAACTCGACCTGTCCGGCGCGGTCGACCTGGACCACGCCGGAGAAACCCGTCTCAGAAGCGATCTTGTCCATGTCTCCCAACGGCATCCGGGCAGGCTAGCCCCGCACGGCCGCCTCGCTGAAGCGAATTTTCCGCTGCAACACCAGCGGTGCCAGCACCACGGCCGCCGCCAGCAGGAAGCCGAGCTGGAACGAGACCCCTGCCGTGAGCAACGCGGCCGCGACCTGAACTCCCAGTGCCGCACCGATCGCGCGCGCGATCCCGCACGTCGCCGCCGCAACCCCGGTGTCCTGCTCGCCGACCGAGGCGATCACGGCCGTGTAGGTGGCGGTGGACGCGGTTCCGACACCGAGTCCGAGCGTCACCAGCATTCCTGCCGCGATCTGCCACGGCACGTCGTGCCAGCCGGCCAGGAACAACGTTCCCGAGGCCGTGAGTGCCAGACCCACCACCATCGCGACCCGAACCCCGGCGCGTCGCACGAACAAGCCGGACAACGGCCCGACCACGACGGCGACCGCCACGGTGGGGAAGAGGTGCAGGCTGATCTCGGTGGCGGTGGCACCGAACCCGGAGAGCAGTTGCGGCACCAGGAAGTACGTTGCCGAGTAGCTCGCCCCGAGCGCCCCTGCCGTGATGCTCGCCGTCCACACCCCGCGCGCACGCAGGACGCCGAGGTCGATCAGCGGATGTTCGGCGCGGCGTTCGACCGCGACCCAACCCGCGCCGGACGCGAGTGCCACCACGAGCAGTGCGGCGGCAGCGAGAAGTCCCTGCGGTGCAAGGAAGAGGGCCAGCATGAGCGAGGCGAGCGCCAACGCCAGCAACAGGCCGCCGAGCCAGTCCAGCCGCGCTCGCCGCACGTTTCGTGCGCCGGGCAACGCGAACGGCGCGACGAGCGCCACCGCGGCCACGACCAGGGCCGGCAGCAGGAACATCCACTGGCGCGACAGGGCGTCCGCGAGCGGCCCGGCGACGAGCACGCCCAGACCGGTGCCGACGGTGAACAGACCGGTGAGCACGCCGACCGCGACCGGTGTGGACTCGCTGAACGGTTGCCGTGCCACGACGAACGACACCGGCAGCACGCCGCCGCCGAGTCCTTGCAGGAACTGCCCGAGCAGGATCGCGGGGAACGTCGTCGCGAACGCCGACAGCACGGCCCCGGCGACGATGCACCAGGTCAGCACCAGCAACGTCCGACGCCCGCCGCGGTCGTCGGCGATCTTCGCGACGATCGGCATGGTGATGGCCGACGTGATGATCAGCGTCGTGGACAGCAGCCCGGCCTGGGCCGGGTCGAGGCCGAGTTCGCGTTGCAGCAACGGGAGCGCGGGGAACGGGATGCTCTCGAGCGCGCCGATCGTGACGGCCAGCGCCGCCAGGACTGCCATCGAGCGGGTGGATCCGGTCACGGCTGGTCTCCCTCGTCCGGGGGCCAGTAAAGCTACAACCTGTAGTTGAAATGCGGTAGGGGATTCCACGACGACTTGTAGCGAAATGTGCAGGCAACCTGTTCGGCGGGCATCCCGTTTCAGGACAGTGTCGGGTTCGTCCACCCACCTGAGAGGACCGAGCGGTCTTGTCGCTCGTCACGATCCAGCGCCCCGCCGTGGTGCCCCTGCCGACCGTGCAGGTGAGCGCACCCCGGCGGTGGCTGTTCGTGCTGGTGGCGGCGGTGCTCCTGACCCAGATGGCAATCGCCATGATCACCACGGCCGTCCGGCAGACGCCGACCGTCGACGAGCCCGTCTACATCGGCGCCGCCGTCGTGCAGCTGGAGCAGCACAGCCTGCGCTACAACCCGGAGCACCCCCCGCTCGGCAAGCTGATCATGGCGACCGGTCTCGCGTTCGCGGACGTGCGGTTCGACCCGGACTTCCGGGGCGACCAGACCGAGTTCGGCCGGCACGTGCTCTACGAGTCGGGCAACGACCCCGGCGCGCTGCTCCTGGCGGCCAGGCTTCCGATGATCGTGCTCACGCTGCTGTTCGGGCTGGTCGTTCTCCTGTTCGCCACGGACGTCTCGAACCGGTCCGGCGGCCTCGTCGCGCTGGCGCTGTACGGGTTCTCGCCCGACCTCATCGCGCACGGATCGCTGGCCACGCTGGACGTTGCGGCAGCCGGGTTCGTGCTCACCTCCGCCTGGCTGTCGTGGCGAGCGCGGACCGACCCGGCCCTGTACCTGCCGTTCGCCGGGCTGGCGCTCGGCGCGGCCCTCGCGACGAAGACGAACACCCTCGCCGCCGTGCCGGTCGTCCTGGCCCTGGTGGCATGGCAGGCCGGATATCGGGCCGCGGTCGGTGTGCTGCTGGCGGCGACCACCGTCGTCTGGATCTCCTACGTCTCGGTGGACTCCTCCGCGGCGTTCCCCCAGGCCTACCTGGACGGGATCCACCTCCAGCTGGGACTGGAGAACCGCGTCTGGGGCGGGTACCTCTTCGGCACGCACTACGAGGGCTCGCGCTGGTACTACCTGCCAGCCGCGTTGCTGGTGAAGACACCGCTGGGCGCACTGCTGCTCTGGGCTGCCGGAGCCGCCGCGATGATCGGGCGCCCGGCGGCCGCGTACGTCCTCGCTCCCACCGCCGTGCTGCTGGCCGTCGCCATGACCGGCAGCCGCGACCTCGGCGTCCGGTACGCGATCTTCGTACCGATGTTCCTCGCCGTCGCCGCCGCCGTGGTCGCGCACCGGCGCTACGCCGCGATCGCGGTGGCGCTGGTCGCCGCCAGTTCACTGTGGACGTTCCCGTACTACCTGCCGTACTCCAACGAGGTGTTCGGCGGCCCGTCCAAGACCCACCTGCACCTGCACGACTCGAACGTCGACTGGGGACAGGACCTCGGCAGGCTCGCCGAGCGGCTCAAGCGGTACCCGGGCGAGCGGACGTGGCTCGTCTACAAGGGCGCCGGAGTGCCCGAGCACCACGGGATCCACGCCTCTGACCCGCGCGAGGCGCCGCGGGACGAGGTGAAGGGGCTGCTCGTCGTGTCCAACACGGCGATCGCCAAGGCCGACGACCTGCTGCGGGCACTGGTCGACACGAGCACTCCGATCGACGTCGTCGGCCACTCCATCACGATCTTCCGCCGACCGTAGGTCTTGTCCGGTGGGTCCGCCCGCGATGGTCGCGGCCGAGGGCCTCGGAGGCGGCGGACAAGACCGTAGGTGGTGAAAGTTCCGTACCCCTACGGATGCGGACCCTGATTGTTCCGCACGTGCCCTGCTCCGACAGTGATCGCAGCGAACGGCCGCCATCCCTGCCCTGAGGTGGGCGTTCCTGAGATCCGGAGAGGAACCAACGTGACGAGAACACGGTCATGGGGCCTGGTGGCCCTGGTCGCGGCCTCGGTGCTGACGCCCGTCGGCACCGCGAACGCCGCACCGCCGAACGCCCCTGCGGCGAACTACCTGGGGGACACCGTCCCCGCGAACCTCGGTGACGCCTCGCCCCTGTTCGCCGGCGGGCAGAACGCCACCGTGAGCGAGTTCCCCGGCATCGTCGCCGGGATCCGCGCCGGTGGCACCCGGCCGGAGGGACAGACCTGCAGCGGCACGGTCGTGGCGCCGCGCAAGATCCTGATCGCGGCGCACTGCGCGGACGCCCAGGGCGAGAAGAGGTTCGTCTACGGTCTCGACGACCTCAAGGACTTCAACGGCGGCAACGGATCCGGGTTCGCCGTCAACGTCGTCAGCTACAAGAAGCACCCGAAGTACGTCAACTTCGACCAGGGCTTCGACGTCGCCGTCGTGACCGTGGACCGCGACATCGCGCTCAAGGGCGGTGCCGCGTACCCGAAGTTCGCGACGAGTGCCGACTCCGGCGGTGCGGCGCCCGGCAAGACCGGTGTCGGGTACGGCTACGGCAAGAAGGACTTCAACGACACCTCGGCGGATGTCACCCTCGACAAGGCGAGTCTGCCGGTCGTCAACGGGGACAGCGTCTGCCAGGGCGTCGGCGCGGGCTTCAAGTCGGCGACCATGATCTGCGCCGGGTACTCCGACGGCCGGACCACGATCCTGCCCGGTGACAGCGGCGGCCCGCTGGTCGTCGACGGCAAGATCTACGGCGTCGCGTCGTGGAGCCGGTCGGACTTCAAGTGGTACTCGATCTACGGCCGCCTCGACAACGAGATGGGCGACTGGGTCAGGACCGAGGTCGGCCAGCAGCCGCCGGTCGGCGACTTCGGCCTGACCGTCGCGCCGGGCAGCGGGTCGGTCGCGGCGGGCAAGACGCTGTCCGCGGGCATCACCACCACGGCCGGTTCCGGCGGCGCGGAGAACGCCACGTTGTCAGCGTCCGGGCTGCCCAGCGGGGTGAAGGCGGTCTTCCAGCCGACGTCGGTCACCACCGGCAACTCGGCCAAGGTCACGTTCGAGGCGACCACCTCGGCCGCGAACGGCACCTACGAGATCACCGTCACCGGCACCACGTCGAGCGGCAAGACCGCGTCCGGCAAGTACTCGCTGACCGTCACCGGCGGTGGGGATCCGCAGCCGGGCGACTTCACATTGGGAGCCTCGCCGAGCAGTGTGAAGGCGGCCAAGGGCAAGTACGTCTCCACGACCATCTCGTCCGGCGGTGACGGCCAGACGATCACCCTCACGGCGTCGGGTGTGCCCACCGGCGTGAAGGCGGCGTTCCAGCCGGCCTCGATCGGCGCGGGTTCGTCGGCCAAGCTGACGCTCGACGTGTCGTCCACGGCGACCGCCGGAACCTCGTCGATCACGGTCACCGGCACCGACGCGAACGGCAAGACGGCCACCACCGCGGTGTCGCTCACGGTCGAGGGCTCCCAGGAGCCGCCGACCGGTGAGGTCACCGTGACCGCGACGCCGTCGTCCGCGAGCGTCAAGCAGGGCCTGCTGGCCCAGACGTCGGTGAAGGCCAGTGGTGGCACCGGGAACCTGACGCTGACCGCGTCCGGTGTCCCCGCCGGTGCGCAGTTCTCGTTCAACCCGGCCACGATCGGCCAGAACGGCACCAGCAACGTCTGGATCTTCACCAACTTCTCCACCCCGCCCGGCACCTACCCGATCACCGTCAAGGCCACCTCGGCCGACGGGAAGACCGGCACGACGACGTTCACGCTGACCGTCACCCGCTAGACCCCCTTCGGGGACAGGGGAAGAGCCCCGGAGCCTGCTGGCTCCGGGGCTCTTCGCGTGGTGGGATCAGACCGTCAGGGTCCAGGTGTCGATGTTGCCGGTGTCGTAGGTGTAGACGTCCTTCACCTGCAGCTTCCAGGTGCCGTTGCGCGCTTCGGAGGACAAGTCGACGGTGTAGGTCTCGTGGACCCCCGCCGAGGACGAGGCGCCGCCCGCCTTCTTCAGCACGTACGTCTTGCCGGACGGGCTGACGAGGTCGATCGCCAGGTCGCCGGTGTAGGTGTGGTTGACGTCGACCTTGACGGTTGCCGAGGCCGTGGAGTTGCCGGTGCAGCCCGAGATCGTGACCGACGACGAGACCGCGGTGCCGGTGTCCGGAATGGACACGTCGTCGCCGTTCGTGCCGGGACCGCACTGCGGGTCGGGACCGCCGCCGATGAAACCGCTGTACAGCAGTTTGTTCGGCGAACCGGAGCCCGGGTTGGTGACCTTGCCGGAGGTGGCGCCGTTCACCAGCGCGTCGCGCAGGGCCTGCGGGCTCGCGGACGGGTTGGCCGACAGGTACAGGGCCGCGACCCCCGCGACGTGCGGGGTGGCCATGGACGTGCCGGACATGTTCGTGCTGCCGCCGTTCAGCCCCAGCGAGGTGATGTTGTCACCCGGCGCGAAGATGTCCGTGCAGGTGCCGTAGTTCGAGAACGAGGCACGTGCGTCGTTGGACGAGGTGGCGTTCACCGTGATCAGCGACGAGATCTTCGCGGGACCGGTGGAGCAGGCGTCGGTCGAGCTGTTGCCCGACGCGACCGCCATCTGCACGCCGGAGGCGACCATGCCGGCGATGGCGTCGTTGCCGATGTCGGCGGTGTCGAAGGTCCAGGAGGCGTTGACCACGGCGGGCTTCTGCGCGTTCGCCGTGATCCACTCGATGGCCTTGACGCCGGCCGAGTCCGGTCCGTTGCCCGTGCAGTTCGTGCCGAGCATGCGGACCGAGACGAGCTTGGCCTTCTTGGCCACGCCCCAGGTCTTCGAGCCGACCGTGCCGGCCACGTGGGTGCCGTGGCCGGAGCAGTCCTGACCGTTCTGGCCGTCCTCGATGAAGTCGGCGCCCACGGACGCCCGTCCCTCGAAGTCGGCGATGTTCGTCTTCACACCCGTGTCGGTGATGTAGACCGTCACGTTCGACGCGCCGCCGCTGGGGTAGGTGAACTTCTTGTCCAGCGGCAGGTTCGCCTGGTCCACGCGGTCCAGGCCCCACGTCGGGTTGGTCTGCACGTCCGACGCCCGAGCGGTGCCGTCCTGGTAGACGGCCTTGACGGCGGGGTCGGCCGCCAGCTTCCGCGCGGCGGCCTCGGTCAGGTTCTTGACCTGGAAGCCGCGCATGGCACGGGAGAACACGGCGTCCAGGGTGCCGCCATACTTCTGGGTGAGGGCGCTCGACGCCGACTGGATGGCGGCGCCGGGCTTGAGCGAGACGATGAAGCTGCCGCCGGCCGCGGGTTTCTCGGCCTTGACGAAGTCCGCCTCAGCCGCTTGTGCCGGGGTCACCAGCAAAGCGGTGGCGGTCACGACGATGGCGAGCCCGCAGGTGGTGCGGTGCATGGGAATCCTTCCGGTGCTCGTCAGAACGTCAGGGTCCAGGTGTCGATGTTCCCGGCGTCGTAGGTCCAGACGTCGGTCACCTGCAACTTCCACGTGCCGTTGCGGTTCTCCGCGGAGGCGTCGACCGTGAAGGTCTCGTGCACACCGGCGGACGAGGTCGCGCCCTTGGCCTTCTTGAGGCTGTAGGTCGCGCCGGACGGACCGACGAGGTCGATCGCGAGGTCGGCGGTGTAGGGGTGGTTGATGTCCACCTTGACCTTGGTGGCGGTCGAAGCCTTGCCGGTGCAGCCGGTCACGCTGACGGAGGAGGACACGGCGGTGTTGGTGTCCGGAATGGACACGTCGTCACCGTTGGTGGCCGCGGCGCACGGCTCGGGGTCCGGGCCACCGCCGCCGATGAAGCTGATGTTGAGCAGCTTGTTCGGCGAGCCCCGCAGATCGGTGATCTTGCCGGTCGTGGCGTTGTTCACCAGCGCGTCGCGAACCTGGGCAGGGGTTGCGGACGGGTTCGCGGACACGTACAGCGCGGCGGCGCCGACGACGTGCGGGGTGGCCATCGAGGTGCCGCCCATGGAGGTGGTGCCGCCGCCGTTCTTGGTGGAGGTGATGTTCGAGCCGGGCCCGAAGAGGTCGACGCAGGAGCCCCAGTTCGACGCCTGACCGCCGGTGTAGATCGACCGCTTGTCCGCCGAGTCGCTGGCGGCCACGGTGATGGCCTCCGGCACGCGGGCGGGGGAGGTCTGGCAGGCGTCGCCGTTGTTGTTGCCCGCCGCCAGGCCGAACGTGACGCCCGCCGCGATCGCGCGCTTCACCGCGTTGTCCACAGTGGAGTCCGCACCGCCGCCGAGGCTCATGTTCGCCACGGCCGGCTTCTTCGCGTTCTGC
This sequence comes from Lentzea cavernae, assembly GCF_014653695.1. Taxonomy (GTDB): domain Bacteria; phylum Actinomycetota; class Actinomycetes; order Mycobacteriales; family Pseudonocardiaceae; genus Lentzea; species Lentzea cavernae. The sequence continues at coordinate 347,716 of NZ_BNAR01000002.1, read as the reverse complement.
GCGACCCAGTCGATGCCCTTGATGATCTGCGAGTACTGCCCGTTGCCCGAGCAGTCGAGCACGCGCACGCCGACCAGGTTGACCTTCTTCGCCACGCCGTACGTCTTCGATCCCACGGTGCCGGCGACGTGCGTGCCGTGGCCCTGGCAGTCGGAGGCGTCCGGGTCGTTGTCGATGAAGTCGTAGCCGTCCTTGGCGCGGCCCTCGAACTCGCTGTGCGCCTTGTAGATCCCGGTGTCGAGGATGTACGCGGTCACGGTCGGCGCGGTGTTCGGGTAGGTGTACTTCGCGTCGACGGGCAGGTTCGCCTGGTCGATCCGATCGAGGCCCCACGTCGGGTTCGTCTGGGTGTCGGACATCCGCGCCCAGCCGTCCTGCTGCACGTAGGCCACCGACGGGTCGGCCGCCAGGCGCTTCGCCGCCGCCTCGTCCAGCTTCACCGCGAACCCGCGCACCGACGCCACGTAGGTGTTGCTGACCTTGCCGCCGTGCTTGCGGGCCAGGTCGAGCGCCTTCGCGTTGGTGGTGGGAGCGTCGCTGGCACCGTCCTTGAACACGACGATGTAGCTGCCCGCGACGGGCTGGGCGGTCTTCTGGATCGCCCCCGCTTGGGCGTGGACAGGGCTGCTCACCGCCGCCACGACGGCCAGGCCGAGCCCGGTCGCCGCGAGCACGCGTGTCGTGCGATCAAGTCGCATCTCTGGTTCTCCGTTCTCCGGCCGCCTCGGCAGGGGTGGGCGACCACGTGCCGATCACCATCGGGCGACCCGGAACGACGAACAATCCGGATATCTCTACGTAGGGATACGCGTCTTTCACCTAACATCGGTGCGGATGAGCCGGACACCGAAGTCCAGGGCGCGACGCTGCGACCCCGGCGGACTGATGCGCACCAGCTCGCCGGTGCTGGTGGGGCGAGGTGACCAGCTCGGCGCGCTGCGGGCCGCCGTGCCGAGCCAGCCCGCGGTCGTCATGATCGAGGGCGAGGCGGGCGTCGGTAAGTCCCGTCTCGTGCGGGAGTTGCTGGACGCCGACCTGGGCCCGATCTCCGTCCTCATGGGCCACTGCCAGCCGGTGGGGGAGCCGTTCCCGTACGGCGCGGTGCTGGAGGCGCTGCGCGACTGCACGGATCGCCTGGCGCGCAACCACTCGCGGTTGAGCCCGGTGTCCGGTGTGCTCGGTGCGCTGCTGCCGGAACTCGCCGCCTACCTGCCGCAGCCGCCCGCGCCGACCGGCGACCCGCGAGCCGAACGGCACCGGCTGTTCCGGGCCCTGCGCGAACTGCTCGGCGTGCTCGGACCGGTGCTGCTGGTCGTCGAGGACCTGCACTGGGCCGACGACGGCTCGCGGCAGCTGCTGCGGTTCCTGATGGGCGATCCGCCCGCGAACCTCTCCATCGTCGTCACCTACCGGCGCGAGGACGTGCCCGGCGGTGTTCCCCTGGGCTCGGCGTACCGGCCTCCCACGGGGATCACCAGTGCGTTGCTCGAGCTCGAACCGCTCGACGTGGCCGAGGTGCGGGCGCTGACGTCCGCGATCCTCGACGGCGAGCCCGTGTCGGCGGAGTTCGCGGCCAAGCTGCACGAGCGCACGGCCGGCATCCCGTTCGTGGTCGAGGAGACCCTGCGGGCGTTGCGCAATCCCGCGGGCGCCGTGCACGCGGACGGCGCCACGGCCCGCCGGCTGCTCGACAACGTCGACGTGCCGGTGCTGCTGCGCGACGCCATCGCCGAACGCCTGGCCGCGCTGCCCGCCGAGGCCACCAGGCTGGTCCAGGCCGCCGCCGTGCTGGGCGCGCCCGCGTCCGCCGAACTGCTCGGCGAGGTGGCCGAGATCAGCGGAAGCCGGGAAGCGCTGACGCACGCGCTGACGGGCCACGTTCTGCACGAGGTCGACGCACGGCGGTACGGCTTCCGGCACGCACTGGCCCAGCAGGCCGTCTACGACACGTTGAGCGGACCGGACCGCCAAGCACTGCACCACCGCGCCGTCGAGGTGCTCGACCTGGTCGAACCCCGTCCGCTGGTCCAGCTCGCCGAGCACAGCGAACGCGCCGGGCGCACGTCCGCGTGGCTGCGCTACGGCGAGGCCGCCGCGGACAGGGCCGTCGACAACGGCGACGCCGGCACCGCCACGGCCCTGCTGCAACGGCTGCTGCTCGACCCGGCCGTGCCCGCCGCCGACGTCGACAGGCTCGCGATCAAGCTCGGCCAGATCGCCCACCAGGGCCTGGACCAGCTCGACCCGACCGAGGCGCTCGAACGCCTGCTGTCGGACCGGCGCCTGTCCACCGCGGCACGCGGCCAGGTCCGCCACTACCGGGGTGTGCTGCTGATCCGTCAGGCGGGCGGCATCGAGGAGGCCCGCTCCGAGCTCGAACGAGCCGTCGCCGACCTGACCGAGCGCCCCGGCCTCGCCGCACGGGGTGAGGCAGTGCTGGGCCTGTCGTACCTCGGCACGACCCCGATGAGCGAGGTCCAGCCGTGGCTCGACCGCGTGGCACGCGCCCGTGCCGTCTCCGACGACCCCGAACTCAAGATGTCGTTGTACGCCAACGAGATCGGCTCGCGCATGCACACCGGCGACCCGGCCGTGCTGGCGGAGCTCGACTTCCTGCCCGCCTCCACCCCGGGCGAACTGCGCCAGGTCGCCCGCGCCCACTGCAACCTCGCCGACGCGCTCACCACGACCGGCCACCTCGACCTCTGCGCCGACCTGCTGCGCAACGGCCTGCGGTACGCCTCCGAGTGCGGCGCCCCGTTCGTCGCCAGCACCGCGCACGCGACAAGGGCCCGCCTCGACTGGCTCAGAGGCGACTGGGAGGGCCTCGCCGAGCGGGCGCTCGGCCTGCTCGACGAGTACCGCGACCTGTTCCCGCTGGCCAGCGAGCTGTGCCTGATCCTGGGCTCCCTCGCGACCGCGCGGGGCGAGTGGGCGGAGGCGACCAGCTACCTCACCGAGACCGGCGCGTTCGCCCCGGAGGAGTCCATCACCCCGGTCGCCATCGCGGGCTGTGCGGCCCTGGCCCGCACGATGCTGGCCCAGGACGAGGTCACCCGCGCCTGCGTGGACGTGGACCGCGGCCTCGCGATCGTGCGGGGCAAGGGCGTGTGGGTGTGGGCGACCGAACTGGGCCCCGTCGCGGTGGCCACCTTCCTCGCGGCCGGCCGCGAGACCGACGCCGAGTCGCTGATCGACGAGATCGCGGCGGGCATCGAGGGCAGGGACGCCCCGATGGCGTTCGCCGCCCTGGCCTGGTGCCGGGCCCTCCTCCTGGAGGCACGCGGCCGTCTCGACGCCGCCGTGCCGCTCTTCCGCGAGGCGGCCGACCGCTACTCGGCGCTGCCCGCGCCCTACCTCACCGCGCTGGTCGCCGAACGCGAGGCGGCCTGCCTGGTGCCGTCCGACCACGAGAAGGCGGCCGAGGTCCTGTCGGCACTGGTCGACACGTTCGACGGCCTGGGCGCCACCCGCGACGCGGCCCGGTGCCGCCACCAGCTGCGCAGCATCGGCGGCGGCAAACCGTCGCGGCGGGGGCGGCGCGGGTACGGCGACGAGCTCTCGCCTCGTGAGCAGGAGGTCGCCCGGCTGCTGGTCGCGGGGCACACCAACCGCAAGATCGCGGACGTGCTGTTCCTGTCGCCCCGGACGGTCGAGCAGCACGCGGCGCGGGTGCTGCGCAAGCTCGGGGTGTCGTCGCGGGCCGAGTTGCAGGCCGAGGACCTGGCCTGAGCGCCGGGTGAGCCCTCCGAGGCGCCGATCTGGGTGCTACCGGGGTAGCACGGTCTTCATCGGGAACTGCGAGTTCGTGCGCGCCACACCCGGCAACCGCGTCAGCGCCGACATGTAGAGCTGCTCGTACGCGGCGAGGTCGGCGACCGCGATCCACAGGTGGTAGTCGGGCTGCCCGAACATCCGCACGCACGACTCGACCGCGTCGATCTCCGCGATCTTCTCCTCGAACGCCTCGATGGTGGCGAGGTCCTGCGCGTTGAGGTCGATGTGCACGAGGACGCGGAAGCCGCGGCCGAGTGCGCCGGGGTCGACCGCCGCGTGGTACCCGGTGATCACCCCGGCCTCCTCCAGCGCCCGCACCCGGCGCAGGCACGGCGACGGCGTCAGGCCCACCTTGTCGGCCAGTTCGGTGTTGGTGAGCCGCCCGTCCTCCTGGAGGTGGCGGATGATTGCGCGGTCGATGCGGTCCACTGGCAGATTGTGCCACGACGAAGCCCGCATGAGGTCGAAGTGGCAATCGCGTGCCAGCCTGAGAAGCCTAATCTGCTTGGCGTGAACGAACTTCTGCTGACCGGCGACGAACGGGACAGGGCCGGCGCGAGGCTGCTGGCGCTGCTCGACTCCTACGAGCGCGGCCTGCCCAAGGCCGAGATCCTGCCGGAGCCCGATCGGGACGTGCTGGCGTCGTTGCTCGCCGCGCCGATGCCGGAACGGGGCGTCGGCGTGGACGCGCTGTTCGACCGGTGGGAGGACACGATCCTGCCCAACTCGACGGCGGTGGCGCACCCGAGGTTCCTCGCGTACGTCCTCGGCCCACCGAACGGCATCGCTCCGTACGCCGAGGCGGTGGCGGCCGCGCTGAACCAGAACTGCAACTTCTGGCAGCTGTCACCCGCGGCGAGCGTGGTCGAGCGCTCGGTGCTGGAGTGGCTGGCCTCGGTCGTGGGTTTTCCCGCCCAAGCCAAAGGAATCCTGACCGGTGGCGGGTCGCTCGCGACGCTGCAGGCGCTGGCCACGGCGTTGAACGACCGCGTGCCGGACTTCCACGCCAACGGGTTGCAACGCGCGTCAGCACCGCTCGTCGTCTACACCTCCGTCGAGGCGCACCGCAGCGTGGACAAGGCCGCCGCGATCCTCGGCATCGGCCTGGACAACGTGCGCCACATCGCGACGGATTCGGTGCACCGCATGGATGTCGGCGCGCTGCGGGCGGCGATCGAGGAGGATCGTGCCGACGGGTTGCGGCCGTGGTGCGTGGTCGCCACGTGCGGCACGGTGTCGACCGGTTCGGTGGATCCGTTGGACGACATCGCGGATCTGTGCGCCGCGGAGGACCTGTGGTTGCACGTCGACGGTGCGTACGGCGCGCTTTTCCTGCTGTCGGAGGAGATGCGTGGGCTGATGGGCGGTTGTGCGCGGGCCGACTCGATCACGCTCGACCCGCACAAGCTGCTGTACGCATCGCTGGAGGCAGGGTGCCTGCTCGTGCGCGACGGTGCGAAGCTGCGAGACGCGCATGCGTTCGACTCCTCGTACCTGACGGTCGCCGAGGACCCGTTGATGACCGACTACATGGACTACGGGCCGCAGCTCTCCCGCAACTTCAAGGCTTTCAAGGTGTGGAGTGCGTTGCAGGCGTTCGGTGTGTCGGCGTTCCGCGAGGCGAACGTCCGCACGCTCGGGCTGGCGCGGCGGCTGGGCGAGGGGATCGAAGCCACTCCGGGGCTCACCCTGCTGGCTCCGGTGACGCTGACCGCGGTGTGCTTCGCGGTGGACGGTGCCTCCGACGACGACCACACGGCGTTGCTCGAGAGGCTGGCCGCGGAGAACGTCGCGCTGCTCGGACCCGTTGTGGTGGCGGGCAGGCGCGGCATCCGTGCCTGCGTCACCAACCACCGCACGTCGGAGGCAGACATCGATCTGGTGCTCGAATGGCTTCAGTCGCGCCTCACGGGACGGCGGTGAGCCGGCGGCGCAGACGGCCGAAGAGCTTGGCGTTGTTCATGGCGAGCAGGCCGATCGGCCTGCCGGCGCGGCGGAACTCGGCGATGAACCTGCGGTCGTCCGGCGAGCCGTCGATCACCGCCACCTCGTCCGCGCCGCCGGTCTCGCCCGCGAGTTGCAGGCGGACGCCGTACTGGTCGGACCACACGTAACCGGACGGGCGGAAGGTCTCGGCCGTCGTGCCGGCCAGGAGGTTGCGGACGGCCACGACGGGCTGTTCGGACGCGTTCGTCCAGTGCTCGTGGCGAACGTGACCGCGGGAGGACCGGTACCGCGCCACGTCGCCGACGGCCACGACGGACGGGAGGGAGGTGACGCAGCCGTGGTCGCACAGCACGCCGTTGTCCAGCGCGAGACCGGAACCGGCGAGCCAGTCGACGGCGGGTTCCACGCCGATCCCGGCCACCACGACGTCGGCGGGCAGGTGCGTGCCGTCGTGCAGGACGACGCCGGTGACCCGCGACCCGTTGTGCGCGAACGACTCCACGCCGACGCCCAGGCGCAGGTCGACGCCGTGGTCGGCGTGCAGGTCGGCGCAGAGCGAGCCGAGGACGGGGCCGAGCGCGCGTTCCATCGGGATCGCGGCGGCCTCGACGACCGTCACGTCCAGGCCGAGCGAGCGGCACGTGGAGGCGACCTCGGCGCCGATCCAGCCCGCGCCGACGACCACGACGCGGGCGCCGGGCAGCAGTTCCGCCCGCAGTGCGACGGCGTCGTCGAGCGTGCGGAGTGCGTGGACACCCCGCAACGAGGCGGTCCCCGGCAACGTGCGGGGCCGGCCGCCGGTCGCGATCACGACGCCGTCCGCGCGCACGACCTCGCCCGTGGAGAGGAAGACCGAGCCGGACGACGGGTCGAGCCGGGACGCGCGGACACCCAGCCGCCACTCGGCGCCGAAGTCGTCGTCGGAGAGCGCGAGGTCGGCGGCGGGCAGAGCGCCCGACAGGAACGCCTTGGACAGCGGCGGCCGGTCGTAGGGCGCGTGCGGCTCCTCGCCGATCACGACGATCCGCCCGTCGAAGCCCTGTGACCGGAGCTCCTGCACGGAACGCAGCCCGGCGAGCGACGCGCCGACGACCGCGACCGTTCTCATGCCACGGCCTCGTGGCGGCCCGTGTCCACGTAGATCATCCCGTCCTGCACCACGACCGGGTACGTGCGCACCGCCTTCTTGGCCGGCAGGCAGTTCGGGATCCCGGTGCGGAGGTCGAAGCTCGCCGCGTGCAGCGGGCACTCCACGAAGCACCCCTCCAGCCAGCCCTCGGACAGCGAGGCGTCCTGGTGGGTGCAGGTGTCGTCGATCGCGTAGAACTCGCCGTCCGCGTTGAAGACGGCGATCGCCACCTCGCCGGACACGACTACGGACTCGCCCACCGGCAGGTCGTCCACGGCGCATGCGGTGATCATCAGAAACCCTCCGTTGCGTATTACGGAACAGGGTGTGCGATACGCAACAGCAGAATGGCTCAGGATCATGGAGGTCGTCAAGAACCCGAGCGGGTTGCGGTAGTCGGATACTGTTGCGTCATGAGCAACAACGGGGATGCTCGCGACACGTCGCTGGTGCAATCGGTCGTTCGTGCGGTCGCGGTGCTGGAAATGCTGGCCCGCAACGGGGAAGCGGGGATCACCGAGATCGCCGCCGAGCTCGGCGTGCACAAGTCCTCCGCGTCCAGACTCGTGTACACGCTCCAGGCCCGTGAGCTCGTGGAGCAGGACGGCGAACGCGGCCCCTTCCGCATCGGCATCGGCATGCTCCGGTTCGCGGGCGCGGTGACCGGGCAGCTCGACTACGTCCGGGTCGGCGGTCCCGTGTGCTCGGATCTCGCCGACCGGCTCGGCGAGACCGTCAACATCGCGGTCCTCGACGGCGACGTCGCGCTCAACGTCAGCCAGGCGCGGGGGAGTTCCGCGGTCGCCGCGCAGAACTGGGTCGGGCAGCGCACGCCGTTGCACGCCACGTCGAGCGGCAAGGTGCTGCTCGCCGCCGCGCCGGCCGACGAGCAGGAACGGCTGCTGGCGGGCGAACTGGAGTCCTGCGCCCCGCGCACGATCACCGATCCCGCGAAGCTGCGCGGCGCTCTGCGGCGCACGGCCGAGGACGGGTTCGCCACCTGCATGGAGGAGCTCGAAGCCGGTCTGCACGCCGTCGCGGTGCCGGTGTTCGGCTCCCAGGGCGACGTCGTGGCGGCGATCAGCGCCGCCGGTCCGGCCTACCGGCTCTCGCAGAAGCGCATGCCCGAAATCGTCGAGGAGCTGCGCGTGGCGTCGCGCGACCTCTCCGTCCGCATGGGGCATCCCGTGCTGTGAAAGGTGTTCACGAACGACGAGCCCCCGGCCACCGCCGGGGGTTCGTCGCCGTTTCGGATGCCTCCGTCCGTGCGACAAGGCCTTGACAACGGCTCCGACGAGTCTCACCGTGATGCGCGCTGCAGTTGCATAATGCGAACTTGGTTGCGTATTACGGAACTCGCTCGGAAGGGTTGGCCCGTTGTCACTCTCCGTTCCCACCACCACCGTCCTGGACCAGGACCTCGACGAGCTCGATCCCGAGGTCGCCGCCGAGATCCGCGCCGAGCTGCACCGCCAGCAGTCGACGCTCGAGATGATCGCCTCCGAGAACTTCGCGCCGGTCAGCGTGCTGCAGGCGCAGGGGTCGGTGCTGACCAACAAGTACGCCGAGGGCTATCCGGGCCGCCGCTACTACGGCGGGTGCGAGCACGTCGACGTCATCGAGGCGCTCGCGATCGAGCGCGTGAAGGCGTTGTTCGGCGCCGAGCACGCGAACGTCCAGCCGCACTCGGGCGCGCAGGCCAACGCCGCGGCGATGGCGGCGGTGCTCCAGCCGGGTGACACGATCATGGGCCTCGACCTCGCGCACGGCGGTCACCTGACGCACGGCATGCGGATCAACTTCTCCGGCCGCCTCTACGACGTCGTGGCCTACCACGTGGACCGCGAGTCCGGCCGGGTCGACATGGCCGAGGTCGAACGGCTGGCGGTCGAGTCGCGGCCGAAGCTGATCATCGCAGGCTGGTCGGCCCACTCCCGGCAGCTCGACTTCGCCGAGTTCCGCCGCATCGCGGATCTCGTGGACGCCAGGCTCATGGTGGACATGGCGCACTTCGCCGGGCTCGTCGCGGCGGGCCTGCACCCGAGCCCCGTGCCGTTCGCCGACCTCGTCACGACCACCACCCACAAGACCCTCGGCGGTCCGCGCGGTGGCGTGATCCTCTCGACCCGGGAACTGGCCAAGAAGGTCGACTCCGCGGTGTTCCCCGGCCAGCAGGGCGGGCCGCTGCAGCACGTCGTCGCGGCCAAGGCGGTCGCGTTCAAGATCGCGGCGGGAGCGGAGTTCCGCGAACGCCAGCAGCGCGTGCTCGAAGGGGCGGCGATCCTGGCCGGACGCCTCGCCCGGCCCGACTGCGCCGAAGCCGGCGTGAAGGTCGTGTCCGGCGGCACCGACGTGCACCTCGTGCTGGTGGACCTCGTCGAGTCCTCTTTGGACGGCAAGCAGGCGGAGGACCGGTTGCACCGCGTCGGCATCACGGTCAACCGCAACGCCGTCCCTTTCGACCCGCGGCCGCCCATGGTCACCTCCGGCCTGCGGATCGGCACGCCCGCGCTCGCGACCCGCGGCTTCACCGCCGGCGACTTCGCGGAGGTCGCGGACGTCATCGCCGCCGCTCTCAAGCCGTCCTTCGACGAGGACGACCTGTCCGCTCGCGTCGCGCGCCTGGCCGCGAAGCACCCCCTCTACCCCCATCTCTGACAGGAGCGACTCCAGTGGCACAAGCGGTGAACGGTGTCGTGGCGGCGGGGCGCGGCGCCAAGGTGTCCGTCGAGACGATCCTCGTGCCGGACCCCGGTCCGGGCGAGGCGGTGGTGAAGGTGCAGGCGTGCGGTGTGTGCCACACGGACCTGCACTACCGGGAGGGCGGGATCAACGACGAGTTCCCGTTCCTGCTCGGGCACGAGGCGGCGGGCGTCGTGGAGGCAGTCGGTGACGGTGTCACCGACCTGGAACCCGGTGACTTCGTGGTCCTGAACTGGCGTGCGGTGTGCGGTTCGTGCCGCGCGTGCCTGCGCGGCCGGCCGCAGTACTGCTTCAACACGCACAACGCGTCGCAGCCGATGACGTTGCAGGACGGGACGCCGTTGTCGCCCGCGCTGGGCATCGGCGCGTTCGCGGAGAAGACGTTGGTCCACTCCGGACAGTGCACGAAGGTGAACCCGGAGGCACCTGCGGAGGTCGCGGGGCTGCTCGGCTGCGGTGTGATGGCGGGTATCGGCGCCGCGATCAACACCGGCGGCGTGACCCGCGGCGACAGCGTGGCCGTGCTCGGGTGCGGCGGTGTCGGTGACGCGGCCATCGCGGGTGCCCGGCTGGCCGGGGCGCACACGATCATCGCCGTCGACCTCGACCCGGCGAAGCTCGAGTGGGCCCGGCGGTTCGGCGCCACCCACACGGTCAACGCGCGCGAGCAGGACGTTGTTGAGACGATCCGCGAGCTGACCGGGGGCAACGGCGCTGACGTCGTGATCGACGCGGTCGGCCGCCCGGAGACCTTCCAGCAGGCGTTCTACGCCCGTGACCTCGCCGGCACAGCCGTGCTCGTCGGCGTGCCGACACCGGACATGGAACTGGAACTGCCGCTGATCGACGTGTTCTCCCGCGGCGGCGCGGTGAAGTCGTCCTGGTACGGCGACTGCCTGCCCAGCCGCGACTTCCCGGTGCTGATCGACCTGTACCTGCAGGGCCGCCTCGACCTGGGAGCGTTCGTGACCGAGACGATCGGGCTGGAGGACGTCGAGAAGGCGTTCGACGACATGCACCACGGCCGCGTCCTGCGCTCGGTGGTGGTCCTGTGACCCAGCCGAGAGTCGTGCTGATCGGCGCGGGCATCGTCGGGTGCGCGCTGGCCGACGAACTGACCGCGCGCGGGTGGACCAACGTCACCGTGCTCGAACAGGGACCGCTGTTCGCCACCGGCGGGTCGAGCTCGCACGCGCCGGGCCTCGTCTTCCAGACCACCGGCTGCAAGACGATGACGTCGTTCGCGAAGTACACCGTCGAGAAGTACACGGCGCTGACGATGGACGACAAGTGGTGCTTCCAGCAGCTCGGCGGGCTGGAGGTCGCCACCACCCCGGAACGCTGGACCGACATCAAGCGCCGGCACGGCTGGGCCACCGCGTGGGGCGTTGAGAGCTTCCTGCGCGACCCGGAGGAATGCGCGCGACTGCACCCGTTGCTCGACCCGTCCAAGGTCCTCGGCGGCTTCCACATCCCGAGCGACGGCATCGCGAAACCCCTCAGGGCGGCCGAGGCCCAGGCCCGCCGGGCGATGGAACGCGGCGCGAAGTTCCTGTCCCACCACAAGGTCACCGGAATCGAACGCACCGGGCGCCGGGTGAAGGCCGTCATCACCGAGCACGACACCTTCCCGGCCGACATTGTGGTGTCGTGCGTCGGCATGTGGGGGCCGCGGATCGGCAGGATGGTCGACCTCGACATCCCGCTCGTCCCGATGGCGCACCAGTACGCGAAGACGGCACCTCTGGCGGCCCTGAAGGGCGTCAACACCGAGCTGTCGGAGATGTCGAAGCCGTTGCTGCGCCACCAGGACGCGGACTTGTATTTCCGCGAGCACGTCGACCGCGTCGGCATCGGCGCGTACGGGCACCGGCCCATGCCCATCTCGGCGGACGACATCCTCGACTTCGACGTGGCGCCGACCATGCCCTCCGAGGTCGCGTTCACCCCGGAGGACTTCGAGACCTCCTGGGACGCGGCCGTCGACCTGCTGCCGGTGCTCGCCGACTCGAAGGTCGAGGAGGGGATCAACGGCCTGTTCTCCTTCACCCCGGACGGCAACCCGCTGCTCGGCGAACACCCAGGCCTGCAGGGGTTCTGGGTGGCGGAGGCCGTGTGGATTACGCACTCCGCCGGTGTCGCCAAGGCGATGGCGGAGTGGCTCGTCGACGGTCAGCCCGGCATCGACCTGCACGGCTGCGACCTCAACCGGTTCGAGGACGTCCAGCGCGCGCCCGGTTACGTGCACGAGCGCAGCTGCCGGGCGTTCGTCGAGGTCTACGACGTCCTGCACCCCCTGCAGCCCGCCGAGAACCCGCGGCCGTTGCGCACCAGCCCGTTCTACGAGCGGCAGAAGGAACTCGGCGCGGTGTTCCTGGAGGCGTCGGGCTGGGAGCGGCCGCACTGGTACGAGGCCAACGCCTCGCTGCCCGAGGTCGCCGAGATCCCGGAACGCAACGAGTGGGCGTCGCGGTTCTGGTCGCCGATCGCCGGCGCCGAGGCGCTCGTGGCGCGCAAGCGGGTCGCGATGTTCGACATGACCGCGTTGAAGCGCCTGGAGGTCAGCGGCCCGGAGGCGTTGACGTTCCTGCAGACCATGACCACCAACCAGCTCGACCGCAAGCCGGGCGCGGTCGTCTACACGTTGCTGCTCAACGAGGACGGGGGAGTGCGCAGCGACCTGACGATCGCCCGGCTCGGCGAGGACCGGTTCCAGGTCGGGGCCAACGGGCCGCTCGACCTCGACTGGCTGCGCCGCCGCACGCCACCCAACGGTGGCGTGCACATCACCGACATCACGCCGGGCACCTGCTGCATCGGCCTGTGGGGACCGGAAGCGCGGAACCTGTTGCAGCCGTTGACGAAGACGGACTTCTCGCACGAGGCCATGGGCTACTTCAAGGCCCAGCGGGCGTTCATCGGCGAGGTGCCGGTCACCGCGATGCGGCTGTCGTACGTCGGTGAACTCGGCTGGGAGCTCTACACGACCGCGGACATGGGCCGGAGGTTGTGGGACACGCTCTGGGAGGCCGGGCAGCAGCACGGCGTCATCGCCGCCGGCCGCAGCGCGTTCACCAGCATGCGGCTGGAGAAGGGCTACCGCTCGTGGGGCGCGGACGTCACCACCGAGCACGACCCGTACGAGGCGGGGCTGGGCTTCGCCGTCCGGATGAACAAGGGCTACTTCCACGGCCGCAAGGCGCTGGAGGGCAGGTCGGAGGAGACGGCCGCCCGCAGGCTCACCTGCCTGGTCATCGACGACGACCACCAGGTCGTCATGGGGTCGGAACCGGTGTTCGCCGCAGGCGTGCCGGTCGGGTACGTCACCAGTGCGGCCCGTGGTTACTCGATCGGCAAGAACATCGCCTACGCGTGGCTGCCCGCCTCCGCGGCCGCCCCGGGAACGCAGGTCGAGATCGAGTACTTCGGTGAACGCGTCCCAGCGGTCGTGGCGGTGGAACCGCTGTTCGACCCCGAGATGAAGCGGATCCGCTCATGACCCAGACCGAACTGCCGGCAAGCCTCATCCCCACCCTGCCGGGCAGCGCCTACGTCGACCCGGCGATCTTCGAGCTCGAGCAGCAGAACATCTTCGAGCGGATGTGGTTCTGCGCGGTCCGCAGCGCCGACCTCCCGGACGCGGGCGACTTCCGGACCGTCCAGATCGGACGCGAGAGCGTGCTCGTGACCCGGTCGCGCGACGGCTCGCTGCGCGCGTTCCTCAACATCTGCCGGCACCGCGGCGCGAAGCTCTGCGTCGAGGAGACCGGCACGGTCAAGCGCAACTTCCAGTGCCCGTACCACGCCTGGACCTACGGCCTCGACGGGAAACTCGTCGCCGCACCGAACCTGACGTCGATGCCGGACGTCGACCGCGTCGAGTACGGGCTGAAGAAGGTCCACCTGCGCGAGTGGCTCGGCTACGCGTGGCTGTCGCTGGCCGACGAGCCGGCGTCGTTCGAGCAGACCGTGCAGCAGGACGTCCGCGAGCGGCTGGGCAACCTCGACGCGATCGGCAACTACCAGGTCAGCGAGCTGGAGCTGGGCCGCCGGATCACCTACGACGTGAAGGCCAACTGGAAGCTCATCATCGAGAACTTCATGGAGTGCTACCACTGCGCGACCATCCACCCGGAGCTCACGGAGGTCCTGCCGGAGTTCGCGGACGGGTACGCGGCGCAGTACTACGTCGGCCACGGGGCGGTGTTCGGCGAGGAGATCAAGGGCTTCACGATCGACGGCGGCGAGGGCTTCGAGAACCTGTCCGGGGTGGACTCGGAGCAGGACCGCCGGTACTACGCGATCACCGTGCGGCCGCAGGTGTTCATCAACCTGGTGCCGGACCACGTGATCATCCACCGGATGTTCCCGATGGCCGCCGACCGCACGATCGTCGAGTGCGACTGGCTCTACGCCAAGGACGTGGTCGCCACGGGCAAGGACGTCTCGCGGTCCGTCGAGCTGTTCCACCGCGTGAACGAGCAGGACTTCGAAGCATGTGAACGGTGCCAGCCCGCGATGTCTTCGCGGGCGTACGCGCAAGGGGGAGTGCTGGTCCCCTCCGAGCACCACATCGGGGAGTTCCACCGCTGGGTCCAGGAAGCCACGTCAACGAAGAGGTGGTAGAAGGCCATGCCCGAACAGAAGTTCCTACCCACCACGAGAACACACACCGACAAAGTCGTGTTCGTCGTCTCCGCCGCGATCGCCTCGGCGTTCCTCGCGTGGGGGATCATCGGCACGGACAGCCTGAGCAGCGTCTCGTCCGCGGTGCTCGGCTGGGTCATCCGCTACACCGGCTGGGCGTTCCTGACCGCGGCGACCGGGTTCGTGATCTTCGCGCTGTGGCTCGCGTTCAGCCGCTACGGCCGGATCCCGCTCGGGCACGACGGCGAGCGGCCGGAGTTCCGGACGATCTCGTGGGTCGCGATGATGTTCAGCGCGGGCATGGGCATCGGGTTGATGTTCTACGGCGTCGCGGAACCGTTGTCGCACTTCGTGAAGCCACCGCCCGGCACGGTCGAGGGCGGCACGGACGCGGCGGTCGAGACCGCGATGGCGACGTCGCTGTTCCACTGGGCGATCCACCCGTGGTCGATCTACGCCGTCGTCGGCCTGGCCATCGCCTACGGCACGTTCCGGCGCGGGCGCAAGCAGCTGATCAGCGCCGCGTTCGCCCCGCTGTTCGGTGACCGGGTGTCCGAGAAGCCGCTGGGCCGGTTGATCGACGTGCTGGCGATCTTCGCGACCCTGTTCGGGTCGGCGGCGTCGCTGGGCCTCGGCGCGTTGCAGATCGGCAGCGGCCTGAAGGCCGGCGGGTTCGTGTCCGACAACCCCGGTGTCGGCGTGCTGATCGGCATCATCGCCGTGCTGACGGTGGCGTTCGTGGCGTCCGCCGTCTCCGGTGTCGCCAAGGGCATCCAGTGGCTGTCGAACATCAACATGGTGCTGGCGACCGTGCTGGCGGTGTTCGTGTTCGTCGTCGGGCCGACGATCCTGATCCTGAACCTGCTGCCCGCGGCGATCGGCGACTACTTCCGCGAGATGGGCGAGATGGTCTCCCGTTCCGGCGCCTCCGGCGGTGAGGCGATGGAGACCTGGCTGTCCGGCTGGACGATCTTCTACTGGGCCTGGTGGATCTCGTGGACCCCGTTCGTCGGGATGTTCATCGCGCGGATCAGCCGCGGCCGCACGATCAAGCAGTTCGTCAGCGGCGTGATCCTCGTGCCGTCGGTGGTCAGCCTGATCTGGTTCACGATCATGGGCGGCACCGCGATCACGGTGCAGCGCGGCGGGACCGACCTGGCCGGCGCGGCGAACCCGGAGTCGCAGCTGTTCGGCGTGCTCGGCCAGTTCCCGCTGGCGGCCGTCGCCGGTGTCGTCGTGATGGTCCTGGTGGCGATCTTCTTCGTCTCCGGCGCCGACGCGGCCTCGCTGGTGATGGGCACGCTGTCGCAGCGCGGCGCCATCGAACCGCACCGGCGGCTGGTGGTGTTCTGGGGCGTGGCGACCGGCGGTGTGGCCGCGGTGATGCTGCTCGTCGGCGGCGGCGGTGCGACCGCGCTGACCGGCCTGCAGAACCTCACGATCATCGCGGCGGCGCCGTTCGCGCTCGTCATGGTGGTGCTGTGCGTGGCGCTCGCGAAGGACCTGCGCAGCGATCCGATGGTGTTGCGGGAGAAGCACTGCGCGGAGATCGTCGAGGAGGCCGTGGCGACCGGCAAGGAGCAGTACGACGGCGACTTCCGCCTGCAGGTGGAGGCCACACCCGTCAAGGCCGAGGGCGGCGGAGAGGTCAGATCAACGCCCGAATCGCCTGTTCAAACCCGATGACGTGCTGGGAGGCGAGTTCGCCCGCCTTCTTCGCGTCGCCCTCGACGACCGCGGTCAGCAGCGGCACGTGCTCGTCGACGTGACCGGCCATTCCGGACAGTCGTGGCAGGAAGACGCACCAGATCCGGGTGGCCAGGTTGTCGTAGGAGATCAGGGTGTCCTCGAGGAACGGGTTGTGCACGCACCGGTAGATGGCGCGGTGCACGCCGACGTCGTCGCGGAGCAGGCCGGTGTTGTCACCCGGCCGCGCGGCGGTCTCCAGCTGGGACCGCAGCGCGGTCAGGGCGGCCCTGTCGGCCTCCGTGGCGCGCTCGGCCGCGGCCGCCGCCGCCAGTGGCTCCAGCGTCCTGCGCACCTCGGAGATGTGGGAGAGGTCGGAGATGTTCACGTCGGTGGCGAACGTGCCGCGGCGCGGGAAGGCGACGACGAGCCGTTCCTGCTCCAGCCTCTTCAACGCCTCGCGGATCGGGGTGCGCCCGACGCCGAGCTCGGTGCGCAGCCTCTCCTCGTTGATGGGCTCACCGGGCTTGATCTCCAGCATGACCAGGCGATCTCGCAGGACCGCGTACGCCTGCTCGGTGAGTGAGACGGAGGCGGGCTCGTCGTTGACCCGTGCGTTCATGTGACCTACTGTAACGCACAGACTGATATATCAGGAGTCGACCAGATGATTTCGCTGGAGGCGTCGGAATGACCAGCCCGCCCGGAGCACATCTGCCCGAGCACCCGGACTTCCTCTGGGACAACCCGGAACCGAAGTCCTCCTACGACGTCGTGATCGTCGGCGGCGGAGGGCACGGCATCGCGACCGCGTACTACCTCGCGAAGGTCCACGGCATCACGAACGTCGCCGTGCTCGAGAAGGGCTGGCTCGCGGGCGGCAACATGGCCCGCAACACCACGATCATCCGGTCGAACTACCTGTGGGACGAGAGCTCCGGCATTTACGAGCACTCGCTCAAGCTGTGGGAGGGCCTGGAGGAGGACCTCGGCTACCCGATCCTGTTCGACCAGCGCGGGGTGCTGAACCTGGCGCACAGCCTGCAAGATGTGCGCGACAGCGTGCGGCGGGTCAACGCCAACCGGCTCAACGGCATCGACGCGGAGTGGGTGGATCCGGCCGGGGTCAAGGAGATCTGCCCGATCGTCAACACCTCGCCGGACGTCCGCTACCCGGTGCTGGGCGCGACCTACCAACCGCGCGCAGGTATCGCGAAGCACGACTACGTGGCGTGGGGCTACGCGCGGGCCGCGCACGCCATGGGCGTCGACCTCATCCAGAACTGCGAGGTCACCGGGATGGAGACCTCGGGAGGCCGGATCACCGCCGTCGAGACGTCCCGCGGCCGGATCGCCGCAGGCAAGGTCGCGTTGTGCGCGGCCGGGCACAGTTCCGTGCTCGCCGAGATGGTCGGGCTGCGACTCCCGCTCGCCTCACATCCCTTGCAGGCCCTGGTGTCGGAACTCTTGGAGCCCGTGCACCCGACCGTAGTCATGTCGAACGCCGTGCACGTCTACGTCTCCCAGGCGCACAAGGGAGAACTGGTGATGGGCGCCGGCATCGACAGCTACAACGGGTACGGGCAAAGGGGGTCGTTCCACATCATCGAGCAGCAGATGTCGGCGGCGCTGGAGCTGTTCCCGGTCTTCGCACGGGCGCACCTGCTGCGGACGTGGGCGGGCATCGTCGACGTCAGCCCGGACGCGTCCCCGATCGTCGGCCTCACGCCCGTCGGCGGGCTGTACCTGAACTGCGGCTGGGGCACCGGTGGTTTCAAGGCCACGCCCGGTGTCGGTGACTGCTTCGCGCACACCATCGCCCACGACAAGCCGCACCCGTTCAACGAGCCGTTCACCCTCGAGCGCTTCACCACGGGCGCTCTCGTCGACGAGCACGGCGCCGCCGCCGTGGCCCACTAGGAGCTGACGATGCAACTCATCCCGTGTCCGTGGTGCGGGCCGCGCGAGGAGGCCGAGTTCCACTACGGCGGCCAGGCCCACGTCGCGTACCCCGAGGACCCGTCGGCGCTCACCGACGAGGAGTGGGCGCGGTACGTGTTCTTCCGCGACAACCCGAGCGGGCCGTTCGCCGAGCGCTGGAGCCACAACGCCGGGTGCCGGCGGTGGTTCAACGCCGTCCGCGACACCCGCACCCACGACCTGCTGGCCGTCTACCGCGTGGGCGAGCCCATGCCCGAGGTGACCGCATGAACCTCCGCACCGGCACCGGTGGCTCGATCGACCGGAACACCCTGCTGCACTTCACCTTCGACGGCCGGGCGTACACCGGTCACCCCGGCGACACGCTCGCGTCGGCGTTGCTGGCGAACGGCGTGCACGAGATCGGCAGCAGCGTGAAGCTCGGCCGTCCGCGCGGCGTCGTCGCGGCGGGTTCCGAGGACTCGACGTCGCTGGTGCAGGTCGAGGCGCCGTTCTCCGAGCCGATGCTGCTGGCCACGACCGTCGAGCTCCACGACGGGCTGCGGGCGCGCGGGCTGGCCGGGCAGGGGCGGCTGGCGGCCGAGCCGGACCCGGCGCGCTACGACGCGAAGCACGAGCACTGCGACGTTCTCGTCGTCGGCGCGGGGCCCGCCGGCCTGGTGGCGGCGCTGACGGCCGCTCGCAGCGGCGCGCGGGTGGTGCTGGTCGACGAGCAGAACCAGGCCGGCGGGGCGTTGCTGGGCGTGGACGAGTACCTCGACGACCGGCCGTCGGCCGAGTGGGTCGCGGACGTCGTCGCGGAGCTGAAGAGCACGCCCGGTGTGCTGGTGCTGGAGCGCACCACGGCGTTCGGCATGTACCAGGACGGGTTCGTGCTGGCGCTGCAGAAGCGCACCGACCACCTCGGGTTCGCGGCTCCGGCCGGTGTTGCGCGGCAGCGGGTGTGGCGGATCAGGACGCGGCAGACCGTGCTCGCCACGGGTGCGCACGAACGTCCTGTGGTGTTCCCGGACAACGACCGGCCCGGGATCATGCTTGCCTCGTCCGCGCGCACGTTCCTGCACCGCTACGGCGTGCTGCCCGGGTCACGGGCGGTCGTGTTCACCACCAACGACAGCGCCTACTGCGCGGCGATCGACCTCGCGGAGTCCGGTGTGGACATCGCCTTGGTCGTCGACGCACGCCCGGAGGCCCCCGCCCGGCTCGCGGCGGAGTGCGCGGCTCGGGGGATCGAGGTGCGTGCCGGGCAGGTGGTGACCGGCACCGAGGGTTCAGGCCGGGTGAGCGCGGTGCACGTCGGTGACACGCGGATCGCCTGCGACGCGCTGTTGGTGTCGGGTGGGTGGAACCCCGTCGTCAGCCTCTTCAGCCAGGCGCGCGGGAAGCTGCGCTACGACGCCGAACTCGGCGCTTTCGTGCCGGGCGGGGAACTGTCCACCGTGCGCGTTGCGGGCTCCGCGACCGGCGAGCTGGACCTGACCGCATGCGCATGTCAGGGCCGCGACGCCGGTCTCCTGGCCGCCGCGGCCGCCGGGTTCACCTCCGGCGGCCAGGTCCCGCTGCCCGCCTCGGACTCGCGCTGCACGGCGCGGTCCGGCCTGGTGCTGTGGCGGGTGCCGGGCGACGACGACGCGAGCTTCGTCGACCTGCAGAGGGACTCGACCGTCGCGGACGTGCTGCGGGCGACCGGGGCGGGCCTGCGGTCGCTGGAGCACGTCAAGCGCTACACGACCATCGGCACCGCGCACGACCAGGGCAAGACGTCCGGCATGATCGCGGCGGGCATCGTCGCCGAGGCGCTCGGCGTGGAACTGGCCGAACAGCGGCCCACGACGTTCCGCCCGCCCTACACCTCGGTGTCCTTCGCCGCGCTGGCCGGCCGCGACCGCGGCGACCTGCACGACCCGGTGCGCGTCACGGCGATCCACCCGTGGCACGTGGCGCACGGGGCGCTGTTCGAGGACGTCGGCCAGTGGAAGCGGCCCTGGTACTACCCGCGGGCCGGTGAGGACCTGCACACGGCTGTGTTGCGAGAGTGCAGG
Source organism: Lentzea cavernae (assembly GCF_014653695.1). Taxonomy (GTDB): domain Bacteria; phylum Actinomycetota; class Actinomycetes; order Mycobacteriales; family Pseudonocardiaceae; genus Lentzea; species Lentzea cavernae. The sequence continues at coordinate 327,844 of NZ_BNAR01000002.1, read as the reverse complement.
GCCACGCGCGAGAGCGTCGGCATGATGGACGGCTCGACGCTCGGCAAGATCGACGTGCAGGGCCGGGACGCGGGCAAGTTCCTCGACATGCTCTACACGAACATGATGAGCACGCTGAAGGTCGGCCGGATCCGCTACGGCGTGATGTGCGGCGTCGACGGCATGGTGATCGACGACGGCACGGTGATCCGGGTCGGCGAGGAGCGCTACCTCGTCACCACGACCACCGGCAACGCGGCGAAGATCCTCGACTGGATGGAGGAGTGGCTGCAGACGGAGTGGCCGCACCTCGACGTGCACTGCACGTCGGTCACCGAGCACTGGGCCACGATCCCGCTGGTGGGCCCCAGGTCCCGTGACGTGCTCGCCGCGGTGGCGCCCGGCCTCGACGTGTCCAACGAGGCGTTCGAGTTCATGACGTGGCACGACACGGAGGTCGCCGGCGTCCCGGCTCGGGTGTGCCGCATCAGCTTCTCCGGCGAACTCGCCTACGAGATCAACGTGACCGCCTGGCACGGCGTCGCGGTGTGGGAGGCGCTGATGGCGGCGGGGGAGCCGTACGGGATCACGCCGTACGGCACGGAGACCATGCACGTGCTCCGCGCGGAGAAGGGCTACCCGATCATCGGGCAGGAGACCGACGCGACCGTCACGCCGCAGGACCTGGGCATGTCGTGGGCGGTGTCGAAGAAGAAGCCGGACTTCATCGGCAAGCGCTCGTTCGCCCGTGCCGAGAACAACCGCACGGACCGCAAGCAGCTCGTGGGCCTGCTGCCCGCCGATCCGGGAGTGCTGCTGCCGGAGGGGTCGCAGATCGTGGAGACCGACCGGCTGCCCGAACCGCCGGTCCGGATGCTCGGCCACGTCACGTCGAGCTACCCGAGCGCCGCCCTGGGGCGGACGTTCGCGCTGGCGTTGGTGCGCTCGGGCCACGAACGCATCGGCGAGACGCTCTACGTGCCCGTCGAGGACTCGCTGGTGCCGGTCACCGTCACCGAATCCGTGCTGTACGACAAGGAAGGAGCCCGTCGTGACGGTTAGTCCCCTGCACGCCTGGACGGACCGGCTGGCGGCGCTCGCCCCGGTGCTGGGCGCCGCCGAGGTGCCGTTCCGTTCGCAGCTCACGGTGCGCGTGTCCGACCCGGACGCCATCGCGGCCACGGGAGCCACGCTCGGTATCGGTTTCCCTTCTGCTGCTTGCACTTTCACCTCCGGCACCGGACGATTCGGGGACGTCGAGGTGCTCTGGCTCGGACCGGACGAGTTCCTGGTCACGGCCTCGCCCGGCCTGCAGGTCACGATCGAGGAGGTGTTGCGTGGCTCGCTCGGGACTGCCAGAGGGTCCGTCGTGGACACTTCGGCTCAACGCACGACCGTGGTTCTTCAAGGGCCGCGGAGCAGAGAAGTGCTGGCTCACGGATGTTCCGTGGACCTGCACCCGTCTGCGGCTCCCGTCGGCACTTGCGTGCAAACACTCCTCGCCAGGACCGGGATCGTCCTGCAGGTGACCGGCGACGACACCGTCACGATCCTGGTGCGCTCGTCGTTCGCCGAGTACTTCGCGGCCTGGCTGACCGACGCGTGCGTCGAGTACCTGGCGGTGCCGTGATGCCCCAGTTCACCCTGACCCTCAGCTGCCCGGAGCGCGCGGGCATCGTCCACGCCGTGACGTCGTTCCTCGTCGACCACGGCTGCGACATCGTGCAGCACCAGCAGTTCGACGACGACGTGCGCGGGAAGCTGTTCCTGCGCACCGCGTTCTCGTGCGCCGACGCCGGAGTGGATGACCTGGCACGCGAGTTCGCCACCGTGGCGACGGAGTTCGCGATGGAGTTCGAGCTGCACGACGAACGCAAGCCGCGCGTCCTCGTGATGGTGTCGAAGGCCGGCCACTGCCTCAACGACCTGCTCTTCCGCTGGCGCGCGGGCAGCCTCGGCGGGGAGATCGCCGCCGTGGTCTCGAACCACGAGGACCTGCGCCCGATGGCGGAGGCGGCCGGGCTCGACTTCGTGCACGTGCCGAACACCGCCGAGACCAAGCACGCCGCCGAGCAGCGCCTGGTCGAGCTCGTCGAGGAGTACCAGGCCGACCTGGTGGTGCTGGCGCGGTACATGCAGGTGCTGTCCAACGACCTGTGCTCGAAGCTCGCCGGACGGGTGATCAACATCCACCACTCGTTCCTGCCGGGATTCAAGGGCGCCAAGCCGTACCACCAGGCCTACGACCGGGGTGTGAAGTACGTGGGCGCGACGGCCCACTACGTGACGCCGGACCTGGACGAGGGCCCGATCATCGAGCAGGAGGTGCTGCGGGTCGACCACTCCTTCGACCCGCGCGCGCTGACGGCCGCCGGTCGTGACGCGGAGGCCCTCGCCCTGTCCCGTGCCGTCCGCTGGCACTGCGAGCACCGCGTGCTGCTCAACGGCAACGGGACGGTGGTGTTCCGCTAGTCCTTGCGCACCAGCAGTTGCGCCTGCAGGAAGCGCTCGCCTTCCACCGGCTCGCGGACCAACCGGCCGACCTCGGCGAAACCGGCCTGACGCAACAGATCCATCAGGCGGGAGGGCGACCAGCGGTAGGCGGGCGTCACCTTGTGGTCGAACTCCTGGGGCTCGGGACCGTCCCCGGCGTAGAACCCGAGCAGCAGGTGGCCGCCAGGTGCCAGGACCCGGGAGAACTCGGCGAGCACGGCGGGAACCTCGGCCGGCGCCATGTGGATGGTCGAGTAGAACGCCAGAATTCCTCCCAATGACCCGTTTTCGAGGTCCAGCGCGGTCATCGAGCCCTGCTCGAACCTGAGGTCCGGATGGGCCTCGCGGGCCAAGGCGATCATCGCGGGGGAGAGGTCGAGACCGAAGACGTCCAGCCCGAGTGAGCGCAGGTGCGCGGTGAGGTGCCCGGGGCCGCAGCCGAGGTCCGCGACCGGGCCGTCGGTGAGTTCCGCGAACGCGGCGAGCATCCCGCGTTCGAGCGGGCGGGTGTCGAGCACATTGCTGAACATCTCGGCGTAGAGGGGTGCGACGGAGTCGTAGGGAGTCACGGCAAAACCCTACAGCGGACTATTGTGAGAATGTGGCTGTTGCCAGTGATCTGCTGTTGCACCGTCGACGCAAACCTATTCGTGTGCCTATAGTTCCGCCGTGATTTCCGTTCTGCGCGATCCGGCCTACCGGAATCTGTTCGGCGCCCAGGTCGTCGCGCTGACGGGAACGGGACTCGCCACCGTCGCGCTCGGTCTGCTGGCGTACGACCTGGCCGGAGCGGAGGCGGGCGCGGTGCTCGGCACCGCGCTGGCGATCAAGATGATCGCTTACGTGACGGTGGCGCCGATCGCCACGGCGGTGCTCGGCGCGTTGCCCCGCCGTGCGGTGCTGGTGGCGCTGGACCTCGTGCGGGTGGCGGTGGCGGCGGTGCTGCCGTGGGTCAGCGAGGTGTGGCAGGTCTACGTCCTGATCTTCCTGCTGCAGGCCGCGTCCGCCGCGTTCACACCGTTGTTCCAGGCGACCGTTCCGGACGTGCTGCCCGACGAACGCGACTACACCCGAGCGATCACTTTGTCGCGCATGGCCTACGACCTGGAAAGCCTCCTCAGTCCCGCGCTCGCCGCCGCGGCGCTTGCCGTCGTGAGTTTTCATCAGCTGTTCCTCGGCACCGCGCTCGGCTTCGCGGCCTCCGCGCTTCTCGTGCTGTCGGTCGTCCTGCCGCACCCGAAACCGTTGCCGCGCAGGGAAGACTGGTACGACGCCACGACCCGGGGCGTCCGCATCTACCTGGCCACCCCGCGGCTGCGCGGGCTGCTCGCCGTGCACCTCGCGGCCGCCGCGGCGGGGTCGATGGTGTTCGTGAACACCGTGGCGCACGTGCGGGACGGGCTCGGCCACGACTCGTCTGACGTCGCCATCGCGTTGGCCGCCAACGGCTTGGGATCGTTGGGAGCCGCGCTGGTGCTGCCGGGCCTGCTCCACCGGTTCGCCGATCGTGTCGTGGTGCTGCGCGCGGCGGTCACGCTCGTGGCGGTGCTGTTCGCCGGGACGTTCGTCGCCGGGCACTGGCCGACGCTGCTGGTGCTGTGGGCGTTGATCGGTGCCGGGTGCTCGCTCGCCCTGACGCCCGGCGCCCGGCTGCTGCGCCGCTCCGCCGACCCGGACGACAGGCCCGCGTTGTTCGCCGCGGACTTCGCGCTGTCGCACGCCTGCTGGCTGCTCTGCTACCCGCTCGCGGGGTGGGTGGCCACGACCGCGGGCATCACGACGGCCTTCGTCGTGCTCGGAGTGATCACCGCGATCGGTGCGGTGGTCGCGGTGAGGTTCTGGCCCACGCACGACCCGGAAGTGGTCGAGCACGAGCATTGTGACGCCGCGGGCGTTGTGTGGACGCACGCCCACGAGTTTCGCATCAATGACGATCACGTGCGCTGGCCGCACTGACTGAACAGTTAAACAATGCGCCTTCGAGGCGGGTCGGAATACCGTTTCCCCACCCTGCCTTTGAAGGAGTTCCACTCATGCGAATGCGCAGCAAAATCATCGCTGCCGCGTGCGGATCGGTCATGGCGATCGGTGCGTTCACGGCCGTTCAGAGCGCGGCCGCCGCCCAGCCGGACGCCGGGGCACAGCAGCAGAAGGAAGCGCATCAGCGTTTCGAGGGCCTGTCGCAGGACCTGCGCGGCAAGCTCGCCGGCCACTGGTTCGACGCGGCGGCCGGCAAGCTCACCGTCGCGGTCCAGACCGAGAACGCCGCACGGCAGGCACGCGCCGAGGGCGCCAACGCCGTTGTGGTGCAACGCAGTGCCGCAGACCTCGAGAACCTGTTGGGCGACGTCAAGGAGTTGATCGGCGACGGCGTGCCCGGCGTGTTCAGCTGGGGTGTCGACGTGCGCGACAACCAGGTCGACGTCACCGTCAACACCTCACGCAAAACCGAGGCCACCGAACGGTTCCTGACCCGCGTGCGCGCGCTCGGCGGCGTCAACGTCGTGGAGACCAAGTCCCAGCAACGCCAGCAGGCCGGCACCGTGCAGGCCGGCAGCCCGTGGTGGCCGGGGTCGGAGACGTACTGCTCGGTCGGCTTCGCCGCGACGGACGCCAACGGCGGCAAGCACTTCCTCACCGCCGGCCACTGCACGAACGACGCCAACCAGGCCGCCTACGGCCAGACCGGCCAGCAGAACCGCCTCGGCACGTCGAACGTCGGCGGCACCCGCAGCGTCAACGCCCGCGAGGGCGACATGGGCGTCGTCGCGGTCACCGAGTCCGGCTGGACCCTGTCCCCGGCCGTCAACACCTGGGGCCAGCCCGCGATCACCGTGACGGGCTCCGCCGAGGCGATGGTGGGCGACCGCGTCTGCCACTCCGGCAACACCTCGAAGTGGCAGTGCGGCGAGGTCAAGTACACGAACAAGGCCGTGGACTACGGTGGCGGTCTCGTGATCGAGGGCCTCACCTGGACCACCGCGTGCTCGAAGGGCGGCGACTCCGGTGGCGCGTGGCTGCTGGGGGACAAGGCGGTCGGCCTGCACGACGGCGGCCCGTCCCAGTGCGTCCAGAACCCGACCGACGACGGCGACCTGTCGATCTTCCAGCCGGTCAACGAGGCGCTGCGCAAGTGGAACCTCACCCTGGTCACCGGCGGCGGCGACACGACCGCCCCGAGCGCACCCGGCAACCCGCGGGCCGTGAGCACCACCGCGTCCAGCGTCTCGCTCGCCTGGAACGCCTCGACGGACAACGTCGCGGTCACGGCCTACGACGTCTACAACGGCAGCACTCTCGCCACGACGGTCACCGGCACCACCGCGACCGTCAACGGCCTGAAGGCGGACAACGACTACACGTTCACCATCAAGGCCAAGGACGCCGCCGGCAACACCTCCACCGCCAGCGCCGCGGTCACCGCCCGGACCCAGCCGGGCAGCGCCGACGAGGAACCGCCTTCCGCGCCGGGCAACCTCCGCTCCACCGGCGTCACGGCGTCGAGCGTCTCGCTGGCGTGGGACGCCTCGACGGACAACGTCGGCGTGACGGGCTACGAGGTGCTCAACGGCACCACGGTCGCCACCACGGCGACAGGCACCACCGCGACCGTGACCGGACTGACCGCGGACACCGCGTACACGTTCACCGTCCGTGCGGTCGACGCGGCGGGCAATCAGTCGAAGCAGTCGGCGGCGGTCAACGCGCGCACGTCCTCCGGCAACACCGGCGGCCGCACGTTCACCAACGACACGGACCACCAGATCCGCGACTACCAGGTGGCGGTCAGCGCGGTGCGATCCACCGCCACCGGCCAGGCCAGGAACCCGATCACGGTCAGGGTCGACGCCACCCACCCCTGTCAGGAAGACCTGAACGTCACGCTCGTCGCGCCCAGCGGCCGCACGTACCCGCTGATGCGCACGCCCGGCGGCGGCTACAGCTGCCACCCGTTCCCGGCGGGCAGGACGTTCTCCGCGGTTCCCGGTGCAGGGGAGGCCGCGAGCGGCACATGGACGCTGCGCATCGGGGACAACGGTCCCGGTGACACGGGCGTCCTGAGCAGTTGGTCGCTCACGGTCTGAGAAAAGGGTGGACGTGGTGAGCGGCGCTCACCACGTCCACTCGAACCCGTAACACCCCGGCCCGAACTTCAGGGCGACACCGAGCACCGAACCACCCTCGTCGAGCCTCACCCCGGACGTCCGCCGCGTCCCGTCCGCGTCCTGGACCACCCGGCGGCACGTGCGGGGCAGCGCGTCGAACGTCACCTCCAGGACGTACTCGTGCACCGGCCGCCGGAACTTGCGGGAGTAGTTGGTGGCAGGCGGATACGGCGCGTGGTTGACCAGCTCGTGCTCGGTGATCACCGTCTGCCCCCGCCGCAACGGGGAGCGGAACAGCAGCTCCGCCACCAGGAGCCCGTCCGCGGGCCGCGTCACGACCCGGCCGAGCCGGCAGTTGTGCAACGGCCTGATCAACGGCAGCGGCCGGTCGTGCTCGTCGAGGTGCATGATCACCACCCAGCGGTCAGGCCCGTCCTCCTCCGCCCGCAGCACCTGCCGCGACACGTACGACCGCTCACCCCGCTCCGGGCCGACGGCCACGCGGTCGTGCTGGCTGATCCTGGTCAGCCGCGAGTCCCAGCGGGTGTCGACGCCGCCGACGACGTCGTCGATCACCGCCGGCACCGGCCAGAACGCGCTGATGCCGGTCTGGAGACGACTTCCGCGCTGCGCGGGGCCCAGCAACGAGGACAACGCGCCGGGTTCCAGCGCGAGGACCTCCTCGAGGTGTGCGACGGCCGCCACCGAGGCCCGGCGCTCCGGGCGGCTGCGGCCCGTCTGCCAGTAGCTCAGCGTCGCGAGGCTCACCGACACGCCGCGGCGGGCCAGGTGGTCGCGGATGCGGTCCAGGGAGAGTCCGCGCGCGGCCACGGCGCCGCGCAACGTCGAGGCGAAGTCGGGGAGCGACATCGTTGTCTCCTTCCGGCGGGTGAGCCGACGCTATCCCTCTTATGGCGCAACGGATGCCGGGACTTAAAAGTGAAAACGGACAGTCGCACGCCGATCGTGGCCACAACCATCCGAACGACCGGATGTCCGCCGCGATTTCGGCGGCTACGGTCGCCTGACCCTGCATCCGCGTGAAGGAGCCCGACAGTGCGAAGAAGAAGATCCCTGCTCGCCACGGCGTTGGTGGCGGTGACCACGGCGGCGCTGGCCCTGCCCTCAGCCCCCGCCCTGGCCGCCGGGTGCTCCGGCACCAACGACTCCGACGTCGCGATCGGTGACAACACGACCGTCGAGTCGCCGATCGCCATCAGCGAGTGCGCGTCGGCTCCGTCGGCCACCGCCACCGTGCCGGTGAAGATCGTGCACACCTACATCGGTGACGTCCAGGTCAGCCTGATCGCCCCGGACGGCTCCGCCTACGTCCTGCACAACCGCTCCGGCGGGTCCGCGGACAACATCGACCAGACCTACACCGTCGACCTGTCCGGCGAGACGTCGAACGGCACGTGGAAGCTGCGGGTCAACGACAACGCGAACAACGACACCGGCCGGATCGACACCTGGTCGCTGAACCTCGGCGGCTCGACCCCGGCGAACGACTTCTCCGTCGCCGTGTCGCCCGCGTCCGGTTCGGTGGCGGCCGGTTCCACCGCCTCGGCCACCGTGCAGACCCAGACCACGGCCGGTCAGGCGCAGACCGTCGCGCTGACCGCCACCGGTCTGCCCTCCGGCGCCACGGCGTCGTTCAGCCCCTCGTCGGTCACGTCGGGCTCGAACTCCACGTTGTCGATCAGCACGACGGCGTCGATCTCGTCCGGCACCTACCCGATCACCGTGCGGGCCGCGGGCACGACGACCAAGACCGCGACCTACACGCTGACCGTCACCGGTGGCACCGGGCCGCAGATCCCGGACATCGACATCACCGCGGTCAAGGCGCACCTGACCGCGTTCGGCACGATCGCCTCGCAGAACGGCGGCAACCGCCGGTCCACCTCGGCCGGTTACCGCGCCTCGGTGACGTACGTGAAGGACAAGCTCACCGCGGCCGGGTACTCGGTCACCGAGCAGCCCTGCACGTCCGGCTGCACGAGCGGCGCCGGTCCGAACGTCATCGCGGAGTGGCCCGGCGGCAACGCGAACAACGTCTACATGTTCGGCGCCCACCTCGACGGCGTGTCCGCGGGTCCCGGCATCAACGACAACGGCTCGGGCTCGGCGGCGTTGCTGGAGACCGCGCTCGTGCTCGCCCAGCGCAACCCGTCGATGGTGAACAAGGTCCGCTTCGGCTGGTGGACCGACGAGGAGCAGGGCCTCAACGGCTCGCGCTTCTACGTCTCGCAGCTCCCGTCCGCCGAGCGCACGAAGATCAAGACCTACCACAACTTCGACATGGTCGGCTCGACCAACGGCGGCTACTTCATCAACAACATCACCTCGGCGCAGTCCACGCACATGAAGGCGTACTGGGACTCCCTGGGCCTGCAGCCGGAGGAGAACACCGAGGGCCGCAACCGTTCCGACGACGCGTCCTTCACCAACGCGGGCATCCCGGCGTCCGGGTACGCCATGGGCGCGAGCGCCCGCAAGACCGCGGCCCAGGCGACGAAGTGGGGCGGTACCTCGGGTTCCGCGTTCGACCCCTGCTACCACGCGTCCTGCGACACCACCGCGAACATCAGCGACACCCACCTCAACCGCGCGGTCGACGGCATCGCCTACACCCTGTGGAAGTCGGCCGTCGGCACCGGGACGCCCGGTGCGGACTTCTCCGTGTCGGTGTCGCCCACGTCCGGTTCGGTGGCGGCGGGCTCGTCCGTCTCGGCCACGGTCGGCACCGCCACGGTGAGCGGTGACCCGCAGACCGTGCAGCTGTCCGCGTCCGGACTTCCCTCCGGCGCAACGGCCTCGTTCAGCCCGGCGTCCGTCCAAACCGGATCGAGCTCGACCCTGACGATCAGCACGACCGCGTCGGTCGCCGCGGGCACCTACCCGGTGACGATCACCGCCGCCGGGTCGAGTTCCAGGACCGCCACCTACTCGCTGACCGTCACGGGCGGCGGTGGTGGCAGCTGCACCGGCACGAACCCCAACGACGTCGCCGTTCCGGACGCGGGCGCCGCGGTCGACAGCGACGTCGTGATCTCCGGGTGCTCCTCGACGCCGTCGGCGAGTTCGGTGGTGACGGTGCGGATCGTCCACCCGTACGTCGGTGACCTGACGGTGTCCCTGATCGCACCGGACGGCTCCGCGTACACGCTGCACAACCGCACCGGCGGCAGCGCGGACAACATCGACCGCACCTTCACGGTCAACGTGGCGGGCGAGGGCGCCAACGGCACGTGGAAGCTCCGCGTGCGCGACCTCGCGGCGTCCGACGTGGGCACGATCGACACGTGGGGCATCAACCTCGCTCCGTAGCACCGGACAAGTGGCCTCTTGGTTTATCCCTGCAATGGGTATTCTGAGAGGCCACTTGCTCGGCGAACATCATCAGCGTGACCACTCAGCACACCATCGCGATCGCGGAACTGGACGGCGCGGACACGGCCCTGGCGTTCGACGCGATGCGGGAGCTCCGCCCGCACCTCACCGACGTCGACGAGTTCGTCGAGCTCGTGCGCGCCCAACGGCGGGAGGGCTACCGGATCGCCGCCTCGTTCGACGCGGACGGCCGTGTCGTCGCCGTCGCGGGGTTCCGGCACGTGACGAACCTCTACGCGGGCCCGCACCTCTACGTCGACGACCTCAGCACGCTCCCGTCCGCTCGCAGGCAGGGCCACGGCGCCGCCCTGCTGCGGTGGGTCGACGAGGAGGCCCGGCGGCAGGGGTGCGCGGGCGTGCACCTCGACTCCGGCACGCCGAGGCACGACGCGCACCGCCTCTACCTGGCGTCCGGCTTCGTCATCCCCGCGTTCCACTTCGCCAAGAGCCTCTGAAACGGCGTCGCGCCCACCCCGTGCAGCGCGACGCTGCCGAGCACGCAGACCACCGTGATCGTCAGGATCGTGTCGGCGGCGGGCCCCTCCGGCAGCCGGTTGAACGCGAGCAGCCCGAACACGATCGTCGTCGTGCCGCGCGGGCCCAGCGCGCCGACGAGCAGGCGTTCCCGCCGGAGCATCCGCGACCCGGTGAGGGCGAGGAACACGGGCCCGATCCGGACCACGGTGAGCACGGCCGCGCAGAAGAGCAGCACCTGCCACGACACCCCCAGGTAGAACGTGAGCACGGCGGCGATGCCGACCACGAACCACATGGTCATCGTCAGCAGCCCGGTCACGTCCTCCAGCAGGTGCAGGTCGGTGTTCAACGCGTCCGTGCGCGCGTCGGCCCGTCCCGTGCGGACGTGGCGGGCCTTGAGCAGCCGGTGCACGTAGCGGAACGCGATGCCGCAGACGAACGAGGCGACGAAGCCGTTGCCGTCGATCGCGACCGTCGCGGTGTAGGTCAGCAACGGCGCGAGCAGCACCGCGACGCGGGCCGACTGGTCGCTCACCCAGCCGGCCTGGTGGGCGCGGTCCATCAGCCAGCCGAGCAGCGCGCCGATCACCACGCCGGCCAGCAGCGCCTTCACCGCGAACGGCAGCACCGTGGCCAGCGCCTCCAGCGGCGTGCGCTCCTGCGTGTCGTCGCCCGCCAGGACCAGAGCGAACAGGAACAGCGGCGTCACGATGCCGTCGTTGTAGCCGCTCTCGACGTTCACCGTGCCGCGCACCCGCACCGACAGCGCGCGGTCGCGCACCACCCGTTCGGCGGCGGCGAAGTCGATCGGCACCGTCACGCACGCGACCAGCAGCAACACCGCCCACGGCAGGCTGGGGAACAGCAGCCAGCCCAACAGGGCGGCCACGGCGATGCTCACCGGCATCGCCACCAGCAGCACCCTCGCCACGAGGCCCGGGTAGGCGCCCCACAACCGGCCCGCGCGCACCTCCGTCGCGTCGACGAACAGCAGCACCGCGAGGATGATCTCGGCCGCGTGCTGCACCGACTCGGTGTTGAGGCCGTCCGCGATGGCGTTCGGCTCGAACAGCCCGACCGCGACCCCTGCCAGCACCATGACCAGCGGCGCGCCGAGCAGCCACCGGTCCAGGCGGTTCGCCGCCAGTGACCTGACGACCATCGCGAACGCGGCGGCGAGCAGCAGCGAGTTCATGGACCTCATCCTGGACGACTCCGTCCTAAGAGGACCGGCGAACCGCCGGTGCGGGAGCGCGATCACGTCCGGTTGAACCCGCGTGGGCGCTCCGTACGTACAACCAGGCAGAGCGGACATCGCTGCTCGACCGGTCGCCGACATCCACGGGAGGGCACTGCATGGGCAGGCACCACGACGACAACCGCCGGGTGAAGGTGATCGCGGGCGCGATCGGGCTCGTGGCCGTGGCGATCACCGCCGCGACGTTCACGGCCAGCCAGGCGGCGCCGGAGCGGCGCACGGCTCCGTCGCAGGCGACCGAGACGCTGCGGCAGAAGGCCTCCGTGCCGGGCACCGCGTGGGCCGTCAACCCGGACACCAACGAGGTCCTCGTCACCGCCGACAGCACCGTGACCGGCGCGAAGTGGGACAACCTCGTGTCCACAGTGGACGCCATGGGCAAGGGCGTGAAGCTGGAGCGCACGTCCGGGGAGTTCCGGCTGTTCGCCGAGGGCGGCGACGGGATCTTCGCCGGCGGCAGCCGCTGCTCGCTGGGCTTCAACGTCGTCACCGGCGACGGCAGGCCCGGCATCCTCACCGCGGGCCACTGCACGGCCGCGGGCAGGCAGTTCTCCCTGGCACCGAACGGGAGGGCGGCCGCCACCGTGGTGGAGTCCACGTTCCCCGGCAACGGCGACTTCGCACTGCTCACCTACAACAACCGCAACGCCGACGCGCCCAGCGAGGTCGACACCGGCAACGGCCGCAAGGTGCAGATCGAGCGCGCCGCCGAAGCGCGCGTGGGCCGGCAGGTGCAGCGCATGGGCAGCACGACAGGCTTGCGTTCCGGCCGTGTGACCGGCCTCAACGCCACGGTCAACTACCCGGAGGGCCGTGTCACCGGTCTCATCCAGACCACCGTGTGCGCCGAGGGCGGCGACAGCGGCGGACCGCTCTTCTCCGGCAACGACGCCATCGGCCTGACCTCCGGCGGCAGCGGTGACTGCCGCAGCGGAGGCGTGACGTTCTTCCAGCCCGTCACCAGGGCGCTGGCCGAAGTGGGCGCGCGCATCGAGTGAGCTCCCGCCGGTCCGTCTCCCGACGTCACCGGGAGACGGACTGCGCGAACTCGAACACGTGGTCCGGGTCGTACTTGGCGGCGACCTCCTGCAGCCGGGCGAGGTTGCCGCCGTAGTACGCCTGCGCCCACTGGGGCATCTGCGGGTCGATGTAGTTGACGTACCCGGTGTCACCGACCAGCGCGCCGAGCCCGTCGCGGATCGCGGCGAGGTTCGTGCGCGCCTGCTCGGCCGCCTCGGGCGGTGTCTTGAGGTAGATCTGGACGTTCGCGAGTGCCTTGCGGTGCGGGAACGCGGTGGCGTCCGGCGCGACGTCGGCGACCGCTCCCCGCAGGCCGTCGAAGATCAGGTAGGTCTCGTCGGACTGGCCGGCCAGCAGCGCCACGGCCTGAGCCGGGTCGCCGATGGGCTCCTGCACGACGCGCGAGGACGCCACGGCCGACTCGCGGGCGATCGGGCCTCCCGCGAAGTACCGGGTGGCCTCGGCGTAGGTCTGCGGCTGGAGGAACCGCTCGGCGGGCGCGGGCAGCTGGTTCACGAGCGCGGCGAGACCGCCGACGGAGCCGACGAAGCAGCCGCCGATCGTGCAGCTCGGCTGCGGGCCTCCGCGCACGACGACGTTCGACCACAGCTCGTTCGGCGCCTGCGCGATCCACCTCTGCCACGCGCCGAGCGCGTCCGCCGCGGCACCGGCCGGGTAGGACAGCGAGAAGACCGCGACCTCCGGGGCGGGCACGGTGGCGAACACGAACTCGGTGACGATCCCGAAGTTGCCGCCACCACCGCCGCGCAACGCCCAGAACAGGTCGGGCTCCTTCTCGGCGGACGCGGTGAGCAGCCGCCCGTCGGCCGTCACCACCGTCGCCGACACGAGGTGGTCGCACGTCAGCCCGTACTTGCGGGACAGGACGCCGATGCCGCCGCCGAGCGTGAGACCGGCGACGCCGACGGACGGGCACGTGCCGGTCGGCAGGCAGAGCCCCGACGCCGCCAGCGCCTTCGACACGTCACCGAGCGCGGCGCCGGAGCCGATGCGGACCTGGCCACCGGGCAGCACCTCGACCTCGGCCAGCCCGCGCACGTCGACCTGCAGACCACCGGGCGGCGACGAGTACCCGGCGTAGCTGTGGCCACCGCTGCGCGCGGCGACGGCCACGCGGCCCCGTGCGGCCTCGACGCAGGCCTGCACGTCCGCCGCCGAGGTGACCTTGGCGACGGCGGCGGGTTTCTGGCCGTCCCACACGGGGTTGAAGCCCTGGTACGCGAACGAGTCGTCGCCGGCGAGCACGAGCTGGCCGGACATCTTCGACCGCAGACCGGTCCAGTCGGGCGGTCCACTCGGAACGGACGAACTGGACGGTGGTGCAACCGGGGCGGGGGGAGCGGGTGAGGTGCAGGCCGCGAGCGCGGCACCGGCACCGGCGAGCCCGGCGACCTTCAGAAACCTGCGTCGATCCACCCGGCCGATCCTGGCACGCCATGATCACCCCCGCATCTCACGCAGAGGACTACGTGATCAGCACGACCCGTCCACGGGAGTTGCGGTGCCACGCGTCGGTGACGCCGTCCAGCGGCACCACCTCGTGGTCGACGGTGAGCGCTCCCTCGGCCGCGTGGCGGGCGACCACCGCGATGGCGTCGGCCCGCTGCTGCACGGTCAGCTCGTTGTTCGTGTAGCCGGACAACCGCAACGACCTGCTGCGCAACGTGGACGACGTGATCGGGCACGTCTCGCCGGCAGACCCGCCGAGGTTCACCCACCGGCCACCGGGCCGCAGCGCCCCGGCGGCTGCGGCGGCCGGAGGCCCGAACAACGGGTCCAGCAGCAGGTCGGCGCCCTGCGCGGCCTCGGCCACGTCCTCCAGCGCGACCACGACGTCCGCCCCGGCCCGCACAGCGCGGTCGCGGGCCTGCACCGACCGCGCCGCCGCCACCACCCGTCCGGCACCGACGAGGCGAGCGAGCTGGATCGCGGCCTGGCCGACAGCACCACAGCCGAGCACGACCACGGTCTCCCCGGCCACCAGCTCACCACGCCACGTCAGCGCCATGTGCGCGGCGACGGCCGACAACCCGAGCGCGGCCATCACGACCGGGTCGACGTCCGGCAGGAACACCAGGTCTTCCCGCCGTGCCACCGCTCTTGCGGCCATGCTCCCGTCACCAGGAGCCATCCCGGCGCCGGTGGGGAACCACACCGTCCGCCCGTCGACCGTCCCGACCCCTTGCACCCCCGGCACATAAGGCGTTTCGGGCACGCCGAAGTAGGACTCGCCACCGGCGCACAGCAGGTCGAGCGGTGTGACGGGCGCGGCGAGGACGTCGACGACGACCTCACGGCAGCGGGGGAGGGCTCGCCCCGGTCAGCGAGCGACGGCGGCTGACCGGGACGAACGACTACCGCGGCGCGCACGGTTGCAGGACGAAGTCGAACTCGGCGAGCACCCAGGGGACCTCGGAGAGGTTGCCGTCCGGGGTGACGCCGGGCTCGCGCGGCACGAACCGGACCACGAGCTCCTGCTTGGTGCCGAACACGACGTCGCTGTCGAGGTAGTCGGCGCCCTCCTCGAACAGGTGCGTGATCAGCGGCTCGAAGCCCTCGGCGGTGAGCAGGAAGTGCACGTGCGCGGGGCGGAAGTAGCTGATCTCGGTCTGCTCGATCAACGCGCCGACGGGCCCGTCCATCGGGATCGCGTACCCCTTGGGCGTGATGGTGCGGACGCAGTAGGTGCCGTCCGGTTCGGAGCGGTACTTCGCGCGCAGCCGGGCCTCGTCGACCTCGAGCTGGGCCTCGTACGCGCCCTCGGCGTCGGCCTGCCAGACGTCGAGCAGGGCGCCGGCGATCGGAGTCCCGTCCAGGGAACGCACGGTTCCGGTGAGGTAGAGCGGGGTTCCGTCGACGTCGTCGGACATGTCACCGCCGAACCCCAGTTCGGGCGAGCCGTCGATGTGGAACGGTCCGAGCACGGTGGCCGGTGTCGCGCCCGCGTCGAACCGGTGGTTCATCTGCACGACCAGCATGCTCAGGCCGAGCACGTCCGAGGCGAGGATGAACTCCTCGCGCTTCTCGTCGCTGATCTGCCCCGTGGCGGTCAGCCACTGCACGGCCGCCATCCACTCGGCCTCGGTGAGCCGCACCTCGCGGGCGAAGTCGTGCAGGTGCCTGATGAGCGCGGTCATCAGCTGCGCTGTCCGCGGGTCCTTCGCGGTGCCCCAGCGCTGCTCGGCGAGCGCGGTGATGTTGTCCTCGGTCACGAGCTGCATTGCTCACTCCTCGACAGGTGCCACGGACCTGGTGTTCGTGTCCACAGAAAGGAAGATCTGGTTGGCGACCGGGTTGCGCAGCTCCTCGGCGAGCTGCCCGATCAGGCCGGCGGTGCGGGCCAGCAACGCGAAGCCCCGCAACAGCTCGAGCGGCAGGCCGAGGTCGGCGAGCACCGCGCCGCACGTGCCGGCGCCGTTGAGCGGCAACGTCTTGCCGAGCACCTGCGGGTGCACGCGGCCGATCGCGGCGAACAGGGAGAGGTGCGGCCCGACCAGGCCCTCCTCCTCGGCGATCTCGAACAGGCGCGGGGTCCGGGGATCGCCGTTCTTGTGCACGTGGTGACCGAGTCCGGGAACGCGCGCTTTGCCCTGCGCCTCAAGCGTTTCCAACGCCAGGGCGTCCCAGTCCGTCGAGTCGGTGGCGCTCACGACGGCGTGCAGGAACCGGCCCGCGTCCTCGGTGACGCCGAGGAACCGCGAACCGCCGCCGAGCAGTCCCGCCGCGAGCGCGCCCTGCACGGAGTCGGGCGCGGACAGGAGGGTGAGGCGGCTGACGATGGCCGTGGGGGTGAACCCGTGGTCGGCCAGCGCGGCCAGCACCGCTTCGAACAACCGCGTCTCGCCGGGGCTCGGCCTGCGCTGGGTGGCGAGCCAGAACGCCAGCTCGCCGAACCCGACGGTGCCCATCACGTCACGGGCGAGATCCTTGCCCAGCAACGTGATCGTGTCGGTGGTCGACGCGCCGAGTGCCGTTTCATAGACCGTCACGGTCCTCCTTCAGCCATGCGCGCAGCTCTTCGCCGTGCTCGTCCAGCGATGGTGGCGGCAGTTCGTAGACGGCCGGTGTCTCCGAGAAGCGGATCGGGTGCCGAGTGGTCGGCACGTCCCCGACCACCACGACCGGGTCGAGCCCGAACCGCTCGGCCATCGCGAACCCGCCGTCGATGGTGTTGATCGGCCCGCACGGCACCCCGGCCGCCACGAGCAGGTCGAACCACTCGTCGGCGCCGCGGGTCCGCAGCCGTTCCTCCAGCAACGGCCGCAGCTCCTCGCGGTTGCGCGTGCGGTCTGCGTTGCGGGCGAACCGCGGGTCGTCCGGCACCTCGGACAACCCGAGGACCTCGCACAGCTTGCGGAACTGGCCGTCGTTGGCCGCCGCGACGATCAGGTCGTTGTCGGCGGTCGGCAGCGGTTCGTAGGGGAACACGCTGGGGTGCGCGTTGCCCATCCGGAACGGCACGGTCCCGCCGGCCGTGTACGCCGAGCTGTGGTTCACCAGCCCCGTCAGCGCGGACGACAGCAGGTTCACCTCGACGAGCTGGCCCTGCCCGGTGGCGTCGCGGTGCCTCAGCGCCGCGAGGATGCCGATCACCGCGTGGTTGCCCGCCATCACGTCGAACACCGAGATGCCCGCGCGGTACGGCGGCCCCTCCGGGTCGCCGGTGAGGCTCATCAGCCCGGAGATCGCCTGCACCATCAGGTCGTAGCCGGGGACGTGCTTCCCTTCGCCGGAACCGAACCCGGTGATCGACGCGTAGATCACCCGCGGGTTCAGCGCGCTGACCGAGGCGTGGTCGAGCCCGTACTTGGCGAGGCCGCCGGGCTTGAAGTTCTCGATCACCACGTCCGCGCGCCGGGCGAGTTCCCGCCCCAGCGCGGCGTCCTGCTCCGTGCGCAGGTCCAGCGCGATCGACCGCTTGCCCCGGTTGACGCCGAGGTAGTAGGTCGACACGTCGTCGCGCACCGGCGGCATCCAGGTGCGCGTCTCGTCACCGGCGGGGCCCTCGACCTTGACGACCCGGGCTCCCATGTCGGCCAGCAGCATGGTCGCGTACGGGCCCGCAAGCACGCGCGAGAAGTCGGCGATCAGCAGGCCTTCGAGTGGTCCACCCATCAGACGGACGTCCGGGTGTCGCCGCGGTACTCGGTGTAGGTGTACGGGTTGTCCAGCACCTTGGACTCCGGGACGTCGGGGTTCATGCCCTTGGTCCACGCCTCTTCACCGAGCTGGGACCGCAGGTGGTCGACGGTGTTCGAGACCTGGGAACGGATCGCGCCGAGGTCAACGCCGACGAGCCGGTGGTCGCGCTTCACGATCCTCCCGTCCACCAGCACGGTGTCCACATCGGACCGCTGTGCCTGGAAGGCCACGTGCCCGTACGGGTTGAGAATCGGGAACATGACGGGGGAGTTCTCGTTGCGCAGCAACACGATGTCAGCCTTCTTGCCGACCTCGAGGCTGCCGAGGTCCGAGGCGCGTCCCAACGCCCGCGCGCCGCCCATCGTCGCCCACTCCACGACCTGCTCGGCCCGCAGCGCCGCGTGCGTGACGGTGTCGTTCTTCGCGTGTGCCGCCATGTGCTCCCGTGCCCGGTCGGCGCCGAGCGTCGAGCGCATGGCGGAGAACAGGTCGCCGCTCCACCACACCGACGTGTCCATCGACAGCGACACCGGGATGCCGTGCTCGCGGATCGCCCAGGTGGGCGGGTAGCCCTGGCCCGCGCTCTGCTCGCTCTCGGTCGACACGGAGATCGACCCGCCGGTCGCCGCGATGCGGTGGTAGGAGTCGGCGGACAGCGTCGCCGCGTGCACGTAGATCGACTCCGGCGTCATGAACCCGTTGTCGTGCATCAGCCTGATGCCGTCGTCGTTCGTCGCGCCCCACACGCCCGCGTGCGTCGTGACGGGCACGCCGAGCTCACGGGCGACCTCGAAGGCCGGCTTCTCGGGGAACGACGGGTCGCCGGTCACGTCGAACGCGAGCTGGAAGCCCAGCATGTCGCCGCCGGTCATGCGGCGGGAGACGAAGTCGCGGAACTCGGGCGTGGCCGTCCAGGCCGCGGGGCTGTCCTGGATGTTGCCGTACGCCAGCACGAACCGGCCCGGCACCGCCTGCAGCGCGTCGACGGCGGCGTCGGCGTGGTCGGTGGTCTGCAGGCCGTGCGACCAGTCGACGGTCGTGGTGACACCGGCGTCGAGGGCCTCGGCCGCTCCGAGGAGGTTGCCGGCGTGGATGTCCTGCGGCCGGAAGACCTTGCCCCATTCCAGGTAGTACCAGACGAAGTACTGCGTGAGCGTCCAGTCGGCGCCGTAGCCGCGCATCGCGGTCTGCCACATGTGGCGATGCGTGTCGATCATGCCCGGCATGACGATGCCGCCGGTGGCGTCGACCTCCTCGGTCCCCTCCGGCACCTCCAGCCGGGGGCCGATCGCGGCGATCCGGTCACCGGTGACCAGGACGTCGTGGTCGACGAGGGGTTGACGGCCGTCCATGGTCAGGACGGTGCCGTTTCTGAGGACGACGGAACTCATGGGGGAACTCCTTGACCGTCTGGCGGACAGGTGTCCGTTGAATCGTCAACCTTCGACGGCCTCCGGTCAACCCTCAGGACGCGAAAACCTCGTGCGGCACCGTGCCGAGCCGGGCGAAGTCGGCGCTGATGTCGGCCGCGACCTGCAGCAGGAGCGGCAGGTGGTGCTCGACCATCCGGTCGACCGACGTCTCCGACGCGTGGCAGTTGACGTTGATCCCGGCGACGACCGCGCCGCTCCCGTCCCGCAACGGCGCGGCGACCGACCGGATCCCGAGCGCGAGCTGCTCGTCGGTCATCGCCCACCCGCGCGCACGGACGTCCCGCAGCTCCGCGTCGCGTTCCGCCGCGTCCGGCTGCCACCGCGACGTCAGCCCGGACCGCGTCGGCTGCGCGAGCACGGCCTCCAGCTCGGCCGGCGGCAGGGCTGCGAGCTGCACCTTTCCCAGCGAGGTCGGCAGGGCCGGGAACCGCGTGCCGATCTGCACGGACAGCGTGACGATCTTCGGCACGGCGACCCGCGCGACGTAGATGATGTCCGACCCGTCGAGCTGGGCGATCGACACGGACTCGTCGGTGAGCGCGCACAGCCGTTCCATGTGCGGGCGGGCCACGTCCCACAGGCCCATCGACCGCACGTACGCGACGCCGAGGTCCAGCACCCTCGGCGTGAGCGCGAAGCCGTTCTCGCCCTGCCGCACGTACCCGAGCTCGACCAGCGTGAGCAGGATCCGGCGCGTGGTCGGCCGCGCGAGGTCCGTGGCCGCGGCGACCTCGCTCAGCGTCATCACCGGACGCAACGGCTGGAACGCGCGGATCACGTCCAGGCCGCGGGCGAGCGCCTCGATGAAGTCGGGGCCGGTGTCAGGGCGAGCAGGCATGCACCCACGATAACGGACAGTTGTCCGTTATCGTGCGAGGTGAGCGCCCAGGTACCGGCCGGTGACGCTCTGCGGAGATCTGGCGAGGTGCTCCGGGGTGCCGGCGGCGACGATCGTGCCGCCCGCCGAGCCGCCGCCCGGACCCATGTCGATGACGTGGTCGGCGTTGGCGATCATGTCGAGGTCGTGCTCGATGACGACGACGGTGGCGCCCCTGTCCGTGAGGCGCTCGACCACCGACAGCAGCGTGCGCACGTCGAGCGGGTGCAGCCCGACGCTCGGCTCGTCGAGCACGAACAGCGCGTCCGCCTGGTCGCGGTCCAGTTCGGACGCGAGCTTGAGTCGCTGGGCCTCGCCGCCGGACAACGCGGTCGTGGCCTCGCCGAGGGTGAGGTAGCCGAGGCCCAGGTCCATCAGTGCCCGCAACCGCGTCCGGACGCGCCGCATGTCCTGGACGTGCTCCACGGCCTGCCGGACGGTCAGCGCGAGCAGGTCCGGCAGCGTGATCCCGCCGCGGCGGAACTCGCTCGCGGCGGGGGAGTAGCGGGTGCCGCCGCAGTCGGGGCAGGCGATGTCGACGTCGGGGAGGAACTGGACGTCGAGCGAGATCTCGCCGGTGCCCTCGCAGCGGGGACACCGCAACGAGCCGGTGTTGTAGGAGAAGTCGCTCGCGGTGAGGCCTTCCGCGCCGGCCGCGTACGCACGGCGGAGATCGTCCAGGACACCGCTGTAGGTGGCGACGGTCGAGCGGACGTTGACGCCGATCGGGGTCGCGTCGACCACGTTCACCCGCGTGATCGCCCCGGCGTCGACCTCCGCGACCCAGGTGGGCGGCCTCTCGCCGGAGTTCTTGGCCCGCAGCGCCGGCACGAGGCTGTCGAGGACCAGCGTGGTCTTCCCCGAACCCGACACGCCGGTCACGGCGATCAGGCGGCCCTGCGGGAGGTCGAGGTCGAGGGCGTGGACCGTGTGCAACGGGCGCGTGGCGAGGTGGACGCGCCCGTGCTCGAACATCTCCGCCTCCCCGGCCCGCTCCCGCACGACGACCGGTTCGCGTCCGACGAGGAAGCCGCCGAGCAGCGAGTCCGGGTGACCAGCGAGCTCCGGGACCGTTCCGGTCGTGAGGACGCGGCCGCCCTCCGCGCCGGAACCGGGACCGATCTCGATCAGCCAGTCGGCCTCGCGCAGCACCTGGACGTCGTGGTCCACCAGCACCACGGAGTTGCCGTCGCGCAACAGGTCCCGCACCACGCCGAGCAGTCCGTCCACGTTGGACGGGTGCAGGCCGATGGACGGTTCGTCCAGGACGTAGAGCACGCCGGTGGTCTCGTTGCGCACGGCCCGCGCGAGCTGGACGCGCTGCCGTTCGCCGGTGGAGAGCGTGGACGAGGCCCGGTCGAGGCTCAGGTAGCCCAGTCCCAGCTCGACCAGCCGCCGCGCCGTCTCCAGCAGCTGGCTCACGATGCTGCGGGCCATCTCGCGCATGTCGCGCGGCAACCCGGCTTCGACGCCCGGAACCCACGCGACGAGGTCGTCGAGGGTCTTCGCGGTCGCCTCGGCCAGGGTGATCCCCTCGACCAGGGGGGCCAGCGCCCGCGGGCTGAGCCGGGTGCCGTGGCAGGTGGGGCAGGTCTGGGTGGTGATGAACTTGCCCACCCGGTTGAGGCCGCGTTCGGTGGTGGCGTTGTCGAGCGCCTCCCGGACGGCCGTGCGGGCGTTGCGGTAGGTGAAGTTCAGGTCGAACAGCCTGCCGTTCTTGGACGGCACGCGGATCTTCCGCTTCTCCGCCGGGCCGTTCAGGACGATCTCGCGTTCCTCGTCGGTCAGGTCCTCGTACGGCACGTCGGTGCGCACGCCGAACTCGCCGACGACCTCGGGCATCACGGCCAGCCCGAACATGCCCCACGGCGCGACGGCCCCCTGGGCGATCGTGAGCGACGGATCGGGGACGAGCCGGTCCTCGTCGATCTCCCGGACGACGCCGGTGCCCGTGCAGTGCGGGCACGCGCCGTCGGAGTTGAACGCGAGCGCCTCCGCTCCCGGCGGGCTGAACGTGACGGCGCAGACCGGGCAGGTCAGGTCGAGGCCCTGGGCCACGTCGATCGTGGGGTCCTGCCGGTGGCCGTTCGGGCACAGGTGCGAGGAGAGCCGGGAGTACAGCAGCCGCAGCACGTTGAGCAGCTCGGTCGAGGTGCCGAACGTGCTGCGGACCCCCGGCACGCCCGGTCGCTGCCGCAGGGCGAGCGCGGCGGGGACGTGCCGCACGCTGTCGACCGCCGCGCGCGGGGCCTGGGACATCCGGCGGCGCGTGTACGTCGACAGGGCCTCGACGTAGCGCCGCGACCCCTCCGCGTAGAGCACGCCCATCGCGAGCGACGACTTGCCCGAACCGGACACGCCGGCGATCGCGACGAGCTTGCGCAGCGGCACCGTGACGTCGACGTCGCGCAGGTTGTGGACCCGCGCGCCGCGCACCTCGATGGCCAGGGGCTGTTCCTGCATCCACCGAACCTAAGGCCTGCGGACCGCGACCGCGCGCAGGCGGTCAGCCGACGCCCGCGTGTTCCTTGCGGCGGGAGCGCAGGCTGGTCAGGGTGACGACGCCCAGCACGCCGATGATGACGGCCAGCGAGACCGGCGTCGGGATCGTCGGCACGGCGGGCCACACGCCGTGCGCCCAGTGCAGCACCAGCTTCAGCCCGATGAACGCGAGGATGATCGCGAGACCGTGGTTGAGGTGCACCAGCTTGGCCAGCACGGACTGGAGCACGAAGTACAGCGCGCGCAGGCCGAGCAGCGCGAACGCGTTGGTGGTGAACACGAGGTACGGGTCCTCGGTGATGCCGTACACCGCGGGCACCGAGTCGATCGCGAACACGACGTCGGTCGCGAAGATCGCCACCACCACGATCGCGAGCGGCGTGAGAGCCCGCCGGCCGTTCTCGCGGACGAGCATCTTCGTGCCGCGGTAGTCGTCGGTGACGGGCATCAGCTTCCGCATCAGCCGCACGGACCGCATCTTCGAGGTGTCCTTCTCGGCGGGCTCCCCGGCCAGGGCCGTCTGCAGGATCTTCACCGCCGAGACCAGCAGGACGAGCCCGAACACGAGGAACGCCCAGGTGCCGGCCGACAGCATGGCGGCGCCGGCCGCGATGAAGACGCCGCGCAGCACCAGCGCGCCGACGATGCCGTAGAGCAGCACGCGCTGCTGGATCTCCGCCGGCACGCTGAACGCGGCCAGCAGGAGCATGAAGACGAACAGGTTGTCGACCGAGAGGGACTTCTCCACCACGAAACCGGTGACGAACTCCAGCGACTGACCGCTGCCGAACTCGAACCACAGCCAGAGCCCGAACACCAGCGGCAGCGTCAGGTAGAAGACCGACCACCCCGCGGCTTCCTTGATCGACACCTCGTGCGGGCGCCTGGTCACCAGGAAGTCGAGCACCAGCAGGGCCAGCAGCACCGCGATGCTCACGAACCACAGTCCGGGCGTGGCCACGGATTCGACGGACAAGGGTCCTCCTCGAACAAGGTCGTTCGAGGTCTCCTTCACCCGAGGCGGGTGGCCTCCCGAGGACAACTTCCGGATGTCCGTACTGACCGGGCAGACGCTTGGGAAGTACTCCCCTCGCCGGACAGCATAGGTAAAGGAATGGTAATGCTCAAGTAAGCCCATTTGTGGGTTGCATCTCAAGCGGCTTGAGGTTCGATGGTAGGCGTCATGGACGACAACAGGCTGTACGCGATCGGCGAGGTGGCGCGCCGCACCGGGCTGAGCGTCAGCGCCATCCGGTTCTACTCCGACGAAGGCGTCGTCGCGCCCGCCCGCGTCACCGACGCCGGCCACCGGCACTACGACGTGCACGCCATCGCCCGATTGGAGTTCGTCAGCACGCTGCGCGAACTGGACGCGGGTCTCGAGGACATCCGGCGGCTGCTCGACGGCAGCGTGACGCTGACCGACCTGGCCACCGCGCACCTGTCCCGGCTGGACGATCAGGCGCGGCGCATCCGGTCCAGGAGGGCCGTGCTGCGCACGATCGCCAAACAGCACACCGAGGCGGAACAGGTGGTGCTGCTGCACAAGCTGGCGGGGATGTCCGACGAGGACCGCGACCGCCTGATGGACGACTTCTGGGCCGAGATCAGCGAAGATCTCCAAATCAGCTCCGACTTCCTCGACATCATGCGCAACGGGCCGTTGGTGCTGCCGGACGAGCCGTCCACCGAGCAGCTGGAGGCGTGGATCGAGCTGGCCGACCTCCTGCGGGACCCCGGCTTCCGCCGCGAGGTGCGCGAGGCGCTGCACGCCACCTTCTCCACACCCGACGCCGCGGTGATGACCTCGACGAAGATGGTGGACGCGTTCAAGCGGGGAGGCGAGATCCTGGGGCGCGCCAACGACGCGCAGCAGGCCGGTGCGCCCGCGGACTCGCCGCTGGGGCGCGAGATCGCGGCGGAGTACACGGCACACCTCGGGGAGATCGCCGAGACCCCGGACAGTCCCAGGTTCCGGCGGAAGCTGGCGGCCGACGTGCTCAACATCGAGCGGTGGCACCTCGAGGCGCTCGAGGAGGAAGAGGCCTCCGGCGATCCGTACGCCCGGTACCAGTCGCTGGTGGCGATCATCGACGGGTCGGCGCAGCAGGCCGCCGAGTTCAAGCCGTTCGCCTGGTTGTCCGCGGCGCTGACGGCGTCGGCGGACCACACCTTGTCCCCCGGGCGAGCTACACGGGAATGTCCACCGAGCGGGGACGTCGCGGAAGCCTGAGATCCCTACCTTTCCGTTCATGCGATTTCTGAAGCAGTTGGTCGTCGTGGCGGTCGTGTCGTGGGCCGGGGGAACCGGTGTGCAGGCACTGGGCTGGAACTGGCCGCTCACCCTGGTCGCCGGGTTCGTCGCGGCGGCGCTGGCACTGGCCGCGTACGCCTGGGTCGTGCGCAAGACCGAGCACCGCGAACCCACCGAGGTCTCGCTGAGGACCGCTCCGGGCGCGCTCGGTCGCGGTGTCCTCATCGGACTCGCGATGTTCGGCGCGGTGATCCTCAACATCGCGTTCCTCGGCGGGTACGAGGTGCGCGGCATCGGGTCCGTGACCGGCATGATCGCGATCTTCGGGTTCATGGTGGCCGTCGCGGTCACGGAGGAGCTGTTGTTCCGGGGCGTGCTGTTCCGGATCGTCGAGGAGAAGCTCGGCACCTGGCTCGCGCTGGTGCTCAGCGGGCTGGTGTTCGGGTTCGCGCACCTGCCCAACCCCGGCGCCACCGTGTGGAGCTCGCTCGCCATCGCGATCGAGGCGGGTCTGATGCTCGGCGCCGCGTACGTGGCCACGCGCAACCTGTGGGTGCCGATCGGCGTGCACTTCGCGTGGAACTTCGCCCAGGGCGGCGTCTTCAGCACCAGCGTCTCCGGCCAGAACGCTCCGCAGGGGCTGCTCGACGGCGTCACGTCCGGTCCGGCGATCCTCACCGGCGGCGACTTCGGGCCCGAGGCGAGCGTCTACTCGGTGGTGGCGGGCGTGGTCGTCACGACGGCGTTCCTGTGGCTGGCCAAGCGCCGGGGCACCCTCGTACCGCGCCGGGGGCGTGCCGCGTCGGCCGCTACGCTCGACGCGTGATCAGCCTCCAGCGGTGGCGCGGCTGGGACGTCCGCGTCCAGGACGCGCCGTTCGCGCTGCTGCTCGTGCTGGCGACGCTGGTACCCGCGTTGCACGACAAGGGAACCCAGCTCGGCGGGCTGCCGAACCGGCCGTTCGACGCGCTCGCGCTCGTGGTGATCGCGCTCGAGTGCCTGCCGCTGGTCGTGCGCCGCAAGTGGCCCCTGGTCTGCGTCGCGCTGGTGTCGGCCGGGTTCGCCGTGGACCAGTTGCGCGGCTACCACACCGTCGCCGGGACGGCCCTCGCGATCGCGTTGATCAGCACCGGACTGCACCTCTCGCACCACCGGCGGGCAACCGTGGCCGCGCTCTCCGCCGGGTACGCGGTGCTGGCCGTCGCGCTGGACCTGAACGGCGCCACCGAGGGCGTGGCCGGGTTCGTCACCTTCTACCTGGCGCTGGCCGCCGCGTGGGGGATCGGGGCGTGGCTGCGGCTCTCCCGCGAGGCGGAGGCCGAACGGCGCCGGCACGTCGCCGCGGCCACCCGTGTCGCGGAACGGACCTCGATCGCCCGCGAACTGCACGACGTGGTCACGCACCACGTGACGGCGATGGTGGTGCAGGCGGAGGCCGCGCGGTACCTGACCGCCGCACCCGAGCGGCTGGACCAGACGTTGCAGGCGATCACGGACACCGGACGCCGTTCGCTGACCGACCTGCGGCACCTGCTCGACCTGCTGAACCCCGACCACAGCCCGGAAGCGGTCGGGGACGTGCGCGCGCTGGTCGAGCAGACCCGGCTGGCGGGGCAGCCGGTCGAGTTCGCCGAGGAGGGCGAGGCGACGCGGGACGCGGGCAGCGCCGAGGCCGTCGCGTACCGGGTCGTGCAGGAAGCGTTGACGAACGCGTTGAAGTACGCGCACGGCAACGCGACGAACGTGTACGTGCGTTACGGCGAAAGGGAGATCACGGTGGAGGTCGGCACCGAGGGCGCCCGGTCGTCCACAGCGGTCGGCGGCAGCGGGCGTGGTCTCGCCGGGCTGCGCGAGCGGGTGGACGTGCTGGGCGGCGAGTTCTCGGCGGGGCAGCGGGACGGCGGGTTCGTGGTCAGGGCGCGCATCCCCGCGGGGAACCCGGCGTGACCGCTCCCGTCCGCGTGCTGGTGTGCGACGACCAGGCGCTCATCCGCACCGGGTTCGCCACGATCATCGACGCCCAGCCGGACCTCGAGGTCGTGGGGGAGTGCGGGGACGGGCGCGCGGCGGTCGACCTGGCCGGGCGGCTGAACCCGGACGTCGTCGTGATGGACGTGCGGATGCCGGTCCTCGACGGCATCGGGGCGACCCGGTTGCTGGCGGGCGCCGGCGTTCCCGACCCGGTCAAGGTCCTCGTGGTCACCACGTTCAACCTGGACGAGTACGTCTACGAGGCGCTTCGGGCCGGTGCCAGCGGGTTCCTGCTCAAGGACGCGCCGCCGTCGCAGCTGTTGCAGGGCATCAGGACGGTCGCGAGCGGTGCCGCGCTGCTCGCGCCGGAGGTGACCCGGCAGCTGGTCGGCAGGTTCGCGGCCCGCATCCGGCCGGTGGAGGAGGTGCCGGAGACCCAGCTGGCACCGCGTGAGCTCGAAGTGCTCCGGCTCATCGCGGAAGGCCTGTCCAACAGCGAGATCGCCGCCGCCCTGGTGATCAGCCAGGAGACCGTGAAGACGTACGTGTCGCGCATCCTCACCAAGCTCGACCTGCGCGACCGGGTGCAGGCCGTCGTTTACGCCTATCGCCGGGGCTTGGTGACCTGACCTCTTGCCGGAGGATCACAAGACGTGACGTGATCGTCACGAAGCGGTAAGAACCAGGGATATGAGAATCCCTGCGATCGTGTCGACCGTTCTCGCCGTGGGCGCGCTCCTGAGCCCGGCGGCCTCAGCCGAGCGTCCCGTCTGGTTCACCTCCTGGGCCCAGTCGCAGCAGAACCTGGCGCCCGTCACGCTGCACGACCAGTCGATGCGGATGATCACGCACCTCAGCCAGGGCGGCAGCGCGGTCCGGATCCGGGTGCAGAACACGTTCGGCACCCGGCCGTTGACGGTCGGCCGCACCACCGTCGCCCTGAGCACCGGCGGCGCGGCGGTGGACGTCACGCGCGACGTGACGTTCGGCGGCCGCGGGACGGTCACCATCCCCGCGGGCGGCGAGGTGTGGAGCGACCGGACGGCCCTGAACACCGGTCCCGGCACCGATCTCGCGGTCAGCATGCACGTCGCGGGGGACGTCGTGCCCGGCCGGCACGAGGGCGCGTTCCGCGAGAACTACCTGACCCCGGCCGGTTCCGGCGAGCACACCACCGACAAGGGCGCCGCGTACACGCAGACGGTCCAGTCGACCTACCTGGTCAGCGCCGTCGACGTGGTCAACCCGCGGCTGAGGGGGACGGTCGTGCCGTTCGGCAGCTCGGTGGTCGACGGCGTGGGCAGCACCAACTGCGGACCCGGCTGCACCGAGCTCGGCACCAACAAGCGCTGGACCGACGTCCTGGCCCGCCGCATCGTCACCTCCCCGGGCCCCCAGCTCGCCGTGGCCAACGCCGGGATCAGCGGCACCACGAGCGCCGTCTGCCCGAACACCCCGGCGCCGGCCGTCGGCCTCGATGCGTTGTCACGACTGGAAAGGGATGTCCTGGCGCTGCACGGCGTCACCGACGTCATCTACTACTACGGCACCAACGACCTCGCGAACGGGTGCAGCGCCACGGACATCATCACCAGCTACCGCACGGTCTTCGACAGGCTGCGCAAGGCCGGGATCGCGGTGCACGTCACCCCGATCACGCCCCGGCCCGGCTACAGCGACCAGAACAACCTCGACCGCCACGCCGTCAACGAGTTCGTGAGGCGCGGCGGCGACTGTTCGAACACCTGCGCGTCCGTGCAGGACTTCGACCAGGTGCTCAAGGACCCGGTCAGGCCGAACAGCATCAACCCGCGCTACGACACCGGTGACGGCGTGCACACCAACATCGTGGGACAGCAGGCGATCGCGGACTACATCGCGCTGGAGGACCTCGCGTAGCTCAGCGACGTCCGCCTCGTGCGGTGTAGGCGGCGATCCCGCTCACGAACAGCACCCCGGCCGTCCACGTCGTCAGCGCGTCGTCCGGGGAACCGAGCGGCCACGTGACGATCCGGCTCGTGGCCGACTCACCGGGAGGCATGATCGCCGCCACCGCCCACCACAGCACCGGGGCGACGGGGGCGAACCGGGCTCCGGCCACCGCCGCCGCGAGCCCGGCCAGCCCGATCATCCCCGCCGTGTCGCGCACGACGAACGCGGCGGGGAATGGCTCGTCACCGAACTCCTGCACCAGCAGCACCGAGGCCGTGGCCAGCGCGGCGGCGAGCAGCAGGTGCCCGAACCTCCACAGCGGCCAGGGGAAGGCGGTCGACCTGTCGAGTTCCGGGTCCTGGCCCGTGAGCCCGACCGTGGTCACCAGCACGGCGGCCAGCGACGTCAGCGACGCGCTCAACGGCGTCCACGGCGAGTGCAGCGCCGACCACACGACGAGCACCACGACGGGCAGGACCACCAGGGCCGCGGGCACCGCGCGCGACCGGGCGTACAGCGCGAGCGGCCTCATCAGGCCGCCTTCAGCACGCCGAGGACGCGTTCGGAGTCCTCGCACGCCAGCAACATCCGGCGCACCTGCGCGACGCGGTTCAGCTGCTCCTGGGCCGAGTGACCGCGGAACTGCCGCCAGGCCTCGTCGATCTCGCCCCGCAGCCGGCTGTTGTTCCACATGAGGGGTTCGGACGCCAGCTCGGCCAGTTCGCCGTGGAAGTAGCCGGCGGTCACGTAGCGGACGACGCCCCCGTAGGTGTCGAAGGTGTTCGGGCCCTCGCAGCTCGCGACGCCCGCGCCCGCGAGCAGTTCGAGCCGCAGCTGGTCCTCGGTCATGGTCATCGGCCGGGGAATGCCGAGCGACGGCACGTAGACGATCCGCTGATCACGTTGCGGCGCCGTGAGATGAGCCATCGCCGCCGTGTCCTCGCGGACCTCCTTCGGCGCGTCGGGCAGGACCGCGAGCTCGGCCAGCGCCGCCCGTCCCGCCGCGGTCACCGCCGGGAGCCTGTCCTCGTGCGCCTTGCTGACGCACACCTCGCCGTCGCACACGAGCCTGCTCGCGATCGAGTCCGCGACCAGCACGTCGGAGTACTTGACCGGCATGATCGCCAGTGCCGCCGCGATGGCCAGCCCGGCCGGGGCGAGTGCCGCCAGACGGCCGAGGTGGGTGCGTGAGACGAACAGGAGGAACCCCGTCACGCCCAGGCCGGTGAACCACACGATCTGGCCCAGGTCCACGGACGTCGACATCGTGACGAGGTCGGTGCTGGGCGGGGCGAGCACGGGGGTGAGCAACGCGAACCGGGAGATCTCGTCGCCGGGTGACCGGGCTTCGAGCGCGCGCCCGGCCGTGGACGCCACCATGAACGTCGCCACCAGCGCCACCGGCACCGTCAGCGGGTGCGGCAGGAGCCGGCCGACCGCGAGTCCCAAGAGGACACTGGACGCCAGTGCGAGCACCACCGTCACCATGAGCGGGACGAACCCGGCGGACACGAACCCGCCGCCGAGCGCGACCTTGGCCACCAGCCCGGCGCACAACAGCGCCGTGGCCACCGCGACGGCACCCGCCACCGCGGCGGCGAGCGTGCCCAGCCGCACCCAGCCGGGGCGGGAGGTGGCGGTGAACAGCTCGGTCACCCGTGCGCGGCTGTCCCGCATGCCCTGGAGGACGGCCAGTCCGACCACGAGCGCCCACACGTAGGCCAGCGGCAGCCGGAGTTCGAGGACCGCCGACGTCGAGTTGCCGGTCCACCGGGCGCTCTCCGACGTGATCAGCCACAGCATCCCGGTGCCGGACACCAGCACGAGCAGTCCCGCCCAGAGCGCGGTGGAGCGCCGCAGTTCGATGCGCAGTCCGGTCACCAGGCACCTCCGGCGGAGTTCGCGCTGATCAGCGCCGAGTAGCCGCGTTCGATCGGGCTGTCGCCGACGTGCTGGGCGGTGCCGGCGGTCGCCAGATCGGCCGGAGTTCCCTGGAACATCAGCGATCCCTCGTTCACGAGGACCACGTCCGTGCAGGCCGCGGCGACGTCCTCGACCAGGTGCGTCGAGATCAGCACGCACGAGTCGCGGCCCAGTTCGGCGACGAGTTCGCGGAACCGCAGGCGTTGCGCGGGATCCAGGCCCACCGTCGGTTCGTCCAGCAGGAGCACCTCGGGGTCGTTGACGATCGCCTGCGCGATGCCCACCCTGCGGACCATGCCGCCGGACAACGACTTCATGCGGTCCTCGGCGCGGTCGGTCAGCCCGACCCGTTCGAGCGCCGTGTGCACGGCGCCCGGGATCCGCGCGGACGGCATCTCCTTGAGCCACGCGAGGTACTCGACGAACTCCCGCACCTTGAAACGCTTGTAGTAGCCGAAGTGCTGGGGCAGGTAGCCGAGCTTGCGCCGCACGGCCTTGAGCCTGCCGTTCGCCGGTGTGCCGAGCAACGACAGCGTTCCGGCCGTCGGGGACTGCACCGTCGCCAGCGTGCGGATCAACGTCGTCTTGCCCGCGCCGTTGGGGCCCAGCAGCCCGTGCACGCCGTGGCCGAGCCGGAGGCTCAGACCGTTCACCGCGTTGCGCTTTCCCAGCCGCACCACCAGGCTGTCGGCTTCGATCGCCTGCATCCGTTCTCCTCCCAGTGTTTCCGCTTCACCCGGCAAGACGGCGGCGCGGGCCGCGCGGTTCTCGCAGCGGTGTGATCTGGGACTCACCAGGTCCCGGGGCGGTGGGGGAGGCCGAGCAGGGCGCTGTAGCCGCGTTCGATCGGGCTGTCTCCCGCGTGCCCTGCGGTGCCCTTCGCCGCGAGCTGCTCCGGGGTGCCCTGGAAGACGAGTTTTCCCTGCGACAGCAGGACGACGTCCGTGCACGCGGCGGCGACGTCCTCCACCAGGTGCGTCGAGACGACCACGCACGTGTCGGTGCCGATCTCGGCGAGCAGCTCGCGGAACCTCAGGCGCTGTGCGGGATCGAGGCCCGCGGTGGGTTCGTCCAGGAGCAGGATCTCGGGGTCGTTGACGATGGCCTGCGCGATGCCCACCCGGCGGATCATGCCGCCCGACAACGTCTTCATCCTGTCGTCGGCCCGGTCGGCGAGCCCGACCCGTTCGACGGCGCGCTGCACGGCCGCCGGGATGTCGCGCATCTCCTTGAGCCACGCCACGTACGCGACGAACTCCCTGACCGTGAACCGCCGGTGGTGCCCGAACTCCTGCGGCAGATAACCGATCCGGCGGCGGAGCTCGCGGAAGTCCATGCCTCCCAACAGGGACAGCTCACCTGTCGCCGGCTTCAACACGGTCGCGAGTGCCCGGATGAGCGTCGTCTTGCCGGCGCCGTTCGGCCCGAGCAGCCCGTGCACACCCCGGCCCATGGTGAGCGTGACACCGTCGACGGCCATCCGCCGCCCTGCCCTGACCCGCAGGTCGCGGGCCTCGATCTCCCAGGCGTAGGTCGTGGGAGCGGTCACCGGTTCACCTCCAGCCGCGCGAACGCCATCCGCCTCGCGGCGAGCACCGCGAGACCCGCGACGAGCAGCCCCGCCCACACCGGCGCGGCGGCCGGGTCCAGCGCCACAGCCATGCGGCTGAACGCGATCGTCGGCGCCACGATCACCAAGGCCCACGCCGCGATGAGCACGACCGCCGCCCGCGTGACGCCGATGAGCGTCCCCAGGGCGAGCGTCCCGACGGTGAACGCCAGACAGGGCAACAACCACCGCACGAACCCGACACCGGTCAGCACCCCCGCCGCCGCGAGCCCCGGCACCACCACGGCCAGCACCGCCACCGTCCGCCGCAACACCAGCGGCAACCCCGCCCGAGGCGTCGCCGCCGTCACCTCGTGGGCCGGATCCAGCGACCGCCCCCACGACGCCGCCACCCCGAGCACCGGCAGCGCCGGCGCGATCAGCACCACCAGCGACACCCGCTCACCCACCACGAACCCGACCCGGTCGAGCGCCACCGCCGCCGCCGTGACCAGCAGGATCATCGCGAGCCACGGCCCGGCCGCCGGCGACACCCACCCGTGCACCCGCCACCGCGCCCGCGCCCGCGACATCTGAGGCGTGCGGTCGAGTAGCGGTTCGAGATTCGTCCACACCGCTTGGGCGGTCGGGTCGGGGGCGAGCCGGCCACGGCACGGCGCACACGACTCCAGGTGCGACTCGACACCCCACAGCTGGTCGGCGGGGATGTCGTCGTCGCCGCGGGAGTAGCGGTGCAGCAGTTGTTCGCTGGGGTGGTGTGCGGTCATGCCTGGGCCTCCTTCGTCGCTCCGGGGTGCTGGCGGGTGGTGCGGGCGTTCGCCGAGGCTGGTGTTGCGTGGGGTGCCGGACGCCTGGCCTTCTTTGTTGCTCCGGGGTGCCGTCGGGCGGTGCGAGCGTTCACCGCGCAGGGTGGCGCAAGCGTTGCGTGAGGTCTCGGCCGCCCGCTCATGCCAGGGCCTCCCTCATCGCGATCCGAGCCCGCCGCGCACGGGTCTTGACGGTCCCCTCGGGCACCCCGAGCAGCACCGACGTCTCCCGCACCGACAACCCGTCGAGCACCATCGCCTGCAACACCGCCCGCAACTCGGGCGCCAGCAACCGCAACGCGTCCCCGACCTCGTCCCCGACCACCCCGGCCAGCACCGCCTCCTCGGCAGGCGCGACGTGCGCCGGCGCCGCGGCGGCAGGGGGCGCCGCGTGGTGCGCCCGCCGGCGGAACGCGTCGATGAGCCGGCGAGCCGCGATGGTCCACAACCACCCGACCGCGCTCCCGCCCGCGGCCGCCCCGGCGAACGCGTCCGCGGCCCGCCACACCGCCAGGTAGGTCTCCTGCAGCACCTCGGCCACGATCTGCTCGTCCGCACACCGCCTGCGCAACCGCACGGCCAGCCACGGCGACGTGCGCCGGTACAGCTCCTCGAACGCGCGCCGGTCACCCCGTGCGACACGGCGCACGAGCTGTTCCTCGTCGAGGTCGGCCGGCTCACCCCGGATGGCTCTCACACTCCGCAAGACGTCGAGATCGCTGATCAGGTTCTCGTGCGGCTGTGGCCTGCGTCACGGCGGCGCGCCGGGTAACGGCGGTGGGTGTGGCGCGATGCAGGCGGTATGCCGATGACCGGACCTCTCGACGTTGCCCCTGCCCAACTGGGACGCGGCTCCCGTCAAGCCTGTCGACGAACAGCCGGTCAACATCAAAGCCGACTGGTGGCGTGACGAGATCCGCGCGCGTGGCCTGCCCGGCACGCCACCGGCGGGGAACCGGCTCACCAGGGCGGACGTCTGGGCACCGGCGGACGACGTGTTCACCCTGCTGTGGCGGACGCTGGCGTGGGGCTCCGGCCCGCGCAACAGGTTGAACAGGTCGAGGCTCGCCGCCATCGCCGCGGACGTCCCGCGCTGCGAGGACCTGCTGACCAAGGCCGCCGACCTCTCACGCCGCGACCCGGCTGCCGCGTTCGCGCTGTTCAGGCCGGGTGACACCAACGAGATCCGGTACCTGGGGCCGTCGTTCTTCACGAAGTTCCTGTACTTCGCCGGCGGGGGAGCGCCCGGTCACCCGTGCCTCATCCTCGACCGCCGCGTGGCGACCGCCCTGCGTGATCGGTACGGCTGGACCTCGCTGCACCGCAGGGGCCCCTGGCCCGCGGAGACCTACGAGCGCTACTGCGACCTCCTGGCGAGGTGGGCGCGGGAGGCCGGGTGCGCGGCCGACCAGATCGAACTCTGGCTGTTCAATAACTTCAGTGCTAACCGAAACTAACCCTCCGTCGAAGGCAGCCCGACCGCCAGCGTCAACTCCAGAACCCGCTGCGGAGACCCCAGATCGGGAAACAGGTCCCGAAGCTGCCCCATGCGGTACCGGACGGTCTGCGGGTGCACGAACAACGCCGCAGCCACCTCCTCCCGCCGCCCGTGATGCAACAACCACGCCCGCAGCGTCTCCTCGAGCCGCCGCGCAGACGTGGCAGGCAACTCGAGCAGCGGAGCCAGAACCCGAGCCCGCAGATCGGCGTACGCGTCAGGATCAGCACTCAACACCAGAGCAGCGAGATGCTCCTCGGTGTCGCGGATCTCAGGCGAGAGTGAGCGCGCGCGTACAGCCCGCTCGTAGGACGCAGACGCACGCATCCACGGGCGTGAAGGCCCGACGACGGCGTTACGGCCGATGAGCTGACGCAAGAGATGCGGCCGGTCGCCGTCGGGAACGAGGAGCACGCCGGTGGAGTCCGGCAGGTCGTCCAGCACGAGGGTGCTGGGGTCGAGCAGTCGGTAGGCGGGCCGGGCCTGGAACGCGGGCAGCAGGACGACCGTCATCGTGGACGGGGGTTGCCAGTTCGCGCGGCCGGCGGACGTCAGCAAGACTTCACCACTCGCGCCAGCCAGGAGGTCGCGGGCCAGTTGTTCGAGGTGGCGCTCGTGGGCGAGGCCCCGGGCGGCCAGTTCATCGGCGTGGCCGGCGGCGCTGGCGGCGGAGAGCTCGTCGATGTAGGCGAAGGTCAGTTCGGCGAACTTCGCGACCTCCGCGGCGGCCAGGCCTGCTGGTACGGCGCCTGCGGCGAGGCCGCGCCAGGCGACGCGGGCGCCTACCCGGTACGCGCTGAGCAGGGCGTCCATGGAGCGGCCGTCGCGGACCTCGCCCCGGCCCAGTTCGTAGGCGGCGTCGCTGGCGTCAGCGCCCCCGCCGGTGCCTCCGGCGAGGTCCAAGTAGTGTCCTAGCGCCGTGCGAACGGCACGGCGGATAGTGCCACCCATGCGCCCGGAAAGTGCGTTGGCGTAGCTGGGCACTTCGGTGATGATGGCGCGGACGACCTCGTCGGCGGTCGTCTTCAGCACGGCCCGGATGGCGGCCACGGTCTTCTCGTCGAGGGCCAGTTCGGTGGCTCTCCTCATTGCGTTGCTCATGATTTGTTCCCTGCGAACAATCCAGCGGTTCAAATTCACGTCCTACGGACAGGACTTTACGCCCTGAGGCGCATCAAGCTGGAGTCATGACGAGTACCGCCCTCCGCAGCAGGGCGTGGAAGATCCTTGAGATGGTCACGACGCCGCTGCTGCCGTCCGACTACCTCGACCTGGTCAGCCCGCTCAGGTCGGGCGCTGACCTGCGCGGTCGCATCGAAGCGGTGCACCGCGAGACAGACGACGCCGCGACCGTCGTGATCAGGCCCGGCAAGGGCTGGCGCGGTCACGTGGCCGGGCAGTACGTCCGGATCGGGATCGACGTCGACGGCGTGCGCCTGTGGCGCGCGTACTCGGTGACGTCGCCGACGAGCCGCGCGGACGGTCGCTTCACGATCACCGTCAAGGCCATCCCCGACGGCAAGGTGAGCAACCACCTGGTCCGCAGGGCGAAGCCGGGCACGGTCATCCAGCTCGACCAGGCCACCGGCGAGTTCGTGCTGCCCGCGGCCAAGCCCGCCAAGGTCCTCTACCTGACGGCCGGCAGCGGCATCACGCCCGCGATGGGCATGCTGCGCGACGCCCGGCTCACCGACGTCGTGATGGTGCACTCCGCGCCGCGCAAGGAAGACGTGATCTTCCGCAACGACCTGCACGACCTGGTCGCGGACAAGGCCCTCACGCTCAAAGAGCTGCACACCGACGCCGACGGCATGCTCGACGTCACGAAGTTGCACGAGCTGGTCCCCGACTGGGCCGAGCGCGAGACCTGGGCCTGCGGCCCCGCCGGTCTGCTCGACGCCGCCGAGGCGCACTGGGCCGGGCACGGCATCGCCGACAAGCTCCACACCGAGCGGTTCCGCCCCACCGTCGTCGTGGCGGGCGAGGGTGGCGAGGTCACCTTCGGCAAGACGGGCAAGACCGTCGAGGCCGACGGCGCGACGCCGTTGCTGAACGTCGGCGAGGAGGCCGGCGTGCTGATGCCGTCGGGCTGCCGCATGGGCATCTGCTTCGGCTGCGTGACGCCGCTGAGGTCCGGCGCGGTGCGAGACCTGCGCACCGGCGAGATCACCCAGGCCGAGGACAGCCCCACGGCCCACGTGCTGGTGCAGACCTGCGTGTCCGCCGCCGCGGGCCCCTGCGAACTCGAACGCTAGCCCTCCACCACAGACCTTCCTCCCCCCGCGAAGTGGCCCACCCCCAGCCACTGCTCCCCGGAAAGCGAGCTCCATGACCGCCATCGACCCCACCGCGCACCTCACCGACGAGCAGATCGAGGAACTCGGCCGCGAACTCGACGCGATCCGCGACGAGGTCATCGCGAGCCGCGGTGAGAAGGACGCGGCCTACATCCGCAAGGTCATCTCGGCGCAGCGCAAGCTGGAGCTGACGAGCCGCGGCATCCTGCTGTTCTCGTTCTTCCCGCCGGCGTGGATCATCGGCACCGCCGGCCTGTCCGTGGCGAAGATCATGGACAACATGGAGATCGGGCACAACATCCTGCACGGCCAGTGGGACTGGATGCGCGACCCGAAGATCCACTCCACGACCTGGGAGTGGGACCACGTCTCGCCCGCCGAGCAGTGGAAGCACTCGCACAACGAGCTGCACCACACGTACACGAACGTGATCGGCAAGGACAACGACCTCGGCTACGGCATCATGCGCGTGGACGAGGACCAGAAGTGGCACCCGATGCACCTCGGTCAGCCGGTGTGGAACTTCATCAACGCCTGCTTCTTCGAGTACGGCATCGCCGCGTACGACCTGGAGCTCGGCAAGAACCTGCACAAGCGCCGCCGCAACCGCCCGGAGTTCCGCGCGCGGGCCGCGGCCGTGGGCCGCAAGATCCGCAAGCAGGTGCTCAAGGACTACGTGATCCACCCGCTGCTGTCGGGCCCGTCGTTCCTGACCACGCTCGCCGCGACGTTCACCGCGAACCTGATCCGCAACCTGTGGTCGCACTCGGTGATCATGTGCGGTCACTTCCCCGAGGGCGTGCAGACCTTCGAGCGCCGCTCGATCAAGGGCGAGACGCGCGGCCAGTGGTACCTGCGCCAGATGATGGGTTCCGCGAACATCAGCGGCAGCAAGGCCATGCACTTCATGACGGGCAACCTGTCGCACCAGATCGAGCACCACCTGTTCCCGGACCTGCCGAGCAACCGGTACGCCGAGGTCTCGGTGAAGGTGAAGGCGCTGTTCGAGAAGTACGAGCTGGCCTACGTGACCGGTCCGCTGCCCAAGCAGGTCTTCTCGGCTTGGCACAAGGTGTTCCGCCTGTCGCTGCCGAACAAGAAGCCGAAGGTCAAGAAGACGTCGAGCCGCGACAAGGAACTCGTCGCCGCCTGAGACAAGCAATGGTTTAGATCTTTCGGCCGTACCGGCGACACCGCCGAGTTCGGTGAGATTCCTTCGTAGGGCCCGAGCACCACCCCTGCTGCTTCATCGGGCCCTCCGACGGAGGAACTCATGCGAAGGGTCTACCTCGTCGCGGCCACCCTGCTCACGGCCGCGACGATCCACACGCCTGCCACGAACGCGGCCCCCGCGGCCGCGGCGATCACCGAGACCGTCTACGTCGAGTCCACGATCGACAGCGACGCCGACGGCAAGCTCGACCGGATCGCCGCCGACGTCATGCGGCCGGACACCGCCGAGCGCGTGCCGATCGTGATGGAGGCCAGTCCCTACTACGGGCTGGGCGCGTCGGCGGCGTCCGCGACGAACGTGCCGCGCGGCTTCGGCCGTTGGTACGACGAGTACTTCGTGCCGCGCGGGTACGCCGTGGTCGAGATGGAGATGCAAGGCACCTCCCGCTCGACCGGCTGCCCGACGACCGGAGGCCCCGAGGACACGGCGAGCGTGCGCGCGGTCGTGGACTGGCTCAACGGCCGTGCGAAGGCGTTCTACGCGGACGGCCGTGCGGCGGTCGCGAGCTGGAGCACGGGCAACGTCGGCATGCTGGGCGTGTCCTACAACGGAACGCTGCCCAACGCGGCGGCCGCGGCGAACATCCCCGGTGTCAAGACGATCGTGCCGATCGCGGCGATCTCGAGCTGGTACGAGTACGCGCGTGACCAGGGCATCGGGTACAAGGGCTGGGAGTCCAACTACCCGACCTACCTCGCCAACTACGTCGTGAGCGCGGCGCAGAAGGCGAAGTGCAAGCCGGTGTTCGACAAGCTGACGGCGCAGGACGGCGACGAGTCCTGGGACTACACGTCGTTCTGGAAGGCCCGCGACTACCGGGTGAGCGCGCCGACCGTGACCGCGTCGGTGTTCGCCGTGCACGGCCAGGCGGACTGGAACGTCAAGCCGTCGCAGTTCGGCCGCTGGTGGAAGGAACTGGCGGACCGGAACGTGCCGCGCAAGATCTGGCTGCACCGCGGTGGTCACCTCGACCCGATCTCGTTCCGCCAGGCCGAGTGGCAGCGCGTCATGGGCCTGTGGATGGACCACTGGCTCAAGGGCGCGGACAACGGGATCATGGACGAGCCCATGGCCGACGTGCAGAAGCCCGACGGCAGCTGGGAGCAGGCCGCGTCCTGGCCGCGCCCGGACACGAAGAACACCACGCTGTACTTCGGTCCCGCCGCGAACGGCACGTCCGGTTCGCTTACCGCCACGCCGGTCACGAGCGGCACGCAGCGTCTCGCGGCCAACGCGAACATCAGCGAGACGGCCATGATGGCGAATCCGGAGACCGCCGCCACCAACCGGCTCGCCTACGTGACGGCGCCGCTCACGAAGGACGCACGGCTGTCCGGTGAGGTCAGCGTGACCGCCAGGATCGCCTCGAACCGGGCGTCGACGCCGTTGACGGCGTTGCTGGTGGACTACGGCCCGAGCAGCCAGGCCGTGCTGTCCGAACGCAGCCCGTTGCAGCTCTCCATGGAGCGGTGCGGCAAGAACGACCTGCGGGACAGGACCGGGTGCGCCCGGCCGCCGGAGGTGTCCGTCCAGGCCGTGAGCGCGACGATGCTGACCAAGGGCGCCATCGACGCCAAGAACCGGTCGTCGCTGGAGACCGCGACCGCGTTGCCCACCAACGGGACCGCCGTCGAGGTGACGTGGAAGCTGCACGCGCGGGACGCGCTGATCCCCGCCGGGCACCGGATCGGCATCGTGCTCGTCACCAACCACAACGCCTACATCGCGGCGGACACGGCGTCGAGCGGTGTCTCGCTGACCGTCTCGCTGGGCGTCAGCAAGGTTGTGCTGCCGATCGTCGGTGGATCGGTGAGCTGATGAACCGGGGCCTGCGGACTTCACAGTGCGCAGGCCCCGTCGTCGTTAGTGTGGCGCGATGCTGCTGGCAGCCATTCCCAGCCCTGCTCAGGGCGTCTGGCACCTCGGTCCGGTTCCGATCCGGGCGTACGCGTTCTGCATCATCGCCGGTGTCCTCGTCGCCGCCTGGCTGACCGAACGCCGCTACGTGGCGCGCGGTGGCCGGCCCGGTGTCGTCGGCCAGATCGCGACCTGGGGCGTTCCGTTCGGTGTCGTCGGCGCCCGGCTCTACCACGTCGCCACGTCCTGGCAGCCGTACTTCGGTCCCGGCGGGGATCCCGTGAAGGCCCTGTACATCTGGGAAGGAGGGATGGGCGTCTGGGGCGCGATCGCGTTCGGCGCGCTCGGAGCGTGGATCGGTGCGAAGCGGGCCGGTGCCGCACTGCCGCCGCTGGCCGACGCGGCGGCGCCGGGAATCCTGCTGGCGCAGGGGATCGGCCGCCTCGGCAACTGGTTCAACAACGAGGTGTACGGCGGTCCGACCGATCTGCCGTGGGCGCTGACGATCCACGAGTGGGACCAGGCCGCCGGTCGTGCCGTCGCCGGTGCGGACGGTCAGCCCGTGGTGCTGGGGACGTTCCACCCGGCGTTCCTCTACGAACTGCTGTGGACCTTCGCCGCGGCGGCCGTGCTGATCTGGGCCGATCGGCGGTTCGAGCTCGGGCACGGCCGGGCGTTCGGGTTGTACGTCGTGCTCTACACGCTGGGCCGGGTGTGGATCGAGGCGTTGAGGGTCGACCCGGCGAACACGATCCTCGGACTGCGCCTCAACATCTGGACCTCGCTGGTCCTGGGGCTGGGCGCCGCCGCGCTGACCGTGTGGTCGGCACGGCGGCACCCAGGCCGGGAGGACCTCAGGTCAGCTTCGGCGCCGAGTTGTACGCCTCCGCCAGCAGACGCGGAGAGCGCACCGAACGCTGCGGATCGATCGTGACCGTCCGGACCTCGCCCGGCAGCAACCAGAAGTAGTTGTCGCTGTACAGGGTCGGCAGCACGCGGTCGGTGCCGTTGCGCTCCCGCAGCGACAACCGGACCATCGCGGCCACCGTCCTGCCGGTGTTGCGGATGATCGCGGTGTAGCCGTTCTTGTTCGTGCTCAACGTGGTCTGCAGCTGCGTGTGGGCAAGCTGGTTGAGGGCGTGCATCGACTCGGGCGTGCGGTAGCGCCAGTAGGTGTTCTCGGAGAGCTGCTTGCCCTGGGCGTCGGTCAGCGTGAGGCGCAGCAGGTGGAACGCCGGCAGCGCGTCGTCGAACGGCACCGTGAACAGGGCGCTGGACGTGGTCGCGGCGACGTCGAGCCTCTGCTGCCGCGGCTGACCGATCGCCTTGCCGTCGAGACCGTGCAGCTGCGCCTTGACGGTGACGCCGGTCAGCGCGGACGCAGTGTGGTTGACGGCCCTGACCTGCCAGGTGGTCGGGTCTGCCTGCACGTGCCGCTGCTCGCAGCCCTTGCGGGAGCCGTAGTAGCTGCCGTTGACGTCCATGTCGTAGTCGTAGGTCTGCCACACCGTGCTGTGCCAAGCGGGGTGCGACATCCACAGCAGCACACCGGTGGCGTCGTTCCACAGCCGGGAGTTCCAGGCCTCGAAGATCGCGCGCATGTTCTCGTAGTTGACGAACTGCGCCTTGCGGCAGAACTCCTCCAGGCTGCTCGACGGCGCGAGGCGGGCGTCGATCGCGGCCTGGTAGCCCTTGGGCTGCTGGTTGCTGTTCTCCGACCAGTCGTGGTGGTACCAGGCCTCACCGATGGGCCAGCCCGCGTTGCCCTCGCCCACCAGGTTGCGCATGCTCTCGACCACCGACACCGTCGGCAGGCCGATCTCGCTCCAGAAACCGAACTTCCCGCCCGTGGCCTCACCGGTGCCGTACGAGCGCGGGTCCACCCACCGGTACGTGCCGTCGCCGGTGATCACGCCACTGGCCGAGTTCGGCTGGTACATCAGGTCGGTGTGGGTGTGGACGATCTCCTTCAGCACGCTGTCCACCGAGGACGGCGGGCTGCCCTCGTTGCAGCCGAACCACACCACGCAACACGGGTGCGAGCGGTAGCGCAGCACGGTGTCCCTGGCCTGGGCGAAGAACTGCTCGTGGTTCGCGGGGTCGGAGGACCAGCCGAGCCAGAACTCGTTCCACAGCAGGATGCCGTACTTGTCGCACGCCTCGAACAGCTCTTCGCGGTACGACGAGCCGACCCAGTTGCGGATCATCGTGAAGTTCATGTCCTTGTGCAGCGCGACCGCCGCGTCCGCGCGCGAACCCGGCATGCGGCGCAGCAGCTCGTCCCAGCCCCAGCTGCCGCCGCGGGCGAAGATCTTGACGCCGTTGACCAAGATGATCAGCGGCTTGGGGGAGTTGTCCTTGGCCGCGACCTCGGTCCAGGTCTCCCCGTCCTGCGAGACCTGGATCTTGTAGGTCGCCGCGTAGGCCGTCTCCCAGCGCAGGACCACGCGGTCGAACGTGGCCGTGGCCCCGAGATCGACCTGAACGTGCTCGTTGTCGTTGTAGTTCGAGGTCCACCGGGACCTCGGGTCGCCGTCGGTGACGGCGCCGGGCGAGGTCCAGTCGGCGGCGGAGGACGCGGTCGCGGTTTTGCCGCGCGCCAGGTCGGTCTCCGGGTTCTTGCCGTCCACGACGGACATGGTGAAGACGGAGAAGCCCCAGCTGGTGGCGCGCTTCAGGCCCTGCATCCGGACGTACCGCGCCTGCTGGTAGGGGAACTCGACGGTCTGCTCGGCGGCGCCGTCGACGATCGTGATCGGCAGGTCGTACTGGTAAGTGACCTGGCGGATGCCGAACTTGCGCTTCTTGCGGTCGCTGACCGCGTTGCCGACGGTGGCCGTCAGCGTCAGGTCGTGCAGCGTGGGGTCGCCGTAGCCGTTGGGCCACCACAGCTTCGGGTTCTTGATGCGCAGCTGGGAGTGCGTGGACGGCGCGAACACGACGCCGGACTCGGAGTTCGGCGGCACGGTGACGGTCTTGCTGACCTTCACGCCGTCGAATTCGGCGGTGACGGTGACGGACTTCGCCGCGGCCTCGACGTTGCGGACCGGCACGGTGAACGTGACCTCGGCGGTCGTGGCGTCGGGCAGCACGGTGTCGATGCGCGGGTCGCCGACCACCACGGCGCCGGTCGAGCGCAGGCGGACGTGGTTCCAGATGCCGGAGGCGCGGTCGCGGACGGCGGGCATCCAGTCCCAGCCCGACACCGCGAGGTAGGTGGGGGAGTTCTTGAACATCGTGCTGTTCGCGCCGACCCACGCCTCACCGCGCGGTCCTTTGTCGCCGGGGCTGCCGGGGAACGGCATCGGCGCGATCCGCACGGCCAGGTTCTGGTCGGCGCCCTTGCGCAGCGCGGAGGTGACGTCCAGCGCGGCCCGGCCGAACGGGTTGCTCACCGCGCCGATCTTGGCTCCGTTGAGCCAGATCTCGGCCTCGTGGTTGATGCCGTCGAACTCCAGCCACACGTGCCGGCCCGCGCCCGTGTCGAGGCCGCGCGGCAGGCCGAACGTCCGCCGGTACCACCACACGTGCCGGGACAACGCCTCCGGGATCTGCAGGTTGTTCATCCCGTGGACCGGGTCCGGCAGGTGGCCCTGCTCGACCAGCGACGCGAGCACCGTGCCCGGGACCGTTGCCGGCACCCAGCCGCGGGTGTCGACCGACGGCCCGGACAACGCGGCACCGTCCTGGGCGGGCGCGAAGTCCTGCATGGTGAGCACCCAGCCCG
Organism: Lentzea cavernae; assembly: GCF_014653695.1. Lineage (GTDB taxonomy): Bacteria > Actinomycetota > Actinomycetes > Mycobacteriales > Pseudonocardiaceae > Lentzea > Lentzea cavernae. The sequence goes on along the minus strand of NZ_BNAR01000002.1, from coordinate 284,074 downwards.
ACTCGAGCGGCACCGAGCCGTCCGCGGCCACGCTCAGCGCGGGGCTCTCGTGGTTCCGCACGGGCCAGTTCGTCCACCCCCGGACGGCGGGCCGGTTGTCCCTGCTCGTGCCGTAGACCTGGAGACCGTTGAGCCCCAACGGGTTGGTCGTCGATCTGCGCGTGGCGGAGAACCGCACCCAGCGCGCCTTCACCACCGGCGCCAGCGCGACGGTGACGACGCCACCCGTGCCGGACTCCGTGTGGTGGACCGTCTTCCAGGTCCGCCCGTCGTCGGAGACGTCGAGGTCGAACGCCACCGCGTAGCTCGACAGGACCTCCGTGCCGATCGTCTCGGCGCGCGACGCGTTCGCGTCGAACGCGGGATCACCGGGCCTGGCCTCGAACGTCAGCACCACCGACCCGATCTCGCAGCGGCCCTGCAGGTCGACGATCAGCCACTGCCCGTCACCTTGCCCGGCACGCCAGCCGGACCCCTTCACCCCGACCTGAGCCAGACCGTCCACGGCGAACTGCCCCGGCGTGGCCGCGTAGTCCGTCGACGACACCGACACGGGCCGGAACAGGGCGAGGTCCACGGCTTTCTGTTGCGCCTTCTGCTCCGGCGCGGCCACCGCGGCGCCCGGAAGGAGTGCGCTCATGCCGAAACCGGCGAGCAGCCCGCCTCCCACGGTCAACGCCTGACGCCGCGATACGCCGCTGCCGAAGTCCTGCGCCATTGCGAGCTCCGATCGTGTCCTGACAACGTTGCCAGGAAGCTTCGGTCTCGGTTGGTGGCTGGTCAACAAGACAAGCGAGACAGGAATTTCGGGACAAGACATCGATGTCATGAGCCTGTTGTGGCTCGGGCGCGGTGGCCAGGGAGAACGGTGCCGCCGGTGGTCTTTCCCGGTCGCGGCCGTGCGAAAGACCGGTACAACAGGTGGACCGGTTTCCGGTGGAGCCCTGGTGTCCATCGGTGACCCACGCGCTGTTCCCGGGGGAGCCACAACGCGGACTCCCCGAACCTCGTCGTCCTTCAGGACCGAGCGATCACCGCGGTGACGGTGATGTCCACGTACCGTCCGATCAGGAACCCCGGCGCGCGGATGCCCAGCGTCCTGCGGTCCAGCCGGGCGGTCGCGGTCAGCACCGCCTCCGCCCCGTCCACCGACGACAGCTCGGCAGTCCCCTCGATCTCGGCCGAGACACCTCGGGCCGTCAACGTGCCAACCACGTGCCACCCGGAACCGACGACCTGGGCGGACGTCGCGGTGAACGTCATCGTGGGGTGCCGGTCGAGGTCCAGCAGGCCCGGTTTGCGCAGGTCCAGGTCGCGCTTGGCGACACCGGTGTCGATCGAGTCCAGGTCGAGGGTGCCGTGCACGGCCAGCAGCGCGCCGTCCGCGCCGATCTCGGCGGTGCCTGCGGTGACGGGCACGGTGCCGCGGGTCTTGCGGCCGAGGTTGCCCACCTGGAACGAGGCGGTGCTGCGGCTGGTGTCCGCCTGCCAGACGCCGGCTGTGAGCGTGCGCGTGGCGGTCATGACCGTGCGCCGGGGTGGTCGACGACCGTCAGGACGGGGTAGACGTCGACCCGGTCCGGTCCCGGCAGCAGCGCCGGGTCCTCGCCGGGCAGCAGCTCGGTGCTCATGATCGCCTTCTGGGCGTCGAGGAGTGCCTGTTCGGTCTCGGCGATGGTGAGCACGACCTCCGAGCCGTCGGTCTTGCGCAACACGTAGGTCCTGATGGTGCCCGGCACGGACAGGGCGGCGGGCTCGATGCGTTGCTTGGCCGCGAAGTCCGCGGCGGCGAGCAGTTCGGGGCCTCGGGGGCCGTCGAAGTAGATGAGCTGCGCGTACATGGTCGCCTCCTTGGGTGGTGAACCGAGTCTCGGCTCGGCGGAGGCGACGCGGATCCGTGCCAGTACGGAGTTCGGTGCTCGACGGTCACCGGTGCCCGGTCCTCGTCGAGGGTTGCGCACGAGGACCGAGATCGCCGCGGGGGGAGCTCACGCGCCGGGCGTGACCAGACCTGTCTCGTAGGCGAGGACGACGGCCTGCGCCCGGTCCCGCAGCTCCAGCTTCGCGAAGATCCGGGCCACGTGGGTCTTGACCGTCGCCTCGCTCAGGGTGAGGTGGGCGGCGATCTCGGAGTTCGACCGTCCACTCCCGACCAGTGCGAGCACCTCGCGTTCGCGCGGCGTCAACGCGGTCAGGTCCCGGTGCACCGCGGGCGCGGAGGCGGGCGCGCCGGAGGCGAACCGTTCCACGAGCCGGCGGGTGATCGAGGGAGCGAGCAGCGCGTCACCGGTCTCGATCAGCTGCACGGCCGCGACCAGGTGCTCCGGGGTGACGTCCTTGAGCAGGAAGCCGCTCGCCCCCGCCGCGAGGGCCTCGTACACGTACCGGTCCAGGTCGAACGTCGTGAGCATCAGCACCCGGCAAGCACCCGGTTCCCGCACGATCCGCCGGCACGCCTCCAGCCCGTCCATGCCGGGCATGCGGATGTCCATCAGCACGACGTCCGGCTGAAGATCACGCACGGCCGTCACCGCCCCGGCCCCGTCCGCCGCCTCACCGACGACGTCGATCCCGCCGGACTTCAGGATCATCCGGAACCCGATGCGCACGAACGCCTGGTCGTCCGCGATCACCACGCGCGGCCCGCTCACGGCTGCTCGACCGGGATCTTGGCGCGCACGCGGAACCCGCCGCCGAGCCGCCGCCGCGCGTCCAGGTCGCCGCCGAGCACCGCCACGCGTTCCCGCAGGCCGAGCAGCCCCCGCCCCTGTCCGTCCTGAAAGGACACCGCCTCGCCGGACAACGCGCTGGGCCCGGAGTTGAGCACCTCGACCCGCAGGTAGTTGTCCGCGTACCGCACCGTCACCTCCGCCTGCCGCCCGTCGCCGTGCTTCAACGCGTTGGTCAGCGCCTCCTGCACGATCCGGTACGCCGTCAGGTCCACACCGGACGGCAACGGCCGCGGCTCACCGGAGACGCGCACCTCCACCCGCAACCCGGCGAAGCACATCCGGTCCACCAGGGAGCTCAGCCGGCTCAGACCCGGTTGCGGCGCCAGCAGGTCGTCGCTGTCGGCCGACGGCGCGAGCAGGCCGAGCATGTGCCGCAGCTCGGTCATCGTGTCGCGGCCCGCGTTCTCCACGGCCAGCAAGGCGTCCGTGGCATCGGAGACCTCGGTGGTGAGGACCCGGCGAGCCGCCCCGGCCTGCACCACCATCACGCTGACGTTGTGGCTCACGATGTCGTGCAGCTCCCGCGCGATCCGCGCGCGTTCGGCGTCGACGGCGCTGCGGGCGGCGGTCTCCCGTTCCCGCTCCAGCAGCCAGCCGCGTTCCTCCACCGCGCGGGTGTACGCGCGTCGCGCCGCCGCCAGCCGCACCGCGAAGTACGCGGCGGCCAGGCAGGCGACGACCGCCACCACCAGCTCCCACACCTCGTCACTGTCCCAGAACGGAGGTCAGCCGCGCGTCACACCCCGGATGCAGTCACTACACCTCCGGGATGACCCGGCCCGCTGAGTTACCTCCGCGGACTGACGCCTCCGCCGCCACGGCTGAGCAGGATGACCGCCATGCAGAACGCAGACGCTGTCGTCGAACTGACGAACGTGCGCAAGGAGTACAGCGACTCGGTCGCGCTGGACGGGGTGTCGCTCACCGTGCACGCCGGGGAGGCCGTGGCGGTGATGGGACCGTCCGGCAGCGGGAAGTCCACGCTGCTCAACATGATCGCGGGCCTCGACCGCCCCACCTCGGGCGAGGTCGTCGTGCACGGCACCGGCCTGGGGAAGCTGAGCGAGACCGGTCTGGCGCTGTTCCGCCGCCGGGGCATCGGCATGATCTTCCAGTTCTTCAACCTGCTGGACGACCTCTCGGCGCTCGACAACGTCGCCCTCGCCGCCCAGCTCACCGGCACCACCGCGGGGCAGGCCCGCAAGCGCGCCCTCGAGCTGTTCGGCGAGCTCGGCATCTCCAGCCGCAAGAACGTCTACCCGGCTCAGCTCAGCGGTGGTGAACGGCAGCGCGTCGCGGTGGCGCGGGCGTTGATGAACCGCCCCGCCCTGCTGCTCGCCGACGAACCGACTGGCGCGCTCGACAGCAGGTCCGGCGAGCAGGTCATGGACCTGTTGCTCGACCTCAACCAGATCGGCCAGACGCTGCTGCTCGTCACCCACGACGAACGCCTCGCGACCCGCTGCGCCACCCGGTTGATCGAGGTCGTCGACGGCCGGATCGCCCGCGAGAACAGCCTGGAGCGGGCATGACCGCGGTGTGGTCGGCGTCCTGGGCCGCGGTGCGGCGCCGGAAGCTGCAGACGATCGTCATCGGCCTCGTGGTCTGCGCGGCCAGCGCGACGCTCGTGATGGCGCTGGGCCTGCTGGACGCGGCGGCCGCGCCGTTCGACCGGGCCTTCGCCGCGCAACAGGGCGCGCACCTGTCCGCCGAGTTCGACCCGGAGAAGCCGACCGGCTTCACGACCCCGGCGGCACGGGCCACCGCGGGACCGTTCCGGCAGGCCGGCGTGGACACCTCGGCCGCGAACGTCTTCCTGGGCGCGCTCACCGTCGCCGGGCGGGCCGACCCCGGTGGCGAGGTCGATCGCCTGGCGGTCTGGAAGGGCAGGTGGGCCACCGGTCCCGGCGAGGTCGTGCTGAACCGGGCACCGGGTTCGGGCGGCATGATCGACCTCGGCTTCCGGCTGGAGGTCCCCGGACTTCCCGCGCTGGAGGTCGTCGGCTTCGCCCGTTCGATCACGGGGACCGCCGACGCCTGGGTCACGCCCGAGCAGGTGACCGCGCTGAAACCGAACGCGGTTCAGATGCTCTACCGGTTCGACGACTCCGCCACCGCCGCCGGGGTGGCGGCCTTCACCGCGACCCTGCCGCAGGACGCGCTGCTCGGCACGCTGTCGCACCTCACCGTCATGGACAAGGCCACGTCCGAACTCGGCGTGTTCATCCCGTTCCTCATGATCTTCGGCGTCCTCGGCCTGGCCGTCGCGGTCCTGATCGTCGCCAACGTCGTGAGCGGCGCGGTCGTCGCCGGGCTGCGGCACATCGGGATGCTCAAGGCGATCGGCTTCACCCCGAACCAGGTCATGGCCGTGTACCTGGTGATGGTCTCGATCCCGGCGGTGCTGGGCTGTGCGCTCGGCACGCTCGTCGGCAACCTCTTCACCAAACCGGTCGTGCAGGACGCCGTCGAGGGCTTCGGCGTCGACGAACTGAGCTTCGCGCCCTGGGTGAACCTCGTCGCGGCCGTGGGCATGCCGCTGCTGGTGGCGTCGGCCGCACTCGTCCCCGCCCTGCGCGCCCGCGGGCTGCCTGCGGCACGCGCGATCAGCGCCGGCACCACCACGCACACCGGGCGGGCGCTCAAGGTCCAGCGCCGGCTCAGCGCCACCAGGTTGCCGCGGTCGGTCAGCCTCGGTCTCGGGATGCCGTTCGCCCGCGTCGGTCGCAGCGCGCTGACCCTGGCCTCGGTCGTGCTCGGCGTCATGACCGTGACGCTCGCCGTCGGCGTGACGATGTCGATGACGGCCTACAACGACGCCGTCAGGCCGAGCCACCAGGACCGCGTCGAACTGATGGCGGGTCCACCGCCGGGCGGCCCCCAGGTCGGGATACCGGGCCTGGGGCGACCGGAGGCGAAGCTGACCGACGCGCAGGACGAGTCGATGCTGCGCGCGTTGCCCGGAACCAGGGCTCTGCTCGCCATCACGCGGCTCGACACCGAGGTCGCCGGCGGCACCCAGGAGGCCGCGATCCTGTTCTACCGCGGGGACACCGCCGCACTCGGGCCGCGCGTGCTGTCCGGGCACTGGCCGGACGGGCCGGGCCAGGTCGTGGTGCCGTCGAGGTTCCTCAATCAGCGCGGGCTCGCGGTCGGCGACACGATCACCGTGCAGGCCAAGGGAAACCGGGCTCCGCTGAAGATCGTCGGCGTCGTGCTGACCAACAACGCCGACGAGATCTTCGCCGACTGGTCCGCCGCGGAGGCTCTCGCGCCGGGCGGTCGTGCCGAGTCGTACCTCGTGCGGACGGACGCAGACCACGGCACGTTCACCAACGCTGTGAGGTCCGCCGATCCGGGACTGCTCGTCCTGCCGCCGCGCGACGGCTCGTCGTCGACCGCTGTGATCATCATCAGCGCCGCGATCACGCTGACGCTGGTGCTGGGCGCGGTGGCGGCGCTCGGCGTGTTCAACACCGTCGTCCTCAACGCCCGCGAACGCCGCCGCGACCTCGGCATGCTCAAGTCGATCGGCATGACACCGCGCCAGGTCACCGTGCTGCTGCTGACGTCCATGGGCGCCTTGGGCGTGCTGGGCGGGCTCATCGGTGTGCCCATCGGGATCGCCGTGCACCAACTCGTCGTGCCCGCCATGGCGGCGGCCGGTCAGGCCGATGCCGTCGACATCCTCATGAACGTCTACCACGCGCCGTTGCTCGCACTGCTGGCCCTGACCGGCGTCGTGATCGCCGTGCTGGGTGCCGTCGTGCCGGCCAGGGGAGCGGCGCGCCTCTCCATCGCCTCCGTGCTGCACAACGAATAGGGGGATTCTCATGCGTCGATTAATCGCGTTGTCGCTTGTGGTCGCAGGAGTTCTGTCGGTGAGCCCACCCGCTGTCGCCGGTGGCGGCACGGTGATCAGACGGACTTCGTACGGCATTCCGCACGTGCTGGCCGATGACTACCGCGGAGTGGGGCAAGGGCTCGGCTACGCGTTCGCCGAGGACAACGCCTGTGTCATGGCGGAGATCGTCGTGACCCTTGCCGCGGAGCGGTCGCGGTGGTTCGGGCCGGACGGTGTGGCCGGCGACCTGCACTACCAGCGGCTCAACCAGTCCGGTGTGGTCGAACGGAATCTCGCCGGAGTGTCGAGGCAGGCACGGGATCTCGTGCGCGGGTACGTGGCCGGGTTCAACCGGTACCTCGCGGAGAACGGGCTGCCCGAGGCCTGCGAGCGGTGGGCGCGGCCCATCACCGAGATCGACGTGTGGAGGCGCGTGCACCAGGTCGCCGGCCTGACCGGCGGCGAAGGCTTCCAGGAGCAGCTCGTCTCCGCCCAACCGCCCGGCGCACCGATCACGGCTCCCGCGCGTGGGGAGGCGGAACGACCGGGCAGCAACGGAATCGCGCTCGGCCGGCAGTCGACCGCGGCCGGCACCGGGATGGTGCTGGGCAACCCGCACTTCGACTGGGACGACACCTGGCGCTTCTACCAGCACCACCTCACGATCCCCGGTGAGCTGAACGTCAGCGGCGCGGGCCTGTACGGCCTGCCCCTGGTCAACATCGGCCACAACGACCGGCTCGGCTGGACCCACACCGCGTCCGAGGCGCAGACGGTGACGCTGTCGAAGCTCACGCTCGTCCCCGGTGACCCGACCAGCTACGTGGTGGACGGCAAGGCGCACCGCATGATCGCCGAACAGGTCACCGCCGGCGGCACCACGCGGACCCTCTACCGCACACCGGACGGCCCGGTGGTCGAGGACGACCTCGCTCTGCAGTGGACGGACACCACGGCGTTCGTGCTGCGCGACGCCAACCACGGCAACCTGCGGGTCGTCGACCAGTGGCTCGCCATCGCCCGCGCCCGCAGCGTTCCCGAGCTGCACAACGCACTCGTGCGCCACCAGGCGCTGCCGTGGGTCAACACGCTCGCCTCGGACTCCACCGGCACCGCCTACTACGGTGACGTCCAGGTCGTCCCGCACGTCACCGACGACCAGCGGGCCCGCTGCGCCGCCGACGTGCCGATCGGCCTGGTGGTCCTCGACGGCAGCCGGTCGGACTGCGGCTGGGGCGCCGACCCCGACGCCGTCACACCGGGCAGGCTCGGCCCGAGCCGGTTGCCCGCGCTGATCCGGCGCGACCACGTCAGCAACTTCAACGACAGCCCGTGGCTCGCGAACCCGGCCGCCCCGCTGACCGGCTACCCGTCGATCGTCGGCGACGTCGGCACCGAGCGCTCGCCGCGCACCCGCGTGGGCCTGGACATGATCGGCACCAACGACTTCTCACTGTCCACTCTGGAATCGGCGATGCTCCGCAACCGCAACCTCACGGCCGAACAGGGCCGTGCCGCGGTGGTGGAGATGTGCCGGGCCAACCCGACCCTGCCCGCGGGCGACGGCCGGCCCGTCGACGTCCGCGCGGCCTGCTCGGCCCTGGCCGCCTGGCCCGGCACCGGGGACACCGGGGAAACCAGCCGGGGCGCGTACTTCTGGCGTTCGTTCATCACCCTGACCGGCCGTCCCGGCACGAAGCTGTGGCAGGTGCCGTTCGACCCGGCCGACCCCGTCCACACCCCGCGCGGCGTCAACGCGGCCGACCCCGGCGTCCAGCGGGCGTTCGCCGACACCGTCCAGGCGTTCGCGGCGGCCGGGGTCGCGGTGGACGTGCCCCTCGACGCCGTGCAGCGGTACGAGGGCGTCCCGATCCACGGGTGCCGCGGTCCGGAGGGCTGCTTCAACGTGATCTCGGTGCCCGGCCCGCCGCGGCCGGGTGAGACGCAGGAGATCCCGCACGGCACCAGCTTCGTGATGGCGGTGGAACTGACGAGGAACGGGCCGCGGATGAGCTCGCTGCTGGTCTACGGGCAGTCCGCGGACCCGGCCTCCCCGCACCACACCGACCAGGCGCGGCTGTACGCGAAGAAGCAGTGGGTGAAGGGGGAGTTCACCGAACGGGAGATCTCCCGCAACGCCGACCTCAGCGTTCACCGCCTGCGCTGAACCTCCCGTGCCGACCGGCGCCGTCAGCGAACCTGGCGGCGCCGGCCACCCCTTCCCGCGCCACGACCGGCACCCCCGCCGCCCCTTCCGCCCGCAACGCCTCCGCCGTCCCCAGGTCCAGCCCGGCGTACGTGGAAGCCCGGTTCACCAGCACGCACTCGAACGGGAACGCCGCGATCTGCTCCGCCAGCTCCACCGCCGCGGCCACCGCCCGACCGGGCTCCACCACCCGGTTCGCCAGCCCGATCGCCAGCGCCTCGTCGGCGAGCACCGGCCGCCCGGTGAGGATCAGGTCCAAGGCACGCCCCAGCCCCACGATCCGGGGCAGCCGCACGGTGCCGCCGTCGATCAACGGCACGCCCCACCGCCGGCAGAACACCCCGAACACCGCGTCGCTCTCCACCACCCGCAGGTCGGCCAGCAACGCGAGCTCCAGCCCGCCCGCCACCGCGTACCCGCTGACCGCCGCGATCAGGGGCTTGCTCAACCGCAACCGGGTCGGCCCCATCGGACCCGCGCCGCCACCGGACGGATCGAGCTCGTTGCGGCGAGCGGGGTCTCCGACGGACGTGAGGTCCGCGCCCGCGCAGAACGTCCCGCCCTCGCCCGCGAGGACCGCCACCCGTTGCGAGGGGTCCGCCTCGAACGCCAGGAAGGCGTCCAGCAACGCGGCCGCCATCGGACCGTCGACCGCGTTGCGCCGGTCCGGGCGGTTCATCCGGATCAGCGTCGTCGTGCCGGTGACCTCGACCGTGACGTCCATGTGACCTCCGTGATCATCAGTGGCGCTCGGGCCGCCGCTGTCGTCTACTGACACGATGCCAATCGTCTCTCCCGGTTTCACCGGGCGACGCCAGTCACCGGACGTGCAGCTGCCGCCCGGTCAGTACCTGGCAGAGGACTTCCCGGTCCTCACGGCGGGCCCGACGCCGCGCGTGACGACCGACCGGTGGCAGTTCACGGTCAACACCGAGGCCGGTCAGCGCTACGACTGGTCGTGGCAGCAGCTGATCGAGCTGCCCGCGGAGAAGATCACGACGGACATCCACTGCGTCACCAAGTGGTCGAAGCTCGGCACCCGCTGGAAGGGCGTCTCGCTCGACGTCCTGCTGGAGGACGTCGAGACGGCCGCCGACTACGCGCTCGTGCAGTCCTACGGCGGCTACACCACGAACCTGCCGCTCGAGGACCTGATCGACGGCCAGGCGTGGATCGCCTACCGCTACGACGGCGAGGAGCTCACGCCCGAGCACGGCGGCCCGGCGCGACTGCTGGTGCCGCACCTGTACTTCTGGAAGTCGGCCAAGTGGGTCCGCGGGATCCAGTTGCTGCTCGAGGACGAACCCGGCTTCTGGGAAAGCGCGGGCTACCACGACTACGGAGACCCATGGCGCGAGCAGCGGTATCAGGGCGACTGACCTGGCGGGTCGCCGAACTGGCCGAGGTCACCGACATCACCGGCAGCGCGCGGAGCCTCGTGTTCGACGTGCCCGGCTGGCCCGGCCACCTACCGGGACAGCACGTCGACGTCCGCCTCACCGCCGAGGACGGCTACTCGGTGCAGCGCAGCTACTCGATCTCCTCCGCACCGGACGGGGAGCGGTTCGAGCTGAGCGTGCAACGGGTCGCCGACGGCGAGGTGTCGCCGTACCTGTGCGACGTGCTGTCCCCGGGCGACCAGGTCGAGCTGCGAGGCCCCGTCGGCGGCTGGTTCGTCTGGCGCGCCACCGACCAGGCACCGGTGACCCTCGTGGCCGGCGGCTCGGGCATCGCGCCGCTGATGGCGATGATCCGCACACGGGCCGCCGAGGGCAGCCGGGTGCCGTTCCGCCTGATCTACTCGGTGCGCACTCCCGAGGACGTCTACTACGCCGACGAGCTGCGCCGCCGCGCCCGCGAGGACAACGGCCTCGACGTGCACCTCGTCCACACCCGCCGGTCCCCGGAGGGCGCACCGCCGCCGGGCCGCCTGGGCCTCGCCACCCTCAACACCCACGCGTGGCCCGCCGACTTCGCCCCGAACGTCTTCGTCTGCGGACCGACCGGGTTCGTCGAGACGGTGTCCGACATCTTCGTGGCGCTCGGCCACGACCCCCGCCGCGTCCGCACGGAACGCTTCGGCTGACAGGAGAGCACCGATGAACCATGTGGACGGCAACGCGCTGGCCGGCGACCTGCGCGAGATCTTCGCCGTGGACCTGACCGCCGCGACGGGCCAGTGCTCCGGCTGCGGCTACAAGGGCTCGGTCGCGAGCCTGCGCGTCTACCAGAACGCTCCGGGCGTCGTCGCGCGCTGCCCGCACTGCGAGGAGGTCGTCCTGCGACTCGTGCGCGGACGCGACCGCGCGTGGCTCGACCTGCGCGGCACGGTCAGCCTGGAGATCCCGCTGCCTTGAGGAGAACGATGAACCTGGCCTGCCAGGCGGTGCTGTTCGACATGGACGGCGTGCTGACCGACTCGACGGTCTCCGCCGAACACGCGTGGACGCAGTGGGCGCACGAGTACGGCGTCGACCCCGAGGAGGTGCTGCGCGGTTTGCACGGCCGTCGTGCCACGGACACGGTCCGCATGTACGTGGCTGATTCCGTGCACGCCGAGGCGTTGGCGCGGATCAACGAGATCGAGGTCGCCGACGCCGGCTCGACCAGTGAGATCCCTGGGGCTCGTGAGCTGGCGGAGTCGTTGCCGGGGAACTGGGCCCTGGTCACGTCCGCTCCGCCCGAGTTGCTCGTGGTCCGGCTGGCTGCCGTGGGGATTTCGCTGCCGTCGGTGGTCATCAACGGTGATGACGTGACGCGTGGCAAGCCTGATCCCGAGGGGTATCTGAGGGCTGCTGAGAAGCTGGGCGTGCCTGTCGGGGAGTGCGTGGTGTTCGAGGACAGCGGCAACGGGGTGGCGGCGGGGCTTGCCGCTGGAGCGGGGACCGTGGTCGGTGTCGGCGAGGCCGCTCTGGAGACGCCCGCGCCGGTTGTCGTGAGGAACTTGCGGTCGGTTCGGTGGAGTGGCGGCGCCGTCGAGGTGTCCGACGCGCTCAGAGCTGTTTGATCCCGTCAGTTCTGGACCGCCTCCACTTCTCCCGACCCCAGAACGTCATTTCCCGGAAACTTGTCCGGTTTGACATGGCCGATACCTCCGAACGGCCGTAGCCCGGTTGTTGAATCGTGTGCGTTGATGTGAGGGAGCGCACTTACAACGTTGTAAAAACGAAGGGGATCTTCGCCGATGAAGAAAACCGCCCCCGTACTCGTCGCGTTGCTGCTGGCGCTGGGGATAGCGCCCAGCACGCAGGCCGCTGCCGCCGCCGAGCCCGTGCACGGCCTGAAGGGCGAGTACTTCAGCATGTCGGCACCGGGAGCGCGGGACTTCGCGACCCTGGGCGGCACCGTGCTCGACGCCGACGTGAACCAGGGTGACCTGACGGGTGTGTTCGGGTTCCTGAACGGCCGCACCGAGCACACGACCGCGCGGTGGACCGGGCAGATCGCGGTCCCGCAGACCGGCGACTACACGTTCCACGCCATCGGCGACAACGGGTTCCGCCTGCTGATCGACGACAAGTCCGTGATCGACCACTGGGTGCCGGACTGGGACCGCGAGCAGACCAGCGCGCCGGTCACGCTCACCGCCGGCAAGCAGTACGCCTTCAAGCTGGAGATGTTCCAGGACGTCGGCGGCGCCAACATGTTCCTGCGCTGGTCGAGCGCGAACACGCCCAAGCAACTCGTCCCGAGCTCGGCGTTCACGCCGCCGGCGGACTTCAAGGTCGTGCCGCGCACGGCGGAGGTCTCCAAGGACGGGCGCACGCTCTCCGCGGACTTCGGTGGCCGCGTCACGGGCACGAACGACCTCAAGGAACACCTGCGCGTCGAGGTCGACGCCACCCCGTTCCCGATCTCGCTCATCACCACGAACCGCAACCGGGCGACGATCCGGCTGGGCGAGAGGGTGCTGAAGGGCCAGCGGGTCCGGATCTACTACGACGGCGCGGGCGCGCTCGCGGTCGACGGTGAGAAGATCGGGAAGACCGCTCGCACGACCGGCAACGTCTCGACCGAACGGCTTCGCACGCCGTGGGGCGAGAAGGTCGACACGCGCAACCCGCTGCCGGAGTACCCGAGGCCGCAGCTGGAACGCGACAAGTGGCTCAACCTCAACGGTCCGTGGGAGTTCGCGGCGGCCAAGGCCGGCGAGCAGCCCGCGTTCGGCAAGAAGCTGCGCGAGAAGGTCGTCGTCCCGTACCCGATCGAGTCGCAGCTCTCCGGGCTCGAACGGCACGAGGACCACATGTTCTACCGCAAGACGGTGTCCGTGCCGCACGACTGGCGCATCGGCAACGGCCAGCGGTTGAAGCTCAACTTCGGTGCGGTCGACTACGAGGCCAAGGTCTGGGTGAACGGCAAGCTCGTCGCCGAGCACACCGGCGGTTACACGGCGTTCAGCGCGGACATCACCGACGTGCTCAAGCGCGGTGAGCAGGAGATCGTCGTCGGCGTCACCGACACGACCGGCCCGAACCAGCCCAAGGGCAAGCAGTCGCCCAACCCCAGCGGCATCTTCTACACGCCGTCGTCGGGCATCTGGCAGACCGTGTGGATGGAGCCGGTCGCGGACAAGGGCATCGACGAGATCAAGACGACCCCCGACCTCGCCTCCAGCTCGCTGACGGTGAACGTCAAGTCCGCCGGCAACGCCACCGTCACCGCGGTCGCGCGCGACGCCAAGGGCAAGCAGGTCGGCACGGTCACCGGAGCCGCGAACTCGAACCTCAAGCTCTCGGTGCCGAACCCGCACCTGTGGACGCCGGACGACCCGTACCTCTACAAGCTCGACATCACGCTCGGCAAGGACAAGGTCAAGAGCTACTTCGGCATGCGCTCCACCGGCATCGCGAACGTCGGCGGCACGCCCAAGCTGACGCTCAACGGCCAGCCGATCTTCAACCTGATGCAGCTCGACCAGGGCTTCTACCCGGACGGCCTGAACACGGCGCCGAGCGACGAGGCGCTGGTCTTCGACCTGAAGGCGCAGAAGGACCTCGGCTTCAACGCGGTCCGCAAGCACATCAAGGCCGAACCCGCCCGCTGGTACTACCACGCCGACCGGCTCGGACTGCTGGTGTGGCAGGACTTCGTGGCCCTCGAGGACGGCAACAACCCGCTCTCGCAGGAGCGGTTCGTCAAGGAGGGCAAGGAGCTGATGCACCAGCTCCAGAACTACCCGTCGATCTACGCCTGGATCGTGTTCAACGAGGGCTGGGGCGAGTGGGACCGCACCGTGACCGGTCAGATCACCGACGAGGTCAAGGCGCTCGACCCGAGCCGCGTCGTCAGCGCCCACAGCGGCGTGAACTGCTGCGCCTCCAAGGGTGACAGCGGCAAGGGCGACGTCATCGACCACCACGACTACAACAACACCGACCCGGCCCGCCCGGACGGCAAGCGCGTCGTGATGGACGGCGAGCACGGCGGCTTCACGCTGCGCACGCCGGGTCACCAGTGGCCGGGTGCGCCGATCGCGATCTACAGCGGTGTGGCGGACAAGGCGGCGCTGACGGCGAAGTACGTCGACAACACCCGCACGTTCTACCTCGGCCAGGCCCGCGCGGAGATGTCCGCGTCGGTCTACACGCAGGTCACCGACCTCGAGGGCGAGCTCAACGGGCTCTGGACCTACGACCGCAAGCGCATCAAGGTCGACCCGGGTCCGGTCCGCGAGATCAACCGGCGCGTCATCGAGGCCGGTGCGAACGCGGGCAAGCCGTACCCGTACGCGGGCAGCGGCGAGTGGAAGCTGAACGAGACCAAGGGAGCCACGGCCAAGGACTCGACCGGCAAGAACTCGCTGACGCTCAGCCCGGCCGGCGCCACCTGGAAGGACGGGGCGCTGGAGCTCAAGAACGGCTCGGCGGAGACCTACGGCCCGGTCGTCGACACGACCAAGGACTACACGGTGTCGGCGAAGGTCCGGCTCAACGAGGTGCCCGCCAACTACGCCTCCGCGGTGAGCCAGGACGGCAGGGAGCGGGAGAACCCCTTCTACCTGCAGTACGGCCAGGGCGCGTTCGCGTTCAGCACGCCGGGTGGCAACCGCGCCCGGTTCGAGGTCACGCCGGAGATCGGCCGCTGGTACGAGCTCAAGGGTGAGCGCAAGGGCAACGAGATCCGGCTCTACGTGGACGGGGCGCTGGTCGCCACGACCACGGCGGGACCGGCGATCGAGAGCACCGGCGCGCTCGCGGTCGGGCGCGCCAAGTACAACGGCCAGAACGTCGACTTCTGGCCCGGTGCGATCAAGGACGTGCGCGTCACCTCCTGATCACGGGAGAACGCTCTCCGGCGTGGTACAACCGTGGCATGAGCAAGGTTGCGCCCACGCTGGAGGACGTCGCGCGAGTCGCGGGAGTGTCTCGCGCGACGGTCTCCCGTGTCGTCAACGGCACGCGGAACGTCGATCCCGACATCCAGGAGACGGTGCGCAACGCGATCGAGCAGACCGGGTACACGCCGAACAGGGCGGCCCGGTCTCTCGTCACCCGGCGCACCGGCACGGTCGCCCTGGTGATCTCAGGCACGAGCGGGGGGTCGGACGTCTTCACCGACCCGTTCTTCGGCCGCGTGACGGCGGGCGTGGTCGACTTCCTGCGGGGCCACAGCGTCCACCCCGTGCTCATGCTCGCCGACTCCGACCCGGCGCGGACCGAGGTCGTCGAGTTCCTCAGACAGGGCAGCGCCGACGGCGCGCTGCTGGTCTCCACCCACCCCGACGACCCGCTGCCCGCCAGGCTGGTGGACGCGGGAGTGCCCTCGGTGCTCTACGCGCGGCCCGGCAGGCCGATGCCGATCAGCTACGTCGACATGGACCACCGCGCGGGCGGCAGGATGGCCGCCGACCACCTCGTGGCGTCCGGGCGCTACAACATCACCACGATCTCCGGCCCGATGGACGTCCTGGCGAGCCAGGACCGGCACGCCGGGTTCCGCGACGCCATGGCCCGCCACGGGTTCCCGTACGTGCCCACCGCCGAGGGCGGTTTCACGGCGGAGAGCGGCGCGGCCGCGATGCACCAGCTGCTCACCGAGTGCCCCGACCTCGACGCCGTGTTCGCCGCCAACGACCTGATGGCGCAGGCGGCCGTGGACGTGCTGCTGGAGCACGGACTGCGCGTCCCCGACGCCGTGGCCGTGATCGGGTTCGACGACAGCGCGCCGGCGCTGGCCTGCCGCCCGCAGCTCACCACGATCCGGCAGCCCGTCGAGAAGATGGCCGCCCAGATGGCCGACCTGCTGCTCGCCGACCTGGAAAAACCGGGACAACGGCCGAGATCCGCCATCTTCGAACCGGAACTCGTCATCAGGGCCTCTGCCTGATTGACCTGCCCGACACCCGGCGTTAACGTCCCTTGGGAGAGCGCTCTCACGCCCCTGTCCAAGGCTTTCAGCCCTTCCCCCGTCAGGCAGGACCATGGGCTCAACCCTGTCCAGGGCCGCCGCGTTCGCCGCTGCCGCTCTGTGTTTGGTGACCACCGTCAGCGCTACCTCCCAAGCCGGTGCCGCCGCGTGCGGTACCACCAACGTCGCTCTCAACCGCCCTGCCACCGCGTCGTCGACGGAGAACGGCGGGACCCCTGCTTCCGCTGCCGTGGACGGCAACGCCGGCAGCCGCTGGTCGTCGCAGTTCTCGGATCCGCAGTGGTTGCAGGTGGATCTGGGTTCCACGCAACAGGTCTGCCGCGTCTCCCTCGCTTGGGAAGGCGCGTACGGCAAGGCTTTCCAGGTCCAGGTGTCGGACACGGCCGCCGCGAACTCGTGGCGGGACGTCTACTCGACCACCACGAGCACGAGCGGCACGCAGTCGCTCGACGTCAGCGGTTCCGGCCGGTACGTGCGGGTGTACGGCACCCAGCGCGGCACCGGCTACGGCTACTCGTTGTGGGAGCTGGGTGTCTACGCGACCACGCCCGACACTCCGGGTGTCACCCCGACCGATCCGCGTAACCCGGACTTCGGGCCGAACGTGTACGTCTACGGTCCGGGGTCGTCGCAGTCGGAGATACAGTCGCGCCTGGATTCGATCTCGGCGCAGATGAAGACGAACCAGTTCGGGCCGCAGCGCCACGCCGTGCTGTTCAAGCCGGGCAGCTACAACGCGGACGTGAACCTGCGGTTCTACACCCAGATCGTCGGTCTCGGGTTGATGCCGGACGACGTGAACATCAACGGGCACATCCGCGTTGAGGCGGATTGGTTGCAGCAGGGCAACGACCCGAACAACCTGGGCAATGCGACGCAGAACTTCTGGCGTGGTGCGGAGAACTTGTCGGTGACGTTGCCGGCGAACCAGATCGAGCGGTGGGCGGTGTCGCAGGCGACGGCGTACCGGCGGATGCACCTGCGTGGTCAGGCGCATCTGTGGAACGGCTACGACGGCTGGGCCAGTGGCGGGTTGATCGTCGACAGCAAGATCGACGGCGTGACCGTGTCGGGTTCGCAGCAGCAGTTCCTGACCCGCAACAGCAACCTGGCGGGCGGCTGGTCGGGCTCGGTGTGGAACATGGTGTTCGCCGGCACCCAGGGTGCGCCGGCCAACAACTTCCCGAACCCGTCGCACACGACCGTCGACACGTCGCCGGTGACGCGGGAGAAGCCGTACCTGTACTTCGACAACTCCGGTGAGTACCGGGTGTTCGTCCCGGCTCTGCGCCAGAACTCGCGGGGTACCAGCTGGGAGAACGGCAACCCCGGTTCGTCGGTGTCTTTGGCGGACTTCTTCATCGTGAAGCCGGGTACCCCGGCGGCAACGATCAACGCGGCGCTGACGCAGGGCAAGCACCTGCTGCTCACGCCCGGTATCCACCAGCTCGACGACACGATCCGCGTGACCCGCCCGAACACGATCGTGCTGGGTCTCGGTCTGGCGACGTTGACGCCGACCACAGGTAAAGCCGCGTTGACGACGTCCGATGTGGACGGTGTGAAGCTGGCCGGGTTCCTGGTCGACGCGGGTGTGCAGAACTCGCCGGTGCTGCTGGAGATCGGTGACTCGACCACGAACTCGCACGCCTCCAACCCCACGTCGTTGCACGACGTGTACCTGCGGGTGGGTGGGTCGCAGGCGGGCAAGGCGACGATGAGCATGCGGGTGAACAGCCGCAACACGATCATCGACCACACCTGGGTGTGGCGCGCCGATCACGGTGAAGGTGTGAGCTGGACGGCCAACCCGGGCCAGAACGGTGTCGTCGTGAACGGTGACGACGTGATCGCGTACGGGTTGTTCGTCGAGCACTACCAGCAGCACAACCTGATCTGGAACGGCAACGGCGGCCGCGTGTACCTCTACCAGAACGAACTGCCGTACGACCCGCCCAACCAGGCCGCGTGGATGAACGGCTCCAAGCGCGGCTGGGCGGGGTACAAGGTCGCCGACACCGTGACGACACATCAGGCGTTCGGCGTCGGGGTCTACGCCTTCAACCAGGCCGACCCGAGCATCGTCACCGACAACGGCTTCGAGGCGCCCAACCGGTCGGGTGTCCGGTTCACGCACCTCGTGGCGGTGTCGCTCGGCGGGGTGGGCACGATCGCGAACGTCATCAACGGCATCGGCGGTCAGGCGGACCTGGCGAACCAGGTCCGGTACGTCGTGAACTACCCCTGACCCAGCCTGGTGAGCTGATCCCTGCGTGACGACTCGACGGACGCCGCGAACTCCTTGGTCGCGGCGTCCGTCCCGTTCTCCAGCTCGCTGCGGGCGAGCTTCGCGGTCTGGTCGAGGTGCTCGTGGAGCTTCTTCTCCAGCGCCGAGGGATCCGTGCGGATGGCCAGCAGGTCGGCCTCGGAGACCAGGCCCGGCATCTGGTGGCCCGCGTGGAGGTTCGTGTCCGGCAGCCCTGCCCGGTCACGCAGTTGCTTCAGGTGGACCAGTTCGCTCTCGTGCGACGCCTTCAGTTCGGTGGCGAACCCGGCGAGTGCGGGCGGGGCGACGTCCAGCGCGGGCAGCAACTGCTCGTTCATCGGGATCATCAGCTGGACCCACGCCGCGTCGGTGGCGTTGAACGGCGAGACCTGCGGTGGCGGGGGAGCGGGCGCGGCGCAGCCCGCCAGCAGCAACGCGGAAACACCCCAGGGCACGCGCCGCCCTGGGGTGCATGAGGAGGACAACCTCACCGCGGCAACCGGTAGTCCGGTCCGAGTGCTGCGCCTCGATGCGGCTTGTACAGGTCGTACCCGCGCGGGTCGCACTGCAGCCCGCCGTTGACGCAGTGCCTCACGAGCGCGGCCTGGGTGGGTGCGTCCCAGGCGTTCATGAAGTCGTAGTGCCAGGTGTAG
Source organism: Lentzea cavernae (assembly GCF_014653695.1). Classification (GTDB taxonomy): domain Bacteria; phylum Actinomycetota; class Actinomycetes; order Mycobacteriales; family Pseudonocardiaceae; genus Lentzea; species Lentzea cavernae. The sequence goes on along the minus strand of NZ_BNAR01000002.1, from coordinate 265,002 downwards.
CCGCGTCCGCTGGAGAGCCGTACGCGGGACATGTCACCGGACACCGGGAACGCCATCTTGAACTCGATCATCGGCACCGCCACGGGGTGCGACGGCGGGCAGACCAGCGTCGCGCGGTCCGGGTAGGCCATGTGCGACTTGTGGTCCGCCGAGTCGAGGTCACGGCCGTTCCAACAGCTCGGCGCCTGGTAGCGGACGTTGAGCTGGCTGCCCGGCGTGCAGTACGCAGGGATGTCCCAGTTGTGGAAGCTGTCGCCGCACTCCCAGCCCTCGACCGCGCCCGGCGCGGTGCGGAACTGCTCCTGCGTCGCCGTGGGACTGCCGACCACGAACCGCATGCCCGGCGGGAACGGCACGACGTCCTGGTACCGCAGGATGCCGGACTTGTAGTAGATGACCTGCGGGAAGTTCGGCGGCACGATCTGGTCGCCGTTGTAGACCGACGGGAACCAGTACGCCGACTTGTCGTCCGGCGTCTTGCAGTTCGACTGGGCCGTCTTGAGCGAGTCGTTCGTGCTGCGGGCGTTGGTGGACGGGTTGCCGAGGAACGTGTGCATGTGCGAGGCGCCCGGCAATCCCGGGAAGACGATGGGGTCGTCCGGGAGGTGGGTGGTGACCGAGCAGTTCGCCTGGAACTCGTGGTGCGTGACGAGGTCGTCGGCCTGCGCCGACTGCGTCGCCACCACGACCACGGCTGCCACCAGGGCAGCCGTCATCGTCAGTGCGCTGAGTTTTCTGGACACCTGTGTCCTCCTGCCGACGTGGGGAAACCGGCTTGGAGAGCGCTCTCCCAAACAGCGTCCCGCCCGGTCGTGGCAGGTGTCAAGACCGGGCTTTTGACAGCGCGGACGTCTGGTCGTACCGTTCGGCGGCAGGTTTGTGAGAGCGCTCTCCGCATCTCCACAAGCTCGATCCACGCCGTCGGAACCCCCGGCGGTGGTGGTGCTCAGCAGATCAGCGTCATGAACACCCCGTCGCCGCTCTCGTCACGTGGGCGGCGACGGGCTGTCGTCCGTTCAGCGACCGGGCAGCCGGATCGTCACGCGCAGGCCACCCCCGGGACGGGCCGCGATGTCGAGGGCGCCCTCGTGCGCCCGGACGATGCTGTGCACGATCGCCAGCCCGAGTCCGACGCCCGCGTGGTCGTCGGAGCGGAAGCGTTCGGTGCCGCGCTGGAACGGCTCGGTGAGCGTCGGCACCAGGTCCGATGGCAGCTCACGGCCGGTGTTCTCGACCCTCACCACGCACGCCTTGTGCTGCGGTTCGGTGTGGATGGTGACCGTGCCGCCGGACGCCAGGTTGTGCACGATCGCGTTCTGCACGAGGTTCGTCACGAGCCGCAGCAGCAGTTCCGGTGAGCCGGTCGTGGTCGCGCGCTCGCCGGTGACGTCGAGGGTGACGCCGCGCCTCTCCGCCGAAGGCAGCAGGGTCTCGGCGGCTTCCTCGGCGATCAGCGAGAGGTCCACGGGCTCACGGGTGAACGTGCCGCGCTCGCCCCGGCTGAGCAGCAGCAGGGCCTCGGTGAGGTCGATCGCGCGGCGGCTCGCGGTGTGCAGGCGGTCGACCAGCTCGCGGTTGATCTTCGACGGGTCCTGGCGGGCCACGTCGAGCAGCGACTGCAAGATCGCGAGCGGGGTGCGGAGTTCGTGCGAGGCGTTCGCGGCGAACCTGCGCTGCTCGGCGACGTGGGACTCGAGCTTCTCCAGCATCGTGTCGAAGACGTCGGACAGCTCGCGGAACTCGTCGGTCTTGCCGGGCAACCGGATCCGGTGCGACAGCGAGCCCTGGGCGGCCAGCCGCGCCGCGTCCGCGATCTTGTCGAGCGGGGAGAGCATCCGGCCCGCGAGCAGCCATCCGCCGACGAGGCCGAACGCGATCAGGCCCACCATGGCGAGGGCCGCCGCGCGGCCGAAGATGCGGGAGAGCAGGTAGCGGTTGGGACTCGTGAAGAGCAGGCCCTGGTCGTTGTCGGGGAGGTAGCGCAGCAGGTACCACCACGACACGGCCAGCAGGACCGCGCCGGCCACGACGACGATGCCCGCGTAGCTGAGGGTGAGCTTCAGGCGGGCGCTCAGTCCCGGCGTCCTAGGCATCCGCGTCGATGCGGTAGCCGACCCCCGGCACCGTCGCGATGAGCCACGGCTCGCCGAGCCGCTTGCGCAGCGCCGAGACGGTGATGCGGACGGCGTTGGTGAACGGGTCGGCGTTCTCGTCCCACGCCCGTTCCAGCAGCTCCTCGGCGCTGACCACTCCGCCCTGCGCGCCGACCAGCACCTCGAGCACCGCGAACTGCTTGCGCGTCAACGCCACGTACTGCCCGTCGCGGAACACCTCGCGCCGGAACGGGTCGAGCCGCAGGCCGCCGATCTCGCTGACGGGCGGCCGCGCGTAGGCGCGCCGGCGGGCGAGCGCCCTGAGCCGCAGCACCAGCTCCCGCAGTTCGAACGGCTTGGTGAGGTAGTCGTCGGCGCCGAGCCCGAAGCCGGACGCCTTGTCGTCGATCCGGTCGGCGGCGGTGAGCATCAGGATCGGCATGCCGCTGCCGGACGCGACGATCCGCCGCGCCACCTCGTCCCCGGACGGGCCGGGGATGTCGCGGTCGAGCACCGCGATGTCGTAGGAGTTGACGCCCAGCAGCTCCAGCGCCGTGTCGCCGTCCCCGGCGATGTCCGCGGCGATCGCCTCCAGCCGCAGCCCGTCCCGGACGGCCTCCGCCAGGTGCGGCTCGTCCTCCACGATCAGCACGCGCATGCCGTCACCTTAAGCAGCACGTCAGACGGCGACCAGTCGCCGGTCGGCCACCACCGCGGGCTTGGCACGCCACCACCACCAGGACAGCATCGAGGCCATGGCCGCGCCGACGGCGTTGAGCAGCACGTCGTCCACAGAGGACACCCGGTGCAGCGCGGTGAACTGCGCGATCTCGATCAACGTCGAGCAGGCTCCCGCGACCACCAGCACCCGCCACACCGACCGCAGCGCCTCGAACCGCAGCGGGCCGAAGAACCCGAGCGCCGCGAAGACCAGCAGGTTCCCGACGATCTGGCCGACGTCGCGGTGGGCGACGAGGTCGATGATGTCCGCGAACGGAACCAGGCTCAGCTCGGCCGACGAGCCCGGCAGCAACAGGAGCCAGACCCACGGCAGCGTCCCGTAGAAAAGGCCGACGTCGACCATCGCCGTCCGCCACGGACTCGGGCGCTCGCGGAGCTTGCGGTGGAGTCCCAGCAGGAGCATCACGAGCACGGCCGCCGGTAACCCGAGCACCGCCCCGAGGACGACCCCGGTCTCCGTTCCGACCCACTCCTGCCAGGTGTTGAGCACGGGTCCACTCAAGACGAGCGGGCGTTGCGAGGGTGTACGCGTTTTTCGATACGCGGACGATATGTGCAGAATGCAACTGTGCTGGAGGCGAGACTGCTTGCGACGGTGTCCCGTCTCGCGGGTCCCGTCCGCGGCGCCTGCGTCGTCCTGGTCAGCCTCTTCGGCGCCTTCTCGCTCAACTCGGCGCTGGGCTGGGCGTTGTTCGCGATCGTCGCCGTGAGCACGGTCGCCGACTTCTGGTTGCCGGAGGTCGCGCTGCCGGTGGCGTTCCTCCGGGTCGTGGTGCTGTCGCTGCTGCTGGGCGCCGATGCCGACCAGTGGGTGCTGACCGTCCTCACGACGACGCTGATCACCTGGCAGTGGCAGTGGCCGCTGAAGGTCACCGTGCCCGCGACGGCCGCGTTGCTCGCCGTGCAGGTGGTGACGACCGGGCCCGGTGTGCTCGTGCGGGCGGTGCTGGAGTCGGTGCTCGCACGGCTGGCCTACGAGCTGTTGCGCAGGTCGAGCCGCCGGGTGGACCGGCTGAGGGAACGGGCCGCCGAGCAGAGCCGGGCTGCGGCGGTCGCCCTGGACCAGGGCAGGAGAGAGCGGGAGTACCTGGCGCTGCTGCACGACACGGCCGCCGCGACGTTCCTGATGGCCGCGCACGGCGGTGATCCGGACGAGGTGGCCGCGCAGGCGCGCAGGGACCTGGTGGTGCTGGCCGAGCGGGGCGACGCGGAGGGGACCGTCGACCTGGGGGCCGCGCTCACGGCCGTGGCGCGGGCCAGTTCCGTGGACGTGCGGGTGCAGGCCGAGGTCGTCAGGGTGCCGGCCGGGGTCGCCCTGCAGTTCGTGCGCGCGGCCCGTGAGCTGCTCACCAACGTCGAGCGCCACTCGGGCACGTCCAGCGCCCGGCTGACGGTGACGCCGGGAGTGGTGCTCGTCGAGGACGACGGCAGGGGATTCGTGCCCGGCGAGGTGCCGGAGCACCGGCGTGGCCTCACGGGATCAGTGGTCGGACGCCTGGAGGCCGTGGGCGGCACCGCGGTGGTCGAGTCGGCACCGGGACGTGGCACCACCGCGCGGTTGACGTGGCCCGCCGATGACTGACCACGCCGTCTCCGTCATGACCCGCCAGGTGCTGCTGGTCGTGGTCTTCGCCATCCAGCTCGTCCTCACGCTGCCCTCGCTCGTCGCGCACTCGCAGGGCCCCGCCGCCTGGCTCGCGTACGGCCTGCTCGCCGCTGTGCTGGCGATCCTGGCGGCACACGTGGCAACGGGCACGAGGACGCCCGCCTACCTCGCCGTCGCACCCCTCGCCGCGTCGGTGCTGGCGACGGCGGCCCTGCCCGCGGGAGCGTCGTTCGGCCCGGCGGACTGGGCGTTCGGGCTCGTCGGCTGGTACCTGCTGCTGGTGCTGGTCGAACGCCCGGCAGCGCTGGTCGTGGCGCTGAGCGCGCACATCTGCTTCAGCATCGCGTGGTTCGTGCACGCCGGGAACGGTGACGTGGGCACGGCCGGAGTCGTGATCCTGAGCGGCACGAGCTTCCAGGTCGGCGTCCTGGTGATCACGCGCGTGCTGCACCGGGACGCGCGGCTCGCCGCCGAGGCCGCCGCGGAGCACGACGCCGCCCGCGCGCGGGAAGAGCTGGCCCGCCAACGGGAACAGGACCTGAAGGCCGGGTTCGAGGGCCAGCTCGGCGCGTTGCTGCCGCTGCTCGCCGACCTGGCCGACGAGCAGGTGAGCGTCGCCGACCAGGCGACCCGGCTGCGGTGCTCGGTCGCGGCGGTGCAGCTGCGCAGGCTGTTCGCGGAGAACGACGACGTGCCGGACCCGTTGCTGCACGAGCTGACCGCGTGCGTGGACGTCGCCGAACGGCGCGGTGTGGTCGTGTCGCTCGCGGTCAGCGGCACGGCCACGTCGGTCCCGACGGAGGTGCGCCGGGAGCTGGTCGCCCCGATGGCCCAGGCACTCGCCGCCGCGAACGGGCGTGCGAAGGTGAGCCTGTTGCGCACGGCCGACGAGGTGCGCGTGGCGGTGGTGGCCGACGCTCCGGAAACCCTTCCGCCACCGGGCAGACCGGTGGCGGTCACGGTCGAAACGAGTGTCCACAGCGGACTGGTGAGGAGCGAGGCGAGATGGCGCACGGCGTGACGGCGGTCCTGGTCGACGACCATCCCGTGGTGCGCGCGGGAGTCGCGCACTGGCTGTCCACGGCGGACGTCGAACTGGTGGCGAGCGGCGAGGAACCCGAGGTCGCCTGGACCGGTCCCGGTGCCACCGCGGACGTCGTCGTGCTCGACCTGCACCTCGCCGGGGGCACGCCCGCCACGGCCGAGCTCCGCAGGCTCGTGGAGGACGGCCGCAGGGTGATCGTCTACTCGATGCGCTCGGACGACGAGATCGCCCTGCTGTGCCTCGAGATCGGCGCGCTGAGCTACCTGACCAAGGCCGAGGGCGCCGACCACCTCGTGCAAGCCGTGAAAGCGGCGGCGCGGGGCCAGTCGTACACTCCGCCGGCACTGGCGGGCGCTCTGGCGGGTGACAGGTCGGAGACGAGGCCCGCGCTGTCGCCGCGCGAGACCGAGGTCCTGGTCGAGTGGTTCCAGTCCGAGTCGAAGGAGTTCGTCGCGCAACGCCTGAACATCACGCTCAGCACGGTGAACTCCCACCTGGAGCGGATCAGGGTCAAGTACGCGGCGATCGGCAGGCAGGCCCCGACGAAGGCCGCGCTCGTGGCCAGGGCGATCCAGGACGGGCTGATCGGTCTCGACGACCTCTGAACCCGCGTGTGGTGCGAACGACCGATACCGCGGCTCCTGCATCCGGCCTAGCGTCCAGGGCAACCCAGGTTCCGCCGTCCGAGGAGTTCCGCAGTGACGCACGCCCGTGGCCCCCTGTTCATCGCCGCCGTCGCGACGGCGGGCCTGCTGCTGTCGGCGTGCGGCTCCGAGACCGGTGGCACGGCGACGCCCGCCACGGACACGACGACGTCCACCAGCACCGCCACGACCACCAAGGAGACCTCCGCGTCCAAGGAGGCTCCCGCGGTCCCGGCCGGCGGGGACGTCACCGCTCCCGGCACCAAGCTCAAGGTCGGCACCCGCGCGGTCATCCCCGTCACCGTCGGCGACAAGACCGGCATCGTCGCCGTCACCGTCACGGCCATCGAGGCGGGCGCGAAGGAGGACCTGGCGAAGTTCGGCGACAAGGCCAAGAACATCACGCCGTTCTACCTGCGGGCCAAGGTCGAGAACCTCAGCGGCACCGACCTCAGCTTCACCTCGATCGGCCTGCGCGGCCTCGGTGAGGACGGCAAGGGCACCGGCGTGATCATCTCCGGCGACACCCCGAAGTGCGACTCCACCAACGCGCCCAGGACGTTCAAGGCCGCAGGTGAGACGTACGAGACCTGTGTGCTCAGCGCCGCCCAGGACGGGTCGAAGGTCGCGGCGGCCGAGTACAACCGCGGCGACGACTACGTGAAGTCGCCGGTCGTCTGGCAGAGCTGAGCCGCTGAACCGCGGAGTTGCACGAGGGGTCTCCGCGGCTCAGCCGGTCCAGCCCCACGACCGGCGGCTTCACCGCTCGGCCCAGGGGCCCTAGTGTGGTCGTCCGTGATCACCACCATCGCCTTCCTGAAGGCTCGTGCGGGCATGAGCAGGGACGAGTTCGTGGACCACTACGAGAACCACCACGTCCCGCTGGTCCTGAGCATCGCCTCCGGCCCGTTCTACTACGCGCGCAACTACCTGCCGCCCACCGACGAGCGCGGCTTCCCCGCGGAGTTCGACGCGATCACGCAGATGAGGTTCGCCGACGCGGCGACCCGCCGGACCTGGCTCTCGCTCGTCCTCGCGCCCGGTTCCGGGATCGCCGAGGACGAGGAGCGCTTCCTCGACCGCTCCCGGACCCGGTCCTGGATCGTCGACGAACGGCTCAGCGGCGAGGCTGCACCAGGCCGTTGATGTGCGCGTACGCCACGGCGTGCACCCGGTCGCGCAGCCCCAGCTTCGACAGCACCCGCGAGACGTGCGTCTTCACCGTCTCGTCGCCGACGTGCAGCCGCGCGGCGATCTCGGCGTTGCTGAAGGCCGCCGCGACCAGCTGCAGCACCTCGCGTTCGCGCGCGGTGAGCAGCGCGAGCTCCGGCGGCGTCGGGGGAGGGGCGAGGCTGACGGCGAACCGCGCGATCAGCCGTTGCGTCACCGACGGGTCGATCAACGCGTCCCCGCGCGCCGCCACCCGCACCGCGGAGATCAGCTCCTCCGGCGGCAGCGACTTCAGCAGGAACCCGCTCGCCCCCGCCTTGAGCGCCCGGTAGACGTACTCGTCGCTGTCGTAGGTGGTGAGCAGCAGGACCTTCGTGCGGTTCGCCGGGTCGGCGAGGATCATCTCCGTCGCGCCGAGCCCGTCGAGCTTGGGCATGCGGATGTCGAGCACGGCCACGTCCGGCCGCAGCCGCGCGACCTCGGTCACCGCCGCCCTGCCGTCCGCGACCTCCGCGACGCAGCGGAGGTCGTCCTGCGTGTCGAAGATCGCGCGCATGCCGGAGCGCAGCATCGCGTGGTCGTCGGCGAGCAGCACCGACAACGTCATGACGCCTCCAGGGGGAACGTGACGGTGGTCCGCCAGGTGCGGCCGTCCGCGTCGAGTCCGGACCGGGTCCTGCCGCCGAACATGCCGGCGCGGTTGCGGATGCCGACCAGGCCCCGGCGCACCGAACCGGAGTCGTCGCCCGGACCCGCGGTGTTCTCCGACGCGATGGCCAGCGAGTCCGGCGCGTAGTCCAGCGTCACCGTCACACCGGACGCGTCGCCGTGCCGCAGGGCGTTGGTCAGCATCTCCTGGATGATCCGGTAGACGGTGACGTCCAACGACTCCGGCACGTCGCGGCACTGCCCGCGCACCTCCAGCCGGGCGGGAATGCCCGCGGTGCGCACGCCGTCGAGGAGCTCGTCGAGGTTGCCGAGCCCCGGCTGCCGCGCGCCCTCCGCCTTGTCGCCGTGCAGCAGGTCGAGCAGGTGCCGCAGGTCCACCATGGCCGCGCGGCTGGACGTCTCGACCGCGCGCAACGAGTTCGCCAGCTTCGGGTTGCCGTTCTGCGTGCCGAGGCGGGCGGCGCCGGCGTGCAGGTTGATGGCGCTCACGTGGTGGATGATCACGTCGTGCAGGTCGCGGGCTATCGCGCCGCGTTCCTCGGTGATCGCCTTGGTGACCGCCGCCTTGGCGTCCTTCTCCGCCATCGCCGACTGCTTCTCGAGCTCGGCGAGGTACGCGCGCCGCGCCGTGGTGTAGCGGCCGACGAGCCACGGCAGCAGCGCGCCCTTGCCCGCCACCAGCGCGGCGTAGAGCAGGTTGTAGTCGTAGAACAGCATGCAGGCCACGAGGCTGACCGAGAGCATCCCGAGCGCCGAGTACGCCGGCACGCCGCGCAGCCACGCCCCCGCCCGGTAGCCGGCTATCAGCAGACCCGCGTCGTTGGAGTCGATCCCGTTCCCGACCGTCACGATGACGATCAGCGGGACGGCCGCCTGCGCCGCCGCCACCCACAGCGACAGCCGGGCGGGACCGGCCAGCATCGCGTCCACGGCCAAGGTCAGGAACAGCACGAAAGCGGTCTGCGGGAACGGTTCGCGGTCGAGCAGCACGAAACCGCCGTCGACGACCATGCACACGACGGCCACCAGCGCCGACTGGTGCTTGAGGGGGAACTTGACCGAATCCATCGAGCTGAATCTTGCCGCACGGCGGCCCTGAGATCCTCCCGCTCCACAGGGGGTGCGGATCCCCCGCGCGGGGGATGGGGTTTCCGTCTCCGCAGTGACGCGGCGGGCCCGCCATGATCGCTACCTTCGGTCGCGATGAAACGACGTGGTGTGATCTTGCTGCTCGCGCTGGGGGCGGTCCTGGGGATCGGGGCCCCCGCGCTGGCCGACGGCGTCCAGTCCGGCGCCGACGTCCACGTGGCGCAGAGCCTGGGCGACCGCGACCTGACGGTGATCATCCGGCGGGTCGCGGAGGTGCCGGGGCCCGTGCACGTCGACGTGGTGACGCACGCCGGGAGTCCGGCGGGCGAGGTGGCGCTGACGTTGCGCGCGGCCGGTGCGCCGAGCAGCACGACCAGGGTGGAACTCGGTGCCGCACCGGGGTTCCACTCCGGGCTGCTGCACGTCGACCGGCCCGGTCCGTGGGAGCTCGCGGTCGACGAGGCGACGATCCCGTTCGTCGTGCCGGCGCTCGTGCCGTCGCCGTGGGAGAACGCGACCTACGGCGGGTTCATCGCGGCCGGCGTGCTGTTGCTGGCGGCGTTGCTGCTCGCGGTGTCCGGCAGGCCCGGTCTCGCGCTGGTGCCCTCGGCGGGCGTGGTCGCGGCGGTGGCTGTCGGGGTGACGGCGGCGTTGCTGGCACCGAGCATCCCGCCGGTCGCGGCGCCCGGCACCGAGCTCGACCCGACGTTCGACAACGTCATGAACCCGTACGAGCGAACGTCCATCACGGACTTCTCGCGGCCGCCGGTGAACATGGTGCCGCGCATGGAGGACAAGGACCTGGTGCTGAGCCTGACGGACGGCTCGTCCGGACGTCCGGTGGACGACCTGATGGTGCACGACAGCGCGTTCATCCACCTCGTCGTGGTGTCGCCGTCCGGTCACCTCCGCCACCTGCACCCCGTCCGCACGGCGCCCGGCGAGTACCGCGCCCGGCTGCGTGATCCCGAACGGGGAGTGCACGCGGTCGCCGCCGAGATCGCCCGGCGCGGCGGGGGAGTGCAGCTCCTGCGGTCCGGTGTGGACGTCGCCGGATCCGCCGTCGCTCCCGTGCACGACGGGAAGGCCGAGACGGCGATGGAGATCCGGGAGGCGGGCAGGCCGAGCACGATCACCGCGAAGTTCGGTGAACGCGACCTGCAGCCGTGGCTGGGCATGCTCGGGCACATGATCGTCGTCGGCCCGATGACCGGCGGTGCGGCCGAGGCGCCGATCTGGGCGCACGTGCACTCGATGATCCCGCCGGTGCCGGGCATGCCCGGCAAGCCGGACGAGAGCGTCGCCGCGTACGGGCCGGACGTGCCGTTCACCTACTCGTTCCCGTTGCCCGGCAGGTACCTCGTGTGGATCCAGGTCGAACGCGACTACTCGATCGTCACCGTGCCGAAGGTCGTCGACGTTCCGGCCGCGAAGGGAGTGGCTTCGAAGTGAGGCGTTCAGCCGTGGCCGTCGTCGCCGGGGTGCTCGCGGTCGTGGCAGCGCTGGTGGTGCTGTGGCCGCGCGGCGTCGAGACCCAGCCGCACCTCGCCGAGACCGGTCAGCTGAGGTTCGAGCTCACACCCGTCAGCACGCGCTCCGGCAGCAACACGTTCGACCTGCGGATCACCGACCGGTCCGGCAACGCCGCCGACGGCGACGTGACGGTCGAACCGGCGATGCCGCAGATGGGCCACGCGCTCGCCCCGATCACGGCGGCGCCGCAGGCCCCCGGCCGGTACCGGGTGGCGGGCGTCGACCTGTTCATGGCAGGCCAGTGGGAAATCACCGTGTCACTGCGCGGCGAGCGGGTCGTGATCCCGCTGCTGCTCACCTAGAAGGGGGAGGAATGACTGTGAACATCACGGCGGCGTCGGCGACGTCGTCGGCGAGGACGGTCCCGAGAGGGCTGGTCCCGGCGAGCGTCGTGCTCGGCGGCACCCTCATCTCGTTGATCGGCCTGACCTGGGACATCCAGTGGCACAGCGACGTCGGTCCGGACACGTTCTTCACCTTGCCGCACCTGTTCCTGTACGCGGGCAGTGCGATCTCCGGCCTGGCGAGCCTCGCCGTCGTGCTGATGACGACGGCGAACGCCAAGCGCGACAAGGCGATCGACCCGATGGTCGGCGGCCGCGCGGTCGGCGTCTTCGGCCGCACGTTCTCCGCACCCGTCGGCTACCTGGTCTCCGGCATCGGCGCCGCGCTGTTCCTCGTCTACGGACTCTGGGACCAGTGGTGGCACGGCCTGTACGGCTTCGACGCCGTGATCGACTCGCCGCCGCACATCGGGCTGCTGCTGTCGATCTCGATCACGATGGTCGGCGCGGTCATGGTCTTCGCGGTCGCCCGTGACGACAGCTGGGGCACCTACGGCATCGCCGCGGCCGCGGGCACGTTGCTGGCGTTCAGCATGGTGACCGTGCTCGGCCTGAGCGCCCTGCCCGGCGGACCCGTCAACACGGTCAACGCGGGCAGCGCGTTCTTCTCGGTGATGATCCTGTTCATGGGCGCGTACGTGCTGAACCGCCGCGGCGGCGCCTTCGCCGTCGGAGTCGTCGTCGCCCTGCTGCAGGCCGTGTTCTGGTGGTTCTCGCCGTGGGCGACCGAGGTCTACGCGGACGCCACCGGCCTTCCGCTGCGCGACTACGCCGATGGCATTCCGGGCCTGCCCAACATGATCCCGATGAGCCTGATCCTCGTCGCGGTCGCCGTGGAACTGCTGCGCGGACTGCCCGCCTGGGTCGCGGGCCTGGCCGGCGGCGTGATCATCACGGCCTGCGCGCCCCTGCAGCGGATGCTGACCTACGGCAGCAACTTCCCCGCCCTCGAGCGCTACCTCCCCACCGTCGTGGCGGGCGCGGTGCTCGGCGCCCTCGCCGGGATGCTCGGCCGGCGGTTCGGCCACATGCTCCGCCACCTCGCACCAGCAAAGGAAGACCGCCATGCGTAGGACGCTGCTGGGACTCGCGGGCACCGTCGCGCTGCTGTTCGGACTGGCCGCACCCGCACTGGCCTTCGAACCGGTGAACGTCGTGCACACCGAGAAGGTGCAGGCCGGACCGTACGACCTGACCATCGGCTTCAGCACGTGGCCGGTGAAGGCCATGCAGTCGCTCGACTTCACCTTCGCGCCGGAGAACGGGATCGAGGGCAAGAAGGGCACGCTCACCCTGTTCCGCGAGGGCGTGGAGGCCGACGACAGCCCGCTGGCGCGCCACCCCCGCAAGCGCGAGGTGTGGGGTCTCGACATCTTCGCCCTGCCCGAGCAGGGGACGTGGACGATGAAGTTCGACGTCGAGGGACCGGCGGGCGCCGGGTCGGGTGAGCTGAAGAGCCTGCAGGTGATGGAGCAGCCGGGACCACCGATGGGCCTGTCCTGGGCCATCAGCACGATCCCGCTGTTCGGTCTGATCGCATTGATCGTCGTCGCCTGGCGCCGCACGCGCGCCACGGTGGACTAGCGCCTGCACCGGACTCTGAAGTCGCCAGTGCGGTGACCACCAACCCTTGCCGGGTTGTGGTCACCGCACTAGCACAGCCGGACCGAACTCCACCCGGCCACCTGACCGGGTGAAGTTCGGTCCGAAAGGCTGAAGCGGTTGGATTTCCGGTTGCGAAGTCCGGTACCCCTGCGCCGTGCGTTTGCCTCACGCGGTTTGGATTGGCGGGCTCTTGGTGCCCGCGTTGCTCGCCGCCACCGGCGTGGTCGTCTACAGCGGTGGCATCGAACGGACGCTGCACGCCGACGTGCGGACAGCGCTCGGCAAGGCCGGCTACCACGGCGTCGTCGCGGTCGACGGGCGGACGGTCGTGGTCAGGGAGGTCGCGCCGCGCTCGGTCGACGCGGTGCGCGCCGTGGTGTCCGACGTGTCCGGCGTCGGTGCCGCCGACGTGCGCGCGGCCGAGCCCGAGCAGTTGCTCGTGGCCGTGCGCGGCGCCGAGATCCTGGTGTCCGGCGCGGTTGCCGACGACGCCGAACGCCGTGCGCTCCTCGAAGCCGTGCAGACCGACGGCCACCGCGTCACGGCCGCGCTCCGGCTCGGCGGCCTGTTGCCGATCCCGCCGGTCGTGATCGGGCGCGTGGTCTCCGCCGCCCTGTCCGCCAAGGTGTCGGACGTGACCACGACAGTCCACAACGGACAGGTCGTGGTGGCCGCCCGCGTGCCGGACGAGGCCAGGGCGACCGCGGTCCGCGACGCCGTCCGGCAGGCCGCGAACGGTCTGCAGGTCTCCGACCGCATCGAGGTCGGCCCCTCCACGACGGCCGGTGACCTCAACGTCGAGGCGCTGCACGACTCGATCTCCCGGCTGGTCAACGGCAACGGGGCGATCCGGTTCGTGCAGGGCACCACCGCCTACGAGGGGCACGGCACGGTGCTCATCGAGCGCGTCGGCCGCATGCTGCTGGTCGCGCCGCGCGCCTCGATCACGTTGGTCGCCCACGGCACCGACCAGGCGGTGGCGACGACGCGCGGGCAGATGGTCCGCGACGTCCTCGTCGGCCAGGGCGTGGCGCCCGCGCTGATCGCCATCGAGACCCGTCCCGCCCCCGGCGGCGAGTACGACCCGGGCACACGCCAGGTCGACGTCGTAGTCCGTTAGGAGTTCGCTGTGCTCTGGTTGTTCTCGCAGATGTTCCTGCTGTGCCTGGCGTCGTTCGCCGTCGGCGTCCTGGTGACGTGGCTGTCGGTGCGCGGCCGCCTGCAGCCCGAACGCCCGAAGACCCGCCTGGCCCTGCCCGCGCCCCGCCCGGCGGCGGAGCAGGTGGTGATCGCCGAGCAGCCGGTCGCCGCGCCGAAGCCGGTGAAGCAGCCGTTGCCGGTCAAGGGCAACTCGAAGACGATGGTCTTCCACACGCCGGATTCGCCGTACTACCGGCGGATGAAGGGCGACATGACGTTCGGGTCGGAGGCGGAGGCCGTGTCGGCGGGCTACCGGCGGTGGACGACCAAGGGCCGCGTCAAGGCCTGAGGCCGAGCGGCCGGTGGTGCGGTGCGACCTCGGCGAGCATCGGCGCGTGCGCGGCCAGCCGTTGCTGGAAGTCCGGCCAGGACCGCCGCACCGACCACGCCGACTCGGCCAGCGCGCACAACCGCGGGAACGCCAGGTACTCGGCGTGTTCCGGAGTCCGCACGAACTCGGTCCAGAGCTGGGCCTGCGTGCCGAGCACCCGAGCGGCGCACTCGGCGTCCCACCCGGACGGCAGCGGATCGTTGCGGTAGACGTCCTCCAGCGACACCACGGCTGCGGGCTGGCCGGGAGGCTCACCCGAGGCGCTCTGCGGGTAGTCGAGGTACGTGCTGCGAAACGGCGCCATGACCAGCTGGTGGCCTCGGCGGACGGCTTCCAGGCCGTGCTCGGGGTCGCGCCAGATCATCACCGCGGCCTCGCGGGGCAGACCGTGCGGGTTCTCGCCGTCGTCCCAGCAGATCGGGTGCCTGCCCCGCGACACGAGGTACGAGCTGACGCGGCCCAGGAACCAGCCGTGCACCGAGGCCGGTCCCGGCAGGCCCTCGGCCGCGATGCGGGCGGCGGCCAGCGGACTGGTCTCCCACTCCGCGGCGGGGCACTCGTCGCCGCCGATGTGGACGTGCGGGGACGGGAAGACCTCGAGCACCTCGTCCAGCACCTCGCGCAGGAACGCGAAGGTCTGCTCCTGCACGCCGAACAGCGCGTCGGACACGCCCCAGCCGGTCCAGACGGGCAACGAGCGCGCGGGGAAGTTGCCCAGCTCCGGGTACGCGGCCAGGGCGGCGCGGGCGTGACCCGGCATCTCGATCTCGGGGACGACGGTGACGCCGCGGGCGGCCGCGTGGAAGACGAGTGACCGCAGCTCTTCCTTCGTGTAGGCACCGCCGTGCGGTGTGCCGTCGTAGGTGGTGCCGCCGGCCGGGCCGATCATGCTCTCGGCGCGGTGTCCGCCCACCTCGGTGAGGGCCGGGTGGCGGTCCACCGGCATCCGCCAGCCCTGGTCGTCGGTGAGGTGCAGGTGCAGCACGTTGAGCTTGTACGACGCGATCTGGTCGACGAGCCGCCGCAGGTAGGAGACCGGCTGGAAGTGCCGGGCCACGTCGATCATGGCTCCGCGCCAGGCGAAGCGCGGTTCGTCGCGCACCTCGACGAGCGGGACCTCGCCGCCGGACGTGAGCTGCCGCAGGGACTGCACGGCGTGCCGCAGGCCCGCGACCGAGCCGCGCAGCCGGATTCCGGACGCCGTCACGGACAACGAGTAGGCCTCGCCCTCGCCGTCCACCTCCAGCACCACGTCGCCGTCCGGGCGCAGCGGCAGGTCCACGTAGGACTGCAGGAGTCGCGCGACCGGAACGGCCTCGCCGGAGGCGGCGATGGCGGTCGGGCGGAAGGTCCCGGGGGAGCGGACGAGGTGGACGGGCTTGGGGATGATCACGTGGTGGCCTTCGCGACGGCGTCGAGCAGGTGGACGGGGCGCAGCAGGTCGTCGTGGCTGATGGGAGGCTCGCCGGTCGCGGCCATGGCGAGGAACGCCTCCAGGCCGGGTACGAAGTAGTGCTCGTCGAGCACCAGTTCCCGCGGGGACGTGCCGGCGGAGGCGGTGAACGGCGCCTCGCCCAGCACCAGGTCGATCTCGACCTCGGTGTCGCCCACCTCGGCGTGGACGGTGATGCGGCCGGCGTGCCGGGTGACGCCGACCGAGTGGATCGGGCCGGGCGCGAGCCGCAACGCCACGTCGACGGGATGGATGCCGTAGAAGAAGATGCCGCCGTACGGGCTCGCGGGGTCGACCGGCCCCGACGCCGTCACCCGGCGAGCAGGGCCCAGGGCGGCGAGCGCATCGGTGTCGGGGAGCCAGCGCAACGCGGAGAACGACGTCAGCGGCGCGTTGTGCTTCTGAGCTTCCGCGATGATCGCCGACGCGTCCTCCACCGTGCAGGCCAGCGGTTTGTCGATGAAGACCGGTAAGCCCGCACGCAGGAACGGCGTGGCGTGTGCGCGGTGCAGGTCTCCGTGCCGGTCGGCGACGACCACCGCGTCGACCAGGCCGAGCAGGTCCTCCGGTGCGTCCACGACCGTCAGGGAACCCTTGAGCCGCAACGACTCGTTGCGCTCCGACGGACCGCCGCTGATCGCCACCACACGCGGCCCGGTTCCCGCTTCGAGGTGGTCGATGATGTGGTCGGCGTGGCTGTTCTCGGTGCCGATGATGCCGATGCGCACTACCGTTCTCCGTTCGGGGTGACGGGTTCGCCGGTGCGGGCGGATTCGTAGACGGCCAGCACGACGGCGAGAGCACGGCGTGCGTCCGCGGTGCCGACGAGAGGCGGCCGGCCCTCTTCCACCGCATCGAGGAAGTCCGCGTACTGGGCGAGGTGTGCGTCGTCGACCGAGCCGCTCTCGCCGATCACGACGCTGCCGCGGTCGCCGTGCACCGCGACCCGCACCGGCAGGCCGGGATTGGCCGCCGTGGTCGCGGTGATCGTGCCCAGCGCGCCGCTCGCGAACGTCACGACCGCCGCGACCGTGTCCTCGACCTCGATGCGGTCGTGGGCCAGGCGGGCACTGCGGGCCAGCACCTCCACGGGCTCGCCCATCAGCCACAGCAGCAGGTCGACGGCGTGCACGCCCTGGTTCATCAACGCGCCACCGCCGTCGAGCGCCCAGGTGCCGCGCCACGGCTTGGAGTCGTAGTACTCCTGCGGGCGCCAGAACGTCGACTCGGCGATGCCCGAGGTGATCCGGCCCAGCCTGCCCCCGGCCACAGCACGACGTGCGGCGGCGGCCTCGGGCTGGAACCGCCGCTGGCTGATCACCGCCACGGTGCGGCCGGACTCGCGTTCGGCGGCGATGATCCGGTCCGCCGCACCCAGGGTGACGTCGATCGGCTTCTCCACGACCACGTGCTTGCCCGCCCGCAACGCGAGCACGGCGGCGTCCGCGTGCGCGCCGCTCGGCAGGCACACGCTCACCGCGTCGACGTGCTCGAACGCGTCGGCGAGCGACGTCATCGGAGTGCCACCGAACCGGGAGGCGACCTGCCGGGCGCGGTCGCGGCTGTTGTCCACCACGACGGCGAGTTCCGCCGAGGCCGCGATCAACCGCGCGTGCACCTCACCGATCGCACCCGCGCCCACCAGCGCGAACCTCATGCCGCCCATCGGTGCACCACACCTCCGCTGTCGGCGCTGTCCTGGGCCAGCAGGGCGATCCGCGTGGCGAGGAGGCTCGTCGCCGTACCGATCTCGGGCTCTTCTCCGGCCACGAACGCGTCGAGCGCGGCTGCGGCCGGACGCCGGCGTTCCGGCAGTTCGACACTCCACAACGGACGATCGTGCGTGACGGCGGTCAGCTCTTCCCTCGCCCACAACAGCTCTGCTGTTCCGGCGCTTCCGGTGAGGCGCATGCGGTAGTCGCCGTGCCACGGCGCCGCGTCCGGGGTGAGCCAGCTGACCTCGATCGTCGCGGCCACCTCACCCGCGCGCAGCAGGACCGCGCCGTGCAACGGACCGCCGACGGCGCTGACAGTGCCCTCGGTGGCACCGGACAGCCACAGCACGAGGTCGATGTCGTGCACGGCCAGGTCGCCGAGGACACCGCCGTAGGTGGACCGGTCGAGGAACCACGAGGGCCGCGCCGCCCGGTTGAGCTTGTGCGGACCGGAGGCCGCCACCAGCGACAACGACCCGAGCGCGCCGGAGTCGAGCAGCGACCGCGCGGCCAGCGTCTCCGGGTAGCCGCGCTTCTCCAGCAGCAACGACACGGATCGGCCCGACTCCCGAGCCGCCGCCGCGATCAGGTCCACATCGGACAGACTGGTGCACAGCGGTTTGTCCGCGAGCACGTGGGCGCCGGCCCGCAACGCGTCCACCACGACGGCGCCGCGTTCGGAGTAGATGCCCGCCACCACGACGACATCAGGTCGTTCGGCGTCGAGCAACGAGCGGTGGTCTGGGTAGGCGGGCACACCGCACCGGCGGGCGAGAGAAGGGTCCGGGTCACTGATGCCCACCAACGAGACATCAGTGCGAAGAGGGAGTTCGTCGAGGACGTAGGCGACGTGCGGATGCGCTGCTCCGGCGACTGCGAGCCGGAGAACGGGATCGGGCATGCGAACCATTCAAATGCGTGGCGGATTGCCGAGTCAACGGTATGAATCCCGGCTCGAAGGAATGAATCCTCACGCACGGCAAGCCTCGTACCTGGGGGAATGAGCGGACCGTAGTCATTCTTCAGCTGTTCGTGTGACCTGCGAAGAATCATTGACGTGCAGGAGGTCACACATAATGATGTGCCGAACCAGGGCAAGACACGCCGTATTCATTCCCTTTTCGGGGAAGGAATCTCCGAAAGCAGGTGCCGCGATGAGCGAGACCGACGACTGGCTCGCCGTGCTGCTGCGACAGCCGGGGGCCGACGTCGCCGACCTCGACCCGCTCACGACGGACGAGGCCGCCCGCCGGCTCGCGCTGCTCGGCGTTCCGGACGTCGACCACGCCGGCGTGCTGGCGAGCATGCCCGGTCCGAACAGGACACCGGAGCTGTGGCAGGCGCTCGAGAGGTGCCACCAGGTCCTCTACGCGGCCGACCCGATCCCCAGTCGCGAGGTCGTCTGGCCGGACGCGCCCGCCGGGCTCGGCGCGGCCGGACGCTACTTCTACGTCCACCTCTACCTGCTCGCGCTGCCGTCGTTGCTGAACCTGCACCGCGTGCTCGGGGTCCCGTTCGACGTCACCGAGGCGACGGTGCGGGACCTGGGCGCCAAGGTCGTCAGCTACCGCAAGTACTACGACCGGGGCGGTTTCGACCGGCAGGGCTGGCTGGTGCGGCACTTCCGCGGCACGCTCTTCCGCCTCGGCAGGCTGCAGTTCGACCGCGCCACCCTCACGGTCGACGAGTACCGGGCCGAGTCCGAGGGCGGCCCGAAGGACGGCACCCCCGTCCTGGAGGTCCACATCCCCGGCGACGGCCCCATGACGCCCGAGGCGTGCGACGAGTCGTTCCGCCGCGCCCGGCCGTTCTTCCAGACGCACTTCCCGGACGAGCTCCACGAGTACGGCACCTGCCGCTCGTGGCTCCTCGACCCGCAGCTCGCGGACTTCCTGCCCGAGACCTCGAACATCGTGCGGTTCCAACGCCGCTGGACGAGTTTCGGACCGGCCCCGGACTGCGACAGCGACGTGCTCGAGTTCGTGCACCACCTCCCTCCCGGCACCGGCGACCTCGCCGCCCTGCCGCGGGACACCACGTTGCAACGCGCGATCGTCAGCCACCTGGAGTCCGGCGGCCACTGGCGCCAGGGCTGCGGCTGGCTCGCCCTTCCCTGATCCCACGACAAGAACGGACCCGCCATGTCCTCCCACGAGATCTCGCGGCGCAGCATGCTCAGAGCCGCCGCGGTGCTGGGCTTGACCGTGCCCGGCCTGGCCGCCTGCGTCACCGCCGGCGGCAACAGCGGACCCCAGTCGTCCGGTGGCGACAAGAGCGCCACGAACCCGTTCGGCGTCAAGGCCGACGCCCCGCTGGAGGTCGTCGTCTTCAAGGGCGCCTACGGCGACGACTACGTGCTCGCCGCGGAAGCCGTGTACAAGAAGCAGTTCGGTGGCGCGGCCATCGACCACAAGGGCATCCAGAAGGTCGGCGACACGCTGCGGCCGAGGTTCGTCGCGGGCAACCCGCCGGACGTCGTCAACAACACCGGCGCCGGTCGTCTCGACATCGCCGCGCTCAACCAGTCGCGGCAACTGGAGAACCTCGACAAGCTGCTCGACGCGCCGTCGTGGGACGACCCGAACGTCAAGGTGCGCGACACCCTGCTGCCCGGCGTGGTCGAGGACGGGATCTACGACGGTTCGTTCGTGCGCTTCAACTACGCCTACACCGCGTGGGGCCTGTGGTACTCCAAGCCGCTGTTCGAGAAGAACGGCTGGATGTGGCCGAAGATCTGGCAGGAGATGCTGGAGCTCTGCGAGGACATCAAGAAGACCGGTGTCGCGCCCTGGACCTACCAGGGCAAGTTCCCCGAGTACGTCACCGACCCGCTGCTGGTCATGGCCGTGCGCGGCGGTGGCATGGACCTGCTCAGGTCCATCGACAACCTGGAGCCGAACGCCTGGCGGCACGAGTCCGTGAAGGCCGCGGCGGAGGCGATCACCGAGCTGTCCGCCAAGGGGTACCTCATGGCGGGCTCGGAGGCGTTGTCGCACACCGAGGCGCAGGCCGCCTGGTGCCAGGGCAAGGCCGCGATCATCCCGAGCGGCTCGTGGCTCGAAGCCGAGCAGAAGTCCGTCACGCCCGCCGGGTTCGACATGGTGATGGGCGCCGTGCCGTCGCTGGACTCCAACAGCAAGCTCAAGACGAACGCCATCCACGCGGCCAGCAGCGAGGCCTACCTCGTGCCGAGCCAAGGCAAGAACGTCCAGGGTGGACTGGAGTTCCTGCGGATGCTGTTCTCCCGCAACGCCATGAAGGACTTCGCCAAGTCCGTCGGCACCCTGCCGGCGGTCAAGGGCGTCACCGAGGGCCTCACGATGTCCCCGGCGCTGAGCTCGGTCGCGGAGGCGGTGAAGAACGCCGGTGACGACACGATCAACTACCGGCACCGCATCTGGTACCCGACGCTGACCAAGGCCGTCGACGACAGCGTGGCCGAGCTCATCACCCGGCGGATCACGCCCGCCGAGTGGGTCGACCGCGTGCAGAAGGCCGCGGACGACCTGGCGAAGGACACCAGCATCAAGAAGTACGAGCGGAAGTGAGCGTTCTGGCCAGGCCGGTGGAGCGGGCAGCGGCGCCCGCTCCACCCGCGCCGCGCAAGCGCCGCAGGCTCAACCGCGGGTACGGGTTCGTCATCGGCGCCCTCGCACCCGCGCTCGTGCTGCACCTCGTCTTCGTCGTGTCGCCCTACGCGCAGGCGTTCTACCTGTCGCTGACGGACTGGAACGGCGTCGCGGGCAAGGCGGACTTCGTCGGGTTCGACAACTTCACCCGGCTCGCGGGCGACTCGCTGTTCCTCGACGCCATCGGGAACAACCTGCTGCTGTTGCTGCTGATGCCTGCGGCGACGATCGGCATCGGTCTGTTCCTGGCGACGATGATCCAGCGCGGCGGCAAGGACGGCCGCACCGGCGTGCGGGGATCGCGGTTCTACGAGATCGTGTTCTTCTTCCCCCAGATGCTGTCGGTCGCGATCGTCGCCGTGCTGTGGGGCTTCGCCTACAACCCGAACAACGGCCTGATCAACGGTGTGCTGCGCGCCATCGGCCTGGACGGCCTCGCCCGGAGCTGGCTCGCCGAACCGGGTCTCGCGCTGTTCGCCGTGATGGCGGTGATGATCTGGTCGGGCGTCGGCTTCTACATGGTGCTGTTCAGCGCCGCGATCGACGGCATCCCCAAGGAGATCTTCGAGGCCGCGCTGATCGACGGCTCGTCGGGCTGGACCACGTTCCGGCGCATCACGCTGCCGTTGCTGCGCGACAACGTCCAGGTGGCGTTCGTCTACCTCGGCATGGTCGCGCTCGACGCGTTCGCGCTGGTCCAGATCATGACGGTCGGTCCGGGCGGTCCGGACGGCTCCACCGAGGTGATGGGCCTGTCGCTGTACCGGACGGCGTTCGAGTACGGCAAGTTCGGCTACGCCAGCGCGATGGGCGTCGCGTTGTTCTTCGGCACCCTCGTGTTCGCGCTCGTGGCGTTGCGCGGCAACAAGAACCGGACGGAGCTGGCATGAAACGGTTCCCGCTGCACATCGCGCTCGGCTTCTGGGCGATCGTCACGGCGTTCCCGCTGCTGTGGGCGGTGACGAGCTCGTTCAAGTCCGACGCGGAGATCCTGACGAGTCCGTGGACGGTGCCTTCCGAGGTGCGCTGGGAGAACTTCTCCCGTGCCTGGAACGAGGCGTCGATCGGGCAGTACTTCCTGAACTCGGTGATCGTCGTCGGCGGCGCGTTGTTCCTGACCATGCTGGTCGGCGGCCTCGCGGCCTACACGCTCGCGCGTTATCGGTTCCCGGGCAACAGGTTCGTCTACTACCTGTTCGTGACGTCCCAGTTCTTCCCGACGTTCCTGGCTCTGGTGCCGTTGTTCTTCACGGTCGAGCAGATGGGCCTGCTGGGCACGAAGCTCGGGCTGATCCTGGTGTACGCGACGTTCGCGACGCCGTTCACCATCTTCTTCCTGCACGCGTTCTTCCGCACGCTGCCGTCCGCGATCGCCGAGGCGGCGTTCATCGACGGCTGCACGCACTGGGGCGTGTTCTTCCGGGTGATGCTGCCGATGGCGCGGCCGGGCCTGGTGTCGGTCGCGATCTTCAACTTCCTCGGCCTGTGGAACCAGTACCTGCTGCCGCTGGTGCTCAACCCGGATCCGGAGAACTACGTGCTGGCGCAGGGACTCGCGGCGCTCTCGACGTCGCAGGGCTACCAGAGCGACTGGAGCGGCCTGTTCGCCGGCCTCACCATCGCGATGCTGCCGGTGCTGCTCGCGTACGTGTGCTTCCAGCGCTACATCCAGGCCGGTGCCACGGCCGGGGCGGTCAAGTGAGTCAGGTCCGCGGCGGTGACGGTTCCGCCGGCTGACAGCAGCCGGCGGAACTGCTCGACCGCGTTGAGGAGCCCTGCTGGAGTGGCCGCACGCAGCATCACCGCGTGCGAACTCACCAGCAGGGCATAGCCTTCTTCACCGAGTCCGCGCATCGCCGGCTCGTGCGTCACCATGACCACGCCTTCCGGTGAGTTGCCGAGGACGATGCCGGTGGCGTCGCGGACGTGCCTGCGCAACAGCTTCGCCGCCTCCTCCGCGTTCCCGATCACGCGGATGTCCATGTCCCCGCGCAGCACGAAGTGACCTGTGCGGCGGCGGGGTTCCTTGCCTTGCCTGCGAATCGCCACGACGTTCCTCCTGGGACGAATTGATTCCGTTGACACGCAAAGGATCTGCGGGCCAGGGTGAGGTGCGGGCATCCGTGGGCGGACGCGATGCCCGCACCTGTTCTCACTTCAGGTGGTCCGCGTAGGCGTCCTGCACGCGGGTCAGTTCCTCCGCCTGGCCGGGGGAGAGGGTCTCGTGCGGGTCGAGGCACCAGATGCCGCGCAGGACTCCCTCGCGCCGCAACACCTCGTGCACGCCGGCGATCACCCCCGCGAACCCGTTGCGCACGTCGAACACGGCGGCGTTGGCGTCCACGCACATGGCGTTGAGCCCCTCGACGCGAGTTCGTGCCTCCGCGTCACCGTTCGCGGCGGCGTGGGCGTCCTCGAGGATCCGCACGGCCGACCGCGTCCAGACCGCCCAGTGCCCGAGCAACCCGCCGACGAACCTCCGCACGCCACCGCGGACGTGGAACGGGGTGAGCAGGTCGCTGATGATGTTGTCGTCGTTGCCGGTGTAGAGGGCGACCTCGCCGCCCCGGTCGGAGTCGGCGACGCCCTGGACCAGTTCGAGCGTGCGGTAGCGGTCGAAGGGCGCGGCCTTGACCGCCACCGTGGACGGCTGGTCGGCGAGGCGGCGCCAGTAGGAGCGGGGCAGGTAGCGGCCGCCGACGGCCTCCTGCAGGTAGAACCCGATGGTGGGCAGGACCTCGCCGATCGCGGCGGCGCGGTCCAGCAGGTCGTCGGGGGAGTGGTCCGGGAGGCCGCCGGGGGAGACCAGGACGGCATCGTACCCGAGTTCGCGGGCGGTCTCGGCCTCGGCGACCGCCTGACCGGTGGGACCGGCGACGCCCGCGACCCGCACGAACGGTGTCCTGGCGCCGATCTCGTCCGCCGCCAGTTCCAGCACCGGCCGGTAGAGCCCGTGCTCCCGGATCTCGAACTGCGTGGTGTGCACCCCGACCGCGAGCCCACCGGCGCCCGCCTCCAGGTAGTGGCGGGTCAGCGCCCGTTGCCGTTCCTCGTCCAGCCGGCGGGAGGAGTCCAGCGCCAGCGGGTGCGCGGGGATCACCGTGCCGCGGTGCAGCAGGGCAGTCGTCGCGAAGTCCATCAGAACCGCCCGTCCCGTCGCTCGAACTTCGTCGGCTTCGACCACAGCGGCCCGCCGTCGCGCAGCCACGAGGTCTGCAGGTCGATCAGCTGCCCGAGCGTGCGGTCCGGGTAGCCGAAGAGCTCGTGGCACGTCGTCGCGTCACTGAGCAGCGAGGTCTCCGGCAGGTAGCCGGTGAAGGTGGCCTCCACGCCGAGCCGTGCGGCCAGGCGCGTGGCGATCGACCGCACGGACGCGGTCTCCGGCCCCGTCAGGTTCAGCACGAACGGCGAGTCCGACGCGTGCCCGGCGCTGCGCAGCACGACCTCGTTGGCGTACCGCTGCCACACCACGTTCACGGCACCGGTCGTGAGGTCGATCGGTTTGCTGTCCACGAGCGTGCGCGCGAGATCGGCGATCACGCCGTAACGGGGTTCGCAGGCGTAGTTGAGCCTGATCAACGCGACGGGCGTGCCGCGAGTCCGCGCGGCGTGCGTGAACACCTGCTCACGGCCGCGGCACGTGATCGCGTAGTCGCCGTCGGGCCGCGGCTCGTCGGACTCCACGCTGCCCCCGGTGACCGGCGCGGTCATGCCGTAGACGTTGCCCGTGGACAGCGCGACGATCCGCGCTTTCGGGTAGCGGTCGGCGACGTACGCGGGCAGCACGGTGTTGGTCATCCACGCCTGTTCCGGCGCGCCCGCGGTGCCGAACTTGGCGCCCACCAGGAAGATCACCGTGTCGGCGTCCGGCAGCCCGGCGACCGCCGAGGGATCTCCCAGGTCGGCCGTCACGACCTCGACGCCCTGGGCCTCGACACGGGCTCGACCGTCCTCGTCGGACCAGCGCGAGACCGCCCGCACCCGTGCGTCGGCGCCCGCCGCGGACAGGGCGCGCCGGGCCATGCCGGCGATGCCCGATCCCGTCTTGCCGCCCGCCCCGAGCACGACGACGTCACCCCAGCCCGCGGCCTCCGCGACCAGTGCGGGAGAGGGCCTGCCGAGTTCTTCTTCGAGCTCTTCCTCATTCATGAGGGCACACTCCCAGCGTCGAACGAATTCATTCTCTGAAAGGAATGAATTTTTGGCCTGATGTGGTCTCGGCAAACAAAATCACAGGTCACCTCTTGCGGCAAGCAGCATCATCAGTCATTCTTCCCGGCATGACATCAGCTGAATCGGAGGATTCATTCCTTCATTCCTCCGCTCGCCCGAAATGGCAGTGGGCGGCTGACCGTCTGCGCAAGGACATCGCCGACGGGGTGTACGGGCCCGGCGACCAGCTGCCCGTCGAGCGCGAGCTCGCGACCACGCTGTCGGTCAGCATCAACACGATCCGGCGTGCCGTCGGCCAGCTCGTGCACGAGCAGATCGTGCTGCGCAGGCAGGGCGCGGGGACGTTCGTGCGCTCCGAGACCACGCCGATCGGGTCGGGACGGCCGCTTGTCGGCGTGCTCGTCCCGTCGACGACCTACTACTACCCGCGCGTGATCGACGGACTGCAACGCGTGCTGCGCGGAGCGGGCGTCGGAGTCGTGCTGGTGTGTTCGAAGTACGACCTCGACGTCGAACGCGACGAGCTGCGCACCATGCTCGAGACCGGGGTGCAGGGCCTGCTCCTGGTGCCGAGCCTGCACCTCATGGACGACCCGCAGTCCTACGTGGACGGCCTGCGCGACCTCCCGGTCCCGTACGTGCTGGCCGAACGGCGCCCGCCGTCACCCGAGCCCGACGACCCGACCACGTTCGTCGGCACGGACCACGCCGGCGGTGTCTGCAAGGCCGTCCGGCACCTGAAGTCACTGGGACACCACAGGATCGGCTTCCTGGGCCGCGTCAGCACCGGCACGTCCGAACAGGTCGCGGCCGGGTTCGAGCAGGCAGTCGAGCTGTTGAAGGTCGAGGCGGCCGCCACCTCGTGCAGGCTGCTCTGGCAGGCCCAGGACATCTCCGCGTACGCACGTCGTTGCGTCGAAACCGGTGTCACGGCGGTGTTCTGCCACGGTGACCGCGACGCCGCCGCGCTGATCGTCGCCGCCCGCAGGCTCGGCCTGTCGGTGCCGGGCGACCTCGCCGTGGTCGCCTACGACGACGAGGTGGCGGAGGTCGGCGACGTCCCGCTGACCGCCGTGTCGCCTCCCAAGACCGAGGTGGGCGCGCTCGCCGCCCAGCTGCTGCTCCACCGCATCGACGGTGGCCGCCACGTCCCCTCCCAACAGGTGCTGATCCAGCCGCGGCTCGTCGTCAGGGCGTCGTGCGGTTCGGCAGAGCTGAAGCTTCCCGAGAAAGCAGGAACATGACGTCATTCCGGATCGGACTCCTGGGCGCCGGCGCGGTCGGCGCACATCACGTCCGTGCGGCGGCCGGAGCCGACGCCTACGCGATCTCGGCGATCTGCGACGTGCGGCGCGAGGCCGCCGAGGCGCTCGCGGCACCGGGTGTCGAGGTGTACGAGGACCACCGGACGATGATCACCGAGGCGAACCTCGACGCCGTCATCATCACGACCCCGCACGCGCTGCACGCCCAGCAGGTCGTGGACGCCGCCGAGGCCGGGTTGCACGTGCTGGTGGAGAAGCCGATGGCCACGACCGTCGAGGACTGCTCGCGGATGATCGAGGTCTGCCGGGACGCGGGCGTGCTGCTCGCGGTCGCGCACGTCATCCACTTCGACCCGGTGGCGCGGG
This sequence comes from Lentzea cavernae, assembly GCF_014653695.1. Lineage (GTDB taxonomy): Bacteria > Actinomycetota > Actinomycetes > Mycobacteriales > Pseudonocardiaceae > Lentzea > Lentzea cavernae. The sequence goes on along the minus strand of NZ_BNAR01000002.1, from coordinate 238,331 downwards.
AGACCCGCGCGCTGATCGCGTCCGGTGAGTTCGGTTCGCCGTTGCTGATCGCGCACCGCCGTTCCGCGCACTACGAGCCGGACTCGCGGCCCGCGTGGTTCTTCGACCCCGTGCTGGCCGGCGGCGGCATCGTGCTGAACGTCGGCACGCACGGCCTCGACCGCATCCAGTGGTTCGGCGGCGGCACCGTGCGGAGGGTCAGCAGCGTGGTGCGCGGCCGTGACGGGATCGACGTCGAGACCGACTCGCTGGCGTTGATCGAACTCGCCAACGGCGTCACCGCCAGCGTCGTGCTGACGAGCAGGGGAACGCCGTACTACGACGAGACCGACGTCGTCATGCCCGAGGTGACGTTGCGGGTGAGCGCGAGCGACGGCCTGTTGCTGCTGCGGGACGGCACCATCACGACGCTGGTCGAGGCGAGCCCCGGCCACCTGCGTTCGGCGTTCCGCACCCAGCTCGACGGGTTCGTGTCCGCTGCCCGGGGTGAGGGCGGCGAGTACGTCGACGGCGACTACGGGCGATCCGTCGTCTCCGCAGCCCTGGCCGTCTACCGGGCCGCCGACCGCGGCAACCCCGTGGACGTGGCGAGTCCGGCGGTTCGTCCGTGATCAGCCGGCGCGGCCTGCTCGCTGCCACCGGTCTGACCTTGCTCGCGGGATGCTCGTCCACAATGGACCCGAACGGTCCGTTGCTGTTCTGGTCGTCGTTGCGCGGCACGAACACCGTCGTGGACGCCTGGAACTCCGCGAACCCCCGCGAGCCCGTGGTGCTGGAGACCGTGACCTCGGGGTTCGCCGGTGGCAACGCGAAGCTGTCCAACGCCGCCCGCGCGGGCAACGCGCCGGACGTGGTGTCGATGGCCGACGCCGACCTGCCGATGTTCGCGCTCGACGGTGTCGCCGCCGACGTCACGGACCTGGTCAGCGCGCGGTCGCGGGCGGAACTCGGCGAGGTGGCGTGGTCCGGTGCGACGTTCGGCGGGAAGGTCTACGGCGTTCCGCTGGACCTGCCGCCGTTGCTGATGCTCTACCGCGAGGACCTCCTGCGCGACCACGGCGTCGAGGTGCCGACCACGTGGGACGAGTTCCGCGACGCGGCTCGGGTGCTGAAGGCGCGCGGCATCCACCTGACCGCCTTCCACCCCAACGGCTACAACCTGCTCGCCGCCCACGTCATGCAGGCCGGTGGCCGCTGGTTCGACGTCGACCGCGACTCGTGGGTCGTGAACTTCACCGACCAGGGGTCGTTGCGGGCGGCGGAGTACTGGCAGGGGCTGCTCGACGAGGACCTGCTGTTCCTCGCGCCCGGCAGCAGCCAGGAGTGGCTGGCGGCGCTGGCCGGGGGACGCGTCGCCGCCCACCTCGTCAGCGTCTGGGGCGTCGCCGCGCTCGCGTCGTCGGTGCCGGGCGGCGCGGGGAAGTGGCGGATCGCCCCCGTCCCGCAGTGGGACCCGGCCCGGCCGTCGATCGGCCGTGACGGCGCCTCGCTGCACGTGATCACCGCCGAGAGCACCAAGAAGGACCGCGCGATGCGGTTCGTCGAGTGGATGTCGACCTCTCCCGAGGCGATCACCGCACGGCTGTCCAGCGGTCGGTCCAGCCTCTTCCCGGCCTCGCCGAAGCTGTGGGGACCGGCGTCCACGCAGTTCAAGACCACGTTCTACGGCGGCCAGGACCTCTACGGCCTCGCCGCGCGGCAGTACGAGCTGCAGCACGGCGACTGGACGTGGGGGCCGCGCATGCAGTCCACCGCCACGTCGATCCACCACGGCCTGGCCCGCATCCCGTACGGCACCACGATCGCGCGGGCCCTGCGCGACGCCGAGGCGGAGACGCTGCCGGACATGCGCAGCCTCGGCCTGGCGGTGAGGCGTTCGTGATCCGGCAACGCTCCGCCGTCGGCCTTCTGCTCGGCCCGTTCGTCGCCCTGCTGCTCGTGGTGTTCCTCGCTCCCACGCTGTACGCGGTCTACCTCAGCTTCTTCGCCCGCTCGCACACCGGACTCGGCTTCGGCAACGGCCGGACGGCGTTCGTCGGCCTGCGCAACTACGGCGTCGTGCTGACCGACCCCAGCTTCCTGCAGGGCGTCGGTGTGACGTTGCTGTACTCGGCCGTGTTCATCCCGCTGGTGATTGTCGGCGCACTGTTGCTCGCGCTGCTGTTCGACTCGGGTGTTGTGCGGCTGCGCCAGATCAGCCAGACGATCCTGTTCGTGCCGCACGCGGTGCCCGGCATCATCGCCACCGTCCTGTGGCTCTACCTCTACACCCCGGGCATCTCGCCGGTGATCGACCTGATGAGGGGCCTCGACCTGGAGGTCGACTTCCTCGGGCTCGAGATGGTCGTGCCGTCGCTGGTGAACATCGCGCTGTGGAGCGGACTCGGCTACACGACGGTGATCTTCTTCGCCGCGCTGCGAGCCGTGCCGCGGGAGGTGCTCGAGGCCGCCGCCATCGACGGCGCCGGCCCGCTGCGCGCGGCCGTGACGATCAAGGTGCCGCTGATCAGGGGCACGGTCGTGACCGTGCTGATCTTCACCGTGATCGCCGCGCTGCAGCTGTTCACCGAGCCCATGCTGCTCAGCAAGGTCACCCCGCTGATCGGCCCCCGCTTCACACCGAACATGTACGTCTACGACGCGGCGTTCGCCCGCAACAACCACAGCCTCGCCTCGGCGGCCTCGGTGCTGCTCCTGGTCGTGTGCTGCCTGCTGTCCTTCGCCGTCACCCGCGGCGCCTCCCGGGGAGGCCGCGCATGACCGGACGGATCACCGCGAACGTCGTGATCGGCGTCGGCGCCCTGTACGCGTTGCTGCCGCTGGTCTGGCTGCTGCTCGCCTCCACAGTGGACACCGAGACGCTGTTCGCCTCCGACTTCTTCTCGCTGGAGAACTTCGCCCTCGCCGACAACGTCCAGGCGTTGTTCACCCAGGAGAAGGGCATCTATGGCCACCGGTACCTCAACAGCGTCCTGTACGCGGCCGGCGGCGCGGCGGTCGGCTCGTTGATCAGCACGGCCGCCGGGTACGTGTTCGACAAGTTCTCGTTCACCGGCAAGAACTCCCTGTTCGCCCTGGTGCTCGTGTCGGTGATGGTGCCGGCCGCCGTGCTGGCGCTGCCGCTGTACCTGATGGCGTCCGCGGCCGGTGTGGCGAACACGGTCTGGTCGGTGATAATCCCGGTGCTGTTCAACCCGTTCGGCGTGTACCTGGCTCGGGTGTTCTCCGCCGCCTACGTGCCGAACGAGGTGCTGGAAGCGGCACGGGTGGACGGCGCGACGGAGATCCGCAGCTTCGTGTCCGTGGGGCTGCGGATGCTCGCGCCGGGCTACGTGACGATCTTCCTGTTCCAGCTCACGTCGATCTGGAACAACTTCTTCCTGCCCCTGGTGATGCTGTCCGACCAGCGGCTCTACCCCCTGAGCCTCGGCCTGTACAGCTGGAACTCGCTGGCGAACATCGACCCGGACTACTACCCGCTGATGGTCGTCGGGTCGATGTTCGCCTTGGTGCCGTTGGTGCTGGCATTCCTGTTGCTTCAGCGGTACTGGAGGTCGGGGCTCACGGCGGGGAGCGTCAAATGACGCAAGCGGTGCGGCTCGGAACGGTGCCGTGCGGATCCGCGGTCCGACGGGTGCATCGTGGTGCCGCCCCCACGCCCCCGTACTGGTTGTACGGGGGCGTGGGGGCGGTGCCGCGAGGTGCCCCGCTGAGCGTGGATCAGCCGCCACCGTTCCGAGCCGCACCGCTAGATCGGGCTGGTGTTCACCCGCAGGTCGTCGTACCAGATGTACCCCGTCCTGGTCGGTGCGAACGACGCGTCACCGCCACCGGCGAACGACGACAGGTACGCCCGGTCGATCAGGTCGCCGTTGCGCACGAACTTCAGCCCGGTGATCAGCGCGGCCTGGCGGCCGTTGAACCACACCTGGATCTCGCCGTCGGGGTTGGCGTTGCCGTTGGTCACGGTGTTCACCTTGACCCGCTGCACGATCTCCACCCACTGGCCCGGTGGGTAGTAGACGGGCTTGCCGTCGAGCATGAGGTCCCGGTGGTCGCCGTACTGGCTGGCGCGGTCCATGCTGTAGTAGTAGATCGCGGCCTTGCCGCCGCTGCGCCAGATGAACCGCGACGTGAAGCCGTTGTAGCCGTTGCAGGCCTGGCCGCCGGAGCAGGACGCGCCCGCGCCGAGTCCCACGCCGACCTTGCCGGCGAAGTTCGTGTTGCCCCAGCTGAAGTCCGGGCTGAAGCGCACCCACTGCGCCACGTAGTACTGCTGTGCGCGGGGGATGGTGAACGGGGCCTGCGCGCCGGACGGGCCCGGTCCGTACTGGCCCGCCGGGTAGGTGACCCGCAACGACTTGCTGCCGCTGCGCTTCACGCTGGAGTCGATGTAGCTGCGGGTGTCGAGTCCCTGGTGCCAGGGCGCGTTCCAGCCGTCCGCCGCCCATTTCGCGAGCGTGTAGGGCGAACCGGCGGCGGGGGTCTCGAAGTAGTTGTTCAGCGCGGCCGCCATCGCCGGTGGGGCGGCGATGGTCGAGGCGAGTATCGCCGCGCAGCTGGAGAACACGAGCAACGTCTTTGTTCGCATGCACTTCCTCCGCTTGGTCGGACCCGTGGGCGGACGGGAGGATGAATGGTCTGCACCACTTACGTGACGCAGTATTGCCACGTCAGCCGGGCGGGTCAACGGTTCCTGAAATCATTCCGCAAACATTCCGGTGTGGACTGCCGTAAGAAAACCGGGCATTGACTGGACATCTGTGATGTCGCAGGATTCCGGCAACGTGCGGGGGCCGTTCAATTCCTTCCCTTAGGCGGAATGAATTCTTATCTGGAGGAAACCCGATGAGAAGAACTGTCGCGGTTTTGCAGGCGTTCGTCGTCGTGGCGGCCATGGCCGTCGCCACGAGCGCGACCGCCTCGGCCGCACCCGGACCACCGGCGCCGGACACACCGGTGGCGCACGAGCTGGTGCGCAACGGAGGTTTCGAGAACGGCATCACGTCCTGGACGCTCTCCAACGGCGCCAAGCGCGAGAACGGTGCTCTCACGGTCACGTCCGCCACGGGCGCGGCCTGGGAAGGCGCCACCTCGGCGTCGTTCGGGATCGACGTCCGGCGGATCAGCTCGGTCAAGGTGTCCGCACGAACACAACTCGAGAACGTCGTGCAGGGCGCGACCGCCGACAACGCCGCGAAGATCAGCATCGCGTTCGTCGACGCCGCCGGCAAGCGCACCTGGAAGGGCGTCAACCTCACCGGCTCGCAGGACTGGGCCGAACGCTCCGACGTGCACGCGGTTCCGGCGGGCACGGTCTCGGCGTTCCTGTCGATCGCGCTGGACCGCGCGAAGGGCACCGTGCGGTTCGACGATCTCGAGGTTCGAGCCGAGTCCTGGGTGAACCTGGTCAACAACCCCAGCTTCGAGCTCACCTCACCGTCCACAGAGGCCTGTCCGGCACCCGCCTGGTGCACGCCGTACCTCAGCGCCACCTACAAGGTCGACGCCACGAACGCGTCGCACGGCACGCGGTCGTTGCGCATCGACGCCTCGCCGACGCAGAAGATCGGCGGCTTCGTCACCGTGCCCGTCGACCAGAAGACCTGGTCCGTCGTGCACGTCTCGGCGAAGGTCAAGCTCGACGCGGTCGAGACGGCCGACTACACCGACTTCCCCGGTGGCCTGCGGGTCACCGTCGGGTTCCTGTACACCGACGCGAACGGCCAGAGCGTGTACGCGCCGTCCGGTCTGCTCAACGGCGTGCTGACCGGCTCCCGCGACTGGACGACGATCTCCGGCACGTTCCGGGTGCCGCCGCTGATGACCAGGCTGCAGATCATCCCGGCGATCCAGAACGCCACCGGCACCGCGTGGGTCGACGACGTCCGCGTGACGCCCGAGTCGCCGTGGATCTCCCCGGACGCGCAGACCAAGAGCGCCGCCGCGGGCGAGCAGGCGAAGTTCCTGACCACGGTCACGAACCGCCGTGCCGCCGCCGACTCCCTGCAGTTGGCCCTCGACGGTTCCGGCACCGTCACTCCCGTCACGACCCCGGTGCTGCAGCCGGGCGAGTCCGCGATCGTCTCGGTGTCGGTGCCCGCAGGGGCCTCGACCGTGCTGACCGCGACACCCGCGGGTGACCAGAACCTGGTGCAGCAGGCCAGTTTCAAGGCTGAACAGGCGACCTCGCCCGGTGGTGCGCCACGGGTCTACAGCACGCCCGCCCAGCTCGACGCGCTGAAGCAGCGGATCGCCGGGCAGGACTGGGCGCGCAAGGCGTTCGACTCGGTCGTGAAGGCGGAGGCGGACGCGTGGCTCGCCAGGCCGCTCGACCAGCCGGTGAACCACGGCGGCTGGAGCGGCAACTTCAAGTGCCCCGGCACCAACACCTCGCTGGAGTTCGACTACAACTCGCCGAAGCTGCACCGGTGCCCGGTCGACGGCAAGTCCTACACCGGCGACCTGCTCGACGCCGCGTGGATCGAGATCTGGCACAACAACGCCGCCCAGGCCGCGGCCGACCTCGGGCTCGCCTTCCGCGTGACCGGTGATCAGCGCTACGCGGCCAAGGCGCGGGACGTCCTGGCCTACTACGCCGAACGATTCCTGTCCGTGCCGATGAACGTGATCTACGGGCGGGTGCACTACCAGTCGCTGGACGAGGCCGTGGCCGCGATCGGGCTGATCGACGGCTACGACCTGATCCGCGACACGCTGCCCGAGTCCGACCGCGTCGACATCTCGCTGAACCTGTTGAAGCCGCTGGCCGAACTGGTGCGGGCGTATCCGACGGTGACGTCGAACTTCCAGGCGTGGACGGTCGCGGCGGTGCACGGCGCAGGGTCCGCGATCGGCGACGAGGGCCTGCGGAAGTGGGCGCTGGACGACCCGCAGATGGGCGCCGAGTTCCTGCTGGACAAGGCCAGGCTGTCCGACGGCTGGTGGTGGGAGGGTGCCGCTAGCTACCACGTGTACGCGCTGCAGGCGCTCACCTCGCTCGCGGTCTCCGCGCGCAACCTCGGCGAACGCGACTACACCGTCGACGAACGCTTCCGCTCGATGCACACGACGCTGCTGCCGTACCTGCACCCGGACCTGACGATCCCGGCGGCCGGTGACGGCGGCACGTGGGGCAGGCGCTTCGGACCGAGCTTCACGGCGATGGCCGAGTGGGCCTACGCGGAGTACGGCTCCCGCGACTTCGCGACCGGGTTGTCCTACGCCTACACCAACCTCGGGCGTCCGCGTTCGGACCGGTGGGCGTTGCGCTTCGGCGTCGACTCCCTGCCGAGCCTGAGCGGGCCGCGTCAGCCCAGCGCCACGTTCGGCGGGCTCGGCGAGACGGTGCTGCGGTCGTCGGACGCGCGGAACCTCGTGCCGAACCCCGGTTTCGAGGAGGCGTCGCTCGCCGGCGAGGCCAAGCCCGCGTTCTGGCAGCTCGACGGCGGGACGTGGAAGGACCGCAGGCTCACCGGTGCGGCCTCGCAGAAGTTCCCGCTCGACGGCACACGGCTCTCGCACCTGACGTTGCAGGCGATGGCGAAGGGCAGGGGCAGCATCGAGGCGGTGTTCCTGAACGACCGCTGGGAGGTCGGGCGGGGAACGCTGAAGATCGACGGCTCCTCCTGGTCGGCCCGTGAGACAGGCCTGGACGTGCCGCCGCTGGCCCGTGCGGTGAAGCTGTCCGTGAAGGGTGACGTGACCGTGGACGACCTCGGCCTCTTCGCCGACGACCTGCTGGGCACCGGCGGGTTCGAGGACTCGGCGCGCGGCTGGACCAAGCAGGGCGCGGCGGAACTGTCGCCGCTGCCGTACCGCGGCTCGTCGTCGGCGAAGATCACCGGCGGGCTCAACCGCGGCGCGTGGACGACCGACGTGCCGGTGACCGGCGGGAACGTGACGTCGGTGAAGCTCGACGCGCGGACGTTCTCGCCGGTGCTCCCGTTGCGGGACAACGGCGGCGCGTCGCTGGAGCTGTCGTTCGTGACGCCGGCGGGGGTGTCCGCGCCGGTCGTGACGAGGTTCCACGACCTGCTGGGCTGGCGTTCCCGCACGCTGAGCGCCGACGTGCCGAAGGACGCCATCGCGGCCAGGATCTCGCTGGTGGTGGAGAACGCGGCGGGCGTGGCGTTGTTCGACGACGTGCGGCTGGGCTTCTCGGGAGCGGTGGACCCGTTCCAGGCCAACGCCCTGCGGCTCGACCACGGCGTCGCGGGCGGCACCCACGGCCACGCGGACAAGCTGCACCTCGACGTCGTGGGCGGGGGAGCGCTGCAGTCGACCGACCTCGGCCAGATCTACGGCGCCGACAACGCCGACCTGACCAACAACTGGTACCGGGAGTCGGTGGCGCACAACACCGTCGTGGTCGACGGCAAGAGCCAGGACCGCAACATCCGCGGCGCGCTGGAGTTCTTCGGCACCACACCGCGGTTCCAGGTGGTCGACGCCAGGGCGGACAAGCCCTACGCGGCGATGCCGGACGTGTCGCTGCGGCGGGCCGCGCTGATGACCGACGAGTACGCGGTGGACGTCTTCGACGCCCGAGGTTCGTCGGCGCACCGGTTCGACCAGTCGTGGCACGGCGTCGGCGACCTGGCGTTGTCCGGCCCTGCGATGACCCCGCCCGCCTGCGGCACCTGCGTGCTCGACCCGAACGACAAGGACTTCGGCTACGACGAACTGCGCTCCGTCGCTGAGGGAACCGCGTCCGCTGGTGCCTGGCAGGCGGAGTGGAAGACGCCGCAGTCGGTGTTGTCGATGCGGGCGCTAGCACCGTCGTCCACCCACGTGCTGCAGACGACCGGACCGGGGCTCGCGACGGACGGCAGGCAGATCCCGTTCGTGCTGGCCCGTCGTGACGGCACGGGCACCCGGTTCACCACGCTGCTGGAGACCAGGTCGGCGGCCGCACCGAGTGCGATCGTGTCGGCGCACCAGGTGCGCGACGGGCACGTCCGCGTGCAGCTGACCGGTGATCGGCGCGACGACGTGCTGTTCGGCGGCGGGTACGCGTTGGTGCGCAGGGCGGGGGAGAAGCCGTTGAGCATCGACGTGCTCGGCAGGCAGTCGGTCGAGGTCGACGGCCGCACGTGGCTGACGGCGTCGAAGAAGCTGGAGAACGCGTCCGCGGTGTTCGACGGGAGCACTCTCAGGCTCGCGGCCGGGCGCACGGCGGACCGGGGCCAGGTGACGATCACCGTGCACGCCCCCGGTGTCCGCACCGTCGAGCTGAACAACCAGCCGGTCAGCTCGGTCACCCGGCACGGCGATCTGCTGGCGGTGACGTTCACGGTCGGATAGCGGCTCGAAGGCCGGGGCGGCGAACGCCCCGGCCTTCGGGTGATCAGCGCTTGAGCAGGTCGCGGATCGCCGCCGCGACGACGTCCGGCGCCTCCTCGGCCATGAAGTGTCCACACGAGACGGTGCGGTGGTCGAGATCGGGAGCCCAGGCCTCCCAGAGGCTCCGCGCGTCGAAGCCGAGCGCCGCGCCCCAGTCCTGCTGCAGCACGGTGACCGGCATCTCCAGCTGGGTGCCCGCGTTCTTGTCCGCCGTGTCGTGCTCGACGTCGATCGTCGCCGACGCCCGGTAGTCCGCGACGATCGACGTGACGGCCTCCCGTGAGGCGCGCAGGTACTCGGCGCGGACGTCCCCGGGGAACGGTTTCTGGCTCCAGATGTCGAGGAAGTGGCCGAAGAAGGCGTCCGGGGTCGCGCCGATCATCTGCTCGGCGAGGCCCGGCGGCTGGGCCATCAGGAACAGGTGGAAGCCGACCGCGGCGGACGTCCCGCGCATCACGTCCCACATGTCGAGCGTCGGCAGGACGTCGAGCGACGCGAGGTGCGTGACGTGCCGGGGGTGGTCGAGACCGGTGCGGAACGCCACGAGCGCACCCCGGTCGTGGCCCGCCAGGGCGAACGTGTCGTGCCCGAGCGCGCGGGCGACCTCGACGACGTCGGCGGCCATCGTGCGCTTGGCGTAGGTGAGGCCGGTGTCGGCGGGCTTGTCGCTGTCGCCGTAGCCGCGCAGGTCGGGCATGATCACGGTGTGGTCGTTGGCCAGGTCGGCGGCGACGTGCCGCCACATGAGATGGGTCTGCGGGAAGCCGTGCAGCAGCACCACGGGGCTGCCGTGACCGGTCGTGGCCACGTTCAGCTCGATGCCCTCGGAGACCTGAACGCGCTGGTGGTCGAATGCGGAGTGGTTCACGAGGCCACTGTGCGGGTGCCCGATCAGCAACGGATCAGCGCCGGGGTCAGCGGGTGGTGACGTTCGGGGTGCTGGGCCCCCTGACCGCCGGTTCCGCCCGTCTCGGCGGGCCCAGGCAACGCGCCGTGCTGGCTCGCCTGCTGGTCGCCCGGCGCCGGGTCGTCCCGGTGCGCACGCTCGTCGCCGACCTGTGGGAGGACCCGCCGGACGGCGCACTCGGCACGGTGCAGACGTTCGTCGGCGCGCTGCGCAAGGCCCTCGAACCCGATCGCCCACCCAGGACCCCTTCCTCGCTGCTGGTGACCGAGGGCACGGGGTACGCGCTGCTCGCGGAGGACGTGGACGCCTGGCGGTTCGAGGAGGTGCTCGGCGGCGACCTGTCCGTGCTGGACGGTGCGCTGGCGTTGTGGCGCGGACCCGCCTACGCCGAGTTCGCCGACGAGCACTGGGCGCGGGCGGAGATCGACCGCCTGGAGGAGTTGCGGCTGGTGGCGGTCGAACGCAGGGCGGAGGCCGCACTGGCGCTCGGACGTGCGGCCGAAGTCGTCGCCGACCTGCGGGCCCACCTGGCCGACCACCCGTGGCGGGAGAAGGCGTGGAGCCTGCTCGCGCTGGCGTTGTACCGCGAAGGCCGGCAGGGCGACGCGCTGGAGGCGGTGCGCGCCGCACGGAACGCGCTCGTCGAGGACCTCGGTGTGGATCCAGGTCCGGAACTCCGCGCGCTGGAGTCCGACATCCTCGCCCAGTCGCCCCGCCTCACACCCGCGCCGGAGTCGTCGCTGGTGGGAAGGTCCGTGGAGCTGGCCGCCCTGGACACCGCCGTGCCGGCCGCCGGACTGGGCATCGCTCTGGTGACCGGCGAGGCGGGCATCGGCAAGACCGCGCTGGCCGAGGCGTTCACCGCCGTGCTCGGCGCGAAGGGGTGGAGGACGGTCTGGGCGCGCTGCCCGGAGGACGCGCCGGTGGCGTGGCCGTGGCAGCAGGTCGTGGAGGCGCTGAGGGAGGAGCTGACCACCACCGACCGGTTCCACCTGCGCCGCGCGGTGGTGGCCGCCGTGGAGTCGGCGGCACCGGTGCTGGTGGTGCTGGACGACCTGCACCAGGCCGATGAGGAGACCTTGGCCGTGCTGGCCGCCTTCACCACGGCCAGGCTCTCGGGCCGCGTGCTGATCGTGGCCACCTCGCGCACCGCCGTGCCGCTGGAGGCGTTGGCGCGCGCGGAACCTGTTCGCGTCGCACTCGCCGGCCTGGACGAGGAAGCCGTCGCCGCACTCGTCGGCGCAGCCGACGCGCGGGCGATCCACGAGCGCAGCGGCGGCAACCCGTTCTACGTCAAGGAACTCGCGCGGTTGCTGGCGGCGGAGGGGTCGCTGGGCGTCCCGGCCGGGGTGCGGGACGTGCTCCGGCACCGCCTCGCGCGGTTGCCGGCCGAGGCGCGGACCGTGCTGCACCAGGCGTCCGTGCTGGGCAGGGACGTCGACGTGGACCTGCTGGCCGCACTGGCGGGTCACGACGTTCTCGACGCGCTGGACCTCGCGATCGAGGCGGGGTTCGTGGTGGAGGTGGCGCCCGGACACGCCCGGTTCACGCACGCGTTGGTGCGCGACACGCTTTACGAGGACGTGTCGTTGACCAGACGCGCTCGCTGGCACGCGGCGGTGGCGGAGGCGCTGCCCCCCGGTGACGTTCAGACGCTCGCGCACCACCACGCGCTGGCGGGAACGCGGAGTGCCGCGGCGGTGCGGGCACTGGCCGAGGCGGCGGCGCAGACGCGGTCGCCACGAGAGGCCGTGCGCCTGTGGAGGGCCGCGATCGCGGCCGGTTCGGAGCGGCTCGACCTGATGACCGGACTGGTCAGGGCTCTGGCGGTGAGCGGGGACCTGGAGGCGGCGCGCGAACGGAGGTCGGCGGCGTTGCGGCTCGCCGGTGGTCCGCACGAGGTGGCCGAGGTGATCGGGTCGTTCGACGTTCCCGGCATCTGGACGACGAACGACGACCCGGCCCACTCCGCCGAACTGGTGCGGGCCGCCGAACACGCGCTGGCCGCCTTCCCCGGTCCCACCGCCACCAGGGCCCGTCTGCTCGCCACGATCGCGATGGAGGACCGCGGCACCGGCGCCCGCCTCGCGCAGGCACGGGAGGCCGAGGCTGTCGCGAACGACCTCGGCGACCCCGAACTGCGGGCGTTCGCGCTGAACGCCCGCTTCATGCACACCTTCCACCGCACCGGACTGGCCCCGGAACGCGCCGCGATCGGCCGGGAGCTCCTCGAGGTCGCGACCGGCCGTCTCGTGACCCACGAGGTGCTGGGGCACCTGATCCTCGTCCAGGCCTGCTCCGCGCTGGCCGACTTCGACACGGCGGACCGGCACGCGGCCGCCGCCGACGCGGTGGCCCGGCGCCACGACCTGCCGCTGGTCAGCGTCTTCACCGACTGGTACGCGGCGCTGAAGCTCGCGGCCTCCGGCCAGGTCGCCGAGGCCGACCGCGCCTACCGGGCGGCGGCCGAGCGCGTCAAGGGCACCGGCATGTGGGGCATGGAACGCGGACTGCTCCCGTTGGCCCTGCTGAGCCTGCACGGTCCGTCCACAGTGGACCTGAACGACGACTGGGGCCCGCACCTGCAGTGGGTTCGCCCGCTGGCGTTGCCGCACGACGAGGCGCTGGCCGCCGCGCGGGCTCTGCCGCCGGGACCCGCCGACCTCCTCGCGGAGGTCAGGGCGTGCCTGCTGGCGATGGCGGCCGAGCGCCTGCAGGACGACGAACTGCGGGAGCGCGCCCGCGGGTTGTTGTTGCCCGCCAGGGACGAGCTCGTCGCCGGCACCGGGTTGTTCACGTTCGGCCCGGTGAGCGACTACCTAGGCCGCTAGCGCCGGACCGAGCAGCAGACCGCCGTCCAGCACGAACTCCGCCCCGGTCGCGAACGCGCCGTCGTCGGAGGCCAGGTGCAGGACCAGCGCGGTGACCTCCTCCGGCGTGCCCAGCCGCGGCACGGCGAACGGGGCGGGGGAGTAGAGGTCGCCGATCGCGGGCTGGCCGTCGGCCACCGGCTCGGTGATCAGCGGCGTCGCCACGACACCGGGGTGGACCGAGTTCACACGGATGCCGTCGCGGCCGAGTTCCAGCGCGGCGGTCCTGGTGAGCCCGCGCAACGCCCACTTGCTCGCCACGTAAGGCGCGTAATAGGCCTGGCCGACGTTGCCCATGGTCGAGGCGATGTTCACGATCGACCCGCCGCCGGCCTGCCGCAACGACGGAGCGGCGTGCTTGATGCCGAGGAACTGCCCGGTCAGGTTCACCGCCAGCGTCCGTTCCCAGACCTGCAGCGCGGTGTCCTCGATCAACGCGGCGGGGTGCTGGGCGCCCGCGTTGTTGACCAGCACCGAGATCGGTCCGGCCGCCTCCAGTGCCGCGATCCAGTCCGTCTCGGACGTCACGTCGAGCCGCACGGCGGACGCCCGCGAGCCCAGTTCCGCCGCGAACGCGGTGCCCGCCTCCAGGTTCCGCGCGGCGATCACGACCTGTGCTCCCTCGGCGTGGAAGCCGCGCACGTGGCTCGCGCCCATCCCGCTCGTCGCGCCAGTGACCAGCACCGTTCGTCCGTCGAAGCGTCCCATCGTGTCCTCCAGTGGTGAGTTGAGTGACTCACCTCGGAACAGTAGGCACGAGGTAGATGGTGAGTCAAGTAACTCACCTCATGGCATACTGGGGGCGTGCCGACCTACCACGAGCGCATGGCGGAGCAGAAGCGGACGGCGATCGTCGACGCCGCCACCGGGCTGTTCCTGGAGTCCGGGTACGACAAGACGTCGCTCGCGCGCATCGCCGACGCGGCCGGGGTGTCGAAGGCGACGCTGTTCAAGCAGTTCCCGACGAAGGCGGAGCTGTTCGACGCGATCGTCACGGACTACTGGCGCACGGAGGAGGGCGCGCTCACGCCGCAGCCCGGTGATCCGGCGAAGGGGCTGACGGCGCTCGGCAACCGGTACGTGGCGCTGCTGACGCGGCCGGGCATGGTCGCGTTGTTCCGCATCGTCATCGCCGAGGCGCCGCGCTTCCCCGAGCTCGGCCAGACGCAGTTCAGGCTGGGCAAGCAGCCGTTCTTCGACTCCGTCCGCGACTACCTCGCCACCGAGCACGCCGCCGGCACGCTGCGCGTGGACGACCCGGTCCTCACCGCCACGCAGTTCCTCGGCATGATCTCGAACTTCGCGTTCTGGCCCCGGATGCTGCTGGTGAACTGGGCGCCCACCGAGAAGGCCCTGGCCCACTCGGTGGACGAGGCGGTCCAGACGGTCCTGGCCCGCCACGCGGTCACAACGGCAACCGGCGCAGCGCGGGCTTGAGGACCTTCCCCGAGCCCGTGCGAGGCAGTTCGGCGACCACCTCGACGTGCACGGGGATCTTGTACTTCGCCAGGCGTGGCACCAGGAACTCCCGCAACCCGGCCGCGTCGACCGCGGCACCGTCGCGCGGCCGCACGAACGCCCGGCCGACCTCGCCCCAGCGCTGGTCCGGCACCCCGACGACGGCCACCTCGGCCACGTCCGGGTGCGAGGTGATCGCGTTCTCCACCTCGGCCGGGTAGACGTTCTCGCCGCCGGAGATGTACATGTCCTTCAGGCGGTCGAGGACGTACAGGTGCCCGTCGTCGAGCCGCCCGATGTCGCCGGTGCGGAACCACCCGTCCTCGGTGAACGCGGCCGCGGTGGCGACCGGGTCGTTCCAGTAGCCCGGGGTGACGTTCGGGCCCTGCACCTCGACCTCGCCGGTGTCGGCGAGCCTCAGGTCGCCGAAGAACACGCACGGCCCGGCCGAACCCGCCCTGCTCACGCTGTCGGCGGCTTCGAGGAACGTGGCGCCCGGCGCGGTCTCGGTGAGGCCGTAACCCTGGCAGAACACCAGGCCCCGGTCCTGGTAGGCGCGGATCACCGCGTCCGGCACCGCCGCGCCACCGCACAGCAGCACGCGCAACGACGACAGGTCCGCGGTGTGCCACTGCGAGGACGAGGCCAGGTCGGCGAACATCGTGGACACGCCGAACATCCACGTCACGCGGTGCGTCTCGATCAACGACACGCACGTGGTGACGTCCCAGCCCGGGGTGATCACGCTGTGCCCGCCCTTGATGAAGGTGGGCAGCAGCGTCTGGGCGAGCGCGGCGACGTGGAACAGCGGCGCCGAGATCAGGGCGACCTCGTCGGACGCGATGTCGACGCCGATCAGCAGGTTGAAGGTGTTCCACAGCAGGTTGGCGTGGCTCAGGACCGCGCCCTTGGGCCTGCCGGTGGTGCCGGAGGTGTAGAGGATCAGGGCGGGGTCCTCAAGGGCGACCGGCTCGTCCAACGGCTCGTCGGACGCGTCGAGGAGCCACTCCTCGTAGGTCGAGAGCGACACCGCCCGCGGGTGTTCGACGGCGTGCGAAGGCGCGTGCACCAGCACGTGCGCGCCGGAGTCCGCCAGCTGGTAGTTGATCTCCGCCGGGGTGAGCCGGAAGTTCAGCGGCACGAAGACCGCGCCCAGCTGGTGGGCGGCGAACATGGTCTCGGCGAACGACGGGTGGTTCTGGCCGAGGTACGCGACCCGGTCACCGCGCCGCACGCCGAGCTCGCGCAACCGCCACGCGAGCCGGGTCGTGCGGACGGCCAGCTCGCCGTACGTCGTGGAGATTCCGTTGCAGGTGAACGCTTTACGCGTCGGCGCCATGCGTGCGCGGCGATGCGGCCAGCTGCCCAGCCCCGAGTTCCGCATTCCTGTCTCCTGTCAGGCTGGTCCGGCTGGTCTCCCGGAGGATCACCGTGCACACGACGGTGAGCAGGCAGAAGGCCGCGAGGATGAACGGGATCGCGCCCGTGCCGGCCGACCTCTGCACCTGCGCGAAGAGCAACGGCGCGAGGCCCGCGCCCAGGCCCGCGAGCTGGTA
This sequence comes from Lentzea cavernae, assembly GCF_014653695.1. Lineage (GTDB taxonomy): Bacteria > Actinomycetota > Actinomycetes > Mycobacteriales > Pseudonocardiaceae > Lentzea > Lentzea cavernae. The sequence continues at coordinate 222,195 of NZ_BNAR01000002.1, read as the reverse complement.
GCCGAGGGAGGCGCCGGTGTAGCGGCTGCCGGTGTTGAACAGCTCGCTGTAGAGGGCGGCGAGCGGCCCGTACATCATCGGGTGGATGACGGCCTGGCCGAGGATCAGGGCGATGACCACATAGCCGTTGTCCACCAACGGGAACAGCGTGAAGCCGAAGATCGCCATGAGCACGGCTCCGACGAGCACGACGGGCCTGCGCCCGAACCGGTCCGAGGCCGCCGACCAGCCGAGGATGCCGAGCACGGCGAGCGCCGACGACAGGGTCAGCGCGTTGAGGATCATCTGCCTGCTCTCGCCCGCCTGCACGCCGTACGCCAGCACGAACGTCGTCAGGGTCGACTGCGCGACGAACGCCGAGAGGCCGACACCGATGCCCAGCGCGAGCGTGCGCGGGTGGTTGCGCAGCACGTCGAGCAACGGCATGGAGCCCGGCTTGCGCTCGGCCTTGAAGACCGGCGTCTCCTCGACCTTCATCCGCACGAACAGGCCGATGCCGAGCAGCACCACGCTGAGCAGGAACGGCACCCGCCAGCCCCAGTCGAGGAACGCCTGCTCGCCGACCAGCGCGGCCGTGCCGGTCAGGGCGGCGGTCGACAGCACCATGCCGCACGGCGCGCCCGCGTTGGTGAAGCTCGCCCACAACCCGCGCCGGGAGGTGGCGTGCTCGGCCGACATCAGCACGGCGCCGCCCCACTCGCCGCCGACCGAGATGCCCTGCACCACCCGCAGCAGGACCAGTCCGGCAGGGGCGAGCCAGCCGATCTGGGCGTAGGTGGGCAGCAGGCCGATCAGGAAGCTCGCCACGCCCATGAGAGTCATGGTCAGGACGAGCATCTTCTTGCGCCCCAGCAGGTCGCCGAAGTGTCCGAAGAGGATTCCGCCGATCGGCCGGGCGAGGTAGCCGGTGGCGAACGTGCCGAAGCTCGCGAGGGTGCCGACCAGCGGGTCCAGCGAGGAGAAGAAGACCTTGTTGAACACGATGGCGGAAGCGGTGGCGTAGAGCAGGAAGTCGTAGTACTCGATCACACTGCCGAGGAAGCTGGACGTAACGGCACGGCGTAACTGCGTTGTTGTCGCCATGACTTCACCTCATGTGTAGTGGCGGTAGACGGCACGTGCGACGCAAGCGGGCTTCGCGGAGCCCTCGATCTCGACGGTGAAGTCGACGGTGAGCTGGACGCCGTCACCCGGCACGTCCTCGACGGACGCGACCGAACCGAGCAGCCGGATCTTGGCCCCGACCGGCACGGGGGCGGGGAACCGCACCTTGTCCAGCCCGTAGTTGAGGCTCATCCGCACCCCGGAGACCTCGAGCAGCTCGGTCATCAGGGGGATGAGCAGCGCCAGCGTGAGGTAGCCGTGGGCGATCGTGCCGCCGAACGGTCCGGACGCGGCGCGTTCCGGGTCGACGTGGATCCACTGGTGGTCGTCGGTGGCGGAGGCGAACGTGTCGACGCGGTCCTGGTCGATCTGCAGCCAGTCCGTGTGCCCGAGGCTCCTGCCCGCCAGGGCTTTCAGCTCTGCGATTCCGTTGACGGTGGTGGTCACGCGTCCTCCTTCACGAGTCCGAGCAGACGGGCGGCGTTGTGCTTGAGGATCTTGGGGCGGACCTCGTCGGAGATGTCGAGCTTCGCGAAGTCCGCGAGCCAGCGGTCCGGGGTGATCACCGGGTGGTCCGAGCCGAACAGGACCTTGTCCTGCAGCAGCGTGTTGGCGTAGCGGACGAGCTGCGGCGGGAAGTACTTCGGCGACCAGCCGGACAGGTCGATGTGCACGAACGGTTTGTGCGTGGCCACCGCGAGCGCCTCGTCCTGCCACGGGAACGACGGGTGCGCGAGCACGATCCTGAGGTGCGGGAAGTCGACGGCCACGTCGTCGACGAGCATCGGGTTGGAGTGCTTGAGCCTGATGCCACCGCCGCCCGGCACACCCGCGCCGATGCCGGTCTGTCCACTGTGGAAGAGCGCGGGGACGCCGAGCTCCTCGATCACCTCGTAGAGCATGTAGGCCATCCGGTCGTTCGGTGAGAAGTCCTGCAGACTGGGGTGGAACTTGAAGCCCCGCACGCCGTGCTCCTCGACCAGCCTGCGCGCCTCGCGCACCGCCGAGCGGCCCTTCCACGGGTCGACGCTCGCGAACGGGATCAGCACGTCGGCGTGTTCGGCGCAGGACGCGGCGATCTCCTCGTTGGAGATGCGCGGGTGGCCCGTGGCGTGCTCCGCGTCGACCGTGAAGATCACCGCGGCCATCTTCCGCTCGCGGTAGATCCGCGCGGTCTCGGCGATCGTCGGCTGGCGGTGGGCGGCCTTGAAGTACTTGGCGGACGCCTCGATCAACGCCGGGCTCAGGGAACTGTGGCCGTCGCTGGAGATCTCCGCGTGGGTGTGCACGTCGATGGCGACCAACTCGTCAATGTTCACGGCGCCACCGGCTGAGGAATCCCGTAGCTCTCGGGTTCGAACTCGCCGAACCGCTCGGCGATCGCGTCCGCGCTCCAGCCGCCGTCGGCGAACAGGGCCTGCTTCTCGGCGGGGTGCGCCCAGAGCGCGAGCCGGTCGCCGCCGATGCCGATCGCCTGCCCCGTCACGCCCTTCGCCGCGTCCGAGGCCAGGTACACGATCAGGCCGGCGACGTCCTCGACGGTGCCGAGGCCCTCGTCGCGCCGCACCCACTGCGGCAACGGCGCCCCGGTCCGTTCCGACTCCTCGATCAGCGGGGCGAACGCGGGGATCGTCCGCGTCATCTCGGTGGCGGCGACCGGGACGACGGCGTTGACGGCGATGTCGGACCGGGCGAGCTCCAGGGCCCAGGTCCGTGCCATGGCGGCGATCCCGGCCTTGGCGGCGGAGTAGTTGGTCTGCCCGAAGTTGCCGCGCTGCCCGGCGGGCGAGGAGACCAGCACGAGACGGCCGCCGGTGCCCTGCTCCCGCATCCGCACCGCCGCCGCGCGGGCGCAGGTGAACGTGCCGCGCAGGTGCACGTCGATCACGGTGTCGAAGTCGTCGTCGCTCATCTTCCACAGCACGCGGTCGCGCAGGACGCCCGCGTTGGTGACCATCACGTCGAGCCGCCCGAACTCCTCGACCGCGGCCGCGACGAGCAGGTCGGCGGTCTCGGTGGAGCCGACCGGTGCGATCACCGCCCGGCCGCCGATGCTCGCGGCGACCTCTTCGGCGACGCCGTCCACGTCGTTGACCACGACCTGGGCCCCGTTGCGCGCCAAGGCTTCCGCGTAGGCCCTGCCCAGTCCGCGGCCGGCGCCGGTGACGATCGCGACCTTTCCCGACAGCTCCATCAGGCGAGTCCTCTCGGTGGGGAACGAGATTCAAAGTAGGGCATTCTCATGACGCTCGTCTAGATGCTGCCCAACATGTATCGTGAGACCGGTGACGCCCCAGTCCTTGATGCTCAACTTCCTGGGCCTGTACGTGTTCGACCGCGGCATCGCGGTCTACTCGGGCAGCGTGATCGACGTGTTCGCGCGCGTCGACGTCTCGGAGGAGGCGGTGCGCTCGACGCTGACCCGCATGACGTCGCGGGGCCTGCTCGCCAAGCACCGCAACGGCCGCAAGGTCTACTTCGGACTCACCCCGCGCGCGACGGACGTCCTGCGCGACGGTGAACGCCGCATCTGGCAGCGCGGCGCCGTGAACAGGGACTGGGACGGCACCTGGACCCTGGTCGGCTTCTCGCTGCCGGAGGGCCGCCGCGGTGAACGCCACGACCTGCGCACGCAGCTGCAGTGGGCTGGTTTCGGGCCGGTGCAGAACGGTCTGTGGATCGCGCCCGGCACTCACGACGTCACCGAGGTGGTCGAGGGTCTCGGTCTCGCCGGCAACGTCACCGTCTTCACCGCGCAGCACGCGAAACCGACCGAGGCGGCCGATCTGGCCCGCCGCGCGTTCGACACGACCGCCATCGCCGCCCGCTACCAGGACTTCCTGACGCGCTGGCGCGAACCGGACGACTCGTTGCCCGACGACCTGGCCCGTCAGCTGCTGCTGCACGCCGACTGGCTCGACCTCGTGCGGCAGGACCCGCACCTGCCGGCCGAGCTGCTGGCGGCGGACTGGCCCGCGATCGAGGCGGAGGAGCTGTTCCAGGCCCTGGCGACCCGGTACGTGGAGACCGCGACCCCGATCGCGGCCGCCGCGATCGAGTCCGTTGACGTTGGTGCTGTCTAGGTCACAGAACTATGTGGTCCACAGTGCGGCGCATCGCTCTTCAGGGGTGTGTCGAGGAGAGAACGGACTTCCACGGTCCGCGGGGGAGCTGGGCGGGCAGCGGGCGGCTCCGGTCGGTGCGCAGGATGGTGCAGAGCGAGCGGATCTCGGCCAGTCGTTGCGCCGCGGTCACCGACGGGCCCGCCGGGGTCCAGGATTCGCGCGCGTGACCGAGGATGAGCTCGGCGAAGCTGTGAGCGATGCCGGCGTGCCCGTGCGTGCCGGGGTGGACGCGGTCGATGGACCACATCCGTGGCGCGTGGGTGCGTTCGTCGTGCCACAGGTCGTGCATGATCGCGTTGTGCTCCACCGCGATCGTGCGCACGTGGTCGTTGACGAGCTCGAACCGTGAGCGTGTCGCCTGGTGCAGGCGTGCGGGTCCCGGCCAGCGCCGGGTGATGTCCGGCAGGGTGGCCATGACCACCCGTGTGCCGGTGTCGCACAGGGCCGCCACCGTCCGCCGCAGCACGCGGCCCACTGCGGCGCCGTCGAAGCCGTGGCGGTCGAACGCGTCGTTGGCGCCGGCCATGACGCTCGCCAGGTCGGGTTTGAGCCGCAGCGCCTGCTCGAGCTGGTGCTGCAGGACGTGCTCGGCGTGCCATCCGCGCACGGCGAGGTTGTCGTAGCGCAGTCCGGGCCACGCGTGGTCGAGCTCGCCGGCCAGGACGTCGGCCCAGCCGCGCAGCGTGCCGTCGAGCCGGGGGTCGCCGACCCCCTCGGTGAGGCTGTCGCCGAGCGCCACGAACCGCCGCACCGGCTGAGTACCGTGAACCATACCCAGAACGGTAGCGGACCCTTCCGGCACGCCGCACGACAGCGGCTCTCGTGGACGTCAGGTGCGGGGGCATGTGACACAGTGCGCGCATGCAGCAGCCCCGCGCTCAGGAACCGACCGAGGCCGCGGACCCGGCGTGGAACCGCGAAGCGTGGCTCCTGGAACCGGACTCCGTGCAGCGAGCACTCGACGTGCTCGTGCCGCGCAGCGCCGGGCAGGTCGTGCGGGAGGCGTTCTACGGCACCCGGCGCTTCGACGACTTCCGCCGCCACACCGGCCTCACCCCCGGCGTGCTGTCCGCACGCCTGCGCGACCTGACCGGCCAGGGCATCCTGACCAAGGTCGCCTACCACGACACCGGATCACGCGGCCGCCACGAGTACCGCCTCACCGACAAGGGACGGGACCTGGCCGCCGCGATCATCAGCCTGCTGAACTGGGCGGACCGCTGGCTTCCCACACCCGGCGGACCCACCGTCGTGCTCACCCACCACGGTTGCGGGGCGGCGATCCGCACCGAGATCCGCTGCGCGCACGACCATCCCGTGGACAGCCTGGGTGACATTCAGGCCGCCCCCGGTCCCGGCGCCAGCCTGCGGGATTGACCGTGCCGCTTCAACGTCAAGGTCAGGCGGTCAGCTGGCGGCGGACCTCGGCGGAGTCGTGCAGGTTGGTCATCTGGACGAACCTGCCGTCGCGAACTTCGTAGATGGCGTATTCGATGACCTCGAACGAGGCTCCGGTCGCGGGGACGCCGAGCCATTCCTCCACCGGGGTGCCGGTGTTCTTCACGCGTGCGGCGATGCGGTCGCGGTCGACGAGCAGTTCCTGGACCTCCCAGTGGAAGTCGGGGACGGCGTCGATGATGCTCCGCATGTCGGCCGTCACGGCGTCCCGGGAGCCCGGCTCACCGTTGAGGAGCACCTCGTCGGCGACGAACTCGTCCATGCGGTCGATCTCGTGGGCGTCGAGCGCGGAGATGTAGCGCAGGTACCACTCGCGCAGGTCGGTGTGCGTCATGGGAATCGCCTTCTCCGGTCGGGGCTCAGTAGTCGAGGCGGCCGTGGCGGTTGTGGAACTCGCCGGTGGGACCGTCGGAGTCGAGCTGCGCCAAGGCGACGGTGGCGTCGGTGCCCTGGGTGACGGTCTGGTGCCCTTGGTGGGCGTTGAGGTCGGTGGCGGTGTAGCCGGGATCGGAGGCGTTGATCCGCATCTGCGGCAGGTTCTTGGCGTACTGGACGGTCAGCGCGATCACCGCGGCCTTGGAACTGGCGTAGGGGACCATCAGCCCGTGGAAGGAGTCGTCGTCCGGGTCGAGCAGGGCTCGGGGAAAGCCGAGGCCGGAGGCGACGTTGACGATCACCGGGTTGGCCGAGTGCCGCAACAGGGGCAGGACGGCCTGGGTGAGGCGGACGATGCCGAAGACGTTGGTTTCGAACGCGATGCGCATCGCCTCGACGTCGAGGTCGTCGAGGCCCCAGGACGGGCCGACGACGGCCGCGTTGTTGATCAGCACGTCGAGCTCGGGCAGGGACGCGACCGCCTTGGCGACGCTCTCGTCGTCGGTGACGTCGAGCTGCACCGGGATCGCGCCCAGCTCCCGGGCGGGACCCCCGCCGGCCAGATCACGCATGCCGGCGTGGACGGTGTGACCCGCGGCGATCAACCGGCGGGTGGTCTCCAGACCGAGACCCTTGTTGGCTCCGGTCACCAAAGTCGTTGTCATGCCACCACCGTGCGCCCGCACGGGGCCGGTCACCAGGCACCCTTGGGCGGTAGGACTGCCAGTACCACCCGCTGAGGCCTGTTCCGGGGCATCATGGGCGCATGGGTGAGTTCGCGCAGATCCTCAGGGCGTGGAGGGACCGGGTCCGCCCGGAGGACGTCGGACTGCCCTCCGGCCTGGACAGGCGTGCGCCTGGTCTGCGCCGCGAGGAGCTCGCCCTGCTCACCGGGGTCAGCGTCGACTACATCGTCCGCCTGGAACAGGGCCGAGCCCGCAACCCCTCCTCACAGCTGCTGACCGCACTTGCCAGGGCGCTGCGGTTGAACGAGGCCGAACGCGACCACCTCTTCCGGGTCGCCGGGCTGGCCGCGCCCTCGTCGAGGCACGTGCCGAGGCACGTCACGCCCACGGCGCAGCGCATGGTCGACCGGTTCCGCAACGCACCGGTGGCCGTGGCCGTCCACACCGCGATCTACGAACTGGTGCTGTGGAACCCGTTGTGGGCGGCCATGTTCGGCGACCCGTCCAGTCAGACCCGGCTGCAGCGCAACGTCGCGTGGCGGTACTTCACCGACCCGACGCTGCGGATCACCCACACGCCTGACGACGACGAGGCCTACGCCCGTGACCTCGTCGGCCACATCCGCACCGCCGCAGGCCGCTACCCCGACGACCCCGACATCCCGCGCCTCGTCGAACGCCTGCTCGAGGCCTCGCCCGACTTCGCTCGGCGCTGGGAGGCCGGAACGGTCGGAGAACTGCGCACCAGCCGCAAGACCGTCCACACCGAACAGGTCGGCGACGTCGTCGTGGACTGCGACACGTTCACCGGCGGCCCCGGTGACCAGACGATCGTGATGATGACCGCGGCCCCCGGCTCCGAAGACGAGCAGAAGCTCGACCTGCTGCGCGTCATCGGACTCCAGCAGTTGCAGGGCTGACCTGGGGGAGCACGGACGTCAGCCGCGGGAAAGTACTTGCCTGAGTGGAAAGTGCGCAGTTTCCACTCAGGCAGGTGGAGGTCGTGCTCAGCCGCTGACGGAGGCCGAGAAGTTGTCGACCGCCAGGCCGACGCCGCCGTTCCACGGCTCGAACCCGGCCTGGATGCTCGTCAGGTACCAGGAGTTCGTGATCGCGCCGCGGTTGCGCACGTCGTTGACGAAGTCGAGCACGTTGAACGACCACGAGCTGATCGGCGACTGCGCGACGTACGAGATGACGTTGTTGGAGCCGTTGCTGCCGCGCCACACCTGCCAGCTGCGCCCGCCGAGGGTGGTCGTGCCGACCGCGCTGCCGATCGGCTGGATCGACCCCTGGCGGTTGAACCAGATCATGATCTCCATCTGGTTCACCCCGTTGGTCTTCGGCGTGGGGTCGAGCCAGATGTCGTACGAGGCGTTGTAGGTGCCGCCGGAATAGCGGTAGTTGATCGCCGACGTGGCACTGCGGATCCGGCTCACCTGCATCGGCAGGGCAGAGCCTGGGGAACAGTTGCCGTAGTGGCAGCCGAGGAACGCCGAGGGGTAGGACACGGGCGCCCCGTTGGTCGGCGCCGAGCCGTCCTGGCGGGTGATCTGGAAACCGGACGACGTGACGTTGATGCACTGCTGGGCCGACGTGCCCCACCGGTTGTTCTGGACCGCGTACCGGCCCTGGATCGTGGTCGATCCGTACTGGTCGCAGATGGTCACGTCGGCTTGGGCGGGACCCGCCGTCGCGACGAAGGTGCTCGCGACGAGCAGTCCGGCGGCAACGGCCGCACGAAAGGTCTTTCGCATGACGACTCCTGGGGCAGGATTATGGGAGCGCTCCCAAATTAGCGGGCCGTCAAATGCTCCGCAGATTTCCCGCGGCTTGATCGTCGAATTCACGTCGAATCGACCGCGGGGTCCGCAAAATGAACTCCCGTCCGGCGCGCCGCCTTCTTCCTCCGGACGAAAACGGGATCAGTGCCGCTTTTGGGCCGTCACGGCAGCAGATGCCGGACCGGGACGCCGAGCCGCTCGGCGACCAACGAGCGGTGGCACGCCCCGGGGTCGCGTTCGACGCAGAGCAACGCCGCGCCCCTCGGCAGCGCCGACCTGATGGGAGCCAGGTCGGCACTGCCGAGGATCTCGCCGGTGTAGCGGCGGACGTACTCGGCGGCGAGCGCGCGGCGGCTGCGCTTGCCCACGCCCTGCCGGGCGTCCTCCGCGTACTGCACCTGCCGCAGCTCGGTCGTCGGCGCGAGTTCGGGGTGGTGCTCGTAGGCGATCCCGGCCCGGGCGAGCGCCGCCTGCAACCGGAGCGAGTTCGCCCAGGCGTACTCGGGCCCGCGGACACCGCGCCGCTGCCGCACGTCGAGCAGCAGCCCGACTTCCGCCTCCCGCAGTGCTCGCAGGAACGACTTCTTGTCGAAGCCGTACACGCCGATCGTCACCACCCCGTGCGTCACGCCACGGCCGTCCCCTCGAGCTCGACCATCAGGTCGGGGAGCGCCAGCCTGCTGACACCGAGCATCGTCGTGGGCGGAGCCGCCTGCGCCGCGCCGAGACGCGCTGCCAGCACTCCGTAGTGCTGGAACAGCAGGTCGACGTCGGTGGTGTACACGGTGAGCCGCACCAGGTTCGCCGGCGTCATCCCCGCCCCGGCCAGCACGGCCTCCAGGTTGTCGAGGCTCAGCGCCAGCTGCGCCGCCATGTCGCCGGCGTGCTCGGGCCCGCCCTCACCGTTCATCGAGGCCTGCCCGGCGCAGTACAGCGTCCGGGTCTGGCCCGTGACGACCTCGCCCTGGTGGTAGCCCAGCCCCGCCGACCACGTCCACGGGTCGACCGGCGTTCGTTCCACTGCGACTACAGCTCCAATCTCCGGATTGTCGCTGGTCAGCCTCGCAAGCAATACACGACATCCTCTGTCGTGTATTCCCGTACGGTTTCCGCATGCGCGCCGACCGGTTGGTCTCGCTCGTCCTGCTGCTGCGGCGGCACGGGCGGCTCTCGGCCACCTCCCTCGCCCGCGAGCTCGAGGTGTCCACCCGGACCGTGCTGCGCGACATCGAGGCGCTGTCCGCGGCCGGTGTCCCGGTCTACGCCGAACGCGGCCGGCACGGCGGGTTCGCGCTGCTGCCCGGTTTCCAGACCGAACTGACCGGCCTGAACCACGACGAGGCGCTCGCCCTGCTCGTCGCCGGCTCGCGCCGCGGCGCCCAGGTGTTCGGCCTCGGCTCGGCGCTCGCCTCGGCCATGCTCAAGGTGGTCGACGCGCTGCCGGAGAGCTACCGGCAGACGGCGGCCGGTGCGGCGGAACGCCTGCTCATCGACCCGGAGACCGATCTCCTGGCACGCCGCGCGGTCGAGGAGGAGCTGCCCGACGCGGTGGTGGCGGAGGTCCGGCGCGCGGTGTTCGCGGGGCACCGGTTGCGGATCCACTACGAGGCCCCCGGCAGCGCGGCCGAGTGGCGCACGGTCGAGCCGATCGGCCTGGTCACCGTGCGGGAGCAGGGTTATCTGCTGGCTCAGCGGTCTGGGGAGGACCGCACCTACCGGTTGTCGCGGATCCTGGCCGCCGAGGAGCTGGACGAGCCCGCGCGGCGGCCCGACCGGGTGGACCTGGGGCGGGCCTGGCAGGAACGCGGCACGCGGTTCCGCGCCGGCGGAGACCAGGTGTCGGTGCGGCTGCGGGTGCGTCCGGCGCGGCGGGAGGAGCTGGTGCGCACCGCACTGGCCGTTCTCACCGAGGAGACCGAGGACGGCTGGCTGCTGATGGAGGTCGCGTTCCAGGACGCGCGGCACGCGGAGTGGGCGTTGTGGCAGCTGTCGACGAGCGCGGAAGCCTTGGAACCGCAGTGGTTGCGCGTCGCACTGCGGGACCGGGCGGTGGCGGTCACCACGCTGTACGGCGAGGGGGAGAAGTGAGTGACTTCAGCAGGTACCTGAACGCACGGGTGCTGTCGGTGACCGGCGCCGTGGTGTCGGCGGTGGCCCTGCCCGTCCTCGTCTACCAGCTGACCGGGTCCGCCGGCTGGACGTCGGCCGTCACGGCGGCGGAAGCGTTGCCGTACCTGGTGTTCGGACTGCTGGCCGGTGCGCTGGCGGACCGGCTGGACCGCCGGATGATGATGGTGGCGATGGACTTCGCGGTCGCCGCCGTGCTGCTGAGCGTGCCGCTGGCGTGGCTGGCCGGCGGTCTGACCGCGCCGCACGTCGTGGTGGTGGCGTTCACGACGCAGACGGCGTTCGTGTTCTTCGACGCGGCGAACTTCGGCGCGCTGCCGACGTTGGTGGGCAAGGAGAAGCTCACCGCGGCCTACTCGACGCTCTACGGCCGCACGACCGTGGTGGAACTCGTGGTGCCCGGTCTGACAGGTCTGCTCGTGGCGATCGTGGCCCCTGCCGCACTGCTGGCGGTGAACGCTCTGACGGCGGTGGGGTCGGCATTGTTGTTGCGCGCGATCACCAGCAGCATGGCCGATCCACGGCCGGTGCGCGGTGCGGGCGAACTGGCCAACGACGTGCGCGAGGGGTTGCGGTTCCTCTGGCGCGAACCAGTCATCCGGATCCTCACCCTCGTGGGCGCCACGCACTCGGTCGCGAGCGGCGCGTGGATGGCGGTGCTCGTGCCGTTCGCCGACAAGGTCCTGGGCGTCGCGCCGAAAGGGGACACCCGGCTCGCCGTGCTGTTCACGTGCTGGGGTGTGGGCGCGGTCATCGCCTCACGGCTGCTGCCGAGGGTGACTGCACGGTGGGGCAACGCGAGGGTGGCGCTGACGGCGTTGCCGCTGTCCGTGCTCTGCGGCGTCCTCGTTCTCGTCAGCGGACATTGGCTCGTGCTCTGCGTGACGGCGACCTGCTGGGGCGTCAGCGGTGCGATCGTGGTGATCAACGGGATCACCTACCGGCAGCAGGTGTGCCCGCAGGAGCTCCAGTCGCGGGTGAACACCACGGCGCGGATGGTCGCCTGGGGTCTCGGCCAGCCCCTGGGAGCGGGGCTGGCCGGTGTCCTGTCGGTCGCGACCGGTGATCCGCGGGCCGGCCTCGGCGCCGGGCTCGCCGTGCTGCTGACCGGTGTCGTGGCGGCCTGGGTGTCGCCGGTGCTGCGCGGTCAGAAGTACCGCAGCCAGACGTAGACCCACGCCATGACCGTGCTGATCAGCGTCACGACGATGCCGTAGCGGGTGAACTGCCAGAAGCTGATCCGGTGCCCCGCGCGGGCGGCGATGCCGAGCGCGACGACGTTGGCGCTGGCGGCGACCGCGGTGCCGTTGCCGCCGAAGTCCGCGCCGAGGGCGAACGCCCACCACAGCGACTGACCCGTCGCGGCGTCGGGGATCTCGGCCACCATGCCCTCGACCACAGGGGTCATCGTGGCGACGTACGGGATGTTGTCGAAGAACGCGCCGAGCACGCTGGAACCGAACAACAACGCGGTGGCGGCGGCGAAGTAGTTGTCGCCGAACGCCGAGACCGCCCAGGTGCCCACGGTCTCGATGACCCCGGTGTGCACGAGTCCCGCGACCATCACGAAAAGTCCCATGAAGAACGTCAGCGTCGGCCACTCCACCTCGGCCAGCACGTCGTTCACGTCGGCGCGGGTCACCAGCAGCATCACGCCCGCGCCGACGAGGGCGACGATCGCGGGGTCGAGGTGCAGCACGGCGTGCAGGCCGAACCCGATCACCACACCGGTGAAGACGATCAGGCAGCGGCGCAGCATCGCGGGGTCGGTGATCGCCCGCTTCTCCTGCAACGCCATCACGGCTTCGACGTGCTCGGCGTTGTACTGGAACGACTTGCGGAACAGGACTTTGGTGAGCAGCACGAAGACCACGAACACGACGGCGACGATCGGTGCCATGTGGACGAGGAAGTCGGTGAACGTGAGCCCGGCCCGGCTGCCGATGATGATGTTCGGCGGGTCGCCGATCAACGTCGCCGCGCCACCGATGTTGGACGCGAGCACCTCGGCGATCAGGTACGGCTGGGCCGCGATCCGCAGCCGGTTGCACACCACGATGGTGACCGGCGCGACGAGCATGATCGTGGTGACGTTGTCCAGGAACGGCGACGCGATGGCGGTGATGACCATCAGCATCACCATCAGCCGGTAGGGGCGGCCGCGGGCCTTCTTGGCGGCCCAGATGGCGAGGTAGTCGAACACGCCGGTCTGCTTGACGATCCCGACGATGATCATCATGCCGAACAGCAGGAAGATGACGTTCCAGTCGATGCCCGAGTGTTCGGAGAAGAACACCTCGGAACCGGGGACCAGGCCGAACACGGCCATGAGCCCGGCGGCCACGAGAACGACCTTGACCTTGTTCGCCTTCTCGGTGGCGATGAAGAAGAACGCGACCAGGAAGATCGCGAGGGCGAGGACTGCGCTCACGGGGCTCCCAAAAAGGGGACGGGTGTCACCGCCGGCGCGAGTTCAGCTCGCCGGCGGTGACGGGGACAGGTGGCCCGGGGTTCAGTCCTCGCCGGTGTAGACGGCGAGCGAGGTGATGAGTCGGTCGAGCGTGATCGCGCCGACCAGCGCGCCGTCGTCGTCGATCACGGCGACGAGCGGGCTGTGCTGGCGGGCCATCAGCGCGGCGACCTCCAGCAGTGTCGCGTCGGCGCGGACGGTCGCGGGTTTGGCACGGTGGTTCGGTGCCACGTCGCCGACGGTGCGGTCGGCCAGTTCCATCCAGAACAGGTCGGCGTGCCCCTCGTCGACGACGCGGGCGAGCGCCGGATCCTCTTGGTAGGACTGGGGAACCGCGAGCCGCAGCACCTGCGTGCCCGGCAGCACCGTCCACGGCCGGGCGCGGTCGTCGACCACGATGAGTCCCGGCAGCCTGTTGACCGCCATCACCCGCACCGCCTTGGTGATCGGGTCGTCGACCGTCACGGTCGGAACGTTGATGGCGATGTCGCGTGCCTGCATGGCATCAGCCCGTTCGGTGCGTCCGGCCAGTTGTCCCGCTGTGGACATGGTCGCCTCCTGTCTCCAGCCAGGTCGTGGTGGAAGTCTGTGCGGGAAGGCCGTCCGGAACCATCGGGTGCAACACCCATTTCAGACTTTCCAGACATGTAGTCACTGCGTGCGGTTGAGGCCGATCAGGCCCGCCAGGATCAGTCCGGCGGCGATGAGCAGTGCGTGTGGCGCGGTGATTCCGGCGATCAGCAGGGCCAGTGCGGCCCCGAGCAGAACCCAGGTCAGCGGCCGTCGTGTGAGGGCGGGTCGGTCTGTGTGGACCATGGCGCCTCCCGTGGCGGTCGGAGGGGGTTGTGCCTTCCACGATGCCCGGCCGAGGCCGTTCCGGCGATCGGTCCGGCCACTCAACTCCCGGCCGCGGGGGGACACCATGCAGGCCGAAGTTGGGTGTTGCCACGGATTTACCCCAGGGCCGCGAGACGTCAGCCTCGCAGGCGTGTCGGGTAGTGATCACAGTGCGGCAGTGCGCGCGCCATCTCCGGAACGTACTTATCGTGCGGAACTGCAGGGCCTGCGCGCGGTGGCCGCACTGCTCGTGGTGGTCTACCACGTGTGGCTCGGCCGGGTGTCCGGCGGTGTCGACGTCTTCTTCCTGATCTCCGGTTTCCTGGTGACGGGACAGCTCGTGCGGGCCACCGGGCGCGGGCGGCTCGACCTGCGCGCGACGTGGAGCAGGATGGCGAAACGGTTGCTGCCCGCCGCGTTCGTCGTGCTCGGCGCGACGCTGGTCGCCGGTGCCTTGGTGCTGCCGGAGAACCGCTGGGCGCAGACGGTGCGCGAGGTGATCGCCTCCGCGCTGTTCCTCGAGAACTGGCAGCTGGCGTCGGATTCGGCGGACTACTACGCACAACACGAGCACGCCAGTGTCGTGCAGCACTTCTGGTCGTTGTCGATCCAGGGCCAGTTCTACCTCCTCTGGCCCTTGCTGGTCCTGGTGGTCACGGTGCTGCGGGGCTCGCTCCTGCGCGTGCTGCTCGCGGTTTTCGCGCTCTCACTCGGTTTCTCGGTGTGGCTCACGGCCGTCGACCAGCCGCTGGCCTACTTCCACACGGCCACACGGATCTGGGAGTTCGCCTTCGGCGGCCTGCTGGCGCTGGTGGTGTCGCGCGTCGACCTCTCCGGTCCTGTGAGGACGGTGCTGGGCTGGGCGGGTCTGCTGGGACTGCTGGTCTGCGGGGTGGTGCTGGACGTCGGCGCCGCGTTCCCCGGCCACCTGGCGTTGTGGCCGACGACGTGCGCCGCCGCGGTGATCGTCGCCGGGACCACCGGAAGCCGGTTCGGCGCGGACCGCCTGCTGGCCGGCGAACCGTTGCGGTACCTGGGAGATCTCAGCTACTCCCTCTACCTCTGGCACTGGCCCGTGCTGGTGGGGTGGCTCGTGATCGGCGGTCGCGGCGAGGTCGGCCTGCTCGGCGGACTGGTGATCATCGGCGCGTCGCTCGTGCTCGCGGCCGCCACGCACCACCTGGTCGAGGAACCGGTGCGGAAATCCCGTTGGAAGGCCCGCACGCTCATCGCGCTGCTGCTCGTCCCGTTGCTGGCGGCTACCGTCGTCCTGCAACCGACGGGTCCTCGTGAGGTGGCAGCGCAGGTCGCGGCCACGGACTTCGCGGCACTGGACGACCAGCACTGCGCGAAGTCCGCCCACGACGACGAACTCGACGTCTGCCACGGCCCGGCCGACGGCACACCGGCCAAACGCGTCGTGCTCGTCGGCGACTCGCACGTGCAGCAGTACCTCGCCGCCCTCGCCCCGATCGCGCAGCGCCGGAACTGGCAGCTGATCACCATGCTCAGGGGCGCCTGCCCGTTCTCCACGCGGTCGGAGAAGAACCCGGACGACCAGTCGTGCGTGCGGTGGAACGACAGTGCCGCGGGCGAGATCATCGGCCTGCGTCCCGACTTCGTCTTCACCCTCGCCACCCGCAACGTCCAGGTG
The DNA here is from genome assembly GCF_014653695.1 of Lentzea cavernae. Lineage (GTDB taxonomy): Bacteria > Actinomycetota > Actinomycetes > Mycobacteriales > Pseudonocardiaceae > Lentzea > Lentzea cavernae. The sequence continues at coordinate 206,575 of NZ_BNAR01000002.1, read as the reverse complement.
GGACTGACCGAGCAGACGCCTCCCGGCTTCGTGGAGCGCTGGCGCCAGCTCGACGCCGAGGGAATCCCGGTGGTCGCGGTGCGCGACAACCCCCGCTACGGCTTCTCGGTGCTCGACTGCGTGCAGGTGCACGGCCCCGCGCCCCGGTGCGGCGCGCCGAGGTCCGACCTGCTCGCGCCCGTGCCGCCCTACGCCCAGCTCGACGTCCCGGGCAACGTGTCGTTCCTCGACTTCAGCGACCAGCTCTGCACCGAGGACCAGTGCCCGCCGGTCAGGGGCGACCTGCTCGTCAACTTCGACGACAACCACGTGAGCGCCACCTTCATGCGCTCGTTGTCCGAGGTGGTCGAGGAGGCGCTCGACGCCGTCACCGAGGCTTGAGCAACCTGGCGACGCCGAACTCGAACCGCTCGTCGAACGACTCCTCGGCGAGGAAGGGCAGTATCCGCCGCAGCGAGGGCCGCTCGCCCACGTCGAGACCGTCGGAGCCGTGGGGCAGCGCCTGCTCCTCCTGGGTCAGGCCGAGCACGAGGTAGATGAGGCTCCAACACGTCCACGCGGCGTCCCTGGGCGACGAACCACCGTCCAGCAGCGCGGTGACGAGTGCTTCCGCTGTGTCCAAAGTGGCCGGTTCGGCGGCGTAGGTGCCCGCCACCACCACGGCGCCGTCGCGGTGGGCCAGCAACGCCCTCCGGTAGCGGCGGACGATCTCGGCAGCCCGGTCGTGCCAGTGCTCCGGCAGGCCGTCGAGCGAGACGCTGGCGACGATCGCGTCCGCCATCAGCTCCTCCAGCCGCGCCTTGGTCTTGACGTGCCACAGGACGGTGTTCATCCGCACGTCGAGCTTCTGCGCGATGGCCCGCATCGACACCGCCTCGGCGCCGCGCTCGTCGAGGATCTCCAGCGCCGCCCGCACGACGTCCGCTTGACTCTTGGTCACTGACCTAGTCTACTCGACGCCATGGTGTTGGTCAGTGACCAAGGAGGAATCGTGTACGACGTGGTGATCGTGGGAGCCGGGCCGACCGGGCTCTGGCTGGCAGGGGAGCTGCGGCTCGGCGGGGCCTCGGTGGTGGTGCTGGAGACGCGGCGGGAACGGGACGCCAACTCCAAGGCGCTCACGATCCACCCCCGCACGATCGAGGTCCTCGACTGCCGCGGCGTCGCGGAGCCGTTCCTGGCGGAGGGCGTCCGGATCCCGAACGGCCACTTCGGCGGGCTGCCCGACCGCATGGACTTCTCGGTGCTGGACACGCCGTACCCGTTCACGCTGGCGTTGCCGCAAGCCCGCACCGAAGAGCTGCTCGAAGAGCGCGCTCTGGCACTGGGCGCTGTGGTGCGCAGGGGATGTCAGGTGACCGGTCTGACCGGTTCGGGAGTGCGACTGGCCGACGAGGTCGTGGCCGCGCGGTACGTGGTCGGCTGCGATGGCACGCGCAGCACCGTGCGGGAGGCCGCGGGCATCGACTTCCCGGGCACCGACGCCACGACGTGGGGCTGGCTCGGCGACGTGGTGCTGGACGACCCGCCCGGGTTCGCGAACATCACCGGCCCCGAGGGCGGCCTGATGGTCGTACCGCTGCCCGGCGGCCTGCACCGGATCGTCGGCGGCGCCCCCACCACCGGCAGGGGTGAGCTGACCCTCGACGAGCTGCGCGTCACCGTCAGGGCCATCGCCGGCACCGACTTCGGGATGCGCGACCCGAAGTGGTTGTCGCGCTTCGGCAACGCCACCCGCCAGGCCTCCACCTACCGGTCGGGGAACGTCCTGCTGGCGGGCGACGCCGCGCACATGCACTTCCCGGCGGGCGGGGTCGGCATGAACGTCGGCATCCAGGACGCGCACAACCTCGGCTGGAAACTCGCCGCCGTCGTCACCGGACGCGCCGACGAGGCGTTGCTCGACACCTACCACGCGGAACGCCACCCGGTGGGCGCGGACCTGTTGCGGCACACCAGGGCCCAGACGGCGCTGATGACGGCGTACTCGCCGGAGGGGCAGGCGTTGCGCGCGGTGGTGAGCGGGCTGATCGCGTCCGCGCCGGACATGTCGAAGGTGCTCGCCGAACGGCTTTCCGGTCTCGACGTCGCCTATGCGACCGGTCGTCGTGTGCCCGACCAGCGGCTGTCTGGCGGGGACACGCTGTTCACGCGGCTGCGCGGCGGCGGTCACGTGGAGACCGGGGCGGGACTCGTGCGGCCGGACGGACACCTCGCCTGAGTGCCTGTCCGGCCGTCGAGAAGTCGTCACCTGAGGTGGTGCACCTCCTGCATGCCGTAGACCGGCGTAGCGAGGCCCTCGAACCGCGCTTTCAGCTGCAGCGCCAGAAAGAGCGAGTAGTAGCGCGACTGGTGCAGGTTGCCGCCGTGGAACCACAACCCCGGCTGCCGGGTCGGCTTCCACATGTTGCGCTGCTCGCCCTCCCACGGCCCGGGGTCCTTGGTCGTGCCGGACCCGAGGCCCCAGCACTTGCCGACCCGGTCGGCCATCTCCTGCCCGGCGAGGTCCGCGACCCAGCCGTTCATCGAGCCGTAGCCGGTGGCGTGGACGACGAGGTCGGCCTCCAGCTCGGTGCCGTCGGAGAGCACGACGGCGTTCTTGGTGAGGTGGTCGACCTGGCCGCGGACCAGCTTGATCTTGCCGTCCGCCACCAGTTCCGAAGCGCCCACGTCGATGTAGTAACCGGAGCCGCGGCGCAGGTACTTCAGGAACAGCCCGGACTCGTCGTCGCCCCAGTCGAGGGCGAAGCCCGCCTTCTCCAGACGCGCGTAGAAATCCGCGTCGCGTTCCTTGATCCGCTGGTACACCGGGATCTGGAACCGCGGCAGGATCCGGTAGGGCAGCGAGGCGAAGATCGTGTCGGCCTTGTCGGTGGTGATGCCGGCGGCGACGGCCCGTTCCGAGTACAGGTCGCCCAGGGCTATGTCCATCAACGAGTCCGAGCGCACGATGTGGGTCGACGAGCGCTGGACCATCGTCACGTCGGCGCCGTGTTCCCACAGTGCCGCGCAGATGTCGTGAGCGGAGTTGTTGGAGCCGATGACGACGGCCCTGCGTCCGGCGTAGGCCTCGGGGCCTGGGTGCCGCGAGGAGTGGTGCTGGTCGCCCTCGAACTCGTCCGCGCCGGGGAACTGCGGCACGTTCGCCTTGCCGGACATGCCCGTGGCGAACACGAGCTGCTTCGGGTGCAGCGTCACGGTCTGGCCGTCGCGGTCGACCGTGACCGTCCACTGTTCACCGTCGTACGTCGCTTCCCTGACCTCCGAACGGGTCCAGTACGGCACCTCCATCACGCGCGTGTACATCTCGAGCCAGTCCGCGATCTTGTCCTTGGGTGCGAACACCGGCCAGTTGTCCGGGAACGGCAGGTAGGGCAGGTGGTCGTACCAGACCGGGTCGTGCAGGCAGAGGCTCTTGTACCGCTTGCGCCACGAGTCGCCGGGCCGGTCGTTGCGCTCGAGCACGAGCGCGGGCACACCGAGCTGCCGCAGCCGTGCGCCGAGCGCGATGCCGCCCTGACCGCCTCCGATGACCACGACGTACGGCTGCTCCGCGTACCCGAGCTCGGCCTGCTCGCGGTCGCGTTCCTCGGCCCACGACCGCCGGTCCTCGATCACGCCGTGCCGCACGCCCTTGGGCCGCGTCTCCTTCTTGCGCTCCTCGAACCCCTTGAGCTCGTGCAGGCTCGTGAGCAACGTCCACGCGCCCTCGTCGTTGAGCCGCAGGTGCCCGCGGCACCGCCCGGCCGCCGTCTCGAACTCGAGCCACGCCTCCACGACCCCGTCGGCCTCGGTCGGCGCTTCGGTGGTGCGGAAGTGCTCCGGACCCGTGCCGTCGAGGCACGCGCTGAGCAGGTCCGCGACGCCCTCACGTCCCTCGACGGTCTTGATGTTCCAGGTGAAGGCGACGAGATCGCGCCAGTAGCTGTCGGTGGCGAACATCCCGGCGGCCGCGTCGGCGTCGCGTGCCCTGAGCGCGGCCTCGAACCCGGCGAGCCAGTCGTCCACCCGAGCCTGTGCCGTGCGATCCATGGTCTGTGTCATCGCGGCTCCTCGCAGTTCGTCGTGCCTCGATTGACCTCCTTCCCGCGCTCCGGTGAAACCGTTGCACCGGATTGCACGCCTGGGTCATGCTCGACCGGTGAGCGTGCCCAGGGCAGTGCCGCCCGGTCAGCACCTGCCCACGTATGCCCGCGAACTCGTGCGCATGCACGACGCGGTCATCGCCGGCAGCCGCTCCGCCCTGCGCCCGCGAGCCCTCGTCTCCCGCTCCTGGAACCGCGTCCTCGACCTCGGCCTGCGCGCCGACGACGTCAACACCCGCGACTGGCTGGGCCCCGCCGAACTGGGCCGCCGCCAGGAAGCCTCACCGCTGCGCTCCGTGGTCCCGGACCTGCGCGCCGTCGTGGGCTCGCTCGCCGACGCGTCCCAGCTCCTGCTGGTGGTGACCGACCACGAGGGCGTCATCCTCTGGCGCTCCGGCACCCCTCTGGTCCGCCGCCGGGCCGACGCCCTGGGGTTCTTCGAGGGCGCCGACTGGACCGAGCGCCGCGTCGGCACCAACGCCATCGGCACCGCCCTGGCCGAGGCCGCACCCGTGGAACTGCTCGCGGGCGAGCACTTCGAGCAGGGCCAGCACCCCTGGTACTGCACCGCGACCCCGGTCCACGACCCGCGCACCGGCTCGCTGCTGGGCGTCATCGACGTGAGCGGGCCCGCCCTGACCCTGCACCCGGCGATCGGCGCGCTGGTCGAGACGGGCCGCCTGCTGGCCGAGTCCCGCCTGTGGCGCTACCACCAGGAACGCCTCGAACGGCTGCGGTCCGCCCGTCTGCTGACGGGACCTTCGTTGATCGTGGACGACCACGGCTGGGTGGCCGCGTCCCACGGCGTGGCGGTGGGCTCGCGCATCGCGGCCCCGGTGGCAGGGCTTCCCCTCGCGGTGCCCGGCCTCGGAGCCTGCACCCCGGAACGTCTCGCCGGCGGCTGGCTGATCCGCCCGTCCTCCGTGGACCGGACGGTGGCGCTGGAACTGGACCTCACCCGGACCCCGCAGGTGCGGCTCTCCGGTGGTGACGCGGACTGGCGCCGCACGGTCACCCGGCGGCACGCGGAGATCCTGGTGCTGCTGCACCGGGCCGGTCGGGCGGGGTTGTCCGCGGAGGCGTTGAGCACCGCGCTGTACGGGGACGCCGAGCACGTGGTGACGGTGCGGGCGGAGGTGTCGCGGTTGCGGCGGTTGCTCGGGGCGTTGGTGGAGACGCGGCCCTATCGGTTGTCGGGCGACGTGCGGATGACCGTCCTCGACTGAGCTGGATCGGGTCGCGGCGCCCCGCGCTCGGGTTGGCGCCGCGACCCGTGCTCAACGGATCAGGAGTGCGGGCACGTGTCCCGGTACTCCTCGATTAGCGTGCTGCGCCCCGGCGCCGGGCAGAGGAACTGCTCGTAGCGGGTGTCGTTGTCGATGAACCGCTTGAGCCACGAGATGCTGTACTTCGCGATCGTCGTGTTGCTCGAGTTCGGGGCGAAGTGCGAGGCGTTGTTGAGCTCGAGGTACGCCTTGTCCAAAGTGGACGGCAGTGAGTTGTAGAACGGCTCCGAGTGCGAGGAGACCGGGGCGATGGAGTCGCTCTCGGCGCCGACGACCAGGGTCGGGACGCGGACGGACGACCAGTTCTTGGTGGTGTGCCAGCCGGTGAGCGGGATCGCCGCCTGCAGGGCCGGGCGCTGGCTGGCGGCGCGGAGGGTGCCGCCGCCGCCCATCGAGTGGCCCATCACGCCGAGGCGCGACGAGTCGATCCGCGACCGCACGCTGCTCTGGCCGGTGAGGTAGTCGAGCGCCGCGAGGAGCTGGGAGGCGCGGCTGTCGGGCTGGTCGTAGATCGTGTTCGTGTCGATGGTGAAGATCACGAAGCCCTGCGAGGCGAGGCGGGGGCCGAGCCACGAGATGCTGGACTGCGTGCCGGTGTAGCCGGGGGAGATGACCACCGCGCCGAACGTGCCGGCGGAGGTGCTCGTCGGGTAGTAGATCGTGCCGCCGCCGAAGCCGCCGACGAGCGACGACACCGAGGTCTCGGACACGGCGAACGAGCCGCGCAGGGCCTCGATGCTCGAGTTGGAGGGGGCGGGGCCGCGCTCGTAGGGGTTGGCGGCGGCCTGGGCGACGGTGCCGCCCAGGAGAACCATGGACAGCGCTACGGGGAGCAGAGTGCGGAGTTGCACGGCGTTGTACACCTCATTCGGCAGGGGGAACGGGGGAACGTCCTCGACCCTGCAACCACGGTCGTGCGGTCCGCATCGGTGCAACCACCGGTGTCGGTGAACAACTTCGATGGAAAAACTAACGGTGGTAGGTGAATTTGGGCTTTACCTCTTCCGGTGGAGCGGTTACCGCCGTAAGACTGGGCCGATGCTGCGTGGCCGAGAGCGGCAACGCGTCGCCGTCGACGCGTTGGTGGACCGTGCGCGCGTTGGGCGCGGCGGGGTGCTCGTGCTGTGCGGAGAGGCCGGCTCGGGCAAGACTTCGCTGCTCAACGCCGTCGAGCACGCCTACGACGCGTTGTTGTGCGTGGACGTGCCCGAGATCGACGACGACCTCATAGGGCTCGCGCAGGACGTCATCAGCACGAGGGCAGCGCTGCTCATCGCCACCGAGGGCGAGCCGCGCGGACTGCCGTGCGTCACCCTCGACCCGTTGGACGCGGCGACGAGCGTCCGGGTGTTGCACGACCTGGTGCCCGGCCTGCCCGCCACCCTCGCCGCGGACCTGGCCGACCTCGCCTGCGGGAACCCGCTGGCGCTGGTCGAGCTCGCGGGCTCGCTCACCTCCGCGCAGCTCGGCGGCATCGCGCCGGCGCCGGAGGTGCTGCCGGAGAACAGCTCGCTGCGGCAGCGGTGGCGGGCGAGGTTCGGTTCGCTGTCGCCCGAGGCGCGGCACGTCGTGGCGCTGGCCGCGGTCGACGAGGAGGTCGACGCCGAGACGCTCGACCTCGACGCCGTGGTCGAGGCGGGGCCGTTGTTCGACACGCGCAGGCTGGTCCGGTCCGCCCTGCAGGCCGACGTGCCGCTCCCGCAGAGGCGCCTGGCGCACGCCGAGCTCGCGGAGACCCTGCCGCCGGGCGCCCGGCGCACGTGGCACCAGGCGGTCCTGACCAGGGACGCCGGGCTCGCGGACGTTCTGACTGCCCACGCGGAGCACGCACGCCTGTGCGGTGACTTCGCGACGGCCGCCCGCGACCACGACCGCGCGGCCAGCCTCACGACCGACCCCGAGCAGAAGGCGCACCACCTGCTCAAGGCCGCCGCCGACCACTGGGCGCACGGCGCGCCGCACCGGTCGCGGGCCGTCCTGCGCACGGCCACGAAGATGACCGCGACCCCTGAGCTCAGGGCGTTGATGGACCTCGTCGTCGGCGGCATCGACCTCGGGGAGAGCCTCCCGGACGTGGCCGCGGACCGCCTGATCCGCGCCGCGAAAGGCCTGGTCGGCACCCGTCGCGCGCTCGCGGTGGCGGCACTGGGGTTCGCGGGCGAGGCGGCGAGCATCGCCGGGGACCACCGCCGCTTCACGGCGGTCGCCGAGTTCGCGAGGGAGATCCGCACCCACGACGAACCGCCCGCCACCCGGCTCACGCTCGACCACCTCACCGGGATGCTCGCGACGTTCGACGGCAGGCACGACGAGGCGTTGCCCGCGCTGCGCACCGTGGTCGACCTCGCCGGCCAGGTGCCGGGACCGCAGGCGCGGATCTGGGCGAGCCAGGCCGCCTACGTGCTCGGGGACGCCACCCGGTCGTTCGAGATGGCGACCAGCGCGGTGACGGCGGCGCGGGAGAGCGGGTTCACCGCCCTCGTGCCGTGGGCGCTGGTGTACCGGGCGCTGTCGGCGTTGTTGCTGGACCAGCACGCGGCGGCGCTCACGGCGGCGACCGAGGGCGTGCACGCGGCGACGGCGATCGGCCAGCACAACGCCGTCGTCGACCACCTGACCATCCTCGCGCTGCTGGCGGCGCTGCGCGGTGACGCGGAGACCGCGCTGGACCGCATCGACGCCGCCACCGAGCACATCACCCGGCGCGGGCTCACGCGTCCGGGCACGTTCGGCGCCTGGGCGTTCGCGTGCGTCGACCTGGCGCGCGACCGGCCCGCCGACGCGCTGGACCGGCTCCGGCTCAACCCCGGGCACGCGGGCATCAAGGTGATGGCCGCGCCGCACGTCGTGGAGGCCGCCGTCGCGTGCGGCCGGCCGTCCACGGGGGACCGGGCGCTGGAACCGTTCGAGAAGTGGGCCGGTACGACGGGCAGCACCGCGCGGCTCGCCCTGTCGCACCGCTGTCACGGCCTGCTCGAGAGCGGCACGGCCGACGAGCACTTCGAGGAGGCGATCCGGCTGCACCGGGCCAGCGGCACCGCCCTCGAGCTCGCGAAGACCGAGCTCCTGTACGGCAACCGGCTCCGGCGCGGCCGCAAACCCAAGGCGGCGCGGGAACACCTGCGGGACGCCGTGCGGATCTTCCAGTCCTACCAGGCAGATCACTGGGTCGACCGGGCCCGCGCCGAGCTGCGCGCGGCCGGTGACTCCACCAGCGAACCGAAGGACCACCCCGGTCTGACGCCGCAGCAGGCGCAGATCGCGCGGCTGGTCGCGGAGGGCGCCACGAACCGCGAGGTCGCCGCGCGGTTGTTCCTGAGCCACCGCACCGTCGAGCACCACCTGCGCAACATCTTCGCGCGGCTCGGCGTGCGGTCGAGGGTCGAGCTCACCAGGAGACTCGACTGACGATGTCCGATCGAGGCAGGGATGGGTCTTTGCGCGAGAACTACCGGCACTGGCAGCGGATTCCGACCCGGTGGGCGGACAACGACGTCTACGGGCACGTGAACAACGTCGTCCATTACGCGTTCATGGACACCGTGATCAACACGTGGCTGATCGACGCCGGGCTGGACATCCAGGCAGGGCAGGAGATCGGGCTGTGCGTGGAGTCGCACTGCAACTACCGCGCCTCCATCTCGTTCCCGGAGGCGGTGGACGCGGGGCTGCGCGTCGGGCACCTCGGCCGGTCGAGCGTGCGCTACGAGGTCGGGTTCTTCTTCGAGGGACGCGAGGACGTCGTGGCGGAGGGCCACTTCGTGCACGTGTTCGTGGACCGCACGACCCGCAAACCGGTGGAGATCCCCGCGGGTCTGCGCACGGCGATGGAAGGCCTGGTGGTGGCGTGAAGACGCGAGGCGCGGTGCTGACCGGGGTCGGTGCGCCCCTGGAGGTCGTCGACCTGGAGCTCGACCCGCCCGGTCCCGGCGAGGTGCTGGTGCGCGTGCACGCCACCGGCCTGTGCCACTCCGACCTGTCCGTGATCAACGGCTCGCGCATCCGGCCGTTGCCCATGGTGCTCGGCCACGAGGCGGCGGGCGAGGTGGTCGAGGCCGGCCCGAACGCCGAGTTCAAGGCCGGTGACCACGTCGTGCTGTCGTTCGTGCCCGCGTGCGGCGCGTGCCGCCGGTGCGCGTCGGGCCGGCAGGCGTTGTGCGAACCGGGAGCCGCGGCGAATCGGGACGGCACGCTGCTCGGCGGCGAACGCCGGTGGACGCTCCCGGACGGCACGCGGCCGCACCACCACCTGGGCGTGTCCGGGTTCGCCGAGTACACGGTGATCTCCGACAGGTCGGCCACCCTCGTCCCGCCGGACCTGCCGCTCGACATCGCCGCGCTGTTCGGTTGCGCGGTGCTGACCGGTGCGGGAGCGGCGTTCTACAGCGCCCAGGTCGTGCCCGGTGAGAAGGTCGCGGTCTTCGGGCTCGGCGGTGTCGGACTGGCCGCGGTGCTCGCGGCCGTGACGGCGGGCGCCACCCAGGTCGTCGCGGTCGACGTGGTCGAGCACAAGCGCCGGCTGGCCCTCACCCTCGGCGCGACGCACGAGGCCGCGGGCGGCCCGGACGTCGTGGCGCAGGTCCGGGACCTGACGGGCGGCGGTGCGGACAAGGTCATCGACACCACCGGGGTCGCGGCGGTGCTCGAACAGGCTTACGCCGCAACGGCTGTCGGCGGCACGACCGTCACCGTCGGCCTGCCGCACCCCGACCGGACCGTCAGCCTGCCCGCGCTGAACCTGGTCGCCGAGGAACGCACGCTCAAGGGCAGCTACCTGGGCTCGTGCGTGCCACGCCGGGACGTGCCGCGGTTCGTCGACCTCTACCGCGCGGGACGGCTGCCGGTCGAGGGCCTGCTGTCCGGGCGGCTGCGGCTCGACGAGATCAACGACGGGTTCGCGAAGCTCGCCTCCGGGGAGGCGGTCCGGCAGGTCGTCGTGATGCAGTGATGCCCGGTTCGGCCCGTTCGGGCATTTGTCGGGCAGGACAGTTCCGGTAACAGGTGTTGACCACTGCTGTTCTGCTGCTGCACGGTGAGAGCGCTCTCATGTTCGTCGTTTCCGCAACGGGGCGGAAGCGATCCCTGCACGGACAAGGAGAAGAGCATGCGCTTCACCATGCCCAGAATCGTGCCCGCGCTGGCCCTCGTGCTGGTCGGGACCACCTTCACCGCTCCGGCCCAGGCGTCGGAGAAGGAGATGTCACCCGGCCTGCTCACCGCGATGAGCTCGGCGTTCGGGCTGACCGAGACGCAGGCGCGCCTGCGTCTGGAGAAGGAACAGCGCGCGTCGGAGATCGCGCCGCGCGCCGAAGGCGAGGCCGGTGCCGCACTCGCCGGCAGCTGGTTCGACGAGGCGAGGAACAGCCTGGTCGTGGCCGTGACCGACAAGGCCGCCGCCCGCAAGGTCGAGGCCACCGGCGCCGAGGCCGTCGTCGTCGGGCGTTCGGCGAACTCCATGGCGGCCCACAAGAACCGCCTCGACGCCCTGTCCGCGACCGGCTCCGTGCCGTCCGCGGTCGCGAGCTGGGCCCCCGACGCGCGCACCGGAACCGTCGTGGTGAACGTGGAGGCGGGCAAGCAGACCGCCGAGGTGGCCTCGTTCCTGGACAAGGCACGTCAGTTCGGTGCCATCACCGTGCGCACCGAAGGCGTGCAGCAGCCGCAGACGTTCGCGGCGGGCACGGTCGGCGGCGACCCGTACTACACCGGCAACGTCCGCTGCTCCATCGGCTTCTCGGTGCACGGCGGCTACGTCACGGCGGGCCACTGCGGCGGCAACGGCCAGGCCGTCTACGGCTGGGACCGCTCGTTCCAGGGCAACTTCGCCGGTTCCTCGTTCCCCGGCAACGACTACGCGTGGGTGCGCACCGGCGGCGGCTGGTGGACCGTGCCCGTCGTGCTCGGCTGGGGCACCGTGGCCGACTCGCTCGTGCGCGGCTCGTGGGAGGCGCCGGTCGGCACCTCCGTGTGCCGCTCCGGTTCGACGACGCGCTGGCACTGCGGCGTGATCCAGGGCCGCAACGAGACCGTGAACTACGCACAGGGCGCGGTCTACCAGATGGTCGGCACCTCGGTGTGCGCCGAGGGCGGCGACTCCGGTGGTTCGTTCATCACCGGTGACCAGGCCCAGGGCGTCACGTCCGGCGGCTACGGCAACTGCTCCAGCGGCGGTCGCACGTGGTTCCAGCCGATCAACGAGATCTTGAACGTGTACGGCCTGCGGCTGCACACGGCCTGATTGAACTCCCGGCTGTCCACCGCTTCTCGCGGTGGACAGCCGGTGATTTCTCAGCGGGCGTTCACGTGCAGGGCGAGGGCGGTGCCCGCGCCGAGCGTCGTCGTGAACCGGCCCTGCGAGTCGACGGTCACGCGGACGCAACCGTTCTCCTGCACGTTGCAGTAACTCCCGGCCGGCAACGCCGTCTGGAACGTGCGGCTCACCGCGAACGTCTCGCGGTTGATCGCGACGAAACCCTTGTTGCCGCGACCGAACGCGATCATGTCGTACCCGTTGTCCTGCCAGTTGTTCACGTCCGTGCCCGCCACGGTGTTGCGGAACCCGACCATGTTCGCGATCTGCGTCCACGCGTGCTGGCACTTCCAGCCGCCGTTGTAGCAGACGGAGCCACCGGGCGGACCGGCGTCCTTGTCGCTGAACTCGTAGCCCGAATACACCTGCGGCGCACCGTAGTTCCATGCCAGCATGAACACGTTCGCGAGCGTGTACGTCGAACCGTCCTTGTACGTCAACGTGGACCCGTTGCGCTCGGTGTCCCAGTTGTCGACGAACGGCCGGGCCTGACCACTGGGCAGGAAGCCCCACGCCTGCCCGAAGTTCCGCAGGTAGGCCAGGTTCTCGTTCTGGAAGACCCGCTTCACGTCGTAGGCGTAGCGGAACTCGTCCACGTCACCCGACCCCGTGTACTCACCGGGCTGCACGGCCTCACCCGAGCCGTAGATGACCTCGTGCACCCAGAACACGTTGGGATTGCTCAACCTGCCCTTGATCGCGGCGAGGTCGCCCGCCGCCATGTGCTTGGCGGCATCGACGCGGAACCCGTCGACACCCATCGAGATCAGCCGGTTCAGGTACCCGGCGATCGCACCGCGCACGTAGTCGCTACCGGTGTCCAGATCGGACAGACCGACCAGCTCGCAGTTCTGGACGTTGTACCGGTCCTGGTAGTTGTTGATGTGCGAGCGACACGAGTGGAAGTCCCAGTCGCTGTACACGCCGGGGTAGTTGTACTTGGAGTAGTTCGTGCCACCGGTGCCCGTGCCCGACCCGGCGCTCATGTGGTTGATCACCGCGTCCGCGATGACCTTCACACCCGCGCTGTGACAGGCGTTGACCATGTTCCGGAAGGCGTTCTCGTCACCGAGCCGCCCGGCGATCCGGTAACTGACGGGCTGGTAGCTGGTCCACCACTGCGGACCCTGGACGTGCTCGGTCGCAGGGGAGACCTCGACGTAGCCGTAGCCCTTGGGGCCCAGCACGTTCGTGCACTCCGACGCCACGCGGGCGAGCGGCCATTGGAACAGGGTGACGGTGACGTCCTTGGCGCCCGGTGGCGCCGCAAGACTTTGCACCGGTGTGGACAGACCGACGATCAGCAGCACCGCTAGAAGGGTGCGCGAAGCCGAGGAAACCACGTTGTCTCCTTGCTGCAGGGGTTCACCCATGGTGGTAGCACCCTCACGCACACCAGGCAAAGCGTTGCAAGAACTTTCCGGAGTAATTCGGCCTAGTGCGCGCGACGCGCCCGGAAGTACGCCCAGCCGACCAGTGCCGCCGCCATCGCCGTCAGCGCGAGCCCGCCGACCGTGACCGCCTGCTCGAACTGCGCGGTCTGCGTCGCGCTCCACCCCGGCTGCGCGATGCCACCGGCGAACAGCACGGCCAGCACCGTGCCGCTGACCGCCACGCCCGCCGCCGACGTCACCTGGGACGCGGTGTCGACCAGCGCGGCCCCGATCGACGTCCGGTTCTCCGGCAGACCTTTCAGGACGTTGACCCCCGCGACCGCACCGACCACGCGGATGCCGACGGCGACCAGCACCAGGGAAACGGCCACGGGCACGTACCCGAGACGGCCGAACAGCGCGTACACCGCCAGCCCGGCCACGACGGCGAGGGCGCCGACCAGCACACCCCGGTCGAGACCAGCCCACCCCACGAACCGGTTCACCACCGGACCGGCGGCGATGAGCACCGCGACCTGCGGCAGCATCCCGGCGGCGGCCAGCGCGGGGGACCAGCCCCAGTCGAGCTGCAACTGGAGCGTCACGAGGTAGGTGAGCCCGGCGGCCGCCAGTCCGGTGGCGGCCTTGTAGGCGAGACCGCTGGAGACCAACGGGTGAGCGACGAGCCTGAGGTCGAGCAACGGATGGCTGGCCGTGCGCGCACGGACGACGTACAGGACGGCGGCTACAACGGTCAGCACGGCGACAACCCACGCCAGCCAGGAGCCCTCGGCGAAGAGGGACGGGACGACGAGGGCGAGCACGATGGTCGCGGTGCCGAGCACGCCGCCGAGGTAGTCGGCGGGGCCGCGGTGCAGGTCGGTGTCGCGCTGGACGCCGCGACCGATTCCGGCGAACGCGAGCACGGCGATCGGGACGTTGATCAGCAGCAGGGCCTGCCAGGGGGCGACGGCGAGCAGGAACCCGCCGAGCGGCGGGCCGATCGCGAGGCCGACGAGGCCGACCGTCGAGATGAGCGTCATCGCGCGGACGCGCAGGTCGTCGGTCCGGAACAGGCGGAACGCCAGTGCGATCGAGCCGGGTGTGGTCATGGCGGCGGCGACGCCCATCAGCGAGCGCACGGCGATCAGGCCGCTCACGGACGTGACGAACGGGGTGGCGAGGCTCGCGACGGCGAGGAGGGCGAGGCCGGCGAGCATCACGCGGCGGCGGCCGAAGCGGTCCGCGACGGCGCCGAACACCAGCATCAGGCCGCCGAACACGACGGCGTAGGAGTTCGAGACCCACTGCAGGGCGGTGGTCGAGGCGTGGAGGTCGCGGCCGATCGTGGGCAGGGCGACGTTGAGGATGGAGTTGTCGAGCATCTCGAACAGGAACACCGCGGACAGGCCGGCGAGGGCGATCCACGCCTCTCGCAGCGACCGCGGTGGTACGACGTAGGTGGTCACGAACACTGTTCTACTCACGAACACTGTTCGGGTCAACTGGTAGGGTGGGTGACATGAACCGGAAGGCCTCGTCACGCGAGGAGTGGGCGACCCAGATCGCCGCGCTGGAGCAGCAGACCCCGGCGCGCAAGGAACCCATCACCGTCGGCCGCATCGTCGGCACGGCGCTGGCGCTGGTGGAGGCCGAGGGGTTCGACGCGCTGACCATGCGCCGCGTCGCCGCCGCGCTGCGGACCGGGCCGGCCTCGCTCTACGCGCACGTGCGCAACAAGGCCGAGCTCGACGACCTGCTCATCGGCGCGCTCAGCAAGAACGTGTCGCTGCCGGTGCCCGACGCTGCTCGCTGGCGTGAGCAGGTTCTTGACGTGTGCTGTCAGCTGCGCGACCAGTTCCTGCGGTATCCGGGGATCGCGCGGGCCGCGTTGTCCGCTCCGCCGGCGAACCTCGACACGCTCCGGCTCACCGAGGGCATGCTCGCGCTCTTCCTGGCGGGCGGGGTGCCGGCGCGATCGGCGGCGTGGACGATCGACGCCGTGCTGCTGTACGTGAGCGCGTACACGGTCGAGTCGTCGTTGCGCGGGGGGATGGACCGGGGTGAGGTGCTCGAGCGGTTGCGGATGCTGCCGGCGAGCCACTTCCCGCACGTCGTCGAGCACGTGGACGAGCTGAACTCCGGTGAGGGACACGAGCGGTTCGAGTTCGCGCTGCGGTTGATGCTCACCGGCGGCTGACGACGAGGTAGCGCTCGTCCTCGATCCGCCGGCCCCACAGGTCCTCGGCCGTGAGCGGGGTGACCTCGGCTTCCCCGCGCACCCCGAGGACGAGCTCCCTGGTCTGCGCTGCGGTCAGTCCCGCTCCGGTCGACCACCGGCCCTCGACCAGCAGGAGAACGCCGTGCGGCCGGAGCAGCGACACCCATTTCTCGAGCGCTGCCGCCGGGTCCGGCAAGGCCCACAGCACGTGCCGTGCCAGCACGACGTCGAACGAGCCCTTCGGGTCGGAGGCGTCGCCGACGGCGAAGTCGATGGTCAGGTTCGCCGCGGCCGCCTTGGCGCGTGCGGCGGTCACCATCTGCTCGGACAGGTCCAGGCCGTGCACCTCGTGGCCCGCCTCGGCCAGCAGCACGGACAGGCTGCCGGTGCCGCACCCGAGGTCCATCACGGACGACCCGGCGGGCACCAGGGGCTGGAGGAGCCGGGCCCAGGCGGCGCGCACGAGCGGGTCGCGCAGGCCGTGGTCCGGCTCGTCGTCGAACGTCGCGGCGTGCCGGTTCCAGAATTCTCGCGTCGTCACTCTTTCCATTTTCGCTTAAGGGACCATCAAGCCTTTCCCAAATGGGAAGTGTTACCCGACTGAAACTCATCGGCGGGTCAGTGCGTACGTGCCGGTCAGGTGGCTTGTCGACGTACTTTTCGCCGAGGTGCCCTTACTGATTGGGAGCAATCTGGGAGCGCGGGTGCTGAACACATTCGTGAAGTAGTAGGTATCTACTAGGCTTCGTCAGATTCTTCCATACTCCATGACCAGCCGCCGTCGATTTCCCATCGGCGCTGGAGCTGTTCGAGCATCCTACCGATCATCGCCTCGGTTACGTGCGAATACCGGTCATCGGTGGAACTGCGCTTGTGTCCCAACCGCTCCAGCCTCAGCACACGTGGCACGTCGTCCTCGATGAGCCACGTCTCCTGCGTGTGCCGGAGATCGTGGAAAACCATGCCCTCCTTCAGCGGCGCCCAGCCGAGCGCTTCGTTGCCAGAGATGGCCGGCAACCAAGCGCGTGTGCGGAAGTTGCATCGACGTTGAGATAGGCCTCGTCTCGTGAGGAACACGAATCGCGAGTCGGGATTGCGTTCGCGATGTGCGAGTAGCTCGTTCACGAGGAACGGCGGCAGGTGCACGTGGCGGACGCTGGCCGGTGTCTTTGGTGGCCCAAGAGTCGGCTTGTGTCCCCGAGCCTCGTGCAGCGCGCCGAATTCGGGATCCACGGTGATGCGAGGTCTCGTGTCCAGGTGGGTGTTGATCCACTGCAGTCCGGCCAACTCGCCCCAGCGCAGCCCGGTGTAGGCAGCGGTGATCACCATCAAGCCGTCATCGGGGTGCATCCGTGCTGCGAGCGCGTCCACTTCGTCCGTGGTGGCGTGGGGTCGCTCTGGTGAACTGGCGAAGACGATCCGCAGCTTCCGGCATGGGCTTGAACCGATCAGCTTCTCGTCGACCGCCTCGCCGATGATCTGCGAGAAGAGCTTGAGAACGTCCTGGGCGCTCGGGTCGGTGAGCTTCGACCGCAGTGTCTTGTTCACCCAGCCCTTGACCGCGATCCGCTCAATGTCGCCGAGCGCGGTGCCGGACCAGAACGGCAGGATGTGGTTTCGCAGGTGCGAGTCGTACTTCGACCACGTGGCCACCCTCACGCTGTGCGCGTCAGACCACTTCCGAACCCACTCGTCGATAGTGGTCCTCTCGATACGCGGATCGACGAACTGTTTCCTTCGTTGATCGGACTCCACATCCAGTGCACGGTCTTCTGCCGCTGTCTTCGTGATGTATCCGTTCTCGGTGTAGATCGTGCCGTCGCCCAGGCGATAGCGAACACGCCACACAGAGCCCCGCCTCTCTATCCAAGCCATTGCCTCTCCTTTGGGTCGTGCTCATCGAATGTGCCAACTGGCCACATGTAGATGGACGCTCATTTCCAGCGGAAGGGCAACCTATATGTGTTCATTTCGTACCGGGCGCCTACGCGCTGCGCTGCGACTTGTACGAGATTTATTGGTAGCCGCGTTCGGAGGTTGTGCCGCTGCAGTCACAATCTGCTTTATGTCGTCCTGAGAGAAACGCAGGTGCTTCCCCAGGAAGGTGCACGGCACTGCTCGACGGGCGGCTCGTCTGCGCAGCCAGGACTCCCGTACCTGGAGCTGCGCTGCTGCTTGTGCGGGTGTGAACAGGATCTGTACCACTGCCGCCGCCAGCTGGGTCGTTGCCGTGTGATCTTCGGTGGTGGTGGCCTGCCCGGCCATTGGCATGGGGTCGGGCGACGTTGGTGATCCTGAAGATGACCATGGGACTGGCGGAGTCATCGGGCACGCCCCTCCTGGCAGGGCGCTCTTGGCTGAAATGAAGAGCGCCGTTGGCAACCCTTAACTCCAGAAAGGAAGTCTCTTCGGGACAACTGGTTCGAGAGTCTTACGGTTTGCGTCAGGGCTGGATTTGTAAGCTGGTCAGGGCGCTTCCCCGCGAGGATTGCTGCGCGACGATGCCGAGGGCCGGTCGGCGGGGGGCAAGCGACTGCCGAAACTTCAGCCGCGACTCGTGCGACGAAGTCGTTCTCAGACACCAACTTCGACCGGTCGAAGCCGGATAGCCAGTCGAGCAGTCGGTCGCAGCCCTCGGAGTGGGAAACTCGGCGTCGCCGAGAACCTGGTCGTGGTGTTCGAGGACGCGGCATGGTGGGCGTCGGTGTGGGTGTCAACCCCGCCGAATACCGTGACGTGGGGTGCGGTCGTGCAGATGGGGCGTTCTAAGACCTGTCGTCCGTGTTCGCTGAGACCTGGCCGGGAGGCGCGCATCGGGCCGGGCGAGGTGGAAAGAACAGAGATGGGTCCTGTGGCGACTGGCTCCTATCAGGTATCTCCGCCCGCCTGGTGACGTGTACGTGAGAGCACCCAGGCCGGATGGCAGCTCCGGCGAAGGACACCACGGTCAGTTGATTTGGGGGCAGGCCAGCCCGAGTGATTCCACTACGACATCCTCTCTGTTGATTTGTCTTGGTTTTCGCAGGTGGGAACGTGTGTCCCGACCCGCGACAGTGTTGTCCCTGCCGTGCGCGGCGTGACTGGTGACAACGCCCGAGATCGAGCGATAAGTGTTTTCTTGCAACTAAATTGGTCGCGACCGCTAGTCGTGATCCACACTACGCCGGTGGTTCTCTTTCGGCTGATTCGCGCGGCGATCACTGCGTTAGCGGGCAGCGTAGTCACTCTCGCACAACTGAACCTGCCCAGCAGGAGCCTGTGGGAGTCGCACGTCGTTTTGCAATACGTGAGCGTGATCGTGATCGCCATGTTCGTCTGCTACGACGCAGTCCGATCGTTCGACCAGGCGATCCAGAACAGCAAGATCCGGGCCTACGACCGCAGGCTCCGCGCCGCGTTGAGCGCCACCGTCGCGTCAATCGTGGACGAGTTCGGCACGCCATGGGACGAGATCGCGGTCTACCACTATCAAGTCACCTCCTTCTGGCCATGGCGGCGACTGAGCAAGGTTGACGGGGTTCGGGCCGGTGCATCGACCGCGAACGTCCAGCCGTACTACAAGATCGGCAAAGGTCTGGCCGGGACCGCGGTCAGCGAGCAGGTACTACTCGCGGAGGAGTGGCGCGACTTCGTCCAACGGGCGATCCCGCTGAAACCGGACGGGTGGATCCAGCTCGACGAGCGGAAGAGGTACGGCTTGAGCTGGGGAGAACTGATGGGCTCTGAACGGCCCTTGGGGATGGTGGCGAACCCGGTGTTCGGCCCGCAGGGCGCACCGAGCGGGTGCCTCGTGGTGACAGGACCGATGAAGCTCAACGAGTTGTCCGGGAACGAGATGCGCCAGATCCTGTCCGACGCAGCGACGGAGATCCAGCTCATGGGCCCGGCGCCCCGAGGGTGGTGGAGTTTCAATGCCCGATGATCAGATTTCTGGTGGCGTGCGGGCGAAGCCGGCGCGTGCCGACGGCATCTCCGGCAGGTTCGCCACCTTGATGGAGAAATACGGGGCCGGTCCGGAAGCGGTGAGGACGGCGCGTGACCACGTGATCGATCGCCCGTTCGAGGTCTGGCGGGTGGAAGTCGCACGTCCCACGTCGTTTCGCGGAACTCCTTCATCGAACACAGGTCACCAGCCTCGGCGGTGGAGTCTGTCCGCCCTCGCCGGCGCGGATCCCACGCTGCTGCTCGACCTTCCCGGTACCCGGCTCCGATACACCACGCTCGGTGCTTCCATGCTGGTCAGTGCGCTGGTCGCGGGGGCATCGGTCTGGCTGGCGCTGAGCCAGCTCGGGTTCGGCATGGTCGTAGGGTCGCTCGGAGGGGTGGCCTTCGGCGCTCTCGCCCTCGTCCTGGAGCGGGTGACGGTCGTGTCGCTTGTCGGCCACGGCGGGAGGAGGGTAACCGGCGCGAAGAGAGTGCTGAGCGTGCTTCCCCAGGTCGTGTTCGGGTTCATCACGGCCATCGTCATCTCCGTGCCGTTGGTCTTGGCCGTCTTCCGGCCTGAGATCGAAAAGCAGCTCGTCGTGTCCCAGCTGGAGCGGACCGTGCAGATCCAGGAAAAGGTGGACGCAGAGAGGAGAGCGAGGCGGCTCCCGCTGGAAGAAGACCTTGCCACGACGACGGATCCAGCGGTGCGCGACAACATACGCCGTCGACTCGACCAGATCGACATGTCGGCTGCACAAACCATGGATCTTTCCATCGCCGATGTCAGGGACTCGTCGGACGGTTTGCTCGCCCGTCTTGAGGCGCTATCCGAGTTGCGGGCGTCGAACGCCACGCTGGACACGGCCGTGTGGACGCTGGTGGGCATGTTCGCGCTGATCTCGTTCCTGCCAACGCTGCTGGCGAGCATGCAGCGGATCCAGCCCGCGAACGCGTACCACCTTCTGATCCACGTCCGGGAGCAGTACGTTCCTCGAGAGAGGGAACTGGATGAGCTCCGCAAACAAATCCGCGTGGTCTCCGACGTCGCCGACAGAGAGGACGTCGACCTACCCGTCGTCGAAATTCTCAACGCTCGCCTCGAATCACTCACTGAGACAGTGAACAGGGACAAGCAGGAAGTGCTCGGCCAGGTCATCGACCTTGATGCGCGCCGGATCCGCAATGTGGGATAGACCGCTCGCCTCGGCGCCAATCAGTTCATTGGGCCCAATGGGAGGTTGCTGGTCGGCTCGACGACATGCCGTGATTAGCTCAACTACGGCGAGCTAGTGTTCGCCCAGCCGCTCGCCGATCGGCATGAGTGTGTAGTCGGAAAGATCAGGTTCGGGCCGCAGAGGTGCCGACGACCGGGCCGCGCTGGAAGACATTCTTCACGGGGTGCGTCCGAGCATTGGCTGGAACTGGACGCCGGTCGCCTTGTCCGGTGCCTCGAGCTCGGTGTGCTGACGGCGGTTGACCGAGTGGTGGGCTTGCTGGATCTTCCCGTTGGCTGATGCGGATGTTCGGGCGACTGCAAATAGCCCAGATGGAGCAAGTCGAAACTGCTAACGCCAGCGTCTGCGCTCCGACATACGTCTCACAGCCTCGGGTCGCGGAGGTGTAACGCATGTGCAGAGACGATGAAGGTGGCGCCAGACGGGTTCTTGCTTGGTTGGGCACTGCCGTGGTTGCGGTGGGTGCGCCACTGACGGTGAGCACCGGTCTGCGCGAGCTGCCGAACGTGCTTGACCAGTTGACTGGACAAGCAGCCCTTCTCGCCGCCTATCTGGCATTGACGATCGCGGCCCTCGGAACGATGTGGGGGGTTACCGCAAAGGCTGCGCGCTGGCAGGCGGCGCTGCGGCAGGCGCTACGACCGCCGTCGGAGTCGAGAGAAGACGAGACGGTGGTGGAGACGGCCGCACGATTCATCCGTAAGTCCGAAGCGGCATACCGGAAAGAGGCGTCCGAGCCCGCTCGAATGCAGGTCTCGGAGCTGTATCAGGGGACAGACGTTCGAAGAAGCGCGGCAATGATCGTTGTTGGAGCGATCGCGCTACTTGGGGCGTTGACAATGCTCTGGTTACTGCCGGAGCGAACATCGAGTACTGCCTCCACCCCGGCAGCGGTACCGGCCGGACAGTCAGAGGGCCCCTTCGACGGTCCACCCAGCGTGGTGAGGGTGATGTTCCTCGGCGATACGCCGGACATCGCCTCTTCGCCGGAAGGCTGCACTCCCGCACTGATTGACTACGCGCTCATGATCGGTGGCACCTTGGAACGTCCGGTGCTTCGCTTCATCAACGGTGACGCAGGACCGGTGCCACCCAACGCTGATACGCCGATTCCGAAACGCAGTGGACCGTGCAAGGCCCCTGAGTGGCAATGGACTGTCGGTGAGCCGGAACTCGTACGTGTCGAGAAGGTGAGCCAACGATGACCGACGAAAAGTACGCACGGCTGACCGCAGACCAGCGCGATGCCGTGAAATGGGTCGGTTCCATCGTTCTGGGCGTGGCGACCGCGGCTGCAGGAGCTACGACGATCACGAGGCTTGGAAACGTGGCGGAGGACTGGCGCTGGGTACTGCCCACCGGCCTGCTCTTGTTGGCAGTAGCGGGCATCGTTCTCACCGCCACCTCCATCGGCTGGGCGCTGGCGGTTCCCGAACCAAGTCTCGTGGCTCTGATCAGCAAGGCCGACCGCGAAAGAAGTCCACGCCGAGGTAGGTGGTGGCGCCCGCAGGATCGCAGCATTCACGACGCTGTGAAGGAAGCGGGTGCTGAGATCGAGTTGCGCGAGGGCGGATTGCCCGCTGTCACCGAGCGGGTAACGCTTTTGGAGGAGGCGCGTTCGAGAACACTCCGCGCTATCAGTACAGGCGTGGCGGATGACACGCATGTCGAACGGTACAAAGACGCGGAGGACAAGCTCGGCGTCCTCTACTCGGAGTTGCGAGCCGTGACTTCGGCAGTTCGCTACGTGTGGGTCCGTGATCGGGTGCGCTGGGCGTTGTCTGCCATCGGTGTGAGCGCGGCGATCACTGTTGCCGTGATCGTCGGCGTGGTGTTGCTGACCGTGCCCAAACCTACGAACGCGAACGGAACGGCCGTAAGGGTCTACTTCACAGGCGACACGAGCCTTGCCAAGTCGCCAGACGGCTGTGTTCCCGCCGCGGTTGACGCTGGCTGGATGACTGGGGGCACCTGGGAAGCTCCTGTGCTTGTGTTCGAGCCAGGAAAGGTAGCGGTGACCGGCTCACAGGCGACGAGTGCAAGAGCCGGCAACTGCGACACGGGAAAGCCCGCATGGGTCTGGCGTGCGACCTCCGGGCAGGTAGTACTCACACCGATGACACCTTGACCTGTGGCAAAGTCTGGACTGCGGTTCGGGTGCTGCTCCTCACAACCACCTTTCAAAGCCCTATCGAGGATATTGCAGCCCCTGCAACGAGATCGGACGTTCCCTCCAGTAAAAGCTGCGACGAATACTCATGTCGTTCCACACGAACGAGGCAGCAGCTGCGTAGGGTTGGCTCATGCCGGAGATGGTGCTCGCGACGAGCGATGACCTAGTCGCTCGACTGGCTCACGAAGGTGATCCAGTTCGTGCGGTGGTGGAACTCGTCTGGAACGCTATCGACGCTGAGGGTACGCAGATCTTCGTGTCGCTGGAGCGCAGCGCGACGGACGCGATCGCTGCGGTGAGGGTTGTCGACAATGGCCACGGCGTCGCAGCCGAGGAGGTCGAACATACCTTCGGGCGTATCGGCAACTCCTGGAAGAAGGCCGCTCAGCGATCGAAGAACAACAAGCGCCAGCTGCACGGCAAGCTTGGGGAGGGAAGGCTCCGGGCGTTCGCTCTGGGCTCGCACGTTGTGTGGGAGAGCTGTGCCGCCAACACAGCAGGCGTCGTGCAGCTCGTGACAATCTCCGGTGACCGCAAGGATCGGCACCGTGTCCGTTGGGATGTCGCTCCGGCTCCCGGCGACGAGTCCGGAACCACGGTCACGGTCTTCAACGAGCAGCAGCGGAGCCTGGGTGCCCTGGAAAATGACGTTGCCACGACGACCTTGAGGTCGCACTTCGCGCCGGTGCTGTTGAACGAACAGGATCTAGTCATCAAATACGAGGGCGATGCCCTCGAACCACAGAAGGAGATCCTGCGCGACACGCCGATTCCGGTCGAGTTCAGTGACGGATCGGCGACGCACCACTGTCAGGTTCGGATCATCGAGTGGCGTTCAGGAAAGCACCGCGCTCTCTACTTCGGCCCCGACGAGCACCGCTTCGTGTACGAGGAGCCGGGCAGCGACGTCGAAGCACAGTTCCCCTACTCCGCCTACATCACTTGGGAGGGGCTCACTTCCGAACACCTGGAGGTGATCGGCCTCGGGGACATGGCGGGCTCGCCGGTGTCCGACCTGTGGAAAGCAGCTCGGCAGGCGATCCGCGAACACTTCAACACCAGGCGGCGGGAACGCCGGCGCGAGCAGGTGGACCAGTGGAAGTCCACAGGTGTCTATCCGTACAAAGGAACTCCGAAGACCGAACCCGAGCGGATTGAGCGAGTGGTGTTCGACGTCGTTTCCGGCACCCTTGTCCCGCACATCTCTAAACGCAAGGACAACGCGCGCCTCACCCTTGCTCTGCTGAGGGACGCGCTCCGGCACGATCCTGACAAGTTGACGACGATCATCCACGAGCTCGTCGCGCTCAAACCCGAGGACCGCGACGCGCTCACCGGCCTGCTGAGCGAGACGACCATGTCTGCGATCATCAGATCTGCCAACTTGGTGACGAACCGCCACAAGTTCCTGGCCGGACTCGAACATCTGCTGTTTGATCCCCAGGACTCGTCGGAGGTCGGGGAGCGCGACCATCTCCACAAGATCCTGGAGCGGGAGCTCTGGATCTTCGGCGAGGGTTACCACCTCATGAGCAGTGAACGTGGCTTGACGGAACTCGTGCGCACACACCTGCGGCTCGAGGGCCTGCCTGTCAGGGGAGTCGAACCGGTGAGGCGTTGGAGCGGCAAAACCGGACGTGTTGACCTGCACCTCGCCACCAGGTATCGCGAACACGACCGCGTCCGCCACCTCGTGGTCGAGCTGAAAGCGCCGGATGTGATGATCAGGCGCGGTGAACTCGACCAGGTCGAGGACTACGCCAACACCGTCCTCGCCAATCCGGCATTCGCCACCGAGAAGGCGGAGTGGGACTTCGTCCTGGTCGGCACCGATCTCCACGAACTCGTGGAGAACCGGCTCAAGCCGGGTGACATGGGTTGTTTCCTCGACCCAGAACAGAAGCCGGGACGCCCAAAGGTGCGGGCGTACGTCCGGCGCTGGCGGGACCTCATCGACGAGAACAACCGGCGCCTGGAGTTCGTGACGAAGGCGCTCGAGCATGATCCGTCGATCTCCGAAGGCTTCGATCACGTCAAGCGCGAGTATGCGGACCTTCTTCCCTCGTCGTTCGCACAGGATGGAGATGCGAACGCCGGGTAGGTGGCTCGTGGCGGGGCGACGTGTCCTCACCCCAAACGCGCGATTTGTGCCTTCGGCAGGACATTGGAGAATCCTGCGGAAGAGGATGAGGGCGCCGCGCTCTCTGAAACTACGAATCGAGCCTCGTCTCTTCGTCCGCCAACGTCGTACAGATTGCCCTGAGATCAGCTGCACAGCCGCAGGACGTGAAACGGTACGAGCTGGTCGACCAGATGCACCCTCTGAGGGCGGCCGGCGGCGTTGCTCGTGCCGAGAAGTGCGTCCGTACTATGGGCGCTTCTGGAGTTTGTCAGGTGGTCGCCGAAAGCGGCCGTAATCGCGAGCGCCGAGGTGCCGTGGTTAGCTCGACAAACACGGCAGCAGCATCAGCCCGAATATGGTTTGCGGGCGCGGTGATGAGGGGGAGCGCGACGGCTGCGACACCGGCGACCGCGCTGGACAGATACTTAGCAGGTCCGGGGTATTCACAGGCAGGCGAGGAAGGTTGCCCGATGGTGGCGCGAAGGACTCATGGAGTTGTCGACCGACGACGTCGTGCCACCGCTCGCGAAACCAGGCCGGAGCAACGCACCGTGTGGCTGCCAACCTTGATTGCGGCTCTTGCTGCCCTCGGCGGGGCGGCAATAGGCGGGTGGTTCACCGGGTACAGCGCCGATCGGTCGGCAGCCGCTCAACAGCTGGTGATGCAAGCCCAAATCAATGAGGATAAGCAAAGAGCGCAGCGAGAGATTCGGAAGGAGGTCTACATTCGGTATCAGAGAGCTGCTACCGCGTACGCCGACCGTCCAGAGTTCCGGCGGTGCGCTGACGTGTCGCCTGAGCGGCTGGCCGAGCTTCCTGAGTGCAGGGCGATGGCAGGATCGGGGGACGAGAAATACCTTGCACTGATTTCTGCTCAAGATCAGGTCTTCACGCACGGCAGTCAAGAAGCGTTGGACGTGGCATTAAAATTCGATCAGCTTGTCGTTCCTATGCGGCGCTATCTGGAGCTTGAAGTGCTGGCATATGCGGAATGTTCGGGTGCGACGGGTAAAGGCCTGACGGGAGTGCCAGGAATGGGTCCCGAATGTGCCATGTTGAGGCGGCAGGCTGACGAAGCTCGACTGAAAGCGACTTTGGTTAACGCCGAAACCGTTGCAAAGGAGTCGCTCGGCGAGTTTCGGATGGTGATGTGCCGGGAGCTCAACAGCATTCCACGCGAAAGTTGCAAGCGTTGACGACGATCCACGCCGGCCACGAGCGACGAAGAGCGCACCTGTTCGATTGACCAATGGTTGTGTTCAGGCGGACCTGATCGGTGCGTAGAGTGCTGGCGCCGCAGGAGGTACAGCGTCGCCTCAACGCAAGCTGGTTGGCTATCTGTAGGTGTAACAGGCTGATGGCCAACGTGAGTCAGCCGCCGTGCGGGCAGACGATGATGCTCTCTTGCGCGGCGAGTTGATGCGCGGCACTGGTCTGAGCATCGTCGGCTTATAAAGGCGGATGCCCTTCGTCGGGAACTGGAGATCGGAGCTGATCGAGCTCGTAGATATCGTCCGGAGCGAAGTTGTGCTAAGGTGTGCGCAGCGATGTAGTGAAGCATGTCCGTATCGCAGGTTCTGATGTGTTTTCTGGCTGAGCGAGATGCACGCGTTCGACACCTAAAACGCTGTAATCACCTTCAAAGTTTGCTTCAGGGGAAGGTGCTCAAGCGCAACTGTCATTCTAAAATTGCGACCCTCTCTGGGAAATTCTAGCATGATATTAAAGAAGGATTGCCCGCATCCCGTGTGATACCGAAGATTGTATATGTAGTTA
Organism: Lentzea cavernae; assembly: GCF_014653695.1. GTDB lineage: Bacteria > Actinomycetota > Actinomycetes > Mycobacteriales > Pseudonocardiaceae > Lentzea > Lentzea cavernae. Next base: position 180,067 of record NZ_BNAR01000002.1, on the reverse strand, counting down.
GATCCCATCTTGCCGGATATTTGAGTGCGAACCTCGTTGATGGATAGCTCTGTAAGGCCAGCGCGGTCGAGAGATGCAGTCTTCTCCTTCCAGGCCGCCGGAAAGCAGGGCAAGCTCGAAGCGATGTACAAGCGCATGTACGAGACCCAGGCGAACTGGGGCGACCAGCGGGTCCCGCACCGGGAGACGTTCTTCGGCTTCGCCCGCGACCTCGGCCTGGACATGGCGAAGTTCGAAGCCGACGTGAACGACCCGGCCACCCTGGAACGCGTGCTCAAGGACCGCAAGGACGGAACCACCGTCGGAGTCCAGGGCACGCCCACGTTCTTCATCAACGGCACCAAGTTCCAGGGCCCTCCGAGCTACAGCGCGCTCAAGACCACGATCGACCGGGAACTCGCCAAGTGACCGAGACGCGGTTCGTGACCAGGCTGCATCCGCAGCTGCTCAAGTATTCCGGCTATGTCCCGACGTGCAGGTCTGGATGCTGCGACATTTGTCGATCCCGCGCTACAGCCACTTGTTCCGCTTGAGCAGCCGGTAGAGGACCACACAAGCGATCAGCACGACGGACAGCACGAGCGGGCGCCCGTAGGTCCAGTGCAGTTCGGGCATGTGGTCGAAGTTCATGCCGTACACCCCCACGACCATGGTCGGTACGGAGATGATCGCCACCCAAGAGGAGATCTTGCGCATGTCGCCGTTCAGTTGGAGCGTCACCTTGGCGACGGTGGCGCTCAGCAGCGAAGTCAGGAGTTCGTCGAAGCGGGCGATTCGTTCGGAGACCGTGGTCAGGTGGTCCTCGACGTCGCGGAGGTAGGACCGCACTTCGTCGGGGACCAACGGCGTGGCGCCTTCAACGAGGCGATGCAGTGGCACGGCGAGCGGTGCGACGGCCCGGCGGAGTTCGAGGATCTCGCGGCGCATCAGGTACATCTGTTCCGCGCCGACCTGGCTGCGCGCAGCGAACACGAGCGACTCCATCAGGTCGATGTCGGTCTCGCACGCGTCGGTGACGGACAGGTACTCGTCGACGACGCGGTCCGCGATCGCGTGCAGCACGGTGGCGGGGCCGGCTTGGAGCCGTTCTGGTTCGGCTTCGAGTTCGGTGCGCAAGCCGTGCAGGCCGGAGTGTTGGCCGTGTCGGACGGTGACGATGAAATCCTTGCCCAGGAACGCCATGATCTCGCCGGTCAGGACGATCTCGTTGGCCGTCTCGGGTGACTCGTTCTCGACGTGGCACACGGTCTTCATCGCCATGAACAACGTGTCGCCGCGGTGGTCCAGGGTGGGGCGACGGTGTCTGCGGATCGCGTCGTCGGCCGCCTGGTCGCGTAAACCGCACGTGCGGGCGAGCCCGTGGAACTGTTGTCTCTCCGGTTCGAAGAGGCCGATCCAGACGAACCCCTCGCCGCGGCCCCGGACCTCGGTGAGCGCGGCGGTGTACGTCCACTCGCCGGGGAGTCGTTTGCCGGCGACGTAAACGGCGCAGTCCACCACGGTCGCGGGCTCGAACACATGGTCAGCTTCACCCGCCGTGCGAGCGCTGAGGAAGGGTTCACCCCAATGCGCAGCAAATTTTTACGCGTTCTTGATGCCGTGCCCTCCTGCCTTTACATGGGCCGGACTTCACGCGAAGTTGACTCGCTCCCAAATGACTGGACACCATCTCGGGGGCAAGGCATGACCGACACGTCGCAGCAACACGCGATACCTGAACGCGTGGACAGCCCGGTGCGTCCGGCCGCACCCGCGACGGGGCTGGGGCGCTGGATGCTGGAGCACCGGGTGCAGCCGGTGATCGGGCCGGAGAGCGGGGAGGCGCACGCCGAGCCGCAGTCGTGGTGGAAGGTGATGTGCCTGACCGGCGTGGACTACTTCTCCACCCTGTCGTACCTGCCGGCCATCGCAGCGCTCGCGGCCGGAGCGGTCTCGCCGTTGGCGACGTTGCTGATCGTGGCGTTGACCCTGCTGGGCATGCTGCCGATGTACCGGCGCGTGGCCAAGGAGAGCCCGCACGGGCAGGGGTCCGTCGCGATGCTGGAGAACCTGCTGCCGTTCTGGCGCGGCAAACTGTTCGTGCTGGTGTTGCTGGGGTTCGTGGCCACCTCGTGGATCATCACGATCACGCTGTCCTCCGCGGACGCGACCGTGCACCTGCTGGAGAACCCCTACGCGCCGGGCTTCCTGCACGGTCACGAGGTCGCGGTTACCGTCGTGTTGCTGCTGGTGCTGGGCGGGGTGTTCCTGCTCGGGTTCAGCGAGGCCGTCGGGGTAGCCATCCCGTTGGTAGCGGTCTTCCTGGTGCTGAACGCCGTGATCGTCGTGGCGGGTGTCGTCGAGGTGCTGGCAGAGCCGGCCGCGCTCGACCGGTGGCTGGACGCGCTGACGTCCACGAGTGGTGGTGTCGTTGGCCCGGCGATCCTGGCGTTTCCGTTGCTGGTACTGGGGTTGTCGGGCTTCGAGACCGGCGTGAGCATGATGCCGCTGGTGGCCTCGAAGGGGAAGACCGCGGAAGAGCGGCTGAAGGACCGCGTGCGCAACACGCGCAAGCTGCTCACCGCTGCCGCACTGATCATGTCGGTGTACTTGATCGCCACCAGCTTCGTGACCACGGTGCTGATCCCGGCCGAGAAGTTCCAGCCCGGTGGCGAGGCCAACGGACGAGCGCTCGCCTATCTCGCGCACGGCTTGCTCGGTGACGCGTTCGGCACGGCCTACGACATCAGCAGCATCCTGATCCTGTGGTTCGCAGGTGCCTCGGCGATGGCGGGCCTGATCAACATCGTGCCTCGCTACCTGCCTTCGTACGGCATGGCGCCGGAGTGGTCACGAGCGGTGCGGCCGGTGGTGATCGTCTACACGGTGGTCTGCATCCTCGTCACGATCATCTTCAACGCAGACGTCAACGCCCAGGCGGGCGCGTACGCGACCGGGATCCTGGCGATGATGGTGTCCGCCTCGGTCGCCGTCGTGATCTCGGCGGCGCGACGCCGGCAGAAACCGGCGGCGATCGCGTTCACCGTTCTCTCGCTGATCCTGCTCTACGCGCTGGTCGAGAACGTGATCGAGAAGCCGGACGGCCTGACCATTTCGTTGTTCTTCATCCTCGGCATCATCGCGATCTCGCTGGTCTCCCGCGTTACCCGCACGACCGAGCTGCGAGTGGAGCACATCGAGTTCGATGAGACCGCACGCCGGTTCGTCGCCGACACGCTGGCGTTCGACGGTGCGGTGACCATCATCGCCAACCGCCGCCAAGCGGGCGACGCGGCGGAGTACGCGGAGAAGGAGGCCGAGCAACGGGGCATCAACCCCGTACCGGGGACCGCGGACGTGATGTTCCTGGAGATTGACGTGGTCGACCCGTCGGACTTCAGCGAGGTGCTGCAGGTGCGGGGAGTGGAGATCGACGGACACCGGATCCTCCGAGCCGACAGTCCGGCCGCGCCCAACGCCATCGCGGCGATCCTGCTCGCTCTGCGCGACTGCACCGGCGTGCGGCCGCACTGCCACTTCGCCTGGAGCGAGGGCAACCCGCTCGGTCACCTCTTCCGCTACCTGCTGCTGGGCAGGGGTGACACCGCACCGGTCGTGCGGGAGATCATCCGGGCGAGTGAACCCGATCCCGAGCGCCGGCCGGGCATCCACGTCGGAGGCTGACCAGAATGGTGGACATGGACGACTTGACGGAACTGCGTCGCCGCGCGGACGACGGTGATCAGGACGCGGTGGACCAACTGGTGGAGCTCGCCGGCGAACGTGGCGATTTCGACGAGCTGCGCAGGCTCGCGGACGCGGGCAGCTCCGACGCGGCCGATCAGCTCGTCGAGCTGGCGGGCGAGCGCGGCGACCTGGATGAGCTGCGCAGGCTGGCCGCACTGGGCAACACCGACGCGGAGGACGTGCTGGCCGAGTTGGAGGAGTAGGCGGTGGAGATCCGGCGGGCGACCGAGACCGCGTGATCGGCGAACCGCTCGTAGTAGCGGCTCAGCAGCGCGGCCTCGACGCCTGCGGTGACGCCGTGCCGCCACTCGGCGCAGCTGAGCACGGCGAACAGCGACCGGTGGAGGTCGTTCACCTCGTGGTCGAGCGTGTCGAGTTCTCGGCACAGCACCGGGTTCGAACCGCGGACCGCCCAGCCCGCGGTGACGGCCGACCGGGTGGCGATCGTGGCCATCTGCTCGAAGCGGGCACGCAACGGCGCGGGAAGCACGGGGTCGGGATGGCTGCGGCGCACGGCCAGCGCCACGTGCTCGGCCAGGTCTCCCATCCGTTCGACGCGCTCGACGGACAGCGCGACGGCCAGGATCGTGCGCAGGTCGCCGCAGACCGGTGACTGAAGCGCGAGCAGCAACTGGACGTCGTGTTCGACGCGGTCACGCGCCTCGTCGAGCACGTGGTCGTCGGCGATCACCTGCTCGGCGAGCTGGAGGTCGTTGTCGAGCAACGCGTCTGTGGCCTTGCGGATCGCGATCGCGGTCAGGTCGCACATGTGGGCGAGCTGCAGGACGAGCACGTCCAGCTGGCGGTGGAACAGATCGCGCATCAGGGTGTCCTTTCCAGACGGTGGGCGGGAGGGACTAGTCGGTGTCGCGACGTTGCGCCGGCACGGCTCTGATCCCGCTGTGGTGCCACAGCACTCGTGGAGTCGATGACCTGCCCATCGACTCCACGAGTTCTTTGGTCAGCAGGACCGGTGCGAGGTCGTGCACCTGGACGGCGAGCTCGCTGCCGTTCTCGGTGATGGTGCAACCGTCGGTGCCGATGACCGTGGCGGCGTTGACGATCAGGTCGAGCACCGGGTGTCCGGCGGCGATCTGCCTGGCCAGCATGACGATCTCGTCGAGGTGGGCGAAGTCGGCGGCGACGGGGTGCAGACGTGCCGGATCGGCACCGCACTCGACAAGGCGTTGCGCGGCCTCCCAGCTCTGCTCGGCTTTAGGGGCGTGCAGCACCACCGCGTGACCGTCGGCGAGGAGGGCACTGGCGATCTTGTAGCCCGTGCCGTTGCTCCCGCCGGTCACCAGTGCGGTCGGAAACGAGGACCGGATCATGCTTCCATGCAACGGGAAGCGAGCTCAGACCGGCAAGTGGCTTTACGGAATCTCTGCGTCAGGACGACGCAAGGGTTGCGGCGAAAGCAAACTCGTCGTGCGGACGCTGCTACAGCCGGAGGAGTGCGGTTGAGCCTGGAACACAGGGGGTAAGCACGCCGGACAAGGCCCGCCCGAAACAGGTGAAACAACATCCTTGAACGACACCTCAGCGATGGCCTGGATGACGTTAAGTGACATTGCGAGCTTCTTTGGAGTGAGACCTGGATCTCCGCGCGTAAAGAACGCGTCAAGGAAGCCACCGCCGGTGTCAAGGTGTTGTCAGGCCACGCTGACCAGCGTCTTTCGTGGTGCACGCTTCCCGGCGTCAGGGTCACATCGTCTGTCGTCGGAAGGGAGCGCGTCATGGCCGACCTGGCCTACGCGTTGCTGCTGATCGTGAGTTTCCTCGTGCTGGGCCTCACCGTGCGCGGACTGGAGAAGCTGTGAGCGGCACCGGTCTGACCGCGAACGTCATCGCGGGCGTCATCGCCTTGGCGCTGATCGTCTACCTGTTCATCGCACTCGTCCGGCCGGAGAAGTTCTGATGTCACCCCTCGCGGCCGGCCTCCTTCAGGTCGGCATCCTGATCGGGGCCCTGGCGGTCGTCTACCGGCCCCTCGGCGACTACATGGCGCGGGTCTTCCGCGTCCAGGAAGTGGAACCGCGCCAGAAGCACTCGAAGGTGGAGCTGGCGATCTACCGCTTCGCCCGCATCGACCCCGACGCCGAGCAGAAGTGGAGCACCTACGCCTACGGCGTGCTGGGTTTCTCGTTCGTCGGCATCGTGTTCCTCTACCTGATCCAGCGGATCCAGTCCGTGCTGCCGTTCAACTTCGACCGCGGCAACGTGCCGGAGGGCATGTCGTTCAACACCGCGATCAGCTTCGTGACCAACACGAACTGGCAGTCCTATGTGCCGGAAGCCGTCATGGGCCACACGGTGCAGATGATCGGCTTGACCGTGCAGAACTTCGTCTCTGCCGCCGTCGGTCTCGCCGTCGCGGTGGCGTTGATCCGCGGATTCGTGCGGCACCAGACCGACCGGTTGGGCAACTTCTGGGTCGACCTCACCCGTGGCACGCTCCGGATCCTGCTGCCGCTGGCGTTCGTCTTCGCGATCGTGTTGATCGCACTGGGCGTCACGATGAGCCTCAAGTCCGGCGTGGACGTTGACGGTCAGACTGTCGCCAACGCCCCGGTCGCGTCACAAGAAGTCATCAAGGAGCTCGGCACCAACGGTGGCGGCGTCCTGAACGCCAACTCGGCGCACCCGTTCGAGAACCCGAACGAGTGGACGAACCTGATCGAGATCTTCCTGCTGCTGGTGATCCCGGTGGCGCTGACCCGCACGTTCGGCCGCATGGTCGGCCAGACCAAGCAGGGCTACGTCCTGCTCGGCGTGATGGGCACGATCTGGACCGCGATGCTCGCCGTCATCTGGGGTGCGGAAGCATCGGGTCTCAGGCCGTTGGAGGGCAAGGAGCTGCGCTTCGACCTAGCCGGCAGCGCGATCTTCGCGAACTCCACGACCGGTACGTCGACCGGCGCGGTCAACTCGTGGCACGACAGCTTCACGGGTCTCGGCGGTGGCGGAACCCTGCTGAACATGCTGTTCGGCGAGATGACGCCGGGCGGTGTCGGCACGGGTCTCTACAGCATCCTGGTGATGGCGATCATCGCGATGTTCCTGGCGGGCCTGATGGTCGGCCGCACGCCTGAGTACCTCGGCAAGAAGCTCGGCCGCAGGGAGGTAACGGCAGCAGCGGTGTCGATCCTCGCGATGCCGACGGTCGTGCTGATCGGCGCCGGCATCGCGGCGATCCTCCCGAGTACGCAAGGGGTTCTGAACAACCCGGGCGAGCACGGACTGTCAGAGATCCTGTACGCGTACGCGTCGGCGTCGAACAACAACGGGTCCGCGTTCGGCGGCATCACGGTGACCAGCGACTGGTTCCAGTCCTCGCTCGGCCTGTGCATGCTGTTCGGCCGGTTCATCCCGATCATCGCGGTGCTCGCACTCGCCGGATCGTTGGCAGCGCAGAAGAAGGTGCCGGTCACGGCGGGCACGCTGCCCACCACCGGCCCGCTGTTCGCCACCCTGCTCGGAGCCAGCATCGTGCTGGTGGCCGCGCTCACGTTCGTTCCCGCTCTCGCTCTCGGTCCCATCGCGGAGGCACTGCTGTGACCAGCACGATTCAGCGGACTCCAGAAGAGGTCCGCGACCGGCACGCCGAGAACCTGGGCCACCAGGTCGGCACCGGCATCTTCGACCCGAAGCAGCTGCTCAAGTCCCTTCCGGACGCACTGCGCAAGTTCGATCCGCGCCACCAGCTGCGCAACCCGGTCATGTTCGTCGTCTGGGTCGGTTCGCTGCTGGTCACGTTCTTCGCGATCGCCGAACCCAGTGTGTTCAGCATCGCGGTCACGCTGTGGCTGTGGTTCACGGTCCTGTTCGCGAACCTAGCCGAGGCCGTCGCGGAAGGCCGCGGCAAGGCGCAGGCCGAGTCGTTGCGCAGGACCAAGAAGGACGCGGTCGCGCGTCGGCTGACCGAGGACGGCTCCGAGGAACGCGTTCCCGGCACCGAACTCCGGCTCGGCGACCTCGTCCTCGTGGAGGCGGGGGAGACCATCCCCGGTGACGGTGACGTCGTCGAAGGCATCGCGACCGTGGACGAGTCGGCCATCACCGGTGAGTCCGCGCCCGTGATCCGGGAGTCCGGCGGGGACCGCAGCGCGGTCACGGGCGGTACGACCGTCCTGTCGGACCGGATCGTCGTCGAGATCACCGCGAAGCCCGGTGAGACGTTCGTCGACCGGATGATCGCCCTCGTCGAAGGCGCGGAACGGCAGAAGACGCCGAACGAGATCGCGCTGACGATCCTGCTGGCCACGTTGACGATCATCTTCGTGCTCGCGGTCGTGGCACTGCAGCCGTTCGCGATCTACTCCGGCGGCGAGCAGTCCGTGATCGTGCTGACCGCCCTGCTCGTCTGCCTCATCCCCACGACGATCGGCGCGCTGCTGAGCGCGATCGGCATCGCCGGCATGGACCGGCTGGTGCAGCGCAACGTGCTGGCGACGTCAGGCAAGGCCGTGGAAGCGGCGGGCGACATCGACACGTTGCTGCTGGACAAGACCGGCACGATCACGTGGGGCAACCGGCGCGCCACCGAGTTCATCGCGGCGAGCGGTGTCGACGAGCGCAGGCTGGCTGAGGTCGTGCGGCTGTCGAGCCTCGCGGACGGCACGCCCGAGGGCCGCAGCGTCGTCGAGCTGTGCGTGGAGAAGTACGGCCTGCCGCCCGAGCCGTCGGACACGGAGAAGGCGGGCGAGTTCGTGCCGTTCACCGCTCAGACCAGGATGTCCGGCATCGACCTCGGCGACCGCCGCATCCGCAAGGGCGCGGCCAGCGGGTTCAGCACCTCCGACGAGGTGCGCGGCGTCGTCGACAGGATCAGCGCTGACGGTGGCACGCCGCTCGTCGTCGCGGAGAACGACGAGGTGCTGGGAGTTATCCGGCTCTCGGACGTCGTGAAGCCGGGCATGAAGGCGCGGTTCGCCGAGCTGCGGGCGATGGGCATCCGGACGGTCATGGTCACGGGCGACAACCCGTTGACCGCCAAGGCCATCGCGGCGGAAGCAGGCGTGGACGACTTCCTCGCCGAGGCCAAGCCCGAGGACAAGATGGCCCTCATCCGCAAGGAACAGGAGGGTGGCCGCCTGGTCGCGATGACCGGTGACGGCACGAACGATGCCCCGGCGCTCGCGCAGTCCGACGTCGGTGTTGCCATGAACACGGGTACGTCCGCGGCGAAGGAAGCCGGGAACATGGTGGATCTGGACTCGGATCCCACCAAGCTCATCGAGATCGTGGAGATCGGCAAGCAGCTGCTGATCACCCGCGGTGCGCTCACGACGTTCTCCGTGGCGAACGACCTCGCCAAGTACTTCGCGATCCTGCCCGCGATGTTCGCGGCGATCTATCCCGCGCTCGACAAGCTGAACATCATGCGCCTCGCGACTCCGCAGTCGGCGATCCTGTCCGCGGTGATCTTCAACGCGCTGGTGATCGTGGCGTTGATCCCGCTGGCGCTCAAAGGTGTGCGGTACCGGCCGTCCAGCGCCAGCGCGCTGCTGCGGCGCAACCTGCTGATCTACGGCCTCGGCGGCATCGTGACACCGTTCGCCGGGATCTGGTTGATCGACCTGCTCGTACGACTCGTTCCCGGGATCGGCTGAACCAATGGACAACTTCTTCAAGCAGGCGTGGGCAGGGCTTCGCATCCTGCTGGCGCTCACCGTGATCCTCGGCGTGGCCTACCCGGCCGTGGTGTGGGGCGTGTCCCGCGTTCCTGGGCTCCACGGCAACGCGGAAGCCACCGGCACCACGCTCGTGGCGGTGGCACGCGAGGGAGACCAGTACTTCGTGCCGCGCCCGTCCGCCGCGACGCTCCCCGCGTCCGGTGGCTCCAACAAGAGCGAGATCAACGAGGACTACACGAAGGTCGTCGCCGAACGCCGCACAGAGATCGCCCAGCGCGAAGGCGTGTCGGAGGACCAGGTCCCGCAGGACGCCGTCACCGCCTCGGCCTCGGGCATGGACCCGCACATCAGCCCGGCCTACGCGGAGATCCAGATCCCTCGCGTCGTCAAGGGCAGCGGCCTGTCGGCGGAGAGGGTGAAGGAACTGGTGGCTGCCGCGACCGAGGGAACGTTCACCACGACCGTCAACGTGACGGCGCTCAACCGTGCCATCGACGCCGCCTGAGCGTCGTCGCGGCGAGCTGAGGATCTACCTCGGTGCGGCTCCCGGTGTCGGCAAGACCTTCGCCATGCTCGGCGAAGCTCACCGACGCCGGGAGCGCGGCACCGACGTGGTCGTCGGCCTCGTCGAGACGCACGGCAGGGAGAAGACCCAGAACCTGCTCGACGGCCTCGAGATCCTGCCACGCAGGGAGTTCCAGCACCGCGGCGTCGACTTCAGCGAGATGGACGTCGACGCCCTGCTCGCCCGAGCCCCTGAGGTCGCGGTCGTCGACGAGCTGGCCCACACCAACGTGCCCGGCTCGCGCAACGACAAGCGCTGGCAGGACGTCGAAGAGCTGCTCGACGCGGGCATCGACGTCCTGTCCACCGTGAACGTCCAGCACCTCGAGTCGCTCAACGACGTCGTCCAGCGCATCACCGGAGTCCAGCAACGCGAGACCGTGCCGGACGAGGTGGTGCGCCGGGCCGACCAACTCGAACTGGTCGACATCACACCGGAGGCACTGCGGCGCCGACTCGCACACGGCAACATCTACGCCGCACACAAGATCGACGCCGCGCTGGGCAACTACTTCCGGGTCGGCAACCTCACCGCACTGCGGGAGCTCGCTCTGCTGTGGGTGGCCGACCAGGTCGACGTTGCCCTGCAGCGGTACCGCACCGAGCAACGCATCACCGAGACCTGGGAGACCCGCGAACGGGTCGTCGTGTCGGTGACCGGAGGGCCGGAGAGCGAGACGCTCATCCGCCGCGCACGGCGGATCGCGTTGCGCGCGGGCGCGGAACTGCTCGTCGTGCACGTGATGCGCGGCGACGGCTTGACCGGCGCCACGCCCGAGTTGATCGCCAGGTGCCGCAAGATGGCCGAGGACCTGGGGGCGACGTTCCACCAAGTCGTCGGGGACGACGTGCCCACGGCACTGCTGGAGTTCGCGCGCGGGGTGAACGCCACCCAGCTGGTTCTCGGCACATCGAGGCGTTCCCGTCTGGCACGGGCGTTCGACGAGGGCATCGGCGCATCGGTCGTGCAGGAATCCGGCGCGATCGACGTCCACATGGTCACGCACGACGAGTCGCACCGCGGTCTGCGCTGGAAGATCGGCCGCAACGCGCTGAGCCCGTCCCGGCAGCTCACCGGGTGGGCGGCGTCCGTCCTGCTGCCGGGGCTGACCACCGTGCTCGGCCTGTACTGGCGCGACGACATCACCTACTCCACCGACCTGGTCGGGTTCCTGCTCGCCACCTGCGTGGTCGCGCTGATCGGCGGACTGGGACCGGCGCTGGTCAGTGCTTTCCTGGGCGCCGGCCTGCTCAACTACTTCTTCACCGAGCCCTACTACAGCCTCGCGGTCAACTCGCCGGAGAACGTGATCACGCTGGTGGCCATGGTGACCGTGGCCATGATCGTCGCTCTGGTGGTCGACCGCGCGGCTCGCCTGGGCGAGCAGGGCGCCCGCGCTCGCACCGAGGCTGCCCTGCTCGCCTCCTACTCCCGCACCGTGCTCACCAGCCCGTACCCGCTGGCGCGGCTGCTGGAGAAGATCAGGGAGAACTTCGGCCTGGAGTCGGTGGCGCTGTTGGAGAAGCGGGGTGGCGACTGGGAACGCGTCGCGTGCGTCGGCGCACGGCCCTGCGACGATCCGGACGAGGCCGACGCCGACATCGCGGTCACCGGTGACATCCACCTCGCGCTGAGGGGCCGGGCACTGCCGGCGAGCGACCAGCGCGTGCTGGAGGCCGCCGCAGGGCAGGCGCTGATGGCTTTGCGCCAGCAGCGCATGGCCGAGGAGACCAGGAACGCCCAGCGCAAGGTCGAGACCACAGAGCTGCGTACCGCCCTGCTCTCCGGTGTCGGGCACGACCTGCGCACTCCACTGACGTCGATCAAAGCCGCGATCGGCAGCCTGCGCGACCGCGACCTGACGTTGTCTGAAGAGGACACGAGCGAGCTTCTGGAGACGGTGGAGGAGTCCGCGGACCGCCTCAACGGCCTGGTGGACAACCTGCTCGACTCCTCGCGCCTCGCCACCGGCTCCGTCGCGCCGATCATGCGACCGGTCGGCTACTACGAGGTCGTCGCCAGAGCGATGTCCGCAGTGGACGAACGCCGTGCGGTCACAGTCGACGTCGACGAGGACCTGCCTCCTGTGGAGGCCGACATCGGCCTGCTGGAACGGGTGGTGGCCAACGTCATCGACAACGCACTGCGGCACGGCCGGATGTCGCCCCGCCGCAGCGTCGACGTGGACGGGGACGGACACATCACCCAGGACGAGCCGGAGGTCGCCGTCCGCGCCAGCACCCACGGCGACCACGTCGAACTGCGCGTCGTCGACCACGGCCCAGGCCTGCACAAGAAGGCGATCACCGGCGTCTTCACCCCGTTCCAGCGCCTCGGCGACCGCGACGCCACCCCCGGCGTCGGCCTGGGGCTGAGCGTGGCCAAGGGGTTCACCGACGCGATGGGCGGCGAGATCACCGCCGAGGACACCCCGGGCGGCGGACTGACGATCGTCATCTCGCTACCCGTGTACGAGGAGAGCAGGGCATGACATCGGTTCTGGTGGTCGACGACGAACCACAGATCGTGCGCGCGTTGAGAATCAACCTCAGCGCTCACGGCTACAACGTCATGACGGCCTACGACGGAAGAACCGCGCTGAGCATCGCGGTGGAAGGCAAGCCGGACGTCGTCGTGCTCGACCTCGGCCTGCCCGATGTAGATGGCGTGGACGTCATAGCGGGCCTGCGTGGCTGGTCGACGATGCCGATCATCGTGCTGTCGGCGCGCACCGACTCAGCGGCCAAGGTCGAGGCGCTCGACGCGGGTGCCGACGACTACGTCACCAAACCGTTCGGCATGGACGAACTCCTCGCCCGGCTGCGCGCCGCGGTCCGCAGGAAGACCACCTCGGCGCACGTGCCGGACGAACCACTTGTGACGACCTCGACCTTCACCGTCGACTTCACCGTCAAGCGCGTCCACCGCGGCGACCGCGAGGTGCACCTGACCCCCACGGAGTGGGGAATCCTCGAGGTCCTCGCCCGCAACCCCGACCGGCTGGTGACGCAGAAGCAGCTCCTGCAGGAGGTGTGGGGACCCAAGCACCTCAACGAGACCCAGTACCTGCGCGTGTACATGGCGCAGCTCCGGCGCAAGCTGGAGAAGACCCCTTCACACCCGAAGCACCTGATCACCGAACCCGGTATGGGCTACCGCTTCCAATCCTAAGGTCGCGTAAGGCACGTGTTCGAACTGCATAAGGGCCCTCGAAGTACCAGGATTTCAGGGGTGGACTGGAGTCATGCGCACACCGGTTCCTGGGGGCTTCGCGTTCTTCTTCGGGTCGGCACTCGCGGCCGTCATGACGTTGTTGCTGGTCGCGGTCGGTGTCCGGAGCGAGCCGGTGTTGTCGGTCGTCACGTTGATCGCCGTGGTCAACCTGGTAGCCGTGACCAGCAGGGCCTGGGCCGCGCTTGCCACCGCGATCGTCGCGTGGTGCCTGCACTCCGGGTTCGTGCTCGGCAGCCTCGGTGAGCTGACGTTCACCGCCAGGTCCGGTCACGACGCACTGGTGATCGTCGGCTGTGCGCTCGGCGCGATCCTATTGGTCTCGACCTTGCGGGCCGCGTCCGCGCCGGTGCACGAGCGCGAGTACGACGAGAACGTCCCGGTCATCCCGGAACAGCGGGCGCCGCGCGCACTCACCCCGGCGAGCTGACCCGGGAGGTCCACTGCGGATGGGGGAGTTTCTGTGAAGACGAAGGTTCTGGCAGAACTGGCAGCGGGCGCCGCGCTGGTTTCGGTGGCATCACCTGCTCAGGCCGGCACTCTCGGCGCGAACAGTGGTGGCACCTTCACCGTCGCGACGGGCGACGACGATGCCGTTGTCGTGCAGCGCGTTGCTCAGCATGCCGAGCAGGTTCACGCCATGACACCGGCCAACAACCTGTGCACCGGCAAGTGGAATCATGCGGTGTCCACCGTGACGTTCCAACGCGCACCCGGCGGCGCCCTCGCGTGGGGTTTTCCAACTGACCAACACGGCGAAGGCCAACCTCGGTCCTATCGCGACAGTCTCGATGCCCTACGCCTACGTGAACGGCAAGACGATCAACCCGCCGTACTCGCCGCACACGCAGGGCAGCGGCTACAACTTCTACGGCAGCGTGAACAGGTACCAGTTCATCGATGACAGCGCCGGTGCGATCGCGACCGGCAACAAGCTCACCTTCGACTGGTTCATCAAGGGCTCCAAGCCGAACACGGCAGCCGACCGCTACATCACCTGCCAGGTCCCGACGCCCGGCAGCGCCTGAGGAGATCGCGAGTGATCCAGGTCGACAAGTCCCTGTTCGTGCTGGACGGCCGGCATCGGCTCGACGTCCTGAGCCTCACCTGCGGCGAGGACGCGTTCACGCTGGAGTACACGATCACGCCATTCCTGCCCGGTGACCAGCGGGGCGGGGAGGTGGTGTACCTGTGGATCGAGGCAGCCGACGACCGGCTCCACGACTACACCGACTCCCGGGGGCGCCCGTGGCCTGAGCGAGGATGGGCTGCACACTCGGGGCACCACCTCCGCGCAGCCGGCCATCCACACGTCCGCGAAGGTGCTTTCGGTCCGTTTCGTGTTCCTGCACGGTCGGTCTGAGCGGGGTTACGGCTTGATCATCAGCCTGTGACAACCAGCGATCCTGCGAGTGTCAGGACGGCGGTAACAGGTGTCCAAGCGTTGCTTCTTCCAGCCGCACGAACCGATGAGGGAGTCACGTTCAAGTTCGATCTCTCTCAGGTTTCTCCACTTGGCCACTCGGTGTACCGTCACCAGGTCGCCGCGGACGCCGCTTCCAGGGTGCACTGCGAGGGTTGATCGGCCAATCGACGATTACAGTGACGACTTGTTCAGGAACGCCGAAGCGGTGCGTCGTGGGCGTGAAGACGCAACGGCTCGAGGCGCAGCACCATCGCGAGAGGGCAGAACCTTTCCCCGCAGGTTCGCCTGCGATAGGTACGCCGTCGCTCGGCGCAGACCATCGCTCTCCTGCATCAGCAGCTTGACTTGCTTGCACGCCCGTGGTTGTTATGAGCTCTGCGGGGTGGTGAGGTGCGTGATGCAGTCGGTGGTCCATTTCATCATCACGTCGATGGGGCGGAGATCGGTCTGACCCGCTGCGGCTTGTTCGCGAGCAGTGTGCATCTGTTCCCACAGCGTGTCCGCGCTAGTGCCAGAAGGTGCGGGAAGGGAAGAGTTCCGACAGGTCACCCGCATGCGCTCTCCCGCTGCGACGCCCTCATCCCAGTCGGCCAAGCGTTCACCGCGGGCGCCCTTGTCCACCGCGTAGCCGCCGCGGATCTGCTGTGCTGACTTGCGCATGTCGACTACAGCATCGATGCAAGAGCGGGTTCGTTCGCGTTGCTGTGCGTCCTTATCGAGTGTGACGGGCACGATGAAGCTGATCGCGAGCGCAACGAGCGCAACGAGCGCGACGAGGAGGCTGATCACCGCGACGACGACGTCATACCAAGGCGAATGTGCACGCTTCATCGGCACGGTCGCTCGACCTCAACGGTCAGATCATGAGACTTGCTGCCGTTTTGAGTCTCCACAACGGCCCGGCTCACGATCGCGTTGGTACCACAGCTCAACTCTGCATGATCGACTATGCGGATCGACGTGCGGACGTAGGATACGCCGTTGACAGCATAAGATCCGAGGTTCACACCTCGCCTTGTGACCTCGTCACCATCAATTCGCGTCCACTTGCCTTCGGTTGACGAGTTCGCCACGTGCGTGGTTCCGGTGATCGGCTCGAACCGACTCGGCAACTCAATCCTGATCACTACGTCATCCTGTTGGATTGTGCCCGTGTTCTCGTACTTGACCTTGATGTCGAGCTCATCTGCCGGCGTCACGCGCGGCGTGTACTCGTAGTTCCCGCTGCCGCGTTTCGCCACGCGCTGGGTGATGGTGAAGTTCGGGTGGTCCGCGACGAACCGGAAGCGGACTTCGGCACGACAGTCGTCTTCTCCGGTGATGTTTCCCGTCAGACCATCGCAGCCAATCAGCACTCCTCGTTTGCTGAACAGGTCTTCCGCCGACAGTGCAAGGCCCTGTGGCAGGCGACCGGTGCGCAGCACAGCGGAGTCCGGGACGATTCTGATCAGCACCGGGTGTTCGGAACTGGCCAGCACAAGCGACCGCCACACCGACGGAGGCTCCGCGCTCCCCGAGGTCAGCACGGCGCTGATCCGCTCGCGGCCGTCCACCGTCGCGGGCAATTGCGCCTGTACCCGCGTCTCAGTGCTCGCAGCTCCTGTGCCAGGTCGTGCGTCGTTATGAACACTGATCGACGCCTCGTACTGCCCACCAGGCTCCAGGACCAGCGACCCGCTTGTGGTCCAATCCTCGGCATCCTTGGTGCGCACGGAGAGGAAGCTGCGCTCATCGCCGGCTGCAGGGTCGTCGCTCACCGAGTTCAACACGGCTCCCGCAGGCCGATCGGATGCGGTGAACATCGGCCGCGGCGGACCCCAACCCTGCTCGGGCACGCTGAGATCAACGGTTGTTGGCTCAGTCGTTGAGCAACCGCAGAGCCACAGCACGGCCACGAGCGCAACGATTCGACCAAACCCCCGGCATGCAGACAGGCCCATTCCACCTCCCGTCCTGCGAGTCGGACAGAGAGGCCCGCGCGTTACCTGCTCGAGGACGGTCGCACAGCCGCTGAGCTACCGGTACTTGGCGGACTTGGACTCCGAGCCGCCGCACGCGTTAACGCGTGCGCACCGCTGACGGCGTCGCGCAGCTGATTCACCAGCGTTCTGTTGGGCCGTGACTCGCGCCACTGGTTTCGGCCGTGAAAGCTGACGTCAGTTGTCCGCGAACTCTGACGTCAGTCGGCGGCCGGAACCATGATCGTTGTTCGTGAATGTTGACGTCACTTGCCGGTGTCGTGGGTGCGGGCGCGGGTCTGGGCGAGGCGGTAGGAGTCGGTGCCGGTCTCGATGATGTTGCCGCCGAAGGTGAGCCGGTCGACGATGGCGGCGCAGAGCCTGGGGTCGGTGAAGGTCTTGGTCCAGCCGGCGAACGACTCGTTGGACGCGATCGCGACGGACGCCTTCTCCTCCCGCTCGGTCAGAACTTGGAACAACAGCTCGGCTCCGCGGCGATCCAGCTCCATATAGCCGAGTTCGTCGATGCAGAGAAGATCGACTCGGCCGTAGCGGGCGATGGTCTTGGTGAGGACCTTGTCGTCGGCGGCTTCGACGAGTTCGTTG
The DNA here is from genome assembly GCF_014653695.1 of Lentzea cavernae. GTDB lineage: Bacteria > Actinomycetota > Actinomycetes > Mycobacteriales > Pseudonocardiaceae > Lentzea > Lentzea cavernae. The sequence goes on along the minus strand of NZ_BNAR01000002.1, from coordinate 162,919 downwards.
ACCAGCTTCGTGGCCAGTGTGTAGCGGACCCGGAACCCGGCCATCGCCGCCTCGGTGCCCAGCGCGATGAGCAGGTGCGACTTGCCGGTGCCGGAGTCGCCGATCAGGCAGAGCGGCAGGCCTTTCTTGACCCACTCGCAGCTGGCCAGCGTGTGGATCACCGCTGGATCGACGGTGGAATTGGCATCGAAGTCGAAGGCGCGCAACGACTTCTCGCGCGGGAACTGGGCGGCCTTGATCCGGCGTTCCGAGCGCCGCCGGGCGCGGTCATCACACTCGGCCATCAGCAACTCGGCCAGGAATCCCTTGTAGGACATCTGCTCACGGGCCGCGGCCTCGGCCAGGTCGGGAAACTCCGCGCGGATCGTAGGCAAGCGCAGCATCCGGCAGGCCTGGTCGATGGCAGCGTCAGCGGCCTGTTCGGTCAGGCCCCGATGACGTTTCGCGGTCACGGTCCGATCCCTCCTCCGCGTCGAGCGCGACGGCTGGGCAGAAGATCGTCATAGGCGGCAATACTGGGCAGCGGTCTGCTGTCGGCAGGAAGGTGGGTCAGTCGCCGTTCCGTCAGCGACGTGAACCTGCCCAGCCGATGGGAATCGCCAAGCATGGCAAGGGGTTCGGGATGGTCGGTCTCCGCGGACTTGCGGGCCTCCAACGCGACCGCGTCGGCGGTGAGCGCGCCGGCATGCAGCGCCGCGGCCATCCCAGCGACGACGTGGTCGTGGCTGAGATGCCTGTGCAGCAACAACACCTCGATCAGCGCGCGAGTGCCGTCGCGGTCGCCGTGTGCCTTGCGGGCCGCCGACCACCAGGCGTCGTGGACCGGCGTGAACTTGCCCGCCGCCCGCGCCTGCTCCAGCGCCGTCGCGCCCGGCAACGCCCCAGGCTTGCGCAGCAGACCCTCGAGGTAGTGGTCCAGGTCCAAGCGGACGGCGCCTTTGGCCAGCAGCCGTTCGTGCCGGGCGACCACGGTGCGGCCGTCGAAGACCACCAGCTCCGAGGCGTGCAGCTGGACCCGCAACCGCCGTCCGATCAACCGGACCGGAACCGAGTAACGGTTGGTGCGCACCGAGATCTGGGAGTAGCGGTCGACGCGGGGCGTGAACCAGCGGCCGGTCTCGAACGGCTCGACCGGCAACGCCTGCAGCAACGGCTTCTCCGCGGCGAACATCTCGCCGAACGTGCGCGGACGCGACCCGATCCGGCGGTCCATGTCCTGCAGATCCCAGTGGTCGATCGACTCATTGAGCTCGGCCAGCGACTCGACCTCCGGGACAGGGACCAGGTGGTTGCGGCGGAACCAGCCGATCTCGCCCTCGACTCCGCCCTTCTCATGGGCGCCGATCTCACCCGGCCGGCAGTACCACGGTTCGATGCCCCAGTGCGACCGGAACGCCGTCCATCGCTCGGTCTCCACCCGCTGCCGGGTGAACCCCAGCACCTGGGCGACCGCCGCCCGAAGATTGTCGTAACGGATCTTGCCCGCGGGCACCCCGCCCAGCACCCGGAACGCGTGCTCGTGCCCCTCGAAGAACGCCTCCTGCCCACCCGAGGCGAACACCCGGTGCACCGCCCGCCCGGAGAACGACAACCGCAGGCAGAACAAGAACAACACCACCTGCTCACCACGCAGCCGCACCGACACCTCACCGAAGTCGACCTCGGCCTCCATCCCCGGACGATGCGTCTGCGGCACGAACACGTCCTCGAACACCCTGCCTGTGCCCGCGCTGATCTGCGGTTTCCGCTCGGCCACGTAAGCACGCACGCGCCCGTAGGACACGTCGGTCATGCCGTGCTCGTCGATCAGCCGGTCGAAGATCCGCTTCACCGTGTGCCGCTGTTTGCGCGGCGCCCGCAGGTCCTCGCGCAGCATCGCGTCGATCGCTGGCTTGAACGGATCGAGCTTCGACCCACGCGGCGGATAGATCTTGCGTTCCTGCGGCCACGCCGAGGACAACGCCTGCTTCACCGTCCGCCAGCCCACCTTGTACCGGCGCTCGATCTCACGCCCCGACACCCCGGCACGAGAGTCCCGGCGGATCGCGGCGTACAGCTCCACCCTCGACGTCGACGGCACGAGCAGCTCCTCGGCACAGCGAAGCAACCATGCTCCCACCGCACGCAACCCTGCCGTCAAAATTCGTGAACATCGATCTGGACGATCAAGACCTGCCGTCCAGGTTCATGAACAACCGCCGCCACAGAAGGCGAACAAACTCAGGCAGTCCCTTCGTGAGGATGCTGGACCGATCCATGGTTACCCACCGAACCGTCGCCGCTACGGAAAGTCATTCCATCCGGGCACGGGGAACTGACCGCCAACGCGACCGATGGGCCGCCGGGGCATTCAACACACTCGCGTCGACAGCGCGACTCACCTCCGAGCCCCTGTCGGGGTCTACTGACTGATCATCACCACTACTTCGGCGCTACGACGCTCAGGAGCGTCCCTCGACCGCGAACCGGCACGCCACGATCGGTGCCCGTTGCGGTGACGCACTGGTGAGATCCAGATGAATCGATCACTCTTTGTGGGTACTCCGGGGAAAGGCGGTCGCATCCGCCGAACACGAGCCGCCGAGAACGAGGATGTGGGGCCTGTGTCGTCCGCCAGCCGTGTTGGTGACAAACCGCGCTCGCGCAGCGTTGACCTCGACGACTACGAGCACAACGTCGCCGGAATCCGCGCCCTGGCGCGTCTGGCGCTGGCAGGGCTGTCCGACGACGACCTCGACGACGTCTTGCTGGTGATCACCGAACTGGTCAGCAACGCGTTCGACCATGGCCGCAGCACACGGTGGATGCGGTTGCTCGTCACGCCAGCGCCGTGCGTGGTGCGGTGCGAGGTCGACGACACCGCACCGCAGCTGCCGGTACTGGGCAAGTCCCGCCTCGGAGAGTTCCGAGGCCGGGGAATGCTGCTGGTCGACGAGCTGGCCACTACCTGGGGCATCGCACCCGGCGACGGATTCAAGACGGTGTGGGCCGAGTTCCGCTTCTCCCAGTCCTGCTGAACACCGCTACCTGCCTCGGTCGTGTCGTTCGGTTAGGGCCGGTCACGCCCGGCAGACGCAGCGGTAGTGCCGAGCGGCTCCGAGCCGGTCGATCAAGTCATCGGCGTACAACTGCTCGGCGCCGGAGGGTGGTTCATGCGCGAAGCAGTAGTCGCCGCCGAGCACAGCGCCCTACCTCTACACGATCAGCTCGATCTCGCATCCTGGGTACTCGGCGCGCAGCCGCGCGGCGACCTCGTCGCTCACGTCGGTGGTGTGGACGCCGCCTTCGGGCGATTCGGCCGCGACGACGGCGACGAGATGAGTGTCGTCCTCACACCACACCTGCAGAGCCGTGACCCGTAATCCAGACGATCGGAGAACGTCCACTGTGGCTAGTCGCGGATCAGTGCCGCTGGCCGCCTGCCCGGTAGGACGTGGGTTCCGCTCAAGCCCGCGCGCAGCGCAACCGCGCAAGCTGCTGCAGCAGCGCCTGGCGGACGGGTTCCACCTCCGCCACGAGCGCGGCGAGCTCGACCAAGCCCGTGGCGTCGGGGTGGTTCAGGCGCCACCGTGCCAGCTGCCGCGCCATTACCACGTGCCCGGCACGAGGACGTACTCGTCTTCGAGCTGATCGCATCACGAGCTGTCAGCCTCTTCAGAAGTCAGCCCGGCCAGCTCACGGGCCAGGTGGCGAGCTTCGGCGAGCTCGGCGCGCAAGCTCGCCACCGCGACGGGCAGTACCTCGATGCCCAGCTGTGACGGCTCGCCGTCGCCTTGTCCACGTCCCACGTCTCGCACCCTACGAACCTGTCCCCGTCACCGCGTACGAAACACACCCGCCCGGCCATACAAGGTCGCGAGTCCGCGCGATTCCAGGCCGCGGTGGTGCGCTGAGCGCGACAATGGCGCGTGACCCCGGCAGGTCACGCGCATCGTGCCGCCCTCACGGGCGTCAGAACGCTGGACGATCCGCTCGCAGGTCAAGGACCGGGGCGCGACGGTCGGCTAGGACTGGTCGGACTCGAAGTTCTCAAGTTCGGCGAACGGTCCGCCGAGCCCGGCCTCTCGCGCCTGAGTCAGTACAGCCGCGGCCGCCTCGTCGTCGAGGTCGGCGGTGGTGTTGCTGCCGGTGGCCACGATCACCGCGGCGACGTCGTACAGCTTGGTGTTGGTCCGCTGAGAGATCTCGCGGAGCACGGTGAACGCCGCGTGCTCGTCGACGACGTTGCTCAGCATCACCATGCCCTTGGCCTGCTCGATCACGGGCCGGTGCACGGCGATGTCGCGCAGGGTCTGCAGCTCGGACTCCGGGGCGAGGTCGTCATGCGGCTTCACACCATCGATCTTCGCCTGTTGCACCTGCCGGACACCACTGCGGTTCCCGAAGGGGCGAACGCCTGATCGCGAAGAGACGTGTGGCGTGCATCAGAGTCGGTGCGGGCCTGCCGGGAGGGTGACCCTACGATTGCGCGGCTCATCACGTGATGGGCGCGTTGCGGGCCAGGTGCTCCCGCCTGGCCGAGGGAGGTTGCCGTGCGGGCAGGTCGCACTACCGGGGCCGGAGCGGGTATGCCGTCGTTGAGGCGGTGGGCCGTGTGGATCTCAGTGGCCCTGGTCGCGGTGCTGCTGGCGGCGACCGCGGCGGTACTGCTCGCGATCAGCGACCTCAGCCAGTCGCGCTCGCGGCTGCTCGACCAGGTCGGCCCGGCGGTGGTCAGCGCCCAGCAGCTCGGCGCCGCCCTGATCGACCAGGAAAACGGGGTGCGCGGCTACGTGCTCAGCGGCAGCGCCGACTTCCTCGAGCCCTACAACAGCGGGCGCGACCGGCAAGCCGCCGCACAGGCGAGTGTCGCCGTGCTGGACACCCCGAAGATCGCCGAGAGCATGGCCGCGCTGGACGGCGCGCTGTCGGCGTGGCGCACCCAGTACGCCGACCCCGCGATCGCCGCAGTCCGCACCGGCAGCCCGGTTCCGGACGACGCGATCGGCAAGCAGCGGTTCGACGGGGTCCGCACGGCGCTGTCGACGGTGCAGGACGAACTCGCGATCCAGCGCGCCGCCGGCCGCGACGCACTCAACAACTCGGCGACCAGGATGGCACTCACCTGCATCATCGCCTTGGCGGTGCTGTTGATCGCCGTACTGAGCTGCGTCGCCGCGGTGCGCAGGTTCGTCGTAAGCCCACTGACGGGACTAAGCGAGAACGTCGGCCTGGTCGCTAGCGGTGACTTCACGCACACGATCACCGCCACCGGTCCAGCGGAACTACGAGATCTCGGCCGCGACGTCAACACCATGCGCATCCGCATCGTCAACGAGCTCGGCCAAGCCCAGGAACACAACGCCGCCATGGCCGTCGCGACCGAGGACCTGCGCCGCTCCAACTCTGAACTCGAGCAGTTCGCCTACGTCGCCTCACACGACCTGCAGGAACCGCTACGCAAGATCGCCAGCTTCTGCCAGCTGCTGCAGCGCCGCTACGGCGGGCAGCTCGACGAGCGCGCCGACCAGTACATCGAGTTCGCCGTGGACGGCGCGAAACGCATGCAGCAACTGATCAACGACCTGCTCGCCTTCAGCCGCGTCGGCCGCCACCGCGACAAGCAGGTGATCGTCCCCGCCAGCGACCTCGTCGTCCAAGCACGACGCGATCTCGCCGAGACGCTGGAGGAGACCGGCGCCCAGATCGAAGTGGGATCGCTGCCCGAGGTCCGGGGCGAGACGCGACTGCTCACCACCGTGTTCCAGAACCTGATCGGCAACGCGGTGAAGTTTCGCACCGAACAGCCACCGCACGTGTGCATCGACGCCGAACCTGGCGAGGACGACATGTGGGTGTTCTCCGTGCGCGACAACGGAATCGGCATCGAGCCGCAGTACGCCGAGCAGATCTTCGTCATCTTCAAACGCTTGCACGGCAAAGACCAGTACGTCGGCACCGGCATCGGCCTCGCGATGTGCCGCAAGATCGTCGAATACCACGGTGGACGCATCTGGCTCGACACCGGCACCACCGGCGGCACGACCATCCGCTTCACGCTGCCTCAAGTCGGCGCCGCCGAGCCCGCACCCACCATGTGATCCTCCGCTGGAAATCACGCCGTGCACTACCGTGAGCGGCGCGTAGCATCGCAGACGCGCGCAGCAGCGCGAGGACACACCATCAGCGTCCGAGGTCGAACAGCCTGCCGCCGACGCATGGCGAAAGGCCACCACGGCGATGCACGGCGAACGCGATCACCCCGCCGACATACGACCCGCACACGCGCCAGGTGCGGCAGAGGTGGTCGTGACCCGGCAGCAGGGAACACCGATCGCGGTGGTCTCCGGCGAGATCGACCTCGACACCGTGCACGACGTGCGCGCGCACCTCCTGCGCTACCTCGACCCGCAGCCCGGCACGCTGCTCATCGACCTCAGCGCGGTGACGTTCCTCGCCGCTGCGGGAATCTCGATGCTGCTCGACGTGCACCATGCCGCCGCCGACCGCGCCATCCGCGTCGCCGTCGTCGCCGGTGGCCGGGCCACGGCACGACCCCTGTCGATCACCGGCGTCGACCAGGTGATCTCGATCCACCCGAGCAGGCCGGCGGCGATCCTGCACCTGCTGCGGCCACGATCACCACACAGCGACAGCACCGGGCACGCTTCCGCCACACCTCCGAGCCGGTGATACACACGGTTGGAGCGCGCGGCGTTCGCGATCGTGGCCGTTGCGCCTGCGGAGTCAGGAAGTAACACCATCGCGGGCCACGCGATACTCGGGGCAGGCCCGGCCCGCACCCCAGGCGCGCCGGGCCTCTTCACACGCTGGCCGTGCCCCGGCCGAAGGGCTCGATCGCCCAGCCAGGTGACACAATCCGGACAAAGGCCTTCGCTGCCGGATGCTCGTCGATGTGCAGCCCGAACAGTCCGACCACGTCTGTGACCTGTGTGCCGACACCGGCACCATCACCTGGCAGCAACCGGTGCCCGGTGAGAACGGTGCGCTCGTGCTGACCGAGATGAACCACCCGTGCACTAACGGCTGTTCAGGTTGGTACCGGCTCCCCGCCGCTGAAAGCGGCACTGTCCTCGACCCGGACGGCGACCGGCCAGCCGCCGGAAACGTCGCCGACGCCAACCACAACCACCGCACCGAGCGGTTCCGGCCCGGCTCTCCGCCCGATGATCACTCCGCTACACCACCCTGACCTCGTGATCAACACGACCGGCTCAACCCCGTGATCCGCTGACTCACGGACGACGCGCTGCGAAGGACGCTCGGGCGCACAACGTGTTACGTGTCAATCTGGTCCACACAGGATTGGATCACCGCCAGGCGGGTATCGAAGGGGCGCCGTACACGCATGCGTGCACACGGCAGGACCGCTTTCGAGCGGACCGGCCGGCCCCGGCGCGGGGAAAGTTGAAACTCTGCAGCTCCTCGCGCCGGGGCCGGCTCGTGTCAGCGGCTGGACGGCTGCTGCCGTGTCTTGATCACTGCGTACCATGCCCTGACGACGTCAAGAAAGCGGCGCCGTGGACAGTTCCTCTGACCCACGAGGTGCCGCGGCATGGCCGATGAAACGCACGAGTCCGAGACGCCTCCCGACGATGGCGACCGTCCCGACGCACTGACCAGACTCGACGACACCGCCGAGGCGCTGACAGTGCTGCGCGACTCCTTCACCGGCCAAGAGCCCCTCGACACCGCGCTGCAGAGGCTGGCCGATACCGCGAGCAGAGCAATCCCGGATGCCGACGCGGTCACGGTGTCGCTGATAGACCTGGCACAACCGCGCACCGCCGCCACCACGGACCCACGGCTGATCGACGTCGACGAGAAGCAGTACAGTGCCAACCGCGGCCCATGCCTCGAGTCCGCGCATACCCTGCGCGCGGTGCGGGCGGTGGTCGGCGAGCACCTCGACCAATGGCCGGAGTTCGAAGCGGCCGCTGCGGAGCACGGCATCCGCGCCTACCTGTCCGTGCCGGTGCTGCTGCCTTCCTCTACGTCCGCCGAGGAGGAACATCTCGGCTCGCTCAACATCTACAGCTACACCGCCTCGGCGTTCGACCCGTTCGACGAAGGGCTCATGCGGCTGTTCACCACGGCGGCGTCGGCCACTATCGCCAGCGCCCACCGATGGCAGCGCGCGGTTGAGCACATCAGCGGGCTGGAACACGCCCTCGTGTCGAGGGCCGTGATCGATCAGGCGAAGGGCATCCTGATGGCCGTGCACTCCTGCACTGCGGATGAGGCATTCGCGATGCTCGTGCAGCGATCACAGCACGAGAACATCAAACTCCGCGACGTCGCCAAGAACCTTCTCGACTCGGTGACCCGCTCCTAAGCACGTCTTGTACGCCGGGGGCGGTTCGTAAGTCTGGCTACGCCTTCAATGGCTAACAAGCGCATCCTCGCAGTGACTCTGATGATCTTGGAATGATGCTGATCATCAGCGAGTTGATCATGGTGTGTGGTTGCCCTGGTGGTGTCACGTCGTGGACACCATCCAGGAAGCAACGATCCGGCAGGGTTGTCACGAGTACGGTGTTCATGCGGATGCCGGATTTGTTGATAACCCGCCATTTCACCGGCAGCAGTTCGAGGCCGGACCTTGGGGAGGGCACCACCCTGCGCGTGATCGTTGTGCGGAGGGCCGGACCTCGGGCGGGAGTACCAAAGGATGGGAACAGGGCTGACCAGCGGTTTTATGCTGGCAGCCTGGTGGTGGAGTCATCGTTCGGCCTATCTGCACCCGAGTAGCGGCTTGGGGACGGGTTGCTCGACCCGTCCCCAAGCCCGATGGGTTTCTCCTGCCGAGCGATCCGTCGGGGCGCTAGACGACATGAGCGAAAGCGCGGTACTCCCGAGCCACTAGCTCCACCTCATGAGAATGCCTGTTGAGGTACTGCCCGATCGAGACGATCTCGCCATCAGCCGCAATGCGTGCGTACGCCTGTGCATACCCGCGTGGGTCCGTGTCCGAGGAGTAAACGCGAGCACTCTGATCTCGATGTATCCAGACGCGGTGCTCGTCGGCCACCGTTGTCTCGGACCCAACGGGCCCGATCTTCTCCAGGAGCACGTAGTGCAGTCCCAGGAGATCCAAGAGCTCTCGGTCTCGTTCCCACACAGTCCCCGCGTGCATGTTGCTCAACAGGAACAGCGGATCGCGGTACACGAGCCGCACCGCATCGGGCAATGGCATGCCTCGGCCGTTCCAGCACAGGGCGCCACGCACCGAGTGCCGTAGCCCGTGCTGAGGTGCGGCCTCACCGATAACCATGGGCAGGAGGTTATCCAGGCCGTCCGGCCACCCATGGATGATTGTCTGCAAGAGGTCGCACGGGTTGTAGACGTGCAGTGCGACGTCTCCCTCACCGACCTTCTGACCCATCTCGTCGAGCCAGCCGGCCACCAGCGACTCCCACTCGTCGTTGCCGGCCAGGCTCCGCCGAGCCTCTTGCCGGAACGCCTTCCAACGGCTGGCTACCTTCGGGCTGGCGGTGCCCGTGTACAGGATCTGGCTGTCTCCTCGTTCGTCTCCGGTAAGAAAGCGGAACAGGTCCTGCTCTTCGAAGGCGGCTGTGACGTCGTAGGCGCCGGTGCCTCGGAAGCCTTGGATGGCCCAGTTGGGGTCGTCTTGAAGATTCTTCAAGAGCCCCGGCAGTGCGGACTCCATGTTCATTCCGCGCAGCTCGCTGCGCGCGAGACGGTTGCAGATCTCGCAGAGGGCCAAGTACTCCGCTGGGTACTCATCAGCGAACGGCTCAGGCCCCTCGTAACCACTTAGCAGATCCGCCGCGGCGAGTTCCTCGTTCACCCGCCCGACCGCCAGGTACAGGCCGAAATGCGCAGGGATGTAGTGCTCCTCCGCTACCCGATCCAGATCCGCCGCTAACAGGTCAAGCGCCCCCAACTCGTCCGCGACCTTGCTGATGATCCTCCAGCCTCGCTCACGCTGGTCCTCCGTGGCAAAGAAGAACAGGTTGTGGATGGGGGTGATGCGGGGTTCGAACGCCCGAGGCAGGAGCTCCACCCGCTCGGTTCCGATGGGGATGCCGTTGCTGTCCAAGAGCAGTCGGTATCCACGAAGATCATGACTCCAGTCACGCGCGGCGTGACTGACGGCGATCAGGAGTTCCTCCCAGTCATCGGGCATGGCAACGATCACCGCGCGGATGCGGTCTGGCGAGAGGTTCTTCTCCCGGCAGAGAAGCTCGGTGTACTTGTTCACCTCGTGCAGAGCTTGCCGCGCGCTGGACCGGGACCGCTTCAGCTCGACGACTACCCACATCTGATGGCGATCACGGGCCAGGATGTCGATGCTGCCCCTGGTGCCGTGTGCGTTGGGCAGCGGGTACTCCTCGAACTGAACCGGCCGGAGCCCTGGCTCGATCAGCTCCAGGTTCTGTACGAGCGCATTGCGGAGAAGATTTTCGAAAGGCGGTCGCATGGCCAAAGGCTAGAGCGGAGCACCGACAATGACCCTGGGGTTGAGCACAGTTGGCAAGTTCCCCCGCAGCTCCGGGCGAGAAGCGCAACTCGTCAGATGGAGAAGCCGCGTCATCCGTCGGAGGCCAGTGGCGGCGGCATTCCCTGCTGTCGGTTGGTGATCTCGGCATGTGCCGCCGCCCTGGCCGGACCTCGGGGAGGGCACCAGCCTGCGCGAGATCGGTTGTGCGGAGGGCTGTGGACAACCCGACAATCGCGACGCCCAGTGAGATTGATGCCGAACTTGCACACCTGCACGCCGAGCGAGCCAAGGCTGAGGCGACGGTTCGAAACTCTGACGAAGCGCCATACGAGGTGGATGAGAGAAACGCAGTTGATCTCGCGGCAGATCTGGAGCCTCGGATCGAGCAAGCTCGTCGGAGTGCTTCCGAGTTTGAGGTGTCGATGCAGCCGTTCGAAGAGGAGTTCGACCGCCGGGGTGGATGGACGCGTGCCTGGCTTGTGCAGAACACCGGCGGTCACGTTCACCGCACGATGCTCTGCCGGACCTGCTTCCCGAGCACGAAGTTCGCCTGGTTGATCCATCTCTCCGGCCACGACGAAGCTGAGATCGTCGATCTCGCCGGCGAGGCCGCCTGCACCGAGTGCTACCCAAGTGCACCGGTCGAGGTTCGTAACCGGCCCAGCAGGATCAAGACCCCCGAGCAGCTAGCGCGAAACGAGCAGAAAGCCGAACGGGCAACGCAAAGGCCGCGAAGGCGATCACCGCGCCTGGTGGGCTTCCCTTGTGCACCAAGCACAACGGAGTGATCACGACCGAGTTCATGGCGCGACGCGAGTACTGCGAGCTGCTGAGCTACGCCCGATACCTGACCAAGCGGAACGTGGCGCACTACCGCGACTCCATCGCAGAGCATCACGAGGACGCGAACCTCATCCTGGCGGCTCGCGGCCAAACACGATCGCACCGAAGATGACCAGCGGGATGAGTTGGCGCCCAAGTCGAGGCAAGGTGGAAACGGGAGCACACTAACTGGGGATGACCTGCTGCTTGTCGGAGGGCGAGAGGTTTGGACACATCCATCCTTCTTGTCCATCCGTCTCGCTGAAGTAAGTCTCTGTCTCAGGTCTCGCATCCAGTTTATAACCGATTGTTGGAACAGTAGCACGCTTAGTCGGCCGCGCATGATATTTCAGAAGGACGGCGTTGGCGATCAGCCCTCCGGTATTAACTATTGACAAGCGCGACTTGGTTTCGGCTGCCGGGCTTCACTCTGGGTTGACTTATATCGCGTGAATGCGTCGTGCGGGTGAAGTCGATAGGAAAAGCTGATCCGGCCTGTAGGTTCGAGTTGCTTGACTTCCTGGGGGGAGGGTGCTGGCGGTCTACGCATGCGTGCTGAGTCTGCCGTGGGAGCATCGGAAACTTCGTCGAAGAATCGTTTGCTTCGCATCCTTTCCGCCACCTTGCTTGCAATCGGAAGTGGTAGATATGAGAAGAAATATGGCCGCTGCCAGGCTGCTGAAAACGTTACTGCTGGTGGCGTTGCTTGTTAGTGGTTCGGCAGGGACGGCGATCGCAGATCCGTACGAGCCTGGCTTTGACGGTAGCTTCTCCGGTGAAGTGGGTGTCCAGGCGAACGAGTACGTGCAGCTGTCGTCGGCGTACTCGAATGATCTGAACGGCGATGGTTGGCCGGATCTTCTATCAAGAAATTCTGCTACAGGAGATCTCCTGGTCTATCCGCACACTCGAACAGGAACGGGAACGGGCACCTTCTCCGGGCCGTTCCTGGTCGGCGTCGGGTGGAACATGATGAACTGGATTGGAGTCGCCGAGTTTTCAGGTGACGACTACCCGGACTTGCTGGCGCGGCGTGCATCTGACGGCGCGCTGCTCGTCTACGTGCATTCGGGTGCGCTTAATGGAATGTCGACGTTTCAAGGTCCCTTTCAGATCGGGAGCGGGTGGAACCTATTCAGGAAGATCCTGCTCTCGGACGTCAGTAATGATGGGTTCGAGGATCTCGTGGGAATCGACTCTGACGGCTATTCGTGGATCTATCCGCATTCCGGGTTTCTTAATGGTCATTCAACCGCGGGTGGGCCGGTGAAAGCTGGTCAATATCAGTTCGACGACTACATCCTCACTCCGGAGTGGACGGGCGACATCTCATCGGACCTCGTGCGCCATTCGTTTGGTAGAGGAAATTTGGTTCGTCAGGATGCGCGGGGTGATCTGAGTGGCGACAGTACTTGGACCCGCGCGGGATCTGGTGTGGTGGTGAGCGGGACTCAGTTCGCCTTCCAGTCGGTCAATCTTCTTTCCGTCTGTGACGTCAATGGCGACGGATGGGATGACGTCATCGCGCGGGATCTTGATGGAACCCTGCGATTCTATGCCTCGAATCGCGCTGGTGCAGTAGAAGGTGGATCTACGGTGATCGGCTCCGGCTGGCAAATCATGGACATCATCACGTGAGGCTGAGAAGAGCCGCGGGAGGAAAGGCGAAAATGAAGCAACGACTTATGGCGGCTGCTTCCGTCCTGGTTTTTCTGGTCTCTGCAACTGGAGGTGTGGTCCCGGCGTCGGCGCAGCCTGATGTCACACCTGAGGTAACGCAGCAGGGTCAGCCGCAGTACGGGGCGCCGGGTGCTAAAAATCAACGAATTACGTCACCTGAACAGCTCGCGCAGCTGAGGAGTGCCGACAAGTTGGCGGCCCTCACGCCGGAGCAGCGAAAGAGCAAAGCCTTGGAGAAGAGATACATATACAGGGCGGATGGTGCGAAGTACGGAGGCGAGGCGCTCGCTGCAGCTTCCATGGATGTGGTCACTTTTGATGAATGCAAAGCCAAGTATTTCTCGGGCTACAGGGAAGAGTACTGGCACAAGAATCGCTACTCACTGTGCCGAGTAGAGTCGCTTTCGGTGGTCTACTATCAGCCGCTGGGCAACCGTGTCGGGCAGACGAACTTCACCATCGTAATGATTGGGAACTCGCGCCCAGGGCAGCGTGGGATAGATTTCAAGGTCCACATGATCTACGAAGGATTTTCGGGTACGACGTTCCCGAATGAGGTTTTCCTCTCCTTCAGTGCGTACTGCTACTTCACCGAGCCTGATCGCAGGAGTACGTGTACGCAGGGTGCTGTGCGCAAAACGGTTGCTCAGTGGATGACGCCAGGGGTGAATGAAGGGACTGTCGCCCTGGACACCACAACGACAGGAGTTCCCGCCACGGACAAGTATCGATCCGAGAACCGCGGGCAGTTTGAATACGGTCCGGAGTACGTCGTGGACGGTCCATATGGCGGCAATCGTCTGGACCTGCCGCCGAACTTCTTTCGCTGCGATGAGGCAACGTACGTTTTTGGCAGCAAATGTGTTTTTGACCATGTGACCTCCAACTTGCACCTTGATAATAGTGATAACGAGATCAACCAATCGACTCAGTTGATTCGCGATGCCCAGACTGATATCAACGGAAAGACCTATCCCGGAAACTCGCCGCGAAATGCTCCTGGAACCGTGACGAACGGTCCGCTATACCGGCTTTTCAAGGATTACGACACCAATAACAAGATTGTAGGTAGCCGCAAGAAGGTTGGTCGCGCATGTAAACGCTATACCACTCGGGCGCAGTACCCTATTTCGGGTAAGCAGTGTGACGAGTATCCCTACGCGACGACCTATCAGAACTCGTCCTTCTGGCCGACCGGGCAAGGGCCGTGGGCTGTCCGGGTGATTGACGCCACGCACAACGGAAAGGCTGGGAACAAATACGGCGCTTGGTTGGGTGATGACCACATACTCGATGGTGATCCGTTCTTCGTGACGATCGTGAATTAGGGCGGGCTTCAAGTGTGGGGCGCGGCTGGGGGCGGGCAGTCTCCCAGTCGCACCCGTCGATACGATGCTTATGCTTGTTGAATGAGCTGGCGATACCAAGTGGAGCCCTGATGTCACGTTTGCTTGAGAGACTCGAAAGTCTGGTTCTTGTCGAGTACTCACAGTTCACAGTGCAGGACTACGACGGCGCTCACCGCGCGTTGACGCTGGGCTCTGACCAGGACCCGAACGTACGTCTGGCAGGGGGCCGAGGTGGCCTGTGGATCAGGAGCTTTGCCACCGATCACTACTCAAGAGTCGTCCTCGAATTGTGGGACGTGCCGCAGGCAGTCGCACCTCAGGGCTGGGAAAGCATCGGCAAGGCGGATTTTCTCACTGACGGCTCCAGACTGCGGCTGGCCTCCACCACCTCGGAGTACGGCCCCGGTGAACTCGCACTCGGGGAGCGCGGAAGTTTTGGGGCGGACGTGTCTGTCGCCGGCCGCGATCGTGTGGAAGCGTTGGACGTCGCGTCATTCGCCGAAGGGGTTGAACAGTGGCTCATCAGGATCTGGCGCAACCAGGGCGTTTCGATCCCCGCCGTGCCAGAGCTGTACTTGAGGCCGTGAGGCCAGCGAGCAGCAGGATCCTGGCGACGAGCGTCCTCCTGCTCAGCCTAGGAGTAGTCAGCTGTGGCAAGCCGCTGAACGAGAACAGCGGCGGCGCCCCAACGCTGTCGACGTCGTTGCCTCCACCTGTCTCAACTGCGTTGTCATCGTTCAGCCAATCCATGATCACGAACTGCGATCGCCCGCCAGCGGACCTTTGTGCTGAGCAGCTACGCGTTCTCACAGTTCGTGCAGAGGCCGTGGTGAAGGAGCTGCGCTCGCGGTCTGATCTGGCGAACCCGGCCGAAGGTGTGAGCCTGGGCGAGGCAGTGGTAGCGCTGCGACAGCAGGATCTCACGAACGGCAGTAACCAGATCAGTCTCAAGGAGTCAGCGCAGAAGTTGGATACTTGGCTGAAGGGGGCAGTTCCCGGCTATCCGCCCCCCGTCGCGCCGACCGGCCGTTGAACAGGACGCAGTGGCGTCATACGACCGAGGAACATCAGGTGACGATTAGCGCGCATATCGCTGGCGATGCATCTAGAACCGCATGAGTACGAGCGCGCGGTTATCCGACGACCGCACTTGCGCTACCGAGACTGCAACGTCCCTAGGTTCCGCGCGAACATGACCGATCTCGACGGTGCGAGCTGGAGTTTCCACGTGAAGTGACCGTGCGGTGAACGGCTGGTGTCCGCGCTAGCTAGCCGCTTACCTGCTGCTCGGCGCCTGTGCACCCTGCTGGAACTGGATCGCAACAGCAGCAGTTTCGACTGCTAGCGGTGATGCGCCGATCTGCCGCAACAGTCGTGATCGGTGTGGATCGTGCTGAGTCGTGCCTTCTTGGAGCAGCCGCGGTGAGAGCAGGTCGTATAGCCGGGCGCTGCACCAGTCTCCATGCCGGTAGCCGTCAACCATTGTGGGCGGCCTCGTCCTGCTCGGCCCCATACCGGATCCACTCGTCGACGGTCGGGCCGGGGGCCTCGGTCGAGGACTTGATGCTGTCTGGGCGACGTTTGGGGAATCCCAGTGCGTTCATGATCGACGTCGTGCGGCCCTCTCAGGTTAGTTGGTTCAACGACAAGGGGACACCGGAGCAGAGTTCTGAGCCTCCTTATCATTGAGATCCCCCTAGCGGTCGCGGGCCGCCACCAGGCGGTCATGCCGGAGCTGAAACCGAGCTCCCGGGGTAGGAACCCCCGCAGGATCCCGGTGTAGAGCACGAACAGGATGCCGCACAAGATTTGCGGTCATCTAGCGCTTGCGTTCCGGATGAATCCGCGCGTCGCGGCGCAACCTGGGAGCAGCGGCTCGATCCGCGCCCACTATCCGTCGGACACGATCCAGGGAAGTTGCTCACACTTTCTCACCATGATCAACGAGCCGATGATCATCAGCACGCCAAGATCATTCTGTCCTGAGCTCTTAGTTCGCGGAGTAGGCGGTGAGATGCTTGATGCAGTCAATCGTCCAGTCCAGAGTGTCGGTCGCCGAACTGAGGCCGCGAGAGTCGTGACCTGGTTCGACGTCATCGTGCCCGGTGTGAACGCAGGGGTGTTCGCGCTCAAATGCGGGGCAGGTCGGCGGAGACTTCGGCGATGGCGTCGAGGGTGTCGCGATCGATCTGGCTGGAGACGAGTTCGGTCTCGGCGATGGCGACGTTCTTGCCGTCGCGGTCGCTGCCGATTGTTCTCTACCTAGCCCCTAGGTAGAGTTAGACCATGCCTAACTCCAGACCAACGCCACGCATGACCATGCCGACCCAAGCGGTGCTGCGCGCACTGCTCGACGATCCGTCTGCGGAGCGGTACGGACTCGAGTTGTGCGCCGCCGCCCAGCTTCCCAGCGGGACCGTTCATCCGATCCTCGCGCGGCTCGAGTCGATCGGGTGGGTGGAATCACGTTGGGAGACGGTACAGCCGGAGGCTGCGGGCCGGCCGCGGCGGCGCTACTACCGGCTCAACGCGGACGGCGTCGCCCACGCGCGGGCCGCGTTGGCCCGCAGCGAGGCGAAGGCCACCAAGCTCGCCACGCGACTGCGCTTGGGCTTTGCCGGCGGTGAGGCGTGAACGGCCGTACGCTTTTCGGTCCCCTGTCGGATCTGGCTCGCCGCGCGGCCGTCGCGATGGGCATGACGGTCACACTGTTGTTGCCGCCTGAGCAACGATCCCGCTACCAGGAGGAGTTCCGGGCCGAGTTCGAGGACCTGGGCACGACTGCCGCCGTGGTGCACGCCGCCGGGCTGCTCACAGCCTCCTGGTCTCTGCGAACGGCCCTGCGCACACCCGGACGCCAGCAATGGCTCATTCCGTTCGCGGCGGTCGCGGCGGTGTTGGCGATCGGGTTCACCGGGATCTCGATCGCCGCGCGCGAGGCACAGCCCGGCGACGTGCTCTGGGGGCTGACCCGCGTCCTGTACCGCGACTACGCGTTCTCCGTCGAAGCGGCGGCGATCATCCACACCGATCTGGAATCCGCGCGACTGGCGCTGCGTGAAGGCAAGGTCGATGAGGCGCGCACCAAACTAGGGACCGCTTCCGGCGCCCTTCCGGGGGTCTCACCAGATGCCGGCAAGGAGCAGCTCGCCACCCTGCACCAGGAGCTGACCAAGCAGATGGACACCAGCGCGCCAACCGAGAGGCCCTGACGATGGCACCTCGCCGCCGCAATCCAGGTGACACGGCTGCGGAACTGGTCCGGCACGTGATCGCCGACGGTGCACGCACACGCCGCACGATTGCCCTGATCGCAGTCCTGACCGCGTCCGTCGCGCTGCTCATCGCCCCCGTGGTGGGGTTGCTCATCGCGTCCCAGTCCAGCGGTGTCGCGATCGGTACAACGGCCGCGGCTGGCCTGGGCCTGAACTGGTGGGCGAACAGGCGCCGGCGGCTTAAGCGCTGAATCCGCGCGACCAACGTATGGCCTCGCCCTGTCGACCCGACCGACACGCCCTCGACTTTCACCACCAGACCTTCACCCTGTATCGCTCCCGCAGCGCCACCTTGGCGTTGGCCTCCATCGAGGGGATGATCGCCACCACGAAGCCATCAGAGGATTTGCTGCACGAATAGCTGGCAGCGCTGGATGTCCACGCTCAGCGAGGATCGCAACACAAAACCCCAAGGGTTGCCTGCACTCGACCGAAGCTCGGCGAGGATCGCAACGAGCGGGCACTGGATTGCCAGGTGCGCCGATGACAGCGCTGGGTGTCGGCGCTCAGCGAGGACCGCAACGTCGAGTACGACCGCTGCACCAAGGTGGCCGGCCCGCCGAGCCGCGTTGCAGCGGGATCGCAACCAATGCCGTTCACTTGGCTGCTGTACGTGAAGATCCTCCCCGGCAAACGCACCTGCAGCGGCACACTCATGTGAACCATCACACGGCAACGCGATCACCTACCACTACCAGTCCGACGGCACGCTGGCCTCGCTGACCGACTCGCAGGGCAGGGTCACCACGTTTCAGTCCAGCGACGGCAACATCACGCGCATCACTGACCCGAGCGGCACCGTCGTCGGCAACTACTCCTTCGACTCCGAGGGCCGGCTCACGCAGCTGAGCGACCGCGACGGCAAGACCGTGAAGTTCGGCTACAACGCTGACGGCAGCCGGATCACGTCACTGGTCGACCAGGCCAATCGCACGTGGGGCTTCACCCACACCGATTACAGACTCACCAAGGTGAGCACGCCGACGCGAACGGGTCCGGTCGACACCCTGTTCGACTACACGAAGCTCTTCGTCGAGACGACGCAGACGGATCCGAACAAGAACAAGACCGTCTACAAGTTCGACGACAGGTTCCGGCAAATCTCGGCCACCGACGCGCTCGGCAACACCCAGTCCAAGACCTGGACCGCCAACAGCGATGTCCAGAGCACGTCGGACGGGCGGAGCAACTCCACCACGGCGGCGTACGACACCTTGAACAACCTGATCTCCACCACGCTGCCCACTGGTGCCGCCACCGTCGCGGGCTACACCAGCACCGCCCATCCGAATCTGCCGACGTCGGTCAAGGACCCGGCGGGCAACGAGGTGACGAGGGAGTACGACGCGGCGGGCAACCTCACCAAGGTCCGCTCCACGCCGCTGGCCGCCGACCTGGAGGTCCGCACCTACACCGGCGCGAAGGCGTTGCTGGACACTGTGCGCAACGCCAACAACCAGGTGACCAGGTTCGGCTACGACCAGGCCGGAAACCCGACCAGCGTGACGCCGCCCGCGCCGATGGGTGCGACCCGCTACACCTACGACTCGTTGTCGCGCATCACCAGCGTGACCGACGGCAACAACAAGCGCATCGACTACGCCTACGACAAGCTTGACCGCGTCGTGTCGGTGAGCCACAACGGCACTGTCATGCAGGCGAACTCCTACGACGCGCTGGGCAACCTCAGCACATGTTCGCACGGCGGTGTGACGACCCGTTTCGACTACGACGCGCGTCCCACCGGCAGTCAGGTCATCTCGGCGGTGCGCACGCAGGGCGCGTCGACCGAGACGGTGTCCTACGGCTACGACAAGGCGGGCAACCTCACGTCGTTGAAGGATCCTGCGGGCACGGCGACCTACGGCTATGACGCTGCGAACCGCCTGACATCGCTGGTGGATCCGTTCGGGCAGACCACGACGTTCGGCTACGACGCCGCGGACAACCGCACCTCGACGACGTTTCCCGGCGCGGGAACGCAGACCAACACCTACGACAACGCCAACAGGCTGACCGGCCTGACGGTGAAGAACACCGCGGGCGCCGAGCTGCTCAAGGCCGCGTACAGCTTCACCACCCCCGCCGGTGCCGACAGCGACAAGATGCAGTCGAAGACGATCGCCGGCACGACCACGGCGTACACCTACGACTCGTTGCGACACCTGACCAAGGCCGGCGCCACAACGTTCACGGTGGACAAGGCCGACAACATCACCAACCTCGGCGGCACCGCGCACACGGTTAACGGCGCGGACCAGCTCACCTCGATCGGCGCGACGAACCTCAGCTACGACGCCGCGGGCAACATCACCGGCGCTGCCAACCCGTCGACGTCCTTCGAGTACTCGCCGACCAACCAGATGCTCCGCGGTGTCACCGACGGCGCACAGACCTTCTCCGCCTCCTACGACACCATCGACCAGACCCAGCCGCGCAGCATCACCGAGAAGGTCGGCGGCGTCTCGACCACGCACACGTTCACGCACACCGCACTGGGCACGAGCACGGTCAACGTGGACAACATGCGGATCAGCGTCGCCCGTGACCCGGACGGCAGGCTGGTGACCGAGAAGGCGGGCACGACCCGCTACAACTTGATCACCGACCACCAGGGCAGCGTCCTGGCCCTGCTCGACACTGCGGGCGTACTGGCCGGCACCTACACCTACACCCCGTGCGGCGGTGCGACCGGCACCGGCGCGGCAGCGGGCACTAACCCGTTCCGCTACGTCGGCGGCTACACCCTCAAGGGCGGGCTGACGCTGTTCGGTTATCGCTACTACAACTCCTCATGGGGCCGCTTCATCGCACCGGACCCGACCCACCAGGAACGCAACCCCTACGCATACGGCAAATCCGACCCGATCAACAACATCGACCCGACCGGCGCCTACAGCTGGACCGACTTCAAGTCCGACGCGGGCACGGTCGCGGACACCATGGCTGTCACCGCCGCGGTCGGTGGCGTCGCTGGATGCGCCCTGGCCGCCGCGGCCGGGTGCCTGGCGGGAGCCGCGGCAGGCGCCTTCTACGGCACCGCGTTCGGTCTTGGGTTCGGCATCGGAATCGCGATCCTCGATTGATCTGGCAAACGAAAGGGCGATCTTCGTGTTGCGAAACAAGCCGCAGGCAGCGGCGGTACTAGGTCTGGTGGTAACAGGAATAGTCCTGGGTGCCATCGTCGGGCTTCTTGACGTGCCGAAGGCATGGACCTACGTCGTGGTGGCGATCTTTGCGGCCATCGCCGTGGCGTTGATGATGCGGCGTTTCCACCGCTGAACGCGTCCGGGGTCTGGTCAATGATCAGGCCCCGGACATCATCTTGCAGGGCACTTTCTACTTGGGTCCTGCGGTTGCCCGCCAACTTCGCGTCGTCCAGCCGTGCCTCTCTACAGGCCGATGCCGGCGAGGACGTTGTCGGACCAGGCGTCGACGATCTGCATGTACCTATACAGCTCGGCGCAGTTGGGTCGCCATCCTCGTTGCGCGGCAATGGTTTTCGCGTCGTGCCTGGCGCGTCGTGCCTCGGTGGCGAGCCCAGAGCGCACCGAGTGCCCGGTCAGCCGCACCGGCAGGCCCGCAGTCGTCGCGGCGCGGGCGATGATCTCGCTGATGGCCTTGCCGAGCATGTGCGTGGTGCCGAGCGCGTCGCGCTTGCTGATCGAGTGGAACAGCGCGCCGTCGACGCCCGGCGAGTTCATCGCGGACATCTCCGAAAACACCGTCGCCGGCATGACGAGCGCTGTCGAGGACGTGATGGTCGTGCCGAATTCTCGACGCCGGGCGTCCCGATGCTCGCGTCCGGCTTCACGATGTCCTGCTTCATTGTCGACGTCGTCTCGATCGTCGAGACGTTGTCCGAGTTGTGCATCGAGAAGTTCGTCATCGAGTTCGCCGACGTGATGAAGGGCGCGACGGCGGACTCGTGGATGACCGACTTTTCGGCGGACTTGTCGCCGGCGGCTCGGAGACGGTCGTCGAGTCCTCGGTCATCACCCTCATCCTAGAGCCGCTCTAACGACCGACAATCGAGGTTTATCGGAGGCCAGTGGCGGCGGCATTGCCTGCTGTCGGCTGGTGATCTCGGTTCGTGCCGCCGCCCTGGCCGGATCTCGGGGAGGGCACCACCCTGCGCGTGATCGTTGTGCGGAGGGCCGGACCTCGGGCGGGAGTGCCAAAGGATGGGAACAGGGCTGACCAGCGATTTTGTGTCGGCAGTCTAGTGGTGGAGTCATCGTTCGGCCTATCCGCGCCCGAGTAGTAGTACCTGGGGACGGGTCGTCGGACCCGTCCCCGCGGCAGGCGATCCACTCCATCTGAGCGACCGTCGTTCCTTGGCATCAGCCTGGTGGCGTTCCTGGTCCTCGACGGGATCATCGGCTTCGCGCGGGCCCGCCCGGCCAGCTCCGGTTCGAGCGACGCTCGGTGAACTGAGAACTCGCGCAGCCTGCGCCACGACTACTCCACGTGCTCGGTGTCTCCAACCGCTATTTCTCAGACGGGATGGCCAAGCTGACGATCGTGCCGCCAGTGCGAACCAGAATCCGTTTCCTTTTGTGGACTTCAGTAATATTTCAGTCTGCAGACGGTCGATTTTGGTCGCCAAATTTCGCGCGGTCGTTGAGGGTGACGAGGAATGTCTATTTGAAGCCGAATTCGATGTTTCAATCTGGAAAAATTGGGTATGTGATCCACTTGGTGGAATCGATCACTGCTCCTGGCGGTATGGGCAGTATTGATCTGCCGCTAGCTTGGAGATTCGTGCTGGCTGGGGGCTGGCACGTTTCGATTGGGGGATGAGATCAAGATGAAGCGCAGATTGCTGCGCGGCCTCGTGCTGCGCGCGTTCAGCTGTGCCGTGATCACGAGTCTGGTGGCAAGTGGAGCGTCTGCTCCTGCCGCCGCGGAACCGGTGAAGGCGCCGGTCGAGGTGAACCGCACGCCCGTGGGCGGCGCGCCGCCGGATCGGGCGTGGCGGGCGTCGGGTGAGGTTTCGGCGCTGCGGTCGACCTGTGTGAGCTCCAACCTCGGTGTCTTGCCGTGGTACCCCATGGAACGGCACCAGATTAGTGACCGGCTGGAACTGTTGGTCAACCTGGACACGCGGAACGTCGTGTTGTCCTATCGAGAACTGACCATCAAGGGCACCGGCCTCAACATGTCGGCCGATCGGTTCTACAACGCGAAGGCCGCGTACAACTGGGTCCACAGCGGCACCGAAATCGGACTGGAAGACCCGGGCTTCACGGTCGGGAACTCACGGATCCTGCACGGCCCCAACGGGTACTGCGTGGAGTTCCCGGAGAACGCGGACGGCACCTTCGCTCCTGCCGAGCACTTCCGCGCGTCGCTGACAAAGTCGCCTGAGGGTGGCTACGTCGTCACGTTCAACGACTCCGGCGAGCGGTGGCTGTTCACCGGCAAGGGCTGGTTCGTCTCACAGACCGACCGCAACGGCAACGCCAACACCAACCGCTACCGGCCGGACGGGTCCCTGGCGTCGATCACCGACTCCCAGGGCCGTGTCACCACGTTCAACCGCGACGCCCAGGGCCGGGACTCCTCGCTGACCGACCCGACCGGGCAGACGTACGGCAACTACGTCTACGAGGACGATCTGATCAGCGAACTCACCGACCGGGCTGGGAACAAGGTCAAGTTCGGCTACGACACTGAACGGAATCTGCTGACCTCCGTCACCGACGGCCGCGGCAACACGTGGAAGATCGAGTACGACCCGGATTACTCGCAGATCAGCAAGCTCACCGAACCGACCCGCGACGGCGCCGGCGCGTCCACGACCTTCGCCGAGGACGGCTTCGACAAGACGAAGGTCACCGACCCGAACCTGCACAGCTCGGTGCACGAGTTCGAGTCGCCGGGGCGGCAAAAGAAGGCCACCGATGCCCTCGGCCACGCGCAGTCGCGCACCTGGACGGCCAACAGCGACGTCAACGTCACGACCAACGGCTTGCAGCACTCCACGACCTACGACTACGACCCGCAGCAGAACCTGATCGGGACGAAACTGGCGACCGGCGCGAAGAACGTCGTCGGCTACGCCGACTCGGCGCATCCGCACCTGCCGACGCAGATCACCGACGCGTCGGGCAACCAGGTGACCCGGACTTACGACGATAACGGCAACGTGACCAGCGTCCGCTCGACGGGGTTGAACGCGGACCTCGAAGTGTTGCGCTACACCGAGCGCATGGGCCTGGTCGAGTCCAAGAAGGACGGCAAGCAGGCCGAGACGACCTACGAGTACGACGACTACGGCAATCTGACGAAGGTCGTCCCGCCGGCACCGGCCAAGCCGACGTCCTTCACCTACGACGCGCTCTCGCGCGTTGACAGCGTGACCGACGGCAACGGCAAGAAGATCGTCTACGGCTACGACAGGCTTGACCGCGTCACAACGATCACGCACAACGGCGCCGTGTTGCAGTCCAACGGCTTCGACGCGAACGGCAACCTCACCAGGACACAGACACCCGATGCCACAAGGGTCTTCGACTACGACCCGCGCAACCTGCTCGAGAAGGTCACGCGCGGCAGCGAGGTCGTCTCCTACACCTACGACAAGGCCGGCAACGCCAAGACGCTGACCACGCCGACCGGTGTGGCGAAGTACGACTACGACGAGGCGAACCGCCTCAAGACGTTGCAGGACTCCTACAGCGGCACAACGACTTTCGACTACGACAACGCTGATCGGCGCACCACGACGACGTTCCCCGGCGGTGCCGTGCAGACCACGGGCTACGACAACTCCGGGCGCCAGACCTCGGTGACCGTCACCCGGCCCGGTGGCGGTGAACTGCTGAAGACCACCAACCGTTACACCAAGCCGGACGGCACCGACACCGACAAGATCCAGCTCAAGACCAGGGGCAACAGCGCCCGCGCGTTCACCTACGACGCCATCGGCAGGCTCAAGACCGCGCCGGGCACCACCTACAGCTACGACAACGCCACGAACCTGCTCGCCGGTGAAGGCCGCACCTTCACCGTCAACGCCGCCGACCAGGCCACCAAGGCGAATGACACGACCGTGGCGTTCGACGGCGCCGGCAACTACGCATCGACGACCAACCCGGAGTCGCGGTTCACGTTCAGCCCCACTAACCAGGTCCTCACCGGCCACGCTGGCACGGCCCAGGTGCTCGACGTCCGCTACGACACCAGTCAGCAGACCCAGCCCAGGACGATCACCGAGACTGCCGGCGGCAACCAGGTTACGCACGTCCTGACGCACACCGCCCTGGGCGTCACGGAAACCGTCGACAACGGCAAGCGCTCCAGCTACACCCGCGACCCGCAAGGACTGCTCATCGGCCTGAAGGACGGCGCCGGCGCCCGGTACGGGGCGGTTACCGACCACCAGGGCAGCGTGATCGGCCTGGTCGACACCTCCGGCAACCTGGTCGCCGAGTACGACTACACCCCGTACGGCACGGTCACGGCGACCGGAGCCGCCGCAGGCGCAAACCCGTTCCGCTACATCGGGGTCTACCAGCTCCAGCAAGGTCAGTACCTGATGGGCCACCGCATGTACGACAGCGCGATGGCACGGTTCCGCTCACCGGACCCGACGGGCCAGGAGACCAACCCGTACAACTACGCCAAGGGCGACCCGGTCAACCAGAGCGATCCGACCGGCGGCTACAGCTGGGCGGACTTCGGTCAGGACGTCGGCACGGGCATCGGGGGCATCGGTTCCGGCATCGTCATCGGCGTAGCCTGTGGCGCCACTGGCGGAGTGGGCTGCCTTGTTGGTGGAGCGGTCGTCGGTGCGATGTTCGGCGCGGCCGGCGGAGGATTGGGCGCCGCGATCGGCGGCGGCGACAAGGCCAAGATTACCGACGCCACGATCAGCGGCGCCGTCGGTGGCACGATCGGCGGTGTCGGCGGCGTCTTCGGCGGGAAAGCGATCAGCAAGCTTATTTAACCGACAGCGAGGAGCAAGATGGATTCGAGAAGTCGCAACGGCATTGTGGGCATGTTCCTGGCTGCTGCCGCCACGGTGGCAACCCTACTGCTCGAACTGCCGCTGATCGTGCCGATCCTGCTGTTTCTCGGCGGAAGCCTGCTGGGGGTCTACGTGGTGAGACAGTCCCTGCGTCGCCGTTGACGCGAGATCGGCGGTACCGACCGGCAATCGCCGGTCGGTACCCCTTTCCATGTTCTCACTCAGGAGAAACCGAGACTCGATAGAGCTAAAGCTCCCGCAAGCAAGTTTTTCCTGAGGCCAGCGGCGGCGGCATTGCCTGCTGTCGGTTGGTGATCTCGGTACGTGCCGCCGCCCTGGCCGGACCTCGGGGAGGGCACCACCCTGCGGCAACGGCAATGTGACCAGCATCCGCTCGACGGGGTTGAACGCGGACCTCGAAGTGTTGCGCTACACCGAGCGCATGGGCCTGGTCGAGTACAAGAAGGACGGCAAGCAGGCCGAGACGACCTACGAGTACGACGACTACAGTGCGTACGCCCGTTTCCGGTCACCGGACCCCACGGGCCAAGAGCCGAACCAATACAACTACGCCCAGGGAGACCCGATCAACAACAGCGATCCCACGGGAGCAAGGACGGGCTCGACGTGGGGCTCGGCTCCTCGCTGGGCGGCGGCACCCGGCAGGAAGTCCGCGACGACGGCTTGAGCGCCATGGCGATCAGCGGCTTCACCGGTGGAGCAAAGTTCGTCTCAGGACTGAAGGGACTATGGCGGTCATCGGTGGATCTCGAGTACGGGCATCACGGCGATGTCGTGCATGCGCCAGTCCGCGTCGCGCAGCTGGTGGCTGAGCCGGTCGAGTTTTTCGACGAGGTCGTCGGTGCCGGGCTTGGGCACGATGAGCATCTCGCCGACGAAGACGTGCCCTTCCTCGCGTAGCCGGATCCAGGCGTCGGTGACCCAGGGTTGGTCGAGGGCGAGCGCGGTGAGCTGGGCGGGCAGGGGGTGAGGTTGGTTGTCGGTGACGGTGCGGGGCCGCCGGTCCATGAGGTCGGCGACGGCGGTTCGGGTGGTGCGCAGGCCGTCGCGGACGATATCGGCGGAGATGATGATCGCGGCGACGGCGTCGGCCCACCACAGTCCGGCGCCGATGCCGAGGATCCCGAGGACGGCTGCGCCGGCGGTGAGCCAGTCGGCGCGGTTCATCTCGGCGTCGGCGTAGAGGACCTTGTCGTGCAGTTGTGCGGCCAGTTTCGTCTTGGCGCGGCCGAGCAGGATCGCGGGGACCATGGTGGCCAGCAGGACGGCGATCATCGGCCAGCCCAGCCACAGGGTGTGGCCGAAGACTTCGATCAGCCCGATCGGCGGGCGCTCGCCCTGCACGAGCCGCAGCACGGACTCGATGAGGATGTAGCCGCCCAGCGTCAGCAGCGCCAGAGCGGAGGCCAGGAACGCGATGGCCACCGAGCGGTGATGCCCGTAGGGGTGTTCGTCGTTGACAGGCCGGTAGCGGAAGCGATCAGCGACGAGGAACGCGATGGGCGGTGCGAGGCGAGGATGTCCTCCACCCAGGCCGCCTTCATGGCTTGGGATTGGCCGAGCACGACGGCCAGCGCGGTGATGGCCACGACGAAGAACGCGACCGTCCACCACTCCAGGCGCACAGCACGGCGGTGCAGCGCCGCTTTGTCGGGCGGCAACTCGAAGGTGTCGTGGATCGCGGCCATGTCATGCCCCCGCGCGGTGGATGTCGAGCAGCAAGCGGTGCACCTCGTCGGGATCCAGCTCCAGCAGGAACCGCTCGACTGTGCTTTGCCAGGCGTTCTCGCCTGGCGGCACGGCCATGACGTGGTCGATGCTGGACAGGTGGGTGCCGGAGTCGGTCAGCCCGGCGGCATCGACCAGCCAGTCGGGGAGAACCGTCGGGACGTTCGGGGACGTCGGTGACAGGCACGGCGGTTGCGTCGTGGTCGGACAGCAGCGCGGCTTCGGCGCTGCCGTCTCGCACCAGCACCCGTTGCCCGGCGATGTCGGCCGGTGCTCCCGCGGGTACGGCGATGACCATGTCGGTGGTGAGGTAGTCGGTGGTCAGGGCGACCTCCTGCTCCCAGGGTGACTCGGCGTCCAGACCGGCAGCGGGCGTGGTTACCGGCGAAGGCCGGCAACGTGAAGCTGGGGTGGAGGCCACTGAACCCGGAGCTGCACTTCCACGATCTGCGGCACATGCACGAGACGTGGTTGATCGAGGATCAGGTTCCTCGGGTGGTGCGGTTGGCCCGGTTGAGTCACAAGCGCAAGGACGTCGATGACAACTACTCGCACGTGACGGACGTCATGATCACCCGGATGCTGGCGGGGTTGCAGCGCCGCTGGGAAGAAGACGGGGATGGACGTGGGAGCGAGGAAACGGGCCGTCAGCGGCATGAACGCTTAGGTATCGCGAATGTGTTCATCAGGCCGTGCTCCCCATTTGCTCCCCGCAACGACAAACGGCCCGCCGATGGAATCCATCGACAGGCCGCCTGATCAGGTAAAACACACTGTGGGCGATACTGGGATCGAACCAGTGACCTCTTCGGTGTGAACTATGGTGCCGGTACCGCGCTTACCTGCGGAACAAGACTCTTGCAGGTCGGCACGGGTCCGTTCAAGTCCATTGAGGACCGTTCGCGCAGTTCAACGCACGGATTTGCTCCCACTCCGTGCTCCCAGAGGCATCGGCAAACGCGGATCACCGGAGCATGTGCGCTGGCTACCCGAACGATGATCGCTCGATCTACATGGCCCTGTCTGCGCTTCGCAGTTCGAACAACTTGGTTTCGGCTGCTCGGCGCAGATCGGGGTTGGTGCGCATCATCTCCTCCATGCCGTCGCGCACTGCCGCTGCCCCTTCCGCTGTCCGTAGATCGTGAGCGCTGATGGTCGTCGGGTTGTGGAGTGCGATGTAGAGGTGCAGGTCCGGTACGCCGTGTGGGTTCAGGGTGGTGCGCACCTCGGCGCGCTGCGAAGGGTTCATCGGCTGGAACGGTTCGAGACGTCGGGGCCGCGGGCCGGTTTCCGGGAACTCGTCGGCGCGCGTGAAGGTCACCCGTCGTCCGTTGAGGTGGGCGACCGGAATGTGTTTGCGGAGACAGAAGTTCAGCGCTTCGGCGAGCGTGTCGACGATGGGTTCGCCCTTGTCGTTCAAGGATGTGTTGCACACCATCGGCACTCCTGTCCGGCGGCGGAAGGCCGTGATCAGCTCGTGCAGGCGGGGGTTCTGTTCCGCATGCAGCGTCTGGACGCGCGACGAGTGGTCGAGGTGAGCGACTGCGGGAACGCGGTCGACGACATCACCGCGAACGGTGAAGGTCTCCAACATGTACGGCGACCGTCGGCAATCCTCGAACCAGTCGGCGGCGAACTCCTCGAGCACGACAGGCGCGACGGGCCGCCACCACTCCCGCTGTTTGATCGCGTTGAGCCGGTCTTTGGTCTCGGCTGAGGTCGGATCACCCAGCAGGCTTCGGTTTCCCAGGGCTCGCGGTCCGATCTCCGATCTGCCGTCGAACCAGACAACGGGGTGCCTCAGCAGGTCGTCCACGGCGGTGTCCAGGTCGAGGTCGTCGACGGTGTCCACGAACCCGGCGATCTCGGTCAACGCCGCGTCGAGGTCGTCGTCCGATCGGCCGAGGTAAGCGCCGGGGAAGCGGAAGTCGAATCGGCCGGCGAACTTCTTGTGGAACGCGCCCAGCGCGATGCCGATCGACTGGCCTCCGTCGCTGACGTGCGGCGGCGCGAGAAGCCCTGCGAATTCGTACTTGCGCATGAGGTGGCTGTTGGTCGGGCAGTTGAGTGCGAACCCACCTGACAGCGCCAGGTGACTTCGTCTTGCGTCGATGCCGAATTCGTCGAGCACGCGGTCGAGGTTGCGTTCAACGATCGTCATCGAGATCGCCTGCACCTCCTTCATCACGGCACTGATCAAGCTCTCCTGCTCGGTGAAGCGGGGATCAGGCGCGAGGGTGCTCTGAACCGACTCGATGATCAGGTCGAGCGCAGCCGGCATGTCCTTCATGGACCGGACGCCGGAGAAGTCGAACTCTCCGATCACACGCTGCCGATCGGAGAGACCCGAAGCCTTGGTAGAGGTCGCCAACGCCATGAGAGTGCCCTCGCGCATCCCGAGGCGATCCTTGGCGGTGCCGTACAGCGGACCAGGTGACTCGATCGGGAAGAACTGGACGTCTCCGCGCTCGACGACGCAACCGGCGAACCAACTGGGTTTGACACGTCCATCGAGAACCCGGTCCGGACCGCGGTCCATCGCGAGGCCGATGATAGTACCTTCGAAGAACAGTGCGCTGTCCAAGAGAACCGAGCTGTAAAGGTGCGTCAGGGCGTGGTACGCCAAGTCCGGATGTTCCTCGACGAGGTGGTAGTCGTTCGTGGTCGCGATTCCGGGAGTGCCCCAGACCTCGACCACGTCGTCGAGACTCAGGCCGCAGTCACCCAACAGCGAGGCCAGAAAGTCGCGGAGATCGGCCTCGGTGCGGAAGGGAGTGCGGTGCTGCTTCTCCCCGCTGATGCGTTCCAGTTCCCACACGCGTTCCAGGCGCACCTGTGATCCGGATTTGTGCCACAACGACACGTTCCCGTCGTGCCGGAAGATCATGTCGAAGAGGCTGTGCAGACCTACCGGGTTCAGGTAGGTCGACAGGTAGTACCCGTCCTGCATCCGATCTCTCCTTGTCGCTCCGCAGTTCGTCAGTTCAGGACGACCCCGAAAAGCAGGTCGGGGTGAAAGAGCGCTCTGGCGGCAGGTGCTTCGGCTGGACCCAAGCCACGGAGTAGTTCTGCCTGTCGCCACGCCCCGGGAAACGTGTGGTGCTCCACGAGGTCTGCGAGCAGTGCGTCCGCGGCTTTGGCTTGTGACGACGATGCGCGCAGGATCGAAGCCGCGCCGCGCTCGGCCGTTGAACGCAGTTCGGCCGGGGGTTCGTCATGGATCTCGTTCAACGCAGTCATGACAGCGTCGGCCAGCATCTGTCCCGAGCCGGTCGTGCCACTGGCGACGATCATGAGAGCGGTGCTGCCACCTCGGCGGAACACCACGCTGTCGGCCTGGTAGCTCAGTCCGGTGTCACGCAGGACTCGGGTCAGTCGAGAGCGCACCGGATTCCCGAAGCCAACGTTGACCGCGAGCGCACCCCAGTGTGCGGGGACATGGGAGTCAGGGATGAGCAGTCCCAGCCGGACCGTCGCGGTGTGGTCGCCGGGCAGCTTTCTCGGTTCACCGTTGGGGGAAGCAGCAAGCCTGTTGGCGTGAGGGGCATCCCGCCCTGGCAGGTCGAACTCGGCGTGCGGGTCGATGTCGCCCACCAGGGCAACTGCCAGCTCGCCCTGCGACAGCAATGTGTCCAGGCGGTCGCTGACCGCGCCATCCGCCACAGAACGGCAGGCTGCTGCCAGATTCGTTGGTGGCCACGCGGCCGCAGAACCGGGTAGGAACTCGGCAGTGAAGGCGGCATCCAGGATTTCTCGCGAGTTCTTCGCACGCCGCGTGTGCTCGTGGATCGCATGATCTTGGGCGTCGCCCAACTCCGCTGTCGGCCGAACGCAGGCCAGCGCCTTCACCGCGCTGGTGACGTCGGCGGCGAACAAGCGCAGAGCGAGATGCAGACCGCTGTACCGCCACGGTGCTGACAGCTGGTAGGCATCGACTCCTGCCTCGGACAGTGCTTGCCGTGCCTGGGACAACAGGACGTGCTGGGCGACGGAACGCTCTGCCACGGCGCGGAGTTCATGGTCCACGTCAGCCCAGTGCAGTCGGGCTTCGACCAGCGGAACCGTGGGCCTGTGCACCGTGAGCAGAACAGCGCCACGTGCCGTTGGCCACCGAGTTGGGGGGC
This sequence comes from Lentzea cavernae, assembly GCF_014653695.1. Taxonomy (GTDB): domain Bacteria; phylum Actinomycetota; class Actinomycetes; order Mycobacteriales; family Pseudonocardiaceae; genus Lentzea; species Lentzea cavernae. The sequence goes on along the minus strand of NZ_BNAR01000002.1, from coordinate 131,480 downwards.
CGGTCATCAGACGAACACCAGACGCGCAGGGCGGTCCTCTGCCGATCGCCGCCATTGTCCCTCCACTGTGGATGGTGACATCATGGTGGCGAGGCGCGCTGGGTCGAGCGCCAATTCGGCGTCCCCTCCCCGCAACAGCGCCACGCCGATTCGGCGAGCTCGTGCGAACGGGTCGTCCATCAGTGCGAGTTCGTCGAGCAGCAGGTTCGCAGAGGCCGCAGACACGACGTCTGCGTCTCGAACGAGGTCGGGGACCGCGCGCGAGGCCGTGTTGAGCAGCTTGACGAGCGCTTGTGGCGATACCGGCTGCGGACTGAGAAATCCGACGCACAGCGCTGTTGGTGAAGGTGCTTCCCAGGACACGCCCACAAGGCCCAATGAGACGACGGCGCGGCCCGGCATGCGGCGCTCGGCGGCCAACTCGAGAAGCAAGGGTCGTGGACCACCGACCAATGAACGCGCCGCCAGCCACATCCCCCACGCACTATGGGGATCGACGGTGAGGCCATCGATCGACAGCACCAGTGCTGCGCCACGAGCCAGGTCAGCCGAAGTCAGCTTCACGACAGGCTGCGCCTTGCACGAGTGCAAGGCCGTCGGGGTCTTTCCGGACCGATCAGGGAGATCGGAGAACGCCTTTTCGGCAACCGACAGTGCGAACTGCGGATCCACCTGCCCGGACACGACCACCGCGGTCGTGTTCGGACGGAGATGATCATCGAGGAAGGACCGCACCCGCGACGGCTCGGCCCTCGCGAGCGCGTCGGGGTCACCCAGCGGGTCGATGCCGAACATCGTTCTCGCGACAGGCAACCACGGAAAACCGAGCTCAGGCAGCTGGCGCAGCGAAGCCGTCTCCTCCCGGATCAACGCTGAGTGCGTTCGCACTGCCTGCTCGTTCACGACCTGATGACGCAGGCGACCGGCGTGAGCCGAGAGCGAGTCCGCCAGGTCGTCCGGCAGGGAAAACGCTTGGAGCACGAGGTGGTCCTCCCTCGTGGCACCCTGAACGTTCTCACCGCGGCACAACAGATGCTCTGCCAGGTGTGCGAGGCCCTGCAGGCCCGGAGGGTCGTTCCGGTATCCCATGCCGTGGACGGAGGTCACGCAGGCAATCGCCTCGCCGGGATCGGGTACGACCACCACAACGATCCCGTTGCGCAACCTCCGCACGTACATCATGTGGACGGCCTGCTCATCGGTTCCTCACGCTGCACCTCGGCGAGCGTGGTCAACCTGCGGATCGGTGAGAGGAGCAGGGACAGGATCGCCAGGGTCATCCCCGCGGCGGCGAGCACGAGCACGCCCCGGACCGGAAGCCAGGTCGTCAACCACGCCGCAGTGGCTGCACCCACCGGCAGCGCACCGCGGGTAAGGACCCGGATCGAACCACCGACTCGGCCGAGCATGTCCTGCGGAGTCAGGGCCTGGATGAACGACGCGACCGACACGTTGAACGCCACCCCGCCGACTGCGGGCACGAAAGCACCGACCACGAAGAACGCCAGGCCCCAGCCCGGATAGGTGATCGGCACCAGCAGGATCGCGGGCATGGTGACGAGAGGCACCGCCCAGATCAGCCGCGCGTCACCGAGCCGGCGGCTGAGCGGTCCCACGAGCAAGGCGCCGACGGCACCACCCACACTTCCCGCCGCCAGCAGCAGACCCGTCGACGCCGTCGACTGGCCCACCTCCCGGACCAGGAACACGATGATCAGGGCCTGATAACCCGCGAACGAGAAGTTGAACACCGCGGACGAACGCGCGATCGCCCTGATGATCGGCTGCCGCCAAGCGAACCTCAAACCCTCCGAGATCTCGCGACCCAGGTGCCTTTCAGGCTTCGGAGGTACCGCCGGCTCCTGCTTGGAGATGCGGTTCAGACAGACCGCCGAGACCAGGTAGCTCGCCGCGTCCAGCAAGAGAGTGATAGGAGCGGTCAGCACCTGCACGAGAACACCGCCAATACCGGGCCCCGCGATGTACGCGACTGACGCGTTCAACTGAAGCCTGGCGTTGGCGGTGACGAGGTGGTCCCGCTGGACCAGGTGCGGCAGATAGGCCGGGTAGGCCACGTCGAAGACGGTGGTCAGCACGCTCGTGCCCAGAGCGACGAAGTACAGCTGCCACAACGTGAGCACGTCCGTGGCGGCAGCGAGTGGCACCGACAGCAGTAGCGCGGCGCGCCCGAGGTCCGCGCCCACCAGCACAGGACGCCGCCGTCTGCGGTCGACCCACGCACCCGCGGGCAGACCGATCACCAGCCAGGCGAGATAGCCTGCCGCGGTCAGCAACCCGATCTGCAGCGTCGACGACTGCAGCGTTGTGATCGCCACCAGCGGCAGCGCGATCACGGTGAGCTGGTTCCCCAGCTGGCTCACGGCGTCCCCCGCCCAGAGCAACCGGAACTCGGGGTTGCTCCTCATGCGAAGTTCGCGAGACGTTCCGGTTTTCTCTTGCGGCATTCGCACCCGTTCGTCGAGTTGTTCGAAACAGGAGCAGCGCGATACCCCCAAGGCTGACACTAGCGGTCACCGCAAGCGGGACGAGCAAGAACGCGCAGCTGTCCGATGTGCCGATCAGGTGATGCGCTGTCCGTTCCGCAGGTGCCGCGAATTTCCGGTAATGGCGGCAGTTGGCAGGCGTCACTGTAGATGAGCTCGTGCTTACCTGCGGTTCTCTTCCGGTATATCCGTCCGCCTGGAATTTATTCCATGATCGGCCACGGGTGACGGAGAGTGGTGGGTCCATGGGACGTAATTCGATCGTGGACAAGGCGCGCTCGCCGAGTCTAGAGTCACTGGCATTCCGAGGTTGTCTCGAACACCTCGGCATTTTAATGAACACCAGCGCAAGGCTAGGGGGAGCGTTGACTGGTCTATTCGGCGATGATTCAATTGAGGGTGGCGTACGCACTCTCGTGCACACCCCCGTGCTGAAGTCGACCGCGAAAGCGGTGCTGCGCAACGGCGACCTGATGATCATCGACGGCGCGAGCGAGTATCGCTGTGTCGTCGCGAATCCGGTGAATGACGCCGTGGAAGCGCTCAACGGCAGGGAGTTCCGCCGCTCCGCGATGGCGGAGGCACTGGCAACGCTGCGCGACTCCGATCTTGGTGCGGGCGAGGAAGCGGTGTCAGCGCTCGTCAAGGCCGGACTGGTGGTGGAGCACCCCGAAGGCGGGCGCGCGTACTTCAACGCCGAATACATCGGATACCGGTTGATCGACGCCCACCGTCGATGGGCACCCAGACTGTGGAACGACAACCCGCTGATTCGCGCCTTGCGTTCAGGTGGGCGCCGTGACCTCGGAATCGGTCTGATGGTGGAGACCTTCTTCGTGGTGAGGGCCGCGCACTGGACAGCTCCTTCGGTACTGGCCCACGACCTGACCGCCCGTCAGCGCTCTGCGCTCCGGGAGTTCTTCGACGAAGAGGCCGACCACTCTGACCTGATGGCCCGGGACTTCGTCCACGTGGGAATCGAACCGGCTAAGCTGAAGGCAGCGCAGGCCACTCCTGAAAGCACGTTGTTCAACAACTACTTCTTCGCCATGGGACATCAGTCCGTAGCGCATTTCGCGGCATCTCTCATCATTCCGGAAGTCCCTGAGTACGTGCTGGACTCAAGTGGGGTAAAAGAGGACTCGGATGGCAAGCCGCGAGACGTTCTCGACCTGCTGGAGTTCTACAACGACATTCCGGCTGCCGCCCTGGCCGGTTTTCGAGCGCACGGAGCGATCGACGAAGGCGCTGAACACGCCATGATGCCCGTGCTGGTGCTCGCCGAGGAAGGCGTGATCAGCGCCGAGAGGACTCGCGTCCTGGCATCGGTGGTGGCGCAGGGAATCATGGCCTACGACCACTTCCTGCACGGCATCAACCGGCGGTACGACGGCTGGGACGGCCACCTCGTGCTCGGTCCGGTGCTGGGTGAGTTCTGATCAGTCCTGCCGGTTCGCTTCCTGGACAGTCCGGCTGGACCGTCCGGACGGGACCCTGATGCTCGGCCCGCGGCTCCAGCTGTTGCGGTTGACCGGCCAGGTCACTCCCGTCCGTCTGCGGGATCACGGCTACCCAGACTTCGTCACCAGCACCGCACCGTCGTCAGGGGCTGCGCGAACCAGAGAGGAGAACGCGACCTTGGTGCTGCTCGACACGACCGAACGCCGAGCGGCCGAAGGCCTCGTCGCTCCGCTGGCCGCACTCGGTTGGACTCCAGCCATCGCCGAGAAACCGGCAGCTGTGCCGGAGACCGCGGCCGCAGGAACACCGGTTGTCGTCGTAGCCGATCGGGAAGACCTGGACGAACCGGACTGGCTCGTGCCACTGACCGAACGACATCCTGTGCTGTGGGCGGGAGAAACCACTGACGGCACCCACGTCGGTCCGCTGCTGAACTCGCCCGACGACGTGCGCCGCTACTTCGAGGCGACGACGACGTGGTGGTCCGACCGTGCCGTCCGTGAGCTTGGGTTCACCTCGCGACCGCTGCCGCTGATGACCGGTCCGGTACGAGCCACCGCCGTCGCGTCCGCCGTCGACTCACTGCTCAAGCGCCCAGAATCCGACCGGGTCTTCCTACTGGACGGCGACCGCACCGCACGGCTGTGGACCGCGGCACGGCACGAACCTGTGCCTGTGGACCACCTACGTGGAGAACAGTCGTGGGCCAAGGGACTGATCAGGGACCTGCGGGTGTTCGACGCGGACTCCCCTCGACGCAGGGTGCGGCTCGCCACGTGTCGCACACTCGCAGGGGGAGTGGTGGCGGAACTGGAGTCCGCCAGCGGCAAAGGAGTCGACGACGAGGAAGCCGTCACCAGAGCGGTCGGTGAGGCGATCGAGCGGTTCGCGGCCTGGAGCGCGAACGATCTCCCCAGAGCCCCCGCCGACGGCACACGAAGACGGCGCCTGCAGGACTTCCACCCCTATGGCGGACCGTACGAGGCACACCTCGTGGACGGTAGCCCGCCACCCGACTACGTCCGTGGACTGTCCCTGGTGGACGGCGGGCCGGTCGACGTACCACTGGCGCTGGTGGCATTTCCCCACATCCCCGGATCGAATGATCGACCACGCCCCACGCTGGGAACGACCACCGGGCTCGCTGTCCACCCAGAGCGCGACGAAGCCGTGGCCCGGGCCCTTCGAGAGGTTCTCGAACGCGCGTCGCTCTACCCGAACTTCCTGTGGCAGCGCCCCGCGATTCGCTTGCCCTGCACCGATCCGGCCACCCGGCTTCTCGTTTACCCGGACACCTCCGTGCCCGTCGTGCACGCGTTCATCATTGCGGATGACAGATCGGTCTCCATGGCTTCGCGGGGTTCCGGCAGCGGGCTCACCTGGGATCAGGCGGCAGCAGCCGCTGTCGAGGAAGCCGAGCAGATCATGTCGCAGATGAGGCGCGAGCCTCCAGAACACATGGGTGTCGCGTTCCGCGAGTGGGCTGACCCCACCGTGGTGGAACGCGTGCGGGCTTACGTCGACGCGCACCCCGAACGGGTGCCGCCGGACATCGAGCACGAGAGCGTGTCGGCGCAGATCCGGGCCGTCGTTGCCAGATCCGCAGAGATCGTGGTCGTCGAACTGCCGTGCCCAGTGCGGGGATGGACCGCCGTGCGCGTACTCGTGCCGGGGACGACTGTGCACAGGTTCACCTCGCGCAGCGTGGCGGGTCGGCAGTTGGCGGGCGCCCCTTGGAGCGCCGGCCTGCCGGGTGGCTGACCAGACGTCCCACGGAGTCGTGGGAGTACTTCGAGTGCCGGAGGGAGGTGTGACGCATGGCAGAGAAGGACGAGTCGACGACCTCGGTGCCCGAGGTGGTCGAGACGGCCGAGCCGTTCAAGGTCGAGGCGGTGAAGGTGGACACGGACACCGTGCTGCTCCAGCCGACGTCGTACTGAGCATCGTCTCCGTGGTGGGCCTCGGACCCACCACGGAGACGTTCCCGTGGATGTGAAGCGATCGGAGCCGTGGGGGACGCCATGCTGGACACGTTCGAACTGATCGAGAAAGAAATCTTCGCGCTGCACGAGCAGGACGACCCTCTGCACTTCGCGAGTGCCGCGGCCGAGGCGCTGCGCGTGCACCGTGACCGGCTGCGCAGGCTGGATCCGGCTCGGTTGCTGGTCTGGGCGCTGGACGCGCCGCTGCCGCCGCAGCCCTGGGCGAACCCTTTCGGAGACCCCGCGCTGACGGTCGTGCACAACGAGCACTTCCGAATCGACCTTCTGTACTGGAACCACAACTCGACGCCGACGCACAAACACGTGTCGTGCGGAGCGTTCGCGGCCCTGCACGGCCGACGGCTCCACCAGGTCTTCGACTTCACCGAACAGCAAGAGATCACGCCGTTCGTGGCCGGCGGGCGCATGGTGCTGAACGAACGGCAGCTCATGGCGGAGGGCGACGTCCACGAGATCCACCCGAACCTCGTCCACGACCTGTTCTGGCTCACCCGGCCGAGCGTCACGATCAGCGTGCGGTGCAACAACCATCCCGGACAGACCGAACACCCGTGGGAGTTCTGGGAGCCCGGGTTGACCTTCTTGAACGCGCGCCAGCATCCGGACGCCGACGTCCAGCGCAGGACCGCGGCGATGACGACACTTCGCCGCGCCAGCGAGAAACTCTTCACCACGGCGGTGACCGATCTGGTGCGCGAAGGCGACCCCAGCCTGGTCTACCACGTCGTCATGGACACTTTGGCGTCCGGGCACCGCGATCGGTGGGAGTCCGTGATCTGCGAGGCACTGTCGGAGCGCACCGACATCTTCGGACCTGTGCTGCTCGAGACCGTTCCACATCTGCTGCGCAAGATCCGCCTGTACCCCGTCTACACCGGCGACGAGCACGCGCAGCTCGTGGTCTCCCTGCTGTGGGGCGGAGCGTCGATCGACGACACCGCTGCGTTCCTGGAAGGCAACGTGCCGGACGCGGACGTCGACGAGGTGCTCGAGAGTGCCGCCCAGAGGATCTCTGGCACGGGTGCATCGGCGCCGGAACTCGAACGGTGGGCCGTCCGATGACCGAGGTGTTCGAGTTCGACAACTGGTCGCAGTTCACCGAGACCCACTGGCAGCGCCGTCCGGGTGTGCTGCGAACGCCTCTCACAGCGCCGATGCTGGAGCCCGACTACTTCTCGGCGCTGGTGACAGCGGCCGATGACTGGCTCGGGGGCAAGCTGGTGCGGCCTCGCGACGTGCGCATGCTCATGGGAGACGGAGAGGTCAAGAGCAACTCCATGGCGCCGCTGCTGCCGCGTGCTGAGGACGGCGACATGTCCCAGTACATCAGGCGCGTGGGTCAGTACGCTCACGGCGATTGGCACATCGTCGTCAACAGCCTCCAGCAGTTTTCGTGGCCGTTGTTCCGCGCTGCGAAGGAGATCTTGGACGGAATCTACCGTGCCGCGGGATCGGTACCCGCCGGCCTGACGGACTGTCACCTCATCGCAGGGGCATACGGCGAGGCGCCGACCCGCATCCACAAGGACACCGCCACGGTCATGACCTTCGTGCTGTCCGGTAAGAAGCGCTTCTACACCTGGCCGTTCGAGGCATTGGTCCAGTACTCCCGCACGCCAGACCCGCTGCACCACCAGGTCAACCTGGACATCGACTTCCGTGAAGTCGCGGACCAGGCGACGGTCGTCGAGGGTCAAGCCGGGGACGTTCTGTACTGGCCGTCGGACTACTGGCACTGCGGTGAGTCAGACGGCTCGCCGCACGTCTCCGTGCACCTGGCGACTTACACCGACAACAACGTTGCTCGCACGCTGGACTCCCTGGTGTCCACGGCTCTGAGCGAGCTCAAGTCGGACCACTGGCTCGACGGCTTTGCCTACCCGCCACAGGTCGGTGGTGGTCCGGATGTCGCTGCTGACAAGGCGATGGCCTCAATCCTGATGGACGTCGCCGAGGGCTTGCCCACACGATCACAAGCGAAGCGGCTGCGCCGCGCCAGCGCTGTCAACTTCGAGTTCGTTCCAGGACAACGGGGCTCGGCCTTCTCCGGCGAGCGGGCCGTGGTGGACGAACGATTCCCGGTGATGTTCGAACGCGGAGTGGATGACGACAAGACCTTGCTGCTGGCCGTGAACGGACACGTGTCACGGGTGCCGTGCCTGCCCTGGCTGGAGGACTTCCTGACGGCCCTCAACACCGCTGGGCCGTCAGGCGTGGACTACCGCGCCCATTTCGGCCGAACGCTGCGGCAGTCAGAAGTGGCTCAGGCGGTGGCCGCAGTGGCCCAGTTGCTCAGGTTCATCGACTCGGCGGGCGGGCTGGTTCATCCGTGACCGAGATGCTCTGCCTGGTCGAGGGCGCTTTTGTCACGTGGACCGGTCGCCATGCCAGGCTGGGAGCAGTAGCGCAGCCAATGCACCTGTGGGACCTCTCACCTGAGGTGGCCCAGTGCGTGCTGCGCTTCGCCCAGCCGTCCACAGCGGACTCCGTGCTGGCGCACGTGCCCGAATCCGCGCACACGGCGATGCGCGCTTTCCTGGCACAACTGCGTGAGCACGGAATCCTGGTGGACAGCTCCGCACCCGCCGAGGTTCCGAGGACGGCCGAGTTCGAACTGACCCGGCATGTGAACGTGTTCCGCGACATCGATGCGGTGCGACCAGGTTTCAGCGAGCTCTACGCAAGCATCGCCGAGGACACGTTCACCTCACCGCCGCTGGCCTACGCCATGGTCGGCGCGATGGAACACATCGAGCGCAACGACATCGCCGGCGCAATCGTGGAATGCGGCGTGTGGCGCGGCGGAACCATGCTGCTCGTTGCCCGCACGTTGACCGACCCGCGAGATCTCTGGCTGTACGACACCTTCGAAGCTCGCTGGGAACCGCGCAGCCCACAGGACGGCTACCTCTTCATGCGAGAACAGCCCGCTCGAGACGCCGAACCCGAGAACGCCGCAGAGTCCGTGACGGCGGACACCGCTGAGGACGTGGTCCTCGGCAAGCTGCTCGCGACCGGCTATCCGGAGAAGCGGATCACCATGGTGAAAGGGCTGGTGCAGGACACCATCCCCGGCCGGATGCCCGAGAGCATCGCGGTCCTGCGCCTCGACACCGACTTCTACGACTCGACGAGGCACGAACTCGTCCACCTGTATCCGAGGCTGTCCTCCGGCGGCGTTTTGATCATCGATGACTATGGGAAGCACTCCGGTGCCACCGCCGCCACCGACGACTACCTCCGCGGACTGCCGAACCCACCCCTGCTCGTCCGCGTCGACGTTCAAGGGCGCGTTGCCGTGAAACCGTGAGCAGTGGCGTTCTCGAGAAGGGTTCAGGGTTGACCAGTCGTCGCGCTCGTGTTCGCGTAGCCAACAGACGTAACGAGAGGCGATCACGATGCACAGCGTCACCTTGAACAACGGTGTCCCCATGCCGGTTCTCGGGTTCGGCGTTTATCAGATCCCACCAGGGCAGACCGACAAAGCTGTGGCCGACGCCCTGGCAGCGGGCTACCGCTCGTTCGACACAGCGGCCGCCTACGGCAACGAGGAGGCCGTGGGGCGAGCGATCAGAACCAGCGGAATTCCGCGCGATGACCTGTTCATCACCACCAAGCTCTGGGCTCAAGACCACCCTGCGGAGAGCAACACCAGACGCGCCTTCGACAGCTCATTGCGCAAACTCGGCCTTGCGCACGTTGACCTCTACCTCATGCACCAGCCATTTCGCGACGTCCACGGTCAGTGGCGCGCCATGCAGGACATCTATCGCGAAGGCAAGGCCAAAGCAATCGGAGTGTCCAACTTCCACACCGATCGGCTCGTGGATCTCATCGAGCACAACGAAGTCGTCCCTGCCGTGAACCAGATCGAGATGCACCCGTTCCACCAACGCTCGGCCGACCAGCGGGTCATGGCTGAACACCGCGTCCAGATCGAGTCGTGGGCACCTTTGGCGGAAGGCAGGAACGGCCTCTTCACGCACCCAATCTTGAAGGGCGTCTCCAAGGCCCACGGCAAATCTGTTGCGCAGGTGGTGCTGCGCTGGCTCATCCAGCGCGGAGCCGTGGTGATCCCGAAGTCCGTGCGGGCAGAGCGGATGGCCGAGAACCTCGACGTCTTCGACTTCGAGCTCACCGATGACCAGCTAGCGCAGCTCGCGGCCCTCGACACCGGCTCCTCGCTGTTCCTGAACCACCGCGATCCAGTGGTGACGAGTCGGTTGGGCAGCTATCGCGTACCCGAATGACCGCACGCCGACCGGTTCGGCGACTAGGTGTAGTGATCACGGACGTTGTCGACCGCGTGTCCGCCATGGCGCCGTGATCATGGCGAAGACCTCTGTGTGTGGTGGAGGTGTCTAGGTCTGCACCGCACAACGGTGGTCTTCGTGTACCACCGTCTCGCCCGGCTGACCGTGCACCCACGGCGGCGGCTCGTCGCGCGTTTCGCCGCCGGACGCCCGGTCGCCCACGTCGCAACGGAGATGGGCATCTCCCGCGCCATCGGCCACAATGGGTCCGTCGCCACCGCCTCGAAGGCGACGCCGGTCCAGCCGGCCACAGCACGCAACCCGGCGCACTCCTGCCGTGGTCGAGGCGCAGATCCTCGAGTTGCGCCGGAGCAGACGGCTTGGGCCCGCACGGATTGCCGGCGTCCTCGGCCTGAACGCTTCGACCGCCCGACCGACCCGCCGCTACGAACGAGCCCGGCCCGGCGAACTGGTTCATGTCGACGTCAAGAAACTCGGCCGCCTTCGTGACGGCAGAGGCTGGCGGGCCGACGGCCGCGCCAACGCTCACCACGCCACCGCCCGCCGCGCACCACGGTCGGGTTACTAGTTCGTGCACTCGCCATCGACGACCACACCCGCCTGGCCTACGCCGAGATCCATCCCGACGAGACCGCCACCACGCGTGCGAGCTGGTTACCGCCGCGTCGAGTGGCGTTCGCCCTGAAGAAGCATTCTTTCCACCAGCGGCGGCTAGACACTGGCGTGCCCACCGCTCGCGCCGGTGTGGGTGCGCGTGTGAGCACAGAGAAAGGGATCCAATGAAGAGATCGACGTTCTCCGTTCTGGTGGCATTGCTCCTGACTGTCGTGACGTGCCCTCTGCCGGGTGCCGCTGCGGCGCCAGGCCGAGTGCAGCCGCTCGAACGTGCCCACGCGCACAATGACTACGAGCACGATCGCCCGCTGGCCGACGCCCGCGACCGCGGGTTCACCTCGGTGGAGGCCGACGTGTGGCTGGTGGACGGCGAACTTCGCGTGGCGCACGATCTGGTCGACGCGCGGCCGGGCCGCACGCTGCGCAGCCTCTACCTCCAGCCGCTCGCTCAGATCGTGCGTGCGAACGAGGGTCGCGTCTACCCGCACTGGCGCGGTTCCTTCCAGCTGCTCGTCGACATCAAGAGCGACGGTCCGGCGACCTACAAGGCCGTGGACGAGGCGCTGCGCGAGTTCCGTCCTATGTTTACCCAGTGGGTCGGCGGCCATGAACGACGTGGCGCGGTCGAGGTGGTCGTCAGCGGGAACCGGCCGCGTGAGGACATGCTCGCCCAGCGGATCCGGCGTGCCGGGTACGACGGGCGGCTGAGCGATCTCGGCAGTGGTGTCCCCGCCACGTTCATGCCGCTCGTCAGCGATAACTGGACGAAGAACTTCACGTGGCAAGGAGTGGGCGCCATGCCCGTCGCCGAGCGGGAGAAGCTCCACCGCATCGTGTCGGAGGCACACGCCGCTGGCTATCGGGTGCGGTTCTGGGCAACCCCGGACGTGGCGGGTGAGGCACGGAACGCGGTGTGGCGTGAGCTGCTCACCGCTGGCGTCGATCACATCAACACCGACGACCTCGCAGGGTTGCGGGCGTTCCTCCTGGCGAATGACCCGGCTGAGCGGAGCAGAGGCTGATGAACCGAGGGCAGGGCTCCGCCGGATCGGTGGAACCCTGCCCACTGCGCAGTTGGTAGGAACACCAGACCACCTACGGCCTCGCGTGATGACTCCCCTTATCCACACGCCTTGCAACCCCGTCCGATCCTTGACGACCATGTTCGCCGTGATCGCGGATGTTGACGCTGGATGACCAGCACGCAGAGTCCTACCGACTCAGCGGTCCGATCATGGTAGTTGGATGCCAACGATGCAGGTGTCGTCGTCGGTATTCGATTCGCTGTTCGCAAGCAGGTCGTCCAACAGGTTCTCGAGATCCTTCTCGCCACCCCGCACTGCCATTCGGAAGCGATCCAGGCACTCGTCCAACGGCATGTCGCGGCGTTCGACGAGCCCGTCGGTGTAGAGCAGCAGGGTGTCGCCGGGATCGAGCTGCAGCTCACCCTCCTCATAGGACACTTCTGCCATCGCGCCGAGCAGGAGACCTCGCAGCTCGGGCAGGAATTCGCTGTCGCCGCCGCGGATCAGCACGGGCGGCAGATGGCCGGCCCGGGCCCAGCGCAGGACTCGGGTGGCCGGGTCGTAGATCCCGCAGATCGCTGTCGCGATGATGTGGTCGGCCAGGTGGCGGGCCACGAGGTTGAGCCACTGCAGCAGCTGCGAAGGGCGGGCGCCGGTGGCGGCGAGTCCGCGCAGGGCGTTGCGGAGGGCCACCATGCCGGTCGCGCCCTTGATGCCGTGCCCGGTGATGTCGCCGACCGAGATGAGGATCTCTTTGGTCGGCAGCACGACGGCGTCGTACCAGTCACCGCCTACCAGTTCCTCTTGCGCAGCGGGCCGGTAGCGGACGGCGACGCGCAGCCCGAGGGCGTCGATCGTGGGATGGGTGGGCGGCATGATGACCTGCTGGAGCTGCAACGTGAGCTTGTTGCGCTCCGCCATTTCCTGCGCGGTGATGGCGAGCTGGTCCTTGACCGCGGACAGCGCGACTTCCGTCCAGTGCTGAGACGACACGTCCTGATAAGCGCCGCGTACGGCGACCAGCGAGCCCTGGGAGTCGAGGACGGGTTCGGCGATGACGCGGACGTGCCGGATGACGCCTTCGGCGCGCTGCAACCGGAAGGCCGTGGAGGCGGGACGGTGGTGATGCAGGACGTTGCGCAGGAACCCGTTGAGCGAGCCTCGGTCGTCTGGATGGGCGTGTTCGGTGATGTCCGCCAGCGGCACCGGCTCTTCACCGGGGTTCATGCCGTAGAGCGCGTACAACTGGCTGTTCCAGATGACCTTGCCCTGAAGCGGTTCCTCCTCGAACCCTCCGATGCGGCCGAGGCGCTGTGCGTGCTGCAGGAGGTTCGCCAGGCGGGCGGCCTCGTCCTGCACTCGCCACACGAGCAGGACCAGCACCCCGTGCCTGGTGATGCTCACGCTGGTGGTGACGGTGATCGGCACCTCGTCGATGAGGGTGGACAGCGTCATGCGCTCGGCGCGGAACGGCTCACCGGTGGCGTGGACGCGCTCGATCTTGTCGAACAGGTTGCCTTCGGCCGCGATGAGGGGATAGGCCTCCAGCAGCAGCTTTCCCGCCACCGCGTCCCGTGTTCGGCCTGCGAGGTCGGAGAAGCGGTTGTTCACGTGGTGCACCCGGAAGTCGGAGAGTGTCCCGTCCGCCGCGATCTCCGGACCCAGCACGAGTGCGGGGTCGAGCAGTCCGTCCGCGAGATCGGCGAGTTCGGACGGTGCCGACACGACATGCCCCACCGGCCCGGTGATGTCGAGCGTCGCGGCGCTCAGTTCGGCCAGCGCTTCCACCTGCTTGCGCACGCTCAGCGGTTGCGGTTCGACCGGGTGGGGCCAGCAGATTTCCAGGACCCCTGTGATCCGGCCGCCGGTGCCCGCGGGGACGGCGACGCGACCAGGAAGGCCGGAGCCGATCGACGGCACTTCCGAGGGGCTGAGATCGGAGATCCAGACGGCGTCGCGCTCGCTGAGCGCCCGCCGGGCGAGCGTCACCACACCAGGCGGGACATAACGCCACCGTTCCGCCTCGCCGACGCCGAAACCCGCGTGGCCGACCAGGGTCAGCGAGGAGTCCGCGCCCGCCGACCAGATCGCCACCGCGGTCGCGCCCAGCGGGGCGAGGGCGTGGTCGAACAGCGACCGCGCGACGGCCTGGGTGTCGTCGGCGTGCAGCGCGCCGCTCTCCGCCTTCCGCAACCGGACCACAGCGCCCCGATCCGGCGCGTCCGCTGCCGTTGCGATCGCGCCGAACTGGTCGCCAGAGGCCTCGTTGATGATGTCGACCGCGAGTTCGAGCTGCGTGATGCCCGCGTTCTCGGCCAGCCGGGCGAGCTGCTCGGCGGCCTGAGCGGGACCGCAGCGCAGCCGTTCGACGAGTACGCCCTTGGCGAGCTCGACGAGGGCCCGGTCGTCGCTGGCGGCCCGGCTTTCGGCCAGCTCCTGGCGCAGGCGCTCGACCACGGTGGCCAACCGCTCGACGCCGGTCACCGCTGCTGCCGGATCCAGCGCCGGACGCAGTCGATGAGCTGGTCGGCGTCGACCGGCTTGGTGACGTAGTCGTTGGCGCCGGAGGCGATGCTCTTGTCCCGGTCGCCGGGCATGGCCTTGGCGGTCACCGCGATGATCGGCAGTTGCTCGTGGTCGGGCATGGCGCGGATCGCGGTCGTGGCCGCGTAGCCGTCCATCTCGGGCATCATCACGTCCATCAGGATCAGGTCGATCTCCGGATGGCCGACCAGCGCCTCGATTCCCTCCCTGCCGTTCTCCGCGTGCAGCACGTGGATGCCGTGCAGTTCCAGGATGCTGCTGAGCGCGAACAGGTTGCGGGCGTCGTCGTCCACGATGAGCACGGTCCGCCCGGCGAGCTGACCGTGGGCCTGCTCGGGCATCGCCGGTTTCGGCTGTTCCGGCCTCACCAGAGGCAGAACGTCCTGCGGGCCCTTCGCGTTGAGGTGCAACGCGATCCGCTCCCGCAGTTCGTCCAGACTGGACAGCAGCTCCAGCGGGCGCGATCCGCCTCGTTCGAGCAGCCGTTGCTCGTAGGAGGACGAGAGCCTGCGGTTGTGGTGTGCCAGCACGGGAACGCTGCTCGCGGCGGCGTCGCCGTTGAGGGCTTCCAGGAATCGCAGGGCTGATTCCTCGGGCATGTCGAGTTCGAGCACGACGCAGTGGCACGGTTCGGTGGCCAGCGCGGCCGCGGCCTCTTCCCAGCCGACCGCGGTGACGACGTCGACCGGGCCGCGTGGGTCGTCGCTCGCCGACAGGTCGTTCACCGAGCTCTGCGCGACCAGCGACAGCAGACCCTGGGGCCGTTCCTCGATCACCAGCAGCCTGCGACGGTGTCCGGGCACAGGCGCCGGAGCCGCGATCACCGGCAACGCGGCCCGGTCAGGTACTCCGGAGGTGAGTTCGAGGAAGTCCGCGCGGTGCACCGGCAGGTAGAGCGTGAACGCGCTGCCCGCGCCGAGCGTGCTCTCCGCGGCGATCGAGCCACCGAGCAGGTAGGCGATCTCGCGGCTGATCGACAGGCCCAGTCCGGTGCCGCCGTACTTGCGGCTGGTGGTGCCGTCGGCCTGCTGGAACGCGCCGAAGATCGATTCGAGCTGGTGCTCGGCGATGCCGATGCCGGTGTCGCTGACCCGGAACATGATCGCCGGTCCGTGCTCGCGCACCCCGATCGGCAACTGGTCGGGTTCCGCGAGCTCGATGCGCAGCTCGACGCCACCGGTCTCGGTGAACTTCACCGCGTTGGACAGCAGGTTGCGCAGCACCTGCTGCAACCGGGTGTCGTCGGTGACCAGCTCCGGAGGAGTGCCGGGAGCGGTGGTGATCTGGAAGCTCAGGCCCTTCTGGGAGGTGAGCGGCCGGAACGACCCTTCGACGTAGTCCAGCAGCCGGCGCAACGCGACGCGTTCGGGCGTGATGTCCATCTTGCCCGCCTCGATCTTGGACAGGTCGAGGATGTCGTTGATCAGCTGCAACAGGTCCGAGCCGGCGGAGTGGATGATGCCCGCGTACTCGACCTGTTTCGGGGTGAGGTTGCGGCTGGGGTTCTGGGCGAGCAGCTGCGCGAGGATCAGCAGGCTGTTGAGCGGGGTGCGCAGCTCGTGGCTCATGTTGGCCAGGAACTCCGACTTGTACTTCGAGGCGAGCGAGAGTTCCCGGGCTCGGGTCTCCAGCTCCTGGCGGGCCTGCTCGATCTCGAGGTTCTTGGCCTCGATGTCGCGGTTCTGCGTCGCGAGCAGCGCCGCCTTCTCCTCCAGTTCGGCGTTGGAGCTCTGCAGCTCTTCCTGCCGCACCTGCAGTTCACCCGATCGTGACTGCAGCTCGGAGGCCAGGCGCTGCGACTCGGCGAGCAGTTCGTCGGTGCGTGCGTTGGCGATGATGGTGTTGACGTTGACGCCGATGGTCTCCATCAGCTGTTCGAGGAAGTCGCGGTGGATGTCGGTGAAGTGGTGCACCGAGGCCAGCTCGATCACACCGAGCACCTGGTCCTCGACCACGATCGGCAGCACCACCAGGTTCACCGGAGAGGTGTGCCCGAGCCCGGAGGTGATGGCGATGTAGTCCGCGGGCATCTCGTCCACGGCGATGGTGCGGCGGCCGCGGGCCGCCTGGCCGACCAGCGACTGTCCGAACTGGAACCGGGTCGAGCGGAACTCGTCCTCGGGGTGGCCGTAGGAGCTGATCAACCGCAGCTCCTGGCGGTCGTCACCGTCCTCGGCCAGGTAGAACGCACCGAACTGCGCCGAGGTCAACGGCGTCAGCTCGTCCATGATCAGCTCGGCGACCACGGCGAGGTCCCGGCGGCCCTGCATCAAGCTCGAGATGCGGGCCAGGTTGGACTTCAGCCAGTCCTGGTCCTCGTTGGCCTTGGTGGAGTCGCGCAGCGACCCCACCATCGAGTTGATGTTGTCCTTGAGCTCGGCGACCTCACCGGAGGCCTCGACGGTGATCGACCGGGTCAGGTCGCCCTCGGCCACGGCGCTGGTCACCTCGGCGATGGCACGCACCTGGCGGGTCAGGTTGCCGGCGAGCTCGTTGACGTTCTCCGTGAGCCGCTTCCACGTGCCGGACACGCCTTCGACCTCGGCCTGGCCGCCCAGCCGTCCTTCACTGCCGACCTCGCGGGCCACGCGGGTCACCTCGGCGGCGAACGACGACAGCTGGTCGACCATCGTGTTGATCGTGGTCTTCAGTTCGAGGATCTCGCCGCGGGCGTCGACGTCGATCTTCTTCGTCAGGTCGCCCTGCGCCACCGCAGTGGTGACCTGGGCGATGTTGCGCACCTGGTTGGTCAGGTTGTTCGCCATGAAGTTGACGTTGTCGGTGAGGTCCTTCCACGTGCCGGCGACGTTCGGCACACGCGCCTGACCGCCGAGCATGCCCTCGGTGCCGACCTCACGGGCGACGCGGGTGACCTCGTCGGCGAACGCGGACAGCGTGTCGACCATCGTGTTGATCACACCCGCCAGTGCCGCGACCTCACCTTTGGCCTCGACGGTGATCTTCTGGGACAGGTCGCCGCGGGCGACCGCGGTGGCGACCTGCGCGATCGACCGCACTTGGTTGGTCAGGTTCGACGCCATGACGTTCACGTTGTCCGTCAAGTGCTTCCACGTGCCGGAGACCCCGCGCACCGTCGCCTGGCCGCCCAGGTTGCCCTCGGTGCCGACCTCACGGGACACGCGGGTGACCTCGTCGGCGAACCCGGAGAGCTGGTCGACCATCGTGTTGATGGTCTCCTTCAGCTCGAGGATCTCGCCGCGGGCGTCGACCCGGATCTTCTGCGACAGGTCGCCCTTCGCCACCGCTGTCGTCACCTGGGCGATGGACCGCACCTGCGCGGTGAGGTTGTCCGCCATGACGTTGACCGACTCCGTGAGGTCCTTCCACGTGCCGGACACGCCCTTCACGTCCGCCTGACCGCCGAGACGGCCGTCCGTGCCGACCTCACGCGAGACTCGGGTGACCTCGTCGGCGAACGAGGAGAGCTGGTCGACCATCGTGTTGATGGTGTTCTTCAGTTCGAGGATCTCGCCGCGGGCGTCGACCCGGATCTTCTGCGACAGGTCGCCGCCCGCGACGGCCGTGGCGACCTGGGCGATGGACCGCACCTGCGCTGTCAGGTTGCCGGCCATGAAGTTCACCGAGTCGGTGAGGTCGCGCCACGTGCCGGAGACGCCCTTCACGTCGGCCTGGCCGCCGAGCGCGCCCTCGGTGCCGACCTCGCGGGACACGCGGGTGACCTCGTCGGCGAACGAGCTGAGCTGGTCGACCATCGTGTTGATGGTGTTCTTGAGCTCCAGGATCTCGCCGCGGGCGGTGACCGTGATCTTCTGGGACAGGTCGCCGCGCGCCACGGCGGTGGTCACCTGGGCGATGTTGCGGACCTGGTCGGTCAGGTTGCCCGCCATGAAGTTCACCGAGTTGGTGAGGTCCAGCCACACGCCACCGACGCCCGGCACTTCGGCCTGCCCGCCGAGCCGGCCCTCGCTGCCGACCTCGCGCGCGACGCGCGTCACCTCGTCGGCGAAGGAGGAGAGCTGGTCGACCATCGTGTTCACGGTGTTCTTCAGCTCGAGGATCTCGCCGCGCGCGTCGACGTCGATCTTCTGGCTGAGGTCGCCCCGCGCGACCGCGGTGGCGACCTGGGCGATGTCGCGGACCTGACTGGTCAGGTTGCCCGCCATCGCGTTCACCGAGTCGGTGAGGTCCTTCCAGGTACCGGAGACGCCCTTGACGTCCGCCTGACCACCCAGGTTGCCCTCGGTGCCGACCTCGCGGGAGACACGGGTGACCTCGGAGGTGAACTGCGAGAGCTGGTCGACCATGCCGTTGAACACGGTGGCGATCTCGCCCAGCAAGCCGTCGGAGTCATCCGGAAGCCGGATGCCGAAGTCGCCGTCGCGGACGGCGGTGAGACCGGCGAGCAGCTGCCGCAGCTCGGGCAGGTCGACGGATCTCTGGGCGGTGGCGGAACCACTCATTCCTGCTGCCTCCACGGCATGGCGGAACCAGGGCGAGGAACACCTGCTGGTTCAAGCGCGCCTCTGTGAACTTGACGAACAGTACTGGAACAAACGACCTGTTCAGGAACGCTGGACCGACTCGAGCAGGGCCCTCGCCACGTCTCGCAGCTTCACGTTCTTGTGCTGCGATTCCTCGACCAGCTTCGCAAAGGCTTCGTCGGCATCGCACGAGTGCACGGCCATCAGCACGCCCTTCGCCTGTTCGATCACCGCCCGCGACTCGAGCGCGCGCTCCAGGTGTTGCACCTTCTCCCGCGAGCGCTGCCACCGCTGGGCGCTGGTGATCGTCGCCGACGCGGCTGTGGTGAACAGCAGCATCAGCCCTTCGTCGAACGGATCGAAGGCGGACGCCGTGCGGCTGTAGACGTTGAGAGTTCCCACGTGCCGCGCCTCCGCAGACTCCGAAGCCGGGAGAAGGACAGGCACTGAGAGATATGCGCAGATTCCTGCTTCTGAAGCCGCAGCGTCGAACTCCGGCCACAGATCGCGGTGCTCTCCCACGACCGCCCGCACCGGCTTGAGCGTGCGCGCCGACTCGAAGCATGGTCCGCGGCCGGCGCTGTACTGCTTCTCGTCGACGTCGACGACGCGCGGATCGGTGGTCGCGGCGGTGCGTGGCCGGTCCGAGTCCACGACGGAAACCGATACGGCGTCGGCGTCTGGAATTGCCCTGGTCGCGGTGTCTGCGAGCCGCTGCAACGCGTTGTCGAGCGGCTCTTCACCGGTGAACGCGTCACGCAGAACCGTCAATGCGTCGTTGGCTTCGTCGAGGCGCTTCAGCGCGTCTGGACGATCGTCAACGGAAGACCGCACAGGTCCAGGTAGCAAGTAGTCGTCCAAGCCGCGGCGCTCCTAAGCTCACAGTGGAGTCCACGCCGCCAGCTGCTTGACGCACGTTGAGCGCATCGTACGGCCAACCGATCACCGTGTGCCGGGCCGCCGCATCGAGAGGGCGTTCCGGAACCGGGCCGGCGACGGGGCGCTAGCGTGTTCAACGCCCCGTGCCGGTCCTGGCCGGTCCATCCGAAGATGGGCCTTCCGTGCAGACGCGCGCACAGCGATCCTTCAATACCCAACGGATTCCGAACTCAAGCCTGCGATCTGGCTGAAATGTCGAGCGAAGTGCCCTTGACCCGGTCCGGTACGTTTGTGTCGGGTGTGCGCCTGTAACGTCGAGGCTTCAGCCCAGCAGATCACCGCATGCACCACGCGGAGGCGCCCGTGAGCACCGTCAGCGAAGATTCCACTTCGCTGGTGATCGACATGACCATCGACGCGAGCATTGTGCTGTCGGCGCTGCGCGGTCGACTCACCACATCGCTGCCCGATCTCGACGAGGACCACCAGTACGACCTGCAACTCGTGGTGACCGAACTCGTGAGCAACGTGCTGGACCACACTGCCGGTATCGGCAGGCTTCGCGTGTACCGCAGCACGGTTCGGTGTGAGATCACGGTCGAGGTCGACGACACCTCAACGGTGCGGCCGGTCTACGGACGTTCCCGATTGGGGGATACGCGTGGGCGCGGCATCGTCGTGGTCGACAACGTGTCGAACGGCTGGGGTACAAGAGAACTACCCCATGGCGGCAAGACGGTGTACGCGATGCTGCGCTGCAGCGCGGATGTCTCGGCGCAATTCGGGACTTGAGTCCTGGAGATGGTGTAGTGATTTCTGCATCCTGAGCGCAAATCGCGCATTGACACGGCGGCCGGTTCCACGCGCCAAGTTTCTCTCTGCACGACACGTATGACGGCATCTTCAAAGGCTTGGTCATGCGTTGTCGGAGGGTCCTTCACTCGTAAGAAATCACCGTGTCGGTCGTAGCGCTAGGACGGCCCACACGACCTTGCCTCCGTCGAACGTCGGCGCAAAGCCCCATGTGCGGCAGAGCCTGTCAACCAGCTCCAATCCGCGGTGAACGGGCACACTGCGCGGAGAGGCGGTCAAGGTGGGCGGCAGAGGGCTGCCGTCGCGGAGTGCGAGGGACAGCCCGCTGCGGCGGAGTTCGATGCGCAGCACGCTCGGGGCGCGTGAGTGTTTGACCGCGTTCTCGACGAGTTCGCTCGCCACGAGTAAAGCGTCGTGCGTCAGATGGGTGAGATCCCATGCTTCGCACACCTCCCGCGCTGCCTCGCGGGCCAGGAGCGCCGCGACGATCGAGCCCGGTAGCTCCAGTCTGCGGAATCGGCGCAGGGGTTGTTCCTGGGCGAGCTCGACCGCCGCGATGAGGTCGGGTGCCGTCGCGATGGTCTTCGCCAGTCCGGCCTTGTTGATGTCGTGCCTGTGCTGGTCGGTTTCCGCGACGAGTACGACAGGGACGTCAGTCCATTCGGAGATCTTCATCCAGACCGTGGTGAAGACGGACAGCATCGCCACACTGGCCGTCTCGAACTCAGGCCCCAATCGCACCAGCAGAGCTGCCGGTTCGCGTGCGGCCTGCTTGAGCAGGCTGTCGCGCAGCACGGGGTACGACGACAGATCCAACCGCCCGGCCGGCGTGGCGACCACCATTCCGGCCAGGTCCGTTGTCCGGACGCTGATGTCCGTCACGAACTGTTCCTCTCCCGCAGGTAGGACTGCAGCAGCTGCATGCGCAACACGCCCGCGGCCGCGAGTGCTTCTTCTCCCTTCCTCGTGTACCTGTCGGCGATGATGCTGTGGCTGGACGCTCTTGCATCGGTGGCCATCCGCCTGGCGAGAGTGATCTTCTGCTCAAGCGCTCGCACCGCCGCCCACATCGCTCTCTCCAAGCCACCGCTGTACGAGTCGAGGAGCGCGTTCGGGGTCCCCGCGTGGCCGACCGGACCACGATGGTCGCCGATGCCAACGGAGATCTCCGGCAGCGAACCCGAGCAACCCGGGCAAGTCAGTGTCGTCTCTCGACCAAGTTCCGGTATGACCGCGAACGCGGCACCGCCATCGTCGCCAAACACCTCGACCTCCACGCTCAAGGATTCGGGTGCCACAGTCACCACCACGTCGACATCATCGAGGACGTCTTCGGCGATCAGCGCTCCCAGCTGCGACACCGGCGCGATTTGGTCGACGGCAACGTGCTCCAGCACGTTCTGGGGGATCCCTGGATGGAGCGCGTCATCCCGCGACTGCGCCAAGCTTGTCCCCGCCCTGTTCTTGATGGCCACCATACCCGTGGTCCCGTCGTCCAACGACCTTGAGAGCACCACTACCGGCTCCCGTAGAGGGCGCGGCACGACGTAGGTCCGGCCGCGCGGCAATGCCATGACGTTTTCGGCTGCGCACACCGGCAGTGTGCGCCGCTGCGACTGAGAATCGCGGGCAGTGCGGTCGCGCTTCCGGAAGGAACGGCCTTCTGCTGCACAGCGCCGCGACCGACCACTGTCCACAGGTGCGACTTGAGTTCTAGGACGGTTCCCTTCCGCCGAGCCCGGCAGTTGGGCCATGTGCTGGAGCTGAACTGCGAAGTGCAGTCTCCAGTCCGCCTTCAGTCAGTCACCGCGGACCACTCTGATCACACCCTGCCGATCCCGCACCCAGGCGACCACCACGCCTGCGTCCACGTCGGCCACCAGAACAAAGCAGCCGAACTCGACGAAGGAACCCTCGAGTCCAGAATCGAACGCTGGCTCATTCAGTTGTGGCAGGACTAGTCCAGCGGCGAAGCACTACCTCCACCAGAACCGCTGCCATCAGTGCCACCCCCACTCCGGCCAGGATCACGACCAGCGTCACGGTCTGACCAGAGATCACCTGGGGAACACAGCTCTGGTCACCAAGACATTGCGACATGCCGCCTTCGGACGACCACTGCACCTCCGGCGCCGACGACACGGCTTGCTCAGCGCTCCACCACATCAACCAGGCAACACCGATCAAGACAGCGCCCACCGCCGTCGCCACCGCGCGTACCCACTGCCGCCTCATGCCTGTTCCCCCAGTCGCTCACGACAGTATCCATCCGCCGCTCATGAACCCGACTCGTGCTACCTTGCGGCGACGTCGTACAACTTCGTGTTGTTGCGCTGGGATATCTGCCGAAGCGGTGTGAACGCCGCTGCGTCGCCGCAGTCTGGGTCACCATGATCATCCCCTTGGCGTGTTCGATCGCTGGCCGGTGCACGGCGATGTCGCGCAAGGTCTGCAACTCGAGGTCCGGATCGATCTCGTCGTGCGGCTTCACACCACCGATTTTCGACGCATCCCGCACCTCGACGCCACTGTTGGAACGCCGTCCCGGTAGGTGAACGGCATGATCAGGACAAGGACGTGAGCGGGGCGCGCAGCGCGGCTAGCTCGATCGCGGAGCAGATCGGACCTGATGCGAGACAGTGCTTCTCGTGGGTCCTCGACGCTGCGCCGCCGTCAGTGATCACGTCGGCGCTCTCGAAACTTCCGCCTTCGGCGGGCAGCGCGCGGTCTTGCGGCCTGCTGCGTCGTGCAGGTCGACGCAGTCGAAGTAGAACCACGTCGGTCCAACTTGGAACTCTGGCCGCCGAACGTGAGGGGCGTGCTTTCCGTTTGCATCCTGAGGCTGGTGTCGCGAAATGACGTTGATGCCGAGGGCTCCAGGTGCTGGCTGATGGGGTATCGGTCGCGTTCGTCAGGGGATCGTGGACTGCTCGTCGCGGAGGAGTTGGGCAGCGCACCGGCTCACAGGTCGATCCGGTGCGGTCCAGATCTCCAGCATCAACACCAGCGAAGAAACGCGTAGGGCCTGAGTATTGCCGCTGGATCGCACATCGCGAGCGAGATGTCAGGTTCGCTGCGGTCCGTCAGGTTCAGCTGGAGGTCGATCCGTACAGGACCAGTGCCACGGTGCATCGTCGAACAGTTCGGCGGCCGAGTCGGACCGGCCGCGGTCGGTCTCCGCGCGTGCGTCCCTGGGCATGGCGAGGCAGCGGCAGTGGTCTAGAAGGTTGGGATCGATGTCGAGCTTCGCCAACGAAGCTGAGTATGTTCTGTGCTAGCCAGGGTTATGCTGTCGTCATGCCCATGGAGATGCAGGGTCCACTGTTCGCATTGGATGAGTGGCAGCCGGAACGGTGCTCCCTCGCATTGGCTCTCGATGTCATCGGCACCAGGTCCGCGATGCTCCTGCTGCGCGAAGCCTTCTACGGAACAACCAGGTTCGACGGCTTCGTGCGGCGCGTCGGCATCACCGAGGCGGTCGCCGCCAAGCGGCTGAAGGAGCTCGTCGCCAGCGGTGTTCTCGAGAGGCGGCCGTATCAGGAGCCCGGGACTCGGACGCGGTACGAGTACGTCCTCACTGAGATGGGCAACGAGCTGCTGCCGGTGATCGTGGCCCTCATGCAATGGGGAGACGCGCACCTGCGCGATGACGGTGGACCGTTGCGGATCGTGTCGACGGACACAGGTAAGCCTGTCAGGGTGCGGGTGGTCAAGGCCGGTACTGACTCGCTCGAGCCGGAGGACCTGGCCGTCCGGATCAACAAGGGACGAACTCCGGATCGGAGTTCGCGCGGTCGGCAGGCCTGAAGCTGTGTGTCACAGCCTTTCGATGATGGTGGCGTTGGCGAGTCCGCCCGCCTCGCACATGACCTGGAGCCCGTAGCGGCCACCGTTCTGCTCGAGGTTGCCGAGCAGGGTGGTCATGAGGCGCGCGCCCGAGCCGCCGAGCGGGTGCCCGATGGCGATGGCGCCGCCGCTGATGTTCACCTTAATGAGGTCGGCACCGGTTTCGGCCTGCCACGCCAGGACGACGGACGCGAAGGCCTCGTTGACCTCGAAGGCGTCGATGTCGTGGAGGGAGAGCCCGGCGCGGGCCAGCACGTTCTGCGTGGCGGGGATGATGCCGGTGAGCATGAGCACCGGGTCGTCGCCGACGACGGCGAACGAGTGCAGGCGGGCGCGCGGGCGCAGTCCGAGGCGTGCGGCTGCCTCCTCGCTGGTCACGAGAACGGCCGCGGCGCCGTCGTTGACGGGGGAGCTGTTGCCGGCGGTGACGCGCCAGTCCAGGTCTGGGTAGCGTGCGGCCCAGTGGTCGTTGCGGAACGCGGGCTTCAGCCCGGACAGGACCTCGGTGGTCGTGTCCGGGCGGATCGTCTCGTCGGTGCGCAGGTCGTTGACGAAGATCACCTGCCCGTCGAAGACCCCGTTCTTCCACGCCATGGCGGCGCTGTGGTGAGATGCGGCGGAGAACTCGTCGAGCTGGGCGCGGGAGAGGTTCCAGCGCTGGGCGATGAGCTCCGCACTGATGCCCTGGGGTACAAGGCCGTTCGCGTAGCGTGCGCCGACCTTCGGACCGAGGAAGTCCTTGCCCAGGGTCTGGGAGCCGATCGGAATCCGGCTCATGGACTCGACACCGGAGGCGATGACGACGTCGTACGCGCCAGCGAGCACTCCCTGAGCGGCGAAGTGCAACGCCTGCTGACTGGAACCGCACTGACGGTCGACGGTCACCCCCGGCACCGACTCGGGAAACCCGGCCGCGAGCGCGGACCAGCGCGCGATGTTGCCGGACTGCTCGCCGACCTGGCCGACGGCCCCGCTGATGACGTCGTCGACCACTGCCGGGTCGATCCCGGTGCGCTCGACGAGCGCGGCGAGGACCGTGCTGTGGAGGTCGACCGGATGGACGTCCGAGTAGGCACCGCCGGGCTTTCCTTTGGCGAGCGGCGTGCGCACGGCGTCGACGATGACAGCACTGGTGGTGCCCATGACGGATTCCCTTCACGGTTGCCGAGCTGACTTTGCTTGACACTAGTTAGGACGGTAGTCGCTGGCTTGAGCGAAGCCAAGCCAGCTGCGGGCGTCCGGTGCTGTGTCACTGCCCACTGGAGGAGTGGGCACCAAGCCACGGGATGCCGATCAGTTCCATTTCTTTCTTCGAGGCCAGGACGTGCGAGATGCGCCCGTCGCACGGTGTCCTCGCAGACCGGGGTTGTCAGCCGTTGCTCAGACTCCGGCCCTGTTCCCGGCGGCTTGATCAGCCTGTACGAATCTGTTTCATCTGGCCGCACGGTCGGCCCGACGTCGAGACCGATCGACGCGGCATCATCAAGCCCCGCTGATCAGTGCACGACGCCGGCGACGGGAGCCGATGGAGCTACCGGGTAAGCGTTGCCTGCATCGTGATGTCCACTGCGGAGAGTGCCTTCGAGAAGGCACACCACGCTCGCGCGCCTTCGGCGATTTCCTGGAACTTCTCGTCGGACGCACCAGGAAGCGTGGCGTCCACGGTGAAGTGGATGGCAGCGATCGATGGTCCGTGGTCATCTGTGCTCATGGTGAGCCGAACGGTGGTGTGCACCGAGTCGAGAACCAGGTCGTTCTGTCCGGAGATGTTGGCAAGCGCATGGTTGAAGCATCCCGCGTGGCCTGCGGCGAGAAGCTCTTCCGGGATTGCTCCCGGTGCTCCCTCGAAACGACTCGCGAAGGTGTAGGGAGCGTCCGGCAGGGTAGCCGTGGTGGCCGTGGAGACAATCCCCGTTCCCTCCCTGAAGGATCCGCTCCAGTCGGAATAGGCTTCGACGAACATTCTCTCTCCTGGATCAAATCGAAGTTGATGCGAAACTCGTGCGTGGACAAGACAAGCGCGCAGAGCGTGCCGTGACCTGGGGTGAATCACCCATGCGAACGGGTCAGTTCAGCGGACGGGTCGTGTCGGGAACGCGGCCGCCGTCACGGATCGACTCCGTCAGCTCGGCGAGCGCGGTCAGAGCGACTCGTTGGGTGAGCGGGCCGTAGGAGATCCGCGCGACGCCGAGTTCGGTGAGTCGAGCTTGTGAAGGCAGGCCGGGCAGTCCGATCACAGACAGGCGTTGAGGGCCGAAGGCATCTGCCAGGGTGGCGACCTGTTCGTCCGAAAGGTTGCCGGGTACGAAGACGACGGGAGCTCCGGCGTCGAGGTAGGCCTTGCCGCGTCGTACCGCGTCGGCGAGGACGTCCGCAGGATCACGGTCACCAGCCTTGGCGAAAGCATCAGTGCGAGCATTGAGGACGAAGTCGGGCACACCTTCCGCGGCGGCGGCCTTCATGATCGCTTCGACCTGAGCCACCACCTCGGCGAGCGGCTTCATCTGGTCTTCGACGTTCGCTCCGGCCACGCCGACGGCGATCGCGCGGCGCACGGTCTCCGGCGCGTTGCCATATCCTCCTTCGAGGTCCGCGGTGAGTGGAAGTGTGGTGGCGGCGGCGATCCTCGCGATCTCGTCGATCATCTCGGCTACCGGTATGCGTTCCCCGTCCTCGTATCCGCGAGATGCCGCGATCGAGTGGCTCGCGGTCGCGAGTGCGGTGATGCCCGGTGTGTCGCCGACGACCTTCGCGCTGATGACGTCCCATACGTTCACCACCCTGAGCAGTGCGTGATCGCGGTGCAACCGCAGAAGTTCTGTCGCTTGAACCGACACGTCCGCGCGGGCCACGGGGACCTCCTCTATTGGGGTATGGACTTGCGAAGAACCTGGTGGAGCCAGCAGAGGCGCGGCTCCACCAGGAGCGCACACGAAGTCATCGCCGTCAGCCCGCGAAGGACTTGCGGCTTACTTGTTGCGCGCGGCGATCTCGACGATGTCCTCGCCGAGGTTGTACTCGATCGGACTGCGCGTCTGGAGGCCGGCTTCGAACAGCTGCCTGGAGATCGCCTGGAACCCTGGAAGACCGGCGGCACCCCAGAACTTGTCCGAGTGCAGGGGGTACTCGTCGTCGGCCAGACGTGTGTACTTGTTGATGAAGTCCTTGATCTCACCGAGAACCCGGTGATCCCATTTGGACACGCGCGTGGCGTAGGCGTCGACGAACTCGACGAACTGGTCGTCGCGGATCGCACGGTTGACGTACCCGTACTCGGCCGCCTGCTCGCCGTCGAAGTCGCCGCCTCCGAGCAGGATCTCGAACGCCCGGCCTCGACCGACCAGGGCCGGGAGCCTGCCGGCCGCGCCGCCGCCGGGCAGCGCCGTGAAGCCGACCTCCATCTGTCCCAGCACCGCCTTCTCCCGGCTGGCGAAGCGGATGTCCGTGGCCAGGACGAACTCACTGCCCGCGCCGCGAGCGATGCCTCGGATGGCGCTGATCGTCACCGCGGCGAGCTTGCTGATGCGGACGGTGATGTCCACCCAGGCGGCGTAACCGGTCGGGCTGGGCAGGGCCTCGGCGATCGCGGGATCCGCCGCCAAGTCGTAGTGCGCCAGGTAGAAGTCCGGGTCGGCGCTGTCGAAGACGACGACGTTGACCGTGTCGTTGCCCTCCAGTTCGGTGAGCAGGTCCTTGAGGTCCTTCATCATCTCGGGGCCGATGACGTTGACCGGCGGGTTGTCGAACGTGACTCGCCAGAAGGTGTCGGACTCGGCGGTCAACCGGAAGTGCTGCGGCTTGAAGTCGTCAACGAAGGTCATGGCGCCAGCGTACAAGGCTGAGTTGTAAACAGCTATTCTGCCTTGCCTGTACTGCTGAGAAAACCTGTGATTTCAGTGGCGCTGAGACCTGTATGACAACTCTGACGCTTGGGACTGGGTCACTCGGCGCGGACGTCGACGAGAACCTTCCCCACTGTCTTCGTGTCCGCGACGGCTTGATGCGCCTCGGCGACGCGGTCGAGTGAGAAGCGGTGCAGCGGTAGCCCTGCCTCGGTTCCGACCCTCAGGGCGCCGTCGGCGACGGCCGCGCTGATCGCACTGACGGCACTGTCCTTCGCGGACTGTGGCACGGTGTAGACGAAGATCCCGTGCCATGCCTGATTGTCGAGGAACATGTCCGTTGCCGGGAGTTGGAACTCGGCGCCGCCTTCGGTCGAATAGAACCCGACCACGCCGCCTGTCCCGAGGATCTGCCGGTTCACCTTCGCGTTGGCACCGGGCGCCACCTCGACGATCAACTCGACTCCGCGCGGGGCGATCTCGCGAACCGCCTCTGCCACGTCGACGGCGCGGTAATTGAGGACGTGATGGGCGCCCGCGGACGTTGCGAGCAGGCCCTTGTCGGTGCTGCTGACCGTCGAGATCACCTGGGCGCCTGACCACCGGGCCAGTTGGATCGCCGAGTTTCCGACGACACCAGCGCCGCCGGCGACCAGAACCGTCTTTCCAGACAGTGCGCCGGGCCCGAGTCGGCGAGGCCCGTCCG
Organism: Lentzea cavernae; assembly: GCF_014653695.1. Classification (GTDB taxonomy): domain Bacteria; phylum Actinomycetota; class Actinomycetes; order Mycobacteriales; family Pseudonocardiaceae; genus Lentzea; species Lentzea cavernae. Next base: position 102,505 of record NZ_BNAR01000002.1, on the reverse strand, counting down.
GTGCGAGGGTGAGCGCCCGATGGGCGGTCAGGGCGGGGATGCCCAGTGAGGCGCCGACGTCGAACGAGACGTGTTCGGGGAATGGCACTGCCTGCCGGGCGGGCAGGCAGACGTACTCCTGGGCTGAGCCTTCGAGTCTCTTCCAGGCCGCTTCCCAGAGCCACACCCGCTGGCCCACGAGTTCGGGGTCCACCCCCTCACCCACGGCGTCGACGACACCCGAGCCGTCCTGGTTCGGTACGCGCGCGAGGCCTTCCGGGCTGTTCGCCCTGGCTTTCACGTCGGTGGGATTCACCCCGGAGACGTGCACTTCGACCCGGACCTCGCCTGCGGCCGGTGTCGGAGTCGGACGTTCGGCGACGTGGATCGTGCCCAGATTCATGCCGGGTGTGTGCAGCGCTGCCTTCATGGGGCCATTAGTACCCCTGCTGGGTTGCGAGAAGCAACTCAGCAGGGGACACGAGGGGCGCATGTGCTGTTTTTTCAGGCAGAGGTCCTCTGGTCAGGTTTGCGGGTATAGCATCTGAGTTGTCAGGAGCTACGCAGATGGCAGGCTGGGTGCTGGCAAACCCTCTTCAAAGGCAGGCACGAGTGGCGCGTGGTGACACAGCGAGGTGCGAGAGCTGTGCGGTGGCCAGAAGCCTTGGTGTGCTGGGTGATCGCTGGACTTTGCTGATCCTGCGGGAGTCGTTCTACGGCCGCAGCCGCTTCGCCGAGTTCAGGGCCGCGCTGGACATCTCGTCGGACGTCCTCAGCCGGAGACTGAGTTTGCTCGTCGATGGAGGAGTGCTCGCCAAAGTGCCGTACCGGGTGCCCGGACAACGAGTGCGCTTCGCTTACCTCCTCACCCACGCGGGCCATGAGTTGCACCACGTGCTCGGTGCGCTGCAGCAGTGGGGAGACCACTACCTGCCCCGGCCCGGCGGCCCGACGACGCAACGTCGGTCCGGCCGGACTGGCAGGCCTTTACGCGTCGCGTTCCTCGACGATCTGGGACGAGAGGTGGAGCCCGAGAACGTGGTCGCGCATCGGACCGTGCACTGGGTTTTGCCGTAGAAGATCGCCTGCGCCGGGATTCCGTGCGCGATGATGCGGCACGCGGGCGACCGATTGGTCGCCCGCGAGTGAACCGCGTCAGGGCCCGTAGACCCGTGTGGGTCTGATGAACACGATCGTCCGGCGTTGTTCGGCCATCACCCGGTCGTACTCGTTCCAGCCGTCGTGCTGCCCGCCCGCGGCGGTGAACACCTCGCGTAACAGGACGCGCAGCCGCTCTTCGCCGAGCCAGGGTCGTGGGTCGTCGGGTCCAGCGAGTTCGGCCGTGCCCTCCACGGTCGCCCACTTCCACCCTGAGCGGAAGGTGATCGTGATCTGTGGCCGTTGCCGCAGGTTGGCCAGCTTCACCCGGCCGTAGGTGACCAGCGCGACCACGGTCTCGCCTGTCTCGGGGTGGGTGAACAGGGCGGAGTTCACCACCGAGGATTGGACCGTCGAGTCGGCGCGTAGCGTCGCCACCACCGCCAGTCCGTTCTCGCCTCTGGCGATTCCCACCGCTTCCTGAACAGTGACCACGGATTCCTCCCTCGTTCTACGACACGGTGTCCAGCACGGCATCGACCCGCACCTGGACCGACAGGGCCTTCGAGATCGCACAGGTGCGGCCCGCTCGTGCGGCGAACTCTTGGAACTGCTCGTCGGTGACGTCGGGCATACGAGCCAGAACGCTCAGCCGCACTCCGGCGATTCCCGGGGTGACGTCGTCATCTCCCATGTCCACCTCGGCGGTCGTCCGGATCGTGCCGACCTCCAGCCCGTGCTTGAAGAAGATGTTCGCGAGCGCGTGGTTGTAGCAGCCCGCGTGCGCTGCGGCCAGCAGTTCCTCCGGGCTGGCGCCGGCGGCCCCGCGGAAGCGGCTCGCGAAGGTGTACGGCTCCGCGTCCAGTGTTCCCGACGCGGTGGTGAGGGTGCCGGTGCCCTCGTGGAACGAGCCGGCCCAGTCAGCTGATCCGACAGCGATCATCGTTCCTCCTCAACGGCTGTAGGTGCCAACGACGCGGTCCTGTTCGATGATGTGGCCGTGAATGGCGGCGAGCAGCTCGTCGCGGTTGAGCCCAGGTCGGAGGTCGACGTCGCCGTCCAGTGCGTAGAGGTCGAAGTAGTAGTGGTGGTGGGTGCGTCCCACCGGCGGCAGCGGTGCGAGGTAGCCGGGCTGGCCCAGGGAGTTGGAGCCTGCGGTGTAGGACGCTCCATGGTCGGTCAGGGAGTCCACCGACGCGGGGATTCCGTACAGCACCCAGTGGGTGAAGCCGTAGGTCAGGGGAGCGTCGGGGTCGTGCATCACGAGCGCGAACGACGCGGTGCCGGCTGGGGGAGTGGACCAGGCCAGGGGTGGTGCCACCGGATGGTCGAAATCGGCGAACTCGTCGGGGATGCGGCCACCGTGGGTGAACGCGGTGCTGGTGATCTCCAACTTGCCGAGGTTGAGCTTGGGCGCTTCCACGTCTTCCTTCCACAAAGGACTCATGCTGGCGGAACTGCGTGCAGGTTGCTGGACCGGATCGTCTGGCACGGGTGGTCGGGAACGACCTGGGTCCGTCCGTCGGCCGGTCGGCCGCGGCGGATGGTGAGCAGGGCGATGATCACGCTCGCGGCGCACGCGGCGGCGGCGATGCGCATCGCCGCCGCGAACCCGGTGGCCGAGGGTTCCGCGGCGCGCAGATCGATTCCTGCGGCAGCGGGCAGTACGGCGATCGCCAGCAGGCCGGCCACGCGCGAGATGGCGTTGTTCGCGCCGGAAGCGGCGCCCACGTGATCGTCCGGAACGGCCGCGAGCACGGCGGAGGTCAGCGGCGCGATGGTCGTCGCCAGGCCGAGGCCGAACACGGCCACGCCAGGAAGGACATCACCGGCGTATGAGCTGTCCGTCGTGATGCCCGAGAGCAGAACGAATCCGATGGCCGCCAGGGCCGGCCCGGCCGTCATGGGCAGCAGCGGGCCGAAGCGTTGCGCGACAGCACCGATCCGGCTCGACAGCAGGAGGATCGCCAGGGTGATCGGTGCGGTGGCCAGCCCTGCCTCCAGCGCCGAGTAGTGCAGGCCGAGCTGAAGTTGCAGGGTGAGCAGGAACAGCCCGCCGCCGAGCGCCCCGTAGATCGTGAACGTCAGCAGGTTCGCACCGGTGAACTGCGCTGACCGGAACATCGACATCGGCAGCAACGGCGACGGATGACGGCGTTCGATCACCACGAAGACCACGAGCAGCGCCGTGCCGAGGACCGCCGCCACGGCTGTACCGGTGTTCCAGCCGTGCGAGGGCACATCGATGAGCGCGACGGTCACACCACCCAGACCCAGGGTGACCGCGACAGCACCGCCGATGTCCAGCCGGGAGCGTGCATGCGCCGAGCTCTCGGGCACATGCCGCACGGTCGCGACGAACGTGAGCAATGCCAGTGGCAGGTTCAGGAGAAACACCCATCGCCACGAAGCCGTGTCCACGAGCCAGCCGCCGAGCAGCGGGCCGACGGCGGTGGAAACGCCGGACAGTCCTGCCCATGCACCGATCGCCCGACCCCGGTCCTGCGGGCGCACCACCGCGTCGATCAACGCGAGACTGCCGGGAACCAGCATGGCACCGCCGACACCCTGCCCGAGACGAGCCGCCACCAGCACCTCGGCGGAGGGGGCCAGGCCGCAGCCCAAAGACGCGACGGTGAACACCGCCAGCCCGGAAAGGAACAACAGCTTCCGGCCGTAGCGGTCCCCGAGTGCCCCGCCCAGCAGCAGCAATGCGCTGAGCGTCAGCAGATACCCGTCGAGCACCCATTGCAGTGTGGTGAAGCCGCCGCCGAGTTCGGCGCCGATGGCGGGCAGTGCCACGTTCACGACGGAGCCGTCGAGGAAGACGACCCCCGAACCGAGCGAGGTCACCGCGATCAGCCATCGCCCCGCCGGCGACGCCAGCGCCAGTTGGCCCGTGCTTCGCGGTTTCGAGGTCATGAGGTCCTCCGAGAACGTGCCGGCAGCCGGGACAGAGCCCACACCAGCGCAGAGAGCAGCATCAGAACGGCTCCCAGGGCGCCGACCACGGGCATCCCGCCAAACTCGAACGCTGTGATGCCGAGGAAGGATCCGGTGGCTCCGCCCAGGAACACCCCGACCATGAACATCGCGTTGGCCGGAGCCGGATGACCGGCGTTGTCCTCGAGGACGCGCTGCTGATTGGCGGTCTGAATGAACTGGTTGGCCGCGCTGACCAGGAAAACGGCCACCGCGAAAGCAGCCGTGACACCGGCTGTGAACGCGATCGCCGCCAGTGCGATCAATGAGATCAGTGAAAAGACACCCGCGATCGTCGAGGTGCCCCAGCGTTCCAGCCGACGGTAGACCGCTGGACTCAGCGGGGCCGCCGCGAGTCCGACGCCGCCGAACAACCCGGCCGCACCAGCCGACCAGCCAAGGCCCGAGAGGTGCAGGACCACCACTGCCCAGACCGAGTTGAAGGCGGCGAAGGCGAAGAACTGCATGATCACGGACTGCGCGGTGACGCGGCTGCGGCGCACCGAGCGCAGCGCCGACAGCAACAAGCGGCCGTACCGGGCGTTCGGTGCCGGAACCGTCGCCGGTCGCAACGCGGCCCGAGCAGGGAAAACCATGCTGAGCACCAGCACGGCGAAGACGACGAGCACGCCCCGCCAGCCCAGGCTCGTCACAAGTAGGCCCGCGATGATCCGGCCGCCGAAGATTCCCACTCCGAGCGAGCCCACGATCACCGCGACCGTCGCCGGGACCTTGCCGGGAGGCGCGAGTGAGCCGGAGGCGGAGATGATCACCTGTGCGATGTTGGCGACGAGCCCGACCGCGGCGAAGCCGGCAGCGACCGTCATCGGTCCCGGCATGGCCGCGGTGAGCAACAAGGCGCCTGCCAGAAGCAGTGCCTGGACGGTTACCTGCCGGCTCGGGTGTACCCGGTCCGCCAGCGGCACGAGAAGGAAGATGCCCACGGCGTAGCCGACCTGCACCGCGGCCGGGATCCAGCCGGCGGTGGCCGTCGGAACCCGAAGATCCGTCTGCATGTCGGCGAGCAGCGCCTGTGGCAGGTAGATCACGGCCACGGCCACGGCCACGGCGACCGCCGACGCACCGGCGAGCGACAGGAGTCGCAGCGGCCATCCTGCCGACGGAGCCGGGGCGTGGACTGCTCGAACTTGCGCGGAACGCACGATCCGTCGCCTTTCTGGATCAGCGGGCACCAGGAGTCACCTCTAGATAGGAGACTACTACTCAGATTGTCGATGGATCTGTCTCGTGGGCGCGAATGTTCTATGTGACAAGGCTCGCTTGTCAGGCATGGATAGGAATCTACAACTCAGGTACCGTAGCACTTGGTTGGTCCACTCCGGACACAGCCGTCACCTGAGAGGGATGCGCAGATGTCCGTCACAGTTCTGTTGGTTCACGGCGCTTTCGCTGACTCGTCGGCGTGGTCGAAGGTCATCACCCGGTTGAGTGAAGCGGAGGTCGAGGTACGAGCGGTGGCCAATCCGCTGCGTGGGCTGACCGCAGACGGCGAGTACGTGGCCTCGCAGGCCGCGCAGGTCGACGGCGACGTCCTCCTGGTCGGGCACAGCTACGGCGGTCCGGTCATCACCTACGCGGGCGGTGCCGCGGGCAACGTCAAGGGCTTGGTGTTCGTCGCGGCGTTCGCGCTCGACAAGGGCGAGAACGCGCTCAACGCGACGCAGGGATACCCGGACACCGGCCTCGGCGAAGCGCTCCGTCCGTGGACCTATCCCGGCAGCGAACTGCCCGAGTTCACGTTGGCGGAGGACAAGTACCGGGAGATTTTTGCCGCCGACGTCACCGACGAGGAAGCGGCCATCGGGGCGGTCAGTCAGCGCCCTGCCGCCGCGGTCGCCTTCGGGGAGCCGCTCTCGGTCGAACCTTCCTGGAAGTCGCTGCCCACTTGGTGGGTGCTGCCGACCGCGGACCACACGATCCCCACGGAGTACCAGGTGGACGCGGCCAAGCGCGTCGACGCCGTGGTCACCGTGGTCGAGGGCGGCTCGCACTCCATCGCGGTGTCACGCCCGGACGAGGTGGCCGACGCCATCATCAACGCGGCCGGTTCTCTGTCTTGAGCGAGCGGATGCTCGGCCCGGAAAGCCTGCACTGGCGCTTCGCCGGGGACAACCGGGTCATGCTCCTGCAGGTCAAAGCCGCCGTACTGCAGTTGATGCACCCTGGCCTCGGCGCCGGGGTGCAGTTCCACTCCCGGTTCTACGGCCAGTCGTTCGAGGGCATCACGGCATCGGTGCCGGCGATCCAGGGCATGACCTACGACTGGCCGCACCTCGGCAGGACGGCTGCCGCCATCAAGTCGCGTCACAGCGCGATCCGAGGCGTCGACGAAGTCGGCCGGCGCTACAGCGCGCTGGCACCCGAGACCTATTTCTGGGGCCACGCGACGATGTTCGACATGATGGTCGACGCCATCGACTTGTTCGCCGCGCCTCTCAGTCGCGGCGACAAGGACCGGCTGTACCTGGAAAGTCTCGCCACCTACGAGCTCTACGACGTCAGCACGCGGGACGTGCCGAAGAACTGGTCAGACTTTCGTGAGTACTTCGACCACGGCTGCGCGGACCGGTTGGAGGTGACACCCGCGGCGGCGGCGTTGCTGAAAGCACGCAACTCACCGCCAGCCGAGGTCCCTGGCGTTCCCGCACCGATCTACCGGCTCGTCCGGAAGTCGCTGGGGACGACGATGTGGTGGCTCGGTCTCGGCCGGCTGCACCCAGTTGTGCGGGACCGCATCGGGTTCGAGTGGACACGACGGGACGACGCGAGGCTGCGGGCACTCTCGGGAGTGATCAGATCGACCTGGCCGTTGCTGCCGGAACGCGCCCGGTACTCACGGGAGTACCGCGAAGCCCAGACGCGACTGAGCCGACGATGATCGACGTCCTGACCCACCTCGCGAACAACCACGACAACCCTTACCCGCGCCTGGACGAGTTGCGGCGGGAGGATCCCGTGCACCTGACCGCGGCGGGCTTCTACCTCGTCACCAGGCACGCAGACGTGGAGAAGCTTCTACGGGAGACCGGAACCGCGTTCCTCAGCCCGGACCGGAACGAGATCGAGAGGTCGTTCCCGGCCGCCGTCGGCCACCCGACGCTGGAACTGCACCTGCGGAGCCTGCTCAGCCGCAATCCGCCGGAACATCGGCAACTGCGCCGCATGGTCGCCAGGGCACTGGCCGCACGACAGGACTTCGCCACTGAAGTGAGCCTGCTCTGCGACGAACTCCTCGATGCGATCACCGACGAACTCCGGTCCGGCGAAGCGGTCGACCTCAACCACCGCTTCTCGCTACCGCTCAGCCTTCGTGTGCTGGCGAAGCTGATGGGCGTGCAAGACCGCGATCGCGACTGGCTGGCCGAAGCGGTGAACGCCATCATCCCCGCCTTCGACGGGGTTTCAGAACAGCGGCTCGCGGCCGCCGACCGCGACACCGTGCGCCTGATGGACTACTTCGGACAGTCCCTTGTGGAACGAGGCGTTACCGGGCGAGCCGATCTCATCGGCGAACTCGTCTCCAGCCGCGGAGAGTTCGAGGACATCGACCTCGTGGCGGTGCTGTGGGGTCTGTGGACCGGTGGTTTTCTCCCCGTCTCCGCGGCGCTCAACCACGCCGTCCGCGCGATGGTCGCGTATCCGGACAGGACCACATGGCTGGGTGGCGACGAGCACCGCGCGCTCGCGTTCACCGACGAGGTACTCCGCCACGACGGCATCGTCATGTTCACGGCACCACCACGAATCGCCGTGCACGACGTCACCTTCGGAGACAGAACCGTGCCGGCTGGTGCCGAGGTGCGTGGTGTGCTTGCGGCGGCCAACCGCGACCCCGCCGCGTTCAGTGACCCGGACACGTTCCGGCCCGGCCGGGACAACCACCACTCGCTCGCGTTCTCGGCAGGACCACATCATTGTCCCGCTTCGGGAATCGCGCGCCTGGAAGTGTCAACGGCTCTTTCCGAGCTGCACCAGCGGTTCCCGACCCTGACCATCGCTGAGCCGCCGACGTGGGTGGCGAGTTCGAGAGTGTCCACCATCGACAGCCTCCGCGTCCGACTGAAAGCACACCCGAGCCATGACTGAATTCGCCTACTTCTGCGCCAAGTGCAAGAACGAGCAGACAGACCCGGCTGATGCCGAACGACTGGCGGCCAAGCTGGGACTGTCCCTGTGGAAACCCAAGGACGAGGTCACGTTCGACTTCCCCGACGGTGCCGAGGCGTGCCGGGCGGCCATCGACGCGGCGGCCTGTGTCATCTGTCAGCCCCCGATCGGCAACGACTGCTCGTGGGAACTCGGCTACGCGATCGGCAGCGGCAAAACCGTCTACGTGATCGGGCAGCTCGACGGAGACGACTGGATGACCAGGATCGGCGTGCGTCACATCAACCCCGTCTCCCTCGCGGAGTTTCCAGGGGCAGGAGCTGCGGCATGAGCAGTGACACGGCGCCGAACGATGACGACCTGCTCCACCCGTATGACAAGTCTCTGGCCCGCTACGTCCGCATCGGATACCTGTTCGCCGCTGGGGAAACCCTTCCCGCTGAAGCCGATGACGAGGTTTCGGCCGTGTCTCAGTCCGACACCTCGATGCTCGTGATCGACGACATCCTTGACGACTCCGCCAGCAGGGCGGGAAAGCCCGCACTGCACGTGTCCCAAGGGATCAAGGCAGCGATCGTCGAAGCGATGCTGCTGCACGCCGCCGCGGTGGACGGCATCCGGCGGGCAGCCGAACGTCTGGGCACGCCGGACTGGGCGCGGGCCAGGATCTATCTGCGGTTCAACGACTACCTGAGCGAGATGTACCACGCTCAGTCGCTGGATCTCGCCGCCCGCGATGATCACGGCTTTGAACCCTGGATGCTCGAGCGGTACGAGAAGATCATCGCTGGTGTCACGGCTTCACACGTGACGACCGGCCTGGAATGTGGTCAGTTGCTCGCCGGTGCCGAACCGAACCCGGACCTGACCCGGGCCGGCAGCGCGATCGGGATGGTGCGCCAGGTCCGCGACGATGTCGACGACTACTTCGACGATCACCACGAGCCGTTCGGCGACTTCACCGGAGGGCTGAACCGCCTGCCCGAACTGGTGTTCAAACGTCACCACGGCGACCGGGAGAAGGTGCTGGAACTGCTGGCCGCGGGAATGACCAGGGAGGCCAGGGATCTGGTGCTGACCTACGAGGCTCGGCAGGAGATCTACGGCTACTGCCAGTCCATCAGGACCGCCGTACCGGTCGGCGAGGCCGCGTCGTTCCTGCAGCCCCTTGAGTCCGACCTGACCGGCATCCTCACCCGAACGCGATGAGCGGCCGGCCACGAATCGGCGTGATCCTGCCGCATGCGGATCTCAGCGGTGACCCGGACGAGCTGACGACCTACGGCCAGGAGGTGGAACGCCTCGGGTTCTCGCACATAGCCGCCTTCGACCACGTGGTCGGAGCTGATCCTGTTGTGCACCAACCCTGGCACGCCCCGTACGACATCGACACCGTCATCCACGAACCGTTCGTGACCTTCGGTTTCCTGGCCGCAGTCCGGCCGCGTACAAGAGGATCGGCAGGCTCGGGGATGGATGGTTCCCGACCCTGCCTCCGGGGCCGGCATTGGACGCAGCCATCAAGGTCGTCGAGTCGGCCGCCGCAAGCACTGGCCGCGATCCGTCCGGCATCGGCATGGAGGGCCGCGTGCGGCTGACCGAGGAAGTGAGCCGCGCAGTGGACGACATCGACCGGTGGACGGACGCCGACGCCACCCACATCTCGCTGGACACGCTGACCCAGTCCTGTGAGCCGGTTGCCGAGCACTTGCGACGTCTCGCCGAGATCGCGTCGGATCTTCGCCTGACATGAACGTGCCCGGCACCCGAAGAGGTGCCGGGCACGCTGCTCATACGGCTGCGACTCCCAGGGCCGAATGCACCGAACTGATGGCGCTGGCACCCTCGCCGACAGCCGCGGCGACCCGTTTCATCGACCCTGCACGGACGTCGCCCGCCGCGAACACCCTAGGCTGACTCGTTTCGAACGGCAGAGGCTTGCGGCCGAGATCCTCCCACGGTCCCGTCAACGTGGCGTCGTCCAGACGGGAATCGGTCAGGATGAAGCCGTGGTCGTCCACCGCGATGCCGGACATCCACTCGGTGGCCGGGCTGGCGCCGATGAAGCAGAACAGCCCGGTGCATGGTTGCTGGACCTCGAACTCGCCCGTCTCGTTCTTGCCCTTGAGGGTCACCGCTTCCAGCGCCTCACCGCCGTGCAGAGCGGTCACCTGAGTACCGGTGCGCACCACGATGTTCGGGTGGGCCAGGATCCGATCGGCGAGGTAGGACGACATTCTCGCGCCGAGATCCTCACCCCTCACCGCAAGTGTGACCTCGCTGCCTCGTCCGGCCAGGTACAGGGCCGCCTGCCCCGCCGAGTTGGCACCTCCCACGACCACCACCGGATTCGGCCCGCACGCACGTGCCTCGATCTCGGTGGCGGCGTAGTAGATCCCCGCCCCTTCGAAGTCGGTCCACCTGTCCAGCGGAAGCGAGGTGTACCGCGCGCCGCTGGCGATGACCACACTGCGTGCGGCGATCTCCACACCGCCGGTGAGCACGATCCTGATGTTGCCCGCACTCCACGGATCGAGCCGGGCCACCTCACACGGACTGGCGATGCGCGCACCGAACTTCTGAGCCTGCACCGACGCCCGTGCGGTGAGCTCAGCGCCGCTGATGCCCGAGGTGAAGCCCAGGTAGTTCTCGATCCGCGAACTCGCGGCCGCCTGACCGCCGGCGGCCACCGAGTCGAGCAGCAGGGTCTTGAGGCCTTCGGACGCTCCGTAGACCGCGGCGGCGAGCCCGGCAGGCCCGCCTCCGATCACCACCACGTCGTGCACCGCCCCCGGTACCGGCTGATAGGACAGGCCCAGGTTCTGAGCCAGCTCGCCGGGGGTGGCCCGGCGCAGCACCGCGGTGGAAGTCACCACGATCGGCAGATCCGCGGTCGCGGCGTGGAAGGCCTCCGCGAGAGTCCTGCCCTCGGGCGTGTCGATGTCGGTCCACACGTGTGGCAGCTGCTGACGTGCCGCGTAAGTGCGCAGCGCCAGCGCTGCCGCTGACACCGAACTGCCCAGGATCTCGACGCTGTGGGAGGCCGCACCGAACCGCAGGTTTTGCCTGCGAGCGAGCAGCGTCTGCAGAACGAGGTCGGACAGTTCGGTGTCCTCGCTCATCATCGCGCGGAATGCGGCGGGTCCGATCCGGTAGATGACGCCGGGCAGGGAGGCACGCGCGTCCAGGTACGTGGCTTGCTCCGTGATCAGGTTGAGCTCTCCGGTGAACTGACCGGCCTGGTAGTCGGCGACCACCGCGTCGTCGAGGTTCGCCGCACCCGGCCGCAGCACCTGAACACCGCCCGACTCCACCATGATCAGGTCGCAGGACTCCTCGCCCGCGCGGAAGAGCCAGGTGCCCGCCCGCACCTCCTGTACGGTGCCGTACTTCTTCAGCCGCGCCCACTGAGCCTCGGTGAGCACCGGCTTGGCGGGATCCGATTGTGGCGTGGTCATCGGGGACTCCTCGGGGAGAGCGAACAGGCAGTCAGTGCGATGTGGACTGTGATTCGTTCTTGTCCACGGCGATCAGGAACTCGTCGACTGTCAGCACCGCGTGCCCGAAGGCGGGATACGCGATGTCCACCGCCGCGCGATGACTGGCTTCGTCGAAATCGGCGACGCCGTCGCTGAGGAACGTGACGTGGTAGCCGTCCTCCAGCGCGTGCCGGCCGGTTCCCTCGACACATGTTCCCGAGGTGAAACCGGCCAGGACGATCCTCTCGGCACCGGCCAGCTTCAGTTGCTGCTCAAGGTCGGTGCCCTTGAAGGAGTCGTACATGCGGTGACGACTCACGACCACGTCACCAGGTTCAGGTCGTAACGCGGGGTAGAAGTCCGCACCGTGGGTGCCCTTCCAGAACACCTGGTTCTTCAGCGCGTTCCGGAAGGTGGGGTGCACCTGCCGCACGTCGTCGAAGCTGTGCTCGTCCAGCCCGTGCGGACCGTAGAAGACCTTGATCCCGGCGGCCCTGGCGCCCGCGATCAGTCGTCGAAGCCGTGCGACGAACTCCCCGTCTTCGAGAGCGGCGGCCACCGCGGGGTACAACTTGCCGTCCTCGGCGATGAAGTCGTTGAGCAGGTCGATCAGTACCAAGCCGGTCATGGCCGGGTCGTAGTGCGTTACTTGATCCATTGGGGTTGTCGCTCCGTACGTTCAGAGGTGAGCAGGAAATCGGCAACGGAGGCGGCGAACTCCGTTGCTTGTTCGAGATGCGCGAAGTGAGCGCTGGCGGCCAGGCGGTGCAGGGAAGCTTGCGGAACCTCGTCGGCGATCAGCTCAGCCCAGTCGGGGCCGCAGATGAAGTCGTGTTCGCCCACCAGTACGAGTGTGGGACTGTCAATTGAGGACAGGCGGTCTCGCACGTCGAAGGAGCTGGGACGGCGATGTGGGTCGTGTGTCGCACCGATCGCGCGTTCGAAGGCTGCCGTGTCCGCCGTTGAGTTCCAGAAGTCCGCGAAGTAGGCAGGCAGCATGCGACGCAGTACGTCCACATAGGTCTTGTCGTCGACTATCGGCTGCGCGCCCGAGATCATCCCGTGCCACGCGTCGTGCGCTTCGCGAGCACGTGGTCGTCCGGGGAAGCGGTTCAGGAACCGTTCCATTCCCGCCGTCGCGGCGGAGACGTAGTCCGGTCCGTTCGTCGGAACTCCGTCGTACACAACGAGTTTGTCCAGGCGGACTGCATGGTCCAGGGCGAACTGGAGCCCGACCGAGCCGCCGTGGGAGTGCCCGAGGAAGTGAGCCTTCGGCAAACCGAGGTGATCCACCAGGTCCCGGACGAAGCCGGCGTAGCGGGGCATGCTGTAGTCGCCGCCGGGCACCAAGGCGGACCCGCCACTACCCGCGGGTTCCAGGTAGACCATGGTCAGACCGGTCTCCAGGAGTGGGGTTCGCAGGTAGCCGGGATCGATCCCTGGGCCACCGGAGTGCGCGACGCACACCGGTCCCTGGCCAGCCACGTGGTAGACGTGCCGAACCCCGTCCAGTTCCGCCGTGTGCCTGCCTGGAGCCAATCGATCGCCGACCGACTCCGCGGCACCATCTGAGTTGTCTGAGACCACTCAGGTAGCCTACATTGTGAAAACCAATGCAGCCAACATCGAGAGACGTGGTCATGGCGACTGTCGGCATCAACCCCGCTGTTCCGCCTTCGGGCGCCGGGTGCGTGGAGTGTGAGGAGAACGGCGGCTGGTGGTTCCACCTGCGCCGATGTGCCCAGTGTGGACATGTCGGCTGCTGTGACAACTCACCGTCGCAACATGCCCGGCGGCACTGGGAAACAGCCGGTCATGAGGTCATCCAGAGCTTCGAGCCGGGGGAACGGTGGTTCTGGAACTACCGGACCGAGCGACCTCTCGCGGGACCTGAGCTCGCGCCACCTGTCGCACATCCGACGGACCAGCCGGTTCCCGGTCCGGCGGGTCGCGTGCCAGCGGACTGGCGCGCGCGGCTGCATCCGTGAAGAACTACTCAGCCGGGTAGACATCCGTCTGGATGGTCTCGACATCCGCGTGCGGTACCTCGTAGCCGAGGTCGTCGATGAAGGCGACGTGCACGGGACGGCCGGTGCGGCCCGCGCGACGCTCGATGGTCGGCCCCGCGGCATAGGGCAGATGTTTGTCACCCCACTGCTGAAGGGCGCCCACGACGATCTCCAGTTCCCGGCCGGCGTCAGTCAGGCGGTACTCGAAACGGGTGCGGCTGCCCGGTTCCTGGTAGGCGTCCTTGCTCATGACGCCGTAATCGACCAGCGTGTTCAGTCGACGGCTCAGCACGTCGGCCGCCAAGCCCAGTGCGTCGCGGAAGTCGGCGAACCTGGTGGTGCCGGTCAGTGCCTCGCGGATGATCAGGATCGTCCACGTTTCCCCCAGTACGCCGAGACTCCTGGTCACCGCGCAGCTCGACGTGTGCATCCACTTGAGGGTCATTCACGTAGGATACTGGATCTGCTGACGCAATCCAGCCCTTTGTGCTGGTTGCGCGCTTTGTGTTGCTCCCATTGCGGATTCTGCTGCATGTGTTGCGTTGTCGTCGACTGCGACTCGATCTAAGTCTCAGTTTCAAACTCAGCCTGGTAGTCTGTGCGGGAGTTGCGTCAGCACGGCGGAAGCAGGCAGACATGAGCACGTCGTTCGCATCGCTCCTCGGTGGCCGGATGGGGTCTCGATGCTTCGCGGTGATGCCGGTCCTTCCGAAGGCGGGCGTCCGATGACCGACTCACAGGCCGGCGGCCGGGACTGGTCCGCGTCGCGCGCGATCGCTCTCCTGGACCAGCCGTGGACGTTGCCGATCCTGCGACAGGCGTTTCAGGGGGTGAAGTGCTTCGATGCGTTCCGCGAAGCTCTCGAGCTCATCCCCGAAGTTCTGATTGAAGGCCTCGACACGATGGTGCGTGCTGGGCTTCTGTCTCGGGTGGACTGTTGCCGGGAAGCCGTCAAGTACGACCTCACCGAGGCGGGAAGAGAACTGAACCTCCTGGTCGGCGCGCTCGAGCAATGGGGTGAGGCCCATCTGCCATGGCCGTACGGTTCGAAGGCGGTTCGGCGATCGCGAGCTTCAGGCGACCTGGTGCACGTGGGCTACGTCGGCGAGGACGGTCGCGAAGTATCCCTGGGTGAGATGCGAGGCCGGCGCACCGGTGAATGACAGTGCCGCCTGAGAGAGGAAGCCATGTTCGAGTTCCAGACAGTGCGAACCGCGCTGTCGGGCGGAGTGCTCGACGTGCGGTTCGACGCGCCCCCGCTCAACCTGATCGGCCCGGAGCTGGTCAAGGACCTGGTCGATCTGGTGCTGGCGCTTCCGGCCAGTCCGGAAGTGCGCGTGGTGGTCTTCAGCTCCGCTGACCCGGAGTACTTCCTTCCGCACGTGGATCTCACCAAGGTGCCGCAGTACGTAGCC
This sequence comes from Lentzea cavernae, assembly GCF_014653695.1. GTDB lineage: Bacteria > Actinomycetota > Actinomycetes > Mycobacteriales > Pseudonocardiaceae > Lentzea > Lentzea cavernae. Next base: position 87,415 of record NZ_BNAR01000002.1, on the reverse strand, counting down.
GAAGCTGGACGTGCCGGAGGGCCGGATGATGCTTCGCTGGGCATGCTGTGGCGCAAGTTCAGCCAGGCCGACGTCGTGACGATCGCCAAGATCCGCGGCCGCGTCGGTGGCGCCGGCAGCGAGTTCGTCCTCGCCTGCGACATGCAGTTCGCTTCGCGGGAGACAGCGACCTTCGGCCAGCCGGAAGTCGGGATGGGCGCACCTCCCGGAGCTGGTGCGCTACAGCACCTCACTCGCAAGCTCGGCCGGAATCGAGCACTCGAGGTCCTGTTGGGCTCCGCGGACTTCACCGCCGACGAAGCAGCCGCTTACGGCTGGATCAACAAGGCCGTCCCCGACGCGGAGCTCGACGCTCTCGTCGCCACCAATGCCCGCCGGATCGCTTCGTTCCCGGCTGCTGCCGTGCACGAAACCAAACGAGTGGTCAACGGGTTGACGCTTCCGCACGTCGAGGACGTCCGCGCAGATGCCCGCCGCTTCCAGGAGTTCGTCCAGACCAATGTCCTGCAGTCGCGGGTGGCCCTGCTGTTCGAGAAGGGACTGCAGGACCGAGGTCCCGTCGAACTCGCCCTAGGTGCACATATGGTAGACCTGCCGGTTGAGTGAGCACGCTGTGGCACGGGCTCTTCGACAGTCCGAGTGAAGGCCCGCCATGGCCTCCGGCGAAGGCGCGTGCAGGCGCCGCTCGACCTCAGCACCGGCCGCTTGGTCACCAGCCGAGGCTCTTCGCGCGTGTGACTCGGTCGGCCAGGACGGCGTCCCGCTTCACCTCCATCTCGGCCAGTGCGTCCTCGCGCTGGGTGGGGGAGAGGTGGTCGATGTAAAGCGTGCCGTTGAGGTGGTCGGTCTCGTGCAGGACGCAGCGGGCGAAGTAGCCGGTTGCCTCGATCACCAGCGGTCGGCCGTTCTTGTCCTGGCCGCGGACGGTGGCGCGACTCGCGCGGACGAGGTCGCGGTACGGCCCAGGTACGGACAGGCAGCCCTCGTTCGCCCCGATCGATGTGCGGAAGACGGCGGGGAGGGCGTTGACGACGGGATTGGCGATGTGGCCGACGTGGCGGATGCCCTGGTCGTCGTGGATGTCCCAGATGAACAGGCGCTGGTCCACGTCGATCTGGTGGCGGCGAGCCCGACGCCCTTGGCGACGTACATCGTGGCGAACATGTCGTCGATCAGGCTGGAGAGCTCGTCGGAGCCGAAGGCCTGCACCGGCGCGCACGGCCGGTGCAAGATCTCCTCGCCCGCGACCGTGATGCACCTGACCGATCCGCGCTCACCCTCGGGCGTGATCTCCGGGTAGGAGTCCACCGGGAACCCCTGCACGCGAACCCGGTGATCATCCGAGGTGCCGTGGCCGAAAGCGTGGACATCGTAGCGCGTCCTCTTGGTCGAGTCATTATCGCCAAAAATATGCAACAGCCTAATTATGGCAAAAAGAGGCCGCCGCTCGACCACTGCCTGCTGAAGTGGGCGTCGCCTTCAACACCTGGCATCAAGAAGCGGCGGGGGAACTGTGCAGAACAACCGACTGCTGGCCGACTCCGCTGCGACGGCGTTCGCACCGCTGATCTGGGGCAGCACGTACATCGTCACGACCGAGCTGCTGCCACCCGATCGGCCGCTGCTGGCGGCGGTCGTCCGTGCGATGCCTGCGGGCTTGCTCCTGTTGCTGTTCGGGCGGATTCTGCCGAAGGGCATCTGGTGGTGGCGCGCACTGGTGCTGGGCACGCTCAACATCGGTACCTTCTTCTTCCTGCTGTTCGTCTCCGCGTACCACCTGCCGGGCGGCGTTGCGGCACTCGTCGGCTCCGTCCAGCCGGTGATCATGCTGGTGCTGGCCGCGCTGGTGCTCGGCGACAAGATCCGGCTCCCGCACGTGCTCGCCTGCTTCGCCGCGACGACGGGTGTCGCGTTGCTGGTCCTGAAGGCGACGGCGCAGCTGGACCTGGTCGGCGTCCTCGCCGCGATCGGGGGTGCGGCCAGCATGGCGTCGGGTGTGGTGTTGACGAAGCGGTGGCGGCGTCCTTACGGGGTCGACGTCCTGCTGTTCACGGGCTGGCAGCTCACCGCAGGCGGCCTGGTGCTGCTGCCAGCGCTGTTCCTGGTCGAAGGCCTGCCGGGCACGATCACCGGCACCAACGCACTGGGCTTCGGCTACCTGATCGTGTTCGGGTCGCTCCTCGGGTACTCGATCTGGTTCTGCGGCACCGACCGGGTGCCGGCGATCGCGTTGTCGTTCCTCGGCTTCTGCAGCCCGATCGTCGCCACGATCCTGGGGTTCGTGCTTCTCGACGAGCCCCTGTCTCCGCAGCAACTGCTCGGCGCGGCGATTCTCATCGGCGCGATCGTGCTGGTGCAGCTCACGCCAACGAGGAAGCCGTTGCCCGGCCCGGTGCGCGAGCGTCAGCGCACGGCGACCATGACGTAGTCGTCGCCGTACTGCCAGAGCACACCGACATCGCTGAAACCGGCCTCCCGCAGGGCTTCCTCGTGCCAACGGGCGCTGAGGTCGTTGCCGTACCCGCCGGCCTTGGTGGTGAGTTCGCCCTCGGTGAACATCTCCCGCAGCAGGGGATTCGATCGAGCATCGGTCCACCACGTCGACCAGTCCTCGTTCTCGAGAACGCCCGCCCTCTCCGCCCGCCGGTCGCGCACGAACTCGGCCAGCTCCCGCAACACCGGGCGTTCGTAGTGCAGGTGGTCGCCGTTGACCAGCACCCCACCAGGACGGATGAGGCCGGCGACGTCCGCGTAGACGCTCTGCAACCGATCGGGTTCGAGCCAGTGCAACGCGGTGGTCGAGACTGCGGCGTCCCACTCGCGGCCGGCGCCCACCTGCTCGACCCAGCCCGGCGTGCCGAGTTCGGTCAGCACGTAGTCGATCGGTGCGCGCTCGGGACGGGCGTGGCGCGCGAGGCTGAGCAGGAACGGGTTCACGTCGACGCCGACGATCCTGGCGTGCGGAACTCGCTCGTGCAGCCTCGTCGAGAGCGAGCCGGGGCCACATCCGAGGTCGACGACCACGGGTGCGTCGACCGCTGCGCACACCCGCTCGACCACGTCGCCGATGACCTGGAAGCGCTCCGCGCGCCCGGCGATGTAGTGCTCCTGCTGACGGTCCCACCGCTCGATCCACTCCGCCGCGACCGCTGCGTGATCAGCCATGACTGGTCTCCTCTGCTTGGTGTGACGTGCCGAGCTCGGCGGCTTCGACGAGTGCTGTGGTCGTGGGAGAGCCCGGTGAGGCGAGCAGTTCGGCGGGGTGTCCGCTGTCGGCCACTCGTCCGGAGTCGAGCACGAGGACGTGGTCGCGTTCTTGTGGTGGGCGCACCCCGAGCCGCAGGGCTACGCGCTCGTGAGTCGTCAAGAGTACGAGGCAATGCGCGGATCCCTGCTAGCCAGCAACGGAATCCTCGCCGGTGCCTTGCTCATGGCAGCTGGCGCGGTCAGCACTCTGGTTCGTCGGATCACAAAGAGGTAGGCGTCGAACGATCGGCAGACATTCAGCCAAGCTCGCTCGAGCGTCAGCCGGTCTCACAGTCGATCGCCGAGCGTCTTCTCCGGATGAGGGATTCGGGACCATCAAGGCTGCGGGATCGTCCCAGAGATGGGACATGAACGTCATGCGACTTCGTCCTCGATTTGCGTGCTGATGGCAGTGCTGTGAAGCCACGCAATCATCAGTTCCCAGAGGCCACTGTGGAGCGGACACGAGCCGACCCCGTGCCGGCGGGATGTGCGTCCTTCAAGGCGTCACGCGCGACCGGGACTGTCATGCCGCGCTCTGCGGTAATAGCGGATCCTGACCGACACGACCACGGCGAGCATCCGTCGGGATCGGGGTCGTCGTCCGGATTGGTCGTGACGATCTGCAGCGGCCTCGACGTTGCTGGTGCATCGAGGTCGACTTCGCATAGGGGCTTGCAGGACCGGTGGAGGAAGTAGTGTCCACGAAGTTCCTGTCCTTGTGAGCTGGCGCGGGGGGTATCCGTTGCGGATCGCTTTGTCGAACTCGACGGCGTTCGACCATGCGTCAGGGTCGTGGTCGCGGATCCATCGCCAGCCCGCGTTGCCGTGGAACGGGCACCCGACGCACGCGAACTTCACGGGCGCCCCGAATCCCTGCTCGGTGAGGCAGTCGACGCATCGTGCGCGGTCCCAGCCGAGGTTGATCAGCGGAAAGACGTTGCACAGGTAGCGCACGCCCGAGTCCTTCGCGCGGGTGAACTCATCGGTGCTGATGCCGATGGCCTGCTCGATGTAGGTTCCGCGCGGGACACGTCTGGGATGCGGGTAGCCGAGGAGTTCGCGGGCGGCCTTCTTCAGCGGTGAGATCTTGTATTCGTTGGTGCACTGCCGACGAGCCATGCCTTTGGTGCCGTCCGGGTTGCGCACGTGCAACGGCATTGACACGAAGCGGTGGGCAGGGTCGAGTGAGTCGTCGCGGATGTTGCCGGCGGACACGGTGCGCACAGGGATGTCGAACTTCTCGGCGTAGGAACGAAGCCGGTCGACGTTCTTGTACACCGCTGCTGGTTCCCGGCCGGTGTCGGCGAACAGGGCGACGTCGAATTTGGGGATCTCACCGTGGCAGGCGAGCAGCAGCACGGTGGTGCTCTGAACGCCCGCGCCGAGTGAGAGACATCGGAGCGTGGGGGAGTGTCGTGTGCGGACGATGGACTGGTCATGTTGTCTCCCTGCTGTTCGCCGACCCGTCGGTGTGGTGGTCGTCGGCGAGAAGTGCTGCGAGGTCTGCTTGCAGCAGCCGGATGGCGTGGACGGCCTGTTGTGGGACGACGCCGTTGCCGAGTGCACGGAGTTGCGCGGTCCGGGGCAGAGGGAGCGCGGTGACCCAACCGCGGGGGAGTCCCATGAGGTGTTCGACGAAGGGAGGGGCGAGTACGGGCCTGCCGTGCTGCCCGGGTTGGGTGGGGTGTGGCGCGGGCTCGCCGAGCAGGTGTTCCCACTGCTCGATGGCCGGGGCGTAGTCGCCCCAGTTCATCGGGGCGCGTTCAGTTGCTACCCGGCGTTGCGAGAGAGGAGTTGGAGAATCGCTGAAGGCAGCATGAGGTCGCCCTTCGAGCCGCGTTGTGCTGGGCAGCCCTTGGTCCCGTCGGTCGCGCGAGGGGTTGGCAGGAGGGGCGGAGGAGGCTGCTCCAAGAGGCGGCATTGGTCGGTCAAACTTGGCCCGCCGTCCTGCTTGAGGTGAGTGGAGGCGTTCGCGTCCGATGCTGTCGGCGTCGGTAGCAACCGCACCGCGATGGATAACGGCGTGCCCATCCCGTTGCCGTTGGTCCCGCGTGCTCGATGAGTCTCGCGTCGAGCGAGCCAGTGGTCGGGGTCCTCGGCGTCGTTCGGGTTGATCGCGGTCGGTGTGGGCAGGAGCTTCACGACGGCGTTGACCGCGTCGTGCAAGCTGACCTGGTGTCCAAGGGCTCGGCGGCGTGCCGGGTCGGCGGCGCCTCGGTTGTCGCCGTCGCGTGCTTGCGGGGTGGGCAGCATCAGCGGCTCGTGGCCAGGCGAGCAGGAACACGCGCTCTCGGCGGTGTGGCGCGCCGATGTCGGAGGCGCGGACGCTACGCCAGAGCGCGTCATACCCCGCTTCGGCCAGGTCGCCGAGTACGCGGTGGAGTCCGCCGTTGCGCCAGCGAAGCGCGGCGACGTTCTCCACGATGAGGAACGCTGGTCGTAGTACGCGAAGGCCCGCCACGATGTCGGTCCACAAGCCACTGCGCTCGCCCTTCTCGATGCCGGCGCGTCGGCCGGCGGCGGAGATGTCCTGGCAGGGGAACCCGGCGACGAGGACGTCGACGGGTTCCACGTCGGACCAGTTGATGGCGCGCAGGTCGCCGAGGTTCGGCACGCCGGGCATACGCACGGCGAGGATTTGCCGCACATGTGGATCGGGGTCGGCGCACCACACGATGCGGCCGCCGCCGAGTGCGGCGAGCACTCCCAGATCGAGCCCTCCGTATCCGGTGCAGAGGGATCCGAGCGTCGGCTCGGTGTTCATGCGGCCCAGCCCGTGGAGGCATCGGCATCGAACGTGGTCGCGGCTCGGCGCTGCGATCGGCGCTCGGCGGTGAGGGGCGTGCGGAAGACGAGCACGTCCTCGTGCGCGATGAGGTGGAGGGGCAGTCCGGCCTCGCGCTGCTTGCGGAGGAAGTCGCGTTGGAAGAACGAACCGCGTGCGACGAAGTCGTGTTCGGCCACGCGCGCGAGCAGCGCGACGCACCGTTCGACGGGTACCAGGCCAGCGTTGCGCCCGCAGGCGAGGATTTGTGAGGGCAGGTCGATGAGTTCGGCGTGCTCGCGCCACGGCCGGACGGTGATGGCGATGTGACCGCCGGGACGCATGAACTCGGTGAGCGCGGCGAGGATGCGGGTGAAGCCGCTGAGCAGGCGGTGGTGCCCGATGTTGGCGAGGTTGCCGCGGTCGAGAGTGCTGCCGTACTGGTGGAAGTATTTCTGGATGCCTTCGCCCGGTGCCACCGCGACCCGGCCGTGGGTGGACGGTCCGTAGGGCGGTGACGTCATGACGAGCGCGGCTTGGCCGCGCAGTTCGGCGGGGAGCAACGTGGACAGCTGGCGGGCGTCGCCGTGGAAGATCTGTCCGTCGTGGTCCACCCCGTGTTCGGTCGCGAGAGCGAGGTTGCTCCTGGCGACGGTGACCCAGTGAGGCTCGTATTCGGCACCCGCCGCGCGGCGTCCGAGGTGGACGGCCTCGACGAGCGTCGTGCCGATGCCGCACATCGGGTCCAGTACGAGGTCGCCCGGTGTCGTGTAGTGCAGGATGGCGTAGCGCGCGACCTCGGGCAGCATCTTCGCGGGATGGGCGATCGATTCACGGGTGTAGCGGTTCTTGCGTTGGGCGGTGGGCGAGTGCTGAGCCGTCGACCACACGGACACCGGGAGTTCGCTGTTCATCGGATGACCCCCGCTTCGAGAACCGCGTGCGCTTGGGCATGGGCGACGTGGTTGTGCGGTTGGGCGAACACCAGCACGTCCGAGTGAATGCGGTGATGCGGCGCGGGAAGGCCGCGCACCGCGGATCGATGTCGAGCTCGACGGAGTTCCTCCGCGCCGTGGTCGCCCACGTCCACCTGGAACGTGCCGCCGCGAATCGGAACGTGTACCGCGACGATGTGCTGGAGGTAGAGCAGATCCGCGTACTGGGCGCTGGTGACGAGCTGACCGCTGCGATCGGTGAGCTCACCGCTGGACGAGGTGCTGTGAGTCAATGCGACGAAGATGCCGCCGACTCGAAGAAGGCGTGCAGCCGTCAGCACGACTTGGTCGGCGACGGCGGCGGTGATCTGTTGAGGAGGCGCGCTGGTGATGACCAGGTCCGCGGTCGCAGCCGATTCTGATTCCACATCGGACTCCGTGCTCGCGTGACGACCGAGGTTGTTCACGACTTCGCGCGCTGACGCGGCGGAGCTGGAGCTGGTCGGCCACGGCAGGGCGACGACTCGTTCGCGAGGACGGCTGAACGCGCGGACCACCTGCTGGACGAGGCGGACCGGCCAGGCTTCGTCGAGCGGGATCGGTGCGGGTCCGCAAGCCCACACGGTCGCCGGTGTCGGACTTGTCGTTGGCGAGGGCGAGCGCCTCGCCGGCCGGGCCGGGCTGACCCTGCTGACGTTGGGTGCGGTCGGGTACGGCCGTCGATTGCCGGGGGCGGAAGGCGGTCGAACTCCAGGACGCCGAGTCGTTCCGTCGGCGCCTTCGGAATCACGGGTTCGCGTCACGGATCCTCCAGGTGGTGATTGACACCCCTGAACTCCGAATGCGGATCCTGTTCGGGACGCGCGAATTTCCGGGCGTCTCCTGACGGTTCGGGCAGCGGTGACCGATCGAGTACCGAACAGGTACCGCCACGCAGAACCGCTGGTAGCGAAGGCGAGGCCTTCGAACTGCGTGCCGCCCATTCGCAGCTGCTGCGGCTCGCATGAATGTGCTTGGTAAGAGCTGTGTCATTGCCTGGTCAGAGTTTGGTCATGGTCGGCATGGCGCCCTGGTGGAGCTGGATTTCCGCTTCGTCAGGAGTTCCGATGCTTTCCACAACCTGCCCAGGTATCACTGCCGACTCGATGCCGCTCGACGTCCTGCGTTCCGCTTTCGCGTGGCTCGTCACCGGTCCTCATCCGGTATCCGTCGACGGACGCCTGTTCGCCGGCCTGCCCGATCGGTGGCTGCGGCTGGACGAGGTCCGCGACCTCTTGTTGCGCCGTACATGTCCGCAGAGCGTCCGCGACGCCGTGTGGACTCACCTCGTCCAGCTCGCCAGGACCGAGGGTTCCACGTGGACGGTCGCGTGCACCGGGATCGCCTTGCCGGCGCTCCTCAACGTCGCATCGAAGCTGACTGCGCGGTTCGCCGACGATCCGCGTGACGTCCACAGCGCGGTCCTCACCGGGTTCCTCGCCGAACTCACCACGGTCGACCTCGATCGTCCGCGCGTGATGGTGCGGTTGCGTTGGGCCGCCTACCGTTCTGGGCACGCGGCTCTTCGCGAAGCACTCGACACACCGACTCCGTCTGTCAGTGCGATCGCTTCGGCATCTCCAGTTGTGCCGTGTGGCCATCCGGATTTCGTCCTCGCCCGTGCCGTCGAGGACGGTGCGATCTCGTCGACTGAAGCCGCGCTCATCGGGTTGACCAGGCTGGAAAAAGTACCGCTGGCCGTGGTCGCCGAACAGCGCGGCGCGAGCTACGAGGCCACGAAGAAGGCCCGCCAACGCGCTGAACGCCGCCTCGCCCTGTACCTGCGCGGCGACACCGGCGCGGTGTCCCCGAACACGTCCGGATCTGGAGTTCAGGGGTGCGAGAGGCGACCGATTGCCTCCGCGCACACCAGTTCGCCCGACGTGCCCGCGGCGCCGTCGAGCTCGACTCCGGAGGTGCCGCGATGCGCCTGATTCGTTCGTTCCGCAACAGCAGCCGAGTTCTGCTCCTCACCGAGTTGGCCGTCATCGTGCTGCTGCTCGCCACGTCAACCGCGTCCGCGCAACCAGTACACGTGGTCGCGCTCGCGTCCACCTTGGACGAAGTACTCAACAACATCCGCAACTGGATCATCGGCATCGCCGCCGCCATCGCCACCGTGTGCTTCTCGATCGGCGGACTGCGGCTCCTCGTCAACGGGTCGGAACCCGGCGAGGTCGACAAGGCGAAAGCGTCGTTCAAGGCAGGCGGTGTCGGGTTCGCCATCGCCATGCTCGCGCCGTTGCTCGTCGCGATCCTGAAGACCTTGGTCGGAGACCGGTGATGAACGCCGCCACAACCAAGCGGCGGATGGCCTGGGCGGTGTTCGGCGCGCTGGCCGCGGTGCTCAGCCTCGGAATGACCCCGGCGGCCGCGGAACCGCAACCGCCCAGTCCGACCACGACGACAACGAGTCCGCCGACGACCTCCGCGCCACGTCCGTCGACACCACCCGCTCCTAAGCCTGACGAGTGCGGGATCACCGATGTCGGCGCGTGCGTATCGGAAGGCATCACGAGCTTCTTCTCGACGCTGGTGGTGGGCGCGCTCAACCCGCTGCTGCAGACGGTCGGCGAGACGCTGCTCGCCACACCTCGGCTGGACCAGGTCCCGCGCATCGCCGAGTTGTGGGAGTCGTCCCGCGGCATCGCCGTCGCGGGCTACGCCCTGCTCATCACGGTGGCCGGGTTGGTGCTCATGACGTACGAGACCCTGCAGACCCGCACGACGGTCCGCGAGATCGCGCCGCGCATCGTCGTCGGCTTCCTCGCCGCGAACCTGTCGCTGCTTCTCGCGGGACGAGCTGTCGAGTTCGCCAACGCGTTGTCGTACGCACTCGTCGCCGGCGGAGTCGACCCGGCCGCAGCCGGTCAGCAACTCGCCGGGATGTTGGCGAACACCGTGACGAGCGCGGCGACCGGCGGCAGCATCTTCAACCTGCTCGTCAGCCTCGGCATCATCGTCCTGCTCGTGGCGCTGCTCGGGACCTACGCGGTGAGGGTCGCGGTGACCGCGTTGCTTCTCGCCGGTGCACCTCTCTGTCTTGTATTGCACGGCCTGCCACAGACCGACGGGATCGCGCGCTGGTGGTGGCGTGCGTTCGGCGGCGTGCTCGCAATCCAGGTCGGCCAGTCGCTGGTCCTCATCGTCGGTTTGCGCGTTCTGCTTTCCGACGGGGGCTTCACCATCCTCGGTCCCGGTCAGGACAGCACGCTGAACCTCATCGTCACCGGCGCACTGGTCTGGATCCTGGTCAAGATCCCGAGTTGGGTCATGCAGCACGTCCAGCTCGGCGGGGGCCGCAGCTTCCTCGGTTCGTTGGTCCGCGGCTTCATCGCCTACAAGACCTTCGGCCTGATCCGTGGCGGCTCGTCGGGGTCCGCGTCGGGCGCCGGGGCTCGCGCGAGCCGTGCACCTGCGGGACCGCCAGACCCGTACTCGAACGTCAAGGCGACAGCGTCCGGTCAGTACATGTTGCCGTTGCCGGGCTTGAGACGACGACCCAAGCCCACGCTTGTGCCGTCGTCTCCTCAGACAGCAGGCGCGCGGAAACCTCAGGGCCGACAACTCGCACTTCCGTTGGACAAAGGATGGCCTTCGGATCGGCCTGTGCTGACCCACAGTGGCCAGTACCGCCTTCCGATCGATGTTCCTCGTGAGGCGTCGAGCGATCCGGTGACGCCGAAGCCGGTACCCGCGCCTCGACGTGATCAGGGCAAGCAGCTCGAGATCCCGTTCGATCCATACCGAGGAGTTCGTCCACAACGGAGCGATCAGCACGTGCTTCCGCTTGATGTCACGCGTGTCCCGAGGCCGGCGGCACTTCCTGTGCCCAAGCAACCTCGGCGGACCGCTGGGCGCGTGTACCAACCGGAACTCCCGTTCGATCCGTTCGCCGGGGCTCGGCCACAACGTGATGGTCAGTACGCGTTGCCGCTGGAAGGTTTGACCCGAGTCGAACCTCCGGCGGCGCCGAAGCCGTCGCCATCTCCACGCAGGGCACGCTCGCGTCAGCTGAAGCTTCCGCTTGACCTGCCTGCACGTGCCACCGGGCCGACCAAGGGAGGTGCGTCGTGACACGACCCGTGCGGATCCCGGCTGACGTCGACCGGCCCGACCGCGTCCTGTTCGGCCTGACCGGACGTCAGCTCACCATCGTCACGACGACCGGTTTGACCCTCTACGTCGTGTGGGCGCTCACCCAGCGGTTCGTTCCGTTGCCGGCCTTCCTGGTTCTGGCGCTGCCGGTCGCGACGTGTTCGATCGTGCTCGCCCTCGGACAGCGCGACGGAGTCTCGTTGGACCGCCTGCTCTGGGCCGCACTGCGCCAGCGCCTGACACCGCGAAGGCACGTCGCGACAGAAGGGGACGGAATGGCGGCACCGGACTGGATCACCGCCAACGTGGAGCCTGGTGCCGACCGAGGGCACGCATCGTCTCCGCTGCGACTGCCGGTGGAGGACGTCATGCCCACCGGAGTGGTGGACCTCGGCGCGGACGGCCTGGCGCTCGTCGCCGTGGCCAGCACCGTCAACTTCGCCCTCCGGACCCCGATGGAACAACAGGCCGTCGTGGCGAGCTTCGGCAGGTACCTGCACTCGCTCACCGGGTCCGTGCAGGTGCTGATTCGCGCGCATCGGCTCGACCTCACCGACCAGATCGCCGAACTGCGGGACACCGCCGGCGCACTGCCGCACCCCGCACTCGAGCAGGCAGCTCGCGAGCACGCGGACTTCCTCGAACACCTGGGCGCCGGATCAGAGCTGCTGCGCCGCCAGGTCCTGCTGGTGCTGCGCGAGCCGTTCGGAATCGCCCAGCAGACCAGAGGCGCGCTGCCGATGCTCGGCCGTCGCCGAGGACGACAGGTGGGGGAGGGGACGCGACGTGCCGCCGAAGCGCGGTTGGTCCGGCGGCTGAGCGACGCGATCGAACTCCTCACGAGTGCCGGCGTCGTGATCACTCCGCTCGACGCCGGGCAGGCGACCTCGGTGCTCGCGGCGGCGTGCAACCCCGACACCCTCCTGCCGCCCTCGACCGGGCTCGCCAACGCCAGCGAGGTCATCACCACCGCGTCCGACTACGACTGGGAGCAGGCGCCATGATCAACGCGATTGTTCCGGACTCCATCTCGGTGAGTGCGAGGCACCTGGAACTCGGCGACGAACGGGTGGCGAGCTTCGCCGTCACGGGCTTCCCTCGTGAGGTCTATCCGGGCTGGCTTTCCCCGTTGCTGAACTACCCCGGCCGGTTGGACGTCTCGCTGCACATCGACCCAGTCGATCCGGCGACGTCGGCTGCCCGGCTCAAGAAGCAACTCGCCCGGCTGGAGTCCGGGCGCCGGCACGACGCCGAGCACGGACGGCTTCCCGACCCACAAGCTGACATCGCGACCGCCGACGCGCACGACCTGTCCGATCGCGTGGCCCGAGGAGAGGGCAAGCTCTACCGAGTCGGCCTCTACCTCACCATTCACGCCGGCAGCGAACGCGAACTGGCCGACGAGGTCGCCGCGCTCCGGTCGTTGTGCGCGAGCCTGCTGCTCGACGCCAAGCACACGACCTACCGAAGCCTGCAGGGCTGGGTCTCCACGCTGCCGTTGGGCATGGACCTGATCAGGATGCGCCGGACCTTCGACACCAGCGCGTTGAGCGCAGCCTTCCCGTTCACGTCACCGGACCTCCCCGCGCCCGACCCGACGAGCGTCGCTGCTCCGTCGGGCGTGCTCTACGGCTACAACATCGGCTCGCAGGGCCTGGTGCACTGGGACCGCTTCGGCGCTGGGATGCACAACCACAACTCCGTGATCCTCGGCCGTTCCGGGGCGGGGAAGTCCTACCTGGTCAAGCTCGAACTGCTGAGGTCGCTCTACCGCGGTGTCGAGGTCGCGGTGATCGACCCCGAGGACGAGTACGTCCGGCTCGCTGCCGCGGTCGGCGGCGTGCAGGTGCGGCTCGGCGCCGACAACGTGCGCCTCAACCCGTTCGACCTGCCTGTCCACACCCGTGCCGATGGCCGCCGAGCCGCACCACGCGACGCGCTCCAGCGGCGCGCGCTTTTCCTCCACACCGTGATCGCAGTCCTCATAGGACGTGAACTCGACGCTGCCGAACGAGCGGTTCTCGACCAGGCGATCGCCGCAGCATACGAGTCAGTCGGCATCACCACGGACTCGCGGACGTGGTCGAGGCCGGTTCCCACCTTGCGCACGCTGCGCGGCGTTCTCGACGGCTACGGCGACAAGGCGGCGACGGATCTGGCCGCGCAGCTCGGGCCCTACGTCGACGGCGCGTTCAGCAAGCTCTTCGACGGCCAGACCACCACGCATCCGGATGGCCATCTGATCGTCTTCAGCCTTCGCGATCTGCCGGACGAGCTGAAGAGCGTCGGCACCGTGCTCACGCTGGACGCGGTGTGGCGGCGCATCACCAACCCGGCGATCCGCCGTCCACGGCTCGTCGTCGTGGACGAGGCGTGGTGGCTGATCAAGGAGCCAGCGGGCGCGGCCTTCCTCTTCAAGACCTCGAAGGTGGGACGGAAGAACAACGCCGGCCTGACCGTGATCACTCAGGACGCGCTCGACGTCCTGGGGAACGAGATCGGTCAGGCCGTGGTGGCGAACGCCGAGACGCAGATCCTGCTGAGGCAGGCTCCGCAAGCGATCGAGAAGCTCGCCCGCCTCTTCCACCTCTCGGAAGGCGAGCAGGAGTTCCTGCTGTCCGCCGATCAAGGTCAAGGACTTCTCTCCACCGGAACGCAGCGCGTCGCGTTCCAGAGCATCGCGTCTCCTGTCGAGCACGAGCTGATCACCACGAACCCGGCGGAGCTCACCGACGAACTCGGCGACGCGGAGACGGCGTACGTCGACATCGACGACAACGAGGCGGTGTGATGACGAACAGCTGGATCGACGACTACCTGATCGACCCGGGGTCGGGAATCGGTGACTTCATCTCGGCCGCTCAGGACTGGGTCGTTACCTCCGGACCCGCAGTCGCGCCTGCGGTGGCGATCAGCGCCGGAGTTGCATTGGCCGCTCGCCGAGCCTGGCGCCGCCGCTGTCACACGCGCCTCACCGCCGATGCGCGGATGGTCACCGTTCTGGTGCCACCACAGCCGAATGCTTCCGGCGGCGCGGCGCTCTGGTCGCACCTGGTCGGGCTTCTCCGCCCGGCTTGGCACCGTTCCCTCACCGGGCAGCCGCATCTTGCCTTCGAGTTCACGTTCTCCCAGGCAGGAGTCGGGATTCGGTTGTGGGTGCCCGGTGCGATCCCGCCAGGCCTCGTGGAACGCGCCGTTGAGGCGGCCTGGCCGGGCGCCCACACGAAAACGACGGTGGCCGCACCACCTCTTCCCCTTGCTGAATCCGGCGAGCGGCTGCTGGCTGCGGGAGGGGAGTTGCGGCTCGCGCGTGAAGAGGCTCTGCCCCTGCGCGTCGAGTTCGCCGCGGACCCCCTTCGGGGACTGCTCGGCGCCCCGGTCGGCTTGGGGCACAACGAGCACGCGTGTGTGCAGGTCTTGGCTCGCCCGGCCACAGGGCGTCGTCTGGCCCGGGGACGGCGTGCGAGCCGCAGCAGCACGAACCTCGCCGGGCACCTGCTCGACCTGCTCACGCCGTCGTTGAGGACTCCGAGGCGAGGATCCGGCAGCCGGACGAACCACGTCGCCCCGGAATACCGGCTCGAGATGTCGAGCCAGCACCGCGCATCCGTGAACAAGAAGAGCAGCGGCCAGTTCGAGGTCGTCGTGAGGTACGGAGTCTCGACGCTGCTCGACGCCGATTCGCCGGAGGCGGACGTGCGTCGCGCGAGAGCTGCGATCAGGGGACGAGCCCACGCGCTGGCGACGACGTTCGCCACCTACACCGAGCACAACCACTTCACCCGCAAGCGGCTTCGTCGGCCGGTCGGCGCCCTCGCCGAACGCCGACTCGGTCGTGGCGACCTGCTGTCTGTTCCCGAACTGGCGGCCATCGCGCACCTGCCGACCGACGACACCCTGCCGGGCATTCAACGGGCCGGTGCCCGAGCGATCGCTCCACCACCAGGGATCCCGGCGGTCGGCCAGGACATCAAACCGCTCGGGCTCACCGACAGCGGACACAGCAGGCCGGTAGGGCTCCGGGTGGCCGACGCCCGCCACCACATGCACGTCATCGGCGCCACCGGCTCCGGCAAGTCCACCTTGCTGGCTCAACTCGTGCTCGCCGACGCGGAAGCAGGCCGTGCGGCGGTCGTGATCGATCCCAAGGGCGACCTCGTCACCGATCTCCTGTCACGGTTGCCGGCTTCGGCCACGGACAGGGTGATCGTCTTCGATGCGGACTCGCGGACACGGCCGCCCTGCCTCAACCCGCTCGACGGAGGCGACCCGGATCTCGCCGTCGACAACCTCGTCTCGGTCTTCCGCCGCGTGTACTCGGCGTTCTGGGGACCGCGCACTGACGACGTCATGCGCGCCGCCTGCCTCACTCTCCGGCTGACGGACGGTGTCGCGACGCTCGCCGACGTCCCGAAACTGCTCGCCGACCCCGCCTACCGAGCCAGGACCACCGCCGGCGTGACCGATCCGGTGCTGCGTGGGTTCTGGACCTGGTACGACGATCTCAGCGACGCGAGCCGTTCGCAGGTCATCGCCCCGCTGATGAACAAACTCCGTGCTTTCCTGCTGCGCAGGTTCGTGCGCGACACCGTCGCCGCCGGCCGGTCCACCGTGGACATGAAGGAAGTGCTCGACAACGGGGGAATCTGCCTCGTCCGCATCCCGAAGGGCTCGCTCGGCGACGAGACCGCAAGGCTCGTCGGCTCGATCGTGGTGGCGAACGTGTGGCAGGTCGTTACCGCCCGCGCTCGAACGCCCCAACGCGACCGAAAGGACGCGTGCCTGATCCTCGACGAGTTCCACAACTTCCTGAACCTGCCGTACTCGGTCGACGACATGCTCCCGGAAGCGAGAGCGCTCCGGCTGTCACTGGTGCTGGCACACCAGAACGACTCGCAACTCCCGCGTGAGATGCAGGAAAGCATCTCGGCGAACGCCCGCAACAAGTTCTTCTTCAACGTCAGTCCCGAAGACGCGCACCACCTCTCCCGGCACACCGCCCCGAGGATCTCCGCTCACGACCTGTCGCACTACGACGCCTTTCACGCGGCGGTGCGCCTTGTCGTGCACGGCGCTGAGACCGAGCCTTTCACCGTGGTGACCGAGCCACTTCCTCCTGCGGTGCCAGGACGAAGCCGCCTTCTTCGAGCGGCCGCGCGCAACAACCAGCGAATCCAGCCCAGGACGGTCCACACGCGACCTGGCGGAGACCAGACCGCGGCCAACCGGGCCGCTGACCCACGACGTGGCAACACGACCAGCTGAGCAGGGGAGTACCGCATGCTCGCCGCACCCACTCCACAACGGCACCACCGCACACCCAAGTCGGCTCGACCATCA
The DNA here is from genome assembly GCF_014653695.1 of Lentzea cavernae. Taxonomy (GTDB): domain Bacteria; phylum Actinomycetota; class Actinomycetes; order Mycobacteriales; family Pseudonocardiaceae; genus Lentzea; species Lentzea cavernae. Next base: position 70,990 of record NZ_BNAR01000002.1, on the reverse strand, counting down.
CCTCGCGTCGCGAACTCCGCCGCGCACCAGGCCCTGTTGTCGACCAGGCTCACTCCTCGGGACCGCTGGATCATCAGCATGCTCTGGGAGCACCGCGTGCTCACCTCCGAACAGATCACCTCGGTGGCCTTCCCGTCCTACCGCTCCGGACGGCAGCGCCTGCGGGAGCTGTACCTCTGGGGCGTGATCGACCGGTTCCAGCCGTTCACCCCGGTGGGGAGCGCACCCATGCACTACGTCCTCGCACCCGCCGGCGCCGCGGCGTTGGCCTCGCAGCACGGTCTCGAGGTGAAGGACCTCGGGTACCGGCACGACCGCGCCGTCGGTATCGCCCACAGCCTGCGACTCGCTCACACCGTCGGGGTCAACGAGTGGTTCGTCGGGCTCATTGGCGACGCCCTGCGCTCTGGAGATTTCGCGGTCGACACGTGGTGGTCCGAGGTCCGTTGCACGAGGCTGTTTGGAGACCTCACCCGCCCAGACGGCTACGGCCGGCTCGGTCGTGGCGCCGCGCACGCCGAGTTCTTCCTCGAGTTCGACCTCGGAACCGAACCGCTGACCAAGGTCGTCGCCAAGCTCGTGGGCTACAACGCACTCGTTGAGAGCACCGGCATCTCGACCCCGCTGCTCTTCTGGTTCCCGACCTCGCGCCGCGAAGCCAACGCGCGCAAGCAACTCCTGGCTGCCTGGCAAGGCCTGGACAACCCAGACGCAGTACCGGTCAGCACCGCGGCCGCCAACCTTCTCGATCCCAGCGAAGAACCGAGTCCCGCGAACGCGGTCTGGCTTTCGCTCGACAACCGCTCGGCGAGGCGCTCGGCTCTTCACGAGGTACTCCCGACGTGCCCACGGCCCGCCTCGTCCTCGTCCGATTCGCCGACCGTGTTGCCTCCGCCGGACCCGATGCCACCTGCCGCATCGCGACCTGGCGGTGGTTCGCGGTGATGACGAAGCTCGGAGCTGCAGTCGGCGCGGTCCTTCTCGTCGCAGTGCTTGCCGCAGCTGGTGTCGTGAACGCGGTGTCCTCCTTGTTCGGCTCCTCACCGTCTGGGCATGTGAACTGCGCGAAACCGATAGAGGACGTGCCTCCGGTGTTCTGCGCGCTGTACGTGGCTGCCGCCCAGGTCTGTCCTGGGTTGGACTGGAGCGTCCTCGCGGCCATCGGCAAGATCGAGACTGATCACGGCCGACTCGACGCTCCGGGCGTTACCAGCGGCGAGAACTTCGCCGGCGCGGGCGGGCCGATGCAGTTCCTTCAGCCGACCTTCGAAGGAGTGCTCGGCCGTCACACGTTCCCGCCTGGCGGTGCTACGCCTCCTTCGCGTTACAACCCACACGACGCGGTTCACGCTGCAGCCTTCTACCTGTGCGATTCAGGTGCGCCACAGGATCTCTACAAGGCGGTCTTCGCATACAACCACGCTGATTGGTACGTCCGTGACGTGCTGGCTCAGGCTCGGAGGTACAGCGAGGCAGCCTCCCGTGGGACCGGGAACTGCTCCGAGGTTCGTGCGCCCACGCCGGCAGCGCGCGTGGCCATCGAGTTCGCGTGCGCGCAGCTGGGCTCCGCGTATGTGTGGGGCGGAGATGGGGCGGCAGAGGGTGGGTTCGACTGCAGCGGGCTCACCAAGGAGGCGTATCGCGCTGCTGGCGTTGAGTTGCCCCGCACGGCGCACACGCAGCACGATGCCGGACCGCTTGTGGCAGCCGGGGAACCACTCCTGCCGGGCGATCTGGTGTTCTACGGGACACCGAGGGACATCCATCACGTGGGTCTGTACATCGGGGCAGGGCAGATGGTCCACGCGCCCACCTTCGGGCAGGTCGTGCAGATCGGACCCTATCGCTGGGCCGGTGACGACTACTACGGGGCGACGCGGCCGCACCGCGCAGTGTCTACATGAGACAGAGATTCTTCAAGTGCCCGCTTGACTTCTCGTGTTGAAGGAAGCGTTCATAGTCCTGTAGCCGATTCAAGCGGTAGCGCGCCGCAGGCGAACTGCAAGCCCTGGCCAGGGCATGACCACGAATCCAGCGTCGAGAAGTGGAGACCGTCATGCCCAGCAAGACCCGAACCAAGTCGACAACCAAGATCGAGAAGAACGATGCTGCCGCAGCTCCTGAAACGGCCGCCAACAAGCTGGAGGCGGTGCTGGTCGCCGCGCCCGGTTCCACGGCCGCTGATCTGGCCGTCAGCGTCGGGATCAACAAATCCACCGCCGGGAAGATTCTGGCGCGCTGGGAGGCAGCTGGGACCGCAGTTCGCACGGCAGGCGAGGTGATCGACGGCCGTCGCGCTGGTGATCTGTGGTCGGCTGTCGTTCCGGAGGTGGTCACGGAGCAGGAGCCCGTCGAAGCCGTTGTTCCTGTGCGCAAGCCGTCCGACTCGCTGCTGGAAGGGCGGCTGAAGCCCGGTGCGCTGAGGGGGTTGACGGAGGACTACCTCCGCATGCATCCCGGCGAAGCGTTCGGGCCGACGCACATCGGTAGGGTCCTCGGGCGCTCTCAGGGCGCTGTGAACAACGCGCTTGAAGCGTTGACATCGTCCGGAACCGTGGTGAAGACGCAGGAGGCGCCGAAGCGGTTCGCGATCGCGCCCACCGCTACCAGGTAGTTAGATCGATCTGAGCTGATGTCGTTGCCGGACCTACGGGTTCGGCAACGGCTTGCTCTGGTTGAACGGCAATTCAGCAAATCCCAGGAGAAGAAGGCCGACCGGCGACTCCGCGTCGTCGGTCGGGTGGAGCTAGGGGCTGGCAGGCTTAGTTCCTGGACGGATCACCACCTGCAGCCTGAGCTGCTGCCTGGCACTTGCCGTCGCACGGGTCGTCGCCCTCGCTGGCGAGTAGCGGGCAGTCGCACCGGTGTGCCTTGGTGAGCAGCACGCTGCCGTCCCGACGGTCGATCGCGCGGAACGGGCCGCCGTTGGCCTTCGCCCACTTCACGTCGTCGGGGGTGATCACGTGCTCGCCCGTGCTGCCGTACGCCATGGCGAGCATCGCGCCGACTACGTCAAGGACGTGCTCGGGAATGGCGATCGCTTTGACGAGGATGTCCTGAACGCGCTGCATCAGGCCGTCCGCGAGTTGTTCGAGTTCGGACTTGACGTTGATGTGCTTGAACGGCGTGGCCGTGCGATCGAACCAGCACTCCGGGTGATGTGTGACGAGAAGCGTCCATGCCATGTCGGCGCTGAGGACCTCGGCCGCGGCGAAGCACGGCTCCAGCTCGACCTCTCGGTGGACTCGAACTCGGACGGTGTGCGGACCCAGGTGCAGGATCCGCATCAGCGTGTAGTAGCCCTCGGTCGCGTTGACGTATTCGTCGACCACGGTTGGAGAGAACTGCATGTTCATATCTACCTTCGTTTGTTGGTGAATGTGTACCGATGAAAGTCCACAGAAGACGGTGTGGGTCAGTCGCTTGCCCGCGCCTCCTTCGGTTTCACGCGCAGCACTTCGGCGGCTGCCTCGGACAGCTCCCGGGTAGGGACATCTGGGTCGCAACCCACCTTCGAAAGGCGTGCCCTGATGGCGCTGGGGGATCGGTGCAACCGCTCGGCGAGATCGTTGATGCGCCGAACCGCGCCTCGTGCACCGGGCCGCAGCCAGGCTTCCCGCAGTTCGTTGTCGAGGGCTGTCGTCCACGGCAGGGTGGCGTTCGCGTGTCGGGTCGCCGGTCGGACCTGCAGCCGCGTGTGAGCGTGAAGCACGCGGGTCAAGAGCTTTCCGACCGTGGCCCCACCGACGACAGGCAGCCGAAGGCGTCCGTCGGCGACAACCTGGCCTGACCCGGTCGTACCGATCAGGTCCAGCACCAGGGACTCCTCGGAGTCCACGGTCGCGGAGAGTCTGTAGTAGACGTTGTCGAGCTGGATCTCGTTGTGAAAGGTGGACGTCATGTCACGCCTCCTGCATGTCGGTTCTTTCCCGTTTGAGGGGTCACGCCGGCGAGTCCGCGTTCTTCATGAGCAGGAAGACCGCGTCACCATCACAGGTGAGCTCGACCGGCTCGTCGCCGAAGACCAGATGCGTGCCGTCAGGCCCCAGAACTCGCCAACCTGACTGGCGGAACTGATCGGTGCAGTAGTAACTCCCGACGAGGACGCCGTCGCGGGTGACGGTTCCGTAGAGGACCTGTTGGGCGTCGGCCGGATCGACAACGACAGAGATCACCTCGAAGTCGTTCTCGCGAAAGCGACGCACAACGGTCTCAACATGCGTGTTGGCAGGCATTGCAAGGTGTCCTTCCAGTTGATGCGTTCCTGATTCAGCGGCCCGTCTGCGATGAACCTGCGACGGGTCAAGGTCGGGTTGCGGGGTACGTTTTCGTGTCCTCGCCCCAGAAGTAGTCGCTCGCGTCAGCAAGCGCGAAGACCCACAGCGCGGCGTCGCGTGGGCTGCTGTGAAGGCCGACAGGGCGCAGAAAGCCGAGTTCCCGCATGCCGCACCACCAGTCCAGCCGCTGTTCGGGATCGTCGGTGGGGTAGGCCGTCAAGATGTACGAGACGGTGTTGATGGTCGCCTGGTAGGTGAACTGAGACAGGTGGCCGGGGCCGACCAGGTCCTGACCGCCACCTGCGGTCCAGTCGACACCAACTGAGTTGAAGATGGCGGTCTGCGCCGAGATCGCGCCGTTCTCGCAGGTGCAATCAACGTGATGGGTGAACGGATCGAGGTCGACCTTCTCCGGCCAGTACCTGCCTGCTGGAACGACCCAATCTGCAATGTCAGCCAGCGCGTCGACGCGAAAGGTGACTTTGCCGCTACGTCGTCGTTCGATCATCAACCAGCCCTGGCCACGGTCGAGATCCGGGATGAACCGCCACGGGCCAGTTCCTGGCCCCGGTTCCTTCACGATGACGTAATCCTTGGCGGGGCGTCCGCGTCCTGTGCGGAAGCGTCCGGGCGGGTCGGTGACGAACACCCAGCACAGCGGTACTTCGAGCACGAATGCGATCGAATGGGCGATCCGGTCCCGGTGCGACAACGCTGCCCACTCGGGTGGCTCGGTGGTGATCGTGGTGCGCCTGCCTGCTCGTGCTGCGGCCATGGCACGGTCAACGAGGATGGTCATCGTTCTCTCCTGATCGACATGATCGGTTTCAGACGGTGTTGATCTCGGTCAGCGAACGGCGGCCTTCAGCGCGTTGGTCGCGGCGTGGCCGATCGCTGCAGCCGTCGCGGTTGGACTGGTGAGCTGATGCACGGTCACGCCCGTGAACGGGTCGTCGAAGTAGCTGGTGGTCAGCCACAGCACCGCGCATCCGGCCGCGCGTAGCCGATCAACGCGTTTCTGCCCGGCGGGGCGTTCGTCCCCCTGGAAGTGTCCGTCGGACAAGATCACGAGCAGCCGGGCGGCACCAGGACGGGAGAGGCCGAGCGCCCCGTCGAGAGAATCGACAGCGCGGCCAACGCATTCCCAGTCGTCATCGGCCGCGAACTCGGTGACTTCGGCGGGAACTCTGCCGGGGTGGGTGATGGGTCGGACGTGCACGCCGAAGATCACGGCGGCGCTTTCGACGGACACGCTGGAGTGCCGTCCGGCGTGAGCGAGAATCCACGCGGTCGACGCCACCGCGCCGCGAAGGTGGCGCATGGATGAGGACACATCGCACGCGATTCCCAGCCTCAGTGGTGGTGTGGGCGCGGTGAGGCGCGCGGTGCGGGTGAACGGTTCGGCTGTGGGCATGGCGCCTGCGGCCCGTTGGGCATCGGCGGCGAGAGCACCGCGCATCCGGAGACGTCCGGGCGGAATCGGTGAGGTCGACTTCACCGTGACTCGTTCGCGTGTGGCAGCGGTCGACAACGCCCGTGCCAGCGTGCGGGCAGCGGTGCGTTCGGCGGTGGTCGGTTTGCGGGTACCCGTGATCGTGGTCGCCCCGTAGCCGGACCGGGGATGACTGCTGGAGAAAACGGTCCGCGCAATTGCCTCGGCTGCATCGGAGGCTGCCTCTTCTTCCGCCGTCGCTGCAGCGGCCATGGTGGCCGGATCCTTGGGCGGGGCTTCGTCCGCGATGGCAAGTGCGACCTCGACCAGCGTGCGGCCGATCGCCTCGGCCAGGGGCGACGGCGACGAGTCGCCCGGTTCACCGGGTTCACCGGGTTCGGGTGCGTCGCTGTCGGGGTCGATGCCAATGGCTTCACACCAGCGCCTCGCGAGATCGATCATCGTCTCGGCGTCGTCGTCTGCTGTCGCGAGAGCTTCCTGCCACAGCGCGCGAAGTTCGGTGAGCGTGTCGGTTCCGAGGACTTCCTCGACGACGTCGGCAACCGGTGCGGCTTCAACCGCAGTGAGGACACCGCCGTCGACTCGTGCCAGTACCAGGGCAGCGGCTTGGGCGGCCGACGCTTTGGTCATCTTCGGACTACCTGCGAAGTCGGCTAGGACGAGGTTGGTCGTCGACGCTCGCAACCAGTGCCGGTCGTCCGGACGGCGGCGAATGTGCGCCGATTCCATTCGCGACTCTTCCAACTGCATCGCGGCGTCCGCCACGGCGGGTGAGACGTCGTCGGGCAGTTCCCACACGCTGTGTTTCGCGTGTGCGCACTCGTGGGTCAACAGCCCCCACATGACGGGGTAGCGCGCACGGTCGGAAACGTTCGACGGATCAACGGTGGCAGGGTCGACGTCCAGGTAATTGCCGTCGACTTCGATCAGTGCGCGGGTCGTGTGGAAACACGCCGGGGCTCCGCTGCCCGCACCGGGTGCGATGGTGACCAACAGGTCTTCCCTGTCAGCGATCACCGGTACTTCGTCCGCCAGTGCGGCGGACAGCGTGAGCCATTCCGGGCGAGCGGGGAAGATGGCGGCACCCGTCGCGTCCGGGTCAGCTACCAGGTGTGTGGTCATGGCGGTGTCCTTTCCGGATGGTCGCGCTAGATGCGGGTACCGAGTGCCAGGGGCTGAACCGTGGTGCCGAACGCGTCCCGGACGGCGCTGGCAACGGTGATGCGGTCTTCCTCGGGCGCGATGCCGACCAGGTTCCCGGCGGCGGCTTCGGGACCGAGCACACCCGCGATCTTCTGGAACGCGATCAGCTCACGCAGCTGCGGTGCCCAACCGATCTCGCCCTTCGCCTGACGGGTGGCCAGGTTGCGCGCGACCTTGACGGCCCGTTTGTCGATCTTGAGTTGCGTGGCGAGGTCGTAGTCGGTGGACACGTGGATCTGAGCGGAGAACCGGGACGACAGGGCGTCGGTGAGGATCGCGCCGTGTACCCCGGGGTTGTGTCCGGCGACCACGTAGAACCCGTCAGCGGCGTCAACGATCTCACCGCCGTTCGCTTTGACCACGATCTGACGGCGACCGTCCATCGCGGGGTAGACCACGGCCAGTACGGTGGGCGGAATCAGCGTGGCGTCGTCGATGAACAGCGGCACACCTGCGCGCATCGCCCGCACCAATGGGCCGTGCACGAACACGTAGCGGCCATCAGCGGTCTGCGTGTACTCGCCCACGAAGTCGGCGACCGTGGTGTCGCCATCGCCCTGAACCGTGATCAGGTCAGGAAATGCGGCTTCGACCACCGACGTCTTCCCGGTTCCGGGTGGCCCGTACATCAGTGCGGCGACCCCGGCTTCGCGCAACCGGTGCAGCGCGGTCACATCGGGCATGCCGGACAACAACCGGGGGTGGTACGTCAAGCCGTTGGGACGCGTCACCGGTCCGGTCACCACGGCCGTCGCCGCAGGTTTCGGCGTGGGGGATCCGGGAACTGCGGCGGGTGCGGGTGACTTCGTTCGTCGGGTGGGTGTCGGGGCAGGGGTGATGGCGGTCGCTGCTACAACGGCGGTGGTGGCGGTGGCGCGGTAGTTCAGGGGCGCGGTCATGACGACTTCGGCGGCACCGCATTCGGCAAGTACTTTCAACGCGTTGCCGACCGCGCCGGATGATCGTCCACCGAGTTTGGCGGCCACTACGCGCGGGGTCATGCCTGTACCGGGGTCGTCTGCCAGCACGCGCGCGACCATCGCGCGCAGTTCGCCGCTGCGCAGACGGGTTGCCGTTCCTGTCGTGGGGGTGCTGGTCGTGGCAGGCGTGGTCATCGCGGTTCCCTTTCAGGCCGATTGCAGGTGGTCAGGCGGCCGCGATGGGCGACACGACGTCGTGCGGGTTCTGGTGCGTTTCTGCCGCGATGTCAGCTGATTCCGGGGTGTGTCCGTGTTCGACCCATCCGCAGTAGCAGTAAGCGGTAACCGTGTCGTCGATTTCGGTGATGGTGTCGGCGTAACACATGATTGGCCCCGTTCTGCAGACATGGCTCGCGCCAGGTGTGGTATTCGGTGCGGTTACCGGTTTTCCGGCGTGATTTAAATATAACTCCGCAGCACGCGAATTGCCAGTGCATTCGGGGATTTTTCAAGACTCTTTTCGGGAAAATGCTGATTGTGACTAGTGGCGACAATTGAATTGAAATCGCATTTGCTGCTTTGTTCGGGTTGGCGGCGTTGGGGTGGGGGCTTGGGTTGGCCGGCGGGCGGCCAGATCTGGCTATGGGTAGTTATACGATCTGGGGAAGGGTGGATGGAGCGAAGGCGAGGGTGTTGACCAGGTCTGCGCCAGTTGATGGTGGGACGCGGGGACGCCAGCGCGCCGTTTCGATCTCCCGCTTGGGGTCAAGCGAGTCTGGGACACCAGGTGATCCCGCTGTGGTCGGTCTGCCCCGCCTGGGGTGTGCGCGTGGCGGATCAGGTCTGGAGGTGCCCTGCGTGTGAACCTCCAGTTGAACCACGGAGTGATTCCCCTCTTTCGGTTGGTTCTGGGTGATCATGGCAAAATGCACGGTAACATCGACCTGGATGATTGATGAAGCTCAATGAAAAGGTTCTTTGATGGAATTTGAGAATCTTTTCGATTTCCTTCGGCTCTTATGGCGGGGGAGGTTGGTCTTTGGCGTGATGCCGCGGAAGGCTGGCTGCCAGCCATCTCACCTCTGGTGATGGCTTGTCGTCGATCTCCGCGAGCTTCTTGGTGAGCAGAGCGAGGGTGCGCGGGATGGCCTCGAGCCGGCCGAGACGACCCTGGAGCCGCATGATGTCCCGGTACAGCAGCTCGTTGTGCGGATCGAAGGCGCGTGCGAGCTCCAGCAGTTCTAGGGTCTGTTCGGGATCGTCGTCGCGTAGCGCGTGTGCGAGCGCGGCCGCCGCGTCGATGACGTCGCGTCGGACTGCTTCGCGCACCGGTTCGACCCACTCGCTCTCAACTCCCTCAGCGAGCGGACCTGTGTAGAGATCGACGACTTCGCGGTACGCGTCTGTCCGCTCCTGAGCGGTGCTTGCCGCGCGACGTGCCGCGATCGCACGGTCCAGACGCCAGTAGTCGACCTCGACGAGGTCCGGGTTGAGGCGGTAGCGACCGCCTCCGGCGATCGTGATGTCGGTGATCGTCCCTCCGGTGGCTTTGGCGATGGCGTTCCGCAGTCGTGACAGCGCGGTGTTGAGGGCGTTGTTCATCTTGTCCGTCGTGTTCGCCGGCCAGAGGGCGTTGACGAGCGCCTCGCGGGTTGCGCCCTCGGGATGGACGGCGAGAAACGCGACGAGTTCGCGCAGCCGCGGCTGAACGACGTCGGTGAGGTCGTGTTCGGAGTCAGGCCAACGCAGGGCGAGCGGGCCGAGCAGCCGGAGCTGCAGCGGCAGACGGTCGGTCGGTGCGAGGTTCGCGCTGATCTCGAGCGCAGTGCCCGCCGCTTCGGGCTGGGAGAGGGGTTCGGCTTGCCGGAACAACGCGAGGAGGTCGCGCGCATCGTTGTCGCTGAGGTGGAAGAGCCTGACACCGGCGAGGTCTTGGCCAACTCCAGGACTTCCCGACGAAACGGTGCCATCAGCCCGGACGTAGACCGTGACGCCGCGCGTCCACTGCCCGAGGAAGACGCCGGCGAGCCGATGCGAGGACTCGGGATCAAGGGCGGCTTCGAGCTGTCGCTGCGTCCCGTTGCCGAGGTGAGCCACAAGGACGGTCGGAGGAGCTTGCTCGGCAAGCTCTTGGCTGCTGGAAACGATCTGCAACGAGGACGGGGGTTCGCCTACCGCGACTTCTCCGAGAAGTAACGCCAGATCTCCAGCCGTGATCGCAACGGTTCGGCGGGTCAACGCCGTCAGGAGCAGTGCGCGTGCTGCTGCAGCCGCGCCGGGACCGACCAGGCCCAGGCCGCCGCACGCTGCGAGGTCGAGTGCGACCTCGTGACCGTCTCTAGCGCCGAGCGGCGTCGCCTCCTCGTTCTCAGCCGGCTGGCGCTCGACGTGCTCGGGCCGGTGGGCAAGCTGCAACTCGTAGACCACGGGCGCGACAGGGAGGTCGTCGCGCAGTCCGCTGCCGGGTTTGTACCTGCCACGGTGCCTCCGTCGTGCCGCCACGAGAGCCCCGCTGACGGCTGCGGCCAATGCGATGCCGACGAACGCCGTGGTCTTCGCGGACGGTTCGGATTCGAGCCGCGGGAGCTGTTCTTCCTGCTGGGGCACTTCACTCGTGGGCGTCGCAGGCGGCGGCGCGGGTTCGACTGGGGGAGTTGGCACGGGAGACGACACTGTTGCCGGAACCTGCAGTGTTTCTCCGGGGAATACCCGATGCGGGTCGGTGAGGAACGAGCCGTCGGGCTGTGGCTTGCCGCGGTTGAGCTCGAAGATCTCCGGCCAGCGGGCGCCGTCTCCGAGCGTGCGTTCGGCAACCGCCCACATCGAGTCGCAGTTGCCGGTGACCGGATCGGGCGCGCGCACGGTCTCGACCGTGGTCACCGGGCTGGACGAGACCGGCTGGAGGCCATCCGCAGCGGCACCTGCCGCGCGGTTGCCGAGCGCCGACAAGACGATGGTGCCGACTAGTACGGCGGCTGGTGACCGCATGGCGGACAGGTCCGGCCATCTCACTCCGCGCAGGACGTCCAAGGTTCGTAGCCCGGTATCCAGGACGAACGCGGCCCAGGACAACCAGCAGAAGCAGGCGAGTCCGTTCAACAGCATGGAGGTGGACATCGGCTGGGTCAGCACTGCGGCCAGCACGGCCCAGCTAGGGATCTCGTCGGGTAATGGCCATCCGACGTAGTGAGTCAGACCGAGCGGCAGCCCGATCAGCACGGTGAGCAGTAACGCTGACGCCACTACGGCGCGCACCAGGTTGCCGAAGAACCCGACCACGTGGCCGGAGACGGACGCCGAGCTCATTGGACTGAATCAGGCCGAAGCGCCTGCGGGCCGATGCCTACGACCGAGGGAACCTCCTGCGGATCGGGCTTGCGCTGGTCGCTGGAGTTTCCGGACCTGGGTTGCCGCATGTTCGGCCGCTTCTTCCTTCCCCGCCTCGGCTTGCGGGCGGCGGCCCACTCCGCGAGTTCGTCTACGGGGAGGTCGGTGAACGACGCGAGTTCGGGGAGGCTCATCACGTCCTCGGTTTCCGTGATCAGGTCGCCGAGTTTGGCGTCGACCTCCTGCAGCTCGGCTGCCAGGTTGATGCGTCGCTGTGCGAGCTCACCGACGAGCTCGGCGGTGGCCAGTCGTCGTGTGCTCCTCTCGGCATCAGCGAGTTCGACCCGCCTGCGGATCTCGTCCTTCGTTGCCATGGCGTTCCCCTTTCGAGCGTTCACGGGCTTGGTGTGACACCGCGGTGGGGACTCGCGTGCCCTGTCGCCTGGACGGTGATGCTCGAGATTCCGACCAGCCCGAGCAGTTGCGTGCGTTGAGAGGTGGTGGCGACGACCGTGACGGTGTTGCCCGAGACGGTGACCTTGCCGGTGAGACCCGCAGCGGAGAGATGCGCTTGGGCCTTGCTCACTGCCTCAACAGGTGTGAGCTCGAGCCGGCCGTCCAGGCGGTAGGCGTTTAGGTCGATGGCTTGAGCTCCTGCACGTGCGGCTGCCTCGGCGGCTCCTGAGGCCTGAACCTTCGTGGACAGCGCGAGACCGCCGTCGAGGACCAGGCCGGCGAGCGCGAGGATGGTGGTGGTGAGGGCGACCAGGAACGCGGTCATGTTCCGCTCCCTTCGGAGCGCCAGGCGTCGACGACCTCCGAGGCGGTGGAAGACAGCCGTTTCGCTGCCGGCACGCCGAGCAGCGCCCCGCCGCTGAGATCGACCGTGCACGAGACCGTCACGGTCACCATCGCTCCCGGCCGTAGCCCACCGACTTCGACGTTCAGGCCCCGACAGCTGATCCCGGCACCGGCGAGCGCCTGGGTTGCGACCGCGGTGGCTTCTGCGACAGCGCGTGCGTTCGTGTGCTCGATGCTCGCGGCGCGCGCCGCCTGGTGCGCGACGTCGTTGAGCCTTAGCCGTGCGTCGACACCGCGGTGCACGACGACCGCCACGAACACCAACGCCATCACCATGATGGGAGCCCACAGCGCGACCTCTGCCGCTGCTGAGCCACGTTGATCGCGCCACCAGGACATACCGGTCACCGCCCTAGATCGACGAAGCGCTCGACGGGGCCCGCGGCCTCGGCGTGGACTCGAAGGCTCAGGAACGGCACGACTTGCTTCGCAGTCCCCGAGATCTGCACGAGTGCGGTTTCGCTACCTCGCTCGCAGTGCACGTCCGCATCGCGCAAGGGCCCGCTACCGAGATCAGCGAGCACGCTCCGCGCACTCGCGGTGCCGGCGGTCGGCGATCCGTTGTGCGCCCGGACGGCTGAGAGTCCGTGCGACGCCGCGGCTTGCGCGATGTGCGTGGCGTGGGACCACATGGCGAACTGCACGATGAGGAAGAAGGCGAGGAACGCCACCGGCAGGACGATCACGATCTGGGCGGAGGCGCTTCCGCGGTCGTGGGGAAGGTGGAGCTGGTGCATCGGACGCCTCCGATCACAACGAGATCTTGGATGCGGCGCCGACGAACAACTGGGTGAGCAGCGCGGCGACCGCCAGTGCGGCGGCGACGAGCGCGGCGATGGTCACCACCGTCTCGCCCACGTACCCGCGATCGTCTCGGCGCAGGCTCTCGATCGTGGCGCGGACGTGGCAGAACACGAGGTAGATCATGATCACTCCTAGAGTCCGTTGAGGACGGAGATCAGGGCCGGGTAGCCGATGAACACGAGGAAGCCGAGCATCAGCAGGACGAGAGGCAGGCTCATCCGCTCGGTTGCCGCGCGTGCTTCACCTTCGGAATCGGTGAGCTCTCTGGTACGCAACGCGGCGGCTTTGGAAGCAAGGCTTGAGCGGATCTTGGCGCCGTCAGTGCCGGCGAGGCCGACTGCGGCCGCGAGATCGGCCAGCTGAGGTAGCGCGAGGTCTTCGCCAAGCCGTTCGAGTGCTTCCCATGGTGTTGTTCGCATGACCTGAGCGGCTACGAGTGCCTGCCGCAGCTGGTGAAACGCCCAGCCGGTTCCGACGTCCCCGGCGTCGGACAGCGCCGAGTCCACTCCGGCCCCGCCAGCGAGCAGGATGCGTACGAGGTTGAGGTAGGCGCCCAGCGCGTGCCTGAAGGCTGATCGTCGGCGTTGAGCTGCCTCACGCAGCTTGAGATCAGGCAGGAGAAACCCGAGCGCGGTGAGACCGGCGATCGCGACCGCTGAAGTCACCCACGGCGAGCCCATACCGCTGAAGGCCAGTGAGAGGCTGACACAGCAGGCCAACGCGGCGCCGGACAGACCGCCGACAGCCTTGGAGGCGAGGTGCTGCTCGACGTCGCTGCCGATGACGTTGAGGTCAGCTCGCACACGCGCGGTCGGACGCCGGAACGAACTGGCAACGCGGGCGATCGCGTGCTCGACCCTCCACACCGAACCTGTACTCGACGTGGGACTTGGCGGTGCGGAAAGTGTTGCGAGCACTTCGCGCAGCGAAGGCTTGGGAGGTACCAGCCACACCGCGAAAGCCCAGAGCCCTGTGCCGAGACATGTTCCCCAGAGCAGCGGTTCGATCATCGCGGCACCTCCGTGACGAGGAACCGATCGGGTTCGCGCAGACGCGCGATCCGGGCGAGCCATGCGAACGCGATGCCGAACAGCAAGCCCACGACGGAGAGAACGAGTTGTCCCTGGACGCTGTCGAACGGGTCGAGGTAGGCGCGGTTGAGCACGACCAAGCCAACGGCGAACGCGATGGTCGTGATCACGATGACTCGTACGCTCGTGCGGGTTTGTCGTCGGCTCGCCTCGATCCGCATCCGCATGGACGCCTGCTCGCGCGCTTCCGCCGCGAGCTCACCCAGTAGTTCGGCGAGATGGCGTGCCTGGTGCTCGCTGGAGAGGATGAGCGCGGCGATCACGAGGTCGGCGGTTTGATCATGCAGCTCGTCGCCGAACCGTCGGAGTGCGACCGCTAGGCGTTCGCCACCACGTAGTCGAGCAGCAAGCGACGTGACCGCGGGCCGGATGGCTCCGGGCGCGCGGGCCGCGGTGGCCAGCACGGCGTGTTCCAGCCCGGATGCCGCCACCAGGGTGTCCCGGAGCATTTCGGTCCAACTCGCGATCGCCTCGATGCGGTCGAGCCGGGCACGCTGCTCGGCGCCCGCCAGCAGGACACGCGGTAGCAGGGCTACGCCGATGCCAGCCAACACCGCCGCCGCGGCCCAGCCGGTGGCCAGGCCGACCAGCAGCGCTGTCACCACGCTGAGGCCCAGCCGCACGATGGTGAGGTGATCAGGAACAGCCCATCGCCGACGTGGTGCGGAGGTGCCACGAAGGCCCAACACGATCAGCAACACCCCAACAGCGCATCCGCCCGTGAGTAGACCGAGCCAGGCCGAAGTCATGATCCCCGCCGATCTGCGGCTTCCGGGTCGTAACCCGCCGCGACGAGTTCGTCGAGGGTGCGCGACCGGAGCGGCGCCGCAGGTACAGCTCGTAGGTCGGCGCCTGGCCGCCACACCTCGTTGCTGATGATCTGGCGCCCGTCGGCGTCCACCACCTCCCGCACCGAGGACACGACGCGATGGCGGCGGTCTGCGGAAAGGTCGAGATGCACGACGAAGTGCAGCGCTGAAGCGACCAGGAGGTTCGTGGCCTCCAGCGTCAGCCGCTCGGGGCCTTGAACGGCGTAGGCACCGAGCTTGGTGAACGCTCCCGCGCTCGAACTCGCGTGGAGAGTGCCCATCGAGCCATCGTTGCCCATCGACATGGCATTCGTCAGCGGAATGACCTCAGGACCACGCACCTCACCGACGATCACGCGGTCGGGCTGCATGCGCAGCGACTGCCACACGAGGTCGGACAGCGTGACGGCGCCAGCGCCCTCCAGGTTGGGCTCGCGCGCCTGGAGCGCGACCACGTCCGCGTGTGCCGGGTCCTGGTCGAGGCCGAGCTCGAACACGTCCTCGATGGTGATCAGGCGCTCGTGCGCCGGGATCGCGGACGCGAGTGCGCGGAGCAAGGTCGTCTTGCCGATCGTCGTGCCTCCGGTGACGAGCACGTTCTTCCTCGCCCTGACCAGGGCCGTGAGGAACGACTCCATGCCCGGATCGATCGTGCCGTTGGCCCGGAGTTCGCCCAGGCTCACTCGCTGGAGGCGGTGCCTGCGGATGGAGACGGAGGGCCGGGGCGTCACCGTCATCACGGCGGAAACGCGTTCGCCGGACGGCAGGGCGAAGTTCACGATGGGGGAGGCGTTGTCGAAGCGGCGTTCCTCGATGCCGCTGCGCGCGGCCAGCGTGCGGATCAGGTGTACGAGGTCCTCGTCGGAGTCGACGATCGGCGGCACCATCTCGCGCGTGCCGTCGGCGCGTTTGACGAAGACCCGCTCGGCGCCGTTCACGTTGATGTTCTCGATGCTCGTGTCGGCGAGCAGCGGGTCCAATCTGCCGGCGCCGAACAGCTCGGCCAGGACCTCGGCGACCGCGCGACGCTCGACCTCGGCGGCGAACAGCTCAAGCCCGCCCTGGAGCCGCCTCTGCGCGATGGACTCGATGGAGTCGCGCAGCACGGCCTCAGCAAGCTGGCGTCGCTGTTGTGGTCCGAGCGGCGGACGCTCCGCGTTCCCGTCCGCTCGGAGCCGGGCGCCGAGCTGTTCGGTGACGTCGCTCCGAAGTCGTTCGCGCAGACTCCGCACGTCGCTCATCGGCCGCGGGAACGGCAGATCTGCCGGCCCGCTCAGCGGGCTCATGGTGGTCATCGCGAACTCCCCTGGTGAGCCGCGTGCAGGAGTTGTCCAGCGAGCTGCGCCGCGTGGCGGCTCAACGGGGAGTCGGAACCGCGCTGATGCCAGAGCGCCTGCGCGCCCTTGACGTCGTCCGGGATACCGGCGAGCACCGGCAAGCCCAATGCTTCTGTGACCTGTGCCGACGGATAGCCCTTGCCCACGAGCACGAGGCCGAGCCGGTGTGACCAGCCCTGCATGTGAACTCGCCTCGCCGCCATGTGAGCCAACGAGTCGTCGTGAGGTCGCGCGACGACAACGAGCGCGTCGGCGGACCTCAGCAGCCCCAGCATCGTCGGGTCAGGATCAACGCGTCCGACGTCAACGATCAAAGGGGCGCCGATTGTCCGAAAGGGACTGAACTGCGACGCCGCCAAGGCACCGAGTGCTGCACGCGACTGTGCAGGATCTTGAGGTGCGGGCACGATCCGCAGACCGCTCGCCAGAGCGTGTGCGTGCTTGGACAGGAGCTCGGTGCCGGAGTTGCCGCGTGCGGCAGCGGCGAGGCTGACGAGACCAGGCGAACTCGGCAGACGAAACCGGGCCGAGAAGTCCCCGCCGGCTGAATCCGCCTCGACGACGATCGGGCGGACGGGTTCCGGCCAGCGAGCACCGAGCGCGACCGCGAGGGTGCTTGCGCCAGGCGAACCCTTGAGAGAGCAGGTGATGACCATCATCAACGACCTCCGACCATCAACACGGCGATCTTGTCCGCGGGCGTCGAGGAGAGTTCTCGCGCATCGACTTCGGTGAGCTCCACCGAGATCACTTGCGTCTGGTCGGTCCTGTCGACCGAGACGACGACCGCACGCCAGGAACTCACCGACCCACCTTCGTTCGACGCCGAAGCCAGCACGACAACGTTCGAACCGGCAGACACCTCTGGAGGGAACTGCCCCGGTTTGAGCCCGAGGGCAGTGATCGCTCGTCCTTCGCCGGGCACCTGGGGCGGTCCGAGGACGTCGTCGGTCAGGAGGACGCCGACCGGCAGCGAGTACGCGACCTGACGACCGACCACGCTCGAGGCGGCTGAAGCGGGAACGACCTTCACGGCATCGTCCACGGCGAGGCTCACCCCGACAAGGTCCTGCTGGAGGATCACGTGACCGACATCGACCGGCCGCGCCAGCGCCACGACCTCCCGACGTTCTCCGAGTTGTTGTGTCGCAACGATTCCGCCAGCCGCACACGCCACGACCAACACGGTGCCGAGAATCAGATGGGGAACACTTCGTCGCCTGCGGCTCGGCATCCGGGACCTCGCCTCTGTCCACTTGGTCGCCGACTTGGTGCCGAGAGCCTGCTGAGTTTTCATCTGGGCCTCCTGAAGGCATGGGGTATCGCGACGTGACGCTCGAATCGGCGGCACGCTTCGGTGTTGTTCGGGATTCAGCGGGAGTTGAGGGCCTGGCTCTCGGCGACGCTCAAGCTTGCGGAGGTACTCGTCGTCAGGCCGGGAAAGACACCGTTCTGTCCGGCACCGGACCACCGCACGTTCCAGCGGACCGTCACAGTGGCGGTGTAGGCCTCGCCCGGCAATCCCTTGGACGAACGTCGGTAGGTGTGGCCGCAGTTGGGCGAGGTGGCCTTCGGGTCGTGGCCTGCGGAGAACGGCGTGCCCGGCCCCGTGCACGTCACGGTGGTGCCGTCGCCGGTAGACCACGAGGCGGCGGTCGGCTCAGCGACAGCGGTGACGGTGATTCCCGGGACCGACGCACTTGCCGAGGTCGTCCGCCAGCCTTCGCGCAGCCACAACCACGTCGGCAGGTGCACCAGCTGCTCGCCTGCCGGGTTCACCTCGATCGAGGGCGCGGGCAGCCTCAGCCGGCTCTTGGCCATCAACGCCACCTGCTCCGGCGTCATTGACGGCTCAGCCTGCTGCCCGGCAGGAATCCAGACCGGCGGACGGTTGGCGGTGGCCTTGCCGTCGGCCGAGCACAGGAGGCGGAACCATCCACCTTGTCCTTCGGGCTGCGGGACACCGGGGGCGCCCTGATCGACCGGGACGTACCGGCACTCGAACGCGTCCGAGCTCTGCGCATGGGCGGTCGTGTCAGAGGCGCTGGAACGCTCCTGGACCTGGGCCATCTCGGCGATCAGCTCACAGCCTGGGCCTCGGTTGGACGAGCAGTCGACCGAACCCCACCCGGGATCACCTCGAGCAGACGAGGCAGCGGCCACGAACCCGGCCATCGTGATCGCAGCGGCGAGAGCGAACCGAGTCAGCATGATCCGACTCCCTGCACCGCGAAGCGCGTCACGCGCCACTGGCCGTCAGGCTGAGCCTTGACCTCGGCGAGGATGGAGCGCCGACCGCCACCTTGCCCGTCGGCGGGCTCGTTCGTTCCCTTGCGGTACTTCAGCCACGCGCTGTCGTCGCCGCAATCGCGGATCTTCACGACTGTCACCACGCCGCCGGATCGGTCCACATTGGTCACTTGGGGATCGCTCCTGGGGGATCCCTTGGTGACCAGGCCTTTCCGGTCGTCCTCGGCGAGGCTGTTCTTGATGACGATGAGCGCGTCGCCTGTGGCGTGCTGGGCCAACCTGGGAGCTTCCGCGTTCGACGTCTCGCCGGCCGCCGCCATCTCCCGCCACATCGCGAGGTAGGCGTCGACCGCCTTGCGTTCAGGTGGAACGGGCAGCGGAGCGAGGCTTGTGGCGGTTGAGGTGGAAGTGGTGCCGGGCGTGGGCGGTGCGTCGCTGGGAGCGCTGCACGACGTGAGGGCGACAAGGCCGATGATCGTGGCGACTCGTGCGGTAGTGGTCATCGCGGCCTCCAGGTTGATGGTGGGGTCGAGGTGGGCGCCGGGGGAGCGGCGACGCCCACCTCGATCGGAGCGCCCGGCTTCGCGGTGATGTCCGGGCGGAGCTGTTGGCCGAGCGACACGAGCACGATCAACATGAAGACCGCGGTGGCCCGACGTAGGGCGTGTGGGACCTCGCGGACGATTACCGGGTTCTCATCCCAGAACGGCAGGCACATCAGGCATCACCGTTCAGGTCAACAAGATCGCGCCCACGGCGCCAGCGATCAGAAACGGCCCGAGCGCCAACGCGTTGCTGCGGAGAACGCGCATGCTGACGGCCGCGATCACGAATGCACTCATGAGTCCCGCGAACAGCTGGTGCCAGCCGAACCAGCCCAGAACGAACGCGACCGGGGCAAGGAGAACGACGTCGCCGAAACCGAGCCCCTGGCGTGCGAAGGCGTAGACGGCGAGACCACCGGCGATCGCCGCAGCAGCCGCTTGAGCTGCACGAACCAGCGGATCGAAGTCGGACTGGATCAGTGCCAGGACCGACAGTTGGACGACGGTCCCCACGAGCAGCACTCCGTTGATCCGATGCGGTAACCGATGCACGGTTGAGTCGATCAGCGCAAGAAGAAGGCCGAAGATCACGAACCACGAGAGTGCGCTCGCTTCTTGCGGCGCCTCGGTGGCGACCCAGCTCAACGCCGTGCAGAGGAATCCACTCGCGGCCGCTGAGGGCATCGAGGCGCACTTCGCGGGCTGCTCCTGCTGCGTGGCGGCGCGCACGTAGGTCATGACGAACGGTCCGGCAGCGGCACCGATGAACCCGTAGGTGATCCAGTCCGGCATCGCGGCTCCCTCCGCTTGGAGGTCCTCCAAGTTGATTCGATCTGATCAACGAAAGTTGTCGTTCGACCGGGTGGTCTCCCACGCGTAGCTGCCCGGAAACCAAGGCGAAGAGCGGCTGGATCGGCATACCCTCACCTCCTGGACCTGGGGGTTGCACTGTTCGTAGTCGGGGGACTGCATTCAGTGTTGGCAGGATCGAAGGCGATTGGCCAGGGGAGGGGCGTCTCCAGATGAACAGCAGACGGCAGCAGACGGGGCTCGAAACGACCGAGATGACCTTCGGGCAGCTGCTTCACGTGCTCCGGGAGGACCGCAAGCTCTCCCTGAAGGACCTGGCGGCTGGAGCGAACGTCAGCAAGGGCTATCTCAGCAACCTCGAGCACGACATCCGCAGCCCTTCCACCGAGATCGCGGTAGCGATCGATCGTGCGCTGGAGGCCGGAGGCGAGCTGGCAGACCTCGCGGTGCCGAGGCCACGCGCGAGAGCGACTCGTGAGCGCATTCGCCCAGCTCAGCTGCCGGCAGGACTGCGCTCGTTCGTTCCACGGCAGGAGGCCCTGGCGCAGGCCGCGGCCGCATTCGCGGCACACGAAGGCTTGATCGCTTTCGACGGGCCGGCGGGCGTGGGCAAGACCGCCTTCACCGTCAGTTGGGCGCACACGATCGCGCCGCACTTCCCGGACGGGGTGCTGTTCACGGACCTCCGCGGCTTCGCCGCTGACTCGCCGGAAGAGCCAGCTGTCGTGCTCGGCCGGTTCCTGCGGGCGTTGGGCACCTCGCCCCAGGACATCCCCAGCGATCTGGACGGCCGCGTCGCGCTGTACCGGACGTTGCTGGAAGGAACCCGCACACTGGTCGTGCTGGACAACGCTGTCGACGCTGACCAGATTCGGCCGTTGCTGCCCAGCTCGCCGCAGTCGTTGGCGCTGGTCACCAGCCGCAACAGGCTCTCGGGCGCAGTGGTCCACGACGGCGCCGTCCGGATCACGCTGCACCCGATGAGCTCGGCCGAGGCGCTCGACCTGATGAGATCCGTGCTGGGCGCGCGGGTGGACGGCGACCTCGCCGCCGCACGGGTCATCTCGGACCGGGCCGGGCGGCTACCGCTCGCGCTGTGCATCGCCGGCGAACGGGCAAACCTGTTGCCGACCGTTCCCCTGCGCAAGCTGGCCGACGAGTTGACCCGGCGTCAGCCGCTCGACGTGCTGACCGCAGACGAGACGCTGGCCATGAGGACCGTGCTGTCGTGGTCGCACGACGCGTTGCCGGGTCCGATAGCGGCCACGTTCAGGCGACTCGGGCTGCATCCCGGCGGGCCGATCAGGATCGAGGCCGCAGCTGCGCTGATCGGGCTCTCGCCACAGCAGGCTCAGGGACACCTGTCCGCTCTCGCCACCGTGCACCTCGTGGAGCAGACCGCGCAGGACAAGTTCGTGATGCACGACCTCGTGCAGGCGTACGCCATGGAACAGGCCCAGGAACTCGATGGCGAGGAGGCCAACCGCGCGGCTCTGTCGCGGCTGGTCGACCTCTACCTGAACACCGGCGCCGCGGCGATCCGGATGCTGTGGCCGTCCCGGCCGCGGAGGCCTCTGGACGCCCCGCAGGCCGACTTGGCGACGCTGACGTTCCACGATCCCGCCGACGCGGTCCGGTGGTTCGAGAACGAGCTCCAACTCCTCGTGCGCCTGGTCCGGTGCGGCGCTCGCTGGAACATCACGACGGTTGCCTACCTGCCCGTGGTGGTGAACGAGATGCTGTTCCACCGTCGCGCCTGGTCCTGGTGGGTGCCTGCCTTGCACGACGCGTTGGAGATGGCCAGGCAGGGCGGCCACCGGGATGCCGAGGCCTGGGTGCTGGAGACGCTGGGCGACGCCGGGATCGACGAGCTGAAGGCAGCCTCGTCCGCGGGCCTCTACCGCCAGGCCATGCAGATCAGGACCGACATGGGCGACCTCAACGGCGTCGCCGTGTGCCACGTGGGCCTTGGACGAGCCTGCTACCAGCTGAACGACCTCGATGCGGCGATCAAGCACCTTGAGACCGCCCGCCGGCTGAGCACGCAAGCCCACGACCAGTGGGAGTTCGCGGTGGCTTCCGCCCACCTGGCTTCCGTGCGGTCCGCTTCGGGTGATGCCACTGGAGCGCGATCTCTGCTGATGGAGGTGCAGACGATCTTCGACGATGCCGAGGACCTGATGTCCTCGGGATGCACCTCGACATTGCTGGCAGGTCTGGCCGAGTCTGGTGGCGAGTATGAGGTCGCCCTGCACCACCTTGAGAACGCGTTGGCCATTTTCGCGAAGGTCGCTGACGTCTGGAGTCAGGCCCACATCCACAGGCACGTCGGAGACCTGCACGCCGACCGCGGGAACCTCCAAGCCGCCCACAGGTCTTGGTCCGCGGCCGCCGACCTGCTCAGCGGAAACGCCGAACCAACCGCAGCTGGTCTGCGGAGAGAGTTGATCGAGAGTCTCAAGGAGGACGTCTAGTGCATCAGGCGCTCAGCACCATGCCCGCGCTCACCGGAAGGCTGGACACCGATGAGAACGCGCTCGCATGGGCCGCGCACGACTACGGCGACATCGTTCACGACCTTCCTGCAGCCGTTCTGAGGCCCGGTGACGCGGCCGACATCAGCACGGTGATCAAACACGTCGGCTACCACGGCCTGGCCGTTGTTCCGCGCGGACAAGGTCACTCCACCAGCGGCCAAGCCCAAGCGCTCGGCGGAGTCGTCGTCGACATGGCCGCACTCGCCACGATCCACGAGGTCGGACCCGATCGGGTCGTGGTCGACGCGGGCGCCAAATGGAGCGACGTGCTGCGTGCGACTCTGCCGCACGGGCTCACGCCGCCGGTGCTCACCGACTACCTCGAACTGACCGTTGGCGGCACGTTGTCCGTCGGCGGCCTGGGCGGGGCCAGCCACCACCACGGCGCACAGACCGACAACGTGCTCTCGCTCGACGTCGTCACCCCTACCGGCGACGTCGTGACGTGCTCACCGAGCTCGAACCGCGCCGTGTTCGACGCCGTACGTGCAGGCCGAGGACGTAACGGCGTCATCACCCGCGCCACGCTGCGCCTCGTTCCAGCGCCGGAAACCGTTACCTGGCACAAACTCCACTACGACAGCATCAGGCAGCTCGTTTCCGATCAGCGCGAACTGGTGACCACGGGGGCGTTCGACTACGTGGAGGGGCAACTCAAGATCCGCGACGGTGACCACGTCGCTGAACTCGAGGCTGTCTCGTTCCTCGGTACGGGCCGCGGGCGCGGGGACCTGGGAGGTTTGTCCTTCGGCGAAGCCGACAGCCACACCGTGACCTACTGGGAGTTCGTCAATCGGCTCGCACCAGGAGAACCAGTCCTGCGCGACGCCGAGCTCTGGGAGTCGCCCCACCCGTGGTGCAACCTCCTCGTACCGAGCGATGCTGCGGAGGACCTGCTGAACCACTCCGACCGCGAACTCGGAGCTGAGCTCTACAGCGACTTCGGCCTTGTTCTCGCCTATCCGTTGCTCACCGACAGGATCAGCACACCCTTGTTACGCCTACCGGACGACGACCTGGTCTTCCTCGTCGCTGCTTTGAGGTACGCACCACCCGCATCCCCGGACATCGTCGGGATGATGCAGGAGGCGAACGCCCGCTTGGCCAGCAAGGCCCTCGCCGCCGGAGGCACCCTGTACCTCGACCCGTTGTGAGGCCAGCGTCTTCCGTCTGCTCCACACGGGCAGACGGAAGACGTCTTCCGAATCCGTTGTGGACACCCGAAAACTGAAGTGCATCAACCACTTCAGGGGAAGGGCAGAAGCAACGATGAACGGACGACTCGCCCGCGCCACCACCACGGTGGGCATGCTGCTCGCGACCACTGCGATGAGTTTGATCAACGCGCCCTCCGGCTCGGCAGCGCGGATCATGCCGCCACGGTGTGGCTTCTACGAGGTCTCGCCACCGGTGGGGGAGCTCACTGGTCGGTACGTGCACTGCGCGGACAGCTTCATCCTCATCAAGTTCCACTGGTCCACAGGCACCACCGGGACGGCGTGCGTGGCGCCGTGGTGGCAGATTCCGTTCTACCGGGATGGACAGCACAAGGTCGTCAACGCCTACTACGTCACCACGCCGCCAAACCTTTCCGGGCCGCCCCACGACCGCAGGTGTTCGACAGGGCAACCGCGCGCCTGATTTTGTTGGCTTGGAGGACTTCTAGCGCTGTGCCTTCTTTCGAGCGAGGTCCCGAACACGACGTGCCGCGAACTGGTGAGTGAGCACCGCGCGGAACGTCGGTTCGGCGACTCGCAGGGCCAACACCTGCTTGTCGGGCTTCGAACGACACGCAGCACCGACGATCAGCTCGGTCGCGTCGACCCCGTAGATGTGAGCCAGCTCGGCGAGTGTGATCAAGGTTGGTAGTGCGTGGCCGTTCTCGAACGTCGAGAGCGCGGCACTCGACAGGGTGGACGCCATCCTGGCGACCTCGGCCTGACTTGTGCCACGGGCGATGCGCGCGTCCCGCAGTGCTTTCCCCAGCGCTACCGGATACGGCTGCTGCGTGGAGAAGCCGCCCAACGCGCGGTCGATGTCGAGCCCTCGCTCTGCGACCAACTCTCGCAGGTCGGCGTCATCGGCTTGTTGAAGACGCGCGCGTGCACGGTCGACGCGTTCGATGGGCAGCCAGAAGTGATCCGCTGCGGGAACGACGTCTAGATCAGTGCGCCGATCGATCACGCGTGCCTCGGTGAACCGGCGCAACTGCTTGATCAGATCGATGTTGGTGAGGCGGGCCAGTTCGACGAGCCGAGCAACGCTGTGCTCGACACCCACCCGTTCGAGGAAAGCCACCAGAACGATGCCGCCGTTGCGGTTCCAGGAGAGACGCTCGTCCGTGGCGACCTGCTTGGTCACCTTCATCGGCGCGGCGGCTCAAGGTCTGCGCCCTGGGCGATCAATGTGTCGACCACGAGCGCAAGCACGTCGGTTGGGCTGCCGCTGTCGGACGCTGCGGGGCGTCGGGAAGCGGTCACGGCGTCTTGGCCCTTGCGTGGCCACGGAAGGATGCCTTCAGATTTCCGCCACGCCAGGTCGCACTCCTCACACGTCGGCCAGTAGCGGGCGTCGTTGGGCCAGGTGTCCGGGCCGGCCGTCACCTCGATGCCGCAGAGGGTGAGGCCGGCGTCGTTGACGGCCAGCTCTTGGGGTATCGCGTGACGGCCCTCGTCGTGCGGCTGCCACTTGTAGCTTCGAACCATGCCCGATCACTTCCCAAGAACGTGCGCGCGACCTGCGCGCCTGATGTCGGCAGTGATCCACGGAAATCCACATAACTGTGGAGAACCAGGGCAGCCGGCCATCAGCGACCCAGCAGGAATCAATCACCTGAAGCTTCTACCTGCGCAAACGTCACGATGACCCGACCGGGTGAAAATGAAGTTCTCTTGGAGGAACAGTTGTTCGGCAGATGTTCCGAGCTAGCCTGTGCAGGCACAATGCGCCGAATTCGTGTCAGGGGAGACCGATGGCGAAGCCGAGGAAAGGGCTAGCCGCCCGCCGCATGGCCATGGGGTATTCGCAGGAGAGCTTCGCTGAGCTCCTTGGTGTCACCCCTGGAACCGTTGGTCGATGGGAGCAGGGCAGGTCCAAGCCGGAGGTCTGGCTCCAACCGCGCCTCAGGAAGGCGCTGACGCTGTCGGTCCAGGAGTTGGTCGACCTCTTGAATCCACAAGCCGAATCGACTGCGGCAGACACGGCGGATACGGATCGCCTGGAACGTGCGCTGGCGAACCCATCAAGAGTCGACCTGGTCACCGTGGCCGAGCTTCGTCAGCGCATCGCCCTGCTGGGCCTTCGCTACGACGGTGAGCGCTCGGCCGGACTGCTCGCCGAAGCCGGACAGGCACTCGGGCAGACCCGATTGCTGCGCGAGCACGCTAGCGAATACCGGGTGAAGCGCGACCTGCTCGCGGCCGAGGCAGAAGCCTCCACCCTGATGGGGCAGTTCGTCTGGGACGCTTCCCAGCGCCGTGACCACGGCACCGCGAAGAAGCACTTCACGACAGCGGCAGATGCAGCTCGCAAGATCAGTGATCCTGTTCTGGAGGCAGTCGCGCTTCTACGAACGTCCTACGTCGAGCTGTACGGCACCGAGAACGCGGCTGAGGGGCTGGTTCTCACCGAACGCGCGGCCGACGTGGCTCGCGGGCACAGCGATGTGTTGACCG
The DNA here is from genome assembly GCF_014653695.1 of Lentzea cavernae. Taxonomy (GTDB): domain Bacteria; phylum Actinomycetota; class Actinomycetes; order Mycobacteriales; family Pseudonocardiaceae; genus Lentzea; species Lentzea cavernae. The sequence continues at coordinate 45,092 of NZ_BNAR01000002.1, read as the reverse complement.
GACTGGCAGAACTGCATGCCGCTGAAGCACGTGCGATGGCCGGAGAGCGGGCCGCGTGTGAACGTTCGCTGGAACGAGCCCAAGACCACTTTGGACGGATTTCGGCGGACGAGCCTGTCGCGGAGATGTTCTCCGAGACGCAGCACGACCGCTTGGCGGGGTCCTGCTACCTGCGCCTGAACGATGCTCCGAGGGCACAGTCGACGCTGGAACGAGTTGCTTATCAGGCACCGTCACGTTCGAAGTCGCGCAGCATCGTGCTGGCGAACCTGAGCTTGGCGCACATCCAGCAGCGCGAACTCGACCTAGCCGCGGCGGCCCTGCACAGTGCGATCGACTGCGTCGAGACGACGTGGGGTGGCGGTGGGCTCAAGGTGATCTTCGGCGCTGCGGGAGAACTGCGTCCCTGGCGGAAGGAACCTGTGGTAGATCAGGTGTATGACCGCCTCTTCACAATGATGGCGGCGTCGTAGAAGGGGTTGTCTGTGGCAGATCCGGACGAGGCCAAGAACGAGGTTCGCCACCGCGTCTGGGACTTGCTCACCGAACACCGCGCCGCTCAAATGGGCGTGCACGGCTCGATCCCGGACTTCGTGGGTGCTGAGCTGGCCGCCCAGAGGCTCTCGGAGTTGCCGGCCTGGAAGCGGGCGCGGGTGGTCAAGGCGGTGCCGGACAAGCCCCAGACTCCGGTCAGAGTTCTAGGTTTGCAGCAGGGCAAACTGCTCTACGTGGCGGTCCCGAAGATCGCTGCCGAGAAGCCGTTCTACGAACTCGACCCGGCCAAGCTTCCTGTTCTGCCTGAGGAAGCGGCGGTGCCGAAGAAGGCCGCGCTGTTCGCGAGGACCGTCGACACGGACGAGATGCCCGCGATTGATCTGCTCGTGTGCGGGACCGTCGCGGTGAACCGCCGAGGTGTCAGGTTGGGCAAGGGTGCCGGGTACGCCGACATTGAGGTCGCGCTGTTGCAAGAGGCGGGGCTGATCAGTGAGGCGACGACCATCGTCACGACGGTTCACGACCTGCAGGTGGTTGATGGCGATCTACCGGAGACCAGCCACGACTTCTCGGTCGATCTGATCGTCACCCCGACTCAGGTCATCGAGTGCGGACCTCCGCGGCGGCCGGTCGGGATCCTGTGGTCGGAGCTGGATCCGGCGAAGATCGCGGCGATTCCGGCGCTCGCCTCACGGCAAGCTCGGCGCGACGTCAGCTGATCGAGCGGTCCGCACTGGTGGCCTCTGGCTTGGACGCCCTCCAAGAACTACGCAGGTAGTACGGCGGAGTTCGAGACGTGAGGGGACAAAGTGGGGGCTCGACTGGACCTGCGGACGCGGGTGACGTTCGCGTGGCTTGAAGTGACCGGGAAGTGCCAGCTTCAGTGCGACCACTGCTATGCCGACTCTGGCCCGGCCGGTTCGCACGGAGCGATGACCACCGACGATTGGCGCGACTCGATTGACCAGCTCCCCGCCCTCGGCACGAAGATGGTCCAGTTCATCGGCGGCGAGCCGACGTTGCATCGAGGGCTACCGGAGCTCGTTCACCATGCCCTCGACCGCGGGTTGGCGGTGGAGGTGTTCACCAACCTGGTGCACGTCGGCTCGGAGCTGTGGGAGGTCTTCTCACGGCCTGGTGTTCAGCTGGCCACCAGCTACTACTCCGATGGCAAGGAGCAGCACGAACGGATCACACGGCGCCGGCACAGTTACGAGCGGACGAGGTCGAACTTGGTCGAGGCCGTCCGCCGCTCGATTCCGGTGCGCGTGGGTGTCATCGACGTCGCCGACGGACAGCGCGTGCGGGAGGCGGTCGACCAGTTGAGGGGCCTTGGCGTCGAGGGCGAAGTGCGTGTCGATCGCTTGCGTCAGGTTGGGCGGGGTGTCTGGGATCGTGGTCCTGATCTGGGTGAACTGTGTGGTCAGTGTGGTGACGGTAGGGTCGCGATCGCACCGGACGGTTCGGTGTGGCCGTGCGTGTTTTCCCGGTGGTTGCCGGTGGGCAACGTGCGGGAGGAGTCGCTCGCCGACATTCTGACGGGATCGAGGATGACGCAGACCGCAGCTGCGCTTGCGACGGAGTTCGCCAGTCGGCCGCTGAACCCGTGCGTGCCGAACATGTGTGATCCGCAGTGCGGGCCGAGCTGCAGCCCGGCGTGTCGACCGGCCGGCAACTGCACACCTACGGGAGCCTGCGCTCCCGACTACAGCTGAACCGAAGGAAGATCCGCTCATGCTCGCCCGCCGCGCGTACATCCCCGACGAGTCGCTGCCTCGTGGCTCACGTCGGACATGGCCGCTCGACGTGCCGTGCGTCGCCCAACTGGCCGACGAAGGCATGACCTTCGAGCGCCCGGTCACCTTCCTGGTCGGCGAGAACGGCTCCGGGAAGTCCACCCTTGTCGAGGCCTTCGCCGAGGCGTGGGGCCTGGACGCACAGGGCGGGCGGGCTGGGCGGAAGTACGTCAACGACAGGCCGAAGTCCGAGCTCGGCGAGATGATCCAGTACGAGACCACCGCCCTCGGCTCGCGCCATCGGATCGGTCCGCGGACGAAGCGCAAGGGCTACTTCCTGCGCGCGGAGACCGCGTTCGGGTTCATGAACGCGGTGAGCGGCATGAACGGGTACTGGGACGAGGACACCAGCGAGATGAGCCACGGCGAGGGCTTCCTCACCGTGTTCGCCGCGATGTTCCGCGAGCCCGGCTTCTACCTGATGGACGAGCCCGAAGCGGCGCTGTCGTTCCAGTCCTGCCTGCGGTTGATGCACCTGATGTACGAGCTGGGCAAGTCGGGGGCGCAGATCATCTGCGCGACGCACTCGCCGATCCTGGCGTCCACACCGGACGCCGACATCATCGAGGTGGGGGAGCACGGCTTCCAGCGGTCGAAGTGGGAGGACCTGGCGCTGGTCGACCACTGGCGCCGGTACATGACCACGCCCGAGGCCTACCTGCGTCACGTCACCGAGGACTAGCGGTGCCCACCGACCGCAGTGACGCCGACGCCCAGTTCCGCCAGTGGATGCTCGAGAACCTTCACCGAGCTGCTGCGCACTTCAGCCTGGTCCTGGTTGGTGAGCCTCGGCTCGGTTGGATGGACCGCTCGATCGGCGCGATCGCTGGTCGCGGTGAGGAAGCGGTCTGGCTGCGCGTGGTGTCGGAGAACAAGCAGTGGATCGGCGGCGACTTCTGGACCGGCAATTCCGACGCCAACGTCTTGAGTGGGTTGGCCAAACCGCGCGTGCTCGATGTCTACGAGTGGGAGGAGCATCGGCAGCAGCGCGCCGAGGTGCTCACCCTGTTGCCTGGCTCGCCGTGCTCGCGGGATGACGTGCTTCGCGAGCCCATCGATCTGCCCGATGAGTGGTGGACGGAACTTCGCCGCACGCTCGACGAGATCGCGTCTACCCCGACGGAGCGCGTCAACGCGGATCCGGAGATGGTCAGCGGCAGAATCCGGCAGCGGTTCGGAGAATCGACCGATGTTGGTGTCGGTGAGTGGGAGACCGTGCATGGTGACTTGCACTGGGCCAATCTCATGCGGCCGGACTTCGGCCTTCTCGACTGGGAATGGTGGGGTCGTGGCCCAGCGGGTACGGATGCCGCGACCTTGCTCAGCTACAGCCTCCTCGTGCCCGAGATGGTCGCGCGAGTCCGTTCGGTTTTCAGCGATGTGCTGGACTCCGAGGCAGGCCGGTTCGCCCAGCTCTACGTCGCGGCGAGGCTGTTCCGCCGTATGGAAAAGGGCGATCATCCAGACCTCGCCCTCGCACTTGAAGCCCACACTGAGACGCTCCTCTGAGCTTGGGGTCATGTAACCACCCAATCGGGCGCCCCTTGACGGCTATAACGTTTCTGCAGGTGTGACGTGGTGGTTGCGGGATTCGTGCTGGGTTGCTGCGCGATTGATGAGCTGGTTTGGGCTGCGTTGGCGCAGTTGACTGGTTGTGCGTGGCGCTCCAGATCCCAGCTACAGCAAGGAATTCCCCCATGCCGCAGAGAAGTTCCACGGCTCGTGGCCGCGAGTTCGGTGAAGGTGTGCGGGCGGCGATCAAGGTCTCCGGAATGCCCGCACGGCGGGTTGCGGAACTGGTCGGCTGGCAGGAGGCGAAGCTGTCGGACTTCCTGAACGGCAAGATCGGCTGCACCGAGACCGAGTTGGCTCTTCTGCTAGGTGTGTGCCGCACACCGGTGGAGGAACGTGACCACCTGCTGAGCCTGCGCCCGGCCATGCACGTGAAGGGCTGGTGGCAGAAGCACGGCTCACATCCGCCGGTCCGGCTCCGCACGCTCGTCGAGAACGTCGAGGCGGCGAAGACCCTGACTACATGGCACCCTCACGGGCTTCCGGTCTACCTGCAGTCGGCTGACTACACGCGTGCGGCCATCGCCGCTTGTCCGAACATGCCCGACGAGGAGACGGATCTAAGTCTCAATGCGGGGCGGGAATTGCAGGAGTTGCTCTCCTGTATGGGCTTGCAGTGCACGTTCTACATCCACGAACAGGCGCTGCACCTCCCGGTCGGTGGCCAGGAAGCCCATGTCGGCCAGGTGCATCACCTGTTGCTGACGACGGTCCGTACGAACGTCACGATCAGGATCCTGCCGACGGCGGTCGGTGCCCATGCTGGATTGAGCGGTCCGTTCACGCGGCTGACTTTCCCCGCGCACGAGCCGCTCGTCTTCGTCGAACTCGAGAACTCCACGCTCGTCGAGGAGGACAAGGACTCGGTCGAGGGCTACCTCCAGGTTGTTCGCGCACTCGATCGATTCAGCCTGAACGCGGAACAATCGAAGGTGATGCTGCTCCAACTCGCCGAGCGGTTGTCCAAGGCCGACTCCTCAGGTCACGACCGTTCGTTACCGAGGGCTCTGGCAGTTGGTCTGAGCGATTGCGGGAGGTGAGTGGGGCCGCCCACCGTCGTTCAGGAGCAGTCACCTCTCCGACGTGCCAGGACAAGGTGTGCGGCTGGCGGGTCACTCGCCCCGCAGGTCCACCCAGCCGACATGGAATGGTGCTCGCCACCTCACCGAACGCGAAGGAATCGCCGTCCGCAAGGCCTCCACGAGTGCCATAACCGGGACGCAGCGGCGCCGTGCTCGGGCCGGCGCAACCTACTGGACGACGGTTGAACACCTGACACACGATGGAGTCGCTGAGCCACGCCAATGAAGTGGAGGTCTCGATGATCGTGGTGGCTGGTCCGTCCGGCAACGCGGGGTGCCTAGCTCGTTGAGTTGCTGTGTTCGGGGCCAGCCGCGCAATGGCGGGTGCGCTGCCAATATTGGATGAAGTCCCGCCTCGCCGTCACCGCGCTCACCAACGCTGTCGCCCGCCGCGGGTGTGGACCGGCGCGGTCGATGAAGCTCGGCCGGTCACCCGCGCTGTTCAGCTCCGGACGGGCGTAGGTCTTGCTTCGACAGGACCAGCAAGTTGAGTCCTGCTGCTTCTGTCCGTTGCCGGCACGACCGGTTCGGTTGTGTCGCTCGGACGTCTCACGATCGGGAACTTCGGAACGGGCAAGTCGAAGTTCGGTTTCACCATCGTGGAGCCGCTGAAGAGACGGTGACCAAGAGGTAGATGCTGAAAGGCATGCGAGGCGAGGGGACGTTCCCGTGGCATAGGGAACGTCCCCTCGCCTCGGGCAGGTCCACAGCCGGGACATGAGGCGGCGACGCGACGGCCGTTAGCAAGGACCAGAAGTGGGGGCCACCACGGCAAGCGGGGCAAGCACAACAACGGCTCGAATGAGGCGACTGCAGCAACGGCGAGGGCGGCAGCGCCCGAGTTCAAACAACGCCGCGATCGGCAACCGTGGCCGCGCGCTAGCTCGACCTCCGGTGGTGCCGGACTGGGAGCACGCGCGGGGAGCAAACGGGGAGAAGAACCGTGCGTTGAACGTTCCGGTACGGTCTTCAACGAACTTGAACGGACCTGCACTGACTGGCGCTGACCTGCGGAAATCGCAGTTCCGCAGGTCAGGCCAATTTTAAGAAACCATCAAGCCTTCCCCAAATGAGATGCGGTCTTCGTCGTACGGTCCCTAATCTCAATCCATGAGGCTTGTGCTCTGGATCACACTCGCTTGCGCTTGCGCGCTGAGCGGTGACCACGCGCTCGCAGCCGTCATGGCGATGCTCATCGTCGGCTGCGCGACCGACCGCGTGCGCTGAACTGTTCAGCTGAGGCTGTACAGTTTCGTTCGTGCTGACCTGTGAGACGCGCGAAGCGGCCCTGGCCCGCCTGGGCCGCGCCCTGGCGGACCCGACGCGGTGCCGCATCCTGATCGCCCTGCTCGACGGGCCCGGTTATCCCGCGCGGCTCGCCGAGCAACTGGGGCTGACCAGGTCGAACGTCTCCAACCACCTGTCGTGCCTGCGCGGCTGCGGTCTGGTCGTCGCGGCCTACCAGGGGCGGCAGGTGCGGTACGAGATCGCGGACCCGCACCTGAAGCGGGCGATCAGCGAGCTCGTCGACGTCGTGCTGGCCGTCGAGCCCGGACCGGACTGCGTCGATGAGTGACGCGTGCTGCGCCCCCGTCGTGGACGAGCGCAAGCTCGTGCTGCGGCGGCGGGTGCGGATGTTCGTCGCGGCCACGATCACCTACAACGTCGTGGAGGCGGTCGTCGCGCTCGCGGCCGGCACGGTTGCGGGGTCGACGGCGTTGATCGGGTTCGGGCTGGACTCGGTGATCGAGGTGGCGTCGGCGGCGGCCGTGGCGTGGCAGTTCGCCGGGCGTGACCCCGAGAAGCGGGAACGCACGGCGCTCAAGGTGATCGCCGTGTCGTTCTTCGCGTTGGCGGCGTACGTGTCGGTCGAGTCCGTGTCGTCGTTGGTGCAGGGGGAACGGGTCGGGCACTCGACGGTCGGCATCGTGCTCGCCGCGGTGTCGCTGCTCGTCATGCCGTGGCTGTCCCACGCCCAGCGCCGGGCCGGTCGTGAGCTCGGGTCGGCGAGCGCGGTGGCGGACTCGAAGCAGACGTTGTTGTGCACCTACCTGTCCGCGGTGCTGCTGGTCGGGCTCGTGGTGAACAGCCTGTTCGGCTGGTGGTGGGCGGACCCGCTGGCGGCCCTGGTCATCGCCGTGGTGGCGGTCAAGGAAGGTCGTGAGGCGTGGCGGGGGCACCACTGCTGCTGACCGGCTTGCGGGCCACGAGCCGTTCGACGACGCCGAGCTTGAAGCGCTCGCGCTGCTCCACGGTCAGGCCGTGGGCTTCGACCAGGGGCAGCGGGCGGCGCAGGAAGTGCTCGCCCGCCATGGGGACCGTGATCCGTTCCAGCAGCCACTGAACGCCCCGCGTGAGACGGGACGAGCCGGCCACGTGGTCGAGCAGGACCAGCCGTCCGCCCGGCCGCAGCACTCTGACCATCTCGGCGATCGCGGTCTCGTGGTCGGGGATCGCGCAGAGTCCCAGCGTGCACACGACGGTGTCGAACGAGGCGTCGGCGAACGGCAGGGCGTGTGCGGTGCCCTGCCGCAAGGTCACCTCGCGGCCCAGGTCCGCGGCGCGGGAGCGGGCCAGGGCGAGCATCTGCTCGCTCAGGTCGAGGCCTGTGAGCACGGCGGTGGCGGGGTAGTGCGGCAGGTTGAGGCCGGTGCCGACGGCGACTTCGAGCACCTCGCCGGTGGCCCGGGAGCAGGCCCAGTGCCGGGAGTCGCCGAAGACGCGCCGGTCCAGGGCGCCGATCTCCCGGTCGTAGGTCGCCGACTTGCGGTCCCAGTACCTCTGCCACCGCGCCTGGTCCATGGCGTACAGCGAAGCACCCGCGCCCGGCGTGCGCGAGGATCTGGTCCGTGCGAGTCGTCGTTGTCTCCGGGGGAGATCCCGGTCATGTGGTCCCGGCCATCGCGTTGTGCCTGAGGTTCGCCGAGGCCGGTGACACGCCGGTCCTGCTCACGGGCGATCGCTGGGTCGCCGCGGCCAGGTCCGAGGGGATCACGGCCTCGCGGGTCGCGGGATTGTCGCTGGCGGACCTGAAGGACGCGCCGGACCTGGGACTGGCGCTGCACGACCAGGCCGCGGACCTGGCGCTGGCGCTCGTCCCGCAGTTGACCGCGCTGAAACCGGACCTCGTGGTGTGCGACGTCCTCGCGCTGGGCGCGAGCATGGCCGCCGAACTGGTGGACGTGCCGTGGGTTCAGCTGTCGCCGCACCCGCTGTACGAACCGTCGAAGTGGTTGCCGCCGATGGGCAGCGGTCTCGAACCCGGAACCGGTGTGCGCGGCAGGCTGCGCGATGCGGTCTTACGGGCGTTGACGGCCCGGTCGCTGCGGCAAGGGGCACGACAGCGAGCCGTTGTGCGGCAACGGATCGGGCTCACCGGCGCTGAACCAGGACCGGCGGCGCGCCTGATCGCCACGCTGCCCGCGCTGGAGGTGCCCCGGCCGGACTGGCCGCGCGACGCGCACGTCGTCGGGCCGCTGCTGTGGGAGGCGAGCCGGGAGACGCTGAGCCCGCCGCCCGGTGACGCCCCGCTCGTCATGATCGCCCCGTCGACGGCGTGGACCGGCGCGGAGGGCATGGCCGAGATGACGCTGGAGGCGTTGCGCGACAAAGACGTTCGAGCAGTGGTGTCGACGTTCGCGCCCGCGCCCGAAGGCCTGCCGGAGTGGGCGCGGTCGGGGCCGGGCAAGCAGGACGAACTGTTGCGCCAGGCCGGGGTCCTCGTCTGCGGTGGCGGGCACGGGATGCTCGTCAAGGCGTTGCGCGCTGCCGTTCCCGTGGTGGTCGTACCCGGTGGGGGAGACCAGTGGGAGATGGCCAGCCGGGTGGCGCGGCAGGGGAGCGGGCTCGTCGTCCGGCCGTCCACTGTGGAGGGTCTGCGGGACGCCGTGACGCGCGTGCTGGACGACCCGGGATTCGCCGAGGCGGCGGCCCGTGCGGCGGCGACGATCGCCGATGTTCGATGTCCTGTGGAGGTGTGTCGGACTATGTTGGGTCTTGCGCGTTGAGAGCGCTCCCACTTCAATGAGCCCATGCGCGTGTCAATGACGATGCTCGTGGTGGCGGCGTTAGCGATCTCGACGACCTGGCCGGCGGTGGCACAAGACCAGCGCGCGGCGACCCTGGACCCGGTGACGGAGCGGGAGGCGCTCGCCGCGCCGGACCTGTACCCGGCCGTGGGCGCGGGGACGAACTTCCTCAACCACTCCGAGCTGCTGGGCGCCGTCCCGGAGCTGGCCTGGTACGAGGCCAACATCCCGTTCGTGGACCTCCCCGACCGGGAGATCCGCGACACCTACTACTACCGCTGGCGGACCTACCGCGAGGCGCTCAAGTACTCCGGCCCGAAGGACGGCTGGATCGTCTCCGAGTTCCTCGGCCCGGTCGGCTACTCGGCGCCGAACGGCGGCATCGTCGCGGCGGCGGGCCACCACGTCTACGAGGGCCGCTGGCTGCGCGACCACCGCTACCTGGACGACTACGTCGACTACTGGCTGCGCGGCGCGGGCGCCGGTCCGAAACCCGCGACCGACTTCCTCAACGAGAACACCACCGACTGGGCCCACCAGTACTCGTTCTGGGCCGCCGACGCCGTGGCCGCGCGCGCCGCGGTCGACGGGCGCGCGGGGTTCGCGACCGACCGGCTGCCCGAGCTGGTCCGGCAGTGGCAGCGCTGGTCGCCGCAGTTCAACCAGGACATGGGGCTCTACTGGCAGACACCGGTCTGGGACGCGATGGAGTACACCGCCAGCTCCTACCAGAGCCCCGATCCGTACCACGGCGGCGACGGCTTCCGCCCGACCCTCAACGCCTACCAGTACGGCGACGCCCAGGCGATCGCGGAGCTGTACCGGGCAAGAGGTGACGCCACCGCGGCGCGTCCGTTCGAGCAGGCCGCCGAAGCGCTCAAGGCCAACCAGGAGAAGTGGCTCTGGGACGACGCGGGCAAGTTCTACAAGCACGTGATGCGCGACGACAACCCCGGCCGCACGAAGCTCGCCGACCGCGAGAGCATCGGCTTCGTGCCGTGGTACTTCCACATGCCACCGGCCGCGAACAGCGCGGCGTGGGCGCAGCTGACCGACCCGCAGGGCTTCTCGGCGCCGTACGGTCCGACCACCGCCGAGCGCCGCAGCCCGTGGTTCATGAAGGACGCGCTCAACGGGTGCTGCCGCTGGAACGGCCCCAGCTGGCCGTACGCCACCAGCCAGACCCTGACCGCTCTGGCGAACCTGCTGATCGACTACCCGAGCCAGTCCTACGTCGACCGCGACGACTACCTCTCGGTGCTGCGCGGATATGCGTTGACGCAACGCAAGAACGGCCAGCCGTACGTCGCGGAGGCGCACCACCCCGACGAGAACCGCTGGATCTACGACGGCAAGGGCCACAGCGAGGACTACAACCACTCGACGTTCAACGACAACGTGCTGTCCGGCCTGCTCGGCATCCGGCCGCGGCTCGGCAACGAGGTGTCGATCTCGCCGCTGGTCCCCAGTTCCTGGAACCACTTCGCGGCCGAGAACGTGCCGTACCACGGCCACAACCTCACCGTCCTGTGGGACAGGGACGGCAGCCGGTACGGCAAGGGCGCCGGTCTGCGCGTCTGGCTCGACGGCAGGCTCACCCACACCCAGCCCGGTCTCACGGCCGTGAGCCTGACGATCCCCGCCCGTGCCGGCACGGACCTGGCGGAGCAGGTCGACGACTTCGCGAACGTCAGCCGCACCGGGTTCCCCACGGCCCGCGCGTCCCACAGCTACAGCGCCGACCCGCCCACCAAGGCGATCGACGGCCAGGACTTCCACCTCGACGTGCCCGGCACGCGCTGGACGTCGTACGGCAGCCCGAACTCCGCCGACTGGCTGGAGGTCGACCTCGGCGCACCGACGGCGATCTCCGACCTGCGCGTCACGTTCTACGACGACGGCGGAGGAGTGCGCGTGCCGACGACGTTCGACCTGCAGTTCTGGGACGGCCAGTGGCGTGACCTGCCTGGCCAGCAACGAAGTCCCGCGCAACCGGTGGCCCGTCAGGTGAACCGGGTCCTGGTGCAACCGGCTGTGACGACGTCCCGCGTGCGCATCCTGCCGCGCCGTGCCGACGGTGGAGCTGTTGGTATCACGGCCTTCTCGTCGTGGCGGTCGCCGGTGCGGGGACTGCGCGCTGTGCTGCCGGACGAGCTCGCGGTCCGGGGCGGTGGGGTCGAGACGACCACGACTTTGTCGGCACAGCAACGGTTGCGCGGTGTCCGGGCCGCACTCGCCGTTCCGCCGGGGTGGAGCGCGGTGCCGCTCACGTCGGCCTACGCCGCACAGCTCGAACCAGGAACCAGTCTGGTCACCCGCTGGCGCGTCACGGCACCGGGTCTCGCATTGGGCGACCGGACGCCGATCCGTTTGCTGGCAACGGTTTCCGGTGACAGCGGCGCGACCACCGCGCTGAGTTCGGCGCAGACCGTGTTCGACCCCGCCGACTACGGCAGGGTCGTGTGGGACGACACGTTCGACAGCGACCGCGGCTACCGGGTGGACGGTCCGTTCGGCGAACCGTCGCCCGCGGTGAAGGTGGCGAACGGCGTGCTGACCGCGAGTGCCGGGGCCCGTGCGGGTGCGGTGCTGGCCGCGCCCGTGGCCGGTGACGCGCGCGGGACCGCGGTGGTCGTCGAACCCCGGTCGTTCGCGGGGTCGGCGCCGGAGGACAGCCTGTTCCTGGGCCAGTCCGCGGGCAACCGCGACTTCGCGCTGGCGTGGTTCAACAACGCGGGCAAGGCGTCGGGTGTCGACGTGACGGTGGGCGGCGTCCGGCGCGGCGACGAGGCCACCGGCGGCTGCTGCGCGACCCTGGCCTGGGCGCCGGGAGACCGGCTCGCCGTCGTGGTCGAGAACGGCCGGCTGACCAGCTGGCAGGAGCACGAGGGGCGGTGGGCGCTGCTGCGGTCCGCGCCGATCGGGTCCGTCGTGGACCCGGCGGCGGTCGCGGGGTGGGCACCGGCGCTCGGGCTGAGGCTGGACGCGGGCGCGCTGACGATCGACCGCTTCACCGTTCGCGCCAGGACTTAACGGCAGACGCGCCCGACCACCACGGTCCAGCTGGTGATCAGATCGGTCACCACGGCCTGCCGGTCGGGCGCGTGGTCGTCCTGCGTCCGCAGGTAGAGCAGGACCGGCCCCTCCAGCGCCGCCACGAGCTGCAACGCGAGCGCGCCACTCGCTGCGTCGCCGGGGCAGGCCTCGGTCAGCAGCATCTGCACGTGGAAGAGCGAGGGGCTGTCGCCGGCGGGAACCGGCTGGCCGGGGTCGAGCGCCGCCCGCGCCAGGACGGTGTGCCGCACCAGGAACTCGAGCCGCGCCCGTCCGAACGCGATCAGGCGCTCCGCCGCCGGAGCCCCCGGCCCCAACGGGGGCGGGCCGCTCATCAGCTGCTCCTGGAACCGGGTCTCCTCCTCGTCGAGCAACGCGAGGAAGATGCCCGCACGGGTGCGGAAGCGCCGGAACACCGTGCCCTTGCCGAGGCCCGCGCGTTCGGCGAGACCGTCCATCGTGACCTTGTCCGCGCCCAGTTCCGCGACCATCTCGCGCGCGACCTCGATCAGGTGAGCGCGGTTGCGCGCGGCGTCGGCCCGCTCTTCACGGGGACGTCCCCACTGCAGGGCGACAGGTTCCACGGACCGCACGCTACCTGTCACAGATCGCTGCGCCATTTCGTCTACCTGATGACGACGTCAGAAGAGGAGAGCGGCAATGCGCGTGGCAGTGGCTGGGGGAACGGGTGCCGTCGGCAGGCATGTGGTGCGTGAGCTGGAACGGACGGGACAGGACGCGGTGGTCTTGTCGCGATCGTCCGGTGTGGACCTGACCACCGGTGAGGGTCTCGTGGAGCGGCTGAAGGGCTGCGACGCGATCATCGACGTCAGCAACAAGATGGTCCTGGGAGAGAAGGCGGCCGTCGAGTTCTTCGGCACGGTGACGCGGAACCTGCTGGACGCGGGTGTGCGGGCCGGGGCCGGTCACCTCGTCGCGCTGTCCATCGTGGGCGTCGACCTGGTCGACACGGGCTACTACAAGGGCAAGCGCAGGCAGGAAGAGCTGGTCAGCGGTGGTCCGCTGCCGTGGACGGTGTTGCGCGCCACCCAGTTCCACGAGTTCCCCGAACCGCTGATCGACCAGGCGCGCGGACCGTTCGTGGTGGTGCCGAAGATGCTGAGCCGCCCGGTGGCCACCGCCGACGTGGCGGCGAGGCTCGTGGAACTGGTGAGCGGGCCCGCCGGGGGGTTCGTGCTGCCGATCGCCGGGCCGGCGCAGTGGCGCATGGAGGAGATGGCGAAGCGGATCGCGAAAGCCCGCGGGGACCGCAAGCTCCTCATCCCCGTGAAGCTGCCCGGGAAGGTCGGCAAGGCGATGACCGGCGGGGCCCTGGTCCCCCAGGGCCCGTTCACGGAGGCTCCGCGCACGTTCGAGGAGCACCTCGCCGACCTGGAGGCCCGCGTCAGCTCCCGGCGGTGAGCTGTTGCCTGATCTCGGCCTTGAGGACCTTGCCCACCTTGGAGCGCGGCAGGTCCGGCCAGATCTCCACCTGCTTGGGCGCCTTCACACCACCCAGCCTCTCCTTGACGAACGCGATCAGCGAGGCCGGGTCGGTGTGCCCGGCGGCGCGCAGCTGCACCACGGCGGTCACCCGCTCGCCCCACTTCGGGTCGGGCAGCCCGACGACGGCGCTGTCCTGGACCGCCGGGTGCGCCTGCAACGCCTGTTCGACCTCGGCCGAGTACACGTTGAACCCGCCCGTGATGATCATGTCCTTGGCGCGGTCGACGATGAACAGGTAGTTGTCGGCGTCGAGGTACCCGATGTCACCGGTGTGGTGCCAGCCGTGCGCGCTGACCTCGGCCGTCGCCGCCGGGTTCTCGTGGTACCCGGCCATCACCAACGGCCCGCGCACGACGATCTCGCCGCGTTCGCCCGCGGGCAGCAGAGCGCCGTCCTCGGCCATGATCGCGACCTGGGTCAGCGGCGTCGGCCTGCCCGCCGAGGAGAGCCGGCCGACCGCGATCGAGCCGTCGGGCAGGAAGTGGTCGGCGGGGGAGAGCGTGGCGATCATGTTCGGTGCCTCGGTCTGCCCGAACAGCTGGCCCATCACCGGCCCGATCCGCTGCAACGCCTCGGTCAGCCGCACCGGGGACATCGGCGCGGCGCCGTAGAACAGGCACTGCAGCGAGCTCAGGTCCGTCGAGTCGAGGGCGGGGTGGTCGAGCAGGCCGTAGATCACGGTCGGCGGCAGGAAGGCGTGCGTGATCCCGTGGTGCTCGACCAGCCGCAGGAACTCGCCGAGGTCCGGCGCCGGCATGATCACCGTCTCGCCTCCCAGCGACATGATCGGGAACGTGAGCACGCCCGCCGTGTGCGTGAGCGGGGCGAGCGCCAGGTACCGGGGCCGGGGCCGGAACGGGTAGCCCATCAGGGTCAGCGCGGTCGCGGTCTCCAGGTTGTGCCCGGTGAGCCGCACGCCCTTGGGCCGCCCGGTCGTGCCGCCGGTGCCCGCCAGCACGCAGAGGTCCTCGTCGGACACGTTCACCGGTTCCGGCTCGCGCTCGTGCCGCGAGAGCCAGTCGGTGAACGTGACGGCGCCCTCCACCTCGCCGTCCAGGCACACCAGCGTGGTCAGGGCGGGCAGGTCGCCGCAGATGCGTTCGACGAGCGGCGCGAACTTCGCCTGGAAGAACAGGCCACGGCACCCGAACAGGTCGAGCAGCTCGCGGTTCTCCGCCGCCTCGTTGCGGGGGTTGACCGGGCACCACACCGCTCCGGCGCGCGAGATGCCGAACACGCAGGTGAGCGCGAGCGGATCGTTGCCGGACAGCACCGCGACCCGGTCTCCCGGCCCGATCCCGCTGCCCTGCAACGCCCCCGCGATCTCGCGGGAGCGCCGCTGGACCTCGGCGTAGCTCTGGGAGACGCCACCGATGGTCAGACAGGGCGCGTCGCCGCCGAGCGACGCGCCCTTGTCGAGGTAGTCGCTGAGACGCATCAGCGGTGCACTTCGACGATCGGGTCGAGCACCAGGCCGAACGACCGCAGCGCGCCCAGCAGTTCCCGGTGCCCGAACGCCTGGCAGCCGGAGGCGAACCCGACCCGGCGAGGGGCGTCCTGCAACAGGTGCACGGCGGCGTGCACGTTCAGCAGCGCCGTCTGCTTGTAATTGCAGTTGCCGTGGATCACGCAGCTCGCGCGGCCCAGCGGACCCGACGCGTGCACGGAGTCGAGCGAGATGTTGATCCGCGGGTTCTCGCGCGGCGGCATCTCGCTGCGCACCTGGGCCGAGAACGCGTCGACGATCTGGTACTTCTCCTCGTCCGACTTGCTCTCCATCTCCTGCAGCGCCGCCGCGACGATCTGCGGTACACCGAGCATCAACGGCCGGTTGAACACGCCGCCGAGCGCCCGCACCGACGCGACGCGCGGGTCCTTCTTGAACCACACCGGATGCGCGGTCCCGCCCCACGGCAGCGCGAGGCCGAGCTCGTGCTGGCCGGGCACGACGAGTTCGTAGAGACCCGCGTCGGCGGGCCACTCCACGTACTCGTTCTGCTCCAGGTAGTACGCCTTCGAGAACGCGGCGTTCGTCAGGATGGTGTTGGTGGAGGCGACTGTGGGATAACCCTTCCAGAACACCCCGATGTCCAGTGTGTCCAGTCCGGGCTGCTCCAGGCAGATCTGCGCGGCGATCTCGCCGACGGTGTACATCTGCGCGATGCCGGGGGAGATCAGCAGGCCCTGCTTCGCGAACTCGGCGCCGTACTGCGCTTCGGCGTCGATCATCCAGTCCTGCTCGCCGTTGGTGTCGGTGTAGTGCGCGCCGACGTTCAGGCTCGCCCGCGCGGCCTCGTGGCCGTAGCGCGAGAACGGGCCGACGGTGTTGAGCACGACCTTGGCGCCGGTGAACGCCTCGGTCAGCGCCTCCTCCGTGTGCTCGACCTCGGCGACGTCGTAGGACACCGTGTCGATGCCGGGCACCGCGTCGACGGCTTCCTTGACCCTCTTGCCGTCGCGGCCGACGGCGAGGAACGGGATTCCGTACTCGCGGAGGTACTCGCAGATCAGGCGTCCGGTGTAGCCGGAGGCCCCGTAGACGACTACGGGCTTGTCAGTAGGCACGTCGATCACCTCGTCCTTCGGTGGAAGCCTCGGCCTTCAGGCCGGTGAAATGTCCGGGCTCCTGCAGGAGTGTTCTGGTGAAGCCGGACATCCTTGGCGCGGAGCGTGGCAGCAGACGATGACCAGGGGGTGCACTCATGACAGAACCCTTTCGGTAGGCTTGATGTCGTGCGGACGGCGTACCGGTGCCGGGCTTACCCGGACCCCGGCCAGATCGCGGTCCTGAACCGCACGTTCGGGTGTGTGCGCCTGGTGTGGAACAAGACTCTGGCTGAGCGGCAGCACCGCTACCACGCCGAGGGGAAGTCCACTTCGTACCGAGAAACCGATGCGGCGCTCACCAGCTGGAAACACACTGACGAACTGGGTTTTCTGGCCCTGGTGTCGAGCGTGCCGATGCAGCAGGTGTTGCGTCACCAGCACGCGGCGTACCAGGGCTTCTTCGCCGGACGTGCGAAGTGTCCCCGCTTCAAGTCCCGCTCTGGCCGGCAGACCGCGCACTACACCCGGTCGGCATTCCGGATGCGTGGCGGCTCGCTCCACCTGGCCAAGACTTGCGGCCAATTGCACTTCATGTGGTCGTTCCGCGAGGTAGAACTGTCCACTGTGGATCCCACCATGGTGATCGTGGCCAGGGAGCCGGACGGCCGCTGGTATGTGACTTTCGCCGTGGACACCGCCGCTCCTGCGACGCTGCCCGCAACTGGCCGTGCGGTAGGTGTGGATCTCGGGTTGAAGGACTTCGCGGTGACCTCGGACGGTGAGCGGATCCGCAATCCCCGACACCTGGACCGCAAGGCCCGCAACCTGGCCCGGTACCAAAGGCGCATGGCGCGCACCGAGCGCGGCTCGCGCAATCGTCTGAAGGCCAAGAGCAAGGTCGCCGCTGCGCATCGCAAGATTCGGCACACCCGCCAGGACTTCCTGCACCGCACCAGCACCCGCCTCGTTCGGGCCGCGGACGTCATCGTGATCGAGGACCTGGCGGTGGCGAACATGGTTCGCAACCGCCGTCTGGCCCGCGCGATCAGTGATGCCGGGTGGGGTGAGTTCCGCGCGATGCTGGAGTACAAGGCGCAGCGCGCCGGGCGCGTGCTGGTGGTCGTAGATCGCTGGTACCCCAGCAGCAAAACCTGTTCTGCCTGCGGCCATCTGCTGGCGGAACTGGCGTTGTCCACCAGGTGCTGGACGTGCCCGGTATGCCGCTCCCGACATGATCGGGACATCAACGCGGCGAAGAACATCCTTGCGGCTGGTCGAGCCGTAGCCCTGGCCGACAGCCAGGGCGATGCCTGCGGAGTTGATGTGAGACGGCAAGGGACCTCCCTTACGCGGTCGGCTGTGAAACAGGAAACCCATGCCGTGAGGCACACCGCGTGATCGGTGTTCGGCGCAAGCCGAACGGGACTCTCCGTTCTTCAGAACGGAGAGAAAGTCAAATCCCCATTCCGCCGTCGACGGGAAGACCCGCACCGGTGATGAACTTCGAGGCGTCGGACGCGAGGAACACGACCGCGTCGGCCATGTCGTCGACCTGCCCGAGCCGGCCGAGCGGCGTGAGCTCCACGACCGCGCCGACGGCGGCCTCGACCGAGGGGAAGAGGCCGAGCTGGGCGCAGTCGACGGCCAGCTGGTTGCCCATCGCGGTGGGCGTGAGGCCGGGGTAGATGCAGTTCACGCGCACGCCGTAGCCGAGCTTGCCCGACTCCGCGGCCGCGACCCTGGTCAGCCGGTCGATGGCGGACTTGGTCGCCGAGTAGACGCTGATGCCGGGGAAGGCGATGGTCGCCGCGACGGACGCGATGCTGATGATCGAGCCGCCGTTGCCCGCCGCGCCGCCGGGACGCATCGCGCGCAGGCCGTGCTTCAGGCCGAGCGCGGTGCCCAGCACGTTCACGTCGAGCATCTTGCGAACGTCGGCGGGGTCGAGCTCGGTGATCAGGCTGGTGATCTCGATGCCCGCGTTGTTCACGAGGATGTCGAGGCCGCCGAGCGCGTCGGTGGCCGTGCTCACCGCGGAGGCCCAGCTCGCGTCGTCGGTGACGTCCAACGGCACGAACTCCGCCGTGGCGCCTGAGTCGCGCAACGCCTGAGCGGTCTGCTTGCCCTCGTCCTCCAGGACGTCTCCGATCAGAACCGACGCCCCGGCCTGCGCCAGAGCCGCCGCCATGCCGGCGCCCAGCCCTCGTGCACCGCCGGTGACCAGCGCTTTTCGTCCGCTCAGCTGATAACTCGTCATTGAGTCGCCTCCTCGGTGAGTTGGCTCACACACTAGTTATTCCTTGACAGTCGTCAAGTTTTTCTTTGACAACTGTCCAAGATTTTTTGGACGAATGGTCAAGGTTTGTCGCAGTGAGCGGTAGGCTCCGGGGCGTGACAGAAGTCGCTCAGCGCAAGCAGACCCGGATCTCGCGCCGGCAGGTCGACAAGTTCGACGCCCGGCGGACCGAACTCGCCGTGGCGACGCTGCACACCCTGGCCGAACTGGGGTACGCCCGGACGAGCCTGCGGGAGATCGCGCAGAACTCCGAGTTCTCCCACGGCGTGCTGCACTACTACTTCGCGGACAAGCGCGACCTGATCACCGAGGCGGTCCGCCAGTACGAGGTGGTCTGCGTGACGCGCTACGACGAGGTCGTGGCGCGTGCGAAGTCCGCGGGCCAGCTGCGCGACGAGTTCGTGGCGATGTTCTTCGACACCCTCGAGAAGGACGCGATCCTGCACCGCCTCTGGTACGACCTGCGCAACCAGAGCCTGTTCGACGAGTCGTTCCGCGCCGCCGTGCTGGAGATCGACAGCCACCGCGAGGCCATGGTGTGGCGGGTGGTCAGCCGCTACGCCGAACTGGTCGGCGGCACCCCCGCCGCCTCGGCGTCCATGATCTACCTGACGCTCGACGGCATCTTCCAGAGGGCTTTGCTGCACCACCTCTCGGGCAATGCCGACACCGTCGCGCAATTGCGCGTGGAACTGCCCGCCGCCGTCGGTCTCTTGGTGACCGTCGCCGAATAACGGCCATATCGTTCGCGTATCGGCAATCGGATACGGAACGGCAACACCGTGTTCCCTTGACTCGGGGGCATGGCAACAGGCATCACGATCTACGGGTGCGAACAGGACGAAGCCGTCCTGTTCCGGATGATGGCACCCCTCTGCGGAGTGACGCCGACCATCACCGAGGCGCCGGTGTCCGAGGCCAACGCCGATCTGGCGTCCGGAAACCAGTGCGTCAGCGTCGGTCACAAAACCCCCGTCACGAATTCCGCGCTGCTGGCGCTGCGTCGCGCCGGCGTGCGGTACGTCTCCACCCGGAGCGTCGGCTTCGACCACATCGACGCCCAGCACGCCGAGGGCCTGGGCATCACGGTCGGGAACGTCGCCTACTCGCCGGACGCCGTCGCCGACTACACCGTCATGTTGACGCTGATGGTCCTGCGCGACGCGAAGTCCGTCCTCCGGCGCGCTGACCTGCACGACTACCGGCTCGGTGACGTACGCGGCCGGGAGTTGCGGGACCTGACGATCGGCGTGATCGGGACCGGGCGCATCGGTGTGGCGGTGATGGACCGGCTGCGCGGCTTCGGTTGCGGGGTGCTGGCTTTCGACAGCCGTCCGCGCAACTCCGCCGACCACGTGCCGCTGGACGACCTGCTGCGGGTGAGCGACGTCGTCACGCTGCACACGCCGTTGAACGCGGGAACGCACCACCTCCTCGACCGCGACCGCATCGGGCTGATGAAAGACGGCGCGATCGTCGTCAACACCGGACGCGGTCCGCTCATCGACACCAAAGCGCTCGTCGAGGCGCTGGAAAGCGGAAAGCTTGGCGGCGCCGCACTGGACGTGCTCGAAGGCGAAGAAGGAATCTTCTACGCCGACTGCCGAGCGAGGAATCTCGATGGCGAACCGGTGCCCCGGCTGCAGAAGATGCCGAACGTGATCGTCAGCCCGCACACCGCCTATTACACCGACCACGCCCTGAGCGACGTCGTGGAAAACACTCTGATCAACTGCCTGAGCTTCGAAAACGGGGGAACGCATGATTAGCATCGGGATTCTTTTCGGCGGGTCGTTCGAGGAGCACCCCGTCTCGGTGAAGTCCGCGCGGGAGGTCGCGCGGAGCCTTGACACCACGAGGTACGACCCGCACTGGATCAAGATCACGCGCGGCGGCGACTGGAGGCTGTGCGCGGGTCCGGACGCGGAGGACGGCCGCCCGGTCGTGCTCTCGCCGGACGGACTGCTCGTCCTGGGCGACGGGCGGTTCGAGACGATCGAACTGGACGTCGCGTTCCCCGTGCTGCACGGCAGGCTCGGCGAGGACGGCGCGGTGCAGGGGCTGCTGGAGCTGTCCGGCATCCCGTACGTCGGTTGTGACGTCCAGAGTTCCGCGCTGTGCATGGACAAGGCGCTCACGTACCTCGTCGCGCGCGGCGCCGGGGTGGCGACGCCGAACTTCTGGACCGGCAGCCCCGTCTCGCCGACGTACCCGGTCTTCGTGAAGCCGGCCAGGTCGGGTTCGTCGTTCGGCGTGACCAAGGTGTCCGCGGAACACGAGCTGCCCGACGCCGTCGAGGTCGCGCGGCACTACGACTCGAAGGTGCTGGTAGAGGAGGCGGTGATCGGCAGCGAGATCGGCTGCGCGGTCCTCGGCGACGGCGAGGACCTGGTCGTCGGTGAACTGGACAGGGTCGCCCTGACCCACGGGTTCTTCCGGATCCACCAGGAGGCCGCGCCGGAGACCGGTTCGGAGAACTCGGCCTTCGTCGTGCCCGCCGACATCCCGGAGGAGTCGCGAGCACGCGTCCGCGAGACGGCCGAGATCGTCTACCGCGCGCTGGGCTGCTCTGGACTCGCGCGGGTGGACATGTTCCTGACGCCGGACGGGACGGTCGTCCTCAACGAGGTCAACACCATGCCCGGCCTGACCTCGTACAGCCGCTACCCGAGGATGATGGCCGCCGCCGGACTGCCGCTCGGCGACGTGATCGACCGTCTGGTCTCCCTGGCGCTGAAGGGAAAACGCCGGTGAACGCCGACTTCGTCTTCGTGGACGAACACGCCCCGGGCATCCGCTGGGACGCCAAGTACGCCACGTGGGACAACTTCACCGGCAAACCCGTCGACGGTTACCTGGTCAACCGCGTCGCCGGCACCACGGCCCTGTGTTCTGCCTTGGTGATGGCGCACGAGAAGGCGGAATCACTCGGCTTCGGCCTGCTGCTGTGGGACGGCTACCGCCCGCAACGCGCCGTCGACTGCTTCGTGCGCTGGGCGGAGCAACCGGAGGACGGCCGGTCGAAGGCGCGCCACCACCCGAACATCACCAGGGCCGAGATGTTCGAACTCGGTTACGTGGCCGCGAGATCAGGCCACAGCCGGGGCAGCACCGTCGATCTCACGCTCCACCACCTGGACACCGGTGAACTCGTGCCGATGGCGGTGGCCACGACCTGATGGACCCGATCTCGCACCACGGTGCCGTCGGCGTCGGCGAGGCCGAGGCGGCGAATCGCCGGCACCTGTGTTCGATCATGGAGGCGTGCGGGTTCCGGCGCTACGACAACGAGTGGTGGCACTACACATTGGCCGACGAGCCCTACCCGGACACGTACTTCGACTTCCCGCTCGGCTGAGCGAGGTCGGAGATCACGGCGCCCTGCTCGTCGAGCACGCGAATGCTCGGAACGTCCTGCGCGTCCACGGAGATCACGATCCGCGGCCTGCCCTTCGAGTCGTTGAGCGCGAGCACCGCGCCGTCCGCCGTCGACCAGACCAGCTCGACCCTGGTCGGGGTCGGCGGTGTCTGCTCGACGGGCAGGCCGGGATCCGGCATCTGCTTGAAGAACAACGCCGTCGCACCCTGCCGGCCCTGCCACCGGGTGGCCAGCGTGAGCGCCTGCGCGTTGACGTAGTCGAGCGAGAAGCTGGCCTCCGACGCACCCGCGACGACACCTCCGCGTTCGGAGCCGTTCTCGTCGTTGAAGATCAGGTAGGTGCCGTGCTCCGGTCCCTGCCGCTGCTCTGCGGGGATCACCCCGCCGCCGATGAGGATCGGCGGGCGGCGGGTGTCCGCGAGCAGCCGTTGCCTGCCCCTGTTGTCGCGCACCGTGAAGGAGTGCGTCCCCCGTGGCTCGGCTTCGGCAGCGGCGGGGGTGGCGACGACGGTCGCGGTGGCGGCGAGGGCGGCACCGCGCAGGGCGGTGCGCCTCGACAGCGGGGAAGTCATGCGGACCAGTCAACCGGTGATCCTCGTGATGATCACGGGGGTGGGCCGGAGTCGTCGTGGTGGGGCTGTCCCCACGGTTCAGGGGTGCAGGCCCGGTCCGAGTTCCGTGCTGGGCGCGATGGGCGTGGGGCTGAGCGCGGTGTCGTCCTCGCCGTCCTCCAGCAGCGTGGCCGCGGGGCCGACGACCCGCACGTCCGGGATGCCGACCACGTCAGGATCCTTGTCGTCGTAGTCGAAGCGGGCTAAGACGCTGCGCATGGCCTCGATCCGGGCGCGCTTCTTGTCGTTGCTCTTGACCACGGTCCACGGCGCGATCTCGGTGTCCGTGGAGCGCAGCATCGCGACCTTGGCCTCGGTGTAGTCGTCCCAGCGGTCGAGCGACTTGATGTCGTTGGGACTGAGCTTCCACTGGCGCACCGGGTCGATCTGCCGGATGACGAACCGGGTGCGCTGTTCGTTGCGCGACACGGAGAACCACAGCTTCACCAGCAGGACGCCGTCCTCGACGAGCATCCGCTCGAACTCCGGCGCCTGCTTCATGAACAGGTCGTACTCGTCCTGGGTGCAGTACCCCATGACGTGCTCGACGACGGCGCGGTTGTACCAGGACCGGTCGAACAGCACGATCTCGCCCGCGGTCGGGAGCTCGCGGACGTAGCGCTGGAAGTACCACTCGCCCCGTTCGCGCTCGGTCGGCTTGTCGAGCGCGACCGTGCGCGCGCCGCGGGGGTCGAGGTTCTCGGTGAACCGCTTGATGGTGCCGCCCTTGCCCGCGGCGTCGCGGCCCTCGAAGAGGATCACGACGCGCTGCCCGGTGTCCGCGACCCAGTGCTGCAGCTTCAGCAGCTCGATCTGCATCAACCGCTTGAGCCGTTCGTACTCGGGCCGCGGCATCCGTTCGGTGAAGGGGTAGTTCTCCTGCCAGGTCAGCACTTCGTTGCCGTCGGCGTCGCGGAGAACGGGTTCGTCGGCGTCCGGGAACTCGGCGGTGTAGCCCTCGACGAGCAGGTCCGCGGGGAGGGGAGTCACGTCGGTCACGGAATCGTACATACCCGACGTAAAGGCACGGAAAACCGAACTGGTCAGCTCCTCTTGAACAGGAGTTTCCACGGCATGATCGCGGACTCCAGCTGCACCGCGAAACTCATCTTCGACGCGCCCTCGGCACGTTCGTCGAACCGGATCGGGACCTCGGCGATCCGCATCCCGCGCCGCACCACGCGGTGGTTCATCTCGACCTGGAACGCGTACCCGTTGCTGCGCACCGAGGCGACGTCGATCCGCCGGAGGGTGGCGGCGCGCCAGGCCTTGAAACCCGCGGTCGCGTCCTTGACGCGCAGCCGCAGGATCGCGTTGACGTAGAAGTTCGCCCACGCGGAGAGCGCCTTGCGGTGCCACTTCCACTCGTCGGCCACCGAACCGCCCGGCACGTAACGGGAACCGAGGACGACCGCCGCGTCGGTGGTGCGCAGCACCTCGACCATGGCGGGGATGGTGCCGGCCGGGTGGGAGAGGTCGGCGTCCATCTGGACGACCACGTCGGCGCCCTCGTCGAGGGCGCGCAGGATTCCGGCCACGTAGGCGCGGCCGAGGCCGTTCTTCTCCCTGCGGTGCAGGACGGAGAGCGGCAACGGGCCGTTGGCCGCGAGGTCGTCCGCCACCGCGCCCGTGCCGTCGGGTGAGTCGTCGTCGACCACGAGGACGTGCAGGCCCGGCAGGTCGAGGCCCGCGAGCAGGCCGACGAGCACGGGCAGGTTCTCCCGCTCGTCGTAGGTCGGCACGACCACGGTCACTTTGAGCTGTTCCACCGTCACCTCCGGGAGTACACCGGCAAACGGGCGGCGATGTGATCATTTGCCGGAACTTTCACAACTTCTCCACGACGGGGTGCGCACGCGTCCAGTCGTCGACGTGGAACGGCGAACCGCCCGTCGCGGTCGACGCGTGCGCGACCGCCCAGGCCGGCAACGACCCGTCGGTCAGGTCCAGCCGCCGGCGGTAGTCCGCGACGAACGCCGCGGCGACATCGGCGGCGGTCAGCGCGGGGGAGTAGTCGGCCAGACCGGCGATGGAGCTCTCTCTCAGGTCGTAGCCGAGTGCCTTCGACACGTCAATGATCACCGCGCGCACCCGGTCCGGGACGACGACCTGGACGACCGTGCTGAACAGGGAACCGGTGGAGGTGACGCGCTGGGCCGAGCCCACGACCTTCGTGTCCCCGCCGACGTTGATGCTGTACTCGCCGGGGCAGTACTCGCCCTCCACCTCGCCGATGCGGGCGTCGACGCCACCGAGTTCGCGCAGCACCCGCACGTGGCTCTCGGCGTTCGCGGCGAAGGTCGCGCTGCCCGCGTGGCGGATGTCCGTGGTGCTGTCGAGGTGGTCGATCACGACGGCGCCGCCGTCGTAGGCGACCATCCGCCCGCCCGGCGACCTGACCACCGGCTCGAACCCCGCAGCGCGAGCCAGCGAGGTGGCCTCGGTGATGCCGGGCGAGCGGAGGTCGCGGCCGCTGAACGCGACGGTGGGGCCCTGGGGCACGTAGATGTGGACGAGCTGGGACCACGGTGCGTTGGGTGTGCGCAGCAGCAGCGCCGGGACCACGAGTTCGGTGATCGCGTTCCCGGCGCTGCCGGACACCAGCAGTTTCTCCACGCCGTGATTCTCGGTCACGCCGTGTCAGCCCGCGTCGCGGTATGCCGCTCCCGCCTGGTTCGGGGTGCCGCCGGGCGCGTAGAGACCGGTGCCGGGCTTGTCGGCGGGCAGGGCGAACCACGCGTAGCGCTCGACGTACGGGAGGCCCTGCATCATGGCGCTGGAGCCGCGGGCGAACGCCGCGAGCTGGTCCTGCGTCGGGAAGCGGGCCGTGCCGCCGGAGAAGTCGATCAGCGCGTACTCGGTGAGCCAGATCGGTTTGCCGTACTTGGCGTGCACCGCGGAGAGGTAGTTCTTCAGGTGGCCGACGGCCGCCTCGCTGAAGTCCGAGCCGTACCAGTGCACCGCGATGAAGTCGACGCGCAGACCGCGTTGCGCCGCACCGGTCATGAACCTGTCGAGCCAGCCGCCCGCCTTGTCGCCGCTGTGCGCGACGGCGGGGCTGCCGAGCCGCAGCCCGGTCGCCTGCAGCTTCGGCCACAGGTCGAGCGCCTGCTCGGGCGTCATGTTCGCCTGGTCGGGGAAGTCCGGCTCGTTGAACCCGAGCAGCACCTTGCCGTTCGCCTTCGCACGGGCGAGCGTCGCGTCGTCGGTGAACTTCGTGCCCCAGATCATCGGCACGAACTCGACGTTCGGCGGCGTCGCGATGCCGTCCGTCTGCGCCGCCCAGTTGTAGTACCAGCCCGCGCGGACGTCGGTGAGCGCCTTGCCCACGCCGTCGAAGTTCCAGGTGCTGACGCCCTTCTTCACCGACGCCGTGACGGGGACGGCGGGCGGCACCGGCTTGGCGACCGTGGTGGTCGTGGGAGGCGCGGACGAGGGAGCGGACGACGACGAGGTGGTGGTGGGAGGCGGGGTGGTCGTCGTCGTGCTCTCCGAGGAGGTGACCGCGATCGGGCCGGCGGACGGCTCCCCGCCCGACGGCAGGACGGCGACCACGACGCCGGTGACCAGCACCGTCGCCGCGGCGGCCGACACGACCTTCGCCATCGTCCCCTTGAACAGCAGACCGAGCTTGCCGCTCGTCACGGGGTCAGCGCCGACCGGCGACACGGACACCTGGGACCCGGCCAGCGTGGACGGCTCGAACGTGAACGCGGCGGGCAGCGGCACCAGTGGCAGCCGCGCGAGCAGCCCCTCGACGGACGCCAGGTCGCGCCCGCAGCGCTCGCACCGGACGCAGTCGCGGCTGTGCCGGGCGATGCGCTTGCGCCACAACGGGCTGGGCACGCCGTCCCACTCCGCCACGATGTACGCCAGTTCAGGACAGCGCGGCGTCCGCTCCAGCGTCCGCACGACGATCCGTGCGGCGTCGAGCTGGGCCTTGACCCGCTGCACGCGCACGGCGGTGTGCTGAGTGGTCAGCTCCAGCGCGTTCGCGACCTCCGCGCGGGTCAGCCGTCCGGCCGCCTCGAGCCACCACAGGGACAGCAGCTCGCGCTCGTCCTCGCTCAGCCAGCGGGTGGCCGTGACGACCTCGCGGCGCTGCCCGGACAGCTGCAGGCGCATGATCGTGAGGTCGACGAAGTCCGCACCGGGATCGGCGACGTCCTCCGGCACCGGACCGGTGATCGGCACGCGCAGGTGCTCGCGGTGCCGCAGGCGGATCTGGTTCATCGCGATCACGACGAGCCACGACCGGAACCCGGCGGGATCGCGCAGGCCGGGCAGCCCGTGCACCGCCCTGAGCATGGTCTCCTGGACCACGTCGTCGGTGTCCGGGTGCCCGCCCAGCGCGTGCCCGACGATGTTGTAGACCAGTGGCAGGTATCCGCTCACCAGGTCGTCCAACGCGCGCTGGTCGCCGTCGCGCGCGGCCACCACCGTCGCGACGCCGGGTTCCTCCGGTGCTGCCATGCCCACCTCACCTGCCGGTCCGCTGTGTTCTCCTGACCAGGAGATGTGCGGGGCGACCGGCGATAACAGAAAATTTCGGGGCGGATGAACCGCGTCCGCCCCGGCAGGGGCTTTCTAGCCGACGCGGGCAGGTCTGACCAGTGCGGGGGGCCGTCCGGCGAATTGCCGGTTCTGTCCCACGAACAGCGCTGCCACCAGCGAAATCCGGCCGTTAACGTAACGCCACGTGCGTGTAACAGCTGGTGAGGTGCGGATTCTCGGTCCGGTCGAGGTGTGCGGCCCGCACGGCCGCGCGGTGCTGACCGGGGCGAGGCAGCGCAGCATCGTCGCGGTGCTGGCCCTGCGCGCGGGCACACCGGTCCCCGTCGACCGCCTCGTCGACGTCCTGTGGGGCGAGGATCCGCCGCGCACGGCCGTGCGGTCGTTGCACAGCCATGTCGCACGCGTGCGGCAGGCGCTCGCCGACTGCGGGCTGCCCGGCGCCCTGCTCACCAAGCCCGGCGGCTACCAGCTGGACGCGTCCGTCGACGCGGAGGCGTTCGCGCGGACCAGGGATCTCGGGCTGTGGCGGGGCGAGCCGCTGGCGGGCACCGAGCTGTTCGGGTGGGGCCGGGCGGAGATCGACCGGTTGCGGGAGCAGCGGCTCGCGGCGCTGGAGGCGCACTGGGGCGAGCGGCTCGACCGGCCCGACGCCGTCGAGGAGCTGGAACGGCTCGTGGTCGGCCACCCGACCAGGGAACGGCTCGTGGGCCTGCTGATGCGGGCGTTGCACCGCGACGGCAGGCACGCGGACGCGCTGGAGGTGTTCCGAAGACTCAGGCGCAGGCTCGCCGACGAGCTCGGCGTGGACCCCGGCCCCGACCTCACCTCACTGCACACCGCCATCCTGCGCCGCGACCCCGCCCTGCACAGCGCGAGACCGGCCCAGCTGCCGGCCCGCGCCGGGCACTTCACCGGCCGTGCCGCCGAGTTCGCCGCCCTCGCGGACCTGCCGCCGATCGTCGTGGTCTCCGGTGTCGCGGGCGTCGGCAAGACCACCTTCGCCGTCGAGTGGGCGCGCCGCGTCGCCGGCCGCTTCCCGGACGGGCAGGTGTTCCTGGACCTGCAACGCCTCACGCCCGCCCAGGCGCTCACCGAGATGCTGCACGGGCTCGGTGTTCCCGCGGACCGCGTGCCCGCCGATCCGGCCCCGCTGTACCGGACGTTGTTGCACGGCAAGCGGGTGCTCATCCTGCTGGACGACGTGCGCCGTGCGCGGGACGTGCTGCCGCTCGTGCCGGGCGACCAGGGCAACCTGCTGCTGATCACGAGCCGTGACGCGCTGTCGGCGCTCGGCACCCGCCACGCCGTGCACACCGTCAGCCTCGACCTGCTCACCGACCCCGAGGCGCACGACCTGCTGACCGGCATCCTCGGTGAGGAGCGCGTGAGCGCCGAACCCGGTGCCACGGCGGAGCTGGTGGTCCACTGTGGACGGCTACCGTTGGCGTTGCGCATCGCGGCAGCGCGTCTCGCGATCAGGCCCGGCCGTCGGATCGCCGACCTGGTGCGGGAGCTGAGCCGCAACGACCCGCTGGACGTGCTGACGGTCGACGGCGACGATCGCACGGTCCGGACCGTGTTCGCCAGCGCGCACCGCACGCTGAGCCCGCAGGCGGCGCGGCTGTTCCGCGTGCTCGGCGAGCACCCCGGCGCGAGCTTCCCCGCCGACCTCGCCGACGCGATGGGGCCGGGCCTCGACGAGCTCGTCGCGTCGCACCTCGTCAGCGAGATGGGCAACGGCCGGTACGCCCTGCACGACCTGATCCGGCTGTTCGCCCGGCAGAGCGGCGACATCGGCGACGGCGTGGCGCGCCTGCTCGACCGCTACCTGACGATCGCGCACGCGGCGGGGGAGGTGCTCAACCCACGCCACGACCTCGTGTCGCGGACGCGCTCGGACGACCTCCCGTTCACCGCCGACCGCGTCGAGGTGCTCGCCTACCTCGACGCCGAACGCGACAACGTGCTGCACGTGATCCGGCTGGCCGCCCGCGAGAACCTGCACCGCGAGACGTGGCAGCTGGCGTACCTGCTGACGAGCTACTTCGAGGCGCGCGGCAACTGGGCTGCCCGCGTCGAGCAGTGCGAGCACGCCGTCCGCGCCGCCCGCGCGCTCGGTGACCAGCGCGCCGAGGCGGAAATGCTGCGGGGACAGGGGATCGCGCTGCAGATGACCTCGCGCATCGCCGAAGCCATGGTGGTGCAACGGGAAGCGCTCGGCCTGGTGCGCGAGGCGGGCGACCTGCGCGGGGAAGCGCGGCTGCACAACAACATCGCCAACGCGCACTCCGAGCTGAGGGAGTTCGACCGGGCCCTGGAGTCCTACCGCGCGGCGATGGACGTGCACGGCGCGGCGGGTGACGAGGTGGGTGTTGCGCTGGCCCGGCGCAACCTCGGGTACACCTACGTCCGGATGGGCCGCCCGGAGCTGGCCGCCGAGCCGTTGTTCGCGGCGCTGGAGACCTTCCGCGCCCGGGAGAACCGGCGGCTGGAGGCGGCGACGCTGATGACGCTGGGCAACGCCTTCCACCACCTCGCCGACCTCGAACCGGCGTTGCGCTACTTCGGCGACGCCCTGCGGATCAGCAGGGAGATCACCGACCACCGCTTCGAGGCCGACGCGCTGAGCGGTCTCGGCGTCACCCAGCTCGCGCTCGGAGATCCCGCTGTGGCAAGGGAATGCCTCACCGGTGCGCTCGCGGTGTGCCGCATGCTCGGCGACGGGCACCGCGAGGCGTCGACGTTGCGCCAGCTGGGCGAGGCCGAGCTGGCGCTGGGCGACCTCACCGCGGCCCGCGAGCACCTCACCGCCGCCCTGGAGGCCAGGACCCAGGCGCCGGACGGGTTCGAGCTGGCCCAGGTCCACCGCACGTTCGCCGGCCTGGAGGGCCGGTCCGGGCGGTGGACCGGGGCATCCCGGCACCTGGCTCAGGCCGTCACGCTGTTCACCTCTTGCCGCCGATCGTGAACACCGCCACCCGCTTGCCGATCTGACCGTTCTTCACCGACGTGATCTCGAGGGTGAACTGCTTGCTCTGATCCGTCACGCGCAGCACCCGGTACGGCACACCGGCCCTGGTTTGACCGGCCTTGATCGTGACCGTTCCGCGAGGCGCGGCCTTGTAGTCCTCGCCCTGCTTCGCGGTCCCGTCGACGAACCTGTACGCCACCTCGACGTCCTGCTGCGCCACCTCGACGCCCTGCTGCGCCGCGCCGCCCCGCAGGGCCAGCACCGCTGTGTACGAATCCGCCTTCTCGTGCACCGGACCGTCGATCGCGTCCACGACGACCGGGCAGTCCGGCGGGTCGCAGGACGCTGCTCCGTGCGCGGGCACGATCCCGAGCAGAAGCAGCAACAACACCATGATGGTCTTCATTGACAACCCTTTCGGTGGGTCCGTCTCCGAGTAACGGAGACGGACCCACCGGGGTTGATACTCAGTCCTTCTCGTTGATCAGGTACTGGGCTCCGCCGAGGTCCGCGCCCTGGGCGTCGGTCTGGCGCACGTGCAGCTCCGCCGGGCCGGCCTCCCGGTCGGTCGCGAAGGTCAGCGCCGTCTCGACGCGTTCGTCGCCCTTGAGCGTCAGACCGTCGAAACGGGCCTTCGCGTCGACGACCTGGAACTGCGTCTCACCGACCTGCTTCACGCCGGTCGCCCTGCCTCCCGCGGCCTTCCAGCGCGCCGTGAGCTCCTGGCCGAGGTCGAACGTCACCGTGCCGGCGAACGGACGGGGCTGCTCGAAGATCAGGTTCTGCCGGGCGTCGCCGCGCTCGGGGTTGCCGATCGTGTACGGCACGCGGACCGGCTCGTTCGGCCGGACCCGCACGGAGTCGACGTTGCGCCACGCGATGTTGTTGTTGCGCTGGGCGTTCTGCTGGGTGTTGCTGGTCTCGGCGAACGTCATCGGGTCGGCGTTCGACACCCAGCGGGCCAGCAGGCAGAAGTGCGCGGGGCCCGGCACGTTCCAGCCCGGCCAGGTGATCATGACCATCGTGCCGCTCACCGGCACGGTCGCGCCGGCGGTGCCGATGTAGGTCCAGCCGCCCGGCCACGCGGTGCCACCACCGAGGTTGCTGCGGTAGAGCAGGAGGCTGCCGTCGACGTTGCCGATGCCGCCCGGCTTCCGTCTCAGGTTGATGAAGACGTAGTTGTTGACGCCCACCACGGGGTTCTGCGACACGGCGCACGGCACCGGCGTCGTGCACACCTTGATGTCGGGGCTGTAGTAGATGCTGCCGGAGCTGGGCTCGTTGCCGACGTCGCTCACGTTGTCGCGGACGAAGACGTCGCGCTGGTACGCCGTGGCGCTGACGGCCGGCGCGATCAGCGTCGCGACCGCCAGCATCCCGGCCAGCACCGTCGCCAGTTTGGCTTTCACCATGGTCTCCCTCGGTTGTGGTCCTGCTGACCGAAGGAGTACCGGCGTGCTGTTGTGGCGAGGTTGTCGTGCTGTTGTCAGTACGCCCCGACGAGCCGGTAGCCGGGCCACAGCTCGGCCCACGACGCCCGCGGGCCGCGGCACACCGAGATGGGCCTGCCCTGTTCCGTGGTCTCGAGCCCGTACCCGTTGTCGATGCGCGCCACCACCGAGCACTCGCGGAAGTCCTGCGCCAGCCGGTCCTCCGCCACACCGACCGCGACCACGACGTCGGCTGTGTCCGGCGGTGGTCCCTGGAAGTAGAGCTCGTTGTGCCCGCTGTAGACGCGGGGGAGCGGGTGGTCGTCACGCATCCAGTGCAACGCGCCCGCCTCGCCGAAGTTCCGCGTCAGCACCACGGCACGCGAGCGTTCCCCGGCGGGCAACGTGGAGTAGGCGTCGGCCACCTGCCTGGCGATCCGCTCCCAGCCGATGGTCTCGGTCGTCAGGCTGGAGGCGGGGTACCGCACGAAGACCCGTGCCGGCAGCACCGGCAGGGAGACGACCACCTGCAGCACGGCGAAGACCGCGAACAGGGAGATCACCGCGGGCAACCGCTTCCGGCCCCGCGCGAGCCACTCGTCCACGAGCACGCACCCCGCGGCGATCAACGGCACCAGGTAGCCCTCGGTGTAGTCGATGCCGCTGGGCGCGATGGCGAGCACCAGCGCCGTGCCGAGGAGGTAGGCCGCGCCCAGCGCCCGGACCGGTCGCCACCGCGGGCGGCGCAGCACGCCCACCAGGCCCACGACCATCACCACGGCCACCACCGGCCCGGCCAGGATCGCGACGTCGAGCGGGAACATCAGCCCGTCGGTCCAGACACCCTCCGACAGCGCCCGCGCCATGACGAGCTGGGGCCAGCCGTTGACCGCCTGGTAGACGAAGTTCGGTGCGCTGATCACCAGCGTCAGTCCGGCGCCCGCCCACAGCCACGGGCTGCGCAGCTCCCGGCGCGGCCCCACGACCAGCAGCGCCAGCAGGAGCGTCACCGGCAGCAGGAGCACGACGTACTTGGCGTAGGTGGCCACACCGCACGTGATTCCGGCCGCCAGCCACCACCGGCCGTCCCCGCGCAGCAACGCCCGCAGCACGAACAGGGCCACCGCGCACCACGCGACGAGGTCCGGGCTGTTGGTCAGCAGGAAGTGGCTCATCACGAGCACCACGCCCGACGTGCCCGCGGCGGCCGCCGAGAAGACCTGCGCCCGCGGCCCGCCGCCGAGTTCCGCGGTGATCAGCGCGGCGAGCACGACGATCGCCAGACCGCACAGCAGGGCGGGCGCCCGGATGCCCCAGACCGTGTCGCCGAACAGCACCGAGCCCGCCTTGGCGAGCAGGGGCGCGAGCGGGGGCTGGTCGAAGTACCCCCAGCGCGGGCTGTCGCCCAGCATCCGGAAGTACAGCTCGTCGGCCGTGAGCCCGTAGTTCCCGGCGACCGGGAACACCAGGACCGCGAAGAGCCCTGCGACCACCGCCACCGGGCGTCGCGCCAGTGGGACGGCCGTGCCGTTCCGCGCTGCCACGCCCTGCACCGTCAACACCGGAATCGCTCCCCTCTTTGGTGACTCCGGAGCCACCGCCTCGGCGAGCGTACGCGAATAGAAACCTCCCACGATTAGACGCAGAGCGTCCGTAGCAGGTTCCCGAACACTTCGCGGCAGATTGACTTCGATTGTGGAGGATCGGTCCGGGAATGGTGTCTGAGCACGTGTTCGGCCATCTCAATTGGTAGGCGAAAACTTCTCGCAATTACCAAACTCCGGACGAATGCGGACGAATTCGGTGCATGTGTGATACGGGGCACAGAGTTTCGTCACACCGCGTGTTTGACCGCGTGCTGCACGTGACACCGGTTGTGATCACCCAATTGGCCTATAAGCGGATTGATGAAATTTATATGAGCGCAATTGGGCTGTTCGGCGGATTCGTGCTGGTCTGAGCCCTGGTTAATCTGCGGTTGTCGCTTCGGCGGCTCTGGGGGCTTCTTTGGGGTGGGGTGCTTTCGTCGGCCCGCTGATTCGCGTGCGCGTCTCGTGAATTCGTGGTATCGGCGGATGACGCAAGGGGGTTTTCATGGCCGTTGTCCGAGAATTCACGTACAAGTCGCGCGCGGGATCGCACCCGCACAGGTGCGGCGTCGGCGATCCGTTGATCTCCGAACGCCCCTGAGCGGACGATCTGATCCCGCCGGCACCTCCGTGCCCGGCCGCAGTCCACGAGCACGGACTTCAAAAGGTGCTCCTTCACCCGCTGTATCTGTGACTTCAGCGGTCTCTCTGTCCCGTTGTGTCGGGGCCATCAGCAATGAGGAGCGTTTCAGTGGTTGAGCGGCGCGTGCCCGGCGTCCGGTACTCGCTGACGGCGGCGCAGGTGGACATGTGGCTGTCCGCCGAGTTGCTCGGGGACACCCCCGAGTTCAACCCGGCCCAGTACGTGGTCCTGCGCGGAGCCGTCGACGAGGAACTCCTGCGGACGAGCGCTCGTGTCGCGGCCGGGGAGACCGATGCCTACCGGCTGTTCTTCGGCGAGCACGCGGACGGCTCGCCCTGGCAGGCGTTGACCGGCGAGCTTCCCGCCGACGTCCTGCCCCTGGTGGACCTGCGCGGCGAGACCGATCCCGCCGGTGCGGCACGGGCGTGGATGCACGCCGACGGCGCCCGCCCGATCGACCACCGCACGGCACCGCTCTGGCGCTGGGCGCTGCTGCGCGTCGCCGACGCCGAGCACTGGTGGTACCACCGGGCGCACCACCTGATCTCCGACATCTTCACGTTCAGCCTGCTCACCCAGCGCGTCGCGGAGGTGTACTCCGGCGAGCACAGGCCCCGCTACTTCGGTTCGTGGGCCGACGTCGTGACCGAGGACGAGGCCTACCGGCGCTCCGCCGACCGCGAGGCCGACGAGCGGTACTGGCTCGACTCCGTCGCGGAGGTGCTGCGGGGCCGGCAGGACGAACGCCGTCCCGAACGGCAGCGGCCGTCACGGCGGCGCACGATCGCGGTCGGCGCGGCGCTGCGCGAGGCCGTCCTGGAACGCTCGGCCGAGCTGGGCCTGCGCGTCCCGCACTTCCTCGTCTCCGCCTTCGCCGCCTACCAGCGGCAGCTGACCGACCGCGACGACGTGGTGTTCAGCCTGCCCACGGCCTCCCGCCGCAGTCCGCTGTCCCGCTCCACCCCCGGCCTGCTCGCAGGCGTCGCACCCGTGGTCCTGCACCTGCCGGACGACGTGACGGTCCGCGAGCTGACCGGCGCGACCACCGCGCGGCTGGCCGAGATCACCGCCAGGTCGCGGTACCGCGGCGAGGACCTGGCCCGGCTGCTCGGGGTCACCGGCAACGGCGCCTGGTTCGGGCCGACGCTCAACGTGGTCGACTTCAACCGGTCGCGGAGCTTCGGTCCCGGCGTGCACGCCGACGTGCCCCGCAACCTCGCGGTCGGCCCGATCCGCGACCTCACCGTCACCACCTACGGCTGGTCGCACGGCGATCAGGCGTGGATGGACGTCGACGTCGAGGACGGCGTGGCCGCCGGCGCCGAGCTGGCGTTGCACGAGGAACGGTTCCTGGAGGTGCTCGACCGGCTCGCGCGCGGTCCGGTCGACGGCGCGCCCGCTCCGTCCACTGTGGACCTGGGGCTGACCCGCCGCTGGGGAGCGGGGGCGGCGCAGGGCCTGACCTCGACCGTTCCCGACCTGATCGCCGGTGGCGGTGCCGACCGGCTCGCGGTCGTGTGCGGTGAGGACCGGCTCACGTTCGGCGAGCTGGGTTCCCGTGCCGACGCGCTCGCAGGCCGGCTCCAGCACGCCGGGGTGGCGGTGGAGTCCGCGGTGGCGGTGCTGGTGCCGCGCGGGCTCGACCTGGCCGTCGCGTTCCAGGGCGTGCTGCGGTCCGGTGGTGTGTACGTGCCGGTCAACCCGGGTCTGCCCGCTGACCGGCTGGCGTTCCTGCTGGCCGACGCCGGCGCGACGGTCGCGGTCACGACCCCGGCTCTGGCCGGTGAGCTGGCCGGGTTCGCCGGGGAGGTGCTGCTGCTGGACGACACGTCCGCGGTCGTCGAACCGGTGCCGGTGCGCATCGACCCGAACGCGCTGGCGTACGTGGCTTACACGTCGGGTTCGACGGGACGGCCCAAGGGCGTGGCGGTGACGCACGCCGCGTTGTCGTCGTACGTGGCGGGCTGGAGCCAGGCGCTCGAACCGCTGGGCGGGCCCGGCACCGTGCTGTCGATGTCGGGCCCCGGGTTCGACGTCTCCATCGGGGACATGACGCGGGCGCTGGCGTTCGGGCAGACCGTGGTGTTCCTGCCGCACGACGAGGTCGTGTCGGTCGAGTCCCTGCACCGGACGCTGGCCGACCACGCGGTCGAGGTCGCCGAGATCGTGCCCGGCATGCTGCTGCGCGACCTCGCCGCCCACTGCCGCGAGGCCGGTCCGGTCGAGTCGTTGCGCCTGGTCATCTCCGGCACCGACATGTGGACCTACGACGCACTGGTGTCGGCTGTCGAGGCCGTGGCACCGAATGCCTTGCCGGGCAACGTCTTCGGCGTGACCGAGGCCGCGATCGACTCGATCTTCCACCCCGTCGTGGCGCGGCCGGAGCACGAGGGCGAGGTGGTGCCGATCGGCGGTCCGCTCGCCGGTGTCAGCACGTTCGTCGTGGACGGGTCGTTGCGGCCGGTGCCGGTGGGCGTCGAGGGTGAGCTGCTGGTCGGTGGCGCCGGTCTGGCACGGGGGTATGCCGGCCGCCCGGACCTGACGGCGGAACGGTTCCTGCCCGACGTGTTCGGCGGGTCGGGCGGCCGGTTGTACCGCACGGGTGACCGGGCGCGGTGGCGCGCGGACGGGGAGCTGGAGTTCCTCGGCCGGGTCGACGAGCAGGTGAAGATCCGCGGCTACCGGGTGGAGCCCGGTGAGGTCGAGGTCGTCATCGGTGACCACCCGAACGTTCGTGACGTCGTCGTGGTGGCCCGGGACGGCGGCCCTCACGGCGGTAAGCGCCTGGTGGCCTACGTGGTGGCCGAGGACTCCGAGGTCACCGGTTCGGTGCTGCGCTCTTGGCTGCGCGAGCGGGTGCCGGACTACCTGGTGCCGTCGGTGTTCGTCGCGCTGGAACGGTTGCCGCTGACGCCGAATGGCAAGGTCGACCGTCGTGGTCTGCCCGACCCGGAGCCCGAGACCGCGGAGGTCTACGAAGCGCCTCGAACGTCCACTGAGGACGCTCTGGCCTCGGTGTGGGCGCAGGTGCTGGGCTTCCGGCGTGTCGGCGTGCACGACAACTTCTTCGAGCTCGGCGGCGACTCGATCCTGAGCCTGCAGATCGTGGCGCGTGCTCGTGCTGCGGGGCTCGGTGTCGACGTGGCCGACGTGCTGTCGCACCAGACCGTCGCCGAACTGGCGGCCGTCGTGCGCGACACCCCCGCGGTGACGCTGGCGGAGCAGGGCGTGGTCACCGGGCCGGTGCCGTTGACGCCGATCCAGCACTGGTTCGTGGCGCAGGACGTCGAGGACCGGGACCACTGGAACTGGTCGGGCGTGTTCGAGCTGGCACCGGGCACAGACCCGGTTCGGTTGGGTCAGGCGCTCGACGTACTTGTGGCGCACCATGACGCGTTGCGGATCCGGTTCTCGGCTGATGGTCAGCACAACGCCGGGATCGAGGCCGCTGACCTGTTGCGGGTCGTCGAGGGTTCCGTGGACGTGGCCGCCGAGATGACGGCGGCGCAGAAGTCGTTGCGCTTGGCGGATGGTCCATTGCTCGCGGCTGTGTACTTCGATCGCGGTGACGAGCCCGCGTGGCTTGGCTTGACCGTGCATCACCTCGTGATGGACGGGGTGTCGTGGAACGTCTTGTTGGAAGACCTCGACACCGCGTACCGCTCGGAGGAGCTGGGTCCGAAGACCACCTCGTTCCAGCAGTGGGCCGAGCAGCTCCAGTCGTTCGACGCGAGTGCTGAACGGGAGCACTGGACGGCGGCGACCTCCGGTGTGGTCGCGCTGCCGGTCGACGGCGACGGGCCCAACGACGAACGTTCCGCGCGGATCCACACGACGCTGCTGGACGCCGCGACGACCGCCGCGTTGCTCGGTGACGCGCACAAGGCTTACCGCACGCAGGGCAACGACCTGCTGCTGTCGGCGTTGGTGCGCACGCTCGGCCCGTGGGCCGGTACCGACGAGCTGACCATCGACCTGGAGAGCCACGGTCGTGAGGCGATCGCGGACGGGGTCGACCTGTCGCGCACGGTCGGGTGGTTCACGTCGATCTTCCCGGTGCGGCTGAGCCGGCACGAGGAGCTCGGCGCGACCGTGAAGGCGGTCAAGGAGCAGCTGCGGGCGGTGCCGCGTCGTGGCGTGGGCTACGGCTCCCTGCGCTGGTTGCACGGAGAACTGGCCGACGCGCCAGAGCGTCCGGTGCTGTTCAACTACCTCGGATCCGGTGCAGGAACCGGGGATCTGCTGCGGCGCGAACTGCCCGTGGCGTTGCGAGGCGCCGCGACGGCCGGTCGTGGCACGCGGTCCCACGTGCTGAACCTCGAGGTGACCCGCACCGCCGACGGGCAGCTGCAGGTCGAGTGGCACTACAGCGCGGACCTGCACGAGGACGCGACCGTCGAGCGGCTGGCCGCGACCTACCGGCGCGAGCTGGAGGCGCTGGTCGCGCACTGCCGGTCCGGGGTTTCGGGCCTCACGCCGTCGGACTTCCCGTTGGCGTCGCTGGCGCAGGGCGAGGTCGATCGACTGGCGGCGCGGTTCCCGGCTCTGGCGGACGTGTACCGGTTGGCGCCGGTGCAGTCGGGCATGTTGTTCGGTGTCGTCGGTGCTCCCGCCGAGGACGGCCTCTACTGGGGCCAGGGGATCTACGAGCTCACCGGGACCGTGAACGCCGACCGGCTCGCCGGTGCCTGGCGGACGGTGATCGCGCGCCAGGCGGCGTTGCGCAGCGGGTTCGTGTGGGAGGGTGTCAGCGAGCCGGTGCAGGTCGTGCTGGCCGACGTCGACGTGCCGCTGCAGGTGCACGACTGGTCCGACCTCGACGCGGAGACCCAGCACGCCCGGTTGCGGGAGTTGCTGGCGCAGGACCGGGCGCTGGGCTTCGACCTCGCCGCGCCGCCGTTGACGCGCCTGTACCTCGTCGACCGGGGTCTCGGGCAGCACTGGCTGGTCTGGGGGCTGTACCAGGGTCTGTGCGACGGGTGGAGTCTGCCCGTTGTCCTGGATGAGGTTCTGACCGCCTACGACGGTGCGTCGCTGGCTCCCGCACGGTCCTACCGCGAGTTCATCGCGTGGCTGGACGGACGCGACCCCGGCGAGTCGGAGTCGTTCTGGCGGTCCTATTTGGACGGATTCGAGGCGCCCACCCCGTTGCCGGTGGACCGGTTGGCCGCCAACCACTACGCGCAGGACCGGCGGCGCACGCACCTCGACGCGGACGTGACCGCGGGGCTGGTCGAGCTGGCCCGGCGTGAGCGCGTGACGTTGTCGGCGGTGGTGCAGGCCGCGTGGGCCAAGGTGCTGTCGGCGTCCTCGGGCGAGGACGAGGTGGTCTTCGGCCTGACCGTGTCGGGCAGGCCGCCCGAGCTGGCCGGGGTCGAGTCGACCGTCGGCCTGTTCATCAACACGCTGCCGGTGCGGACCGCCGTGCCCGCGGACGTGCCGTTCACGTCGTGGCTGCGCGAGCTGCGGGACAACCAGGCGGCCGTGCAGCGGTTCGAGTACACGCCGCTGGTGGACGCGCAACGCTGGTCCTCGGTGCCCGGTGGGCGTGCGCTGTTCGACAGCATCGTCGTGCTGCGCAACTACCCCGGTGGCCAGAGCCGCGTCGCCGACTTCGAGCTGTCGCCGTTGCTCGACTCGGTGGAGCAGGGCAACTACCCGCTCACGTTCGCCGTCGACGTCGAGGCCGAGCTCAAGATCGAGGCCGAGTTCTCGACGGCCGCGTTCGACGCCGTGACGGTGGAGCGCGTCCTCGACCAGCTCGTGGTCGTGCTGACCGCCGTCGTGCGGCAGCCGGAGCTGGTCGTGCGGGACGTGCCGTTGCAGCGCCCGGAACAGGCCGCGGCGCTGGTGGCGTGGGGCGAGAGCCGCGAGCCCGCCACCGAACGGCCGGTGCCCGACCTGATCGACGACTGGGCGCGGATCTCGCCCGAGGTCGCGGTCGTCTGCGGCGCGGAGAGCCTGACGTTCGCCGAGCTCGGTTTCCGGGCGGAGGCGCTGGCCGGCCGGCTGCAGCAGGCAGGCGTGGTGGTCGGGTCTCGGGTCGCGGTGCTGGTGCCGCGCGGGGTCGAACTCGCTGTCGCGTTCCAGGGCGTGCTGCGCTCCGGTGGCGTGTACGTGCCGGTCAACCCCGGGCTTCCCGCTGACCGGCTGGCGTTCCTGCTGGCCGACGCCGGCGCGACGGTCGCGGTCACGACCGCGGCTCTGGCCGGGGAGCTGGCCGGGTTCGCCGAGGTGCTGGTGCTGGACGACTCGCCGGGCTTCGGCGCGCTGCCGGTGCACATCGATCCCGAGGCGTTGGCGTACGTGGCCTACACGTCGGGTTCGACGGGGCGGCCCAAGGGTGTCGCGGTGACGCACGCGGCGCTGTCGTCGTACGTCGCGGGCTGGCGGGAAGGGCTCGCCGACCTGGGCGGTCCGGGCACGGTGCTCTCGATGTCGGGTCCCGGGTTCGACGTGTCGATCGGGGACATGACGCGGGCGCTGGCGTTCGGCCGGACCGTGGTGTTCCTGCCGCACGACGAGCACGTGACGGTGGAGTCGCTGCACGAGACCTTGGTGGACCACGAGGTCGAGGTCGCGGAGATCGTGCCGGGCATGCTGTTGCGCGACCTGGCCGCGTACTGCCGTGAGGCCGGGCCGGTGAAGTCGCTGCGCCTGGTGATCTCCGGTACGGACATGTGGACCCACGACGCGCTCACCACGGCGGTGGCCGAGGTGGCGCCGAACGCCGTGCCGGGCAACGTGTTCGGTGTGACCGAGGCGGCGATCGACTCGATCTTCCACCCCGTGGGTGAGGACCACCCCGCCGCCGTGGTGCCGATCGGCACGCCGATGGCCGGGGCTCGGGCCGTGGTGGTCGACTCGGCGATGCGGCCGGTGCCGGTGGGTGTTCCCGGTGAGCTGCTGGTCGGTGGTTCGGGTGTGGCGCAGGGGTACGTGGGCCGGCCGGACCTGACGGCGGAACGGTTCGTGCCCGACGTGTTCGGTGGCCCGGGCGGCCGGTTGTACCGCACGGGTGACCGGGCGCGGTGGCGTGCGGACGGCACGATCGAGTTCCTGGGTCGTGTGGACGAGCAGGTGAAGATCCGCGGTTACCGGGTGGAGCCCGGTGAGGTCGAGGTCGTCATCGGTGATCACCCCGGTGTGCGTGATGTCGTTGTGGTGGCACGGGATGGTGGCCCTCACGGTGGCAAGCGCTTGGTGGCTTACGTGGTGGCCGAGGACTTCGAGGTCACCGGTTCGGTGCTGCGTGCGTGGTTGCGCGAACGCGTGCCGGACTACCTCGTGCCGTCGGTATTCGTTGCGCTGGAACGGTTGCCGCTCACGCCGAACGGCAAGGTCGACCGCCGCGGGCTTCCCGAGCCGGAGCCGGAGACCGTCGCCGAGACGTATGTGGCTCCCCGGACCGCTGTCGAGGAGACGCTCGCGGCGGTGTGGAGCGGGGTTCTGGGTGTTGAACGCGTTGGTGTGCACGACAACTTCTTCGAGCTCGGTGGCGACTCGATCCTGAGCCTGCAGATCGTCGCCCGTGTCCGCGCGGCGGACCTGGGTGTCGACGTGGCGGACGTGTTCGCCCACCAGACGGTCGCGGAACTCGCGCTCGCCGTGCGGGAGACGCCCGTGGTCTCGCTGGCGGAGCAGGGCCTGGTCACCGGACCGGTGCCGTTGACGCCGATCCAGCACTGGTTCGTGGCGCAGGACGTCCCGGACCGCGACCACTGGAACTGGTCGGGCATGTTCGAACTGGCACCCGGCACCGATCCTGAACGACTGGGTCAGGCGCTTGATGTGCTCGTGGCGCACCACGACGCGTTGCGGATCCGGTTCTCGGCCGATGGTCAGCACAACGCCGGGATCGAGGCCGCTGACCTGTTGCGGGTCGTCGAGGGTTCCGGGGACGTGGCCGCCGAGATGACGGTGGCGCAGAAGTCGTTGCGGCTGAACGACGGTCCGCTGCTCGCCGCTGTCTACTTCGATCGCGGTGACGAGCCCGCGTGGCTCGGTCTGACCGTCCACCACCTCGTGATGGACGGGGTGTCGTGGAACGTCTTGTTGGAAGACCTCGACACCGCGTACCGCTCGGAGGCGCTGGGGCCGAAGACGGCGTCGTTCCAGCAGTGGGCCGAGCACCTGCTGGAACTCGATGCCGGCGGCGAACGCGACCACTGGGCCGCGGCGACCTCGGACGTGGTCGCGCTGCCGGTCGACGGCGACGGCCCGAACACCGAGGCCTCCGGCGCCGTGGTGACCACGTGGCTCGACGCCGACACCACCGCCGCGCTGTTCGGCGAGGCGCACAAGGCTTATCGCACGCAGGCCAACGACCTGTTGCTCGCCGCTCTCGCGACCGTGCTGGGGGAGTGGGCGGGCACCGGCCACGTCACCGTCGACCTGGAGAGCCACGGCCGCGAGGACCTGGACCTGTCGCGCACGGTCGGGTGGTTCACGTCGATCTTCCCGGTGCGGCTGGACCGGCACGAGGACATCGGCGCGACGGTGAAGTCCGTCAAGGAACAGCTGCGCTCGGCGCCCCGACGTGGTGTCGGCTACGGCGCCTTGCGGTGGCTGCACGGCGAGTTGGCCGGTGCTCCTGAGCGTCCGGTGCTGTTCAACTACCTCGGCGCTTTCGACGCCGTCGACTCGCACGGCCTGATCCGCCGCGAACTTCCCGCCGATTTGGCGGGCCCGATGCAGGGTTCTGGTGGGACGCGGGCCTACCCGTTGCAGCTCGAGGTGGTGCGCGCGGCCGACGGCCGGCTGCGCATCGACTGGCTGCACAGCACGAACCTGCACCTCACCGGCACCGTAGAGCGGGTTGCGGCCCGGTACGTCGAGGCGTTGCGCGCGCTGGTGGCGCATTGTCAGTCCGGTGCGTCGGGCTTCACCCCGTCGGACTTCCCGTTGGCGTCGCTGGAGCAAGGCGACGTGGACGGGCTCGCCTCCCGCTATGCGTTGGCGGACGTGTACCGGTTGGCTCCGGTGCAGTCGGGCATGTTGTTCGGTGTCGTGGGTTCGCCGGTCGACGGCCTTTACTGGGGCCAAAGCGTGTACGACTTGGCCGGTCCTCTTGACGCCGACCTCTTGGCCGACGCCTGGCGGACGGTGATCTCACGGCACGCCGCGTTGCGCAGCGGGTTCGTGTGGGAGGGCGTCAGCGAACCGGTGCAGGTCGTGCTGGCCGATGTCGACGTGCCGCTGCAGGTGCACGACTGGTCCGAGGTCGATTCGGAAGCCCAGCACGCGCGGCTTCGTGAGCTGCTGGCGCAGGACCGGGCGCTGGGCTTCGACCTCGCCGCGCCGCCGTTGATGCGGTTGTACCTGGTGGATCGCGGCGAGGGCCGGTTGTGGCTGGTGTGGGGGCTGTACCAGGGCCTGTGCGACGGGTGGAGTCTGCCCGTCGTGATGGACGAGGTCCTGGCCGCTTACGACGGTTCGTCGCTGGCTCCGGTGCGGTCGTACCGCGAGTTCATCGCGTGGCTGGACGGGCGCGACCCCGACGAGTCGGAGTCGTTCTGGCGGTCCGCTCTGGACGGTTTCGAGGCGCCGACCCCGTTGCCCGTGGACCGGTTGGCCACCAACCACTACGCGCAGGACCGCCTGAAGACGAGGCTGTCCGAGGGCGTCACCGCCAAGCTGGTCGAGTTGGCTCGCCGCGAGCGCGTCACCTTGTCGACGGTCGTGCAGGCGGCGTGGGCCAAGGTCCTGTCCGCGTCCTCCGGCGAGGACGACGTGCTGTTCGGGCTCACCGTGTCCGGCCGACCCGGCGACCTGACCGGCGTGGAGTCGATCGTCGGTCTCTTCATCAACACCCTGCCGGTGCGGACCGCCGTGCCCGCGGACGTGCCGTTCACGTCGTGGCTGCGCGAGCTGCGGGACAACCAGGTCGCGCTGCAGCGGTTCGAGTACACGCCGCTGGTGGACGTCCAGCGCTGGTCGTCGGTACCGGGCGGCCGTGCGCTGTTCGACTCGATCGTCGTGTTCGGCAACTACCCCCACCGCGAACTGCCGGACGACCTGGCCGAGGTTCCCGACGGCTACGCCTCCGTCGACTCGGTGGAACAGGGCAACTACCCGCTCACGTTCGCCGTCGACCTCGAACGCACGCTGCGCATCGAGGCGGAGTTCTCGACGGCCGCGTTCGACTCGGCCACCGTGGCGCGGATCCTCGACCAGTTGGTGGTCGTGCTGACCGCCGTCGCGGAACGGCCCGGGCTGGCCGTCGCCGACGTGCCGTTGCAGCGTCCGGAGCAGGCGGCGGAGCTGGTGGCGTGGGGTGAGACCCCCGTTCCGGCTGCCGAGGCGTCTGTGCCGGAGCTGATCCGTGGCTGGGCGGGCGACGGCGTTGCCGTGGTGTGCGGTGACGAGCGGCTGACGTTCGCCGAGCTGGACGCCCGTGCGGACGCGTTGGCAGGACGGCTCCGGCAGGCCGGGGTGACCGTCGAGTCGCCGGTCGCCGTACTGGTGCCGCGCGGGATCGAACTGGCGGTCGCTTTCCAGGGTGTGCTGCGCTCTGGCGGCGTGTACGTGCCGGTCAACCCTGGGCTTCCGGCTGAGCGGCTGGAGTTCCTGCTGGCGGATGCCGGTGTGGTCGCGGTCGTGACGACCACGGATCTGTCCGGGTTCTCCGGTGAGGTGTTGCTGGTCGATGACGTGGCTGAGGCTTCTGGGGAGGTTCTTCCGCCGGTCGACCCCGATGCGTTGGCGTACATCGCTTACACCTCGGGTTCCACGGGGCGTCCCAAGGGCGTGGCCGTCACGCACAGCGCTCTTTCGTCCTATGTGGCCGGTTGGCGTGACGGTTTGGCCGCACTGGGCGGGCCTGGGCCGGTGTTGTCGATGTCGGGTCCTGGGTTCGACGTGTCGATCGGTGACATGACGCGGGCGTTGGCGTTCGGGCAGACGGTCGTGTTCTTGCCGCACGACGAGCACGTGTCCGTCGAGTCGTTGCACGCCACGTTGGTAGAGCATCGGATCGAGGTCGCGGAGATCGTCCCGGGCATGTTGCTGCGTGACCTGGCCGCGCATTGCCGGATCGCAGGCCCGGTCGAGTCGCTGCGGTTGGTGATCTCGGGTACGGACATGTGGACGCACGACGCGCTTGTCACCGCTGTTGCGGAGGTGGCGCCGAATGCGGTGCCGGGCAACGTGTTCGGTGTGACCGAGGCGGCGATCGACTCGATCTTCCACGCGGTCACGGAGGACCACCCTGCCGCTGTGGTGCCGATCGGCACACCGCTGGCCGGTGCGCGCGCTGTCG
The DNA here is from genome assembly GCF_014653695.1 of Lentzea cavernae. GTDB lineage: Bacteria > Actinomycetota > Actinomycetes > Mycobacteriales > Pseudonocardiaceae > Lentzea > Lentzea cavernae. The sequence continues at coordinate 318 of NZ_BNAR01000002.1, read as the reverse complement.
TCGTCGACTCGGCGATGCGGCCTGTTCCCGTCGGCGTTCCCGGTGAGCTGCTGGTCGGTGGCGCCGGTGTGGCGCGCGGCTACCTGGGGCGGCCCGACCTCACCTCCCTCCGGTTCGTTCCGGACGTGTTCGCCGGTTCTGGTGGGCGTTTGTACCGGACGGGTGACCGGGCGCGGTGGCGTGCGGACGGGACGATCGAGTTCTTGGGTCGTGTCGATGAGCAGGTGAAGATCCGCGGTTACCGGGTGGAGCCCGGTGAGGTCGAGGTCGTCATCGGTGATCACCCCGATGTTCGTGATGTTGTTGTGGTGGCTCGTG
>NZ_BNAR01000001.1 GCF_014653695.1 Lentzea cavernae | reverse complement strand
TGTTACAAAGACGCTACGCATCCACTGTGCGGTTCTGGAAGAACAACCAGAACCGATCGAACCCACTAGCAGGGGTAACTCTTGCTGGTTCGGGGTTCAGGTTGAACATTTCCATAGTGTTTCGGTGGTCATAGCGTTGGGGAAACACCCGGTCCCATTCCGAACCCGGTAGTTAAGCCCTTCTGCGCCGATGGTACTGCACTGGTTACGGTGTGGGAGAGTAGGTCGCCGCCGAACTTGTTTCGAAGAAGGCCCCTGCGGGTCGAGCGCCACAAGCGCTCCCCGCAGGGGCCTTCTTCGTGTCTTGACGTAACGATCGCGCATCCACGGTCACGCTCAGCGAGCCGGCGGCGATGGGTCCCTACACGAGACCCATCGAGGTGCACCATGACGACTGGAAGCCCCTGGCGCGCGGAAGCCGGCGCTCTGCTGAAGCGGTTGACGGCGCGGTGGAACCAGCTGCAGCCTCCCGATGACCTGTCACAACAGTTCCTCGCCGATGCCGAGGCGGCGCTCGCCGAGACGGACAACAGCGTCAGGGGCTGGTGGAACGGCCGGCACAAGGAAACCGTCTGGCGGTCGTTGCACGCGGCGGAAGCGCGCATCACCTCACTGGGCACGGATCTCGGCGGCAGACTGCCGGACGTCAAGGCGCGAACCGGTCAGCACCTCTCGAGCAGGGACGAGAGGTACAAGGCGCTGATCGGCATCGATCCCGCCAACCTCGGTCTCAACGACCGCACCGCGGTCGAGACCGCGCTGGAAGCCGCGTTGAGGCTGGGAGACGACGGGTTCAGCACGCTGCGCGGACACCGCAACCGCTTGCTCTACACCGCGACAGCGCTCCTGGTGGTGCTGCTGGTGATCGGGACGGCGGCCACGTTCAAGCCGACGATGCTGCCGCTCGGCATCGGTCAGTCCACCGGCGGCGGAGACTTCTGGTGGGTGGCCCTGTGGGGCCTGTTCGGTGCGATCTTCGCGGCATCGGTCTCCGGGGCGAAGCTCAAGCTGAGTCTCGCGCCCTACGCGTTCGGGGTTCCGCTGTTCGGGCTGAAGGTCGTGCTCGGCGCGGCTTTCGCTGTCGTGGGCGTGCTGGCGTTGAAAGCCGGCGTGGTCGCGGGGCAGAAGGTGGAGAACCAGGCGGCGCTGATCGTCGCGGCGATCACGCTCGGGTACTCGCAGCAGCTCGGGACGAAGATCCTGGACACCTACTCGAAGAAACTGGTCGCGGAGGCCAAGCCGAGCACGGGCGACGTCAAGTCGGGTTGAGAGCCGCGACCGGCTACCGTTTCCGCCATGCACAACGAGCAACGCTCCGCCCGTCGGTCAGCCGGCGTGGGGAGGACCGCCGACCTGGCCACGAACCCGTTCCGGGTGGACCGCGACCGCGTCGCGAGCTCCCCGTTCTTCGCGAGGCTCGGCGGGGTCACCCAGGTCGTCAGCTCCACCGGCTCCGGGCTGCTCGTGCACAACCGCCTCACCCACAGCCTCAAGGTCGCCCAGGCGGCCCGTGCCATCGCCGAACGCCTGACCGTGCGCCCCGAGCTCACCGCGGTGCTGGAGAAGCTCGGCGGGTGCGATCCCGACGTCGTCGAGGCGGCCGCCCTCGCCCACGACCTCGGCCACCCGCCGTTCGGCCACCTCGGCGAGCAGGTGCTCGACCGGCTGGCCCGTCACCGGTTCGGGCTGCCCGACGGCTTCGAGGGCAACGCGCAGTCTTTCCGGATCATCACGACCACGGACGTCCGCGGTCCCAAGGCGCTCGGCCTCGACCTGACCGTGGCGGTCCGGGCGGCGATGCTGAAGTACCCGTGGACCCGCCACCAGCCGCTCGGCCTCGAGGTGGCGCCGCGTGGCGCGTCCGAGCCGGACGACATGCCGGGCACCGGCAGTTCGAAGTTCTCCGCGTACATCACGGAGATCAGCGATCTGCGGCAGGCGCGCGAGCCCTTCGAGGGGCGCATCGAGTCGTGGCAGCAGACCGTCGAGGCGAGCGTCATGGACACCGCGGACGACATCGCGTACGCGATCCACGACCTGGAGGACTTCCACCGGGTCGGGGTGTTGCAGCACGCGACCGTCTCCGCCGAGCTCGGGACGTGGCAGGCGCAGGCGCTCGACCTCGCCGGGCTGAGCGACGCCGAGCTGTCCGCCGAGATCCGGATGCCGGGGCGGTCGCTGGAGACGTTGCGCCGGCGCATGCACCTCAAGGACTCCTGGGTGATGAGCGACGAGGCGTTCGCGCTGGCGGTGCGGAAGGTCAGCAAGGAGCTCGTGGACGGGCTGCTGGCCGTGCCGTTCGACGGGTCCGTGGAGGCCGAGCAGGCGGTCGCCGGGTTCAGCGCGCGGTGGACGCGGAGGCTGGTCGACGCGGTCGGCGTGATCGAGGAGCCGACGCCGCGGTCCGGTCACGTGGTGCTGGCGGTTCAGCAGTGGCACGAGGTTCAGGTGTTGAAGTTCGTGCACCGCCGGTTCGTGTTGCTGCGTCCGGATCTGGCGTTGCACCAACGTGGACAGGCGCGCCTGCTCAGCTCCCTGGTGGACGCGCTCGAGCAGTGGGTGACCGACCGGGCCGAGGCGGATCGGTTGCCGCGCAGACTGCACGACCTCGTGGAGCTGGCCGAAACGGAGTACGCGGCACTCGCCCGGACGGAGCCGTCCACATTGGTCGGTGCGGCGGGTGACCCGCACGTCGGGCCGGACGTGGTCAAGGGGCTGGCGCGGGGGCGGGCGGTCGTCGACTTCGTGGCGTCGCTCACGGACAACCAGGCGGCGGCGCTGCTGGAGGCGCTTTCCGGGCGAACCGGTCAGTTGTGGACTGACGCTTTTGTTCTGTGAAGTGTGATTGTGTCTGCTAAGTGGGAAGTAGCCCAATCGGATGCTGACTGTGATCAGGCATGCACCATACGTTGGCGCCTCGACCGGGAATCTCCGGTCGCAGGCCGCGTGCTCGGGGGCACGCCAACGTTCGGGGGAGAAACCCTGTGCGCCGATCTCGAAGAGGCACGACGTTAGTCACCGCAGGTACCGCAGTTCTTCTGGCCGCACTCACCGCCATCACGCCGGCGTCCGCTGATCCGGGCAAGGCGTCGAAGTCCATCAACGACCGCACCGCGGCGCAGATCGCCGCGCTGCAGAGCATCAAGAAGTCGCTCACCCCAGCTGAGTCCAAAGTGGACAGCGCACTGGTCGTCGAGGCGCGCAAGCGCGTCTCGGCCGCGACGACGAGCGCCCTTCCGCAGGTGCAGACCGGCGTCGCCGTGACGCCGAAGGCCACGACGCTCGTGGACATCCGCGCCAAGCAGTACTCCGAGGACCTGGTCAACGCTGTCCGCGCGGTGGGCGGGCAGATCCGGTCGGTCTCCTCCGAGCACCGCACCGTGCGCGCGGAGGTCCCGGTCGCGAAGATCGCGGAGATCGCCGCCCGCTCCGACGTCGCCCGCGTCGAGCCCGGCAGCGACGCGATGACGCAGGACGTCAAGAACAAGCGGGACACCAAGGCCCGCAAGCAGGCGCCGTCCAAAGAGGACAAGACCAGGGAGGTCGAGCGCCGGCTCTCGGAGAAGCAGCTCTCCGTCCAGGCCGCCAAGGTCGCGGAGAGCGACAAGGCGCACAACGCCGAGGCCGCACGCGGTTCGTTCCGCGTGACCGGTGTCGGCACGAAGCTCTGCGCGCTGTCGGACGGCGTGGGTTCGCTGACCGTGTCGCAGGCCGCGGGCGAGCTGCCCGCCGTCGACATCGTGCCGGGTCAGGCGGGTTCCGGTGACGAGGGCACCGCGATGCTCGAGATCCTGCACGACCTCGCGCCGAACGCCGAACTCGGCTTCGCCACGGCGTTCAACGGCGACGCGAGCTTCGCGGACAACATCAAGAAGCTGCGCTTCGACCTCGGCTGCGACGTCATCGTCGACGACGTCATCTACTTCAACGAGTCGCCGTTCCAGGACGGCATCATCGCGCGCGCCGTGGACGCGGTCGTCGCCGACGGTGCGCTGTTCTTCTCCAGCGCGGGCAACCAGGGCAACGTCGTGGACGGCACGTCCGGCCACTACGAGGGCCAGTTCGTGGACTCCGGTGTGAGCGTCGGCAAGTTCGCCGGCAGCGCGCACGACTTCAACCCGGACCCGAACCAGAAGCAGCTGTTCAACCCGCTGTCGAACGGCTCCGGCGACACCCCAGTGGTGCTGCACTGGGCGGACCCGCTCGGCCAGTCGGCCAACGACTACGACCTCTACCTGGTCAACGCGCAGGGCAACGTTGTCACGTTCAGCCAGAACAACCAGGACGGCGCCCAGGACCCGTACGAGCGCATCAACACCCCGTCGAGCTCGTCGGGCACGCGCCTGGCGGTCGTGCGGTACCGCGGTGAGGACAAGTACTTCGCGCTGTCGCTGTTCGGCGGTCGTTTCGCCGACACCAACGACGGCCTGAAGAAGTACGTCACCCCCGGCACCACCCGCAGCCACTCGGCGGCCAAGGGCGCGATCTCGGTCGCGGCCGCACCCGCCGCGGCGGCGCTGCCGTTCGACCTCGAGCCCGGCGACCCGGCCAACCCGAAGGGCCCGTACCCCGGCGCCTTCGACAGCACGCAGAAGCCGGAGCGCTTCACCTCCGACGGCCCGCGCAAGACGTTCTTCGCGCCGGACGGCACGCCGCTCGCCGAGACCCGGCAGAAGCCGGACATCACCGCGGCCGACGGCGTGACCACGTCGGTGCCGGGCTTCGCGCCGTTCTTCGGCACGTCCGCCGCGGCCCCGAACGCCGCCGCGATCGCCGGCCTGATCCTGTCCGGCAACCCGACGCTGACGCCCGCCGAGGTGCGCGAAGCCCTCGTGAACACGGCGATCGACATCGTCGAGTCCGGTGTGGACAACCGCACCGGCGCCGGCATCGTGATGGCCGACCGCGCCCTGCAGTACACGGGCGCGTCACCGCAGGCACTGGCCCGCGCGCAGAAGCCGTCGATCGTCAACGACGCCGACGGAAGCGCTTTCCTCAAGCCGGGCACCACCTCCACGGTGACGCTCCCGGTGGCCAACAACGGTGACGGCTCGGCCGCGTCGACCTCGGTCGTGCTGTCGACGACCTCGCCCGGCGTCACCATCGCGCCGCGCTCGAAGTACTACGGCAACATCGACCCGGGCCAGACCGTCAGCAACACCTACAAGGTGTCCGTGCCGGCCGGCGCCGTGCTCGGCTCGGCGGTCAAGCTCGACGCCCGCGTGACCTACTCGGGCGCGACGTCGCCGACCACCACCTCGTTCACGCTCCGCGTGGGCGAACCCTCCCGCGAGTTCAAGACCTTCGCGTACACCGGCGCACCGATCGCCATCCCGGACAACGACCAGACCGGCGTCTCCGTCACGCTGCCCGTCACGGGCGTGGGCGCGGCGTCGAACCTGAAGTTCTCCGTGGACGGCGCGACGTGCTCGGCCACGGACGGCTCGACGACGGTCGGGATCGACCACACCTTCGTCGGCGACCTGGTGGGCACGCTCACCTCGCCGTCCGGCAAGAGCGTCACGCTGTTCTCGCGGTCCGGTGGGACCGGGTCGAACATCTGCCAGGCGGTGTTCGATGACTCGGCTACGCGGGCGTTCTCTTCGGTCACCAGTGCTGAGGCGCCGTTCACCGGGTCTTGGAAGGCTGGGGCGCCGCTGTCCTCGCTGACCGCGGATCCGGCTGATGGCAACTGGGTGTTCAAGGTGGCCGATGTGGTGGGGACTGACCGGGGGTCGCTCCGGGCGGTCAGCCTGCAGGTGGCTGGTTGGGTGTGAGCTGGGGTTCTTGACCCTGGTTGGATTTGAGGTTTGAGTTTTGGTTTGGGAAGGCCCCTGGCTTGTTGGCTGGGGGCCTTTCTTGTTGGGGTGCGGTTGGGTGCGTTGGGGTGTGCGCGGGTCGGCTTGGGTTGGCTGGTGGCGGTTCCAGCGGGGTGGGCGGCTGGCGTGCGTTCGTCACCTTGGTCGGGTGGTTTCGCGGGCACGGACGAGCCGGGTCATTTCATCGCCGCTTCGCGACGATTGCGATTGGGGCTTGACCTTGAGCCTCTTGCGAGATGCTTGAATTGGCCTGAAAAGCTGGGCATTAAAGGAGCCCAGCCAATTCTGCAACGATAGCATCTCGCACTCAAGGTCAAGCCCCAATCGCGCGGTGGTTGCGTCATCATCGCTGTTCAGGGCGGTAGAGGTATGCACGCCTCGGCTTCGCCATTGCCGTTGGCGGCCGGATGGCTCGGCTTCGCCATTGCCCATTTGTGTTGGGAGGTCCGGCTCGGCTTCGCCATTGCGTTGGGGTGACAGGGGCCTCGTCTTCGCCATTGGCTTCGGCGCATGGGCGGCGTGCGGCTTGCGGCGTGCGGGCTGCGAGTCCAGATTGAGTGTCAGACCTCATCTGTACGTTGGGTCGCGGGGGAGTCGAAATCCAGGGGGACCCTTGCGTGAGCCTGCTCAATGGCGGCGACCTGACCGCGCGCGGCCCAGTCCGACGGCGGAGACCTGACCGCACCTGGCCCAGTCCGGCAGCTGTTAGTTCGACGGCGGCCAGTTCGACGGAGGCGGCCTGATCGCGGGCAGCGGTCTGCTCGACGTAGGCGGGCGGCTTGAAGACGGCGACCCGACCGGTGGGCGGCGACCTGGCTGGAGATGGCGGCCTGCCCGACCGGCGATGGCGACCCGACCGGCGATGGTGACCTGGCTGGCGGCGGCCTGCCCGGGCGGTGGCGACCCGCCCGGGGATGCGAAAGGGGCGCCTCCCGGCTTGGGAAGCGCCCCTCGCGTGTCTGTCTGTGCCAGGCGGTGTCAGGCAGTGCCCGATAGTGCCTGCCCGGGTGGCCCGCTAGCGGTTCGGCCACTCCCAGCGGATGCCGAACACGCCTGGGCCGAAGCCCAGGGCCACGGCGTGCACGCCGCCGCCCGAGTCCACGGTGAGGTTGCGGCGGCGGGACGGGGTCTCGTCGCCTGCGGGCACGCTGTACTGCTGCACGCGGGACGGGAGGTTCGTCTCGTCGAAGCGGACCTCGATGACGTACTCGCGGACCGGTAGGCGGAACTTGCGTGCGAACGTGTTGTTGCCCTTGGGAGCGTGGCCCTCGGGGAACACCAGTTGGTATTCCATGATGAGGGTCTCGCCTCGGGTGAGGGGGCGTTCGAACATCATCTCCGCGACCATGATGTTGGCTTCGTGGTCGCGGGCGATGCGGCCGAGGTGGCAGTTGCGCACGTTCACGATCTCGGGGAGCACGTCGGACTCCTCGGTCTCGAACACGAGCGCCCAGCGGTCGGGGCCGTCCTGTTCCGCGCGGAGGATCTGCCGGACCCACACGGATTTCTGCCCGCCGTCGGCAGAGATCTCGATTCGGTCGTGCTGGCTGATCCTGCCCAGCTTCAGGTCGGACGAGGTGTCGACCTTCGAGAGCAGGTTCGCCACCCGCTCCCGTCGCGCCCAGAGGGCGTCGATCGGCATCATCGTCGTAGGGCGGCAGCGGCGGCCTCGCGGACGAGGTGGACCGAGCAGTGCCGACAGGCCCGACTGAGGCACACCGAGAACCGACTCGAGGTGCCGCAGCGCCTCCAACGATTCAGGGCGTTCAGGCCTTCGTCGTCCTGACTGCCAGTAGCTGAGCGTCGCGACGCTGATGGTCACGCCGCGCAGTGCCAACCTGTGCTGGATGCGGTCGAGACTGAGTCGGCTCGCCTTGATCGCCGCCCTCAACGCTTCCGGGAACGGTCCCGTCGTCAAGAGCTGCGTAAGGCTGCCGTGACCCGTTGAGTCAGTGTCGTCAACGGTCAGTGTTGGTCGACCGGCAGCAGTCGTCATGGTGACTCCCCGCTGTCATAAGATCACGCCCCAGTGACCCTACCGGTCCGTGAACATCGCTGGTCGGAGCCGGATGGAGTCAATGGTTAATCCATACGGTTGATGAGTTCACGCTTTCGAGACTCATCTGTCAAGCGTAGCGAACCCATCGGTAACTTCCGTGTGCCGTTCACGGCCCGTGTTGGACTGGTTCTAGTGTGTGCACGATGACCATCTTCGGCGTGCTGCGCGTCCGGGCCGGAGTTCCCGCATCGTGGGAAAGCGCATGAGCCGGGTGCGGCCGGTTCCCGGTGGGCGGGCGGTCGAGGTCGAGCCGGAACGGGTCCGGGGCTGGATCGGCAGGTTCACCGAGCGGCACGGCGCCGTCGAGATCCGGGTCGCGGAGGCCGAGGTCGTGATCATTGCGGCGGACGGCGCGACGGCCTCGTTCACCACTCGCGGCGGTGCCTCCATAGAAGAGGTGATTGAAAAGTTGACGGAAGCCCGTCGGATCGGGCTCGTTCTGGTGCGGCTCGGCGGTCACAGCGTCGGTGTGGCGTTCGGCGGCAAGGTGGAGGTGTCGGCCACCGACCGCAAGCAGGTCCACGGCCGCATCCGGGCGGGCGGCTGGTCGCAGCAGCGGTTCGCGCGGCGTCGTGAGGGGCAGGCCAGGGTCGCGCTCCAGGCCGCGGCGGACGACGTCGCCAGGGTGCTCGTCCCGCGGCTCGCCGAGCTCGACGCCGTGGTGCTCGGTGGTGACTGGCAGGCGCTCGACGTCCTGCGCAACGACCGCAGGCTCTCGGGCGTCTTCAGCAAGGCGGAGGACCGCGTCCTGGACGTGCCCGAACCGCGGCGCACCGTCCTCGACGAGGCCGCTGAGCGGGCCCGGTGCGTCGAGATCGTGATCCAGGACACAGGGGCAACCGGACGGGAGTCCGGCCGCATGGATACGGGTGAGGGTGCCTGATCCTGGCGCCACTGACCTGCTGGAGCTGCAAGTGCGCAAACGAATGGTGATCGTGGCCGGAGCCGTCGCACTGGGTGCCATCGGCATCGCGGTGCCCGCGCTCGCGCTGAGCGGCGGCGGGACCACGACGCCCCAGCCCACGACCTCGGCTCCGCGGCCGCCCGTCTCGACCACGCCCGAAGCGCCGTCGACCACGGTGCTGCCGCCCACGTCCAGCCCGGTGAAGACGCCGACCACCTGGTCGCCGCCGGCCCCGACCTCCTCGCAGGCGCCGATCGCGACGACGCCGCCGGTCAGCTACCCGGTCGAGACGTCGCCCGCGGTCAGCCACCCGGTCCAGCCGCCGGTCGCGACCACGCCGGGCGCCTCGCAGCCCGTGAAGCCCCCGTCGACGTCGCCGGTCGCCACGACGCCGGCCCGGTGAGGAGTCACCGCTGAACTGGGAGCGTGAGTTCACCGACTGCTTCGACCGGTCCGCCGACTCGATGCGCTTCACGGCGTTCCTGCTGTGCGGCAACTGGCACGAGGCCGAGGACGTCATGCAGTCGGCGTTCCTGAAGCTCTACCTGGCCGGTCCGAAACTCAGCGACAGGTCGGGGCTCGAGCCGTACCTGCGTCAGATCGTCGTGCGCACGTTCCTCGCCGAACGCCGCAAGGTGCGCTGGCGCAGGGAGAAGCTGACTGACGCACCCCCAGAGGGTCTGTCCTCCGTCGTCGCGGCGGAGGACAGGCTCGTGGTGTGGCAGGCGCTCACCGCCGTCCCCGCACGGCAGCGCGCTGTCCTCGTGCTGCGCTTTTGGCACGATCTGAGCGTCGAGGACACGGCGACGGCGTTGAACTGCTCGACCGGCACGGTGAAGTCGCAGAGCAGCAAGGGCCTGGAGACGTTGCGGCGCAGGCTGGGCCCGGAGTTCGATCATCTGAGGCTGGAGGTGTGATGGTTCGCGAGGACGACCTGAGGGCGACTTTCTCCGCTCTGCACCAGGAAGAGGCGCCGCCGCGTGCCGTCACGGCCGCCGACCTGATCCAGCGCGGCCAGAAGGTGCGGACCCGGCGGCGCACCGTCGCGGTCGTCGGCAGCGGACTGGCGACCGTGGGCGTTGTGGCGGTGGCACTCGCCGTGCTGCCCCCTGCGGCACCTGTAGATCCCGCGACGCCAGGACCGTCACCGACCACGACGACGCAGGTGTCGCCGACCTCCGAGCCGACCACCTCCCCGCTGTCCACCGCTCCGCCGTCCACGTCGGTCGACCCGGCGCCACCCAACACCACGCCGCGGTCCAGCAACGTCGTGACACCGCCCGCCGCCACGACGCCCGGCACGACGTCGGAGGTCGTCTCGCAGCCCCCGAAGTCGGCCACGAGCCAGCCGGTCTCGCCCTCGACCTCGCGCTGAGCGCGGCACAATCCGGGGTCATGAGCGCTCAGATCCGCCTGGCCGAGATCACCGACGCCAACCGCGACGCCGTCGTCGCCGTGCGCGTGCACCCCGCGCAGGAACGGTTCGTCGCGTCCGTCGAGAAGTCGTTCCAGGACGCGCGGGCGAACCCCGAGGCCAACCCCTGGTTCCGCGCGGTCTGCGACGGTGACGTGCCGGTCGGGTTCGTCATGCTGAGCTGGAACGTGACACCGCAGCCGGGGATCGCCGGGCCGTACTTCCTGTGGCGACTGCTCGTCGGCGCGGAGCACCAGGGCCGCGGGTACGGTCGCGCGGTCCTGGACGAGGTCGTGACGTTGCTGCGCGCGGAAGGGGCGTCGGAGCTGCTCACTAGCTGCGTGCCGGGGGAGGGGTCGCCCGAGCCGTTCTACCGCCGGTACGGGTTCGTGCCCACCGGGGAGACCGACGAGGACGGCGAGATCATCCTGCGGCTGGAGCTCGCCTCGCAACCGTGACCGCCGGTCGCTGGCTCGCCAGGATCGCGGCGAGCGCGAGGGCGAAACCGGTGAGCTGAGTGGCGTCCAGCGTCTGACCGAGCACGACGACACCGAGCAGCGCGGCGACCATCGGGGACAGCAGGCCGAGCATCGAGACGGACGCCACCGGCAGCGTGGTGATCGCGCGGAACCACAGGACGTAGGCGAGCAGGCCGCCGACGCCGCCGAGCCACAGGTAACCGAGCAGCGCGGTGAGGCCGATCGCGGGTGGCGCGCCCTCGAACAGCAACGTCACCGGCACCAGGAACAGCCCGCCCGCCGTGAGCTGCCAGCCCGCGAACGCCGTCGGGCTCGTCGCGGCCGGCCTGCCCCACTTCTTCGTCAGCGTCACGCCGAGCGCCATCGTCGCCGCGCCGCCCAGCCCGGCCAGCACGCCGACCAGGTCGAACCCGGCCGCCGGCCCGAGCACCACCAGCCCGACGCCCAGCACGCCGACCACGCCCCAGGCGAGCCGCCACGCGGACGGGTTCTCCTTGAGCACCCCGACGGCCAGCAACGCCACCACGAGCGGCTGCGCGGCGCCCAGGGTGGCCGCGACGCCACCGGGCAGGCGTTCGGCGGCGATGAACAGGAACGGGAAGAACAGGCCGATGTTGAGCACGCCCAGCACCGCCGCCTTCGCCCACCACGACCCGCGCGGCAGCGTCCTCGTCAGCGCCAGCGCGACCAGGCCCGCCGGGAGCGCGCGGACCAGGCCCGCGAACAGGGGGTGGCCGACCGGCAGCAGCTCGGTCGTCACCACGTAGGTCGAGCCCCAGACCACCGGTGCGAACGCCGCGAGCGCGGTGCGGGAGAAGTCGGTGTTTCTCACGTCCTCCAGTGTTCGGCGCCTCGATCGATGAGTCCAACACATGCTTTTCATCCGATCCATCGTGATTCAAGATGGATCGGATGGAGCTCCAGCAGATGCGGTACGTGGTCGCGGTCGCCGAGACCGGCAGTTTCACCAAGGCCGCGCGGCAGTGCCTGGTCGTGCAGTCGGCGTTGAGCCACCAGATCGCGCGCCTCGAACGGTCGCTGGGCGCGCGGCTGTTCGAGCGCACCAGCCGCAGCGTCCGGCTGACCCCCGCGGGCGCGGCCTTCCTGCCGTCCGCGCGGCAGTGCCTCGACTTCGCGGAACGGGCGGCGGCCGAGGTCGCCGCGGCGGTGGGGGAGGTGCGCGGACGGGTCGTGGTCGGCGTGATCCCGACCGTTGCCGCCGTGGACCTGCCCGCCGCGCTGAAGGTGTTCCGCGAACGGTATCCGCAGGTCAGGGTCGCCCTGCGGATGCTGTCGAGCCTCGACATGGTGAAGCAGGTGCGGGAGGGCGGACTCGACCTCGCGTTCCTCGGGCTGCCGCTCGGCGTGCGGCCGGAAGGCGTGCGGGGGCGGGAGCTGGCGCACGACGAGCACGTGGCCGTGCTGGCGCCGGAGCACCCGCTGGCGCGGCGGTCCGCGCTGACGTTGCAGGTGCTGGCGGAGGAGATGTTCGCCGACTTCCCGGCGGGGACGCCGGGACGGGTGCAGTCCGACCAGGCCTTCGAGGGGGCCGGGTTGCGCCGCGAGGTGGCGTTCGAGGTGAGCACCGCCGAGCTGATGGCGGGGCTGATCGGGGAGGGGCTCGCGGTCGCCGTGCTGCCGTCGAAGTACGCGCCCCGGCTCAGCGGTGTCGTGACCGTGCCGATCGTGGACGGGCCTTCGCGCGTCGAGCACCTCGTGTGGAGCGCGGCCGGGCTCACGCCTGCCACGGCCGCGTTCCTCGACGTGCTGGGGGTCGAGCTCTAACCCGCCGTGCCGGTCGACAGCAGGCCGCCGTCCACCCGGACGGTCTCGCCCGTGATCCACGAAGCGCCGTCTGAGCAGAGGAACGCAACGAGAGAGGCGACGTCCTCGGGCGTGCCGAGGCGCTTCATCGGGTACTGCTGCGAGGCCTCCTCCTCGCGGCCGACGTACAGGGCCTCGGCGAACTTCGTCTTCACCACGGCGGGCGCGACGGCGTTCACGCGCACCTTCGGGCCGAGCTGCCACGCGAGTTCCTCGGTCAGGCGGATCAGCGCCGCCTTGGACGCGCCGTACGCGCCGATCACGCCCGTGGAGCGGATGCCGCCGATCGACGCGACGTTCACGACCGCGCCGCCGTGCTCGCCCATCCACGCCTTCCACGCGAGCTGGACGAAGCCCAGGGTCGCCACCACGTTGACGTCGAAGATCTTCCGGACCGCGTTCAGGTCGGCGTCCATCAGGAAGCCGTACTGCGGGTTGATGCCGGTGTTGTTCACGAGCACGTCGAGGCTGCCGAACTCCTCGACGGTGCGCGTGACGGCCTCTTCGCGGGAGGCGTCGTCGCCGGCGTTGCCCGCGACGGCGAGGACGCGGCCGCCCGTGTCGGCCTCGAGTTGCCTGGCCGCCTCGGCGAGCTGGTCGGCCTTGCGGCCGGTGATCGTGACGGAGGCGCCGCGGGAGAGGAGCTCGCGCGCGATGCCGAGGCCGATGCCGCGGGACGCGCCGGTGACCAGCGCGGCCCTGCCCGAGAAGTCTTCGCTCATGGCCGCAATCTATGCGTCCCGCCACAGGTGGGAAATCCGATGGGCGTGATCCCGTAGAATGGTTCGCGTGATCCTCCTCGAGTAGGCCGAACCGGACGTGCCATCCCTTGTCATGCCCGGTCTTTTCGCAACTGCTCGGAGTTTCTCTTGATCACCGCAACTGACATGGAGTTGCGCGCGGGCTCACGCATTCTGGTGAGCGGCGCCAACCTGCGCGTTCAGCCCGGCGACCGCATCGGCCTCGTGGGCCGCAACGGTGCCGGCAAGACCACTTCCCTCCGCGTTCTCGCGGGTGAGGGCGAGCCGTACGCCGGCGCCATCATGCGCAAGGGCGCGCTCGGCTACCTGCCGCAGGACCCGCGCGAGGGCGACCTGTCGGTCATCGCCAAGGACCGGGTGCTGTCCGCGCGCGGCCTCGACCAGCTGCTCCGCGACATGGAGAAGGCCCAGTCGAAGATGTCCGAGCTGGTCGACCCCGACGAGCTCGACAAGGCGGTCACCAAGTACGGCAGGCTCGAGGAGCGCTTCTCGTCGCTGGGCGGGTACGCCGCCGAGTCCGAGGCCGCCCGCATCTGCTCGAACCTCGGTCTGCCGGACCGGGTTCTCGCGCAGCCGCTGAGCACCCTGTCCGGTGGCCAGCGCCGCCGCGTCGAGCTGGCGCGCATCCTGTTCGCCGCCTCCGAGGCCGGTGTCGGCGCGAAGTCGAGCACGATCCTGCTGATCGACGAGCCCACGAACCACCTCGACGCCGACTCGATCACGTGGCTGCGCGGCTTCCTCAAGTCGCACGACGGCGGCCTCGTCGTGATCTCCCACGACGTGGAGCTGCTCGACGACGTCGTGAACAAGGTGTGGTTCCTCGACGCGATTCGCGGCGAGGTCGACATCTACAACCTCGGCTGGAAGAAGTACCTCGAAGCCCGTGCGACGGACGAGAAGCGCCGTCGCCGCGAGCGCGCCAACGCCGAGAAGAAGGCCGGCGCGCTGATGGTGCAGGCCGCCAAGATGGGCGCGAAGGCCACGAAGGCCGTTGCGGCGCAGAACATGGCGAAGCGCGCGCAGAAGCTGCTCGACGGTCTCGACGACGTGCGCCAGAGCGACAAGGTCGCGCGGATCACCTTCCCGGCGCCCGCCTCGTGCGGCAAGACCCCTTTGATGGCAGAGGGTCTGAGCAAGTCCTACGGCTCGCTGGAGATCTTCACCGGCGTGGACCTGGCCATCGACAAGGGTTCCCGCGTCGTCGTGCTCGGCTTCAACGGCGCCGGCAAGACGACGCTGCTGCGGTTGCTGGGCGGCAGCGAGAAGATGGACGCGGGCAAGATCGTGCCCGGCCACGGCCTGAAGATCGGCTACTTCGCGCAGGAGCACGAGACGCTCGACCACGACGCGTCGGTGTGGGAGAACATCCGGCACATGGCGCCGGACGAGCAGGAGCAGAAGCTGCGGTCGCTGCTCGGCACGTTCCTGTTCACCGGCGAGCAGCTCGACCAGCCCGCGGGCACGCTGTCCGGTGGCGAGAAGACGCGGCTCGCGCTGGCCGGTCTGGTGTCGTCGGCGGCGAACGTGCTGCTGCTCGACGAGCCGACGAACAACCTCGACCCGGCCTCGCGAGAGCAGGTCCTCGACGCGTTGCGGCGCTACGAGGGCGCTGTCGTCCTGGTGACGCACGACCCCGGAGCGGTCGAGGCGCTGGAGCCCGAACGGGTCATCCTGCTGCCCGACGGCACCGAGGACCACTGGTCCGAGGACTACCTGGACCTCGTCCAGCTGGCGTGATCTCCACGTCTCAAAGGGTTACCGAGCGCGTTCTGTGATCAACTCAGTGTGATCGAATCGACCGTTCGGCGATCTCTTTGCTTGATCACCTGGCGTTCTGCCGGTTCCTGTTCGATCATTGCGACGACAGGGGCCGTGCAACGGCCCACCTGCTCGTACGGAAGGCGGGACAAGGTGGCTGACCTGAAGAAGGGTGCCCGGATCACCGGCGCCACGCGGGACAAGCTGGCCGCTGACCTGAAGAAGAAGTACGAAAAGGGCGCGAGCATCCGGGCTTTGGCGGAGAGCACCGGGCGTTCCTACGGCTTCGTGCACCGGGTTCTCTCCGAATCCGGGGTCACGCTGCGCGGTCGCGGTGGCGCCACCCGGACGAAGAAGAAGTAGCCACAACCCAGACTGCTACTCTCCGGTAACTAGCTTCTAGTTCGCCGGAGGTAACGACCATGCCAGTGCCTTCCATCGACGCTGGCGTGCTCGAGCGCGGTGGCGTTCGGCTCACGATCTCCGGGCCGCGCGCGACCGTCACGCTCGATCGTCCCGACGTGCTCAACGCGCAGACGCCGGCCACCTGGCAGGCGTTGCGGCACATCGGCGAACAGCTGGACCCGGACGTCCGCGTCGTGGTCGTCCGGGGATCTGGCCGCGCCTTCTCGGCGGGGCTGGACCGGCGCATGTTCACCGGTGAGCCCGTCGACGGCGAACCCGGTGGTCTCGGTGCGATCCTGCGGCTGTCTCCCGAGGAGGCGGACGCGCGGATCGCGTCGTACCAGGCCGGGTTCACCTGGCTGCGCGACCCGGCACGCGTGACGATCGCCGCGGTGCAAGGGCATGCCATCGGCGCGGGTTTCCAGTTGGCGCTGGCGTGCGACTTCCGCGTGCTCGCCGAGGACGCGCAGTTCTGCATGGCCGAGACCAGGCTGGGCCTCGTGCCCGACCTCGGCGGCACGCTGCCGTTGGCGCGTCTCGTGGGGTACTCGCGCGCCGCCGAGATCTGCGTGACCTCCCGCAGGGTGTCCGCGGAGGAGTCGCTGCGGATCGGCCTCGCGAACCACGTCGTGCCTGCTGAAGGGCTCGACGGTGCCGTGGACGGTCTGGTCGACGCGGTGCTCAAGCCCGCCGCCGGTGCCGTCTCGGAGACGCTGGCGCTGATCGCGGCCGCCGCCGAGGCGCCGATGGCGGAGGCGCAGCTCGCGCTGGAGCGCGCCGCCCAGCTGCGCCGCCTGCAGTCGTTCGCGGCCCTGTCCGCTCAAAGCTGAACCTTTCCGCCGCTGTAGCCGCCCGCGACGGAATTGTCAGACGGCTGTGCTGTTCTTAGTGGCGTGGACGGATACAGCTCGTGGCGATTCATGATGGGGGTGACCTCGGACGCGCCTGCCAAGGTGCGCCAGGGGACTTTCCGGCGCGTGCTGGCCTTCGCCCGGCCCCATCGGGCGAAGCTGGCCGTGTTCCTCCTGCTGACGGTGGTGTCGTCGGTCCTCGCCGTGTCGACACCGCTGCTCGCCGGCCGGGTGGTCGACGCGATCGTCGGCGGCTCAGCCCCGTCCGTGGTCGTGTGGCTCGCGGTGGCGATCGCGCTGATCGCCGTCGTGGACGCCGGTCTGGGCGTGGTCGAGCGCTGGCAGTCGACGCGCATCGGTGAGGGCCTGATCTACGACCTGCGCCGTGCCGTGTTCGGCCACGTGCAGAAGATGCCCGTCGCGTTCTTCACGCGCACGCGCACCGGCGCGCTCGTCTCGCGCCTGAACAACGACGTGATCGGCGCTCAGCGCGCGTTCACCTCCACCCTGTCGGGCTTCGTCACGAACATCATCCAGCTGGTGCTGTCGCTGGGTGTCATGTTCACGCTGTCGTGGCAGGTCACGGCTCTGGCCCTGGTCCTGCTGCCCGTCTTCGTGCTGCCCGCCAAGCGGATGGGGCGCCGGATGGCCGACATGCAGCGCGAGGCCTCCACCCTCAACGCGTCGATGGTCACGCAGTCGACCGAGCGCTTCTCGGCGCCGGGCGCGACGCTGGTGAAGCTCTTCGGCCGTCCGGCCCGCGAGGAGGAGGAGTTCTCCGAGAAGGCCGCGAAGGTCCGCGACATCGGCATCCGGACGGCGATGGCCACGCGCTGGTTCATGACGGGCCTGACGCTGGTGTCGGCGCTCGCGCAGGCGCTGGTTTACGGCCTGGGCGGCTACCTGGCACTGACGGGTCACCTGGCCGCGGGTGCCGTGGTGTCGCTCGCGCTGCTGCTCACCCGCCTGTACGCACCGCTGACGGCGCTCGCAAACGCTCGCGTCGACCTGATGACGGCGCTGGTGTCGTTCGAGCGCGTCTTCGAGGTGCTGGACCTGGACCCGATGATCAAGGAGAAGCCGGACGCCCGTCCGGTGCCCTCCGGGCCCGTGTCGGTGGAGTTCTCCGACGTCCGCTTCGCCTACCCGGCCGCGGACAAGGTCTCGCTCGCGTCGCTGGAGTCCGTGGCCACTTTGGACACCCGTGGTGGCGAGGAAGTGCTGCACGGCGTCAGTTTCAAGGCCGGGGCCGGGCAGCTGGTGGCCCTGGTGGGCTCGTCCGGCGCGGGCAAGTCCACCCTCGCGTCGCTCGTGCCGCGCCTGTACGACGTCGACTCCGGTGCCGTGCGTCTGTCCGGTGTGGACGTTCGCGACCTGAGCTTCGACGCGCTGCGGTCCTCCGTCGGCGTGGTGACGCAGGACGGGCACCTGTTCCACGACACCATCCGGGCGAACCTGGAGTACGCGGCGCCCGGCGCCACCGACGACGAGCTGTGGGACTCGCTGCGGCGGGCCCGTCTGCTGGAACTGGTGACGTCGTTGCCGGACCAGCTCGACACCGTGGTCGGCGAGCGCGGGTACCGGCTGTCCGGCGGAGAGCGGCAGCGCCTCACGATCGCGCGGCTGCTGCTGGCCAAGCCGCGGGTCGTGATCCTGGACGAGGCCACGGCGCACCTCGACTCGGAGTCCGAGGCCGCGGTGCAGGAGGCGCTCACCGAGGCCCTGCAGGGGCGGACCTCGCTGGTGATCGCGCACCGCTTGTCGACCATCCGGGCGGCCGACCAGATCCTGGTGCTGGAGCACGGGGAGATCGTCGAGCGCGGGACGCACAGCGAGCTGATGGCCGCGCAGGGGCGGTACTCGGACCTCTACACCACGCAGTTCGCCGAGCCGCCGGTGGTCGGTGTCTCGCCCACGCCCAGGTTCAGCGAACGGGCCGGGGTGCCGCAGACCAGCTGACGCCGGGGGTGGGGCCGAGCCAGCCGATCGGTTGGTTCGGGGCTCATCCTCCCGGCCGGGTCATCGGCTGATGTCCCGGAGTTCCGCTTCCGCCACGGTGAACACACCAAGGCGGAAGGGAACGAGATGAACGACTCCGGGGGTGGGCGCGTCAGCCGGCGGACGCTGTTCGCTGGTGCTGGTGCGGTGGCGGGCGGACTGGTCGTGCAGGGGCGGGCCGGTGCGGCACCCGCAGGTGGCGCGGCCGCGGTGCGGATCCCGCCCGGCGACGTCCGGTACGAGAACCTGTTGCGGGGCAACAACTTCCGGTTCGTCGGGCGGCCCGACGAGATCCGGGTGGCGACCTCGGCGGACCAGGTCGTGCGTGCCGTGGACGACGCGGTGCGGGGTGGGCGCCGGATCGCGGTGCGCAGTGGTGGTCACTGCTTCGAGAACTTGACGGCCGCGCCCGAGTTCAGGACGTTGATCGACCTGTCGGGGCTGAACGACGTCGGGTACGACGCGGGCAGGAAGGCCCTCTTCGTCGAACCTGGGGCCACGCTCGGGCAGGTCTACAAGACGCTGTGCGCCGGTTGGGGTGTCACGATTCCCGGCGGTGGGTGCCCGGAGGTCGGGGCCGGTGGTCACTTCGCGGGTGGCGGGTACGGGCCGTTGTCGCGGCGGTACGGGGCCGTGGTCGACCACCTTCACGGCGTCGAGGTCGTCTTGGTGGGCAAGGACGGCAGGGCTCGTGCGGTCGTCGCCACGCGGGAGCAGGACGATCCGAACCGCGAGTTGTGGTGGGCCCACACCGGTGGTGGCGGCGGGAACTTCGGGGTGGTGACCAAGTACTGGTTGCGGTCGCCGGACGCCACCGCGGACGGGCTCCTGCCGCCCATGCCCAGGAACATGGTGCAGCACGTGACGTTCTGGGACTGGGGGCAGTTCACCGAGGAGAAGCTCAGCGGGCTGCTGCGGAACTTCGGGACGTGGCACGAGCGCAACAGCGCGCCGGGTGCGCCCGAAGCGGGGCTCTACGGGGTGCTCGAGGTCAAGCACCAGGCCGGCGGCATCGTGATGCTGTCGGTGCAGGCGGACGCGGACCTGCCGAACGTCGGCGCGATGGTCACCGCGTTCGTGTCCGCGGTGGCCGGGGACCTGGGCCTCACGCCGGTGTTCGAACTGCGCAAGACCGTTCCCTGGCTGCACAAGATGACGTGGCCGGGCACCGGTGAACCCGGTGACGTGCTCACCCGGCGGTACAAGATCAAGGCCGCCTACCTGCGCCGTGCCTTCACGCCGCGGCAGTGCAACGCCTTGTGGCGCAACCTCACCGGCCCGGACGGCGCCCAGGGCAGCGTGTTGCTCATCGGGTACGGCGGGCAGGCGAACGCGATCGCGCCGCACGCCACCGCGATCGCCAACCGGGACGTGGTGATGAAGGCGGTCTACCAGTCGGTCTGGAGCGAGGAGCAGGAGGACGCGGCGAACCTCGCCTGGGTGCGCGCGCTCTACCGGGACGTGTACGCGGACACCGGTGGCGTGCCCGTGCCGAACGAGGTCAACGACGGCTCGTACATCAACTACGCCGACGCCGACCTGGCCGACCCCGCCTGGAACACCTCGGGCGTGTCCGCGCAACGCCTGTACTACAAGGAGAACTACCCGCGCCTGCAACGGGTCAAGGCGAAGTACGACCCCCGCAACGTCTTCAGGCACGCCCTGTCGATCCAACCTGACTAGGCTCATGCACCGGGGGAGGAACGCTGATGAGCATTCCGGGAGCACGGTGGCCGTACGTCCTGCTGGCCTTGCTGGCCGCCGCCACCTTTCTCGACCGACGGCCTGAACCCGTCGAGCTCGCGTTGTGCGCGTGCACGGCGGTGTGGCTGGTGGTGGGCACGAAGCTCGACACCGCCCGCCCGTGGGTGTTCGCCGTCGGGCTGACCGTGCTCACGGGAGCGTTGGTGGTGCTCAACCCGTTGTTCGGGTTCCTCACCCCGGTGCCGTACTACTACACGTTCCGGACGGTCGCCTTCCCGTGGCAGCCGGTCGGCGTGGCCGTGGTCGCGGCGGTGGCGGGCACGGCCCAGGCGTACGGGGTCGACAAGTCCACGGTCGGCGGCGTCGCCATCTGGATCGCCGTCGTGGCCGGCAACGCGGTGCCGATGGTCGCGTACGCGTTCGTCGCCCGGCGGGCCGAGCAGCAGGAACAGGAGCGCGAGCAGGCGCTCGCCCAGGCCCGTGAGGCGAACCTCAGGCTCGCGGAGTCGTTGGCGGAGAACGCTGTCCTGCAGGAGCAGCTCGTGGTGCGGGCCCGCGAGGCCGGTGTGCGCGACGAACGCCAGCGGATGGCGCGGGAGATCCACGACACGCTCGCGCAGGGGCTGACCGGCATCATCAGCCAGCTCCGCGCGGCCGATGAGTCGACCTGGCCGCGGCACGTCGCCGCCGCGACCGAACTGGCCAGGGAGAGCCTCAACGAGACGAGGCGGTCCGTGAAGGCACTGCGTCCCGAACCGCTCAGGACCGCGCGGCTGATCGAGGCGGTGCACGGCGTCGCGGAGAGGTGGGCGGCGCTGCACGACGTCCAGGTGCAGGTCGTCACCACCGGGGGCGCGCGGGTGATCGCGCCGGAGGCCGAGGTCGCGCTGCTGCGGGCCGCCCAGGAGGCGCTGGCGAACGTGGCTAGGCACGCGCGAGCCAGCCGGGTCGGCGTCACGTTGTCGTACCTGGAGAACGAGGTGGCGCTGGACGTGCGCGACGACGGGTGCGGTTTCGAACGCACGGCGGGCGACGGGTTCGGGCTCGAAGCGATGAGGCAGCGGATCGAGGGACTGGCGGGCACCGTGCAGGTCGAGTCGGAGATCGGTGCGGGCACAGGGGTGTCCGCCCGCGTGCCGGTGGAGGCGAGAGCGTGATCAAGGTCCTGGTCGTCGACGACCACCCGGTGGTCAGGGACGGGCTCACGAGCCTGTTCGCGCAGGACCCCGGCTTCGAGGTGGTCGGGGAGGCGGGCGACGGCGCCGAGGCCGTGCGGCTCGCGAAAGCGCTCAAGCCCGACGTCGTCCTGATGGACCTGCGCATGCCGGGCACGGACGGCCTGGCCGCGACCAGGGAACTGGCCGGCACCGCTCAGGTGCTGGTCCTCACGACCTACGACAACGACAACGACGTGGTGTCGGCGATCGAGGCGGGCGCCACCGGGTACCTGCTCAAGGACGCTCCGCGCGACGAGCTCGTGCGCGCGGTCAGGGCCACCGCGCGGGGTGAGGCCGTGCTCGCCCCGGCCGCGGCGGCGTTGCTGATGAAACGGGTGCGCACGGAAGCGGCACCGGTGCTCAGCCCGCGCGAGCTGGAGGTGCTGCGGTTCGTCGCCGGCGGGGCGACGAACCGCGACGTGGCCAAGGGACTTTTCATCACCGAGGCCACCGTCAAGTCGCACCTGCTCAACATCTACGCCAAGCTGGAAGTGGGCGACCGGGCCGCCGCCGTCACCGAGGCGTTCCACCGCGGGCTGATCGTGCCCCGGGAGACCCGCTGATCACTTGAGGAACGCGGCCGTCGCGTTCAGCGCGCTCGCCGACGAACCGGCGTTCTCCACGAACACCGCGAACGCCACGTTGTTCTGGTAGCCGACGAACCACCCGTGCTCGGTGCCGCCGCCCGCCTCCGCCGTGCCGGTCTTCCCCGCCAGGCCGGGGATTCCGGCGAGCTGCTTCGCGGTCCCGGACGTGACCACCTCGCGCATCATCGCCCGCAACGGCGCGAGCACGGCCGCGGGAGGGCCCGCCGCCACGTCGTTCGGCTGGGAGGGCTTGCCGCGCAACAGGGTCGGCGCCGGTGTCCTGCCGGAGACCACCGTGGCTGCCACCAGCGCCATGCCGAACGGGCTGGCCACCACGTTGCCCTGGCCGAAGCTGTTCTCCACCCGCTGGTCACCGCTCGCCGGCGGGACCTTGCCGGTGTTGGTCTCGGCGCCGGGAACGGTCCAGTCGGCGCCGAGCCCGAAGCGCTTCGCCATGTCCGGCAGGGCGTTCGGGCCGAGCTTGGAGCCCAGCTCGCCGAACGTCGTGTTGCACGACAGCGCGAACGCCGTGTGGAACGGCAGGCTGTCGTGGCCGAAGCCCGCGTTGCTGATCGTGCGGGTGCCGATGGTCGCCTTGGCCGGGCACGGGACGGCGGTGCCGGACTGCGCCAGGCCCGCGTTCATGACCGCCGCGGCGGTGACGATCTTCATCGTCGAGCCGGGGGCGTAGCGGCCGACGAACGGGTTGGTGCCGCTCAGCGACTTGTTCTGCGCCACGGCCAGCACCTCGCTGGTGGAGGCCTCGATCGCGACGATCGCCGCGCCCTGCGGGAGGGCGTCGACGGCGGCCTGGGCGGCTGCCTGACGAGCCGGGTCGAGGGTGACGGTGATCTTCTCGCCGCCTTCGGGCTTCTTGCCGTCCAACGCGGTGAAGGCGCCACCCGCGGAGATGCCCACCTCCCAGCCGTCGGTGCCCCTCACGTCGACCACACCGGTGATCGTCTTGTACAGGGCGTCCGGGATCGCGCCCGGCACCAGCGGCTTGCCGTCGCGGCCGAGCAGGGCGCCGTCCGCCAGCGCCTTGCGGTAGGTGAGGGAGGCGCCCTCGGTGAGCTGCGGGTGGACGAGAGAGGGGTCCCAGTGGACCTTCCACGCACCGTCCACGCGCTTCATGGCGATCTTGACGTCGTACTTCAGCGTGGTGGTGCTCGGCATGGTCCACGTGACGGCCGCGGTGAGCTCGGTGCTGGTCGCGTCCGCGGGCGGCGGCTCGGCCTTCGCCACGGTGGCCTGGAAGGACGAGGTGCTCATGCCGGTCCTGGTCGCTTCCAGGGCGGTGGTCGCCGCCGCCGGTGCGTCGGTGAAGACGGCGGCGCTGGCAGGACCGGAGAACGCCTTGGTCAGGAAGGAGTTGGCGACCTGCTGCGGCGTTTCGGCCGGCTTGGCCGGCTCGTCGGCGACCACCACGGTCCTGCTGCCCGACCAGAGCAGAACGCCCCCCACACCGACGATTGCCGTCGTGGCGAGCGCTCCGCTGATCAGGATCCATCTACGGGTCTTCGGTTCCACTGTTCAGTTCCCCCAGACAAGTGCTTCCCCCGGTGGGAGAGTAACGGGCACCTGCTGAGAAGAACTGGGGATTTCTACTCATCCGAGCTGCGGGACGCGGGTCTGGTAGTGGCGGAGCAGGTCGGCGTTGGCCGCGTCGCCGCCCTCCACGTTCGCGCTGCGCCACAGCGGCAGCTGCACGCCGGACTCGGCCGCCTTGTCGAGCACGCGGACCATCAGCAGGTTCCACAGGAACGTGGTGGCCACCGTGGAGATCGCCGCCGTGACCGGGGCCTCCACCGGGTAGGTCGAGTCGCCGGGCGGCACCAGGTTGTCCAGGACGACGGTGGCGACCTCGGCCAGCGTGACGCCCGCGCGGCGCGGGGCCTGGGCGCTCGAGGCCACCGACGTCACGGCGACGACCGGGCAGCCCTTGTTCGCGGCCTCCTGGGCGAGCTCGACCGGGTAGTGGTTGACGCCCGAGGTGGAGAACACGAACAGCACGTCGTGCAGCGCCAGCCCGGACTCGCCCAGCACCTCGGCGGCGAGGCCGGAGCGGCGTTCGGCCGACGTGCTGCTGATCGCGCCGTGCATCGGCAGCAGTTCGGGGTGGTAGATCGGGCGGACGCAGGCCAGCCCACCGGCCCGGTAGAAGGTCTCGGCGACCGCTGCCAGCGAGTGCCCGGCGCCCGCGGTGAGGAGGAGTCCGTCGGCCTGGACGGCGGCCAGCACGAGCTCGGCCACGTCGTCGAGCGCGGCCGCGTTGTGCTGCTCGACGCGCGTCAGGTGCGTGCGCACGAGGTTGCCGTAGTCGGATCCGGTCACGGTGTCGGTCGTCATGCCGGTCAGTAGTACCCGATCACAGGTGACCTCACCAGTAACCCGCGCACCACAAACCTCGATACGCGCGATGACGGGACTCGTGCGGGTGGGGGTGGGTTGGATCAGGCGGTACTTCTACTTCTGGGTCGTGCTGGTCGCGGTGTTCACGGCCGGGGCGGCGACGCACATCGCCCTGGCGGTCACCTCCTCGGAGCTCTGGCCGGTCTGGGTGGCGCTGGCGCAGCTCGTCGTCGCCGTCGGGTGTGCCCGGGCGGCGGTGCGGGCGAGGCCCTGAACAGGCGCTACCTCGCCTTGAGGTCCTCCGGACGATCCACGTCCGCACCGTCCGCGACGTCAGCGCAGTCGACGTGGCGGACGGTGTTCGCCAACAGGTAGTCCCGCGCGCCCTGGTCACCCGCCGCCGTCGACATCACGCCCGCGAAGTGGTCCGAGCCGATCAGCACCGGGTGCCCGATCTCGCCGCCGTAGGTGGCGCGGGCCAGCGCCTCCGGTTCGGCCAGCGCCATGAGGCGGTGCAACGCCTCGACGGTGACGCCGGGAGTGTCCACGGGGAGCACCACGACGGCGTCCGCGGTCCCGACCGCGTGCAGGCCGGTGCGCAGCGACGACCCCATGCCGGTCTCCCAGTGCGGGTTGTCGACGACGGTCACGCCTTCGAGGGCGGCGCGCTCGCGCACCTCCGCGGCGCGGGCGCCGAGCACCACGACGACCGGGTCGCAGCCGGCGGCCCTCAGGAGTTCGGCGGCCGAGTCGACGAAGAGCTTCCCGTTCAACGGGACGAGGGCCTTGGGGGAGCCGAACCGGCGGCCCGCCCCCGCGGCTAGCAGCAGACCGGCCACGCGCATGGTCCCGAATCTAGTGGCGTGGCGCAGAACGTTGCCAGGCGAATTCGCGGTCAGACGGGCGCATCGTGGTGCCGCCCCCGCGTCCTCGTACTGGACGTGTGGGGGCGCGGGGGCAGTGCCGCGAGGTGTCCTGCTGAGCGTGAATTCACCGGCCGACGTTCTGGGCCTAGCCGCTGCCGCGGATCCGGTAGCCGATTCCCGGTGTCGTCGCGATGATCGGCGGCTCGCCGAGCTTGCGGCGCAACCGGCCCACCGTGACGGTGACGGTGTTGGTGAACGGGTCGGCGTTCTCGTCCCACACCCGCTCCAGCAGGGTCTCGGCGCTCAGGTGGCCGGGGTGCGCCTCCAGCAGCGCCTCCAGGACGGCGAACTCCTTGACGGACAGGGTGAGCGGCCGCCCGTCGCGCACGGCGGTCCGGCGCACGGGGTCCAGCTCGATCCCGGCCGCGCGCAGCACCGGGGGCCTGACGTCCGGTCTGCGGCGGGCCAGCGCCCGGACGCGCAGGACGAGTTCGGGGAAGTGGAACGGTTTGGCGAGGTAGTCGTCCGCGCCGAGGGTCAGCCCGCTGACCCGGTCGCCGGGCGCGCTCGCCGCGGTCAGCATCAGCACCATCGGCCTGCCCGCCCGCTCGACGATCATCCGGCACAGCACGTCGCCGTGCAGCCCCGGCAGGTCCCGGTCCAGCACCACCACGTCGTACCCGGTGTGGTCGAGACTCGCGGCGGCGGTCAGCCCGTCGTGCGCGAGGTCGACGGGCATCCCCTGGTCGCGCAGCCCTTCCGCGACGACCTCGGCGAGTGCGTGGTCGTCCTCCACGACGAGGACCCTCACACCGCCACCGGCACCTTCGCGGCCGGCAGCGCGATCGACACGCGCAGGCCGCCTTCCGGACGGGCTAGCAGGTCCAGGCGGCCACCGTGCGCGGCGGCGACGGCGGCCACGATGGACAGCCCCAGTCCCGAGGAGCCGATGCGCTCACCGCCGAGCCGTTCGAACGGCTGCGCCAGCCGGTCGACCTCCCGCTGGTCGAACACGGGCCCGCCGGACTCGACGACCAGCACGGTGTTCTCCTCACCCGCGGATCCGGTGATCGCGACCCACCCGCCGGTCTCGTTGTGCCTCACGGCGTTGTCGACGACGTTGCCCACCAGTCGCGCCAGCAACGCCGGGCTGCCGTGGGTGGCCGTTCCCGGCGGCACGTCCACCGTCACGGTCAGCCCTTTCGCCTGCACTGCCGCGGACAGCTCGTGCACCGCCGCGCCGGTGAGCTCGGCCAGGTCGACCGGCTCGGCGTCGGCCAGTGCGCCGTGCTGCGCCCTGGCCAGCACGAGGAACCCGTCGAGCAGGTGGTCGACCCGGTCGAGCTGCACCCGCAGGCGGTCCGCGAGGGCCACCGTCGAGGCCGCCGGGTCGGGTTTCGCGACCGCGACGTCCAGTGACGCCCGCATCGTCGCGAGCGGGGTGCGCAGCTCGTGGGAGGCGTTGGCGGCGAAACGGCGTTGCGCGGTGAACGACACCTCGAGCCGTTCGAGCAGCTCGTCGATGGTGTCCGCCAGGCCCTTCACCTCGTCGGCCGGGCCGGTGACGGCCAGCCGCCGGTCCAGGTTGTCGGCGGAGATGCGCCGGGTGGCGCTCGTGATGGTCCGCAACGGCCGCAGCACCCGCCGTGCCAGCACCCGGCCGGCCAGCAGCGAGACGACCGCCATCACGACCAGCGCCAGCAACGACCCGGCCAGCAGTTGGCGGGCCTGCTGCGCGTGCACCTCGTCCAACTGGTCCAGCAACTGCTGGATCCGCTGTTGCGCCTCGCCCTGGACGGGCGGACCTCCGACGGGCGTGGTGCGGTTCATGCCGCCGGACAACAGATAGGTCAGGACCAGCAGTCCGGTCCCGGACACGAGGAACACAGCGGCGTAGAGGATCGTGAACCGGGTCCCGGCGGTTCTGCTCATGTGGTCAGCATGCCTCCGGGGACCTAACAACGGCATGACAAGGCGGGTTCGGACGGTGTTACCCGCCGATCGGTAGACCCACTGCCCATGTCGATCACCGCACTCCTGCGCCGGGAGTGGACCGCGTTCCGCACTCCCGGCCGCCTGCTCGCCCTCGCCCTCGCGGCCCTCGCCGTCATCGGGCTCGGCCTGCTGGGCACCAGGTCGTCCTGCGACGGTTCGTGCCCGGCCGTGCCCACCGCGGGCGACGGCTCCGTCGTCAGCGACACCTTCTGGTTCCGGCACCAGGACCTCGGCCGTGAAGGCGGCATCACCGTCCGACTGACGTCGATGACCGGGACGATCACCTACCCGCCACCGGACCACGACGAGATCGTCGCCGGGCTCGTGCCGTGGGCGAAGACCGGGATCATCGTCAAGGACGGCCTGCGGCAGGGGTCGCCGTACGCGGCGCTCGTGATGACCGGCGGCCACGGCGTGCGCTTCCAGCACGACTACGCGCACGACGTCGCCGGAAGCGCGGGGACCGTGTCGGAGCGGTCCCCGCGCTGGCTCCGGCTGACCCGGTCCGGCGGCACCATCACCGGTTCCGAGTCGGCGGACGGCGAGCAGTGGCACGTGGTCGGGACCGCGGAGCTCACGGGACTCCCGGACACCGTCCAGGTCGGACTCCTGGCCACCTCGCCGGGCGACCTCACGCTCCGCGAGACCGGCCTCGGAGGCACGATCGAGGAGGTGCGGTTCACCCAGGCCGTCGGCGTCTTCGACAGCGTCACCGTCCAGGGCGGCAGCGGCCGGTGGGACGACGGATCCGTCGGCGAGATGAACCACACGGACTGGGAGAAGCTCCACAACGCGTCCGGGGCCGTGGAGGAGAACGGCGTCGTCACCGTCAGCGGCACCGGCGACATCGGGCCGATCGGGGAAGGCGGCGCGCGCGGCGTCGAGAAGACGTTGTCCGGCTTGGTGATCGCGTTGATCATCGTGATCGTCGTGGCGGCACGTCATGGGGCTCGAACGGCCCGTGAGTCCCGGCAGGTGGTGGCAGTCCGTGCGGCCGTCATCGGATCGACTGCCTTCGTCACCGGTCTGGTCGCCGCGGGCGTCGTCGTCGCGGGGGCGCCGTCGTTGTGGACCGGGGTGCGGGTGGTCGTCGGTGTCGCCACCGCGCTCGCGCTCTGCGCGGTCCTGTCCTACGGGCTCGGCGTGCGGCTGCGCCGCGGCTGGGTGGCGATCACCGCCGGACTGGTGCTGATCGCCGTGCCCCACGCCGTCACCGCCGTTCCGCTGCTGCCCGACGCGGTCGCGGAGTGGTTGCTGCGGCTCACCCCGGCCGCGGGCTTCGCCGTCAAGCAGACGGTGGTGGAGTACCCGCAGGTCGTCGCGCACTACGCGCCTTCGGCCGGGTACTTCCCACTCCCGGGATGGGCGGGGCTCGCCGTGCTCGCCGGGTACGCGGTGGTCGTGATGTGGTGGGCTAGTGGTGTGGCGCAGAACGTTGCCGGGGAAATTCGCGGTCAGACGGGCGCATCACGGTGCCGCCCCCACGTCCTCGTACTGGTTGTACGGGGGCGTGGGGGCGGTGCCGTGAGGCGCCCTGCTGAGCGTGAATTACCTCGCCAACGTTCTGCGACGCGCCACTAGCTCAGGTTCTCCAGGATCAGCGAGGACGCCGCTTCCGGGATCTCCTCGGGAATCCAGTGGCTGACGTCCTCGACCATCTCGAAGCGGTACGGCCCGGTGCACCACTTCTCGGTCTCGAACGCGGCGAACGACCCGAACGCCACGTCCTCGGTGCTCCACACGTACATGGTCTTGACGCCGACCTTGTCCGCGGCACCGTGCGGCTTGCCGGCGCGGTACCAGTTCAGCGCGGCGGTGAGCGCGCCCGGTTCGGACAGGCGCTGGACGTACTCCTCGACGTGCGAGGGCCGGATCCGCCACTCGAACATCTGCTTGAGGGCCTGGGCGTTGTTGTCGAGCATGCGCTTCTCGGTGCTGCGCTCGCGCCAGTCGAGCATGTACCGCGAACGCATCGCCTGCTCCTCGTCGGTCTGCAGCGCCGTCTTCAACGCACCGGGGTGCGGCGTGGAGAAGACGGTCAGCGTGCGCACGCGTTCGGGGTGCTCGATCGCGGTCCACCACGCGACCGCGCCACCCCAGTCGTGCCCGACCAGGTCGAACGTGTCCCAGCCCAGCGCGTCCGCCATCGCGAGCACGTCGCCGACCAGGTGCGTGACCGTGTACTCCGACGCCTGCTCCGGCCGCACGCCGGGGGAGTAGCCGCGCTGGTCGGGGGCGACGGCGCGGTAGCCGTTCACGCCGAGGACCGCGACCTGGTGCTCCCACTCGACGGCGGCCTCGGGGAAGCCGTGCAGCAGCAGCACCGGGCGGCCGTCCTCGGGGCCGGACGCGATGGCGTCGAAGGAACCGGCCTCGGTGGGGATGCTGATGTGGTCGATCACGAGTTCGAACCCTACTGCGTGAGCTCGGCCGACACGTCCCACAGGCGGCGTGCCACGGCGGTGTCCCTCGCCTTCGCCGAACGGCCGACCAGTTCCGGCGCGCCCCGGCCCTGCAGGAGACCGCCGGGACCGGCGTAGCTGTCGCCGGGGACGTCCCGCACCGCCGCGAACAGCGTCGGCAGGGCGCCGGCGTCGTCGCTCTGCGCGAACGGGGTCATCACCTTCTCCGCGAGACGGGCGAGCGGCCTGCCCTCCGGTCGCATCAGGTTCGTGGCCGCGAGACCGGGGTGCGCGGCCGTCGCGATCACCGGCGAACCCGCCTGCGTCAGCCTGCGCTGCAGTTCGGAGGTGAACAGCAGGTTGGCGAGCTTGGACTGCGCGTACGCGGCCATCGGCCGGTAGGCCCTGCGTTCCCAGTTGAGGTCGCCGAAGTCGATCTCGCCGCTGCGGTGGCCGTTGGACGACACCGTGACGACCCGCCGCCGGATGCGGGGCAGGAGCAGGTTCGTGAGCGCGAAGTGGCCCAGGTGGTTGGTGCCGAACTGCAGTTCGAAGCCGTCGGCCGTGCGGGTCAGCGGCGGGACCATCACGCCCGCGTTGTTGATCAGCACGTCGACGGGCTCGGTGAGGTCGTCCGCGAACTCGCGGACCGACGCCAGGTCGGCGAGGTCCAGCTGCCGGACCTCGACCTCGCCGGTCATCGTCGCTGCGGCCGCCGCGCCCTTGCCGGGGTCGCGCACGGCGAGGACGACGCGGGCGCCCTTGGCGGCGAGCACGCGGGCGGCGGCGCGGCCGATGCCGCTGTTCGCGCCGGTGACGACGAAGGTGCGGCCGGTGAGGGAGGGGACGTCCGAGGCGGTGAATGTTGTCATGAGCTACAAAGTAGACAGCGACTACAATGTAGTCAAGGGAAACAACGTCGGTATGATCCGACGCGTGTCCGACGACCGGCCTTACCACCACGGCAACCTCCGCACCGCGCTGCTCGCCGCGGCCGAACGCGGCCTGCGCGAGCGCGGCGCGGACGAGCTCGCGCTGCGCGACCTGGCGAGGGAGATCGGGGTCAGCCACGCCGCGCCGCGCCGCCACTTCCCCACCCGGCAGGCGCTGCTCGACGCGCTCGCCGAGGACGGGTTCGCCCGCCTGGACTCCGTCCTGCTCACCGCGCTCGAAGGGACGGGCGGCACCGCGGCGCACGTGCGGGCCGTCATGACCGCCTACGTCCGGTTCGCCACCGAGAACGCCGCGCTGGCGGACCTGATGTACACCAGCAAGCACCGGCCAGGAGCCGAGCGGCTCCTCGAGGCGGCCGCGGCGCCGTTCGGGCGGATGCGCGAACTGGTCCTGCGAGGACAGTCGGAAGGCGTGCTGCGGGGCGGTGATCCGGACCGGCTCGGCATGGTGCTGATCGCGACGCTGCAGGGACTCGCCTCCATGGTCAACAGCGCCATCGCCGAGCCGGAGCAGCTCGGCGACCTCCTCGAGACGGCGTTCGCGCAGTTCGTCCTGTAGGTGTGTGACCTGGCTCTCAACGGCCGAGCCGAACAGCACGGCCCGACGAACATCAAACGTGCACCCGCATGTAGATGTCGCCACACCGCAGGGCAGGACGAACGCCGTCGTGCTCGTGCTGCACGGAGGCCGTGAACACGGCCAGGACCCCGTCAAACGGTTCAACCTCGCCTATCTGCGGATGGTGCCGCTGGCGCGTGCGCTGCGCGCGCCCGGCGTCGAGGTCTGGAACCTGCGCTACCGAGTTCGCGGCTGGAACGCGCCGAGCCTCGACCCGGTCAGGGACGCGCGGTGGGCGCTCGACAGGATCGCCGAACTGCATCCGGGCGCACCGGTCGTCCTCGTCGGCCACTCCATGGGCGGGCGCACGGCGTTACGCGTCGCGGGCCACCCGAGCGTGATCGCGGTGTGCGCGCTCGCGCCGTGGCTCGTTCCCGGTGAGCCGTACGAACAACTCGAAGGCAGGGCTCTGCTCATCGCGCACGGCGACCAGGAGCGGATGACCGACCCCGCGAAGTCGCTGGCGTTCGCGCGGCAGGCCAAGACCGTCACGGACCGGGTCGCGCGGTTCAACGTCGTCGGCGACGGGCACGCGATGCTCAGGCGGGCGAAGGACTGGACCCGGCTCGTCGTGGCTTTCGTCCACGGTGAGCTGGGGCTCGAACCGGAGGCACCCGACATCGCGAATGCGATGCGGGAGGCCTCGCCGCGAGGCCTCGACGTGCCGTTGGGAGGCTCGCGTGGCTGAGGTCGCCGTCATCGGAGCAGGGGTTGCCGGGCTCACGGCCGCCTACGTGTTACAGCGCAGGCACGACGTCACGCTGTTCGAGGCCGACGACAGGCTCGGCGGCCACGCCCACACGCACGACCTCGGCGGCGTGCACGTCGACTCCGGGTTCATCGTCCACAACGAACGGACGTACCCGAACCTGATCAGGCTGTTCCGCGAGCTCGGCGTGTCCACTCAGGACTCGGAGATGTCGATGAGCGTCCGCTGCGACGGCTGCGGCCTCGAGTACGCGGGCGCGAAGAAGCTGCCGGGGCTGTTCGCCCGCCGCGAGAACGCCATCAACATCAACTATCTGCGCATGCTCAGCGAGGTCACCCGGTTCTACCGGCACGCCCAGCGCGTCCTGGCCCACGAGGAGGCGCACGACGTCACGCTCGGCGCGTTCCTCGTGATCGGCGGCTACAGCCGGTACTTCGTCGACCACTTCATCATCCCGCTGGTCAGCGCCGTGTGGTCGTCCGGCGCGGCGCTGAGCATGAAGTACCCGGCCTGGTACCTGTTCGAGTTCCTCTCCAACCACGGGATGCTCGCGATCGGCGGCACCCCGCAGTGGAAGACCGTCACGGGCGGCTCGCGCACGTACGTCGACCGCGCGGTGCAGGGCCTGAAGGCCGTCCACGTCGGCACACCGGTCAGGGCGGTCACGCGCACCGGCGGCGGCGTCGAGATCCGCGACGAGAACAACGTGCTGCACACCGCGGACCACGTCGTGATCGCCACGCACCCGGACCAGGCGCTCGGGCTGCTGGCCGACCCGACGCGCGAGGAGAAGGAAGTGCTCGGCGCGTTCCAGTACTCGCGCAACGAGACCTGGCTGCACACCGACGCGTCGATCCTGCCGCGCGCGACCGGCGCGCGGGCGTCGTGGAACCTCTACAAGCGCGCCTGCAGCGAAGCAGGCGACCAGGTGCTCGTCAGCTACCACATGAACCGGCTGATGCGGCTCGACGAACCGCGCGAGTTCGTCGTCACGCTCAACCCGCACGACGTGAACCCGGACCGCGTGCTCGCGAGGATGGTCTACGAGCACCCGATCTACACGCCGGAATCCGTTGCGGCGCAACGACGTCTGCCCGAGATCAACACAGGTTCGACCGCCTACGCCGGCGCGTACCACGGCTGGGGCTTCCACGAGGACGGCTGCGCGTCAGGAGTCCGTGCGGCCCAGCACCTCGGAGTCGACTGGTGATCTACGACGTCCTCATCACCCACTCCCGCCGCGAGCTGATCGACCGGGCGTTCAGCCACCGCGCCTACATGTGGCTGGTCGACCTCGACGGAATGCCGAGCCTGCCGTGGTGGGCGAGGCCGTTCGCGCGCTTCGAGGCCCGCGACCACCTCGGTTCACCGGACAGGACGATCAGGGAGAACCTCGACGAGTGGCTGGCCGGCCGCGGGATCGACCTCGGCGGCGGACAGGTCCTCATGCTCGCCAACGCCCGCGTGCTCGGCCACGTCTTCAACCCGCTGTCCGTGTACTGGTGCCACGACGCTTCCGGAGAGCTCGTGTGCGTCGTCGCGGAGGTGCACAACACCTACGGCGGACGGCACTGCTATCTGCTGCGCACCGACGACCAGGGCCGGGCGTCGGTGGACAAGGAGTTCTACGTCTCCCCGTTCCTCGAGGTCGACGGCCACTACGTGATGAAGCTGCCGAGACCGGGGGACCGGCTGTCCGTGACCATCGCGTTGCGGCAGAACGGGAAGACGACCTTCAGCGCGACGATGAAGGGCGAGCGCAGTTCGGGACTGCGCATGCTGCTGCGCCGTCCGCTGATGCCCCAGCGCGTGTCCGCGTTGATCCGCCGCCACGGAATCGCGCTCTACCTGAGGCGCGTCCCGATCATCCCCAGGAGTGATGGATGAGCACGTTGTCCCTGCCCCGCCCGAACCAGGGCGTCTGGCCTGGGCTGTTCACGGCGCCGCGCTCGCCCATGCGCGCACGGATCGCCGAGTCGCTGTTCCGCAACGCCGTGCGCTCGCTGCCGGTGACCGTGCGGTTCCCGGACGGCGCGGAGTGGGGCGCCGGCGGCCCGGTCATGCACCTGGTGCGGCCCGCTGAGTTCTTCCACCGCCTCGGCGCCGACGCCAAGATCGGCTTCGGCGAGGCCTACATGGTCGGCGACTGGGCGTCCGACGAGCTCGCGGACGTGCTCTCGGCGTTCGCCGCCCGGCTCTCGACGCTCGTCCCGCCCGGCCTGCAGCGGATGCGGCGCTGGGCGGAGCGGCGGCAGACCGAGGTCAACGACGTCGCGGGCTCGCGGCAGAACATCCACCGGCACTACGACCTGTCGAACGAGCTGTTCGCCGTGTTCCTCGACGAGACCATGACGTACTCGTCGGCGTTGTTCGACCACCCCGGCACCGACCTGCACACCGCCCAGCTGCGCAAGATCGACGGCGTGCTCGACTACGCGGGCGTCCGCTCCGGCTCACGCGTGCTGGAGATCGGCACCGGCTGGGGCGCGCTCGCCATCCGCGCCGCCCAGCGCGGCGCCACCGTCACGTCGCTGACCATCTCCGCCGAGCAGCGCAAGCTCGCGCTGGACCGGGTGAGGGACGCGGGCCTCCACGACCGCGTGGACGTCGAGCTGCGCGACTACCGGGAGGAGCGCGGTCGGTACGACGCCGTCGTCAGCGTCGAGATGATCGAGGCCGTCGGCGCCGAGTACTGGCCCGAGTACTTCTCCGTGCTCGACCGCGTGCTCGCACCGGGCGGCCGCGTCGGCCTGCAGGCGATCACCATGCCGCACGACCGCATGATCGCGAGCAAGGCCAGCTACACCTGGATCCACAAGTACATCTTCCCCGGCGGGCTCATCCCGTCGGTGCGGTCGATCGAGGAGTCGGTGCGCGACCACACCCGGCTGCGGATCGTCGAGACCCGGTCGTTCGGCGACGACTACGCCGAGACCCTCCGGCGCTGGCGCGACACGTTCCTCACCCGGTGGGACGAGGTGGCGGCCCTGGGCTTCGACGACACGTTCCGCCGGATGTGGGAGTTCTACCTCGCCTACTCGGAGGCGGGTTTCCGCGTCGGCTACCTCGGGGTGCAGCAATTCGGCATGGCCGAAAGACTGGGCCGTTAGGACCACGTTCTACCCCAAAAGGGTGCCGCTTCCCCCGTCCGACTGGAGTTCGTGGTCCTCTTGAAAGCAGCCGGTATCAAACGGCACGCTGCGGTCTCTTCTTCAGTGAAACCCCAGTGTCGCTGTAGTGGAGGAGGTCGCCGGGATGGTCATGCCCACAGCCGTGCGTACCGGTGGTGGTGTCGCGGTCCTCGTGCCTGCTGAAGACACAGGGGCCTGGAACTCGCCAACGGTGCCCATGCGCCGCCGGGCGCACCAGGCACCGGTCTCCAACCAGTGGCTCGCCGAAGCCGAGTTCGCCGACCTCGTCGACGCCGCTCTCGCCGGAGACAGACGGGCGGTCGAGCACCTGCTCGGCCGCATCCAGCCGCTGATCGTGCGCTACTGCCGCGCACGCGTCGGCGGCCGCGAGCGCACGCTCGTCTCGGCCGAGGACATCGCGCAGGAGGTCTGCGTGGCGGTCCTCGGCGCCCTGTCGAAGTACCGCTACGAGCCGGGCTCGTTCCTGGCCTTCGTCTACGGCATCGCCGCGCACAAGGTCGCCGACGCCCGCCGCCGCGCCGTCCGCAACCGCGCCGAGGTCGTCCCGGAGCTGCCGGACTGCCCGTCGCTCGAGGCCGGCCCCGAACAGCACGCCGTCAACGGCGAGATGATGGCCCAGGTCACGCGCCTGCTGCACAAGCTGCCGGCCCGCCAGCGCGAGATCCTCGTGCTGCGGGTGGCCGTCGGCCTGTCCGCGGAGGAGGTCGCCCTGGCCGTCTCCTCGACGCCGGGCGCCGTGCGGGTGGCGCAGCACCGCGCGCTCAACCGCATGAAAGAAATGATCGCCGAAGAGGGCTGACCTGCTCAGGACCGTTGTGGAGCAGCGGTCCTGAGGTCCGTGAACGCCGCCGCCAGCGCCGTCACCAGGATCAGCGCGCCGAACGCCAGCAACGCGACCGCACCGCCGACCGCGCCCGCCATGAACCCTCCGAGCGCGGGCGCGAGCGGTGTCAGCACGCGAGCGGCCAGCGTCGAGACCGCGTCCAGGCGCCCCATCATGTCCTCGGGCACCAGCTGCGAGTGCAGCGCGGAGACCGAGACGTTGATCAGCGGCGTGACGACCGCGGTGAGCGCCAGCGGCACGAACGGCCAGAAGACGCCGAACGGCAGCGCCATCGCCAGGGTGCAGGCACCGAACACGGCCAGCACGGCGACCATGAGCCTGCCGGCGTCGAGGGTGACCCGGGGCGCCAGCAGCGAGCCGATCACCCCGCCGACCCCGATGCCCGCCAGCACCAGCCCCGTGTCGAGGCCGCTGCCACCGCGTTCGGCGACGAGGGCGAACACCGGCAGCATCGAGGCGCCGCCGAGCAGGTTCAGCACGAGGAAGATGATCGTCAGGTTGCGCAGGCCCGTCTGGTGCCAGAGCCAGCGGACCGCGTCCTTCACGTCGTGGTGCATCCGCTGACGGGGCTTCTGGGCGGCCCTCGCCGGGATCTTCGCGAACCAGGCGCACACCGCGGCCGCGGCGAACGTGATCGCGTCCACCACGAACGGCACCGCACGGCCGGCGGCCATGAGCAGCGCGCCGAGCGGCGGCCCGGCGACCCGTGCGGCGTGACCGCGGGCCTCCTCCTGGGCGTAGGCGGTCCGGAGCTGGTCCGGGGGCACGACGGCCTGGATCGCGGCGGTGCGGGCCGGGCTCGCGAACGCCGTGCAGACGCCGTCCACGACCGCCAGGACGATGAAGACGGGCACGAAAGCGTGGCCGGTGAGGATCGCGGCGGCCAGACCGGCGGCGGCGAGCGCCTGGACGGAGTGGCTCCAGACCAGCGTCCTCCTGCGGTCCCAGCGGTCGACCCACACGCCCGCCGGCATCAGCGTGAGCAGCAACGCCGCGGCACGCGCGCCCGCGATCACGCCGGGCAGGAGGTACGAGCCGGTGAGCGCGACGACCAGCAGCGGCATGGCCAGCGTCGTCATGGTGGTGCCGAGCTGCGAGACCGCCCCACCGGCCCACAGCAGTTGGAACTGGACGTTTTTCCTGAGCGGAACCCCCATGAGCGTCGTTTCTAACGCATGGTTGCCGGTGCCGGGTGGCAAGGTCTACGCATGGCTGATCCCGCGGCTGCCCCCGACTACGACGTGCTGCTGACCGGCACCGTCTTCCTCGACATCATCTTCACCGGCCTGCCCCGCCCGCCGGAGCCGGGCACCGAGGTGTGGGCGGACGGGCTCGGGTCGTGCCCCGGCGGGATAGCCAACCTCGCGGTGGCGCTGCGCCGCCTCGAACTGAAGACCGCGCTCGCGGCGGCGTTCGGCGAGGACGCGTACGGCGACTTCTGCTGGGACGTGCTGGCCGAGCAGGAGGGTGTCGACCTCTCCTACTGCCGCCGCTTCTACGGCTGGCACTCGCCGGTGACCGTGAGCATGGCGATGGAGCGCGACCGCAGCATGGTCACGCACGGGCACAAGGCACCCGTCATCGCCGACGACCTCTTCTCACCGCCGCCGTCCACGCGGGCGTGCTTCGTGCACATCCAGGCGGAGGACGAGCAGTGGGTGCGCACCGCGAAGCAGAACGGCGCGAAGCTCTTCGCCGACATCGGCTGGGACCGCACCGGCGCGTGGTCACCGGAGCTGCTGCGCCGCCTCGACGGTTTCGACGTCTTCCTCCCGAACCACGTGGAGGCGCAGGGCTACACGCGCACCGACACCCCCGAGGCCGCCGCCCGCAAACTGGCCGAGCACGTGCCCGTGGTGGTCGTCACACGAGGAGGCGGGGGAGCGGTCGCCGTCGACAGCGCCACCGGCGAATGCGTGGACGTGCCGGGCCTCAACGTCGCGCAGCTCGACGCGACAGGTGCCGGCGACGTGTTTGGCGCCGGGTTCGTGATGGGCACTCTGGCCGGGTGGCCCCTCGAACACCGGGTGCGGTTCGCGAACCTGTGCGCCGCGCTGTCCGTGCAGCACTTCGGTGGCTCGCTGTCGGCGCCGGGCTGGGGAGACATCGCGGTCTGGTGGCGGACGGTGAGCCGGCGGCCCGACGAAGAACTGTCGCGGTACGGGTTCCTCGACGACCTGCTGCCTGATCATTCGGGCGTCGAGGTGCGGAGGGCTAGTCCGACGATCGGTCTGCGGCTACTCCGGTAGGTTGAAAACAGTCGATCAGCGGACGCAACCTCACGGGCCTCCCGCGCGACTTAATACGTAGAGACTTTCTGGGGTTTGTTCGGAAGGAGTTGCGGGTTGTTCGCCGCACGCGCGTCAGGCTTGGTCAAGTTGATGGGGTTGTGCCTGACGGCGGGCGTCCTCCTCGCTGCGATGGTGTTCCCGTTCGTCGGAGGTCTCGGGCTCGCGTCCAACCGCGCGGCCGACACGGTCGACGAGACGTCGGGTGACCTGGCGAAGGGTGAGCTCCCGCTCGTCACCACCATCCAGGACATGAACGGCGACCCGATCGCCTACCTGTACGACCAGTACCGCATCCCGCTGGAGTCCTCGGGCATCTCGGACACGATGAAGCTCGCGATCCTGGCCATCGAGGACAAGCGGTTCTACGACCACCAGGGCGTCGACTGGCAGGGCATCGCCCGTGCCGCCGCCAAGGCCGGTGTGGACGGCGGGGCGACGCAGGGCGCGTCGACGCTCACCCAGCAGTACGTGAAGAACTACATGGCGTTCGTGCTCGGCGCCGACAACGAGCAGGAGGCCTGGGAGAAGGCCACCGAGGCGACCGTCGGCCGCAAGCTGCGCGAGGCTCGCGTGGCGTTGCAGCTCGAGCAGCAGATGACCAAGGAGGAGATCCTCACCGGTTATCTCAACATCGTGCCGCTGGGCAACCAGACCTACGGCGTCGGTGCGGCGGCGAAGGCGTACTTCAACACCACCGCCGACAAGCTGACCGTGCCGCAGGCCGCGTTGCTCGCCGCGATCGCGAACCGCCCGTCGTCGCTGAACCCCGGTGCCTCCCCGGAGAAGGCGCTGGAACGCCGCAACATCGTCATCGACAAGATGCGCGAGAACGGCGCGTTCGGCACCGACGAGACCGAGGCCAAGAAGAAGGCCGACGAGTACAAGGCCGAGCCGATGGGCATCGTCGAGGACCTGCAGATCCTGCCCAAGGGCTGCGTCGGCGCCGGTGACGGCCCGATCTACGGCTTCTTCTGCGACTACCTGCTCGACTACCTGCGCGCGTCCGGCATCACGAACAAGGAGCTGCAGCGCGGCGGCCTCACCATCAAGACCACGATGGACCCGAAGGCCACCAAGGCGGCCAAGGAGTCGGCCGAGCAGCAGGTGCCGAAGACGCAGAACGGCATCGCGAACGTCATGTCCGTCGTGCAGCCGGGCACCGACAAGCACCGCGTGCGCGCTCTTGTCGCCTCCCGCGACTACGGCAACAAGGCCGAGCTCGGCCAGGTCGCCCGTCCCGTGCCCGCCGAGGTGCTGCCGTTCGGCCCGGGCTCGGTGAACAAGGTCTTCACCGCCGCCGCTGCGCTCGAGCGCAACATCATCGGGATCGACAAGAGCATGGACGTTCCGAAGGTCTACTACTCGAGGGTCTACCCCAACGGCGGCGCGCCGTGGAAGGTCGAGAACGCGGGCGCGTACGGCGAGAAGATGACGCTGACGCAGGCCCTGGCGCAGTCGCCGAACACCGGGTTCGTCATCCTGCAGGAGAAGACGGGCCTCGACAAGGTCGTCGACATGGCTTATCGCCTCGGCATGCGCGAGACGCTCCAGGGCGCGAACCGCTCCGGTGAGCCGCTGAAGTCCGACAAGTCGAACGGCCCGTCCCAGGGCGACTGGACCAAGCAGAACAACGCGGGCTCCTACACCCTCGGCCCCGGCGCCACGAGCGTGCTGGAGCTGGCGAACGTCGCCGCCACCATCGTCTCGAAGGGCACCTGGTGCCCGCCGACCCCGGTGGAGCAGGTCCTCGACCGCTACGGCAAGCCGGTTCCGCTGAAGGAACAGCCCTGCGAGGAAGCGGTGAACCCGGACCTGGCCGCCTCCCTGGCCCAGGGCATGTCGCACGACACGAACGGTTCCGGCACCGCGGCCGAAGCGGCTCGCGGCTCGGGCTGGACCCGTCCGGCCATCGGCAAGACGGGCACGACCGAGGAGCACAAGTCGGTGGCCTTCCTGGCCGCGACGCCGCAGTACGCGGGCGCCGTCATGACCTACGCCGACGGCAACAGCCCCCAGGTGATCTGCGCGAGCCCGATCAGGCTCTGCCCCGGTAGCGCGCAGGGCGTCTTCGGTGGCCAGGTCGCGGCGCCGACGTGGTTCAACGCCATGAAGGTGATCCACGAGGGCCTGCCGGTGGCTCCGCTGCCGCCTGCTGCCGCTCGGTACAAGTAACCGCACGAGCTCGGCCCAGGGGCCGTCGGACGCCAGGTGCGTCCGGCGGCCCCTTTGCATGCCCCCAGGCGGGCGCGCGGCCGGGGTGCGGCGGTCCTCATGGCCGCGTTGTGTCCAAACGACCCGGCCACCCCATGTAACCGCGAATCCGAGCGCGTTGCCCGGCACCCACCGCCGGCAAACCTTTCACGATAAAGCGACTGACCAGTACAAACGGCAACGCGAGGATTGGTTCAAAGTGCGTTGACCATGCCCTAAACCAACCGACTACCCAAAGTGACCAGCAGTGGGCCTAATCACCTGAACACCCACTTCGCTTGCTTGCGTCGGTCACGCGAGGTTACGTTCTGCGCCGCATGTCACGGTTCGATAACCGCAAGGACACGGATCGCCCCCGAAACGGTCCAGTCCGCCACCGGGCCCCCGAAGCCCGCAGCCCGGCCCCCCGAAGCCGGGCGAAGCGCGGTCGTCGAACTCCCCCGAGTGCATGGAGGCAGGTTTGGCACGGCATCGTGCGGAGGGCTCGTCGCAGACGAAGTCCCTCCTGCGAGGAGCGAAGGGTCCTCTGGTCGACGTCATCACCAAGGTGGACCTGGACCGCAAGAAGGCCGTAGCGGTGGTGGTCGCCGCGGGTGCCCTCGCCGGCGCCGGTTTCGCGCAGGCGGCCACCACGGTCGGGCCCGTCGAACGGATGATCATGCCGGTCGCGGCCACCAAGAACCTCGCGGCGGCGGCCATGACCGCGCCGCCGCAGCAGCAGGGTCCGCAGACGATCCACTCCGTGGACACCGGGTCCGAGGCGCGCAAGCTGCTGCAGGCCGAGCAGATCCAGGCGCAGTTCCACGTCTCCGAGGCGCTCAGGTCCGCCGAGGGCGCCTACGTGCAGCGCGTGGAGGCCGCCAAGGTCGAGGCCGCGCGGATCGCCGCCGAGGAGGAGGCGAAGCGCCCGAAGGTCGTGCGGCCCGCTCAGGGGTCGTTCACGTCCGGGTTCGGCGCGCGGTGGGGCACCAGCCACAACGGTGTCGACATCGCCAACGCCATCGGCACGCCGATCGTCGCCGTCATGGACGGGACCGTCGTCGAGGCCGGGCCCGCGTCCGGGTTCGGGCTGTGGGTCCGCGTGCAGCACGAGGACGGCACCATCACCGTCTACGGCCACATGAACACCATCGACGTCCCGCAGGGCGCCAAGGTCAAGTCCGGGCAGCAGATCGCGACGATCGGCAACCGCGGCCAGTCGACCGGTCCGCACCTGCACTTCGAGGTGTGGGCCGCCGGCGGCCAGAAGATCAACCCGGTGGGCTGGTTGGCCGAGCGCGGCGTCAGCCTCTGACCGGTTTTCCGGCCACCTGATCACGTGAAGTGCCGATAACCTCCGGCTACGCCGCCGTGCACGAGGCGCGGCGGCGTCGAGACCGGAGCCGAGCCTGTGATCTACCGCAGCCCCCTGCCGGCGGTGGCGGTTCCCGAACGCACGGTGCCCGAACACGTTCTGGAACACGCACGGCACAACGACAAGCTCGCCCTCGTGGACGCCGTCACGGGCGAGTCGCTCACGTACGCCGAGTTGGCCCGATTGGTCGAGACCACGGCCAAAGGCTTGGTGCGCAACGGGATCAAGCCCGGTGACACGGTCGCGATCGCCAGCCTGAACCGGCCTGCGTTCGCCGTCGGCCTGCACGCGGTCATGGCCGCGGGCGCCACCGTCGCGCTCATCAACCCGACGCTCACGCCGCCGGAGATCGCACGGCTCAAGGAGCTCGCGAACGTCACCGCGACGCTCGACCTGGACGACCTCCCCGCGAGCGACACCGATTCGCTCCCACCGGGAAACCCGCTGAGCACCGCGGTCGTCCTCTTCTCCAGCGGCACAACAGGTCTGACCAAGGCCGTCAAGCTCAGCCACCGCGCGCTCGTCGCGAACCTGGAGCAGCACAGGCCCGGCTGGCGCATCGACGAGACCGACGTGCTCGCCGCGAACCTGCCGTTCTTCCACGTCTACGGCTTCGCGATCGTCCTCAACTCCGGCCTGCTCGCCGGCGCCACCCTCGTGACCATGCCGAGGAGCGACACCGGCACCTACCTGCAGCGCCTCGCCGAACACGGGGTCACGCGGGCGTTCCTGGTGCCACCGCTCGCCGCCGCCATCGCGGACCACCCCGGCCCGGTACCGGAACTCGGCCTCAAGCTCGTCCTGTGCGGCGCCGCCCCGCTCGACGACGCCGTGCGCAGGGAAGCCGAACTGAGGCTCGGAGCACCCGTCCGGCAGGGCTACGGCCTCACCGAAGCCGGTGGCACGCACCAGACATTCGACGACGACGTGGAATCCGACCCCGCGAGCGTCGGCGTGCTCTGCCCTGGAACAGAAGCGCGCATCGTCCAACCGGGCACCACAACGGACGCCGCCGAGGGCGAGATGCTCCTGCGCGGTCCTCAGGTGATGGACGGCTACCTCGGCGACGACGAGGCCACCCGTGAAGCCTTCGTGGACGGCTGGTTGCGCACAGGGGACCTGGTGCGCGTCCACAACGGCCGGTTCCACGTCGTGGACCGCGTCAAGGAGATGATCAAGTACAAGGGGTACCAGGTCGCGCCCGCCGAACTGGAGGCGGTGCTGCGCCGCCATCCCTCCGTCCTGGACGCCGCCGTGATCGGTGCGGCCGATCGAGCTAACGGGGAGATCCCGAAAGCCTTCGTGGTGACGCAAGGCGATGTCACGGCGGAGGAGCTGATGACCTTCGTGGCGGCGGAGGTGGCGCCGTACAAGAAGGTGCGCGAAGTTGTCTTCGTGCAAGAGATTCCGAAGTCCGTGTCCGGCAAGGTCCTCCGCCGCCTGCTGAAGGACACCCAGCGGTGAGCCTGCCGGACACCGATGGCGGCTACACATTCGGCGTAGTCCTTGGCGCGCAAGGACATCGGTGGGGTCTCGTGTGGGCGAGGTCTCAGTGCCCCCTGCCGTGTTCACCCCGGTGGAGCAGCCAGCCGATCTTTTGGGCCGAATCGTGCGCGGAGAGTTCGATCACCTCTCCGGCGGCTTGATCACGCCGTGACGAAGTTGAGAACTTTTCCTCGTTTAGTGCGTACATAAGGCCCTTTCTCCCTGACAGAACAAAGGGGATCGTCGCGAGTGGCCCCCCATCCCCAGGAGGCGTCATGCCTGTCGGAACATCCCCTGCTGCCCTGAATCTGGGCGTACACCTCGAACCGGCGCACCTCGAGCTCGCCCGCGACCGGATGCGCGTCGCACTACCCGCGGACGTGCTCGACCGCGTCAAGCGCTGCCGTGAGTTCGTGCTGGAAGTCAGCGCGTCCGGTCGCGCCATCTACGGTGTCACAACGGGTTTCGGCCCACTCGTCGAGTTCGAGGGCCGTGCGGACGCCGCCGGCCAGAGCGACAACACGATCATCCACCACATCGTCGGCCACGGTGAACTGCTGCCGCCCGCCGTCGCCAGAGCGGCCGTGCTCGCGCGGCTGTTCTCGTTGGCGCAGGGGCGATCCGGAGTGTCCGAGCAGGTCCTGGCGTCGCTGGCTGCCATGCTGGACACCGCATTCGCCCCAGCTGTACCACGTTTGGGGTCAGTCGGTGCCAGTGGTGATCTCCAACCGCTCGCGTACGTGGCGCATGCGTTGCGCGGTAACGGGAACGCGTTCTTCGAAGGCCGGCTCGTGTCGGCCGGGGAAGCGCTCACACGATCAGGCCTGAGCAGACTCGTCCTGGACGGACGCGACGCCCTCGCGTTGGTCAACGGCATCTCGGTGACCGCCGCGGCACTCGGACTCGCTGTGGCGCAAGCGGTTCGCGCGCGACGCACGGCGGAATTGTTGTCGGCCTTGATGACCGACGTGCTGGGATGCGGCACCGAGTTCACGTCGGTTGGACTACTGGCCGCGTTCGGGCATCCGGACGTCGCTGAAACGGGTGCGTCCATCAGGTCATGGCTCGAGGGCAGCAGACCGTCCGGTGAGCGCCCGCTGCAGGAGCCCTACAGCATCCGTTGCACACC
Organism: Lentzea cavernae; assembly: GCF_014653695.1. Taxonomy (GTDB): domain Bacteria; phylum Actinomycetota; class Actinomycetes; order Mycobacteriales; family Pseudonocardiaceae; genus Lentzea; species Lentzea cavernae. The sequence goes on along the minus strand of NZ_BNAR01000001.1, from coordinate 1,252,593 downwards.
ACAGCTGATCGGCGCGGCCGGCACGAGCGTGCGGCACGCGGACGAGGTCGTGCGCCGCGACCTCAACGGCGTGAGCGACAACCCGTTGTTCTTCCCCGAGACGGGGGAGGTCGTGCACGGCGGCAACTTCTTCGGACAGCCCAGCGCCTTCGCGGCCGACCAGCTCAACGTCGCCCTGGTGCAGCTGGGCAACCTGGCCGAACGGCAGCTCGACCTGTTGGTGGACCCCCACCGCACCAGCGGGTTGCCGCCGATGCTCAGCCCGCTGCCCGGTCAGCACCACGCGGTGCAGGGCGTGCAGCTGTGCGCGACGGCGACCGTCGCCGCGATGCGCAGGGCCGCCGCGCCCGCCTCGGTGCAGAGCCTGCCGACGAACCTGCACAACCAGGACGTCGTCCCGTTCGGCACGCAGGCCGCGTTCACCGCGCTGGACCAGGCGAAGCTGCTGCGGTACCTGCACGCGGGCCTCGCCGTCGGGTTGCGCCAGGCCGTGCACGTCGGTGCGCGCCGTCCGCGGGCGCCGCGACTGGCCGCGGTGTTCGACCGGATCGCGCGGGAGGTGCCGCCGATCGTGGAGGACCGGCCGCTCGACACCACCCTCGGCCGGGTCGCGGACCTCCTCGACACCCTCGCGTCCGAAGTGGAGGGCGTGCGATGAGTGCTCCCGCCTGCTCGCCTCCCTGGGGCCACACCTGGGTCGACCTGCCCGTCCTGCGTTTGCCGATGCCGGGCGCGGACCTGATCCCGTGCGCGGACGGCTGCTTCCAGACGCCGATCGTGATCCGCACCCCGGAGGATTCGGTGGACCACGCCGTGCACAGGTGGTTCCTCGGCCACCACGGCGCGTTCCTGGTCTGGAAGTTCCTGTCGGATTCACTCGATCGGTTGATACGCGAGCCTGATTCGCAGCTAGTCCGCCTCACTGCGCTTGGATACGACGCGTACTCGGTGATGCTGGCCTATTCGGGCAGTTGTTCCCGGCAGGTGTACGAGGACGTCATCCGCCCGATGATGATGACGTTCGACCCGGCCTTCAGCGGGCGGTGGGCACGTGACTACGAGCCGCTGCCCGGTCTGCTGCGCCGGGCGCGCGCCGCGCTGGGGCCCGCGGCGGCGCAACCGCTCTCCTCCGCGAGCAAGGCGAACCTGGTGGCGCACATCGAGGTCATGCGCAAACTCGTGCCCGACGGCCCGTCGCTGCTGCGGGAGTCGGGGCGTGCCCGCGAGACCACCTGTGACGCCGAACGCGCGCGGTTCGACGAGTTCTTCCTCGTGAGCCGGGAGAACGTGTGCGTGAGCCGCTACCGGGCCCATCGGGCGGCCATCTTGTCCGCGATCGGTCACGACCTCGCGAAACACCCGCTCGAACCCGAGCACGGAGAGACACTCAGGACGTTCGCCACCCGACTATGAGAGAAGGCCGCGCGTGAACGACTTCAAGACCGTGGTCATGACCCCGCAGATCTACCGCTACGTGCGCGAGCAGGCGGGCCAGCCGAGCGCCGTGCAGGAGAAGCTCATCGCCCGCACCGCGGAGCTCGGCGACTCGGCCGAGATGCAGATCCCGCACGAGCAGGCGGTGCTGCTGTCCCTGCTGGTCAAGCTCACCGGCGCGCAGACCGTGGTCGAGGTCGGCACCTACACCGGGTACTCCACGCTGGCGTTCGCGCAGGCGCTCCCGCCGTCCGGCAAGGTCATCACCTGCGACCTCTCGGCCGAGTGGACCTCGATCGCCGAGGAGGCGTGGCAGGCGGCGGGCGTGCGCGACCGCATCGACCTGCGGATCGGCGCGGCGGCGCAGACGCTGGCCGACCTGCCGGAGCAGCCGGTCATCGACCTGGTGTTTATCGACGCGGACAAGGTCGGGTACGTCCACTACTGGGACCTGCTGGTGCCCCGCGTGCGGCAGGGCGGCCTGCTGCTCGCCGACAACACGCTCTACTACGGCGAGGCCGCCGACGAGCAGCCGGAGGGCAACGCCGCCGCGATCGACGCCTTCAACAGGTTCGTGCGCTCCGACTCGCGCGTGGAGTCGGTGCTGGTGCCGATCGCGGACGGCCTGACCATGGCGCGGAAGAAGTGAGGTTGTGAGCATACCGACCGGTCGGTAGGGTGGCCTCCAAGTTCACGGCTTCTAGGAATGTCGCTGCTTGGAGGCGTTCATGGCTCGTTGGGGAATCACGCTGCCGTTGATCGGCGTGCCGGTGCTGGAGCACCGCGCGCTGGTGTCCGAGCTCGCGGGGCTCGGCTACACGGACGTGTGGTCGGCCGAGACGACCGGCACCGACGCGTTCACGCCGCTCGCCCTGGCCGCCCAGTGGTCCTCCGAGCTGCGCTTCGGGACGGCGATCGCGCCGGTCTACACGCGCGGTCCCGCCACGCTCGCGATGACGGCCGCGACGCTCGCCGAGGTGACCGGCGGGCGGTTCGTGCTGGGCATCGGCTCGTCGTCGCCCGCGATCGTGCAGCGCTGGAACGCCATCCCGTTCGAGGAGCCGTTCAAGCGCACGCGCGACACGTTGCGCTTCCTGAAGGCCGCGCTGGCGGGGGAGAAGGTCAGCGCCGACTACGACACGTTCTCCGTGAAGGGCTTCAAGCTGGAGCGCCCGCCGGCGGAGAAGGTGCCCATCATGCTCGCGGCGCTGCGCCCGAACATGCTGCGCCTGGCCGGCCGCGAGGCCGACGGCGCCATCACCAACTGGCTCGCCGCGTCCGACGTCGCGCAGGTGCGTCAGGAACTGGGCGACGCCGAGCTCGCGGCGCGGATCTTCGTGTGCCCGACCGAGGACGCCGACGCCGCACGGGCGTTGGGACGCATGCTGATCAGCACGTACCTGACCGTGCCCGCCTACGCGGCGTTCCACGACTGGCTGGGCCGCGGCGAGGTGCTGCGCCCGATGCACGAGGCGTGGGCGGCGGGCGACCGCAAGGCCGCGTCGAAGTCGATCCCGGACGAGGTCGTGGACGCGCTCGTCGTGCACGGGTCGATCGCGCAGTGCCGTTCGCGGGTCGCCGAGTACCAGGCAGCCGGCGTCGACACGCCGATCATCGCGCTCCTCCCGACCGGCGGTGACCAGGCCGAACAGGTGCGCGCGCTGGCACCTGGGGCGTAGCGGTGCCCAGCGCGACCGAGCAGAGGATCATCGACGCGGCCGTGCGCCTGTTCGCGTCGCAGGGCTACGACGCGACCTCGGTGCAGGAGATCGTCAACGCCGCCGGGATCACCAAGGGCGCGCTGTACCACTACTTCCGCTCGAAGGACGACCTGCTCTTCGAGATCTACCGGCTGCTGATCACGGCCCAGTCCGCCGACATGGACCGGATCATCGGCCTCGGCCTGTCCGCCGGCGAGACGGTGCGCGAGATCCTCGCCTCGCTCGTCTCCTCGACCGCGGAACGGGTCGACGAGACGGCCGTGTTCGTCCGCGAGCTGCACCGGCTCGGCGAGGAGCGGATGACCGACTTCCGCGCCGAGCGGCGGCGCTACCACGAGACGTTCCTCGCGGTGATCGAGAAGGGCCAGGCGGACGGCGAGTTCAGCTCGCAGGTGCCCGCGGACACGGTCGTGCGGATCGCGCTCGGCGTCGTGAACCAGCTGCCGATGTGGTTCCGTCCGGACGGGCCTAAAACACCTGGTCAGCTGGCAGGGGAGATCGCCGACTTCGTGCTGGCCGGACTGAGGTAACGCCCGGCGGCGTGAGATCGACTTCTCCAACGGGGGGACCGTGGACAAGAAGCCGATCGAGTTCGGCATCGCGCCGCCGCTGCACGAGCCACCGAGGTCGTCGAGGTGGCCATGGGTGGTGGCGCTGGTCGCCGTGCCGCTGGTCCTGGGCGCGCTCGCCTTCGGCAACCACGTCCAGAACATGCTGGAGCGGACCTACGGCCCCATCGAGCCGCATGTGATGCCGTCCGAACCGCCGGTGCCGTCCACCCAGGTCGTCGTGTTCGAGGTGACGGGCGCCGGGAAGGCGTTCTCCGTGACCGCGACCGCCGGCACGTCCGTCCACACCGAGCAGGACGTGACGCTGCCGTGGACCCGGACCGTCGAGGTGCCGGCCGACGCCCCGACGAAACCCGTGGTGCTCGTGGTCGTGGCGGGCCCGGACGGTGCCGAGGTGCACGGCAAGTACACGATCGCCCGCACCCCCGTGCGCGAGGGCAAGGCGTCCGGGCCCTACGGCGTGCTGACGATCACCGACTCCTGAGCGCCTCGAGCGCCTTGTCCGCGTGCGCGTTCATCGAGAACTCGCTCTTGATCACCTCGATGATCTCGCGGCCGGGGCCGATGACGAACGTGTGCCGCTTGACCGGCGTGATCCCGAACCGGCGCTTCACCCCGAACTGCTCCGCGACCTCACCGGCCACGTCGGAGAGCAGCGGGTAGTCGAAGCCGTTCAGCTCGGCGAACTGCTTCTGCTTCGCCACGTCGTCCATCGAGATCCCGACGCGCTGCGCCCCCGCCTCCTCGAACTCCTTCGCGAGGTCGCGGAAGTGGCAGCTCTGCGCCGTGCACCCGGACGTCATCGCGGCGGGGTAGAAGAAGAGCACGACCGGGCCGTTCTCGAGCAGCGCGGACAGCTTGCGCTCGGTGCCGTCCTGGTCGGGCAGGGAGAAGTCGGGGGCGAGGTCGCCGGGCTTCATGGATCTCCAATACGCTCGGGCCGTGACCAGCATGTCCGACGTGGCCAAGGCCGCAGGGGTGTCCGCTGCGACCGTATCGCGCGCCCTGCGGGGCGAACCGGGCGTGTCCGAGGCGACCAGGCAGCACGTGAGCGAGATCGCGCGGCGCATGAAGTACGCCATCGCGCGCGACGCCTCCTCTTTGGCCGGTGGCCGCCGCTACGCCATCGCGGTGCTGACGTCCGAGGTCAGCCCGGTGCTCGCGGGCGCGGAGGGCGCGTTGCGGCAGGCCGGGTACGACGTGCTGCTCTACGTCCTGGGCGACGCCGCGGCGCGGGCGAAGTTCTTCGACGAGCTGCCGCTGGGCCGCCGTGTGGACGGTGTGCTGCTGCTGTCGATGTCGTTGTCCGGCCCCGAACGGGTCTCGCTGGAGTCGCTGGAAGTCCCGCACGTGACGGTCGACGACACCGATCTCCGCCACGCGCTGCAGACCGCGGTGGCGCACGTGGTGTCCCTGGGCCACCGCGACGTGGCCCTGGTGCTGTCCGACGGCGAGGACGAGTCGTACGACGAGATCCTGCTCTCCGCCGGGCTCGAGGTCCGTCCCGAGTGGACGGTGTGGTGCTCGCCGACCGTCGGCGGCGGCGAGCAGGTCGTCGACGTCCTGCTGGACGGCGAACGCCTGCCGAGCGCGGTGATCAGCTCCAACGGCGCCGCGGCCGTGGGCATCTTCCTGCGCGTGCAGCGGGACGGCAGGGCGGTGCCGGACGAGGTGTCGATCGTGTCGCTGGACGGGCAGGAGCTCACCCGCGTGGTCGGGCTGACCGCCGTCGAGGGTGCGGAGAAGGAGCAGGGTGAGCGGGCGGTCGCCGACCTGTTCACGCTGATCAGGGGCGGGGAGGTCGAGCCGGCGGAACACCCGCTGCGGCTGGTCGTGCGCAACTCCAGCGGCCCGGTCGCTCCGGCGGGCTGACGCTGGACCGGCTGACACCGCGCCGCCCCGAAGTACTGTGGCGCCATGCCCGCCGAAGAGCGCCTGACCGAGCTGCCGGACCTCCCGACCACCCCCGGCTACGCCCACGCGGTGGCGGTCACCGGCAAGCTCGTGTTCGTCTCCGGTCAGGTCGCGGTGGACGCCCAGGGGTGCGTGGTCGGGGTCGACGACCTGGGAGCGCAGACGCGCCAGGCCCTTTGCAATCTTCATCACGTCATTCGCGGGTTTGGCGCTGACTGGTCGGATGTCGTCAAGTTCACCTGGTTCGTGCTGGACGCGTCGGAGGTTCAGACCATTCGCGACGTGCGTGACGAAATCCTGCGTCCCGCGCTGGGGGATGTGCCCAACCCCGCCAGCACTTTGGTTCAGGTGGCGGCGTTGTTCGGACCTGATTTCCTGGTGGAGGTCGAGGCCGTCGTGGCCGTTCCCGGGGAAGCATCGGATGTTTGAGCGATGCACCTCTGAGTGGGTGTTCCCGCGGGTCTGCACCCTTCGGGTGACCAGGGACCATTTGCTCTGGTAATGCGGACCGAGCTGTGACATAGCTTGTACTCGTGGAGCAGTTGGCGAGGCTGGCGGACGCTTGGGGCGTCGCCACTCGGTACGAGAATGCGGACCAGCAAGAGGTCGTCGTCGACACCGAGGTCGTCGTCAAGGTACTGGCACAGTTCGGGGTGGACGCGTCCACTGAGGACTCGATCGCCGCCGGGCTCGCCGAGGTCGACCGTCGCAGAGCGGAGCGCGAGCTCCCGCCGACGATCGTCATCCGCGAGTACGAGGGATACGACCTGCGCGGCCCCGCGACCGTCGAGCTCGAGGACGGCACCTCGTTCACGGTCGAACGGCACCTGCCCGACTCGGTCCCGCTCGGCTGGCACCGCGTCGTCACCGGCGGCCAGACCGTCACGCTCGCCGTCGCGCCCAGGACGCTGCCGGAGGTCCCGCACACGTGGGGCTGGATGCTGCAGCTCTACGCCGCGCGCTCGAAGGACTCGTGGGGGATGGGCGACTTCGCCGACCTCGCCACGCTCGCCCGCCGCAGCAGCCTCGAGCTCGACGCCGGTGTCGTGCTGGTCAACCCGGTGCAGGCGCCGTCGCTGACGCACCCCGTCGAACGCTCGCCCTACTCGCCGACCAGCCGCCGGTTCGCGAACCCCCTGTACCTGCGCGTCACGGACACGGCAGAGTTCCTGCAGGCCTGCCCGCGCACCCGCCAGCTCATCCGCGACCTGCGGCCCGCGAACCAGGACCTGATCGACTACGACGAGATCTGGGACGCGAAGAGGCAGGCCCTCGAACTGCTCTTCCCCGGCGGCGGCGTCGAGATGGACGCCGACCTGGAGAAGTTCGCGACGTACTGCGCGCTCGCCGAGGTCCACGGTCCCGACTGGCGCGAGTGGCCGGCGGACCGAGCGGAACCGTCACCCGAACGGGTTGCGTTCCACGCCTGGGTCCAGCACCTGTGCACCCGCCAGCTCCAGGACGTCCGGCTCGCCGCGCACGAGGCCGGCATGGCAGTCGGCGTCATCCACGACCTCCCGGTGGGCGTCGCGCCCGGTGGCGCGGACACGTTCGCCGACCCCGACGCGTTCGCCATCGACGTCACGGTCGGCGCGCCGCCCGACGCGTTCAGCGCGGACGGCCAGGGCTGGGGCCTGCCGCCGTGGCGCCCGGACAAGCTCGCCGAGTCCGGCTACCTGCCGTTCCGCCAGGTCCTGCGCAGCGTCCTGCAGCACGCGGACGGCATCCGCGTCGACCACGTCGCCGGGCTCTGGCGGCTCTGGTGGATCCCGCCGGGCGAGCCGCCGTCGCGGGGCACGTACGTCTACTACGACGCCGACGCGATGCTCGGCGTCCTCGCGCTGGAGGCGTACCGGGCCGGCGCGGTCGTGGTCGGCGAGGACCTCGGCACGGTCGAGCCCGTCGTCACGAAGACGTTGCAGGAGAACGGCATGCTCACCAGCGCCGTCCTGTACTTCCAGCGCGACTACTACGCGGAGGGCCATCCGCTGATCCCGCCGTCGCAGTGGAATCCCAACCAGATGGCCAGCATCTCCACGCACGACCTCCCCACCGCGGCGACGTTCTTCGCGGGCGAGGACGGGCCCGACTTCGACGAGCTGATGCGGCAGGAGGGCGTCAAGGCGGCGGACAGGGTCGAGGGCGCCCACGAGCTGCTCGCGCAGGCACCCTGCGCGCTGGTCCTGACCTCACCTCAGGACGCTCTGCGGGAGACCCGGCAGCCGAACGTGCCGGGCACGATCGACGAGCACCCGAACTGGAGAATTCCCCTTCCGGTCGCACTGGACGAATTTTTCCCACGCGTTCGTGAAATCACCCGGCCGCTCCGCAACCGCGGAAAGTGAAACTTTTGCGTAACAGCAGGTCATGGACCTGAGGAGTACTGTGAGGCCGTCACCCGACGGCAGCACATGAACATTCTTGGAGGTGGCGTACCCAATGAGCTCAGCCGTGAGCACGCGGACATCGACCGGCGTGCTGGAACTGGCAGTCGAGCAGGTCCTCGCTTCGGTGAGACCGACCGCGCTCGGCGACCCGGTGGCCGGGGCACGGCGCGCGGAGGAATCACTGCGTGACGCGCTGCGGGACGCAGGTCCCATCGAGGACAACTCCGCCCTGCAGCACGCACTGGCGTGCGCGGAGGCCGCTTGTGAACACCTGAAGTACGCGGAGATCCAGGAGGCGCGCACGCTCCTGACCGCCGCGCGCGGTCAACTGGTCCTCGCCCACGAAGGAGTGTGATGCCGGGTACGGGTTAGGCGGATAGGGTCGACGGGTAGTCCGCCGTTTGTGACGAGGAGCAACAACATCGTGCGACCCTGGCCTGGAAGGCCCTACCCGCTTGGCGCCGGTTATGACGGCGTGGGCACCAACTTCGCTCTGTTCTCCGAAGTCGCGGAGTACGTCGAACTCTGCCTTTTCGACGAGGACGGCACAGAGACACGGGTGAGGCTGCCGGAGGTGGACGGTTTCGTCCACCACGGTTACCTGCTGGGTGTTGGTCCGGGGCAGAGGTACGGATACCGCGTGCACGGCCCGCACGACCCTTCGCGCGGCCTTCGGTGCAACCCCAACAAGTTGCTCATCGACCCGTACGCCAAGGCCATCTCCAACGGCCTGACGTGGGACGAGTCGCTGTACGGGTACAAGTTCGGATCGCCGGACGAGCGCAACGACGACGATTCCGCGCCCCACGTGTCGAAGTCCGTGGTGGTGAACCCGTTCTTCGACTGGACGAACGACAGGCTGCCGAAGACGCCGTACAACGAGAGCGTCATCTACGAGGCGCACGTCCGCGGTCTCACGATCGACCACCCGGAGATCCCGCCGCGCCTGCGGGGCACCTACGCGGGCCTCGCGCATCCGGTGATGATCGACCACCTCACCAAGCTGGGTGTCACCGCGGTGGAGCTCATGCCGGTGCACCAGTTCGTCAGCGATCACACGCTGATCGAGCGACGCCTCAGCAACTACTGGGGTTACAACACCATCGGGTTCTTCGCACCGCACGACGGTTACGCGGCGTTGCCGCTCAACCAGGTGCAGGAGTTCAAGGGCATGGTCCGCGCCCTGCACCAGGCGGGCATCGAGGTCATCCTCGACGTGGTCTACAACCACACCGCGGAGGGCAACCACCTCGGGCCGACGTTGTCCATGCGCGGCATCGACAACGAGTCGTACTACCGGCTCGAGGACGACGACCCGCAGTACTACACCGACTACACCGGCACCGGCAACTCGCTGAACGTGCGTTCGCCGCACACGCTGCAGCTCATCATGGACTCGCTGCGGTACTGGGTCACCGAGATGCACGTCGACGGCTTCCGGTTCGACCTCGCGGCGACGCTCGCGCGCGAGTTCTACGACGTCGACCGGCTGGCGACGTTCTTCGAGGTCGTGCAGCAGGACCCGGTGGTGTCGCAGGTCAAGCTGATCGCGGAGCCGTGGGACGTCGGTCCCGGTGGCTACCAGGTCGGCAACTTCCCTCCTCTGTGGACGGAGTGGAACGGCAAGTACCGCGACACGGTCCGCGACTTCTGGCGCGGTGAGCAGGCGACGCTCGGCGAGTTCGCGTCACGCATCACCGGGTCGTCCGACCTCTACCAGGACGACGGCCGCCGCCCGTACGCGTCGATCAACTTCGTCACGGCGCACGACGGCTTCACGCTGAACGACCTGGTGTCGTACAACGAGAAGCACAACGAGGCCAACGGCGAGGACAACAACGACGGCGAGAGCCACAACCGCTCCTGGAACTGCGGTGTCGAAGGTCCGACGGACGACGAGGAGATCCTCGCGCTCCGCCGGCGGCAGCGCCGCAACCTGATGGCGACGATGTTGCTGTCGCAGGGCGTGCCGATGATCGTGAACGGCGACGAGTTCGGCCGCACGCAGAACGGCAACAACAACGCGTACTGCCAGGACAACGAGGTCTCCTGGGTCGACTGGTCGCTGCTGGAGGCCAACTCCGAGCTGATGGAGTTCTCCTCGGCGCTCGCGGCGTTCCGCAAGGCGCACCCGGTGTTCCGCCGCCGGCGCTTCTTCGCGGGCCGTCCCATCCGCAAGGGCGAGGAGCTGCGCGACATCGCGTGGTTCACGCCGTCGGGTGAGGAGATGACCGAGCAGAACTGGGAGGACGACTTCGGCAAGTGCGTGATCATCTTCCTCAACGGCGAGGGCATCCCCGACCTCGACTCGCGGGGCATGCGGGTGGTCGACGACTCGTTCCTGATGGCGTTCAACGCGCACTACGAGGACATCCAGGTGACGCTGCCGGAGTCCGAGTACGGTCCTGAGTGGAGGGTCGTCGTGGACACCGCGACCGGCGAGGTCGGCGGCAACCAGAAGGCGATCGCCGCGTCCGGGCAGCTGAACCTCGTCGCGAGGTCGCTCGTCGTGCTGCAGAGGGTGGGCTGATGGGCGCGCCGTCCTCCACCTACCGCGTGCAGTTCACCCCGTCCTTCACGTTCGCCGACGCCGCCGCCGTCGCGGACTACCTGGCCCGCCTGGGCGTCGGCGCGCTGTACGCGTCGCCGATGCTCGACGCGCGCGAGGGGTCCACGCACGGCTACGACGTGGTCGACCCGACCGCGGCGCGACCGGCGCTCGGCGGCGACGAGGGCAGGACAGCGCTGCAGGAACGCCTGCGGGAGCTCGACCTCGGCCTGGTCGTCGACATCGTGCCGAACCACATGGTCGTGCCGAACCCGTGGTGGGAGGACGTCCTCGAACACGGGCAGGCCTCGAAGTACGCGCGGTACTTCGACATCGACTGGTCCTCGGGCAAGGTGCTGCTGCCCGTCCTCGGCGAGGACGCGCAGGACGAGGTCCACGAGCACTACCTCAAGGCGAACTGGCGGCGCGGCAACACCGAGCTGAACTACCGCAGGTTCTTCGACATCACCGAGCTCGCGGCGATCCGGGTCGAGGACCCGGAGGTGTTCGAGGCGACGCACCGCGCGGTGTTGTCGTGGGGCGTCACGGGGTTGCGCATCGACCACCCGGACGGGCTGGCCGACCCCGGCGGGTACTTCCGGCGGCTGCGCGAGCACTTCGACGGCTGGCTGGTCGTGGAGAAGATCCTCGGGCCGGACGAGGAGCTGCCGCAGAGCTGGCCGGTCGACGGCACCACGGGCTATGACGCGTTGCGCGAGATCTGCGGCGTGTTCATCGGGTTCACCGACGCGTTCGCCGGCAACTTCCACGAGGTCGAGCACGCCTCGCGCGAGCAGGTCGCGGACTCGATCCTGGTGGCCGAGGTGCGCCGGATCGCACGACTCGTCCAGGGCGTCGAGTTCGAGGACGCCTGCGCGGCGGTCGCCGAGATCATGGTCAACTTCCCGGTGTACCGCTCGTACCTGCCGGAAGGCATGCGGTACTGGGAGACCGCGGTCAGGCGGAGCAAGTCGCCCGCCGTGCGGGCGCTGGACGAGCAGGTCCGGGCCGACCCCCGCGGCGAGCTGGCGACGAGGATCCAGCAGACCTCGGGCATGGTCGTCGCGAAGGGCACCGAGGACACGGCGTTCTACCGCTACACGAACTTCGTGGCGCTGAACGAGGTGGGCGGCTCGCCGGACAGGTTCGGCCTGTCGGTGGAGGAGTTCCACCAGCGGGCCGCACGGCGTGAGGCCGCCGAGCCGCGCGCCATGACCGCGCTGTCCACGCACGACACCAAGCGCTCGGAGGACGTCCGGGCGAGGCTCGCCGTGCTGGCCGAGATCCCGGACGAGTACCTGGCGTTCGAGACCGCGATGACGGGGAAGTTCGGCATCTCCGAGCCGAGCCTGAACCGCCTGGCGTGGCAGTCGGTCGTCGGCGCGTGGCCGCTCACCGAGGAACGCCTGGGCCAGTACCTGGAGAAGGCCTCCCGCGAGGCCAAGGTCAAGACGTCGTGGGTCGACCGGAACGCCGACTTCGACGCCGAGGTGGCCGCGTGGCCCGCCAAGGCGCTGAACGAACCCGAGGTCGCCGCGTTCGCCGAGCGGCTCAAGGCGCCCGGCTGGTCGAACTCGCTGGGGCAGAAGCTGGTCCAGCTCACCGCGCCGGGTGTGCCGGACGTGTACCAGGGCACCGAGCTGTGGGACCTCTCGCTCGTCGACCCGGACAACCGCAGGCCGGTCGACTACGACGTGCGCCGCAACCTGTTGGCCCGCATCGAGTCCGGCTGGCTGCCGGAGGTCGACGACTCCGGCGCGGCGAAGCTCCTCGTGGTGCACAAGGCCCTGCAGGTCCGCAAGCGCGGTCTGCACGGCTACCGCGCGCTGCGTGCCGAGGGCCCGGCGGCCGAGCACGTGCTCGCGTTCGAACGGTCCGGTGTGATCACGGTCGCGACCCGGTTGCCGCTGGGGCTGGAGCGCAAGGGCTGGCAGGACACGGTTCTGCCGCTGCCCGGTTCGAAGTGGACGGACGTCCTCACCGGACGGCCGGCGACCGAGGACCTGGCGTCGTTGCTCGACACCTATCCGGTAGCGCTGCTGGTGCAGGGGGATCAGTGAGCTTCTCCGTCTGGGCACCGACTCCCGAGTCGGTGCACGTGCGCGTCGACGGCGTCGACCACGAGATGAAGCGTGACGGCGACTGGTGGCACTCCGAGGCCGACGGCACCGACTACGCGTTCGTCATCGAGGGCAAGGCGTACCCGGATCCGCGCTCGCTGTGGCAGCCGAACGGCGTGCACGAGGCGTCCCGCGCCTACACCCACGAGTTCGAGTGGACCGATGGCGCGTGGACCGGCCGCCCGTTGCAGGGCGGGGTGATCTACGAGCTGCACATCGGCACGTTCACGCCGGAGGGCACGTTCGACGCCGCCATCGGCAGGCTCGACCACCTGGTGGACCTCGGCATCACGTTCGTCGAGGTCATGCCGGTCAACAGCTTCGACGGCGTCGAGGGCTGGGGTTACGACGGCGTCCTGTGGGGTGCCGTGCACGAGCCGTACGGCGGCCCGGACGGGTTCAAGCGGTTCGTGGACGCCTGCCACGCCCGTGGTCTCGCCGTGCTGCTCGACGTGGTCTACAACCACCTCGGGCCGTCCGGCGCGTACCTCGACAAGTTCGGGCCGTACTTCGCCGGGAGCAACGACTGGGGCCCCGGCCTCAACCTCGACGGGGCGGGCTCGGACGAGGTGCGCCGGTACGTCCTCGACAACGCGCTGCAGTGGCTGCGGGACTTCCACGTCGACGGGCTGCGGCTCGACGCCGTGCACGCGCTGGCCGACCACCGGGCGGTGCACGTCCTCGAGGAGATGGCGGTCGAGGTGGACGCGCTCTCGGCGTCGCTGGGCCGTCCGCTCACGCTGATCGCCGAGTCCGACCTGAACGACGCCAAGCTGGTGACGGCGCGGGAAGGCGGCGGGTACGGCCTGCAGGCGCAGTGGTCGGACGACCTGCACCACGCCCTGCACGTCGCGCTGACCGGCGAGACCTTCGGCTACTACGAGGACTTCGCGGCGCCGGGAGCGTTGAAGAACACGCTGGAGAAGGTGTTCTTCCACGCCGGCACGTGGTCGTCGTTCCGGGAGAAGCACCACGGCAAGCCGGTCGACACGGCGCTGATCCCCGGCTACCGGTTCCTCGCGTACAGCCAGAACCACGACCAGATCGGCAACCGCGCCACCGGCGACCGGCTGTCCGCGTCCGTGTCGACGGGGAAGTTGTTGTGCGCGGCGGCAATCGTGCTGTGCTCGCCCTACACGCCCATGATCTTCATGGGGGAGGAGTGGGCGGCGTCCACGCCCTGGCAGTTCTTCGCGTCCTTCCCGGACCCCGGTCTGGCCGAGGCAGTCAGGACCGGCAGGCGGCGTGAGTTCTCCCGCCACGGCTGGGGTGAGTCCGACGTGCCGGACCCGATGTCACCGCAGACCGTACAGAACTCGCGGCTGCGCTGGGACGAGGCCCGTGAAGGTGATCACGGCGTGGTCCTGGAGACCTACCGCGCGCTGATCGCGTTGCGCCGCACCCGGCCGGAGATCGCCGATCCGCGGCTGGACGGGTTCCTGGTCGAGCAGGACGGGGAGTGCCTGGTGCTGCACCGCGGGAGCACCCGCGTGGTGGTGAACCTCGGCACGTCCCCCGTCCCGCTGCCTCAGGGAGACGTGCTGCTGACCTCCTCGGCGATCCCGTCGTCGCTCTCACCGGAATCGTTCGCGGTGGTCGCGTCGACGTGATCCCACAGCATCTGGTCGGCCAGGTCGACGGGCCGGCCTAGCTGCGCGTGCACGAACGCCGTGACCAACCGGTCGGCGGCGACGTGCAGCTTGATGTTGTGGTGCTGGGATATGTGCACCAGCAGCTGGAACGCCTGCTGGGGTGTGCAGGGTTTGCGTGCGGCGATCAGGCCTGTGGCCTGCCCGATGACTGTCCGGGACACCAGAGCTTTGCGCAGCCCCGCCACCTCGGCCTCGAGGGCGGTGATTCTCGCGGACGACACCGCCGGCTCCTTTCGCGTCGTCTGGTCACAGCGGCATGCCGGTGCGAAGACGTCGCTCTGGAGCTGCATTGCGGAGGGCGGGCACACCCAGAGCAAGCCGTCACATCGGCTTGCGGCTGGGTTCTCAACCGCGAGTGATCACCTTATCAACTGTTTCAAACGGTGCTCGCCGGGTAACCGAACAACGTAGCTGACCGCTAGTGAAGGAGCCTGATCCATGGGTGCCGACGACAAGATCAGCAACAAGGCCGAGGAGCTCAAGGGCCGCGCGAAGGAAGCACTCGGGGACGCCACGGACAACGAGCAGTGGCAGGCCGAAGGCCGCGCGGAACGTGCGAAGGGCTCTCTGAAGCAGGCGGGCGAGAAGGTCAAGGATGCCTTCCGCTCGGACAAGTAGCGAAGACGCCGGCGCCGCCCAGTTCGTCCCCGAGGGGAAGGACTGGGCGGCGTTGCGTTCTGCCGCTTCCGGCTGCCGCGGCTGCGACCTGTACCGCGACGCCACTCAGACCGTGTTCGGCGAGGGACCGGTGCCGGCGCGGCTGATGATGGTCGGGGAGTGTCCCGGTGATCGTGAGGACACCGACGGTCACGTGTTCATCGGGCCCGCCGGGCGGTTGCTGGACAAGGCGTTGGACGCCGCGGGCATCGACCGCGCGAAGACGTACCTGACGAACGCGGTGAAGCACTTCAGGTTCGTCGAGCGCGGGAAGCGCCAGATCCACCAGACGCCCCGGCGCGGTGAGGCCGTCGCGTGCTTCCCGTGGCTGCGCGAGGAGATCCGGGTGGTGAAGCCCCGGCTCGTGGTGGTGCTGGGGGCCGTGGCGGCCAAGGCGGTGCTGGGGCCGTCGTTCAAGCTGACCGAGCACCGCGGTGAGGTGCTGGAGCACGACGGGCTGCGGGTCGGTGTCACCGTGCACCCGTCGTCGGTGGTGCGGGCCGAGAACTACCGCGAGTCGTTCGACGAGTTCGTCGCGGACCTGGTGGCCGTGCGGAAGTCCTAGTGGCGTGGAAATGCCGCCGTGCCCTGGAACGGGACAACCCCCGGACGACTCCTGCGCGAGCAGGCCGAGCGGGACCAGCGCTCGAAGTCCGGGGGTCGGGTGGCTGCCTGGGTTTGCGACTAGGCGTCACCAAAGGCGGTCCTAGCGGACAGCCACCTCACGAGTCCTGTAGCTATACAACTTTGGACCACCTCCTCTCTTGTGTACTTCGAACCTATGTCGGGATCGCCCGGCCGTGCAACGGACTTTTCTCACGTCGTCCGGCGCGTCTGTTTCGCGTAGAATCCGCAGGCATGGTGCGCATCCCCCTGACGTCACTGGAACGGGATCGCGGCCGGCGGCTCGGTCAGTTGCTGCGCGACGCCCGCGGTGACGAGAGCATGGTCGAGATCGCGGCCCGCGCCGGTCTCTCGGCCGAGACCGTGCGCAAGATCGAGACGGGACGCGCCCCCACACCGTCGTTCTTCACCATCGCCGCGCTCGCCGGCGCTCTCGGGATCTCGCTCGATTCCATCAACGAACTGCTGACGCCGCAGAGCCGTTCTGCTTAGTTCCCCGATGTGGGTGGTGAATTCGCTCGGACGAGTTACCACGAAAGTCGGACGTGTTCAGTGATTGTGCGAACGATCCTTGACTCGCTCCCTGCCCCGTGCTCCGGTGGAGCCACGAGATTCGCTCTTCTCGATGCAGGGGGAAGTCGTGAAATTCATTTCAAGTGTTGTCGCCGTGTTCTTCGCGTTCGTTCTCGTCGGTGCGCCGACGGCGTCCGCGACACCGGAAGCGCAGATCAGCAGGGCCGACGTGCTGAAGAGGGCAGCCACGTGGCTCACCGCGAACAACGGCAAGCAGGTGCCGTACAGCATGTCGAAGTACTGGAAGGACGGGTACCGGCAGGACTGCTCGGGCTTTGTTTCAATGGCCGCCACGCTGGGAAATGCGAATCCCAAGGGCGGGCCGAACACCGTTGCTCTCGCGACCAGCAAGTACTCGACACCGATCAAGATCGCCGATCTGAAACCGGGTGATCTCTTCATCGACCCGGTCGACGAACCCGGTGACGACTTCCGGCACGTCGTGATCTTCGAGAAGTGGACGAAGGCCGACAAGTCGCAGTACATGGCCTACGAGCAGCGCGGCAGCCACGGCACCGACCACCGCGTGCTCACCTACGGCCTGAAGAACACGAAGTACAAGCCCTACCGGCTGAAGAACGTCACCGGCTGATCAGCGCCGACCTGATCAGCGCCACCGCCGCCACGACGGCGACGAGCACGCCCGTGGACAGGATCTGCCCGCGGGCCTGTTCGTCGCTGAGCATCAGCACGATGACGGCGATGATCGCGGCCAGCGCCAGCCAGGACAGGTACGGGTAGCCCCACATCGGGACCGCCGGGTTCTCCATCGTGCGGCGCAACCGGATCTGGGAAACCGCGACGAACGCCCAGACGACGAGCAGGGCCGAGCCCACCGCGTTGAGTAGCAACAGGAACACCGTGTCCGGCCACAGGTAGTTGAGCACCACGGAGAAGAAGCCGAACGCGACCGAGGCGAGCACGGCGTTGCGGGGAACGCCGTTCTTCTTGTTCAGCAACGCTTTCGGCGCCTCGCCGCGTTCGGCGAGCGAGCTGAGCATGCGCGCGGCGCCGTAGAGGGTGGCGTTGATGGCGCTCAGCAGCGCCACGAAGATGACGACGTTCATGACCTGCCCGGCCGCCGGGATGCCGAGGCGGTCGAGCACCGCGACGTACGGGCTGGCGCCGACCTCGGAGTCGTTCCACGGCAACAACGTCACGACCACGGCCATCGAGCCGAGGTAGAAGACGAGCAGCCGCGTCATGGACGTCCGGACGGCCTTCCTGACGGCGTGCCGCGGGTCCTCGGCGTCCGCGGCCGCGATGGTGACGACCTCCAGCCCGCCGAACGCGAACACCACCGCCATGAAACCCGCCACGACACCGCCCCACCCGTTGGGGAGGAAGTCCTGGAGGTTCTGCGTGCCGGGGGAGTCGACGTTCGGGAGAAGGCCCGCGATCGCCGCGACACCGAGCGCGAGGAAGAAGACGATCGCCGCGACCTTGAGGCCCGCGAACCAGAACTCGAACTCGCCGAAGCTGCGGACGTTGGTCAGGTTCACCGCCGTGAGCGCCGACATGAAGATCAGCACCCACGCCCACTGCGGCACCGCGGGAATCCAGGTGGAGGCGATCTTGGCGGCACCGGTCGCTTCCACGGCCAGCACGACGCCCACCGCGGCCCAGTAGGTCCAGCCGACCGTGAACCCGGCCCACGGGCCGATCGCCTTCTCGGCGTGCACGGAGAAGGCGCCGCCACTCGGGTGCTCCGCCGCCATCTCACCGAGCATGCGCAGGACCAGCAGAGCCAGCAGTCCGGCCAGGCCGAACGAGATCAGCACCGCCGGGCCGGCGAGGGCGATGCCCGCACCCGTCCCGACGAAGAGACCCGCTCCGATCACACCGCCCAGCGCGATCATGGTGACGTGCCGGTTCTTCAGGTGGGTCACGCTCTCCAGCCCCGTTCGAGTGTGCCGATGGCGGGCCGATAGTGAAGTTGGTGGGGGCGGGAGTCAAATCGTGTGATCGGGGTTACATCCGTTGGCCGGGAGAAGTGAGGGTGAGATCGATGAGCTCGCCTGAAGGAGTACTACCTGCTGGAGCTGTGTCTGCTGGGGTTCTGCCTGCCGGGGCACTGTCTGGTGGGGCTCTGTCGCAGCTGGACACGTTCGCGGGTGCGATTGAGCGGTTTTCGGGGTGGGGGTGGTTGGTGTTGCGGTCTGAGAACCGGTTGCTGCTGACCACCGATCACGTTGTGTCCGCTGTGGAGATGCCGGCCGGGGTTGGGGCTGAGGTGCAGCGGTATCTGGGGGTTCGGATGCTTGGCGGGCCTGTGGTGGTGCTGCCCGGGCGGCGGGGGGAGAGGTGGTTGATCCTCACTGAGTCGGCTGATGAGGCTTCTCAGGTCAACTTGATTCGGTTGAGGGCTCGGGGGGCGTTGACGCATCGGCTGGGGACGTTGGTGCCGCTGCCGCCGTCTCGGGTTGATGGGGGTGGGGTTCGGTGGCTTGGTTCGGTGCCTTCGGGAAGGGTTGGGTTGCCGCCGTTTTCGGCTGTGGTGGCGGCTTTGAGGGCGGTTACTGAGACTTCGGCGTTTTGAGGTTGTGGGTTGCGGGTTGGTTGGTGGTCGCCTTGGATGCGGCCTGTTGCGGTTGCGTGCTTTCCCCTGGGGGCTCTGCCCCCAGACCCCCGGCAATCTGATCGGGGGGTGGCGCCGCCGGTAGGTAGATGGCACGCCTGTTTCGTTGGGCGGCTGTCTGTTTCGTAGTTGGGTTGCGTTGGCGGTGGGGTCCCGTCACAAGTCGCACCAGGAGCTGGCCACATGCAGGTAGGGGTGTCAACTCGACAAAAAGCGCGTCGAGTTGACACCCCTACCTGCATGCAGCAAGAGCTGTGGCGCGACTCGTGACGGGACCCCACCGCCCAGGCCGTTTGCTAAGGGCTAAGGACGGCTCGCCTGCGGCGTCGCTTGAGAGCGGCTCGCCTGCGGCGTCGCGTGACGGCTCGCCTTCGGCTTCGGTGTTGGTGGGAGGACGTTCTCCCTGAAGTGGTTGAGGGTGTTGCCTCGTTTGGCGAAGTTGATTACCACGTAGGTGCCGTTGTGGCCCTGGGTGAGGCCTACGCCCACCTGGGTGGTGGACTTCCAGACCATTGCGGTGAAGTGCAGCAGTGAGTGGTTGATGTTCTGCTGCGTCATCTCTTCGTCGTAGTCGTAGCCGCGGGATTCGCGGTACCAGGCTTCGAGGGCGTCGGCGGCGGCTGAATCGATTGATCTCTTGCGGCTCGTCGCGTAGAGGTTCTCGCCGTACTGGTTGCCCGGTCTGTGCTGGAAATCGTTTGTTTCGTGTAGGTGGTCTGCCCATTCTTGCGCCGTTCTTGACACTTCGGAATCGAGTGAGAGAGGGGGCGCGCCGTGCATTGCGCGGTAGGCGTTGATGGTGTGCACGGTCTTGGTGACCGGGTCGGTGGTGGTGGGGGTGGGTGGGGTGGTCAGGAGCAGGGCAGTTGCTGTGGCCAGGGCGGTGAGCATGGTCCCTGCGGCTCCTTTGGGTTAGTGGTGGGTAACCCGGTTGCGGCGTAAATTCACTCCACAGGACGCCGCTGAGGCTCTACGGTTTGTGGGTCGGACAACCAGCAGAAGGAGCTTGGCATGGATGGCTACGAAATTCTCGCCGACGAGGATGGCCACGTTCGCGGGTACGACTAGAGGTCGCTCCGCATCGGCCCTGTGTTCATGGTGATGAATGCGTTCGGGGCGATTCGGTGAATCACGCCTGACGAGGTCCGTCCTACCGGTGTGGCGGGCAGGATCTCCATCAGGCCCGGTCCATTGGTACCGGGAGTCAGACCGACATCCGAGGTTTGGCCGTGCTTCCGCGCACCACCAGTGTCGTCGGGAGTTCCCGGTGCTCGGCGGGGCCGCCGTCGAGCAGGGTTGCCAGGAGATCTACCGCCACCTTGCCCGCGTCCTCGGTCGGCATGTGGACCGTGGTCAGGGGTGGCGAGCACATCGTGGCGTACAGGATGTCGTCGAAGCCGGTCACGCTGATCTGGTCCGGCACCCTGACGTTGTGTTCTGCCAGGTAGGCGAGTGCGCCCAGGGCGATGAGGTCGTTGTAGGCGATGAAGGCCGTCGCGCCTGTTTTGAGTGCCTGTTCTGCTGCTGCGTAGCCGCCGGTGAAGTTCGGGTCGAACGAGCCGAGCAGTTCCGCGCGGCCCTGCAGGCCCTGCATCCTGCGGGTGTTGGACCACGCTGCCGCCGGGCCGCCCAGGTAGACGTGGTGTTCGTGGCCCAGGGACTCCAGGTGTGCGACGACCTGTGCCATGCCGGAGGCGCTGTCCATCAGGACCGACGAGACGCCCGGCACCATGCGGTTGATCAGCACGAGCGGGGTCAGTGCGGCCAGTTCTTCGATCGTGTCGTCGGAGAGCAGGGAGGCGCAGAGGACCACGCCGTCCACCTGGGCCGACATGGTGCGCACGAGCTCGGCCTCGGTGGCCGGGTCCTCCCTGCTGTCGCAGAAGAACACCGAGGTGCCCGCCTCGCCCGCCCTCGTCTGGACGCCCCGCAGGATCGAGGGGAAGAACGGGTTGAGCAGGTCGGGCACCACGATGCCGAGGTTGCCGGTGCGGCCGGTGATCAGGCTGCGGGCCGCGCGGTTCGGCTGGTAGCCGAGGCCGGCCACCACGTCCAGGACCCGTTGCCTGGTCGCCTCCTTCACCATGCCTGGTGCGCTCAGCGCGCGCGAGACCGTCGAGACGGAGACCTGCGCCTGGCGAGCTACATCCCTGATCGTGACGGCCACGCGCAGATCATCGCAGTCAAGGTCGAGAACGACCCATTCGTCGGAGGTCTGGCCGGCTAGAGGTCCAGGCCAGTCAGGACGAGGACGCGGGGTTCGGTGAGGTCGTCCATCGCCGCGCGCAGGCCCTCGCGGCCGATGCCCGACTCCTTCACGCCGCCGTACGGCATCTGGTCCGCGCGGTAGCTCGGCACGTCGCCCACGATCACGCCCCCGACCTGGAGTCGTTGCGCCGCGCGGAAAGCGAGTCGTACGTCCGTTGTGAACAGACCGGCCTGCAGGCCGTAGCGGGACGCGTTGACGCGGTCGAACGCCTCCTCGACGCTGTCCACGCGGGTCAGGGTGACGACCGGGCCGAAGACCTCCTCGGCGTTGACCTTCGAGTCCTCCGGCACGTCCGTCAGCACGGTGGGGGCGTAGGTGCGGCCGTCGCGGGTGCCGCCGGTCAGGACGGTGGCCGATGCTTCCTCGACCCACGCCTCGACGCGGTCGGCGGCGGCGTCGTTGATCAGCGGGCCGACGTCGCCCGCCACGTCGAGCTTGTTCACGTGCCGCACCACGGCTTCCGAGAGCGCGTCGTACAGGTCGGTGTGCACGAAGACGCGCTGCACCGAGATGCACGACTGGCCAGCCTGGTACATCGCGAACGTGGCGATGCGTTGTGCCGCGAACTCGACGTCCTGCCAGTCAGGGGCGACGATCGCGGCCGCGTTGCCGCCGAGTTCGAGCGTCACGTGCTTGCGCGGCACGCGTTCCTTGATGCCCCAGCCGACCGGGCCGGAGCCGGTGAACGAGACCACCGGCAGGCGCGGGTCCTCGACGAGCCTCGCGGTGTCCTCATTGGACAGGTGCAGGACCGAGAAGGCGCCGTCGGGCAGGTCGGTCTCGGCCAGCAGTTCGCCGAGCAGGAACGCGACCTTCGGCGTCGAGGGTGCGGGCTTCAGCACGATGGGGGCGCCGACGGCCAGGGCGGGAGCCACCTTGTGCGCCACCAGGTTCAGCGGGAAGTTGAACGGCGCGATGCCCAGCACCGGACCGCGCGGCACGCGGCGGACCAGGGCGAGGCGGCCCTCGGCGGACGGGTCGGTGTCGAGGCGCTGCAGTTCGCCGGAGAAGCGGCGGGTCTCCTCCGAGGCCCAGCGGAACGTGGAGATCGCCCGGGTGACCTCGACGCGCGCCCACTTCAGCGGCTTGCCGGAGTCGTCGTTGATGGCCTGCGCGAACTCCTCGGCGCGTTCGGCCAGGCGGCGCGAGACGTGGTCAAGAGCGGACGCACGGCGGTGCGCGGGCAGTGCGGCCAGTTCGGGGGCGACGGCGGCGGCCTGGGAGACGGCGTTCTCGACGTCTTCGGCTGTGTGGAAGTCGATCATGCGAGCAGGGCTCCTTCGAGCACGTCGAGACCTTCGGAGAGCAGGTCGTCCGGGATGACCAGCGGGGGCAGCAGACGGATCACGTTGCCGTAGGTGCCGCACGTCAGCACGACGACACCCTGTTCGTGGCACGCCTTCGCGACGCGCGCGGCGACGTCGGGCGTGCGTTCGGTGAACTCGATGGCGAGCATCGCGCCACGGCCGCGGATGTCGGCGATGACGTCGGTCTTCTCGGCGATCGCCCGGAGCCGGCCGAGCACGGTCTCCTCGATGCGGCGTGCGGCGGCGTTGAGGTCGCGCTCGCGCATCGTGTGGATGGTGCCCAGTGCCGCCGCGCACGCCACCGGGTTGCCGCCGTAGGTGCCGCCGAGGCCGCCGACGTGCACGGCGTCCATGATCTCGGCGCGACCGGTGACGGCGGCGAGCGGCAGACCGCCCGCGATGCCCTTGGCCGTGGTGATCATGTCCGGCACCACGCCCTCGTGGTCGAGCGCGAACCACGACCCGGTGCGGCAGAAGCCGGTCTGGATCTCATCGGCGACGAACAGGACGCCACGCTCACGGCACCACTGCGCGAGCGCGGGGAGGAAGCCCTCGGCGGGGTCGATGAAACCGCCCTCGCCCTGGATCGGCTCGATCACCAGAGCGGCGGTGTTGTCCGCGCCCACCTGCTTCTCGATCGCCGCGACGGCCCGCTGCGCGGCTTCGGGACCGGTCAGGCCGTCGTGCAGCGGGTAGGACGCCGGCACCCGGTAGACCTCGGGCGCGAACGGGCCGAACCGGTGCTTGTACGGCATGCTCTTGGCGGTCAACGCCATCGTGAGGTTCGTGCGGCCGTGGTAGCCGTGGTCGAACACCACGACGGCCTGCCTGCCGGTGACGTGCCGGGCGATCTTGACCGCGTTCTCGACGGCTTCCGCGCCGGAGTTGAACAGCACCGACCGCTTCTCGTGGTCGCCGGGCGTGAGCTCGTTCAACGCCTCGCAGACCTCGAGGTAGCTCTCGTACGGCGTGATCATGAAGCAGGTGTGGCTGAACCTGTCGATCTGCGCGTGCACCGCCTCGGCGACGGCGGGCGCGGGGTTGCCCGCGTTCGTCACGGCGATGCCGGAGCCGAGGTCGATGAGCTGGTTGCCGTCGACGTCGATCAGCAGGCCGTCGTCGGCGGAGTCGACGTAGGCGGGCAGCGTCGAGCCGACTCCGGCGGCGACGGCACCCTTGCGCCGCGCCTGGAGCTCCAGCGACTTGGGGCCGGGGATCGCGGTACGCAGTCGGGTCATGTTCCTCAGCATGGCCCTGGTCAGCGCGGTGCGCAGTAGCTGAAGTGGTGTGCTTGTCCACAGAAGATGTACAAACTGGTACATGCCCATCACGCTGCACGACCTCGCCCGGTCCCTGGGGCTGCCGGTGCTGGCCGGGGACGTGTCGAAGCCGGTCGGCTGGGTGCACGGGACCGAGCTCGCCGATCCGACGCCGTTCCTGGAGGGCGGCGAGCTGCTGCTGACGACCGGCCTCAACGCCCTGCGGGACGGTTACGTCGAACGGCTCGTGCGCGCCGGGGTCGTCGGACTCGGTTTCGGCACGGGCCTGGGCCACGACGTGGTGCCGCCCGCGCTGGTGCACGAGGCGGAGCAGGTGGGGCTGGGGCTCGTCGAGGTGCCGCGCGAGGTGCCGTTCATCGCGATCAGCAAGGCGGTGTCGAAAGCGCTCGCCGCCGACGAGTACGCCGTGCTCGCCCGCACCGGCGAGGCCCAGCGCGCGCTCACCAGGGCCGCTGTCCGGGCCGGTGTCGGGGGAGTCGTGCGCAGGCTCGGCCAGTGGATCGACGGCTGGGCCGTGCTGCTCGACGCGGCCGGTGAGCCCGTGCACGCGCACAACCCCCGCCTCGTCCCGGACCTGACCGCCGAGCTCGCCCGGTTGAGGACCGCGGGCGGCCTGGCCAGCGCCGCGTTCGAGCTCGACGGCGTGCACGTGTTCCTCCAGGTCCTCGGCAGCCGTGCCCGGGGCGTCCTGGCGGTCGGCACCGCGAGGCCGGATCCGGGGATCGTCAACACGGCCGCGTCGTTGCTCGTCCTTGCGCTCGCCCAGCACGACTCCGTCGACGCGGCCAGGAGGGAGCTCCGCGCGGGGCAGTTCCGGATGCTGCTGGCCGGGCTGCCGGTCGACGGGCTGCCGGACCGGTTCCGCGTGTTCCTCGCCGGCGAACCACCGGACGACACCGTGTTCTGGGCCGAGCACGACGGTGACGTCGTCGTGCTCACCGGCGAGTTCGACGGTGTCGCTTCGTCCGAAGTGGACTCCACCGGGGTCGCGCGGGGGTACCGGGAGGCCCGCCAGGCGCGCCAGGCCGGTGTCCGCACGTTCGAGGAGCTCGCCGGGACCCTGCCGCTGCCGGAGGGGTTCGCGGACGCGTTGCTCGAGCCGCTCGACGCCGGGACGCGCGAAACGCTGCGGGTCTGGCTGTCGCACCACGGCTCGTGGGATCCCGCGGCGGCACAGCTCGACGTTCACCGCCACACCCTGAGGAACCGGGTGCGCAGGGCGGAGCAGGCCCTCGGCCGCTCGCTCGACTCGCCGGGCCTGCGCGCGGAGTTGTGGCTAGCCCTCCACCGCGAAGGTCAGTGAGGCGGTGTAGCCGGACGCGGCGTCGCCCGACATGCTCGCCATCTGGTGGTCCGTGCCGTCGCGGAACACCATGTCCTGCTCCAGCGAGGTCCGCGACATGTTCCGGACGCTCTGCGTGTAGCCGGTCGTGCCGTAGACCTCCTTGCACGTCGTCTCGGGCAGTGCGAGCTGCGAGGTCGTGATCTTGTTGCCGGCCCCGGTGGCCTCGGCGAGGCTCGGGTAGACCTCGAAGTGGATGTGCGGCCAGCGTCCCGAGTACGCGCCGGGGAAGACGCTGACGAACTTCAGCTTCCCGGAGGAGTCGGCTTCCTGGACGCCGCGCAGGAAGTTCTCGTCCTTCACCCGGTCCGAGTACATCGAGTAGTCGCCGTTGATGTCGCAGTGCCACAGGTAGACCGCCGCACCGGCGAACGGCTTGCCGTCCTCCTTCCGCACGGTGAGGTCGATGGTGAGCTGCACGCCCTCGGCCGCGCGCGTTGAGGAGCCGAAGCTGGAGCGGATGTCCGAACGCACGATGCCGCTCTGCGTCAACGCGTTCGGGCCGTTGGAGCCGTCGCCGGGGAACGGGCCTGCGGTCTCCTCGGGGATCGCCTCCAGTGGCGAGCCGTCAGCGGCCGCGGAGGTGGTGGACGAGCCGGTGGTGGTGGTCGGCGTCGCGGTGGTGGTCGACGGGGCGCAGGCCACGAGCGTGAGGCCCGCGCCGCCGAGCAGCGACAACGCCCGCCTGCGCCCGATGAGCGTGGCGAGGTCGTACTGGAGGCCGCGGTCGTGGTTGTCCGTCATGCGACTCAGGTTGCGGCGCAATCCTGTGAGCCGCCTGTGGACGACCTGTCACGGAGATAGCAGCTCGAAGTCCGGGAGGGTCATCGCCGAGTGCTCGGGACGGGAGGCCGGGGCGGGCATCGTCTCGCGCGAGCGCAGGTTGGCGTTGCGGGCGGCCAGGCTCTCGGCGGTGCCGGGGAACAGCTCCGCGTCGCCCACGTCGACCAGGTTCTGGTTCGCCTCGACGAACGGCCGGATCGTGCGCTCGTACGCTCCGAAGTCGCTCATGTTGCCCGCCAGCACGTACGCGCCGACGAGCGCGAGGCTCGATCCCTGGCCCGTGAGGAACGACGGGGCGTAGGCGGCGTCACCGACCAACGCGACGCGGCCGGACGACCAGCGCGGCATGCGGATCTGGCTGACCGTGTCGAAGAACAGGTCGTCGGAGGCCTGCATGGCCTTGACGAGGTGGGGCAGCTCCCAGCCGTCGTCCGCGAAGACCGACGCCACGAGGTCGCGCTGGGCCTGCGGGTCGCGGAACGCGCCGAAGGGGGCCTCCTCGCGGGTGAAGCTCAGGAAGCCGTGCACGTTCTCGGTCGATCCCACCGCGTACAGGGCGGCGGCGCGGCCGGGTTCGTTCCACAGCAGGGCTTCCTGCTGGAGACCGAGGTGGTTGGGCAGCGTGAAACCCGCGAAGCAGTAGCCGAGGTAGCGGTGGAACTGCTCCTCCGGTCCGAACGTCAACGCGCGCACGGCCGAGTGCAGCCCATCAGCACCGATCACGTGGTCGTAGGTGCGCTCGAGCCCGCTGCGGAACGTCACGTCCACACCGCCTGAGTGCTCGCTCATCGAGACGATGGTGTTGTCGAACAGGAACTCCACGTCGTCGCGCACGGTGCCGTAGAGGATCTCGGCCAGGTCGCCGCGCCGGACCTCCAGGTCGCTCCCGTCGCCACCGATGAGCGACTCCGGGCGGATCGACGCGGCCTGGCTGCCGTCGGCGTTGAGGAACGTGATCCGGCGGGTGTCGACGTGGGCCTCGCGGAGCCGGGGGAGCAGGCCCATCCGCTCGACCACGTCCAGCGCGGTGCCGCGGATGTCGATGGGGTAGCCGCCGCCGCGCAGGGTGTGCGACTTCTCGACGACGGTGACGTCGACACCGTGCCGCCGCAGCCAGAACGCGAGTGCGGGGCCGGCGATGCTGGCGCCGGAGATCAGGACTGAGCTCATGGTCCCTCCAGATAACTGACTTAGGTATCATTTTCTAGGCCGCGATGATCGCTACGGTTGCGAGCGACTGAGGCAAGCATATACCTAAGTTAGGTAAGTAAGGTGTGAGATGAGCGAGGCCCTGGACCCCGCGGCGCTGCTGCCGCACCTGATGCAACTGGGCACCGTGCTCAACCGCAGCCAGCTCGTCGAGCGGGCGATGGAGCAGGTCGGCATCCCGCTGGACCGCCCCGGCCTGACCGTGCTGATCACCCTGCGCATGGCCGACCGGCCGCTGCGGGTGGGGGAGATCGCCGGAAGGATGCAGGTCGTGGGTCCGCACGTGACGAGGCACCTGCACGACCTGGAGCGCGCCGATCTGGTCCGCCGCGTCGTCGACCCGGACGACCAGCGCGCGCGTCTCGTCGAGCTGACGGACGCGGGCGCGGCGGCGGCCGGGCGGTACCTGGAGGCCGTCCTGGGCTGGTTCACCGGCGCCGTCGCCGACTGGTCCGACGAGGACAAGGCGGCGTTCGGGCGGCTGCTCAGCCGGTTCGTGGACGACCTCCGGGCGCACGCCGGCTCGCAGTGAACGCGACGTGCGGTCTGGAATGACAATTCGGGACATTTCTCGCCGCGGCTAGCCGAGTATCACGAAGTATTCACCTGGTGGTCGGCGGGGTCGTCGGTCTTGGTCCTGCGGTATTCGCGTTCGACGACCGCGGCCCGGTCGACCTCGGCGTGCGGCACGTCGAGCGCCGCGCTGATCCAGGCGCGCCAGTAGGGGCCGGGAATGCGTTTTCCGCGCTCCCATCTCGACACTTCTTCACGGGTGACGCTGTCGTTTTGTGAGATCTCGCACAACAGGTCCGCGAGTGCGCGCTGGGTGAGGCCCTGTTCTCGCCGTGCCTGGGGAATCAGGGCGGTTATCGGCGGGGTGGCCTGGTGCTCGTGGGCTTGGGGGGCTGCCTTGAGCACGGTTCTGCTCCGTTTCGGTGAGATGACGGGTACGGCGTCCACAGTGCCGCAAAGTCCGGGAGTTCGTGCCGTGCATTGCGGTGATACCGGCGGTCGTTGAAAGTTCAGGGACCTATGTAATGACTTGATCGGTTGTTCGGAGGAAACACAACTGGTCCAATGGGGTGTGCGCGCCCACTTTTCGCGCTCCTTGTTAGTGTGAGGAAATGCTATCGACGGTCGAAGTGGTGCAGGTGTTCCTGGCGCGACTCGCGGCACAGGACGCACCCGGCATCGCGCGGTTGTGCGCACCGGCCGTGGAATGGGAGTCGCCCGAATCGAACGGCGCCCGGTGGACGATCGGCACGCGCGCCCGGCGTGAGGTCGAGGCGCACTTCCTGACCCTGTTCGCCACGATGCGCCTCGAGCAGCTCTCGGCGCGTCAGGTGCTCGTCGACGGCGGGGACGCGGCCGTGATCGGGTCGGCGCGCTGGCGGGTCCAGGCCACCGGCGAGACGCTGGAGACCCGCTTCACCACCGTGCTCTCCGTGCACCTCGGGGAGATCGAGCAGTACTGGCACCTGCCGGACACGCTGGCCTCCTCCGTGGCGACCGGCCTCGCGCGGACCGGGGGATGAGCGCGCAACGCGAGAGAGCGCTGCACACGAGGACGAGACTGCTGCGGGCCGCGGCGGAGGTGTTCGACCGCGACGGGTTCTCAGGCTCCAGTCTGACGGCCGTGTGCGCGCGGGCCGACGTGTCGAAAGGCGCGTTGTATTGCCACTTCCGCTCCAAGGAGGCCCTCGGCGTCGCGATCATCGAGGAGCAGTCCCTGCTGTGGCACCGGTTGCGCGACGAGGTGCTCGCCATCGAGCCGTCGCCGGTGCAGGCGCTGGTCGCGATGTCGTTCGAGTTCGTCAGCAGGCTCGAGACCGACCTGACCGTGCGGGTGAGCGCGAAGCTGTTGCGGGAAGCCGTGTTCTTCGACGTCGCGGCGGCCGCGCAGGTGATCGGCTGGGTCACCGTCGTGCGGGACCTGCTGTCGCTCGCGCGGGAACGCGGCGAGCTCCGGCCCGAGGTGAACGTCCGGCACGCGGCCGAGCAGATAGTGGCCGAGCTGCTCGGGCTGCAGTTCGTGGCGCAGGCGCTGACCGGGGGCACCGACCTCCGCGTCCGGCTGGCGCGGCTGTGGCGTGCCACCTCCGGCTGCCTCGTGACCGCCGCGGTGCGGGAGGGCCTGCGGTTCGAGTGACCGTCGTCTCGTCCCAATCGAGACAGGAATGCCTGCTCGCACAGCCCCGGTTGTGTCCTCAATCAGCAGAGTCGCTCACGGACGTGGAGGACAGCGATGACTGGTCGCAGCATCGTGGTGGTGGATCCGCACTCGGCGGGCCAGGGCATCGCCCCCGCGTTCGCCCGGCGTGGCGTCGACACGATCGCCGTGCTGACCGCGGGGAGGCCGTCCCCGTGGCTCGCGCCGACGTGGAACCCGGACGACCACACCGAGGTCCACGTGCTGCACGACCTCGACGAGCTCGCCGCGAAGCTGGCCGTGCACGACCCGATCGCCGTCGTGGCGGGGGCCGAGACCGGTGTCGAGACCGCGGAGACGTTGTCCGAGCTCCTCGCGCCGGGCCGGTCGAACGTCCTGACGCTCTCCTCCGCGCGCAGCGACAAGTGGCAGATGGCCGTGGCGCTGCGCACCGCCGGCGTGCCGCACCTGCGCCAGATCAGCTCCGACCGCGCCGACGAGGTGGCCGGGTGGCTGCGGCGCGAGGGGCTCGAGAACTCCGCGATCGTGCTGAAGTCGCAGAAGTGCGGCGGTGCGGGCGACGTGTTCGTCGCGGAGCCGGGGGAGGACTGGCAGGCCAAGTTCCACCGGATCCTCGGACGCGTTAACAAGAGGAACGTTCGCAACGACAAGGTGCTCGTGCAGGAACTCGCGGTGGGCACCGAGTACGAGGTGGACACGTACTCGATCGACGGCGAGCACGGCCTGGTCGCGGTGTGGCGCTATGCCAAGGAACGGCGTGGCGACCGCCTCGGCATCTACCTCTCGAACACCCTGGTCGAGTCCGATGATCCCGTCGTCGGAGTGCTGTCCGACTACGTCCGCGAGGTGCTCGACGCGACCGGCGTCCGCAACGGGCCCGCGCACGTGGCGGTCATGGTCACCCCCGGAGGGCCGCGGCTGATCGAGATCGGCGCGCGGCTCGCCGACGCGGGCCAGCAGGAGCTGGCGCTGCTCGGCACGGGGGAGAACCAGATCACGCGGATGGTGCGGCACCGCCTCGACGGTGATTCCGTCCGCCGGTACTCGCGGCGCCAGCACGTGAAGTCGGTGTACGTGTCGTCGCCGGCGGCGGGGGAGCTCGGCAACTCGGTGCGTTTTGACGAGCTGGCCTCACTTTTGCCGAGTTACCGCAGTGATGCGCTGGCGTATCGCGAAGGTTCCATGGTGCCCCGTACCGACGACCTGTGGACGTCGTTGGGTTCGGTAGTGCTGGCGTCGACCGACGCCGACCAGCTCGAACGGGACGTGGCGGTGGTCCGGGAGATAGAAGCCGGACTGATCGTCGTGTGATCGTCAGGTTCCACCGGGTAGCAGACATTCCACGCGACCCGTTAGGTTTTGCAGGCGCGACGATGCGGAGGCCCATGAGCGAGCGCTGGGACGGTGACCTGACCGGAGCGGTGGTCGACGACCGCTACGTGATCGGTTCACTGCTCGGCTCGGGTGGAATGGCCGAGGTCTACCGCGCGTACGACCGTTCGACCACGTCCTCGGTGGCCGTCAAGGTCTTCACCGGCCCCGGTCTGCCCGACGACGAACTGCGCCTGCAGCGCGAGGCCACGATGCTGGCCTCCCTGGACTGCCCCGGCATCATCCCGGTCTACGCCTCCGGCAGCGTGTCGCGCCGCCCGTACTTCGTGATGCGCGAGATCACCGGCGGCACGCTGCGCCAGCGCATGCGCGAGCCGTTGCCGCCCCGGTTCGTGGCGCGGGTCGGCGGCCAGATCGCCGCCGTGCTGGACCACGTGCACGGCCTGGGCGTCGTGCACCGCGACATCAAGCCGTCCAACATCCTGCTCGACGACACGGAGAAGCAGGCGTACCTGGCCGACTTCGGCCTCGCGCTCGTGGCCGAGGTGACGCGGGTGACGACGTCCGGCGTGCTGGTCGGCACCGCCGGTTACCTGTCGCCAGAGCAGGTGCGCGGCGCCGAGGTCGGGCCGCCCGCCGACGTCTACTCGCTCGGTCTCGTGCTGCTGGAGTGCCTGACCGGGCGGACCGAGTACCCCGGTGGCGACGCCGAGGCCGCGCTGGCCCGGCTGGCGCGCTCGCCGCGGATCCCCGTCGACCTGCCGCTGGCCTGGGAGTCGTTGCTGTCGGCGATGACGGACATGGACCCCGCGCGCCGGCCGACCGCCGCGCAGTGCGCCCGGTCGCTCAACGCCGCTTTCGAGGCCAGCCGCGGGTTGCCGGCGTTGCTGCCGGACGCGGCCGTGGCCCCGGACGCCGTTGCGGACGTGGTCGTGCCCGCGCCGCGGTCCCGCCGGGGCAAGCGCGTGGCCATCGCGGCCGCGGCTGTCGCCGTCGGTGCGATGGCGGCCGTGGTGGTGGCGAACTTCGTCGGTGGCAGTGAGGCCCCTGCCGCGGACCGGCCGGTGGCACCGGACGCGCAGACCCGCGTGGTGACGGTGACGCCGTCCACGGTGACGGTGGTGCAGACGCCGTCCGGATCCGACGCGCCGGGGGTTCCCGGGGTGCCGGTGCCTCCTGCCGGGGGTGTGGTGCCGACCTCGGCTCCCGCGGTGGAGCCGACCGCGGAGGAGCCGGTCGAGGAGTCGGCCGCGCCGAGCAAGGAGAAGAAGAAGGACCGCAAGAAGTCCTCGGAGGCGCCGACCCCGTCGCAGGAACCTCAGCCGTAGGTCCGGAACGCCAGTCCTTCCGGGCTGCTCAGCCGTGCGGCCGAGCCGGATGCGCTGTGCGGGTCGGCGAGCGCCAGTTCCCACCGGGGAGTGACGGGTCCGGGTGCGGCGAGGAAGTCGGCGCCGGGCAGCGGACCACCGAGCGTCTCCTCGTAGAAGCGGCGGGCCTCGCCTGGCTGTTCGCTCTCCAGGACCATGCGGTGCGGGAACGTCCACGCGGTGGGCCGGTGCTGCCGCCACAGCGAGAACGCGGCGCCGAACGGATCGATCAACGTCGCGATGCGACCCTGATCACCCGCCTCGAAAGCCGGCACGACGAGGTCGGCGCCGTTCGCCACGGCCGCTGCCACCTGGCGGTCGACGTCGTCCACCGCCAGGTAGAACGCGATGTGGGCGGGTGTTCCCGGTGGGTAGACCGGACTCGCGAGGTCGCTCACGCTGCCGATCTGGTGGCCGTCTGCGGAGATCTTGACTGCCGTGCGCCAGTCCTCCTCGTCCACGGCGAAGCTCCAGCCGAGCGCGTGCGAGAAGAAGGTGGCGGTGGCGGCCGGGTCGCGGGTCTTGAGGTCCATCCAGCAGAACATCCGGTCTGCTTATCCGATGTCCGAGCGGCCTCGCAAAGGACTTTTCAGGCGTTCGGCTCGTCCACCACGGCGAACGGCAGGTCGGACAGCTCCGCCCGCAGCGTGTCCAGGTCCGCGTACACCGACGAGGCCCCGCGGTCGATCAGCTCGTCCTCGCCGAACCCGCCGGTCAGCAGCCCGATCGACGGCAGCCCGATGCGCTTCGCGGCCTCGCAGTCCCAGACCGAGTCGCCGATGATGACCGCGCGCTCGCCCTTCACCTGGCGCAGCGCCACCTCGAGCAGGTCCGGTGCGGGCTTGCTGTCCTCGACGTCGTCGGACGTGGTCCACGCGACGTCGCCGGGGTCGAGCAGCTTCAGGTAGTGCTCGACGTGCTTGCTCTTGCCCGAGCTCGCGAGCACCACGGCCAGGCCTAGGTCGGTCGCGGCGCGGATGAGGCGGTGCGCGCCCTCCAGCGGCTGGATCTCGTCCAGCACCTCGTCGAAGTAGCGCTCCCAGGCCGTGCGCAGCGCGTCGCCGTGGTCCTGCTCGACCTTGTCGCCCGCCACGGCCGCGACCAGCTTGTCGCCGCCCATGCCGATCGCGCGGTGCACCCGCCATCCGGGCACGGTGACGTCGACGCTGCGGAAGGCGCGCAGCCACGACACCGTGTGGTGGTAGTTGGTGTCGACCAGGGTTCCGTCCACGTCGAGGACCACGGTGTTGCTCATGAAAACAGGTGTGCCCGCGCTTCTACCTCGGCAAACCCACCAGCTCACGGGTCTCCTGCAACGCGGAGAGCTCGCGGCGCAGCACGCTGTCGAGCCAGTGCGCGTCGGACATCCACGACTGGTTGGTGTTCAGGCAGACGTGCACCGAGGACTTGTACACGGACAACGCGATGCCCACGGCATGACCTGGTGCGACGGGTGCGACCGGATACATCTCGCACAACGAGGCGCCGTCCAGCGCGAGGGGGACGGACGGCAGCGGCACCGACGTCACCAGCGTGTCGAACAGCAGGGGAGCGCAGCGGCCCATCACCGGCGCGGCCAGGCGGTGCACCAGCGGCGGCACCTTGTCGGCGAGCAGCGGCAACGCGCCCGCGCCCCGGTCGGGGCCGGCGGCCTTCGCGGACTCCATCCGCGCGCGGATGTTCCGCAGCCGCCGCACCGGGTCCGCCTCGCCGACGGGCAGGGGGACGAGGAAGCCGGAGATCTGGTTGCCCGAGGCGCCGTCGCCGGAGCGTGAGCGCTGGTTAACCGGGATCAGGGCCCGCACGACCGAGTCGGGCCCGGCGCTGCCGTGCGCGGAAAGCCAGTGCCGCAACGCACCTGTGACGAGAGCGAGCAGCACGTCGTTCACCGTGCCACCGTGCGCGCGCCGGATTCGGTGCACGTCCGCAAGATCCAGTCGCGACATCACCACGCGGCGTGGCCGGGTGGACGCGGTGAGCACCGGCGAGTTCAGCGTCGGCGGGCGCGTGTTCATCAGCACGCTCGACGCGATGTCGATCGTGTCCTTGATCCCGCGCAGCGACGGGAGGGACGGGATGATCGACCTGGTGATCGGCTCCGGAGCGTCCGGAATGGACAGCCGCGACGGGTCGAAGAGCTGAATTCCCAGGCCAACGGCCTTCATGCCGTCGCACAGCGAGTGGTGCAGCTTCGCGACGACGGCGAACCTGCCGCCCGCGAGGCCGGTGATCACGTGCAGCTCCCACGGCGGGCGCGCGAGGTCGAGCGGCTGCGCCATGAGGTGCGAGACCAGCGTGGCGAACCGGTCGCGGCCGCGCACGTGGTGCGTGAAGAGGTGGTCCTCAGGCGCGAAGCCGGGATCCTCCACCCAGCGCGCGCCACCGAGCAACGACGTGCGGGCGCGCTGCCGCAGTCGCGGAATCTCTTGCGCCCGTTCGCACAGCACTGCGGCGATGCGGGCCGGATGCACCGGAGTGGACGGTGCGAAGGTCGCGACCGCACCGAGGTGCAAAGGGTTGCTGTCGCCCTCCATCGCGAGGAAAGCGATGTCGAGGGGGGAGAGGTGGTCTGTCATATCCGTGCAAGGAAAACAGGTCCTCGTGTCCTGCGCATTGCGATGAGATGGCGGTGACTCCCTACCGCCCCAAGTACACTCGAACGGTGGTACCGCTGTGACTCGTGTGGGTGCGAACCAGGTCACACAACAGGTTCACCATCACGATCCCGAAGCCGGACAGCCCGGTGAACGACGGCGGGAACCCGGCGCCCGTGTCGCTCACCTCGCACACCACCGCGTCGTCCTCGCGCCACATCCGCAGCACCCCGCGCCCGGACGCGTGCAGGATGCTGTTCGTCGCGAGTTCGTTCACCGCGAGCACCAGGTCCTCGACCTGTTCGCGGCGCAGCCCGTGCGCGTACGCCGACACGAGCTTGCGCACGTGCGCCAGCGTGCCCACGGAGAACGGGTGCTCCTCGGCGTCGGCGGGCGGCGCCGGCAATGGCACGTTGTAGAGGTCGGTCAGCGCGGCCGGGTCGGTGTACCACTCACTCGCGGCACGGCGCTCGCCGTCGATCACCACGGGATGGGTGCGCCAGGCGTCCTCCAGCACGTGGCCGGGCAGCGCCGCGGCGTCGTACGGGCACAGGATCACGCCCTCCCTGCCCTCGAACGCAGTGTTGATCAACGCCTCGTGCTGCACGCACGCCGGGTATTCGAGCTCGCTGCGACCGGGCCACATCGGCTCCCCGACCATGCGGAAGCGCAGCTGCGTGCTCGCGCTGAACGCCATCAGCACACCGGGGATGATCCGCCCGGGGTTGCGCCCGGCCTCGGTCATGTCGATGAAGTGCACCTGGTTCGCGAGTTCCCCCAGCCGTTCGCGCAACGGGGCGATGCTCGCCTCCGGCACCGCCACCAGCACCGGCTCGCCGTTGGTGATCCCGTCCGTCACGAATCTGGCCGTACCGGAGAGGAAGGTGTCCTCGTCCCGGTAGAACAGGGCTTCGTGCGCGAACGGAGCAACGGAGTTCATCGGCTTCCCGGTGCGGTAGGCGGCGGAGGCAAGCCACCATTCTGCTCCCCGTAACGGTGTTTCGGCGGGGGCCAGGCCGGTGGTTGTGGGCCGCCGGCGGAATTCGTCGTGCGGACGGGGAAAACCCCAGGCAGACTCGCGATGTCGGGTCCCTGCGAGGAGGTGACGCCGTGCTCGCACACACGCTGACCGGGCCGGAGGACGCGCCGGTGCTGGTGCTCGGCAACGCCCTCGGCACCACCACCTCCCTGTGGCGCGACTTCTCACTGCCGTTCCGGGTGCTGCGGTTCGACCACCGCGGCCACGGCGGGAGTGCGCCCGTTCCCGGGCCTTGTGGCATCGAGGACCTCGCCGGCGACGTCGTGGAACTGTTGGACCACTTGGAATTGCGCCAGGTGTACTACTGCGGGGTGTCGCTCGGCGGGATGGTCGGGATGTGGCTGGCCGCGCACACCGATCGGATCTCCCGGCTGGCGCTGGTGTGCACCACCGCCTGGGTTCCCGACAAGGCCCGGTTGGACGAGCGGATCGCTCTGGTGCGGTCTTCGGGGATTTCGGCGGTTGCCGACTCGGTTGTTTCGAGGTGGTTCACGCCGCACTGCGCGCCGTCGGTGGTCGCCGAGTTTCGGGATGAGTTGCTGGCGGTGGATGTTCCGACGTACTTGGCCTGTGTCGAGGCAGTTCGGGGGATGGATCTTCGGGCGGATTTGGCGAAGATCGATGTTCCGGCGGTGGTGATCGCTGCTGCGCAGGATCATGCGACGCCTACTGAGCTGGTTCGGCGGATTGCTGATGAGTTGGTGGATTCGGAGTTGTACGTGGTGGGGGATGCGGCGCATTTGGCTGTGGTGGAGGCGCCGCGGACCATTTCGGTGATCTTGGACGAGCACTTCGGGGATTGATGTTCGCCGGGGTCCTGTTGCGTTGGTCCGTTCCTGTTCCAGCGGGGTTGGTCGCGTTCCCGGAAGAGAGGTCGCCTTGCGAGGACGGGCGCGCGGGTCGTGACGAATCAAGGGCTGGCGATTGGGGCTTGACCTTGAGCCTCTGGCGGGGCGCTGAGACGGCCGGAAAAGCCGGGCTGAAAAGCGCCCGGCCGTGCCCGATCAGGGGTAGCACCCCGCCCCTCAAGGTCAAGCCCCAATCGCCATGAGCGGGGTGCACCGCTACCCAGTCGGCAGCAGGTTCGGACGGCTCGCTGCGCATCGCCACGCCAGGTTTCGTCCGAGGTTGCCTTGCGTTGTCGGCTGACCGGTTGGCACCGCGCGGGTACAGCTGCGGTGGCTGGTTGCTGTTCCAGCGGGGTGGTCGCCTTGCGTGCGTTTGTCGCCTTGCGGGCGTGGTCGCTCGGCTTCGCCTTCGCTTGCGGTGTGGTTAGACCGTCTGCAGAGGGCGGTGCGGTTCTGCCGGGAGTTCCACGCGGATCTCGTCGCCTGGGCTGACCACGCCGCCGACGAGCACGATCGACATGATTCCCGCGCGCCGGACCAGTTCGCCGTCCGGGCCCTTCCCCACGACCTCCTTGAGGAGGCCCTTCGAGAACCGGTCGATCTGCAGGCAGGGGTTGCGCAGGCCCGTCACCTCCACGACGGCCTGCGGGCCGAGGTGGAGCAGGGTGCCTGTGGGGAGGCCGAGCAGGTCGATGCCTCGGGTGGTGACGTTCTCCCCGATCTCGCCGGGATCGACGGAGAAGCCCTTGGCTCGGAGCTCGTCGAAGAGTTCGGCGTGCATCAGGTGGACCTGGCGCAGGTTCGGCTGGGTCGGGTCCTGTGCCACGCGTGATCGGTGTTTGACCGTGACGCCCTGGTGGACGTCGCCCTCGACGCCCAGCCCGGCGAGCAAGGTGATGCTGGCGTGGGTGGGCTTGGTGAACGTGTACTCCTCGTTGCGGCTGACCGCTGTGACAACCCCCATGCCCACGATTGTGCACGATCAGTTGAGACGGTGGGGGTGCTCCGAACGGAGCAGGGGAACACGGAAGGACGAATCGATCAAGGTATCTCAATTCCGGGCGCTCGACGGGGTCCTACCTGCGTCGATGTGGCCGGTTGTGGAAACGCTCTCACGAACTTCCGGAAAGAGTCTTGACTAATGCTGAGGTCAGGCTGTTGACTCCGTCACACCTCGTCGGAACCGGTTACGGAACCGGTTCCAGGAGGCGGCGGAAGGAAGTTCGGCATGCGTGTCACGATCGCAGAGGTCGCCCAACGCGCCCAGGTGTCCAAAGCGACCGTGTCACGCGTGCTGAACGGCAAGCCGGACGTGGATGCCTCTACGGCGCAACGGGTTCGCAAGGTCATCGACGAGATCGGGTACGTGCCCAGCGCTCGTGCCGTGGGTCTCGCGCGGGGTCGTACCCGCACTGTCGCGATGCTCGCGCCGTCGCTCACCTGGCCGTGGATGGGCGAGGTGCTGCAGGGCATCGTCGACACGCTCGAGGCCGACGGGTACGGGCTGCTGCTCTACACGCTGAACCGCGGGCCGGAGTCGCTGAACCAGTTCGCGAACCACGTGTCCGCCAACGCTTTCGACGGCCTGCTGGTCGTCGAGCCCCCGGACGCCTTGCACTACATCTCCACGCTCTACCGGGCGGGCCTGCCGGTCGTCATGATCGACGACCGCGGTTCGCACCCGGAGTTCCCTTCGGTGACGACGACGAACCGGCAGGGAGGCGCGGATGTCGCACGGCATCTCGTCGCGGCAGGCCGCCGCAGGTTCGCCGTCGTCACCGGACCACCGCACTTCGGGTGCACTCAGGCGAGGCTGGACGGGTTCCGGCTCGCTTTGGCGGAAGCGGGCCTGACGCTGCACCCGGATCTCGTCGTCGACGGCGACTTCACCACGGAAGGTGGTGAGGTCGCCGTGGACAAGCTCGTGGCGAGCGGGATCCCGTTCGACGCCGTGTTCGCGCAGAACGACCTCTCGGCGGTCGGAGTGCTGCGGGCGCTGCGAGAATCCGGCAGGACCGTCCCCGGTGACGTGTCCGTGGTCGGGTTCGACGACGTCCCGGTCGCGGGACACACCGAACCTCGGCTGACGACGATCCGCCAGCCGCTGCAGGAGATGGGTGCCGCCGCCGCGCGGATGCTGCTCTCCACGCTCGAGGGACAGCCGATGCCCGACCACCCGCTGGTGCTGCCGACCTCGTTGATCGTGCGCGAATCCGCGCCTTAGGCCCTGTCCGGCAAGTCCGTTCGATGAGAGTCACGGTCGAGAGTCGTGGAGGCGGTGCCGCCGCAACGCCCTCATACCGGGCGTATTCGGGCGTTGCGGCGGCACCGCCTCCGCGGCCCTCGGTCGCGACTATCGCGGACGAGGCTTGCCGGACAGGGCCTAGACCCACCCTGCTCCACCACAACTGAAACGAACCCGCCAGGCCACCCATGAGGTCTGGCGAGTTCGCCGTACGCATGAGAGAGCGCTCTCATGCTCCGTATCGGGAGATTCCCCCATGCGCAGAACAATCATCGTCGCGTTGGCACTGGCGCTCGCGGCGACAGGTTGCTCCTCCGGCGGCGCCACCAAGGCCTCCGGCGTGTTGACCGTGGGCATGCCCAACGGGCCGCTGACCGAGAACCACAACCCGTTCCTGCCCACGTCGGCGGCGGGTTCGCTGGGCTACCGCTACCAGATCTACGAGCCGCTGGCGTTCGTGAACAACACGCGCCCGGCCCAGGACCCGGTGCCGTGGCTCGCGACGAAGTGGGACTGGGCCCCGGACTACAAGAAGATCACCTTCACGATCCGGGAGAACGTGAAGTGGTCCGACGGCAAGCCGCTCACGGCCGCTGACGTCGCCTTCTCGTTCGAGATCCTGAAGAAGTGGCCGGCGCTCAACAACCGCGACTCGCTCAAGCACGAGGCCGCGACGGCGACGCCGGACGGCAAGGTCGAGGTCACGTTCGCGAGCCCGCAGTTCGTGAACCGCAACAAGGTCATCAGCGCGATGGTCATCCCGGAGCACGTCTGGAGCGGCGTTCCGGACCCGACGACCTACACGAACCCGAAGCCAGTCGGCACCGGTCCGTACGAGCTGAAGTCGTTCACCTCGCAGACCGTCACGATCGCGCGGCGCGCCGAGTACTGGCAGGAACTGCCCAAGGTTCCGGAGATCCAGTACACCTCGTACAACGACAACACGGCGCAGACGACCGCGCTGGCGTCGGGTGCGAGCCAGTGGTCCTACGTCTTCATCCCGGACTACCAAAAGCTTTACGTCGACAAGGACCCGGCGAACCACAAGCTCTGGTTCCCGGCCGGTCTGGGCATCCACGGCCTGTGGCTCAACACCACGGTCGCGCCGTTCGACAACCCCGCGCTGCGCTCGGCGATGAGCGACGTGATCGACCGCGAGGCGATCTTCGTCAAGGGTGAGGCACGGCTGTTCCCGAAGCTCGAGTCGAAGACCGGCATGCCGTTGCCCGCCGGTGACTCGTTCCTCGCGCCTGAGTACAAGGACGCGAAGTTCAAGATCGACGTCGAGGGTGCCAAGTCGAAGCTGACCTCGGCCGGCTTCAAGTACGCGGGCGACGTGCTCCAGGCGCCCGACGGCAAGCCCGTCACGATCGAGCTGACGAACCCGTCCGGCTGGTCGGACTACCTGACGGTGCTCGACATCATCAAGGGCGACCTGAAGAAGATCGGCATCGAGGCGACCGTGCGCACGCAGACCGCGGACGCGTGGACGACCGACTTTGCCAACGGCGCGTTCCAGGGTTCGCTGCGCTGGACCAACACCGGCGCGACGCCGTACGAGATGTACCAGAACATCATGGACGGCGCGGAGATCAAGCCGATCGGGCAGACCGCGGCGGTGAACTTCGGCCGCTACAACAGCCCCGAGGCGACCGCGGCGCTGGCCGAGTACGCGAACGCCGCCGACGACGCGGGCCGGGCCAAGAGCCTCGCGGTGCTGCAGAAGATCATGGTCGAGCAGGTGCCGATGATCCCGACGTCCGCGGGTCCGATCGGTGCGGAGTACAGCACGAAGAGCTGGGTCGGCTGGCCGTCCGAGGAGGACCCCTACGGTCCGCCGCAGGCCACCCTGCCCAACGCCCTCCAGATCGTCATGAAGCTGAAGCCTGCGGGATCTTAAATGAACGAAGTCGCGCTTGAAGCGAAAGGTCTGGTCAAGACCTACAAGCGCGTGCGTGCGGTGCAGGACGTCTCCATCGTCCTGCGCCGCGGGCGCGTGACCGCCCTCGTCGGCGAATCCGGATCAGGCAAGTCGACGGTGGCGAAGCTGCTCGCGCGGCTCGTGGAACCCACCTCCGGCGAGATCCTGCTGGACGGCGAGAAGGTGCGAAGGGTCCGGGAGTACCGGCGCAAGGTCCAGATGGTGTTCCAGGACCCCTTCGCGTCCCTCAACCCGATCCACACGATCCGCTACCACCTGACCCGGCCGCTCAAGATCCACAAGCGGCCGGAGACGGTGGAGGAGCTGCTGCAGCGGGTGAACCTGCCCGCGGACTTCGCCTCGCGGTACCCGCACGAGCTCTCGGGCGGGCAGCGGCAGCGCGTCGCGATCGCGCGGGCGCTGGCGGCGAACCCCGAGGTGCTGCTCGCCGACGAACCGGTGTCCATGCTGGACGTCTCGATCCGGCTCGGCGTGCTGAACCTGTTGCTGGACCTGAAGGAACGGCTCAAGCTCGCGGTCCTCTACATCACGCACGACATCGCGTCGGCGCGCTACTTCGCGGACGAGACGTTCGTGATGTACGGCGGGCAGATCGTCGAAGGCGGCGACAGCGAGACCGTGACGCAGCGGCCGGCCCACCCGTACACGCAGCTGCTGATCGAGTCCGCGCCCGACCCCGAACGGGCGGTCGTCGCACTCGACGCGCCGGCCGTGGAGTCCGCGCAGGTCTCGACCGGCTGCCCGTTCGCGCCGCGGTGCCCCAAGGTGCAGACCCGGTGCTGGACCGAGGCACCCCCGCGCATCGAGGTCGACTCGTACGGGCACTGGGCCGCCTGCTGGCTGTACGCGGAGGCGGCGGCATGACCTTCCTGCTCCGCCGCGCGGCGTTCTACCTCGTCACCCTCTGGGCGGCGATCACGGTCAACTTCCTGCTGCCGCGCCTGCTCCCCGGCGACCCGGTGCAGGCGATGATCACCAAACTCGGTGGCCGGCTCAACAGCGACGCGATGGCCTCGCTGTACGTCCTCTTCGGACTCGACGACGACAAGTCGATCTGGGAGCAGTACGTCGACTACTGGGGTTCGCTCTTCCGGGGCGACCTCGGGCTGTCGTTCACGTTCTTCCCGACCCCGGTCGCGGACGTGCTCGCGCAGTCGATGCCGTGGACGCTCGGTCTCGTCGGCGTCACCACGATCATCGCGTTCATCCTCGGCACCCTGCTGGGTGTCTACGCGGGCTGGAAGCGCGGCTCGTGGATGGACAACCTCATCCCGGTCACGACGTTCCTCTCGTCGATCCCGTACTTCTGGCTCGGGCTGATCGCGATCTCGCTGTTCTCCGTGACGTGGCCGCTGCTGCCGGCGTCCGGCGGCTACGCGCCGGGGCTGGTGCCGGAGTTCTCCGGCGAGTTCATCGGCAGCATGCTGGAGCACGCGGTGCTGCCCGGTGTCACGATCATCGTGAGCTCGGTGGCCGGCTGGATCCTCGGCATGCGCAACATGATGGTGACCGTGACGGCCGAGGACTACGTGCTCGTCGCGCGGGCCAAGGGCCTCACCCAGAAGCGGATCATGTTCGCCTACGCGGCGCGCAACGCCGTGCTGCCGTCGATCTCGGGTTTCGCGCTGTCGCTGGGCTTCATCGTCGGTGGTGCCCTGCTGGTCGAGATGGTGTTCTCCTACCCGGGCCTCGGTTACGTGCTGTTCCAGGGCATCGGCGGCAAGGACTACCCGTTGATGCAGGGCGTGTTCCTGGTGATCACGCTGGCGGTGCTGGTGGCGAACCTGCTCGCGGACATCGGCTACCTGCTGCTGGACCCGCGCACCCGGAAGGAGGGCTGACGATGAACTTCAAGACCAAGCTGGGCCTGGGCATCCTGGCCTTCTTCACGCTGATCGCGGTGATCGGCGAGTGGATCGCGCCGTACGACCCGTCCGCGATGAGCGACGACCTGCTGTCGCCGCCGTCGCTGTCGCACTGGTTCGGCACGACCATGACCGGGCAGGACATCTTCTCCCAGGTGCTCGTGGGCACCAGGGGAGTGATGGTCGTCGGGCTCGTCTGCGGTGTGCTCGCGACGTTCCTGTCGATCCTCGTCGGCGTCACCGCCGGGTTCCTCGGTGGTGCGGCCGACGAGGCGTTGTCCATGCTGTCCAACGTCTTCCTGGTGATCCCGGCGCTGCCGCTGATCATCATCGTGGCCTCGATGCTGCCCTCGGCGGACACCGTGCTGATCGCCGCGGTGATCTCGCTGACCGCGTGGGCGTGGGGAGCCCGGATCCTGCGCGCGCAGACGATGTCGTTGCGGCGCAGGGACTTCGTAGAGGCCGCGCGGGCGTCCGGTGAACGCACCTGGCGCATCATCGTGTTCGAGGTGCTGCCGAACCTGCTGGCCGTCATCGGCTCCGGTTTCGTCGGCACGGTGATCTTCGCGGTCATGCTCCAGATCACCCTGTCGTTCGTCGGCGTGATCTCGTTGTCGACCTGGAACTGGGGCACGATCCTGTTCTGGGCGCAGAGCAACCAGGCGCTCGGCCTGGGCGCGTGGTGGTGGTTCGTCCCCGCCGGCCTGTGCATCGCGTTGCTGGGCACGGCGCTGGCGCTGATCAACTTCGGGATCGACGAGTACGCGAATCCCCGGCTGCGGAAGGTGCGCGCATGAGCCCGGTGCTGGAGATCCGCGATCTCTCGGTCGACTACGGCACCCTGCGTGCCGTGCACAACGTCGACCTCACGCTGAACAAGGGCGAGGTGCTCGGTCTGGCGGGGGAGAGCGGCAGCGGAAAGTCCACTCTGGCCTATGCCGCGACCCGTCTGCTGCAACCGCCGGGGCACGTGCCGTCGGGTGAGGTGCGGTACAAGGGCAAGGACCTGCTCTCGCTCAGCGAGAAAGAGCTGCAGGTGCTGCGCTGGAGCGAGGTCTCGATCGTGTTCCAGGGTGCGATGAACGCCCTGAACCCGGTCCTCTCCGTCGCCACCCAGCTCGACGACGTGCTGCGCACCCACCGGCGGGAGATGAAACGGCCGCAGCGCACCGCCCGCGCGAAGGAGCTGCTGGGACTGGTCGGCATCCCGACCGACCGGCTGGCGGCGTACCCGCACCAGCTCTCCGGCGGCATGCGGCAGCGCGTGATGATCGCGATGGCGCTCGCGCTGGAACCTGAGATCATCATCATGGACGAGCCGACGACCGCGCTCGACGTGGTGGTGCAGCGGCAGATCCTCGGGCAGATGATGCGGCTGCGCGAGACGTTCGGCTTCTCGGTCATCTTCATCACCCACGACATCTCGCTGCTGGTCGAGTTCTCCGACCGGATCGCGATCATGTACGGCGGGCGCGTGGTCGAGGAGGCCCCGGCCGGTGAGATCTACCGCGCCGCGAAGCACCCGTACAGCAAGGGATTGCTCGGGTCGTTCCCGGCGTTGCGCGGTCCGCGTCGTGAGCTGAAGGGCATCCCGGGCTCACCGCCGGACCTGCGCTCCATGCCGTCCGGCTGCCCGTTCCACCCGCGGTGCCCGTCCGCCATGGACGTGTGCGGCGAGCGGATGCCGGTGCTGGAGAACGTCGAGGAGCAGCGCCGCGTGGCGTGCTGGTTGGAGGCCGTGCATGTCTGATGTGACCTCAGGTTTGCCGGCCGACTTCTTCTGGGGCGTCGCGACTTCGGCCTACCAGATCGAAGGCGCGTGGGACGAGGACGGCAGGACGCTGTCCATTTGGGACACGTTCTCCCGCCGTCCCGGTGCCGTGGTGAACGGCGAGACCGGTGACGTGGCCTGCGACCACTACCACCGCATGCCGGCCGACGTGGCGATGATCGCCGGCCTGGGCGTCGACAAGTACCGCTTCTCCGTGTCGTGGCCGCGCATCCAGCCCGGCGGCCGCGGCCCGGTGAACGCCAAGGGCGTCGACTTCTACTCCCGGCTCGTCGACGAGCTGCTGGAGAAGGGCGTCGACCCGTGGCTGACGCTCTACCACTGGGACCTGCCGCAGGAGCTGGAGGACGCGGGCGGCTGGCCGCACCGCGACACCGCCTACCGCTTCGCCGAGTTCGCGGGCCTGGTGCACGACGCGCTGGGTGACCGCGTGCCGACGTGGACGACCCTGAACGAGCCGTGGTGCTCGGCGGTGCTCGGGTACGACACCGGCCGGCACGCACCGGGGCGCACGAACTTCGCCGAGGCCGTGCGCGCCACCCACCACCTGCTGCTGGGTCACGGGCTGGCCGCGCAGGACCTGCGTTCCCGCGGCGTGGCGTCGTTGGGCATCACGCTGAACATGGGCACGCACTCGGCCGCCTCGGACGCACCGGGGGACGTGGACGCGGCCCGCCGCGCGGACGGCTTCGGCACCCGGATCTACATGGATCCGTTGGTGCACGGGCGTTATCCGGAGGACGTGCTGGCCGACGTCGCCGC
This sequence comes from Lentzea cavernae, assembly GCF_014653695.1. GTDB lineage: Bacteria > Actinomycetota > Actinomycetes > Mycobacteriales > Pseudonocardiaceae > Lentzea > Lentzea cavernae. Next base: position 1,207,673 of record NZ_BNAR01000001.1, on the reverse strand, counting down.
ACGAGGTGCCGAGATCCCCGTCCGGGCAGGCGACCTGGAGGTCATCTCGACTCCGCTGGACGTGTTCGGCGTGAACTACTACACCTCGCACGTCCACAGGGCGACCGAGGACCCGGCCGTGTCCGAGGTGGTGCCGCAGGGCCGCCCGGTCACCGCGATGGGCTGGGAGATCGTCCCCGAGGGCTTCACGTCGTTGCTGGTCCGGCTGCACGAGGACTACGGCGTGCCGATGGTGATCACCGAGAACGGCGCCGCCTTCGACGACCTGGACGTCGAGGACGGCCACGTCGCCGACACCGACCGCGTCGACTACCTGAAGTCGCACATCGCGGCCGTGGCCACCGCCGTGCGGGCCGGCGCGGACGTGCGCGGCTACCTCGCGTGGTCGTTGATGGACAACTTCGAGTGGGGTTACGGCTACGGCAAGCGGTTCGGCATCGTGCACGTCGACTACGAGACCCAGCAGCGCACCCCGAAGCGGAGCGCGCGGTGGTTCCGGGACCTGATCACGAGGTCCCGCGGGTAGTCCCCTTGAGTTCCGGCCCGGTCCCCGTGGAATTTCTGCGCCCCCACGGAGGCCGGGCCGGTCCCGTTCCCGGTCGTGGTGACCTCTCCGTGCCTGCTCACGGCTCGAAATCGAGTCGAGCGGCGCTCGCGCACGACCGTTCTCGCGCTCCAGCGACGTGGATCACGTCCGAATGTACTAGCTAAGGCATACCTTAGTTAAGTTAGGGTTACTTTACGCCACCGTGGAGTGCCAGGAGAGGATCGCGATGGAACCGGTGTTAGACCTGGCCGGAATAGGCTTCGGGCCGTCCAACCTCGCTCTCGCGATCGCGGTGGAGGAACACGAACTGCCTGTCAGGGCTCGCTTCTTCGAGAGGCAGCCCGAGTTCGGCTGGCACCGGGGGATGCTGCTCGAGGACGCGACCATGCAGGTCTCGTTCCTCAAGGACCTCGTGACGCTGCGCAATCCCACCAGCAGCTTCAGCTTCCTGTGCTACCTGCGCGACCGCGGGCGGCTGATCGACTTCGTCAACCACAAGAACCTCTTCCCGCTGCGCAAGGAGTTCCACGACTACTTCGAGTGGGCCGCGCAACGGGTGCAGCACCACGTGTCGTACGGCGCGGAGGTCTCCCAGGTCCACGCCACCGGCGACGGGTTCGAGTTCTCCGCGGGGGAGCAGCAGGTCAGGGCGCGCAACCTCGTGCTGGCGACCGGTCTCGAGGCCAACCTGCCGGAGGGCGTCGAGCCGGGCGACCGGATCTGGCACAACAAGGACCTGCTCACGCGCGTCGACACGCTCGAGGACCCGCGCCAGGTCGTCGTGGTCGGCGCCGGGCAGAGCGCGGCCGAGGCGGTGGCGTTCTTCCACGACCGCTTCCCGCGGGCCGAGGTGCACGGCGTGTTCGCGCGGTACGGCTACAGCCCCGCCGACGACAGCTCGTTCGCGAACCGGATCTTCGACCCCGCCGCGGTGGACGACTTCTACGCCGCGCCGGAGGACGTCAAGACCAGGCTCATGGGCTACCACGCCAACACCAACTACGGCGTGGTCGACGGCGACCTGATCGAGGAACTGTACCGCCGGGTGTACCGCGAGAAGGTCGTCGGCCGGCAGAGGTTGTTGCTGCACAACACCTCCAAGCTCACCGACGTGACCGCCGACGGCAAGTGCGTGGTCGAGTCGCTCGCGGACGGCGGGCAGCTGCCGATCGACGCCGACGTGATCGTCTACGCCACGGGTTACCGTCCGGCGAACCCCGTCAGGCTGCTCGGCGACCTCGGCCGCCACTGCGAACGCGACGAGCGCGGCCGGTTGAAGGTGACGCGCGACTATCGCGTCGTCACGGACGACGGCCTGCGCGGTGGTATCTACCTGCAGGGCGGCACCGAGCACACGCACGGCATCACGTCGTCGCTGCTCTCCAACACCGCCGTGCGCGTCGGCGAGATCCTCGACTCGGTGCTCAGGCGGGTCGCGCAGGAACCGAAGCTCCAGGCAGTCAAGCAGTTCCACTAGGAAGGACCGTCATGACCAACCCGTTCGAGGACCCGCAGGGCCGTTTCTTCGTGCTGGTCAACGAAGAGCAGCAGCACTCGCTGTGGCCGACGTTCGCGGACGTGCCCGCCGGGTGGACCAAGGTGTTCGGCGAGGACAGCCGCGAGGCCTGCCTGGCCTACGTCGAGGAGAACTGGACGGACCTGCGTCCGGCCTCGATCCGCTGACGCACCGCTCGCCTGCCGCGCGGCCGGGACCCAGGTCCCAGCCGCGCGGCAGCGGCGAGGAGGTCATGCCTCGACGCTCACGCGGTGGTAGTAGGCCAGCACGACGGTCCCGGACACCGCGGCTAGAGCGCTGACCACCAGTCCGGCCTGGGACACCGCGCTCATGCCCGTGCCCTCGCCGAGCAGCTTGATGCCGATCCACGCCGCCACGATCGGGTTCACGACCGTCTGCCCCGCCACGACGAGGTCGGGCGGGCCGGCGGCGTACCCGAGCTGGATGAACCACGCCCCTGTCAGGAACGCGACGACCAGCCCGCCGAGCGAGAACCACTCGACGACCGGCAGCGCGGTCGTGACGTCCCTGACCAGCACGGCGACCAGCCCGTAGGCGATCCCGGCGCCCACGGCCAGCGCCAGCGCCCGCACCGCGCCCGCGGTGAACGTCGCCGCCACCACGCACACCAGCACGCCCGCGACCACGAGCTGCCCGGCCTGCAGCGCCACCTTCGGCGACACCTCGGTCGGCACGGCCGTGCCCGCCGTGATGGTCACGAACACCACGATCCCGACGGTCGCCACCAGCACCGCGACCGCGAGCAGCCCGGACAGCCGGCGGGCGCGGGCCACCGCGATGATCGGGATGGCCAGCGCGTTCAGCGGCGCGACCACCGAGACCGGGGCCAGCGCCAGTGCCGTGACCTGCAGGACCGCGCACGCGAACAGGACTAGGAAGCCGTAGACCCACCGGCGTGAGCGCACGAGCTGGTACGCCGAGGTGAGTTTCAGGTCGGTCGTCTCCCGCACACCGGCGTGCTGCCACATCGCGCCGAGCGCGCTGCACCCGGCCGCGAGCACCGCGCACAGAATCGCGACCCCGACCACGTGGCCAACTCTACCTCTTCGCTGCTATGGTTCATTACATGAGTAACGAACCGAGGAACTAAGCCATGTTCGACGACCGGAGCCCGATCTACCGGCAGATCGCCGACCGGATCAAGGCGGACGTGCTCAGCGGGGCGTTGAAGGCGGACGAGCAGGTCATGTCGACCAACCAGTACGCCTCCTACTACCGGATCAACCCGGCCACGGCGGCGAAGGCCTTCCAGCAGCTCGTGGACGAGCAGGTGCTCTACAAGAAGAGGGGGATCGGGATGTTCGTGAGCACGCGGGCTCGCGACATGCTGCGGGAACAGGGACGCGAGACCTTCTTCGGCGAGGTGGTGGACCCGATGGTCGCGGAGGCGCGGGCGATCGGCATCCCGCTCGCCGAGGTCATCCGGCGGATCGAGCAGCACGAGAACAACGGGGGCGTGTGATGCGGGTTGAGGTGCAGGGCTTAACGGTTCGCTACGGCGACGTGACAGCCATCGACGACATGAGCTTCTCGTTGTCCGGCAACAAGATCTACGGCTTGCTAGGCCGCAACGGCTCCGGCAAGACCAGCCTGATGTCGGCGCTCGCGGGATACCGCAGGCCTTCGGGATCCGTTCAGCTCGACGGCGTGCCGGTCTTCGAGAACGCCGCCGCGATGCGCCAGGTCTGCCTGGTGCGGCACAGCGCCGACGCCGCGGACAAGGGCGACAAGGTCTCGTACGTCCTCGAGTACGGCGCCGCGTGGCGCGACACCTGGGACAACGACTACGCGCTCGAACTCGTGGACCTGTTCAAGATCGGGCTGAAGACCAAGGTCGGCGAACTGTCGCTGGGGCAGCGGTCCGCGCTCGGCGTCGTGATCGGGCTGGCCAGCCGCTCGCCGCTGACCATGCTGGACGAGTCGCACCTCGGCATGGACACGCCGACCAGGTACGCCTTCTACGACACGCTGCTGAACGACTTCATGGCGCACCCGCGCACGATCATCATCTCCACCCACCTGATCGAGGAGCTCTCCTCGTTGCTGGAGGAGGTCGTGATCATCGACGGCGGCCGGCTGGTGTTGCAGGAGGAGGCCGACGTGCTGCGCTCGCGCGGTACCGAGGTCACCGGGAACGCCTCCGACGTCGACGAGTTCACCGTCGGGATGACGGTGCTCGGCGAGAAGTCGCTGGGACGCACCAAGGCCGCGATGGTCTACGGCGCGCTGGACGACGAGCAGCTGGTCCGGGCACGTCAGCTCGGGCTGGAACTCGGGCCGATCGCGTTGCAGGACCTGTTCGTCCACCTCACCGAACCGGTCGGAGGCAAGCGGTGAAGATCTTCCGGCACCTGGCCCTGACGCTCACCGCGTTCTGCGCGATGGTCGCGGGCGGCTCGTTCGTGTTCGCCGTGGCGCTGACGTTCGTGGTCTCGGCCTTCCGCGACGTCGAGATCAGCGCGTGGAACATCGTCGCGTCCCAGGTCGGTCCCTGGTTCCTGTTGTTCATCGGCGTCTACGCGATCCACAACGTGCTGCCGATCGCCGTCGCGCACGGCCGCACGCGGCGCGAGTTCCTCGTCGCCGCGTCGGCGTTCTCCGTCGTGCTGGCGCTCGTGATGACGGCGGTCGAGTGGCTCGGGTTCCTCGTCGAGGGCGGCATCTACTCGCTGATGGGCTGGGGCGCGGACGAGCGCGCCACCCAGTTCGCCTACCTCCTGATGTACCTCGTGTGGTTCACCGTCGGCATGCTGTGCGCGGCGGCGTTCGACAGGTTCGGCGGTGGCGGGATCTTCGTCCTGCCGGTGGCGCTGGCGCTCGTGGTGGCGACGCGGGTGCAGGTCCCCGGTTCGGGCAACCTGCCGTTCGTCACCTCGCTGCCGTACCTGCTCGGGGCCGGGTGGTACGTGGCGCTGGCGGTGTCGTTCGGGGTCGCGCTGGCCGGCACGTGGGCCATCGCGCGGGAGATGCCGATCCGGGTGCGCGCCTGAGTCAGCCGCTGTCCCGCACCACCAGCGAGGGCTCGAATACCACCGCGGTGGCGGGGGAGCGCGGCTCGGTGATCTGCCGCAGCAGCTGCCGCGCCATCTCCGCGGCCATGTCGGTGATCGGCTGGCGCACGGTCGTGAGCTCGGGTTCGGACGTCAGCGCGGCGCTGCTGTCGTCGAACCCGACGACCGCCACGTCGTCGGGCACCTTGCGGCCGCTGCGGTGCAGCACCGGGATCGCGCCGTTCGCCATCAGGTCGGAGGCGACGAACACGCCGTCGACGTCGGGGCAGCAGCGGATCAGCTTCTCCATCGCGGTGATCCCGGACTGCCGGGTGAAGTCCCCGTGCACCACCACGGCGTCCGGCACCTCGGCGAGGAACCCGGCGAGCCGGTCCTGGCCCGCCGGGGTGTCCTGCGGGCCGGTGATCGTCGCGATCCGCCTGCACTGCAACGCTTTGAGGCGGCGCCCGGCCAGTGCGGCGCCCTCGGTCTGGTTCACGTCGACGTAGGTGATCGGCATCGGCTTGAGCGGCCGGCCCGCCAGCACGACCGGCAGACCGGCCGCGATCAGCTGGCCGGGCACGGGGTCCGCCGGGTCGGTGTGCACGAGGATCACGCCGTCCAGCCGCCCGCACCGCAGGTCGCTCATCGCCTGCGCGCGGGTGCCGGGGCCGGTCATCATCAGCACGAGGTGGATGCCGAGCGGGCGGACGACCCGCGTCACGCCGCTGACGACGCTCGCGAGGTGCGGGTCGCCGTTCATGCGGTGCTCGTCGGGCAACAGCAACCCGATCGCGGCGGCCCGGCGCGTGACGAGCGACCGCGCGGCGATGTTCGGCAGGTAACCCGTGCTGGAGATGGCCTTCTGGACGGCGTGCCGGAGCGACTCGTCGACGCTGGAGGCGCCGTTCACCACCCTCGACGCGGTCGCCCTCGACACCCCGGCCACGCGGGCCACCTCCTCCAGCGTCACGCGCTTCACCCCGCCGCCAGTTCCGCCGTGCGGTGGCGTTCCATCAGCTTCACGACCTCGGCGGTCGGCGGGTGCGTGATGGCCGAACCCGCCGAGCGGACGACCTCGAGCGACTCGGTGAGATGGGTGTGCACGAACTGCTCCAGGGCGTCCGGACTGGTCGAGGCGAGCTGGATCTCGGCGTCCGTCGGCATGCCCGGCATGTCGTGCCCGGCGTGGTTGTTCACGTACGGCGCGTCGAGCAGCTTCCGCAGCTCGGCGAGCTCGACGTTCCGGTTCTCCTCCAGCTCCGGCCGGTCGGCCAGGTCGAGCAGCTTGAGCGCCTGCTCGTCCGTGGCGATGGCGAGCTCGACGAACGCCCGTTCCGTTGCGCCGTAACCGTTCTGCGACGACGGGGACGGGGGAGGTGGTGACGGGGGTGGAGCCTGCTGGCAGGCCGAGAGAAGGCCTGCCAGCAGGAGCACTGTCATCCGTGGTTGCCGTTGTGGTCGCACTTGATCACCACGTTGATGCAGTTGCGGACGCGGCGTTCCATCTCCGCCCGCGGCCACACGTTGAAGAAGTCCCCGTGCATCGTCTGTCCTGTGCCGGAAGCGAGCCGGAGTCCGGCCGTGCTGCCGTTGACCGGATACCTCAGCACCATGCGCAGCTTCGGCACCGAGACGGGGTGGCTCGACGGGCAGCCGCCCGCGACCGGGTAGGACATGTGGGACTTGTGGTCGGCCGAGTCGAGGTTGCGACCGTCCCAGCACTGCGGGAAGTCCAGGTAAGTCTCGAGCATCGTGCCCGCCGGGCAGGTCACGAAGTTCTTCGACGGGTTGACGTGCCCGGCGTGCAGGCAGGACCAGCGCGCGATGCTGTCGGCATCACCCGTGGCCTTCGCGTTGCCCGCGACGATCTTCAACCCGTACGGCGTCGGCTGGATCGCCCCCGGGTTGTTCACGCCCTCACCGAGGTAGTAGAAGGTCACGCCGGTCGGTGCGATCGCCGTGTTGTTCCGGTAGAGCGTCGGCACCCAGTACGACGAGATGTCCGCCGCCGGGTTGCAGTTGCCGGTCTGGCCCTCCAGCGACTGCTGGGTGGAGCGGGCGTTCGTCGAGTGGTTGCCGAAGAAGTCGTGGAAGTGCGAGGCACCGGCCAGGTTCGGCAGCACGATCGGGTCGTCCGCCAGCCGGTGGCTGATCGGGCACTCCGCGAGGAACTCGGCCACGCGGACTGGTTCTCCTTGCGCCGCAACGGGAATGCTGAATGCCGTGGCTATCAGCCCGAGGACGGCGGCGATGTGGAACAGACGCTTCTTCATTGAAGCTTTCCTCTCCGCAGCAGGATTGGGAGAGCGCTCTCACGCCCTTCGAGCATGGCGCAGCCCGCAATCGGCCGTCAATCCGCAAGAAACGTTCAGAAGTCCCGGTTTTCTTGACAGGGCGCATCCGGTGGCCCGACGCTCGGCCTTGAACTCCTGTCGCAAGAGAGCGCTCTCTCGCCCTCACCTCCCGTTCTCCGGCCTCAGGAGCACCCATGTCAGGAAGGCTTCAACGCGGAAGACTGCCCTTGTTCGCCGCGGCACTGGTCGCGGCCGCTCTGATCGTCCCGACGCAGGCCTCTGCGGCGGGTCCCCTCATCTCGCAGAACCGTCCCGTCACCGCGTCCAGCAGTGAGAACGCCGCTTTCACGCCGGTCGCGGCCGTGGACGGCGACGCCGGAACCCGCTGGTCCAGCGCGTTCGGCGACCCGCAGTGGATCCAGATCGACCTCGGCTCGTCCGCGCGGGTCGACCAGGTCGTGCTGGCCTGGGAGGCCGCGAGCGCGCGGGCCTACACGCTGAGCATTTCACCGGACGGCACGAACTGGCAGGAACTTCGTCGAACGACGACCGGCCCGGGCGGCACCGAGACCCTCGCGGTCACCGGCACCGGCCGGTACGTGCGGCTGGACCTGACTCAGCGGGCCACGCAGTACGGCTACTCGCTGTGGGAGTTCCAGGTGTTCGGCACGCGGGGGAGCACCGCGGAAACCCTGCTCTCGTACGGCAAGTCCGGCGCCGCGTCGACGTTCCAGGACGACGCGAACTGCGGCCAGTGCTCGCCGGCCAAGGCGTTCGACCGCGATCCCGCCACCCGCTGGGCGACGAGCGCGACGAACGGCTGGGTCGACCCCGGCTGGATCTCCGTCGACCTCGGCGCGCAGGCCACGATCTCGAAGGTCGTGCTGCAGTGGGACCCGGCGTTCGCCACCGCGTACCGCCTCGAGGTCTCCGACGACAACGCGAACTGGCGGCAGATCTACTCGACCACCGCCGGACGCGGCTTCAAGGAGACGCTGACGGTCAGCGGCACCGGCCGGTACGTGCGGATGTACGGCACGGCCAGGTCGAACGGCTACGGCTACTCGTTGTGGGAGTTCCAGGTCTACGGCACGGGCGGCGCGCCCATCACGCCACCTCCGCTGCCGCCGAACCCGTCGTTCCCCGGCCGCCTGGTGTGGTCGGACGAGTTCAACGCTCCCGCGGGCACTGCGCCGGACGCCTCGAAGTGGACGCCGGAGGTCGGGCCGGGCGTCAACAACGAGCTGCAGTACTACACGAACAACAACAACGCCCGGCACGACGGCAACGGCAACCTGGTGTTGCAGGCACGGCGTGAGGTCACCCCCGGCAGCGCGTGCCCGGTCGACCCGGTGAGCGGCAGCGGGACGTGCCAGTACACGTCCGGGCGGCTCAACACCTATGGCAAGTTCAACTTCACCTACGGCCGCGTCGAGGCGCGGATCAAGGTGTCGTCGACGCAGGGGTTGTGGCCGGCGTTCTGGATGCTGGGCGCGGACTTCTTCGACCAGCGCAGGCCGTGGCCCTACACCGGCGAGATCGACATCATGGAGCACGTCGGCAAGGAGCCGAACCGGGTGTACTCGACGCTGCACGCGCCGCAGTACTTCGGCGCGGGCGGGTACGGGTCGCCGCTGGACCTCAGTCAGCCCGCGTCGTCGGCGTTCCGGACGTTCGCGGTCGAGTGGGACTCGAGCCACATGACGTTCTCCGTGGACGGCAACAGGTTCTTCACCGTCGACCGTGAGGTGCTGGAGACCACGCGCGGTCCGTGGGTCTACGACCACCCGTTCTTCCTGATCATCAACAACGCGGTGGGCGGCGACTGGCCCGGCCCGCCGGGGGCCGGGACGCAGCTGCCGCAGGACATGGTGCTGGACTACGTCAGGGTGTACCAGTGATCGAGATAGTCGCGGGAGGCGAGACGTCGAACGCCTCGCTGACGGCCTCGACCTCGATCCGCGCGGTCTCGCCGGCGTTGAGCGGGACAGCGGGCACGAAGTACGCGTCGTTCGCCGTGCCACCGAGGAAGATCCGCTCGGTGCCGGCCTTGTAGACCCGGTACTGCCTCGCACCGGGTGACCGGGTCCAGGTGAGCCGTGCCGCCGCCGTCGTGGCGTCGATGCGGCTCACCTGCTCCACCTGGACGTTGGACGGGCTCGCCGGGGGAGTCATGACCGGGTTCGTGACGCCGATCCGGCCGATCAGCGCGGTGATCGCCGCGCCCGGCAGGACGCGCAGCGAGATCTCGGTGAGCGTCGCGCCGGAGTGCTCGCCGAGCGGGAACGCGCTGCGCCGCCACGAACCGCTGACGCCGCCGAGGTCCAGGACCACGTCGGTCGCACCGATCTTCAGGACGGCCTGGAGCCGGGACGGGCCGGTGCCGGTGCGGTGGACGATCTCGAACTGGCTGGCGCCGGTGAGCTTCAGCGAGGTCGCGAACAACCGGACGTCGTTGGCGGACTGCGGGGTGCCGGTGATCTTCAGCGCGGTGCCGCCGTCGTACGGGTCGTCCCAGTCGAGCGACGGCGTGACCTTCGTGCCGGTGCCGGTGACGCTCCACCGCCACGTCGGCAGGACGTCCTGCAGCGACAGGTTGTTCCAGGCCTGCGCCGAGCGGACCGTGCCGTTCACCGCGAACTTCCTGCCGTGGCCGGTGTTGAAGTTCGTGACGAACGGCAGCGAGGTGATCGGCGTCAGCTCGGTGACGTAGTGGGCGACGCCCTTCCAGTTCGCCGTCGTCGTGGTGTTCGACGGGTCGCCGTTCTGACCGACCCAGAACCTGTTGTCACGGGTGTAGAAGTCAGCGGGGCCCGTGGCCGACTTGAACGTCCACTCCGGACGGTAGAAGCCGAGCGACGTCACGTGCGGCCTGCCCTCGGGGAACACGCTCGCCCAGCCGACGCTGGTGTTGTAGCCGCTGGACTCGACGTCCACACCGGACGCCAGGTCGTACGGGCTGCGGCCCATCTGCCGGGCGAGCGCGGCCGAGTTCGCGAGACCCTGGGCGCTCCACCAGAAGTTCATGAACATCTCGTCGGACTGCTCGAAGAACATCCGGTTGCGCGCGGTCAGGGCGTTCTGCCAGCTGACGCTGCCGGTGTCGGTCATGGCGTCGTACCAGATGACCCGCAGGCCGGACTTCTTCATGTAGACGATGAAGTCGCGCATGTCGTTGGCGAGCTGGGTGTTGCCGCCGGCGGTCTCCTGGTTGAGGAACCAGCCGTCGAACCCGTAGTGGCGCGCGACCTGGACCATCTTGTCCGCCACCGGGAACCGGTCGCCCTCGCGTTTGACGAAGTCGCGGACCCACTGGATCTGGCCGCCGTACGCGGTCGGCGGGAGGAACACGTTGCCGATCACCCGCACGCCGTTGCGGTGCGCGGCGTCGGTGACGGTCGGGTTCGGCGCGAGGATCAGGCCCTCGGACGCGGAACCGCCCCAGAACACCAGTTCGTCGATGTACTGCCAGTAGTTCGTGGCGTAGTAGTTCATGTCGAGCGAGCCCTGAGCCGGGTTGGCGCTCGTCGGCGCGTACGCCACCAGCGCCTGCACCCTGGCCTCGTTCGGACGGGCGTGCGCGTTGGCCGGTCTGGCCGGGACGACCCGCCGGGCGAGCGGCACGGTGCTGCGGTTGTACTTCGCGTCCCGGTCGGTCGACGGGTCCCAGTTCAGGATCGTGGCCGGGTGCCAATAGGACGCGTACGGCTGCGCGGTCTCGGCCGCGAACGCGGGAGTCTCGGACAGCAGACCGGTGAGTGCCGCTGTGGAGCTCAGAACGAGGAACTGTCTGCGGGTGGGCATAGATCACCCTCGTGCGCCATCTGATTCGCCGCATACCGCCGCTGCGGTGACTGGACAGGACGACAACGTCCCGGTCCGCTGCGCTGGGTGACCGCGTCGATTTCGACGACATGCCGTCGAACTTCGTCGAAACATCCCGGTAACCATCCATATGGCCGGATCGGAGCGGCGCTACCGGGCGGTAGCGTGAGCCTCGCCGTCGCTTTTGGTTCCCCTGCAACCAATCGAGGTGTCTTCGTCGTGCGCACCAAAACCCTGCTTGCGGCGCTGGTCCTGGCGCTGATCCCAGCCACCGCCCCCGCCGTCGCCACCGCGGCGGCCAACCCCTACGAGCGCGGCCCCGCACCCACGGCCGCGTCTGTCGAAGCCTCCCGGGGCACGTTCGCCGTGACGTCCGCGGCCGTCGCCCGCCAGTCGACCTTCGGCGGCGGCACCGTCTACACACCGACCAGCGACCTCACGTTCGGTGCGATCGCTGTCTCGCCCGGCTTCACCGCCACCCAGACGTCCGTCGCGCACTTCGGTCCGAGACTGGCGTCCTACGGGTTCGTCGTGATCACCATCAACACCCTGTCCACCCTCGACGACCCGGACAGCCGGGGCCGTCAGCTGCTCGCGGCACTCGACCACGTGGCGCGCACCAACCCGCGCGTCGACGCCTCGCGCCTCGCCGTGATGGGCCACTCGATGGGAGGCGGGGGAGCGCTGCGCGCCTCCGCGACCAGGCCCGCCCTGCAGGCCTCGATCCCGATGGCCGGCTGGCACTCCACCAAGAGCTGGTCGACGGTCCGGGTGCCCACCCTGGTGCTCGGCGGCCAGAACGACCCCACCGCGCCGAACTCGCAGCACTCCACGCCGTTCTACAACTCGATCACGGCCGCGCCCGACAAGGCGTTCCTCGAACTGCGCGGCGGTGACCACTCGGCGCCTCGCAGCGACAACGTGACGGTGCGGAAGTACACGCTGTCGTGGCTCAAGCGGTTCGTCGACGACGACGTGCGTTACGACCAGTTCCTGTGTCCGGCCCCTGCACCGAACACGCTGATCTCCGCCTACCGGGACACCTGCCCCCACGCATGAGAAAAGGTGCTGTGCCAGCCTGCGACGGCCTGGCACAGCACCTCTCGTTCCTCTTACTCGTAAGCGATCGCGTCCAGCACGTTCAGGCGCGCGGCCCGGATGGCCGGCAGGATCGCCGCGACCACACCGACGAACGCCGCCACCACGAGGTACTGCGCCATCGTGGCCCACGGGAGCCCGAGCTCCGAGATGCCCTGGTCCTTGAGCGCCTGCACGGTCGCGACGCCCAGCGCGAGACCGACGGCGAGGCCGAGCACCGCGCCGAACACCGAGATCACCACCGACTCGACGGTGATCATCCGCATCACCTGCGCCCGCCGCATGCCGATCGCCCGCAGCAGACCCAGCTCACGCGTCCGCTCGATCACCGACAGCGCCAGGGTGTTGATGACGCCGAGCACGGCGATCAGGATCGCCAGCGCCAGCAGGATCTGGATCATCAGCAGGACCGTGTCGAACTGCGAGGTCGTCTGCTTCACGAACCCGCTGCGGTCCTGCACGGTGATCTCCGGGTTGTCCGCGAACAACGGCTCGACGCGCTTCTGCACGTCCGCCACGTTCGCCCCCGGCGTCACCTGCGCGAACGCCTGGCCGATCTGGTCGGACCGGAAGTCCTTGCTCGAGGACTCCGGCAGCACCATCGCGCCCTGCAGCACCTGCGACTTGGACCAGACGAACGCCACCGTGTAGGTGCGGGGCTCGCCCTTGGCCAGTTGCAGCGTGATCGTGCTGCCGACCGTCCAGTTCTTCTCGGTCGCGAGGTCCTCCGGCAGGCCCACCTGGTCGTCCCGCAACGGTTTGATGTCACCGGACTTCGGCTTGAGGGCGAACATCTCCTTCAACGCCGACACGTCCGTGACGGCGACCGCGAACAGCTGGTCCTCGCCCTGCAGCACGCCGTCCTGCGACCAGCCGAACGCCGACTTCACTCCGTCGGTCTTCTCGACCTTCGTCAGCACGTCCCGCCCGAACGTCGCCGGCTGGCCCTCCATCTGGCCCTCGCCGGAGATGATCAGGTCGGTCTGCAGCTGACCGGAGGCCAGCTTCTCGATCGACTTGGTCGCCGACGTCAGCACCACGCTCACCCCGGTGATCAGCGAGATGCCGACCATCAGCGCGGCCGCGGTGATCGCGGTGCGGCGCGGGTTGCGCGCGGAGTTGCGGCGCCCCAGCAAGCCGGGCATCGACCACGACAGCAGGCGCCCGATCAGCGACACCATCGGCTTCGACAGGATCGGGGTCAGCAGCGCGACACCGACGAACGCCACCAGGATGCCGCCGAAGATCAGCGGCAGCGAGGCCTGGTTGAAGCCGAAGGCGAGCGCCGTGCCACCCGCGGCGGCCACCAGCGCACCGGTGATCGTGATCTTGGTGAGCGGCCGGTCCGGCGTCGCCGCCTCGCGCATCGCCGCCACCGGGGCGATCCGCGACGCCCGCAGCGCCGGCATGACGGCCGCGACCACGGTGACGATCATGCCCACCGCGAACGACGAGATGACCGCCGACATCGGCACGCCGATGCCCGCCAGCTGCAGGCTGGTGCCGCCCACGGAGCTGAAGATCTTCGCCAGCAGCGCGCCGATGCCGACGCCCGCCGCGAGACCCACGATCGAGGCGATCAGGCCGATCACCAGCGCCTCCAGCACCACGGAGCCGATGACCTGGCCGCGCGAGGCGCCCATCGACCGCAGCAGCGCCAGTTCCCGCGTGCGCTGGGCGACGATGATGGAGAACGTGTTGAGGATGATGAAGATGCCGACGAACAACGCGATGCCCGCGAACCCGAGCAGCACGTAGTTGAAGAACTTCAGGCCCTCGTTGATCTGGTCGGCCTGCTCCTTCGCCAGCGTCGCACCGGTCTTGACGTCGTAGCCGGAACCGAGCTTGGCCGCGACGGCGTCCCGCAGCGCGTCGTCGGACGTGCCCTGCGCCGCCTTGACGGTCACACCGGAGTACACGTCCTTCTTGCCCAGCAACAACTGCTGCGCCACCGGCTCGGTGAACGCCACCGACAGCTCGCCGCCCAGCGAGTCGCGGCCGCCCGCGTACTCGTAGATGCCGGCGACCTTGAACGTCTTCTTGGGCTCCAGCGTCAGCAGCGCGATGTCGTCGCCGACCTTGAAACCACCGGTCGTCGCGAGGAAACCGCCGATGACGACCTCGTTGTCCGCGACCGGCGCCTTGCCGTCACGGATCTTCTCGTCGCCCGTGCCGGTCCAGTTGAACCCGAACCGCGGCGAGCCCGACGTGGTGATGACCTTGCCGTTCTTGCCGATCGGCCGCGCCGACCCCTGCACGTCACCGACGGCCGACGCCACGCCCGGCACGGCCTTGACGTCCGCGATCGTCTGCGGCGCAAGAGGTTCGGGCTGCTTGCCCTTCTCCGCCTTCGGCGTCACCGAGACGTCCACGTTGGCGAACGCCGACGAGAACAGGTCGGTGAACGACCGCTGCAGCGTGTCGGTCAGGACGAACGAACCGGACACGAACATCACGCCCAGCACCACCGCGAGCGCGGACAGCACCAGCCGGAGCTTGCGTGACAGCAAGCTCTTGATAGTCGCCTTAAACATGAGGCACCGCGACAACGGAGTCGAGGTGCTTCATCGTGTCGAGGACCTCGTCGGCCGACGGCGACAGCAGCTCTCGGACGATGTGACCGTCCTTGAGGAAGATGACGCGGTCGGCATAGGACGCGGCATTGGCGTCGTGCGTGACCATCACGATCGTCTGCCCGAACTCGCGGGCGGACCGCTGCAGGAACCCGAGGACCTCGGCGCCGGACTGCGAGTCCAGGTTGCCGGTCGGCTCGTCGGCGAACACGACGTCGGGACGGGAGACCAGAGCACGCGCGCACGCGACGCGCTGCTGCTGACCACCCGAGAGCTGCGTCGGCCGGTGGGTCAGCCTGTCCCTCAGGCCCACCGTGTCGACGACGACGTCGAACCACGCCTTGTCGATCTTCTTGCCGCCGATCGCGAGCGGCAGCGTGATGTTCTCCTCCGCGGTCAGCGTCGGCAGCAGGTTGAACTGCTGGAAGATGAAACCGACCTTGTCGCGCCGCAGCTCCGTGAGCCCGCGGTCCTTCAACCCGGTGACCTTCGTGCCACCGACCCACACCTCACCGCTCGTCACGTCGTCCAGCCCCGCGAGGCAGTGCATCAACGTCGACTTGCCGGACCCGGACGGGCCCATGATCGCGGTGAACCTGGACTTCTCCAGGTCGACGCTCACCCCCGCGAGCGCGGTCACGGCAGCGTCGCCGGACCCGTAGGACTTCCACACGTCGACGGCTCTCGCCGCGACTCCATCGGACGCGCTCACTGTCTGTCCCCTCCTGTGGGCTTTCGTGCGCACCATCTTCGGCGACACGGGCACACCGAAGGGTCAGGTCTTCCACTGAGATAGACCCTGAGATTAACCCCGGTGCCCCCGCCCGAGTCACCACGCTGAGAGAACTCTCAGCTGCACCGCGTGCACAGATGGTCGCTGCGAGGAGACGTTAATTCACTTCTGCGGCAATGTCTTCAGCCTTCAGATGACTAGGCCGTCAACTTCCGTCGCATGGGGACGGTCGGTTCCATCAGCCATGAAACGAGTTCCACGCGCAGACCTTCGCGCAACGCGTGCCCGGCGAGCCAGTGGTCCACGTCGCCGCGGTAGGCGCGAGCAGGCCGCGGCCAGCGGTCCAGCCACTCGAGGAACGCCGCGTTGCACGCGATCGGGCCGCCCGGCGGCCGCACACCCAGCACGAGCACGGGATCCTCTCCGGTGGTGAAGGAGGCGGCGGTGACGTGCACACCACCGAAGAGGACCCGGTCCGCACCCAGCTCACGTGCTTTGTCCGCCACCCCGAAGAACGCCGACCCGCGCCCGTGAGCGCGCACCACCAGCTGGTGCGCGCCGAAATCGGTGTCGAGGAACTCTTCGGCGAACGTGCCGTCATCGGCCAGCACCAGCACGTTCGTGCCGCCGGGAAGCGCCCCGACCTGGTCCGGATGCGTGATGCCGATGACGTTGATGCCCACGTGGTTCATCCTGCCGCGCCAGTGTTAACCCTTGGCACCGCGCGCGTTAAACAAGTTTCGGAAGTACTTCCGAACCGAACAGGCGAATCGTTTCGATGACCGATTCGTGCGGCATGCCCCCGATGTCCACCATCACGAGGTGCGTGTCGATGGACAGGTGCTCCGCCAGCGCGTTCAACCTCTCGGCGACCTCTTCCGGCGTCCCGCACACCGCCGCGCCGTCCATGATCGCGTCGACGTCGATGTCCCCGTCACCCCTCCACGGGTCCGCGAACCGCGCGTACTCGGCCAGGTGGGGCCGCCAGCGCTCCCGCGCGTCCTCCCGCGCCACGAACACGTGACTCGGCACGCCCACCCGCCCCTGAGGGAACCGCTCCCTGTACCGCTGCACGACCTCGCGGTAGATCGACGGGTCCCGCAACGTGGAAGGCAGCATCAACGGCATCTCGAGCTCCGCGCCCAGGTCCGCGGACACCGCCGACCCCGACCCGATCCACACCGTGGGACGCGGCGTCTGCACGGGCCGCGGCGTCGTCGTCACCTCGCTCAGCTGACCCCGGAACTTGCCGTCCCAGCTCACCGAGGGCTCCTCCAGCAGCTTGAGCAGCAACCGCAGGTGCTCCTCGAACCGCGCCCGCAACTCACCCGGCTGCACCCCGAACGCCGCGTTGGTCTGCTGGTCCACCCCGCGCGCCACGATCAGCTCCGCCCGGCCGTTCGACAGCACGTCGAGCGTGGCCAGCGCCTCGGCGACCAGCACAGGGTCGCGGTGGGCCAGCAGCGTCACGCCCGTGGACAGCCGCAGCGTGCTGGTGCGCGCCGCCACCGCCGCCAGCAGCAGTTCGGGCGCGGACACGATGTAGCGGGTGAAGTGGTGCTCGCCGATGGCGACGCCCGCGAACCCGGCCTGCTCGGCCACCACCGCCTGCTCGACCATCGCGCGCAGCCGGTCGGCCTGCGGCACCTCCTGGCCCGTGCAGGGGTTGGGCAGGTGGTCACCCAGGATCAGGAGGTAGACGTCCATGCCTGCCATCTTCCATCGTCCGGGGCAAGATGGTTGACCGAGATCAACGAAGACGTCGGTTCCGGGCCAGGCCGTCCGTCAGCCCCCTTCAGCACCCGTCGCAACGCGCTACGGTGATCGCCGTGCTGGCCAGGTATCGCTACCGGATTGAACCCACTGCGGTTCAACGCGAGGCGCTGTCACGCACGTTCGGGTGTGCTCGGGTGGTGTTCAACGACGCCCTCCGCTGCCGCGAAGAGGCTCGCGCAGCGGGGCAGGCGCTCTCGTCGGCCGAGGTGCAGCGTCGCGTGATCACCGCTGCCAAGACCACTGAGCACCGCGTGTGGCTGTCCGAGGTCGCTTCGGTGGCGCTGGTGCAGTCCGTGCAGGACTCGCACCGGGCCTACCGCGACTTCTTCGACTCGCTGTCCGGGAAGCGCCGGGGACGCCGAGTGGGCAAGCCCAGGTTCAAGTCCGGCAAGGACCACCGGCAGACGTTCAGGCTCACCCGCAACGGGTTTCGTCTGCGCCCGGGCGGGCGCCTGTACCTGGCGAAGATCGGTGACGTGGCCGTGCGGTGGTTACGCGACCTGCCCTGTGAACCGTCGTCGGTGACGATCATCCGTGAGCCGGACGGCTGCTACCACGCGTCGTTCGTGGTGGAGGTCGAGCCGACGCCGTTGCCGTTGGTCGAGCGGGAATCGGGAGTCGACCTGGGCGTCACCCGGCTGGCCACGATCGCCTGCACCGGCGGAACGCGGCGCGACGTCGTCAACCCGAGACACCTCGCTCGGGCGCAGCGCGAGCTCACCCGTGCTCAGCGAGCACTGGCGCGCAAGGTCAAAGGCAGCAGCAACCGCGAGAAGGCGCGGCGTGTCGTCGCCCTTCGGCACGGCAAGGTCGCCCGAGCACGCAGGGACGTCCACCACAAGCTGGCACTGGAGTTGGTCCGCGACAACCAAGCGGTCTACGTGGAAGACCTGAACATCGCCGGAATGGTGCGCAACCGCAGGCTCGCACGCGCCGTGCAAGATGCCGGCTGGGGGCAGTTCGTTCAGTTGCTCAAGCAGAAGGCCGAACGCCACGGACGTGCTGTCCACACCGTGTCGAGGTGGCTGCCGAGTTCCAAGACGTGCTCGGTGTGCGGAAATCGCATGGCGATCATGCCGCTCAGCATCCGGCACTGGACGTGCCCAGGTTGTGCCGTTGCTCACGACCGGGACTTCAACGCCGCCCGGAACATCCTCGCCGCAGGACGTGCGGAGAGGTCAAACGCCTGTGGAGCCGAGGTAAGACCACCCTTCGGGGGGCGCAGGGCGTCGAAGCAGGAAGCACTGCATAGTCGTGTGGGAAACCCACGGGAATGGAGAGCACGTCAAATGGTCACCAACAACGAGGCCGAGAGCCGCTACGAGATCCACGTCGACGGCCGGCTCGCCGGCTTCCTCGAGTACCGCGACGTCGGCGGCGTCCTCGCCCTCGTCCACACCGAGGTCGACGACGCCTACGCCGGGCAGGGCCTCGGCGGCAAGCTCGCGAAGTTCGCCCTGGACGACGTGAAGGCGCGGGACGTCAAGATCTCCCCGTTGTGCCCGTTCGTGGCGAAGTACATCGACAAGCACCCTGAATACCGGGTTACTATCCGGTAAGAATTAGTTGCTGTCGCTAACGACGAGGTGGGCGAGCGTGTGGAGTGAGCCGGGCGCGTTCGAGGTCGCACCAGGGGTGCACCGGATTCCGCTGCCGCTGCCGAACGACGGGCTGCGCGCGGTCAACGTCTACGCGATCGAGGACGGCGACGGCCTCGTCCTGATCGACTCGGGCTGGGCGCTGGACGAGGCGCGCGACCAGCTCGAGGCGGCGCTGGGCACGCTGGACAAGGGCTTCGAGGACATCAAGCGGTTCCTCATCACGCACGTCCACCGCGACCACTTCACGATGGCGGTGTCGCTGCGCAGGACGTTCGGCAGCAGGATCGGGCTGGGCCTGGGCGAGCAGCCCTCGCTGCGCCACATGCTGCACGGGCAGGACGACCAGCACGTCGCCGACCTGCGCAAGTGGGGCGCCGGCGAGCTGGCCGAGACGTGGATCAAGATCATGCACCACGTCGACCGCGGCGACGCCCTGCGCGACTACGAGGAGCCGGACGAGTGGCTCGTCCGCAGCACCGTCGGCCTCGAGCACCGCGACCTGGAGGTCATCCCGACGCCGGGTCACACCCGCGGCCACGTCGTGTTCGTCGACCACACCGCGAAGGTGCTGTTCTCCGGCGACCACGTGCTCCCGCACATCACGCCGTCGATCGGCTTCGAGCCACTGCGGCCCGAACTGCCGCTGGGCGACTACATGACGTCGCTGCGGCTCACGCGTGAGCTGCCGGACCTCAAGCTGCTGCCCGCGCACGGAGAGGTGACGGACAGCTCGCACGCCCGTGTCGACGAGCTGCTGCAGTTCCACGAGCAGCGCCTGGAGGAGATCGGCAAGGCGGTCGCGGGCAGCGCGTTCGAGACGGCCCGCAAGATCGGCTGGACGCGCCGCCAGCGCCGGTTCGACGACCTGGACATGTTCAACCAGGTGCTGGCGATCGGTGAGACGGCCGCTCACCTCGACGTCCTGGTCGAACGTGGCGAATTGACCCGGGTTCTGAACGCCGGCGTGCTCGAATACCAGCTCTGACGCTCCTGTGTGTTGGGGACCGGTCCCGTGGACAGGCCCCTTCGCGAGAGCTGTAGGGGAGATGTCCGGGACTCCTCCGCGAGTCAGTGTCGCGGGGGTGTCGACCTGTGACGAAATTCGGCTCGGTGAAGCGCTGTTGAACGGCATTCTGTCGGTGCCGGGACCAGTGCGCACCCACGCACGCTCGAGCTGAGGCGGACCGAGCTCGCCGACCAACAGTTGTTCGCACAGCACGTACTTCGCCATCGGCTCCTCGACCGTCGTGGACCCGCCCAGTCGGCTCATCTTCGCCTGAGACGCCGGAGCCGAACGCGTCGACGAACTCCGGGAGACCCTCGATCGCTTCTCCCACCTGAACATTCCGTGAACCGGACCTGAAGCACGCTGTCCCAGCATTCCCTCCGAAGGACTCGCGACCCTGAGGATGGAGACACGCGTGCTGAACAAGCGCACCACGGCATTCGCGCTGTGCGTCGCGATGGTCGGCTCCCTGCTGAGCGCATTCCAGGCGTCGGCCGCCGCACCACCGCAACCACCACCCGCGCCCGAGCTCGCCACGGATCAGTCCACTGTGGACCCGAAGAGGCGTGACGCCGTGCTGTCGCCGGGCTGGAGCACCTCCCAGGACCTCGCCTGGACCACGAGCGGTGACTCCACCGGCCTGCACCTGCTCGTCGCCGAAGCCGCCACCGGTTACACCTGGCGCACGGCGGCCACCCTCGGTGAGTCGTGGATCGAGACCGACCAGTGGATCGGCAACGCCTGCGTCACCGGCTCCGGCAAGCGTGCCGTGGTCGTCTACGCGCCCCGGCACTTCACCAACCGCGCCCACCTGTTCGACCGGGGCGCCTTCGCCGCCGTGGTGGACCTGACCAACGGGCACGTCACCAAGCTCGGCACCACCGTCTCGCTGGCCTACTACAACCCCGGCTGCGGCACCGGGGAGACCGCGGTGCTCGCCCAGTCCGGCGTCGTGGACTTCGGTGCCACCAGGCTGAACACCGTCGACACGACCACCGGCGCTGTCGTGCGCGCCCAGGAGTTCAAGGGCGAGGTGACCTCCGCGATTCCCCTCGGGGACGGGATCGCTGCCGCGTGGGGTTCGCGCGTCGTGGCCATCGACGCGGGCGGGGGAACCCGCGACCTGGCACCCACAGGCGGCGTGCCCTTCCGGTTGCGCGCCGACGCCGAGGGCGGCGTGGTGTTCATGGACCGCGACGGTGACGACGGCCGGGTGCGCCGGGTCGCCGGCGGCAGGGTCGCGGAACTCGCCCGCGGGGACTGGGCCGCGCTGCGCGTCACCGGCGGCGTCGGGGGCAAGGTGTTCGTCACCGGCAAGCCTAGGGAGGTCGGCGCGCTGCCCGCTTCCGTGCGCAGGATCGACGTGGAGGCCGGCGCCGAGGTGTCCACGCTGGGCGGGATCGCGTTCGGCCACCGCGTTCCCCGGCCCGGCGACCGCGCGAACCCCGAGGAGGGCATGCGGCTGGCCGCGCGCGTTCCCGCCACGGGCGAGGACGTCGAGTTCCGCGTCCACCCCGCCTCCCGGCAGAGCGCCGACGTGGCCAGAGGGCTGGCCGACTCACCCGCGGTGACCACGAAGGGGCAGGCCGCCGCGGACCCGTCCACCGATCCCGTGGACCACGACCGGCGCTGCTCGATCCAGCGCAACGACGTGAACCTGCAGGTGTACCAACCGCACTGGAGCCAGGTCGAGTGGGCGGCGGAGCTCGCCGTCCAGAACAGGCTCACCACGACCCGGCCCGCCAACTGGAAGAACTCGGGCATGACCTCGTCGTGGTCGCCGCAGGTGATGTTCAAGCCCTACGACCTCGTCGGCGGTGGCCGGGTGCCCGCGCAGATCATGCTCGGCGTGCTGGCCCAGGAGTCGAACCTCTGGCAGGCGTCGTCCCTGGTGACCGAGGGCGTCACCGGCAACCCGCTGATCGGCAGCTACTACGGCGCGGAGGACGGCTGGACCATCAACTGGGCGACCGCGGACTGCGGGTACGGCGTCGCGCAGGTCACCGACGGCATGCGCAAGGCGGGCACGCCCGGTGCCGGCACCACCCTGCCCGCGGACCAGCAGCTGGCGGTCGCGGTCGACTACGCCACCAACATCGCCGCCGGTGTGCGCATCCTGCAGGACAAGTGGAACCAGACGAGGTCCATGGGCATCAACCTCAACGGCGGTGACCCCTCCAAGATCGAGAACTGGTTCGCCGCGCTGTGGGCCTACAACAGCGGCATCAACCCCCAGGCGAGCACCGGCAACACCACCGGCTGCACGCCCGGCCCCTCGTGCACCGACGCCGCGGGGAACTGGGGACTGGGCTGGTCCAACAACCCCGCCAGGACGGACTACCCGCCGGACCGCGCGCCGTTCCTGGACCACGACAGCTACGAGGACGCCAAGAACCCGCAGTGGTGGCCCTACCCGGAGAAGGTCATCGGCTGGGCGGCGTTCCCCATCGTCAAGTACACCGGCGGTGACGGCTACGAGGCCGGGTACAAGCAGGCGTGGTGGACGACCGCGGAGCTGCGCACCGGCGCCAAGCCGCCGCTGAGCACGTTCTGCGTGCTGTCGGCCACCACCGGCAACCGCTGCAACCCCAACAACCTCCAGACCAGCGCCGAGCCCTGCACCAGCGCGGACTTCCACTGCTGGTGGCACAGCGCCGCGCAGTGGAAGAACTGCACCGGGTCCAGCACGCCGTGCGGCAACGCGGCCGACGTGATCGCCGCGCCGGGCACACCGGAGCCACCCGACGCCGACGTTCCCGGCGCGTACACCGACGAGTCGCGCCCGCGCCGCTCGCCCAACTGCACCACGGCCGGGCTGCCCGCGAACGCGCTCATCGTGGACGACGCGCCGACAGCGCCCCTGCTGCGTGCGGGCTGCCAGCGGCCGTGGACCAACTCGGGGAGCTTCGCGCTGAACTTCCCCGCGCACACCGACGGCCTCTACCACTCCAAAGTGGACTTCCACCAGCTCGGCGCCGGCTTCGGCGGGCACTTCTGGTTCACCAGGACGCGCACCTCGAGCTCGATCAGCCGCAACCAGTTCGTCAGCGGGACCTGGACGCTGGGCCGGACCCTGAACCAGTGGGCACGGGTCATGGTGCACGTGCCCGACCACCAGGCGCACAGCCAGCAGGCCAAGTACACGATCAACCTCGGCAACGGCCAGGCCCGCACGAGGGTGATCCTGCAGAAGACCCGCTCCAACAAGTGGGTGTCGCTGGGCGCCTTCCAGTTCGGCGGCACGCCGTCGGTGGCGCTCAGCTCCATCACCCGTGACGGAGACGGCAGCCAGGCACTCGCGTTCGACGCCATCGCCTTCCAGCCGCTGAGCGCGAAGCCCGCCGAGCAGATGGTGGTGATGGGGGACTCCTACACCTCCGGCGAGGGCGCCTCCACCAACGCTCTCACCGACTACTACCAGGAGACCGACGACGCGGGCTACACCGGTCCTGCCTACCGCAACGCCTGCCACCGCTCGGTGCACTCCTGGTCGCGGCAGGTGAAGCTGCCGGGACGGACTCAGTCGATCGGCCAGCAGGCCGACTCGTGGGACCAGTCCCTGGACTACCACTCCACGGCCTGCTCAGGTGCGCGCACCGACAACGTGCTGCCGTCCGCGACGGCCAACGCCTGGGGCCGCGCCGGCACCGGCAGCTACCGCGAACTGTCCCAACTGGACCGTGGGTTCGTCGACGCCGACACCACCACGGTGGCGGTGGGCATCGGCGGCAACGACGCTCACTTCACCGACGTGCTGCGCAAGTGCAGCATCGAGTCACCGCACCCGTTGGACGACTGCCAGCACATGCAGATGGCCGGCGAGGACTGGGTCGGCGGCAGCGCACCGGTCGCGATCACCCTGGGGGCCGCGGTCCAGCAGGTGATCAAGGAGCGCGTCAAACCGTCGGTGGACACCCTGCTGAGGGAGATCAGGGTCGCCGCCCCGAACGCGCGGATCGTCGTGATGGGTTACCCGAGGCTGTTCCCGCCGGGTGGGCCACGCGACGTGGGCTGCGCCGTGTTCCCGGGGCTGAGCTCGTTCGACATGACCTTCATGAACAACATGGCCGACCTGCTCAACGACGCGCTGCACGAACTCGTGACGCTCATGGTGCACGGGGACCGGCGCATCCTGTTCTCCGATCCTCGCGACGAGTTCGAGCTGGAGAACGCCTGCACGCACAACCCCGACCACCAGACCATCCACCAGGTGGTGGTGGACAAGACGCTGGGCGAGGACCCGAACGCGACGGTGTCGGCGCAGTCGTTCCACCCGAAGATCTCCGGCGCCCGCAACTACGCCGACGCCTTCGAGCACACCCAGCTCGTGAACACCGTCGGTGCGAAGATGCCCGTGCCGGCGAGCAAGGAGGTCGCCCTCGCGGTGCTGGACGACCTGAGGACCTACCCGGCGGGCAGTTCGACCGGGTACTCCCGCGCGCGGTTCCCGCACTGGCGCATGGTGGCGGACACCTGTGACGCGCGACAGGTGTCACTGCGCCGCGACGCCACCACCGTGACCCCGGCGGGGTCGTGCCCGGTCACGTCCGGGTCGTGGACCAGCGTCTACGACGGCCTGGTGCTGACCGACCCGACGGGGGTCACCATCGACCACGTCGTGCCGCTGGCGAACGCGTGGCGGGCCGGGGCCAACACCTGGACGGACGAGCGCAGGACGGTGTTCGCCAACGACATCGAGCACTCGCAACTGCTGGCGGTCTCCGCCACCAGCAACTCCTCCAAGGGGGAGCGGCCACCGGACGTGTGGCTGCCCAGGACGGCTTACCTGTGCGAGTACGCGCGGGCCTGGACCTACACCAAGAGCATCTACCACCTCAACGTGACCGATGCGGAGTACCAGACCCTCGCGCAGATCCTGAACACCTGGTGCTGACCTGGAGGGGGCGGGCCGGATCCGCCCCCTCCGCCGTCAGGAGGCCGCGTGCAGGCGCACCAGGTCGTGGAAGGAGTAGCCGTCCGCGCCGTCGGCGACCAGCAGGTGCAGGTCCACCAGGTCCTCCAGCAGCCGGTGCGCCCGTCGCGGCGGCACGTCGAGCAGGGCGGCGGCGGTGGCCACGCCGAACCGGGCCGGCGCGTGCCGGGCCAGCAACGAGTGCGCACGCCGTGAGTGGAAGTCCAGAGCAGCGCGGGAGGAGTCGAAAGCGTGCAGCAGCCGCAGTTCCGCCACCACGTGCGTGGGGTCGGACAGCAGGGCCGCCAGGTCCTTCACAGTCCACAGGGGACGGTTGCGCAGCCGGTTCGCCGCGGTGCGCAAGGCGAGCGGGAGGCCGCCGCACACCGTCGTGACCTCTCCGACGCCGGTGGTGGCGGGCAACGCCGCGGCGGCGCGGAACACCTCGCCGGACGCCGCGGGGGTCAGCGGTTCCAGCGACAGCGGCACGGCGCGCCCGCCCGCGGTCAATCGCTGCCTGCTGGTGAGCACCACCGCGCAACCGGGGCCGCCCGGCAGCAGCGGTACCACCTGCTCGTCGCTGGAGGCGTTGTCCAGCACCAGGAGCACCCGTCGTCCGGCCACCAGGCTTCGCCACCTCCCCGCGGCGCTGTCGAGGTCGCCGGGCAAGTCGTCCACGCCGAACGAGCCCAGCAGGTGCCGCAGGGCGTCCAGCGGTGCCACCGGTGCCCTGCCGGAGGTGAAGCCGTGCAGGTCCAGGAACAGCTGCCCGTCGGGGAAGCGCGGGCCCAGGTGGTGCGCGGCCCGCACCGACAGCGCCGTCTTGCCCACCCCGGCCATGCCGTCGACCGCGCACACCACCAGTTCGCCGCGCGCAGCGGACGCGGTGCGCACCAATGTCGCCACCTCCGCGTCGCGGCCCACCAGCCCGGCGAGGTCGGCGGGCAGCTGTGCGGGCACCACCGCGACGGCGGTGTGCGGTGGTTGCTCGGTCTCGCCCCGCAGGATCGCCAGGTGCAGCCGCTCGACGTCGCCGGAGACGTCCAGCCCGTGCTCGCGGGCCAGCGACGCCCGCGCCCGCCGGTAGACCTCCAACGCCTCGGGCGTCCGGCCGGCCCGGTGCAGCGCCAGCATCAGGTGCTCCACCAGGCGGGGCCGGTGCGGGTGGGCGCGGTGCAGGTCCAGCAGCTCGTCCACGGCGGTGGACAGGCCCAGTCGCCTGCGCGCCTCCAGACGGTGCTCCACGGCGCCCAGCCGGGCCTCCTCCAGACCGCTGGAGAGCACGTCCCGCACCCCGTTGGCCGCGATGCCCGCGAGCGCGGGACCGCGCCACAGAGCCAATGCCTCGTCCAGCACGGCCACTCGCCGTGCGTCGTCGTCGGCGGTGCGCGCCTGCCGCAGCAGGGCGCGGAACCGGTGCGCGTCCACCCGCAGCGGGTCGCAGTGCAGCGCGTAACCGTCGCCCTCGCTGACCAGCCGCACCTCCTCGTCCGCGGCGTGCCTGCTCAGAGCCGAGCGCAGACCGCTGACGATCCCGTGCACCATGCGCCTCGCCGACCGCGGCGGGCCTTCCCGCCACACCACGTCCACGATGCGGTCGGTCGCCACCGCGGAGTTCGCCTCCAACGCCAGCAGCGCCAGCACGAACCGGTGCCTGCGCACCCCGACGTCCACCTCGGCTCCGCCGGATCTGGCCCCCACCGTGCCCAGCAGCACGATCTCCATCCGCAACACCTCCGGTGCTCCCATGCCGAACGCGGTGGCCCAGCATGGACAGGGGGTGCGCCCGCCGTGAAGGATGTTTGCACTGACGTGGAAACATCCTGCTGGGGGGCACATGCCGTCGTTGCGCATCCACTTCACGATGCGGGACATGGGCAGGACGCGTCTGGCCGGCGACGGCGACCCGCTGTGGGAGGTGATGCACAGCGGCTTCCGGCTCAACTACCACGACGAGGACCCCGCGTTCGGCCAGTGGAAGCGCTCGTTGCTCGGGAACGGGACGGCCGAGGTGCGCGCGGGCGCGGCGTTGCTGGCGGTGCTGGCACCGCGCGGCCCGTACTTCCCGGACTTCCTGACGCCGCCCGAGGCCTCGCGCGGCCTGGAGGAGGGGCTGGAGGCGATGCTGTCGACCCCGCGCGGCAGGCTGCGCGCGGAACTGTCCCGCCTGGCGGAGAACTCGCCGGTGCCGTCCCGGTTCCAGGCGCTGGCCGAGGGCAAGCCCGCCGTGCTGCGCGGTGTGGCCGCCGTGCTGCGGGCGTTCCACTCCGCGGTGATCTCCCCGCACGACGGCGCGGTCCGGTCCGCCGTGGCCGCCGACCGCGCTCGCCGTTCCCGCGTGCTGGCCGAGCAGGGCGTCGAGGGCCTGCTCGCGACGCTGCCGTCGGCCCGCTGGGAGTCGCCGGTGCTGGAGATCGAGTACGGGGTCGACCGCGACCTGCACCTCGACGGGCGGGGACTGCTCCTGGTGCCGTCGTTCTTCTGCAAGCGGCTGCCGCTCTCCTTGGCCGACCCGGCCATGCCGCCCGCATTGATCTACCCGATCGACAACGCGCTGCGCTGGGAAAGCCTTGCCGCGAACCGCCCCGGTGGCCTCGAAGCGCTGATGGGGCCCACGCGGGCGGCCGTGCTGGTGGCGGTGGGGGAGCGCGCCGGCGCGACGACCACCCAACTGGCCAAGCGGCTCTCCGCGTCGCCCGCCTCGGCCAGCCGCCACACCGCCGTGCTGCGCGCCGCGGGGCTGATCACGACCCACCGCGACGGCCCCGCGATGCTGCACACGTTGACACCGCTGGGAATCGCGCTGCTCGAGACCCCCGGGCCGACCAAGTAGCCCCCTGAGGCGTTCCGACACCGGACGCCTTCCCCCCAGATCCCCCGTGCCGGGTCCGTCCGACCTCGGCCACGGGCGTCGCCGCATGCCCTCCTGAAGGACGGTGTGCTCGGCGATTCGTGCTCGACCATGCCGGAAATCAGTGAACGGGAACAAGATCCCACAGTCCAAAGGGGACAGTTTTGCGCAGTGGAACGAGTGTGAGGACCGCGATCACGAGAGTGCTGCTCGTGATCGTCATGTCGGTGGCGGGGATCGTCATCGGCGGCCAGGTGTCGGCCCAGGCCGCGTGCAACGGCGCGGGGTGCACGGGCCTCGACCCGCAGGCACAGGGGTGCGCGGCCACCGACCTGGGCGGCACGTACTACCTCGAGCCGTCCAGCCAGCGCTACAGCATGGTGGTGCGCACCAGCAGCGCCTGCAACGCGCGCTGGGCGCGGATGATCATCGACGTCAACCCGTGCTGCTTCGCACGTGAGCTCGCGGTCGAGACCCAGCGCCTCGTCGGCAGCACCTGGGTCGCGCTGGACTTCCGGACCGTGACCATCGGGGCGGGCCAGGTGGGGAACTTCTGGACGACCATGGTCGCCAACCGCTCCGACGACAGGGTCCGGGTCTGCAACCAGATCGGCACCGCCGGGTGGGTCTGCGGGGGCTGGGCCTCCTGAACCAGGCCTCGATGGCCGGCGTGGCTCCGAGCGACTTCGGTCCGCTTGGAGCCACGCTCTTCAGCCCACTCGCGCGAGCGCTGACTGCGCCCGGCCGAGCAGTCAGCTCCGCGGTCCCTCGATGCGGTGGAGTTGAGGGTGTTTGGCCGTGCGCTGGTCCCCGGAGGACTGACCGCGCAGGCGCCTGCCGAGCCAAGGGCCGAGAAAGGTGGTTGCCCAGCGCAGTTCAGTGGTCGCGCGCCAGTGCGTTGACAACGGGACGGGCAACGGTGGTGGGGACTCGTTCCAGGAATCGTCGCTGCCCGGCACCTGCAGGGCGTGCGCGACCGCGGCGGCGATCAGTTGATGGCCCAAGGGGCTGCAGTGCAACCGATCCTCGCTCCAGAAACGGCGGTCGGCGACGGAGGGGTGCCGGGCGATCTCCGCGACAGCGACTCCGTGCCGGGAGGCCGCGGCACGGATCCGGTCGTTGATGTCGAGGATGCGGGAGCGAACCGGTCGGGCGAGGGGGATGATCCTGGTGAGGTCCGGAAAGGTCACGGTCGCCACGCGGGCTCCGGAGTCGGTGAGCGCGGCGAACATCGCTTCCAGGTGACCGACCACCGCGGCGGGCTCGACTCGAAGCCGGAGCAGGTCGTTGACCCCTGCGACGACGGTGGCCACGTCGGGACGCAGGGCGAGAGCCGGCCCCAGTTGCTCGGATCGGACTTCGCCCGCGCGGCGGCCGCGGACGGCGAGGTTGGCGTACTGGAGATCGGGGTTGTCGACGGCGAGGTGTTCGGCGAGCCGGTCAGCCCATCCCCGAAGGCCCACGACGTCGTCACCGTCACCGACGCCTTCCGTCTGGCTGTCGCCCAAGGCGACGTAGCGCAGGTACTTGCCGCTCGGAACGGGTTCCGGGACACCGTT
This sequence comes from Lentzea cavernae, assembly GCF_014653695.1. Taxonomy (GTDB): domain Bacteria; phylum Actinomycetota; class Actinomycetes; order Mycobacteriales; family Pseudonocardiaceae; genus Lentzea; species Lentzea cavernae. The sequence goes on along the minus strand of NZ_BNAR01000001.1, from coordinate 1,178,368 downwards.
CTCCTGCGGCTTCATCGGTTGGCCAGGGCGTCGACGTCCAGGCTGACGCATACCGCGGTGCGGACCTGTTCAGTGACGGGCATGGCGTCCTCCTAGTCAGAATGATGACTAATCATAACCATGGGTATCATGAGCTCGCCCCCATGTCGACGACGAGGAGATGCGCGGATGAGCCTGCGGCATGCCGTGCTCGCGGCGTTGTTGTCCGGCGAGTACAGCGGCTACGAGTTGACCAAGGCATTCGACGTGGGTGTCGCCAACTTCTGGTACGCCCGGCCGCAACAGCTCTACCTGGAGCTGTCCAAGCTCGAGAGCGACGGGTTGATCAGCGGCCGGGAGGTGGTCCAGCACACCCGTCCCAACAAGCGGCTGTTCGTGGTCACCGACGCGGGCCTCGCCGAACTGACGCGCTTCGCCGCCGCCGAGAGCAAGCCGTCGTTCATCCGTGACGACCTGTTGGTCAAGGTCCAAGCCGTAGACCACGTCGACGTGGCACCGGTGATCGCGCAACTGGAACAACGAGCCGCGGCGGCAGCGGCCAAGGTGGAGATCCTCGACAAGATCCTGCGGCGTTTCCGCGGGGACCTCGACGAGGAGACCTACCTGCGCCACGGGTCTCCGATCGGGCCCTACCTGACGTGCTTGCGCGGTCGGTTGTTCGAGCAGGAACACCACGACTGGTCCGTGCGGGCGGCCGCACTCCTGCGTGATCGGGCGACCAGGAACGGTGATCCGGCGCCTGTCTCGGGTGGGTGAGCCGGAAGCTGTTGTGCGACAAGCCGATGTCCTACGTCCGCGCTTCGCAGTTCGGTGCAGGCTCTCCAGAACGAGGGCGTCGATCCATCCGCCGGGGCCGCCGGTCAAGCAGGATCGGCCCCGTGGAGGTCTTGTGAAGGTTTCGCCCGAGCCACCCCTGGCGGTGGCATCCTCGGGTTCATGAGACATGGGGGCAGAGTTCTTGCTGCAACAGCCGTTCTGGCCGGCCTGGTCGCGACCGGGCCGGCCGTGCAGGCGTCGGAGGACCCCGGCTGTACCGCGGGAGTGCGGTTCACCTCGAACTACACCGAGGCGGCATCGGGGTTGCGCGTGATGTCCGTCGAAGTCGCCAACTGCGGTGCGGAAGCCTTGGAACTCAACGGATATCCACAGGTGGGCCTGTTCGACGAGGAGCGTCAGCCCCTGGACGTCGCGATCCTCGAGGGCACTGGCGGCATCGCGGTCCTCGACGGCTTCAACGACCCGCCGCAGCCGATCACCGTGCAGCCGGGGGAGAGCGCCGGCAGCGCGTTCGTGTGGCGGAACACGAACACGTCGCTGGAGCCGCCCCAGGTCGCCAAGCACGTCGAACTGGCGACCGCTCCAGGCGCCGTTCAGCAACCGTTGATCGCCGTGTCGCCGCAGCGGAGCATTCACATCGATCTGGGCAGCACAGGACGGATGGGTGTTCGCGCCTGGTACCACCGCTAGCAGCGTGAGCTCAGGTGCGCGGATAGCTCACCCGTGCTGCAGCCGAACTCCGGAATCGCCCGCAACGGTGACTGAAGCGTTGCGGCGCAACGAGATCGCCGCTACCGCGACGAGGAGCTGCGTCGCGAGCACCACAGTCTGCGTCATCGGCGAGTAGGCGTTCAGCACGGCCGCCGTCGCGTTGACTCCGAAGTGGACGGCGACGGCCGAGGGCACCCCACCCAGTTCGTAGGCGTATCCGGTCAGCATCGCCATGGGGAACACGCTGAGCGAGAACAGCAACCCGCTCCAGCTCAGCAGCCCGAAGCCCGCCTGCACGGTTCCCGTCATGAAGAACAGCGGCAGGTGCCAGACCGCCCACGCCGCGCCGAGAACCAGCCCGACGCGGAAGCGCCCCATTCTCTCCAGCAGGCGCGGGTAGGCCGTGCCGCGCCAGCCCGGCTCCTCGGCGAGCGGGCCGCCGACGAGCATGCTGACGAAGAACGGCGCCGCGCCACCGGCGGTTGCGATCAGCGCCGTTCCCGCGTCCAGGCTGAGCACCGGACCGCCGAGCGCCTGCGCGAGCACCGCGCCGCCGGCCACCGTCGCGGCGGCTAGAACCAGCAGGGGCAACGCCCAGAGCAGCCGGGCGTTCAGCCGGAACTTGACGGTGTGGACGGGAACCGGCCCGCGGCGCAGCCTGACCGCGATCGCGCCGAAGACCGGTCCGAACCCGCCGAGCAGGAACGGGATCACCGTCGGGAACGTCGTCGGCGGCTGCCCGAGCGCGATCGCGACGAGCCAGCACCCCCACGTGGTGATGAAGGTGACTGCGAAGAAGGTGGCGAGGCCACTCCCTCGACTGGCCTGCGCGTTGTCGTTCATCTCTGCTCCTCGGTTTGCTATCAGCTTCAGGAATATTATCAGAAATGATAGCGATCTTGGGTCCTTCGTGTCCGAGGCGCGCCAGCAGCAGGTTCAGGACGTCGGCCGCGGTCAGCGCCACCGCGCCTGCGCTTTCATTGGCGCGCAACGAGATGCGCAGGACCGCGCCCGGTCCAGGTTGATCACCACGCCGCGCTGTCGTGCGGCTTGAGGCCGTTCGCGCCGCCGGTCGTCGGCACCTTCCGCGCGGCGCACGTGGATCGACGCCGATCCGGCCGGCGTCTACCGCCTCGTCAGCGATGTGGCCGCGGTCAGCCGCTGGAGTCCCAGCGCGAGCGAAGTCGCGTTCGACGAGGGTTCCGGACCTGAGGCCGGTGCGTGGTTGGGCGGCCGCAACCGCAGGGACGGCAAGGAGCCGACCACCCGGTCGCAGGTGGTGAGAGCCGAGCCGGGAGGCATGTTCGCCTATGTGGTGTGCGCGACTGCACGGCGGCGAGCGCCCCTCGTCGCGCTCGCCGACCGGGTCACGAGGAACCCTTCGGCTCGTCAGGCACCACGACGAGGCTGACGACCCGTCGTCGGCGTCCGCCGTTCCGCGCCCCGCCCGTCCGGGACATGACCGCGTGCTCGATCTCCGCGACCATCGCGGCGTGCTCCTCGTCGGTCAGCCACACCGCGGCCTGCCGGTAGACGACGCCGTCCACGTGCGGGTCCGCGTCGGCATGGGCGGCATAGCGGTCGAAGTCGCCCATGAGCGAGGCGGCGAACGTCGAGTACGACCGCTGGTGGTCTTCCTTGGTCATCGTGGCGCGCGCGTCCTGGTCGACTGTGGCCGCCTCCTTGCGCACCCGGTAGCTGCGCTCGACCGTGCCGCGCACGCGCCGTTCGTCCGCGACTTCCAGAACACCGCTCTCCGCGAGGACCGCGACGTGCCGGTACATGGTCGCCGGCGCGATGTCGGGCAGGCGTTCCCTCAGCTGGGCCGTGGTCAGCGGGTCGGTCTCGAACAACGCCTGCAGGATGCGCATCCGCACGGGATGAAGGAGGAGGTCCGCGGTCGCCATGACCGCATCGTCTCACGTGCGGTAATGTTATCAGAGTCGATAATATTCGTGGTGTCGAGACGTGCGGAGCTGGTGCTTTGCGGAACCTGGACCTGACGATCATCGCCCGTGACGGCGCATCGCTGGCGGGCACGCTGTCCGTGCCGGACGGCCACGGACCCCATCCGGCCGTCCTGCTGCTGCACGGATCCGGGCGGTTGGATCGCGATGGCAACGCCGGACGGCTGAAGCAGAACCTCGGCCCGGTACTGGCCGAATCACTCGCCCGGCGAGGAATCGCGTCCGTGCGTTACGACCGGCGCGGCGTCGGGGCGTCCTCCGGCGACTGGCTGACGACCGGGTTCGCCGACAACCGGGAGGACGCCGTCGCGGCAGTCGACGCGCTCACGGCCCGGCCCGACATCGGCCGTGTCGGCGTCATCGGGCACAGCGAGGGCGCGTTGCACGCCATGGCGCTCGGTTCCCACCCCGGTGTCGCGGCCGTCGTGCTGCTGGCGGGGTTCGCCCGTTCCGGCGAGGACGCCATGCTCTGGCAGGCCGAGGCCGTCGCCCGCGGACTTCCCGCACCGTTGCGACCGTTGGCCCGGCTGGCCATCCGGCGGGTGATCCGGCTCAAGGCGCCCGGACCGGACGTCGTCCGCGTCGCCGGGAAGCGCGTGAACGCCCGGTGGACGCGCGAGATGCTGGCCCACGACACCCGGACCGACCTCGCGCGCGTCCGCGTTCCGGTGCTGGCCGTGACCGGCGAGAAGGACATCCAGGTCGATCCCGACGACCTGCGCCGGATCCACGCACTCGTCCAGGGCGAGGCGGAGGTGCGGAGGGTTCCCGAGTTGACGCACCTCCTCCGCCGCGACCCCGGCCGTGCGTCGATGTTGTTCTACCCCAGGCAGCTGCGGCAGCCGGTGGACGACGAGCTGATCAGGACCACGACGTCCTGGCTCGCCCGCGCTCTCACCCTGGAAGAAACCGAATGACGACCCACTCGTTCGGCCGTGCGGCGTCCATCGCGAAGACGGGCAGCGCGTGGGCCACTTCGGCGAGCCGATCATGGTTTCGCCGAGGTCGGCGAGCGCTGGTTCCCGTTGGTCGCGACGATCGACTGTGCCGCCGGAGATGACCGACCTGGCGCTGCCGTCCGACGGGCGCGGTGGTGCTGGAGCGGCCGCTGCACCCCGACGTCACCCACGACGAGGACTTCGGCGAGATCTTCCAGGAAATGCGACGCGGTGACATCCGCCTCGCACCCGGTCTGTCCCTGCTGTTCCCCGGCGAGACGGAGCCCGCGGCCGAGGTCCTCGCGCAGCAGTGGGGGAATCCCTGGTCGCGGTTCGTGCTGGGCGGGTGCGGCACCGAGTTCGACGGCCGCACGCCGGCCGAGTGGGCCGCAGAAGTGGCCGCCGCCGTCAGGGACGTCCATTCAGGTCCATTGAGGACCGTTCTGGCACGTTCAACGTACGGAGTTGCTCTCGATCTGCTCCCGCACCGTGCCCCAAGGCTCATCGGCGCTGTCCTGCCGGTGATCGGCCTGCGCCCTCAGCGGCATGAGAGTGCGTTGTGATGTCCAGGGACGTTGGTCAGCCTGGCGGCTGCAGTCGCGACTCCGCCCGCGGATCCTCGTGCTAGCCGGCCTCACCGACCACTGCGTGCACGAGCTGCTCACGCTGCATCAGCGCGGCCGCCTGGCGGGCGACGTCGTGACCGTGGCCGCCAACGACGGGCCGTCCTCAGGCCTGTCGGGACGCCAGTTCCACGATGGTGACGTCCGAGGGAGCGCCCACCCGAGTGGGTGGGCCCCACGCCCCGGCGCCGCGGCTGACGTACAGCTGGGTGTCTCCGTAACGCTCCAGCCCGGCCACGGTCGGGTTCGCCGCCTCGGCCACGTAGGTGAAGGGCCACAGCTGACCGCCGTGGGTGTGGCCCGAGAGCTGCAGGTCCACGCCGTGGCGGACCGCCTCGTGGACGGCGGTGGGCTGGTGCGCCAGCAGCAGCGTCGCGAGCGCGGGATCGCGGTCACCGAGCGCCTTGGTGAAATCGGGGCCGCGTCCCGTGGCAACACCCTCGAAGTCGTTGACACCGGCCAACGTGAAACCCGGTAGCTCAGCCCGTGCGTTCTCCAGCGGCCGCCACCCCATCTCGCGCACCTTCTCGACCCACTGGTCAGCGCCGGAGATGTACTCGTGGTTGCCGGTCACGAAGTAGGTGCCGTGACGTGCGCGAAGCCGAGCCAAGGGCTCGACGGCGTCGCTGAGTTCGTCGACGTCACCGTCGACCACGTCACCCACCACGACGATCAGGTCGGGCTGGGTGCCGTTGATCGTGTCGGTGACCCGCTGGGCGAAGCGGCGCCCGAGCAGAGGACCGAGGTGGATGTCGCTGACGACCGCGATGCGAAAGCCGTGGTGGGCACGGGACAGCTTGGCCAGCGGAACGACGCTTCGCTTGACCGACGGGCCGTTGAGCACACCGTGGGTTCCGTGGCCGACCACGCCGACAGCCGCGGTGGCAGCGACCCCCGCGATCGCCCGTGACACGAAGAGGCGGCGGGACAGCAGGTCAGCGGCGGGCGTCGCCGGATCGACCACGACGGCCGACGCACGGTGCCGGTGGGTGAGCCACAGGTTCAGCAACGGTCGGACGACCTCCCCAGCGAGCACCCCGAGCAGCAGGTAGAGGAACACCGCCAGCCACAGATAACCGGGCCACGCCACGACGCGTTCGACCGCCATCGGCATCGAGGAGAACCCGCCGACCACCGCCGTACCCGCGAGCAGCGGCCCCACGACGAACAGGGCGGCGCCGGCACGGCGCGCCCGTGCACCGCGCGAGGTGTTCTGCCGGATCAGGCGCCGGTACAGGTACCAGTGCAGCGCGCCGAAGACGGCCGGCACGACGACCACGGCGAGAACGGGAACGAGAGTCACGGGGTGGCGCTGCCTTTCACGGAGCTTCACGACGACCGGCAGCACGCCCGCCCCGTCGCGGGGTCAGGGACGGACCGCCGGCAGCAGGACGCCGTCGATGATGGAGACGAGGAAGTCGCGGTCGAACGGCTTGCGCTGGATGAGCGCGCGGTAGGCGGCGATGGACGGGATGATCTGGGCGAGGGTCTCGACGTCGGCGGTGGCGTCGATCTCGCCACGGCTCATCGCACGGGACAACAGCACGCGGTTGGCGGCGGCCCACGGCTCCACGATCGCGTCGTTCGCCGCCTCGGCGAGCCCGCGGTCCTGGCTGAGCATCGACGCCAGCCCGGCCATGATCGCGAGCTGGTGCTCGCCCTCCTCGACGGACGCGGGCTTGAACAGCGCGAGGATGTCGCCGCGGAGGCTGCCGGTGTCGGGCAGCCGGTCCAGGCCGACCTGGCTGCGTTTCATGTGCCCGACGGCGTCGAGGACCAGTTTGGCCTTCGACGGCCAGCGTCGGTAGAAGGTGCCTTTGCCGGCCTTCGCCCGTGCCGCCACCGCGGCCATAGTCATGCCCGCGTAGCCGACCTCCGCCAGGACCTGGAGCGCCGCGTCCAGGATCTCGGGGTCGCGGCTGGCGTCGGGCTTGCGGCCGGGGCGGCGGTGGACGGTCCGGCCACCGCCGCCGTCACCCGCGGTGGGGTCGTCCTGCGTCATGACGGTGGTCTCCTCGCTGCCTGAAGCCGGTGCGGATCCATTGTCGTGTCGCCGATCCGGCGGGCAGCGCCCGGGATCACCGGGTCAGCGCCGGCGCAGTACCGCGTCGGTCAGCACGGGCGGGAAGTAGCCGGCGTCGCCCTCGGTCACGTTGCGGCCCGGGGGCACGATCTCGTCGATGCGGTCGAGGACGTTCCGGTCGAGGACGAGGTCGGCGGCACCGAGCTGGCTGTCGAGCTGTTCCACGTTCATCGGACCGATGATCGGCGCGGTCACCGCGCGGTGGGACAGCACGAAGCCGAGCGCGAGGTGGATCAGGGACAGGCCGGCCTCGTCGGCGAGCCGGGCGAGGGACTCGACGGCGTCGAGCTTGGCGGCGTTGCGCGGGGCGTCGATGTCGAAGATGCCGGGCATGAGCTCGGTGCGGCTGCTCACCTGTCCGGTGGCGCCCTTGCGGAACGTGCCGGAGAGCCAGCCGCCACCGAGCGGGCTCCAGGTGAGCACCCCGATGCGGTGGGCCTCGGCGGCCGGCAGGACGTCGGCCTCGATCCCCCGCGCGAGCATCGAGTACGGGGGCTGTTCGGTCACGAACCGGCCCAGTCCCCGTCGTTCGGACGCCCACTGCGCCTCGACGAGCTGGTAGGCGGGAAACGTGGACGTGCCGAAGTAGCGGATCTTCCCGGCCCGTTGCAAATCCGTCAGCGCCCCCAGGGTCTCCTCGATCCCGGTCGCCGGATCCGGCCGGTGCACCTGGTAGAGGTCCAGGTGGTCGGTGCCGAGCCGCTGGAGGCTGCCCTCCACCGCACGCATGATCCACCGGCGCGAGTTGCCGCGGTCGTTGACGTTGTCGCTCATCGGGTTGTGGAACTTGCTCGCCAGGACCACGGAGTCACGGCGCGTCCCCGCCAGCGCCTTTCCGACGATCTCCTCGGCCTCGCCACGGGCGTAGAGGTCGGCGGTGTCGACGAAGTTGATGCCGGCGTCGAGCGCGTGGTGGATCGTGCGGATCGAGTCGTCGTGGTCCTTGTTGCCCCACGACCCGAACATCATGGTGCCGAGGCACAGGGAGCTGACGCTCAGCCCGGTGTCACCGAGCGTGCGGTACTGCATGTGGCACCCGTTCTTCAGGACGGTTCCGCACCCCTGAGCTGCAGCGTGTCGGAGCTTGCTCCTTAGACGGTACCTGCCGGTACCGGTTATCTCAAGTACCGGTACCGGCGGGTACCGTCTAGTCCGAGTGAACGGCGAGAAGGCCGACGCTCATGTACGTGAACCCGTGCCGCACCTGTTCCGCCGGGTCGAGGAGGTTGCGCCCGTCGCGGGGCACGCTTGGTGACCGAAGACATGATCTACGGCCCGCACTGCGACCACACCAGGTGCCCGTTGACCGGATGTGAGCCGGCCACCTACCGCGTCCATGCTCACGCCCCGAAACGTCCCAGCGAAGTTGACGTTGTTCCCGCACCGCTGGCAGGGTCGATCCCGAAGGCATCTCGCGCGGCCGGGGTGAACAGCCGGGATCAGCCCACCGGCGATCGCGGTCGACGAGCTGGTTCTCCTACGCGGCCCGGTAGGTGAGTTCCGCTCTGTCGTAACGGAGAGAGGAAGCACTGTGAAGTCGAGTACCAGAGTTTTCGCGCTCATCACGCTCACGCTGTCCGTGGTCCTGGTCGGCACCACGCCGGCGCCCGCCTCCACCGCCCGGACCGTGGAGCTCGCCGCGCCGGCCGGCAGCGGCCTCCCGCCCTACGTCGCCGTCATCAAGCCGGTCACCGCGAAGCGGCTCGCCTCCAGCTGGCGCGAAGGTTGTCCCGTGGGGCCCGATCAACTGCGGCTGGTCAGCCTGAACTTCGTCGGCTTCGACGGTGCGGTGCACCGCGGCGAACTGGTCGTTCACGCCGCTCTCGCCGTCGAGGTTGCCCGCGTCTTCGCCGACCTGTACTTCGGCCGGTTCCCCATTCAGCGGATGGAGACCATCGAGAAGTACGACTCCGACGACGACGCGTCGATGGCGGCGAACAACACCTCGGCGTTCAACTGCCGGCCGATCACGGGCGGCACCGCCTGGTCCAACCACTCCTACGGGCGGGCCATCGACATCAACACCGTGCAGAACCCGTACATCTCCCGCAGCGGCGCGGTCTACCCGCCCAACGGCGCGCCCTACGTCGACCGCACCCAGGACGTGCCCGGCATGATCCACGCGGGCGACGCCACCGAGCAGGCGTTCACCGCGCGCGGCTGGACGTGGGGTGGCTTCTGGAACACGCCGATCGACTACCAGCACTTCGAGAAGCCCTGACCTGTGTACGCGGCCCGAGGTGGCTGTTGCGCTCCCGATCACGACTTCCCGCGTTCAGTCGAACGGGGGATCAGTCCCGGGTCTGCGTGGTGGAATACCGGGTGTGACACCGCTTGAGCTGGCCGCCTGGACCTGGAAGCTGCCCCGCAGGGGCCGGGGCTTCTGGTTCTCGCTGGCGATCGACGTGTTGTGGCCTGTCGTCGTGCTGTTCGTCCGGCTCCGGGTGCGGGGCAAGCAGCACGTGCCGGGCAACGGTGGTGTGATCCTCGCGTTCAACCACCTGTCGAACGCGGACGCGGTCGCGGCCGTGGTGTTCGCGCTGATGTCGAACCGCGTGCCGCGCGTGCTCGCCAAGGCCTCCCTGTGGCGCATGCCGGTCGTCGGCTGGATCATGCGGTCCGGAGGTCACATCCCCGTCGAACGGGGCACTGTGAAGGCCTCAGAGGCGTTGAGGCCCGCTGTGGAGGCTTTGCGCGAGGGCAAGTGCGTGATGGCGTTCCCCGAGGGGACGTTCACCGACGATCCCGACAACTGGCCGATGAAGGGCAAGTCCGGGGTCGCGCGGATGGCCCTCGAAGCCCGCGTGCCCGTCGTGCCGGTCGCCGAGTGGGGCACGCAGGACCTGCTGCCGAAGGGGTCGATCCTGCCGAGGTTGTTGCCGCGCAAGAAGATCGAAGTCGTGGCGGGCGCGCCGGTCGACCTGTCCGACCTGTACGACCGGGACCTGACGGCCGCGGTGCTGGACGAGGCGACCCGCAGGGTCATGGACGCCATCACGACCATGCTGTCAGGCATACGTTCCGCCGAAGCGGGTAGCCAGAGCGCATGACCACGCGAGAAGAGTTCGAGTTGCGCAAGGGCCGTCGCCCGGGCGGGACGGGGATCTGGGCGCCGGTCTTCCCCGAACCGCGTGAGCCCCAGGAATGGGTCGTGCAGGCCGACGACGAACCGGTGATCGTCCGCAGCGTCGACTGAGCGTCTACGTCACCTGGGCGGCGTCTAGTACCCGTAGACGCGTCTAGCTAACGTAGACAGCATGACGCTGGACGAAGAACTGCTGGCAGCGGCGCGGAAGGCGGGCACCGCCTCCGCCGCTGCCCAAGGCCAGGCCGACATCGCCAAGGCCATCTACCACCACAGCGTGCTGAGACTGCACCGCGCCGGTGGGTCGATGCGCGAGATCGCGGAAGCGCTGAGCATGAGTCATCAGCGCGTGCACCAGATCGTGGAGCAGTCCAAGCGGACCGAACGCTGATGGTTCTGCGGACGGGGCGCCGCCGACGTCGGCAAGATGATGGCCGGACCTGCCGCGCTCATCTGCGACCTGTGCGTCGACGAGGCTCAGGTGGCCGAGGTGGGCGACTGCTCGTTCTGCAGCAAGTCCGCACCTGTGTTCTCAAGTGCGGAGGCGCAGATCTGCCGCTCCTGCCTGGACTTCAGCGCCGCGGTGATCAGCGGGGCAGCTTCACCACGGTGACGAAGAAGTCGTCGATCTGCCGGACGACCTCGATGAACCTGTCGAAGTCGACCGGCTTCGTCACGTAGGCGTTGGCGTAGAGGCTGTAGCTGCGCAGCACGTCCTCCTCCGCCTCCGAGGTCGTCAGCACCACGACGGGGATCGAACGCAGCTCCGCGTCCGCCTTGACCTCGCTCAGCACCTCACGGCCGTCCTTGCGGGGCAGGTTGAGGTCGAGCAGGATCAGCCCCGGCCGCGGCGCGTTCGCGTACTGGCCCTCGCGCCGCAGGAACTCGAGCGCCTCCACACCGTCCTTGACGATGTGCAGCGAGTTGCGGATCTTGTGGTGCTCGAACGCCTCCTGCGTCATCAGGGCGTCGCCGGGGTCGTCCTCGACGAGCAGGACGTCGATCACGTTCAGCGGTGACTCAGACATGTACTTCCTCAGCTTGGGCGACGAGTTCGGGTACCACGGGCAGCGTGAACTCGAAACAGGTGCCGGAGTCCACATCGGTCTTCAGCCAGATGGTGCCGCCGTGGAATTCGACGATCTTCCGGCACATCGCCAGTCCGATGCCCGTGCCCGGATAGGCGTCCTTCGGGTGCAGGCGCTGGAAGATGACGAAGATCCGGTCAGCGTACTCCGGCTCGATCCCGATGCCGTTGTCGCGGAACGTGAACTTCCACAGCTCGCCGTCCTGCTCCACGCCGATGGTGATGACCGGCGGCTCCTCGCCCTTGAACTTCAGCGCGTTGCTGATCAGGTTCTGGAACACCGCGCTGAGCAGTGACGCCTCGCCACGCACGGAGGGGAGCTTCGCGATCTCGAGCCGCGCGCCGATCTCCTCGATGCGGTCGGAGTAGCTGTCGACGACCTGGCGCACGATGTCGTTGAGGTCGATGACCGTCTGCTCGCGGGTCATCCGCCCGACGCGGGAGAACGCCAGCAGGTCGTTGATCAGCACCTGCATGCGCTTGGCGCCGTCGACCGCGAAGCCGATGTACTGGTCGGCGCGCTCGTCGAGCTGGCCGCCGTAGCGGCGCTGCAGCAGCTGGCAGAACGACGCCACCTTGCGCAGCGGTTCCTGCAGGTCGTGCGAGGCGACGTACGCGAACTGCTCCAGCTCCGAGTTCGAGCGCTGCAGTTCGGCCTTGGCCGTTTCGAGGGTCGCGAGCTCGTGCACGATCCGGCGGCGCATCGCGTTGACGTCCTCGCCGAGCTGGACGGTCTCGCGGGGGCCGTCCGCGTCGATCTCGTGGTCGAAGTCGCCGGACGCGACCTGCCGGGTGTGGTCGGCGAGGCTCGCGAGCGGCGCGATCAGCAGGCGGTACAGCAGCAGGGAGACCCCGCCGATCGCCGTGACCAGCAGCACGCCCATGGCGATGACCAGCCACAACACGACGTTCGCCGCGCTGTTCAGCTCCGTTCGCGCCTGCTGGGCGAGCTGGCCGATGTCGGTGCGCAGCGCCGCCACCTCGCTGCGGAGCTGGTCGAACAGCACCTTGCCGCGCTCGATGTCGCCCGCAGGCCCGCCGGTGGGCCCGGAGAGCCGGATGGCCGCGATCGTCGGTTCCGCGTACTCGGCGCGCCACTCCCGTCCGAGGGCCTCGATGCGGTCCACCCGTCCGTTGACGTCGCCGACGAGGTCCCGCACGTTCTTCGCGGCCTCGGTCTGGGCCTTCTCGCCGTCCACGTACGGCGAGAGGAAGTCGTCGCGCCCGGTGAGGGTGAAACCCCGGACACCGGTCTCCTGGTCGAGCAGCGAGCGGTTGAGGTCGTTCACCCGGCGGCCCGCGGGCTCGACCTGGTCGACCGACCGCGTCCGCGAGTCGCTCAGCGCGTCGAGCGCGACGACCGTGGACGAGATGGCGATCGCGGTCATGACCAGCAGGCCGGCCACGATCGCGCCCAGCAGGCGGCTTGCGGGCAGCCTTTGCGGCAGGTTCACTTTCCGTCCTTCAGCAGCAGGATGGCCACGTCGTCGTCGAGCGCCCCGCCGTTGAGCTCAGTCACCTCCGCGATGACCGAGTCCATCCAGTTGGGTCCGTCCTGCAGGTGCCTGTCCAGGATCTCGCACAGGCGCTCGACACCGAGCCGGTCGACGTCGTCAGGTACCCGGCCCTCGATCAATCCATCCGTGTAACAGGCGATCGACCAGCCGGACGGCAGCTGCACGTCCACGCCGGTCCACGCGTAGTCGGGCAGCACGCCCAGCGGCACGCCGATCTTCGACTGCGGCAGGTCCACGATCTGCGTGCCGACCATCATCAGCGGCTCGGGGTGCCCGGCGAGGAAGTAGCGGGCCGAGCGGCGGTCCGGTGAGACCGTGACCATGCACGCCGTGGTGAAGATGCCCTCGCCGTGCCGTTCGGCGACGAGCACCTGGTCCAGCGTCTTCAGCACCTTCTCGGCCGTGGCGCCGGACAGGACCAGCGCGCGCCACGCGATCCGCAGGCAGACGCCCAGCGCGGCCTCGTCCGGGCCGTGGCCGCAGACGTCGCCGATGATCGCGTGCACGGTGCCGTCCGGCAGACCGACCGCGTCGTAGAAGTCGCCGCCGAGCAGCATCCGCTGGCCACCGGGCTGGTAGCGGACCTCCAGGTCGACGTCGGAGTTCTGCAGCAGCGGGGGAGGCAGGAGGCCGCGTTCCAGGCGTGCGCGCTCCGCGGCCAGCAGCTCGACCTCGCGGAGCTTGCGCTGGGCGTCCTCGGAACGGCGGCGTTCGACCGCGTACCGGACGCCGCGCAGCAGCAGTTCGCCGTCGACCTTGCCCTTGATCAGGTAGTCCTCGGCACCCGCACCGACTGCGTCTATTCCCTCGCGCTCGTCGTCGAGGCCGGTCAGCACCAGGATCGCGGGCGCGTTCGGCTTGGCGAGCAGCCTGTGCAGGCCCTGCAGGCCGTGCGCGTCGGGAAGACCGAGGTCGAGCAGCACGCAGTCGGCTTCGGAGAGCATGAGCTCCGCCTCCGCGAGCGTGCCGGCGCGCGACAGGACGAAAGGCGCGTTCGCCTCTTCGAGCAGTGCCTCCACGAGCACCGCGTCACCATCGTCGTCCTCGACCAGGAGGACGCGCACTGTCTTGGTTCGCATCGAGTCGGACTTTAACGTCAATGGGCTGGAAGGTCCGCGTCCGACCTACCAGGATGACGGGCGTGTTGATCCGTCTCGCCCAACCAGCCGAACTGCCGTACCTCCAGCAGATCGAAATCGCGTCCGGAGAGCCCTTCCGCGACGCCGGAATGCCCGAGATCGCCGACGACGACCCGATGTCCCTCGAAGACCTCGCCGAACACGAGGTCTGGGTCGCGATCGGCGCGGAAGGCGTGCCCGTGGCGTTCATCGCCATCGGCGACGTCGACGGCGCCACGCACGTCCACCAGGTGAGCGTGCACCCGTCGCACGCACGTCAGGGGATCGGCGCGGCTCTCATCGAGCACGTCACCCGCTCCGAGCGGGCCGTGACCCTCACGACGTTCCGCGACGTGCCGTGGAACGCGCCGTACTACGAGCGCCTGGGCTTCCAGGTCGTGGCGGACACCTCGCCCGGCCTGGCGGAGATCATGCGCGAGGAGGCCTCACGGGGCCTCGATCCCGCGACCCGTGTCGCCATGGTTCTTCTCCCAGCGCAGATACGAGCCTGAGGCGACCGAAAGGCTGCTGAGCAGCCACACGAGGACACCCGCGTCGTCGGTCACGCCGATCACCGGAAGGAACTCCGGCAGGACGTCGATCGGCGACACGAGGTAGACCAGGGCCACCGCCCACATCAGGACCTGGCTGCGCGGCAGCTCCGGGTACTTCCCGCCGCGCCAGGTCTTCCACAGCCGCGGCAGCGCCTTCAGCCGCTGGACCGGGTTTCCGACCGGACCGGGAACCCCCTGCGCCCGCTTGCGGCGGTTGCGCAGGAGGCCGAGCGCCGCGAACACCAGACCCAGCGGGATCATCACCCAACCGGCGACGGCCGGGCTCAACCCGCCCATCGGGGCGTCGCGGAACAACAGGATCAGCAGACCGGACAACGAGATGAGCGATCCGAAGACGACCATCTGGCTGGCTCCCCGTCCCTAACTCGGCTCTTGGAAGAGCATCGTCGGAATGGCCTTGTGCGGTTGCCTCTGCTGTTGAGGCTCCGGCTCCCGCAGCTCGATCACAGCCTCGGGTTCCTCAACGGGGGCCTCTTCAACCTTCGGCTTGCGCACCGCCTTCACCGGCGGGGGAGTGACCTGGTCCAGGGCGGCGCGCGCCTTGGAGATCCAGACCTTCTGCATGGCCTCGTCCTTGCTGCCGGCCGCCGTGGCCGCGAGTCCGGAGAGGACACCGCGGATGCGGGGGACCAGTGCTGGATGACGCCGGATCGCCTGCCACACAGCGTGATCACCCGGTAGCCGGGCGGACACGAGCCGCGTGACCTGAGCGCGCAGCTCCTCTGTGGACAGATCGAGCCAGCGCTCGACCGCTGACGGGCCTATTGCCACGTAGACAGCCTTCCCCGAAAACGACAACTGCCCCCACAGGATCTCACGGATCCGGCGGGGGCAGCGGCCTGGTGTCGGGAAACGTCAGGAAGCGACGACTTCGAGCAGTGTTTTGCCGTTCTCGTCGACGATCCGGAACGTCGCGATCTCGTGCCACCGCATGGCCACGTTGGCGGCCAGCTTGATGGTCTTCTTGTCCCCTGCCACCGGTTCGGGGGCGTACCAGGACGTGACCTGCGCGACACGGCCCGCGCGGCCCACGGCGACGAGCGAACCCCTGCTGGGTCCGGACATGCCGGTGACCTCGATGTCCATCGCGGTCCCCGACGGCTCGTCGGAAGCGGTGATCTTCGTGCCGACGCCGCTGTTCGGGTCCTGGTGCTTGATCTCCATCGACTTGTCGGAGGAGTTGTTCGCCACCCGCGTCTGCGACGTCGAGGTGCCGGGGTTCTGGGGCGCCGCCTGGTTCGAACCGTCATCTCCGGTGCGCACGACGAGCGTCGTCACCACGGCGGTCACCGCCACGATGCCGGCGGCGGCGGCCGCGACACCCTGGGCGACGAACCACCGTCGGCGCTTCCTGCGCGCCGCGACGGCGTCGAGCATGACCCGCACCGACTTGCCGTCGGGGCGTTCCGGCGCTGTTCCGCGCAGCATCCCGCCCGCGTCGGCCTCGTCGATGAGGTCCGGCACCACCGCGAAGTCGCGCAGGTCAAGAGCACACCGCCGACACTCGGTCAGGTGGTTCTCGAACGCCTCCACCTCATCGGCATCGAGGATGCCGAGCACGTAGGCGGCGACGTCGAGGTGATCTGGTGCCGTTGTCACCGCGTCTCTCCCCGATCGTGCAACGCGCGCCGCAACGCACGGAGCGCGTAGTACACCCTCGACTTGACCGTTCCCGGTGGCACACCGAGTGCCGCCGCGGCCTCACCGACGGTGCGGTCCCGCAGATATGTCTCGAGAATAGCCTCCCTGTGTTCCTCCGAGAGACCGTTCATCGCCTCCGCCACGACGATCGCCGCGAGGGTGCGATCCTCTTCGCTTCCGGAAGGCGACTCGTCCGAAGGGGTCAGTTCGAACTCCTGCGGACGGACGCTTCTCTTGCGCCTGTCGTCAATGACCAACCGCCTTGCCACCGTGAACAACCACGACCGCAAGAGCACGGGATCACGCTCGAGTTTCTCGGCGTTGCGCCATGCCCTGACCAGGGTCTCCTGCACGATGTCCTCGGCCCACTGACGATCATGGCCCGTCAACCTCATGCAGTGTCCCAGCAGGGCACTGCCGAATTCCTCGTACAGCCGACGGATCAACTCTTCCTCGAGAGATCCCGGTCTTGGTGATTGTTCGTCTAACTCACGTTGACGTCTATGCCGCGCCACGGGGGACATCCTTGCCCCATCAACCGTCGGAAGTCGAGAGGCAAATATTCCTCACGAACCACGTGAACCGTTGCCGGATCGTGTCCGTACTCCTCGGTACCCCAGTTGAGAAAGGACCTGCCGATGCGACGTGGACAGGCCATCACCGCCTTCGCGGCCCTGGCTCTCGCCCTCACCGCGTGCGGCAGCGCCCAGACCCCTCCCGGAGGGGTCGCCACGGGCGGCTTGCAGGCGAAACCCGCTGATCTGAGCGGGATGAACAACTACTTCATCGCGAACAACGAGCAGATGGGCTGGTTCGTCACCGACGCCGACGGGCTCCCGCTCTACCGCTACGACAAGGACGTCCCCAAGCCGTCCAAGTCGAACTGCGAGGGCGAGTGCGCGAAGGCGTGGAAGCCGGTCCTCGCGGACAAGACGCCGATGGCGACCGGGGTGGACCCCATCTCGATGGGGGTCCTGACCAGGCCGGACGGCACCAAGCAGCTCACCATCCAGGGCTGGCCGCAGTACACGTTCGCCGAGGACAAGACCGCCGGTGACATGAAGGGGCAGGGCAAGGGCGGAGTGTGGTTCGTCACCGCCCCCAACGGCGCCAAGATCACCGGCGGCAAAGCGCAGAACAACAGCAACAAGAGCAGCAGCACGCCGGGCACGTCCCCCAGTTCGGGCACCGCGCAGACACCGCAGTCCGCGCCACCGCCCGCCGCGCCCGGTTACTGAGCCCCACTGCTCAGAACTCCATTCATCCCCTATCGACTTCCTTTGGACAACGAGGACAACAAGACGATGACCAGAGCCCTCGCCACCGTCTTTGCGATGTTGTTCCTCTTCTCCGGCCTGGCCGCCACGGCTGCAGCACAGCCCGCGGACACCGGGGGAGTGATGGACACCCCGTCAGGGCCGTTGACCGCGAACGACCGCGAACTGCTGAACAGGGTGCGCCTCGCCGGCCTGTGGGAGATGCCCATGGGCGAGCTCACGGCCACCAAGGCGTCCAACGCCAGGGTCAAGCAGATCGGCAAGATGATCATGCTCGACCACATGATGCTGGACGCGCTGACGAAGAAGACCGCCGCCGGCTTCGGGCTGACCACGCCCGACGTGCCGAACCCGACGCAGCAGTCGTGGATGGAAGAGATCAACGCGCTCGAAGGTGACGCGTTCGACCAGGCGTTCATCGCCCGGTTGCGCGCCGCGCACGGCCAGATCTTCCCGTTCATCGCGAAGGTGCGCTCAGGAACGCGCAACGACGTGATCCGCGGCTTCGCCCAGGCCGGTATCGACGTGGTGATGAAGCACATGACGCTGCTGGAGAGCTCGGGCCTCGCTGGCGACGCGGCGTTCGCGGAGCCCCAGCCCGCCGGCAACATCATCAACGCGACTCTGTCCTCCGACGAGAGCCCGAACATGTGGGTGATCCTCACGGTCACCGCCGCGGGAGCCGTCCTCACGGTGCTCCTGCTCCGAGTACTCCGCCCGCGACGACCGGTGCGGTGATTCTGCAAGACCCCGTTGCACGACGGTAAACGGAGGTGGTGTCCCAAGGTCAGAGGCACTCCAACGCGGACCTGTTCCCACCCGCCCGGTTCTGATGTGTCCACTCCTGCACCCAGGGCCGGGCGGGTCCCGCGAGAAGTTCTTTCCGGAGGAAGAGTTGTTGTCGAGCCAGATTCCGCTCCTGGTGGCCCAAGCCGAGTTCGACTCGGGTGTCAAGAAGATGGCCCAGATCTCCGCCAGGCTGGCTTATGTACTGATGTGCGCCACCTTGTCCTGGGGCGTGCTGATCGCGACCGGATGGGCCGAGAAGCTCACCGGCCGTGAAGGTCTGAAGAACGGGCACATGGTGCTCGCGTCACTGGCGATCGCGTTCGGCTGCATCCACGCGTTCGCCTTCTCGCTGCTGCAGGGTGCCCCCCTCAGCATCATCAAGCTGATCCTGCCGTTCGTCGACGGCGGTCTTTTCCGGCACGCGCTGGGCATCCTCGGCCTGGAGGTCATGCTCGCGATCGCCGTGCTGGCGTCGATGAGGCACAAAGTCTTCTACCGCAAGTGGTTGAGGTTCCACCAAACGGCGTACATCGCGGTGACGATCACCGTGGTGCACTCCTGGTTCGGCGCCATCGCGAACGGCAACCTGTCCGTTCTCTGGCTCGCCGGCCTCACCGTTCTCGTCCCCACCGCCACCCTGGCGCTGGCCAGGTTCCTGCCTCCCGAGGTGCTGATGCGCATCGGCATGCTCGACGCCGAGCGCGGCAAGGAACCCGGCGTCGGCGAGGGCGACGCGATGGACGTGAGCGTCAACAACGAGAAGTGCCACCGCTACGGCACCTGCCAGGCGGAGGCCCCGGACGTCTTCCAGCTGATCGAAGACAACCGCCTGACCTACAACCGCCGGCCGCCCGAGGAGCACTTCGCTCAGGCCAGGGCGGCACAACGCGCGTGCCCGATGCGCGCGATCGAGATCAGGGAGCGAGTGAAGTGAGCGAACGGATCGTGGTCGTCGGCGGTGGACTCGGTGGAGTCCGTTCCGCGGAACGGCTGCGGGAGATGGGTTTCGACGGGCAGATCACCATCCTGTCCGCGGAGCGGCACCTCCCGTACCACCGCCCTTGCCTGTCGAAGCAGATGATCACCGGTGAGTGGACCCCGGACGACTCGTTGCTGTCGTTCTCGGGTGACCTCGACGCCGAGTGGCGCATGAACTCCCCGGCCCTGCACCTGGACCCCAAGAAGCAGTCGGTCTGGGTGCCCGGTGGCGAGGAGATCAAGTACGACGGCATGATCATCGCCACCGGCGTCGACGCCAGGGCGATGGGCGGCGCGCCGCGCCACGACCCGCGGGTGCACGTGCTGCGGACGTTGGACGACGCGATCGCGATCCGCAAGAACATCCGTCAGTCGCAGGGCCTCGTCGCCGTCATCGGCGGCGGGTTCATCGGCTGCGAGCTCGCCTGTTCGATCCGTCACATGGGCCGCGACGTGGCCCTGATCGTGCGCTCGCCCGCGTTGCTGGGCGGCGTCGTCGGCGACGACATCGGCAAGAAGATCACCGAGGCGCACGTCGAGCACGGGGTGCGGCTGGCCACCGGCGTCGGCATCAAGCACTGGGTGCGCCAGCCCGGCGGCATCGGCATCCACCTCTCGGACGGCCAGGTCTTCTTCGCCTCGTGCGTGGTCCTCGCCGTAGGCGCCTCGCCGGCCGTCGACTGGCTGCGCGGCTCCGGTCTCGACATCTCCGACGGCGTGCTGTGCGACTCGACGAACCACGTCGTCGGCGCCGAGAACCTCGTCGCCTGCGGTGACGTGGCCCGCTGGCCCAACATGCGCTTCAACGGCGCCGTCAGACGGGTCGAGCACTGGCTCAACGCCGTCGAGGGAGGCCGTGCTGCGGCCGAGAACCTCCTGGTGGGCCGCAACCACGCCAAGACCTACACCCCGGTCCCGCGCTTCTGGACCGAGCAGTACGGCATGCGCGTGCAGGGCGCGGGCCTCCCCGTGCTCGGCACCGACACCACCGACGTGAACGGACTCACCGGCTTCATCGCCAACGGCAAACTCGTCGGCATCGTGGGTCTGGAATCGCCGGGCAAGATCATCACCGAGACGCCGGAGCTGTTCCGGCAGAACATGGTCGAGACGAACGTTCCGGTGTGGACGCAGCCGGAGGCAGAGCCTGCCGCCGCCGAGTCCCCGGAAGTCCTCCCGACCGCCATGATCCCGGTTCCCGAACCGGTCGCCGCCCTCGCATCATCCGTTCCCCCGTCCGTCTCGTCGTCGATGTCCCCGCCATTGCAGCGGCGGCGGCATTCGCGTTCGAGGCCGGAGATGGTGCGGTCGGGCGGAGGACGCGCGAGGCCCTAACCAGGTGGAGGAGGTTTTCAGGTCGTCGGTAAAGGGCAAGCGGGAACGGCGAACTCCGACGTCGCCCGCGTGGCCAGGTGGCGGACCTATGACGTCACGCGGCGATGCGCTCGTTTCCGCGCCGGTGGTCTGAAGCTTCTTCTTCGCGCGTCACCAACGGTGTGGCGGCTCGGCGGGCTCCCGAGTCGCCACACCGGCCTATTTCCGGGGTGTTCCCGTTTCAGCGGGTGGTCGCCTGGCGTGGCCGAAGGTCACCTTGCGAGGGTGGCTGCGTTGGCCCGTGACGAGCCGGTGCCGGTCATCGCCGCTTCGCGACGATCGCGATTGGGGCTTGACTTCGGGGCCCTTGTGAGGCCCTGGATCGGCCTTGAAAGCTGGGCATCAAAGGAGCCCAGCCGATCGATCAGTGTAGGGCCTCACACCCGAAGTCAAGCCCCAATCGCCGTCGTGGTTGCGTTCCACCGCTGACTCAGCCGAGAGAAGTTCGCACGCCTCGGCTTCGCCATTGCCGTTAGCGGCCAGGTGGCTCGGCTTCGCCGTTGCCCTTGCTGTCAGGAGGGACGCCTCGCCTTCGGCTTCGCCGTGCCGTCGGGGCCTACGGGGTGGTGATGACCTGGCCTGCCCACGAGAGTCCGCCGCCGAAGGCGAACAGCAGCACGGGCGCGCCCGACGGGAGCTCGCCGCGTTCGGCCATCTTGGACAGTGCGAGCGGTACCGAGGCGGCGGAGGTGTTGCCGGACTCCACCACGTCCCGGGCGATGACCACGTCGTCGCGCAGGCCGAGTTTCCTGGTCAGTGCCTCGATGATGCGCAGGTTGGCCTGGTGGGTGACGACGGCTGCCAGGTCCGTGACGGCGATGCCTGCCCGTTCGCAGGCCTGGACGGCGATGGCGGGGAGTTCGCTGGTGGCCCAGCGGAAGACGGCCTGGCCCTCCTGTTCGAAGCGGGGCTGCCAGTCGTCGACGAGGCGGACGGCGTTGCTGCGGGTGGGGTCCGAGCCCCAGGTCGCCGGGCCGATCAGGGCTTCGGGGGAGGCGCTGACCACGGCCGCGCCGGCGCCGTCACCCAGCAGGATGCAGGAGGAGCGGTCGGTCCAGTCGACGAGGTCGGACATCTTCTCGGCGCCGATGACGAGGGCGTGCTCGGCCGCGCCTGCGCGGATGGTGTGGTCTGCGGTGGTGAGGGCGGTGCAGAAGCCGGCGCAGGCGTTGTTGAGGTCGAAGACCACTGCGGAGGGGATGGAGAGGCGGGCTGCCACGGAGGCCGCGGTGGAGGGGCTGCGGTCGATGGCCGAGCAGGTGGCGACGATGACCTGGCCGATGTCGGAGGGGGACAGGCCGGAGGCGGCCAGGGCCTTGGCGCCTGCTTCGGAGGCCATGTCGGCCACGGATTCGGATTCGGCGGCTATGCGGCGGGTGGCGATGCCGGTGCGCTGGAGGATCCACGCGTCGTTGGTGTCGACCATCTTTTCCAGGTCGGCGTTGGTCAGCACTCGCTCGGGCTGGTGATGGCCGAACGCCACGACACGTGATCCGGACAAGGTGAGCTCCTTCGGCGAGGCTGCGACGTCGCGAATATAGCAACCGATCGGTCGGTAGCTAAAGAGACGTAAGCTACAGGGATGAGCCCGCGCAGATCTGTCGCCGACACACTGGAGACGCGGCAGCGCATCCTCGAGCACAGCCTCGCCATCGCCTCGGCGGAGGGGCTGGAGGGGCTCACGATCGGGCGGCTCGCCGCGGAGCTCGGGATGAGCAAAGCCGGGTTGCTGGGGCACTTCGGCACCAAGGAGGCGCTGCAACTCGCGGTGGTCGACCAGGCCGCGGAGGTGTTCCTGCGGGAGGTGCCGCGCAAGGTGAAGCAGATGCCGTCGGGGTTGCCGCGGCTGGTCGACGTCTGCGAGGCGTGGGTGTCCTACCTCGAACGCGAGGTGCTGCCCGGTGGGTGCTTCTTCACCGCCGCGACGGCCGAGTTCGACGGGCGCAGCGGGCGGGTGCGGGACGCGCTGGCGGGTATGAACGCGTTGTGGCGCCGGGACTTGCGGATCCACATCCGGCGCGCGGTGAGCGACGGTGACCTGAAGCTGGACACGGACGTCGACCAGATGATCTACGAGATCCTCGGGGTCATGCTGGCGCTCAACCACTTCCTGCAGCTCGAACGCGACAGCACGGCGCCGGGCCGGGCGCGTCAGGCGTTGAAGCGGCTGCTCACGAAGTGATTGACGATCGCCGCGACCTCCGCGGGCAGTCCGGACACCATGCCGTGCGTCGCGTCGATCTCGCGCACCTCGATGGTCGGTGGCAGGTCGCGGCGCAGTCCGGCGCGGTGGGCGTCGAAGAGCGGCACCAGGGTGGGCGGCACCGGGAGGTTGCGGGTGGCGAGCACCAGCAGGAACGGCGCGGTCACCTTCGCGAAGACCGGTAGGGCGTCGAGGAGTTCCGGGGAGGTCCTCAGCGTTGAGAGGATCTCGGGGGACGGGCGGGTGATCGTCTCCAGCTGGGCGTCGAAGATCGCGTTCAGCTCGGCCAGGCCCCTGGTCACCTCCTCTTCGGACAGACCCGCGTAGTTCGCCGGATGCGTTGTGGCGGAACGGTGTCCGTCCAGGCTCACCGCCGCCGGGCACGACGGGTGCCGCAGCGCCCACAGGCCCGCGATGACCCCGCCCAGCGAATGGCCGACGACCACGGGGTTGTCGAGTCCGAAGTGGACGGCGGTGTCGTCGAGGTCGTCGAGCACCGCTTCCCAGTCCCACGGCCCGTCGGGGCTGTCGCCGTGCCCGCGGAGGTCGACCGCGACGGCGCGCCCGTCCAGTTGGGGCGCAAGCGATTGCCAGGCTGATCTGTCGCCGCCCAGGCCGTGCAGGAGCAGGAACGGCCGGCCGTCGCCGCCGAAATCGGTCGCTGCCAGCTTCACTGGTCTCTCCTCAGGCTCAGGCGTGTGCGGATCGAGTCGACGGTGACGCCGCCGTCCGGGTGCCGCAGCAACTTGTTGCGGTTCACGAGGTCGTGCACGCCCTGGCGGGTGATGCCGAGCATTGCTCCGGCCACCCCCAGGGACACGTGGTCCTTGCTCGGGTGGCCCGCACGGCGCGCGGCGACGCGGCCCAACGGCGTCGCCCACCAGCTTTCGGGCGGGTCGAACGGGGTGTCGCCCGGGTGGAGCACGGCAAGCAGGCGGACGACGACCCGGCGGGCCAAGGCGTCGTCCTGTCCGAGCAGCTGGGCCGCCCACATGTCGGCGTCGGCGCGGACGGACGACCGCAGGTCGGCGAGATCGGCCTGCGGCAGCAGGATCTCCAGCGGGTCGAGCAGCCGGCTCGTCACGAGCCGGATCAGGTCGTTCCGCAGGTCCACGTGTTCCGAGAGGGTCGACACTTGACAGACGATATCAAGTACTTGACGCCAGCCGTCAAGTACTTGGGAGCATCATCTTCAGGATCTGGGTGAGGACGTCCGGTCCCGTTCCCTGGATGACCGCCTGTCGCAGGGCCAGACCGATTCCCAGCGCTCCCACCGTGATGACCAGGTGCTCCACGGGGAGCGTGGGGTGGATTCCCAGCCGCTCGAAGTGCTCGGTCAGCAGGGCGACAACCTGGTCGTCGTGACGCTGCTGGAGTGCGGCGACCTGCGTTGCGATCTCCGGCTGCTGGGCCGTGGCGGCGAGCACCTCGGCCGTAACGGCGGTCCACTTCGCCGCCTCCTCGTTCGCCGTGCCGCCGAGCACCGCGATCAGGCCGTCGCGATCACCGGCCTGGCGCAGTGCGGTGCGCAGGCCGTCGAAGTGGGTTCCCGCGTCGGCCTCGACGATCGCCAGCCACAGGCCTTCCTTGCTGCCGAAGTGCTTGTAGACCGCGCCGCGGGTGTACCCGGCGTCCGCGGCGATCTCCTCGACCGTCGCCCCCAGGAAGCCCCGGCGCAGGAACACCTCGCGCCCGGCGCGCAGCAGGTGTTCGTGGGTGCGTGCCTGCTGTTCGGACCGTGTCAGCCTGACCATCACTCGCCCATTCAGTAACACAGTGTTTCTGGAAACGTCGTGTCACTGTACAGTCGGCCGCATGGAGCTGATGCTCGGCGTGGCCGCGTTCCTGAGCCTGCCGCTCACGCTGGCCGGGTTCACGTGGTACGCCCTGCGGGCCCGCCGCACCGGCAGCGGGCAGTCGCTGATGGCGCCGTTCGAGGAGATCTGGGATCCCGTCGCGCACAGGACGAACGCCGAGGTCCACGCCGAAGCCCAGCGCTCCCCGGAGGCGCCCGCACCGGGCGACCCGCTGGACGACCTGATCCCTCCTGCCCGCGGTGCGCGCGAGTAGGAGGGATCGGTTCACCTCAGGCCGCCCACATCTGCACGGGAGCGATGTAGTTCCAGCTGTAGAGCTGGTTCGCCCCGTCGTAGCTGCCGTCCGTGCCGGCGCCGTAGGTGTCGTGGACGTAGAACTGGCCGTTGTCGTGGTAGCCGATCACCACGGACAGGTGGCCGGCGGTCGAGCCCCACGTGCCGCTCATGATCACGAACTTGCCCTGGTCGAGGAACGCGCGGACCTGGGCCGGGGTGAAGTTGCCCTGCTGGACGGCGGCGCCGTTGCGGGCCAGGAAGTCGCGCTCGGACTCCCAGGAGGCGCAGGGGCGGGCCGGGTTGCCGCCGCAGTAGTAGCCGGTGATCCAGCCGTGCGCGCCCTTCCAGCTGCCGGTGCGTCCCCAGTCGTTCATCGTGCGGTTGAAGGTGGTGCCGCGGTTGGAGAACTCGTCGGTGATGTAGCGGCCCCACTTCGAGTAGTGCGAGAACGGTTGCGAGACCTGCACGCCGAACTCGGTGGGCAGCTGGTAGGTCACGAGGTCGATCACGGCGCTGGTCGGGCCGCAGGACGAGTTCCCGTTGAAGTCGTTGCGCGTGTCCCACAACTGGTGGATGTACTCGGCGCGGTTCAGCCGGCCCATCGTCGTGACCTGGCCGCCGTCGAGCGTCGCGGCCTTCAGGCCCGACGCCTTCACGTAACCGCGGGCGGGGCTGCCGATCACGGCCTCGCCGCCGTCGATGCCGGTCAGCGCGTAGTTATACGACAGGCCCTCGACGACGCGCGAGGCCTTGTGCGAAGCCAGGTCCTGGACGTAGACGCCGTTGAAGCCGGCGAACTGGTCGGGGCCGAGCTTCTTGTCGGCCACGCAGCCCATGACCTCGTACGCCACGCGCGCGCCGTCGGTGCTCCACACCGCGCTGCGGTAGTGGTGCCGGGTCTCCCCGGCCAACGACCGGATCTCGCCGTCCTCCGACGCGAGGCCCAGCCACTGCGGGTCGGTGCCACCGCAGCGGTAGATCTCGTTGTGCTTGATGAAGCTGACGTGCCGCTCGCCCTTGACGTCGACGAGCTTGAAGTCCCGGTACAGCGCGGTGGAGTCCGAGGTGACCAACGGCTTCACGGCGCCGGACTTCAGGTCGAACCGCACCAGCGAGCCCACGTAGGTGCTGTCGTCGGCGACGTCCGGGTGCTGCACGGCGAGCAGCCCGGTGCCGTCGGAGGTGAAGCCGAGCAGCTGGGGCGCGCGGCCCTGGAGCTTGCCCGCCGAAACGCCGTCCACCACGACGTTCTCGCCGTCCGCGTAGGCCAGCGAGGAACCGCGGAACACGGCCGAGGTGATCGACCCGCGCGCCACGAGACGGGACTTGCCGTAGCGGTCGACCGCGTGCAGCGAGGTGCCGCGGGTGCCGTCGAAGTCGGAGATCACGGCGGCCGAGGCGCCGTCCGCGGACGAGGACGACTTGATCGTGTAGGCGGGATCGCTGACGGGGAAGGTCGCTCTGCGAACGCCGCCGACGAACACGTCGTAGCCGCCGCCCGACCGCACGGCGTGCGACTCGGAGGGACTGGAGGAGTAGGGCTCGACGGCCTGGGCGGGGGACACGGCGGCCGCGAGGGTGCCGAGTGCCACCACCAGTGCCAGTGAGGTTTTCGTCATGGGTCGAACGTCCCGGCGCGTGGCATGCGTCCGGTATGTGGATGGTGGTTACGATCGGGAACGTGGAGTTCCGGGTGCTCGGGCCGGTCGAGTGTCTCGCCGACGACGGCGCGCGGCTGAACCTCGGGCCGCCCAAACAACGAGCGGTGCTCGCGTTGCTCCTCGCGCAGCCGGGCAGGGTGCTGTCGGTCGACCGGTTGATCAGCGTGCTGTGGGACGACGCGCCGCCCAAGACCGCGCTGAAGAACCTCCAGGTCTACGTCTACCAGCTGCGCAAGATCGTCGGCTCGCGGCTGCTCTCGCGGGCGCCCGGCTACCTGATGTCGGTCGACCCCGCCGAGCTCGACCTGACCCGGTTCACCGCACTGCTGGAGGTCGCCCGCCGGGAACGCACGCCGCAGAGCTACCGGGAGGCGCTCGCGTTGTGGCGCGGGCCCGCCCTCGCGGACCTGGCCGCGTCCGGGCTGCTGCGCGGCGTCGTCGCCCAGCTGGAGGAGCTGCGGCTGGCCGCGCGGGTCGAGTGCGCGGAGGCGGAGCTCGACCTCGGCCGGCACGTCGAGGTCGTCGCGGACCTGGGCGAGTGGGTGCGCGAGCACCCGTTGAACGAACGCCTGCGCGAACAGCAGATGGTCGCGCTGCACCGCGCGGGCAGGCCGGCCGAGGCGCTGGCCGCCTACCAGGAGTGCCGCCGGGTGCTGATGGACGAGCTCGGCGTCGAGCCGGGGGAGTCGCTGCGGCGCCTGCAGGCCGAGGTACTGCGCGCGAAACCCGTTGGCGCGGCGGCGATCCGCCAGCTGCCGCCGGACGTCGTCACCTTCGCCGGACGGGCCCGCGAGCTGAACCTCGTCAAGGCCCAGCTGCGGCAGGACCGGGTCGCGGTGTGCGTGATCACCGGGCAGGCAGGGATCGGGAAGTCGGCGCTCGCGGTGCGGGCCGCCCACGAGATCACGGCGAGGTTCCCGGACGGCCAGCTCTACGCCGACCTCTCCGACGGCGCCTCCGAGCGGGTCCTGAGCCAGTTCCTGCGCGCGCTCGGCGAACGGGCCGGCGACGAGGAGGCCCTGCGCTACCGCTCGCTCACCGCGTCACGAAGGCTGCTGGTGGTGCTGGACAACGTCGCCACCGCGGGCCAGGTCAAACGCCTGCTGCCGACCGGACCCGGCTCGGCCGTGCTCATCACGTCCCGCCGCCCGCTGACTTCGCTGACGGGTGCGTCGTACGTGAGACTCGGCGCGCTGCCGCTGGAGGACGCGTCCCAGTTGCTGCAGGGAGTCGCCGGTGAGGTCGAGGACGCGGCGGAACTCGTGCGCTGGTGCGGTGGACTGCCGCTGGCGCTGCGCATCGCGGGAGCCCGGCTCGCCGCCCGTCCACAGTGGACCGCGCCGTTGCTGGCCGCGCGCCTGGCGGACGAGACGCGCCGCCTCGACGAGCTCAGGCTCGGTGACGTCGCGGTGCGCTCGGCGTTCGAGGTCAGCTACGCCGAGCTGGGATCCTCCGCCGTGGCGGGGGTGTTCCGGCTGCTCGGGCTCCTCGACGGCCCGGACTTCGCGGTCGCGGCGGCACGGGCGCTCACCGACGTGCCGGACGTGGAGGAACTGCTCGCCGAACTGGCCGACGCGCACCTGGTCGAGGAACCGGTGCCCGGCCGGTTCGCGTTGCACGACCTGCTGCGCCTGTTCGCCCGCGAACGCTGCCGCGCCTCGGAGTCGCCGGAGGAACGGTCGCTGGCGCTGGAACGCCTGCACAAGCACTACCTGGAAGCGTTGGCGGACAACCCGTCCGACCTCTGGCTCGCCGAGGAGCGCGACAACCTGATCGCCGCCGCCCACCAGGCGTCGCCGGCCGACGCGATCGCGTTCGCCGGCGGACTGTCCTGGTACTTCCGCCGCCGCTCCGAGGTGGCGGACTGGGCTGCCCTCAACGCCCTGGCACTGGAGGCCGCGCGTTCGCTGGGCGACGTGCGCGCGGAAGCGTTGGCGTTGAAGGAACTCGGCGCGGCCTACGAGCGCGGCTTCAAGTTCGCCGAGGCCCAGCAGCACTGGACGGCCGCACTGGAACTGGCCCGCCGGCTGCACGACCGCCAGTTGGAGGCCGTGACGCTCAACAACCTCGGCATCGCGCACTGGCGCCGCCGCGACCTGCCCGCCGCGCTGACGTCGCTGGAGGCCTCGCTGACGTTGCGCGAGGAGCTGGACGACTCGCAGGGGGCGGCCTACGTGCGCACGAACCTGGGGCTGGTGCACGCGGCGATGGGTGATCTCCCGGCCGCGCTGGCGTGTTACGAGGAGACGCTGACGACGCTGCGGGCGTGCGGCGACAGGTCCGGTGAGCTGCACGCGCTGGCGAACATGGCCGACGCGCACCGCCAGCTCGGGTCGCTCGACCGGGCACTGGAACTGGCGGAGGAGGCGTTGCGGCTCGCGCGGTCGGTGGGGGACAGGCAGATCGAGGCGGGCGTGCTGCTCGACCGCGGCATCGTGCACGAGCTGGCGGGGCGGGCGGAGCAGGCCAGGGCCTCCTACACCGAGGCCGTGGAGTTGTCGCGCCGCATCGGTTTCCGCTGGGGCGAGTCGGAGGCGGCGCGCAAACTGGCCGGGCTGGGCGGGTAACGCCGATCAGCGGCCCGCCGAGTACCTGCCCGGCGCGAACACCCCGTCCGGGTCCAGTGCCCGCCCGATTCTCGCCTGCAGCGCCGTTGCCGCCCCGGGCCGGTCGACGTCCCGCCGGTGAGGCAGGAACCCGTGCGCCGCAAAAGCTTTGTGCAACCGGTCGAGCGACTCCCGCGCCTCCGCCGCGGCCGCCGGATCGTGTGCGGGGAAGCCGAGCCCGACGACGTGGTCGACGGCGTCGCTGTCGAGCACGTTCACGGTGACCGCGGGCGCCGAGGCGCAGCAGTCGCGGATCAGCTCCTCGGTGAGCGCGACCGCCTCTCCCGAGAACGGGACGACCGGCAGGAACATCAGGAGCCCGCGTTCGGCGTCGAACCGGTCGGCGGGGCAGCCCGCGGTCCTGCGCAGGAACCAGGTGTCGGCCGGGTCCGGGTCGCCCGCGTACGTCGCGCGGACCACGTCGTCCACCGAGTAGGCCGGTGCCGCGACGAGCGGTGAACGCCCTGCCGCCGCGAGGAGGACCGAGCTCAGCGCCTCGACGACCTCGCCGGCGCCGCTCAGGCAGACGTGCGCGAGGTAGCCGTCCGCCTGGGCGGCGACCGGGTTGTAGACCTTGGTGGTCGGCGGCACCAGGCGCTGCTCCGTCCACGACCGCAGCGCGTCCACCGCGTCGGCCAGGTCGTCGGAGGCGAAGGTGAACGGCAGCACCCGCACCTCCTCCGGCCTCGGCAGCAGCCGGACGACGGCGGCTGTGACGACCGCGAACGACGACTGCGTGAACAGGTGGGTGAGCCCCGGCCCCGCGGCGTGCGGCCGGGGAACGGCCGACGTGCCCGGCCACCAGCCCACGTGCTCCCGCCGGCCGTCGGCCAGCACCACCTCGAGGCCCACCAGGTCCTCGGCGCGGGCGCGGTGCACGCCGACACCGCGCTCCAGGACGTTGCCGATCACGCTGGTGCGCAACGAGGACGTGGTGAGGTTGAAGATCCTCGGCGTGCCGCGCAACAACTCCGCGAGCGCACCCTGGGTGACTCCCGGTTCCACCACCGCGTAGCCACGTTCGAGGTCGAGCGCGCGCACGCGGTCCAGACGCGACAGGTCGAGCACCGCGGCACCGTCGTCGACCGGCAGACCCGAACCCAGGCCCCAGTTGCGGCCCGTGCTGACCGGGTGCAGCGGCCGCCTGCCGGAACGGACGATCTCCACGACCTCGTCCGCGCTCGCCGGACGGAGGACCTCGGTGATCGTTCGCGGGCGGAACGCGGCGGGTTGCTCGGTGAACACGGGCCGCACGATAGGGCGAAGTCGCGACGGAAGGCGGTAGCCGGGGACCGCGCGTCACGGTGAGGATCGGCAGGATGACGAGAATCCTGATCTCGCTGTTGGTCCTCCTGCTCACCCCGGCCGTCGCGCACGCCGCACCCCGCTGCGAGCCGGTGATCACCGGCAACGGCCCGTCGCTGCACCCCGAAGGCGTGACGTACGACCCGTCGCGGCACCAGTTCCTCGTCGGATCCGTCACGCACGGCACGGTGTCGCGCGTCGACCGCTCCGGCCGGGCCCGCACGCTGGTCGACGACCCGTGGCTGATCACCACGATGGGCATCGCAGTCGACGCGCGCCGCGGCCGCCTGCTCGTCACCAACGCCGACCTGGGCCTCGCCGACCGCAGCAGGCCCGAGACCACCAGGGCGTTCGCGGGCCTCGGCATCTACGACCTGCGCACCGGCCGAGCCCTGCACCGCGTCACGCTCGCCACCGGCCCCGGCCACTTCGCCAACGACGTCGCGCTCGCCCCGGACGGCACCGCGCACGTCACCGACTCGATCTCCGGCACGGTCTTCAGCGTGTCGCCAGGGGGTGCGGTGTCGACGCTCGTGCAGCACCCCGACCTCGCGCAGCCGGCGTCCGGTGGCTGGGGCCTCAACGGCATCGTGCACGTGGGCGACAGGCTCGTCGCCGCGCTCTCCGGCGCCCGCAAGCTCGCCGTGATCCCGTTGGCGGCGCCGCAGAACGTCACCACGATCACCGCTCCGATCGGAGCGCCCGACGGACTGCTCGCCCTGGGCCGCGACCGCCTGTTGCTCGTCGACAACACCGCGGCCAACCGCGTGGTCGAGGTCCGCACGCCCGACCGGTGGACGACGGTCGAGGTCGTGCGGGAGGTGGCGTGGCCGGACAAGGCCCCCACGACGCTCACGAACACGCCGTGTGGCGCGTACGCGGTGGCTGGGCGGCTGGACGTGCTGCTGGGCGGTGGGCGCAGCGACGAGTTCGTGCTCAGGAAGGTCTGATCCGAACGGCCAGGTGCTGTCCTGCGAGGCTCTCGGCCGCCACTGTCGCCCGACGAACGTGCAGGACAGTGCCTAGTGTGGTCGCGTGGAACTGTTGCACCTCAGGTACTTCGTCGCGGTCGCCGAGGAGCTGAACTTCTCGGCGGCGGCGCGGAAGCTGCACATGGCCGCGTCGCCGCTGAGCCAGCGCGTCAAGGACCTGGAACACGAGCTGGGCCGGCCGTTGTTCGACCGCAGCACCCACCACGTGGCGCTGACGGACGCGGGCGCCGCCCTGCTGCCGATCGCGCGGGACGTGCTCGACCGCGTCGGGTCCATCCGGTGGCGGCTCGACCAGGCCGCGAGACCCGGCCGCGTCACGGTGTTCGTCGGCATGCCCGCGGGCGTCCACCCGGCGCTGCGGGAACGGCTGACCCTGCTGGCCGAGCGCGTCGCCGGGCGGTTCGAGGTCAAGCGGTGGCCGGGCTCGACCACGGACCTCGTCGCGGCGGTGAAGGAGGGCAAGCTCGCTTTGACGCTGGCGCGGTTGCCCGTGCAGGAGGCCTCTCTCGACGCCCTGCACGTGATGACGGAACGCCTCGGCGCCGTGGTGCCCGCCGACCAGTTCGAAGGACGAAGCTCGGTCAAATTGGCTGACCTGACCGATCTCGCGTATGCGAAGTCGCCGGAAGAAATGATGCCCGCCTATTTCGAACAAGTCGACCGGCAACTGCGCGAACTGGGCATCCAAAAGCGCATCCAGCTGAGCAACACCGGTTATCAGGGCACGTCGGAGATCGTGTCGAGCGGCCTCGGGTTCTCCGTCTCGATGCTCGACGAGGACAGCGCGATGAGCGGCTACCGGCTGGAGAACATGGCTGTTCTGCCGTTCGAGGACTTCCGCGCGCAGCTCGACACGGGACTGTTGTGGAGGCGCGACCGGGGTTCCGGCGGTGACATCGAGGAGCTGGTCGGCACGGCGAAGGAGGTCTTCGCGGAACCGCTGGTCAAATGAACAATGGTGTGACCGCTGTGGTCATACCATTGTTCGCGACATGATCGTTCCCTTTCCTGCTGTTCCTCACTAACCTCGGTGGTGCAGGAAAGTACAGGTGCGAAAGGACGAACGATGAAGGACATCACCGCCGGTCCGCTGGACGGCGTGCGCGTGATCGACCTCTCGACCGTGGTGATGGGCCCGTACGCGGCCCAGATCCTCGGAGACCTCGGCGCCGACGTGATCAAGATCGAGTCGCCTGTGGACACCGTCCGCAACGGCCGCTACCGCACCACGCCGGGCATGACCCCGTTGAGCCTCAACGTCAACCGGAACAAGCGCAGCATCGCGCTGAACCTGAAGGACTCCGGCGACCGCGCGAAGGCCCTCGAACTGATCGACACGGCCGACGTGCTGATCACCAACATGCGGCCCGGCGCGCTGAGCAGGCTCGGCATGGACTACGCCGACCTCGCCGGGCGCAACCCCGGCCTGGTCTACGCCCACGCCCAGGGCTTCCGCGGCGACTCCGACCGCGCCGGCACCGCCGCCTACGACGAGACGATCCAGGGCGCGTCCGGTCTGGTCGACATCGCGAACCGCGCCCTCGGGCGGCCGGTCTACCTGCCGACGATCCTCGGCGACAAGGTGTCGTCGCTGACCATCGCCTACAGCGTGCTCGCCGCGCTGGTGCACCGGAACAACACCGGTGAGGGCCAGCGGGTCGAGGTCCCGATGGCCGACACGATGATCGCGTTCAACCTGGTCGAGCACCTCTCGGGTCACGCGTTCGTGCCGGAGGAGGGGCCGACGGGCTTCAACCTGTCGATGGCCAAGGGCCACCACGCCGTGCACACGAAGGACGGGCTGGCGTGCGTCGTGCCCTACACCCCGCAGAACTTCCGCGACTTCTTCGCCGCCGCGGGCCGTCCCGACCTGGTCGAGGACCCGCGCGTCGCCGGTGAGCGGATCGACCCCGGCGACAGCGACGACCTGATGGGTCTGGTCGACGCGTGCGCCCCCGCTCTGAGCAGCGAGGACTGGGCCGAGGTGTGCGCGAAGCACAGCATCCCGTTCGGGCCCGTGCTGGAGTTGGACAAGGCCCACGAGGACCCGTACGTCCGCGACGGTCACCTGCTCGACGTCGTGCACCACCCGAGCGAGGGCGCCATCCGCTCGATCGGCATCCCCGTCCGGTTCTCCGCCACGCCCGCCACCGTCCGCCGCCTGGCCCCGCTGCCCGGTCAGGACACCGCCGAAGTGCTGAAGGAGTTGGCATGAACGAGGTTCGCACCGAACGCGTCGGCTCGGCCCTGCTGATCACGATCGACCGGCCGGAGGCCCGCAACGCCGTCAACGCGGCCGTCGCGACGAGGCTCTCCGCCGCCCTGGACGAACTGGAGGCCACGCCGGACCTGCGCGTGGGCGTGCTCACGGGGGCCGGGGGCTCGTTCAGCGCCGGCATGGACCTCAAGGCCGCGCTCCAGGGCGAGTCGCCGGTGGTCGGCGACCGGGGGCTCGGCGGTCTCACCGAGGCCTCGCTCACCAAGCCGCTGATCGCCGCGGTCGAGGGGTACGCGCTGGGCGGCGGGTTCGAGCTGGCTCTGGGCTGCGATCTCGTCGTCGCCGCCGAGGACGCGAAGTTCGGACTGCCCGAGGTGAAGCGCGGCCTGATCGCCGCCGCCGGGGGAGTCGTCCGCCTGCCGCAGCGGATCCCGCACCACCTCGCGATGGAGATCCTGCTGACCGGCGAACCGGTCGACGGCCGCCGCGCGGGTGAGCTGGGCCTGGCCAACAGGGTCGTGCCGAACGGCGAGGCCGCCGCGGTCGCGTTGCAACTGGCCGAGCAGATCGCCCTGAACGCCCCGCTGGCGCTCGCCGCCGTCAAGGCCGTCGTGCGTTCCCGCGATCCCTGGGCCGCGCAACGCGCCGAGAGCGCCCGCCTGATGACCACCGCCGACGTCCGCGAGGGCATGACCGCGTTCGCCGAGCGTCGCGCTCCACAGTGGACAGGACGTTGAGATGCTGGGAACCACACCGCTGACCGCGCCGGCGTTTCCCGCCGTGCGCCCCCGGTTCTTCGACCGCGAGTACCTGAACATCGTCTACCGGACCGATCCGGAGGCGTTGCGGGCCGTCGTGCCGGAGCCGCTGGAGATCGATGAGCCGCTCGTCCGGTTCGAGGTCATGAAGATGAACGACGTCACCGGGTACGGCCCGTACACCGAGGCAGGGCAGGCGATCCCGGTCGTCTTCGACGGGGAGCGCGGCGAGTACCTGCACGCGATGTACCTGGACAGCTTCGCCGCGACCGCGTCCGGCCGCGAGGTCAGCGCCTACCCGAAGGTCATGGGTTCACCGAATCTCTACGCCGACAGCGGTGCCCTGGTCGGGACGCTCGACTACGGCACCGTGCGGGTGGCGACAGCCACGATGGGTTACAAACAGTTCGAACTGGACACCCGTCAGGCTGAGGCGGAGATCACGGTTCCAACGTTCATGCTGAAGACGATCCCTGACTATGACGGTTCGTTGCGGGTGCAGGAGCTCGTGCGCACGGAGATCACCGACGTCGTGGTCAAGGCCGCCTACACGGGTCCCGCGCGCCTGCAGCTGTTCCAGCACGTCCTCGCGCCGCTCGCCGACCTCCCCGTGCTCGAGGTCGTCTCCGCCAGCCACGTCATCACCGACCTGACGCTCGCTCCCGCCAAGCCGGTTCACAACTACTTGGAGGAAGCATGACAACCGTCGCAGTCGTCGGAGCAGGGGTGATCGGCCTGTCGTGGGCCCGCCTGTTCGCCGGGCACGGCCTGACCGTGCGGGTCGTGGACCCCCGTCCCGACCTGGTCGTTCCCGACGGCGTGCAGGTCGTCGGGACCGTTGCCGAGGCCGTGCGGGACGCGGACTTCGTGCAGGAGAACGGCCCGGAGGACCTGGAGTTCAAGAAGACCCTGTTCGCCGAGCTCGTCCGGGAGGCACCTGACCACGCGCTGCTGCTCAGCTCGTCGTCCGCCATCCCGTCGACCGCGTTCACCGAGGGAATCGACGGCTCGCGCGTCCTGATCGGACACCCGTTCAACCCGCCGCACGTGATCCCGCTGGTCGAGGTCGTGCCGGGGGAGCAGACGAGCGAGGAGTCCGTGGCCAGGGCCGTCGAGTTCTACCGCTCGCTGGGCCGCACGCCCGTCGTCGAACGCAACGAGATCCCCGGTTTCGTCGGCAACCGCCTGCAGGCCGCGCTCTCCCGCGAAGCCGCGTACCTGGTCGAACAAGGCGTTGTCACGCCGCGAGACCTCGACACGGTCGTAACTAACTCGCTCGGTCTGCGGTGGGCGACGGTCGGCCCGTTCCTGGGCGCGCACCTCGGTGGCGGCCCCGGCGGCTACCGGCACCTCGCAGGGCACATCGGCAAGTCCATGCGGAGCCTGGAGCTCGGCAGCCCCTCGCACGACCCGGAGCGGCTGATCAAGGCCGTGGAAGACGCTTACGGCTCCTCCACGTACTCGGCGCTGGCCGAGACGCGCGACCGCAGGCAGCTCGCCGTTCTGACGGCATTGGAGGAGAACTGATGGAACGCCTGGAAGACCAGCTGACGGCCGACTTCTACGACTACGAGGCGCTGCTGGGCGACGAGGAGCGCAAGATCCTGCTCGGCGCCCGCGAGTTCATGACCACCGAGATCAAGCCGCTGGTCAACGAGTACTGGGCCAAGGGCGAGTTCCCGCACGAGCTGATCGGCAAGTTCCGCGGCGCCGGCCTCACCGCCTTGTCCTACGAGGGCTACGGCGAGCACCCCGCCGCCGTCAGCAACCTGCTCGCCGGCATGCTCGCGATGGAGATGACCCGCACCGACGCGTCGGTCGCGACCTTCTTCGGAGTCCACAACGGACTCGCGATGTACTCGATCTACTCGGGCGGCTCGCAGGAGCAGCGCGACCGCTGGCTGCCCGCCATGGCCGCGATGGACAAGATCGGCGCGTTCGCCATGACCGAGCCGCTCGGCGGCTCCGACGTGGCGGGCGGCATGCGCACCACCGCGAAGCGCGAGGGCGACACGTGGGTGTTGAACGGCGCCAAGAAGTGGATCGGCAACGCCACCTTCGCCGACTACGTGGTGGTGTGGGCCCGCGACCTCGACGACGACCAGGTCAAGGGTTTCGTCGTGGAGAAGGACATGCCCGGCTTCGTCGCAGAGAAGATCGAGGGCAAGATCGCGTTCCGCATCGTCGAGAACGCCGAGATCACCCTGACCGACGTCCGCGTGCCGGAGGCGAACCGCCTGCAGAACATCAACTCGTTCCGCGACGTCGCCGAGATCCTGCGCGCCACCCGCGGCGGTGTCGCGTGGCAGGCGCTCGGCGTGATGATCGGCGCCTACGAGGCCGCTCTCGCCTACGCCAAGGAGCGCGAGCAGTTCGGCCGCCCGATCGCCCGTTTCCAGATGGTGCAGGACAAGCTGGTGCAGTCCCTCGGGAACATCACCGCGTCCTGGGGCATGCTCGTGCAGCTCGCCCGGTTGCAGGACGCGGGCATCTTCAAGGACGAGCACTCGTCGCTCGCGAAGGCGTACGTGACCTCCCGGATGCGCGAGGTCGTGGCGTGGGCGCGGGAGATCTTCGGCGGCAACGGGATCGTGCTGGAGTACGACGTGGCGCGCTTCTTCGCCGACGCCGAGGCGATCTACTCGTTCGAGGGCACGCGCGAGATGAACACGCTGATCGTCGGCAAGGCGATCACCGGGCAGAGCGCGTTCGTCTAGAGGACTTCACGCCTCGGGGATCTCGACGACGACGTGCGTCGACTTGATCGAGGCCACGGCGACGCTGCCGACCTCCAGGCCGAGCTCGTCCGCGGACTCCCTGCTCATCAGGGACGTGACGCGGAAGGGCCCGGCCTGCATGTCGACCTGGGCCATGACGCCGTCCTTGACGACCCGCGTGACGATGCCCTTCATGCGGTTGCGCGCCGAGGCCGCCACCGTCGCACCGGGCTCCGCCACGTCGGTCATCTTCTGCGCGAACGCGGCGAGCTCGGTGCCGCTGACGCCCTTGCGCCCGTTGTCGAGGACGACGGGCGCGAGGCGGCCCTGGTCGATCCACCGGCGCAGGGTGTCGTCACTGACCCCGAGCAGCGCGGCGGCCTCGCTGATCCGCAAGTTCGGCACGAGCCGGAGTGTAACTCCGCGT
Organism: Lentzea cavernae; assembly: GCF_014653695.1. Taxonomy (GTDB): domain Bacteria; phylum Actinomycetota; class Actinomycetes; order Mycobacteriales; family Pseudonocardiaceae; genus Lentzea; species Lentzea cavernae. The sequence goes on along the minus strand of NZ_BNAR01000001.1, from coordinate 1,140,848 downwards.
TCGCGTGGTCAGGAGTGGCCGGCGATGCGGTGCGGCTCGTACCCGGACTCGAGCTGCGCCACCTCGTCGCCGGTGAGCTCGAAGTCGAGCGCCGCCAGCGCGTCGTCGAGCTGCGCGGGCTTCGTGACGCCGACGATCGGCGCGGTCACCACGGGGTTGCGCCGCAGCCACGCCAGCGCCACCTGGGCCCGGGACACACCGCGGGCGGAGGCCACGGCGGCCACCTGCTCGACGATCGCGCGGTCCGTCTCCAGGTACAGGGTGGACCCGAACTCGTCGGTCTCGGTGCGGGCGGTCGTCGAGTCCCAGTCGCGGACCAGGCGGCCGCGCGCCAGCGGGCTCCACGGGATCACGGCGATGCCCTGGTCCGCGCAGAACGGCAGCATCTCGCGCTCCTCCTCGCGGTAGAGGAGGTTGTAGTGGTTCTGCATGGACACGAACCGCGTCCAGCCGTTCGCCCGTTGTGTGAACAACGCCTTGGCGAACTGCCACGCGTACATGGAGGACGCACCGATGTAGCGAGCCTTGCCGGACTTGACGACGTCGTGCAGCGCTTCGAGGGTCTCCTCCAGCGGGACGGTGCTGTCGAAGCGGTGGATCTGGTACAGGTCCACGTAGTCGGTGCCCAGCCGGCGCAGCGAGTTGTCGATCTCGGAGAGGATCGCCTTGCGCGACAGCCCGGCGCCGTTGGTGCCGCTGTGCATGCGGCCGTTCACCTTCGTCGCGAGGACGATCTCGTCGCGCCGCGCGAAGTCCTTCAACGCCCGGCCGGTGATCTCCTCGGAGGAGCCGTCGGAGTAGACGTTCGCGGTGTCGAAGAAGTTGATGCCGGCGTCGAGGGCGGCCTTGATGAACGGCCGGGAGTCCTCTTCGGGCAGGGACCACGAGTGGTTGCCCCGCGATGGATCGCCGTAGCTCATCATGCCGAGGCAGAGTTCGGAGACGTCCATGCCGGCGAGCTTGGTGTAGCGCACTGTCAGCCTCTCAGGGAAAAGACCATCACGGTCGGGTGATGGTGGCGACAACCCGTTCAACATCAACGTAGTCCGCCTCGCCGGATCGTGCCTGTGTTGAACACGTCCGTGGCTATCGGACCGGGTTGCCTGACCAGCGGGTTTAGCGTCGCTTTCCCGGGGTCTGAGAGGAAAGCCCATGACGAGCATCGACGTGGTCGCACCGCCGCGGCACGTGCTGGAGCGCACCCGTGCCGCGGTCGAGCCGGTGCTGCGGGCCGCGCTGGCGGAGCTTCCGGACGAAACGCGCGAAGTGGTCGAGAGAGGCCTTGCGCGGCAGGACTTCTCGACGGCCGCGCTCGTGCTGCTCGCCGCCGAGGCGTTCGGCGACGCGGACGTGGCACCCGTGGCCGTCGCGATGGAGTTCGCGCACCTGCACGAACAGCTGCACGCGGACCTGATGGCGCGCGCCGGCGTGTGGGCGGAGTTCGGCGCCGACCGGGTCGTCTCGGCGGCCGACGCGCTGCTCTCGCTCGCCTTCGCACGGCTCACCAAGCCCGGGGTGATGATCCTCAACGTCGCACTGATGTCCGTTGTGGACGGTTACGTTCAGGAGATCGGGATGGACGACGAGACCGCCGACATGTCCCAGCACCTGGGTGTGGCGGCGGCGAAGCACAGCTCGCTGACCGCGGCGGCGTGCGAGCTCGGCGCGCTGGCCGCCGGTGCGAGCGCGAGCCAGGCGGGCCACCTCAGGCAGTTCGGCGACGACATCGGCCTGGCGCGCAAGCACGTGGACGACGTGCTGGCACCGCACGACGACCGCCGCACCCTTGCGGTGGTGGCGGCGAGCAGTGCGAACATCACGGTCGACGGCGGGCGCAGGTGGTGCGAGCAGCAGGCCGCGCTGCTGCTCGCCCGCGCGCAGAACCACCTGCGCCAGTGCGGTGCGCGGGCTCAGGCGGCGGCGGAGCTGGGCGGGCTCGCCCGGGAGGTCACGACCGCCCGGTGCGAGCCCGTCCTGCCCTCTCAGCCGACGGGGCGCAGCAGCACCTTGCCCGTCGCGTGACCGGTCTCGACCAGCTCCTGCGCCTTGGCGGCGTCGGCCAGCGGCAGGCTCTGGGCGATCCGCACGCCGAGCTTGCCCTCGACCACGAGCCGGGCGTACTCGGCGAGCCGTGAGCCGAACGGGCCGCTGCCGCCGCCGGAGAACACGACACCCAGCTCGAAGGCCTGCGCGTCGGCGATGGTGACGATCCGGTCGGTGCCGCCGCGCAGTTCGATCGACAGCGGCAGGTCGCCCTGCCCGGCCGCGTCGTAGACGGCGTCGACGCCCTGCGGTGCGGCGGCGCGGACCCGGTCGGCGAGACCCTCGCCGTAGGCGACCGGGGTGGCGCCGAGCGACCGCAGGTAGTCGTGGTTGCGGGGAGACGCGGTGCCGATGACCGTGGCGCCGCGGGCCACCGCGAGCTGCACGCCGACCGCTCCGACGACTCCCGCGGCCCCGTGCACGAGCACGGTGTCGCCTTCGCCGATCTTGAGCTCGTCGAGCACCCTGACCGACGTCTCGACGGCCACGGGCAGCGCGGCGGCCGTGTCCCAGTCGAGGTCGGCGGGCTTGAGGGCGAAGTCGGTGGCCAGCGCGTACTCGGCGTGGGCACCGGTGACGGTCCAGCCCAGGACCGCGTCGCCCACCGCGACGCCGGTGACGCCCTCGCCGACCTCGTCGACGATGCCCGCCGCCTCGGAGCCAGGGGTCACCGGGAACGGAGGCGCCATCTGCGGCATCCACCCGTTGCGGATCTTGTGGTCCAGCGGGTTGACCGCCGCGGCGACGACTTTCAACCGCACCTGTCCCGGACCGGCGTGCGGCTCCGCGACCTCTTCCAGGTTCAGGACCTCCGGGCCGCCGAACGTGGTGTAGGTGATCGCCTTCATTTCCAGCTCCTGGTGCTCGTCATTTGGTTGACATGTCAACACTAGCGGCGGGGTGTGCTCCTCTGCCCCGGCACTTCGGCTAGTCCCACCTGGTCGAAAGGCCAGCCGGGTGCTGGTCCGAGCGGTCTACGCTGATGGGCATGGACCTGCTGGCCGCCGTCGACGTGATCCAGGCACCGCTGAGCGAGACGCTGCCGCGGCTGTCGGCCGCGCTCGCCGGAGCCATCCCGCACCAGTCCGTGGCCGAGCTGTCCAACTGCACGTTCGCGCCGTTCAAGTTCCGCGGCGAGCAGCCGGTGACGATCACCGACGTCTCCGCGCTGCGCCCCCTGGTGTCGGGCAGGGGAGCCTGGCAGGGGCGGGCGGTCCTGGCGGGGGCGGACGTGCCGGTGGTCGTCCTGGTGAGCGACGTGTCCGTGCCGGGCGCGATGCTGGTGCTCCTGCGGACCGAGGACACCCCGGTCCCCGACGAGGTCCTGGCGCCCGCCGTCGCGTTGTGGGACGTGGTGACCGCCCACGCCGAAGGCATGCGCAACGAGGCCGTGCCCGCGACACTCGCCGTGTCCCGTGCGGCTGCGGCAGCGCGTGCCGTGGCCATCTCCGACCTCGGTGACGCCTACGGGGCTTCGTTGACGGCACTGCTCGGGGTGCTGCGGGACCACGGGGTGGACGACGCGGCCGCCCGCTCGCGGTCCGTCGACCTGGCCGTCACCGCGCTGGTCGAACTGCGGTCCCGTGCCGACCTGGACCGGGCGCAGACCGAGGAGCGGACCGGGGACGCCTTCGAACGGCTCGCCGAGTCGCTGCGCCGGGTGCTGCGCGGCCGCGACGTGCGCCTGGACCTGGGCACACCCGGCGCGGAGGAGGGCGCGGACCGCGTCCTGCCCACGGAGCTCTCGTCCACGGCCGCCGCGGTCGTCAGGTCGGCCGTGCACGCGATGCTGGACGACCAGGGCGGGGTCGGCCGCGTCCACATCGGCTGGAAGATCGTTGGGACGGTGCTGCGGGCGACCGTGCGCGACGACGGCCCCGGCACCCTGTCGTGCGGCAGCCTGGACCTCCGCCGCGTCCCGGAACGCCTCGGTCCGCTCGGCGGGGTGGTGCAGGTCGACGCGGTGCCGGGCTGGGGCTCGACCGTGACGATCGAGGTGCCGCTCGGGCCGAGGGAGACCCCGCGCGAGGACCCGCTGACGGTGCTGGGCTCGCGCGAGCTGGAGGTCCTGGGGCAGCTCGCCCGCGGCCGCCGCAACCGCGACATCGCCGGTGAGCTGCACATCAGCGAGTCCACGGTGAAGTTCCACGTGGCGAAGATCCTGGACAAGCTCGGCGTCGGCTCACGCGGTGAAGCGGCCGCGATGGCGCACGAGTGGGGCGCGGCCCGTTAGCCGATCTCGCCCATCCGCTGCCGGACCAGGTCGCGGACCACGTCGTCGGGCAGCGGCCGGTCCGGTGTGAACCGGATGGTGCCCTTGGAGAGGGAGAAGCCCGCCAGCCGGTCGCGCACGACGTCGACGGCGGCCGGGCTGAACGGGAACACGGCCAGGTGGTCCTTCGCCGCCTTGAACCCCAGCAGGGGCTTGCCCTTCAGGCGCAGTGCGGCCATGCCGTAGCTCGTGCCCTGCTCGGCATCCGGTGCCCACTCCTCGGCCAGCGCGCGGATCCGTTCGAACGCGGCCCGCGCCGGGGCGTCGAGGCTCTCGAAGTAGTCGTCCACGTCGGCCATGCGGGCACGCTACCGGGGCGAAGTGCTCCGCGAGCGCACCTGCGCGAGCGGCGTGAAGATGTGTTCTTCCTGCTCGATCCAGAGACCTGGACCACCCTCAGTTGCACGTCCAATAGTAGGAAGTCAAACTAATCTCATGACGACGTCCCCAGCGCCCGCGTTGCACAAGCCGGTGAACCCGGTGCGCTTCGTGACCGCGTCCAGCCTCTTCGACGGCCACGACGCGGCCATCAACATCATGCGGCGCATCCTGCAGTCGCAGGGTGCGGAGGTCATCCACCTCGGTCACAACCGGTCGGTGTCGGAGGTCGTCGACGCGGCGATCCAGGAGGACGCCCAGGGCATCGCCATCAGCGCGTACCAGGGCGGGCACGTCGAGTACTTCTCCTACCTGGTCGAGCTGCTGAACGAACGCGGCGCCGGGCACATCCGGGTCTACGGCGGCGGTGGTGGCGTCATCGTCCCCGAGGAGATCGAGCTGCTGCACTCGCGCGGAGTCGCGCGGATCTTCTCGCCGCAGGACGGGCAGACGCTCGGCCTCGCCCGCATGATCAACCTGATGATCGAGGAGTGCGACCACCCGCTCACCGAGCCGTTCAGCCAGGACGCGCTGCTCACGGGTGCGGACGAGGCCCTGGCGCGCGCGATCACGCACATCGAGGCCGGCACCGCCGAAGCGCTGGAGAGCACCCGCAAGGTGCCCGTGCTCGGCATCACCGGCACCGGTGGTTCGGGCAAGTCGTCGCTCACCGACGAGCTGGTGCGCCGCTTCCGGCTCGACCAGCAGGACAAGCTCCGCATCGCCGTGCTCGCCGTCGACCCGACGCGCCGCCGCGGTGGTGGCGCGCTCCTCGGCGACCGCATCCGGATGAACTGCCTCGACGGCGACCGAGTGTTCTTCCGTTCGCTGGCCACGCGCCGTGCGGGCAGTGAGATCCCGGACGGCCTGGAGCAGGCGATCGTGGCGTGCAAGGCGTCCGGTGCGGACCTGGTCATCGTCGAAACGCCCGGTATCGGTCAGGGTGACGCGGCCATCGTGCCGTTCGTCGACTTCTCGCTGTACGTGATGACGCCGGAGTTCGGTGCCGCGTCCCAGCTCGAGAAGATCGACATGCTCGACTACGCGGACGCCGTGGCCATCAACAAGTTCGAGCGCCGCGGTGCCGAGGACGCGCGCCGCGACGTCGCACGGCAGATGGTGCGCAACCGCGAGGCGTTCGGCGTGAAGTGGGAGGACATGCCGGTCTACGGCACGTCCGCCGCGACGTTCAACGACGACGGTGTGACGGCGCTGTACCAGTTCCTGCGCGACGGCCTGGTCGGCCACGGTCTGGCGGTGGAGGAGGGCGCGCTGGCCGCCGTCACCGGCAAGACGTCGACCTCCGCGTCCACGGTCGTGCCCGCCGCCCGTGCCCGCTACCTGTCCGACATCTCGGACACCGTGCGCGGCTACCACCGCAGGACCGACGAGCAGGTCGCCGCCCTCCGCACGCACACGCAGCTCGCCGGCGCGCAGAAGGCGTTGGAGGCCGCGGGCAAGGGCGTTACCGACATCGCCGAGCTGGTCTCCGACGCCGAGCGCAAGCTCGACCGCGACACGGCGGACCTGCTCCAGGCCTGGCCCGCGACCGTCGAGCAGTACTCCGGCGACGAGCTCGTCTTCAAGGTGCGGGACAAGGAGATCCACACGTCGTTGACGCGGGAGACGTTGTCCGGCAACAAGGTCCGCCGCGTCAGCCTGCCGCGCTACGACGACGAGGGCTCGCTGCTGCGGTTCCTGCGCAAGGAGAACCTGCCGGGCTTCTTCCCCTACACCGCGGGCGTCTTCCCGTTCAAGCGCGAGGGCGAGGACCCGGCCCGCATGTTCGCGGGCGAGGGCGACGCGTTCCGCACCAACCGCCGCTTCAAGTACCTGTCGAAGGGCAACCCGGCCACGCGCCTGTCGACGGCGTTCGACTCGGTGACGCTCTACGGCCGCGACCCCGACACCCCTCCGGACGTTTACGGCAAGATCGGAACTTCCGGCGTCTCCATCGCGTCGCTCGACGACATGAAGGCGCTCTACGACGGCTTCGACCTCGTGGCGCCGACGACGTCCGTGTCGATGACGATCAACGGCCCGGCGCCGACGATCCTCGCGTACTTCCTCAACACCGTGATCGACCAGCAGGTCGCGAAGTTCACGGCCGACGAGGGCCGCGAGCCCTCCGCCGAGGAGCACGCGAAGCTGCGGGCGTTCGCGCTGGCCAACGTTCGCGGCACCGTGCAGGCCGACATCCTCAAGGAGGACCAGGGCCAGAACACCTGCATCTTCTCCACGGAGTTCTCGCTGCGCATGATGGCGGACATCCAGGAGTGGTTCATCGGGCAGCAGGTGCGGAACTTCTACTCGGTGTCGATCTCGGGCTACCACATCGCCGAGGCCGGGGCGAACCCCATCAGCCAGCTCGCCTTCACGTTGGCCAACGGCTTCACCTACGTCGAGTCGTACCTGGCGCGCGGCATGAACATCGACGACTTCGCGCCGAACCTGAGCTTCTTCTTCTCCAACGGCATGGACGCCGAGTACAGCGTCATCGGCCGCGTGGCACGCCGGATCTGGGCCGTGGCCATGCGCGACCGCTACGGCGCCTCGGAGCGTTCGCAGAAGTTCAAGTACCACGTGCAGACGTCAGGCCGTTCGCTGCACGCGCAGGAGATGGACTTCAACGACATCCGCACGACGCTGCAGGCGCTCTGCGCGCTGTACGACAACTGCAACTCCTTGCACACCAACGCCTACGACGAGGCGATCACCACTCCCACGGAGTCGTCCGTCCGCCGCGCGATGGCCATCCAGATGATCATCAACAAGGAGTGGGGCCTCTCGGCGAACGAGAACCCGTTGCAGGGTTCGTTCGTCATCGACGAGCTGACCGACCTCGTCGAAGAGGCCGTGCTGATGGAGTTCGACCGCATCTCCGAACGCGGCGGCGTGCTCGGCGCCATGGAGACCGGCTACCAGCGCGGCCGCATCCAGGACGAGTCGATGCTCTACGAACAGCGCAAGCACGACGGCTCGCTGCCGCTGGTCGGCGTGAACACCTTCCTGCCCGAGGACGGCACGCGCGAGGTCGTGAAGATCGAGCTCGCCCGCGCCACCGAGGAGGAGAAGGAGTCGCAGGTCGACCGCACCCGCGCCTACCAGGCCGCGCACCGCGACGAGGCCCAGAAGGCGCTCGCGCGATTGCGTGAGGTGGCGCAGACGAACGAGAACGTGTTCGCCGTGCTGATGGACGCGGCCCGCGTCTGCACGCTCGGCCAGATCACCGAGGCGTTCTTCGAGGTGGGCGGGCAGTACCGCCGCAACATCTAGTCAGACCGCGTAGGGCCGGCCGACGATCCACCCACCGACGTGGTCGGGCAGTTCGTCGGTCGGCACCAGCTCGACGCTGTCGCCGACGTTCACGACACCGGGCCGCACCACCCAGCTGTCCAGGCACAGCACGCCGCCGAACTCGTGCCGGATCCGGCGGTGCACGTCCAGGTCCTGCGCGCCGGTGTCCGGGTCGATCGTCGTGACCACGCACCGGGCGCGCTTCTGGTACATCCCGATGACCACGTCGCCGACCACCAGCGCGTGCCCCGGCCAGCCGTCCTCCTCGCCGGCCTCGACGCCGCCGATGAGGATGTTGGGCCGCAGCCGCCGCACGTCGACGCCCGCCGCCTCGACCTGGCCGTCCGTTGCCACCAGGACGTTGAGCACGTCGAACCGCTCGGGGCCGGTGTAGCGGGTCAGCCTGCCGCCGAACGGGAGCACCTTCTCGTGCGCCTGCCAACTGTCCCACGGGTGTCCGTCGACCAACGGGCCGTCGGGACCGGTGGAAGCCGGAATGGTGAGCAGGCGGTAGCGGGTGCGGCCGGTCAGCACGCCCCGCGGGCCCTGCACGTGCACCAGCCGGTCGCCCTCGACACCGTCCGGGGTGAACGCGGCCTGCTGGAGCTCCTCGCCGCCCAGTGACTTGACCGGGTACCGCCACAACGCCTTGACGTGCACGTTCGTCACACCGCCGGGATCTCGTAGGTGGAGTTCGGGTCGATGCGGCGCTCCGACTCGGTGATCTTCACGTCGTTGATGCTCGCCTCACGCCTGCGCATCAGGCCGGACTCGGCGAACTCCCAGTTCTCGTTGCCGTAGCTGCGCCACCACTGGCCCTCGTCGTCGTGCCACTCGTACTGGAAGCGGACGGCGATGCGGTCGTCCCCGAACGCCCACAGCGACTTGCGGAGCACGTACTCGTGCTCGCGCTCCCACTTCTTCGTCAGGAACGCGACGATCTCGTCGGTGCCGGTGACGAACTCGGACCTGTTGCGCCACAACGAATCCGGTGTGTACGCACCGGCGACGCGCACCGGTTCCCTGGTGTTCCAGGCGTCCTGGGCCGCCTGCACCTTGAGCCGGGCGGTCTCGGCGTCGAACGGGGGCACGAGCTTCACGGCGATCCTTCCAACGGTTGGACGACGCTGCAAACGTTAGAACGAGAGTCTAACGGATGCAAGCCTGTGTTACCGTTAGACGTGCTGACGCCCGACGAACCCCGGCCGGTCCTGCTGATGAACACCATCTGGGCCAACCGGTCGCGGCTCCACGACGACCTGACGACTGTGGGTGGGCTTCGCGACTTCCTGGGCGTGCCGGCGGATCAGGCCGACCTCGCGGCGTTCGTCGCGTTGCGGCAGGCGCTGCGGGACCTCGCGGGCGTGCTCACCGAGGACACGCGTCCGGTCGCGCGGGACCGCGACCTGGAACGGGCCGTGGCCGAGGTCAACCGTGCGGCGCGCAGTGCGCGGCGGTGGCCGCAGCTGGCCGTGCGGGACGGGGAACTGCTGCGGCACAACGAGAGCGAGGGCTCGCTCGCCGATCGTGAACGCGCCGCGATCGCCGCCGAGGCCGTGGAGCTGTTCACCGGTGAGGACGCGGTCCTGTTGCGCGCCTGTCACGCGCCCGGCTGCGTGCTGTACTTCGTGAAGGACCACCCGCGCCGTGAATGGTGCTCGCCGTCGTGCGGCAACCGGGTCCGCGCCGCCCGCCACTACCGGCGCAACCGGGGTGAATCCCCTGGTCCGAACGGGTTTTCCTGATCGGCAGGGGTAAACATGAGCCGCTCCGGTTCCGATTGAACGGACAACAGTTGGGCGCGTTCTGTGTGTGGTGGTGATCCACGATGTCCCGAGAATCCGTGCCAGGGCACGACATCGGCTATCACCTCGTCTGCTTCGACGAGACCGGAAACGAGCGGGGGCGCGAGAGCGCGGACGTCCTGTACGACGCCCGCCGCGGTGTCACCGATGTCTTCTTCTTCATCCACGGGTGGAACGGCGACGTGCCGGCCGCCCGCGAGCAGTACGGGCGGTGGGTCGCGACGATGGCCGACTGCCGCGCCGAACGTGAAGCGGCACATGCGCTTCCGGGCGGTTTCAAGGCCCTGCTCGTCGGCCTGCACTGGCCGTCGAAGGCCTGGGGCGACGAGGACGTGCGGTCCGACGAGTTCATCAAGGCCCAGGCCCAGCGCCTCGGCGGAGGTGCCGGGCGCACGGCCGCCGTGCGCACGATCGTCGAGGCCGCGCGGCAGCACCCGTGCCGGATGTCGGCCGCGGTCAAGCAGGCCTACGACTACCTGGAGGGCTCGGTCCCGGACCTGCCGGGCGAGGACGGGATGGCGTTCGACCCCGAGCAGCTCTACCGGGCGTGCCTGGAGGACCCGGCGCTGGGCGGGATCCTGTCGCCGTTGCGGATCCTCACGTTCTGGAAGATGAAACGGCGCGCCAAGGTGTTCGGCGAGAGCGGTGCCGCGCGGATCGCCCGCGAGGTGGCCCAGGCCGCGCCGAACGCGCGCATCCACCTGATGGGCCACAGCTTCGGCTGCATCACCGCGACCGCCATGGCGAACGTGGTGCCCGCCGCGACCCTGACCCTGGTGCAGGGCGCGATGTCGCTGTGGTCGTTCGCGGAACGGCTGCCCGGCGAACCCGGCTCCGGCTACTTCCGCGGCGTGCTCGGGCGCGTGCCGGGCCCGATCATCGTCACCACGTCGTCGAACGACTACGCCATAGGCAGGTTCTACCCGCTGGCCGCGCGGTCGGGCCGTCAGGTCGACCTGGACGAGTACCCGAAGTACGGCGGCCTCGGTTCCCACGGCGTGCAGGGCACCTACGCGCACGGCCACCAGATCGGCTCGCCCGGTGAGCTGTCGCGCGGGCAGGTGCACAACGTCGACTGCACGTCGGTGATCCGCCGCATCGACGGGATGGCGGGCGCGCACAACGACATCTGCCACCCGGAACTGGCACGGCTGCTGTGGAAGGCGGTGGTGGTGCGCTAGCAGTCCGTTGTGGACGGCACACCCAGGTGCAGGACCATCTGGGGTACCAGCGTGTTGCCGAGGAGCGGGCGCAGGTCGGCGCGCAACGCCGACGGGCTCGCCGGGTCGAGCGCGGGGGAGACGCAGAACCCCACCGTCCCCGCGGTGAGGATGACGCGCTGCATCGCCTGTCCCGCGCGGATGTCCGCCGCCGCGCCCTGGTTGAACGTGCACAGCACCATCTCGGCGTTGTTCTTGACGTGCAGCCACGCCCGTTCGACCTCGGCCGCCCGCGACAGCAGCCCGCGCCACGCGGCCGGTTCGGGGAACGTCGTCCACGTGCGACGGTTGGTGCGCAGGGCGTGCAGCAACGCGGCCACGTCCGGGCTCGGCTCCTGGTACCCGCCGAGCCGGATGGCGGCGGCCGCGTCGTTCGCGCTCGGCCCCGGCAGCAGCGTCACCAGTGGACGGATGCCGTGACCCTGCAGCGCCAGCCGGACGTTGAGCAGCGCGACCCCGCAGGCCAGACGCGTCTCGCGGCTGTGAGGGGTGGCGGTGTGCAGCTCGATCTGCTCCGGGCGCACCTCGAAGCGCACACCGGAGACGGAGGCCGTCGCGAGCGCGAGGACGCCGCGCACGTCCTCACCCGCGAGGCCGAGTGAGCTGGAGACAGCGATCGTCATGTGCCCACTGTCCGGGCGGGGACGTAGATCGACCACGGTCGAAGGTCCTCACTTGCCAGGGCCGTGCGGTGGCGGAAAGTGTGCGAGTCTGGTCGGCGTGCCTGACGTGCCCGGTCGCCGAGACCTCGACGAGCTCCTCGACGAGGTGCGTGACCGCATGGACGAGATCGTCACCACTCGTGACCACATGCAGGAGCTGCTCGGCGCCGTGCTCGCCGTCGCGTCGGGTCTGGAACTCGAGCCGACGTTGCTGCGCATCGTCCAGGCCGCCGTCGACCTGGTGGGCGCCCGCTACGGCGCTCTGGGCGTGCTGGGCACCCGTGACGACCTGTCGGAGTTCCTCCACGTCGGCGTGGACGAGGTGACGCGCGCGTCCATGGGCCGGCTGCCCGAGGGCAAGGGCCTGCTCGGGCTGTTCATCAAGGACCCGGCGCCGCTGCGCCTGCGCGACCTCTCGCAGCACGAGATGTCCGTCGGCTTCCCGGCCAACCACCCGCCGATGCACAGCTTCCTCGGCGTGCCGGTGCGCGTGCGCGACGAGGTGTTCGGCAACCTCTACATGACCGAGAAGATCGACGCGGCGGAGTTCACCGCCGACGACGAGGCGGTGCTGCAGGCCCTGGCCGCGGCCGCCGGCATAGCGATCGAGAACGCCCGCCTGTTCGAACGCTCCCGCATGCGCGAACGCTGGCTGGAGGCCATCGGCGAGGTCAACTCCGAACTGCTCGGCGGCGCCTCCGGCGAGTACGCGCTGCGCCTGATCACCCAGCGCACCGTGGAACTGGCCGGCGCAGACTCCGCGCTGGTCGTGCTCGGCGACGGCCGGCACGCACCGCTGTCCGTGGCCGCGAGCGCGGGCCGCAGGATCGACGACATGACCGCCGCCGAGCAGGCGGTCGAGGAGGTGATCCGCTCCGGCGTCCCCCTGCTGGCGGACCTGGGCTCGGCGACCGGCCCCGTCCTCGCCGTGCCGCTGCGCTCGGAGATGGGCGTCACCGGAGCCCTGGCCGTGCTGCGCCGGGGCGGCGAGACGCCGTTCCTGCCGGACCAGGTGCCGATGCTGGCGTCGTTCGCCGACCAGGCGGCCGTGGCCCTGGAGTTCGCCGAGCAACAACGCTCCCAGCGCCTGCTGGACGTGCTGGAGGACCGCGACCGCATCGCCCGCGACCTGCACGACCACGTCATCCAGCGCCTGTTCGTCACCGGCCTGACGTTGCAGTCCACCATGCGCCGCATCACCGAACCCGAGGTGACCGCCCGCCTGCAGACCGCCGTCGAACAGCTCGACGAGACCGTGCGCGAGATCCGCACGTCCATCTTCGACCTGCACTCGAACGACAACACCTCGTTGCGGCGCAGGCTCCTGGACCTCGTGGCGGGGCTCACCGAGTCGACGCACCTCAAGCCCTCGGTGCGGATGTCCGGCACCGTCGACAACTCGGTGCCGCCCGAACTGGCCGAACACGTGGAGGCCGTCGTCCGCGAGGCCGTCACGAACTGCGTCCGGCACGCCTCCGCCACCGAGCTGACGGTGTTGATCGACGCCGGCGAGGACGTCGTGATCACCGTGCAGGACAACGGGATCGGCGTCCCCGCCGACGCCGCGCGCAGCGGCCTGCGCAACCTGGCCCACCGGGCTGCGCAGTTCGGCGGGTCGCTGGAGGTGCGGGCCGTGGAAGGCGGCGGCGCGTGCCTGGTGTGGCGCGTGCCGCTGAACTGACGGAGGCCTAGCGGGGCTTGTCGCCGTCCTTGCGGAACTGCGAGGCGAACACGGCAGCCTGCGTGCGGCGTTGCATGCCGAGCTTCGCCAGCAGGTGCGAGACGTAGTTCTTGACCGTCTTCTCGGCGAGGAACATGCGCTCGGCGATCTGCCTGTTCGTGAGGCCCTCGCCGATCAGGTCGAGCACCGTGCGCTCCTGCTCGCTGAGCATGCGCAGCGGGTCGCCCTCCTCGCGTTCGCGGCGGATCCGGTTGAGCAGTGCGGAAGTCGTGCGTGCGTCCAAAAGGGACTGTCCTGCCGCGACGGTGCGCACGGCGTTGACCAGGTCGGCTCCGAGGATCTGCTTGAGCACGAACCCGGAGGCGCCCGCCATGATCGCGTCGAACAGGGCCTCGTCGTCCGCGAAGCTCGTGAGCATCAGGCACTGCAGGCCCGGGAGACGGCTGCGGAGCTCGCGGCACAGCTCGATTCCGTTGCCGTCGGGCAGCCTGATGTCGAGCACCGCCACGTCGGCCTGGGCACCCGGAGCCTTGGCCAGGGCCTCCGCGACCGATGCCGCGTCACCGACCACCTCGAGATCGGACTCCTCGCCGAGCAGGTCCGCTATGCCGCGGCGGACGATCTCGTGGTCGTCGACGAGGAACACACGCGTCGCCATGGGGGTCACGGTAGCCCAAAGTCCCTGGCATGAGGGGACCAAAGGCACGCGGCCCACTGCGACGATCGGGCTTATTTTGGGATAATGAGAGGTCTTCCCGTTGTCGTCGGCGTCGACGGCTCCTCGTCCGCGCTCGCCGCGGTGGCGTGGGCTGCACGGACGTGCGTGCTGCACGGTGCGCCGTTGCGGTTGGTGCACGCGTACACGTTGCCCACGCGCGGTTATCCGGAGGTCATCTCATCGGCTCGTGACCTGCGTTCGGCCATGTACGACCAAGGTCGGATGTGGCTTTCTCAGGCTGTCGCCGTCGCACTGGCGGAAGCGCCTCACGTGCCCTTGGAACACGACCTGCGCATGGAACATCCCACGCCCGTGTTGCTCGCGGAGTCTGCACGCGCACGAGAGGTGGTGGTGGGGTCGCACGGGTTGGGCGGGTTCACCGGAGCGCTGGTCGGCTCAACGGCCGTGGCGCTGTCGATTCACGGTGAGTGTCCCGTGGTGGTGGTGCGGGGGAACGAGCACGACGGGCCCGTGGTGGTGGGCGTCGACCTCTCGCCCGAGTCGGACCCGGCCATCGGCTTCGCGTTCGAGGAGGCGGCGGCGTCCCAGGTGCCGCTGGTGGCGGCGATGGCGCACGCCGGCGAGGGTTCCTTGAAAACTCGGATGTCCGGGTGGCTGGAGAAGTACCCGGACGTCGCGGTGGAGCAGGTGGTGGGGGAGCGGCCGATCCCGTTGCTGCTGGAGCTGGGGCAACGGGCCGGACTGCTCGTCGTCGGGTCACGGGGGCGTGGTGGCTTCGCCGGGATGCTGCTCGGATCCACCTCGCAGGCCCTGATCTACCACGCCCCGTGCCCGGTGGCCGTGGTCAGGCCTGCTTGATCGCCGAGATCTCGAACTCGAGGACGACCTTCTCGCTCACCAGCACGCCGCCGGCCTCGAGCGCCGCGTTCCAGCTGACGCCGTAGTCCTTGCGGTTGATGGTGTGCGAGCCCTCGAAGCCCACGCGGGTGTTGCCGAACGGGTCGACGGCCACGCCCTCGAAGGCGAAGGGGATCGTGATGTTCTTGGTGACGTCCTTGATGGTGAGGTCACCGGAGATCTCGAAGTTGTCGTCGTCGATCTGCTTCGCGGAGGTCGAGACGAACTTGATCTCCGGGTAGGTCTCGACGTCGAGGAACTCGTTCGTGGTCAGGTGGCCGTCGCGCTGGGCGTTGCGGGTGTCGATGCTCGCGGACTTGATCGTCACCTCGGCGGTGGTGTTCTCCGGCTTGTCACCGTCGACCGTGATCTTGCCGTCGAACTCGTTGAACGCACCGCGAACCTTGGTGACCATCGCGTGGCGGGCGACGAAGCCGATGCGGGAGTGCGAGCCGTCGATGACGTAGTCGCCGGTCAGTTCGGAGAGGTTGGTGGCGGTGGTCATGGTGTCAAGTCCTTCGGTTGCTCGATTTGGTTGAAGTGTCATCCACCCTGCCGGAACGTGGGTGATGTGTCAACTATTCCCGTATGCTGAACCAGTGACACGATGGTTGGAACCTGAGCAGCAGCAGGCGTGGCGTGCCTACGTCCGCATGCAGGGGGAGCTCAATGCGCATCTGAGCAGGCAGATGTCGGTCGATTCGGACATCTCGATGGCCGACTTCGCCGTGCTGGTGCAGCTCACCGACACGCGTGATGAGCGCGTGCGCGTGTTGGAGCTCGCACGGTCGTTGCACTGGGAGAAGAGCCGCATCTCACATCACGTCGTACGGATGGAGAAGCGCGGCTTGGTGCGGCGGGAGAGTTGCGGCAGTGACGGGCGCGGGTCGTTCGTCGTGCTGACCGATGAGGGCCGCTCCGCGATCGAGGAGGCCGCGCCGGCGCACGCCGAGATGGTGCACAAGCTGGTGTTCGACCTGCTCACGGACTCGGAGGTGACGGCGCTGCGGGAGATCTCGGAGAAGATCTTCACGCGCCTAACGACAGGAGAATGTGCGGCGGTAGTCGCTCGGAGCGATGCCGACGACGCGGTGGAAGTGGTGCCGCAGGAGAGCGGCTGTCCCGAAGCCTGACCTGGTCGCGACCGCGTCGACGTCCAGTTCGGTCTCCTCGAGGAGCCTGCGCGCGTGAAGCACCCGTTGGAGTGACAGCCACTTGTTCGGGGTGGTGCCGGTCTCCGCGGCGAACCTGCGCGCGAAAGTCCGTTCGGACATGACGGCGAGCTTCGCCATCGTCGCCACCGTGTGGTTGTCCGCGATCGTGTCGAGCACCTGTTCCAGCACCGGCTCCAGGCTGTCCGAGCTGCACTCCGGGATGGGGAGCTCCACGAACTGCCGCTGACCGCCGTCGCGCTGCGGCGCCACGACCATCCGCCGCGCGATCGTGTTCGCGATCTTGGTGCCGAGCTCGCGCCGCACCAGGTGCAGGCAGGCGTCGATGCCCGCGGCCGTGCCGGCGCTGGTGATGATGTTGCCGTCGTCCACGAACAGCACGTCCGCGTCGAGCCGGGCCTGGGGGAAGCGCTCCCTGAACGTCCGCGCCTCACGCCAGTGCGTCGTGCAGTGCCGGTCGTCCAGCAGTCCGGCCGCGCCGAGGATGAACGCCCCGCTGCACACGCTGAGCAGCGTCGCATCGGTCTCCCTCAGCGCCTTGACGAGCTTCTCCGGGTACTCGTCGCGGACGTTCGCGGCGGGCAGAGCGACGAGGTCGACGCTCTGCAGCGCGTCGAACCCGTGTTCCGGCGTGATGCTCACGCCGCGGATGTTCGCCCGTACCGGCTGGCCGGGAACCTCCCCGCACACCCGGAAGTCGACCAGCGGCACGCCCTCCTCGGTCCGGTCGACGCCGAACACCTCGCAGAGCAGGCCGAACTCGAACGGCGCGACACCGTCGATGAGGGGGACCGCAACCGATCGCAGCATGGCAGGATTTTAGCGCGCAGCGTCAGATCTGCCACTGTTGGCGGGATATTGCTGGCCGCAAACTTACTGACATGACTCTTGCAGTGATCGTCCTCGCAGTAGCCGCCCTCTCCGTCTGGCTCGACCGGCACCGCGACCGCACCGCGGGCCTGGCGGGCTCCTCCGACGTCAACGACCGCGACCGCAGCCGCGTGCGCAACGACCTGCGGTACCTCACCTGACCGGTGCCGGGTGGACGCGGGGCGCGGGTCCCGTGTAGCGGGCGACCGGGCGGATGATCTTCGTGTCCTCGGACTGCTCGAGGGCGTTGGCACACCACCCGATCACCCGGCTGCACGCGAACGTCGGCGTGAACATCTCGCGCGGGATGCCGCACTGCTCCATCACCACACCGGCGTAGAACTCGACGTTCGCGTACAGCTGCCGGCCGGGCTTCAGCTCGGCCAGCAGCTCCGTGACCCTGCGCTCGACCGTGACCGCGAACGTCGTGAGCTCGGTCGGCCTCTCGAGCGCGATCTCCTTGAGCAGGCGCGCTCGAGGGTCCTCGGTCTTGTAGACGGCGTGACCGAAACCCATGATCCGATCGCCCTGCTCGATGCGCTCCCGCACCCACGCGTCGATGTTGCTGGGCGTCCCGATGAGGTCCAGTGCTTCCAGAGCCCTGTCCGGCGCGCCGCCGTGCAGCGGCCCGGAGAACGTCCCGATCGCCGCCGTCACCGCCGACACGACGTCCGCTCCCGCGCTCGCGACCACGCGTGCGGTGAAGGTGGACGCGTTGAACCCGTGGTCGATCGTGGCGATCAAGTACTGCTCGACCGCACGGCTCGTCCACGTCGACGGCTCCTGTCCAGTCAACATGTACAACCAGTTCGCCGACGTGGACAAATCAACCCTGGGATCGACGGGATCAAGTCCCTGCTTGAGCCGGTGCAGTGCGGCCAGGATCGTCGGCGTAATCGCACTGACCTGCAGCGCGTCCGCCTTGCGGGCGCTCATCGGCGCGTCCCACATCGGCCGGCTCGGCACCATCGACAGCGCGGTCCTCAACCCGGCCAGCGCCGTGCACCCCGATCGCGCGATCGCGGGCAGCACCTCGCGGATCGCCACGGGCAGCTCACGCAGCCCGGCGGTCTGACGGGTGAACTCCGCGGCCTCGTCCGGTTCCGGCAGCCGCCCCTGTGCGAACAGGAACCACACGTCCTCGAACGACCGGGTCCTGGCGAGTTCGATCGCGTCGTGCTCGCGGTAGTGGTAGTAGCCCGCGGCCCCGTTCACGTCCCCGATCAGGGTCGTGGTGACGACAACGTCTTTAAGCCCTTTGGGTGCATCAATCAACATGGACAACAGGCTCCGTCAACACGTCTTGTACAGTCAACGTTGATGGAATCAATGTTGACGACGAATCAAGCAGCCCGTCGCCTTGGCGTAAAACCGGCGACGGTCTACTCGTACGTCAGCCGCGGCCTCCTGACCAGCACCAAGGTGAACCGCGCCAGCATGTTCGGGGTGGCCCAGGTGGAAGCTCTCGCCCAGCGCACCGGTGCGCGCGGAGCAGTGGCCGCTGTGACCGATCGCATCCGCACCCGCATCTCTCTCCTGGAGAACGACCAGCTCCACTATCGCGGCCGCTCGGTCCCCGCGCTCGCCGGCACCAAGCGCTTCGAGGACGTGGCGCACTGGCTGTGGACGGAAATCGACTCCGAGGGCATCCAGTTCCCCGAGGGCCAGGAGATCTGGATGGCCCTCCCGGAGAGCGCCACCCTCACCGACCGCGTCCGTGTGGCCATCGCCCTCGCGAGCGTCGGCGACCCGCTCCGCTACGACCTCGACAGGGCCGTCACCACGGCCAAGTCCCTCATCGCCGACGTGGTCGAGTCCCTGCCGCTGGTGGGCCGCCCCCAGGGCACCGACATAGCCGAGCGCCTCTGGGCCCGCCTCTCCCCGGAGCCCGCGCGACCAGACCTGCTCAACGCCGCCCTGATCCTCCTGGCCGACCACGACCTGGCCATCTCGACCATGGCCGCCAGAGTCGCCGCCTCGGCCCACGCCAACCCGTACGCCGTCGTGTCCGCGGGCATGGGCGCCATGGAGGGCCAGAAGCACGGCGCGGCCACCACCATCGCCTACCGCTTCCTGCTGCAGGCCCAGTCCGACCCGATGGGCACCGTCGCCGAACACCTGCGCTCCGGCCACCCGATCCCGGGCTTCGGCCACGCCGTCTACCGCGCCCGCGACCCCCGCGCAGACCACCTGCTCGCCCTGCTCCGCGGCCACGGCGACCTGGTGGCGGACAAGGTGATCGGCACCCAGTCCCAGACGTTCCCCAACATCGACCTGGCTCTCGCCCAGTTCGCCCTGCTGTTCAAGATGCCGGCGGACGCGGGCGAGGCGATCTTCGCGATCGCGCGGATCGTGGGGTGGGTCGCGCACGCGATGGAGGAGTACCGGGAGCCGGGGCTGCGTTTCCGCACGATGGGCGTGTACACGGGCGACCGCCCGTAGCCGAACCGCGGCCCACGGCCTGCCGACTGGAATCCGCTCTTGCTGGAACCCGTTGGCCGGGAACGCGGTTGCGGCCAGAGACACGGCGGCCGGTGAGGGTTGGCGGCGCGATCAAGAGGCCTCAACACCCGTGCCCAGCGGCGGCGCTTCGGTGCATGGCCACCGAACTGGTCCGCGGCCTTGCGGATCTCTTTGGCGCACCTTGGCCTCTTCGGCCGCGTGCCGCGTGCTTGCGCCTCGACGTTCAGGCCGCTTCGGACGCATGCAGCGGTCACATCGGCCGTCTCGTCTGCGGTACCGGCCGTCTCCGCCCCACTCGGCGGTGGCAATTCGCCGCCCGGAAGCGGACCATCGAAACCATGAGATTGTCCGCTGTGGACAACCTGAAGGTGATCCTGGTCGCGTGGGTCATCGGCGGCCACGCGCTGCTCGGTTACTCCGCGATCGGTGGCTGGCCGTACGACGAGGTCAACGAGGTCACGTTCCACCCCGGCGCGGAGACGGTGCTGGCGGCGGTGGTCGGGCCGTCCGGGTTGTTCTTCATGG
The DNA here is from genome assembly GCF_014653695.1 of Lentzea cavernae. GTDB lineage: Bacteria > Actinomycetota > Actinomycetes > Mycobacteriales > Pseudonocardiaceae > Lentzea > Lentzea cavernae. The sequence goes on along the minus strand of NZ_BNAR01000001.1, from coordinate 1,120,884 downwards.
GCACCTTCTACTTCATGGCCGGCATCTTCACGCCCGGCTCGATCGAGCGCAAAGGGCGGCGGCGGTTCATCGCGGAGCGGCTTGTCCGGCTGGGTGTGCCGTGGGTCGTGAGTGCGCTGGTGGTGTGGCCGACGTTCGTGTGGATCGCCTACAACGGGGCCGGGCGGGACGTGTCGTGGTGGCAGGCGTTCACGGACCGGGATCCGTTCCTGGACAGCGGGTCGTTGTGGTTCGTGGGGGTGTTGCTGGTCTTCAGCGTCGGGATCGCGCTGGCGCCGCCCATCAGGGAGCGCGTCATCACGCCGCGGGCCGTCGTCGGGATGACGGTGGCGGTGGCGGGGACGACGTTCCTGACGCGGCTGGTGTTCCCGGCTCGGAGCGGGCAGGTCGGGGACCTGCACCTGTGGTGGTGGCCGCAGTGTCTCGGCATGCTGCTGCTCGGGGCGATCGGGGGGCGCAAGCTCGCGGAGCGGGTGCCGGACGAGATCTACCGGATGACGCGCGGTGTCGTCATCGGCACCATCGCGGTGCTGCCGGTGGCGGCGGCGATGATGGGGGTGCTCGACCTGGCGAAGAGCGCGGAGCCGTTCCTCGGCGGACTGCGGTGGCAGGCGGCCGTGCTCGCGCTGGTCGAGGGGATTCTGGTGGTGGCGGGGAGTTTGTGGCTCATCGGGCTGGCGCAGCGCAGGTTGTCGCGGCAGGGGGCGTTCGCCGAAGGCATGGCGCGGTCGGCCTATGTCGCGTTCGTGGTGCAGGGGCCGATCCTGCTGGCTCTCGCGACCGGGTTGCGGCCTCTCGATGTTCCTGCCGAGGTGAAAGCGCCGCTGGTGGGTGTGGGGGCTATCGCTTTGTCGTTCGCCATCGGGTGGTTCGTCACTTCACGCCGAGGCGCTTCAGCACGCTCGTCGTGATGCCGGCGGCGTCGAGGCCGTGGGCGCGCAGGATTCGGGCGCGGGAGTCGTGGGGCAGGAAGCGCGGTGGCAGGGCGAAGGTCGCCACGCACGTCGCGGAACCGGTGAGGGCCTGGCCCAGGCGTGCGCCCAGGGCTCCGGTGGACGTCGTGTCCTCCACGGCGAGGACCAGGCGGTGCCGGCCGCTGTACTTCACGAGGTGCGGGTCCAGGGGAGCGGTCCAGCGCGGGTCGACGACGGTGACCCGGACGTCGTGCGACGCCAGTTCCTCCGCGGCGGCGAGGCAGGGGCCGGCCAGCGGGCCGACGGCGATCAGCAGCACCTCGGCGTCCGGGGTCTCGTGCAGCACGTCGAAGTGGCCCACGCGGCGGACTGCGGGCACGTCGGGTCCGACCGCCGCCTTCGGGTAACGCACCACCGTGGGGCCGTCCGACACGTCGACGGCCTCGCGCAGCAGTGCGGCCAGCGACGCGGGATCGCGTGGGGCGGCAAGGCGCAGGCCCGGGACCACGGGCAGCACGGAGGCGTCCCACATGCCGTGGTGCGACGCGCCGTCCGGACCGGTCACGCCGGCCCGGTCCAGCACGAACGTCACCGGGAGCCGGTGCAGCGCCACGTCCATGAGCAACTGGTCGAAGGCGCGGGACAGGAACGTCGCGTAGACGGCGACGACCGGGTGCAGGCCGCCCATGGCCATGCCGGCGGCGGACGTCACGGCGTGCTGCTCGGCGATGCCGACGTCGAACACGCGGGTGGGGAAGCGCTCGGCGAAAGGCCGCAGTCCCACGGGTTCCAGCATCGCCGCGGTCAGGCAGACGACGTCCTGGCGCTCGGCACCGATGGCCACGATCTCGTCGGAGAACGCGTCGGTCCAGGTCCGCCCGCCGGTGGCGCCGAGCGCACCGACCGCGTGCATGCGGTCGGCCTCGTCGGTCTCCGCTGCCTCGTACCCCTTGCCCTTCACGGTCTTGCAGTGCACGACGACCGGACGGCCGAGCGACTTGGCCTCCCACAAGGCGTTCTCGACGGCGTGCACGTCGTGTCCGTCGACCTCGCCGATGTAGGCGAGACCCAGGGCCTCGAACAGCCCGCGGGCCGACCCGTCGAGCAACGACGCCGCGAAACCACCGGTGGTCGGGTCGTACGAGCGGCCGTTGTCGTTGAGCAGCACCACGACCGGGCGCGAGGAGCCGCCGATGTTGTTGAGCGCCTCCCAGCACATCCCGCCGGTCAGCGCGCCGTCGCCGACGATGGCGACGACACGGCGGTCGGCGCCGCCCAGCTCGAACGCCTTGGCCAGACCGTCCGCATAGGACAGTGCGGTCGAGGCGTGCGAGTTCTCGATCACGTCGTGCGCGGACTCGGCGGCGGACGGGTAGCCGGACATGCCCCCGGCCTGCCGCAACGAGTCGAAGTCCGAGCAACGGCCGGTCAGCATCTTGTGCACGTACGACTGGTGCCCGGTGTCGAACAGCACCACGTCGACCGGCGAGCTGAAGACCCGGTGCACCCCGATGGTCAGCTCGACGGCGCCGAGGTTCGGCCCGAGGTGACCACCGGTCCGGTGCACCTTGGAGATCAGGAACGACCGGATCTCCGCGGCCAGCGAGGAAAGCTCGGAGGACGAGAGCGCCCGGACGTCCGCGGGCGAGGTGATGTCAGCGAGCACGGCGCACCGCCGGCGGCAACGTGAACGAGATCGTCTCCGTCGCGGTCGTGTGCGTCGACACCGAGACCGATCCCAAGGCCTCCAGCGCCGCCACGACCTCGTCCACCAGCTCGGGCGGCGCGGACGCGCCCGCGGACAGGCCCACCGACGTCACGCCGACGAGCCAGGACGGGTCGATCTCCGACGCGTCGTCGATCAGGTAGGCCGGTGTGCCGGTCCGAGCGGCGAGCTCGACCATCCGCACCGAGTTGGACGAGTTCCTGGAGCCCACCACCAGGACCAGGTCCGACCGCGCGGCCACCTCGCGGATCGCGACCTGCCGATTCGTGGTGGCGTAACAGATGTCGTCGGAACCGGGCCCCCGCACCTGCGGGAACTTCCGTTCCAGTGCCTCGATCACCTCGGCCGTCTCGTCCACGGCCAGCGTCGTCTGCGTCAGGTACGACACGGGACCGGTGATGTCCAGCGCGAGCACGTCCTCCACGGTCTCCACCAGCACCATCTGGTCGGGGGCCTCGCCCAGCGTGCCCTCGACCTCCTCGTGCCCGGCGTGCCCGATCAGCACGATGGTGTCGCCGCGTTCGGCGAAGCGCCGCGCCTCGGCGTGCACCTTCGTCACCAGGGGACAGGTCGCGTCCAGCACGTCCAGGTCGCGCAACCGCGCCTCGGCGCGCACCGCGGGAGCGACGCCGTGCGCGGAGAAGACCGCCGTGGCACCGAAAGGCACCTCGGACAGCTCTTCCACGAACACGGCGCCACGAGCTTCCAGCGACTTCACGACGTGGACGTTGTGCACGATCTGCTTGCGCACGTAGACGGGGCCGCCGCGCTGGTCGAGCAGTCGTTCCACGATCTCGATGGCGCGCTCCACCCCGGCGCAGAACGACCGGGGTGAGGCGAGCAGCACCGAACGCGGCGGGTTCTCCGTCATCGAGTGCCTTTCAGTGGTCTCGGTGGGTGACCAGTTGGGCGAGCGTGCCGAGCTCCACCGCCGCACGCGCGGTCGGTGAGGCCTCGCCGAGGTGGACCAGTGCCTGCGTGTGGAGCTCGTCGGCCTGCGTCTGGCTCCACGCGCGGCCACCGGCCAGATCGACCAGTGACGCCGCCCGCGCAAGCGTTTCCGCGTTCATCTCCTGCGAACCGGAGTACAACGCCCCCAGCTCGGCGGAGGCGGGAAGCCCGGCGTTCAGGGCGCGGACGACGGGCAGCGACTTCTTGCGGTTCACCAGGTCCGAGTGCACGGGCTTGCCGGTCACCGCGGGATCACCCCAGATGCCGAGCAGGTCGTCCACGTGCTGGAACGCGAGGCCCAGCTCGGTGCCGTAGCCGCGCATCGCCTCGACCTGGAAGTCGGACCCGCCGCCGTACAGCGCGCCCAGGGCGGTCGAGGCGCCCAGGAGCGCGCCCGTCTTGCCGCGCGCCATCCGCTCGACCTCGGACACCCGCACGTCGGACCGCGTCTCGAAGTCCAGGTCGTACGCCTGCCCGTCGAGCAACGCCACGGTGGCGTCGTTGAGCGTCCGGATCGCTTCCAGCGCACGCGGATGGCCCGATCCCGCGAGGACGTCCAGCGCCACCGCCTGCAACGCGTCACCGGCCAGGATCGCCGCGTTGACGCCGAACACGGTCCACGCCGTGGCCCGGTGGCGCCGGGTCGTGTCGCGGTCCATCACGTCGTCGTGCAGCAACGAGAAGTTGTGGATCAGCTCCACCGCGACCGCCGCCGGGACCGCGGACTCGGCGGTGCCGCCGACGGCCTCGGCCGCCAGCAGCACCAGCGCGGGGCGGATCGCCTTGCCGCCGTTCTCCAGCACCGGGTTGCCGTACTCGTCGCGCCACCCGTGGTGGTACTCCGCGATCGTGCGCATGGACGGCGGCAGCTGGTCGACGGCCTTGCGCAGAGCCGGGAGCACGAGGCCCCGGCTCCACGCGAGCACCTCGCCGGACGGCCGTCCGGCGGCGAGCGGTTCAGTCATCTCCGCTGTCATGGCTTAGAGACCGATCTCCACGTTCTCGAGCACACCCAGTGCGTCCGGCACCAGCACGGCGGCCGAGTAGTACGTCGACACCAGGTACTTGAGCATCGCGTGCTCGTCGATGCCCATGAACCGCACGTTCAGGCCGGGCTCGTACTCGTCGGGGATGCCGGTCTGGCGCAGGCCGATGACGCCCTGCTTCTCCTCGCCGAGCCGCATCGCGATGATCGACGTGGTGCCGTTCTTGTTGACCGGGATCTTGTCGCACGGCGCGATCGGGACGCCGCGCCACGACTGGAGCTGCTGACCCTCGACGTCCACGGTCGGCACGTACAGGCCGCGGTTGTTGAGCTGCCGGCCGAACGCCGCGATCGCCTTGGGGTGGGCCAGGATGAGCTTGGTGTTGCGGCGCCGCGAGATCAGCTCGTCCATGTCGTCCGGCGTCACCGGGCCGGAGTTGGTGCTGACCCGCTGCTTGAGGTCGGCGTTGGCGAGGAGACCGAACTCCTTGTTGTTGATGAGCTCGTGCTCCTGGCGTTCGCGCAGGGCCTCGATCGTGAGCCGCAACTGGTGCTCGACCTGGTCCATCGGCTGGCTGTAGAGATCCGCCACACGCGTGTGGACGCGCACGATCGTCTGCGCCACCGAGAGCTCGTACTCGCGGGGCCGCAGCTCGTAGTCGACGAACGTGCCCGGCAGCGTCGGCTCGCCGTCGTGCCCGGACGAGATGTCGATCTCGGCCTCGCCGTGCTTGTTCGACGCGTTCGTCGGGTTCGCGAGCTGCTGCGCGATGTGGTCGCGCATGGGCTCGATCTGCCCGCTGAGCTGCGCGAAGGCGGCCCGCGAGAGCACCACGGCCGTCGTCGGCGTCAACGCGCGCGCCGTGAAGCTCCAGCTCTTGTCGGAACCGGACAGCACGGGCTCGTCACCGATGTACTCGCCGTCCGCGATCGTGCCCAGCGCCACGTCGTCGCCGTACTCGCCGCGACCGGTCTTGGTGACCTTGCCGTGCGCGATGACGATGATCTCGTCGACGGACTCGCCGCGGTGCGCGATCACCTCACCGGGCAGGTACTCGCGCTGCTCGAAGCGGTTCGCGACGGCGGTCATCGCCGCCTCGTCCTCGAACCCCCGCAGCAGCTTGAACTCCGCGAGCTCCTGCGGCACGATCCGCACCTCGGAACCCACGGCGGTGAACGTGACGCGGCCGTCGCCGATCGCGAAGGTGAGCCGGCGGTTGACCCGGTACGCGCCACCCTTCGCCTCGACCCACGGCAGCATGCGCAGCAGCCAGCGGGGCGAGATGCCCTGCATCTGCGGCGCGGACTTGGTCGTCGTGGCGAGGTTGCGCGCGGCTGCCCTGGAAAGGCTCAGCTGCTTGTCCTCGATCCCAAGGCCCGGATCGGTAACAGTCACTACGGGTCCTGCCAATCTTTTCTAGCGGGGGGAAACCAGAACTGCGGCGGTACCGAGTCCGGATGGGGCGTGGAACGACTTCCGGGCGGGGACCGGGGAGAAGCTGTACCTGCCGGTGCGCTGCGTCCACAGCAGCTCACCGGCCAGCCACGACTTCAGGGCTTCCGCGTACCGGGACAGCCCGGCCTTCGCGTCCGCGTCGAGGCCGTACTCGGTGGCGAGCGAGGGGAGTTCGGCGAAGATCGTGCCGATCTGCCGCAACCGGGCCGCGATCAGGTCGCCGACCACGTCCGCGGCCTTCTGCGTGTCGCACTGGAAGAACTGCTGCACCGCGTGCACCGCGCTGACCGTGCTGCCGCCGGTGGCGTGCACGCGCTCGAAGTTGTGCAGGTCCTGGCGCAGCGCCGGGACGTCGCCGAACGAGTCGGCCAGCGCCCTCATGGTGGAGTTGCGCAACAGCTCCTCCGGCAGCTCGGCGCGCGCGATCCTGCGCACCTGCTTGGCGGAGATGTCGGCCATCGCGGACCTGCGGCGCATCTCGACCAGGTCGATCGGGTCGGGCACCCGGCCCTGGGCGGTGTTGTGCAGCTCCCACAGCAACGCGTCGAAGTACTCGGTGAGGTCGGCGCGGTCCTCCTCGTCCACAGTGGACTGGGCGAGCAGGTCCGCGAGCCCCTTCTCGGCCGGGTTCGACGGCGGGGATCCGGCGAGGACCTCCTTGAGCCGCGCCACGAACGCCTTGCCGCCGGCCACGTTGCGGGGACGCAGGAAGCCGTCGAGGAACGCGTCGTCGACGTAGAAGCCCCAGGTGCCCCAGAGGCTGATGTCCTTCAGCTCGTCCAGCGAGGCCGTCGGGTACGCCAGCGGTGCGAAACCGCCGTAGTCGGCGGCGTCGTAGAACGCCTCGGTCCACGGCGCGCCGCCGAGCATGCCCATGTCCCGCACCCACGTCCTGGTGTGCTGCCGGACGCGGTCGACGTGCGGGGAGAGCCGTGCGGAGTAGGGCATGTCGAACGAGGGGATCTCAACCACGGGGCGCCCCCAGCCGGGCCGCGGACGTGCCCAGGCCGGTCGGCCCGCGCAGGATCGTGCGGAAGAACGCCGAGTTCCCGGCGCCACCACCCTCGACCTTGGTGTACCGGCCGGCGTGCAGGTGCCACTCGTGGCCACCGGACTGCCAGTCCTGCAGTCCCTTCACGTACTTGAGCACGCGCGCCTGCTCCTCCGGGCCCAGGGCGTTCTCGGAGAACAACTGCGGGAGCTCGGTGAACACGGTGTTCTCGAACTGGTGCAGCCGCGAGGTCAGCAGGGAGTTCACGGCCTCGACGGCGGTCTGCGTGTCGTGGCCGAAGAACTTCTCGAAGACGAGCACCCCGTTGGAGTTCTCGCCCTCCCGCAGCACTTCCCGCTCGTACGAGAAGATGTCGTTGCGCAGGTGGATCGCGTCGGAGAACGTGTCGGACAGGACCCGCAGGGGCCGGGTGCCCGCGACGGACGCGGGCACCTCGGCCGCCTCGGAGACCTCCACCAGGTTCGCCGACCACGGCGCGCCGCCGACCTTGCGGCGCATCTCGATGTACTCGATCGGGTTGGCGACCGTGCCGCTCTCGATGTTCTTGATCTCCCACATGCACTCGAGCAGCAGGTTGTGGGTGCTCGTGGTGAACCGGCGCCGCCAGTCCTGCGACATCAGCGGAATCGTCCGCTGCCACAGGTCGACGAGGCCGCGTTCGGTCGGGTTCTGCGGCTCCGGCCACGGGTCCGTGCCGTTGAGCGGCATGAACGCCGGGAGCCGGTCGAGGTAGGCCTTGGCCCCCGCCACGTCCTTGCTCTGCTTGAACTCCGCGAAGAACTCGTCGTCGAAGTAGAAGACCCAGACGTACCAGTCCGTGATGAGGTCGAGGATCTCCGCGGGCGCGTCCGGGTGGGTCCACGCGCACATGTGCCCGTAGTCGTCACCCGCGAGGATCTCGTCGGTCCACACCCCGGTGTCGAGCATCCCCATGTCCCGCGCCCACTGAGTCGAGTGGGCGCGGGCGCGTTCGAGGTGCGGGTTCATCCGCGCCGGGTGCGGCACGTAGAACTCCGGCATGGTGAAGGAGGCCAAGACCTATCCCTCGCGGCCGAGCTCGACGTGCTCCAGCACACCGATCGCGTCCGGCACCATGATGGCGGCCGAGTAGTAGGCGCTGACCAGGTAGTTGATGATCGCCTGGTCGTTGATGCCCATGAACCGCACCGACAGGCCCGGCTGGTACTCGTCGGGGATGCCGGTCTGGTGCAGGCCGATGACGCCCTGGTTCTGCTCGCCGGTGCGGATCAGCATCACCGACGACGTGCGGGTGTCGGAGACCGGGATCTTGTTGCACGGCAGCACGGGGATGCCGCGCCAGGCCGGGACCTGCTGGCCGTTGAAGTCGATGTGCTGCGGGTACAGGCCGCGCTTGTTGAGCTCGCGGCCGAACGCGGCGATCGTGCGCGGGTGCGCGAGGAAGTAGCCGGGGTCCTTCCACACGATCGACAGCAGCTCGTCGAAGTCGTCCGGGGTGGGCGGGCCGGACCGGGTGTGGATGCGCTGCTTGAGATCGGCGTTGTGCAGCAGGCCGAACGACCTGTTGTTGACGATCTCGTGCTCCTGGCGCTCGCGCAGGGCCTCGATCGTGAGCCGCAACTGCTGCTCGACCTGGTCCATCGGGTGGTTGTAGAGGTCCGCGACGCGGCTGTGGACCTGCAGCACGGTCTGGGCGACGCTCAGCTCGTACTCGCGCGGCGAGAGCTCGTAGTCGACGTACGTGCCGGGCAGCACGGGCTCGCCGTCGTGACCGGACGCCATGCCGATCTCGGCCTCGCCGTGCTCGTCCTGGGGCTTGTTGCGGCTGTTGAACGTGTGCTGGATGTGCGCGCGCAGGCCGCCCGCTTCCCCGTTGAGCGCCTGGAAGTCGGTCCACGACAGCGTGAGCACGGTGACCGGGGTGACGGCCTTGGCCGTGTACTCCCACTCGCCCTGCGGCCCCGCCAGCACCGTCTCGCCGAAGTACTGGCCGTCGGCCAGGTTGCCGAGCACGGTCTCGCCGCCGTACTCGCCGGTGCCGACCTTGTCGACCTTGCCGTGCGCGATCAGCACGACGGTGTCCTTCGGGCGCCCCTTCTCGACGATGACGTCGCCGATGCCGAACTCCTGCTGCCGGAAGCGGCCGGCGAGCGCGGCGAGCACCTCCTCGTCGTCGAAGCCCTTCAGCAGCGCGAGCTCGGTGAGCTCCTGGGGCACGACGCGGATCTCCGCGCCGATGTTCGTGAACGAGACGCGGCCATCGCCCAGCGTGTAGGTGAGACGGCGGTTGACGCGGTACGCACCACCCGCGGCCTGCACCCAGGGCAGCACCTTGAGCAGCCAGCGGGAGGTGATTCCCTGCATCTGGGGGACGGACTTGGTGGTAGTGGCCAGATTTCGTGCGGCGGCCGTGCCCAAACTCAGCTGCTGACGGCCCTCATTGAGGTCAGAATCCGTCACAGTCACAACCGGTACCCACCTATCTCACAGCGCTAATGGACCAATCCGACGAGCCGGAACGGACGTTAGTTCGCGCAATTGAGGGCTGTGAAGAGGCCAAAAAGGCGTCATTCGGGTGGGTGGCGCGAACGTGATGGCGCTACAGAGCGTACAACTGCTGCTCTGGGCAAGTGACCTTGTATCGGCAGGCGAGTGACCACGGACTATTCGCTCAACTATGGAATAGCACACTCGTTTGGACCAGTAGGATCACCCTTTCGTGCACATTGATGCGCATGATCCACTGCTATAACACACCACCCCGAGTGGGTTTGAAATCCACTCGAAGTGGTGTGTATCAAAATCGCGCTGTGTCTCTCGGTGCGGACTGCGCAGGCGTTCGGATTTTGTGTCGACGGCTATTCGTGCTATTGCGCTTCGCGGGAGTTCAGGAACGATTCCAGCGCGGTCACGACGAACGCGTGGTCCTCGGCCTGGGGCAGTCCGGAGACGCCGACGGTGCCGACAGGGCCGGTGCCGCGCACGATGACGGGGAAGACGCCGCCGTGCGCCGCGTACAGGTCCGGGTCGAGGCGCGACTCCGCCTCGAACGTCGTGCCCTTCTCGCGGAACTCCGTTCCGACGTAGAACGAGCTGTGGCCGAACAGGTCGACGACGCGGGCCTTGCGCTCCAGCCACCTGTCGTTGTTCGGCGCGGTGCCGGGCAGCGAGGCGTGGAAGAGCCGGTGCCCGTTGCGCGTCACCGAGATCGCGATCGGCAGGCCCTGTTCGCGTGCGGCGTCGAGCAGGTGCAGGCCGAGGTCGATCGCGACGTCGTTGCCGAAACGACTGAACTGGAGCTGTCGTTCCTGGGTCAGGAGTTCTTCGGTCGTGGGGCTCACAGGGTCACCACCCGGTTCTCGCGTGCGGACAGGAAAGCGGCCTCGATGACCTTCAACGCCGCCACGGCGCCAGCGGGGTCGACGGGCACTCGGCCGGCTTGGATCTCGGCGTAGAAGGACTGGTACGCGCCGGGTTCGACGGCGACCTCGGTGATCTCGTCGAGCACGCCGAGCCGGCCGGTGCGCTCTTCGCGGCCCCAGCCGGGATCGGTCGGGCGGCGGCCGGCGGCGAGCGCGTCCTCCTGCTCGTCGAGGCCGCTGATCTCGAACGCGCCCTCGCTGCCGAGCAGCCGGAAGCGCGGCCCGTGGTTCGCCGCGTGCGCGTTGGCCCACAGGTGGGAGCGGACGCCGTTCTCGTGCGTCAGCGCCACGAACACGTCGTCGTCCACCAGCACGCCGGGACGTCGCAGGTCGAGTTCCGCGTAGACGGTCCTCACCGGACCGAACAGGTGCAGCGCCTGGTCGACGAGGTGCGCGCCGAGGTCGTAGAGCAGGCCGCCCGCCTCCTCGGGGGCACCGGACTCGCGCCAGTTGTCCCAGACCTCCGGGATCCAGCGCTCGAAGCGGGACTCGAACCGCCGGACCTCGCCCAGCCGGTCGGCGATCTTGCCGACGGTGAGGAAGTCGCTGTCCCAGCGGCGGTTCTGGAACACCGTGAGCGGCACCTGCGCGGCCTGCGCCGCGGCCACGAGCTCGGCCGCCTCCGCGGACGTCGGTGCGAACGGCTTGTCGACCACGACCGCGACGCCCTTGCCGATGGCGCGCTTCGCGTGCTCGACGTGGGTCTTGTTCGGGGTGGCCACGACGATCAGGTCGAGGTCCAGCTCGAACAGCTCGTCGGCGGTCACGATCTTCGCGTCCGGGTGCGCGGCGCGGGCCTGCGCCTGCCGCTCCGGGTTCGCGGTGACGATCGCGACGAGGTCCATGCCCTCGGTGGAGGAGATCAACGGGGCGTGGAAGACCCGCCCCGCTATGCCGTAGCCCAGAAGTCCGACTCGAGTCATGCTTCCGATTAAAGCAACGCTGTTGAATAATTGCGACCGTGGACCTCACCTCGCTGCGTTCGCACAACGACAGGACAGTGCTCAGGCTCGTCCGCTCAGGGGCTCTGAGCAGGGCTTCCATCGCCGCGGAGGCGGGCCTGACCCCGCAGGCGGTCTCGAAGATCGTGGCGAGGCTCATCGAAGCGGGCCTGCTGGAGGAGACCGGGACCGTGCGCGACGGGGGCCGGGGCAAGCCCCGCACGTCGCTGCAGCTCGCCGCCGGCGGGGCGTACGCGTACGGCGCCTACGTCGACCGCGACGAACTGCGCGTGGTGAAGCTCGACCTGACCGGCGAGGTCGTCTCGACGTCGTCCGCGCCGCTGGCTCCCATGTTCACGCCCTCGGACGTGCTGGACGCCCTCGAACCGCTGGTCGAGGTGGACGAGAAGGTGCTCGGGCTCGGCATCGGCATCGCCGGTCCGCTGGACTTCCGCAGCGGTGTCGTGTCTCCGAACGGGCTGCCGGGCTGGTCCTCGGTGCCGTTGCGGGCGCTGGCCGAGGAACGCCTCGGGCTGCCGGTCGTCGTCGACAAGGACACCAACGCGGCGGTGCTCGCCGAGGCGTGGCGACGACCGCTGCGGGACGCGGCACTCGTGTTCGTGGGCACCGGTCTGGGCGTGGGCCTGCTCCTCGGAGGAGAAGTGCACCGGGGCGCGCGGTCGGGTGCGGGCGAGTTCGGCCACACGACGATCCAGCTCGACGGGCCGTTGTGCGTGTGCGGACGGCGCGGGTGCGTCGAGGCGGTGCACGCGACCACGACCGGCGTCGAGGCGGCACGGGTCCTCGCCGCGGCCGTCACGAACCTGGTGCAGCTGCTGGACCTCGACCAGATCGTCCTGAGTGGACGCAAGGTGCTGGAGTCGCCGGAGCTGTACCTGCGGGCGATGCCCGATGTGGACGTGAGCGTCACGTCGTACGGACCCGACCTCGTGCCCGTCGGAGCGGGACTGCTGGTCCTCGGCGAACTGTTCTAGCATCGGGGACGTGGACGTCGAGCACGTCGTCGGCCTGCCGCACCCGCGGCTGCGGCCGTTCGTCACGCGGTACTCCGGGTATCGGATGCGCACCGAGCCCGGCATCCACCGCGGCCTGCCCTCGCGCTCGCTCACGCTCGTCGTCACCCTGGACGGCACCGTCGACCTGTCCGGCGGCCGGTTCGCCACGCTGTGCGGCGGGCTGCACGACGAGGCCGTGATCATCACCCACGACGGGTTCCAGCACGGCGTCCAGTGCGACCTCACGCCGCTGGGGATGCGGGCGTTCTTCGGCATGCCCGCCGGGGAGCTCGCCGGCGTGACGGTCGGGCTCGACTCGCTCGACGCCCCGGCCGCCGAGCTGCGCGAACGGTTGCGGCACGCGCCGACGTGGACGGACCGGTTCGCGCTGCTGGACCTGCTGCTCGGCAGGTTGGTGAAACCCGTGCGCCAGCAGGTCGAGGTCGCGTGGGCGTGGCACCGGCTCGCGGCCGGGGCGCCGGTGAGCGAGATCGCCACCGAGGTCGGGTGGAGCCGCCAGCACCTGAGCGCCCGGTTCGCGGCCGAGTACGGGCTCACGCCCAAGGTCATGGGCCGCGTGATGCGGTTCGAGCGGGCGAACCGGATGCTGCGCGGGCAACGGCGGCCGACGTTCACCGAGGTGGCCGCCGCCTGCGGCTACACCGACCAGGCGCACTTCAACCGGGACTGGCGGGCGCTCGTCGGGGCGACCCCGACCGAGTGGATCGCGGCCGAGCTTCCATTCGTACAAGGCGGCGAGCACGGGCAGGGCGCAGAGTTGCTCCCATGAGCACACCCGCACCCACCTGCTGGCCCTGTCTGTCCTATCAGGACGCTCCTGCCGCCGTCCGCTTCCTGGTGGAGGCGTTCGGCTTCGAGGAGCACCTCGTCGTGCCGGGGGAGGCCGACGGCGAGGTCGTGCACTGCGAGATGGTCTGGCCCGAGGGCGGTGGGGTCATGCTGGGCTCCGCCGTGCGCTCGGTCGGCGAGGTCGAGGCGACCAAGGCCGGCGCCGGGTCCATCTACGTGGTGACCGACCGGCCGGACGAGATCCACGCGCGGTCGCTGGCGCACGGGGCCACCGAGATCCGCGGCCTGCGCGACGAGGACTACGGCTCGCGCGGGTTCACCGTCGCCGACCCCGAGGGCAACCGCTGGAGTTTCGGCACCTATCGCGGAGCGTGAGGCAACCTGCACGCCGCGTTCGGAGTCTTCCCCGTTGGAGAGGTTCACACCTAGGGGAGGACACGTGCGCTTAGCACGATGTTTTGTGATCACCGCTCTCGCCGCCGGGCTGCTCAGCCCGGCGGCGACGGCACAGGCGGAACCGTTGCGAGGTCAGAAGACCTCGACCATCACGTTGATCAGCGGGGACGAGGTCGTCGTCGACGAACGCGGTGGGCTCGTCCGGGTCGAGGGGCGGCCCGGCATGTCGTTCGCGCAGTACGTGCGCGACGACCACCAGTACGTGGTTCCGGCGGACGCGGTCGACGCGCTGAGGCAGGACCGCGTCGACCAGCGGTTCTTCGACGTCACCTCGTTGCACGGCTACGGCTACACCGACGACAAGACCGACCGGATCCCGTTGCTGACCAACGGTTTCCGCGCGGCCTCCGCAGTGCGGAAGAAGGACGCCGCGCAGCAGTGGACGGCACGGCGCACCAGCGCGTTGGGCGCCGAGAAGCTGTGGCTCGACGGCAAGTCGAAGATCTCGCTGACCGAGAGCGTGCCGATGGTCGGCGCGCCCGGCGCGTGGGAGGCCGGGTTCGACGGCACCGGCGTCACGGTGGCGGTCCTCGACACCGGTTACGACCAGAAGCACCCGGAACTCGCGGGCGTCGTGTCCGTGTCCAAGGACTTCACCCCCTCCGGCATCCAGGACGACATCGGCCACGGCACGCACGTCGCGGCCATCGTGGCGGGACGGGGCAGCCAGCACGTCGGCGTCGCCAAGGGCGCTTCACTGGCGGTGGGCCGGGTCTGCGAGGCCGAGTGGTGCCTCGACAGCGCGGTGATCGCCGGCATGGAGTGGGCCGCGCGCGAGGTGAGGGCCAAGGTCGTCAACCTCTCGCTGGGCGGTGACCAGTCCGACGGCACGGACCCGTTGTCGGTGAAGGTCAACGAGCTCACGGCCGAGACCGGCGCGCTGTTCGTGGTGGCGGCGGGCAACGCCGGCACCCGGCGGCAGGTCTCCGGACCGGCCGCGGCCGACGCGGCCCTGGCCGTGGCGAACATGACCAAGCAGGGCGCGCTGGAGGAGTGGTCGTCGCGCGGACCGCGGCTGAACGACCACGCGGTCAAGCCGGACATCGCGGCACCGGGCACCGACATCGTGGCCGCGCGCGCCGAGAACACGTTGTGGGACCACGCCGTCGACGACCTGCACGCGCGGCTGACCGGCACCTCGATGGCCACGCCGCACGTGGCCGGTGCCGCCGCGGTGCTCGCGCAGCGCAACCCGGACTGGAAGGCCGCCGAGCTCAAGGCCCACCTCATGGCGACGGTGAAACCCGTCGAGGACAAGCCGGTCAACGTCGGCACGGGCCTGCTCGACGTGCAGCGCGCGGTGACGCAGCAGGTGCGGGCTTCGGTGGGCAGCCTGTCGTTCGGGCTGCTGGAGTGGCCGCACACCGGGACGTCCACGAAGACGATCACCTACTCGAACGCCGGCGCCGAGCCGGTGTCGCTGACGCTGCAGCACGACCTGGGCGCGCACTTCGCGGTGCCGTCGTCGGTGACCGTGCCGGCTCGGGGCAGTGCGTCCGTCGACGTGGTGCTCGACCCGCGCAAGGGCGTCGGCACGTTCTTCGGGCACGTCAGGGCATCCGCTCCCGGCGTCTCGGTGACGACCGCCGCCGGCGCGTACGTGCAGGAGGAGCGCGCCACGCTGACGTTGTCGATGACCGGCCGCGACGGCAAGCCCGTCGCGAGCGAGTTCGTCGTCGTGGTCGACATGGCCACGCAGGAGGCCTCGGTGGTCACCATCGAGAACGGCACGGGCTCGGCACGGCTGCCGGTCGCGGACTACGCGCTGATCGGCCGCATCGACGAGCTCACGCCGAACTACGCCTGGTTCACGCCGGTCTCCGCGACCGAGGTGGCCGGCCGGTTCTCGTTGCGCGCCGACACCTCCGTGGCGCTGGACGCGAGGCAGGGCGAGGAGATCCGCGTCCAGCTCCCGGAACGCGACTCCGAGGTCTGGTACCGGGACGCGCAGCTGAGCGTGCCGTTCAAGCCCGGCAAGATCAACGGTGTGGCCAGCATCGTCGACGGTCGGGTCCCGCTGTACGGCCTGTCCTTCGGTCCGCCGCTACCTGAGCTCACCTACGACTCCGGGCTCAAGGGCGGGCAGCCGCTGGTCTCGGTCGTCGGCGGGTTCCCGGTGCGCTACTTCGAGAGCAGCAAGTACCTCTCGCCCGGTGACCACGACCTCGGCGTGGCCGAGCGCGGCGCCGACGTGCGCGGCAAGCTGGCCCTCGTCCGCCAGGCGGGGGAGGACCCCTACGAGGTCGCGCGGGCGATGCAGGACGTCGGAGCGGTCGCCGTGCTGTGGGCGGGGCCGGTGCCGTTCGGGTACGGCGAGCAGACCGCGATTCCGGTGATCGCGGTGGCGGAACACCACGTCACCACCACGCCGCCGAAGCTGAAGCTGCGTGCCATCGCGGGTTCGCCGGTCTCGTACACCCTGTTCCTGCGGGACAAGGGCGCGTTGCCGGTCGGGCTGAAGAAGGTCCGGCACTCGGAGCTCGCCGAGATCAAGGCGCGCTACCACACGTCCGGTCCGGACGGCTCGGTCCTGCAGCGGAACTCGCCGGTCGTGGGCGGTGTGCTCGGCAGGGTGCTGGACGAACGCCTGTCCGCTCCCGCGCAGCGCACCGAGTACTTCACGCCCGGCATCTCCTGGTACCAGGAGGGTTTCGACGGCCGCAGCTCCGGCGCGGGCGACGACGGCAGCGCCACCTCGTGGGCGGACCTCGAGCCCGTCACGTTCCAGGCGGGCAGGAAGTACGAGCGGACGCACCTCCGCGCGATCACCTCACCCCGTCTCGGCGGTTCGTCGGTGGTCACGTGGGCCGACGGTGGCGGTGTCGAGCGCGTGGGCGACTCGATCAACGCGCGCGTCTCGCCGTTCGGCGGCTCCGGCTGGGTGGAGAACTGGCACCGCGGTGGCTGGGGCACGCTCGAACTGCGGCACGACGGCGTCACGCAGGGCTACTCCGACGTCCGGCAGGGGTCGTTCCACGCCCCGGCCAGGAACGGCCGGTACGAGCTGCTGCTGGACGCCTCCCGTGACGCGCTGGCGTTGTCGACGTCGGTCCGCACCGAGTGGGGGTTCTCCGGCGCCGCCGACGGCCGGTTGCCGTTGCTGGAGGTGGACTACTCGGTACCGGTCGACCTGCGCAACAGCTGGAAGGCGGGGCTGGCGATGCCGGTGAGGTTCACCGCGTCGCGCCCGTCGGGCACCGTGCGTGAGCTCCAGGCGTACGCGTCGTTCGACGACGGCCTCAACTGGGTGCCCGTGAAGTCGGTCGTTCCCCCTGGCGGGAAGGCCGGCGGCTACGTGTCGCTGCGAGTGGTGGCCCGTGACACCGAAGGGAACTCGGTAGACCAAACGGTCCTGCGCGCGTACCGCCTCCGGGCGTAACCGCACGGCCGTTCGGTCGTTGTACTCACCTGCGGCACCTGCCCCGCCGAGCGCGAGACGATGAAGGACGCGGCGTCTCCGCGCCCAGGGCAGGTGCCGCCATTTTCGGTGGCCGGCCCGGTGCGCCTGTGGTGGCATGTCGGCTCATGGGGACTTTCGAGGAACTGGTGGCCGAGGGCGCGGCCGTGCCGCTGGAGGGCTGGGACTTCTCCTGGTTCGAGGGCAGGGCCACCGAGGAACGGCCGCCGTGGGGGTACGCCGGACTGATCGCCGCGCGGCTGGCCGTCGTCTCGTCGGCCCTGGACCTGCAGACCGGCGGGGGAGAGGTCACCGCGTCGGCGCCCGTCCTGCCACCGCGGATGGTCGCCACCGAGTCGTGGCCGCCGAACGCCGTCGTGGCCTCCCGGCGCCTGCCGCTGGTCGTGCGGGTGCCCGACGACGGTCCGCTGCCGTTCCGTTCCGGGGTGTTCGACCTCGTGATCAGCCGGCATCCCGTGGTGACGCCGTGGGAGGAGGTCGCGCGGGTGCTGAAGCCCGGTGGGACCTACTTCTCGCAGCAGATCGGGGCCGGGACGAACCGGGAGCTCACCGATTTCATGATGGGGCCGCAGCCGGTGGGCGAGGCCCGCGGCACGCCGGCCGCCCGTGCCGGCGCCGAGGCCGCGGGGCTCGAGGTGCTGAAGCTGGAGCCGGTGTCGCTGCGCGTCGAGTTCTTCGACGTCGGCGCGGTCGTGCACTTCCTGCGGAAGGTGCTGTGGACCGTGCCGGGGTTCACCGTGGAGGGATACCGCGACCGGCTCCTGGACGTGCACTCGCACATCCAGGAGCACGGCCGGTTCGCGTGCACCTCGACCCGGTTCCTGGTCGAGGCCCGCAAGTACTAGTGCGGTGACCACCAACCCTTGCCGGGTTAGTGGTCACGCACTAGCGGGGCTGGCGCTCGCGGCGGATCGTCACGCGCTTGCCCTTGATCGTGGCGTCGCGCAGCTGGTCGATCACGTCGTTCGCGGAGTCGCCCGGCACCTCGACCAGCGAGAACCTGTCGGCGATCTCGATCGCGCCGATCTCGCGGCCCTTCAGGTTCGTCTCGCCGGTGATGGCGCCGACGATGTCCTGCGGCCGGATGCCCGAGGAGCGGCCGGCACCCAGGAACAGGCGGGTCATGCCCTCGGACGGGCCGCGGCGTTCGCGGCGGGGGCCGGCGGGGGCGCCGTCGCGGCGCGGGCGGTCCTCGCGCGGGCGCACCTCCGGGATCTCCTCCTCGTCGGCGGCGGCACCGGAGGCCTCGTGCGCGAGCTTGACCGCGGCGAGCGCGATCTCCATGACGTCGAACTCGTCGGCCAGGGTCTCGACGACTACCCGGAAGCGCGACAGGTCGTCCTCGAGCAGCGACTCGTGCAGCGACGAGCGGGTCAGCTCGAGCTGGCGGGCGCGCAGGTCGGCGACGGTCGGGACCTTCTCGACCGGGATCTTGGTCTTGGTGACGCGCTCGATCGTCTTGAGCATCGAGTTCTCGCGCGGCTCGACCAGGGTGATCGCGACGCCCTCGCGGCCGGCGCGGCCGACGCGGCCGATGCGGTGCGTGTACGCCTCGGGGGCGGACGGCACGTTGTAGTTCACGACGTGCGTGAGCTGCTCGATGTCGAGGCCGCGGGCGGCGACGTCGGTGGCCACCAGCAGGTCGGCGGTGCCGGAGCGCAGGCGCGACATGACGCGGTCGCGCTGCTCCTGGCTGATGCCGCCGTGCAGCGACTCGGCGCGGTAGCCGCGGCCGTTGAGCGTCTCGGTGAGCTGGTCGACCTCGTCGCGGGTGCGGCAGAAGACGACGGCGGCGGTCGGCGACTCGACGTCCAGCACGCGGCCGAGGGCGGCGGGCTTGTGCTCGCGGCGCACCAGGTACGCGGTCTGCCGGACGCGCGGGGCCTCGCCCGGCTCGGTCTTCTCGCGCTCGATCTGGATCAGCACGGGGTTGCGCAGGTGGCTCTTGGCCATGCGGTCGATGCGCGGCGGCATCGTGGCCGAGAACAGCACGGTCTGCCGTTCGGCGGGCGTCTCGGTGAGGATCGCGTCGATGTCCTCCGCGAAGCCCATGTCGAGCATCTCGTCGGCCTCGTCGAGCACGACGACCTGCAGGTCGCCCAGCTGCAACGTGCCGCGCTGGAGGTGGTCGATCGCGCGGCCCGGGGTCGCGACGACGACGTCGACGCCGCGGGACAGCTCGCGCAGCTGGCGGCCGATGGGCTGGCCGCCGTAGATCGGGAGGACGCGCGTGCCCAGGTGGCGGCCGTAGCGGTGGACCGCCTCCGACACCTGCACGGCCAGTTCACGGGTCGGCGCGAGGACGAGAGCCAGCGGCTTCTCGCCCTTGCCGATCCTGTCGGCGATGCGCTCGAGCAGCGGCAGCGCGAACGCCGCCGTCTTGCCCGTGCCCGTGGCCGCCTGGCCCAGCAGGTCGTTACCCGCGAGCAACGGCGGGATCGCTTCGCTCTGGATCGGCGTCGGCTCCTCGTAGCCCAGAGCGTTGAGGGCGTTGAGGAGGTCGGGGCGCAGGCCCAGGTCGGCGAAACCGTTGTCGGCGGAACCGTTGTCGGCGGTGGTCATGGCGAGTATCTTCCCCCACCGCCTCACGCCGCACTCACCCAGACCAGGTCAAGACGCTCCCCGCGGGCCGACACCCACGTCCGCACTGGTCTTCGCGCCGTTCACCGTGACGGAGATCTTGACCTGACCAGGCCTTATCCCGGTGAGGACGCCGTTGTCCGGTTCGAGCCAGGCGACGTGCCAGGGCCGGATCCCGGACTTCGCGCCCACGTGCAGACCACGTGACCCTTCCCACACCGCGCCCATCGGATACCGCACCGGCAGCGACCGCGATCCCTGTTTCACCGTGGCCGCAACCGTTTCCGTCGCGCCGGGCTCGAGGACGGCTGGCGCGTGGAGCTGGAGCGAGTCCACGTGCGGTCGGATCTCGGCCCTGACGCCGTCCCCGGTGACGCCGGCCAGCGTCCAGCCGGTGAACCCTCCCGGTTCGGCGGGTGCCTTGCCGGAGTTGCCGTTGACCACGTGCGGCACGCCGTCCACAGTGGACGCGAAGAATCCGCCGACGTGCCCGCCGATGAACGCGGTCGGTCCGTCCCGTTCGGACAGCAGCCTCTCGAAGTAGTCCGCCTCCATTCGGTCGGCGAGCTGGCTCGTGCGCGCGGGCGTGGGATCACGCGGTGGGTGGTGCATCATCACGACGACTTGGCCTTCGGCGGTGTGGAGCGCGTTCTTCAGCATCTCCATCTGTTCGAAACCGCCGCCTCTGATCGTGCCGGTCGACGAGTCGAGCAGCACGAACCTGGTGCCCCTGTGGTCGAACATTCGGTGGGTGGCGCCGAACTCGCGGCGGAAGTTGTCGATCGTGCCCGGACCCATGACCTCGTGGTTGCCCGGCACGTAGTACCAGGGGAAGTCGCCGAGCTCCTCGGTGAGGACCCGGCGGGCGAACGCGAGGTCCGCGGGCGAGGCCTCGTCCACGAAGTCGCCGTTGACCACGACGAACTCGGCGCCGGACGCCCTGATCTCCCCGAGCGTGCGGCGGGCCGACCTGACCAGGTCGCTGTCCGGGTTCCGCGCCACGAACTGCGCGTCGGACATGACCGCGAACGTCCAGCCGGTCGCCTGGCCGATCACGCTCTCACGCAGGTCCGGTGCCGGCGGCAGGGCGATGCGCGGCGGCACCCTCGCGACGATGTCGTCGACGACCACCTCGCCGGTGTAGGACCGGTCCGCCCTGGTCTCGATCGTGGTGAACCTCGTGACCTGGAGGGGGAACTCGAGTTCCGGGGGCACCGCGACCTCGATCCGCTGCCAGCCGGTCCAGGTGATGTGGGGGCCGTAGAGCGCCCGCGACCGTCCTGTCGAGTCGGTGACGGTGAAGGCGGTCCACTCACCTCTGCCGCTGCCGAGCACCTGGGCGGTGAGCGACAGGGGCTGTCCGTGCACCTGGAGCGGTTCCGGCGGGACGGCGTGGGCGGTGCGCGTGCCGGTCGACTGGGTGAAGTCGTAGCTCAGCTCGAGGCCCTGACCCGTGTGGCCGTGGGGTTCCGGTGCCACCCCGCCGGTCGCGCGGGCGGACCCGAAGGTCCACTGTGGAGCGTCGTCGAACCCGGCGAGCAGCTGGTCGTCCGCACCGACCGTGACGGCCAGCCGGGTCTCCTTGCCCTGAGCGCGCGCCCTGATCGTGGTGGCGCCGGTCTTCAAGGCCTTGATCTGCAGGTCCGGGGTGATCTCGACGACCTTCCGGTCGTAGCTGAGGTCGAGGTCCGCCCGTTCGATCGGCGCGCCGTACCCCTCGGCGTCGAAACCGTTGATGCGCAAAGGCTTGCGTTCGCCCTCGTCCAGGCTCGTCCTCGGGTTCTCCGGCGCGAGCCTGGCGAGCTCGCCCAGCACGGTGAGCCGCATGGACTTCGTCGTGAGGCCTCGGGAGGCGGTGAACGACGCCGGTCCGGGGCGGGACGCCGCGTGGAAGGTGTCGCCGATCGCCCAGCCTCCCGTCGCGCGCGTGACGTGTCCGGCGCCGGTGGCCGGCCCGAACGTCTCGTCGTGGCCGCGCACGGTCATCCTGCGGGTCAGGCCGGGGAAGACGCGGGTGCTCGAGGTCTGGACGTCGAAGCCGGTGAGACGGCCGGAGCCGGTGGGCGCGTAGAGCGCGAGACCGTTGGGGACCGGTCGTTCGGCGCCGTCGGAGGGGGTGTTGACGACCTTCAACGCGGTGGTGCCGGGTTCACGGGCGAGCATGGTCGACGACCCGCCGCCGTCGAGGTTGAGGGCGTTGTGCGCGCCGAGTCCGATCATGGCGTCCGCGAGGTCCCTCAGGTTCAGGCCCTGCAGGTAGGCGCTCTGCCGTCCGTCGACGGTCAGCACGTGCATCTGCTTGCCGTCCCGCGAGAACCCGACCGCGGTGCGCGGGTGCAGGGCGTCGTCCGGAGCGACGTTCCTCCCGTTCTCGACCAGCAACTGCCGCCCGCCGATGGCCGTCCTCGGCTCGCTGCCGTCGCTGGTGCGGCTCCGGTAGCTGACCTCGGCCCTGTCGCCGGGCTTGAGGGTCCGGAGCACGTCCGCACCCTTGTCCCGGCCGACCAGCGCGTACCCCTGGACGGGCTCGTCGCTCGGACTTCGTACTTTGTGGACGACGCCGTCCTTGACGATCACCTCGGCCGTGTTGGCCGCACCCTGTGTCGCGCGCGCTCTGCTGTAGCTGCCCCACAACGGGTTGAAGACGCCGATGCCGTCCACGTCGATCTTGGCGCTGTTGAGCTGCGTCAGCGCGTGCGTCCCGTTGAGCGTGCCCTCGAAGAAGGTCTCCATCACGCTGCCGATGCCGGCCGCGTCGATGCCGATCGCCCTCCTGCCGCCGGATTTGACGAGCTCGCCGTCCTTGACCCCGACGCCTTCCGGCGCGTTGGAGTTGTCGATGTCGAAGAAGTCGCCGTTGACCGCCGCGACCGCCCGCCCGGCTTGGTGCGACAGCGGCGCCGCCTGCGTCACGGTGCCGGGGTCGACGTACCCGGCCCGCACCTTCGTGAGGTCCACGGCCAGCGCGTCCCCGCGAACCCACCCGCCGGGCTCGTACCAGTCGAACGAACTGAGCGTGACGCCGGGAGCGACGGGTCTCTCGCTGCGGTCGGTCTCGATGCGCCGGGCGGTGTCGGCGTGAGCCGGCGGAACGGGCACGAGGAGGACGGCGGTGATGATCACCGCAAGTGCACGACTCGTCACGCCCCGAAACCTAGACTGGCCCGGTGAAGAACCGCCTAACGGTCTGCGCCTCGCACCTGATCACGCTGCCCAGCGCGCCCTTCGGCCCCGTCCGCGAGGCGATCGCGGACGCGCGGGAGACCGTGCGCGAGTTCGATCCGGAGCTCGTCGTCTTCTTCGGCACCGACCACCGCCGCGCCTTCCGCACGGTCGTCCCGACCTTCGCCGTGGTGCTGTCCGCCACGGCCCAGGGCGACGTCGCGGGCCCGGTCGGCTCCTACGACGTGCCCGCCGCACTGGGCCGTTCCCTGGTCGCGGACCTCGTGGCTCACGAGTTCGACATCGCCACCGCCTACGAGGCCGCCCTGGACCACGCCTTCGGCCACACGGCCCGCGACCTGCTGGGCTCGATCTCCGCGAAGCCGGTGCTGCCGATCTTCATCAACTGCGCCTCACCACCGCACGCCACCTTCCGCCGCGCCGCATCCCTCGGCCGCCGCGTCGGGGAGTTCTTCGCCGACCGGCGCGTGCTGTACGTCGGGTCCGGCGGGCTGGCGCACGACCTGCCCGGGTTCCGCGAGCCCGAGACCGGTGTGGTGCTCTCCGAACCGGAACGCCAGGCGTGGATCAAGGACGTCAACGAGCGCGCACGACGTGAGGGGACCGTCCGCGAGCTGGTGCGCGCGTGGGACGAGTCCTTCCTTGCGGGGATCGGCGGCACGTCGTGGGAGTGGCTCGACTCGATCGGCACCGACCTGGTGGAGCGCGGCGGCAACGGGGCTGCCGAGTGCCTGACCTGGACGGCCGCGTGGGCCGCCGGTGGAAGGGGACTGACGACGCTGGCCCACGAGTTCGACACGAGTGGGCGCGCCGTTGCGATCACGCAGTCGGCGTGAGGATGATCAGGATCCGGGTGCCGGACGCGGCGGAGCCGGGCCGCCCGTTCAGTCCTGCGGGACGTCGACGGTGGAAAGCACTTCGGCCTCCGCCAAATACAACCTCCCGAGATCGATGAGAAGCGTGCCGAGTTCGCGGTAGTGCTCCGCACGCTCAACGTCAGGAATGAGCCCGCACGTGCGCAACATGTTCTGCGCGAGCAACTCGCCGAACTGTGGATAAGTCTTCACCACCTCACGCGAGAGGCGTTGAAGAGATACGCGCAGAAGGTCTTCGGTCAGGATTTCCGCGGCCATGGCAGGATCCCCTCGTTCTCTCGCCAGACGCCGTCGCAGTCCCAGCACGTCGGCCACACGTTCTTGTTGGTCCAGAGGTCAAGCTCCTGCGGTACGAAGGGATCGCCGCAGAGGGTCTCGAGGAGCTGCCCCCTGACCGGCTCGTCGTGAATGGCGTGTCGCAGCCCGTCGTGGGGCATCCATCGGAACTTCACGGAATTATTCTCCAACTTGGAGATGCTCCAAGCTAACGCCCTTTTGGGTTGTGTTGGTGTCAAATGTTCTGGCGTGGTGATGAATGGGTCTACGGTCCTCGCCATGCCGAAAAGATTCTCCACTGCGAGGGGCCGTGAGTTCGGGGACGGCCTCCGTGCGGCCGTCGCCGCCACGGGCATGACGTCGCGCAAGGTCGCCGAGCTCGTCGGCTGGCAGGAGGCCAAGCTCTCCGACCTCGTCAACGGGAAGGGCGGCGCCACCGAGCTCGAGCTGGCGCTGCTGCTGGGCGCCTGCCGGACGCCGCCCCGGGAACGGGACCACCTGCTCTCGCTCTTCACGGGCACCGGCGTCAAGGGGTGGTGGCAGGAGCACGGCAGCTGTGCCCCGATCAGTCCCCGCACGCTGGTCGAGCACGAGCGGCTGGCGAAGGGCCTGGTGAGCTGGCAGACGATGCTGCTGCACGGCATGGTGCAGACGCCGGACTACACGCGTGCCGTGCTCGACGCCTGCGCGAACGTGCCGCAGGGCGAGCGGGAGGAACGGGTCGAGGCGCGGGGTCTGCGGCAGGAGACGCTCCGCGGTGGGGTGAGGGCCTGCTTCTTCATGCCCGAGGCGGTGCTGCTGGGCCGGGTCGGCGGGGGCGAGGTGATGCGGGAGCAGTTGCTCCACCTGGACGACCTGGCCGCGAAGCCGAGGATCGACGTCCGGGTCGTGCCGGTGGGGGCCGGTGCGCACGCGGGCATGGCCGGGTCGTTCGACCTGCTGTCGTTCGACAGGTACGACGACGTCGTGTTCCTGGAGAGCGAGAACTCCAGTCTGATCATCGAGGCGCCGGAGGCGCTCAGGTCGTACCGGCGGGTCGTCGAGGGCCTCGATGCCGTCGCCCTGGACGCGGAACGGTCGAGGGAGCTGATCAGGAAGTCGCTGGTGTGAGGAGACCTCGACGGCCTCGTTCCCGGGCGCGCTCGGGCGTTCGGGCCGAGTCGTTACGCTTCGGGCATGACCATGCCCGAAGCGATCGATGCCGTGCGTCAAGCGTTCGTCGGGCTGGCGGCGGAGGAGTTCGACCTCCCGCCGCGGCAGGCGTTCAGCGACAGTCGGTCGCTCGTCATGGCGGTGCACCACCGGCCGACGAAGTCCACCGCCGTCAAGGTGATCAGCGTCGAGGTCGAGCGGGATCCGGTGATCACGGGCACGGTCGTGTACTCGCACCCGGACGGTCAGTTCGTCGCGGACGCGGTGCCGCTCACGACGCTGCGGACCGGTGCCGTCGTCGGTGTGGCGACGGATCTGCTGGCCGACGAGCACGCGTCGCACCTGGCGTTGCTGGGGGCGGGGGCGCAGGCGGCGGACCAGGTCCGCGCGGTGCACGCGGTGCGGCCGTTGAAGAAGCTGGTCGTGTTCAACCGCAACGCCAAGAAGGCCGAGGCGTTGCTGGAGAGCCTGCGGGACGAGCTGCCCGGCACGGTGATGGACACGGCGGCGAACGCGGACGAGGCCGTGGAGGACGCGGACGTCGTGTGCTGTGCGACGGCGTCGACGATGCCGTTGTTCCGGTGCGAGTCCCTCAAGGAACGGGTGCACGTCAACGCGATCGGGTCGTACCGGCCCGTCATGCGCGAGTTGCCGCAGGAGCTGCTGGCGACCGCCGGGGTCGTGGTGGTGGACCAGGTCGAGGCGGCGCTGAGCGAGGCCGGCGAGATCATCCGGGCGGTGCAGTCGGGTGTGCTCCGGCTGGAGTCGCTGGTCGAACTCGGTGCGGCGCTGGGGAATCCGCCGCTGCGCGAGGGCAGGACGGTGTTCAAGTCGGTGGGCGTCGCGGTGCAGGACTGGGCCGTCGCGCGGCTCAAGGCGTGAGAAAGCGCTGGACGTGAACCCATCCGCCGCGGGGGTTCACGTCCAGCGCTTGATTCTCCCTGTCAGGTCACGGATGACCTGACGAGGAGAGACCTCAGACAGCCCACTTCTGGCTGGCGACGCCGAGGCAGTCCCAGATGTGGGTTCTCGTGCCGTCGGCCGAGGAACCTCCCACGGCGTCCAGGCACTTGTTGGCCTGCGGGTTCACGATGTCCTGCGCCCCGCTGACGGCCCATTGCTGGGCACCGGACCCGTTGCAGTCCCAGAGCTGGACCACTGTGCCGTTCCCGGTTCCGCCACCGTTGACGTCGAGGCACTTGCCCAGCGCGCGGATCGTGCCGTCACCGGGACGGCTCCACTTCTGGGCGGCGTTGCCGTTGCAGCCGACGATCTGGATGGGCGTGCCGTTGGCCGAGTTGGCCCACGGGACGTCGAGGCACTTGCCGCCGATGCCGCGGATCTCCGAACCACCGCTGGGAGGCGGGGTGGTGTCGCTGGAGGAGGCGCGGACCCAGTCGATCACGAGCTGCTGCGGGAACGTCGTGCTGGCGTCGGGGTAGCCCGGCCACTCACCACCGACCGCGAGGTTGATGATGATGAAGAAGGGCTTGTTGAACACCCACGGGTTGCCGTTGACGTCGGTCGGCGTGTTGCGGGCGTAGACGTTGCCGTCCACCGACCACGTGATCTCGCCGGGCTTCCAGTCAACCGCGAAGTTGTGGAAACCGTCGGAGAAGTTCGGGCCGTTGTAGGCGTGGGACTTGCCGCCGGCACCGGAGTAACCGGGGCCGTGGATCGTGCCGTACACGGTGTTCGTCTGGTGTCCCAGGAACTCCATGATGTCGATCTCGCCGGAACCGGGCCACGGGTTGCCGGTGTTGATGTCGGCGCCGAGCATCCAGAACGCGGGCCAGATTCCCTTGCCGCGCGGCATCTTCATGCGCGCTTCGAACCGGCCGTAGGTCTGGGTGAACTTGTTCGCGGTGTTGATGCGCGCGGACGTGTACTCACACCGTCCGTACCAGCAGTTGTAGTTGCCGGGGTTCTCCTTCTTGGCCGTGATGACCAGGTTGCCCTGGCCGTCGTGCGCCGCGTTGGAGGTACCCGACTGGTACCACTGGTTTTCCCTGTTGTTGCCGTTGTTGTTGCCCACTTCCATGTTCCACTTGCCACCGTCGACGCCTGAGCCGGCGGGAGCGTTGAACTCGTCGGCCCAGGTCACCGCCGCGTTGGCAGGGGGAGCTTGGCTGGTGGTGGCGACGGTGATCCCTGCGGCCACCATCAAGGCAGCGGCAAGGGCCGTCCCGATGCGTCGCTGCATCGAACCGACCTTTCCGGGTGTTGAGTTGTGCGCCCAGTGGTTCGGAAGTGTTGTCGCGCCGTGACCCTCGGTCAACGTGTAAAGGTTTTCACGAATTTGTCAGATGAGAGCGCTCTCAGGCGGGCTGAACCACTACCAGCGGATTTAAGGCTGCTTAACTCAAAACTGCGTCTCCGCAGGGCCTAAACGGACCCTGCGGAGACGGCCGGCTCAGCCTTGCGGGGTGGTGATGACGGTGAAGACCGACCCGCCGCTCGCCTGGCGGGCGCTCAGGTCCTCGAGGATCGTCGAGAGCGGCGAGTAGTTGTTCAGCTCGCCGAGCTGGCAGGCACCGCTGCGGGCCTGCTGGCTGCCGTTGAGGATGCCGAGCCCGGCCTGGGTGACCTGGCTGAACAACGGGCTGCCGCTGTCACCGTTCCGCGCGCAGATGTCGGTGTTGATGCCGACGTCGGTCGAGAGGACACGGCCGCAGCGGGTGCCGACGAGGTAGCCCTCACCAGCGCCGCTGTCGTAGGAGTCCGGGTAGTTCACCGCGCTGGAGCCCGAGCCGGACGCGCACACGATCGCGCCGGCCAGGATCCCGGACAGCGGGGTGACCGAGGTGATCTCCTGGTTCTGCGAGGTCACCTGCGGGCCGCACGGGGTGTCGCCGTTGCTGTCGAGACCGCCGTTGCGGCAGTACTTCAGCACGGTGTTGCGGTTCGTCTGGCTCTCCAGCCACGTGTTCGCGGTGGCCGCGTCGACGTACCGCAGTGCGGCGTAGTCGTACGGGTAGGAGTTCTTCTCGATGCCGTGCTGGTTGAGGACGACCTGGCGGTTGTGCTCGGTCGGCACGTTGTTCGTCTTGGTGGCCATGCAGTGGCCCGCGGTCAGCACCCACGGCACACCGGGGAACGCCCCTCCGGTCGTCCGCAGGTTGAAGGCCGAGGTGCAGCCGCCGGTGGTGCCGTTGTCACGCCTCATGTCCAGGCGCAGGCCGCCGCGCATGGGGCCGTAGTTCGTGCAGTACAACGGGTGGCAGAAGCCCCAGTCGACCGGGTCGGCCGAGTACGGCGTCGGCTCCTGCAGGACGCGGGCCGAGACCATGCCCGGGTCGGCGTCGAACGTGCGGATCTCCGCCTGCGCGGCCGCTCCGACCTCGTTCTTCCGCAGCCACGCGCGTTCCCACACGACGACGCGGTTCTCGGTCGTGCTGACGGCCGGCAGGTACACCGAGTCCGCTCCCGCGCCGACCTGCTCGCTGATGCGGTCGTGGGCGGCGCGCAGTGAGGCCAGGGAGTTCTTGACCGTGCGGACCTTGACGTGCGCGCGGTCCGCCATCGAACCGATCTGGCGCTGGGCGGCGGCGGGCTTCGTCATCGCCACGACGAGCTCACCGGCCTGCTGGTCGAGCCACATGCCGCCGTACTCGCCGGCGGCCTCCTTCTGGAGTCTCTCCTCGAGCTTCGCCGCGTCGTTCTGCAGTTCCAGCCGCCGCAACGCTTCCCGCTCGCTGACGCGGTAGGTCTGCACCAGGTAGTCGATCGACTCCTGCACGGTGCTCGGGTCGATCGTGTTCTGCAACGTCGGACCGGCCGTGGCCGGTGCTGCCGTGACGGTCGACGCGAGCAGCAGGCCCGCGGTGACCGCCCCCAGGATCTTGGCTAATCGCAATGGTTTCTCCTTGCCGATGCGAATGACCTGTTCTTCCTATCGGCGAGCGGGCCCGCGTTCGCGGGGATCCACGAGATCTTCACCAAACCTCCCCGCTTGACACGCAAGGCTAACAATATTAGCTTTTAAGCTATGGCTGTTCGCCCACGTCTCACCACCGCCAAGGTCGTGGACGCCGCACTGGAACTGGTCGACGAGCAGGGGGCCGGCGCGCTGACGCTCGCCGCCGTCGCCGCACGGACCGGAGTGGCCACACCCTCGCTGTACAAGCACGTCGCGAGCCTCGCCGAGCTCCGGGGCCACATCGGCGTGCGCGTGATCGAGGACATGACCGCCCGGTTCACCGAGGCGGTCCTGGGCCGGTCGGGCGACGAGGCCGTCGAGGCGCTCATGCACGCGCACCGCGCGTATGCGGCGGAGCACCCGAACCGCTACGCGGCCGCGCCGATGGACCCGCTGCACGACGAACTTCAGCGGGCGGCCGGGGCGAAGCTCATGGACGTCCTGCTCGCGACGCTGAGGAGCTACGGCCTGGAGGGCTCGGACGCCGTCCACGCCACCCGGCGGCTGCGGGTCATCGCGCACGGGTTCGCGTCGATCGAGTCCAGCGGCGGGTTCGGCCTGCCAGAGGGCCTCGACGACACCTACGACCAGCTCGTCCGGATGTACCTCGACGACCTCAGGGGGCAATCGTGAAGTGGACGCTTTCCGCGGCAGGCCTGCTGTTCCTGCTCTACCCGGCGCTGAGACCGTGGCACGACGAGACGACGGCCGCGGGCGCGGCGGCCTCGATGGGCTCGACCGCCTGGGTCCTCTCGCACCTGTTCGCGATGATCGGCTTCATCCTCGTGCCGATCGCGTTGCTGGAGGTCCACCGCACGGCCGCGATCACGTTCTGGGTCGGCGCAGGCCTCACGTTGCCGTACTACGGCGCCGAGGACTTCGGCCTGCACGCCGTCGCACAGCAGCCGAACGTCCTCGAACTGGCCGAGGCCGTGCGCTACAACCCGTTCGCCGTCACGACTTTCGGCCTCGGGCTGGTCACCGTGGGCGTCGCGGCGGTCCTGGTCGCACTGAAGCTCCGCACCACCGCGGCGATCGTGTTCGCGGCCGGGTTCGCGTTGTTCCTGCCGCAGTTCTTCACGCCGCCGGCGGTACGGATCGCCCACGGCGTGCTGATGGTCGTGGGCTGCGTGTGGCTGGCGTGGGACTCAGCGCGCAGTCAGGCGGAAGACCCGCAGTTCGCGGCCGCCTGAACGCTCCACGTAGTCCTGGAACGCGGGCCAGGCCGCCACCATCCGGGTCCAGGCGGCCTCCCGCTCGGCCCCCTCCAGCAACGTGCCCCGCACGTCGCGGACGTCGCCGCGCACGTTCACCTGGATGTCCGGGTTCTTCACCAGGTTCGCGGTCCACGCCGGGTGGTGGGGCTTGCCCCAGTTGGAACCGACGACCAGCATCGACTCGCCGTCGGCCACGTACTGCACCTGGTTCTCGCGCCGCTCACCGGACTTGGCGCCGACGGTGATCAGCGTCAGGCCGGTCTGCTTGGACAACGACACGAGTGTGAACTTGCCGCCGGTCAGCTTGTAGAGCAGGCGATCGGTCCCGATCACGGCCTTCTCCATCAACGACATCTCACAGCGCTCCCGTCGACCTCGCCGCGTGGACCGCGGCGGTTCTGTTGTGCACCCCCAGCTTGCGCATCGCGCCCCGGAGGTAGGCCTTGACGGTCTCGGTGCTCAACCCGAGCTCGGCGGCAATCTCCCGGTTCGACGCACCGACCGCGGCCAGCCGGAGCGTATCGAGTTCACGCGGGGTCAGGCCGGAGGGGACGCTCACGGGAGGTTCCCCGCCGAGGCTCTGGTGCACCTTGCGGAGTCGGTCGCGCAGCACCGGGTCGCCGACGAGCTTGGCGACCTCGGCCAGTTCGCGGAGTGCGGCCTGCGTGTGGAGGGAAGGCATGTCCAGGTCCTGTGCGAAGTGCTGCGCGATGGCGCCGGCCATCCTGATCGCCCGGTCTCCCACGGGCGTCTGCCCGCGCACGGCCCCGTAGAGCACGCCGTGCACGGTGCCGCGCACCGTCACCGGGTAGGCGAACACCGAGGTCAGCCGTTCGTTCACCACCACCATCTGGTCGAACTCGTGGGTGATCGCCCTGGTCG
The DNA here is from genome assembly GCF_014653695.1 of Lentzea cavernae. Lineage (GTDB taxonomy): Bacteria > Actinomycetota > Actinomycetes > Mycobacteriales > Pseudonocardiaceae > Lentzea > Lentzea cavernae. Next base: position 1,089,714 of record NZ_BNAR01000001.1, on the reverse strand, counting down.
AGGCGTAGTCGTTGACGCGCACGGCGCTGCCCAACGCGATCGCCGTGCCGCCCAGGCCGCGGCCCGTGCCGACGCGCAGACCGTGCAGCGACGTGCCGTGCACGCCCAGGAAGCTGCTCAACAACAGCTCGTGGGCGGGCGTGACCGCACCGCCGAACACGACGGGCAGCCCGGTGGCACGGCGGAGCATGTCCAGGCGTTGCGGCAGCAGTGCCTGGAAACGGTCTGGCAGCACGCCAGCAGTTTCGCCGACGACCGCACCCTCGAAAAGGGGTGCACCCCCGATCGGGGGTATACCGGTGGCCCGGCGCTCACCACCCTCTCCGACATGTCCAGTCACGACACCTACCGCGCGGCTCGCGACCTCGTGCTCAGCGACCCCGGCGCGTTCAGCTGGCCCAGCTTCGGCGACGACTTCAACTGGGCGCACGACTGGTTCGACGTCATCGCCGAGGGCAACTCCGCGACGGCGTTGCACATCGTCGAGGAGGACGGTTCCGAGCGCGCGTACTCGTTCGACGAGGTGCGCCGCCGGTCCAACAGCGTCGCCCACTGGCTCGCGGGGCACGGCGTCGGCAAGGGCGACAGCGTGATGATCATGCTGGGCAACCAGGCCGAGCTGTGGGAGTCGATGCTCGCGGTGATGAAGCTCGGCGCGGTGATCATGCCGACCACCACCGCGCTCGGACCGGCCGATCTCGAGGACCGCCTTCGGCGGGGTTCGGTGCGGCACGTCATCGCGCGCGTCGAGGACGCCGGCAAGTTCGCGGAAGGGCCCGTCCTGATCAGCGTCGGTGGCACCGCGGCCGGCTGGGTGGACTACGCGGACACCGCGCAGGCGCCGGACACCCCGTTGCCACATCCGCGGACCAAGCCCGACGACCGGCTGCTGCTGTACTTCACCTCCGGCACGACCAGCCGCCCCAAGCTCGTCGAGCACACCCAGGTCTCCTACCCGGTGGGCCACCTCACGACCATGCACTGGATCGGCCTCAGGCCCGGCGACGTGCACCTCAACATCAGCTCGCCCGGCTGGGCCAAGCACGCGTGGAGCTGCTTCTTCGCGCCGTGGATCGCCGAGGCGACGATCTTCGTCTACAACTACACCCGGTTCGACGCGGCCGCGTTGCTCGGCCAGATCCGCGAGAAGGGCGTCAGCACGTTCTGCGCGCCGCCGACCGTCTGGCGGATGCTGATCAAGGCCGACCTCAGCGGCGGGCCCGGCGGGCTGCGCGAGGTCGTGGCCGCCGGCGAGCCGCTCAACCCCGAGGTGGTCGAGCAGGTCCAGAACCAGTGGGGCCTCACGATCCGCGACGGCTTCGGCCAGACGGAGACCACGCTGTCGGTCGGCAACGTGCCGGGCGCGCCGGTGAAGCCCGGCTCGATGGGACGGCCTCTGCGGGGCGTCCCGATCGTGCTCGTCGACCCGATCACCGGCGAGCAGGCCGACGAGGGCGAGATCTGCGTCGACCTGGGCGAGCGGCCGATGTCGCTGATGGTCGGCTACCACGGCGACGACGAGCGCAACGCCGAGGCGATGGCCGGCGGTTACTACCACACGGGTGACATCGCGAGCCGCGACGAGGACGGCTACCTGTTCTACATCGGGCGCACCGACGACGTGTTCAAGGCGTCGGACTACAAGATCTCGCCGTTCGAACTGGAGAGCGTGCTGATCGAGCACCCGGCGGTCACCGAGGCCGCTGTCGTGCCGGCGCCCGATCCGCTGCGGCTCGCCGTGCCCAAGGCGTACGTGGCCCTGAGCGCGGGCTGGGAGCCCAACCGCGAGACGGCGCTGGAGATCCTCAGGCACGCCCGCGAGAACCTGGCGCCGTTCCAGCGGATCCGGAGGCTGGAGTTCTTCGAGCTGCCCAAGACCGTGTCCGGCAAGATCCGCCGGGTCGACCTCCGCGCGCGGGAGGAGCAGGGCGCCGGGGAGAAGGGGGAGTGGCGCGACGACCAGTTCCCCGAACTGCGCCGCTAACGTGAGTGCTCCGCCGTCCTCGACGACAGGAGCAGACATGGTCCGCAAGCTCTCAGGACGCCCGGCGGTGATCACCGGGGCCGCCTCGGGGATCGGCCGCAGCCTCGCGCAGCGGTTGTCCCGGCACGGGTGCCCGGTGGCCATCGCCGACGTCAACGAGATCGAGCTGGAGAAGACCGCCGCGTCGCTGCAGGGCCCGGTGCTCACCAGGGTCCTCGACGTGCGCGACGCCGAGGACGTTCAGCAGTTCGCGGGCGAGGTGCGGGCGTGGCTCGACCTGCCGCTCGCGGCGGTGTTCAACAACGCGGGCGTCGCCACCTCCACGACCGTGCTGAACTCCGTGGTGGAGGACGACTCCTGGCTGTTCGACATCAACTACTGGGGTGTCGTGAACGGCACGCGGGCGTTCCTGCCGCAGCTGGTCAAGCAGAACTACGGCGTCGTCGTGAACACCTCCAGCGTGTTCGGGCTGTGCGGGATGCCGAAGCAGAGCGCGTACTGCGCCGCGAAGTTCGCCGTCCGCGGCTTCACGGACTCGCTGCGCCAGGAGCTGCGCGGCACCGGTGTCTCGGCGGTCGCCGTGCACCCCGGCGGCATCAAGACCAACATCATCCGCAACGGCCGCATCCACACCGAGCTCGACGAGCAGGGCCGGTCGGTGGAGCAGATGGCGGCGGACTTCGACAGGATCGCGCTGACCACCCCGGACAAGGCAGCCGAGATCATCCACCGCGGCGTCGAACGCGGGAAGTCGCGCGTGCTCGTCGGCCCGGACGCCTACGTGTTCGACGCGCTCGCCCGCATCACGCCGTCCCACTACTACTCCATCATGGCGCGGCTGTTCGAGCGGTGAGGCATGATCCTCGCCGTGGCTTCGGAGACGGTCGTGCGGCGGACCGAGCAGTGGTTCGTCCGGCAGGGCGCCCCGACGATGATCGAGGGCTACGGCTTCCGGTCGCACGTGCTGCCGCGGATGTTGCCGGCGCTCACGTTCGTGGCCGTCGGCAGCCTCGCGTGGCTGGTGCTGCAGCAGTCCGCCGGCCTGTCGCGGTGGCTGCTGCTCGGGCTGATCGTCGCGGTGATGATCTCCGCGTGGGTCCTGCTCTCGCTGTTCGTGCGGCGGATGCCGAGCTTCTCCCCGCGGATGACCGTGCTGGTGCTGGTCGTGTACGCGGCGATACCGGTGATCACACCGCTGGTGCAGTCCGCGATCGACGTCAAGTTCACCGCACCGGACGGGGACGCGGAGTCCGAGTCGGTCTGGGGCGCCCTGGTGTGGTTCGTGATGGTCTTCGGGTTCGCGTTCGTGGCGACGATGCTGGCCACGACCTACGGGCTGGGCGCGCTGCTCAAGGCGGCCATCCGGCACGTGATCGCGGACCTGCGCAACAGCGTGCACCTGATCGGCAGGGCGTTGCCGCCGATGCTGTTCGTGACGCTGTTCCTGTTCTTCACCGGTGAGCTGTGGCAGGCGATGAACCGGCTGCTGTGGCCGCGGGTCAGCCTCGTCGTGCTGCTGTTCGCCGCGATCACCGTGCTCGCGGCGGCGGCCCGGCTGCGCGACGAGATCGGCCGGGTGGAACAGGACTTGCGGCCGGAGATCCTGAAGGTCGCCTGCAAGGGCACCCCGCTGTCCGGAGTGAACATCGCGGAGCCGTTGCCGCCCAAGAAGTTGAACGGCCGGCAGTCGCGCAACCTGCTGGTGATGCTTGCGATCCGGCAGCTGGTGCAGGCGGCGGTGATCGGGCTGTCGCTGTTCGCGTTCTTCGTGGTGCTGGGCCTGATCGTGGTCACGCCCGAGATCGCCGAGCAGTGGATCGGGGCGCCCGCGACGCCGTCGATGATCCCCGGTGTGCCGTCGGCGATGCTGCGCAACGCCACGCTGTTCGCGGCGTTCGGCAGCATGTACTTCTCGGTGATCTCGATGAGCGACGCCGAGCACCGGCGCCAGTTCTTCGCGCCCGTCATCGAGAAGGTCGAGCGGACGCTGGAGGTCCGCGCGGTGTACCTCGACGTCAGAGAACGGGCTGGAGCCTGAGCTTCGCGTCCCTGCTGGGCGGCGCGCCGAACTGGCGGCGGTACTCGCGGCTGAACTGCGACGGGCTGTCGTAGCCGACGCGGTGGCTGACGCTTGTCACGTCGGAGCTCGTCGCGAGCAGCAACCTGGCCTCCTGCAACCGGATCTGCTTCTGGAACTGGATCGGGCTCATCGCCGTGACGGCCTGGAAGTTGCGGTAGAACGCCGATTCGCTCATGCCCGCGACGCGCGCGACGTTCTCGACCTTGAACGACTCCGCGTAGTTCTCCCTGATCCACCTCACCGCCCTCGCGATGTGGCTGAGACCGCTGTCCTGGGCGCCGAGTTGCCGCACGGCGGCGCCCTGCTCGCCGGTCATGACCCGCCAGAGGATCTCCTGCTTGATCAACGGGGCCAGCGCCCGCGCGTCCTTCGGCTGGTCGAGGAGGCGCGCGAGCCTCGTCACGGCGTCGACGAGCTCGGGGGAGGCGTCGCTGACGGCCAGGCCCTCCGGCGTGCCCGCGGCTTTCGGCAGGTCGTGGGCGAGGAGCAGTTCCGCGACCTTGTCCGGCCGCAGGACCAGGCCGAGGCCGAGCGCGGGCTCGGACGGGCTGATGCCGACGTAGTTGCCGGTGATCGGCATGTCGATCGACGTCACCAGGTACTGGCCCGCGCGGTAGTCGTAGACGCGGTCGCCCAGCGCGATGCGTTTGCGGCCCTGGGCGATGAAAGCGAGGATCGTGCCGGTCATGGACGGGGCCGGCGGGCCTCCCACCGCGGTCCTGGAGACCAGGACGTCGTCGATGGTGGTGGTCAGGTCCGGGCGGGCGTGCTTGGTGATCAGCGCGCGTAGTTCGTCCACGTCCTCGATCGTCCCCGGCGGTGGGACGATCAGGCAAGCCCGCCGGTGAAGGTGAGGGCCTCGTCCAGGGGCTTGCGGCGCAGGTCCGGCACCTCGCAGTCGTCGGCCGGGTACCCGATCGGGAAGAGGATGTACGGCCGTTCGCCGTCCCGTCCCAGCAGCTCGGTCAGGAACGTCATCGGGTTCGGCGTGTGCGTCAGGGTCGCCAGGCCCATCGAATGCAGTGCGGCGATGAAGAACCCGCACGCGATGCCGACGCTTTCGTTGGTGTAGTAGGTCTTCTTGCCGTTCTGCTGCTTCTGCGCGAACGCGACCACGAGCCAGGGCGCGACTTCCAGGAACTCCTTGTCGGCGTTGGTCTCCAGGTGTGCGAGGGCCGCGTGCCAGTCCGGCAGCTCGCGTTCGTGGTAGAAGCGGCGTTCCTCTTCCTCGGCCGCTGCCCGGATGCGGCGCTTGAGCACCTCGTCCCCGGTGGCGGCGAACCGCCACGGCTGCTGGTGCGCACCGCTCGGCGCGGTGTTCGCGGCGCGCACGGCCAGTTCGATCGCCTCCGCCGGAACGGGGTCGGGCGAGAACCAGCGCACGGACCGGCGTGCGTCGAGCAGCCGGTGCAACGCCCTGCCGCGGTCGAGTCCCTCCTCGATCGGCAGGCGGGGCGGCGTGTACGGCAGGAACGGGTGGGTGTGCGGTCGTGTCACCTTCCGGACGATGCCGTTGAACGAATCTTTTGGCCAGTTCACGTTTCTCCGTTCAGTCATAAGCTCAGCTCATGAATCTGCCCAATGTGACGCTGCGGCAGCTCGAATACCTGATCGCGGTGGCGGAGACCGGCTCGCTGACGGCCGCCGCCGCGCGCTGCCACGTCTCGCAGGGCGCGATCTCACTGGCGTTGAGCGAACTGGAACGCGTGCTGGACCTGCACCTGGTCGTCCGGTCGCCGCGCAGGGGCGCCGCGGTGACGGCGGCGGGCACGCGGGTGCTCGCGGACGCCCGCCGGGTGGTCGGGGCGATGGCCGATCTCGGCGTCGAGGCGCGGGGGCTGAGCCGGCAGGTCAGCGGTGTCCTCACGGTCGGGTGCTACGCGCCGATCGCCCCGTTCCACCTGCCCGCGGCGATCGCGACGTTCGAGAGCGCGCATCCGGAGGTGTCTGTGCGGTTCGTGGAGGGGAGCCTGCCGGAGATCGGGGAGGTCCTGGTCGCCGGGCGGTGCGAGATCGCGTTCCTCTACGACCAGGACCTGGTGCCCGGCATCGCGACCAGGACGTTGTACGACCAACGGCCGAAGGTGCTGCTGCCCGCCGGCCACCGGTTGCGCCGCCGGCGTGCGGTGGCTCTGCGCGAGCTCACCGGCGATCCGTTCGTGCTGCTGGACGTCCCCCCGAGCGAGCGCTACTTCCGGTCCGTGTTCGACGCGGCGGGGGTGGAGATGGTGGTGGCGCACCGGGCCCGCAGCTTCGAGCTGGCGCGGTCGCTGGTGGCGCGCGGTCTCGGGTACTCGATGACCGTCCAGCAACCGGCGGTGAGCTCTTCGTACGAGGGGCTGGAGGTGGTGGCGGTGGCGCTGCGCGACGCCGTGCCGACCACGCCCGTCGTGCTGGGCTGGGCCGCCGGCGGTCCGCTGACGCGCCGGGCGCAGGCGTTCGCCGAGCACTGCTCCTCGTTGTTCGGTGCCCCGCGCGCCTGATTCCTTTTAATACTCCTGGAATTCCACTTTGCCAACTGGCGAAAATCCCAGGAAACGACGGGTTCAGCCCGCACGTGATTGCCGGTAAGGTCCAGACCAGAGCACCGTCCATATGAGACGAATCCGGGAGAGGCCTCGCGCATCAGTCGGCCGAGCAGGGAAGGACCCGTCCGCATGACGAACAGCGGCCCTCTCGACGACGTTCGCCGCAGGCGGTTCGACCTGATCCGCGGCGGACGGTGGACCGAGTCCGACCGCCTCGCCGACACCGCGGTGGCCCGGGGCGAACTGGAACCGGGTGCGGTCGCGTACCTCCCCGGCAGCCCGGGAACGGGCCGGCGGGCCGCAACGATGAGAGCGCTCTCGTTCCGCGCGGTGCAGGCGGCGAACCGCGGCGCGGACAGGGAAGAGGCCGTCGGCATCGCGCAACGCGTGCTGACCTCGGCGGAACGGCCGGACGCCGGAGCGTTCTGGCAGGCGGTGCTCGTCCTGACCTACGCCGACGAGCTCGACGTGGCGCACCGGCACTGGGTGACCGCGCCCGGCCGGCACGAGGACGTCCACGACCTCCTCGGTGGCCGGATCATGCTGCTGCGCGGCGATCCGCGCGCTGCGGTCCGGCTGCTGGGCGGCGCGGCGGGCAGGGGCGTCCGGCCGCGGCTGCGGGCCGTCGCGGCCGCGTGGCTGGCGCTGGCACTGGCCGAAGCCGGTGAGCTCGGCAGGGCGCGTGCCGTGCTGGAGGCCGAACGCCCGGCGGCCGAGCCGGACGGCGCCGAGCTGCACTTCGCGCGGGGCAGGCTCCTGCTGGCCGAGGGGCGCAGCGCCGCGGCGCTGGACGAGTTCCTCGAGTGCGGCCGGCGGCTCACCACGTGGGGCGTCGTCAACCCGGCGGTGCTGCCGTGGCGGTCCTCGGCCGCCCTCGCCGCCTCAAACTCCGGAGACCTCGTGCTCGCGCGGGTCTGCGCCGACAAGGACCTGGTGGCGGCGAGGCGGTGGGGCGGGCCGCGGGCGATCGGTCTAGCGCTGCACGCCTGCGCCCTGGCCCGCGGCGGCGACGACGTCCTGCTCGAGGAGGCGATCACCTGCCTGGGGCGGGCGCCGACCGCGGGCGAGGCGCTGCGGGCGCGCCACGACCTGGCGCAGCTCCTGCTCGCCAGAGGGGAGGTGGACCGCGCGAGGAAGCACGCCCGGATCCTGCGCGAGGCGGCGGCCGACGTCGCCTGTCCACAGTGGACGCAGGCGGTCGACGCGCTGGCGGCACGGTTGTTGCGCAACGACGGCGAGTCCGCGCTGAGCGGACGGGAACGCAGGGTCGCCCTGCTCGCGAGAGCCGGGAGGTCGAACCGCGAGATCGCCGCCGAGCTGGACCTGACGTTGCGCACCGTCGAGTTCCACCTCACCGCCGTCTACCGCAAGATGGGGGTGGCGGGCAGACCGGGCCTTCGCCGTGCGTTCGTCCCCACGGCATGAAAGCCGCCCCGGACCACGACTGCGCGGCGGCCGTCGCGGCCGAACTGCTCGCCGCTGGGGAGAACTGGGCCGAGGCCGTCCAGGCGGCCGAGAGGGCGATGGTCACCGCCGCGTGCCGGGAGAACCCCGTGTGCGTGTCACGCGCGTTGGGGACGCTGGTCTGCGCGGGTGAGCTCGTCGCCGCCGACGCGCACAGTCTCGCGCTGATCGAGGAACGTCCCGGTGACCGGGCGGTGGTGGAGCGAGCCCTGCTCGCCAGGGCCTGCGTCGCGCGCCGCACCGGTGACCTAGCGAGGTGCACCTCGTTGCTCGATGCGGTGGAGCACGAGGACATCCGCCCGTTCGCGGTGCTCTGGCAGGTGGAACTGCTCGTCGCCCAAGGGGATCCTCGCGCGGCCGAAGCCGCGTTGGCCGGTGTCGACGCGATGATCGAGGCACACCACCGGGGACGTTCGCTGCTGCTCGCGGCCAAGGCTGTGGTGGCGATGGCGGTGGACCGCCCGCACGACGCCTTGGCGGCCCTCCTCGCGTGCGGCCGGGCCTTCGCCGAGGCCGGTGTCGTCAACCCCGCCGTCCTGCCGTGGCGGTCCCGGGCCTCCCGCGCCGCCCTGGCGTGCGGGAACATCGGCGAAGCCCTGCGCCTGGCGGTGCAGGAGCACACCGCCGCGGCGCGCTGGGGCGAACCGGGCACCCTCGGATCGAGTCTGGCGGCCGTCGCACGGGCGAGTGCTGCCGACGGCGAGGACGTCGTGGTCTACGAGCGTGCGATCCGCCTGCTGGAGATGGCGCAGGCCAGGAAGGAACTGGCGGAAGTCCTCTGCGACTACGGAGATCGGCTCGTCGCCCACGGCAAGCGGGCGGCGGCGGGGGAGATCTACGAACGAGCGTGCGCCACGGCCCTCGACGTCGGTGACATCGTTGTCGTGCGGCGCGCCGACCAGTCCAGGAGCGTTCTCGCCGCGTCACCGGACGTCGAGCCGGTGCTGACCCCCACCGAGGCCGAGGTCGCGCGGCTCGTGCGCACCGGCCTGAACAACAGGGAGATCGGGGCGGAGCTCGCGATGGCGACGCGGACCGTCGAGCTCCACCTGACGCGGGTCTACCGCAAGCTCGGGCTGTCCGGCCGCCGGGAGCTGCGGGCCACCCGGTGGATCGGAACTTTGCGGACTCACCGTGGTGTCACGGGTGGTCACGCGGGGTGATCGTGGAGTCCTGACGACATCCGGTGCACCAGAACCGGTTTCGCAGGAGGGAGCCCCCTGATGCTCACACGATCACTACGCCGTTCGGTGGCAGCGGTGTTCGCGCTGGCGTTCGCCGTAGCCGGGCTCGCCGCACCCGCGGCGAACGCGGCGATCGACCACACGGTCACCTTCGTCAACAACACCGGTCAGACGATCTGGGTCGGCAGCACCGTCAACGCGGACGGTTCGAAGGTGCTGACGAACATGCCCACCCTGCGCAGCGGCCAGTCCGCGACCATCACGATCCCCGAGACCGCGGCGCCCGGTCACTGGCGGGGCAAGTTCTTCGCCCGCACGGGCTGCACGGGCACCTCGGGCGCCGACTTCCGCTGCGCGGTCGGCGACTGCGGTGTCCAGGCCGCCCGCTGCGTCACCGGTGAACAGCCGGCGAGCCTCGCGGAGTTCAACTTCGACTCCCGCGACCGGCTGGCGCCCTGGTACAACGTCAGCTACGTCAACGCCTTCTCCGTGCCGGTGGTCATCACCCCGGTGAACGCGGTCGTACCACCGGGATCCACCTCGTGCGGCACCGCCGGGTGCCCCGAGAACCTGTTGCCCCTGTGCAACCCCGCGTACGTCAAGTACGGCGCCGGCGGTCAGCGCATCAACTGCGTCAACCCCAACCGGGACGCGCCGACCGACTACAGCAACACCATCAAGTCACGCTGCCCCAAGGCCTACGCCTGGTCCAAACAGGACACCGAGCCGGGCAACCAGACCGTGTACCAGTGCGGCGACTGCACCGGTTTCAAGGTCACGTTCAACTCCTGAGAGGAAGTCATGAAGTTCCCTGCCAAGGCGCTCGGCGCTCTCGCGTCGGCCGCGCTCCTCTCGTTCGTCTTCTCCGGCACCGCCTCCGCCGTCAGCGGCACCGCCAGCTACTACAACGACGCCGGCTACGGCGCCTGCGGCACGCAGATCAACGCGGGCACCCAGCTGCTGGTCGCGGCGCCCGCCTCCCTGTGGACGACGCCCAACCCGAACAACGACCCGCTGTGCCGCAAGTCCATCAGGGTCACCCACAACGGCCGCACCATCACCGTCCCCATCAAGGACAAGTGCCCCAGCTGTCCCAGCAACAAGATCGACCTGAGCCAGCCGGCCTTCTCCCAGCTGGCCGACACCTCCGTCGGCATCATCTCCGTGACCTGGCAGATCGTCTGAGCCGTCGCGGCACCGGGAGCCGGGGGCACGCCCCGGCTCCTTCCCTTCCCCGCACAGGAGAACAACGATGTTCGCGTTGCGCACCACCCTGATCGCCGCCGCGACCCTGGCGCTGGCGGCCACCCCCACCCCTCACGCCACGGCGGCCACCGTGCAGGAGGACGTGATCACCCTGACGAACGCCGAACGCACCAAGGCGGGATGCCCGGCCCTGAAGCAGAACGCGGCGCTGAGCACCGCGGCACAACGCCACTCGGCGGACATGGCCGCGAAGAACTTCATGGGCCACACCGGATCCGACGGCAGCAACTTCGTCACCAGGATCGAACGGGCCGGCTACACCCGCTGGACCAGGGCGGCGGAGAACGTCGCCGCCGGGCAGCAGAACGCCGCCGCCGTCGTGCGCTCGTGGATGAACAGCTCGGGACACCGGGCCAACATCCTCAACTGCGCCCTGCGCGACATCGGCGTCGGCCACCAGTACCGGCAGGGCACCACGTACGGGCACTACTGGACGCAGGACTTCGGCACGCGCTGACCCGCACGCGTCCTGCTCAGTCTTCGCGTGGAGAGCTGTAGTTCCTCGCGCGCAGGGAACGCAGCAGCCGCAACCGGTCGGCGTCGGCGCCGTCCGCGTCGGCCGTGAAGACCAGCATGACCGGGCCCGGGTTGCCGGGCAGGGGGTAGGTGTCCCAGTCGAGGACGATGTCGCCCACCTCCGGGACGTGGAAGGTCTTGGTGCCGCTGACCGACTCCCGCACGTCGTGGCGGGCCCACAGCCGGCGGAACTCGGCGCTGCGGATGCTCAGCTCGCCCACGACCGCCGTGGCGCGGGGATGGGTGGGGTCGGTGGCGACGGCGACGCGCATCATGCCGATGTACTCCATCGCCTGCCGTTCCCAGTGCGGGCAGGTCCGCTGCCCGGTCAGCTCGTCGTCGAACATCAGCAGCAGCATGTTGAGCCGGTCGGGCGGGTGGTCGGCCGGGGAACCGAGCAACGCCTCCGCCATCGGGTTCCAGTCGAGCACGTCGAGGTGCCTGCCGAGCACGACCGCCGGGGTGTCCATCACCCGCAACAGCCGCCGCGTGCTCTCCGGCACCCGTTCCGGACCGCGGTCCACCGGGCCGGGCACCGGTCGCCGGGCGGCGCGGGCGAGCGCGAACAGGTGCCGGCGCTCGCCGTCGTCGAGGCCGAGGGCGCCGGCGAGTGCGTCCAGCACGTCGTCGGACGGGCGGACCTCCCTGCCCTGCTCCATCCGCTGGTAGTAGTCGGTGCTCAGCCCGGCCAGCAGCGCCAGCTCCTCGCGCCGCAGCCCGGTGATCTTGCGCCGCCCGCCCGGTTCGAACCCCACGTCGCGCGGGGTCAGCCTGCCTCGGCGGGCGCGGAGGAAGTCACCGAGCTCACGGGCGTGCGGGCGGGCGTTGTCCATGTCGCCAGTGTGCCCGCGGCGCGAACGCGGAAGGTAGGTCTGCCAGACCTAGGCGCCCGAGGCCGACCGAGTCCCCGCCGACCGCTCCTAGCGTCGCCGGTGACACGTTCCGACCTCTTCCAGGAGCCACCGATGACGGCATGGACCGCCGACCGCATCCCCGACCAGACCGGCCGCACGGCCGTGGTGACGGGCGCCAACTCCGGACTCGGCCTCGTGACCGCCACCGAACTGGCCCGGCGTGGCGCCCGCGTCGTGCTGGCCGTGCGCAACACCGCCGCGGGTGAGGAGGCGGCCCGCCGGATCGGCGGCGACGTCGAGGTGCGCGAGCTGGACCTGGCGTCCCTGGCCTCCGTGCGCGCCTTCGCGGCCGCGCTCACCGCGGACCACCCGGCGATCGACCTGCTCGTCAACAACGCGGGCGTCGTCCTGCTCGGACCGCGCCGGACCTCCGCCGACGGCTTCGAGCTGCAGTTCGGCACCAACGTGCTCGGACACTTCGCCCTCACCGGGCTGGTGCTCGACGCCCTCACCGCGGCCGGGCGGGCCAGGGTGGTGACCCTCAGCTCGATCACCCACAAGCGGGCCCACCTCGACTTCGACGACCTCATGTCCGAGCGCGGCTACGGCGCGTCCGCCGCCTACGGCCGTTCGAAACTCGCCAACACCGTGCTGGGCCTGGAACTCGACCGGCGACTGCGCGCCGCCGGGTCGGAGGTCGTCAGCACCCTGGCCCACCCCGGCGTCACCCGCACCAACCTCACGCCGCGCGCCTGGGAACACCTCGGCGCCCGCGGCAAGGTGCTGGCACGGGTCGGCCTGCTGATGGCCCAGCCGCTCGAACAGGGCGCGCTGCCCCAACTGCGTGCCGCGACGGATCCGCACGTGCGCGGAGGCCAGTTCTTCGGCCCGGCGGGGCTGGGGGAGACGCGGGGCAGGGTCACCGAGGCGAGGCTCAGCCGGGAGGCGGCGGACCCGGAGGTCGGCAGGCGGCTGTGGGACGCGGCGCAACGGCTCACCGGGGTGAGCTACCTCTGACTCGTCGCCCGTGATCTGTTGACACGTTGCCCGGTGGACGGGTCGCTGATGATCGCGCGACCCCGTCAGCGGGGAGAACTGCTCGCCCCGGTGGCCAAGGGCTAACGGGGTTCCTTGCGGGGCAGGGGCCGCGTCGCCGGTCCCTCCAGCACCTCGCCGTCGACGTCGAACCGCGAGCCGTGGCACGGGCAGTCCCAGCTGCGTTCGGCGGCGTTGAACCGGACGAGGCAGCCGAGGTGCGTGCAGCGCATCGACACGCCGTGCAGCTGGCCTGCCTCGTCGCGGTAGACGCCGGTCTTGCCCAGGCCGTCGCGGATGACGTGGGCGTGACCGGGCAACAGGTTCTCGCTGGACGTGGCGTCGGCGGGCGCGATCCTGTCGCCGACCATCTCCGCGGCGACCTCGGCGTTCTTGCGCACGAGCGCGTGCAGCGACTTGAGCGACACCCGGTGCGGGCTGAAGCGCTCGGCCATCTCGTTCGGCTTGTCCGTCACGAGGTCGGCGAGCAGGGAGGCGGCGAACGTGCCGCTGGTCAGGCCCCACTTCATGTACCCGGTGGCGGTGTACACCGCGGTGTTGCCCGGTGTGTAGCTCCCGATCATCGGCAGGTGGTCGTAGGCCGTCGGGTCCTGCGCCGACCACCGGTGGGTGATCTCCTCGACCTGCCAGTGCTCGCGCGCGAAGTCCTCCAGGCGGCGGAACGGTTCCACGACGGTCTTGCCGGTCGGGTGGCTCTGGCCGGCGAGGATCAGCTTGTCCTCGTGCGCCGAGATCGACCACGACGGGCTGCCGGTGCTGATCGCGAGCGCTTGCGTCGGGGTGCTGACGCGTGCCGCGACGCAGTAGGCGCGGGTGAGTTCGAGGCGGGGGAAGTAGAGGCCGCGGTCGAGTGTCGGGTAGTGCGTCGCCATCACGATCTTCGCGGCGTCGACGTGACCGTCCGATGTGGACACGCGGTGGCCGCTGACGTCGAGGACGCGGCTGTGTTCGCAGACGCGGCTGCCGTCGCCGTCGACCTGGTCGGCCAGGCCCTGCAGGTACTTCACCGGGTGCAGCGCGATCTGGTCGTCGAGGCGAATCGCCGCGTGCACCTCGAACGGCAGGTCGACGTTCTTGGTGGCGCGCACGGGGAGGCCGACCTGGCGGGCGACGATCAGCTCGTTGTCGACGTCGCGCACCTCGGACTCGGTGAACGCGTAGGTGACGGCCGGGGAGCGGCGCAGGTCGCAGTCGATGCCCTTCGCCAGGGCGGCGACCTGGGCCACGGCGGCCACGGACGCGGTGGCGTAGTCGGTGGCGGCGGCCAGGCCGTGCCTGCCGCGGATCTGGGAGTACACGGTGGACTGCAGCGCGGTGACCTTGGCGGTGTTGTTGCCGGACACGCCCGAGGCGACGCGGCCGGCCTCCAGCACGACGACGCGCAGGCCGCGCCGCTTGAGCAGCAACGCGGTGGTGAGGCCCGTGATGCCGCCGCCGACCACGGCCACGTCGAACGCGTGCTCACCGACCAGCGGGGGACGGGACTGCGCTGGGAGCGCGGCGAGCCAGAGCGACTGGTCAGCGGTGGTCGTCATGGCGGCGGATACCCGCCTTCGAGGTGGATATGCGAAGGGCCGGATTTGTGGCGCCTCCAGCGGGTATGCGATCCGCATGAGCAAGCACCGGGTAGTCGTTGTCGGAGGTGGGTTCGGCGGGCTGGGAGTCGTGCGCGGCCTGAAGCGCACGGACGTCGAGGTCACGTTGATCGACCGCACGAACCACCACCTGTTCCAGCCGTTGCTCTACCAGGTGGCGACGGCGCTGCTGCCCGCGGGCGACATCGCACCGGCGTTCCGCGCGATCCTGCGCAAGCAGCGCAACGCGCGCGTCCTGCTGGGCGAGGTGACCGGGTTCGACACGGTCGCCAAGCGCGTGCACGCCGACCTGCCGGACGGGAGGTCGGCCGAGGTCGAGTACGACACCCTGGTCGTGGCGGCCGGGTCGCGCGACAGTTACTTCGGTCACGACGAGTGGGCGGAGTCGGCGCCGCCGATGAAGACCCTCGAACAGGCCGTCGGCCTGCGCTCGAGGCTGCTGCGGGCGTTCGAGACGGCGGTGGCGGCGCAGGACCCGAAGCAGTGGCTGTCGTTCGCCGTCGTGGGCGCGGGACCGACCGGCGTCGAGCTGGCCGGGCAGCTCGCCGACCTGGCGCGCCGCGCGTTGAAGGGGCAGTTCCGCGAGATCGACCCGCGTGACGTCCGCATCACGCTGATGGACGCCGTGCCGCACGTGCTGCCGCCGTTCTCCCCGCCGCTGCGCGACCACGCGCGGAAGAAGCTGGAACAGCTCGGCGTGACCGTGATGACCGGCGCGATGGTCGAGTCCATCGACTCCGAGGGCCTCACCACGAAGGACGGCGACCGGGTGGAGGCGAAGACGATCATCTGGGCCGCCGGTGTGCAAGCTTCCCCGCTGGCGCGTCAGCTCGCCGAGCAGACCGGGGCCGAGACCGACCGCAAGGGCCGGATCCGGGTGAACCCGGTGGACTGCTCGGTCACCGGCGACGTCTTCGCCATCGGCGACATGGTCAACCTGAACGACCTGCCGGGCATCGCCGAGCCCGCGCTCCAGGAGGGCCACCACGTCGCCCGCGTGATCAAGGCGCGTCTGCAGGGACAGCGGGCCAAGCCGTTCAAGTACCTCGACCTCGGCACCATGGCCACGATCTCGCCCGGTGACGCCGTCGCGGACATCAAGAAGCTGCGGCTCAAGGGCCTGATCGGCAAGGTGGCGTGGGCGGGCGTGCACATCGCGTTCCTGGTCGGGTGGCGCAACCGGATCGCGGTGCTGACGCAGTGGGCGTGGAACCTGGTGACGGGCCGGCGCGCGCAGCCGATCATCCTGGAACCGGTGCGCGCCACCGAGCGGAAGTAGCGAGGTTTGGCCTCGGGTAACCGCTCCGCGTGAACACGGAGCTGCTGGGCATCTACCTCAACGACCACCTCGCCGGGGCGACGGCGAGCGCCGAGCTCGCCCGCCGCATCAGCCGCACCCACCCCGAGCTGCGGGTTCTCGCCGACGACGTCGAGGCTGACCGCAAGGAGCTGCTCGACTTCATGCGCGAGGTCGGCGTCGAGTCGCGTCCGCACAAGGAGGCGCTCGGCTGGCTCGCGGAGAAGGCCGGCAGGCTCAAGCTCAACGGCAGGCTCCTCGGACGTTCACCGCTGAGCGACGTCCTCGAACTCGAGGGCATCCGCGTCGCCATCGAGAGCAAGTCCGCGCTGTGGCGGACGTTGCGCAGGCTGGGCAGCTTCGACGAGACGCGGCTGGAGCGGCTGGCGACCCGTGCGGAAGGGCAGGCGGAACTCGTCGACCAGTACCGGCTCCGCCTTGCGCCGCAAACGTTCAACTCGCCGACCGTGTCCGGTGTGGACGTCGAGCGCACGTTCACCGTCGCCTCCAGCCCCGAGGGCGTGGCCGAGTACCTGCGCGACTTCTCCCGCGCCGAGCAGTGGGACCCGGGCACCGTGTCCTGCACGCGCCTCGACGACGGCC
The DNA here is from genome assembly GCF_014653695.1 of Lentzea cavernae. Classification (GTDB taxonomy): domain Bacteria; phylum Actinomycetota; class Actinomycetes; order Mycobacteriales; family Pseudonocardiaceae; genus Lentzea; species Lentzea cavernae. The sequence continues at coordinate 1,073,287 of NZ_BNAR01000001.1, read as the reverse complement.
CGGTCGAGGTCGGCTCGCGCTGGCGCAACGTGTCGACGTTCCTCGGCCGCAAGACCGAGCTCGTCTACGAGCTGACCCGCGACGACGCGAAGGGCCTGCAGTTCGTGGGCCGCAACGACACCGCCACCTCGACTGACGACATCTCGATCAGCGCCGGACCCGAGCCCGGCACCGCCCGGATCGCCTACCACGCCCACGTCGAGTTCAACGGGCTCGCGAAGTACGGCGCACCGGTCGCGAAGCTCGCGCTGGAGAAGCTCGGCAACGACACCGAGAAGAACCTGGTGCGCGTGCTCGGGCCCGTGAGCTGACTCAGTCGTAGCGGATGGCGTCGAGCCAGGCCTGGTCCGGTGTGACGATCATGGCGAGGTGCTCGTCGTAGGACGTGCCGCCGTCCTGCCACGTGCTCATCGGGTCCCAGTGACCGAGCTGGTTCAGCGGCCGCGGCACCGCCTCACCGTCCGGTGCGGTGGTCGTCCAGCCCACGTAGCCCGTGGCGACGAGGTCCCAGGCCGAGTGCAGGACCTCCCCGTCCTCGTGCCAGCGGATCACCAGGCGCCAGGCGACGCACGCCTGCCGCGACGTCACCGGGCACAGGACCACGGTCTCCGCCCTGCGCGCCCCCACCGTCAGCGGGGCAGCCCCGGAGGCCCGCTCGCCGTCGGGCAGCAGGGCCTCGACGATCAGCGGGCGGACGTTGTCGAGGTGGACCTCCAGGTCGGAGCGGTTGATCAGGGTCAGCACCAGGTTGTGCCCGCTGACCGGCACCTCGACCGGCTCGGCGTTGCCCAGCGCGCCGGGCGGGATCAGCTGGGAGCACTGGCTGACCGTCTCGAGGACCGCGACCAGGCCACCCGGCCGGGTGATCAGCGAGTCGACGAGGTCTCCGCCCAGACCGTGCCGGCGACCAGCAGTCCCACGACGATCCACACCGTCAGCGGCCACCAGCGCCACGAGACCTCGACGGTGTTCGTCGCGACGTTCCCGAGCAGCGCCAGAGCCGGTGCGAGCAGCACCACCGAGACCGCGGACAGCCCTCCACGCCGTGCACCAGCCAAGATCGACCTCCCCGGGCGGGAGTCTGGCACGGCGGGGGAGCGTGCGGTAAAGGTTGAGGAAAAACGCAGGTCAGGCCCGATTCCGCCGTTCGGACGTGATCCCTAGACTCCGTCGGGCCGGTGGGTGAGACAGGTCCTTCACCCTGCCGCCGCCGGCTTGGACGCAGAGGGAGTACTGGGGTGTTCGAGAACAACGTCACCAGGCGCGGCTTCGTCACGGGCGCGGCGGCGGTCGCCGGTCTCGCCGGCCTGTCCACCATCGCGCCGGGGCTCGCGGGCGCCGCGCCCACGCCCACCGACCAGCACACGCCCGCCGAGATCGAGGCCGCCGAGGTCGGCGCGCTCGCGATGATGACGTTCCAGAAGATCGACGGCACCCCCGTCTACTACTGGCGTTCCAGCCGCGGCAACACGACCGCGCGCAACTGGCAGGCCACCGACGCGTTCTACAACGCGCTCGTCGCCTGGATCCGCGACCTGCGCTCCCTCTCGTCGAGCTACGGCTCGATCAGCTACATCGTCTCGGCGGGCTTCTACGTCGACAAGGCCGGCCAGCACGGTGCCGGCACCGCGATGGACCTCGACCACGTCCGCTGGTCCGGCGGCAACGTCACCTCGCCCCTCGACCAGCACCACGCGTCGGGCACCGCCGCGCTGCGCAAGCGCTACCTCGCCACGGAGGCCGTGACCCGCCGCCGCTTCCGCTACGTGCTCGACGGCTGGTACAACGCCGACCACCGCGACCACATCCACGCCGACTTCGGCGGCATGCCGGTGCGCGTGCTCAAGGACTCCGAGGCCGACACGAAGTTCGTCCAGGGCACCTGCAACAACTTCCGCGCGTCCGGCCTGACGATCGACGGCATCTGGGGCCCGAAGACGCAGACCGCGTTCAACGGCCTCAAGTCCGCGCTCGGCGTGACCGGGGACCCGCACACCAGCACCGCGGTGTGGCAGGGGATGTTGTCGAAGATCGCGACGAAGGGTTTCGCGAACCAGAACATCTGAGTTCGCCAGAGGACAGCAAGGCCGAGCCCATGCCTCCTGGGCTCGGCCTTGCCGTGCGAGGGCGCTGACCTACCGGTCTACTTCGGACACGTCTTCCACGCGAAGTGGTAGACGGTCTCGATCGAGCCGTCCGTCGAGTCCATGGCCATGAAGCTGGTCTTCTTCGGGTCGGACGTGCCCTTGTCCACCCGCAGCTCGGTGTTGATGTTGAAGTTCCTCTTCGCCCCGCACGGGTGGTAGACGATGGACGCCACGTCCGTCTGGTGCGTGACCTGCCAGCTGTCGCTCAGCAGACCGTTCCAGGTCTTGGAGCGCTGGTCGTTGTCCGACATGCCCTGGAAGTAGTAGCTCGCCTTCTGCGTGCCCTTCGCACCCCGTTCGAGGTGCGCGAAACCTCTGTAGTCGGCCTTGGCGACGCCGTAGGTGAACCCGCTGGGGACGTTGACCTTGAGGTTGAGCTGGCAGTTCTTGCGGAAGTCGGTCGGCCGCGACTCGGGGCCCACCTGGGCGAGGTAGTCGCTGTAGGTGACCGTGAACGCCTTGTTGTCGGGGGAGACGGCGACGGCGGCGGTGCCGATCCGGCAGCCGGAGCCGTTGACCGTGACGACGTCGATGGTGATCTGGCCCGGCGGGGGCGGATCCGCGGCAGGGGGAGCGACGAGGGTGGACAGAGCCAGTGCGGCTGCGGCCAGCGTGGTGATCATCCGACACCTTTCCGAATGTGCGGGACAGTTCGGGCGGCGTGGTACGAGACCGTATCGGAAGGGTTGTTGACGAACCGTCCACCAACCAGAGCAACATTTCCGGGCGTGCCGGAAAAATGACACCGGTCGGTTAATCGCAATCAATCACCGTGGTCGAGCGGTTATTCCTGGGCTCTGGAAACCGATTCGTGAAGCGTCCACCGGGAACGGGCGCACACCAAGGGCGCGTCCACGGGTGGACGCGCCCTTGTGTGCACGTTATCGCTGGTGGCCGTTGCCCATCGAGCCGCCGAGGCCGAACAGGATGCGCTGGATGAGCTCGGGATCGACGTCCGGCTCGTCGCCCAGTGCTTCAGCGGCGGGGGAGCGGCGCTTCTCGCGCCTGGGCAGGGGCACCGCGTTGGCGTTCACGCCCGTCGGCAGGGCGAGCTCGCACCAGATCAGCTTGATGCCGCCGGCGAGCTGCAGTTCGCCGGTGCGCAGATCGGGCGAGGTCGGCGGCATGATGAACCTGGCCGCCTCCAGCTCGACGACGAGGTACTCGCCGGTCAGTCGCAGTCGCAGCGTGATCAGCCGCGACGTCTTGGGGTCCGCCGATTCGACGGCTGCTTCGACCAGGGCGCAAGCCACGGCGGAGCACTCCGCGGTCATGTTGCGCAGGCGCCACTCACCGAGGGTGAAGCGCACGAACAGATCCGCGCAGTTCACCGCGGTGGGAAGCGCGATGAGTGTCAGGTCGTCGACCTGGGCGGTCTGGGCGTTCGCCTGCATGCTGCCTCCGTTTCGCGTGCGGCGCGCGAGCCGTGGCGGTCACCCGAATGGCCGTCACGGTGAGCGGGAATCTACATGGGTATACGCGGGAAGCAATGCCCTGGTTGACTCACCCGTCAAAAGTCACGTCCGGGTCACGACGAGAGGGCTCGGCGATCACTGTGAGTATAGCGTCAGCCCTACTTCCGTGATGAGATCGGGTCAGCATCGCTTTCGGACGAACCGGCGATGATCCGTGTGACGAATTCGTGAACGAGCACGACTCTTGTTCATGTTCGGTGCGGCCCGGATCCGCGCCGAGTCCGTGCGGAACTGTCGCATTTCGATTGGCCGGGATGACACCAGGCGATCGGTTCAATCTTAAATTCGATTAAGACGTGGACGGTCCGTGTGGGCGAGCTTAAAGATATTTAAAATGGATTAATCGTCTGAACGGGGGATTGGGGACGATCGGCGGTCGGCTAACTTCATGTCAGATCACAAAAACCGATCCACCGCAGACTCACTGAATACGCTGGTCCCCACACCCGGCGCCGAGAGCCCCGGCTGATCCACCTCGTTCCACCGGTGTGGGAAGGCAAGTGCGCACTGCTCATCGGGTTCCTCCCTCCTGCTCGGGACTCGGTGGTGCGGCAGCGGTGCAGCGCGGCCGGCCGGTGCCCGCCGGCGGCGTCGGACCCGTCCCACGGTCCGCACGCCGCCGGCGGTGTTTCACATTCCGGCCCCCTAGAGCCTCCGGAGCCTCAATTGCACGCGTGCACCGCCCAACGGACCGCGGTCGACGTGGAGAGACCCTCCCGTGCTCTCCGCGGCGCGTCGGGCGATGTCGAGCCCCAGCCCGGTGGAACCACCACCGCTGGCACCGCGGCGCACGGCCCGTTCGGTGTCCGCGATGCCGGGACCGGCGTCCTCGACGACCAGCGCCACCAGATCGGCCTGGTGCACGAGCGTCACGGCGAACCGCGTGCCCTCCCGCGTGTAGCGGAAGACGTTGCCCAGCAACGCGTCCAGCGCGGCGGCGAGGTCGGAGCGGGAGATCGGCACGTGCGCGGGCTTGTCGGCGCCGCGGACCGTCCACGGCCGTTCCTGGTCGTCGGCGAGCGCGGACCAGAACACCAGCCGGTCGCGCACCACCTCCGCCGCGTCGGCGCCGCTGTCGTCGGGCTGCAGTCCGGAGCGGGCCACCTTGATGATCTCGTCGACTTCCCTCTCGAGGCCCTGGACGGCCTCCCGGACGCGGTCCGCGCCAGGACCACGCCCGAGGGTGTCCGCGTCCAGGAGAAGGGCCGTGAGAGGCGTTCTGAGGCGGTGCGAGAGGTCGGCGACCACCTCGCGTTCGGCGGCGAGCAGGTGCCGGACGCGCTCGGCCATGGCGTTGAAGGCCTTCCCGGCCTCCTTGACCTCGGGCGGGCCCTTCACCGGGACGCGCGCGGAGAGGTCGCCCTGGCCCATCCTGCGGGCGCCTTCCGCCAGCGCCTGGGTGGCCTTGACGGCCCGTGCGCCCAGGCGGTCGGCGACGATCACCGAACCGGCGACCAGGCCGACGGCGACGCCCGCCAGCACCCACCACGTGCCGATCACGCCGTGGGTGAGCTGGTCGTGCGGCACGAACGCCTCCACGATCACGATCCCGCTCTCGCTGGTGGCGAGCGGTTGCAGGTAGGCGACGCCGTCGGGCCTCTTGATGGTGGACGCGGTCGCCACCTTCTGGGCGTCCTGCAGGTCCGCGGCGGTGATGTGCGAGTAGCCGTAGGTGCCGGCCGGGGCGCTCAGGTGCACGGCCAGCCGCTGCTGACTGCCGTACGGGGTGCTCCTGATCGCCTGGCGGATCTCCTGCGGTTTGCGGGTGATCAGCAACGCGGGCGTCATCGCGTTCGCCTGCTTCTCCGCCTCGCCCAGCGCGCGGTTGTACGCGGACTCCTTCACGACGATCGCGAGCGGGATGAGGAACGCCAGGGCCACCATGCTGGTCGCCGCGAGAGCGACCAGCACCAGTGACCGCCTCATCTGGGGTCGACCAGACGCACGCCGACTCCTCGCACGGTGTGCAGATAACGGGGCTGCGCCGCTCGTTCACCGAGCTTGCGGCGCAGCCAGGACAGGTGGACGTCGAGCGTCTGGTCGTCGCGGTGCGACGGCCAGAGGTTCGCGAGGATCTCCGCCCGCGGCACCACCTCCCCCTGCCGTGCCGCGAGGTAGGAGAGCAGCTCGAACTCCTTGTGCGTCAGGGAGAGCTCCTGACCGTCCACGGCGGCCCTGCGGAGGTCGACGTCGATCTCCAGGCCGCCGATGACGAGCTGCTTGGTGTCGCGGGCACGTCGCAGCACCGCCTGCAGGCGCGCTTCGAGGTGCTCGCTCGAGAAGGGTTTGACGAGGTAGTCGTCGGCGCCCGCGTTGAGCAGCCGGACGATCCCGGCCTCGTCGTCGCGGGCGGTCGCGATGACCACCGGGGTGTTCGTGACGCCTCGGATCATGCGCAGCGCGTCACCGCCGTCGAGGTCGGGGAGCCCGAGATCGAGCACCACGACGTCGTAGGTGTTCGCGGTGACTTCGCGCAAGGCCTCGATCGCGAGCGCGACACCGTGCACGATGTGGCCCTGGCCGGTGAGGGCGCGTGTGATCGCCGCCCGCACCACCGGGTCGTCTTCGACCAGCAGCACTGATGCCATGAGCCGCTACGGGAGGATCGTCGCAGTGAGAAGGTCCGCCGGATACCTGGCCGCCTGGGCGCTGGTGACCGCGGTCGCCGTCGGTCTGTCCTGGTTCGGCATCCGATGGGCGATGGAACCCGCGCCGGTCGCTGCCGTGGAGATCACCACCGGTTCGGCCGTGCTCCCGATGCCGACCGTCACCTCGATCAGCGTCCCGGTGCCCGAGACCGGTGCCTCCATCGACACCCCGCCGCCTGTCACGCCTTCGTCCACCAGGCCTCCTGTCATCACCACATCTGTACCGGCTCCTCCCAGTAGTACGGATGCGCGTCCCACCTCGGCTCAATCGCCGCAGGGGGAATGGCAGTCGGACGGCTCGTACGTGCACGCGTTCAACCTGCGCGGCGGTGACGTGGTCGTGCGGTACCGCCAGCAGGGGGTGCAGGCGTTGTCGGCGACCCCCGCGGACGGGTACTCGGTGTCCGTGGAGCAGCCCGGCGGGCCGCTGGTGGTGAACTTCCGCAACGCCGCCGGCCGGTTGTCCAGGCTGGAGGCCACCTGGAACAACGGGCCGACGGCGAACGTGATCGAGCAGTAGAGCGGCTACAGGCCGATGGCCTTGGCGATCTGCGCGGGCTTGAGCACCCGCAGGATCGCCTCGTACAGGTAGTAGTCGCCGTACGGCAGCGAGATCTCCACGCCGTCCTCGGACGGGCGGTTGCGGGTGCCGCGCGCCAGGATCGCCTCGGCCCGCGTGGACCTGGTCGTCAGGCAGGTGCTCACGAGGCCGTCGAGGATCTTCAGCGCCCGGTCGCGGTAGCGGTCGGTGCCGGTGACCTTCGCGAGGTCGAGCAGGCCGCACGCCATGATGGCGCCCGCCGACGAGTCCTTGATGTCGTTGGCGCCCAGCGGTGAGCGGTAGTCCCACACCGGCACGCTGTCCGGCGTGAGCACCGACAGGGCGTAGTCGGACATCTTGCGCGCGGTGTCGCGGAACTCGCGCAGGCCCGTGCGGCGGTACATCGTCGTGAAGCCGTAGATGCCCCACGCCTGGCCGCGTGACCAGGACGAGGTGGGGCTGTAGCCCTGCACGGTGTTCGGGCCGACGGCCGCGCCGGTGTCGGGGTTGAAGTCGAACACGTGCGGGGTCGAGCCGTCCTGGCGCAGGAAGTGCGCCTGGGTCGTCCTGGCGTGGGCGATCGCGATGTCGAGGTACTTGCGGTCGCCGGTCTGCTCGGTGGCGAACGCGAGCAGGTCCAGGTTCATCATCGTGTCGATGATGACGCGGCCCGCGTTGCCCGGCGTGCCGAGCCTGCCCCACGCGCGGATGAACTTCCCGGTCGCGTTCCAGCGCTGGATCAGCGTGTTCGCGGCGTCGATCGCGCCGTCACGCCACTTGACGTCACCGGTGAGCCGGTACGCGGTGATCCAGGAGGGGTAGAAGAGGAACCCCAGGTCGTGGTCGCGGGGGTCGAGGCGGCGCGGCGCCAGCCTGTCGTTGGCGGCTTCGGCGAGCGCGCGGAACTGCGCGTCGCCGCTGTCGAGGTGCGCGAGCCACAGCGTGCCCGGCCAGAACCCGCCGATCCAGCCGCCGTCGGCGACGTAGGTCCACTTCTCGGCACGGGTGATCTCCGGGAACGACGTGATGCCCGGAGCGACGGCCTTCAGCTTGGAGTTGCCGTAGTCGAGGGCCGCGCGGAGCTTGGCGGGCGAAGCGGCGGCTTCTCCCGCGCCGAGGGCGACACCTGCTCCGGTGAGCAGGGGAGTGGCCGCCGCAGAAGCCAGAAGGGTGCGTCGAGACAGATTCACGAGACCGTCCAGTCCCTTTCTCGTCTTGCGCCCGGCGACACAGTGCCAGATCGGATCAAGCCGTGTAAAGGTGCGTCAAAAATTGATTCCTTCGGCTTGTGCTGGGCCGCTGAACAGCGTAAAGGCGGAGTTCGGGTCTGATCAGATACGTGAACTACCTGCATTCCGACGTTGTAATTCGAATTGTTCACAAGGATGAACAATTCGGCGGTCAGACGCGGTGGAGAACAGCGTCCAGATGGCGTGGGCTCAGGCCGTGCCGCCGTTTGAAGGCCGCGTTGTCCCTGCCGCCCTCGAGCGTGGACTTGCCCAGGCGGATCGCGAGCCTGACCGACTCGGCGAACAGCACGCCGTAGGGGCTGTAGTTGCCGTCGACGGCGTAGTCGACGCCGCACGTCCAGGTGTGGAAGCGGGTGGCGTCGGTGAGGCAGACCCCGGCGGCGACGAGCCTGCCGTGCTGGCGGACCTCGATCACCTGCGCCAGGTCGCCCAGTGCCGTCACGAACCTCGCGAAGGTGGTGCCGGGGTGGTACCCGTTGTTCTCGAAGCGGCTGGCGGTCTTGACGCACAGCAGGGTGATCTCGTCGAGCGAGGCGTGGTCGACGGGGAGCACCTCGACCGTGACGCCCGCCTCCCCCGATCTTCGCTCGTTGCGCCGCAGGTTCGCCCTGGCGCGCAGGCCCAGTCCCGCGAGGTAGTGCTCGTAGGTGGTGAGGCCGCCGGTCCACCTGTCGGTGAGGTGGCGCGCGGGCAGCCCGGCCGCCCGCAGCGCGTGCGAGAGGGCGTTGCCGCGCTGGACGTTCATGAACCCGAACCAGCGCGCGCCGAACATCGACGCCGTGCGGACCACCGCCTCCAGCAGCCGCGGCAGCACCTCCGCGACGGCGGGCACGTGCGCGTCGTAGCAGTGCCAGGTGTGGCTGAGCAGCGCCGGCTGGCCGACCGCCTCCGGGTACACCTCGTGCAGGCGGCGCAACGGGTTCGCGGCCGTCTGGAGGTAGGCGGGCATGACGGCGAGCGACTGCCCCTCGTGGCGCACCACGAAGTACGCGAACGCGTCGACCCGCGTCAGCGGCAACTGCTCGTACGCGCTGACGTACGCGTGTCGGTAGAAGACCGGCGCGCCCGCCGCGCGGACCACCGAATCCCAATCGGCAGAATCGATTTCCCTTATGCTGCTGGAGAATTCGACGTGCACACGCTCACTGTACGGCTTGCCAGACCGCGAAGGGGACGTCGATCTCGTCGCGGCTCAGGCCTCCGTGCTCGAAGCGCGCCGACGGGTCCGGGATCGGGAACCGCGGTGACGCGGCCACCGCGACGACGGGGCCCGTCTCGGGTTGCGGCAGACCGAGTTCGGTGGCGTGGTGCACGGTCGCCGTGTCGCCCAGAGTCGTTGCCACGCGGTCGAAAACGGCCTCCACGCGGTCCGCCTTCGGGTACAGCCACCGCGTGCGGCCCGCGCCACCGGACGGGATCACGCACTCCTCGCGCACGATCGCGTCCCACGCCTCGACGAGGTCCGGGTCGGGATCGACGGCGACCTGGCCGTGGTCGGAGTGCGCCACGACGGTCCACCCCTTTGCGGCCCAACGAGAAGCGTGCGCGTCCAGACGGAGCATGGCCTCGTGCACCGACTCGTCGTAACCGTGGCGGTGCACGTGGTCGTCGATGTTGACGTACGTCCAGAGGAACCTCGAGCCCTCCAGTGCCTTGTCGAGATCGGCGACGACGTTGGCCACGAGCAGCGGCGGATCCTCCGCCTGGGCGGTGAGTTTGTGCCTGGCGGGCGCGGGTACACGGGTGCATCCCCGCAGGAGCGCCTGTGCCCAGGTGCCTTCGAGGAGGTCGAGCTCCCGTGCCAGCACGGTCGCGCCGCGGCGTTCCAGCACGGTCGGCAGGTCCGGGATCGCGGGGGCGCCGTTGATGGCGTGCACGAGGCCGGATCCGTTGCGGTACACCGTTCCCGGTACGCGGTGGACGTCGGCGGAGACTCCCGTCACCGCGGTCAGCAGCGCCGTCGCGGACGTCGAGGGCACGGTCGACGACAGCGTGTCGACGGAGGAGGCCGACAGCCAGGACTGTTTGGCCACGTCCGACGAGAGGCCGTCCACCGCCAGCACGATTACGCCGGAATGTGCCTTGCCGAGGGCGCGTTCGAGCCGGGAAGGTATCTCCGCCAGTGACATTCGGTGACTGTAACGCATCTCATCGGGTCAAGTTCGCCTGTTCGGGGCCGAGGTTCCGCACAATGGCCACCGATGAGGTAAAGAAGACTTGGTAGAAGGAAGGTGGCGGATGTCGGTCGGAGTTCTGGACGTCGGGTGCTTCAGCGCACACCTGGTGGTCGTGGAACGAGACCTGCTGCGTCCGCTGGTGTCCCACAAGGTCCGGCTGAGACTCGACCGCGAGATCGACGAGCGCGGCGCCATCAGCGCCGCCGGCGTCGAGTCGCTCTGCACCGCCGTCCTGGCCGCCCGCAAGAAGGCGGGCGACGTCCCGTTCCTGCCCTTCGCCACCTCCTCCGTTCGTGACAGCACGAACTCCGCCGAGGTCATCCGCAAGGTGGCCAGACGCACCGGCGTCGAGTTGAAGGTGTTGTCCGGCAAGGAAGAAGCACGCCTGTCCTACGCCGCCGCCCGGCACTGGTTCGGCTGGAGCGCGGGCTCCATGGTCGTGCTGGACGTCGGCGGCGGCACCGTCGAACTGGCCGCCGGTTCCGGCGCCGAGCCCGAGCGCGCGGTGTCGTTGCCTTTGGGCGCAAGGACTCTGACGAGGGCCGGCCTCACCGTCGCGGACATGCGCTCCGAGGTGGCGGACAGGCTGGAGACCGCGTTCCCCTGGGGTGAGAGCGATCGCGCGGTCGGGTGCTCGAAGGTGTTCGAACAGCTGGCCCGCCTCGCCGGCGCCCGCAACGGCACCTACGCGTCACGCCAGTTGCGGCTCAGGGACCTGGAGAAGTGGATTCCGCGCCTCGCGAAGCTGTCCGTGCGCGAACGGGCGGCGCTGCCGGGGATCTCGCGCCACCGGGCCCAGCAGTCGCTGGCGGGCGCGGTGGTCGCGGAGGGGTTGATGAGGGTGTCGGGGCACGACGTCGTGGACATCTCGCCGTGGTCCACCAAGGAAGGCCTGTTGCTGTCCCTCGTCGAACGGTCTCGCGCGCGGAACTCGTCCGCGGCCTAGCGGACGCTCAGGCGCTCAGCGCGGTCACCGCGTCGTCGACGTCGGCGAACAGCCTCAGCAACTGGTCGACAGCGGTCATCTGCAACGGTCGCAGCACGATCCTGGTGTCGCTGACGACACCGAACTTGATGCCGAGCACATCGGCCTGGTGCTGCGTCTCCACCAGCGCGCGGATCCCCTCGGACCCGAAGAAGCGCACTTCCCGCAGGTCGACGACCAGTGCGGGCGGCTTGCGGTCGAGCAACTCGGCGAGCCTGCTGGTGACCGGTGCCGAGGACATCATGTCGATCTCGCCGGTCAGGGCGACGATCGGGATGGACTGGACATAGGTAGTTCTCTGTCGAAGCTGATTCATCAAGACTCCCGTCCGCACCGACCGTACGCGTCACCGTGCGACGACCACAACCTGAACACGGCTCGTCAGGTCGCGGACGGGTCCTCCGGACGACCGCTCAGGCGAGCAGGAAAGCCCGGGTCAGGAGCATGGCGGCCACCAGCACCGCGAACAGCACGATGATCGCGATCACAATGCGCCCGGCGGTCGCCGTCGGCGGCTTCCGCTCGTGGTGGCTGAGACCTTCGGTGGTCGATCCCGAGTCCGGCGGGGTGTCTCCCGGGTTCACCCCGCCACCGGGCTCGAGGCCGGGGGTGCGGGCGGGATCGGGGTCGGGCGGAAGAGCGGTCATACGGGGACAGGTACCCCGTTTTCACGCTTCTAGCTGAGCCCAGACGACTTTCCCACTCTGCTGCGGCGTCGTGCCCCACCGCACGCTCAGCGCCTGCACGAGCTGCATGCCGCGCCCACGCGCGCTGTTGGGGTCCACGGGCCTGATCTGGGGCATCCGCGACGACTCGTCGTGCACCTCGACCAGCATCCCGCCGGCCCTGCGGCTCACCGTGAGTGTGATCGGTCCCTCACCGTGGTCGATGCTGTTGGACACCAGCTCCGTCACGACGAGCTGCGCGTCGTCGGCCAGGTCCTCCGACAACTCCCACGAGGCAGCGGCCTCGCGCACCACCTGACGTGCGCGAGCGCACGAACCGCCCTCGGCGGTCAGGGTCACCCGCACCTCTGCCAGTGGGTCGTTCAACACAAGGCGCATCGTCGCACATCCGGCGGGTCGTCCGGATCTTTCAGCCCCCCGGTGGTCGCATGGTCGGACGTCGTGCTGCACGATTTGGGTCGCACGAGTCGGGCGTGGCGGAAGGAAACGGCGACGATGGAGCTCAACGTCGGCAGCGAGGTCCAGCGGGGATGGCGAGTGCTCGCCGTCGCCGGCGAACTGGACATCGACACCGTGCCCTTGCTGTCCGCCCGGATGGACGCGGACGTCACAGGGGCCCACGCGGTGCTGGACCTGGCCCAGCTGGACTTCATGGACTCGACCGGGCTGGCATTGGTGCTGGACTGGCACCGGCGGCTGGTCGAGGCCGGTGGACAGCTGCGGATCGCGGCTGCTCAGGGGCCGGTTCGGCGGTTGTTCGAGCTGGCGGACGTGGCTGAGGTGCTGAGCCTGTTCGAGTCGGTGGACGCGGCTGTGCAGGAGGCCGTGGACTCGGCTCTCTGACCGGCTGGCTGACCGGCTGACCGGGCGTGCTCGGGTCGGCTTGCGTTGGCCTGGGACAGGCCGGTGCCGGTCATCGCCGTCGTGGCTGCGTTTCACCGCTGGTCAGGGCGGTAGAGGTACGCACGCCTCGGCTTCGCCATTGCGTGGGTGGAGGGCGGCTCGCCCGTTCCACGCGGAACGGGCAGCCCACCTCTTGCCGCTCAGGCCTCCGCCGACACGCCCAGGTAGTAGGCGATCAACCGGATCAGGTGCTCGGTGTCCACCGGCTTGGTCACGTAGTCGGTCGCGCCCGAGGCCAGGGACTTCTCCCGGTCGCCCTTCATCGCCTTGGCGGTCACGGCGATGACCGGGAGGTCGGAGTAGCGCTCCATCGCCCGGATCGCCGAGATCGTGGCGTTGCCGTCCAGTTCGGGCATCATGATGTCCATCAGGACGATGGCCACGTCGTCGTACTGCTCGAGCGCTCGCACGCCCGTGATGCCGTTGTCGGCGAAGATCGCCTCCAGGCCGTGCAATTCCAGCACGCTCGTGAGCGCGAAGACGTTGCGCAGGTCGTCGTCGACGACCAGGACCTTTTCGCCGTGGAAGCGCATGGAGCCCGAGGGGGCCACGACCGGTGCCGCCGGTGCGACGATCGGGGTGGGTTCGGGCAGCACGACCGCCTCGGAGGCGACCTTGCCGAGCGGGAGGCAGAGGGTGAACGTCGAGCCGATGCCCGGCTCCGAGCGCACCCGCAGGGCGCCGTTCAGCAACTGCGACAGCTCGCGGCTGATCGACAGGCCCAGGCCCGTGCCGCCGTACTTGCGGGAGGTGGTGCCGTCCGCCTGCTGGAAGGCCTCGAAGATCACGGCGAGCTTCTCGGCCGGGATGCCGATGCCGGTGTCGTGCACGTCGAAGGCCACTGTGGACGGATCGTCCATGCGCACGTGCAGGCGGATGCCGCCGTCGTGGGTGAACTTGACGGCGTTCGAGAGCAGGTTCCTGAGGATCTGCTGAAGCCTGTGCTCGTCGGTGTGGAGGGTCTCCGGCACGTTCGGGTCCACGCGGACGGAGAACTCGAGGTTCTTCTCGGCCGTGAGGGGCAGGCAGAGCGTCTCGACGTAGCGGACCAGCTCGTCCAGGCGGACCGGGTCCTCGTGCAGCGTCATGTGGCCCGCCTCGACCTTGGTGAGGTCGAGGATGTCGTTGATGAGCTGCAGCAGGTCGGAGCCCGACGAGTGGATCGTGCGGGCGAACTCGACCTGCTTGGGGTTGAGGTTGCCGTCGAGGTTGTCGGCGAGCAGCTTGGCCAGGATCAGCAACGAGTTCAGCGGCGTCCGGAGCTCGTGGGACATGTTCGCCATGAACTCGGACTTGTACTTCGACGCCGTCTGCAGCTGGCGGGCGCGGTCCTCCAGTTCCTCGGAACCGGCCCTCAGTTCCGTCGTGAGGCGCTGGGACTCGACCAGCAGGGCGTCGGTGCGGGAGTTGGCCAGCAGCGTGTTGACGTTGACGCCGATGGCCTCCTTGAGCTGGTCCAGGAGGTCGAGGTGGACGTCCGAGAACTCGTTGAGGGACGCCAGTTCGATCACGCCCAGGGTCTCGCCCTGGAACAGGATCGGCAGGATCACGAGGTTGACCGGGGCCGACTCGCCGAGCGCGGAGGAGACCGTCAGGTAACCGCCGGGGACCTGGGTGACGAGGATCGTCTTCTTCTCCAGCGCCGACTGGCCGACGAGCGACTCGCCCATGGCCACGCGCGTCATGCGCGCCGCGTCCAGGCGGAAGCCGTAGGAGGCGGTGAGTTCCAGCGACTGCTTGGAGTCGTCCTCCTCGATCTGGAAGAACGCGCCGTGGTGGGCGCTGACCAGCGGCGTCAGCTCGCTCATGATCAACGACGCGAGCGCGCGCAGGTCGCGGTGGCCCTGCATGAGACCGGACAGGCGCGCCAGGTTCGTCTTGAGCCAGTACTGCTCGCGGTTGGCCCGCGTGGTCTCCTTCAGGTTCGCGATCATCTGGTTGACGTTGTCCTTGAGCTCGGCGAGCTCCCCGGACGCGTCGACGGTGATCTGCCTGGTGAGGTCGCCCGCGGTCACGGCGGTGGCGACGGCGGCGATCGCGCGGACCTGGGTCGTGAGGTTCGAGGCGAGCTGGTTGACGTTGTCGGTCAGCTTCGACCACGTGCCGGCCACGCCGTCGACCTCGGCCTGACCACCGAGCTTGCCCTCGGTGCCGACCTCGCGGGCCACACGCGTGACCTCGTCGGCGAACGAGCTGAGCTGGTCGACCATCGTGTTGATCGTGGTCTTCAGCTCGAGGATCTCGCCGCGGGCCGAGACGTCGATCTTCTTCGTCAGGTCGCCCTGCGCGACGGCGGTGGTGACCTGGGCGATGTTGCGGACCTGGTTGGTCAGGTTGTCCGCCATGAAGTTCACCGAGTCGGTGAGGTCCTTCCACGTGCCGGCCACGCCGGACACGCGCGCCTGGCCGCCCAGGATGCCCTCGGTGCCGACCTCGCGGGCCACGCGGGTGACCTCGTCGCCGAACGCGCGGAGCGTGTCGACCATGCCGTTGAGGGTGTCGGCGAGGGTCGCGACCTCGCCCTTCGCCTCGACGGTGATCTTCTTCGACAGGTCGCCGTTCGCGACGGCGGTGGCGACGGCGGCGATGTTGCGGACCTGGTCGGTCAGGTTGTCCGCCATCAGGTTGACGTTGTCCGTCAGGTCCTTCCACGTGCCGGCGACGCCCTGCACGCGGGCCTGGCCGCCCAGCCGGCCGTCGGTGCCGACCTCGCGGGCGACGCGGGTGACCTCCTCGGCGAACGACGACAGCTGGTCCACCATCGTGTTCAAAGTGGACTTCAGCTCGAGGATCTCGCCGCGCGCGTCCACGGTGATCTTCTGCGACAGGTCGCCGTTGGCGACGGCGGTGGCGACGTGCGCGATGTTGCGGACCTGGTTGGTCAGGTTGTTCGCCATGAAGTTGACGTTGTCGGTCAGGTCGCGCCACGTGCCCGCGACCCCCGGCACCGTCGCCTGACCGCCGAGGCGGCCCTCGGTGCCGACCTCGCGGGCGACGCGCGTGGCCTCGTCGGCGAACGAGCTGAGCTGGTCGACCATCGTGTTGATGGTGGTCTTGAGCTCGAGGATCTCGCCGCGGGCGTCGATGGTGATCTTCTGCGTTAGGTCGCCGCGCGCGATGGCCGTGGTCACCGAGGCGATGTTGCGGACCTGGGTCGTCAGGTTGTTCGCCATGACGTTCACCGACTCGGTGAGGTCGCGCCACGTTCCGGCGACGCCCGGGACCTGCGCCTGACCGCCGAGGCGGCCGTCCGAGCCGACCTCGCGGGCGACACGCGTGACCTCGTCGCCGAACGACGAGAGCTGGTCGACCATCGTGTTGATCGTGGTCTTGAGCTCGAGGATCTCGCCGCGCGCGTCGACGGTGATCTTCTGGGTCAGGTCGCCCAGCGCCACGGCGGTCGTGACCTGGGCGATGTTGCGGACCTGGGTGGTCAGGTTGTCCGCCATGAAGTTCACGTTGTCGGTGAGGTCGCGCCAGGTGCCGGCGACACCGGGCACCTTCGCCTGACCACCGAGCTTGCCGTCCGTGCCGACCTCGCGGGCGACACGCGTGACCTCGTCCGCGAACGACGAGAGCTGGTCGACCATCGTGTTCAGCGTGTTCTTGAGTTCCAGCATCTCGCCGGAGACGTCGACCGTGATCTTCTGCGTGAGGTCGCCGTTCGCCACCGCCGTCGCGACCTGGGCGATGTTGCGGACCTGGTTGGTCAGGTTGTTCGCCATCGAGTTGACGTTGTCGGTGAGGTCGCGCCAGGTGCCGGCCACGCCGGGCACCTTCGCCTGACCGCCGAGGCGGCCGTCGGTGCCGACCTCGCGGGCCACGCGCGTGACCTCGTCCGCGAACGACGAGAGCTGGTCGACCAGGCCGTTCACCGTCGAGCCGAGCGTCGCGAACTCACCGCGCAGCGTCTGGTCCGACATGCGCTTGGTCAGGTCGCCCTCGGCGACGGCGGCGAGCACGCGGCTCAGCTCCGTCGTCGGCCGCATCAGGTCCTCGACCAGGCCGTTCACCGAGTCGGCGATGAGCGACCAGCCACCGGCGGTGCCCGCGGGCGCCACCCGTTCGGTCAGCCGGCCCTCCTGGCCGACGGCCTGCCGGACGCGGCCCAGCTCACCGGCGAGCCACTGGTTGCGCTCCGCGATCTCGTTGAACACGTCCGCGAGCGCCGACACGGGCCCGTTCCCGGGCACGACGAGCCTGCGGCGGAAGTTGCCGTCACGCAGGTCTCTCATCGCCGAGAGAACCCGATCGAGGGTCGCGTCCGTCTCTTCGTTGGCCGTGGTCACTCCAAGCCTCCGTGCCTCGGTGGTCGGAGCCAAGACTGCCACGTTAGGTTGGGAGCGAGGTAACTTGATGCCGCGATGCACGCAAACAACCCGCAGGAGGCCGTGATGATCCGGCCGGCTGCACTGGACACCAGCGGATGAGCAGCGTCGTGGGCATCGACCTCGACGGCTGGCAGCGCCTGGTGGACGGGCTGCGCGAAGCCGTCTTCGTCGTGGACCCGTCCGGAGTGGTGCGCGTGCGCAACGCCGCGGCCGCCGAGCGGTTCCCCCGCCTGGGCCTCGGCGGGCAGTTCGACGTGCACGTCGCGGGCCGCCAGCACGATCTCGGCGACGGCTGGAGTGCCTGGTACTTCACGGACTCCACGCTCGACCACGCGCACCTGCGGCTCGCCGGCGGCACGTCGCGCGAGCTGACGCTGAAGTCGATCGTGCAGCTCTCAGCCGAGTTGCTGGGCGAGCACTGCGTCGCTGTGGTGCCCGCCACACGTGATCGGCTCGAGTGGTGGCGCTGCGACGGCGGTGAGCCGACGGTCACGCGCACGCCCCGCCGCGCGTCGGAGATCGCCGAGGTCCTGACCGGCACGTCGACCCTGACCAGGATCACCTCTTTGGGTGAAGGCAGCTGGGGTGTGCCGGAGGACTTCGGCTGCGCGCTGGCCGTGCCGCTCGGGGTCGGCGGCGCGCTGGTCGTGGTGCGGAAGGGCGAGTTCGCGCCGAACGACGTGGAACGCGTGCGGCTGTTCGGCAAGCACGCCGCCGCGGCGCTGGAGTCGTCGTCGAAGCTGACCGAGCAGCAGCGGACGATCGAGATCCTGCGGTCGGCGCTGCTGCCGTTGCCGCTGCCCGAGGTGCGCGGCGTGACGATGGCCTCGGTGTTCATCCCCGCCCACCAGCGAGCGTTGGTCGGCGGCGACTTCTACGACGTGCACCCGCGCACGGACGGTTCGGCGACGTTCGTGCTGGGCGACGTCTGCGGCCACGGCCTGGAGGCCGCGGTCCACAGTGGACGCGTCCGGCAGTCGCTGCAGGCGCTGTCGCTGGTCGAGACGAACCCGGTGCGGCTGCTGCACCTGCTGAACACGTCGTTGCGCGCCACCGGCTCGAAGCTGTTCACCACGCTCGTCGTCGGTGACCTGGTGCCGCTGGCCGACGGGGGAGCGCGGCTGTCGCTCGCGTCCGGCGGCCATCCCGTGCCGCTGGTCCTGCGGGCGGACGGCAGCGTGCACGAGGTGAGCGCGACCGGAGCGATCGTCGGCATCCTGGCGGACGTCCGGTTCTCCGGTGAGCAGGTGACCCTGGCACCGGGGGACACGCTGGTGCTGTACTCCGACGGGTTCACGGAGGCACGCGCGCACACCGACCGCTCGGAACTGTTCGGCGAGCAGCGGCTGCGGGCGGTGCTGAAGGAGTGCAAGGGGTTGTCGGCCGAGGAGATCGCACGGCACTGCGAGCGGGCCGTGCTCAAGTGGCTCGACCGCGACGACCACGACGACCTGGCGTTGCTGGCCGTCCAGGCCGTGTGAACGAAATTCCCGGTACAAGGGTTCATCTGGCGTTCGTTTGCCACGACAGGTTGACCGGCTGAGATCGGCGCATGTCGCACTCCCACGATCACCCGCACGGTGATCACGCGCACCACGAGGTCGAACCGGTCGAGGGCAGCTGGCTCGACCCCGGGGACGACCGCCCGTCGTCGGTCGAGCGCCGCAGGTTCCTGGCCGGTCTCGGCATCGCGGCCGGCGCCGCCGGAGCAGTCGCCGTCGGCACGGGCACGGCCGCGGCGCACGTCCCCGTCAACCCGTGGGGCGGCGGCGACCGCTGGTTCGCGGGCGACCACCACATCCACACCCAGTACTCCGACGACGGCCAGTACACGATCGCGCAGCAGGTCGCGAAGGCGCACGAGTTCGGCCTCGACTGGGTCGTGATCACCGACCACGGCGGGGTCGCGCACCAGAAGTTCTCGATCGACCAGATCACGCCGGACATCGAGAAGGTCCGCCGGTCGCAGCGCGACGTGCTGGTCTACCAGGGCCTCGAGTGGAACATCCCGGGCGCCGAGCACGCCACCGTGTTCCTGCCGCCCGGCAAGCACACCGTCGACATCCTCAAGGCGTTCGAGCTCGCCTACGACGGCCGCATCGCGAACAACACCGAACCGCTCGCCCTGGCCGCACTGCGGTACCTGGAGGCGCAGGTCCTCTCCGGACGGACCGAGATCGCGCTGATGTTCGCGAACCACCCGTCCCGGCGCGGCGTCGACAGCCCGCACGAGATCCGCGGCTGGCGCGACGCGGCCCCCGGCGTCGCGGTCGGCATGGAGGGCGCGCCCGGCCACCAGGCCGCCGGCACGCCGAAGTCCGCGGGCGGCTCCGGCCGTGCGCGCGGCTACTACGACACGGCCGCCCCGCTGCCGGAGTCGTTCCCGGCCTACCCGCCGGAGTCCTACCGCACGCACGGCGGGTTCGACTGGATGACCGCGAAGGTCGGCGGCCTGTGGGACTCGCTGCTCGCCGAGGGCCGGCCGTGGTGGATCACCGCCAACTCGGACGTGCACCAGGTCTTCAACGACACGCTCACGCCCGGCAAGCAGGACTACGCCACGACCGGGTCGAAGGGCGCGCCGATCGACTCGGGCGTCAAGCAGACCGCCTACGGCGACTTCTTCCCCGGCCAGTACGGCGCGAACGTCGTCGGCGCCCGGTCGAGGTCCTATGTGGACGTCATGCGCGGCCTGCAGTCCGGCAAGGTGCTGACCGTGCACGGGCGCCTGGTCGACGGCCTGGAGCTGCGCGTGCGGTCCCGCGACGACCTGCGCGGCGTGACGCTGGGCGGCCGGACCTTCGTGCGCCGCGGCGGCGACGTCGAGGTCACGATCGAGGTCGACCGCGCCTCCGGGCCGAACTTCTCCGGTGCGAAGCCCGTGCTGGCCAAGGTCGACCTGATCTCCGGCCCGGTGACCGGGCCCGCGGCCGACCGCGACGTGTTCGCGGCGCCGGAGACGACCGTCACGAAGACGTTCGAGGTGCCGCGCACGGGCAAGATCCGCTTCACGCACACGTTCAAGAACGTCGAGCGGTCGTTCTACCTGCGGCTGCGGGGCAGCGACGGCAAGCGGCTCACCTCGTCCGGTGACCCGATGATCGACGAGATCGCGAACTCCGACCCGTGGGCCGACCTCTGGTTCTACGCCAACCCGGTGTTCGTGGACGTGGTCTGAGTCCGCGTCGTCCTTTGAGGACTAGGTTGGCCGGGTGTCCATGAAGCGCGAACCCGACCGCCT
Source organism: Lentzea cavernae (assembly GCF_014653695.1). GTDB lineage: Bacteria > Actinomycetota > Actinomycetes > Mycobacteriales > Pseudonocardiaceae > Lentzea > Lentzea cavernae. Next base: position 1,052,903 of record NZ_BNAR01000001.1, on the reverse strand, counting down.
GGTCCTCTTCACCGACGCGGTGGTCGCGATCGCGATCACCCTGCTGGTGCTGCCGCTGGTGGAGATCACCTCGGAACCGGGCGACGAGCCCCCGATCGAGCTGGTCTCCCACCACTGGCCGCAGATCTTCAGCTTCCTGCTGAGCTTCGCGGTGATCGCGCACCTGTGGTTCACCCACCACCAGCTGTTCGAGAACGTGCGGCAGTACAGCGTGCCGCTGGTCGTGCTGAACATGGCGTGGTTGCTGACGATCGTGGTGCTGCCTTTCCCCACGGAGCTGGCGGGGACCTACGACGGGGACACGTTCGTCCGGCTCTTCTACGTGGGCACGATCCTGGTGAGCAGCATCCTGCTGGCCGCGCTGAGGCTGCTGATCCACAGCCGTCCCGGGCTCGCCCGCGAGTCGCCGGGACTGACGAGGGCCGTGGTGCTGCACGCGGTCCTGCCCCCGGCGCTGTTGCTGGTCGCGTTCGTGCTGGTGCCCTTCACCAGCTACTGGAGCCTGCTGTTGCTGCTGCTCAGCCCGTTGGCGCAGCGGATCCGATGACGGACAGCAGCTGCAGCTTCTCGTAGCTCTCGGTGCCCGGCGTGGCGGTGTAGACCAGCAGGAAGTGGTGCTGGTCGGGGTCGAGCAACGTCTGGCACTGCAGCTCCAGCGCGCCGACGCTCGGGTGGACGTACCGCTTGAACTCCTTGGGGCGCAGGCCGATCTCCTGGGCCTCCCACACCGTGCGGAACTCCTCGCTGCGGGCCAGCAGCAGGTCGGTGTAGTGCGCCGCGCGGGAACCGGGGCCGCGCCGGGTGACGGCCTCGCGCAGCCCCGATGCCCACATCCTGCCCAGGAACCCGTGGTCGGCGGGGTCGTACAGCGCGCGGGAATCCGGATCGGTGAACCACCGGTAGCCGAGGCTGCGGGCAGGGCCGGTGTACCGGCTCGCGTCGCCGGTGAGCGCGAGGCCGAGCGGGGTCTGGCGCAGGGTCTCGCCGAGTTCGGTGACGATCTCGGCCGGGGTGTCGTGCAGGCGGTCGAAGATCCGCGCGAGACCGGGGCTGACGTGCTCGCTGATCGACCCGCGGTGCGGCGGGGTGTGGCCCGCGAGCCGGAACAGGTGGTCGCGCTCGTCGAGCGACAGGTGCAGGCCGGCCGCGATCGAGGCGATCATCTGCTCGGACGGGTGCGTGCCGCGTTCCTGCTCCAGGCGCGCGTAGTAGTCGGCCGACATGTTGCACCGCGCGGCGACCTCCTCGCGGCGCAGGCCGTTCGTCCGGCGCCGGGGGCCGCGCCGCAGCCCGATGTCCTCCGGTTGCAACGCCTCCCGGCGGCTCCTCAGGAACGCCGCGAGGCCGGCTCGGTCGATCACCACAGCGGGTCCCTCCTTCGTGTCGGTTTCCTTTGTAGTGCCGCCTCGTCGCGGTAGCCACGGACTGAGAGGTCCTGGATGTGCGCCCGCACGTCCGGCCACTGTGGAGACAACACCACGACGACCAGGGGAGTGCGCGATGAGCGGGAAGAAGTTCGACGTCGAGGTCCCGGACCTGACCGGGAGGCGTGCCGTGGTCACCGGCGCCAGCGACGGGGTCGGGCTCGGCATCGCAGGCCGGCTCGCGGCGGCGGGGGCCGAGGTCCTCATGCCCGTCCGCAACCAGCGCAAGGGTGAGGCCGCGGTCGCCGAGATCCGCCGGCGGACCCCGGACGCGAACGTGTCGTTGCGCTCGCTCGACCTCTCGTCGCTGCGGTCCGTCGCCGCGCTGACCGAAACGCTGCTGGCGGAGGGCGAGCCCGTGCACATCCTGATCAACAACGCGGGGGTGATGACCCCGCCCGAGCGCCAGACGACCGCGGACGGGTTCGAGCTGCAGTTCGGCACCAACCACCTGGGCCACTTCGCCCTGGTGATGGGCTTGTTGCCGGTGCTGAAGGCCGGCCGTGCCCGCGTGACCTCGCAGATCAGCATCGCCGCCAACCAGGGCGCCATCAACTGGGACGACCTGAACTGGGAGCGGTCCTACAGCGGCGGCAAGGCCTACAGCCAGTCGAAGATCGCCTTCGGCCTGTTCGGCCTCGAACTGGCCCGGCGCAGCGAGGCGGGCGGCTGGGGCATCACGAGCAACCTCTCCCACCCCGGTGTCGCTCCGACGAGCCTGCTCGCGGCCCGTCCCGAGATCGGCCGTGACGGCGACACCTTCGGCGTGCGCATGATCCGGGTCCTGTCCTCGGCCGGCGTCCTCGGCACCGTGGAGTCGGCCCAGCTCCCGGCCCTGCTCGCCGCGACCACGCCCGACGCGGCCGAGTTCTACGGCCCGAGCCGCGTCAGCCACCTCAGCGGCCCGCCCGCCGAGCAGGCCCTCTACAGCCGCCTGCGCAGCACCGAGGAGGCACGGCGCGTGTGGGAGGTGTCCGAGGAACTCGTCGCTAGCGGACTCCGTGCGGGCGGAACTGGACGCTGATCCTCGGCCCGACCACCTTCGAGGTCTTCGGGATGGCGTGCTCCCACGTGCGCTGGCAGGAGCCGCCCATGACGAGCAGGTCGCCGTGCCCCAGCGCGTACTTGTGCGTCTCACCGCCACCGCGCGGCCGCAGCAGCAGGGCGCGCGGGGTGCCGACGGACAGGATCGCGACCATCGTGTCCTCGGTCTGGCCGCGGCCGATCGTGTCGCCGTGCCAGGCCACGCTGTCCCGGCCGTCGCGGTAGTAGCACAGCCCGGCCGTCGTGAACGGTTCGTTCAGCTCGGCCAGGTAGTGCTTCGACAGCGCCTCGCGTGCCGTGGTGAGGACGTCGAACGGCAGGGCGCCACCGTAGAAGCAGAGCAGGCGCGGCACGTCGACCACCGCGTCGTACATCTGCCGGCGTTCGGCGCGCCACGGGACCTCGTCGACGAGCTGGTCGAACAGCGCGTCGGCGCCCGCGAGCCAGCCCGGCTGGACGTCGATCCAGGCGCCGTGCGCGAGGTCGGTGCGGCGCGGGGCGAGCGGGGCCAGTTCCGGCTCCGCCTCCAGGTCGAACAGTGATCCCTGGCGCATGGACCGCAGCATAATCGAACACTAGTGCGAGAGCACGGACCACACGGCGTCGGCGATGAACTCGCGGGCCTGGTGCAGGTCGAACACCCCGAGCAGGTACCGGCGCACCGACTCGTGAGCCGGTCCCATCGCGACGGGTTCCAGCATCCACGCCGGTACCGCGCGCAGTTCGCCGGACGCCATGCGGGCGGCGAACCAGGCCAGCACGGGCCCGAACTCCACCATCTTGGCCTCCGGGTCGGCGTGGTCCGGTGCGGCGTAGAGGAAGCGGGCGCGGCTGGGGTTCGCGATGACCCAGTCGAGGTAGTTCAACGTCAGCGTGCGAACGCCCTCACGGGTCGTGGGCGCGTTCAGGGCGGGCAGCATCGCGGCGATGCACCGGGCGTAGCTGTCGGCGTAGAGCTTCGCGAACACGCCCGCGCGGCTGCCGAAGTGGTGGTAGATGCTGCCGTTCGACATGCCGGACCGCTCGGTGAGCGCCGCGATGGTGACGGCGTCGAGGCCGCCTTCCTCGACGAGTTCGAGCGCCGCGTCGAGGAGAGACTGTCGTCTGTCGGCCATGGGGGTTAGAGTACCGCTCTGGAGCGACGCTCTAGAGGAGGACGAGCAATGGCGCTGTCGATTCCCGGCCTGCTGCGCGACCGGGTCGCCCGCACGCCCGACGCCGAGGCGATGCGGTACCGCGACGGCGGTGGCTGGGTCTCGCTGACCTGGGCTCAGTTGCAGGACCGGGTCGCCGCGGAGGCGTTCGGGCTGGCGGAGAAGGGCCTGCGCAAGGGCGACCGCGTGGCGTTGATGGGCCGCACGAGCATCGAGTGGATCGTCACCGACCTCGCCGTGCTCGCCGCCGGCGGCGCCACCACCACGATCTACCCGAACAGCACGGCCGCGGAGGTCGAGCACATCATCGGTGACTCGGGCAGCCGGATCCTGGTGGTGGAGACCGACGAGCACGCCGCGATGGCGCCCGACGGCGTCGAGGTGCTGCGGTTCGGCGCGGTTCCCCGGGGTGAGGGCGACTACGACGCGCTGATCGACGGGCTCGGCGCGGACGACCTGGCGACGTTGATCTACACCTCGGGCACCACGGGCACGCCGAAGGGCGTCGAGCTCACGCACGAGAACTGGCTGACGACGGCGGAGGCCATCGCGTCCCTGGGCATCCTGCGGCCGACGGACCTGCACTTCCTGTGGCTGCCGCTGTCGCACGCGTTCGGCAAGGTGCTGACGATGGCGATGATCGCCGCGGGCGTGCCGACCGCCGTCGACGGGAGCGTCGAGCGGATCGTGGACAACCTGGGGGAGCTGCGGCCGTCGATCGTGGCCGCCGCGCCGCGCATCTTCGAGAAGATCCACGGCCGCATCGTCGCGGGAGCGCGGGAGAAGGGCGGGATCACCGAGAAGATCTTCCGCTGGGCCGACCGGGATCACGGCCCGGCGACGCGCTGGCTCGCGGATCGCCTCGTGTACAGCAAGTTGCGCGAACGGGTGGGCGGCCGGATCCGCTACTTCGTGTCGGGCTCCGCGCCGCTGGCCTCCGAGATCGCCGAGTTCTTCGAGCGCGCCGGCATCACGATCCTGGAGGGCTACGGGCTCACCGAGTCGTCCGCGGCGACGTTCTTCAACCGGCCGGGCATGATCCGGATCGGCACGGTCGGGCCGCCGATCCCCGGCATGGAGGTCAAGATCGCCGAGGACGGCGAGGTGCTGCTGCGCGGCCCCGGCGTCATGCGCGGCTACCACGACCGGCCGGAGGCGACCGCCGAGTCGCTCGTCGACGGCTGGCTGCACACCGGCGACATCGGCGAGCTCGACGACGCGGGCCGGTTGAAGATCACCGACCGCAAGAAGGAGCTCATCAAGACCTCGGGCGGCAAGTACGTGGCGCCGACCCGGATCGAGAGCATGATCAACGCGGCGTCGCCGTACATCAGCAACGTGATCGTGCACGGGGACAGGCGCAAGTACTGCGTGGCACTGGTGACGCTCGACCCGGACACCGCGTCGGGCCTCGCCGACGCCGAGTCCGAAGTGGACAACGCGATCAAGTCCGTCAACGCGCAGCTCGCTCGGCACGAGACGATCAAGCGATTCGCCTTGCTGGACAACGACTTCAGCGTCGAGGACGGGTTGCTCACCGCGTCGCTCAAGCCGCGCCGGCGTGAGATCGAGAAGCGTTACAAGGACGTTCTCGACAGCCTGTACTAGGACAATAGCGAACCGCCCACCGGCGGAAGTGGTGGGCGGTTCGCTGGTGGTTCGTCTAGCGGCGGCTGCGCGGTTCGTCGTCGCGCTCGACCTCGACGCGTTCCTTGCGGACCTCGCCCTTGATGTCCTTCTGCTCGGTGACGGCGTCCTTCTCCAGCCGGACCCGTTCCGTCGCCTCCGTGCGCTTCTGCACGACCGGCTCCTCGCGGTGCAGCGTGACCTCCGCCTGCTCGTCGGCGAACGCCCTGCGCGGCTCACCGGTCGCGGGCTCGCGGACGACCCTGACCTCCTCGTGCGTGACCGGCACGGTGATGTTGCGCTGCTCGGTGACCGTGTGCTTGACCAGCCGCACCCGGCCCGCCTCGACCTGGCGGGTGCCGACGTCGAGCCTCTCCTCCGAGAGCGTCACCTCGGCCGCGTCGTCCGCGGCACGACCACGTCGCTGGCCGGCGGCCTGCTGGCGCTGACCGGCGGCCTGCTTGCCGTCGAGCCGGTCGTGCTCACCGGTCTTGGCGTGCGGGATCATCCCGTAGTGCCGGTAGAGCGCCTCCTGCTCCTCGTCCGACATGTGGTCGTCCGAGGTGTGCATGCTCGGCGACTCCTTCACCTGCTCCTTGGTGACCGGGACGGTGATCGCGCCGCCCGCCACGCTGCCCTGCTGGATCGGGACGAAGCTCTCCTTCATCCCGAACAGTCCGGTGTGGACCTCGGCCCACATCGGCTTGCCGGTGCCGTCCTCGAGCCACACCCGTTTGACCGAACCGATCTTCTCGCCCTTGTTGTCGATCACGTCGCAGTCGTACAGAGCCTCAACGTGCGTCTGATCGATCATGGTCGTCGTCCCTCCGCGTTGGCTGTCGCTTGCAGACGCGAAGTACCCGCCACAGAGGACTCAATCTCAGGTGGCCACCGACCGGGTGACCGTGCGCGCGTGGCGATTCAGCCGTCCGGGCGACGTCACCAGGGGACGACGCCCTCGTCGTCGAAGAAGCCGCCGCGCGGCCCGTCGTCCGGGAGGGTGGCGAGCCGGATCGCGATCGCGGCGCCCTGTTCGGGCGTGCGGTCCGGGAGGTGGCCGGTGAAGTCGGTCGCGACGTAACCGGGGCAGCAGGCGTTGACGATGACGTTCGTGTCCGCGAGAGCCCGCGCGTACTGGACCGTGAGGCTGTTGAGCATCGACTTCGACGGCGCGTACGCGGCCATGACCGGACCGGTCTGCAACGCCAGCGAGCCCATGTTGCTCGACACGTTGACGATGCGGGGTGAGGTCGCGCGGCGCAGCAGCGGGAGCACCGCGTTCGTCACCCGCACGACGCCGAACACGTTGGTGTCGAGCACGGTGCGGAGGACGTCGAGGTCGAGCGTCGCCGGGTCCTGCGGTCCCGGACCGCTGATCCCGGCGTTGTTGACGAGCACGTCGAGCCGGTCGAGTGCGGCCGCCGCCTCGGCGACGCTGTCGTCGGACGTGACGTCGAGCGCGACGCCGAACGCGTCGATCCCCTTGGCCCGCAGCCGTTCGACGGCGTCCTTGCGGCGGACGTCGTCGCGTGCGCCCACCGCGACCGTGAAGCCGAGCGCTCCGAGCCCCTCGGCGATGGCGAAACCGATTCCCTTGTTCGCGCCGGTGACCAGCGCTGTCCTCTTGTCGTTCACACCACCCATGCTCGACGCGCTCCGCCCGCCTGTCCAAGATCGATCCAGTGCGCTGTGATACCCGGCGGGTATTAGGCTTCGGCGCGTGGACGACCTCGAGACGCGCGAGCTCCGGTACTTCGTCGCGGTGGCGGAGGAGCTCCACTTCGGGCGCGCCGCCGAACGCCTCGGCATCGCGCAGCCGCCGTTGTCGCGGGCGATCTCCCTGCTGGAGCGGCGGCTCGGCGTCACGCTCCTCGACCGGGACCGGCGTGGTGCGTCGCTCACCGCCGCGGGCGCGGTGCTGCTGCGGGAGGCCAGGACGGCCCTCGACGCGGTCGCGGCCGCCGCCCGCCGGACGCGCCGTGCCGCGGACCCGTCGCGTCCGCTGGTGCTCGTGACGAAGGCCGGGGCGTCCCACGAGCTGTTGCGGGCACTGCTGGACGCGGCCGACGAGCCCGTCGAGGTGCTGCTGTGCGAGGTGGGGGAGCAGGCGCACCGGCTGCGCGACGGGCAGGCCGACGTGGCGATCGTGCACCGGCCCTACGACGACCTCGCCGGGTTCGAGACCGAGGACCTGCACGTCGAGGGGCAGGTGGCGATCGTGCCGGCGACGCACCCGCTCGCGGCCCGCGAGAGCGTCACGCTGGCGGAGGTGAGCGACGTGCCGGGCCTGCCGATCGCCCGCTGGCCCCGCCTCGACGGCACCTACCCGGACGGGCCGGGCCCCGAGGTGCGCACGCAGTCGCAGCTGGCCCAGCTGGTGGCCCTCGGCCTGACCCTGCTCGTCATCCCCGCGTCCAGCCGCGCCTGGCAGTGGCCGGAACACGTCGCGGTGCCCGTCACCGACGCGCCGGACGTCACGACGACGCTCGCCTGGCCGCCCGGAGCCCCTGTCGGGCCGCTGGTCCGGGCGGCCAGGCGTCGTTTCCTAGTCGCAGACGGCTCCGCGTGAGGCCGAACCGACCAGCTTCGCGTACTTGGCGAGCACACCGCGTTCGTAGCGCGGGGGCAGCGGCGCCCAGCCCTCGCGGCGGCTCTCCAGGTCGGCCTCGACGTCGAGCGTGCCCTCGGCGACGTTCAGCGTGATCCGGTCGCCGTCCCGCACGAACGCGATGGGCCCGCCGTCGACCGCCTCCGGCGCCACGTGCCCGACGCAGAGTCCGGTCGTGCCACCGGAGAACCGGCCGTCGGTGAGCAGCAGGACGTCCTTGCCGAGGCCCGCGCCCTTGATCGCCGCGGTGATCGCGAGCATCTCCCGCATGCCCGGCCCGCCCTTGGGACCCTCGTAGCGGATCACCACGACGTCGCCCGCGGTGATGGTGCCGTCCTCCAGCGCGTCCATCGCGGCGCGCTCGCGGTCGAACATGCGCGCGGTGCCGGTGAAGACGTCCGAGTCGAAGCCCGCGGACTTGACCACGGCGCCCTCCGGGGCGAGCGAGCCCTTGAGGATCGTGATGCCGCCGGTGTGGTGGATGGGCTTGTCCAGGGCGCGCAGGACCAGGCCGTCCGGGTCGGGCGGCGCGATGTCGGCGAGGTTCTCCGCCACCGTGCGGCCGGTGACGGTGAGGCAGTCGCCGTGCAGCAGACCGGCGTCCAGCAACGCCTTCATCACCACGGGCACGCCGCCGATGCGGTCGACGTCCGTCATCACGTGCCGCCCGAACGGCTTCACGTCCGCCAAGTGCGGCACGCGCGCGCCGATGCGGCTGAAGTCGTCGAGGCTGAGCTCGACGCCCGCCTCGTGCGCGATGGCCAGCAGGTGCAGCACCGCGTTGGTCGAACCGCCGAACGCCATCACGACGGCGATCGCGTTCTCGAACGCCTCGCGCGTCATGATCTGCCGCGCGGTGATGCCCTTGCGCAGCATCTCGACCACGGCCTGCCCGGAGCGGCGCGCGAACCCGTCGCGGCGCCGGTCGGTGGCCGGGGGAGCGGCACTGCCCGGCAGCGACATGCCGAGGGCTTCGGCGGCGCTGGCCATGGTGTTCGCCGTGTACATGCCACCGCACGCGCCCTCACCCGGGCAGATCGCGCGTTCGATCAGGTCGACGTCCGCCCGGCTCATCAGACCGCGCGCGCAGGCCCCGACGGCCTCGAACGCGTCGATGATCGTGACTTCCTTCTCGGTGCCGTCGGACAGCGTGACCCGGCCGGGCAGGATCGACCCCGCGTAGAGGAACACGCTCGCCAGGTCGAGCCGCGCCGCCGCCATCAGCATGCCGGGCAACGACTTGTCGCACCCCGCGAGCAGCACCGACCCGTCGAGCCGCTCGGCCATCATCACGGTCTCGACGCTGTCCGCGATCACCTCGCGCGAGACCAGCGAGAAGTGCATGCCCTCGTGGCCCATCGAGATGCCGTCCGACACCGAGATCGTGCCGAACTCCAGCGGATACCCGCCCGCCGCGTGCACCCCGTCCTTGGACGCCTTCGCGAGGCGGTCCAGCGGCAGGTTGCACGGCGTGATCTCGTTCCACGACGAGGCCACGCCGATCTGCGGCTTCTCCCAGTCCTCGTCACCCATGCCGACGGCCCGGAGCATGCCGCGCGCGGCGGTGCGCTCCAGGCCGTCGGTCACGTCGCGGCTGCGTGGCTTCACGTCCGGTGTTTCGGTCATGAGAGCACGCTAGTGCCGTGGGGTGAAATATGCCGTGGTGGGTCGTGGTCAGGCGGACGGCTCGGGTGCCGCCCCCACGTCCTCATACCGGACGTGTGGGGGGCGGTGCCGCGAGCCGTCCCACTGAGCGCGACCCGGCTCGTCAGATTTCACCCCGCAGCACTAGGCCGCTCCTAGCTCGGGTTGGCCGCGTGAGTCAGCGTCTCCCAGGCGATGAACAGGTTGTCGGTCCCGTGTGGACGCTTCGACTCGGTGTAGATCTTGGTGTTCGCCATCGCGATGCCCAACCGGGTGTTCAGCGCGTTGTAGCTGACCTCCGGGGTCGGCCCGAGCTCACGGCTGAACGAGCCGCCGCACAACCACGACGGCACCGGCTCGCCGTTCTGGTACTTGGAGTGCAGCCCCCACGCGTGCCGCATGCGGTCCTTGATCTCACCCCAGATGTCCTGGCCCTGGATGTGCGCGGTCTCGGCGAGGTGCGAGGCCGCACTCAGCCCGTACGCCGTGTGCGCGAAGTCCCGGCAGGTCTCCTGGGTGACGCCGTCGACGAACGTGGACTGGTTGTGCCAGTAGGAGATGATCTCGGCCCTGGTGTCGATGCCGCTGCCCGGCGGCGTCTTCGGCAGCGCCCCGTCGGTGGTCAGGTAGATGAACGCCTGGATCCGGGTCCGGAAGATGCCGATGGCCTTGTCGTAGGCGGCGCGGTCCTCCAGGAACACCGCGATGCCGATCGACGCCTCCATCATGCTGAGTTCCCAGTTGCCGTTCGTGTTCGCGCGGCCGTTCTGGATCTCGGGCAGGTAGACGTTCCGCAACATCGTGCCGAACCGCGCGCTGTTCGGCCATGTCCCGTAGACGTGCTTGATGATCTCGGCGGCCTTCGGCCAGCTGCTGGCCGACCACGCCGTCTGCAGCGGGGCGTTGGAGTTGGTGTGGTCGCGGATGGTGTTCGACCAGGCGTCCATGATCTGGATGGCCTTGGTCGCGTACCTGGCGTCGCGCGTGACGTACCAGGCGAGCGACAGGGTGTAGGCCGCGAGCGCGTCCTCGCGTTCGTCGGTGCAGCCGTTGTTGGGGTTGCTGACCGGGCCGCACTCCACGACGGCGCGCGGTTTCGGCGTGCGGTTCAGGTCGGCGTACTTCGACGCCATCATTCGGTCGTACGCGAGCTTCCACGGCTGCGCGCCGGCCAGAACCTTGGTGCGCATGAAGTCCAGCTGTGGCCGGGAGACCACGACTCCCGGGTGGACGAACGTCGCGGGCGCCGCTTGGGCTGAGCCGGTGACCGGGACCAGGAGGGATGCCAGCAGTGCGATCAGCACCGTGCAGGAGCGGGTGACCATGCGGCCAGTGTTAGTGGTCTATACCTTTCTGGTCAATGATTCCGGAACACGGTTCACGGTGGTGAACCGGTTCACGTGGGTGAACGCTGAAACGTGTTGAAATCGGTGGTGCAGAACGCGAAGCTGCGGCGCATGAGCATGCGCCGGTACGTCTACCTGGATCCCGACGGCAGCGTCGGTGACGACTGGTTGCACGTCGTGGTCGAGGCGGGGACCGGGGTCTTCTACCAGACGCAGTACGGCGGACACGCCTGCCGTCGTGGACAGGCCGAGGGTTTTCTGGTGCCGCTGTTCGGTCCCGACGGTCTGGACGCGCTGCGCGCGCTGTTCGAGAACCACTTCCGCGGCTGGGGGACGTGGAATCACGAGTGGTCGGACGACGAGCGGTCCAGGCTGCGGGACGGCGTCGCGATGATCGGCTACTGGGCGTGTGACGGGTCCGACGAGGAGCTGACCGAACTGCGGCTGGACGAGAGCCGGATGCGCGACGCCGACGAAGCGTGGGTGCCGGTGATCACGGCGGACGGGCCCGGCGTCCTCGTGTGGTGCAACTCGGACTGATGTTCCACTGTGGACAGCGAAGGGCCCCGGTGCGCGGGAGGTGCACCGGGGCCCTTCGGATCAAGCGGTCAGAGCGTCACTCGCGGCACTTCTTGCCGGAGTTCACGCAGTTGACCAGGCGGTTCATGATCTTCTGCGACATCACGTTGGCGAAGTCGTCGTGGTCGGTGAGCGGGTTGTGCTCCTCCTCCGGGAAGGAGTCGACCAGGTAGCGCCCGTCCTTCTGGACCTCGAGCGGGATGTTGTAGGTCAGGGAGATGCGCAGCTGCGGCACGGCCTTGAAGCCCTGCTTGCACTTGCCGTTGGCGTCGGGGAACACGATGTGGTCGCGGTGGTTCGCGGAGTCGATGTTCTTGCCGTCCCAGCAGCTCGGGAAGTCGTGCACGCGCTTGACCTTCGCGCCCTGCGGGCAGATCGGGTACTTGTCCATCAGGACCTTGTCCTCGAAGCCCGTGCAGGTCCAGGACGCCTTGGCGTTCTTCGGGCCGTTCTGGCCGGCCTTGGCGTCGCCGTAGAGCACGCGGAGGAACTTGGGCATCGCGGTGACCTTGCCGACGGGCGAGCCGCGGAACTGCAGGTCGACGACGGCCGGGCGCTGGATCTTGCCCTCGTTGCCCTCGAGCTCGTTGTCGGCGCCCTCTTCGGGGTTGGCCTGCTGCTTCTTCTGCTCGGTGCCCTCGGCCTGGGCGTCGTCGCTGTTCTGGCCACCGTTGTCGAGGCCCTGCTCGCCCTGCGCCTTGTCCTTCACGGCACAGGCGGCGGCCGGGTTCAGGTCGGGGGCCTGCTGGCCCTGGCGGCTGAACGCCAGCATCATCCGGTTGAGGATGGCGGCGCGCTTCTCGCGCGTCGGGCCGACGATGACGTTGTCACGGTCCTGGGCCTTGGTCGAGGCGACCTTCTTCTCGGCCTCGGCGGTGACGTTCTCGAGGTTCTCGAGCTCCTTGTCGATCTCCGCCTGGGCCGCGTCCGGCACGTTCTCGGGGAGCAGCGACGCGGCGTCGGGGCACTCGAGCTGAGCCGCTTCCTTGGCGGCCTTGTCCTTGTCCTGCTGGGCCTTGTCGTCCTTCTTCGGCGGGGCCTGCTCCGCGGGCGGCGCGGCCTCCTCCGGTTCCTCGTCGATGATGCGCACGACGGGCCAGAAGTAGGCGGACTTGTCGCCGTTGCGGCAGGTCGTGCCGGCCGCCTGGAGCGACTGGTTGTTCGAGTCCGCGTTGGTGGACAGGTTGCCGACGTAGTCGTGCAGGTGCTGGGCACCGTTGCGGACACCAGGCTGCGCGATGAAGTTGTCCGGGTTGAAGTGCCCGTTCTCGTTCCGCCCGCAGTTCACGGTGAACGTGCCTGTGGTGGCGTTGTTCTGCTGCCTTGGTTTCTTGACGTTCGGCTTCACCTTGGTGATGTCGACGAACAAGCTCTTGTCCGCACCGTCGGCGAGCGCGGAGCCATCAGAAGAACTGATGGCCACCACCGCGGCGCCGCCCGCGACCACGGCCATCGCCGCAGCGGCGGCGGTGAGCCAGATCGTGGATTTCCTCCGGTGAATAGCCATTTGCCACCTCGTGGTAGTCAGATAAAACGGCATGGTGAAGCTGACGGCGGTATGGGGCCGCTATCTTCGGATTGACCTGGGTGTGCTGTTTTGGGATTTAGTACGAACGAGATTTCCGCCGTGATTTCTTCGATCGGGATATCACTCGCATCCCCACCAGCGCGAGCGCGAGCACCGCGATGGCTCCGAAGAAGACACCGTTGTTGTCCCCGAACACGCCTTGCTCGGCGGTGCGGGTGAACCTGGTGCCCTCGGGCACGGTCGGGATCACGCCGTCGGTCGGGTTGGCCGTCTGCTCGCCCGCCTGGTCACCGTTCGCGTCCGGGGTTCCGGTGGTGTCCGCGGGTGGTGCGGGTGCGAGCGGCTGCGGTGACTCCAGTCCTGCGAAGTCGACGCGACCCGTCTCCTCGAGCACCTTCATGTGGTCGAAGACGGTGATCATCGCTTGTGTGGAGAGGATGCGGATGAGCTCGTTCTTGGTGCCCGCCCGGATCTGCGCGGCATAGGCGTAGACCTTGCCGTGCGCCGCCCGGAGGCGGTTGGCGAAGACGGCGTCGAACTCGTCGCCGGCCGCCGCGTCCATCTCGGCGAGCCAGCCCTTCTGCTCGTCGGACGCCTCGGTGGGCAACGTGTGGCCGAGCAGGACGCCCGCCCTGTTCACCACGTTGTCCAGGAGCGTGTGCCCCTCGATGAGGTGCTTGCAGGCCTCTTGGATCTTGGGCTGGTCGGCTCGCTTGGCCTTGCCCTTCTCGCCCGCGGGCTTCTCCCACAGCCCGGCCTGCTTGACCCGGTTCATGAAGTCCCGGTCAGCCGGTCCGAGCGGACCCCACTGCGTCTGGACGACCTCGTCGCCCTTGCCACCGCTGTCAGGCGGCGGCGTGGAGATGGGGGTGGACGGCGTCGTGCTGGGCTGGCCGTCGGCACTCCCGGTGTTCAAGAGCACCGCCAGCGCACAGCCGGCCAGCGCGACCATCAGTCGCGTCGGCTTCGCCAAGTCCATGGGGAGTCGCACGACCGGGGATACGGCCAGGAGGGGGATGCTGCCTCAGTTCGAGACGTCGCCGTTATCGAAACGTTATCGAAGTGGCCGCAACCCCAGGCGAATGTGCTCCGAATGCCCGACATAAGGTCGTGAGCATGAGCAAGCGTTTTGTGGCGTTGGGGGACTCGTTCACCGAAGGTGTGGGCGATGACGACGCCAGTCGTCCGAACGGCGTGCGCGGGTGGGCGGACCGCGTGGCCGACGTGCTGGGGGCGGCGGATCCCGAGTTCGCCTACGCCAACCTGGCCGTGCGCGGCCGGCTGATGCCGCAGGTGCTGGGCGAGCAGCTCGACCGCGCTCTCGCGATGAAGCCGGACCTCGTCTCGCTCTACGCGGGCGGCAACGACCTCATGCGCCCGAAGGTGGACATCGACGCGCTGATGCGCCGCTACCGCGCGGCCGTCGCGCGGTTGGCCAACGCGGGCGCGCGCGTGATCCTGTTCACCGGCGTCGACGGTGGTGAGGACCCGGTGTTCCGCAGGATGCGGGGCCGCGTGGCCATCTACAACGAGCACGTGCGCTCGATCGCCCAGGAACACGCGTGCGTGCTGGTCGACATGTGGAACATGCGCCAGCTGCGCGACCGTCGCATGTGGTCCCAGGACCGGCTGCACCTCAACTCGCTGGGCCACACCGAGGTCGCCGTCTCGGTGCTGGAGGGCCTCGGCGTCCCGCACGCGCTGGAGCGCACCCTGCTCGGTGTCGCGCCGCTGGTCGACCGGCGCGTCCGGCGCGCGGAGGACTGGAAGTGGGCGCGCGAGCACGTCGTGCCGTGGGTGGTGCGGCGCGTGCGCGGGGAGTCGTCCGGTGACGTGATCCGGCCCCGTCGTCCGGAGCTGCTCCCGCCGTCGTAAGTAGAACGCGTTCCTCAGCGCGGTCTCCAATAACGACGTGACAGCGCTTTGGTGACGGCTTTCCCGACGATTGTTTGCATGTAGAACGCGTTCTAGAAGACGCTTGGGTCTGGATGGATGCAGAGCCCTAGCGTTCGTTCGCATGCGTCGCAGGACCGCACTGATCGCACTGACGATCTGCGCGCTGATCGCCGGATGCGGGAGCAGGCTCACCGACGAGCAGCGCGCGGCACTCGTCGTGCCCCAGGGCGGGTCGGCCGTGGCCCAGGACGGCGCCGTGACCGGCGAGGACGGCACCGTCCCCGAGGGCTCCGCCGAGCAGCCGGGCGCCGCGAACCCGCAGGAGGCGGACAAGAAGCCGGTCCCGCCCGGCAGCATCGCGGGCGGGTGCCAGGGCACCGGCGGCGCCACGGACAAGGGCGTCACCGCGGGCGAGATCACGATCGCCAACATCTCCGACATCAGCGGCCCGGTCCCCGGCATCTTCCAGTCGGCGCAGCAGGCGACCAAGGCGTTCGTCGAGTACTTCAACGCCACCCAGGGCTCGGTGTGCGGGCGCAAGCTCAAGCTCGTCTCGTTCGACTCCCGCACCGACAGCGGCGGCGACCAGCAGGCCACCTCCCAGGCCTGCGAACAGGCCTTCGCCCTGGTGGGCTCGATGTCCGCGTTCGACCAGGGCGGCGGTCCGGCCGCGGCCGGCTGCGGCATCCCGGACCTGCGCGCCTCGACCGTCACCGCCCAACGGCAACGCACGGCCGTCAGCTTCGGTGTCGCGTCGAACGTCGTGAACCTCGTGTCGTCGGCCGGCCCGGACCTGGTCAAGTCGAGCTTCCCCGGCGCCGTCGGTGCCGCGGCCTACCTGTACCTCAACGCCGACGCGAGCGCGCAGAACGCCAAGAGCATGCAGAAGGCGGCGGAGGCGCGCGGGATCAAGTTCGTCTACTCGCAGGCCATCGACATCACCGACGTCAACTACGCGCCGTACGTGGCGAAGCTGAAGGAGACCGGCACCAAGATCGTCTACTGGATCGGGTCGGCGCAGTACGCGGTGCGGTTGCAGCAGGCCATGCGGCAGCAGGGGTACACGCCGGAGGCGTTCATCACGGACCCGTCGGCCTACGACCCGGCTTACGTGAAGCAGGGCGGCGCGGCGGTCGACGGCACGGTCGTCTACACCAACGGCGCGCTGTTCGAGGAGTCCAACGCGCAGATGGCGCTGTACAAGCAGTGGCTCGGGCGGGTGGCGCCCGGTGCGGCTCCGTCGTACTTCGGGATGTTCGCCTGGGCGGCGGCGCGGCTGTTCGTCACGACGGCGGCGAAGGTGGGGCCGCAGCTCACGCGCAAGGCGATGATCGAGGCGGTGCGCGGGGTGCACGACTTCACGGCGGAGGGGTTGGTCGCACCGCAGGACGTCGGCGGGAAGCGAACTTCGGCCTGCATGACGCTGGTGCGGCTCAAGGGCGGGGCGTGGAGCCGGCTGGCTCCGGCGTCCGGGTACTCGTGCGGGTCGTTGATCGACACGGGGGTGGGCGGATGACGAGCGCGGTGGCGGGGGAGCGGCGGGTTGTCACGCATCCCGTCTCCTGCCTCCTCACCGGGACGCGGCGTCCGGCCACCCCGCCGGCACGTCCCGCGGACGGGAGCGGCGCGTGACGGCCCTCCTCGCCTACACCATCTTCGGCCTCGTCACGGGCGGCGCGTACGCCGTCGTCGCCGGCGGCCTGGTGCTGACCTACAGCACCTCCAAGGTGTTCAACGTCGGCCACGGCGCGATCGGCATGGTCATGGCGTTCCTGTACTGGGAGCTCGCCGAGAACCGCGGCCTGCCGCAGTGGCTCGCGCTGCTGCTCGTGGTCGGCGTGGGCGCGCCGCTGTTCGGGCTGGTGGTCGAGCGGTTCATCATGCGGCGCCTCACGGGCGCACCCGTCGGCATCACGCTGGTGGCCGGGGTCGGCGTGCTGGTCGGGCTCATCGGTGTGGCGCAGGTGATCTGGCCGCCGCAGGCCCGCCCGGTGCGGCCGTTCCTCGACCAGCTCGGCGTCCACGTCGGACAGTCGTTCGTCAGCGGGCACGACCTGGTGACGCTCGCCTGCGCGGTGCTCGTCGCGGGCGGGCTGTACGTGCTGCTGAACCGGACGCGGACCGGGCTCGCGATGCGGGCGTGCGTCGACGCGCCGGAGCTGGCCTCGCTGTACGGCACGCGGCCGACGAAGTTGTCGGCGCTGAGCTGGGCGATCGGGTCGGCGCTGGCGGCGCTGGGCGGGATCCTGCTGACGCCGGTGGTGCAGCTCGACTACGTGACGATGACGTTGCTCGTCATCACCGCGTACACCGCCGCGCTGGTCGGGCGGTTGCGGAGTCTGCCGTGGACGTTCGCGGGCGCGCTCGGGCTGGGGCTCGTGCAGTCGTACGCGGTGGCGTACCTGCCGTCGTCGCCGTTCTGGATCTCGTTCCGCGCGGCCATTCCGGCGTTGTTGCTGTTCGTCGTGCTGCTCGTGATGCCGCAGTCGCCGTTGCGGATCGGCGGTGTCCGGGGATCGCGCGGGGTGGCGACACCGAGCGCGGTGACGACCGGCGTCGCGGCCGCGTTGTTCGGCGCGGTGGTGGTCGTGCTGGCGTTGCTGGTCGACCCGGTGGTGGCCGCGCAGCTCGCGCTGGGGCTGGTGTTCGGGATCGTGATGCTGTCGATGGTGCTGCTCACCGGGTACGGCGGGGTGGTGTCGCTGGGGCAGTTCACGTTCGTCGGTGTGGGCGCGGTGACGGTGGCGCGGCTCGGGAGCTCGTCGCCACTAGCGCTGATCGCGGGCGCCGGGGTCGCGGCGGTGGTCGGCGCGCTGATCGCGTTGACGGCGCTGCGGGTCAGCGGGCTGTACCTGGCGCTGGCGACGCTGGGGTTCGCGCAGCTCATGGACAAGCTCGTGCTGCAGTCGCCGATCGCGTTCGGGGTGCGGGGAAGTCTTCAGGTGCCGAGGCTGGTCGAGTCGCCCGCCGCCCAGCTGCTGCTGGCCGCGGGCACGTTCGTCCTGGTCGGGATCGGGGTGCTGGCGATCCGGCGCGGACGGCTCGGGCGGCGGATGATCGCGGTCAAGGACAGTTCGGCGGCGTGCGCGACTCTGGGCCTCAACGTGCGGTGGATCCGGGTCTGGGTGTTCTCGCTGTCGGCGGCGATCGCGGGCCTGGCGGGCGGGTTGTTCGCGCAGCTGCGGGAGACCGTCGCGGCGAGCGACTTCCAGCTGTTCAACAACCTGCCGCTGCTGCTGTTCGCGGTGATCGCGGGCGTGACGTCGGTGTCCGGCGCGCTGCTCGGCGGGGTGCTGCTGATGCTGCTCCCCGTGCTGCAGAGCGGTTTCCCGGCGTTCGCGGGGGTGGCCGTGGTGCTGCTCGGCGTGGCGGCGGCCGGTCTGTCCCGCGATCCGAACGGACTGGTCAGCTGGGGCTTCCGGGCCTGGTCCTGGCGGCGCGCATGAGCACGTTGCGGGTGAAGGGCGTGACGGTCCGCTTCGGCGAGGTGACCGCGGTCGACGACGTGACCCTCACCGTCGAGCCCGGCGTCACGGGGCTCATCGGCCCCAACGGCGCGGGCAAGACGACGTTGTTCGACGTCATCAGCGGGCTGCGCAGGCCGTCGGCCGGTCAGGTGTCGCTGGACGAGGAGGACATCACGTCCAAGGGGCCGCACCAGCGGTCCAGGATGGGCGTGGCGCGGACGTTCCAGCGGCTGGAGGTGTTCGGGTCGCTGACGGTCTGGGAGAACGTCGTGGTGGCGCTGGAGAGCCGCCGCAGGCCCGCGAGGCTGGCCGGGGAGCTCCTGGAACGCGTCGGGATCGCGAAGTTCGCGGACGACCAGGCCGACACCGTGCCCACCGGGGCGGCACGGCTGCTCGAACTGGCTCGCGCGCTCGCCACCGATCCGGTCCTGCTGCTGCTCGACGAGCCGTCGTCCGGGCTCGACCGCGCGGAGACCGAGGAGTTCGGCGAGCTGCTGCGGCAGCTGAGCGCGGAAGGCCGTTCGGTCGTGCTGGTCGAGCACAACATGGACCTCGTCATGGGCTACTGCGACCACGTGCACGTGCTGAACCTCGGGCGGTTGCTGGTCTCCGGGACCCCGGACGTCGTCCGCGCGCACGAAGGTGTCCGGGAGGCGTACCTCGGATGATCGACCTGACGGACGTCCACGCCGGCTACGGCCGCATCGAGGTGCTGCGCGGGGTCTCGCTGAACGTGCCGCGCGGGTCCGTCACCGCGTTGCTCGGCCCGAACGGCGCCGGCAAGTCGACCCTGGTCAAAGTCCTCAGTGGACAGATCAGGGCCACCTCGGGGCACGTGCACCTGGGCGGAGTGCACGTCAACGACGCGGCGCCCGACGAGCTCGCCCGCGCGGGCCTGTGCACGATCCCGGAGGGCCGCGCGATCTTCCCGAACCTGACCGTCGCGGAGAACCTGCGGCTGATGCGCGGCGACGCCGACGTGGTCTACGCGCGGTTCCCGAAGCTCAAGGCTCGTCAGAAGCAGCTCGCCGGTTCGATGTCCGGCGGCGAGCAGCAGATGCTCGCGTTCTCCCGCGCGCTGATCACCGACCCGGCGGTGCTCGTGATCGACGAGCTGTCGATGGGCCTCGCACCGGTGATCGTCGCCGAGCTGTACGAGGTCGTCGGGGAGCTGGCGCGTTCCGGCGTCACGATGCTGATCGTCGAGCAGTTCGCCGAGACCGCCTCCGCCGTCGCCGACCAGGTCGTCGTGATGACGCACGGCGAGATCTCGGCCGACGGCGACCTCGCCACCGTCTACTTCGGAGGGACGTCATGAGGTACGCGCTCGTCCTGCTGCTCCTCCTGCTGTCCCCGGCACCGGCCAGGGCCGCGGACATCGGCGGCTTCACGCTGTCCGCCCGCGCCGCGCCGGTCTCCGTGCTGCTGCACACCGACCTCCTGCCGGTGCCCGCCGAACCGCAGGGCGAGGCGCACCTGTCCTACACCCAGACCGAACTGGGCTCCGGCCCGATCGGACGGTCGCTGGCCAGCTCGCTGTGGCCGGGCGCGGCCGTCGGCACGGGCCTCCCGCAGCTGCTCGGGTTCGCCTACCCGGTGCAGGCGAACGCCGCGCACCCCGGCGGTCCCGCCGACCAGTCGCAACCGGGGATGCGCGCCGCGGCCGGCGCCGCGAAGGCCGAGTCCCACGCGGGCGCGAAGCAGGAGGTCCCGTTCCTGTTGACCGCGGACGGCCTGTCGTCGAGCAGCGTCAGCACCGTCAGCGCCTCCGAGGCCAGGTCCACTGCCGTCACGTCCGCGCAGACGATCTCGCTGCTGGCCGGTGTGGTCGTGATGTCGGGCCTGAAGTTCGAGTCCGTCGCCGTGAGCGACGGCGGCAAGGGGAGCGGCACCAGCACGTTCTCGGTCGCCGAGTTCACCGTGCTGGGCCAGAAGTTCCCGGTCAAGGCCCCGGACGCGCCTCCGGACGGGCTCCTGAAGGCGTTGGAGCCACTGGGGATCGCGCTGGCCTGGCCGACGGCCTCCACCAAGCTCGAGGGCACGTCGGCGACCGCGACCAGCCGCGGCCTGACCCTGACCGTCGACGTGCTGGCGTTGCGCACGAAACTCGGTCTCGGCGGCATCCTGGACGGCGTCCTGGCGCCGTTGCTGCCCAAGGAACTCGTGCCGCTGCTCAACCCGCTGCGCAAGATGGTCGTGGTCGTCGGCGACACCGAGGCCGTCGCAAACGCTTCCGCCTCGGCTCCTCTGAGCCCGCCCGACGCACCGGCGCCCGTCGCACCCGTGCCACCCGCCGCCGACACCCCGCCGCCCGCCCTGGGGGCTGTACCCCCTGTGGCAGGGGTGAACCCGCCGGGGAAGTCGGTCACACCGGTCGCCTCCGTCCGCGCCAAACCCCGGTCGCTGCTCGACTTCCCCGGTGTACCGGCGTTGCTGGTCCTCACCGGCCTGGGCGTCGCGGCGGCGGGGGCGTTCGGCATGAAGTCGTTCGGCACCTTCCTGCTGGGCGGCGCCCCCTGTCCCTCCGGGCACCCGACCGGTGTCCCCGACCTGCGGGTGAACCCATGACCATCCAGGACCGCCGCCGCGCGCGGATGCGCAGCGGGCTCGGACTCGCCGGCACGATGCTGATGACCGCGGGCATCGCGGCGATCCTCTTCGCCTGGTGGGGCGTCGCGCACACCGGGTACACGTTCGAGCAGATCCCCTACGTCGTCTCCGGCGGGATCCTCGGGGTCGGGCTGATCGGCGTCGGCGGGTTCCTCTACTTCGGATCGTGGCTGACGAAGCTCCTGGAGGAGCAGCGCCAGACCACTTACGCGCTCCTGCAGCTGCTGGAGGAGCGCGACCGCGAACGGGTGGAACGCACTAGCGTGCTGTGAGGGCGTACGCCGGCAGGGGAACGTTGCCGCTCTTCTGACTGGTCTGGCGCAGCAGCTCCTTGGCCAGGCCGTCCGGCGCCTCCTCCAGTGCGATGGCGACCTCCCAGTCCGCGTCCTGCAACGCGCTGGTGTCCATGTCGCTCACGGCCTCGACCTCCCAGCCCGTCCGCTCGAGTGCGCCGAGCAGCGTCGCGCGGGTGATCGGGGCCCGGACGTTGAGGTCGGTGTCCCCACCGAGCCTGTCCTGCGCCAGGACGGCGAGCAGGTGCGGGATCTGGTTCGGGTGTGCGGGCTGCGGGTCCCACTCGGCGAAGCACAGCCGGGAACCGAGCTCCCGCGCCCTGCCCAGCGTTCGTTCGAGCAGGCCGGCGGTCGCGAAGTACCAGGAACAGTGAGCGAGCACGACGAGGTCGTAGCCGGTTCCGACTTCGTCGGTGAGCACGTCCGTCTCGAAGCGCATGGTGATCCGGGAACCGAGAGGGCCGTCCATCAGGTGCCGGGCGGAGTCGCCGACGGTGACCGGTGCGCCGTAGCCGGGAGAGGCGACGTCCGTGCCGATCACCGTTCCATGTGGACCGACCTGGTCGGCGAGCACGGCCGTCATGTCGCCCTGCCCGCAACCGATCTCCAGGACGCGTGCGCCCTCGGGGATCTGCCAGGAACGGGCCAATTGGCAACGGTATGCGGTCTGCGTTGCCTGAATGT
Organism: Lentzea cavernae; assembly: GCF_014653695.1. Lineage (GTDB taxonomy): Bacteria > Actinomycetota > Actinomycetes > Mycobacteriales > Pseudonocardiaceae > Lentzea > Lentzea cavernae. The sequence continues at coordinate 1,031,000 of NZ_BNAR01000001.1, read as the reverse complement.
CCGGATCAAGACTGGAAGTCGCCATGAGGCGAGCGATTTCGTGAGCATCCATATGGTCCGCAGGGTAGAAGAGCACCTCCCGGTCGCGGTACCGGTTTCACCCACGTCAGGGCTTTCGTCAGTGGTCAACTGACGACCATGTCAAGTGGACTGGGCGTGAGAGCGTTCTCGCACAACGCCCTGACGTGCGACGATGAAGTCCGTTTCATCCCCTTGAACGAGTGGTTTAGACCAGTTAACGTGCCCACCATCACGTACCCCCTGCACGTGAATGGAGCACCATGAAGAAGTTTCGCTGGCAGATCCTGGCCGCAGGTCTGGCGATGGCCACCGTGGTCGGAGGCGTTCTCGCCGCGCCCGCGAGTGGCGCGTCGGGCGTGACGGCGGCGTTCACGAAGACCTCGGACTGGGGCAGCGGCTACGAGGCCAAGTACACGATCTCCAACAGCGGCGCGTCCGCGCTCTCGTCGTGGACCGTCGAGTTCACGCTTCCGGGCGGGCAGTCGATCGCGTCGCTGTGGGACGGCAGCTACGCCGCCAACGGCCAGAACATCACCGTTCGCAACACCTGGAACGGCACCGTTCCGGTCGGTGGCAGCGTCAGTTTCGGTTTCACCGTGAGGGGTTCCGGCGCGAACCCCTCGAACTGCAAGGTCAACGGCGGCTCGTGCGACGGCAACGGACAGCCGCCGACGACCACGACGACCACCACCACGACGACGACGACCACGTCGAACCCGCCGGTGCCCGGCACCGGCCGCGGCGCGCCCTACCTGTACCTGGGCTGGGGCAACCCGCAGAGCGCGACGCAGGTCATGAACGCGACCGGCGTCAAGTGGTTCACGCTGGCGTTCGTGCTGTCCGGCGGCGGCTGCACCCCCTCGTGGGACAGCGCGCGCCCGCTGACCGGTGGCGTCGACCAGCAGACGATCAACGCCATCCGCGCGGCCGGTGGTGACATCGTGCCTTCGTTCGGTGGCTGGAGCGGCAACAAGCTCGGCCCGAACTGCTCGACCCCCGAGGCGCTGGCCGGCGCGTACCAGCAGGTCATCAACGCCTACGGGCTCAAGGCGATCGACATCGACATCGAGAACTCCGACGAGTTCGAGAACACGACGGTCCAGGACCGGATCCTGACCGCGCTGAAGATCGTCAAGCAGAACAACCCGGGCATCCAGACGATCGTCACGTTCGGCACCGGCACCACCGGACCGAACTTCTACGGCGCTCGCCTGATCGACCAGGCCAAGGCCCTGAACGCGAACATCGACGTGTTCACGATCATGCCGTTCGACTTCGGCAGCTCGAACATCCGCACCGACACCATCGGCGCGGCCACCGGGCTCAAGAACAAGCTCAGGTCGACCTTCGGCTGGAGCGACGCCGAGGCGTTCAAGCACGTGGGCATCTCGGGCATGAACGGCCTGTCGGACCAGCGCGAGCTGACCACGGTCGAGGACTGGACCGCGATCCGCGACTGGTCGAAGTCCAACGGCCTCGGGCGACTGGCCTTCTGGTCGGTCAACCGCGACCGCGGCGGCTGCGACGGCCAGGTGTCGGCGAGCTGCTCCGGCATCGGGCAGACCGAGCTGGCCTTCTCGAAGATCACCGCCGGGTTCTGATCACCGGTCTGATCACAGCCGGTTCCTGAACGACCACGAGCCGTCAGCGCCATTTATTCGGTGGCGCTGGCGGCTTAGTCTTGTGCCATGCGACGACGACATTGATCTTCAACTGATCTTTCCCGGACCGCGACGGCGTGGGCGTGGTGTTCGCACCTCATCCCGATCTACGCGCTGTACGCGTTGCTCTTCGCCGACAGCGGGCTGTCGGACGCCCAGATCTCGGTGCTGCTCGCCGTCTGGTCGCTCACCGCGGTGGTCTTCGAGGTGCCTTCGGGCGCCATCGCCGACCGGTTCTCGCGGCGCAGTTCGCTCGTGGCCTCCGGAGTGCTGCAAGCCTTCGGGTACGCGGCCTGGGTGGTGTTCCCGTCGTTCTGGGGCTTCGCCGCCGGCTTCGTGCTGTGGGGACTGGGCGGCACGCTGCAGTCGGGCGCGTTCGAAGCCCTGCTGTACGACGGACTCGCGGCCAACGGCGACGAGGAGCAGTACGGGCGGCTCAACGCCCGTGTGGACACCATCGAGCTGATCGCCCAGGTGCCGGTCGCGGTCGTGGCCACCGCGCTGTTCTCCCTCGGCGGCTACCAGCTGGCCGGGTGGATCTCCGTCGCGATGTGCCTGGCGTCGTCGGTGATCGCGTTGCGGTTCCCCGAACCCGAGCGCGGCGGCGAGGACGACGACGAACCCGGCTACCTCGCGACCCTGATGACCGGTCTGCGCGCGTCCGTGCCGATCAAACGCGCCGTGGCGGCAGTGGCCCTGGTGTACGCGATCGACGCGTTCGAGGAGTACTTCACGCTGCTGGCCCAGGACTGGCACGTGCCGACGGTGTGGGTGCCGATGGCGACCATCGGCGTGCCGCTGATGGGGGCGGCCGGCGCGCACCTGGCCGGACGGTTGCCGTTCCGCGGCTGGGTGCTGTTCGCCTCGGGTGTGCTGCTGATCGTGGCGGCGCTGCTGGCCGTGCCGCTCGCGATCGTCCTGCTGGGACTGTTCTACGGCCTGTACCGGTTCGTGCTGGTGCACGTGGAAACCGAACTGCAGCACCGGATCGAGTCCGACGCCCGTGCGACGGTGACGTCGGTGGCCGCGATCGGGTCGGAGTTCGTGGCGTTCGCGATCTACGGGCTGTGGGTGCTCGGGGCGGCGGTCGCCATCGGCGTGCTGATCCTGGTCATCGCGGTGGTGGTGCGACGTCAGTGAGCAAGTGGGCGCCGTTCGTCAACGCTCTTCGTAGTGCACACCATGGAACTGCACGTTCCCGAACTCGCCGCGTGGCGGTGGAGAGCCGCAGGCGCGTCCGAACCGCGATGTGGGCCAGCGGAGTGGCGAGTTGCAGGGCGGGTCGTGGTGCTCGCCGACCGCGAAGACGTCCAGCCCCGCCGCGACCGCCGGCGCGACGATCCCGGCCGGGTCGAGGTCACCCGCCGTGAACACGCCGACCTGCACGGTGCCGGTGTCCACCACGACCACCGCGAAAGCGGGCCGGGTGCCGCCACCTGGCCGATTCCATCGGCGCGGGCGTAACGCCAGGATCTTCCGAACAGATCAAACTGCACAAGCTGGACATCCGCGGAGGCCGCCGTGCTAGTCGTACAGATCTTCCTGCCGCTGGCGCTGGGCCTGGTCATGTTCGGACTCGGCCTCACGCTCACCACCGACGACTTCGCCAGGGTCGCCAAGTACCCCAAGGCCGCGATCATCGCGCTCGTCTGCCAGGTGGTCGTCCTCCCGGCGGTCTGCCTCGGGCTGGTGCTCGCGTTCGGGCTCAAGGGCGTGCTGGCGGTCGGCATGATGCTGCTCGTCGCGTCGCCGGGCGGCACGTCGGCGAACCTCTTCAGCCACCTCGCGGGCGGCGACGTCGCGCTCAACATCACGCTCACCGCGATCAACTCGGTGCTCGCGGTGTTCACGCTGCCGCTGGTGGTCGGCCTGAGCATGGCGCACTTCATGGCGGACAGCGCCGAGGTCGGGTTGCAGCCGGCGAAGTTCGTGCAGGTCTTCGCGATCGTGCTGGTGCCCGTGGCGATCGGCATGCTGGTGCGGCGCAGGTTCGAGGCCTGGTCGCTGCGCATGAACGACCCGGTGCGCATCGCGTCCGTCGTGGTGCTGGTGCTCGTCATCATCGCGGCGATCGCGCAGGCCTACCAGCAGCTGATCGACAACATCGGGACGCTCGGCCCGGTGGCGTTGCTGCTGAGCATTTTCAGCCTGCTGATCGGCTACTACGTGCCCAAGGCGTTCAACATCGAGCGCAAGCAGGCGATCGCGAGCGCGATGGAGATCGGCATCCACAACGCCACCATCGCGATCACGCTGGCGCTAACGGTGCTCAACGACGAGACGATGGCGATTCCGCCTGCCGTGTACGGGGTGCTGATGTACCTGCCGGCGGCGGTCGCGGCGCGGTTGTTGTCGCGCAAGAAGGCCGCGGTCTGACGGGAGCGGACGCCCGCCGGCGTTCACCGCGGCCTGACCTGCCGCGTGTTAGACCATGGGCCATCCGGAGGTGGGCCCATGTTCCCGTTGTTGCGGACGGCCGTCCGCGTCGAGCCCCTGCACGGGGAGGGGCTCACCAACGTCCTGCACCTCGTGACGCTGGCCGACGGGCGCAAAGCCGTGCTGCGGCAACCGAAGGTGGCGCGCGATCTGCCCAAGTTCGTCGTGCCCGGCGCACCGGAGGTCCTCGCGCACAACGGCCGCGGCGACGTGCTGGTCGAGTACGTGGAGGGCCGGACGCTCGCGGACGCGTTGCCGGTGTCCGAAGAGGTCTGGCGCGGCATCGGCCTGGCGTTCCAGAAGATCCACCGCGTCGGTCTGCTGCACAACGACGTGAACCTCCACAACATCATTGTGGGGGAAGGAAAGGCCACGCTGATCGACTGGGACAACCCCGGCCAGGGCAACCCGCTCGACGAGCTCGCGGCGTTCGAGGAGCACCTCTACCTGCACGGAACCGTGCTGCCCCAGGCGTTCTGGGCGGGGTACGGATCGCGGCCGGCCCCGGAGCTCCTCAGGGTGCACCGGATCGCGGGCTGCATCGGCTGGCTGGCGAGCGAGGACTGGCAGGAGTGGGAGGACGACCGGACGTTGAGGCCCGAGCACCTCGCCAGGGTCCGGAACTGGCGGCGGCTGCTCGCGCGGTGGCTCACCGACCAGTTCCGGACGGACTTCCTAGCGGCTGAGGTTGCGGTACTTCACCACCGACAGCGGCCAGAAGATCGCCACGAACACGGCCGGCCACAGCACGGCCAGTAGCAGCGAGTTCTGCGCGGCCCACGAGTCGCCGCCGACACCGGGGTTGCCGAACAACTCCCGCGCCGCCGCCACGGTCGACGACAGCGGGTTCCACTCCGCGACCACCCGCAGCCAGCCCGGCATCAGCTCCGGCGAGACGAACGTGTTCGCGAACATCGTCAGCGGGAACAGGAACATCCACGACGCCGACGCCGCCTCGGGCTTCACCAGCAGGCCGAGGTAGATGCCGATCCACACGAGCGCGAACCGCAGCCACAGCAGCAGCGCGAACGCGACGAGCGCCTTCAGCAGCCCGTGGTGGAACGACCAGCCCATCGCGAGACCGCACAGCGCCAGCACGAGCAGCTCGAGCGACGAGTTCACCAGGTCGGCGAAGCTGCGCCCGGCAACCACACCGGTCTGCGACATCGGCGAGGCGCGGAACCGGTCCGTGACGCCGCGGTCGGCGTCCATGGACACCATCATCATCGTCGCGGCGACGCCGAACGCGATGGTCTGGCCGAACATGCCCGGCAGCAGGAACTCGATGTAGTCACCGCCGCCGAAGACGTTCATCGCGCTGCCGAAGACCAGCCCGAAGATCAGCACCGAGACGATCGGGTAGGCGAGGTTCGCGAACACCCTGACCGGCTCGCGCACCCAGTGGATCAGATCGCGCTTGGCGACGATCCACGAGTCGACCGCCGCGTACCTGACCGCGTTCACGACTGCACCTCCGCAACGGCCTTGTGCCCGGTGATGGCGAGGAAGACGTCGTCGAGCGTGGGCCGCCGCAGCGCGATGTCCTCGGCCTCGACCCCCTTCGCGGCGAGCGCCGACGTCACCCGCGTCAGTGCCGCCACCCGGTCCACCACCGCCGCGCTCACCCTGAACGCGTCGTGGTCGACCTCGGCGTCCTCGCCGAGCACGCCGGCCACGACCGGCAGCTCGTCGGAGTTGCGGACCACCACCTCGATCCGGTCACCGCCGAGCTTGGACTTGAGGTGGTCCGGCGTGCCCTGGGCCGCCACCCTGCCCGTGTCCATCACGACGATCTGGTCGGCGAGCTGGTCCGCCTCGTCGAGGTACTGCGTGGTGAGCAGGACCGTCGTCCCCTCCGCGACGACCCTCTTCACCTCCCGCCACACCTCGCCGCGGTTGCGCGGGTCGAGGCCGGTCGTCGGTTCGTCGAGGAACAGCACCGACGGCGCCGTGATGAAGCTCGACGCCAGGTCCAGGCGCCGCCGCATGCCGCCCGAGTAGTGCTTGGCCCGCTTGTCCGCCGCGTCCGCGAGCCCGAACTGCTCCAGCAGCTCTTCCGCCCGCAGCGAGGCCTGGCGCTTGGACAGGTGGTAGAGCCGCCCCCACATGACCAGGTTCTCCCTGCCGGTCAGCACGTCGTCGACCGTGGACTGCTGGCCGTTCAACGCCACCTGCCTGCGCACCGCCGGAGCCTCGCGCACCACGTCGTGGCCCGCGACCTCCGCGCGGCCGCCGTCCAGGCGCAGCAACGTGGCCAGGATGCGCACCGCCGTGGTCTTGCCGGCGCCGTTCGGGCCGAGCAGCCCGCACACCGTTCCCGCCGGTACCGCCAGGTCGAACCCGTCGAGCGCCGCCTTCCCGTCGAACCTCTTGTGCAGGCCTTCCGCGAGCACCGCGTGTCCCACGATCCACCCCCGTGGTCTAACTGCTTATGTTGTACACAGGGTGTACGTTGTACACGGTTCTAGGATTCACATGCAAGTCATGTGTGAAGGGGGCTGGGTGAAGAGCGATCGTGACCGGAGCGTGCGGCTGCTGTGGGAGCCGCCGGCGGAGCCGACCAGGGGACCGAAGGCGGCGCTGAGCCAGTCGCGGGTGGTGGAGGCGGCCATCAAGGTGGCCGACGCGGAGGGGGTCGACGCGCTCACCATGCGGCGCGTCGCCGAGACGCTGGGCTTCACCACGATGTCGCTCTACCGGCACGTGCCGGGCAAGTCCGAACTGCTGGACCTCATGGTCGACGCGGTGTGGGGCGAGACCGAGCACACGCCCGCGGGGCCGTGGCGCGACGGGCTGGAGTTCTTCGCGCGGCAGGTGTGGACGATGTACTGCGCGCACCCGTGGGTGCTGCAGCTCACGACTTCGCGGCGGGTGCCGGGCCCACAGGCCATGACCCGTCAGGACGCCGCGTACGCCGTGGTGGCCGATCTCGGGCTGCGGACCGAGGAGATCGTCGCGGTCGTGACGGCGGTCGGCCACTTCGTCGACGGCGTCGGCCGCACGATGGCCGACCGCGTGCGGGCCGAGCGGGAGACCGGGGTGTCCGACGAGGACTGGTGGACCAGTGCCGCGTCGCTGTGGGAGCACTTCACGCCGGACCGCCTGCCGATGATGACCAGCATCTGGAACTCGGGCGGCTTCGACCGCCCGCTCGACGAGTTCGAGTTCGGTCTCGCGCGCGTTCTCGACGGCCTTGTCGCGTTCGTCGAAGCCGAGGAGCGACCGTCAGTTCGTCGATCTACGTGCCTGTAGTCGTGTGAGACGACTTGAGTCGTCCGATCGAGTGAAAAGCACAGCTCAGGCAGGGCGTGAACCGTAGTTGCGCGGTCACGTAATGCCATTGTTATGCGATATCAGAATGAACTCGTTCGAACGCTGAACCGACCACTCCTATCTGCCCGTTTTCCTTCGTGACACCGTTTCGCCGCGGGGGTCGAATCGGGACGACGAGGAGGTCGTATGACAGCTGGCGCGCACGACGCGGTCACCCTTGGCTGCTACGCGCTCGGCGTTCTGGACGCGCACGAGAGTCTTGGCGTGGAGCAGCACCTTCGGGGCTGTCCGTCCTGCCGTGCGCAGGTCGCCGACTTCCATCGGATCCGAACAGCACTTGACGACGTGCCTCGTGAGGCATTTCTGCACGAGCTCGAGGACGACCTGCCCATGCCGTCGGACCTGGTGCTGCAGCGCACGCTGCGGCAGATCAGGCAGGAGTCGGCCATCCCGCAGCAGCGGGAGGCCGCTCCACGCCTGCGAGCCAGTCCACCGCCGGTGGAGGAACTACCAGCACCACAGCACGCCAGGGCCCGGCGCTGGCCGGGCTACCTCGCCGCCGCGGCAGTGGCCGCGGCGGTCGCGTTCGGGGGTGCCGCGGTGTTCATGCAGAACCAGGGAGCGGGTACCAGCATCGCTTCGACTCGCTCGGGCGAGGCGACGGCGGGCGGGATCAAGCTGGTGGCGGAGATAGCGCCGTCGTCGCAGGACCGCTACCTGGTGACGGCGGACATCGACGGGTTGCCCGCAGCGCAGAAGTGCAAGCTGGTCGTGGTGGGCACGGACGGCACGAAGACCGAGGCCTTCGCCTGGACGACGACCGAGAAGCAGCGGGTCGAGGGTTCCAAGGTGAGGGGCATGGTCAGCGTCTCGCCCGACAAGGTGAGGTCGATCGTGGTCGAGAACACCGAGGGCAAGACGTTCGTGGTGGCGAACCTGTAAGGCGGAAAGAGTCGAAGGGCCCGGATTCCTCGGAATCCGGGCCCTTCGAGTTGCATTGGTGTAATTACACGGCCTGCAATGTGAGCCACGCGCCGACGACGATGACCATCGCGGCTGTGCCGACAGGTGCGTAATGAGACAGCACGCGGGTGGCACGGCCGTCCAGGATTTTCTCGACGCGTTCTCGCGCCTTCACGAGCAGAAGACCGACCGCGGTGAGCGTGCCGGCCATGCCGATTCCGTAACCGAACACCAGGAGCACGCCGAACCACGTGCGGCCCAGTGCCATCGCACCGAGCAGGACGACGAGCGCGGACGGCGAGGGGACCAGTCCGTTGGCCGCGCCCATGCCGATGAGGCTCGCGCGGCTGTAGCCGTGGCCGTGCCCATGACCGTGCCCGTGCCCATGTCCGTGGCCGTGCCCGTGACCATGGCCGTGTCCCGCTGAGGCTCCGGCGAGCGCGGGTTCGCGGGTGGTGGACAGGGCCGAGCGCAGCAGCATCACACCGATCACCGCGATCAGCACACCGCTGACCAGCCCGAGCCAGCGCAGCACCTCTTCACCGGCCAGCGCGCTGGAAGCACTGATGACCAGGCCGAGGACCAGCACACCACCGGTGTGCGTGGCCGTGACCGACGCACCGACGATGAACGCGTCCTTCGGCGTGCCCTGACGTCCGGCCAGATAGGCGGCGATGAGCGTCTTGCCGTGACCGGGCAACGCCGCGTGCGAGGCGCCAAGCACCAACGACAGCAACAACGCCAGGAACCCGAGCCACGGCGTGAGGTCGTCGCTGCCCAGGATGTCGTTGAGCTTGGCCGCCGTGACGCTGAACGACTGGATCGGGGAGCCGGAGGCCTTCCTCGGCTCGGACCCGCTGCCGGGTTCGGCGCTGAACGCGACCGAGCGGACGTCCAGCGGACTGCTGAGCAGGTCCTCCGGGTACGTCCGCAGCTCGTCGCTGATGCTCTCGGTCGGCACCTGCGAGCCGGCCACCCTGATGCCGGTGCCGGCGGCGGTGATCTCACGCCAGCCGACCCTGTCGGCGTTCGACTCGTCGGAGAACTCGAGCCTCGCCGGCCGGTCGAGCTCCACCTTGGCGGTGAACTCGCATACCAGCCGGGTCGTGAGGAGGTCGGCCTGGCCGACCGGGTGCGTCTTGGTGGAGCTGGAGAGCGTCCAGGCGATCTGCCGCCCGTCCACGGTGGAACGGTCGGTGCGCGACACCTCGTCGCACCACTGCTTCGCGTCGCGGGCCTTGAGGTTCTCCTGCAGCGTCGGGATCTCCGCCACGTCGACCACGGACCGCAGGTCGATCCGGTCCGGGTGCAGGTGCAGCCCGTGGTAGTGGTTGACGCTGAAGTTGCCCAGCGGGTGGGCCGACGCCTCGCCGTTGATGAAGAAGATCCCGGCGAGCAGCAGGACCGCCACCAGGACGGGCCGCACCACCCAACTGGACAGGCTCACCGGCCGCCTCGGAGCTCCGCGAGCTTGCGGCCCGCCTTCAGGGACTGCAGAGGGGAGAAGTTCGCGTTCAGCGTGAGCGCCTGCACGAGCGCCTCCTGGGCCTCGGCGACGCGGCCGAGCGCGGCCAGGATCATGCCGCGGTGGTAGGAGAACGTGGCGTTCTGCCAGCCCAGCGCGACGGCGCGGTCGGAGTAGCTCAGGGCCTCGGCGTTGCGTCCGTTGACGTGCAGGGCCCAGGCCATCGCGTCGGCCACGAAGACGCTCTGCCGGCGGCTCCACTCGGCTTCCGCACGGCGCAGTGCCTGCATGCCATCACCTCGGTCAGCGGCGACGAGGGCCGCGGCCAGATCGTCGGAAGCACCCTGGGACTCCATCAGTCGCTGCTGTTCGGTGAGCACGCCGTACTGCTTCGCGGCGTCCTCGGTGCGGCCGCTGGCCTCGAGCAGCTCCGCGTACTCCTGCAGGTACTGCGGCAGGGGAGCGCGGGCCACCAGCCTGCGGTACGAGTCCAGCGCCACCGGGACGTCGCCCCGTGCCGCCGCGACCTTGGCCATGCCCTGAGTGAGAGTCATGTCGTCTCCTCTCGCCGCCAGCCCGTGCTCGTAGTGGTCAGCGGCAACGTCCAGCAGGTTGTGGTCGAACGCGAGTTCGCCCAGCCGGTAACGGCAGAACGCGATCTCCTCGGGCGTCGTGGAGGCCTTCAGCGCACGCTGCATCGCGTCGCGGGCACCGTCGACGTCGCCGTGGAGTTCGAAGTGGAAGGAAGCGCGGGCGAAAGACGCCGTGTTCGGCTTGAGGTCCAGCATCTTCTGCACCGCGTCCTGCGCGCCCGCGTCGTCGCCGAGTTGCGTCAACGCGTCGGCCAGCACGCCGTGGGCCTCCGCGGAGGACGGCAGCGCGGCGATCGCCTTCAGGGCCCAGTCCCGGGCCGCGGGGAAGTCGTGACGGGCGTTGGCCAGCGTGCCCATGCCGATGGCGGCGAGGCCCGAGTCGCCCGCGTTCTTCAACGCGCCCTCGGCCTTCGCGTAGTACGCGGGATCGGCCGTGACGCGTGCCAGCTCCACATAGGACGAACCGAGCTGGGCCCAGGAGGCCTTGTCCTGTGGAACGTCGTGCAGTCGCTTCTGCAGCTGGTGGACCACTTTGTGCATCTGGTTCTGCTGCGCCACCGCCGGAACAGGGGGCTCGCCCCCGGCCCTGCTGTCGGCAGGACCGGAGGCGGCTAGGTAGGCAAGCGCCGCGGTGACCAGGAGAACCACCGCGACGGCCTGCCGCTGTTGGTACTTCACTTCGAGTGCGACCCGTACTTGCGGATGTGCTGCTGGCGCTTGCGCCACAGCAGGAAACCGGCACCGAACACGGCCGCCGAGCCGACCGCCGTCGTCATGGCCATCGGGTCGATGTTGCCGATCTTGCCCACCGGGTTGACCGCGACGTCGGCCGTGGTCCCCGAGGCGTTGACGGCCGTGCCGTTGCGCGGCAGGCCGACGTACGGGAAGTTCGCCTCGAAGGGCTGGTCGTTCGCGTCTACCTTGTCACCCGTGGCGAGCGCGTCGACGAGCTTGCCCGACGCCGCCGCGCCCTCCATCGCCTGCACGGCGATGTCCACCACGTCGTCGGTCAGCCGCCGGCCGTTCGGGAAGCCCTGCGTGTCCCCGGCGAGCAGGCCCAGGCGGTTCGGGTTGGGGTTCGGGTCGATCATCATGTTCAGCCGCAGCATCTCGCTGGGGCGGAACTTCCGGGCGTCCGCGTCCTTGTTGTCGACCTGCGAGTTCAGGTCGGCGTTGATCTGCGCGCCCAGCTTCTTCGTGATGCCGGTCAGGAAGATCTCGGCCAGGTCGTCGCGCTGTCCCTGCGGCGCGGGGATCTTGTAGATCGCCTCGACCAGCTTGGGCAGCTCCGGGTTCACGACCCGGTCGACGAGCTCCTTCACACCGGCGTCCTGGTCGGGGCGCAGGCCGTTGAACGCGTCCTTGAGGCCCGCGGGGGCCACGACCTCGTTCACCAGCGGGTTGCCCAGCCGCGAGACCTGCACGAAGTCACCGACCGCCTCCGCCTTGCCCGGCGAGAGCTTCAGGGTGCGGCGCTGCGTGGTGCTCCAGATGCCGATGTTCGGGTTGCGGTGGTTGTCGTTGCGCAGCGCCAGCGCGTTCTTGGGCAGCTGGATCGCGATGGTGTTGACGTTGTAGCCGCGCAGCGTGTCCTGGCCGACCTCGCTCAGGTTGCCGCCGTAGAGCAGGTCGAACACGCGCAGGTCGGCGAAGAACGCGTCCTCGGACGGTCCGACGTAGACCTTGCCGCCACCGGCGATCTGCGCGATCGCCTGGTCGCGCAGCTTCTTGAAGTCCGGCATCGACGCGGGGCCGTTCGGGGACGGCGCGACCGGGGCGTTGTCGACCAGCTTGACCTTCTGGCCGTTCTGGTAGATCGCCTCCAGGTCGTAGCGCTGCCGGAACAACAGGTTCTCGTCGTCGAGCGAGTCCACGACACCGTTGGCGTACAGGAACGTCGCGTTCTTGCGCCGGTCGTCGGTCTCGAACGTGAACCGCAGGACCACGTCGGCCTTGGCGTCACCGTCGCTGTCGACGTTGAAGTCGTACTGCGCGTCCTCGGCCCACGGGAAGAAGTTCGGGCCGCCGTTGGGCTCCTGGAAACCGGACCAGTTGCCGACCAGCGTGACGGTGTCCTTGTGGTCGGGACTCACGAACGCGTACAGGTCCGTGTTGTCCACGGCCGGGTCACCCGCGATGAGAGGAGCCTCGCGGTGCGAAGACGCCGTGGCGCCGTTACCGCCGAACATGGCCGCGTTCAGCAGTGTGGCGGCCACCAGCGCGGCCGCAGCCACCTGGCCGCGCCGACCGCTGAGGGCGTGCGGTGATGACATCTTGGGCAACCTTTCGGAGAATGTGGTTCGGTCGCTGAGCGTGCGAACGCTGTCGATCAGGCGCTGTGCATGAGCAGCGACGGTTCGCTGGAATGGCTTGAATGCGTCGGGTGGTCGTTCGTCCACCTGGACTGGGTGAAGTCGCGGATGCCTTCGACGAGCCGGTCGACGTCGTGCTCGGGCCGCACCACCAGCCGGGCGAACTTGCTGGTCATGCCGAGCTTGTTGCCGCACTCGCGGATGAAGACCTGGTGCCGGGACAGCAGGTGGTCGCGCAGCTCACGGCCGTCGAGTCCACCGCCGAGCTTCACCAGCAGGAAGTTGGCCTGCGAGGAGTAGACGGTCAGGTCGGGGATGCGCGAGAGCTCCATGCCCATCCGGTACCTGTCCCGTGACAGCAGACGCAGGCTTTCGGCGTACTCCGCCTCGTGCTCGGCCAGCATGAACACGACGGTCTCCGCCAGCGAGTTGAGGTTCCACTTCGGCAGGATCTTCCGCATCTTCCCGGCCAGTCCCGGGTTCGCGACCAGGTAGCCGAACCGGATGCCGTGCAGGCCGAAGTTCTTGCCGAGGCTCTTCAGCACGACCACGTTGGGCCGGATGGACGCCTCGGCCGCGACCGACGGGACGCGCTCGACCTCGACGAAGTCGATGAACGACTCGTCGATCACGATCAGGTCGAGGTCGGAGAGCTCGTCCATGAACCGGATGATCTCCCTGCGGGGCAGGTAGCCGCCGTCGGGGTTGTTCGGGTTGCAGATCACGGCCACCTTGGAGCCGCGAGCGCGGATGAACTTGATGTACTCGTCGACGTCCAGCTCGAAGTTGTTGCTCTCCTGGAGCAGGAACATGTCGACGCGCTTGTTGCTCTCCATCGGCTGGTCGGTCCAGCGGCCGAAGGTCGGGATGGGGATCGCGATGCTCTCGTGGACCCACATGTGGTCCATCCACGTGATGAGCTCCGTGCTGCCGTTCGACATCGCGATCGTCGCCGGGTTGAGCCCCAGCACGCTGCTCAGCTGCGCCGCGATCTTGGACGAGTCGCTGGGGTAGAACTTCAGCACCGCCTCGAGGTTCTTCGACAGCTCCTCGAACATCGGCGGGGTCGGGAAGTACGGGTTGCACGGGATGCAGAAGTCCACGAGCTCGCCCGCACCCGTCCGCGACAGCTCGAAGTACGACGGGCTGTGCGCGGTCTGCTGGAAGAGACCCGAGTCCACACCATGCCGCACGCGATCACTCCGTCCCTCGGTCCGCTTCCGACACCGGGGCATACGTGCCGTTGTTCATCGCGGTTCACGGGTCCGTTTCGGGAAGGTCTCGGAACGGTCTCGCGCGCAACCTCGGGTGCTCCCGGTTCGCGGCCGTCTTGGGCACCGCTTTGTCCGGTTCGGCCGAAGCGGACATCGGCCTTCTCGGGAGGCGGCTCACTGATCGTCCACATAGGACTCCGCCGTGTGCCCGCCGGTCGCGCGCGGACGCGTGGACCCCGCGCGTACGTGTCCGCACGCCCGCTCGGTCACCCGTTGTGACACCTCGTGCGGGCCGCATCTCGTTTGGGCCCTCGACGGGCACCGCCACATCGGCCGATACAGCCTCTGAAATGCGGGTACTCCACCACCGGACGGCTGTTCCACCCCGCGGCCGGCGCTTTGTGACGCACCACCCAGGGCACTTTCCACGACCGTGACGGGCGTCCTGCGAAAAATTGTCAGGGGGTGCGGATACCCTGCTGGCAGTCCGCACACAATCAGGGAGCAGTACCCGTGACCGCAGAGACCCTGTACGGGGCCGACGACCTCACCCACCTCGAAGGTCTGGAGGCCGTCCGCAAACGGCCCGGCATGTACATCGGGTCGACCGACAGCAGGGGCATCAACCACCTCTTCAGCGAGATCGTCGACAACTCGACAGACGAGGGCGTCGCCGGCCACGCGACGAGGATCATCGTCACCCTGCACGCCGACGGCAGCGTCCAGGTCGACGACGACGGCCGCGGCATCCCGACCGACGTGCACGCCAAGTCGGGTCTGTCCGGTGTGGAACTGGTGCTCACCAAGCTGCACGCCGGCGGCAAGTTCGGCGGCTCCGGCTACAAGACCTCCGGCGGCCTGCACGGCGTCGGCGCCTCCGCCGTCAACGCCCTCTCGCACCGCTACGACGTCACCGTCCGCCGCGGCGGCAAGGTCCACTCGATGTCGTTCGCGCACGGCCTCCCCGGCGTCTTCGACGGCCCCGGCCCCAAGGCGAAGTTCACCCGCCAGGCCGGCCTCAACGTCGTCGGCAAGATGAAGCGCAACGAGTCCACCGGCACCTCCACCCGCTACTGGTACGACGCCCGCTACTTCGAGAACGGCGCCGCGCTCGACGTGGACGTCGTCCGCCAGAAGATGCGCAACACGGCGTTCCTCGTCCCCGGCGTCACCTACGTCCTGCGGACCGCGCTGGAAGACTCGATCTCCGAAGAGGTCTTCCACTACCCCAACGGCCTCACCGACATGGTCGACTTCCTCGCCCCGGCGGGCGACCGGGCCGTCTCCGGCACCCTGGTCATCACCGGCTCCGGCACCTACTTCGAGAACGCCGCCGACGAGAACGGCGTGATGCGGTCCAAAGTGGAGCGTCAGGCCGAGATCGAAGTCGCCCTCCGCTGGGGCACCGGCTACGAACGCACCGTCGAGTGCTTCACCAACACCATCCGCAACATGCACGGCGGCACCCACCGCCGCGGCTTCGACCGCGCCGTCGTCAAGTCCGTGCAGGACGCCATCTCCAAGACCCGCGGCCTCCTCAAGCCCAAGGAGGAGATGCCGACCCTCGACGACGTGCTCGAGGGCATGACGGCCGTCATCCACGTCCGCATCCCCGAGCCGCAGTTCACCTCGCAGACCAAGGACGAACTCTCCACCGCCGGCATCACCAAGGTGCTGCAGGGCATCGTCGACGCCCAGGTCCGCGCCTGGACCGAGGACCGCAAGACCAAGGTCGAGGCCAAGACCGTCCTGCAGAAGGTCGTCGACGCCTCCCGTGTGCGGCTGACCCAGAAGCAGCAGAAGGACGCGGCCCGCCGCAAGACCGCCCTCGAGGGCGCGGCCATGCCGGCCAAACTCGTCGACTGCCGCACCACCGGGGTGTCCCGGTCCGAGCTGTTCCTCGTCGAGGGCGACAGTGCGCTGGGCTGTTTTGTGAAAGAAACTCGCGTTTCGCTCGCGTCCGGCAAGTCGCTGTCGTTCGGCGAACTGGTCGAGGACTGGGCCCGCGGGATCACGCACTTCGGCTACGCCACCAACAAGGCGGGCCGCGTCGTCGTCGTGCCGCTCGTCGAGCCCCGGCTGACCAAGACGAACGCGCAGCTGGTCCGCGTCACGCTGGACGACGGCGAGTCTGTTCGCTGCACACCGGACCACCTGTTCCGCCTGCGCGACGGCTCCTACCGCCGTGCGGACGCCCTGCAGCCGGGCGACTCGCTGATGCCGCTCTACCGGTCGGTGTCCTCGAAGGCACAGGGCGACAAGCTCGAGGGATACGAGCGGGTCTGGATGAACGACCGGCAGGAGTGGGTCTACACCCACTACCTCGCCGACGCGTACAACCTGCGCCACGGCCTCGACAGCACCGAGGCCGGCAACGTCCGCCACCACGTCGACGTGGACAAGCGGAACAACGACCCGCGCAACCTCAAGCGCATGACCTGGGAAGACCACGCGGCACTGCACGCCGCGATGATGGGCGAGCACGTGCAGGAGGGCTACCGCGCATGGCTGGCCGCGGGCGGCACCGAGTTCAAGTCCGCGATGCTGTCCGAGCAGTGGAAGAACCCCGAGTTCCGCGCCTCCTGCCTCACCCGGCTCGCCGAGCGCAACCAGGACCCGGAGTTCCGCGCCCGCATCGAGCAGGGCTTCCAGCAGTGGTACGCGGCGCTGAGCGACGACGAGAAGGCCGCCTACGCCGAGCGCATGCGCGGATGGCAGGCCGCGTACTGGGCCGAGCCGGCACACCGCGCGGCCGCCGCCGAGCGCGTGCGGGCGTTCTTCACGCAGCCCGGCAAGCGCGAAGAGTGGCGTGAGCGTTCCCTCGCGCAGTGGCAGGACGAAGAACTGCTCGCGTGGCGTTCCCGTGCCACCACCGAGCAGTTCTCGGACCACGCGGAGCGTCAGCGCCAGAGCGAGGCCGTCATCGCCTGGCACGAGAACAACCCGCAGTTCGGCCGCGAACACTCCGCCCGCATGAAGCAGCGCATGGCGGATGCTTCGACCAGCCACCTGGAGAAGATCCAGGAGGGCCGTCGTCGTTACGTGGACTCCACGCCGCGCGCCGAGCGAGTCTCCAAGCAGGTCGAAGGCCGCCGGATCGCCGCGCTCAAGCGCATGACCCCGCTGCTGGACACGCCGTCGAACCTCGAGCTGGCCCTGGCCTACGAACTCGACCGCAAGGCGAACGCCAAGACCGGCCTGAAGTTCTTCAACGTCCTGGCGCACTACGACGACGACTTCGCACGCCTGCGCGAGGCCGCCTCACTGGTGAACCACTCGGTCGCCTCCGTCGAAGCGCTCCCGGAGCGGGAAGACGTCTACGACCTCACGGTCGACGGCTACCACAACTTCGCGCTCGAAGCCGGTGTGTTCGTCCACAACAGCGCGCGCATGGCCCGCGTCTCCGAGTACCAGGCGCTGCTCCCGTTGCGCGGCAAGATCCTCAACGTCCAGAAGGCCTCTCTCGCCGACACCCTGCGCAACGCCGAGATCGCCTCTATCGTCCAGGTCCTCGGCGCCGGCACCGGCCGCACCTTCGACCTCCCGCAGATGCGCTACGGCCGCGTCATCCTGATGGCCGACGCGGACGTCGACGGCAGCCACATCCGCACGTTGCTGATCACGTTGTTCGCCAAGTACATGCGCCCGGTGATCGAGGACGGCCGCCTCTACGCGGCCATGCCCCCGCTCCACAAGGTCATGACGCGCGGCCGCAACCCCGAGACGCACTTCACCTTCACCCAGCGCCAGATGGAGCAGAAGGTCGCATCGCTGGAGAAGGCGGGCAAGAGCGTCGTCACCCCGGTGCCGCGGTTCAAGGGCCTCGGCGAGATGGACGCGGACGAGTTGTGGGACACCACGATGAACCCCTCCACCCGCTCCGTCCGCCGCATCACCATGACCGACGTAGAAGCCGCCGAGGAAGCCCTCGAACTGCTGATGGGCGAGAAGGTCGAGCCGCGCCGCAACTGGCTCGTCGAGTCCGCCGCCAGGGTCGACCAGTCGGCCATCGACCTCTAAGCCTTCTTCACAGAGACCCACGGAGTTACGAAGTCATGGCACGCCGCAAGGGACCCACGACCAAGGTCGACCCAGCCGCGTTCGACAAGGCCGGCGCCAAGGTGCTCGACAACTCGCTCAAAACGGAGATCGAGGACTCGTACCTGGAGTACGCGTACTCGGTCATCCACTCGCGGGCACTGCCGGACGCGCGCGACGGCCTGAAGCCGGTGCACCGCCGCATCCTCTACTCGATGCACGAGCAGGGATACCGGCCGAACCACGCGTACGTGAAGTCGTCCCGTGTGGTCGGGGACACAATGGGCAAGTTTCATCCTCACGGCGACACGGCGATCTACGACGCTCTCGTTCGTCTGGCCCAGGACTTCAGCCTCAACGAACCGTTGATCGACGGCCATGGAAATTTTGGTTCCCCAGACGACGGACCGGCCGCGAGCCGATACACCGAGTGCCGCATGTCCCCGGTCGCCATGCAGCTCGTGGGCGAGCTGAACGAGGACACGGTCGACTTCCGCCCGAACTACGACGGCTCCCTGCAGGAGCCGGCGGTCCTCCCGGCGGCCTTCCCGAACCTGCTGGTCAACGGCACCTCCGGCATCGCCGTCGGCATGGCCACGAACATGATCCCCCACAACCTCCGCGAGGTGGTGGGCGCGGCGAGGTGGCTGATCACCCACCCCAACGCCGACTTCGACAAGCTGATGGAGTTCGTCCCCGGCCCCGACCTGCCGACAGGCGGCCTGCTGCTCGGCCTGGACGAGGTGCGGAAGGCCTACGAAACGGGCCGCGGCGTCGTGCGCATGCGCGCCAAGGTCGAGATCGGCCCGCTGGAGGGCTCCAGGGGCCGCCAGGCCATCACGGTCACCGAGCTCCCGTACGGCGTGGGCTCGGAGCGGATCGTCGAGAAGATCACCGACGAGGTCAACAAGTCCAAGCGGCTCACGGGCATCGCGGACGTGAAGGACCTGACGGACCGCGAGAACGGCATCCGGCTGGTCATCGAGTGCAAGGTCGGGGTGAACCCGCAGGCGTTGCTGGCGGATCTGTACCGGTTGACGCCGATGGAGCAGTCGTTCGGCATCAACAACCTGGTGCTGGTGGACGGTCAGCCGCAGACGTTGGGCCTCAAGCAGTTGCTGGAGGTCTTCCTGCAGCACCGCTACGAGGTGGTGACGCGGCGTACGAAGTTCCGGCGTCGCAAGCGTGAGGAGCGACTGCACCTCGTTGAGGGCCTCCTCCTGGCCCTGCTCGACATCGACAAGGTCATCAAGCTGATCCGGGGCAGCGAGAACGCGCAGGCCGCCAAGGACGGTCTGATGAAGCAGTTCAAGCTGTCGGAGATCCAGTCCTCCTACATCCTCGACACGCCGCTGCGCCGCCTCACGAAGTTCGACAAGCTCGAGCTGGAGAGCGAGCAGGACAAGCTCCGCCAGGAGATCGCGGAGCTGTCCACGATCCTCGACGACGAGTCGGTGCTGAAGAAGCTGGTGTCGGCCGAGTTGGCCGCGGTGGCGAAGGACCTCGGTGGTGAGCGTCGCACGAGTCTGATCGACGGTGACCTCAAGGAGGTGCTGGCGGCGTCGAAGCCGGCCGGGCCGCTGGAGGTGGCGGACGACCCGTGTCAGGTGATCCTGAGCGCCACGGGTCTTGTCGCGCGTACGGCGGCGGAGTCGGAGGAGGCGTCGGAGGGCAAGCGGCGTGCGGGGCGGGTGAAGCACGACGCCGTGCTGGCCGTTGTGCACTCGACCGCGCGGGGGCAGGTCGTTCTGATCACGAACCTCGGCCGGGCCTTCAAGACGGACGTGCTGCCGTTGCCGGTGTTGCCGGAGCAGAGCGGCACGGTCAGTCTCCGGGGTGGCATGGCGGCGAGTGAGCTGGTGCCGCTCGAGAAGGGGGAGAAGGTCGTCGGCATCGCGCCGCTCGACCCGAAGGACTCGCCTGGTCTCGCGATCGGCACGAAGCTCGGCACGGTCAAGGTGTGCGTGCCGGAGTGGCCGGTCCGCTCCGATGAGTTCGAGGTCATCTCGCTCAAGGACGGCGACGAGATCGTCGGCTGCACGTGGCTCACCGACGGCAGTGAGACGCTTGCGTTCGTCAGTTCCGACTCGTCGCTGCTGCGGTACGACGCGAAGCTGGTGCGGCCGCAGGGTCTCAAGGGCGGCGGTATGGCGGGCATCAACGTGAGCGGTGACGCGTACGTGGTGTTCTTCGGTGCGATCCGCACGGATGACGACGAGCACGGTGAGCCGATGGTGGTCACCTCGTCCGGTCAGAGCGTGAAGGTCACGCCGTTCAGCGAGTACCCGGCGAAGGGCCGTGCGACGGGTGGTGTGCGGTCGCAGCGCTTCCTCAAGGGGGAGACGCACCTGGTGCTCGCGTGGATCGGCAGCAGGCCGGCCGGTGCGGACGACAAGGGTTCGCCGGTGGAGCTGCCGGAGGTCGACCCGCGCCGCGACGGCTCCGGTCACGCGCATCCCGGTCCGGTCGTGATCGGGCACCTGGTCGAACGGGACTAGGACCCGGTGCCGGCGAGGACACGTCCTCGCCGGCACCGGGTCGAGCAGGGGGGAGTGTCATGACCGACCGAGCGGACGTGCCCGCCGAGGTGCTGCGTGAACTTCGCCGGATCTGCGCCGGTCTCCCGGAGAGTCGCGAGGAGGCGGCGTGGGTCGGGACTCGGTGGCGGATCCGGAACCGCACCTTCCTGCACGTCTTCACGGCTCACCCGGGGCAGGACGGTGCTTACAGCCGCGCCGCCGAACTCACCGAGCCCACGGTGGTCATGACCTTCCGCGCCCGGCCGGAGGAGCTGGACGCCCTGCTCGGCGCGGGTGAGCCGTTCTTCCGCGCCGCGTGGGGTCACGACGTCGCCGGGCTGAAGGTGCTGCCCGGCGTCGACTGGGCGGAGGTCGGGGAGCTGCTGACCGAGAGCTACCGCGTGCTCGCCCCGGCGAAGCTGGCCAGGCTCGTCGGCTGAGCCACGACCGCTGCCGCCTCCGCCCAGGTCACCAGGTGGCTGACGCGCGGAAGGCGCGGTTGCCGGCGATCAGGTCGTCGAGTGACTCGCGGGTGCGGGAGAGCTCGGCGATGTGCGCGTCGAGCTTCTCCCGTTCCTCGCTCATGCGGGCGAAGGCGGCGTCGGTGTTGTCGGGGGTGGGCGTGCTCAGGCACCAGGGCAGCAGGGTGAGGATCGTCTGGCTGCTCAGCCCGGCGAGGTAGAGCCGCTGCAGGTACCGCACGCGGGCGACGTCCTCCTCCGCGTAGCGGCGGTGGCCTCCCGAACTGCGGGTGCTGGTCAGCAGGCCCTGCTCCTCGTAGTACCGCAACGCGCGCGTGCTCGCCCCTGTTCGCGCCGACAGGTCACCGATGCGCATGGTCCCCCCGAATCGTCGAACTTCGAGACTAGCGACGTGCGAACACGTACGGCTTCAGCGCGGGTTCCGCGGCCGAGACGGGTGCGGCGGCGATGGTGTCGGTGGCGGACTTGAGGAACGCCGCCAGGTCCGCGGTGACGGTGTCCGGGTCGGCGCCGGGCATGGTGTCCTGCGCGCAGATCGAGGCGGGGAGGTCCGCCGGGTCGGCCGGGCCGCGGCGCGTGATGGCGTTCATGGTGAGGGAGTGGGCGAGCGCGTCGCTGGTGCCGATGGTGATGTGGTCGCTCGTGTTGCCCGGGCAGACGTCCTGCAGCGAGATGTTGGCGACCCCGGGCCCGCGCAGGTCCGTCGTGCCGGCGGGGGTGACGAACTGGTCGTGGACGGTCGAGAGCGACGTGTAGGAGATGCCGGGGAAGGTCTCCCGGCGGGAGTTCGCGGCCTCGACGAACTTCGCCGTCCTCTTGAGCTGCAGGGCGAAGGCCGGGCCGTTGCCGTGGGGGTACAGGGCGTCGTTCTGGTCGCTGCCGTGGTTGACCGCGGCGAGGCCGATGTGGTCGGCCACCATCGCCCGCGTGTCGGGCCAGAACCGCAGCGCGAACCGGGAGCTGACGCCGCCCTGGCTGTGGCCGATGACGGCGATCTTGCCGCGGCTGATCGCGCGGGCGTGCCGGATGGCGTGCACCACGTACTCGGCGGAGACCTGCACGTCGCCGACCGACTTGCCCGGCAGCGCGACCGAGCAGTACGGGTGGCCGATCCGGTCGAGGGCGCGGAACCAGTTCCAGGAGAACGACTCGGCGGGTGCGACGCCTGTTCCGGGGACGAAGAGGGCTACCTCCCGGTGCGAGCCGTGTGCCGACGGGGTGCACTTCACGGCGGCCTGGAGGTCGGCGATCGGCACGGAGAGCCGCGGGCCGGGGCGGTTCACGGGGGCGTAGGGCCCGGTCGAGGCGGAGGCCACCGGGGCCGAGACGCACAGGAGGGCGAGGACGAGCAGAAGTTTCATGGTTCCACGCTAAAATTTGACGCCGACGTCAGGTTCAAGCCCTTTGCGGTCCTGATTCGGGTGAGTCGCGCCACTTCCGCGCCTTCTCGGCGAGCTTCGTCTCCATCCGCCGCAACGTTCCGATCATGGCGTCGACCTCGTCCTCATCGGACACGACGCCGTCGAGCAGGTCGCTCCAGATGTCGTGCAGCCGCCGCAGGTTCTCCTGGGCGCGGGCGGTGGGGTAGAGGCGGACGCGGCGGGCGTCCTCCTGGTCGGCCTCGCGGTGCACGAAGCCCTTGCGCTCCAGGTTGCGCAGCGCGCGGCTGAAATTGCTGGAGATCTGCTGCGTGGCGTCGGCGGCCGCGCCGGCCGAGGTGCCGGGGTTGCGGTCGATGAATCGCATCACCGCGATGTCCAGTGCCGACCACGACTCCTTGACCACGCCCTCCTTGGAGGCGTGGATCTGGCGGCCGACCGCCGCGATGAGGTCGGCGAGCTCGAACAACCGCGACTTCTGGGCCTCGTCCACGGGACCATGGTACTTTTCCTGTCAGATGATAGCTATCACTTGATAGGAGATGCGGTGAACGCGCCTTCCCGCAGCACGATCCCCGTGCCGCTGCTGCTCGTGCTCGCCCTGCTGGCGAGCGTGGCTCCGTTCGGCATCGACCTCTACCTGCCCGCGTTCCCGCGCATGGCCGCCGACCTCGAGACGAGCGACACGGCCATCCAGCTCACGCTCACGATGTTCCTGCTGGGACTGGCCGCGGGGCAGTTGGTCTTCGGCCCGATCTCGGACCGGTGGGGCAGGCGCGGGCCGCTGCTGGCGGGCTCGGCGGTGTTCGTGGCCGCCAGCGTGCTCGCCGCCGTCGCGCCCACGATCGAGGTCCTGCTGGCCGCCCGCCTGGTCCAGGGGCTGACCGCGGCGGCCGGCATGGTCATCGGCCGGGCCGTCATCGCCGACCTCGCCACGGGACGCGCGGCCGCGCGGGCGTTCAGCCTCATGATGATCGTGGGCGGGGTCGCGCCGGTGGTCGCGCCGCTGCTCGGCAGCCTGGTGGTCGACGGGATCGGGTGGCGCGGTGTGCTGCTGGTCCTGGCCGGTCTGGCGGTCGCGATGCTCGCCGGGTCGGCCACGGTCGTGCCGGAGACGCTGCCGCGGGAACGACGTGGCACCGGGAGGACGACCGGTTTCCGCGCGCTGGGCCGACGTGCCTACTTCACGGCGACGGCCACGTTCGTCTTCTCGTTCGCCGTGCTCATGGCCTACATCTCGGCGTCGCCGTTCCTGTACCAGGTGGTCATCGGGATGAGCCCGGTCGGCTACGGCCTTCTGTTCGCGCTCAACGCGCTCGGGCTGGTCACGAGCAACGCGCTCGCGTCGCGGCTGCTGCGCCGGAGCCAGCCGCGGCGGGTCCTCGCCATCGGCACGAGCTGGTTGTTCGGGGCGGCCGTGGTGCTGCTGGTCCTCGCGCTGCTGCCGATCAGCGCCGCGTGGCTGATCGTGCCGATCTTCTTCGCCGTCTCGTCGCTCGGGTTCGTCCTCGGCCCGGCCACCGCGCTGGCCCTCGACGCGGTTCCCGGGGCCGCCGGCACCGGATCGGCCGTGCTGGGCGCCGCGCAGTTCGGGCTCGGCGCGGCGGTCTCGCCGCTCGTGAGCGTGGGCAGCGAGCACTCCGCGCTGCCGATGGCGGTCATCATCGCCGTGCTCGCCTGCGTCGCGGTCTGCGCGTCGCGGCTGATCACGAAGCAGGACAACGATGTCGTCGCTCCCGAGCCCGCCGGTTCGCTCGCGGGCTCGAACTGAGGGGAACGAGATGCTGATCGGAATCGAAGAGCACTGGGTCCTGCCGGAGCTCACCGCCGCGCTCGCCGGGCGCGACGAGAGCCTCGCGTTCAACGACCTCGGCGACCACCGGGAACGCCTGCAGGACCTGGGCGAGGGCCGGATCGCCACCATGGACGCCCAGGGCATCGACGTGGCGGTGCTCGCGCAGACGCCGCCGGGCACCCAGGCGTTGCCCGCGCCGGAGGCGGTCCGGCTCAGCCGCGTCGCGAACGACGTCGCGGCCGGGGCCGTGGCCCGCCACCCGGCCCGGTTCCGCGCGCTGTCGACGTTGCCGATGTCCGCCCCGCACGAGGTCGCCGACGAGCTGAAGCGCGCCGCCGACCTGGGCCACGTGGGCACCATGGTCTACGGCAGGTCCGGCGACCTGGTCCTCGACGATCCCGTCTACGACGACTTCTTCGCCGCGGCGGAGGCGTTGCGGCAGCCGGTGTTCCTGCACCCGCAACTGCCCTCGGACGCCCTGCGCGACGCCTCCTACCGCGGTTTCGACGCGACGACCGACCTGGCCCTCGCGACGTTCGGCTGGGGCTGGCACCTCGACGCGGGGCTCGCGGCGTTGCGGCTGATCCTGCGCGGCACCTTCGACCGGCACCCCGATCTCCAGGTCGTGCTGGGGCACTGGGGCGAGATGCTGCTGTTCTGGGTCGACCGCGCGGACAGCCTCGCGCGCGTCGCCGGCCTGCAACGGCCGGTGTCGGACTACCTGAGGTCGAACTTCCACATCACGACCTCCGGCATGTTCACCCCCGCACTGCTGCGGCACGCCCTGTCCGTGACCACCGCAGACCGCCTGATCTTCTCCACCGACTACCCGTTCCAGCACCCCACGCGGGAGCAGATCACCGCCTTCCTCGGCGAGTTCGAGTCGGACGCCGACCGGCGGAAGTTCATGTCCGGCAACGCATCGGCGTTGTTCGGCATCTGAGGCGCTAGAACTGGAAGCCCGCGGGCCCGCGCACGGCGGCCGCGGCGAGTTCGGTGACGCGGGCGGCGGGCACGGGAACGCCCGGCGCGGCCTGCACCCACGCCACCAGGTCGGGAACGCTGAGACCGGCGGGCGGCTCGCCGACGTAGGGGAACGCGTAGAGCGGGGTGTTGGGTTCGCTGCGCCAGCTCCCGCAGAGCGGGCCGAGGTCGACGGTGTCGAAACCGAGGACGTCGAACAGCGCGGCCACCGCCGCCCTGGCGTCCGGGTCGTCCGCGTGCACCGGCAGCGCGGTGCGGTCGGCGGCGCCCGCCGGCCGGTGCAGGTCGAGGAGCTGCCGGGGACCGATGTTGTGCAACGCCTTCACGACCCGCGACTCGGCCAGGTGGCGTTGGACCAGCTCGCTGGACGTCAGCTCGTCACTGTCCAAAGAGGATGAACGCCACATCGCCGGAACGTAGTTCGTCGGGTCGATCACGGTCTTGCCGGCCAGCTCGGCGCGCGGCAGCTGTTCGTGCGCCGACAGGGGGACGGCCACGAGGACGACGTCCGCTGCCTGCGCGGTCTCGGCCGGGGTGGCCGCGCGGGCACGCCCGCCGAGCGCGGCGACCAGGCCGGTCAGCGTGTGCGGGCCGCGTGAGTTGCTGAGCACGACGTCGAGTCCGGCGTCGGCCGCGCGCCGGGCGGCACCCGCGCCGACCATGCCGGTGCCGATCACGCCGAGGACGGGTGAGTTCACTGGTGTCTCCGTTTCCTGAGGTCACCGCCATCCCATCCCGGCGGGGAGACACCATCAACGACCAACTCCGACGTGCACCGATCACGAGTCGTGATAGATCTGGGGAGTGGAACTCAGGGCTTTGCGGTACTTCGTCGCGGTGGCGGAGGAGCTGCACTTCGGGCGCGCCGCCGAACGGCTGCGGATCGTGCAGCCCGCCGTGAGCCAGCAGGTCGCCCGCCTCGAACGCGAGTTGGGCGTGCGGTTGCTGGAACGCACCTCGCGCACGGTGCGGCTCACCCCGGCGGGGGAGCGGGTGCTGGCGGCGGCCAGGGAGGCGCTGGCCGCGGCGGCGCGGGTCCGGGTCGTGGCGGGCGAACACGCCGCCGTGCTGCGGATCGGGGTGGCGTCGTGCGTGACGCCACGCGTCGACCGCGCGTTGCGCCGCCTCGGCGAGGGCGACCGGCCCGCGCAACCGGAGCTCGTCGACCTGCCGGCGGGAGCGCGTCTCGCCGCCGTCCGCGACGGGGAACTGGACCTGGCCCTGGTTCGGGGCGTGGTCTCGGACGACGCGCTGACCGTCGAGCGCGTCTGGTCGGAGCCGTTGCACGCGGTGCTGTCCACCGGCCACGCCGCCGCGGGCAAACCCGTGATCAGCGTGCTCGACCTCGATCCGAACGGCCTGCGGTTGCTCGCGCGTGACGTCGACCCGCCGCTGCACGACGCGATCGTGGCCGCATTGCCCGTGGCGCCGGTGGCACCGCCCGCGGGGAACCTGCTCACCCTGCTGTTCGACGTCGGCCGCGACCCGCTGGCGTGGACGGTGATGCCCGCCGAGGTCCTCGCGGGGCAGAGGTCCGAGCGGCACGTCTCCGTGCCGCTCGACCCGCCGCTGGTCGTCGACGGGCACCTCGTCACGGCCCGTGCGACTCCGGACGTGTGCGTCCGGTCCTATGTGGACGCTTTCGCCGACTGATCAGATCTGGTTCTCGCCGCCGTCGACGTAGAGGTTGGCGCCGAGCATGAAGCTGCTGTCGGAGGACGCCAGGAAGGCGACCGCGGCGGCGACCTCGTCGACGTGCCCCATCCGTCCGATGGCGATGCGGGCGGCCTCACCCGCGCGGAAGGCCACCGCGTTCTCCTCGCCCACGAGCTCGGTGATCCCGTTGGTGTCGGTCGGTCCCGGCGAGATGGCGTTCACGCGGACCCCGCGGCCCTTGAGCTCGTTCGCCCAGGAACGCGTGAACGTCCGCAGCGCCGCCTTGGACGCCGCGTAGGCGCCGAACCCCGCGGTGCCCCTGTCGGCGGCGGTGGAGGCGTTGATGATCACCGAGGCGCCCTCGTTGAGCAGCGGGATCGCCTTCTGCACGGTGAAGAGGGTGCCCTTGACGTTGACGCCGAAGACCTGGTCGAAGTCCTCCGCGGTGATCGTCTCGATCGTCGCGAACGAGGCCGTGGCCGAGTTTGCGAACAGCACGTCGAGACCCTCGCCCCGAGCGGCGACCGCCTCGTAGAGACGGTCCAGGTCGTCCGGGTTCGTGATGTCGCCCGGCACCGCCGTCACGTTCTCGCCGATGACCTCCACGGCCTCGTCCAGCTCGTTCTTGCGGCGGCCGGTGATGAACACGAACGCGCCCTCGGACACCAGTCGCGCGGCCGTGGCCCTGCCGATCCCCCGCGTGCCGCCCCCGGTGATGACAGCGGTCTTGCCTTCGAGCCTGCGCATCGGAAACACCCTCCAGATCGTTGTGCACCGATCGGTGCATATTCCGACCGTAGCACTTGTGCACCGATCGGTGCACAAGGCGTAGGATGAGGACGTGGAGAAGGCGCAGGTAGGTCGGCCGCGGGAGTTCGACGCCGAAGAGGCGCTCCTGAAGGCCATGCGCGTCTTCTGGGAGCAGGGCTACGACGGCGCCAGCCTCACCGACCTGACCGAGCGCATGGGCATCTCGCGCAAGAGCATGTACGCGGCCTTCGGCAACAAGGAGGAGCTGTTCCGCAAGGCGCTGCAGCGCTACACCGACATTCAGGCCGTCTACGTCTTCGAGGCGTTGAAGGCGGCGACCGCATGGGAAGTGGCGACGGCGTTCCTGGCCGGTGCGGCGCTGGCGAACACCCGCCCCGGCTGCCCTTCCGGCTGCCTGGGCGTGCAGGGAGCGCTGGCCGCCGGGTCGACCGGGGAGGTCGCCCGGGACACCCTGGTCGCGTGGCGCGCACTGGGGCAGGAGTACCTGCGCGAGCGGTTCCAGCGGGCCGTCGACGAGGGCGACCTGCCTGCCGGCACCGATCCGGACCTGGTCGCCCGCTACCTCATGACGATCTCGAACGGCATGTCCGTGCAGGCGACGGGCGGCGCCACGCAGGAGGAGCTCCAGCGGGTGGCCGACGCCGCCCTGCGGAACTGGCCACCGGCCTGAAAGTCACCAGCCGCGGTGGCGTGACCAGGTCGCCTCGACGGCCGGGTTCGCACCGCTGACGACGTGGTAGCGCTCGTGCTGCGCGGCGGTCGCGCAGGCGTGGTTCGGCAGGATCCGCAGGCGGGTTCCGACGGGCAGCTCCGGAACGGGCTCGCCGTTGCGGGTGCTCAGCACGCCGTGTTCCTGGCTCGCCCCGGTCATGAGCAGCCCGGGGATCACGTCGCCGCGCAGGTCGGCGACGAGCCCGTAACCCTGGTCGACGGCCTGCGCCTGCGTGCCTCTGTCCCGTGAGGTGGCCATCCAACCGCCGTCGGTGAGCACCCAGTTCTTGTCGTGCCGGTGGCCGATCACGGTGACGACGACGGACAGGGCCAGGTCGCCGATGTCGCACACGCCGATACCTGCCATGACGAGGTCGAAGAAGACGTAGTTGCCCGCGCGGACCTCGGTGACACCGGACAGGTCCGTCGCCGCGTGCGCGGTGGGGGTCGAGCCGACGCTGACGACCGGGCAGCTCATGCGCGCGCTGCGCAACGCCTCGGCGGCGGCGACCGCGACGTCCCGCTCGTTCTGCGCGGATTCGTGCAAAGCCTCTGGCGTGTAAGCGAAGTACGACTCGCCCGCGTGGGTCAGCACGCCCGCGAGGTTGTCGCCGAGCGCCCGGCCGATCTGGACGAGGGCCGGGTCGGCGGCCGCGACACCACCTCGGTGCCCGTCGCAGTCGATCTCGACCAGGGCCGGCACGCGGAGGTCCTCCTGCTGTGCGAACCGGGCCACCGCCTCGGCCTGCGCGAGGGAGTCGAGCAGGACGGTGAGGGTCACGCGCCGGCGCAGCAGGGCCGCGACGCGCGGCAGTTTGTGCGGGTCGATGCCGACCGCGTAGAGGACGTCGCGGTAGCCGGCGGCGGCGAAGTGCTCGGCCTCGGCCAGGGTGGACACCGTGATGGGCCCGCCCGCGTGGACCCGCTCGGCCACCTCGACGGACTTCGACGTCTTGACGTGCAGGCGCAGCGGCACGCCGAGCCCGCGCAGGTGGTCGCGCAGCCGTGCGGCGTTGCGGTCCAGCCGGGTGGCGTCGACCACGGCGAACGGCGTGTCCGGGGTGTCCACGGTGGTCATTCGGAGTCTCCGGGAGTGGTGGCGCGGCGGTGCAGCAGCGCGGCGGCGAGGGTGAGGTCCTGCAGGGCGAAACCGGAGCTGTCGAACACCGTCACGTCCTCGGGCGACGTCCGGCCCCGCGCGGCGCCGGACAGCACGGCCCCGAGTGCGACGGGCTCGGCGGCGGGCGCGTGCTGGAACTCGCCGATGGCGCGGGACTGCTCCGGCAGGTCGCAGAAGAGCCTGGCGCGGCCGTAGATCTCGACCGGGAGCTCCTGCTTGCCCGGCCCGTCGGTGCCCATGGCCGAGATGTGCGTGCCCGGCCTGACCCAGCTCGCGTCGAACAGGGGCTCGCGGGCGGTCGTGACCGTGACGAGCACGTCCGCCGCGGCGACCCCGGTCCGTGCGTCGACCGGTTCCGCGGGCAGGCCGGTCACGGCGGTCACCGATGCGGCGAACGCCCGTGCGGCGTCAGCGCGCCTGCCGACGACGAGAACCCGTTCGACCGGCCGCACCCGGCTGACCGCGCGCACCTCGTGCAGGGCCTGGTGTCCCGTGCCGATCACGGTCAACGTGCGGGAGTCCTCGCGTGCCAGCGCCCGCACGGCGAGCGCGTCGGCCGCGGCGGTGCGGTAGGCGTTGGCGGCGGCCGCCTCGACCACGGCCCTCAATCGGCCCGTGGCGGGGTCGAGCAGCACGATCGTGGAGCTGTGCCGGGGCAGTTCGGTGTTGTCCGGCCAGAAACTGCCGATCTTCACCCCCACGAGGTCGCCCGCGGAACCCGACTTGAGCGTGAACCTGGTGCCAGGACTCGAAGAACTCCCGATCACGACCGGGAACGTCGACCCGTCCGCTGTGGCCAGGAACGCCTCGTGCGCGGCGGCCAGCGCGAGGTCGTCGTCGACGAGCGCGGCCGACTCGGACTCGCTCACGAAGGCGGGGCTGTCGGTCATGGTGTGTCCTTCTTCAGCTCGGCGAGGTCGTTGTACAGACCGGTGCGGGAGATGCCCAGCCGTTGCGCGACGCGTCCCGGCGCGCCGCGCAACGCGAAGACTCCGGCCTCGTGCAGCGACCGGACGAGGACCAGCCGCTCGTCGCGCCCCAGCGCCGCCACGGGCACCGCGTGCGTCCGCTCGGCGCGTTCGACGAGGGACTCGACCACCTGGTCGAGGTCACCGGAGAAGTTCGTCGTGGAGACCGGGGTCTGTTCGTCCGGTGAGGACAGTCCGAGCAGGTCCGAGAGCACGCCGGTCGCGCGGTTGATCGCCGACACGTCGATGTTGACGCACAGCGCGCCGATCAGCGTCCCGTCGACATCGCGCAACGGCAGGGTCGTGCACTTGAGCACCTTCCCGTCTTGGGCGCGCGTGACGTAACCGACCTCGTTGCGGGCGTCGTCACCGGCGGCGAGGACGCGCAGGCCGATCTCACTCATCGCGTCCCCGACCGCCCGGCCCGTGACCTGGCCCGCGACCGCGACGACGGACCGCTCCTGGTCGCGGTAGTCGTGCAGCACCACCTCGCAACTGCGTCCGAACGTGGCCGCGATGCCCTCGACCACGGGGGCCAGCGCGGCGAACACCGCGTCGGCGGTGCTGGTGCCGGCAGGGGTGTCTTGCACGACCTGCTCCTCCGTTATGAACAAACTGTCAATGTCTGGACAAAGTGTCACACATGGCGGTGGGAGATGGCAGCCTTCGAGGTGTGTGGGGCTCGCCACGCAGTGGTGAGGTCAGGCGGGGTCACCACACATGTCGCCCCTGCCGGCCCGAACGCACGACATCGGTCGGCTGCGTGTGGCGACCACCCGCCACGACACTGATCAGCGGAGTCACCTGACGGAGGGGAGACACGCGTGGGAACCGACGTGGTCGTGATCGGGGCCGGGGTGATCGGCTCGTCGATCGCGCTCGAGCTGGCGCGGGCGGGACACCGGGTGGTCGTGCTGGACCGGGCGCCGGGGGCGGGGCAGGGCTCGACGTCGGCGTCGAGCGCGATCGTCCGGTACAACTTCTCGACCTTCTCCGGCGTGGCGACGGCGTGGGAGTCGTACTGGTGCTGGCTCGACTGGGCGGGCCACCTCGGGCACGACGCCGGGGACCTGGCCGCGTTCCGCAGGACGGGGCTGGTCGTGCTGGACGTCGACGCCGCTCCGCGCACGGCCTGGCTGCCGTTGTTCGACCAGGTCGGGGTCCCCTACCAGGAGTGGGACAGCGCGACGCTGGCCGAACGCGTCCCCGGCATCGACACCGGCCGCTACTGGCCGCCGAAGCGGCTCGACGACGAGAAGTTCTGGGAGGACTCGAAACAGTCGCTCGGCGGTGTCTACACGCCGGACGCGGGCTACGTCTCCGATCCCGGCCTCGCCGCGGTCAACCTCGCGGCCGCGGCCACCGCGCACGGGGCGCAGTTCCGGTTCCGCAGCATCGTGACGGCCGTGGACAGGTCGGGTGGGCGCGTGAGCGGGGTGCGGCTCTCGGACGGTGGCCACGTTCCCTGCGCGGTGGTCGTGAACGCGGCCGGTCCGTGGTCGGGCGCGCTGAACCGGTTGGCGGGCGTGGGATCCGACTTCACCGTCGCCGTGCGCCCGATGCGGCAGGAGGTCTCGCACGTGCCGGTCGCGCACGGCTACGAGGGCCCGGCGGTGGCCGACGTGGACCTCGGCACCTACTTCCGCGGCGAGGTGGGCGGAGGCCTGCTCGTCGGTGGCACCGAACCGGAGTGCGACCCGCTGCAGTGGATCGACGACCCGGACGACGCCGACGTCCACCCCACGGCCGCGGTGTTCGAGGCGCAGGTGACGCGAGCCGCCCGGCGGTTGCCGGACCTCACGGTGCCGAACCGGCCGCGCGGTGTGGTGGGCGTCTACGACGTGGCCGACGACTGGACCCCGATCTACGACCGCACCGACCTCGACGGCTTCTACGTCGCGATCGGCACGAGCGGCAACCAGTTCAAGAACGCCCCGGTCGTCGGACAGTTGATGGCCGCGCTGATCGGTGCCGTGGAGAACGGCGCCGACCACGACGCGACGCCCGTCCGCTTCCGGGCGCCGCGCACCGGGCTGGAGATCGACCTGGGCGCGTTCTCCCGGCGGCGCACCAGGAACTCCGGGAGCTCGGGAACGGTGATGGGTTAGGGGTTCGCCACGGCGAAGGGGTTGGCGTCGGCGTGGCGGTGTCCCCACACGCTGGCCCGCCCGAAGTCGTGGGGGACCCAGTCGTCACCGACCTCGATGCCGCCGCAGCCGATCTCCAGGTGGAACCCGCTGGGGTTCTTGACGTAGAAGGAGAGGGCCTTGTCGTTCATGTGGCGGCCGAGGCTGATGGAGATGGGGACGTCGTTGGCCTGGGCCCGGTCGTGGGCCCGGCCGACGTCGTCGATGGAGGCGTGCTCGAACTCCAGGTGGTGGATCGACGCCGTCTCGGCGGTCCCCAGCGCGATGCTGTGGTGGGTCGCGTTGCAGCGCAGGAAGAACAGGCCGGGGGAGCGGTAGTCGGTCAGCTTGAACTCCAGCACCGACTCGTAGAGCTCGCGGAGTCCGGCGAGTGCGGGGCTGGCCAGGACGAGGTGCCCGAGGCCGGTGATGCCGGGGCCGCCGGTCGGGCGGTCGGCGCCGACGCGGACCTTGGTCTCGCCGATCGCGAGTTCGACGCGGAAGCCCGCGGGATCGGTGAACCAGCGCAGGTGTGTGGCACCCCGCAGGTCCCGTTCCTCCTCGGTCCCGTCGGCGACCGCGTGACCGGCATCGGTCAGCTTCGCCGTGAGCCTGTCCAGTTCGGCGGGGGTGTCGACGATCCACCCGATCTCGCGCGGGGAGTCCACAGTGGACGGGTACAGCGCCACGCGGTACTTGAACTCGTCCATCTCCGCCAGGACGATCTCGTCGGTGCCCGACTTGGCGGTGGTGACACCGACCCCGAGCGTGCGCGAGAGCAGATCGGTCCACGCGTCCACGTCGGTCACGTTCAGGCCGACGTAACCCAGCTTCCTGATGCCCACCGTGTCACCCCTCCGTCGCGGCGATGCCGCCCTGCAGGAACTCGCGGACGATGTGGTTGAACTCGGGCGCGCGCTCGTACTGGACCCAGTGGCGGCAGTCGGGCAGGACGCGGAGCTCCGCGTTCGGGATGCCGTGCAGGATCCTGGGCGCCCAGGACAGCGGAACGGTCTGGTCGTCGCGTCCCCAGACGAGCAGCGTCGGCGCGCCGATGAGCCGCAGGTCCGGCGTCAGGTCGCCGAAGTTCGGCGGGATCGGCAGCTCGGGGTGTGCGCGCAGGCTCGACTCGTACCGTTCGTCGATGAGGTCCTCGGTCGCCAGCGTCTCGTCGAAGACCATGAGGCGCACGAACTTCGCCATGGCGTCCCGCGACGGCTTCTCAGCGGCCATGTACCCGAAGAGGTGCTCGAGCCCGACGGGCCACGGCGGCGCGTCGGCCGGCAGGACACCGCCCGGCGCCATGAGGACGATCCGGTCCACGAGCCCGGGGTACCGCATGGCGATCCGCATCGCCACGGCGCCGCCGTAGGAGTTGCCGACCAGGTGGGTCCGCTCGATCCCGAAGGTCTCCAGCGCACGCACGACCCGGTCCGCCGCGTGGAAGATCAGCGGCTCGTCGGTGTCCGGCCGGGGGGAGTTCCCCCAGCCCGGCAGGTCGACCACGATGTTGCGGAAGTCCTGGAACGCGGGCAGGTTCCCGCCGAAGTTGCTCATCCCGGTGGCGCCCGGCCCGGAGCCGTGCAGCCACACGACCGGATGGCCCGAACCGGTGTCGGCGTAGGCCAGTTCCGCGTCTCCGACATCCAGTGTGCTCGTCATGGTGCGGTTCCCATCGTGTGTATGTAACGCTCACTCTACATCCAACGGGAGGCGGTATCCAGGGTGTCCGGGAAGTCTCGGCCGGGGTCGGTCGCAGGTTCCACTGTGGACGGTTGTGAGCACGTTGTCCGGGGGAGCGGTCCAGCTCGGCTTCCGCCGTGTCCGAGGGGTTCCCGGCTCGACACTCCGGTCGTCCGTTGACAGGCCGGTGCCGAGGTCCACTTACTATGACCTCATGGTGAGGGAACCCGGCACCGCGGCGACTGCCGCCGGTCTGAGCAGTCGCGACGACATCCTGAACGCGGCCCGCGCTCTCATCGGCGAAAAGGGCTACGACGGCATGGCCGTGTCGGACCTGTGCGCGAAGTCGGGACTCCCGGCGAGCTCGATCTACTACCACTTCGGGAACAAGCTCGGCGTCCTCGCGGCCCTCCTCGAGCGCACGTCCGAGGAACTGCACACCCTGTTCCCCAGCCCCTCCGCGTTCGACCACCTGCCGCCGCTCGAGCGCCTGGAGGCGTGGTTCTCCGCGGCGTGCCAGTCCCTGGACGAGCGGCCGGACTACCTCCGCCTCCTGGTCGCCGTCGCCGTCGGCCCGCAGAAGGACGCCGAGGCCGTCCAGGCGACCGTGCGCCGCATCCGCGACAACGCCCACGCGTCCTGGGTCAGCGCGCTCACCCCGATCTTCGCGCCGAAAGCCACCAAGGCGAACAAGGCGCTGGTGGAGCACCTCGCGGTGCTCGGCCGGGCGCTGACGGACGGCCTCGCCGTGTCCGACAGCTTCGACGAGATCACCTACAGCTCACAGGTCGACGCGTTCCTCTCCCTGATCCGCGGCCTGGCGAAGCAGCGCGGCGTCGAGGGAGCCTGACCGAGGTCAGGCTCCATGTGACTGACCGTTCTGTCCGCTACCATTGATGCAATGGTGCACAACGTTCGAGGTCAGGTCTCCGAAGCGCGGTCGCGCCTGCTCGCCACCGCCACCCGGATCTTCTACGCGGAGGGCCTCCACTCCGTCGGGATCGACCGGATCGTCGCGGAGGCGAAGGTCACCCGCGCCACCCTGTACCGGCACTTCGCCAGCAAGGACGACCTTGTCGTCGCGTACCTCCAGACGGTCGCCCAGATGGACCGCGACCAGGTCGAGAAGGCCCTCGGCAGCGACCTCCCCGCGGACGAGGCCCTGCGGGCCGTGGCCAGGGGCATCGCCGCCGGCATCGAGTCCGCCGGGTTCCGCGGCTGCGCCTTCCTCAACGCCGCGGCGGAGTTCCCCGACCCGGCGCACCCCGTGCTCAAGGCCGTCCTCGAGCACCGCGAGTGGTTCCTGGGGACCATCACCGACCTGTTCGCGCGGATCGAGGAGAAGTCGGCCGCGGCGGCGGCCCGGCACTTCGTCATGCTCCGCGACGGGGCGATGGCGGCCGGGTGCCTGACCGACGCGGCGGAGGTCGGCGCCACGTTCCTCGCCGGCGTCGAGGGCCTGCTGACCTACCGCTCCGGCAACGCGTAGCGGTCACCGGGCGGCGAACGGACCTCCGGCCTCGAAGGCGTACTTGGCGAACCTCTCGCCGATCAACTCGTGCGTGGCCGTGTCCGGGTGCAACGCGTCGGGCAACGGGTGCGTGCCGGCGTCCTGCGGCCCGTAGAGCCGGGTCCCGTCCAGGTAGTGCAGGTCCGGGTCGTCCGCACGGCGTTCGGTCAGCGACCGCAAGGCGTCGCGGATGATCCGCAGGGTCAGCTGGGGTGCCGGGCCGTGCGGGCCGGTGGCGGCGAACGTGACGTTGCCCTGCTCGTCCGTGCGCATCTCGCCGGGGCCTGGCGTGTCCTCGTGGGTGCCGCAGAAGATCGGCGACACCAGTACCAGCGAGGTACTGGGGTGGCCGTCGCGGATCGTGTCCAGGAAGCCGTGCACGGCGGGCACGAACGCGCGGAGTCGCATCACGTCGAAGTTCACCACGTTGATGCCGAGCTTCACGCTGATCAGGTCGGCCGGCCGGTCGCGGATCACGCGGGCGACGAAGTGGTCGGCCAGGGCGCTGCCGCCGAACCCGAGGTTGTGCAGTTCGACGTCACCGCGCCGGGCGGCGACGGCGGGCCAGATGCGGGTCGGTGTGGTCGCGTTCGAGCCGTGGCTGATCGAGCTGCCGTGGTGCAGCCAGGTACGCCGGTCGGTGTGGGCCGGTCGCACCGGTGCGTCCGTGCGCAGGGCGACGATCTCCACTTCCTCGTTGTGGGGCAACCAGATCTCGACGACCTTGTCGCCTTCCGCGAGCTCGAACCGGATCGTGGTCGCCGTGCCGGCGTGGAACTGCGAGGCGCCGGTGCTCAGGTCGATCTCGACGTCGTCGCCACCGGTGAGCTGGTCGCTGGAGAGGCGTTCGCCGTCGACCACGAGGTCGACGCTGCCGCGTGGGCGTGAGACGCCGCGGTAGGAGACGGTGGTCGGGTGGAGGACCAGTTCGACGGTGCGCGCCTCGGTCGCCAGCACCACGCGCACACCGGAGGGCCGGCTCTCGGCGCCCATCAGCTGGGGGTCGGGGAACCGGGTGCGCACCCACGCCGGCAGGCGGTGCGGCCGCACGCCGCGTGCGGTCTCCTCCAGTTCGGCGGCACCGCGCACGAGCGCGTCGGTCAGAGGTGTGGTGATCATGATTCGTCCGTTCGGGAGTGCACGGGCCAGGCCCGCAGCAGTGCGTCGAGAGCGACCACGGTCCTGTCCCAGGAGGCCTCGGGGGCGGGGGAGCTGTGGTCGAAGTTGCCGGTGCGTTCCAAAGCCAAAAAGCCGTTGATCGTGCTGCCCAGGAGTCGCACGGCGTGCACGTGCTCGGCCTGCGGCACCGGGTAGCCCCGGAGCACCGCGGGAGCCTGCGCGCTGATCTTCTTCGCGGCGTCCGAGCGCACGACGGCCTCGCCCGCGCGGCGCTGCAACGACTGCCAGCGGCCCGGCGACTCCCGCGCGTACGCCCGGTGGGCCGCGGTGTACGCCTTCAGCGCGGACAGGCCCGAGCGTCCGGCGATGGCCGTCGCGACGAGGTCCGCCAGTTCGCCGAGCGCGAGCGCGGTCACGCCGTCGCGCAACGCCTCCAGGTCGCGGACGTGCGAGTACAGGCTGGGCGCCTGCACGCCGAGGCGTCGCGCGACCGCGGACAGGGTCACCTTCTCGAACCCCGCCTCGTCCGCGAGGGCCGCCGCGTCGGCGATGACGGTGGAGGCGCTGAGTGGAGTGCGCATGCACCCAGCCTACATCATGTAGGCAGAAACCTATTGGCTATAGGTCTTCAGTGGACACGACGTGTCGCCAGCGCGGCCTACCACGAAGAGCAGGTGGCCGGGCTCGCACCAGCGCGAGCCCGGCTCCGGTCCTCAGCCCGCGCGCACCCCGGCCGCCAGCCCTGTGGTGAGCCGCGTGAGCGCCGCCCTGCCCTCGACTCCGCCCGGCGCGTCCAGGAGCGTTGCGACGAGCGCGGATCCGACGATCACCCCGTCGGCGAACCCGGCGACGTCGGCCGCCTGCCGCGCGTCCGAGACGCCCATGCCGACGCAGACCGGCAGGTCGGTGATCGCGCGCAACCGGCGGGTCAGGACGGCGGCGGCCTCGTCCACCGAGGCGCGCGCCCCGGTGACGCCCATGAGCGCGGACGCGTAGACGAACCCGGATCCGGCCGCGACGGTGTCCGCGAGGTGGGCGTCGGTGCTGCTCGGCGCGACCACGAACACGGTGGCCAGGTCGTGCTCCGCGGCCTGCCGGCGCCACTGCGCGGACTCGGCCACCGGCAGGTCCGGCAACACGCAGCCCGCGCCCCCGGCCTCGGCCAGTTCGCGCGCGAACCGCTCGACGCCGTAGCGCGACACCGGGTTCCAGTACGACATCACCAGCACCGGCTTGCCCGTGGCCGCGTGGACCTCCCGCACCGTGCGCAGGACGTCCGCGATCCGCACCCCGCCGCGCAACGCGATGTCGTCCGCCGTCTGGATGACCGGGCCGTCCAGCACGGGATCGCTGTGCGGCAGGCCGACCTCGACGACGTCCGCACCGGCGTCGAGGGTCGCGAGAATCGCGGCGATCCCGTCGTCCACCGTGGGAAAACCGGCCGGCAGGTAGGTGATGAGCGCGGCACGGCCGTCCTGCTTCGCGCGGGCGAGCGCGTCGGTGAGCAGCTGCAGGTTCCCGGTCATCGCGCGGCCTCCAGTCCGAAGTGGGCGGTGGCGGTGTCGAGGTCCTTGTCGCCGCGGCCGGAGAGGTTCACGAGGAGCAGGGCGTCCGGGCCGAGCTCGGCGCCGACCTGGAGAGCACCCGCGAGCGCGTGCGCGCTCTCGATCGCGGGGACGATGCCCTCGGTCGTGGCGAGCAGCCGGAACGCCCGCATCGCCTCGTCGTCGGTGACCGGGCGGTACTCCGCGCGACCGGACTCGTGCAGGTGCGCGTGTTCCGGGCCGACGCCGGGGTAGTCGAGCCCGGCCGAGATCGACCAGGCCTCGACGATCTGGCCCTCGTCGTCCTGCAGGACGTAGGAGCGGGAGCCGTGCAGGACCCCCGGTTCGCCGGCCGACAACGAGGCCGCGTGCCTGCCGCTGCGCACGCCGTGCCCGGCTGCCTCGCACCCGATCAGCCGGACGGGAGCGTCGTCGAGGAACGCGTGGAACAGGCCGATCGCGTTGGACCCGCCGCCGACGCAGGCGATCGCCGCGTCGGGCAGCCGTCCCGTCCGTTCGAGGAGCTGCCGGCGGGCCTCGACGCCGATGACGCGCTGGAAGTCGCGGATCATGGCGGGAAACGGGTGCGGCCCGGCGACCGTGCCGAACAGGTAGTGCGTGTCCCCGGTGCGGGCGACCCAGTCGCGGAACGTCTCGTTGATGGCGTCCTTGAGGGTGCGGGACCCGGACGTCACCGGGACGACCTCGGCGCCGAGGAGTTCCATCCGCGCCACGTTGACGGCCTGCCGCCGCATGTCCGTCTCTCCCATGTAGACGGTGCAGGAGAGGCCGGTCAACGCGCACGCGGTGGCGGTCGCGACGCCGTGCGAGCCGGCTCCGGTCTCGGCGATGACGCGGGTCTTGCCCATCCGCTGTGCCAGAAGTGCTTGCCCCAGCGCGTTGTTCACCTTGTGCGAGCCGGTGTGGTTGAGGTCCTCGCGCTTGAGGAAGACCCGCGCCCCGCCGGCGTGCGCGGCGAAGCGCGGCACCTCGGTGAGCGCGCTGGGCCGGCCGACGTAGTGGGCGAGCAGGTCCTCGAAGCGGGCGACGAAGACGGGATCCGCCTTCGCTCGTTCGTACTCGGCGGCGACCTGGTCGATCGCCGCCACGAGCGCCTGCGGGACGAACCGGCCGCCGAAGGCGCCGAAGTACCCGTCGGCGCCGGGGAGGCCCTCCGGGGCAGCCGGGAAGAAGAAGTCGTGCTCCATGGCGATGTGCTCCTGACCCGGGACGTCCGTCCCGGGTGGTGTCGTGAGTGGTCTGGGAGTCAGCGATCCCGCGCGATGCGCGGCGCACGACGCCATCGCATCCCGTTGACCTGGCCCGCCTCGGAGCCGATCACGTACCGGACCCTGCGTCCGAGCACGCGCCGTGCGGGCGCGCGACAGCCACGCGGCCGACGGCCACGGGCGAGACGGACGGTGAGGGGCACGCCGCCAGGTTTACCCGCCGCTGCGCCGTTTCGGCAAGCGCGTTGCGCACGGTGAGACAGTCGACACTGTGTAGATTTTTATCGACACGATGTAGATTCGAGTGCATGACGAAGCGAACGTTCCTGATCACCGGCGTCAGCAGCGGCCTCGGCCGGGCCTTCGCCCGCGGCGCGCTGGCGGCCGGTCACACCGTCGTCGGCACCGTGCGCGGGGCAGGAGACCTGGAGGCCTTCGAGGCCCTCGCGCCCGGACGCGCCCACGGGCGGCAGCTCGACGTGACCGACGACGCGGCCGTCTTCTCCGTCGTGGCGGAGGCCGAACGGACTGTCGGACCGATCGACGTGCTCATCGCGAACGCCGGCTACGGGCACGAAGGCGTGTTCGAGGAGTCCTCGATGGCCGAGCTGCGCGCGCAGTTCGACGCCAACGTGTTCGGTGTCGCCGCCACAGTCCACGCGGTGCTCCCCGGCATGCGCGAGCGGCGCTCGGGGCACGTCTTCGCCGTCAGCTCGATGGGCGGGCTGATGTCCGTGCCCGGCCTGTCCTACTACTGCGCCAGCAAGTACGCGGTGGTCGGCATGATGGAGGCCCTCGCCAAGGAGGTCGCGGGCCTCGGGGTGCGGGTGACCGTCATCGAACCCGGCTCGTTCCGCACGGCCTGGGCCGGTCGCTCGATGGTCCGCAGCGAGCGGTCGATCGCCGACTACGACGAGCTCTTCGCGCCGATCCGCGACGCGCGCGAGGCCGCCAGCGGCAACCAGCTGGGTGATCCGGACAAGGCTGCCGAGGCCGTGCTGCGGGTGCTCGGCGCGGAGAAGCCGCCGGTGCACCTCGTGCTCGGCTCGGACGCGTTGCGGCTCGTGGCGAACGGCCGGGCCGCGGTGGACGCGGACATCGAGGCGTGGCAGGAACTCTCGCGGTCCACGGACTTCCCGGACGGCCACCAGATCGCGGCCAACTGACCGCGTGCCATCCTGAACGGGAAGCGGACCCCGGAGAATCGCGGAGGTGGACGGGCGATGCCCGAACCGGTCGTCAGGGCAGGTCGCCGGCGTTCCGCCGCGCCGTCCAAGGGAGACCTGCGCGAGCTCAAGATCCTCGAGGTCCTCGGGGACCTGCTGGCGGTCAAGGGTTTCGACGCGCTCACGACGAGCGACATCGCCGAACGCGCCGGCCTGTCCCGCGGTTCGATGTACTTCTACTTCAACTCCAAGCAGGAGGCGCTGGTCGCCCTGTTCGCGAGGACCGTCGAGGCGCTGAGGGAGAAGTCCCGTGCGGCGGCGGACGATACCGCCGCGCCGCGGGAGGCGATCGCGACGGTCATGAGGCGCACCCGCGACCGCTGGCACGAGCACGGCCTGATCATGCGCGTCGCCATCGACCAGTCGCCGGTCATCCCCGGGCTGAGTGCACTGTGGACGGAGACTGCGGACGTCTTCATCGACGCCATCACGAAGATCCTGGTGCGTGCCGGTGTCCCCGCGCACGAGGGACCGGACGGGGCGCAGGCCCTCGCGCGTGCCCTGTGCTGGATGGTCGAGCGGAGCTTCTACCACGCGTCAGCGGTGTCACCCGAGGCGCTCGACCAGGCGTGCGAGACCTGCCAGGCGGTGTGGCTGCGCGTCGCGGGGATCGAACCCTGATCAGGACTCGACGATCGCCGTGAGCGCGGCGGCGAACGGGCCCGGGTCGACGTCCCCGCGCACGGCGAGCTGCTGTGTGTAACCGTTGCACAGAGCCACGAACGCCTCGGCGATCCGTTCCGCCTCCGCCGCCGGCCGTCCGGGCAGCAGCGCGGCGACCGACGCGCGCAGGTCGTCGAGCTGCTGCCGCACGACGTCGGCGAGCGCGGGGGAGACGGCGGCCTCCGCGTAGATCTGGGCGACCAGCCGGGCGTGGTCGTGCTCCCGCGCCATCGCGCGGACGTGCTCGAGGAAACCGCGGACCGACTCGGCCGTGAGCTCGGCGGGCAGGACGTTGCTCGCCTGCTCGCA
Source organism: Lentzea cavernae (assembly GCF_014653695.1). GTDB lineage: Bacteria > Actinomycetota > Actinomycetes > Mycobacteriales > Pseudonocardiaceae > Lentzea > Lentzea cavernae. Next base: position 989,230 of record NZ_BNAR01000001.1, on the reverse strand, counting down.
GATGGCGACGACGATCTGGTCCTTGCTCTTGAAGTACCGGTAGATCGCTCCCGTGGACAGTCCCGACGCCTCGACGAGGTCGGGCATCGACGTCCGCGCGAACCCGTGGGCGGCGAAGCGCGCGCGGGCCGCGTCGATGATCTGCTGACGACGTGCGTCGAGGTGGGCCTGGGTGACCTTCGGCATAAAGAACGACCATTCGTTTTTGTAGTAGCGTCACGAACGTACCCCATCGCCGAGCTGTCAGGGAGACCTTCGTGCGCTATCAGACCTTCGGGAGGCGGAGCGGGCTGCGGGTCTCGGAGTACGTGCTCGGCACGGCCAACTTCGGCTCCGCGGCGTCCGCCACGGGTGTCGCGGGCGCCCAGGCGATCTTCGAGGCGTTCGTCGCCGCCGGCGGCACCACCTTCGACGTGTCGAACATTTACCAGGGCGGCGAGGCCGAGACGGTGCTCGGCGACCTGCTGGACCGCGACCGCGACGACTTCGTGGTGATCACCAAGTACAGCGGCAGCAGGCAGGACCGGATCCCGCCCGGCACGACCGGCAACAGCCGCAAGACCATGATCCGCTCGCTGGAGCAGAGCCTGCGGCGCCTGAAGACCGACCACGTCGACGTCCTCATGCCCCACTTCCCCGACGGCGTGACCCCGATGGCGGAGATCCTCGCGGGCTTCGAGGACCTCGTCCGCGCGGGCAAGATCCGCTACGGCGGGCTGTCGAACTTCCCGGCCTGGCGGGTCGCGGGCGCCGCGGTCTCCTCGGAACTGCGCGGAAGCCCGCCGCTGGTGGGCGTCCAGACCGAGTACAGCCTGGCCGAGCGCTCCGCCGAACGGGAGCTGCTCCCGATGGCCGCCGCCCACGGCCTGGGCGTGGTCCTGTACTCCCCGCTGGCAGGTGGCCTGCTGACCGGGAAGTACCGGCGCGGCGAGCAGGGACGCCTCAGCGCGCGGGGGACCGAGGGCGACGCGCAACGCTCCGCCGTGCTCGACGCTGTCCTCGCCGTCGCCGAACAGGCGGGCACCGGTCCGGTCCAGGTGGCGCTGGCCTGGTTGCGGCACCGCGCCGCGCGGGCGGGCACCTCGATGATCCCGATCGTCGGTCCTCGTACACCGGCTCACCTGCAGAGTTATCTGGACGCCCTGTCCGTCGAGTTGGGGGAGGAGCACCACCGGCTGCTGGACGAGGTCAGCGCGATCCGGCTCGGCACGCCTCACGACGACGTGGCGGCCGCGTTGGCGCACGGCGCCGACGGAGACCGGAGCCTTCTCGACCTCCCGCCGGTTCCCGTGGCCTGATCCGGCTCGCGTTCAGTCCGTTGTGGACTCCGCGAGTGCCGTCTCGAACAGCGCCAGGATCGTCGCGAGCTGGTCGGCGTCGAGGCGGGACAACGGGCTGAGGCCGAGGGTCGCGCGCATCACCGCCGCGCGGACGCGGGCGCCGTCCTCGGTCAGCACGAGCACGCGGGACCGCCGGTCGGCCGGGTCGACGGCGCGTTCGACCAGGCCGCGGTCGAGGAGCTGGCCCGCCATGAAGGTCAGGTTCGACGCGTTGCAGAACAGCTGCGCGGCCAGGGCTTTCATCGACGCCGGGGGCTGCCCCGGGTCGATCGCCCACAGCACCTGCGCGGTCGCGTGGGTGAGCCCGTGCTCCGCGAGGACGCCCGCGATCAGGTCGCTGGTGCGCATGAAGATCTCGTGGTTGAGGCGAACAGCCCGCTCCAGCTCCGCGTCGTCCATGGCGGCAGTCTACCGATTTGCTTCAAGCCTTGAAGTTTGTATCATCGGCCGAGTACTTCAAGACTTGAAGCAAATCGGAGGGCTCATGTCGTTCTCGGGAAGCACCGCGCTGATCACCGGCGCGTCGAAGGGGCTCGGCGTGGCCTACGCCCGCGAGCTGGCCAGCCGGGGAGCGGACCTGGTCCTCGTCGCCCGGTCGGCCGACGCGCTGGAAGGGCTGGCGCAGCAGCTGCGCGAGGCCCACGGCGTCCGGGTGGAGGTGATCGCCGCGGACCTCGCGCACCGGGACGGCCCCGGTCGGGTGGAGGACGAGCTGCGGCGCCGGGAGATCGAGGTCGACCTGCTGCTCAACAACGCGGGCGCCGGTTCGGTCGGGCCGTTCCTGGACCGCCCGTTCGACGCGCAGCTGGCCAGCGTGGACCTCAACGTCACCGGCCTCATGACCCTCACCCACCGCCTCGGCGGCCGGATGCGCGCGCGGGGGAGCGGCGGGATCATCAACGTCTCCTCGACGGCCGCCTTCCAGCCCCTGGCCTACCAGGCCGTCTACGCGGCGACGAAGGCGTTCGTGCTGTCGTTCAGCGAAGCGCTGGCCGAGGAACTGGCCGGCACCGGCGTGAAGGTGATGGCCGCCCACCCCGGCGCCATCGCGACGGGCTTCTTCGACGGCACGACGGCGAAGATGGCCGGCTCGGCCGACTCGCCGGAGGTGATCGCCGCGCAGACCCTCGACGACTTCACGAAGGGCCGGCACGCCTCCTACCCCGGCCGGTGGGTCAACCGGGTGCAGACGTGGGCGGCCCGGTCGCTGCCGCGCCGCCGCGTCGCCGTGCTGGGCGCGTGGTTCAACCGGAAGATGGGGTTCGGGCACGTGTCCGATGTGGAGCCGGTGCGTTAGTCGCGGGGGTGGAGTGCGCGGTTGCGCCGCTGCACCGCTGTGTCGGGTGCTTGGTTTGGCTGGAAGGTGGGGTTCGGCGACGTGTCCGATGTCGAGCCGGCGCGTTGGTCGCGGGTGGACCGCACTGCCGTGCCGCGGCACTGCCGCACTGCCGTGCCGCGGCACTGCCGCACTGCCGCACTGCCGTGCCCCCGCACTGCCGCACTGCCGTGCCGCCGCACTGCCGTGCGGCCGCAGTGCCTTGCCGCTGCACTGCCGTGCCGAGTGCCCGGTTCCACCGCAAGATGGGGTTCGACCACGTCTCCGACGCCGAACCCGCGCGCTAGCCGCAGGTGGACCGCACCGCCGTGCCGAGGGCCTGGCGGTGCAGCGCGTCCAGGTCCTGCAGCACCGCCGCCGACGCGGTGGCCAGCGCGAGCTGCACGGTGCACGGAACCCGTTGGGCGCGCACGTCCTGCGTGGCCTTGAGCTGGCCGAGCAACTCCGTGGTCAGCCGGTCGAGCCGCGTGCGGATCTGACCCAGGTCCGGTCGCGTGGTGGGGGCCTCGTCCGGGTGAGCCGTCCAACGGGCGAACAGGCCCCTCTGCACGACCTTGCTGGCGGTGATCTGGTCCCGGAAGAACGCCGCCGCCGCGTCCGGGGCCACGCCGAGAGCCACGGCCTGCTTCCGCACCTGGTCGAGCACCTGCTGCTCACGGGCCGGGTCGTCGATCGGCGAGCTGGTGCCGAACTTCGCCGCCGCCACGTCGTCGCCCACGAGGAGGCGCTCGACGACCAGGTCCGTCAGCGGGCCGAGCCTGCCGAACGAGCCGCCGGTGGTGATCGCGAGCTCGGGTGTCAGGGGTGCGGCCGTGGCCGGGACGGAGGTCGGTGACAGCGCGCCGGCCACCGCCAGGGCGGTGGCGGCGATCCGGATCGTCTTCCTGCTCAAGGGTTCGCCTTTCGTGGGGGAACTGGCAGGCGACCCTACCGCAAAGCAGATAGAACGTTCGGTCTTGACAACGGCGGATTTCTGCCAGCAGGATGGGAGGCGACAGAACGTTCGGTATCGCGGAGTGGTCCGCGATCGTGAAGGGATCCGCCATGAGTGCTCCTCTGTACGTCGGCATCGCCACCTCGACCGGGGACGGCAGGGCCGGAGGCCAGGCCAGGACCGACGACGGCCTGCTCGACATCTCCCTGGCCATTCCCAAGGAGATGGGCGGCCCCGGTGGCGCGACGAACCCCGAGCAGCTGTTCGCGGCCGGCTGGGCCTCGTGCTTCCACTCGGCGGTGAAGGCCGTCGCGGCGCAGCGCCAGGTGGAGGTCACCGACTCCGCCGTCGTCGCGGAGGTGCAGGTGCTGCCGACGCCCGAGGGCGGGTTCGGTCTGAGCGCCGCGCTGCACGTCGAACTGTCCGGTGTGGAGCAAGCGGTGGCGGACGAGCTCGCGGAGGCGGCGCACGCGATGTGCCCCTACTCCAACGCCACGCGCGGCAACATCCCGGTCACCGTGGACGCGACCGTCGCCTGACGTGGGCGGGCCCGTCGAGGCGGGCCCGGTCACTGAGCAAGGTAGAACGTTCGGTCTTGACGCTGGCGCCGCCGGTCGCTATCGTTCCTGTGTATCGATCGTTCTATACATCAAGCACCATCGAACGAAGGAAGTTCTGTGACTGCCACCAGTCCTGCCGCGTCGTCCTTGCGGCGGTTGTACTTCATCCGTGCCGCGTTCGCGCTCGTCTGGGCCGTCCTGGTGGGCGTGACCGGCGCCGAGCTCGGGCCGGTCGTCATCGCGCTCGTCGTGCTGTACCCGCTGTTCGACGTGGGGGCCGCCGTCGTCGACGCGCGTGCCTCGAAGCAGTCCCAGAACGTGCTGGGCCTGTACGTCAACGTCGCCGTCAGCCTCCTGGCGGCCGCGGGCATCGCCGTCGCCAGCGCCACGTCCGGCATCCCCGGCATCCTGCAGGTGTGGGGTGCCTGGGCCATCGTCTCCGGCATCGTCCAGCTCGTCGTCGGCGTCGGCCGCCGCAAGATGGGCGGTCAGTGGCCCATGATCCTCAGTGGCGGCCTGTCCGTGGGCGCCGGCACGTCGTTCATCCTGATGTCCTCGCAGTCGGACGCCGCGCTCACCTCCGTGGCGGGCTACGCCGCGCTCGGTGGCATCTTCTTCCTGGTGTCGGCGATCCGCCTCGGGTCCGCCGCGAAGAAGGCCACGGCGACGGCCGCCGTCTGAGCTGTTTCTTCAGGCGGGCCAACGTTCTTCAGGTACCACGACCCTCCAGTCCTCAGTGAACCCTGGCCAACGCCTGCCTCAAGTTGTAGAGTGAGCGTTACATACAGAGGTGGATTCCGGGTCGGCACCACAGTGCCGGACCGGGTCTTTCGGGGGCCTGAACGACCGTCGCAACGAAGCGAGGTTTCCCGTGAACGTTCTCGAGCAGGTCAGAAATTCTCCGATGAGTCGCGCTCAGGTCCAGGCGGTCGCCCTCTGCCTGGTCATGAACGTGGTCGACGGGTTCGATCTACTGGTCACGTCCTTCGTCGGACCGGCCATCACCCGCGAGTGGGGCCTGTCGCCGTCGTCGGTGGGCGTGCTGCTCAGCGGTGGCCTCGCCGGCATGGCGGTCGGCGCGCTCTTCCTGGCGCCGTTGGCCGACCGCGTCGGGCGCCGCAGGATCACCCTGGCCAGCCTGGCGCTGGCGTCGCTCGGCATGCTGGCGGCCGCCTTCACCCAGGACCTCGGGCAGCTCCTCGCCGCCAGGGTGATCACGGGTGTGGCGGTGGGCACGATGGCGGCGAGCCTGCCGGTGCTCACCTCCGAATACGCGAACAACAAGCGCAAAGGCCTGGCCGTCGCGCTGATCACGACAGGCTACGGCATCGGCGCGGTCATCGCCGGGCTCTCCACGAGCGTGCTGATCGGCTCGATGGGCTGGCGTTCCGTGTTCGTCTTCGGCGCGGTGGCCACCGGAATCCTGTTCCTCGTGGGACTGCGGTTCCTGCCGGAGTCCATGGACCACCTCGTCGCGAAGCGTCCCCCGAACGCGTTGCAGCGGTTCAACAAGATCCTCGTGTCGATGGGCCGCCCGCCGGTCGACGAGCTGCCCGCGCACGACACGGGGACGCGCAAGGTCGCGCTGGAGTCGTTGTTCCGCGGCGGCAACGCGGTTCGCACCGTGCTGGTCTGGGTCGCGTTCACCGCGGCGCAGACGGCGTTCTACTTCGCCAGCTCCTGGACGCCCACCCTGCTGCTGAAGGCGGGGATGTCCAACCAGCAGGGCATCAGCGGCGGCATCCTGTTCAGCCTCGGCGGGATCACCGGTGCCGCGCTGCTCGGCCTGCTGGTGTCCAAAGTGGAGGCACGCAGGCTGACCGCGGCGTACTTCGTCCTCGCCGCACTGACGCTCGTGCTGTTCTCGTTGTCCCTCGGGACGCTGGCGGTCGCCCTGGTCGTCGCCGTGGTCCTCGGGCTCTTCCTCAACGGCACGATCTCCGGGATCAACGTCATCGTCCCGACGCTCTACCCGGCGCAGTCCCGCGCGACGGCACTGGGCATGGCGGTCGCCGTGAGCAGGCTCGGTGCCGTGCTGGCGCCGTTGTTCGCGGGCTACCTCGTGCAGGCCGGCTGGGAGCCGAGCTCCATGTACCTGGTGTTCACGGTCCCCGCGCTGATCGGTGGCGCGGCGACGTTCCTGCTCACCCGGTTCGGGCGCGCGGACAACGCGCCGGTGCGGCGCGGAGTCGAGACCGCAGCGGCTTGACGTGCGCCCGGCGGGTTCGCGGGTGATGGTGCAGTTCTCACAGAGGAGGCTTCAGGTGTCCGACCGTCCACTTCTGCTGCTCCACGGTGGAGGACCGGGTGTCGACGCCGTCAGCAACTGGGCGGCGGTGACGTCCCGGCTTCAAGCCGGTTTCCGCTGCCTCGCGCCCGACCTCCTCGGCTTCGGCACGAAGATCACCGCGTCTCCAGGCCTGCGCGGACCGCGGGCCTGGGCGGATGCCCGCGCACAGCAGGTCCTCGCCCTGCTCGACCGCGAGGGACTGGAGCGGGCGGACCTCGTCGGCAACTCCGCCGCCGGCGGTGCCGCCGCGCTGGCCCTCCTGGCCGCCGCGCCGGACCGGATCGGCCGCGCGGTCGTCATGGGTGGCGCGGGCACCGGACCGCTGCCCGCCGCGGTGCCGTTCTACGACGAGCCGACGAAGCACAGCATGCGCACCACCCTCGGCCGCCTGGTCGCCTACGAGACCGCCCACCGCGATCTCCTGGACGACCTGGCGGGCCTGCGGCTGGAGCAGGCCCTGCGCCCCGGTGCGGAGCAGGCCTTCCGATCGATGTTCGCGCGGGACGCCGGACCACCGCGCGACCTCACGACGATCACCACCCCGGTCCTCGCCCTGCACGGGGAGCGCGACCGGGTCTCACCGGTCGAGGTGTCCGAACGCCTCGTCGCCGCACTGCCGCACGGCCGCCTCGAAGTGGTGGCGGGAGCGGGCCACTGGATCCACGTCGACCGGCCGGACGAGTTCTGCCGGCTGGTAGAGGAGTTCATCAGCGCATGACCGAGCAGACGAGCATCGATGTCCTGGTCGTGGGCGCCGGCCCCACCGGCCTGACCCTCGCGATCGACCTCGCCGGGCGCGGTGTGCGGTGCCACGTCGTCGAGGCGTCGGAGCAGCGCGCCGAGAACCCGCGCTGCAACACGACCTCCGCCCGGTCGATGGAGATCTTCCGCCGGCTCGGGATCGCCGACGACGTCCGGCGCGCCGGACTTCCGGCCGCCCACCCGACGTCGATCCAGTACCGCACCACGCTCGTCGGTGAGGAGATCTTCCGCATCGACCTGCCGTCGGCGCAGGAGGTGCTCTCCGGTGCCGGCATGTCCGAGTGGCCCACCCCGGAGCCCCAGCACCGGATCTCGCAGCTGTACCTCGAGCCCCTCCTCGAACAGCACGCGCGCGGCCTCCCCGGGGTGACCGTCGAGCGCGGCACGAGCCTGGTCGAGGTGCGGCAGCACGACGACCACGTCGAGGCCGTCGTGGAGTCCACAGGGGAGCGTCGAGTTCTCCGTTGTGCCTACGTGGTCGGCTGCGACGGTGCCCACAGCGCCGTCCGCCGTCAGCTGGGCATCCGCTACGAGGGCGTCGAGGCGATCCAGAAGTTCGTGTCGACCTTCGTGCGCTCGCCGGAACTGGGCGAGATCGCCGCGCGCGACCGGGCCTGGACCTACTGGACCCACGGCCGCCGGCAGGCCTCGCTGATCGCCATCGACGGGGACGCGTTGTGGCTCCACCACGCCGCGTTCCCGCCGGACCACGACACCGAGGCCGAAGATCCCGGGCAGCTGCTGCGGGAGGCCGTCGGTGTTCCCGTCGAGCACGAGGTGCTCGGCGTCGTCCGCTGGACCGGGCGCCAGCTCGTCGCCCAGCGCTACCAGGAGGGCCGGGTGTTCCTGGCGGGCGACGCCGCCCACATCTGGATCCCCGTGGGAGGGTTCGGCATGAACGCGGGCATCCAGGACGCCGCGACGCTCGGCTGGATGCTCGCGGCCGTCCACCAGGGGTGGGCGCCACCGGAGCTGCTGGCCGCCTACGAGCTCGAGCGCAGACCGGTGGGGGAGCAGTTCGCCGCGGCCGTGGGGGCGAAGGCCCGCAAGTCGCTCGCCGGTTTCTCACCGGACATCCACCTGCCCGGTGACGAGGGCGCGCGGGCACGCGCGGAGTACGCCGAGCGGCTCGCCGTCACCGAACCGGCCCGGTACTCGCCCGACGGCTTCAGCTTCGGCTACCACTACGCGGGCTCACCGCTCGTGATCGGCGGGCAGGAGCAGGACGCCATCACCATGGGCGGCTACCAGGACCACGCGCAGCCGGGGTTCCGGCTGCCGCACTCCTGGCTCGACGACGGCAGGTCGGTGCTCGACCTCCTCGGACCCGGCTTCACCCTGCTGCGCACCGACAAGCGCGCCGACACGGCACCGTGGGTGTGGGCCGCGGGGGAGACCGGGGTGCCGCTGACCGTCGCCGACCTCCCGGGCGAGGTGCCCGCGGACCGTTATCCCGCACCACTCCTGCTCGTCCGCCCGGACCAGCACGTCGCCTGGATGGGCGGCGCCGACGCCCTCCCCGGCGAGCTCCTGCACACCGCGACCGGACACGTCACCGCCCACCAGCGCTAGAACCAGGAGAACGCACATGCCTTACGCACTGGGCATCGACGTGGGCGGCACGTTCACCGACGCCGTCGCGTCCGACGGAGCCGGGCGGATCGTCTCGGCCAAGACCCCGACGACACCGCCGAACCGCGAGATCGGTGTCATGAAAGCGATCGAGGACCTCGCGGGCGAGCTCGGCATCGGTGTCGGCGAACTCCTGGCGCAGACCGACTACATCGCCCACGGCACGACGGCGTCGATCAACGCCCTCGTCCAGGGCGAGGTCGCCGACGTCGGCCTCATCGCCACCAAGGGCCACCGCGACGCGATCTACATCATGAACGCCGAGGGCCGCACCCTCGGCAGGTCGGCGCACGAGATCCAGGACACCCTGCGGCAGCGCAAGCCCGCGCCGCTGATCCCGAAGTACCGGGCGCTCGAGGTGACCGAGCGGATCGACCACGCGGGCAACGTCCTGGTGCCGCTGGACGAGGACGAGGTCCGCCGCGTCGCACAGTCCCTCGTGGACCAAGGCGTCGAGGCGATCGCCGTCTGCCTGTTGTGGTCGTTCAAGAACCCGGCACACGAACAGCGCATTCGCGAGCTGGTCCACGAGATCGCGCCGGACCTGTACGTGACGCTCTCGTGCGAGGTGAGCCCGCGCATCCGCGAGTTCTCCCGCACCTCCACCACGATCATGAACGCCCAGGTCGGCCCGAAGCTGCGCACCTACCTGCTGCCGTTGCAGGAGCAGCTGGAGGAGGGCGGCCTCAGGGGACCGCTGCTGGTCATGCAGAGCGAGGGCGGCACGATCACCGCCGACCGCGCTCCCGAGCACGCGATCACCACGATCGGCTCCGTCCTGTCCGGTGGCGTGATCGGCGGGATGCGCCTGGCCGAACAACTGGGGCACCGCAACGTGATCACCACCGACGTCGGCGGCACGACGTTCCTGGCCGGGCTGATCGTCGACGGCGAACCCGTCATGGCGCCCGGTTCCATCGTGAACCAGTTCCCGATCAACGCGGCCACCATCCGCGTGCACACCATCGGTTCCGGCGGCGGCGCCCTCGTGTCGGTGGACGCGGGCGGCAACCTCCGCCTCGGCCCGCAGAGCGCGGAGGCCGTGCCGGGACCGGCCTGTTACGGCAACGGCGGCACGCGCCCCACGAACACCGACGCCAACCTGGTGCTCGGCATCCTCAGCGAACGAGGGCTGCTCGGCGGCCGCAAGCCGTTGCGGATGGACCTGGCGCGCGAAGCGATCCGCGTGCACGTGGCCGAGCCGCTCGGGCTGACGGTCGACGAGGCCGCCATCGCGATCCACGAGGTGCAGAACGCCCAGGCGAGCGACCTCCTGCGCCGGTCCGTCGTGCAGGCGGGCTACGACCCGCGCGACTTCGTCGCCTACGCGTTCGGCGGAGCGGGACCCGCCCACTGCGCCGGGTACTGCCACGACCTGGGCGTGCGGGAGGTCGTCGTCCCGCTCGGTCCCGTCGCGTCGGCGTTCTCCGCCTACGGCCTCGCGGCCTCCGACGTCGCGCTGAGCGCGGAGCTGTCCGACCCGTCGTCGTTCCCGGTCGGCCGGGCGGTGCTGGAGGCCCACTTCGACCGGCTCGAAGCCGACCTGCGGCGCGCGCTCGACCGGCAGAAGGTCAAGTTCCACGACGTGAAGCTGTACCGGGAGGTCGACCTGCGCTATTCGATGCAGGTCACCGAACTCGCGACGGCCGTGCCGGACGGGGAGCTCACCGACGACACCGGTGACGAGGTCCTCGAACGCTTCGAGCAGCAGTACGAGCGCATCAACGGCAGCGGCGCCGGCTACCGCGAGGCAGGCGTGCAGGCGATCACCTACCGCGTGCGGGCCAAGGCGGGCCTCGGTTTCCCCGTCGCGCTGCCCGAGGTCCCGCAGGCCGCGAGCGAGGACCCCGCGGAGGCCCTCGCGGGCGAGCGGAACGTCTGCCTCGACTCGCGACGAGGTTTCGCGACCACTCCCGTCTACGACTACGCCCGGCTGCGCGCGGGGCACGTGTTGCGGGGCCCGGCGATCGTCGAGGTCCCCACCACGGTCGTCGTGGTCCCGGACGGCGTCACCGGACGCGTCGACCGCCTCGGCAACCTCGTGCTGCGCTACCAGGGAGGACAGCCCTCATGACATCCAGGATCCCCGGCGCGGACGAGTTCACCAGCCGCCCGATGCCGAGGGAGGAGCTGCTGAGGCAGATCTCCCCTTCCCTCGCGCTGCACCAGATCGGCGACGACCAGGACCAGGTCGACGCGCTGACCTACGAGGTCGTGCGGCACCGCCTCTGGGCGATCACCCAGGAGATGGGCGAGACGCTGCGGCGGATGTCGGGCTCGCACGTCGTGACGGAGTCCAACGACTTCAACTTCTCCATCTGCGACGAGCTCGGCGAACAGGTCCAGGTCGGCACCTACAACATCGGCCTCATCGGGTCGATGGACCTGGCGATCACCTGGACCCTGCGCCACCGCAGCGACAACCCCGGCATCGCCGAGGGCGACATGTTCCTGTGCAACGACCCGTGGATCGGCGGCGGGCTGCACCAGAACGACGCCGCCGTCCTCGCGCCGATCTTCCACGACGGCAAGCTGTTCGGCTGGACCACGGCGATCGCGCACCAGGTCGACCTCGGAGGCCCGCGCCCCGGTTCGTTCAGCCCGTCCGCGCAGGACGTCTTCGGCGAAGCCGTGCCCACACCGCCGATGAAGGTCGTGCGCGACGGCGTCCTGCAACGCGACATCGCCGACGCCTGGGTGCGCCGGTCGCGCCTGCCGCACCTGGTCGGGCTCGACCTGCGCGCCAAGATCGCCGCCAACAAGAACGCGGGCGAGCAGGTGCTGCGGCTCATCACCAAGTACGGCGCCGACACCGTCAAGGCGGTGATGCGCCGGATGATGAACGACGCCGAGAGCCGGTTGCGGGCCAAGCTCGCGAACCTTCCCGACGGCACCTGGACCGCCGTCGGCTACCAGGAGCAGTCGGGCACCGGCGACCGCAACCTGCACGCCATCAAGGTCGCGATGACCAAGGAGGCCGACGAGCTCGTCTTCGACTTCCGCGGCACCACCGGGCAGACGGGCATCATCAACTGCCCGTACCCCGGTCTGCGGGCCGGGATCGTGTTCACGATGCTGCCGTTGCTGGCGGGCGACATCCCGTGGGCGGCGGGCGGGTTGATGCGCTGCTTCGAGATCATCACCGACGAGGACACCATCACCAACGCGTCCTTCCCGGCCGCGGTGGGCAAGGGACCGTTCGGTCCGGCGTGGGGTGCGGGCAACCTCGTCGCCGAGGTGCTCGCACGGTTGCTCGACGCCGAACCCGAGCACCGCGCCGATGTGCAGTCGATCTGCAACGGCACCACCGACCTCTGCGTCGTGTCCGGTGTGGACGTTCGTGGTGGAGCGAGCAAACGCTTCGTCTCGCCCATCTTCGACGTCATGGCCGGCGGCTACGGCGCCCAGGTGCACCACGACGGCGTCGACACCGGCGGCCGGCTCATCATCCCCTCCGCGCGGGCACCCGACGTCGAGATGACGGAGTACCTCTACCCCCTTCTCGCCCTGTGGCGCCGGGAGCAGACGGACTCGGGCGGACCCGGCAGGCAGCGCGGCGGCATGAGCGGTTCGGTCTGCTACGTCCAGCACCCGGACCAGAGCGGACGGATGTCGCTGGTCGTCTCCGGCAACGGCAAGGTGGCGAACCAGAACGTCGGCCTGGCCGGCGGTTACCCCGGCAACTCCCAGCTCGACCTCGTGGTGCGCGGCATCGACGGGCCGCAGCTCGCGGGCGTGACGTCGATCCCCGCCGGCCTGGACGACCTGGGCGGCCAGGTCGAGGTGCTGCCCGCCGAGGGCGAGTCGGACCTCGGTCCCGGTGACGCGCTCTACCTGCACTGGCAGGCGGGCGGCGGCTACGGCGACCCGTTGCTGCGCGAGGAGGACAGCGTCGGCGAGGACGTGCGGCAGGCCCGCGTGTCAGCCGGGGCGGCGAGGGACGTCTACGGCGTCGTGCTCCACGAGGACGGTGAGGTGGACGCCGCCGCGACCGTCGCGACCCGTGCGACGCTGCGGCAGCGGCGCGCGACCGACGCGGGGGTGACAGGACTGACCGGCGAGGTGACCAGCGCCGACCTGAGCGAGGCGCGGCGTCTCGACGACAACCTCGCGGTCGTGGGCTCGACGGTCGTGTGCGTGCACTGCAGTACGCGGATCGGGCCGCTCGAAGGGGGTGCGTTCGTCCACGACCTCGCCCGCCGGGAGACGGCGCCGACCGAGGCGGGACCGCACATCTGGCACGACCCGTCGGAGTACGTCGACGCGGAGATCGTCTTCCGGCAGCTGCTCTGCCCCGGCTGCCTGACCGCGGTCAACTCCCGCGTCGTCCCGGTCGGCCACCCGCTGCCGCACGACGACTACCGCGCCTGGAACTGAGGCTCGCAGGACTTGCCGCGGGCGTGCTGCAACCCGAGCGGACTGGCCGGGGGAAGAGGCCCTTCCTCCGGCCCCGTCCCGAAGGCGTGCAGCAGGTAGGCGACGAGCCGGCGGGACATGTCGGCGGCGTGCTCCGGCGGCGCGGTGCGCAGGCCGCCGTTGGCCAGCAGCATCATGACCAGGTCGCTGACGACGAAGTCCTGCCGCAGGCGGCCGCACTCCTGCGCCCGGCGCACGAGCTCGTCGAACATCGTCTCGGCGCGCTCGCGCCGTTGCACGTGGTCGGTGGCGAACGTCGCGATGAACGCCTCGGTGAAGCCGTGGTCCTCCAGCTGCTCGGCGCAGGCGAACTCGACCAGCCGCCGGAACCCGTTCCACGGGTCCGGGTCGGTGACGGCCTCCTCCAGCACCGCCTCGCAGCGCACCATCTGCTCGGCGAACACCTCGGCCACCAGCGCGTCGCGGGTGGGGAAGCGGCGGAACAGCGTCGCCACGCCCACGCCGGCGCGCCGGGCGACCGTGCTCAGCGGGACGTCGATGCCGCGGGTGCGGAAGAGGTCGCGGGCCGCCTCGACGATCCGGCTGCGGTTGCGCGCCGCGTCGGTGCGCAGGGCCGCGCCGGCGGTCGGTGGTGCGTTCACCTCTTCAGTGAACCTCACCCGCGAATGGATTTCCAGGTGGCGTGAAGTGAGTCGCCCGCGCGGGCGTTGTTCTCACTTCGAGGCAAGTGGACTGTGGTTTCCACTTGTGGCCCTACAGTCGAATTCAGGGGCGGCTGGAAGGGCCGCCGAAATCCTGAGGAGTTCTTTCGTGGCAGAAACGCGCACCGATCCGGTTCCGGCGGACGTTCCGCTGTTCCTGCGCAGGAACGGGTTCGCCCCACCGGCCGAGCTGCTGACGGGCGACCGCGTCCGGCGGGTCCCGTGGCTCACCGGGGGATCGGCGTGGCTGGTGACGCGCCAGGCGGACGTCAAGGCGGTGCTGGCCGACCCGGCCCGGTTCAGCAACGTCCCGCCGGAGCCCGGCGCGGTGGGCGGGGAGGTCGCGGGCAACCTCCTGCTCATGGACCCGCCGGACCACCACCGCCTGCGCAGGATGCTCACCGGCCAGTTCACCCACCGGCGGATGAGGCACCTCGCCCCGCTCGTCGAACGCGTCGTCGAGGAGCACCTCGACGCGATGGAGCGGTCGGGGCCGGGGGCCGACCTGGTCGCCGACTTCGCACTCCCCGTGCCGTCCCTGGTGATCTGCGAGCTCCTCGGCGTGCCGTGGGAGGACCGCGCGGAGTTCAAGGAGCGCAGCGCCACGATGCTCGACCTCTCGTTGCCGGAAAGTGCGCGTGACCAGGCGCAACGCGAGATCCACGAGTACCTGGCCGGACTCGTGGGCAGGATCGGGGAGGAACCGGGCGACGACCTGCTCGGCATGTTGGTGCGCGACCACGGTGACGAGCTGACGACGGCGGAGCTGGCCGGGCTCGGCTTCCTGCTCCTCGTCGCCGGACACGAGACGACCGCGAACATGCTCGCGCTGGGCACCCTCGTCCTGCTGGGCCACCCGGACCAGCTCGCCGCGGTCCGCGACGATCCCGAGGCCGTGGAGCCCGCGGTCGAGGAGCTGATGCGGTGGCTGTCGATCGTGCCCAGCGGTGTGCAGCGCTACGCCACCGCGGACGTCGGGGTCGCCGGCGAGACCATCCGCGCCGGAGACGTCGTGATCGTCGGTCTGCACACCGCCAACCGGGATCCGGACTTCGTCACCGACCCCGCCACCCTGGACATCAGCCGCGGTGAGGTCGGCCACCTCGGATTCGGCCACGGGGTGCACCACTGCCTCGGCGCGCCATTGGCGCGGCTCGAAATGCGCATCGCCTTTCCCGCGCTCTTCCGCCGATTTCCCGCGTTGGCGTTGGCCGTTCCGGAGAACGAGGTCGAGTTCCGCGCACTTAGTGCCGTGTACGGCGTGACCGCGCTTCCGGTGACCTGGTGATCCCATTTCGCAGACCGGAGAAATGTCGATGAAGATTCTCATGTTCGGACGCGGCACGATCGCGACGCTTTACGGGTGGGCCTTCGCCAAGGCGGGGCACGAGGTCGAGTTCTACGTCCGTCCGGGACGGGCGGCGCAGCTGCCCTCCGGGGTCGACCTGCGGATCAGGGACGGCAGGTCCCGCGGCGGCGCCGTCGCCGAGCGGTGGCCGACGACCCTGCGCGAGGACCTGGACGCCGACTTCGACCTGATCGTCCTGAGCGTGAACCACGACCAGCTGGACGATGCGATCGCATTCCTGGCGCCACGCGTCGGCAACGCCACCGTGCTGATGTTCGGCAACGTGTGGGAGGACCCCGCGACCGTGGTCTCGGCACTGCCGGCGGACCAGGTCGTCTGGGGATTTCCCGGCGGTGGCGGAGGGTTCGACGGATCCACGCTGCGCGGCGGTGTGGTGAAGAACGTCTTCCTGGGGTTCTGCGACGACTCGAACCGCGGCGCGCGGTACCGGGCCGTGCACGACCTCTTCGAGCGCACGGGCTTCTCGGTGTCGGAGAACCAGGACTTCCGCAGCTGGCTGTGGTTCCACTTCATCCTGGACGCGGGGCTCCTCGCCCAGGGCCTGGCGGTGGGCGGGCGGTCCGGCCTGCTGCGGTCGAGGGGTGCGGCGCGGGAGGTCTTCCTGCTGATGCGGGAGATGATCCCGCTGCTCAAGGCCAAGGGCGGGACCCCGCGCCTGGGAGCGGCTCTCGTCTCCCGCGTCCCGGCAGGACTGCTGGGCTTCGCCCTGAGGAGGCTTCTCAGCGGCGACAACATGGTCGGCTTCCTCCTGCGCGAGACGGAACGCGCGGGCCACATGACCCGGGAACTGGGCGGTGTCTACGCGAGGGACGTGCTGGCCGACGCCCGGCGGCTCGGCGTTCCGCTTCCCCGCCTGGAGGCGCTGGAGCCGGCGTTCGAGCTCGCGCGCTAAGCGGATGAGCTATCCGCTCGTGTTAGGGTGAAGTGGATAGCTCATCCACTTTGGAGCGTGACCTCATGTCCACCACCGCAACCGTGACGCGCGAGAGCGTGGACGTCGCCGGGACGACCCGGACCTTCACGACCGTCGGGGCCGCCGCCGCCCCGCGCCCGCTCCTGCTGGTCTTCCACGGGTCCCGGCAGACCGGTGACGTCCACCGCGCCTTCACCGGCGGCATGTTCGACGCCCTCGCCGAGTCGGGGGACGCGGTCGTGGCCTACCTGGACGGTCACCGCGGCAACTGGAACGACGCCCGGCGGGGCAGTTACTTCCCCGCTCGCCGGGACGGGATCGACGACGTGGCTTTTGCGCGCGCCGTCGTCGACACCCTCGCCGGTCAGAACCGGATCGACCCCGGCAGGGTGTTCGCGGCCGGCTACTCCAACGGCGGCCAGATGGTCATCCGGCTGGTCCACGAGGCGCCGGGCCTGCTCGCCGGCGCGGCCGTGATCGCCGCGACCATGCCCGCCCCGGACAACTTCCTCGCCGCGGACCCGGACCCCACGCCGCTGCCGGTCGTGCTGATCCACGGCACGAAGGACCCCATCGTGTCCTACGAGGGCGGCGGGTTCTCGTGGTGGAAGAGGAAGCTCTTCAAGGTCGGCGGCGACAGCTGGTCCGCGCCCCGGACCGCCGAGTACTTCGCCGAGCGCAACGGCATCACCGCGGACCCGGTGATCTCCCGCCTCGCCGGGGTCGCCGGAGATCCCACGGAGGTCGAGCGCGCCGAGTACGGAGTGGACGGACGTCCTCCGGTCGTGCTGTACACCGTGCACCGGGGCGGGCACACGGTTCCGGGGCCCGGCAACGCTCCCCGCGTCGTCGGCAGGACCAGTCACCGGATCAACACCGCCGAGGTGCTCGGCGACTTCTTCGGCCTGCGCGGCTGAGAACGGCCTACGACTGTTCCTGCGCGTGGGCCTGGAGCAGGCCGTCGACCCCGCGCAGGAACGTTTCGCAGACCAGTTCGGGGTCGTGCAGGCAGCCAGCGGCCATGGCGCCGTCGCGCAGCATCACGAAGTGCCGTGCGGCGGGCTCCGCGGGCGTCTTCCTGACGCGGGAGAGCAGTTCCGTCATGGCCTCCAGGAACCACTGCCGGTGCTCGACCACGGCCTGGTGCACCGGGTGCCGGGGGTCGGGGTACTCCGCGACGGCGTTGAGGAACGCGCACCCGCGGAAGTCGGCCGTCCGGATGCCGTGGGCGATGGCCCTGCTGATCACCCGGACGGTGTCGGCCGCGGGGGAGCCGCCGGCGACGGCGCCGTCGACCAGTCCGCGCACGGCCCGGTCGGCGTCGGCGAGGTAGGCGAGGACGAGGTCCTCCTTGCCGGGGAAGTGCCGGTACAGGGTCGCCCGCGTCACCTGCGCCTCGGCGACGATGCGGTCGACGCCGACGGAGTGGATCCCCTCCGCGTAGAAGAGCCTGGTGGCCGTCCCGAGCAGGCGGGACCGCGCTGCGGACGGCCGTCCCGGCGAGTCGCTGTGCTCCATGGTGTCCAAGTTAGCAGATAGAACGTTCGGTCTTGACAAGGTCGCGGCAGGGCGTCCATGCTGGCCACAGATAGAACGTTCGGTCTCGTCTAGATCCCCTGGAAGGAACGTCATGACCACCGTCGACTCGCCCGTCGACTCGCCCGCTGTCGGCGGAACCGCGCAGTCGTTGCGCCAGTTGTACTTCTTGCGGTTCGCCTTCGCCCTCGTCTGGGCGGGCACGCTGTTCGCCACCGGCGGGCAACTCGGGCCGCTCGGCATCGCCCTGATCGTGCTGTACCCGCTGTTCGACGTGGCCGCGGCCGTGGTGGACGTGCGCGCGTCCCGTGCCACCGAACTCCCGTACGGGCTCTACCTCAACATCGCGATCAGCCTCGCGGCCGCGGTCGGCATGGCGATCGCCGGTACCTCCGGCGTGCCCGCCGTCCTGCTCGTGTGGGGCGCCTGGGCCGTCATCTCCGGGCTCGTCCAGCTGGCCGTGGGCGTCGCCCGCCGCAGGATGGGCGGTCAGTGGCCGATGATCCTCAGCGGCGGCATCTCCGTGTTCGCCGGTTCGGGATTCGCGCTGGGGTCGGGCGCGCCCGACGCCTCACTGTCCAACGTGGCCGGTTACGCGGTCCTCGGCGGGATCTTCTTCCTCATCTCGGCGCTGCGCCTGCGCCGCACCTCCCAGGAGCGTTGACATGGTCGCGGAAACCTACGACGTCGTCGTCATCGGCGCGGGCCCGGTGGGCGAGAACGTCGCCGACCGCGTGGTGCAGGGCGGTCTGAGCGTCGCCATTGTCGAACGGGAGCTCGTCGGCGGTGAGTGCTCCTACTGGGCCTGCATGCCCACCAAGGCGTTGCTGCGCAGTGCTGCCGCTCTTCGGGCAGTGAAGAGGCTGCCGGGCGCGCGGGAGGCGGTGACGGGCGAGCTGGACGTGGCCGCCGTGCTCCGCCGCCGTGACGCCTTCGCCTCGGACTGGAAGGACGACGGCCAGGTCGCCTGGCTCGAGTCCGCGGGCATCCCGCTGTACCGCGGCCACGGGCGGATCACCTCCGACCGGGTCGTCGAGGTGACCGGCGAGGACGGCGTCACGACGCTGACCGCTCGGCACGGGGTCGTCGTCGCGACCGGCAGCGGCGCCCTGGTGCCCGACATCGACGGCCTGCGCGCCTCGAAACCGTGGACGAGCCGCGAAACCGTTGCGGCGAAGGAGGTTCCCGGCCGGCTCGCCATCATCGGCGGCGGCGTCGTGGCCTCCGAGATGGCGACCGCGTTCTCGAGCCTCGGTGCGTCGGTCGAGATGCTGGCCCGTGACGGCGTGCTGCACCTGCAGGAACCGTTCGTCGGCGAGCGGGTCACGGAGGCCTTGCGGGACAACGGTGTCACCGTGCGCGTCGGTGCCGAGGCCGCCTCGGTGCGCCGCGGCGAGGACGGGTCGGTGCACATCACCCTCAAGTCCGGTGAGGAGGTCGAGGCCGACGAGCTGCTCGTCGCGATCGGCCGCACGCCGAACACCGAGGACATCGGCCTCGACTCCATCGGCCTGAAGCCGGGTTCCTGGCTCTCGGTCGACGACGCGATGCGCGTGCTGGGACAGGACGGCGAGCCTCTCGGTGACGGCTGGCTGTACGCGATCGGCGACGTCAACCGCAGGGTTCTGCTGACCCACCAGGGCAAGTACCAGGCCCGCGCACTGGGCGACGCCCTCGTGGCGCGCGCGAAGGGCGAGCCGGTCGACGTCGGTCCGTGGGGCCGGCACGCGTCGACGGCGGACGAACGCGCCGTGCCGCAGGTGGTCTTCACCGAGCCCGAGATCGCCGCCGTGGGCCTGACCGCGGCCGCCGCCGAGGCCGCCGGGCTGCGCGTCCGGGTCGTCGACTACGACCTCGCCGCCACCGCCGGTTCCGCCCTGCACGCCGAGGGCTACAGCGGTCACGCCCGCATGGTCGTCGACGAGGACCGCAAGGTGATCGTCGGCTTCACCCTCGTCGGCCCGGACGTCGCCGAACTGCTGCACGCCGCGACCATCGCGATCGTCGCGGAGGTGCCGCTGGACCGGTTGTGGCACGCCGTTCCGTCGTTCCCGACCGTCAGCGAGGTGTGGCTGCGGCTGCTGGAGGCCTACGGCCGCTGAGCCACTCCGTGCCGGTGTCCCTCGCCTTCGTGGTGCGGGACACCGGTTTTCGGTGCGCGCGGGGACGTTCCCGCCCGCCAGGTTGCCTGCGCGAGGCGAGGCTCACCCTGGTTCACTATTTCACTAGTGAAAGGTGCTACCTTGGCCGCATCCGATGACGGAAAGGAGGGCGGTCGTGACCGTGCCAAGGCAGTCCGAGGCCGCGCTTCCGGTCTTCGCCCAGGCAGTGGGCAAGAAGTACCGGAGGGGGTGGGCGCTGCGGGAGACCTCGCTGGTGATCCCGCCGAACCGGGTCGTGGCCCTCGTCGGCCCGAACGGTGCGGGCAAGAGCACGCTGATGGGACTGACCACCGGCATGCTGCGCCCCACGACCGGGGCGCTCACCGTCTTCGGTGACCAGCCGACCGGCAAGGGACTGCACCCCGCGGTGTCCTACCTGGCCCAGCAGAAGCCGTTGTACAGGCAGTTCACCGTGGCCGACACGCTGACGTTCGGCGGGCGCACCAACCCGTCCTGGGACCAGGGCTACGCCGAGCACCTGGTCGAGCAGGCCGCGGTGCCGATGAACGCCAGGGTCGGCACGCTGTCCGGCGGGCAGCGCACCCGCGTCGCCCTCGCGCTCGCGCTGGGCAAGCGCCCGCGCCTGCTGCTGCTCGACGAACCGCTGGCCGACCTGGACCCGCTGGCCCGCGAGACCGTGCTGGGCGCGCTGATCACCGAGGCGCGGGCGCACGGGATCACCGTCGTGCTGTCCTCGCACGTGCTGGCGGAACTGGAAGGCGTGTGCGACCACCTCGTCCTGCTCCACGACGGACAGGTGCTGCTGGCCGGCGACGTCAGCCGGCTCAGCGCGAACGGCATGTCGCTCGGTGAGCTGGCCCTGCACCACATGCGTGCGGCACAGCAGGGGGTGGCGGCATGATCTGGGCCTCGTTGCGGTTGCAGCGCCTGCAGTTGCTCACCCTCCTCGGGACGCTGGTCGTCGGCGCGGGCGTCATCGTCCTGCTGCGGTCGAACATGATCGACGCGCTCGACTCCGCGCAGATCGCCCACTGCGTGCGGGCCGCCGACCAGTGCGTGGCACCCGACGGGGCGGTGAAGGCCTTCCGGACGACGTGGTCAACGCCGTTCGAGACGGCGCAGCTGCTCATCATCGGGTTGCCGGCCCTCATCGGCGTCTTCATCGGCGCGCCGCTCTTCGCGCTGGAGCTGGAGCAGGGCACCCACGTCCTGGCCTTCACGCAGTCGGTGAGCCGCACCCGGTGGATGCTCAGCAAGCTGGTCGTCGCGTTGGTGCCCGCGCTGGTGGTGCTGGTCGTCCTGCAGCACCTGGTCGGGTGGTGGCTGGACGCGGCCGGATCGCTGGGACCGCTGTACAACGGTCCGTTCAACCGCGTGAACTTCGCCATCCAGGGCGTCTCGCCCCTCGGCTACGCGCTGTTCGCCTTCGCTCTGGGCACGTTCCTCGGCGCGCTGACCCGCCGCACCCTCGCGGCGATGACGGCGGGGCTCGTCGCGTTCGTCGTCGTGCGCTTCGCGGTGTCCGGCCTGGTGACCGGCTCGGTGTTCGCCGAGCGCAGGGCGACCGCGGTCGGGGAGGTCCCGGAACAGCGGGAGAGCGGCCTGGTGCTCACGACGGGATGGCTCGACGCCTCCGGGCAGGCAGTGCCCTCCGACAGGGCGTCGGTGCTGAACCAGGCCTGCAAGACGACCCCGGGGGGATCGCCGAACACGGAGGAGGGCTACCTGGCCTGCCTGCGGGAGTCCGGGTTCGCCCAGAACTACTGGGACGTCATCCCGGACAGCCGGGCCTGGCAGGTGCACCTGGTCGACGTGGCTGTCTTCGGCGTGCTCGCGGTCGTGCTGCTGGCGGGCACCACCTGGGCGCTCCGACGGCAGAGCTGAACGCGGTGGGGACCCGGAGGACCTATGCTGACCGGCGTGATCGAGTTCCGGATCGACCGGCACTCCGGGGTCTCCACCTACATGCAGATCGTCCACCAGGTCCGACAGGCCATGCGACTGGGACTGCTGACCTCCGGCGACCGGCTGCCCTCAGCGCGCGAGGTGGTGGACGCGACCGCCGTCAACCCCAACACCGTGCTCAAGGCGTACCGCGAACTGGAACGCGAAGGCCTCGTGGAGGGCCGCCGCGGTCTGGGCACCTTCGTGACGAAGTCACTGGCCACCGAGGCGACCGCCGGCGACGACGCCCCGCTGCGCAGGGAACTCGGTCGCTGGATGGGCAGCGCACGCGAGGGCGGCCTCGTCGTCGAGGACGTCGACGCCCTGTACTCCGCGGTCCGCGACGAGCACTACCCCGCCGAGGAACGATCATGACCCCTTTGACCGCCACCGCCGTGGGCAAGCGCTACCGCACCCGCTGGGCGGTCCGCGACTGCAGCTTCTCCCTGCCCGAGGGCAAGGTCGTCGCCCTGCTCGGCGCGAACGGCGCGGGCAAGAGCACCCTGCTGCGCATGGCCGCAGGCCTCGTCCGGCCGACGACCGGTGAGCTGTCGGTCTTCGGCACACCGCTGCGCGGCCGCATCCACCCGGACGTCTCGTTCCTGGCGCAGAACCGCCCGCTCTACCGCGATCTCACCGTGCGCGAACTGGTGCGCGTCGGCGCGGCCATGAACGACCGCTGGTCAGCCGACCGCGTCCGCGAGGTGCTCGCGCTGCAGGCAGGCGTGGACCACGACGCGAAGGTCCGCACGCTGTCCGCGGGCTCGGTGACCCAGGTGGCCATCGCGATGGCGCTCGGACGGCTGCCCAGGCTGCTGCTCCTGGACGAACCGCTGGCCGACCTCGACCCGCTGGCCCGCGAGGAGACCCTGCGGATCATCATGGCCGAGGTCGCCGACCGCGGGACCACCGTGGTCATGTCCTCGCACGTGCTCGCCGACCTGCGCGAGGTGTGCGACCACATGCTGCTGGTCGACGAGGGCAGGGTCCAGGTCGACGGTGACGTCGAGGAAGTCCTCGCACGCCACCGGGTCCTGGTCGGCCCGGTCACCGACGAGTCCACTGTGGAAGGTGAGCTCGTCAGCGCGACCCGCACCCAGCGCCAGTCCACCCTGCTGCTCAAGGACGCCGGACCGGCGCCCGAGGGCTGGGCCGGTGCGGAACCGGACCTGGACTCGCTGGTGATGGGGTACCTGCGCGCGTCACGCGAACGCCGGGCGTCGGCACAGCGCGGATAGCCGCGCGGAACGGGGTTACGCTGGATTCGTGACCACGACTTCCGCCACGACGATGAAGATCGGTGAACTGGCCCGGTTGACGGGGGTCAGCGCCCGCTCGCTGCGGTACTACGAGCAGCAGGGGCTCATGCACAGCACACGTTCTGTAGGTGGGCAGCGGCACTACGAGGCGACCGAGGTCGCGCGGGTCGAGGTCATCCGGCGACTGTTCGACGCGGGCCTGGGCAGCAAGGTGATCGCCCGGCTGCTGCCGTGCGTGGACAGCGGCGAGGACGTCCAGATCGCCGAGGATGCATTCACCGCCATGGAGGGGGAACGCGCCCGGCTGACCTCCGACATCGACCGGCTCGTCGAGGCCAGGGCGGCGCTCGACGAGCTGATCGAGGGCAACACCCGCTACCGGCGTCAGATCACAGACCCAGGTCGATGACGAGCTTCCCCTTGGCGTGCAGGGACTCCACGAGCGCCAGCGCCTCGTCGGCCCGATCGAGCGGATAGGTCTGCGTGATGTGCGGGTCGAGCTTCCCCGCGACCATCAGCTCGGCGACGCGCTCGAGGCCCGCCCGGTCGAGGCGGCGTTCGACGAACGCGCCACCGAGCTCCGCCACCGACGGGTCGCCGACGGAGACGAGCTTCTTCCCGAGCGGCGCCAATGCGCGCAGCGAGTCGCCGCCGACGTTGTCGACCACGGCGTCGAAGCCGTCCGGGGCATGCGCCCGCAACCGTTCCACGACATCGCCCTCGGTGTAGTCGACGAAGGTCGCGCCGGTCGACGTGACGAGCTCCCGCTTCGCCGTGCTGGCCGTGCCCGTCACCACCAGCCCCCTGTCCAGCGCGACCTGGGCCAGCGCGATGCCGACGCCGCCACCGATCCCGTTGACCAGCAACGAGGATCCGGCCGGCAGGTCGAGCTGGTCGAGCACGTCGAGCGCCGTGGTGCCCGCGACGGGGATGGTCGCCGCCCACGTGGCCGGCAGCGCGTCGGGGATGCGGGCCGTGGACGTGCCGAGCAGCACCGTCGTCTCCGCGTACGTCCCCGCGCCGGTCAGCGCGAACCCGGTGACCCGGTCGCCGACGGCCAGTCCTGTCACGTCGTCACCGACCGCGAGCACGGTTCCGGCCGCCTCCATCCCCAGCACCTGGGGGAAGGGCAGGTGGCCGTTCAGAGCGGGGGCGTGCCCGGACCGCAGCTTGTGGTCGAGCGGGTTGACCCCCGCCGCCTCGACGCGGATCAGGACCTCGGCCGGACCGGGCACGGGGTCGGGCCGCTCGAAGAACGTCTGCACGTCGGCCTCGCCGAAAGCCTTGTACCCCAACGCCTTGCTCATCGTGGATCACTCCTGCACCGTCGAATTGTGGACAGTGCGAGGCTATTCGTTGACACCGGTGTCAACTTCAAGCCGATGTGACGCGGACCGCACTCCGCGGCGTCTGTTTTCACCCGAACGAGCCGTTCAATGGAGCTGCTTCAACGCTTACGGTCCAAGAGCATGACTGCGATCATCTCCACCGCGTACAGCCGCGACCTGGGCGACGAACTGCGCCGGCTGCGCGAGAACTCCACCAGTTTCGGGGGCCGCGCGATGGCCGTCCAGCTGGGGTGGGACCCGAGCAAGGTCTCGAACATCGAGACCGGCAAGGCCCGCGCCACCGAGATCGACCTCGCCCAGTACCTGGCGACGTGCGGGAAGGACCTCGACTACCTGCAGGACTTCAGCAACCGCTACCGCCACGCGTTCGACCTGTACTTCGCCCAGGTGCCGAACAACCTGCGGACGCTCGCCATGGCGGAATCGATGGCCACGACCATGCTGGTCTACGAGATCCTGGCGATTCCCGGCCTCTTGCAGACCGAGGACTACGTCCGCGCGTTGTTCGTGGAGACCGGCTGCGAGTCGTCGGAGGCCATCGAGAAGGGCGTCGAGCGCCGGATGGCGAGGCAGAGCATCTGGCAGCGGCCGTACCGCCCCGACTGCGTTTTCTACGTCCACGAACTGGCGTTGCAGATGCGTGTCGGCGACGCGCGGATCATGGAGGACCAGTACCTGCGACTCCTCTTCAACGCTCACATAGTGCGGATCGTCCCCGCGAACATCCGGGGCGTCGCGTTCCACTCGAAGTGCACGCTGTTCGAGTTCGGCAAGGCCTCGCCACTGGCCTACACGGAGACCGATCTCGCCAAGGTGTTCGCTCAGGACGGCCTCGCGGTCGCGTGGAGCAGGAAGCTCTTCGAGAGGTTGGATGCCGTCGCGCTGGATGAGGAACAATCGAAGAACAAGCTGGCGAACTACGTCAGCGGACTTCGAGAGGACCCTGATGGCGGCGGAGCGGACCTGGCGTAAGAGCAGCCACAGCGGCGGCACGACCGACAGCGACTGCGTCGAGGTCTCGTTGGCCCACGACGCCCTGGTGCGGGACTCGAAGAACGCGAGCGGCGACGTCCTCGCGTTCTCGGCCCCTGCCTGGCGCAGCCTGCTGACCTGGCTGGGCTGATCCCGGTCAGTTCTCCGCGTCCTCGAAGATCAGGAACGTCTTGGTCGACAGCACCCCGGGGATCGTCTGCAACTCCTCCAGCACCACCCGCCGCAGCGCGTTGTTGTCCGCCGCCCTGACGAGCAGCATCACGTCGAACTCGCCGCCCATCAGCGCCATGTGCCGCACCTCCGGGATGGCCCGCAGCTGTGCCTGCAGGTCGCGCCAGTTGTTCTGCCGCACCGTCATCGCGACGTAGGCCGACGTGGTCAGCCCGACCTTGACCGGGTCCACCCGCGCGGTGAAGCCGGTGATCACCCCGTCCGCCACGAGGCGTTCGAAGCGGGCGTAGGCGTTCGCGCGCGAGATCGTCACGCGTTCGGCCAGCGCGCGCCCGGACAGGCGGCCGTCCGCCTCGAGTTCGCTGAGGATCCGGCGGTCGATCTCGTCCAGTTCCGCGTCCACGTGTCTCACTCCCGAGGTCAAAAGCGTGCCGGTCCGGTCCGACTGGACCGGCTGAATCGTGCCGTGAAGTCAATCGTCTCGCACTCTCGCGCGGATCTAGCCGTTTGGCCAGTCATCTAGGCACGATGCGGGCCTGATGTAACTGCTCGCGGAGGTGCGGATGAGTGCCGGTCAGCTCAAGGCGGCCATCACCCCGGCCCGGTTGCTGGACGAGACCGGGCGCCTGGTCAGGGGAGCGTCGAAGCCCGACGCCGAGGCACTGGCCGAGGGGTACCGCAAGCTCGTGTTCGCCCGCAGGCTGAACGAGCAGTGCGGGGCTTTGGTCCGTCAGGGACGGTTGGCCGTGTACCCGTCCTCGCGCGGGCAGGAGGCCTGTCAGGTCGCGTGCGCGTCGGTGCTCTCCGACGGCGACTGGTTGTTCCCGACCTACCGCGACACGGCCGCGATCGCCGCCCGCGGGGTGGACCCGGTCGAGGTGCTCACGTTGTTGCGCGGCGACTGGCACTGCGGTTACGACCCGAACGAGCACAAGGTCGCGCCCCAGGCCACTCCGCTGGCCACGCAACTGCTGCACGCGGTCGGTGTCGGACATGCGGCACGGCTCAAGGGCGAGGACACGGTCGTGATGGCGCTGTGCGGTGACGGCGCGACGAGCGAGGGCGACTTCCACGAGGCCTGCAACTTCGCCGCCGTCTTCAAAGCACCGGTCGTCTTCTTCGTGCAGAACAACAAGTACGCGATCTCCGTGCCGCTCGCGCGGCAGTCGGTCGCGCCTTCCCTCGCGGCCAAGGCGATCGGGTACGGCATGCCGGGCTTCCGCGTGGACGGCAACGACCTGCCGGCGCTCGAGAAGGTGCTCGGCGAGGCCGTGGCCCGTGCCCGCGCGGGGGAGGGGCCGACGCTGGTCGAGGCCGACACGTACCGCATCGAGTCGCACACCAACGCCGACGACGCCAGCCGCTACCGCGCCGACGACGAGGTCGCCGACTGGTTGCCGCGCGACCCGCTGCTGCGGGTGAAGGCCTACCTGACGGCGGTGGGGGCGCTCGACGACGAACGCGAGCGGGAGATCACCGCCGCCGCGGAGGAGATGGCGGCCGCGGTCCGCGCCGGGGTCGGCGCCGAGACCTCCGCCGATCCCGAGGAGATCTTCGCCCACCTCTACTCCACCCCCACGCCCCAGCTGGCGGAGCAGCGCGCGGCGCTGCGGGCCGAGCTCGACCTCGAGGAGGCCTGATGAGCGCCGAGAAGATGACGATGGCGCAGGCGATCAACGCCGCGCTGAGGGACGCGATCGCGCAGGACGACTCCGTCGTGGTGTTCGGCGAGGACGTGGCCCAGCTGGGCGGTGTCTTCCGCGTGACCGACGGCCTGCACCGCGACTTCGGCGAGAGCCGGGTCTTCGACACCCCGCTGGCCGAGTCCGGGATCGTCGGCATGGCGGTGGGCATGGCCATGAACGGCATGCGCCCGGTCGTCGAGATGCAGTTCGACGCCTTCGCGTACCCCGCGTTCGAGCAGATCGTCAGCCACGTCGCGAAGCTCGGCAACCGCACCCGCGGCAAGGTGCGGCTGCCGATCGTCATCCGGATCCCCTACGCGGGCGGAATCGGCGGGGTCGAGCACCACTGCGACTCGTCCGAGGCCTACTACGCGCACACCCCCGGTCTCACCGTCGTCGCGCCCGCCACCAACGCCGACGCCTACGGGCTGCTGCGCGCGGCGATCGCCGGCTCGGACCCGGTGGTCTTCCTGGAGCCCAAGAAGCACTACTTCGCCAGGGAAGAAGTCGACGTGTCGGTGGCGGTGCCGCCCATCGGCCGTGCCGTGGTCCGGCGCCCCGGCAAGGACGCCACGCTGATCGCCTACGGCCCGTCCGTGCCGGTGGCGCTGGCCGCCGCCGAGCAGGCCGCGACCGAGGGCCGTGACCTGGGCGTGGTCGACCTGCGCTCCATCGTCCCGTTCGACGACGAGACCGTGTGCGCCGAGGTCCGCAAGACCGGCCGCGCCGTCGTCGTCGCCGAGGCACCCGGCTTCGCCTCCGTGGCGTCGGAGATCGCGGCACGGGTGGGCGAGCGCTGCTTCCACCACCTGGAGGCGCCCGTGCGCCGGGTCACCGGGTTCGACGTCCCCTATCCGCCACCGAAACTGGAGCACCACTTCCTCCCCGGCGTGGACCGGATCCTCGACGCCGTCGACACGTTGCAGTGGGAGGACGCCGCGTGAGCACCCGGGTGTTCGACCTTCCCGACCTCGGTGAGGGACTGACCGAGGCCGTGCTGGTCCGGTGGCTCGTCAAGACCGGTGACCCCGTCGCCGTGGACGAGCCCGTGGCCGAGGTCGAGACGGCCAAGGCGATGGTCGAGGTGCCGTCGCCGTTCGGCGGCGTGGTCGCGCGGCTGCACGGCGAGGAGGGCGCGACCCTCCTGGTCGGATCGCCGTTGATCTCGGTCGAGGCCGGGCAGTCCGCCGCCGACACCTACGTCGAGGAGGAGCGCGCCGGTTCCGGCAACGTCCTGATCGGCTACGGCACCTCGGAGACGACCACCTCCCGTCGCCGCCGCAGGAAGGCCGTTCCCCGTTCCACCCCGTCGCCGAACGGGGACCGCCCCGCCGTGCAGTCGCCGATCGTGCGCCGGCTCGCGCGGGACAACGGCGTCGACCTCGGCGCGCTGACCGGCACCGGACCGGACGGCCTGATCACCCGCCGCGACGTCGAAGCCGCGGTCGTCGTGCCCGAGCCAGTCGTGCCGGAACCGGTCGTGAACGCGCCGGTGTCCGATGTGGACCAGCGCACGGGTCTGCCGATCCGCACCCGAGTGCCGTTGACGGGCATGCGCAAGGCGGTCGCCACCACGCTGGCCCGCAGCCGCACCGAGATCCCCGAGGCGACGACGTGGGTGGACGTCGACGCGACCGCGTTGCTGGACCTCCGCGCCGAACTGAAGGAAACCGGTGCGGCACCGGGGGTTCTGGCGATGGTCGCCCGGTTCGTCGTGGCGGGACTCGCCCGCTTCCCCGAGCTGAACTCCCGCGTCGACACCGGCCGCGGCGAGATCACCCACCTCGACGGCGTCAACCTCGGCCTCGCCGCGCAGACCGACCGCGGCCTCGTCGTCCCGGCGGTGAAGGACGCGCACCGGCTGAGCATGCGCGGCCTCGACACCGAGATCCGCAGGCTCACCGCCGCCGCCCGCGAGGGCACGGCCACCGCCGCCGAACTCACGTCCGGTTCGTTCACCCTCAACAACTACGGCGTGCTCGGGGTCGACGGCAGCGCCGCGATCATCAACCACCCCGAGGTCGCGATCCTCGGCATGGGCCGGATCCTGCCCCGGCCGTGGGTGGTCGACGGCGAGATCGCGGTGCGGCACATCGTCCAGTTGTCGCTGGTGTTCGACCACCGCGTCTGCGACGGCGGCACGGCGGGAGGCTTCCTCCGGTTCGTCGCCGACTGCGTCGAGAACCCGAAGTCGGCGATGGCGGACCTGTAGCACCGGGCTACCGTTGCCGGGCAACGGGCGACCGAGGAGGACGCGATGCTGGACCTGAGCCCGCAGCCGGGTGACCTGGAGCCGATCGAGACCGCGTCGGTGGACGAGCTGCGCGCGTTGCAGCTCGAACGGCTGCGGTGGTCGGTGCGGCACGCGTACGACAACGTGCCGCACCACCGGGCCTCCCTCGACGCGGCGGGCGTGCACCCCGACGACGTGAAGTCGTTGGCGGACCTCGCGAAGCTGCCGTTCACCACGAAGGCCGACCTGCGGGACAACTACCCGTTCGGCATGTTCGCGGTGCCGCGGCAGGAGGTCGTGCGGGTCCACGCCTCCTCGGGCACCACCGGCAGGCCGACCGTCGTCGGCTACACGCGCGACGACCTCGAGACGTGGGCGACCGTGATGGCGCGCAGCATCCGCGCGGCCGGTGGGCGCCAGGGGCACATCCTGCACAACGCTTACGGCTACGGCCTGTTCACCGGCGGACTGGGCGCGCACGCGGGTGCGGAGAAGCTCGGCTGCACGGTCGTCCCGGTGTCCGGCGGCATGACCGAGCGCCAGGTCCAGCTGATCCGCGACTTCGAGCCCGACGTCATCATGGTGACGCCGTCCTACATGCTCTCGATCATCGACGAGATGGAGCGCCAGGGGCTCGACCCGCGCTCGACGTCGTTGAAGGTCGGCATCTTCGGCGCCGAGCCGTGGACCAACGACATGCGCCACGAGATGGAGCGGCGCCTCGACATGCACGCCGTCGACATCTACGGGCTGTCCGAGGTCATCGGGCCCGGCGTGGCGAGCGAGTGCGTGGAGACCAAGGACGGCCTGCACGTCTGGGAGGACCACTTCTACCCGGAGGTGATCGACCCGGTCACCGGCGAGGTGCTGCCCGACGGCGAGGAGGGTGAGCTCGTCTTCACCTCGCTCACCAAGCAGGCCATGCCGATCATCCGCTACCGCACCCGCGACCTGACCCGCCTGCTGCCGGGCACCGCGCGGTCGATGCGCCGGATCGAGAAGATCACCGGCCGCACCGACGACATGATCATCCTGCGCGGCGTGAACCTCTTCCCGACGCAGATCGAGGAGCTGATCCTGCGCGTCCCCGCCCTGTCGCCGCACTTCCAGTGCGTGCTGAGCCGCACAGGCAACCTCGACGACCTGACCGTCGTGGTCGAGCACCGCGAGGACGCCGCGGCAGGCGACACCGCCGCGGAGCTCAAGAAGCTCGTGAAGAACTCCATCGGCGTCACGGTCGCCGTCGAGGTCGTCGCACCCGGCGGGATCGAGCGTTCGGTGGGCAAGATGAAGCGGATCGTGGACCGCCGCCCCCCGCGGTGAGCGTCGGAATTGTCACCTGATCCAGCGGTTTAGAAGTTTTGTGACTGGATCCGTGATCTCCTCTCCTCACCATGCTCTGCATGACCGGAACACCGATCTTCGACGAGCTCTACGCCAAGTACGTGAGCGCTGCGCCCGCCAGAGCGGCGGCGACACCGCCCGCGCCCACCCTCACCGCACCGCGAGAGCCGCGGCACGAGCAGGTCGTGCCGCAGTACGCGGGGAGCTTCGAGGTGCCGGAGTGGCCGAGCTGAGCCCGCGGTGGGGTCTGCCCGCGTTGGGTCCGGGGCGCGTCCTGGGCGAGAGTCCCGCAGGAGGTGCGGCCGTCACACCTGCGTCGGTGCCGCCTGCCGGGCCCTCGGCCGGGACCGGCGGGCCCCAGGTCTGGATGTCCCGCAGGATGCCCTGCGACACCGACGCATCCGTGGTCGCTAGTTCTTGGCCACCAGCGTGAGGACGTCGTAGGTGGCGACCGGGTCCCCGTCCTGGTTCGTCACCACGGCGTCCCACCGCACCTCGCCGTACTCGGCGTTGGTGCGCGGCGTGATCTGCTTGACCGTCAACGTGACCGCGATCGTGTCGCCCGCCTTCACCGGCGTCAGGAACCGCAGCGAGTCCACGCCGAAGTTCGCGAGCACCGGACCGGGGTTCGGTTCGACGAACAGTCCGGCCGCCAGCGACACGACCAGGTAGCCGTGCGCCACGATCCCGCCGAACAACGGGTTCGCGGCCGCCGCCTCGGGATCGGTGTGGGCGTAGAACGTGTCGCCGGTGAACTCGGCGAAGTGGTCGATGTCGGCGAGCGTCACCTGGCGCTCACCGGACTTGACGAAGTCACCGATCTTCAGCTCCGCCAGCGACTTGCGGAACGGGTGCACGTCGTCGGCCAGGCGCTTCGAGCCGGTCGTCCACCGGCCGGTGATGGCGGTGAGCATGTCCGGTGACGCCTGGATCGCGGTGCGCTGCATGTGGTGCAGCACGCCGCGCACGCCGCCCAGCTCCTCGCCGCCGCCCGCGCGACCGGGACCGCCGTGCACGAGCATCGGCAGCGGTGAGCCGTGGCCGGTGGACTCCTTGGCGTCGTCGCGGTCCAGCACCAGGATCCGGCCGTGCCACGGCGCGACGCCCAGCACGATCTGACGTGCGACGGCGGGGTCGTGCGTGACGACCGAGCCCACGAGGCTGCCCTTGCCGCGGGCGGCGAGTTCGACCGCCTCCGCGGTGGTGCGGTAGGTGATCACCGTGCTGACCGGGCCGAACGGCTCGATGTCGTGCGGCTCGGAGGCGTCCGCACGGGCTCGCAGCAGCACGGGGGACAGGAACGCGCCGCGTTCGGCGTCCGCGTCGACGAGCTGCACCTGGTTCGGGTCGCCGAACACGATCTCGGCGGAGGTGCGCAGCGCCTCGACGGCCTTGCGCACCTCGTCGCGCTGCCCGAGCGACGCCAGCGCGCCCATCCGCACGCTCTCGTCGGCGGGGTTGCCCACGGTGATCTTCGCCAGCCGTGCGGCGATGGCCTCGGTCACCTCGCCGGCGATCTGCTCCGGCACGATGGCGCGCCGGATCGCCGTGCACTTCTGGCCCGCCTTGACGGTCATCTCGGCGACGACACCCTTGACGAACAGGTCGAACTCCGGGTCGTCCGGTCGCACGTCGGGGCCGAGGATCGAGCAGTTCAGCGAGTCCGCCTCGACCTGCAGGCGCACGCCGCCGTGCTGGACGTTCGGGTGGTTGCGCAGGATCCCGGCGGTGTGCGCGGATCCGGTGAACGCCACCGAGTCCTGCTCGTCGAGCACGTCGAGGAGGCCGCGCGGGCTGCCGGACAGCAGCTGCAGCGAACCCTCCGGGAGGATGCCGGACTCGATGATCCGGCGGACCACGGCCTCGGTGAGGTACGAGGTCTGCGACGCGGGCTTCACGATGGTCGGCAGGCCCGCCAGGAACGCGGGCGCGAGCTTTTCGAGCATGCCCCACACGGGGAAGTTGAAGGCGTTGATCTGCACCGCCACACCAGGGCGTGAGGTGTAGACGTGCTGGCCGAGGAACGTGCCCTCACGGCCGAGGCGCTCCAGTCCGCCGTCGAGCACGACGATGTCGTTCGGAAGCTCGCGCACGCCCTTGCTCGCGAAGCTGAACAACGTGCCGAACCCGCCGTCGATGTCGACCAGCGAGTCGCGCTTCGTCGCACCCGTGCGGAAGGACAGCTCGTACAACGAGTCCTTGTCGGCGCTGAGGTGCTTCGCGAGTTCCTTGATGAGCAGGGCGCGCTGGTGGAACGTCAGCTCGCGGATCGCCGGGCCACCGACGCGCTTGGCGTGGTCGGTCATCTGGCGCAGGTCGAGGCCCTCGCTCGACAGCCGCGCGACCTCCTCGCCGGTCACCGCGTCGAGCAGAGGTTCTCCCTCTGCCTGGGCGCGGAACCAGCGGCCCGCGGCGTAGCTCTCCAGCAGTGCAGTCACTTGCGGGGTTCCCTTCGGAGACTGTTGCCCTTCGCGGCTCTCGCGTGCCACTGTATAACAGACCGTTCGGTCAGTAAATCGGCGAGGAGTTCCTGATGACCGTTCCCGCAGCTGTCGGCGTGTACGGCGGCGGACGAATGGGCGCCGGCATCGCCCACGCGTTCGCGGTGGCCGGGAGCACCGTCACGGTCGTGGAGACCGACGCCGCAGCCGACGCCGCCCGTGCCCGCGTGGAGAAGAGCCTCGCCAAGGCCGCCGAGAAGGGCGTCGCGGTCGGCGGCACCGTCACCGTGGTCACCGACCCCGCGCTGCTGTCCGGGCTGCCGCTGGTGGTGGAGGCCGTCCCCGAACTGGTCGAGCTGAAGCACTCCGTGCTCGCGAGCATCGCGCGGTCCGCACCGGGCGCCGTGATCGGCACCAACACCAGCTCGTTGTCGATCGACGTGCTGGCAGGGGCGCTGCCCGACCCGTCCGTCCTCATCGGACTGCACTTCTTCAACCCCGTGCCCGCGAGCGACCTCGTCGAGGTCGTGGTGGGCGAGCGGACCCCGTCCGCGCTGGTCGAGCGGGCGCAGGAATGGGTGCGCGGCCTGGGAAAGCACGCGATCACCGTGCGGGACTCACCGGGGTTCGCGAGCAGCCGCCTGGGTGTCGCGATCGCCTTGGAGGCCATGCGGATGGTGCAGGAGGGCGTCGCGTCCGCTGAGGACATCGACAGCGCCATGACTCTCGGCTACCGGCATCCGGTGGGACCGTTGCGCACCACCGACATCGTCGGTCTCGACGTGCGCCTCGCGATCGCCGAGCACCTCGAACGCGAACTCGGCCCGCGCTTCACCCCGCCACAGCTGTTGCGGGACAAGGTCGAGGCCGGGCAGCTCGGCCGCAAGACGAGGGAGGGGTTCTACCGGTGGTGAGCACACCGGCTCGCACCTGGGGCCTGGGAGACTGCACGGCATGACCACGACGGAGAGCGGCGGAACGAGGCGCCGCGGCCGCCCGGGCTACGACCTGGAGACGCTGCTCATGGCCGCCGCGGAGCTGTTCTACGAGCGCGGTTACGACGGCACGAGCATCCAGGACCTGGCGAACCGCCTGGGGGTCACGAAGTCCGCCATCTACCACCACGTTCCCGGCAAGGAGGCGTTGCTGCGCCTCGCCGTCGACCGCGCGCTGGACGGGCTGTTCGCCGAGGTCGCCAAGCTCGACGCCGTCGAAGGCCGTGCGGTAGACCGCCTCGAACACCTCGTCCGCGGCAGCGTCACGGTCCTGGTCGAGCAGCTGCCGTTCGTGACGCTTCTCCTGCGCGTGCGCGGCAACAGCGAGACCGAACGCGAGGCGCTCGCCCGCCGCCGCGAGTTCGACCAGATCGTCACCGCCCTGGTGGCCGACGCGGCGGCCGAGGGGGATCTCCGCCCGGACGTCGACCCGGCGATGACGACCAGGCTGCTGTTCGGCATGGTCAACTCGCTCATCGAGTGGTACCGGCCGCAGGGCGGTCTCAGCGCCGCGGATCTCGCGGCCACCGTGGCGACGGTGGCGTTCGACGGCCTACGCGTGCGCGGCGACTGACTTGTGGTTGCGCTGCACGATGACCACGGCCGTGAGACCGAGGGCGAGGCCCAGCGCGGTCTGAACACCGAACGGCTCGCCGAACATCAAAGCGCCCCACACGGCCGTGACGGGAGCCATGAGGAACATCAGCGTGTTCACCTCGGTGACCCCTTCGCGGCGCAGGATGATCCAGTAGAGTCCGTACCCGCCGAAGGTCGGGAAGACGACGAGCCAGGCGATCGTGCCCCAGAACGCCGGGTCGGCAGGCGGGAGGGCGGTGCCCGTGCCCACGGCGAGCGCGGTGAAGACGACGGCGCTCGTGAGGCAGTGCGTGGTCATCGCCACCGCGGGCGCGACCTCCGTCCGCGACCGGCCTTCGAGAAACGTGGCCGCCACCAACGACACCATGCCGGCGAACGGGATGAGGTAGGCCCACCAGGCCACTCCGCTGGTGGCCGCGGCGTCGGCCCCGGTGACGATCACGACGCCGCCCACGCCCAGGCACAGTCCGAGCCACTGCCGGCGTGAGACGTACTGGTGCAGCAGCGGCCCGGCCAGCGCTCCGGCGACGAGCGGCTGCACACCGTCGATCAGGGCCGTGGTGCCGCTGGAGACGCCGAGCTGGATCGCGTAGTACACGGTGAGCACGTAGCCGCTCTGCGACAGGACTCCGATCAACGCCTGACGGCCCACGTCCCGCGCCGTGAGGCCCTGCCACGACTTCTTCACGACGGCGAACGCGAGCAGGACGACGGCGAGCGGCAGGAACCGCCACATCAGGACCGTGATGGCGGACGCGCTCCCCGTCCCGAGCTTGGCCCCGATGAACCCGGAGCTCCAGCAGAGCACGAAAGCGGCCGAGAGCAGGTACTTCACCCACCACACCTCCCTATACCGATCTGTATACCCGGTCGACTATACAGATCGGTATACTGGAGGTGTGATCAGGCGGATTGTCATGACCCCGGCCTCACGCCGTGCCCTGGAGGCCGCGGGAAGGCTGTTCTACGAGCGCGGGATCCACGCTGTCGGCGTCGACCTGATCGCCGCGGAGGCCGGGGTGACCAAGAAGACGCTCTACGACCGGTTCGGCTCCAAGGAGCAGATCGTCGTGGAGTACCTGGCCGACCGCGACGAGCGCTGGCGCGTGTTCCTGGCCGGACACCTCGACGCCGTGCAGGAACCCCGCGCCCGCGTCCTGGCCGTCTTCGACGCGACCCGCGCCTGGGCGGCCGAGCACAGCCGCAAGGGGTGCAGCATGGTCAACGCCCACGCGGAGATCAGCGACTCCTCGCACCCCGCGCACCCGATCATCATCGGGCAGAAGAAGTGGATGCTCGCCCTGTTCGCCGACCTGGTCCGGGACATCGCGCCGCACCCGGAGCAGTTGGCGCAGACCCTCATGCTGCTGCACGAGGGAGCGCTCGTCGCCAACGGGCTCAACACCTTCACCGATCCCGTCCGCGTCGCCCGCGACCAGGCGGAGACGCTCCTCGCCGCCTCCTGAGGGCCCGCCGTCCCGTGGTGCGGGCGATGCTCGGGGGTGAAGCGACTCAGGAACGTCATCGGTGTCAGCCGACCGACACGGGGTGCAACCAGCAGGCCACCGAACGACCCGCCCTGCTCTGCCCCAGCACCGGAGTCTGCTGGCCGCAGACGTCCATGGCGCGGGCACACCGCGGGTGGAACGGGCACCCGCTCGGCATCATCCGCAGGTCCGGCGGCGACCCCGCGATGCCGGACAGCTCGCGCTTCGGGCCCTTCAACGCCGGGAACGACTGCAGCAACCCGTCGCTGTAGGGGTGCAGGGGAGTGCGGTACAGGTCGGCCGACGCCGCCTCCTCGACGACCTGGCCCGCGTACATGATCGCGATCCGGTCCGAGAACTCGACCAGCAGCGACAGGTCGTGCGTGATGAACACGACCGAGAACCCGAGGCGTTCGCGCAGGTCGACGAGCGTGCGCAGGATCTGCCGCTGCACCACCACGTCCAGCGCGGTCGTCGGCTCGTCCATGATCACCACGCGCGGTTCCAGGGCGAGCGCCATCGCGATCATCACGCGCTGCCGCATCCCGCCGGAGAGCTGGTGCGGGTAGCTGTTCAGCCGGTCCGAGGCGATGCCGACCAGGGTGAGCAGTTCGCGTGCCCGGTCCAGGCGCGCACGCGGGGTCGAGGCCGAGTGCGCCTTGAGCACGTCGACGAGCTGGGTCGAGATCCGCTGCACCGGGTTGAGCGAGTTGATCGCGCCCTGGAACACGATGGCGATCTCCGACCAGCGCAGCCGACGCAGGTCCGCGTCGCGGATGCGCAGCAGGTCGACGGTCGTGCCGTCGTCGAGGTGGTAGATCACCTCGCCGCCCGCGACGATGCCCGGCGGGGGCAGCAGCCGGGTCATGCCGTAGGCCAGAGTGGACTTGCCGCTGCCGGATTCCCCTGCCAGGCCCAGGACTTCGCCGCGGTGCAGCGTCAGGTCGACGTCGCGGACGGCGCGCACGGACTCGGGTCCCATGCCGTAGTCGACGTTCAGCCCGCGCACCTCGAGAATGCGTTCTTTCATGACGACTCCTTGGCGAGCACGGGGGTGAAGCCGACGCGCATCCGCACGCCCCGCGTCGAGGAACGGGTGCGCAGGCGCGGGTTGACGTACTCGTCGATGCCGAAGTTGACCAGGGACAGCGCCGTGCCGAGCAACGCGATCGCGAGGCCGGCCGGGACGAACCACCACCACGCGCCCTGCGTGAGGGCCTGCTGCGACTGGGCCCAGTACAGGACAGTGCCCCAGTTCCAGCCGCCCGCGTCGGACACGCCGATGAACGCCAGCGTGATCTCGGAGATCACCGCGAACAGCACCGTGCCGACGAACCCGGACGCGATGACGGCGGTCAGGTTCGGCATGATCTCGAACAGGATGATCCGCCAGGTCGACTCGCCGTTCGCCCGTGCCGCCTCCACGTAGTCCCTGCGGCGCAACGACAACGTTTGCGCGCGCAGCACCCGCGCGTTCCACGCCCACGCCGTCAGGCCGATCACCAGCGCGATCGTGAGGTTGCTCGTCTCGGGCAGCGACGAGGTGATGATGACGATCAACGGCAGTGCCGGGATCACCAGGAACACGTTGGACAGCGCGGAAAGCCCTTCGCCGGCCGACCCGCTGAGGTACCCGGCGGAGACGCCGACCAGCACCGACAGCACCGTGGCGACGAGGCCCGCCACCGCGCCGACGAACACGACGCTGCGGGTGCCGACCAGGACCTGGCTGAAGATGTCCTGGCCCAGGTGGGTCGTGCCGAACCAGTGCGACGGCGACGGCGGCTGCAACAGGTCGTTGCTGCGCATCGACGGGTCGAACGGCGCGAGCCACGGACCGACGACGGCGAGCAGGACGAAGAAGCCGAGCGCCACGAGACCGGTGAGCGCCTTGGGGTTGCTGCGCATCAGCCCTCCCTGCGGGTGCGCGGGTCCAGTGCGAGGTAGGCGACGTCCGCGAGGAGGTTCGCCAGCAGCACGGACAGCGTGATGATGAGGAAGATGCCCTGCAGCAGCGGGTAGTCCTTGGCGCCGACCGCCTGGAACAGCTGCAGGCCGAGGCCGGGGTAGGAGAACACGATCTCCACCAGCAGGGTGCCGCCGACGATGAACCCGAGTGCCAGCGCGAAGCCGGACACGTTGGGCAGCAACGCGTTGCGGGCGGCGTAGGCGAGCATCACCCGGCGTTCGGGCAGGCCCTTGGCGTGCGCGACGGTGACGTAGTCGTCCGACGACACCGTCACCATCATGTTGCGCATGCTCAGGATCCAGCCGCTGACCGAGGACACCAGGATCGTCAGGCCGGGCAGCAGGCCGTGCTGCACGGTGCTGCCGATGAACTGCCAGTCCCAGTTCGGCACCAGGCCGATCTCGTAGGCGCCCGACGCGGGGAAGAAGCTGCCGGGACCGGTGAGCAGCGCGATCGCCACCAGGCCCAGCCAGAAGTACGGGATCGACGAGACGAACGTGGTGACCGGGATCAGCGAGTCCGCCCACGTGCCGCGCCGCCAGCCCACGAGGGCGCCCGCGGCGGTGCCGAGGAAGAACCCGATCACCGTGGTGATGCCGACCAGACCGACGGTCCACGGCAGCCCGTCGCCGATCACGTCGGCCACCGGGCTCGGGAAGAAGGTGAACGACATCCCGAGGTCGCCGCGCAGGAGCTGGCCGAGGTAGGAGAAGTACTGGCTCGCCAGGCTCTCGTCCTTGTCCAGTCCGAAGAGGACGTACAGCGACCGGACGGCCTCGCTCGTCATCTGCCCGCGCTGCTTGGTGATCAGCGCCTGCACCGGGTCGCCGGGGATCATCCGCGGCACGAAGAAGTTGATCGTCACGGCCGCCCACACGGTGAGCAGGTAGAAGCCGAGGCGTTTGAGGAGGTAGCTCACGACGCCTCCTCCCGGTACAGCCAGCAGGCCGCGAAGTGCCCGTCGCCGAGCTCGAAGCGCGGTGGGACGTCCGTGCGGCAGACGTCCATCACGAACGGGCAGCGCGGGTGGAACCGACAGCCCGGCGGTGGCTCGATCAGCGACGGGGGTTCGCCGGCCCCACCGTCCTTCTCCTCCAGCGCCGGGCGGTCGGGGTCTGGTGCGGACTCGATCAGCAGCTGCGTGTACGGGTGCGCCGGCTTCTGCGTGACGGTCTCGCTTTCCCCGCCCTCGACGACCTGGCCCGCGTACATCACGACCGTCTCGTCCGCGAAGTACCGCGCGGACGCGATGTCGTGCGTGATGTACAGGATCGAAAGGTGCAGTCGCTCTTTCAGATCCCGCAACAGGTTCAGCACGCCGAGCCGGATCGAGACGTCCAGCATGGACACCGGTTCGTCGGCCAGCAGCACCTCCGGGCTCGCCGCCAGCGCCCGTGCGATCGCCACGCGCTGCCGTTGCCCGCCGGAGAGCTCGTGCGGGTACCGGTCGAGGTACCGCTCGGCGGGTGTGAGGTGCACTCGGGTCAGCAGGTCCGCGAGCGACTTCTCCAGGTCGTCGCCGCGGTTGCCGTGGATGGTGAGCGCCCTGGTCAGGTGGTAGCGGATGGTGTGCACGGGGTTGAGCGACGCGAACGGGTCCTGGAAGATCATCTGGACCCGGCGGCAGTACGCGCGGAACTTCCGCCCGCGCATCCAACCCCGTTGCACGGCGACGTTTTCGCCGTGCAACCGGATCTCGCCGGACGTCAGCGGGTAGAGCTGGGCGAGCAGCCGCGCGACCGTCGACTTGCCGGAACCCGACTCGCCGACGAGCGCGGTGACGCTGCCCCGGCGCAGCTGCAGCGACACCCCCTCGACCGCGCGCACGGCCTTCGCCGTGCGCGCGAGGGGTGTCCTGATCGGGAAGTGCTTGGTGAGGCCGTCGGCCTCCAGGACGATCTCTGTCGAGACCACCCCGGAGACCGCCGGCGCTACCTCGGCCGTCACGAGGCAGGCCTCAGCTTCATGACGATGTCGAGTGCGTTTTCGAGCGTGGGCTGGACGGGCGCGTACTGGTCCTGGTCACTCGGCCAGCCCGTCCAGTTCTTGGTGCTGTACTGGCCGCCACCGTTCGCGGCGGAGGTGATGATGACCGGCATGTCCTGCACGAAGATCTTCTGCAGCTCCTGCAGGGCCGCGTTGCGCACCGACTCGTCCGGAGCGTTGGCGAAGTCGTCCAGCGCCTTCGTCGCCGCCGCGTTCTCGTAACGGCCGTAGTTGCCGTTCACACCGGGCGTCCCGATCGGCTTGTACAGCGCACCGTCCATGATGGACTGGTAGATGTCGTACAGCGTCAGGCCGTTGTTGGTCCAGTGCATGGCCGCGCCGAAGTCGCCGGTGTCGAGGGCCTTCGTCCACGCGTCGGCGTTCTGCAGGTTCACCGTCGCGTTGATGCCGATCTTGGAGAAGTTGTCCTTGATGATCTCCAGATCGGTGACGTAGTCGGACCACCCGGACGGCACGGTGAGCACGATCGTGACGGGCGCGCCGTCCTTGCCCTTCAACGTGGTGCCGTCGAAGGTGTAGCCGGCCTCGGTCAGCGCCTTCTTGGCACCTTCGACGTCGACGGTCACCTTCTTGTCCTTGAACTGCGGGGCGATGAACGACTCACCGGCCGGCGTGGGGATGCCGGTGATGTTGTCGACCTTCGGGTAGAAGTAGCCCGCCTCGCCCTGCATGAAGATGTCGTCGCGGTTCACCACCATGTTCGCGGCGCGGCGCAGCGCGGGGTCGTCCCACGGCTTCGCCTTGGTGTTGAACCACAGTCCGTGCACGCCGAGCACCGGCGGAAACCACAGCTTGTGGTTCTGCGGGTCCTTGCTCGTGTACGCGGCCTGGTAGTTGGGGATGAACGTGAAGCTCCACTCGGCCGCGCCGGTGGCGAGGGCGTTGGTCTGCGCGTTGTTGTCGCTGTAGGAGGTGTAGCGCAGCTCCTTGACCTTCGGGAGCTCCTGCCAGTACTTGTCCCGGATCGACAGCGTCACCGTCTGCGGGGTGAACGACTTCAGCGTGTACGGGCCGCTGCCGATCGGGTCCTTCAGCGTCTCGGTCGACGGGTTGGAGAAGGTCGACCACTGGTGCTTGGGCACCACGAACTGCTCGAGGATCTTCTTCTGGTTGACGAACTGCGACTTCGGGAAGCCGACGGTGACCTCGCTGCCGGAGAACGAGATGTCCTGGTACGGCACACCTTCGATGTTCAGGCCGGGATTGTTCTTGAGCAGCTCGAAGGTGTACGCCACGTCCTCGGCGGTCAGCGGCTTGCCGTCGGACCACGTCACGCCGTCACGAATGGTGAGCAGCAGCTTGTGGTAGTTGTCCGACCAGGTGAACTTCGTTGCCAGCCAAGGCTTCGGCTGGTCGGTCACCTTGACCTCGTTGACCATGGCCAGCGGTTCGAAGAGCAACCGCCGGTAGCCGAGCGACGAGGACGCCGACGAGTTGAGGAACGGGTTGTTGTTCTCCGTTTGCGGTCCGTTCGGCATACCCACGTTCAGCACCCCGGCGGCGTTGCCGCCCGAGCCCGGGTTGGTGGCCGAACAGGCGCCGGTGAACGCCAGGGCGGTCGCGGCGACGGCAGCGCAAACACGCCTCATTCTCATGGAAACTCCTTGTTCTCCAACGAAAGCGAGAAGAATCAAGTGAGCGCTGGGAGAGGTTGACCGCGCGTGCCATCGCGGGTGAGGCCGTCGTGGCCCTCTGGTCGCCGTAGAGTAGACGCCTGTCATCGAGGGCAAGTCAATAACGAAGAGGTCACGACCCGAGGCTTATTTTTAGGCGCGAACTAACCTCGGCGCTCATGGTGCGTACACGGGCGACCGTCCGGGACCTCCGCAGGCAGAACCGATCTGTGCTCTTGACGGCGCTCTTCCTCGACGGGCCGCTGAGCCGTCTGCAGCTCAGCGCGAGCACCGGGCTGAGCGCCGCGACCGCCAGCACGATCACCGGCGAACTGCTCGACGAGGGCCTGTTGGTGGAGGCCGGCTCGGTCGAGTCCGACGGCGGCAGGCCGCGGGTCCTGCTGCGGGTCAACCCCGCGTTCGGGCACGTCATCGGGGTCGACGTCGGTGAGACGGGGATCAAGGTCGAGCTCTTCGACCTCGCGATGACGCGTCTGTCCACAGTGGATCTGCCGCTGGTCGAGGTGGAGCCCGGCGCCGTCAGCGATCTGATCGCGTCGGGCGTCGGCTCGGTCCTGGCGGAGGCGGGCGTCGAGACGTCCTCGGTGCTCGGCGTCGGTGTGGGCGTCCCCGGCACGGTCGAACGCGGAACGTCCGCGGTCGTCCACGCGCAGACCATCGGCTGGGACGCCGTCCCGCTCGAGAAGATGATCCGCGCCGCCGGCGTGGAGCCGCGCCTGTTCGTGGAGAACGGCGCGAAGACCCAGGGGCAGGCCGAGATGTGGTTCGGCGCCGGCCGCGGGGCCGGTCACGCGGTGATCGTGCTGGTCGGCTCGGGCGTCGGCGTGGCGGTGGTGACCGACGGGGTGGTGCACAGGGGCGCGACCAGCAACGCGGGGGAGTGGGGCCACACCACGATCGTCTACGGCGGGCGGCGCTGCCGGTGCGGGGTGCGCGGCTGCCTCGAGGCGTACGCGGGGGCGGAGGCGATGCTCGGCCGGTACCGGGAGGCGTTGCGCCACAACGATCCTCCCGTCGATCAGCAGTCCGCGCTGGAGGAGTTGCTGTCGTCGCGGTCGGCTGTTGCCCGTCGGGTGGTGGAGGAGTCCGTGGGGTACCTGGGGGCCGGGATCGCCAACCTCGTGAACCTGTTCAACCCGGAGCGCGTCGTGCTCGGTGGGTGGGCTGGTCTCGCGCTGGGTGCCCGGAGGTTGGACGGGATCATCGCCGCGACGGCCGAGCACGCGTTGCGCCATCCGTACGGTCAGGTGCGGATCGAGCTGGGCCGGACGGGGCCGGACGCGGTGGCGGTCGGGGCGGCGACGCTGCCGGTGGCGGCGTTGCTGGAGACGGGGGCGGACCCGCGTTCGGTGCGGATCCCCGGCTGAGGGACGTGGCTCTCAGGTCGAGAAGACGCCTTCCGACGCATTGACAGCGGCGCTCCGCACCCCGAGTCTTTGGAGAGCGCTCTCCAAGGAGGTTTCCCGGTGCACGACGACCACGAGCTGGCCCGCCTGGTCGGCAAGCTCGACCTGCCCGCCAAGGTGCGGCTGCTGGCGGGGGGATCGGTCTGGCAGAGCTGCGCCGAACCGGCGGTCGGCCTGCGCGCGATGACGTTCTCCGACGGTCCGGCGGGTGTGCGCGG
The DNA here is from genome assembly GCF_014653695.1 of Lentzea cavernae. Lineage (GTDB taxonomy): Bacteria > Actinomycetota > Actinomycetes > Mycobacteriales > Pseudonocardiaceae > Lentzea > Lentzea cavernae. Next base: position 945,625 of record NZ_BNAR01000001.1, on the reverse strand, counting down.
TCCCGGCTGGGACGAACGCCGCACGTCGCTGGCGCTGCCGTCGCCGTCGGCGCTCGGTGCGACGTGGGACGAGGAGCTCGTCGGGAGGCTGGGCGGGTTGCTGGCGGCCGAGGCACGGCGCAAGGGCGTGGACGTGCTGCTCGCGCCCGTGCTGAACCTGCACCGCACGCCCTACGGCGGGCGCCACTTCGAGTGCTTCTCCGAGGACCCGCTGCTCACGTCGCGGCTCGGGGTCGCGTACGTGCGCGGTGTGCAGGCCGGGGGTGTCGCGGCGACGCCCAAGCACTTCGTCGCCAACGAGACCGAGACCGACCGCCTGACGCACGACGTCGAGGTTGGAGAACGCGCCCTGCGCGAGGTCTACCTGGCGCCGTTCGAGGCGGCGGTCGAGGCCGGCGCGTGGGCGGTGATGTCGGCCTACAACGCGGTGAACGGCCACTCGATGTCGGAGAGCCCGCTGCTCACCAGTCCCCTGAAGGACGAGTGGGGGTTCGACGGGCTCGTGGTGTCGGACTGGGGTGCGGTGCGGTCGACCACCGCGTCGGCCGTGTCCGGGCAGGACCTCTCGATGCCGGGGCCGTGGGGGCCGTGGGGCGACCGGCTGGTCGCCGCGGTCGAGGCGGGGGAGGTGCCGGAGGCCGCGGTCGACGACAAGGTGCTCCGGTTGCTGCGGCTGGCCGCGCGGGTCGGGGCGCTGGACGGGACGGGTGCGGTCGCACCTCCGGCGGCGGACGAGAGCCTGCTGCGCGAGGCGGTGTCGGCGAGCGCGGTCTTGCTCGGCAACAACGGAATCCTTCCCCTCGCACCGGGTCTGCGCATCGCGGTGATCGGTCCGGGCGCCACGGAGATGCGCGTGCAGGGTGGCGGCAGTTCGGGTCTCTACCCGGCCGCTGAGAACTCGCTGCTCGACGCGCTCGCGGAGCGCACCGAGGTGGTCCACGCGCCCGGCGTCCGCATCGACGACAGGCCGACCCCGGTGGACGCGCCCGTCCTGGTGCGCGTGCTCGGCGCGGACGACGCGGTGCTGTTCCGCGAGCACCGCCTGACCGGGCGCATCCTCGAGACCGAGGAGGTGCCCGGTGCCGAGGTCCTGGAGATCAGCACCGGGCTGCGCGTCACGAGGACGGGGCCGTGGCGGCTGGCCGTCGCCGGGTACGGGCGGCTGACGCTGGACGTCGACGGGGTCCGGGTGCTCGACGTCGTGCAGCCCCTCGACACCGACGACCCCGCCGTGAAGCACCTCCGGCCGCCGCACCACGTCGTGGAGGTGCCGCTCACCGAGGGGGCCGAGGTGGAGCTGGTGGCCCGTCGTGAGCTGGGGGAGGACAGCGGCATGGCGTCGATGCTGGCCGCCGACCCGCCGCCGTCCGCGCGCGACGAGTTCGCCGCCGCGGTGCGGGCGGCGCGGGAGTGCGACGTCGCGGTGGTCGTGGTCAGCACCACCGACGCCATCGAGAGCGAAGGCCGTGACCGGCACACCCTGGCGTTGCCGGGGGAGCAGGACACGTTGGTGGGGGCGGTGTGCGCGGCGAACCCGAACACCGTCGTGGTGGTCAACTCCGGCGGACCGGTGCTGCTGCCGTGGCGCGAGCGGGCCGCCGCCGTGCTGCTCGCCTGGTTCCCGGGGCAGGAGGGCGGGAACGGGCTCGCGGACGTGCTGTTCGGCGACTCCGAACCCGGCGGGCGGCTGCCGACCACCTGGCCCGACAGCGAGACGGACGTGCCGGTGAAGGACTTCCTGCCGGTCGCGGGAACGCTGCCGTACCGGGAAGGGCTCGACATCGGCTACCGGGCGTGGGCCGCGAGCGGGGCCGAGCCCGCGTACTGGTTCGGCCACGGACTCGGCTACACCACCTGGGACTACGAGGAAGCACGGGTCGAGCGCGACGTGGTCAGGGTCCGGCTGCGCAACACCGGGGAACGTCCCGGCCGCGAGGTCGTGCAGGTCTACCTGTCCCGGCCGGACAGCGCCGTCGCGCGGCCGCCGCGGTGGCTGGCGGGCTTCACGACCGTCACCGCCGGGCCTGGCGAGCAGGTGGAGGCGCTGGTGCGGATCCCCCGGCGGGCCATCAGCCACTGGGCCGGGGAGTGGGTGGCCGAGCCTGGCGCGTTCACCGTGCTGGCCGGCCCGAACGCCGGCGACACACCCCTGCGCCTCGAGCGGGAGAACGCTCTTCTGCCGTGGTGAAGCGGATCATGGCCACCCCGACGCTCGAGGACGTCGCGAGACTCGCGGGCGTGTCCCGCGCGACCGTCTCCCGCGTCGTGAACGGCACGCGCAACGTCGACCCGGACCTCCAGGAGACGGTGCGCAACGCGATCGAGCAGACCGGGTACACGCCCAACCACGCCGCCCGCTCGCTCGTCACCCGCCGCACCGGCACGGTGGCGCTGGTCATCTCCGGCGCCGGTGGCGGGTCCGACGTCTTCGTGGACCCGTTCTTCGGCCGGGTCACCGCCGGTGTCGTCGACTTCCTGCGCACCCGCGGCGTGCACCCGGTGCTCATGCTCGCGGACACCGACCGGACCAGGGTCGACGTCGTCGAGTTCCTGCGGCAGGGGAGCGCGGACGGCGCTCTGCTCGTGACCACGCACGCCGCCGAGTCGTTGCCCGAGAGGCTGTTGGCCGCCGGTGTGCCCACCGTGCTGTACGCGCGGCCCGGCCGGCCCATGCCGGTCAGCTACGTCGACCTCGACCACCAGGCGGGCGGCAGGCTCGCCGCGGCGAGGCTCGTCGAGCTCGGCTGCACGTCCGTCGGCGCGATCTCGGGGCCGCTGGACGTGCTCGCCAGCCAGGACCGGCTCACCGGGTTCCGCGATGCCATGGCGCGCAACGGTTTCCCGTACGTTCCCGTGGCCGAGGGCGGCTTCACCGCGGCCAGCGGGCACGCCGCGATGGGGCGCCTGCTGGTCGAGCACCCCGAGGTGGACGGGGTGTTCGCGGCGAACGACCTGATGGCGCAGGGCGCCGTAGACGTGTTGCTGGAGCACGGTTTGCGCGTTCCGCAGGACGTGGCCGTGGTCGGGTTCGACGACAGCGCGCCCGCGCTGGCCTGCCGCCCGCAGCTCACCACCGTGCGCCAGCCGGTCGAGGCCATGGCCGCGAAGATGGCCGAGGTGCTGATCACGAGCCTCGAAGACCCGGAACAGCGGCCGATCTCGGTCATCTTCGAACCGGAACTCGTCATTCGCGCGTCTGCTTGATTGACCTGCCCGACACCACGGGTTAACCTACGGGAGAGCGCTCTCCCGACGTCCGGTGCCACGGACGTCACCGTCTGGGCTCACGCGCCCCAAGGTGTCAGGCAGGATCATGAGCTCTCCCCTGACCAGGGCGGCCGCGCTAGCGGCCACCGCCCTGTGCCTCGTGACAACCGTCAGCATCACCTCCCAAGCCGGTGCCGCCGCGTGCGGTACCTCCAACGTCGCTCTCAACCGTCCCGCCACCGCGTCGTCGACGGAGAACGGTGGGACCCCTGCTTCCGCTGCCGTGGACGGCAACGCCGGCAGCCGCTGGTCGTCGCAGTTCTCGGATCCGCAGTGGTTGCAGGTGGATCTGGGGTCCAGTCAGCAGGTCTGTCGTGTCTCCCTGGCGTGGGAGGGCGCGTACGGCAAGGCTTTCCAGGTCCAGGTGTCGGACACGGCCGCCGCGAACTCGTGGCGGGACGTCTACTCGACCACCACGAGCACGGGCGGCACGCAGTCCCTCGACGTCTCCGGGACGGGTCGCTACCTCCGCGTGCTCGGCACGCAAAGGGGCACCGGTTACGGCTATTCGTTGTGGGAGCTGGGTGTTTACGCGACCACTCCTGACACGCCGGGTGTGACGCCGACTGATCCGCGTAATCCGGATTTCGGGCCGAACGTGTACGTATATGGTCCGGGGTCGTCGCAGTCGGAGATGCAGTCGAGGTTGGATTCAATCTCGGCGCAGATGAAGACGAACCAGTTCGGGCCGCAGCGCCACGCTGTGCTGTTCAAGCCGGGCAGCTACAACGCGGACGTGAACCTGCGCTTCTACACCCAGGTCGCGGGTCTGGGTCTGTACCCGGACGACGTGAACATCAACGGGCACATCCGTGTTGAGGCGGATTGGTTGCAGCAGGGCAATGACCCGAACAACCTGGGTAATGCGACGCAGAACTTCTGGCGTGGTGCGGAGAACTTGTCGGTGACGTTGCCGGCGAATCAGATCGAGCGGTGGGCGGTGTCGCAGGCGACGGCGTACCGGCGGATGCACCTGCGTGGTCAGGCGCATCTGTGGAACGGCTACGACGGCTGGGCCAGTGGCGGGTTGATCGTCGACAGCAAGATCGACGGAACGGTGATCTCCGGGTCGCAGCAGCAGTTCCTCACGCGCAACAGCAACCTCGTGAACGGCTGGTCGGGGTCGGTGTGGAACATGGTGTTCGCCGGCACGCAGGGCGCCCCCGTGGACAACTTCCCGAACCCGTCGCACACGACCGTCGACACGTCGCCGGTGACGCGGGAGAAGCCGTACCTGTACTTCGACAACTCCGGTGAGTACCGGGTGTTCATCCCGGCGCTGCGGCAGAACTCGCGGGGTACGAGCTGGGAGAACGGCAATCCGGGTTCGTCGGTGTCTTTGGCGGACTTCTTCATCGTGAAGCCGGGCACTCCCGCCGCCACGATCAACGCTGCTCTGCAGCAGGGCAAGCACCTACTGCTCACGCCGGGCATTCACCAGCTCGACGACACCATCAGGGTCACGAGGCCGAACACCGTGGTCCTCGGTCTGGGTCTGGCGACGTTGACGCCGACCACAGGTAAAGCCGCGTTGACGACGTCCGATGTGGACGGTGTGAAGCTGGCCGGGTTCCTGGTCGACGCCGGTGTGCAGAACTCGCCGGTGTTGCTGGAGATCGGTGACTCGACCGCGAACTCGCACGCCTCCAACCCCACGTCGTTGCACGACGTGTACCTGCGGGTGGGTGGGTCGCAGGCAGGCAAGGCGACTGTCAGCATGCGGGTGAACAGCCGCAACACGATCATCGACCACACCTGGGTGTGGCGCGCGGATCACGGTGAGGGTGTGAGCTGGACGGCCAACCCCGGGCAGAACGGTGTCGTCGTCAACGGCGACAACGTGATCGCGTACGGGTTGTTCGTGGAGCACTACCAGCAGCACAACCTGATCTGGAACGGCAACGGCGGCCGCGTGTACCTGTATCAGAACGAGCTGCCGTACGACCCGCCCAACCAGGCCGCGTGGATGAACGGCTCCAAGCGGGGCTGGGCCGGCTACAAGGTCGCCGACAACGTCACCACACACGACGCGTTCGGCGTTGGCGTCTACGCCTTCAACCAGGCCGATCCGAGCATCGTGACGGACAACGGCTTCGAGGCACCGAACCGGTCGGGTGTGCGGTTCCGGCACCTGGTCACCGTCTCGCTCGGCGGGGTGGGCACGATCGCCAACGTCATCAACGGCGTCGGTGGCGTCGCGAACACCGCCAACCAGGTCCGTTACCTGGTGAACTATCCGTGAGTCTGATCGGCGTGCTCTCCCGGGACACCCTTCCCGGTGAGAGCACGCCCGCTCTGGCGGGCATCGGGCACGCGGTGCACAGGACGGGCAACGGCCTGCTCCTGTGCGCCGATCTCGACTTCGTCGACACCCAGGACGTGGCCCTCAGCGGCTGCGTCCTGCTCGACCGCACCGCCGACGAGCGCGACCTGACCTGCCTGGCAGATCACGCGATCCCGTTCGTGTCGATCGGCAGACGGGACAGCACGGTCAGACAGGTCCCTTACGTGGACGTCGACCACGCCGCGGGTGTGCGCGATCTCGTCGCGCGCCTCGCGGCTTTCGGCCATCGTCAGATCGTCTACATCGGACTGCCGAGTGGTGTCACGTCGATCGAGCGCCTGCACGGGTTCCAGGACGCCACAGCGGCTCTGGGCGTGCACGGGCTGCACGCGCCCGCGGTCTGGCTCGACCAGTTGCTGCGCATCGGCGTGACGGCCGTGATCGCGGAACACTCCGACGACGCGGCGGCACTCGTCCGGGCCGCCCGCCGCCGCAACCTGACAGTGCCGGGCGATCTGTCCGTGCTGGCACTCGACCTGTCCGAACAGGACCTGCTGGGTCTCACCGGGCTGCGGGTGCCGAGGTGGGAGACGGGACGGCGGGCCGTGCACCTGCTGGCACGGCTGCCGCAGAAGCAGTCCCAAGTGCTGCTGGAGTGCGAGTTCGTCGAGGGGACGACGTTGTCCGCGCCGGCATGACGAACACCCCGGAGCGTGCGGACGCGCCCCGGGGTGCGGGAGAGCTACTTCACCGCGGCAACCGGTAGTCCGGTCCGAGCGCGGCTCCTCGGTGCGGCTTGTACTGGTCGTACCCGCGCGGGTCGCACTGCAGCCCGCCGTTGACGCAGTGCCTCACGAGCGCGGCCTGGGTGGGTGCGTCCCAGGCGTTCATGAAGTCGTAGTGCCAGGTGTAGCCGCGTCCGCTGGAGAGCCGTACGCGGGACATGTCACCGGACACCGGGAACGCCATCTTGAACTCGATCATCGGCACCGCGACCGGGTGCGACGGCGGGCAGACGAGGGAAGCGCGGTCCGGGTAGGCCATGTGCGACTTGTGGTCCGCCGAGTCGAGGTCACGGCCGTTCCAGCAGCTCGGCGCCTGGAAGCGGACCGTGAGCTGGCTGCCGGGCATGCACCAGGTGGGGATGTCCCAGTTCTTGTAGCTGTCGCCGCACTCCCAGCCCTCGATGGCGCCGGGGGAGGTGCGGAACTCGTCCTGCGTCGCCGTGGGACTGCCGACCACGAACCGCATGCCCGGCGGGAATGGCACGACGTCCTGGTACCGCAGGATGCCGGACTTGTAGTAGACGACCTGGTTGCCGTCCGGCCGCACGACCTGGTCTCCGTTGAGCACGGACGGGAACCAGTACGCCGACTTGTCGTCGGGCGTGACGCAGTTCGTGGTGGCCCGCCCGAGCGAGTCGTTGGTGCTGCTCGCGTTGGTGGAGTGGTTGCCGATGAAGGTGTGCAGGTGTGACGCGCCGGGCAGGCCGGGGAAGACGATCGGGTCGTCCGGGCGGTCCGCGGTGAACGCGCAGTTCGCCTGGAACTCGTGGTGGCTCACGTAGTCATCGGCCTGCGCCGAGCTCGTCACCACCGCGAGCACCGCCGCTACGAGGCTGGCCGCGACGGCCAGCGCGCTGAGTTTTCGGGACAACTGTGTCCTCCTGCCGACGTGGGGAAACCGGCTGGGAGAGCGCTCTCCCAAATAGCGTCCCGCTCGCGTCGGGACGATGTCAAGGGGTTCGTTGACATGGGGGACGTGTGCCCGTAACAATCGCCGCCAGGGTTGTGAGAGCGCTCTCCCGCATTTCACCCCCTCACTCGACCCTGCAGGAGACGCAATGTTCCGCCTCCGCTCCGTCGGCACGGTGCTCGCCGTGCTCGTGGGACTAGCAGTGGTACCGGGCACGGTCAGTGCCGCGCCCTCGCTGCTCTCCCAAGGCAAACCCGCCACCGCGTCGTCCACCGAGGGCGGAGGCACACCCGCCTCCGCCGCGGTCGACGGTGACCCCGGCACCCGGTGGTCCAGCGCGTGGAGCGACCCGCAGTGGCTGCGGGTCGACCTCGGCGCCACCTCGACCGTGACACGGGTGGAGCTCGACTGGGAGTCCGCCCACGCCACGTCGTTCCAGATCCAGGTCTCCGACAACGGCGACTCCTGGACGCCGATCCGCTCCGTCACCGGCGGCACCGGCGGCCGGCAGGGCTTCGACGTGACCGGCACCGGCCGGTACGTCCGCGTCCACTCGACCCAGCGCGCCAACGGGTACGGCATCTCGCTGTGGGAGTTCCGCGTCTACGGCGAGCAGGGCTCGGACCCGCAGCCCGGCACCGGCGTGCGCGTCACCGGGTCGCAGGGCAACTGGCAGCTCACCGTCGACGGTCAGCCGTGGGTGGTGAAGGGCCTGACCTGGGGCCCGCCCGCCGCCGACGCCGCGCGGTACATGCCCGAGCTGAAGTCGATGGGCGTCAACACGGTGCGCATCTGGGGCACGGACGCCTCGACCCGTCCGCTCCTGGACGCGGCCGCGGCGAACGGGCTGCGTGTCATCAACGGCTTCTGGCTGCAGCCTGGCGGCGGTCCCGGTTCCGGCGGTTGCGTGAACTACGTGACGGACGGCGCCTACAAGGCCGACATGCTCGGCCAGATCCGCCAGTGGGTCACGACCTACAAGGACCACCCCGGCGTCCTGATGTGGAACGTCGGCAACGAGTCCATCCTCGGCCTGCAGAACTGCTACTCCGGCGCCGAGCTGGAGAACCAGCGCGTGGCGTACGCGAAGTACATCAACGAGGCCGCGCAGGCGATCCACGCGATCGACACCAACCACCCGGTGACCAACACCGACGCGTGGACAGGCGCGTGGGTCTACCTCAAGGCGCACACGCCCGATCTGGACCTGTACTCCGTGAACTCCTACGGCAACGTCTGCAAGGTTCGGCAGGACTGGATCGACGGCGGCTACACCAAGCCGTACATCCTGACCGAGGCCGGTCCGGCGGGGGAGTGGGAGGTTCCCAACGACGCCAACGGCGTGCCGGCCGAGCCGACCGACGTCCAGAAGCGCGACGGCTACACGCAGGCGTGGAACTGCATCATCGGCCACCGGGGAGTGTCCTTCGGCGGCACGTTGTTCCACTACGGCACCGAGTACGACTTCGGCGCGGTCTGGTTCAACCTCACGCCCGCGGGCAAGAAGCGGCTGTCGTTCTACGCGGTCCAGCGGGCCTTCGGCGGTGCCACTCCCGCCAACACCCCACCGGTGATCACGTCGATGACCCTGCCGCAGACCATCGCGGCCGGTGCCCAGCTGAACATCGACGTGGCCGCGTCCGACCCCAACGGTGACGCCATCGCGTGGTCGGCGGCGTTCAACAGCAAGTACATCGACAACAGCGGTGGTCTCGCGAACGCTCCCGTTCAGGTCAACGGGAACCGGCTCACCGTCACCGCACCCGACCGGCTCGGCGTGTGGAAGGTCTACGTCCTGGCCGAGGACGGGCGCGGCAACATCGGCATCGAGACGAAGTCGGTCCGGGTCGTGGCGCCGCAACCGTCCGGGGTGAACGTGGCCCAGGGCAAGCCGACGACCGCCTCGTCGTACCAGCAGGTCGGCGACGGCGCGCCCTACCCGCCCTCCAACGCCGTGGACGGCAACCAGGGCTCGCGCTGGGCCACCGACTGGGCGGATCCGCAGTGGCTCCGGGTCGACCTCGGCGCGGTGACGACGTTCCAGCACGTGCAACTGGTGTGGGAAGGCGCTTTCGGCCGTGCGTACGAGATCCAGGTGTCCGACGACGGGAACAACTGGCGATCGGTCTACGGCACCACGACCGGCAACGGCGGCGTCGACTCGATCGACGTGACCGCGACCGGCCGGTACGTCCGGCTGCACGCCACCCAGCGCGGAACCGGCTGGGGCTACTCGCTGTTCGAGCTCGGCGTCTACCGCCGCTGACGGGCAGGGCAGCCGCCGGGGAGCCCGTGCTCCCCGGCGGTGCCCACACCGGTGAGCACCGCGTCGGCGACCAGTTCCGCGAAACCGGGGCCCGCCGGGCCGTGGCGGAACAACGCCCGGAAGATGACCGGGGCGGCGAACAGGTCCATGACGAACTCGACGTCGGCCGACCGGTCCAGCTCCCCGCGCTCCTGTGCCCTGCGCAGGGTGGTCAGGCACGTCCGCCGCCGCGGTTCCCAGACCACGGCGAGGAACTCCTCGTGCAGCCGCGGGTCGCCTGCCAGGTCGGCCAGCAGCGCGGGGATCACGGGGCCGAACGCGGGATCCTCCAGGCCGACCCGCAACGCTTCCAGCTCCCCGGTGATGTCGCACCGCAGACAGCCGGTGTCGACCTCCTCCAGGCCGATGCGGTCGCGCGCCATGGCCGCGAGCACGAGTTGCTGACGGCTCTGCCAGCGGCGGCGGATGGCGGGCTTGGTGGTGCCCGCCCGCGCGGCGATGGCCTCCATCGTCAGCGCCGGGTAACCGACCTCGCGGACCAGCGCGGACACCGCGTCCAGCACGGCGTGGTCGATGCGCTCGTCGCGTCGGCGTGCCATTGCACCTCCCTGGCCGGTCCGGCCCAGCTTAACGAGGCAGCAGCACCAGCTTTCCGAACGGTGCGCCGCGTCCCAGCAGCTCGACGGCGTGATCGGCTTCGCTGAGCTTCAGCCGGTCGTGGACCACGGGGGTCAGCTCGCCCCGCTGCCACAGGGTGGTGATCTCCTGCCACGAGCGCAGGACCTCCGGCGCGGCCACCGAGTTCAGGCTGAACGCGAGCAGCGACGGCGACCGGTGGAAACCGCCCAGGAGAGCGGCGACGACGTCGTTCCCCGGCATGCCACCGGCGGCGCCGACCAGCACGTACCGCCCGTTGTCGCGCAGCAGGCCGAGATGCTTGCCGGTGTCCGGTCCGGCGACGGTGTCGACGACCACGTCGTAGGACCCGTCCGGGAGCGCGGCGGCGGTCCGGTCGAAGATCCGCGTGGCGCCCAGTTCCCGCAGGCGTTCGCCGCGGGCCTGCGAAGAGGTGACCGCGGTGACGTCGGCTCCGGCGGCGCGCGCCAACTGCGTTGCCGGCACACCGATTCCGCCGCCCGCGCCGCGGACCAGCACGCGGTTCCCGGCCGCTGTCCCGGCGCGGCGCAACGCCAGTTCGGCGACGAGGGCGTTCGTGCCCAGCGCGAGCACCTCGGCGGCGTCGGCGTCCTCCGGCACCGGCAGGACCGCGCCGGCGACGGCCAGTTCCGCGTACCCGCCGGTGCCGGTCAGGGCCAGCACGCGCCGGCCCACCAGGTCCCCGTCGGCGTCCGGCCCGACCGCCGAGACCCTGCCGGTGACCTCCACGCCCGGCACCGCGCCCGGCCCGCCGGGACCTCCCGGGTACTCGCCCCGGCTGACCATCACGTCGACGAAGCCCGCACCGATCGCCTCGACCTCGACGAGCACCTGACCGGGCCCCGGCACGGGATCGGGCACCTCGACGGTCTCGAGCTTGCCCGACTCCTGCACGACTGCTGCACGCACCGCGTCCTCCTGAATAACGTTCCGATACGTATCGGAACGTTATCCTTGAACGAGCGCGGGCCACAAGTGCGGCCTCAATCGGAAGAGATCTTCAACTTGGAATAATGCTTCCACTTATCTAGGCTTGGAGGTGTGACCGAACCGGCTCCTCCACTGCGCCGCGACGCCGAACGCAACCGCCAGCTGCTGCTGCGCACGGCGTACGAACTCATGGCCTCACGGGGCCTCGACGTCCCGTACGAGGACATCGCTCGGGCCGCCGGCACCGGGATGGGCACGGTGTACCGCCGCTTCCCGCAGCGCCAGGACCTGCTGGACGCCCTGTTCAGCGAGCACATCGACACGGTGATCGGGTTCGCCGAGGAGGCCTCGCGCCACGAGGACGCCTGGGCCGGGCTCACCTGGTTCCTGGAGCGGCAGCTCGAGGTCGAGGCGCAGAGCCGGGGGCTGGGGGAGCTGCTCCGCGGTCGCAACCAGGCCACGGAAGTGGTGCGGCGGGCGCACGAGCGGATGACCCCGCTGGTGGCCGGCCTCATCGACCGGGCCGTCCGCGCGGGTCAGCTGCCGGCCGGGGCGACCCCCGCCGACTTCGCCGCGGCGCACGTGATGGTGGGGAGCGTCATGGACGCCTCCCGCGCGTTCGCCCCGGGGCTGTGGCGCCGCGCTCTCCGGGTGGCCCTGGCGGGCCTGTGCCACGCCGACCTGTCCGGCGACCCGCCGGACGAGGTGGTCATCGACCACCTCTACAACGACCAGACGAAATGAAGTCCACGCCATGACCGCTCTGCCCGACGACCTGATCGAGGTCCTCAACGCCAAGGCGTTGTGCTTCGTGACCACCCTCATGCCCGACGGTTCGCCGCAGATCTCCCAGACCTGGGCGGGCACCGACGGCGAGCACGTGCTGATCAACACCGTCGACACGCACCAGAAGGCGCGCAACCTCGAACGCGATCCGCGCATCGCGCTCGGCATCGCCGACCCCGCCGCGCCGTCGCGGTACTGGGCCCTGCGGGGGAGCGTCGTGGCCATGACCACCGACGGCGCCCGCGAACACATCGACGAGCTGTCCCAGAAGTACATCGGCCGGCCCTATCCAGGGTTCGGCGCCGGTCCTCAGCAGCGCGTCCTGCTCACCGTCAAGGTCGACAAGCTGCACACGCCCTGACCTGGTGTGGGCGGGGAGCCGCCCACACCGTCAGCACCGTCACTCGATGTGCAGGTTCTGGATCCTCGCCTCCGCGACGATGCGTTCCGCCTCGTCGCGGGCCACGTTGCGCAGTTCGGCCAGTGCCCGCATCGCCTCGGCGCGACGGGCCGACATCGCGAGGCGGAAGTCCTCGCGGATCCCGTCGCGCTTCTCGGCCGCCTCCTCGTCGAGCTGACGGGCTCGTTGCTCGGCCTCGCCCACGATCATCAGTGCCTTGAGCTGGGCGTCTCTGATGACCTCTCGGCGTTCCTCGTCCGCCAGGGCGACCATGCGGGCCAGGCGTTCGGGCAGGCCCTTCGGGTCGATCGGGGTCAGGCAGATGCGGTGCAGGCCGTCCTGCAGGGCGGCGTTCTCCTCCTGGACGGACGTCAGCCTGGCGGCCAGGGCGTCCGCACGGGCCTCCGAGGCGTTGCGGTCGGCCGTGACCAGGCGGAGCTCGGCCTCCAGCTCGGCCACGTAGTCGTCCACCTCGTCGCGGTCGTAACCGCGCCATCGGAGCCCGAACCAGGTGCGTAGCGGTACGAGCTCGGTCCTGCTGTCGACACTCACTGCCGTCTCCTCTGCCTCCCGCGAGTCAGTCTTGCCAAGGGGTACGTATGAGGTGGGGCATCGGTTCTAACGGGTTCACCAGGCATGATGTGGACGTGAACAACAAACTGTGCCCCTGTGGCACCGGTCAGTCCTATGTGGACTGTTGTGGCGCGCTGCACTCCGGAGCCCGCAAGGCGGCGACGGCCGAGCAGCTGATGCGTTCTCGCTACAGCGCTTTCGCGGTGTCCGATGAGGACTACCTGCTGCGCACCTGGGCCTCGAGGCACCGCCCGTCGAGCGCCGGGATCGACTCGACCGACCGGTGGTTGAAGCTCGAAGTTCTGTCAACGGAGAACGGCGGGATGTTCCAGAACGAGGGCGTCGTCGAGTTCCGGGCGCACTACGTCGGGGGCGTCGTGCACGAGCGGAGCAAGTTCGTCCGGGAGAACGGCCAGTGGGTGTACGCGGAGGGCCTCGAATGAGCACCGTCACCGTCGCGAGCAGGTTCAACGGTCCTCCCGGCTCGGGCAACGGCGGCTACTCGGCAGGCCTGCTGGCCGCGCACGTCGACGCGACGACCGTGAGCGTGCGGCTGCGCAAGCCGATCCCGCTGGACCGCGAGATGGTGGTGCGCGACGGGCAGCTCCTCGACGGCGAGACGGTGATCGCCTCGGCTGAGCCGGCGACGCTCGACCTCGACGTTCCCGCTGCTCCGACGCTGGAGGAGGCCCTGAAGGCCTCCGCGAAGATGCCGTGGCGCGAGAGGCACCCGTTCCCCACGTGCTTCGGGTGCGGTCCCGGCCGCGAGGACGGCATCGCGGCGCTGCTCGGGCCGCTCGACGGCCGCGCCGAGTGGGCCGGGGTGTGGCGTCCGGCCGAGGTCCTGCCGAACGACGGGGTCAGCGTGCTGCCGGAGGTCGTCTGGGCCGCGCTCGACTGCCCGTCCGCGCAACCCGTCGCGCCCGACGGCGGCCCGGCGTTCGTGCTCGGCACCTTCGTCGCTCAGGTGGAGCAACCCGTCGAACTGGGCGTGGACCACGTGCTCCTGGCGTGGGAACTTGGCAGGGAGGGACGCAAGGCCTACTCCGCGTCCGCGATCATCGGCCCTCACGGAGTGTGCGGACGGGCGCGGGCGGTGTGGGTCTCGATCGGATGACATCAAATAACCCGACTGGGTAACAGTCACGCTCAGCGTCTTGATAGCGTGCACGATCGTTGCCCGATTACACCGAAAGGGCGAGTGACCGGGATGGCACGGAGGTGATCAGGCGCTTGTTGGGCCGACGTGCCGCCGCCCAAGGCGACCAGCAACCACAGATCCAGCAGAGTTCTGGCCAGCAGAGTTCTGTGCAGAGCAGTTTCGGAGTGCAGACCATCACGAGCGCGCCGGACCAGGACCTGGATCTGTACCCCGCCGAGCAGCCCCCGGCAGCGGCCCCGCAGCCGCCGCCGGAGCCGGCACCCCAGAGGACGCCGTTCGCGGCGAACCTCGTCGGGGCGACACTCGTCGTCTCCGCCCCCGAGGGCCCGAGCCAGGGCGCCCAGGGCCTCGCCCGCGCGCTTCCCGCCGACGTCGGCAGGACCGTGGTCGTGGTCGACTTCCCGGGCGGGGACCAAAGCACCTTCTGGCCGCACGTCGTCACGGCGCTGCACGGCCGCGGGCCCGTCCGGCTCGCGGTCTCGCACGCCGGGTCGATGCGGCCGACCGCTCCCGCGCAGTGGCTCTCCGAGCAGCTGCAGGCCGAGGTCGTCGCGCCGGACGGCGTGCTGACCACGGTGCCCGGTGCCGCGTTCGTCGTCGGCACGCAGGGCTACGGCAGCTGGGTGAAGTTCCAGCCGAACGCGTCCCCGATGCCGTTCGGCCGCCGCTTCCCGGTGCCGCAGTGGGAGGCGATGGACCCGAACTCGCCGTGGCCGACGGGCGAGATCGGCATCTCCGAGCCGATCCCCAGCGGTCTCTGGCTGCGCGCGCAGAACCCGCCGTTCGACCCGGCCGCCCAGGACTCGCGGCCGATCGTGGCGCTGCCGTGCCGCGACAACGTGCTGACCGTCGTCGTCGGCGGCCCCGGCCAGTCGTCGATCCCGATCGACGAGGTGTGCCGCCTGCTCACGGCGCTGCCCCAGGCGGCCCGCTCGCGCGTGCGGCTCGTCCCGTACGGCGTTGACGCCGGCATCGTCAGCCGCGTCGCCGACCAGATCGGCGAGCCGATCGCGATGTTCACCGGCCTGCCGGTGGGCAACGTGCGCGGCGGTGGGCCCGCGGTCATCGCGGTCGACCCGCGCGGGCAGCAGACGTGGCGGCCGTTCGTCACCGAGGTCGTGTGCGTCCCGAACGAGTCCGTGCCCGTCGTGTCGGGCTACCGCACGCCGGTGCAGGGCCTGTCCGAGGTCTCGCCCGGGGTGTTCGCCCTCGGCGACGGCGTCGTGCTCGAGGTCGTGCCCTCAGGCCTGTGGGTGCGCGAGCAGGACGAGCCGTACAACGCGGCAGAGGTGCGCACACAGCCGTTGGACCCGGAGTGGGCCCGTCTGACCGTGGGCACGCCGGGGCGCACGACGCCGGGCGCGGTCGCGGTGCACGGCGCCGCTCTCGTGGAACGCCTCGAACCCGAGGTGCGCAAGCTGCTGAGGCTCGTGTTCTGCGACTCCAAGGTCATCGCACCGCCCCCGCCGCCTCCCGCGCCGGTGGCCGAACCCGCGCCCGTCCCCTCGGCGCAGATCGCGGCGGCCCTGGGCGGTGCCGCGCACGCGAGGCGCGAATCGGACAGCGGCACCGGCTTCTTCACCCCGGTCACCCCCGCCGAACCCGAGCAGCCCGCCTACACCGGCATGAGCGCCGGCCCGGCCATGGCGGCCGTGACCTCGCACGCGCTGGACGACCCGGACGAGGCCGCGTTCCCGTCCGACGACCCGGACTCGGCCCCGATCAGGTTCCGCGTCGACGGCCCACTGCCGCTGCAACCGCTGGCGATGTGGGAGGTCCCGCCGGAGGACAACGGCGAACGCGAGACGATCGCCCCGGACCACAGCAGTTCCGACGCGGAACGCGACACGGTCCGCCGCGCACTGGGCGAGCGTTACGGCGCCCACGCGGCAACGGTCGTCCGCCTGCTCTCCCAGCGCCCGGACGCGGAGGAGGACCCGGCCGCGTTCGAGGCCATGGTCACCGACCTCACGGCGTTGCTGGCGTGCGTGTCGCAGGACGAGGACATGGTCGTCGAATCGCTCCGCACAGGACGCCTGGGCCGCCTGCGCCCGTACGTCGCCTGCATCGTCTCGGGCATGAACCGCCTACCCGTGCACAACGGCGTGGCAGCGGTCTGGGGCGTCAACGGCCCGACGGGCCCGCGCCGCTACCGCAGCGGCGACGTCCTGGTCGACCACGGCCTGCTGGACGCCGTCGCGAACCCGTCGCAGCGCATCGAGGGCGTCACCGAGTACCTGATCTGGTCGATCACCGGCCGCCGCGTCGAGGTGGCCGACCGAGTCGCCGTGGCCACCGAGGAACGCGTGCTCTTCGCACCCGGCACGCCCTTCCGCGTGCTGGCCGTGGCCGACGCCGAAGGCGATCACCCGCAGCAGGTGCTGCTGCAGGAGATGGCGGGACCGGCGGCGGACGCGGAGGTCGCGGGGTTGCGGCCGAGCGTGCTCTCGCAGCTGGAACGGGCGGCGGCGAACCTGCGCGTGCTGCCTGTCTCGCACCAGGTGACGGCCTGAAGATCGGCATCCGCTACGCCGAACCGCCCGTCGGCCCGCTGCGCCTCCACCCACCGGTGGACCGCGACGGCGAGCCGGCGGGCGTTTTCGGTGACGCGCACACGCTGAACGTCTGGTCCACAGTGGAGCCGGGTTCGCCGGCGCTGCTGTGAGGGCCGACGTCCCGGGCATGTTCCGCGGTGACATCGCCCGCACCGGCGACCCCGGCCAACCCCGCGAGGACCTCGAACGCCGGCTCTACCCCTCCGTCGACAGCCCGAGCGACCCGTCCAACCGCGGCACACAAGCCCCGTCCCGCTTCCCGGAACCCAGGAACTCGCTCAAACACCGCCCGATCTGCTCGTGCCCGCGCTCGTTGGGGTGGAACGACTCCTGCAACGCGTGCGACGCGCGCCGCTCGTCCCGCAACCCGTCCCAGTCGACCGACAGCCGCGTGAACCACTCCGACGACGGGTCGTCCCCGCCGACGCACGCCTCGTGCCCCTCACCGGCCCGCGACAGGTCCAGGAAGCGGGCGTTCACCTTCGCCGCGGCGGCGCGCAGGCCGTTCGACAGCTCCGGCACGGCCTCCTCGACGACCCACTCCAGGTCGCCGGAGCGCAGCGGGCAGCCGGAGAGGTTCTGCAGGGACTGCGGCATCTTCGGTGAGACCGGGGCCGCGTAAGACTGCACGACCAGTTGGTAGGAGGAGTCGAGGTAGCCGGAGTCGCGCATGGTCTGGCGGATGGCGCTGAGCGTGTTCTCGACCTTCGGGACCATCCGGCGCACGCGCTTGGACCACTCCGGCGCCACCGAGGACGTGCAGTCGCTGCGCTTGCTCCACGCCTCGAAGCACTTGTTGAGGATCTCGGAGAAGCGCGGGTCGTCGTTCGCGCCGATGGCCACGACGATCGCGGTGACCTGGTTCGAACCGGCGATGTCGCGCAGCCGCGGCAGTTGCTCGTTGCGGAGCTTGTCGGAGTTCGCGCCCGAGCACGCCAGGTTGATCTTCTGGTCGGCCTCGACGGTGGTCTTGACGATCTCGGACTCGCGCGAGCGGTGGCACCAGTTGCCGCCGGGCTCGCCGTCGGTCCCGGCCTCGTAGCTGCCGGCGCCCTCGCCGGACATCGTGCTGTCGCCGAGCGCCACGACCGCGGTCCTGGTCTCCCTGTCCGGGGCGGAGGGTGGCGGGAACACGTGGTCGCTCACGACCAGCACGAGCGTGAGCAGGCCGATCGCCGCGAGGAAGAGCAATTTGCGCATCGGGCACCAGTTTACGGGGGTGGCCGAATGCGAGGGGGATATGGCGTTGCCGCCTCAGGCGGGGGTGAGGAAAGTGGAGGTGTGGGGAATCTGAGGGAAGTAGTGGTGGTCGGCTACGACCGCACGGCGTTGCTCGACCTGGCGGGACCCATCGAGGTGTTCGAGGCAGCGAACTACAGCGAGCCGCGCTACCAGGTCACCGTCGCCACGCTCGGGGGAGGACCGTTCACCGCGACGGCGGGGGTGCGCGTCGAGGCAGGGGCCGACCTGCGCACGCTCGACCGTCCGATCGACACGCTGCTCGTGGTCGGCGGCTGGGGTTACGACGAGGCTGCGTCCGACGCGGTGCTCACGACGAACCTGCGGCGGCTGGCGCTCAAGTCGCGCCGTGTCGCGGGTGTCTGCACCGGGTCCGTGGTGCTGGCCGGCGCGGGGCTGTTGAAGGGCAAGAAGGCGACGACGCACTGGGCGTTCACCGGTGAGCTGGAGAACCGCGGCGTCGACGTCGAGCCGGACGCGATCTTCGTGTGCGACGGCGAGGTGTCCACGTCCGCAGGGGTGACGGCGGGCATCGACCTGGCGCTGGCCATGGTCGAGCAGGACCACGGTCCCGCGCTCGCCCGCAGGATCGCGCAGTACCTGGTCGTCTTCCTGCAACGCTCGGGCGGCCAGTCGCAGTTCAGCGTGCACACCCGCGCGAAACCCGTGTCGGACGGCTCGTTGCGCGCGTTGCTCGACGACATCCACGCCGATCCGACGCGCGAGTGGACGGTGCCCGTCATGGCGCGCAAGGCGATGATGAGCGTGCGGCACTTCGCCCGCGTCTTCTCGCGCAGCATGGGGATCTCGCCCGCTCAGTACGTCGAACGAGCCCGCGTCGAGGCCGCCGCCGACCGGCTGGCGAGCTCGGGCGACTCGTTGGACCTCGTGGCCCGCCAGTCGGGGTTCGGCTCCGCCGAGACCCTGCGGAGGGCCTTCCTGCGCGTGCTCGGCGTGTCGCCGGGCAGCTACCGCGCCCGCTTCCGGACGACTGGGGTTGCCTGATGGATGCCACGTTCGTGCTCTACCCGAACATGACGGCGCTCGACTTCGTCGGCCCGTTCGAGGTGCTCGCCAGCGTGCCGGTGGTCTCCGCGCGGTTCGTCGCCGCGACGCTCGACCCGGTGAGGTCCGACAACGGGCTGGTCGTCACGCCGACCGACACGTTCGACTCGCTGAAGTCGACCGACATCGTTGTGGTGCCGGGCTCCGGGCACTGGCGCGAGGTGCTGAAGTCCGACGGGGGAATCGTCGAGTGGCTGCGGGAGGTCCACCCGACGACGAAGTGGACGACGTCGGTGTGCACCGGGTCGACGCTGCTGGCCGAGGCCGGGCTGGTCTCGAAGGCCACGACGCACTGGGCGGCTCGCGAGGACCTGGAGGTGCGCGGCGTCGAGGTGAGCACGGACCGGGTCGTGTTCGACGGCAAGGTCGTCAGCGGCGCGGGCGTGTCGGCGGGCATCGACATGGCGTTGCGGCTGGTCGAGGCCGAGTTCGGCGAGATGGTCGCGCAGGCGGTGCAGGTCGGCATCGAGTACGACCCGCAGCCGCCGCGGTCCTACGACTCGATCCCGCCGGAGATCGCACAGGGCCTCAAGACCGCGTTCGAGTCACGTCAGGCCTGACTGCACGGCGAAGACGACCAGCTGGGCGCGATCACGCGCGCCCAGCTTCACCATCGCCCGCGACACGTGCGTGCGCACCGTCGCGGGCGAGATCACCAGCACGGCCGCGATCTCGTCGTTGGACGCGCCGGACGCCACGTGCCGCATGATCTCCCGCTCGCGTTCGGTCAGCTTGTCGAGGTGCGGCACGGGCCTCGCCGACGCACCGGACGCGAACCGGTCGATCACCCGGCGCGTGACCGAGGGGGAGAGCAGCGAACCGCCGTCGGCCACGACGTGCACGGCGCGCAGCAGGTCGGTCGGGTCGGAGTCCTTCACCAGGAACCCGGACGCGCCCGTCCGCAGCGCCTCGAACACGTACTCGTCGAGGTCGAACGTCGTGAGCACGACGATCTTGACCTCGGCGCACGCGGGGTCGGCGGACACGCGGCGCAGGACCTCGAGGCCGTCCATCAACGGCATGCGGATGTCGAGGAACACCACGTCCGGCTTGGTGGACTGGATCAGCGACAACGCCTCGCGGCCGTCGGCGGCCTCTCCGGCGAACTGGACGCCGTCCTCGGTCTCGATCAACGTCCGCAGTCCCATCCGGACGAGCGGCTGGTCGTCGGCCACCACCACGCGAATCATGACGGCAACGGTATCCGGGCGATCACCGAGAAGCCGTGCGATCCGTCGGCCTCGAGAGTGCCGCCGAGCGCCTCTGCCCGGGAACGCATGCCCGTGATGCCATGCCCTTCCGTGAACGTGCTGGGCGTGCCGGTGTCGGTCACGTGCACGACGAGTTCGCCGCGCACGGTGTAGACGCGGACCGACGCGGTGACGCCGGGGGAGGAGTGGCGCAGGACGTTGGTCAGCGACTCCTGCACGATCCGGTAGACGGCCAGCTGGTGGCCCTCGGGCAGGTCGACGTCCTGCACCTCGACCGACACCTCCAGCCCCGCCTCGCGCATTCGCGACGCCAGCGCCGGGACGTCGTCGAGGCCGATCGTGGGCGTGAGCGGTGCCGAGCCGCGCAGGGTGTCCAGTTCGGACCGCAGGCCGTCCAGGGCCTCCTTGGACGTGTCGCGGATGGCCTCGAGCGACGCCCTGGCCTTCGCGGGGTCCCTGTCCAGCACGTAGAGCGCGACTCCGGCCTGCATGGCGATCACTGAAAGGCCGTGGCCGACGACGTCGTGGACCTCCTGCGCGAGCCTCAGCCGTTCGGAGATCACCGCGCGTTCGCGAACGTCCACAGCGGACTTCCTGCGCAGCCTCATCAGCACGCCGGCCGCGACGGGCAGCAGGATCCAGCCCGCGGACCAGGTGATCCACGAGGTGATCGAGTCGTTCCACCACGGCAGGATCGCCAGCGCGTAGACCAGGGCGCAGGCGGCGGCCACCTCGACGCGCGCGTACACGGCCACCGCGTACATCGCCGCGACCCCGCTCATCAGGATCGGCCCGAACGGGTAGGCCAGGGCCAGGTACACCGCGATGGTGGCGGTCGTGACCCCCACCGTCCACAGCGGACGGACCGAGCGGAACAGCAGGCCCGCCGCCGCCAGCGCGATGAGCAGGTACGCGGGCACGTCGAGGGCTTCCGCGCCCTGCAGGCGCGCCGCGAACCGCGTCCCGCCGAGGCCGAGGACGAGCAGGGCCGCGGTCAGGGCGACGTCCTGCCATTTGATCCGCATGCCGCCGACCATACGGCCGGGGACGTACGCAGATGTGCGTATCTTCATGACGCTCCAGAGCGGACGCCTGGGTGCTCCCGCGGGAACAAGCTCGTCGGCATGATCGTGACGACGGAGAAGCTGACGAAGCGCTACGGCGACCGCGCCGTGGTGGACGAGGTCAGTCTGTCCGTGCGGCGGGGCGAGGTCTACGGGTTCCTCGGTCCCAACGGCGCGGGCAAGACGACCACGATCCGCATGCTGCTGGGCCTCGTGAAGCCCACCAGCGGCACGGCCGAGGTCCTGGGCGAGGCACCGGGCACCCCGAGGGCGTTGCTCAAGGTCGGATCTCTGATCGAGGGGCCCGGCTTCTACCCGTACCTGTCGGGCCGCGACAACCTGCGCGTGCACGCCGCCCGCCGCGGTGTGACCGGGACGCACGTCGAGGCCGTGCTGGAGCAGGTCGACCTCGTGGGCGCGGCGTCGGAGAAGTTCCGCCGGTACTCGCTCGGCATGAAGCAACGGCTGGGCGTCGCCGCCGCCCTGCTCGGCAAACCCGAGCTGCTGATCCTCGACGAGCCGACCAACGGCCTCGACCCGGCGGGCATGGCCGACATGCGCGACCTGGTGCGCGCCCTGGCCGCGCAGGGCCAGACGGTGCTGCTGTCGAGCCACCTGCTCGGCGAGGTCGAGGAGATCTGCGACCGGGTGGGCGTGATCTCCCGGGGCCGGTTGGTCGCCGAGAGCACGGTCGAGCAGTTGCGCGGCGACACCGTGCTGCTCGTCCGCGCCGACCCGATCGAGAAGGCGCACGTGCTCATCGAGGGCAGCACGCTGCACGGTGACGTGCTGCACGTGCGCGAGACGGACGCGGGCGCGTTGGTCCGGACCCTGGTCCACGCCGACGTGGACGTGCAGGAGGTCCGGCCGCTGCGCCGGACGTTGGAAGAGGTCTTCTTCGAGATGACGGGAGCGGCGTGATGGGCAGCGTGAAGGCGGAGCTGCTGAGGCTGTGGAAGTGGCCGGCGACCTGGGTGCTGATCGGCGTCTGGCTGGTGATGACGCTGACGTTCGGCTACGTGTTCAACTACCTGGCGTTGAACGGCGGCACCAACAGGGGCGACCTCTCGCAGCAGCAGCTGATCAGCTCGATGCAGCCGGAGAACGTGGGCGCGGCCGTCGTGCGCGGCCTGCCGATGTTCGGCGGCGCCATCGTCCTGGTGCTCGCCGCGCTCGCGGTCGGCAGCGGATACGGCTGGGGCACCTGGAAGACGACCCTGACCGCCGGCCCCC
This sequence comes from Lentzea cavernae, assembly GCF_014653695.1. GTDB lineage: Bacteria > Actinomycetota > Actinomycetes > Mycobacteriales > Pseudonocardiaceae > Lentzea > Lentzea cavernae. The sequence continues at coordinate 923,238 of NZ_BNAR01000001.1, read as the reverse complement.
GCCGGGTCTCGGCGATGGCCGGCACGCTGGGAGCACTGGGGATCGTCGTGGTGGTCCTGGTGGCGCTGACGTTCGTGGTCGACCTCGGCGCGGCCGTCGCGGTCGCGTCGCTGGAGGGCTGGGACTGGAACCTGCCCGGCTGGGCCGCCGTGGAGGCCTTGGGCGCGGCTCTGCTGATCGCCGCCATGTGGACGGGCTTCGGCGTGTTCCTCGGCGTCGTCACCAGGGGGCCCGCGCTGGCCGTCGGCCTCGGGCTGATGTGGGCGATCGTGACGGAGAACCTGTTGCGGGGCGTGGGTTCCCTGCTCGGGCCGGTCGAGTCGCTGACGAAGGTCCTGCCGGGCGGATCGGCGGGCAACCTCGCCGGAGCCGTGGGCGGCGCGGGCGCCCCCGGCGTGCTGACCGATCTGAGCGGCACCACGGCGGCCCTGTTCCTAGTCGGGTACGTGGTGTTCTTCGTCGGCGCGGCGACGGTTCTGAAGGTGCGCCGCGACCTCGTATAGGACCACGGCGGCCCAGGTCACGCCCAGCGCGACCGCGACTCCCCACGGGTGATCGCGGTCGTGCAGGCCGGGGTTGACCGGGCCGCTGTGCTCGCGCCAGAGCAGCGGGACGGCCAGCAGGGTGACGACCCCCGAGACGGTCAGTCCGATGCCGATGGACGGGCGTTTGACCACGAGGCCGGTCGCACCGACCAGCGGTGCGATCAGGAAGTCGTGCAGCACGACACCTCCGCCGAGCCACAGCAGGAGTTCGACGGTGACCTGGGGGAGGAGCAACCAGGCTCCCCAGGCACCGGCCGCGACCCCCGCGAGGCCGATGACGACCCGCACGGCCTTCATGCCGTCACCTCCAGCGACGTGACCCACTTCGTCTGCAGCACCCCTGGCCGGTTCGGCGCGATCAGCCGGCACGGGTAGCCGTGGTCCGGGCTGAGCTCCTCCCCGTTCAACCGCAACGCCAGCACCGTCAGCGGGTCCTGCGCGAACGCCTCGGGCAGCGTGCTCGCCCGGTACAGCCCGTCCTCCTCCAGCGACTCGACCCGCACGTCCCCGCGCCCCACCAGCTCCGAGACGCGGACACCGGTCCAGGTCGCGTTCTGGCTCCAGCCCTCGACGCACGCGATCGGCAGCTCGACGGTCGTCTGCGGCAGGGCGCGGAGCTCGTCCAGCGAGTAGGTCTTCGAGTTCGTTCTCAGGCGCCAGTCGGCAGGTACCTCGATTCCGGCGGCTTTCGCCGTCCGGTTGACCGGCAGATCGCCGTCCGACCGCCACGCCAGCACCGACACCTTGCGCAGCCACGGCACCGTGACACCCGCCGTCGCCACGACGGCGACACCGGTCGTCAGCGCCGTGGTGCGCAGGAAAGCCCTGCGGGACAACACGGTCTTCTCGGTGGACGCCGGCTCGAGCGAGCGCCTGATGAGAGGGATCTTGACCGCGATGTGCACCAGCATTGCGCCAGCCACGATCCACGCCACCGCGTAGTGCGCGGTGGGGAAGTAGAACGACCACGGGTAGTTCTGCGCCGCGTTGAACAGCCCGGTGGCCAGCTCGAAGAACGACGCCGCCACCAGCACGAAGATCGATCCGCGCTCCAGCGCGTGCGGCACGGACCTCACCAGCGGCCGCTCGAACAACTTCGGGTAGACGCTCCACAACTTGGCCAGCAGCAACGGAATCGCCGCCACGCCGGAGATCACGTGCACCCCCTGCGTGACGCGGTAGAGGTCGACCGGGCGCGTCGGCCACGGCCAGTCGTGCTGCACGCCGTGGCTGAGCAGCCCGGTGACGAAGCACAACCCGAACGCGATGCCGAGCCACAAGCCGACCCGGCTCGTCACACCGGTGTGGTGCGCGGGTGCCCTGAACCTCACAACTTCTCCCAACACGCGAACCAGCGCCCGGCACGTTCCCTCTGCCACAGCAGGAAGAACCCGTTGGCGGTGAGCGACTCGGCGTCACTCCACGCCCACGGGAACCACTGACCCTCGGTGCCTTCCGTCCGCACGCGGGCCTGCCCGACCGCCAGCCCCGACCCCGGCGGCTCGACCTCGACGACCACGGTTCCGCTGGGCTCGAGGAGCTGCCGGACGCGCCGCAGCAGCGCGTCCGGGTCACCGCCGATGCCGATGTTGCCGTCGGCGAGCAACACGTGCCGCCACCGACCCTCGCCGGGCAGGAGGTCGAACACGTCACGGCGGATCGCGATGCCGCCGCGTTCGGTGGTGCGCCGCACCGCCTCCGGCGACACGTCGACACCGAGCGCCCGGACCCGCCGGGCCAGCAGGGCGGCGACGAGCCGGCCGGGACCACAGCCGACGTCGAGGGTGGGGCCGGTGCAGGCGTCGAGGAGGACGTCGTCGCCACCGCCCGCGTCGGCGTGCCAGCGGGCGACGCTGAGCTCGCGCGGGGTGGTGCCGGGGAAGTCCAGCCAGCTGGGGCGGCCCTTCAGTGCCTGGTCGAACATCATCGGGCCACCGCCACGACGTCCAGCAGCGCTGCCGCGAACCTGCTACCAGGCACCTGAGCCGCCACCGCGCGAGCGTCCGCCACCGTGTCCACATCGGACAACACCGGCAGCATCCGCACCTCCATCCCGTGCAACGCCTCCAAAGTCCGCGCACCCGTGTCCGCCCGCGACATCGGCACGTCCCGCAGCACCCCGGCCCGCAGCGGGTCCCGCAGCCCGAGCGCCCACCACCCGCCGTCCACCGCGAGCCCGAGCGCCGCCTCGCCGAACGAGCCGAACGACGCGCACGAGGCCAGCAGGTCCGGCGTCACCTGGGGCGTGTCCATCCCGATCTGCAGCACCGGCATCCGGAACCGCGCGATGTCGGCGTGCGCGTGCACCAGCCGTTCGGCGAACGACGCACCGCGCTGGGGAATCACCACGCACTCCGCCAACGCGTCCCGCACGTCCTCGCGCCGCACCACCCCGGCCAGCGCCACCACCGGCACCGCGCCCGGAGTGTTCAGAGCGGCGTCCAGGGTGTCGAGCAGCGAGGCCGCCGCGACGTCCGCGGCCTCCTCGGGGCTCAACGGCGGGCAGAGGCGCGTCTTCACCTGGCCCGGCACCGGCGACTTGGCCATGACCAGCAGGCAGAACCTCACCTCAGCACCCCCGCCATGTCCCGCACCGCACGCAGCGTGCCGCGGACAGAACCCGAGACCTTCGAACGGGTGCCCGCCGCGCGAGGCCCGTACGACACGTCGACCTCGCGCACCCGCCAGCCCGCCGAGGCCGCGCGCACCAGCAGTTCCAGCGGGTAGCCGAACCCCCGATCCCGGACGTCCAGCGCCAGCAACGCTTCGCGCCGGCACACCCGCAGCGGCGCGATGTCGTGCACGTCCAACCCCCTGCGCCGCAACAGAGAGGAGATCACGGCATTGCCTGCCCGTGCGTGCCACGGCCAGACGCCCGCGTGAACAGGTCGCCGCCGTCCCACCACGAGGTCGGCATCAGCCAAGAGCAGTGCCATCGAAGGGAGTTCGGCGAGGTCGAGCGAGCCGTCCGCGTCGGCGAACGCCACGAGTTCGGAGGTGGCCGCGAGCAGGCCGGTGTGCACGGCGGCGCCGTAGCTGCGCCGGGGTTCGTGCACGACCAGCGCGCCGTGGGCCGCGGCGACGGCAGGGGAGCCGTCCGCGGATCCGTTGTCCACGACGATCGCGCGGTGTCCGGGAGGCAGGGAGGCGAGGACCGCGGGTAGTGCGGCGGCCTCGTCGAGGCAGGGCAACACGACATCCATCCGCCCACCCTGGACCATCGGAAAGTGTTGTGGTGCTTACGGATTTGTGACGCACGAAAGAATTCTTACGGTTGTCTTGCGTGGTCTGCGGAGGCTGCGGCGAGCCCCTAGGTTGGGCGCGGTGCGTCTAGTCATCGCGGGCCTGCTCGTCGCTGCCGCCGTCATCACCGGGGTCGTCGTCAACATCACCCACCCCGGTCTTCTCCACGCCGCGGCGGCGCCGCTCTTCGGTGACTGGCAACCACATCTGGGTCCCGGCACGCCCGCGGCGGTCCTGATCGCATTCCTCGTCGTCGCCAAGGGGCCGGAGCTGGCGCGGCACAGGTTCGCGCTGCCGATCGCCTACGTGACGGCGACGGCGTTCACCTCCTCGCTGGCGATGATCGACGGCTGGAACCGGTTCGTCACCAGGCTGACCACCGACGACGAGTACCTGCACGAGGTCCCCGGGATCACCGACGTCCCCGCGATGCTCCGCGGTTTCGCCGCACGCATCCCCGACTTCCAGCCCGACTCGTGGACCACGCACGTCTCCGGCCACCCGCCGGGCGCGCTGCTCACGTTCGTCGCACTCGACCGCATCGGGCTCGGAGGAGGAGCCGCGGCGTCGATCTTCTGCGTCCTGGTCGGGTCGCTCGCGGTCGTGGCCATTCCCAAGGCCGTCGGCGACAACGCGATCCTGCCGTTCCTGGTGCTGTTCCCGGGAGCGGTGTGGGTGGGGGCGTCGGCGGACGGCATGTTCATGGGCGTCGCGGCCGTCGGGATCTACCTGCTCACCAGGAGACCGCTGCTCGGCGGCATCGTGCTGGGGTGGTGCCTGTTCCTGTCCTACGGCCTGGTGCTGCTCGCCCCGCTCGCGCTCGTCGCGGTCGGCAGGAAGATCGGCTGGGCTGTCGCGGGCGCGCTCGCGGTCGTCGGGGCGTTCGCGGTCAGCGGGTTCTGGTGGCTCGACGGCTACGAGCTCGTGAAACTCCGCTACTACCAGGGGATCGGCGACACCAGGCCGTACTGGTACTGGGTGTGGGCGAACCTGGCCGCCCTCGCGCTGGTCATCGGCCCGGCGGGCATCAAGGGGCTGCGCAAGGACAAGTGGGTGGTCGCGGCCGGCATCGCGGTCCTGGCGGCGGACCTGTCCGGTCTGAGCAAGGCCGAGACCGAACGGATCTGGCTGCCGTTCGCGGTGTGGCTCCTGGTCGGCACCGCGAGGCTCGGCCACCACAGGAGGTGGCTCACCGCCCAAGCGATCACGGCCCTGGCGGTGAACCACCTCGTGCTCACGAACTGGTGACGGGCTCCCGCTGCGAGGCAGAGGCGAACTCGCGCACACCGTCCTCGAAGCCGACCCGGGCCTCGAAACCCAGCACCTCCAACGCCTTCGCGGGCGACGCCACGACGTGCCGGACGTCGCCCGGCCGGGCACCGCCCACGATCTGCGGCGCCGGCCCGTCGCACGCGTCGGCCAGGGCGGACGCCAGGTCGCCGATCGTGTGCGGGGTGCCGGAGCAGACGTTCACCGCCTCGAAGCCGGGACGCGGGGAGGCGAGCGCCAGCACGTTCGCCCGCGCGACGTCCGTGACGTGCACGAAGTCCCGCCGCTGCCTGCCGTCCTCCATCACGCGGGGTGCCACACCGTTCCGCAGGGCCGACCGGAAGATCGACGCCACCCCGGCGTACGGGGTGTCGCGCGGCATCCGCGGACCGTAGACGTTGTGGTACCGCAAGGCCCACACGCTTCCGCCGGTCTGTCTTGCCCACGCCACCGCGAGGTGCTCCTGTGCGAGCTTGGTGGCCGCGTAGGTGCTGCGCGGCTCCAGTGGCGCGTCCTCGGGAACGAGTTCGGACACCACGAAGTCGCCGCAGAAGCAGCGCGGTTCGTAGAGTCCGCGCTCGACGTCGGCCGCTGTCCGTTCGGCCCGCACGATCCCGTGCGAGAGACACCGGTAACGCCCCTCGCCGTAGACGACCATCGACGACGCCAGCACCAGCCGCGACACCCCGGCCCGGTGCATCTCGGCCAGCAGCACCGCCGTGCCCAGGTCGTTGTGCCGGGCGTAGGAGGGCGCGTCGAACGGGTCCACGCCGTGCCCGACCATCGCCGCCTGATGGCACACCGCGTCCACAGTGGACAGCAAAGGCCGCAACGCGCCGGCGTCCGTCACGTCACCGACGACAAGTTCGTGTTCCAGCGGAGGAACAGCGCCGTGCGCCTCGGGCAGCAACGCGTCGAACACCACGCATTCGTGGCCCTGCGAGGTCAGCTCGTCCGCGACGTGCGACCCGATGAACCCGGCTCCGCCGGTGATCAGTACTCGCATGGACCGACCGTAGGGCCGCGCACGCCGACCGGCGCTGCCACACGGCTAGCCGTCAGAACTCCGTAAGACCATCTCCACCACGAAACGCGATCCGCCGGGGGAGCGGTCCTCCACCCACACCCGGCCGCCCAGCCGCCGCACGTGCTCGCGGACCAGCGCGAGCCCCAGCCCGCTGCCCGTGCCGTCACCCCGGCCGCGCGAGAATCGTTCGAAGATCTCCTCCCGCAGCCGTTCCGGCACACCCGGCCCGGCGTCCTCCACCTCCAGCCGCACGCGGCAGCCGGCGACCCTCACGGCCACCAGCACCGCCCCGCCCGCGTGCCGCTCGGCGTTGTCCAGCATGTTCGCCAGCACCCGGTCCAGCCGTCGCCGGTCACCCAGCACGACGGCGGGCTCCAGCTCCAGCGCCACCGGCGCACGGGTCGCGATCACGTTGCGCACCAGGGCGTCCAGCGCGATCTCCTCCGGCCGCGGGTCGTCGGTCTGGTCGGCCCGGGAGATCTCCAGCAGGTCGGCGACCATCCGCGCGAACCTGTCGACCTCCGAGGTCAGCAGCTCCAGCGCCGTTCCCGCCGTGCCGGGCAGGTGTGCGCGACGGCGGCGCAGCACCTCGCCCGCGTTCACCATCGTCATCAACGGCGACCGCAGCTCGTGCGACACGTCCGACGCGAACCGGGCGTCGCGCAACGCTCGTCGTTGCAGCGCTTGGGCCGTCGAGTTGAACTTCGCCGCCAGCGCGGCGAGATCCGGGTCGGCCTGGTCGGGCAGCCGGGCGTGGAGATCACCACCGGCGATCCTGCCCGCCGCGGAGCTCAGCTCCGTCAACGGTTTCAGCGCCCGCTTCGACGTCCACGACCCCAGCGCCGCCCCGAGCAGTGCCGAACCGATCGTGCCGGCGATCAGCACCGCGCTGAGCAAGCAGGAGGTCCGGTCGAGCTGCTGCAACCCGAACAGCTCGACGTAGACGGCGCCGCCCGCCACGGGCCGTGCGACGGCCAGCATCGGCAGCCCGTCCACGGTGATCCGCTCGCTGCCCGGCGAGTGCTCCACCAGACCGTCCGGCAGCTGCGACGGCTCGACCTCGCGGCCCGCCGTCACCGGGCCCGCCGGGCCCAGCACGAGGATCGCCGAGTCGGGTCCGGTGACGAGGCCGGTCAGCAACTCGCCCAGGCCAGGTGAGCCGAGCGACCTCTCGACCAGCCGCACGTTGACCTCGGCCTGCCGCGTCGCGCTCGCCTCCCGTTGCCGCAGCATGGAGCCGGAGGCGAGGTTCCAGGTCGCGAAGGCCAGCACGCTCGTGACGGCCAGCAGGCCGAGGCCGAACGACAGGGTGACCCGGCGGCGCAGCGTGAGTCTCACGAGCGGATCCGGTACCCGGTGCCGCGCACGGTGAGCACCAGCTCCGGGTCGTCCGGGTTCGCCTCGATCTTGCGACGGAGTCTTCTTATGTGCACGTCCAGCAGGCGGGTGTCACCGAAGTAGTCATATCCCCAAACCTTTTGCAGCAACTGCTCCCGCGTGACGATTCGCCCGCACGCACCAGCGAGTTCCAGCAACAGCCGGAATTCCGTCCTGGTGAGATGAACGCGTTGCCCCGCACGGTGCACAAGACCTTCCTGCGGACGGATTTCCAGCGCGCCGATCCGAACGGCGTCGCCGCCCGGCCCGCGCCGGCGCAACAACGCGCGGACCCGTGCCGCGAGAACGCTCGCCATCAACGGTTTCGTGACGTAGTCGTCCGCTCCCGCCTCCAGCCCGGCGATCACGTCACGGGCGTCCGTTCGCGCCGTCACCACGATTATCGGCAGGTCACCGCGCCCTCGCAGGGTCCGCACGACCTCCAGGCCGTCCATTCCGGGCAACGTCAGGTCGATCAGCACCACGTCGAACGATTCCGTCTCCAAACGGTGCAACGCCACTTCACCCGAACCCGCCTCGTCAACCGTGAAACCCTCGTCGGACAAGGCGAGGCTCAAAGCCTGCCGGATTCGCTCGTCGTCTTCGACCAGCAGGACCCGTACGCACACAACGACTCCACTGTGTGAGAGCCGCGGCGACGGCCCTCACACAGTGGAGTGAAAGTCGATCAAAAGCAAGATTGTTTCGGTTTAGAATCCGGTCAGCGTGATTTTTGCCGAACGCGGGTTCGGTTCGTGGACAAGTGACTCGAAGCCGCCGACGTCGTCGAAGGCGAAGCCGTAAGCCCTGCCGTCGGCCATGTTGGCGTGCACGATCTTCGAGAAGTGGTTCGTGGTCGCGCGGGTGTAGAACTCACTCGCCTTGTACGTCGGCTGGGTGTGGATGAAGCCGAGCGTCGACCGGTTGAGCGCCGCGCACAGCGACCGCGAGATCGCGCCGAGCTCGTTGTTCGGCGCCGCGAGCCGCCCGTCGCAGTTGAGCACGTCCCGGGTGGACGGCTGCTGGAACTCCGCGACCTGCTGGCCGGAGGTGTTCGTGAACCGCATGACCCCACCGCTGACGCGGCCGGTGAACTTGCGGTTCGGCTCCGCCTGGTACGGCACGACGGTCAGCGGCGTGTTCTGGTACGTCGACCAGACGCTGTTGACGTAGCTCTGGAAGTACGAGTTGGAGAACAGGCCCGCGTCGAGCCCCTTGCTCGGGTTCAGCACGCGCAGCCGCGTGCCGTCGGAACGCGTGTACGCGAGCTTCGCCCAGTCACCGCCGAGCTGCTGGTGCTGGTCGAAGACGCGGTTGCGCCCGTTCGCGACCAGCTGGCCAGCGCGCTTCGTGGCACCGCCCTGCGACGTCGCCTCGACCGCGTGCGGGACCGCGAACATGTCCACCTGGGAGCTGTTGAGCCACAGACCGCCGCCGTCGTAGCTGAACTCGCTCCAGTCGAACAGGATGTCGCGGTTCGGGTCGCCGCCCGCCCACGGGGCCGGCTGCACGAGACCGCCGGGCACGAGGCTGAACTTCAGCTTGTCCCGGAAGGCCATGTAGATCCGGCCGCCGGCCAGGTTGAGCGGGATCTGCACGGTCTTGCTGGCGCCGTTGGCCGGGCCGGGGATCGAGAAGTCCGGTGCCGGAACGGGCGGGATGCCCCCACCGGACCACGCCGTGAACTGGCCGTTGCCGTTCACGTAGCCGAGCCGGCCGTTGTAGATCCCGGTGATGTAGAGGTGGACCGCGTCGCCGCGCCCCGAGTTGTTCGTGACGGTGAGAGGGAGCTGGCTCGGTGGAGCCGCTTGCACCGGTGCGGACATCGTTGTCAGCCCAAGTAGGGCCGATGTCGCGAGCAGCAGGAGCTTGCGCATCGACTATCTCCTCACTGAAGACAGGGTTCGTGAGAGCGCTCTCATACTCAGCGTGAAGGTGTTGATGTGTCAAGAATGGTCTTCATGCGCGCACTCACTGTGGATCTCGCACGGGCCGGATCGCTGGCATTGGTCGATCTACCCGACCCAGTGCCCGGACCAGGCGATTTGCTCGTGGAAGGCCTCGCGGTCGGCATCTGCGGAACCGACCGCGAAATAGTGCGCGGCGAGTTCGGCGTCGGCGGCACCCTGGTGATCGGCCACGAGTCACTCGGACGCGTGATCAGCGGCCCGGGGTTCGAACCTGGTTCACTGGTGGCCGGCGTCGTCCGCAGACCCGACCCGGTGCCGTGCGTGGCGTGCGCGCGCGGCGAGTTCGACATGTGCCGCAACGGCAAGTACACCGAGCGCGGCATCACGGGCCTCGACGGCTACGGCTCGACACTGTGGACGGTCCCCGCCTCCTACGCCGTCTCGGTGAGTTCCTCCACCGGTGTATTGGTCGAGCCGACATCTGTGGTCGTCAAAGCGTGGGAACGGCTCGACGCGTTGGCTTTGTACCCGTTCGAGAGCGTGCTGGTGACGGGCGCGGGCCCGATCGGGCTGCTCGCGGCGCTGATCGGGGTGCAACGCGGCCTCGACGTGCACGTGTTCGACCTGGCCTCTTCCGGCCCGAAGCCCGCGCTGGTCGAGTCGCTCGGCGCCACCTACCACCGGACTTTGCCCGATTGTCCGGTCGTGATCGAGGCGACCGGCGCACCGTCGCTCGTCGCCCGCCTGCTCGGCCGGGACCTGGTGTGCCTGACCGGAGTGCCGTCCACCGAGGTGATCCCCGCCGACATCGGGCAGATCAACCTCGATCTGGTGCTGCGCAACGGGATCGCGTTCGGCACGGTCAACTCGAACGTGCGGCACTACCGGGAGGCCTCCGCGGTGCTGGACCGGGCGGACGACGCCTGGCTGTCGGCGATGATCACTCGGCGGGTGCCGCTGGAGGACTTCTCCGAGGCGTTCGAGACGCGAGCCGACGACGTGAAGGTGGTGCTGGAGCTGTGACGGCTGCCAGCGCGACGATCGCCGCGGCCAGCAGGAGGGCGTGGTTGTAGCCGTTGTGCAGCAACGGGGTGGCCAGGAGGGGGCCGAGGACCTGGCCTGCCGAGTAACCGGCGGTCAGGGTGGCGGCTGCTCTGGGGAAGCCGAGGTCGGTGCCTTGCTTGAGAGCTGTGGCGGCGACGCCGATGAAGGTGCCGCCGAAGAGGATGGTGCCGATGAGGGCTGATCCGGCTATGGCGGCTGGGAGGGCGATGCCGATCGCCTGGACGGCCAGTGCGGCTGGGAGGGCGTTGCGGCTTGGTTTGATCAGGATGGGGGAGAGGGCGGCGGAGAGGCCGACGAGGATCCACGCGCTGCCGCCGAGGGGGCCGCTGATGGCGGCGACGAGGAAGGTGGCGGCGATGATGTAGCCGACGCCTTCGAGGGTGTAGGCGGCGAAGAGGAAGGCGAACGCGCGTCGGGTGGAGCGGCTTGCGCGTGTTGTTTGCCGGGCGGGCTGGCTTGGGCGTGCTGTTTGCCGGGGGGAGCCGCCCTCGCGTGGATCCTGGATCGATCCCGACTCACCGGCCCCCAGGGGGAGTCGAGCCCCCACTCCTATCGTCTCAGGCAGGTCTGACAGTTCCGAGGCGTCCGGCTGCGCCTCTGCGGCCGTGTCCACGCCACGCGCGTCCGCACCGCGCACATCCGGCTCCAACGCCCAAGCCCACACCGCCAACAGCGCAGCCAGCCCCGCCGACACCCACCACGCCGCCTGCCACTGCCCCCACACCAGCACCAGCACCCCGGACAACGCGATCCCCACCCCGACCCCGCTCATCCCCCACCCGGGCCGCGAGTTCACAGCGGCCACGAACACCACCGCACTCGCCACCCCGGCCAGCAGCCGCAGCACGAACCATGCGGCCATGCCGTGCGTGAGCGGCATCCCGGCGAGCGTCGCCACGAGCAGCACGAGCGCGACGCGGTTGGCAGCCCGAGAAGGCGCGCGCACGACCGTGGCCAGGGCGCCGACGAAGTAGCCCAGGTAGTTGGCGGTGGCGAGCGATGCGGCGGAGGAGAGCGACAGGCCCGCTTGGGCGGTCATGAGCGGCAAGATCGGGGTGTAGACGAACCGTCCTACGCCCATGGCCGCCGCGAGGGCCGCTGCTGCCCGAGCGCTCACAGCCGGCCGGGGTCGTTCGGGTGGGGTTGTACGGCCGTGACGTCGAACTTCATCCACAGCGACAACGGGAGTGTGCCGAGCACGTGGGCGTGGAGGTCGGCCTCGTCGTCGGCGCGCCACAGGCCGATGCTGCGCATCTCGCCGATGGGGCGCCACAGTCGGACCAAGTTGCCGGTTGTGGTGAGTTCCTTGGCCCGCACCGCTTCGGCCGCGCGGCGTGAGTCCACTTCGGACTGGGGTGTGCCGTCCGGGATGGTGGTGGTGATCTCGACGATGAACTCTCTCATGGCCTCATCGTGCGACCGGGGGCGCGGCGGGCGCCACGACCGGCTTTCTCCTGCGTGGGAGGCCGGGCCTCCTAGGATGCGGGGCGTGGAACTGCGTCAACTCCGGTACTTCCTCGCGGTCGCCGAAGAGCTGCACTTCGGCCGGGCCGCGGCGCGCCTGCTGATCGCGGGGCCGTCGTTGTCCCAGCAGATCAAGGCGCTCGAACGGGACTTGGGCGTGCCGTTGTTCGCCCGGGACCGCCGCACCGTCGCGCTCACCTCCGCCGGTGCCGCGTTGGTGCCTGAGGTGCGGGCGTTGCTCGAACGGGCTGATGAGCTGCAACGGCACGCACGGCAGCTGTCCGGGTCGCGGCCGGTGCGGATCGGGTACGTGAACTGGCTGCCGCCGGACCTCACCGCGCGCACGGCCGGGGTCGCGCAGATCTACGTGGACGCCTGGGTGGTGCCGTCGCACCAGCAGGCGGCGCGGGTGGCGGACGGGAGCCTCGACCTCGCGGTGTGCTGGATCCGCAAGGCGGACGCGGAGCAGATGGGGCTGACCGTGCGGCTCGTCGGCGCCGACCGGCTCTACGCGGTGGCCGTCGGCACGGACACGAGTCCCGTCAAGGCCGGGGACATCGCGGTGCTGGTGGACGACGACGTCACGTCGTGGCAGTCGTGGAACGACTACGCCGAGGAGTTCGCCAAGGACACCGGCGCCCGCGTGCGGCGCATCCACAACGGCGCGATCACCGGTCCGGCGTTCTTCGACCACGTGCGGGTGTGCACGACGCCGGTGCTCAACTCGCCGAAGGGCCAGACCACGCCGTTGCCGCCGGATCTCGTGGCGCGGCCCGTGGTCGACCCCGAGGTGCTGTGGACCTGGTCGCTCGTGCGCCGGCAGGACGAGGAGCGCCCGGACGTGATCGCCGCGGCCGAGGCCATCGTGCGGACGGTCGGCGACCTGGGGCTCGACCGCGCGTGGCTGCCCTCGGACGACCCCCATCGTGCTCTGGGAGGCTGAGCCTCCCACGTCGGAGGAAAAGGGTCGCGATTCCCCGAAATGAAATCCTGGTCGGTCGCCGTTGTGAGGGTCAGTTCCACTTCCTCACTTCGAAAGCGAGCAGGACAATGACCAGCAAGGTGGCAATCGTCACGGGAGCGTCGCAGGGAATCGGCGAGGCACTCGTTCCCGCTTATCGCAAGCTCGGCTATTCGGTTGTCGCGGTCTCGCGTTCCGTTCAGCCCTCCGACGACCCGGAGGTGCTCGCGATCCGCGCCGACCTCTCGAAGCCCGGTGAGGGCGCGAGGGTCGTGCGGGAGGCGCTGGCGCGGTTCGGCCGGGTCGACTCGCTCGTGAACAACGCCGGCGTCTTCGTCGCCAAGCCGTTCACCGAGTACACCGACGAGGACTTCGCCAACGTCATCGGCACCAACCTCGTCGGGTTCTTCGACATCACCCGCAGCGCCGTCGCGGCCATGGACGGGTCCGGTCACGTGGTGAACGTGTCCACGACCCTGGTCGACCACGCGCTGTCGGCCGTGCCGTCGGCCCTCGCGTCGCTGACCAAGGGCGGTCTGAACGCCGTCACCAGGTCGCTCGCGGTCGAGTACGCGGCGCGGAACATCCGCTTCAACACGGTCGCGCTCGGCATCATCAAGACGCCGATGCACGCCCCGGAGACCCATGAGGCGCTCGCCGGGTTGCACCCCGTCGGCCGCATCGGTGAGATCTCCGAGGTGGTCGACGCGATCACCTTCCTGGAACAGGCCGGCTTCGTCACGGGCGAGATCCTGCACGTCGACGGCGGCCAGAGCGCGGGGCACTGACATGGTCATCGAGAACGTCATGGACCGGTGGAAGACCGCCGTGGACAACCACGACCCCGAGGGCGTGGCCGCGAACTTCACCGAGGACGCCATTTTCCAGGGCCTTCACCCGTACGGGGTGGGAAAGGCCGCCATCGCCGCCTACTACGATTCCCAGCCGCTCGGCATGAAAGCCGAGTACAAGGTCCTGGAAACGCGCCGACTGGCCGATGATCTCGTTCTCGGCTATCTGAACGTCGATTTCTCGTTCACCGACCGGCCGACGCGCAACCTGTACCTGAGCGTGCTGGTGAAGGGAGACCTGATCGCGCACTACCAGGTCTCCCAGCTCAGCTAGACCGAGCCCGACTGGTGCCTGCGAGGCTCCCGGCCGTACGGCGACTTCGGTCGCTCGAGGTCGGGAGCCTTCGGGATGGGCACCGTCACCGGCTCCTCCGCCGTGATCGTGATCTGCTCGCCGTGGTGCCGGGTGGTGAGCTCCGTGCCGTCCACGATCCGGTAGGTGGCCTCACCGTCCCGCACCTCCACGGCGATCCTGGTGCCCCGGAAGGACATCCGGAACGAGAACCGCGTCAGCTGCTCCGGCAGCCGCGGTGCGAACGTCAGCTCGCCACCGTGGTCGCGCATCCCGCCGAACCCGGCCACCAGCGCCGTCCACGCGCCCGCCAGCGACGCCATGTGCAGACCGTTGGTGACGTTCTCGTGCAGGTCGTGGAGATCGGTGAACGCCGCCTCGACGAGGTAGTCGTACGCCAGCCCGAGGTGCCCGACCTCGGCCGCCAGAACGGCCTGGGTGCCCGCGGACAACGACGAGTCCCGCACGGTGCGTGCCTCGTAGTAGGCGAAGTTGCGGGCCTTCTCCTCGTCGGTGAACGCGTCACCGCGCACGTGCATCGCGAGCACCAGGTCGGCCTGCTTGATGACCTGCTTGCGGTAGAGGTCGAAGTACGGGAAGTGCAGCAGCAGCGGGTACTTGTCCTCCGGGGTGTTCTCGAAGTCCCACTCCGCGTGCTTCGTGAAGTTGTCCGCCTGCGGGTGCACCTGCAGCATCTCGTCGTACGGGACCGACATCGCGTCCGCCGCCCTGCGCCAGGTCGCGATCTCCTCCTCCGAGACGTCACACGGGTTGCGCTCCGCGGCGTCCGCGGCGGCCCACAGGTTCTGCTGCGCGATCAGGTTCGTGTAGACGTTGTTGTCGACGATCGCCGAGTACTCGTCCGGGCCTGTCACGCCGTCGATGCGGAACCCGTCGTGCGGGTCGTGGTGGCCGAGCGAGGTCCACAACCGTGCCGTCTCCACGAGGATCTCCGTGGCTTCGTCGCGGTCGAAGTCCTCGTCGTTCGTGGCGTTGAGGTACTGCTGGACGGCGTACGCGACGTCGCCCGAGACGTGGAACGCGGCCGTGCCCGCAGGCCAGTACGCGCTGCACTCGGCACCGTTGATCGAACGCCACGGGAACGCGGCGCCCTTGAGCCCCAGCACCTTCGCGCGTTCGCGGGCCTTGTCCAATGTGGAGTGACGCCACCGCAGCGCGTCGCGGGCGGCGTCGGGCAGCGTGTAGGTGAGCACCGGGAGCACGAACATCTCGGTGTCCCAGAACGCGTGGCCGTCGTAGCCCGGTCCGGTGAGTCCCTTGCCCGGGATGGCACGGGTCTCCCCGCGCGCCCCGGCCTGCAGGATGTGGAACAACGCGAACCGGATCGCCTGCTGCAGCTCGTCGTCGCCCTCGATCTCGATGTCGGCGACCTCCCAGAAGTTGTCCAGGAAGGCCCGCTGTTCCTTGACCAGCCCGTCCCAGCCGGTCTGGCAGGCGCCCGCCAGCGCGGCCTCGACCTGGGCCCGCAGCGCCGGCGTCGAACGCTGGCCCGACCAGCCGTAGGCGAGGTACTTCGTGAGCCGCAGGCGCCCGCCCGCGGGCACGTCGACGGCCGCGGTGAAGCGGGCCAGGTCGTCCTCCGCGCGGATCTCGGTGCGCGGCTCGTCGTGCAGTTCGTGGTCGGAGGGCGTGACCTCGACCTCGTGGTCCATCGCTGCGGCCATGCGCAGCCCGGAGTCCTTGGTGTGGTGGCACAGCACGGCCCGCGACTTCTCGGCCATCGTGAAGTCGTTGACCAGCGGCGAGTCCAGCGCGGCGGCGACGCGGGGGTCGTTGCTGCGGCTCTTGGTCGGCTCGTTGGCCAGCAGGTCCGACTGGACGACGAGCTGCAGGTCGTCCTCGGGCTCCACCTCGTAGCGGATCGCCGCGACCGCGCGCTGGGAGAACGACACGAGCCGTTCGCTGCGCACCGTCACACGACGCCCCGTCGGCGACTCCCAGACCGTGCGCCGGCGCAACGTCCCGGTGCGGAAGTCGAGCGTGCGCTCGTGCTCGATCGCGTTGCCGTAGCGCATGTCCAGCGGCTCGTCCTCGACCAGCAACCGGATGATCTTGCCGTCCGTGACGTTGACGACGGTCTGACCCGCCTCGGGGTAGCCGTAGCCGCCCTCGCCGTACGGCAGCTGGTGCTCCTCGTAAAAGCCGTTGAGATACGTGCCGGGCAGACCGCGCGGCTCGCCCTCGTCCAGCGTGCCGCGCATGCCGATGTGGCCGTTGGCCAGCGCGAACGTCGACTCGGTCTGGTGCAGGTTGCCCACTGAGAGGCCCTGCCAGCGCAGCTGCCAGGGTTCGACGGCGTAGCTCATGACAGGAGCTCGTCGAGCTCGTCGACGACCACGTCCGCGCCGCCCGCCTTGAGGGCGTCGCGCTGGTGGCCGCGGTCGACACCGACGACGAAACCGAAGCCTCCGTCGTGGCCCGCCTTCACACCCGCGAGCGCGTCCTCGTAGACCGCGGCGTTCTCGGGTGCCGTCTTCAGTCTTCTCGCGCCCTCCACGAACGAGTCGGGCGCCGGTTTGCCCCGCAGGTTCGACGCGACGATGACGTTGCCGTCCACCAACGCGTCGACGTAGTCCAGCAGGTTGCCCGCGCGCAGCACGCGCATGGCGTTGGCCGACGACGTGACGACGCCGATCGGCATGCCCGCCTCCCGCGCGGCCTTCAGGTAGCGCACCGAACCGTCGTACGGCGTGATGCCCTGCTCGTCGATGATCGTGTTCACCAGGTCGTTCTTCTGATCGCCGATGCGGCGGACCTCGTCCTCCGACGGCGCGAGGCCGCGCGACGTGAGGAAGCTGCGAACACCGTCGTAGCGCGGTTTTCCGTCCACGTACGCCAGGTAGTCCTGCTCGCTGAACGGCTGGCCCATGGCTTCGAACGTCTGCCGCCACGCCTGCCGGTGCAGCACGGCCGTGCTCGTGAGCACGCCGTCGAGGTCGAACAGCAACGCCGTGATCTTCTCCGGGATGCCGAGGCTCATGTTGCGATCATGCACCCGTCTCGCCGACATCGCTGCGTTCTTCTTCGAGACGTTCCTCGAGCGGTCGCGGGTGGGCCTGCTCGTACTCCGTCATCCCGTACTTCGTGGCCCCGGACCAGCCCTCCGGCGGGTCCATGCCCTCCTCGAGCGGGTCCTTCTGCAGGTTGTCCTCGTCGAGGCCCTCGAAGTCCAGGTCCTCGGGGACGTATGCGCCGCGTTCTTCACTCATGTCCACGGCAATACCCACTTCGGCGCTATCCGATGCTTTGACCCACGAGCGAACCGATCGCATAGGTGACGCCCATGGCGATCAGGCCGCCCGCGACGTTGCGGACGACCGCCCGGCGCCGGCCCGCGCCGCTCAGCTTCGCGCTGAGGAAACCGGTGAGCGCCAGGGTGAGGACGGCGGTGGCGACCGTGACCGGCACGCGCAGGCCGACAGGCGTGAACGCGATCGCGGCGAGGGGGAGGAGCGCGCCGATCGTGAACGAGACGAAGCTCGCGATCGCGGCACCCCACGGGTTCGTCAGCTCGTCCGGGTCGATGTGCAGCTCGGCCTCGGCGTGCGCGCCCAGGGCGTCGTGCTCGGTGAGCTGCCGGGCGACCTCCTCCGCCGTCTTCTCGTCGAGCCCCTTGCCCTCGTAGATCTCGGCGAGCTCCTGGAGCTCCTCCTCGGGCATGTCCCGCAGCTCCCGGCGCTCCCTGGCGAGCAGGGCGCGTTCGGCGTCGCGCTGGCTGCTGACCGACACGTACTCACCGCTGGCCATCGACATCGCGCCCGCGAAGAGCCCGGCGAGACCCGCGACGAGGATCTGGGCACGGTCCGTCGTGGCGCCGGCGACGCCCACCACCAGGCTGGCGGTCGACACGATGCCGTCGTTGGCGCCGAGGACCCCCGCGCGAAGCCAGTTCATCCGATCGCCGGTGACCTCGTCGTGAGGCTCGTGGTGGCTCATTTCCGCAGGTTAGCGGTGAGGTGCGGGCTGTGCGCGCGACGTCCGGGTGACGGGTTCACGCTCTGCTGAACGGGTGAGTTTCACCAGGTCAGGGCCTGGAGGTTCATTTTTTGTCAGACCCCCGTGGCAGCATGTCGAACAGGTGTTCGTGTGCGTGCTAAGAGGAGGTCAGTTCCCGATGCAGATCGAACCCAACCGCTGGCCAGGCCGCGTGGTGCCGTCCACCGACGCCGACGTGGACGTCGCCGTCGAGTCCCTGTGCGTGCGCGCCTCCTGGCCGGACGCCGACCGCCGCTGGGTCCGGCGCCTGCTCGAGCCGTGGTTCAAGGCGGGCTGGAGCGTCGACGCCCTGCTCGTCGCCGTCGACACCTTGCCCGACGGCACCCGCCAGGGCCGCCCCCGCTCACGGGCGCAGGTGGCCCACGAGTTCCTGCGCGCCCGCCTGCGCACCTGGACGGCTGACGGGGCAGGCCTCGCCAGCCCACCGCTCAAGGGCGTCACCCTGGGCGAGTGGTACCGCGTGAACCGCCGCAACGCGGCCCTGCACGCCCCCAGGCGCGGCAGGGGCCTCACGCAGGAGGGCCAGCGGGCCCGCGCCGAGACGCGCGCCCTCGCCCACCGCCGCGACCCGGTGGCGCGCAGCCGCGAGAAGGGCCGCCGCCGCCAGGAGGTGCTCGACAGCCTGCTCGTGCCGGGGCAGGAGGTGCCGTCGTTCGCCGACTCGTGGAAGCTGGTCGCCGAGCTCGTGCCGGTGCCTCGGGTGTGCACGGCTTGCGGGCACGTGCGGAACGAGGTGTCGCGGCCGGCGCACCGCGTGGCGTGACGGCGGTGCCCGCTGACCGAGTGGGCCGCTGACCGAGCGGGCCGGCGGCCGAGTGGGCTGGCGGCCGAGTGGTTGGCCTGCCAGGTCGCGTGGCGGCTGCAGGCGGGCTGAATGGGGTGCCGTGTCGCCTGACCAGTGGCCCAGTGGGACGGCTGGCCGAGTGGGCCGGCTGAGCAAGACGGCGCGCCGTGCCGCACGACAGCGGAGCGACGCGAACTGGCAAGGACGAGGTCCCTTGCAGGGCGCATCGCGCCCCCACGTGAGCAGCGGCGGCCGCCCGACCGAAGTGGAGTGTTCGCGGCACCCCAAAGGGCGATCTGGCTGCGACTTCGGTGAGCGGTGGTTGAGAACGGCCCACGTCGGGAACACGGAACGAGTTTCTTGTTTCCGATGTAAGGGGCCGACATGCTGGAAGTGACGCCGATGGCTGCCGAGGTCATCAACGAGCTGACGTCACAGTCAGAGGGCACCACCGACGACATCGGCCTGCGTTTCGCCCTGGCCACCGAGGAGGACAGCCAGGCCGCGCTGGAGCTGTCGCTCAGCGAGGTCGTCGACGGCGACGAGGTGGTGGCCGCCCCCGCGGGCGCCAAGGTCATCATGGAACCGGCGGCCGCCCAGTACCTGGACGACAAGGTCCTCGACGTGCGCCAGGACGACGAGGGCAACCCGGCCTTCGCGATCGCGCGCCAGGACCAGCCGAGCTGATCCGCGCCATTCTTCTGGCAGCCGGTGACGGCTGACGCGAAACGGGCCGGACCCCCTCCGCGAGAGAGGGGTCCGGCCCGTTTCGTGCAACCCCCGTGATCAGGGAATGGTCAGCACCTGACCGGGGTGGATCAGGTCCGGGTTCGAGATCCCGTTGGCGGAGGCGATCTCGCCGTAGCGGTTGCCGTCGCCGTAGAAGCGCTCGGCGATCGCCCACAGCGACTCGCCGCTCTCGACGGTGTGGGTGCGCGCGGCCGGAGCGGCCGGTGCCTCCTCGACCGGAGCCGGCGCCGGTTCCGGTGCGGCCGCCGCCTCGGGGGTCGGCTGCGGGGAGTCGGTGTTGGTGTTGGTGGCCCACTTGGCGCTGCCGTCGCCGGCGAAGACGACCAGGTTCCTGTCGTCCTGCAGGACGAGGCGCGAGCCCTCGTTGCCCTGGGTGCCGGTGGACCAGACGGCGTTCTCCTCGCTCGTGTAGAGCACGAAGTTGCCGTCGGGCTGCAGCGCGGCGCGCACGGCGCCCTTGCCGTCGGTGCCGCTGGCCCACACCGTGCCGGAGTCCTCCGAGAGCACCAGGTTCCCGTCGGACTGCAGCGTCAGCATGTAGCCGTTGGCGCTGGTCAGCTGCTGACCGCGGGTGAGTTCCTGGCCGGCTTGCAAGGTGTCCACTCAAAGCTCCACTTCGAACGATGACGACCGCCCGGATCGGCGGCGCCCGAAGCGGAACTTAGTCACCGCACGCGCGCTTCGCAGATCAGCCGGCGCACGTGCACCCGAGGGAGTGAAAAGCGCCCCCTGCCCGGAGGCAGGAGGCGCTTCCCGAGAAGAACGAGATCAGCCTTCGATGCGGCGGATCACGGAGATCGGGCCGATCGAGTCGATGTCGGCGATCTTCACCGGCACACCCTCGGTCGAGGCGTGCACGGCGCGAATGCCGTCCACCGCCATCGCCACGTGGGACTGGCTCGAGTAGTAGACGATGATGTCGCCCGCCTTGACCTCACCGCGACCGACCGAGCGGCCGGCGGCCGCCTGGGCGTAGCTGGTGCGGCCGATCGACACGTTCGCCGAGCGGTACGCGGCCTGGATCAGCGAGGAGCAGTCCCAGGAGTTCGGACCGTTCGAGCCGTACACGTACGGCTTGCCGCGCTGCGCGAGCGCGAACGAGAGCGCCTGGCCCGCGGCACCCGCCGGGACCGAGATGTTCGACATGTCACCGGACGCGGCCAGCTGGTTCTTCACCGTGTTGCTGAGCGACCGGTACTGGTTCTGCGCCTCGGTGAGCTGCTTGTCGAGATCGGCCTTCTTCTGGTCCATCTCGGCCAGCAGCTTCTTCGACGCCTCGGTGGCGTCGTTGGCCGACTTCGTCGCCGCGTCGGCCGAGTTCACGGCGTCGGTCAGCTTCCCGAGCGCCTCGGCGTTGTCGGCCGCGAGGATGTTGATGGCCGACATGCGGTTGAGGAAGTCCTGCTGCGAGTCGCTCACCAGCAGCGCGGAGATCTGGCTGAAGTTCGCGCCGGAGTTGGTGGCCTCGGTGAGGAGGTCGACCTGCCCGCGGAGCTCTTCCTCTGCCTTCTGCGCGTTGGCCAGGTCGCCCTTGGCCTTGTCCAGCTCACCCTGCTTGGCCTTCAGGTCGTCCTGGGCCTTGAGGTGGTCCTGGTTGAGCTTGGACGCCTGCTCGGACAGCTCGTTGTACTTCTTGAGAGCGTCCGCGGCGTTCGGTTGTGCGTTGGCGGCCGGGGCCGTGGGCAGTGCTGCCGCGACGACAGCTGCCGCCACGATCGCTCCACGCACGGTGCGGCGTGAGGGTTGCGACACCACGTCGCGGGTCCTCCTTTTTCCTGGCAGTCGCTGCGCGAGAACTACTCCGCGTGAGGCGACAACCTTGGCATGTGCCCCGAGTGGGTTAACTGCTGGGCCGAAGGTCTCGGACAGGTTACGGAATGACCTTGTCCTCGTCCAGCACCGAATGCCAGCGGTTCACCTGCAGGCACGCTCTCACAGTCGCTCACGTCGGTTTATCGCAGGGTAGGAGAGACGCGTCACCCCACGACCCGGCGGATCACCGAAATGGGCCCGATCGAGTCGATGTTCGCGATCTTCACCGGCACGCCCTCGGTGGACGCGTGCACCGCGCGGGTGCCGTCCACGGCCATGGCCACGTGCGACTGACCTGAGTAGTAGATGATGAGGTCGCCCGGCGCGATCTCACCGCGGCCGACGCCGCGGCCGACCTTCGCCTGGTCGTAGGTGACGCGCGGGATCGACACCCCGGCGGCGCGGTAGGCGGCCTGCATGAGCGACGAGCAGTCCCAGGAGTTCGGGCCGTTCGAGCCGAAGACGTACGGCTTGCCCTGCTCGCCCAGCGCGAAGGTCAGCGCCACGCCGGCCGCGCCGGCGGGCGCGTTCACGGTGATCTTGGGCGTGGGAGCCGCCAGCGTCTGCTTCTGCGGAGCGGACAGCGACTGGTACTTCGAACGCGCGGTCGTCACCTGCTGGTCCATGGCGACCTTGCGGGTGGAGACGTCCGCGGCGAACTTCTCCGCGGCGGACGCGGCGGTGGCGGCGTCGGACCGGGCCTTCGTCGCCGCGCTCAGCGTGGCGTCCAGCCGGGCGACCGCCTCGTTCTGGTCGGAGGCGATGATGTTCATCGCCTGCATCCGCTCCAGGAAGTCCTGCTGGGACGTCGAGGTCAGCAACGCCGAGATGTTGTTGAACCGGGCGCCCTCGAAGGTCGCCTCGGTCAGCACGTCGACCTGACCCCGGAACTGCTCCGACTCGGCCAGCGCCTTCTTCTCCGCCTCGGTGGCGGCGACCACGATCTCGTTCGCCTTCGACAGGTCGCCCTGCGCCTTGAGGTGGTCCTGGCTGAGCTTCTCGGCCTCCCGCGTCAGGTCCGTGTAGACCTTGAGCGCGTCGTCGGCGGGCTGTGCATGCGCCGAGGGCATCGACACCACGGTCGCGGCGAGCACGGCGGCGAAAGCGGTGGTCCTTGCAGCACGTCGGCCGGGCACGCGGCCTCCTCAGGAGTCGGAAACGCTTCTGAGGAGGCGTACGGCCTAACAGCCGATCGGGTTCACTTCCCGGAGTGGTCGATCACGTTGCCGTTGGAGCAGTTGTTCACGTGGTCGCTCACGTAGTCGCCGAGAACGGGCACGACAGCGACCTCCTGGAGGCACACGTCGGCCGCCGAGAAGGCCCAGTTGTTCGCCGCGTTCACGCCGCCGCCGAAGTTCGAGTCGTTGTCGGCCGCGGCGGGGGAGGCCGCGGCGAGGGCGGCGCCGGCGGCGGCGAGAACGGTGGTCGCGATGCGTGAAGACTTGAACACGCTGTGCAACCTAGTGACCGCTGCGGGCCGAATTGGACGTTCTCACCCCATCGGGTGCGGGCATCACCGGAAGGTGTGAGGCCTCGATCAGGCGGCCCGGTGCGCTTCGAGCGAGGCCCGGCACGCGGCGATCAGGCGGGTGGTGGCGGCGCTGCCGCCGCGCCCGCAGCGGGGGCAGCGCATCGCGACGTCACGGGCGACCTCGTCGACCACGACGCCGAGCGCCGAGTCGCAGCCGCGGCACCAGCGGTGCCGTGTGACCGGGTTGACGTGCACGGGCGACGAGACGCACTGGTGGATCCACCTCCCGTGCACGTGGCAGGTCAGGCGGTCGTCGGGCGCCAGGACGCCGTCGTCCTCCGCGTGGTCCTCCTCGACGAGTGTGGCGATGAGCGTGGCGATCATGGCGACCCTCCGATCCGGAACCTGCTTCTGAAGGGACGTCGAACGGGCGGGTCCGAAATCGACACAGGCGCCGAATTACGGGTTCGCGGAGTCTCTTGATAGGTTAGGCAAGCCTAAATCAGGAGGTGGACAGGTGCGCAGGACAGTCGCCGCGGTTCTGCTGCTCGGCCTTGTGGCCGGGTGCGGTGGAAACGCTCCCACGGAGCAGGGAAGTGGCCAGTGGTCCTTCAAGGACGATCGCGGTAAGGAGGTCACCGCGGAGAAGAGGCCGGAGCGCGTCGTCGCGCAGGTGTCCGCCGCGGGTGCCCTCAAGGACTACGGCATCAACGTCGTCGGCACGTTCGGCCCGCTCAAGCGCGCGGACGGCACGACCGACCCCGAGGCCGGCAGCATCGACCCGAGCAAGGTCACCGACGTCACCGGTCCCGGTTACGGCGAGATCGACTTCGAGAAGTTCGCCGCGCTGAACGCCGACCTGGTCGTCGCCGGCTACTACCCCGAGGTCTCCGGGCTCTGGCACCTCACCGCCGAGTTCGAGGAGAAGGTCTCCAAGATCGCCCCGACCGTCGGCATCGGCCAGTCGAAGATCCAGCTGCCGGACGGCATCAAGCGCTTCAAGGACCTCGCCCAGTCGCTGGGCGCCGACGTCGGCGCCGCGAAGGTGAAGTCCGACGAGGAGGCGTTCACCAAGGCCGCCGACAGGCTCAAGGCCATCGGCAAGAAGATGACGGACGCGAACCAGAAGATCCAGGTGATCGGCGCGGACCCGAAGCTCTTCTACGTGGCCGTCCCCGCCCGCAACCCCGACCTCGACTGGTACGTCGAGGAGCTCGGCCTGCCGCTGCTCACGCCGGACAAGCCCGATACCGAGGGCGGCGGTTACTTCCAGTCGCTGTCGTGGGAGAACTCCGGCACGTACAAGGAGCACGTGATCATGTGGGACACGCGCCAGCACGTGCTCAGCCCGGAGAAGATGAAGGAGGGCCACCCGGTCTTCCAGGGGCTGCCCGCCGTGCAGGCCGGCCGGTTCGTGGAGTGGAACGCGGTCGCCCCGCTGAGCTACTCCTCATACGCCGGGATCATGACCAAGCTGGCCGACCAGCTGGACCAGGTGCTGGCGAAGTAGCCCGGTCCTGACGCTGCCCCAGAAAGCGGCCCGTTGCGCGTGCTCAGCACCGCACGGGCCGTTTTCTGTTGTGGGAAGCCATGTCCGGCGTCCCGCAGACCGACCTGGAAGCCGCTGTCGGTGCGGGTCGCTAGGCTCGGGGTCATGGAGCCCTACGCGCACGGCGTGCTCGACGTCGGCGACGGCAACCAGGTCTACTGGGAGACCGTCGGCAACCCCGCCGGCAAGCCCGCCGTGTTCCTGCACGGAGGTCCCGGCGCCCCGGCCGGGGGCGCGCGGAAGTCGCTCGACGCCGAGAAGTTCCGCATCGTGATCTTCCACCAGCGCGGCTGCGGCCTGAGCACCCCGCACGCGAGCGACCCGGCCGCGGACATGGGCGTCAACACGACCGAGCACCTGATCGCCGACATGGAGAAGCTCCGCGAGCACCTCGGCATCGAGAAGTGGTTGCTGTACGGCGGTTCCTGGGGCACCACGCTCGCGGTCGCCTACGCGCAACGGCACCCAGGGCGCGTCTCGGAGATGATCCTCATCGCCGTCACGCTGTCGTCGCAGCGCGAGGTGGACTGGCTCTACAAGGGCGTTTCCCGGTTCTTCCCGGAAGCCTGGGCCCGGTTCAGCGCCCACGCGGGCGGCGCGCCGGACGTCGTGCGGGCGTACGCGGACCTGATGGAGAGCCCGGACCCGGCCGTGCGGGAACAGGCCGCGCTCGAATGGTGCCGCTGGGAGGACGCGGTGCTGTCGCTGGAGAACTTCGGCAAACCCGACGTCTTCGCCGGCAGGGCCTCCGCCGACGTGATCGCGCTCGTGCGGATCATCGCGCACTACTACGCGAACCACGGCTTCGTGGACGACCTGCTGGGCGGTGCGGGCGAGCTCGCCGGCATCCCGGCCACGCTGATCCACGGCCGCCGTGACATGAGCTGCCCGGCGGACACGGCCCACGCGCTCGCACAGGCGTGGCCGGACGCCGAGCTGACCCTCGTGGACGACAGTGGCCACAAGGGCAGCCCCGCCTTCGCGGAGGCGATCGGGACCGCGGTCAGGAGGTTCTCCCCGTGACACAACGGAAACCAGCGGGAATGGGCTTCGAGTCGTGGATCGACAAGCAGATCCGCGAGGCCCAGGAACGAGGTGAGTTCGACAATCTGCCGAGCGCCGGAAAACCGTTGCCCGGCGCGGGCGGGCCGCACGACGAGGACTGGTGGATCAGGAGGAAGGTCAGGGAGGAAGAGGGCACGACAGGGTTGCCCCCTTCCCTGGTCCTGCGCAAGCAGGCCGAGACCGCCAGGGCACGTGCCCTGGCGGCCAGGACCGACGACGAGGCGCGCGCGATCATCGGTGAGATGAACGCGGAGATCCTCGACGCACTGCGGAAACCGTTGTCCGGACCGCCTTTGAACCTCATGCCGTTCGACGTCGAGGAGCTGCTGCGTGAGAGGAAGGGGATCCCACGCGGTCAGTGATCAGCTCGCGTTGATGTCGATGCAGGAGTAGAACGCGTTGGCGGTGTCGCCGATGTTCCACACGGCCAGGACCTTGTGCTTGCCGGCGGAGCCCACGTTGACGCTGTGCTGCACCGTGGCCGGCGGCTGCTGGTTGTTGCCGCTGAACGTCGCGACCTTGCGGCCGTCCACGTAGTAGACGTAGTCCGCCGTGCGGTGCCGCGCGGTGAACACCCAGTTGAACGTCACCGTGCGGCTGGTGCCGGTGACCCGCCAGCCCTTGCTGTCGTTGCTCAGCACGGAGAAGTGCGACAGGTTGGCGTGACAGCTCTGCAGGCCCTTCGGGCCCTCGACCGACTGCGGCTCCCACTGGATCGCGCCGCAGTCCTTCACCGTGCCGTTGGCGCACTGCGCCTGGCGGCTGGGAGGTGAGGAGATGTACCCGTGTGCGAACGCCGTGCCGGTCGGGAGAGCCACGACGATCACCGGTGCAGCGAGAACGCCGGCCATGGCGGCCGCAACCCTGCGTCCAATCTTCATGTGAGTTCCTTTGCCTTGATGTGTGCGTACTCCCGTTACATCGCGGCGGCGATTGAAGGTCTAGACCATACCGCGCGTAATCGGCGCACCACAAGACGTGTCCGACAGATCGGTCAGGTGAATGATCGGCGTTGAGCTTTGCCCGGCAACGGAGTCCGGGTGTTCCTTGATCGCTTTCGCGGCTGTGTCAGGGGTTCTGAGCGGCATCGATCCGTGCGCGGCGTCCGGTTCTGGATCAGGACGGCGGTCGCTCTGCGTGACGTGGACCGGGAGGGGAACCGGTTCCTCCGCGCGGTCGTCCGCCCGGCGGCGATCGCGTGCTTCTGTCCGGACGGCGAGCACGCGTGAAGCCAGGATGAACACCCCCAAGGCTCATCCTGGCTCCACGCGTTCATGACGGCGTGCGGCCGGGGCATGGCCGCTACGGCGCGTCGTGCTCGCCGGGCCCCCGCCGGCCGGTCAGCTCCTGAGCTTCGTCGTGGTCCAGTACGCGGTCCCCGACTGGCAGGCCCGCAGTCCGACAGCTTGTCCGTGGCCGCCCTGGTTGTGCAGGCACAGACCGGTCGACACGTTGGTGAAGCGCTTCTTCGTCGCGGACGACGTCCTCCAGTCGGTCGCGTTGACCGTGCAGGAGGTGGTGAACACCGACGACTTCCCACCGGCGAGGCACAGGCCGGTCTTCTTGTTCCTGAACTTGCCGGGGGTGTAGTTGTCCCACTTCTGGTGGTCGTTCCTGTCCTGGCAGCTGTGGGTGTACACGTCGCCGCCGGCGTTGGAGTCCAGGCATCGGGCGAAGTTGTCCGCGAACCTGATCCAGTACAACGACTCGGCCTGCGGTGCCGCGGTGGCGACCACCGGTGCCGCGGTGAGCACCAACGCCGCGACCACCACCGACTTGGCGAGTCGGAGAAGCGTCACTTCGAACGGCGACAACGGAGTCCTCCAGAGCAGTAGATCCGCTTCGGCCGTTCCGGCGCCCGCGATGAACACATCGGCACCGGGAAATGATTCGTGCGAAATCCCCCGAGTGCGGCCAGGGCAACAATGCCGACGTGTGCCGCAACCGGGCAACACGCCACCGTCCCGACATGGTCTGACACGTGCTGACCAGGCGATATCTCCGCGCGTGGGACGGCTGCCATACTGGCCCGCGACACCGAAGGCTTGGGGAGGGCGGTAGGTGTGCCGGAAGGCAGGGGAGAGCTCGCGGCCCATCTGGCGGCGCTCAAGCAGCGCAGCGGGCTGAGCTATGCGGAACTGGGAAGAAAGTCGCACATCAGCAGTTCGACACTGCACAGGTATTGCTCGGGGGCGACTGTTCCGCCGGATTACCAGACCGTGGTCGGAATCGCCGCGGCGTGTTCGGCGGGCGACGAGGAACTGGTCGAACTGCTGGCGCAATGGAGGGCGGCGACCGGTCAGGTCGTTGTTCCGGAAATCGTGCAACAGGCGCCGGAATCCCGCAGGCGTCCCCGTTCGCGCGCCTTTTCCGCGGTGGCCGCGGGGCTCGTCCTGGTGCTCGTCCTCGCGTCGCTGGCGGCCAGCGGGGCGGACGTCGGCACCGCGCCCGCGCAGCAGCGGGTCGCCGGGCCGTCGTGGCAGCGCGAACGGCCGCTGGCGCCGTCGCTGTTCGGCGTGACGGCGTCCTCGTCGAGCGGGGTGATGCCGTCGTTCCAGGTCGGCGGTCTGAGGTTCTGGGACAGCGGCACGCGGTGGGCGAGGCTGCAGCCGCAGCCCGGCGCCTACGAGTGGACCGTCCTCGACCGGCTCGTCGCCGGTGCGGAGAAAGCGGGCCTGCCGAAGACGCTGGTGTTCGGCGGCACGCCGGCGTGGGCCGCCCCGAACGGGCCGAAAGCGCCGTACGGCGACGGTTCCCGCAGCGCGCCGCCCGACGACCTGGCCGTGTGGGCGCGGTTCGTCAGCGCCGTCGCGAACCGCTACAAGGGTCGCATCGACGCGTACGAGGTGTGGGTCCACGCCAACGACGAGCGCTACTTCTCCGGTTCCACGGAGACCCTGGTCGAGATGACGAAGCTGGCCGGGCGCGCCGTGAAGGACGCCGACCCGCGGGCGGACGTGGTGTGCCCGTCGATGGCCAGGTCGTGGACCGACGAGGGCCGCGCCGTGCTGCGCCGGTTCGCCGAGTTGCGCGGTTACGACCACTGCGACGTCGCGGGCCTCAACCTGCACCAGCGGCAGGCGGCCGACCCGCCGGAGACCATGGTCGGCCTGCTGCGGCAGATCGACGGCGTGCTGCACGACGCCGGCGTCCACCCGCGCCTGTGGAACACCGGTGTCACCTACGAGTACGTGCGCGAAGAGCAGCTGGACGAGCAACGCGCGGTCGACTACGCCACGCGCTTCTACCTGGTGGCGATCTACGGCTCGGAGTTCGGCCTCGAACGCACCTACTTCTACAACTGGGGCAGCGATCGCCTGCCCCTCGCGCTGCAGGCCGTCGGCAGTCCGCCCACCCGTGCCGCGCTCGCGGTGGAGGAGCTCCAACGGTGGCTCATCCGAGCCACGACGAGGTCGTGCGGTCAGGGGCTCGCCATCGGCCTGCCCGCCAACGTCTGGCAGTGTCAGTTCACCGCGGACGACGGGCGGCTGCTCACGATCCGCTGGACGCACGAAGGCACCGCGACGACGTCGTTCCCGCCGAACGCCGAGGAGGTGCGCGGCCTCGACGGCACCGGCCGTCCGGTCCGCGTGGGCGACGCGCTCGAGGTCTCCGGAACGCCGGTGCTCGTCGTGGCGCAGCCGAAGGGCTAGCGGCGTGCCGGCGGGCTCACACCGCCGGCGTGACCTCGTTCGCGGGCTCTTCTTCCTCGGCCTTCTCGGCCGCCTTCGCGAGCCGCCGCTTCACGATGAAGATCCCGGCGACACCGAACACCACGGCGATCGCCAGTCCCGCGTAGGAGAAGCCCTTCAACCACTTCTCGGCCACCACGCCGAGGTAGTACACGGCCGCGGTCGTGCCGCCCGCCCAGACGATGCCGCCCAAAGCGTTCGCCACCAGGAACTTGCCGTAACTCATGTGCATCGACCCGGCGAGCGGTCCGGCGAGAATGCGCAGCAGTGCCACGAACCGGCCGAAGAACACGGCCCACGCACCGCGTTTCTGGAACACGCGGCGGGCGTGGTCCAGCTGTGTTTCGCCGAAGTGCTTGGGGAATTTCCGGCCCATCCACGCGAACAGCCGCGGTCCGCCGCGCCGTCCGATCAGGTAACCGAAGTTGTCGCCGATGATGGCGCCCGCGGTCGCCCACACGCCGATCCACAACGGGCTGAGCTCGTCGTGCTGCGATGCCAGCAACGACGCCGTGACCAGCACGATCTCGCCCGGCAGGGGGATTCCGAGGGATTCGAAGCCGATCACCAGGCCGACGATCGCGTACACGAGCAGGGGTGGGATGGCTTCGAGCCACTGTTCGACCGGCACATCGCAACTCTAGCCTCAGCGTCGTGAACGAGCTCGCACTCGCGGTCGTCGCGGGAATGGTGGCCACGGTCAACCCGTGCGGATTCGCGATGCTGCCCGCCTATTTGGCGCTCGTGGCGCGGGACAGTCCCGCGAGGGCCTTTATGTCCGGTTTGGTGATGACAGCCGGATTCGTCACTTTCTTCGGCGCATTCGGAATTCTGGTCAGTCCCGTCGCCGCCGCGCTCAAGCGTTATCTGCCGTTCGTGACCGTCGTGATCGGGCTCGTGATGGTCGTCGTCGGCGTGCTCCTGGTGCTCGGCAAGGACCTGTACGTCCGGCTGCCGAAGCTCCGGGCGGCACCGAAGAGCCTGTGGTCCATGTACGGCTACGGCATCGCGTTCGCCATCGCCTCTCTCTCGTGCGCGGTCGGACCGTTCCTCGCTGTCGTGGGTGCGTCACTGCAGACGGGCGCGATGGCGTTCCTCGCCTACGCGCTCGGCATGGGACTCGTCGTCACCGTGCTGGCCGTTGCGGGTTCCTTGCTCGCACCGCGCGTCCGCACACTCCTGCCGCATGTCGGTCGCATCGGCGGTGTCGTCCTCGTGGCCGTGGGCGCGTACGTGACGTACTACGGGGTCTACGAGCTGCGGTTGTTCCTCACCGGCGGCAGCGCGATCGATCCGGTCGTCCGAGCAGCCGGGCGGTTCCAGAACACGCTCGTGCAGATCGTGGCGGCGCTCGGGCCGTGGCCCTTCCTCGGAGTGCTCGCGGTCGCCGGCGCCTGGTGGCTGAACCGGAGGAGGCGCAAGGCCGTACGCCCTGACGGGAGGTGAGGGCCTGTGCGCGTCCTCGGACTGCTGCTGGGGATCCTGTTGCTGGCCGGCTGCGCGGAGAAGGCGCCGACGCCGGAGAAGTTCCAGTTCACTGCCACGACGCTGGACGGGGCGGAGTTCCGCGGTGACAAGCTCGTCGGCCAGCCCGCCGTGCTCTGGTTCTGGACGCCGTGGTGCCCGTCCTGCAACGCCGAGGCGGAGACGGTCGCGAAGATCGCCGAACGGCACCGGAAGGTGCAGTTCGTCGGTGTCGCGGCGGAGGACCAGCTCGACGCGATGAAGAAGTTCGTGAGCGACCACCGGATGACCGGGTTCCCGCACCTGGCGGACCTCGACGGCTCGGTGTGGAAGCGGTTCGGCGTCACCGCGCAGCCGACGTTCGCGTTCGTGCGCACCGACGGCTCGGTGGAACTGCTGACCGGCGCGCCCACGGAGGAGGACCTCGACGAGAGGGTCTCCTCCCTGACTCCCAAGACCTGATGTCGGGACGAAGTCCCCGCGCTGTCGGGACCAATGCCCGCTTCGGCGACGCGGCCCGGTCCGTACCGTCGGCCCAGGCGCGTGGCGCTGCCGCGCGTCCCTGAGGAGGCAGGTGCCGATGGACTACATCCAGGTCTCGCTCGCGGAGGCCATTCCCGAGCAGGCCAGGGACTACGCGTCCGCGCGGATCGCCTCGCTGGACCGGTACGCGCCGGACCACGTCGACTTCGCGTGGGTCAACCTGACCTCGGACAAGACCATGATCCACGCGCACGCCCGGCTCGACCTCAAGTGGGTCGAGGTGCAGGCGTACGCGGAAGGCCACACGGTCACCGAGGTGATCGACCTGGTGCGCGAACGCATGCGGCGGCAGCTCGTCTCGATGCAGGCCGTGCTCGCGCACAACTGACTTCCGGG
Source organism: Lentzea cavernae (assembly GCF_014653695.1). GTDB lineage: Bacteria > Actinomycetota > Actinomycetes > Mycobacteriales > Pseudonocardiaceae > Lentzea > Lentzea cavernae. Next base: position 891,751 of record NZ_BNAR01000001.1, on the reverse strand, counting down.
ACCGGACCCACCACCCGACGGCGGACGGGTGGTGGGTTCACCGCACCGCTCGTCCAGCGCGACCAGCGCCGCCCTCTGGTCACCGGACAGCAGGTCGGCCGAGTCCGCCTTCCCGCTCACGAGCGCCTCGCCGAGCCCGCGCACCGCGTTCACGACCGGCACGGCGGACCCGGTCGCCGGGTCCGCCGTGAACAGCACCCCGGACACCTCCGCGGGCACCATCCGCTGGACCACCACGGCCATCTCGGCCGCACCGCCACCGGCCCGCCGAGCGCGCGGAACGCCTCCACCAGGCCTTCCATCGACCGCTCGCGGCAGGCGCGGGTCGTGAGGTGGAACCCGTCCGGCACCGGCAGGCCAGCCCGCGCGAGCCTCGCCGGCGACGCGCCCTCGCCCCCGGCCGCCGCGAGAGCGGCTCACGGGTCGTCGAGCGGGAGGATCAACGGGATCATGTCGCCACAGTTGTCGAAACGGGCCACCCGCGTTCGTGCAAAGGGCGAAAGGAGCCCACCATGAAGCAGCAGTACCTGCTCAGCATCTACCAGCCCGACGGCGATCCACCGCCGCCCGAGGTGCTCGGCCCGATCATGGCGGACCTCGGCGCGCTGAACGAGGAGATGCAGGCCTCGGGCGCCTGGGTGTTCGCCGTCGGCCTGCACCCGCCGTCGACCGCGACCGTGCTCAGGGCGCAGGGCGGCGACGTGCTGATGACCGACGGGCCGTTCGCCGAGGGCAAGGAGCACATCGGCGGTTTCACCGTCGTCCAGGCCGAGGACCTCGACGAGGCGCTCGAGTGGGGCCGCCGGCTCGCGGCCGTGCTCAGTCCGCTGTCGATCGAGGTCAGGCCGATCGCGACCTGATGATCGAGGAGGTCTTCCGGGCCGAGTACGGCCGTGCGGTGTCGGTCCTGACCCGCCTGCTCGGGGACATCGACCTCGCCGAGGAGGCGGTGCAGGACGCCTTCACCACGGCCGTGCGGCGGTGGCCGGTCGAGGGCGTCCCCCCGGCGCCGGCGGGCTGGATCATCACCACCGCCCGCAACCGCGCGATCGACAGGTTCCGCCGCGAGGCCAAGGGTCAGGAGAAACACGCGCAGGCGGCGCTGCTGGAGCACGAACGGGAAGCGCGGGAGGTGGGGGACGTGGCCGACGACCGGTTGCGGCTGATCTTCACCTGCTGCCACCCGTCGCTGGCGAGGCAGTCGCAGGTCGCGCTGACGCTGAAACTGCTCGGCGGTCTGAGCACGGCGGAGATCGCCAGGGCGTTCCTGGTGCCGGAAACCACGATGGCGCAACGGATCGTGCGCGCGAAGGGCAAGATCCGCGCGGCCCGCGTCCCGTACCGGGTGCCGCGCGACGCCGACCTGCCCGCGCGGCTCGAGGCCGTCCTCGCCGTCGTCTACCTGATCTTCAACGAGGGCTGGCTCGACAAGGCGGACCTCGCGGACGAGGCGATCCGGCTCGGCCGGGTGCTCGCGGAGCTCATGCCCGACGAGCCCGAGGTGTGGGGGCTGCTCGCGTTGATGCTGCTCGTCGCGTCACGCCGGGAGGCACGGCTGCGCGACGGCGGGATCGTCCTGCTGCGGGACCAGGACAGGGCGCTGTGGAACGCCGAACTCGTCCGGGAGGGCCAGGACCTGGTGCGCCGCTGCCTGCGCTGGAACCGGCCGGGCCCCTACCAGGTCCAGGCCGCGATCAACGCCGTGCACAGCGACCCGCCGACCGACTGGCGCCAGGTCGTCGCCCTCTACGACCAGCTGATGGCGATCGCGCCGAGCCCCGTCGTGGCCCTGCACCGGGCGGTCGCGATCGCGGAGACGGCAGGGCCGAGGGCCGCCCTGCGCGAGGTCGACGCTCTCGACCTCGACCGCTACCACCTGTTCCACGCCGTCAGGGCGGACCTGCTGCACCGGCTCGGCGAGGACCCGGCGGCCGCGCTGCGGGCCGCGCTCGACCGGGCCGAACACCCGGCGGAGCGCGAACTGCTGCGCGAGCGGCTACGGCGTCTCGGGCTTGCGGCGGCGCACCAGCAGGATCACGCCGACGACCACCACGAGCGCGACCAGGAGCCACACCCAGATCGGCACGCCACCTGACTCCTCCGGCGCGGCGGCCGGGGGAGCGCCGGACACCGGCGCGCTCATCGTCACCGACGACGGGGCGGTGGCCGAGGTGGTCCGCGCCGCGACGGTCATCGTGAACGTGAACTTGCCGGTGACGGTGTCGCCGTCCGCGGACTTGGCCGCCCAGTCGACGGTGTGCACCCCGGACTTGGCCGCGGAGGCGTCGAGCTTCGCGGTGATCGTGCTGTCGACGGCCGCCGCCTGCGTGACCGGCACCTTGGCCCCGTCCGCTCCCGTGATGGTGATCGCGTCACCGTCCGGCAGGCTGATCGACTCGCTGAACACCAGCTCGACCTGCTCGGGTGGGGCGGGAAGGGTCGCGCCGGACGCCGGGTTGCTGCTCTTGAGCTCGGCGTGGGCCTGCGCGGGGACGACGAAGGCCGTCGCGGTGAGCAGGGCCAGCACGAGCGCGCTGAAGTAACGCGTCACGTGCGCAGCGTAGTGGGTTCGTCGATCAGTGCGGCAGACTCGGTTCGGACCGGAACAGGGCCGGGACGAACGCCAGCCCGGTCGCGACCAGCGCGGCCGCCCCGGCGGCGAGCACCGGCAGGATCGGCGCCGCCTCGTAGAGCAGCGCGCCGAGGACCGGCCCGCCGAGGAACGCCAGCCCGCTCACGCCGGTGACCAGCCCGGCCACCACGCCCTGGTGCCGCGGCCCCACACCGAGCGAGGCCGCCGCGCCGAACCCGGTGATCGCGAGACCGCCGCCCACCGACACGACCAGGAACGCCAGAGCCATGAGTGCGGAGGACGGCGCGACGGCCACGAGCGCGCACCCGGCCAGCGCGACCGGCCCGCCGACCGTCATCAGCCGGGTCGGAGACCACTTCAGCAACGGCACGAGCAGGCCCTGCGTCAGCAGGAGCCCGATGCCGGACGCGAACAGCAGGCCCTCGACGGACCCCGAGCCGACGCGCTCGTCCAGCCTGTCGGTGGCGAAGTAGAGGACGACGGCCTGCAGGAGCGCGAGCGACAGGTACGCGAAGAACCCGGCGCCGAAGACGGGCAGCAGCTCCAGCGGACGGACCCGCACCGGTTCGTGCTGCTCCGCGGGGGCCTGGAAGAGCGACATGCCCAGGAACGCGAGCAGCAGCGCGAGCGCCGGGGCCACGTACAGGGGCAGCGCCAGCGACGCGACCGCGAGTGCGCCGCCGAGCACCGGCCCGAGCAGCACGGCGAGGCCCTGCGCCGCCCCGACGAAGCTGACGGCACGGGTGCGCGCGGTCTCACCGCTGGTCGAGAGGCCAGCCACGGCGAGCGCCACGACCAGCACCGAGGCGAGCCCCGCGGAGAACAGGACGCTGCGGAACAACAGCACCAGCAGGAATGCCACGTCCGGCGTCAGGGTCTCGTCGATGCCGAACGTCACCGCGGCGGCGAAACCGGCGGGGCCCGCCACGCACAGGCAGAGGCCGGCCAGCAGCACGGGCCGGGGTCCGGCGGCGTCGACCAGCAGTCCCCACAACGGGCCTGACAACGCGATCGTCACGGAGGCGATCGTGAACACCAGCCCCAACTGGGTCGGCGTGAACGAGAGCGCGGTGACGACGGGAGCGGTCACCGAGGTCAGCACCTGGTGCACCGAGCAGATGACCAGCACAGCGACCAGCAGCGGCGTCAAAGATCTGGGCACGCGGTCTCCCTGCGGTTGCGGCGGAGCAGTGAGCGTAGAAGAACTTGATGAACGGATGGGATGGTTTGGGTGTAGATGCACCCGGGTAACCCGCGCCCGAACTGATCATCTGACCGAGGAGCGGTTTGGCTCGCGACCAGACAGCGAGGACGGGCGAGGCGGCGGATCTGCCACTGGGCAGGCAACGGCCGTCACTCGCGGCCGTCCGGCGCTGGGTGCGCCTGGAGCTGATGGGCGAGGACACCGACGCGGTGGCCGACGTGCTGCTGGTGGTCAACGAACTGGTCAGCAACGCGTACCGGTACACGTCGGAGCCGTCGTTCCTGCGCGTCGTCGTGGAGCTCAAGAAGATCCGCGTCGAGATCGCGCACGACGCCCGCGCCCATCCGCCGTTGCGCAAGGTCTCCCGCCCGCAGCGGGGGTACGGCCTGGTCCTGGTGGCCCGGCTGTCCGATCGCTGGGGTGTGGACAGGGCTCATGGCGGCACTGTGGTCTGGGCGGACCTGCCGAGAACGTCGTGACGGTAATTCGTGAAGTTTCGACATGCGCGCCCCGGGGTATGGAACCTCCTGCCTTGAAACAACAGGGCGCGGGGAGATGCTGATGGGTATTGCAGGACGGTCCAGCGAACGAGTGGACCTCGTCCTACCGGAAGGTGCGCTGCCACTCGCCGACGTGCGGGCGGAGGTGCGCCGGCTGCTGCGGGGACTGCACGAGAACGTGGTGGTCGACGTGATGGTCGTGGCCACGGAACTCGTGAGCAACGCCTACCACCACGCCGCCCCACAACGCCGTGCCCGCATCTTCCGCCTCCCCGAGCGCGAGGTGGTCCGGGTGGAGGTCGACGACGGGACCCCCGGCCGTTTCCCGCAACTCGGGCGGATCGGGTTCCTCGGGCGTCGCCAGAGAGGCTTGTTGCTGGTCAACGGCCTGGCGCAGGTGTGGGGGCACAACCGGTTCCCCGACTGCAAGACCGTGTGGGCGGACGTGTCGTCCGTCAGATGAGGGTCTTGACGACGTAGGCGGCGGCTTCGGCGACGAGGGCCTCGTCGTACTCGGCGTCCGCGGACGCCTTGCTGGACATCACCGCGATCAGGAGCGGGCCGCCGGTCGGCGGCCACACGACGGCGATGTCGTTGACCGTGCCGTAGGAGCCGGTGCCCGTCTTGCTCGCGACCCTGCTGCCCTGCGGAACACCGGCCCGGACGCGCTTCGCGCCGGTGACCGAGCGTTCCAGCAGGTCTCGCAGGAAGTCTCGCTTCTCGGGTTCGAGGGCGTCGCCGAGCACGAGCCGCCGGTAGTCGGTGCCGAGCGAGCGCGGGGTGGCGGTGTCGCGCGGGTCGCCGGGCACGGCCGAGGTGAGGTCCGGCTCGATCCGGTCCATCCGGGTCTCGGTGTCGCCGAGTTCGCGCAGGTACCTGGTGAGCTCCGCGGGGCCGCCGACGTTCGCGAGCAGCAGGTTGCCCGCGGTGCCGTCGCTGTGGCGGACCGCGGCGTCGCACAGGTCGCGCAGCTTCATGCCCGTGCGGACGTTCTGCCTCGTGATCGTGGAGCTCTTCATCAGGTCGGCGTCGGTGTAGGTGACGACGGTGTCGAGGCGCGCCATCGGGTTGCGGTGCAGGACGGCGGCCGTGACCAGGCCCTTGAACGTCGAGCAGAACGCGAACCGCTCGTCGGCCCGGTGCTCGATCGTGCTGCCGTTGTCGCTCATCGCGTAGACGCCCAGCCGTGCGCCGAACTTCTTCTCCAGCTCGAGCAGGGCGTCGTGGCTGACGGGGGCGGCGCTCGTGGTCGTCGGCGGGCTGACCGTGCTGACCGGCTCGGTCGCCCGCGGGGCCGCACAACCGGCGAGCGGGAGCAGGGCGAGGGATTTCAGGACTGCGCGTCGATCGGCCACCCGTTCAGACTATTAGGCTGGTCGGATGAAGGTTCTGTCCATCCAGTCCGTCGTCGCCCATGGCCACGTCGGGAACTCCGCGGCCGTGTTCCCGCTGCAGCGCATCGGCGTCGAGGTCGTCCCGATCCCCACCGTGGCCTTCTCCAACCACACCGGGTACGGCGCCTGGCGGGGTCCGCTGCTCCCGCCGTCCGACGTGGCCGACATCCTGCTCGGCGTGGAGGAGCGCGGGGTCTTCCCCCAGGTCGACGCCGTGCTGTCCGGCTACCAGGGCGGGGTGGGCATCGGTGACGTGATCATCGACGCCGTGGCCCGCGTGAAGGCCGCGAACCCGGATGCGCTCTACGCGTGCGACCCGGTCATGGGCAACGCCAAGTCCGGCTGCTTCGTCGCGCCGGAGATCCCCGTGCTGCTGCGCGACAAGGTCGTCCCGGTCGCCGACATCATCACCCCGAACCAGTTCGAGCTGGGGTTCCTGACCGGCACCGAGCCGGCCGACATCTCCTCGACGCTCGCCTCCGTCGACCTCGCCCGCGCGATGGGCCCGTCGACCGTGCTCGTCACGAGCGTCGAGCGGCCGGACCGCGACGAGGGCACGATCGAGATGCTCGTCGCGGACCCCGCCGGGGCGTGGCTGGTCAGCACCCCGCACCTGCCGTTCAAGGCGAACGGGTCCGGTGACGTCACGGCGGCGCTGTTCACGGCCCACTACGTGCAGACGAAGGACGCGGCGGTGGCGCTGGAGCGCACCGCGTCGAGCGTCTTCGACCTGATCGACCTCACCTACCGCTCCGGTGAGCGCGAGTTGAGGCTCGTGCAGGCGCAGGAGTTCTACGCCGCGCCGCGGATGCAGTTCAAGGCCGAACAGGTGCGCTGACGACCGCCGGCGGGTCTGGCCGGTCCGGCCAGACCTTGTGGCCGCGGTGATCCAGTGCCAGGTTGGGTGGATGCGGCGAACAACGGTGTTCGGTCTGCTGGCGGTCTGCGGGCTGCTGGCGGGATGTCTGGGGCAGACGCAGAGCGGTGATCAGGCGCGCAACGCCGACGCCAAGGAGATCACCCTGACGATCGTCGCCAACTCGGCGGTCGGCGGGAAGAACTCGCGCGGCGCGAACTGGCTGCAGAACTGGGTGATCCCGAGATTCACCGAACTGCAGAAGGCCAAAGGCGTCACCGCGACGATCAAGTTCGAGCAGAACGGCGCCGGTGACGAGGACTTCAAGACCAAGGTCGCGCTGGACCTGAAGACCGGCGGTGGCGGCGACATCATCGAGATCGACGGCATCTGGCTCGGCGAGTTCGCGCAGGCAGGGCAGATCAAACCGCTCGGTGACGTCGTCGGGAACACCGACTGGGACGGCTGGGAGAAGATCCCGAAGGCCGTGCAGGGACTCGGCGAGTTCGACGGCAAGCGGTACGGCGTGCCGATGGGCACCGACGGGCGCGTGCTGTTCTTCAACAAGAAGCTGTTCGCGCAGGCCGGGTTGCCCGCGGACTGGCAACCCCGCAGTTGGCAGGACGTGCTCGACGCGGGGACGAAGCTCAAGGCGCTGCCGGGCGTGACGCCGATCCAGCTCAACGCCGGTGCCGCGATGGGCGAGGCGACGACCATGCAGGGCGTGCTGCCCGCGTTGGCCGGCACCGGCAGGCCGATCTACGACAACGGGAAGTGGCAAGGGGATTCGGCGCAGCTGAAGGACGTTCTGGGGCTCTACCAGAAGGTCTACGGCGGCGGCCTCGGTGATCCCGTGCTGCAGCAGGAGGCCAAGGGGCGCGACCGGTCGTTCCAGCTGTTCAGCGAGAACAGGATCGGCGTCCTGCTGGAGAGCGACTACTTCTGGCGTTCGGTCGTGGAGCCGAAGAACGGCGTGGCGAAGATGGCCGACCGCGACGCCGCCGTCGGGTGGGCGCTGATCCCGGCGAAGCAGTCCGGCGCGGGTGTCGGCGGACAGGACTTCGTCAGCATGTCCGGCGGTGGCGTGCGGGTGATCAACCCGAACACCCAGTACCCCAAGCAGGCGTGGGAGTTCATGCAGTTCCTCAACTCCGCAGAGGCCGTCAAGGAGTCGCTGGCAGGCACGGCGCAGCTGACGCAACGGCAGGACGTCAACGACGAGGTCCTCCAGGGCGACCCGATGCTGACGTTCATCGCGGAGAAGGTCCTGCCGATCACCCGGTACCGGCCAGGGCTCGCCGACTACCCCAAGGTCTCAGCGGCGTTGCAGCAGGCCACGGCGGACGTCGTGGCGGGCAGGAGCCCGGACGAGGTGGCGACGGCCTATCGCGCGGCGCTGGTGAAGGCCGTCGGCGAGGGCAACGTTGGCTAGCTCCGGACTGGACAGCTCCGGACTGGGCGTCCGGCGCGCGGTCGGGTTCGTCGCCCCGGCGCTCCTGCTGATCGGCGTGTTCCTGGTCTTCCCGGCGCTGTGGACGCTCTACATCGGCATCACGAACTACCAGCTCACCGGTGCCGCGGCGGCCAACCCCCAGGTCGTCGGGCTGGACAACGTCGTCGAGGCCGCGCGCGACCCGTTGTTCACGAACTCGTTGTGGCTCACGGCGTTGTTCGTGCTCGGGTCGGCGGTGATCGGGCAGAACGTGCTCGGGTTCGGGCTCGCGTGGCTGCTGCGGACGGTGCGGCCGGGGCTGCGGCGGACCGTCGAGGGCCTGGTGCTGCTCTCGTGGATCCTGCCGAGCACGGTGGTGGCCTACCTGTGGTTCGCGGTGCTGAGCCGGGACACGGGCACGCTGGGCATGCTGCTCGGGTCGCCGCAGACCGCGTGGCTGGTGCAGTACCCGATGACGAGCCTGATCATCTTCAACGTCTGGCGCGGCACGGCGTTCTCGATGCTGCTCTACACCTCGGCCCTGGCCGCGGTGCCGCCGTCGCAGCTGGAGACCGCGCGGCTGATGGGCGCGTCGGGGTGGCAGACCGTGCGGGACGTGGTGTTCCCGCACATCCGCGGGCACGTCCTGACGAACACGTTGCTGATCAGCCTGTGGACGGCCAACGACTTCACGCCGTTCCTGCTGACCGCCGGCGGGCCGAACCACCAGTCCGAGGTGCTGCCGGTGCTGATCTACCGGCAGGCGCTGGAAGGTGGTCGGCTCGGGTACGCGTCCGCCATGTCGATGCTGTTGCTGGTGGGCAACCTCGTCATCGCCCTGGTGTACCTCAGGCTCCTGCGGAGGCGGGCATGAGTCCTCTGTGGATCGTGCGGCGGATCGGCTTCTACGTGCTGATCACGCTGGTGCTGGCGTTCTTCGCGGTGCCGATGCTGTGGCTGGCCTCCGCGCCGTTCGACTCGAAGCCAGGTCTGGGACTGCGGTGGCCGGACTGGACGTGGCGCAACGTCGTGGCGACCTTCGACCACCCGTACGCACTGACGTCGTTGCTGAACTCGTTGGTGCTGTGCGTGATCGCGACGGTGGTCACGACGGTGCTGGCCGCGCTGGCGGCGTACGCCCTGTCGCGCGTGAGGATTCCTGGCCGGGATTTGTTGCTGTACCTGTTGTTGCTGCTTTCCAGTGTTGTCACCGGCACGGCCGCGATGGTGCCGATCTTCGTGATGATGCTGCAGCTCGGGCTGATCAACTCGCAGTTCGGCACGGCGCTGGTGATCGCGGGCGGCATGCTGCCCGCGGCCATCTTCATCCTGAAGGACTTCATGGACGCCGTGCCGCGCTCGTACGAGGAGTCGGCACGGGTGTTCGGGGCCTCTCCGCGCCAGGTGCTGAGCCACGTCGTGCTGCCGGTCGCGCGGCCCGGTGTCGCGACGATCTTCGTGTGGGCGTTCGTCAACGCCTGGGGCAACTTCCTGCTGCCGTTCCTGCTGATGCGCGACGTCGGCCAGCAGCCGGCGGCGGTGCTGCTGCGCACCCTGTACGACGAGGGCGGCAGCGCCAACCTGACGGTGATCCCGGTGTTCTCGCTGCTGTACTCGATCCCGGTGGTCGTGCTGTACCTGTTCGTGAACAAGCGGTACGGGTTCCGATTCCACGGAGGCATCAAGAGCTGATGGCGGGTATCACTGTCGAGGGTCTGTCCACGGTGTACCCGGGCGGAGTGCGGGCGGTGGACGAGCTGGACCTCGAGATCGCCGACGGCGAGCTGTTCGCCCTGCTCGGGCCGTCCGGGTGCGGCAAGACCACGCTGCTGCGCACGATCGCGGGCCTGGAGGCCGCCTCCGACGGGGCCGTGGCGATCGGGGACCGCGACGTCACGAGGCTGCAGCCCGGCGACCGGCGGGTGGCCATGGTGTTCCAGGACTACGCGTTGTTCCCGCACATGACGGTGTCGGAGAACATCGCCTACCCGTTGCGGGTGCGGGGCGCCGCGAAGTCCGTGCAGCAGGAGACGGCCGCGCGCACCGCCGCCGGGCTGAGCCTGGGGGAGTTGCTGGACCGACGGCCCGGTCAGCTCTCGGGCGGTCAGCAGCAACGGGCGGCGCTCGCCCGCGCGGTCGCCGCGTCGGCCGAGGTGCTGCTGCTGGACGAACCGCTGTCCAACCTGGACGCCCGGCTTCGGCTGGAAGCGCGGACGTTCCTCAAGAAGCTGCAACGGGAACTGGCGTTGACGACGGTGTTCGTCACCCACGACCAGGCCGAGGCGCTGGCACTGGCCGACCGCATCGCGGTGATGGACGCGGGCCGGATCCGGCAGCTCGGCACCCCGCGCGAGGTGTTCCAGCGGCCCGCCGACACGTTCGTCGCGAACTTCATCGGCTCGACGCCCATGAACCTGGTGCCGCGCGGTGCCGAGATCGTCGGCGTGCGGCCGGAGTACCTGTCGCCCGCCGCCGAGGGGTTGTTCACCGGCGAGGTGTCCATTGTGGAGAACCTCGGCGTGACCTCGCTGGTGACGCTCGACTGCGGGGACGAGCAGATCGGTTACATCGTGCCGGAGGACGACGAACCCGCCGTCGGCACGACCGTGACCGTGGACGCCCCGCCCGCACGCGTTCTGCGCTACGACAAGGAGACCGGCCTACTCGTGAGGTGACGATGTTCCAGACCGACGGCTACGAGACGCACTCCGGAGTGCTGGCGCCCGCCCGGTTCGAGGCGCTGGCCGCGCACTTCGAGGCCAAGCTGGCCGCCCTGCCGCCGGGGCAGCGGCCCGAGCACATGGACGTGCCGCACCTGACAGACCCGGCGCTGTTCGAGTGGCTGCTCGACCCGGACGTGCTCGACCTGGTCGAGTCCTTGATCGGCCCGGACATCGCGTTGTTCTCGTCGCACTTCATCTGCAAGCCCGCCGGCGACGGCAAACCCGTGCCGTGGCACCAGGACGCGCACTTCTGGCGTGACACCATCTCGCCCGCCTCGGACGCGATCACCGTGTGGCTGGCCATCGACCCGTCGACCGTCGAGAACGGCTGCCTGCGCGTGATCCCGGGCAGCCACCGCGCGGCCGCCGAGCACACCGGCACCGCCGACTCGTTCTTCAACCAGGAGACGGCGGTCGACGAGTCCCGTGCCGTCGACGTGGAACTGGATCGCGGCGCGTGCAGCGTGCACTCGGCGATGCTGGTCCACGGTTCGCCACCGAACCGCAGCACGTCACGCCGGTGCGGCTACACCATGCGGTACATGCCGACGACCGTCCGGTTCCTGAAGTCCGGCGACCACAGGATCTACCTCGCGCGCGGCCGTGACCACGCGGGCAACACCTACAGCTCCACCTGAACCTAATGGCTGCTAATCGGAAAATCGATTCAGTCGTCTCTTCCGACCCTTCACCTTGACCGGTGTGAGGACCGGACATAGCGTACTGGAAAGCGCTTTCCGACCTCAGGGAGCCCGATGGACAAGGTTCAGGCGGACCGGTGGCGAGGCGTCGTGGAGCGGTCGTGGCGTCCGGCCGCACTGCTCGCCGCCTGCCTCGCGATCTGGCACCTCATCACCGCCACCGGCCTGGTCGAGGCCTACCTCGTGCCGTCACCGGCCAAGACCTTCGGCCTGCTCGCCGACAAGTGGTCCTACCTGTGGGGCCACACCTGGGTGACCACCTACGAGACCGTCCTCGGGTTCGTCATCGCGGGCGTGCTCGGCGTGCTGGTGGCCGTCGCGATGGTCTACTCGCGGACGATCGAGAGCACGGCCTACCCGATCCTGCTGTTCGCGCAGGTCATCCCGAAGATCGCCATCGCTCCGCTGTTCGTGGTGTGGCTCGGTTTCGGCCTCGAGCCCAAGGTGATCGTGGCCGTGCTGATGGCGTTCTTCCCCGTGGTCATCTCCACGGTCACCGGTCTCAAGTCCGTCGACACCGAGATGCTCGAACTCGCCGCGACGATGGGCGGCGGCCCGGTCAAGACGTTCGTGAAGATCCGCTTCCCGGCCGCGCTGCCGCACCTGTTCGCGGGTCTGAAGGTCGCGGTCACGCTCGCCGTCACCGGTGCCGTGGTCGGCGAGTTCGTCGGCTCCAACGAAGGTCTCGGATACGTGATCCTGCAGGCCAACGGCAACATGGACACGCCGATGCTCTTCGCCGGCCTGATCGTCATCTCCGTCGTGGGCGTCCTGCTCTTCCTCCTGCTCGACCTCGCCGAAAAGCTGATGCTGCCGTGGCACGCCAGCAGGCGCGGCGCCGCCGTCACAACCCTTCTCGCGAAAGGCTGATGATGAAGAAGCTGCTCGCTGGTCTTGTCCCCGCGTTGCTGGTGGTCGCCGCCTGCGGTGGGGGCGGCGGCACGACGTCCGGGTCCGGCGGTGAGGCGAAGGAGGTCACGCTGACCCTCAACTGGTACCCGTACGGCGAGCACGCGCCGTTCTACTACGGGGTCAAGCAGGGCATCTACGACAAGCACGGCATCAAGCTGAAGATCCAGGCGGGTCAGGGGTCCGGCAAGACCGTCACGGCGACCGGCGCCGGCCAGACGGACTTCGGCTGGGCCGACACCTCCGCGCTCGCCACGGCCGTCGAGCAGGGCGTGCCGGCCAAGAGCATCGGGGTGTTCCTGCAGACCACACCGGCGTCCGTGCAGTTCTTCTCCGACAAGAACATCAAGAAGCCGGAGGACCTGAAGGGCAAGTCCGTCGCCACGACGGCGGGGGACGCGCTGACGAAGACGTTCCCGGCCTTCCTGAAGCAGAACGGCATGCAGGAGTCCGACGTCTCGATCCAGAACATCGACCCGGCGGGCAAGATGGCCGCGGTCATCTCCAACCGCACCGACGTGCTGCTCGGGTTCGCGTCCGACCAGGGGCCGACGATCAAGGAGAAGTCCGGCAAGGACGTGGGGTACCTGCGGTTCTCCGAGTTCGGGCTGAACTACTTCAGCAACGGCCTGCTGACGTCGAAGAGCATGCTGCAGAAGGACCCCGAGCTCGTGAAGAAGATGGTCGCGGCGACGCAGGAGGCGTGGGCGGAGGCGGAGAAGGCCCCGGAGGCCGCGGCCGAGTCGATGAAGGGCGCCGCGGAGCAGCTGCCGTCGCCCACCGTCGTGCTGGAGCAGTTCAGGACGACGCTGACGTTGCTGCACACCGACGCCACGAAGGACAAGGCGCCGGGTGTCAACACCGCCGACGACTGGAAGAGGACCATCGACACCTTCCAGAAGACCGGCATCATCAAGGAAGCCTCCGAGCCTTCGGCTTACTGGGAAGAAAGCGTGGCACCCAAGGGATGACCGGCACCTTGACCACCTCTGCGGTCTCGATCGACGACGTGTCCGTGCGCTTCCGGTCGAAGCGCGCGGAGGTGACGGCGATCCAGCAGGTCTCGCTCGACGTCGCGCCGGGCGAGTTCGTGTCCATCGTCGGGCCTTCCGGCTGCGGCAAGTCGACGTTGCTGAAGCTGGTGTCCGGCTTGCTGACACCGTCGTCGGGTTCGGTGACGTTGCTGGGCGAGCAGGTGCGCGGGCCGCGCCACGACATCGGGTTCGTCTTCCAGCGGGCCGCACTGCTGGAGTGGCGGTCCGCGCGCAGGAACATCCTGCTGCAGGCCGAGATGCGCGGCATGAACGCGGCCGAGGCGGGCAAACGGGCCGACGAGCTCATCGAGATGACCGGGCTGTCAGGTTTCGAGAACGCGCTGCCGCACGAGCTGTCCGGTGGCATGCAGCAACGCGTGGCCTTGTGCCGTGCGTTGCTGCACCGGCCACGCGTGCTGCTGATGGACGAGCCGTTCGGCGCGCTGGACGCGTTGACGCGCGAGCAGATGAACGTCGAGCTGCACCGGGTGTGGCAGGAGACCGGCACGACGGTGCTGCTGGTGACGCACTCGATCGCGGAGTCGGTGTACCTCGCGAACCGGGTGATCGTGCTGACGCGGCGTCCCGCCGTGGTGCACGAGGTCATCGAGGTCGACCTGCCGGGCACCAGGGACTACTCCGCGACGATGGCCCGTCCGGAGTTCGCGTCGGCGACCGCACGCATCCGCGATCTTCTGGGAGCGGTGACAGGACAGGACTGATTGCGCGGCAAGGGTTGTAACGACTTTATTAGCTGGGTAGCGTCCGAGTTCCGCCGCGTTGGAAAGCGCTTTCCGTCGCCGTGCAGGCGCACGGCCTGGCCCACAGGGTGGTGGGGATGTACCGACGCTTGTCCCGTTTGGCCGTCGCAACCTTGGTGCTCTCCGCGTTGTTCGTGCCCAACGCGTCGGCGCAGGCCGACGTGCCGATCGCCGACCCGCTGCCGACACCGGGCCCGTCCGGTGTCGGCCTGGAGCTGACCGAGGTCGCGCAGTTGCCGAAGTCGCAGCCCGTGCCACCGCCGACCGACACCAGACTGGTGCGCTACAACAGGATCAACTACCTCGGCGAGGTACCGGACGGCTCCGGCCGGATGTTCGTGCCCGACATGAACGGCAGGCTCTACCTGCTCGACGACGGCGTCCAGCACGCGTTCCTCGACCTGGGCGCGGCGGTCGGTCCCGACTTCCACACCCACCGCGGCCTGGGCAGCGGCTTCGGGTTCGCCGCGTTCCACCCGGACTTCCGGCGCAACGGCAAGTTCTACACCGTGCACACCGAGACCGGGTCCGCGCTGACGACCAAGAAGCCGGACCTGCCCTCACCCGGCACCACCGAGGTGCACGGCGTGATCACCGAGTGGACGGCCTCCGACCCGCGTGCGGACGTCTTCGCCGGCACCCACCGCGAGGTGCTGCGGGTGGGCTTCGCGTCGTTCATCCACGGCTTCCAGGAGATCGGCTTCAACCCGACCGCGCGCCGGTGGGACGAGGACCACCACCTGCTCTACATCGCCTCCGGTGACGGCGGCATCGGCTTCTCGACGACCGTGCCGCAGGACCTCTCGCTGCCCCAGGGCAAGATCCTGCGCATCGACCCCGCCGGCACGAACGGCGTGAACGGCCGGTACGGCGTCCCTCGCTCGAACCCGTTCGTGAGCAGGGCGGGCGCGCTGGGGGAGATCTACTCGTACGGCATGCGCGACCCGTACCGCTTCAGCTGGGACCCGGTGACGCGCCGGATGTTCCTCGGGCACATCGGTGAGAAGGCCGTGGACGCGGTGTACGAGGTCCGCAAGGGCGCCAACCTGGGCTGGAGCGAACGCGAGGGCATCTGGGAGTACCGGCGCGGAGACCCGTCGTGCGGCGTGTTCCCGCTGCCCGCCGACGACGCGAAGTACGGCTTCACCTACCCGGTGACGGCCTTCGACCACAACCGCACCTCCGCCCAGCGCCCCTGCGCGGACAGCGGCAACGCGCTGATGGGCGGCTTCGTCTACCGCGGCACGAAGATCCCTTCGTTGCGCGGCAAGTACATCTACGGCGAGGGCGTCAAAGGACTGCTCTACGTCGCCGACGAACGCGAGATGCGCGCCGGCCGCCCGATGGCCGTGACGGGCGAGCTGATGGTCTACGCCCACGGCCAGTTGACGACCATGAAGGACCTGGTCGGCGACCCGAACCGCGTCGACCTGCGCTTCGGCCAGGACGCCGAGGGCGAGCTCTACGTGCTGGCCAAGGCGAACGGCAAGATCTGGAAGGTCACGGGCGCCCGCACCTTCGCCTCCTGCCGCTCCGGCCACGACTTCGTCGCGGGAGCGGGCAACGCGGGTTCCTGGCAACCGGTGACACCGGCGCTGTGGCAGTTCCCCGGCCGCGAGGTCGTGCTCGCCGAACCCGGCGCGGCCCGCCCAGGCCCGCGCCGCCCGTTCGAGTACGCGGTGCTGCGCAAGGGACCGGCGTTCGGCACGGTGCAGGTCGACGCCTCCGTGCGGCTGGACACCCCCGTCGCGGAGTCCAACCGGGACGTGATCATCGTGTTCGGCCACCGCTCCGACACCGAGTTCTACTACGCGCACCTCTCGTCGGACAACAAGATCTACCCGCACAACGGCATCTTCGTCGTGAACAACGCCGACCGCCTGCGCCTCGACCACCAGTGGGACGCCGTGCGCTCCGTTGGCGCACCCCCTGCCGTCACCGACACGGCATGGCACCGCGTGCGGGTCAAGCACTGCACCGACTCCGGCGAGATCGCCGTCTACGTGGACGGATCGCCGCACCCGGTGATGACCGCCGTGGACAGGACGTTCACCTCGGGCCGCGTGGGCTTCGGCTCGTTCGACAACATCGGCAGGCTCCGCGACCTGCGCGTGCAGGGCCAGGGCATCCGATGAGGGCGGCCGTCCTGGGTCTCGTCGCGCTGTTCGGCGTGGGACTGGCAGCACCGGCCCAGGCCACCTTCGGCCCGGTGCTCCCCTCCCTGACGCGCAACCTCGTGTCCTACTACGACTTCGAACACCCCGTACGCGGCGACAACGCCCTCGAACAAGACAGGGGCCGCTCGGGAACACCCCTGCAGCTGATCAACGGCGGCGCCGGCATGCGCGTGCGCGACGGAGCGTTCAGCCGGAACGCCTTGCAACTGGGGCAGATCAACCCCGCCACCGCGGGCAACGACGACTGGAAGGCGGGCCTGTACAGCGAAACCGGCGTGCCGACGCTGAAGGCGTTCAACGGCGCACGCCAGACGTCGATCATGGGCTGGGTGAAGATGTCGGGCCAGAACCCGGCCCCGAACTCGAACACACCCGACCCGGACGACCTCTACGGCGCGATCGGCCTGGCCGGCGTCCTGACCGGCGACTCCAACGGCCACGCCGTGCGCGCCCTGCTGGAACTGATCCAGGTCGACGGCGAGCTGAAGCTCGTCGCCCTGGCCCGGCGGCTCGACGGCGGCGACTCGCAGACGTTCGCGGCGACCGAGCAGTGGCAGAAGCTGTTGCCGCAGAACGAGTGGGTGTTCCTCGCGGCCACGTTCGACTTCGACACCGGCGCGATGGCCCTCTATCGCGACGGAAAGCCGTTGGAGGGCAGGTACGTCGCCGCCGGCGACCCGTGGAAGCTCGAAGGCGACCCGGAACCCGACCTCGCCTCGGCCACCGACCCGCGCGGGTACAAGATCGGCGGCAGCTACCCGCAGAACACCCGCGAGAACAACCCGTGCACCTGCCGGATGGACGGCCTGATGTTCCTCGACCGGGCCGTCCACCCGTGGGAGGTGACCCTCCAGCACCGCTGGGCTAGTCGAACACGGTGACGCCCTGGGCGGCCGGCTGCATCGTCCCGACCTTCGCCTCGCTCACCTTGAGCTTGGTCAGGTCCGCGATCGGCTGGCCGTCCGTCCCGATGAACGTCACCTTCACCGGCACCATGCCCGGCAGCTCGGCGGTCATCTCGTTGATGGCGAACGAGTTCGTGTCGTCATCGACGTCGAGCTGCACGCCGGCGAACGCGGTCTGGCCGGGCTGCAGGGTGATCGACGGGCCCTCGCCCGGCACGAGCTTCTGCTCGACCGGGATGGCGGCGGGCTCGTTCGCGGGGTTGGTGAAAGCGAGCTTCGGCCAGCCCTGGAACGTGATCGGCGCGCTGCCCTGGTTCGTCGCGGTGAGCAGGCCGAGGCCGGGCTTGCCCTGCATGGTCAGTTCGGCCTTCACCGCGGGCTGCTGCTTGTCGGCGACGCTCGACGCCGTGCTCGCCGTGGACGTGCCGGTGGTGGACGCCGCCTGGTCCTGGGGCGCGGGATCGGACCCTCCGCAGGCCGTGGCGCCGAGCGCGAGCGCGGCGGCGAGGATCGTGAGACGCATGCGTGGACCCCTTGTCCGTTCGGTGTTGATCTCCATCGAATAGCCGGGGGCAGGGGTCCCGCAAACGCGCGACGCTCGATCGGGTGTCAGAGGACGGCCAGGCGCACCGCCTTGGCCATCGCCTCGAAGCCCTTGTCGCCGGGGTGCAGGTGGTCGCCCTGGTCGTAGTCGGGGCGGATCCGCTGCGGGTCGGACGGGTCGCGGATGACCTGGTCGAAGTCCACCACGGCGTCGAAGTCGCGGCTGGTGCGGATGAACGAGTTCACGGCTTGGCGGACCTGCTCCAGTTCCTCGGTGTAGCTGTTCCAGCCCTTGAACGGTGTGATCGTCGCGCCGACGACCCGCAGTCCGCGGTCGTGCGACCGGGAGGCGATCTGCTTCAGGGCGGCGATGATCTTGGCCGGGTCGGTCTCGTGCGGGGTCTGCTGGATGTCGTTGATGCCCTCGAACACGATCACCGTGCGGACGCCGGACTGGGTGAGGACGTCGCGGTTCAGCCTGGCCTGGGCGTTGACGCCGGCCCCGCCGCCGTCGAGCAGGAGGCGGTTGCCGCTGATGCCCGCGTTCAGGACGCCGAGGCGGGTGTTGACGCGGTCTGCGAGCTGGTCCGGCCAGCGCAGGTTCGCGCCCCACGTCGAGTTGGCGCCGTCGGTGATCGAGTCGCCGAGCGCCACCACGCTGCCCTGCAACGTCGACGAGCGCACGTCGACGCCCGAGACGTAGTGCCAGTTCGTGGTGCGTTCGCGGAAGGCGGCGGCGGACTCGTCGGTGGTGTGGTTGCCGTCGCGGGTGAAGTACGAGTTCTGCATGGCCAGGCCGTGGTGCGTGACCGGGCCGCCGGGTTCGGGCGTGTAGACGCTCACCAGCAGGTCGGAGTCGGCGGGAACGGTCAGGGCCACGCCGTCGCTGACCACGTCGGCGCCGGGCGCGGCGATGATCGCCTGGGAGCCGCCGAACGTCAGCGTGCGCACGGTGCCGGGCAGCGCCAGGGGAGTGTCCGGGCCGGCCGCGCGGGCCACGGTGACCTGGCTGAACAGCACAGGGGTGCGGCCGAACGCGTTGGAGAGCCGGACGCGGATCTCCTTGCCGCCCGCGCTGACGTGCACGATGTTGCGGATCGTGAAGTTCGGATAGCCGTTGTCGGTGCCGGGGACCGCGGAGGACGGCGCGGCCGCCCACGTGCCCACCCATCTCGGTGGTGCGGCCTGTGCGGGAGAGGCCGCGGCCACGAGCAACGCCACTGCCAGCAGAAAGCGCGTCATGCCTTCGACCTTGGCAGCGCTCTCACGCGTCCGGTATCCGCCGATCTTCGGTTCTATGCTGGGGGCGTGTGGAACGGGGCTGAGTACCAGCGGAGGTTCGACTCGCTCGCCGAGTCCGGGGTGGACGTGCACGGGGAGGCGACCTTCGTGCGCGCGTTCGGGCCGGCCTCGGTGCTGGACGCCGGGTGCGGCACCGGGCGGGTCGGGATCGAGCTCGCGCGGCACGGCATCGAGGTGGTCGGGGCCGACCTCGACGAGTCGATGCTGGCGTACGCGCGTGAGCAGGCGCCGGACATCACGTGGGTGCGGTCCGACCTGGCGGAGCTCGACCTGGGACGGAAGTTCGACGTCGTCGTGATGGCGGGCAACGTGCCGCTGTTCACCCCGCCCGGCACGCAGGGCGCGCTCGTCGCGGGCGTCGCCAGGCACGTCGGGAACGTCCTGGTCGCCGGGTTCAGCGTGAACCGCGGCTACACGGTCGAGGACTACGACCGGCACTGCGCCGAGGCCGGGCTCGCGCTGGTCGAGCGGTTCGCGACCTGGGACCGGAAACCCTTCGAGGGCGGCGACTACGCGGTGACCGTGAGCCGGTACGCCTGAGCCGCGGCCTGCACGAAGTCACGGGTGAGCGGGTCGTCCTCGACCCACGCGATCACGACAGGGCTCGGCGCCATGTCGGCCAGCGGCACCACGACGAGTTCACCGAGGTCGTGGCCGAGCGGGGCCAGGCCGACGGAACCGTTCCACAGCACGGACTGCACGCACTCCTGGACCGCGCGGACGGTCGGGCCGCTGCGGGGTTTGCCGCCGTTCCAGTAGTTCCGCCAGATCTCGTCCGTGCCGTCCGGGAACTGGAACCAGTCGCGGCCCGCCAGGTCCTCGGTGGTGATCCGCTCGCGAGCGGCCAGCGGGTCGTCCGGCCGCAGGACCGCGCCGACGGGATCTTGGCGCAGGACCAGGGTCTTCAGGCCGCTCTCGTCGAACGGGCCGCGCGTCAGGGCCACGTCGACCTGGCCGGTCCGCAGTCCGCAGGTCGGGTCGGTCAGGTCGGTCTCGCGGACGCGGATCTCGACGTCCGGGCGTTTGCGCCGGAACGCCTCGGCCAGCCCGGTGGCGTGGTCGCCGAGCATGCCGACGGTGATCGTCGTGCGCGCGAGCTTCGCGCGGATGCGGTCGGCGTGCTCGAGCAGGGCCTTCGCCTCGGCCAGCAGGACGTGGCCCGCGCCGGTCAGCGCGACGCCGGCGGGGGAGCGGTGCAGCAGGGTGGTGCCCAGCTCGTTCTCGAGCTGCTTGATCGCCCGGCTCAGCGGCGGCTGGCTCAGGTGCAGTCGCCGCGCGGCACGGCCGAAGTGCAGCTCCTCGGCGACCGCAACGAAGTAGCGCAGGGTCCGCAGCTCCATGATCAGGCACGATACTCGCGCGGTATCGGGCTTGCGCAGACGGTCTTGGACGCGTGAGCCGCCCGCGGGTGGAGTGGGGAGCATGAACCTCCCAGACCCCGCAGTCCAGCTCTCCGGCGCCGTCGAGGTCGCCCCGGACGTGCTGGTGATCCCCAACGAGCACGTCGGCCTGGTGCCCAACATCGGGATCATCGGCGGCACGGACGCGGTTCTCGTGGTGGACACGGGACTCGGCCTCGCCAACGCGTCGGACGTCCGGAAGTTCGCCGAGGAGGTGGCCCGCGGGCGGCGGGTGCACCTGACGACGACGCACTTCCACCCCGAGCACGCGTTCGGCGCGTCGGTGTTCGAGGACTCCTACCTGGTGAACCGGGCGCAGGCGGACGACCTGCGCCGCAAGGGAACCGGCTACCTGGAGATGTTCCGCGGCTTCGGCGGGGCGGTCGCCGAACGGCTGGCCGGCGTCGAGGTGCCGGCGCCGGACCTCGTGTTCGACGACGTCCACGCGCTCGACCTCGGCGGCCGGACCGTGCTGCTGCGGCCGACCGGGCGCGGGCACACGCTGGGCGACCAGGTGGTGGAGGTGCCGGACGCGGGCGTGCTGTTCACCGGCGACCTGGCCGAGACCGGGCAGTTCGCGATCTTCCCGTGGTTGCCGCCGCACGACACCGACGTCTCCGGCCTGGCGTGGATCGGCGTGATGGACGGGCTGATCGCCGCTCAGCCCCGGATCGTGGTGCCGGGACACGGGTCCGTGGGCGACATCGCGGTGCTGCAAGGGGTTCGGGACTACCTGGGGGAGTTGCGGGACGAGACGTGGCGCCGGCGCGACTCCGCGATGGAGCTGGACGAGATCGTGGCCGAGGTGCGGGCGGTGCTGGTCGAGCGGCATCCGGAGTGGACGGGACAGGAGTGGATCGCGCCGGGCGTGAGCTGTCTGTGCGCCGAGGCGTCACAGGCGGGTTGAGGCGATCGCCCGGGTGACCGCGGTGACCGGTGGCGTGGCGGTGCCGGGCAGCCGCGCCACGAGAACGCGGCGGATCTCGGGCGGTGCGCCCTCGACCCGCAGGAACACCAGGCCGGGAGGCGCGACCTGCGCGAAGCCCTCCGGGACCGTCGTGACGCCGCAGTCGACGGCGACCAGGTGCAGCTTCGTCAGCCAGTCCCGTGCGCTGTGCACGACGCGGGCTCGCCCCGGCAGGCCCGGCCAGACCCCGAGCAACGGCTCGGCGCTCGACGAGGGACTGGCGATCCAGGGCACGTCGACGAGTTCGTCGGCGTGCACGGACGTGCGGCCCGCGAACACCCCGGTGGCCGAAGCCGCCACGAGGAGCTCGACGTCCTCGACCGTCGTGAGGTGCAGGCGCGGCGATTCGCCGTCCGGTGGCCGGTGGGGCGGGCGCGACGTGAGCACGGCGAGGTCGATCGAGCCGCCGCGCAACGCCCGGACCAGGCCGGGCGTGGTGCCCTCGCGGGTGTTGACCTGCACCCGGGGCGCCGTCCTCGCGAGCCGGGCGAGCGCGGCGGGCAGGACCACCGGTCCGGCGCTCGGGACCAGTCCCAGGCGCACCAGTTCCGTGCGGGGCGCCTCACCGGTCAGGTCACGTCCGGCCGCGTCCACCGACTCGAGGATCGTCCGGGCGTGGCGCAGCAGCGTCAGCCCGGGCGGGGTGAGGCGGACCCCGTCGGTCCGGCGTTCGAACAGGGTGGCGCCGGCGCTGCGTTCCAGTGCGATCGCCTGGCGCGAGACCGCGGACTGCGTGTAGCCCAGCTGTGCGGCGGCCGCGGTGAAGCTGCCCGACTCGGCGATCTGGCAGAGCACCCGGAGGCTCGCACTCGACAGGTCCATGCCGACCAGGCATACCAGAGATGCCGGATCTTCGCTTCCCGCATGCCCCCGCCGTGCCTAGCGTGGCGGGGAACGACAGAAGGGCTTTCCCATGCGTGCAGCGACATTGACGGCGTTCGGCTCCCCGCTCGTGGTGGACGACGTGCCCGACCCGGAGGCCGGCGGAGGTGAGGTGCTGGTCGAGGTCCTGGCGACCTGCGTGCCGCCGTACGCCGCCGAGGTGTTCAGCGGGGAACGGCGCTACCCGCTGGAACCACCGGTCGTGCCCGGCGTCGGCGGCATCGGCCGGGTGGTGAGCGCGGGACCCGACGCGACCAGGCTGCGGGCGGGCGACCTGGTGTGGTGCGACTCGACGGTCCGCGCCCGCGACGACGCCCTGACGCCCGACATCACGTTGCAGGGCTGGAGCTCCCGGGGCGAGGGCGGCGCGCGGCTGGCCCGGTACCTGCACGACGGGACGTTCGCCGAACTCGTGCGGGTGCCCACCGAGAACGCCCATCGCCTGCCCGCCGGGGCCGATCCCGCGCGCTGGTCCGCCCTCGGTGTGCACACCATCCCGTACGGCGGGCTGCTGGCCGGGCGGCTCGAGGCAGGGGAGACGGTGCTGGTCAGCGGGGCGACCGGCAACCTCGGCAGCAGCGCGGTGGCCGTCGCGCTCGCGATGGGCGCCGGGCACGTGGTGACCCCGGGACGCAACCGGGCCGTCCTCGACCTGCTGGCCGACCGGTTCGGCGCACGGGTGAGCCCTGTCGAGCTCACCGGGGACGAGGACGCCGACCGCTCCGCGATGGCCGCCAGCGGTCCCGTCGACCTGGTGCTCGACCTCCTGCCGCCCCAGGCGCCGAGTTCGGTGGCCCGTGCGGCCGCCATGACGGTGCGCGAACACGGGCGCGTCGTGCTGATGGGCGGCGTCGGCATGCTCGGCGGCGACGACCTGGCACTGCCCTACCCGTGGATCATGCGCAACTCGGTGACCGTGCGCGGGCAGTGGATGTACCCGCGCACGGCGAACACCGGCATGATCCGGCTCGTTGCGACGGGAGCCCTGGACCTGGCTCCCGAACGCATCACCCGGTTCGCCCTGGAGGAGGTCAACGACGCCGTCGCCCACGCGGCAGCCCACGGCGGGCCCTTCGACCGCACCGTTCTCACACCAGCGGGATGATGTGCTCGATAGCTTCAGTGTTGGCTAAATGTAGTCCTCGCCGAGGTGCTCGCGGATGACCTTCTTGGGCACGCACAGGACCCAGGCGCCGATGACGAGCTCGGTCATCTCCTCGACGTCCAGTTCGGCCATCGAGGCGTGCACCCACTGGAAGCGCATGTCGGACGTGCTGGGGAACGCGAACTTGACGGGGTCGCTCGCGACGAGCGCCTCCCGTTCCTCGCGCGGGTAGCCGAAGCCCAGCACCGTCTCGTCGCGGGAGAGGGCGGCGTAGACGATCTGGCCCACGCGGAACTTCACGCGGTCGCGGATGAGGTGCTCGGTGGTGCGCGGCAGCGTCAGTGCTACCGCACGGATGTCGGCGACGGTGACCATCGGTTCATCCTGCCGGACACGCTTCGTCGATGGACTCACTTCAGGCAAATTCGGCAAATCAAAGCAAACCGGACAATGGTGATCAAGAACGCTTTCGTTCTTCAATTACCGCGCTCGATTCGATGCGTCTCAATTCGAATTTGCGCAGTCAACGAATCTGGGTGGAAAACCGCTTTTCGCCAGTGATTTGCAGTTGGCTGACCTGCATCGGAGCACGTTGCGGCGCTGAATCAGTCCAGCGGCGTGCTGGGTGGTTCGCGGGGAATAAAGGTGGTCGCTGAGAGCGCGACCACACTCCACTTCCCCATTTCACCCGATCGGGTGAAAAGTAACGCCATGAACCTCAAGCGGTCCCTTCCGGCTGTTCTTCCGCTCGTGCTCACCGCGGCTTTCTTCGCGGGTGGCCCGGCGGAGTCGGCGACACCGAAGCAAAGCCCCGTCAACGTCACGCCGAACGCGATCCGGTTCGACCCGCACGCGCCGAAGCTCGACGTGTCCTACGGGCGCTCCGCCCTGGAGTTGAAGTACATCCGCAAGGACGCCGACCAGGACAACGGCTGCACGACCCGCGGTCACGAGGAGACGGAGGAGGCGGAGGTCGAGCCCGGAGCGGGCCACGTCACCGTCGCCGGTACGAGATACGACCTCGTGCAGTTCCACTTCCACACGCCGTCCGAGCACCAGTTCGGCGGCCGGAACACCCCGCTCGAGATGCACCTCGTGCACCGCAGCGCCGCCGGCAAGCTGCTGGTGGTCGGCGTTCCGCTGGTCGTCGGCTCGCACTCCGTCGTGGACGACGTGCTGGCGAGGCTCTCGCCCGAGTGCGGCGCTCCGGTCGACGTCGAGCCCATCGACCTCAACCGGTTGCTGCCCTCGGGTCACCACACGCTGCACTACACCGGCTCGCTCACCACGGCGCCGTTCACCGAGGGCGTCGAGTGGTACCTCACCGGCGAGCAGCACGTGACGGCCGCGACGATCGCGCGGTTCAAGGGGCTGTTCACCGCGGGCAACGCCCGTGCGACGCAGCCGCTCAACGGCCGCACGCTGGTGGACGTGCCGCGCATCTGAAACCGCCGGAAGGCCGGTCCCGCGAGTCGGGGCCGGCCTTTGCCGTGCGCAGGGGGCGTGACGCGCTTCACCGATACAGAAGTCGTCTGCAATTGCCCGCGTGTGCAACTATTGCTCACGCGGACAACCTACGACTTCAAGGACTGTGTGACATGCCTGTCGCTCTGCTCGCCCTCGCGATCAGCGCCTTCGCCATCGGCACGACCGAGTTCGTGATCATGGGCCTGCTGCCCGAGGTGGCGGGTGACCTCGGCGTCTCGATCCCGAGCGCGGGTCTGCTGATCTCCGGTTACGCGCTCGGTGTCGTGGTCGGCGCGCCGTTGCTGACCGTGCTCGGCGGACGCCTGCCGCGCAAGAAGATGCTCCTCGGACTGATGGTGCTGTTCATCGCCGGCAACCTGGTCTCCGCGCTCGCGGACACCTACGGCCTGTTGATGACCGGACGCGTGGTCGCGGCACTGGCCCACGGCGCGTTCTTCGGCATCGGCTCGGTCGTCGCCGCTGATCTCGTCGCGCCGCAACGCAGGGCGAGCGCCATTGCGTTGATGTTCACCGGTCTGACCGTGGCGAACGTTCTGGGCGTGCCGATGGGCACGGCCCTCGGCCAGGCGCTGGGCTGGCGTTCGACGTTCTGGGCCGTGACGGCGCTCGGGGTGATCGGCCTGCTCGGCATCGTGTTCCTGGTGCCGCGTCAGGAAGCGCGGCAGGGCGACCTCCGCGGCGAACTCGCCGTGTTCCGCAACCCGCAGGTGTGGCTCGCGCTGCTGATGACCGCGTTCGGCTTCGCGGGCGTGTTCGCGTCGTTCACCTACATTGCGCCGATGATGACCGAGGTCGCGGGCTTCTCGTCCGGTGCCGTGACGTGGTTGCTGGTGCTGTTCGGCGTCGGCCTGTTCGCGGGCAACCTGCTCGGCGGCAAGGCGGGGGACCGGTCGGTGATGAAGAGCGTCGTCGTCATCCTGATCTCACTGGCCGCCGTGCTGACGGCGTTCGTGTTCACCGCGCACTCGCCCGTGCTCGCCGCCATCACGATCGTGCTGTTCGGCGCGGCGGGGTTCGCGACGGTGCCGCCGTTGCAGATTCGGGTCATGCAGACCGCGCAGGGCGCGCCCGCGCTGGCGAGCGCGGCGAACATCGCGGCGTTCAACCTCGGCAACGCCGGTGGCGCGTGGCTCGGCGGTCTCGCGATCGAGCGCGGCCTTGGCTACACCTCGCCGAACTGGATCGGAGCGCTGCTGGCGGTCGGCGGCCTGGTGGTGGCGGTCGTGTCGATCCTGCTCGACCGGCGTGTGAGCAGCGGCACCGGCGCAGGGGCTTCTGAAGCGCGTCAGAAAGACCGTAAAATGGTTCCACTAGCTAACTAGCGCCGCGACCCCTCGCTCGGCGGGGGCATCCCGGCACCGGCCCACGCCCGCGGCCGACCAGGCCGTGGACGCGGAACCAGCACCACGACGCACCTGTCCGATCGCCGAACGCGGGGCAAGACCGCCGTCGCGGCACCAGTGCTCCTGCTACCACCAGCCACGAGGAAGCCTTGAACACCACCCGCGCCATGACCGCTCTCGCGCTCGGCGGGTTCGGCATCGGTACGACCGAGTTCGCGACCATGGGCCTGCTGCCCCAGATCGCGGAGACCTTCGGCATCCCCGACTACGAGGCCGGCAACGCGATCAGCCTCTACGCCGCCGGTGTCGTCGTCGGCGCGCCGCTGATCGCCGTGCTCGGCGCCAAGCTGCCGCGCAAGGGCATGCTGATCGGCCTGATGCTCGCGGTCGCCCTGGGCAACGGTCTGTCGGCCGCCGCCCAGGACAAGGGCCTCCTGCTCCTCGCCCGGTTCGTGGCAGGGCTGCCGCACGGCGCGTTCTTCGGCATCGCGGCCGTCGTCGCCGCCACGCTCGTCGCTCCCGAACGGCGTGGCACGGCTGTGGCGCGCGTGATGGTCGGTCTGACCGTGGCGAACCTCGTGGGCGTACCGCTCGCCACGGCGGCAGGGCAGCAGATCGGGTGGCGCACGGCGTACCTGGCGGTCGCGGTGATCGCCGTGATCACCGCGCTGGCCATCGCGGCGTGGGTGCCGCGCGTGCCGAAGGTCGAGGGCGCGTCGATGAAGGGCGAGGTCCGCGCGTTCGGCCGCCCGACGGTGTGGTTCGCGATCTTCACCGGCATGATCGGCTTCGGCGGCATGTTCGCCGTCTACTCCTACGTCGCCCCGCTGACCACCGAGGTCGCCGGGCTGCCGCAGAGCGCGGTGCCGTGGATCCTCGCGGTGTTCGGCCTCGGCATGACGCTCGGCGCGACGTTCGGCGGCCGGTTCGTGGACCGGTCCTCAATGGGATCGGTGTTCGGCGGCCTGATCGCCGTCTGCGTGATCCTGGTGCTGCTGGGGCTCACCGCGAGCGTCCCGGTGCTCCTGTTCGCCTTCCTGTTCCTGCTGGGCTTCACCATCCAGATCCTCGCGGCGGCCCTGCAGATCAGGCTGATGGACGCCTCCCCGGACGCGCCGTCGCTCGCGGCCTCGTCCAACCACTCGTCGCTCAACGTCGCGAACGGCGCGGGCGCGTGGCTCGGCGGCCTCGCCATCGCGGCGGGCTGGGGCTACACCTCGACGGCGTGGGTCGGTGTGGCGCTGTCGCTGGCCGGTCTGGCGATCGCCGTGGCGTCGGTGCTCTACGAACGGCGTGCTTTGACGCGGGAGACCACGAACCAGACGATGGCGATGGCCAGCGCGGCCAGCACCACGATCGAGACCCAGCCCAGGTAGCGGTCGACGAGCTCGTAGTTGTCGCCGAGCGCGTACCCGGCGAGGATCAGCGCGGAGTTCCACAGCAGGCTGCCCGCCGCGGTGTAGAGCGTGAACTTCACGATCGGCATCCCGGACACCCCGGCGGGGATCGAGATCAGGCTCCGCACGACCGGCACCATCCGGCCGATGAACACGGCCTTGTTGCCGTGCTTGTCGAACCACTCGTCGGCCTTGTCCACATCGGACGCGGTGACGAACGGGATCTTGTCGGCGACCTTGCGCAGCCGTTCGAGACCGAGCCACGTGCCCAGCCCGTAGAGCACGAGCGCGCCGACGACCGACCCGGCCGTGGTCCACAGGATCGCGGCGACCAGCGAGATCTTGCCCTGGCCCGCGGTGAACCCGGCCAGGGGCAGGATCACCTCGCTCGGGATCGGCGGGAACACGTTCTCCAGTGCGACCGCGATGCCCGCGCCGGGCGAGCCCAGCGCCTCCATCAGCCGAGTGATCCACTCCATGGTTGTCGAATTACCCGTTTTGCCCCGGCTTCCAACCTCACAACCCACCCGAGTACCCCGGAGTGGGCCGGGTGGCTCGCCCGGCACGCGGAGGTCTACCGTTGTTCGCCTTCCCTTCATGGAGGTCGACGGTGCGAGGCGCGATCGCGGCGGGCCACCCGCTCACCGCACAGGCGGGCGCGGCGATGCTGCGCGCCGGTGGCAACGCCGTGGACGCGGCCGTCGCGGCGATGCTCACGTCGTGCGTCACCGAGCCGTTGCTGACCGGGCTCGGGTCGGCCGGGTACATGCTGATCGCGCCGGCCGGGGAAACCCCTGTGCTGCTGGACTTCTCGGCCGTGGCCCCGGGCCGTGGGCGGACGGGAGACCGCGCCCCGCTCGACCCCATCACCGTCCACTTCGGCGACGCGCAGCAGGAGTTCCACGTGGGACCGTCCTCGGTCGCCGCGTACGGGATGCCCGCCGGAGCCGCGAAGGCCGCCGCCTACGGCCGGGCGCCACTGGACGAGCTCGTCGCCGCGGCGGTGACGCACGCCCGTGAAGGCCACCGGGTGAACCGGTACCAGGCCTACGTGACGTCGTTGCTGCTGCCGCTCGCCCGCAGCGCGCGCCTCAGCGCGTTGGAGGAAGGCGAACTCCTCGTCCAGCCCGAACTCGCCGAGGCCCTGGAACGTCTGGGCCGCGACGGCGCGCAGCCGTTCTACACCGGCGACATCGCGGCGGCGGTCACCGACTGGATCGGGAGCAGGGGCGGCGACCTCACCCGAGCCGACCTCGAAGCGTACGAAGCCGTCCGGCGCGAACCGTTGCACGTGCGGCATCGCGGCCGTGACATCCACACGAACCCGCCGCCCGCGGCGGGCGGCGCGTTGCTCACGCAGATGCTGGAAGCGTTGCCGGACAACCCCTCGCAGCAGGACCTGATCCGCGCGCTCGCCACCCCGAAGACGCACCTGAACCGCCTCGGCTCCACCACGCACATCTCCGTGCTCGACGCGGACGGCACCGCGTGCAGCGTCACGACCACGAACGGCGCGGGATCGGGGATCTCGATCGCCGGGGTGCACCTGAACAACATGATGGGGGAGGAGGACCTGTCGCCCGACGGGTTCTTCAGCCACGCGCCCGGCGACCGGCTGCCGTCGATGATGGCGCCGACCGCGGTGACGCACGACGGCCGGACCGAACTGGTGCTCGGCAGCGCCGGGTCGAGCCGGATCTGCGGCGCGATCCTGCAGGTGCTCGTGAACGTCCTGGACCGCGGAATGCCGGCCCAGGATGCGGTCGATGCGCCCCGGATGCACTTGAGCGGGGACCACCTCCACGTAGAACCGGGAATTCGACCGGAAAGTGAATTGCCGGTCACCCGGTTCCGCGCGCCGAACATGTTCTTCGGTGGGTGCCAGGTGGTCGAAATGACCGAATCAGGCCTGCTCAGGGGTGGTGCAGATCACCGCCGCGACGGTGCTGTCGTCGTTGTGTGAGATGTTGCCCGCATAATGGGATAACTGGTTTCCTGATTCGCGGATCAACCAGCACCATTGCGGGGTGACGGCACTCAGCGAGAGAACATCCTCGCCGCTCCTGTCCCGTACTTTCCTCCAACTCTCCGTCATCAGCGTCGTGTCCGGCGTGTCGATGGCGTTCGCGCTGCCGTTCGGCTCGCTGTTCCTCACCCAAGAGATCAAGGTCTCGCCGTTCCAGCTCGGCTTCTTCCTGATCGCGAGCCCGATCGCGTCGGTGGTCGCCAGCACGGTCATGGGCAGGCTCTCGGACGGGCGGGTGCAGCGCCGGTACATGCTCGCGGCGGGCGGTGTCGCCGGGGCGATCGGCTACGGCCTGTTCGCCGTGCTGCGCGACTACTGGTTCCTGCTCGGCACGTCCGTGGTGTTCATCGCGATCACGTCGTCGTTGCTGCCGCAGCTCTTCGCGTACGGGCGTCAGGTCTCCCGAGGGCCGTCGATGGTCGTCAGCGTCCTGCGCACGCTGCTCTCGGTCGCGTGGGTCGCCGGACCGCCGGTGGCCGCGTTGCTCGTCGCGAAGACGGGCTGGATCGGTCTGTTCGCCTCCACCGCCGTCCTGCAACTCGGTGTCGCGGTCCTCGCGCTCACGCTCCCGGTGCCGCCCGCTCAGGCGGAAGACGAGGCCGAGGAAGAAGAAGCGGCCGGTCCGGCACGCGGCGGCATGACGGTCGTCTCCGCCGCGTTCCTGTTCCTGCAGGGAGCCGTGGCGCTCTCGGTGAGCGGCCTGCCGTTGTTCGTGACGACCGAGCTCGGCGGCACCGCGGGCGACGCCGGGCTCGCGATGGGCCTGTGCGCGGCGCTGGAGATCCCGATGATGCTGTGGTTCGGGTCGCTCGCGAACCGGATGTCGCAGCACAGGCTCGTGCTCATCGGCGCGGCGATCTCGTTGAGCTACCACGGGTTGATGGTGTTCACCGAGTCCATCTGGCAGGTGATGGCCGCGCAGCTGCTGCACGCCACCGTCATCTCGTTGATCATGGGCGTGGGCATCACGTACTTCCAGAGCCTCGACCCCGGCAGGCCCGGCCACGCCACCACGATGTTCAGCAACACCCAGATCGTCGGCAGCATGGTCGCGGGCGCGTTGCTCGGCGTCTCGCAGGGGCTCGGCTTCCGCTGGGTCTACGGCTTCAGCCTGGCGATGTGCGTGTGCGGGCTCGCGCTGCTGCTGGCCGCGGGCAGGCTCACCGCACCGTCGAGGCGGTGACCTCCGGCTTCTCCCCGGTGCCGAGGTAGAAGATCCCCTTGACGGTCTCGAAACCGAGGCTCGGGTTGCGGTGCAGCGTGGAGCCCTCGACCGACATCGAGCCAGACCTGTCGTTGCTGACGAAGAACACCGCGCCACCGCCCTCGGCCGCCTGGTTGTCCTCGATCACCGAACCGGCGACGCGCAGCGTGAACGTGTTGCCGTCGTTGTAGATCGCGCCACCGCTGCCGCCGCCCGGCGTGCCCGCGCGCGCCGGGTTGGCGCCGCGGCCGATGGCCCTGTTGTTCTTCATCAGGCTGTTGAGCACGACCCACGACGCCCCGATGCTGCTCACCGCACCGCCGTTGGAACACACGCCGCCCTCGAACGTGCTGCCGGTGACGTGGACGGGCGTCCTGTCGGCGCGGGAGGTCACGCGGATCGCGGCACCGCCGAGGTCGGGGCCTTCGGCGTCGCACCTGTTGTTCGCGAAGCGGGTGTTCACGACCTTGAGCTGACCGCCGCGCACGATGATCGCGCCGCCGCCTCCGCCGTCGGCCGTGTCGCCGGTCGAGTTGCCGTCGGCGAGGGTGATGTTCTGGACCACCAGCCGCGGCCCGTTCTGGTCGAGCACCCGGCGCCGGCCCTGGCCGCTCAGCGTGACGCGGCCCCCGCCGTCGAGGACGACCCTCGTGCGGACCTTCGCGGTCGCGGCCATCGGGATGGTGTGCGGCTGCGCGCCGCAGTCGAAGGTGACGACTCCACCGGCGGCGACCGCGTCGGCGACGGCCTGCGACGTGCAGGTCGCGGGGGTGCCGGTGCCGATCACGCGAGTGGGCTTCGAGGTGTCCTCGGCGGCGGCCTCCGCCGGTACCGCGGCAGTGCCGGCCGGGTTGCCGAACCTCGCGGCGGCGGGAGGCGGGGGAGCGGTGCTGCTGCCCGGCGGGGTCGTCGTCACGATCGTGACGGTCTGGGACGTCGACGTCCGGGGTGGCGGCGGAGGCTGCGGTGCCGCGACGGGGGAACCGGGGACCGCCGTGCCGCAACCCGCCACGAGGGCGGCAAGCAGCACGACGGCCTGTCTGGCTGAGGGCATGGCGGGCACCCTAAGCGGACCGGGAGGGCTTGGCTACCGCTCCGGTGAACGGCGACCGGAGGCGGAAGTCGTTCTGCTCCAGGTCGTCTTCGCTTCAGATCTTGCGTCGATCGACGCCTTCTCCTGAACCGGTTTCGCCGCCCTGAAGTGCTATGAGATCAACGTGTGGCGCAGGTGTTCCCATCCTGTGACACGGCGACCGGGACAAGATCCGGTTGTTCACGCTCTCATCGTTGGTGCGCGCAGGTGCGGGACGGTGCTTAGCCTGACTCACGAGTCAGTTATGAGCGTCCGTCTGCTCCACCTGGTGTGACCGTGCGTGGACGAAATGGGCTAACGGCCGTCACGGCGTGCGGTCCATTGACGTCAAACAACCCGTTCGTGAAAGAACCACACGTTCGAGTGGCCCTGTGTCCCTGGCACACTGCGCTCCGTGCCGACCCAGTTTCCCGACGAACCACCGACCGAGCGCCACCTGGCGCCCGACCCGGCGTTGATGGAGGCTGCCCGCGCCAGGGGAGCCGCCCGCTGGGCCGCCGCCGGGGAACAGCCGGTGCGGGAGGAGAAGCCGCCGGGCGGTCCGTTCAAGCCGCGCGCCGCCGCCATCGCGGCTATCGCCGCGCTGATGGTGCTGGCGACGATCGCGGTCGTGACGTTCGACGGCGGTCCCGGCACCGGCGGCACGGACGTCGCGCAGCCCTCGCACAGCTACGTCCCCGGCCTGATCACCCCGCCCGAGGAGCTGCCGGAGGAGTCCGCGTCGACCAGCCAGGACCCGACGCTCGCCTCGTCCGCCCTGGGCCTGATGCCCACGAGCACGCAGAACGCCGTGCCCCCGCCCGCCGGCGACACGGCAAGGGCACCCGGCGGCGCCAAGTCGTTCACGACGGGCCCCGGTTGCGGCGGCTACACCAGCGTCGGCTCGTACCGCGACGGCCGCAAGGGCTGGGTCGACCACGGTGACGGCAGGTGCGGCACGTCTTTCGTGTCGATCCCGATGTCGGGCGACGCCCGCCGCGACGACTCCTCGGCCTACGGCATGTGGACGTTCTCGGTCACCGGCACGTGCGACGTGTCCGTGTTCGTCCCGAACGGCAGCCTCGAACAGGTCGGGGGTAACCCGACCGTGTACTACGTGTTCGACCGCAACGGCGTCGGCGGCACCCCGATGGCGTCGTTCGCGATCAAGCAGGTCGACAAGCGCGGCCAGTGGGTGAGCGCCGGGAAGTTCAAGGCCAGCGGAAACCTGACCGTCCAGCTCCTCAGCCGAGGTCAGGACTGGAACGGATCCGGACCGACCTACGCCCATCACGCCGCCGGAGCGGTCAAGGCAGACTGCACGGCGTGACGAGAGATCTCCACCTGGTTCGGCACGGTGAAGCGACGAAGGACGGGGCCCGGCTGACCGCGCGCGGCCGCAAGCAGGCCGAGGCGCTCGCGGAACGGTTGCGGGGCATCGGTTTCGCGGCCGTGCACCACGGCCCGCTGCCGCGGGCGGCCGAGACCGCGTCGATCATCGCCGGCGTGCTGCGCGTGCCCCAGCGGGCCGAGGCGGCGGCGGACGACTTCGTGCCGCACTTCGTCCCCGACCACGACGAGTTCTTCGACCGGTTCCCCGAGTCGGAACGCACCCGCGGACCGGCGCTCGCGCACGAGGCCGAGACGCGGTTCGCCCGTCCCGGCGACGGCCCGGTGCTGGTCGTGACGCACGCGTTCCTGATCAGCTGGCTCGTGCGGGACGCGCTGGACGCCCCGCCCGAGCGGTGGCTGACGCTGAACCACGACAACGCGGCGCTCACGGTCATCCGCTACACGACCGGCGAGTCACCCCGGCTGGTCAGGTTCAACGACAGCGGGCACCTCAGCTCGCTTTGAGCGTGAGCAGCGTGATCTCGCTCGGCGCGAACACGCGCATCGGCGGGCCCCAGAAACCGGAACCGCGGCTGGTGTAGAGCTGGGTGCGGTCGCCGTGCCGCGACAGGCCCGCGACCACCGGCTGCTGCAACCGCACCAGGTAGTGGAACGGCCAGATCTGCCCGCCGTGCGTGTGCCCGGACAACTGCAGGTCCACCCCCGCGCCGACGGCCTTCTTGATCTCCGAGGGCTGGTGCGCGAGCAGCACCACCGGCGCGCCGGAGTCCGCGCCGCGCAGCGCGGCCGCGAGGTCCGCGGCGTGGCCGGGCTCGCCGGAGTGGTCGGCGGTGATGTCGTCGATGCCCGCGAACACCAGCTTCGCCCCACCGCGCTCCAGCGCCACGTGGTCGTTGTGCAGCGCCTTCCAGCCGAGGCGGGTCATGAGGTCGATCCAGCCCTGCGCGTTGGAGTAGTACTCGTGGTTGCCGGTGATGTAGAAGCGGTGCGGCGTGTTCACGTCCCCGAGCGGCGTGGCCTGCTCCAGACGCTGGTCGGCCGTGCCGTCCGCGATGTCACCCACGTGCACGGCGACGTCCGCACCGAGCCCGTTGACCGCCTCGACCATGCCCCGCGACCACTTGGCCCGGTTGATGGCGCCGTAGTGCGTGTCGGTGATGACCGCGACCGTCAGCCCGTCGAACGCGGGGTCGAGCCGCGGAATCGTCACGTCCTGGCGCTTGATCCGAGGCACGCGCATCGCTTCGTACACGCCGTACACCGTCACGGTGACGATGAGGACCGCGAGCAGCACGGCGATGAACCGAGACCGGAACGGGTTCTCCACACCGGCCACCGCCATCCCGAGCCGCACCACGTCCGAGATCAGCGTCCACGCGAACGCGATCCACACGAACCCGAGCAGGAACTGCGAGATCCGCGCGGCCCGATCACTACCGCGCTGCGTGAACAGCACGATCATCGCGATGGCCGCGGCCACGAACACGACGGCGGCAACCGGCCGCACCGGCGCCGGCCACTCCGCGCTCGCCGCGAAGAGCCCCTCGAACGGCACCCAGAACAGCAGCGTCGTCACGGTGAAGAGGACGAGCGTGAACACCACCCGCCGAACCGTGACGCGGGGCCGGGCAGCGGTGGTCGTCATGCGTGCATCCTCCTGGCAGTGGTCTTGTAACCCATCTCAACGCACAAACCATCCAGTTTGTTCGCTTGTCGCCCGGTAGACCTCCGTCACAGGCGTTTCCCCAGTTCGGGACGCAACCATGCGCGCGTTGGAGAGTCTTCTAAGACACCGGAAGTCCCGGCTGACCTGACGACCTAGAGTGGGCCACATGATCTTCTACACCGACGAGGAGAGCCGCACGCTGCGCACCGCCGTGTACGGCGCGATGCTGCTGGTATCCCACGCCGACCCCGGTCCGGTGCTGGAGGAGCGGTTCGCCGGGTTGCGTGCGCTGTCCTATCTGTCGCCTGATCTGCGGTTGGTTCTGGGTGGGGCTCGTCCCTCGGTGCCGGCTGGGACCGATGAGGAGATCGAGCCGGTGGTGCTGGAGGCCCTGCGGTCGTCTGTGAAGACGCTGACGGCGAAGGCGCCGGAGGATGCTGCGGATTTTCCTCGGGCTGTGCTGGCCATCTGCCGTGAGGTGGCTGAGGCCGATGGTGTGGTGGTGGACTCCGAGGACGCGATGGTGGCGCGGATCGAGGGTGCGCTCGCGCTGTAGGTGAGTGGGGCTGTAGGTGGGTGGGCTGGGCGGGTTGGTCGCGGGCCCGCGTGCGCGCTCGCCAGCACACCGCCCGCCAGCGGGCTGTGCGTGAGTTCGCTCGCGCGCACAAGGCCGCAGACCTGCGTGAGTCCGTTGTCGTGCGTATGCACGCAGACGTGCGCGCACGCTTGGACACGGGTGTAAGGCTGGCCATGCGCGCAAACTTGGCCGCCCGCGTGAGCCCGACGGTGCGCGCACGCTTGCGTACAGCCGTGAGCCCGGCTATGCGCGCGGCCCGGCGCAACGAGAGCGCGGTTGTGTGCGCGACCCCCGCGTGAGCCCGACGGTGCGCGCACGCTCGCGCACAGCCGTGAGTCCGGCTATGCGCGCACGGTCCGGCGCAACCGAGAGCCCGGTTGTGTGCGCGACCCCCGCGTGAGCTCGACGGTGCGCGCATGCTCGCGCACAGCCGTGAGCCCGGCCATGCGCGCACGGCCCAGCACAACCGAAAGCGCGGTCGTGTGCGCAACCCCGCCATGCGCGCACGCCGCAGCACGCGTGAACCCCCAGCCGTGCGCGCAACCCCGCCACCTCCACCGTCCCACCAGGTGAGTGCAGGGCCGAATGGCCGATGGCGCGGCCCACAACCGGTGCCAGGGTGGATCCCAAGGGGATCGACACTGGGGAGTGTGCCGCCATGGAACTGTCGCGCCGCGAACTTCTGACCCGCACCAGCCAGGCCGCCGCCGTCGCCACCGCCGCGTCCACGCTCACGATCGGAGGCGCCGCCCAGGCGGAGTCCGGTGAGCGCGTGAAGCTGACGCAGGGCACCAACATCTCGGTGTCGCGGTCGCGGGACGGCAAGTGGCTCGCCATCGACCTCGTCACCGCGATCTGGGTCTTACCCGCGGGCGGTGGGGTGGCGCGCAAGCTCACCGATGAGCTGCAGGACGCGACGTTGCCGTCGTTCGGGCCGGGTGGGCGGATCGTGTTTCAGTCCTATAGGGACGGCAACTTCCACCTCCACGTGATCGAGCGGGACGGCAGCGGCCTCAGGCAGCTGACGTCGGGGAAGTACGACCACAGGGAGCCCGCGTTCTCGCCGGACGGCGAGTTGATCGCGTTCGTCAGTGATCGGGCCGGCAGCTACGGCGTGCACGTGCTGGAGGTGGCTACCGGCGAGATCACGCAGCTCACCGGGGTGCCGGACGAGGCTGCGGCGCCGCAGTGGTCTGCGGACGGCACGCGGGTGATCTTCACCGTGGGCAACGCGTCGGTCGACACGGTCACGCTCGATGGCGTGCGCGAGAGGCTTGTCACGGCGCCGGCGGGGACGCAGGTGTTCGGGGCGGCGTTCGGGCCCGGTGGGCAGCCCAGTTACACGCGGATGCGGCCTGGGCTGGCCGAGTTGGTACTGGGGACGACGGCGGTGGTGAGCGGGGAGGACGTGTTCGGGTTCGCGCCGATCTGGTCCGACGGCAGCGTTCTCTACACGGCTGACGGCAGGATTCGCAGCCGCGACGAGAACGGGGTTGTGAAGGACGTTCCGTTCGAGGCGACGGTTCCGGTGCGCACGCGGCGCAGGCCGCACCGGACGAGGAACCTCACCGGTGGGCCGGTCAAGGGCATCGCCAGTCCGGTCGTGTCGGGGGACGGGAAGATCGCGTTCCGGGCGTTGAACGCGCTGTACGTGCTGAGTGGGGGCAAGGCCACGAAGCTCACGGACGGCAGGTACTTCGACTCGGATCCCGACTTCTCGCCCGACGGTCGGAAGATCGTCTACGCGAGCGACCGCAGTGGTGTCGCGCAGTTGTGGGTCCGGGACCTCGAGACGGACGAAGACGAGTTGTACGCGCCGGCGCCGCACGCGCAGATCACGCCGCGGTTCTCGCCGGACGGCACGAAGGTGGCCTACCTGGACCAGGACGGTCAGGTGTGGATCACGGACCGGCAGGCGCGCAGGCAGGTCACGCCCACGCTGTTCCAGCCCGGGCGCCCGACGTGGTCGAAGGACGGGAACACGGTCGCGCTCGCCGCTGTGAAGCCGTTCTCGCGGCGGTTCCGCGAGGGCACGAGCCAGATCCTGAACGTGGATCTGGTCGGTGGTGAGCTGAAGTACACCGAGCCGTTGCCGTTCCGGTCGATCGCCACCCGCGGTGACGACGGGCCCGTGTGGTCGCCGGACGGCACGAAGATCGCGTTCGTCGTCGAGAGCGTCGCTTGGGTCGTGCCGGTCGACGGCAAGGGTGTGTTCCAGGGCGAGCCGCGCAAGGTGACGAACGAGGTAACGGACTCCCTGGCGTGGCACGGCAACGATTCGTTGGTGTACCTGAACAACGGGCGCATAAGGAAGTCCACTCTGGACGGCAGGGTCACGACCATTCGCCACGGACTGACCTGGCGCAAGCCGAAAGCGCCGGAGCGCAAGGTGATCCACGTCGGAGCCTACTGGGACGGCGAGGCGCACGAGCTCAAGCGGGACGTCGACATCGTCGTGGAAGGCGGCAGTGTCAAGGAGGTCCGGCCGCACCGGGGCAGGGCCGACGTCGACGCGTCGCACCTCACCGCCATCCCCGGCCTGATCGACGCCCACAACCACTGGCACCTGCGCGGCCGCCAGTGGGGTGCGCGGCAGGGCAACGTCTGGCTCGCGTACGGCATCACGACCGTGCGCTCGCCCGGTGACCCGGTCTACCAGATGGTCGAGACCAGGGAGGCGCTGGCGGCGGGAACCCTGACCGGGCCGCGGTTCTACGCGACCGGCGAGGCCGTCGACGGTTCGCGCGTCTACTACAACTTCATGCGCCCGACGCTCAGCAAGGCGCAGCTCGACCTCGAACTGCGGCGCGCCCACGAGCTCGGCTACGACATGATCAAGACGTACGTGCGCCTGCCCGTCGAGCTGCAACGCGCTGCCGTGCAACGGTCCCGGGTCCCGCTGTCGAGCCACTACCACTACCCGGCCGCGAACCTCGGCATGGACGGCCAGGAGCACGTCGGCGCCACCAACCGCCTCGGCTACTCCCACACGATCACCCGCCAGGGCAAGGCCTACCAGGACGTGGTGGCGATCTTCACCGCCTCCGGCATGTCGATGACGCCCACGCTGTTCCAGTCGCGGGCCTTGTACGACAACGACAAGTCGCTGGCCACCGACGAACGCACTCGCGTGCTCTACCCGCCGTGGGAGTACGAGCGGAACCTGGCCGACGCCAACGCCCAGGGCACCCCGGCGGGCACGTCGTCGCGTGCCGTGCTGCGGGGCTGGGTCGAGTTCGCGCTGAAGGTCCACCGGGGCGGCGGGTTCGTCATCACCGGCACCGACGCGCCGCTCGACAGCCCCGCCACCGCCACCCACCAGAACCTGCGCGCACTCGTCGAATACGGTTTCACGCCAAGGGAAGCGCTCATCACCGCGACCCGCAACCCGGCGAAGTGGCTCGGGCTGCCGCTCGGCGCGATCAAGCCCGGTGCGCCGGCGGACATCGCGTTCGTGGAGGGAAACCCGTTGGCCGACATCAAGGCCGCGGCCAACGTCAAGCAGGTCATGGTGGCCGGACGGCTCCACAGCGTCCCGGAGCTGCTCGAGCCCTACCAGCAGTCCCAGGTGCTGACCACGTCAGCCGCGCTCGACCCGTTGCCGTCCGCCGAGAACAAGCACTGGTGGCACGAACCGGAGTGGGCCGAGCGCGTCTGCTGCGATCACTGAGCGGGCGCCAGCACGACGTCGAAACGGGAGCGCGCCCACGGCTTGTCGCCCAGCGCCCTCCCGTCCGGCGTCGCCGAGGCGGGCGGCTGTTCCTCGAACCGCTTGACCAGCGACTCCTTGACCCCGAACACCGAGTCGCCGATCTCCAGTTGCGGATCGCCCTCCACGAAGATGTGAGTCACGAGCGTGCGGAAGTCCTGGGCTGAGACCATGAAGTGCAGGTGGGCGGCACGCACGGGGGAGCGGCCCACGGCGTCGAGCAACGCGCCGACCGGGCCGTCGTGCGGGATCGGGTACGGGGTCGGTGTCGTGCACCAGAAGGAGAACGAGCCGTCCTCACCGGAGAACAGGTGGCCCCGGCCCGCCACCCGGGAGTCGGCGTACTGCACGTCGTAGAAGCCGTCCTCGTCCGCCTCCCACACCTCGATCCGCGCGCCGGGCACCGGGTCGCCCGCCGTGTCGCGGACGGTTCCCTCGACCCAGCAAGGGGTTCCAGAGGCGCCACCGGCGATGTCACCACCCAACCCCACCAGTGGTGACTCCTCCACGAAGAACGGGCCGAAGACCGTTGCCTCCGTGGCGTTCCCGTAGGCCTCGTTGTTGACCGCGATGGTCTGCATCGACGCGCCGAGCACGTCGGAGAGCAGGATGAACTCCTGCCGCCTGTCGTCGGTGATGTGGCCGACGGCGGTCAGGAACTCGATGGCCCGCGTCCATTCGGCCTCGGTCAGGCGCGTCTCGCGGATGAACGCGTGCAGGTGCCGGGTGAGCGCCTCCACGAGCTCCTTGAGCCGCGGGTCCGGGGTGCGCGCGAACGACGCGAGCACCTCCTCGGTGA
This sequence comes from Lentzea cavernae, assembly GCF_014653695.1. GTDB lineage: Bacteria > Actinomycetota > Actinomycetes > Mycobacteriales > Pseudonocardiaceae > Lentzea > Lentzea cavernae. The sequence goes on along the minus strand of NZ_BNAR01000001.1, from coordinate 851,729 downwards.
GGCGCTCTTCGACTCGCTGCTGGGCGGTGGTCATGATGCTCCACTCGGGTTCTGGGCGGCGGTGAGCAGGGAGATCAGGTCGTCCTCGGTGACCTCGCGGGGGTTCGACGGGGGAACGGACGGCAGCACGAGCCGCGCCGCCTCCCGGACGTCCGGCACGCCTCGCAGCACGTGCGAAGCGCCCACCTCGTCGTACAGGTCGATCAGACCGCCGCCCAACGCCTCCTCGATCCTGGCGGCGGCTTCGGGAACGGCAGGGCCGTTGAACGCCAGCACGTGCGGCAGGACCGCCGTGTGCGTCTCGGCGTGCGGGAGGTTGTAAGCGCCGCCCAGAACGTGGCAGATCTTGTGGTGCAGCCCCGATCCCGCCGACGCGAACGCCACGGCGGCCAGATAGGCGCCGTACAGCATCTGCTCGCGGTCGCCGGGCGTGCGAAGGCCGCGACTGAGCGCCCGCATCCCCTCCAGGGCCAGCGCCTGGTTGATCGGATCGGTGCGGGGCGCCCACATCGAGTCGACGCAGTGGGCCAGCGCGTTGCAGCCCGAAGCGATCGCGAGATCCCGGGGCAACGACGCGGTCAGGGTGGTGTCGTAGACGACGGTCACGGGCAGCACGCGGTCATCCGAGCCGGTGGTCTTGCGCGCGGCCTCGGTCAGGCCCCACACGTTGGTCGCCTCCGAACCGGCGTACGTGGTGGGCACGGCGACGATCGGCAGCCCGGTGGTCAGCGCGATCGCCTTCGCCAACCCCGTGGTGGAGCCGCCTCCAACGCTCACCAGCAGGTCCGCACCGGATTCCACGGCCAGCGCACGTGCACGTTCGGCGTTCTCCACCGGCACGTGCGGTGCCACGTCCGTGCAGAGCGCGGCGACGTCGATCTTCGCCGTCACCTCGGCGGCGACGGCCTCCGCGGAGATCACCAGCACCCGCCTCGCACCCAGCCGCGCGACCTCCGCGGCCAGGTCGTCCGCCGCCGTGCCGGTGCCGAACCGCACCCGTTGGCCGAGCGTGACGTGCTCGAACTGCCAGGTCACGCGCTCTCCTCCCGGCTCAGCACAGCGGTCAGGACGGACAGGAGCTCCGCTTCCGGGTCCTGCACCGCGGAGGCGGCACGCCAGGCGACGTGCTTGTCCGGCCGCACCAGCACCGCGCCGTCCTCGTCCACACCGGACAGTCGCGACCAGTCGAAGTACAGGTCGGTGACCTCGCGACCGGGACCGACGACGACGGCCCGCAGCGGGATGCCGAGCCGGTCGACCACCTTCAACGCCGCGTCGGCCCACGCCTCACCGGTGATGCCCGTCAGCAACGTGAACTGCCCGTACGGCACGAGGTCGTGGGTGGAGAGCTTGCTCCTGCTGTCGCCGACCCACGCGTGCGGCAGCCGTACTCCCGGCCAGGTCGACGGCTCGTAGTACAGCTCGGGATCACGCGACGGCGAGGGCTTCTCGGTGCCGTCGGCCACAACCGCGCTGGAGACGTACGACTGACCCATCTCGACGCCGTGTGCGTTGAACTCGTAGTTCTTCAGCTCCATCGCCTCCCGCACGGCCGCGCGCTTGGCCGCACCCGCGAGGCTGCTGTCCTTGTGCTCCTCGATCCGCGCGTCCATCTCGGCGGCGGACTGCGACGCGTCGAGTCCGAGCGCCTCGAACAACGCGCCGAACTCCCGAGCCGACTTGTTGGCCCGCGTCACGATCTGCCGCGCCACAGGAGCGCGTTCGTCGGAATAGGTCTCCAGGAGATCGGCGCCCGCCTGTCCACTGAGGACGAGAGCGAGCTTCCACGCCAGGTTGTACGAGTCCTGGATCGACGTGTTGGAGCCGAGGCCGTTGCTCGGCGGGTGCTTGTGCACGGCGTCGCCGGCGCAGAACACCCGTCCGCTGTGCAACCGCGTCGCGTACTGCTCGTTGTTGCCCCACAACGAGATCCCGGTGATCTCGGCGTCGAGCCCCGGGTCGCCGACGAGGTTGCGCACGATCTGCAGCGCGTCCTGCTCGGTCACCTCGGGCACGCCCTGCGACAGGTCGAAGCCCCAGACGATCAGCCACTCGTTCCACGGCCGGACCATCCGCACGAGACCGGCGCCGATCCCGCCGACGTTCGCGCCGGGCTGGATCACCCAGTACAGCACCGAAGGGCGGTGCCGGCAGAGCTCGGAGAGGTCGGCCTTGAACGTGATGTTCATGGACCCGGCGACGTCCATCTGCCCCTCGTACGGCAGGCCGATGTCGGCGGCCACGGCGGACCGCGCGCCGTCCGCGCCGATCAGGTACTTCGCCCGGATCGTGTACTCATTGCCGGTCAGCCGGTCGAGCACCCGCACGGTGACGCCCTCGGAATCCTGCTCGTGGCCCAAGTACTCGGTGCTGAACTGCGTTCGCGTGCCACGCTCGGTGGCGTTGCGGACGAGGATCGGCTCCAGGTATGTCTGCGGGATGTCGCAGTTGAGCGACGGCGACGCGAGCACGTGGTCGGCGTGGCGGGCGGGGTGCGTGCCCCACGTGAGGATGCGGCCGATCTCCTCGCCGGTGATCGCGGTGCAGAACACCGTGTCGCCGATCAGGTGGTGCGGTGTGGCGTCGGCGAGCACCTGGTCCTCGACGCCGACGTCGCGGAGGATCTCCATCGTGCGCTGGTTGGTGATGTGAGCGCGAGGGGTGTTCGCCGTCCACCGGTACTTGGTGATCATGATGTTCGGAACGCCCAGTGTGGACAGGAACAGCGCTGCGGAGGCCCCGGCCGGGCCCGATCCGATGATCACCACATCGGTCTCGACGAATGTCACCATGGCGAGAACGCTGACAGCCCGGTCCCGTCCAGGAGGCCGCGCTCTCCGCACGTGGCGGAAACAGGCAAAAACTCAGGACCGCAGCGCCGCCCGGTCCTGCCGCGGCGTCACGCCGAACCGCGCCCGGTACGTGCGGGAGAAGTGCGCCTGCGAGACGAACCCCGTCCGCGCGGCCACCTCGGCCAGGGAGATCGGCTCGGCCAGCCTCAGCCGGGCGGCGTCGAGCCGGGCGTTCAGGATCGCCTGCGGCACGCTCTGCCCGGACCTCGCGAACAGCCGGGAGAGGTGGCGTTCCGAGTAGCCGACGGCGGCGGCGATCCGCTGCGCGCACAGCTCCTGCTCGTGCAGGTGCGCGGTGATGAAGGCGTGGGCGGCCGCCAGGTCGGCGGCCGGTGTGCGGGTGCCGCCGAGCAACGTGCCGAGCAGGTCGGTGGCGGTCTGCTCCAGACCGTCCCAGTCGGCCGGGCCGCGCAACGCACCCGACAACGCCGTCACCAACGCCCGTGCGTGCGCGTCGGCCCGGAAGTCGAACACCCGAGGCTGAACAGGCCCGCGGCGCGGCGCTTTCAGCACCAGTTCGGTGAGGCCGCCGGAGAACTCGCGCCGGAACGGCTGGTCGCCGTCCAGCACGAGCGCCTGGCCGGGGACGACCAGCTCACGGCCGCCCCGGTGCTCGAAGCGGCTCTCACCGGCGAGCATGAAGTAGACGACCACGCCGTCGGCCGGGTGCTCGGCGATCTGCCGGACGTCGCGTTCAACGGCGTGCGGAGACCCGCTCACCCGCGCCACCTGCAGGCGCGGCAGCGCCAGGTTGACCTCGGCGCCCTCGAACGGCCTGGACGCCTCGACGCGCAGTCCCACCAGGGCGCGGGCGTTGTGCTCCTCCCACCCGGCCAGCCTGCGCGCGCCGGGCAGGTCGTGCGTCCGGAACCTGGTCAGGCCGGGCGGGTGCACGAGTGCCATCCGTTCACGGTAACCCGCCGTCAGGCGTGCGTCGCGAAGCTCGGTTCCGCCGCCTCCAGCCTCGGCGCCACAACGCCCAGTCGGCGGGCTTCCGCCAGCGCGTCCCGGCAGATCGCCTTCGGCTCCTCGGCCGACGGGTCGTCGTGCGCCGCGAAGTTCACGCGCGCGGGCTCGAAATGAGCGGTCAGCAAGGCCATCAGGGGAGCCGTCAAGAAGGTCGGCGCGCGGAACGCCAGCGCGCGGCGGCGCAGGTCGACACCCCTTGCCTCCAGAAGCGGCAAGAGCTCGCGGACGGCGAGCAGCGCCTCGCGCAGGTCGCGCGTCCGTCCGGCCAGATCGGCCAGGGAGCCCAGCCTCAGGCCCTGCGAGTGCAGGCCGGCGTCCGACACGAAGTGGGTCAGCAGCCAGCCGCGGAAGTCCGGCTCCTCCTTGATCCGGAACCCGGCCTCGCCGAACACCCGGCGCACGGCCCGCTCCCGGTCGGTCAGCGGGCCGACGGTGCCGAAGAGGACCGGCCGCATCATCGTCGCGCGCAGCACGCCGTCCTTGCCGAAACCGCCGCCCACCTGGGGAAAACCCCACGCGACCCGGTCGACGGGCAGCGCGCCGATCGCGTCCAGCGGCTCGGCCCATATGTTGCCGAACACCAGCACCGTGGCCCCGCCGGCGCGGGGTGCCAGGAAGGCCGCGGCCTCCGTCAGGCGGTGGTGCGACACGCTCAGCACGATGAGGTCGAAGTCGTGGTCCGGCGGCAGGTCCTCGCGCAGGCGCACCGGCCACTCCTCGACGACGCGCTGCCCCCACGGGCGCCGCCGTGCGTCGATCAGGTCGAGGCTCGTCGTGTCCCCGTACTCCGCCGCGCGGCCGGGCCGGACGTAGAACTCGACGTCGTGCCCAGCTCGTTCGAGCGCCCAGCCGTACGCGGTGGCGATCACGCCGCGGCCGAACATGAGGATCTTCACGGTCCACCTCGTGGGTTACGATGAAAGTGGAGACAATCTCCACTTCCGAAAATATGGAGGTAGATTCCGTTTGTCAACGAGAGGGAGCGACAAGCCGCTGCGGGCGGACGCCCAGCGCAACCGCCAGGCCCTGCTGGCCAAGGCCAGGGAGGTCTGCGACGCCGGGGAGTTCTTCGACCTGCGCTTCGACGACTTCGCCCGGCTGGCCGGGGTGGGCACGGGCACGCTGTACCGCCACTTCCCGACCAGGGAGGCGCTGGCCGAGGCGGTCTACCACGAGGAAGTCGCCGCACTGTGCGACCGGGCCCGCCGGCTGCGGGACGCGTTGCCCGCCCACGAGGCCCTCGCGACCTTCCTCCGCGGCATGGTCGACCACCTGGACGCGCACCAGGGCCTGGCGCGGACGCTCGCGACCCTCATGGCCACCTCCACCGCCGCGCTCGCCGAGGGCGGCGAAGCGCTGGAGCAGGCCGTCACCGCCCTGGTGGCCGCCGCGGTGCGGGACGGCACGGTCCGGGGCGACGTGAGCGCCGGCGCCGTCATGATGGCGCTGCACGGCATCAGCGCGGCCCACGACCGTCCTGATTGGCGAGCGGAGGCCGACGGCGTCGTCACCCTCCTGCTGGACGGGCTCGTTCAGCCCCAGCCGAGCACGCCGAACGTCTCTCCGGAGAGGTAACCGGTGATCCCGGCGGCGGAGTAGGTGATCATGTCCTCCGGCAGGGCCGCCACCGCGAACCACCGCAGCTCCGAGCACTTCTCCGGCTCGCGGTTCACGGGCTCGCCGCTCCAGCGCCGTGCCTCGAAGTACAGCCCGAGCCGCGGCTCCACGCCGAACCCGTTGGCATGCACCGTGTACACGTGCCGCAGAGCCTCGCGGTCGATCACCACGCCGACCTCCTCGAGGGCCTCGCGCGCGGCCGCGTCGAGCACGGACTCACCGGCGTCGAGCTTGCCGGACGGCAGGTGCCACAGGCCGTCGAACCGGGGGTCGGGATCACGGCGGCGGCTGAGCAGCACCTCGCCGTCGCGGACGAGCAGCACGTGGGCGTCGATCAGGTGGCGGTCGGCCATGGACCCACCGTAAATGATCTGCGATCGCCCGAGTCGTCGTGACACGATCGCGCCATGACAGCCTTCGCGACCCCTGAAGACATCGCCCACCGCACCGAAGCGGCCGCTCAGGCCGCCGTGGCAGCGGGTCGCGAACTCGGCCTGGAGATCACCGGGGGCGAGGTCCTCTACGAACTGTTCTCCGTCGTCGTGCACCTCGCGCCCTCGCCGGTCGTGGCGCGGATCCCGACCGTCCTGCCGCACACCACGACGCTCGAATCGCTGGCCAGGCGCCAGCAGCAGGAACTCGACGTGGCTCAGTGGCTGCACGAGCAGGGCACCCCGGTGATCCCGCCCAGCCCGTTGGTGAAGCGCGAACCCGTGCAGCGGGACGGTTTCTCCATCACGTTCTGGCCGTTCACCGACGAGGACAAGAGCGCGGAACCGGACTACGTCAAGAACTCCGAGCTCGCAGCCGACCTGCACAGGGCGCTGCGGGACTACCCCGGCGAGCTGGACTTCCTGTCCTCGGCGGAACCCCGGTTCGTCCGCGAGGGCCTGGAAAGGCTGGAGGGCCTGGACATCGTCACCGCGGAGGACCTCCGGCGGGCACGGGCCGAGTGGGAGGTCCTGGAACCGCTCGTCAGCTCGCGGGCCGCGTTCGAGGCGAGGTTTCCCGGCATCGGCCTGCAGCCGATCCACGGCGACTCGCCGCCCGCGAACATCTTCGCGAGCACGGACGGCCCGCTCTTCTCCGACTTCGAGCTGATCACGTACGGCCCGGTCGAGTGGGACCTCGCCGGCCTCGGGCTCGAGTACGAGGCCGCCTACAACCGGGGCGCCCGCGCCAACGGCCTGCGCGAGCTCGACCGGGAGGTGCTCCGGTTCGTCAACGCGGTCGGCGCGATCCGGGTGATCGCCTACCTGTCGGTCGCGGACCAGCTGCCCGCCATGGTCGACTTCATGCAGCCGTTCATCAACCAGTGGCGGGACACCGACAGCTACGCGTGAGCGGCCGCCCGGTCCCCGAGCCAGGCGACGATCTCCTCAGCGGGCAACGGCTCGCTGAGGAAGTACCCCTGCACCACGTCGCACCCGGCCTCGGCCAGCGCCGTCCAGGTGTCCTGGTCCTCCACGCCCTCCGCGACGGCCTGCAGCCCGAAGTTGCGGGCCAGGGCCACCAGCGCGTGCACGATCGCCGAATCGCCCGCGTCGGTGCACATGTGCGTGACGAACGACCGGTCGAGCTTCATCTCGTGCACGCGCATGCTGCGCAGGTAGGAGATCGACGAGTACCCGGTGCCGAAGTCGTCGATGGACAACCGCACGCCCAGCTCCGTCAGGCCGCGCAGCACCTCCACCGCGCGGTCCGGGTCCGAGATGATCGCGGACTCGGTGATCTCCAGCGTCAGCAGGCGCGCGGGCAGGCCGTGGCGCTTGATCAGGTCGGCCACGTCGCCGGGGAACTCGGTGTGGTGCAGGCAGGCCGCGCCCACGTTCACCGACACCGGCACCTCCCAGCCCGCGTCCGACCACGTGCGGCACTGGCGCAGCGCCGCGTCGATCACGTACCGGGTCAGCGGCTCGATGAGGCCGTTCTCCTCGGCGATCGGGATGAACTCGTCCGGGCGCACCAGACCGCGCGTCGGGTGCTGCCAGCGGGCCAGCGCCTCGACACCGCACACCGCGCCCGTGTCGGCCAGGGCCTTGGGCTGGTAGTGCAGGAACAGCTCGCCGCGGTCGATCGCGTGCCGCAGCTCCGTCACGGCGGTCAGGTGGGCGGCGCCGCGTTCGTGCAGGCGTGCGTCATACACGGCCACGCCGGATTTCTCGCGCTTGGCCGCGTACATCGCGATGTCCGCGTGCCGCAGCAGTTCGTGGCCGTCACCTGAGTCCGACGGGCACAGCGCCACGCCGACGCTGCCCGCTATCTCGAGCTCCAGGCCCTCCAGCGTCACCGGCATGGCCAGCGCCTGCAGGATCTTCTCCGCGACCATGCTCGCGTTCTCCGCCGAACCGACGCCGGGCAGCAGCACGGCGAACTCGTCGCCTCCCAGGCGTGCCACCAGGTCCGTGTCGCGCACGGCCCACGACAGGCGGTTGGCCACCTGGCGCAGCAGCAGGTCGCCGGTGTGGTGCCCGAGGGAGTCGTTGACCTCCTTGAACCTGTCGAGGTCCACGATCAGCAACGCCAGCGGCTCGTCCTTCTTGCGCGCCTTCTCGACGGCCTGTTCCATCCGCCGCGCGAGCAGCGTGCGGTTCGCGAGACCGGTCAGGGCGTCGTGGTGCGCCTCGTGCTCGTTCTTGGCCGCCTGGCGCAGGATCATGCGCCGCTGGCCGAGCAGCACCATGCCGAACAACGCCACGAAGGCCGCGTCCAGCACGACGACCACGATCTGCGCGATCCGCAGCCGGGCGTTGCGCTCGTCGGCCGCGCGCAGGTAGTCGGTGCTGTCGAGGCGCTTGGCCCCGATCGTCGCGGTGATCTGGCGCCGCAGCGACGAGTGCGCCAGGTCCGCCTGGTCCACCTGCAGCGGGTCGGTGCCCGCCACCACCTTGCGCAGGATCTCCGTGGTCTGGTCGTACAGCGGCAGCAACCGCGAGGCCACGGCGGCGTCGGATGGCGTGCCGCCGGTGCGCAGCGCCTCGAGCTCGGCTCGCGCGGAGCCGATGGAGTTCTCCAGCGGCTGGACGGTCTGCTCGGTCCGCGCCACCTGCAGGTCGCGCAGGGCGTTGTCGGCGACGTTGATGTGCTCCAGCACGCGGGCCCACCGCTCGCCGGTGTCGTTGACCTGCCGCACGTGCGCTGTCGTGGCCTGCGCGTTGATGCTGTTCCACAGCGCCAGTCCCGCCAGGACCAGCAGCCCGAACGTCAGCCCGACCGTCGCCACCCGTGCGGTGGCGCGGCCCTCCCAAAAGCTCACCGTGCCTGCTCCAACGGTCGCACCCAGCTCGCCGGATCTTCGACGAAGCTGTCGATCTGAGGCTGGAAGAACTCCTTGCGGGCCTTCTCCGACTCCTGCCGGTGCAGGACGCGGTCGAGGTTCGCGGTGGTCACCGTGAGCCCCGGCGTCTCGACCCAGCCCTCCGGCAGCGCCGCACCGCCCCTGGCGTGCCGCGCGAGCAGCCAGCCGGCCACGGCGCCCTTGAGGTAGTGCTCGGGCGAGACCGTCGCGACCATCGCGCCGTCCCGCACCGCCTGCAACGTTCTCGGGTCGACCCCGAAACCGCCCACCAGCCACCTCGCCGACTTCTCGGTCCTCAGCGCGGCGAGGTTGACCCCGTCGCAGTCGCCCGTACCAACGAACGCGAGGGCGTTCGGATTCGCGGCGACGAGTCTTCTCCACGCGTCGCGATTCGCAGCGTCGTCACGTTGCGTGTCGAACGGCCCCAGCACCACTACCCCCGGTAGCTTTTCGGTGAATCGCCCCCGGATTCCGTCCGCCCGGTCGTCGAACCCGGCGAGTCCCGGAGCTGTGTTTCCCAGCACGACCGTTCCGGTCGCGTCCGGCGGCAATCGGCGCATCAACTCGTCAGCCAGCTTTTCGCCCAGTTCGTAGTTGTCGTTACCGATGTGGAGTTTCACCCCGGAACTCGCGGTGAGCCGCATGTCCACCCCGATGACGGCCACGTGCTGGGAGAGCGCCTCACCGATGGACGGCGCCATCAGAGCGGGCTCGGAGGTCGCCACCGCGATTCCGCCTTTCGCGGCCAGCGTCAAATCCCGGAACAACTCGACTTCCTTGTGCCCGTCCTGCCCCGGCGGGCCCGTCACGGTCGCGCTGACCCCGCCGACACGGCCGACGCCCTCGTGGAAGCCGCTCGTCATCTCCTGCGCGAAGGAGCCACCCGTGCGCTTGACCACGAAACCGACGTGCGGCAGCGCCCCGGACTGCGCGGCACCACCGCAGCCCGCCAGCAGCACCAGACCCAGCGCGAGTGCCGCACCTCGCATGGATGACCTCGGGCTCGCTCGACCTGCACGGGTGATTGATCTCCAGAGCGGCCGATGCTACATCGCTTGGTGCCAAACCGGGATGAGGGCCACCGGTATCGGCAAGCGCTTTCACGCCGAGAGGTGTCAGGCGGGTTCGTAACCGAGGTTCGGGCGCAACCACTGCTCGACTTCCGCGAGCGGCTTGCCGTACCGGGTCGCGTAGTCCTGCACCTGGTCGCGGCCCAGTCGACCGACGGTGAAGTACTTCGCCTCGGGGTGCTGGAAGATCAGGCCGCTCACACTCGCCGCCGGGTTCATCGCAAACGATTCAGTGAGCGCGATCCCGATTTCCTCCGCGCCCAGCAGGTCGAACAGTTCGCGCTTCACCGTGTGGTCGGGGCAGGCCGGATAACCCAGCGCCGGCCGGATGCCGCGGAACTTCTCGGCGTGCAGGTCGGCCAGTTCCGGCTGCGCGTCCGGCTCGAACCAGTCGCGCCGCGCCCGCAGGTGGATCCACTCGGCGAACGCCTCGGCGAGCCTGTCCGCCAGCGCCTTCACCATGATGGCGCGGTAGTCGTCGTTCTGCGCCTCGTACTTCGCTGCCAGCTTCTCGGCGCCCAGGATCGTCACCGCGAAACCGCCGAGGTGGTCGCCCTGCGGCGCCACGTAGTCGGAGAGGCAGCGGTTCGGGCGTGACAGCGGCTTCTTGGTCTGCTGGCGCAGCATCGGGATTCGCACGCCGTTGTCGAGCAGGATGTCGTCGCCGTCGGAATGCGCGGGCCAGTATCCGTAGACGCCCTTTGCCTCGAACAGCTCACCGGCGACGATTTCGTCGAGCAACGTGGTCGCGTCGTCGTAGAGTTCGCGCGCGACCGGCTGGTCCAGGATCGCGGGGAACTTGCCTTTCAGTTCCCAGGCGAGGAACAGGAACGTCCAGTCGATGAACTCGCGCAGTTCACCGAGAGAAGGCGTCATCATGCGAGTTCCGGTGAATGCGGGCGCCGGCAATTCGGAGAAGTCGACCTTTTCCGAATTCGCCCGCGCGGCCTCCAGCTCCAGCAAAGGCACGGACTTGCGGTTCTCGTGCTGTTCGCGCAGCCGGGCCTGCTCGGCGCGGTTCGTGCGGTTCAGCTCGTGCGCGCGCCGGTCGTCGAGCAGGTCGGAGACGACGCCGACGACCCGGGACGCGTCGAGGACGTGGATGACCGGCTCGTCGAAGACCGGGGCGATCTTCACGGCGGTGTGCTGCCGGGAGGTCGTCGCCCCGCCGATCAGCAACGGCAGCTTCATGCCGCGCCGCTGCATCTCCTCGGCGACCGAGACCATCTCGTCCAGGGACGGCGTGATCAGGCCCGACAGGCCGATGACGTCGGCGTGCTCCTTGATCGCGGTGTCGAGGATCTTCGCGGCCGGCACCATCACACCGAGGTCGATCACCTCGTAGTTGTTGCAGCCCAGCACGACGCCGACGATGTTCTTGCCGATGTCGTGGACGTCGCCCTTGACCGTCGCGAGCACGACCTTGCCGTTGCCGCCGGCCGTGGCCTTCGGCTCGGCGTCCATGAACGGCTCCAGGTACGCGACCGCGCGCTTCATCACGCGGGCGCTCTTCACGACCTGGGGCAGGAACATCTTGCCCGCGCCGAACAGGTCGCCGACGACCTTCATGCCGTCCATCAGCGGGCCCTCGATGACGTCGAGGGGCCGGGGGAGGGCCTGGCGGGCCTCCTCGGTGTCGTCCTCGATGAAGTCGACGACGCCGTGCAGGATCGCGTGCTCCAGGCGCTTGCCGACCGGGGCCTCGCGCCACGACAGGTCGACGACGCGCTTCTGGCCGGGGCCCTTGACGGTCTCGGCGTGCGCGACGAGCCGGTCCGTCGCGTCCTCGCGGCGGTTGAAGATGACGTCCTCGACCAGTTCCAGCAGGTCGGCCTTGATGTCCTGGTAGACGACGAGCTGACCGGCGTTGACGATGCCCATGTCCAGACCCGCCCTGACGGCGTGGAACAGGAACGCCGAGTGCATGGCCTCGCGGACGACGTCGTTGCCGCGGAAGGAGAACGACAGGTTCGAGATGCCACCGCTGATGCGGACCCCGGGACATCGCTCCTTGATCCGCGGCAGGGCGTCGATGAACGCCTTGGCGTAGCCGTTGTGCTCCTCGATGCCGGTCGCGACCGCGAGGACGTTCGGGTCGAAGATGATGTCCTCGGCCGGGAACCCGGCCTTCCGCGTGAGCAGGTCGTAGGCGCGGCCGCAGATCTCGACCTTGCGGTCGGTCGTGTCGGCCTGGCCCTGCTCGTCGAACGCCATCACGACGACACCGGCGCCGTAGTCGCGGATCGTGCGGGCCTGCCGCAGGAACGGCTCCTCGCCCTCCTTGAGGCTGATCGAGTTGACCACGCCCTTGCCCTGCACGCACCGCAGACCGGCCTCGAGCACGGTCCAGCGGGAGCTGTCGATCATCACCGGGATGCGGGCGATCTCCGGCTCGGTCGCGATCAGGTTCAGGAACGTCGTCATCGCCTGCTCGCCGTCGAGCAGGTCGGCGTCCATGTTGACGTCGAGCAGGTTCGCGCCGCCGCGCACCTGGTCCAGCGCCACGGTGAGCGCGGCGTTGTGGTCGTCGGACTCGATCAGCCTGCGGAACTTGGCGGAGCCGGTGACGTTGGTGCGCTCACCGATCATCACGAACCCGGTGTCGGGGCCGATCTCGAACGTCTCCAGGCCGCTGTAGCGGGTGGTGTGCCGGGGCTGGACGACGGCGCGCGTCTCGATGCCCCTGACCGCGTCCGCGATGGCCTTGACGTGCGCGGGGGAGGTGCCACAGCAGCCGCCGACGACGTTGACGATGCCCTTGCCCGCGAAGTCCTGCAGCAGGGCGGCGGTCTCGTCGGGCGTCTGGTCGTAGCCGCCGAACGCGTTGGGCAGACCGGCGTTGGGGTGGCAGGCGACGTAGGTGTTCGCGAGCCGCGCCAGGTCGGCGACGTGCGGGCGCATCTCCTCGGCGCCCAGCGAGCAGTTCACGCCCACGACCAGCGGCTCGGCGTGCGCGATCGAGTCCCAGAACGCCTCGACGGTCTGGCCCGACAGCGTGCGGCCGGACAGGTCGACGATCGTCACCGAGATCCACAGCGGCAGGTCGGGCGCCACCTCGCGGGCCGCGGCGATGGCGGCCTTGCAGTTCAGGGTGTCGAAGATCGTCTCGATCAGCAGCAGGTCGACGCCGCCCTCGTGCAGAGCCGCGATCTGCTCCGCGTAGGAGGCCTTGACCTGCTCGAACGTGACCGCGCGGTAGGCGGGGTCCTCGACCTTGGGCGACAGGCTGAGGGTGACGTTGAGGGGACCGACGGAACCGGCGACGAACCGGCCGCCGAACTCGTCGGCGGCCTGGCGGGCGAGGCGCGCTCCGGCGAGGTTCATCTCGCGGACGCGGCTCTCGAGCCCGTAGTCGGCCTGGCCGATCGACGTGGCGGTGAACGTGTTGGTGGTCGTGATGTCCGCGCCCGCCGCCAGGTACTGCCGGTGCACGTCCAGCACCAGGTCGGGGCGGGTGAGGTTGAGCAGGTCCGGGTCGCCTGCGACGTCGGGCTCGTGGCCTGCGTACTCGTCGCCGTAGTAGTCGGCGGGGGAGAGCTTCGCCTGCTGGAACATCGTGCCCCAGGCGCCGTCCAGCACAGCGATCCGCTGGTCCAGAAGGGACTTGAGTCCACTCACGCGCGCTCCCGAAAAGTCGGAAGCGCCCTTTGTTCGTGGTGGAACGAATCCGAGCGTGGCAGGCGTGCGAGCCCGTTGCAGCGCTTCTCGGTTTCGCGTACAAGGCTACCAACTTCGACCATGGACCAGGAACCCGTCCCACTCCATAGGATGGTGCCGTGACCGGAAAACGCGCGTTGGTGCTGGGTGGCGGTGGTGTCACCGGAATCGCCTGGGAGACCGGAATTCTGCACGGACTGTCCGAACAGGGCGTCGACCTGACCGACGCCGACCTGTTCGTCGGGACGTCCGCGGGATCGGTGGTGGCCGCGGAGCTGGCGGGAGGCGCCGAGCTGGCGGGCCTCTACGCGGGCCAGCTCCTGCCGCCGGACGGGGAGATCCCGGCCCGGCTGACCCCGTGGATGCTCGTCAGGTACGCGCTTTCCTACGTGATGCCGGGAACCCCGGCGGCGAAGCGGGCCCGCCTCGGGCGCGCCGCGCTGAAGGCCAGCACACCCTCCGAGGAGTCGCGGCTCGCGGTGTTCGACAGCCGGTTGTCCACGAAGGACTGGCCGGAGCGCCTGCTCAAGGTCACCGCCGTGGACACCGCGACCGGGAAGTTCGTGGCGTTCGACCGCGACAGCGGGGTGCCGCTGGTGAAGGCGGTCGCGTCGAGCTGCGCCGTGCCGCTGGTGTGGCCGCCGGTCAGCATCAACGGCAACCGGTACATGGACGGCGGCATGCGGTCCGTGGCGAACGTCGACCTCGCGGCCGGGTACGACCGAGTCGTGGTCATCGCGCCGTTGACGCGGTCGGCCAGCCCTGCTGCGACGCCGGGCGCGCAGGCCGCGAAGCTCGGCGTGCCGTCGATCGTGATCAGTCCGGACGGCGCCGCCCTGGAGTCCATCGGCACGAACCTGCTGGACCCGGCCCGGCGCAAGCCCGCCGCCGAGGCAGGACGGGCGCAGGCCGCGTCCGTCGCCGAGGCGGTGGGAAAGGTCTGGAACTAGCGCTGGTCACCGGATGTCGACCGGACAAGTGGTTCGTACCTCTTGTCCGGAGTTGACCGTCCAGCCTATGGTCACGCCTGCCCTTTTAGGCAGGTTTGTTAACCATTGGTTGGAGGTGGTCGTGGACAGACGATCGGCGTTGGCTGCGGTGAGCGCGGCCGGACTCGTGTTGGGTCTCCTGGTGGCGGGGACGACCAGCGCGACGGCCGCGGATCCCCTGGTCTCGCAGGGCAAGGGGGTGACGGCGTCCTCGGTCGAGGGTGCCGGGCTGGAGGCGGCGAAGGCCGTCGACGGCAGCACGACGACCAGGTGGGCCTCGCTGGAGGGGCGCGACCAGGAGTGGATCCGCGTCGACCTCGGTTCGGCGCACTCGGTCAGCCGGGTGCGTCTCAACTGGGAGGCCGCGTACGCCAGGGGTTACCGCGTGCAGACCTCCCCCGACGACTCGGCGTGGACGGACGTGTTCTCGACGAGCGCCGGTGACGGTGGCGTCGACGACCTCACCGTGTCCGGTTCCGGCCGGTACGTGCGGGTCCTCGGCACGGCCCGCGGCACCGAGTGGGGCTACTCCCTGTGGGAGCTCGAGGTCTACGGCGTGGTGGGCGGTGCTCCGCCGACCACGACCACGACGACCACCCCGCCGTCGAACGGTCTCGGCTACGCGTTCGGCAGCCGGAAGACCCCGTACGCGTCGGGCGTTCTGCGCCCGTCGGGCAGCACGTCCACTGTGGACGCGGCAGTGGTCGACTACTACCAGCGCTGGAAGTCCGCGTTCGTCCGGCAGAACTGCGGCAACGGCTGGTACCAGGTGATCTCGCCCGACGCCGACCACCCGTACGTGGCCGAGGCGCAGGGCTACGGCATGGTCGTCGTCGCCACGATGGCGGGCGCCGACCCGGACGCCCGCAAGATCTTCGACGGGCTGGTGAAGTGGAAGATCGACCACCCGTCGTCGATCAACCCGGACCTGCTCGCGGCCGAGCAGGACGTGAACTGCCGCAGCGTCAACGGCGGTGACGGCGCCACGGACGGCGACATGGACGTGGCCTACGGGCTGCTGCTCGCCGACAGGCAGTGGGGCAGCACGGGCACGTACGACTACAAGCAGCTGGCGATCCGGCACGTCAACGCGATCAAGGCCAGCGAGGTCAACCCGCAGACCAACCTGCTCAAGCTGGGCGACTGGTCCAGCGCGGGCGACCAGTACTACTACCTCTCGCGGTCGTCGGACTGGATGGCCGACCACTTCCGGGCGTTCCGGAAGGCGACGGGGGACGGGGCGTGGGACACGATCCGCACCGCGCACCAGAACCTGATCTCCACGCTGCAGCAGAACTTCGCCCCGGGCACCGGTCTGCTGCCGGACTTCGTGGAGAACACGAACTCCTCGCCGCGCCCGCCGGCCGGGCAGGTGCTGGAGAGCGTGAACGACGGCAAGTACTACTGGAACGCCTGCCGCGTGCCGTGGCGCATCGGCGCGGACGCGGTGACCAGTGGCGACTCCTCGTCGCTGAACGCGGCCCGCAAGCTCAACACGTGGGTCAAGTCCAAGACGGGCGGCAACCCGGACAACATCGCCATGGGCTACCAGCTCAACGGCACGCAGATCTCCGGTGGCAGCGCCGCCGCGTTCTTCGCGCCGTTCGCGGTCGTGGCCGCGACCGATCCCGGCAGCCAAGCGTGGCTGGACGCGTTGTGGAACAAGATGCTGCGAACGCCGATCGACGGCGGCAGCTACTTCTCCGCGAGCATCCAGCTGCAGGTGATGATCACGGTGACCGGCAACCACTGGGTGCCGTAGCCGGGTGTTCCCGTCCCTGGGGCGCGTGCTCCGGGGACGGGAACACCGCTGTCACAGGCGTTGGCGGAACCACCGGCGGACCAGGCTGATCGTCACGGCGAGCATCACCAGGTAGGTGACCGCCCTGACGAGGTCGGCGGAACTGCCCTCGTTCCCGGTGTACGCCGAGGCGCCGTAGACGAAGAAGGCCACGTCCGCGGCGATCATCACCAGGGCGGCCCAGCCGGTGAACGTGCGCATCCGCGCGTGGATGATGGTGCGGTTGTCCTGCCGCACGGTCATCTTCTTGCCCTGGTTCGCGAAGACGTTGCCGCCGTAGCTCGCGATGTTGTGCTGCTGCGGCCCCTGCTGCGGGCCGTTCGGGTAGGTCATCGGCGGTCCCCGGGGTTCTGGTTGATGGTGAAGGCGCCGCCCTGGTTCGCGTAGACGTTGCCGCCGTGGGTCGCGGTGTTGTGCTGCACCGGTCCTGACGTGGCCGCGGCCGGAGGAGCGGGCGGGGCGTGGTCGCCGCCCTCCAGGTTCGCGATCAGGCCGCGCACGTCGGACTCGAACGTCCGGTGCCTCACCTGCCAGTACATGGAGAGGCTGAGCAGCGCGATGTCATTCGGAAGCAGCGCGGGGTCGGGCAGCGGGGTGCCGTCGAGCAGCACCGGCACCACCGGCATCTCCCGCTGGAACGCCATCCGCAGCTCCGTCCGCACCCAGTCGCGTTCGTCGTCCAGGCAGCGCACGTCGTTCTTGTCGCGGATGGTCAGCCACGACGGGCCGATCACGGCGAGCACCACGTCGGAGCGTTCCAGTTCGCGCCGGATCCGCCGCGGGTAGACGGACCCCAGCGGCAGCGAGTCCCTGTCCCGGAACACGTTGTCCTGCCCGTAGTGCTGGGCGAGCCGGCCGGCGATCGCCGCCGTCGCGTGGACGCTGTCCTTGATCCGGTAGCTCAGGAAGATTCGGCGCACGGTCTCCACATCGAATGCTCCGAGAGGTGTGTTAACGGAAATAGTGGACAGCTTGTGGACGTTGCGGGGTTGACCTTGACCCTGGGTCAGGGTTGGAGGCTCTGCGGCATGGACAACGACTTCATCGCCGAGACCGCTGCTCGCTTCGACATCCCCGGAGCCGCCGTCGGCGTCTTCCACGACGGGCGGGAGCACTTCCACTGCCACGGCGTGACCAGTCTCGAGAACCCGTTGCCGGTCAACGAGGACACGCTGTTCCTGCTCGGTTCGGTCACCAAGACCTACACCGCCACGGCGATCATGCGCCTGGTGGCGCAGGGCCGGATGTCCCTGGACTCCCCGGTGCGCGAGCACGTGCCGGAGCTGCGGCTGGCGGACGACCGCTCGTTCACCGTGCGGCAGCTGCTGAACCACACGTCCGGGCTCGACTGGGGCACGATGAGCGACAGCGGTGAGGGCGACGACGCGCTGGCCCGCCACGTGGACGGGCTCGCCGGTCTGAAGCTGGTCGCGGCGGTCGGGGAGCGCCCGTCGTACAGCCAGTCCGGGTTCAACCTGGCGGGGCGGATCATCGAGAACGTCACCGGGCAGACCTACGAGCAGGCGATCACGACGTTGCTGCTGGAACCGCTCGGACTGGGCGACACGCACTTCGACCGGGACGCGGTGATGACGCGCCGGTTCGCGGTGGGGCACGAGAAGGGCGAGGTCGCCCGGCCGTGGCGGCACTGGCGTGCCAACAACCCTGGAGGCGGCATCGCGGCGTCCGTCGCGGACGTGCTGCGGTGGGCGCGGTTCCACCTGGGCGACAACGGACTCGAGGAGATGCGGCGGCCCACGGCGGTGTTGCGCGGCAGCAACCTCGGCGACGCGATCGGCGTCAGCTGGTTCCTGCGCGAGATCGACGGCGTGCAGGCGATCGGGCACGGCGGTTCGTCCAACGGGCAGTTCGCGGAGATGCTGATCGTGCCGTCGCGGAACTTCGCGGTGGTGTCGGTCGCGAACCAGGGTCCGGACGGAATCCCGTTCAACCAGGCGGTGGTGCGGGCGGCGCTGGAGGACTTCCTCGGCGTGCTGGACCGCGACCCGGAGCCGTTGCAGTACAACGCTTCGGCGGCCTCGGAGGTCGCGGGCGGGTACGAGAACGACGCGATGGTGATGACCATCGACGACACCGGTTCGGGGCTGGTGCTGGAAGTGCTGATCCGGCCGGAGATCCGGGAGTCCGCGGAGGTGGACCTGCCGGCCGACCACGCGCCGTTCCCGGTGGGGCTGCTGCCGCGCGACGAGTACATGATCACGTCCGGTGCCTTCGCCGGGCAGCGCGGGTTCTTCACGCGGGACGCGGCCGGCGCGATCATCGGAGTCGATCTCGCCGGACGGATGTTCGGCCGGGTGCGATGATGCCGCTGTGATCACGATCGGCCAGCTCGCCCGGTACGCGGGCGTCACGATCAAGGCGGTGCGGCACTACCACAAGGTGGGGTTGCTGGCGGAGCCCGAGCGCGACCACTCCGGCTACCGGCGCTACACCGCCCAGGACGCCGTCGACCTGGTCAAGATCCGCACTCTCGCCGGGGCCGGGGTGCCGCTCGCCCGCGTGAAGGACCTCCTCGTGGCGGGGGAGGACGAGTTCGCCGCGGCGATCACCGAGATCGACGAGGCGTTGCGCCGCCGCGAGGAGGAGATCCGGCTCGCGCGGGACCGGGTGGTGCGGTTGCGGGCCGGCAGCGCGTTGTTCGTGACGCCCGAGGTCGTCACCATGCTGGACCTGTTGCGGGAGCTCGGGGTCAGCGAGCGGGGTGTTCGGGTGGAACGCGAGGTCTGGGTGCTGATGCAGGCCGTCGCACCCGGCGAGGCCGCCGCGTGGCTCGCGGACAAGGTGGAGTCGCTGGCCGACCCCGAGTTCCGGCGGATCTACCTCGCCCACGACGAGGCCTTCGGCTTCGCGCCGGACGACCCCCGGCTGCCCGCCCTGGCGGAGCGCACGGCCGCGTGGCTGTCGGGCCGGCCCCCGGTGCCGGTGGTGGATCCGGAGATCAGCGCGCTTGCGTTGGAAGCGGCCGGCGCCTCCTCGCCCGCCTGGGACGCGATGCGCCGGCACGGCCCGGGCTCGCCGCGGCGGACATGAGGTCTCCTTCGTTCCACTCGAGTTCCGCTCGAGGGTGTTCGTCCTACGATCGGACCCATGGGCGGGCGGCAGTTGCTGTACTACAACCACGCCTGGGGCACGCTCGACCGCGCCACGGCGGACGCGATCGAGCACTCGGGTTACGTCGGGGAGTTCGCGGACTTCGAGGTGCGCACCACGAGCGGTGCGGACGGCAAGGTCTGGACGGGGCGCTACCTGCGCGGCCGCGAGACCTACCTGGAGATCTTCGGGCAGGGTGACGTGCCGGGCCGGGACGGTGAGCCGGGTTCCGCGGGCCTCGGGCTCTCGACCGAGCGCGACGGGGACGTCGAGGAGCTCAAGACCCGGTTGCGCGACGCGGGCGTGCAGCCGATCGACTTCCTGCAGACCCGCGACTTCGGCGACGGCAGACCCGTGCCGTGGTTCGACGCGGTGCTCCTGGTCGAGGAGTACGAGAGGTTCGGCGCCTGGGCCATGGAGTACCGCGACGAGTACCTCGACGACCCGCGCGGCGGGGCGGGACCCGCGAAGTTCCCCGGCGACGTCACACGCGAGCGGTACCTGCCGGACGTGTACGCGGACAAGCTGATGCGCGACGTCACTTTCGTCCACGTCGCCGTCACGGCCACCGACCTCGCGCACACCGTGCCGCTGCTGCGCGCGGGAGGGTGCGCGCCGCGGACCGAGGGGGACTCGGTCGTGGCGGCGTGCGGTGGCACCACGATCCGGTTCGAGGAGGTGCCGATCGGGCTCACGGGGCTCCGGCGGGCCGAGTTCGAGCTGAACCGCCCGGTGACGCGGCACGTCGAGCGGCTCGGCACGTCCACGCTGGTCGTGGGGCCGGGCGAGCGCGCGGTCTGGACTTTCTGACACCCTGGTCCGAACGGATCAACGAACGGGGTGTCGGGCGGGTGTCGCTGGTCGGACGGGATCGGGAACGGGAACGGCTGGCCGCGCTGGCGGAGTCGGGCGGCGCGCTGCAGGTCGTCGGCGAGCCGGGTGCCGGCAAGTCGGCGCTGCTGTCCTGCCTCGACGGTCACCTGGTCGTCGGCGTCGAGGCCGAGGCCGGGCTGCCGCACGCCGGGCTGCACCAGGTGTTGCACCCGTTCCTGTCCACTTCGTCCGGTGTGCGGCGCGCGGCGCTGGACGTCGTGTTCGGACTCTCCGACGGTCCCGTGCCCCCGGTGCACCTGGTCGAGCTCGCCGCGCTGGAGGTGCTGGACGCGGCGCGGGCCGTCGTGCTGGTCGACGACGCGCACTGGCTGGACCGCGAGAGCCAGGACGTCCTCGGTTTCGTGGCGCGCAGGCTCACCGGCGGTGTGCTGGTCGCGACGGCACGGACGCCCGTGTTCGCGGGCGTGCCGGCACTGTCGTTGGAGCCTTTGGCCTCGGACGACGCTCTCGCGCTTCTCGACGCGGTGGCGCCCGGCCTGGACGGGGAACGCCGCTCGCGGGTGCTCGCCCAGGCGGCCGGGAACCCGTTGGCGCTCACCGAACTCCCGTTCGGCGGCACCTCCCTGGAGGAGACCTTCGCCGCCCGTGCCGCCGCGCTGCCCGCCGACGTGCGCTCGGCGTTGCTCGTGCTGGCCCTCGGCGGCGCTCCCGAGGCGGACCTCGCGCCCGCCGTGGAGGCCAGGCTGGTCGACCGGGACGGCGCCTTCCGGCACCCGTTGATCAGGTCGGCGATCGTCGGCGCGGCGGGCGTGGTGGAACGCCAGGAGGCGCACCGCCGCCTCGCCTTCGTGACGGACCACCCCGACCGGCGTGCCTGGCACCTCGCGGGCGCCGCGACCGGGCCTGACGAGAACGTGGCCTGCCTGCTGGAGAAGACGGCCGACCGGGCGTTGCTGCGCGGTGGTGCGTCCGCCGCGGTGAGCGCGTTGGAACGATCCGCGCTCCTGGGCGACGGTGACCAGCGCGCCCGGCGGTTGCTGCGAGCGGCCGAACTGGCGGCTGAGGCCGGGCGGCGCGAGGACGTCGAGAGGATCCTCCTGGACGTGCGCGGCCTCGACCTCACGGTCCGGGAGCGTGCGCTCGTGACGTGGCTGCCCACGACGTTCGACGACGGAGTGGGCGTGGCGGGCGCGGGCGAACTGGTCGGACTGGCCGAATCCGTGGTGGCCGGCGGCGACGTCGAGCTCGGGATGCGGATCTTCTGGAGCGTCGCGATGCGCTGCTTCTGGGTGGAACCGGGACCGGCCGTCCGGGAGCGGATCGCGGCGGTCTCCCGCAGGCTGCCGATCGACCCCGGCGACCCGCGCATGCTCGCGATGACGGCCTACGTGTGCCCGGTGCAGCAGGGCGACGCGGTGGTGGCCGGGCTGAGCGCGGTCCACGACGACGACCCGGCCACGCTCCGCCTGCTCGGCAGCGCCGCCCTGCAGGTGGGCGCGTTCGCCGACTCCGTGCGGTTCTCCCTCGCCGCACAGCGGGGATTCCGCGCGCAGGGCCGGTTCGGACTCCTGGCCCGAGCCCTGGCCGTCGAGGCCTGGAGCCGCACCCGCCTCGGTGACATCGCCGCCGCGGAGCCCGTCGCCGCCGAGGCCGCCCACCTCGCCGAGGAGACCGGTCAGCCGTACATGCACGGACTGGCGATCGCCGTGCAGGCCGAGATCGCGGCCCTGCGCGGCGACCACGAGACCGCGTCCGAGCGAGCCGCCACCGCCGAACGCATCGGCCTGGCCGCAGGCGCACGCCCCGTCCTGGCGACCGTGCAGCTGGCCAGGTCGCTCGCCGCGCTGGGCGAGGGCCGCTACGCCGACGCGTTCGCCGCCGTCCGCCGCGTCCACGATCCCGCCGACCCCGCCTACCAACTGGCCCTGCGCCGCTACGTGCTGCCCGAACTGGTGGAGTCCGCCACCCGCGGCGGCCACACCGACGAGGCGCGCAAGATCGTGGAGGAACTGGACACCGCCACGGCCTCACCCGCCCTGGCCGCCGGCCTGCGGTACGCGCGGGCCCTGCTGGCGCAGGACGACGAAGCCGAGGCGGTGTACGAAGCGGCCCTCGACGCCCGGAACTCGCCCTGGGACCGCGCGCGTGTGCAGCTGGCGTTCGGCTCGTGGTTGCGCCGTCAGCGCCGGGCGGCCCAGGCCAGGCCGCACCTCAAGGCGGCGGCGGAGGCGTTCGAGGCGTTCGGCACCGGGTGCTGGGCGGACCGGGCCCGCGAGGAACTGCGGGCGTCCGGTGAGTCGCGGGGCGGTGGTGGCGAGCTGACCGAGCACGAGCTGACGATCGCGCGGATGGCCGCGGACGGGCTCACCAACAAGGAGATCGGGGAGCGGCTGCACCTGTCGCACCGGACGGTGAGCACGCACCTGCACCGGATCTTCCCCAAGCTGGGGGTCACGGCACGTGCGGAGCTGCGGCAGGCGTTGGCGGACTAGCGGTGCCGGGACGTGGTGACGTATCCCGGCACCGTCACCTGACGCTCGCGAGCCCGGCCGCGGCACCCCTAGCGTCAGCCCCATGATCAGCAGGCGACAGTTCTCCCAGGCGCTGGCCGTGGCCGGCCTCGCGGCACCCCTCGTCACCGCGACCGCCCACGCCTCCCAGCCGGCCTGGGGCCCGGTCAAGCAGGTCAGGGCCGGCCTGCTGGACGTCGGCTACGTGGAGATCGGCCCGGCGGACGGTCCCGTCACGATCCTGCTGCACGGCTGGCCGTACGACGTCCACAGCTTCGTCGACGTGGCACCGGCCCTGGCGGCGAAGGGGCACCGGGTGCTCATCCCGTACCTGCGCGGCTACGGCCCGACCCGGTTCCTGCACGCGCACACCCAGCGCAACGGCCAGCAGTCCGCCATCGCCGCCGACGTCATCGCGTTCATGGACGCGCTGAAGATCCGCAAGGCGACCGTGGCCGGGTTCGACTGGGGCGCGCGGACCGCCTGCATCACCGCGGCGCTGTGGCCGGAACGGGTCACGGCTCTCGTGTCGGTGAGCGGGTACCTGGTGGTCAACCTGGCGCAGAACCAGGAACCGCTGTCACCGCAGGCCGAACTCGGCTGGTGGTACCAGTACTACTTCGCGACGGAGCGCGGGGTGAAGGGCTACGAGCAGAACTCCTACGAGTTCAACAAGCTCATCTGGAAGCTGGCCTCGCCGCAGTGGAACTTCGACGAGGCCACCTACGCCCAGAGCGCCGCGGCCTGGAAGAACCCCGACCACGTCGCGATCGTCGTCCACAACTACCGCTGGCGCCTGCGGCTCGCGCAGGGCGAGCACCGCTACGACGGGCTCGAGCGCAGGCTGCAGGCCAAGCCGGTGATCAGCGTCCCCACCATCACGATCGCCAGCGACTTCGACGGACCCAACAAGGACGGAATGGCGTACCGCAAGCAGTTCAGCGGCCGCTACGAGCACCGGATCCTCGACGGCATCGGGCACAACGTGCCGCAGGAGGCCCCGGCGGCGTTCACCGAGGCCGTGCTCGACATCAGCTCGGGGGCGTGAGGATCCCGCCTGCGGACGTGCGGATGCGCAGCGAGGAGGTCCGCGCGTCCCGCACGATCCGGTCGACGTCGTAGGCCACCAGGCGGCCGCCGCGCTTGACGATCCGGCCGTCGGAGAAGACCGTGTCGACGTTGGCCGCGGTCGCCGCCTGCACGAGTGTTGTCTCGAACAACCCGCCCGGCGCGAGGTTGATGTCGTTGGCGCGCACGAGGATCACGTCCGCGCGCTTGCCGGCGGTGATCGACCCGGTGACGTCGCCGAGGCCGAGCGCGCGGGCGCCGTTCAGGGTCGCCATCTGCAGCACGTCGCGGAACCCGACCTCGGGCAGGCCGGCGGAAGGCGTGCCGGCCCAGGGGATCCCGGTGTTCCAGACGAGCCTCATCGCCTCGAACATGTCCGACGGCGCGATGGAGGTGGCGTCCGACGACAGCGACACCGGCACCCCGGCCCTGCGGAACCGCAGCAGCGCGTCCCGCGGATCGCCGGCGGTCCCGAGCCGGAACTCCGAGTGCGGGGACCAGGACAGCGGTGTGCCGGTCCGCGCCATGATCTCCATGTCGCTGTCGGAAGCCGTGACGTAGTGGCACAGCAACGTCCTGGGCCCGAGCCAGCCCCGCCGTTCGTAGTCCGCCGCGTCCACGATCCGGGGCGGTGCCTGGCCCGCGTGGATCGCGACCGGCAGACCGCGGCCCACCACGGCGTCCATGTCCGCGAAGAACGCGGGCTCGGCGCTCTGCGACAGACCGCGCACGGCCACACCGAGGTGCACCAGCCCGTCGAACGCCGTGCCGCCCGCGAAGTACTGCTGCCGCACGCGATCCACGTCGGTGAAGTCCATCGGCGCGTCCCGCGACATCTGGTCGACGTGGCCGTAGGAGAACCGTGCGCGCAGCAGACCGTCGCGGTGCGCACGGAGTTCCGCGTCGGCGTGCGCGGGGGAGCGGGTGTTGTTCGACCAGTTGTGCACGGTGGTCACGCCCGCGTTCGCCAGTTCCGCGAGCCCGAGCAGCACGCTGCGGTAGACGTCCTCGGCCGAGTACAGCGTGGAGGTCGCCCGCTTCGCCGCGAAGTACGGGAAGCCGTCGGCCACGAAGTTGCGGCCCAGCGCGCTCCACATGTGGAAGTGGGTGTTGACGAAACCGGGCATGACGATCATGTCCGAGGCGTCGACGACCTTGGCGCCCCGCGCGGTCACCTCACGCCCGACCGCGACGATCCTGCCGTCGTCGACCAGGACGTCCGCGCGCGGTAAGACCCCCAGCGCGGGATCCGCGGTGACCACGGCGCCGTTGCGGATCAGGTACCGGTTCCGGCGTGTGTCCGAGGTCGTGTCGGCGCTCGCGACACCACCGGTGGCGGTCGCGGCCAGTGCCACGCCGAGGGATTTGGTGAGGGTCCGTCGGTTGATCATGCGGCCTCCAAAGGCAGGGGTGCCGCCATGCTCACCCAGCTCAGCGCGCCTGGTCCAGTGGCCGCAGGTACTTCATCGAGTTCGTGGTGAGGGCGTCGATCTGAGGCCGCGCGGCCTCCAGCCGGGTGGCCTCGCTCGCCTGGCGGCCGATGATCTCGTCCACGTTGGAGGCCTGCACCAGCAGACCGGGCGCCACGAACCAGCCCTCGGGCAGGGCCCTGCCGCTCTTGGCGTGCTGCGCGAGCATCCACCCGGCCACCGCGCCCTTGAGGAAGTGCTCGGCGGAGATCGTCGCGAACAGGTGGCCCTCCTTGACGCCCTGCAACGCCTTCGGGTCGATGCTGAACGCCGCTGCCAGCCACTTCGCGTTCTTCTCCGCGTGCACGGCCGCGAGGTTGATCGCGTCCACGTCACCGGCGCCCAGCAGCGCGAGGGCGTCCGGGTTCGCGTCGGCGAGCCGCTGCCAGGTCGCGAGGTTCGTCGTGAGGTCGCGGCCGGTGTCGAGCGGGCCGATGACCTGCAGCTTCGGCAGCCGTTCCGCGAGACGGGCCCGCATCCCCAGCACCCGCTGGTCGAGCGCGGGCATGGCGGGGGAGTTGCTGCCGATCACGATCTTGCCCGTGGTGTCCGCCGGCAACCGGTCGGCCGCCGCGTCCGCGAGGAGCGTGCCGAGCTCGAAGCCGTCGTTCTCGATCATGAGCTTGACGCCGCTGCCCGGCGCGACTTGGCCGCCGGCGACCGCCATCACCGGGATGCCCTCCCCGATGACCTGGGCCATCGGCTCCGCCACGATCTCCGGCGCGACCGCCGACACGCCGATGCCCGCCTTGGCCCGCGTGGCGAGGTCCTTCAGCAGTTCGACCTGCTTGAGACCGTCGTGCGTGTCCGGTCCGGTGATCTCGGCCCTGACCCCGCCCGCGATCGACACGCCGGCGCGGAAACCCTCGCTCATCTCCTTGGAGAAGTCGCGGCTGTTGTTCTGCGCGAGGAACCCGATTGTGGGCGGGTCATCGGACGTCTTGGCAGCCCCGCATCCGCTCACCCCCGCCACCGCGAGCAAAACCGCAGGCAGGAAGGCACGGACAGCGCGAACCATGGAGAAGACCCATCAGTCGATCCGGGAAAGCGGCCAAGGCTAGTGCACATCGGACCGCTGTGTCGGCTTGCGTGGAATCCTTTGGCTGCGTACCAATAGTCCCTTCGCAGGAAAGCGATGTCCACGTGAGGCGCCAATAGATGCTGTCCAACTGGGTCGAGACCCGCACCACCGTGCAGACGACGGTCGTCAGCCTGACTGTCGGTCTCGCCGCGCTGGCGGGCCTCGCGCTGTGGACGAGCCTCAGCATGCAGCAAGCCGCCACGCACCTGCACGAGCTCAACGAGATCAGCGACCGCTGGGGTCTCGTCGTCCAGAACGTCGACGTCGCCGACCACGCCCTCACCGACTACGTCAGGTCCGGGACGAAGGTGATGCGCCAGCCCGTCGCGAACGCCACCGGCGTGGCCGACGAGACCCTGCGCTGGCTGCGCGACCACGGCGGTCCCGCCGACGTCCGCGCCGCCACCATCGTCAGCGACCTCTACGGCGACTACAGCGGTCTGCTGCGCGAGACGGTCGCGGCCGGCGACCGGGGCGAGACCACCGCGTCGTTGCAGAACGCCTACCAGGCCGAGCTCACGCTGGTGTCGTTGCGCAAGCAGCTCTCCACGGTCGTGCAGCTCAAACGCCTGGAGACCACGGACCACCTGCGTGCCGCGGAACAGCGCAACGGCAACCTGCGCCTCGCCGCGCTCATCGCGTTCGCCGTCGACCTCGGACTCGTGGGGCTGTGCGGCGTGGTCCTGCTCGGCCACCGCCGCAAGATCCTCCGCCAGGCGGCCAAGAGCGAGCACGAGGCGATGCACGACGCGTTGACCGGCCTCGCCAACCGCACGCTGCTCACCCAGCACACCGAGCAGGCCATCCGCCGCAGCAACCAGACCGGCGACCCGCTCGGCCTGTTCCTGATCGACCTCAACCGCTTCAAGCCGATCAACGACACCCTCGGGCACGCGTTCGGAGACAAGCTGCTGCAGCTCGTCGCCAACCGCCTGACGGGGGCCGTGCGCGGCATCGACACGGTCGCCAGGCTGGGCGGCGACGAGTTCGCGGTCCTGCTGCCGTCGGTGAGCACGTCCGCGAACGCCCTGATCGTCGCCGAACGCGTGCACCGCGCACTGGCCGAATCGGTCGACCTGGACGGGCTCTCCGTCGACGTGGGCTGCAGCATCGGCGTCGCGCTGTACCCGACCGACTCCGCCGACGCGCACGAACTGCTCAAGCACGCGGACATCGCCATGTACGCGGCCAAGCGCGCCCGGCTCGGCACGTCGGTCTACGAACCGGGCCTCGACCGGCACGGCGCCGCCCAGCTCACCGTGATCAGCGACCTGCGCCGCGCCATCGACCAGGCCGAGCTCGTCCTGCACTACCAGCCGAAGGCCGACCTGCGCACCGGCACGGTCTGCGGCGCCGAGGTCCTGTGCCGCTGGCAGCACCCGCGCCTCGGCCTGCTCGGCCCGGACAGGTTCATCCCGGCCGCCGAGGAGACCGGCCTGATCGAGCCGCTCACGCAGTACGTGCTCGACCACGCGCTGGCCCAGTGCCACGCCTGGCACCTCAGCGGCTGGGAGGTGCCGGTCTCGGTCAACGTCGGCGCGCAGTGCCTGCACGACAGGACGTTCCCCGAGCAGGTCGCCGCGCTGCTGGAGCACCACGGCCGGCCGGCGCGGGTGCTGACCCTGGAGATCACCGAAAGCGCGATCATCGCCGACCCGCACCGCGCGAGCGACGTGCTGACGCGGTTGCGGGACCTGGGCGTGCGGCTGTCGATCGACGACTTCGGCACCGGCTACTCGTCCATCGCCTACCTGCGCACGATGCCGGTGCACGAGATGAAGATCGACCGCTCGTTCACCACGAACATGCGCACGGACTCGTCCAGCGGCGCGATCACCCGCTCGTTGCTGGGGCTCGCGCACAACCTGGAGCTGGAGGTCGTGGCCGAGGGCGTCGAGGACGAGGAGACGTGGGCCGTCCTCGCCGCCCTGGGCTGCGACATCGTGCAGGGGTACTGCCTGAGCAAACCGCTGCCGGCGGACGAGTTCGCCGCGTGGCTGCGGGGGCCGGACGCGCAACGCGCCGACCGCGCCCGCGTCGTGGTGCCGACCTCCTAGCGCTGGGTGGCGAGCCGGTACGCCGCCGCCCCGATCAGCTCCAGCGACACCTGCAGCCGTTCCAGGCTGATGTTGTCGCGGATCGTGTCCTCCGGCGTGTGGTAGATCGGCTCCAGCTGTGCCGGTCCGCCCTCACCGCGCCAGCTGAAGTTCGCCGACGCCATGCCCTTCTCGTGAAACGGCACGTGGTCGCTCGACCCGCGCGCCACCGGTCCGTGCACCCTCGGGTCGTAGCCGAGCCGTTGCGCCGCCGCGCGCACACCGGCCGTCGTCGCGTTGTCGGCGCCGTCCACGGACAACAGCCAGTACGCCGTCGCCGGGTCGTGGCTCGTGGCGACCATGTCGTTCTGGAACACGCCCTTGATCCGCGCGATCTCCTCGGGCGGGAGCTGCGAGACGTAGTGCCGCGACCCGAGCAGGCCCTGTTCCTCGGAGCCCCACAGCGCGAACCGCAACGCCTTGTGCGTCGGCAGGTGGCGCAGAACCCGCGCCAGCTCCAGGCACAGCACCGTGCCGCTGCCGTCGTCGTTGGCGCCCGGCGAACCCGGCACGGTGTCGTAGTGCGCGGTGACCATCACGACCCCGTTGTCGCGCCACGGGAACGTCCCCGGCCGGTCCGCGATCACGTTGTAGGAGGTCAGGTTCGGGTGGTGGACGGTGTTGATCGTCAGCTCGCCCGTGCCCTGGGCCCGCAGCTTCTCGGTGTGCACTTGGGCCAGACCGATCACCGGCACGGCGACGTCGCGGTCGAGGGTGGGGGAGAACGCGCTCGACTTGCTCGCCGTGGCGGAGATCCGGCCGAGGACGACCGCCACCGCACCGCGTTCGACCGCCGCGTGCGTGGGCGCGGAACCGGCGGGGGCGTTGACGTAGAACGCGATCTTGCCGGTCAGGTCCGGCAGCTGGCCGTCGACTACCTCGACGAACGGGGCCTTGACGGCGACGCCGAGCTTGCCGAAGCGGGACGCGCCCGCCTGCCACTTGCCGTTGACCTCGGCGAGGTACTTGTCCGGCACGGTGAACGGCTGCGTCGTCACCTGGTACCGCAACGCCTTGAGCTCACGGACGAGGTAGTCGCGCGCCCGATGCTCGGACGCGGTGCCGCCGATGCGCGGCCCGATCTTGTCGCTCAGCACCTTCAGGTGCTCCAGCGCCCGGCGGGCCCGAACCCTTGCCAAGACGGGGAAGTCGCCGAGGTCGAGGTTCGGCAGGTGCGAGGCGCCCGGCCTCTGCTCGTTGGCCGCGAGCGCGCTCGCCGGATTGGCCACGACAGCGGCCACCCCGGCCGCCGCTGCGAAGAAGTCACGTCTGCGCAAGTCGTCCCCCATCTCCCGAAGTTCTCCAGGGCGAACGTAGGCAGGGCGATGGGGGTGCGACAACCGACTAGTGGCTGTATCGAGGTCCCGTTCGATGAGAGCCGCGCCTGAGGTGGTTCCTGGCGGTGCGGCCGGACGGCCCGCGTACCGGTGTTGTACGTGGGCCGTCCGGCCGTGCCGCCAGGGGCCGCGTCGGGCCCGGCTGTCGCGAACATGGACCTTGATACAGCCACTAGTGGCTGGCTTTCACGATGTAGTCGTCGGAGTGTTCGATCACGAGGTCCTGCACCTGCTTGCGCGCGTTCGCCCGTGCCTTCTGCACGCACGCCATCAGCTGCGCCGCGAGCACCTCCGGTTCGAGTTCGCGGACCTCGGGGCTCAGCGTGATGCCGGTCGTGAGCCCGTTCGAGTCGACGGTGACGCTGATGCCGCCGCGCGTGGCCTCACCGCTGACCGCCGCGAGCAGCGTGACCAGGTCGAGGTAGCGGCGCTGCTCGCGTTCGGCGGCGGCGTCGCGGCGCTCCTCCCACCACGCGATCCGGCGGCGCAGCAACGCCTGTGTGGCCGCGGGGTCGGACACCGGGACCGTCCACGAGCCGGACGCGGTGTGCAGGGCGATCGCGTGCGCGTGGGCCGTGACCCGGAGCAGGCGCGCGAACGAGACCCCGGCGTCGACGCGGGAACCGTGCCGCGTGGTCCAGTCGACGCGGTCGGTGCCGATCACCAGGCGGGTGCCGCGGTCGGCCAGCACCAGCGGGAACGCCGTCGAGCCGAGTTCGAGGACGGGCGAGGAGAGCAGTGAGCGGTGGGCCAGCCGGGCGAGCGCGGTCGCGGAGCCCGCGCCGAGCACCCCGGCCGCGCACAACGCCTTCACCGCGATCGCCGCGCCGGGGCTGAGCCGCAGCGCGATGCCCGAGCCGGGCAGCACGCCGAGCACGAGCTGGGCGCCGGTCATCAGGGTGGTGGCGGGCAGCCACGAGTGCGGGTCGCTCAACCCGTTGCGGCGCAACCACGTCAGCAACGCCCACGCGCACGCCGCCGCGGCGACGGCGGGAATCGCCGACCACCACGGCATGACCTGCTGACCGGCCGAGGTCATCCCGGCGAGCACGACGCAGACGATGCCGATCGCGACGGGCAGCACACCGGCGGAGAGGAGCAGCAACGTCCTGGTGCGGCGCCAGCGCGATGCCAGCGCGTGCACGACCTGGGGATCGTTGATCAGGGGGATGGCGTGGGGGATGAGCGTCATCTGGGCACCCCTCGTCAGCTTTCCGCCGCCACCTGGTGTGACGTGCGGGCCGACCAGACTTCCCGGCTCACCTGCCCGTAAATATGCCGTAAATGTCCAGATCACGCAAGGGTTGTCCACTGTGGACAGAACGGGTCCGGGGTCTGTGTGGACATCGATTCGTTGTGACCAAAAGATTTCGCGCGCATCGCGGGAAGTTGGTTGAATGCGGAGGTGATCTCGTACAGCACCGATCTCAGTGGCCTGACCGAGGCCGATCTCACCGGGTTCTTCGTCGGCTGGCCCGTGCCGCCGTCGCCCGCCCAGCACCTCGCCGTGCTGCGCGGGAGCTACCGCGCCGTGATCGCCCGGTCCGGCGGCGAGGTCGCCGGCTTCGTGAACATGATCAGCGACGGCGTGCTGACGGCGTTCATCCCGTGGCTGGAGGTGCGGCCGTCGTTCCAGGGCCAGGGCATCGGCACCGAGCTGATGCGGCGGATCGTGGCCGAGGCCGCGCACCTGTACTCGGTGGACCTGACGTGTGACGACGCGCTGCGGCCGTACTACGAGCGCCTCGGCATGTCCGCGCTGACCGGGATGGGGCTGCGCAACCGCGCCGCGCTCTAGATGCCCTCGAGGTCCAGCGTCTGCTGGTGCGGGCCGCCGGTGAACGAGCTCGTGAGCAGTCCGGCGGAACGGCAGCGCCCGCACGTCACCGGTGAGGTCGTCGCCTTGAAGCGGGTGAAGTCCCAGCTGCCCGTGCCGACGTGGCAGCCGGGGCCGGGCACCTCCAGGCCGAGCCAGCCCTGCAACCGCACGGCGTGCACGACGTCGGACCCGTCGAGGTAACCGTTGAGCCGCCCCGCGAACCGGTTGCGCGCCTCTGCCGCGGGCCCGCTGAGTGCCTCCTGCAAGAGCGAAATGCCGTTCATGGAAACGATTCAACCTCACTTGGCCGCGTCGAGCCGCGCACCACGCCGCTCCAGCACGGTGAGGCTCCGCGCACACCACCGCGCGTTGTCCCGCTCGAACGACAAGCCGCGCAACAACGTCAGGTACGGCCCGACCCGCTCGGCCGTGGCGAGGAACTCCTCTTCCGGCAGGCCGTCGAGCAGCTTGGCCCGCAGGCGTTCGTAGCGCTCGACCTTCGCCTCGGCCCACTGCTTGCGCTCCCGGATCGAGGCCTTCACCGCCTCGACGTCACCCGAGTCCGCCGCCAGCACCGCGACCAGCAGCTCGTCCCGGATCGCGGTGGGCTTGTGCCGCGCGGCCGTGAACCTCGTCAGCTCCTCGCGCCCCTCGGGGGTCAGGGCGAAGAGCCGCTTGGTCGGCCTGCGTTCCTGCTCGACCGTCCTGGCGGAGATCAGCCCGTCCGCCTCCATCCTGTCGAGCTCGCGGTAGAGCTGCTGCGGCGTGCAGATCCAGAAGTTCGCCACGGACGCGTCGAACACCTTGGCCAGGTCGTACCCGGAGGACTCCCCGTCGAGCAGGGCGGCCATCACGGCGTTGCGCAGCGACATAGCAGCAGGTTACGGTGCGTCCACCTAGTCAACAAGTTGAGTATGTGAGGACGTGCCGTGAACGCATTCCGCAAGGCAGTCGAGGCACGCGACACCGAGGCCATGGCGGCGTGCCTGGCCGACAACGTCGTGTTCACCAGCCCCGTCGCGTTCGCGCCGTACCCCGGCAAGCCCCTCACCGCGGCGATCCTGCGCGGTGTCATGCGGGTGTTCGAGAACTTCCGCTACGAGCGCGAGATCATCGACGGTCAGAACCACGCTCTGGTGTTCCGGACCGAGGTGAACGGCAAGGAGGTCCAGGGCTGCGACTTCCTGCACCTCGACGAGAACGGGCTGATCGACGAGTTCACCGTCATGGTGCGCCCGCTGTCCGGCGCCCAGGCCCTGTCCGAGGCGATGGCCGCCCAGTTCGAACAGATCAAGGCCGAGGCGATGGAGTCGTTCAACTCCTGATCTCGTACACGCTCACGTGCCGCTTGCTGTCTGCGGTGAACGGCTCGCCGTTCCACCCGCCGTGCCGCTCGCGCAGCCGCAGCCCCGCGATCCGCGCCATGAGGTCGAACTCGCTGGGGTAGGCCTGCCGGGTCTTGATGGGGCCGAACCGGATGCCGTCCTCGCCGATGTGCACGTGGTTCTCGTCGAGGATCTGGGTGGCCGGGTCGTACCGGTTGACGTCGAGCCGGACGTGGTCCACCTCCACGGCCTCGACGTCGACGTAGTTGTGGCGTGGCCGCGCCACCCAGCTCGGCAGGCCGCACTCGACGACGAACACGCCGTCCGGGGTGAGGTGGCGCGCCGCGTTCTCGAAGCAGCGGACCTGGTCGTCCTGGGTGAGCAGGTTCGTGATCGTGTTGTAGACCAGGTACACCAGGTCGTACGTCCGGCCGGTGCCGGCCTGGGACATGTCTCCCATGGTCACGTCCACGTCCGCGCCACCGGGTTTCTCGCGCAGGCGCGCGACCATGTGCGGTGACAGCTCGATGCCGTCGACCGCGACGCCGCTCTCCACGAGCGGCAATGCGACACGGCCGGTGCCGATCGCGAACTCGAGCGCGTTCGTGCCGAACGCCGCGAGGAAGCGGACGGTCTCGGCCTCGTCGCCACGGGGTTCGTCGTCGTAGGTCTTCGCTGCCGCAGGACTGAAACTCGGGTCGAATCCCTTCACGACTCCGACGCTAGACCCCGTGGCCACCGAGTTTTCCGCGCAGCAGGGCCAGGTCGTGAACGTCCTGCTCACGCGGCTCGTAGCCCTGGTGGAAGAACAGCTGCTGCTCGACGGACAGACAACGCACCTTCGTGCCCAGGACCGTGCCCGTGACGAAGCACGAGGCGGGGTAGTGGAACGGCTCGCCGGGCGTCAGCGAGGACTGCTCGGCACTGCCGTCCTCGGCGTAGCGCAACGGGTGCAGGTCGATCTCACGTCCCGCGGGATCGCTGAGCACGAACCGGACCGGGCGCCACGAGAGCGTCTCGGTGAACCCGAGCGCTGTCAGCGCTTCGAGGACCCGCGGTTCCTGCTCTTCGCGGTGCATGAGGTCCAGGTCGCCGTGCGGGCGGGTCTGCGTGCCCACCAGCGCGTCGACGCCCCAGCCCCCGCCGATGCGGACGTCGAACTCTTCGAGCGCGGCCAAGATCTCGAGCACGTCCTCACCGGTCACGTCCTACAGCCTGCAACGCAAGCGAAAATGCCGCCACCGCGTTTCACCCGGTGCTGCTAGCTTGAGGGCGTGCCGGACTTCAAGCTGCCGCTTTACGGCGCTGACACCGAACGCGGCGACCTCGCTCCCTGAGTCGTCGCGCTCCTCCGCCACACCTCTCACCTTCGCGTCACACCGGGGAGCTTCGCCATGCGTTCGTTCATCCACACCCTGCCCAAGGTCGAGCTGCACGTCCACCTCGTCGGCTCGGCAGGCCTCGACACCGTCCTGGAACTCGCCCGCCGCCACCCGGAGTCCGGCGTGCCGGCCGAGCGCGCGGAACTGGAGCGCTTCTACGCGTTCCGGGACTTCGACCACTTCCTCGAGGTGTTCTGGGCGGTCCAGTCGATGCTGAAGGGTCGCGACGACGTCCACACCCTCGTCGTCGGCCTCGCCCGCGAACTGGCGCGGCAGAACGTCCGGTACGCCGAGGTCACGGTGACGCCGTACAACCACCTGGCGGACGGCATGTCCGCTGACGACCTGCTCGCGGGCCTCGACTCCGGCCGTGCCGCCGCCGCGGCCCTGGGCGTCGAACTCGCCTGGTGTTTCGACATCCCCGGCGAGAAAGGACTGGCGGCCGGCAGGGAGACGCTGGCGTTCTGCCTGTCCGAACGCCCCGGCGGCCTCGTCTCCTTCGGACTGGGCGGCCCCGAGGCCGGCGTGGCCCGCGCCCAGTTCGCCCCTTTCTTCGACGCCGCGAGGGATGCGGGACTGCACAGCGTCCCGCACGCGGGCGAGACCACCGGACCGGAGACCATCTGGTCGGCGGTCCGGGACCTGCGCGCCGAGCGGATCGGCCACGGCACGAGCTGCCTGCGGGACCCGGCCCTCGTGGAACACCTGGTGCTCAAGGGCATCCCGCTGGAGGTGTGCCCCACGTCCAACGTCCGCACCCGGCAGGTGGCGTCCGTCGAGACGCATCCGGTGCGGCAGATGCTCGCCGCGGGGGTCGTGGTCACGGTGAACACCGACGACCCGCCGTTCTTCGGCGCCACCCTGGAGGGCGAGTACCTGGCGGTGTCCACCGCGTGCGGCCTCGGGCCTGCGGAGGTCGCGAGGCTGGCCGAGAACGCCGTGCTGGCCTCGTTCCTGCCCAACGACCGCAAGACGGCGTTGCTCGCGGAGATCGCGGAGGTCGTGACCGGCGGGTCCGCGGGTGCCGATTCCACGGCCCTCTGAGGAGAACCCCCGAGGTCGTGGTGGCGACCGCGTCTCGTTTGGCGGCGCACGACCCGGTGGTTCGGGCACGATGGCGGCGGAACGTCATTCCACACCGGGGGTCCGATGAAAAGATACATCGTTGTCCTATCAGCACTTCTGGTCGCGTTGGGGGTCGCTCCCGCGGCGAACGCGACCGGTTCCACCTCGCTCGTGGTGCTCGGCGACTCGTACGCCT
This sequence comes from Lentzea cavernae, assembly GCF_014653695.1. GTDB lineage: Bacteria > Actinomycetota > Actinomycetes > Mycobacteriales > Pseudonocardiaceae > Lentzea > Lentzea cavernae. The sequence goes on along the minus strand of NZ_BNAR01000001.1, from coordinate 816,183 downwards.
CCGGCACCGGCGCGGGGTCCTATCAGGACGGAACCGCCGGCAACTGCTGGCGCAGCGGCAACTCCTACGGCGAGCAGGTGGCCGCTCGCCTGCGCGAGGCAGGCAGGCTGGGCTCGTTCACCAACGTGAGCTGCAGCGGCGCGGCCACCGCGGACCTCGCACAGCCGTTCAAAGACCGCCCGGCCCAGCTGGACGCCTTGGAGCGCGGCACGAACCTGGTGCTGCTCACCGTGGGCACCAACGACATCGATTACGCGACGTACGGCGGCATCTGCGTCCAGGCCGACTGCACGGGTGCTCCGACCGAGGCGATCCTGGCCAGGCTGCCGCAGATGGGCACCAACGTCACGGGTCTGCTCACCGAGATCCGCAAGCGCAGCCCGCACGCGCGGGTCGTCGTCGTGGGCTACGGCCGTCAGGTGTCCACTTCGGACAACCCGGCGGGTGTCCCGCTCGACCCGATCTGCGGTGAAGGCATTCTCACCACCGCCGAACGCAGTGAGGGCAACAAGGTGGCCGACGGCATCGACGCCACCCTGCGCTCCGCCGTGGCCAAGGCGCGCCACAGCGGCGTCAACGCCACGTTCGCCAGCCCGTTCTCCCGCCCCGGCACGTTCGACGGCCACGCGCTGTGCGAGTCGGGCACCCCGTTCCTGCGCGGGTTCGACGCGCTGGCACCGGGCCAAGAGGGGCCGGAGGCCGTGTTCCACCCGAACGTCGAGGGTCAGACGGCTCTGGCCTCGCTCGTCCGGGCCTAGGTTCACCGACGGTTGCTTCCGCCCCGCCCATCGGCGCAGCGGAAGCAACCGTCTTGGCGATGGACACCCGCGAGACGGACGAGGATCGTGCTGCACGTGGAGCAGGTCGTCGAGCTGAATGACTTGGACGCGGCCAACGAGATGTTGAGCGCGGTCTATGGCCAAATGCGCCTCAACGGCGGCATCAAGCATCCCCACGTGTGGATGGCGTCGCAGGTGAACGGACAGGTGCGGTTCGACGAACTGCACGGGCGCATCGGTCTCGAAGTCACCGTCGATCCCATGCACAACTACGTGTTCGGGCACACGAGCACCGGAATGGTCTACTACGGTTCTGGTGGGGAAGACCGCTTCTGGATGCCCGGTGAGGCGTTCCTGAGCGCCCCGCCGGACAGCCCGTTCGTCGGCGCGATCCGCGACCCGCGGCTCTCGACGGTCACGCTGACCCAGCCGGTGATCGACGAGGTGGCCGACGGCGCCCGCTTCACCGGATTCCGGCCGCTCTCGCCGCAGGCCGCGAGGACGTGGTGGTCCACGTGCGTGCACCTGCGCGACGAGGTGCTGCCCCAGTTCGGCGACAGCCCTCTGGTGATGGCGAACGCGACGCGCCTGCTGGTGTCCACCACCCTCGCGGCCTTTCCGAACACCACGCTCGACATGTCGACGTCGGCCGACCGGCGCGACGCGCACCCTCGAAGCCTGCGCCGTGCGGTCGCGTTCATCGAGGACAACGCCGCGACGGACGTCTCCGCCGCCGACATCGCACGCGCCGCACGCGTGTCCATCCGCGCGTTGCAACTCGCCTTCCGCCGTCACCTCAACACGACACCCATGGCTTACCTCCGTGCCGTGCGACTGTCCTGCGCCCACGACGACCTGAAGGCGGGCAAGGGTTCTGTCACCGAGACAGCGGCCAGGTGGGGCTACGCCCGCCCCAGCGTCTTCGCCGCCCAGTACCGCGCCACCTACGGCGTCACCCCGTCGCAGACCCTGCGCTCGCACTGAGTTCGTTTTCCCGTTCGTGCCTTCGCTTCCGCTGCTATCGTCCGGGCCTCGGCGTGCGGTGAAGTGGTTCATGACCGCCTGTGAGACCAGCCCGTTCGCCGTGCGGACGCAACGCTCCGGCACCCGCTTCGTCGCCACGTGCCGTGGCGAGATGGACATGACGACCTGCGACCTGCTCTTCGCCGCCGTGCTGCCCGGCATCAACGACACCACCAGCGAACGCGTGTCGATCGACCTGGCCGAGGTGACGTTCCTGTCCGCCGGCGGCCTGCGCACCCTGCTGGTCCTGCTCTGCGCCGCCCACCACAACGGCAAGTCGCTGTCCCTGCACGACGTCCAGCCCCAGGTCCGCAGAGTGCTGGACCTGTTCGGCTTCACCACGTTCAAGGCAAGTCTTGTGTGGGAGGCAACCATGTCGCGGAGGAGCCACCACAACTAGCTTGACCAGCTATGTTGCTTCCGCTGGTGCTTGTACTGGCGCTGACCCCGCCGACCTCCGCGACGACGGTCCCCGGCGCCGAACACCAGGAGTCGGCGAGGCTGGCCGACCTGACGACGACGGGCCTGGTCACCACCGGCCACACCGACCCGGCCGACTGGGCGGGCCTGACGAGCGCCGCCCTGCCCGTCCCCGGCCCGGTACCGGGAATCCAGATCGACGGCTACTTCCCGGACACCTCCCGCACCAACACCAACAACAGCGGGCACGACTCCCAGTTCGTCGTGAGGCTCCCCGACCGCTGGAACGGCGGCCTCGTGGTGACCGGCTCACCGGGCGTGCGCGAGCAATACGCCAACGACCGAGCCATCTCCGACTGGGTCCTCTCCCGCGGCTACGCCTTCGCCGCCACCGACAAGGGCAACACCGGTGCGCAGTTCTACCGCGACGGCCGCGCGATGGAGGAGTGGAACCACCGCTTCACACAACTGACCATCGCAGCCAAGTCCGTTGTCTCCCAACGCTACGGTCGCACCCCACGCCGAACCATCGCCACCGGCATCTCCAACGGCGGCTACCTCGTCCGCTGGCAACTGGAGAACCGCCCGCACCTCTACGACGGCGGCGTCGACTGGGAAGGCACCCTCTGGACCGCCTCCGGCCCGAACCCGCTCACCTTCCTCCCGCCCGTCCTGCGCGCCTACCCCCGCTACCTGGCGGGCGAACCCGGCGCGCACGCGGAGATGGTCGCGGCCGGTTTTCCTGCCGGGACGGAATTCCTGTGGGACTACCACTACCGCTACTACTGGGATCTGACGCAGCGCATCTACCGCGAGGAGTTCGATCCTTCGTTCGACGGTGAGCTCGATGCCGGTGTGCCGTTCTGCGCTTCTGGCACGCCTTCTTGCGATGCGGACTACTCGTATGCGGCTCGACGGCGGGTGGCGGGGCCTGCGGTGTCCCGGGTTTCATTGACCGGGAAGGTGAAGCGGCCCCTGCTGACTGTGCACGGGACTTATGACGTGTTGCTGCCGATCGGTCAGGACTCGGATGTGTACGCGGGGATGACGCCTGATCGGTTGCACCGGTACTACCGGGTGGAGCAGGGCACGCACGTGGACGGGCTGGTGGATGCGCATCCGGATCGGTTGCGGCCCCTTGCGCCTTGTCATCGGGCGGCGTTCGTGGCTTTGGAGCGGTGGTTGGACGGGGTTCAGCCGCCTCGGTCGGCGACTCTGCCTCGGCCGGCCGATGTGAGCACTTGCCCGTTGGCGTGATCGCTGCGAGGCCCCGCTGCGAGGCCCCGCCCACCCTGGGGGCTTACCACCACTCCACCCAGCAACGACTTTAGCCGCGCGACCACCGTGTCAAGCCCCTACGACGCAGATCTGTGGACAACTCGACCGCATCGCACGAGGACCCCCGAGTTGTCCACAGATCGCCGAGCGACGCCTTGACAACGCTGGTTCGGCGATAAGTTGTGAGGAGGTCGGGGTCGGTGGCCTGCCCCCTGGGTGGGCGGGGCCTCTCGCGTCGCCACGATCTTGAACCTCGTCAGCTCTGCCGATCGCGCTGTCTGGTTGGCCACCGAGGACCGTTCCACCCTCCTGGCCGACTGCTACCGCAAGTCCCTGCGGGTGGCGGCCGAGCTCGGCGCCCAGACCATCGCGTTTCCGGCGATTTCCACCGGGATCTACCGGTGGCTTGTGGAAGACGCCGCTCGGATCGCCCACGAGGCTGTCGAGGACGCCTCAGCCGGAGTGATCAGGTTCGTGCTGTTCGACCAGCGAGCCTACGACGCCTTCGTGCGCCCGTAGTCCGCGATCTCCATCGTCCACCGCGCTGGCCCAAGGGAACTCCTACCCCTTGAACACGATGTGATCCGACCCGAACATCACCGCGCCACAGTACTTTCCCTGACCTGCAACGAAAACGGCGTCTCCACGTTCTCCAGCGACTCCCCGGACTCCACCCGCCGATGCAGCAGATCAACCGCAGCCCGGGCGATAGCAGCCTTGTCCGGCGCAACAGACGTCAGTGACGGAGAGCTGTAAACGCTTTCCTCGTTGTTGTCAAAGCCGACCACAGCCAGATCGGACGGCACCCGCACAAGACGCTCAGCAGCAGCCCGCATCGCACCGATGGCGAGCAAGTCGTTGAAGCAGAACACAGCATCCGGCGGCGTGCGCAGGTCCAGCAACGACCTCATGGCGGCGGCACCATCAGCACGGTGGTAGTTCAACGCAGGCACCACAAGCTCATCCACGAACGGCAAAGAAGCCTCCGCCAAAGCCAACCGGTACCCCTCCAGGCGCAGAGCGGCGGTGCCTCGATGGGGGTGGGCACCGATCGCGGCGATCCGCTGATGGCCCAGTGAGATCAGGTGCCGGACGGCGGACTGGGCGGCGGCCACGTTGTCGATACCCACGCGGGAGATCGGAACGTCGACGGCGTGCTCGCCCAGCAGGACGGCGGGCACGGGCAACTGGAAGTCATCGACCTGGAGGGCTTCCGGGCTCAGGATCGCGGCGTCGACCAGGTGCGGACCCAAAGCGGCCAGCGCGGAGCGTTCGCCGGCGAGGGTGCCGAAGGTCTGCTCGATGAGCACGTTCCACTCGTGTTCCTGGGCGGCGGCGATGACGAGGCCGGCCAGTTCGGCGAAGTAGGGGATGGAGAGCTCGGGCAGGACCAGGGCGATGAAGCCGGTGCGGCCGCGGCGCAGGTTGCGGGCTCCTAGGTTGGGGCGGTAGCCGGTCGCCTCCAGGGCCTCCTCGACGCGGCGGCGGTTGTCCGGTTTCACGAACGAGTAGCCGTTGACCACGTTCGACACGGTCTTGACCGACACGCCCGCCAGGCGGGCGACGTCCTTGAGCGTGGCCAACAGAGCCTCCACAAAAAGTACCGGGAAAAATACCGGGACGGTCTCGGGTCTTTACATCGTTGGAACAACGATGCAAATCTAACGCCACACAGCGCGTCCACGTACAGCCCCGTGTGTAGGAGCCAACGATGTCTCGCATCCTGCTAATCGCCGTCGCAGCCTTGCTCGTGACGGGATGCACCAGCAGAGAAACCCCGACGACCGCGACCAGTGAAGGGCCTGCCGCGTCTGCCGCGCAGAACCAAAGCGCTGGTCCCGGCTGTGCGCGGAGCAAGACCGGGTACCCCCAGATCGACCTCAAGGGTGCCGTGGTCGGCTTCTCCCAGTCGGAGAAGGAGGCCAACCCGTTCCGCACCGCGGAGACCCAGTCGATCAGGGACGAGGCCGCGAAGCGCGGTGCCGAACTGCTCTACACGAACGCCCAGAGCGACCTGAACAAGCAGATCAGCGACATCAAGTCGTTGATCGACCGCGGGGCGAAGCTGCTCATCGTGGCGCCGCTCAACTCCGACGGCCTGCAGCCCGCGTTCGACGCGGCCAAGGCCAAGCAGGTGCCGGTCGTGACGATCGACCGCAAGGTGTCGTCGCAGCCCTGCACGGACTACCTGACGTTCATCGGCTCCGACTTCGTCGAGCAGGGCAAGCGCGCCGCCCAGCAGATGATCAAGGCGACCGGTGGCACCGGTAAGATCGCGATCCTGCTCGGCGCGTCGGGCAACAACGTGACGGTCGACCGCACCAAGGGCTTCAAGGACGGCATCGCCGGCACGCCGGGCCTCACCGTCGTCGCGGAGCAGACGGGTGAGTTCGACAGGTCCAAGGGCCAGGCCGTGATGGAGCAGCTCATCCAGAGCAACCCCGACATCACCGCCGTCTACGCCGAGAACGACGAGATGGGCGTCGGCGCCGTCACCGCGCTCAAGGCCGCGGGCAAGCAGCCCGGCAAGGACGTCAAGATCGTGTCCGTCGACGGCACGCGCAACGCCGTGCAGCTCCTGGTGGACGGCAGCTACACCGGTGTCGTCGAGTCCAACCCGCGCTTCGGCCCGCTCGCGTTCGACACGCTGGAGAAGTTCGGCAAGGGCGACGAGATCCCGAACACCATCGTGATCTCCGACGACGAGTACGACTCGACGAACGCCGCGCAGAAGCTCGCCAATGCCTACTGAGATCCCTTCTTCTCCGGTGATCGAGGTCGCCGGCGTCACCAAGACGTTCGCCGGCGTCCAGGCGCTGCGCGACGTCGACTTCACCCTCCAGCGCGGGGAGATCCACGCGCTGGTGGGGGAGAACGGCGCCGGCAAGTCGACGCTGATCAAGGTGCTGACCGGCATCCACACCCCGGATGCCGGTCGCATCACCCGCGACGGGCACATCTCCACGATCTACCAGGAGGTGAACCTCGTTCCGCTGATGAGCGTCTCCGCGAACCTGTTCCTAGGCCGCGAGCCGCGGAACAGGTTCGGCCTGATCGACCGCGCCCGCCGGGACGCCGACGCCGCGGAGCTCCTGCGCGGCTACGGCATCACGGCGGACGTGAGCAGCCCGCTCGGGACGCTCGCGGTCGGTGAGCAGCAGATGGTCGCGCTCGCGCGGGCCGTCGCGGCGGAGGCGGACGTCGTGATCATGGACGAGCCCACGTCGTCGCTGGAGCCGCGCGAGGTCGAGACGCTGCTCGGTGTCGTGCAGAAGCTGCACGAGGAGGGGATCGCGATCATCTACGTCAGCCACCGCATGGACGAGCTGTACCGGATCTGCGACACCGTCACGGTGCTGCGGGACGGTGTGAACGTGCACAGTGGTCCTCTCAAAGAACTTCCGCGCATCGAGCTGGTCTCGCTGATGCTCGGCAGGTCGGTCAAGGAGATCGAGAACCACGGCACCACGGCGTTCGGCGAGGACCACCACGCCGACGCCGAACCGGTGCTCGAGGCGACCGGTCTGACGAGCAAGCCGCGCATCAACGGCGTCAGCGTCGCGATCCGGCCCGGCGAGGTCGTCGGCCTCGCCGGCCTGCTCGGATCGGGGCGCACGGAGACCGCGAAGGCGATCATCGGCGCGCTCCCGATCGACGGCGGCACGGTGCTCGTCGCGGGCACACCGGTGCCGCGCACCGTGAAGGCGGCGACCAGGGCGGGCATCAGCATGCTCGCGGAGGACCGCAAGACCGAGGGAATCATCCCGAACCTGTCCGTGCGCGAGAACATCGTGCTGGCCGCGCTGCCGCGCCTCAGCCGGTTCGGTGTGACCAGCCGGTCCAAACAGGACCGGATCGTGGACACGTTCATCAAACGGCTGCGCATCAAGGTGTCCAGCCCGGAGCAGAAGGTCGCGGAGCTCTCCGGCGGCAACCAGCAGAAGGTGCTGCTCGCCAGGTGGCTCTGCACCGAGCCCCGGATCCTGCTCCTCGACGAACCGACGCGCGGCATCGACGTCGGCGCCAAGGCCGAGGTGCAGGCGCTGATCGACGAACTCGCGCGGGAGGGCCTGGCGGTGCTGCTGATCAGCTCCGAGCTGGACGAGCTGCTCGACGGTGCCGACCGGCTCGTCGTGCTGCGCGACGGGTCGGTCGCCGGCGAGTTGGAAGGGGACCAGCTCACCCGTGAGCACGTGCTCAAGGCGATCGCGGCGGAGGTGACGGATGACTCAGACCACGCAAGCACCCACTAAGACGGCCGTCGGCTCCGCGGCCGCCAGAACGCGGTGGTTGCAGGACAACGGTGTCTATGTCGCCGTCGGCGTCCTGCTGCTGTTCAACGCCCTGTTCACGGCCAACTTCCTGACACTGGGCAACTTCACGACCCAGCTCGTCCAGGCCGCGCCGGTGCTGATCGTCGCGCTCGGCATGGCGCTGGTGATCGGCACCGAGGGCGTGGACCTGAGCGTCGGCGCGGTCATGGCGCTCGCCGCCGCGATCATCCCGCTCTACCTCGGCGCGGGCCCGCTCGTCGCGATCACGATGGCGCTCGTCGTCGGCTTGCTGGCGGGGGCGTTCAACGGGTTCCTCGTCGCCAGGGTCGGCATCCAGCCGATCGTCGCCACGCTCGCGCTGCTGGTCGGCGGACGGGGCCTGGCGCTGGTCATCGCGGACGGCCAGCTCGTGCAGCTGCACGACGAGACGTTCCTCGCGCTCGGCACCGGCGACGTCGCCGGCATCCCGGTCAGCGTGCTGATCGCGGGCCTGCTGGCGCTCGTGATCGCGGGCCTCACGAACCGCACCACGTTCGGCCGCCAGCTCGTCGCGATCGGCGGCAACCGCAAGGCCGCGACACTGGCGGGGCTCCCGGTCAACCGGGTGCTGATCGGCGTCTACGCGATCACGGGCGTGCTCGCGGCGATCGCCGGCGTCCTCGCCACCTCGCGGCTCGCCGCGAGCGACCCGGCCGACATGGGCCTGCTGATGGAACTGTCCGCGATCACCGCGGTGGTCGTCGGCGGGACCCCGCTGACCGGCGGCAAGGTCCGCGTGCTCGGCACGGTGTTCGGCGTGATCCTGATGCAGCTCGTCAGGGCCACCCTGATCAAGCACAACCTGCCGGACTCGATCGCGCAGATGATCCAGGCCGCGATCATCATCGCCGCCGTGTACGTGGCACGGGAGCGCCGATGACCGCCACCCTGACCAAGGCGACACCGACCATGGCCGCCAGGACGAAGGTCCTGCAACGCCAGGGGGCCGCCGTCGCGCTCGTGCTGATGGTCGCGGTGTCGTGGCTGGTGTTCCCGCGCTTCGGCAGCCTCGACAACCTGCGCGACCTCGCCCTGCAGGGCTCGTTCCTCGCGGTGATCGCGATCGGCATGACGTTCGTGATCATCACGGGCGGCATCGACCTGTCCGTCGGCTCGGTCTACGCCCTGGGAGGCGTGCTCGCGGCCTGGGGCTCGCAGTACGGGTTCCTAGTGGCGCTGGCGCTGCCGCTCGTGGTGTGCGGGCTGATCGGGCTGATCAACGGCCTGCTGATCGCCCGCACGAACATGGCGCCGTTCATCGTCACGCTCGCCTCGCTGCTGTTCGCCCGCGGCCTGCTGCTGGTGATCACCGACGAGGGCGCGAACACCTACCAGATCCCGGCGGACAGCGCGTTCGTCGAACTGGGCCGCGGCACGGTTTTCGGCTTCGGCTACCCGATCTTCGTCGCCGCCGTGCTCGCCGTCCTCGGCGGCATGGTCCTCAACCGCACCAACTTCGGCCAGAACGTGTTCGCCACCGGGGGCGCCGAGCAGTCGGCGGTCCTGCTGGGCGTCCCCGTGGCGAAGACCAAGGTGCTCGTCTACACGATGAGCGGCACGCTGGCGGGTCTCGCCGGCGCCCTGACCGCCGCTTATCTGCAGTCGGGCGTCACGGTCATCGGTGTGGGCCTCGAACTGGACGCCATCGCGGTCGTCGTCATCGGCGGAACCCTGCTGACCGGTGGCATGGGAACCGTCCTCGGCACCGTGATCGGCGTGGGCCTGATCAAGGTCATCCAGAACGTCATCAACCAGATCGGCACTCTCGACAGCAACTACCAGTCAGTGGTCAGCGGCGTGTTCCTTCTCATCGTCGTTGTCCTACAACGGATATTGCGAAGATAGGAGAGCCATGACCAGACGCGTCCTGGGCGTATTGGTCTCGATCCTGATCACAGCAACCTTCCTGACACCGACAGCGCACGCGGCGGAGTGGGTCCCCAAGACCCCTCCGCTCGCGACGCCCTGGACCTCCCAGGTCTCGCCGTCGAACGCCCTGCCCGAGTACCCGCGTCCGCAGCTGCAGCGCCCTGAATGGCAGAACCTCAACGGCGTCTGGGAGTTCGCGGGTGCGGCGAACCTGAACAACCCGCCGATCGGCAGGCCACTGGCCGAAGGCGTCCTCGTGCCGTACCCGATCGAGTCCGCCCTGTCGGGGATCAAGCGGCACGAGGACAACATGTTCTACCGCCGCACCTTCACCGTTCCGTCCTCCTGGAACGGTCGCCAGGTCAAGCTGAACTTCGGCGCGGTGACCTGGGAGACGAGGGTCTGGGTCAACGGCAGGCAGGTCGGCACGCACACCGGCGGCTTCGACGCGTTCTCGTTCGACATCACGTCCGCGCTGATCTCCGGCGCGAACGAGATCGTCGTCGGCGTGCACTCGCCGGTCGACGGCAGCCGTTACCCGATCGGCAAGCAGCGCCGCACGCCCAGCGGGATCTTCTACACCGCCTCCTCCGGCATCTGGCAGACGGTGTGGCTGGAACCCGTGCGAGCGGCGAACATCACGCGTCTCGACACCACGCCGAACGTCGGCGCGGGCGCGCTCGACCTGGTCGTGCAGGGCACCGCCGGCCAGTCGGTCACGGCAGAGGTGATCAGCGGCGGGCAGGTCGTCGGCCGGCAGACCGGCACGACCGGCACCTCGTTGCGGGTGCCGGTGCCGAACGCCCGGCTGTGGTCACCGGACGACCCGTTCCTCTACGACCTGCGCGTGACGCTCGGGGGCGGTGACTCGGTCACCGGCTACTTCGGCATGCGCTCGCTGGGCAAGGCGATGGTCGGCGGTGTCATGCGGCCGTTGCTGAACGGGAAGTTCGTCTTCCAGAGCGGCACGCTCGACCAGGGCTACTGGCCGGACGGCCTCTACACCGCGCCGACCGACGAGGCGCTGCGCTGGGACCTCGAACGCCAGAAGGCACTGGGCTTCAACATGGTCCGCAAGCACATCAAGGTCGAACCGGCGCGCTGGTTCTACCACGCGGACCGGCTAGGCCTGATGGTCTGGCAGGACATGCCCTCGGTCGACGCGATCGACGAGGTGCCGAACTCGCACGCCAACTTCGAGTCCGAGCTGCGCCGGATGATCGACCAGCTCAAGGGCATCACGTCGATCGTGCAGTGGGTGCCGTTCAACGAGGGCTGGGGCGAGTACGACGCCGGGCGGATCGTGAACCTGGTCCGCTCCATCGACAACACCCGCTTGATCAACCACAACTCGGGGTCCAACTGCTGCGTCTCGGACCCCGACCCCGGCAACGGCGACATCATCGACGACCACCACTACCAGATCTCGGCCAACACCCGGCAGCCCGACGCCAACCGCGTCGCGATGCTCGGCGAGTTCGGTGGTCTCGGCCGCAGGATCGTGGGCCACGAGTACCAGCCGGGCGCGGGGTTCGCCTACGGCGCGCTGTACCCGGACGAGCAGTCGCTGACCAAGCGGTACGAGGAGGTCATCAAGCAGGTCCAGCGGCTCATCCACACCCGCGGGCTCTCCGCGATGGTCTACACCGAGCCGTACGACGTCGAGAACGAGGTCAACGGCTTCTACACCTACGACCGGCGCATCCTGAAGATGACCGAGTCGAGGGTGCGGGCGGTGAACCTCGGAGTTCTCGCCGTCGCCCGCGGTACGGCCGTCAGCCCTGACGACGTGGTGTCGTTGCGCGTCACCACCTCCGGCTACACCAACCGGTACCTGCGCCATCAGGAGTCGCTGGCCAGGACCGACGTGATCAGCACGGACCTGGCCAAGCTGGACGCGACGTTCCACCCGCGTCCCGGACTGGCCGACTCCGCCTGCCTGTCGTTCGAGTCGCGGAACTTCCCCGGCCAGTTCCTCAGGCACAGCAACGGACGCATCCGCACCGACGTGAACAACGGCACGATCGCGGCGGATGCCACGTTCTGCGCGCGGGAAGGCTCTGGCGGCACCGCGCTGGAGTCGTACAACGTGCGCGGTTCGTTCGTGCGGCACTTCAACGAGGGCGTGTACCTGGCACGCTCCGGTGGCCCGAACCCCTGGGACACCGCGAACTCGTTCTCCGCGGACAGCACGTGGGCGATCGGCACGGGCCTGTGGCGCAGCGGCGCGGAACTGCCGCTGGACCAGGCCCGCTCGTTCCGGGTGACCTCGCCCGGCTTCACGGACCGCTACCTGCGGCACCGGGAGTCGTTGGCGCGCACGGACGTCGTGAGCGGCACGAGCGACGCGCTGACGAAGGCCGACGCGACGTTCGTGGTGCGGCGCGGGTTCGCCGACCCGACGTGCTACTCGTTCGAGTCCCGCAACATCCCCGGGCAGTACCTGCGGCACGCGGACTTCCGCGTCCGGCTCGGCGGCAACGACAACACCGACGTGTTCCGCCGCGACGCCACTTTCTGCGCGCAGCAGGGCACCGGTGGCGTGCGACTGGAGTCGATCAACGAGCTCGGCACCAGCATCCGGCACTACCAGGAGGAGGTCTGGGTCGCCTCGAACGGCGGCGCGCACACGTACGACAACCCTGCCTCGTACAACCAGGACGTGAGCTGGGCCGTCAGCTCGCCCTGGACCCCGTAGGAGACATCATGCTGCTACGAATGGTTTCCGTGTCCGCGGTCGTGCTGAGCACGATCACCATCCCTGCCGCGACGGCCTCTGCCGAGGTCGTCGACGCGATGAGCCGCGACTTCGGCATCACCCAGGCCGAAGCGCTGATGAGGATCCGCCAGGAGAAGGTGGCGCTGAAGATCGCGCCGGCCGCCGAGCAGGCAGCCGCCGGCGCGTACGGCGGCAGCTGGTACGCCGACGGCAAGCTCAAGGTGGCCGTCACCGACCCGGCGAAGGCCGACGCCGTCAGAGCGGCCGGCGCCGAACCGGTGCTGCGCACGAAGACACTCGCGTCCCTGAACGCGGTGAAGTCCGGCATCGACGGCCTGTCGAAGGCCGGGGCGGTGCCGAAGGACGTCGCCGGGTGGCGGGTCGACGTCCAGCGCGGCGCCGTCGTGGTCGACGCCCTGCCGGGTGCCGACCTCTCGGCGCTGCCGAAGGACGTCGTCGTGAACACCGCGGGCGTTCAGAAGCCGCAGACGTTCGCGGCCGGCACCGTCGGCGGCGACCCGTTCTACACGGGCAACGTCCGGTGCTCGATCGGGTTCTCGGTGCACGGCGGTTACGTCACCGCCGGCCACTGCAACGTCGGTGCCTGGAACGTCTACGGCTGGGACCGGTCGTGGCAGGGCGAGTTCGTCGGATCGTCGTTCCCCACCAACGACTACGGCTGGGTACGCACCGGCGGCGGCTGGTGGAACGTCCCGGTCGTGCTCGGCTGGGGCCAGACGAGCGACGCGCTGGTGCGCGGGTCGTGGGAGGCCCCGCCCGGCACCTCGGTGTGCCGCTCGGGCTCGACCACGCACTGGCACTGCGGTGTGATCCAGGGCCGCAACGAGACCGTGAACTACCAGCAGGGCGCGGTCTACGAGATGGTCGGGACGAGCGTGTGCGCCGAAGGTGGCGACTCCGGTGGGTCGTTCATCACCGGTGACCAGGCGCAGGGCGTGACGTCCGGCGGGTACGGCAACTGCTCCAGCGGTGGCCGCACCTGGTTCCAGCCCGTCAACGAGATCCTTCGCACGTACGGGTTGACGCTCCTGACCGCCTGAGGCACGTCCTAGTCGAAGAGGATCCGCCTGGCCGCGGCCTTGCCGGGTGGCGTGCGCAGCAACGCGAACGCCACCTCGGCGAGGCCCGGTCCGCGGACCAGCGACAGCCCGCGGCGCAACTGGGACCGCAGCAGGTACCGGCGCCTCATCGCCGCGCCGTCGTAGTGCTCCAGCACGTACCTGTTGCCGCTGCGCAGGTAGTCGAACGTGACCGAGGCCGCGAGCTCGGGCATCCGCATGCACGGGTCGAGCCCGCCCGCCGTGAGCGGCGAGACCGCGCCCGCCGCGTCCCCGACCAGCAGCCCTTGCGGTGACACGATCCTGCGGAGCAGTCCGCCGACCGGGATCGGCCCGCCCCGCCGTTTCACCGGCCCGGTGGGGTCGGGGGCCGGGAAGCTGTCGCGGAAGCGTTGCAGCAGCTGGGGGAGCGGCGCGGTGAACCGGTCGGCCCTCCCCGCCAGCCCGACGTGCGCGTGCTCGCCGTCGTCGATGACCCAGGCGATGTAGCCGGGCGCGAGCCGGGGGTCGACCACGCAGTGGAAGGTCGGCACCGAACCGGTCCTGACCGGGTAGACCTCCTCGATGCCGGTGATCAGCTGCCGGTTGACGTCGAGGCCGAGGTTCTTCGCGACCGTGGACCGGGCGCCGTCCGCGCCGATGGTGAACCGCGCTCTCGTGGACTTGGCCGGATAGCTCGAGTTCAGGCTGACCTGCGCGCCCGCCCGTTCGGCGTCCCGCACCGCGGAGGCGTAGATGCCCTCCATGTCGCCGACCCGGAACTCGTCGCGCGCGCTCACGAGCTCCACCGGTTTCTCCAGCGACGGCGGGTAGAGCAGCACGCGCCGGACCGCCGGGCCGAGGTGGGGCAGCGCGTAGTCGTCCAGGGTGCGCCGGACGAAGATGCCGGTCGTGCGGATGCCGGTCTCGAGGCTCGTCCTGCGTTCGCACACGGCCACGTCGAGCCCCGCCTCCGCGAGCAGGCGCGCGGTGGTGAGGCCGGCCAGCCCGGCGCCGACGACGAGCACGTCCACGGTGTCCATGCCGTCCGACGGTAGGACGGGCGACCGGGCCGGTTTCCGCTTCCGGCGACACCTTCACCGGATCTGCACCACATCTCCACAAATGTGGCATCGTGTGCCCACCGCTGCCTCGAATCCCTGGTTCGAGGAGGAACACCGATGGAGTTGTTCAACCGCCGCACCGCACTGCGAGGCGCTCTCGCCGTCGCGGCCACGCCACTGGCCGCGGGTGTGGCATCGGCCGACGTGGGTGCGATGGCGTTCGTGCAGAAGTGGGCTCCGAACCCCGGTGTGGCCGGGCTGAAGGCGTTCGCCGGCATCGAGGACGACCGCTCGGACTCGCACCCGTCGGCGACGCACGTCTTCGCCGAGAGCGACCAGTACCGGTTCGTGATGCACAAGGCCGACCGGGACGGTGCCGACCGGCAGCGCAACGAGGTGCGCGCCATTCAGACCGGCAGCACCCGGCACGACATGAAGAAGGGTGAGACCTGGCGGTTCACCTACCAGATGTACATCCCGGCGTCGTTGAAGGGCACCACCAGCTTCACTCACATCTTCCAGGTCAAGCACACCGGCGTCGACTCGCCCGTGGTCACCATGTCGTTGTTCCGCTCCGGTTCCACCGAGACCGTCGAGATGCGACTGTTCGGCGCGGGACAGGCGAAGCTCGGCAGCACACCGCTGGCCCCGTTGCGCACCAGGTGGATCGACGTGGAGATCGAGATCAAGGTCGCCGACTCCGGCAGCCTGCGCTTCACGCTGAAGGACGCCGGCAGGACGGTCGTCACCGCGTCGCGGTCCGGTTTCGACACGTGGCTGGGCGGTGACCAGGCACATCCGAAGTGGGGCATCTACCGGAGCATCAACGACTCCGCGCAGCTCCAGGACACCTATCTGCTGCTCCGCAACATGAAGGCGTACCGGAACGAATAGAGGGTGTTCCCACACGGGCCTGTAGAGGCCAGAATTACCCGTGTGGGGGATGTACACGGACGAACTGTCGAGAGCAGGGCCGGTGTCGCCGCCTTCCTGGCGGGCGTGTGGCTGATCGCCGCACCGCCGGTCCTGCACTTCGACGCGTCGCTGCACGCTTTCCGGCCGTACTGGGTGTCCATGGGACTGGCCGTCGTGATCATGCTGCTCGGCATGGTGCGGGCGATGGCGCCGCTGGACGTGCCGTTCATCCGGCACGTGACGATCGGGCTGGCGCTGTGGTTGGTCGTCGTGGCGCTGCTGCGAGCGGACGGTGGCGCTGCGGCCGTTTGGCTCAACCAGCTGGTGGTGGGCGGTCTCATCGCGCTCACGGCGGCGCTGGCGCTGCTGATCGGCATGCGGAGATGAGGACCTGGTCGGACCTCTGCCTGATCTGCTCGGGACAGCAGGAGTTCGTGGTCAACGTCCACGAGGCCGGGCCGTACGAGCGCAGTCACGACTACACGCGCGTGCTGTTCTGCGCCGCGTGCTCGGTCGGTGAGTTGCGGGCGTTCAGCTACGACGGCTTCGTGGTGTTCGGCGAGGAGGACGAGGTCATGGTCTGGTCCTCGATCCTCTCCGCCTCCGACGTCGAGCGGCTGCGCACGGGGTTCGCGTGCACCGTGCCGCTCGCCGGCGGTTGTGAGTGCCCTCAGCACGTCCGGGCCTACGACACGAGTGTGCGCGTGAACAAGACGCGGCTGCCGGAGCACGGGCCCGACCGGCACAGTCCGGCCGGGCGCTCCACCGCCACCGTCCTGGTGGCCGGCGGGCTGGCGGAGTTCGCGTCGAGCTAGCAGCGCTCGCTGGTCTTGGCGAACGTGAAGTAGCTGCTCCCGTCGACCTCACCGTGCGCGCGCGTGCACTGGTCGAGCGTGTCCGCGCCGCCGGACCACAGCTCCTGCTGCCCCCGCGCACCCGTCTTGTAGCCGTTGCTGTTGTTCGGGCGCGTCTGGACGTACGTGCGGAGCGTGAAGTCCCTGCTGTGGCTGGAGATCCACGAGTCCCACACGTAGACGTACGAGAAGTTCTTCCCGCACCCCTTGAACTGCTTGACCGACGCGACGGTCGTGCCGCCGCTCGTGGCGTAGGCCGTCGACCCGATCTGCGTCACGCTGGAACAGGTCGGGCTGGACTCGGCCTGGGCGATGCCGGCCGTCGTGCTCAGAGCGGCTGCCACCACGGCTCCCGCGGCCAGGATCTTGCGCATCAGGTGCTCCTCCTCGTTTGGCCGGAGCCTGCGCCGTGCCGGTTGGCCACCGGTAAATCAGCTGATCGTGGCCGATGCCACTCGATCGAGGTAGTCATCCAGCTTGATAGTCAAGATTTATGACTATATGGTGGAGGGCATGAGCGAGAAGAAGATCATTGCCGTGGTGGGTGCGACCGGCGAGCAGGGCGGGTCGGTGGCGAGGGCGCTGCTGGCCGACGGGGAGTTCGCGGTGCGCGCGCTCGCCCGCAACCCCGAGTCGGCAGCGGCCGCGAAGCTGGCCGCACTGGGCGCGGAGGTCGTCGCGGCCGACCTGTACGACGTGGACAGCCTGCGGAAGGGGTTCGACGGCGCGTACGGGGCGTACCTGGTCACGCCGTACTTCACCCACATGTCGCCGGCGAAGGAGGTCGAGGAGGTCCGCAACCTGGTGGCCGCGGCGCAAGGCCTGCGGCACGTGGTGTGGTCGACGCTGGAGGACACCCGCGAGGCGATCTCGCTCGACGACGACCGGATGCCCACGCTCGAGGGGAAGTACAAGGTGCCGCACTTCGACGTGAAGGGCGGCGAGGCGGACGCGTTGTTCGCACAGGCGGGGCTACCGACGACGTACGTGCGGATGTCGTTCTACTGGAACAACTTGCTGAGCGGCTCCGCGCCGCATCGGCGCGCGGACGGCACGCTGGCGCTGTCGTTGCCGATGGGGGAGAGCAGGATCTCCGGCATCGCGGCCGAGGACATCGGCAAGGCGGTCGTGAGCATCCTCAAGCACCCGTCGGAGACCATCGGCCAGACGATCGGGCTGGGCGCCGAGCACCTCACCGGCGAGGAGGTCGCCGAGGCCTTCAGCGAGGTCCTGGGCGAGGAGGTCGCGTACGACCCCATGTCCCACAACGACTTCCGCGCGCTCGGCTTCCCGGCGGCGGAGGACCTGGGCAACATGTTCCAGTACTACGCGGAGTTCGACACGCACATCCTGCCGCGCCGCGGCACCGCGCGGACCCGCGAGCTCGTGCCGGGGTGGCTGACGCTGAAGGAGTTCCTCACCGCGCACCGCGAGGAGATCGTGATCGGCTAGTGGCGGCGCGTGATCTCCTCGAAGACGGCCTTGAACTCGCTGAACCGCTCGCGCCCCACCAGTTCGGCGAGCCTGGCCTCGATGTCGGAGATGATCCGCTTCGCCTGGACCATCTGGTCACGACCCAGGTCGGTGGGCACGACCAGTTTCGCCCGCCGGTCCGCCGGGTCGGGCTGCCGGGTGACGTAGCCGAGGCGTTCGAGCTCGTCGACCAGCGTGCTGACGACCTGCTTGTGCTGGCCGGAACGCTCGGACAGCTCGCTCGCGCGCGTGCCCGTGGTGGCGATGTAGGCCATGACGGCGCCGTGACGCGGGCGCAGGTGCTCGTGGCCCGCCTCGGCCAGACGGGCGAAGAGCTCCTTCTGGAAGCCCGAGAGCAGGTGTGCGGAGAGGACGCCGACGTCTGGCATGGGGGTGATGGTAACCCGGAGGTCGTGCAGTCCGAAGAGGACGGACGGCCTAAGGGGTGCTCTGGAAGGACGAGATCTGTCGCACCACCCGCGCCGCGAGGACCGCGGCGACGATGCCGACGGCCGCGCAGATCGTCGTCTGGACGGCCGCGAACGCGTACCACCCGTTCGAGATGTCGCCGTCCTGGAAGGACTGGACGTGCACGAGGTCGAGCAGCCACATGAGCACGAACGCGGTCCACCACCTCGTGGTCGTGGCTGGGGACGGCCGTTCCTCCAGGGGCACGTCCCGCAGCCGCGGATCGCTGGCGCGCCAGACGTCGTCGACGACCACCTTGGGAAACCAGAGGTTCACGACGGGTACGCACCAGCTCAACCAGACCCACACGGGGTCGCGGAGGCGCTCGCCCGCGGGGACGAGGTGCCCGGCGTTGATGCGGGCGTTGTGCAGCCACATGATGAACGCGGTGATCGCCGCGGCCGTGATGACCGCCGGCGGCCAGTTGGTGAGAACCCTGACCGTGTAGTGCGTGGCGAGCTCGGCCGGCGTGGTGTCGTGGGCGCGGTAGTCGCGGATGGTCGTGTAGGTCAGCCAGTCGGCCGCGGCCTCGGCGACGTTGCCGAGGGCCACGAGCCCGATGAGGACGGACGCCACGAGCCCCAGGCCGCGCACGGACCTGAAGCGCTGCGCGTTCTTCCCCCGGTTCATGGCCCCGCCAGGATAGACGCGGCCCGGGGGAGGGCGCTCACGGCGCGGCGAGCGCCTCCGTCGGCGTGAGCCGCGACGCCCGCACGGCAGGGTAGACACCCGCGACCACACCGGTCACGACGGCCGCGCCGAGTCCGGCCAGGACCATCTCCACCGGGATCACCGCGGGCCAGTTGTGCGCGTACGCGTACCCGGCCGTGCCCGTCAGCCCCAGCAGCACACCCGCGACGCCACCCAGCAGGCACAGCACGACCGACTCGGTGAGGAACTGGGTCCTGACCTGGCCGCGGTGAGCGCCCAGTGCCCGGCGCAGCCCGATCTCGCGCTTGCGTTCCAGCACGGAGATCACCATCGTGTTCGCGACCCCGATCCCGCCGACCAGCAACGCCACGCCCGCCAGCCCCAGCATCAACGCCGAGAAGGTGTTCTCGGTGAGGCGCTTGGCCGTGAGGGCGTCGGACGGGCGGCTGACCCGCACCTGCGCCGGCTGTTGCGGGTGGATCGTCTGCGGCAGCACGGCCCGCACGTCGTCGATCGCCGGTTCGTCGGCCCTGAGGTAGAGCACGGTGGGCCGTTCGTCGAAACCGAGGCCCTTCGCCGACTCCCAGCCGACCAGGGCCGACCGCTCGACCTCCGGCGCGAGCGGCAGCGGGGCGAGGATCCCGATCACCGTGAACCACGTGTCGTTGATCCTCACCTGCGCGTCCGGGGCGGTGATGCCGAGCCGGGTCGCGGCGACGTCGCCCAGCACGACGGTGGGGAACCTCTCGGTGGTCTCGTTGAGGAACACGCCCGCTCGCACGCGGCCGTTGAGCGTCTGCAGGAGGTTCAGCTTCGCGGCCAGCACGGTCAGGCCGGACGTCTCCGAGTCCGGGACGCGGTCGGAGCGGCGGACCACGGCGTGCGTGTTCGCGACCGCGCTGACGTCGCCGGTCGGGCCGATGCGGTCGACCATCGCGACGGACTCCGGTGGCAGGGAGGCGGGTTCGTCGTCGGTGCC
The DNA here is from genome assembly GCF_014653695.1 of Lentzea cavernae. Taxonomy (GTDB): domain Bacteria; phylum Actinomycetota; class Actinomycetes; order Mycobacteriales; family Pseudonocardiaceae; genus Lentzea; species Lentzea cavernae. Next base: position 796,320 of record NZ_BNAR01000001.1, on the reverse strand, counting down.
GGTCGCCGCCTCGGCGCGCAGGAGGTTCGTGCCCAGGGCGGCGAACTCCTCCATCAACGCGGCGCGGCTCGACGCCGGGATGCCGGTGACGACGACCAGGGTGGCGATGCCGATGGAGATGCCGAGCGCGGACAGCACGGCCCGCATGGGCCTGGTGCGCAGTGGGGTCAGGCCGAGCAGCAGGAGGTCGGCCGGGCTGAGGCGGGTCGGCTTGACGTCGCCGCGGGGCCGGCGTTCGGCGCTCACACCGCCACCTCCGAACGGATGCGGCCGTCCCGGATCTCCACCCGGCGCGGCAGCCGGGCCGCCACCTCGCGGTCGTGCGTGATCACCGCGAGGGTCGTGCCGTCCCGGTTCAGGTCGAGCAGCAGGTCGAGCACCGCGCGGCCGGTGGCCGTGTCCAGGGCGCCGGTCGGTTCGTCGGCCAGCACCAGGGCAGGCCGGTTCACCACGGCGCGTGCGATGGCCACGCGCTGGCGTTCGCCGCCGGACAGTTCGTGCGGGCGGTGCCGGAGCCGGTGGCCGAGGCCCACGCGGGTGAGCGCCTCGGTCGCCATCGCGGTCCGCCACTTGCGGCGGACGCCCGCGTAGAGCAGGCCGGTGGCCACGTTGTCGACGGCGGTGAGGCCGTCGGTGAGGTGGAACTGCTGGAACACGAAGCCGATCCGCCGCCCGCGCAACGCCGAGAGCCGCCGGTCGGACAGGGTGGTGATGTCGTGCCCGTCCAGCACCACCGTGCCGCTCGACGGGCGGTCCAGGGTGCCGAGGAGGTTGAGCAGCGTCGACTTGCCCGAACCCGAGGGGCCGACGATCGCGACGGCCTCGCCTTCGTGCAGGGTCAGGGAGACGCCGTCGAGAGCGCGCACGCCGCCCGCGTACTCCTTGACGGCGTCCACGACCTGGAGAACCGGTGTCATGACGTCGTCACCACCTGCAGGCCCTCGCGGACGCCACCGCCGCTGATCTCGACCAGCCCGCCCGCGAACAGGCCGGTCTTCACCGCGACGAGCGCGCCTTCCCCGGTCTGGACGGCATAACCGCCCTCGCGCAACGCGAGCAGCGCGGTCACCGGCACGGCAAGGACGCCCTGCCGCGCGGTGCTCGTCAGGCGGATCCGCACCGGGCCCGAGTCGAACGAGCCCGCCTCGGTGTCGAGGCCGATGTCCACGGCGACCTCCGGGGTCTCCTCGCCGGCGGGGTTCTTCACGGACTTCACCTCGGTGCTCACCGACCGCACGGTCCCGGTGGTCTCGGTGCCGTTCGGCAGCACGACGGTGACCTTCAGGTCCTTCTTGAACACTTCCGCCTGCCGCGCGTCGATCGAGGCGTCGACGGCCTTGCCCGTCGCGGTCACGCGCATCAGCGGGCCCTCACCGGGCGCCGACAGCGTCGCCACGACCGCCTCGACGCGCACCTCGCCGGGCAGCACGACGACGTCACCGGGGTCGACGGCGCCGCTCTCCTCGACCTTCTCGGCCTTCTGCCACCGCTTGACGGCGTCGATCGTGGCCTGGGTGAGTTCGTCGGGGGCGCCACCGAGCTTGTAGCCCAGCGCGCCCAGGTTGTCCTTCACGATCTTCACGTCCGGGCCCTTGGTACCGGCCTTGTCGAGCTTGCGCCACAACGGGGTGTCGCCGAAGAACGACCACACGGGACGGTTGTCCACTTTGTACAGGGCGGTGCCGCGGCCGACGGTCGCGCCGGGTGCCGGGAGCCAGGTGAGCGTGCCCGGCCGTCGCCCCGTCACCTCCTGCGAGGCGCCGAAACCGAGTGTTGCCTTGAACTCGCGGACGTCGGTCAGGTCGGTCTTCACCACGGCGACCGTCCGGGGCGCGGGAGGTTGCGCGGTCTGGGCGGGAGCACGGCGGGTCCAGGTGAGCGCCGACACCCCGGCTGCCAGCACCAGGACCGCGACGCCGGCGACGAGCCACCGCTTCACCGGCGTCCTCCGCCGAAGACTTCCTGCTCGCACTCCTTCTCGATCGTGGCGCGCTGCTCGTGCGGCAGGGTCTGCTCGCCGTCGTAGGTCCAGCTACCGGGCTCGGTCTCGATGACCTTCATGCCGCGGCTGTTGAGGCACTTGACGTTCCGGTGCCAGTTGTCCGCGAAGGTCGGGTTGGAGGAGTCCATCTCCCACGGCGGCAGCGGCCACGTCTTCGCGCAGAGCCTCCACGCCTCGTCGTTGTACTGCCGGCGCCCGGCCGGGCCTGCTCCCGTGCCCGTGGCGTTCGGGTCCTTCTCGGCGAGGCACGCGGTGTGAGCGTCGTACAACCGCTGCTTCTCCTCGTCGGTCATGTCCATGCGCAGCCGCGGTTGGTCGCCGGCCGGAGCAGCGGTGCCGGAGGAGGGCGCGACGGCGCCGGAGGACTGCAGGGACGCCACGTTCGAGGACGGCGGCGCGGCCTGGCTGCACGCCGAAAGCAGCAGCACGGCGGCGCCGATCACCAGCCTGGGTTTCATGGCGGCGATGCTGCCGGGCGGTTGTGAGGAGGATGTGCGCTCAGCGTGCCGGGAACGTGATCGTGAACGTCGTCCCGCGCCCGACCTCGCTCTCCACGGCGACTGTGCAGCGGTGAGCGCTCACGATCGCGTGCACGATCGCGAGTCCGAGTCCGCTGCCCCCGGTGTCGCGGGTGCGGGAGCGGTCCGCGCGCCAGAACCGGTCGAACACGTGCGGCAGGTCCTCGGCGGCGATGCCGGACCCGGTGTCGCTCACCGTGATCCGCCCGTCCTGGGCCTCCAGGCGCACCGTGCCGTCGGCAGGCGTGTAGCGGAAGGCGTTCGAGACGAGGTTCGTGAGGACCTGCCGCAGCCGCACCGGGTCCGCGGTCACCACCCCGCCGCCCTCCGCGACCAGCCCGGGATGCGCGACGACGAGCTGGTCGAACAGCTCCCGCAGGTCGACGGTCTCGGGGTGCAGCCGCAGCTCGCCCGCGTCGGCCAGCGCGAGGTCCTGCAGGTCGTCGATGAGGCGCTGCAGCACCAGGGCCTCGTCGAGCAACGACGTGAGCGTCGTGCGGTCCAGCTCCACCACGCCGTCGCGCGCGCCCTCGAGCCAGCTGCGGATCGTGCCGAGCGGGTTGCGCAGTTCGTGGGAGATGTCGCTGGTCATGGCCTTGCGCTGGGCGTCGGTGCGGGCCCGGTGCGCGGCCATGTCGTTGAACGCCCGCGCGAGCTGGCCGATCTCGCTGCGCGACCGGATGTCGACCTGGGCGTCGTCACCGTGCCGCAACCGCTCGGCGGCCGCTGTGAGCGAGCGCAACGGCCTGGTCATCCGCAGCGCGACCACCACGCTGACACCGACGGTCAGGACCAGCACGACGGCGGCGACCAGCACGATCCGGCCGACGTCGAACCGCACGACGGTCGCCGCGGTGGTCTTGCCGGCGGCGTCGGTGACGAACAGGAGCGCGGGCGGCGCGACGTAGGGCCGCAGCTGGGCGCGGCGCGCGCTCGCCAGGCACTCGGCGTTGGAGGCGACGGGCTGCCAGGACGCGTTCATCGTGAGCTGCTCGGCGGGCAGGCCGCGCTGCCGCAGGCAGTCGCCGACCCGCAGGCCCAGGTCGTTGAACGCCGCGGACTCGCCCGGTGTGAGCGTGGTCAACCGGTCCTGGACCTCGGCGCAGGCCGGGGCGGCCGGGGCGGGGATCGTCCTGTCCACGTTCACGATCGGGCGGCCCCAGGCCGTGGCCGCCGTCTCCAGCTGGGCGGCCTCCGACGCGCCGCGGCAGCGCGAACGGAAGATGTCCGCGTCATGGGTCAGACCCGCCTTCTCGCGCTCGGTGAGCTGGAACGGGCCGGTGATCCTCGGGTCGATCCGGTCGGCGGGGGAGCCGGGGACCTGGGCGAGGTCGAGCTCCAGCGGGTCTACGACCGCGGACGGCACGGCCGGCAGCTGGGCCGGGTCGAGGTTCGTGCCGCTGTCGGCGATGACCCGGCGGTCGGCCGTGGTGAGGATCAGGCGGCTCCTGCCCGGCGGCAGCGCGACGCCGTCCCAGGCGCGGTGCTCGACGGCGAACGTGATCAGGTCCCGGTAGGTGGCCGCGTCCCCGGCGAGCGCGTTCCCGAGCTCCTGCCTGATCGACGTGGACGTGCTCTGGGCGGCGAGCCAGGCGGTCGCGGTGATCGAGAAGAGCGCGACGAGCGCGGACGCGGCCAGCAGGCGCGCCAGAACGCTATGCACCGGAGCCGTCCACCAGCTTGTAGCCGACGCCGTGCACGGTCAGCAGGTGCGCGGGCCTGCGCGGCTGGACCTCGATCTTCTTGCGCAGGTTCATGACGTGCGCGTCGATGGTGCGGGAGGTGATGTACCCGTCCAGCCCGTGCACCGCGCTGAGCAGCTGCGCGCGGGTGAACACCCGGCCGGGGCTCGCCGCCATGGTGTGCAGGATCCGGAACTCCGACGCCGTGCACTCGGCCAGCTCGCCGCGCACCCGCACCTCGTGGCGGTCGGGGTCGACGGTGAGGTCCCCGAGCACGATGCCGGTCGCGGCCGGCCGCTGGACCCGCCTGAGCAACGTCCGCACGCGCGCCATCAGCTCGCGCGGGCTGTAGGGCTTGGTGACGTAGTCGTCGGCGCCGAGGTCGAGCCCGTGCAGCAGATCGTCCTCTGTGGACCTCGCGGTGAGCATGAGGACCGGGACGTCCGACTCGTTGCGCAACCTGCGCACGACCTCCAGCCCGTCCAGCTCCGGCATCATCACGTCGAGGACGAGCAGGTCGGGCCGGTCGCGGCGGATCTCGTCGAGCGCGGCCGATCCGTCGTGGACGATCCGCACCCGGTAGCCCTCCTGGCGCAGGTACCTGCCGAGCATGTCGGCCTGCATCACGTTGTCCTCGGCCACCAGCACGCACATGCCCATGCGTCGCAACATAGCCACTCGCGCGGCCGCCGCACGGGATGAGGACTCCATCCGAACAGGATCCTCACAACTCACTGCCACGGTCGGCTGCATGCGAATGCTCAGCGTGGTCGCGTTGCTGCTCCTCGGCGTGCCGGGAGTGGCGGCGGCCTCTCCTCCCGGCACCGACGTGGTCGTGCACGACCTCGACACGAACGGCGTGGCGTCCTACTGGACACCGGACCGCGTCGCCGCGATGCCGGCCGGACCGTCCGCCCCACCCGGAACGCCGCCGGTCGACGACGCGACCGGTGCCCCGGGACCGATCAGCCGGACCATCGGCCGCCTGTTCTTCGTCGACCGCGACGGCGAGGACTCGAGCTGCACGGCGACGGTCGTCGTGAGCGCCAACAAGCGCACGGCGGTGACCGCCGGGCACTGCGTCCACACGGCGAACCTGATCGGCCAGGACCCGAAGTGGCACAGCAAGATGCTGTTCGTGCCGGGGTTCCGCGACGGCGCCCGGCCGTTCGGCGAGTTCGTGGTGCGCCAGGCGGTCGTGCACCGGACCTGGATCGCCGACGACCAGCAGACCGAGTTCGACCAGGCGTTCCTCGTGCTCGACAAGCCGTCGCGGGTGAGCGAGGACATCGCCTTCGGCAGGCCCGCGGACCGGTTCGCGCGGGAGTACGGCTATCCGCGTGCGGCCGGGCAGGCAGGGCACCAGGGCAGGCCCGAGTTCACCGGTCAGCGGCTCGCACAGTGCTGGGGCACGCCCGTGCTCAACCCCGGCCACCCGGATCTGGCACCGGAGAACGTCTGGGGCGTGCCGTGCGACATGGGAGGCGGGTCGAGCGGCGGGCCCCGGATCAGCGGGGGCGCGGTCGTGGGCGTGAACGTCCAGAGCTTCAACGTGGACGCCGGCGGCCGGTGGTGCCCGTTCGGCCAGTGCGTGCGGCACCTCGGCGGCGCGCAGTTCAGCTGGAAGATCACCGCTGCGCTGCACCACCGGGCTTCGACGAGCGGGTGAGCCGGCCGCGGAGCTGGCGACCCCTCGACGCCGTGGTGCCCCGGTAGCCGGTGGAACCCCGGCTTCCGCCAGCTCCGCGAGATCAAAGGTCTTGCGCCACCCCCGCGAGGTAGCGCAGGACCCGACGGTGGCACTGGCCGGTTGGCCGGCGGTAAATCGGCTCGTCAGCGGGCTTTCGGCGCCGTCACGGCTGAGCCGCCACATCGGAGGGGTGGGTCGCCAGCGGCGTCACCTCGACCCGCGTGAACTCCCACAGCGGTAACGACGAGAGGAACGCGTGCAGCTCGTCGTGGGTGGGCACGTCGAAGACGCTGATGCTGCCGTACTGTCCGACGACCTGCCACAGGTGCAGCCACACGCCCATCTTCTGCAGCTCCAGCGCCCGGTCCTTCTCGGCGCGCACCAACTCGGCACGTCGCTGCGGGTCCAGGTCGTGGGGCGGGGAAACGTCCATCCGCACGTGGAAGAGCACGGTCACCTCCTGGTGAAGGCCGTGCCGGCCTTGGGGGCCGACCGGCAGGTGCAGGTCGTGGCGCAGGTGGCTCCTCGTTCACGAGCACGGGCCCGATCAGGTGCCACCTCGACCCGGAATACCCGCTGCGACCCGATCGATGCCATGCTGCCGCCGCGAACCCGGCGGCAGCACGCTGACCGTCCTGTGTGGAGGATGGATCTCCCTCACGCTCCGGTGACGCCGTCGATGCCCTCGCGCAGGAAGTCCGCGTGGCCGTTGTGCCGCGCGTACTCGTGGCAGAGGTGGTTCATGACCAGCCGCAACGACACGTGCTCACCCCAGCGCGGCTGGTAGCCCGTCACGTCCAGCGACTCGGCCTCCCGCTCGATCCGGCGCGAGTGCTCGACCTCGGCCTGCCACGCCCCGAACGCCCCGGAGCGAGTGGATTCCGAGGCGTCGTAGGCGACCTGGTAGTCGTTGGCGTCCGACCACACGAGAGGGATGTCCTCGCCGTTGATGACCTTGCGGAACCAAGTGCGCTCCACTTCGGCCATGTGCCGGACGAGACCGAGCAGCTGCAGCGCGGACGGGGGCATGGAGCGGCGGCGCAGGTCGTCGTCGGTCAGGCCGTCGCACTTCAACGCGAGGGTGGCGCGGTGGAAGTCGAGGAACGCGCGCAGGGTCTCGCGTTCGCCCGCCCGCAGCGGCGGGCTGGGACGTTCGGTGATCATCTCCTCAGTCTGAGCGCGAAAGGTGTCTTGTGCACCCGGGTTTGGTGTATGAGTAAAGGCATCGTCTACGTGATTCTGGGGGAATCAATGATTCGTGGATTTGCGCTTGCCGCTGCCATTGGCTTGGCGTGCACGGCTTTCACAGCACCGGCCGCGGTCGCGTCCTCCGGTCCGGCCCCGTGCGACTGGGAGGTGTCGAAGGTTCCCGCGCCGTTCGGCTACGAGGACCGGTCGACCGACGTCAAGGGCACGGACAGCCACGGCAACTACGCGGGCACCTCGTTGCGGCCCGGCGCCAACACGAACGACGTGGTGCTCTGGACAGACGGGAAACCCAGAGTCGTCCCGGAGTTCGCGCACCTGCAGTGGCTCCAGGTCGCGGACGAGAACTCGGCCGGAACCGTGCTGGTGAACGGCTACCTCCCGGCCGAGAGCCGGTGGACCGCGCTGCAGTACGCGGGTGGCCACCAGGGAGCGGGCACGATCTCCGAGCTCGTCGCTCCGGCCGGTTACCGCACCAGCAACGCCATGTCCATCAACTCGCGCGGTGACGTGCTCGGCAGCGGCACGAGGATCGCCACGGGCGAGAGCGTGACGCTGCTGTGGCCGACGCTCGCGGCCGGGCCCCAGGTCATCGAGTGGTCCGTCGGGTTCCCGCAGGACCTGGACGACGACGGCGCGGTGCTGTTCCGCGACCCGACCGGCAACGGGGGACACGTGTGGCGCAACGGTGTCGTGTTGCCGTTGGAGCACCGGGGCAAGCGCCAGTTCGTCCAGGCGATCCGCGGCGGCAAGGTCGTCGGTCACGAGCTCAGCTCGTGGCCGAACGCGCAGGCCGTGCTGTGGGACAGCACCGGTGCGGTGGCGCCCATCGACGGCGGCGGGTCCGCGTACGCCATCAACGCGGGCGGGCTGATCACCGGTCAGCGGTCGTCGCTGACGGGCAAGGCCGCGGTCTGGCGCGACACGGCGTTCGAGGCCGAGCTCCCGCTGCCCGACGGCGTTTCCGGCGTGTCCGAGCTGTTCGTGGTGGGTGCCGACGACAGCCTGTTCAGCAAGTCGGGCTCCGGCCCGCTGCGCTGGAGCTGCGAGTAGCACCCGTGTGAGGCGCCACATCACGCCCCTCTCCGATCGGCGCTAACGTTGCCGTGACGAGAGGGGTGGCTGATGTCGCAGCAGCTGGAGGCGGCCGAGTCGGCGTTCGCGGCGGCCCGGCCGAGGCTGTTCGGCATCGCGTACCGCATGACCGGCAGCGTGGCCGACGCCGAGGACCTGGTGCAGGAGGTGTGGCTGCGCTGGCAGCTCGCGGACCGCGCGGCCGTGCTCAACCCCGAGGCGTACCTGGCCACCGCCATCACCCGGCTCGCGATCAACGAGTCGCAGACCGCGCGGGCCCGCCGCGAGACCTACGTCGGGCCGTGGCTGCCCGAACCGGTGGACACGTCCGCGGACCCGCAGGTCGGCGCCGAGCAGGGCGCGGTGCTGGAGCTCGCCGTGCTGATGCTGCTGGAGAAGCTGACCCCGACCGAGCGGGCCGCGTACGTGCTGCGCGAGGCGTTCGACTACCCGTACCGCGAGATCGCCGAGATCGTGCAGACCAGCGAGGTCGCCACGCGGCAGCTGGTCAGCCGGGCGCGCAAGCACCTCGCGGACGAACGGCGCGTGCCCGTCGAACGAGCGGACCAGCGCAAGCTGCTGGAGGCGTTCGTGGCGGCCGCGCAGGCCGGTGACCTGGCGGCGCTCGAGAAGCTGTTCGCGCAGGACGTCGTGAGCTACTCCGACAGCAACGGCGCCATCCGCGCGGCCGGTCGCCCGCTGTTCGGCGCGGCCTCCCTCGCCAAGATCATCTCGGGGTGGGCGCCGTCGTTCTGGGCCGGCGCGGAGACGGCGTTCGTCGAGGCGAACGGGCTCAGCGCGGTGCGGCTGCGCAAGGACGACGGCACCTACGCGGTGATCACCGTGACGGCGTCCGGAGACGGCATCGACCAGGTGTTGTGGCTGGTCAACCCCGAGAAGCTGGCCGCGTTCCAGTAGGGCTGTCACAACTTCAGGGTCTGTCCTGTCTTAGCTCGTGAACACCCACGAGAGAGGGATGGACCCCATGAGGATCGTTGTCATCGGTGGCACCGGCTTGATCGGCAGCCAGGTCGTGAAGCGGCTCGGGGAGCACGGCCACGACGCCGTGCCCGCGTCCCCCAACAGCGGCGTGAACACGCTGACCGGAGAGGGCGTCAAGGAGGTGCTGCAGGGCGCCGACGTGCTGGTCGACGTGTCGAACTCGCCGTCGTTCGCCGACGACGACGTCATGAACTTCTTCACGACGGCCACCACCAACCTGACCGAGGCCGCCGAAGAGGCGGGCGTCGGCCACTACGTCGCGCTGTCGATCGTCGGCACGGACGAGCTGCCCGAGTCCGGCTACCTGCGCGCGAAGGTGGCGCAGGAGAAGCTCATCCGGGAGTCGGGCCTCACGTACTCGATCATCCGCGCCACCCAGTTCTTCGAGTTCGCGGGTGCCATCGCGAACTCCGCGGAGCTGGACGGCGCAGTGCACCTCCCGCACGGTGGCGTCCAGCCGATCGCGGCCTCCGACGTCGCCGCGGTGGTCGGCAGGACCGCCGCGACCGCGCCGGTGAACGGCGTGCTGGAGATCGGCGGGCCCGAAGAGTTCACAATGGACGGTTGGATCCGCACGGTTCTGGCGCACCGCAAGGACGAGCGCGCGGTCGTGAGCGATCCGCAGGCCAAGTACTTCGGCACGCTCCTGACCGGCAAGCAGCTGGTGCCGAACTCGGGCGCGCAGCTGCAGCCGACCAGCCTGCAGGCGTGGCTCGACGCCGGCAACTGATCCGCGGGCGGCGGGGAGTGCGGCCGCACTCCCCGCGCCTTCTCTGGTCAACGCGATCTTCCCCTCTATATCGTGGCCACTGCACGGCTCACGAACCTTGGGGGACTGAAATGAGTCGAAGACTCTCCTTAGCGCTGTCCGCTGCGCTTCTGGCCACCGTCGCCGTCTCGGCGTCGGCATCGGCACGCTCGACCACGACGATCACGGATCTCGGTGGCCTGCCGTCCGCGACCGAGACCTCCGTGACGTCGATCAACGACTCCGGCGTCGCGGTGGGGGCCGACTACGGCGACGGCCGCAACCACGCGGTCAAGTTCGACGGTGCAGGCGCGTCCGAGCTGGTCGGGCCCGCCGGCGCGCACACCTATCTCACCTCCGTCAACAACCACGGTGCCGCCGTCGGCTTCACGTCCCTGCCAGGCGGTGCCACCAAGCCCATCCGCTTCAACCCGGACGGGTCGTACGTACTGCTCAGCGTGCCGTTCGGGTACTCGTACGCGCACGCGTTCGCGATCAACGACGGCGGCGCGACCTTCGGCTCCGCCCTCGGTGCCACCGACGGCCGCCAGATCCCGGTGCGCTGGCTGCCGAACGGTGTCCTCACCAGCATGAAGCTCCCGGCGGGAGCCACCTGGGGCAGGGTGACGGGCGCCTCGTCGAACGGGTACGTGAGCGGTTTCGTCTCCGGCCCGGGGATGGAACAGCTGGCGGTGCGCTGGAACCCGGACAGCAGCGTGACCAAGCTGCCCAGGATGTCCGACGGCGAACCGACCACCGCGCAGGCGGTGAACCGGCACGGTGACGTCGTCGGCACCGGCAGGTTCGCGAACGGCGAGGGGACCTTCGGCGTCCGCTGGAACGCGGACGGGTCGATGAACAAGTACGGCCCGAACATCGAGCCGAAGAGCATCAACGACGACGGTGTGGCGGTCGGGTTCACCTACGTCGCGGACAAGCAGCACCCGTACCGCTGGACCAAGGACGGCGAGGAGCTCGCGCTCGGCTTTCCCGAGGGCGCGGACAGCGTCACCACGCTCGACATCAACAACGCCGGTGTGATCGTCGGGTCGGCCGGAGGCCGTGCCTACAAGTGGACTGTCAGCTGACCGTCTCGGCTGCTAGAACCTCGCGTCGCGCAACTGGCGGCGCGAGGTCACGCCCACCTTCCCGAACACCTTGCGCAGATGCCATTCCACGGTCCGCGGGCTGATGAACAACCGCGTGCCGATCTCGGGGTTCGAGTAGCCCTCGCGCGCCAGCCGCGCGATCTGGTACTCCTGCGCGGTCAGCTCGTCGGTGGGCTCGGCGGTGCGTTTGCGGGCCGTCTCGCCGGTCGCCTGCAGTTCGCGGAACGCGCGTTCGGCGAACGTCGGCATTCCTGACGCCACAAGGGTTTCGTGCGCCGTGCGGAGGTGTTCGCGGGCCTCGACGCGCTGACCTTCGCGGCGCAGCCACTCGCCGTGCAGCAGGTGGGCACGGCCCAGTTCACCGCGCAACGCCGTCTGTTCGAAGTGCGAGATCGACTCGGCGAACGCGGCCGGGTCGCCGTTCAGCGCCCGCAGCCTGGCTTTGACGCCCAGCGACCAGGGCGTGTCGACCCAGTCCGAGGACCGTTGCAGGGCCTGGGAAACGAGGGCGGTGTCGCCGGTGCGGGAGGCGGCCTCGGCCAGTTCGGACGTGATCAGGCAGCTGTAGACCAGCGAGTCGGGCACGCGCAGCGCCGCGTCGCGGGCCAGGTCGTGGCGGCCCAGTCCGTTGTGGAGGATCGCGGCGGTCCAGTCGGCGATCACGGCCAGCCGGCCCTGCCCGGCCGCCACCGCTTCCGCCCTCGCCCTGGTGGCCACGTCCTCGCCGCGGTAGGCGGCCTGCAGCAGCACCGCGTAACCGACCGGCGGGGTGCCGGTGACCTCGGAGATGCGCTGGTCCTCCTCGATCAACGCCTGCGCGGCGGCGGGTTCGCCGGCGAGGAGTTCGTTGTCCGCCAGGAAGTTCAGCGCGAACTGCAGCTGCACCAGCGCTCCGGCGTCACGCGCCATGCGGACCTGCTGCTGGGCGAACGCGCGGCGCGTGTCGAAGTCCCACATCTCCGTCGCGACGATCCCGCCCGCGCGGTTGCCGAACAGCCACGGCGCGCGGCTGACGTCCTCCGCGCCGACCTTGAACGCGCGCAACTCGTCCAGCGCGCGCGTCATCAGCGGCACGGCCTGCGCGTACCCCGAGGTGATGCGCGTCGTCAGCGCGTCGAGCACCAGGTCCAGCGCACAGGCCGGGGTGCGGGCCGGGGGAGCGGTGCGGGCGGCGTCGGCCAGCGGCGTGCCGGCCCAGATCGCCGCCGAGAGGGCTTCCAGGTGCGTCTCGCGGGCCAGCTCGGGGTCGGACGGCGCGAGCCTGCGGGCCGCGCTGAACAGCAGCGGGGCGGCGTCGGCGACCCGGCGCCGGTCGAACGCGATGTGCCCGCGCAGGTGCTCGACCTGGGCACTGCGGCGCTCGTCCGGCGGCCCCGCCTCGACCGCGGACAACAGCCGCAACGAGGCGTCCAGCGCGCCCGCGTCGCGCTTGGCCCGCGCGGCGGCGAGCTCCCGGGCGGCCCGGCGGCCGGGTTCGGGCGTGAGCACGGCGGCCTGTTCGAGGAACGCGGCCGCGGCCAGCAGCCCGCCCCGCGCCTGCGCACGACCGGCCGTGTTCTCCAGACCGGCCGCGACCTCCTCGTCCGGCGCCGCCGTGCCCTGCGCCCGGTGCCACGCACGACGGTCCGGGTCGATGGCCGGATCGGTCACGTCGGCGAGCGCCCGGTGCACGCGCAGCCGGTCGACGGCGGACGCCGACCGGTACACGGCCGAGCGCACCAGCGGGTGCCGGAACCGGACGCGGGCGCCGAACTCGATCAGCCCGGTGCCCAGGGCGGCGGCAGCCGGATCGGCGCCCAGCCCGAGCAGACCGGCCGCCTGCCACAGCAGGGTCGCGTCACCGAGGGGTTCGGCGGCGGCGGTCAGCATCAGCAGCCGGGTGTCGGCGGGCAGCGGCGCGATCTGCCGGGCGAACCCGGCCTCGATGCGGCTGGTCAGCGGCTCGGCGTCCAGCCCGTCCGCGAGCTCGGCGACCGTCCACGCGCGGGGCAGCTCGAGCAGCGCCAGCGGGTTGCCCCGCGCCTCGGCGACGATCCGGTCGCGCACCCGGCCGTCCACCGGCCCCTTGATCACGGACTCGAGCAACGCGCGGGCGTCGCCGTCGTCCAGGCCGCGCACGAACAGCTCGGGCAGCCCGTCGAGGTAGTCGTTGGTCTCGCGCAGCACGAAGACCAGCGCGATCCGCTCGGCGAGCAGCCGGCGGGCCACGAACCCCAGCACCGCCGACGACATCGAGTCGAGCCACTGCGCGTCGTCCACGAGGCACACCAGCGGCTGCTCGTCGGCCACCTCGGCGAGCAGCGTGAGCACCGCCAGCCCGACCATGAACCGCGTGGGCCGGGGCCCGGCCGCCATCCCGAACGCGGTGCCGAGCGCCTCGCGCTGCGGCGCCGGCAGCCGGTCCAGCCGGTCGAGGAACGGCACGCACAGCTGGTGCAGCCCCGCGTAGGGGAACGCGCTCTCGGACTCGACGCCCGCGGCCCGCGCCACGCGGAAACCCGAGGCCCGCGTCGACACCTGGTCGAGCAGCGCGGTCTTGCCGATCCCGGCCTCACCGCGCAGGACGAGCACCTGACCTGCGCCGGACCGCGCCTGCGTGAGCAGTCGTTCCAGCGCTTCGCCCTCAGTGCGTCTGCCGAGCAGACCTTCGTCCGACACGGGCTTGAGCCTAGTGCGGTGACCGCTGACCGTCGTCACGTCCTTCGCCCATCAGACGGGTGCATCGCGGTGCCGGCCCCCGCCCCCCATACCGGGCGTATGGGGGGCGGGGGCCGACACCGCGAGGTGCCCTGCTGAGCGGTGAAGGACGTGACGACGATCGCGGTCACCGCACCGGGGCCAGGGACTCACCAGGGTGTTCCACGGGTTCGAAGGGGCCCCTTGCGGGAGCAGTCTCATGTCATCAACGAACGAAGGAGATGAACCCGATGGACTACAAGTTCGAGGTGACCGTCATCCCGGTCAGCGACGTCGACAGGGCGGTGCACTTCTACAAGGTCCTCGGCTGGCGCTTCGACGCCGAGTTCGCCGACGACGAGGGCTACCGCCTGGTCCAGTTCACCCCGACCGGCTCGCCCGCCTCGATCATCTTCGGCACCGGTGTCTCGAACGCCGCGCCGGGCAGCGCCGAGGGCATGCACCTGATCGTCGACGACATCGAGGCCGCCCGTGACGACCTCCTCGCCCGCGGGGTGCAGGTCAGCGAGGTCTTCCACGACAAGACCGGTGTCTTCCACCACGCGGGCACGGCCGGCCGGGTCGCGGGAGCGGATCCCGCCCGCGCCAGCTACGGCTCGTTCGCCTCGTTCAGCGACCCGGACGGCAACGGCTGGGTGCTGCAGGAGGTCACGACGCGCCTTCCGGGTCGTGTGTGATGGCACGCGACTACGACGTGATCGTCATCGGCGGCGGGTCGCCCGGTGAGCACTTCGCCGCGGCCGTCGCCGAGGGCGGGCTGCGGGTGGCGGTGGTCGAGCGCGAGTTGCTCGGCGGGGAGTGCTCCTTCTACGCCTGCATCCCCTCGAAGACGCTGCTGCGCGCCGGTGAGGCCGTGGCAGCGGCCCGGGAGGTGCCGGGCGCCCGTGAGGCGGTCACCGGCGAGATCGACGCCCAGGCCGTGCTCGCGTACCGCGACTTCATGGTGTCGTCCTACGACGACGCCGGCGGTCAGAAGTGGGCCGAGGGCGCCGGGATCGACGTGTTGCGCGGTGACGGCAAGATCGCCGGGCCCCACACCGTCGCGGTCGGCGACCGGACCTACACGGCCGACCACGTCGTGATCGCCACCGGCTCGTCGGCGTTCATCCCGCCGGTTCCCGGGCTGAGCGACCTGGACGTGTGGACGAACCGCGAGGCCACCGGCGTCGAGGAGATCCCGCGCCGGTTGCTGATCCTCGGCGGCGGCCCGACGGGTGTCGAGATGGCCCAGGCGTTCACGCACCTCGGTTCGTCGGTCGCGCTGGTCGACGGGTCGGACCGGGTGCTGCCCCGCGAACCGGAGGCGGCCGGCCGCGCGCTCACCGAGGCGTTGGCCGCGGCCGGGGTCGAGCTGCACCTCGGGGCGCACGCCAGCAAGGCGTCGTTCGAGAACGGCGAGTACGTCCTCGACTTCCCGGACGGCACCCAGTTGCGCGGCGACAAGCTGCTCGTCGCCACTGGCAGGCGTCCCCGTGTCGACGGCATCGGCCTCGAAACCGTGGGGGTCGAACCGAATCCGCGCGGACTCGTCACCGACGAGCGGATGAACGTGACCGACGGCGTCTGGGCGGTCGGCGACGTCACGGGCCAGTGGAACCTGACGCACGTCGGCAAGTACCAGGGCCGGGTCGCCGCCGCGAACATCCTCGGCGGGACGGCGAAGGTCAACTACGACGCCGTGCCACGGGTCGTGTTCACCGATCCGCAGGTCGCCGCGGTCGGTGCGGCAGAAGGGAAGTACACCGCGACCGCCCACCTGTCCGGTGTCGCCCGCACGGCCACCTACACCCGTGACTACGCCACGAAGCCCGGATTCCTGACGCTCGTGTCCGACGGTGAAGTCCTCACCGGAGCCCACGCCGTCGGCCCGGAGGCGGGCGAGTGGTTGCAGCAGGCCACCGTCGCGATCCGCGCGAAGGTCCCGCTGTCCGTGCTGCTCGACGTCATCCAGCCCTTTCCCACCTTTTCGGAGGCGTTCCTCAACGCACTCCGCGATCTCGCGAAGGAAGTAGCGAAGTGAAGCTCGACCAGATCGACATGAAGCTCGAAGTCACCGTCATCCCCGTGACGGACGTGGAGCGCGCCAAGGAGTTCTACAGCACGCTCGGCTGGCGCCAGGACGTCACACCGCCGTGGGTCGTGCAGTTCACCCCGCACGGTTCCGACGCGTCCATCCACTTCGGTGAGGGCATCACGACCGCGGAACCCGGTTCGGGCAAGCACTTCCTGATCGTCTCCGACGTCGTGGAGACCCACGCGGCGCTGCTGGCAGCGGGGATCAAGGTCGGCCCGCTCTACCACCCGACCCCGGACGGACCCGTCGAGGGCGCCGACCCCGAGCGCCGCAGCTACGTCACCCGCGCGGAGTTCGCCGACCCGGACGGCAACACGTGGGTGCTGCAGGAGGTCACGACCCGCCTGCCCGGCCGTGTCGACGCGGACACGACGTACGCGTCGATCACCGACCTGGCGGCGGCGCTGCGCAGGGCCGCCGCGGCCCACGGCGAGCACGAGGCGCGCAACGGCGGCGAGTTCGACGAGAACTGGCCCGACTGGTACGCCGAGTACTTGGTCAAGGAGCAGACGGGCGAGCAGCTTCCGCAGTAGGTTCGCGCGGATGAACGACGAAGTGGCAAGAGCGCTGCGCGGAACGCCGGGCACCCTGGCGTTCCGCGCGCTTTGTGCTGCGGTGACGAGGTCCGGCGAGGACCTCCTGCCGTGGTGCGGGGAACAGCTGGCAGGCTGGCCCGACGAGACCCGGCAGGCGCCCTACTCGTGGATCGCCGCGCTGGAGTCGGGGTTCACCAGACCCGTGTGGCCCCTCGTCCGCTCGCTCGACCTGCGCACCGCCCGCGACGGGATGCGTGAGCTGCTGCTGCCGGATCCCCGGGCCTGTCCCGAAGTGCGCGCGGTGAGCGACCTGCGGCTCGCCTGGTACGACCACGACCAGGTGACGGCACTCGCGGAGACGGCGGACCACTGGGAGCACCTGCGCTCCGTCGAGTTCGCCGGTCTGTCGGAGTTCGACGCGAAGGCGGTTTCCCGGTTCGCGGCGAGCGAGGCAGTCACACGGCTCGAATCGCTCACCGTCGTGCGGGTGTGGGACAGCTTGTGGCACTTCAAGGTTCCGTCGTTGCGCATAGAACGGCCGACCCGGCTGCGGCACGCCGGCCTGCTCGCCCCCGACCTGATCCACCTGCTGCGGAACGGCCTCGCGCCCGGTCTGCGGTCCGTCGACGTGCTCGTGCAGAACGCCGGCGAGGCACGTGACCTGGCCGCCTGCGAGGGACTCTCGGCGCTGGACCGGCTCGGGATCGGGTTCCGCTGCGGCAAGGACGGAAGACAACCGTTGTGGGCGCCCTACTTCGGCAACGTCATCGAAGCCGACGACCTCGCGTGCGAGGAGTTCTTCTCCCGCGCGGAACTCACGAACCTGCGCAGCCTCACCGTGCACGGCACCACGATGGGCATGGGCCGCGAAGGGCTCGGCGCGCGAGGGGCGGAGGCGATCGCGGCCAGCGGTGTGCTCGGGCAGCTCACCGAACTGTCCCTGGCGGCGCTGCCCGTCGGCGACGACACCATCGCCCGCGTGCTCGGTGCCACCGACCCCGCGATCATCGAGAAGATCGCGCTGACGAACCTCGTCGCCACCGACCGGGTGGCGTCCGCGTTCGCCGCGGAGTACCCGAGGCTGCGGCACCTCGACCTCAGTGGCAACCACCTCGGTCCGGACGGGGTGCGCGAGCTGCTCGCCGCGCACATGCCCGTGCTCGACCACCTCGACCTCAGCGGCAGTGCCGGTGGTTCGCCGCACTACAGCCGATCGGACGTGCAGCCGATCGGGGACGCGGGCGCGCGGGCCGTGGCACGGTCGGCTCGCCTGAAATCCCTCAACCTCTCGGCCACCGGTCTCACCGCCGCGGGCCTCGAAGAGGTCCTTCAGCTTCCGCTGGAATCCCTGGACGTGTCAGGAAATCCGCTGACCGTTCTGCCGTCCATGCCCGCGTGGCGCACGCTGCGCTCGGTGAACCTGGACGACTGCGCTCTCGGCGACATGACGTCCCTGCCGCCGGAAGCTCCGCACCTGGAGAGCCTCTCGTTGTCGTACAACAACATCGACTCCGACGGCGCACGTGCGCTCGCCGCGTGGCCGGTGCTGTCCCAGCTCTGGGAGTTGACCCTGCACGACAACGTGATCGGCGACGACGGCCTGATCGACCTCGCCCGATCCCGTGCGGCGCAACGGCTCCTGGAACTGGACCTCGAACAGGACGTGTGGACCGCGCACCACCGCCGCGACAGCGTTCCGGTGCCCGCCGAGGTGGTGCGGCGGGAGTCCTTCCCGAACCTGGACTCGCTGTACCTCGGGGTGATCGACGGCTACCACGGCTCACGCCCGTCCTGCGGCTTCCCCCCGGAGCGGCGCCAGGAGCTGGTCAGGACGGGACGGCCCGAGCTCGTCGCGTTCCTCACCCACGTCCAGCCGCACGAGGACGAGGACGAGGATCCCGACCCGCCGACGGACGACTTCCGCTCCGAACGCCTGACCGGGTACGCGAAGGACTTCGCGGACGCCGAGGAGTTCGCCCGCCGGATGATGTCGGATGACATCGGGTGGCCACCCTAGGGAACGTCCCTGATGTGTCAGGGCGTTGCCGCGCCTTACCTTCCTCCGCAAGAGAGGGAGGACCCGATGAAGGCCATCGTCCAGGACAGATACGGCTCCGCGGACGTGTTGCAGCTGCGGGAGGTCGAACGGCCCGTGCCGGCGGCGGGCGAGGTGCTGGTGCGGGTGCGGGCGTCGTCGGTCAACGCCGCCGACTGGCACGTCATGCGCGGCGACCCGTACTTCGCGCGGCTGTTCCTGGGGTGGAAGGGCCCGAAGACGCGGATCCGGGGGAGGGACTTCGCGGGCGTGGTCGAGGAGGTCGGGCCCGGCGTGAGCGGCATGGTGCAGGTCGGGGACGAGGTGTTCGGCGAGGTCGAGGGGGCCTTCGCCGAGTACGTCCGGGTGCCCGTGCACCTGGTGGCGCACAAGCCGTCCAACCTCACGTTCGAGCAGGCGGCGACGCTTCCGCTGGCGGGCAACACCGCGTGGACGGGCCTGCGCGAGGTGCAGGCCGGGCAGAAGGTGCTGATCAACGGCGCGTCCGGCGGGGTCGGGCTGATGGCGGTGCAGATCGCCAAGGCGCGCAAGGCCGTCGTGACCGGCGTGTGCAGCACGCGCAACGTCGAGCAGGTCCGCTCGGTCGGCGCCGACCACGTCTTCGACTACCGGACGACGGACTTCACCCGCTCCGGGCAGATCTACGACGTCGTGTTCGACCTGGTGGGGAACAGGTCCATGGCGGAGTTGCGCGCGTTGCTCACCCCGGACGGCACCCTGGTGCTCTCCGGCGGCGGCAGCTTCACCGGCGGCGTGCTGTTCGGCCCGTACAGGCTGATCATCCAGGGCAAGCTGCTCGCCTCGTTCTCCCGCCAGCGGCTCGTGGTGCTGGAGGCCAAGCCCAGCAAGGAGAACCTGGCCGCGCTGCGGGAGCTGGCCGAGTCGGGGAAGCTGGTGCCGGTGATCGAGCGGACGTATCCGCTGACCGACGCCCCGGACGCGATCCGCCACGTGGAGTCGCGGCACGCCCAGGCGAAGGTCGTCGTCACGGCGTGAGCGCGCGGTAATTCCCTCGCTTTCCGCGGGCGTTGGGGCCACGATCCGCGGATGGTCGAGGTTCGGGTCACCGGGGGAACGGTTCGTGGCGCTGCGGAGTCGGGGACGGCGGTGTTCCGCGGCATCCCGTTCGCCGCGCCGCCCGTCGGACCTCGGCGTTTCTTGGCACCGCAACCGGTGGAGAAGTGGGAGGGCGTCCGGGACGCGCTGGAGTTCGGGCCGCCTCCACCGCAGGCGGGCGTGTTCGGCATGGACGGCATCGGATCGGCCGGCGACGACTGGCTGACGCTGAACGTCTGGTCGCCGGACCTGGCCGGCGACCTGCCGGTGATGGTGTGGATCCAGGGCGGCGCCTACACGGTCGGCATGTCCGGTCTGCCCGAGTACGACGGCACGCGGCTCACGTCCGGCGGCGTCGTGGTCGTGACGTTCAACTACCGCGTCGGCATCGAGGGGTTCGCGCGGATCGAGGGCGCTCCGGCCAACCGCGGGCTGCTGGACCAGGTCGCGGCGCTGGAGTGGGTGCGCGGCAACATCCGCGCGTTCGGCGGGGATCCGGGGCGCGTGACGGTGTTCGGGCAGTCGGCCGGTGGGGGTTCGGTGGCGGCGTTGCTCGCCATGCCGCGCGCGAAGGGGCTGTTCCACCGCGCGATCGCGAGCAGCGTCCCCGGTGTGTTCTTCACGCCGGAGCTGGCCGCGGACATCGCCGCCGAGTGCGCGGCCGAACTGGGACTGCGGCCGACCGTCGCCGACCTGTCCACTGTGGACCCCGAACTCCTGCCGGCGGCGGGCGACGAGGTCATGGCCAGGATGCACGAGATCACCCGCTGGGGTCAGGCCGCGCACAAGCGCATCCCGTTCGCGCCCGTGGTCGACGGCGACGTCCTCCCCGTGACGCCGTGGGAGGCCCTCAAGTCGGGCGCGGCACGCGACGTCGAGCTGATCGCCGGGCACACGCGCGACGAACAACGACTGTTGTCCGTGCTGGAGGGCCTCGTCGGCACCGTCACGGCGGAGCAGGCGTCGGCCGCACTGGAGATCTTCGCGCCCGGCCTCGCGTACCCGGTCCTGGAACCGGAGGAGCTGTTCGAACTCGTCTGCTCGGACTGGCTGTTCCGCATGCCGTCGCTGCACCTCGCCGAGGCGCAGGTCGCGGGCGGTGGCCGGGCGCACGTCTACGAGGTGGCCTGGGCGCCGACCGAGGTCTTCCGCGCGTGCCACGGCATCGACGTTCCACTGGTGTTCGGCACCATCGACCGCGGGCAGGCGGCCGCGGTGCTGGGCGAGATCACGCCCGAGGCGCACGAGGTGTCCGCACGCATGAGGGCGGCGTGGACCGGGTTCGCCGCAGACGGCGACCCGGGCTGGCCCGCCTACTCCGCGGACCGCCTGACGCGGGTCTTCGACGCCGAGGACTCGGTGACGGTGTACCCGCACGAGCGGTCGCGGCTGATCTGGCAGGACCACACGTGGGAATACCTGTCTCTGGACGGCGTTGTACGCGCCGGAAGGGAGGTTCGATGAACAACGAATTCTCGGTGCACGACAGCACGGGTTTCAACGCCTACCAGCCCAACGGTGAGGTGGCGGCAGACCGCTGGGTGACGGTGAGGCACCTGTTCGACAGCGACTACGTCGAGACTCCCGCGGACAAGTGGGAGCGCGCGCAGCTGCTGTTCGAGTCCCGCGACTACATCAAGGCCGCGGAACTGCTCGCCGACGTCGCCGCCGAGGTGCCGTTCCAGACGGACCTCAGCCTGCTGCTGGCCCGCGCCTACTACCACTCGGCGCAGCTGGGCAAGGCCGAGGCGCAGCTCCGCGTGGTCGTGGACCGCGACCCGGTCGAGCACTACGCCCACCTGCTGCTCGGGCGGACGCTGGAGCGGCAGGGCCGGTCCGAGGAGGCCGCGCCGTGGCTGCGGCTGGCGGCCGCCTTCGGTGGAGAACTCGCCGACGTCTAGCGATGTGAACGCGCGCACGAGCTCGCGGGCCGACCGGTGTGCCGGTCGCGAGCTCGTCGACGTTCCACGTCATGCCGTCAGGACGGGTCCAGCTTGGCGAACGAGCGCAGCAAACCGGGTGCGACCCGGTCGGCGAGCCAGGCCGCCTTGGCCTCGACCGTCACCGGCACCACCGGCCGGCCGGTCCTCACCGCGCGCACGATCTCGCGCGCCACGCCCTCGGGGCCGAAGCCGCGCCGGGCGTAGATCCGCGTCGCGCGGTCCTGCTTGCGGCGTTCCTCCTCGGAGCTGACACCGGAGAACGTCGCGGTCGCGGTGATGTTCGTGTGCACGAGCCCAGGACAGATGGCGCTGACGCCGATGGCGTGCGGCGCGAGCTCCGCCCGCAGGCAGTCGGAGAGCATGAACACCGCGGCCTTGCTGGTGGCGTAGGCGGAGAGGATCTTCGACGGCAGGTAGGCCGCCACCGAGGACAGGTTCACGATGTGGCCGCCCTCGCCGCGGTCGACCATCAGCTCGCCGAACGCCCGGCAGCCGTGCACGACGCCCCACAGGTTGACGTCCAGCACCCGTTGCCACTGCTCGGTGGACGTCGACAGGAACGACCCGGAGTGGGCGATGCCGGCGTTGTTCACGACGACGTCCGGCACGCCGTGCTCGTCCGCGACCTGCCGCGCCCAGGCCCGCACCGCCTCTTCGGAGCGCACGTCGACCTCGTAGGCGTGACCACCGGTCATCTCCGCGGTCTCCCTGGCGGACTCGATGTCCACATCGGACACCACGACCCGAGCGCCGGTGCCGGCGAACGCCACCGCGGTGGCCCGGCCGATGCCGCTGCCACCACCCGTGATCACGACGAGCTCGCGCTGGGCGGTGGAGTCCGCGACGAACTCGCCGATCATCCGGGCGAGCGGCTCCGGGTGGCTCAGCGGCGCCCAGTGCCCGGCCGCGATCCTGCGCCGCCGCAGCGACGGCACCCAGCGTTCGAGGTCGAGGGGTTCGGTGCGGACGTAGCGGTCGCGGGTCGGCTGGACGACCTGCACGGGCATGGGCGCGACCCGCTGCCGCGGTGAGCGCATGACCTGCCGGATGTTGGCCCGGTACAACGAGATCCCGCGCACCGCGTCCGACGTGATCGTGCGCGCGGGCTTCACCTTCACGCCCTCGAGGCGTTCGAGGACACCGCCCCAGCGCGGGCCGAGGTAGAGCCGCCAGAACAACGGCGCGAGCACCGGCAGGTGGAACGCGCCGATGTACCAGGAGCGGAAGAACTGCTTGAGGTGGGCGATCGACAGGCGCTTGCGCGACCAGTGGCCCATGTGGTCGAGGCACGGTCCGGAGATCGAGGTGAACGTGGCGATCCGCGCGCCGGGTGTCGTCACGGCCTCCCACGACTGGATCGACCCCCAGTCGTGGCCCACGAGGTGCACCGGTTCGTCCGGGCTGACCGCGTCGATCACCGCGAACAGGTCCTCCGCCAGCAGTGCGAGCCGGTAACCGTCCTCAGTGGACGGAGCGGAGGACTCGCCCGCGCCGCGCACGTCGTAGGTGACGACCCGGAAGTCCTTTTCCAGCAACGCGGCCACGCGGTCCCAGACCTCGTGCGTGTCCGGGTACCCGTGCACCAGCACCACCACGGGTCCGGACGTGCCGCGCACCTGCACGGCCAGCTCGACTTCTCCGGAACGCACCTTCACAGCTCCTCCAAGACCAGTCGATCGCCCGTGGGCCTGTCCACGCAGATCCGCACGCCGCCGACGTCGCACGTGCCGCAGAACCCCTGCCGGCACGAGTAGGCGACCGACGGCCGGACGTCGGAGATCACGTCCAGCGCCGACCGGTCGGCGGGCACCTCCAGTGATACCCCGCTGCGGCGCAGTTCCACCGTGAACGGGCGCCCGTCCACGATCGGCGGCGGGCTGAAGCGCTCGAAGTGAAGCCACCGCGACGAGAACTCGGCCCGCACCTGGTCGAGCATCGTCGCCGGACCGCAGCAGTACACCGCGCCGCCGGGCGAGGCGCCGGCGAGCAGCGGCTCACCCCGGCCGATCCGCACGTCGACGCGGCCGAGGGGCAGTTCGTCCAGGAACGGCATCGCCGCCGTGGAGCGCCCGCAGTACACGAGCCGCCAGTCGAGGTCCTGCCGGGCGGCCGCGTGCACCATCGGCAGGATCGGCGTGATCCCGATGCCGCCGGCCACGAACACGACAGGTCCGAGGCCCGCGAACGGGAAGGCGTTGCGCGGCCCGCGGACCTGGATCCGGTCGCCCACCCGCAACGCCTGCACCTCGCGGGAGCCGGTGGCGACCTCGCGCACGGCGATCCGGTAGGTGTCCTCGCCCGGATCACCGCACAGCGAGTACTGGCGGCGCAGCCCGGACGGCAGGTGCAGGTCTACGTGACAGCCCGGCTGCCAGGCGGGCAGCGCCGGGCCTCCGAAGCGGAGGCTCACCACGCCGTCCGCCACCTGTGCGCGTTCGACGACGTCGAGCCACAACGCATCCCGTGCCGCGCCCGGTCGTGCCCGCCCGCCGAACCGGGTGACGGCGGCGTCGTAGAGGGAGCCGAACCGCGTGAGGCCGTCCAGAATCTGTGTGCCCAGCATCAGTGCGCCTCGCGAGCCGCGGGCGAGGACGCCAGGTAGGCGATCGCCTGGGACGTCGAGCCTTCCT
Source organism: Lentzea cavernae (assembly GCF_014653695.1). Taxonomy (GTDB): domain Bacteria; phylum Actinomycetota; class Actinomycetes; order Mycobacteriales; family Pseudonocardiaceae; genus Lentzea; species Lentzea cavernae. Next base: position 772,297 of record NZ_BNAR01000001.1, on the reverse strand, counting down.
GCTTCGGGTGGTACGCAGGGTGGAAGTACCGCAGGAACGCCCGGAAGATCTCCGACAGCCGGGGCAGCAGCCCGCGCCGTCCCGCCCGCATGGTCTCGCGCCAGGTCAGCCGCGCTTTCGTCGACTTGTCCGCGCGCACCATGAACCGCGCCCCGCGCACCCAGAGCCAGAAGAGCACCGGCGCGACCAGCAGCATGGTGCGCGCCCTCCGCACGTACCGGCGGTCGAGGTGGCACATCAGGTCGTACGCGACGCTGCGGTGCTCGACCTCCTCGGCCGCGTGCCAGCGCAACAGGTCCAGCATGACCGGGTGGATGCCCGCGCGGTCCAACGCGTCCGCGTTGAGCATCCAGTCGCCCAGGTACGCCGTGAAGTGCTCGACGGCGGCGACGATCGCGACCCGTTCGATCAATTGCTCGCGGGCCTGCGACGCGGTCAGCCCGGCCCGGGGACCGAGGATCCGGCCGAACACGTGCTCCATCTGCCGGGTGAACGGCCGCGGGTCCAGCCCGTTGGCGAGCAGGTGGTCGAGCACCTCGCTGTGGGCCTCGGCGTGCACGGCCTCCTGCCCGATGAACCCGAGCACGTCCTCGCGCAGCGTGTCGTCGGAGATCAGCGGCACGGCCTGCTGGAACGTCCGCACGAACCACCGCTCGCCCTCGGGCAGCAGCAGGTGCAGGACGTTCATGACGTGCGTGGCCACCGGCTCGTCCGGGACCCAGTGCATCGGCAGCGCCGACCAGTCGAACCGCACGTCACGGGGCTGCAGAACGAGGTTGTCCGGCTCCATCGCAGTACCTCCGCGACCTCACGGCGCCCATTGCTACGCGCCCGTAGCTTTGTGAAAGCTACGCCACCGTAGCAATATGGCCCCGTGAGCACAACGCGTCGGAAGTACGCCCGCCGCCTGCCGCCCGAGCAGCGCCGCGAGCAGTTGCTGGACGCCGCCCTGAGCCTGATCCCGGCCGGCTTCGGCAGCGTGACGATGGAATCCGTCGCCAAACAGGCCGAAGTCACCAAACCGGTGCTCTACGACCTGTTCGCGAACCGCGGCGAGCTCATCAGCGCCCTGCTCGAACGCGAGGCGGTCCGCGCCACCGAGCAGGTCGCCGCCGCCCTGCCCACCGACTTCGCGACCAGGGCCCCGGACGACGCGTTCGCCGACGCCGTCCGGGTGTTCGTGAACGCCGTCGTGGAGGCCCCCGACCGCTGGCGCCTCGTGCTCCTGCCGCCCGAGGGCACCCCGGCCGAGTTCCGCGAGCAGGTCGAACTCGTCCGCGCCGGTGTCCTGGCGCAGATCGAGGACCTGGCCGCGCTGGGCCTGGAGGAGCTCGGCCGCCTGCCCGATCTCGACCCGGCCCTGCTCGGCCACGCGATGCTCGCGCTGGCGGAGATGTCGGGCCGGCTGGTGCTCACCGATCCGGAGCGGTTCACGCCGGACCGGCTGGCGGCCTTCGTGACCCGGATCGCCCACGGCCTGAGCTGACGCGCCTACCGCCTGGTGCGGACGTGCGCGAGCAGGGCCAGCCCGGTCTGGTCGAAGCTCACCGACACGTCGCAACCCGGCAGCAACGCGCGCACGGCGGCCTCGTCGCGCTCGATCACCTGCCACTCCATCAGGTACTCCAGCGCCCACCGGAACGGGTTCCCGCCGGTCAGGCTGGAGAAGTGGAACAGGCCGCCGGGACGGCAGAGCCTGGTCAGCACGGCCTCGGTCAGCCGTGCGGCCGCGCGGTCGTTGAGGTACTCGTAGAGGCCGCCGACCAGCACCAGGTCGTACGGACCGAGCTCGGCGAGCTTCGGGATGGCGCGGAACACGTTGCCGCTGACCGCGGTGGTGAACTCGTTGAGCGGCCCGAGCCGCTGCTGCGCGAGCTCCAGGGCGTCCGGGTCGACGTCGGTGAGCACGAACCTGTCGCCGGGCCGCACGATGCCGGGCGGGATCTGCCGCAGGTCCGGGGCGGCGCCGGCGGCGATCACCAGCACCGAGCGGGGCCCGTTGCGCTGGGCCGTCAGGGTGTCGCCGATCAGCCGGGTCTGGTGCATCACCCGGTTGCGGAGCTGGTTCGTGATCGCCACGCCCTGCAGGTGCGTCTCGACGTGCCAGCCGAGCGTGCCCGGCGCCGCCTTGTTCGTCTTCGCGAGGACGTGCTCGACCAGCTGGAAGTCGCTGGGGTAGCCGCGCGCCCACTCGTTCTCGTCGCGCATGAAGGGGGAACGCGCGAGCGCCGACCGCGCGGGCTGGACGATCGCGGCGATGTCCTCCTCCGGGATTCCCGCGAGCACGCCGCCGTGGATCTGCACGCCGAGCGCGTGCAGCCGGCCACCGACCTGCATGTGCGCGGACGGGTCAGCGAGGTTGAGCTCCCTCTCGGCGCGTAACAAGCCGTCGACGGCGTCGCTGATCCGGTGCAGGGCGTCGGTCGTGTGGGGGAGCACGGTCATCAAGCACTCTTCCTCGTTGCGGCAACGGATCCAGAGCCTGTCAGAGGCGCGAGCTGATCAACAGGGTCTTTCGGGTAATACGGGGAAAACCCTGCTCCGGTTCGCGGGACAGCCTCGTGGTCGTGATCTTCGTGAGCGCGAACTCTAGAGCCATCCGGAAAGGAGCAAGAAGATGGTGGAGTGGCTGAACGAGCTCGGCGCGTGGGCGTGGGCACGGCACCACAACGAGCTCAGCTGGTACGTCAGGCCGTTGTTCCTGCTGCCGTTCGCGTACTTCAGCTACAAGCGCAGCTGGTGGGGACTGGCGGCGACGCTGGTGGCGCTCGCGACGAGCATGGCGTGGTTCCCCGCGCCCGAGCACCCGACCGCCGGGGCGATCGAGATGCTCGCGGCCGAACGCGAGTACCTGCTGGGGGAGTGGACGCCCGTGAAGCTCGCGGCCGGGCTGCTCGTCCCGTTGACGTTCGGCGGTCTCGCCGCGGCGCTGTGGCGGCGTTCGCTGCCGTGGGCGCTGGTCGCGATCAACGGCGGCGGCCTGTTCAAGATCGCGTGGACGTTCGTCGTGAGCGACACGACGGGCGCCGTGCAGCACCTGTGGCCCGCCGTCGCCGGTTTGACGGTGGTCAACGTGGTCCTGGTCGTCGTGTGGCGCCGCCGGCAGGCGGGACACGTGGTTGCATCAGCGCATGCGCGTAGCAGTAGCTGACGACTCCGCGTTGTTCCGCGAAGGCGTGGCGCGGTTGCTCACGGACGCGGGATTCGACGTGGTGGCGAAGGTCGGTGACGCGGCCGGGCTCCTGGCCCTGGTGCACGCCGACCCGCCGGACGTCGTCGTGGTGGACATCCGGATGCCGCCCGGCTTCACCACCGAGGGGCTCGACGCCGCGCGGGAGATCCGCGGGACGCACCCGGAGATCGGGATCCTCGTCCTGTCCGCGCACGTCGAGCCGCACTACGCGTTGCGGCTGCTCGACTCGGACGCCCGAGGAGCCGGGTACCTGCTCAAGGACCGCGTCGCCGACCTCGCGGAACTGGCCGACGCGGTGCGGCGGGTGGCCGCCGGTGGGCTCGTGATCGACCCCGGCGTGGTGGCGACGCTGGTCGGCAGGCGGCGGGCCGGCGATCCGCTGGAGTCGTTGTCGGAACGGGAACGCGAGGTGCTCGCCCTGATGGCCGAGGGGCGGTCGAACCAGGGGATCTGCGAGCGGTTGTTCCTCAGCCCCAAGACGGTCGAGGCGTACGTGCGGTCGGTGTTCACGAAGCTCGGGCTGCGGCAGGGGTCCGACGACAACCGGCGGGTGCTGGCCGTGCTCGCCCACCTGCGCCGATGAGGGTCCTCTGGCTGGGCACCGGGTTTCTCGCGCTGGCCGCGCTGGTCTGGGGCGGTTACGAGGTCTCGGTGCCGGCCGTCGTGCTGAACCTCGCGGTGGGTCTCGCGTTCATCGGCGCCGGGATCGAGGCCGCGGACCGGCGGCCCGACAGCTCCGCCGGGCAGCTGATGATCGCGGTCGGGCTGGCGTGGTTCGTGCGGCTGACGGGCGCCGTCGAGGCCGACTGGGCCTACGCGCTCGGCGTCGCGACGAAGACGCTGTACCTGGCGGTGCTCGGGCACCTGCTGGTCACGTATCCGACCGGGCGGATGACCAGCCGCTGGCAGCGCGTGGTCGTGGGCGTCGCCTACCTGCTCACGGTCCCGGTCAACGTCGGCTACCTGCTGCTCACGCCGTTCGACGGCCCGCAGAACGTCGTGGTGATCCGCGAGGTGCCGTCGCCCGGCGTTCCGGTCGTCGCCGTGGTGGTGCTGACCGGCGGGATCGTGCTGCTCGTGGCGTTGCTGGCGCGCATGATCACGCGCTGGCTGCGTTCGGGGAACGTTGCCCGGCGCGATCTCGCACCGGTGGTGTGGGGTGGCGCGGCGATCGTGCTCACCCTCGTCGTCACGTACGTGGCCGCGTTGCTCGGGTTGCCGGCCGCGGTGCAGGTGCCGTTGCAGTGGTCCACCGAGGTCGTGCTGGTCGGGTGGCCGCTCGCGCTGCTGTACGGGCTGGTGCGGGCACGCCTCGACCGGTCGGCGGTCGGGGACCTGGCGGTCTCGCTCGGCGCCGGGCTGCCCGGCGACCTGCGGTCGGTGCTGGCGCGCACGCTGCACGACCCGTCGCTGGAGGTCGTGTACGGCGAGGTGGCGCCGACGTCCCGTGGTGTCACCTACCTCGAGGCAGGCGGGACGCGGCTGGCGGCGCTCGTGCACGACCCGGCGCTGGACCCGGCGTTCGTGCGCGCCGTCGCGGCGAGCGCGGCTCTGGCCGTGCAGAACGAACTGCGGGCGCGCCGCATCGTCGAGGCCGCGGACGAGGCCCGCCGCCAGGTCGAACGCGACCTGCACGACGGCGCGCAGCAGCGGCTGGTGTCGGTGCTGCTCACGTTGCGGCTGGCCGAGAACTCGCCCGAGCTGCTCACCGCCGCCCGCGAGGAGCTGGCCAGGGCGCTGGACGACCTGCGCGAGCTGGCCCGCGGCATCTATCCGGTGCTGCTGACCGACGCCGGGCTCGGCCCCGCGCTGCTGTCCCTGGCCGAGCGGTCGGCTGTCCCCGCCGTGCTCGCCGGTGTCCTGGACGGGCGACTCTCGCCCGTCGCGGAACGCACCTGCTACTTCGTGGTCGCGGAGGCGCTCACGAACGCCGCCAAGCACGCCCAGGCCCGTGAGGTGCGGATCGAGGTCGAGCGCGTGGACGACCTCGTCACGGTCGAGGTGAGCGACGACGGTGCTGGCGGTGCCGACGTCACCGGTTCCGGGTTGCGCGGGCTGGACGACCGCGTGGCGGCGGTCGGCGGGCGCCTGACCGTGCGGTCCGTCGCGGGGGAGGGGACGACTGTCCGGGCGGAGTTCAGCGACTCGCGGCGGTGACGGCCTCCGCGATCACCTGGTGACCGGCGGGCGTCGGATGCACGTCGGTGCGGTCGCAGAAGTGGGTGAGCGTGCACACCTTCGCCACCGAGGCCGGGATCTGGCCGTACTTCGGGTCCTGGGTCAGCTCGGTCAGCGCGCCGTAACCGCCGGTCGCGGTCGTGACGTCGGCGAACTTCGCGCCGAACCTGTCGTACTGGGCCGCGATCCTGGTGTTGAAGTCCTGGAACATCGTGACCGACTGCCGGGCGAGGTTCTTGCCGTTGGGGAACGACGGGTTCACCCAGGCGCCGAGGAACACGTCCGGGTAGGTCAGGCCGACGATCTTGACGTCCGGCGCGACCTCCCGCAGCTCGGTGAGCGTGCCGGCGACGTTGGTCTGGATGCCGGCGACGGTCCTGGTCGCGCAGTCGAGCGGGTCCTGCACCAGCGCGCACGGCGTCAGGTCGTTGCCGCCGATCACCACCGTGACGAGAGCTGTCTTCCCGCCGCGCAGCACCTCCACCGCGGCGTCCAGCTGGGTCTTGCCGCCCGCGTCGGGCCCGCAGGCGGGCCGGGTGGCCAGGTCGGCGGACGTGGCGCCGTTGCAGGCGAGGTTGACGAGCTTGAGCCCGGACTCCTTGGCGACGATCTGGGCGAAGCTCTCGGTGGTGCCGCCCGGCCCGAAGCCGGTCGCGTAGGAGTCGCCGATCGACAGGTGGACCTGCTCGGCCGGTGGCGGGGCACTGCTGCTCGCGGGCACGGGGACCGGCGCGGGCGGCGTCGAGGAGCACGCGGTCAGCAGCGTGACCGCCGCGGCCATGACCAGGGCGAACCTCGGCACATCCACTCCTGTTCATCGGAAGCTGATGTGCCGAGGCTACGAAACCGGCCGTGTGGGCCCTGTTGCCTTCTCGGTCGTCCTCGTCAGCGGAAGGCGCGCAAACGCAGGCTGTTGCTCACCACGAACACCGACGACAACGCCATCGCCCCGCCCGCGATCATGGGGTTGAGCAGGCCGAGCGCCGCCAGCGGCAGCGCCGCGACGTTGTACGCGAACGCCCAGAACAGGTTGCCCTTGATCGTGGTGAGCGTGCGCCGCGCCAGCCTGATCGCGTCCACGGCGGCCCGCAGGTCGCCGCGCACCAGCGTGAGGTCGCTCGCCTCGATCGCGACGTCCGTGCCGGTGCCCATGGCGAGGCCCAGGTCGGCCTGGGCGAGCGCGGCGGCGTCGTTCACCCCGTCGCCGGCCATCGCCACGACGCGCCCCTCGTCCTGCAGGCGCTTCACGACGTCGACCTTGTCCGCCGGCAGCACTTCCGCGACGACCTCGGTGATGCCGACCTCGGCCGCCACCGCTTCCGCCGCCGCCCTGTTGTCGCCGGTCAGCAGCACGGGACGCAACCCGAGCCTGCGAAGGCCCTCGACCGCCTCCTTCGACGTGGGCTTGACCGTGTCCGCGACGACCAGCACGCCACGGGCCTTGCCGTCCCACGCGACCAGCACCGCCGTGCGGCCCTGCCGTTCCGCCGCCTCCTTGGCCTCCCGCAGGTCCTCGCCGAGCTGCACGCTCCAGTCGTCGAGCAGGCGTTCCCGGCCGACGAGCACGGCGTGAGCGTTCACCACGCCCTGCACGCCCAGGCCCTCGACGTTCTGGAAGTCCTCGACCTGCGGGACCTCACCGGCCGCCGCGACGATCGCCCTCGCGATCGGGTGTTCGGACGCGGCCTCCAGCGCACCGGCGAGCTCCAGCACCTCGTCCTCGGTCTCGCCCTCGGCGGTGTGAACGCTCACCAGGCTCATGCGACCCGTCGTGACGGTGCCGGTCTTGTCGAGCACCACGGTGTCGACGCGGCGCGTGGACTCCAGCACCTCCGGCCCCTTGATCAGGATGCCGAGCTGGGCGCCCCGGCCCGTGCCGACGAGCAACGCGGTCGGCGTCGCGAGGCCCAGCGCGCACGGGCAGGCGATGATCAGCACCGCCACCGCGGCCGTGAACGCCGCCCCCGCACCGCCGCCGGTGCCGAGCCAGAAGCCCAGCGTGCCCACGGCGAGAGCGATCACGATCGGCACGAACACGGCGGAGATCCGGTCCGCGAGGCGCTGCACCTCGGCCTTGCCGTTCTGCGCCTGTTCGACCAGCCTCGCCATCTGCGCGAGCTGCGTGTCCGACCCGATCCGCGTCGCCTCGACGACGAGCCGCCCGCCCGCGTTGACCGTCGCGCCGGCCACCGGGTCGCCGGGCCGCACCTCGACCGGCACCGACTCGCCCGTGAGCATGCTCGCGTCGACCGCGGAGCCGCCCTCCCGGACGACGCCGTCCGTGGCGATCTTCTCGCCCGGCCGCACGACGAACCGGTCGCCCGGCACGAGCTCGTCCGTCGGGATGCGCACCTCACGGCCGTCCCTGATGACCGCGACGTCCTTCGCGCCGAGCTCGAGCAACGCCGTGAGGGCCGCTCCCGCGCGCCGCTTCGACCGCGCCTCGAAGTACCGGCCGGCCAGGATGAACGTCGTGACGCCCGCCGCGACCTCGAGGTAGATGTTGCCGGTGCCGGACGTCCGCTCGATGGTGAACGTGAACCCGTGCGTCATGCCCGGAGTGCCCGCCGTGCCCAGGAACAGCGCGTACAGCGACCACAGGAACGCCGACCCGACACCGAGCGAGATCAGCGTGTCCATCGTGGCGGCGCCGTGCCTCAGATTCGTCCACGCCGCCTTGTGGAACGGCCACGCGGCATACGTGACGACCGGCCCTGCCAGCGCGAGCGACAGCCACTGCCAGTAGGTGAACTGCAGCGCCGGGACCATCGCGAACGCGACCACCGGTGTCGAGAGGACGGCCGACGTGATCAGCCGCTGCCGCAGCGTTCGCGTCGGGTCGTGCTCGGGCTGTTCGGTTGTGGCGGCGGGGAGTTCTGCGGTGTACCCCGTGTCCTCGACGACCTTCACCAGGTCGGCGGGGGTGAGGTCACCCGCGTAGCTGACGCGGGCCTTCTCGGTCGCGTAGTTGACCGAGGCCTCCACGCCGTCCAGCTTGTTGAGCTTGCGCTCGATCCGGGCCGCGCACGAGGCGCAGGTCATGCCGCCGATCGAGAGCTCGATGGTGTCAGTGGCCATGACCGCCCTCCTCGTGCGTCGTGAGCGTGAACTCCGCGGTGCGCACCTTGTTGTTGTGCTGGAAGTCCAGGAACAGCCGGTACTTCCCGGCCGTCGGCACCTCCACGGCGAACTTCACCTGGGCGCTCTCCTCGGGGTGCACGTGCAGGTACGCCAGGTCGTCCGACCGCAGCGCCACCAAGTGGCCCTTGGCCCCCAGGTAGTCCTGCAGGTCCGTCACCGGCCTGCCGTCCTTGGTGATGGTCACCGTCACGGTTGATGCGGTGTTCGCGTTCAGGTCACCGTGGAGGGTTACCTCGTACCCGTCGACCGTGAACGTGCGGCTGTCGATGTGGTTCTGCGGCCTGTAGTCGCCTGGTGTGTGGACGTCGGCGCCCAGGGTGGTCTTGGGGCCGTCCTCCGGCTTGAAGTCGGCGAAGACCCGGTAGCTGCCGGCGTTCGGCAGGGCCAGGGGCGTCGTCCAGGTGCCGTCCGGGGCCATCTGCGGGTGCACGTGCTGGAAGTGCGACCCGTCCCGGCGGACCGCGATCAGGTGCAGCCGCTTCTCGTGCTCCACGGAGAACTTCGTGACCGGCTTCCCGTCCGGCCCTTCGACGTGGAAGGTGAGCGGCTCCTGTTCCTTCAGACGCAACGTGTAGCCGTTGTCCGAAACGGACAGTCCTGGTGGGAGCTTCGACGGCGCGGACTCGTGTCCACCGTGTGCGTCCCCGGCGTGTGTGTCGGGCGCTGCGGGTTGTTGTGTCCCTGTCGCGGCGCCCGCTGCCCAGGTGCCGCCGAAGACCACCGCCAAGGCAGCGGCGTAGAGCCCGACCTTGTGCGCGGTCTTCATCGGGCCGCCGATCCGGTCTCGACGGCGTGGACGGACTTGCTCATCGTCTTCTCCTGGCGGGTTAGGAGCGAACCAGGCGTGCGATCGCGTCGCTCGCCTCCGCGATCTTCGCGTCGGCTGTGGCGCCGCCCTCGGTGACGGCCTGGCTCACGCAGTGTTTGAGGTGCTCGTCGAGCAGCCCCAGTGAGACCGCCTGCAACGCCCTGGTGGCCGCGGAGATCTGGGTGAGCACGTCGATGCAGTACTCGTCCTCGGTGATCATCCGCTGCAGTCCGCGGACCTGCCCCTCGATGCGGCGGAGGCGGCGCAGGTGGGCGTCCTTCGTGTCGGCGTAGCCGTGCATGTCTCGCTCCTTCTCCGGCCACCGCGCGGCCGGGTGGTCATCCCGGGGGTGCGGTGGGCTCTGCCGTCATTTATACCCTAGGGGGGTATGGGTATGTCAAAGGCAGGCGCACCTGATCTCCGCTTTGCGACGCGCCGGACCGCCTCGCAGGACACTGGATCGTTTCGCCTCGCGCCGGACCGCTCCGTGCCGCACTGACCCCGTCCAGCGCCGCACTGGCTCGCACTGCCCCGCGTTCTAGACCGCTTCGCGCCGGGCTCGCGCTGCACCCGCTTCGCGCCGCGCTGCGTCGGTTCACACCGCACCGCGCTGCTTTGCGCCGCGCCCCTGTGTCGCGCGCCGCTGATCTGACCTATCGCTTCAGTGTCAACTAAATCACCACCGCCGCCACCCCCGCGTCGGGCGCATCACCACCGGCCGCCCGCACAACCACGCACAACGATCACCCGACCGCCGACATCTCCTTCTCGCGCAACAGCTCAAACGTTTCACCAGTAAACTCGCGGCCGTGACCGACTCCGTCCCAAGCGAGCGCAGGGTGACCATCAAGGACGTCGCCGCGCGGGCCGGGGTGTCCACCGCCGCCGTCTCGATCGCCCTGCACGACCGGCCGGGGGTGTCGGCCTCGACGAAGGAGCGCATCCTCGCCGTCGCGCGCGAGCTGGGGTGGCGGCCCAACCTCGCCGCGGCCTCGTTGTCCGGGGGCGGCCTGCACACCGTCGGGCTCGTGATCGCCCGGCCGGCCCGGTTGCTGGGGCTGGAGCCGTTCTACATGGAGTTCATCTCGGGTATCGAGAGCGTGCTGGTGCGGCGGTCGTGTTCGTTGCTGTTGCGCCTGGTGGACGGGGACGAGGAGATCGAGGTCCACCGCGAGTGGTGGCAGGGCGGGCGGGTCAACGGCAGCATCCTGGTGGATCTGCACGTGGACGACCCGCGCATTCCCGCGCTGGCGGAGCTCGGCCTGCCCGCCGTGGTGGTCGGGCACCCGAGCCTGGCAGGTCCCTTCACCTCGGTGTGGACCGAGGACGCGGAGGCGATCACCGAGGCCGTGCGCTACCTCGCCGCGCTGGGGCATCGGCGCGTCGCGCGTGTCAGCGGTCCGCCGGAGCTGGGGCACAGCGTGATCCGGACGGCGGCGTTCACCGAGGTGGCGCGCGATCTCGGTCTGGAGGCGCGCACGGTGGTGGCGGACTTCTCGGCGGACCAGGGGAGCCGGGCCTGTCGCACGTTGTTGCTGTCGCCGGACCGGCCGACCGCGATCGTGTTCGACAACGACGTCATGGCGGTCGCGGCGCTGGGGGTGGCGGCGGAGTTCGGTCTGTCGGTGCCGGGGGACCTGTCCCTGCTCGCGTGGGACGACTCGCAGCTGTGCCAGCTCACCAGGCCGACCCTGTCGGCCATGCGGCACGACGTCTTCTCGTTCGGCGCGCAGGCCGCGGAGGCGCTGTTCGGCGTCATGACGAACCGGCCTCCGGTGGAGCGCCTGGTGCACGCTCCAAGCCTGGTGCCGCGCGCGTCGACCGCCCCGCCCCGCGTCTGAACCGGTCCGGTCGATCGGAACTCAAACGTTCTATGGACAGCGCGCTCAGGCCTGTCTATCTTCGGGCAGCGACATAGGTTAAGCGTTTTAGTAGACAACGGCTTGCCGCCGCAGCCGACGCGTAGTCCCGCTCAGCGAAGAGCGGGTTCCACGAGGAGGAGCGAGTGCGACACACCCCGCTTCATCGGTACGGCGCGGCGCTGGCCGCGGTCCTGACCTTCCTGGGCGTCCTGGTCGCGGTGTCACCGCAGGCGCAGGCGTTCCCGAGGTCGTCGCGGCAGAACGTGATCAACTACCTGAACTCGATCACCGGCAGGTACGTCGTGTCGGGGCAGCACAACAAGGAGCCGGCGAGCAACCCCGGCCAGTACACCCAGCAGGTCAAGGACATCACGGGCCAGTACCCCGGGCTGTGGGGCGGCGACCTCATGTTCCGGCCCGAGGACGTGGCCAACCGGCAGCGCGTGGTCGACCAGGCGAAGACGGAGTGGGCCAACGGCTCCCTGGTCTCCCTGACGTGGCACGTGTGCACGCCGACCGGCGGCAGCACCTGCCAGTTCGACGGCGGGGTGAAGACGCAGATCAGCCAGAGCCAGTTCACCCAGGTCGTCACCAACGGCACGGCGCTCAACACCGCGTGGAAGCGCCGCCTCGACGAGGTGGTGCCGTACCTGCGGCAGCTCAAGGACGCGGGTGTGCCGGTGCTGTTCCGCCCGTTGCACGAGATGAACGAGGCCTGGAACTGGTGGGGCAACCGGCCGGGACCCGACGGCGGCGCGAAGCTCTACCGCATCACCCGCGACCACCTGGTCGCCCAGGGGCTCGACAACCTGATCTGGGTGTGGAACGTCCAGGACAACCCCGCGGGCGGCTGGGCCTCCTACTACCCCGGCACGCAGTACGTGGACGTGGTGTCGCTCGACGTCTGGTACAAGGGTCTTCCCACCTCCGGCGACTACCAGCAGATCCAGACCATCGCGAACGGCAAGCCCGTCGCGCTGGCCGAGACCGGCAAGGTGCCGAACGCGGCGCTGCTCAACGGCCAGACCCGCTGGAGCTACTTCATGGTGTGGTCGGAACACCTGCGGGGCAACAACACCCCGGCGGAGGTCCAGGCGGGCTACTTCCACCCGCGCACCCTGAACCAGGGCGAGTTCACGATCCCCGGCTAGTCGTCCGGTTCGGACACTCCCCAGGCCGTCAGGAACGCGTAAAGATCACCCGGAAGTGCTCTGCGACGGGTGGGGTGCGCGGTTATCTTGCGGGCACCAGGCGGTCTAGGGAGTGCTCGTGGCTGAACAGCAGGTTTCCGAGGCGCCGTCGCGGCAGAAGCTCGCGCGGGACACGGTGCGGCTGGCTGTGGTGGTCGGGGCGCTCGGCGTCGTGTTCGGGGACATCGGAACCAGCCCCATCTACACGATCCAGACGGTGTTCAACCCGGCTGATCCGCACCCGGTCCCGGTGAGCGTGGACAACGTGTACGGGGTCGTGTCGCTGATCTTCTGGTCGGTGATGATCGTCGTGACCGTGACGTACGTGTTGCTGGCGATGCGCGTCCACAACGACGGCGAGGGCGGGATCATGGCCCTCATCACCCTGTTGCGGCGGTGGAAGGCGAAGCAGGGGCGCAAGGCCGCCGCCACGCTGGCCGCGCTGGGGATCTTCGGGGCCGCGTTGTTCTTCGGCGACAGCATGATCACGCCCGCCATCTCCGTGCTGTCGGCGGTGGAGGGGCTGAAGGTCGTCGAGCCGGAGCTCGAGCGGTTCGTGGTGCCGATCACCGCCGTGATCATCATCGGGTTGTTCCTCGTGCAGAAGCGGGGCAGCGGGGTCGTCGGGCGGTTCTTCGGGCCGGTGATGATCCTGTGGTTCGCGGTGATCGGGGTGGCCGGGATCGGGGGGATCGCGAGTCACCCGGAGATCCTGATGGCGTTGTCGCCCACCTACGCGTTCAGTTTCCTGTTCGGGAACTTCGGCATCGCGTTCTTCGCGTTGGCGGCCGTGGTGCTGGCCGTCACCGGTGCCGAGGCGCTGTACGCGGACATGGGGCACTTCGGGCGCCCCGCGATCGCCCGCGGGTGGCTGTTCCTCGTGTTCCCGGCGTGCGTGCTCAGCTACATGGGGCAGGGCGCGTTGATCCTCGAGGACCAGGCGAACATCAGCGGGCCGTTCTTCCTGCTGGTGCCCGAATGGGGGCGGTGGCCGATGGTGGTGCTGGCCACGGCGGCCACGGTGATCGCCTCGCAGGCCGTGATCACCGGGGCGTACTCGGTGGCGTCGCAGGCCGCGCAGCTCGGGTACCTGCCCCGGTTGCGGATCGCGCACACGTCCGAGTCGACCATCGGGCAGATCTACGTGCCGTGGATCAACTGGGTGCTGCTGGTGTCGGTGCTGACGCTGGTGTTCGCGTTCCGGACTTCCGCGGCGCTGGCGTTCGCGTTCGGGATGGCGGTCACCGGGACGATCACGATCACCACGACGTTGTTCCTGTTCATCGCGCGGTGGAAGTTCGGGGCGCCCGCCTGGGCGATCGGGCTCGGGTGCGTGTTCCTGCTGGGCGTGGACCTGTTGTTCCTCGCCGCGAACCTGACGAAGTTGTTGCACGGGGCCTGGTTGCCGTTGTTGATCGGGTTGACCGCGTTCACGGTGATGACCACGTGGCAGCGAGGGCGGTCGATCGTCACGAAGGCCCGGCGCGAGGCGGAGGGGTCGTTGCGGGAGTTCGTCGCGGAGCTGCACGAGCAGCGGCTGACGCGAGTGCCGGGGTGCGCGGTGTTCCTCAACCGCGGCAAGGAGACCGCGCCGCTGGCGATGCGGGCGAACGTCGAGCACAACCACGTGCTGCACGAGCGGGTCGTGATCGTGTCGATCGAGACCGAGCCGGTGCCTCGGGTGCCGGCGGAGCGGCGGATCGAGGTCGACGAGCTCGGGTACACCGACGACGGCATCATCCACGTGTGCGCCCGTTTCGGGTACGTGGAGACGCCGGACGTGCCCGCCGCGCTGGCGTTGCTGGACCCGGGGAAGACCGAGGGCGGGCTGGACCTCGCGCAGGCGCGGTACTTCCTGTCGAAGATCGAGCTGCAGCGCGGGCCGAAGCGGACGATGGCGGGCTGGCGGAAGCGGTTGTTCGTGGCCACGTCCTACATCACGGCGGACGCGGCCGAGCACTTCGGGTTGCCCAAGGAGCGCACGGTGATCATGGGCGCGCACATCGACGTCTAGGTGGGGGACGACGAGCACGTGGTGCGGGGCCTGCGGTCAACAGGGGAGACCGCAGACCCCGGGATCCTGAGCGCTAGGCGCTTTCGGCGGCCGCGCCACGGCCGGCGGCGCGGCCGGAGAACAGGCAGCCGCCGAGGAACGTGCCCTCCAGCGCGCGGTAGCCGTGCACGCCGCCACCGCCGAACCCGGCCACCTCGCCCGCCGCGTACAGGCCGCGGATCGGCTGGCCGTTCGAGCCGAGCACGCGGCCCGTCAGGTCGGTCTGCAGGCCGCCCAGCGTCTTGCGGGTCAGGATGTTCATCCTGATCGCGATCAACGGGCCGGAGCCGGAGTCGAGGAGCTTGTGAAGGCCGACCGTGCGGGCGAGGCTGTCGCCGCTGTAGGCCAGGGAGTTGCGGATCCCCATGACCTGCACGTCCTTGGAGAACGGGTTCTCGGTCTGCTGGTCGCGGATCGTGATCTGCCGGCGCAGGTCATCGAGGTTGATCAGGTTCTGCCCGGTCAGCGCGTTCATCCCGGCAACGAGGTCCGGCAGGTTGTTCTTGATGACGAAGTCGACGCCCTTGTCCATGAACGCCTTCACCGGCGGCGGCGTGCTGTTCAGCAGGCGCATGGCGAGGTAGGCGATGAGGTTCTTGGCGGTGATCTCCGGGTTCTGCTCCGAGCCGGAGAGCACGAACTCCTTGTCGATGATCTTCTTGTTGAGGACGAACCACGAGTAGTCGTATCCGGACTTGCCGATCAGCTCCAGCGTGCCGAGCGTGTCCAGCGACGGGATGCCGGGGTTGGGGAAGCGCTTGCCGCGCGCGTCGAGCCACAGCGACGACGGGGCGGCGAGCACGCGGATGCCGTGGTCGGGCCAGATCGGCGTGTGGTTGATCATGCCCTCGGTGTAGTGCCACATGCGGTCGCGGTTGACCAGCCGCCCGCCGGCCAGTTCCGTGATCGCCAGCATCCGGCCGTCGACGTGGGCGGGGACGCCGGTGACGAGCCGCTGCGGGGCCGGGCCGAGGCGGGCGGGCCAGTTGCGGCGCACCAGGTCCTTGTTGGCGCCGATGCCACCCGAGGTGACGACGACCATCGGCGCGTACAGCTCGAAGTCGCCGACCTTCTTGCGGGAGCTGGGGGTGCCGCGCGCCGCGCTGCTGGCCTCCAGGAGGCTGCCGCGCACACCGGTGACGGCGCCGTTGGACGTGATCAGGCCGTCGACCTGGTGCCGGAACTTGAAGGTGACCTTGCCGTCGCGGACGGCGTCGCGCACCTTCTTCTCGAACGGCTCCATCACGCCGGGGCCGGTGCCGAGCGTCATGTGGAAGCGGGGCACCGAGTTGCCGGGACCGTCGGCGAGCTGCCCGCCGCGTTCCGCCCAGCCGACGATCGGCACCCAGCGCACGCCGAGCCCGTAGAGCCAGTCGCGCTTCTCCCCGGCGGCGAAGTTCAGGTACGCCTCGGCCCACTTGGCGGCCCAATGATCCTCACCCAGGGGGTCGTTCACGCCGCGGTCGAACCCGGCGGTGTTGAACCAGTCGGCACGGGCCAGTTCGAGGGAGTCCTTGATGCCCGCGGTGCGCTGCTCCTGCGAGTTGACGAGGAAGAGGCCGCCGAGCGACCAGAACGCCTGTCCGCCCAGGCTGGCCTCGGGTTCCTGGTCCAGCAGCAGGACCTTGCGGCCCGCCGCGGCCAGTTCGGAGGTCGCCACGAGACCGGCGAGGCCGTGCCCGATGACGATCACGTCCGCGTCGACGCGCGGCGCCGCTCCGGCGACCGCCTGCCCCAGGGTCCCGCTCGCGGCGATCGCACCGATGGCGCCGCTCGCGGCCAGGAGGTTGCGGCGGCTGATGTTCCGGTCTGACATCCCAGGGCCTTCCTCGTTGAAGGGTGGTGCCAACGCGAATTACTCTCGCGTAAAGCAACTAACCAGTAACCGGAGAGCGGGGCATAGGGTCCCGCCACCAAACGGCGACGGCTGTGTTGTGGCCGTCACACAACGTGTGCGTGCGGAGGCGCTGTGCCGGGGATGTCCGCGATGGTCCGCCAGGTGCTCGAAGCCGTCGCCGCCGACGACAAGGTGGTCGAACGGGTCGTCGACGCCGCCCGCGGCAACTCCCCGGAGGTGGCCCGGCTGCCCGCCGAGGAGAACCGCAGGCACATCGCGTTCCTGCTGTCCGAGGGGATCGCGCACCTCGAACGCGGCGGCTCGCCCGACGACGGCGACTTCTCCGCCGCGTTGTCGCTGGGGTCCGACCGCGCCGCGCAGGGCGTGTCCATGGCGGGGTTGCTGCGCGGGGTGCACGCCGGGCGCACCGAGTTGATCAGGGCGGCGGTGCAGCTCGCGCGGTCGCTGGGGGTCGACGACGGCACGATCCTGGACTTCATGATCGACCTGGACCACTACGTCGGCGCGGTCGAGCGGCACATCATCAGCGGCTACCACACCGCGGAGCTCCAGCTGTCCCGCACGGCACGCGACCTGAACGCCCAGGTGCTGCGGCGGTTGCTGGTCTCGGGCGACTTCCCGGACACCGCCGAGCTGGCGCGTGCCGGTCTGCGTCCCGACGGTCGTTACCACTGCGTGGTGTCCGGGGTGACCGACCCGAGCCACGCGCGGACGCTGGAGCAACGGCTGCACACGTCGGGCGGTGTGTACGGGCTGGTCGAGGGGCGGCTCGCGGGGCTCACGCACGCGCCGCCCCCGTGGTCGGACGACCTGCTCGTGGTGTCGCCCGCGACCGCGCTGAAGTCGTTGCGGGGCACGTACTCGATGTGCACGCAGGCACTGGCGGCCGCGGGAGCCGCCTGCGGTGTGCGGCTCCTGACGGACCTCGCCGGTGAGACCGCTCTCGCGGCGTTCCCGGCGCTGGCGGGCACGCTCGCGGACTCGCTGCTCGGCCAGCTCGACCCGAAGAGCTCGTTCCACCACGAGATGGTGGTGACGGCCTTGTGCTACCTGGACAACGGCGGCCGGCTCAGCGCGACGGCCTCGGCGTTGCACATCCACGCGAACACCGTGCGGTACCGGCTCGACCGGCTCGTGGAGCTGACCGGCGCCGACCTCGGCGAGAACCCGGACGCGGGGCGGTCGCACGTGCTGACGACGCTGCACACCTGGTGGGCGCTGCGGTCGTGGCTCGACCGCAGCGCCCGTTAGGCGTCAGAGGCGGTAGAAGTTCGCGTAGTGGTCGGGGGAGAAGTAGACCGTGCCGTCGGTGCGGTCGACGATGATCCGGTACGCGTCCCGGGAAGCGTTGCAGGCACGCGGGTAGACGTCGAACTCCAGGTAGCGGTGGCCGGCCGGCAGCTGGCCCTCGCGGTTCTGGTGCACGCCACCGGCGAAGTTGCACTGGCCGCCGGGCCAGCTGTTCCAGCCGCGGGTGCCCGGGTAGCCCTTCGACGACCAGGTGGAGTTCGCGGAACGGGCCGCGGAACAGCGCGACTGCGTGCAGGAGTTGTAGACGGCGGCGTCGGCGGCGGGCGCGACGACGGTGGTGACGCCGAGCACCGACGCGACGACGGCGAGAGCGGCGAGCAGGCGACGAGTCCAGTGCGGTTGCAGGGTGTGCACTTCAGACCTCCATCGGCAGGGGACGAGGAACGTCCTGATCCTTTCTGTTGATCACCACGAGCTGATGAACGGCAGGGAACCATCCGCGCAACTGTGGTCTCCCCACGCTCGCACACCCGGCGCCGCCGCGCGCTGCTTGATCGATTGACTCCGAAAGCCGAATTGATCAACTCCGAACAGCCGATTGCGGACGCTGCCTCCGGCGATAGATTTGTCCAATGGCACCGCGCAAGCACTTCCTGGTGCTGTTGACCTTGTTCGTGGCCGGGTGCACGGCCTCGCAGGACGGCAGGCCCCTCCCCGCGTCACAGACCCCTCCTCCGTCCACAGCGGAGCAAGGGCAGTCCACAAAGGTGCGGACCGTGGTGGACGCCCGCACCGTCGAGCTCGCCGACGGCACGCGCGCCCGCATCTCCCTGCTGGCCGAACCGGCGTCGTGCGCGGCCGCCGCGGCCGTCGACTTCGCCACGAAGACGTTGTTGGAGAAGGAAGTCCGGGTGAGCAGCATCACGCCCGGCGAGGTCTCGCTGATGCTCCCGGACGGCACCGACTACGCGCTGCTCGCCGTCCGCAGCGGTGTCCTGCGCGCCGCCGGTGGCGACGGCGGACCGCTGGTCGAGGCGGAAACCAAGGCGTCACAGGCGAAACTCGGCCTGTGGGCACAGGGCGACTGTTCCACCTCGACTCCGCCTCCCACGACCACCGCACCGCCTCCGCCCTCCTGCGTCGTGGTCTACCGGATCACCAACCAGTGGGCCGGCGCGTTCCAGGCCGAGGTGACCGTGCGCAACGTCAGCGGCGCGCTGGTCGAGGGCTGGACGGTGCGCTGGCGGTTCGCCGAGGGCGAGAGCGTGGCGCAGCTGTGGAACGGCACGGCGTCCCAGTCCGGGGTGAACGTGAGCGTGACCAACGCCGACTACAACGCGCTGATCGTCGCGGAAGGCTCGGTGTCGTTCGGTTTCAACGGTTCTGCGACGGCGCCCAGTTCCCCGCCCACGTCGTTCAGTCTGAACGGAGCGGCCTGCACGACGGGCTAGTTGTTCTGCCACCACGTGGTGACGATGCGGGCGTACTCGGCGGCGTTCTCCTCCCACACGAAGTGCCCCGCGTCCACGACGTCCAGCCTGCTGTTCGGCAGCCGTCCGTGCAGGTGCTCGACGTTGGAGACCGGCACCACGGAGTCGCGTTCGCCGTTGATGAGCTGCACGGGCGTGGTGATGCCCGGGAGGAGTTCGTCCAGCTTCCTCAGTTCGGCCGGGTACGCGCGGACGTACGCCATCTGCTCGACGAACCGCTGGCCCTGGTACGCGGCGAGGTAGTCCTGCCGCACCAGGTCCGGCAGTTCGTAGCCCTCGATGGCGTTCATGGCGAAGTTCACGACGTCCTTGGGCCCCAACGCCCTGTAGGGCGCGAGATCCTCGTCGTGCACCCACTCGTGCAGCGGGGTGCCGAGGTCGGTCGGTGAGAGCGCGCCGCCGCTGCCGATCACGAGGCTGCGGAACCGGTCGGGGGAGTGCGCGGCGGCGAACAGCGCCGCGCTGGTGCCGATGTCGGGACCGACGACGTGGGGCCGGTCGAGGTCGAACTCGTCGGCGAGGCGCACGACGAACTCGCCCATCCTGCTGGGGGACAACAGGTCTTCGCGCAGCTCGGAGTGCCCGAAGCCGGGCAGGTCGACCGCGACCAGGCTCGCGTGCGCGGCCAGCTCCGCCCAGGTCTGGTCGTAGGCGTAGATGCTCTCGGGCCACGGGCTGAGCAGGAGTGCGGCCGGTGTGGTGCCGCCGCTCACGGCGTAGCGGATCGACAGGCCGTCGATGGTGCGGAACCGCGGTTGGATGTCGCTCATGCATTCAATATGACCGGTCGTCTTAAGCTCGTCAAGGACGATCCGGGGTGGTGGGGGTTGAGCTGCGTCTCAGTGCAGGACGACCTCGAAGGCGATCGTGAAGAACGCCGCGAACGACGACCCGTCCTTGGCTGCCCGCTCGCCGACGATGGCGCCCTCCCAGGCGTTGAGCAGGAACCTGGCCAGGGTCTCGGGGCTTTGGGCGTTCGTCAGCGTCCCGTCCTCCTGTGCCTCGCGGAGGGTGGCGGTGATCGCCGCCGCCCAGAGGTCGAAGGCGGCCCTGACCCCGTCGCGGATCGCGGGGATGTGGTCGGCGGCCTCGGTGCTGAAGTTGCCGTAGACGCAGCCGCGTTCGTAGCCGAACTCGACGATGTCCCGCGCGAGCGCGTCGAAGTGGTTGCGCAGCCGGGTGAGCGGGGGAGTGTCCGGGGTGCGGAGCTCGTCCAGGTGCCGCGTCTCGCCGTAGCGGTCCATCACGACGAGAGCGAGCGCTTCCTTGCTCTCGAAGTGGTTGTAGAACGAACCCTTGGGCACGCCGGCGCTGTCGGTGATCAGCTTGACGCCGCACGCGTTGTAGCCGTGCCGGTGGAACTGCTCGAACGCGGCGTCGACGATCTGCTCTCGCACACTTGCCCTGGGCATCCTTCCAATATGAGCGGTCGTCTAGAAGGCGTCAAGTTGCGGCGGGCTTCCGGTCAGTGGAAAGAAGCTGTCGACTCCGTGAGGGCGGTTGCCTAGCGTCTGGTCACGTGACGACCAGCCAGCACGAGATCAGCGACGAGATCGCGAAGATCCAGGCCGACTCACCGAAGGGTGCGCCGCTGCTGGACTTCCCGCCCTACCGCAGCACGACGTTGCGCCACCCGACGAAGGAACCGCTGCACGTCGACCCGGAGGGCGCCGAGCTGGTCGCGCCCGTGTTCGGCCACTCCGACGTCGCCGCCGTGGAAGCGGACCTGACCCTGCAGCGCGGTGGTGATCCGATCGGCGAACGCATCCGCGTGCACGGTCGCGTGCTCGACGGCGACGGCCGCCCGGTGCGCCGGCAGCTCGTCGAGATCTGGCAGGCCAACGCCGCGGGCCGGTACTCGCACCAGGGCGACCAGCACCCGGCGCCGCTCGACCCGCACTTCACCGGCGTCGGCCGCTGCCTGACCGACGACGACGGCCGGTACTCGTTCACGTCGATCAAGCCGGGCCCCTACCCGTGGCGCAACCACCACAACGCCTGGCGGCCCGCGCACATCCACTTCTCGTTGTTCGGCACGGACTTCACCCAGCGGCTGATCACGCAGATGTACTTCCCCGGCGACCAGCTGCTGGCGCTGGACCCCATCGCGCAGTCGATCAGCGACCCCGCGGCGTTGGCGCGCCTCATCGCCGCTTACGACCACTCCCAGTCCGAGCACGAGTGGCTGCTCGGCTACCGCTGGGACATCGTGCTGACCGGCAGCCACGCGACCTACCTGGAGCCGTCCGATGACTGAAGCGACGCCCGGCCAGACCGTCGGCCCGTTCTTCCACCACGCCCTGGCGTTCCCCGGCGACTCCGAACTCGTGCCGTTCGGCTCGGCCGGATCCGTTGTGCTGCACGGTTACGTCCACGACGGCGCGGGCGTCCCGGTGCCGGACGCGATGATCGAGATCCGCCAGGCCGACGCCTCCGGTGTCGTGCCGCGCGAGGGCGGATCGCTGCGGCGGCGGGGCGCCGGGTTCACCGGCTGGGGCCGCTCGTGCACCGACGGCGCCGGGCACTACTGGTTCAGCACCATCGAACCCGGGCTGCCGTTCTTCGCCGTGACGGTGTTCGCGCGCGGGTTGCTCGACCGGCTGTTCACGCGCATCTACCTGCCCGGCACCGCCGACGCCGTGGACGGGCTGGTCGCCACGCGCGAGGACGACGGCCGGCTGCGGTTCGACATCCACCTGCAGGGGCCGTCCGAGACGCCGTTCTTCACGTTCCCGCGGACGTGATCGTGCGCCCTGGTTCTCATCGCGCCACCGGCCTCCTCGACGACGCCGCGCTGGTGCGGGCGATGCTCCGGGTGGAGGTCGCCTGGGCTCGCGTGCTCGGGTCGTCCCTCGAGCTGGGCGACTGGGTCCCGTCGCTGGACCCGGTCGAGGTGGAGGCGGCGGGCAACCCGGTGCTGCCGCTGGTCTCCGCGTTGCGCTCCAGGGTGTCCGTCTCCGTCCACACCGGACTCACCAGTCAGGACGTGCTCGACACCGCCTTCGTGCTGCTGGCACGCGACGCGGTGGAACGGGTCTCGGCGGACCTCGGACGTGTGGCCGCGGCGCTGGCCGGGCTCGCGGACGAGCACCGGTCCAGCGTCATGGCGGGGCGGACGCTGACGCAGCACGCCGTGCCGATCACGTTCGGGCTCAAGGCCGCGCGGTGGCTGACAGGCGTGCTGGACGCGGTGGACGAGCTGGAGGTCGTGGCCCGAGACCTGCCGGTGCAGTGCGGCGGTGCGGCCGGAACCCTCTCGCGTGTGTCGGACCCGGTCGCCTCGGCGACGGCTTTCGCGGAGCACTTGGGGCTGGTGTGGCCGGGGATGCCCTGGCACACCTACCGTGCGCCGATCACGCGCGTTGGCGATTCGCTCGTGCGCACCTGTGACGCGCTCGGGGTGATGGCCGCGGACCTGCTGACGCTGGGGCGGCCGGAGATCGGTGAGATCAGCGAGGGGTTCGTGGCGGGGCGGGGTGGGTCCTCGACCATGCCGCACAAGCGGAACCCGGTGCTGTCGGTGCTGGTGAACAGCGCGGCGCTGCAGGCTCCCGGTCTGGGGGCGCAGCTGCACCTGTGCGCGGCGCGGGCGGTGGACGAGCGGCCGGACGGGGCCTGGCACGCGGAGTGGCCGGCTCTGCGGGCGCTGCTGGAGGTGGCCGTGGTGGCCGCTTCGCAGGCCGCGGAGCTGGTGGAGGGGCTCGAGGTGCACGCGGACGTGATGGCGCGCCGGGCCCGCGAGGCCGCCGCAGACCTGCTGGCGGAGCGCGGCGGTGGCGACGATCCCGGCTCGTACCTCGGGGCGGCCGAGGTGTTCGTGGACGGGGCGCTGAAGAGGTGGCGCGGACGTTGATCGAGGTGCTTGAGGAGATGTGGTGTCCTACGACGACGGCATGAAGGTTCGGCGTGAGGTGCTCGGCGACGCCCATGTGGACAGGGCGGCGCCGGACGAGTTCACGCGCGACTTCCAGGAGCTCATCACCAAGTACGCGTGGGGTGAGGTCTGGACGCGGCCCGGGCTCGACCGGCGGACGCGCAGCGCGATCACGCTCACGGCGTTGATCGCGCTCGGGCACTGGGACGAGCTGAAGCTGCACGTCGCGGCGGCCGTGCGCAACGGCCTGAGCCAGGACGAGATCGGCGAGGTGATCCTGCAGAGCGCCATCTACTGCGGGGTCCCGGCGGCCAACCACGCCTTCTCCGTTGCACGGCAGGTTCTGAAGGAGCAGTCATGACGCGCACCCAGGTCGGCATCGTCGGCGCCGGACCGGCCGGGCTGATGCTCTCGCACCTGTTGTCCCTCAACGGGATCGACAGCGTGGTCATCGACAACCGAACGCGGCTGGAGATCGAGAACACGGTCCGCGCCGGCATCCTGGAAGCCGACAGCGCGCGCCTGCTGGTCGACACCGGGGTCTCCGACCGCGTGCTGCGCGACGGGCATCCGCACGAGGGCATCGACCTGCGGTTCGGCGGCGAGAGCCATCGCGTCGACTTCCGGGCGCTGGTGGGGGAGTCGGTCTGGCTCTACCCGCAGACCGACGTGTTCGTGGACCTCGCGAACGCCCGTGAACGCGATGGCGGCGACGTGCGGTTCGGCGTCAGCGACACGTCCGTCGACATCACCGGGCCCGTGATCCGGTTCGTCGACGGCGAGGGCGTGAAGCAGGAACTGCGCTGCGACCTGGTCGTCGGCGCGGACGGCTCGCGCTCGATCTGCCGCGCCGAGATCCCGGAAGCCCTGCGCACGCACAGCTACCGCGAGTACCCGTTCGCCTGGTTCGGCATCATCACCGAGGCCCCGCGCAGCGCCCCCGAACTGGTCTACGCGCACTCGCCGCGCGGGTTCGCGTTGATCAGCCAGCGCACCGAGACGCACCAGCGCATGTACTTCCAGTGCTCGCCGGAGACCGACGCCGCCCAGTGGTCCGACGACCGGATCTGGGAAGAGCTGCAGGCGCGAGTCGCAGGCCCCGACGGCTTCACCCTGAACGAGGGGCCGATCACGGAGAAGACCGTGCTGCGCTTCCGGTCGTTCGTCGCGGAACCCATGCGCCACGCCAACCTCCTGCTCGCCGGCGACGCCGCGCACACGGTGCCGCCGACCGGTGCGAAGGGCCTGAACCTGGCGCTGCAGGACGTCCGGGTGCTCGCCGAGGTCATCGAGCGCGCGCTGGCCAAGAACGACCACGAGGTGCTGGACGAGTACGGGCCGCGCGCGCTGGACCGGGTGTGGAGGGCGCAGCACTTCTCGTACTGGATGACCACGATGCTGCACGCCCTCCCGGCCGCGACGGAGTTCGACGTCCGCAGGCAGCTCGGCGAGCTGCGGTCGGTCGTCGGGTCGGAGGCGGGATCGAGGTTCCT
The DNA here is from genome assembly GCF_014653695.1 of Lentzea cavernae. Lineage (GTDB taxonomy): Bacteria > Actinomycetota > Actinomycetes > Mycobacteriales > Pseudonocardiaceae > Lentzea > Lentzea cavernae. The sequence goes on along the minus strand of NZ_BNAR01000001.1, from coordinate 747,906 downwards.
GGCGGAGGGCTACACCGGCTGCCGGCCCGCCTGACCCCCGCTCACGTCAGCACCTCCACCTCGCCGGCGCGGTGACCGGGCGGGACGACCGCGAGGGCGTCGGCGAGCGCCGCACCCCACAGCGACCCCGGACGGTCGTGCCCGACCGGCACGGCCAGGCCGCCGGACCTGGTGACCGGCACCAGACGGGTGTCCGTGCGGTGGGCGCCGACGTCCGGGAGCCAGGCGGTGACCGGCGGACGGGCGGTGTGGCCGCCGAGGGTGCCGAGCAGCGGCTGCAGGAGCGTCAGCACGGCGGCGTGCGCGGCGAACGGGTTGCCCGGCAGCCCTGCCACGCACCGGCCGTCGGGCAGGACGGCGAGCAGCATCGGGTGACCGGGGCGACAGGCGACACCGCTGACGAGGACCTCGGCGTCGAGATCGGACAGCACGCGGCGCAGGTGGTCGGCCCGGCCCACCGACGTCGCGCCGCACGTGACGAGGACGTCGGCCGCGTCGACGGACAGGGCGTCGGCCAGGGCGGACGGGTCGTCGCGCAGGTGGGCGGTGCCGAGGAGGTCGGCGCCGGTCAGCAGGCCGGGGAGCATCGGGCCGATGGCGTCGCGGACCCTGCCGGGGCGGGGCGGACCGGCGTGGAGCAGTTCGTCACCGGTGACGATCACGGACACCCGCGGGCGGCGGTGGACCAGGAGGGTGTCGTGGCCGGCCGCGGCGGCGAGGCCGAGGACGGCGGGGGAGACGGGCGAACCGGCGGGCACGAGCTCCTCGCCCGCCGACCAGTCCTCGCCCGCGCGGCGGATGTGCTTGCCGGTCGGCGGCTGGTGGGCGCTGGACGGCCGGCGGGCGTGGTGACCAGGGCGGGTGTCCGCGCCCGGCCGACGGGTGTGGTGACCTGGGTGGGTGTCCGCGTCCGATCGGGCGTTCCACAGCGTCACGCCGTCGACGGCGCAGAGCTCCACCGGGATCACCGACCCGGACCCGGCCGGCACCGGCGCCCCCGTCGCCACCGCGAAGGCCTCCCCGGACCTCAGAACCGCCGCGGGCACCGGATCTCCGGCCGCGACCCGCCCCACCACCGTCCACGGTCCGGGGCCGGCCACCGCGTACCCGTCCATCGCCGAGGTGTCGCAGGTCGGTTGGCTCGCGAGGGCCCGCACGCCGCCGGCGAGTGCGAGGCCCAGGGCGTCGGGCAGGGGCAGTTCGACCGCGTCCAGCGGCTTGGCGGCCTCCCGCGCTGTCTGGCGGGCCAGCTTCCAGGGCATGTTCATCAGGGCTCCCGTGGTATAGCCTACCGAATACTGTATGCAATCCTCAGGACGGGGTGAAGGGCATGCCAGTCGCGACTTACGTCCGTGATCACGTCGGCAGGCTCTACCGGGTGGGGGAGACCGACGTCGAGGCGTCGGGGCGCTCGCGCCGCACGGTGCTGTGGGCCGCGTGGGCCGCGATGCTCGCGGCCGGCATCGGGCAGTACGGGTTCGGGGCGCTGATCCCGCAGTTGCAGGACCGGTGGAGCGTGCCGGAGCTGTTCTGGGCACTGGCTCTGTGGACCGTGTGCCAGGCGGGGACGGCGTTCCCGGCCGCGTGGCTGCGCGAGCAGGGGAGACTCACGTCCACCGGCGCCCTGTGGATCGGCGCTGTCCTGTGCGGCGCGGGACTCGTGACGCTGGGGCAGGACCAGCTCGTCGGGTACGCCGTGCTCGGCGGCATCGGCGCGGGCCTGGTCTACGCGACGTGCCTCGGCGTGGTCGTCCGCTGGTACCCGGAGCGGGTGACGGGGAAGGTCGCGTTCGTCAGCGGGGCGTTCGCGTACGGGTCGGTGCCGTTCGTGCTGGCGGCCGGGTTCTTCTTCGGTGGCGGGTTCCTCGTGCAGGCCGGGATCGCGATCGCGGCGATCGTGGCGGTGGCGGGGTCGTTGATGAAGGACCCGCCCGAACACTGGTGGCCGCCGCACGTCCCGCCGCGCGAGTGGGCGCTCGACCGGGCTCGGGTGCCGAACAGGTCGGCGCTCAAGGAGTTCCGGACGCACGAAGCCATGCGGTGCGGCACGTTCTGGTGGCTGTACGGCGGTGTCGCGTTCGCGGCGGCCGTGTCCCTCTACGACCTGGCGTACCTGCCGTTGTTCGTGGGAGACCGGGTGCTCGGGGTCGTCGCACTCGCCACGCTGGCCGCGGCGACGGGCACCGGGCGCGTGCTGGTCGGGTGGATCTCCGACAGGGTCGGCCGCCGCAGGGCCCTGGTCTGGACGCTGGCGACCGGCGGGCTGGCGCAGTTCGTGCTGCTGTACTCCCAGAACGTTCCCGGCCTGCTCATCGGAGCCACCCTCGCCGGTCTCGGCACCGGCTGCTGCTACTCGTTGCTGGTCGGCGTCACCCGGGAGTACTTCGGCGAGACGCACGGCGCGCGGAACTTCGGCGTCCTGTACACCGCCAAGGCCGCAGGCGCGCTGATCGCCGCGGTCGTCCTCGCTTCGCAAGGACCGGCGTTCGCGTTCATCGCGGCGGGCGTGCTCGGCCTGGCGGGCGCGGTGCTCACGGCACACCTGTCCCAGCCGGGAAGGCCGCGTCTGTGAGCCGCGTGCCGCGGCTCTCGAGGGGCTGGCACCGGACGCCGGCGGACGGCTGTTGCCTGATGGAGCTGACGTCCGTGCTCGCGGGCGAGGTGTGGTCGGACCGGCCCGCGTGCGTGCACCCGGTGCTGGCGTGCGTGGCCCGTTGCGTGAACGACCAGTCCACAGAGGAGGGACGGCGGCGGTTGCTTCCGTTCGCCACCAAGGTGATCGGGACGCGCAAGGCGTCCGCCGAACGCCTGATGGCCCATTGCACGCGAAGGGCCGGGATCGACGCGCCGAGGTGGTGGCCGCGCGGCTGGGTCGTGGCCAAGGCAGTCAGGGCGATGTCCGGGGACGAGGTGTTGCGGCGCCTGCTCGACGAGTGCGTCGCGATCTGCAGGGAGGGTGCTCATGGGACGGGTGACGAGCAGGCGGCGCGTGGTGCGGCTGGTGGACGACGCGGTCACCGTGCGACCGGACACGCTGGCGGCCGAGGAACCGCTGGAGATCCGCGTGCGGGGCAAGTCCCTCGCCGTGACCATGCGCACGCCGGGTGACGACTTCGACCTCGCCGCGGGATTCCTCGTCAGCGAGGGAGTGGTGCGCGCGCCGTCGGACATCACGTCCATCCGCTACTGCGCGGGCGCCACGGCCGATGGCAGCAACACCTACAACGTGCTCGACGTCGGGCTCGCGGACGGCGTCGCGCCGCCGGACCCGTCGATCGAGCGGAACTTCTACACCACCTCGTCGTGCGGGCTGTGCGGCAAGGCGAGCCTGGACGCCGTGCGCACCGTCGCGACCTGGCAGGTGGCGGACGACCCGATCCGGCTCGACCCGAGGACGATCACCGAGTTCCCGACGAAACTCCGTGCCGCGCAACGGGTCTTCGACCGCACCGGCGGTCTGCACGCCGCCGGGTTGTTCGACGACCGGGGGAACCTGCTGTGCCTGCGCGAGGACGTCGGCCGGCACAACGCGGTCGACAAGGTCGTCGGCTGGGCCACCCGCAACGGCCGGCTGCCGCTCAGGAGCACCGTGCTGCAGGTGAGCGGGCGGGCGTCGTTCGAGCTGGTGCAGAAGGCGGTCATGGCCGGGATTCCGGTGCTCACCGCGGTCTCCGCGCCCTCGTCGCTGGCCGCGGACCTCGCGGAGGAGATGGGCGTGACGCTCGTCGGGTTCCTGCGCGGGACGTCGATGAACGTCTACACGGGAGGCCACCGGCTGGGGGTCGCGGCCGGCGTTCGTCAGTGAACGACCAGGCCGCCGACCGGAACCGCGGCGACGTGCCCGGTCGGCGGCGTTCCCAGGGCGAGCGCGAGCCCGACGTCGACCAGCGAGGCGCGGCGCAGTCCGGCGACCCCGGCGAGCGGTGTCCACACAGGATCGGCGGTCGCGCCGTTCGGCTCCGGCCGCGGTTCGCCGGTGATCCGGACGCCGTAGAAGACGCCGACGTTCTGGTGCGGCCCCTTCTCGGGCATGTGCCGTTCCTCCGCGAGGACGACCCGGGAGTCCACGCCCAGCAGGCGTTCGACCTCCGCGACGCAGCCGGTCTCCTCGGCGACCTCCCGCACCACCGCGTCGAACGGGTCCTCGCCGTGCTCCACCGCGCCGCCGGGCAACGACCAGTGGCCCTCGTCGAACGCTGACACGGAACGGACGAGCAGCACGCGGTCGTTCTCGATCGCCACGGCGTAGGCGGCCAGCCGGAAGGTCGTCATGCGGGCACGTTAGCCCGTAAGGGGTCCTCCGCGAGGATGATGCCGCGCGGCGGACGCGATCTTGAACGCGCCGACCTACTGTTCCTCCCATGTTGACTGTCAGGGGGATCAGCCGGAGCTTCGGCGATCACAAGGTGCTCGACGAGGTGAGCTTCGACGTGCGGCCCGGCCGCATGACGGGCTTCCTGGGCGCCAACGGGTCGGGCAAGACCACCACGATGCGCATCGTGCTCGGGGTGCTCGCCGCGCACGGGGGTGCGGTGAGCTGGAAGGGAGCCGAGGTCCGGCCGGACAACCGGCCGGACTTCGGTTACATGCCGGAGGAGCGCGGGCTCTACCCGAAGATGAAGGTGCGCGACCAGATCACGTGGCTGGCGCGGTTGCACGGCGTCGACCGCGAGACCGCGCAGCGCAACACCGAGGAGCTGCTGGAGGACCTGGAGCTCACCGGGCGCGCGGGCGACCGGCTCGAGGAGCTCTCGCTCGGCAACCAGCAGCGCGTGCAGATCGCGGCCGCACTGGTGCACGACCCGGACGTGCTGATCCTCGACGAGCCGTTCTCCGGCCTCGACCCGATCGCCGTCGAGACCGTGCTGGACGTGCTGCGCAAGCGCGCCGCCAACGGCGTTCCCGTGCTGTTCTCGAGCCACCAGCTCGCGATCGTGGAACGGCTCTGCGACGACGTCGTGATCATCTCAAAGGGACGGATCGTGGCGAACGGGTCGCGCGAGGACCTGCGCACCAGGCACGCGGGCGAGCGCTACGAGATCGTCGTCGAGCAGGACGCGGGCTGGGTCCGCGACGTGCCCGGCGTGACGATCCTGGACCTCGACGGGCCGCGCGCCGTGTTCGAGTCGGCACCCCAGCAGGTGCTCAGGGCGGCGCTGGACCGCGGCGAGGTCCGCTCCTTCACGCCGGTCGTGCCCACGCTGGACGAGATCTTCAAGGAAGTGATCTGACATGGCCCGCGCGTCCTTCAGCCAGGCGACGTGGCTCGTCGCCGAACGCGAGATGAAGACCCTGGTCGGCACCAAGGGCTTCTGGATCGGCTTCCTCTTCACCGTCGTCGGGTTGTTCGCGCTCACCGTGCTGCCGACGGTCTTCGGCGGTGACGACCCGAAGGTCGCCGTCGTCGGCTCCGCCTCGCAGGCGGTGCAGGGCAAGGCGCTCGACGTGCGCGAGGTCGGCAGCGTGCAGGAAGCCGCCGACCTGGTCAGGGCCGACGACGTCGAGGCGGCGATCGTGCCGGACGGCGCCGGGATCAAGGTCCTCGCGCTCAACGACCCGCCGAACAGCGTGATCCGCCAGCTCGTCGAGTCGCCTCCGGTGGAACTGCTGGACGCCTCGGCGGTGACCTCCGGTCAGCGGTCCGTCACGGTGATCGTGTTCGGGTTGGTGTTCCTCATGTTCGGCATGGGCGGCGCGGCCATCGCGCAGAGCACCGTGACCGAGAAGCAGACGCGGATCGTGGAGATCCTCGTGTCGACCGTGCCGGTGCGGGCGCTGCTCGCGGGCAAGATCCTCGGGCACACGATCCTCACGCTCGGCCAGGTCGTGGTGCTGGCGCTCGCGGCGCCGATCGCGTTGCGCGTCGCGGGTCTCGGCGAACTGCTGGGGGTGGTCGCGCCCGCGCTGGGCTGGTTCATCCCGTTCCTGATGTTCGGGTTCGTGCTGATCTCGTCGATGTGGGCGGTCGCGGGCGCGCTCGTCAGCCGCCAGGAGGACCTCGGCTCGACGATGGGCCTGGTCATGATCGCGGTGATGGGCCCGTACTTCGGCGTGCAGTTCTTCTACGAGAACCCGGCCGTGCTCAAGGTGATGTCGTTCGTGCCGTTCACGGCCGGCGTCGCGATGCCGGTGCGGTTGTTCGCCCAGCAGGCCGCGGCGTGGGAGGCACTGCTCTCACTCGCCATCCTCGCGGTCACCGTCGTGGCGATCCTGCTGGTCGCGTCGCGGCTCTACACCGGCTCGCTGCTGCAGACCGGTGGACGGGTGAAGCTGTCGAAGGCCTGGGCACCTGCAGAATAGGGCGCATGATCGCTGATCCGATTCGCCTCGCCGTCGTCGGCCTGGGAGCCATGGGCACCCGGATGCTGACGGCGGCGAGGTCACATCCCGGCTTCACCGTGGTCGCGGGCGTCGACGTCGCACCCCGCGCGCTCGAAGTCCCCGTCGTCACCTCGCTGGACGACGTGCTGTCCGATGTGGACGCCGTGTACGTCTCGACGCCACCCGCGTCGCACGCCGGGCTCGTGCTGAAGGCCTTCGAGGCGGGCAAGGCGGTGTTCTGCGAGAAGCCGCTGGCCGTCGACCTCGACGAGGCCCGTGCGATGGCCGACGCCGCCACCGGCCGCCCGAACGCGGTGAACTTCGCGTTGTCGGACATGGTGGCGACGATCGAGATCGAGCGGCGGCTGGCCGAGCTGGGCGCGTTGCGGGGGATCGAGATCCGGTTGCAGTTCCCGCGCTGGCCCAGGGCGTTCCAGGCGGAGGCGGCCTGGCTGTCGCGGTCCGAGCAGGGCGGGTTCGTGCGCGAGGTGCTGTCGCACTTCGTCTACCTGACCGACCGGGTGCTCGGCCCGCTCACCGTCGAGTCCGTGTCGTCGGACTTCCCCGAACCCGGTGCGGCCGAGGTGGCGGCACGCGGTGTGCTGCGGGGCGGCGGTGTGCCGGTGCACGTGTCGGCGTTCTCCGGACTGGCCGGGCCCGAGGTCTACGAGTGGACCGCCTGGGGCACCGAACGGTCGCTGCGCCTCGACCAGTGGGCTCTGCTGTCCACTTCGGACGGCGGCCCGTGGGAGCGCGTGCCGCTGGAGCAGACCGGGTCGGACTACTCGCGGCTCACGTTGTTCGCGCAGGCCGTGCGCGGCGAGCACCCGCGTGACCTCGCGGACTTCGCCAGCGGACGGCGCGTGGCCGAGGTGGTCGAGGCCTTCCTGCGATGATCCGTTCAGGTCGGCGACACGCGGCCGTCGACCGGGTGGCCTCCAGCGACACGATCCGGTGGAAACCTCGACCGGATCGTGCCGCTGTCGCCGACGGCGCGGTGAAGGCCGCCGCAATCCTCAGCCGAGCACTTCGCGGAGCTTGACCGCGAACTCCTCGGGCTTGCCCGCGTAACCGAACTCGCCGCCGATGAACCCGCCGTGGTGGCTGGGGAACACGACGGCCTCCTGGCCGAGCAGCTTCGCGGTGTAGCGAGCCGTGCGCGCGGTGAACGCGTCGCCGGTCTCCTCGCCCACGGCGAGCACGACGCGGGTGGGCGCGGCGGCCAGGTCCTGCACCCGCGGCTGGTAGTCGGTGATGGCCAGCGAGGAGTTCCCGAGCAACGGGTCGTCGCGCTTGCCGTCGTCCTCGGACGGCATCCCGAACTGCGCCGGGTCCGGCAGCGGCAGCGCGAAGTACTCGTCGGTGTACTCGCCCTGGTACGAGCTCATCTGCATGAACGCCGCCATGCCCGCGCCCCAGCCATTGGCCTGGTACGCGTCCATGAACGCGTCGCGGGCCTTGCGGGCCGCCGCCGCGTCGGGCAGCACGTCGATCAGCGGCGGCTCGTGCGCCACGAGGGTGACGACGTCGGCCGGGTAGGCCGCCACCAGTTCGAGCGCGGTGACCGCGCCGCCGCTGGAAGCGAACAGGTCGACCGGACCGCCCACGGCCTCGATCACCGCGTGCACGTCGGCCGCCTGGGTCTGCGGCGTGTTGTCGGTGCGGCCGTCCGAGCGGGTGCTCCTGCCGATGCCGCGCGGGTCGTAGGTGATCACCAAGCGGTCGGGGAACTGGGCGCGCAGGGCCGTGAAGCCGCTGGCGTCCATGGGCTGGCCGATCATCATCAACGGCCGGCCCTCGCCGCTCACGTCGTACGTGATGGCGGCGCCGTCTGTCTCGAGAACGTGAGTTTCCATGCGGTTCTCCCCAGTGGAGTCGGGTCTGAGCAGCCTAGTCACAGACGTGAACCCCGATGGGCTGACAGGCCGATCGACCTGCGGGTATTCCGCTGTTATCAAAGATCGCATGACGCGTACAGCAGTGGTGACGGGCGGCGGCACGGGCATCGGCAAGGCAGTGGCGGCCCGGCTCGTCGAGCAGGGCCTGGAGGTGGTGATCACCGGACGCAGGGAGGACGTGCTGAAGGCGGCGGCCGAGGAGGTCGGCGCGCGGGCTGTGGTGTTCGACGCGGCCGATCCGGAGGCCGTCGAGGCGGCGCTGAACGACCTGCCGTCCTCAGTGGACGTCCTGGTCAACAACGCGGGCGGCAACATGACCCGCCGCCTGCCCGCGCCGGAGAACCTGACCGACGTGCGAAACTTGTGGCTCGCGAACTACGAGTCGAACGTGATCAGCGCGGTGCTCGTGACGACCGCGCTGGAGCCCCGCCTGGCCGACAACGCCCGCGTGGTGACGATCGGCTCGATCGCGGGCAGGCGGGGTTCGGGGGCCTACGGCGCGGCCAAGTCGGCGGTCGAGGCGTGGACGGCCGACCTCGCGTTCGCGGTGGGGGCGAGGGGGATCACGGTCAACGTCGTGTCGCCCGGTGTCGTCGAGGACACCGAGTTCTTCGGCGGCACGCTCTCCGAGGAACGGCGCAAGAAGCTCGTCGGCGCCCCGGCGAACGGCCGCGCGGGCACCCCGGCGGACGTCGCCGCGGTGATCACGTTCCTGACCTCGCCCGAGGCGGGGCACGTCACCGCTCAGGTCATCGGGGTGAACGGCGGAGCCGGGCTCGGACGCTGAACGCGATCACCGCCACCAGCACGACAACGAGCGCTGTCCACGAGAACTCCGCGAGGTAGTGCTCGGCGGCCTCTCCGACGAAGTAGACGGCCGCCGTCGTGCCGCCGGCCCACGCGATGCCGCCCGCGGCGTTGGCCAGCAGGAACTTCCCGTAGTGCATGCCCATCGTGGCGGCGAGCGGTCCGGACAGGATCCGCAGCAGCGCCACGAACCGGCCGAAGAAGACCGCCCAGGCGCCGTGGCGCTCGAACAGCGCCTGGGCGCGTCCGACCTTGTCCTGGCTGAAGTGGCTCGGGAACTTCTCACCCGCCCAGCTGAAGATCCGCGGCCCGAAGCGCTTGCCCAGCGCGTACCCGGCGCTGTCGCCGATGATCGCCCCGGCGGACGCGGCGACGCCGACCCACACCGGTGAGACGCCGTCGTGGTGCGAGGCCATGAGCGCCGCCGCGACCAGCACGACCTCGCCCGGCAGCGGGATCCCCATGCTCTCGACGCCGACCACCACGCCCACGACGACGTAGACCAGGAGCGGTGGAACGGCGTGGAGCCACTCGGTCAGCACAGCCGCGATCTTCCTCCAGGTGGGCGGAAACGGCCACGAGACACGGCCGTCTCGGTACCCTCTTGATCACCGGTCATCCGGACGAGGGGGCGGTTGTGGCGAGCCAGTTCGGCTTACTGCTGCGTCAATGGCGGCAGCGGGCCGGCTTGAGCCAGGAAGCGCTGGCTCACCGCGCTGCCGTGGGCACCCGCACAGTGCGTGGGCTGGAGACAGGCGAACGGACCGATCCGCGCATGGGCACCGTGCGCGCGTTGGCCGACGCCCTGGAACTCACCGGTGCCGAGCGCGTCGAGTTGTTCTCCGCCGCCGGTCGCGACGAACCGCCGGTCCTGGAACCGGCGCGGTTCGACCCGCTGCTCGAGACCGTGGAGACCCTGAAGGTCGCGATCGAGGCACGGTGGCGGCGCGAGGAGGAACAGCGGCAGGTCCACGACCCGGTGCCGCTGCCCGTGCGGTGGGAGGCGGCGCCCGCGGCGTTGACGGACAGCCGGACCAACATCGGCGGCGAGGCCGCGCTCGACGGCCGGCTCGACCAGGTCGTCGAGGTGTACCGCAGGGTCGGGTCGCGGCGGCTGGTCGTGCTGGGGCGCGCCGGGTCGGGCAAGACGGTGCTGACCACTCGGTTCGTGCTGGACCTGCTCGGCGCGCACAACCCGGCCGACCCCGTGCCGGTGATCTTCGGCCTCGGCGCGTGGCATCCCGGACGGGCCGGGCTGCGCGACTGGCTCGCCGAGCAGCTCACGCACGACCACCCGTTCCTCGCGGCTCCAGGCCCCGGCGGCGGCACGCTGGCGGCGGCGCTGGTCGACTCGCAGCGGGTGTTGCCCGTGCTGGACGGCTTCGACGAGATCGCCGCGGGACTGCACCGGGCAGCGCTCAACGCGTTGAACACCACCACTCTGCCGTTGCTGCTCACGAGCCGTGTGGACGAGTACCGCGACGCGGTCGAGGGCACGGATGTGCTGACGTCCGCAGCCGCCGTGGTGCTCGCGGACCTGACGTGCGACGACCTGGCGGACTACCTGCCGCGCACCACGCGCAAGACCGGACCGGCCGGCAACGTCTGGAAGCCCGTGCTGGACGAGGTGCGGTGCGGCGGCCCGCTCGCCCAGGTGCTGACGACGCCGTTGATGGTGGCGCTCGCCCGGCGGATCTACAGCGACACCCCCGACCACGACCCGGCGGCGTTGCTGGGCCTGCACGAGCCCGACGAGATCGAACGACACCTGCTCAGCAGCTTCATACCGGCTGTATACGGGTCGGACACCGACCGTGTGCGACCGTGGCTCGGCCATCTCGCCGACCACGTGACCAGGCTCGGGATGCACGACGTGGCGTGGTGGCGCTTCGGCACGTCGTCGACGGTGACCGGGCTCGCCGTGGGGGTCGTGGTCGGGTTCGCCGACCTCGTCCTGGAGGCCGTGCTCATCGGCGGGCTGATCACCAGGGGCGTGCTGTTCGCCGTGATGATCGGGCTCGTCACCGGTCTGCTCTTCGGGCTCGCACACCGGTTCGCGGTGCGCAGGACACCGCTCGAACCCGTGCGGACCCGGCTGCGGCTGCGCGGCAGGGCCGATCGGCGGGTGTGGTCGCGGGGCCTGCTCGGGGTGGCGTTCGGCGGAGCGGTCGGAGCCGCCTACGGGCTGGTGCGCGCGCTGGCGTACTGGCTGGCGACACCCGGCGTCGTGATGACAGCGGGCGTGCTGGTCGACGTGGTCGTGTTCGGCCTGGTGTTCGGCCTCGGCGCCGGCCTGGTCTTCGCCGTGGTCGCCGCACTGGAGGCACCGCTGGACGTGCGCTCGGCGGGCAGCCCCGACGGGCTGCGGGAGGCGAACCGGCGCGCCGTGCTCGGCCTCGTCGGGATGATGGTGCCGGTGTTCGCGGTGTTCGTCATCGGCGCCACCGGAATCGTCGCCAGCGGCCTGACCGCGCTGCGCTTCGAGGTGCTGTGGAGCCCGACGACGGCCTTCGCGCTCGGCCTGGTCGGCGGCATCGGCGGCGGACTCGCCTACGTGCTGAGCCTGACCGCCTGGGGCCAGTGGGTGGTGTTCGCCCGCGTCTGGCTGCCCCTGACCGGCAAGCTGCCGTGGCGCCTGCCGGCGTTCCTCGACGACGCCTACCGCCGCGGCGTGCTGCGCCGGGCCGGCGCCGTCTACCAGTTCCGGCACGCCCGCCTGCAGGAGCACCTCGCCCGTTCGCGCTGATCAGGACCACCGGCCACACGTGGCCGGTCGCCTGGCCTGTTCCCCCGCCCCACCCCGCTGTGATCGTTCGCCGGGGACGAGGGAGGGAGTTCCAGTGATGCAGGACATCAACTGGGAGGCGTACAGCCACGAGGAACTGCACCGCATGCTGTGGCAGGACGCCGATGTCGCGGACGTGAGCACCGTCGCCGACGAGTGGACACGCCACCGCGCCGCGCTGGACGCGCACGCCGCGGTGCTCAGGGAGCAACGGGCCGCGCTGCTCGACGGGTGGTCCGGCGCCGCGGCGGAGGAGGCCGCGGCGCGGCTGGGGGCGTTGGCGGAGCGGGTGGAGAGGCTCAGCGGGTTCGCGGCGGCGGGGCAGAAAGCGGCGCAGGACTCGGCGGACGCGCTGGCTTCGGCTCGGGCGGCGATGCCGCCGCCACCGGGGCTGGGGGCGGGGGTGCCGGGGCTGGCTGGGGTGCCGGGGTTCGAGGGGGTGCCGGTCGGGCCGGTGGTGCCGGGGTTCGCGGGGATCCCGGCGGAGCCGGTGGTGCGGGAACTCGCCGGGGTGCCTGAGCTCGCGGGCGTGCCGGTAGGGCCGGTGGTGCGGGAACCCGCCGGGGTGCCGACGGGGATGGTGGTGCCCGAGTTCGCGGGTGTGCCCGAGGTACTAGCGGGGTCAGTGGTGCCAGGACTCGCGGAAATGCCGGTGGGGTCAGGGTTCGCGGAGATGCCAGGGGCGCCGGTGAGGTCGGTTCCTGCCGTGTCCCCGAGTGCACCGGCGCCGTTCGTGCTGCCGGATGCTCCGGAGAGGTCGGCCTCGTCCACCACGCCTGCGTCGGTCGAGATGCCGGGTGCTCCGGCGTCGTTCACGCTGCCCGGCGCGCCGGCACCATCGGTGCTGTCGAGTGCGCCCGCGCCGTTCGCGCTGCCCGGCGCTCCAGCGTCGTTCGCGCTGCCCAACGCGCCCTTCGCGCTGCCGAGCGCCCCAGCCCCGTTCACCCTGCCGACCGCACCCGCCATGCCCGCGGGCGCGACCTCCGGCTTCTTCTTCTACTTCGGTGCCGCCTCCGCCGACGACCAGAAGGCCCAGGCGGTGCGGGCGATGCAGACCTACGAGTCCAGCCTCAACGGCAGCGGCCGCCTCGTCGACGACGCCCGCGGCGGCGTCCCGCAGGCCGCGAACACACCGGGCGCCGCGCCCGTGTCGCAGGTCAGGACGCCCAGTTCGGGCGGAGTGCCCTGGCGGCAGCTCGTGGGTGGATCCGCACGTGGTCCGGTGACCGCGACCACCCCGGTCAGCCAGCAGGTCACGCCGGGCATGCGTGCCGGCGTGGTGTTCGGCCAGACCGGCGGGATCGCCGTGACCGGCACCCTCACCGCCGAGGCCCGGCCGTCCGCCCAGAACAACGCCATGGGCGCACCTCCGGCGGCAGGGGCGCGCAAGGACGAGGAGCAGCAGCACGAGAACCAGATGCCGACGCTCGACCACGGTCTGTTCGCGGTGGACGAGCGGGTGTCTCCGGCGGTCATCGGGGAGGAAGTGTGAACGGCTACGAGGTCGCGCCGGACCTGGTGCAGGACAGGGTGCGGACCCTCGCGCGGCTGGCCGACCTGACCGGGGAGCTGGTGGCGGCGGCGGGGAGGTTGGCCGGGCGGCAGCCGTTGCTCGGCACGGCGCCGCCCGCCCGAGACCTGTCGCAAAGGCTCCAGGAAGCCGGGGCGGGGTTCGCGGGCGAGGTGGGGGCCGCTGAGCGCGAGGTTCGGGAGTTCCGGCGGGTGCTGGCGGAGATCAGGTCCACGTACGCCGAGACCGATGCCGAGCAGGCGCGCAGGGTGGTCCGGTGATCGCCTTCGACCTGGTCGAGATGGACCTGCTCGCCACGCACGCCGGGGTGCGGTGGCCGTTTCCGTTGAGGGTGCCGTCGTTCGGGACTACAGCGGACGAACGCGCGAGCCTGCTCGCCGAGGCGGGGCACGGGCTCGAGGCGCGGGGGCTGGCGGCGTCCCACGGGCCGGTCGGCATGGCCGCCGAGCTGGTCGGCGCGCTGCACGAGCACACGGCCGTGGTCGACCTCGTCGTGCCGGGCGCGGGTGCGGTCGCGATGGTCCGGGGCGGTGACGCGCTGGTGTGCACGCAGTCCGGGAGCACGGTCCGGGTGGCGCACGTCGGGGCGGAGGCCCTGGGTGACGAGCTCGTGGCGCTGGTCCCGGAGGTCAGGGCCGCGCAGCTCATGCCGATCACGTTGCCGCCCGGCGCCGGGCTCGACCTGGAGGTCACCGGGCAGGGGCAGGCGGGCGTGGTCAGGGGCGGGCAGCGGCAGGAAGTGTCCTGGTTGGACAGTGCGGGCGGACGGGTCAGGGTCGACGTCGGAGCGGACGGCTGGGTGAGCGTCAACCCGATGCGGCACCACGACCTGGTCCGCGTGATCGGTGAGCTCGCCGCCGTCGCGCGAGCCTAGAGGAGGGGGACGAAGTGGATCCAGCACAGTGGCTGGCGGACTACCAGGAACGCCTTGAACGGGTCGCGTACAGCGCGCGGTCGGCGAGTGCGAGCCTGGCGGAGGTGGGCGCCACGGCGACCTCGCCGCGCGGTGAGGTCACCGTGACGGTGAACGCGGGCGGTGTGCTCGGCGATGTCGCGCTGACACCGGCGGCGCGCAAGCTCGACGTCGACGCGCTCGCGGTGCTGATCGTCGGCACCGCGCGGGAGGCGCAACGGCTGGCGAGCGCGCGGATGACCGAGGTGATGGCGGACTACCTGGGCGAGAGCGACGCCCTGCACCAGATCACGCGGCACCTGCCGGAGGCCGTGCGATGAGCCTGACCGCGGACCACGAGCAGTTGCGCCGGCACGCCGCGACGGTGAGCGGGTACGCCGACCGCCTGTCGGAGACCGGCACGCGGATGCCCGACCGGCTCGGGCAGGAGTCGCTCGGCTCGTTCGCCCAGTTCCTCACCACCGGACTGAGCGGCCCGATGGGGGAGACGACGGGCGCGTTCGCCCGCATGGCGTCCACATTGGACAAAGTGGGCGAGGGCGTGCGCAGGACCGCCGAGAACTACCAGCGCACCGACGAGCGCAACGCCGGTGACATCACGGGAGCAGGCCGATGACCGCCGCGTTGCTCGCCGAACTCCGCGTCACGACGAACGCCATCACGAACGGCGAGTGGCTGTCGCCGGACCTGGCGCGAACGCCGAAGGCGCCGATGAGCGAACTCAGCTCGAACGGGAAACCGTTGCAGGCACTGGACAGCGCGGGCGTCGGCTTCCTCACGCCGATGATCTCGTTCCTGGACGAGCCGCTGAACCAGCTCAGGGGCGACCCGGACGGCGTCCAGCAGGGCGCCGGGGAGTTCCAGAACGCGAGCAAGGCCGCGACCGCGCTGGCCGGCGAGTACGGCGAGAAAGCAGGCAGTGAGACCGACAGCTGGACCGGGGACAGCGCGGCCGAGTACGCCAAGACCGGCAAGGAACTCGTCGACGGCGTGCTGTCCGTCGCCGAGACGGCGCTGACCAACGCCACCGCGCTGATCAAGGCCGGTGAGGTGGTAGCGCAGGTCGTCGCCGAGGTGACGCGTCTGATCACCGAGGCGGTCGGCAGGATCGTGCCGATCATGACCCAGGCGATCGCGGCGGCGGCCGCGACGTTCGGGCAGAGCATCGCCGTGGCGATCCCGCAGTGCGTGCAGATCGCCGTCGAGTGCGGTGGTCAGATCGCCGCCGAGCTCGGTGAGCTGCTGGCCAGCGGCGAGAACCTGATCACACTGGTCGAGGGCGCGCAGGCCGTGCTGAAGATCGTGGAGCAGGCCATGTCGGTGATCGGGGACAAGGCGGAGGGAGGCTCTGCCGAGCTCCCCTCCGCACAGGCCGTGGCGAGTTAGCCGGTCAGGACCGCCCTGGCCAGCGAGGCGGTCTCGGACGGCGTCTTGCCGACCCTGATCCCGACCGCCTCCATGGCCAGCTTCTTGGCCTCCGCCGTGCCCGAGGACCCCGAGACGATGGCGCCCGCGTGGCCCATCGTTCTGCCCTCGGGCGCGGTGAAGCCGGCGACGTACCCGACCACGGGCTTGGTCACGTTGTCCCGCACGAACTCCGCCGCCCGTTCCTCCGCGTCACCGCCGATCTCGCCGATCATCACGATCAGCTCGGTCTCGGGGTCCGCCTCGAACGCCTCGATGGCGTCGATGTGCGTGGTGCCGACGATCGGGTCGCCGCCGATGCCGACGCACGTGGTGAAGCCGAAGTCCTTCAGCTCGTGCATCAGCTGGTACGTCAGCGTTCCCGACTTCGAAACCAGACCGATCGAGCCGGGTTTGGTGATGTCCGCGGGAATGATGCCCGCGTTGGACTTGCCGGGGCTGATGATGCCGGGGCAGTTCGGTCCGATGATCCGGGTGGAACGGCCCTGCGCGTGTGCCCAGAACCGTGCCGTGTCGTGGACCGGGACGCCTTCCGTGATCACCACGGCCAGGCCGATCTCCGCGTCGATCGCCTCGATCACCGCGTCGCCGGTGAACGCGGGCGGGACGAAGAGCACCGACACGTTCGCGCCGGTCGCGTCCATCGCCTCGGCGACCGTGCCGAACACCGGCAGCGTCACGTCGTCGAAGTCCACGGACGTCCCGGCCTTGCGGGCGTTCACGCCGCCCACGACCTGCGTGCCGGCCGCGAGCATCCGGCGGGTGTGCTTGGCACCCTCAGACCCGGTCATGCCCTGCACGATCACAAGGCTGTTCTCGTCGAGGAAGATCGCCATCAGGACTCCTTGCCGGCGAGGGCGGCGGCACGGCCCGCCGCGTCGTCCATCGTGTGCGCCACGGTGATCAGCGGGTGTCGTGCCTCGTCGAGGATCCGGTGGCCCGCGGCGGCGTTGTTGCCGTCGAGGCGGACGACCAGCGGCTTGTCGGCGCGGTCGCCCAGAATCCCCAGGGCCTGCACGATTCCGTTGGCCACCGCGTCGCACGCGGTGATGCCGCCGAACACGTTCACGAACACGCTGCGGACCGACGGGTCCGAGAGGATGACGTCGAGGCCGTCGGCCATCACCTGGGCCGAGGCGCCGCCGCCGATGTCGAGGAAGTTCGCGGGCGCGGCACCGGCCAGCGCCACGACGTCCAATGTGGACATGACGAGTCCCGCGCCGTTGCCGATGACACCGACGGTGCCGTCGAGCTTGACGTAGTTGAGACCCTTCTCCGCCGCCCGCACCTCCAGCGGGTCGCCCTCCGCCGCGTTCGAAGGACGAGAGTGCCGGAACGAGGCGTTGTCGTCCAGCGTCACCTTGCCGTCCAGCGCGATGATCCTGCCGTCCTTCGTGCGCGCCAACGGGTTCACCTCGACCAGGGTCGCGTCCTCGGAGACGAAGACCTTCCACAGGGCGGAAGCGACCTCGTTGATCTCCGCGGCGATCTCCGGCCCGAACACCGCGGCTGCGTCGAAGGCCGAAGCGGGCATCCGGGTGATGGAGTCCGCCATCTCCTCGATCTCCATGCCACCGGTGGCCGACGCCATGCCGATGAACGTTCTGCCGGCGCGATCGAGCAGGAACGACAGGTAGTACTCCTCGGCGATCTCGCTCGCCTCGGTGACCAGGACCTGGTGCACGGTGTGGCCCTTGATGTCCATGCCCAGGATCGCCGTGGCAGCGGCAAAAGCTTCGTCGGGCGACGAAGCGAGCTTGATGCCGCCGGCCTTGCCCCGCCCGCCGGTCTTGACCTGAGCCTTCACGACGACAGTGCCGCCGAGCTTGGAGGCGGCCTCGCGCGCGGACTCAGGAGTGCCCGCCACGAAACCACGCGGAACGGGCACCCCGTACCGCTCGAAGAGGTCCCGCGCCTCGTGTTCGAAAAGATCCACCGTCTACGTCCTCTCGCCGAAAACTTGCGGCCATCTATGGACATCCGGTTGGTAGCGGAGTAACGATATGCCTACCTCATACGGTATGCAATCTACAGTCGAAGCGCCAAAGGGGAGCTGATCGCCGATGACGAGTTCCGCGGAGCCGGAGTCGATTTCTGGAGGCCACCTGGTGGCCAAGGCGCTCAAAGCCGAGGGCGTCGACACCATCTTCACGCTGTGCGGCGGGCACATCATCGACATCTACGACGGCTGCGTGGACGAGGGCATCGCCGTCATCGACGTCCGGCACGAACAGGTCGCGGCGCACGCGGCCGACGGTTACGCGCGGATCACCGGCAAGCCGGGGTGCGCCGTCGTGACCGCGGGGCCGGGTACCACCGACGCCGTCACCGGTGTCGCGAACGCGTTCCGCGCGGAGAGCCCGATGCTGCTGATCGGCGGCCAGGGTGCGTTGAGCCAGCACAAGATGGGCTCGCTGCAGGACCTCCCGCACGTCGACATGATGACGCCGATCACCAAGTTCGCGGCGAACGTCCCGCACACCGCCCGCATCGCGGACATGGTGTCGATGGCGTTCCGCGAGGCCAACGCCGGCGCGCCCGGCCCGTCGTTCCTCGAGATCCCGCGGGACGTCCTGGATGCCAAGGTGCCGGTGAGCACCGCACGAGTACCGGAGGCGGGCCACTACCGCGCGTCCACGCGTGCTCTCGGTGACCCGGCGGACATCGAGAAGCTCGCGGACCTGCTCGTCAACGCCCGCAAGCCCGCGATCCTGCTGGGCAGCCAGGTGTGGACGACGCGGGCAACGGACTCCGCGATCGACCTCGTCCGCACCCTCAACGTCCCCGCCTACATGAACGGCGCCGGCCGCGGCACCCTGCCTCCCGGCGACGCGCACCACTTCCAGCTCTCGCGCCGCTACGCCTTCGACAACGCCGACGTCATCGTGATCGTCGGAACCCCGTTCGACTTCCGGATGGGTTACGGCCGAAGGCTTTCCGCGAACGCGACGGTCGTCCAGATCGACCTCGACTACCGCACCGTCGGCAAGAACCGCGACGTCGACCTCGGCATCGTCGGGGACGCCGACCTGGTCCTGTCCGCCGTCACGCAGGCCGCGTCGGGCCGCGAGGACAACGGCGCCATGGGCCGCAAGGTGTGGCTGGAGGAACTGCAGGCCGTCGAGGAGAAGGCCCGGCTCAAGCGCCTGGAGCACCTGCGCTCCGAGGACGTGCCCATCCACCCGTACCGGCTGGTGAGCGAGATCAACGACTTCCTCACCGAGGACTCGATCTACATCGGCGACGGCGGCGACGTGGTCACGTTCTCCGGCCAGGTCGTGCAGCCGAAGTCGCCGGGACACTGGATGGACCCCGGTCCACTCGGGACGCTCGGGGTCGGCATCCCGTTCGTGCTGGCCGCGAAACTGGCCAGGCCGGACAAGGAGGTCGTGGCCCTGTTCGGCGACGGCGCGTTCAGCCTCACCGGCTGGGACTTCGAGACGCTGGTGCGCTACGACCTGCCCTTCGTCGGCATCGTCGGCAACAACTCGTCGATGAACCAGATCCGCTACGGCCAGGCCGCCAAGTACGGGCTGGAGCGCGAGCGCGTCGGCAACACGCTCGGCGACGTCAAGTACGACCAGTTCGCCAAGATGCTCGGCGGCTACGGCGAGGAGGTGCGCGACCCCAAGGACATCGCGCCCGCTCTCCAGCGCGCCCGCGAGTCGGGCAAGCCCTCGCTGATCAACGTGTGGATCGACCCCGACGTGTACGCGCCCGGAACCATGAACCAGACGATGTACAAGTAGGTGAGATGACATGGCCAAGGCACTGGAGGGCGTCAAAGTCCTCGACATGACGCACGTGCAGTCCGGACCGTCGTCGACCCAGCTGCTCGCCTGGCTGGGCGCGGACGTCATCAAGCTGGAGACCCCCGGCAAGGGCGACATCACCCGCGGCCAGCTCCGCGATCTGCCCGAAGTGGACAGTCTCTACTTCACGATGCTCAACTGCAACAAGCGGAGCATCACCCTCAACATGAAGTCCGCCGAGGGCAAAGAGGTCTTCGAGAAGCTCGTCGGTGACGTCGACGTCCTCGTCGAGAACTTCGGCCCCGGTGTCGTCGAGCGGTTCGGCTACCCGTGGGAGAAGCTGCAGGAGCTCAACGACAGGCTCGTCTACGCGTCGATCAAGGGCTTCGGGCCCGGCCGCTACGCCGACTTCAAGGCGTACGAGGTGATCGCGCAGGCCATGGGCGGCTCGATGAGCACCACCGGGTTCGAGGAGGGTCCGCCGCTCGCCACCGGCGCGCAGATCGGCGACTCGGGCACCGGAATCCACCTGGTGGCCGCGATCCTGGCCGCGCTGTACCAACGGACCAACACCGGGCGCGGGCAGCGCGTCCAGGTCGCGATGCAGGACGCCGTCCTGAACCTGTGCCGGGTGAAGCTGCGCGATCAGCAACGCCTCACCCACGGGCCGCTGGGGGAGTACCCGAACGAGCAGTTCGGAGACGAGGTGCCCCGCTCCGGCAACGCATCCGGTGGTGGCCAGCCCGGCTGGGCGGTGCGCTGTGCCCCCGGCGGCCCCAACGACTACATCTACGTGATCATCCAGCCCGTCGGCTGGGCCCCGCTGACCGAGCTGATCGGCAGGCCGGAGCTCGCCGAGGACCCGGCCTGGGCCACGCCCGAGGTCAGGCTCTCCAAGCTGGACAAGGCGTTCGCGCTGATCGAGGAGTGGACGGAGAAGCACACCAAGTGGGAGGTGATGGACAAGCTCAACGCCCACAACATCCCGTGCGGACCCATCCTCTCCACCAAGGAGATCATCGAGGACGAGACGCTGGCCGAACTCGGCACCGTCGTCGAGGTCGACCACCCCGAGCGCGGCACGTTCAAGACGGTCGGCAACCCCCTCAAGCTCTCCGACAGCGCCGTCGAGATCCAGCGCCCGCCGCTGCTCGGTGAGCACAACGACGAGGTCCTCGGAGCTCTCGGCTACAGCGCGGACCGCCTCGCGGGGCTGCGCGCCGCCGGCGTCATCTAATCCTTTAGGGAGAAGAAACCCATGCCGGACAACGGCTACGACCGCGCCGCGGTCGAGAACGTACTCGCGAAGGTGCGGGCGGAGGGACGATCCTCCCTCACCGCACCGGAGGGCAAGCGGGTCTGCGACGCCTACGGGATCGCGACCCCGGCCGAGGCGCTGGCGAAGTCGTCGGAGGGCGCCGTCGCGTTCGCCGAGGAGATCGGCTACCCGGTCGTGCTCAAGATCGTCTCACCGGACATCCTGCACAAGACCGAGGCCGGCGGCGTGCTCGTGGGCCTCAAGTCGGCGAGTGAGGTCGCCGAGGGCTACCGCACGATCATCCACAACGCCAGGAACTACAAGGCGGACGCGGACGTGACCGGCGTCCAGGTCCAGCAGCAGCTGCCGACCGGGAAAGAGGTCCACGAGGTCATCGTGGGCGCCACCACCGACGAGACGTTCGGCAAGATCGTCGCGTTCGGGCTCGGCGGCATCCTGGTGGAAGTGCTCAAGGACGTCACCTTCCGGCTGGCACCCACCAGCGCGTCCGAAGCCCTGTCGATGGTGAACGGCATCGCGGCCGCCGAGATCCTGAAAGGCGTCCGCGGCGCGCAGGGCGTTGACGCGGGCAAGCTCGCCGACCTGATCCACCGCGTGTCTGATCTGGTCACGGACTTTCCGCAGCTCGCAGAGGTCGACCTCAACCCCGTGCTGGCGACACCACAGGGGGCCACCGCGGTCGACGTCCGCATCCTGGTGGACGAGAACGCCGCCAAGGAACCGCACCGGTTCACGCAGGACGAGATCCTCGCCTCGATGAACCGGATCATGAAGCCGTCCGCCGTGGCCGTGATCGGCGCCTCGAACGAAGAGGGCAAGATCGGCAACTCGGTGATGAAGAACCTCGTCAACGGCGGCTACCAGGGTGAGATCTACCCGATCAACCCCAAGGCGGACGAGATCCTCGACCGCAAGGCGTTCGCGAGCATCGTCGACGTACCGGGAGACATCGACGTCGCCGTGTTCGCCATCCCGGCGAAGTTCGTGCCGGCCGCTCTCGAGGAGGTCGGCAAGAAGGGCGTCGGCGGCGCGATCATGATCCCGTCCGGCTTCGGCGAGACGGGCAACATCGAGCTGCAGAACGAGATCGTGGCGATCGCGCGCAAGCACGGAGTCCGCATCCTCGGCCCGAACATCTACGGCTACTACTACACGCCGGAGAACCTCTCGGCGACGTTCTGCACGCCGTACGACGTCAAGGGCGGAGTGGCCCTCACGTCGCAAAGTGGCGGAATCGGCATGGCGATCCTCGGATTCAGCCGTTCTGCGGGCATGGGCGTCTCGTCCATCGTGGGTGTGGGCAACAAGGCCGACATCGACGAGGACGACCTGCTGACGTTCTTCGAGTCCGACCCGAACACCCAGCTCGTCGCGATGCACCTGGAGGACCTCAAGGACGGCCGGTCCTTCGCCGAAACCGCCAAACGGGTGTCGGAGAAGAAACCGGTCGTGGTCCTCAAGGCGGGACGGACGGACCAGGGCGCCAAGGCCGCGAGCTCGCACACCGGTGCGCTCGCGGGCAACGACCGGGTCTACGACGACATCCTCAAGCAGAGCGGCGTGATCCGCGCACCCGGCCTGAACGACCTGCTGGAGTACGCGCGCGGAATCCCGTTGCTGGCCACGCCGAAGGGCGAGAACGTCGTCATCATCACCGGCGCCGGCGGTTCGGGAGTGCTGCTCTCGGACGCCTGTGTGGACAACGGGTTGTCGCTCATGAGCATCCCGGACGACCTGGACGCGGCGTTCCGGAAGTTCATCCCGCCCTTCGGCGCGGCGGGCAACCCGGTCGACATCACCGGCGGGGAACCGCCTTCGACGTACCGGAACACCATCGCGCTCGGTCTCGCCGACGAGCGCATCCACTCGCTGATCCTGGGCTACTGGCACACCATCGTCACGCCACCGATGGTGTTCGCGAAGCTCGTGGTCGACGTCGTGGAGGAGTACCGGGCGAACGGGATCCACAAACCTGTCGTCGCTTCCCTTGCAGGTGACGTCCAGGTCGAGGAGGCCAGCGAGTACCTGTACCGCAACGGAGTGGTTGCGTATCCGTACACGACGGAGAAGCCTGTCGCAGTACTGGGCGCGAAGTACCGGTGGGCCCGTGCTGCCGGCTTGCTGTAACTGAGTCGTGAGTGGTCGTTGGCCTTGGAAGAGGCCAACGACCTTTCCGGCATGAGGTGGGGTGATCACAAGCTTCACCACGGCTTTCGCCACTCAGCGGGACGCCTCGCGGCACCGGCCCCCGCCCCCACGTGCCCGACATGACGGGCGGGGGCCGGCACCGCGATGCACCCGTCTGAGCGGTGAAGGACGTGACGAAGGTTGGTGATCACCCCACCAGGAGAGATGGCCCGTCCGCGACCGTGAACACGCCCACGGTCGCGAACCCGCCAGGGAGGTCAACGAAGACAGCCGGTCCTCTGGAGGTTGTTAACCGTGGATGATCCAAATCTGGCCGCTCGCACGGAAACCAGCTCGCCCCCCGACGGTGCCAAGGCATCGGGCGAGGAGCGTGTCTGGCCCGCGGGCAAGCTGGAAGCGATGCCCATCAGGAAACTCCCCGACGCACCACCGTCGATCCACCTGCTCGGTCCCACGGTGTTCCTGGTGGCTCTTGGCGTGGGCATGGGCGAGTCCTACATGTGGCCCCGCCTGGTGCTGGTCTTCGGACCGGACATCAGGTGGCTCTTCCTGATCGGCGTGACGCTGCAGGCCGTCGTCATGCTCGAGATGGCGCGGTACGCGATGGCGACGGGGGAGAGCATCTTCTTCGGCGCCGCACGCGTGTTCAAACCGATCATGTGGTTCTTCTTCGTGGTGGCCATGCTCGTCTACATCTGGCCAGGCCACCTCTCAGCCGGAGCGGCGGCTCTGGAAAAGATCACCGGCATACCCTGGACGGTGTCGGCCTGCGTGGGCCTGATCCTGGTCGGGGTGCTGTTCAGCCTCGCCAAGGTCATCTACAACCTGCTCGAGAACCTGCTGTCCATCCTCATCGGACTACTCGTCGTCAGCACCGCGGTGGTGGCGGCGATGGTCGGCACGTGGGGAGACCTGACCAGCACGGTGTCCGGCATGTTCCAGTTCGGGTACTTCCCGGCGCAGGCCATGTCACCGGAGTGGTTCCCGATCATCGTCGGCTCGATCGCGTTCGCCGGCCCGTCCGGCATGCAGCAGATGTGGTACACGCTGCACCTGCGCGACAGCGGTGCCGGCATGGGCGCGCACATCCCGAAGGTCCGCGGGCTGCGGCACGCGGGCGAAGAGGAGAAGATGCCCAGCCGGGGCTTCATGTTCGACACCGACGACAAGGCGGAGCTCGCGAAGTGGAAGGGCTGGCGGCGCTGGGTCACGTTCGACGCCCTGCTGCTCTTCTGGGGCATCACCATGCTCGTCACGGTTTCTTTCACGGTCCTCGCGCAGTCGGCCTCGCGGACGTCGCCGGACGTCAAGGCGCTCATCGAGTCCGGTGAACGCGAGGCGGCGCTCAACGCCATGTCGGACGCCTTCGCGTCGGCGGGCGGTCCGGTGCTCGGCGGGGTGTTCCTCGGGTTCATCGCGCTGATCGGCCTGAACGCCACGCTGGGCCTGTTCGACTCGTTCTCCCGCGGCCAGGCGGACATGACGTACCACTTCGTCAAGGGCGCCAAGAAGTTCCGCATGTCGCACCTCTACGCGGGGTTCCTCTGGGGTGTCATCACCTTCGGCATCCTGATCCTGCTGTTCGGACCGGCTGACGGACCGGGCGCGATCCTCGACGTGCTCGCTTTCCTGTCGACGTTCGCCATGGGCGCCTACTGCGTGGTGCTCCTGCTGGTGAACAACCGGATGCTGCCCAAACCCATCCGCCCCAAGCTGGTCACGAACATCATCATCGGCTTCGGAGCGGTGTTCTACCTGGGCATGCTGTTCTTCAGCCTCATCAAGTTCGGAGTGGTGGTGGGCTGAGATGCAGATCCGCGAAGGCTTTCTCAGAGAAGCGGTGCCCGGTGCGTTCGTCGGGCTCGCGGCGGGGCTCATCGCGGGAGGGCTGGCCGCGCTCGTCGGCCAGCCGCTCGGGTGGGCGCTGGTCACCACCGTGGCGCTCGGCCTGCCGCTGGGCGCGTTCGGCGGCGGCTTCAGCCTGCTGGTGGCGGCGGGCCGGCTCCCGGCCGGGCGGTTCGCTCCCGTCGCCCTCTACTGGCTCGTGGCGTTCCCACTGGCCAGGCTGATCCACGAGACCACTGTGAGCGTCGTGCTCACCGGTCAGGTTCGGCTGCCCGCCGACCTGGCGGGTTTCCTCGCCTACCAAGGGATCGTGAGCCTCGGCTGGGCCATCGGTTTCCTGTGGCTGCACGAGCGCATCGCGATGCGCCTGCGCGCCACCGCCTCCCGCTGACCTTCCGCCGAAGGAGCCAAGGATGTTGGATCTTCCCGTCTGGGTGTGGGTCGCGACGATGGGCGGGATCGCCGCCATCATCGCGTTCGACTTCTACCTGGTGGTCCGCAAACCGCACGAACCGTCGTTCCGCGAATCTCTTTGCTGGGTGCTCTTCTACGTCGGCCTGGCCGTCCTGTTCGGACTCGGCGTCACGGTGTTCGCCGGGCCCGGCCACGGCGGTGAGTTCTTCGCCGGCTGGATCACCGAGTATTCGCTCAGCGTCGACAACCTGTTCGTGTTCGTGATCATCATGGCCAGGTTCGCGGTGCCGAGGGAGTACCGGCAGAAGGTGCTCATCGTCGGCATCGTCCTGGCCCTGCTGCTGCGAGCCGTGTTCATCGCCCTGGGAGCACAGGCGATCGCGCGTTTCGACTGGCTGTTCTACTTCTTCGGCGCCTTCCTGATCTTCACCGCGTGGAAGCTGCTGAAGCAGGACGAGGCCGAGGAGGCCGACGTCCCGGAGAACGCCGCTCTGCGTGCGGTCAAGAGGTTCCTGCCGGCCACCACGGTCTACCACGGTGCCGCGTTGACCACGCGCGTCGACGGCAAGCGCGTCGTGACGCCGATGCTGATCGTCATGGTCGCGGTCGGCACCACGGACCTGTTGTTCGCGGTGGACTCCATCCCGGCGATCTTCGGGCTCACCAAGGAGCCGTACCTGGTGCTGACCGCCAACGCCTTCGCGTTGATGGGCCTGCGCCAGCTCTTCTTCCTGGTGGGCGGTCTCCTGGATCGCCTGGTGCACCTGAGCAAGGGCCTCGCGGTGGTGCTCGCGTTCATCGGGTTCAAGCTCATCTTCGAAGCGATGCACCACCACGGTGTCTCGTGGGCTCCGGAGATCCCGATCGTGGTGTCCCTCGGGGTCATCGTCGCGACGCTCGCCGTCACGACGGTGTGGAGCCTGCACACCTCACGGCGGGCAGCGCGGTCCGCCGTGGAGGACGCCGAGAGTGCGCGCAGGAGCGATGAAGACGCTCCTGTGAAGGACTCTCAGCCGTGAATCGTGTGGCCTTCGGCGTCCTTGCCCTCGAAACCGGGGCGGAGCGTCCTGGCCACGGCCGCCTGGGCCTCGGCGTCCTTGCGCTGTTCCGTCAGCGCGGTGGACAGTCCGAGGCCCAGTGCGCGGCCGTCAGCGGAGGAACCACCGCGCGGCTGGGTCAGCGAGCGTGCGAAGTCCTTGAAGCGGGACATGGCTTTCCTTCTTTCACCCTCGATGGCGGTTCCCGGGGCGCGCAGGAGCCTGAGAGGCGCTGTGCCGCGGGAAGGTCAGGGCTGCGGCCGGGGTCATGTCCACCGGGTACCCGTTTCCCGGGCACTCAGCGGGGATCCTCCTGCGGGTCCTCGTCGACCCCGTCCCTGACGCGATTCAGCATACTGCGTTTTGTATGCAATCGGCCGCCATCGTGTCGCGGATCACCTGTACGGTACCAAATGACCGTTTTGGGTGATCTGACGACGATGGATCAGTCGCTGTCCGTGGAGCTCTCGGACGTCTTGCGGTCGTGGTAGGTCTGGCGGGTCTGCTCCGCGTGGTCGTGCATGACCTGCCCGGCCCGCTCGGCGTCGCCGTCGGCGATGGCCGCGACCAGCTCGGCGTGCTCGTTCCACGAGTCGCGGCTGCGCGGGCGGGCGATCGGGGTGTAGTACCAGCGCACCCGGCGGTCGACGAGTCCGATCATCTCGGACAGGACCTTGTTGCGGCCGATCGTCGCGACGGCCGCGTGCAGGTCGGCGTTCGCCTTGACCAGGCGCTCGACGTTCGCGCTGACCAGAGCCTCCTCGCCGGCCTTCTGCAGCTTCCTGAGAAGCTTCACGTCGGACGCGGTGGCGTGTTCGGCCGCGAGCTTGGCGGAGTAGGTCTCCAGCACGCTGCGCACGGCGAGCAACTGGTCGGCCTCCTCCTCGGTCGGGGTGTGCACGAAGGCGCCCTGGGCTGGGCGCAGGTCGACCCAGCCGTCGGTCTGCAGGCGCTGCAGGGCCTCGCGCACAGGCTGCCTGCTCACGCCCAGGTACTCGGCCAGCTCGGCCTCGACCAGGTGCTGGCCGGGGGCGAGGGTGCGGTTGACGATGAGCTCGAGCAGGGCGTCGTACACGGCCTGGCGCAGCGGTGCGGGCCGCTCGACCCGGCGGGTCGCCGCGGCACTGAGTGAGCCGCGGGGCGCCCTGCGGCCACTGGGCGAAGAGGTCATGCCGGACAGAATACAGCTTTTCGTATGCAAAAAGCACTTCTGGAGAACTGGGCGTGTTGTCCGTATACTGTATGCAATCTTGAGCGAGCGGGGCGTGCTATGAAGATCGCTGTTCTCGGAGCCGGGGCGATCGGTGCCTACGTCGGTGCGGCGTTGCATCGTGCGGGCGTGGAAGTACATCTGATCGCACGCGGAGCCCATCTCGCCGCGATGCGCGAGCACGGCGTGCGGGTGCTGAGCCCTCGCGGTGATTTCACCGCGCGTCCACACGCGACCTCCGACCCCGCCGAGGTGGGGGAGGTCGACTACGTCTTCCTAGGTCTGAAGGCGTACTCGTACGCGTCGTCAGCCGACCTGCTGGCGCCGTTGACGGGCCCGGACACCGCGGTGATCGCGGCGCAGAACGGGATCCCCTGGTGGTACTTCCACGGCATGACCGGCCATCCCCTTGAAGGCCGGCGGATCGAGGCCGTGGACCCCGGCGGGTCCGTCACCGCCGTGCTGCCCATGGAACGGGCGATCGGCTGCGTCGTCTACTGCTCGACGGAGATCGAGTCGCCGGGCGTGATCCGGCACCTGGAGGGCACGCGGTTCTCGATCGGCGAGCCCGACCGGTCGATTTCCCCGCGGTGCGTCGCGCTGAGCGAGGCGATGGTCGCGGGCGGGTTGAAGTGCCCGGTGGAGAAAGACGTCCGCGAGGACATCTGGATCAAGCTCATGGGCAACGTGGCGTTCAACCCGCTGAGCGCGCTGACCCGCGCGACCATGGTGGAGATCTGCGACCACGACGACAGCCGCGACCTCGTGGCCCAGATGATGGCGGAGACCCTGACCATCGCGCGGGCCGCGGGCTGCGACCCGCAGATCTCCATCGACAAGCGCATCGACGGTGCCCGCCGCGTCGGGCACCACAAGACGTCGATGCTGCAGGACCTCGAGGCCGGCAAGCGGCTGGAGATCGACGCGATCATCGCCGCGGTGGTGGAGATCGCCTCGCTGACCCGCGTGCCGGCGCCCACGTTGCGGCACGTCTACGCGGCGATCGACCTGCTGTCGCGCACGTCGCTGGTGTCCTGAGCCGAAAAACGGGGGGACGGTGCGTCGTCCACCGGCCCCCCGCCCCCCTTTCCCCCAGCGTCAGCTGCCGGTGGCCTTGCCGTCACCCCTCAGCTGAGCGGGCCCCCACGGCTTCAGGATCTCGAAGTGGTGCGGGTGAGCGACGGTGAGGCCGGTCCAGCAGTACTTGTAGTACGTGCCGTCGAGCTTGAAGTCGACCGTGGGCCCCTTCTTGCCGTCGATGCCGTCCTCGTCCCACATGATCACCTTGACGATCTTGCCCTTCCACTTCGGATCGTCGCTCCAGGTGCCGCGCAGGGTCACGCAGGCCTTGCCCCTGTTCTCGCGCCCCGGCGGCGTGAACTGGCGCGAGTCCATCGAGCAGCACATCTCGAAGGTGAAGTTGAACGGCAAAGCCGCTGCCTGACCGGACACCCCCTCGGCGGGGCCGGGCACCTCCTGGCTGGTGACCGGCAGGGCTTCGACCACCTCCTCCGGTGTGCCGGCCGCCCCCGCGGACCCGGCGAAGAGCGTCGTGAACAGCAGTGCGGCCGTACCGACGGCGGCAAGCGTCCTTCTCAGCATGGATTCCCCCTCCATTTGCCCCAGTTCATGGGGTGCCAAAAGAAGTAAACTGAGATGTCCAGCGGCTGTCAACTGGTGTGTGGACGAAAGCTCCGTTCCCTGCATCTCAGTTCATGGGCAGATCGCTAGGATGTCGCCATGGCTGAGGACGAAGGGGTGCTCGCGGCGCGGGTCGACCACCTGTTCCGCACGGTGCGTGCGGATGACGGCGGTGAGTACACCTTCGAGGAGGTCGCCGAGGCGATCAGGGCCAAGGGCGGCCCGACGATCTCCGCCACCTACCTGTGGCAGCTGCGCAAGGGCGTGCGGGACAACCCGACGAAGCGTCACGTCGAGGCGCTGGCGAGCTTCTTCGGCGTGCCGCCCGCGTACTTCTTCGACGCGGACGAGGCGGCGCGCATCGACGCGGAGCTCACGTTGCTCAATGCGCTGAGGGACGCGCCCGTGCGTCAGCTCGCCCTGCGGGCCAGGGGCCTGTCGGACAAGAGCCTCGCCACCATCGCCGACATGGTCGAGCGGGTGAGAGAGCTCGAAGGCCTGCCCCGGGAGGACGGCTCGAGGTGAGCGCCCGGAGGCTGCGCAAGCTCCTGCGCGGTCTGGACGTCCCGGTCCCGTTCGACGTGAGGTCGTTCGCGGACCGCATCGCCGAACGCCGGGGGCGGCCGATCCACCTCGTGCCCGTCGCCGGGCTCACCGGCGTCTGCGGCCTCTGGATCGCCACCGACACGGCGGACATGATCTTCTTCGAGGAGGAGACCGCGCCGTTCCACCAGGAACACATCGTGCTGCACGAGCTGGGCCACGTGCTGTGCGACCACTACCCGGCGTCCGCGAGCCTCACCGAACTGGCGGAGCTCCTGCTGCCCAGCCTCGACCCCGCGCTGGTCCGGCGCGTGCTCGGGCGTGCCGGGTACTCCACGGAGGAGGAACGCGAGGCGGAGATGCTCGCGACGCTCATCCGCCAGCGCGTGCACACCGGCACCACGCTGGCCGACCGCCTCCGCGCCGCGTTCGACGGCTTCCATGGGTGAGCTCCTGTTGCGGTACGCGCCGCCCGCCGTCGCGTGGCTGATGGTGTTCAGCTGGCGCGACGGCCAGGACGCGATCCGGCGGCTGTTCCTCGGGCTCGCCGTGTCGCTGACGGTGCTCACCCCGGCGGGACAGGTCGCGGTGGGGCACCTGACCGGGTCGAGCACCCTGGCCCGGTTGCTCGGGCACGCGGGGATGGTGCTCGTCGCGTGGTCGGCGCACGACCTCCTCGCTCACCTCAACGGCTTGCGGCGCAGCAGGTGGAGCACGTGGTGGACGGCGGGCATGTTCGGGGTGATGTGCCTGTTCTTCGCGCTGAAACCGAGCCTGCTTCCCCAGGCGCGGTGGGTCTTCGAGTACTGGGTGGCGTACCTGCTCACACTCGCGCCCGCGTTCGGCAACGTGATCCGGCTCGGCCTGCGCTACTCCCGCACCACCTCCGACCGGGCGCTGCGGCTCGGGCTGCGCCTGATCGCGACCGGCGCGGCGATGGCCCTGGTGTACCTGGTGAACAGGGTCGTGCGCATCGCGTCGAGCCGCTTCGAGTTCGGATACCCGCTGGGGTGGAGCTTCTGGATGAGCGCGGTGCTGCCCAACGCCGCCCACGTCGTCGTCCTCGCCGGTGCCGCCGTCCCGGCCGTGGCGGCCTGGCTGCGGCGGTACCGGCGGTACACCCGGCTCGAACCGCTCTGGAGGGCGCTGGCCGACGCGGACCCGCGGATCGCGCTCAACCCGCGCGTCGGCTGGTGGAACATGCGCATGCGCCTGTACCGGCGCGTGATCGAGATCCGCGACGGCCTGCTCGACCTCCAGCCGTGCCGCGACGCCGACGTCGCGGACGCCGCGCGCGGCAGGGCCGCGAGCCCGGCGGAGGTCGAGGCCGCGGTGGTCGCCGCCGCCATCAGGGCGCGGGGCGCGGCGCCCGCCAGGGTGGAGCCCGGTGCGGGAGCGCCGGACCTGGACGGTGACACCGCGTTCCTGTGCGAGGTGTCGGACGCGTTCGCACTGCTGGACGATCGCCGCGTACCGCACGCTTAAGGACTCACGCGTTGAGGAACTCCAGCGCCTGCTCGACGAACAGCTCGTGGTGCTGGAACAACGCGCCGTGCCCGGCGTCCGGGTAGATGCTCAGCTGGGCGTTCGGCAGGTACCGCGCGAGGTTGAACGAGCTGATCGTCGGAGTCATGACGTCGTTGTCCCCGTTGACGACCAGCACCGGCTGACGGACGTTCGCGAGGCCCTCGGGCGAGCTCTTCAGCTCCCAGTTCGCGAGCGCCGCCGCCTGAGCGCCGATGGTCTCGTTGGTCACCTCGGCGTCGCGGTCCTCGGTCCGCTCGTTGAGCCGTGCGAGGAACGCGTCGGCGGCGCCCTGGCTCGAGGCGGTGGGGGAGAAGAACAGCACGTGCTTCGGGTGCTTGCCCTCGGCGGCCGACTGCTGGAGTGCGTTCTGCA
The DNA here is from genome assembly GCF_014653695.1 of Lentzea cavernae. Taxonomy (GTDB): domain Bacteria; phylum Actinomycetota; class Actinomycetes; order Mycobacteriales; family Pseudonocardiaceae; genus Lentzea; species Lentzea cavernae. Next base: position 716,458 of record NZ_BNAR01000001.1, on the reverse strand, counting down.
GCAACGCCAGCGCGTTGGCGGGGCCCTCGTCGCCCGCGGGTGAGGTGCCGGCGAGGACCATCCGGCGCACCAGACCGGGTTCCCGCTGGGCGAGAACCTGCGCGATCATGCCGCCCATCGACACCCCGAGCAGGTCGACCTGGTCGAAGCCCAGCGCGCGCACGAACGCGGCGAGGTCGGTGGCCATGGCCTCCACGGTGTCCGGGGTGGTGCCGCCCGAGCCGCCCACGCCGCGCAGGTCGACCAGGACGACGCGGTGCCGCCCCGCCAGGCCGTCGACCACGGCGGGGTCCCAGTCGTCGAGGACCGCGGTGAAGTGGTGCAGGAGCACCAGCGGCACCCCTTCGGTGAGGCCGGTCTCGCGGTAGGCGAACGGGGTGCCGTCGACGTCGACGGTGCGCGTGACAGCGGTGTTTGCAGACATGGTTCCCTCGCGAATGCATAGAATAACGATCGCTATGTAACGAGCGTGATCCTATGATCATGGACCTACCGGAAGTCAAGTCGGGAGTTTTGCGTGCGGTACGCGAAGGACCACAAGGAGCAGGCCAGGGCCGCGATCCTGGCCGCCGCGGCACGCCGGATGAAGGAGAAGGGCTTCCACGGTGTCGGCGTGGACGGCCTCGCCGCCGCGGCCGGGGTCACCTCCGGTGCGATCTACTCCCACTTCGGGAGCAAGGAAGCCGTTCTGGAGCAGGTGATCCGCGAGCAGGTCGGCGCGGAGTTCGGGATCCTCGACGGCGTCGAGCCGGAGGAACGGCGGCGCCTGCTCGTCGAGTTCCTCTACTCCTACCTGGGCGACGGGCACGTCGAGGCCGTCGCCGACGGGTGCGTGATGCTGGCGCTGACCGCGGACGTCGCGCGAGCCGGCGACCCGGTTCGGGCGGTGTACCAGCTGCGGATCTCCCGCCTGGTGGCACTGCTCGCCCCTGCCATGCCGGGGGACTCCGAGGAGCGGAAACGCCGGGCGTGGGCCGTGGTCGCGGCCATCGTCGGGGCGGTCTCGATCGCGCGTGCGCTACCGGACGCGGCGCACAGCCAGGCCGTCCGCGAGGCCACCCTCCGCTCGGTGGAAGCGATCATCACGCAGCCCTGACCCGCTGGGGCGATCTCGGGCAGTTGCGCAACAGAACCGCATCTGGGGCTAGCGCATACCTAAGATTGCATACAGTATGGACGTCAGGAGGTGCAGACCATGAGCAGGCGGAAGAAGACCGAGCCCTACGTGCGGCTGACCCAGCCCCTGGTGCGCGACGCGGGAGTCCTGCGGCCGGCCACCTGGGACGAGGCGCTCGACAAGGCAGCAGAGGGCTTCCGCAGGAACGTGGCCAACGGGGGCCCGGACGCGTTCGGCATGTTCTCCTGTGCGCGGGCCACCAACGAGATGAACTACATGGCCCAGAAGTTCACCAGGGCCGTGATCGGGACGAACAACGTCGACAGCTGCAACCGCACCTGTCACGCGCCGAGCGTCGCAGGGCTTGCGAAGGTGTTCGGCAGCGGTGGCGGAACCTCCTCCTACCAGGAGATCGAGGACGCCGACCTGATCGTCCTGTGGGGGTCGAACGCGCGGGAGGCGCACCCGATCTTCTTCCAGCACGTGCTCAAGGCCGTCAACAGGGGCGCGAAGCTCTACGTCGTCGACCCGCGGCTGACCAGCACCGGCAAGTGGGCGCACAGGTGGTTGCGGCTCAAGGTCGGCACGGACATCCCATTGGCGCACGCCATCGCGCGGGAGATCATCGCGTCGAACCTGACGAACATGTCGTTCGTCGAACGCGCGACCGAGGGCTTCAGTGAGTTCGTGAAGGCCGTCGAACCGTGGACGTTGCCGGTCGCGGAGCTGGAGACCGGGGTGCCGGCCGAGCTGATCCGCGAGCTCGCGCACGCCTACGCCAAGGCGGACCGCGGGCAGCTCAGCTGGACGCTCGGCATCACCGAGCACCACAACGGCACCAACAACGTGCTGAGCCTGATCAACCTGTCGCTGCTGACCGGGCAGGTCGGGCGGTACGGCGCGGGGCTCAACCCGTTGCGCGGGCAGAACAACGTGCAGGGCGGCGGCGACATGGGCGCCATCCCCGACCGGCTGCCCGGCTTCCAGGACATCACGGACCCGAGCGTCGCCAAGAAGTTCAACGACGCGTGGGGCTCGAACTTCAAGGCCGCCAAGGGGTGGAACCTCACCCAGATGCTGGAGGCGATGGAACGCGGTGACATGACCACCGTGTACATCATCGGCGAGAACCCGGTGCAGTCCGAGGCCGACTGCGAGCACACGATCAAGCGACTGTCCAATCTGGACCACGTCGTGGTGCAGGACATCTTCCTCACCAAGACCGCGCAGCTCGCCCACGTCGTGCTGCCCGCGGCCGCGGCGTGGTGCGAGACCGACGGCACGTTCACCAACAGCGAGCGCCGGGTCCAGCGGGTCCGCAAGGCGCTGACCCCGCCCGAGGGTGCGCGCGACGACATCGAGATCATGGGTGAGATCGCGGTCAGGCTCGGCGCGGACTGGCAGCACAAGACCGGCCAGGACGTCTGGGACGAGCTGCGCGGTCTGTCGCCGATCCACACCGGCATGACCTACGACCGGCTCGAGAAGCTCGGCGGCATCCAGTGGCCGTGCCCGAGCGAGGACTCCCTCGAACCCAGCTTCCTGCACGGCAGGCTCTGGGAGGACGACCCGGTCAAGCGCGGCATGCCCGCCACGTTCTCGCCGGTGCCGCACAGCCCGCCCGTTGACGAGCTGACCGAGGACTTCCCGTTCCGGCTCACGACCGGGCGGCGGCTCGACTCCTACAACACCGGTGTGCAGTCCCACGGTTTCGAGTCGCCGTTGCGCATCGGCGAGACGCTCGACCTCTGTCCCGAGGACGCCGCGATGCTCGGGGTCCAGGCCGGTGAGGAGGTGGCGATCACGAGCAGGCGCGGGCAGATCCAGGCGCCGGTGCGGATCGACGACGGACTGACACCGGGCCTGGTGTTCATGACGTTCCACTTCCCGGACGAGATCGACGTCAACGTGCTCACGATCGAGGCGACCTGCCCGATCGCCGGCACGGCGGAGTACAAGGCCGCGGCAATCCGCATCGAGAAGCTTCCGGTGAAGGTGGGCTGAGTGGATCTCAAACTGCTCGACGTCGAACCATCCGAGGCCGAACGCGTCGTCGTGGACCTGTTCACCGGGATGGGGCGGGACCAGCTGCTGCCCGCCCTGCACGCGGTCAACGACAGGGTCGGCTGGATCAGCCAGGGCGCGCTGAACCACATCTGCCGCGTCCTACACGTCCCGCTGGCCGAGGCTTACGGGGTGGCGAGCTTCTACTCGCTGTTCTCGCTCTCCGAACGGCCGGCGAAGGTCGTGCACGTCTGCGTCGACCTGGCCTGCCAGGTCAACGGCGCGAAGTCGTTGTGCGACAGGCTGACCGGCGAGCTCGGCCCGGCCGGTGCGAAGAGCGGGTGGTTGCGCAGCCCGTGCCTCGGGGTGTGCGAGAAGGCTCCGGTCGCGCTCGCGTTCGAGGCGGGGGAGGTGGCGACCGAACAACTCCTGGCGCCCACCACCGCCGACGAGGTGATCGCGGTGGCGGCCGCCGGTCCCTCTCATGTGGACGGTGGGCGCGCGGAGGTGCCGCAGGCCGGTGCGGCCGGCCTGCGGCTGCTCAAACGGGTTGGTGTCGTCGACCCGGAGTCGCTCGACGACTACCGGGCGACGGGCGGCTACGCGGCGTTGCGGACGGCTCTCCTGCTGGGACCGTCCGGGGTGATTCGCGAGGTCACCGACGCCAAGCTGATGGGCCGCGGCGGTGCGGCGTTCCCGACAGGACGCAAGTGGGACGCGACCGCCCGCCAACCCGTGCGACCGCACTACCTCGTCTGCAACGCGGACGAGAGCGAGCCCGGCACGTTCAAGGACCGGCTGCTGATGGAGGGCGACCCGTACGCGGTGATCGAGTCGATGACGATCGCCGGGTTCGCGGCCGGCTGCTCGCGCGGCTACCTCTACCTGCGCGGCGAGTACCCGCGGGCACTGCACCTGCTGCGCAACGCGATAGCCCGCGCTCGTGAGCGGAACTACCTCGGCGACGACATCATGGGCCACGAGGGTTTCTCGTTCGAGATCGAGATCCGGCGCGGCGCGGGTGCCTACATCTGCGGCGAGGAAACGGCGATCTTCAACTCGATCGAGGGCTTTCGCGGAGAACCCCGGTCGAAGCCGCCGTTCCCGGTGGAGTCGGGGCTCTTCGGCAAACCGACCGTGGTCAACAACGTGGAGACGCTGGTCAACGTGCCGGTGATCCTCACGGAGGGGTGCGAGGCCTACACCCGCATCGGCACCCCCGGTTCCGCCGGCCCGAAGCTCTTCTGCCTGTCGGGCAACGTCAGTCGTCCGGGCGTGTACGAGGTGCCGTTCGGCACCACGCTCGGGGAACTCCTCGACCTGGCGGGTGGCGTGCCGCCAGGACGGGAGCTGCGAGCGGTACTGCTCGGCGGGGCGGCAGGCGGGTTCGTCCGCCCGGACGAGCTCGACCTGCCGCTCACCATGGAGGACGCGCGGGCGGCGAACACCACGCTCGGGTCCGGTGTCGTGCTGGTGCTCGACGACACGGCCGACCTGGGCAGCTTCCTGTTGCGCATCGCCGCGTTCTTCCGCGACGAGTCGTGCGGGCAGTGCGTGCCGTGCCGGATCGGCACCGTGCGCCAGGAGGAGGCGATGGCCCGGCTGGTGGGCAAGCGCCCGCTGAGCACCAGCGCGGAGGATCTCCAGCTGTTGCGGGAAGTCGGGCAGGTCATGCGCGACTCGTCCATCTGCGGTCTGGGCCAGACGGCCTGGAACGCCATCGAATCGGCCCTCGACCGGCTGGGTTACGCAACGGAGGCGACGTCATGACCATCGTCGAGATCGGCCTTCCGAAGCGACTGGTCGAGATGACCCTCGACGGCGAGTCCGTGCGCGTGCCCGAGGGTGCGACGATCCTGGACGCCTGTGCTGCCAGGGGAAAGTCGATCCCGACGCTCTGCTACGGCGACACCCTGAAACCCGCAAACGCTTGCCGCGTCTGCATGGTCGAGGTCGAGGGGGCGCGCACACTCGTGCCGTCGTGCTCGCGCAAGGTCGAGCCGGGCATGGTCGTGCACACGGAGTCCGAACGCACGAAGCACAGCCGCAAGCTCGTGCTGGAACTTCTCGGGTCCGCCACGGACCTCTCCACCACGCCGCACGTGGACGAGTGGATGTCCGCGTGCGGTGCCGACCCCTCCCGCTTCGGTCCGCCGGCACCGCCGTCGGCCGACCGGGACGACCGCCGGCCCGGCGAGCACGAGGAGCCGGACGGCCAGACGGCCGCCACCGTGCGGCAACCGGCCAAAGTGGACAATCCGCTGTACGTCCGCGATCTGAGCAAGTGCATCCTGTGTTACAAGTGCGTGGACGCGTGCGGCGACCAGTGGCAGAACACGTTCGCGATCTCGGTGGCCGGCCGCGGCTTCGACTCGCGGATCTCCACGGAGTTCTCCACGCCGCTGCCCGAAAGCGCTTGCGTGTACTGCGGCAACTGCATCGAGGTCTGTCCGACCGGTGCGCTGAGCTTCAAGCGCGAGCACGACAAGCGCGAAGACGGGACCTGGGACGAAGAGGCCCAGACGCAGACCACGACCATCTGCACGTTCTGCGGCGTCGGGTGCAACCTCACCCTGCACGTGCAGGACAACGAGATCGTGAAGGTCACGTCTCCGCACGAAAGCACCGTCACGCACGGAAACCTGTGCATCAAGGGCCGGTTCGGCTGGCAGCACGTGCAGAACCGCTGACCACGCGCGGTCAATCCCGCTCGACAGGGAGGGCGCTCCGATGTCGTTGATCCTCAAGCCCGGCACCTCGTGGGACGAGGTCTACTCGCAGTGCGTGGCGATCGCACCCGAGGCGTTCCACGAAGATCGGCTGCTCAACCACTTCGCCGGCCAGTGGAGCCGGTCCGGTGAACCGGTGCCCGCCACCACGCCGGTCGACGGCACCACCATCGCGGGCCCGCCCTTCCTCGACTTCGACGTCGCGGGACGGGCGGTGGTCGCGGCCGTCGACCAGCACATCGAGTGGGGCCACGTGCCCCTCGCGGAACGCAAGGCCCGCGTGTCGGAGGCGCTGGACGCCCTGACCGAGCACCGCGACCTGCTGTCGTTGCTGCTGGTGTGGGAGATCGGCAAGCCGTGGCGGCTCGCGACGGCCGACGTCGACCGCTGCATCGAGGGCGTGCGCTGGTACGTCGAGGAGATCGACTCCATGCTGGCGGGCCGTGCGCCGCTGAACGGCCCGGTCAGCAACATCGCCTCGTGGAACTACCCGATGAGCGTGCTGATGCACGCGATGCTGGTGCAGGCGTTGGCGGGCAACGCCGTCATCGCCAAGGCGCCGACCGATGGTGGCGTGAGCTGCCTGACGCTCGCGACCGCGCTGGCCGTGCGGTCGGGGCTGCCGCTGACGCTGGTGTCCGGAAGCGGGAGCGAGCTCGCGCCGGTGCTGGTCGGGTCGTCGTTCCTGGGCTGCGTGTCCTTCGTGGGCGGTCGTGACGTCGGCAGTTCGATCGCGACGCGCCTGGTCGACTCGAACCGCCGCCACGTCCTGGAGCAGGAGGGCCTGAACTGCTGGGGCGTCTGGGAGACCGACTCCTGGGACGTGCTCGGCACGCAGATCCGCAAGGCGTTCGACTACGGCAAGCAGCGCTGCACCGCCTATCCGCGTTACGTCGTGCAGAGGTCGTTGTTCGACAAGTTCCTGAGCGTCTACCTGCCCGCGGTGCGCGACGTGAAGTTCGGCCACCCGCTCGCCGTCGCCTCGCCCGGCGACGACCTGCCGGAGCTCGACTTCGGACCGTTGATCAACGACGCGAAGGCCAAGGAGCTCGGCGACGTCGTGGACGAGGCGATCAGGGCCGGCGGTGTGCCGCTGTACCGGGGAACGGCGGACTCCGGCCGGTTCCTGCCGGGCCAGCAGACCGCGGCCTACCTCGCGCCGGTCGCGATCCTCGACCCGCCGCGCTCGTCCGTGCTGCACCACGCCGAACCGTTCGGGCCGGTCGACACGATCGTCCTGGTGGACACCGAGGCCGAGTTGGTGGCCGCGATGAACGCCTCGAACGGCGCCCTGGTCGCGTCTCTGGCCTGTGACGACGAGGCCACGGCGCGAAGGCTCAGCGAGGACGTCCAGGCGTTCAAGGTCGGCATCAACAAGCCCCGGTCGCGGGGTGACCGGGACGAGGTGTTCGGCGGGCGCGGCGCCTCGTGGCGCGGAGCGTTCGTGGGAGGCTCGTTGCTGGTCCACGCCGTGACGGAGGGCCCGCCCGGCGAACGCCCGTACGGCAACTTCCCCTCCTACTCGCTCTACCCGCCCACGTGACGTACCGGGCGGACCTGCTCCGCATCGTGCAGAACGTGGTGGCGCCCAACGCCGCCGACGTCGACCAGCACTCCAGGTTCCCGCGCGCCGCCCTGAACGCCCTGGGCGCGCGGGGGTTGCTGGGGATGACGATCTCCCGCACGGTCGGCGGGGGAGGCCAGGACGTCAGGTCGGCCGGACGGGTGGTCGAGCAGGTCGCGAGGGTGTGCGGCGCGACGGCCTCGGTGCTGCGGTCGCACTACTCGGCCGCCGCGGTGCTCGATCGCTCCGGCCCGCACTGGCTGCGCAGCGAGATCGCGGCCGGCCGGCACCTGTCGACGCTCGCGGCCTTCGGTTCGGCCGGTGAGGTGTCGACGCACGGTGACGTGGTGCAGGTGCGGGCGCGCAAGAGCTGGGTGATCGCGGCCGGGGAGGCGGACAGCTACGTCTGGTCGTGCGGTTCGGCGCTGTGGCTCGTTCCCGCCGAGGCCCCAGGTCTGCTGGTGCCGGCCGACCACGCCGGGATGGGCCTGCGGGGGACCGTGGCCACGTGCGTGGAGGCGGATCCGGTGCGGGTGCCGGCGTCGAACCGGCTGTGGTCGGAGGAGCTCGCGTTCCCGTGGTTCATGGTGCTCGGGGCCGCGGTGTCGCTGGGGCTGATGGAGGGCTCGCTGGCGGCGGCGATCGGCCACCTCGGTGGCGGTGATCCGCGCACGCGGTCCGACCTGGCCCGCATGCGGTTGCGGACCGACGCGCTCAGGATCCTGTTCAACGACACGGTGTCCGCGGTGACGTGGCATCCGGAACGGTGCCTGGACCGGGTGCGGCTGCTGGCGGTCACCGCGACCGAGGCGGCGGTCGCGGTGACGGACCTCGCGATGAAGGTGTGCGGGGACGCGGCGTTCCGGCGGGACCTGGGGATCGAGCGCCGGTTCCGGGACGCGCGGGCGGCCGCGGCGATCGAGCCGACCGTGGACGTCCTGCTGGAGTCGGTGGAGATCTGATCGCCGGGGGCGCCCGCTAGAGGCGCCCCCGGACCTCGTCGGCCTTCGGCTCGCCCAGTTCCTCGAACAACGTCACCGACTCCAGCCAGCACTTCTCCGCACCGCGGCGGTCGCCGAGACCGTCCAGTGCCAGCCCGAGGTTGTCGAGCGACTCCGCCTGCCCGTAGAGGTCGCCGATCGCCCGGAACGTCTCCAGCGCCCGGTCGACGTGGGACACGGCCTCGGGGAAGTCGAGCAGCCCCCGGTACACCTCGCCGATGTTGTTGAGCAGGATGGCCTCGCTGTACGGGTCCTTGATCTCCTGCCGGATCTCCAGCGCCCGCAGGTACCGGGCCAGCGCGACGTCGAACCGGCCCGCGTCGGCGTGCAGGAGGCCGATGTTGTTGAGGAGCACCGCCTCGGTGTGCGCGTTGCCGAGCTCGCGGGCGATCTCGGCGGACTGCTCGTAGCACGCCAGGGCCTCGTCGACCCTGGCCAGCACCATGTACGCGACGCCGAGGTTGTTCAGGGCGGGCTCCTGGCGGGACCTGTCCCCGGTCGCGCGGAAGATCGCGAGAGCCTGCTGGGTCAGCTCGATCGCCTCGTCGTGCCGCCGGACCTCGCGCAGCGCGATGCCCAGGGTGATCAGCATCCGGCCCTCGGCGTCGCGGTGACCGACCGATCGTGCGGCGGCCAGTGCGACGCCGTGCGTGTCGAGCCAGTCCGCCCAGTGCTTGCGCAGGTTGAAGAAGTCCCACAGGCACTGGGCGAGGCTCCACGAGTGCTCCGGCAGGTCGTGCTCGGCGGCGTCGCGCACCGCCGCGACGAGGTTCGCGCGTTCGGTGTCGCACCACCGCAGAGCGGCGTCCCTGTCGGCGAACGCGCGCGGGTGCACGGCCGGGTCCGGCGTCGCGATCTCCAGCTTGCGCTGGGGGTTCAGCTGTTGCGCGCTCTGCCACGACGTGTGCACGTACCAGTCGAGCACCCGGCGCCGTGCCAGGGCGCGGGCGGGCGGCGGTTCTGCGGCCATGACCTGTTCGACGGCGTACGCGCGCAACAGGTCGTGCAGGCTGTAGCGGCCGGGGGTGTGCTGCTGCAGCAGGTGTTCGTCGAGCAACGTCTCCAGCAGGTCGCCCGCCTCGTGCGCGGTCAGCCCGGCGAGGGCGGCGGCGGACTCGGCGGTGACGTCCTCTCCCGGGTGGAGTCCGAGGAGGCGAAACAGACGCCTCTGGTTGTCGGGCAACGCCTGGTACGAGAGGTCGAACACGCCCCGCACACCGAGACCGCCTCCCCGTTCCAGCTGCGCCACCAGGTCGCTCGGCGTCCACTGTGGACGACGAGCGAGCCGTTTGGCGGCCAGCGCCACGGCGATCGGCAGGTGCCCGCACAGGTCCGCGATGCGTTCCGCGGCCTCGCGATCGGCCTGCACGCGGTCCTCACCGGCGATCCGGGACAGCAGCGCCAGGGCCTCGGCGGGCGTGAAGACGTCCAGGAAGACGGACTTCACGCCGTCGAGCTGCAGCAGCGTGCGGCGGCTGGTGATCAGCACCATGCAGGTGGCGCTGCCCGGCAGCAGCGGGCGCACCTGGTCCTCACCGGCGGCGTTGTCGAGCAGCACCAGCGCGCGCTTGCCCGTCAGCCGGTCGCGGTAGAGCGCGGCCCGTTCGTCCAGCGACTCGGGGATCTGCGCGCCGGGCACCCCCAGCAGGCGCAGGAAGCCCTCGAGCACCGCGGACGGTTCCGCGGGCAGCTCGTCGGCGTCGAAGCCGTGCAGATCGGCCCACAGTTGCACGTCGGGGAAACGCTGAACGAGCCGGTGGGCCGCGCGGACCGCCAGCTTCGTCTTGCCGACCCCGGCCATGCCCTCGATCGCGGAGATCACGACGGTGGTCTGCGGCCCCGGTTCGCACAGCCGCCGCAGTTCGGCCTCGCGCCCGGTGAACTCGGCGATGTCCATCGGCAGCTGGCGGTGCGCGTTCAGGGCCGCGGGCGAGGGCACCCGGCTCTCGAGGATCACCTGCTGCAACTGGCGCAACCGCGCGCCCGGTTCGACGCCCACCTGCTCGACCACGTGCTCACGTGCCGTCGCGTAGGCCTCCAGCGCCTCGCCGCGGCGGCCGGAGCGGTCCAGCGCCAGCATCAGCTGCGCCCAGAGCTCCTCGCGCAACGGGTGCAGCGCCGACTCCCGCCGCAGCCGGTCGATCACGTCGTCGAACCGGCCGAGCTCGATCGACGCCCTGGCGTGCCTCTCGACGGCCGTGAGCCTGCGTTCCTGGATCCGGGTGAACTCGGCGCGCAGCAACGGCCCCGCGTTCAGCTCGGCGGTGGGAATGCCGTGCCACCGGGCCAGGGCCTGGGCGAAGAACGCGGCCGCCGCTTCGGCGTCGTTGTCCGTGAGAGCGTTCTCACCCTCGCGGACCAGCTGGTCGAACGCCTCGAGGTCGAGCTCGCCGGGTTCGACCGTGAGCTGGTAGCCGTGGCCGGGACGGGTGACCAGCCGGTCGCCGAGGACCTTGCGCAACCCGGCGACGTACGTGCGCAGGTTCGACTCGGGCGACACCGGCGGCGAGTCCCAGACCGCCTCCGTCAGCTGTGGGACGCTGACCGCCTCGTTCGCGTGCAGCAACAGCATGGTGAGCACCGCGCGCTGCCTGGGTCCGCCCAGCTCCAGCAGTGTGCCCGACCGCCGTACCGCCAGCGAGCCGAGCAACAGGAACTCCACGGGTCGATCGCTCCTCGATGATCCAGGCGTTGGGTGCGACCACCATCCTCGCGCACTTCTCGGGGGTCTGTGCGCTGCCTGGGCGAAATCTGTGCACGCCCCCTGTCATCTTTGTGTCCAGATCCGGTACCTGCGCCGCCGGGCCCGAAAGCTCCTGGGAGTGGGGGTCGGCGCAGTTGCCGGGTCCGGTTCCCCCAGAACCCGGCCGGCGTGTGAAAGTCACCGCGCACGTCGGCCAACTACCGCAAGACCGGTGGCCCGGGCGGGTCCCCCAGACTGAACCGGGCCACCACCTTGCGGTTGGGGGGAGTCAGCGCGCCCAGCGGGCGCGCACGGTCGCGGCGAAAGCCTCGAACTCGGCCGTCATCGACATCGCGTCCGGATGGAGCAGCCACTGCTGCTGCAGTCCGTCGATCACCGCGATCGTCATGCGCGCCAGTGAGTCCACCGGTGCGTCCTCCGCGATCTCTCCCTGTTCCTGACCCGAGTGGACGGCCTCGGTCAGCCACCGCCGCAGTCCGCTGTAGTGCTCGTGCACCCACGCGTGCGCCGGATGCGCGGGTTCGGTCGCCTCCGCGGCCAGCCGCACGAACAGGCCGACGAGATGTGGCCGTGTCGAGTTGCGCGCCACCAATGCGGCCAGCGCGTCGAACGCCGCCCAGCCCAGCGGAGGGCCGGCGCTCCCGGCCAGGAAGTCGCCGTCCTGCCTGTCGCGTTCCTCCAGCACGGCCGTCAGCAGCGCGGCCTTGCTGGGGAAGTGGTGCAGCAGACCGGACTGCGAGAGCCCGGTCCTCGCCGCCACCGCCGCGACCGACGTCCCCTTGAAACCCGTCAGCGCGAACAGTTCGGTCGCGACCGCCACCGCCTTGGCCCTGGACTCCTCACCGGAGACGTCCACCCGCGACTTGGCCCGGTACCTGGGCGGGACCGACACTGCGTCACCTCACTCCTGATCAGCGGGCAGGGTAACGCGGACGTCGCCGAGCCCGCGGGCGATCAGCACCTCGCCGCCGGTCAGCGGCTGCCAGCCGTCCGCCCACACCCGTTGCACCCGCGGGTCGCACGGCACCTCCACCCGCACGGTCCTACCTGGCTCGACGTCGGCGGTGGCGAACCCGGCCAGGCGAACAGGCTCGTCCGCCGGTCGCAGGTAGACCTGCACGACCTCCCGGCCGGACCGCTCGCCGGTGTTGGTGATCTCCACCGACACTGAGCCGACCACGCCGTCCACAGTGGACACCTCAGCTGCGCCGTACTCCCAGGTCGTGTAACCAAGTCCGTGGCCGAACCAGAACAGCGGATCGGTCGCGCTGCGATAGCCGATCGCGGTCCCTTCGGAGTAGACGAGCTCGCCGTCGGACGGAACCAGGTTCAACGCCTCGGAGTCGGCGCGCGGGAACGTCGTGACCAGGCGCCCGGCCGGTTCGACGTGGCCGAGCAGCGCGGCGGCGACGGCATCGCCGGCCTCCTGGCCGGGCAGCCCGGCCCACAGCACGGCGTCCACCTGCGAGAGCCACGGCATGAGCACCGGCGTGGCGGCGTTGACCACGACGACCGTCCGTTTCGCGGCCGCTGCCACGGCCGCGACCAGCGCGTCCTGCTCACCGGGCAACGCGAGCGTGGTCTTGTCGAAGCCCTCGGTCTCCTGCTCCTCGGTGAGGCCGACGACCACGACCGCCACGTCCGCCTCGCGCGCGGCCCGCACCGCGGCGCCGATCACGTCGGCGGGGGAGCGGGGGACGGGCTGGGTGATCAGGCCGACCAGCGCGCTGGCCTCGCGGACGCGGGCCGTGATCCGGTCGCCGGGTGACAGCAGGACCTCGGCCGTCCAGTGCGGCGGCTTGAGCAGCGCTTCCTCGACGATGCCGTTCGCCCAGGCCAGGAGCGTGGCGTGCTGCCGGCCGCCGACGTCGATCGTCCAGTCGCCGAACCCGCGCACACCGATCAGCATCCGCGCCGGCTCGTCCAGCACGACCTCGCCGGACACCTCGATCGACGCGGCGCCCTGCGCCCATCCGCCGTACGCCGCGAGCTCGGCGATCTCCATGTCGCGCGTCGCGAGCACCTCGCCGTCCGCGTCGTACGTCGTGGCGCGGATGTCCTTCAGCACCCCGGCGCCGGGAGCGGCGTACCGGAGCCGGACCTCCACACCGTCCACAACGGACACCGAGTCGCCGCGCTGCGAGGTCAGGCCGTCGGCGATGCTGATCACGTGCGGCGGCCGCACGCCGGCCGAACCACCGCCCTGCGCCACGGTGTCGAGGGCGTGGCGGCCGATCAGCGCGACCTTCGAGTCCTGCAACGGCAGGACGCCGGAGTTCTTCAGCACGGTCATGCCACCCGCGGCGAACCTCCGCAGCTGCTCGCGGCGGACCGGGCTGTCAGATGCGGGGAGGTCCCGCGGCCACGAGCGCTGCTCGCCGAACGCCCCGGTCCGCGACGCGAGGAGCAGCAGCCGGGCGAGGTGGTCGTCGATCGTGGACTCGGCGACCTCGCCCGCCCGCACGGCCGCGACCAGCTTGTCCTCCCACGGTCCGCCGGGACCGGGCATGGCCAGGTCGAGACCGCCGTTCGCGCTGGCGGCCGTGGACTTCGTGGCGAACCAGTCGGACATGACCAGGCCGTCGAACCCCCACTCGGACCTCAGCACGCCCTCGACGAGTTCGGTGTGCTCGGTCGCGGGGACGCCGTTGACGTTGTTGTAGGCGGCCATGATCGCCCAGGGAGCCGAGTCCTCGACCACGATCTCGAACGGCAGCAGGTAGACCTCGCGCAACGTCTTCTCGTCCAGCACCATGCTCGCCGTGCGGCGCTGCGTCTCGGACTCGTTCGCCACGTAGTGCTTCGGCGTCGCGGCGATGCCCTTGTCCTGCAGGCCGCGCACGTAGGCGGCCGCGATCTTGGCCGTGAGCAGCGGATCCTCGCTGTAGGCCTCGAACAGCCGGCCGCCCAGCGCCGTGCGGTGCAGGTTGATCGTCGGGCCGAGCACGACGTGCACCCGCTGGGCCGCGGCCTCGTCGGCGAGCACCTCGCCGACCTCGCGGGCCAGTGCCGTGTCCCAGTGCTGGGCGAGCAACGTGGCGTTCGGCAGCACGCACGCGATCGTGCCGCCCCGCAGCTCGGCGCCACGGACACCGGTCGGGCCGTCGGACAGCTTCAGCGACGCCAGCCCGATCTCCGGTTCCTCGTGCAGGGCGAAGAGCGCGGAACCCGTCAGCAGCCGGACCTTCTGAGCCAGGTCCAGGCGCGCGATCGCCTTGTCGATGTCCATGCCCGTGAGCACACCAGAAGCACCGACCGTGTGGTCGGTCGGTATACCTTGCCGTTATCGCCCGGTTATCTCCTGGTGATGTGACGCGGTATGGCACACCCGTGGCACGCCTTTGTTCGTGTCCACGGGGAGGGGAATGGTGATGAAGATCGAGGTGCGGCTGCTCGGGCCGCTGGAAGTGCGCGGACCGGACGGGCCGGTGCACTTCACCGGGGCGCGGCGGCGGGCCGTGTTCGCGTTGCTGGCCCTGAGAACCGGCCGTCTTGTGTCGAGATCGGCGCTCGTCGACGGCCTGTGGGGCGAGGACGTGCCGCCGACGGGGACCAAGACGCTGCAGGGGCACGTGGCCAAGGTCCGCAGGGCGCTGGAACTGGCCGGTGCCGACGGGGTGGTGCTGACGCGCGGACCCGGCTACCTGCTCGACGTCACGCAGGTCGTCGTCGACGTCGAGGAGTTCGACGAGCACCTGCGGTGCGGCAGGTACGCGGAGGCACTCGCGCTGCACCGCGGGGATCCGCTGGCGGACTGCCCCGTCGAGGGCTGGGCGGGGGCGGAGATCGTGCGGCTGCGGGAGGCGCTGGCGTTCGCGGAGGAGAACCACGCGGCGGCGCTGTGCCTCGGCGGCCGGTACGCCGAGGCGATCGGGCAGCTGGAACGGCTGGTCGCGCTCTACCCGTTGCGGGAGTCGTTGTGGGACCTGCTGATGGAGGCCCAGCACCGGGCGGGCAGGACCGGTGACGCCCTGCGGACGTACCGGCGGGTGCGCGCGCTGCTCGTGGAGGAGTTCGGCCTGGAGCCCGGGTACGCGTTGCGGCGCAGGGAAGCCGCGGTGCTTGCCGGGTAGGGGTGCACCGCGACCCGTGTCGGGGGTTCGAGTCGCGGTGCCGGTCGTGCCACCCGGCCGATGCTCCTCCCTCTCACGGGCATCGGCCGGGCACACGACCACAGCTCGCCCTGGGGGGTGCGAGCTGCGGCCGGTGTCCCCTGACTGGAAGAAGCTGTCTAGAAGGGGCTGCGGAGCACGCCCGACGTGAAGGTCCTCGTCGAGGTGCGCTGGTCGAACAGGCGCACGCGGGCGTACAGCTCGTCGCCGCCGTCCGGGTCCTCGTCGAGGGCCACGCCCGGCACGGTGATGTCGAACTCGGCGCTCAGGCCGTCAGGGCCTGCGGCGACCCAGGTGAGCGGGATCCGGAACTCCGCGTTGTCGAACCAGTCGTCGCCCATCGCCCACGCGTCGACCGGGTCCCCCGGCTGGTCGATGATCAGCTGTGCGTCGCCCTGCGACATGCTGATGTCGATGCCCACGTGGACGGCGTAGGCGTCGCCGCCGACCTTGTCGATCGAGAAGCAGATGACGTGCAGGCTGCCGGAACCGCACGTCTGCTTGGCCTGGGCGACCCCCGTCGTCATGGCCAGGATTCCGAACGCGACGAGCATCATCGCGCCGAACCGCTTGAACAGCGGCAGTGCTCTCTCCTTGTCCATCGGTCTCCTCGTACCCCTCGGGCGCCCCCTCGGCGCCCCCCGTGCACCCAGGGTGCGGACCGGCGGTGGCCAGGCGGCTGCCGTGCGGTGGTCAAGATCCGACGGGCTGGTACGAGCAGCGGTAGCCCGTCGTCACCGCGTCGCGCAGGGCGTCCGCCGCGGACGGCTCCGTCACGGCGATCGCGTCGATGGCGCGCCGGATGGCCTTGCGCACGGCCGTCCTGGCACGTTCGGCCGGACCGGCGAAGTTCCTGCCGCGCCCGCCCATGCCGGTCTCGCGTTCCAGGTGGCTGAGCAACTCCTCCAGCTCGGCCTCCAGCCTGGGCGACGGGTCGTCGTCGATGCGCGCACGGAGGTCGCGGATCCGCGTCAGGTACGCGGCGCGGGCGACGAGGTCCAGCACCGGCTGGTTGCCGCTGTCCTCGCCGCCGACGAGTTCCAGCGCGGCGATCTCGACCCCGGGATCGGCCACGAGCCGGGCCAGGTACCGCATGCCCACGAGATCCTCGACGCGGATCTCCTTGCCGTGGCGGGAAACGATCCACCACGCGCTCTCGCGCCGGATGGAGATCCGGCCGGCCAGCCCGTCGCGCTCGCGGGCCCACGCCACCGCGCGTGCGGTCATGCCCATCTCGGTGGCGTCGGCGATGGCCACCTCGAACAGCTCCCTGCCGGTCTCGCCGCCCGCGGTCCGCGCGAGGGTCGCGCGGGCGTAGGCGGTCATGGGTCTGTTGCCCAGCCGGATGTTCGTGGTGACCGCGCGTTCCAGGTGCCCGGTCGCGAGGTCCTCGTCGCCGAACGTCGTCGCGGCGATGCCCAGCAGCAGCTCGGTCGAGCCGAAGCAGACGATCGCGGTGGCCGGGACCACGGGCTGCGAGGCGAACGGTTCGAGCAGGCCGTAGGCCTCGCGCGCGATCTCCGCCTCGCCGAGCGCCGCGGCCACGTGCACCACGCAGAACATGCAGGTGATCCAGGTGCTGGACAGCGGGACCGCGGTGAGCCCGTTGATCGTCAACCGGTGCAACGCCGACCGAGCCCGATCCCGTTGCCCCGCCTCGAGTGCCAGTAACGCGTGCGCGGCCTCGAAGCTGAACTCCAGGTCCGGCAACGTGGGGGAGTGCGTGACCTGCTCGGCCAGGTCGACCAGTTCGCCGCCGCGCCCCTGCAGCCAGCGGATCGCGAACAGGTGCGAGCTGTGGAACGTCTCCGCGTCGACGTCACCCGCGCCGAGCCCGAGCCGCAGGCACGCCGACGCCTTCTCCTCGGCCTCGGCGAACCGTCCCGCCCGGATCGTCCGCATGACGTCCATGGCGGCGTGGAAGAACAGCACTCCCGGATGGCCGGACGCCCGCCGGGCCAGCTCGACCTGCGACCGTTCCGCGTGCGGGTCGCCCAGGCAGAACAGGTCCATCGTGCGCCGGCACAGACCGCTGAGCGCCAGCAGTTCCAGCCCCGCGGCCGACGCCACCGCGATCAGCTCCCCGGTCAGCGCGAGCCGGGCGGCGGTGTGCTCCGGGGACCACAACGCGTGGTGCGCCAGGGACAGGGCCTCGGCCAGGGTCAGCTGGTCACCGCAGTTCCTGGCCTGTTCCAACGCTTGCAGCACGCACTCGGTCTCCCGCCGGTCGTAGGCGTGCTCGGCTTCGAGCCGCACGGCCAGCCGGGTGCGCAGGGGTTCCGCGGGGTTCGTCGCCAGGGCGTCGCGCAACCGGGCGATGGCCAGCGCGCGATCGGTCCGGCCGCGGAACTTGTTGACCCACATGCCGGGCAGCCCGAGCGCGGCCTCCGGATCGCCCTCGCGCGCCGCCTGGTCGAGCAGGTCCCGTGCGTCGGTGATCCGGCCCTCGGCCAGCGCGGCGTGCGCCTGGTCGACGAGTCGGGTGCCGGAGGTGACGACCACGAGGACGACGGGGAGGTGGTGCACGCTCGCGGCCACGGCGCGGGTGAGCTGAAGCGTCTCCTCGCCGGCCAGGTCGGCGTCGTCGATCAGGACCAACGCCGGCGCCGCGGCGAGGACTTCGAGCACTTTCCTGGCGGACGCCCCGGGATCGGCGTCCAGCACCGACGCGTCCCCGCCCAGTCCGGCGAGGATCGCCTGCCACGGCCAGAAAGCCGGTGCGTCCGCGCGACATCCGACCCAGGTTACGGCGAACCCGTGCGTCCGGGCCAGTTCCGCCGCCTGGATCAGGTACCGCGTCCGTTCGGCTCCCGCGGGCCTGGTGACCGCGAAGAGCTGACCGGCTCCCCTTCTCGCCCTGTCGAACGCCGATTCCGGCAGCACCACTTCATCCTCGAATGCACTTCCTCCGCCAAGTCCCGGCAGAACCTAGCGGAGACCGGGGACCGCCACGTACGCGGTCGACACGCATTTAAGGACCGGGTGTGCGGTGCAGGGATACGAAGAGCGGATCGGTGAATGCGGTGATTCTCGCGTGGTCCTGGGCGATCGACGCGTACGTTCCGCTCGCGGGCGAAGGTGTGAAGACGTCGGCCGTGGTGACCATCGCCTTGACCGCGCTGTCCCAGTCGGGGTGCACGCCGCTGCCGACCGCCGCGCAGATCGCGGCACCGAGACCCGCGGCGTCGCTCATCCTCGTCCGCCGCACCGGTCGTCCGAACACGTCGGCGAAGATCTGCATCATCAGGTCCGAGCGCGACCCGCCACCCGAGACGATCAGCTCCGGGAACTCGCGACCCAGGGCGCCCGCCATCGACTCGCCGTGCCGGCGCATGGTCAGCGCTATGCCCTCTAGGATCGACCGGTAGACGTGGTAGCGGCCCTGCGAGCCGTCGAACCCGAGCAACGCGCCGCGCCGGTACGGGTGGTCGCCCGGCGCCAGCCAGTCGAGCACCGTCATGAGCCCGCCGCAGCCCGGTTCGACGGCCGCCGCACCGGCTTCGAGCTCGCCCAGGTCGGAGTCGACGAGCTGGCGGTACCAGCTGACCGTCCACATGCCGCGGCGGATCCCGTTGCTCTCGTACAGGTACTTCCCCGGCACGGAGCCGAAGTTCGACCAGAAGCGGCCCTCCGCGTCCACGACGTGGTCCGAGCCGGTGGTCATCGCGGCGATGTAGGTGCCGAGCGAGACCAGCAGCTCGTCGCCCAGACCGCTGCCCAGCGCCTCGACGGCCTTGTCGTTCGACGTCGCGTACACCGGCAGCCCGGCGGGCAGACCGGTCGCTTCGGAGGCCTCGGCGGTGACGGTGCCCAGCAGCGCGCCGGGGTCGACGAGGTCGAACAGCTGCTCGCGCCGCATCCCGGTGTCGGCGTAGGCGGGGGAGGACTCCGGCCACCGCCAGGTCTCGTGGTCGATCGGCCACATGCCCTCGTAGTTGCCGGCCGTGTCCCGGCGCTCGCCGGTGAGGCGGAGCGTCACGTACCCGGAGGAGGTCGTCACGTACCGGACCGCCGGGTCGTCCCACTGGGGCTGCGCGAGCCTGTCGTCCATCCAGCTCAGCAACGGTTCCGCGAGCCCGTCCTCGCCCACCAGCGCGCGGCAGAACCGGATCGTGCACAGCCCGACGCCCGCGATCTCGCCCGGCGCGCCGGTGAACCGTTGCATGGCCTCGGTGCAGGCCTCGGCGATCGAGTCCCACACGTCGTCGCCGGGGTGCACGACCTGGCCGGGCTCCGGGTGCGCGTACGGCCGCAGCGCGCGCTGGGCCGAGGCGTGCACCCTGCCGACCTCGTCGACGATCGACACCTTCGTGCTCTGCGAGCCGTTGTCGATCGCGATCAGGTAGCTCATGACACCGGGAAGATCGTGCCGGCGTTCATGATCCCGTTCGGGTCGAACCCGCGCTTGAGCACCTCCAGCATCTGGTACGCGCTGCCGTGCTCGTCGCGCGTCCACGGCGTGCGGTACTTGCCGATGCCGTGGTGGTGCACCATCGATCCGCCCAGCCGCAGCGACTCCTCGACGATGATCGCGTTGAGCGGGATGTGGTACTCGGTGATCTCCTGCTCCGGCTCGCAGGTGATGTCGTAGTCGTAGACGAAGTACAGGTTCGTGCCGGTCTGGTAGCTGTGCGAGGAGTGCGCGCCGAGCATCGTGAGGTCGGCGAAGCGCGGGAACTCGTCGCGCACGCGGGTCATGATCGCGTCGTAGAGCGGCGTGACGTTCGACCAGTCGACGGAGACCTCGGTGGTGTACCCGAGGTGCTGGGTCTCCAGCATCGCGCGCTTCTCGGCGTCGATCTTGTCCTGGCCCCAGTTGAGGTTGTCGAACCACTCGGCGATCAGCTTCGGGTCCACGGCCTCGGTGCCCGCGAACGTCTTCTCGATCGCCTCGGCGGTGGCCCTGGCGATGCCCTCCGGGCCCTCCGCGACGAGCACGACGACGTTCTTGCCGTCCGAGAAGTGGCTGAAGTGCTGGTTCGCGTCCTCGGGGGAGTAGACGCGGCAGACGCTGGGCCGGTAGCCGTCGGTGATCAACGTGCGCAGCCGCTCGACGGCGTCACCGAAGTCGTCGGTGAGGAAGCCGAAGTGGTGGTTGTGCTCGGGCTGGTGCTTGAAGAGCTTCACGGTGACCTCGGTGATCACGCACAGCGCGCCCTCGTTGCCGATCACGACGTGCCGGATGTCCGGGCCGGCGGCGCGGCGCGGGACGTTCTTGATCCGGCTGACCGTGCCGTCCGGGAACACCGCCTCCAGGCCGACGACCATGTCCTCGATCCCGCCGTACAGCGTGGAGAACTGGCCGATCGACCGCGTGGCGACGAGTCCTCCCATCTGCGCGAGCGGCTTGGACTGCGGCGAGTGGCCGGTCGTCAGGCCCCGCTCGCGCAGCGCGTCCTCCAGCTGCTGCAACGGAACACCGCACTGCGCGGTGACCATCATGTTGACCGGGTCGATGCGGACGATGGCGTCCATTGTGGAGCCGTCGAGCACGACGGTGTCCTCCACCAGCGTCTCCAGCCCACCCTCGGTCGCGGTGCGGCCGGTGCGCGGGACGACGTTGATCCGGTGCTCGTTGGCGAACGCCAGCACCTCGGACACCTCGTCGGTGCTGCCCGGCCTGACGATCGCGGCCGGGATAGGGCCGGTGAAGATGCCGTGCACGGCGGTGTACTTGCGGAACCTGTCGACGCTCGCGTCCCGCAGTTCGTGTTCGTCGGTGTCGACCTTCGCCGCGCCGAGCAGGTCGACGAGCCCGGCGACGATCTGCTCGCGGCTCAGGTCGGAGGCGGAGGGAACGGAGGGCGGCGGTGCAGGAAACATGGCTCTGCCTTCGAGGGGAGTCAGCGAACGAGGTAACCGCCGTCGACCACGAGCGTGTGGCCGTTGACGTAGTCGGAGGCGCGGCCGGAGAGGAACACCAGCGCGCCCATGAGGTCGGCCGGGTCACCCCAGCGACCGGCCGGGATGTGGTCGATCACGCGCTGGTTGGTCTCGGGGTCCGACCGGGTGGCCTCGGTGATCTTCGTGGCGAAGTAGCCGGGTGCCAGCGCGTTGACCTGGATGTTGTGCTGCGCCAGTTCGTCGCAGTAGGCCTTGGTGAACCCGGCGATGCCGTGCTTGGTCGCGGCGTAGGCGGGGGACTGGCGGCCGCCGAGGAACGAGAACAGCGACGCGATGTTGATGATCTTCCCGGACCGCTGCGGGATCATGTACCTGGTCGCCTCGTGGGACAGCTCGAAGGCCGCGGTCAGGTTGACCGCGATCATCGGGTCCCACTTGGCGCGGTCGAAGCTCTCCACGTCGTCGAGCAGGCTGATGCCGGCCGAGTTGACGACGATGTCCACCGAGCCGAGCTGGTCGAAACAAGCGTCCACAACGGACGCGCAGGCGCCCGGCTCCGTGATGTCCGCGGTCATCTCCGCGAACCGCTGTCCCTGCGCCTCGACCAGTTTCTGCGTCTCACCGTCGTCGGAGACGAGGCTCGGCACGAACACGTCCGCCCCGGCGGCGGCCAGGCCGAGCGCGAACGCCTGGCCCAGCCCCGTGTTGCCACCGGTGACGATCGCGTTCTTCCCCTTGAGGGAGAACAGGTCCAACCCGAAGTCCATCAGTTGCTCCCGAACGGGTCAGATACGGCCACGTACGTGGTCTCGAGGTACTCCTCGATGCCCTCGGCGCCGCCTTCGCGGCCGATGCCCGAGTGCTTGACGCCGCCGAACGGCGCGGCGGGGTTCGACACGATTCCCGTGTTGAGGCCGAGCATCCCGGTCTCCAGGGACTCCGCGAGCCGCAGACCCCGGTTGAGGTCACGGGTGTAGGCGAAGCAAACCAGGCCGTACTCGGTGGAGTTGGCCAGCCGGACGGCCTCCTCCTCGGTCTCGAAGGTGACGATCGGCGCGACCGGCCCGAAGATCTCCTCGCTGAGCAACCGGGCGTCGGCGGACACGCCGGTGAGCACGGTCGCCTCGAAGAAGAAGCCCTTGCCCTCCAACGCGGCCCCGCCCAACGCGACCTCGGCGCCGCGGTCCAGTGCGTCGTCCACCAGTTCGGTGACCTTCGCCCTGGTCTTGGCGTCGACCAGCGGGCCGAGCGGGTAGTTCTTCATGCGCTCGGCGAGCTTCGCCGTGAACTCCGCGGCGACCGAGCGGTGAACCAGGAACCGGTTCGCGGCAACACACGCCTCGCCACCGTTGCGCAGCTTGGCCAGCACCGCGCCGTCGGCGGCCGCGTCCACGTCGGCGTCCTCGAAGACCAGGAACGGCGCGTTGCCGCCCAGTTCCATGGACACCCGCAGCACCTGGTCGGCGGACTGCGCGATGAGCTTCTTGCCCACCGCGGTCGACCCGGTGAACGACAGCTTGCGCAGCCGCGGGTCGGTCAGCAACGGGCCGGTGACCGCGCCCGGATCGGTCGTGGTGATCACGTTCAGCACGCCTGCCGGCAGTCCGGCCTCGGTCAGCACCTCGGCGAACAGCAACGCCGTCAGCGGCGTGAGCTCGGCGGGCTTGAGCACCATCGTGCAGCCCGCCGCGATGGCCGGGGCGATCTTGCGGGTCGCCATGGCCAGCGGGAAGTTCCACGGCGTCACGAACAGGCACGGACCGACCGGCCGCTTGACCGTGACCAGGCGGTTCTTGCCGTCCGGTGCTGTCGTGAACCGGCCGGAGATCCGCGGCGCCTCCTCCGAGAACCACCGCAGGAACTCCGCGCCGTACGCGACCTCGGCCCGCGACTCGGCGAGCGGCTTGCCCATCTCCGAGGTGATGAGCTTCGCGAACTCCTCGGTCCGCGCGGTCACCAGCTCGAAGGCCTTGCGCAGGATCTCGGCGCGCACCCGCGGCGCGGTCTTGCCCCACGCGGACTGGGCGGCGACGGCGGCGTCGAGCGCTTTCCTCCCGTCCCGAGGGGTGGCTTCCGCCACAGCAGCCAGAACCTCCTCTGTGGACGGATCGAGCACCTCGAACGTGCGGCCGTCACTCGAATCGAGCCACTTGCCGTCGATGTACAACTTGGTGAGCATGGCTTGTCCCCTCACAGCCTCAGGTCGACCCCGATGAGGTCCTCGTAGAGCTTCACCGGGGTCATCTCGCCGGCCTTGTCGCCGTACGAGGCGCGGGCGCGGCGGAAGATCTGCTCGACCAGCGCGGACAGCTCGGCCGGCACCCCGACGGACGCCGCGAGATCGGTCGACAGACCCAGGTCCTTGCAGGCCAGCGCGATCGCGAAACCCTCGTCGTAGTCGCCGTGCTCCAGGACGGACAGCACGTCGTGCTCGACGAAGTTGCTCCGGGCCGGGCTGTTGACCAGAGCGTTGCGCAGCACACCCAGCTCCACACCCGCCTTGACGCCGATCGCCAGCACCTCGGCCGTGGCGACCAGGTGCGAGAACCACAGTTGGTTCAGCATCAGCTTCACGGTGTAGCCCGCACCGTGCACGCCGACGTGCAGGATGCGTTCCCGGTCGCCCATGGCGTCAAACACCGGTCGCAGGCGGTTCACGTCATCGGTGTCACCGCCGATGAAGATCTGCAACGTGCCGTTCGCCGCGCCCACCGACATGCCGCTGACCGGCGCGTCCAGCACGTGCAGGCCGGGGTTGCGCTTGCGGATCTCGTCCGCGACCTCGGGCACCGAGGTGGACATGTCGATCCACGTTCCGGTCGGGACCATCCCGGCGAGCACGCCCGCCTGGCCGTTCATGACCTCGTGGACGTGCTTCGGCGTGGGCAGCATGGTGATCACGAGGTCGCTGCCGGCGGCGACCTCGGCGGGCGTGTCCGCCCACTTGGCGCCGCCGGCGACCAGTTCGTCCGCCAACTCGCGGCGGATGTCGTTGACCACCAACGAGAACCCGGCCTTCCGCAGGTTCCGGGTCATGCCGGAACCCATGCTGCCGAGTCCGATGAAACCGACGGTGGGAGTGCTCACGCGTGCTCCTGGGGTGCGTGGGGGAAGGGGTGCTCGGACTCCTCGGGCGGCGTGTAGAAGGGGTTGCGGGGCGTTCCCCTCGCCGCCAGCACGTCCGAGACGGCGGGCAGGTCCTTGGCGCCGTTGGCCAGCGCGGTGCGCGTGGCCTCGCGGTTGTTGCGGTACACGGTGTCCGCGTCGTCGGCGCCGGGGTTGACCCAGACCGCCGCGATCAGCACGTGCGTCGAGGTGTCGGGCTCCGCGATGCTGCCCTCGGCCACCGCGTCGGCGACCCCGGCGGCCACACCGGCCTGGGCGGGACCCCAGATCAGCAGTCCGTGGTCGTCGGAAGCGGGCGCGGCCTTGGTGACGAACAACGTCATCGGCTTGACCGGCAGCGAAGGCCGCAGCACGGCGACGAACGGGACGTGCCCCTCAGAAGGGGTGGCCAGCGCGGTGGCCCAGGCGGTGCCGGCCGGTCCGTCGCGGTGGCCGAGCACGGTGTTGACGTGGGCGGCGTTGACGCCGTCGCCGACGAAGCTCTCTCCGATCTGCATGATCAGATCAGCCCCTGCGCGGTCAGCCACTCCTGCGCGACCTCGTCCGGCTCGTCCCCGTCGACGTCGACCTTGGCGTTGAGCTTCTGCATCTCTTCCGTGGTCAGCTTGTCCGCCATGGGCTTGAGCACGTCCGCGATCTTCGGGTGGCTCTTGAGCACGTCGGCCTGCAGCGTGAAGCCGCCCTGGTAGATCGGGAAGAACGCCTTGTCGTCCTGCAGCACGGTCAGGCCGAGCGCGGCGATGCGGCCGTCGGTCGCGAACACCTCGCCGAAGTTGCAGTCCTTGCCGTCCTTGGTGGCGGTGTAGATGACGCCGGTGTCGAGCAGCTTCACGTTGTCCTTGGGCGCGTCGAAGCCGTAGGTCGTCGAGACGCCGGGCCAGCCGTCGTCACGGGTGGAGAACTCGCTCTCGATGCAGAACGTCCGCTCGTTCGCGGGCAGCTTGGCGATGTCGCTCATCTTCGTGACGTTCAGTTCCTTCGCCTTCTCGTTGCGGATCGCGAAGGTGTAGGTGTTGTTGAACGGCGCGGGCGCGACCCACGCGATGTTCTTGGCCTCGTCGGCCTTCTTCACCGCGTCGAACTGCTCCTGCTCGGTCTTGATCGGCTGCGTCTGCTTGTTGTAGGTGATCCAGGACGTGCCGGTGTACTCCCAGTAGCCCAGGAACTGCTTGTTCTCCAACGCCTGCCGCACGTTCGCGGATCCGACCAGCTTGGTGTTGGCCTCCAGCGTCGCGCCGTGGGCGTTGAGCAGCTTGGTGGTCAGGTGGGCGAGGATGTACTGCTCGGCGAAGTCCTTCGAGCCGATCTGGCCCTGCAGGCCCTGGAGGTCGCTGGTCTTCGCGGCGGTGTCGGCGGACGGGGAACTCGAACAGGCGGCCAGCCCGAGGGCCAGCACGCCGATGAGGGCGCGCTTGTACATGGAGGGTCCTTTTGGCGGAGGAGGGTGTGGTTACAGACCGCGGGGGCGGACGAGGTCCTCGACGAGACCGGCGGCCCAGTCGATGAGGACGGCGATCGAGGCGACGAGCACGGCGCCGACGACGATCACGGGGTAGCGCTGGAGCTTCAGGCCGTTGACGATCATGTCGCCGAGACCGCCTGCGTTGATGAACGTCGCGATGGTCGCGACACCGACGGAGAACACGAGAGCCGTCCGCAGCCCGGCCAGGATCACCGGTGAGGCCAGCGGGAGCTCGATGCGCCACAGGACCTGGCGCGGGGTCATGCCCATGCCCCTGGCGGCCTCGCGGGTCGCGTGGTCGACCTGTTCGAGGCCGGTCAGGGTGTTGCGCAGCACGGGCAGGAAGCAGTAGGCGACGAGCGAGATCAGCGCGGTGTAGAAGCCCGTCTGCCACACGATCGCCAGCAGGATCACCACACCGACCGCGGGCGTCGCCTGGCCGATGTTGCCGAGCCCGATGACGAACGCGCGGACCGCCTTGGAGCGGACCCGGTACGCGGCGATGCCCGCCGGGATGGCGAGGAGGGCCACGAGCGCGGACGAGACCACGGTCAGGACGAGGTGCTCCCTCGTGCGGTCGAGCAGGTAGCTCGCGTTGAGCGTGCGCTGCTCGATGGAGTCGAGGGTGAGGGTGCCGAGCCAGGCGAACAACGCCGCGAGCACGACCACGACCGCCAGCGGTGTCCCGAACCGCTTGAGCCCCAGCCCCTGCCGTTGTCCGGTGTGGACGGTCATGACGCCTCCACCGGCTGCTTGGCCCTGTTCAACGCGGCCGAGATCCTGGCGTGGGTCAGCGACCCGTTCGCACCCGACACGTTGACCCGCTCCGCGCCCGTGACCACCAGCAGGTCCAGTGCGTCCCGCAGTGAGGCGTCCGCGTCGACGGCCGGTGCGTTCGCGTCGGGTGCGTCGAGCTCGACGTCGGAAATCGGGATCAGGGCGAGGCGCATCAGGCCGGCGCCGTGGCCGATGAAGCTCGACACGTAGTCGTTGGCCGGGGTGGCGAGGATGTTCGCGGGCGTGTCGAACTGCTCGATCTGGCTGCGTTCGCTCAGCACCGCGATGCGGTCGCCGAGCCGGACGGCCTCGTCGAAGTCGTGCGTGACGAAGATGATCGTCTTGCCGATGTCGGCCTGCAGCTTGAGGAACTCGGCCTGCAGCTTCTGGCGCGTGATCGGGTCGGTGGCGCCGAACGGCTCGTCCATCAGCATCACGGGCGGGTCGGCGGCCAGGGCGCGGGCCACGCCGACCCGTTGCTGCTGGCCGCCCGAGAGCTGCTTGGGGTAGCGGTGGGCGAACGTCTTCGGGTCGAGCTGCACGGTCTGCAGCAACTCGTCGACGCGGCTGCTCGTGCGCTCCTTGGACCAGCCCAGGAGCTTCGGCACGGTCGCGATGTTCTCCGCGATGGTCATGTGCGGGAACAGGCCGATCTGCTGGATCACGTACCCGATGTGGCGGCGCAGTTCGTTCGGGTTCAGCGAGAGCACGTCCTGGCCGTCGATCGTGATCGACCCGCTCGACGGCTCGATGATGCGGTTGATCATCTTCATCGTCGTGGTCTTGCCGCAGCCCGAGGGGCCGACGAACATGACCAGCTCGCCGGGGTCGACGCTCAACGAGAAGTCCTCGACCGCGGACTGCTGCTGGCCCGCGTACCGCTTGGTGACGTGGCTCAGTTCGATGCCGACTCCAGGCTCAGACACGGAGACCCCTCGAGGTGCTGTAGCGGGCGATCAGGACGAAGGCGCCGTCGATGACGAGGGCCAGCAGCACGACGCAGATCGTGCCGGTGAGCGTGAAGTTGAGCGCGTTCACCGAGCCGAGCGAGGACAGGCCCTTGAAGATGTAGAGGCCGAGACCGGGGCCCGCGACGTAGGCCGCGATCGCCGCGATGCCGACGGTGAGCTGCGCCGCGACCCGGATGCCGGTGACGATGACCGGCCAGGCGAGCGGCAGCTGGATGCTCAGCAGCGTCCTCACCGGGGTCATGCCCATGCCGCGCGCCGACTCGACGAGGTGGGCGGGCACCTCGCGCAGTCCGACGACGGTGTTCCGCACGATCGGCAGCAGCGAGTAGAAGACCAGCGACACCACCGTGGGCGCCCACCCGAGCCCGAGCACCGGGCTGAGCAGCGCGAGCAGCGCCAGCGACGGGATGGTGATCGCGATGCCGGCGGCGGTGAGCACCGCCGAGCGCGGGACGTTCCTGTCCCACACCAGCAGACCGAGCAGAACTCCGAGAACGGTGGCGATGGCGAGGCTCAGGGCCACCACGGCGAGGTGTTGCAGCGTCAGCGTGACGAGATCTTCCCAGCGGCGGGCCAGGAACACGTCGAGAGAACCGGACAAGGGGCCTCCTTTCGGCGTCGGTGCCGATGGCCGGGAACGGTAGATTTGGCGTGGTCTTATGCACAACTGCTGTTGGCAATATGGCAACGTCCCTCGTAGGGTGCCGCTCCATGCAGGGATCTCGACGCAACTCCGCTGGCCTGGCGCGCGACATCGAAGTGCTGGAGGCGCTCGGCCGGCCCGAAGCCGTGCAGTCCGGCGGCCTCGGTGTCGTCCGCATCGCGGCCCTCGTCGGCAGGGACAAGACGGTCGTGTCGCGGACGTTGGCGACGCTGGCCGAAAGCGGGCTCGTCGACCGCGACCCGGACACGCAGGCCTACCGCCTGGGATCACGGCTCTACGCGCTGGCCGCCCGGACGTCCGAGGGCGCCCTGGCGTGGAACGCCCGCGGCCGCCTCAAGCACCTGGCGCAGGTGACCAGGGAGACCGCGCACCTGTGCGTGCTGCGCGGCGGGAACGTGCTGACGTTGATGAGCGAGCTGAGCCCGAACCGCTTCCACACCACCGGGTGGGAGGGCGTGACGACCGCCGCGTGGCGCACCCCGTCCGGCCGCGCGTTGCTGAGCGACTGGGACGCGGGCTCGCTCGCCGTCTGGTACGCCGAGCACGGCCACGACGAGGGCGTGCTGGAGGCGGGGGAGCGGGCCGACTCGACGTTCGCGGTGCTGGAACAGCCGTCACCGAGGCCGAACTCGATCACGGACCTGGAGTCGCTGACCGCCGAGCTGCTGCGGGTGCGGGAACGCGGTTACGCGACCTCGGACGAGGAGCTGGAACGGGGAGTGGTCGCGGCCTCGGCCCCGGTGCACGACTTCACGTCCCGGGTCGTGGCGGCGTTGAACGTCTCGGCGCCGAAGGAGCGGATCGGCGGGCAGCTCGACAAGCTGGGGCGGATCGTGTCGGGTGCCGCGCGCGACCTGTCGGCCGCTCTCGGGTACTCCGCCTGACTTCTCACCCGCGGTCTTCCAGGTAGCGGGTGTGGTCGGCCTGCCGTTGCGCGTCGGCCGCGTGGAACCGTTCCGCGGTTCTCGTCGCGTCGGCGTGCAGCAAGTCGAGCTGCCGCACCAGTTCCGCGCCGGAGCCCCGTGCGGCGGCGTACCACCACGGCAGGTTCAGGTAGGTCTGCACGGACAGCGGCAGGTCGGTGCCGACGAGCCGGGTGACGGCGTGCAGGGCGTCCGGATCGGCGCGCAGCTCGCGCGGCCGGTCGAGCATGCCGCGCAGCACCTCGGCGATCTCCCCGATCTTCGCCTCTCCCGGCACCTTCAGGCCCTGCACCCTCTGCACCAGCGCGTCCAGTTCGGACCGCAGCGCGCCGGCTTCCTCCTCCGGGTCGGTCACCAGGGTGATGCGCTCGGGCGGCGCGATCAGGGCCCCGGCGCCGTAGAGGCCGAGGACGACCAGGACCCAGTAGGAACCGGCGAGTCCGGCGAAGTGCAGCCCGAGACCGATCAACCCGCCCGTGCACCCGGCCAGGTTCTTCCAGGAGGCGAGATACCTACTGATAGCCACGGATCTCCTTGAAGGCGGCCGACAGCGAACGGCTGCGGGCGTCGAACACCTTGCCACCGCTCATCTTCGCCACCTGCTCCATCTCGGCGGTCGCGCTCTCGCCGAACAGCACCGGGAAGATCGGGATGCCCTTGAGGTCCTGCGGCAGGCCCTGGTGGAACAGCTGGAAGTCGGTGACGTCCTCGCTGCCCGTGTTCTCGCCGTCGGTCATCAGCACGATGGACGTGAACCGGTCGGGGTCGGCGTCGATCTGCTGGCGCAACACGTCGTACCCGCCGCGCAGACTGCTGTAGATCGCCGTGCCACCGGACGCGTCGAGGTTCGTGGCGGTCGTGCGGATCTGGTCCAGAACCGGCTGCGGATCGTCCTGCGGCACCTCGTACTTCAACGCCGGCCGCGCGCTGCTGCTGAACGGCAGCAACGTCACCTGCTCACGCCCGTGGAACCGGCTGAACCTGCCGGCCAGCGACTGGTCGGCGCCGGTCAGCCCCGTCACGGCCTGCCGCAGGCCGTCGATGCGGTCGCCCTGCATCGAGCCGGACGTGTCGAGCACGTAGAGCGTGCGGGACGGGCGCCGCAACTGGTCGAAGTACGTGGTGATCAGACCGTCCACAGCGGACTGGCTGCCGGGGAACGGGAGTTCGACCAGGTCCTTGGCCGCGAACTTCCCGTCCAGCTGCACCTGCGGCACGACGGGCCGCCGGTGCGTGGTCTCCATGATCTTGCGCTGGACGTCCGGGCTCTTCAGGTGCTCGGAGAGCTTCTGGTGCGCCTCGCGGGCTTCACCCGACGCCGACGTCAGCAGCGTCAGGGGGTAGTCCGCGGTCACCACGCCGTCGCTCGGGTAGACCAGGGTCAACGGCTCGGGCGAGGACAGCAGGACCGACTCGTAGTTGATCAGACCGTCCACTCGGGCGCCGGGATCCTCACCCCTGGCCCTGCGCTGGAACGCCTCCGTCAGCCAGCCCGACGAGCCCGCCGACAGCTTCTGGGCGGAGAAGAACTGCTTGAGCTGCGGCGCGACCGCGTTCACCTTCGCCGCGTCCAGCGCCGAGCCCGACCCGGACAGCGCGGCCGCGACACCGACCAGCGCCGAGAACCCGGAGTTGGATGCGGACGGGTCGGTCATGCCGTAGGTGAACTTCTGCGCCCCGGCCGCTTCGGCGATCTCCGCCCAGCCGACGCGTTTGCTGTCCCAGCCCAATTCTGTGACCTTTGCCGCGGGCAGACCCAGCACGACCGGGGAGGACATGACCTTGGTGGGGGTGCCGAGCCGTTTCTGGGCGTCCGGCACCAGTTCGAGGTAGCGGTTGGAGGAGAACCAGACGGCGTCGAAGCCCTGCTCGGCTTCACCGCTCGCCACCTTCTCGGCGCCTTCGATGGTGCCGGTGAAGTCGAACTTCACGCTGACGCCGGTGGCGTTGGCGGCTTCGTCGAGGATCGGCTGGAGGTCGGCCAGTTCGCTGCCCGCCAGGACGCGGAGGGTGCCCGGGGTGGGGTCGCCCACCGGTCTGGCCGGGTCGGGGGAGTCGGAACAGCCTGCCAGCAGCGCCAGGGCGGCGGCTGCGGGGAGGAGGCGGCGGATCATGCGGGGCTCCTTGGAGAGGAGACGGGTCTGGAGGGCGCGCTGCACGTGGAGGCGCGGGTGGTCCGCGCGGGCGCGTGGCTGAGGAGCCGGGGACGCCGGCGGTGCGGGTTTTGGTGCCGCCGTGTGGTTGTTGCGGGCTTGGCCGGCAGCAGGGAGGGCGTGCTGAGCACGTGGGAGGTGGTGGGCGCGGGCATGCGGCCCGCGGCGCGCACGCTCCGGACCGCAGACGCACGAGTGCGTGGGTGGATCACGGTCGGTCCCCGGTCTCCCGCACCCGGCTCAGGTGCTCGTGCGCCCGCCGGATCTCGGTGTCCAGCGCCGACACCGTGCTCGACATGGAGTCCGCCGCCCGAGCCTTGAACGTGTCGATCGCGTCGATGGCCGCGTAGATCTGGTCGAACGAGGTGCGCACCGCCTCGATGCCGACGGCCGGGGTGGAGGCGATGCGCTGGATGTCCTGGCCCTGCAACGACATGAGCGCCGCGTTGGACCGGAGGATCGAGTCGGTGAGGCCGCGCACGGCGTCGACCTGGTCGATCACCTCGCGTTGTCCTGCCAGGGCCGCGGCGACGGCCACACCGATCCGCAGGGCCGTGACGGTCGTGGTGACGGCGCGTTCGACGCCCTTGATCAGTTCGTCGTTGTTGCGGCGCACCACGTCCAGTGCCATGTAGCCCTGCGCGCACACGGCGAGCTGGGTCAGGAGGTCCTGGTGCCGCTGGCGCAGGCCGAAGAGGACGTCGGCGCGCAGGGCCTGGGCGCGGGCGGGTTCGGCGAGGTCGAGGATCGCCACCTGGCGTTCGACGGCCTCGTCCATCTCGGCGGCCAGGGCGGCGTCCTGGGACAGCTTGGTC
Source organism: Lentzea cavernae (assembly GCF_014653695.1). Taxonomy (GTDB): domain Bacteria; phylum Actinomycetota; class Actinomycetes; order Mycobacteriales; family Pseudonocardiaceae; genus Lentzea; species Lentzea cavernae. The sequence continues at coordinate 684,492 of NZ_BNAR01000001.1, read as the reverse complement.
ATCAGGTCCCACAGGCGCTGGCGCTCGCCCTTGATGGCGGCGTTGTCGCGCTTCAGCGCGTCCTGGCCGGAGCGGAGCTTCAGCACGATCCGGTTGACCGGCTCGTCGGCGGCGCGCAGGCGGGCCAGCAGGCCGCGTGCCGCGTTGCCGCCGGGGAACAGGCCCAGGATCTTGCGTCCGGTGAGCTTGCCGAGGTCCTGCGGGTCGAGTTCGCGCACCGACCGCCGCAGGTCCGCGAGGCTGGTCGAGACGTCGAGAGGCGAGGAGACGGCTGCCAGGGTGCGGTCCAGCATGCGGCCCGCGATCTGGGCCGCGACGCGCATCTCGGCCTCGCCGAGCACCAGCGCCTCGTCCACGATGCGGCTGAAGTCGGGCGACTGCGGGTCGGCGGCGCTCAGCGCGGAGACGAACTCCTCGGCGCGGGAGGACAGGAGAGCCCTGTCGTCGACGGGGATCAGTCCGGCGGCGCGGTCGACCGGGACGGGCTCGACGGGGTCCGGTGGCGTCAGGACGAAGTCGGTCATGGTCAGTACTGCTTCGCGATGGCCTCGAGCATCCGCTCGAGGGTCTCGTGCGCGGGCGGTTCGACCACGTCCACGATCGTCTGCGGCACGGTCAGGTTCTTCTCCTTCACGACGGTGGCGAAGTGCTGGGGGTCGGAGGTGCGGAACCCGAACGTCGCCGCGAGCTTTCCCAGTTCGGCGTCACCCTGCAAGAGCTCTCCGACGCGGTCACCGTTGGGGCGCAACGGAACGAGCGTGTGCTTGGACAGCACGGTCGGCGCCGGGTAGAGCAGCTTCATGTCCGGGCGGATCGAGGAGTCGCCCCGCACCACCCTGTCCACGAACTGGGCCTCGTAGGCGAGCACCAGCGGCGTCTTGCCCATGCCCGCGGACAGGTAGTCCTCGAACGGCCCCTCGGTGCTGCTCTGCGTGTACCCCTGGTCCAGGAACAACTTCGACACCGCAGGCAACACGCGAGCCTCGGCGTCGGCCGACGACACCACACCGCCGTTGGCGACGAACGACGTGATCGCCAGGTACATCGCCGCCGAGTTCGAGTCGCGCGGGTCGGTCGTGGTGACGAGCAGGTTCTTGCGCGCGGGGTAGGAGGTGTTGCCCGGCAGCTGGTCCCACCGCGTGCCCTTGGCCGCGAGCTCCAGGTACGCCTGCACGTCGAACGTCTGGTAGCCCGGCCCCGGCTTCACGACGCCGGCCTTCGTCAGCAGGTCGGCGATCGGGTCGAACGTGGCGACCACCATCGGTGACGAGAACGGCGCGTACGTGCGCGCGGCCTTGCGGTCGCGCTGGATCTTCTCGGCGGCGGGCGCCGAGGAGGGGAACGCGAAGTCGTACGAGTCCAGGTCGGTGGCGGTCGCGATCTGCCGCGACCCGGCCGGGTCGGTCTCGACCACGAGTCCGTGCTTCGCGAACACGTCCTTGACGCGCTGGTCGGCGAAGAAGGCGAGCTTCTCCGAGCCGATCACGCCGCGCACGGTCTGGAGCCGGGCCGGTTCGCCGCCCTGTCCCAGGACGATCGCGGTCACCACACCCACCAGGAGCACCACCGCCAGGCCGATGCCGAGCGTTCTCTTCACTGTCCACCTCTGCTGCGAAACCCCGTCGAGGACTGGATCCTTCGTCACTTCGACGGGTTTTCCCGGTGGTGCGTGGCAAGCGGCAGGTGAACTCTAAATGAACGGACCGATGAGTTTCGGGCGCGTCCCGGGTCGGTATGGCTGAAGAGTCCGGAACGAGGAGGTTCGACGATGAAGTTCGTGACGATCGGCTACGGCGACCGCGAGGGCTACGACCGCACGGACCAGGCCGTCCGCGACGAGGCGCACGCCCACGACGCACGTCTGCTGGCGGCCGGGGTGGAGATGGGTGTCGCGGGGACGCCCGTGCGGGTGCGCAACCCCGGCGGCACCGGAACGGAGGTGCAGGAGGGAGCGTTCATGACCTCCGCCCTGCCGATCGCGGGGTTCGCGATCGTCGAGGCCGAGTCGCTGGAGGAGGCCGTCCGGATGGTGGCGGGGACTCCGTGCGCGGTGGCGCACGGAGTCGTCGAGGTGTGGCCGCTCCAGTCAGCCCAGGGGTGACCGGTCGCCCACGGACCACCTGTGGCCGAACGGATCGGTGAAGCCGCCCTGCCGGTGCGTGCCCCACGGCATCTCGTGGTCCACGACCGCGGAACCGGTGGCTCCCGCCGCAACGGCGCGGGCGACGATGCCGTCCGGGTCGTCGGCGAACAGTTCGACCCGGACGCTGGTGACGCCATCGGGGCTGGACTCCGCCGCGTTGCCGGGGGTGACCTGGTGGACGAAGAACGGCGCCCCGCCGATCTCCAGACCTGCGACACCGCCGAGGTTCCACAGCTCCGTGGCGCCCAGCGCGGCCCTGTACCAGGCGACCGCCGCGTCGGCGTCCGGAACGATCAGCATCACCGAGATCACCGGAGGTGTTGGCATGCCGCACAGCCTGCCGGATCGGCTCGCTGATCGCCGCGCGGAAGCGTCAGCGCCGCCGCAACCGCTTGTCCTGCACGGAGGGCGTCGTCGCGAACGCGTCGTTCTGCCGCACGTTGGTGCCGGGCGGGACGATCTCGTCGATCCTGTCCAGCACGTCCTCGTTCAACCGCACGCCCGCGTTCGCGAACAGGTCGGTCAGGTGGTGGGGCTTGCTGCCGCCGAGGATCACCGACGTCACGCCGGGATGCGCGAGCACGAACGCCGTCGCGAGGGTCGGCAGCGAGAGGCCGGTCTCGGCGGCGAGCGCGGCGAACTTCTCGACGGCGGCGAGCTTCGCCTGGTTGGCGGGATCGGACATGTCGTACATCCCGCCCCACGAGGCGCGCAGTGCGCTGCTCGCGGTCGGGTCGGCCCGGCCGGACAGCCAGCCGCCGGACAGCGGGCTCCACGTCAGCGCGCCCATGCCGTGCCGTTGCAACGTGGGCAGCACGTCGGCCTCGATCCCGCGCACCAGCAGGGAGTACTGCGGCTGCTCGGTGCGGAACCGCTGGTGGCCGCGCTTCTCGGCGACCCACTGCGCCTCGACGATCTCGCTCGCGGGGAACGTCGACGAGCCGATCGTGCGCACCTTGCCGGCGCGAACGAGGTCGGAGAGCGCCCCCAGCGAGTCGTCGATGTCGGTGTTCTGATCGGGGCGGTGCATCTGGTAGAGGTCGATGTGGTCGGTGTCCAGGCGGCGCAGGCTGTCCTCGACGGCCCGCTTGATCCACCGCGCCGAACCCCCGCCGCGGTTGGGGTCGTCGCCCATCGGGAAGTAGAACTTCGTCGCGACCACCACGTCGTCGCGGCGGCCCTTGATCGCCTTGCCGACGATCACCTCCGACTCGCCCTGCGAGTACACGTCCGCCGTGTCGATGAAGTTGACGCCCGCGTCGAGCGCGGAGTGGATCATCTTGACCGACTCGTCGTGGTCGCCGTTCGAGTAGCTGCCGAACATCATCGCGCCGAGCGCGAACTCGCTGACCGTGATGCCGGTCGTGCCCAGAACCCTGTATTCCATGCCTCCCACAGAACCCGTGGGGAGGGGCGCGTGACAGGACCTGCCAGTACCCCGCACGGCCGGGCGAACCGCCCTACCCTGAGGACGTGAACACCGAACTGCGCGAGTTCCTCCGCTCACGCCGGGCGAAGGTCACGCCCGAGGAAGCCGGGCTGCCCGTGTTCCCGGGCGGTCGCCGTGTGCCGGGCCTGCGCCGCGAAGAGGTCGCGCAGCTCGCCGGCGTGAGCGTCGACTACTACGTGCGGCTGGAACGGGGGAGGAACGTCAACGTCTCCGAGTCCGTTCTGGACGCGTTGGCGAGAGCGTTGCGCCTCAACGAGACCGAGCGCGCTCATCTGTACACAGTGGCCAAACCGACGCGCAAGACCCAGGCGATGCCACCACAACGCCTCCGGCCGGGTCTGCGCAGGGTCCTGGACTCGATCTCCGACGTCCCGGCGATGCTGCTGGGCCGCCGCACCGACGTGCTGGGCACGAACGCCCTGGCCCGCGCGCTGTACAAGGACTTCGACGCCGCACCGCCGCACGAGCGGAACATGATCCGCTTCATCTTCCTCGACCCGGCGGCCCGCGAGCTCTACGACGACTGGGAGGGCAACGCCCGCCTCGCCGTCGCCGCCCTGCACGTGTACGCCGGACGGCGCCCGCACGACCCGCGGCTGGCCGCGCTGGTCGGGGAACTGTCCGTCCGGGACACCGACTTCCGCCGCTGGTGGGCGGACAACGACGTCTACCAGCACGCGCACGGCTCGAAGACGCTGCACCACCCGGTGGTCGGCGACATCACGTTCGCCTACGAGTCGCTGACGGTGGACGCCGACCCGGAGATGTCGCTCGCGCTGCACACCGTCGAGCCGGGTTCGGCGTCCGAGCAGAACCTGCGCCTCCTGGCCAGCTGGCAGCTAACCGAGCAGCCAAGCGACGTCGCGCACTAGCGCGTGCCGCCATCCCACCCGGTCGTGCCCGGAGGGGGACCGGCAGGTCCGCACGGTCGCACCCGCCCGTGCGGCGAACTCTTCCACCGCCGAGCAGTGCCGGTGCATCCGCGGCTCGTGCTCGCCGACGTCGAACGCCACGCGCAGGCCGGACAGGTCCGGAAGAGCACTCAGGCGTTCGGCCGTGTCCCCGCCGGCAGGGCCGTCGAGCGACAGCCCGTGCTCCGGCAGGTCGTGCTTCCACCAGAACGAACCCGACTGGCACGCCACCCGCGTCACCAGGTCCGGGAAGTCCAGTGCCGCCCGGAAAGCGCTGAGCCCGCCGAGGCTCTGGCCCGCCACCACGAACCGCGACAGGTCGACCGTCACGCCGTTCTCCGCGAGCAACGGCAGCAGCTCGTCGCGGATCGCCTGCCACAGCTCGGGCGAGCTGTACTCGGCGCCGCGATCACGGGGCGTGGGAAGGAAGACGAGCGTGGCGGCGGGCATCTCGCCGCTCTTCACCGCCGACTCGAACGCGGTCGTCAGAGGATGCGCGTACATCCAGTCGTCACCGTCGAGCAGCAGCACGACCGGTTCGCCGCCCTTGTGCACGCGAACTGTCTTGCGCCCCAACGCCCCGTTCCACCGGATGCGCAGCGACGGGACGTCCAGCACCTCGTCCGGCCCGACGACGGGCCAGTGCGGCTGCGGCTCCAGGTCCGGCGTCGCGAAGATCGACCGGTTCGGTCCCGCCCCGGCCGGGTTCGACGGATCGGCGTGCTCCTCGCCGTCGGAAGCGAAGTGGTACGTCACGCGCAACCGGGGCGGCACCTCGACCTCGGCGGCCCAGAGGTCGCCGCCCTCGTGCCGCAGCTCGACCGGGTCCAGCACGTCCTCGAACCGGACCGAGGCCGGGCCTCCACGCCACTCGAACCTGGTCATCGGGCCACCGCCAGCTGGTAGGAGGAGTCGCGGCCGAGCAGGTCCCGGTGCGTGCCCTCGGAGGTCACCGCGCCGCCGTCGAGCACGATCACCCGGTCGGCCACGTCGAGCAACGCCGGGCTGCTGGTGATCACGACCGTCGTGCGTCCGCGCCGCAACGCGGTGATGTTGCGGGCGATGAGCTGCTCGGTCACCGCGTCGACGGCCGTGGTCGGGTCGTGCAGCACCAGGATCTCCGGGTTCGCGGCCAATGCGCGTGCCAGCGACAACCGCTGCCGCTGCCCGCCGGACAGGTTCGCGCCGCGGTCGCGCACCGCGTAGTCCAGGCCGTCGGAGTGCAGTGCCACGACGTCGGTCAGCATCGCGGCGGACACGGCCTCGTCCACCAACGTGCTGGTACCGGCCGGATCCACGTTCTCCCGCAACGTCCCCGCGAACACCTCGTGGTGCGAGGGGTTGACCAGCAGGTGCGTGCGGACGCTCTCGATCGTCAGAGACGCGACGTCCCGCTTGCCCACCCGCACGACACCCGAGTAGGAATCCGGTGGCACGTCGACGGACAGCAGCGACGCGAGCTCGGCCGCCGCCTGCGGCTGGTAGACCGCGATCGCCACGAACTCACCGGGCTCCACCGCGAACGTCAAGTCCCGCAACGACCCGTGGGTCACGCCCGAGACCTCGAGCCCGCTCTCCGGACCGGGTTCCTCGACGCCGGGCGTCATGCGGGGCGGCGCCGCGAGGATCAACGCCATCCGGTCGGCGGAGGCCCGCGCGATCATCACGTACTTGGGCATCTCCGAGAACAGCTTCAGCGGCTCGATCAGGAACTGCGCCAGGCCGACCACCACGACGAGCTCACCGATGGTGATCTCGCCGCGGAACGTCAGCAGGCCCGCCCACAACGTCACCGCCGCCGCCAGCACGGAGTTGAGCGCCAGCCCCAGCCCGGCGTAGACGCCGTTCACCCGCGCGACGACGATCGACTGCTGCTTCGCCTCGGTGCTGACCTTGCGGTAGGCCTGGAAGGCGGCGTAGCTGCCGCCGAAGCCGTGCAACGGCCGCAGTCCCGCGATCAGGTCGGACACCTTCGCCCCGGCCCGCGCGACCTTCGCCTGCTGCACCTGGGTGTTCGTGCCGATCCGCCGCGACATCACGCTCAGCACGCTCAGGATCGTGGCGGTGCCGGCGAACACCAGCACACCGAGCGGAACGCTGATCACCGCCAGCACGACACCGGTGATCACCACCGAGACCAGCGAGCTGATCAGCAGCGGCACCACCTCGATGATGTCCGCGGTCTGGTCGGCGTCCTCGGTGGCGATGGTGAGCACCTCGCCGGACTTCAGGTCGACCTCGCGCCCCACCGGTTGCAGGCCGCGGTCGGCGACCTCGACCCGCCACCGGTGCGCCTCGGTCGTGTTCGCCTTCTGCAGGATCCGCATGCCGAACCGCCACGAGTACGAGACGGTGGCCATCACGAGGCCGAGCGCGAGCAGCGCGAGCCCCAGCGAGCTCAGCTGCCCGCCGCGCAGCGCGTACTCGACGATCACGCCGAGCAGGATCGGCACGGCGGTCTCGGCGGCCTGGTAGCACCCCATGAGCAGGGTGCCGGCCGTCATGGCTCCGCGGTTGCGGCGCAGGGCGAGGCGGAGGATCTCCCTGCCGGTGCGGACTTCAGTGTTCGTCAACGTGGCGCGCAATCGCTTCGGGGGTGGAGAGGGACAGCAGGTCGCGAATCGTGACGACGGGACCGAACTCGCGGCGGAGCAGGCCGATGAGCCGCACCGCGAGCATCGAGTGCCCGCCCAGGTCGGTGAAGCCGTTCGTCATGCCCACCTCGTCCTCGTCGAGATCGAGCGCCTCCGCGAACATCTCGCGGACGACCGTCTCGGTCTCGGTCAGCTCCCGGTCGGAGACCTTGGTCATCAGCGTGCCGAGCGGACGCGCCTCGGGCAAGGCCGACGTGTCCGCCTTGCCGTTGACCGTGAGCGGAATCGCGTCCACGGCGGCGTAGTGCGAGGGCCGCAGGTAGTCCGGCAGGCCCGCACCGACCTCCGCCGCGATCGACGGGATGTCGGCGCCGTCCGCGAGGACCAGGTAGGCCGCGAGCCGGTACGCGCCGTCGACCTGTGGGTCCGCCTGCGCGACGGCCGCGACGAACCGCACGCCGTCGTGGGCGGCGAACCGCGCCTCGACCTCGCCCAGCTCCACGCGGTGGCCGCGGATCTTGACCTGCTTGTCCGTGCGGCCCAGGTAGAGCAGGTTGCCGTCGGGGCGCCGGATCACCAGGTCACCGGTCCGGTACATCCGCTCACCGGGCACCCACGGGCACGCCACGAACCGTTCCGCGGACTGCCCCGGCTGCCCGAGGTAACCCCGCGCGATGCCCACTCCAGACACGTACAGCTCGCCGGCGACGCCGTCCGGCACGTGCCGCAGCCACGGGTCGAGCACGTAGACGTCGGTGTTGTCGATCGCCACGCCGACCACCGGGTCGACGCAGTCGAACGTGCCGACGCCCAGCGTGTTGATCGTGTACTCCGTCGGCCCGTAGAGGTTGTAGCCGATGGTGCCCGGGGTGTCCGCGAGCTGCTGCCACAACGTCGGCGTGACGGCCTCACCGCCCAGGAGCACCAGCGCGGGCTTGTGCTCTGCGGCCAGCAGTCCCTCGGCCACCAGCTGCTGCGCGTAGGTCGGCGTCACGTTGATGACGTCGATCTCGTGCCCGAGGCAGTACTCGACCAGTCCCGTCGCGTCGCGGCGCAGTTCCTCGTCGCAGATGTGCACCTCGTGGCCGTCGGCGAGCCAGAGCAGCTCCTCCCACGACATGTCGAACGCGAACGACACCGTGTGCGCGATCCGGAACGTCCGGTGCCCGTGCTCGGCCAGCACCGGCTCGAAGATCCGGCGCTGGTGGTTGACCAGCATGTTCGTCAGACCGGCGTACTCGGTCACGACGCCCTTGGGCTTGCCGGTCGAACCGGAGGTGTAGATCGTGTAGGCCGCGTGCTTGAGCCTGTCCGGGTCGCCGGGGGCGAACGTGACCACCGGTTCGGCGTCCGGCCACGGCTCGTCGAGCTTGAACGTGGTGCCCTGGATCCGCGGCGCCACCACGCTGGTCGTGACCACCAACGCCGGCTGTGCGTCGTCGATGATCGCGGCGATCCGCTCGTCCGGGTGGTCCAGCTCCAGTGGCACGTACGCCGCGCCGCAGCGCAGGATCCCGAACAGCGCCACGACCCAGTCGAGCGAGCGCGGCACGGCGATGGCGACCGACGTCTCCACGCCGATCCCGTTGCCCGCCAGGACTCCCGCGAGGTGGCGGCTGCGGTCCCTGAGCTCCGCGAACGTCATCGTCGCGCCGTGCGCGACCAGCGCGACCCGATCCGGGTTGCGGTCGGCGGCCTGGTCGAACAGGTCGACCACGGTCAGGTCGCCGAAGTCGTTGGCGGGGTTGAGCTCCGGCGTCGGACCGGAAGCGATCGAGCCGACGAGGCCTTCGGCGCCGGCGAGCTCGTCGAGCACCTGGAGGTAGGAGTCGAACAACCGCTGGGCGAACGCGGGATCGGTGACCTCCGGCCGGTACTCGACCTTGACCGTGAGCTCCTCGCCCGGCGTCACGACCCACGTGAACGGGTAGTGCGTCGAGTCCTCCGACTCGTGGCCCGTGATCCCGTTGCGGGTGTTGAACTCGGTGAACGTGTCGTCGTCCAGGAAGTTCTGCAGCACGAACAGGCTGTCGAACAGCTGGTCGTGACCGCTGGCGCGCTGGATCTCACCGAGCCCGAAGTGCTCGTGCTCCATCGTCGCGACCCGCGAGGCCTGGACACCGGCCAGGAACTCGCCGACGGAGTCGTGCGGCCGGGCGTTCACCCGCATCGGCACGGTGTTGAGCAGAACGCCGACGATGCCCTCGGTGCCCTCCTGCTCACGACCGGACACCGTCACGCCGAACACCGCGTCGCCCCGGCCGGTCTCGCGACCGAGCACCAGCCCGAGCGCGCCGGTGACCACCGAGTTCAGCGTGACGCCGTGCCGGCGCGCGGCCTCCCGGACCCTGTTCGAGGTCTCGACCGGCAACGTCCGCACGATCTTGGTCGGCAGCGAGTCCGAAGTGGACTGGTCGCCGAGGAGCGTCGGACCGGACAGGCCGGAGAGGTAGTCCGCCCAGAACCGCCGCGCCGCCTCGACGTCCTTCCCGGCCAGCGCACGGGTGTAGCTCTCGTAGCTCGGCGCGGCCGGCGTCGAGTCGACCGGCTCGCCCGCCAGGAACGCCTGGTAGGCGCCGAACATCTCGTCCAGCACGATCGCGCGCGACCAGCCGTCCCACAGCAGCAGGTGGTTGGTGAACAGCAACGTGTCCGTGCCGTCCGGCAGCCGCAGCACGGTCAGTCGCACGAGCGGCGGCGCGGTCAGGTCGAAGCCCGTGGCGCGGTCCTCGACCCGCAACGCCTCGACGGTGTCGGAGTTCAGCACGTCCACGGTCCGCACCGGCACCCGGCCGGCGGACCCGAGCACCTGCACCGGGGACCCGTTCTCGTCGGACTCGAAGCCCGCGCCCACGACGGGGTGCCGTGCGATCACGTGCTCGAGCGCCTTGCCCAGGGCGCCGGGGTCGAGGCGGCGGTCGAACGTGAAGAAGCTCTGCGCCACGTACTGACCGGACTTCCCGGCCAGCTCGGCCTGGAAGTACAGGCCCCGCTGCAGCGGGGACACCGGCGCGGTGCGGCGCACGGTCGCCGAGGCGTCCGCGATCCGTTCGAGCGCCAGCAGCCACCGGGCGCCGATCTCGTCCGACACGTCCTCGGTCAGCGCGAACGTGGCGCGCAGGCTGCCGGTGGACGTGTCGACCCACGAGTTGACCTCGACCGCGTACGGGCTCGGCCGGTTCTCGGGATCGACGTGCAAAGCCTGCGACTCGCTGCCGCGGCCGAGGTAGTTGAACAGCACCTGCGGGCGCGGCAACGCGGCCAGCACCGGCGCCGTCTGCGGGTTGAGGTACCGCAGCTGGCCGAAGCCGACGTGCGCCACCTCGTCCGGCTGCCGCGCGACGACCTCCAGCGCGGCCGCGACCGGATCGCTGGAGGGGCTGAGCCTCACCGGCGCGATCGCGGTGAACCAGCCGACCGTGCGGGTGTAGTCGTGGTGCCCGGCAGCGGGCACGCGGCCGTGCCTCTCCAGCTCCACCACCAGGTCCGTCGGGGTGCTCTGGATGTCGGTCAGCGCCGTCCGCAGCGCGCCGAGCAGCAGTTCGGTCAGCCCGGCGCCCAGCGCGGACGGCGCGGTCTGCACGACCTCGGCGGTGATGTCGGCGGCCAGCGTGACGGTGACCTCGCGCCGCTCACCGATCTGCGGTGTGAGCACCGGGGCGTCGAGGGTCTCGATCCACCGGCGCAGGTCGCCGCCGGACTGGGCGTCCAGCGTCAGCGTCTCGGCGTACGTGGCGAACGACGTCGTCGCCGGCGCGAGGTCCTCCCCGCGCATCGCGGCGGCGAGGTCTTCGAGCAGGATCAGCCACGACACCGCGTCCACGGCGAAGTGGTGCACCACGACGACGAGCGTCCGGCTGTCCTCCAGCCACGTGAACGCCGCCATGACACCGGCTTCGGCGTCGAGCCTGCGTGCCGCCTCCTCCGCTGCCGCCTGCGGGTCGTCCGCGGACACGACGACGTCGACCTCACCCGCCGGTTCGGTCCGCAACGACCACACGCCCTGGTCGGTGTTCAGGCGCAACCGCAGCGCGGCGTGCGCGGAGACGACCGCGCCGGCCGCTCGCCGCGCGTCGGCGAGGCTCGCGCAGCCGAGCTGCCTGGCCTGTGCGAACAGGTCGAGCGACCCGCCGAGTTCCCGCTGCCTCAACACGATCGGCGTCGGCACGACCGGGCCGTCCGGCGCCTCCTCGACGACCGGGGCCGCCTGCACGACCGGCTGCCGCGTGGCGAACTGCTCCGCGAGCGCCCGCGGGGTCTTGTACAGGAACATGTCCCGCGGCGAGATCGAGAAGCCGAGCGCTCGTGCCCGGTTCACCACGCCGATCGCCATGATGCTGTCGCCACCGGCCACGAAGTAGTCCGTGTCGGCGTCCACGTCGGACACCGGCAGGGCGTCGCGGAAGATCCCGACGAGCGAGTCCAGCGCCGAGCCGCTCGCCTCGGCGAGAGGTGCGTCGTCCTGGCGGGCGCGTGCCTCCAGCGCGGCGCGGTCCAGCTTGCCGTTGACGGTCATCGGCAGCTTCTCCAGCGGGATGACCCGCTGCGGCACCATGTGCGAGGGCAGCTTCCCCGAGAGCGCCGCGGTGATGTCGGTGGACGGCGTGCCCACGACGTGCGCGACGAGGTGGTCGGCGGTGTCCGCCACGGTCACGGCCACGTCGACGACACCGGCGACCTCGCGGACGGCGGCCTCGACCTCGCCGAGCTCGATGCGGAAGCCCCGCAGCTGGATCTGGCCGTCGGCGCGGCCGATGAACTCGATCTCGCCGTCGAGGTTCCACTTCGCCAGGTCACCGGTGTGGTACATCCGGGACCCGTCGCCCGCGAACGGGTCGGCGACGAACCTGCTCGCGGTCAGCTCCGGCCGGTTCGAGTACCCGAGCGAGAGCTGGTGGCCCGCCAGGTAGAGCGTGCCGGCCACGCCCGGTCCGACGGGCCGCAGGCCGTCGTCGAGGACGTAGGTCCGCTGACCGGGCACCGGCGGGCCGATCGGGCAGACGTCGGCGCGGCCCGGTGCGAAGTCGGCGTCGTCGAGCACGTGCCGCGTGGTGTACACGGTGGACTCGGTCGGGCCGTAGATGTTGATCATGTCCGGCACCTGGGTGCCGTAGCGCTGGACCCACTCGCGCAACCGGCCGAGCTCCAGCGCCTCGCCGCCGATGACGATCCGGCGCACCGACGTGATCGGGTCGCTGTGCTTGTCGGCTTCGATGAACTGGTAGAACGCCGACGGGGTCTGGCTCATCACGGTGACGCCGCGGTCGCGGACCACCTGGTGGAAGTCGACCGGCGACCGGGTCAGGCCGTGGTCGGGCACCAGCAGCTCGGCGCCGTTGGTCAGCGAGCCCCACAGCTCCAGGACCGCGAAGTCGAACGAGAACGAGTGGAACTGCGTCAGGACGTCGTCCGGCCCGATGACCATGTCCGGCTGGACGTTCGCCAGCAACGTCACGACGCCGCGGTGCGCCACGACCGCGCCCTTGGGCTTGCCGGTCGACCCGGACGTGTAGATCACGTACGCCGGGTGGTGCCAGCTCGCCGTGGTGATCACGCCGTCGCCCGGCACCTCGTCGCCGATCGTGAGAACCCTGGCGGTGGAACCGATCCGGGCCGAGATCGCCTCGAAGCGCTCGCGCTGTTCGGGAGCGACCAGCACGACCTGCGGCGCGGTGTCGGAGAGCAGGTACTCGAGCCGCTCGTCCGGGTACGCGACGTCCAGCGGCACGTACGCGCCACCGGCCGACACGACCGCGACGAGCGCGATGACCTGGTCCAGCGAACGGGGAACGGCGACCGCGACCCGCTGGTGCGGCCGCACGCCGGCGTTCGCGAGCGTGCGCGCCAGCTTGTTCTTCGCGTCGGCAAGCTCCTGGTACGACAGGGTTTCCGAGCTGCCGTCCAGCCGGCACAGGGTGACGGCGCGGGACTGCGGCGTCCGGGCTGCGGCTGCGTCGAACAGCTCGGCGAGCGTCGCTTCCTCGACGGCAGCGGGGTCGCTGGTCCTCGGCTGCGGAACGCGCTCACCGGCCAGCAGGGCGGTGAGCGCGTCGGAGAACTTCCGCACGATGCGGCGCGCGCCCTCGGCGCGGATCACCACGGTGTCGTGCACGAGGTTGAACTTGAGCGAGCCGTCGTGCCCGCGCTCGACCACCAGCGTCAACGGGTAGTGCGGCGCGCCCTCGTTCACGACGTCGGCGATGCCGAACGAGTCGCTGCGCAACGAGGTGACGTCCGTGGCGACGTCGAAGACCACGAGCGTGTCGAACAACGACCCGGCGTTCGCGAGCCGGCCGATCCTGGTGAGCGACACGTGCTGGTGCGGCAGCACGGCGGTCTGGTGCTCGCGCATCGCGTCCAGCAGCTCCCGCGCCGACGTGTCGCCGGACCACCTGGCGCGCACCGGGATGGTGTTGATGAACAGACCGACGAGCTCGTCGATGCCGGGCACGTCGGCGTCGCGGCCGGAGACCGTCGAGCCGAACACGACGTCCTGGCTGTCCAGGATCCCGCCGAGCGTCACGGCCCACGCGCTGTGCACGGCGACGCTGAGCGACACCCCGGCGGCGCGCACGCGTTCGTCCACATCGGACGGTGCGTCGAGGATCATGTCGGCGAACCGCTCCGACGGCGAGTGGCCGGGAACGGTGATCGAGGGCCCTGCCAGACCGTCGAGCTCCCGTGCCCAGACGCGGTCGCTCTCGTTCGCGTCACTCTCGACGAGCCACCGCACGTAGTCGGCGTAACTGCCCCGCACGTGCACCGAACCCGGTGCGTCGTACTCGGCCAGCAACGCGCGCAACATCGGCGGCACCGACCAGCCGTCGGCGATGATGTGGTGCACGGTCTGCACCAGGACATAGCGCTGTGGCGCGGTGAGGACCAGCGTGAAGCGCATCAGCGGGCCGCTGGAGAGGTCGAACCCGGCGACGCGGTCCCGCTCGGCGAGCTCGCGGATCTCCTCGTCGGTCATGCCCTGGCCGTTCACCGTGGCGAACACGGGCCGGACACCCGACTCCAGCACCGACACGACACGGCCGTCGGACAGGCTCGTGAACCGCGCCGCGAGGTTCGGGAAGAGCTCCAGCACCCGTGCCGCCGCCGCTTCGAGCCGTTTGGCGTCGACGGCGCCGGTCAGCGTGAGCAGCTGCTGCTCGACGTACCGGTGAGCGGACTCGTCGTCGAAGACCGAGTGGAAGTACAGACCCTCCTGCAACGGCGTCAGCGGCAGGACGTCCCGCAACGCCGCGGAGTCCAGCGCGTCGACGTCGTCCTGCGTCAGCGGCAGCAGGGGGAAGTCGCTGGGGGAGTGGCCACCCGTCGTGAGCTGCGCCAGACCTTCCAGCGCGGCCACGAAGTACTCGCCGATCCTCGCGGTGTCCTCGTCGGTGAACACGCCCGACGGCCACGAGAGGACGGTGACGAGCTCCAGCTCGCCGTCCGCACCGGGTTCGGCGGAGGCGTTGAACTCCAGGGCGCGCGGCAGCCGCATCGCCGGGTCGCGCTTCTCGCCGAGCTGACCGGCGTTCTCCGCGAGCTGCCAGTCCCCGGTCGTGCCCCCGGCGAACCGGCCGAGGTAGTTGAACAGCACCTGCGGCCGGGAGGTGTCGAAGCTCTCCTGCCCCAGGTACCTCATCGCGCCGTACGAGACGCCGTTGCTCGGCACGCCGGCGAGATCTTCCTTGACCCGCTTCAACGCCGACGCCAAGTCGTCGACGTCGACCGGGTCGACCGTCACCGGGAACAGCGTCGTGAACCAGCCGACCGTGCGCGACAGGTCCGGGTCGAGCGGCACGAACCGGCCCTCACGGCCGTGACCCTCCAGCTCGACGTGCGCGAACGTCTGGTCCTGGCCGTTGTCGCGCCGCCAGCGGGCGAGAGCGACGGCAAGACCGGTCAGCAGCACGTCATTGACCTTGGCGTGGAACAACGCCGGTACGTCACCCAACAATGCGGCGGTGGCGCGGGAACCGACCGTCACGGTGCGAACCCGTTCGTTCGCGACGACGTCGGCGTCGGTCAGCTCGCGTCGGCCGAGCAGCTGGTCCACACCGGGCAGCGCACGCTGGTAGAACGGGCGGTCAGCCGAGAAGTCCGCCTGCTCCAGCAGCTGCGTCCAGCGCCGGAACGACGTTCCCACCGGTCGTAACTCCACGGCGGCACCGGAGGAGACTTGCTGCCACGCCTGGGCGAGGTCGTCGAACAGGATGCGCCACGAGACGCCGTCGATCACCACGTGGTGGATCACGATCACGAGCTGCCGCGCCCCGGAACGCCACACGGCACGCAGCATGACGCCCGCGTCCGGGTCCAGCCCCGCGGTCGCCGCCGCGACGCACTCCTCCAGAGAAGCATCGCTCTCGTCCCACAACGCCTTCCCGTCCGAGGGGATGTCGAACGACCAGCGCTCGCCGCGGACCAGCTTGGCGCGCAACATGTCGTGCCGCGCGACCACGGCGTCGAGGATCTGCGTCAGAGCGTCCGCGGTGAGATCGGCAGGCGTGTTGAGCACGACCGACTGCACGAACCCGTCGATCGCGTCCGTGGTCTCGCCGAGCCACTGCACGATCGGCAGGCCCGCCACCGGACCGGTCGCGACGTCGTCGCGGTCGACCGCCGAGGCGCCGTCACGGGAGGCGACGGCGGCCAGAGCACGCGGGGTGCGGTTCACGAAGATCTGGGTGGCGGTGACGAACACGCCCTCCGCCCGCAACGCGGACAGCAGCGAGATCGCCAGGATGCTGTCCCCGCCCAGTTCGAAGAAGTCCTGGTCGGCGCCGACCTGCTCGACCCGCAGCACGGACGCGACGGCGGCGCAGATCACGGCCTCCGCGTCGTTGGCCGCGGCCGTCACCGGACCGGTCTCGACGACGGGCTCCGGCAGTGCGCGGCGGTCGAGCTTCCCGTTGGGCGTCAACGGGAACTCGCTCATCACCACGACGTGCGCCGGCACCATGTACTCGACGAGGTTCTCGGTCGCCCACTGCTTCACGACGTCCGCGGTCAGGCTCTCGTCCGACGGCACGACGTAGCCGACGAGGTAGTTGCCGCCCGCCGAGTTCTTCCGCACCACGACACAGGTGTGGCGCACCCGCGGGTGCTCGGCCAGCGCGAGCTCGACGTCCTCGAGCTCCAGCCGCATGCCGCGGATCTTGACCTGGTTGTCGACGCGGCCGAGGAAGTCGAGCGACCCGTCCGGCGCGAACCGGGCCAGGTCACCGGTGCGGTAGAGGCGCGAACCGTCGGTGGCGAACGGGTTCGCGACGAACCGCGACGCCGTCAGGCCAGGGGCGTTCACATAACCGCGCCCCAGCAGGAAACCGCCGATGTACAGCTCACCGCCGACGCCGACCGGGCACGGCCGCAGCGTGTCGTCGAGCACGTAGAGGTCGGTGTTCGGGTTGGCCTTGCCGATCGACGTCGACAGGCGCTCGGCCTCACCGCGGTAGATCACGTGCGAGACGCCGATCGTGGCTTCGGCCGGGCCGTAGCCGTGGTACATCGGGATGTCGAGCCGCGTGCGGAACCGGTCGTACAGCTCGGGCGTCAGCACCTCGCCGCCGCACCACACGTGCCGCAGGCTGGCCAGCTCGCCGTCGCCCGCGATGTTCAGCAGCACGTCCAGCATCGACGACACCAGGTACACGAACGTCACGCGGTGGCGGTCGATCGTGTGCAGCAGGTGGTGCGGGTCGCGCTCGCCGCCGGACCGCACGACGACGGTCCGCCCGCCGCACACCAGGGGCAGGAAGATCTCGTTGATGGAGATGTCGAACGACAGCGGCGCCTTGAACAGCGACGCGTCGGAGTGTCCGAAGTGGAGGATCTGGTCCACCTGCCACTGCAGGCGTTCGCTGATCGCCTCGTGCCGGATCATCGCGCCCTTGGGGCGGCCGGTCGAGCCGGACGTGAACATGACGTACGCGAGCTGCGCGCCGCTGATGGTGACGTCGGTGGGATCGCCCGAGTACTCCGAGAAGTCCCACTCGGAGAGGTCGACCGCGACGGCCGCGGGCTCGCCCTCCTGGCCGGAGCCGAGGACCAGCACGACCTGTGCGTCGGTGATCACGGACTCGCGGCGCGACGCCGGCCACTGCGGGTCGAGCGGCACGAACGCGGCCCCGGCCTGCAGCACGGCGAGCAGGCTGACGACCATCTCGGCCGAGCGGGGGAGCGAGATCCCGACCACCTGTTCCGCGGTGACGCCGCGGTCGATCAGGTGGCGGGCGAGCTGGTTGGAACGGGACAGCGCCTCGCCGTAGGTGACGGCGCGGTCGCCGTCGTTGATCGCGACGGCGTCCGGGCGTTGCCGGGCCTGCTCGCGGAACAGCTCCACGATGCCCGGCCGCTCGCGCGCGAACTCGTTGTCGTTCCAGCGGGTCAGCTCCGCGAGCCGCTGCTGCGCGGTCTGCGGGGTCAGCGTGCCGAGCGCGCGGTTCGGGAACTCGGCCAGGTCGTCGAGCACCCGTTGCGCCTCGGCCGGGTCGACGCCGCCGGGAACGGGAACGGACCAGCCGCCGGGCCGTTCGGCCACAGCGGAGTTCTGGCCCTTGTCCGCCCAGACGAGCAGGTCGGTGAACAGCGTCGAGGGCGTGAGGTCGAACCCTTCGACCACGAGGGAGGGGTCCGCCCAGTGGTGCAGTGCGACGGCGCTCGCCACGGCGATGGTCCGCTGCGGGTACTCACCGGCACGGCGCCGAACGGAGGCGATCCGGGCGGTCGAAAGAAGTACGTCACGGTCGGCCATCTGTTCCATTGACGACTCAGCCATCCCTTCACTCTCGGTGAAGGTAGCCTAACCTAAGTAGTTGTCGATCCGAATCGCCAAGCGGCCCAAAGTGCCGCGTAACGCCCGTCACGCGCCACGAGCTCCTCGTGCGTTCCCTGTTCCAGCACACGGCCCGCGTCGAGGACGGCGATCCGGTCGGCGGCGATGGCCTGGGTCAGCCGGTGCGCCACCAGCAGGGTCGTGCGGCCCCTGCACGCGGCGAGCGCGGCCCGTTCCAGCGCGGCGGCGCCCTGACTGCCCGCCTCGGCCGTCGACTCGTCCAGCACGACGACGGGGGAGCGGCCGAGCACCAGGCGGGCCAGCGCGATCTGGGCGATCTTGGTCACGTCGAGGCGTTCGCCGCCCTCGCCGACGTCGGTCCGCAGCCCGGACGGCAACGCCTCGACCCACTTCTCCGCGCCCACGGTCCGCAGCGCGTCCATCAGCTCGTCGTCGGTCGCGTCCGGTGCCGCGAGCCGCAGGTCCTCGGCCAGGGGACCGGCGAAGACGTGGGCCTCCTGGGTCAGGATGCTCACCAGAGCGCGGGCGCCCGCCTCGTCCAGCTCCGCGAGGTCCGACGAACCGATGTGCACCGATCCGGTCAGTGGGGTGCCGGTGCCCGCGACCAGTGCCGCCAGCGTCGTCTTGCCCGCACCCGTCGCGCCCACCAGCGCGAGCGAGGTGCCGGCGGGGATCTCCAGGTCGATGTCCCGCAGCACGTCGTACTCGGATTCGGGGTAGCGGAAGGAAAGCCCGCGCACCGAGACCGGAAGTGGTCGTGCGTCAGCGTCGACGGCCACCGCGCTGCGCACGAGCTCGTCGCCGTCGGATTCGGTGAGCACGCCCACCAGGCGCGTCAGGCCGGCGCCCGACTTCTGCGCCTCGTCGAAGAACGCCATGATCAGGCCGAGCGGCACGAACAGCTTGTGGAACAGCAGTGCCGCGACGGAGACCTGGCCCAGCGACGACTCCCCGTTGCTCACCAGGAAGTAGCCGACGACGATGATCAGCCCGAGGCCGATGAACTCGGCGCGGTTCTCCCGGCCGATGAACCGGCCGAAGAACCGGAAGACGTCGATGCCGATGTTGCGCACCCGCCACGACTCCGCGGTCACCTTGTCCCGGAACGCGTTCTCCAGGCGGTAGGCGCGAACGGTCTCGATGCCGTCGAGGCCGCTGATCAACGCCTGCGCGCGGTCGGCCTGCGCTTCGGAACGGGCGCGGTAGAGCGGTTGTGAGCGCGGCAGGTACCAGCGCAGCGCCAGCCAGTAGGCGGGCAGCGCGCACGCGCCCGCGAGACCGAGCCGCCAGTCGAGGCCGAACATGCCCGCGGTCGCGATCACGACCAGCACGACCGCCGAGAAGATCGTCGGGATGGCCGTGCGAAAACCCTTGGAGATGACGGCGACGTCGTCACCGACGCGCGAGAGCACGTCGCCTCGGCCGACCTCCTCGATCCGCGCGCTCGGCATCCCGAGCACCGCGCGGACGGCGCCTTCCCTCAGACGCGCCAGCATTTCCGCGCCCACGCGGCCGACGAGGTAGGTCGACACCGCGGTCATGGCCGCGCCGGCCAGTGCCGAGACGACGGTCGCGATGCCGATGGTCCAGAGGATCGACGCGTCGCGGCCCTGCGTGATCCCGTCCACGACGGTGCCCAGCAGGAAGACCGGGACGATCTGCAGCACCGCCCCCACCACCGTCGCCAGCACGGTGGCGATCGGCAGGGCGGGGGCGGAGCGGCAGTGGTCGAGCAGCCAGCGGGAGGCCTCCCGCCCGGACGCCGTGCGCAGGATCTTCGCGGGCGCGCCGGTGAGACTCGTGGTCACGAGGGGAGGCCTTTCGCTGGAGTTGTGCGTGATCAGCCGGCGGACTTGGCCGACTTCACCAGTTCGTCGATCGCGTACGGCAGGGACGCGAGGGTGGCCTGCGAGATCGCGGCGCCGACCGCCGGGCCCTCGCTGTCGAGCACCCAGGAGACCTTGCCGGCCTTGACGGCGGGCAGGTTCGCGAACAGCTGGAAGTTCTTCAGCGAGTCCTGGTCCGCCTTGTCGGCGATGACGAAGATGCGGTCGGTGTTGATCACGTCGACGCGCTCGGGGGACAGCGAGGTGAAGAACTTGCCGGCCGCGATCTCGTCGACCTTCGTGTTGCCCTTGAAGCCGATGCCGCTGACGAGCTGGCCGCGCACGTCGGTCGTGGCGAACGGCGAGACCGCGTCCTTGTACCACGTGGTCACGGTGGCGGTCTGGTTCGCGAAGTCCGGGTTGGCCTTCTTGGCCTCGGCCATCTTGTCGTCGATGCCCTTGATCAGCTTCGCGCCCTCGTCACCCTTGCCGACCGCCTTGGCGATCTGCAGCGCGTTGTCCTGCCACTTGGCGCTGAAGGGCTCCTTCTCCTCCTTGGTGCGGCCGACCACCGGTGCGATCTTGGTCAGCTTGTCGTACCAGGCCTGGTCGGCCTCGGAGTAGACCGCGACGATCAGGTCGGGGCGCAGCTGCGCGATCTTCTCGTAGTTGGGCTCGGTGTCACCGTTGCGCATGATGACCTCGGGAGTGGTCGAACCCCACTTGTCCTTCACCCAGGCCCACTGGGTGTTGATGTCGGGCTTGGTGCCCTCCGGGTTCGGGTACTGGTCGACCATGCCGACCGGGACGACACCGAGCGCGAGCAGCGTCTGGTCGTCGGTGTAGCCGAGGGAGACGACGCGCTTGGGCGCCTCCTTGACCTCCGTCGTGCCGAAGAAGTGCTCGACCTTGGTCGGGAACGTGCCGCCGGCGGCGTTGTCCGCGCCGGGAGTCGTTTCAGGCGTGGAAGAACCGCACCCGGCGAGGACGCTGGCACCGACCAGTGCGGCTGCTGCCACGGCGGTCAGCCGCTTCCAGGTCATGGTCGTTCTCTGGCCCATTCGGCACCTCTTCTTCGCTGCCCACGCGGCGGGGGAAATTTAGGACAGCCGAACCTTATCACCCAGTTAGGGCAGGCTAACCAAGGTCTTGGTCACTCTTCGATACCACGTGGGTCCGGCCGATCGGCACGATCAGCGGCCGCTCGCTCACGGGGTCGTCGATGACCTTCGCCTGCAGCCCGAACGTGTCCAGCAGCAGGTCGCTCGTGATCACGTCGCTCGGATGACCCTGCGCCACGATCGCCCCGGACTTCATCACGATCAGGTTGTCGCTGTAGCGCACCGCCAGGTTCAGGTCGTGCAGGACCATCACGATCGTGCAGCCGCTCTCGTGCAGGTCGTCGACCAGGTCGATCACGTCGATCGCGTGCGCGAGGTCGAGGTACGTCGTCGGCTCGTCCAGCAACAGCAGGTCGGTGCCCTGCGCGAGCGTCATGGAGATCCACACCCGCTGCCGCTGACCGCCCGAGAGCGAGTCGACGGGCCGGTGCGCCAGATCGGCGACACCGGTCATGCGCAACGCCTTGGCGACCACGTCCGCGTCGTCGCTGGACCACTGCCGCACCCAGCTCTGGTGCGGGTGCCGCCCCCGCGCCACCAGGTCGGCGACCGTCAGGCCCTCCGGCGCGATCGGCGTCTGCGGCAGCAGCCCCATCCGCTTCGCCACGTCCTTGGTCCTGAGCCGCGCGATGTCGTGGCCGTCGAGCAGCACCGTGCCCTGGCGCGGTTTGAGCAACCGCGACAGCGTGCGCAGCAACGTCGACTTGCCGCAGCCGTTGGGGCCGATGACCGTGGTGATCACCCCGGTGGGGATGGCGACGTCGAGGTTGTCGAGCACGACCCTGTCGGCGTACCCGACCGTGACGCCCTCGGCCCCCAGTCGGGCGGCATCGTTGCGCAGCGCGGTCATAGGGCAACCTTACTTAACGAAGGCTGGCCTCAGGCAGCGCGCTTCAGGTTGAGGCGATGGGGGCCGGTGGGCGAGCGTGATCGTGGTGCCGAGCGGCCCGCCGTCCCCCGTGCGTCAACGCAACCGGACTCGTGCGTTGACGCGCAGGCGCGGCGGCGAGTGCTCGGCCCGAACGCCGCTGACGAAGGCCGGCCTCAGGCAGCGCGCTTCAGGTTCGCCCGCACGAGCAGGTAGACGAGGAACGGCCCGCCGATGATCGCCGTCACGATGCCGACGGGCAGGTCGTTGGGCAGCACCGTCCGCGCGATCAGGTCCGAGCCGATCAACAGCAACGCCCCGAAGAGCCCGGAGGCGATCAGCGGCGGCACGGGCGTGCGCATCAGCCGCATGGTGATCTGCGGCGCGACCAGCGCCACGAACGGCACCGGCCCGGCGGCCGAGACCGCGACACCGGCCAGCAGCACCGCGCACAGCAGCAAGATCGCGCGCACGGCCGAGTAGCGGACGCCGAGACCGGCGGCCACGTCGTCACCGAAGTGCATGGGCCTCATCTGGAAGGCGGCCACCAGCACGACGAGGACCAGCGCGGCCATGATCCAGACCGACGCCCACACCTCGGACCACGACCGCGAGTCGAGCGACCCGACGAGCCACCGCTGGGCGCGGGCGACGTCGCGGAGGTCCGCGAGGACCAGCAGCCACGTCGTGAGCGCCTGCGTCACGGCGCTGACCGAGACGCCGATGAGGATCAGGCGGAAGCCGTCGATGCCCTTCTTCCACGCCATGAAGTACACGAGGAACCCGGTCAGCAGGCCGCCGGCGAGCGCGGCCGTGGACAGGCCGATCGAGTTCGCGATCGCCGTGCCGCCGCTCGCCGTCACGACGAAGACCGCCGTGGCGCTGGCGCCGCCGGTGATGCCGAGGACGTCGGGGCTCGCGAGGGGGTTGCGCGCGATCGACTGGGTCAGCGCGCCGGAGATCCCGAGCGCGACGCCGGCGATGAGACCGACGAGGGCGCGCGGCATCCGCAGGTCCATGATCACGAACTCGTCGACCCGCTCGCCCTGGCCGATCAGCGTCCTGAACACGGCGGGGAGCTCGATGGTGAAGTCGCCGATGGCGATCGACACGGAGAAGATCAGGAACGTCAGCGCGGTCAGCACGACGGTGACGAGCACGATCCACGGGCGCCACACCCAGGACCAGCCGCCGACGCGGACGCCGCGGTGCATTTCGGGTGTCTCGATCATGCCTGCCTGAACTTCCCGAGCCAGACCAGCACCGCGAAGAACGGGGCGCCGATGAGAGCGATGACGATGCCCGCCTGCAGTTCGGCGGGCCGTGCGACGAGCCGGCCCGCGATGTCGCCGAGCAGCAGCACGGCCGCGCCGAGCAGCCCCGCGTACGGCACGAGCCAGCGGTAGTCCGGTCCGGTGAACCACCGCGCGACGTGCGCGACCATCAGGCCGAGGAACGCGATGGGCCCGCACGCCGCCGTGGCCGCGCCCGCGAGCAGCGTGATGGCCACGACGCCGATGGTGCGGTTCGCCGCGATGTTCACGCCGAGACCGCGCGCGACGTCGTCACCGAGGTTGAGCAGGTTGATCGCCGGGAGGTTGAGCAGGGCCAGGAAGACGCCGACGCCGATGAAGACCGCCGCGGGCCAGATCACGTCGAACCCGACGCCCTGCACCGAGCCCGCGTTCCAGAACCGCAGCACGTCGAGCGCCTGGGTGCTGCCGAGAGCGACCGCCGTCGTCATCGCGGCCAGGAACACGGTGACGCCCTGCCCGGCGAGCGCGAGGGTCAGCGGGTTGCCCGCGCCGCGGCCGAGGCTCGACAGCCCGAACACCAGCACGCCCGCCACGGCGGCGCCGAGGAACGCGAACCACATGTACTGCAACGGGCTCGACAGCCCGAACAGGTAGACCGACAGCACCACCGCGAACGACGCCCCGGAGTTGACGCCGAGCAGTCCGGTGTCGGCGATGGGGTTGCGGGTGTGGCCCTGGATCAACGCGCCCGCGACGCCGAGCCCGATGCCCGCCACGACGGCGAGCACGGTCCGCGGCACCCGCAGCGTCTGCACGATCAGCGTGATCTCGACGAGCCGCTGGTCGCCGCCGGGATCGCCGAACAACCCCTGCCACACCTCGGCCGGGGTGAGCGACCGCGCGCCGACCACCAGGGACAACACCGACGCCGCGGCCAGCAACACCAGCAGGCCCGCCAGCCCGAGGCGCCGCCTGCGGTGCGGGCCCTCCGGCGCCGGTGCGGGTTCGGGCCCGCGTTGCTCCACGACCATGCTCACGACGGGCTACGTTAGCCGCCGCCCGGCCCGTTGACCCAGGGCACCCTTACCTAACCCCTGGTCTCGATGGCCCGCACGGTCTTCTCCAGCGCGCCGCCGAGCACCTTCTTGCCGAGCAGGCCGAGCGAGAGGCCGAGCAGCTTGCCCTTGAGGTTCTTGCCCTCCCGCACCACTTCCGCTCGCACGAGCGTCGTCCCGTCGGCCTGCTTCGTGAACGTGTATGTGTGGCCGGAACGCCCGCCCCACACGTTGGAGTCGACCGTGGTGAGCACGACGCGGCTGAGGTCCGACCAGTCGTAGTGCAGGCGTTCCCAGATGCCGCCCGAGCCCTCGGTGACGTCGGCGAACGTGTCACCGCGGTCGTGCACCCGCAGGTCGGCGTCGGCGCTGTTGGGGAAGAGCCCGGCGCGGCCGGGGCCGAAGTCGGTGAGTCCGGCGACGAACTGCTCGGGCGTCGCGGTGGTCTGCTGGGTCAGGGTGATCGTGGGCATGTCGTCCGCTCCTCGTGGTGCTGTGTGCAGGAGCCAGACTTCCCGTGCCAGGGTGTCGTTCGCGCCCGTGAGTGTCCCTGGTCCCCAGGGGAGCCCGCCGGCGCGTCCCCGGGCTGCGTGCCGCGCCTCCGAACTGGTCCGGCCGGCATCGCCGATGACAGCTCAGATGCTGTACCCACCGGCGACCTCGATGGTCTGGGCGTTGATCCAGCCCCCGTCGTCCGACAGCAGGGTGGCGACCACCGAGCCGACCTCCTCGGGCTCACCGACACGTCCCAGGGCAGTCTGGGCCGCCAGTGCCGCCTCGAACTCCGGCGTCAGCCCACCGCCGAGCTCCGTGCGGATGGCGCCCGGCGCGATCGCGTTCGCCCGGATCCTCCGCTCGCCGAACTCCTTGGCCATGTACCGGGTCAGCACCTCGAGGCCTCCCTTGAAACTCGCGTAGGGGGCCACTCCCGGCGTCGCCACCCGTGAGGTCGCACTCGTCATGTTCACCACGGCACCGCCGTCCGCGATCAGCGGAAGCAGTGCCTGCGTGAGGAAGAACGGTCCCTTCAGGTGCACGGCGAACAGTGCGTCGAACACCTCCTCCGACACGGACGCGATCGGGGTGTACACCCCGTACCCGGCGTTGTTCACCAGCCCGTCGATCCCCTCCCGCCCCCACTTCTCGCGCACCGCGACCTGAACCGCCTCGCGGAACCCACCGAACGACGACACGTCGGAGACGTCCAGGGGCAGCGCGACAGCGGTGCCGCCACCCCCGGCGATGTCGTCGACCACGCGGGCCGCCGACTCGGGATTCGCCTTGTACGTCAAGACGACGCCCATGCCCCGGTTCGCACACGCTCGCGCCGCGGCGGCGCCCAGGCCCCGACTCCCACCGGTGATGACAACGATCTTCATAGAACTCATTCCCTCGACGTGACCGACGAGAACGAGTCAACTCGTCAGAGCGCACACGAAGAAGGACGCCGTAGCCCAGGTGTGGCACACCCACCCTCGGAGACCGGGCGTCAGCGGCCGCCGGGAGGGGACGCGGGCTGCAGAGAAGCCAGGTAGGACAACGCCTCGGCACTGCGGCTACCGGGTTCGGCCGTGCCGACGAGCAGCTGCTGACCGGGCGCGTCGTGCACGTCGAAGGTCTGGTAGGTCAGTTCGACCCGTCCCGCGCCGGGGTGGACGAACACCTTGAACGCACGGGTGAGACCGCCGACGGACTGGTCGTTCCACAGTGCTCGGAACTCCGGAGAGGACTCGGACAACCCGTCGACGAGTGCGCTGATCTCCCCGTCCTGCGGGAACCGGCCGGCGTTCAGCCGCAGCGCGTACACGGTGGCGCGCACGACGGCGGGCCAGTCGACGAACACGGTGCGGGCCTCGGGATGGGTGAACAGGATCCGCACCATGTTCCGCATGTCGCCGAACGGGGACAGCAGCGCGGTCGCGAGGGTGTTCGCCGCCAGCACGTCGAACGAGGGACCGAGAACGTAGGCCGCCGAGGCGGGAAACGACTCGAGCAGGTGCAACAGCGAGGGGTGGACGAGGTCGCGCGCGCTGTCCGGTCCCATCCGGGGGGTGAGCCCGGCGAGCCGGAAGAGGTGTTCCCTCCCGTCCGCGCTCAGCCGCAACGCCTGTCCGATGGCTGCCAGTACCTGCGCCGACGGATTGCGCTCCCGACCTTGCTCGAGGCGGGCGTAGTAGTCGGCGCTCACGCCGGCGAGCACCGCCACCTCCTCCCGGCGCAGCCCCGTGACCCGGCGGCTGCCGCCGGCGCCGGGCAGCCCCGCGTCGGCGGGGTCCAGCCGGGCCCGGTTCGCGCGGAGGAACTCACCGAGGGGGTTGGCCGAGGACATGGTCGCGATGCTACCGGGCGCGAAGGGGGCCATCCCGCTCCACAATGGACAAGATCGGGGCGGAACGCCTGCGGTGTCACAGCTCTGCCGAGACGAACCCGCTGGGGTTGCGGTCAAGGTCGACGAGGCACGCCTCCGAGAGCGCCGACCACCGTCCGGACCACCAGATCGGCTCGTGACGATCCACATGCGACCAGATCCGGAGCGTCCTCGGGCAGCTGGTGGACCTGGTGCAGCACCGCGAGGTAGACGTGGCGGCACCAGTCCGCGCCGGTGGCGGTGATCTCCCCGGCTTCTCTCATGCAGGCGAAGACCTGCTCCAGCCCGGCGGCCACTTCGGGGCTCAGGCCCGACTGGCAACCGTGCTGCTCATCGGACAGCTCCATCGCGAACCGGTGACTGGCCTTGAGCTCGAACACCACATCGGTCAACCGCCGGAACGCCACCAGCGGGCGGCCCAGGTCCGCTCGCGCCTGTTCCAGTGCGGTGAGGTACCGCTGGTTGAGCTGCTCGGTCAGGGCCTCCAGCAGCGCGGAGCGCGAGCTGAAGCGGCGGTGGACGGTGGCCCTGGTCAGGCCTGCCGCCTCGCCGATGCGTTCCAGAGATGCCGACGGATCGTCCGCCAGCACCTTCTCCGCGGCCACGAGGATGAGCGCGGTGTTGTGCTCTGCGTCTGCCCGCAGTCGTCGCCCTGTCGTCTCCGCCACCCGTAAATGATACATGGCTGTCGCATCTGTTGCGGTATCTGCGACAGATGTGTATCACTTAAGAGGAGAGACGACGTGGAGAGGAACAACCCGTGGACCTGCAACTCGAAGGCAAGCGCGTACTCGTCACCGGGGCGAGCAAGGGCATCGGACTTGCCATCGTCCGAACGTTCGTCGCCGAGGGCGCGTCCGTCATCGCGACCGCGCGCCGCAACACCGCTGAGCTCAAGGAGACCGGCGCGCACTTCATCTCGGCCGACCTGTCCACTTCGGACGGTCCGCGCGAGGTGGTCGAGGCGGCGCTGGCGGTGGACCCGCGGCTCGACGTGCTGGTCAACAACGCCGGCGGTGGTGAGGTGCCGGACGGGATCTTCGAGGATCCCTTGAGCGGAGACGACGACACCTGGGCGAACGTGTTCGCGTTGAACCTGAGCAGTGCGGTGCGCACCACTCGCGCCGCGCTTCCCGCGCTGGTCGAGGCCAGAGGTGCGGTGGTGAACATCAGCTCCAGCAGCGCCCGCGACCCGCACACCTCGCCGTTGCCCTACGCGTCGGCCAAGGCGGCGCTGAACGCCTTCACCCGCGGGCTCGCCGAAGCGGTCGGCCGCAAGGGTGTCCGCGTGAACGCCGTGACCCCTGGTGGCACGCGCACCGACCTGCTGGTGGGCCCGGACGGGTACATGGCGGGCGTCGCGGCGAACATGGGCATCGCGCACGGCGACCTGCTGGCGGCGCTGCCCGAGCAGACCGGACTGCTCACCGGTGACCTGATCGACCCGGACGAGATCGCCCGCGCGGTGGTGCTGCTGGCGTCGCCGACGATGCCCAGCGCCATCGGGTCGAACTGGGCCGTGCACGCGGGTTCGATCAAGAGCATCTGAGAGGACGGCGGCGCGTCCGGCCGAAGCTGGAGGTGCAGGTCATGTCGACCGGCGCCTCCAGCCCTCCCGCGGTGGTCAGCCCCGGCTGTCCTTCCCGGCGGCGATCAGGGACACGACGGCCAGCCCGGTGTTGACGGCGGAGATGATCGTGGTGAGCCTCGCCGCCCTGGCCGGCAGCTCGCCGCGCCTGCCCGCGTAGACGGCGGCGGCGGTGTCGGTGGCGTGGATGAGAACGGCCTGGCGCAGCACCCTGCCGGCGTTCGCGTCACTGCTCTTCAACGTCAGCAGGTCGACGCCGAGGACGAGCGTGCGGATGCCGAACATGCGCGCCGGGTAGACGAACCGCTTGTCGTCGCCCAGTTCGTCGCCGAGGCTCTTCGCCATCCTGTCGGCGGCGAGGAGGCCCAGCGCGCCGTTGAAGATCCGGACGCAGGCCAGAGTGGTCCGCGTGACATCGCCCAGCTTCATGTCGCCACCTCAGTTGATCTCTCGGGTGACGGAAGTCTAGGAGAGGCGTTCCGCGAGCCACCGCTCGATGTGCAGGCGTGCCTCCTGGGCCATCTCGGTGCGGCGGTTGGTGAAACCGTGCTGCGACTCGGGGTAGATCCTGAGGTCCACCTCGCCGCCCGCCGCGAGGACGCGGGCCGCCATGGCCAGGTTGTCCTCCAGCACGACGTCCAGCGCGCCGACGACCACCAACAGCGGTGGCAGGCCGCGCTGGTCGCCGTAGACGGGGGAGATGTCCGGGTTCGTCCTGTCCGGCGCCTGCCCCGCGTAGAGCTCGATGAAGTACTCGCCGGCGATCAACCGGCCCGCGGGGGTCTGCCCGCTCAGGTCGTACGTGCCGGCCTGGAGCACCGCGCCGGTGAACGGGTGGTCGCGCAGCCTGAGCAACGTCGTCACGGCGAGGGTGGAGCCCGCCGAGAACCCGCCGATGGCGAGCTTCGCCGTGCCGAACTGCTCCTCGGCGTGCTCGATCAACCAGCGCGCGGCGGTCTCCGCGTCGTCGGGCGCGGCCGGCCAGGGGTGTTCCGGGGCGAGCCGGTAGTCGACGCTCACGACCGCGATGCCGAGCGCGTCCGCGAGCCGCTGGTGGCGCTCGTCGTCCTGCACCGGCGCGCCCAGGTAGAAGCCGCCGCCGGGGAAGTGCAGGTAGACGCCGCGCGGCGGGCCCTCCGGCCGGAAGATCCTGACGTGCGCCCGCCTGCCGCCGGACTCGACCGGCGTGGAGTTCTCCGAAGGCGTGAACGCGGCGCGGAGTTCCCGCAGTTCCTCGGGGCCGGCAGGACCTCGCCGGACGCCTCTCCTCGCGTTCTCGGACCGGGCCTCCTCGACGTGTTGCGCGAGGTCCGGGTCGATGAAGCTGTTCAACTCCAGCCGCACTGGGCATCCCCTTCGACAGGTCGGCGAAGCCGCCGAGTCAACCAGAAAGGAGCCACGATGATCGGGCTCACGGTGGTGGTGGGGTACGGGGACGCGGCTCTGGACGTCCTGAGGCACCTCCCGCCCGACCGCGAGCACGCTGAGGTCGTGGTGCTGGACCTCGACGAGGTCGCGCTGATCGGCGCGCTCGCCAACGGCGCCGGGGTCGTGCGGGGCGACGGGCGGGACATGTGCGCGCTGCGACAGGCGGAGGCGCAGTTCGCGTCACGGGTCGTCGTCGCCGTGCCCGACGACCTGGACGGCCTGCTGATCACCATGGTCGTGCGCGGCCTCACCCCGGCGGCGACCGTGGTCGCGGCGGTCCGCGACTCGGCCAACCAGGACCTGTTCACCAGGCTGGGCGCGGACGAGGTCTTCGTGCGCGCCCGCTCCGCCTAACGCCCGAGCACGTGGCGCAGTGCGGACTCCAGGTCCGGGTGCCGGAACGCGTGCCCGGCCCCGGTCAGCACGGCGGGCCTGACGAGCTGGCTCGCCCCGGCCAGTTCGCGGGCGCCCTGCTCGCCCAGCAGGAGCCGCGGCCCGAACGACGGCACCGGCAGCAGCGCGGGCCGTCGCAGCACCTTCGCGAGCGTGGCGGCGTAGTCGCTGTTGCGCACGGCGTGCGGGGCGACGGCGTTGACCGGTCCGTGAAGCGAGTTGTCGTAGAGCGCGCGGTGGTAGACGTCGACCAGGTCGTCCATCCCGATCCACGACTGCCACATCCGGCCGTCGCCGAGCCTCCCGCCCAGCCCCGCGGCGAACAGCGGGTGGAAGAGCCGCAACGTGCCGCCGTCGGGTGACTGCACCAGTCCGGTGCGCACGGTGACCACCCGCACGCCGGCCGCCGCGGCCGGTGCGGTGGCGGCCTCCCAGTCGGCGACGACGTCCGCGAGGAAGCCCTCACCGCGTTCGCTGTCCTCGGTGAGCTCCTCGTCGCCCCGGTCGGCGCCGTAGAAGCCGATCGCGGACGCGCTGACGAACACCGGCACGCCACTGGCCGCGGCCAGGTCGGCGAGCGCCCTGGTCGGGCCGATCCGGGAGGACCGGACGGCCCGCCGGTGCGCGTCGGTGAACCTGCCCGCGATCGACGCGCCGGCGAGGTGCACGACAGCGTCCACACCGGACAGCAGGTCGGGTGCCGGGCGGTCGGGGTCCCAGCGCCGTTCACCAGGACCACCGGGGGAGTGGCGGACCAGCTTCACGATCTGATGCCCGGCGGTGCTCAGGAACGACCACAGGGCCGTTCCCACGAACCCGCCGGCGCCGGTGATCGCCACCGTGATCGGCCGGTCGCCCGCCTTCCGCGCGGACGCCTGGGCGGCCAGGTCGGCGGCGAGCTGGCGGTGCCGATAGGCGAACATCGACCGCAGCAGCGCACCGGGGACCGGCGTCTCCACGTGGTCGGTCATCCGCGTCCCGTCGCCCTCCGCGGCGAACTCGTGGCTGTGCCGCCACTTCAGCGCCCAGCTCAGCGGCGCGGAGTCCAGCTCGTCGACGAACCGGTGCGGTGGCGCGAAGCCGGTGTGCTTGGCACCCCAGCGCAGTCCCAGCGGCAACCCCAGCACCGCGCGGCCACCGTCGAGGGTGTCCGCCTCGCGCACGACGCCGACGGGCTGCCACGGCGGGGTGAGCCGGTGGATGGCGCCCGGCCGCGCGTGCCAGGCGAACACCTCGTCGACGGGAGCGTCCACGACGCTGGAGAAGATCAGGGACATGACCCCACGCTAAGTGCGTCCCGCGCGGTTCGCTTGATGGCAGGCCGATTCCGTTCGACACGTTCGACACCTCGCGGCGGGGATCTGAGAACGTCCTCTCGGCGGGAAGAACCGCAGGACAGTGCCGGTCCGAGCTGTCCGGAGGGCCGCGTCCGGCCTCGCTATCACTCCGCGTGTCCTTGTGATCTCGAAGAGTCACGGCTAGCGTGAATGATCTGGGAGCGCTCCCCGAATCCGCCGCCGCTCGACCATCGAAACGGAGGCTCATCATGCGCACACGCAGCACCTTCGGGTCGTTCGCCAGACGGCGCGGCCTCATCGCCGTGATCGTCGGCGCGCTCGTCTGCACGTTCCTGTGGACGCCCACGGCCTCGGCCCACGGCACGATCGTCGGCCCGGCCACGCGCGCCTACCAGTGCTGGCAGACGTGGGGGAGCCAGCACACGAATCCGGCCATGCAGCAGCAGGATCCCATGTGCTACCAGGCTTTCCAGGCCAACTCCGACACCATGTGGAACTGGATGAGCGCGTTGCGGGACGGCCTGCGCGGCAACTTCCAGGGGTCCACTCCGGACGGCCAGCTGTGCAGCAACGGCCTGGCGCGCAACAACTCCCTCAACACCCCGGGCCAGTGGAAGACCACCAACCTGGGCAGCAGTTTCGAGATGCACCTGTACGACCAGGCCAGTCACGGAGCCGACTACCTGCGGGTCTACGTCAGCAAGAACGGGTTCGACCCGAAGACCCAACGCCTGGGCTGGGGCAACCTGGACCAGGTCGCGCAGACCGGCAGGTTCGCCCCGGCCAAGGACATCAGGTTCAACGTCCAGACGTCGGGCGCCTACCGGGGCCACCACGTGGTGTTCACGATCTGGCAGGCATCGCACACCGACCAGACGTACATGTGGTGCAGTGACGTGAACTTCGGTTAGGAGGCAGGCGCGTGCTCCGGTGGCCGCCGGAGCACGCGCCGCCACGTCACAACGCGCCGATCACCTCACAGGCCTTGCGCACGCCCTCGCCGTACGCCGGATCGGCCTTGGCGCAGTTCGAGACGTGCTTCTCGACGGTCTCCCTGCGGGCGCCCTTGATGGCCCGCGCGGTGTTGTCGAACAACGCCTGCTGCTGCTCGCCGGTCATCAGCCGGAAGAGGTCTCCCGGCTGCTCGTAGTAGTTCGAGTCGTCCTCGCGGAAGTCGAACCGGTCGGCCACCGCGCCGACGGCCTGACCCGGCTCGGCGTAGGCCGGTTGCTCGGCCCAGCGGCCGAAGTTGTTCGGCTCGATGCCGGGCACCCCGCCCTGGTTGCCGTCGACCCTCATGGCGCCGTCGCGGTGGTAGGTGTTCACGAGCCGCGCGCCGTTCGGGTGGTTCACCGGGATCTGGTGGTGGTTGACGCCCAGCCGGTACCGGGCGGCGTCGCCGTAGGAGAACAGCCTGCCCTGCAACATCTTGTCGGGGCTCAGCGAGATGCCGGGGACGACGTTGGCCGGCGTGAACGCGGCCTGCTCGACGTCGGCGAAGTAGTTGCCGGGGTTGCGGTCCAGGCGCATCTCGCCCGCCTCGATCAGCGGGTAGTCCTTCTTGCTCCACACCTTCGTGAGGTCGAACGGGTGGAAGCGGTAGTCGGCGGCGTCGGCCTCCGGCATCACCTGCACGTAGAGCTTCCAGGCCGGGAAGTCACCGCGCTCGATGGCGTCGAAGAGGTCGCGCTGGTGCGACTCGCGGTCGCGGCCGATGAGCTGGCCCGCCTGCTCGTCGGTGAGGTTCTCGATGCCCTGCTGCGTGCGGAAGTGGAACTTGACCCAGTGCCGGACGCCCTCGGCGTTGATCATGCTGTAGGTGTGGGAGCCGAACCCGTGCATGTGCCGGTACGAGCGCGGGATCCCCCTGTCGCTCATGACGATCGTCACCTGGTGCAGCGCCTCGGGCAGGTTCGTCCAGAAGCCCCAGTTGTTCTCCGGGTTCCGCAGGTTGGTCCTCGGGTCGCGCTTCACGGCGCGCGCCAGGTCGGGGAACTTCAGCGGGTCGCGGAAGAAGAAGACCGGCGTGTTGTTGCCGACCACGTCCCAGTTGCCCTCGCTGGTGTAGAACCGGGTCGCGAAGCCGCGGATGTCGCGTTCGGCGTCGGCCGCGCCGCGCTCGCCCGCCACCGTGGAGAACCGCACGAACATCTCGCACTGGTTGCCGATCTCGCTGAACAACGCGGCGCTCGTGTAGGGCGTGAGGTCACCGGTGACGGTGAACGTGCCGAACGCGCCGGAGCCCTTGGCGTGCATCCTGCGCTCGGGGATGACCTCGCGGTCGAAGTGGGCGAGCTTCTCCAGCAGCCACAGGTCCTGCAGCAGCACAGGCCCGCGCGCTCCGGCGGTCAGGCTGTTCTGGTTGTCGGCCACCGGGGCGCCGGCGGCCGTGGTGAGGGGGTTGGTGTTGTCTTCGAACGACATCAGGTGGACCTTCTCCGTTCAGGGGATCTGTTCGCCGGGCCGGCACGAGGGGCACAGCCCCCGGTGCAGGACCTCGGTCTCGTCGACGCGGAACCCGTGCGCCTGCGGGAGCGCCGGGGGAGTCGTGCCGCCCGGCTCGACGTCGGCCAGCGCACCGCACTCCCGGCACAGCACGTGGTCGTGGGCGTGGGCGCGCAGTTCGAACAGGGCCCGCGGCCCCGTCTCGATCCGCCGCACCAGCAGTGCCTCCGACAACGCCGTCAGCACGTCGTAGACGGCCTGCGTCGAGACGGATCCGAGTTCCTCGCGGACGGCCCGGACCAGGTGGTCGGCGTCGGCGTGCGGGTGACGCCCGAGGGCGGCCAGCACAGCGATCCGTTGCTTCGTGACCCTCAGCGAGGCTCCGCGCAGGGCTGTGACCGGGTCTTCTGCGGACACGTGCACTCCAGGTAGTTAGGACTCCTAGCTACACTGTGGCATGCTGGGCGCCCCGAAGACAAGAACGGTTCCAGGAACGAGGTCGTCCATGAGCGGTCCACACGTGTCGGTCGTGTCCACCGGTGCGGCGCGGGTGTTGCCCTGGCGAGGCCGTCCGGTGAGCTCGGCCATCGCGAAGAGGCCCGTGTCCGGACCGGTCGAGGTGGGCGCGCCCGGACTGGCGGGCGACGAGCAGGGCGACCGCGAGAACCACGGCGGGCCCGACAAGGCGGTCCTGCTCTACCCGGGCGAGCACTACGCGGCCTGGGCGCAGGAGGTCGGCGAACTGGCGACACCCGCGTTCGGCGAGAACCTCACCACGTCCGGCCTGCTGGAGAGCGACGTCGTGCTCGGCTCGGTCTACTCGGTCGGGTCCGTGCTGCTGCAGGTCACCCAGCCGCGCCGGCCCTGCTACAAGCTCGCCGCGCACCACGGCATCAAGGACATGGCGGTGCGCACGCAGAGCACCGGCCGCACGGGGTTCTACTGCCGGGTGCTGCAGCCGGGAAGCCTCGCGGCGGGCGACGCCCTGGAGCTCACGACCAGGCCGTCGCACGGGATCACCGCGGCCGAGGTGCACCGCGTGCTCAACGTCGACCGCGGCGACGAGATCGCCGTGCGCCGGCTGCTCCGGCACGCGTACGTGTTGCCCGAGTCCTGGGCGAAGTTGTTGCGGCGGAGGGTCGACGGCGATCTGGAGGACCAGGCCGCGCGTTTGGGAGGCTGAGTCTCGGACCTTCGGACGCGGTCCGGCGCGTCCGCCGGTTCGTGTGGGACCAGACTTCGGCGCAGGCCGGGAGGGTCAGGCCGCGCGCTTGAAGGGCTGAGTCTCAGCCGCGCTTGCGCCGGGCTGGCGTGTCCGCTGGCTCGTGTTCCCGGGCAGTCGGTGCGCGGGCCATCCGGCCGCGCCGCCAAGAACCACCTCGACCGCGGCTCCTGGTGAACCAGACTTCGGCACAGGCCCAGCAGGACCAGGCCGCGCGCCTGAAGGGCTGAGCCTCAGCCGCGCTTGCGCCGGGCCGGCGCGTCCACCGGTTCGTGCTCCGGGCAGTCGGTGCGCAGGCCCGTCAACGGCAACGGGATGTGCAGCAGGTGGCAGTGGTGCGGTGCGTCCGGTTCGGGGTGCTCGTCGCGGCCGAAGAACCGGCATGTCGTGCACATGCGCGTCACGCTCACCACGCCCGCGCGCTGCAGGTCCGCGATCGCGCGCAGGAGCGTGTGCAGTGCGACGGCCTTGTCCTGCTCGGAAATCCCCGCCAGTGCGGTCGTCAGTGGATCGTCCCAGGAGGACAGTCCACGTGCGACCTCCTCGCCGGTGCCGGTCAGCGCCAGCGTCCGGCGCCGCCCGTCCGTGCCGGGGGAGCGGACCACGAGTTCCTTGCGCTCCAACGCCGTCACCGCGTCGGACATCGTCGGGGTGGAGACGTCGAACTCCGCGGCGAGCGCGGCCACCTCGCCGCGGGCCTGCGTGTGCTTGGCCAGTGCCAGCACCACCTGCTGTTGCAGCGGCGACAGCCCGTGCTCCCGTGCGGTGCGCTGCGCCAGTGAACGCATGCCGTGCCCGAGCCGCTCGAGCGCGTCGGCCAGCCGCCGGTCGAGCCCGGCCGTGCCGTCGGTGTCAGTCATGCGTTCCGCCTCGCCTGTAGGACTTTCCACGGCGATGGTACGTGCATTCCCCGTTGAGACCTGGATCACCTGTCGGCAGAAGTTGGTAGGACTCCTACCTAGTTTGTGGCAAGCTGTGCTCATCCCACCGCGGAGCTTCGACATCACGAAGGAAGCGACATGACGTCTCCCGATCCCGTCCCCGGCTACACCCACGACGACCCCGGTCTCGCGCCCTCGCCGGTCACCGCGGCGGACCTCGACCTGCTGAAGGCCAGCGTCCTCTTCGGACCGGCGGACGAGCAGGCGTTGCGACTGGCCGGTGAGGTCCTCAGTGGACAGATCGACCAGGTGCTCGACGTCTGGTACGGGTTCGTCGGCTCCCACCCGCACCTCGTGGCCTACTTCTCCACGCCGGACGGCACGCCGATCGACGACTACCTGGCGCGGGTGAGGGCCCGGTTCGCGCGCTGGATCATCGACACCTGCACCCGCCCGTACGACGAGCGCTGGCTCGCCTACCAGCAGGAGATCGCGCTGCGGCACACCGAGCCGAAGAAGAACCAGACCGACCACGCCGATTCCGTGTCGCACATCCCGTTGCGCCACATCATCGCGTTCATCTACCCGATCACCGCGACGATCAAGCCGTTCCTCGCCGCGGGTGGTCACGACGACGAGCAGGTCGACGCCATGTTCCAGGCGTGGTTCAAGGCCGTCACCCTGCAGGTCGCGCTCTGGTCGCAGCCCTACGCCGGCCGGGGCTGGTGACGGCGGTGAGCCTCCTGCTGTCCCCGTCGAGCGGGCTGCTCGCACCGGCGCCGCCCTGGGAGACGACCGAGTGGTTCAACAGCGAGCCGCTCGACCTCGCCCGGTTGCGCGGCCGCGTGGTCGTGCTCGAGGCGTTTCAGATGCTCTGCCCCGGTTGCGTGAGCCACGCTCTCCCACAGGCCGTGCGGCTGTCCCGGCTCTTCGGCGACGAAGTGGCCGTCATCGGCCTGCACACCGTGTTCGAACACCACCAGGCCATGACGCCGACGAGCCTCGAGGCGTTCCTGCACGAGTACCGCATCCCGTTCCCCGTCGGCGTCGACGCGCCGAACGGCACGCACCCGGCGCCGGTCACCTTCAGCCGTTACCGCATGCAGGGCACGCCCACCACGGTCCTCATCGACCGCGACGGCGCGCTGCGCGCCCAGAAACTCGGCCAGGTCGACGACATGTCGCTCGCCTCGGCCGTCACCAGGTTGCTCGACGGCGGCGCGCCGCCCGGAGTCTGCTCCGTCGACGGCACCTGCACCTGATCCACCCCCACTTCACACCAGGAGGAGAACCACCATGTCCCGCGTCGAACTCACCAACCCCGACCAGGTCACCGACGAGCGCGCCGAGACCCTCGCGCAGATCAAGGGCGCCTTCGGCATCGTGCCCAACATGTTCAAGGCCGTCGCCAACTCGCCCGCAGCGCTGAACAGCATGTGGGCGCAGTTCGGCGCACTGGGCAAGGGCGCGCTCGGAGCCAAGCTCGGTGAGATGATCGCCGTGGCCGTCGCCGACCAGAACCGCTGCGACTACTGCCTTTCCGCGCACACCATGCTCGGCAAGAAGGCGGGCGCCACCGCCGAGGAGATGGCGAACGCCCAGGGCGGCAAGTCCGACGACCCGCGCACCGCGGCCGTGCTGGCGCTGGCCACCACCCTGGTCGAGAAGCGCGGCCAGATCGCCGACTCCGACGTCCAGGCCGCGCGTGACGCCGGCCTGAGCCAGGAGGAGATCGTCGAGACGGTGGCGCACGTGGCGCTGAACGTGTTCACCAACTACATCAACGTCGCCCTGGACGTCCCGGTCGACTTCACCCGCGTCGCCCTGACCCGCTGACGCGACGGACGGGCCCGGCATGCTGGCGGTCGTGCCACACCGCCGCAACCGGGCTCTCGTCCGAAAGTACTAGATCGCAACTCGTTGTGCTGCAACCACTTCAGCGGCGTCCTACGGTCGTGATCATGACTACCGCAACGGGCAGGACCACGCCGCCGAGCACCATCATCGCGGCGTTCACCGGATTTCTCGTGTCGTGCGTTTTCGCGGCGACCTCCGTGGGCGTCTTGGTGGGCACGCACGACGACCTCGTCGAGGCGCTGAGGGCGTCGGGGACCACGATGACCGAGGAGCAGTTGCAGAGCGCGGCCACCATCACCCAGGTGACCTTCGCGAGCTTCGCCCTGGTGATCGCGCTGGTGCAGCTGTGGCTCGCGTTCAAGCTCCGGTCGGGACGCAACTGGGCCAGGGTGCTGCTGACCGTGTTCACGGTGTTCCAGGTGGCGTCGCTGTTCGTCGGCGAGGGGTCGGCGACGCTTCCGGCGTACGGGGGCGCGCTGGTGGCGGCGCTGGCGGTGGTGGCGAGCTACCTGCCCGCGTCCAACACCTACTTCGAGACCGTCAAGAGGGCGGGGTAATCGTCCGCCGGGACGGGGGCGAGAATGCCGGTGTGACCGCAGGGGGAACGCCGGCGCGGCGGAGCGTGTTCGTGGCCGAGGTCGCCGCGCTCGTCGTGGCGGTGGTCGTGGACGCGGTGCTCTCGGCCGGCGGGGAACCCCCTCGGGGCGTGCTGGGACCGCTGCTGTCGGTGGTCGTGCCGTACGCGGGCGAGGCGACCGCGGTCCTCGCCGTGCTGCGGCGCCGGTTCCCCCGCAGGGTCGAACTGCTGGCGGGCGCGGTGATCGCGCTCTCGCTCGCCGGGACAGCGGCCGCGGGGCTCGTGGAACGGGTTCCCGTGCGGCCGCCGGTGACGGAGGTGCTGGCGGTGCTGTTGCTGGCCGCCGCCGGATGCCGCCGGCTCCCTCCGGCGCGGGCGGCGGTGCTCGCCATCGCCGCCTGCGTCACCGTCGTGCTCGCCCCGATCGTGCGGTACGGCCTCGACTCGCTGTTCCCGGTCGTCGCCGCACTGGCCTGGGGCGCCGCGATGGCACTGGGCCTGATCCTGCGCGACGCCGACGCCCGGCACCGCCGCGAACTGGACCGCGTCCGCAACGAGGACCGGCTGCAGCTCGCCCGCGACCTCCACGACCTGGTGGCGCACCACGTCACCGGCATCGTGGTGCGGACCCGCGCGGCCCAGGCGGTGCCGTCCCAGGACCCGGCCGAGGTCTACGACGAGATCGAACAGGCTGCGGCCGAGGCCCTGACCGCCACGCGCGGACTCGTGGGCGTGCTGCGCAGCGACGACCCGCTGCCGTCCCCGAGCCTCGTGCTGGGCGACGTGGTGCGAGCGGCGGCAGGGGACGCGTCGGTGCACGTCGCTGCCGAAGTCGAAGCACTTCCCCTGCCACCACAGGTCTCCGTCGCGCTGCACAGGGTGCTGATGGAGGCGCTGACGAACGCCCGGCGCCACTCGCGCGCTGCGGTCGTGCGGGTCGCGGCGCGGTCCGAGGAGGGGGAACTGGTGCTGGAGGTCGACAACGACGGCGTGCCGCCGGGCGAGCCCGGTGAGGACGGGCACGGCCTGATCGGCATGACCGAACGGGTGGCCGCACTGGGAGGGGCGCTCACCGCGGGCCCGCACGGGGACGGCGGCTGGCGGGTGACCGCCCGCATCCCGGACGACTTCGACGACCTGCCGAGGGGGATCTGATGACGATCCGCGTGCTGATCGCCGACGACCAGACCCTCGTGCGCACCGGCTTCCGGCTGGTCCTCGACGCCGAACCGGGCATCGAGGTGATCAGCGAGGCCGCCGACGGCGAGGCGGCGGTGCGGCTGGCCCGGCAGCTCCGCCCGGACGTGACGCTGATGGACATCCGCATGCCGAAGCTCGACGGCCTGCGCGCGACCGAACTGCTGGCGGGACCGGGCGTCGAGGACCCGTTGCGGGTGCTGGTCGTCACCACCTACGACGTCGACGCGAACGTCTACGCCGCGCTGCTCGCCGGTGCCTGCGGGTTCCTGGTGAAGGACGCCCGGCCGCGGTTGCTGGTGGAGGCGGTGCACGCGGCGGTCAGGGGAGAGGCACTGGTCTCGCCCGCCGTGACGGTCCGGCTGCTGGCCCACTTCACCGCCGGGGGCGACCGCGGCGCGGGCACCCCGCTGACCGGCCGTGAACTGGACGTCGTGCTGGCGGTGGCCCGGGGCCTGACCAACGCCGAGATCGCCGAGCACCTCACCATCTCGCTGTCCACGGTGAAGTCGCACGTCACCAACGCCGGGGGCAAGATCGGCGCGCGCAACCGCACCGAGATCGCGATCTGGGCGTGGCGCAACGGACTGCTCAGGTGACGCGCCGCACCACCGTGCCCGCGACCATGTCCCCGAGCCTCTGGTTGCGCGGCGTCACGGCGATCAGCACGGCACCGACCACGCCCAGCAGCAGTCCGTCCACGGCCATCAGCAGCCACCGCACGAAGTAGTCGCGCAAGGACGGCTCGCCGCCGCGCAGCGTGGTGATCTTCAGCCCGAGCCACCGCATCGCCGGTGTCGAGCCGCCGTGCCGGTAGGGGTACCAGATCTCCGCCCACACCACCCCGAGCAACGACACGGCGACGACCACCACCGCCGGCGTCACCGTGAACGACTCCCTCGGCGCGCCGAGCTTGATCAGCAGCACCGACAGCAGCACGCCGAGGACCATGCTCAGGACGGCGGCGACGCACAGCAGGGCGAACTCGATGACGTGCTGCCAGTAGCGGCGCAGGACGATCGAGCGGGCATCCGCGTCAAAGGCCACCCGGCCATCTAAGAGGACGCGGCCGCCGTCGTCCCACGCGGTACAAACCTCGCCGTCGGCGACCAGCGCGCCTCGACCGGCCCGCCGCTGATCCGCTCCAGCACCGACTCCGCCACCGACACGCCGAACTGGTGCACGTCGACGCTCATCGTCGTGAGAGCGGGGGAGGCGAGCCGGCACAACGTCGAGTCGTCCCACGCGACCAGGCTCAGCCGGTCCGGCACCGCGACCCCGAGCTCGGCGGCCGCGGCGAGTCCGGCGACCGCCATCACGTCGTTGTCGTAGAGGATCGCCGTGGGCGGTTCCGGCCCGGTCAGGAGTGCGGTGGTGAGCTTGGCGCCCGCCTCCTCGGAGTAGTCGCCCTCGACGAGCACCGGGTCCACCCCGGCCGCCGCGCACCCGGCGAGCAACGCGTCCGTGCGGGCCCGCGTGTGCAGCAGCGCCGACGGGCCGGTGACCCTGGCGATCCGCCGGTGCCCCAGCTCGAGCAGGTGCCCGAGCGCCTCGGTGACCGGGCCCGCGTGGTCGGTGCGGACCGAGGGCAGGCCGGGGACGTCGCCGACGACGACCGCGGGCAGCGCGATCTCCGTGAGCACGGCGGGGCGCGGGTCGTCCGCGACCGGGTTGACGACCACGACGGCGTCGACCAGGCCGCGGTGCGCCCACCGGCGGTAGGCGGCGATCTCGGCATCGTGGTCCGCCACGACGTGCAGCAGCACGGACAGGTCGCGCTCGGCCAGCCGTTCCTCGATGCCCGCGATGAACTCCATGAAGAACGGCTCGACCCCGAGCAGGCGCGCGGGACGGGCGAGCACCAGTCCGACGGCGCCCGTCGGCTCAGCGGACATCGGGCACCGCGCGGAGGTCGTTGGCACAGCGCAGGACCAGCGGGCCGGTGAAGGCCGCGGGATCGACGACGGCGTCCGTGCGGACGTGGAACACGCGCGCCTCCCCGGCCAGCATCGGCACGAGCGAGTCGTCCACGACCGCGTCCGGGGCGACCCTGTCGGCCAGCACCGCCACGTCACGGGCGAACGAGCCGGCGCGCACCTCGACCTCGTACCCGCCGCGCACCGCTTCCGCCTGCGCGGCAAGGGGTCGCGGGTCGTAGGCCAGCTCGACGTCCTCCCGGAACCGCAGGATCGCGCGGGCTTCGGCGGTCGTCGCCACCACCACCTCCGCGTCCTCGTTCGCCGGTCGCAGCAACGCCTCCTCCAGGTCCACGGCGAGGACCGAGCGGGGCGGCACCGTCCGGCGCAGTCTAGTCAGGTGCAGCGTGACACCCCGGAACGTCTGCCGGTCGAGGGTCAGGTGCGCGTCCCACGGCTCGTCGTGGTCGTTGACGGCGATGAGCACCGTCCGGTCGCCGCGCGGCTGGAAGGTCAGCAGCCGGGGCGCGAACGCGTGCCGCAGCCCG
This sequence comes from Lentzea cavernae, assembly GCF_014653695.1. Classification (GTDB taxonomy): domain Bacteria; phylum Actinomycetota; class Actinomycetes; order Mycobacteriales; family Pseudonocardiaceae; genus Lentzea; species Lentzea cavernae. The sequence goes on along the minus strand of NZ_BNAR01000001.1, from coordinate 642,761 downwards.
TACCAGAGCGGCTTGAGCCGTTCCTCGCCGTCGATCGCCGCCCAGGACGTGACGGGCCAGCAGTCGTTGAGCTGCCAGACGATCGCCCCGGCCGTGCGCGGCCACCACGAGCGGAAGTGCTCGATGCCGAAGCTCACCGCGCGTGCCTGGTTGAGCTGCGTCGCCCAGTGCCAGTCCTCGAACCGGTCGGGCACGGGCAGATGTCCTGCCAGTCCGCGCACGAGCTTGCCGTTGCCGTCCTCCGCCTTCTGGTGCAGCAGGAAGCTCGGCGACTCCGAGGTCAGCGGCCGGTCGTGGATCCAGCGCGTGAGCGTGGACCACGCCGGCGGGCCCTGGAACCCGAACTCCGAGCAGAACCGCGGCACGTGATCGCGGTAGTGCTGGTAGTCGACCTCGTTCCAGACCTGCCAGTCGTGGCGCGTGCCGTGGGCCTCGTCGTTGGGGTGCACGCCTTCGACGGGGCTGTACGGGCTGCTGGGGCAGTAGAACCGAGTCGGGTCGAGCTCGGCCACGATCGACGGCAGCAGCTCGTCGTAGTAGCCGAGACCCCACGTGCGCCCGCCGAGCTGCTCGGGCCAGCCCCAGTCGGCGAACCCCCACACGTTCTCGTTGCTCCCGTTCCACAAGGCAAGCGACGGGTGGGACATCAGGCGTGCGACGTTCTCCCGTGCCTCGGCCTCCAGCTCGCCGCGCACCGGCTCCTCCTCCGGGTACGCGGCGCACGCGAGCGGGAAGTCCTGCCACACCAGCACACCGCGTTCGTCGCAGACGTCGTAGAAGTCGTCGGACTCGTAGATCCCGCCTCCCCACACCCGCAGGAGGTTGACGTGCGCCCCCACGGCCTGGTCGACGCGCCGCACCAGCCGGTCGCGGGTGATCCGGGTGAGGAAGTGGTCGTCGGGGATCCAGTTGGCGCCCTTGACGAAGAGGGGCGTGTCGTTGACGACCACGGTGAACGGGGTGCCGTGCTCGTCGGGGGTCGTGTCGACGGTGATCGTGCGGAACCCGATCCGCTTCGCGGTGGCGTCGAGCCGCTCGGACTCCCTGAGCAGCACGACGTCCAGGTTGTAGAGCGGCTGGTCGCCGTACCCGGCGGGCCACCAGAGATCGGCGCCGGGCACGTCCACGCGGGCGACCACGGTCCGCTGGCCGGGCGGGACCGCGACGGTGCGCTTGTGCGCGCCCACGGTGATCTGCAGCGTGAGATCCGCGTCCGCCGCCCACTCGAGGTCGACGTGCAGCTCCACCTGGCCGGTGCCGTCCGCGGCGACCGTCACGATCGGACGGACCCGCGCGAGGCGGGCGGTGTGCCAGCGCTCCAGCCGCACGGGCCGCCAGATCCCCGCGGTCTGCAGGTCCGGTCCCCAGTCCCAGCCGAAGCTGCACGCCATCTTGCGGACCATGTTGAACGGGTGCGCGTTGACGTGCTCGCGCCGGCCCAGCGCGGCCTCGACCTTCTCCGCGTGGGTCAGCGCCGACGAGAACGACACCGTCAGGTCGTTGGCGCCGTCCACCAGGAGCTCGCGGACGTCGAAGCGGTACCCGCGGTGCATGTTCGCGGTGTGCCCGAGCACCGCGCCGTTCAGCTCCACGGCGGCGATGGTGTCCAGGCCGTCGAAGACGAGGTCGGCCCGCTGGCCGGACGCCACGGCGGCGGCGAGGAACGTGGTGCCGTAGCGCCAGTCCGCGCGGTGCATCCAGGTCAGCTCCTCCTCCGCCCGGTCGAGGAACGGGTCGGTGATCAGCCCGGACGCGAGCAGGTCGAGGTGCGTGCTGCCGGGCACGGCCGCGGGCACGGTCCTGCCCCGGACGTTGTCCGGCACCTCGTTGGTGGTCGCGGTCAGCTGCCAGCCGTCGTGCAGGAACTGCCGGATCAAGACGAACCTCCCAGGCGGAAACGGGTGTCGGGGTTGGGCGCGGCGGCGGCCAGGCGGCGGGTGTACGGGTCTTCCGGGCGCAGGAGCACGTCGTCGCTCGGCCCGCGTTCGACGATGCGGCCCTGGTGCATCACGAGGACCTCGTCGGAGAAGTGCCGGGCGGTGGCCAGGTCGTGCGTGATGTAGAGGACGGCGAGGTCCTCCTCGCGTTGCAGGCGGTCGAGCAGCTTGAGCACGCCCAGGCGGATCGAGACGTCCAGCATGGACACCGGTTCGTCCGCGACGATCACCTTGGCGCCCGGTGCGAGCGCGCGGGCGATCGCGACCCGTTGCCGCTGCCCGCCGGACAGCTCGTGCGGCCGCCTGCGGGCGAGGTCCGGCGTGAGACTGACGCGTTCGAGCAGGTGGGGCACCTCGTCGCGGGACCGCCCGTGCAGTTGCAACGGCCTGGCGAGGTGGTGTTCGACGGTGTGGAACGGGTTGAGCGACGCGAACGGGTCCTGGAAGATCATCTGCACGTGGTCCCGGTAGGCGCGCTGAGGCACCGGTGCGCCGTCCGAGGTCAGGGAGATCGTCCCGGACGTCGGGCGGACCAGGCGGGCGATCATCCTGGCGACCGTCGACTTCCCCGAGCCGGAGGCGCCGACGAGTGCGACGGTCCGGCCGGCGGTGAGCGTGAACGAGACGCCGTCGACGGCGCGGTGCCGGTGGAACGTCTTGGTGAGGTCGCGGACTTCGAGCGCGGTCATCGGATCAGGGCTCCTCGCTCGCCGGTCAGGCTCGGGAACGACGCCAGCAGCTGACGCGTGTACGGGTGCTGCGGCCGCAGGTAGATCTCCTCGGCCGAGGCGTACTCGACCACCTCGCCGTCGCGCATCACGGCGATGCTGTCGCTCAGCTCCAGCAGCAGCGGCAGGTCGTGCGTGATGAACACGACCGCGAACCGCAGCTCGTCGCGCAACCGCTTGATCTCGTTCAGGATCTCCCGCTGCACCAGCACGTCGAGCGCGGTGGTGGGCTCGTCCATGATCATGACCTGCGGTTCGAGCAGCAACGCCATGGCGATCATGACGCGCTGCCGCATGCCACCGGACAGCTCGTGCGGGAACGAGCCGAGCCTCGCCGGGTCGACGCCGACGAGCCGCAGCACCTCCGCGCACCGGTCCTCGCGGTCCGAAGAGGACATCGACGGCCGGTGCGTGCGCAGGACGTCCTGCAGCTGCGCGCGGATCGGGGTGACCGGGTTCAGCGAGTTCATGGCGCCCTGGAACACCATGGACAGCTTCACCCACCGGAACTCGCGGAGCTCCTCCGGGCTCAGCGCCAGCACGTCGGCACCGTCGAAGACGACGGACCCGGAGGTGACCTCCGCCGGTGGCCGGTGCAGTCGGTTGATCGCGTAGGCGAGCGTGGTCTTGCCGCAGCCCGATTCCCCGGCCAGACCGAGGATCTCGCCCCGCCGCAACGTCAGCGACACGTCCTTGACGGCGTGCACGGGTGTGGCGCTGCGGTAGACGACGTTGAGGTCGCTGACCGTCAGCACGGCGTCGTCCGCGGGAGCCACCACGGGCGTGGTGGCCACGACGTCGCGCCTGCGCTTGACCTTGTTGCGCAACTCGGGGTTGATGATCTCGTCGATGCTGAAGTTGATGAGCGAGAGAGCACCGCCGAACACCGCGATGATCAACCCCGGCGGGACGAACCACCACCACGCTTCCCGTTGCAGCGCGAACCCGTTCTGCGCGTAGTAGAGCATCGTGCCGAGCGTCGAGGAGTCGGCCGCCCCGAGTCCGAGGAACGACAGGCCCGCCTCGCTCAGGATCGCCAGCACGACGGCGAACACGAACTGGGAGGCGAGGATCGGCAGCAGGTTCGGCAGGATCTCCACGCAGATCACCCGCCAGGTCTTCTCGCCGGAGACCCGTGCCGCGGCCACGTAGTCCCTGTTGCGCAACGACAGCGTTTGCGCGCGCAGCACCCGTGCCGCCGCGGCCCACCCGGTGATCGCGAGCACCAGCGAGATCGTCCACGTGCCGCGCTGGTCGGCGGGCACGAACCCGGCGACCACGATGACCAGCGGTAGCCCGGGGATCACCAGCATGACGTTGGAGAACAACGAGAACACCTCGTCGACGACCCCGCCGGCGTACGCGCCGACGATGCCGAAGACACCGGACAGCACGGTCGCCATGACGCCGACGAGCAGGCCGATCCACAGCGACCCGCGGGTGGCGTGGGTGAGCTGGGCGAGCACGTCCTGGCCGGTGATCGTGGTGCCCAGCAGGTGGTCGCCGCCGGGGGAGGTGAGGCCGATGTCCCTGATCGTGGCCGGATCGCCGGTGAGCAGGGGGCCGATCAGTCCGAACAGGACGATGAGCCCGGCCAGTGCGAGGCCAGCGGTGAGCTTCTTCGTCATGACACCGTGCTCCGATCCCTCGTGCGGGCGTCGATCAACCCGTACAGCAGGTCGACGAGCAGGTTCGCGCCGAGCACCGCGATCGTGATCACCAGGAAGATCCCCTGCATCAGCGCGTAGTCGTTGTTCTGCACGGCCTGCAGCAGCTTCGAGCCGATGCCGGGGTAGGAGAACACCTGCTCGGTGACGATCGACCCGGAGACCACGAAGCCCAGTGAGATCGCGAACCCGGCCACGGACGGCAGCACGGCGTTGCGGGCCGCGTACCGGACCATGACCCTGCTGCCGGTCAGGCCCTTGGCGCGCGCGGTCAGCACGTAGTCCTCGGACATGGCCGAGACCATCATGTTGCGCATCCCGAGCAGCCAACCGCCGACCGAGGAGATGACGATCGTCAGCGCCGGCAACGTGCCGTGGTAGAGCGCCGAGCCGAGGAACTCCGGACTCCAGCCCGGGTCCAGGACCACGTCGTAGCCGCCGTTGAGCGGGAACCAGCCCAGGCCCGACGAGAGCAGCGCGACGAGGATGAGCGCCAGCCAGAAGTACGGCACCGCGGACAACATGGTGGTCGCGGGCACCAGCGAGTCGAGCCAGGTGCCGCGCTTCCAGCCCACGAGCGCGCCGAGTCCCACGCCGAGCACGAACGAGATCAGCGTCGCGAGCCCGACCAGCACGACCGTCCACGGCAGCGAGTCGCCGATCACGTCGGAGACCTTCGCCGGGAAGGCGCTGACCGACACCCCGAGGTCGCCGCGCGCCAGGTTGCCCAGGTACGCGAGGTACTCCACGGCGAACGACTCGCGCCCGCCCGTGCCGAGCAGCGTCTCGTAGGCCTGGCGGGCGGCGGGGTCGACGGAGCCGCCGCGCTGCTGGAGCTTGGCCATCAGGATGTCCACCGGGTTGCCCGGCAACAGCCGCGGGATGACGAAGTTCAGCGTCACCGCCGCCCACAGCGCCGCCAGGTAGAAGGCGACCTTGCGCAGGTGGTAGCCCATCGTCAGGACCCGGCGGGCTTGAGCTTGGCGTACACCTGCGAGGCGTCCGGCCGCTTCCACACGGCGGGGAACGCGTAGAGGTCGTCCTTCGTCGGCCAGCCGGTGAACGCCTTGTCGTTGTACTCGGTCGGGACACCGCCGGTCAGCATGGGGATGTACGGCATGGACTTCTCGAGCTCGACCTGGATGGCGTCGTAGTGCTGCTGCCGCGACGGGTCGCCCTTGTCGGTCTTCTTGAGCTCGGCCAGTGCCGCGTCCACGGTCGCGTTGCTGTACCGGGAGAAGTTCGGGTTCGCGGCCTGCCCGACGGGCGCGGTCGTCGCGGTCGAGAAGAAGTAGCTGTAGGTGTAGTACGGGTCCGGCGCCGGGCCCTGCTCCACCGAGTCGATGAGCAGCTCGAACTGGCCGCGGCCGCGCGCGTCCGCCCACTCGTTCCACGACAGCTGCTGGGGCGTGATCTTGATGCCGATCTTGAGCAGCTGCTGGGCCAGCGTCTCCAGCGCGGTGATGTAGTCGGTCCAGCCGGCGACCACCTTCACGGACAGCGCCAGCGGCTTGCCGTCCTTGGCGTAGATGCCGTCCGCGCCCTTGGCGTACCCGGCGGCGGTGAGGATCTTGTCGGACTCGGCGGTGTCGGCGTTCATCGGCGCCATGCGGTCGGCGAGCTTGCCCGAGATCAGCGACGCGTCGCGCGGCTGGAGGGTGTAGCCGGGGGACATCTCGCTCGCGGTGTTCTGGAACGCCAGCGAGTTGATCTGCGTGCGGTTCATGCCGTGGTAGATCGCCTGGCGCACGGCGGGATCCGTCTGCGCGCCCTGGCAGCCGAGCTGCGCGTTGGAGCAGGTGAACAGCGCGACCTGGTTGAGCGGCAGCGTGATCACCTTGTAGCCGGGGTAGTTCTTCTCGACGTCCTTGATGTCCGGGACCGGGCCGGTCTGCCAGTCGATCGACCCGGCCTTGAGCGCGTCGACGCCCGCCTGGTTGCCGGACAGCGACAGGTAGCGGACCTGCTTGAGCGCGGGCTCACCGCCCCAGTACTTCGGGTTCGCCTTGAGGGTGAACGACTGCGCCTTGAACTCGCCGAGCTGGAACGGGCCGGTGCCGACGGGGGTCGCGTTCACCTCGGTCGCGGGTGTGGCGTAGTTCTTCCAGACGTGCTCGGGCACGATCCACAGCTGGCCCAGCACCTGCGGTCCGTCCATGTAGGACGGTTCGGGGAACTTGACGACGACGTGCGTGTCGTCGACCGCGGTGGTCGTGCCCTTGAAGCCCGTCTTGTTGACGGCGGGGGTCTTCGCGACCATGTCGAGCGTGAACTTCACGTCCTCGGCGGTGAACTTCTCGCCGTCGGACCAGGTCACGCCGTCCCGGAGCGTCACGGACAGCTCGGTGCCGTCCGCGTTCCAGCCGAACTCGGTGCCGAGCATCGGCTTCGGCGGCCCGTCCTTCGCGATGTTGTAGAAGAACAGGGGTTCGTAGATCGTGCCCGGCCCCTCGATCTGGGTGGGGGCGTACGGGTTGAAGTTCAGCTGGTAGTCGCCGGCCTGCCCGGTGTAGACGACGAGCGTGTCGCGGGCCCTGGCCGCGCCGCCCGAGCTGGAGCAGGCGGTCGTGGCCGCGACGACCACCGAGAGACCGATCAGTAAGAGCCGCTTGTGCAGGAACATCGTTGATCCTCCCGACGCTGGGTGGTGCGCGGCGAGGATTCTTCAGTTACTAAACAAAGAAAGTCAACGCCTCGGGATGCTTTACTGATCCCGAACTTGTCGACGGGCCAAGTTCGTCGTTCGACGGAGGAGTGCAGTGAGCGGACCGGCGCGGGTGACCCACGCCAGCACCAGGGCGGCCGTGCTGGACCTGGTCAGGGCGGCGGGCATGATCAGCCGCGTCGGCCTGGTCAACGCCACCGGCCTGACCGGGGGAACGATCTCCACGGTGGTGCGCGGCCTGATCGACGAGGGCCTGGTCGCCGAGACCGGGCACGCCGAGTCGACCGGTGGCAAGCGCCGGGTGATGCTGCAGCTCAACCACTTCGCCCGCTACGCCGTCGGCGTGCACCTCGACGACGCGCGCATCACCTACGTGCTGACCAACCTCGGCGGCGCGGTCGTCGCCAGGATCTCGCGCGCCGGCGCCGGTGCCGACGAGCAGGCGGCCGTGGTCGCGAGGGTGGCCCGCGAGGTCGACGCGCTCATCGACAGCGTGGGCGTCGAACGCGATCGAATCCTGGGCCTCGGACTGGTCGCCGCGCGCCCGTCGGAGCACCACGAGTTCGGCCGCGCGCTCGAACGCGCCACGGCGCTGCCCGTCGTGCTCGACCACGACGCGACCGCGGCGGCGATAGGAGAGCACTGGTCCGGCGGCGTCGGCGCCACCTCCACGTTCGCGGCGCTGTTCATGGGCACCGGCATCGGCGCGGGCATCGTGCTCGGCGGCACGACCTACCGCGGCCCGAGCGGCCACACCGGCGAGATCGGCCACACCTGCCTCGACCTCGACGGCCCGCGCTGCTGGTGCGGCGCCCGCGGCTGCCTGGAGATGCTGGCCGGCCCCGCCGCCGTCGTCGAACAGGCACGGGCGGACCGATCCCTCAGCCGGGCCGCGGGCCTGGTGGGCGGCCGCACCCGCGCGGCCACCCCGGTGGCGGCGGACTTCGCGGCGATCAGCAGGGCCGCCCGGCAGGGCAACACCCGCGCGGTCGCGTTGCTGGAACGCTCCGCCCGCTACGTCGCCGCCGCGGCCCGCACCCTCGCGAACGTGCTGGACCTGGAGGTGCTGGTGCTCACCGGCCCGAGCTTCGCGATCGCGGGCTCGGTCTACCTCCCCGTGCTGCGCGCCGAGCTCGACAGCGCGTTCATCGCCCGCGACGCCCACCCGATCTCCGTGCGCCTCTCGCCCTCGGCCGCGTCGGCGCCCGCGATCGGCGCCGCGGCGATCGTCCTGCAGTCGGAACTGGTGCCACGGCGGCAAGGGCTGCGGCTGCCGGAAGACCTGGCGGCGGAGGAACCGCCGGTGTTCCAGCAGCTCGTCCGCTGAGGCTTTGCGCTGTCGCGCAATAGCTACTCCAACTGCGGGGGAGCGCTGTTAACTGCCGCCATGGTTTCGTTCAGCAAGATCGCCGGCCGCGTCGCGGCCGCCGCCGTGGTAGCGCTCTCGGCCGTCGTCGTCCAGGCGCCCTCGGCCAGCGCCGCCGCGCAGGAGTTCATCTACTCCGGGCCGAGCTACGGCTACGCCGGGGCGACGTTCGACTGGGCCGGCCGCAGCTCGGTGAGGAACATCGACCTGCTCGTGTCCGACTGGGGCTGCGACGCCAAGCCGGTGTACGCGTACTTCCTGTTCTACAACGGCTCGCTGGTTCCGGACACGACGCCGACGCGCCGGTACGACTACTCCGGCTGCGACAAGGAGGACCACACCGCGTACAACGACCTGACGTGGTCGATCAGCGGCGACTCGATCACCTACATGGGCGTGGTCGTCTGCCGTGACGCGGCGGACGGCCCGTGCAAGGTGGGCGGGTTGTCCGGGCGCAACCCGTACGCGTAAGGGTTCGTCGCACGAGGAAGGGCGGTGGCCCCCTGCCCGGGGCCGCCGCCCTTCTGCTGTCCGCGGTGGTTCTCGGGTTCGTGAGGCCGGAGACACCGCGAACGGCGCCGCTGCGTGGTGCGAAGGACCGAGACGCCGCGACCGCCACCGCTCGCCGCCCTTCTGCTGTGAAACAGGCGCCCCTCGCGTCCGCCTGACAGGCGCGACGCCCCGCGCCCGAAGCCAGCCCCAGCCGCCCTCCACAAAGGACCTCAGTCGAACACCCCCGCCTCATTCGACTCTCGCGTTCGACGGTATTCGACAACGATCGACAGTCCTGCTTGACGCTCGTGGTGCACCGATGCAGACTCCGGAAAGCGTTTTCCAGCGACGGGGCCGGGGGTCGATGAGCGCGTTAGACGAACTGCGCCAGCTGCGCAAAGGCGGCGCTCAGGTGCGCAAAGGCGACAACCGGGCCGCGTTCTGGTTCCTGGCGCCCTGGTTCGCCGGACTGCTCCTCATCACGGTCGGCCCGGTGCTCGCGTCCTTCGCCCTGGGCTTCACCAAGTACAACCTGATCCAGCCGCCGAAGCTCATCGGGTTCGACAACTTCGCCCGCATCCTGAGCGACTCGCGCCTGCACAACGCGTTGCGCGTGACATTCACCTACGTGCTCGTGTCCGTGCCGCTGCAGCTGGCGTGCGCGCTGGGGGTGGCCATCCTGCTGAACCGGGGGTTGCGCGGGCTCGCGTTCTACCGGTCGGCGTTCTACCTGCCGTCGCTGCTCGGGTCGAGCGTGGCGATCGCGGTGCTGTGGACGCAGGTCTTCGGCACCGACGGGCTGGTGAACCGGGTGCTGGGGTTCTTCGGCGTGGAGGGGCGGGGGTGGATCTCCGACCCGGACACGGCGCTGTCGACGCTGATCGTGCTGAACGTGTGGACGTTCGGCTCGCCGATGATCATCTTTCTGGCCGGGCTGCGGCAGATCCCGGAGGTCTACTACGAGGCCGCCGCGATTGACGGGGCGAGCAGGTGGGCGCGGTTCCGGCGGATCACGTTGCCGTTGCTCTCGCCGATCCTGTTCTTCAACCTGGTGCTGCAGATCATCCACGCGTTCCAGTCGTTCACGCAGGCGTTCGTGGTCTCCGGTGGCACGGGCGGACCGTCCGACTCGACGATGTTCTACACGCTCTACCTGTACCAGCAGGGTTTCAGCCGGTTCGACATGGGTTACGCGTCGGCGCTGGCGTGGTTCCTGCTGCTGATCATCGCGGCGTTCACCGCGATCAACTTCTGGGCGGCCAGGTTCTGGGTGTTCTATGACGACTAGAAGGCTGATCGTCCCGGCCAAACACGTCGGCCTGGTCCTCATCGGGTTCGTGATGCTGTACCCGGTGCTGTGGATGGTCGCGAGCTCGCTGCGGCCGGGCGACGAGATCTTCCGCAGCTCCGGGCTGATCCTCGACGGCCTGCAGACCGAGAACTACACCGAGGGCTGGAACGCGCTGACGCCGTCGTTCGGCACCTACCTGCTGAACTCGGCGGTGCTGGTGCTCGGCTGCATCGTCGGCAACCTCGTCTCGTGCTCCATGGCGGCCTACGCGTTCGCGCGGCTGCAGTTCACGGGCAAGCGCTGGTGGTTCGGGATCATGCTCGGCACGATCATGCTGCCGATCCACGTGATCATCGTGCCGCAGTACGTGCTGTTCTCGAACATCGGCTGGGTCAACACGTTCCTGCCGCTGATCGTGCCGAAGATCCTCGCCACCGACGCGTTCTTCGTGTTCCTGATGGTGCAGTTCATCCGCGGGCTGCCCCGGGAGCTCGACGAGGCGGCGCGCATCGACGGTTGCGGGCACCCGCGCATCTTCCTGCGGATCATCCTGCCGCTCATGACGCCCGCGCTCGCGACCACCACGATCTTCACGTTCATCTGGACGTGGAACGACTTCTTCAGCCAGCTGATCTACCTGACGGACCCGGACATGTACACGGTCCCCGTCGCCCTGCGCTCGTTCGTCGACTCGACGGTCGCCACGTCGTGGGGCTCGCAGTTCGCGATGAGCGTGGTGTCGCTCCTCCCGATCTTCCTCGCCTTCCTGATCGGTCAGCGGTACCTCGTCAAGGGGATCGCCACGACCGGGGGCAAGTAGCCGAAAGGACAGCTCATGAGCAGAGGTGTTCGCCGCGGTGCCGTCTGGGCGGTGCTGCTGTCGCTGACCGCGTCCCTGGTGGCGTGCGGGTCCGGTTCCGACGCGGGTGGCGACCTGACGACGGAGAAGGTCACGCTGCGCTTCACCTGGTGGGGCGCCGACGACCGGCACAAGCGGACCCAGCAGGTCATCGAGATGTTCCAGCGCAAGCACCCGAACATCACCGTCAAGGGCGAGTTCAAGGAGTGGAACGGCTACTGGGACAGCCTCGCCACGACCATGGCGGCCAACGACGCGCCGGACGTCATGCAGATGGACGAGCTCTACATCGCCTCCTACGCCGAGCGCGGCGCGTTGCTCGACCTGAACGAGGCCAAGAAGCACCTCGACACCGCGAACTTCGACCAGAAGGCGCTCGCGACCGGTGCGATCGCCGGCAAGCAGTACGGGCTGCCGGTGGGCCTCGGCATGTACTCGATCATGGTCAACCTCGACCTGCTGGCGAAGTACAACATCCCCGTGCCCGACGACACGAAGTGGTCGTGGGACGACCTGAAGGCGATCGGCGACCAGGTGTCCAAGGCCGGTGGCGGCCAGGTGTTCGGCGTGCAGTCGCCGGGAATCAACGACGCGGCCGGCCTGAGCATCCGGGCGCGGCAGCAGGGCAAGGCGATCTTCGACGCCGACGCCAAGGTCGTGCTGCCGCAGGAGATCGCGCGCGACTACTGGCAGTACATCCTGGACCTGTCGAAGTCGGGTGTCGCGGCCTCGCCGTCGGTCACGATCGAGAAGGCCTCCGCCGGGCTGAACCAGTCCGCCACCGCGACCGGCACCGCCGCGTTCGGCCTGTGGTGGAACACCCAGCTCACCGCGCTCACCGCGGCCAGTGGCGCTAAGCTGAAGCTCCTGCGGCTGCCGGGGGAGACCCAGGGCGCGTCGCCCGGCGCCTACTACAAGCCGTCGATGTTTTGGTCGGTGTCGGCGCGCTCGAAGTACCCGGCCGAGGCCGCGGCGTTCGTGAGCTTCCTCGCCAACGACGAGGAGGCGGCCAAGGTCCTGCTGACCGAACGCGGTGTGCCCGCCAACCAGAAGATCCGCGAGGCGATCGCCGGGCAGCTCAAGGACACCGACAAGGCCGCCAAGGAGTACCTCGACACCGTTCCGGTCAGCGACCCGCCCAGGATCACCCCGAACGGCGCCAGCACGCTCGACACGATCCTCAAGCGGCACACCGAGGACGTGCTGTTCGGCCGGACCACCCCGGACGCGGCCGCCGCGTCGTTCATCAAGGAAGTCCAGTCCGAAGTGGACGCCGCGAAGTGAGGCGCGCGGCCATCGTCGGCACGGGCGCGATCGCGGCGGCGCACGCCGAGGCGCTGCGCACGGCCGCCGACCGCGTCGAACTGGTGGCGGTGGTGGACGTGGACGCCGATCGCGCCTCGGCGTTCGCCAAGGAGTGGGGTGTGCCGCGCGCGCACCCCACTTCCGCCGCCTTGCTGGAGGCGGAGGAACTGGACTTCGTGCACGTGTGCACACCACCGCGCCATCACGTCCCGATCGCACTCGAGTGCCTCGCCGCGAACGTCGACGTGCTGGTGGAGAAGCCGCCCGCGTTGTCGTTGAGCGAGGTCGACGCGCTGATCGCGGCCGAGCGCGGCTCGACCGGCCGCGTCGCGACGGTGTTCCAGCACCGCTTCGGGCCCGCCGCGGTCCGGTTGCGGCGCCTGGCCTCCGAGGGGGTGTTCGGGCGGTCGTTCGTCGCGAAGTGCGACACGCTCTGGTACCGCGGCGACGCCTACTTCGACGTGCCGTGGCGGGGGACCTGGGAGAGCGAGGGCGGCGGGCCGACGATGGGCCACGGCATCCACCAGTTCGACCTGCTGCTGTCGGTCCTGGGGCCGTGGCAGGAGATCCGGGCCGTGGCCGTCCGGCAGGCGCGGGACGTGCAGACCGAGGACGTCTCGATGGCGCTGGTGACCTTCGCCGACGGCACGGTCGCCTCGGTGGTGAACTCTCTGTTGTCCCCACGGGAGACCTCGGAACTGCGGTTCGACTTCGAGCGGGCGACGGTCGAGGTCGAGCACCTCTACGGCTACACGGACGCGCATTGGACGGTCACGCCCGCACCCGGTCACGAGGACGTCGTCCTGCGCTGGCGGGAGGAGCGCTCCGGGATCGTGAGCGGACACCGGTGCCAGGTGGCGGCGTTCCTGGACGCGCTCGACGACGGCTCAGTGCCCCCGGTGTCCCTCGAGGACACGAGGAACACCATGGAGTTCATCGCGGCCCTGTACGCCTCCGCGTTCACCGGAACCGTCGTCAAGGCGGGTCAGATCGGCCCGGACAGCCCGTTCTACGCCTCGATGGAAGGGATCGGTGCCCCGTGGGGGAACGCCCGGTGATCACGCGGCAAGACGACTCGCTCGCCGTGTCCGCGGGTGATGTCGAGCTCTTCCGGTACGTCCACCGGCCGTCCACACCCGCGTTCGAGGGGCCGAAGCCCTACCTGCACCCGGTGCGCTCGCTCGCCGGTGACGTCGTCACGGCCTTCCGCCCGCACGACCACCGCTGGCACAAGGGCGTGCAGATGACGGCGACCGACGTGTCGGGGCAGAACTTCTGGGGCGGCGTGACGTACGTGCGGGACCAGGGGTACGTGGTGCTGCCGAACGTCGGCACCATGCGGCACGAGGAGTTCGAGGTCGACGGGACCCGGATCGGCGAGCGGCTGTCCTGGTTCACCGAGGCGGGCGAGCGCTGGGTGGGCGAGACGCGGTCGCTCACCGTGCGGGACGTCGGGGACGACTCGTGGACGCTGGAGTTCTCGACGGTCCTGACGAACCTGCGCGCGGAGCCGCTGGTCTTCGGCAGCCCGACGACCAACGGGCGTGAGCTCGCGGGGTACACCGGGTTCTTCTGGCGCGGCCCGAGGTCGTTCACCGACGGTACCGTCCTGGCCGCGGACGGGGGCTCGGGGCAGGAGATGATGGGGAAGGCCGCGCGGTGGCTCGCGTTCACCGGTCACCACGACGAAGTGGACCGCTCGTCGACCCTGCTGTTCCTGGACCAACCGGACAACAAGGGCACGCACTGGTTCGTGCGCAGCACCCCGTTCGCCGCGGTCAACCCCTCTTTCGCCTTCCACGACACGGTGGAACTGCCCGCAGGGGAGTCGTTGACCCTGCGCTACCGGCTCGTCGTCGGCAACGGCGAGTGGTCCAGAGACCAACTGGAATCCTATGTGGAGGAACATCCGTGGTAGCGCCGTTCCCCGGCGGGGTCGGCATCTCCGGCCTGCGCGTGTACGACTGGCCGTCGGTGGACGGGGTCTGCGGTGGCTCGCCGCACGTCCACCTGGCCTGCTCGGAGTGCTACTACGTGATCGCCGGGCAGGGCAGCGTCCAGACCCTGACCCGGCGCGGGTTCACCGAGACCCCGCTGCGCGAGGGCACCGTCGCCTGGTTCACACCCGGCACGATCCACCGCCTGGTCAACGACGGCGACCTGCGGATCATCGTCGTGATGCAGAACAGCGGCCTGCCCGAGGCGGGTGACGCCGTCTTCACCTTCCCCGCCGAGGTGCTGGCCGACGACGGCCTCTACCAGTCGCGCGCGCAGGCCTCGGACGAGGAATCCGCTCGGCAGCGCAGAGATCTCGCTCTCGAAGGCTTCCTGGAACTGCGGCGGCACCCCGATGGGCTGGAGGACTTCTACCGCGCCGCGGCACGGTTGAAGCGGGATGCGTTGGACGCCTGGGAGAAGCGGTGGCGGGGAGGAGCGCTGGCGTCGGCCGAACGCACCGGTGAGCACCTGAACCGGTTGCGGGAAGGCGACATCGGGCATCTCGACGAGGCGGACGTCCACGTGAAGCAGGCGGAAGGTCCGCAACGGTTCGGCATGTGCGGCCGGCTCGACGCCTACTGATCGAATTCGAGTCGAAAGAATTCGCTGGGGCGGCATTCGACCCGTTCGACGCTAGCGTTCTTCGTATGAAACGTTTCAATTCAGTGTCTGTGTTGCTCGCGGCGGCTCTGCTCGCGAGCGGTGTCCCGGCCCTGGCGGACGAACCACCGGAACGCGGGCTCGTCAGCACCCGGTCGGTGCACGGCAACGGCAACTTCGTGTCGTGGCGGCTGCTCGGCTCGGACGCGGCGGACGTGGCGTTCAACGTCTACCGCGACGGCGCGCGGGTCAACCGCGCTCCGCTGACGACGGCCACCAGCTTCCTCGACGAGGGCGCCCCGGCGACCGCGTCCTACTCGGTGCGACCGGTGTCCGGAGGCGTGGAACCGGCGGCGGCCACGCGGTCCGTCGGCACCCTCGCGACGAGCAGGGACGTTCCCCTGCAGATCCCCTCCGGCGGCACGACCCCGTCGGGCGAGGCGTACACCTACGTGGCGAACGACGTGTCGGTCGGCGACCTCGACGGTGACGGCGAGCAGGACCTGGTGCTCAAGTGGGATCCCACCAACGCCAAGGACAACTCCCAGTCCGGCTACACGGGCAACGTGTACCTGGACGCGTACAAGCTCAACGGCACCAGGTTGTGGCGGATCGACCTCGGCCGCAACATCCGGGCCGGCGCGCACTACACGCAGTTCCAGGTGTTCGACTACGACGGTGACGGCCGCGCCGAGGTCGCTGTCAAGACCGCCGACGGCACGCGGTCGGGCACCGGGCAGGTGATCGGCACCGCGAACGCCGACCACCGCAACAGCAGCGGGTACGTCCTGGCGGGACCCGAGTACCTGTCGGTGTTCCGCGGCACCGACGGCGCGGTGCTCGACACGGAGAACTACGTGCCCCCGCGCGGAACCGTGTCGTCGTGGGGTGACAACTACGGCAACCGCGTCGACAGGTTCCTGGCGGGGACGGCCTATGTGGACGGTTCCCGTCCGAGCATCGTCATGGCGCGCGGGTACTACACCCGCAGCGTGATCTCGGTGTGGGACTTCCGCAACGGACAGCTCACGCAGCGGTGGACGTTCGACTCCGCCACCCAGTCCAACCGCTCGGCCTGGGAGGGCAAGGGCAACCACCAGCTCTCGGTGGCCGACGTGGACGCCGACGGCCGCGACGAGATCGTCTACGGCTCGATGGCGATCGACGACAACGGCCGCGGCCTGTGGCAGAACGGCACCCGCCACGGCGACGCGCTGCACGTCGGCGACTTCATCCCGTCCCGCGCGGGCCTCGAGGTCTTCAAGCCGTCGGAGTCCACCACCGACCTCACGCACTGGATGGGCGACGCGCGGACCGGTCAGATCATCTGGAGCGCGCCGTCGTGCGGCTGCGACAACGGCAGAGGAGTGGCCGCCGACATCTGGGCCGGCAACCCCGGCGCCGAGGCGTGGTCGTCGTCGGTGGGCGGCCTGCGCAGCGCCACCACGGGCGCCCAGGTGAACGCGCGCAAGCCTGGCTCGACGAACTTCGTGATCTGGTGGGACGGCGACGCCCAGCGCGAGCTGCTGAACGGCACCACGATCGACAAGTACGGCCCCAACGGTGACACGCGGCTGCTCACCGGCTCCGGCGTGGCGTCCAACAACGGCACCAAGTCCACTCCGGCGCTGTCCGCGGACATCTACGGCGACTGGCGCGAGGAGGTCATCTGGCGGACCTCGGACAACCGGGCGTTGCGGATCTACTCGACCACCGAACCGACGGACATCCGGCGGGTGTCGCTGCTGCAGGACCGGCAGTACCGGCTGGCCGTGGCGTTCCAGAACACCGCCTACAACCAGCCGCCGCACGCGAGTTTCGCGACTCCTTAGCGCGGTGACCGCGAACCTTTGCCGCGTTTCCCGGCGGTCAGACGGGTGCATCGTGGTGTCGGCCCCACGTCCTCATACTGGACGTATGGGGGCGTGGGGCCGACACCGCGAGGTGCCCTGCTGAGCGTCGGGAACCGCGGTGAAGATCGTGGTCACCGCGCTAGAGGTACTGGCGGAAGTGGCGCAGTTGCGTCTCGACGTGGCTGGTGGGCGTGGTGTGCTTGCC
Organism: Lentzea cavernae; assembly: GCF_014653695.1. Taxonomy (GTDB): domain Bacteria; phylum Actinomycetota; class Actinomycetes; order Mycobacteriales; family Pseudonocardiaceae; genus Lentzea; species Lentzea cavernae. The sequence continues at coordinate 625,795 of NZ_BNAR01000001.1, read as the reverse complement.
GAACGGCGACACCGTGATCTCCTTGGGCGCGCGGACCTCGTGGTACGCGGCGTACACGGTGGACGGTGGGCACGTCTCGTCCATCAGCCCGACGCTGAACAGCGTCGGCGCGGTGATGCGCCTGGCCAGCAACGCGCAGTCGACGTACCGCAACGTGTTCAGCGCGGCGGGCACGAGCGCGTCCTGCTGCGCCAGGAAGTCGCTGATCTCCGTGTACGGCGGGGTGCCGCCGATGCGGATCGCGCGGTGCAGGTCGCAGAGGAACGGCACGTCGGAGTGGCAGACCTTCACCTGCTCCGGCCGCAGCGCCGCCGCTGCCAGCGCTAGGGCGCCACCCTGGCTGCCCCCGGTCACGCCGATGCGGCCGGGGTCGACGCCGGGCAGGCCGGCGGCGACGTCCACCGCTCGTGCGGCGTCCAGGAACAGCCGGGTGTAGTAGTAACCCTCCGGGCTGGAGATGCCCCTGGTCATCACGCCGGGGTGCTCGGGACCCGTTCCGGCGCCCGCGTCGGCGGTGGCGCCGACGGACCACCGGCCGCCCTGGGCCCTGCTGTCCATCACGAAGTTCGCGTAACCCAGGCTCGGCAGCAGGGTGTGCTGGGCCGGCAGGCCGCGGCCGCCGCCGTAGCCGATGTACGTCACGACCACGGGCAGCGGCTCGTCGCCCGCCGGCCGCAGGTACCAGCCGCGCACGCGGTGGCCGTGGGCGCCGGAGAACTCCACGTCGTAGACCGACAGCGGCCGGTAGAGGTCCGGCTCGTGCGGCGTCAGCACCGCGGGGGTCGCGGCGGCGGTGGTCTCGGCGAGGCGGGCCGCCCACCACTCGTCGAGGTCGTCCGGTTCCGGCGTCGTGACGCGGTGCAGGAGCAGGTCTTCCTCGGACATGTCGACGACGGGCACGCGGTCTCCTCACTCGGGCGGTCCGTGCGATCTTCACACGACTCAGCGGCGTGACGGCAGGGGCACGCGCGACCAGTCGGTGTCCGAGGCGAGGTAGAAGCCCGGGTAGGACGGCTGGTTGTAGGTGGTCTGCTGGCGGGCGACCTCGACGCGGTACTGGCGGTCGTGCATGAGCGTGTACATCTTGTGCCTGGTCGGCTCGGTGCTGAGGTAGAAGCGCAGCGCGGAGCTGTCCTGCGTGCGCACCACCAGTTCCTCGCGCCAGTCGCCGAGGACGTCGGCCACCAGGGACGGATTTCCCTTGGTGCCGTTGTTGGTGCGCGTGCCGGTGGCCGTGAGCAGCGTGCCCCGCCGCCAGTCGTCGACGGTCGGCGTCACGTCCTGGGCGCCGTTGACGATCTGCGTGGTCAGGTCGCCCGCCCAGCGGATGCTCGCGTTCGTGCCGGGGGAACGGGTCTCGAGCTGGCGGCCGTCCGCGCTCCAGATGCCCGCGGAATCCGATCCGCTCGGCATGGACGCCCACGTCTCGAGGCCGCGCACGTCCGGCCGGACGTCGCCGATCATGCCGCGGCCGGTGTCCAGGCCGGAGTAGGCGCCGTAGAGAACCTCGCCGGTCCGCGCGTCCCGCAGCGTGTAGCCGAACGGGGCCGAGCGCGCTCCCTCGTGCACCATGTGGATCTCGAGGCCGGGACGGTCCGGGTCGACGTCCGTGACGTGCAGGGCGTCGCCGTGGCCGATCCTGGCCGTGGCGCCGGGATCAGCGCTGCCCGGTGGCAGCACACCGGTGGAGCTGTACTTCAGCGATCCGTCGTCGTCGAGTGTGGCGCCGCCGTAGACGATCTCCTGCCGGCCGTCGCCGTCGACGTCGGCCACGCTCAACGAGTGCGCGCCCTGCGTGGTGAGCTTCGCGTGGGTCGGGCTGGTGCCGTCACGGCCGTGCGGGGTGTCGCGGAACGGGTTGGTCATCGGCACCCAGCCGCTGTCGGCGAGCCACCTCTTCGTGAGCCTGCGGCCGTTCCAGTCGTACGCGGCGACCGTCGAGCGGGTGTAGTAGCCGCGGGCGAAGATCGCGCTGGGGTGTTGTCCGTCCAGGTAGGCCACTCCGGAGAGGAACCGGTCCACCCGGTTGCCCGGCTCGATGCGGCTCATGGCGTAGTCGCCCCACATCAGCCCGTCGTCGGTGCGCCCCGGTTCGTAGCGCACGGTCTGCAGCTCGCGTCCCGTCGCGCCGTCGAACACCGTCAGGTACTCGGGACCGTCGACGATGAACCCGGCGAACTGGCGCAGCCGGTTGTTGGCGCTGCGGGAGGGCGCGTAGACGTCGACGAAGTGGTTCACCAGCGCGCTCGCGTCCACTTCGGACAGCGGGTAGGCGTACCGCGGCTCCAGGCCGAGTGCCTGCTCCAGCGTCGCGGGCCACCTCCCCGCGACGACCTCGGGATGGGCGTGCCAGCCGCGGAACACGCTGATCAGGTGCTCGCGATAGCCCTCGGCGCTGAGCCGGTAGTCGTCGGTGTGCGCGTAGCCCGCACGAACGTCCTCGCGCGGCATGGTGACGTACCGGGCGCGCCCGTCACGGGTGCCCGGCGCGGTCTTCGTCATCAGCTCGGCCCGGCCGTCACCGTCGAAGTCGTGGACCAGGAACTGGGTGTAGTGCGCGCCCGCCCTGATGTTCACGCCGAGGTCGATCCGGTGCAGCAGCGTGCCGTCGAAGCGGTACGTGTCGAGGTACACCGGTCCGGTGTAGCCGACCTGCGACACGTCCTTGGAGTTGCTGGGATCCCACTTCACGACGTACTCGTACCGGCCGTCACCGTCCACGTCGCCGACGCTGACGTCGTTGGCGGAGTAGGTGTAGCTCTCGCCGGCAGGTGTCACGCCGTCCGCGGGCTTGCTGAGCGGGAGGTCGTGGTGGTTCGCCGCCCAGGCCGTCGCCACCCCGCTCCGGCCCAGCGGCACACCGCGCACGACCGGCGCCACCTGGTACCGCGCGCCGGGTGTCGGGGCCGGATCGGCGTACGTGGTGCTGTCGGTGACGGTCGCGATGCGCTTCCCGTCGCGGTAGACCGCGAAGTCGGGGCCCTTGAGGCCGGTCGGGGTCGCGCCGGTGGCCTCGTGGCCGAGCAACCGCCAGCTCAGGTACGCGCCGTCGCTCGTCGTGACCGCGACGAGTCCCCGGTGGAGGCGTTCGGCCCGCGGCCGCGCGGAGGCAGGCGGCTGCCCGGCGAGGAGGACGATGACGACCAACGGGAGCAGAACGCTTCGTCGCAGATCCACGCGGCTACGATGACCCGACGGTGCCGTGTCGCGCAAGAGTTATTGCCGCGCAGTGTGGAAAGCGTTTTCCCATCGAACGTTCGACGTTGAGGTGTCGAACGGGTCGAACGGTCCGTCGACGCCCGCGCGAACGTGTGAGGCTTGTCCGGCAGGACATTCCGACGTCAGCCGGTTGTCCGCACCGGACAGCCGAGAGCGGTGGGCCAGTCGGCGGTGTCGTCGGGTCATCGGCTGGTTAGGGTCCGATTCTGGGAGCGCTCCCAGAATGTCCAGCCGAACCTTTCCCAGGAGGTCGTCGTGACCTTGCGATTTCTTCGAGCGGTGGTGACCGGCCTGCTGCTGGCGGCCTGCGTGGTCATCGCTCCCACCGCGGCGAACGCCGCACCCACGCGGATAATGACGCTCGGCGACTCCATCACCGGCTCGCCGGGGTGCTGGCGGGCGTTGCTGGCGAAGCACCTGCAGGACACCGGGCACAGCGTCGACTTCGTCGGTTCCCTGTCCGCGCCCGGCTGCGGTTTCGCCTACGACGGCGAGAACGAGGGCCATGGCGGCATCCTGGCCACGAACATCGTGCGGGACAACCAGCTGCCCGGCTGGCTGTCGTCGGCACGGCCCGACGTCGTCCTGATGCACCTCGGCACCAACGACGTGTGGAACAACATCCCCGCGAGCACGATCCTGAACGCCTACACCACGATGCTCGGCCAGATGCGGGCGAGCAACCCGGCGATCAAGCTGGTCGTGGCGCAGATCATCCCGATGACCCCCGCCAACTGCTCTGCCTGCGCGCAACGGGTCGTCGACCTCAACGCCGCGATCCCCGGCTGGGCGCGGGCCAACAGCACCACGGCGTCACCGATCACCGTGGTGGACCAGTGGACCGGGTTCGACACCGCGGCCGACACGACCGACGGCGTGCACCCGACCGGCACCACCGGCATCCAGAAGATCGAGAGCCGCTGGTACCCGGCCGTCGTCACGGCCCTGGGCTCGCAACCGGCCGCGGTGGGCCTGCGCGTCGACGGCACTCGGGTCGTCGAGGCCAACGGCACGCCGTTCGTGATGCGCGGGGTGAACCACGCGCACGTCTGGTACCAGTCGCAGACGCGAGCGTTCGCGGACATCAAGTCCTTCGGCGCCAACACCGTGCGCGTCGTGCTCGGCAGCGGTCAGCGCTGGGGACCGACTCCGGCGTCCGAGGTGTCGAGCGTCATCTCGCTGTGCAAGCAGTCCAAGCTGATCTGCGTGCTGGAGGTGCACGACACCACGGGGTACGGCGAGCAGAGCGGGGCCGCGACCCTCGACCAGGCGGCTTCCTACTGGATCAGCGTGGCGAGTGCGTTGAAGGGCCAGGAGAACTACGTCGTCATCAACCTGGGCAACGAGCCGTTCGGCAACAACGCCCAGGTGAGCGCCACGTGGGCGAGCGCCACGAGCAGCGCGATCAGCCGCCTGCGCGGCGCGGGGCTGCAGCACCTGCTGATGGCCGACGCCCCGATGTGGGGCCAGGACTGGGGCAACATCATGCGCGACAACGCGGCCTCGGTGCTCAGCGCCGATCCGCAGCGCAACACGGTGTTCTCCATCCACATGTACGGCGTCTACAACACCGCGGACAAGGTCAACGCGTACTTCGACGCGTTCCGCACCGCGGGCCTGCCGCTGGTGGTGGGGGAGTTCGGGCACAACCACAGCGACGGCGACCCGGACGAGGACACGATCATGGCCCAGGCGCAGTCGCGCGGCCTCGGGTACCTCGGCTGGTCGTGGAGCGGCAACAGCAGCGACGTTGGCTACCTCGACATGGTGAATTCGTTCAACCCGGCGAGCCTGACGTCGTGGGGTGAGCGCTTCCTCAACGGTGCCAACGGTGTCCGGCAGACTTCGAAGGAGGCCACCATCTACGGCGGCGGTGGTCCGGTGGACACCCAGGCGCCCTCCACGCCGGGCACCCCGACGGCCTCGGGCGTGACGTCGACCGGCCTGGCGCTGAGCTGGACGGCCTCGACGGACAACGTCGGTGTCACCGGGTACGACGTGCTGCGCGCCGTGGGCAGCGGCTCGTTCACGACCGTCGGCTCGGCGGCGTCGAACTCGTTCTCCGACAGCGGCCTGACCCCGTCGACCACCTACCGCTACCAGGTGCGGGCGAAGGACGCCGCCGGCAACGTGTCGGCGAGTTCCGGCATCGTGTCGGCGACGACCGGCGCGGGTGGCGGCACCGGCGCCTGCAAGGTCGGGTACTCCGGCCAGAACTGGGGCGGTGGCAACGGCTTCACGGCGAGCGTCACCATCACCAACACGGGCACCAGCGCGCTCAACGGCTGGACGCTGGCCTTCAGCTACGCGAACGGCCAGAAGGTGACCCTGCCGGGGTGGGGCGCGACGTTCGCCCAGTCCGGGGCGGCCGTCACCGCGATCAACCTGAGCTGGAACGGCACCCTGGCGCCGAACGCGTCGACGAACATCGGGTTCAACGGCACGTTCAGCGGGTCCAACCCGGCGCCGTCGTCGTTCACGCTGAACGGGAGCACCTGCACCATCGGTTGACATTTAAACGATTCAACAGGCTGTCCGATTGCGGACAGCCTGTTGTCGTCTGCCTTGACACGCCTCCGCGCACCGCACCACGCTGGGCCCCGCCGCCGCGATTGAAACGTTTCATCCAGCGACGAAGGTGGAGACGACGTGCGCAGACGTGAGTTCCTCAGGACATCGGCCGTCGGGCTGTCCGCGACGGCGCTCCCGATCGGGGTGGCGCACGCCGGACCGCAGGAGAAGGCCGGCGGCATGCGCGTCGCGCGCACGACCGTCGAGTACGCGGAGACCCTGCTGGGCACGGACGTCACCGCACCCCGGCTCGGCTGGGTGCTGGAGGCGGGCGGTACCGGCGCCCGGCAGACCGCCTACCAGGTCGAGGTCGGCACCGCGCCCGGCCGCGCGGACGTGTGGCAGTCCGGCAAGGTCGGCTCGGACCGCACCACGGGGATCGCGTTCGGCGGCGAGGAGCTCGAGCCCCGCACCCGCTACCACTGGCGCGTCCGGGTGTGGGACGGGGCGAACCGGCCGTCGGCGTGGAGCACGACAGGCTGGTGGGAGACGGCGCTGCTCGGCACGCCGTGGCAGGCGCGGTGGATCGGCGCCGCGGACACGGCGATCGACTTCACCGGTGCCCGGTGGATCTGGTCCGCCACGACACCGGTCGAGAGCCGGTGGTTCCGCGCCTCGCTCGACCTGCCCGCGGACGCCGTGCGCGCCAGGCTCGTCGCGACCGCGGACGACGATTTCACGTTGTACGTCAACGGGTCCGAGGTCGTGCACGTCTCCGAACAGGTCGACATCTGGAAGGTCGGGCAACGCGCCGACGTGACCCGCCTGGCGGGCAGGCGGATCGTGGTGGCCGCCCGCGCCACCAACAGGTCGGCCGGCCCCGCCGGACTCCTGCTGAGGCTGCTAGTGGACCTGCCAGATGGTCAGCGCGAGCTCGTCACCGGTCCCGGCTGGAAGGTCTCCGAGACCGAGCAGCCCGGCTGGCAGACGCCGGACTTCGACGACTCGGCGTGGGCTCCGGCGACCGTGCTCGACCCGTACGGCCAGGGCCCGTGGGGCGCGAACGTCACGGTGAAGGAGCAGCCCGCGCCGTTGCTGCGCAGGGAGTTCGCGCTCACCAAACCGGTGAAGCGCGCCCGGCTGTACGTCAGCGGCCTCGCCTACCACGAGACCGAGATCAACGGCCGCCGCGTCGGCGACCGCGTGCTCGACCCCGGTTTCACCGACTACGACAACACCGTCCTCTACGCGACGCACGACGTCACGAGCCTGGTCCGCGGCGGCCGCAACGCGATCGGCGTGACGCTGGGCCGCGGCTTCTACGGGATGAAGACGCCGAACGTGTGGCGGTGGGAGCGCCCGCCGTGGCACGACGAGCCCAAACTGCTGGCACAGCTGGAGATCGACCACCCCGACGGCACGCGGACCACCATCGCGTCCGACGAGCAGTGGCGCCTCACCGACGGCCCGACGATCTCGAACTCGCAGTACACCGGCGAGACCTACGACGCCCGCCTCGCGCCGCGCGACTGGACGAGGCCGGGCTTCGACGACAGCTCGTGGCACCGCACCACGGCCAGGCCCGCCCCGAAGGGCGCGCTGAAAGCCCAGGAGCACGAACCGATCCGCGTGATCGAGTCGGTCACGCCGGCTGTGAGCGTTCTCCGGCCGGGCGTGTTCGTCGCCGACATGGGCCGCACGATGTCGGGCTGGACGCAGCTCGCGGTGAACGCGCCCGCGGGCACGGTGGTGCGGCTCAAGCACGGCGAGACGCTGAACTCCGATGGCAGCGTTCGCATGGAGAACGGCCACGTCAGCGGCGGCCGAATCCAGCTCGACGAGTACGTCTGCGCCGGCGGGGAGGAGACGTGGGAGCCGAAGTTCTCCTACAAGGGCTTCCGCTACGTCGAGGTGACCGGCCTGAGCGCCGCCCCGAAGCTCGTCGGCCGCCTGGTGCACTCGGACGTGCCGAAGGTCAGCACGTTCCGCTGCTCCGAGCCGTTGTTCGAGCAGTACGACGCCGCGATGCGCCGCACGGTCGCGAACAACCTGCACGGCATCCCCACCGACACCCCGACCTACGAGAAGAACGGCTGGACGGGCGACGCGCAGGTCGGCGCGCCGTCGATGCTCGCCGAGTTCGGCATGGCGAAGTTCTTCACCAAGTGGCTCGGCGACCTCGCGGACAGCCAGGACACCGCGGGCCAGCTCCCGGTGATCGTGCCGAGCGGCGGCTGGGGCTACCGCGAGCTGGCACCGGCTCCCGAGTGGACGACCGTGTACCCGTTCGTGCTGCGGGAGATGTACCGCACCTACGGTGACGACCGCCTGCCCGCACAACACTGGCCGGTGCTCACCCGGTACCTGGACTGGGAGATCGGCAGGCTGCGCGACGGCCTCGCCGTCACCGCGCTCGGCGACTTCCTGCCGCCGGACTCCGGCGGCATCCCGCCCGAGGACACCCGGCTCACCGCGACCGCGTACCTCTACCGCGCGCTGCTGCACACCGCCGAACTCGGCGACGTGATCGGCAAGCCGGTACCGCGCTACCGCCAGGTCGCGGCCGAGCTGTTGGCAACGTTCAACAAGACGTTCCTCGACGGCTACTACCGCACCGCGCGCGACACCGGCTACCGGCAGACGTCCAACGCGATCCCGCTGGCGTTCGGCATGGTGCCGGCCGGGTCGGTCCAGACCGTGGCCGACAAGCTGGCCGCCGAGGTCAGGGCCAACGGCAACCACGTCGACGTCGGCTGCCTCGGCGCCAGCGTGCTGCTGCAGGCGTTGAGCGACAACGGCCACGCCGACGCCGCCCACGCCATGGCGACCGAGCGGTCGTACCCGAGCTGGGGCCACTGGTTCTCGAACGGCGCCGACACCATGTGGGAGATGTGGGACACCGGCACCCGTTCGCGCAACCACTACTTCAAGGGAACCCTCGTGCAGTGGCTGTACGAGCACGTCACCGGGTTGCGACCGGGCGACGCGGGCTACCGGACGTTCACGGTCCGGCCGGTCACCGGTGCCCTGTCGTGGGCCAGTTTCGAGTTCGAGAGCGTGCGCGGGCGGATCAGCGTGGCGTGGGCCAAGGTCGACGGCGTGGTGAAGCTGACCGTCGAGGTGCCGGTGGGCGCCACCGCCGAGGTGCACGTGCCGGGCGCCGGTGTGGTGAAGGTGCCGCACGGGCGGTGGAAGTTCAACGGCAGCGCGACCGCGATCGCGGCCTCCTGACGTCAGCGAAGCCGTTGAGCCAGCCAGAGCGCGACCTCGGCGAGCAGCTCGGAGTCCACCGGCTGACGCAACAACCGGCTGTAGGACGTCAGCGCGGGCGCCTTGGCGTCGCGCCGCAGGACGTGGGTCAGGTCGGGCACGAGCCGGATCTCGGCGCCGGGCACGAGTGACGCGACGACATCCAGGTCACCGGGGTCGACCTGGAGGTCCTTGTCGCCGGTGATCGCGAGGACCGGCGCGGTGATGCCGGACAGGTCGGCGCGGGGGTCGTACGCCAGCTGCTCACGCCACCACCGGGCGTTGACCCGCGCCCCGCCGACCCTGGCCACGTCGGTGGTGGTGGCCTCCAGCGCGGCGAGCTGCCTCAGGCCGATCCGGCCGAGGAGGGGCAGCAACGGGCGGATCGGCCGCGGCAGCGTGCCCGCGACCCGTCCTGCCTGCCACAGAAGGGCTTCTTTGCCGGTACGCGCGTACCCGGCGAGCAGCACCACGGCCGCGGGACGTTCGTGGGCACCGAGCCCCATGGCGTGGACGGCACCTTCGCTGTGCCCGAGCACGCCGACCGCGTCCGGCCGGATCTCCGGCCGCGCCCGGAGCGTGCGCAGTGCCAGGGCCGCGTCGGCGCGGTTGTCCAGGAACCCCGCGGCACGCCAGTCGCCGGGGGAGGCGCCCACCCCGCGCCGGTCGTACCGCAACGACGCGATGCCCTGCCGCGCAAGGGCTTGCGCCAGTGGAACGCCCAGGTCCATCCGCACCCGCCCGGCGTTGGAGTCGCGGTCGACCTTGCCCGAGCCGGGTAAGCACAGCGCCGCCGGGTGCGGACCCGGCCCTGGCGGAAGGGTGAGGGTGCCGTGCAGGGTGTGGCCGCCGGAGTCCAGGGTGATCTCGACGTCGTGGCCCGCGTGGGTGGTGCCGTTCATGGCCGGTCCTTCCGTTATCAGTTTTGAGAACAGTATCACTGATGAGATCGTGGGGACATGGCGACCTCGGACCTCCTGCTGCACCCCGTCCGGATGCGCGTCGTCCAGGCGATGCTGGACGGGCGCCCCAGCACGACCACGCAACTGCGCCAGCGCCTGCCCGAGATCGCCCCGGCCACGATGTACCGGCACGTCGCCGTGCTCGCCGACGCGGGAGTCCTCGAGGTGCTGGAGGAGAAGCGGGTGCGGGGCATCATGGAACGCACCTACCGGCTGCGCCGCGACCGCGTCGAGCTGGGCGAGGCCGACCGCGCCGCCATGACACCGGACGACCACCGCAACGCCTTCACCGCGTTCACCGGTGGCCTGCTGGCGGACTTCGGTCAGTACCTGGAACGGGAACCGGCCGATCCCGCAGCGGATGGTGTGACGTACCAGCAGGCCGCGCTGTGGCTGACGGATCAGGAGCACGAGGAGCTGCTGGCCGAACTGCGTGCGGCGGTCACCGCCCGGGCCGGTGGTGAGCCGGGGGACGGGCGCACGCGCCGGGTGGTGAGCCTGGTGGCCATGCCGGCGGGGGAGCGGTGACGCTGTCCCCCGTGAGAGCTACCCGCGAACGTCCTCTCCGGTGGGATTCGCCCGGCTGACCTGATGTCTAGCGTTTGCGTTGCCCCGCAAACGACTCAGGAAGCCGGAGACATGAAGCCAAGCCCCGAGGACAGCCGTTCCCCCGTCAGGTCGTTGCGCCGGTTCAGGTTCCCGGTCCTCTTCGTCTCGCTGTTCGCGGTGATGCTGGCGGTGGTCGGCATCGACACCCTCGTCGCGCCGGTTCCCCTGCTGGCACTGCCCGTCGGCGTCGGACTCGCCGTCGCGGGGATCGCCTGTTACCGCCGGCTCTCGCGGAAGGTCGAGGAGCGGGACGACGTGCCGGAGCTCGCGGCGCGGGACCGGTGGCCGGGGCTGAGCAGGGGCGCGTTGCTCGGCTTCGGGCTGTTCTGCGCCATGATGCTGCTGATCGCGGTGTTCGGCGGCCTGGACGCGCTGTCGTGGAACTCCTTCTTCGGTGCCCTGGGGCTCGTCGGGATGATGTTGAGCGTTGCGACCATGGAGGAGGTTCTGTTCCGCGGTGTGCTCTTCCGCATCCTGGAGGAGCGGGCCGGAACGGTGATCTCGCTGGTCCTGTCCTCGTTGCTGTTCGGCGCGACGCACCTGGTCAACGTCAACGCCACGCTGTGGGGAGCGCTCGCGATCGGGCTCACCGGCGGCGCGATGCTGGCCGCGGCGTACGTGCTGACCAGGTCGCTGTGGTTCCCGATCGGGCTGCACTTCGCCTGGAACTTCACCCACGCCGGCCTCTTCGGCATCGCGGTGTCCGGGTCGAACGACGTGCCCGACGGACTGCTGCGCACCACCCTGTCCGGTCCGACGGTGCTCACCGGCGGGACGTTCGGCCCGGAGGCCAGCTTGCTGGCGCTACTGGTCTGCTCGGCGGCCACCGTGCTGATGCTGCGCCGGGCTGCCCGCGCCGGGCAGATCCAGCCGAGGGTTCAGCGGGGCGAGTAGCGCCGCAGCGGCTGCGACTGCCGGACCAGCTTCCTCAGGTCCGCCAGCGTGCCGTGCACCGCGCCCGCCGCACGTGCCTGCACCAGAACGTTCCCCAACGCCGTGGCCTCCGCCGGCCCCGCCACCACGGGCAGACCGCACGCGTCGGCGGTGAGCTGGCACAACAACTCGTTGTGCGAACCGCCGCCGACCACGTGCACGACGTCGACTTCCTTGCCCGACAACCGTTGTGCGTCCGCGATGGCGTCACGGTGGGCGAACGCGAGACTGTCCAGGACGGACCGCACGATCTCCGGCCTGGACATGCTCTTCCCGCACCACCGCTCGATCCGGGCGGGCATGTCGCCGGGCGGGAGGAACACCGGGTCGTTGGGGTCGAAGACCGATCCCGTGGCTGTAGCGGCCTCCCGCAGCAGCGGTCCCAGGTCGGCGTTCCACGTTCGCAGGCATTCCTGCAACAACCACAGGCCCATCACGTTGCGGAGGTAGCGGATCGTGCCGTCGACACCGCCCTCGTTGGTGAAGTTGGCGGCCCTGCTCTCCTCGGTCACCACCGGGGAGTCCAGCTCGACACCCACCAAAGACCAGGTGCCGCAGGAGATGTAGGCGAAGTGCTCGGACGAGGCAGGCACGGCGACCACGGCGGACGCGGTGTCGTGCGAGCCGACGGCCGTGACGGGAACACCCCCGAAGACACCGGCCGGATCACCGGGGTGGCGCAGCGCGGGCAGAATGCCCGGCAGGTCACGGGTGAGCTCGGGCGACCACTGTCCTGTTCGGACGTCGATCAGCCCGGTCGTGGTCGCGTTGGTGTACTCGGCGCCGCGCTCGCCGGTGAGCCAGTAGGAGATCAGGTCCGGGATGAGCAGGAGCTGGGAGGCCTGGGGGAGCAGCGGTTCGGCCATGAGCTGGAACATGGTGTTGAACGGCTGGAACTGCAGCCCGTTGACCTCGTAGAGCCCGTCGGCGGGCTTGATGCCGTCGGTGCGGGAGTCGCGGTAGTGCACGGGATCGGCGAGCAGTTCGCCCGAGGCGTCGAGCAGGCCGTAGTCGACCGCCCAGCTGTCGATGCCGATGCCGGCGATCTCACCGGCGAGCCCCAGCCCGGTCAGCACCTCCCGGTGGAGCCGGCGGACGTCCCAGTGCAGCCGGTCGCCCACGTGCACCGGTCCGTTGGCGAACCGGTGCACCTCCTCGACGTGCACGCCGCCGTCGGTGACGACCCCGCGCACCACCCGGCCGCTGGACGCACCGAGGTCGACCGCCGCGACCGCTGTCATCGCAGGAAGGCCGCTGCTACGCCCGCGTCGACGGGCACGTGCAGGCCGGTCGTGAGCGACAGGTCGCCTGCTGTCAGCGCGAACACCGCGGCGGCCACGTGTTCGGGCAGCACCTCGCGCTTGAGCAGGGTGCGCTGGGCGTAGAACGCGCCGAGTTCCTCCTCGGGCACGCCGTAGACGGCGGCGCGCTGTGCTCCCCAGCCGCCGGCGAAGATGCCGGAGCCGCGGACCACGCCGTCGGGGTTGATGCCGTTGACGCGGATGCCGTCCTCGCCGAGTTCAGCTGCCAGCAACCGCACCTGGTGCGCCTGGTCGGCCTTGGCCGCCCCGTACGCCACGTTGTTCGGGCCGGCGAACACCGCGTTCTTGCTGGAGATGTAGACGACGTCGCCGCCCATGCCCTGTGCGCGCATGACCTTGGCCGCCTGCTGCGACACCAGGAACGAGCCCTTGGCCATCACGTCGTGCTGCAGGTCCCAGTCGGCCTCGGTGGTCTCCGCGAGAGGCTTGGAGATCGACAGGCCCGCGTTGTTGACGACGAGGTCCACGCCGCCGAACGCGAGCGACGCCGCGCGGAACGCCTCGGCGATGCCGGAAGCGTCGGTGACGTCGACGGTCACCGCCACGGCCACGTCTGCGGAACCGATCTGCGCGGCGACCTCACGTGCCGCGTCACCGTCGCGGTCGGCGACCACGACGCACGCGCCCTCCGCAGCCAGTCGGACGGCCACGGCCCTGCCGATGCCCGATCCGCCGCCGGTGACGAGCGCGACGCGGGTGGCGAGCGGCTTGGGCTTCGGCATTCGCCGCAGCTTGGCCTCCTCGAGCGCCCAGTACTCGATGCGGAACTTCTCGCGCTCCTCGATCGGCGCGTACCGCGAGACCGATTCGGCCCCCCGCATCACGTTGATCGCGTTCACGTAGAACTCTCCGGCGACCCGCGCGGTCTGCTTGTCGCGGCCGAAGCTGAACATGCCGACGCCCGGCACCAGCACGACGGCCGGGTCCGCTCCGCGCATCGGCGGGCTGTCCGGCTCGGCGTGCCGCTCGTAGTAAGCCCGGTAGTCCTCGCGGTAGGCGGCGTGCAGCTGCGCCAAGCGCTCCACGACGTCTTCCAGGGGCGCACTCGGAGGCAGGTCGACCACCAGCGGGCGGACCTTGGTACGCAGGAAGTGGTCGGGGCACGACGTGCCGAGCGCGGCCAGTTCGGGATGCCGTTCCCGAGACAGGAAGTCCAGCACCACCCCGGAGTCGGTGAAGTGACCGACCTGCGGGCTGTCCGTCGAGGCCAGGCCGCGGATCACCGGCGCCAGCTCGGCAGCCCGGAGCCGTCGATCCTCCGACGACAGCGCTTCGTGCACCACCGGGCCGAACGGCTCGGCGCGGCCGTTGTCGTCGAGGTAGCGCTGGGCGGTCTTGATGATCTCCAGCGAGTGGGCCTCGCACTCCTCGCTCGTCGCGCCCCACGCGGTGATGCCGTGCCCGCCCAGGACCACGCCGATCGCCTGCGGGTGGTCGCGCCTGATCGCCGCGATGTCCAGTCCCAGCTGGAAACCGGGCCGCCGCCACGGCACCCACGCCACGCGGTCGCCGAAGCACGCCTTGACCAGCGCCTCACCGTCGGCGGCCGTCGCGAACGCGATGCCGGCGTCCGGGTGCAGGTGGTCGACGTGCGCCGCGTCCACGAGACCGTGCATGGCCGTGTCGATCGACGGTGCCGCGCCTCCCTTGCCGTGCAGGCAGAAGTCGAACGCGGCGACCATCTCGTCCTCGTGCTCCACTCCCGGGTAGACCCCGGTGAGCGCGCGCAGCCGGTCGAGCCGCAGGACGGCCAGCCCGGACTCCCGCAGGGTGCCCAGGTCCCCACCGGATCCCTTGACCCACATCAGGTCCACGGGCTGTCCGGTGACGGGGTCGGTCACGGCCCCCTTGGCCGAGGTGTTGCCACCCGCGTAGTTGGTGTTGCGCGGATCGGCGCCGAGCCGGTTGCTCCGGCCCAGCAGCGCTTCGACCTGCTCCATCACGCACCCCACCCGGCGGCCTCGCCACCGACTCGTTCGCGGACGATCTGCTCGGCGTACCCGGACCGCCGGTACGCGGCCATCGGGTCGGGGTCGAGCCCCATGTCCTCGCGCAGCTCGCGCAGAAGCGGCCGCACGTCGGTGTTGTAGGCGTCCATCAACGCGGCGTTGGCCTCCAGCACGTCACCGGCCTGCTGGGCGGCGGACAACGCCTCCTGGTCGACCAGGAGGGCCTTCGCCGTGGCCTCCTGGACGTTGAGCACCGACCGGATGATCGCCGGGATCTTCGGTTCCAGGTTGTGGCACTGGTCGAGCATGAACGCGATGCCGGCCGCCGGCTTGAGCGCGTCGGCGAGCACGATCTCGTGCATGATCCGGAACAGCTGGAACGGGTCGGCCGCCCCGACCATCAGGTCGTCGTCGGCGTAGAAGCGCGAGTTGAAGTCGAACGCGCCGAGCTTCCCGGCCCGCAGCAGGAACGACACGATGAACTCGATGTTCGTGCCGGGGGCGTGGTGCCCGGTGTCGATCACGACCTGCGCCCGGTCGCCCAGCTGCTGGCAGTGCGCGAACGCCGTGCCCCAGTCCGGCACGTCGGTCACGTAGAACGCGGGCTCGAAGAGCTTGTACTCCAGCAACATCCGCTGGTCCGCGCCGAGCCGCGAGTACGTCTCCCGCAACGCCTCGGCGAGCCGGTCCTGCCGCTCCCGGATGTTGTCCTGGCCGGGGTAGTTCAGGCCGTCCGCGAACCACAGCTTCAGATCGCGCGACCCCGTGGCGTCCATGATGTCCACGCACTCGAGCAGGTGCCCGAGGGCCTTGCGCCGCACCGCCGCGTCCGGGTGGCAGACGCTGCCGAGCTTGTAGTCGTCGTCCTGGAACACGTTGGAGTTGATGGCCCCGAGCGCGACACCGCGATCCCGTGCGTACTCCGCCAGCTTGCCGTAGTCGTCGACCTTGTCCCACGGGATGTGCAACGCGACGGTCGGCGCGACGCCGGTGAGGCGGTGCACGACCGCGGCGTCGTCGATCTTCTCGTACGGCGTGCGCGGAACTCCCTGCTGCGCGAACACCTTGAACCGGGTGCCGGAGTTGCCGTACGCCCACGACGGCGTCTCGATCCGCTGCTCGCGCAACGCGTCCTTGACACTCATTGTTCTCCCCACAAACTCAGTCGAGGTGGAAGACCTCGTCGAGCGGCGTCATCCGCTCGTCGGCGTTGCCGTCGCCGACGAAGAACTCCGCCATCTCGTCCTGCCACCGCGCGTTCACCTCGGTGCGCGCCATCTCGGCGAGCGCCGCGTCGAAGTCGTCGCACTCGAGGTAGCCGATGAGCAGACCGTCCCCGGCGAGGAAGAGGCTGTAGTTGCGCCATCCCGCGTCGCTGAGGGCGGCCCGCATCTCCGGCCACACCTCGCGGTGCCGCGCCCGGTACTCGTCGAGACGATCGGGGCGGACCCGCAAGGTGAAGCAGACGCGCACGTCAGAAGTCGAACTTGTCGATGTTGTCCTTGGTGAACACCGTCGGCGGGCCGAGCACGACCTCGCCCTTGGCGCCGATCGTGTAGTCGCCGAGCTCACCGGCCTTGTACTTCTCGCCCTCCGCACCGGTGATCTGCCCGGACGCGAGCGCGGCCGCGGTGTAGGTGGCGAGGTAGCCGAGCTTGCTCGGGTCCCACAGCGCGAACGACTTCACGGTGTCGTCCTGCACGAACTTGCGCATCTGGTTCGGCGTGCCGAGACCGGTCAGCTGGACCTTGCCCTTGTACTCGGACGAGCTGAGGTACCGGGCGGCGGCCGCGACACCGACGGTGGTCGGCGAGATGATGCCCTTGAGGTTCGGGTGCGCCTGCAGGAGGCCCTGGGTCTTCTGGAACGACGTCTGGTCGTCGTCGTTGCCGTACGCGGTCTCCACGAGTTTGAGGCCCGAGTACTCGGGCTTCGCGAGCTCGGTCTTCATGACCTCGATCCACGCGTTCTGGTTGGTGGCGTTGGGAGTCGCGGACAGGATCGCGATCTCACCGGACCCGCCGACCGCCTCGCTGATCAGCTTCACCTGGCCGGCCGCGATCTCGTTCGACGTGGCCTGGTTGATGAACACGTCCCGCGCGTCCGGAGCGGCGTCCGAGTCGAACGTGACGACCTTCAGACCCTGCTGCCGGGCGCTCTTCAACGCCGGCGCGACGGCGTTGGCGTCGTTCGCCGAGATCACCAGCGCGTCCTGTTTCTGCTGCGCGGCGGTGTTGATGTAGGTGACCTGCGAACTCGCCGCGGCGTCGGACGGCCCGGTCGGCTTGACCTCGGCCTTGATCGCCGTGCCCGCCTGCTCAGCACCCTTCTGAGCCACCGTGAAGTACGGGTTGTTGACCTGCTTGGGCAGGAAGGTGATCTTCAGACCTTCCTTGAGCGCCGCGTTCGGGTCGCCCTTCGCGGCGTTCGTGGCGCCGCCGGTCTGGTCACCGGCGCTGTCCTTCGTGGTGCCACCACCGCAGGCGGTGAGCGCGAGGACCCCGGACATCACCAGGGTGAGCGCTAAGCGTGTGTTCATGGCGCTGCCTTTCTGAGACTTGCGACGCGACGGGTGACGGACGGGGCGAGCACGCTCACCAGCAGGAGCAGGCCGGTGACGATGGTGAGGACCTCGGTCGAGGTGTCCTGCAGGATCAGGAGGTTGCGCAGGCCGCCCAGCAGCAGCACGCCCGCGAGCACGCCGAACAACGTGCCCTTGCCGCCGAAGATGGACACACCGCCGAGCAGCACGGCGGCGACGACGGCCAGTTCGAGCCCGAGGCCGTTGTCCGCGCGGGCGCTCGAGAAGCGGAACGTGTAGACGATGCCGGCGATCGCGGCCACGGCTCCGGCGAGCACGAACAGCGAGAGCTTCACGCGCTTGACCCGAATGCCGGAGAAGCGCGCACCCTCCTCGTTGGCGCCGATCGCGTAGACGGACCGGCCGAACGAACTGGCGTGCAGCGCGACACCGAACAGCACGGCGAGCACGGCGGCCAGCACGATGGGGTACGGGATGTCCGTGCCGGGCACCGGGGTCGTGCCGAACGACGTGTAGCTCGCCGGGAAGTCGGCGACCGCGGTGTCGCCCAGGACGACCAGCGCGAGACCCCGGTAGAGCGCCAAGGTGCCGATGGTGACGGCCAGCGAGGGCAGTCCCAGGCGCGTGACCAGCAGCCCGTTGACCGCCCCGCACACCGCGCCGGCCACGATGACGGTCGGGATGATCGTCTCGAGCGACCACCCGGCGTTCCACAGCCAGCCGATCAACGCGCTGGACAGGCCGAGCACCGACGCGACGGACAGGTCGATCTCGCCCGCCACGATCACGAGGGTGAGCGGCAGGGCGATCAGCGCGATCTCGCCGATGTCGAGGCCGAGGTAGAAGAGGTTGCCGCCGGACAGGAACGAGCCGTCCGTGCTGACCTGGCCGGTCAGCGCGACGACGACCAGCAGGAACACCAGCGCGGTCTCCCACCGCAGGAGGTTACGCATGGCTGGTCCCTTCGGAGGTGCGCAGCGCTTTCGCCAGTCGCAGTGCGAGGAGCCGGTCGACGGTGATCGCGCTGAGCAGCAACGCGCCCGCGATCGCCTGCTGCCAGAACGCGGGGATCTGCAGCACCACCAGGCAACTCGTGATCGTGCCGAGCAGCAGCGCGCCGAGAGCGGCACCGGTCACCGTGCCGGAACCACCGAAGATCGCGACGCCGCCGACGACGACCGCCGCGACGACCTGGAGTTCGAGCCCGGTGCCCGCGGCCGCGTCGACCGTGCCGTACCGGGCCACCCACAGCGCACCGGCCAGACCGGCGACCAGTCCGGAGAGGACGAACGTGGTCAGCGTCCGCTTCGCGACCGGGATGCCCGCGAGGGTCGCGGCCTCCGGGTTCGAGCCGATCGCGTACAGCTCGCGGCCGGACCGGTACGACTTCAGGTAGACGGCCGCCACCACGATGACGACGAGGGTGATCAGCACGAGGACCGGGACGCCGAGGACGCGGGCGCTGCCGAGGTCCAGCAGGGCGTCGGGGAGGTTGGAGGCGTTGACCTGCTTGCCCTGTGCGAGCGCGAAGTCGACACCGCGGAACACGTACAGCGTGCCGAGCGTGACCACGAGGCTGGGAACGTTGCCCAGCGCCACCAGCAGGCCGTTGAGCAGTCCGCACGCCAGTCCGACGGCGACGCCGAAGCCGATGCCCAGCACGAGCGGTGTGCCGGGGTTGTCGGCGAAGTGCTGGGCGGTGAGGAACGCGGACAGGCCCAGGACCGAGCCGACGGACAGGTCGACGTTGCGGGTGACGACGACGAGCGTCTGACCCACCGCGAGAAGGGCGACGATCGAGGCGTTGAGGAGCAGGTCGCGGAGGCTTTGGGGCTGGATGAACCGCGGGTTGACGATCGCCGTGGGGATGACGACCAGGGCGAGGGCCACGACGATGCCGAGTTCGCGGACCCGGCCGACGCGGGTGGAGAGGCGGCGGGCGGCGGTGCGGCGGGAGGACGTCACAGCGGTCATGAGTCCACCTGTCCCGCGGCGGCCAGGGCCACCCGTTCCTCGGTCGCCTCGGCGCGGGACAGTTCCCGCACCAGCCGCCCTTCGTGCATCACCAGGACGCGGTCGGCCATGCCGAGCACCTCCGGCAGCTCCGACGAGATCATCAGCACCGCCACGCCCTGCCCGGCCAGCTCCGACAGCAGCCGGTGCACCTCGGCCTTCGTGCCGACGTCGATGCCGCGCGTCGGTTCGTCGACGATGAGCACGGACGGCTTGCGCGCCAGCCACTTCGCCAGCACGACCTTCTGCTGGTTGCCGCCGGACAGCACGCCGACGGGGTCGCTCAGCCGCGAGAACTTGAGCCGCAGCCGCACCGCCCAGTCCTGCGCCAGGGCGCGTTCCGAACTGCGCCGCAACAATCCGAACTTCGACAGCCGGCCCAGTGAGGCGAGCGCGGTGTTGCGTTCGATCGACGCGTCCATCACCAGTCCCTGCTGGCGGCGGTCCTCCGGCACGAAGCCGATGCCCGCGGCCATCGCGGCGGTGGGGGAGCCGTGCTTCAGCCGCTTGCCCCGCACGGAGGCGAATCCGCCGTCCGGGCGGTCGATGCCGAACACGGCTCGCGCGACCTCGCTGCGTCCGGCACCCACAAGTCCTGACAGAGCCACGATCTCGCCCGCGCGGACGTCGAACGACACGTCGGTGAACACGCCTTCACGGGTGAGTCGTTGCACGGACAGCAACACCTCGCCCGCGGTCGTGTCCTCCTTGGGGAAGAGCTGCGAGAGTTCACGGCCGACCATCCTGCGCACCAACGAGTCCGGTGTCTCGTCGTCCAGCGGGCCGGACCAGACGAACTCGCCGTCGCGCAACACCGTGGCGCGCTGACACAGTTCGAAGACCTCGTTCAACCGGTGCGAGACGAACAGCACGGCCGCGTCCTGCGCACGCAACGCCTGCACCACACCGAAAAGCCGTCGCACCTCGTGCGCGGACAGGGCGGCGGTCGGCTCGTCCATGACGATCACGCGGGCGTCGAACGACAGCGCCTTGGCGATCTCCACGAGTTGCTGGTCCGCAATGGACAGTCCGCGTGCGGGACGGGCCGGGTCGAGCCGCACTCCCAGGCGGGAGAACAACTCCGAGGTGCGGGCGTGCATCGAGGCGACGTCGATGCGGCGGCCGAACCCGAGCGGCTGACGGCCCATGAACACGTTCTCGGCCACCGACAGGTCGCCGAACAGCGTGGGTTCCTGGTAGATGATCGCGATGCCCGCGGCCAGGGCGTCGGCGGGACCGGAGAACCGCTGCGGCACCTCGTCGAGGAGCACCTGGCCCGCGTCCGGGCGGTGGACCCCGGCGAGCGTCTTGATCAGCGTCGACTTGCCGGCGCCGTTCTCCCCGAGCAGCGCGTGGGCCTCGCCGGGCAGCAGTCGCAGCGACACCCCGGACAACGCGCGGACGGCGCCGAAGGACTTGCTCACCTCGTCCAGTGCCACCACCGGAGGTCGGTCCACGTCCGTCTCCTCGATGTTGAAACGTTTTAACGCCTGAGTTACGAGCACTCTGGGTGCGCTGCGTCACCATGTCAAGACTTGCGGGGTACGATTCGTTGTCACGTTTCAACAAAGGAGCCGCCGGTGAAGCCGTCAGTGGGCATCCGCGACGTCGCGCAGCACGCCGGCGTGTCCAACGCGACCGTCTCGAACGTGCTGAACCGGCCCGACGTCGTCGCTCCCGCCACGCGCCAACGGGTCCTGGCCGCGATCGAGGAACTCGGCTTCGTGCGCAACGAGTCCGCGCGCCAGCTGCGGGCGGGCCGCAGCCGGGTGCTCGCCTACGTCGTGCTCGACGCGGCGAACCCGTTCTTCACGGACGTGGCACGCGGTGTCGAGGACGCGGCACGGGAGGCGGGCCTCGCCCTGTTCCTCTGCAACAGCGCCTCGGACGGCGGCCGCGAACGCGAGTACCTGGAGCTGCTGCACGAGCAGCGCGTCGAGGGCATCCTGATCACCCCGGTCGACGCCGAGAGCGCGCAGCTCGCCGAACGCGGCACGCCCGTCGTGCTGGTCGACCGCGAGGCGACGGACGGCGCGCACTGCTCGGTGGCCGTGGACGACGTGCTCGGCGGTGAGCTCGCGGTGACGCACCTGATCGAGAACGGCCACACCCGCATCGCGATGATCGGCGGTCCGCTGTCCATCCAGCAGGTGCGCGACCGCCGCGAGGGCGCGGTGAAGGCGGTGGCGAACGCCGGTCTGCCGCCCGAGGCACTGACGTTCCTGGAGACGAAGAGCCTGCAGGTGGCGGAGGGCCGGGGCGCGGGGGAGAGGCTCGTCGGCCTGCCCGCCTCGCGCCGGCCCACCGCCGCGTTCTGCGGCAACGACCTGGTCGCGCTCGGCCTGCTGCAGTCGATGACGCAGCAGGGCCTGCGCGTGCCGGACGACCTGGCCGTGGTCGGCTACGACGACATCGAGTTCGCCGCGGCCGCCGCCGTGCCGCTGACGTCGGTGCGCCAGCCGCGCGAGCAGCTCGGCCGCACCGCCGCCCAGCTCCTGCTCGCGGAGAACGAGCCGGACCACGAGCACCGGCACGTGAAGTTCCAGCCGGAGCTCGTGGTCCGCGCTTCCACCGCGGTCAAACGGCGGAATTGACTACCGGACGATTCGCATTTCCCTGTTGTCCTCGGCAATGCCGGAACTGTCCGGCGGGAGGTAGGCGTTCAGCGAGGCGGAAGTGAACGCGACCCCCTGCCGGAACGCTTTCGTGCGCGACACCACGGTCACGTCCACCTTGTGCAGTTCGCCGGTGCACGGAACGCTCGGCGTGTACTTGTCACCGACCGCGAGCTCGCCGCGCACGTTCTGCGTGACCTGCACCCACAACGACCCGGTGGCGCCGTTCTGGCACATCACCTGCGTCGGCACGACCACAGCGGCACCGCGCGCCTCCAGCCGTGCCTGCGGCTGGACCGCCACCGCCGCTTCGACCTGCGCGGCCGAAGCCGGCAATGCGGTGGCCAGTATCGCCGCCGCGGTCAGCACGAACGCAGAAATTGCACGCACGATTCTTCACCTCGTTCTCGTGGAAGAGCGGAATGCGGCCGCAAGCCGACATTAGCCACGAGGAGTTCAACGCTGCGAGGGGCCATTGATCGTCGTGCGAATCCATTCCGCGTGTGCGGGCACGTTCGTGTGACGGCCCGGACCGTTCGCGCACGACAGGTCCGTGCAGCCGGGGCACCTGCAAGCACGGCGAGGTGCGATCTGCGCACGGTCCTCTCTCGATGGTCCTACATCTGTCCTGCTCAGACCGGCCGGGCGGCGCGAAACGACCGATGCGGGCAGCAGGGTGACCCGAGGTGGATCAGGCTCCACGATTGGATCACCCGTCCGGTGGGCACCCACAGGTTGTCCCGAGCCCGAACGGAAAGGCCTTGCTCATGCCGTCGGACAGTGTTCTGCTCGCCGACCGGTACCGGCTGGGCGAGGTGCTCGGCACCGGCGGTGTCGCTGAGGTGCGCCGGGCCACGGACGTGTTGCTGGCGCGCGACGTCGCGGTCAAGCTGTTCCGGCCGGGCGACGACCTCTCGGACTCGCGCCGCATCGAGAACGAGATCTGCGCGCTCGCGGGGATGTCCCACCCCGGCCTGGTCAAGGTGTACGACGCCGATCCTGGCGGGGAGACGCCGTACCTGGTGCTGGAGCTGATCGAGGGCAAGACCCTGCGCGACCGCGTCTCGAACGGGCCGATGGCCGTCGTGGACGTGCGCCGGATCGGTGCGGCACTGGCCGACGCGCTGGCCCACGTCCACGCCCGCGGCTTCGTGCACCGCGACGTCAAGCCGTCCAACATCCTCCTCGACGACGACGGCCTCCCGCGCCTCGCCGACTTCGGCCTCGTGCGGATGGCGGACGACGCCTG
Source organism: Lentzea cavernae (assembly GCF_014653695.1). Lineage (GTDB taxonomy): Bacteria > Actinomycetota > Actinomycetes > Mycobacteriales > Pseudonocardiaceae > Lentzea > Lentzea cavernae. The sequence goes on along the minus strand of NZ_BNAR01000001.1, from coordinate 602,622 downwards.
CCTCACCCGGACCGGCCACGTCGTCGGGACGGCCGCCTACCTCTCTCCGGAGCAGGTGCGCGGTGAGGAGATCACCGCGGCGGTGGACGTCTACGCGCTGGGCCTGGTGCTGCTGGAGTGCCTGACCGGGCGCCGGGAGTACGAGGGCGCGGAGGTCGAGGCCGCCGTCGCCCGGCTGCACCGCCCGCCCGCGGTGCCGCGCGACCTGCCGTTCGACCTGGTCCGGTTGCTGTCGAGGATGACGGCGCTGAGCGTGCCCCGCCGCCCGTCCGCCGCGGAGTGCGCCGAGGCCCTGCGCACGCCCGTGACCGACGCGCCGACCGTGCTCGTCCCCAAGCCCCGTTCCCGCGGACTGCTCGCGGCCGCGTCCGCCGTGGTGCTGATCTCGGCCATCGGCACCGGGCTCAGCGCGTGGAACAGCGTCACCGCGACGGGGGCGGACCAGCCGGAGACCACCGCACCCGCTTCGACGCAGACCCCGTCGCGCACGGGGGAGTTCGTCCCCACGCCCGTCGTGGCGCAGGTGACCACTCCCGCCGACGCGCCGCCGCAGGTCCAGGCCGTGGACAGGGCTCCGCAGGCCGTGGTGCGACCGGTCGAGGACAACAGCGGCAAGGGCGAGCCCGGCAAGGACAAGGCCGGACCCGCGAAGGCCGGTCCTGGGAAGGCCAACCCGGGCAAGGGCAAGCACGGCCACGGCTGACCGTTACTTCTTCTCCTCGTCGCGGTGCCCGCGCAACGAGCCGGGGTGCGCCTTGGCCGCGGGGTCGTTGCGGGTCTTGATCAGGCTGGCGACCGTGACGACGACCAGGATCGCGATGATCACGATGAGGCTGAGCGGCGTCGGCACCTCGGGCACGCTCTCCGAGATGTCCACGTGGGCCCAGTGCAGGATCAGCTTCACGCCGATGAACGCGAGGATGACCGCGAGCCCGGCCGAGAGGTAGACCAGCCGGTCGAGCAGGCCCTTGACGAGGAAGAACAACGCGCGCAGGCCGAGCAGCGCGAACGCGTTGGCGGTGAAGACGATGTAGGGCTCCTCGGTCACGCCGAACACCGCGGGGATCGAGTCGAGCGCGAAGAGCAGGTCGACGCCGCCGATCGCGACCAGCACGACGAACAGGGGAGTGGCGAGCCTCTTGCCGTCGACCTTCGTGAAGATCTTGCCGCCGACGTAGTCGTCCGTGACGGGCAGGAGCTTGCGCGCGGTCTTGACGACGACGTTGTTCTCGACGTCGGGGTCCTCGTCGCGGTGCCGGAACAGCTGCACGGCCGTGAAGATCAGCAGCAGGCCGAACAGCAGGAACATGAACGAGAACAACGACAACAGCGTCGCGCCGACGGCGATGAAGATGCCGCGCATGATCAGCGCCAGCACGATGCCGAACGTCAGCACCTTGTGCTGGTGCTCCTCCGGCACCAGGAACGTCGTCATGATGATCACGAAGACGAAGAGGTTGTCGACCGACAGGCTCTTCTCGACGATGTAGCCGGCGAAGTACTCCGCGCCGAACCCGCCGCCGTAGGTGCTCATGAACCACACGCCGAAGCCGACGGCGACGAGGATGTAGAACACCGACCAGAGACTGGCCTCGCGGAAGCCGATCCGGTGCGGCCGCCACGCCGCCAGCACCAGGTCGACCGCCAGCAGCGCGACGATCACCCCGATCGTCGCCGCCCACGTCAGTCCGCTGATCTCCAGCACCGCAACACCCTCCGCCCGCCCAGGTCCGTCCGCAGTGGACGTTACCGGGCGGGCGGCGGGAGAGCCGTCAAGGACTCGTGGTGAACTCCGGTGTCGTCGTGCGGCCGAACCCGACCCGCCGGGCGGGCCCGGTCAGCGTGAGCTTCAGCGCGGTGTGGATGTTCGCGCTGGACGTGCCGACGTGCAGCTCGACGTCGCCGGGGTCGACCTGGCGGTGGCCGGCGCGACCGGTGTAGGAGGTGAGGTCCGCGTGCAGCCGCGCGGTGACGGTGCGGGTCTCGCCGGGGGCGAGGTCGACCTTCACCGCGCCGATGAGCTGCCGGACGGGCCGGGCGACCTCCGCGACCGGGTCGTGCAGGTAGATCTGGACGACCTCGGCGGTCGGGATCTCCATGTCGTTGCGCACGACCACGTGCACCCGGCAGTCGCCGTCGGTCGGCCACTCGCGCTCCTCGCACCCCGCCGTCACCCACGTGGCGGGCGCGTAGGAAAGCCCGTGCCCGAACGGGTACAACGGCGTCGGGTCGACGGTGCTGACCTCGGTGCGCCTGCCGAGCTGGGGGCTCAGATAGGTCGAGGGCTGGCTCGAACCGGCGCCCGGGAAGCTGACCGGGAGCCTGCCGGACGGGTTGACGCGTCCGCCGAGCACGGCCGCGAGCGCGGCCCCGCCTTCCTGGCCGGGGTAGAAACCGCACACGACGGCGGCGAGCCGGTCGGCCTGCCGGGACAGGTCGTAGGGCCGGCCCGACAGCAGCACGAGCACCACCGGCATGCCGGTGCCGAGCACCGCCTCCAGCAGTTCCTCCTGCCGGCCGGGCAGCTTCAGGTCCGCGACGTCGCAGCCCTCGCCGGACGTGCCGTTGCCGAACAACCCCGCCTTGTCGCCCAGCACGACGACGCAGACGTCCGCCTGCCGCGCGGCCTCGACGGCCTCGGCGATCTCGTCGTCGGTCCCGCCGACCACGGGACATCCGCGCGCGAACACCACGTCGTGGTCCTCGCGCAACGCCTCCAGCACCGTGGTGACCTCGACGCCCATCTCGACGTCCGGGTGGTGCACACCGACGTGCAGCGGGAACGAGTAGCAGCCCATCATCGCGCCGGGCTCGTCGGCCCGCGGCCCCAGGACGGCCAGTCGCCTGCCGGCCAGCGGCAGCACGCCGTCGTTGTGCAGCAACACGATCGAGCGCTCGGCCACCTCGCGGGCGAGGTCGCGGGACTCCGCGTCGTCCAGGTCGAGGTTCGCGTCGGGCGCGGGGGAGTAGTCCGGGTCGAGCAGTCCCAGCTCGATCTTCTGCGTCAGCACGCGGGTCAGCGCCCTGTCGACGACCGCGACGTCCACCCGGTTGAAGTAGAGCCCTTCGAGCAGGGGTTCGCCGAAGCAGTCCACAGTGGGCAGTTCGACGTCGATCCCGGCAGACAGGGCCTGTGCGGCCGCGTCCTCGCGACCGGCGGCGACCGCGTGCAGCTTGTGCAGGAACGCCACCGAGAAGTAGTCGGCGACCACCGTGCCGGTGAAGCCGTACTCGTCGCGCAGCCGGTCGGTGAGCAGCGTCGGGTCCGCGGCCGCGGGGACGCCGTCGTTGTCGGCGTAGGAGTTCATCACCGACCTGGCACCGGCCTTCAGCGCCATCTCGAACGGCGGCAGGACCACGTCGGCGAACTCGCGCGGCCCCATCGACACCGGGGCGTGGTTGCGCCCGGCGCGGGAGGCGGAGTAGCCGGCGAAGTGCTTGAGCGTGGCCACGATCCCCGCCGACTCGAGACCCTCGACGTAGGCCGCGCCGGTCGTGCCGACGAGGTGCGGGTCCTCTCCGATGGTCTCCTCGACCCGGCCCCACCGCAGGTCGCGCGTGACGTCGAGGACGGGGGCCAGGCCCTGGTGGATCCCGAGGCGGCGCATCGAATCGCCGATCCGCGCGGCCATGCGCCGCACCAGGTCCGGTTCGAAGGTGGCGCCCCAGCACAGCGGGGACGGGTACACCGTCGCCTGCCACGCGGCCAGCCCGGTCAGGCACTCCTCGTGCGCCACGGCGGGAATCCCGAAGCGGCTCGCCTCGATGATCTGCCGCTGGGTGCGGGCGAGCGTGCGCGCGCCGACCTCCGGTGCGATCGGGCGGGTGCCGAAGACGCGGGTGAGCTGGCCGATGCCGTGGCGGGTCAGCTCGTCGAAGTCCTGCGGTGCCACGGCGAACTCGTGCTGGTGCGGGGCCATCTCGCCGGCGGCGTCGATGCCGGCCCAGATCCCCTGCAGCTGCGCGATCTTCTCCTGCGGCGTCATGCGGGCGACGAGGTCGCGCACACGGTCGGCCACAGGTGCGTGCGGGTCGCGCCAGACCTCTTCCGGCGTGGTGGCTTCTGTCGTCACGAGAACAACCTCACGAGGTCAGTGGGCGGGTCGACTGCCGGACGACCAGGTCGGTGCCCAGGGTGATGTGGGTGTCGGCGGGCTCGTCGCCGTTGATGAGCCGCACCAGCAACTCGAGTGCGCGGTGGCCCATCTCGCGGATCGGCTGTTCCACCGTGGTGAGCGGCGGAGTGCACAGCGCGGACTCTGGGATGTTGTCGAAGCCGACCACCGAGAGGTCCTCCGGCACGCGCAGGCCGAGCTCGAGGGCGGCCTCGATGGCAGCGATGGCGGTGGTGTCGTTGGCGGCGAAGATCGCGGTCGGGCGGTCGGGCCCGGTCAGCAGGTCGCGGGCCGACGCGGCGGCCACGTCCGCGTCGTAGTCACCGCGGCGGACCAGGTTCTCGTCGACCGTGACACCGGCGCTGGCGAGTGCTCCGCGGTAGCCGGTTTCGCGCTGCTGCGCGGACTTCAGGTCCTCGCGGCCGGTCAGCATCGCGATCCTGCGGTGGCCGAGCTCGAGCAGGTGCTCGGTGGCCAGCCGGCCGCCGTGCAGGTTGTCGGAGTCGACCGTGGGCAGCGCCGCGCGCCCGGTGTGCGGGTCGACGGCCACGACGGGGGTTCCGGGCAGGCCTTCGAGGTCGACGGCCGGCGTGACCAGCACGGCGCCGTCGACGAGAGTGCCGCTCAGCCGCGTGAGGTACCGCTGCTCCCAGCCCTGGGGATCGCCCGTGCGACCCCCTGCCGAGTACACGACCAGTTCGAACCCGGTGCCGCGGATCGCGTCCGCCGCGCCCTTGAGCAGTTCGGTGCTGAACGGCTCGATGTCGGCGACGAGGATGCCGATGACGTTGGTGCGGTGGTTGCGCAGGCTCTGAGCGACGAGGCTCGCCTCGTACCCCAGGTCCTTGATCACGGCGGTGACCCGCGCGAACGTGTCGGCGGAGACGCCGTAGCGGTTGTTGAGGACCTTGGACACGGTGGCTACCGAGACGCCGGCCTGAGCGGCGACGTCCTTGATCGTGACGCGAGAGCGTGGGGGCACCGGGTCAGGCTAGCCGTGTAAAACGTTATCGACAACGATTGACACGAGACCGGTTTCCGCGAGAGTCTCTGGCCCCAACACAGGCAGTCCAACTCGGCCGACGTCGTCAGGAGTGGACCCCAATGCGTTCCAGAAAGCCCCTTGCTCTCTTCGCCGCCGCGGCGATGGTGCTGGCCGGGTGCAGTAGTGGTGGCGCCTCAGACGCCTCCACCGAAGGCCCCGTGACCCTCACGTGGTGGCACAACCGGACCACCGAGCCGATGAAGTCGAAGTGGCAGCAGATCGCCGACGACTTCCACAAGACCCACCCGAACACCTCGTTCACGATCGAACCGCTGCAGAACGAGCAGTTCCAGACCAAGGTGCCGCTCGCCCTGCAGGGCAACACCCCGCCGGACCTGTTCCAGCAGTGGGGTGGCGGTGCGCTCGCCGACCAGCTGAAGTCCGGCAAGATCGCGGACATCACCCAGGCCTCGTCCGGCTGGATCGGCCCGCTGGCCAAGAACGCCGACGGCTGGAAGGTCGGCGGCAAGCAGTACGGCGCGCCGTACCTGATGCACGCGGTCGGGTTCTGGTACCGCAAGGACGTGTTCGCCGGCGCGGGCATCACCACGCCGCCGACCACCCTGGACGAGCTGAACGCGGCCGTCGCCAAGTTGAAGACCGCGGGCGTGACACCGATCGCGATCGGTGGCAAGGACCGCTGGCCCGACGCGTTCTACTGGGCGTACTTCGCGGTGCGCCAGTGCTCGGTCGACACGCTGAAGAAGGCGGTCGAGAAGACCGAGCTCACCGACCCGTGCTTCCTGAAGGCGGGCGAGAACCTCAAGAGCTTCCTGGACACGAAACCGTTCCAGGACGGGTTCGTCGGGACGCCCGCTCAGCAGGGGGCGGGCAGCTCGGCGGGCCTGGTGGCCAACGGCAAGGCGGCCATGGAGCTGCAGGGCGACTGGAACCCCGACGTCATGCAGGCGCTCACCGAGGACAAGGAGATCGGCTCGAAGATCGGCTGGTTCCCGTTCCCGAGCGTGCCGGGCGGACAGGGCGATCCGAGCGTGATGGTCGGCGGCGGTGACGGGTTCTCCTGCACCACTCGCGCGGCCACCGCGTGCGCCGAGTTCCTGGGCCACCTGGTCGGCGACGACGTCCAGAAGATCCTCGCCGAGACCAACTCCGGTCTGCCGGTGACCCCTGCCGGCGTGGCAGCGCTCAAGAGCGAGCCGCACAAGGTGATCGCCGCGAACATGACCAAGGCGTCGCACGTGCAGCTCTACTTCGACACCGCCTTCCCGACCAAGGTCGGCCAGGCCCTCAACGACGCCATCGCGAACTTCTTCGCGGGGCAGGGCGGGCCCGACACCATCGTCAAGTCGGTGAGCGAAGCAGCAGCCGGGAACAAATGATGAGTGCCGCGATCACCACGCGGCCGCCGACCGCCCCCGTGCCGCACGCGCCAGCGGCCGGGGGCACCCGGCGGCGGTCCAGAGTCCGCACCCGCCTCGAACTCGCGTTCCTTCTGACACCGGCTCTGCTGTTGTTCGTGGGGTTCGTGCTCGTGCCGATCGGCGTGGCCGCGTACTACAGCCTCTACTCGTGGAACGGCTTCGGCCCGCTCACGGACTTCGTCGGCCTCGACAACTACGTCGACGCCTTCTCCGGTGACGTCTTCCAGGGCGCCATCGGGCACAACTTGATCATCGCCACGCTGTCCATCGTCGTGCAGCTGCCCCTGAGCATCGGCCTCGCGTTGCTGCTCAACCGGAAGCTGCGCGGCCGGAGCGTCCTGCGCATGGTGGTCTTCGCGCCGTACGTGCTGTCCGAGGCCGTGACCGCGGTGATCTGGCTGCTCATGTTGCAGCCGGGCGGTTTCGTCGACGAGATCCTGCGCGGCGTCGGTCTCGGCGGGGTCGTGAAGCTGTGGCTCGCCGACCCGTCGGTCGTGCTCTACACGCTCTTCGTGGTGATCACGTGGAAGTACATCGGGTTCGGCGTGATCCTGCTGCTGGCAGGCCTGCAGGGCGTTCCGCCCGAGCTGCGGGAGGCGGCCGCGCTGGACGGCGCGGGCGCCTGGCAGACCACCCGGCACGTCGTGCTCCCGTTGCTGGGACCGACGATCAGGATCTGGGTGTTCCTGTCGGTGATCGGGTCGCTGCAGCTGTTCGACCTGGTCTGGATCATGACGCTCGGCGGTCCCGCCGACGCGTCCTCGACGATGGCGACCTACCTGTTCGACCACGGGTTCAAGCGGTACGAGTTCGGGTTCGGCAGCGCGGTCGCGGTGATCCTCTTCGTCATCTGCTTCGTGTTCGCGTTGTTCTACCAACGGTTCGCCCTGCGTCGCGACACCGCCGGCGCGTTGACGGGAGTGCGCTGAGATGGCACGTCGCAACACCGTCGGCTACCTGGCCGCGTTCGCCGTCATCGGGATGACGGTGGTACCGCTGCTGTTCGTGGTGCTGGGCGGTTTCCGGACCACTGCGCAGATCAACTCCTCGCCGGCGGGCCTGCCGGGCCCGTTCGTGTGGAGCAACTACGCCGAGGTGGTGGGCTCGCCGCAGTTCTGGCGGCTGCTCGGCAACAGCGCGCTGATCGCCGTGATCGCGACGACGCTGGCGGTCGTGCTCGGCGCGATGGCGGCGTTCGCGTTGTCCCGCTACGCGTTCAAGGGCCGCGAGGCGTTCTACGCGTTCTTCACGCTCGGGCTGCTGTTCCCGCTCGGCGTGGCGACGCTGCCGCTGTACCTGTGGCTGCGCCAGCTGGGACTGCTGGAGAACCCGCTCGGCGTCGCGATCCCGGAGGCCGCGTTCTCGCTGCCCGTCACGATCGTGATCCTGCGGCCGTTCATGAACGCCATCCCCGGCGAGCTGGAGGACGCGGCGTTGCTCGACGGCGCCGCCAAGCTCGGGTTCTTCTGGCGGATCCTGCTGCCGCTCTCGCGCCCGGCGCTGATCACGGTGTCGGTGCTCGCGTTCGTCACCAGCTGGAACTTCTACCTGTTGCCGTTGCTGGTCTTCAACGACTCCACCAACTTCACGCTCCCGCTCGGCGTGGCGATGTTCCAGTCCGAGCACAGCCAGGACACCGCGAAGATCCTCGCCTTCACCGCGCTGTCCATGATCCCCGCGCTCACGTTCTTCGTGCTCGCCGAACGCCGCATGGTCGGAGGCCTCACCGGTTCGGTGAAGGGCTGACTTCACAAAGGAGTGAATCGTGCGCACCCGATTGACGGCCGGCATCGCCGCGCTGTTGCTGCTGACGCAGACAGTTCCCGCTTCCGCCGCAGGACCCTTGAAGAACAGCACGAACAGGTACGTGGGCAGCGCGGTGGCCGTCCAGCACCTGAACGCCGAAGCGGACTACAAGAAGGTGCTGACGCGCGAGTTCGACAGCGTCACGCCCGAGAACGAGATGAAGTGGGGCGTCGTCGAAGCCGTCCGCGGCCAGTACGACTGGTCCGGCGCGGACGCGATCGTCCAGTACGCCAAGAAGACCGGCAAGACCGTCCGCGGTCACACCCTGGTGTGGCACAGCCAGCTGCCCGACTGGGTGGCCGGGCTCGAGGCCGCCGAGCTGCGCGGTGTCGTCAAGGACCACATCAAGACAGAGGCGGGCCGGTACCGCGGCAAGATCCGGGCGTGGGACGTCGTCAACGAGGCGTTCAACGAGGACGGCACGCGCAGGCCGACGGTGTTCCAGGAGAAGCTCGGCGACCGCTACATCGCCGACGCGTTCCGCTGGGCGCACGCCGCCGACCCGAAGGCCAAGCTGTACATCAACGACTACAACATCGAGGGTCTCAACCCCAAGAGCGACGCGACGTACGAGCTGGTGAAGTCGCTGAAGCGGCAGGGCGTTCCGATCCACGGCGTCGGCATCCAGGGGCACCTCTCGCTGATGTACGGGTTCCCGTCGGGCATGAAGGAGAACATCGCCCGGTTCGCCGCGCTCGGCCTGGACGTCGCGATCACCGAGGCCGACGTGCGGATCCCGTTGCCCGTCACGCCCGAGAAGCTGGACGCGCAGGCGAGCTACTTCGGCCAGGTGTGGGACGCCTGCCACGCCGTGCGCAAGTGCGTCGAGTTCACCACCTGGGGCTTCACCGACCGGCACTCGTGGGTGCCGGACGTGTTCCCCGGTGAGGGCGCGGCCTGCCTGTTCGACGAGAACCTGAGGCCGAAGCCCGCGTACGCCCGGCTCAACCCCTAGCGGGAGCGTCCACTTGGCACAGTTCGAGAACCCGGTCCTGCCCGGCTCGCACCCCGATCCGTCGGTGTGCCGGGCGGGATCGGACTACTACCTGGTCACCTCGACGTTCGAGTACTTCCCGGGTCTGCCGATCCACCACAGCCGGGACCTCGTGCACTGGCGGCTGCTCGGCCACGTGCTGGACCGGCCCTCCCAGCTGCCGTTGCGGGGGGTGCGGGCGTCCGGCGGCCTGTACGCGCCGACGATCCGCCACCACGACGGCGTGTTCTACGTGGTGTGCACGCTGGTCGACGGCCTGGAGAAGAGCGGCAACTTCGTCGTGACCGCCGAGGATCCGGCCGGTGCGTGGTCGGAGCCGCGGTGGCTGCCGGAGGCGGACGGGTTCGACCCGTCGCTGTTCTTCGACGACGACGGCCGGGCGTGGTGGACGGCGACCCGCGAGGTGCCGGGCGGCCGTCCCGGGCAGACCGAGGTGTACCTGCGCGAGTTCGACCCCGAGAAGCTGGAGCTCATCGGTGACGAGCACGTGCTGTGGAGCGGCACGTCGCACGACTCCGTCTGGCTCGAAGCACCACATCTGTACAAAGTGGACGAACGCTACCTGTTGCTGTGCGCGGAGGGCGGCACCGACTTCGAGCACTCGGTGGTAGTGGCGGCGGCGGACTCGGTCACGGGTCCCTATCGCGGCTCCCTGCTCAACCCGGTGCTGACCCACCGCCACCTCGGCCGCGACCACCCGATCGCGGCGACCGGTCACGCGGACCTCGTGCGCACGCAGCACGGCCAGTGGTTCGCCGTGCTGCTCGCCACCAGGCCGTACGGCGGTTACGTCTACAACCTCGGCCGCGAGACGTTCCTCGTGCCGGTGACGTGGGAGGCGGGCGGCCCGGTGTTCAGCCCCGGCACCGGCCGCGTCGAGCCGGCGTACGACGTTCCCGGCCTGCCCGCCCACCCCTGGCCGGAGACCGGTCCGACCGACGACTTCGACTCGTTCGACCCGGCGTGGATGTTCCTGCGCACGCCGGATGAGGTGTTCTGGTCGGTGACGGACCGCCCCGGCCACCTCCGGCTGCGGGTGCGCCCGGAGTCGATCGCCGAACCGGTCACGCCGAGCGCCGTCCTGCGTCGCCAGCAGCACCAGAGCTTCCACGCGTCCTGCGACCTCGACTTCACGCCGGCCGGACCGACCGAGGCGGCGGGACTCGTGCTGCTGCAGAACGACGACCACCACGTCCGGCTCCTGCTCGGCGCCGGCCGCGAGGTCGCGCTCGTGCGCCGTGCCGCCGGACGGGAGGACGTGCTGGCGCGGACGCGGGTGGCGCAGGGCGTGGTGCGGCTGTGCTTCGAGGCCACCGGCCAGGAACACCGGGCACTCGTCGCCTCCGGTGCGGAGGACTGGCAGCCGCTGGGGGACCCGTTTGACGGCCGGATGCTCAGCACCCAGGCCGCGGGCGGGTTCACCGGTGTCCACATCGGACTGTACGCGACCAGTGACGGTGCGCCGAGCACGTCCTGGGCCGACTTCGGCAGTTTCACCTACCGCGGTCTGAAGGACTGACCGCTCCGGTGGAGGTGACCTCGGGCGCGGGGCCACCTCCACCGTCGAAGTCCGGTCGTCACCGGCGAGCGGCGACCGCCTGCTGCAGCTTCGCCAGCGCCTGCTTGGCGACGACGTTGAACATGCCCATGGTGGTGTCGCGCTCGCCGAGCACGACCAGCAGCGTGTCGGCGTCGACCCCGAACACCCCGACCTGACCGGAGTCGCCCTCGAAGAACACCGCCCGGGGACTGCCGACACCGGCCTGGGAGGTGAACTGCGTCGCGAGCCCGGCCGCCGCCGCCGCCATCGCCGCGACCCCGTCGTCCTCGATGCCGCGCGTGACACCGCACAGCACCAGGCCGTCCCGCGTCGCGACCAGCACGCCGTTGATCGAGACCGAGTCGAAGTCGGCGTGGACCTCGCGCAGCGCCTCGGTCATCAATCTCGCGTTGGAGCCCTGAGCGGGCCGCGCCGCGGACGGCACGGCCTCCGGTGCCGCCGATCCGCGCCTGCGCAGGGGCAGCGCGTCCGCACTTGTCGCCGTGTGAAGGGAGAACTCGCCCATCCAGGTCACACCGTCAGGTCGGCTTCGATGGCCCTGAGGCTGTGCCTCGCCAGCGCGAGGTTGGCCCGTTCCCGGTCCAGCACCAGGTAGAGGAACAGCTTCGACTCGCCCCGCGCGCTCGGCGTCAGCAGGCGGATCAGGTGGTACTGGCGGTGCAGGGTGATCAGGATGTCCTCGATCTCGTCGTTCAGCTTGAGCGCCGACATCACGCGCTGCTTGGACCGCACGACCTCGGTGTTGCCGGCCGCGGCGACCTCCAGGTTCAGCCAGTCGCCACCGCCGATCGTGCCGAGCGACATCCCGCTGTCGTAGTCGACGAGCGCGGCCCCCACCGCACCGGCGATGTTCATCGCCTCTTTCAACGCCGTTTCGATGTTCATCCTGATTCGTCTCCTCGTGCGCGCCTGGTCACACACGGCGACTGATTCCCCCGAACTCACCGGGAATTCGCTGGAAGACCGCGTGATCTGATCACCCTACGTCGCTGCGTCACGCCTGGGACAAGTCCGTTCGGAGCAACATCAGGTCCGAACGAGTCCGTTTAGGACCGAACGGAGAGCGGCGGTGGTCCTCAGTGGACCGGGTGACGCGAACGTCCTTTGAGAAGAGTCGCGTCAGCGGGCGGACGTGCTGCCGCGCTCGGTGAGGCGGGGCTGGAGCAGCCTGACCTCCGGCGCGTGGTCCTGCGCGAGCCGCGTCACCACCATCTCCACGGCGATGGCCCCCAGCTCCTGCGCCGGCACGGAGATCGACGTGAGCCGCACGGGCAGGCTCACCGCCACGTCGTCGGGGCACAGCGCGATCACCGACAGGTCGGCCGGCACGTCCAGCGAGCGCCGCCGCAGTTCGAGCAGGAGCTGGCCGAGGACCGCCTCGTTGTGCACGACCAGGCCGGTGATGCCGTGACCTGCGTGCAGCACGTCGTCGAGGCAGGCGGCGACCGAGTCGTAACCGGGGGCGCACGAGTGCACCGTGGCGGTCAGGTCCCGCCTCGTGCTCTCGCGCTGGAACCCGGCCAGCAGGCGGGCGGCGTAGCTCGTGCCGCGCTCGTACACCGCGGGCGGTGAGCCGATCAGCGCGATCGACCGGTGCCCGAGGTCGGCGAGGTGCCCGACCATCCGCCGTCCCGCGGCGGCGAAGTCGAGGTCGACGCAGCTCAGGCCCTCGTGGTCGTCGGGCATGCCCAGCAGGACCACCGGCGCGTCGACGGTGCGCAGTTCGGGCACCCGCGGGTCGGCGCTCTCCACGTCCATCACGATGATCGCGTCCGCCATGGACCTGGCGATCACCCGGTGGGCCTCGCCGGGACCCGCCTCCTTGGTCAGCAGCAGCACGTCGTAGTCGTGGTCGCGGGCCGAGGCCACGATCGACGACACGAACTGCATGACGACGGGCAGGTTCTGGTCGGAGTGCAGCGGCACGACGAGACCGAGCACGCGCGAGCGGTTCGAGGCGAGAGCGCGGGCACCGGCGTTCGGGTGGTAGCCGAGGGCGGCGATGCTCTGCTCGACGCGGCGCTTGGTCTCCTCGGAGATGCTGCGCTTCCCGCTGAGCACGTAGGAGACCGTGCTGATCGACACGCCGGCGTGACGGGCGACCTCCTTGATCGTGATCATGCCCGTCTCCTGCTCGTGGGTGGTGGCGATCATCGTAGTGCGGGGTGCGCGGCACGACGTCGAACCCGCTGGCCGCCATCGACGAGCCCGTGGTCGAAACAGTCGAACGGGGCGCGATTCCTTGACGGGCCAGTTTCGCCCGTGTCACATTCTGAGGCCGATCGAAGCGCTTCGATTCGGCGCGGTCCGGAGGTGTCGGCGTGGTCACCATGGTGGACGTGGCGAAGCATGCGGGGGTCGCTCCCAGCACTGTTTCGTACGTGCTGACGGGCAAACGCCCGGTTTCGGCGCACACCCGCGTGCGGGTGCGGGAGAGCATCCAGCTGCTCGGGTACCGGCCGCAGAGCGGTCTGCCGGCGGCGGCGAGGAGCAGGACCAACGTGCTGGCGCTGGTTCTGCCGTTGCGGGAGGGCGTGCACCTGCCGGTCGTCATGCGGTTCGTGACCGCCGTCGTCACGGCCGCCCGCGCACACGACATGGACGTGCTGCTGGTGACCGCGGACCAGGGCGCGGCGGGACTGCGCGCGCTCGCGGAGGGCGGCAGGGTGGACGGGTTCCTGGTGATGGACGTGGAACTCGACGACGAGCGGGTGCCGGTGCTGCGGCAGCTGGGCAGTCCGTCCGTGCTCCTCGGCCACCCCGCCGCGGTCAAGGGCCTCACCTGCGTCGACCTGGACTTCGAGGCGGCCGGCGCGCGCTGCGTCGACCACCTGGCCGAACTGGGGCACCGCAGCATCGGGTTCCTCGGCGCGCCGAGCGTCGTCTACGAGCGCAACACCGGTTTCGCGCAACGAACCCTCGCCGGGTTCAGCGCCGCGGCCATGCGCCGGGGCGTCACGTCGACCGCGCTGCCCGCCGAACAACGGCAGGAGTCCGTGCTCGCCGTCGTCACCACGCTGTTGCGGGAACTGCCGCGGATGTCGGCGCTCGTCGTGCAGAACGAGGCGGTGCTCGGCAAGGTCGTCGACTGCCTGCGGGCCGAGGGCAGGCGGGTGCCCGACGACGTCGCGGTGGTCGCGATCTGCCCGGACGAGCTCGCCGAGCGGTTGCGGCTCACCTCGGTCCAGCTGCCGGTCGAGGTGCTGGGCAGGCGCGCGGTCGACCTGCTGGTGGCCAAGCTGAACGGCCACCAGCCACCGGCGTTGACGTTGCTGCCGCCCAAGCTCGCCAGCCGCACCGGCGTGCGCACGCGGGAACCACTGCTGCGGGTGACGAAGGACTGATCAGCCGGCCGTGGTGAACGTGAAGGCGGCGAGCCGGACATCACCGTGCAGCACCACCCGCAGGTCGTGCACACCTTCCAGCGGCGCGGGCAGCGCTGCCGTCACGGTGGTCCAGGAGTAGCGGTCACCGGTGGCCGGAACGGGGATCTCCGCCAGCGGTGCCGATCCCGACCAGAACTCGACCCGGCCACCGGGATCGCTTGTGGCGCAAGCGACTTCGACGTCCACCGAGACCGCGCCGCAGAGGTCGACGGTGCGGAAGCACAGCGTGGCGGCAGCACCGGCGGGTGTGATCGCGTCACCGCTGGCGCGGGTGGCGTCGGTGATCGTCGCGCCGTCGTGGTCGTCGAAGTCGACGGCCAGGAGCCGCCGGTCGGCACCGTCGCGCGGGACGGGTGCCGGTCCGGCGACGGTGAGCGGGGCCGTGAGCACGACGTCCTGCGCGGAACGGGCGACGAGCAGCTCGTAGTCGCCCGGATCGGTGGTGAACGCCCCGGTCGCGACGTCCCAGTGCGCGAGCTGACCGGTCGCCACGCGGAAGTGCAGCACCCGGACCTCGCCGGGGGCGAGCGCGACCTTGCGGAAGTCGGCGAGCCGCACCAGCGGTGCCTCGTAGCGGGCGTTCAAGGCGCGGACGTAGAGCTGGACGACCTCGCTGCCCGCCCGCGTGCCGGTGTTCGCCAGGGTCACCGAGACGTCCACCGCGCTGTTCGGCGTGAGGGTGCCGGAGGACAGGACCAAGTCGCGGAAGGCGAACTCCGCGTAGGAGAGCCCGTGTCCGAACGGGTAGAGCGGCGCGGCCCGGTGGTATTGGTAGGTCCAGCCCGCCTTGATGACGTCGTAGTCGAGCGGGTGCGGCAGCGCGTCGCCGCCGCGGTACCAGGTCTGCGGCAGCCGTCCGCCGGGGTCGGCCTCGCCGAGCAGGACGGCGGCGAGCGCGGTGCCCGTCTCCTGCCCGCCGTGCGACGTCCACACCACGGCGGGAAGGTGCTCGTCCGCCCAGTCGACGGCGTAGGGGTAGCTGCTCATCACGACGAGAACGGTGTCCTCGCGAACTCCGGCGACCGCGCGCAGCAGAGCGTCCTGGGAGGACGGCAGCGCGATGCCCTCGCGGTCCTCGGTCTCGCGGCCGTGGATGAGCGGGTGGTTGCCCAGGACGACCACCGCGACGTCGGCCGACGCGGCGGCCGCGAGCGCCTCCGCGGTGCCGTCCCGCAGCAGTTCCCGTTCCCAGTGCTCGGCGGCGTCCGCGGTCTCTGCCGTGACGCCCACCCTGCCGGTGACCGGGTCGACGACGGCGTACCGGCCCGTCAGCACGTTCTGCAGCAGCACCGAATCCCCGGCGGGCACCAGCCGGAACGTCTCGCGGACCTCCCAGCTCTTGATCAGCTCCTGGTCCGCGGCCAGCGAGGTGTCGTGCAGGCTCAGGTACCGGCCGGTCTCCGCGGACCGCAACGTCAGCACGCCGTCGCCCCAGTCGTGGACGTCGAACGCCGTCTTGCCCAGCAACTCCCCGCTGGTGCGCGAGCGCAGCGCCACCCGGTCGGATCCGTCCACAACGGCCACACCGAGTCCATCCGCGACAGAGACCTCGTACGGCAGGGTGCCGCTGTACCAGTCCTCGCACACCGCGTCCGCGAGCGGGCCGATCAGCGCGATCCTCCTCGACCGCAACGGGAGAAGCCCGTTGTTGCGCAACAACACCACCGACTCGGTCGCCGCCCTCAGCGCGAGCGCCCGGTGTTCGGGGCAGTCGACGACCTCCGGTCCGATGGTCGCGTAGGGGTCGAGTTCGGGGTCGAACTCGCCGAGCCGGAAGCGGATCTTCAGCTGCCTGCGCACCGCGCGGTCCACATCGGACTGGTCGATCAGCCCGCGGTCGAGCGCCTCCCGCAGCCTGCCGACCGGCGTCGCGCTGTCCTGCCCGTGGTCGGTGAAGCTGTCGATGCCCGCCCTGAGCGCGGCGGCGTGCGACTCGGCGTGGTCTTCGAAGTAGTGCTCGGGGTCGACCAGGTTGGAGGGTGCCTCGGCGTCGCTGACGACGAAGAGCTCCTGGTCGGTCCAGCGGCGCAGCTCGGTCTCGATGAGCGGGGTGACGTGGCACGGCCGCCCGTTGACGAGGTTGTAGGCGGCCATCGCGCCGGTGACGGCACCGGAGGCCACGACCGGGCGGAAAGCGGCGAGGTCGTACTCCTGCAGCACCCGCGGGCGCAGTCCGGACGAGGTGACGCAACGGTCGTTCTCGTTGTTGTAGGCCAGGAAGTGCTTGAGCACCGGGGCGGTGCGCAGGAACCGGTGGTGCTCGCCCGCGAGTCCCCGGCAGAACGCCGTGCCGAGTCGCGCGGTGTGCACCGGGTCCTCGGAGTAGCCCTCCTCGTTGCGGCCCCAGCGCGGGTCGCGCAGCAGGTTCAGCACCGGCGCCCAGGCCTGCAGGCTCGTCGCGCCCGTGCCGACGGGGGGCGGGCGGTGGTGGTGGAACGCCCGCAGCTCGATCGACGTGGCCTCGGCGACGCGGCGCACGAGCTCCTCGTCCCAGGTCGCGCCGAGGCCGACCGCCTGCGGGAAGACCGTGGCCGGGCCGAGCCAGGCGACGCCGTGCAGCGCCTCCGTCCCGGTGCGGAACGCGCCGAGGCCGAGCCGCGGCACCGCCGGCGAGTACTGGTGCAGCATCGCGAGCCGTTCGTCGGGCGTGAGCCGCGCGAGCAGGTCGTCGATGCGCTTGCGCGTCGGCAGCGCCGGATCGCGGAAAGGCAGCCGATCAACGACGGGGACGGACTCGGTACCCACGTGGTCACCCCTCGGGTCGGCGCTGGAAGCGAAGCGTTTCGACGTTGGCACGACCAGGTTTCTGCTGTCAACGGCCTTGTCTGACGAGACCTGCATCACTAGCCTCGCCGACATCTGTTTAAGCGCTTCGACACTTCGACGACGAAGGATCGGTTCCGCCATGGGCATCGAGTTGAACCGCAGAAGCTTCCTGAACGCCTCCATCGCCGCCGCGGGGCTCGTCGCGGCGGGACCGCTGCTGTCCGCGTGCGGCGGCAGCGCGGCGCAGCGGGCCGGGGTGAACTCCGAGGCGGGGCTGAAGGCCGTCCTGCCCGCCCACGTGCCGCTCACCTCGATCAAGCCGGACATCCCGTCCGTGGCGGGCGGCCCGGACGTCCTCACCGATCCCGGCTTCCTGAGCTACCCGGCGAACCGCGTCGCCACCGTGCCGGCGATACCGGGCAGGGGCGGCAAGTACTCCGCGGTCGTGCCGCTGTGGGGCACCATCCCGCCCGCCGACAACGCCTTCTACCAGGCCATGAACAAGGCCCTGGGCGTCGAGCTGGAGATGAAGCCGGCCGACGGCAACACCTACAACACGATCGTCTCGACGATGACCGCGGCGAAGAGGCTGCCGGACTGGATCAACCTGCCGTCCTGGTGGAACCCGAACTTCAACACCGGCGGCCTGGTCGGCAACCAGCTCGCGGACCTCACGCCGTTCCTGTCCGGTGACAACGTGAAGAAGTACCCCAACCTCGCGGCCATCCCGACCGCCGCCTGGCGGGCGGGTGCCTGGGGCGACAAGCTCTACGGGATCCCCAGCTTCTCCTCGGGTTTCGTGGTCGCCGGCACGACGTTCTACCGGCGTGACGTCCTCGAGGCCAAGGGCATCACCGCGGACCAGGTGAGGTCCGCCGAGGACCTGATGAACCTGGGCAAGGAGCTGACCGACGCCAAAGCCGGCGTCTGGGCGTTCGACGACGTCTACACCTACCTGTACACGGCCTTCGGCGCTCCGCTGAAGTGGAAGGTGGACAACGGGAAGCTCGTCCACCTCTACGAGACCGACCAGTTCTACGAGGCCCTCGACTGGCACCACCGCCTCGCCACGGCCGGGTACGTGCACCCCGACGCGCTCGCGGGCGACCAGGCGGGCACCACCCGGTTCTACGCGGGCAAGGTGCTGATCGCGGGCGGCGGCACGGGCGCGTGGAACCTCGCCGACCACCAGAACGGCGTGGCGGCGAACCCGAACTACCGGCGCGGCGCGTTCGACTTCTTCGCCGCCGACGGCAAGAGCGCGCCGCGCGTCGACATGGGGCCGGCCACCAGCATCGTCAGCTACCTCAACGCGAGCCTGAAGCCGGAGCAGATCGAGGAGCTCCTGGCCGTCGCCAACTACCTGGCCGCGCCCTTCGGCTCCGCCGAGTACACCGCGGTCAACTTCGGTGTCGAGGGCACGCACTTCACCACCTCGGGCGGTGTGCCGACGCCCACCGACGCGGGCCGCAAGGAGGTCCAGGCGCAGACCTACCCGTTCCTCGCCTCACCGGCCCAGGTGATCAGCAACCAGACCGCGCAGGGCGTCACCCGGGATCTCGCCGCCTGGCAGGCCGCGAACGCCAAGGCGCTCGCGAAGCCCGTCTTCTGGGGCATGAACGTCAGCATGCCGCAGGCGCAGGCCACCGCCGAGGCCGCGCAGGCCGTCACGGACACGATCAAGGACTGCTACCGGGGCAAGAAGAAGGTGCAGGAGGTCAAGGACGCCGTCGCGACCTGGAAGGGCAGCGGTGGCGGGGACCGGCTGATCCAGTGGATGACCGACAACGTGCTGCAGAAGTACGGCACGGGCCAGTGACCAGCGCGCTGCGCCCGGCGCGGCGGAACTGGCGGGTGAGGCTGCGGCGCGACCGCTCGCTGCTGCTGATGACGGTGCCCGCCGTCGTCCTGTTGCTGCTGTTCAACTACGTGCCGTTGTTCGGGCTCGTCACGGCCTTCCAGGAGTACGACCCGCTGTCCGGTGTCTCGGGCAGCCCGTGGGCGGGCCTGTACCAGTTCGAGCGGCTGTTCGGTGACCCGCTGTTCTGGGGCGCGGTGCGCAACACGCTGTACCTGAGCTTCGTGCAGCTGGTGCTGTTCTTCCCGGTGCCGATCGCGTTGGCGTTGCTGCTCAACACCGTGCTGAGCGAACGGGTGCGCAACTTCGTCCAGTCCGTCGTCTACCTGCCGCACTTCTTCTCGTGGGTGCTGGCGGTCACGATCTTCCAGCAGATGCTCGGCGGCGCCGGCGCGCTCAACCAGTTCCTGCGCGCCAACGACATCGGCACCTGGGCCGTCATGACGAACCCGGACACCTTCGCGCTCCTGGTCACCTCGCAGCTCGTCTGGAAGGAGGCGGGCTGGGGGATCATCGTGTTCCTGGCCGCGCTCGCCGCCATCAACACCGACCTCTACGAGGCGGCCGCGGCGGACGGCGCCGGCCGGTGGAGGCGGCTGTGGCACATCACGCTGCCCGGGCTGCGCGGTGTGATCGTGCTGCTGCTGGTGCTGCGCCTGGGGAACTCGCTGACCGTCGGCTTCGAGCAGTTCCTGATCCAGCGGGACGCCGTCGGCCACGACACGGCGGACGTGCTCGACACGTTCTCGTTCTACTTCGGCATCGCCACCAACGACTACAGCTACGGCGCGGCCGCGGGCCTGTTCAAGGGCGTCATCTCCCTGCTGCTCATCTGGGGTGCGAACAAGCTCGCGCACGCCTTCGGTGAAGACGGGTTGTACCGCAAATGACACTCACCGTCGTCCGCACGGGCGAAGACGAGAAGACTGTCGCGCCGCAGGCGTTCCGGCGGAAGCGGCGGCACGCGCGACCGCCGTGGGAGGAACCGCCGACCGCCGCGGGGGAGGCCGCCAAGGGCGTGACCCTCGGCGGGGTGCTGCTGGTGGTGCTGGTGCCGCTGTGGATCATCGTCGTGACCAGCCTGTCCACCCAGGGCGCCGTCAACCGCGCCGGTGGTCTCGTGCTCTGGCCCGACGGCCTGACCTTCGACGCCTACCGCGTGATGCTCGAGGACTCGACCGTGCGCACCGCGTTGCTGGTGAGCTTCGGGATCACGGCGGTCGGCACGCTCGTGTCGATGGTCGTGTCGGTGCTGTGCGCCTACGGCCTGTCCCGGTCGCGCTCGTTCGGTCACCGCTTCCTGTTGACGTTGCTCATCATCACGATGTTCGTCAACGGCGGCCTGATCCCGACGTTCCTCGTCGTCACCGGGCTCGGCGGGTACGGCCAGTGGTGGGCGCTGATCCTGCCGAGCGCGGTGTCGGTGTTCAACATCCTGATCCTGCGGGCGTTCTACTCGAGCACCTCGGCCGACCTGGTCGAGGCCGCGCGGATCGACGGCGCGGGGGAGTGGCGGATCCTCTGGTCGATCGTGCTGCCGACGTCGCGCGCCGTCACCGCGGTGATGGCCCTCTTCTACGGCGTCGGCTACTGGAACTCGTTCTTCAACGTGTTGGTGTACATGCCGACGGAAAGCGAGAAGTGGCCGTTGCAGTACGTGCTCTACACCTACGTCAGCCGGGGCAACGGGATGCCGGGCTCGGTCAACCAGGGCTTCGGCGACGCGCTCTCGCAGACCGCGCCGCTGTCGTTGCAGATGGCCGTGGTGGTGCTGACGCTCGTGCCGCTGCTCGTCGTCTACCCGTTCGTGCAGAAGCACTTCCGCACGGGCGTCCTGACCGGCGCGATCAAGGGCTGACGCCGTGGTGACCATCGCCGACGTCGCGAGGCACGCGGGCGTGTCGTCCAGCACGGTCAGCTACGTGCTCAGCGGCAAGCGCGCGATCTCGGAGCAGACCCGGCTGCGGGTGCAGAGCTCCGTGCGGGAGCTCGGGTACCACCCGCACGCCGGGGCGCGGTCGCTGGCCGCCCGGCGGTCGCACATCATCGCGTTGATGGTGCCGTTGCGCACGGACGTCTACGTGCCGGTGATGATGGAGATCGCCATCGCGGTGACCACGGCGGCCCGCCGGCACGGCTACGACGTCCTGCTGATCACCAACGACGAGGGACCGGACGGGGTCCGCAGGATCGCCGCCAGCGGCCTCGCGGACGGCGTGGTGCTGATGGACGTCGAGCTGGACGACGAACGCATCCCGGTGCTGCGGGCACAGGGAACCCAGGCCGCGCTCATCGGACTGGCCGACGACGGCCGCGAACTGTCCTGTGTGGACCACGACTTCGCGGCGGCCGGGGCGTTGTGCGCCGATCACCTCGCCGACCTCGGGCACCGCGAGATCGCGTTCATCGGCTACGGCTCGGGCGTCTACCACCGGCACGCGGGGTACGCCGAGCGCACGATCGCGGGCTTCCGCGGCCGTGCGGAGGAGCGCGGCCTGCGCTTCCTGCATCGCACCTGCGAGGGCACCTACGAGAGCACGGCCGGCACGCTCGCCCGCGTCCTCGCGGACCGTCCCGGCACCACCGGTTTCGTGGTGCAGAACGAGGGCGCGATCGGCCCGTTGCTCAGCCTGCTGCGCACCAGCGGGCGGACCGTCCCCGAGGACGTCTCCGTCGTCGCGCTCTGCCAGGACCAGCTCGCCGAGCAGTTCGCGCCGAGGCTCACGGCGGTGACCGGGTCGGCGCAGGACCTCGGCCGGGTCGCCGTCGAGCAGATCGTGCACCGGCTGGCGGTGGCGAACGACGGCGGCCGCCCGGCGGACGACCGGGTCCTGCTCACCCCCGCCCTGACCGTGCGCGACAGCACCGGACCCGCCCCGAACCGACCCTCACCGCACTGACCCGCCCCGCACTGACCCGAGGAGTCCCGCATGTCCCCGTACTTCCGAGACCTCGGTACCGCGCTGGAATGGCGTGCCAGGGGTGAGACGCTGCGCGTCGAGGCCTGGGGGCCCGACGCCGTCCGCGTCCGCGCCACCCCCGCGGGCCCGTTGCTCGACGACCTCCCCGGCGCCCTGCTCGACGTGCCACCTGACAGCCAGGTGCAGATCAAGGTCGCCGAGGACCACGCGACGCTCGTGACCGGCGGGCTGACCGTGCGGATCGACGCGGGCACCGCTGGGCTGACACCGGACCTGCCCTCGTCCGCGGGCACGCTGACGTTCGGCAGGACCGGGGACGGCACCGAACTGCTGGCCGAGGAGCCCGCGCACTTCTGGTGGCCGGGACCGCGTCTCGCCACCGCCACCGGCAACGGCCACCACCGGCTGGAGCAGCGTTTCCGTGCGTACCAGGGGGAACGGCTCTACGGCCTGGGCCAGCACACCCACGGCCTGCTGGACCAGAAGGGCGCGGTCCTCGACCTGGTGCAGCGCAACGCCGAGGTCACCATCCCGCTGCTGATCTCCGACCGCGGCTACGGGCTGCTGTGGAACTCGCCCGCCGTCGGCAGGGTCGAGCTGGCCGAGACCGGCACCCGCTGGGTGGCCGACAGCGCCCGTCAGATCGACTACTGGATCACGGCGGGCACCCCGGCCGACGTGCTGCGCCGCTACGCCGCCGTCACGGGCCACTCGCCGGAGCTTCCCGAGTGGGCGTCGGGTTTCTGGCAGTGCAAGCTGCGCTACCGCACCCAGGACGAGCTGTTGGAGGTCGCCCGCGAGCACAAGCGGCGCGGGCTGCCGTTGTCCGTCATCGTCTGCGACTTCTTCCACTGGACCCACCTGGGCGACTGGCGATTCGACCCCGCCGAGTGGCCCGATCCCGCGGCGATGGTCCGCGAGCTCGACGACATGGGCGTCAAGCTGATGGTGTCGGTCTGGCCGTCGGTGAGCCCCGCCAGTGAGAACTACCACCCGATGCTGAACCAGGGCCTGTTCGTCGGCACCGAGTTCGGCCCGATGGCCCACGCCGACTGGCCGGACAAGGGGCTCGGCGCCTACTCCGCGCAGGTCGCCTTCTACGACACCACGAACCCCGAGGCGCGCGAGTACGTCTGGGAACGCCTGCGCCGCAACTACCACGACCTCGGCATCAAGGTGTTCTGGCTGGACGCCGGTGAACCCGAGCTCAAGCCCGGCCACCAGTACAACCTGCGCTACCACGCCGGTCCCGGTCTGGAGGTCGGCAACCTCTACCCGCGCGAGAACGCCCGCACCGTCCACGACGGACTCCGCGCGGCGGGGGAGACCGAGGTCATCTCGCTCAACCGCTCCTCGTGGGCGGGCGCGCAGCGGTACGGCGCCGCCCTGTGGTCCGGTGACATCGGCACGGACTTCGCCACGCTGCGGGCGCAGATCAAGGCCGGGCTCAACGTGATGCTGTCCGGCATCCCCTGGTGGACGACGGACATCGGCGGTTTCCACGGCGGCGATCCCGGCGACCCCGCCTACCGCGAGGTCCTCGTGCGCTGGTTCCAGTACGGCACGTTCTGCCCCTTGTTCCGCCTGCACGGTTTCCGCGGCGCCGAGCAGGTGCTCGAGCCCGGGATGACCGGACTGCCCAACGAGGTCTGGTCCTACGGTGAAGAGGCTTACGAGATCCTCGCCGCACACCTGCACCTCCGGGAACGGTTGCGCCCCTACGTGATGGAGCAGATGCGCACGGCCTCCGAGACCGGTCTGCCGCCGATGCGGCCGGTGTTCCTCGAGTTCCCGGACGACCCGGAGGCGTGGCGGGTCGAGGACGCGTTCCTGCTCGGCCCGGACCTGCTCGTCGCCCCGGTGACGGAGGCGGGCGCCCGCGAGCGCGAGGTCTGGTTGCCCGCCGGTGCGCGGTGGACCGACGCGTGGACCGGTGACGAGCACGAGGGCGGGCGGGCCGTGACGGTCGCCGCGCCGATCGAGCGCATCCCGTTGTTCCTGCGCGACGACGCCCGGCTGCCGGTGAGGGAGTCGTGATCACGGAACGGTTGGGAGCGCTGGCCTTCGGCGGTGACTACAACCCCGAGCAGTGGGACGAGGAGGTGTGGAAGGAGGACGACGCGCTGATGCGGGAGGCCGGGGTCAACCTCGCCACGGTCGGTGTCTTCTCCTGGGCGCTGCTCGAACCCGAGGAAGGCCGCTACGACTTCGCCTGGCTCGACGCGCACCTCGACCGCTTGCACGCCAACGGTGTGCACGTCGACCTCGCCACCCCGACCGCGTCGCCGCCGCCGTGGTTCACGCTCGCGCACCCCGACGCCCTGCCGGTCACCCCCGACGGCACCAGGCTCGTCCACGGCAGTCGTGACACCTACTGCCTCACCGCCCCCGCCTACCGCACGGCTGCTCGCGCCATCGCCTCGGCTCTCGCGGAACGCTACGGCCACCATCCGGCGGTCGCGTTGTGGCACGTGCACAACGAGTACGCGACGCTGTGCTGGTGCGAGCACACCGCCGCCGCGTTCCGCGTCTGGCTGCAGGCCCGGCACGGCTCGCTCGACGCGCTCAACGAGGCGTGGGGGACGGCGTTCTGGAGCCAGCGGTACACGGCGTGGGACCAGGTCCTGCCGCCCCGCGCGACCCAGTGGCACCGCAACCCCGGGCAGGGACTGGACTTCAGCCGGTTCTTCTCCGACGAGGTGATCGCCGCCTACCTCGAGCAGCGCGACGCGATCCGGGCGCACAGCGACCGCCCGGTGACGACCAACCTCATGATGCCCGGCTACCAGAACGTCGACCTGTGGGCGCTCGGCCGCGAAGTCGACGTCGTGGCGATCGACCACTACCCGGACGCGCCCGGTCTCGACGCGGCCGCGGACGTCGCGTTCGCCGCCGACCGCGCCCGTTCGTTCGCGGCGGGCAGGCCCTGGTTGCTGATGGAACAGGGCACCAGCACCGTGTACGCGGGTGATCGCGTGCTGGCCAAGGAACCGGGGGAGGTGCTGCGCCATTCGCTCGGCCACATCGCACGAGGGTCGGAGGGAGCGCTGTTCTTCCAGTGGCGGCAGTCGAAGGCCGGTGCCGAGCAGTGGCACTCGGGGATGGTCCCGCACGCCGGACCGGACAGCCGCGTCTTCCGCGAGGTGCGCGAGACCGGCGCGGCCGTCGCCCGGCTGGCGGAGGTGGCCGGGTCGGTCGTGCCGGCGCAGGTGGCCGTGCTGCACGACTCCGACGCCTGGTGGGCGTTGAACTCGGACGGCCTGCCGTCGGCCGACCTCGGCTACCACTCCGCGCTGCGCGCCGCGCACCGAGCGGTCTGGGACGCCGGCGTCGTGGCCGACTTCGCCCACCCGGAGGCGGACCTGAGCCACTACCGGGTCGTGCTGGCCCCGGCACTGCACCTGCTGACCGACGCGGGCGCGGAGAACCTCCGCCGGTACGCCGCGGACGGCGGGACGTTGCTGGTGCAGCACTTCAGCGGAGTCGCCGACGGCCGCCTGCACGCGCGCCTCGGCGGCTACCCGGCGGCACCGCTGCGCGAGGCGCTCGGCATCCGGGTCGAGGAGTACCGGCCTTTGCGCAGCGGAGAGCGGATCACGTTGTCGGACGGGTCGCACGCCACGGCGTGGAGCGAGTCGGTGCGGACAGAAGGCGCCAAGACGGTCGCCGTGTACACCCACGGCATGCTCGCCGGTTCGCCCGCGCTGACGAGGAAGGGCACGGCCTGGTACCTCTCGACCCGCCTCGATCCCGTGGACTACAAGGCTCTGGTCGCCGAACTGCTGGACGTCGCCGGTGCCGGCCCCGTGCTTCCGGGCCTGCCGAGCGGCGTCGAAGCCGTGACGCGCGAGAGCGAGGAGTGCCGCTGGCACTTCGTCCTCAACCACCGCGCCGAACCGGTGCCGTTGCGCGGCCACGACCTGCTCACGGGCGGAACCGTCGCGGAACTCCCGGCCGGCGGATGCGTTGTGCTGCGGGAGGAACGATGAACCCCGTGCTCCCGGGGATGCACCCGGACCCGAGCGTGTGCCGCGTCGGCGACGACTACTACCTGGTGTGCTCCAGCTTCGAGTACTTCCCCGGCATCCCGGTCTTCCACAGCCGGGACCTGGTGCGGTGGAAGCAAATCGGCAACGCGCTGGACCGGCCGGGCCAGCTGTCGCTGACCGCCGCGACACCGTCGTCCGCGGGGATCTACGCGCCGACGCTCCGCTTCCACGACGGCCGGTTCTGGCTGGTCGTCACGAGTGTGAGCCACGGCGGCGGGAACGTGGTGCTCACCGCCACCGATCCGGCCGGGCCGTGGTCGGATCCCGTGCCGCTGCCGGACGTGCACGGCATCGACCCCGACCTCGCGTGGGACGACGAAGGCAACTGCTGGTGCACGGTCGCGGGCGTGCACCAGTACCAGATCGACCCCGTCACCGGCGAGACGTTCGGTGCGCCTCAACGGCTCTGGTCGGGCACACCCGGCGCGAAGGCCCCGGAGGCACCGCACCTGCACCGGATCGGCGACCACTGGTACCTGCTGATCGCCGAAGGCGGCACCGAACGGGGCCACGCCGTCTCGATCGCCCGCGGCACCTCGCCCACCGGCCCGTTCGAGCCCTGCCCCGCCAACCCGGTCCTGTCGCACCGGGGCACCGACGAGCCCGTGCAGAACACCGGTCACGCCGATCTGGTGCAGGCACCGGACGGGGCGTGGTGGATGGTGCTGCTCGGTGTCCGGCCGAGGGGAGGCACCCCCGGCTGGCACGTGCTCGGCCGCGAGACCTTCCTGGCACCCGTGACCTGGGTCGACGGGTGGCCGGTCGTCGGCGACCTCGTGCCCGGCCCCGCACACGCCGTGTCCGAGCGCGACGACTTCGACCTTGACGAGCTCGCGCCGTGCTGGATCTCCCCGCGCACCCGCCCCACGACCGGCGAACGCCCCGGCTGGCTCACGTTGCACGCCCGCGGGTCCGGAATGGACGATCCCGCCGTCGCGTTCGTGGGCAGGCGCCAGCAGCACCTGTCCTGCGTCGTCCGCACGCTGATGGACCCGGCGGACGGCAGCGGTGGTCTCGCGGTCCGGTTGGACGAGGACCACCACTACGAGATCGAGGTGGCGTCCGGCGAGGTGCGCGTCCTCGCCCGCATCGGCCCGCTGAGCAGCGTCGTCGCCTCCCGTCCCGCACCGGGCGGACCGCTCGTCCTGGCGGTGCGCGTGCAGGAGGACCAGACGCCGCTTGACGCGCGTTCCGGGCCTGACACGCTGACGTTCGGCGTCGAGGAACCCGGCGGCACCTTCACGGCCCTCGCCGCGCTCGACGGCAAGTACCTGTCCACCGAGGTGGCCGGCGGCTTCACCGGCCGCGTCATCGGCATGTACGCCGCACGGGGCACGGTCCTCTTCGACTGGTTCGAGTACTCGACGGATTGCGAGGATTCATGAACGGATCACGCAGGACAGCAGTTCTCGTCGCCGTGCTGGCGCTGACCGTGACGGTCGCGCCGGCGACAGCGGGCGTCGCCTCCCAGGCGCACACGGCGGGCCGCGTCACCGCCTCCGGCCAGTACACCTGGCCCGGCGTCTACTTCGAGGGCCGCTTCCGGGGCACCGGGATCGGGATCGTCCTCGACGACTCGGTGAACGACTACGACGTGCAGGTCGACGGCACGACCGCGGCGACGCTCGTCATGCCCGGCCGCACCACGCACTGGGTGCGGGGCCTGAGCGACACCACACACCGCGTGCGCCTGGTCAAACGCACCGAGAGTCCTTGGGCCGCAGGGCAGTTCGGCGGGTTCGTGGCCGCGGACGGCGGTGCCGTGCTCGCCAAACCCGTGCCGCGCGCCCGGCAGATCGAGTTCATCGGCGACTCCCTGACCGCGGGCTACGGCAACCTCTCGACCACCCGCGACTGCTCCGCGAACGGCGGAGTCACCCGCAACACCAACACCGACCTGAGCTTCGGGGCGCTCACCGCCCGTGCGCTGAACGCGGACTACCAGGTCAACGCGTTCTCCGGGCTGGGCATGGTGCGCAACTACAACGGTCACTCCACCGGCACCAGCTACCGCACCTACTACGACAGGGCGTTGCTGAACGTGGACGGCGACGTGTGGCGCGTGCCTGCCGGGTGGCGGCCCCAGGTGGTCGTCGTCGGGCTGGGCACCAACGACTTCTCCACCCCGCTCAACCCCGGTGAGCCGTGGGCCACCCCCGAAGACCTGGTCAGCGCGTACAAGACCGCGTACCAGGGATTCCTCGACAAGCTGCGCACCCGCTACGGCCCGCGCACGACGATCGTGGTGGGCGTACCCGAGGCCTCCGGCAGGTTCGCCGACGCCGCCCGCCAGGTCGTGCAGGAGCGCGGTGACCGCCGGGTCGTCCACTGGAACCACGACGACCCGGCGCTCGACCGGCTGGGCTGCGACTGGCACTTCTCGGCGCACGACCACCGGCTGATCGCGGGGAAGCTCAGCGACTACCTCGCCGCGCTTCCCCTGCGGTGGTGATGGCTGCCTTGGGGTGGTGAGGACTACCTGGGGTCGAGCACGAACACCGGGATCTCCCGGTCGGTCTTCTCCTGGTACTCGGCGTAGTTCGGGAAGGCCGCGACGGCCCGCTCCCACCACTGCGCGCGCTCGGTGCCGTCGACCTCGCGGGCGGTGTAGTCCTTCACCTCGGTGCCGTCCTGCAGGACGATCTCCGGGTAGGCCTTGATGTTGCTGCGCGAACACCCCATCCGGGACCGATCCCGTAACTACGTCGTCTCGACGGCCCGCATGCCCACCTACGAGCCACACGGAACACAACCCGGATTCAGCCGACAGCCCGCACGGTGGGGGTGCCCGTGACTGACGGAATCCTCCCGGCCCTGCGGTTCGGCGACGCCACGACCGACCACCCCAGCCCAGGGCCGGCGATGCGCTGATGACCGGCCTGCCCTGGGTGCCGGGATCGCCACGCGCACCCCGCACACTGGACCTGAGGCGAACCGAGGCCCCGCGGCTGGGCGACATGCCCCACCCGCAGCACCCTCGCCCTTTTGCGCGGTGCCTGTCTGACTGACGCTCTCGACGCAGCCGAAAACAACCAACCGTAGCCGAAACGGGGCCGTGCACGGCTCTGGCTGTCTAACGCACTCTCATGCCGCTGATCGCGCGAACCAGCCTCACTCCAGACAGCGTCGATGACTCTGGGAGCACGAAGTGGGAAATCCGGCTGATGTTGTTTCGGCCGCAGATTCCCGAGCGGTACGTCAAGCACGACGGAGGCCGTCTTCGCTCAGCACAACGGCCGAACGATCGGCGCCGCAGCAGTTCCCGCAGGGGCGCCGATCATTGAGCGGACGTCCCGATCAGTCGGGGCGGCCGACCTGGGTGTTGGACAGATCGAGACCGATCGCGAAGTCCGCGCTGTAGCCGGCCCCGGTGCTGGTTGGGTTCAGCAGCATCTGGGCACCACCTCTCAGGTAGATGGAGTCCCTGTCGTTGGTGGTGTCCGCGGGGCCTTTGCGCGCGTACGGCTGGGCCCGGAGGTAGGCCGCGCCGAACGCGGTTGTGAAGTACAGCTGCGACGTGAACTCGTACGGACGGCCGTTGGTGCCGGTTGTCCGGATCTTGATGTGGATGTGGAGGGTTCTGCCGGTGTACCAGCCCGGCAGGATGGTGATGAACTGGGCCTTTCCTTCCGCATTGGCGTTCTGGTAGCCGCGCAGGAAACGGCGACCGGAACTTCCCTGTGACGGGATGTCCGAGTAGAGCCCGAGCGCGTCGCACTGCCAGATGTCCACTACGGCGTTGGGCAGGGGTGCGCACTGTCCTGGGCGGACCGACTGGACGGTGAAGTTGAGCGTCAGCGCCGTTCCAGGCGACGGCCTACCGGTGGCCGGGTCGGTTCGGATGTCGGACCGGTTGAGCATCCTGTCGACGAAGTAAGGACCTTCCATCTGCTCCGGCTTGACCACGCAGTTCAGCGCCGGTGCGCAGACCTCGGGGCCCTCGGTGGTCGGGGTGGCGCCGGCCACGGGAGATCCCGCGACCGTGAGTGTCGCGCCTGCCGCGCCGAGCAGGATCAGCGCCTGCCGTCGGCCGAGAACGCGGCCTACCGGCTCATCATCGTCGTGCATGGAACGTTCCTTTCGGGCATGCCGTTCGCTGTGCGTGGTGGGAACGGAATGCATGTGGTGAGTGGCTGCAGGGAACCTCGCACAATGGAACTGTCCAAGGCCGCCAGAATCGCTGTCGAGAAGATTCACCCGTCTGCTGCCATCAGGAATTACTGTTCGTGGAACTGATAGGCCAATCACCGGAGCCCCCAGGTCATTGCGCATGGAGCAATCGACGTGGTCCGGGCCGTTCCCAGTTTTTGTCTTCATCACGCTATTACTCCCGACGGCGGCACGGCGACTGTCGCGGGGCTCGCCGCGGTCACGGACACCCGCAGGGGTTCGAAATGCCCACCTGGGAGGGCACCACCGATTACAGGCCTGACCCGCACGTTTGGAGACCCACTCGCTCTTGGCGGCCGGCGCTTCAGTTCGAGAGCCGAGTCACTTTCCGCTGAGACGGTTCGCTTCCGTCTGCGCGTCCTTCCGCGTGGTGCTGGACATGCCGCGGGAGTCGGCGATCCTCTGGTACGCCCTGGCCGCCTCCCACTTCCCGCCGACCGAGACCAGCTTCCTGGCCGCGTTCATCCGCTGAGCCGTCGGGCCACTCGCCGCGAGCCGGTGCAACAACCGGATGGCGTCCGAGCGGTTGAGCTGCGGGACCAGGTCGAACTGCGCGCTGGCCGGCAGGGCTTGGAGGAATCGTGTCCCCTGCGCCCCGGTCACCCGCTTGGCTTCGACCGCGATCCGTGACTTGGCTGCGTCGTCCGGTGCCGTGTGGACGAGCTGTTCGTAGATTCTGAGCCCCACAGCGGCTTCGATGCGGAACGCGTTCTTGGCCACCTTCATCCGGACGTCCTCGCTGAACGACCGGATCATCGCCAGTTGCTCGTACACTCCCAGTTGCATGCCCTTGGGCAGTTCCTCGGCCGCGCTGAGCCGAACGCTCGGCCGGTATCTGTAGTCCATCGCCACGTCTCGACTTGCTTTCACCGCGCGCTCGGGACTCAGCTCCTGCAGAGCTTTGATGATCTCCAGCACCTGGTTGCGAGCGGCTGATTCGGACAGCAGGGAGATCAGCATCGCCGTGGCTCGGTCCCGGTGTTGCGGCCCGAACTGCATTGCGAGGTGCAGCCGGTCCTCAACGGGCAGGCCCGCGTCGGCGAGGTCGAAGAGGACGACCGGATCCTCGAGTTCCCTCTGCACCAGGACCTGTGCGATTTCGAACTTGAGCGTCGGAGTTGTGCTGTCGTGCAGCCGGGCGGTGAAGAAGCGGGCGGTCGCCTCGCTGTCACGCTGGAAGCAGACGTTCGCGGCGTGAGCGCGACTCGGCTTCGCGCGCGCCGTGAGCACGAAATCACACCATAGTGGGAGTCCGAGATCGCTGCCGCGGTCGTCGAGGTACTCGATCGCCTCCTGCCTGATCGCGTCCGGCTCCTCGAGGTTCCGCGCGAGGTCTGCCAGCAGGCGCGACCCGGTTGTCTGGTCCTCCTGGGACACGACCATCGCGGCGTGGCTGCGCAACCGGCCGCTCGCGGCGGTGGTGGCCAGATCGCTGAAGATGCGGAGCCCCAGCTCGGGGTCGACCTCGGCGAGCAGGTCGCGCACGCTGTTGAAGGCGATCATGGCGGTCCGCGGGGACCGCAGGTATGCGAGCAGGGTCGCCTCGTTGGCGCGCGCGTCGAACTCGATGAGGTGAACGACGGCGCCGAACCGCCGGAACTCGTCGACGGCGTTCGACTGCTCCACCAGGTCGCGCAGCAGCCAGGTGGTGGCGTCTTGGTCGATTTGCCGCAGCCAGTCGACGTACCGGCGCCAGACGTCGTCGGTGGACCACGTCGACCGCACCTCCGCGGTCAGCAGTCGTACGAGGTCGGCCCGAAGCCGTGCACCGATCGGAACGCCGTGCAGTACCAGCCCGACGATGAACTCCATGTGGTTGCGGCGGTAGGGCAGCCACATCGCCCGGCGGAGGGTTCCGCTCAGATCCGTGTCCTTGGCCACCATGGCTGCCAGGAAGAGCTTTACCTTGAGATCTGGCCACTCCCGCCGCGACAACCGGGGCGCGAGCAGCTGCTTTGGTCTCGCCGTGGCGGCGAGCAGGTGGCAGGCGGCCAAGAACTCCCGGATCGTCTCGTGCCGGAACGCCAGGTCTCGCCCGCCGGACACCACGAGGCCGCTCGCGAGTAGCGCTTCGCGAACGGCGTTCGGTGCCAGGCCGGGACAACGAGCGGTCGCGAGGTCGAGCAGGCCGGTGCCGTCGTCGTCGAGCGACGCGTGCGCCAACTCCTGCAAAATGGGCCGGAGCTTGCCGAGGAGGGCGTCCGCGGCCTGCTCGGCAGACGCGCCTGCGCGGGCCTGCCACCGGAGCAGCTTGGCGCGCACGTCGCTGTATTCGATCTTCTGCAACTGCCAGTGCACATACCGCTCGTACAACTCGGTCTGGTCACTCGGCAGTTCAGCGGCCACGCCCGCACACGACAGGACGCACAACATGGTCGCGATGAGCGGCACGCGTGCCAACTCGTACAACTCCGTGCTGCGCAACCGGCTGAACAGCTCGGCTGCCTCATCGTCAGAGCGTTCCTCTTCGCGGAACCAGGTCGAGATGAACTGCCGCAGATCCTGATGCCCGAACCGGGACAGGACGTATGTCGGGTAAGTGCGCTGATCGAACCATCCAAAACCGAAGTGCCGGCTGGTAAGTACGAACCGGTAGCGCTCGTCCCTGCGGTAGCGGTTGATCTCGCGGACGAAGTCGTACTGGGCTGCGGTATCGATCAGCTCGTCCAACCCGTCCACCAGAACCAGCCACGGCACGCCGGGAAGAGGCGCGTCGCCGAACAGGTCCACCAGTCGCTGCTCGGCGAGCGTGGTCGACCGGACGCCGCGAGCGAGCAGGTCGGGCAGACCTCCCTCGCGGGCGAGTGCCTTGGCCGTGACCGGCACCGGCACCGCCCGCCCGGCGCCGCGGTTGAGCCACGCCTCAGCGCTGACCGCGGCGAAGTAGCGGACCAGGCTGGTCTTGCCCATTCCCGCCTCGCCCAAGACCTGCGCACCGTTGGAGGCGGTCAGCAGTTCCTCGGCGTTGACGCGTTCCGGTGGCTCTGTGCCGCTGCTCTCAGACTCTGGAGTCACCCAGCGGGTGAGGAAGACTGACCGCAGGTCAGGTGCGGAGTGACCGTCGAACCGGTACTCGTGCTCGTTCCCCTGTTCCCGCACTGCCCTCAGGTACTCCCGCAGGTCCGGCGACAGGTGCCGCCAGCCGCCCGCCGCCAGTTGCGAGGGGCTCAACAGGTCCAGCCACCGCTGATCCACCGGAAGGTCGAGCTCCGGCACGAAGACCGGCCCGGCCGAGGTCTGGATCCCGCAGACCGCACCTGTGAGCCGGTTCAGCACCGGCGCGCCCGGCACCTGCTCCACGATGGTGCGCAGAGTCTCCGGCGGCACGGCCGGGTGCAAGACCGGGAACGGGAGTCCGACGGTGGGCCAGGACACCACTGCGAGCGACGGCGCCTGAGGGAGGCGGCAGCGGGCGGGCACCAGTTCGGCGGCGGTAAGGACGAGGTCCGGTGCGATGCACACGCCGCGACCTGTGCCGGTCGAGGTGACTTCAACGGTCGCGACGTGCAGGGCGCGGTTGAGCGGAGTGTCCTCGACCGGAGGTTGGCTGGCGAAGTGGACGTCGCGTGCCTGGACGACGATGCCGGTGTTGTCGCCGTTGAACTGGTTGCACTGCACCACAAGCACGGTAGATGCGGCACGTTGGATCGTATGCGGCCGAATGGGCGCCGCCGTGTCGGCCGCAGCTCGCACATCTCGACGCGCCGCGGCACGACGGTGATGGGCAGTCAGGTCGTGCATGACAAACGACAACGCCGTGGCGAGGCGCGACATCTAGGCGACTTCGACACTGCTCGCGACCACTTTCATGCGGCCCTCACCATGCAGTGACACCATCACACCCCGGAGGCGAGGCGAACACCCTCGACAGCCTCGGATTCATCGCCCACCGCACCGGCGACCTCCGCCAGGCCATCTCCTATCACCACCAGTGCCTCGCGGTGAACGCGTACTACCGGGTCAACGTGTTCTCCGGTCTCCGTTTGATGCGCCATGATGATCACTCAGCTGGAACCAGCTATCGCACCTACCAAGACCGGGCGTTGCTGAACGTAGAGGGCGACGCGTGGCGTGACGCCCGATGGCGACCACGGCGCCGAGCGGGACACCAACGACTTCTCCGCGCGCTCGAACCGGGCGAGCCGCGGACACCGGAGAGCCTGGTCCCCATGTACAAAGCCGCCCCAGTGGTTTCCTGGCAAGTCGCGGTCCAGGTGCAGTACCAGAAGGACGATCGTCGTGAGATCTCGGAGGCGACTGGCACTTCCGGTCTGTGACCACCAGTTGATCACGGAGAATCCGCGCGATTACCTGGCGGGGCTGTCCCTGCGTCAGTGAGGGGACAGCCCCGGCGGGTCACTTCGGGTCGAGCACGAACAGCGGGATGAGCCGGTCGGTCTTCTCCTGGTACTCGGCGTAGTTCGGGAAGGCCTCGACGGCGCGTTCCCACCACTCCGCGCGCTCGGCGCCGTCTGCCTCGCGGGCGACGTAGTTCTTCGTCTCGGTGCCGTCCTGCAGGCGGATCTCCGGGTGCGCCTTGATGCTGTGGTACCAGGCGGGGTGTTCGGGCGCGCCGCCCTTCGAAGCCACGACCGCGTAGCTGCCGTCGTGCTCCACGCGCATCACCGGGGTGTAGCGGAGTTCACCGCTCTTGGCGCCGCGCACCGTCAGCAGCACGATCGGCCTGTTGAGGACCTTGACGCCCTCGGTGGTGCCCGTTTCCAGGATCTTTGCCGTCTGGTCCCGCACCCACTCGGTGGGGCTGAGTTTCGCCTGTGCCATGTCCACGATCAACGATTCTGCGGCAGCTCTCATTCCCCCGCAGGTCAGCGAGCGGAGAACTGCACGTTCGTGGACCGCACGGCGTCCGGCCGGACCGGCAGGGCGGAAAACCGGGCCGGATCCGCTGTCCGAGAAGCGCTTCCTCGCGCTCAACCCGCGCCGCGGCCGAGGACCAGGTGCTCTTGGCCGTCGAGGCCCGCGTGCAGGTCCCGAACGGTACGGGCCGTACCGCCCGGCAGAACAGCCAGAACCAAGGGGAGTGGTTGATCCGGTGTCATCCGGCGGGGTGCATCTTCCCCTGGAAGCAGGTCCGCTTCGCGACCTTCTTTTCGTCGTGCATCGCCTCCAGGGTCAGCACTGTCCTCTCTGCCAGCCGGTCGGCGTCCTGGATCACAGTGGCGCACAACGGGCTTGTGCCTTTGTCGATCAGCGCCCTGGCCTCGGCGATGCCGTCGATGCCGATCACCGCAGTGTACTGGGTGACCGTTGAGGGAGTCGACCCGATGGCGTCAACCGCGCCCAACGCCATCTCGTCGTTGGTGCAGAACACCGCGTCCAGCGGAAGTTCCCGCGAGCTGAGACGGAGGATCTGGGCACGGACGGCGTCGTGTGCGCGAGAACGCTGGAAATCGCAGTCGGACAGTTCAGTGATCGACACGTCGGGGATGGCGTTCTGCAGCACCTTGCGGCACTGCTCCTGTCTGGCGGTGTGCTCGCGACTGGCGATGATCAGCACATGAGGTCGCGTCACGCCGCGCTGCCGCAGATGCCCCACCAGCCAGGTGCCCGCCAGCTCACCGAGCTGAGCGCTCCGGTACCCGACGTACACGGCGTTGTCGGGATACTCGTGCTCGTGTTCGAACGGTTCGGCGTCGGTGAACACGACCGGGCGACCCAACGCCGTGCAGAACTCGGTCAGTGTGGTCCGCTGCTGGTCCACCGCTGTGGCAACCACGATGCCGCCCATGTAAGCCGTGCGGCGGTCCCGCACCTTGTTCAGCAAATGGGTCTGTGCGGACGCGTCGTAGTCACACGCGGGCAGTTTCAGCACCATGTCGGCGCCATCGCGGTCGAGTCTTCCGTGCAGGCGCCGGATCAGGCCGGCCAGCCAGTACTTCTGTTCGAAAGCGGGCACCACCACGAAGACCAGCCGTGCCCGCCCTGGTCTGCGGACCACCTTTCGCAGCAGTACGAGGGAAGTGGCGATCAGCGCAACGGCCACTGCCACGGACCACAGCGGCACTGAGCTCGTCAGCAGTCCGCCGCGGGCCAGCGCAACGGTTCCCGCGACGAGGAGCCCGCTCGTCACCGAAGTCACGACGGCGAAGCGCGCCGGCGTGCGATCCCGGTCGAGTAACGCCATGGGCCCAATCCTCCCGATGCCTACGAGATCGTCAGCGTCCCACAGGACAACCGGCCGGCAGTGCGAATCAGCTTGCCGCCGGCCGCCGAGCCGACCGGGTGGTTTTGTTGGAGATCAGGCCGCCGGCGACGGCTCGTGCCGATCGGGACATCGCGGTGAGCGGAATGTCTGTCGAACGGCAGACGCGCCGGTGTGATCCGGATGATCGAATCGGGGCATGAAAGCGCTGATGACGCTGTTGGCCGCGGTCGTTGTGCTCGCGGGGGGCGCAACGCCCGTCACCGCCGCCGAGGGCCTGACGTGGCGGGAGTGCCACGACGGGCTGCACTGCAGCGAAGTCGTGGTTCCCGCCGACTGGACCCGTCCGGTCGGCGGCACCCGGATCGCCGTGCCGCTGCTGAAGATCCCGGCCCGGGAGCAGAAGGCCGGTGTTCTCCTGCTCAACCCCGGAGGCCCGGGGTCGGCCATCCCCAACTTCGCGTTTCCGGGCTACCGCGACCAGTTCGCGGATCTCGCGGCGCGGTTCGACGTCGTCGTGTTCGACCCGCGTGGCATGGGCGTCGCCTGTCCGAGTCCCAACCCCGTGCCGCTGTCCTCGCCGGTGACCGAGTCCGCCCATCGCGAGTACGCCGCCGCCAACGGCCGGTTCGCGGCGGACTGCACGGAGGCGATGGGCGCGTACCGGGGGCGTCTCAACGCTCGCCATGTCGCGCACGACATGGACGCCATTCGGCGTGCGCTGGGTGAGCGCCGGCTCAACTACTTCGGCAACTCCTACGGCACGGTGTACGGGCAGTTGTACGCGGAGCTGTTCGGCCACCGCGTCGAGCGGATGTACCTGGACAGCGTGCTGGACCACACCAGGCGCGACCCGGCCGAGTGGGCTCGGGCCGGTGCCGTCGCGGCGGAGAACAACCTCCACCGGATGGCGCGGTGGTGCGCGGCCGATGCCGGCTGCGCACTGCACGGCAGGGACGTGATCGCCGTGTGGGACCGCGTGTTGTCGATGCCCGGCGTGGAGGTGTCCGCAGTCCTCAAATGGGCTGCGGCGCGGATCGGCAACGACAGGGGCCGGCCCGCGTTGGCCGCCGGACTCGCGCAGCTGGAGGCGGGCGACACGACGGTGATCACGCCGCGTCCCGGCGCGTCCGACGTCAGTCTCGCGCGGACGGCGTTCTGCGCCGACTTCCCCTTCCCAGATGACTTCTCGACCCTGAAGCGGGTGGAGGACCGGTTGCGGGCGATCGCGCCCCGGCTGGGGTGGGCGGCGGCTCCTTGGCGGGTTTCAGGGCACTGCTCGGGTGTTCCAGGAGAAGGGCTCAACCCGCCGGCCGCGTTGCCGGTGATGCCGAAGGTGCTGGTGGCGAACGGCGAGCACGATCCGTTGACCCCCGCCGAGCACGGCCGCCGGGTCGCCGCTCAGCTGGGAGGCGCGTACCTGCCCGTGGAGGGCAACCACGGTCTCTACCTCAACGGCAACGCCTGCGTCCGCGATCACGTCCACCGCTACTTCCTGGCCGGGGCGCTGCCCGCGCTGGACGCGCGGTGTGGCACACCGACCTGACCTGGCCGTGTACAACTGGGGAATGGATGACCACCGGGGGTCCGGTCCCACCGGCCACCCGGTGGGACCGCGCTCGTGGTGGTCGTTTCCACGGGGCACGCGGGAGTGCCCGGAGCGGCTTCGCAGCACCATCGGAGGCGACGCGTTGCTCGCCGGTGCGGCCGCGGTCGTCGTGTCAGTGCTCGGGTTTGTCGAACACCGCTCCGCGAGTCCGGTCGTCATGATCGCCGCATCGATCGCGGTAGCGGTTCCCTTGCTGCTTCGACGTCGTTGTCCCCTGATCACGGCGTTCGCGTCCGCTCTGATGGTGATCGTCATCGCCGTGCCGGACTGGTCCGGGCGCCTGGTCGCCATGGCCGCCTTCGGTTCCGCCGCGTACTACCGTCCCCGGCCGGCGGTGTTCGCTCTGGCCGTGGGCTGGTTCGTCGTCCTGTCGGTGGCCGGAGTTCACTCACCGACGGCCGCGACCTGCACGGACCTGCTCCTGCTCGGCCTCGCGCCGACTGCCGTCGGCTACGCCCTGCGCATGCACCGCGACCGCGCCGACCACGCTGAACGCCTCTACCGCGAAGAGACCCGCAGCGTGATCGCCGAGGAGCACGCCCGCATCGCCCGCGAGGTGCACGACGCGGTCGGCCACCACCTCACGGTGATTCGGATGCAGGCCAACGCCGTCCGGCACGTCGCCCGCTCCCTGCCGCCGGTCGCCGACCGGGCGCTGGTCACGATCGCCGAGGTTTCGGCCACCGCGCTCACCGAGATCCGCGACGTTCTGGCCGCACTGCCCACGCACGGCACCACGCTGACCGATCTGGACGCCCTGGTGAACCACGTGACCGGTCCGAACCTCATCGTGACCCTCACCAGGGACGGCCCGGCGCCGGGCGGCCTGCCGCCACTGGTCGATCACGCCGGTTACCGGTTGGCCCAGGAGGCGCTCACCAACGCGCTGCGCCACTCCGATGCGACCAGGGTGGACCTGCGCCTCCGCCACCTGCCTGACGCTGTCGTGATCACCGTGGCGGACAACGGTTCCACCACACCCGGCCCGACGGCCGACGGCACCGGGCTGCGCGGCATCGGGGAACGGACCCGGTTGCTCGGAGGAACCTTGCGGATCGAGCCGAACCGGCCCAGCGGCTGGCTCGTGGAAGCCCGGCTTCCGCTGGGGGAGGAGCGATGATCCGCACGCTGGTCGCCGACGACCAAGAACCCGCGCGGTGGGCACTGCGCCTGGTCCTCGACGCCGAACCGGACATCGAGGTGGTCGACGAGGCCGTGGACGGTGCCGAAGCCGTGGAGAAGGCCCGGTTGTCGTGCGTGGACGTGGTGGTGCTCGACATGCGGATGCCGCGGATGGACGGGGTGGCGGCCATCCGCCGGATCACCGAGTCGGTCAACCCCGCGCCCGCCGTGGTCGCGCTGACCACGTTCGACGTCGACGAGTACCTGTTCGGGGCGCTCCAGGCGGGTGCGGCGGGCTTCGTGCTCAAGGACAGCGAACCGGCGCTGCTCGTCGAGGCGGTCCGTGCGGCGTCGAGGGGTCAGGGGCTGATCGATCCGCAGGTCACCCGCCGCGCCATCCGCCGCTTCGCTCAGATCGCGCCCCGGCCCGCACCGACCGGACTGAACCTGCTCACCCCACGCGAGCTGGAGGTGCTCAGGCACGTGGCGCGCGGGCTGAGCAATGCCGAGATCGCCCATGCCCTGACCATAGGCGAAGGCACGGTCAAGACCCACGTGGCGCGCGTGCTCGCCAAACTCGGCCTGCGCACTCGCGTGCACCTGGTGATCTACGCCTACGAGCACGCCGTTCTGAGCACTTCCTGACGAGGCAGGCGAAGAATTCGGCACCTGGCACCTGGGCAGCAGGTACCTGGCAGCAGGCGGCTCCGTCTCACCGGCGAACCATGGTCCTCTGCACCGCGATGAACACCAGCAGCAGCACGCCGATCACGATCTTCGTCCACCACGAGCTGAGCGTGCCCTGGAACGAGATCAGCGTCTGGATCGTGCCGAGCACCAGCACTCCGACCAGCCCGCCGAGCACGTACCCGACCCCGCCCGCCAGCAGCGTCCCGCCGATCACGACGGCCGCGATGGCGTCGAGCTCCATGCCGACGGCGTGCAGGCCGTAGCCGGAGAGCATGTAGAGGCTGAACAGCAGCCCGGCCAGCGACGAGCACAGGCCGCTGATGACGTAGACGCCGACCTTGACGCGGGTGGTCGGCAGGCCCATCAGCAGCGCGGACGACTCGCTGCCGCCCACCGCGTAGACCGTGCGGCCGAAGCGGGTGCGGTGCAGCACGTGCATCGCCGCGGCGACGACGAGCAACGCGATCACGACGTTGTAGGTGATGGTCACGCCGCCGGGCAGTCGGATCGCCGCGGTGGCGACGTCGCGGAACGTCCTGTCCTTGATGGACACCGACTCCACGCTGATGACGAAGCACAGGCCGCGGGCGAGGAACATGCCGGCGAGCGTGACGATGAACGGCTGGATGTCGAACTTGTGGATCACCAGACCCATCAGCAGGCCCAGCGTCGAGCCGATCAGCAGCACGGCCACGATCACGAGCGACACCGGCCAGCCCGCCTGCAGACCGGACGCCGTGACCATCGTCGACAACGCGACGACCGAGCCGACGGACAGGTCGATGCCGCCGCTGAGGATCACGAACGTCATGCCGGCGGCGAGCACGATCAGGAAGGCGTTGTCGATGAACAGGTTCGCGATCACCTGACCGGACGCGAACCCGTCGTAGCGCGCCGAGCCGACGCCGAACGCGATGACGAACAACGCGACGGTCGCGAGCACCGGCAGGAACCGCGACGGCACCCGAGGGGCGAGAGTGGTCATGACGAGACGGCCACCTTCCGGAAGCTCAGTGCGGCACGGGCCTTCGGCGCCTGGACCAGGCACACGGCGATGACGACGACCGCCTTGAACACCAGCGTCACCTCGGGGGCGACGCCGATCGTGTAGACGGTGGTGGTGAGGGTCTGGATGATCAACGCTCCGAGCAGCGTGCCGGTGAGCGAGTAGCGCCCGCCGGCGAGCGAGGTGCCGCCGATGACGACGGCGAGGATCGCGTCCATCTCGATCCACAGCCCGGCGTTGTTCGCGTCGGCCGCGCTGACGTTGGAACTGATCATCAGCCCGGCGATGCCCGCGCACACGGCGGCGAACACGTAGACGGTCCAGATGATCGTCCTGGCCCGCACACCGGCGAGACGCGACGCCTCGGGGTTCACGCCGACGGCCTCGATCAGCATGCCCAGCGCGGTCTTCCTGGTCACGAACGCCACCAGCGCGAGCACGAGCAGGCTGATCAGGATCGAGGTCGGGAGCACCACGAACCCCGCGCCGACCTGCTTGTAGGCGGTGTTGTTGACCGTGACGATCTGACCTTCGGTCACGAGCATCGCCACGCCGCGGCCAGCTGTCATCAGCACGAGGGTCGCGATGATCGGCTGGATGCCGAGCCCCGCGACCAGGAACCCGTTCCACAGTCCCAGGACCGCGCACAGCACCAGCGCGATCGCCATTCCCGCAATTGCCGTACCGGCGTCGCCCGACGTTCCGATGTGGACACACGTCACGGCGCCCGCGATCGCCGCCACCGCGCCGACGGAGAGGTCGATGCCGCGGGTGGCGATCACCAGGGTCATGCCGAGGGCGATCAGCAACGTCGGCGCGCCGTTCTTCAGCACGTCGACGAGGCTGCCGTAGAGGTGGCCGTCCTGCATGCGCAGCGAGAAGAAGGACGGCGTCACGACGAGGTTGAGCAGCAAGAGCGCGACCAGCGCGAGCAGTGGCCACAGCAGCCGGTTCTTCACGACACCACCTTCTCCGGCGCGGCCCCGCCCGCGATCAGTTCGACGACCTCGTCCACGCCGGTGGTCGAGCCGTCCAGTTCGGCGATCTTGCGGCGGTCGCGCAGCACGACGATGCGGTCCGAGATGCGCACGACCTCCTCCAGTTCCGCCGAGATGAACAGGACCGCGGTGCCCTCCGCGGCCAGCGTCGTGACGAGTTGCTGGATCTGGGCCTTGGCGCCGATGTCGATGCCGCGCGTCGGCTCGTCCAGGATCAGCAGCCTCGGTTCGGTGACGAGCCAGCGCGCCAGGAGGACCTTCTGCTGGTTGCCGCCGGACAGGGTGCGCACCAGGGCGTCCGGGTTGGCCGGCCTGATGTCCAGCGCCTTCAGGTACTTCTCGACCAGCTGGTCCTTGGTCCTGCGCGGCAGCGGGCGGGTCCAGCCCCGTGCCGCCTGCATCGCGAGCACCAGGTTGTCGCGGATCGAGAGGTCCGCGACGAGGCCCTCGCCCTTGCGGTCCTCGGAGCTGAACGCGATGCCCGCCGCGATCGCCGAACGGGGGCCGCGCAGGCGCAGCGGAGCGCCGTCGACGAGCAGCCTGCCGGAGTCGGCGCGGTCGGCGCCGAAGAGCAGCCGGGCGAGTTCGGTGCGGCCGGAGCCGAGCAGACCGGCGAGGCCGACGACCTCGCCCGCGCGGATCTCCAGGTCGAACGGGTCGATGGCCCCGCGCCGGCCGAGTCCCGACGCGTGCACCAGCACCGGTCCGTCGGGGTGGCGTTTCTCCGCGGCGTCCTCGATCGCCTCCAGCGCGCCGAGGTCGCGGCCGATCATCTGGGCGATGAGCGTGCGCCGGTCCACGTCCGCGGTGAGGTGCTCGCCGACGAGAGCACCGTTGCGCAGCACCGTCATCCGGTCGGAGATCTCGTAGACCTGGTCGAGGAAGTGCGACACGAACAGGATCGCCACGCCCTCGTCGCGCAGCACGCGCATGATCCGGAACAGCTCGGCGACCTCACCGGCGTCCAGGCTGGACGTCGGTTCGTCCAGCACCAGGACGCGGCAGTCGATCGCGATCGCGCGGGCGATGGCGACGAGTTGCTGCACGGCGATCGGGTGTTCACCGAGGCTCGACGCCGGGTCGATGTGCACGCCTATGCGGGCGAGCACCTCCTTGGCGCGCTTGCGCATCGCCGGGAAGTCGATGCCGCCGAACCTCCTCGGTTCGCGGCCCAGCAGGATGTTCTCCGCGACCGTGAGGTTCGCGCAGAGGTTGACCTCCTGGTACACCGTGCTGATCCCGGCGTGCTGGGCCTCGCCGGGCGAGGTGAACGCGACCTCGTCGCCGCCCAGCACGACCTGTCCGCCGTCGGGGCGGTGCACGCCGGTCAGGGTCTTGATGAGGGTGGACTTCCCGGCGCCGTTCTCGCCCATGAGGGCGTGCACCTCGCCGGGGAACAGCCGGAAGTCGACGTCCTGCAACGCCTTCACGCCGGGAAACGCGAGGCTGATGCCCCGCATCTCGACGACGGGTGGCGGCGATTCGGTCATGGGCTCTGGCCTTTTTCGCTGGGCTGCGGGGCCCGTCACCCGGATGCGCGTCCATGACGGGCCCCGCAGGGCTCAAGGGTTCTTCCTGCGGTTGTCAGTACTGGCGCTGGGGGAGTGCGGCCTTCGCCTGCTCCTGCGTGAACGTGCCCTCCTCGGTCACGACCCGGGCAGGCACCTCCTCGCCGGCCACGACCTTCTTCGTGAGCTCCATCAACTGCCTGCCCAGCAACGGGTTGCACTCGACGATGAAGTTGATCTCACCGTTGGCCAGCGCCGTCATGCCGTCCTTCACCGCGTCCACGGTGATGATCTTGATGTCCTTGCCGGGCACCTTGCCCGCCGCCTTGATCGCCTCGATGGCGCCCAGGCCCATGTCGTCGTTGTGCGCGTACACCACGTCGATCTTCGACTGGGACTTGAGGAACGCCTCCATGACCTGCTTGCCGCCGGACCGGGTGAAGTCACCGGTCTGCGACGCGACGACCTTGATGTCGGACTTGGAGGCGATCTTCTCCTCGAAGCCCTTCTTGCGGTCGATCGCCGGGGCGGCGCCGGTGGTGCCCTGCAGCTCCACCACGTTCGTCGGGCCGGAGGCGTTGGCCACCAGCCAGTCGCCCGCCTTGCGGCCCTCCTCGACGAAGTCGGAACCGAGGAAGGTCTTGTAGAGCGAGGTGTCGTCCGAGTCGATCGAGCGGTCGGTGAGGATCACCGGGATGTTGGCGCGCTTGGCTTCCAGCAGCACCGTGTCCCAGCCCGTCTCGACGACGGGGCTGAACGCGATCACCGACACCTTCTGCTGGATGTAGGAGCGGATCGCCTTGATCTGGTTCTCCTGCTTCTGCTGCGCGTCGGAGAACTTCAGGTCGACCCCGGCCGCCTTGGCCTCGTCCTGGATCGACTTGGTGTTGGCGGTGCGCCAGCCGCTCTCGGCGCCCACCTGGGCGAAGCCCATCGTGATGGTGCCGCCGGACGAGGCGGTGCCCCCACCGCCGCCTCCCGAGCCGCACGCGGTGAGCGCGCTCAGCAGGACCACGCCGGCAACTGTCGTGATCTTCTTCAGCACTTGGGGTTCCTCCGGTGTGACGACGGTGTCGCGGAGCCTGACCGCCTGTCCGCGGTTGTCAGGTGGACAAGAGTGAACGCTCACAACTGCTGCGTCAAGGCCTTGCTAGTAACGAGTACGCAGCCCTATGTTAACGCTCACTTCCGAGCTTGGGGAGGAACCCTGTGTCCCGCAAGCACGTCCTGCTGAGCGCCGCACTCGCGGCATCCCTGCTGGTCGCCGTTCCCGGATCCGGGGCGGCCGCCGAGACCGACTACACGCTCAAGGTCGACACCACGAAGAAGGGCCCGTCCATCGACGACTCGATGTACGGCGTGTTCTTCGAGGACATCAACCGCGCCGCCGACGGCGGCCTGTACGCGGAGCTCGTGCAGAACCGCTCGTTCGAGTACGACCCCGCGGACAACGCGGGCTACCACGGCCTGACGTCCTGGGCGCCGCACAGCGGCACGGTCGACGTCGCCGACGACACCGGTCGCCTGAACGAGCGCAACCGCCGCTACCTGAAGCTGGGCCTGCCCGCCGGCGTGATCAACTCCGGCTACAACAGCGGGATCGCCGTGAAGGAGGGCCAGCGCTACGACTTCTCCGTCTGGGCACGCACCGACCAGGCGAGCACCGCGGTCACCGCCACCGTCACCGATCCCGCCGGAACCGCTCTCGGCGACCCGGTGAAGGTCCAGGTCCGCGGTGACGGCTGGGCCTGGTACACCGGGACGATCCGCGCGAAGAAG
This sequence comes from Lentzea cavernae, assembly GCF_014653695.1. Classification (GTDB taxonomy): domain Bacteria; phylum Actinomycetota; class Actinomycetes; order Mycobacteriales; family Pseudonocardiaceae; genus Lentzea; species Lentzea cavernae. The sequence continues at coordinate 557,694 of NZ_BNAR01000001.1, read as the reverse complement.
TCCACGACCACGGGCCGGCTCCTGGTCACCGGCGCCGGCGCGGGGACCCTGCGCCTCGACATGATCTCGTTGCTGCCGCAGGACACCTTCAAGGGCCACGGACTGCGCCGCGACCTCGCCGAGAAGGTCGCCGCCCTGAAGCCGGGCTTCGTCCGGTTCCCCGGCGGCTGCCTGGTCAACACCGGCAGCCACTACGGCTACGACGCGCCGAACTTCGAACGCCGCCGCTCGTACCAGTGGAAGGACACCATCGGCCCGGTCGAGCAGCGCGCCACGAACTGGAACTTCTGGGGCTACAACCAGTCCTACGGCCTCGGCTACTACGAGTACTTCCAGTTCTCCGAGGACGTCGGCGCCATGCCGCTGCCCGTCGTGCCCGCGCTCGTCACCGGCTGCGGCCAGAACCGCGCCACGGACGACCCGGCTTTGCTGCAGCGGCACATCCAGGACACGCTCGACCTCGTCGAGTTCGCGAACGGTCCGGCCGACTCCGTGTGGGGCCGCAAGCGCGCCGAGATGGGCCACCCCAAGCCGTTCAAGCTCACGCACCTTGCCGTCGGCAACGAGGAGAACCTGCCCGACGAGTTCATGGCGCGCTTCACGCAGTTCCGCGACGCCATCAACGCGAGGTACCCGGACATCACCGTCGTCAGCAACTCCGGCCCCGACGACACCGGCGGCACGTTCGACCGCCTGTGGCAGCTCAACAGGCAGGCCGGCGTGAAGATGGTCGACGAGCACTACTACAACAGCCCGAGCTGGTTCCTGGAGAACAACAACCGCTACGACTCCTACGACCGCAACGGTCCCAAGGTGTTCCTCGGTGAATACGCCTCGCAGGACAACAAGTTCTACAACGCGCTGAGCGAAGCGGCGTTCATGACCGGGCTCGAACGCAACGCCGACGTCGTGAAGCTCGCCTCGTACGCGCCGCTGCTGGCGAACGAGGACTACGTGCAGTGGCGCCCGGACATGATCTGGTTCAACAACCACGCCTCGTGGGGTTCGGCCAGCTACGAGGTCCAGAAGCTCTTCATGAACAACGTCGGCGACCACGTGGTGCCGAGCACCGCGTCCGCCACGCCGTCCACCCAGGCGCCGATCACGGGTGCGATCGGGCTTTCGACGTGGGCCACCGCCGCGACCTACGACGATGTGAACGTGGCCAACGCCTCCGGGCAGTCGTTGTTCAGCGACGACTTCTCCGGCACCGACGCCAAGTGGACGAAGTCGGGCCGCGGCGCGTGGAACGTCGTGAACGGCGCCTACGTCCAGTCCGACGCGGCGGCGGAGGACACGCTCGTCACGGCGGGGGACAGGACCTGGCGCGATTACACGCTGAACCTCAAGGCCACCAAGCAGTCCGGGCGCGAGGGCTTCCTCGTCGCGTTCGGCGTGCAGGACACCGGCAACTACTACTGGTGGAACCTCGGCGGCTGGAACAACACCCAGTCGGCCGTGGAGAAGGCCGTCGGCGGCGGTAAGAGCACGCTCATCTCCAACGGCACGAGCATCGAGACCGGCCGCACCTACGACGTGCGGGTCGAGGTCCGCGGACGCCACGTCGCGTTGTTCCTCGACGGCCAGAAGTGGGGCGAGTTCACCGACGACGAGCTCGCCGAGCCGTTCCGCCAGGTCGTCACCCGCGATCTCGCCACCGGCGAGCTGGTCGTGAAGGTGGTCAACGCCCAGGACAACGCCGCCCGCACGCGCATCGACCTCGGCGTCCCGGTGGTGCCGACGGCGCGTGCGACGGTGCTGCAGGGCCGTGCCGACGACGTGAACAGCGAGTTCACCCAGCCGATCCGCCCCCGCCTCGAGCAGGTGCGGGTGGGCAGCAGCTTCACGCACACGTTCCCGCCGAACTCCGTCACGTTCCTCCGGATCAGGAGCCGCTCGTGATCAACCGACGATCTCTGCTGGCCACCGGCGGCGTTCTCGCCGCGACCGGGGTGCTCACCTCCGCCGCGCCCGCCGCCACCGCCGCCGGACCTCCGGCGGAGCTGCCGACCCGCAACCCGCTCGTCGAGCAGCGCGCCGACCCGTTCATCACGCCGCCGACCGACGGCATGTACTACCTGACGGGGTCCGTGCCGGAGTACGACCGCGTCGTGATCCGCGGTGCGTCCACTCTGGACGGACTGTCCGCCGCCCGTGAGCGCACCATCTGGCGGCGCCCGTCGTCGGGTGTGATGGGCGGCTACATCTGGGCGCCGGAGCTGCACCGCATCGACGGCAGGTGGTACGTCTACTTCGCCGCGGGGGACAAGGACGAGCCGTTCCGCATCCGCACCTACGTGCTGGAGTCCCCGAACGCCGACCCGCGGCAGGACGGCTGGGTGCTGCGCGGTCAGATGGTGACGGCGTGGGACACGTTCACACTGGACGCGACCACCTTCGCGCACCGCGGCAAGCGCTACTTCCTGTGGGCGCAGAGCGAGCCCGGCATCGCCACGAACTCGAACCTCTACATCGCGGAGATGGCCTCGCCGCTGGCGTTGAAGACCGCCCCGGTGCGCATCGCGACGCCCACGCTGCCGTGGGAGGTGCAGGGCTTCAAGGTCAACGAGGGACCGGCGGTGCTGATCCGCAACGGCCGGGTGTTCGTGACGTTCTCCGCGAGCGCGACCGACGCCCGGTACTGCATGGGCCTGCTGACCGCCGACGAGAACGCGAACCTCCTGGACGCGCGGTCGTGGACGAAGTCGCCGAACCCGGTGTTCACGACGAACGCGGCGACCTCGCAGTACGGGCCGGGGCACAACTCGTTCACCACAGCGGGTTCCGCGGACGTGCTCGTCTACCACGCCCGCGACTACCGCGACATCACCGGTGATCCGCTGTTCGACCCGAACCGCCACACCCGCGTGCAACGGCTGCACTGGAACGCGGACGGCACGCCGTCGTTCGGCGTGCCCGTGGGGCGTGGCGGGCCGATCACGCGGCTGTCGCCTTTGGACGCGCCGTCGCTCGTGGTGCGGCACCACGAGTACCGCCTGCGGGTCGACGGCAACGTCCGGGACCTCGGCGACAGCCAGTTCCGCTTCGCACCGGGATTTCTGGGTGCCGGCACGGTCGCTCTGCAGTCGGTGAACTTCCCGGACCGGTACGTGCGCGTCGACGGGGACGTGATCCGCATCGACCCGTTCGAGGACACCGACGCCTACGGCCGTGCGGCGAGTTTCGTTCGCGTTCCCGGGCTTTCCGACGGTGGCGCGGTTTCGCTGCGTGTCGGCGCGGACACGTATCTCGCTCACGACAACGGTCGTGTCGTGGTGTCCAAACCGGGCAACGACCGCGACGCGCGCCGACGTGCCACATTCCGCCTCGAATGAGTGGACAATGAGCACTGCATCGAAGCCGACCTGGTGTTATCGCTAACATCACCGGCGCAGATCAAGGATCGGAGACCGCTAGTGGAGAAGACCTCGCGTGACCCCGCGATGACCGATGTCGCACGACTCGCCGGGGTGTCGCACCAGACGGTCTCGCGTGTGCTCAACAACCACCCGAACGTCCGCGAGCAGACCCGCCTGCGCGTGAAGGCGGCCATCAAGGAACTCGACTACCGCCCCAACCGCGCCGCCAGGGCACTGGTCACCGGCAAGACGCAGCTCATCGGCGTCGTCGCCCAGAACTCGACGCTCTACGGCCCGGCCTCCCTGCTGTCCGCCTTCGAGGAGGCGGCGGGCGAGGCCGGGTTCGCGGTGAGCGTCGGCAGGGTCAAGGTCCTCGACCGCGACTCCATCGCCGCGGCCGTGGAACGCCACCGCGACCAGCGCGTGGCGGGCATCGTGGTGATAGCCCCGAACTCCTCGGCGGCCGACGCCCTGGCCGACGTCCCCGCCGGCGTCCCCCTCGTCACCGTCGACGGCGACCCCGACCGCCCGACCCCGCTGGTCACCGTCGACCAGGCGATGGGCGCGTTCGAAGCCACGAAGCACCTCATCGACGTGGGCCACGAGACGGTGTGGCACGTCTCCGGCCCCGCCGACTGGTTCGACGCGGCAGGCCGGGTCGACGGCTGGCGCTCGGCCCTCGACGCCACCAGCGCCGAGGTCCCACCGGTCGTGGCAGCCGACTGGAGCGCCGCCTCCGGCTACCGCGCCGGCCAGATGCTGGCCAGGATGCCCGAGGTCACGGCCGTGTTCTGCTCGAACGACCACCTCGCCCTCGGCGTGCTGCGCGCGATGAGCGAACGCGGCAAGAACGTCCCGCACGACGTCAGCGTCGTGGGCTTCGACGACGTTCCCGAGGCCGCCTACTTCATCCCACCGCTCACCACCGTCCGCCCCGACTTCGCCGCCGTCGCCCACGAGACCCTCGGCCTGCTGCTCGAGCAGATCAGCGACGGCGAGACCACCCGGCCGCGGCGCACGGTGGCGCCGACGCTGGTGAAGCGGAACAGCGTGGCCCCGCCGCCCCGCTAGCCACCGCGGCCGTGCCGCCCGCCGGTCGGGTGGCGGCTGGCTGACGGTAGTACTGCTGCAGGGGCTCCGGCTGTGGTGCTCGCTGGTCGTCGGTCGGTGTGGCTGGTGATGGACCGGGTGGGCGGCGCGAGGGCTCGTGTCCGCGACGCTCAGCGGGTGACGCGGCGGCTGACGTGACGCTCGCCGAGCGTCGCGGCCGGTGACGTGGCGCGCCGTGCTCGGCTGCATCCGTGGCCGGCCCGCCAGGGGCGAGGCCCGCGGCCCTCCAGCGCACCACGACCGAGCCCACCGACTCGCCGCGGCGGAGCCCGTCGGCCGACCACCCCGCAGCGGTCTTCGTTGTCGTGCGCTCACCTTCGCGCACAATCCCGTGTCCGCAGGGAAATCACGATGTATCGGGTGCATCTTGACTCGCAGATTGTTAGCGATAACACTCAGGTCGTGACTGACATGACGATCGACCGCGACGCGTGCGTGGTGGGTGTCGACTTCGGCACGCTGTCCGGCCGCGCCGTGGTCGTGCGCGTCCGCGACGGAGCCGAGCTCGGCACCGCTGTGCACGATTACCGCCACGGAGTGGTGGACCAGGTTCTGCCCGCCACAGGCAAGCCGTTGCCGCCGGAGTGGGCGCTGCAGGTCCCGGCCGACTACCTCGACGTCCTGCGCACCGCCGTCCCGCAGGCCGTCGAGGCGGCCGGGATCTCCGCGGAGCAGGTGATCGGCATCGGCACGGACTTCACCGCGTGCACGATGGTGCCGGTCACGGCCGACGGCACGCCGTTGTGCGATCTGCCGGAGTTCGCGGAGAACCCGCACGCCTACGTGAAGCTGTGGCGCCACCACGCGGCCCAGCCGCAGGCGGACCGCGTCAACGAGCTGGCCCGGCAGCGCACGGAGCCGTGGCTCGCGCGCTACGGCGGGCTCATCTCCTCGGAGTGGGAGTTCGCCAAGGGCCTGCAGGTGCTGGAGGAGGCGCCCGAGGTCTACGCGGCCATGGAGCACTGGGTCGAGGCGGCGGACTGGATCGTCTGGCAGCTCACCGGCACGTACACGCGCAACGCCTGCACCGCCGGCTACAAGGGCATCCACCAGGACGGCGCGTACCCGGCGGAGGAGTTCCTCAGCGAGCTGAACCCCGCCTTCTCCACGTTCGTCAGCGCCAAGCTCGACCACCCGTTGTCCGCGCTCGGTGACAAGGCGGGCACCCTCACCGCTCAGGCCGCCGGGTGGACCGGGCTCCGGGAAGGCATCGCCGTCGCGGTCGGCAACGTCGACGCGCACGTCACGGCGCCCGCCGCGCAGGCCGTGGAGCCGGGGCAGATGGTCGCGATCATGGGCACCTCCACGTGCCACGTCATGAGCGGCGACGTGCTGCGCGAGGTGCCGGGCATGTGCGGTGTCGTCGACGGCGGCATCGTGCCGGGGCTGTGGGGGTACGAGGCCGGGCAGAGCGGCGTCGGCGACATCTTCGCGTGGTTCCTGCGCAACCAGGTGCCGCCGAGCTACCACGAGGAGGCGGCGGAGCGCGGCATCACCGTGCACGAGCTGCTCTCGGAACTGGCGGCGCGGCAGGACGTCGGCGAGCACGGGCTCGTCGCGCTCGACTGGCACAGCGGCAACAGGTCGGTGCTCGTCGACCACGAGCTGTCCGGTGTGGTCGTCGGGCAGACGCTCGCGACGAAGGCGGAGGACGTCTACCGCGCGCTGCTCGAGGCAACGGCGTTCGGCACGCGGGTCATCGTCGACACCTTCACCGACGCGGGCGTCCCGGTCACCGAGCTCGTGATCGCGGGCGGTCTCACCAAGAACCAGTTGCTCATGCAGATCTACGCAGACGTCCTGGACCTGCCGCTGTCGGTGATCGGCTCGGCCCAGGGACCCGCGCTCGGATCGGCGATGCACGCCGCGGTTGCCGCGGACGCCTATGTGGACATCCGCGCGGCGGCCGCCGAGATGGGATCGGTGCGCCGCAACGTGTTCCTGCCGAACCAGAAGAACGTCGAGGCCTACGAAAGGCTCTTCCTCGACTACCAGGAGCTGCACGACTACTTCGGCCGGGGTGCCAACGATGTCATGCACCGGCTGCGCGGATACCGCCGTGCCGCCCTGGAGGGGAAGAGCTGATGTCGCCCACCGCGGAGCTGCGCCGCACGGTCGCCGAACTCCACCGCGAGCTGACCCGCTACGAGCTGGTGAGCTGGACGGCGGGCAACGTCTCGGCACGCGTGCCCGGCCACGACCTGATGGTGATCAAGCCGTCCGGGGTGTCCTACGACGAGCTGGGTCCGCACGCGATGGTCGTGACGGACCTGCACGGCACGCTCAAGGAAGGCGAGCTGGCGCCGTCGAGCGACACCGCGGCGCACGCGTACGTGTACCGGCACATGCCGGACGTCGGCGGTGTGGTGCACACGCATTCTCCCTACGCCACAGCGTGGGCGGCGCGCGGTGAGCCCATCCCGTGCGTGCTCACGATGATCGCGGACGAGTTCGGCGGCGACATCCCCGTCGGGCCGTTCGCGCTGATCGGCGACGACTCGATCGGCAAGGGCATCGTGGACACCCTGAGCACCAGCAGGTCGAAGGCCGTGCTGATGCGCAACCACGGCCCGTTCACCGTCGGCGAGACGGCCCTCAAGGCCGTGAAGGCCGCGGTGTTGCTGGAGGACGTCGCCCGCACCGTCCACTTCGCACTCCAGCTCGGCAAGCCCGACGTGATCGACAAAGAGCACGTCGACCGGCTCTACGAGCGCTACCAGAACGTTTACGGCCAGTGAGCCCAGAAGGAGAGCACATGGCGGACAAGCCCCAGATCTGGTTCCTCACCGGCAGCCAGCACCTCTACGGCCCCGAGACGCTCGACCAGGTCGCGGCCCAGTCCCAGCAGATCCAGCGGATGCTCACCGACTCCGGCCGGATCAGCGCGGAGATCGTGTGGAAGCCGGTGCTGACCGACTCCGGCGCCATCCGCGCGGTCATGCAGGAGGCGAACAACGACCCGTCGTGCGTCGGCGTGATCGCGTGGATGCACACGTTCTCCCCGGCGAAGATGTGGATCACCGGGCTGGACCTGCTCCGCAAACCGTTGCTGCACCTGCACACGCAGCTCAACGAGGCGCTGCCGTGGTCCACCATCGACATGGACTTCATGAACCTCAACCAGGCCGCGCACGGCGACCGCGAGTTCGCCTACGTGCAGACCAGGATCGGGGTGGCGCGCAAGACGGTCGCGGGCCACGCGAGTGATCCCGTGGTGGCCGAGCGGATCGACGGCTGGGCCCGCGCCGCCGCCGGTGTCGCGCACCTGCGCGGCCTGAAGCTCGCCCGTTTCGGCGACAACATGCGCGACGTCGCCGTGACCGAGGGCGACAAGGTCGAGGCGGAGCTGCGGTTCGGCGTCTCGGTCAACACCTACGGCGTCAACGACCTCGTGGCCGTGGTCGACGCGGTGCCCGACGCCCGCATCGACCTCCTCGTCGCCGACTACGCGGAGGCGTACCGGCTCTCCGGCGAGCTGGCGCGCGGGGGAGAGCGGCACGAGTCCCTGCGCTACGCCGCCCGCATCGAGATCGGCCTCAGGTCCTTTTTGGACGACGGCGGTTTCGGCGCGTTCACCACGAACTTCCAGGACCTCGGCGGGCTGCGGCAGCTGCCGGGCCTCGCCGTGCAACGGCTGATGGCGGACGGCTACGGCTTCGGCGGTGAGGGCGACTGGAAGACCTCCGCCCTGCTCGCCGCCGTGAAGGCGATGAGCACCGGCACCGGCCGCGGCACGTCGTTCATGGAGGACTACACCTACCACTTCGGGCCGGGCGAGCCGAAGATCCTCGGTGCGCACATGCTGGAGGTCTGCCCGACGATCGCCGCGGACCAGCCGTCCTGCGAGATCCACCCGCTGGGCATCGGCGACCGGGAGGACCCGGTGCGGCTGGTGTTCGACGCGGCACCCGGCCCCGCCGTCGTGGTCGGCCTGGCCGACATGGGCGACAGGTTCCGCTTGGTGGCCAACGAGGTCACGGTCGTGCCGCCGGACGAGCCGCTGCCGAAGCTGCCGGTCGCGCGGGCGGTGTGGAAGCCGGCGCCGTCGCTCTCGACGTCCGCCGAGTGCTGGCTCACCGCGGGCGGCCCGCACCACACGGTGATGACGCAGGCCGTCGGAGCCGAGGTGCTGCGGGACTTCGCGCAGATGGCCGCCACGGAGCTGGTGCTGATCGACTCCGCGACGACTCCCGCGTCGTTCACCGACCGGTTGCGCTGGAACTCCGCCTACCACCGCCTGGCGCTGGGGATCAGCTGACGCGCGTGGAACTCGGCGATCTGCCGCCACATCGCGACGGGGTTGGAGTACATGGGGAGCTGCCCGCTGTGCGGGATCTCCGCGAGCTCCACCCCGTTCGCGTCCAGCAGCGGCAGGTAGGAGAGGCCCGCGCACTGCTCGCCGTAGAGGTACATCCGCGGGCAGGGCAGTGAGAGGAACTTCCGCAGCAGGTTGCCGTGGTCGGCGAGCTCGACCATGGACCGGAAGAAGTTGGACACCGCGCCGCGGCGGACCTTGCCGGGGAGGTTCGCCGCGTACAGGCCGCCGCCGTAACAGGCCGATTCACGGCTGCGTTCGGCGAGCTTGAAGAGGAAGTCGCCGGGATCGCGGTGGTTCAGCGCCTCCCTGCTCAGCACGCAGTCCTCGGGTGCGAGCACGCCCTTGATGTTCACGAAGCTCAGCACCCGCCCAGGTTCCTTGTGCGCCAGCAGGAGCGCGGTCAGCGCGCCGGTCGAGTGAGCGACGACGTGGAACCGGCCGATGCCCGCTCGTTCCAGCACCGCGCGGGCGGTCTCCACCAGGAACGGCTGGTCGATCGCCCCCAGGTCGGCGCACTCCGTCGAGCCGCACCCCGGTGCGTCGTAGGCGAGGAACGGGCGCCCCGCGAACTCGTGCCGGTGGGTGATGTCGAGGTAGTCCTCCTTGCTCGTGCCGAAGCCGTGCAGGAGTAGGACCGGATCACCCGAGCCCTCGCGGCGCACGGACGCGATCTTGAGGTTCACCCCGTGGACGCGAAGCGGAAGCTGCTCGTGGACGACGCTGGCTGCCGATGGCATGGCTGTTCCCCGGTTCTTCGCAGGTGCGGGACTGCGGAATGATCAGTGAGCATGCCAGCGGCTGTGAACGCTCACAAGTAGTTGAACCTTTCATTTTCCCGGTCCGTATTCCCTCTTGCCGGCAGAAAACGTCCCCTACTCGTGAGGTTCGGTTATGTCGAGAGCGCATGCACGACCGCAACGGAGCAAACGGGTGATCGTGGCCGGGGTGGCCGTCGCCGCGACGCTGACGGCGGTGACCGCGGCCGTCGCCTTCGCCGGCGGGGAGACCGCGACGGGCGCGATCGTCTGTCCACAGCCGATCGTCCCGGCGGCGCCCGCCGCCGCCCAGGCCGAGGTGCAGCGGGAGCTGGCCAACCTGGACAAGCAGATCGCCGAGGCGAACGAGCGGCTGCGCACGTCCGCCGGTGAAGGCGGGCCGAACTTCGTGCAGAACGCCATCCTGGGCCCGCTGGCGAGCAAGCGGGTCGCGGCGCTCAACCGCATCGAGACCGCCATCGGCAGGGTCGCGGAGAAGCCCGAGGGCCTGGAGAGGTTCGCGACCTGCGGCCTTGGTCAGGCGCCCGCGGTGTCCGCGCCCCCGACGACCTCGAAACCGGCTGCCGGCGGCTCGAACGCGCCGGCTCCGGTGGCGGGCGGGGCCGTCGAATGCCCGTCGCCCGTGGTGCAGAACGTTCCCGCCGCCGCGCGGGCCGAGGTCGACCGCGAACTCGCGAACCTCGGCAAGCAGCAGGCGGAGGCGAACGAGCGGCTGCGCACGTCGGCCGGTCAGGGCGGGCCGAACTTCGTGCAGAACGCGATCCTCGGCCCGTTGGCGAGCAAGCGCGCCGCCGCGCTGGACCGGATCGCGATCGCCATCGGCCGCGTGCAGGCGCGGCCACAGGGACTGGAGCGCTTCGCCACCTGCTCGCTCAAGTAACTCTCCTCGGGGTTCGAGCGAGCGGCCGCCCCGCAGGGGGCGGGCGTTCCCGGAGGTCCTGCCGGGCGGACGCGCCTCCGTCCGGCAGGACCTTGACGCGCCAGTAGGTTCTCGATAGATGTTAGCGTGAACATCGCGCGTTCAACGGAGAACCGATGACCAGACTTCTTGCTCTGATCGCCGCTTCGGCGCTCACGCTCTCCACCGCGGTCCCGGCGACGGCCGCCGTCGACGCCGTCACGGTGCGGCCGGATCCGACCTACCAGCAGGAGCCGTTCCAGGGCTGGGGCACGAGCCTGGTGTGGTTCGCCAACGCGACCGGCGGCTACCCGGACGAGATCCGCGACCAGCTCGCGGAGCTGCTGTTCGGCGAGGACGGGCTGAACCTCAACATCGCCCGGTACAACGTGGGCGGCGGCAACGCCCCGGACGTGCCGGAGTACCTGCGCGCGGGAGCCGCGGTTCCGGGCTGGTGGAAGGCCCCCGCGGGCACCACCCGCACCGACACCGACTGGTGGAAGCCCGGCGACCCGCGCTTCTTCGACACCGCGGCGGATCCGCGCCAGCGCTGGTGGGTCGACCGGATCAAGCAGGACGTGACCCGGTGGGAGTCGTTCAGCAACTCGCCGCCGTGGTTCCAGACCGTCAGCGGCTACGTCTCCGGCGGCTTCGACCCGAACGCGGACCAGCTGCGGGAAGACAGGATCGGCGACTTCGCCGCCTACCTCGCGCAGGTGACCGCGGAGCTGGAACGCGCTCACGGCATCAGGTTCGCCACCGTCGACCCGTTCAACGAGCCCAACACCTCGTACTGGCGCACGACGCTCGGCCCGGACGGCAACCCGACGGGCGGACGGCAGGAGGGCGCTCACATCGGCCCGGCACTGCAGGCGAAGGTGGTGCCCGCGATGGCGGAGGCGTTGCGCGCCACCAGGCTCAAGGCGGCGGTGTCGGCGCCGGACGAGACCAATCCCGGCATCTTCGCCGACGACTGGGCCGGCTACCCGGCCTCGGTCCGCGCGCAGGTCGGCCAGTTGAACGTGCACACCTACGGCACGGGACGGCGCACGTCCGCCCGCGACATCGCCAAGGGCGCGGGCAAGCCGTTGTGGATGAGCGAGGTCGACGGGCACTGGGGTTCCGGGCAGAGTTTCACGAGCATGGACCCCGGTCTCGGCATCGCCGAGCGCGTCATCGACGACCTGCGCGAGCTGGAACCGCGCGCCTGGCTGCTGTGGCAGGCCGTGGAGGACTACAACAACATGAAGCCCGGCGCGGAGTCCCCGAACGGCATGAACTGGGGCGTGATCCAGATCCCGTTCGACTGCGGGGCGGGCGACACCCTGGCGACCTGCCCGGCGCGGGTCAACACGAAGTTCCACGCGCTGCGGAACTTCACCCACTTCGTCAAGCCCGGTGACCGGTTGGTGAAGGTCGACACCACGACCGACGTGGCGGCGGTGCGCAACACCGAGCTGAAGTCGGTGGTGCACCTGAACAAGACCGACCAGGCGCAGTCCGTGACGCTGGACCTGTCGGCGTTCGGGTCGGTGCGCAACGGCGCGTCGGTCCGGCCGGTCGTCACGGACCAGCACGGCGCGCTGGTGAGGGGCGCCGCTGTGAGCGTGCACAACCGCCAGGCGACCCTGTCGGTGCCCGCCAGGTCGGTCACCACGTTCGAGGTGAACGGCGTGAGCGGGGTGAACCGGGCGGCGGCGCTCGGCGGTGAGCACCGGCTCACCGGCGTGCAGAGCGGCAAGTCCCTCGCCCCGTCGGGCACCTCGCTCGTCCAGCGCACCACCGACCCCGCCGCGGCGGACCAGGTCTGGCGCGTGGAACGGCGTTCGGGCGGCTACGACAACCGCGCCCAGTTCTCCGTGGTCAACACCGCCACGGGCCAGCGGATCGGGGTGAACGGCGCCGACGTCGTGCTCGGGACCGCGGACGGCCCGGCCACGAGGTGGGTGCTGTCGTCGACCGGGGACGGCACGTGGACGTTCGTGAACGTTCTGACGGGTAGCCTGCTCGACGTGATCGGCGAGTCGCGTGAGGACGGTGCCAGGATTGGTTCGTATCAGGCGACTTCGGGCGCCAACCAGCGCTGGACAGCCGTTGCGCGCGGTTAGCGGTCTTCTCGCGGCGGTGGCGCTGCTGGCGGGGTGCTCCGCTGAGCCGCCGGCACCGCCGCCGCCCACCCGCGTGCCGCTGAAACCGCCGACGCTGATCAACGAGCAGGTGCGGTCCGAGAGCGTGCTGCACTTCGTGCGGGACGTGGTCGACGGCCGCACCGTCGAGCTCGCGGACGGCACGAGGGCGCGGATCGCACAGCTGGCTGCCCCTCCCGGGTGCGGGGAGGCGGGCGCGCTGTCGTTCGCCAGGACGACGTTGCTGGCCAGTGCGGTCCGCATCAGCCCGATGCTCTCCGGCGACGTCAAGCTGGTGCTGGAGGACGGCACCGACTACGCGTTGCTCGCGGTGAGGCAGGGCGCGTTGCGGGCGGAGGGCGTCGACGGCGGGCCGCTGCTGACCGCCGAGTCGGAGGCGGCCGCCGCCGACCGGGGCCTGTGGGGACCGCCCTGCGAGGCCCCGGCGGTCACGTCCTCTTCCGCCGTCACCACGACACCTCCGCCGGCGCCGCCCCGGCTGACGACCACCACCCCGCGTCCGCCCGCACGGACGTGTGCCGTCTCCTACCGCCTGGCGGGGCAGTGGCCGGGCGGGTTCCAGGCCTATGTGACCGTGCGCAACACCGGTACCGCACCGATCGACGGCTGGGCGGTGCGGTGGACCTTCGGCAGCGGACAGGTGGTCACGGAAACGTGGAACGCGACTCCCCGGCAGTCCAGGGGAACCGTCGACGCCGTGAACGTTCACTACAACAACCGAATCGCGCCGGGCGGTTCCGTGGAAATCGGGTTCAACGGGTCGGCGCGGAGCGGGAACGCCGCTCCGGAGGCGTTCTCGCTCAACAACCAGCCGTGTTCGACCGGATGATCACGCGCTGTCCCGCACGACGAGGGCGGAGGGGTAGAACGTCGCTCCGGAGGTGTCCCGGCGGTCGAGCACGGCCCGTGCCGCCGCCGTGGCGATCTCCTCCACCGGGTGCGTGCTCGTCGTGAGCGCGGGCCGGCTCAGCCCCGCGAACGCGATGTCGTCGAACCCGGCGACCGCCACGTCGCCCGGCACCCGCACGCCGAGCGCGTGCAGTCCGTCGAGGACACCGAGCGCGGTGAGGTCGCTCAGCGCGAACACCGCGTCGGTGTCGGGCCACCGCGCCATGATCTCGATGGCCGCGTCGGCACCCCGCGGCGCGGTGAAATCGCCGGGGACGACGCGGGGCTCGCCGCCGCTCTCGCGCAGCACCTGCCGGTACGCCTCGACCGCGCGATCACCGCACGGCAGCCACGACGGCCCGGTGACCATCGCGATCCGGCGGCGGCCGGTGCGCACCAGGTGCCGCACGACGCCGTCCGTCCCTGAGCGGTTGTCGACGTCGAACGACGGCACGTGCCGCGCGCCGACCCCGACCGCGGCGACCCGCCCCCGCAGGGCCCGCGGCACGGTCTCGAGCGCGGGCCGGGTCGGGTTCACCACCACCAGCCCGCCGAGCCCGCGCCCGTCGGCGAGCCGGGCGAGTGAGCCGGGGTCGTTCAGGGGTAGCCAGTGCAATGAGACACCGACCTCCCGCTCGGCGGCGACGTGCGCCGCCGAGGTCAGCACCCGCCCGACGTACGGGTCGTCGAGCACGGCCGCGGTGTGGCCGATGACGGCGATGGCGAGCCGCGTTCCGGTGCGGGTGACCAGAGCGCGGGCGGAGGCGTCCGGCACGTAACCCAGGGCCGCCACCGCGGCGGTGACCCTGTCCCTGGTGCGTTGCGATGCCGGTCCTTGTCCCGTGACAACACGTGAGGCGGTGGCCCGGGACACGCCCGCGGCCCGTGCCACGTCATCCAGCGTGGCGGTGCGTTCAGCCGTCATCAGAAGAGTATTGCGGTGGAAGCGCTTCCATGTGTGGGGTAAGTACTTCCGTATCGAGAAAGGGAGGGACCGGGATGTCGGTCACGGTGCCACGCAGTCAGGTCCGAGCCGCCGCGGCGGGGGTGGCGGTGACGTTCGGGCTCAACGGCGTGGCCGTCGCGACCTGGTTCGCCCGCGTCCCCGCCGCCCGCGACGCCCTGGGCCTGACCCCGGGAGCCCTGGGGTTGCTGCTGCTGTCGATGTCCGCGGGCGCCTGCCTCGCGATGCTCACCGCGGGCGAGGTGACCCACCGCCTCCGGCCCCGGCGCACGGTCTCCCTCTCCGCCGTGACCGTCGCGGTGGGACTCGCCGTGGCCGGCATCGGCATCGGCGCCTACCCGTCGGCCGTCCTCACGGCCATCGGCATCTTCACCCTCGGCTACGGCTCGGGCCTGTGCGACGTGGCCATGAACGTGGAGGCCGCCGAGGTCGAACGCGCCCTCGGCAAGACGGTGATGCCGCGCTTCCACGCCATGTGGAGCCTCGGCACCGTGGCCGCCGCGGGCATGGCCTCGTTCGCCGCGTGGGCCGTCCTGCCCGTGACCGCACACCTCGGCGTCGTGGCCGTGATCGTCGCTCTCGGCACCCTGGTCGCCGCCCGCACGTACCGCTTCGCCGGCGAGGCCGAACACGGCGGCGGCAGCGGCGTCATGGCCGCGTGGCGCGAACCCCGCACGTTGCTCATCGGCCTGCTCGTCCTGGTGCTGGCGTTCACCGAGGGCACCGCGAACGACTGGGTGGCGGTGGCGTTCATCGACGGCTACACGGTCGACCCGGCCCTGGGCGCCCTCGTGTTCGGCGTGTTCGTCACGACCATGACGTTCGGCCGGATCTTCGGCACCATCGCCCTGGACCGCTGGGGCCGCGTGCCGGCGATCCTCGTCTCGATGGTGCTGGCGGCGTCCGGTGTGACGCTGGCGGTGTTCGCGGGGTCGCCCGGGGTGGCGATCGCCGGTGTCGCGGTGTGGGGGCTCGGGACGGCGCTGGGGTTCCCGGTGGGGATGAGCGCCGCGGCCGACAACCCGGCTCGGGCCGCGGCTCGGGTGAGTGTGGTCGCGGTGATCGGGTACACGGCGTTCCTGGCTGGGCCGCCGTTGGTGGGGTTCCTCGGGAACGAGGTGGGGGTGTTGAAGGCTCTGCTGGTGGTGCCGCTGCTGTTGTTGCCGGCGTTGGCGCTGGTGCCGATGCTGAAGCCGGTCAAGGACTGACTCCTCCTCTGCTCGGCCACATCTGAAGACACGTACGAGACGAACGCCGCGATCGACACCGATCGCGGCGTTCGTCGATTCGACGCCATTCGATTCGAAGAATCATCGAATACCGTGCCGAATTGTCGAATGGATTCACTTCGTTGACGCGTGGCAGACACATTCGTATTCTCGTTTCACGATCGTGGACGGTGTTCAAGAATGTGAATCCTGCTTTCCGGAGGGTATTCCGTCATGCGGCTTTTCGTTGGCGCGCTGGTTCTGGCGTGCGCATTCACCGGGGTGGCGACCCTCCCCGCGCAGGCCGGCCCAGATCCGGCACGGCAGGTGCTTCCCGCTGGGGACGGCTGGGCGTCGTCCGGGCCCGGCACGAGCGGGGGAGCGGCGGCGCCCGCCTCGAACGTGCACGAGGTGCGCACGCGGGCCGAGCTCGTCGCGGCCCTCGCCAGTCCTGCTCCGAGGATCGTCAAGGTCAGGGGTGTGATCGACGCGAACACCGGGGACGACGGGAAACCGTTGCGGTGTGAGGACTACGCGGTCGACGGGTACACACTGGCCGG
The DNA here is from genome assembly GCF_014653695.1 of Lentzea cavernae. GTDB lineage: Bacteria > Actinomycetota > Actinomycetes > Mycobacteriales > Pseudonocardiaceae > Lentzea > Lentzea cavernae. Next base: position 541,466 of record NZ_BNAR01000001.1, on the reverse strand, counting down.
TTACCTCGCCGCCTACGACCCGGCGGTGTGGGGGTGGGAGCGCGAGCCCGAAGGGGCGTTGGAGTTGGCGCGGGTGGCGTCGGCGAAGAAGCAGGAAGCGGTCATCGGGCTGAACGTGCTCGCGGACACGACGATCATCGGGGTCGGCAGGGGTGCGGGGATCACCGGTGGCAGTCTCCGGATCCACAACGCGCGCAACGTGATCGTGCGCAACCTGACGTTCCGCGACACCGCCGACTGCTTCCCGCAATGGGATCCGACCGACAACAGTCCCGGGTCGCTGCCCGGCAACTGGAACTCGCTCTACGACTCGGTGTCGGTCCAGCGCTCGGAGCACGTGTGGGTGGACCACAGCACGTTCACCGACGAGCCGAACGTCGACAGCGCGCAGCCGCTCCACTTCGGACGGCCGTACCAGGTGCACGACGGGCAGCTCGACATCACGAACGGGTCCGACCTCGTCACGGTGTCCCGCAACGTGTTCGCGGAGCACGGCAAGACGATGCTGATCGGGTCGTCGAACACCTCGACGACGGATCCGGGCAAGCTGCGGGTCTCGGTGCACCACAACGTCTTCCGCGACGTGCTCGAACGGGCGCCGCGGGTGCGGTTCGGGCAGGTGCACGTCTACAACAACCTGTACGAGGGCGCGCAGACCTACAGCTGGGGCGTCGGCGTCAAGTCGCAGATCTACGCGCAGAACAACTTCGTCAAGGGCATCGCGCCCGAAGAGGTCGTCTACAACTGGGGCGGGATGGCGATCACGGACGTCGGCAACCTGGTCGACGGGCGGCCGGTGAGCCTGGTGAACGCCCACAACGCCGCGTTCCCCGACAAGGCGCTCGGCACGGACGCCGGGTGGACGCCGACGCTGAACCGGGGTCTGGAACCCGCGCACCGGATCAGGCACCTCCGGGCGGGCGCGCGGCCGGCGGGGCACCACCTCGTCGTCGGCAGGGGCTTCGCCACCGTGCAGGCCGCGATCGACGCGGCGCCCGACAACGCGGTGATCACCCTGCCGAAGGGCGTGTACCGGGAGGTGGTCAAGGTCCCGGCCAGCAAGAAGAGCCTCACGATCAGGGGCGCCACCGGACGAGCTCAGGACGTCGTGATCGACTACGACAACGCCAACGGCACGAAGAAGCCCGACGGCACCACGTACGGCACGACGGGCAGTGCCACGGCCACCATCGCCGCGGACGGTTTCACCGCGCGGGACATCACCTTCCGCAACTCGTTCGACCGCGCGAAGCACCCGGAGATCACCGCGACGCAGGCCGTCGCCGCGAAGGTGACCGGCGACAGGGCGTTGTTCGACCGCGTGCGCTTCGAAGGCCACCAGGACACCCTGTACGCCGACACCCCGGCCACGAACACGCGTTCGCGCCAGTACTACCGCGACTGCGCGATCACCGGTGACGTCGACTTCCTCTTCGGCAGGGCGACGGCCGTCTTCGAACGGGCGACCATCACCGCGCTGAGCCGCGGCCAGGACCCCAACGGGTACGTGACCGCCGCGAGCACGAGGAACGACAACCCGCACGGCTTCCTGATCGTCCACTCGAAGATCCGCAGCGACGCCCCGGCCGGCACCTACTTCCTCGGCAGGCCCTGGCACCCCGGCGGTGACCCCGACGCGATCGCCCAGGTCACCATCCGCGACACCGAACTGCCCGCCGCGGTCAAGAGCGCGCCGTGGACCGACATGTCCGGATTCCCGTGGCGTGGCGCCAGGTTCGCGGAGTACCGCAACACCGGGCCCGGCGCGGGAACGGGCGCCGACCGCCCGCAGCTCACCGACGAGCAGGCGCGGCAGCACACGAAGGCCGCCTACCTGAGCGGGTGGAACCCCGCGTGAGAACCCGCACCTGGGCGCCCTACGCCCTGATCGCTCCGACGCTCCTGCTGATGGCGGTGTTCCTGGTCTACCCGATCGCCAGCGTCGGGTGGTTCAGCCTGCGCCAGCACACCGTCACGCAACCGTGGAAGAACGGCTTCATCGGGTTCGAGAACTTCCGCAGGATGCTGTTCGAGGACGAGCTGTTCTGGCAGAGCCTCGCGTTCAGCGCCAAGTGGGTGGCGGTCGAGGTCGGGCTGCAGCTAGTGCTGGGACTGGTCCTCGCGCTGATCGTCAACGAGACGTTCGTCGGCCGCGCGATGGCGCGAGCGCTGGTGTTCTCGCCGTGGGCGGTGTCCGGCGTGCTCACCACCGGCATCTGGATCCTGCTCTACAACCCGTCGACGGGCATCTTCCAGCAGCTCGCCCAGTGGGGCATCGGCGATCCCGGCACGTCGGTGCTCGGCGACCCGGCGACCGTGTTCCCCGCGACCGTCGTCACCGAGCTGTGGCGCGGCGTGCCGTTCTTCGCGATCCTGCTGCTCGCCGATCTGCAGACCATCCCGAACGACCTGTACGAGGCGGCAAGTGTCGACGGAGCCGGGCGGTGGCGGCGGTTCGTCAGCGTCACGCTGCCGCACCTGCGGGACGCGATCGTGCTGTCCACGTTGCTGAGGGCGGTGTGGGAGTTCAACAACGTCGACCTCATCTACACGCTCACCGGTGGGGGACCGGCGAACCAGACCACCACGCTTCCGCTCTACGTGGCGCGCAAGGCCGTCGACTCGCACGACTTCGGCTACGGCTCGGCGCTCACCATGGCCGGCTTCGTGATCCTGCTGTTCTTCTCGATCCTCTACCTGAGGGTGTCCAAGTTCGGGAGCCGGGCGTGACCCAGACACTGACTCGTCCGAAGACCGTCGTGCCGCCGCCTCCGGCGCCACCTCGACGCCGCAAGCACCGCGACCCGAGCCGGTACTTCCGGCTGCACCTGCCGTTGGTGCTCTACCTGCTGTTCACGCTGATCCCGTTCTACTGGATGCTGGTCTTCGCGCTCAGGCCCGCGGGGGAGACCTCGCTCGTGCCGTGGCCGATCACCTTCGAGCACTTCGACACCGTGTGGAACGGCGTCGGCTTCGGGTTGTTCTTCCAGAACAGCCTGATCATCGGAGTCGGCACGCTCGTCGTCGTCACGGTGTTCGCGCTGATGGGCGGCTACGCCCTGGCGCGCTTCAAGTTCCGCGGTCAGCGGGTGTTCCTGCTGGCGTTGCTGTGCACGCAGTTCATCCCCGGCGCGATGATGCTGATCCCGTTGTTCGTGATCTTCAAGTCCGCCGGGCTGCTGAACAGCCTCACCGGTCTGATCATCGCGGACACCGCGTTCCAGCTGCCGCTCGCGCTGATCCTGATGAGCGGGTTCGTGCGCAACGTCCCGGTCGAGCTCGAAGAGGCCGCGATGGTCGACGGGTGCACGCGGCTGCGCGCGTTCTTCGCGGTGACGCTGCCGCAGCTCAAGCCTGCGCTCGTGGCCGTCGGGTCGTTCGCGTTCATCGGCGCCTGGAACAACTTCCTGTTCGCGCTGATGTTCGCGAGCAAGCAGGACAAGTTCACGCTGCCGGTCGGGCTGAGCTACGCGCTGGGGGAGTTCAACACCGACTTCGGGGCGCTCGCGGCGGGCGGCGTCGTCGCCGCGGTGCCGGTCGTGCTGGTTTTCGCCGTGGTGCAGAAGTTCCTGGTCCAGGGACTGAGCGCCGGTGCGGTCAAGGGTTGACTTCTCCTCTCCCCGAGGGGAGAGGAGATTCCTGCTTCTCTGCCAATCGCCCGCTCGGAGTATTCCGTTGAGGTCTTACATCAGCTCCACAGGCAGAAGCCGCCAGCTCGGCGGCCATGATGTTGCGCGCTGCATTGATGTCGCGGTCATGCTCGACACCGCAGGTGCACGTCCACCTGCGAGTGCTCAACGGCATCGTTTCGCGACGCACCCCGCACGCCGAACACAGCTTGGAGGAGTGAAACCACCGGTTCACGGTGATCACGTCTCGCCCGTACCAGACTGCTTTGTATTCCAACATTTCGCGGAACTGCGCCCATCCAGCATCGCTGATGGCGCGTGCGAGTCTTCGGTTCTTGACCATGTTCCGCACGGCGAGATCCTCGATCACGAGCGTTTGGTTCTCACGCACGAGTCGAGTGGTGATCTTGTGCAGGTGATCGCGACGGCGATCTGCGATCCTGGCATGTATTCGGGCCACCTTGCGGCGCGCCTTGATGCGGTTCGCTCCGTTACCGCACGCCCTACGTGCCAATGCCTTTTGAGCGCGAGCAAGGCGTTTTCGATCACGGCGTTCGAGCCGCAGATTGGTGATCTTCTCTCCAGCGGAGAGGACCAGAAGATGATCCAGGCCGACGTCGATGCCGATCGCGCTGGTGGTCGGGGGCAGCGTGGTCACGGTCGGATCCTGACACCGCAAAGACACGAACCAACGGCCGGCGCTGTCCTGCGACACGGTGACAGTGGAGGGCGACACTCCGTCAGGGAGCCGTCGCGACCACACGATGTTCAACGGATCGCGCATCTTGGCCAGTGTCAACCGGCCATCGTCATACCGGAACGCACTTGTCGTGTACTCGGCCGACCGGCGGGACTTCTTGCGCGACTTGAAACGCGGGTGTCTCGCTCGCTCGGAGTAGAAGTTCGCGAACGCCACATGCAAGTGGCGCAACGTCTGCTGCAGCGGCACCGACGACACCTCGGTGAGAAACGCCAGTTCCTCAGTCTTCTTCCACGCGGTCAGCATCGCCGAGGTGTCGTAGTAGTTCACCCGTTCTTGCCGCTGCACCCATGCCTCGGTACGCACTGCGAGCGCCAAGTTGTAGACCTTCCGAACGCAGCCGAACGTGCGCAAGAGCTCCGCAGCCTGCGAATCGGTTGGATAGAAGCGGAACTTGAACGCTCGCGTTACCGGCGCATCCCCCACATCCACAACCTACAGGACCCGTTTGCGGGTTCCGGAGTGGGCTGCGTCCGACCCGGAAGTCGATCGTTTCGTCTGTGTCGCAGGTCCTCGTTTCCGGCTGTTCCAAGACGGAACATCCACAAAGGAGCTTTGATGAGAAGACTGCTTGTCGCACTGGCGCTCGTGCTGAGCGCGTGCTCCGCAGGGCAGGACGGCCCGACGACGGTCACGTTCTGGGACAACAACGGCGGCCCCGGCCGCACCCCGATCTACCAGGAGCTGATCAAGCGGTTCGAGGCGGCGAACCCCGACATCAAGATCGAGTACGTCGGCATCCCGAGCTCGTCGGTGCAGCAGAAGTACGACACGGCCATCGCGGGCGGTGCGACGCCGGACGTCGGTGGCGTCACGACGTCCTACCTCGCGCACCTCGTCGGGCAGGACGCGCTCGAGCCGGCGGACGACCGCGTCGAGAACGGTGCGCTCAAGGGGAAGTTGCTGGGCGGCCTGCTGGAGACCGTGCGGCAGACGGCGCCCGACGGCAAGCTCTACGCCGTTCCCGCGTCGGGCAACATGGACGTGATCTGGTACCGGTCGGACAGGTTCGAGGAGAACAAGATCGGAGAACCGTCCACCTGGGACGATCTGGCGAAGGCGGCCACCCAGCTGACGAAGCCGGCGGACAACCTCTACGGCTTCACCATCCGCGGTGGCGCAGGCTCGATCTTCCAGCTGCTGTCCGAGGCCTACTCCTACTCCGGCGTCGAGAAGTTCTACGAGGGCGGCAAGAGCACGGTCGCCGACCCGCGCAACGCCGAGCTCGTGCGCAAGGTCGCGGAGCTGTACAAGAAGGCCACGCCCGAGGCCGACGTGAACAACAACTACACGCAGATGGTCGCCCAGTTCACCGGTGGCACGGTGTCGATGATGCACCACAACCTCGGCTCGACCGCCGACGTCATGAAGGCACTGGGCCCGGAACGCGTCAGCGCCATGCCGTTGCCGAAGGGGCCGTCGGGCAAGCGGACCGTCGTGCCGAACCCGACCGACGGCTTCGCCGTGTTCAAGGGCGCGAAGAACCGCGAGGCGTCGTGGAAGTTCGTCGAGTTCCTGACGTCGGCGGAGAGCAACGGGTACTGGAACGAGAAGGTCGGTCAGATCCCGGCGAACACCGACGTGCGCGGCGCCGAGTGGATCCAGAAGAACCCGGCGGTGAAGATGGCGCTCGGCGTGCTGGAGGACCCGGCCACCGTGCTCGTGCCGGCGCCGGTCTACCTGCCGGAGTACTCCTCGATCACCAAGACCGACACCGAGCCGCTCTACCAGAAGGTGCTGCTGGGGCAGATGCCCGCGCAGGAGTTCCTCGACCAGCTCGCGGCCAAGCTCACGACCGCCCAGCAGGACTGGGAGAAGCGCAAGTGATCGACCGGGTCGTGGTGCGGACGTTCAAGACCACGGCGGCCACGTCCGTCGACGCGGAGGGGCACCGGCACCCGGCGCCCGAGCACGAGGTCGTCGAGGCCCTGCTGGAGGTCACCGACACCGACGGTGTCACCGGCTTCTGCCAGATCCAGCCCGACCAGCTCAGGCCGGCCGTGCTGGACAAGCACGTGCGGCCGGTGCTGCTCGGCCAGGACCCGTGGGACCGCGAACGGCTGTGGCGGCTGCTCGCGCGACGGCAGCGGGGATCGCACGGCGGTTTCACCGACCGCGCGCTGGGGTTCGTCGACCAGGCGCTGTGGGACCTCGTGGCGCGCAGGGTGGAGCTGCCGGCGTGGAAGCTCGCGGGCGGCGCGCGGGACCGGGTCCCGGCCTACGCCAGCACGATGTGCGGTGACGCGGACGGCCTGGCGACACCGGGCGACTACGCGGACTTCGCGCGGCACCTGGTGTCGGTGGGCTACCGGGCGATCAAGCTGCACACGTGGATGCCGCCGGTGCCCGGCGCGCCGAGCGTCTCCCGGGACGTCGAGGCCTGCCGGGCGGTGCGGGAGGCGGTGGGCCCGGACGTGGCGCTGATGCTCGACGCGAGCCACTGGTACTCGCGGACGGAGGCGCTGCGGCTCGGCAGGGCGTTGCAGGAGCTCGGCTTCTACTGGTTCGAGGAACCGATGGAGGAGGCGTCGATCAGCTCCTACCGGTGGCTCGCCGAGCAGCTCGACATCCCGGTGATCGGCCCCGAGGTGGCGTGGGGCAAGTACATGACCCGCGCCGAGTGGATCACGGCCGGGGCGTGCGACATCCTGCGCGTGGGACCCGCGGGCAGCGGTGGCATCACGCCGGTGCTCAAGACCGTGCACCTCGCCGAGGCGTTCAACCTGGACTGCGAGATCCACGGCAACGGGTCGGCCAGCCTCACCGTGCTCGGCGCGACCGACGCGGGCCGGTGGTACGAACGGGGTCTGCTGCATCCGTACGTCGACTTCGACCGGATTCCGCCGCACCGGAACTCCCTAGCCGATCCACTCGATGAGAACGGGGTGGTCGTACTGCCGAAGACACCGGGAATCGGTGACGACTGGAATTTCGAACACATCGGAGTTCACACTCTTGAAGTGTGGTGAGAAATGCCCCGGCCGGCGGCCGGGGCATTTCCTCTAGCGATAGGTGATGTCCGACGACTTGAACAGGCAGTTCGTGCTGTCCGCGCCGGTGCCGATTTTCTTCGGCTCACCGCTGGTGACACCCTGGTACTTGTCGCAGATCGAAATCTTCTTGCTGCTGTCCCCGACGATCGTGATCCTCGAGAACCGCGCCGTGTCGCCGTAGTTGGTGTTGATGCCGACCAGCGCCTTGCCGGGGGAGAACGCGGTGACGTTCTCGAGCACGACGTGCCGTTTGTGCTGCGTCTTGCAGTTGCCGCAGGACCGGTAGAGCTTGCCGAAGTCGTCCACCTGGAAGTCGCGGATGACCATCGTGCCCGGCCCGTTGTGCTGGAAGACCTTGTCCGACGCCTTGCGCGCGCCGCCACCGCTGATGGTCATGGTCTGCGAGGACGACGTGCCCTTGAACGTGGCCGCGTCCTCGCCGACGTCCTCCCACCAGACGTTGGAGAGCGTGCAGGTGCCCAGGCAGTGGACGCCGTCGGCGGCCGGCGCGCCGAGCACGACGTTCTTCAGCGTCGCGCCGTCGGCCAGCTGGAAGATCGGCCCCTGGTCCTCGCCCTGGCCGCCGGTGCCGAGGTCGCCGGTGCCGTAGAACCGTTGCATGCCCCCGTCGTAACCGCTCGACCCGACCTTGATGGTCGTGCCGACCGGTTTCGTTCCCGACGGGGTGGGAAAGGTGCTGCCCGCGGCCTGTGCCTGAGGTGCGAGAAAGGCGGTCAGTGCCGCGGCCAACACCAATGGTGCGAGTTTCTTCATGTGCGCTCCGCTTGCAGTGGGATGCGCGGCGGTAATTCGATGGTAGAACGGTGATCTTTTCTGTCAACTCGTTTCGATTGTTCGAGTCGAATATCGTCGAATTGGTTGACCGCTCTGTTGCCGGCTGGTTGTGTGGGTTGCACCGCCGCTCACGAATTGGGAGCGTGGAATGATTCCAAAGCGTGCAGCATTGATTTCCGTCGCCGCGCTGGTTCTCGGCGCGGTATCTGTTCCCCAGGCGACCGCGGCACCGTTCGGGCTGGTCGGCTGGGCCACTCAGGGAGGTGGCACGACGGGTGGCGGCAGCGCCAGCCCGGTGACCGTGACCACGGCGTCCGCGTTCGTCGCGGCCGCCAAGGCGTCGGGCGCGGCCGTGATCCGGGTCTCCGGCACGATCTCGCTGTCGAGCATGACGAAGGTGGCCTCGAACAAGACCATCGAGGGCGTCGGCTCGAGCGCGGCGATCACCGGGCAGGGCCTGAACATCGCCAACGCCTCGAACGTGATCGTCCGCAACCTCAACTTCCGGAGCTGGGGTGACGACGCGGTCAACGTGCAGTACTCCACCCGCGTGTGGATCGACCACAACACCTTCTCCAACGGCTACGACGGTGCGCTCGACATCAAGCGGGCCTCCGACTACGTCACGGTGTCGTGGAACAAGTTCACCAGCCACAACAAGACGATGCTGCTGGGCCACAGCGACGACAACGGCTCGGAGGATCGCGGCAAGCTCCGGGTGACCTACCACCACAACTGGTTCGACGGGACGCAGCAGCGCCACCCGCGCGTGCGGTTCGGCAACCCGGTGCACGTCTACAACAACTATTACGGCGGTGTGACCGACTACGGCGTCGCGTCGACCGTCGAGGGCGGTGTCCTGGTCGAGGGCAACTACTTCGAGAACACCGAGGACCCGTTCCACCGCGGTGAGGGCAGCTCGCCCGGTGGCTCGCTCGTGGCGCGCAGCAACCACTTCGTCAACTCGGGAACGGGCGACCAGGGCGGCTCGGTCAAGAGCATTCCCTACTCGTACCCGCTGGACGGAGCCAGCAGCGTGAAGAGCGTGGTCACGTCCGGTGCCGGAGCCGGGCGCGGCTGACGAGACCAGGGGGCGCCCCCAGCGGCGGGGGCGCCCCCGTCCTCACCTGGGACCGCTCCCAGAATTCCACTCGAAGGGAGCAGTAAGAGGAACCGGTAGAGCAACCCCCGTTGCGCTGAAAGGCTTACCGGCGAGGGCTTTCCGGCTCAGAATCTCTTACACCTGTGATCGGTTGATCGCTGTGGGCCACGTTACAGTGCCGTGAACTCTGGGAGCGCTCCCAGTTGTCGAGAGGGCGGCGGCATGACTCGACGAAAAGTGGCGTTGGCGGTTGCGGCGGTGGTGCTGATCGGCGGAACTCCCGCCGTCGCGGCACCGGCCGCGGTGGCCTGCACCGTCACCTACCAAGTCACCAACGAGTGGAACACCGGATTCGGCGCTGCTGTGTCGATCCGCAACGACGGGGAGGCGCTGAACGGCTGGAACCTCACGTGGACGTTCCCGGACGGGCAACGCGTCACGCAGGGGTGGAGCGGCAACTTCACGCAGAACGGCGCGGTCGTGACCGTGACCAACCCGGCCTGGGCGCCTTCGCTGCCCTCCGGCGGCACCGCGCAGGTCGGTTTCAACGGCAGCAAGGGTTCGACGAACCGGCCGCCGACGGACTTCGCCGTGAACGGCGTGTCCTGCACCGGGCCCAACCAGTCGCCGTCCGTGGCACTGACGGCACCCACCAGCGGCAGCAGCTACACCCTGCCCGCGCAGATCCCCCTGGCGGCGACCGCGCAGGACACCGACGGCACGGTGGCCAAGGTCGACTTCTACGCCGGTGACTCGCTGATCGCGACCGACACCAGCGCGCCGTTCACCGGCACGTGGACGTCGGCGCCGGCGGGCGACCACAGCATCACCGCGCGGGCCACCGACAACCGCGGTGCCACCACCACCTCGGCACCGGCCGCGGTCAAGGTGCTGTCCGGACCGGCGGTCCTCGCGTCACCGGGCACGATCTCGGTCAAGCAGGGCCAGACCGCGACGTTCGACGTCTCCCTGGCCACCGCACCGAGCCAGCCGGTCACCGTCACGATCGCCCGCAGCGGCAGCTCCGACCTGACGGCGACCCCGGCCACGCTCACGTTCTCCGGCACCGCGAAGCAGACGGTGACGGTGACGTCGGCGAACAACGGCGGCGCGCTCGGCACCGCCACGTTCACCGCGTCGGCCACCGGCTACAGTCCGGCGAGCGTCACGGCCAACGAGATCGACCCGTCCACCTCGGACTTCAACAAGGCGTTCCTCGACCAGTACAACAAGATCAAGGACCCGGCGAGCGGCTACTTCCGCAAGTTCGGCGACCTGCTCGTGCCCTACCACTCGGTCGAGACGCTGATGGTGGAGGCGCCGGACCACGGTCACCAGACCACGTCCGAGGCGTTCAGCTACTACCTGTGGCTGGAAGCGAGCTACGGCCGCGTCACCGGTGACTGGGCGCCGTTCAAGTCCGCCTTCGCGTCGATGGAGAAGTTCATCATCCCGGCGAAGGCCGACCAGCCGACCAACGACAAGTACGACCCGTCGAAGCCGGCCACCTACGCCCCGGAACACCCGAGGATGGACCAGTACCCGTCGACGCTGGACGGCACCGTCCCGGTCGGCCAGGACCCGATCGCGGGCGAGCTGAAGTCCGCGTACGGCAGCTCCGACGTCTACGGCATGCACTGGCTGATCGACGTCGACAACACCTACGGCTTCGGCCGCTGCGGTGACGGCACGACGGCGCCCGCGTACATCAACACCTACCAGCGCGGTTCGTCGGAGTCGGTGTGGGAGACCATCCCGCAGCCCTCGTGCGACACGTTCAAGCACGGTGGCCCCAACGGCTTCCTGGACCTGTTCACCAAGGACTCGTCCTACGCCAAGCAGTGGAAGTACACCAACGCGCCGGACGCGGACGCCCGCGTGGTGCAGGTGGCGCTGCTCGCCCAGCAGTGGGCCACGGCCCAGGGCAAGGCCGGGGACATCTCGGCCGAGATCGGCAAGTCCGCCAAGATGGGCGACTACCTGCGGTACGCCATGTTCGACAAGTACTTCAAGCGCATCGGCAACTGCAACAGCCCGTCGTCGTGCCCCGGCGCGACCGGCAAGAACAGCGCGCACTACCTGATGTCCTGGTACTACGCCTGGGGCGGTGCGACCGACACGTCCGCCGGGTGGGCGTGGCGCATCGGTGACGGTGCCTCGCACCAGGGCTACCAGAACCCGTTGGCAGCGCACGCTCTCGCGAACGTGCCGGCGCTCAAGCCGTTGTCCGCGACCGGCCAGCAGGACTGGGCGACGTCGCTGAGCAGGCAGCTCGAGATGCTGCAGTGGCTGCAGTCGGCCGACGGCGGTCTCGCCGGCGGTGTGACGAACAGCTGGGAGGGCCAGTACGCCTCACCTCCGAGCGGCACCCCGACGTTCTACGGCATGTACTACGACGCCCACCCGGTGTGGCGCGACCCGCCGAGCAACCGGTGGTTCGGCTTCCAGGTGTGGGGGATCGAGCGCACGGCGGCGCTGTACCGGCTGACCGGTGACGCGCGCGCCAAGAAGATCCTCGACAAGTGGGTGCCGTGGGCGATCGCGAACACCACGACCGGCACGAACTTCCAGATCCCCTCGGACCTCGAGTGGTCGGGGGCGCCGGACACGTGGAACGCCACCAACCCCGGCTCGAACGCGAACCTGCGGGTCCGCGTGCTCAACCACAGCCAGGACGTCGGTGTGGCCGCGTCGTACGCGAAGGTGCTGCTGAACTACGCGGCGAGGTCGGGCAACGCCTCGGCGAAGACCACGGGTGAGTCGCTGCTGACGTCGTTGTTGCAGCACCAGGACAGCCTGGGCATCGCGACGCCGGAGACCCGCACGGACTACAACCGGTTCGACGACGTCTACAACACCAGCACCCGCGAAGGCCCGTACGTGCCCTCCGGCTGGACCGGGAAGATGCCCAACGGCGACACGATCGGCCAGGGCTCGTCCTTCCTGTCGATGCGGTCGATGTTCCGCAACGACCCGCAGTGGCCGAAGGTGCAGTCCTATCTGGACGGTGGACCGGCGCCGACGTTCACCTACCACCGCTTCTGGGCGCAAGCCGAGATCGCCACGGCGTTCTCCCTGCACGCCGAGATCTACGGGTGAGGAGTCCCGAGATGAGAAAACGCATAGCGCTCCTGGCAGTCGCTGCCGCGGTCGGCGCCGTCCTGGTGCACACCGGTGGCACGGCGGTCGCGCACGGGTCGATGGTCTGGCCCGGCAGCCGCACCTACCTCTGCTACGAGGACGGCCGCGCGGGCGGCGGTGGCGGCGACCTGAACCCGACCAACCCGGCGTGCGCCGCGGCCGTGGCCCAGGGCGGGAAGCAACCGCTGTGGGACTGGTTCGGCAACCTGATCAGCAACGCCGCCGGACGCCACCGGGAGATCATCCCCGACGGCAACCTGTGCGGTCCCACCACGAAGTTCTCCGCCTACAACCTGACGCGCGCCGACTGGCCCACGACCCAGGTGCAGGCGAACAGCCAGGTCACCTTCCGGTACAACGCGTGGGCGCCGCACCCCGGCACGTGGGAGCAGTACGTCACCAAGGACGGCTTCGACGTGACGAAGCCGCTCAAGTGGTCCGACCTCGAGTCGGCGCCGTTCGACAAGGTGACGAACCCGCCGCTGGCGAACGGTGAGTACGCCTGGCAGGCGCGTCTGCCCAACAAGACGGGCCGGCACGTCATCTACTCGCTGTGGCAGCGCTCGGACAGCCCCGAGGCGTTCTACAGCTGCTCGGACGTCGTGTTCGGCGGCGGCACGGGCACGCCCGACACCACGGCGCCGTCCGCGCCCGGCACCCCTGTCGCCTCCGGTGTCACCAGCAGTTCGGTGAAGCTGGACTGGAGCGCGTCGACGGACAACGTGGGCGTCTCGTCCTACCGCGTCTACAGCGGTGGCCAGGTGGTCGCGACGTCGGCCACGAACTCGGCGACCGTCACCGGGTTGAGTGCGGACACCTCGTACTCGTTCACGGTGGTCGCGACGGACTCCGCGGGCAACGCCTCGACGGCCTCGTCGGGTGTCACGGTCAGAACCTCGACCGGCGGCGGGACCCCGACCGGGTCGTGCGCGGTGACGTACTCGCGGCCGAGCACGTGGAACGGCGGGTTCACGGCGAACGTGTCGGTGTCCAACACGGGCACCAGCGCGGTCAGCGCGTGGCAGCTCGCGTGGGCGTTCCCCTCGGGGCAGCAGCTCACGCAGGCGTGGTCGTCGACGGTCACCGTCGCGAGCGGGCAGGCGACCGCCAAGGGCGTGTCGTACAACGCGGACATCCCGGCCGGCGGCTCGGTGTCGTTCGGGTTCAACGCCACGACGACGTCCACACCGACCGACCCGACGTCCTTCACGCTCAACGGTTCGGCGTGCGCCGTCCGGTGATGAGGGCCTTGATCGCCCTCCTGGTGGTGGGTTCGGTGACGTTCGCCCTCCTCGTAGGACGCGCCGAACCCACCCCGGATCTCAGCAAGGGCGTCGACGGCATCGCCGCGTGGCTGCACGACCTGACCGACGAGTGCTCGACCGTCCGGCGGGGTGACGACTTCACCGACTTCGCCGGTCCGGTGCGGTCGAAGGTCTACGCGCCGTTCATCGCGGAATGGGGGACCTGCGCCAAGGAGCCGTACGGGCGGCTCGGGTTGCTGGTCCTGCGGCCTGGCTTGGAACAGGCCTGGCGGACGGCGCTCGCGGAAGGCGAGGTCCGGGGCGATCCGGACCTCGCCTTCGGGGACGGGTTCGCGCTCACCGGATCGATCGGCATGGAGTACCTCGGCCTGAAAAGACTTGAGTGCACGCCCACCGCGTGTTCGCTCATGGAGATCAAGCACCATTGACAGACAGGAGATCCGGAGCAATGAAGCTCAACGGACAGAGGCGGTGGGCCGCGGCGGGAGTCGTGGTCGCCACTGCCGTGGCAACGTTCGGGGTGGCGATGAGCGCACCCGCGGGCGCCGCACCAGGGTGCCGTGTGGACTACACGGCGAACAGCTGGGGCGGAGGGGGTTTCGGTGCTGCGGTGAAGATCACCAACCTCGGTGACGCGATCTCGGGCGGATGGACGCTCAAGTTCTCGTTCCCGGGAAGCCAGCGCGTGGCACAGGGCTGGAGCGCCAACTGGTCGCAGTCCGGCAAGGACGTGACCGCGACCAGCGTGGCGTGGAACGGAAGCCTCGGCACCAACGCGTCCATCGACGTCGGCTTCAACGGCAGCAACGCCGCCACCGGTGACGCGAACCCGTCGACGTTCACGCTGAACGGCACGACGTGCACCGGAACCGTGCCCACGAGCACGACCACGACGACAACGACGACCACCACCACGACCACGTCCAACGGGCCTGGCCCGGGCAACCGCGTCGACAACGCGTTCGTGGGCGCGAAGCAGTACGTCAACCCGGACTGGGCGGCCAAGGCGAACGCCGAGCCCGGCGGCAGCCGGATCGCGAACCAGCCGACCGCGGTGTGGCTCGACCGCATCGCGGCGATCGCGGGCACGGCGGACTCCCGTGGCCTGGTCGGACACCTGGACGAGGCGGTGCGCCAGGCGGCGGGCTCACCGCTCGTCATCCAGCTGGTGATCTACAACCTGCCCGGTCGTGACTGCTCGGCCCTGGCCTCCAACGGTGAGCTCAAGGCGACGGAGATCGACCGCTACAAGTCGGAGTACATCGACCCGATCGCGTCGATCCTCGCGCGGCCCGCGTACTCGGGCCTGCGGATCGTCACCACGGTGGAGATCGACTCCCTGCCCAACCTGATCACCAACGTCTCACCGCGGCCGACCGCGGTGGCGGCGTGCGACACGATGAAGTCGAACGGCAACTACGTCACCGGTGTCGGTTACGCGCTCGCGAAGCTGGGTGCGGTTCCGAACGTCTACAACTACCTCGACATCGGCCACCACGGCTGGATCGGCTGGGACGACAACTTCGGCGCCACCGCCGAGCTGCTGTTCCAGGCCGCGAACGCCTCCGGCAGCACGAAGGCGAACGTGCAGGGCTTCATCGCCAACACCGCGAACTACGGCGCGTTGAAGGAGCCCTACTTCAAGATCGAGGACTCGGTGAACGGCACGTCGGTCCGCCAGTCGAAGTGGGTGGACTGGAACCGTTACGTCGACGAGCTGTCCTACGCGCAGGCGTTCCGGCAGCGGGCCGTGCAGGCGGGCTTCGACGCGAACGTCGGCATGCTGATCGACACCAGCCGCAACGGCTGGGGCGGCAGCGCCCGTCCGACGGGCCCCGGCCCGACGACGACGGTGGACGCCTACGTCAACGGCGGCAAGCTGGACCGCCGCATCCACCTCGGCAACTGGTGCAACCAGTCGGGTGCCGGCATCGGCGAGCGCCCGAAGGCGGCGCCGGAGTCGGGCATCGACGCCTACGTGTGGGTCAAGCCGCCGGGTGAGTCCGACGGCGCCAGCGAGGAGATCCCGAACAACGAGGGCAAGGGCTTCGACCGGATGTGCGACCCCACGTACACCGGCAACGTGCGCAACGGCAACAACATGTCCGGCGCGCTCGGCAACGCCCCCATCTCGGGCAAGTGGTTCTCCGCGCAGTTCCAGGAGCTCATGCGCAACGCCTACCCGGCGCTCTGAGCTCGGTGATGTGAACGTGCCCATGCGGCCGGCCCTGTCGTTCGGGGCCGCGCCGTGTGGGCGCGCTCTTCCTGCCTGCTCCCATGCTTTGTCGGGCAAGTTCCCAGACGGTTGTGAATTCGTCTGGACCACCCGAAATGCGCAATGTTAACGCACACATAACACTTGATGTGATCAGAAGGTGCTCCCTATGGTGTCGGCACGCTCACTGAGCGCAAGCGCGAGAGGAGGCTGTGTGGTCACCATCGCGGACGTCGCAAGGCACGCCGGGGTCGCCCCGAGCACGGTCTCCTACGTCCTCACCGGCAAGCGGTCCATCTCCGCGGACACGAAGACGAGAGTCCGCGAGAGCATCAGGGCGCTGGGCTACCAGCCGCACACCTCGGACCGCACGATGTCGGCGGGCCGGACCAACGTGATCGGCCTCGTCCTCCCGCTGCGCGCGGGCACGCACCTGCCCGCGGTGATGCGCTTCGTCACCGCCGCGGTCACCACGGCGCGCCGTTACGACATGGACCTGCTGCTCATGACCGCGGACGACGGCGCGGCGGGCCTGCGCAGAGCCGCGAACAGCGCCCAGGTCGACGGTTTCCTCGTGATGGACGTCGAAATGGACGACGACCGCGTGCCCCTGCTGCGGCAGCTGACCAAACCGTCCGTCCTCATCGGACACCCGGCGGCCGCCCGCGGCCTCACCTGTGTGGACCTCGACTTCGAGGCGGCAGGCGCGAAGTGCGTCGACCACCTCGCTGACCTGGGCCACCGTTCCATCGGCTTCCTCGGAGCCCCGAGCGCCGTCTACCGCCGCAGCACGGGTTTCGCCCACCGCACCATGAACGGCTTCAGCGCCGCCGCCATGCGCAGGGGAGTGGCCGCGACGGCACTGGCCGTCGAGGGCGACCACGACTCGGTGTTGCGGGCCACCAAGGCACTGATCCGCGCACACCCGTCCATGACGGCGCTGGTGGTGCACAACGAGGCGGCACTCGGCTGGATCACCACCTGCCTGCGCGCGGCCGGCCGCCAGGTCCCCGGTGACGTCGCGGTGGTGGCGATCTGCCCGGACGAGCTGGCGGAGCAGATGTCGCCGTTGCTCACGTCCGTGCGGTTGCCGGCGGAAGAGCTCGGACGGCACGCCGTCGACCTGCTGGTGGCCAAGCTGGAGGGCAAGCAGGCGCCTCCGCTGATGTTGTTGCCGCCCCGGTTGTCGCGGCGGGCCAGCACACCGGACCCGGCCCCGCACCGCGGCACCGCCTGAACACCTGCCGACCCCCGTCCGCGCCCGTGGCGCGGACGGCATGACGGACGGTCGCCGGTACGACGTTCGCCCGCGCGGAAACGCGGCGCGCGCGGGCAGATGACGCCCGAAGACCGTTCAGGAGGAGTGCGCGACCCACGGCGGAGCAACTGTCGCGCACTCCTCCACCTCCGCCCCGGACGTAGACTCGCCCGAGTGGACCTGGTGGAAGCTCTGGCGCACGGCGTGGTCGTGCTCGACGGCGGCATGTCGACGGCCCTCGAGGCGGCCGGTCACGACCTGTCCGACGACCTGTGGTCGGCGCGGTTGTTGCTCACCGACCCCGACGCCGTGCGCGCCGCCCACCTCGCCTACTACCGGGCGGGCGCCTCCGTGGCCATCACCGCGAGCTACCAGGCGAGCTTCTCCGGGTTCGCCCGCAGGGGCATCAGCGAGGACGAGACCGCGCGCCTGCTGCGTTCCAGCGTGGCACTGGCCCGTTCCGCGGCGTCCGATGTGGATGGACAGCGCTGGGTGGCGGCGTCCGTCGGGCCGTACGGGGCGGTGCTGGCGGACGGCTCGGAGTACCGCGGCCGCTACGGCCTGACGCGGCGGGAACTGGTCGAGTTCCACCGGCCTCGTGTCGAGGTCCTCCGCGACGCCGGACCCGACGTGCTCGCCGTGGAGACGATCCCGGACGTCGACGAGGCGTCGGCGGTGCTGGAGGTCGTGCGCGGCAGCGGTGTGCCGATGTGGCTCTCCTACAGCGTTCGCGGTGACCGGACGTGCGCGGGACAGCCGCTGGAGGAGGCGTTCGGCGTGGTGTCCGGTGTGGACGAGGTGATCGCGGTCGGGGTGAACTGCTGCGCGCCGGAGGATGTCGCGGAGGCGGTCGCGGTCGCGCGGCGGGTGACCGGACTGCCGGTGGTGGTGTACCCGAACAGCGGCGAGACCTGGAACGCGCGAGAGCGGTCCTGGACCGGGGACGGCGGCGGGTTCGCGGTCTCGGCGGGACAGTGGGCCGACGCCGGCACGCGGCTGGTGGGCGGCTGCTGCCGGACGGGTCCGGACGCGATCGCTGTGCTGGCGCGAGAGCTGGCCGCGAGGTCCTGAGAGCGTGCGGGGCGAACTGGTGCGGTCTCAGTCCGCGAGTTCCCCTGCACCGCCGAGCACCTCCGGCGCGTTCGACTCCCGTGATCGATCGAACGCGTTCGACGATTCTTGACCTCGTGGAGATGCTCCTCCACAGTTTGGTGTACGCGACCGGCAACCGCAGCAATCGCTGTGCGTTCACGAAACGCGCGCTCGACCGCTCGGCGCAAGTGGTCGATCGAACGTTGCCGGCTCGCGCTCTCCCCAACCTCACCGAAGAGGAGCGCCCCCATGGCCGGATCAGGCCATCACCCGACCACCTCCGTCTCCCGCGGACGCGGACGCCGGGTGGCCGGCATCACCGCGGCCGTCGCCGTCCTGCTCGGCGGTCTCGCAGCGGCTTTCAGCGCGACGCCCGTGTCGGCGGCGACCGTCGACACCAGCGCCTGGTACGTGTTGGTCAACCGCAACAGCGGCAAGGCGTTGGACGTCTACAACCTCGCCACGAACGACGGCGCCCGCATCACCCAGTGGGCGCGCAACGACGGCAACCAGCAGCAGTGGCAGTTCGTCGACTCGGGCGGCGGCTACTACCGCCTGAAGTCACGGCTGTCGAACAAGGTCCTCGACGTCCACAACTTCTCGACCGCGGACGGCGGCAACATCGTCCAGTGGTCCGACTCCAACGGCACCAACCAGCAGTTCCGCCTCGCCGACTCCGACAGCGGACACGTGAGGCTGGTCAACCGCAACAGCGGCAAGGCGATCGAGGTCCAGGGCGGCTCGACCGCCGACGGTGCCAACGTCGTCCAGTACAGCGACTGGAACGGGACCAACCAGCAGTGGCAGCTCGTCCGCGTCGGCGGCGGCACGGGTCCCACGACCACGACGACCACGCAGCCGGGCGGCACGTGCCAGCTCCCGTCGACGTACCGCTGGTCGTCGACCGGCGCGCTGGCCACCCCCAAGCAGGGATGGGTGTCGCTCAAGGACTTCACCCACGTCCTGTACAACGGCAAGCACCTGGTCTACGCGACGACGCACGACACGGGAACCACGTGGGGCTCGATGAACTTCGGGACGTTCACGAACTGGTCGGACATGGCCTCGGCCAGTCAGAACGGGATGAGCACCGGAGCCGTCGCGTCCACGCTGTTCTACTTCGCACCGAAGAACATCTGGGTGCTCACCTACCAGTGGGGACCGACCACCTTCAGCTACCGGACGTCGAACGACCCCTCCAACGCCAACGGGTGGTCGTCACCGCAGACCCTCTTCACCGGGACGATCCCCAACTCCGGCACGGGTCCCATCGACCAGACCCTCATCGGCGACGGCACGAACATGTACCTGTTCTTCGCCGGTGACAACGGGAAGATCTACCGCGCGACCATGCCCATCGGCAACTTCCCCGGCAACTTCGGCTCGTCCTGGACGCAGATCATGAGCGACACGACGGCGAACCTGTTCGAAGGCGTCGAGGTCTACAAGGTGCAGGGCCAGAACCAGTACCTCATGATCGTCGAGGCGATGGGGAACAACGGGCGCTACTTCCGCTCGTTCACCTCGAGCAGCCTGAGCGGTTCGTGGACCCCGCAGGCCGCCACCGAGAGCAACCCGTTCGCGGGCAAGGCCAACAGCGGTGCCACCTGGACCAACGACATCAGCCACGGCGACATCATCCGCACCAACCCCGACCAGACCAAGACCATCGACCCCTGCAACCTGCAGCTCCTCTACCAGGGGCGCAACCCCAACTCCGGCGGGGACTACGGCCTGCTGCCGTACCGGCCGGGCTTGCTGACGCTGCAACGCTGACCACCTGACGCACGACCTCGGCCGGCTCTCCCACCCGAACCAGGTGGGGGAGCCGGCCTCGTCGTGGGAGAACCGGGGACTTCCCGCGCTCGGGAAGGACTTGTGGCGGAACGGGAAGGGGTGGAGGCGGCCGCTCGGACAGCGGCCGCCTCCACCCCGGTCGTGTTCGCGCTCCCCGTCAGACGATCTGGCAGATGCGTCCGTTGAGGTTGAACCAGTCCGGCTTCCCGATGCCGCCCGAGTGCGTCGCCTGGAAGCCGAAGGTGACCGACGCGCCGGGCGCGATCTGCCCGTTGTAGGACGCGTTGGTCGCGGTCACCTGGCCGGAGGAGGGGGAGTAGGTGGCGTTCCAGCCGCCCGTGATCGTCTGGCCGCCGGGCAGGGCGAAGACCAGCGACCACCCGTTGACCGGTGTCGTGCTGGTGTTCGTGAGGGTGATGTTCGACGTCAGTCCCTCGGCCCACGCGTTGATCGTGTCGCTCACGCGGCACGGCCACTCGGTGGGCAGCGGGGTGGACGGCGTCGTGCTCGGCGGGGTGGTGCCGCCGCTGAACTGGGTGATGAACTTCCACGCCTCGCCGGAGGTCCAGGTCTGCCACCCGCTGCCGCCGGAGTCGATCGGACCCGGCGTGTGCCCGCCGTCGAACGCCGCCCACACCACCGGATACCCCGCACGGCAACCGCTGTAGGTCGTGACGACGTGCCGCCGGCTGCCTGCCGCCGGCTCGGGGGCGTTCTGCGCTGTGCAGCCGTTGTTGCGCACGAACGTGTCGCGCAGGCCGCGGCCGAGACCGATGCCCAGCACGTCGTCGCTGATGCCGTGGATTCCCATGTACCCGATGGGCTGGGTGCCGCCGTCGCACCCGCTGAGCTGCGCTCCCGAGTAGGCGACCACCGCGCGGAAGACGGCGGGCCGCGCACAGGCCACCGCGTACGACATGCCGCCGCGTAGCTGAAACCACCGGCGAAGCGCTGGGCCGAGTCGATGCACAGCCCGGAGTCGAGCAGTGCCACCAGGTCGTCGACGAACCTCAGGTCCTGGCCGCCGGGGTTGGCCCAGCCGTTGCCGTTGCCCTGCGGCGTCACGAAGATCGTGCCGTTGCCCGCGGTGTCGGAGAGCCTGCGCAGCCCGTAGTAGGACCAGTTGTAGCCGTCGGATCCGCCGGAGTCGACGTCGTTCGCGGTGCCTCCCCGCCAGTGGAAGCCCACGAACAGCCGGTACTGGCGGTCGCTGTCGTAGTTGGCCGGCAGCCGCAAGATGTACGAACGGCTCTGGCCGCCGCTGGTGATCGTGTGCTGGCCACTCGCCAACGCCGGCGCCTTGCCGCAGCCCGCCGTCGCCGCCGTCGTACCTGCCTCACCCGCCGGACCGCCGGCGGCGATGCCCGTCGCGGCCAGGAACACCACGGCGCTCGCGACGGCCGCCGCGATCACGAACCTAGACCGGGACATGGCTCGTCCCCCTGTGCTGGTGGAACATCATCGTCCCTTCGGGGTCAGAGGACGGCGCACTGCACGCCGTTGAGCGTGAACCCGCCGGCCGCCGCGCTGTTGCCCGTGTGCGTGGCCTGCAGACCGATCGAGATCTGGGCGGAGGGCGGGATCTGCGCGTTGTACGAGACGTTCGACGCGGTCACCTGGCCGGAGGAGGGGGAGTAGGTCGCGCTCCAGCCACCCGTGATCGTCTGCCCGCCCGGCAACGAGAACTGCAGCTTCCAGCCGTTCACGGCCGCCGGGGACGTGTTGGTGATCGTGATCGTCTCGGTCAGGCCGGTGTTCCAGGCGTTGACCGCCGCCTTGACCGAGCAGCCCTGCGACGGCGGCGGAGTGGTGGTCGTCGTCGTGGTGGTGGTCGTGGGATCGGTGGACGGGCGGTCCAGACCGAGGAACGTGATGGCGTACCCCACCATCCCCGCGGTCGGCACGTCGTGGCCGGTGCCCTGGGCGCTGATGCCCTCGACGACTCCGCCTGCGCCGTAACGGGTGCGGGTCCAGTTGGACTGCGGCTGGTCGGTGGACACCGGCGTCCTGCTCACACCGTGCACGTTCGTCCACTGGTCGAGCGCCTCGCCGAAGTTCGGGTACGCCAGCGTCGTGTCGTTGGTGCCGTGGAACAACTGCATCCGCGGGTAGCTCCCGGTGTAGCCGGGGAACATCGCCCGCGCCTGGTCACCCCACTGCTGCGGGGTCTTCAGCAGGTTCCCGCCCGAGCACTGGCTGTTCCACAGCGACCCGTCCGTCGTCGCGAAGCACCCGGCGGGAACACCGGCGAACGCCGAGGCGGCGGTGAACACGTCCGGGTACTGGGCCGCCAGCACGTTGGTCATCATCGCGCCGGACGAGATGCCGGCGACGACGATGCGCGACGGGTCGACGTTGTAACGCTGCCGTGCGTGCGAGACCATCGACATGATGCCGGTCGAGTCGCTGCCCCCGTTGCGGCGCAACGCGTTCTGCGTCGACACGTCGAAGCAACGGCCCTCGCGCGTCGCCTCCGGGTAGACGATCACGTACCCGAAGCGGTCCGCGGCGCTGACGAACTCCCGCCCGCCGCCGTTGTGCACCGCGCTCGCGGACCCGGTGCAGTAGTGCACCATCAGCAGTAGCGCGGGCCGGGCCGCGAGCCGGTCCGGCGCGTAGACGTACATGTTCAGGCCGGTCGGGTTCGTGCCGAAACCGGTGACCTGTGTCAGGGACGCGGCGTGAGCCTGCTGCGGCACGAAGGAGAAGCCGACGGCGGCGATCACCGACAGCACGGCCGCGATGACGGCGACGACGCGATACTTGATCACGCGTCGCAAGGAGGAGTTCGGAGTGGTCACGGTGACCTCGTTCTCGTGCTGGGGAAGGGGAGTCGCGGGGGATCAGGCGCTGACACGCCACCGGTTCGCGTCGAGCAGGCAGCCGCCGAACCTGAGGTGGAGAGCGCAGGCCGCTACCGGGCAGGAGACAGTCGTCCTGCCGACCGGCAGGACGACTGTCGGCGAGCGCACCGGCCGGAGCGGGTGGGACCACCGACGCCGGCAGATCGCCGTTGCGCTGGAAGAAGAACGAGCCGCCCCTGAGATCGGCGATGCCGGGGAAGGCAGGCGGGCGCCCGCGGAGGACTTCAAGACCTCCACGGGCGCCCGCCTCGTGGGATGTCAGCGCGCGGCGCAGGACGGGTTCAGGCCCGATCCGTTGCCGCTGCCCTGGAAGCCGAACTCGGTGGACCCGCCCGCGGGCACGTTGCCGTTGTAGTCCACGTTGGTCCAGTTGACGGTTCCGCTGGTGCCGCTGCGGTTCGCGCTCCAGGAGCCGGTGACCGTGGCGTTCGACAGGGTGGTCGTGACGGTCCAGCCGCTCAACGCGCTGGAGCCCGCGGTGACCTTGATCGTGGCGACGAACCCCTCGTTCCACTGGTTCAGCGACACCGTCGCGGTGCAGCCGCCCGGGCCGGGGCCGTTGCTCGTCGTCGTGGTGGTCGTGGTCGTGGTGGTCGTCGTCGGGCCGGGGCCACCACCCGCGTTGAGCGCGTCCAGCGTGGAGTTGTACGCGGCCTTCTTGTTGCCGCTGCCGTCGAACAGCAGCGGGGTGCCGGAGGCGCGCCACGAGTCCGTGTCGCGGATGCCCCACACCGTGATGCCGGTGCAGCGCGCGACCGCGAGGCAGGCCTGGGTGACCCTCTGGTAGTTCTGGGCCTGCGAGCTGCCGGAGCCCTCGATGTCGAGCTCGGTGATCTGCACGTCGACGCCGAGGTTGGCGAAGTTCTGCAGCGTCGTCTGGTAGTTGGACGGCACCGGGCTGTTGCTGTTGAAGTGCGACTGGAAGCCGACGCAGTCGATCGGGACGCCGCGGGACTTGAAGTCCTGCACCATCCGGTACACGCCCTGGGTCTTCGCGTGCGACCAGTCGTCGGTGTTGTAGTCGTTGTAGCAGAGCTTCGCGCCGGAATCCGCCGCCCGCGCCGCGCGGAACGCCGCTTCGATCCAGTCGTTGCCGGTGCGCTGCAGGTTCGAGTCACGGCGGCCGCCGCCACTGCCGTCGGCGAAGGCCTCGTTCACGACGTCCCAGGCGTAGATCTTGCCGCGGTAGTAGGTCGCCACCTGCGTGACGTGGTTGAGCATCGCGTTGCGCAGAGCGGTGCCGGACATGTTCTGCATCCAGCCCGGCTGCTGCGAGTGCCACGCCAGCGCGTGCCCGCGGACCCGCTTGCCCTGGTTGCGGGCCTGGTTCACGATCCGGTCGGCGTTGCCGTAGCTGAACTGACCCTGGTTCGGCTCGGTCGCGTCCATCTTCATCTCGTTCTCGGCCGTGACCATGTCGAACTCGCGGTTCAAGATCCCCACGTAGGTCGAGTCACCGAGCTTGTTCGCGGCCACCGCGGTGCCGAAGTACCGGCCGCTCTGCTGCGCCGCCGCGCCGAGGGTGGTCGCCGCGTTCGCGACCGGGGCTGCGATCAGGGTGGCGCCGATTGCCGCTGTCACGACCGTGGCGATGATCGGGAACAGGGCCACTGACTTCGATGTCAGTTTCATCTTCCACACTTTCCGAGGTCGACCCGAATGCAGGGTGGGTGGTGGACGGGACGGCGAACCCGGTGCGCCATTGCCGGATTGCCGTTCCGGAGTGTCGCAGCCGTTCCTCGACGCTCACAAGAAGTCGCAGTCGAATTCGACGGCGATTGACCTGATCGGCCTAGGCGGATGAGGGAGCGCTCCCAACTACCACGTCAACGCGTTGATCGCATTCTGCGGGAACGTTTCGAAACTTCTGCGACGACGTTTGGCCTTTAACACTTCCGCCGTTGACGATTCAGAGTTCCGTGGTTACGTTGGCCCGAACTCGCATTCGCTTCTCCGACGTTATGAGAGCGCTCCTGCGTCGCCGATTCTCACGTCCGGACAGCAACGACGCTGCGAGAACCCGAATCACATCGACCGAGCGAACTGGAGACACGATGACACGGTGGAAGCGGGGAGCGAGCGCGTCTGTGCTCGCAGGCACGGCCGTGACCGCGGTCGCGGCCCTGGTGATCAGCGGCGGTGCGACCGTCAGCGCGGCCGAGTCGGCGTTCTACGTCGACCCGTCGAGCTCGAGCGCGCGGTGGGTGGCCGCCAACCCCGGTGACTCGCGGGCGGCGGTCATCCGCGACCGCATCGCGTCGGTCCCGCAGGCGCGCTGGTACACCACGACCAACACCTCGACGGTGCGGTCGGAGGTCAGCTCGTTCGTGGGCGCGGCGGCGGCCGCCGGCAAGATCCCGATCCTGGTGGTCTACAACGTCCCGAACCGCGACTGCGGAGGCGCCAGCGGCGGCGGGGCGCCCTCCCACACGGCTTACCGGGCCTGGGTCGACGAGGTCGCGGCGGGCCTCGCCGGACGCCCGGCGACGATCGTGCTGGAACCGGACGTGCTGCCGTTGATGACCAACTGCCAGAGCGCGGACCAGCAGAACCAGACCAAGGCGTCGATGGCCTACGCGGGCAAGAAGCTCAAGTCCGGTTCCGGGCAGGCCAAGGTCTACTTCGACATCGGCCACTCCTCGTGGCTGACGCCGTCCGAGGCGGCGAACCGGTTGCGCGGCGCGGACATCTCCAACAGCGCCGACGGCATCTCGACCAACGTGTCGAACTACCGCGCGACCTCCGACGAGGTGAACTTCGCGAAGAACGTGCTCAACGCCGTCGGCGACAGCCGCCTCAAGGCCGTCGTCGACACCAGCCGCAACGGCAACGGTCCCGCCGGCAGCGAGTGGTGCGACCCGTCCGGACGCGCGATCGGCATCCCCAGCACGACGAACACGGGTGACTCGAAGATCGAGGCGTTCCTGTGGATCAAGCTGCCGGGCGAGTCGGACGGCTGCATCGCGCCGGCCGGCCAGTTCGTGCCGCAACGGGCCTACGAGCTCGCGATGGCGGCGGGGCCGATCACGACGACCACCACCACGACCACGACGACGACCACGTCGGGCGGCGGCAACCCTGGCGGCGGGTGCACCGCGACCCACCGCGTGACGAGCCAGTGGAACGGCGGCTACTCCGGCGAGATCGTGATCGTCAACCGCGGTGCGGCCATCAACGGCTGGACGTTCACGTTCTCGGCACCGGGGGTCTCGGTGACCCAGGGCTGGAACGGCACGTGGACCGACACGGGCGACCAGGTCCGGGTGGCGAACGCGGCCTGGAACGGTTCGATCGGGTCCGGCGCGCAGCTGAGCATCGGCTACAACGCCAACTACAGCGGCACGCCACCGTTCTCGTCACCGGTGCTGAACGGAGTCGCCTGCTCCTGACGCGGTGAAAGGGGTCCCTGGCCTTCCCGGCCGGGGACCTCTCCGTTTCAGCGTTGTTCGCCGGAGCCGCCCGGCCCCGTCCGGCGTCAGCACGACGTTCCGGCCGGAACGGCCGGGCCCCGAGAGCGGCAGGAGGCGGATTTGCGTGGGACGAGCGCGCGTGACCCTGGCCGACGTGGCGGCGGCGAGCGGGGTGTCGATCACCACGGCCTCGCTGGTCCTGACCGGACGAGCCCGCGAGCTGCGCATCTCCGAAGCGGCCGAACAGCGCGTGCGTTCCACCGCGCGGGATTTGGGCTACCAGCGCGGCAACCCCGCGACGCGCTCGCGTGCCGGGCTGTCGCGGACGATCGGGTTCGTGCTCGGCGCTGTCGACTCGTCCGGCCAGGCGGAGGACGTCGTCAAAGGCGCCGTGGAGGCCGCGTACCGGCGCGGGTTCATGCTGCTGGTCAGCGAGTCCCGTGGCGATCCGGCGGTGGGGAGCGCCCTGGTCGAGGCGATGCGCGACCGGCAGGCGGACGGCATCGTGTTCGCCGCCACGCGCACGAGAACGGTCGCCGTCCCGGACGAGCTGCGGCACGGGCCCGCCGTGCTGCTCAACGCCACCCCGGCTCGCTCCGGCTTCCCCTCGGTGATGTCCGACGAGGTGCGGGGCGGGCGCTCGGCCGCCCGCGTCCTCGTCGAGGCGGGGCACGTCCGCGGTGTCCACCTGATCGGCGCCGGACCTGAGTCGCACGACGTCCCGCCCGGCGGAATCGCCG
Organism: Lentzea cavernae; assembly: GCF_014653695.1. GTDB lineage: Bacteria > Actinomycetota > Actinomycetes > Mycobacteriales > Pseudonocardiaceae > Lentzea > Lentzea cavernae. The sequence goes on along the minus strand of NZ_BNAR01000001.1, from coordinate 514,405 downwards.
CGGTGGAACGTCTCCTCGGTCTGCGCGACGTGTTCGCCAGGGCCGGCGCCGAGGTGGTCAGCGAGCACCCTTGTCCTCAATGGACGGCGGAGGCCGGTTACGACGCCACCTGGGAGCTGCTGCGCCGCCACCGGCCGCAAGCCCTGGTGTGCCTCGACGACCGCCTGGCGTTCGGGGCGTACCAGGCGCTCGCCGAGGCCGGGCTCTCAGTGCCGGACGACGTGTCCGTCCTCGGGTTCGGCGACCACCCCGTCGCCTCCTGGACGCGTCCCCGGCTGACCACGATCGCGCTGCCCCACCACGACCTCGGCGAGCGGGCGGTGGAGGTCCTGCTGGAGGTCGTGGAGGGGCGTGCGCGCGGTGCCCGGCCCTCGCCGGTCCACCGGGTGCCGATGCCGGTGCGTGAGGGCGGTTCGGTGGCGCGGGCGCGCCGGTGACGTCACTTGTTCGCGTTAACAGAACGCTGAACACAGGTTCTCAGCTGAACGGCCCTATATGAGAACCTGCTAAAAGTTAGCGCTCACATTTAGCTTTGACCCCGGCGCGAGGCCGTCGTTACATTGCTGGAGCCGCCCCTGCCGTTGACCCCTCGTCGACGAAAGGCCCACCATGCCGAGCCCGTTCCGCGCGCTGTGCGGTGCGCTGGTCGCCACCACGCCCGCCCACACCGATCAGTCCGCCGTGGAGCTACCACCCGCCGGTCTCGCGCCGGGTGGCTCGATCACCGGGGGAGACGCGCTCGGCGGCCTCGACTCCGGCACCAGACCGCGCACCGTGGACGTGCGCACCGCCGTGCCGATGCTGGTCCTGTCGGTGGCATCCGTTCGAACGCCGCCAGCCGTCGCCGGTCCGGTCCACCACCTCGTCATCGGTGCGCGGCAGGACCCGCGACGCAGATCCGGGCCGGTGCCGCCGGCGTTCCGGTGACGACCACCGACTCCGCCCGCCGCGGCACGACCGGTGCCTGATCCTGCTCCCCGATCCCTCCAGCGACGAAGGGTGATCATGTTCCTCGCACGGTTGTTCACGTCCCGGCGCGCCCGGCTCACCGCACTGGCCGCGGTCCCGCTCATCGCGGTGACCGCGCTGACCGCGGTGGCCCAGCAGCCCGCCTCGGCCGCTCCCGGCTGTTCCGTCACCTACTCGGCACCGTCGCAATGGGACGGTGGGTTCACCGCGGCCGTCGCCGTCACCAACCTCGGTGACGCGGTCAACGGCTGGACGCTCACCTGGAGATTCGGTGCCGGGCAGCAGGTGCAGCAGGCCTGGAACGCCCAGGTGACCCAGTCCGGCTCCCAGGTGACCGCGCGCAACGTCTCCTACAACGCGACGATCCCGACCGGGGGCAGGGTCGAGTTCGGGTTCAACGGCTCCAGCACGGGCTCCAACCCGAGCCCGGCGGCGTTCACCCTCAACGGCACCCTGTGCACCGGTGAGGTCGGCCCCACCACGACCACGACAACGACGACCACCACGACCGGCAACCCGCCGGTCGGCACCCTGCCGTCGAGCTTCCGCTGGTCCTCCAGCGGCCAGCTGATCAGCCCGAAGCCGGACTCCACGCACGCGAACGTCGCGGTGAAGGACCCGAGCGTCGTCTACCACAACGGCAAGTACCACGTCTTCGCGTCGACCTACACCGACGGCTACAACCTGATGTACACCAGCTTCACCGACTGGTCGCAGGCGTCAGCGGCACCCCACTACTACCTCGACCGCTCCGGAGTCGGCACCGGGTACAGGGCGGCGCCGCAGGTGTTCTACTTCGCGCCGCAACGCCTCTGGTACCTCGTCTACCAGACCGGCTCGAACGCCTCGTACTCCACGACCACCGACATCTCGAACCCTTCGTCGTGGTCGGCGCCGAAGAACTTCTACGCCAACGGAATGCCGCAGATCATCCGCGACAACATCGGCAACGGCTACTGGGTCGACTTCTGGACGGTGTGCGACACGGCCAAGTGCTACCTCTTCTCCTCCGACGACAACGGCCACCTCTACCGGTCGGAGACGACCCTCGCGCAGTTCCCCAACGGCTTCACCAACACGGTGATCGCCATGCAGGACAGCGACCGCTACAGGTTGTTCGAGGCGGCCAACGTCTACAAGATCGCCGGCAAGGAGCAGTGGCTGCTGGTGCACGAGGCGATCGGCTCCGACGGCCGTCGCTGGTTCCGCTCCTGGACCGCGCCGTCGATCACCGGTCCGTGGACGGCACTGGCCGACAGCGAGTCGAACCCGTTCGCGCGGGCCAACAACGTGACGTTCCCAGGTGGACAGTGGACCCGCGACATCAGCCACGGCGAGATGGTCCGCACCAACGTCGACCAGACGATGGAGATCAGCCCCTGCAAGCTCAGCTACCTCTACCAGGGCATGGATCCCAACGCCGGTGGTGACTACAACCGGCTGCCCTGGCGGCTCGGCCTGCTGACCCAGACCAACTCCACCTGCTGATCCCAGGACCGGCACCGCCGGTAGCGCCACCGACGGCGCCGGTCCTGGGAGAAAGGGGCGATGATGCCCGTCCGGTCCAGGAAACTCGCTCACCTCGCCGTCGTCCTGCTGGCGGCGGCGACCGTCACCGCCACACCCACCGCCGCGGCTCCCGGCAGCCCGGCCCTGACCCCGCCCCTCGGCTGGAACAGCTGGAACAGCTTCGGGTGCGGCATCACCGAGGGCCAGGTCCGCCAGGCCGCCGACGCGATGGTGTCGTCCGGAATGCGCGACGCCGGCTACCAGTACGTCGTCGTGGACGACTGCTGGTTCGACCCGCAGCGCGATTCCGCGGGCGCGTTGCGCTCGCACCCGTCGAAGTTCCCCAGCGGCATGAAGGCGCTGGGCGACTACATCCACGCCCGCGGCCTGAAGTTCGGCATCTACCAGGTGCCGAACGAGCGCACGTGCGCGCAGACCACCGGCGCGCACCCCGGTTCCACGGGCAGCAAGGGCCACGAGGTGCAGGACGCGCGCACGTTCGCGTCCTGGGGCGTCGACTACCTGAAGTACGACTGGTGCTCGGGCGCCGGCACCCGCGACGAGCAGGTCGCCCGGTTCTCGATCATGCGCGACGCCCTGCGCGCCACCGGCCGCCCGATCGTCTACAGCATCAACCCCAACAGCTTCCACGCCATCACCGGCGACCGGTACGACTGGGGCCAGGTGGCGGACCTGTGGCGCACCACCGAGGACCTGCTGGACATCTGGCAGAACGGCAACGTCAACAGCTACCCGATGGGCGTGGGCAACGTCGTCGACGTCACCGCGCCGCTCGCCGCGCAGTCCGGTCCGGGGCACTGGAACGACCCGGACATGCTGGTGGTCGGCCGCCCCGGGCTCACCCTCACCGAGTCCCGCTCGCACTTCACGCTGTGGGCGCTGATGGCGGCACCTCTGATGGCGGGCAACGACATCCGCACCATGTCCGCCGACGTGAGCGCCGTCCTGCGCAACCAGCGCCTGATCACGGTGAACCAGGACGCCCTCGGCGCCGGTGGGCGCCGGGTGCGCGACGACGGCGCCACCGAGGTGTTCGCCAAGCCACTGGCGGACGGGTCGGTCGCCGTCGGCCTGTTCAACCGGGGCGGCGGCACCGCGACCATCGCGACCACGGCGGCCCAGATCGGTCTGTCCGGTGGCACCTTCACGCTGACCGACCTGTGGACCGGCGGCACTGCCACCACCTCGGGCGCGATCTCCGCCTCCGTGCCCGCGCACGGCGTCACCGCGTTCCGGGTGACGGGTGGCGCTCCGGTGCCGAGCACGACCTCCCGGCTGCGCGGGGCGGGGTCGAACCGCTGCCTCGACGTCGAGAACGGGTCCACCGCCGCCGGAGCCGCGGTCGTGGTCCAGGACTGCCTCACGCCCGCCTCGCAGCAGTGGACGTCCTGGGAGAACGGCGAGGTGCGGGTCTTCGGCGACAAGTGCCTCGACGCCTACGACCAGGGCACCGCGAACGGCACGCGGGTCATCACCTGGCAGTGCAACGGCCAGGCGAACCAGCGCTGGACGCTCGGCTCCGACGGAACTCTCCGCAACACGAACGCCGGCCTGTGCCTCGACGTCGAACGGGCCGCGACGGCCAACGGCTCGAAGCTGGTGCTGTGGACCTGCAACGGGCAGACCAACCAGAGGTGGGCGCGGTCATGAGGTGGATCCCGGCCACGCTGTGCGCGCTCACCCTCGTGGCGGCGGGAGTCGCCGCGAGCACGGCGGCACAGGCGGCTCCCGGCTGTTCGGTCACGTACGCGAAGACCTCGGAGTGGCAGGGCGGCTTCGGCGCGTCCGTGTCCATCACCAACACCGGTGACGCGATCACCGGCTGGACGCTCGAGTGGACCTACGCTTCCGGCCAGCAGGTCGGACAGCACTGGAACGCCGTGATCACGCAGAGCGGAGGGGAGGTCAGCGCGCGCAACGCCTCCTACAACGCGGCGATCCCGTCCGGCGGCAAGGTCGAGTTCGGGTTCAACGCCACGGCGGGCTCCTCCAACCCGGCTCCGGTCTCCTTCCGCCTCAACGGCACCACCTGCGGTGACACCGGCACGCCCCCGACCACCACCACAACGACCACGACCACGACCACGACCACGCCGAAACCGTCGTCCTTCACCAACCCGGTGCTGTGGCAGGACTTCGCGGACATCGACATCATCCGCGTCGGTGACGCGTACTACTACTCGGCGTCGACCATGCACTACTCGCCGGGAGCGCCGGTCCTGCGTTCCTACGACCTGGTGAACTGGGAGTTCGCCGGACACTCCGTGCCCCGCCTCGACTTCGGCTCCAAGTACGACCTCAACGGCAGCAGGGGTTACGTGCGGGGCATCTGGGCGTCGTTCCTCAACCACCGCAAGAGCAACAACACCTTCTACTGGGGCGGCTGCGTCGACTTCGCCCAGACCCACATCTACACCGCCACCTCCGTGGACGCGCAGTGGTCCAAGCTGTCCACGATCAACAAGTGCTACTACGACGCGGGAATGCTGGTCGACGACAACGACACGATGTACGTCGCCTACGGCAACACCCAGATCAGCGTCGCGCAGCTCTCGGCGGACGGGAAGTCCGAGGTGCGGTCGCAGCAGGTGTTCCAGACGCCCTCGAACATCGGAACCCTCGAAGGGGCGCGGTTCTACAAGCGCAACGGCAGCTACTACATTTGGCTCACCAGACCCGCGAACGGCCAGTACGTGCTCAAGGCATCCAGTCCGTTCGGCCCGTACACGGTCCAGCAGGTGCTGCTGGACATGCCCGGCCCGATCCAGGGCGGGGGAGTGCCGCACCAGGGCGGCATGGTCCAGACGCAGAACGGCGACTGGTACTACATGGCCTTCGTGGACGCCTACCCCGGCGGACGGGTGCCGGTGCTCGCGCCGATCACCTGGACCTCCGACGGCTGGCCGCGCATCACCACCGTCAACGGCGGCTGGGGCGCGAACTACCCGATGCCGAACCTGCCGTCACGTCCGGTGAAACCCATGACCGGGGTCGACACCTTCGACGGGACGGCGCTGAAACCGCAGTGGGAGTGGAACCACAACCCGGACACCACGAAGTACAGCGTCAACAACGGGTTGCGGCTGTCCACGGCGACGGTCACCAACGACCTGTACAACGCCCGCAACACCCTCACCCACCGCGTCCAGGGCCCGACGTCGACAGGGACCGTGACGCTGGACCTGAGCTCGATGCGCGACGGCGACCGCACCGGCCTCGCGATGCTGCGCGACTCCTCGGCGTGGATCGGCGTCAAACGCGACAACGGCCGCAACCGCGTGGTGATGGTCAACGGCCTGACCATGGACGGCAACTGGAACACCACGGGCACCGGCACCGAGATCGCGAGCGCGAACCTCAGCGGGAGCAGGATCTGGTTGCGCGCCAACGCCGACATCCGGCCGGGCAGCGGACGGCAGGCCAGGTTCTCCTACAGCACGGACGGCGTGAACTTCACGTCGCTGGGCACCGGCTTCACGCTGAAGAACGAGTGGCAGTTCTTCATGGGCTACCGGTTCGGCATCTTCAACCACGCCACGCAGGCACTGGGCGGATCGGTCACCGTTCAGCGCTTCGAGCTCACGACTCCATGACCCCGACGTCCCGCAGCGCGAGCACCAAGGCCTGCAGGCCTTGGTGCAAGCGGGACTTCACGGTGTACTGCGGCAGCCCGAGCGCGTCGGCGAGCTCGGCGACGGACTCACGGCGGTAGAAGGCCCGCACGACCACCACCCGGTGCTCGGGTTCGAGCGAGGACAACGCCTCGGCCACGAGCGCCGCGCTGCGGGGCGCGTTCACGGGGTGCCTCACACCTGCGAGCGCAGTGCCCGTGTCCGGCGTCCGTCCAAACGGGACAGCAGCGCGTGCCGGTCGACCTTGCCGCGGTCCGTCGTCGGCAGGGCGTCGACCGGCACGATCAACGTCGGCACGCAGTAGTGCGGCAAGCGGCGGGAGACCGCCTGCTTGGCCACCTCCGGCGCCGCCGTGCCGGGGCTGATGAACCCGACGAGCCTCCCGTCGTGCACCAGGGTCGTGGCGCGCTCGCAACCCACCGCCCCCTCCAGCGCCTCGGTGACCACGTCCAGCTCGAACCGGTACCCGAGCACCTCGACCTGGTCGCCCGCGCGGCCGTGGTGCTCCAGGTCGCCGCCTGCGGTCCACCTGCCGAGGTCGCGGGTGCGGAACATCAGGCCGCCACCGGTCAGGAACGGGTCGGGCCGGTACCGCCGCGCCGTCAGGTCGAGGTCGCCCGCGTACCCCGCGGTCACACCGGCTCCGCCGACCCACACCTCGCCGACGGCGCCGACGGGCAGCGGCCGGAGGTCGTCGCCGAGCACGTAGACCGTCGTGTTCGGCACCGGCTTGCCGAGCGTGAGCCGCTCGCCGTCCGGTTCGTGGCGTCGCACGGTGGCGGCGATGGAGACCTCGGTCGGCCCGTACGCGTGGTGGAAGGCCGCCCGGCCCGCCCACGCGTCCGCCAGCGCCTGCGGGCAACGCTCGCCGGCGACCACGACCGAGCGCACCCGCCGGCACACCCCGGGGTCCAGGGACGCGAGCACGCCCGGCGTGGCGATCACGACGTCCACAGTGCTCGCGGTCTGCTCGGCGTCCTCGCCGCGCAGCACGAGGGTGCCCCCGTTCGCGAGCGTGCCGAGCACCTCCCACATCGCGAGGTCGCAGGCGATGTTCAGCAGCTGCGACACCCTGGTCCCCGGCGTGACACCGAGCGATCCGGGCGCGGTGAGCAGGACGTTGCACAGGTTGGCGTGGGAGATCCGCACGCCGGTGGTGCCGGTGAAGACGACGGCCGCGGCGTCCGACTCGGCGGTGATGGTGCGGCAGAACGCGCTGACCTCGGGCAGCGCGTCGATCACGACGATCCGTGCCAGGTGGTCGGGCACCGCGTCCGCGCTCGTGGTGAGCACCACGTCGATGCGCGCGGTGCGGACGACGTGCCGCAGCTGCGCCTCCGTGGCGGTGCCGAGGTCCTGGGGCACGTACGCCGCGCCTGCCTTGAGCACCGCGAGCACACCCACCACCATGGAGATCGAGCGCGTCAGGAACAGTCCCACGTGGTCACCGGGGCGCACACCGCCGCGGATCAGCAGTTCGGCCAGCAGTCCCGCCCTGGCGTCGAGCTCGGCGTAGGTCAGCGACTCGCCGAGGTGCTCCACGGCCGTGGCTTGCGGGCGCAGTGCGGCGTGGGCCTCGAAAGCGTGGTGGACGTGGTCGAACGGAGGGGTGCGGATCGGTCCGGCCCCGAACGCCTGGAACAGCCCGCGGTCGGCGGGGGACAGCTCCCACAGGGCGGATTCCAGGAACTCGGCTGTCACGGCGGCCTCCCCACGAGCTGGTGTGACCTCATCTTGAACGAAACAGACCACCCGTGGTGAAAAGCTGTCGATTCACCAGTCGAATCGATAAAGTCGTTGTGCCGCAGCAGCTTGCGCGGTATGCGTCCGGCCGTGCAGAGTGGAGCCGTGGACGAGGGCACGAACATCGTGGTGATCAACCCCGCTGAGCAGGTCCTGCTGTACCTGCGGGACGACAAACCGGAGATCAGGTACCCGAACACGTGGTGCCTGCCGGGCGGCTACCTCGAGGAGGGGGAGCGGCCGCACGACTGCATCCGGCGGGAGATCGAGGAGGAGATGGGCGTCGTCTTCGCCTCGCGGGACGTGCACCCGCTGTTCTCCGAGCGCAGGCCCTACGGCGTCGAGCACACGTTCTGGGCGGAGGCGGACCTCGACCTCGACGTGGTGGTGCTCACCGAGGGCCAGCGGCTGCGGTGGTTCACCCGCGAGGAGGTCGCGGCGCACGAGCTGGGCTACGAGGACAACGCGGTCCTGGTCGAGTTCTTCGCACGCCGCGACCGGGGCGAGCTCCCGTCCTGACGGCAGCTCGCGGTGCGACCGCCGGTCTTCAGTCCGCAGTGGACAGTTGGAAGACCGTCTCCTGGTGGTAGACGTCGCCGGGCCGCAGCACGGTGCTGGGGAAGTCCTGGCGGTTCGGCGAGTCCGGGAAGTGCTGCGCCTCCAACGCGAAGCCGGCGCCGGGGCCGTACGGCCTGCCGCCCGTGCCGACCAGGTCGTCGGTGAGGAAGTTGCCCGAGTAGAACTGCAGGCCGGGCTCGGTGGTCCACATGGTCAGCAGGCGCCCGGACACCGGGTCGCAGGCCTGCGCGGCGAACGACGCGCCGGAGGAGTCCAGCACCCAGTTGTGGTCGTACCCGCCCGCGACGCGCAGCTGCGGGTGGGACGCGCCGATGCGGGCGCCGATCGCGGTCGGCAGCCGGAAGTCGAACGGGCTCGCGTCCACCGGCACGGGGTCCCCGACCGGGATCAGCGTGTCGTCGACGGCGCAGAACCGGCCCGCGTTGAGCATCAGCGACTGGCCGTGCACGTCGCCGCTGCCCTCCCCGGCCAGGTTCCAGTAGGTGTGGTTGGTCATGTTGAGGACGGTCGGCGCGTCCGCGGTCGCGCTGTAGGTGATCGTCAGGCGGTTGTGCCGGTCGAGCCGGTACGTCACCTGCGCGGCCACCGCACCGGGGAAGCCGCCGTCCCCGTCCGGGCTCACCACGTCGAGCCGCACGCCCACGCTGCCGGGCTCGCGCAGTTCGGTCGCGGACCACACCCGCGTGTCGAAGCCCGCCGGCCCGCCGTGCAGGGTGTTCGGGCCGTCGTTGAGCGGGAGCCGGTAGCCGACGTCGTCCAGGGTGAACGAGCCGCGGGCGATCCGGTTGGCGTACCGGCCGATCACGGCGCCGAAGAACACCCTGTTCGCGCCGGGCTCGCTGTTCTTCACGTAGTCGTCGAGGGACCCGAACCCGAGCACCACGTTGGCGGGGGCGCCGTCGCGGTCCGGCGCCTCCAGGGACTGGACGATGCCGCCGTAGTCCAGCACCCGCACGGTGAGCCCGCCGGGCCACGCCAGGACGTACCGGTGGACGTCGGTGTCCCCGATGTGGCCGAACAGTTCCCGGTGGAGCACGGGTTCCCGCTGCGACATCGAACTCCTCGTGATCAGTTGACCAGGGCGCGGCAATGCTGCGGCCGGATCCGTTGTGGTGCGACGCTTTCCAGGGTCGGTCTGACCGGGACGATCGAGCCGTCCCGGGCGAACCTCATCCTGTCTATCGTGGTCTCCCGGTGCGTGCCGTCGCCACCCGGGATGGCGAAGCGGTGGTAGACGAGGTACCAGTCGTCGGTGCCCGGCACCTGGAGCATCGAGCTGTGCCCGGTGCCCTTCACGCCGAGCTTCAGGTCCTTGGCCAGGATCAGGCCCCGGTTCGTGAACGGGCCGGTGGGGCTCGGCGCGGTCGCGTGGGCCACGCGGTAGTCCTCGCTGCGGGTGTCGTCGACCGACCAGCTCAGGTAGTAGGTGCCCGCGCGTTCCACCATGAACAGCCCCTCCCGGAAGTCCGCCAGCCCGGTGAGCCGGGTGATCTCGGCCGGGTCATAGCTGATCATGTCGTTGTTGAGCGGTACGACATAGGCTTCACCGTTGCCCCAGTACAGGTAGGGCTGTCCGGAGCGGTCGACGAAGACGGCCGGGTCGATGGCCTGGCCACCGCCGGGGTTGCGCGCCACCAGCGGCTGACCGGAGTCGGCGAACGGGCCGGTCGGCGAGTCGCTCACCGCGACACCGATCTTGCCCTCGGCGCAGAAGTAGAAGTAGTACTTCCCGTCCCGTTCGGCGATCGCCGGCGCCCAGGCGTTGCGGTCCGCCCAGCTCACGCCGGGTCCGAGGTCGAGGATCACGCCCTCGTCCTCCCAGTCCACCAGGTCCTTCGAGGACCAGGCGGAGAACTTCGTACCGCTCCAGCCGTCGAAGCCGTCCGTCGTCGCGTAGATGTAGTAGGTGTCGCCGAACGCCACGACGTTCGGGTCGGCGTTGAGGCCCGGCAGCACCGGGCTGCGCATCTCGTGGGCCTCGACCGTCCACACCCGACTCTCCCGCCCCGACCTGACGGTGAACTGCCGGGGTTTCCGCAGATCGACGGGGCCGCTGGGCGTGATGGACGCGCCGGGGGCGAGTCCGAAGTCGAGCCGGACCCTGCGCAGGTCGGTGCCCGGCCGCACGGGGAGCACCACGCTGCCGGGCTCGATGACCGCGGGTGCTTTGAGCGAATCGTGCGTGACTGACCGGATCAGGGTCGCGTTGAACGGGAGCCCCGCCACCTCGGTGCCGGAGAGCGCCCGGTCGTACAGGCGGACGTCCTTCATCCTGCCCTGGAACGTCCTGTCCGCCGCGTAGACCGACCTGCCGAGGTAGTTGGCCGCGGTGATCCCGCCGCCGATGTCGGACGGCCTGGTCGTGACGCCGGTGTTGCGCGCCACCTCGACGCCGTCCAGGTAGAGCACCTCCACGCCACCGCCGATAGTCAGGGTGACGTTCTTCCAGACACCGCGCGGCAGCGCCCGGCCCGAGTTCACGCCCTGCTCGGTCGTCCAGTTGCCGGTCGCGATGGCACCGCGGTAGGTGTCACCGGTGGCGAACAGGTAGCCGTTGCCGACGCCGTTCGGCGCGGTGTTGCCGAAGCCGAAGAGGAAGTACGGCGTCTGCTGAGCCGGGTCCACCAGCACGTCGGCGGAGATCGTGGCCGCCTGAGCACCGGTCAGCATGTTGTTCGGCAGCTGCACGTGCCCGCCCCGCAGCGACAGGGAGCCCTCGGACCAGCTGACGTCGCCCGCCGGCACGCCGTCGTAGCCGTGGCCCGTGGCGTCGGCGGCGGAACCGTTGAGCGGCCAGTGCGCCACCAGGCCGTTCGCATCGGCGCGGACGGGCGCCGGGGGAGCGGTGAGGCGGTTCAGCTCGGCCTGGGTCACCGGCAGGACCGTGCCGTGGCGGGGAGAGGAGGGCAGGCGGGCGCCGGTGGACATGGTCCACTTCCCGGAGGCGAGGTCCGTCGTCTCGAACGGCACGTACCCGCGACCGCCGTACTCGTCGATGAACAGGTACCACTTGTCCTCGGTGTTGGACTTGAACCCCGTCGGGCCCTCCCCGGCGGAGAGTCCCGGACTGGTCGCGGTGGCCTTGCCGATGCACTCGGCGACGAAGTCGTAGCCCAGGTCGAGCAGGTCCGCCGACTTCTCCGCGGTGATGTACTTGCTGCACGGCGACGACGACGAGTTGTTCCGTTCGTCCTTGGTGTACCGGTAGTACGTGCCTTGGTGCTCGATTACCGTCGAGTCGATGACCGAGTAGCCGGGGTCGATCCACACCTTGGCAGGGCTGAACGTCACGAAGTCGCGCGTGGTCGCGTACATCATCCGGTTGTAGCTGTTGCCGGCGTGGCTCGGATCGTTCTCCGCGTACAGCTTCGAGGCCCAGTAGACGACGTAGGTGCCGCGCCGGGCGTCCCAGAACGCCTCCGGCGCCCAGGTGTTGCCCGCGGTCGGCGGCGACACCTGGACGCTGCGCTGGCGAGACCAGTTCCGCAGGTCCGTCGACTCCCACACCATGATCGACCGGCTGCCGGTGCGCTGTGCCGCGTCCCAGCCGCGTCCACCGTTGATCTTCAGGTCCGTTGCCAGCAGGTAGAACTTGTCGCCGTCGGGGGAGCGCAGGATGAACGGGTCGCGCACGCCCAGTTCGCCGAGACTCGACTTGAGGATCGGCTGGCCGTTGTTGACCTCGGAGAAGTCGATGGGGTTGTCGCCGTTGCTGGCGGCGGCGTAGATCTGCTCGCCGATCGGGCTGCTCTCGCCGGTGAAGTAGAAGAAGCTGTAACCCTTCAAGGGTTCCTTGACGGGCAACGGCGTGACGGTCGCGGTCAGTGCGCGGGTGGTGCTCTGGTTTCCGCGACTGACCTTGGCCGTCAGCACGACCTTGACCGGTCTCCCGCCCGCGGGCGGCCTGCTCACCTCACCGGTCGCGGTGATCACCTTGCTGTTGGACGACCTCCAGGTGATGGTCGTGCCGCCGGCACCGGTGGCGGGAAGGGTGAGGTGGCCGCGGACGTCGCCGATGTTCGGCACCTCCACGGCGGCCGCCGCCGACCGCACGAGCGGTTCGGCGGCGGCCGGGGGAAGGGGGAGCAGCGCGGCCGTGACGACCGCGACGAGGCCGAAGTGGCGCAGGGATGCCATGTTCGCCTTCCGGTTCAGTTGTTCAGGCGCGTCGCTTGGTCCAGACGTCGTAGGCGACGGCGATGAGCAGGACGAGACCCTTCACGAGCATCACGCGTTCGCTGGGCGCGCCGATCAGGGACATGCCGTTGTTGATCACGCCCATGATCAGGCCGCCGGTGATGGCGCCGACGACCTTGCCGACACCGCCCTGCACCGCCGCGCCGCCGATGAACGCGGCCGCGATGGCGTCGAGCTCGAAGGACATGCCCGCGGTCGGGCCGGCCTGGTTGAGCCGCCCGGCGAAGATCACGCCGGCGAGCGCGGCCAGCGCGCCCATGTTGACGAACACCCAGAACGTGACGGCCTTGACCTTCACACCGGACAGCGTGGCGGCCTGCAGGTTGCCGCCGATCGAGTAGATGTGCCGCCCGAACACGGAGTTGTTCGCCATCAGCGAGTAGCCGAGCGCGAGCGCCGCGAGGAGCACCAGCACCCACGGCAGGTTGCGGAACCGGGCGAGCTGCACGACGACGGCCATCACGACGACGGCCACGCCCACCATCTTGAGCACGAACACCGGCAGCGGTTCGACGGTCTGGCCGTACCCGAGCCGGGCCACGCGCTTGCGCCACTGCGACAACGCGAAGCCGCCCACGAAGGCGAGACCGGCGAGCAGGCTCACCACGTCGGCGCCGCCCAGCGGGCCCAGGCCGACGTTGCCGAGGTAGCCGCCGGTGAACCCGTTCGCGAGCGACCGGATCTCGTCGGGGAACGGTCCGATGCCCTGGTTGCCCAGCGTGGTGAGGGTCAGCGCGCGGAACACCAGCATGCCCGCCAGCGTGACGATGAACGCCGGAATGCCGAAGTACGCGATCCAGTAGCCCTGCGCCGCCCCGATCATCGCGCCGGACAGCAGCGTCAGCAGCACCGCCACCGGCCACGGCAGTCCCCATTGGACGGTCAGCACCGCGCAGATCGCCCCGGTCAGCGCCACGGTCGAGCCGACCGACAGGTCGATGTGCCCGCCGATGATCACCAGGATCATGCCGATCGCGAGGATCAGCACGTAGGAGTTCTGCACGATGATGTTCGAGATGTTCTGCGGCTGGAGCAGGGCGCCGTCCGTCAGCACCGCGAACAGCACGACGATCAACGCGAACGCGACGTAGATGCCCGACTGCCGCAGGTTGATCGAGAACCGGCGGGACTGGGCGGGCGGGGTGGCCGCCGGTGCGGGCGCGGTCTTCGTGGTCATGAGCTCTGTCCTCGTGTCATGAACTGCATGAGACGTTCCTGCGTGGCCTCTTCACGGCTCACCTCGCCGGTGATGCGGCCTTCGGACAGCGCGTACACGCGGTCGCACAGGCCGAGGAGCTCCGGCAGCTCCGAGGAGATCACCAGCACCGCGCGGCCCTGGGCGGCGAGGTCGTTGATGATCGAGTAGATCTCGTACTTCGCGCCGACGTCGATGCCGCGCGTCGGTTCGTCGAGGATGAGCACGTCCGGGTCGGTGAACATCCACTTGGCCAGCACGACCTTCTGCTGGTTGCCGCCGGACAGCGTGCCCGTCGGCGTCGTCACGGTGGACGTCCTGATGCCCATCGAGCGCCGGAACCGTTCGGCGACCGTGTACTCCTCGTTCTCGTTCACCCAGCCGCGGTTCGAGAGCTTGCCCAGCGCCGCCGCGGAGACGTTGCGCTGCACGCCCTCGATCAGGTTGAGCCCGTAGCGCTTGCGGTCCTCGCTGACGTACGCCAGGCCGTGGTCGATCGCGCCGCGCACGGTGCGGGTGTCGATCTCCCGGCCGTCCTTGACGACGCGCCCGGAGATGCCGACGCCGTAGGAGCGGCCGAACACGCTCATCGCGAGCTCCGTGCGGCCGGCGCCCATCAGCCCGGCGAGACCGACGATCTCCCCGCGCCGCAACGACAGCGTGGCGTTGTCGACGACCACCCGGTCCGGCTGGGCGGGGCTGTGCACCGTCCAGTCCTCGATGCGCAGCACCTCCTCGCCGATGTCGGGGGTGCGCGGCGGGAACCGGTGCTCGAGGTCGCGGCCGACCATGCCGGCGATGATGCGCTCCTCGCTGAGCCCCTCGGCGGGCAACGTCTCGATCGTCCTGCCGTCGCGCAGCACGGTGACCGTGTCGGCGATCCTGGTGACCTCGCCCAGCTTGTGGGAGATGATCACGCAGGTGATGCCCTCGGACCGCAGCCCGTCGAGCAGGTCGAGGAGGTGCTGCGAGTCGTCGTCGTTCAGGGCCGCCGTCGGCTCGTCCAGGATGAGGAGGCTGACCTCCTTGGACAGCGCCTTGGCGATCTCGACGAGCTGCTGCTTGCCGACACCGAGGTCGTTGACCGGGGTCGTCGGGTTCTCCCGCAGTCCCACGCGGTCGAGCAGCGCCTGGGCCTCGTGGTTGGTGCGGTTCCAGTCGATGAACCCGCGCCGCGCCCTTTCGTTGCCCAGGAACAGGTTCTCCGCCACGGAGAGCTGGCCGCACAGCGCCAGCTCCTGGTGGATGATCACGATGCCGCGGCGCTCGCTGTCACGAACGCCGTTGAACGCGCACGGCTCGCCCTCGAAGAGGATCTCGCCGTCGTACGTGCCGTGCGGGTGCACCCCGGACAGCACCTTCATCAGCGTGGACTTGCCCGCGCCGTTCTCACCGCAGATCGCGTGGATCTCACCGCGCCGCACGGTCAGGGAGACCTCGTGCAGCGCGGTGACGCCCGCGAACCTCTTGGTGATGCCGCGCATCACCAGGATCTCGTCGGACACAGGACCTACCTGAGCTGGTCGGCGGTGTAGTAGCCGGAGTCGATCAGTTCCTTCTGGTAGTTCGCCTTGTCCACGGGGACGGGCTGCAGCAGGAACGACGGGACGACCTTGTTGCCGTTGTCGTAGTCCTTGGTGTTGTTGACCTCGGGCTTGTCGCCCTTGAGCACCGCGTCGGCCATCTTCACCGTGACCTCGGCGAGCAGGCGGGTGTCCTTGTGGATCGTGGAGTACTGCTCACCGGCGATGATCGACTTCACCGAGGCGACCTCGGCGTCCTGACCGGTGACGATCGGGTAGGCCTGGGCGGGGGTGCCGTACCCGCTGCTCTTGAGCGCGGACAGGATGCCGATCGAGATGCCGTCGTAGGGCGACAGCACGCCGTCGACCTTGCCACCGCCGTAGGTCGAGGTGAGCAGGTCCTCCATGCGCTTCTGCGCGGTCGCCGGGTCCCAGCGCAGGATCGCGACCGTCTTGAAGTCCTTCTGACCGGACTTCACGACGAGCTTGCCCTGGTCGACCAGCGGCTGGAGCACCGACATCGCGCCGTTGAAGAAGAACGTGGCGTTGTTGTCGTCGGGCGACCCGGCGAACAGCTCGATGTTGAACGGGCCCTCGCCCTTCGTCTTCAACCCGGCCACCAGCGAGTTCGCCTGCTCGACGCCGACCTTGAAGTTGTCGAACGTCGCGTAGTAGTCGACGTTCGGGCTCTTGCGGATCAGCCGGTCGTAGGCGATCACCGGGATCTTGGCGTCGGCGGCCTGCTGCAGCTGCGAGGTGATCGCGGTGCCGTCGATCGAGGCGACGATCAGGAGCTTGGCGCCCTTGGTGATCTGGTTCTCGATCTGGTTGGCCTGGGTGGGGATGTCGTTCTCCGCGTACTGGAGGTCGACCTTGTACCCCTTGCCCTCCAGGGCCTTCTTGATGTTGTCGCCGTCGTGGATCCAGCGTTCGGACGACCGCGTGGGCATGGTGACGCCCACCATCGCGCCTTCGCTGGACCCGCTCTGCTGGTCGACCGTTTTCTGGGCCGAACCGCAGGCGGTGAGGGTGACGGCGAGTGCGGTGGTGGCCGCGATCCGGGCAAGCCTCATTGCTTCTCCTCGATGGCACCGACAGGCAACAGTGCTGTAGGCGGCGAGTGTTATCGCTAACAACATGTCCGTCAAGTTCCATCTGGATAACGCCAGGTTATGCCTGTTAGCGCTCACAGGCAGCGATGGCGGGACCGTCGGTGAGCTGTTCGCGGGCACGCGTTGCCCCGAAACGCCGAACGCCCGCCGCCACCGAAGTGACAGCGGGCGCGTCCCTGCCGGGGGTCAGGCGGTCCTGCAGGTCTTCCCGTTGATGGTGAAGGTGCTGGGATCGGCCCCGGAGCCGGCCCCGTTGAATCCGATGTGGACGGTCTGCCCGGGCTTGACCGCCCCGTTCCACGACATGCTGGTCGCCGTCACGTCGCGCCCGGTCTGGCTCCAGGTCGCCGACCACCCGGAGGTGACCCGCTGCGTGCCGGGGAACGCGAACCCGAGCTTCCACGAGGTCCACGCGGCCGTGCCGGTGTTGGTGATCTTCACCTGCGCCGACAGCCCGTCGTTCCACCGGCCCGCGCTGAAGCTGACGTCGCAGTCCGAGGAAGGCGTGGGCGTGCCGGCCTTCTCCGCCGCCCAGCCCGACACCCAGGCGAGGGCGGAGTTCCAGTTGACCGCCACCTCGTTCACCGAGTAGGCGCCGATGTCGTCCACCCAGCACTTCTGCTGCGGGCACCCGGCGAGCAGCCGCTGCGCCACCGGGTCCTGCAAGGCGCTGTTCGGGCCGCCGGAGAGCGAACCGGGCGGCGCGATCGGCAGCGTCGGGTCGTTCTGGTGCGCCCAGAACCGGTGGTGGGCGTTGACCATCGCCTGGTCGCCGTAGCCCGCCACGTACGAGGTGCTCAGCGGGTTGCGGCCGAGGACGTAGTGCAGGGCCTCGAACACGCCGTCGCGGTACTTCGCGGCACCGGTGAAGTCGTGCGCGAGGGCCAGCACCTGGGCGTTGTTCAGGACGGTGGAGTTCGAGCCCCAGACGTACCCGGCGGTGCTGTTGTCGTACGGCGCGGCGTAGCCCATGCCGGCCATGGCCGTCAGGTGCTGGTCCGCGACCGAGGCGAACGCGGTCTTGATGGCCGAGACGTCCGCCGCGGGAAGGCCGTTCGGCGCCAGGGCGAGCGTGATGTCGCCCAGCGGAGCCGTTCCACCCCAGTGGAAGCCACCGCGGTTCAGGCTCGCCGCCTTGTAGTGCGACGAGGCCGTCACGTCGGTGCGGTAGGCGTTGTCACCCGTGGTCGCGTACAGCTCCGAGGCGGCCCAGTAGAACTCGTCGGTCACGGTGTCGTCGCTGTAGGCGCCACCGCCGGTGCCGTCGTTCGGGTCGGCGAGCTTGGCCGGGTTCGCCTTGGCCGCCGTGTACGCCTTGCGGGCCGCCGCGAGCAGGGTGGCCGAGTACGCCGCGTCGACGCCCTTCCAGAGCCGGGACGCCTGCGCGGCGACCGCGGCCAGGTTCAGCGTGGCGGCCGTGCTGGTCGCGGACAGCCGGCGCGGCTGGTCGTCCAGTTCGGGACGGGTGGGCAGGGCCGTCCAGTTCGCGTCGTGGATCTTGTGGTGCGCCATGCCGTCGGGCGCCTGCATCTTGAGCAGGAAGTCGACCTCCCAGCGCGCCTCGTCGAGCAGGTCCGGCACCCCGTTGGCCTTCTCCGGGATGTTCAGCGAACCGTCGCGGTACGCGGTCGCGTCACCGACGCGGGTCGCCCGCTCGTAGGCGTTCAGGAGCTGCCAGGTCGCGATGCCGCCGTTGACCACGTACTTGCCGTGATCGCCCGCGTCGTACCAGCCGCCGCGCACGTCGAGCGTGTAGCCGCAGGCGAGATCGGCGCGGCACGGCACGTTGTTGTCGCCCTGGTTGGGAGCGACGTTGACGTGACCCGCCGGGCGCGCGTACTCGTCACCGACGTACTGCGCCTCGATCGGCGTGCCGCTGCGCTGGTGGTAGAAGAACGCGAGCGAGTCGTAGCGCAGCCGCTTCACCGGGTCCGCGGAGATGTCGAACGGGAAGCTGCTGTCCTCGCCGACGGACAGCGTGTAGCCGGTGCCGGCCGTGTCGAACGACGAGAAGTCGATCACGTGCACCGAGTCGCCGGACGTCGCGTCCGCGCCCTTCGGCGTGCTCTGCCCGGACGCGACCGCGACACCCGCGGAGTTCTTCAGGGTCCACGTCTGCGCCGTCGTGGCGGTGGAGACGAGGGTCGCGCGCTTGGGCAGCCCCGGCACGTACGCCACCAGGTCCACCTGGACCTTCTTGGCGGGGTTGGGGTTCACGCCGCCCGGAGGCTTCACGCCGCCGACGACCGACACGTTGTCGACGCAGATCGTGTTGTCGGACGGCTGGCCGCCCAGCTGGAACGCGACCTGGCCGTTGCCCGCGTCCGGGAAGTCCAACGTGGACGTGAAGGTGAACGAGAACCGCTGCTTCTCCGGGGAGAGCGTGAACTGCTGGCTCGCGATGCCGCGGTACGGGCTGACGCTCTCGCCCGCGGCCGCCGTGACGGGCTGCGCCGCCGTGGCGCGGGCGTCGAACGAGAACGTGTAGGACTGGCCGGTCTCGAACGGCACTCCGTTCTGGCCGATCAGCGCGTCCCAGGGGTTCGTCGTGCCGCCGGTGACCGCCGCGCACAGTTCGCCGCCGGTGACCCGGTTCGTGACGCCGGCGCTGCTCCACCAGGGATCGGCCGAACCGCTCTCGAACGTTCCGTTGAGCACTCGCTCGTAGTCCGCCGCCGCGGCCGAGGCGTGCAGCGAGGCCGCCGTCAGCGCCGCGAGCAGGGTCGCGGTGAGGAGACGTGGGGGTTGCGATCTCATGCTGTGAGGTTCTCCGTCCTCGTCGACGGTGTGCGCTCTGGGAGCGCTCCCAGAGGGACCGTAGGACGAGTTCGGCAGCGGCTACAACCCTTGGAGGCGACCGGCTTCGTTCGACGGTCGATTTCGACTCGATCGTCAGCGCAGCAGGCGGTCGACCAGGTCGTGCCACCCGGCTTCCAGTCGCTGCGGCGACGCGCCCGGCGGGAGGAAGTGGTCGACCAGCACGACGTCCACCGACGCCAGCAGGGTGTGGGCGAGCAGTTCCGCGTCGGCGCCGGGCAGCGCGGCGCGCACGAGCACGGCGACGTGCCGGTGGCGCAACCGCCTGGCCGGCACGGAGAAGCGGCGCTCGGGCGACGGCTCGGCGGCCAGGTAGAGGTCGCGGTGGGCGTGCTCGTGGCGCAGCAGTGCCGGGCCGAACGCCCTGAGTCGCGCCGCCGCGTCCGCGCCCGGTCCCAGCGGCGGTGGTCCGGACAGGAACGCCTCCTGGAACAGGACCTCCGACCGGTCGAGCAGCGCCTGCAGCAGTCCGTTGCGGTCGCCGAAGCGCCGCGACACCGTGCCCTTGCCGACGCCCGCCTCCGCCGCCACGGTCTCCATCGTGATCGCCGCGGCACCTCGTTCGGCCGCCAGCCGGGCCGCCGCCTCCAGCAGCAGGGCCCGGTTGCGCACGGCGTCCGCGCGCAGGTGCGCCTGAGGGCCGGCGAGGGGCAGGGATGTGCCGTCGATCACGTCCACAGCTTAGACGGAAGATAACCGGGCCGCGTCCCGTTTAAGCTGTAGTCGTTCAACCACAGCCTGCACCTGGGAGTCACGTCATGGCCGTCCGCATCCTCACGCTCGTCGGAAGCCTCCGGTCCGGTTCGCACAACCGCAGGCTCGCGGAGGCCGCGGTCCAGATCGCGCCGGAGCACGTCGAGCTCGGCGTGTTCGACGGCCTGGGCACCGTCCCGTTCTACAACGAGGACATCGACAACGAGGGCACCGTCCCCGAAGCCGCGGTGAAGCTGCGCGAGGCGGCCGCCGAGGCCGACGCGCTGCTGCTCGTCTCGCCCGAGTACAACGGCACCATCCCGGCCGTGCTGAAGAACGCCATCGACTGGCTGTCGCGCCCCTACGGCGCGGGCGCCCTGTCGGGCAAGCCGGTCGCCGTCGTCGGCACCGCGTTCGGCCAGTACGGCGGCGTGTGGGCGCAGGACGAGGCCCGCAAGGCCGTCCGGATCGCCGGTGGCGTGCCCGCCGAGGACCTGACGCTGTCGATCCCCGAGTCGGTGGTCCGCTTCGCCGAGCTCCACCCGGTGGACGACGCCGAGGTCACCGAGAAGCTCACCGGTGTGATCGAGGGCCTGGCCGCCCGCGCGACCGCCACCGTCTGATTCCGCGAAGTCAGCGCATGGTGACGGCGCGCCAGTGCTTGGCGTTCTCGTCGAGGCCGGTACCAGGGCGGTTGTCCTGGTACCAGGCCATGATGCGGCGCCGGCCCTCGTCGGTGATGTGGTAACCGAGGTGGTCGCCGACGGGCGCCCAGATCAGCTCGGCCTCCAGCGCCCGCTTGATCGCGTCGCGGCGGCACATGCTCTGCAGCAGCCACGGCCACACCATTCCCTGCGCGGTCATCCACAGCACGCGCAGCACCGCTGTCTCCGGCGGTTCCGGATCGTCCGCTGACTCGTCGAAGAATCGGCCCGCCTGCATCCGCAACCCCCGCTCTCCACCGCTCGTACGTCGTAATACGGCCTGGTAGTGGCGGTGGTTCAGGGTTTCGGGAGATTACTTCCGGGGTGAATGCATGCCGGTCAGGCGCTGGCCCTGCGCACGAGTGACGTGGGCAGCAGCATGGACTGCGGCAGCTTCTCCTCGCCGGCCAGTTCGGCGAGCAGGCGCCAGGTCATGGTCCGGCCGAACCCCTCGACGTCCTGCCGCACGGTGGTGAGCGGCGGTACCGCCGTGGACGCGAGCACGGAGTCGTCGAACCCCACCACCGCCACGTCGTCCGGGACCCGGTACCCGCGGGACTGGAGCACCCGCAACGCGCCCAGCGCCATGATGTCCGCGGCCACGAAGACCGCGTCGAGGTCGGGTGCGCGGCGCAGCAGTTCCTCCATGGCGAGCGCGCCGCTCTCGGGTGTGAACTCGTTGCTGTGCGCCACCAGTTCCACGGGCATGCCGTGTTCCGCGAGCCCGCACCGCCAGCCGCTGAGGCGGTCCATGCCGACCGCCATGTCGTGCGGCCCGGCGATGGTGGCGATCTTCTCGCGCCCCAGGGAGATGAGGAAGCGGACGGCGCCCAGAGCGCCGTTGAAGTTGTCCGCGTCGACGAACGGGACGGAGCCGCCCGCGAGCGGGCGGCCGCCCACCACGATGGGCAGCCCCGTCTCGTGCAACGTCCGCGGCAACGGGTCCTCGCCGTGCAGGCTCACGACGAGCGCCCCGTCGACGTGCCCGCCGGTGAGGTAGGCGACCTGGTCGTCCCCGTCGAGCGGTTGGTTCATCATCAGCAGGAGCTGCACGTGCCGTCCCGCGAGCTCGGCGTGCACCCCGCGCAGCACGCCGGCGAAGAACGGGTCGGCGAGCACCCGGCTGCCCTGCTCGGAGATCACCAGGGCGATCGCGTTCGCCTTGCTGCCCGCCAGGGTCCTCGCGGCGTGGTTCGGGCTGTACCCGAGCATCGCGATCGCGCGGTGCACCGCCTGGCGCGACCGCTCGCTCACGTACTTCTCGCCGTTGATCACCCTGGAGACCGTGGACTTCGACACCCCGGCCACGCGCGCGACCTCCTCGATGCGCGGGCCGGGGCGGCGACTCCTGCCTTCCGTCATGAGACGGCGACCAGCGCGTTGTCGCGGGCCACCCTGCTGTACCACCTCGCACTCATCTTCGGCGTGCGGATCTGGGTGTCGTAGTCGACGTGGACGATGCCGAACCGCTTCGCGTACCCCTCGGCCCACTCGAAGTTGTCCAGCAGCGACCAGCAGAAGTAGCCGCGCAGGTCGACGCCCGCCGCGATGGCCGCGTGTGCGGCGCGCAGGTGGGAGGCGATGAACCCGGTGCGGTCCACGTCGTCGATCGCACCGTTGCCGGAGAAGTCGTCGCGGAACGCGGCGCCGTTCTCCGTGATGTAGAGCGGGAGCTTCGGGTAGTCGTTGTGCACCCGCATCAGCACGGTGGTGAGCCCGTCCGGCCTGACCTCCCAGCCCATGTCCGTGATGGGGGCGTCGCGGGGCGGGAACGAGGCGTGCTGCACGCCGACCCACGGCGACGGGCCGCTCTCCCCGTTGGGCGTCGAGCTGACGTAGTGCTCGGTGTAGTAGTTCACGCCGAGCATGTCCAACGGCCCGGAGATGACGCCGAGGTCGCCGTCGTGGACGTGGTCGCTGAACCCGAACGGCTCGAGGTCCTCGAGGATGTCGGCCGGGTACTCGCCGCGCAGCAACGGGTCCAGGAAGATCCGCTGCTGCAGGCCGTCGAGCCTGCGCGCGACGTCGAGGTCCGCCGGGTTGGCGGGGTCGACGGGGATGATCGGGTACATGTTGAGCGTGATGCCCACCTTGGCGTCCGGCTGGGCGGCGCGGATGGTGTCGGCCGCGAGCCCGTGCGCGAGCAGCAGGTGGTGGACGGCGGCGACGGCCGCCTTCGGCTCGGTGCGGCCGGGCGCGTGGATCCCGCCCGCGTACCCGAGGAACGCCGAGCACCACGGCTCGTTCATCGTCGTCCAGGTGGCGACCCGGTCACCGAGCGCCTCGACCGTCGCGGCCGCGTAGTCGGCGAACCGGAACGCGGTGTCGCGGTTCGCCCAGCCGCCGGTCTCCTCGAGCTTCTGCGGGAGGTCCCAGTGGTACAGCGTGGGCCACGGCGCGATGTCGTGCGCCAGCAACGAGTCGATCAGGCGCTTGTAGAAGTCGAGGCCCGCCTCGTTGACCTTCCCGCCGTCCGGTCGCACGCGCGGCCAGGCGATCGAGAACCGGTAGGCCTTCAGTCCCAGGTCCGCCATCATGGCGACGTCCTGCTCGAAGCGCCGGTAGTGGTCGGCGGCGGGTTCTCCGCAGTCGCCGCCCACCACCTTGCCGGGCTGCCGGCAGAACTCGTCCCAGATGGAGTCGGTGCGGCCGTCCACGTCGGTCGCACCTTCCACCTGGAACGCGGCGGTCGCGGCTCCCCACAGAAAACCCTGCGGGAAAACAATGTTCTCCATTTTCACCCCTTGACGGCGCCCTGCATCACACCGGCGACGATCTGCCGCCCGAGCACGAGGAAAACGATGAGCACCGGAACCGTCGCGAGCGTGGTCCCGGCGAGTACGAGCGAGTAGTCGACGTAGTAACCGCTTTGCAGCTTCTCCAGCGCGACCTGCAGCGTCGGGTTGTCGGCGTTGAGCACGACCAGCGGCCACAGGAAGTCGTTCCAGGACTGCATGAACGTGAACACGCCCAGCATCGCGGCGGCCGGCCGGGCGGCGGGCAGGGCCACGTGCCAGAACGCGCGCCACAGGCTGCAGCCGTCCATCCGCGCCGCCTCGACGAGCTCGTCGGGGATGGCGTCGAGCAGGTACTGCCGCATCCAGAACACGCCGAACGCGGTGACGAGGTTCGGCACGATCACGGCCTCGAGTTCACCGGCCCAGCCGAACTCGGCCATCGCCATGTACAGCGGGATGATGCCGAGCTGGGTCGGTACCGCCAACGTCGCCACGACGAACAGGAAGAGCACCCCGCGGCCGCGGAACTTCAGCTTGGCGAAGGCGAACCCGGCCAGCGTCGAGAGCAGCACCACCGAGAACGTCACGGTGCCGGACACGAGGAAGCTGTTGCCCAGGGCCTTCCAGAACGGGACCGTGTCGAACACGCGCAGCGAGTTCGTCCAGAAGTTGCCGCCGGGGATCAGCGTGAAGTCCCCGGTCAGCACCGAGTTGTCGCGGCTGGCCACGAGGAACGACCAGTAGAACGGGAACGCGGAGCCGAGCACGAACGCGCCGAGGATCCCGTAGATCGCGAAGGACGGTCGTTTCATCATTTGACGGCCCTCCTGGTGAGGAAGAAGTTGAGGGCGGCGACGGCGATGACGACCATGAACAGCACCCAGGCGATCGCGGAGGCGTAGCCGAGGTCGTAACCCTGGAACGCGGACTGGTACAGGTAGAGCACGACGGTCTGGTACTGGTGCTCCGCACCGCCGCCGCTGCCGCCCGAGGGCTCGAACAGCTTCGGCTCGGTGAAGATCTGCAGACCGCCGATGGTCGAGGTGACGACCACGAAGATCAGCGTGGGCTTCAACAGCGGGAGCGTGATGCTGAAGAACCGCCGCAGCGCGCTCGCGCCGTCCACCAGGGCGGCTTCGTAGACGTCCTTCGGGATCGCCTGCATCGCGGCGAGGATGATCAGCGCGTTGTAGCCCGTCCACCGCCAGTTGACCATCGACGCGATGGCGACGTGGCTGCCGAACGTGCTGGCCTGCCAGTCGATCGGGCTGATGCCGAGCAACCCGAGCACGTCGTTCACCAGGCCGTACTGCGGCCCGAAGAGGTTGCCGAAGATGATCGTCAACGCCACGAGGCTCGCCACGTAGGGGAGCAGCACGCCCATCCGCCAGCCCGTGCGGGCCCGCAGGTTCGCGTTCAGCAGTGCCGCGATCACCACCGCGACGACGATCTGCGGGGCGCTCGAGAGCAGGAAGATGCTGAAGGTGTTGAACAGGGCGTTCCAGAACTGGTCGTCCTGGAACAGCGTGCTGTAGTTCTCGAAGCCGACGAAAGGCGGGTCGTCGGCGCCGATCTCCCAGTCGAACAGGGAGACGTAGGCCGTGTAGAGCAACGGGAACAGCCCGATGGCGATGAACAGCACGAAGAAGGGTGCTACGAACAGGTACGGCGACACCTTGGCGTCCAAATTGGACATCCGGTACCGCCGCGGAGGCCGCGGGCGAGCCTCCTGCGCTCGCCCGCGGTCCACCTTGGAGAGAGTGGCGGTCACTACTTGGCCGCCTTCTGAGCGCCTTCGACGGCGGCCTTCCACGCCTCGTCAGCGGACTTGCCCTGTTCGACGGACAGCAGCGCCGGGCTGAAGACCGTCTCCTGGATCTGGCCGTCGGCCGGACCCTTGTACTGCGCGGCCTTGATCTTCTTGGCCTGCGTGGCGAACAGCGCGCCGGCCTTGACGTCACCGAAGTAGGCGTTGGCCTGCTCCAGCAGCTCCGGAGCGTCGAGCGCCTTGGTCTGGCTCGGGAACGTGCCCTTGGCCTTGAACGCCTTGATCTGCTGCTCCGGCGCGGTCAGCCAGGCGGCGAGCTCGGCGGCCTTCTTGGCGTTCTTGCTCTGCTTCGGCACGGTCAGGTACGAACCGCCCCAGTTGCCGCCACCGTTCGGGAACGCGTCGGTGACCGCCCACAGGCCCTTGTTCTCGGGGCCCGCCTGCGACTCCACCACGCCGAGCATCCACGACGGGCAGGTCTTGGTGGCGAACTTGCCGAGCTTGAAGCCGGTGTTCCACTCGTTGCTGAACGCGCCGAGCCGGGCCGACTGTCCCTTGGCGACGGCCGCGGTCACGGTGGTCCAGTTGGCCTTGATGGCGGCGTTGGTGTCGACGACCAGCTTGTCGGACTTGTCGTAGTAGCCGGTCTCGAGCTGGTTGTGCATCGCGTTGTAGACCTGCGCGGCGCTGTCGAACCAGGCGACGCCCGGAACCTTGGCGATGAACTGGTCACCCGCGGCGAAGTAGCTGTCCCACGAGGCGAAGAGCGCCTTGACGCCCTCGGGGTCGGACGGCAGACCGGCCTTCTCGAACAGGTCCTTGCGGTAGCACATGGCGAGCGGGCCGATGTCCGTGCCGTAGCCCATGAGCTTGCCGTCCTTGGTGGTGACCGCTTCGGTCTTCCACTTCAGCCAGCGGTCGTCCTCGACCTTCGGGCCGATCTCCTTGAGATCGTTGAACTGCCCGGCCTTCGACATGAACTGGCTGAGGTAGCCCTCTTCGACGCCCTCGATGTCCGCGAGACCGGAGCCCGCACCGAGCTTGGTGAACAGGTTCTGGTGGTGGGGCTGGCCCTGACCGGTCTTGCGCTGGGTGATCTTGACGTCCGAGTGAGCCGCCTCGTACTCCTTGAACAGCTCTTCGTAACCGAACTCGTTGAACGTCGCGATCGTGAGCTCGGTCTTTCCGTCTGCGGTCTGACTTGCCCCGCCTGTCCCGCACGCTGTGGTGGCGGCGGCGGACACGGCGGCACAGATCAGCACGCTGATCCAACGGTGTCGCACGGGAGAACTCCTCTGGTCTCGGCGGCGGGTTCTGGGAGCGCTCCCAGACGGGGCAGAGTGTCGTCCCGGATTCGAACGTGTGTCAAGACACACTTCGGGGTACACCAGGCGTTTTCGTGCCTGGTCGACGCGGTGACCTCGCTGTTCATGGCTCAGGTCACAGTTGGGAAACCTGGGAGCGTTCCCGGAAACATGTCCTTCGGGTTAACACTGCGTGCTGCATTCGGCACGCACCGCGTCAGGTGACGCCTGCGGTGGTGGTCAGGTGAGGTGTCGGGGAGGTGGACGGCCGTGTCCCGTGAGGCGAGCTGCCGAGACGGAGCGGTGTCCGCGGATCAGATGCTCGTGAGGGAGCCGAGCGGCTCAACGGCGGCTGAGCCTCATGGCGCCCAATGCCAAGGGGCCGAGTCCCGCGGCGGATCTCAGGCGCTGGCCCGCCGCACCAGCGACGTCGGCAGCAGCAGCGAGGGCGGCAACCCGGAGTCGCCCGCCAGCTCACCCAGCAGCCGCCACGTCATCGTGCGCCCGAGCTGTTCGACGTCCTGCCGCACGGTCGTGAGCGGCGGGGTGGCGGTCGACGCGAGCAGCGAGTCGTCGAACCCCACCACGGCCACGTCCTCGGGCACGCGCAGCCCGCGGGCGTGCAGCACCTGCAGCACGCCCAGGGCGATGATGTCGGCGGCGACGAAGACGGCGTCGATCTCGGGGGCGCGGTCGAGCAGCTCCGTCATGGCGCGGGCGCCGCTCTCCGGGGTGAAGTCGGCCTCCTCCACGAGGTCGGCCGGGAGCCTCGCCTCGCCCAGGCCGCGGCGCCAGCCGCTGAGGCGGTCGAGGCCGGCCGCCATGTCGCGCGGGCCCGCGACCGTCGCGATCCTCGTGCGGCCCAGGGACACCAGGTGCCTCACGGCGTCGAGGCCGCCGGTGAAGTTGTCCGAGTCCACGAACGGGACCGTGCCCGCGGCGAGGGGGCGGCCGCCGACCACGACGGGCAGGCCCATCTCCTGGAGGAGGTGCGGCAGCGGGTCGTCGCCGTGCAGGCTCACCAGCAGCGCGCCGTCCACGTGGCCGCCCGCCAGGTAGGCGAGGAGGTCCTCGTGGTCCTCGGGGCGGCTGAGCATGAGCAGCAGCTGGATGCGCCGCCCGGTCAGTTCGGCGTGGACACCGCGCATCACGCCCGCGAAGAACGGGTCGCCGAGCACCCTGCTGCCCTGTTCGGACACGATCAGCGCGAGGGCGTTGGCCTTGCTGCCCGCGAGGGAGCGGGCCGCCTGGTTCGGGCTGTACCTGAGGTGGGTGATCGCGGTGTGCACGGCGTCGCGTGCCTTGGCGCTCACGTACTGCTCGCCGTTGATCACCCTCGAGACCGTCGACTTGGACACCCCGGCGAGCCGCGCGACCTCCTCGATCCGCGGGCCGGGCCGTCGTTGCCGGTCGATCTCCGTCATGGCGCTCATCGTAGGAGTCGGCGAACATCAATCGAATGTGACGAAACACCCGCGTGTCACATCGTGAGAGCGCGTTCCCGGCACTGCGCTGTGCCGGGAACGCGGTTGGGCTCGGGGCGGGACGCCTGTGCCGCGCAGAACCTCCCGCCCCGAAGATCGGTCAGGGCTCGGCACCCCACACGAGGGTGCCGCCGGTGTGGGCGGTCACCCGGTCGAAGTCTGTGAGAGCGCTCACGCGGTAGCTGTGGTCGTCGGACTGGGTGAAAGAGGACCAATCGGACTTCGCTGTCCTCACCTGGATCTCGCCCGTGCTCGCCCCCGCGGCGAGGCTGCCGGAGCTGAACGCCACTTCGAGGTACGCGTCGGCTCCCGGACGGGCGGACGCGAGCTTGACGACCCGCGTCTGGACGGTGGCGCACCCGATCTGCGCCCAGTCGCACCACATCTGGTAGCTCGGCGAAGGCGCGTCTCCCGTGAACCAGTACCGGATCGTGGTGCCGGTGAGGCTGACCGCCGTCGTGCCCCGGTTCGTGAGCTGGAGCGTGGCGCCGATCTGGTTCGACGTGGCCGCGCCGGATCCCTTGTGCTGCACGGACAACGTGCTCGCGACGCCGGGGAGCGTGCGTGTGGCGACCGCGCTGCTCGCAGCCGACGCGTTGCCCGCCGCGTCCCGGGCGCGCACGGAGAACGAGTACGGCGTGTCCGGAGTGAGCCCCGTGACGCGCAGGCTGGTCGCCGACGTCGAGCCCGTGACGGTAGTGCCGCTGAGCACGTCGTACACGGCGACCCCGACGTTGTCGGTGGCGGCCGTCCAGCTCAGGGTGACGGCGGTGGTGCCGGCGTTGGACGCGGACAGTCCACTCGGGACCGACGGCGGTTCGGAGTCCGCGACGCCGCCGCCGGGCTCGGTGCCCCACACCGTCGTGCCGTCCTGGCGGAGCAGGATCCTGTCGGTCTGGGCGACGGTGTTCCCGCTGCCCAGGCCGGTGTGAGACCAGTCGTTGGACGGGTCCCACGTGCCCGCGCTGGTGATGCGGAACTGCACCTCCTTGCGGAACGCGGACTGCCCGGCCGGAGCCACTCCGGGGCACGGGACGTCCACGTAGTACACCGAGCCGCTGTGCTGCGTCGGGGCGCTGGGTGTGCCGCACTGGTTGTAGTTCGTGGTGACGGTGATCTGGCTCGGCGTGGTGGCGCCGTCGAGCGTGAAGTAGTAGCGCAGCGAGCCGCTGAACGTCCGCGCCGGCCATGCGCTCTTGTTGAGCACGAACGCCTTGATCTCGGTGAACTGCGCGGCGCTCTGGTTCACCGACGCCTGCACGGTCAGCTCGGGGCCGTCCGGCGTCTCCGCGACGGGGAACGAGGTGAGCGGGGTGCCGCCGAACTCGCCGTGCAGGCGGGCGAGGGCACCGGTGAAGCCCGCGTTGTAGTCCAGCGCGACCTCGTTCATCACGTAGTCGCTGCGGCTGTCGGTGTACGCGTCGTTGTTGGTGCTCGGACCGCCGACCAACGCGCCGTACAGCACGTGACGGCTGACGGTGGGTTCCTGGATGCTGTCGGCCCACGAACCGTGCGCGCCGCGGTGGTGCGGGTTGCGCGGCGGGTTGGTGCCGAATCCGACCACGTAGCTCGCGTTGCGAGGGTTGTCGCCCAGGGCGTAGTTGATCTGCCGCACGCCGAAGTCGTGGTAGGTCTTCGCGCGGGCACTGTCGCGTGTGGACAGCCAGTCCGAGTACGTCAGCGCGGCGAACGCGGTGTTGGCGGCGTAGCGCAGTGATCCCCAGCTGTCGAGCACCGCCTGGCCGCCGGGGGAGTAGCGCACCCGGTTGCCGTTGTACCCGGTGGTCCAGAAGTCGAGCCAGCGGTTGGCGTCGGTGATGTACGCCTGCTCGCCGGTCAGCTGGGCCATCAGCACGTAAGCGCCGTAGGACTTGTCGTCCCACGCGATCGTCCACTTGTAGGAGCGCTCGGCGCTCTGCGGTTCGGTGCCGAGCTTCTGGTACTCCGCCTTCGCCTTGGTCAGGTAGCTCGCGTCGCCGGTCGCGCGGTGCAGCCAGATCGCGCCCCACACCAGCTCGTCCTGGTAGCCGCTCCACGAGTTGTAGAAGCTGGCCGCGTCCGTGATGCACGAGCTGTACTTGCCGCGGTAGGTGTCCGCGAAGGAGTAGAGCTGCTTGGCGTGCGTGAGCAGCGTGGCCGAATAGGTCGGGTCGGTGCTCTTGAAGACCATCGACGCCGACGCCATCGCCGCCGCGTACTCGCCCGCGAGGTCGGAACCGGGACACGAACTGTCCACTTTGTACGACGGACGGGCCATCGGCATGACCTCCGCCGACCCCCACCAGGCGTGGTCGGGGTTGCCCGCGCCGACCTGCCCGTAGACGACGTTCGGCGACGGGTGCGCCTTGATGATCCAGTCGGTGCCGTGCCGCAGGTTCGCCAACAGGTGCGGGAGCTGGCCGGAACTCGTGTAGGCGGCCCGGTTCTCCACGGCTCCCCACGCGAGCATCGACATGCTGAACGCGAACGGCAGCCCGAACTTCACGTGGTCGCCGGCGTCGTAGAAGCCACCGGACAGGTCGAGCCCGGCGTCGGACCCGTCGCGCAGGGCCGAGTCCGCGCGCCAGCTCACGCGGTTGCCCGCCGGCAGCTGCCCGGACCGCTGGGCGTCGTAGAACCAGACCGACTTCTGCAGCGCCTCCGCGTAGTTGAACGCGGGCGCCGCCACCGAGGGTGACACGTTCGGAGCAGCCACCACCGCGAGCAACGCGACGAGGACGGCTGCCACGGCTTTCGACCTGCGACTGTGCACGTCGGCCTCCAATGCCGGATCTGGGAGCGCTCCCAGATCCGGGACTGTAACGGTCATGAATCCCGTGCGACAGAGGCGTTTCCGCGTTCGACGTCGAATCGACGGCGAGCCTGTCCGCCTTCCGGGTGCCTGGTTACAGTCCCCGGGTCTGGGAACGCTCCCAGATTCTGGAGGTGTGTCATGACCGGAAGGCGTGTCGCCGCACTGGCGGCGGCTTTCGTCTCGGTGGCCGCGAGCGTCGGACTGGCGGTCGTGGCACCGGCCGCCGCGGCGCCGGGCTGCAAGGTGGACTACGCGGTGCCCAGCCAGTGGCAGAACGGCTTCACCGCGAACGTGTCCGTGACCAACCTCGGTGAGCGCGTCGACGGCTGGAGGCTGACCTGGACCTGGCCGTCCGGGCAACAGGTGACCCAGGCGTGGAACGCCACCGTCACCTCGTCGGGCGCCCAGGTCACCGCCGCCAACGCGGGTTACAACGCGGTGATCGAGCCGAACGCCAAGGTCTCGTTCGGCTTCAACGGCAGCTGGTCCGGCACGAACACCGCGCCGCAGTCGTTCGCGCTCAACGGTGTCACGTGCACCGGTGAGCCCGGCACACCTCCGACGACGACCACCACTACCACCACGACTGGAAATCCGGTGCCGGGCGACGCGATGGCGCAGGTCGCGGCGATGCAGCCCGGCTGGAACCTCGGCAACACGCTGGACGCGACCGGCAGCGACGAGACGTCGTGGGGCAACCCGCGCGTCACCGAGGCCTTGCTGGACAACGTGAAGGCGCAGGGCTTCAAGAGCATCCGCATCCCCGTCACGTGGGGCCAGCACCAGGCGGCGGACCACACCATCGAGGCCGCGTACCTCAGCCGCGTCAAGGAGGTCGTGGGCTGGGCGCTCGCGGACGGCTTCCACGTGATGATCAACATTCACCACGACTCGTGGCAGTGGATCTCGGCCATGCCGTCGAACCGGACCGGTGTGCTCACGCGCTACAACGCGATCTGGACGCAGCTCGCCGCCGCCTTCAAGGACTCGCCCGGCAAGCTCGTCTTCGAGAGCGTCAACGAGCCGCAGTTCACCGGCAGCTCGGGCGACGCCCAGAACGCGCAGCTGCTGCACGAGCTGAACGCGTCGTTCCGCGACATCGTGCGGCGCTCGGGCGGCAACAACGCCAGCCGGCTGCTCGTGCTGCCCACCCTGCACACGTCGTCCGACCAGGCCCGGCTCGACGAGCTGGCGACGTCGATCCGCGGGTTCGGCGACCCGAACCTGATCGCGACCTTCCACTACTACGGCTACTGGCCGTTCAGCGTGAACGTCGCCGGCGGCACGCGCTACGACGCCACGGCGCAGAAGGACCTGACCGACTCGTTCGACCGCGTGTACAACACGTTCGTCGCCCGCGGCGTCCCCGTGGTGCTCGGCGAGTACGGCCTGCTCGGGTTCGACCGGCACACCGGCACGATCGAGCAGGGCGAGAAGCTGAAGTTCTTCGAGCACCTCGGGTACTACGCGCGCACCAAGAAGATCACCACGATGCTCTGGGACAACGGCCAGCACCTCGGCCGCACGTCCTTCCAGTGGAGCGACCCCGAGCTGATCGCGCAGATCAAGTCGAGCTGGTCCACCCGTTCCGGCACGGCGTCGACCGACCAGGTCTTCAGCGCCCGCTCCAGTGCCGTGACCGCCAAGACGATCACGTTGAACACCAGCGGAACCACGTTCAGCGGCCTGCGCCAGGGCACGACGGAACTGGTGCGCGGCACCGACTACACGGTTTCGGGCGACCAGCTCACCCTGACCGCCTCCGCGATCACCAGGCTGAGCGGGTCGCGCGACTACGGCACGAACGCCGTGCTGACGGCCCACTTCTCCGCCGGAGTGCCGTGGCGGATCAACCTGATCACCCACGACACCCCGGTGCTCGCGAACGCGACCGGCACGACGAGCGCGTTCTCGATCCCGACGACCTTCCGCGGCGACCTGCTCGCCACGATGGAGGCGAAGTACGCGGACGGGTCGAACGCGGGCCCGCACAGCTGGACGTCCTACAAGGAGTTCGACAAGGCGTTCGCGCCGAACTACACCACCGGCGCGACGACGCTGACCCCGGAGTTCTTCGCCGAGGTCAACGACAACGCGCGGGTGACGCTGACGTTCCACTACTGGAGCGGCGCCACCGTCACCTACTACGTCACGAAGTCGGGAAGTTCGGTCACGGGGACTCCGTGACCTTCAGGCCACGGCGCAGCGCGTCGATCTCGTCGGCGAACATCCGCCGCGAGATCGACGCGCTTTCGATCAGCGCCGTGCCGTGGAACGTGCCGGGGTACAGGCGCAGCTCCGTCGCCACCCCGGCGTGCGCGAGACGCCGGGCGTACTCGATGCCCTCGTCGCGCAACGGGTCGTACTGGCACACCGTCACGAAGGCCGGCGGAAGCCCGGACAGGTCGGTGGCGCGGGCGGGGGCGGCGTAGGGGGAGACGTCGTCGCCACCCGGTTCGGCGCCCAGGTAGGCGGTCCAGCTGTAGATCGCGTTGGGGCGGTTCCACAGCGGGGTGTCGACGTAGTCCCGCATGGATTCGGTGTCGAGCCGGTCGTCCAACTCGGGGATGCCGAGGTACTGGAAGACGAGCTCGGGGCCGCTGCGGTCGCGTGCGAGCAGCACGGTCGCGGCGGCGAGCCCACCGCCCGCGCTCTCCCCGCCGACGCCGAGGCGCGCGGGGTCGATGCCGAGCTCGCCGGCCTTGGCCGCCGTCCACTGCAGGGCCGCGTAGCAGTCCTCGACCGGGGCGGGGAACGGGTGCTCGGGCGCCAGCCGGTAGTCCACCGACACGATCACGACGTCGAGCTCGTCCACGATCTTCAGGGCCTGCGCGTCGAACATCTCGACGCTGCCCACGATGAACCCGCCGCCGTGGATGTACACCAGGCCCGGCACCGCGCCCTGGGAACCGGCACGGCGGTAGACGCGCACCGGGACGTCGGGGGCTCCGGACGGACCGGGGGCCACCTCGTCGCGCACGTCGATCTGGTTGACGGGTTCGTAGACCGGCATGAGGTGGGCCAGCTCCGACTGCTGGGAGCGGGCGAACGTCACGGCCTCGTTGGAGGTCATGTCGAACTGCGGCAGCATGTCGAGCCAGGGCAGCACTTCGGGATCGATGTCGTAGCTCATGAACTCAATCCTCGGCTCGGGGCGGCGGTGCGGGCAGCCGACAGGTGGCGGGCGATTCGGCCCTCGGACCAGCCACCTGTCGGGGCTATGGTGTCAAGATGAGAGGCCTGCTGCTGAGGTTGTCCGGGCTGGACGCCGACGCCGAGAGCGCGGTGAGGGTGATCGGGTTCTTCGATCGCCTGATCACCGAGCGCGCGGGCCTCGACGCGTTGGTGCGCAGCACGTCCGAACTCGCCGGGTGCCCGGTCGGCCTGTGCGCGCCCGGACAGGGCCTGTCGCTGCGCGCCGACGCCGGGGGCGCCGTCACGGCGGGCCCGGTGCCCGCGCGGGCCTCGGTGCGCGCGCTGGAAGGCGGCGTGGAGGTCTGGGTCGCACGGGAGGGCGCGCCCGTGCCGCTCGACGACATGCTGCTCGAACGGTTCGCGATCGCCGCCGCCGTGCTGCTGGAGCACTCCAGCGTGCCGTTGCCGGAACTGGGCGATCCCGCGCTCATCGAGCTCGTCCTGTCCGAAAGCGTTGGCACGGCGGAACGTTCCCGCGCCCTGCACCTGCTCGGCATCGCCGCCACCGCGCCCATCCGCGTGCTGGCGTCGACAGGGCAGCTGCCGGGGCGGTCGGTGGTGCTGGGGAACGTGCGGGCGGCGCTGAGCACCGAGGTGCCGGAGACGGCCGGGCGGCTCGGCGTCGGCCCGCTGCTGCCCGCGATCGACGCGGCGAGGTCGTGGCAGGGCGCGCGAACGGCGCTGCGATACACATCGGACGGTGAGCCGGTGGTGTGGTGGGAGAAGCTCGGCGGCCTCGGGCTCCTCGCCGAACGCCTCACCTCCGCCGACGTCTCGGCGCTGCCGGACGTGCGCGCGCTCGACCGGCTCGCGGGGGAGCCGGGCATGATCACGATGCTGGACGCGGTGTGCGCCACCGGTTCGCTGCGCAAGGCCGCCACGGTCCTGCACCGCCACCACAGCACGATGACCGCCCGGCTGGCGCGCGCCGAGTCGGTGCTCGGGTTCGGTCTCGACGAGGCGCACGGCCGTTTCCGGCTGCACCTGGCGCTGATGCTGCGACGGCTGCGGGAGAACACCGCCGATTAGGGGCCTGTGTCGAAGTCCGACCCGGTACGCGGGCCGTCCGGCCGCACCACCAGGAACCACCTCAAGCGCGACTCTCATCGGACCAGACTTCGACACAGGCCCCTGGCCCGCCGCTAGGCTCGGCTCATGATCGACTTGACTGCGGAGTCCGTGGAGCAGCTCACCGAGGGCTGGCGCGCCATGGTGCTGGACCGGGACCCGGACGCCGACGTGCGCGACCTGCCCGGCATCGCGGTGCGGTGGGCCGACTGCCGTTTCCCCTTCTGGAACTGCGTCACGCTGACCGAGCCCGGGATCGGCGCCGACCTGCTCGCGCGGCGGTTCGCCGAGGCGGCGGACGTGGTGCGCGAGAAAGAACAGTTCGGCTTCCTGTGGGTGTTCGAGGACCTGGTTCCGGACGCCGACCTCGACGCGCTCGCCGCCCGTGCCGGGTTCGAGTACTCGTTTCCCGGCACCGGGATGGCGGGCGACCTGCTGCCGATCGGGGAGCCCGCGCACCCGGAGCTGACGTTCGAGCGGGTGACGACCGACGAGCAGCTGCTGGCGTACGCGGACCTCAACTCCCGCGCCTACGGGTTCGAGCCGGACGCCGGACGTGACGGCATCGCCGGTTCGGCGCTGTGGAAGAGCGGGGTGCACGCGTACCTCGGTCTTCGTGACGGCGTGCCGGTGACGTGCGCGGCGACGGTGGAGACGGCCGGCCGGCTGTTCGTGGTGCTGGTCGCGACCGATCCCGCGTGGGAGCGCCGCGGGTACGGCGAGGCCGTGACGCGCAAGGCGTTGCACGAGGGATGGCGGGCCACCGGGATCACCCGTGCGACATTGCACGCCACCGTCGCCGGAGCGCCGGTCTACCCGCGGATCGGGTTCGAGCCGAACTCGGCGATCCGGTTCTACGCGCTCACGGGCTGACGGGCGCCTGCCACAGCCCCGCGAGGGCGTCGACCAGGCCGGTCGCGGCGTCGTGCCAGCTCGCGCGCGGGGTCGGCGTGTTCTCGGCGAGGGCCCGCTCGCGTTCGGCGATCATGTGCACGAGCAGCTGGCGGGCCATGTCGTGCCGTTCGGCCCGCACGTCGTCGGGCAGGTCGGTCAGGCACGCGTTCAGCCCGGCCAGGATCCGCACCTGCGACGGCGACGACCGCGTCTCCTCGATGATGATCGGCCGCAACGTCGGGTCGGTCATGACCTGCGCGCCGAACCGCGCGAACCACGTGGGGCTGCCGACCGCGTCCAGGTGCTCGACGACCGGGCGCACGAGGCAGCTGAGCCAGCCGCGCAGGTCCGGGGCGGGGCCGAGCTCGGAGACCATCCGCTGCCGGATCTCCTCGACCTGCGCGAGGTGCTTGCGCGCGATGGCCCTGACGAGGTCGGCCTTGGTGCCGAAGTGGTACCCGACGGCCGTGTTGTTGCCCTGCCCGGCCGCCTCGCTGACCTGGCGGTTCGAGACGGCCACGACCCCGTGCTCGGCGAACAGG
Organism: Lentzea cavernae; assembly: GCF_014653695.1. Lineage (GTDB taxonomy): Bacteria > Actinomycetota > Actinomycetes > Mycobacteriales > Pseudonocardiaceae > Lentzea > Lentzea cavernae. The sequence continues at coordinate 477,924 of NZ_BNAR01000001.1, read as the reverse complement.
CGCTCCGCGGCGGTCAGGATCAGCTCGCGGGTGGCGTGGGCGCGTTCCGTCCTGGACGGGTTGTCGACCTTGCTCATCACGTCACCATCTTCCACCGGGAGCCGTTCCAGACATCACGGACATCGTCTGGGCGCTCCATTCTAAGTCAAGTGACTGACTTAGACTCGGTGTCGTGCTCCTCGAAGAAACGCGTCCGGTGACGCGACCGAACGTCGTCGTGGCCGTGCTCGCGATGGGCGGCATCGTCGTCTCGCTGATGCAGACCCTCGTCATCCCCCTCCTGCCGAGGTTCCCCGCGCTGCTGGGCTCGTCACCGGGCGACACCACCTGGGTGATCACCTCGACGCTGCTGGCCAGCGCGGTCGCGACACCCGTGATCGGCCGCCTCGGCGACATGTACGGCAAGCGCCGCATGCTCCTGGTCAGCCTGGCGATGGTCGTCGTCGGCTCGGTCATCGGAGCGCTGAGCTACTCGCTGGTGCCGCTCATCGTGGGACGCGTGGTGCAGGGCATGGCCGTCGGCGTCATCCCCCTCGGCATCAGCATCATGCGCGACGAGCTGCCCCGCGAACGCCTGGCCGGCGCGACCGCGCTGATGAGCGCCTCCCTCGGCGTCGGCGGCGCGCTCGGTCTGCCCGCCGCGGCCATCCTGGTCGAGCAGAGCGACTGGCACATGCTGTTCTGGGTGTCGGCGGCAGCGGGTTTGCTGGCACTGGTGGCGGTGCTGGTCTGGGTGCCTGAGTCACCGGTGCGCAGCGGCGGGCGGTTCGACGTGCTCGGCGCCGTCGGACTGTCGATCGCCCTGATCTGCCTGCTGCTCGGGGTGTCGAAGGCGTCCGAGTGGAGCGGGAGCGCCGTTACGGGCCTGTTCGTGGTGACGGCCGTCGTGCTCGGCCTGTGGGGCTGGTGGGAGCTGAGGTCCGCACAGCCGCTGGTCGACCTGCGCACCACAGCACGCCGCCAGGTGCTGCTGACGAACATCGCGTCGGTGTCGTTCGCGTTCGCCCTGTTCGCGCAGTCGCTGGTGCTGCCGCAGGTCCTGCAGCTCCCGGTCTCGACGGGCCACGGCCTCGGGCAGTCGTTGCTCGTCACGGGCCTCGTGCTGGTGCCGTCCGGCCTGGTCATGATGGCGACGGCACCGGTGTCCGCGCGCATCTCGAACGCCCGCGGCCCCCGCATCACGCTGATCCTGGGCGCACTCGTCGTCGCCATCGGCTACGGCGCCGGCGTCTTCATGCTGACCGCGATCTGGCAGCTCGTGATCGTCTCGGCCGTGATCGGCGCCGGCATCGGCCTGGGCTACGGCGCGATGCCCGCCCTCATCATGGGCGCCGTGCCGACCTCGGAGACGGCCGCCGCCAACAGCCTCAACACGCTGATGCGCGCCATCGGCACGTCGGTGTCGAGCGCCGTCGCGGGAGTCGTGCTCACGCAGGTGGGCGCGCCGTTCAGCTTTCAGCTCATCATGGGCCTGGGCGCCGCGACCGCGTTGCTGGCAGTCGTGGTCGCGACGTTCATCCCGTCGGGCCGGGTGCGGCCGGTCAGCTGAAGAAGCGGGTGATCTCGCGGGCGACGACGTCCGGCTGCTCCTCGGTGAGCCAGTGCCCGGACCCGTCAACGCGTACGACCTCGAACCGCTCCGCCACGTTCGGCAGCGCCCCCAGGAACTGGTCGTGGGACAGCACCGACGCCAGCCCCAGCACCGGAGGCGTCAGCTTGGCGTAGGTCTTGCCGTCCGCGATGTCCTGGTGGAACGCCTGGTACCAGCCGTTCCCGGCGCGAATGGCGTCCGGGGTGTCGTAGGCGCCGGCGTAGATCCGCCGCGACTTCTCGTCGATGGCGGACGGCGTGAAGGCGGTGTTGGCGAACAGCCAGTCGAGCAGGTGCCGGAACCGGCCGGCGAGCAACTGCTCCGGAAGTTGCTGGACCTGGTTGAACGCGAACCACCACGGCGTGAAGCCGCCGGGCGGTGGCAGCAGCGGGAGCTGGTAGAAGCTCTCGTCCGGGTGCAGCACGTCCAGGAACGCCACCTTTCCGGTGGCCTCGGGGAAGTTCGCGGCGAACGCGAAGGCCGTCATGGCGCCGATGTCGTGTCCGACGACGTCGACCTTGGTGTGGCCGAGCCGCTTCACCAGCTCGTGGACGTCGGTCGCCATCGTCTTCTTGTCGAAGCCGCCGCGCGGCTTCTCCGAGGAGCCCTGGCCTCGTAGGTCGACGGCGATGACCCGGAACCTCGTGGCCAGCGCGGGCATGATCCGGTGGTACGCCCACCAGGTCTGCGGCCACCCCGCCAGCAGCACGAGCGGCTTGCCCCTGCCGCCGGTGACGTGGTGCAGCCGCACGCCGTTGACCTGCGTGTAGCCGTGGCGGAAGCCCGGGAGGTCTTGTTCGGGCGACCTCCCGGCTCGCGCGGTTCCGGTGCCCGCGGCGAGCGCGGCGCCCGCGCCCAACGCGAACACACTGCGTCTGTTCAGTTCCATGTCCATCGGCCCCCAGCCGTTGTCGGAGCCGACATCCGAACAAACGGGCAGACCCGCGTCAACCCAGTTCGGCGGAGTCCGTGAGCCGCAGCTTGCGCCGCGCCCGCTGGTAGAACGTCGTCTTCCCGAGCCGCACCACCCGTGCGGCGGCGGACCGGCCGCGCAACGACACCCGCTGGCCCGGTTCGACGTACCCCGCGACCTGGCCGTCCACCTCGACCGCGAGGCGGCCGCTGGAGGGCAGCAGGTCCAGTTCGACGTCGTCGTCGACCGACAGCACGACGCCGCGGCTGTAGGCGGAGTGCGGGGCGGCCGGGGTGACGAGCAGGGCCTCGACGGACGGGCTGGTGATCGGGCCGCCCGCGGAGAAGCTGTACGCGGTGGAACCGGTGGGGGTGGCGACGATGACGGCGTCGGCGGAGTAGCTGACGAACGGCTGGCCGGCCACGCGGACGGCCACCCGCGCGCCGCCCTCGCCGGGGACGCGGACCACGGCGACGTCGTTGAACGCGGTGACCTCCTGGCCGTTGAACCGGGCGTCGACGGCGAGGCGGGGTTCGACGGTGAAGTCGTGGGCGTCGATCGCGGACAGGGCGGCGGGCAGGTCGGGCACGTCGACCTCGGCCAGGAAACCGAGTCTGCCCAGGTTGACGCCGAGCACCGGGGCCCGTTCGCCGTCGGCCAGGCGCATGGCGCGCAGCATCGTGCCGTCGCCGCCGAGGCTCACGACCAGGTCGGCGCGGCGGCCCAGCTCCTCCGCGGTGACCGGGGTGGCCTCGCAGCGCAGGCGCTGGATCTCGTCGTTGATGCCGAGGATCTCGACACCGCGGTTGGTCGCCCAGCCGAGGACTGCCTCGACGGCGGCGGCGGAGTCTCGTTGCGGGTGCAGCACCAGGCCGGCGGTGTGCACGTCAGGTCGTCCTCAGTCGGGTCACGGTTCCAGTCTGCCGAATTTCCGCGGCGTGTGCGCCCCTCGTCCGAACGGCTGAGGCCCGCGGCACCGAACCGGCCGTTCGGCGTGCGGGCGTGACCGCGAGGAGGAGTCCGCAGTGGACACGGCTTCCTAGGTTGGCTGCATGACCATCCTGCTAGCCGATCCGATCGTGCGCGCCGTTCGCGTGCTCGACAACGGAGATCCTTTGGTGCCGTTGGACTTCGCGCCGGGCGTGTGGGTGCGGGAGGGGCTCTCGCGTCGCCTCGACGTGGCACGTGCGCTGCTTCCGTCCGGTGTGGACCTGCGGGTGGTCGAGGGGCACCGCAGCACCGCCGACCAGAGCGCGATCATCGAGCGGTACACGGCCGAGCTGCAGGAGCTCCACCCCGCCGCGGACGCCGTCGAGCTCGCCCGGTTGTCCAGCCGGTTCGTGGCGCCGCTGGCCGTCGCGCCGCACGTCGCGGGAGCGGCCGTCGACCTGACGCTGGTCACGAGCTCGGGCGCGGAGCTGTGGATGGGGACGGAGGTCGACGCGACTCCCGAGGAGAGCGACGGCACGTGCTTCTTCGGCGCGCCGGTCGACGAGGAGGCCCGCCACAACCGGACGGTGCTGGCCGGCGCGCTCAGCGCCGCCGGCCTGATCAACTACCCGACCGAGTGGTGGCACTGGTCCTACGGCGACCGCTACTGGGCTTTGCTGACCGGCGCCGACCACGCCGTCTACGGACCGGTGGAGGTGCCTGCGTGGGCGCGCTCGTGACGAGCGTCCGCCAGGTCTCGGCGGTACCGGAGCTCACGGTCGACCTCGCCGCGGTCGCCGCCAACACGAGCCGGTTCGTCTCGTGGGCCCGCGGCGCCGTCATGGCGGTGGTGAAGGCGGACGGGTTCGGGCACGGGCTCGGTGACGTCGCCCGCACGGCGGTGGCCGCGGGTGCCACCCGGGTCGGGGTCACGTCGCTGGACGAGGCCGTGCGGGTGCGGGAGTCCGGTGTGGACGTTCCCGTGCTCAGCTGGCTCAACCCCGTCGACGTGGACGTGCGCACGGCCGTCCGGTGCGGGATCGACCTGAGCGTGCCGAGTCTGGACCACCTCGCCGCGTTGCACTCCGGGGTCCGCGTGCACCTGCAGCTGGACACGGGAATGGCGCGGGACGGGGCGGCGCCGGAGTCGTGGCTGTCGCTGATGTCGGCGGCACGCCGGGCCGAACTGGCGGGGAGGGTCTCGGTCGTCGGCGTGATGGGACATCTGCCGTGTGCCGACACGCCGGGAGCGAACGAGTCGGGCACACGGGCGCTGCTGCGAGGGGTCGAGATGGCGCGCCAGGCAGGTCTCAAGCCCTCGGTGCGCCACCTCGCGGCCACGAGCGCCGCGCTGACCGATCCCGGCACCCACCTGGACGTCGTTCGGATCGGGGCCGGGCTGGTGGGGATCGACCCGTCCGGGACCACCCGGCTGCGCCCCGCGTTGCGGTGGACGGCACCGGTGGTGCAGGTGCGGAGGGTCGCCGCGGGGACCGGCATCGGGTACGGGCACGCGCACGTCACCGAACGGGCGACGACGCTGGCGTTGCTGCCGGTGGGGTACGCGGACGGCTTGCCGCGCGGCGCTTCGGGACGGGCGGAGGTGTGGCTGGCGGGACGTCGCCGGCCGGTCGCCGGGGTGATCTCGATGGACCAGGCCGTGGTCGACGTGGGGGACGACGTCGTGGTGCCGGGGGACGAGGCGGTGGTGTTCGGGCCGGGGGACGACGGCGAGCCGACCGTGGGGGACTGGGCTCGCTGGGCGGGAACGATCCCGCACGAGATCGTGACGGGAATCGGGGCGAGGGTGCGCAGGTGCGTTCGATGAGGGGGATCCGCGTCGCCGTGATCGGCGGCGGCCAGAACTGCGAGCACGACGTCTCCGTGGCGTCGGCGGCCTCGGTGCGCCAGGCGCTCGACCCGTCGAAGTACGAGGCGGTGGCGCTCACGATCGGCCGCGACGGCCGGTGGCACGGGCCGGAACTCGGCGCGCTCGCGTCCGGCAGCCTCGCCGCCGCGCTCGACGTGCTCGCGACCTGCGACGTCGTGTTTCCGCTGGTCCACGGTCCGCAGGGGGAGGACGGCACGCTGGCGGGCCTGTGCGAACTGGCGGGCGTGCCGTACGTGGGATCGCCGCTGCGGGCCGGGGCGCTCGCGATGGACAAGTGGGCCACCAAGCTCGTCGCCGAGGCGGTCGGGGTCCGCACGGCGAAGGGGGCACTGGTCACGTCCACCGCGGACTTCACCGGTCCGGTCGTGGTGAAGCCGGTGGCCGCGGGGTCGAGCTTCGGGGTGACGCTCGTGCGGCGCGAGGAGGACCTCGAACCCGCTGTGCGCCAAGCCTTGGAGCTGGACGACCGGGTGCTGGTCGAAGAGGTCCTGAACGGGCGCGAGATCGACATCGCCGTGCTGGACGACCCGGACGAGGGCCGCAGGACCGGGCCGCCGCTGGAGATCCAGGTGCCCGGACTCTTCGACACGACCGTGAAGTACGACGGCAGCGCGCGGTTCGTCGTCCCGGCCCCGCTGGCCGGCACCGAGCTGAAGGCGCTGGAGGACTCGGCGTTGAAGGTCTACGAGGCACTCGGCTGCCGCGGGCTGGCCAGGGTCGACTTCTTCCTGACCGACGACGGTTTCGTGCTCAACGAGGTCAACACCATGCCGGGCATGACGGCGGAGTCGCAGGTGCCCAAGATGTTCGCGGCCGCCGGACTGTCCTATCCGGACCTCCTCGACAAGCTCGTGCGGGGAGCGATGCGGTGACGCGCGTCGCCGGGCTGGACGTGTTGCGCGGCATCGCGATCCTGCTCGTGATGCTGCGCCACGCGTTCCCGGACGTGTTCCCCGGTGCGGGCGTGGTCGGCGTGGTCGTGTTCTTCACCCTGAGCGGCTACCTGATCACCGGTGTCCTGCAGAGGGAGCTGCAGGCGGGGGGACGCGTCGACTTCAAGCGGTTCTACCTGCGCCGGGCGCGCAGGCTGCTGCCCGCGTTGCTCGCGCTCGTGGTGGTCTTCGCGGTCGTCACGCTCGTGTTCGACCCTTTGAGGGAAAGAGAAAAGCTGCTCAGGACCGTGATCGTCCTGGTGACGTTCACGGGCAACCTGCCGATCAGCGGCGTGAGCCCGGCGGCGTTCCACGGCTGGACCCTCGCCACCGAGGAGCAGTTCTACCTGCTGTGGCCGGCGCTCCTCGCGTTCGCGTGGGTGCGCGACCGGACCGGCGCCGTCCTGGTCGTCACGGCACTGGGCGCGCTCGCGGCCTGCACGGCGGCGCTCGTCTGGCTGTGGCCGAACGCCGACAACGCCTACGCGCTGCCGACCTCGTGGTTCGTGTGCTTCGTGATCGGCGCCGCGACCAGGCTCAAGCTGACCGACGCACCGCGCTGGGCCGTACCCGTCGCGTTGGCGGTGCTCGCGGTGCTCTCGGTGGTCCCGCTGCGGGGTCACGCGCTGACCTACCTCGTCGCGGGCCCGGCGATCGCGGCCTGCACCGCCGTGCTGCTGCTGGTCTGGTCGAGGTGGGAGCAGGTGGCGACGCCGATCCGGCCGCTGGTCGTGCTCGGCACCCTGTCCTACGGCGCCTACCTGTGGAACTACCCGCTGACGCTGTGGCTGCGGCCAGAGCTGGGTACCGCCGCCGGGCCGGTCGCGGCGGTGCTCACGGTCGTGGCGGCGGCGCTGAGCTGGCGTTACGTCGAGGAACCCGTGATGAGGCGACCTAGCCGCAGAACTCCCGGATCGTCCCGGTCAGGACGTCCGTGAGGCGGTCCAGCGAGGCCAGGTCGACGTACTCGGTGGCCGCGTGGGCACCCGCGCCGTCGACGCCGAACAGCAGGCAGGGGATGCCGGCCCGGTCCAGCAGGGCGCAGTCGGTCCAGAACGGCTCGGCGCGGATGACGGGTGGTGCGCCGAGGTGGCCGATGAGGGTGCGGACGATCTCCGCGTCCGGATCGGCCTCGAACGGGTCCCTGGCCAGGCCTCGGGTGAGCGTGGCGCGGAAGTCCGGGACCGTCGCGGTGAGGTGGTCCAGGACGGCCCGCAGCTCGTCCTCCGCCTGCTGCGGGGACTCGCCGGGGACCGTGCGGCGTTCGAGGGTGATCTTGCAGGCCGACGGGTAGGTGGAGGCTTCCTCGCCGCCGCTGATCAGGGACGCGTGGACGGTGCCGGTGCCGAGCAGGGGGTGCCCCGGACCGTTCGCGAGGTCGGTGCCGAGCTGTTCCAGAGCCACGAGGAAGTGGCCGGCCTTGGCGATCGCATCGATGCCGAGCTCCGGCCGTGAGCCGTGGGCCGCTCTGCCCCCGATCTCGACCTCGAACCATACGAAACCCTTGTGCGCCAGCGTGACCTCGAGGTGGCTGGGTTCGGTGACGATGGCGGCGTCGGCGGTGAAGTGGCGGAGCACCTCTTCGGTGCCGAAGCTGCCGTGCTCCTCGTCGGCCACGCACGCGACGATGACGTCGCCACGCAGCGGGCGTTCGGTGGCGCGGGCCGCGGCCACTATCATGGCCGCGATGCCGCCTTTCATGTCGAACGTGCCGCGGCCGTACATCTTGCCGTCCTCGACCACCGGCGCTAGCGGGTCGCCGTCGTAGCCCGCCAGTCCCACCGTGTCGACGTGGCCGTTGAGCATCAACGACTTCCCGCCGCCCGTGCCCTTCCTGACGGCGACGAGCGACGGTCTGCCGGGGCGTTCCTCGAGGCGGTGGACCTCGAAGCCGCGGGCGCGGAACCAGTCGGCGCAGAAGCCGGTGATCTGGCGTTCGCCGTTGCCGCCGGGGACGAGGTCGGGGTTGACCGAGTCGATGGAGATCAGGTCGGCCAGCAGGTCACGTGGGTTCACGGGCGTCCTTCGGTGCTGATGAGCACTGCGGTGGCGATTTCGCCGAGTTCGTTCCGGATGGCGCGCAGACCTGCGAGAGGTGCGGCGCCGCACGGTCCGGAGGGGACGTTGTAGGCGTGCAGTTCTTCCATCGCCTTGGTGCAGTCGGCTTCGGAGATCGCCACGGCGGCGTCCAGGCCGTGGAACAGGAACGGCCACGAGGTGGAGGACGGGGTGCCGCAGTTCAGTCCGGCCATGATCGTGTCGCCCGTGGGGACGGTCGTGAGTTCGCCCGCCTCCAGGCTCGTGAGGACGCACGCGGCGCTGTCGGGTTCGACGGCGAGGAGTCGCGTGCGGGACTCACGGCTGCGGTAGTGGGTGATCACGGCCTGGGCGAACGAGCCGACGCCGACCGGGACGACCACCAGGTCGGGTTCGGCGTCGAGTTGGTCGTCGATCTCGTGGCAGAGCGTGCTGTAGCCCTCCACGATCCACTCCGGGACCTCCTCGTAGCCGGGCCGGCCCATGTCCTGCACGAGGACCCCGCCGGCCTCCGCGGCCGCGGCGACCGCGTCGTCGTACGTGCCGTCGACCACCGTGACCTCGGCGTTCTCGGCCCGGACCGCCTCGATCGCCGCCGCGGGCACGGTGTGCGGGACGAAGATGTGGGCCCGCTGACCGTGCAGCCGCGCCATGCGGGCCACCGCCCGGCCGTGGTTGCCGTCGGTCGCCGTGGTGAGCGTGACCTGGCCCGTCCGGTGCCGCAGAACGCGGTGAACGGCCCAGGACGCGCCCAGAGCCTTGAAAGCGGGCAGGCCGAGCCGGGAGGATTCGTCCTTGACGAACAGGCGGCCGATCCCGAGCTCCGCGGCGAGAGCCGGCAGCTCCGTCAGCGGGGTGGGCGCGTAGCCGGGCAGCCGGGCGTGGAAGTCCCGCACCTCGGTCGGCGCGGGCGGACATCGCCAGCTGCGGGCTCCTGGCCGCGTGAACGTCATGGGAGACAGCGTGGGGTGGGCCGGATCATTGGTCCAGCACATGTTTTCGACCTGTATCGGTGGAAGAATTCGACGAGTGGGGGAGGAGGTGCTCGGATGAGCGACGAGGAGCTGATCGTCGAGTTCGCGCTGGCCCGCCTCGACAACCCCGCGCTCGACCTGGAGGAGGTCGCCGCGCTCGTCGTCCGGCGGGTCGGGCCGGAGCGCATGGTCGAGTTCGCCGGGCAGACCCTGGTGCACCGCGACGAGCTGCGGGGAGCGGTGTTCCCGGCGGCCGTCGAGCACGTGCTGCGCGTGGTGCTGACGTTGCGCGGGCCGCGCGACTAGAGCCGTTCCGCGCTGCTGACGGCCAGTTCGATGACGCGGGTGGCCAGTGGGGACAGCGTGCGGTTCGCCTGCCACGCCAGGTAGATCTCCCGCGGGCTCAGCGCCGGTTCGAGTTCGTGGGTGGAGAGGTCTGTGAGCGCGTCCAGCGCCAGCCGGGGCATCACGGCCAGTCCCATGCCGGCGCGGACCATCGAGATCACGCCGCGGTTGTCGGCCGTGCGGAACACGATCAGCGGGGCGACCCCGGCGTCGGCGTAGACGCGTTCGACCCTGGCCTGGTCGCAGATGGGCGGCTGGGCGACCATGGCGGCGCCGTGCAGGGCCTGGAGCGGGACGGGGCCCTCCGGGAACTGGCCGCGGCGGGCGACCAGCGCGTACGGGTCGTCGAGGATCTTGGTCTGCTCGACGTCGCCGGTGAGGCGGCCGTCGAAGAAGACCAGGTCGAGGCCGTCGGCGCTGGGCTGGTCCGTCTCCTCCTCGAACAGGCGGATGTCCGCGCGCGGGTGTTCGGTGAGGATCTGGCTCACCACCGCCGGGAGGATGACGTTGGTGACGCTCTGGAAAGTGCCGATGTCGACGCGTCCCTCGCCTGCTTTGAAGCGTTCGACGGCGTCCTCGGTGGCTCGGGCGCGAGCGAGCATCTCGCGTCCGTGGGCGAGCACGACCTCACCCAGCGGCGTGAGGCGGACGGGTCTGGGGCCGCCAGGGCGGTCGAACACGGCACCGCCCACCGACCTCTCCAGCGCGGCGACCTGCTGGCTCACGGCCGACTGCGTGTAGCCGAGGCGCTCGGCTGCCCGGCCGAACGTGCCCTCGGAGGCCACGGCGTCGAGAGTGGCCAGGTGGCGGAGGTCCATCACGGCTTCAATGATAAGCGTCGCTTGTCGTATTGAGCAGAATCTATCGCTTTTGTTGATGCTTGCGTGTTCTTAGCGTTGACGTCATGAAACTGCGATGTGCACTGTGGTTGCCGTTGTTCGACGCGCTCGCCGATCCGGTGCTCGTGGCCCGGCTCGCCGCCGAGGCGGAGGAGGCGGGCTGGCACGGGCTCTTCGTCTGGGACCACGTCCGGTGGCGTGAGCCGATCACGCACGTGGCCGATCCGTGGATCACCCTGGCCGCGGTCGCGTCGGCCACCTCGGTGTTGCGGTTCGGGCCGATGGTCTCGGCCATCACCCGGCGGCGGCCGGTGAAGCTGGCTCGCGAGACCGCGTCGCTGGACCTGCTCGGAGGTGGGCGGCTCGTGCTCGGGGTGGGACTGGGGAGCGACCGGTTCGCCGGCGAGTTCTCACGGACCGGGGAGGAGTGCGACGACCGGGTTCGCGGGCGGATGCTGGACGAGTCGCTGGAGGTCCTGCGGGCGGCGTGGTCCGGGAAAGCTGTGCACCACCGCGGTGAGCACTACACAGTGGACGGTGTGACTTTCCTGCCACGGCCCGTGCAACGCCCTGGAGTACCGGTGTGGGCGGCCGGGTTCCCCGGTAACCCGCGCCCGATGCGCCGGGCCGCCCGTCTGGACGGCTTCTTCCCGGTGAACCTGTCCTCGGCCGGCGAGTTCGCTGACGCCGTGGGGCAGGTGGAGGCCCTGCGCACCGGTGACGGACCGTTCGACCACGTCTGCGAGGTCGAGCCCGGTTCGGACGTCACGCCGTACGCCTCTGCTGGGGCGACATGGTGTCTGACGGCGTTCGACCCCGCGTCTCTCTCGGTGGATCACGTGCGCGGCGTGCTGCGCGACGGACCGGCGGTGCGGTGATGCGCATTAACGGAGTGGAGCTGTGCTTCGAGACGTTCGGGTCGCCCTCGGATCCCGCTGTGCTGTTGATCCACGGCGCGTGCGCGTCCATGTTGTGGTGGGAGACGGAGTTGTGCACGGCTCTCGCGGCGCGCGGCCGGTTCGTTGTTCGTTACGACAACCGTGACACCGGGCTGTCGGAGAGCTATCCGCCGGGGCAGCCGGGGTACGCGCTGTCGGACATGGTGCTGGACGCCGTGGGGATCCTCGACGCGTTGGGCGTGGCACGGGCGCACGTGGTCGGGCGGTCCATGAGCGGGGCGATCGCCCTGGCCCTGGGCGTGGAGCACGCGGACCGGGTGGCGTCGCTGACGTTCGTGGCGACCACGACCGGTGACCCGGACCTGCCCCAGATGACCGAGGCGTTCCTGGAGGCGTCGGCCGTGGAGTCTTCGTCCGATGTGGAGAGCATCGTGTCGGTGCTACGGGCGTATGCGGGTTCTTCGCCCTACTTCGACGAGGAGCACGTGCGCCGGTTGGCCGTGCAGGACGTGGCGCGGACGGTGAACCTGGAGTCCGCGATGACCAACCACTTCCGCATCGAGTTCGACGCTCCGCGTGACGGCGGGTTCGGTGACGTCGTGGCGCCCACTTTGGTGGTACACGGTTCGCTCGATCCGGTCTTTCCACTGGCGCACGGGGAAGCGCTGCGTGACGCGGTGCCCGGTGCGTCGCTGCTCGTGCTGGACTCGGTCGGGCACGACCTGCCCCGTCCGGTGTGGCCCGAGTTCGTCGACGCCCTCGTGCGGCACACGGCTTGAGCGGTGCTCGATCGCGGCTGCGCGGAATTGTCAGGGGTGCCGGGTAACGTCCCGTCCATGAGTGCTGGGGAACGGATTCAGGAGCTCGCCGCGCGGATCGTGGAGCTGCGCGACGCGTACTACCAGGGCGAGCCGCTGGTGGCGGACGCGGAGTACGACGCGATCGAGGACGAGTTCCGCGCCCTGGTCGCGGAGCACCCGGAGCTCGCGCCGGAGGACAACCCTCTGGACCACGTGGGCGCGCCGTCGGTGCTGCACGCGCCGGTGCGGCACTCACGGCCGATGCTCTCGCTCGAGAAGGCGAACAAGCCCGAGCAGGTCGAGTCCTTCTTCTCGCGGTTCCCCGGCCAGCCCGTGGTCGTCATGCCGAAGCTCGACGGCCTCTCTCTCGCACTGGTGTACGAAAACGGGCGGCTGGCGCGCGCTGTCACCCGTGGCGACGGCACGACGGGCGACGACGTCACGTTCCTCACGCGTGCGCTGTGCGACGGCGTGCCGGACAAGGTCGCCGCACCGGGCCGCGTCGAGGTGCGCGGCGAGTGCGTGATGCTGCGCTCCACGTTCGACAAGTACAACGCGGCCCACGCGGACAAGCCGTTGATCAACCCCCGCAACGCGGCCGCGGGCACGTTGCGCGCCAAGGACCCGAAGGCGGTCGAGGGCCGGCGCATGCAGTTCTTCGCGTTCGACCTGACGACCGATCCGGAGACCGCCGACGCCGACCTCGACGCGGGCCTGCGCAAGCTCGGCTTCAGCGTCGCCGAGATGAAGCACTGCACGACCGCCGCCGAGGCCCAGGAGCTGATCGGCGGCATCGAGCAGGCGCGCAACTCGCTCGACTACGACCTCGACGGCGCCGTGCTGCGCCTGGCGAACCGCGACGCGTTCGCCGCCGCGGGCACCCGTTCGTCGTCCCCGCGCGGCGCGATCGCGTACAAGTTCGCGGCCGAGGAGAAGACGACGGTGCTGAAGGACGTCGTCTGGGACGTGGGCAAGACGGGCAAGATCGCCCCCGTCGCGTGGCTCGAGCCCGTGTTCGTCGGCGGCACCACGGTCACGCGGGCGACGCTCGCGAACCAGGAGGTCATCCGCTCGAAGAACATCAAGATCGGCGACACGGTCCTGGTCCGCCGCGCGGGCGACGTGATCCCGTTCGTCGCGGGCGTCCTCGACGAGTCGAAGCGCACCGGCACCGAGCAGGAGATCGTCCCGCCGTCGGAGTGCCCGTCCTGCGGGCAACCGCTGACCGAGCAGGGCAACAGCCGCGAACTGTTCTGCACCAACGCCGTCTGCCCGGCCCAGACCGTGCGCCGACTGATCCACTGGTCCTCCCGAGCCGCGGCCGACATCGACGCCATCGGCCAGGTGTGGATCGAACGCCTAGCCGAGACGGGCGACCTGGTGAACCCGTCCGACTTCTACACCCTCACCAAGGAACGCCTGCTCGAGTTCGACCGCGTCGGCGAGGTCTCCGCGACCCGCATGATCGAGTCCATCGACCGCAGCCGCTCCGTGGGCCTGCGCCGCGCCCTGATCGGCCTCTCGATCCCGATGGCCTCCGAAGGCACCGCCGCCCGCCTGTGCCGCGCGGGCTTCGGCTCCCTCGAAGAGGTCGCCGACGCGGGCGTCGAGAAGCTCGTGGCGGTGGAGGACATCGGCCAGAAGGTCGCCGAGTCCCTCATCCAGCACCTCACCCGCCTGCGCCCCGAGATCGAACGCCTCCGCGAACGCGGCGTCTCCCTCGAGGTCCGCGAGGAGGACCTGCCCCCGGTCGTCGTAGCCGGCGCACCCCTGGAGGGCAAGTCGGTCGTGATCACAGGCTCCATCAGCGACCCGCGCTCCGGCGAGAAGGTCGCCCGCCCGACCTTCCAAAAGATGTGCGAACGAGCCGGCGCCACCGCCGCCTCCTCCGTCTCCGCCACCACCGACCTCCTCATCACGGGCGAGGGCGTCGGCGCGAACAAGCTGACGAAGGCCGAGAAGCTCGGCGTCGAGGTGGTGGACCAGGGCGAGATCTGGACGAAGCTGATCGCCGCCGGAATCGCCTGACCGTCCGGAAGGTGGGAGGCTCCCGCGCTGCCGGGCTTCCTTGGCCCTGCAAGGTGGGAAGCTCTCGCGCTGCCGGGGTCGCCTGACCCGGAAGGTGGAGAGCCCCTACGCTGCCGGGCCCGCCTGACCCCGGAACGTGGAAAGCCCCCACGCTGCCTGGGGGAGGACGGCAGCCTGGGGGCGGAACGCCCTCGAATCGGTTGGGGCCGATGGTTCGGGGGCGGAGCTGGTAGTCGGTGCGGCGGTCGCCTCTCGGCGGTGGGCACTGCGCGGTTCCTGCTGAAGCGGTGTTCCGCGAAGGCGTTGTGGTGGGGCCCGGGGACTCGTTCCGCACCGACTGTCTTGTTCAACAGCGTGGGGTTCCGTTGTGTTCCAGGGGAATCTGTGTGCTGACTCACCGGCCGGGGTGCTGTTCCGGTTCCGTCGCAAGGGAACTTGCGAACTCGGCCGGGCTTGCGAGCTGAGACCCGCAAGCAGCCGAGGAGCTGACCGGCGAAGCTTGTGGCCGCCTCCAGGCGGCGCGCTTCGGGTGAAGCGGTGCCCCACGAAGGCGTTGCGGTGGGGCTCCGGGAACCCAGCTTCTGTTCTGCCGCAGAGCAACGACCGAACCCGGCCGCGATTACGAGGTTGTGGACCCTCAAGCCGCTGAGGGGTCGGCGACTTGAGGGTGCGGCCGGCGGACCCGCGTGCTTCCCTCTCTCCCTGGGGGAGGAGCGAGGGTGGATCCGCCGGCGGAAGGCCCTCGAGCAGCCTGGGGGGATGGCGGGCTCGAGGGCGGGGCTTGTGGTCGGTGCGGCGGTCGCCTCTCGGCGGTGTGCACGACGCGGCTCCAGCTGGAACGGTATTCCGCGAAGGCTGTTCTGTTGGGGCCCGGGGACTCGATCCGCACCGACTGTCCTGTTCAACGGCGCGGGCATCCGTTGTGTTCCAAGGGACCCTGTGTGCTGACTCACTGGCCGGGTTGCTGATTTCCTTTTGATTCAAGGGAATCGGCGGGTAAGAGGTGATCGGTCAACGCGGAATTCCATGTCATGAAACAAGGTTCGGGATCAGGGGGTCGGCGCGGCAGGAGAGGTCCGCGCCGACCTGGACGCCCTCAGGCCGTCTGTCGGGGGAGAGTGACGGCCTGAGGGCGAGTTCGAGAAGTCGGTGCGATCGGTCGCCTCTCGGCGAGTGGCTCTACGCGGTACCAGCCGAACGGTCTTCCGCGAAGGCGATGAGGTGAGGCCCGGGGGACACGGATCGCACCGACACCCTCTACAACGGGCACGGGGCCTGAAGTGTTTCCGGAACGATCTGTGTGGTCGCTCACCGCTCACCGCTCGCCGCTCACGCTCGCCGCTCACGCTCACGCTCACGACACAACCAAGCCGAGCCACCCAGCCGTCTGCCAGACCGGCGGCGAACACAGGTCAGCGTGGAAACGCCGAGGTGGCGACCCGGAAGCCGTCAGGCTCCGAGCCGCCACCAACGTTCGCCAAAAGCGCCTCAGTAGAAGCAACCCGTGCGGGGCAGCGACGACGGCGCCGGAGGCGTGCGGCCGTCGTACAGGGCGAGCAGGAAGTTCTGCGGGCAGTAGGACGTCCCGCTGATCTTGATCGCGATGTGCAGGTGCGGACCGGTCGAGTTGCCGGTGTTGCCGGTCGTGCCGACGCGGTCGCCGGCCTTGACGGAGGTGCCGTTCGAGACCGACCACGACGAGAAGTGGCAGTAGATGTAGTCGACGCCGCTCTTGACGATCCGCAGGCCGTTGCCGCAGCCGTTGGGCTCGTTGATGCGGTAGGCGGTGCCGGTGACCATGGCGTACGCCGGCTTGCTGTTCACCGGCAGGTCGATGGCGGGGTAGTCGTGGTGCGGGTCGTCGTACTCGCTGCGCGGCAGGGCGCTCTTGGCCAGCGGCAGGCTGTAGGTGCCGCCGCCACCGCCGCCGGAGCCCGAGCCGCCGACGAGGGTCTGCCAGGTGTTCGGGCCGACGATGCCGTCCGCGGACAGGCTCTTCGACTTCTGGAACGCCACGGCGGCGCTGTGGGTGCCGCCGCCGAAGTCGCCGTCCTCGTCCAGGCCGTAGCCGTAGCGGTTGAGCTGGACCTGGGCGGCGCGGACGGCGTTGCTGTTGTTGCCCTGCTTGACGCTGACGACCAGCTTCGGCCAGGTGTTCGGGCCGATCTGGCCGTCGGCGGACAGGCCGTTGGCGCTCTGGAACTGCTTGACCGCCGCCTCGGTGGCCGGGCCGAAGTCGCCGTCGGCGCTGATGTTGTAGCCGCGGTGGCGCAGCAGGTGCTGGGCCGTCAGCACGTTCGCGCCGTTCTGGCCCTCCTTGACGTTCGGCCACGACGGCAGCGCCGCCTGGGCGGGGCTGACGACGCCTATCAGAACCCCGAACGAGATCAGGGCGGCAACGAGGATTCTCATGGTCAGCACGCTAGGAACGCACGGGCAGCGGACGCCCTAGTCGCGAGACCAGTTGTGTGCGGTCGCGGCAGCCGAACTTCCGCAGCAGGTTCGACACGTGGTACTTCACCGCGCTCACCGTGATGAACATGGCCGCGGCGATCTCCGCGTTCTCCCGTCCCTCGGCGACCAGCCGCAACGTCTCTCGCTCGCGGACGGTCAGCGACGCCGGCGGGGGATCGGGCAGCAGCGACGACACCAGCCGGGGCGACACCCAGCCGCCGTACCGGTGCACGTCGTGGACCGCCCGCACGATGTCGTCCGGCGGGTCGTCGGCGAGCACGAGCCCGGTCACGCCGAGCCGCACCAGGCCGTCCACGGCCTCGAACGACGACAGCACCGCGACGGTCCCCGGGCCGGCGGCGGCGCCGGAGTCGGTGACGAGCACGTCGGCGGGCGCGCCCGGAACGGCCCAGGGCGCGGCAGCGAGGCGGGACGAGATCTTCTCCGCCAGCAACGCGCTGCGCAACGATAGCGAGACATGGATGGTTCGCACAGCGCGAACAGTCGGGAAAGCACCGTATTTCCGCGTATCGGGTGCGTATAACGCCAGGTCGTTGTTACCGTTCCGCCGATCATCGGGGGAGGGTGCGTGCGGTTCCGGGTGCTCGGTCCGGTCGTCGTCACCGCGAACGGGGAAGAGGTACCGCTGCGGTCCGCGAAGCAGCGCACCCTGCTCGCGATGCTGTTGCGGCACGCGAACACGCCCGTCTCCCAGCACCGGCTGGTCGAGGCGCTCTGGGAGTCACCGCCGGCCTCCGCGCAGGAGAACGTCCGGCTCTACGTCTACCAGCTCAAGCGCTCCCTCGGCCTCGGTGACCGGATCACCCGCGAACCGGCCGGGTACGCGCTCGCGGTCGAGCCCGGCGAACTCGACGCCGACCGCTTCGAGCAGCTGACCGAGGACGGTGAACGTGCGCTCGCGGCGGGAGACCCGGCGAAGGCGGCCGATCTGCTCACCGAGGCGCTCGGCCTGTGGCGCGGCCCGGCCTACCCCGACCTGGCCGGGCAGTTCGCCACGAGGCTCGACGAACGCCGGTTGCGCGCCGCCGAGGCGCGGGCCGGCGCCGAACTGGCGCTGGGCCGGCACGCCGGGGTGATCGGCGATCTCGGCGAACTGGCCCAGGCGAACCCGTACCGCGAGCCCCTGCACGCCCTGCTGATGACCGCCCTCTACGGCGCGTCTCGCCAGGCAGAGGCTCTGGAGGTGTTCCGGAGAGCCCGCGAACGGCTCGTGGAGGACCTCGGCATCGAACCCGGCCCCGAGTTGCGCGGCCTGCACGCGACGATGCTGCAGGGCGCCCCACTGCTCGACCCCGCACCGCCGAAGACCGGCCGCACCGACTGCCCGTACCGCGGCCTGATGGCCTACCAGCCGGAGCACCACCCGTGGTTCTTCGGCCGTGACCACCTCGTCGACCTGGTCACGCGCCGGATCGAGCGCCATCCGGTCGTCGGGGTGTTCGGGGCGTCCGGCAGCGGCAAGTCCTCGCTGCTGAGGGCCGGTGTCGTCGGCGGGCTCGACGCGACGTGGCGGCCTGTCGTCCTCACGCCGACAGCGCACCCGGTGGAGGCGCTCACCACCGCCCTCGCGTCGTTCACCGGCAAGCGGCCCGACCTCGGCGCGGACCCGGCGGCGTTCGACGTGGAGGTGCGCAACGCGCTCGCGCACGGCCCGGACGACGTCCGCGTGCTGCTCGTGGTGGACCAGCTGGAGGAGCTGTTCACCTTGTGCGCCAGCGAAGGTGAACGCTCGCAGTTCATCAGGGTGCTGCTCGACGCCGCCCAGGGGCCGCACCGCCGCACACGGGTCGTGCTCGGCGTCCGTGCCGACTTCCTCGCCCACGTCACGCAGCACCCCGGCCTGGTGCTGGCGCTGGCGGACGAGGCGACCGTGCTGGTCGGGCCACCGTCCTCCGCCGACCTGCGGGACATCGTGCTGCGCCCGGCCGCGATGAGCGGGGCGTCCGTCGCCTCCGACCTGCTCGCGACCGTCCTCGCCGACGTGGACGCCGAACCGGGTGCGCTCCCGTTGCTCTCGCACGCGCTCGTCGAGACGTGGCAGCGTTCCGGCGCCGAACTGACCTTGGCCGCCTACCGTGCGGGTGGCGGGGTCCGCGGCGCGATCGCGCAGACCGCCGAACGCGCCTACGACGAACTGGGGGACGCGGAGCAGCACGCCATGCGCCGGATCCTGGTGCGGCTCACCGCGTTCGGCGACGGCACCGAGGACACCCGCCGCCCGATCCGCCGCGCCGAGCTGGACGGCGTCGCCGAGCCCGGCGTGGCCGACGGCGTGCTCGCCCGCCTGGTCGCCGAACGGCTGGTCGTCCTGGACGAGGACACCGCGGAGATCGCCCACGAGGCGCTGATCCGCGCGTGGCCCCGGTTGCAGCGCTGGCTGTCCGACGACAGGGCGACGCTGCTGGTCCACCGCAGGCTGACCGCCGCGGCGCACACCTGGACCGAGCTCGACCGGGACGAGGACGCGCTCTACCGGGGCGCGCAGCTCGCCACCGCGTCGGCCTGGGCCCTCGACCACCCCGGTGAGCTGAACGCGGCCGAGGAGGCGTTCCTCGGGGCGAGCCGCGAGCGCGAAGAGGCCGAGCAGGTGACCGTGAAGCGCCGCAACCGGCTGCTCACGAAACTCGTCGCGATCATGGGCGTGTTGCTGCTCCTCGCCGCGGGCGGTGGCGGCGTCGCGTGGTGGCAGTCGCGGGAAGCCCGGTTGCAGCAACGGATCGAGCAGGCGCACCAGCTCGCGCTGTCGGCCCGGGGCCTCGTGGACACGGCCCCCGACCTCGCCGGGCAGTTCGCCCTGTCGGCCTACCGGCTGCACGCGGACGACGACACCCGAGGCGCGCTGCTGAGCACCGCGTCCGCACCCCGCCGCCGCGTCGATCTCAACGCGGACGGCCCGCCCGTGCTGGACGTGAGCGTGTCGAACAAGGGAGACGTGATCGCCACGGCCGACCGGGACGGTCATGTCACGTTGTGGGACCTGGGGACGCGCTCGCGCAGGATGCTGCTCGCCGACCACAACGCGTTCACCGACGGCGGCTACGCCCGGCAGGCCGAGTTCAGCGCGGACGACCGGTTCCTCGCCTCGAACGCCTCGCTGCCGGCACTGGCCGGAAGCCGCGGCGACGTCGTCGTCTGGGACCTCGCGACCGGAAATGCCAAGTTCTCCCACCAGTTCGACGTGATCACCACCGGGCTCGCGTTCCACCCGGCGGGCACGTCGTTCGCGGTCGGTGTCGCCGGAGGCGCCGTCGAGGTGTGGGACGTCGCCGCCAGGACCAGCCGGACGCTGCGGGGGCACGGCGCCGAGGTGACCGCGCTGGCGTTCAGCCCGGACGGAGCGCTGCTGGTCACCGCGACCGGCGAGGAACACCCGCTGGTGTGGGACGTGGCGTCCGGCGCGCGGATCGGCGAGATCCCGTCGCTGGAGGTCGACAACGTCGCCTTCGACGGGACGGCGATCGTCACCGCGACCCTGCGCGACGGCGTGAAGTTCTGGGACGTGAACGGGAAGCTGTTGTCGGAGCTGCCGAAGCAGGGCGCCTACGCGTGGGAGGCGTCCGCGCCGGTCGGTGGACGCATGGCGGTGGCGGACGAGGACGGGCTCATCACCATCTGGGACGTCCGCGCGGGCCGTCCCATCACGACCTACCGCGACCGCGGCCGCACCGAGTCCAGGGCGATCGCGCTCGGCCGCGCCGGCACGCTGCTGGTCTCCGGCGGTTACGGCCGGATCGTGGCGGTGCGCGAGGAGGCGGTGCCGCCGTTCACCGGGCACGCCGGCGGCATCAACGCCATCGACGTGCGCGAGGGCGTCGTCGCGTCGGCGGGGGACGACAGAACCGTGCGGCTGTGGGATCTCGACGGCACGCCGCTGGCCACTTTGGACGGTCATTCCGATCGAGTGGAGTCGGTGTCGTTCAGCCCGGACGGCTCCCGGCTCGCCGCGCTGACCCGCGACCACACCGTCACGATCTGGGACGTCGCCCGTCGCGAGCGGGTGTCGTCGCTGTCCTACAGCGGTCTGGGCGCCTCGACCGACATCGCCTACCAGCCCGACGGGCGCGGGATCGTCGCGGCGTCGCTCGGGCGCTTCCGCTGGAACCTGCCCGAGCTCCGGGAGAACCCGTTGTCCGGTGGCCCGTTCATCGCGAGCGCCGTCGAGTTCACGCCGGATGGCCGCCTACTCATCTCCACCGACCCGGCGGGCGGCGCGATGCTGTGGGACGTCGCCGCCGACGAGCTGCGACGGCGCGTCAGCACGGGGCAGGGCGACGTGCGGGACGTCGCGGTCAGCCCGGACGGCACGAGGTTCGCGACGGCGGGCGCCAACCGGACGGTGAAGGTCTGGGACGTGGCCACGGGCGCCGAGCTGATGACGCTGACGGGGCACTCGGCGCCGGTGGTGGCGCTCGCGTTCAGCCCGTCCGGCACCGCGCTGGCGTCCGGGGGAGAGGACGACGCGGTCGTGGTGTGGGACCTCGGCACGCGGACCGGCACGACGCTCACCGGGCACACGGGACCGGTGCAGGCCGTCGCGTTCACACGCGAGGACGAGCTGGTGTCCGGTGCGAACGACGCGCGGATCATCCGCTGGTCGCTGTCCGCAGCGGACGCCGAGGCGCGGATCTGCGCCGAGGGCTATCCGCGGTCGGAGGTCTGCGGGACGACGAGGCCGGACTCGTAGGCGATCACCACGAGCTGGGCCCGGTCGCGGGCGTGCAGCTTCGCCATCGCGCGGTTGACGTGGGTCTTCGCGGTGAGCGGGCTGATCACCATGCTCGCCGCGACCTCGTCGTTCGACAGGCCGCGCGCGACCAGGACGACGGCCTCGCGCTCGCGGGTGGTGAGGTGCTCGAGACTGCGGTCCTGCCGCGGCGGCTGGCTCACGTACCGGTCGATCAACCGGCGGGTGATCGACGGGGCCAGCAGCGCGTCACCGCGGGCAGCGACCCGGACGGCGTGCAGGAAGTCCTCCGGCTGCACGTCCTTCACGAGGAATCCGGCCGCGCCCGCCTTCAGGGCGTGGAAGACGTACTCGTCCAGGCCGTAGTTGGTGAGGATCACGACGTGCGTGCCCGCCAGCGCCGGATCGGCGGCGATCCGCCTGGTCGCCTCGATGCCGTCCACCTCGGGCATCTGGACGTCGACCAGGGCGATGTCCGGGAGGTGCGCGCGGGCGAGGGACACCCCCTCCGCGCCGTTCGCGGCCTCGGCGACGACCTCGATGTCGTCCTCCGCCTCCAGCAGCGCGCGGAACCCGCTGCGGATCAACGGCTGGTCGTCGACCAGCAGGACGCGGATCACGGCTGCACCACCGGGAGTTCGGCCCGCACGCGGAACCCGCCTCCGCTTCGGGGTTCCGCCTGGAGCCGCCCGCCGAGCGCGGTGACCCGCTCACGCATGCCGAGCAAGCCGACGCCGGGCTGCGGGTTCTGCGGCACCGCCTTGCCGTCGTCGTCCACGCGCACGACCACCGCGTCCGGGCGGTAGTCGATGTGGACCCGCGCGGTCTCCGCGGCGGCGTGGCGGGCGATGTTCGTGAGCGACTCCTGCACGATCCGGTAGGCCGTGCGCTCGACCGCGGCGGGAACGTCGTGGTGGCGGCCTTCGATGGTGAGCCGGGCGTCGAGGCCGGTCGACCGGGCGCGTTCGACGAGCTCAGGGACGTCGTCGATGCCGTGCGGCGGGTTCTTGTCGTCGTCGCGCAACGCTTCGAGCGTCGCGTGGAGTTCCCTGGCGGCTTCACGGCCGGCGTCGCGGATCACCAGGAGCGGCTCGGGCACGTCCTCGCCGCGTTTGCGCGCGAGGTGGACCGCGACCTCGGCCTGCAGCTTGATCACGGAGATCTGGTGGGTGAGCGAGTCGTGCAGTTCGCGGGCGATGTGCAGGCGTTCCTCGCCCGCGCGCCGGCGTGCCGTCTCCTCGCGGGTGCGTTCGGCCTCGTCAGCTCGCTCCTCGGCTTGCCTGAGCGCCTCACCGGCGGCCGCGGCGGCGATCAGCCACGCGATCTGCAGGACGTCCCGGGTCTGCGCGAACGCCTCGTACGTCGTGAGGTCCCGCGGCGACAGGAGCGCCGCGAGGGGGAGTGCGCCGAGCATCAGCACGGAACCGGCGAGCGTGACGACGCGGTGGCCCGCCCGCATGGTCGCGTAGACGGCGAACAGGAACGCGATCACCGGCACGTCCGCGCCGGTCGCCTGGTAGCCGAGCGCGAGGAGGCCGGTCGCGGCGAGCACGGCGACCGGTGCCGTTCTGCGCCACGCCAGCGCCAGCCCGCTCAACGCCAGCAACGCGTATCCCGTCGCGGTGGCGGGATGCCCGGCCACGACGAGGCTCGCCGCCACGCCCGCGGCGATCGCCCAGTCCAGCCGGCGCCTGCTCATGCGCGCAGCCTATTCCTCGGTTCGCACTGGTAGATCGTGCGCTGGGATGACTTCGGGACTACCGCGGACGCGGTAGTCGCTGTCTGCGCTCGCACGACGACCCCGCGCGGTCCGGCGGACAGGCTGGGGCCATGTTGCTCTCAGCTGCTTACGAGATGACCGCGGGACGCACGTGGTCGCTGATCGGCGCCGGTGCCGGCACTGCCGGTGTGGTGATGGGAGTTCTGGCGTGGAGGCGACGCCGGAACGGGCTGGCGGCCCTGGTCGCCGGTGGGATCGGGGTGCTGCTCGGCGCCGCCGTCGTGCTGGTGGCGAAGGGCGGTCCGGGCACCGGCTACGGGATCGTCGGCGGCTACGTGTCGCTGGTAGTGGGCCTCGCCGCCGTGGTGCTCGGTGTGCTGGCTAAGCGAAGAGCCGCTCGGGCTGCTGCACCGCACGCCTCGTGATGAGCCCCGCCGCACCCCGTGCCACGGCGAACTCGCCGAGCGGTGAGGCGACGAGCCGCGCGTGCCGTTCGCCGCCCGCGAGCACCCGGCCGTCCATTTCGGACTGGACCGCGGCGCTGAGGTGTTCGTACAGCAGGGCGTAGCTCCCGCCGAGCACGACCGTCGGCACGTCGAACAGGTTCATCAGCGTCGCCAGGCCGACCCCGAGCGCCTCGCCGGCCTTCCGCACGGCCTCCTGAGCACGGGAGTCACCGGTGTCGAGGGCCTTGCGCAGGGAGTTGAGCGTGCGCCGTCCCGCCTCGCGCAGGATGACGTCGAGGCCCGCGTACCGCTCCACGCAACCGCGGCTGCCGCACGTGCAGAGGACGCCGTTGCGTTCGATCACGACGTGCCCGAGCTCGCCCGCGAACCCGCTGACGCCGCGGTAGACCTCGCCGTTCAGCACGACGCCCGCGCCGATGCCGACGTCCGCGGTCACGTGCACGAAGTCCTCGCCCGCGAGGTGGTGCGGCCACAGGTGGGCGAGCGCGGCGAGGTTCGCCTCGTTGTCGAGCTCGACGTCGAGGTCCAGGCGCCGGCCGAGGTTCGCGGCGAGCGGCGACCCGACGAGCTTCGGCAGGTTGGGGGTCCTGATGACGACGCCGTCGTGCACGACACCGGGGATGGCGAGGCCCGCGCCGAGCAGCTTGCGCGGCCCGGTGACCTCGCGGATCAGCTCGGCGACCCGGTCCAGGACCTCGTCCGCCGTCGCGCCGCGCGTGTCGGCGGGCACGAGGCGGCGTTCCAGCGTCTCGCCGTCGAGCCCGAGGGTCTCGACGGCGAGGTGGCTGACGTTGATCTCCGCCCCGACGGCGACCGGGCCCTCCGGGTGGAAGCGCAGCGGCTTCGACGGCCTGCCCATGCCCGCGAGCGTGGCGGGTTCCTCGACGAGGATCCCGCCCGCCAGCAGCGGTTCGGTCAGGTTGCCGAGCGTCGCCTTGGTGAGGCCGGTGCGGGCCGCGAGGTCGGCCCGCGAACCGGGGCGGTCGACGAGGGCGAGCAGCACCGTCCGCAGGTTGCCGAGGCGAACCTGCCGCAGGTGGTCGACGGTGGTCATCGACTCAAGTATCGCTGCGCCGCGTCCCCGTACCGCGCCCGGACCTCCGGCTCCGGCTCCGCCTCGTACCGCGTGCTCTCCGCCAGCGTCCACTCCGGAGGCGTCGCCGCGCCCGTGAGCGTCCATGCCGCCTGACGCGCCGCACCGTCCGCCACGTACTCGCCCGGCGCGGGCACCGTCACGGGCACACCGAACACCATCGGCGCGATCTCCCGCACGGCCCTGGACGCCGCCGCTCCACCCACGAGCCGCACACCGCTGACGTCCGCACCTTGCTCGGCCAACGCGTCGAGTCCGACGGCGAGACCGCACAGCATGCCTTCGACAGCCGCACGCGCGATGTTCGCCGGTGTGGCATTGGTGAGCGTCAGACCGTGCAACGCGCCCGTGGCGTCGGGCAGGTTCGGCGTTCGTTCGCCTTCCAGGTACGGCACCATCACGACGCCCTCGGCACCCGGCTTGGCGGACAGCGCGAGGTCGCTGAGCTTCGCGAGGTCGACGCCCAGCATCCGGGCGGTCGCGTCCAGCACGCGGGCGGCGTTGAGCGTGCACGCCAGCGGCAGGTACCGGCCCGTGGCGTCGGCGAACCCCGCCACGATGCCGGACGCGTCGACCGCCCTGACCTCGGAGGTCGCGGTGACGACGCCGGAGGTGCCGAGCGACACCAGGACGTCCTCGCCCCCGCCCACGCCGAGCATGGCCGCCGCGTTGTCACCGGCGCCCGCACCGAGGCGAAGCGGTCCGTCCACGAACTCGGACGGGCCCAGCACGCGCGGCAGCCCCACGTCGGAGCGGCCGAGCGCGAGCGACACCAGGTCCGGCACGTAGGCGTCGGCCACCGAGTCGAAGTAGCCGGTGCCCGACGCGTCCGAACGGTCGGTGACCAGGTCCGCGAGGTCACCGGTGCCGCGCAGCCGCCACGTCAGCCAGTCGTGCGGCAGGCAGACCGCGGCGGTGCGCTTCGCGTTGTCCGGCTCGTGCTGGGCGAGCCAGCGCAGCTTGGTGATCGTGAACGACGCGACCGGCACGAGACCGATCCGCTCCGCCCACTGCTGCGCACCGAGCTCGGCCGTCAGGTCGGCGGCCGCCGCCGCGGAACGGGTGTCGTTCCACAGCAGCGCCTCCCGCACGACCTCACCGGCGTCGTCGAGGCAGACCATGCCGTGCTGCTGGCCGCCGACGCTCAGCGCCGCGACGTCGTCGAGCCCGCCGGCGTCGGCCAGCGCCGACTGCAGCGCGCTCCACCAGTGCGAGGGGTGCACCTCGGTGCCGTCCGGGTGCGACGCGCGCCCCTCCCGGACGAGACGGCCCGTCTCGGCGTCGCGGACCACGACCTTGCACGACTGCGTCGAGGAGTCGACGCCGGCGACGAGCGTCATGTCAGCGCGCTCCCGCGAGGTGCTCGAGGGCGAGCTGGTTCAGCCGGACGAAGCCGAAGCCGCGCTCGGACGCCTGGTCGAGGTCGAAGCTGTCGTCGGAGAGCAGGTCGTCGTAGGACTCGCCGGCGTTCAGCGTCGGCTGGCCCAGCTCGGCGACCCCCGCGGTCTCGAGCGCCTCCTGCACCTCGGGGTCCGCGCGGAAGGCCGCGGCGCGTTCCTTGAGCAGCAGGTAGGTGGCCATGTTGGCCTTGGCCGAGTCCCACACGCCGGTGATGTCCTCGGTGCGCGACGGCTTGTAGTCGAAGTGCCGCGGGCCCTCGTAACCGGCCGTCTCCAGCAGGTCCACCAGCGCGAACGCGTTCATCAGGTCGCCGTGGCCGAACACCAGGTCCTGGTCGTACTTGATGCTGCGCTGACCGTTGAGGTCGATGTGGAAGAGCTTGCCGTGCCACAACGCCTGCGCGATGCCGTGCACGAAGTTCAGGCCGGCCATCTGCTCGTGCCCGACCTCGGGGTTGAGACCCACCAGGTCCGGGCGGTCCAGCTCGGAGATGAACGCGATCGCGTGCCCGACCGTCGGCAGCAGGATGTCGCCGCGGGGCTCGTTCGGCTTCGGCTCGAGCGCGAACCGGATGTCGTAGCCGCGGTCCGTGACGAACTGCGTCAGCAGGTTCATCGACTCGCGGTACCGGTCGAGTGCGGCCCGCACGTCCTTGGCCGTGTCGTACTCGGAGCCCTCACGCCCGCCCCACAGCACGAAGGTCTCCGCGCCCAGGTCGGCCGCCAGCTCGATGTTGCGCAGCACCTTCTTCAGCGCGAACCGCCGCACGCCGCGGTCGTTGCTGGTGAAGCCGCCGTCCTTGAAGACGGGGTGGCTGAACAGGTTCGTCGTGACCATCGGGATCACGAGCCCGGTGTCCTTCAACGCACCCTTGAGACGGTCGATCTGCTTCTCGCGGTGGGTCGCCTCGAAGCCGAACAGGTCGTCGTCGTGGAACGTGAGGCCGTAGGCCCCCAGCTCGGCGAGCCGGTTCACCGCCTCGACGACGTCCAGCTCGGGCCGCGTGGCCTCGCCGAACGGGTCGCGACCCTGCCAGCCCACGGTCCAGAGACCGAAGGAGAACTTGTCCGCCGGAGTGGGCGTGGTCATCATCCACCTCATTCGTTCAATGCTTGAACTTAGTCTGGACAGTACGACGCCACGGCCTTGATCGCAATCGCTCAGGCGTGCATTCGGTCCGCGGCGGCCTCGACGGCGGGTGCCAGGGCGGCGGCGATCTCGCGGTAACCGGCGGCGGACGGGTGGAAGCGGTCGGCGGCGAAGAGCGAGGGGTCGGCGGCGAACCGGGGCGTGACGGCGCGTTCGACGTGGGCGACCACGCCACCCGCCCGGATGACGGCCTGCTGCTGCACCTGGGCGTACTGGCGGCTCACGGTCGACACGGCGTCGCGCAGGGCGGGCGGCACGTGCGAGACGATGCTCAGGTCCGGCGCCGTGGTGACGACGACCTCGGCCCCCGCCGCGCGCAGGTCGGCGACCGCGTCGTGCAGCTGCTGCGCGCCGACCTGGGCCGGGACGAACCTGGTCAGGTCGTTCGCGCCGATCACCACCACCGCGATGTCGACGCCGCTCGCCACGGCCGCGCGCACCTGTCCGCGCAGGTCGGCCGAGCGGGCGCCCGCGACGGCGTGCACCCTGAGGTCGACCTGGTGTCCTGCCTTCCGCAGGCGTTCGGCGAGCAACGGGCCGAGCGTGTCCTCCCGGCGCGTGCTGCCCACTCCGGCGGCGATCGAGTCGCCGAGCAAACACAGACGCATACCTGTGAAAACGGCATGCGAGGCGGCGGTGTTCCGGTTCAGACTGTGACGGTGGACGAACTGCTGGGGTGGTGCGTGGTCGCGAACGTCGCAACCGGACTCAAGCACTTCTCGCCGGGCACGAAGACGTGGGTGTTGCCGCCGCAGTGGGGTGACGGCGGGGAGCAGGTCGTGGTCGTCGGCCGGCATCGCGGCACCCCCGGCCGGTTGGCTCAGATGGTCGTGCCGCGGGCGCACCTCGCGGACTTCCGGGTGCGCGGCGTCTACCAGCCGGCCGTGCACCGCGCGCTCACCAAGCAGGGCGAGCGCGGCGAGCCCCGGCAGTGGAAGTCCCGGGAGGAGGCCGAGGAGGCCGCCGGCCGGTGGGGTCTGGACGCCATCGTGCGGGCCGGAGTGCGGCGCCCGCAGAGGCGGCTGGAGTTCTTCGGCGACGTGACTCGGCTGATGGCCGGGGAGAGCGCGTCCGCGATCCGCGACGTCGTGGATCCGGACCTGCCGCTCGGGCTCGGCGAGGTCTTCCGCGACCGGCGGGAAGTGGAGGCCGTGACCGGGTTGCGCGAGCTGCTCGACACCATCGAGACGGCCGGGACCGCCCACTGGGCGCGCAACCCGCTGTGGCCGGTTGTGCGTTCCAGCGCGGCCGAGCTTCGCGCGCTCTTGAGCCGGGTTCCGTAAAACGGTTCCCCCGCAACGGAGATCCGTCTACACTCCACGATCAACATCACCGAACGACGAGAGGGGACCGGCCGTGCGTACCGCCGTCATCCTCCCGTCCCGTTTCGACGTGATCCTCGTGTCCCCGCACCCCGGTCGCCCGCTGCGCGCCGGGCACCGGAGTGTCTGACGAACCCCTGAGCGGGTTCGCCGGGTCATCGCGCTGACCCCGCAAGTCCTTGACACCAAAGGCATCAAAGCCATGCGCACCATCACGTTGAACGCTGTCCGCAACCTCGGCATCCTC
This sequence comes from Lentzea cavernae, assembly GCF_014653695.1. Lineage (GTDB taxonomy): Bacteria > Actinomycetota > Actinomycetes > Mycobacteriales > Pseudonocardiaceae > Lentzea > Lentzea cavernae. The sequence continues at coordinate 449,187 of NZ_BNAR01000001.1, read as the reverse complement.
GCCCACGTCGACGCGGGCAAGACCACGCTCACCGAACGAGTCCTGTTCGCGACCGGCAGCACCTACAAGCGCGGCGAGGTCCACGACGGCACGACTGTCACCGACTTCGACCCGCAGGAGCGCGACCGCGGCATCACGATCTTCGCCGCGGCCGTGACCTGCACTTGGGACGGGCACCGCGTCAACCTCATCGACACACCGGGGCACGTCGACTTCGCCGACGAGGTCGAACGGTCCCTGCGCGTGCTGGACGGGGCGGTCGCGGTGTTCGACGGCGTCGCCGGTGTGGAACCGCAGAGCGAATCCGTGTGGCGGCAGGCGGATCGGCACGGCGTGCCGCGGATCGCGTTCGTCAACAAGCTCGACAGAGCCGGCGCGAACCTCGACCACGTCGTGGAGTCGATCCGGGTGAGGCTGCACACCGTGCCGCTCGTCGTGCAGCTGCCGATCGGCGTGGAGGACGGGTTCCGCGGTGTCGTCGACCTGGTGCGCATGCGTGCGCTCATCTGGGACGAAGGCATGACCGAAGGGCCCGTACCGGAAACGCTGCTGGCAGAAGCACAACGGCGCCGTCGCCTGCTGGAGGAGGCGGTCGCGGAACTGCACCCCGAGGCGTTGGAGGAGTTCTTCGCAGGAGGATTGTCCGAACAGACGCTCGTCAACGCGCTGCGGCAGCTGACCCGGAGCGGTCAGGCGACGGTCGTGCTGTGCGGCTCGGCGTACCGCAACCGGGGCGTCGAACCGTTGCTGGACGCGGTGATCGCGTACCTGCCGTCCCCTGTGGACGTTCCGGCGGTGCGCGGCGTCGACGGCCAGGAACGGGAGCCGGACCCGGAGGCGCCGTTCGCGGCGCTGGTGTTCAAGGTGAACGCCACCTCCACGGGACGGCTCGCGTACGTCCGCGTCTACTCGGGCACCCTCCACAAGGGAGACACGGTCCAGGTGGCGGGCCGCAACGAACGCATCGGGCGCATCCTGCGCGTCCAGGCCGACCGGCACACGCCGGTCGACCAGGCCGTCGCGGGGGACATCGTCGCGCTGGTCGGGCTGAAGTCGGCCCGCACCGGGACGACGCTGTGCGCGCCGGACGCACCGTTGCTGCTCGAACCCCCGGTGTCGGCCGACCCGGTCGTGTCGGTGGCGGTGGAAGCGCGGACCAGCGCGGACAACGCCCGGCTCACCGAAGCGCTGGCGCACCTGGTCGACGAGGACCCGTCCCTGCGGTTCGGGACGGACCCGGAGACCGGTCAGACCGTGCTGTCCGGCCAGGGCGAGCTGCACCTGGAGGTCTCGGTGGAGAAGGCGCGCACGCTGTACCGCATCGAGATCACCATGGGACGGCCGCGCGTCTCGTACCGCGAGACCGTCGCCACGGGCGTCACGGGATTCGTCTACCGGCACGTCAAGCAGGACGGAGGGCAGGGCCAGTTCGCTCACATCGTGATCAGCACCGAACCGCTGGAGACGGGTTTCGAGTTCCGCTCGGCCGTCACCGGCGGGCGCGTGCCGCAGGAGTTCGTCCGCGCGGTCGAACAGGGCTGCCGGGACGCGCTGGCCGAGGGACCCCTCGGCCACCCGGTGACCGGTGTGCGGGTGACGCTCACCGACGGGTCCACGCACGTCAAGGACTCGTCGGAGATGGCGTTCCGCACGGCGGGACGGCTCGGGCTGCGCGACGCGCTGAAGGCCGGCGCGATGACGCTGCTCGAACCGATCGCCGAGGTCGCGGTCACCGTGCCGGAGGAGTACCTCGGCGGCGTGCTCGGTGATCTGGCCACGCGCCGGGGCCGCATCCTCGGCTCGGACGCCAGGCCCGGTGCGACGGTGGTGACGGCGAGCGTGCCGTTGGCGGAGATGTTCGGTTACGTGACCCGCTTGCGCAGCCGGACGCAGGGCCGCGGCTCGTTCACGAGCACGCCGACTGGTTACGCGCCCGCGTAACCAGTGGCACAGGCCCGACCTGAAAACAGGTCGGGCCTGTGCAACCCTGGTCCAGGTGTCGACCTTGAGCGTGATGTCCCTGAACCTGAGGTTCGCCTCGACCGTCGAGCCGAACTCGTGGCCGACCAGGCGTCCTGTGATGGCGGAGTTCCTGCGGCAGGAGCTGCCGGCACTGATCGGCACGCAAGAAGGCCTGTATGGACAGATCAGCGATGTGGCGCACGACCTGCCCGACCAGTACGACTGGATCGGCGTGGGCCGGCACGGCGGCAGCCACGACGAGTTCATGGCGATCTTCTTCGACACCCGGCGGCTGCAACCGCTGGAGTTCGACCACGAGTGGCTGTCCGACACGCCGAAGCTCGTGGGCTCCAGGTCCTGGGGCAACAACGTGATCCGCATGGTCACGTGGGTCCGGTTCGCGGACCGCGAGACGGGCAAGCAGTTCGTGGCCGTCAACACGCACTTCGACCACGAGTCGGCGAACGCCCGCCTGCGCAGCGCCGAGGTCGTCCGCGACCGCCTCCACGCCCAGCAACTCCCGGTCGTGCTGACCGGCGACTTCAACGACGTCCCCGGCTCACCGCCCTACACCGTGCTGACGGCCGAACTGACCGACACGTGGCTCGCCGGGCCGCAGACCACCCCGGCGTACGGGACGTTCCACGGCTTCGGCCCGCTGATCCCCGACGGCCCGCGCATCGACTGGATCCTGACGCGCGGAGCCACCGTCGAGGCCGCCGCGATCAACACGTTCCACCGCGACGGCCAGTTCCCGACCGACCACCTCCCCATCCAGGCGTTGATCAGCTTCTAGGCGCCCACTCCGGCGGCAGGTCGTGCGAACAGGTCGGTGCGCCGGCCGCGCGGGCCTGCCGCTGCTCGAGGTACGGCCCGGCGATCTGGTCGCGGGGCAGCGGGGCCAGCGCGGTGATCGCGTCACCGGCGGCCAGCACCTGGGCGCGCATGCGGTCGTGGTCGACGGCCTGGGCGCCGAACGAGGGCGCCCACAGCGTCCACGGCCCGGAGATCATCGCCATCGTCGGGATCAGGTGCGAGTGGAAGTGCGTGCCGATGCCGCCGAACGAGCACTGCGGCGGCACCCGGCCCGGCACCGGCGGATCACTGCCGGGCAGGACGAACGTGCGGTCCACCGCACGCCCGGCCAGTGCCGCCGCGGCTGTCCGGGAGAGCACGGGACTGCCCGCGAACCAGCCCGAGGGCTCCGCCAGGCCGGTCGGGTGCAGAGAGCCGTTCCGGGGCAGGAACTCCCGCGTGCCGAGGTGTTCCAGGACGAACGCGAACGCGACGGAACCCGAGTCGTACTCGGCGTCGAGCGCACGGGCGCGGAACTCGCTGCCCTCCGCCGGGCGGTGCAGGTGGCCGGTCGCGAAGACGAACTCGATCGTGCGCGGCCGGCACCGCAGTGGCAGGCGGGCGAAGTGCCCGGCGAGCGCCAGCAGTGCGACGGTGCCGTTCTCCTGCACCCAGCCCACGCCGTCGGTGTTGGTGTCGAGGACGATCTTCTCGCTGCTGCGGCCGGGCAGCGTGGCGATCAGCGAGCGGGTGGTGGCCGGTGCGCGTCCGGCCACCACGCCGATCGTCGTGTGCGTGCCTGGAACCAGCCTCGAAGCCGCGTCGGAGCCGATGAACACGCCCGGCAGGCGGTAGTGGGTGCCGAGGTGCGGGTCCCAGTAGCCCTTCACCTGCTCGTGCGGGAAGGGGAAGGCGACGACGACACCGGCGGCACCGGCCTTGCCCGCGTCGACCATGTCCGCGTCGAGCAGCGGTTCGGCGAGGTAGCCGCGGTCGAGAGCCGGGAAGTCGCGCAGCACGACCTTGCCGCGCGCGTTGCCGGCGGTGATCGGCGTGCCGGCGGGCAGGCGGACCAACGAGCCGGAGCGCACACCGGGATCGGAGTAGGGGATCGCGCCGGCGACCGGCACGAGGCCGTCCGAGAGCAGGAAACCGGGACCCGGTCGCCAGCGCTGGATCGCGAAGCTCTCGGACCGCACGGACACGCCCGGGAGCCGGTCCACGCGGCGTTCGAGCCACGAGATCAGGCGGTTGTGGGCCGGGCTGCCGGTCGCGCGGACGCCGAACCCGGCCACGGTGGAGTTGAGGGAGCGGAGTTCGCGGGCGGAGGCGAACGACCGCTCGTCGACGGTGGGGGAGCAGTCGTCCGACGCGATCGCCGGAGTGGTCAGCTGGAGGGCGAAAACCGTTACGACACCTATGAATGCGATGCATCTGGCAGGCTGCACGGCGCTCACTGTGGGCCCTCGCGGGAAGGCCTCACAATCCGCTGTCCAGGTAACCAAGTGAGACCGTTGTCAACCGTCAACGGAAATGGTTTATACCAATTTCCGCTACGGTCCGCTGGATGCGCCTGAAATCGACGTTCGGCCGCGTCGCGGTGATCGCGTACGCGCTGCTGTTCACCCTCGGCTCGACAGCGGTCGCCGACGCCTCGCACGGCCGCGAGTGCGCCACCCCGTCCATCGACCGGTACCAGCAGTGGATCGCCAGTGGTGAGGGTGCCACGGAACCCGCGACCGGCAGCATCCTCGTGCCCAAGGGACGGCACGACCACACCGCGAAGATCAAGTTCCTGGCCGACGACTGGGCCGTCATGGTCGTGTGGCTCGGCAACGAGTTCGAGGCGCAGGCGGACCTGTCCGACTCGCGCGGCTTCTGGATGACCTACCGCGCCACCAACGACCTCCACGTCCAGCTGCGTCCTGCGGAGTTCTGGAGCGGCGGCGACAAGTGGGTCACGAAGATCCCGTCCACCGGCGGCAAGCTCGTGAAGCGGTTCTTCAGCTTCAAGACGAAGGACTGGACGTATCTGCCCGCCCTGGGCAAGCCGTCCTACCCGCTCGCCGACGCGCTCGCCGACGCCCGTGGCCTGGTGTTCGTCGGCAACACGAAGAACGACCTGGAGTTCCAGAGCCTGAAAGTCGACGGGTACCGGCCACCCTGCGTTTACTGAAACCCGGTTAGTGTCCGGGACGTGAGAGCGCTCCCGGTCTTCCTGGTCACTGTCCTCACCGCCGCGCTGGCGACTCCCGCTGGTGCGGCGGTGAGAGACGACACCCGGTACGTCGACCCGCTGATCGGTTCGGCGGGCGGCGGCAACACCTATCCGGGCGCCGTGCGGCCGTTCGGGATGATCTCGTGGAGCCCCACGTCGACCCGCGGCGACCAGACGAACACGGGCGCCGCCAACGGGTACGCCTACGACGCCACGCGAGTGCGGGGCTTCAGCCTCACGCACGTCAACGGCGCGGGCTGCCACCCCGGCGCCGCGGGGGACGTCCCGATCATGCCGCACGTCGGGGAGATCACCTCGTCGCCGACGGCGGACACCAAGGACCAGATCTTCGCGAGCGACTTCTCGCACGCCGACGAGAAGGCCGAGGCCGGTCGTTACCGGGTGGGCCTGAAGTCCGGCGCCACGGCGGACCTGTCCGTGACGACCCGCGCGGGCATCGGCGAGTTCACCTTCCCCGTCAACGGTTCGCTGCTGTTCCGGACCTCGAACTCGCTCAACGGCAGCGAGGACGCCGACATCACGATCGACCCGGCGACCGGCAGCGTGTCCGGTTCGGTGCTCACCGGCGCGTTCTGCGGCCGGCGCGCGAACGGCGGCACGAACAACCAGAAGACCTACTACCGCCTGCACTTCACGGCGTCGTTCGACCGCCCGATCGCGAACTACGGCACGTGGGTCGACAGCGAGCTGAGGCCGGGGACGACGCACGCGACCGGCGGCGAGGGCTACCTGACCGGGAGCGCCCGCGCGGGCAAGGGGTCCGGCGGGTACGTGTCCTTCGCGGACAAGGACGTGCGCATGCGCGTCGGCATCTCCTACACCAGCCTCGACGCCGCCAAGCGCAACCTCGCCGCGGAGATCCCGAAGCGCGCGAGCGTGGCAGACGTCGCGGCGGAGGCGAAGAAGGCCTGGGCGAAGCAGCTGCGCGCGGTCGAGATCACCGGCGGGACCGCGGACGAGCGCACGATCTTCTACACCGCGCTCTACCACACCTTCCTGCAGCCCAACGTGATCAGCGACGCCGGCGGGAAGACCCGGTACGGCAACTTCTCCGGCTGGGACCAGTACCGCGCCCACACCCAGCTCCTGGCGCTGCTGGCACCGGACGTCGCGAGCGACTTCGCCCAGTCGTTGCTGGAGATCTCGCGCAAGAACGGCGGTGTCTGGGACCGCTGGGTCCACATCACCGGCCCGACGCACGTCATGACCGGCGACCCGTCCGCCCCGGCCATCGCGGGCATGTACGCCATGGGCGCCAGGGACTTCGACGTCAACGCCGCCTACGACTCGTTGCTGCGCCAAGCCACCGTCCCGCACCCGGACGGCCTGTCCGACAAGGGCTGCCCGGGCCAGTGCGAGGGCCAGCGCCCCAACCTCGCCGAGTACATGCGCCTCGGATACGCCCCGCACGACACCTGCCACTGCTGGGGCGGCGCCGCCGAGACGCTCGAGGATTCCGTCGCCGACCAGGCGCTCGCGGACCTCGGTCGCGCGCTCGGCCGTCCCAACCCGGAGATGCAGGAGCGCGCGGGCTGGTGGCGCAACACCTTCAACCCGGCCACCGGGTACCAGCAGGCCCGCAAGGCCGACGGCACCTGGGTGACCCCGTTCAACCCGGCCTCCGACCAGGGCTTCGCGCAGGGCAGCAGCGCCACCTACACGTGGATGGTGCCGCACGACGTCCAGGGCCTGGCGGACGCCATGGGCGGGCCGGAAGCCGCCGCCACCAGGCTCGACGGGTTCTTCAAGCGCGCGGACGGCTCGTGGGCGACCGGCGGTGACGCCCTGCGGTACGACCCGACGAACGAGCCCGGCATCCACACGCCGTGGATCTACAACGAGCTGGGCCAGCCCCGCAAGACCCAGGAGACCGTCCGCGCCATGGCCCGCCTGGTCTACAGGACCGGTCCGTCCGGCCTGCCCGGCAACGACGACCTCGGCACGATGTCCGCCTGGTACGTCTTCGCCGCCCTGGGCCTGTACCCGCGCACGCCGAGCAGCGCCGAACTGCACCTTTCCAGCCCGATGTTCCCGAAGGCCAGGATCACCGCCAAGAACATCACGGTTCTGGCGACGGGAACACCGGGCGTGCACGTGCAGGAGACGCGGTGGAACGGTCGCAAGGTCGAGCAGCCGTGGTTGCCGGCGTCGTTCGTGCAGCGCGGGGGAGTGCTGGTCTCACGTCTTGAAGGGTGAGCCGGCGCCCTCGGCGCGGGTGTGGCTGCGTCGCGCGGTCGAGGACAACGGCATGGCGATGTCCTCCAACGACTTGTTCTCCGCGTCCACCGCGAGGAACCGCGCGACCAGCCCGCCCGCGATCATGATGACCGCGCCGACCAGGTAGCCGATGAACAGCCGCACGGGCTGGTCACCGGTGCCGATCAACGCGCCGTAGATCACCGGGCCGAGCGCGCCGAAGCACTGGGCGATGGCGAAGAAGACGCCGATCGCCTTGGCCCGCACCTCCAGCGGGAAGATCTCGCTGACCGTCAGGTACGCGGCGCTGGCACCGGCCGAGGCGAAGAAGAAGATCACGCACCACGCGATGGTCTGCGTGATCGCGTTGAGCACTCCGGCGTAGAACAGCACGGCGGTGACACCGAGCAGGGCGCCGGAGATCGCGTAGGTCAGGAACAGCATCCTGCGGCGGCCGATGGTGTCGAAGAGGTGCCCGATGGTGAACGGGCCAACGAGGTTGCCCACCGCGAACGCGACCAGGTAGAGCGGTGTCACCTCGGACGGAACGCCGTAGAACTTGCCGAGCACCAGCGTGTAGGTGAAGAAGATGGCGTTGTAGAGGAACGACTGGGTGATCATCAGCGTCGCGCCGAGAACCGCCCGCGAGGGATATTCCTTGAACAGCACGCGGGCCAGCGCGAGGTACCCGATCTCCTTGGCCGGTGTGACCTCGATGGCCTTCTTCTCGTCGACCGCGGGCAGGGCCGAGCCGGACTCCTTCTCGACCTCCTCCTCGATGCCCTTGATCGTCTTCTCGGCCTCCTCGGTGCGGCCGTGCATGATCTGCCAGCGCGGGCTCTCCGGCAGGTGCCTGCGCACCACCAGGATCACGAGGCCCAGCACCGGTCCGACGAGGAACCCGAGCCGCCAGCCCAGCGACAGCTCCACGTGGTTGAGCAGGACGTACGAGCTGAGCGTGCCGAGCACCGCGCCCGCCCAGTAGGTGCCGTTGACGGCGATGTCGACACGGCCCCGGTAGCGGGCGGGGATGAGCTCGTCGATCGCGGAGTTGATCGCCGCGTACTCGCCGCCGATGCCCATGCCGGCGATGAACCTGGTCAGGTACAGGAAGACCAGCCACCCCGCGCCGTTGCCGAGGGTGAACGCGGTGAGGCCGGAGCCGACCAGGTAGACCGCGAGCGTGATCATGAACAGGTTGCGGCGGCCGAGCTTGTCGGAGAGGTGGCCGAAGAACAGTGCGCCGACGACCTCGCCGAGCAGGTACACCGTGGCCAGCAGGCCGACCGCGGTCGAGGACAGCCCGAGGGTCTCCGGTTTGGTCAGCGTGTCGGCGATCGCGCTGGCGACCGTGATCTCCAGGCCGTCGAGGATCCACGCCACGCCCAGCGCGATGACCATGCGCGTGTGGAACGGTGACCAGGGGAGCCTGTCGATCCTCGCGGGGATCAGCGTGCGCACACCAGCTTCAGCCATTTTCAGCCCCTCGCCGCGATGAGCGCCTGCGGGGCGCTCTGCTCGATCCGCGTCTTCGACCACGCCGACCGCCGTGTCCGGCTCTTGCGGCACGCCGCCCGGACCCGGCGATCCACTTCGCAGCCATACCCCCGGACCGACCTGCTCGAAACCGAAAAAGTTTTTGTTCCGAAAGGACCGAATTGTCCATTGACCAGGTGTTTGCCGTCGCCGGTCACGGGAAGACCGACGACGGAGAACAACGGGAGGCGAACGTGAAGGCTGTCGTGTGGCACGGCGAAGGTGACATCAGGCTCGACGACGTCGAGGACCCCAAGATCCAGGAACCGACGGACGCGCTCGTCCGGATCACCCGCAGCGCCATCTGCGGCACCGACCTGCACATGGTGCGCGGGACGTTGCCGGACATGGTCGAGGGCACCGTGCTCGGGCACGAGGCCGTCGGTGTCGTCGAGGAGGTGGGCGCCGCCGTGCGCGGGTTCTCGCCGGGCGACCGGGTGGTGATCCCGTCCACGATCGGGTGCGGCACGTGCTCCTACTGCCGCGCCGGGTACTACGCGCAGTGCGACACCGCGAACCCGAACGGACCGGCGGCGGGCACCAGCTTCTTCGGCGGTCCCAAGGCGACCGGTCCGATCAACGGCCTGCAGGCCGAGTACGCCCGCATTCCGTATGCGGCGACGACGATGGTGCGCATTCCGGACGCGGTGAGCGACGACCAGGCGATCCTGGTGTCCGACATCTTCCCGACCTCGTGGTTCGGGTCCCGCCTCGCCGAGGTCGGCTCCGGCGACACCGTGCTGGTGCTGGGCGCCGGTGTGGTCGGCCAGTTCGCGATCGCCTCGGCGAAGCGGCAGGGCGCCGGCCGCGTGATCGTGGTCGACGGCATCGCGTCCAGGCTGGACAAGGCCCGCGAGCAGAACGCCGAGACCGTCGACTTCAACTCCGAGGACCCCGTCGAGGTCGTGAAGGACCTGACCGGAGGCATCGGACCGGACCGCGTGATCGAGGCGGTCGGCGTCGACGCGGAGAGCCCCGGCAAGCGCGACGGCGAGCAGTGGAAGCCGGGCGACGCGCCAGCGCAGGCTCTCGACTGGGCCGTCGAGCTCGTCGCGAAGGCCGGGACGATCGGGATCATCGGCGTCTACCCGCCGGGGTTCGAGCAGTTCCCGATCGGCGCCGCGATGAACAAGAACCTCACGGTGCGGATGGGCAACTGCAACCACCGCCGGTACATCCCGCGGTTGCTCGACCTCGTGCTGACCGGCGTGGTCGACCCGACCGCGTTCATCACGCAGCACGAGCGGCCCAGCGCCGCGATCGACGCCTACAAGACCTTCGACCTGCGCGAGGACGGCTGGCTCAAGACGGTCCTCGATGTCTCCTGAACGGGTCGTCGTCACCGGCGGGGCGGGGTTCCTCGGCTCGCACGTCTGCGACGCGCTGCTGCGGGAGGGCGCGGAAGTCGTGTGCGTGGACTCGCTGCGCACCGGCTCCCGCGATAACGTGCCCGCCAGAGTGGAGGTCGTCGTCGCCGACGTGTCGCAGCCGCTCGACCTGCCGGGGCCGGTCGACCTGATCCTCCACCTGGCGTGCCCGGCGTCGCCCGTCGACTACCTGAGCATGCCGATCGACACGTTGAAGACGGGCGGGTTCGGCACGTACCACGTGCTGGACCTCGCCCGCCGCAAACGGGCCCGCGTCGTCATCGCGTCGACCAGCGAGGTCTACGGAGACCCGGAGGAGCACCCGCAGCGGGAGTCCTACTGGGGGCACGTGAACCCGATCGGGCCGCGCAGCGTCTACGACGAGGCCAAGCGGTTCGGGGAGGCGATGACCGTCGCGTTCCGCGCGGAACACGGTGTCGACGCGGCGATCGTGCGGATCTTCAACACCTACGGCCCGCGGATGCGCGCGCACGACGGCCGGATGATCCCCACGTTCCTGCGCCAGGCGCTGGCGGGGGAGCCGCTGACCGTGCACGGCGACGGGCTCCAGACCAGATCTCTCTGCTATGTGGACGATCTCGTGCGCGGACTGCTCGCGATGGCCCGCAGCGACCACCCCGGGCCGATCAACCTCGGCAACCCGGACGAGGTCACCGTCCTCGACGTCGCGCACCGCAGCATCGAGGTGACCGGCAGCGCGTCGCCGATCCGCCACGTCGAGTCGATGGTGGACGATCCCCGTCGCCGGCGGCCGGACATCGGCCTGGCACAGGAGGTCCTGGGCTGGCGGCCGAGGGTCCCGCTGGAAGAGGGACTGCGGTCGTTTGCCCGGGAATTCGCAGGGTAGCCGCACGTCATGCGAGTTCTCGGGATCAACGCGGTGTTCCACGACCCCGCCGCGGCACTGGTGGTCGACGGTGAGGTCGTGGCCGCGGCCGAGGAGGAGCGCTTCTCCCGCCGCAAGCACGGCAAGCGTCCCGTGCCGTTCTCCGCGTGGGAACAACCCGAGCTGTCCGCGCGGTGGTGCCTGGAACGGGCAGGGCTCACCGCCGCGGACCTGGATGCCGTCGCGTACTCGTACGACCCCGCCCTGGTCGACGCCGAGTACGCCCCATGGGAGGAACTGCGGACGACCTACGCGCGCAAGGCTCCGCAGTTCCTCGCCACCTCGTTGCCCGGCCTCGATCCCGAGATCGTGCGGTTCGTGCCGCACCACGTCGCCCACGCGGCGTCCGCAGGACTCGCCGCGCCCTTCGGCGGCAACTGCGCGGTGCTGGTGGCCGACGGCCGCGGCGAGTGCGGGTCCCACCTGGCCGGCCGGTACGTCGACCAGGAGCTGACCACCTTCGCGTCGCAACGACTGCCGCACTCCCTCGGCCTGATGTACGAGGATCTGACCGAACACCTCGGTTTCCTGCGCTCCAGTGACGAGTACAAGGTCATGGCGCTGGCCTCGCACGCCAAACCGGTGCACCTCGACCTGATGCGCGAGCACGTCGTGGTGCACGACGGCGGTTTCGAGATCCGGCCGCTCGACTGGAACACGCTCGCCAAGCAGCGCGCGAAGGACGAGGACCTGACGCGGGAGCACGCCGAACTCGCCGCGAGCGTGCAGGTGCGGCTCGAGGAGGTGCTGCTGGAACTGGTGCGGTGGCTGCACGACCGCACCGGGGAGACGCGGCTGACGATGGCCGGGGGAGTTGCGCTCAACTGCGTCGCGAACACCCGGATCTTCGCGGAGGGCCCGTTCGACGAGGTCTGGGTCCAGCCCGCCGCGGGCGACTCCGGCACGGCGCTGGGTGCCGCGCTGGCCGCGAGCACGGACACGGTCCTGCCGATGCCCGGCGCCGACCTTGGCCGCGGTTTCTCCGACGAGGAGATCGAGGCGGCCCTGCGCACCGCCGCCGTGCCGTACAAGAGGTCGGACGACGTCGCGCTCGAGGTCGCGGAAGCGCTTGCGGCCAACAAGATCGTCGCGTGGTTCCAGGGGCGCAGCGAGTACGGTCCCCGTGCCCTCGGCCGCCGCTCGCTGTTCGCGAACCCCTGCTTCGCCGAGAACCTGACCCGCCTCAACGACGTGAAGGGCCGCGAGCAGTTCCGCCCGGTCGCCCCGATGGTGCTCGCCGACCGCGCGAGCGAGGTGTTCACCCGCGGCCCGATCCCCAGCCCGTACATGCTCTTCGTGCACGACGTCCGTCCTGAGTGGACCGACCGCATCCCCGCCGTCGTGCACGTGGACGGCACCGCGCGGGCGCAGACCGTCGCCGGCGATCCGCTGCTGGAGGGGATGCTGCGCGAGTTCGAGGCCCGCAGCGGTGTCCCGGTCGTGGTGAACACGAGCCTCAACACCGCGGGCCGCCCGATGGTCGACACCCCGCGCGACGCGTTGGAGTGCTTCGGCTCGTCGCCGATCGACCTGCTCGCCATCGGCTCGTTCGTGGTGCGGCGATGAACTACTCCGTCGTGATCCCCACGGTCGGCCGCCCGAACCTCGACGTCCTGCTGGACACCCTGGTCGAGGGATCCGGCCCGGAGCCGTGCGAGATCATCGTGGTGGACGACCGCGACACGGGCGCTGGCCCGGCGGCGGCGCGCAACACCGGGTGGCGTGAGGCGCGCGGCGACTGGGTGGCGTTCCTCGACGACGACGTGGTGCTCGCCCCCGACTGGAAGTCCCGGCTGTGCGCGGATCTGGCGGACCTGCCGGGTGACGTCGGCGCGAGCCAGGCCCGGATCGTCGTCCCGCTGCCGCAGGACCGCGAGCCGACCGACGCCGAACGCGGCACGGCCGGCCTCGCCACGGCGCACTGGATCACCGCCGACATGGCTTACCGGCGGGAGGCCCTGGCCCGCGCCGGGGGTTTCGACGAACGGTTCCCGCGCGCCTACCGCGAGGACGCCGAACTGGCGTTGCGCGTGCAGGACCTCGGCTATCGGATCGTGCGCGGTTCGCGGGTCACCACGCACCCGGTGAAGCCCGCGACCTTCATGACCAGCGTGCGAGACCAGCGCGGCAACGCCGACGACGCGTTGATGCGGCGGCTCGTGGGGTCGGAGTGGCGATCGCGCATCGGCGGGAAGCGAGGACGTCTGCCCGCGCACGTGGTGACGACCGCGGCCGGTCTGCTGACCGTCCTCTGTGGAGTGATGGGGCGGAGGCAGGCGGCGGGCGCGTTCGGTGTGGTGTGGGCGGGCCGCACGGCGTGGTTCGCGGTGGCGCGGATCGCGCCGGGACCGAAGGACTGGGTGGAGATCGCGCGGATGCTGGTGACGAGCGCGCTGATCCCGCCCGTCGCGGTCTGGCACCGGGTGCGCGGCGAGGTGCGGCACCGCAGGGTGCGACCGTGAGAGTCTTGGTGCTCAGGGCTCTCGGGCTGGGCGACCTGCTGACGGCGGTGCCCGCGCTCAGGGGGTTGCGAGCGACCTTTCCCCGCGCCGAGATCACGCTGGCGGCACCGGGCTGGCTCGCGGACGCGGTGGCGCGGATCGACGCCGTGGACCGGCTCCTGCCGACCGAGGCGCTGGCACCGATCGACTTCGAAGGTCCCGACCTCGCGGTGAACCTGCACGGCAGGGGCCCGCAGAGCGTGCAACGGCTGCTGGCCACCGAGCCGCGCCGGCTGATCACCTACGCGGAGCGCGGCGAGTGGGACGAGCGGGTGTCGTCGATCGAGTGGCCCGCCGACCGGAACGAGGTGGTCCGGTGGTGCGACCTGCTGCACCGGCACGGGATCCGGTGCGATCCCGACGACTTCCGGCTGGCTCCTGTCGGTGAGCGCACCGGTCCGGTCGTGGTGCACCCCGGGGCGAGCACCGGGGCGCGCCGGTGGCCGGTGGACCGGTACGCGGAGGTGGTCCGGCGACTGGAGGCCGAGGTGGTGGTGACCGCGGGGCCGGGGGAGTGGGAGCTGGCGCGCCAGGTGGTGGCCGCCGCCGGGAGCGGTCCGGTGGCCGTGGGCGGGCTGGCTGCTGGGAACGGGCCGGTCGCCGGGGAAGGGCTGGCTGCCGGGGAAGGGCTGGCTGCCGGGGAAGGGCTGGCTGCCGGGGAAGGGTCGGCTGCCGGGGACAGGCTGGCTGCCGGGGACGGGCCGGTTGCTGGGAGCGGGCTGGCTGCTGGGAGCGGGCTGGCTGCTGGGAGCGGGCTGGCTGCTGGGAGCGGGCTGGCTGCTGGGAGCGGGCTGGCTGCTGGGAGCGGGCTGGCTGCTGGGAGCGGTGCAGCTACTGGCCCTGGGAGCGACAGGTTCGCCGGCGGGGATCAGGTCGCCGGTCACCCCGCCCCCACCGCTTTCTCTGCCCCCACCGTCTTCTCCGGCACCCTCGCCGAACTCCTCGACCTCGTCGCCACCGCGCGTCTCGTGATCTGCGGCGACACCGGTGTCGCCCACGCCGCCACCGCCTACCGGACCCCGTCGGTCCTGCTCTTCGGACCCGTACCGCCGAGCGTCTGGGGCCCGCGACGGGGGCCGCACCAGGTGCTGTGGCACGGAGAAACAGGCGACACGTTCGCCGACGAACCGGATCCCGGACTGCTCCGGATCACGGTCGACGAGGTGCTGGACGCGGCGGGAGGTGCGCTGTGCGGATCGGAGTCGTCGGAGCGGGCTACGTCGGTCTGACCACCGCGGCGTGCTTCGCGCACCTCGGCCACCAGGTCGTCTGCGCGGACGTCGACGAGTCCAAGGTCGAGGCGCTCAACGCGGGAGAGGTCGCGCTGCACGAGCCAGGTCTGAGCGACCTCGTCGCCGAAGGGCTCGGCAGCGGCGGCCTGAGGTTCGTCACGGGAAGTCGTCTGTCCGATGTGGACTTCACGTTCGTCTGCGTGCAGACCCCGACCGGTGCGGACGGCGAGGCCGACCTGACGGCGGTCGAGGAGGTGCTGGATCAGGTGTCCGGTCCCGCGGTGGTGAAGTCGACGGTGCCGGTGGGGACCGCCGCGAAGCACCCCGGTGTCGTGTCGAACCCGGAGTTCCTGCGCGAGGGCCACGCCGTCGAGGACTTCCTGAGGCCGCAACGGATCGTGGTCGGCGCCCAGGACGAACGGCAGGCCCGTGCGGTGGCGGACCTGTACGGGGCGACCCGCGCGCCGGTCGTGCTCACCGACACCACGAGCGCCGAGCTGGTGAAGTACGCGAGCAACTGCTTCCTGGCGTTGAAGCTGTCGTACGTCAACACCCTGGCGGAGCTGTGCGAGCACCTCGACGCGGACATCGACGGCGTCACCGAGGGCATGCGGCTCGACAACCGGATCGGGGCGTCGTGCCTGGCGCCCGGACCGGGCTGGGGAGGCTCGTGCCTGCCGAAGGACACCCTCGCCCTGCTCGCCACGGCGCGCACCGCGGGCATCGACTTCGCGACCCTCGAGGCGGCGATCTCCACCAACCACCACCAGCCGCGCCGCGTCGTCGACCGGATCCGCGAGGAGGTCGGGCCGCTCGACGGTGTCCGGATCGGGTTGCTGGGGCTCACGTTCAAGGCCGGCACCAGCGACCTGCGCGACTCACCTGCGCTCGTCGTCGCCGGGATCCTCTCCGGGGAGGGCGCCGTCCTCGTCGCCTACGACCCGTGCGTCGAGCAGGACCGCCCCGGCATCACCGTCCTCCCCAGTGCGGTGGAGGCGGCGGAGGGTGCGGACGTCCTGCTGGTGCTGACCGAGTGGCCGGAGTTCGCCGAACTCGACTGGCCGGAGCTGGCGAAGCGGGTGCGGAACCCGCTGATCTTCGACACCCGCGGCGTCGTGCCGCCCGGCAAGGCCGCGGAGGCGGGCTTCCGGCTGGTCAGGACCGGCCGGTAGGGACACCGAGGTGGACCACCTTGGTGGTGGTCATCTCGTCCAGCAGCTCGGGGCCGTACCCGAACCCGGTGCCGGACGCGCCGCGGGGCTGCGCCGCGCCGCCGGGTGCTCCGCCGAACACCGCGTTGACCTTGACCGTGCCGACCGGCAGCTCCCGCCACGCGCGCTGGGCGTGCTCCATCGACGAGGTCAGCACCGTGGCGGCCAGGCCGTACTCGCCGGAACACGCCTCGGCCAGGCCCTCGTCGAACGACGACACCAGCTGCACCGGTGCGATCGGGCCGAACGTCTCCTCGCACATCACCCGCATCGCGCCGACGCAGTCCGCCAGCACGGTCGCCGGGTAGAACGCCCCGTTGCCGTCCGGGACCGAGCCGCCGACGAGAGCTGAGGCCCCTGCCGCGATCGCGTCGCCCACCTGGGAGTGCACGAAGTCGCGGTGCCGGACGTCGACCAGCGGCTGCGGATCGGCGTTCCACTCCCGCGCCCGCGCGCACAACGCGTCGAGGAACGGCGCGGCGATCGCCTTGTGCAGGTAGATCCGCTCCACCGAAGTGCATATCTGGCCCGCATTGGTGAACGCGCCGAGCGCCGCCTGCGAGGCCGCCCACACCGGGTCGACGTCGTCGTCGACCAGCAACGGGTCATTGCCCCCGTTCTCCAGCAACAGCTTCGCCGAAGAGGCACGCGCGATCGCACGGCCCGCCGCGGTGCTGCCGACGTGGGCGACGAGGTCGACGTCGGACGAGCTCACCAGCGCGGCCCCGACCTCGCCGTCTCCGACCAGCGTCTGCAGCACCCTGGCGGGAAAGCACTGGTGCAGCACGGTCGCCAGCAGCAGACCGGTGTGCGGGCACCGCTCACTCGGCTTGTGCAGCACGACGTTGCCCGTCACGAGAGCGGCTCCGAGCAGTCCGCACGCCACCGCGATCGGGTCATTCCACGGCGTCAGCGCCACGACGACCCCGCGCGGTTCGGGGACCATGAAGTCGACGGCGGAGCCCAGCAGCGACCGTCCACGGTGGACAGGACCGAGCTCGGCGTACTGCTCCAGCGTTGACGCACCGGCCAGCACGCCCTCCCGCGCCGACGCGAACGGCCGTCCCGTCTCGGTCTCCACCACCGTCGCGAGGTCGCTCGCCCGGTGCCGCAACGCCGTCGCCGCCTCGCGCACCGCCGCGCCGCGTTCGGCGGCGGGGACGGCGGCCCACGCCGGACGCGCGGAGCGGGCGGTGGCGAGTGCCGCGGAGACCTCGGGAGCTGTCGCGGTGGGGAGCCATCCGACGAGCTGGGAGTCGCGCGGGCTGTGGACGTCGATGGCGTGCATGGCGGTCATGTCGTTCGGGTACCCGTCACCCCAGGTGGAAACCTTGGAGGAGAGCCATGCCCGGACGGCAGGAACTGCCCAGCACGGTGGCCCGCTCGTCGGAGAAGGCGCAACGGACGTGGATCAAGGCGCACGACTCGGCGGTCGAGTCCTACGGGGAGGGCGAACGCGCGCACCGCACCGCCTTCTCCGCGCTCAAGCACAGCTTCGAGAAGATCGGCGACCACTGGGAGGCCAAGGAGGAGAAGGGACCCTCTGATCCTCAGGCCGAGCGCGGCACACCGGAGGGAACCGAGACGGCCGGTGGAGTCGACGCCAACGCGAGCAAGGAACACCTCTACGACGTGGCGACGCGCCTGGAGATCGAGGGCCGCTCGCGGATGACCAAGGACGAACTGGTCGACGCCATCGGCAAGGCGAACGACCGCGCCACCGCGCGAGCGCGCTCATGAGGGTCGTGATCACCGGCGCGACCGGGAACGTCGGAACCGCTCTCTTACGCCGTCTCGCCGAAGAACCCGACATCCAGGCGCACGGCGTCTCCCGCCGGCCGCCGGGCGACGCGCCGCCCTACCGGGGCGTGCCGTGGACCCCGGTCGAACTCGGCCGCCCCGGAGCGGAGGAGGTGCTCCAGGGCGTCTTCGAGAACGCCGACGCGGTCGTGCACCTCGCCTGGCGCATCCAGCCCGCCCGCGACGAGCGCGCGACGTACCGGACGAACGTGGCGGGATCGGCGCAGGTCTTCAGCGCCGCGGTCGCCGCGGGGGGGCCGCACCTCGTGCACATGTCGTCGGTCGGCGCGTACTCACCGGGCAGCAAGGACCGGCGGGTGGACGAGTCGTGGCCGGTCGACGGCGTGCGGACGTCGTTCTACAGCAGGCACAAGGCCGCTGTGGAGCACATGCTCAACAAGTTCGAGTCCGACCTGCTCATCTCCCGGCCGCGGCCGGGGCTGATCCTGCAGTCCGACGCGGGTTCGGAGATCCGCGACTACTTCCTCGGCGGGCTGGTGCCGAAGGCGCTGTTCCGGCACCGGATCCCGGTCCTGCCGTTGCCGCGCGACCTGGTGCTGCAGTTCGTGCACGCCGACGACGTGGCGGACGGTCTGGTCCGGATCATCCGGCAACGGCCGCACGGCGGGGTGAACCTCGTGGCCGACCCCGTCGTCACTCCCCGTGCACTCGCGGAGGTCCTCGGCGGCCGTCCGGTGCCCGTCCCGGGTGGGCTGCTGCGCCTGGCGGCGAACGTGTCGTGGCGTCTGCGGCTGCAGCCGACACCTCCCGGGTGGATCGACCTGGCGCTGAAGTCACCGCTGCTGGACGCGTCGCGCGCACGGGAGGAGCTCGGCTGGAAGCCGGAGTTCGACGCGCAGGAGGCACTTCAGGCACTCGTGCGCGGAATCGGGGAGGGCAAGCAGGTCCCGGGCAGCCCGGCGCTGTAGAACCGCTTCGCGGAGTAGCGTTTCAAGCGGTTTTTCTCGGCTAACTCTCCTCTATGGACGAGCTTTTCGACGCGGTGCTGTTCGACCGCGACGGCACGCTGATCCGGGACGTCCCCTACAACGGCGACCCGGATCGCGTGTCCCCGATGCCCGGCGCTCGCGAGGTGCTGCGCGATCTGCGCGCCCGCGGCCTGCGCACCGGCGTCGTGAGCAACCAGTCCGGCATCGGCCGCGGGCTCGTCACCGAAGCGCAGGTCACGGCGGTGAACGCGCGGGTCGAGGAGTTGCTCGGCCCGTTCGGCACCTGGCAGATCTGCCCGCACCACCCGGACGAGGGCTGCGCGTGCCGCAAACCCGCACCGGGGCTGGTGCTGGCGGCCTGTGAGGCCCTGGACGTGCGGCCCGGACGTGTGGTCGTCGTGGGCGACATCGGCGCGGACGTGGAAGCCGCGCAGGCGGCCGGCGCGGTGCCGGTGCTCGTGCCCACCGCGGTGACGAGGCGGGACGAGGTCGACAGCGCCCCGCGCACCGCGCCCGATCTCCGCGCCGCGATCGAGATGATCTTGTGAGGACGCTGGTCGCGCGCCTGGACAGCGATGGCGACGTGCTGCTGGCCGGGCCGGCGGTGCGCGCCGCCGCGACGGCGGGGGAGGTCGTCCTGCTCTGCGGCCCGGCCGGTGTCCGCGCGGCGGAACTGCTGCCCGGCGTCACGCGGATCGTCGAGTGGGAGTGCCCGTGGATCACCAACCCGGCGCCCGACGTCCGGCCGATCGACGTCGAGGCCGTGATCGCGCTGGTGCACGGTGTTCGCGCCGACGTGGCGCTGATCTTGACGTCGTTCCACCAGAGCCCGTTGCCGCTGGCCCTGATGCTGCGGCTCGCGGGCGTTCCCAAGATCGTCGCGCGGTCGGTCGACTACCCCGGATCGCTGCTGGACGTGCGCCTGACCGGTGACCCCGACGTCCCGGAGGCGCACCGGGCGCTGGAGGTGGCGCTGGCAGCCGGGTTCGCGCTCCCCGAAGGCGACGACGGACGTCTGGCGGTCGTCGAACCGCCCGGGGCGGAACTCAGCCGTCCGTACGTGGTGGTGCACCCCGGTGCGACGGCGCCCGCCCGCACCTGGTCGCCCGACCGGTGGGCGAAGACCGTGGTCGCGCTGACCGCGGCCGGGCACCGGGTGGTCGTGACCGGCGGACCGGCGGAGGCCGGCCTCACCGGGCACGTCGCCGGCGCGTGCGGAACCGATCTCGGCGGGCGCACCAGCCTGCTCGAACTGGCGGGGGTGCTGGCCGGAGCCGACGCCGTCGTCGTCGGCAACACCGGCCCCGCCCACCTCGCCGCCGCGGTCGGCACGCCCGTCGTGTCGTTGTTCTCGCCGGTCGTCCCCGCCGTCAGATGGGCGCCGCACGGCAGACATGTGCTGCTCGGCGACCAGGAAGCGCCCTGCCGCGGGACGAGGGCCCGTGAGTGCCCCGTGCGCGGCCACCCGTGCCTCGACCTGGTCGACCCGGCGGACGTCGTGGCGGCCGTCGCGGAGGTGATGACGTGAGAATCCTGTTGTGGCACGTGCACGGCTCCTGGACGCATTCGTTCGTCCAGGGCGGGCACGACTACCTGATCCCCGGCCCGCCGCACGGCATCGGTCTCACCGGACGGCCGTGGGACGCGACCGAGGTCGATCCGTCCGAAGTGGACGCCGACGTCGTCCTCGTGCAACAGCTGGAGCAGCTGTCCCAGGTGCCGGGCGGAATCCCGTTGGTGTACCTGGAGCACAACACGCCCAGCGCGCCCGCGCTGGAACACCCGCTCGCCGGCTGGGACGGCACCATCGTGCACGTCACGCACTTCAACGACCTGATGTGGGACTGCGGCACGACCCGGACCGTCGTGATCGAGCACGGTGTCGTCGATCCGGGTCCGCTCTACACCGGGGAGCTCGCGCGGTCGGCGGCGGTGATCAACGACCCGGTGCGCCGGGGCCGGATCGTCGGCACCGACCTGCTGCCGAGGTTCGACCCGATCGACGTGTTCGGCATCGGCACGGAGCGGATCGGCGGCATGGGGGACCACGGACTCGGCCCGCTGCACCGGGAGCTCGCCCGCCGCCGCGTCTACGTGCACACGCCCCGCTGGACGTCGCTCGGGCTGTCGTTGCTCGAGGCGATGCACCTCGGCATGCCGGTCGTCGCGCTGGCGAGCACCGAGGCGGTGCGCGCCGTGTCCGCGGACGTCGGCGCGATCTCGACGAACGTGGAGGAACTGGTGAGCGCGGCGCGGGACCTGGTCGCCGATCCGGATCTCGCTCGGGAGAAGGGACAACGGGCCCGCGAGTTCGCGCTGGCCCACTACGGGCTCGACGCGTTCCTGCGCAACTGGGACGTGACTCTGAAGGAGGTGATCGGATGAGGATCGCGATGGTGTCGGAGCACGCCAGCCCGCTCGCGGCTCTGGGAGGTGCCGACGCGGGAGGCCAGAACGTCCACGTGGCCGCGCTGGCGGCCGCTCTCGTGCGGCGGGGGCACGAAGTCGCGGTCTACACACGGCGTGATGCCCGTGGGCTGCCACGCCGTGTCGACACCCCTGACGGTTACGAGGTCGTTCACGTACCTGCGGGACCGGCGAAACACGTGCCGAAGGACGAGCTCCTGCCGCACATGACCGGCTTCTCCCGCTTCCTGGCGCAGGACTGGCAGGACAGGCCGCCCGACGTCGTGCACAGCCACTTCTGGATGTCGGGCCTGGCCTCGGTGCTGGCGGTGCGGCGCGCCCGCATTCCCGTCGTGCACACCTATCACGCCCTCGGCACGGTGAAGCGCCGTCATCAGGGCGCGCAGGACACGAGCCCGTCCGAACGGATCGCAGTGGAACGGCTGGTCGGCTACGAGGTCGACGCCGTCGCGGCCACCTGTGACGACGAGGTCGACGAGCTGATCGCCATGGGCCTGAAGCGGGCCAAGATCACGGTCGTGCCGTGCGGCGTCGACACCGCGCTGTTCACCCCGACCGGCCCGGTGGCGCGGCGCAAGGCGCCGCACCGGATCGTGTCGGTCGGCAGGTTCGTGCGGCGCAAGGGTTTCGACGACCTGATCGCGGCGTTGCCGATGGTGCCGGACACCGAGCTGGTGATCGCCGGAGGACCGCCGAACCTGAAGACCGACCCGGAGGCGCAGCGGCTGCTCGCCTTCGCACAGGCGCGCGGCGTCTCGGACCGCGTGCACCTCGTCGGGCAGGTGGCACGGGCGAAGATGCCCGCACTGCTGCGCTCGGCGGACGTGGTGGCGTGCGTGCCGTGGTACGAGCCGTTCGGCATCGTTCCGTTGGAGGCCATGGCCTGCGGCGTCCCGGTCGTCGCGTCGGCGGTCGGCGGTCTGACCGACACGCTGGTCGACCGCGTCACCGGTGTGCTGACCCCGCCGCGTGATCCCCGGACGCTCGGACGGGTGCTGCGCAAGCTGGTCGCGGACCCGTCGCGCGGCATGGCTTACGGCATCGCGGGCAAGGACAGGGTGGACGCGATGTACACGTGGGACGAGATCGCCGCCCGCACCGAGCTCGTCCACCTGCGGGTGCGGACGACCGGCGACCTGGCGGTGGCGCGGTGACGGTCGAGAGCCACCTCGACGGGCTGACGGACACGCTGGCCGGTGTGCGCGCCCAGTCCTCCCGCATCCACCGCTGGGGCGCGTCGCTGGCACGCCTGCTCGTGAGCGGCGGCAGGGTGCTCGCGGCCGGAAACGGGGGATCGGCCGCGGAGGCCCAGCACCTCACCGCCGAACTGGTCGGCCGTTACCGGGACGACCGCGCGCCGTTCTCGGCGCTCGCGTTGTGCTCGGAGACCTCCAGCGTCACGGCGATCGCCAACGACTACGGCTACGACCAGGTGTTCGCCCGTCAGGTGACGGCTCACGCCCGGCCCGGCGACCTCGTGGTCCTGTTGTCCACCAGCGGCCGCAGCCCGAACCTGCTCGAGGCGGTGCACGCGGCCCGGCTGGCCGGTGCGACGACGTGGGCGCTGACCGGCCCGCTGCCGAACCCGCTGGCGGCACTGGCCGACGACGCTCTGGCGCTGCCCGGCGACGCCTGCCACGTGCAGGAGGCGCAGCTGGTGGTCGTGCACGCGTTGTGCGAGGCCTTCGAAGCGGCGCTGCCCTCGTCGGTGCGGAGGGCGTCGTGAAGCTGGTCGTGGTCGGCGACTCCCTGCTCGACGTCGACGTGGAGGGAACCGTCGAGCGCGTCTGCCCGGACGCCCCCGCACCCGTGCTGGACGTCGTCGGCGAGCACGCCAGGGCCGGTGGAGCCGCACTGGCGGCGACGATGGCGGCGCGCGACGGCGTGGACGTCACGCTGGTCAGCGCGCTGTCCGACGACGAGGCGGGGGAGCGGGTGCGGTCGCTGGTCGAGGTTCCCGGCCTGTTCGGGCGCACCGGAGCGGTTCCGGTCAAGACGCGGTTGCGGTGCGGCGGAACGTCCCTGGCCCGCGTGGACCGGGCCGGCTCCGGGACACCGCGGGTCACCGACGACATGCTCGACGCCGTGCTGTCGGCCGACTTCGTGCTGGCGTCCGACTACGGTCGCGGGCTGCTGCGCGACGAGCGGCTGCGGTCGGTGCTCACCCGCGTCCCGGTGGTCTGGGACCCGCATCCGCGGGGCCCGGCCCCGGTGCCGGGCGTGCGGCTGGCGACGCCGAACCTGTCCGAGGCGACGGCGTTCAGCGGTGCGGCCGATCCGGACGTGGCGGCGGCCGAGCTGGTGTCCCGCTGGCAGGCCAGGGCCGTCGTGGTGACGCTGGGCGGGCGGGGTGCCGTGCTCCACTGTGGAGGAACGCCCGTTGCCGTGCCGGCACCGCAGGTGCGCACGACCGACCCGTGCGGTGCGGGGGACAGGTTCGCCGTGACGGCGGCCGTGCGCCTCGCGGGCGGTGCCGCTCCGGACGACGCGGTGGCGGCCGCGGTGGTCGCCGCGGCCGACTTCCTGGACCGGGGCGGTGTCTCGGGCATGCGCCCGGCGGTGCCGTCCACAGTGGACGCGGTGCGGCGGCGCGGCGGGACCGTCGTCGCGACGGGCGGGTGCTTCGACGTCCTGCACACCGGGCACGTGCGGATGCTCGCCGCCGCCCGCGCCCTGGGCGACTGCCTGGTGGTGTGCCTCAACTCCGACCTGTCCGTGCGGCGGTTGAAGGGGAACGGCCGGCCGGTGAACCGAGAGTCCGAGCGCGTAGAGGTGTTGCGGGCGCTGGAGTCCGTGGACGACGTCGTCGTGTTCGGCGAGGACACCCCGGAGCACGTGCTGGGCCGCTTGCGCCCGGACGTGTGGGTGAAGGGCGGCGACTACACCGTCGACCAGCTGCCGGAGACCGCCGTCGTGCGGCGCTGGGGCGGCCGCAGCGTCGTGGTGCCCTACCACCGCGGCCGTTCGACGACCGAGATCTTGTCGAGGAGGGCTTAGATGCAGGGGAACGTGCTGGTGACCGGAGGATCCGCCGGACTGGGTGCCGCCGTGGTCCAGGCGGTGCGCGAAGCCGGCGGAACGCCGCTGGTGCTGGACAAGTCCGCGCCGCCGGAGGGCGAGTTCGAACTGGTGGACCTGTCGGACGGGCGTGCGGCCGAAGCGGCGGTGGAGGCGCTGGCCCGCAGGCACGGTGGCTTCACCGGAGTGGTGACCGCGGCCGGCATCGACCGGTGCGGCACGCTGGCGGAGGTCCCGCCCGAGGAGTGGGAACAGGTCGTGCGCGTCAACCTGTTCGGCACGGCGGCGGTGATCAGGGCCGCGTTGCCGCACCTGGAGAACGGGCGTGTCGTCACGGTCGCCTCCACGCTCGGGCTGCGCGCGGTCAGCGACGCGACGGCGTACTGCGCCTCCAAGTTCGGCGTCGTCGGGTTCACCCGCGCGCTGGCGGCCGAGACCGCGGGCCGGATCGGCGTCACGCTGGTGGTGCCGGGCGGCATGCGCACGAACTTCTTCGACGACCGGACCGAGCAGTACCGCCCGCAGGACCTGGAGAAGCTGAACCCGCCGGACCGGGTCGCGGCGGCGATCGTGTTCGCGCTGAGCCAGCCGGAGGGCTGCGAGATCCGCGAACTGGTGATCGCGCACGCCGAGGAACCGTCCTACCCCTGATTCACCGATGGCCGTTCTGGGTAACTAGGGCCTGTGTCGAAATCTGATCCGCGACAGCCGGGCCCGAGGCGGCCCCTGGCGGCACGGCCGGACGACCCACGTACAACACCGGTACGCGGGCCGTCCGGCCGCACCACCAGAAACCACCTCAAGCGCGACTCTCATCGAACCAGACTTCGACACAGGCCCTAGGCCCCGCATGACACTCAGGGACGAACTGGCAGAGCTGGACGCGGACTCGCTGCACGACAGCGAGGTGTTGCCGGCACGGCGGCCTCACCCGGTCGTCATCGCGGCCAGTCTCACCGCCAGGGGCGGCGCGCTCTGGTTGCCGGTCGCCGGTCTGCTCGCCCTGACGGGCAGGAAGACCACCGCGAAGCGCGCGTTCACCGCGGCGCTGGTGGCGATGCCGATCGGGCACCTGGTGAGCCAGGTGCTGCACCGGCACAGACCGCTGGCCTCGGCCGTCCCGGCCCGGCAGGCGTTACCGGAGCACCCCCGCTCGTCGTCGTTCCCGTCCAAGCACGCGGTGACGGCCGCCGCGTTCGGCACCGCCACCGCGCTGAACGACCCCGGCGCCGCCCTGTTCGTGACACCGCTGGTGCTGCTCGTCGCCTACAGCCGCCTCAGGACCCGTGTGCACTGGCCCTCGGACGTGCTGGGCGGCATGGCGATCGGCGGGGTCGTGGCGCTGGGCCTGGACGGGATCGGGCGCTCCGCCTGGACGCGGATCAGGGCTGCCGCCACTTCCCGTCGTTGACCAGCTGGCTCGCCTGCGGCCCCATCAACGACATCCCGCCGTCCACGACGAGCGACGCCCCGGTCACGTACGACGCCGCGGGGGTGGCGAGGAACGCGACCACGGCCGCGACCTCCTTCGCGTGCCCCGGCCGGCCGAGCGGGATGCCCGGCCGCGCCACGGTGTGCGGGTCGACGTCCTCCTGCCCGGTCATCGGCGTGGAGATCTCGCCCGGCGCCACGGAGTTCACCGTGATGCCGTGCTCGGACAGCTCGAGGGCGAGCACCTCGGTCAACGCGCCGAGCCCGGCCTTGGCGGCGCAGTAGGGAGCGGCTCCCACCCGCGGCAGGTGCTCGTGGACCGACGTGATGTTGATGATCCGGCCACCCCCGCCGGCCGAGATCATGCGCCTGGCCGCGCGTTGCGCGCACAGGAACGCGGCGTCGAGGTCGACGGAGAGCACCCCGCGCCAGGTGCCGAACTCCATGTCCACGAACTTCTCGCTGCTGCCGGTTCCGGCGCAGTTGACCAGGACGTCCACCCCGCCCAGCTCCTCGGCCAGTTCGTCGACGACGGAGGCCGCGGCGGGCAGGTCGGTCAGGTCGACCTGCCGCACGACACACCGCGCACCGGCCTTGCGGACTTCGTCGGCCGTCCTGGCGGCTCCGCCGACGTCCTCGTGGTAGGTGATGCCCACGTCGGCGCCCGCGCCCGCCAGCGCGACGGCCACGGCCTTGCCGATGCCGGAGTCCGCTCCGGTCACCACGGCGTAGCGGGGTGCGTTCATTAGACGCGGCTCCCCGCCGGCTGGGCCGGCACGCGGATGCCGAAGTGGTTGAGCGTGGCCGGCAGCGGTGTGCCGGGCGAGGGCACAGAGAGGTGTTCGCTCAGCGTGTCGAGCATCGTGGCGGCGACGGTCAGGACCAGGTCACGGCCGGGGCACACGCCGGGACCGGCGCTGAACGGCACGATCGCCGGGTCGAGCGGCCCGTCCCAGTACTCCGGCGCGTAGGAGTCGGCGAACGGCAGCCGGTCCGGGTCGCGGTGGAAGAACGGCGTGAACACCACGAACTCGGTGTTCTCCGGCAGCCACGTGCCGTGCCAGCGGGTCGGTTCCGTGCTCTCCCGCAGGATCACCGGCGTGGTGGGCCACAACCGCGCGGACTCGAGGATGCCGTTCATGCCCCGTGCGCCCAGGGCCAGCGCTCGCAGCGTGACGATCCCGGCCGCGTCGAACGCGAAGAGCCAGTGCGGCACCTGACCGGACAGATCACCCGGCTGGGCGGCGAGGCTGCCCTCCTCGCGGCGGGCCAGGTGCTCGTCGAGCCTGTGCTGGAAGCGGTCGCGCAGACCGCGCTGCCTCGGGTGCAGGAAGGCCCAGTTGGCGTTCTCGCGCA
This sequence comes from Lentzea cavernae, assembly GCF_014653695.1. GTDB lineage: Bacteria > Actinomycetota > Actinomycetes > Mycobacteriales > Pseudonocardiaceae > Lentzea > Lentzea cavernae. The sequence goes on along the minus strand of NZ_BNAR01000001.1, from coordinate 422,259 downwards.
ACGCCTTCAGGTCGTCGGTGAGCTGGTCGTCGCCGCGCGCGCCGTTGCCGAGGACGATCCTGCGCACGATCCGCCACCACGCCTGGTTGAAGGACTCCCAGGTCAGCTCGCCCGTGCTCGTCACGTGCCGGGTGAGCAGGTCGGCCTCGTCGCGCACGATCGCCTCGGCGGGCACGTTCTCCGGCCGCAACGCCCGTTCGTTGAGTGCGCGCAGGTGTTCCCGTCCGGGGCCTTCGGAGATCAGCACGCCGTGCGGCTGGAAGTGCGCCAGCGCGGCCTTCTTCTCCTTCGTGGCCAGCGCGAACGGCTCGGGGGACTCGGCGAGCAGCCTGCCGACGTCGGTGGGGTCGACCAGCACCGCGACGCTGCGGCCGGTGATGCGCAGCCGGACCGGCTCCGGGCCGTAGCGGTCGCGCAACCCGCGCATGGTGGTGATGGCCCTCGCGTCGGACTGGACCCTCTCGGCGGCCGCCATCACACCGGGACGGCGCACGACGACGCCCTTGGCGAGGGTGGGCAGCAGCACCGTCGCCAGCACGCGCGCGGTGTCGAGTCGTGAGGAGATCGCCATGGTGTCGACTACCCGGTGATCCAGGTGTGAACCGTCCTGACCGGGGGTATTCGCGGACCAGCACCGAGTCAGGAGGTCGTGATGCCCGCGGGATCGAACGCCAAGCGCGAACGCCAGTACGAGCACATCAAGGACTCCGCGCAGGACCGCGGTGCGTCGCCGAAGCGGGCCGAGGAGATCGCGGCCCGGACCGTGAACAAGAACCGCGCGCAGGCCGGTGAGTCCAAGACGGCGAGCAAGTCGTCCACGAAGGACATGTCACCGCAGAAGCGCGGCGGTCAGCGGTCGGGCACGAACCGTCCGAAGGGCCTGACGAAGGAACAGCTCTACAACGAGGCCAAGAAGAAGAACGTGAAGGGCCGCTCCACCATGACGAAGAAGGAACTTGCCGACGCGCTCGGACGCTGACGTGCAGGACGTGGACAAGGCGTCGGCGTTGACGATCCTCACCATGGAGCACAACACGCTGCAGATGATCCGCACGGCGACCATCACCGACGCGACCGGACGGGCGGGACACCTGCTCACGACGATCTCGGCGTCCATGATCGCCCTCGGCTTCGTCGCGCAGGTCGTGCCGCTGACGGTCCTGCTGACGCTGGTGCTCGTCATCTTCACCGCCCTGTTCCTGATCGGCCTCGCCACCCTGTTCCGCACGGTGGAGCTGAACATCGAGGACGTCCAGGCAGGCCTGGGGATCAACCGCATCCGGGCCGTCTACGCGGAGCTCGAACCGTCCACGAGGGACGTCTTCGTGCGCCAGATGCACGACGACACCCTGGGCGTCGAGGTGGACGGTGGTCAGAGCGGCTGGCGCAAGGCAAGGCGCCCGCGGCTGATCGGCACCGCCCTGGGTGTGCCCGGTCTGGTGAACCTCGTGAACGGACTTGTCGCCGGCGTCGTCGCCGGCGCGGCGTCAGGCCTGCTCGATGCGGGCCTGGCGTGGTCGATCGCCATCGCCGCGATCATCGCCACCACGGTGATCAGCACGTTCGGCGTGGCGCTCGGCCGGATCGGACGGCGTGGCCTCGCGCCCATCACCACGCGCTATCCGAGGAACGACCCGAACTGAAGGAGAACCACCATGCAGTACGACGTCGTCGACCTGATCATGCAGGACCACCGCGAAGTGGAGCGCCTGTTCGACGAGCTGAAGAACCACCCGGAGAAACGACCTCTGCTCACGCCGGTCCTGTGCGGCCTGCTCGTCGCCCACAGCCGCGCCGAGGAGTCCGAGGTCTACCCGGCCGCCAAGGACGCGGGTGGCGACGACGAGGTCGAGCACAGCCAGGAGGAGCACGCCGAGGCCGAGCAGCTGCTCGCCAAGCTCCTCGACACCGAGTACGACTCGCCGCAGTTCGAGAAGGCCCTCAAGGACGTCGTCGACTCCATCACCCACCACGTGGAGGAAGAGGAGAAGACGGTGCTGCCGGGCATGCGCCAGCGGCTCAGCGCCGAGCGCCGCTACGAGCTCGGCGAGGCGTTCGCGCGCAGCCGGGCCGACCACCTCGGTGAGATGCCCGGTCAGGCCACGCGCGAGGAGCTCCTGCTGCAGGCCAAGAACCTGGGGCTGGACGGTGCTTCGAGCATGACCAAGGAGCAGCTGCGCAAGGAGCTGCAGAAGGCCGCCTCGTCCTAAGCGTCGTCAGTGCGCACTGTCTGGATGTGCACGGTCCGGGCGCCCGTGTGGGCGTCTCGGCCGTGCCAGCAGCGGTAGTTGTCGAGGACCAGGAGTTCGCCCTCGTCCAACCTGATCCTCGGCAGCGTTCGCTGCACCCGCTCGACCTCCGTGTCGAAGCGGGCGAGCATTTCGGTGATGTGCTCGGTGGCGGGGTCGCGGTGCAGGGCCGCGACCCCGTCCGTGCGTCGCGTGATGCGCCTGCCCGTGCGGGTGAACTCGACGTGGCGGCCCACCCGCGGAGCAGCGGGCAGGCCGCGCGTCTGCGCCCAGCGCCCGTACAGGTCGACGTCCGTGCCCCTGAGGAAGTCCTTCAGCTCCGCGTCCAGCGAGTCGGTGAACTCGTGCGCGTCGAGCACGAACGACTGACCGCCGTACGGGGCCTGGGAAGCGAGCAGCACCAGCACGTGGTCCTCGTCGGGATGCCTGCGCCGCACGGACTTGCCGCCGACGTCCACGACGACGTCGAAGCTGTCCGCGTGCAGGCCGACGACCCCGCCGTCCACGGAACGCCTGGTGCGGTGTGGAAAGAGCTCCCGCAACGCCGTGCCGAACAGCAGGGCGGCGGCGACCGGCAGCGAGTTCGGGGAGTTCGGCAGGCCGGTCAGGACCACCGCTCCCGTCTCCGTCAGCGCGGTGCGCGCGGCGGGGTCCAGTACCGGGACGCGGGGAACGATCACCGGCGCGGCCCGAAGTCGCGCGACGACGGGACCAGGGCGGCCAGAGCCGGTGCGGCGAAGCAGATCACCGCGCACACGGCCAAGACGACCGGCGCGCCGAACGACGAGATCGCCGGGGCGATGAGCGCGAGACCGACCGGCGCGAGTCCGTAGGACATCAGGAAGTCCAAAGAGGACACCCTGGCGAGCTTCGACGGCTCCACCTCGCGCTGGGTCGCGGTGAACCACGGCACGTTGAACAGCTCGATGCCCAGTCCCGCGACGACATAGGCCGCGATCACGACGAACGGGTGCACCGGCAGCAGCAGGCTCAGCGGCGCGAAACCGTACAGGGCGAGGCCGAACAGCGCGGTCCACCCGGCGTGCCGCGGCCGCCAGCGCGCGATGAGCAGGGCGCCGGCGAGCGCGCCGAGCGTGTACGCGGTCAGCGCCCCGGCCAGCACGGCCTCGGTGTCGTAGCGGTCGCGGCTGACCAGGGGGAGCACCACGCCGGTCGCCGAGTAGCCGGTGGCGATCACCGCGGTCAGCGCGCCGAGCCCGGCCAGGAACCACGGGTGCCTGCGGGCCTCCCGCACGCCCTCCCAGAAGTCGGCCACGAACCCCGAGCCGGAAGTGCCTGCCACGGCACCGGTTCCGGCGGGCGGGACCAGTGCCGCGACGAGCCACAGCGCGCCGATGCCGAGCAGCAGCACCTGCGTGTTCAGGAACAGGGCGAGCAACGCGGTCAACCCCGGCGCCACCAACGTCGTGACCCGCACCGACAGCGTCATCGCCGCGTTGGCCTGCTGCCGCTGGTCGCCGTCGACGACCTCGGCCGTCAGCGCCTGGAACGCCGGCCGGCACGCGCCCTGGCCCGCACCCATCGCCGCCGCCGCGACCGCGGCGACCACCGGGGAGCCGCCCACGAACGCGGCGAGCACGGGCGCGGCGAGAGCCGACACGAGACCGGACCACAGGACCACCTGGCGCCGCGCGTAGCGGTCGGCCAGCACCCCGCTGACCGGGACGGCGGCGAGGAAGCCCGCGGTGCGCGCGGCCAGCAGGACGCCCAGTTCCACGGCGGTGATCGAACGCGAGAGCACGGCCAGGCCGAGCACGAACGGCAGCGCCCAGGTCGCGATGCCCGACGCCGTGGTCGCGGTCCAAAGACGGAGAAATGTGGTGCTGCGCAGCACCGATGGGCTGCGCATCGTGTCGTGGGCCACGCGTTCGACCTTCCGGCAGGGTTGCATTGAAAATGATTGTCGTTACAGTAGCGCACACCGTTCGAGTGAACTTCTGGAGGATCCGATGTCTCACCCCGGCCGATTCGGCCTGGCGTTGGTGGCGGTGCTCGCCGCTGGATGCGCCACACCGGGAGGCGCTGAAGCGCCGGCGGCCCAGTCGGTGGTGGTGGACAGCTGCGGCAAGCAGCTGTCGTTCGCCTCGGCGCCGCAGCGGGTGGTGACGCTCGACCAGAGCTCCACGGAAACCCTGCTGGCGCTGGGGTTGCAGGACCGGATGGCCGGCACCGCGAACCTGAAGACCAAGGTGTCGCCCAAGTTCGCCGAGGCCTACGCCAAGATCCCGGTGCTGTCGCCGAAGATCCTCACGTCGGAACCGCTGCGGGCCGCGAACCCGGACGTGGTGGTGTCGTCGTTCCTGGAGCAGTTCACGCCGGACCGCGCGGGCACGCGCGACGAGCTCGCCTCCCTGGGCGTGCCGACGTTCGTGAGCTCGGTCAACTGCTCGGACGGCGCGACCGCTCCGTTCGACAGGCTGTTCGGCGACTACGAGAACCTCGGCAAGATCTTCGGCATCACCGAGAAGGCCGACCGGCTCGCCGCCGACCAGCGCGCGGTCGTCGCGGAGGTGCAGGCCGTCAAACGGGAACCCGTGAAGGTCGTCTGGGTCTACTCGGTCTTCAAGGGCGTGCCGTACGTGGCGGGCAAGGACGGCATGCCGAGCCAGATGAGCAAGATCGCCGGTGCCGTCAACGTGTTCGACGACCTGAACCAGGAGTGGCCGGAGGCGTCCTGGGAGGAGATCGCCCGCCGCGACCCCGACGTGGTCGTGATCGGCGACCTGTCCGAGCGCGGCAACCCCGGGGACACCGCCCGCGAGAAGCTCGACATGATGCGCGAGCACCCGGCCGTCTCGCAGCTCAGGGCGGTGCGCGAGAACAAGGTCGTCGAGCTGCCCGGCATCGAGATGGACCCGTCCGTGCGCACGGTCGACGCGCTCAAGGCGTTCGCGGCGGGACTCGACAAGATCGCCGGCCGTGGCTGACGCCGCTGTCCTCGATCCCGTCGTTCGCGAGACCCCGAAATCCGTTCAACGCAAGAAGAACACGCTCGTCGTCGTGATGGGCCTCGTCGTCCTCGTGGTGTCGATGGCCGTGGCCGTCCGCATCGGGGTGGGGGCGGGCTGGGCGGAGATCGGCCGGGCCGCGGGCGGGCGCCTCGGGTTGCCGGTCGTCCCGTTGCCGCGTCTGCTGGACTCCCTGATCTGGGACCTGAGGCTGCCCAGGGTGCTGCTCGCGGCGCTCGTCGGGGCGGCGCTGGCGGTGTGCGGCGCGGTGCTGCAGAGCGTCACGCGCAACTCGCTCGCCGACCCGTACCTGCTCGGGGTGTCCTCCGGCGCCTCGACGGGCGCGGTGGTCGTGGTGGTGCTCGGGTTCGCGGGGTCGCAGCTCGGCATCACCGGCGGTGCGCTGATCGGCGCGCTGGTGGCGTTCGGGTTGCTGATGCTGTTGTTGCGGCGCACCGGTCTCGACTCCTCGCGGATCGTGCTGACCGGTGTGGTCGTGGGGCAGCTGTTCGCGGCGCTCACGTCGCTGATCCTGCTGTCGTCCGGTGACGCCGACAGCATCCGCGCCGTCACCAACTGGCTGCTGGGGTCGCTGGCGTCGGCCAGGTGGACGTCCGTGGCGGTCTGCGCGGTGGTCCTGGCGGTCGGGCTGCTCGTCGTGTGGCTGTGCTCGGCCGCGCTGGACGGGTTCGCGTTCGGCACCGACACCGCGTCCTCGCTGGGCGTCGACGTGCGCACCACTCGGGCCGTGCTGCTGGTGACGACCTCCGTGCTGACTGCGGTGGCGGTGGCCGCCGTCGGCGCGGTCGGGTTCGTCGGGCTGATCATCCCGCACGGGGTCCGGTTCCTCGTGGGTCCGTTGCACCGCAGGCTCCTGCCGATGTCGGCTGTGGTCGGCGCGGTGTTCCTGGTCTGGACCGACGCGCTCACCCGCGTGGTCTTCGCGCCGCTCGAGGTGCCGGTGGGCGTGTTCACCGCGCTGATCGGCGTGCCGCTGTTCCTGCTGGTGCTGCGCAAGCGGGGTGAGCTGTGAGGATCGACGTCGAGGACCTGAGCTGGGGCGTGCCGGGCAAGACCATCGTGCGGGACGTGTCGCTCGCGGTCGAGCCGGGGGAGACGGTCGGGCTGATCGGCCCGAACGGCTCCGGCAAGTCGTCGCTGCTGAGGTGCGTCGCCGGCCTGCGCACCCCGACCGGCGGCCGCGTGCTCTACGACGGCGTGGAGATCGGGTCGTGGCCCGCCCGAGACCGGGCGCGCAAGCTGGCGTTCGTCGAGCAGACCGCCGACACCGAGAGCGATCTGCGCGTCGCCGAGGTCGTCATGCTCGGCCGCACGCCCCACCGGTCGCGGTGGCGCGGCCCGGACGCCTCCGACCACGAGATCGTCGCCGCCGCGCTGGAGAGGCTGGACCTGACGGCGCTGGCGGACCGGCCGTGGAAGCAGCTCTCCGGCGGCGAACGCCAGCGCACCCACCTGGCGCGGGCGCTGGCGCAACGCACGGCCGGGCTGCTGCTGGACGAGCCGACGAACCACCTGGACGTGCGCCACCAGCTCGAACTGATGGAACTGGCCGGTGGCACACCGCAGACCGTCGTGGTGGCGCTGCACGACCTCGCGCTGGCCGCCCGGTACTGCGACCGGCTGGTCCTGATGCACCGGGGCGCGGTCGTGGCGAACGGCCACGCCGCCGACGTGCTGACCGCGCCGTTGCTGCGCGAGGTGTTCGACGTGGAAGCCGAGATCGGCCGCGACGACCTGGGCCACCTGGCCGTCGGGTACCGCGAGCCGGTCCGCCGATGAACCGATCCACCGAGTCGAGGGGGAAGTCATGTCCACAGTGGACGACCTGATAACCGAGGTCCTGGAGGGCCGGCACGGCCCCGATCCGCGCACGATACCCGCCACCAGCGTGTTCTGGGTCCACCACGGCACCCGGCTGGCGGGCGGCGACACCACCTACCGCAACCAGTACGTGCTGGCCCGCATCGGTTCCGCGTTCGGCGCCTGCGCGTTCGCGGAAGGCGACGCCGACCCGGCGGTGTGCGCGAACTACTCCGGCGCTCCCGTCGCCGCGCTGCTCACCGAGGCGCCCGCTCCGGTGCGCGTGGCGGCGCTCGACGCCTACCTCGGCAGCGTCCGTCCACATCGGACCTCGGAGGCCGAGAAGGTCGTGCTGCCCGTGGGCACGCCGGAGGAGCGGGCGCGTGCTCGTGACGCCGCCGTGGCCGGGTTGCTGGAAGTGGAACCGGGCGCGAAGGTTGCGTTGATCGGCGTGGTCAACCCGTTGGTGGCCGCGATCCGCGAACGCGGGGCCGAATGCCTGCCGTGCGACCTCTCCCTGCGCACGACCCAGTGGGGCGATCCCGTGACGCCGGACATGCGGGACGTCCTCGGGGTCGCGGACGCCGTAGTGGCGACGGGCATGACCATCGGCAACGGCACGTTCGACGAGATCCTGCGCGCCTGCCGTTCACGTGAGATCCCGCTGATCGTCTACGCCCAGACCGCCAGCGCCGTCGCCCGCCACTTCCTCGGTCAGGGCGTCACGGCCCTGTCCGCGGAACCGTTCCCGTTCTCGCAGTTCAGCGCCGACGAGACCGCGCTGTACCGCTACCGCGCCCGAACATGAGAGAAGACGTGGACGACCACATCGCTGACGCCCTCAGCCGTCCTGCCCTCGTACGCCTCGACTCCCGGACCCTCTGCCTGCGCTTCGAGACCATGAAGGTCGCCTCCGCCCTCGAAGCGGTCCGCCACCTCCTCGAACGCGGCACCATCGCCCGCGGCGACACGCTGGTCGACAGCTCCAGCGGCATCTACGCGCACGCACTGGCGCTGGCCTGCCACCGCCACGGGCTGCACTGCCACATCGTCGCCTCCACCACGGTCGACAAGACGTTGCACACCCAGCTCGAGATCCTCGGCGCGACGGTCGAACCCATGCCGCCGTCCGCGAGCCTCAAGCTCGACCAGAGCCGCCGCGTCGCACGGGTGCGGGAGATCCTGCGCGACCACCCGAGGCACCACTGGATGCGCCAGTACCACGACGACGTCCACTACCGCGGCTACCGGCCGATCGCGGACCTCATCCGCGAGCACGTCGACTGCTCCCGGCTGTCCGTGGTCGGCGGAGTGGGCACCGGAGCGTCCACCGGCGCGCTGACGACGTTCCTGCGCGAGACCTCACCGGAGGTCGAACTCGTCGGCGTGCAGCCGTTCGACAGCGTCACGTTCGGCAGCGAGCACGTGCACGACCCGGAGATCATCATCGCCGGGATCGGCAGCTCGATCCCGTTCGGCAACGTCGACCACACGCTCTACGACACCGTGCACTGGTTCGGCTTCGACGCGGCCCTGTCCGGCAGCGTGGCCCTGCTGCGCGAGCACGCGATCTTCGCCGGCCTGTCCGCGGGCGCCGCCTACCTGGCGGCGCGGTGGGAACAACGACTGGACCCGGAACGGCACGTGGTGGTGCTGGCCCCGGACACCGGCCACCGCTACGTCGACGCCGCCTACTCCCGGCACGCCGAGGCGCCGTCACCGGACGATCTGCGGCCACGCCAGATCAGCACGCTGGGCGACATGGACCTGCCGTGGTCGCGGATGCGCTGGAACCGGGCGGAGGCACCGCCGAACGCGGTCGTCAGCCGTGCGATTCCGGTCGCTTCCTGAACGCCAGGGCGATGGCCGCGGCCGCGCGCTGACGCAGGGTCCTCTGCGAGACGGGACCCTCGCTCAGCGCGCGGGCCAGGTCGGGGTCGGAGACGCGCAGGCGTCCCTCGATGTCGATGAGCCGCTGGTGTTCCTCTCGACTGAGCATGGCGCGCTCCAGAGTCGGTCCGGCAGTGGCACGAAGCGTTTACCCGGGGTTTCCGGGGTTCAAACCGGTGGGCTGCGGCAACGATTGGAACGGGTCCGGCTCGGACACGGCTGGAGTGGCCCTCCCCGGCGCGGTTCCGGACCACGCGACGGCGTGCCCTGCTTTCGGCGCGGCCGGACCAGTCCTGGCTCCGGCCGCGCCGAAAGCACGCGTTCCAGGCCGCTAGATCGGCTTCGGCGACGGCGGCAGCGGATCGGGATCCGGCCCCGGCGGGCGCAACGGATCCGGGTCGGGGCCGGGCGGATGGGGCTGGTCGGGTCCGGTGGGGCGCGGCTGGTCGGGGCCCGGGGTGGTCGGCACGGGCTCCGCCGGCGGTACTGGCTGGCTCATGACTCCGGGGTACCCGCCGGTCAAACCCACCTCACCGCATCCGCGACCCGCGGCAGCTCAGCGCTCCGCGCCCAGGACCGGCTTCACGTCCAGGATCGGCGTGCCGTCGACGGCCTCCAGGTGCGCGACCCGCACCGCGAGGCCGTCCACCGCCGTGATCCGGACGTGGTGCAGGCCGATCGGGTTCGGCCGGTCGGGTGACCGCGTGGAGAACACGCCGGTCTCCGGCCTGCCCGGGTCGCTGCGCGGGTGCACCGCCAGCACCGACCGGTCGGCGCGGTCGAGCCAGGTGAGGACCAGGACGTCCTGGCCGGATTCCAGTTCCCTCATCGCCCGCGCGTACTCCGGGGCGAACACGAGCAGGGCCTCGGGCGCGCCCTCGTCGGCCTGCTTGGGCGCGGCGGAGCGGTCGGTGAGAGGCGATTCGACGTGGCCGATCGGCTGCAGCTTCATCAAGTCCCGCAGTAGGTCCGGTAGGTGGCACTGAAGTCCTGCGGCGCAGGAGCCGCGAAGTATTCCAGGCCGGGTCGTTCGCCGAACGGGGAGGTAACCGCTTTCAGAAGTCGCTCGAACGGACCCATGTCGCCGTCCGCTCCGGCCGCCAGCGCCTCCTCCACGAGGTGGTTGCGCGGGACGTAGACGGGGTTGACCTTCTCCATCGCGTCGGCGTCCGGGCCGAGTTCCCGCCAGCGCGCGATCCAGGCGTCGACGGCGGCGAGGTCGAGGAACAGCGAACGGGCGGGTTCGACGTCACCGCGGGCCGCCTTGCCGAGCAGGTGGAAGAACGACGTGAAGTCGACGTGGTTCTCGTGCAGCAACGCGAGCAGGTCCTTGAGCAGGGGCACCACGTCACCGGACACGCCGAGCTTCGCCCGCATGCCCCCGGTCCACGCCTGTTCGAAGTGCGCGTCGAACGTCCGCAGCGCCGTGAGCGCCAGCGAGACGGCCTCGTCCTGGTCGTCGGCGAACAACGGCAGCATCGCTTCGGCGAGGCGGGCGAGGTTCCACTCGGCGATGATCGGCTGGTTGCCGTAGGCGTACCGGCCCTGGTGGTCGATGGAGCTGTACTTCGTCGTCGGGTCGTAGGCCTCCATGAACGCGCACGGCCCGTAGTCGATCGTCTCGCCGGAGATCGTCATGTTGTCCGTGTTCATCACTCCGTGGATGAAGCCGACGAGCATCCACCGCGCGACCAAGGACGCCTGGGCCGCGACCACGTGCCCGAACAGCTCCAGGGGAGTGCTGCCGGGGTGGTGACGGGCGATCGCGTGGCCGGCGAGGCGGCGCAGCAGGTCCGCGTCACCGGTGTTGCGGGCGTACTGGAAGCTGCCGACGCGCAGGTGCGACGCGGCGACCCTGGCCAGGACGGCGCCGGCCAGCGGTTCCTCCCGTTGCACGACGTGGCCGGTGGAGACGACGGCCAGCGCACGGGTCGTGGGGATGCCGAGCGCGTGCATCGCCTCGCTGACGACGTACTCGCGCAGCATCGGGCCGACGGCGGCCAGTCCGTCGCCGCCGCGGGCGAACGGGGTGCGGCCGGAACCCTTCAGGTGCAGGTCGCGGAGACGACCCTCGGCATCGGTCAGTTCACCGAGGAGCAGCGCGCGTCCGTCACCCAGCCGGGGGGAGTAGCCGCCGAACTGGTGACCCGCGTACGCCTGGGCGACACCGGGGGCGGCGTTTCCGGTGAGCAGGGACAGGCCGGGGCCTGCCAGCCAGGCCGGATCGAGCCCGATCTCCTTCGCGAGCGGCTCGTTGAGGACGAGGAGTTCCGGTCCGGCGACCGGTTCGGCCTCCCACGGCACGGCCATTTCGGGGACGGCGGTCGCGAAATCGCTGCTCAGGCTGATGTCCACACCTCCAACGGTACCCGTTGAGTTCCGGAGTGCCTGTGACCGCGGTCTCAAGTCGAAGTTCTTTGAACCGTTCCGGGAGCGGGCGCGTGACAGTGGTGAACAGGTTGATCAGTCCACTCAGGAATGAGAAGAAAACAATGCGTCGCAAGCAAGTTGGGCTCGTTGCTGCCCTTTTCACGGTCGGTGTGATCGCTTTGACGGCCTGCGGTCAGGGCGCCGCGACGTCCGGCTCCGCCACCCCCGCCCAGGACCAGACCCAGGCCCAGAACGCGCCCTCGAACGAGGCCGAGACGGATGCCCAGTCCGGAGTGGACTTCTTGCGTGGCACCGCGAACTCCAACAAGGCGGACCAGAACAGCGGTGACCGCGCACCGGAGAGCGCGCCCGCCGAGGTGAAGCAGAAGTGGGTCGAGCTGCGCGCCGGGAACGCCGGTGGCCTCGAACCCGCTGTCGTGAACGGAAAAGGACTTTCCGTTTACTGGTTCAGCGACGACCCCGTGAACGGCGGCGTCAGCAAGTGCAACGGGGACTGCGCCAAGACCTGGCCCGCGATCACGGTCACCAAGGGCACCAGGCTGTTCTTCCCCGGCATCCGGCGGGAGAACATCGGCTTCATCAAGCGCCAGGACGGCCAGCTGCAGGTGACCATCGGCGGTCGCCCGATCTACTTGTTCAACAAGGACAAGAAGGCGGGCGACATCCTCGGTCAGAACGTCGGCGGCAAGTGGTTCGTGATCAACCCCGAGGGCAAGCGCGCCGTGCCGAAGGCCGAGGCCACGAAGCCGGACCAGCCGGCTCCCGGCGGCAAGCCCGCCTCCTCCGTCACGTTCTTCAGCGGCAAGAACCAGAAGGACTTCGGCGACAGCTTCGCGGTCGGCGTCAAGGTCGAGGCCAAGTGCGCCGACCTCCGCGGCGGTTTCCAGTCGCTGTCCCCGGACGGCGCCGTGAAGATCTGGTCCGAGCCCGGCTGCAAGGGCAAGTCCGCCGTCGTGAGCGGGCCCGTCGACGACACCTCCGCCGCCCCGATCGGTTTCCCGGAGGGCGTGAAGTCCTACATCCGCGCCTGAACCTGATCGGGTGAACGGAAAAGGCCGTCGGAGCACCCCCGCTCTGACGGCCTTTTCGCATCGCTACTCTGCTGGGCATGCGCTACTCCGCCATTGCGCTGGCTTTCCTCCTGCTCGGGTGCGGTTCGGGGACCTCGTCCCTGCCCACGATCACCCCCGCCGCCACGTCCGCCACCGGCTCACCGCTGCCCGACCTGCAGCCCCGGCTCGACGCGATCGGCGTCCTGCTCACGGACTGCGCCGCACGCCTGCGCGGCGAACCCGTCGCCCCGGCCGACAACTGCAGCCACGTCATGCCCGACGTGACAGGGGTGATCGACGAGGTCGAGAAGCAGTCGGCCAAGCTCCCGCCCACCGGTCAGGCCGCCATCACCGACGTCCGCCGCCAGCTCGCCGAGATCGCGCCGTGCGAGCCGTGGTTCGCGGCCGGTGGGGTGAGCGAGGACGGGCAGCTCCACGCCCGGTGCAAGAAGGCGTGGGACTCGCTGTACCAGGGCTTCACCGCCGTCCGGAACGCCGCTTAGACGCGTGGCCGGTGGTTCGGAAAGCCGGCGCCCTGCCGAGCGCGGACACGCCGTCGGCGTCCCGAGCCGCACGGCTAGTGTCTCGGCATGCTCGAAATCGTCGTGGAGACGGAGAACTGGGAGCGGCACGTCCGCGCGTCCGCCGAGGAGTTGGCCGGTCTCATCCGGCGCATCGGCGGTGAAGGCGACAGGTTCCTGGTCGTCCAGCGGGTGCCTGACCTGCCCGGTGTCTTCGCCCAGGTGTGGCACGAGAACGGCGGCGGCTACGAGGTCGAGCACCGCGACGGTGCCGGGCAGTTCCAGGCGAGGGCCGGCGGACCGGAGGCCGTGATCACCGCGATCACCGGCTGGGCCCGCCAGGAGCCCGGCTGGGACGCCGGTCTGGACTTCTCACCGCTGGACCTGGCACCTGCCGCCGAGGCGCCACCGCTCGACCTCGCCGACGACGAGCGCACCCAGCTCGAGGAGCGCGTCCGCGAGGCGCTCACCGGTGGGTACGCCTCCCGCTCCCAGCTGACCGAGCTCGCCGAGGAGTTCCTCGTCACCGAGGACCGCCGGCCCGTGTCGCGCGAGCAGGCGGCCGCCCTGGTCGACAGGTTGTGGCTGGAGCGCGTCGCGGAACAGGCCACCTGGCGGGGCGAGACCGACCCCGAACGGCTCACCCGCGCGTTCGGCGCCCTGCAGGAGTCCGGCATCACCGCCCGCGAGAACTTCACCTGCTGCCGCACCTGCGGCCAGGACGAGATCGGTGCCGAGGCCGCGCCCGACGCCCGCGGTTACGTCTACTTCCACAGCCAGTGCACGGAAGCCGCCGCGGCGGGCCACGGTCTGAGGCTGCTCTTCGGTGGCTTCGACGGCTCGGCGGACACGACGACGGCCGTCGGTCAGGAGGTCGTGACCGCGCTCGAGGCGGCGGGCCTGCAGGTGGAGTGGAACCGCGATCCCGGCCGTGCGATCGCCGTCACGCCACTGGAGTGGCGTCGTCGGCTGGTGGGGTGACGAAGAGGACGGTCAGCTCGCTCGAGATCTCGTAGTGGCGCACCAGGAACCTGCGTTCGTCGAGCTTCTTGCGGCGCAGCCAGCCCGTCACCTCGGCGTTGCACTTGCTGGCGTTGCAGGAACCGCACGCGGGCACCACGTTGCCGAGCGTGTAGCGGCCGCCGCGGGAGAGGGCCTGCACGCAGTCCTTCTGCAGCGAACCGGAAGGAGCCGCGCAGTAGGCGCAGCCTCCCCACGCCGCCTTGATCGCGTTCCACTGCGCGTCGGTCAGGTCGTTGACGACGCGGGCCATGCGCTTCTTGCGCTTGCGCGCGGCGCGAACCTGTTTGCTACCGCCGGTCGGCACGATCGGTGAGACTACGCGTCGCGATGGTCAACAGGTCGGAGGCGGGTCCCCGGGGTGTCCGGCCGGACGGCCAGACCGCCCGCAGCGCGCGGTGCAGGTCCACCTCGCCCACCTCGACGCGGACGAGCGTGCGGGCGGCGACGTCCGCGGCCACGGTGTGCAGGCTGAGCACGGCTGGGCCGATGCCGCCGATCGCGGCCGCCTTGATCGCCGTGGTCGACGACATCTCCAGCAACGGCCCGGCGGACTCGGTGATGCCCGCGCTCGTCAACGCCTGCTCCCACGCCTGACGCGTGCCCGATCCGGACTCCCTGCTGACCAGCGGGGTCGCGGCGGCCTTCGCGGCGGTGACCCGGCGGCGCCGGGCCCAGGGGTGGTCGGGCGCGACGACGAGCACCAGTTCGTCGTGCGCGACCACGCGGCTGGCCAGGCCCTGCGGCACGTCGGTGCTCTCGACGAACCCCAGGTCGGCCTTCTGCGCCAGCACCTGCTCGGCGACGTGCACCGAGTTGCCCGCCGACAGCACGGTCGCGGTGTCCGGACTCACCGACCGCAACGCGATGAGCCACGCGGGCAGCAGGTACTCGGCCACGGTGAGGCTCGCGGCGACCCGGAGGTGGCTCTGGCGGTCCGCGCGCAGGCTGGTGATGCCGGCGTCGAGGTCGGCGGCCCGCGCGAGCACCTGCGCCGCCCACCCGGCCACGAGCTGGCCCGACGTGGTGAGCCGGGCGCCGCGCGAGGTGCGTTCGAGCAACGTCACGCCGACGCGGCCCTCGAGGGTCTTGAGGCGCTCGCTGGCACTGGGCTGGGACATGCCGTGCGCCTGGGCGGCCCGGCCGATGCTGCCCAGCTCGGCGACGCTGCGCAGGAGGTCGAAGCTGGTCAGGTCGGTGACCCTGGACGGCAGAGGCATAGGGACAGCCTATGTGCACATCGGCGATGGACGCCTACCGGCGCGGGCCGGGCACGAGGATCGTCATGTCGTGACCGCTCTCGCACCTCAACACACCGTGCCCGTCGGGGTGCGACGAGCGGCACCATTCGGGCCGAACCTCTTCGCCTCCGTGATGGGGACGGGGATCGTCGCCACGGCCGGAGCGTCGATGCCCGGCCTGCGCACCGCCGCCACGTGCGTGTGGGCGCTCGACGCCGCGCTGCTCGCCCTCCTCGTCACCGCCGCCCTGAGGCGCTGGACGTGGCGGGCGGTCCGCGCGCAGCTCGCCGACCCCGTGATGGCCCAGTTCTGGGGCGCGCCACCGATGGCGTTGATGACCGTCGGCACGGGTGCGCTGCTGCTGGGAAAGGACTGGATCGGGCTTCCCGCCGCGCTGGCGGTCGACTGGACACTGTGGACGATCGGCACGCTGCTCGGGCTGGTGACGTCCGTGCTGGTGCCGTTGCGGATGATCGGCAGCGGCGAGCGCGCGTTCGCCGGGTGGCTGATGCCCGTGGTGCCGCCGATGGTGTCCGCCGCCTCCGGAGCCCTGCTGGCCCAGCACCTGCCGGACGGACCGTCGCGGCAGGCGATGGTGCTCGGCTGCTACGCGTTGTTCGGTGTCAGCCTGTTCGCGACGATGGTGATCGTGCCGCAGATCTGGCAGGGGCTGGTGCGGCACGGGGCGGGCGCCGCCACGACCGCGCCGACGCTGTGGATCGTGCTCGGCCCGCTGGGGCAGTCGATCACCGCCGCCAACCTGCTCTCCGGCGTGCCGGTGCTGCCGGGCCAGACCGCGTTCGGCGTCCTGTACGGGACGATCACGTGGGGCTTCGCGCTGCTGTGGGTGGCGCTCGCGGCGGCCGTGACCGTGCGGACCGCCCGGCGCGGGCTGCCGTTCGCCTTGACGTGGTGGAGTTTCGTCTTCCCGCTCGGCACCCTGGTGACCGGGACCAGCGCGCTCGCGGCCCGGGTTCCTTCGGTGCTGTTCTCCGGGGTCGCCGTCGTGCTCTACGGCGCGCTGGTGGCGGCGTGGATCACCGTGGCCGTCCGGACGGTGCTGCGGCGGTAGACTGTCCAAAATGGGCGCTGGGGACAGTCGAACGGGTGCGGACGTCGGGCACGTCGTCGTTCTGGTTGAAGGACAAGAGCTTCCGCTCGCCGTCGTGCGGGTGACCGGGGCCGTCGAAGAGGCCTTCACGCACGACCTGCGGTGGGAGCCGTCGGCCCTGCTCAGCCGCGTGCCGACCGAACCGGCGTGGACGGCCCGGGACGTGGACGCAGACCAGGCCGCGGGGTTCCTCGTGGAGATGGTCCGGGAGGTCCGGGCGCGGTCGCACGAGTCGGAACTGGCGGACCACAAGTACTACGCGTCCTTCCGGCAGGCCGCGGACGTGCTCGACCTGGCGCGCGCGGACCGGCTCCTGCGCAGGCCGGACGGCGCCGTCGAGGAGGAGTACGCCGGGCACGAGACGTGGGAACCCAGCACCAAGCTCTCCCGCGTCGACTCCGGCAAGGACCCCGACGAGACGTACATCGCGTTGAGCCTCGTCGAGGCGGCGCAGGTCAAGAAGCTGGTCGACGAGCAGTGGGACCGCGGCTGCACCCACCACGTCGTCCTGGTGGACGGCAGTCCGGTGGCCGTGGTCACCAAGGTCGTGGACGACCCGGACTCCGAGTTCGGTGAGCTCGCGTTCACCGGGGATCCGGAACCGCAGCCGTCACGACTGCTCGCCCAGGCCACCCGCGAACCGCGCATGACCGCCGTTCAGACGTCCATGGCGACCGCCGTCGAGACGATGGCGCGGCTTTCGCTGCGCTGGCGCGGGAAAGCGCGGCAGGGGCAGACCGCCGCGCACGCGGTCTTCTACCGCCTGACCGATGTCCTCGACCTCGGCTCGGCGCACGCCGTCGTGCCGGAACCCTTGCCCGAGAACGAGTTCTCCGTGCCGCTGGCCACTGCGGAAGCCGCCGAGCTCACGGCGCGTCTGCGCATCCGCGACGCCCGTCGCGGTGCCGAGCCGATCGACGGCCACCACCACTTCGCCGTCTTCGTGCGCCTGGACCAGGTCGTGGACCTGGACGCCGCGCACTCGCTGATCCGAGTCGACGGCTCGGGGCGGTGGGAGGTGCTCCAGCGCGATGGCCGGTGGCTGGCCACGGCCGAGCCGCGCGAGCTGATCACCTTGCCGCTGAACGGGTCCGAGGTCCGGGGCGTCGCGGCCGTGATCTGCCCGCACAACCTTAAAACCATTTAAAACCAACAAGGTCCACTCCAATTTGAACCCGGTCCGTGACCTCCCCGTAGTCATCGGTACAACACCGTTCGACCCCCCGAGGAGACACAGAATGGGCGCTCGACACCGCAAGCCCGCCATGATCGGCGCGGGCGCCGTGCTGGCGGTCGCTGCTGTCGCCGGTGGCATCTTCGCCTTCAGCGGCACCAACTCGAACGCGGCTGAGGACTGCGGCGGACTGGACACCGCCCTGCAGAACAACCTGAACTTCATCGCCGGTCAGCAGGCCAACCCCGACGCGCAGTCGGACGCCCGCATCCAGAACCGCCAGCAGGTCGTCACCCTCATCAACCAGCGGCGTGCGGCGGCCGGTTGTGGCGGCAACGTCCAGGCCAAGCCCGAAGCGGGGCAGGCCGCGACGTCCGGTGAGGACTGCGGCGGGCTGGACAAGGCGTTGCAGAACAACCTGACGTTCATCGCGGGGCAGAAGGCCGCCCCGGACTCCCAGTCCGAGGCCCGCATCGCGAACCGGCAGGCCGTGGTCGACCTCATCCAGCAGCGACGCAAGGCGGCGGGCTGCGCGGGTGACGGCGGCGCGGGCAACGCCGGCCAGGGCAACAACAACGCCGGTCAGGGCAACAACGGCGGCAACCAGGCGCAGCCGACCCAGCAGCAGCCGACCCAGCAGCCCGACGCGAACCAGGGTGCCGGCAACGGTGCCACCGGCCAGCAGGTCTGCAACGGCTCCACCGTGACGCTGTCCGGTGAGGGCGGCGCGCCCGCCGCGTCCAGCGGCACGTTCCCGATCGGCACCACGTTGAAGGTCACGAACCTGGACAACAACAAGTCCACGACCGTCAAGGTGGCGTCGGTGTCCGGCAGCTGCGCGCTGCTGAACAACGCGGCCTTCGAACAGGTCCGCGAGCCCGGCAAGTTCCTGATCCGCAACGCGCGGATCGAGAAGATCGGCTGATCAGTCCACAAAGGACGGCACGACGGCCGGGTGTTCCCGTCAAGGCGCGGGGGAACACCCGGCCGTCGCGCTGTTCCCCGTCACGGGGAATAGTGGCCAGGACCCCGTCCGTGATGAGACCTTGGACGCCGTGACGGACAAAGCAACGGCGCCCTCTGTCCTGCGGAACACCGCTTTCCTGCGGTTGTGGACCGGCACCACCGCGTCGGGGCTCGCGATGTGGGCACTGCCGTTCGTACTGGGCCTGGCCGTCCTCGAACGCTCGATCACCGCGGTGGAACTCGGGGTAGTCCTCGCCACCAGAACCGTCGGATTCCTCGTGGCGGTTCCGGTCGCCGGAGTCCTGGCCGACCGCCACTCGCGACGCAACGTCGTCTTCTGGTCGTGCATCACGGGCGCGGTCATGACCCCCGTGATCGCGCTCGGCATGGACAGGTCGTTGCTGCTCATGGCCGCGGCGGCGGCGATCGTCGGCGCCGGACAGGGTGGCTGCCGGCCCGCGTTCCAGGCGCTGGTGGCCGAGGTGGTGCCGGAGGAGCAACGGCAGCAGGCCAACGCCGCGACCACGCTCGCGATCAGGGTGACCACGCTGGTCGCCCCGAGCCTCACCGCCCTCGCGGCCCTCGTGACCGACGCCAAGGCACTGCTGGTCGTCACCGCCGTGCTCTGGCTGGTCGCCGCGCTCGTGCCGCCCAGGGGCAACCACGCACCGGCCCGCACGACGGGGAAGGCGAGCTTCGCGGCCGACTTCCTGGAAGGCCTCCACGAGGCCCGCCGGCACCCGTGGCTGCTCGCCGGGCTCGGCGCGCTGACCTCCATGGTCGCCCTGGGGTACTCCGCCACGGCCGTCCTGCTGCCGTTGGTGAGCCGCGACCGCTACGGCACGGAGGCGGTGCTGGCGGCCGCCATGACCGCGTACACCATCGGCGCGCTGGCGGGAGCGGCGCTGATGGCCCGCTGGCGCCCGAGGACGCCGGGCTGGACCGCGCTGGCCGGCATGGCCTGCTACGGCCTGGTCCCGCTGGCCCTGCTCCTGCCGGTGCACCCGTTCGTGCTGATCGCCGTGTACGTCGCCGGGGGCGTCGGCATGGAGCTGTTCAACGTCCCCTGGTTCACCGCGGTCCAGCGCGAGGTCGAACCGGGCAAGCTCGCCCGCGTCTCCTCGCTCGACTTCCTGCTGTCCTTCGGCCTCGCGCCGGTCGGACTGGCCTTCATCGCCCCGGCCGTCGACCAGTTCGGCAGCGGCGTCGTCCTGGGCTTCTGCGCGGTCGCCTGCTTCGCCGCCCCCGCCGCCGCCGCGCTGGTGCCGTCCTCGAAGGGGTTCACCAGGTCCAGCTGAAGCCGCGGGCACCGGGCTGCACGTCCAGCGCCACGTCCAGCAACGTGCGGCGGGGAGCCACGGCGGACCCGTCCGCGAGCTGCACCACGGAGGCGGGGGCGTCGCCCTCGAACGTCACCTCCAGCACGTACTCCCGCGTCGGCAGCCGGAACTTGCGCTCGTAGTTCGTCGCGGGCGGGCACGGGTCCTGGTTCACGAGCTCGTGCTCGATCACAACGCTCTCGCCCTTGCGCAGCGGCCGTTCGAACAACAGCTCCGCGACCAGCAACCCCTCGGACGGCTGCTGCACCACCTGCCCGACCGTGCAGTTCTTCAGGGCGTTGACCTGCGGCAACGGCCGGTCGTGGTCGTCGAGGTGCATGATCACGACCCACCGGTCCGGCCCGGTCATCGACGCCGACAGCACCTGCCGCGACCGGAAGACCCGCTCGGTGCGGTTCGCCCCGATCGTCACGAAGTCCTGCTGGCTCACCCGCAGCAACTGGTCGTCCCACTGCGTGTCGAGGTCGTGCAACGCCTGCTCGACGGGCGACGGCGACGGCCAGAACGCCGA
Organism: Lentzea cavernae; assembly: GCF_014653695.1. GTDB lineage: Bacteria > Actinomycetota > Actinomycetes > Mycobacteriales > Pseudonocardiaceae > Lentzea > Lentzea cavernae. The sequence goes on along the minus strand of NZ_BNAR01000001.1, from coordinate 402,003 downwards.
CATCGGCGCCGGCGCGTTGCGCAGCCAGCGCCCCCGAGGCCGAGGTGGCCCGAGCAGCTCGGAGAGGTGCCCCGGCGGCACCTGCAGGATGTGCTCGAGGTGGACCACGGCCTGCAACGACTTCTGCCGCTCCGGACGGCTGCGCCCGGTCTGCCAGTAACTCAGCGTGGCCATGGACACGGACACACCGTTCTGCGAGAGGTGCTCGCGCAGGCGCTCCAGACCGAGACCGCGATTCGTGATCGCCGTCCGGAGCGCCTGCGCGAACTCGTCCACGCTGGTCACGCTAATGCATCTGCACGTCCTGCTGTAGCCCCGCCGGCGGCTGGTGCGGCCGGTAGGTGACCTGGCGCCCGTCCAGCACCAGCTCCACCTCGACGGTGTCGGGGAACGGCGGCCCCATCGGCCGCAACAGCTCCGGCTCGCGACCCGCCTGGTGGATCCGGATGTTGACGCCCTGCTGCGTCGCGATCAGGTGTCCGAGCAGGTCACGCGCGTTGTAGAAGCCGTTGTTCTCCGCGGCGTCCGCGTGCATGTGCCAGTTCATGTTCTCCACCAGCGCCCCGTACAGGTGGCCCTGCTGCATCGGCCGCCCGACGGAGTAGTCCGCGACGGCCTTCGTCACGGCCTGATGGGTCGCCGCCAGGCTCACGACCTGCTGGCGCAACACGACCGGATCCACACCGCGCGCCTGCCCGACCACGGCGTACAGGCCGTTGGCCGTGACCGGCGGCGCGGGCCGCCGCGCCAGCACGTCCTCGTTGAGGAACCGCAGCTGCCGTTGCGTGTAGCCGACGTGGTCGGACGGCACCGGCCCGTGCACCGGGGCGTCCTGCTGCCCGCCTGCCTGCGCCTGATCGGACGGCGCCGGAACCGCCGCCGGCAGGACCGGGCTGTGCCTCTGCGGCGTGCCGGGCTGGGACTCCCCGGTACCGCTGTGCGCACTGGCCGTCGTGGAGTCGAGGGCACCGCCGTGCACCTGGTTGGCCGCCGGGGGCGTGGCGGGGACCTCCGCGATGGGCTGCGGGGGCGCCGGGTAGCGCGGGTCGGACCACGCCGCGCTCGTTTCCGTGCTCGTCGCCGCGCTCGTCTCCGTGCTGTGCGACGGGTCCAGGTCGGCGGGCGGCTGGTGGGACACCGGCGCGTCCGAGACGTGCTCCACCGGTTCCGCGACCGGCGCTGCGAGCTGGACGTCCACTTCGGACTCGGCGGACGGCTCGGCCATCGGGGCCGGGGCGTCCTCCACGACGGTGTCGGCGACCGGCGCCTCGACCACCACGTGGTCGACGACCGAGTCGTCGGTCGCGGTGTGCTCGACGGTGGTGTCTTCGACGACCGGCGGTACGACGATCACCGGGGTGTCGTCGATGGTGTTGTGGACCGCTGAGTCGTCGGTTGCGACGTGCTCGGCCACTGCCTTTTCGGCCAGTGGCGGCGCGTCGACCACCGTGTCTTCGAGGATCACGTCGTGGCTTGCCGCGTCCTCGGTCGTGTCGTGGACCGCTGAGTCGTCGGTCGCGACGTGCTCCGCCACCGCCTTTTCAGCCGCTGGCGGCGCGTCGACCACTGTGTCGTCGACGATCACCTCGTGAGGCACCGCGTCGTCGGTCGCGGCGTGCTCGACGGCGGTGTGCTCGGTGACCACCGGCGCCCCGACCATTGCGTCATCGGCCACCAGCGGCGTCTCGATCGCCGTCGTCTCGACGATGGCCTCGTCGATCACTGCCGGCGTTTCGATCGCCGGTGCCTTGACCGTGGCGTCGTCGATCACGACCGGTGTCTCGACCATCGGCGTCTCGACGATGGCCTCGTCGATCACTGCCGGCGTTTCGATCGCTGGTGCCTTGACCGTGGCGTCGTCGATCACGACCGGTGTCTCGACCATCGGCGTCTCGACCAGCGCCTCGTCGATCACTACCGGCGTCTCGATCACCGGCGCCTCGACCACGGCGTCGTCGACCACCACAGGCGCCTCGATCACCGGCGCCTCGACCAGTTCCGCCAGCGCCGCGTCCTGCGCGATGGTCGTGGCCTGGTTGTACCCACCGTCACGGCCGAAGACGTCGGCGGCGAGCCGGTCGGGGTCGGCGGTGTGGGACGGCGTGTGGTTGACCGCATCCCACAGGCGGTGTGCCCAGGCGTCGAACGCGGCCCGGCTGCCCGGCGCGCTCAGGTCACCGAACTGCGCCACCTGCGCGGGCTCGAAGACCGGGCGGCCGAACTCCTTGGCGAACGCCCGCGAGACCTGGTCGGTGCCGTGCTGCTGGATCATCGCGGCGACGTCGTCGGTCCTGGTGTCGAGCACGACCGACGCCCGCAGCAGGTCGAGACCCCGGGAGTTCGAGGTCAGCGCCGTCTCCACCTGCTTGGCGAGCGGGGTGGCGTTCGTCATCGCGTAGGAGGTCAGACCCTTCACGCCGCGCTCCACCACGAAGTCCGGAGTGCTCGAGTCCACGTCGGTCCCGGTGCCCTCCACTGCGGGCGCGTCCTTGCTCGTCGAGGCCTCGCCGGACGAGGACGACTCGGCGGGCGGAGGCGGTGGCGGCGGGGGAGTGGGGGACGACGACGTGGTGCTCTCCGCCGGCGGGGTGTTGTACTCGGTGATCTTCTGCTCGACCACCGCCTTCTTCTGCCACCACGTCTGCTGCAGCTGGTCGGCGGCCTGACGGGCGTTGTTCAGGTTGGTCTCCGCCGTCGTGACGAGGGCCTGCTGCGTCGCGCGGTCGGAGTCGCGCTGGGCCACGGCCTGGTCGTGCGCGGCCACCGCGCCGACGCGGACGGCGTCGAGCCCGGCCACCACCTGTTGTTGCGCGATGAGCTCCGCGCGGCGGGCGTTGGCCTCGGTGCGCAGACCCTCGATCGCGGCGTTGGCGACGTCGAGGAGGTCCTGGGTCTCCCGCTTCGACGTCTGCGCGCCGGTCAGCTTGATCTCCGCGGCCTTCTGCACGGTCTGCGCATCGGCGTGCGCCTCACGTGCGGCACGGACCTTGGCCTGGAGGTCCGCGTCGGCCGGTTTCGCGGTGAGCAGCTCGTCGAGCGTCCGCAGCGTCTCCGCCTTGGTCTCGACGTCCGACTTGGCGTCGTCCAGCTCGAACTGCGCGGTCTTCGCGGCCGCGTCGAGGCGGCCGACCTCCGGAGACAGCTTGGAGATCGTTTCGAGCGTGCCCGCGGCCTTCAGGCGGGCGGCCTCCGCCCTGGTCTCCAGCGGCGGGAGCTTCACCTCCTCGTCCCGGTGGTTCTTGACCGCCGTGTCGTAGCCGGTCTGGGCCGGTGCGAACTCGGAGTCGATCCTGGCGAGCGCCGCCGCCGAGCTGTTGATCACGTGCTGCGACTCGTGGCGCCGGGTGTCGACGGCGATCTCGCCGGTGCGCCACGCGTCGGCAGCTGCCTTCACCTCGGTCTGAGCGGTTGCCAGCTCCGGGCTGAAGTCCTTGCCGAGCAAGGCTTGCGCGTCGGCCGCGGGCATCCTGACCGCGGCCGAGTTCGGCACGGACAGGTCGACGGCGACGGACCTGCCGCCGATCGTCGCCACCACGCGGTACTCCACCCCGAAGTGCACCAGGCCGGTCGTGGCCTTCGGCTTGAGGTTGTTGACCTTGTTGTCGGTCTGGCCGCCGGAGTTCGCCGTGGCGTCCTCGCCGGCGTGCCGGAACTCGAGGCCGCTCGTGGCGAAGGTGACGTTGTCCTTGGGATCGGTGTTCTGCTTGATGCCCGCGCCACCGGTCGCGAGGCCGACGGAGAAGTCACCGGTCTCGGTGACCTTCGAGTCGGTGCTGGTCGCGGTGATCTGCGTCTTCGGGTTCTCCATCGCCACGCCGTCGCTGAGCGAGCCCAGCGTCGGGTCGACGAGCTTGGCGTAGACCTTGACGTCCGCGTCCTGCCCGAACGTCAGCGCGGCCTCGTGCAGGCCCGGCACGCTCAGCGGGCCGGACAGCATCGACGGCAGGTGCGGCTGCAGGTTCTCCGGGCTGAGCGTGGACAGCAGGCTGTTCAACGCGCCGGTGCCCTTGCCGGTCAGGCCCTTCTTCGCCCCCGCGTCCTGCAGCGCCTGGATCGCCGCCTCGCGCAGGTGCTGGGCGCCGCGCAGGTTCTCCACCGACGAGCCCGGCCGGAGCATGACGGGATCGCCGTCCTGCCGCCAGTCGTCGATCGCCGCCTGGGTGGCCTCGGCGGCCCCGTGCGAGGTCTGCACCTTGGCGTACGGCTGCGGCGCCGTGTCATCGTCGATCTTCTGGTTGTCCGCGTGCAGCCGGACGACCATGTCCTGCACGCCGCTGCTCGCGGTCGCGACGACCTTGTCGCCCTTCTCCACGACCAGCTCGAACTCGACCGGCACGGTGTAGCGCGCCGCCGGTCCGCTGCCCGCGCGGAAGCTGCCGAACTGGTCGGTCGTCGAGGTGGTGACCGAACTGCTCGTGGACTGTCCGATGTTCGCGGCCGCGATCACGCCCGCGGTGCCGGAGACGTTCGGGTTGGCGCTGCCCGGCGAGGCGAGACCCGGTGCCTTCAGGCCGATGCCCCAGCCGGTGCCGCGGCCCTGGCCGTCGGTCACCTTGTGCGAGCCGGCGATCGTCGACTCCATCTCGACGCCGTCGTTCACGACGTTCTCGAACTTCGGCGTGCCCGCCTTGGCGCGCAACGTGACCTGGAACGAGTCCTTGCCGAACGTGCCGGGCTGGTGCACCAGCAGCGGCACACCGCCGTCCATGGCGCTGTCGATCATCGCCTTGACGCTGGCGGGCGAGCTGAAGTCGACCAGGCGCTGCAGGTTGCTCATCGAGTCGTCGAGCACCGAGTCCGGCAGCAGCGAGTCGCCGAAGCGCTTCGCGGTCTTCCGGTTGACCTTCGTGGAGAGGTCGGCGACCACGTCCGACAGGTCCGGCACGCTCTCCACGACGGACAGGCCGAGCGCGCTGGGCTCGTCCTTCGCCACCGTCGCCGGCGGCGCCATCTTCGGGAAGACGGGCGGGGCCACGGTCGGCTTCACGTCGGGCAGCAGGCCCATGTCCCGCGCCACGTCCTCCGTCACCCGCACGAAGACCGACTTCGGCAGGGAGACGGTCGCGCCCTCGGACCTGGGCGTGGTGCCGGCGATGAAGTTCCGCGCGCGGCTCTCACCGACCACGGTGACGTCGGCGTCCAGCTGCACCAGCACGGTGCGGGCGGTCGACGGCGTCACGTGGTTGCGGTCGTGGCTTCCGCCGACCTCCTTGCCCGACATCTTCGAGTCGGACCACGGCGTGACCTTGCCGGCCACCGCGACACCACCGGCGCCGCTCGTGGGCGTGGGCTCCCCGGCGGGCGGCGGCGCCGAGTTCGGCTTGATCGGCACGTTGATGCCGCCGGTGAGGTCGACCGACCGGGCGGTGGTCGAGGACTGGCCCGCCTTGTAACCACCGGTGCTGGCGTTCTCGGTGCCGGTGTCGTCCGAGATGGACACGATCTTCGGGTTGCTCAGGCCGAACTTCACACCGATCGCGCCGACGCGGTCGGTGACCCGCCGGTCGTACTTGAACCCCTGCTCCTGGATGCCGGTCTGGGTCAGCGTGCGCAGGTTCGCCTTGATGTTCTCCGGGGAGAACATCTTGTCGATCTGGGCGCGGGACGCGGTGCCCGGCACCGTGAGCGCGGAGTCGCCACCGGCAGCCCGATTGAGCGCGTCGATGGCCTCGTCGCGCAGCGCCGTCGTGTTGGCCACGGCCTCCACGTGCAGGAACTCCGGTGCCTTCGTCGCGGCCTTGGTGCTCAGCAGCTGCTTGACCGACGGCGCGTTCGCGAGCGTCGTTGACACCGGCGCACCGGGCTCGAAGCCCTTGCCGGGGTCGGCGTCCAGCGTGGAGCTGTCCGACACCCAGAGGTTGACCTCGCCCGTGATGGTCTCGAGCCCGCCGGTGCCGGTCTTCGCGACCGTGGTCTGCTGCGGGGTGTGGAAACCGGGAGCGCCGGGCACGACCCGCCGCACCCAGGCCCGCGGCCGGGTGAACGTGGTGATCTCGACCTCGAACTCGACGTCACCGCGGAACACCTGGGCGTTCGGGCTGCCGATGCTGAGCGACGTGCTGTTGACCGTCGGTCCCGCGGTGGTCTTGTCCGTCCACGAGTGGTTGTACTTGACGCCCGCCTGCGGCGCGGGGCTCAGCTTCGCGAGCTTGGTCTCGCCGGGGATCACGACCTTGCCCTCGACACCGGCGCTCCAGCCCTTGGTGGTGCTGGAGGCGCTGTCGAGCTTCGGGCCGGTCGACGACGCGTCGCGGACGTTGCGCGCGTCGGCCTGCCCGAGGTGCTTCGTGTCGGAGACCTTGGCCTTGATCGTGATGTTGACGTAGGTGTTGGTGGACGTGCCGCTGTTCTTCAGCTGCACCTGGACACCGGGACCCATGAGGCTGTCCATGTTGGTCCGCAGCGCCGCGGGGGAGAGCTGCGAGGTCAGCTTGCGCTGGTTCGCGAGCTGCTCGGCGACGTCGGCGAAGCCCTTGCCCTTGCTGCTGCGCGGGTTCACGCTCGGGTCGTTCCAGGTCGGCAGGAACTTCTGGAACCCGGGGAGGTTCCGCAGCGCGCCCTCGACCTGCGTCTGGACCTTCGAGGCGGCCGCGAACTCGCCGACCTTGGCGTTGCCGGTGGCGAGCGCGTCGCTCAGGTAGGGCGGCGGGAACTTCTTGCCCTTGTTGGAGTCGTCGACGATCGAGTTGCGGGTGCCGTCCGGCGTCGGGAGCCCGGCCTGGGCGGCCTCGGGCAGACCGATGCGCATGTACGTCGTGACGGGGACCGTGACGACGCCCTTGGGCGTGCGGACCTGGACGTCGGCGGTCACCTCGTACAGGCCGGTGTCGCCCTTGAGCTGGATGCCGCTCTTGTGCGAGGTGTTGATGCCCGCGTTGACGTTCTCCGCGATGCGCGCGGAGTAGCCCACCGTGGCGCCGACCTGGCCGCCCACCACGTCCGGCAGACCGGTGTTGAAGCCGAGACCGGCGGCGAGGTCGCCACCGGACTTGGTCGTCGACGACACACCACTGCTGTGCGCGGAGGTCTCGTGCAGGCGGAGCTGACCGGTGTCGAGCGTGCCGACGAGCTTCGCGGTCTTCAGCTTCGCGGTCATCTGCACCGCGGCGCCCTTGCTGGCGTGCGGGCTGATGAGGTCCGGCGACGTCACGTAGGCGCCGCCGAGCATCGCGCCGAGGTTGTTGCGGATCTCGGTGGGGCTCAGGAAGTTCTGCAGCGCCTCACGGCCGGGCGAGCCGACCTTGACGATCGACGGGTGCAGGTCCCGCGCGACGTCGTCGAACGCCTTGTGCGGGTTGGTGACCGTCACCGCCTCGGGCGCGGGGTGTTCGAGCTTGGTGCCCCAGTCGGGGTCCGTCGGAGCGTGCCCGTCCTTCGCGTTGCCCGAGTTCGTGATCTTGGTCAGGTCGTTCGGGATCTGCAGCGTCACGTCGGTGCCGGTGTCGACCGTGCCGGCGGGCCTGATCCCACCGCTCGGGTCGGCCAGCGTGATCTCGTAGGACACCTTGACGGTGGCCTGCGTCGACCCCTCGCCCGCGCGGATGATCCGCTGGTCGGTGAGCGCCGTCGACGTGCCCTGCGACTGCGCCGGCGTCGCGAACTGCGCCTTGCCGGCGAGCGAGCCGTACGGGCCGAACCCGGCACTGGCCGAGGCCGCGACGCCGATGTCGTTGGCCGTGGCCGCGGTGTGCGTCGTCGAGGACGAGTTGCCCGACTGCGCGGTGGCGTCGACCTTGACGCCGGGCGCGGCCTCGGGGGCGACCGCGGTCTGCGCCTGCATGGTGGCGCGGATGTTCGCCTCGTACCAGGTGTTGCCGATCTTCACCTGGAAGTTGCGGCCCTTGTCCAGGAACGACTCGAAGTCGCCGTTGATCGCCTGCTGGATGCGGGCGGCGTCGGCGGGCTTGAGGTTCGCGATCGCGTTCGTGACGTTCTCGGCGCCACGCACGTCGGTCGGCGCGATCGTGCCCAGCGCCTTGTTGTTCTGGAAGAAGGCCGGGAGCGTGTCCGTGCCCGGCATGACCTGGCCGACGGTCTGCGGGGCCAGGACGGTCATCTCGACGACCGGGTTCGGCGGCGCCGGGCGCGACCGCACCTCGGTCTCCGGCGCCGTCCACACCGAACTGTCCTGAGTGGACTTCTCGCCGCGGTCGTGGGCGCTGAAGGACGACCTGCCGTCCGGGTTCTGCTGCCGGTCGACGTGCAGTTCGTTCCCGGCCCCGGGCTTGGCGTCACCGAGCGGCTGGACGGTCGTGGAGGACCCGTCCGGGTCGTGCACGACGATCGGCCGGTCGAGCTCGGTCGCGAGCAGCCCGACGGTGAGGTCCTCCGCCTTGGCCGACTTCGCGGCGTCGGGCACGTGCTGCTCGGCACCGGGGTTCGCGGGTTCGATGAGCGCGTCGGCCAGGTGTCCGTTGTCGAGGTCGTGCTCCTGGCGGAACTGGTCGATCTGGCCGGTGACGCTCGTCGAGGCGAGCGAGCCCTGCTGGATCGCACCCGTGCGCAGATCGGTGGGCGTCGGGACAGCGGTCTTCGCGCCGCCCTTCGCCTCGTTCGCCAACGCCTCGTGCACCGCGTTGAACACGCCGTCGTTGCGCGGCGCGCCGGCGCTAGGCGCGATGCCGTGCTCCAGCGTGCTGAACGTCCGGGTGACGGTGCTGTTCTCCGGCAGCGACGAGAGGTCCGCCGGCCGGGTGTCGCCCACGACGTCCGGTTTCGCGGTGGCGGGCGCGGGGTTCGCGGGGCTGTCGGTGCCCGGCTTCGGCGTCCAGCCGGGCGGGGGCGGCACGGTGGCCGGACCGGCGGGCTCGAGCCTGGTGTCGGGCACCATGACCTGGCTGTTGGCGGTGCGTTCGACCAGCCACAGGTGCCGCGGCCGCAGACCGGGCTCCTTGCCGTGGACGTCGGCGCCCATCATGCCGCCGTCGTTCTGGTGCACGCCCGAGTTGGTGTCGTGCTGCTGGAAGACGCGGCTCGAGTCCTTGTACTCGTCCGGAATGCCCAGGTAGTGCAGGGTCTCGTGGGCGAGGACCTCGGGGCTCGTGTCCGGGTTCCAGTGCGTCTGGTCGGTGTTGGGGTTCTTCGGGTCGACCTTGATGCTGGTGTGCGCGTCGGCCTTGTTGTCGACGAACTCCAGGTTCAGGTGGAACTGGTCGCCGCTGGGCAGCCGGTGACCCTGGTTCAGCAACGAGTTGACGCCGTGGGTGGCGTTCGCCTTGACCTGCGCGATGGCGTCGGCCTTCGCGGCGGGGTCGATGTGCACCTTGACGGTGTACTCCTGCACGAAGTTGCCGGGGCTCGTCTCGATGCGGCGCAGGTCGTAGTTGATGAGGCCCTGGTAGGACTTCAGGTCCGACACCGTGCTGTCCGTGCGGATGTCGTGCACGACGACGTCGACCGTCCGCACGTCGGTGTTGTTGCGGCGATCCGCCCACGTGCCGCGGTCGGCGGGCTTGTCCGGTGCGAACCACTCCGCGGTCTTCGCGGGGTCGTGGCGCCAGGACTCGTCGGTGATGACGTCCTTGCCCTTGTGCGAGTCCGCGGTCGGCGGCGTCATCGCGGGCGGTGCGCCACCGCCCTTGACCTGCTTGGGCGCCGCGTCGTTCTTGACGTCACCCGTCGCGGGCGCGGGACGCGGCGTGCTGCCCTCGGCACCGCTCCTGCTGGTCTCCGGCGCGGACGAGTCGCGCGGCGGCAGCGCGGGCGGCGGCTGCTGGTCGAGGTGCGGGGTGGCCGTGGCGGCGGTGGTGTTGAACGTGCCGACCTCGGTGTCCACCTTGGCCTTGGCGTCCCACCACGTCTGTTGCTTCTTGTCCGCCTCACGACGGGCGTCGTCGAGCTTGGTCTCCGCGTCCTTGATCGCCTTCTCGGCGGCCGTCTGCTCGTCCACGAGCTTCTGGCGCGCGTCCTCGGCCGCGGTGCGAGCGGCGTCGGCCTCGGCGGCGACGTTCTGCTGCGCCTGGAGGGGAGTGCGGGCGTCGGCGGCGGCCTGGCGCTGTGCGTCCAACTCCGCACGTGCGTCGGCGACCTGCTGCTGCGCGTCGCCCAACGCGGTGTGCGCCGCGTCGGCCTCCTGCGCGAGCCGGTCGATCTCGGGCTGCGGCGCACCGTCGGCCCGCGCGTCGGCGAGCGCGTTGTCGGCCACCTGCGCGTCCTGGCTCAGCGACACGACCTGGGCGTTGAGGTCCTGGATCGTGGCACGGGTCTGGGCCGCGTCCCTGATGGCGCCGTCGAACTGCGCCTGCAGCGGCACGACCCCGGCCTCGGCGTCGAGGTGGGTCTCGATCGCCGTGTTCGCCTGCACCGACGCGTCGCCCAGGGGCTGGTCGGTCCGCGCCATGACGGCGGCGGCCTCGTTGATCCTGTCCTGGGCGTCGTGACGGGCCTTCTCGACGTCCTTCTCGGCGGTCCGCCAGTCGTCGGCCGCCTTCTTGACGTCGGCCTGCGCGTCCTTCAGCGAGTCGCTGAACTGGTGGTTCAGCATCGTCTCGACCTCGGCGGCGGGCATGCGCACGCCGGCCGAGCCGGGCACGGTCAGGTCGACGACACCGGTCTTGCCCCCGATCGTCGCGACGACGCGGTACTCGACGTCGAACTGCACGAGACCGCTGCGCGACGCCTCCTTCGGCTTCGGGCCGCCGGTCGCGGACTGCGACGGGTTGCCGGACACCGAGGACGAGTCCTCGGCCCCGTGCCGCAGCTCCACGCCACCGGTGCCGAAGTTGACGGTGTCCGTGGGCGCGCCCTGCTTGATCGCCGCGCTGCCCTGGGCGAGACCCACCGACACGTCGGCGGAGTCCGCGACCTTGGCCTCGCTGGAGGTCTCGGACGACTTCGTGTCGAGCGGCCGCTCGATCTTGACGTCGTCGCTGAGCGATCCGAGCTGCGGGTTCACCAGCTTCGCGTAGACCTTGACGTCGGCGTCCTGCCCGAACGTCAGCGCCGCTTCCTTCAGGCCCGGCACCTCGAGCGGGCCGGACAGCATCGACGGCAGGTGCGGCTGCAGGTTTTCCGGGCTCAGCGTGGAGAACAGGGCGTTGAGCGACCCCGTGCCCTTGCCGGTCAGGCCCTTGCCGGCGCCCGCCTCGTTCATCGCCTTCACCGCGGCGTCGCGCAGGTCCTTGGAACCGCGCAGGTTCTCGACCGACGCGGTGGACGGCAGCTGCGTGGCGCGGGTGTCCTGCTGGAACGCGGCCGCCGCCTCCGGGGTGCCGTGGTCGCTGCTGCGCTTGCTGGCGGCGGACATGTACGGCTGCGCGGCCACACCACCGGAGATCTTCTGGTTGTCCGCGTGCGTGCGGACCTTCATCTCCTGCGGGCCGCTCTCCGCCCGCGCGATCTCCTTCGAGCCCTTCTCGACGACGAGCTCGAACTCGACGGGCACGGTGTACTGCGCCGCCGGTCCGCTCGCCGTGCGGCTGTGGCTGAAGCCCTCGGTGGTCGAGTTCGTCACCGAGCTGCTCGTGCTGCTGCCGATGTTCACGCCCGCGGCGACACCCGCGGTGCCCGAGACGTTCGGGTTCGCACTGCCCGGCGAGGCCAGGCCCGGTGCGCGCAGACCGGCGCCCCAGCCCGTGCCGCGGCCCAGGCCGTCGCTGTCCTTGCGGGAGCCGCCGACGTTGTGCGACATGTCGACGCCGTCGTTGACGACCTGGTCGAACTGCGGCGTGCCCGCCTTGGCGCGCAACGTGACCTGGTACGAGTCCTTGCCGAACGTGCCCGGCTGGTGCACCAGCAGCGGCACGCCGCCGTCCATGGCGCTGTCGATCATCGCCTTGACGCTCGCGGGCGAGCTGAGGTCGACGATGCGCTGCAGGTTGCTCATCGAGTCCTGCAGGACCGAGTCCGGGATCAGCGTGCCGCTGCCGAACTTCTTGGTCTTCGTCGACAGCTCCGCCGTGAGGTTGTTGACGACACCGGACAGGTCCGGCACCGACTCCACGTTGGACAGACCGAGCGCACCCGGTTCGTTCGTCGCCACCGTCGAGGGCGGCGCCATCTTCGGGAAGTCCGGCTTCGGCACGCTCGAGGAGACCTTGGGCAGCGCACCCAGCTCGCGAGCGACGTCCTCGGACACCCGCACGAACACCGACTTCGGCATGTTCACCGTGACGCCCTCGGCGTTCGGCGTGCCGCTGTGCAGGAAGTTCCCGGCGCGGCTCTCGCCGACGATGGTGAACTCGGCGTCGATCTGGACCAGCACGGTCCGCGCCTCGCTCGAGGTGCTCTTCCCGCGGTCGACGTTGCCGCCGATCTCGGTCGACTGGGTCTTGCTGTCCGACCACGGCGTGAACTTCGCGGTCGCGGCCACACCACCGGACCCGCTGGGGGACGTCGGCGTGCCCGCGGGCGGCGGGGTCACGTTCGGGCGCACGGGCACGTTGATGCCGGCGGTGAGGTCGACGGACCGGCTGGTCGTGGACGACTCACCCGCCTTGTAGCCACCGCTGACCGAGTTGTCGGTGCCGGTGGTGTCGGAGATGGCCACGAGCTTGGCCTCGCCGAGCTTCACGGACATGCCGATGGCGCCGGAGCGGTCGGTGACGCGGCGGTCGTACTTGAGGCCCTGCTCCTGCACGCCGGTCTCGATGAGCCGCTGCAGGTTCGCCTTGATGTTCTCCGGGGCGAACATCTTGTCGATCTGCGCACGCGACGCGGTGCCCGGCACGGTCAGCGCCGAGTCGCCCTTCGCGGCCCGGTTCAGGGCGTCGATCGCCTGGTCGCGCAGCTCCGTCGTGTTCGCGACGGCCTCGACGTTGAGGAACTCCGGCGACTTCGGCCTGGCGTCCTTCGGGCTCAGCAGGTCCTTGATGGACGGTGAGTCGTCGAGCTTCGTCGACTTCGGGTCGCCCGGCTTGAAGCCGTCACCGGGGTTGTCCTTGAGCGTCGCGCCGTCCTGCACCCACAGGTTGACCTTGCCGTCGATCTTGTCGAGACCCGCGCCCGTCTTGGCGACCGTGGTCACCTCGGGGGAGTGGAATCCGGGTGCGCCGGGCGTCACGCTGCGCACCCACGTGCGCGGCCGCTCGAACGTCGTGATCTCGATCTCGAACTCGACGTCGTTCGAGAACACCTGGGAGTCCGGGCTGCCGGACTGCGACTGCGTGGCCGTGACCGCCGGTCCGGCCGAGGTCTTGTCCGTCCACGAGTGGCTGTAGGACACGCCGGCCTGCGGCATCGGGGTGAGCGAGGCGACGCCGGTCTTGACCGGGATGTTCGCCCTGCCCTGCACGCCGCCGGTCCAGCCCTTGGTGGTGCTGGTGTTGGCGTCGAGCTTCGGACCGGTCGTCGTCGAGTCGCTGACCGCGTGCTTGTCGGCCTGGCCGAGGTGCTGCGGGTTGCTGAGCTTGGCCTTCACCGTCACGTTGACGTAGGTGTTCTTCGTCGTGCCGGAGTTCTTCAGCTGCACCGAGACGCCCGGACCGAGCAGGCTGTCCATGTTCGCCTTGAGCGCGGCGGGGGACAGCGTCGCCGCGATCTTGCGCTGGTTCGCGAGCTGCTCGGCGACGTCGGAGAAGCTCTGACCCTTGCTGCTGCGCGGGTTCGCGTCCGGGTTGTTCCACTTCGGCAGGAACTTCTCGAAGCCGGGAAGTTCCTTCAGCTTGTTCTCGACCTGGCCCTGCACCTGGTTGGCCGGCTCGAACTCGCCGACCTTCGCGTTGCCGGCGGCGAGCGTGGCGGCGACGAACGGGGGCAGGTACTTCGTGTTCGCGGTGGCGGGGTCGGTGATCGAGTTCCTGGTGCCGTCCGGGGTCGGCAGACCCACCGCACCGGCCTCGTTGAGGCCCATGCGCATGTGGGTCGTGACGTCCATCTTCACGCTCTCACCGGAGGGCGTGCGGACCTCGACCTCGGCCGTGACCTCGTACAGGCCGGTCTCGGACTTCACGCCGATGCCGGTCTTGTGGTTGCTGCTCGACCCCGCGTTCACGCCCTCGGCGGTGCGCGAGGAGTAGGTCGCGGTGGCGCCGACCGTGCCGCCGACCTGACCGGGCACGCCGATGTTGCCGCCGAACCCGGCGGTGACGTCGAACCCGGTCTTGGTGGACGCGGACACACTGCTGCCGAAGGCGGAGGTGTCCTTCAGGTCCAGCGCGGCCTTGTCGGACGTGCCGACCAGCTTCGCGTCCTTGAGCGTCGCGGTCATCTGCACCGCGCCGCCCTTGCTCGCGTGCGGGCTGATCAGGTCGGGCGACGTGACGAAGCCACCGAGCATCGCGGGCATGTTGTTGCGGATCGAGGTGGGGCTCAGGAAGTTCTGCAGCACCTCGCGGCCGGGGGAGCCGACCTTCGTGATCGACGGGTGCAGCTTCGAGGCGACGTCGGTGAACGCCTTGCCGGAGTCCTTGACCACCACGGCTTCCGGCACCGCGTTCTCGACCTTGGCGCCCCACTGGGCGTCGGGCGGCGTGACCGAGTTCGAGGTCTTGCCGGAGTCGACGATCGAGCTGAGGTCCGCCGGGATCTGCAGCGTGACGTCCGTGCCGGTGCTCAGCGTCGCGAACTGCTTCACCTCACCGCTCGCGTCGGTGAGCGTGATCTCGTACGAGACCGGGACGGTCGCCTTCTTCGACCCGTCGTCCGACCCCTTGATCGCACGGGCCTCGGTGACGGAGTTGCTGGTGGACTGCGAGACCGCTGGCGTCGCGAGAGCGGCCTTGCCGCCCAGCGAGCCGTACGGGCCCATCGGCACACCGGCCGTCGCCGAACCGCCCACGTCGTTGGACGTGGAGACGCTGTTCGTCGTGCCCGTGGCCACGCCGGCCTGGTAGCTCTTGTCGACCTTGGTGTCGGCGTCGGCCTGGACGTCGGTGGTGGCGTCCGCGTGCATCTCGGCGCGGACGTTCGCCTCGAACCAGGCGTTGCCGATCTTCACCTGGAAGTTGCGGCCACCGTCGAGGAACGTCTCGAAGTCGTTCTCGAGCGCGTCCTTGATGCGGGCCTGGTCGTTCGGCTTGAGGCCAGGGAGCTCCTTCACGACCGCGTCGGCGCCGCGCACCTCGGTCGGGACGATCGAGCCCAGCGCCTTGTTGTCCTGGAAGAAGCTCGGCAGGTTCGTGTTCGGGACCTGGCCGACCGGCTGCGGCGCCATCGTGGTCATCGGGATGACCGGGTTCGGCGTCTGCCTCGGCGGCGCGGGACGCGTCTGCGGTTCCGGCGCCGGACGCGTGTCGGCGTCGGCCTCGGAGCGGGCCTGGGTGTTCGTGTCGGACTGGGGCTGGGTGTCCGCGCTGGAGTCGGGTCGGACCTGGTTGTCCGCGTTGGGCTCGGGCCGGGTCTGCGTGTCCGCGCTGGAGTCGGGTCGGACCTGGGGGTCGGCGTTGGGCTCGGGCTGGACCTGCGTGTCCACACCGGACTCAGACCGGGCCTGCGCGTCCACGCCGGCCCCAGGTCGGGCCTGGGTGTCCACATCGGACCCGGACCGAACCTGCGTGTCCGTGTCCGTGTTGGACCCGGACCGGACCTGCGTGTCCGTGTCGGGCTTCGGCGGTGCCGGTCGCGTGTCCGTGTCGGGCTTGGGCGGCGCGGGGCGCGTGTCCGTGTCGGGCTTGGGCGGCGCCGGGCGCGTGTCCGCGTCCGGTTCGGACCGGGTCTGCACGTCCGCGTCCGGCCTGGGCGGTGCGGGGCGCGTGTTGGGGGCGAGCTCCCCGACGGCCTCGCTCAGCACCTGGTAGCCGGTCGTGGTGCCGGGAGGCGTGTTGTGACCCTTGTGGGGCCGGTCCTGCTGGAACGTGTTCGCGTCCTGCTCGAGGATCTTGTACGACCCGTACTCGGCCAGGTCGTCGAAGACCTCCTGGCGGAACGCGTTGCCGAGCACGGGGCCCTTGGCGCCCAGCGGGCTGTTCTCGCCCAGCGCGAACGAGTCGAAGCTGTCCTGCCACTGCTTGCGGTCCGCCGCGCGGTCGGTCGCCCAGACCGTCTCCCAGACGGCGTTCTTGAACGACCCCGGGTTCGTGGCGGCGCCGACCGTCTTGCCCAGGTTGGAGCTGTCGATGTCTTGGTGCATGGCGAACGCCTGCACGCGGGGGCCCGGGACGTCCGGGTTCGGGTTGTTGCTGTTCATGTACTGCTGCAGCTGGTGCTGCGCCGACACCAGGGACAGGCCGGCCTGCGTGTAGTCGATCAGCAGCACGTTCTTGCCGGGCGGCAGGTCGCCCAGGAACTCGTCGAAGTGCTGGTTGAGCATGTCCTGCTGCTGGTCCGTCAGCGGCTCGAACTTGGGCTTGCCGTCGGGACCGTTGTACGCCGGGGCGAGGATCGAGTCCGGGTCCGCGGGCGCGGGCCGGAAGTTCGACAGCGGGATGGACACCGCGCCGTGACCCTGGTTCTGCAGCGCGGCCACCACGGCGGCCGGGCTGCGGCCCAGGCCCACGTAGGCGAACTGGTCCGGCGGGTACTTGTTCGTGATGTGGCTCGCGAGCTCGTTGACCGCCTCGATCACGTCCTGCTGGCCCTGGAAGTGCGTGTCGCGTGCCACGCCCTCCAGTTCGCTGCGGAAGTCCTCGGGGCTGTTGATGTCGTAGACCTCGGGACGGCGGCCGCCGTCGCCGGGGGTGGTGCCACCCAGCTTCTCGTCGTAGAGGATCTTCGTGATCGAGTCCTCGATGCCGCTCTTCTGTGGCAGGACGATCCCGTTGTCCGACAACCACTTCCGGGCCATGAACGGCGTCAGACCGACCGAGCTGCCGTCGTCGATCCGGATGCGGACGAAGTCCGAGGGCTTGTTCGGCAGGTGCTGGTACTTGTTGTCGACCATCTGCCAGCTCGAGTCCTGGGACACGTTGGCGGGCTTCAGGTCGTTGACGCGGTCCTCGAGCGTCTTGTCGGACGCGTCCTGGTAGTCGCTGTCGGAATCACTGTCCGAGTCGCTGTCGGAGTCGGAATCGCTGTCGGGCTGCGACTGGGGGTTGGCAGACGTGGACGGGGTGGGCTGAGGAGCTGGCCGCGTGGTCGCGTCGGGCTCCGAACGCGTCTGCACGTCCGTGTCGGGCGAGGGCGGCGCGGGGCGCGCGTCCTGCCGTGCCTGCTGGAGGTCCTGGGTGAAGTCCCGGAAGGCCTCGAGGTGGGCGGTGTTGTGCCCGCCCTCCCGCGCGTCCTGGATCTGCTGGTCGACGTGGGTCTGCACGGCCGCGATGTCGGCGTCGCCGAACTGGCGCCAGCCGGGCGCGTTCGTGTCGGCCGGCAGCTGCAACGCGTGGGCGGTGAGCGAGGCGTCGCGGTTGGTCGTGAGCTGGTCGACCTGGTTCTGCCGCCACTGGACGTCGCGGCCTGCCCGCTCCTGGCGGGCCGCCTGGTCGTCGCGCATCGACTGGGTCTTGAGGGCGTCGGGCACCATGTCGGCGGCGTTCCACCGGGTGCTGTCGGCCTTGGCCTTGGCGAGGCCCTGCTCGGCGATCTGCGTCCGCTGGTCGTAGATGTTCGGGGGACCGGCGTTGCGGGAGATGTCGAGCGCGTTCTGGATCGCCGCCGCGCGGTCGGGGTTGTTGCTGTACGCGGGGTTCTGCTGCATGTCGCGCAGCGCGGCGGGGTCCAGGCCGTACAGCGACGCCGCGAACGACCGTCCCGGCGTGCCCTCCTGCACGGGACCGAAGCCGCCGGGGACGACGAGGTCCACGTCCGGGTTCGCGGGCCGCGCGGCCGGGTCCTGCATGAACGGGCGCGCTTCGGGACGTGGCGCGGGCGCCGGTGCGGGCTGGGCCTGCGGGTTCCCGTCGGCCGCGCGGTCCCGGACGTCGGCGGCCGGCTGGGCGTCGCCGCGCGGCTGGGCCGGTGCGTCGTCGTCCGAGCGGACCGACGAGGAGTCGTCCACGTCGGCCGGCGGCGTCTCCGGCCGGTAGGGCACCGCCTTGTCGGTGAGCTGGATGTCCTGGAGCTGGCCGTAGAGCTGGTCGAGCTCCGGGGTCGGCTGGCCGGCCACGCGCGCGTCGCGGATCAGGTCCGTGACGTGGTCCTGGAGGACCTCGACGTCCTGCGGCGTCACCGACTGCCAGCCGGGCGCGTTCACGTCGCTGGGCAGGCTCAGCGCGTACGTCGTGAGCGCGTCCTTGCGGTCGTACTGCAGCGTCAGCAGCTCGTTGGAGAGCTGCTGCTGGTGCTGCTTGAGGTTCTGGATCTCGGCCTGGCGCTGGGCCTGGTCCGTGCGCATCAGCTCGGACTTGAACATGTCCGGAAGCGCGTCGCTGACGTGCTTCAGGTCCTTCGCCTTGCTGTGCGACTCGTTGATCTCGGCCTGGAGGTCGGCCAGGTGCTGCTGGATGCCGCCGGGCTTCTGCGCGGCCTCCAGGTTGCGGGACATCTGGTTGATCTCTTGCACGTGGAACGGGTCGTTGCGGTGCTGCACGGCGAGGTCGGCGAGCTCGGCGGAGGACTTGCCGAAGAGCGAGGCCCTGAACGCCGCGAACTCCTTGCGCGGGTCGAGCCCCCGGTTGTCCGGCTGCACGTCCACGTCGGACTGCACGTCCACATCGGACTCGACGTCCGACCTCACGTCCACATCGGACTCGACGTTCGACTGCGAGTCGGCGTCCGACCGCACGTCGGAATCCGGACCGTCCTGGTTCGCCAGCTCCTGGCGGCGCTGCTCCAGCTCCCGCGCGAACTGGCGGTCGTTGAACTCACGGGTCCTGGCGTCGAGGTCGCGCAGGCGTTCCGCGCGTGCCTCGATGTCCGCGTTCATCTGCGCGATCTTGGCCTGCGTGGCCTGGATGTTCGCGTGCATGTCCGCAGCCTTGGCGAAGCGGTTGTCGTAGTCGGGCTTGCCGACGAACGACAGGTTCTGCTCCGTCTGCTTCACCAGGGCCTCGGCGTCGGCGATCTTCTGGTCGAAGTCGACCGAGGTGTCGACCTCGCCGCCGAACATGCCCCGCAGGAAGCCCCTGACGCCGGTGTTCTCCGACTTGCCGTCGCGGAAGTTCTGCAACGCCTCCTTGGCGTCGTTCAGCTGGGTGGTCAACCCGTCCAGGCCGCGCGTCGAGGCGTGGCCCAGCACCTTGCGCACGTCCGCCTCGTTCTGCACCCGCACCTGCAGGTCCTTGAGGCTCTTGGGGTCGAACCCGGCGTTCTCCGCCGCCGCGATCTGCTGGGTCAGGTGGGCGTCGAGCTGGGGGAGCGTGGCGAGCGGGATGTTCGCGAGGTTGTCCGCGTTCGGCCCCGCGACCTGGGTGTCGATGATGTGGGTCAGACCCACCCTCGGGCCTTCGGCGTTCAGGGTGTCGATCTGGCTGTTGGTGTTGTCCCGCAGGTCGGTGAGGGTCGCGACCTGGTCCTTGATCGCGGCCGTCTGCGCGAGCTCCCTCGGCGACTGCATGATCTCGGGCTTGCGCGAACCCTGGGCCTTGGCCTCGTCGATCCGGCTCTGCAGGTCCGCCGACCGCTGCATCAGGTCGGCCGTGAAGGCCTGCGGGCCGCCGGGGTGCGCGGCCGCGCGCTTGATCAGCTGGGTCTTCTGCGCCGCGTCGTAGAGGCCCTTGTCCTGACGTCCCTTGTACAGGTCGCCGATGGTCTGGTTGACCTCCGCGGAGGACTTGCCGCTGAGGTAGGCCTCCATGCCGGCGCGAACTTCCTGCGGCGTCGGGCCGCCGAGAGCGCCGAACGTGCCGTTCTGCGAGGACACCTGCACCTGCGGCGCGCCCGCGGGGCCGTGGACGGACTGCACGCCGTTGTTGTCGACGACGAGCTGCACGCCCAGCGACTGCGCGATCGTGTCGGGCAGGTGCGCACCGACCTGGGAGTCGGCCCACGCGGGCGTCTCCATGCCCTTGGCGACCAGGTCGGCCGACGTCGGCATCGCGCCGTTCTGCTTGACCTCCTGCGTGACGTGGTTGACCACGTCGGCGTCGCCCGGCTTCATTCCGTCGGTGCTCACGACGTCCCAGCGCTTCGACGAGCCGTTCGCGAGGTCGTTCGCGAGGTTCGCCCGCCACTGGTCCAGCTTGGCGTCGGTGTTCGGGCCGGGCACGTTCGGTTCGAGGTCGGGGTGGAACTTCGCCAGCGTGTCGGGGTCGGTCTTGCTCGCGACCCAGCTCGACAGGCCGTCCGGCGTCAGGCCGGGGTGGTTGTGGTTCTGCGGGTTCTGCCGGACGTCGTTGACGACGATGTCCACAGTGGACTTGACGTCGCTGATGCCGACGAGCGGGGACGAGTTCGGGACCCGCACGTCCTGGAACGCCGCGCTGCGCAGCACGGACTCGACCAGGCCGACCTTGTCCAGGTTGGGCAGGTGCGTCTGGTTGTTCGGCCGGACGTCGGCGTCCACGTCGGAGTCGAAGTCGAAGCCGCCGGGCAGGTTCGGCGTGTCCGTCGGCCTCGTCCGCATGTCGGCGTCGGGGCCCTTGGCGGTGCTGTCGGTGTCCGGAGTGGACGATGCCGGCGCGGGGTTGCTGTCCGGGGCGGGCTTCGGAGTCCAGTCCGCGGGCGGCGGCACGGTGGCGGGACCGGCCGGGTTGATGGTGGTGTCGGGCACCATCACCTGGCTGTTGGCGGTGCGCTCGATCAGCCACAGGTGGCGCGGCCTGATGCCGGGGTCGGGCAGGTGGACGTCGGCGCCCATCATGCCGCCGTCGTTCTGGTGCACGCCCGAGTTGGTGTCGTGCTGCTGGAAGACGCGGCTCGAGTCCTTGTACTCGTCCGGGATGCCCAGGTAGTGCAGGGTCTCGTGGGCGAGGACCTCGGGGCTCGCGTCGGCGTTCCAGTGGTCCTGGTCGATGTTGGGGTTCTTCGGGTCGACCTGGATGGTGGTGTGGGCGTCGGCCTTGTTGTCGGTGAACTCGAGGTTGAGGTGGAACTGGTCACCGCTCGGGAGCCGGAAACCCTGGTTCAGCAGGTTGTTGACGCCCTTGGTGGCGTTCTCCTTGACCTGCGCGGCGACCGCGGGATCCGCCGAGGGGTCGATGTGCACCTTGACGGTGTACTCCTGCACGAAGTTGCCAGGGCTCGTCTCGATGCGGCGCAGGTCGTAGCTGATCAGACCCTTGTACGCCTCGATCTTCGACGGCGTGCTGTCCGTGCGGACGTCGCGCACGTCGAGGTCGACGGTGCGGACGTCGGTGTCGTTGCGGCGGTCCGCCCAGGTGCTGCGGTCCGCCGGGTTGCTCGGGTTCGACCAGTCCGCGGTCTTCGCGGGGTCGTGGCGCCACGACTCGTCGGTCAGGACGTCCTTGCCCTTGTGCGACTCCGGGGTGGGCGGGGTCGCCGCCGGCGGTGCACCGACCTTCGGCACGTCCTTGCGGGTGCCGTCGGGGTTGGTGTTCGAGTTCGGGGCGGGCGGTGCCGGGGGAGCGGGCGGGGCCGACGCGGGCGGGGTCGCCGGGGCGTCCCTGGTCGGCGTCGGGCGGTTGTCGGCCGTGGTGTTCTGCGCGGGGTTGTTCTGCGCGGGCGCGTTGGTGTCCGCGGCCTTGTTGGTGTCGGTGTTCGGCTTGACGTCGGCGTCGGGCCTGGCGTTGGCGTCGCTGCCGGGGTTGACGTCGGTGTCGGGCTTGGTGTTGGCGTCGGGCTTGGCGTCGCTGCCGGGGTTGACGTCCGTGTCGGTGTTGCCGGGCGACGGGGGTGCGGAACGGCTGTTGTCCTTGGGATCGGCGTCCTTGCTGCCGTCCTTGGGGCCGCTGTCCTTGGTGTCGCCGTTCTTCGGGTCGGCGTCCCTGGAACCGCCGTCGCGGGAACCGTCCCTGGGGTGGCTGCCCTTGGCGTCGCCGCCCTTGGGGCCGCCGTCCTTCGGGTCGCCCTTGCCGTTGCCCGAGTCGGGACCGTCGTCGTTGCCCTTGTCGTTCCCGGTGCCGTTGTCGGTGGTGTTCGGCGCCGGCCTCGTCCTGCCGTCTCCGACGGCGTCCTTCAGCACGTCGTAGGCCGTCGTGACACCGGGCGGGGTGTTGTTGTCCCGGTGCGGGCGGTCCTGCTGGAACGTGTTCGGGTCCTGGTCGAGGATCTTGTACGACCCGTGCTCCGCGAGGTCGTCGAAGGCCTCCTTGCGGAACGCGTCGCCCAGCGGGTGCCGGAAGGGGACCTCGAACGTCTCGATGCTGTTCTTGAAGTCCTGGCGGGCGTCCGCGCGGCCGGTGGTGTCGACGTACTGCTCGTAGAGGTTGTTGAAGAACGACCCCGGCTCGGCGGCGGCGTTGATCGTGTTGTTGATGTCGTTGCGGTTGGTCGCCTCGTGGATCGCGAACGCCTGCACGTGCGGAGGCGGCACGTCGGGGTTCGAGTAGTTGTTCAGGTGCTGCTGCAGCTGGTGCTGCGCCGACACCAGCGACAGACCGCCCTGCGTGTAGTCGATCAGCAGCACGTCCTTGCCGGGCGGCATGCCACCCAGGAACTCGTCGAAGTGCTGATCCAGCATGTCCTGCTGCTGGTCCGTCAGCGGCTCGGTCTTCGGCTTGCCGTCGGGACCGTTGTAGGCCGGGGCGAGGATCGAGTTCGGGTCGGAGGGCAGCGGCCGGAAGTTCGACAGCGGGATGGACACCGCGTCGTGACCCTGGTTCTGCAGCGCGGCGACCACGGCGGCCGGGCTGCGGCCCAGGCCGACGTAGGCGAACTGGTCCGGCGGGTACTTGTTGGTGATGTCCGTGGCGAGGTCGTTCACCGCGTCCAGGACGTTCTGCTGCTCCTGGATGTTCTGCTCGGCCGCGATGCCCTGCATCTCGCTGTGGAAGTCCGCGGCGTTGTCGATGCCGTAGACCTCGGGCCTGCGGCCGCCGCCGCCCAGGTTCGCGTCGTAGAGCAGCGGGTGCACCGCCGCCTCGACGGTGCTTCGCGGCGGAACGGTGATCCCGTTGTCCGCCAGCCACTGCTTGGTCATGTACGGCGTCAGGCCGACAGTGGTGTTCTCGTCGACCCTGATGCCGACGAACTCCGACGGCTTGTTCGGCGCGTGGACGAAACCGCCGTCCTCGGTCTTCTGGTAGCTCGCGTCGTCCTTCGCCGGGTTCGGCGCCCGATAGCTGTCCACCCGCTGCTGGGGGGTCGGCTTGACCGCGCCGGTGTTGCTGTCCGAGTCGCTGTTCGGGTTGTTCTGCTGGTTGCCGGGCGCGGGCGTGACCACCGGCGCCACGACCAGGTCGGGCGTGGGGTTGGGGTTCGCCGCGACGTTCGCGTTCGCCCCGGTGGGCGGCGGGGGCGACGGCCGCGTCTGCACGGGCGGCGTGGTGTCGGGGGTGGGCTTCGGCTGGATCGGGGGAGCGTTGGTCTCGGGCTTCGGCGTGTTCGCCGCGGGAACGGCGGTGTCCGGCTTCGGGCTGCCGGCCGGCGGCACGTTCGTGGCCGGGGCGGGCGGCGGCGTGTTGGCCGGTGGGACGGTGGTCTCGGGCCTGGGGGCGGGGGCGGGGTTCTGGTTCGGGTTCGGGTTCGGCGAGGTGTTCGCCGGGGGAACGTTCGCCTCAGGCCGCGGCGACGGCGGGGTGGTGTTGGGGTTCGGCGTGTTCGCCGGCGGGACGTTCGCTTCCGGACGCGGCGACGGCGCGTTGGGGGGCGGGGTCGCGGCGTTCGGCGGCGGCGTGTTGGCCGGGGGCGTGTTGGTGTTCGGGCTGTTGACCGGCGGGGTGTTCGCCGGAGGCGTGTTCACCGGCGGGTTGCTGACCGGTGGCGTGTTGACGGGCGGGGTGTTCGCGTTCGGGGTGTTCGCGTTCGGCGTGTTGACCGGCGGGGTGTTGACCGGCGGCGTGTTCACGTTCGGCGTGTTGGCCGGTGGCGCGCTCACGGGCGGGGTGTTGGCCGGAGGCGTGTTCACCGGCGGGGTGTTGACCTGTGGCGTCTGCACCGGGGGCGTGTTGACCGGCGGTGCCGGGCGCGTCTGCACGGGCGGTGCGTCGGCCGGCGGCTGTGCCGACGGCGTCGTCTCCGGACGGGGAGACGGGGTGTTGGCCGGCGGGACGTTGGTCGAGGGCGCGTTGCTCGCCGGGTTCGGCGAAGGCGCGTTGGCCGGTGGCGTGTTCGTCGACGGGTTGGCCGAGGGCGCGTTCACGTTCGGCGCCGGGGACGGTGCGTTCGCCGGTGGCGTGTTGACGTTCGGCGCCGGGGACGGCGTGTTGGCCGAGGGGGTGTTGACGTTCGGCGTGGGCGACGGCGTGTTGACCGGCGGCACGCTGGCGGGAGGCGCGGGGCGCGTCTGTGCCGGGGGTGCGTCGGTGCGCGGCGGCTGGGCGGACGGCGTCGTGTCCGAGCGCGGCGGGGTGTTCGCCGGCGGGACGTTCGACGAAGGCGTGTTCGCCGACGGGTTCGACGACGGCGCGTTGGTGTTCGGCGAAGGCGTGTTGGCTGCCGGGTTCGGCGAGGGCGTGTTGGCCGGTGGCGTGTTGACGTTCGGCGCCGGGGACGGCGTGTTGACCGGCGGGGCCGGGCGCGTCTGCGCCGGGGGTGCGTCGGTGCGCGGCGGCTGGGCCGACGGGGTGGTGTCCGTGCGCGGGGACGGCACGTTGGTGTTCGGCGCGGGCGACGACACCGGGGGTGCGGCGGGGGCCGGGCGCGACTGGGCGGGCGGCGGCACGTTCGCCGCGGGAGGCGGCGTCGACACCGACGGGGTGCCCGGCTTGGCCTGGGCGGGCGGCGCGGTGTTCGGGTTCGCCGCCGGGGGTGCGGAGGACGCCGGGGGCGTGTTCGCGGACGGAGGCGGGGACAGCGGCGTCGGCTTCGGGGCCGGGGGCGGCGTCGAGGGCGACGTTCCGGGCGCCTTGGTGATGGTGTTGTCGGGCGTGGGCGCCTTGGGCGCGTCGAACACGCCCTTCGAACCGCCGGTGCTCGGCACGAACTTGCTGCCGCCGCGTTCGCCGCCGGTCGCGCCGGGGGTTCCGCCCGGTGCCATCGGCGGGGCCATGCCAGGCGCGGCCGAGGCCGGGGGCGTCACGCTCGGAGCGGCGCCGCCGCCGCGCGAGCCCGCGCTCTGCGGCGGGGTGCTGACGGCGCTCTGCGAGCCCGGAGGCACGGCGCCGGGGTCCTTGTAGCCGGGTGCGGTCGGCGTGAACGCCGCGGGGGTCTTGGCGCCGCCGCCGGGCGACGTGCCGCCGGGAGTGGCCCCACCGGGCGTCGAGCCGGGCGCGGAACCGGGAGTCGAGCCCGGCGTCGCACCAGGAGTGGAACCGGGCGTCGAGCCGGGCGTGGAGCTGGGGGTCAGCGGGACGTTGGCCGTGGGCTTCGGTGCCGGCGGGGGAGTCGAGGACGAGGTCCCGGGCGCCTTGGTGATGGTGTTGTCGGGCGTGGGCGCCTTGGGCGCGTCGAACACACCCTTCGAGCCACCGACCGGGACCTTGCTGCCGCCGCGTTCGCCGCCGGTCGCGCCGGGGTTCGCGCCGCCCATCGGCGGGGCCATGCCGGGCGCCATCGGGGGAGGCGTCGCGCCGCCGCGCGAAGGCGACGTTCCGGCGTTCTGCGAGCCGGGAGCGGACGTGCTGGGCTGGGTGCCCGCAGCTCCACCGGGATCCTTGTAACCGGGTGCGGTCGGCGTGAACGCCGCAGGGGTCTTGGCGCCGCCGCCGGGCGACGTGCCACCGGGCGTCGCGCCACCAGGCGTCGTGCCGCCCTTGCCACCGGGAGGGGTGGCGCCGGGGGTGCCGGGAGGAGTCGCGCCGCCCTTGCTGCCGCCGGGGTCCTTGTAGCCGGGTGCCGTCGGGGTGAACGGCGCGGGAGCCTTGGGGCCGCCGGTCGTGGCACCACCGCCCTTGCCACCGGCACCGGCCGGAGGCGTGTAGCCGGGCGCGGTCGGGGTGAAGGGCGCGGGGCCCTTGGCGCCACCGGTCGTGGCACCACCGCCCTTACCGCCGGCACCGGCCGGCGGGGTGTAGCCGGGCGCGGTCGGGGTGAAGGGCGCGGGGCCCTTGGCGCCACCGGTCGTGGCACCACCGCCCTTACCGCCGGCACCGGCCGGCGGGGTGTAGCCGGGCGCGGTCGGGGTGAACGCCGCAGGAGCCTTGGGGCCGCCGCCGGGCGTCGCTCCGGCGCCGCCCTTGATGTTGGGCGCCGCACCTGCCACACCGCCGCCGGGGCCCTTCGTGCCACCGGTCGTGGTGCCGCCCTTGCCACCGCCGCCGGCGGGAGGGGTGTAGCCGGGCGCGGTCGGGGTGTAGGGCGCGGGAGCCTTGGGGCCGCCGGGAGTTGCCCCGGCGCCGCCCTTGATGTTCGGGGCCGCGCCGGCCGCCGCTCCGCCGGCCGTGTTCGTGCCTGGCGTGATGTTGGCGCCGCCGCCCTTGACGTTCGGCGCCGCGCCGGCCGCTGCTCCGCCGGCCGTGTTGGTGCCCGGCGTGATGTTCGCGCCGCCGCCCTTGATGTTCGGGCCGGAGGCTGCGGGGCCGCCACCGGGTCCCTTGGCGCCGGACGTCGTGTTGCTGGCGCCGCCCTTGGGGCCCTGCGTGCCGTTGGCGGTGGCGCTGCCCGGCGTGAAGTTGCCCGAGCTGCTGGTGCCGCCGCCCTTGATGCCCTGCGAGCCGTTGGCCGTGGCGCTGCCGGGCGTGAAGTTGCCCGACGTGTTGTTGCCCGCACCGCGCACGTTCTTCGCGTCGGTGGTCGTGTCGATCGACTTGATGTTGGTCTGGTTGGTCTGGTCGACCTGCTGCGACGTCTGCTGCGTCGCCTTCAGGTTGGACTGGACCTCGGTGAACGCCTTGGCGCCCTTGTCCGCCTGGGAGACGGCGTTGTCGTTCGACGAGTTGAGCGCCGGCACCGCGAACAGGCCGATGGGCCCGAGCGCGTTGCCGCTGAAGTTGAGGCCCCGCAGACCAGATGAGATGCCGGTCAGCCGGGACCCCAGGTCACCCGCCTTGTTCTGCAACCCCTGCATCGAGGAGTCGTTCATGGAGTAGCCGCTGTTGCCGGTGGGGCCGCCCCCGCCCGTTCCGCTGGTGGGCGGCGCCGAAGGGGGCGGATTCGCCCCGGGGTTCGACGACGGGTTCGGGTTGACGTTCCCCTTGGCCATGAGCGGCGATTCTCCAGAACTGCGTCAGAACGAGACGGGATCAGGGGATCCCGGCTGTTGGCTTGGGACTTACTCCGTCGGCCGGACGGAACGCTCGAACGCGGTCGGCTGCGCGGTAGCGCCTCCGGCAGCCTCGAACCCGGCGGTCTGCTGCAGCGGTTCGCCTGCCATGAGCGGGTTGACGCTCTCGTAGTAGGCGGGCTCCGCGTCAACGCGTGCGTAGGCCTCACGCGGCTGCGACGGCTCGAGAGCGTCGTACGCGTGAGACATCTGCGTGCGCGCGAGCGGCTCGTAACCCGACTGGGCCTGCAACGGCTCCGACGGGGTCTCCGGGCTGATGTACATCTCACGCGCCTGCATCGGCTGCACCGGCGCCTCGAAACCGCCACCGCCACCGCCACCCGAGGTCATGCTGACGCCCGAGACCATCGTGGAGTCCGAAGCATCCACCCGGGAGAACGCCACGGGTGCCTGCACGGCCTCCGCGCGCTGCATCGGCTGCAGCGGTTCCATGGCCTCGCGCTGGAACGCCATGGGGGCCTGGACCGCTTCGGCCCGCTGGAACGCCATGGGGGCCTGGACGGCCTCCGCGCGCTGCATCGGCTGCAAGGGCTCCATGGCCTCGCGCTGGAACGACTGCATCGGCTGGACCGGCTGGGCCGCGTCACGCAGGAACGCCGTGGGGGCCTGGACCGCTTCGGCCCGCTGCATGGGCTGCAGCGGCTCCATCGCCTCGCGCTGGAACGACTGCGTCGGCTGCAGGGGCTCGGCCGCACGCATCGCGGTACGGGCCTGCAGCGGCTCGGACGCGTCCATCGCCTTGAGGGCGTGCATCGGCTCCGTGGACGCGGTGCGCCGGAGAGCCTGCATCGGCTCGCCGGCCTCCGTCGGCCGGAGGGGAGCGTTCGGCAGGGTCGCCTGCGCGAACCCTTCCGGCTGCACGGTGCCGATGCGCGCGTTGGCGAGCGTCGCCGTCGCGGTGCCTTCCGCCTGGACGGCGCGGGCGGTCATCGCGGCGGTCGCGGTACCGGTCGTGTCCGCGGCGGTCTTGCCGTCGGTCGCACCGGGAGGCGTGTTGCCGCCGCCACCGGCGCCGCCGCGGCCCGCCATCGCCTCGTCGATCTTGTCGTTGACGCCGTCCTGCGCCTTGTAACCCTCGTAGGTGATCTCGGCGACGTCAGCGGAGTTCTCGAACCGCTCCCAGCCCTTGCTGACCTTCTTCATGATGTCGTCGAGGTCGCCGATGCGCTTCATCTGACGGCCGAGGGCCGCGACGACGCGGGCGACGCGGGACGCGATGTTCACGCCCAGAGCGACGGCCTTGCCGACCGCGAAGCCACCGAAGATCGCGATCGAGGTGCCGAAGGTCGGGATCATCATGGCGGCGGCGATGATCGCGCCACCGATCAGCGAACCGATCAGCTGGGCGATGAGGTCGCGGACGATGTCGCGCAGGACCGTGACGAGCATGCCCATGATCGCGACGATCTTGGCCTTGCTCTCGACCGCGTTCGCGAGGTCGTCGAGCTCCTGGCTCATGCCGTCCATCGACGCCTTGAAGCGCTCGGACGACTGACCCGTCCAGCCGTCGAACGTGGCGAGGCCGCTCTTGTGGTCCTCGGCCAGCACCCGCAGCTCGGCCGCGCGCGCCTTGTTGGCCTCGACGTTGGCCTGGATCTCCTCCGGGTTGCCCATGAGCTGGTTCAGGGCGTCGCGGAGGAACGACACGTGCTCGATCAGCCAGCCGACACCGGCGCCGATGATGCTGCCGAGCGGGTCGATCGCGAACATCACCGTGGCCGAGGCCGCACCGATGGCGTTGAACGTGATGTCCAGGGCCTTCTCGGTCTCGGACTCGGCGTCCTTGCTGATGCCGTCGATCAGGCTGCCGTAGGCCTCGATGAACAGCGAGCCCTTGAGCTTGTTCTCCTCGGTGATGTGCATCCCGGGAGGAGACGGGAGTGGAGTTTCAGGCGCGGTCATCGCTGTTCCTTACCAGGGCTGGTTGTCGTCGTCATCGTCGTCGGCCGCGCGGGCCCGGCCGCGGACGGGCGCCGGCTGGGGCGCTGCCGCGGGACGGCTCACCGGCGGCGGAGCCGGAGCAGGTTCCGGCTCGTCGTCGACCTCGTCGTACGCGTCTTCGGTGTCCTCTTCGACCTCGTCGTCCGGGATCGAGTCCGACACCATCTGGTAGGCCTCGGTGCCCTCGCCGAGTGGCTTGAAGAGCTCGAGCACCTGTGTTGCCGCCTGCTTCTGGGCCGCTCGCGCGGTCTCCAGGATCAACGCGGTGAGCCGGGGTCCGCCCAGCTCGACCGCGCGATGCCCGAGTTGCAGGTTCTGCAGGCCGCCGTTCGGACCCACCGTCACCGTGACCGAGCCGTCCTTCGACGTCGCGGTGGCGCCCGCCGCGGCGACGTTCTCAGCGAGGTTCTCCGACTTCTGCTTCAGGTCGGCCAACTTGGCCTCGTACTCTTCGACCCACTGATAAGGGTTCGCGGCAGTCACACGGTCCTCCGGCGGCGGCGGTTCAATTGCGGTTGGGCTGTGGTGCGTCAGATCACGCGAGCACAGCGTTGATGCGGGTGGCGATGCGGTCGTTGTCGGTCGGTGAGAGGCTCATCCAGCCGTCCGAGTTGACCATCAGGTAACGGCCCTGGTGGGTGTCGAACCAGTTGATGACGACACCCGACCGCTGCCGGTCCTGGGTGACGCCGAACTGGCCGCCCGCGACGCGGTTCGACGCGAGCTCCTCGAACTGCTTGGCGTCCTGGGGGGACAGGCCGGCCTGCTGCAGCGCCTCCTGCTCGTCCACCCCCTTGTCGCCGAACGGGTCGTCGTCGGTGTCGGCCTCCTCGGCCTCCTTGATCGCGACGGCGTCCTGGAGGGACTGGACCCGCACGTTCACCGCCGTGCCCGGACCGGGCACGGCGTCGGGCAGGACCTTCACGATCTCGCGGGCGATACCGGTCTCCCGGATCTCCAGCAGCCCGACCCGTTCGCCGTCGATGATCGCCAGCGCGGCGCGCTCGCCGTTCGAGACGGCGAGCGCGCGCACGGTGCGGTCGAGACCGGCCACGGCGTCCACGGACACCTTGTGGTCGTCGAGCAGCCGCAGGAAGTCCTCAAGGCGCTGGTTGTCCACGAGCCCGCGCGAGCGCAGCTCGTCCATCGTCCTCGTGACGAGCACGCGGCGTTCCTGCTCGGTCGCGCCCTCGCTCGGCACGTCCAG
Organism: Lentzea cavernae; assembly: GCF_014653695.1. Classification (GTDB taxonomy): domain Bacteria; phylum Actinomycetota; class Actinomycetes; order Mycobacteriales; family Pseudonocardiaceae; genus Lentzea; species Lentzea cavernae. The sequence goes on along the minus strand of NZ_BNAR01000001.1, from coordinate 371,884 downwards.
CGGATACGGCACCCTGCCGAGCCGCAGGTCGTGCCACAGCACGTCGAACTCGAGCGGCGAGAGCAGGAACTCGGGCGTGATCACTGCGACTCGGTCCCCTTCTGCTTCTTGACCTTCGCGGCGCCGATCACCGACGGGGGCAGGTTCTCACCGGGGACCTCGAACAGGTCACCGCCCATGATGTAGCTGGCGGAACGGTGCTCCTTGTCCTCCTCGCCACGGCCGCCGCCGGGAGCGCCACCCATGGGCGCGCCGCCCATGCCGGCACCCGCGGCGGACGCCGCACCGGGACCCATGCCCATCGGCATGCCGCCACGGCCGGCCTGGGCCTGGACACCGGCCGCGCCACCGGACTGCATCGAGCCGCCGCCGGCACCCGCGGTACCACCCGCGCCACCGCCGAACGCGCCACCGGCACCACCACCGCCGCCGCCACCCGCGCCCATCTGCGGGGTGTACGGCATCGGGCCGCCCTTCATGCCCGCACCGCCGCCACCACCAGCGCCGCCACCACCAGCGCCACCGGCGCCGCCGGGACCCGTGTAACCAGGTGCCGTGGGCGTGTAGGCCGCGGGACCCTTGGGGTTCTGCGAGGTGTAGCCGGGGTTCTGCGGGGTGTAGTTCGGGTTGCCGACGTCCTTGCCGACCACCGGGACCTTGGGGACGTTCTGGTTGTTCTGCCCGGTGTTCTTGCCCGTGCCCATCTGCGGCGTGTAGCCGGGCGCCGTGGGCGTGTAGGCCGCCGGGCTGCCACCACCGCTACCGCTGGTGTACGTGCTGCCGTTGCTCTGGGGCGTGTACCCCGGAGCGGTCGGCGTGTACGCCGCGGCGGTGTTCGTGCTCGTGTTGCCGGGGTTGTAGCCACCCATCTGCGGGGTGTAGCTGCTGCCCGCGCCACCACCGGCGCCACCGCCCGCACCACCACCGGGGCCCGCGGCGGGGTTGTAACCGGGGGCGGAAGGCGTGTACGCGGCCGCCGCGGGCTGGTTGACGCCACCCGCTGCGGCACCGCCGGCACCACCTGCTCCGGCACCGGCGCCCGCGCCGGAACCGGTCGGGGACGAGACCGGGGCCGTCGCCGTGCCGGCGCTCGCCGCCTGAGTGGACATGAGGCCGTCCACGCCACCGGTGAACGCGGCCGCGCCGGACTGCGGCATGGCCATCACCGGCTCCTCGACCTTGCCGGTGTTCGGGTTGAACGGCGGCTTGAAGGCCGGAGTCGACGAGTCGATCTGGCGGGAGTTGTTCTCCATGTTCGTCATCACGCCGACGGCCTGGTCGTGCGCGGCGCGCGAGGCGGTGTTGGCGGCCGCGATGTCCGCGGAGGCCAGCACGAACGCGGGCGTGCCCGGCTGGGACAGCGCGGCCGTGGCCTTGTCCCAGTCGAACTGGACGGGCTGGGGCATCTGCGCCCTGGCGCTCTCCATGACACGGCCCTGGTCAGCGACCTTGTTGCCGACCTCGACGGCCGTGCGCGCGGTCTCGTCGACCCAGTCCCCGAGCTTCTTCATCGCGGCGCGGGCGGCCTCGGCGGAGTCACCCGTCCACTTGGACTCGGACGAGGTGATGACCGAGTTGATGGTCCTGGACGCCTCGGTCAGCTCGTTGCCGTACTTGCTCCAGTCGGAGCTGATCTGGCCGGCTTGACCGGGGTCGTTGTTGTTGTGCACCGCGGCATAGAGCTCTTGGTGCGATCGGGACGCCCAGTTCTGCGGGTCCGTGAGGACCGGGACGTTCTCGACCTCGCTCGGGTCGGTCTCGGGGGGCATGACCGGCTCGCCTCTCACGTCGTTGGATCAGCTGGCCACAAGATCAGCTGTTACCCATGTGCTTCTTCAGTTCGGCCTGCTGGTCCTCGTCGAGCGCCTGGAAGTTCCCGATCGCTTCGACGATGGAGTTCTTCGTCTGCTCGAGAACCGTGCGATAGGCGGTCATCACGCTGACGAACGAGTACTGCTCACCCTCGGCTCGATGGGTGAACTTGTCGCGCATCTTGTCGCCGACCGGGTTCGCTCCGAGCGGAGCCGGCCGGGCGATGCTCGAGGTCGCGCGCTGGATCCACGAGTCGACCTGGTCGATCTGGGCCTGGAGCTGCTTGCGCAGGTCCTCGCCCGCGGTCGGGTCGATCTGGACCTGGCCCGAGCGGACGGTCTCGCCGAGCGGGACAGCGTCTTTGTCACCGACGATGTACATGCGGGCAGTATCGGGTGTCTTTAGCCCCATCGCTGACTTTGCGGCGTACGAGTTGCCAATTGAGACCGGCGTTCACAATGCGTTGCCACGGACCGAAACGGGCCACTACCAGGTGAACGTCGTGTAACGGCCGTGATCGTTTCCCCTGGTTGTGGGAGCGCTCTCGGGGTGCTGCCCGTACGGGCTCCCGATCTCTGTTCACATCCCTGGAACGGCCCTTGACTAAGCCTCGATGTGGCCTAAATCACACCGGGGAATTAACCGGGATTTAGGACTCCCTTGAGGTCGGTCACCGACAGGTTCGTCATTCACCGGATCGGCTGAATCTGTCGGCAGGCGCAGAAACGCGGGCGCACTGCGCAGAGTACGCCCGCGATGTCCGGTTTGGATCATTGTTGTGCGCCACGACGCACCGCGTTCACGATCAGGCGAGCACCGCCGCGATCCGCGTCGCGATGCGGTCGTTGTCGCTGGGGGACAGGCTGAGCCAGCCGTCCGAACGGACCATCAGGTAACGGCCCTGGTGGGTGTCGAACCAGTTGATGACGACGTCGGCGCGGTGCCGCCCGTGCGTGACGCCGAACTGGCCGCCCGCCACGCGGTTCTGCGCCAGCTCGTCCATCTGCCTCGCGTCCTGCGCGGACAACCCGGCCTTGAGCAGCGCCTCGCGGTCGTCCAGCTCCTCGTCGGCCGCTCCCCACGGGTCCTCGGACTCCTCCTCCTGCTCGGCCTCCTGCAGCGCGACGGCCTGCTGCAGCGTCTCCAGGCGCACGGACAGCGCGCTGCCGGGGCCCGCCACGCCCTCCGGCAGCACCCTGACGATCTCGCGGGCGAGCGAGGTGGGCCTGATCTCGGACAGGCCGACGCCGTCACCGTCGATGACGGCCAGCACGGCCTCTCCGCCGCTGGCCGCGGCCAGCGCGCGGACCGTCCGGCCGAGCCCGGCGACGGCGTCCACGGACACCTCGTGGTCGCCGAGCAACCGCATCAGGTCCTCCAGCCGCGGGTCGTCGGCGATGCCGCGCTGCCGCAACCCGGCGATCGTCCTGTCCTGCAAGGCTTTGACGTCTCGCTCGGTCGCTCCTTCGCTGGGCACGTCGAGCGGGTACGGCATTCTGCCGAGCCGCAGCGTCTGCCACAGCACCTCGAACTCGCGGGTCGACAGCAAGTACTCGGGCGTGATCACGAGTGCTCGGAACCTTTCTGCTCTGCCTGCTTTCCGCGCAGTATCGGGCAGAAATGCGGAAGCCGTTCCTGATCGGGCGAATACGTACCCGGTTGAGACGGAATGTTCACATTGTGGCGTGATGCCCGCAATCGGCCCGCTTTCACGGGCGGCGACCTGGGAGGCTTCGGTTCCGCCGTGGTCTGGGAGCGCTCTCATGGCGTGGTCGAGACGGCCGCGAGAGGCTCGTTCACGGCCTTGGATCCGGGATGTCGACTAACTCGCTGTGATGTAAATCACACGCTTGGTGAGTACTGAACGAGGCGAACGGCAGTCAGCCGCGGTCGCGGAGGCACTTCGAGTGGCGGGCGGGCCGGTGGTCGGGTAGGCGGCTCGTCCGGAGAACTCGATCACGAAACGCGGCGGGTCGAGCTCGCGCGTCACGCCGTCCCGCGCGCTCGGCAGCGCGCACCCGCAGGTGTGAGGATCGGCGGGTGACTGTCTCCGCGTGGGCGCCCCTGCGCCGCAGCGCGTTCCGTGCGCTGTGGCTCGCCCAGTTCGCCTCCAACATCGGCACGTGGGCGCAGACGGTCGGCGCCCAGTGGCTCATGGGTGACCTCGGCGGCAGCGCCCTGCAGGTCGCCCTCGTCCAGACCGCCACGACGCTGCCGGTGTTCCTGCTGGTCGTGCCCTCCGGGGCGCTGGGCGACATCCTCGACCGGCGGCACGTGCTGATCGCCGGCCAGGCGCTGATGCTGGCGGGCGCGGGCGGCCTCATGCTGCTCGCGGGCACCGACAAGGCGACACCGTCGAGCCTGCTCGCGCTGCTGGCCCTCATGGCGATCGGCCAGGCGTTGTCGATGCCGTCGTTCCAGGCCATCCAGCCGGAACTGGTGTCGCGCGAGGAGATCCCGCAGGCCGCGCTCCTCAACGGCGTCAACATGAACGTCGGGCGCGCCATCGGACCGGCGCTCGGCGGCCTGCTCATCGCGCTGGCCGGGTCGGAGGCGACCTTCGCGTTCAACACGGTGAGCTTCTTCGGCGTGCTGATCGTGCTCATGCGCTGGAAGCGGCCTTCGGACAACCGCCCGCTCGGGGCCGAGCACATCACGACCGCGATGCGGACGGGCGCCCGGTACGTCGCCAGCTCCCCGCTCTACCGGCGGGTGCTGGTGCGGCTGCTGCTGTTCATCGTGTTCGGCAGCGGCCTGTGGGCGTTGTTGCCGGCGATCGCCCGCGGACCGCTGCAACTCGACGCGAGCGGCTACGGCGTGCTGCTCGGCAGCGTGGGCGCCGGGGCGATCGGCGGCGCGTTCGTGGTGCCGAGGCTGTTGCGGCACATGAGCAAGAACCGCCTGGTGCTGTTCGCGACCTGGCTGTACGCCGCGGCGACCACCACGGCGGTGCTGACGAACAGCTTCGCGCTGGTGATCGTGGCGATGTTGCTGACCGGCGCCTGCTGGATCGCCACCCTCTCGACCTTCAACGCGGGCGCGCAGGTGCTCCTGCCGTCGTGGACACGAGCACGGGCCCTGGCCTGGTACCAACTCATCCTGATGGGCGGCCAGGCACTCGGCGCCGTCGTGTGGGGCACGATCGCCGACGCCTACGGCCTGCGCGAGGCCATGATCGTCCCCGCCGTCGCGATGGCCCTCGCGGCACTGGCCGCGACCAGGTGGCTGCCCCTGCTCGACCGCCCGCTCGACGTCAGCCCGGCGACGTACTGGGAGGAACCGCCGGAGATCGACGACACCGGCGCCGGACCCGTGCTGGTGACGGTCGAGTGGCCGGTGGCGGCGGAGAACGAGGACGCGTTCATCGACGCCATGCAACGCGTCGGCAGGGCCCGCCGGCGCACCGGGGCCACGATGTGGGGGCTGTTCCGGGACACCGAGAAGCCCGAGACGTTCCTCGAGACGTTCACGGTGGCGACCTGGCAGGAGCACCTGCGCCAGCACGTGGAGCGCGGCACCGTCGTGGACCAGCAGAACCAGGAGGCCGCGCGGGAGCTGGCCAAGGGGCCGGCGCACGTGCGGCACCTGCTGTTCGCGGAACCGACGAAGCCGGAGTAGGCCTTCTCCCATAGTGGCGCGCTATGAGCAGAAGGGATGATCGCGACCGCCTGGCCGGTGTGACGCTCGGGGCACCTCGAACCCTGCGGAGGACACCCCGATGAGATCACTCGCCCTCGTCCTGGCGCTCTTAGCCGGCCTGCTCGCACCCCTCACCGCCCAGGCCGCCCCTACCGTCGGCGCACCGAACAGCCCGTTGCTCCCACCGGAAGTCACCAGGAACGTCCTGCACCCGGCACCCGAGTCGACGATCTACGCGGCCGCCGCCGACTACCCGGCCGAACTGCGGGCGCTGACCCGCACGCTGGACAACTACACCAGCGCCCACGACGCCGCGGTGCACGCCGGCATGCTCCTGCTCTACTACGGCCACGCCCAGCCGGAGTTCCTGACGGCCGTGCGCGCCGAGCCGGAGGTCCTGCGGGCGCTGCGCCGGTTCGTGGCGGCGCACCTGGACTTCTTCGGCACCGACCGGCAATACCTCGTCCAGAACGCGACCCGTGAGCTGGGGAGGTTCTTGCAGCACAACGACATCGCGCCGCGCGTGCGGCCGTTGCTCGTGGACTTGGCGTCACGTGGTGATGTTGTCGGTCGTCTCGCCTCGTTGTGGGTGGGCGTCGCGGAGATGGTGGACTGGTACGACAAGGCGAACTGCCGCCGGTACAACACCTGCGACTTCCGGGCGAAGATCGACCGTCGTGTGCTCACCGTCCGGCACACGTGCAGCGCGACCCTGAAGATTCGCGCGCAGCAGTTGACGCGCACGCAGCTCCGGCAGACCTGTGCGTCGCTCGCCGGTCAGGACGCGGCGTTCCACCGCGTGGTGCGCGATCCGGGGCCTGTCGCCGGTGACAACAACACCTCGCTCGAGGTCGTCGTCTTCGACACGAGCAACGACTACCGCACGTACGCCGGGGTGCTGTTCGACATCTCCACCAACAACGGCGGCATGTACCTGGAGGGCGACCCTGCGCTGAACCAGGCGCGGTTCATCGCGCACGAGGCCGACTGGCTGCCGGAGTTCGCGATCTGGAACCTCAACCACGAGTACACCCACTACCTCGACGGCCGGTTCGACATGCACGGCGACTTCGAGTCGAACATGACCACGCCGACCGTGTGGTGGATCGAGGGCTTCGCCGAGCACCTGTCCTACAGCTATCGCGGCGAGGTCTACGCCGACGCGCTGGCCGAGGCGAAGAAGGGGACGTACGCGTTGAGCACGCTGTTCGACACCACCTACGACCATGACACCAAACGGGTCTACAACTGGGGTTACCTCGCGGTCGGGTACCTCCTGGAGCGGCACCCGCAGGACGTGGCGGCGGTGCTGGCGGACTACCGCGCCGGGGACTGGGCGGGTGCGCGCGACCACCTGACGCGGGTGATCGGCAACCGCTACGACGCCGACTGGCACGGCTGGCTCGGCTCACTCCGCTGACGTGAGGGCCGCGCCGCGTTCCTCCCACCAGGGCCGGAACACCGGGCTCGCCATCGCCTGGTCGGCGTAGGCGCCCAGCACGTCGGTGAACACGCGGCTGGCCTGGCTCCAGGTCAGCCGCTCCCGCCGCCACGCGAACACCAGCCGCATCCGCATCGGCGCCCCCGCCAGCGGTCGCACGGCGACCCCCGGACCGCCCTGGGACGTCGGCTCGACCAGCTGCACCGCCTTGCCCGCCGCGATCAGCTGACGGCCCGCGCCGCTCGGCATCTCGAACCGGATCCGCGGCACGAACCCCACCGCCCGGCACGCCGCGCGCAACGCCGTCAGCGACCCGTCCTCGGCGCCGGGCGGCCCGACCCACGACTCCCCGGCCAGGTCGGCGAGCTCGACCTCGGGCCGTGAAGCCAGCGCGTGACCTGCGGGAATGGCGATGAACACGGGCACCCACGGCACGACGACCCGTTGCGCCACCCCGCGGGGCAGCCCCAGGTCGCCCTCCTCGTCGACAGCGATCACGGCCGCGTCGAGGTGCCCGTTCGCCAGGGCCAGCGCCAGCCCGGTCGAGGAAGGGTCGACCACCAGCGTGACGTCGTCGAGCGACTGCTCCAGCCGCGCGTACAGCGGGGCGACGCACTCCATGTGCACAGACCCGAACCGGACCGGCCCGCTCCGGCCGGCCGTGTCCGTGCCGAACGCCTCCAGTTCCACCAGCAGCAACCTGGCCCGCTGCAGCATCTGCGCGCCCAGCGGCGTGGGCGTGGCGCCGGACCGGCCGCGGTCGAAGAGCGTGCCGCCGACCATGCGCTCGACCCGCTGCAACAGGGTGGTGAGCGAAGGCTGGGAGATGCCGAGCTGCGTGGCCGCCCGCGAGAGGCTGCCCGCGTCACCGATGGCGCAGATCGCCCGCAGGTGCCGGATCTCCAGTTCCATAGGGCGAGGCTATACGGGATCAGCAGGTGGGGTCGCGGTCCGCCTCGGGGCGCGAGAACTCCAGGCGCACGTCGCCCGAGCGGGGCAGCACCAGGGCGGCGCCGTCGCGGCGGTTCCACCCCTTCGGCAGCAGCAGGCTCTGCCCGCCCGACTGCAGGACCAGCACCAGGCCCTCGTAGCGGAACCGGTACGCCGAGTCGGGCGCGGTGCACGAGGTCATGGAGACGCCCGGACCGTGGAACCCGATGTCCTTCGTGCTGAACACAACGGCCTTCGGCAGGGTGCCGAGCCTCGTCTCGTACTCGTAGCCCCTGGCCGCCCCGACCGCCGCCGAGTAGTCGTTGACCGCCCAGAACAGGCCGATGCTCGCGAGCACGAACGTGAACGTCCACTGGACCACCGGCACGACCCCGGTGGCGTGCCTGCCGGCAACGGTCGCGTGCAGGCGTTCCGCCAGCGGGAACGAGATCACCCCCAGCGCCACGCACACGCCGGGCAGGCCGGGCACGGCGTAGAGCAGCAAGGGCACAGTGAGGCCGGTCAGCCCGAGGAGCAGGAACACGAGGCCGAGGGCGACCAGCACGGGAACGGCGCGCCTGGCCAGGACGCGCCACGTCTTCGGGGCCAGGACCGAGTGCAGGAAGCGGTAGCCCCACAACGCCGCCAGTCCTGCCGCGGACAGGACCGTCAGCGGCACGAACATGCCGTCCGCGCTGCGGATCAGGTAGTCCGGCGCGGACAGGCCGAGCACCGAGTAGTGCACGCCGAACCACTCGCAGAAGTACGTCGCGTGCCGGACGCCGAAGTAGAACAGCAGCGCCGTCAGCACGGTCGTCGGCGCGAGGAGGGAGCCGAAGACCTTCAACGCCCTGGACGGCGCCTCGTCCTTCGGCCTGGCAGGAGCGGCGCGCACGATTCACGCCCCGGCGCAGTTGATGTCGTTGTTGACCCTGAACGCGATCTTGCCACCCACGAACAGGGGGTCGGGCACCTTGATGCTGACGACGGTGCAGTCCCCAGGGACGTCGGGTGACGCCTCGACGACTCGTGTGTATCCGACGCACGGCTTGTCATCGGGACAGAACTCCCCGAAGCGCCCCGTGGTCTGCGTCCAGGACTGAGAGAACGCGATCCCGGTCTGAGACTCGATCGAACCGCGCAGCTCCGGGGTGAGCACCAGGCGGTCCGGAGGTTTCGGTGGCGGTGGTGGTGGCTTCGTCGTCGTGGTGGTGACGCGTGGCGGTGGTTTCGGCGGTGGTGTCGTGGTGGTCGCAGGCGGTGCCGCGTCGGTTGTCGTGGTCGTCGTCGTGGACTGGCTGGTCGTCGTGGTGGCGACCTCGACAGGCCGCACCGGCGGCGGCGAACTGGGCGGGGGCGGCTGACCGCAGGCCGCGAGCGCGGCGACGGCCATCAGGTAGATGCGGATTCGGTTCATGGCGGATGCCTCCTCCAGTAGGTAGGGGCGTGCCGCCGTCCGGTGGATACACCTTCTGAAGTTCCATAGCCCGAAGCTATGGCCAACTGGGATTGGCAGGACCGCTCCGGCAGGAGGGAGGGTGGTAGCAAGGACCACTCTGGAAGGACCCGAATTGGCTCGGACACGCCGTGACATGGCGAAACTGGTGGACGCGGACGGTTTCCGCACGTACATCCGCGACGGCTGGGGTGAATGGGACAGCTCCGTCGACCTGCCCCACGGCACCGCCGAGGCGGCCGCGGCCCACCGAGCCAGGCTCACCGCGGCGCTTCCCGGCAAGCGGATCGCGCTGGCCGCCGGGCGGGCGCACGTGCGGTCGAACGACACGTTCCACGAGTTCCGCGCCGACAGCGACTTCGTGTGGCTGACCGGCTGCCAGGTCGAGGGCGCCGTGCTGGTGCTGACCGACGACGACGCCACGCTGTTCGTGCCGGTGCCGTCCGAGACCCACAGCGTCGACTTCTTCGGCGACGCCGACCGCAGCCCGTTCTGGATCGGCGCCGCCGCCGGCCCGAAGGAGTGGGGTGGCGCGCTCGGCATCACGGCCCGCCCGATCGAGGACCTGGCGAACGCCCTGCGCGGCCGCCACCCCGAGACGCTCGTCGCCAAGGGCGTCGACCCGTTGCTCGACGCGCTGACCGGCTCGCACAGCGACGAGCTGCGCACCGTGCTCGCCGAGCTGCGGCGCATCAAGGACGACTGGGAGGTCGACCAGCTCCGCCAGGCCGTCGACGCGTCGGTGAAGGGCTTCGCCGACGTGGCCATGGAGCTCGGTCAGGCCGTGCGCGGAGGGGGAGAGCGCTGGCTGCAGGGCACGTTCGACCGCCGTGCCCGCACCGAGGGCAAGGGCCCCGGCTACACCTCGATCGTCGCCGCCGGCCCGCACGCCCCGGTGCTGCACTGGACGCGTTGCGACGGCCGTGTCAACGACGCCGACCTGCTGCTGCTCGACGCCGGTGTCGAGATGAACTCGCTCTACACGGCCGACGTCACCCGCACGTTCCCGGTGAGCGGTGAGTTCAGCGAGCCGCAGCGCCAGGTGTACGACCTCGTGCACAGGTCGCACGTGGCGGCGCTCGCGGAAGTGCGGCCCGGCAACGACTACAGCGCCTTCCACCACACCGCCATGCGCGTGCTCGCCGAGGGCCTGCACGACTGGGGCCTGCTGCCCGTCAGCGTCGACAAGGCGCTGGACCCGTCCGGCCAGCACCACCGCCGCTACATCGTCTGCGGCACCGGGCACTTCCTCGGCCTCGACGTGCACGACTGCGCCGACGCCCGCCAGGAGACCTACCAGCAGGGCATCCTGGAGCGCGGCATGGCGCTCACGGTCGAGCCCGGCCTGTACTTCCACCCGAACGACGAGACGCTGCCGCCGGAGCTGCGCGGCATCGGCGTGCGCATCGAGGACGACCTGGTCGTCACCTCGACGGGCGCCGACGTCCTGTCGGACTCGTTGCCGATCGAGGCGGACGACGTGGCCGCCTGGGTGCGCAAGCAGCGCTCCTAAGTGGACGGACTGGAGCGGGCCCACGCGAACGTGAGTTCCACGGCCCGCTTCCAGTTCGCGTACTCGTTCTCGCGGTGCTGCGCGTCCATCACCGGGTTCCAGCGCGCGGCCAGGTGCCAGTTGCGCCGCAGCCCCTCCAGGTCCGGCCAGTACCCGGCGGCCAGCCCCGCGGCGTAGGCGGCGCCCAGCGACACGGTCTCGGCGACCAGGGGCCGCTGCACGGGGATGTCCAGCACGTCCGCGATGAACTGCATGAGCAGGTGGTCGGCCGTCATGCCGCCGTCCACCTTCAGCACCGGGGTAGGCGCGCCGAGGTCGGCGTTCATCGCGTCGACGACCTCCCGCGTCTGCCAGCCGGTCGCCTCCAGCACGGCACGCGCCAGGTGCCCCTTGTTGATGTACGACGTCAGCCCGACGACAAGTCCGCGCGCCTGCGAGAGCCAGTGCGGCGCGAAGAGGCCGGAGAACGCCGGCACGATGTAGCAGCCGCCGTTGTCCTTCACGGTGCGCGCCAGCGTCTCGATCTCCGGCGCGGAGTGGATCAGCCCGAGGTTGTCGCGGAACCACTGCACCAGCGACCCGGCCACGGCGATCGACCCCTCCAGCGCGTACGCCGGTTCGCCGCCGATCTGGTAGCCGATCGTGGTCAGCAGACCGTGCTTCGAGCGCACCAGTTCGTCGCCGGTGTTCATCAACAGGAACCCGCCGGTGCCGTACGTGCCCTTGATCGATCCCTTCTCGAAGCACGTCTGCCCGAACAGCGCCGCGTGCTGGTCGCCCAGCGCCGCCGTGATCGAGATGCCCGGCACCACGCGCGTCGTGACACCGCTGATCTCCGTCGACGGGCGGATCTCCGGCAGGATCACCGACGGCACGCCGAAGAACTCCAGCAGCATCGGATCCCATTGCCGCGTCGAGAGGTTCATCAGCATCGTCCGCGACGCGTTGGTCACGTCCGTCACGTGCAGGCCGCCGTTGACACCGCCGGTGAGGTTCCAGATCAGCCAGGTGTCCATGGTGCCGAACAGCACGTCGCCGCGCTCGGCTTTGGCGCGCAGCCCGGCCACGTTGTCGAGCATCCACCGCAACGACGGCGCCGAGAAGTAGGTCGCCAGCGGCAGACCGCACCGGTCGCGGACCTCCTCGATGCCCGGCTTCTTGCCCAGTTCGGCGACGAGGTCCTCGGTGCGGATGTCCTCCCAGACGATCGCGCGTCCAATGGGGACACCCGTGTGCCGGTCCCACAGCACGAACGTCTCGCGCTGGTTCGTGATGCCCATCGCGACGACCTGCTCGGCGGTGATCCCCGCCTGCCGCAACGCCTGCGGCACGATCCGGTCGACGTTGCGCCAGATCTCCACGGCGTCCTGCTCCACCCAGCCCGGCCGCGGGTGGTACTGCCGGTGCTCGCGCTGGGCGACCGCGACGAGGCGGGCGTTCTGGTCGAACACGATGCAGCGCGTCGACGTCGTGCCCTGGTCGATGGCCATGACGAACCGTTGCACGGCGAGCCCCTCAGTTCTCGTCGACAAGCGAGGTGGTGACGGATTCCGCGGCCTGCACGACCTGGCGCACCAGCGTCGCACGCGGACGGCCCGCCGAGTCGCACAGGCGGTCCGCCGCGCCGGAGATGCCGATCGCGCCGATCACGAGCCCGCCGGGGATCCGGATCGGCGCGGCGATGCTGGCCTCGCCCGGCATGTACTCCTCGGCCTCGCCCGCCCAGCCCTGCCCGCGCACCTCGGTCAGCACGCGCTCCAGCATCTGGGTGCGCGTGATCGTCCTGCGCGTCAACGACGTCAGCTCCCGCCGGCGTGCGGCCGCCGACAGGTCCGGGTCGTAGGCGAGCAGCACCTTGCCGAGCGCGGTGGCGTGCAACGGCAGCATGGCGCCGATGCCGAGCGTCTGCACCGAGTCGTCTGGCCGGAACACGTGGTGCACGACGAGCACGGCACCGTCGTGGTGCATGCCGATCCGTACCTCCTGACCCGACCGCGCGGCAAGGGTGTCGGCCCAGTTGATCGATCGAGAACGCAGTTCGTTCGCGTCGAGGTAGGACGTGCCGAGGTGCAGCAGCGCCGCGCCGAGCCGGTAGCGGCCGGTCGTCTGGTCCTGCTCGACGAACTCGACCCGTTGCAGCGTGCGGAGAATCCCGTGCGCGGTGCCCCGCGCCAGACCGAGCGAGTCGGCTATCTCCGTGAGACCGTGGTGGCCGGAGCCGCGCGCCAGGAGCCGCAGCACGGCTGCGGCTCGTTCGATCGACTGGATGGGTCCCGGCACGCGAGCAACGTAATTGAGACGACCCGTGTCGGCAATGTCGAACAGCTACGGCGCCCATCACCCCTGGACACAGCCCTGAATCGCCTTGTCTGCGCGCAGCGTGACCGGTCGGTCACACCTTCGGGGGCTGCAGGTGTCGACATTGTCGAACAGCTCCTGTTGAACAGGCGTTCAGACGCTCATACGTTCCGCGTCAATCACCACGGGGTGATCAGCCGTTCAGAGTCGAATGGGAGGCCAGCGTGGGTCTCGGGTCAGTGTTCCTCAGTGAGGTGCTCGGCACGGCCATCTTGCTGTTGATGGGTGCGGGCGTGGTGGCCAACGTGCTGCTCGCCAAGTCGAAGGGCTTCGACGGCGGTTGGCTGTTGATCAACTTCGGCTGGGGTATCGGTGTCTTCGCCGGTGTGTACGTCGCCTTCAAGTCGGGCGCGCACCTCAACCCGGCGGTGACGATCGGCATTCTCTCCAGTGGTGCGGCCGAGTACGCCCCTGGTGTTCCGGTCGGCTTCGGCTCGACGCTCGTCTACTTCGCCGGCGAGATGCTCGGCGCGTTCCTCGGCGCCGTGGTCGCCTGGCTCGCCTACAAGCCGCACTTCGAGGAGACCAACGACCACGGTCTCAAGCTCGCCGTCTTCTCGACCGGCCCGGCGATCCGCAGCTACGCCTGGAACCTGGTGTGCGAGATCATCGGCACGTTCGTCCTCGTCTTCGTGGTCCTCGCGTTCGCCAAGACCCCGTCGCAGCTCGGCCCGCTGGCCGTCGCGCTGCTCGTCGTCGGTATCGGCGCCTCCCTCGGCGGCCCGACCGGTTACGCGATCAACCCGGCCCGCGACCTCGGCCCGCGCATCGCGCACGCCCTGCTCCCCATGGCCTACAAGGGCTCCGAGGGCCAGGAGATCGGCAAGAAGGACTCCGACTGGAGTTATGCCTGGGTGCCCGTCGTCGGCCCGATCATCGGTGGCGCGCTCGCCGGTGTGATCGCTTCCATCGCGTTCTGACACTCCGGAAAGGACTTCTTCGATGACGCAGTACGTTCTCGCCGTCGACCAGGGCACGACCAGCACGCGGGCGATCATCTTCGACCACAGCGGCTCCATCGTCGCCGTGGGCCAGAAGGAGCACGAGCAGATCTTCCCGAGAGCCGGCTGGGTCGAGCACAACCCGGTCGAGATCTCGGAGAACACCCGGTTCGTGATCGGCCAGGCGCTCTCCACCGCCGACCTCAACACCGGCGACCTCGCGGCCGTCGGCATCACCAACCAGCGCGAGACCGCGGTGGTGTGGGACAAGAACACCGGCGAACCCGTCTACAACGCGATCGTCTGGCAGGACACCCGCACGCAGGCGATCGTCGAGGAGCTCGGCGCCCTCGGCGGCGGCGCGGAGCGCTACAAGGCGAAGGTCGGGTTGCCCCTGGCGACCTACTTCTCCGGCCCCAAGATCCGCTGGATCCTCGACAACGTCGAGGGCGCCCGTGAGCGCGCCGAGGCCGGCGACCTGCTGTTCGGCAACACCGACACGTGGACGCTGTGGAACCTCACCGGCGGCCCCAACGGCGGTGTGCACGCCACGGACGTCACCAACGCGTCGCGGACCATGCTGATGGACCTCGACACGCTGCAGTGGGACGCGGAGATCGCTTCCGACATGGGCATCCCGCTGTCCATGCTGCCGGAGATCCGCTCCTCCTCCGAGGTCTACGGCAACGGCGGCCCCGGCGGTGTGCTCAAGGGCGTGCCGATCGCGGGCATCCTCGGCGACCAGCAGGCGGCGACGTTCGGCCAGGCCTGCTACGAGCCCGGCACCGCCAAGAACACCTACGGCACCGGCAACTTCATGCTGCTGAACACCGGTACCGAGAAGGTCGCCTCGAAGAACGGTCTGCTCACGACCGTCTGCTACAAGATCGGCGACGAGGCTCCCGTCTACGCGCTGGAAGGCTCCATCGCCGTCACCGGTTCGCTGGTGCAGTGGCTGCGCGACAACCTCGGCATCATCGGCTCGGCCGCGGAGATCGAGACGCTGGCCGCGTCCGTCGAGGACAACGGCGGCGCGTACTTCGTGCCGGCGTTCTCGGGCCTGTTCGCGCCGTACTGGCGTGCGGACGCGCGTGGCGCTGTGGTCGGCCTGACCCGGTTCGTCAACAAGGGCCACCTCGCCCGCGCCGTGCTGGAGGCGACGGCGTTCCAGACCCGTGAGGTGCTGGACGCGATGAACGCCGACTCCGGCGTGCCGCTGACCGAGCTGAAGGTCGACGGCGGCATGGTCGCCAACGAGCTGCTGATGCAGTTCCAGGCGGACGTGCTCGACGTGCCGGTCGTGCGTCCGGTGGTCGCGGAGACGACCGCCCTCGGTGCCGCCTACGCCGCCGGCCTGGCCGTCGGCTACTGGTCGTCGCTCGACGAGCTGCGCGCCAACTGGTCCGAGGACAAGCGCTGGACGCCGGAACTCGCGGCCGACGAGCGCGAGCGCGAGTACCGCAACTGGAAGAAGGCCGTCACCAAGTCGTTCGACTGGGTCGACGCCGACGTTCGCTAGCCCTTAGGAGCTGAAGTTGTTCGCAAGGCTGGATCCGGCTCGTCGCGCCCGATCGCTCGAAGCGCTGGGCAGCACGGAGTTCGACGTCCTCGTCGTCGGAGGCGGTGTGGTCGGCGCGGGCGCTGCTCTCGACGCGGCGTCGCGCGGCCTCTCCGTCGCCCTGGTCGAGGCCGACGACTGGGCGGCGGGCACGTCGAGCCGGTCCAGCAAGCTCGTCCACGGCGGGCTGCGGTACCTGGAGCAGCTGGAGTTCAAGCTGGTCCGGGAAGCTCTGAAGGAACGCGGCCTGCTGCTGCGCCGGCTCGCACCGCACCTGGTGCGGCCGGTGCCGTTCCTCTTCCCCCTGAAGAAGCAGTGGGAACGCGCCTACGTGGGCGCGGGCGTGCTGCTCTACGACTCGATCGGCGGCGCCGGGGCTGTGCCGATGCACCGGCACCTGTCACGTCGGGGGATGGCTTCCGTCGGACCGTCCGTCGACTCTGCGGCCTTCGCCGGTGCCATTCGCTACTACGACGCGCAAGTGGACGACGCACGACTCGTGTCGACGTTGGTACGCACCGCCGCCCAGCACGGCGCCACCGTCGTGTCACGGGCTCGGGTGACGTCGCTGCTGCGGGTGGACGGCCGGGTCTCCGGAGCCTCGGTGCGCGACGAGCTGTCCGGCGTCACGCACGTGGTGCGGGCCAGGCGGGTCATCAGCGCCACCGGCGTGTGGACCGACTCGCTGAACTCGATGTCGCCCGGCACCCCGCCGTTCCACGTGCGGATGTCCAAGGGCGTGCACGTGCTGGTCGAACGCTCCAAGATCCAGCTCGACGGCGGCCTGATCACGCAGACCGAGAAGTCCGTCCTGTTCGTGATCCCCTGGGGCGCCTACTGGATCATCGGCACCACCGACACCCCGTACTCCGGTGCACCCGAAGACGTGTCGGCCACCGCGGAGGACGTCTCGTACATCCTCGACCACGTGAACGCCGTGCTGCGGTCGCCTCTGTCGGTGGACGACGTGGTCGGCACGTACGCGGGCCTGCGCCCCCTGCTCGCCGGCGCCTCCAGCGACACCTCGAAGCTCTCCCGCGAACACGCCGTGGCGCAACCCGAGCCGGGCTTCTTCGTCATCGCGGGCGGCAAGTACACGACCTACCGCGTGATGGCCGCCGACGTCGTGAACGCCGCGGTCTCCGGCCTCGGCCGCGCGGTGGCACCCTCCCTGACCGCCCGGCTGCCGTTGTGCGGCGCCGTCGGTTTCCAAGAGCTGTGGGCGGACCGGGCTCGAGTCGCTGTGGAGTCCGGCCTGCCCACGTCCACCGTGGAGCGCCTGCTGCGCCGCTACGGCTCGGCCGTGTCCGACGTGCTGGCCCTCGTCGCGCAAGACCCTGCGCTCGCTTCGCCTGTGGCTGGACACCTGGCGGCGGAGATCGTGTACGCCGTGACGCACGAGGGCGCGCTGGGGCTGGAGGACGTGCTGGCGCGGCGGACCCGGATCGCGATGGAGAACCTGGACTTCGGCGCATCGGTTGCGGGCCAGGTGGCTGATCTGATCGCCGGCCCGCTTGGGTGGTCGGTCGCTGAACGGGATGCTGCGGTCGAGGCTTATCGGGCGGACTCGGAGTTGGCGGCGAGATGAGATGGACAGCGCGGAGCTGATCGAGAGGTTGCGGCGGGAGGGCGGCTTCCGGCTGCTCCCGTTGCTGGGGAACACCGGGCAGGTCGCAGGGGTGCACCTGGCCCGGTTTCTCCCCGGCGGGCATCTCGACGTGATCCAGGCCTGGGACGAGCGGTGGGCCGTGTGGGCTCGCATGCCGGACTCGCTGGATCCGGCGGAGCCGTTCGCGGGGCCGGACGGGGGAGTGGTGCGGAGCGGACCGCTGGCTCGGGTGGCCGCGCCGCTGCTGCCGCTGCAGTCAGGACTCACCCGCCTCTAGCCGGTGAGGACCTCCCACTTGTCCCACCACCGCACGACGTGGGACGGCGGCACCGCGTAGTGGCGGCTGTCCGGGTTCTTCGGGCGAGTGCCGACGCGTGCCACGTACTCCGCGTACCGCCTCTGCACGTCCTGGCGGAACCAGTCGGCGGGCACCGGGTAGAACTCGGGTCGTTCCCCTTCGAGGTCGACGAACACCACGGCGTCGGTGTCCGGTGCCAACGGCTTCAGTGCGTCGGACAGCTGCCACTCGTCGGAGCGCTTGCCGAACACCTGCACCAACCGTCCGCCGACGTTCAGGCGGTAGCGGCGCGGCTCGGACCGCACTTCCACCGGGAGCATCGTCTTCCGCACGGCCTCCGCCGCCGTGCAGTACACCGCGTAGGCGTGCACCTGGTCGTTGCTCAATTTGGTGAGATGCGAGGTCACTCCGCATGGTTGACTCGTTCGCCTTGCGGCGTCAACGTTCTGTCCACTCCTGACGGTCGAGTGGACATGCTTTCGGCGGCGAATTACCGCCCCTTAAGCGGACCACGCGAGTGTCCGGGCCATGATCAGAGCACTCGCGCTGGCCCTGCTGACCGTCGTGGCCACCGCCCCGGCAGCACACGCCGCCAGCCCCGTCGGCCTCACCGACGGCTTCTACGTCGACCCCGGCTCCAACCCCGCCGTGTGGGTGCGCGACCACCCCGACGACGGCCGCCGGGACGCGATCGAGGCGAACATCGCGACCAAGCCGATCGCCCGCTGGTTCGGCGCGTGGAGCGGTGACATCAAGACTGCCGTGTCCGGTTACGTGAACAAGACCGGCACCAAGCTGCCCGTGCTGGTGGCCTACAACATCCCCGGCCGTGACGCGTGCGGTGGCCACTCGGGAGGCGGGGCCGGGACGCCCGCGGCGTACCGGACGTGGATCTCCTCCTTCGCCGCTGCCATCGGCACGCGCCCGGCCGTGGTGGTGATCGAGCCGGACTCGTTGGCGGACTTCAACTGCATGGACGCGGCCAGGACGGCCGAGCGCACGGCGATGATCAAGTACGCCACCGAGCAGTTCCAGGCCAAGGCCCCCAACACGTGGGCCTACCTCGATGCCGGCAACGCTCAGTGGGTGCCGGCCGCGACCATGGCGTCGCGCCTGGACTCAGCGGGTGTGCGGAACGTGCGCGGGTTCGCGGTCAACGTGTCGAACTACCACACCACCGCGGCCTCCACGGCGTACGGGAACGCCGTCAGCGGTGCGCTTCCCGGGTACATCAAGCCGTTCGTGATCGACACCAGCCGCAACGGCAACGGCCACAACGGCGAGTGGTGCAACCCCGGCGGCCGCAGGCTCGGGACGCCCGCGCGCACCGGTGGTGGCGCGGAGATGCTGTTGTGGGTCAAGGTTCCCGGCGACTCGGACGGCCGGTGCGGCAAGGCGCCCGGCGTGGACGCGGGGAAGTTCGACCCGCAGCTGGCGTTCGACCTGGTCCACGGCTACTGAGTCCTGGCCAGCGCGCGCAGCGGTGTGGGCCCGCGGTGCTCCGCGAGCCTGCGCCGCGACTGGGTCTCGTCCAGGGCCACGGCGTCGAGCAGGTCGAAGAGCTTCCGGCTCCGCTCCACGGCGGTCTCGCCCTGGGCGAAGACGCGGGCCAGGTCGGACTCCGCGTGGACGAGCGGCGAGGCCTTCTCGAACTCGAACAGCGTGCACGCGGACTGGAACGCCGCGGTGCTCGCCTCCTCGGGCACGACGCGCACGATGGAGGAGTTCGCCAGCAGCCACACGATCTGCTCCTCCATCACCCCCGCGCCGCCGAGCCGCATGCGCAGCGCCAGTTCGTGGAGGTAGAAGACGCACCGGGGGCCGCCGGGGCGGCGCATGACCGCCTGCCTGTCGAGGTCCTCGATCGGCTGCCCGGTCGCCGCCTGCAGTGCGCGGGCGTACCTCGGCGTCTGCAGGAGGCTGTTCACCGTCAGGACGTCGTACGCCGTGATGGTGGTGGCCATCGCCTCCGTCATCGCGAGCGTGCGCAGGTTGCGCGGGTCCTGCGCGAAGTACGCGTCGAAGGCGTTGTGGTAGCGGCGCTGGAAGTCCTCGAAGAAGTCGATGTCCTTGCCGCACGCCGTGAGGTACTGCACGAGGTCGATGTCGGTGCCGCGGATCTTGCCGTGCTCGAGGTTGGAGACCTTGCTCGGATCCCAGCCGAGCAGCTGCGCCATCGCGCGGCCCCTCAAGCCGGTGAACCTCTGCCGGAGCCGGCGCAGCTCGTCGCCCAGATCCCTGCTGTACGCGGTGGAAGTCGTCACTGTCACGACACCGAACGTATGGGTTGGAACAACTCCATGATACGGGCTCGTTCGGGTGAAAACGCCTCAGTCGAGCAGCTTGCGGAGCTCCACCTCGAAGTCGACGAAGTCGTTCTCGCAACCGGGCGAGACGACGTCGTACGTGGAGTTCAGGAACTCCTGCAGCTCGGACGACTGCACGTGGAACACCGCGTGCGACACGTCGGACCGCAGCTCGAGCACGGCGGTCGTGGAGTTGTGGGGCCGCAGCCTCACGTCACCGGCGCCGCTGGTGGTGATCAACCCGTCGGCGAGCAGGTCGCGGCTGACGAGCCACACCGTCTCCTGGCGTCCCATGCGGAACGTCATGGTCACGGCGTGCGGGTCGTCGGCGCGGTAGCCGAGCTCGACGTCGACGGGCAGGGGGCGCCCGGAAGGGGCGATGAAGGCGAATGTCGAGTCGGCGCCCACTCGTGTCACGTTCCTCATGCCCCCTTAGACGTCCGGCAACCTCCGTGGATGCCTCGATCAGGAAAAGCGATCGGAACGTGATTTTCAATGGTCCCGAAGTATGACTTTTGACATCGAGGTGCGATCACCAGGTGAGACGGTGCGTCTCACCTGTTCTGACCTGGCTGTTCGCGTTGTTTAGCCTGGTTGTGTTCGGTCATCTGTGTACGGAATCACGAGTTGAGACGGCCGAATGTTGGGACCGTGGGATGACTCCACCTTAAATTCGACTTAAGGATCGCGGCGCTTTCTGTAGCTATTTCGGCACACAAAGTGATGCCCGGTGTCAGGCCGGGTTGCCGCGCGGCCTCAACCGCCCACCCGGCAGCGGCGGCGCCGGCAGCCGGGCACCGGGATACCCCTCCACCCGCCCGAACCGGTCGGTCTCCGCCTGCCACTCGTCCCGGAACGCGGCGATCTCGTCGTGCGTGCGCCCGACGAAGTTCCACCACATCACGATCTCCTCGCCGAACGGCTCCCCGCCCAGCAGCACCACCCGCGCACCGCCGGAAGAAGACAGCGTCAACGTCGAACGACCCGTGCCGACGTACCCGAGCGCACCAGGGGAGAGGACGGTCTCGCCCACCGACACGTCACCGGTGTCGAGCAACACGCCGTGCTCGAACCCCGCCGACACCTCCAAGGTCACGCGCGAACCCGCGGGCAGCACGATCTCCGCACCGAGGAGCGGGGTGAAGGTGCGCACCGGCGACGTCGACCCCGCCAGCGAGCCGAGGAACACGCGCACGGCGCAACCGTCGACCAGAACCGTCGGCGGGACGTGGTGCTGGAAGTCGCGGGGCGCGTCGCGGTGGGCGTCGGGCAGGGCCAGCCACAGCTGGACGCCGTGCAGGACGGAGGACTCGGGGGTGGAGACCTCGGAGTGGCAGATGCCGGCGCCGCCGGTCATGAGGTTCAGCTCGCCGGGGCGGACGTGGGCGTGGACGCCGAGGCTGTCGCGGTGCTCGATCTCGCCGGTGAAGAGCCAGCTGACGGTCTGCAGGCCCGTGTGGGGGTGCGGGGCGACGTCCATGCTGACGTCGTCCGGGCCGTAGTGGTCGCAGAAGCACCACGCGCCGATGAGTGAGCGTTGCTTCTGGGGCAGGGTCCGGCGCACCGACATCGCTCGCGGGCCGCCCAGGGGGACGTCGCGCGGGGTCAGGACTTCCACGCCGCCGGGGGTGGAGGTGCACGTCACTTCTGCGGGCTCGGCCTCGACATTGCTCACGGGGTCGATCGTAAGCTGGCGCGGGGGGAACAGTGGATCTTCGTGCGCACGTGTCGAGCAGCGGGTACGAGCTCGACGACGCCCAGCTCACGGCCGTCGCGAGGCTCGAAGAGCTCGCGGGTCGACGCAGGGGTGTCTACCTGCACGGACCGGTCGGGCGGGGCAAGAGCTTCCTCGCGGACGCGCTGTTCGACCTGCTGCCCGGGCCCAAGAAGCGGGTGCACTTCCACTCGTTCTTCCAGGAGTTGCACCGGAGGATCTGGGAGCGGCCGCGCGAGGCCGGTGCGGTCGCCCGAGCGGTGCGGGAGCTCGTCGGGCCGGCGGAGGTGCTGGCGTTCGACGAGCTGCACGTGCACGACATCGGGGACGCGATACTGATGACGCGGCTCTTGGAGGTGCTCCAAGAGGGGGACGTGATGATCATCGCGACCTCCAACTACCCGCCGGACGGCCTGCTGCCCGACCCGCTGCACCACGACCAGTTCCTGCCCGGCATCGCGTTGGTCGAGAAGCTCATGGACGTCGTGGAGCTGACCGGCACCACCGACTACCGGCACCTGCACGGCACGCCGCGGTCCCGTTTCGAGACCGGCGGGATCACGAGGACGACCGCACTGCCGGAGAAACCCGTCACCCTCGACGTCAACGGCCGCACGATCACCGCGCTCGGCACCGAGAACACCAAGGTCTGGTTCGACTTCGGTGACTTGTGCGAGAAGCCCACCTCGACGCAGGACTACCTCGTCGTCGCCGATCGCTTCGACGACTGGGTGATCACCGGCGTGCCACCCCTGGCCACGAAGGACCGCGAGGCCCAGCAGAGGTTCGCGAACGTCGTGGACGTGTTGGTGGACAAGGACGTCCGGCTGACACT
This sequence comes from Lentzea cavernae, assembly GCF_014653695.1. Taxonomy (GTDB): domain Bacteria; phylum Actinomycetota; class Actinomycetes; order Mycobacteriales; family Pseudonocardiaceae; genus Lentzea; species Lentzea cavernae. The sequence goes on along the minus strand of NZ_BNAR01000001.1, from coordinate 349,474 downwards.
GGTGAGTGACCACCCGCTGGCCGAGATCGTCGGCGGCGAGGCGCTCGACCTCGCGCGCACCGCCAGCAGGCTGGAGCTGATCAACACGACCGGGTGATCAGCTCGGGGTCCCGTGAACCGATAGTGCCCTTGTCCCCCCGGCAAGGAGTAGTCAGGCATGGCGTTGCGCGCACGCATCGGCGAGGTCGTCGAGAGCACACGGTTCCAATGGATGATCATTTGCGTGATCGTGGTGAACGCGGCCGCTCTGGGGGCCGAGACCTCACCCGCGATCGTCGCGAAGCACGGCGGTCTGCTCAGCGCGGTCGACCACCTGGCGCTCGCCATCTTCGTCGCGGAGCTCGCCGCGCGGCTCTACGCGTTCGGCTGGCGGTTCTTCCGCGACCCGTGGAACGTCTTCGACTTCGTCATCGTGTCGGTGGCGCTGCTGCCGGCCGCCGGTCCGCTCAGCGTGCTGCGGTCGCTGCGGATCCTGCGGGCGCTGCGGCTCGTGGCGATGGTGCCGAGCATGCGCAGGGTCGTGACCGCGCTGGTGAAGTCCGTTCCCGGCCTGATCTCGCTCACCGGGTTGCTGGTGCTGCTGCTCTACATCGGCGGCGTGATCGCGAGCAACCTGTTCGCCGACTCCGGCGACCCGCGGTTCGCCGACCTGGGATCGACGCTGCTGACGCTGTTCCAGATCACCACGGGCGACGGCTGGTCGGACGTCATGCGCGATCTGATGGCCCACCAGCCGCTCGCGTGGATCTTCTTCCTCTGCTACCTGATGGTGGGCACGTTCACCATGCTCAACTTGTTCATCGCCGTGGTGTGCAGCGCGATGGAGCCGGACGTGCGGCAGGTGCCCGCGCCCCGTTCCGCGAACCACGACGACCTCCTGCTGCAGGAGGTCCGCGCGCTCAGGGAAGAAGTCCGGGCCATGCGGCAGAACGCCTGACGAAGCCAGGGGTCCCGACCGGCGACGCCGCCGTACACCGATCGGGACCCCTGCAACCCCCGCCTTCTACGGGGTGACCGGGATGTTCGACACGCCCTTCTTCGCACGGCTGACCGTGTTCGAGGCGTGCACGACATTCGGGTTGGCCTTGCACTTCGACGTGGACGACACGGACACCGCGTACTCGCCGACACCGCCGAGGTCGGACTTGTTGCCACGCCACACGTTCCCGCAGCCGTTGCCGAACGACGGCGTCGTGCCCGGGTTGTGCGTCTCGTAGCCGTTCTTGAACGTGCCGGGCGAGGAGAAGGTGCCGGTGTTGTTCTCGATCCGGTAGCCGAAGCCCTTCACGTCGACCCACGAGTCGGCGGAGTTCGCGCCGGAGATCCCGGTGCCGTTGAACGTGTTGCCGCTGATCAGACCGCCCTGGGTGCCTTCCTTGACGTCGATGTGCTCCGCCGACACCCCGGGGCCGATCCTGTTGCCGGTCACCTGGACGCGGTCGGACCTGTCGACGCCGCCGGAGTTGCCGTGGCACTTCCAGTTCGAGTTCGCGGAGCCGATGTAGACGCCCTCGCCGTAGTCCTTCGTCACGACGCCCGCGTCGGTGATCGTCGAGTTCTTGATGACGCCGTCCGCGGACGAGCGCCGGAAGTGCACGCCTTCCTCGTCGGTCTTGCGCACGGTCACGCCGTCGATCGTGACGTGGTGGGAGTTGTCGAGGACGATGCCCTTCTTCGACTCCGCCACCGTGATGCCCTTGACGGTCCAGTAGGGCGCGTTGTGCAGCCACAGGCCGTAACCCGAGTCCCAGCCCGCCGTCGGCACCGGGCAGGACGGCGCCGTGCCGGACGGGCCGTCGTTGATCAGCACGGCCGACGGGGGACCGGTCAGCGTGATCGGGCTGCCGGACGTGCCGGCCTTCTGCGTCACGAACGAACCGCGGTAGGTGCCCGCCGCCAACGAGATGGTGTCGCCCGGCTTCGCGTTCAGCAGAGCGGCTTTCAGCTGCTCGGCGTTCGACACCGCGACGGTCGCGCCGAGGTCTGCTCCGGCCGCGAGGCTCGCCGGGATGTTCTTGAGGAACAACGACTTCGCCGTGTCGGTCTTCGAAGCGTCGACGCCGTGGCCGCCGGTGTAGTCGCGCTGCTCGTTCTTCGCCCAGTCCGCGATCGCCGTGCCACCGATGTCGAGGTGCTTGTACGCGCTGCCGTTCCAGCCGAACTGGTAGATCCGCGACTTCTCGCTGTAGAACGGGTCGTACGCACCGCCGGTCGCCAGCTGCTTCGTCATGCCGTTGTTGAAGAACACGTTGCGCGGCCCCGAAGCACCCGACCACTTGACGGCCTTCCTGCCCGCGCCCCACCAGATCGGGAACCAGTTCGAGTCGTCGGGCCCGCCGCCGCCCTCCTCACCGCAGTTCGCCCGGCAGTTGCCCGAGCGGTGCGCGTAGGAGACGCGGACGGTGTTGTTCTCGAACAGGTTGTTGCGTTCCCAGCCGCCGTGCAGGTTCAGGTCGGAGTCGAAGTCGTTGCCGATCACGACGTTGCCCGAGGCCGACCACTGGAACGTGAAGTGCCGCAGGTTGCGCGAGGTGTTGCCCGCGTACAGCGAGTCCCACACTCGTGACCCGCGGAAGTAACCGTTGCCGCCCTTGCCCTTGTTCCACGAACCGTCGAGCTCGTTGTCGACGATCTGCAGGTTCTTGGCCTCCTCGGTGACGATCGGGTGCGAGCCCGTCATCTCCGCGCGGATGCCCTTCACCCAGGAGTTGGCCGCCCACTTGAAGACGATGCCGTGCATCTCGTCCGCGGGGGCCATGTTGCCGTAGTTGTTGACGGCCTCGGCGGGGTCGAGGTTCGGCATCGCCTGCGTGAAGCCGAAGTTCTCGAACCCGACGCCGAGGACCGGGTCCACCAGCGGCGACACCTTGGAGTCGTAGGTCGCCCCGTCGATCGCCGGTGAACCGTCCGAGGTGGAGTTGACGGGGACGTCGAACTCCAGCGGCTTGTCGAGCGTGACGGTCGTGCCCGACACCGACGCGACCGTGAAGATCTGCTGCCGCATGTGCATGTTCAGCAGCGGAAAACCGGTGCCGGTCGCCTGCTGCTGCTCGTAGAACTTGACCGAGTTCGCGGCACGGACGTTCACGAGCATGCCCGGCTTGATCGTGCTCGCGGACGCGACCTTGACGGCGCGGTCACCGGCCTTCGCGGCGGCGCTCACCTTCGCGCCGGCCTTCCAGTGCACGTTGACGGTGCCCTCGAAGATGTCCTTGCGGTTCTCCGGCGCTCGCGAGTGGTCGCTCGCGTAGCTGGGGTGCACGCCGCGCGACTGGACCCGGAACAGGCCGCGTCCCGGCCACAGCCAGCCGCCCTTGCCCGCGCCCGAGGTCATGCCGTCCTCGTCCCAGTCCGACCCGTCCGGGGTGAGCGTGTCGTACCGGGTGTTCGCGTCGGGGGTGTAGACCAGCTTGGTCGCGGTCGTGCCGGCACCCCGGATGATCAGGTAGTCGGCGTCGACGTGCAGCTCCTTCGACACCCTGAGCTCGCCCGCGGGCAGGGAGATGAGGCTGAGCCTGGTGTAGCTCGCGCTCGGCGAGCACTGCGCCTTCACGGAGTCGATCGCGGCTTGGAGTCCCGCCGTGTCGTCGGCCGCGTCGTTCGGGCGCACGGCGAACTGGGAGGCGAGTTCCGCGGCCGTGATCTGGCAGGCGGCGTTCGGGTTCAGCTCGTTGTTGCCCGGCAGCACGCCATTTCCGCGATATCCGGCTTTCGACCAGTCGTACAGGCCGGAAACAGGTGCGCGGCGGTTCGCCGACGAGACGTCCAGGCCCGTCAGCGCAGGTGCGGCGGCCGCCGTGGTGGGAACGGTCAGGGAACCTATTAAAAGCAGTGACAGCAGAGGTAGAGAGGTTTTCGTCATTGACAACCCTCGTTCAGCAGGGCGGGGCCATTTCTTTCTAGCTGATGGTTTAGATCTGTGTCAAATATTCACATTCATGAAATAGGTAATTCTGCAATGCTTTTCAATGACGGCTGCCGGTGTGTTCACTACGTCTTCTCGGCAGCTCACGGTTCTGAATCGTGGGAGTCGATCAAGTCGGCCGCGTGCCGGATGGTCACCGCGGGCTTCGCGGGCGTTGGACCGGATTTTCTCCCAAGTGGCGTGGAATTGGACCCCGGTCCCGTCATCCGGTCGGGGGTGAACAACCCTCGAAAGTGGGGACGCCCACCGGCTTGCGCGGGTTATGAGAACCACTGCGACGCGACATTCCGCCTACCCGTTCGTGTCCGAACCAGGCCTGAACGGCGGATCGCAGGCTGGGCCATCAGCTGCAAAGGTCAGTTGCTGTTCGGCAGTGAGCGTTCCAACGAACAGGAGCCACCCAGGTCATGGCGAGCCCCACCGTGAAGCCGGTTCTGCGCACCGACTACCAGCGTTCCGTGGCGGACTACTGGAACAGGGAGAAGGACCCGGTCAACATCAAGCTCGGAGAGGTGGACGGGCTCTACCACCACCACTACGGGCTGGGCCAGTACGACCCGGCGGTGCTGGAGGCACCCGCCGAGGTGCGCGACCAGGCGATGATCGCCGAGATGCACCGGCTGGAGACCGCGCAGGCCGAGGTGCTCCTCGACGCGTTCGGAGACCTCCCGCCCGGCGCCCACCTGATGGACGGCGGGTCCGGCCGCGGTGGCACGAGCTTCATGGCCAACGCCCGGTTCGGCGCCCGCATCGACGGGGTCAGCATCTCCGAGGAGCAGGTGGCGTTCGCGAACGGCCAGGCCGTGGAACGCGACGTCGCCGACCAGGTCCGGTTCCACTTCAAGAACATGCTCGACACCGGCTTCGAGACCGGCTCGTTCAACGGCATCTGGACCAACGAGACCACGATGTACGTGGACCTCCAGCAGCTGTACGGCGAGTTCGCACGACTCATCGCCCCCGGCGGCCGGTACGTCTGCATCACCGGTTGCTCCAACGACCTGACGGGCCTGCGGTCGCGCGCGGTCAGCCAGATCGACCAGCACTACATCTGCAACATCCACCCGCGCAGCGAGTACTTCAGGGCGTTGGCGGACAACGGTTTCGTGCCGATCAGCGTCGTCGACCTGACGCCGGACACCATCCCGTACTGGGAGCTGCGCGCCCAGTCGTCGGTCGCGACCGGCGTCGAGGACCCGTTCCTGACCGCCTACAAGGAGGGCAGCTTCCACTACCTGCTGATCGTGGCGGACCGCATCTGATGAAGGACCTCCTCACCGGGCCGTCCGGGCTGGGCACCTCTGCTGCCCGGCTCGGGCGGCCCGAGGCCGTGACACCGCCTCCGGACCTGGGCTACGCCGAACGCCCGTGGGGCGACGGCACCGCACCGCCGCTGTACGTGCCGGTGCTCGAACGCGAGGACCCGCTGCTGGCGGCCGCCGTGGACGAGCGCCTCGTCGCGTGGGCGGGGGAGTGCGGTTTCGAGGAGCCGGAACGGTTTCTGGGCGGCATGTTCGGCCGGCTCGCGGTGCTCACGCACGTGGACACCGACGACGTCGACCAGCTGCTGATCGCGGCCCGTCTCAACGCGGCCTGGTGGGCCGCCGACGACCTGTACGCGGACGACACCGAGATGGGCGCGGTCCCGGCGGAGCTCCCGCCGCGGCTCGCGCTGGCCATGGCCGCGATGGACCCGGTCGCGCCCGCCGCCGAGTTCACCGTGGAGCTGGAGCAGAGGCTCGCCGCCGACCCGGTACTCGTCGGCCTCCGCTCCGGCATCGCGCACCTCACGTCGCGCAGCACGGCGACCATCGTGCAACGCGTCTGCTACTCGACGTTCGCGATGTTCGTGTCGTGGGGCGCCTACGCGGCCTGGCGGCACACGGGCAACTACCCGCCCGCGTGGCAGTACCTCGCGACACGGCAGCACGACACCTTCTACACGTCGATGACGCTCATCGACGCCGTTGGAGGCTACGAACTGCCCGCGCCGCTGTACTACGACCCGCGCGTGCGGCAGCTGCTGACGGCCGCGGGCACGGCGTCGGTGATCGTGAACGACCTGGTGTCGGTGGAGAAGGACGCCGCCGACGAGAAACCGGTGTGCAACATGGTGCTGCAGATCGCCGCGGACAGGGAGTGCTCGATCGCCGAGGCCACCGCGCGGACCGTGGAGCTGCACAACCAGCTGGTGCGCGACTTCGAGGCGGGGCACAGGGCGTTGCTGGCCGTGCCTTCGGTGGAGCTGCACCGGTTCCTCAAGGGCACCAAGGCCTGGATGGGTGGCGGCTTCGAATGGCACACCACGCATCCGCGTTACAAGTAGAGCGTCCGCCTGAGCCACGCCAGCCGCGTGGCCCGGGCGCGTCGCGACAACACCGCCTCCGGCACCAGCTGGTCGAACCCGTGGCAGCCGCCGGGCCACACGTGCAGCTCGGCGTCCCCACCGGCGCGCCAGACGCGTGAGGCGTACTCGACGGCCTCGTCGCGGAACACGTCCACCGAGCCGACGTCGACGTAGGCCGGCGGCAGACCGGAGAGGTCGGTGGCGCGCGCCGGAGCCGCGTACGGGGACACGTCCGGCCCGCCGCGCGCGTCCCCCAGCAACGCCGTCCAGCCGGTGAGGTTCGACGCGCGCACCCAGGTGGTGCCGTCGAGGAACTGGTGGCTGGACGGGGTTTCGCACCTGTCGTCGAGCATCGGGCACATCAGCAGCTGGCCGCGGATCGCAGGCCCGCCGAGGTCGCGGGCCATGAGCGTTACCGCCGCCGCCAGTCCACCGCCCGCCGACGTGCCCGCGACGACCGGAGGGCCGAACCCGGTGCGCTCCATCCACGTCAGCGCGCGGTAGCAGTCCCGCACGGGAGCAGGGTGCGGGTGTTCGGGCGCCAGCCGGTACTCGGGCGACACCAGGGTGACGCCGAGCTCCGACACCCACTCGGCCAGCACGTGCAGGTCGGAGCGCCGGGTCCCGGCGACCATCCCGCCACCGTGCAGGTGCAGCACGGGCGGTCCAGACGAGCCCGCCGGGCGCAGCACGAGCACGGGCACGCCGTCCGCGTCCTCCTCGGTGAACGTCACCGCGCCGCCCCGCGTGAGCTCGGCGTCGGTGACGACCCGGCCGGCGGCCCGCCTGGCCGCGATCCCGGCCGCGGTCAGCGGTGGCCGGGAGAGGTCTGCCGCCGCCGCGATCTCGGGATCGATCACCCCTTCACGCCCGTGTGCGCGAGGCCCTCGATGAACTGCCGTTGCGCCACCACGAACACGATGAGGATCGGCACGGCCGTCATGGTCGCGGCGGCCAGCTGGACGTTCCACATCGGACCGCCGTAGATGTCGACGAACTGCGTCAACGCCTGCGGCAGCGTGAACATGTCCGGCGTGGACAGGTACACGATCGGCTCCAGGTAGAGGTTCCACGAGTGCAGGAACGTGAAGATCGCGACCGCGCCCAGCGCGGGCCGGGACAGCGGCAGGGCGATCCGGTAGAAGATGCCCGCACGCCCGAGGCCGTCCATCCGCGCGGCCTCCTCCAGCTCCGGCGGCAGCGCGATGAAGAACTGGCGCATGATGAAGATCGCCAGCACGCACGGCGCCCCGAAGATCGGCACGATGATCAGCGGCCAGTGCGTGTTCGTCATCCCGAGCGACTGGAACATCTGGAACAACGGGACGATCGTGACCTCGCTCGGGATGAGCAGACCGGTCAGCACCACCACGAACAGCACGTTCTGGCCGGGGAACCGGATGCGCGCGAACGCGTAGCCCGCCAGCGCCGCCACGGCCATCGTGCCGACCGTGACGACCACCGCGATGTAGAGGCTGTTCCAGTACTGCTGCCCGAACGGCTGCATCCTGAACACGGTCTCGTACGTGGAGAACGTCCACTCGCGCGGCAGCAGCGACTCCGAGAAGATCTCGCTGATCGGCTTCATCGACGAGGTGACCATCCACCACGTCGGGAACACGAACGGAACGCACAGCAGGCACAGCAGACCGTAGAGCCAGACCTTACGACTCATGGAGCACCCACTTCCGGCGCATCTGCCACTGCAGCAACGTCAGTGCGGCGACGATGACGAACAGCAGCACCGAGATCGTCGCGCCGTAGCCGAAGTGGTGGAACTGGAACGCCTGCTGGTACAGGTAATAGATCAACACTGTCGTGGAGGTGCCCGGACCGCCCTGGGTGAGCACCGCGATCTGCGCGAACACCTGCAACGAGCCGACGATCGTGATGATCGACGTGAGCAGGATCGTCGGGCTGATCAACGGGATCGTGATGCTCCGGAACCGTCTCCACGCGCCCGCGCCGTCGATCTTCGCGGCCTCGTACAGCGGAGCCGGGACCCCTTGCAGCGCCGCGAGGAACAGCACCATGTTCAGCCCGACGTTCTTGATCACCTGCACGACGATCACCGACACCATCGCGGTCGTGTCCCCGCGCAGCCAGTTCGGGCCGTCGACGCCGAAGACGCCCAGCAACCCGTTCACGCTGCCCTCCGGCTGCAGCATGAGCTGCCAGACCAGCGTCCACGCCACGAGCGACACCAGCACGGGGGAGAAGAACAAGGTGCGGAACAGCGTGGTGCCGCGCAGCTTCTGGTTGAGCAGCACCGCGAGCAGCAGCGCCAGCGACAGGTTCAGCACCACCAGACCGGCGGCGAACCAGGCCGTGGCGACGAGCGAGTCGCGCAGCTTCTCGTCGTTCAGCAGCTGCTTGTAGTTCTCGCCGCCGATGAACTCGAACGTGCCGCCGAGCACGTTCCACTCGTTGAGGCTGTACCAGCCCACCATCGCGAGAGGGATGAGCACGAACGCGAGGCTGCCGAGCAGAGCAGGCGCGACGAACAGGTACCCGATCAGGTTGTCGCGCCTGCGACACGTCCAGAACGTCACTGGCGCTCCAGCAACGGCTTGATCTTCGCGCACACGCCGTCGAGCACCTGCGAGACGTTCGCGTCCGGCTTCCACAACGGGTCGAGCGCGGCGCGGATGGTCTGGTTCAGCTCCTCCTGGCCCTGGTGGCTCGGCTTCACCACGCCCTTGCTGATGCCGTCGATCACGACCGACTGCAGCTGCTCCGGCTTGATCAGCGGGTTGCTCTTGGCCAGCGTGTCCGCGTTGAGCAGCGACTGGCGCACGGGCGGGAAGAACTGGGCGAGCTTCGCGGAGTTGGCCGCGTTGGTGAAGAAGCCGAGGAAGTCCGCGGCGGCCTCGGCGTTCTTCGAGCGCTTCAGCACGCCGACGCCGGCCTGGCCGATCACCGCGTAGTCGCCCTTCGGGCCCTTGGGCAGCGGCACCAGCGTCCAGCCGAACTTGGCGTCCTTCAACGCACCGGCCCGCGAGATCTGGCTGACGGCCATGGCCGCGTTGCCCGCGAAGAAGTCCACGGTCGTGCCGGGACCGGGGATCGCCTTGTCCGTGAAGATCGCCTTGTGGACGAACGTCATGGCGTCCTTCATCTCGGTGCTCGCGAACCCGCACTGCTTGCCGTCGTCGCTCCACGCGTTCGCGCCCCAGCCGCGCCAGATCGCCGACAGCACGGCCCAGTTCTGGTACTTGAAGTCCGGCAGCACGAGGTTCTTGCCGGCCGACGCCGCGACCGCCTCCTCCCACGTCGCCGGCAGCTCCTTCACCAGGTCGGTGTTGACGAAGAGCCCGAACGGCGAGGTGGAGAACGGGTACGCGTACAGCTCGCCGTCCTTCTCCCACAGCTTGGTCGCGGACGGCACCAGCTCGTCGGCCTTCTCGACCTTGGCCCTGATCGGGGCGAGCGCGCCGGAGGAAACGAAGTCGGGCGCCGACTCCTCCAGGACCCACGCCAGGTCGGGCGCGTTGCCGCCGGCGATCTGCGTGGTGAGAGTGGTGGTGTAGCCGTCGGCCGGGATCGAGTCGAACTTGATCTCGGTGACGTCCGGGTGCGAGGCCTTGTACTCCGACGCGATCTCGTTGAGCAGCTTGAGATGCGCCTCGTTGGCGGTCCACACCGTCATGCGCAGCGACTTCGGTCCGGACTGCGCCGACGAACCGCTGCACGCCGTGAGGGCGAGTAGAGCTGTGACGACGAGCGCCAGAAGCCTGGACATCATTGTCTCCCTGGGCCTAGTAACCGGACACGTCCGGCCAGCGGAGCTCGACCCCGTCGCGGTCCAGCCGGTGCTGGAACTCCGCGAGCAGGGCGGGGGTGTTGCGCACCGCACGAGGGGTGACTCGGTGCGCCAGGCAGAAGTCCGCGAGCGCGCCCGCGACCTCGCCGACGTTCCACTCGACCGGGTGCAGCCGGTGGGAACCGTTGGTGATGTGGGTGGTGCCGATGTTCTTGCCCGCGGGCAGGAGGTTCTCGACGCGCTGGGGGATGAGCGCGCCGAGCGGGATCTCGAACGGGCAGCTCGCGACGTCGAGGTAGTTGTCGCCACCGGTCGAGGGGTGCAGGTCGATGCGGTACATGCCCACACCCACGGCGTCGGCGTGCTGCACCGCGCCCTTGTCGCCGCGCACGGCGAGCGAGAGGTCCTGCTCGACGATCGTGTACTCGGTCCGCATCCGCCGCGACTCGCGGATGTAGGGCGCCTGGGCCAGGCCGTCCGCGCTGCCGGTGACGTCGCCCCGCAGCCGCAGGCCGGGGAAGCCCGTGCCGCCGTCGGAGCGCGGTGCCTCGGTCTGCAGCCAGTACAGGACCGACTTCGACAGCTCCCGCGCCGCTGCGACGTGCTTGTCGGCGTCGGGGACGTCGATCACCGGCGACTCGAAGTAGTCGATCATCGGCCAGTTGACCAGGCAGATGTCGCTGTCGTAGGCGCCCTCGACGAAGTTGCGGCGGGCGGCGATGCGGCGGAACGTCCACAGGTTGCTGTCGCCCGCGCTGAGCCGCTGGTCCGACAGAACGCTGAGCGGGTCGTCGTCCGGGTTCGGCGTGAACGTGCGTTCGGCGGTGCTCAGCGTGCGCGGGTCGGGGGAGCGGAACGACAGCATCCGGTCGCCCCAGTACTCGGGCTGGTAGTTCCGCCAGAAGTCGTAGCGCTCCGGCTTGTCGATCGTGTGGTCGCCGTCGACGTGGTCGATCGCGAAGCACACCGACATCGCCTGCATGTTCGCCGGTTGCGCGACCTCGGGCGCGCTCGGCTCACCGGTGTCCAGTGTGGACTCGAAGCCCGTCACGTACTCCGTGCCGGACAACGGGAGCAGCTCGCCGGTCTCGGTCGCGTCGAGGACGTAGGGCGCGGCCAGTTCGACCTCGCAACCGTGGTGCTCGACGGTCACCGACACGATCCGGTCGCCGTCGGTCCGCGCGGCGATCGGCCGTGCGGGCTGCAGGACCGTGAGCTTGCCGCTGCCGCGGTAGGGCGCCAGCATCTCGTCGATCACGGCGACGGCCACGCGGGGCTCGTGGCAGAGCCTGCTCACGTTGCCGGCGCCGGGGTTGAGCTCGCGCCACGCCCGCGCCCGCGGGGTCAGCGGGTAGTGGCGGCGGTAGTACTCGCGGATGCCGTCCCGCAACGCCCGGTACGAGGCGGTGACGCCGAAGCGCTCGACCCAGCTGTGCTCGTCCGGCGGCACGGCCTGGCTGGTGAGCTGCCCGCCGAGCCACTCGATCTCCTCGGTGAGCACGACCCGGCGTCCGGCGCGCAGCAACGCGAGGGCTGCGGCGACTCCGCCGAGTCCGCCGCCTACGACGACGACGTCAGTGTTGTGCGACAACAGGTTCCTCCAGATCAACCGAGAGTCGTGCCCGCGACGAACTCGCAGGCGAGCAGCTCCCGAGGGGTGGTGCCGTGTTCGAGCACCTCGGTCAGCGCCTGCACCGCCCGCCGCCCCATCTCGCGGCGGGGGATGCGGAAACCGGTGAGCGCCACGTCGTCCGGCGCGGGCCGGGTGGCCGCGCCGAGCGTCATCACGGACAGGTCGCCGGGGACGGACAGACCGCGTTCGCGGGCCGCGAGGACGAGCGCCGCACCGTCCGAGACCTCCTCGGTGAGCACGGCCGTGATTCCGGCGTCCAGCACCTGGTCGAGCCCGGCGAACTGCACGTGCGTGCCCGCGACGCGGTGCGCCGCAACGGCTTGCTTGAAGCCCCGCAGCCTGTCGGCCGACGACTCCGCGCCCGTTCCGGCGCCCACGTAGACGAACTCGCGGTGCCCGAGGGCGACCGCGCGGTCCACCAGGTTCCGCACCGCGGAGACGTAGTCGGCGCCGACGTGCGGCACCGGACCGCCCGCGTCGTCCCGGCGGCCGATCGAGACGAACGGGATGCCCTCGCTCACGAGCTGGGCCAGGTCGTCGCGGTCGATGGAACGACCGAGCAGCACGCACCCGTCCGCCAGCCGGATCCTGCTGTCGTCGCTGAAGATCCGCCGCTTGCCCTCGGTCGCCTTGGCGCTCGTGAACAGCAGCAGGTCGCAGCCCGCCACCTCCGCCTGTTCCTCGATGCCCTCGAGGAACGGCTGGTAGAAGTCGGCGCGGGTGCTCGGGAAGACGGCCTCGTAGGTGAAGACGCCGAGGATGCGGTTGCGCTGGTCGTGCAGCCGGCGCGCGATCGGGTTCGCGACGTAGCCCGTCCTGCGGATGACCTCCAGCACCCGCGCACGGGTCTCCGGCGCGATGCGGACGCCGCCGTCGGTCCGGTTGTTGAGCACCAGCGACACCGTGGCCTGGCTGACGCCTGCCATCCGGGCGATGTCCTGCTGGGTGAGCCTCTTGGCCATGAGCACCTGCCAATTCGAATTGGCAGGGAGTCTGCGTCAGCACCCGCATCGCCGTCAACCCTGTAATAATTCGAATTAGCACCTTGACGGGCCGCAGCCGGGGGAGCGAGGGTGCTCCGCCAAGGAGGTAGGCCCGTGAACGCATTCAGCCGTCGCAGCCTGATCACCGGTGCGACCGCGGCCGGACTGCTCGCCGCTCTGCCCGCGCAGGCGCTCGCCCTGCCGGCGCCCCCGCCCGTCACTCCCGACCGCCGCGCCTTCGACCCCGCCGAACAACGGTTCGCGCCGTACCTGACGGCGGTCTCGCCGATGGTCGCCGCCATGGACGCGGGCGGCTTCTTCGGCGGCGGCTGGTGGCGCAGCCCGAACTCGTCGTACAACGCCCGAGTCCAGGAACACGTCCACACGCTGGCCTGGTTCGCGACGCAGTCCCGCCCGTGGAACCCCTACCGCGGCAACGCCCAGGTGATCGCCGCCCTGGACGCAGGCCTTGGCCACTACCTGGGGCTGCAGCACGCGAACGGGTCGTGGCCCGAGTACTCGCGCGGCCAGCACTCGCTGGCCGCGACCGGGTTCGCCCTGGGCTACCTGAGCAAGACGAACGCACTGCTCCGGCGCGCCGGGATCCTGCCGTCGCGGCAGGCGCAGATCACCGCGTCACTGCACAGGGCGATGACGTGGTTCCTCGACGGCTCCAACGACGTCGTCTGGCAGTCGCCGCTCACGTGGGCCAACCAGACGACCTCCGGGCTCGCCGGTGCGGCACTCGCGTTGAGGCAGGACCCGGACCCGCGGCTGGGCGGGCTGCTCACCGAGGCGTTCGCACGACTGGCCAGGACCGGGCAGAGCCCCGCCGGGTTCTTCTACGAGGAGTCCGGTGCGGACACGAACTACAACTTCGAGGTCATGCTGCCGGAGCTCGCCGACGCGTGGCGGCAGTCGGGCGACCCGAATCTCGTCGTGATGACGAGGAGGTACACCGACTGGCTCGGCTACAACCTGCTGCGCGAACCGGACGGCTCCGGGTGGTTCGCCAACATCGCCACGAACTCGCGGACGTCCTCGAGGTTCTACGCCGACGTCCGGCCCGACCCCGAACGGACCGCGCTCAACGCCCAGTTCGTGCCCGTGGTGCCCGGCCTGGCCGCGTTCCTGTCCAGTCGTGAGGACCTGGCCGCCGTACGCAGGGCCTGGGCGTCCTCGCCGGACCCGGTGCCGGCGCTGGTCAAGCCGGACACGTCACCGCGCATCCTCGCGCACGCCATGTACGGCGAGCGCTACCCGACTCGTGCCCAACGGACGGCGGCGATCGCGCGATTGCCGTACCAGCGCGCGCACTTCACCGAGCGGCGCAGTGATCAGGGGCAGGACTTCCTGTTCGTGCGGCGTCCCTGGTGGTACGTGGGCGGGTACTTCGGCGTGCGCAGGGCGACCTCGTTGGCGCGCACCGGTTTGACGTTCCTGTGGCATCCCGCGGCGGGTGCGCTCGTGCAGTCGGTGAACAACAACGACCACGCGTGCTGGGGCACCGTGTTCCCCGGCCAGGTGGTGGACTCGAACGGTCCGCAGCAGGCGGAGTTCCCCGGCGGCGAGCCCTACCGGTTCCGCTACCGCACGGCGTCCGGGTCCGTGGTGACCGAGGTGACCGTCGGGGAGCGGATCGTGCGGTCCGTGCGGGCCCAGTCCGCCGCCACCGAGCAGATTCCCTTGGTGGTGAGGGATTCCGACACCGTCGCGCTCGACTCGCGCGGCCTGACGCTCACTCGCGGCAGGACCGTCGTCCGGTTCGACTGGGGACGTTCGCTGGATCCGCGGCTGCGACCGGCGTCGTCGATCACCTACCCGGGCCGCCGGATGCACGTCCTCACCGTGCCGCACGACGGGACCTTCATGCTGACCGTCACGGCGCGTTAGTCCACTGAGGACAGATGGCTTCACTCTTATGTCGCAACGGCAACGCGCATGTTCTCGCAGGTCGCGGGGTATTCGATGGTCCGAAACCCCTTGGTCCCGCGGTTCACGCGAAGGAGTGGTCGTGATGGCACACGTGCGTCGTCTGGTCGACGTCCACACCGGAGATGAGTTCGATCAGCCGGTTCCCTTCGGCCTCGTCTACCCGATCTGCACGGCCGACGGCTCCGCGCCGCCGAGCCAGCGCGGCCGGACCTGGGAGCACCTGATCGCCTGCGACCGCGAGCTCCGCCAGGTGTCGTGAAGTCCGGGCGCACTGCGTCCGCGGACGAGCCGACCAACGAGGCGTACCCGACGGGGTGCGCCTCGTTCTTCGTGGGCGGGAAGTGTCAGTTTGCCGGCGTCCGGGAGGGGTACTCGGGCCCGATTGCGTCAAGCAGTCTGCGCTGGCACCTCGGCTGTGAAGGCGGGCGATGACCGTGGCCACCGAACTCGACGACATGGCGTTGCAGCACCTGCGCACGATCGCGCTGCAGAAGCTCGACAACGCCGTCCGCACCGCGCTGTCCGGTGCCGGGGAAGACGCGGGGCACAGGGCTCTGGAAGAGGCGCTGGCCGCGTGCGCGGAGGCGGGCGCGCCCGTGTCGGCGCAGGTCCTGGGTTCTGTCGAGGCCGCGGGGGAGCACCTTCGCTACGGCGAACGGATGGAAGCGCGGATGCTGCTGACAGTCGCCCACCGCCTGCTGTCGGGCGCGCACCCCCCGATGGTCCTGCCCGAACCCTCCACTCCGGGAGACGTCGTCCTGGGTCGATGATTGACCCTCCGTCACGCCGGGTATCTCGAACGGGCGTTCGAGTGAAAGGGGACGGAAGTGAACCGCACACCGGAGAAGGACCCGCAGGACTGGACGACGGGCGACGAGCCCATGACCGGTCCGCAGGAGTCGTACCTGAACACCCTCGCCCAGGAAGCCGGCGAGGAGGTGCCCGCCGAGCTCACCAAGGTCGAGGCGTCCCAGCTCATCGACCGTCTCCAGGAGAAGACCGGTCGCGGAAGCTGACTGGTCGTTTACTTTGCGTGAGCACGGGTAGCCGGACGAAGTGGACATCAAGCACGAAGACGTGACCCAGACCGAATCGTCGCTGCTGGCCAGCTTCCCGGACTACCTGGGCGCCCAGCGGCTCGTGGACCGGATGTCGGACGACGGGTTCCCCGTGGAGAGCGTGCGGATCATCGGTGACGGTGTCCGGACGGTCGAACAGGTGACGGGCCGCATGACGCGAGGCCGCGCCGCGGTGGCGGGCGCGGCCAGCGGCGCCTGGTTCGGTGTGTTCATCGGCCTGCTGTTCGGTCTGTTCAGCGCGGGCCAGACCTGGGCGTGGTTCGTATTCATCAGCCTCGCGGTCGGTGCGTTCTGGGGCGCGGTGTTCGGGTTCGTGGCGCACTGGAGCACCCGCGGCCGCCGTGACTTCGCGAGCGTCATGACGTTGCAGGCGCGTCGTTACGAGGTGCACGTCGACCGGGAGCGGGCCGCCGAGGCAGCGAAGTACGTGCTCTGAGCAATGCAGACCTTCTTGCCGTATCCGGACTTCGCCGCCTCAGCCCGTGTGCTGGACCGGAGCCGGCTCGGCAAGCAACGGGTCGAGACCATCCAGGTGCAACGCGGGCTGGTGGTGCCCGGCTACGGCTGGCGCCACCACCCGGCCGTGAAGATGTGGGCCGGCTACGAGGAAGCGCTCGTGCGGTACGGCCTGGAGGTCTGCGCCGAGTGGCGTGCGCAGGGGTTCACCGACACGTGCGAGGCGACCCTGCGGTTCGACCTGGCCCAGGCAAGGGACATCGCGGTCGTCCGGACCCAGGAGGAACTGGCCGCCGCGGGGGAGCTGCCCGGCTGGCTCGGTGACCACGACCTGCACCTCAGCCACCAGTCGTCGCTCGTCCGCAAGGATCCCGCGCACTACCGCCGGTTCTTCCCGGACGTGCCGGACGACCTGCCCTACGTCTGGCCGCCGACGCTCACCCGCACGGTGAACCCGTCTCCTTCACGGCCCATGGACACGTAGTCGCACGTGCGGTGCAGGATCCACAACCCGAGCCCGGCGGACAGCGTCTCGGTGGTCGGCACCAGACCCGCCAGCGGGTCCGACGGGCCGTTGCCGCGATCGGTCACCGCCACCAGCACCCGCGAGCCGTCCGCCCACAGCCGGAACCGGACCGGCGCGACGCCGTGCGTCAGGCCGTTCGTGACGACCTCGCTCGCCGCGTAGACGACGTCGTGCGCGTCGTCCTCGCTCAGGCTCATCCCGCCGATCGCCGCTCCGACGGCTTCGCGCACCGCGCCGGCGCTCGGATCGACCAGTTCGACCACCGGTGCGCCCTGTTCGAGCACGTCCGGGACCTGTGACGACGCGGCCAGCCCTTCGCGGTAGCCGGAGTTGGCCTCGTGCGTGCCGGGGGTGGTGGCGACGTTCGGGTGCGTGCGCACCACGTCGGCCAAAACCTCGGCGGGGGTCGTCCTGGTGTCGTACGGGCACAGGCCCCACACCGGGAACTCGGCGTACGCCTGGTTCACCGCGGCCTCGTACCGGGCCCACCAGTCCCAGCGCGCGCCCATGCCGGGGTGGGGGACGTCACCGACCACGCGCATCTGCTGCGCGCCGTCCGCCGTGTGCTCGCGGAACAGGTCGCGGTAGCTGGAGATCGCGTCGGACGGCCGGGAGTACTGGTCCGCCCCCGGCCGGTAGATCACGGCGGCGTCGCCGAGAGCGGCGCGGAGCAGCGAGGAGTTCGATTCCGTGCACGCCACCACCGACGGCTCCCCAGCGCGCAGACCGTCCTCGAGGAACGGCACGGCGTGTGCGAGGAAGTCGTCGTCAGAGCCGTAGAAGGCGGTCTCGTGGTAGAAACCGGTCACAACGACCGATGTTACGCGCGCCTCGCGTGAACCATCCGAGGGAACGTGCACTTCGTCCGACATCAGTTGACCGCCCTACCGCACGCGCACCCCCTGCTGCGCTACGGTCGTGTCGGGTTGAGCAGCCAGCCCTTCTGACGGACGATCACACCGTCGTCACTGGAGGTTGCCCCGTGCTCACCGACGGTCAAGTCCCCTTCCGCGCCTCCTTCGAGAGCGCAGGCCCCGCCGTCCTGGTGCACGTCGCCGGCGAAATCGACTACTCCACAGCTCCTGACCTCGCCGAATGCCTCAGCGAAGCGGTCAGGTCGGTCACCCCGCCCGCGCCGGTCGTGGCCGATCTGACCGCGGTGCGGTTCCTCGGCGCCCAGGGCATCGGCCTGCTGCTCGACCACCAGGACCTCTGCCTGCGCCGGGGCAGCGCCCTCGTGGTCGTCGCCACCGCGGCGGCGGTCCTGCGGCCGTTGCAGGCGCTCGAACTGATGAGCGTCCTGGGCGTGCGCCCCTCCGTGCGGGAAGCGGTGACGCCTCCCGAGGTGACGGCTTAGGCGCTCCGCTCGGACTCGCTGCGCAGCACGCAGAACTCGTTGCCCTCGGGATCGGCCAGGATCGCCCAGCCGGTGCCGTCGGGGTTGCGGTGGTCACCGACGAGGGTCGCGCCCAGCCCGAGCAGTCGTTCGACCTCTTCGTCACGAGTGGTGTCCGGGCGCAGGCAGAGGTGCAGCCGGTTCTTGACGGTCTTGGGTTCCGGCACCTGGTTGAAGAACAGGACCGGTCCCTCGGCCAGCAGCACCTCGGTCGCCCGGCTCGTCGTCCGGGTGCATCGGGCGACCGGTCACCTCGCTCCAGAACCGAGCCAGTTCGTAGGCGTTCGCGCAGTCGATCGCCACGTTCTGCAACACCGAAGTCATGCGCGACAGCCTATTTCGCCACTAGAGCATCGGCGGCATCATCTTGTAGCTGTCGGCGTAGTAGTCGTCGGTGCGCTGCCGATAGCCGTCGTGGTCGTCCGCGTCGTACTCGGGCGCGTTCTTGATCTGTTCCTTGGTGCGGTCGACGTGGACCTTGCGCTCGGCGTGGTCGACGTGGCGCACGGTGCCGACCGGGAGCACGACCTTGCGGCCGAAGATCCACGGCCCGGTGTCGACCATCAGGCAGTCGTGGGGCACCTCGGCGTTGTCCTCGTCGATCTTGCCGATGCTCCCGTCGGTGGCCTCGACGTCGTAGCCGATCAGGCCGGTGTCGGGGCGGTCGTCGAGGTCCTGGCGCGGCTCCTCGGTCCAGGACGCGTCGCGCCACACCCACGGGATGAACGGGATCGGTTGCATGTCCGCCTCCTTCAGTCGTTCCGGGTGACGCCGTCGACCACGAGCGACAGGCCGATGCCCAGCATCCAGACGTCCTTGGCGAGGCCGATGCCCTGCTCGGTCGGCCAGATGCTGCCTTCCTTCCGCATGCCCGGCGTCTTCGCGTAGAGGCCGAGCAACGCCCCGGCGAAGCCGGTGAGCGCGGCGCCCGCGACGACCGCCGGCACGAAGGGCAGCAGCAACGCCGCCCCTGTCGCGATCTCGCCCGCCGCGAGCAGCTTGGCGAACCGGCGGGAGTCCATCCCGCTCAGCACCGGGTAGGTGCTCGACGCCCAGCCGTGCATCTGCTCGGCCGCCTCTTGGTCGGCGTTGCGCTTGCCGAGCCCGGAGTGCAGCACGAACGCACCTGTGACGGCGCGAACGGGCAGTTGCCGCAGGAGCGAGCGGCTGACCATGGGCTGACCTCCTCGGTGGCTCGGGGCCATCGAGTACCCGCTAGGTCCTGCCCAGGAACGTCTTCATCATCCCGATCTGCGCGGTGCGGGACTTGTCGATCCGGTCGGCGAGGTCCTTCACCTGCTGGTTCGCGCCGCTGCCCGTCTCCCACCTCGCCATCTGCACGGCGTCGTCCTGGTGGGCGATCATGACGTTGAGCAGGCGCTCGTCGAACTCCGCTCCGCGCAGCGCGGACAGGCGCTCGACCTCTTTGGGATCGGACTCGCGCATGCCGCCGTGGCCCGAGTGGGAGTCCGGCGGTGCCGTCAGCGGCTCGCCCCACGACGTCAGCCAGTTCCGCATCGTCTCGGCCTCGGTCGCCTGGGTCTTCTCGATCGCGACCGCCAGCACGCGCAGTTCCTCGTTCTGCGCGCGGTCCTTCGCGAGGGCGACCATCTCCACTCCCTGCTGGTGATGGGGGAGCATCATCTGCAGGAACATCACGTCCAGCGGATCGCCGCGCAACACGGCGTCCGGCTGCGTGGTCGCGCAGCCGGACACCATGAAGGCGAGCACCAGCAAGAGGAACCGCATCAGAGGCGTCGCCACAGGGCGGGCGTGTTCGGCGGTTCCCAGCCGGCGAGCGCGGTGTGCGCGAGCTGGCACTCGTAGTTCACGCCGCCGTAGGTGACGCGGTTGCCGACCGAGTACGCCGTGCCCGCGGCCCACGTTCCGCCCGCGGGCGGGGGAGTCGTGGTGGTGGTCGTGGTCGGCGGGGGCGTGGTGGTCGTCGTGGTCGGAGGCGGAGTGCTGCCGCCGCCGAAGTCGACGTCGGAGCACGTGTAGAACGCCTCGTTGCTGCCGACCACGCGCTGCCAGATCGAGTAGACGATGTGGCGGCCCGAACGGCCGGGCAGGTTCAGCGTCCAGTTCGTGAACGTGGACGGGTTCTGGTTGTTGAACGTCTGCAGGTGCACGAGGTCCGACCAGCGCAGCGGCTGCGTCGGGTTCCAGCCGTCCCTGGTGATGTAGAACTCGAAGTTGCTGTTCGAGTGCGGTGCCGACGCGTGGTAGGTCACCGTCAGCGGCCCGGCCGAGACGCGCTTGGCGGGCCAATCGGCGCGCTGCAGGTCGAGACCGCGGTACTTGTCTCGGCCCGCGCTGCACAGCTTGCCGTCCGGGATGAGCTGGCGGTGGCGCCCGCCGGCCTCGAGCAGCGAGACCTCGTTCCAGTCGTAGTAGGCCTGCGTGCCACCGGCGGCCACGGCCGCCTTGCACGCGTCGGACTTCGGGGTCTCCGGACCCTCGTTCTTGCACGTGTACACCCGGCTGGCCGGATCGGACATCGTGCCGTGGGCGATCGCGGGCGTCGTGGGGACGAGGAACGCGACGACCACCGCGGCAGTGGAGGTGAGGCTCGCTAGGACAAGCCGAGTGCGTGTCTTCAAAACGCCTCCTGGCAGGCGGAGGTGGCGACCACTTCCGCGGGGGGAGGTGGTCGCGTGACGGGTCGGCGGCCCTGTTCACAAGCGTAAACAAGTGGTTGAACCATTTCACTGGACCAACCGGACGAATCACCCCGAGCGACGAGTTCCGGGCGTTGGCCGCGGGCAACGGCGCGGCGCGCCTGATCGCGGTTCGTCGTAGAGTCGGGCAGATGAGCGACGAGAACGTGCTGGGCCGCATCAACGAGCTGGTCGACGAGGAGCACAAGCTCCGTCAGCAGCTCGTGTCCGGCGAGATCTCCAGCGACGAGGAGCACGCACGGCTGCGGTCGCTCGAGGAAGCCCTCGACCAATGCTGGGACCTGCTGCGGCGCCGCCGGTCGGCGCGGTCGCAGGGGGAGAACGCCGAGGACGTCCCGGCGCGCTCGGTCGGCGAGGTCGAGGGGTACCTGCAGTAGGTCAGGGCCTGGCGTCGCGGAAGATCACCCAGCGCATGACGCTGTACATGAACGCGGCCTCGCACGCGCCGGCGACGATCCGGGACAGGTGGTACTGCAGGCCGATCTCGGTCAGCGCGCTGCCCACGCCGAGGATGAAGGCCAGGTAGTTGATCAGGATCGCCACGGCGTAGAGCCCGGCCTGCGGGCCGACCGGCGCGTGCGAGCGGAAGTTCAGCGCGCGGTTGAGCACGAAGCTCAGGCCGAACGCGAGCACGTAGGCGATCGTGAACGCGAGCGGCACCGGCAGGCCGAGGCCGCTGCGGAACAGCGTGAGCAGCAGCAGGTCGACGCCGAACGTGAAGCCGTTGATCAGGGCGAACCCGAGCAGGCTCGGCGCGATGACGCGGCAAAGGCCGAACGGCAGCCACCGCACCACGACTTCCATCAGGTCGTGGAACCTCGCGCCGAGGTCCTGGTCGTTGCTCAAGGTGGGCGTGCCGCCGGTCATGGTCACGACAGTGCCACGGCCCGAAGGGACGAAAACGACGAAAAGCCTGGTGGGCCACAGGCCGTCGACAGGAGTTCAGCGGGTGTTCAGGTGGCCGGACGCCCGCCATCGGGTCGGGCTCATGCCGTGCACCTTGCCGAATGTCCGCGCGAAGTAGCCGGCGTCGGTGATGCCCACCTGGCGTCCGACGTCGCCGACCGGCAGGTCCGTCACGGCGAGCAGGCGGCGGGCCTGGACCATCCGGCGCTCGGTGATCCACTCCTGCACCGTGCGGCCGGTCCGCCTGCGCACCGTCGAGGTCAGGTGGCCGGGGGAGATGCTGACCGCGGCGGCCACCTCGCGCAACGACAACGGTTCCGCATACCGCCGCTCGATCACGTCGAACACCTCGGCCAGCAGCGGTTCTGCGTTTTCGCGCAGGTCGCCGACGACGTCCGCGGCCAGTCTCGACACCCCGACGAGCAGCAGCGTGAGGTGCGCCGACACAGCCTCGCGGTAGCCGTCGCGGCGGTGCCGGAGCTCGTCGTCCAGTGCCCGGACGCGAGCGGTCCACTCGGGGCGGTGCTCCTCGGGGACGCTGAGCCGCAACGCTCCGGTCGCGCCGCCGTGGACGAACGGGAACAGCAGCGGGTGGGTGCGCCACGCCAGATGCGCGCCCGGCGTGTCCCGCCCGAGCACGTCGGCGGTGAAGAAGACGCCCCAGCCCCTCGCGCCGTGGAGGTCGTCGTTGCGGGCCCTGCCCATCACGTCGCCGGGCGCGATGACGAACAGGTCGCCCGCCTCGGCGTCCCTGACCTGCGCGCCGTGGCGGACCACGCCGCCCGCCGCCTCGAAGTAGGCGATGCCGGGGAAGTCGTGGGAGTGCGCCTCGTGCGCGCCGTCGACGTCGGTGCCGTGCCCGAGCCGCACGGCCGCGATGGACAACTCGCCGGGGGCGGGCCGCCAGGCGTACTTCGCGGGCTCGTCGCCCTTCAGGGGCGTTCGCTGGGTTCGCACCGTCGAATCGTCCCACCCAAACCGTGGATCGACGCAGAAATCATGCTGTGACAACGGTCAGAATCCAGGCATGACCGAAAAATCGTCCCAAGAGCGTGACTACCTGCCCGGCCTGGGCAAGCACTACCTGATGCCGTTCTACGACGTGCTCCACCGGGTGTCCGGGCTGCACGCCGTCCACCGGCAGATGGTCGAGGTGGCCGGTCCGGGCGCCGGGCACCGCGTGCTCGACATCGGGTGCGGGACCGGCAACCTGCTGCGCACCACGGGAAAGCGGCACCGGGACGTCGAACTCGTCGGCGTGGACCCGGACCTGAAGATGCTGGCGCGGGCCGAGCGCAAGCTGCGGCGAGCCGGGCTGAAGGTGAGGCTGGACCGGGGGTTCGCGCAGGAGCTGGCGTTCCCCGACGCGTCGTTCGACCGCGTCTTCTCCAGCCTGATGCTGCACCACCTGGACGGCGAGTCGAAGGGGGAGATGCTCGCCGAGGTGCGTCGCGTGCTGAAGCCGGGAGGTCTGCTCGTGCTCGCGGACATCGCGCACCACGGGCACGTCGCGCACGGCATCGCCGCGGCCGGGTTCACCGTCGAGCCGACCAGGACGCGGAGGCTGCGGATGTTCGGGGACGTCGGGATCGAGGTCGCGAAGGTCCACTAGGGACAGGTCCATTGTCGACCTATTTATTGCGCACGATGTTGCTTTGGTGCCAACGAATCCAATTCGTCAACGAACTTGCCGAAGACCCGCGGGTGAGAGCGCGCTCCCCTCTATGCTGCCCGCCGTGACAGATGCGACGGGAAGTCTGGTGGCGCAGCGCTACCGGCTCGTTCAGGTGATCGGCACCGGCGGCATGGGCCGGGTGTGGCTCGGCCGCGACGAGGTCATCGGCCGTGAGGTGGCGATCAAGGAGCTGCTGCTGCCCGCCGGGCTCGACGCGCAGCAGCGGGCGTTGCTGTGCCAGCGCGCCATGCGCGAGGCGCAGCTCGCGGGCCAGCTCAACCACCCCGGCATCGTCACCGTGCACGACGTGGTCGAGTACAACGGCACCCCGATGATCGTGATGGAGTTCGTGCGGGGCGGGTCGCTGGCCGACGTGGTCAAGGCCCAGGGCGCGCTGCCCCCGGACCAGGTCGCGTACGTGGCCACGTCGATGCTGAGCGCGTTGCGGGTGGCGCACCAGGCCGGGATCGTGCACCGCGATCTCAAGCCCGCCAACGTGTTGCTCTCCGGCGACCGGGTCGTGATCACCGACTTCGGCATCGCCAGGCTCACCGGCGACGTCCCGCTGACCACGGACGGCTCGATCGTCGGCACGCCCGCGTACATGGCGCCCGAGCAGGGCACCGGCGCGCCGATCACCCCGGCGACGGACCTGTGGTCGCTCGGCGCCACCCTGTACGCCGCCGTCGAGGGCAGGCCGCCGTACCAGGGCCAGGACTTCATGACGACCCTGTCGATGCTGCTCACCCAGGACCCGCCGCCCCCGCAGCGCGCCGGGCACCTCGCGTCGCTGCTGGGTGCGTTGCTGCGCAAGAACCCCGCCGACCGCGCCACGGTCGACCAGGCCCTCGCGATGCTCGCCGGCGCGCCCGTGGTGCTGCCGGTGGTGGCCAAGCCAGGAGTCCGCAGGCGCACGGCGCTGCTGGCCGGCGTCGGCGCCGTCGTGGCGATCGGCGGCGGAACGGCGTGGTGGCTCAACTCGAGGAACGACACGAGCGGTCAGGGGGCGGAACTGCCGTCCACCGGCGACAAGCAGGCGGGCTCGAACAAGGAGGGCGGCTCCGAGCAGTCGACGACCTCGTCGGTGGCCGAGCCGGGCCGTCCGGAGGAGTTCACCGAGCACGTCCAGCTGGTCGACCACAAGGAATCGGTGTCGTCGGTGGCGTGGAGCCCGGACGGCAAGATCCTCGCCAGCGCCGAGGACGGCCTGGGTGACGGCGGAGCACTCGTCCGCATCTGGGACACCACGACGAACAAGCTCATCGGCACCGTCCAGAACCCCGACGGCCCCGGCGGCGCCTCGGCGTGCGCGGTCGCCATCAGCCCGGACGGCAAGGTCCTCGCGGCGGGCGGCAACCGCACCGGCGACTTCACCACGTACCTGTGGAACATCGCCGACCGCTCGATGATCGGCGGCCTGGACGACAGCCGGTCCATCATGAAGACCCTGCGCTTCCACCCGGACGGCAAGACGCTGGTCGGCATCACCCACACCGGCCGCCTGCTGGTCTGGGACGTGGCGACGCGCAAGGTCAAGATCGGCCTGACCGAGGCGCAGGGCAGCAGCGAGCTCTCGTTCAGCCCGGACGGCAAGCTGCTCGCCTACGCGGGCACCAAGTACCAGGAGATCAAGATCGTCGACCCCGCCAGCGGCAAGACGGTCAAGACCATCAACGACTCGACCGGCGACGGCGGCTCGTTCTCGCCCGACGGCAAGACCCTGGCGGTCGTCGACGGCGACGGCAAGAACAGCATGCAGCTCTGGGACGTGGAGTCCGGTCAGAGCAAGGCGGTGTTCCCGCGCGCGGACGACGGCCTGACCCTCTCGAGCGCGCTGTTCCACCCCGACGGCAAGACGGTCGCGACCTGGGGGCAGGGCAACTTCGTCCAGTTGTGGGACGTGAAGACCAAGAAGGTCCGCGCCACGGTGATCGGTGCGGGCGGGCAGATCCAGACGGTGGCGTTCTCACCGGACGGCAAGCGGATCGCGGCCGGGGGCGACGACAAGACCGTGCGCATCTGGAAGATCTAGAGGACCCGCGGGGTCGTGTCCGGCCTGCGCCGCTCCACGGAGGTCACGAGATCATCCACGACAGGTGAACACAGCGTCATCGTCCTGACACAAACGGTGCGATCGCAGGAAACGCGGGTTTCGTAGCGTCGGACTCCATGACCCTTGATGAGGTTGTGGAGCGCGCACCGGCTCCCGCGGCGTCCAAGGAGACGCTCGAGGACTACACGCTGCGGTTCGCCCCGCGGACGTACCGGCGCTGGACCCCCGCTGTCGTCGGGGCGTCCGCGCTGGGCGGCATCGCCTACATGGCGGACTTCTCGATCGGTGCGGGCATCGCCCTCACCCACGGCACCGGGAACGCGTTGCTGGCCATCGGGTTCGCCGCGATCGTCATCTTCGTGACCGGCTTCCCGCTGGCCTACTACGCCGCCCGCTACAACATCGACCTCGACCTGATCACGCGCGGATCGGGGTTCGGCTACTACGGCTCGGTGATCACCAGCGTGATCTTCGCGAGCTTCACGTTCATCTTCTTCGCGCTCGAGGGCTCGATCATGGCGCAGGGCCTGCGGTACGCGCTGGGGATGCCGCTGTGGCTGGGGTACCTCGCGTCGACCCTGGTGATCATCCCGCTGGTGATCTACGGGATGAAGGTGCTGGCGAAGCTGCAGAGCTGGACGAACCCGTTGTGGCTGCTGCTGATGGTGGCACCGCTGCTCTTCCTGGTGATCGCGGAGCCGTCCTCGGTGAGCCGCTGGCTCGCGTACGGGGACACCGGGGTGAACACCGCGGCGGTGATGCTCGGCGCGGGCGTGTGCCTGTCGTTGATGGGGCAGATCGGTGAGCAGATCGACTACCTGCGGTTCATGCCGCCGCGCACCGCGGCGAACCGGCGGGCGTGGTGGACTTCGGTGGTCATGGCCGGACCGGGCTGGGTGGTGTTCGGTGCTTTGAAGCAGGCCATCGGCGCGTTCCTGGCGATCTACGTGCTCGACGCCGTCGGCAAGGTCGCGGCGGTGGAGCCGATCGAGCAGTTCACCGGGGTGTTCAAGCAGTTCATGCCGGCGTGGCTGGTGGTGCCGCTGGCACTGGTGCTCGTGGTGCTGAGCCAGGTGAAGATCAACGTCACCAACGCCTACTCGGGCTCGCTGGCGTGGACGAACTCGTTCACGCGCGTGACCAAGCACTACCCGGGGCGGCTGGTGTTCGTGATCGTCAACCTCGCCATCGCGCTGGTGCTGATGGAGGCGGACATGTTCAGCTTCCTCAACAACCTGCTGAGCTTCTACTCGAACTGCGCGATGGCCTGGGTCGTCACGGTCGCGGCGGACATCGCGATCAACAAGTACCTGCTGAAGCTGTCGCCCAAGCAGCCGGAGTTCCGCCGCGGCATGCTGTTCGCGGTCAACCCGGTGGGCGTCGGATCGTTCCTCGCCTCGTCGATCCTGTCCATCTCCGTCTACTTCGGACTCTTCGGCGCGGCGGTCCAGCCGTACTCGCCGCTGGTCGCGGTCGGCATCCCGATCGTGCTGACGCCGTTGCTCGCGGTGGTGACGCGGGGCCGGTTCTACCTGCGCCGCACCGACGACGGCATCGCCGAGCCGATGCTCGACGAGGACGGCAACCCGAGCGGGACGCGCTACGACTGCGTGGTGTGCGCGGAGTCGTACGAGCGCCCGGACATGACGGCCAGCGCCCAGGGCGGTGAGATCTGCTCGCTGTGCCTGAGCACCGACCGTGACGGCCGCCACGTGCTGCCGGCGACCTGACCGGCGTGGCTCCACGGGCGAGGTCCGTTCCGATCAGACAAACTGCACGTCATGCAGGAATGGGCCTTGCTCGCCGTCACGGCCGTGCTGATCATCGTCGTGGTGTCGTACTTCGCGCCGAAGCTGGGAGTGGCGGCACCTGTGCTGCTCGTGCTGGTCGGCATGGCCTGCAGCCAGCTGCCGGGAGCACCGCACCTGTTCGTCGAGCCCGAGTGGATCCTGACGATCGTGCTGCCGCCGATCCTCTACTCGGCGGCGGTCAACGTGCCGGTGGTCGACTTCCGGCGGAACTTCGCCACCATCGGGTCGCTCTCGGTGCTGCTCGTGGCCGTGTCGGCGTTCGGAACCGGCCTGCTGATCTGGTGGCTGCTGCCCCAGATCGGCTTCGCCGCCGCCCTCGCGCTGGGCGCCGTGATCAGCCCGCCGGACGCCGTCGCCGCCACCTCGATCGGCAAGAAGCTCGGCCTGCCACCCCGCCTGGTCACGATCCTGGAGGGCGAGGGCCTGGTCAACGACGCGACCGCGCTCGTCCTGCTGCGCACGGCGATCGTCGCGATCTCGGCCAGCGTCACGTTCGGCAGCGCGCTGGGCGACTTCGCCTTCGCCGTGTCGGTCGGCGTGGCGATCGGCGCGGCCGTCGGCATCGTGTCGGTGTGGGCGCGGTCGAAGATCCAGGGCCAGCCGGTGCTGACGACCGCGATCTCGTACGTCGTGCCGTTCCTCGCGTTCATCCCCGCCGAGGAGGTGCACGCGTCCGGTGTGATCGCCGTGGTCGTGGCCGGCCTGATCACCGGGCACCTGAGCGCGCGCAAGTTCAGCGCGCACGACCGCATGTCCGAACGCACCAACTGGCGCACGATCCAGCTGCTGCTGGAGAACGGCGTCTTCCTGCTGATGGGCTTCGAGCTCACCGCGGTCATCAGCGCCGTCGCGGACGACGGCGTGGCGCGGACGCTGCTGATCGGCGCGCTGGCCACTGCGGCCCTGGTGGTGCTGCGGGTGGCGTTCATGATCCCGCTCATCGCCATGCTGCGCCGCCAGCAACGCCGCGCGGACGCGTTCACGAGCAAACTCGACTCCTTTGTGGACCGCTTCCTCGCACGAGGCCCGCAACCCGGCTCCGAGAAGCGCTACGACCGCGGAGTCCGCTCGCTGCAACGCAAACAGGCCGACATCGCCTTCTACGCCAGCGAGGGCCTGGGCTGGCGCGGTGGCGCCGTGCTCGCCTGGTCGGGCATGCGCGGCGTCGTCACCTTGGCCGCCGCCCAGACCCTGCCGACCGACCTCGCGCACCGCGACGAGCTGATCCTGATCGCCTTCAGCGTCGCGATCCTCACCCTGGTCGTGCAGGGCGGCTCCCTGCCGCTGGTGATCCGCTGGCTCGGCATCCGCGGCAACGACGAGGAGCACGAGCGACGCGAGTACGCCCGCCTGGCCGGCGAACTGGTCATCGCCACCCAGGACATGCTCGAGAACCCGGACCTCCGCCGCGAGAACGGCAAGCCGTTCGACTCCGCGCTGCTGGAGAAGACCCGCGAACGTTCCGCCGCCATGGGCGAGGCCTTCGACAGGATGCTGACCGAGCACGACCCCGACAGCAAGATGCACCAAGGTCGTGAGCTGCAACGGATGATGATGGACGCGCAGCAGAACGCGTTGCTGGATGCGCGGGCGGGTGGGACCTACGGCTCGCACACCCTGGAGCGCGCGCAGAACTTCATCGACAGCCAGACGGCGCGCTTCACCTGATCCGGCGGGTCGCGCCGTTGGGAACAGACGCGGTCAATCGTCTGCGAACGCGGGGTAACCGGGGCTTTCCCGTAGCGAGCTTTTCGGGAATTGCAGGTGGAGGTTCGGCTACGTAGGTCACGGCCATCAGCCAGCACACGGCGAGAAGCTGCACGCCCAGCACGAAGTCAAGGCGTGTCAGGGCAATGATATCCGTTGGCACGAATACCTGCCGCAACGCGATGAGCGCGAGTAGTGCAGACGCGAGTTCCAAGGCCGCTGAGGTGTCTCTCGTGCCCGCGCCGCGGCGCCTGGTGCGGACCCAGAAGCTAAGAGCGATCAACGCTGGCATCAGACTCACCGCGTACACGAACGCCGCGAACGGCAGTGGCCTACTGAAAAGGACCTTGAATCCTGGCAGCGGAGTGGTGCTGGTGCTAACGGGATTCTTGATCTGGTCGGTGTAGTCCTTGTCAACAGCCCACTGTCCGAGCCTGCCGTCGACAGCAAAGGTGAAGCCAACCGGAAGGTTTCTGGTCTGGCTGCTGGCCGAAAACGATGCGTCCGGGCGCGCAGTTGATTGGAGAGTCATGCCGGGAGGTAGGGATACAACCAATGTGAGGTTTAAGGAGTAAGTATCATTGGGAAACTGGGGCGGGTTGGCTTCTACCGGAATAGAAACGGTCACCCTCCGGGCGTCGCTTGAGCCAGTAGTGATGATGGCACTAGCCAGCGGAAAATTAACCGTCGTTGTTCCGAAGGAAGAGTTGCTTACCAATACCTCCAACTTTGCATCGGCGAATTCGGATCTGATGACACCGTCCTGAAATACCGATCTTCCCGTATTGTCAACGATCCTTGGAAGCGATTCAGGCTTAACCGGCAGTGGCATCAAAGATGCCTGGAGGCGACGTTCTCCTGGGGTGAGAGTTGTTGCTGTTATGACAAAGCGCACATGCTCGATTCTCGCGTCGACCTGGGTGCGCTGAAATCGGTCAACCACCTCTCCCTCCAAAGAGCGGATGTCTGTTGGTCGCCACAGGCTCAGCAGTCCGGAGATGAACGCGACAGTTGCCAAGAAGGCAGCAGCTAGTTGAACGACTCTCGTACCATGCACATGACTTCACGTCGCACCGTGGGAGTTCGTCGTTACCCGAAGATCAGAACGGGTCGCCGCCGATCCGCGCCCGCACGTCGACTGTGTTGTGCGTTGAGGCCCCGAGCTTCAGCCGCGACACGATCTTGTACCGGTCCCCGCGGTAGATCGAGTGCACGTACTCGACCTGCCGCCCCTCCGCGTCGGTGGTGAGGCGCTCGAACAACAGCGCGGGCGCCAGTTCGGGCACGCCGAGCAGCGACGCCTCGGACTCGTTGACCACGGTCGGCTCGATCGACTGCACGGCATCGGAGACGTGGACGCCGTGCTCGCGCAGCCGTTCGTAGAAGTCGCCGGACTCCATGTCGTGCAACGTCAGCGAGGGCGCGACCAGAGCCGGGACGTGCAGGTACTCCAACGCCATGGGCTCGCCGTCGACCAGGCGCAGGCGGGCGATGTAGTGGATGTCGGCGGCGGGGGAGACGTGCAGGCGCCGGCCCACCCGTGCGCCGGCCGGGATGCGGGCGTGTTCGAGCACGCGGGACGACCACGTGCCCGAGGCCTGGGGCAGGGACATGGAACCGGTGTCGGACACCATCTCCTGGGTGATCTTGGCGCGTGCCACGAACGTGCCGCGGCCGTGCTGGCGGACCAGCAGGCCGGTGTTGACCAGTTCCTCCACGGCCGAGCGGACGGTGGGCCGGGAGACCGAGAGTTGCTGGCACAGCACGCGTTCAGCGGGGATCGGGGCGCCGGCCGGGTGGGTCTCGATGAGCTCCAGCAGGTAGTCGCGGACCTGCTCGCGTTTGAGGATCGCCTCGCCCATGCCCCTCCGCTCCGTCGGCGGCCAGTATGGCATACCACTGGTAAGTAACCAGTCTGTTGAAGCTCGGCAGCGCTCCCACGCGTCCAACCAGGGGATTGACCTGAGAAGTGGTCTATGCCACTTTCTACCCACTCCATTGGACCTGACCAATTGGTCACATCCCAGCGAGAGGTGAGTCGTGTCGCGCTCCGCTGCCTTACTCGTCCTGGCTCTCACGTTGTCCGCCTGCGGAACGTCCGCGGGTGGGGGTGAGAAGCAGGAGATCACCGTGTGGCTCATGAAGGACACGGCCACCGAGGAGTTCGTGTCGAAGTTCGAGAGCGAGTTCGAACGCGATCACGCGAACCTCGACCTGAAGATCCAGATCCAGGAGTGGAACGGGATCACGCAGAAGGTCACCAGTGCTCTGGCCAGCACCGATCCGCCCGACGTGATCGAGGTCGGCAACACCCAGGTCGCGCAGTACGTGGCCAGCAAGGGCGTCACCGACCTCTCGGCCAAGAAGTCCGAGCTGCAGGGTGACGACTGGATTCCCGGCCTGTCCGAACCCGGCGCGGTGGACGGCAAGCAGTTCGGCGTCCCGTTCTACGCGGCCAACCGGGTGGTCATCTACCGCAAGGACCTGTTCGAGGCCGCGCAAGTGACGCCGCCGAAGACCCGCGAGGAGTGGCTCGCCGCCACCGCCAAGCTCGACCAGGGCGAGCAGCAGGGGATCTACCTGCCCGGTCAGAACTGGTACACGCTGTCCGGGTTCGTCTGGGACGAGGGCGGCGACCTCGCGAAGCAGGACGGCGGCAGCTGGAAGGGCTCGCTGAACACGCCGGAGGCGTTGGCGGGCATGGACTTCTACAAGCAGCTCCAGGCGCTCGGCGACGGGCCGAAGGACGCCGACGAGGCCAAGCCGCAGCAGACGGACGTCGTCGCGGGCGGCAAGGTCGCGCAGTTCATCGCGGCGCCCGGCGCGGCGAAGCTCGTGGAGAAGGCCAACCCGGAGCTGGCGGGCAAGATCGGCTTCTTCCCGATCCCCGGCAAGACCGCGGACAAGCCCGGCGCGGTGTTCACCGGTGGCTCCGACCTGATCATCCCGCTGGCGTCGAGCAGGCAGGACGGCGCGTACGAGGTCGTCAAGGCGCTCGCCGGCGAGAAGTGGCAGGTCGAGCTCGCGAAGGCGATGAACTACGTGCCGAACCGCAAGTCGCTCGCGTCCTCGGTGGGCGGTGATCCCGGCACGGCGGCGATGGCGCAGGGTGCGGCCAACGGTCATGCCACGCCGAACTCGCCGAACTGGGCCGCGGTCGAGGCCCGCAACCCGATCAAGGAGTTCCAGACCGCCGTCCTGACCGGAACGGATCCGAGGACAGCGGCCTCGAAGGCCGACGAGGTGATCACCCAAGCGCTCAACTCCGGCAAATGACGCTCCTCGCCGAGAGGCCGGTGCGGAAGACCGCACCGGCCCCGCCGAAGCGCCGCAAGTTCTCGGTGCTGCCGTACCTGCTGATCGCTCCGACGCTCCTCACCACCGCGTACCTGCTGTTCTACCCGCTGGTCCGCAACGTGGTCATCTCGTTGCAGGAGTTCGGGCTGCCGCAGCTCGTGCGCGGCGACGCGAAGTTCGTCGGGCTCGCGAACTACGCGAAGGTGCTGTCGGACCCCGAGTTCTGGGCCGTGGTCAAGCGGACGCTGTGGTTCACCGCGATCAACGTCGTGCTGATCATGGTCTTGTCCACCTTGGTCGCGCTGCTGCTCGTCCGGCTCGGCAAGGGGCTGCGGCTGCTGGTGATGGGCGGGCTCGTGCTCACCTGGGCCACGCCGATCATCGCGGCCACCACGGTGTTCCAGTGGCTCTTCCAGTCCCGGCTCGGGGTCGTGAACTGGGCGCTGGTGGCGCTGGGCTTCGAGGAGTACCGCGACTACACGTGGTTCGCGGACGGCGAGGCGACGTTCGGCATCCTCGTGACGCTGATCGTCTGGCAGTCGATCCCGTTCGCCGCGCTGTCGCTGTACGCGGCGATGATCACCGTTCCGCAGGAGCTGTACGAGTCCGCGCGCATCGACGGCGCCGGCGCGTGGCGGGTGTTCACCACCATCACGTTCCCCATGCTGCGCGCCATGTTCGGGCTCATCACGTGCCTGGAGGTGATCTGGGTCGTCAAGGCGTTCGTGCAGATCTGGGTGATCAGTCAGGGCGGTCCCGGGCAGGCCACGACGACGTTGCCGGTCTACGCCTTCCAGGTCGCGCAGTCGTTGCAGCGCTACGACCTCGGTGCGGCCGTGTCGATGCTCATGGTCGTGCTGCTCGTGCTCGCACTCCTGGCGTACTTCCGCCAGCTCTACCGGCAGGAGCAGGAAACGTGATCGGCCGGATCTCGCGCACCACGGCGGCGCTCATCGTCTTCGTCCTCTCCGTGTTCCCCGTGTACTGGATGGTCCTCACGGCCTTCAAGCCCACCAAGGACATCCAGAGCGCGACACCGACGTTCTTCCCGATCCCGATCACGTTCGACCACTTCGGCACCGCGATCGCCGCGAAGGGGTTCTTCTCGTTCTGGCGCAACAGCCTCCTGGTCGCCGGTGGTGCGGTTCTGCTGGCACTGCTGGTGGCGCTGCTCGCGTCGTTCGCGATCGCGCGCCTGCAGTGGAAGGGCCGCAGGGCGTTCGTGCTCATGGTGTTCATTGCGCAGATGACGCCCTGGGAGGCGTTGCTGATCCCGATCTACGTGATCGCGCGCGACACCGGCATGCTCGACACGCTCTGGATCCTCACGCTGGTCTACTTCATGATGACGCTGCCGTTCACCATCGTGACGCTGCGCGGGTTCCTCGCCGCCATCCCGGTGGACCTGGAAGAGGCGGCGCAGGTCGACGGCTGCACGCGCGGGCAGGCGTTCCGCAAGGTCGTGTTCCCGCTGCTGGCGCCCGGTCTGCTGGCGACGTCGCTGTTCGGGTTCATCACCGCCTGGAACGAGTTCGCCTTCGCCAACGTGCTGATCATCAAGGACCAGGACGACCGCACGCTGCCGGTCTGGCTGTCCTCGTTCAACAACACCTTCGGCACCGACTGGGGGGCCACCATGGCCGCGTCGACGCTGTTCATGCTGCCCGTGCTGCTGATCTTCATCGTGCTGCAGGGCCGGGTCACCACCGGCATCGTCGGAGGGGCGGTGAAGGGATGATCGTCCCACTCCCGACCAGGATCGTGCGCCGCAGCAAGGGTTTCGCGCTGGACGCCGAGACGGGCATCCGGGTCACACCGGGAGCCGAACCCGCGGCCAGGCTCCTGCGCGCGCTGCTGCGGCCGGCCACGGGACTCCCGCTGCCGATCGCGGACCACGGCCAGGTCCTCATCGCCCTCGACGCCAAGCTCGTCGGTCTTGGCGCGGAGGGTTACGCACTGACCGTCAACGAACACGGCGTCATGCTGCGCGCGGCGACCAAGGACGGCCTGGCGCACGGCGTCCAGACGATCAGGCAGCTCCTCCCGGCCGAGGCGCTGAGATCATCGCGGGTGTCCGATGTGGACTGGGTGCTGCCCGGCGTCGACATCCGCGACGTGCCCAGGCTGCCGTGGCGCGGGTTCATGCTCGACGTCGCCCGGCACTTCCAGCCGGTGCACGTGGTCCGCCGGTTCATCGACCTGATGGCGTTCCACAAGCTCAACGTCCTGCACCTGCACCTGACCGACGACCAGGGCTGGCGCATGCCGGTGCCCGCGCACCCGCTGCTGACCTCCGTCGGCGGGTGGCGCACCGAGACCAACGGCGACGGCGTCCCCCACGGCGGCACCTACACCCGCGGCGAGCTGGAAGGCCTGGTGGCGTTCGCCGCCGAGCGGGGGATCCGGGTCATGCCGGAGATCGAGATGCCCGGCCACGCCCGCGCCGCACTGGCCGCCTACCCCGACCTCGGCGTCGCTCCCGAACCGCTGCCGGTCTGGACCCGGTGGGGCATCAGCGATGCGGCGTTCGGGCTGCACGCCCTGGGGTTCGTCCGCGAGGTGCTGGCCGAGGTGCTGGAGGTCTTCCCCGGCGAGCACGTCCACCTCGGCGGCGACGAGTGCCTGCTGCCGCAGGACGTGCACGGCCAGTTCCTCCGCCAGGCGAGCAAGTACCTGCTCGACCACGGCCGCGTCCCGGCGGCCTGGGAACCGACGGGCGACACCCGCGCCGTCGTCATGCCCTGGAAGGACGAAACCCAGGCGGCCAAGGCACTCGAGCGCGGCCAGCCGGTCGTGATGACCCCGCACACCTCCACCTACCTCGACTACCCGCAGTCGGACGGCCCGCACGAACCGCCCGGCCAGCCCGGGTACGTCGTCACCACCCGCGACGTCTACCACGTGCCGCTGCCCGACGGCGTGCTCGGCGCCCAGTGCCAGCTGTGGACCGAACACGTCCGCTCCCGCGACCACCTCGAATACCTGGCATTTCCCCGTCTAGCAGCGCTGGCCGACACCCTCTGGTCCCAGCGTCCCGAGTGGGAGGGCTTCACCACCAGGATGCGCCTCCACTCGGAAAGGCTCGCCGCCCTGTCCGTCCCTGCCGAAATGAGGAGAGAACGTTGCGAGCACTCCTAGCCGCGTCCTGCGCGGCCCTGGCGGTGGCCGCACTGGCCGTCGCCCCGACCGCGTTCGCCGCCGACGCGATCACCGCCCAGTACCGCACCAGCGCCTCCGGCGCGACCACCGACCAGGCCGAACCGTGGTTCAAGCTGGTCAACTCGGGCACCACCAGCATCCCGCTGTCCGACGTGAAGATCCGCTACTACTTCAAGAGCGACACCCCGGACGTCGGCTACCGGTTCGCCTGCTCGTGGGCCGTGCGCGGCTGCGGCAACGTGACCGGCCAGTTCGGCACCCTGACCGGCGGCCCCGCCGACCGCTACCTGGAGGTCGGCTTCACCTCCGGCGCCGGCACGATCAACCCCGGCGCCGACTCCGGTGACCTCCAGCTGCGCTTCTACCGCACCAACTGGGGCCCCATCAACCAGACCGACGACTACTCGTTCCGCGCCGACAGCAACTACTCGGCGTCGAACAAGATCACGGTCCACCGCGGCGGCACGCTGCTGTGGGGCACCCCGCCCGGCGGCACCCCGCCCACGACCACGACGACCAGCTCCACGCCACCGAACCCCAACGGCCCCAAGCTCTTCGACGACTTCGCCTACAACAACTCGAGCGACTCGCGCATCAGCCAGCGCGGCTGGACCGTCCGCTCGGGCGGTGGCGGCCCCGGCGTCCCCGGCGCCGAATGGGACGCCTCGCGCGTGACGTTCCCGACCGTCGACGGCCAGAAGGTCCTGCGCCTCGACTCGTGGAACAACGGCTCTGCCGCGAAGCAGACGGAGCTGTTCCACCAGCGCAAGTTCTTCGAGGGCACCTACGCCTCGCGCGTGAAGTTCAGCGACGTGCCGGTCTTCGGCCCCGACGGCGACCACGTCGTGCAGACGTTCTTCACCATCACCCCGCTCGACGCGCCGATGGCCCCGAACTACGGGGAGATCGACTTCGAGTACCTGCCCAACGGCGGCTGGGGCGAGCAGGGCAACATCATGTACGAGACCACCTGGGAGACCTACCAGAACGAGCCCTGGGTCGCGGACAACATCCACAACGAGCAGCGCGTCAGCTACAACGGTTGGCACGACCTGGTCTTCCAGGTCGCCAACGGCCGGGTGAAGTACTACATCGACGGCGTGCTCGTGGCCGACCACGGCGACAAGTACTACCCGGAGACGCCGATGTCGATCAACTTCAACCTGTGGTTCATCTCGGGCGGCCTGCAGGGCAGCTCGGCTGAGCGCGCGTACCAGCAGGAGGTCGACTACGTGTACTTCGCCAAGGACCAGGTGCTGAGCCCGGCCCAGGTGAAGACGGCGGTGCAGGACTACCGCAACGCGGGGGTCACGCACACCGACAACGTGTGACCGCGCGGGCGCCTCGGAGGTCTTCGGGGCGCCCGTTCACGTTTGCGTGGAACCGGGAAACCCCGGACGAGCGCCGTTGATCAGCTGGCGGTCACCGTCTCGCAGCCGACCTCCTCGCCGGGCTTCCCGGTTGCCGTCGCCAGTTCCTTCACCCCGTCCAGCAGGATCCTGCACGACAGCACCTGATCCCCCAGGGGCGTGGCCGAGACCCGGGCCTTCTCACCGGCACCGATGACGACCTCGAACGACCACGGCAGCGGCGTCGAGACGGTCGCGGACTGCGGTGCCTCCTTGCGGTAGCGGGAGGGCGACTGCAGGAACGTCACGTCGACGGCCGTCTCGGCGGGCTGGGCCTTCACCTCGTAGGTGATGGCCCACGCCTTGCCTGTCAGCGTGTTCCAGCCGCCGAAGTGGTTCACCAGCACCGCGGTGCCGGTGCCGATCGCGGCCAGCACGACGAGGACGATGAGTGTCGTCTTCATAGGACAGACGTTAGGGGTGCTCGCGGTGCGCGGGCATCGTTCGGTGGTGTGACTCGCGGGTCCTTCCGAGGGACTACTCGCCGCGTTCGAGGTACTTCTTGATGCAGTGGACCACGCCCTGCCTGCTCGCGAAGGCGTTGAAGTCGGCGAGCCGGTGCACCGTGAAGCCCATGCTGGACCACAGGCGCTCCATCTCGGCGTCGATCGCGGCGAGGTCGGCGTTCTCACCGTGGCCGAACGTGGGCAGGTAGACGTTCTTGCCCTTGTCGGCGCTGTTCTCCACCAAGCAGTTGTTCCAGGTGATGTGGTGCCACGGCCTGACGTTGATCGTGGTGTCGGCGACCGCGCCCGCCGCTGCGAACTCGCCGATCACCTCGCGCAGTTCGGCGCCGTCGGGAGTGTCGGCGAACGCGCGCAGCGCCGCGAAGGTGAGCTGCTGGGAGATGTGGGGCCGGTGCACGAGCGGATTGCGCACGACGTCGAAGCCACGTGCCTCGAAGTCCGCCGCGATCTCGTCGTAGGCGTTCTGCAGGCTGAACGGCGACTTGGTGCCGAGGACGGTGTCCGCGAGCGCGGGGTTGCCCACCAGGACGCGGAAGCGCCCGTCGACCGGACCGACCAGGGTGACGAACATGTCGATGTGGAAGATCGGCTGGACGTCGCCGACGCCTCCGCCCGGGATGTCCAGGTGGTACTCGCCGGCCTCCACCGTCGCGTAGTACGCCTTCAGGCCCAACGGGCGTTTCGTGCCGACCAGGACCAGTTCGCGGTCGCTGTCGACGTGCCTGGTGAACAGCTCGCGGACGAACTCGACCGCCGTCCGGCCCGGTGGCACGGAGATCGGCAGCTCACCGCTCTGGACGAGTTCCAGGGTGTCGAGGAAGTAGTCGGTGCCGAGCAGCCAGAAGTCGTCGCCGATCAGGCAGTTGCCGCCCTGGAACACCAGCGGCGCCTGGGTGGCGCGGACCGGGCCGAACTCCTCGACGGCGTCCGCGATCAGCGAGTCGCCGGAGCGGGGGAACGACCACGGCTCCAGCAGGTATGTCCCCGCCTCGCCCTGGTCGGTGAGCGCGAGGTAGCCGTCCTCTGCCCAGTCCGTGAAGTCCACGTAGTCGGGCATCGGGACGTACTGGGCGATGTGCCCGGCCTCGGTGAACCAGCCCTCGACGGTCGAGCGGTCGCTCTCGTGGTGCACCACGACGAACTCCGTGCCCGGACGCATCGCGCCGATCACCGAGCGGTAGCCCGCTGCCAGTTCCGGGGTGTGCACGCCGTAGGACGGGAACGCGAGCAACAGCCGGTCGATCGAGCCTGACCAGGAGGAGACGAGGCTGGGCCGGGCGATGCCGGGGGTGGTGCGCAGCTGGTTCAGCACGCCGATGCGGGACGGGGCGAGCGACGGGACACGATCGCCGTCCGTGCGCCGGTACGGGGGCGCGTCGGGAACGAGGAACCGGAAGGCGGCGTCGCCGTGCAGACCCATGCCCTCGATCCTAGGACTTCAGCAGCAGGCGCACCGTGAGTTCGAGTCGGTTCGCGACGTCCGTCGCGGTGGCGCGGCGCGTGACCCAGGCGACGAGGTTCGACAGCCACACGTCGCCGATGACGCGGGCGATGGCCTTCTGCTCGTCGGTCGGGGCGTCGTCGCTCATGGCCTTGGTGAACATGCTCTCCATGAGCAGCGAGACCCTGTCGATCTCGGCGCCCGCAGAGGCGTCGGCGAAGGTGAAGGCGCGGGTCATCGCCTCGGTGAGGTGCGGGTTGCGCTGCAGGCCCCTGGTGATGCGGCCCAGGACGAACAGGACTCGCTCGTAGGGGCTGTCGCCGGGGACCGTGGTGCGGTCCATCTTCTCCTGGGCGCGCTCGAGTTCCACGGCGAGGCTCGAGACGAGCAGGTGGACCTTCGAGGGGAAGTAGCGGTACAACGTGCCCAGTGCGACGTCCGCCCGGTCGGCCACGGCGCGCATCTGGACGGCGTCGAACCCGCCCTTGGACGCCAGCGCGATGGTCGCGTCGACGATGCGCTTGCGACGCTCGCGCTGGGCGGCGGAGCTGAGCTCGTCGCCCGCCATGAGCGCGTCCGTGCGCGACTTCGAAGGTGACACGGAGATGATCCTCCTGGAACGTGTTGCAGCTGCCTTCGCATCATACTCGATCGGTTTCGCAGCCATGATCTGTTGCCGGAAATAGAACACGTTCTATAAACTTCTTCATGTACTGGAGGAGGCCGCATGCCGATCGCCACGACCGGGGAACAACGAGCGCTCCGCGACAGCGTGGACGCCGCCAAGACCGAGTGGGCAGATCTCGTCAGGGTCGGGTTCTTCGAGGTGACGCGGGAGGGCGGCACGGTCGCCGATCTCGCGGTGATGCTGGAGCGGGCGGCCGAGAACCTGGTGCCGGGGCCGTTGCTGCCCACGGCGCTGGTGTCGGTGCTGTTCCCCGGTTTCGACGGGATCGCCGGGTTCGGGTTCACGTCGCAGCATGTGGTCGGTGCCGCCGAAGCGACGCACCTGCTGGTCAGAACGGACAGCTGGATGCTCGTCCCGACCTCGCAGGTGACCGTCACACCCCTCGAAGCCGTGGACCACTCACGTTCGCTCGGCTCGGTCGCGGTCAACGGGCCGGGGGAGGCGGTGGCGGATCCGACCGACCTCGCGGTGACGTTGATGGCCGCCGAGGCGAGCGGGGTGGCCGCGTGGTGCCTGAACACCGCTGTGGAGTACGCGAAACAGCGTCAGCAGTTCGGGCGTGTCATCGGGTCGTTCCAGGCCGTGAAGCACCTGTGCGTGGAGATGCTGTGCAGGGCGGAGCAGGCGTCGTCGGTCGCGTGGGACGCCGCTCGGTCCGTCGGTGAAGACGAACATCCGCTGGCCGCGGCGGTGGCGGGCGCTGTCGCGTTCGACGCGGCGGTCCGCAACGCCAAGGACTGCATCCAGGTGCTCGGTGGCATCGGGTTCACCTGGGAGCACGACGCGCACCGCTACCTGCGGAGGGCGTTGGCGTTGCAGCAACTCGCGGGTGGTGTGGCGTTCTGGCGGCGGCGGGTCGCGCAGTTGGCACTGGCGGGGGAGCGCCGGTCGCTGTCCGTGCAGGTCGAGTCCGATGCGGACGTGCGGGCGTTCGCGGAGGAGATCTCCGGGCTCGACGCCGCCGCTCAGCGGCAACGGCTGGCGGACAGCGGGTTCCTGGTGCCGCACTGGCCGAAGCCGTACGGGCAGGACGCCGATCCCGCGCGGCAGGTGGTGGTCGACAGCGAGTTCGCGCGGGCCGGGGTGCGCAGGCCGGACCTGATCATCGGCGGCTGGGCGGGGCCGACGATCCTGCGCCACGGGACGCCGGAGCAGCAGGAGCGGTTCGTGCGGCCGACGTTGCGCGGGGAGCTGACCTGGTGCCAACTGTTCAGCGAACCCGAGGCCGGCTCGGACCTGGCGTCGTTGCGCACGAAGGCCGTGAAGGCCGACGGCGGCTGGAAGCTCACCGGGCAGAAGGTGTGGACGTCGCTCGCGCACCAGGCCGACTGGGCGATCTGCCTGGCCCGCACGGACACGAGCGTGCCGAAGCACAAGGGCATCACCTACTTCCTGGTCGACATGCGCTCCGAGGGCGTCGACGTGCGGCCGCTGCGGGAGATCACCGGCGACGCGCGGTTCAACGAGGTGTTCCTCGACGACGTGTTCGTGCCGGACGACTGCGTGGTCGGCGCCGTGAACGACGGCTGGCGGCTCGCGCGCACGACGCTGGCCAACGAGCGCGTGGCGATGGGCTCGTCGCTCGGCGAGCCCCTGGAGAACGTCCTGAGGTCGCCGGCCGCTCACGACCACGCGGAACGGCTGGGTGCGTTGGTGGCGCAGGGACTCGCGGTGTCGGTGCTGGACCTGCGGGCGAGCCTGCGGGTGCTGGGCGGGCAGGAACCGGGTGCGGAGTCGAGCGTGCGCAAGCTCGTCGGGGTGCGGCAACGGCAGGACGTCGCCGAGTTCGCGGTCGACCTGCTCGGGCCGGACGCCGCGGCGGACAGCGGCGAGATGCACGAGTTCCTGCTCAGCCGTTGTCTGAGCATCGCTGGTGGCACGACACAAGTGTTGATGAACCTGGCAGGCGAGCGGATTCTCGGCTTACCGAGGGAGCCCTAGATGGATTTCCAGCTCGACGAGACCCAGCGGGAGATCGCCGCTCTGGCGGCCGGCGTGCTGGGCAGGGAGAGCGACACCCCCTGGAAGGCGCTGGGGGAGGCGGGACTGCTGGCGCTGGCCGTTCCGCAACGGCTCGGCGGTGACGGGCTCGGCGTGCTGGAGACGGCCGTGCTGCTGACCGAGGTCGGCCGGCGGGCGGTGGACGTTCCGGCGCTGGCCACGCTCGCGCTGGGCGTGCTGCCGATCGTGCGGCACGGGACACCGGCGCAGCAGGACGCCTTGCTGCCGTTGGTGACCGAGCAGCACGAGGTGCTGACGGCGGCGTTGAGCGAACCGTCCCAGCCCCTTCCCTCATCGCCTGGGACGAGAGCCGGCCAGGACGGCATCTTCGGCACGAAGATCAACGTGCCGTACGCGGCCGAGGCCTCCAGGATCCTCGTCAGCACGGACGCCGGCGTCTTCGTCGTCGATCCCGCGCAACCCGGCGTGTCCATTTCGGACGGAACCGTGCACCTCGAGGGCGCCCGAGGCGAACTGCTGGAAGGCGCGGAGCAGGACATCCGCCGGTTCGCCCTCGCCGGAGCCTGCGCGGTGGCGGACGGCGTCCTGGCCGGAGCCCTCGACCTCACGGTGAAGCACGTCGGCACCCGGCACCAGTTCGGCAAACCGCTGGCCACCTTCCAGATCGCCGCAGCACTGGTCGCGGACGTCTACATCGCGTCGCGGACCCTGCACCTGGCCGCGCTGACCGCGAGCTGGAGCCTCGACGACAACGACCTCGACACCGCCGCCTACTGGCTCGCGGCCGAGGCCCTGCCCGCCGTGCACACCTGCCACCACCTGCACGGCGGCCTCGGGCTCGACATCACCTACCCGATGCACCGCTACTACGGCATGGCCAAGGAGCTGACGACGTTCGTCGGCGGAGTGGAGCACCGCTTGGGGGCCATCGATGTTCATTGACCTCACCGCCGAGCAGCGCAAGCTGCGCGACGAGCTCCGCGAGTACTTCGCGACCGTCATGTCCGAGGCCGAACGCGCGGCCATGCTGACCGAACGGCACGGCGCGACCTACCGCGAGCTGGTCAAACGACTCGGCAGGGACGGCAGGCTGGGCGTCGGCTGGCCGGAGGAGTACGGGGGCCTGGGCTTCGGGGCCGTCGAGCAGCAGATCTTCGTCAACGAGGCCGCGCGCGCCGACGTGCCGCTGCCGTACGTGACGCTGCAGACCGTCGGACCGACGCTGCAGTCGTTCGGAACGCAGGAGCAGAAGGACTTCTTCCTGCCCAAGATCCTCAGCGGCGACCTGCACTTCGCCATCGGTTACACCGAACCCGACGCGGGCACCGACCTGGCCGCGTTGCGCACCAAAGCCGTCCGCGACGACGACCACTACGTCGTCAACGGGCAGAAGACGTTCACGACGGGCGGCCACGACGCGGACTACGTGTGGCTGGCCTGCCGCACCGGAGCGCCCGACTCGCGGCACAAGGGCATCACGATCCTGATCGTCGACACCACCGACCCCGGCTACTCGTGGACGCCGATCATCACCTGCGACGGAGCCCACCACGTCAACGCCACCTACTACAACGACGTCCGCGTGCCCGTGACCCGCCGGGTCGGCGAGGAGGACAGGGGCTGGCGGTTGATCACCACCCAGCTCAACCACGAGCGCGTGATGCTCGGCCCGTCCGGCCGGATCGGCGCGCTGGTGGAACGGGTCCACGGCTGGGCTTCCGAACGCGGGCTCCTCGACGAACCGGACGTGCGGCGGGCGCTGGCCGAGGCACGAGCCGTGCACCGGGTGAACGAGCTGCTGAACTGGCAGGTCGCCGGCGGTGAGCTGGAGGTAGCGGACGCGAGCGCCACCAAGGTGTTCGCCGCCGACCGGACCCAGCGCGTCGGCCGGTTGCTGGAAGAGCTGGTCGGACGGCACGGCGCGCCCGGGGAACTGGTGCGGTGGCTGGACGTCCAGGCCCGCCGCAACCTCGTGCTGACCTTCGGCGGTGGCGTGCAGGAGATCCAGCGCGAACTGATCGCGAACATCGGGCTCGGCCTACCGCGGGTGGTGCGATGATCGACGTCGAGAAGGAGGCCGCCCGCATCGCCGAGCAGGGCGAGTCGGCGCCAAGGCTGGCACGCGATCCGATCAACCTGCCGATGATCAACAACTGGCTGGAGGCCATCGGCGACCAGCACCCCGGCTACACCGAGGTCGCACCACCCGCGATGGTCCAGGTGTGGACGATGGCGGGGCTGCACGGGCAACGGACGCTCGACGACCCGCTCGGCCAGATGATGGGCATCCTCGACGAGGCCGGGTACACCTCGGTGGTCGCGACCAACAGCGACCAGACCTACCACCGGTACCTGAGGCTCGGCGAGCAGCTCTCGGTGACGACGAGCCTGGAGGACGTGACCGGGCCGAAGCGGACGGGACTGGGCGAGGGCTGGTTCGTCACGACCCGCAGCACGTGGTGGGTCGGCGACGAGGCCGTGGCGGAGATGCGGTTCCGGGTGCTGAAGTTCAGGCCCGCGCAGAAACCCGCCCAGAAACCCGAGCCGGTCGAGGAAACCCCGAAGGCCCAGGCGATCCGGCCGTCCGTCAACCGCGACACCGAGTACTTCTGGGAAGGCACCCGGCTGGGGGAGCTGCGCATCCAACGCTGCGGCGGCTGCGGCCTCCTGCGCCACCCTCCGGGCCCGATGTGCCCGGAATGCGGTGCCACCAAACCGAAGTACCTCGTCTCGGAGGGCCACGGCGTGATCTACAGCTACGTCGTGCACCACCACCCGCAGGTGCCGGGCAAGCAGACCCCGTTCGTCATCGCCCTGGTCGAACTCGACGAGGGCGTGCGGATGCTCGGCGAGTTCGACGGCGAGCCCAGTGTCGGGCAACGGGTCGAGGTCGTGTTCACCGAGGTCGACGACGAGTTGACGATGCCCAGCTGGAGGCCCCGTGCGGATCGGTGATTCCCTGCCAGAGTGGCACGTCGAGGCCACGCCGACGTTCGTGATCAGCACCGCGCTGGCCACCCGCGACTTCCAGGACGTGCACCACGACCGAGACCTGGCGATCCAGCGCGGTTCGAAGGACATCTTCATCAACATCCTCACCACGACCGGCCTGGTGCAGCGCTACGTCACGGACTGGGCCGGCCCGCACGCGCTCGTCCGCCAGGTGAACATCCGCCTCGGCGCGCCCTGCTTCGCCTACGACACGTTGAAGTTCTTCGGCCAGGTCGTCGAACGCGAGCAGCAGGACCTGACCATCGAGGTCGTCGGCCGCACCGCGCACGGCGACCACGTCACCGGAACCGTGAAGATCGAGGTGCCCGCGTGAACGCCGCGATCGTGGGGATCGGCGCGACCGACTTCTCCAAGGACTCCGGTCGTAGCGAGCTCCAGCTGGCCGCCGAGGCGGTGCGGGCGGCACTGGCGGACGCCGGGCTCGAACCGTCCGATGTGGACGGGCTCGTCAGCTTCACCATGGACACCAACGCCGAGATCG
The DNA here is from genome assembly GCF_014653695.1 of Lentzea cavernae. GTDB lineage: Bacteria > Actinomycetota > Actinomycetes > Mycobacteriales > Pseudonocardiaceae > Lentzea > Lentzea cavernae. Next base: position 304,682 of record NZ_BNAR01000001.1, on the reverse strand, counting down.
CGGTCGCGCGCGAACTGGGCATACCGGAGCTGACGTTCTTCAGTCGCGTGCACTACGGCGGCGGGGCGGCGTGCGCGACCGTGCAGCAGGCCGCGATGGCCGTCGAGACCGGCGCGGCGAAGGTCGTCGTCTGCTATCGGGCCTTCAACGAACGCTCCGGGCACCGGTTCGGGCAGGTGCAGACGGCGGCCGCGGCCAACATCGACAACAGCTGGTCCTACCCGATGGGCCTGGGCACGCCGGCGGCGATGGTCGCCATGTTCGCCCGCCGGTACATGCACGAGTACGGCGCCACCAGCGAGGACTTCGGGCGGATCGCGGTGATCGACCGCAAGCACGCCGCCACGAACCCGCACGCGTGGTTCCACGACCGGCCGATCACGCTGGACGACCACCAGTCGTCGCGCTGGATCGCCGAACCGCTGCGGCTCCTCGACTGCTGCCAGGAGAGCGACGGCGGGGTCGCGCTCGTGGTGACGTCACAGGAACGAGCGCGTGACCTCCCGCAGAAGCCCGCGCACGTGAAGGCGGCGACCCAGGGCAGCAGCGTCGACCAGTTCACCATGACGAGCTACTACCGCGACGACCTGACCAGGCTGCCCGAGATGGGCGTGGTGGCGAGAGGGTTGTGGGAGAAGTCGGGCATAGGTCCGTCCGATGTGGACGTCGCTGTGCTCTACGACCACTTCACCCCGTTCGTCCTGGTCCAGCTCGAGGAACTGGGCTTCTGCGGCAGGGGAGAGGCCAAGGACTTCGTCGCGTCCGGCGCGCTCGAGCTCGACGGGACGCTGCCGCTCAACCCGCACGGCGGGCAGCTCGGCGAGGCCTACCTGCACGGCATGAACGGCATCGCCGAAGGCGTGCGCCAGATCCGCGGCACCGCGGTGAACCAGGTCGGAGGCGTCGAGCACGTCCTGGTCACCGCCGGCACCGGCGTCCCGACCAGCGGCCTAGTCCTCGGTCAGGGTTAGGACGGCGTCAGCGAGCACGGGACGGTCCCCGGCGGAGGTCAGCACCACGAGCCGGGGCCCGTCCCGCCACACCCGTGTCGTCAGCGTCTCGCCGGGGAACACCACGCCGGCGAACTTCGCGCCGAACGACAACACCTGCTCCGGCCCGTCCAGCACGGCGTCGATCACCGCGCGACACACCACACCGTACGTGCACAGCCCGTGCAGGATCGGCGCGTCGAACCCTGCGCGGACAGCGAACTCGGGGTCGGCGTGCAACGGGTTCCGGTCACCACAAAGCCGGTAGAGGTAAGCCTGTTGCGGCAGCGTGGGAGTCTCGATCACGAAGTCCGGCTCGCGTTGCGGCACCTCGACCTTGCCGGAAGGTCCGCGATCGCCACCGAACCCGCCCTCACCACGGGCGAAGATGCTGGACCGGGTCGTGAACAACGCGGTCCCGTCCGGCGTCACGGCGGTGGCCTCCTGCACGATCACCGCGGCCTTGCCCTTATCCCACACGTCCGCGATCCGGGTCCGCAGCAAGGCCTCGCCCGACGCGGGCAGGGGAGCGTGCACGGTGATCTCCTGCGTGCCGTGCAGGACCCGAGCCAGATCGATGTCGACTCCGGGGAACGACACGACCGGCGCGGCGGTCTCGTGGAAGCGGGGCGCGACGACGCCGAAGGTCGGCAGCACCCGCAGGCCCTGTTCGTAGACGTACCGGAGCTCCGTCGCCCCAAGCGCCAGGTGGTAGAGCAGCACGTCCGACTCGGTCCAGGAGAACTTGACCTCGGGCAGCTCCGCCCCGACGGCGACGGAAGGATCGATCGGCATCAGGCGCCCCTCACTCGTAGGTGATCTTCACGGTGTCGGTGACCGGGACCGACTGGCACGCCAGCACGATGCCCTCGGCGATGTCCTCGGAGTCGAGCACGTCGTTGTTGAGCATCTTGACCTCGCCCTCGACCAGCCGGCACGCGCACGCGCTGCACGCACCCTCGCGGCACGAGTAGGGCGCGTCGAGTCCCTTCTCCAGCAACAGGTCGAGCAGCTTCGTCCGCGCGGGCCACGGCAACCGGTGCAGCTCGCCGTCGAGCGAGACCTCGACCGCCGCGTCCGGCCGGTCGTCGACGACCGGGACCACCTCGGCGAACGGATCGCTGGACAGCGACACGAACTTCTCGACGTGCACCACCGGAACGTCGTGCAACGCCTTGCGGGCGGCCTCCATGAACGGCGCCGGCCCGCACACGAACGCCTCGTCGCAGGGGCGGACGAACGCCCGCAGACCGTGCGGCAGGCCCTGCACCGACTCCAGCCAGTGCACGACGGTCAGCCGGTCGGGGTGCGCGCGGGCCAGTGAGTCCAGCTCGCGCGCGAAGATCACCGACGACTCGTCGCGGTTGGCGTAGAAAAGGAACACCCGCCCGGAACCGCCGGAGAGCACGGCCCGGATGATCGACATGACCGGCGTGATCCCGCTGCCCGCGGCGAACGCGAGCAGCGAGCCGTCGAGCGACGAGGGCGTGAACACCCCGGCCGGTGCCAGCACGTCCAGTTCCATGCCCGCCCGCACCTCGGAGCACATCCAGAGCGACCCGTACCCGTCCGGTGTCCGCTTGACGGTGATCTTCAACGGCTCGCCCGGTGCGCTGGACAGCGAGTAGCAGCGCGCCACGTCACCGGCCCGCACGGTCAGGAACTGGCCCGGCCGCGGTGAGAAGTCCGCGCCCGACAGCACGAACGAACGCGCGTCGGCGGTCTCCTCGATGACGGCGTCGACCCGCAGCCGGTGCACCTCAGCCATCGGTGACCTCCAGCGTTCCCTCGCGCACGGCTTTCTCGATGCTGTCGCGCAACCGCAGGCAGGTCGGCACCAACGCGAGCCTCGCACCGCACAGCTCGGGGCAGTTCCGGGTGTCGGACAGCCACTGCACGCTGGTGTGCTGCGGGCTGTTCTTCTTCACCAGGACGCGGTTCCCGCAGTCGCAGCCCACCGGGACCATGCCCCCGGCCAGGAACTCGTCGCGCTCGCTCACGTCGCCTGCTCCTGACGTGCGAGATTCTCGGCGACCTCCTTCTCCCACACCTCGATCGCCCGGCTCGTGTCGACCTCGAACTCGAAGCGCCGCACCATGTCGTCCGACACGTCCTCGACGTCGACGTAGAACTGCTCGTACCAGCGCCGGAGCTGGTAGACCGGCCCGTCCTCCTCGCACAGCAACGGGTTGTCGATGCGCGACTTGTTCTGCCAGATCTCCACGTCCTGCAGGAACCCGACGCCGATGCCGCGCGCGAACTTGGCCGCGATCTTGTCGGCGTGCTCGTCGTCCACGCCGGGCAGCTTCTTCACGATCGCGCCCCACTGGAGCTTGAACGACGTCGGCGAGATCGGGTAGTGGCAGTTGATCAGCACGGTCTCGATCTCGAGGCCCTTGTAGTCGTTCCACAGGTAGTCGATCATGTACGACGGCCCGTGGTACGCGGCCTCCGACCGCACTTCCACGTCACCGGTGTAGTTCGAGCCCATCGCCACGTCCGGACGCCCGCGCGTGGTCAGGTACTGCGAGGCGACGTGGCCCTCCATCACGTTCTTGAAGTAGGTCGGGAACGCGAAGTGGATGTAGAAGAAGTGGGCCATGTCGACGACGTTGTCGATGATCTCGCGGCAGTTCGCGTTGTCGATCACGACCGAGTCCCAGGTCCAGTTGCTCCACTCGCTGCTGAACGCCGACTCGATCCGCGGGATCGTGACGTGCTCGGGCGGGGGGTTGCCCTGCGGGTCGTTCCACACGAAGAGCTGCTTGTTCTCCTCGAGCGTGATCCACGACCGGGTGCGTGCCCGCAGCGGAACCCGCTTGGCGTAGGGGATGTCGACGCACTTGCCGTTGCCCGCCCAGCGCCAGTCGTGGAACGGGCACGCGATGTTGTTGCCCTTGATGGTGCCCTGGGTGAGGTCGCCGCCCATGTGCCGGCAGTACCCGTCCAGCACGTTGATCTTGCCGTCCTCCGAGGCGAACACCACGAGCTTCGTGCCGAACGCCTCGATGGCGTGGGGCTTGCCGTCACGGAAGCTGCTCGCGAGGCCGAGGCAGTGCCAGCCGCGCGCGAACCGTGCCGGCGGGACGCCCGCGTCGATCGTCCGCACACCGTCCTGCGTCATCGCTTTCCTCCAGAGATGTCGAGGCCGGCGAGATATCCGAACGTCATCGCCGGTCCGAGGGTGGCGCCCGCGCCCGCGTAGGTGTGGCCCATGACGGAAGCGCTGGTGTTGCCCGCCGCGTACAGGCCCTCGATCACGGAACCGTCCTCGCGCAGCACGCGTGCGGAGGCGTCGGTGCGCAGGCCGCCCTTGGTGCCGAGGTCGCCGGGCACGATCCTGACCGCGTAGAACGGGCCGGTGGTCAGCGGCGCGAGGTTGGGGTTCGGCTTGGTGCGCGGGTCGCCGTAGTAGCGGTCGTACGCGCTGTCGCCGCGGTGGAAGTCGGGGTCCTCGCCGTCGATGCTGAGGGTGTTGAACCGCCGCACGGTGTCCACGAGTTCCGGGAGGTCTGCCTGCTGCGCGAGTTCCTCCAGGCTGGGCGCGGTGAGGATCGAGTCCTTCCAGCGCCGGGGCAGGGGGCGGCGCGGCGGGATGCCGCAGAACGGGTAGCGGCTGCGGTAGGAGTGGTCGAAGACGAGCCACGTGTCGCCGGTCATCGCGTTGACCACGTCGATGTAGGGCGCGGCCTCGTTGACGAACCGGCGACCGACCTCGTCGACCAGCACGCAGCCGGGCAGGGACCGTTCGGCCAGCAGGAAGAACGGGCCGCGCGGCAACGGGACGGACGGGCCCCACCAGGCGTCGTCCATCAGCCCGACGGCGGCGCCGGCCCGTTGACCCGCCTCGATGCCGTCGCCCGTGTTGGCCTTGGCCCCCACCGTCCACTCCGTACCGATGTTCTGGTGCTGCTTGCGCATCTGCTCGTTGTTCTCGAACCCGCCGGACGCCAGCACGACGTGCTTCGCGAGGATGAGCTTCTCTCCGACGAGAACCCCTGCCACGCGGCCGTTCTCGTGGTGCAGGTCGGTCATCGCGGTGTTGAGCCTGATCTCGACGTTCAACGCCTTCAGGCCCGCTCTGAGCCCGGCGGTCAGCGCCTGGCCCATGGTCAGGCGGCGGCCCGGCAGGAACCGGCGCGCGAACACCTTGGCGGCCGTGACGATGCCGCGCGGGTGGCGTCCGATCAGCGTCAGCCACCGGTAGTCGGTCTGGGTGATCACGATGCCCGCGGGTGTCGGCACGTACGGCGGTTCGAGGTCGTTGATCTCGTCGCCGAGCAGCTTCGCGTTGAACGGCAACGGCTCGACCGAGCGGCCGCGCGGCTGACCGCCGGGCGCCTCGGGGTAGTAGTCGGAGTAGTCGCGGACCCAGCGGAACTTCAGCGGCGTGTGCGCGCAGACGAACGCCAGCATGGCCGGTCCGGCGTCCAGGAACGCCTCCCGCAGTTCGGCCGGGACCTCGCTCGCGATGTGCGCGAGGTAGGTGCTGGCCCGCTCTGGCGAGTCGCTGACGCCGTTGGCGGCGACCACGGCGTTGTTCGGCGCCCAGATGCCGCCGCCCGACCGCGCGGTCGAACCGCCGTAGTGCGCGGCCTTCTCGATGATCAAGGTCCGCAGGCCGCTTTGAGCGGTGCAGAGCGCGGCTGTCATGCCCGCCGCGCCGCTGCCGACGACGATCACGTCGTACATCGCACCTCCCCGGAGCTCAGACTAGAACAGGTTATAGTTCTGAGGCGGTTTGGCGCTATGGTGTAGGAGTTCCAGGCAAGTCGACTCACCGAGAACGTGTTCCGGGAGGGTAGGCGTGGAGGTCACCGCTGACGTGGTCGTCATCGGCTTCGGCGCGGCCGGCGCGTGCGCCGCCGTCGAGGCCGCGTCGACCGGTGCGTCCGTGGTGGTGCTGGACAGGTTCGGCGGTGGAGGCGCGACCGCGTTGTCCGGCGGTGTCGTCTACGCGGGCGGCGGGACGCGGCAGCAGGTCGAGGCCGGTGTCGCCGACTCCGTCGACGCGATGTACTCCTACCTGCGCCACGAGGTCCGGGACGCGGTGTCGCCGCAGACCCTGCGGCGGTTCTGCGAGGACAGTGCCAAGACGCTGGCCTGGCTCGAGGACCAGGGCGTCCCGTTCGACGCGCGGGTGTCGCCGTTCAAGACCTCCTACCCGACCGACGACCACTACCTCTACCTGTCCGGCAGCGAGGACGCCTGGCCCGACCCGGCACCGCGCGGACATCGGACCAGGGCGAAGGGCACGTCGGGCAGGGCGTTCTTCACCCGGCTGGCCGAGGCCACCCGGCGTGCGGGAGTGCGGGTCATGCCGCAGACCCGTGCCGTGGAACTGGTTCTCGAGGACGGCCGGGTCACGGGCGTGCGGTGCCGGACCCTCACCGGGTTCCCGCGCGCTCTGCACAGCGCGTTGTCCAAGGCGGGGGCGAAGCCGTGGCTCTACTACCCGCCGTTGGGCCGAAGGCTGTTCGGGCTGGCCGAGTGGCTCGAACGGTTCGGTCGGCCGGTGGTGGTGAAGGCCGGGCGGGGCGTGGTCATCGCGGCCGGCGGTTTCATCGCGAACCGGGCCCTGGTGCACGAGCACGCACCGGCGTACCGAGGCGGGCTCGCGCTGGGCACGCCCGGCGACGACGGCGGAGGGATCCGCCTGGGCGTCGCCGCCGGTGGCACGACCGCGCGGATGGACAAGATCTCGGTGTGGCGGTTCGTCACACCGCCGAGCGCGTTGCAGCGCGGGGTCCTGGTCGACTCGGCCGGGCAGCGCTTCGGCGACGCGACCTTGTACGGCGCGGCCAACGGCACCGCGATCGTCGGACGCGGCGGGAAGGCCTGGCTGCTGATCGACGACGAGATCCTCCGGACCGCGCGTGCCCAGGTGAAGACGCAGACCGCGCCGTTCCAGCGCTGGCAGGTCCGCTACCTGCTGGGACGCGGGATGGTGACCGCCCCGACCATCGACGAGGTGGCCCGGAAGGTCGGAATCGCGACGCCGGAGGCGTTCGGGACGCCGCCGTACTCGTTGATCAACGTGTCGGTGCGCGCGGGGTTCGGCTACCCGTGCCCGATGCTCACGCTCGGAGGCCTCGTCGTGGACGAGGACACCGGTCAGGTGCGCGGAGTCCCGGGCCTGTACGCGGCGGGCCGGTCGGCGGTCGGGGTGTGCTCGGAGTCCTACGTCAGCGGTCTCGCGCTCGCCGACTGCGTCTTCTCGGGCCGTCGCGCGGGGCACCACGCTGCCACATCGACAGGGGAGGCCAGGTGCTGACGATCGGGTCCAGGGAGGCGGCCGCCGCACTGCTGCGCGCGGCGGAACGCGACCGCGTGCCGATCAAACCGCTGGTGGAGCTGTATCCCGAGATCGACGTCGTCGACGCGTACGAGATCCAGCTGCTCAACGTCCGCCACCGCAACCGCGACGTGATCGGCCACAAGGTCGGGCTCTCGTCGCTCGCGATGCAGCAGATGATGGGCGTCGACGAACCCGACTACGGCCACCTGCTCGACGACATGCAGCTCGCCGGCACCGCCGACGCGTCGGCCTACCTGTACCCGCGGGTCGAGGTGGAGATCGCGTTCCTGCTGGCCCGCGACCTGCCCGGCGAGGGCTGCACCGTCTCCGACGTGCTGGACGCCACCGAGTTCGTCGCACCGGCCATCGAGCTGATCGACAGCCGGATCGAGAACTGGCGGATCGGGCTGCAGGACACCATCGCCGACAACGCCTCGTCGGCCGGGTTCATGCTCGGCTCCGAGCGCGTGCGTCCGTCCGAACTGGACATCGGCGCCGTCGCGGCCACGTTGCGGCGCAACGGTGAGGTCGTCGCCGAAGGACGTGGTGACGCCGTGCTGGGCGATCCGGCGATCGCGGTGGCGTGGCTCGCCGCGAAGGTCGCGAGCTTCGGCGTCCGGCTGCTGGCGGGCGACATCGTGCTGCCCGGTTCGTGCACGCGTGCCATCGACGCCAGGCCTGGCGACGAGTTCCACGCCGAGTTCGCCGGACTCGGCTCCGTTGACCTGAAATTCGAATGAGGTGACTGGGTGAAGGCGGCCATCGTCGGCTCCGGCAACATCGGCACCGACCTGCTCCACAAGCTCCTGCGCTCGCAGGTGCTCGACCCGCGCTGGATGGTGGGCATCGACCCGTCCAGCGAGGGGCTGAAGCGCGCGGCGTCGCTGGGGCTCGAGGTCTCGGTCGACGGCGCGGAGTGGTTGCTGCGCCAGGACGAGCTGCCGGACATCGTCTTCGAGGCGACGTCTGCGGCGGTGCACAGGGCCAACGCCCCGCGCTACGCCGAGGCGGGCATCCGGGCGATCGACCTGACACCGGCCGCGGTCGGCCCGTACGTCGTGCCGCCGGTGAACCTCGGCGAGCACCGGGACGCGCCGAACATCAACCTGATCACGTGCGGCGGCCAGGCCACGATCCCCATGGTGCACGCCGTGTCCCGGGTCGTGCCGGTGTCGTACGCGGAGATCGTCGCGAGCGTCGCGTCGGTGTCGGCGGGACCGGGCACACGCGCCAACATCGACGAGTTCACCCGCACCACCAGCCACGGCATCGAGGCGATCGGGGGTGCCGCGAAGGGCAAGGCGATCATCGTGCTGAACCCGGCGGACCCGCCGATGATCATGCGCGACACGATCTTCTGCGCGATCCCCGAGGACGTCGACCCGGACCCGATCACCGACTCGATCGCCCGGATGGAGACCGACATGCGGTCGTACGTCCCGGGATTTCGCCTGTTGCGCGAACCGCAGTACGACGCAGGCCGCGTGGCGATCTTCGTGGAGGTCGCGGGAGCGGGCGACTTCCTGCCGGAGTACGCCGGGAACCTCGACATCATGACGGCCGCCGCGACCAAGGTGGGGGAGGAGATCGCCCGTGCAGCATCTGAGCCTGCGGCTGACCGACACGTCACTGCGTGACGGCTCGCACCACAAGCGCCATCAGTTCACGGCCGACGACGTGCGCTCGATCGTCGCGGCGCTCGATGGTGCCGGAGTACCGGTCATCGAGGTGACGCACGGCGACGGGCTGGGCGGGTCGTCGTTCAACTACGGCTTCAGCCACACCCCCGAGCAGGAGCTGATCAAGGTCGCCGCCGCGACGGCGACGCAGGCCAAGATCGCCGTGCTGATGCTGCCGGGTGTCGGGGTGAAGGACGACATCCTGGTGTCGCAGGACAACGGGGCCTCGATCGTCCGGATCGCCACGCACTGCACCGAGGCCGACGTCTCCGTGCAGCACTTCGCGCTGGCTCGTGAGCGCGGGCTGGAGACCGTCGGGTTCCTGATGATGGCCCACTCGCAGCCACCCGAGGCGTTGGCGAAGCAGGCCCGCATCATGGCGGACGCGGGGTGCCAGTGCGTCTACGTGGTCGACTCGGCCGGAGCTCTTGTCCTGGAACAGGTTTCCGAGCGCGTCGAAGCTCTGGTCGCCGAGTTGGGCTCGGACGCCCAGGTCGGTTTCCACGGGCACGAGAACCTCGGGCTGAGCGTCGCGAACTCCGTCGCCGCGGCACGGGCCGGGGCGAAGCAGATCGACGGCAGCGTGCGCGGTTTCGGTGCCGGAGCGGGGAACACACCGCTCGAAGCGTTCGTCGGCGTCTGCGACAAGCTCGGCTTCGAGACCGGCGTCGACTTCTTCAAGATCGTGGACGCGGCCGAGGACGTGGTCCGGCCCGTCATGCCCGAGGAGTGCCTGCTCGACCGGATGGCGCTGATGATGGGCTACGCGGGCGTCTACTCCAGCTTCCTCAAACACGCCTACACGCAGGCGAAGCGCTACGGCGTGTCCGGCGCGCAGATCCTCGTCCGGGCGGGCGAGCGCAAGCTCGTGGGCGGGCAGGAGGACCAGCTGATCGACATCGCACTGGAGCTGAGCCGGGAGGGAGTCCGATGAGCGAGGAGATCCTCGGCAAGGTGCGGGAACTGCTGCCTGCTCTCGCCGAACGCGCGGCCGAGGCGGAGGAGTTGCGCAGGGTGCCGCCGGAGTCGGTGAAGGCGTTGCAGGAGGCCGGTTTCTTCCGGATGCTGCAGCCCGCGCGGTACGGCGGCTTCGAGTCGCACCCGCTCGACTTCTACACCGCGGTCAGGATGATCGGCAGCGCGTGCGGGTCGACGGGCTGGGTCGCGTCGGTGCTGGGCGTGCACCCGTGGCACGTCGGGCTGTTCGACGTGAAGGCGCAGGACGAGGTGTTCGGCGAGGACCAGGACACGCGGATCTCATCTTCTTATGCGCCAACAGGTCGTGCGACTGCGGTGGAGGGCGGGTTCCGGTTCAGCGGCAAGTGGAGCTTCTCGTCCGGCTGCGACCACGCGACGTGGGTGCTGCTCGGCGGCCTCGTGATGAACGACGAGGGCAAGCCGATCGACTTCCGGACGTTCCTGCTGCCGATCGCCGACTACACGATCAACGACGTGTGGGACACGGTCGGCCTGCGCGGCACGGGCAGCAACGACATCGTGGTGGACGACGTGTTCGTGCCGGAGCACCGGGCGCTGAGCATGTCCCACACCGCGCGCTGCAAGTGCCCTGGCCAGGAGGTCAACCCCGGTCCGTTGTTCCGCATGCCGTACGGGACGATCCACCCGTACGCGGTGACGGCGCCGATCATCGGCATGGCGACCGGGGCGTACGCACTCCACGTCGGCGCGACCCGGGACCGCGTCCGCGCGGCCTACCTGGGGGAGAAGTCGGTCGACGACCCGTTCGCACAGGTCAGGATCGCGACCGCGGCGGCAGACGTCGACATCGCGTGGTGGACGCTGGAGAAGGACATCAACGACGAGTGGGCGCACGCCGTCGCCGGCACGAAGATCCCGATCGACCTCCGCCTGCGGGCGCGGCGCGACCAGGTGCTCGGCAGCGGGCGGGCGCTCGCCGCGATCGATCTGCTCTTCGAGAGCGCGGGCGGCAAGGCGATCAACGCCGGACTGCCGTTGCCCCGCTTCTGGCGCGACGCGCACGCCGCACGGGTGCACGCGGGCAACGACCCGGAGCGCGTGCTCGTGCTGTACGGCAAGAACGAGCTCGGCATCCAGGTCCGCGACGGGCTGTTCTGAGGGGGCGTTGATGAGCGTGCGATTGCACTACCACGAGGCGGGCGCGGACAACGCCGAGACGCTGGTCATGCTGCACGGCGGCGGGCCCGGCGCGTCGTCCCTGTCTAACTTCCGCGCCAACATCCCGGTGTTCGCGAAGTCGTTCCGCGTGCTGGCGGTCGACATGCCGGGGTACGGCCAGTCGGACAAGCCGGCCGAGCACGACCAGTACTTCTCCTTCGCCTCCAGGGCGTTGAAGGACCTGCTGGACTCGCTCGAGGTCGAACAGGCCCACATCCTGGGCAACTCGCTCGGCGGCGGCACGGCGGTCCGGTTCGCCCTGGACCACGGCAAGCGCGCCGGTCGCCTGGTCCTGATGGGGCCGGGCGGGTTGTCGTTGAACGTCTTCTCGCCCGACCCGACCGAAGGCGTGCGCAAGCTCAGCGCGTTCGCCAGGACGCCCACGCGGGAGAAGATCGAGGAGTTCCTGCGGATCATGGTGTTCGACCAGTCGCTGATCACCGACGAGCTGATCGACGAACGGTTCGAGGCGGCGTCGAAGCCGGAGTCGTTGCGCGCCATGGCCGCGCTGGGCAAGTCGTTCTCCGGCCCCGACTTCGAGCAGGGCATGCTCTGGCGCGAGGCGTACCGGTTGCGCCAGCGGGTGTTGCTGGTGTGGGGCCGCGAGGACCGGGTCAACCCGCTCGACGGCGCGTTGCTGGCGACGAAGCTGATCCCGCGCGCACAGCTGCACGTGTTCGGCGGCTGCGGACATTGGGCGCAGCTCGAGAAGTTCGACGAGTTCAACAGGCTCGCCCTCGACTTTCTCACGGAGGCGTGATGGGCATCCGATCGCTTGCGTACCTCCGGATCGAGGCCACCGACATGGGCCGGTGGCGCGAGTTCGGGCTCAAGGTCCTCGGCATGGTGGAAGGCAAGGGGTCCGTCGAAGGCGCGTTGTACCTGCGCATGGACGACTTCCCGGCACGGCTGGTGATCGTGCCCGGTGCGCAGGACCGGTTGCAGGTCTCCGGCTGGGAGGCCGCCACCGAGGCCGAACTGGAAGAGGTCGCGAAACGCCTGGCCTCGGCCGGCGTCGCGTACGTCGAGGGCACCGCCGAGGACCTGGCCGAACGGCGCGTCAACGGGCTGATCCGCTTCGAGGACCCGTCCGGCAACACGCTGGAGGTGTTCCACGGCGCGGCTTTGGAACACCGGCGCGTCGTGTCGCCCTACGGGCACCGGTTCGTGACGGAGGACCAGGGACTCGGGCACGTCGTGCTGTCCACTTCGGACGACGAGGCCGCGCTGCACTTCTACCGCGACGTGCTGGGGTTCCGGCTGCGCGACTCGATGCGCCTGCCCCCGCAGTTCGTCGGCAGGCCCGCCGACGGCCCACCCGCGTGGCTGCGGTTCTTCGGCTGCAACCCGCGCCACCACAGCCTCGCGTTCCTGCCCATGCCGACACCCAGCGGGATCGTGCACCTCATGGTCGAGGTCGAGAACACCGACGACGTCGGCCTGACCTTGGACCGGGCTCTGCGGCGAAAGGTCCCGATGTCGGCGACGCTCGGCCGGCACGTCAACGACCTGATGTTGTCGTTCTACATGAAGACGCCCGGCGGGTTCGACGTCGAGTTCGGTTGCGAGGGACGGCAGGTGTCCGATGAGGACTGGATCGCACGCGAGAGCACGGCGGTGAGCCTGTGGGGACACGACTTCAGCGTTGGCCACCAGAAGTAGGAGCCCGCTACCGCTCCGTCCTCGGGCACTTCTGCACCGGTGTGACGGTGGTGACCGGCATGTCGCCGGACGGCCCGGTGGGGTTCGCCTGCCAGTCGTTCGCCGCGCTGTCGCTCGACCCGCCGCTGGTCGTGTTCTGTCCACAACGGACCTCGCGCAGTTGGGCGGCGATGGCGTCCTCCGGCTCGTTCTGCGTGAACGTGCTGGCGGAGGACCAGCGTGAGATCTCGTCGGTCTTCGGCAGGGCCGGTGCGGACAAGTTCTCCGGGATCTCCTGGACGCCGTCGGCCACGGGCGCTCCGGTGCTCGACGGCGCTCTGACGTGGGTCGACTGCGAGGTGTCGGTCGTGCACGACGCCGGCGACCACCACATGGTCGTCGGTTCCGTCGTTGAACTCGGCCCGGTGCGCGAGGCGCAGCCGCTGCTGTTCTACCGCGGCCGCTACGCCTCGCACGCCGAACTGGACACCCGCGGCTGGTCCGGCGAGGTCCTGGACAACCTGCTGACCTGGCAGCGGCAGTCAGAGTGGAGCTGACGCGGTGACCAGCCAGCAGGCGCCCGGCACCCGCACCTCGTCGCCGTGCACGAAGGAGTCGAACGCGCCCCGGACCTCGGCCATCATCGCGCCGCGGTCCTCCTCCGGCGCGGCGCGCAGCGCACGGGAGATCGGGCCGAGGTTGCTCAGGTACGGCACCAACAGGGACTCGGGGATCGTGCAGGTCCGGTCGACGCGCTCGATGCCGATCTCGCTCCAGCCCGCGCTGCCGAGCACCGCGCGGGTCCGGCCGGGGTCCGCGAGCGAGTGCGGGCCCGGGCCGTCCGGGTCGGGCGCGGGTGCGTCGGGGGCCAGGGTCGCGGCGACCTCGGACGCGGTGGTCATGAACGGGTTCTCGTCCCTGGTCCGCCACGTGACGAAGCACAGCTCACCGCCGGCCGCGGTGGCCTTGAGCAGGTTGCCGAAAGCGGCCGCCGGGTCGTCGAAGAACATCACCCCGAACCTGCTCACGACCAGGTCGAAGCTCGTGTCGAACGCGTGCACCTGCGCGTCGGCCAGGAGGTACTCCGCTCCGCCGCGCTCGCGTGCCGCCGCCAGCATCGACTCGGCGATGTCGACGCCCAGGCAGTCCGCGCCGGTGGCCCCGGCGATCGCCCGGGTCACGGCACCCGTGCCGCACCCGACGTCGAGGACCCTGGTGCGCGGCCGGCGGGTCGCGGCCTGCACGAGCACGTCCTGGAAGGGTTCGAGCATCAGGCCCACGATCTCCTGCGCCTGGGCCCACCCCTGCCCGGCGGCGTTCCAGAGGGCGGCCTGTGCGCTGTTCGCCTCAGATGTCATGCTCCTACCGTCCTACTTCAAGTCGGCTTGAGGTCAAGTGTCGTGGACTCCGTTGAGATCGGCATCGGCGAAGTGGTCCGCCGTTCGGGCGTGCCCGCCTCCACTCTGCGCTACTACGAGGAACGCGGCCTGATCGCGTCCGTGCGGAGGCAGGGCCTGACGCGGGTGTTCACGTCGGCCGTGCTGGACCAGCTGGCGTTGATCGCGGTGTGCCGCACGGCGGGGTTCTCGCTGGACGAGATCACCCTGATGTTCTCGCCGGACGGCCGCCCGTCGCCGAACCGCGCGATGCTCGCCGCCAAGGCCGACGAGCTGGACGCGACGATCCAGAAGCTGGCGTCGATGCGCGACGACCTGCGGCACGCGGCGGCGTGCCCGGCGCCGACGCACCTGGAGTGTCCGGCGTTCCGCCGCGTGCTGGGGCAGACCTAGATGCTCCAGACCTGCGGGGCGACCGTCACGGCGGCGGCCTGGTAGGGCGGCAGCAGCCTGCCCTCGACCACGACCTCGAGCGGCCACTTCTCCTTCAGCACGACCCACAACCGCCCCGACAGCCCGGCGAACGCGCCCAGCAGGTTGGCGTTCTCGGTGGTCTGCAGCACGTAGACCCACTTCGCGCCGTCCCGCGCGCCGTCGAGCGGTTCGCGCCAGGCGCGGCGCAGGCGGCGGCCTCCGTGCCGGGCGGCGTCGGCGGACAGCACCACGTCCGCCTTGGCCGGGTCGGCCGCGTTCGGCGGGGCGACGGCGCTGAAGCGGTACGCGACGGGCGGCACCTCGTCGATGCTCGGCACCGCGGCGAGATCAGGGCTGTCGGGATCATCCAAAGTGGTCGCGATGAGCTCGCGCTCCTCGGCCGTGATGCCGATGTTCTCGTAGGCCATGGACAGCAGCAGCGTCGCCTCGGCCTGCGCGGGCTCGCCACCGAAGTAGTCCTCGCGCACCGACCGCAGCGTGTCGTCTTCCAACCGGCCCGCAAGTCGCGCGCACAGGTCGGTGACTGCGGCGTAGGTCTTCACATCCACGCTCCCAGGTCCAGCTGCCGTTGCCGCCGGCGCCGGGCGGGAACGACGTTCGACAACACCGTCGTCGGCACGAGCACCCCGTCGACCACGCCCGCGTAGTTATAGGCCCATGCCGGGTCGCCGTTGGTGTTCTTGGTGGGTTTGGGGCGTCGAGTCCAGGGAGAACGATGATCACCCGAGGGTGGAACGGGAGAGTCGGTCCAGGTGCTCGCGCGGACTGCCGAACAGCTGGCCGCTGCCGTGCGCCCGTTTGAGGTAGAGGTGCGCGTCGTGCTCCCACGTGATCGCGATGCCGCCGTGCAGCTGGACCATCTCGGCCGCGACCTTGAAGAACGCCTCCGAGCAGTACACCTTCGCCACCGCCGCGGACACCTCGTCGGTCGCGGCCTCCGCTGCCGACCTGGCCGTCTCCACCAGGACGTGCATGTCGGCCATGCGGTGCTTCAGCGCCTGGAACGAGCCGATCGGCTTGCCGAACTGGACCCGCGTCTTCGTGTACTCGACGGTGAGTTCGAGTGCCCTTGCCGCGGCACCGACCTGTTCCGCGCTCAGCGCGGCCAGTGCGACGTCACGGATCCGAGGCGACCAACGGCCCAGGCGAGTGGTCTCCGCGCCGTCGAGGTGAACGGTGGCCAGGCGGCGCGTCTGGTCCATCGCCGGGGTGTGTTCACGGGTGACGGTGGCGAGGTCGACCTCGTAGAGGTCGGTGCCGTCGGTGGCGAGGAGGATCTCGGCGGTGTCGCCGTCCAGGACGTACCGCGCCGTGCCGTCGAGGCCGGTCTGGGCGTTGTCCCACGGCCAGACGAGCGTGGCGACGGCGCCGTCCGCGATCCGTGGCAACAACCGGGCGCACGCCTCCTCGTTACCCGCCTCCAGCAGTGCTCTTGCGGCCATCATCGAGGCCAGCAGCGGTGCCGGGGTGAGGGTGCGGCCGAGTTCTTGCAGCACCACCAGGGTTTCCGGCAGCTCGGCGCCGGATCCGCCGTACTGCTCGGGGATCGGGAGGACGCCGATGTCGCACAGCCGCGCCCACACGTCCTTGTCGTGGCCGTGCGGGGTCTCGACGGCCGCGCGGACGTCCGAGTGCTTGTCGAGCAGGCTGCGGACGGCGTCCCGCAACGCGAGTTGTTCCGGTGTCACAACGCCTCCAGCACGCGTGCTCGGTGCATCGACGGACTGCCCCACGCCGTGCGCAGGGCTCGGGTCTGCAGCAGGAACCGGCCGAGGTCGTGCTCGGCGGTGTAACCGATGGCGCCGTGCACCTGCAGCGCGGTGCGGGCGGCCTGCCAGGCGGCGTCGGAGGTGGCGACCTTGGCGGCCGAGACGTCGCGCGACGACAGGGTCACGGCCGCGCCGAACACCAGTGGGCGGGCCATTTCCAGGCCGATCAGGACGTTCGCGAGGTGGTGCTTGACCGCCTGGAACTGGCCGATGGGCTTGCCGAACTGGGCACGCGCCTTGGCGTGCTCGGTGGTCATCTCGAGCATGGCGCGGCCGAGGCCCAGGAGTTGAGCGGAGGTGGTGAGGACGCCGAGGTCGAACGCGCGGGCCGCTGGGACGTCGGTGGCGAGGACCTGGCCGGCGGACAGTTCGTGCAGGCGGCGGGCCGGGTCGATCGAGGGGAGTTCGGTGGTGGGGGTGGCCTCGCGGAGCGTGTCGCCCTCGACGAGCAGGTAGTGGTCGGCTTCGACGGCGTGGGGGAGGAGAGGCGGGAAGGCGACGGACCACGTCCCACTCGCTTCCCCAGCCCCAGCCCCAGCCCCAGCCCCAGCCCCAGCCCCAGCCCCGACACCAGGCCCAGCCCCAGTTTCAGCCCCAGCCCCAGCCCCAGTTTCAGCCCTGACCCCGACCCCAGCCCCGGCACCAGGCCCAGGCCCAACTTCAGCCCGCAACGCCGGCACGACCGCCAGCGACTCCACCCAGGGCCCCGCCACCGCGTGATGTCCCAACTCCTCGAACACCACCACCAGGTCGACCGGATCGCTCACCTCGTCCACCCCGAGCGAGGCCAGGTCGGTTCTCCCGGCTCCCAGAAAGCCGTGCAGCACCCCGCCCAGGTCCGTCTGCTCCGACGACAGCGTGAACATCATCGCGGCAGCCCCAGGAGTCGTTCGGCGATCACGTTGCGCTGGATCTCGTTGGTGCCGGCGTAGATCGGGCCCGACAGCGAGAACAGCCATCCGTCCCGCCATCCCGGCGCGACCTCGCCGAGCAGGTCCATCGCGGTCTCGTGCAGGGCCACGTCGAGCTCGGACCAGAACACCTTCGTCACGCTCGCGGCCGGCCCGCTCAACGGCTGCGCCAGTGCGCCGAACGTGTGGAGCCGGTAGGCCTGCGCGCCGATCCACGCGTCGACGACGCGGTCGCGCAACGCCGGGTCGGGGTTCTTGCGGTACAGCTCGACCAGCCTCGACGCGGCGGCCGTGAAACGGCCTGGGGAACGCAGGGTCAGGCCGCGTTCGTTGCCCGCGGTGCTCATCGCCACGCGCCAGCCGTCGCCGACCTCGCCCACCACGTCGTGGTCCGGCACGAACACGTCGTCGAGGAAGATCTCGGCGAAGCCCGGTTCGCCGTCGAGCTGGGTGATCGGGCGGACCGTGACGCCGGGGGCGCGCAGGTCGAAGAGCAGGTAGGTCAGGCCGCGGTGTCGTTCGCCGGGGCCGGTGCGGAACAGGCCGAACGCCCTGTCCGCGAATGCCGCGCGTGAGCTCCAGGTCTTCTGGCCGCGCAGCAGCCAGCCGCCGTCGGAGCGGACGGCCGTGCTGCGCAACGATGCCAGGTCCGACCCGGCCTCGGGCTCGGACCAGGCCTGCGCCCACACCACGTCCGCGCGGGCCATCGAGGGCAGGATCCGGGCACGTTGCTCGTCGGTGCCGTGGGCGAACAACGTCGGCGCCAGCAGGAAGATGCCGTTCTGCGAGACGCGGCCCGGCGCCCCCGAGGCGTGGTACTCCTCCTCGAACACCAGCCACTGCAGCAAAGACGCCTCCCTGCCACCGAACTCAGCGGGCCACGAGACCACCGACAGCCGTTCGGAGGCCAGCAGCCGTTCCCACGAGCGGTGCTCCTCGAACCCGCCGGCGGTGTCCATCGAGGACAGAGGACGGACGTGCGAAGCCAGCCAGGCGCGCACCTCGGCCTGGAACGACAGGGTCCCGGCGTCCAGCGAGAGGTCCATCAGCCGGAGGCCTTCTTCATCGAACGGGCGTCCATCCCGGCCAGCGCGTCGGAGCTCACCTCGGCGTTGTGCGCGTGCGCGAAGTGGTGCAACCCGAACACCGAGTCCATCCCGGCGCGCATCCCCATCAGGTCCTCGGACTGGTTGACCGCCTTCTTGGCCAGCGCGAGCCCGAACCGGGGCATCGCCGAGATCCGCCCGGCCAGCTCGAAGGTCGACGACTCCAGCGAGGCACGCGGAACGACGCGCGACACCATGCCCCACTCGTAGGCGCGCTGGGCCGAGAACCGGTCGCCGGTGAAGAGCACCTCCTTGGCGGCGCGAGGGCCGAGCATCCACGGGTGCGCGAAGTACTCGACGCCCGGAATTCCCATGCGCACCACGGGATCGGCGAAGAACGCGTCCTCGGCAGCGACGATCAGGTCGCACACCCACGCGAGCATCAGGCCACCGGCGACGCAAGCGCCCTGCACCATCGCGATCGTCGGCTTCGGGATCTCCCGCCACCGCCGGCACATGCCGAGGTAGACCTCCATCTCGCGGGCGAACCGGAGGTCACCGCCCTCGCGGCCGACGTGGTCCCACCACATCACGGCCTTGCGCTCGAAGGAGGTGCCGACGTCACGGCCGGGCGAGCCGATGTCGTGGCCCGCGGAGAAGTGGTCGCCGGCGCCGGCCAGGACGATCACCTTGACCTCGTCGTCGTCCACCGCGCGGGTGAAGGCCTCGTCCAACGCGTAGGTCATCGCCGAGTTCTGCGCGTTGCGGTACTCCGGGCGGTTCATGGTCACGACGGCGACCGCGTCCCGCCGCTCATACGAGACTGTCACGCGTTCTCCTTGCGCAGTTGGGTCTTGAGGACCTTGCCCATGGCGTTGCGGGGGAGTGAGGGGTGGAACTCGACGGCGCGCGGCACCTTGTAGTTCGCGAGGAACGAACGGCAGAACGCGATCACCTCGTCCGCCGTCAGCGAAGAACCAGCGCCCAGAACGATGTGCGCGACGCCGACCTCGCCGAGCCGTGCGTCGGTCATCCCGACCACGGCCGACTCCGCGACCCCCGGCAGCCGTGCCAGCGCCTGCTCGATCTCGGCGGGGTAGACGTTGAAGCCGCCGCAGATGTACATGTCCTTGAGCCGGTCGGTGATCGAGAGGTAGCCGCGTTCGTCGATCTTCCCGACGTCACCGGTGTGCAGCCAGCCGTCGGCGTCGATCGCGGCCGCGGTGGCCCCGGGGTCGTCCAGGTAACCGAGCATCACGTTCGGGCCGCGCAACAGCACCTCGTCCTGGGCGCCCAACCGCAATTCGAACCCGGCCGTCGGCGCACCGCACGTGTGCGCGACGGTCTCCGGTGAGTCCCCGGGACGGCACATGGTGGCGACGACGGCCTCGGTCAGCCCGTACGCGGTCAGCACGGTCAGCGACAGCTCCGCCCGCATCCGTTCGATCAGCACCACGGGCACCACCGCCGCTCCGGTGACCGCTAGCCGCAGGCTCGACAGGTCGAACGAGGCGCGCTCGGGGTGGTCGAGCAACGCCTGGAAGATCGTCGGCGGCCCGGGCAGCACGGTGATCCGTTCCCGTTCGATCAGCCGCATCGTCTCCACGACGTCGAACACCGGCTGCGGCACGATCGCCGCGCCCGTCAGCAGGCAGGCCAGGATCCCGGCCTTGTAACCAAAGGTGTGGAAGAAGGGGTTGACGATAAGGTAGCGATCAGCGGCCGTCAGCTCACCACAGGACGCCCAGGCCTCGGCCACCCCCAGCGACTGCCTGTGCGCGCTCATCGCACCCTTGCTGCGCCCAGTCGTGCCCGACGTGTACATGACGTCGCACAGCTGATCTTCCGACAGCGCGGGAAGGTCTACCTCAGAAGCGACCCACGACGCCGGTAATCGCACCACGGCCGGGAGTTCCGGTGACAACGCCCGCAACTCCTCCTCGCGGTCACGACCGAGGAACTCGCCCTCCACGACCAGCACACGCGCGGCGCTGCGCCGCACCACGTCCAGCGTTTCGGTCGCGGTGAACCGCGTGTTGATCGGCACGAGCGCCGCGCCGGCGTGCAACGCTCCGAGTGCCGCGACCACCCACTGCGCCGAGTTGGGCGCGCACAACGCCACCCGGTCGCCGGGCAGCACGCCCATTCCCGCGAGCGCGCGGGCGGCGTCCCGCACCGCCGAGCGCAGCTCCAGCCAGGTGAGGCGAACCTCCCCGTCCACCAACGCCTCCGCGTCGATGTACGAAGCAGCTGCGCGGTCGAGCACGGCTGAAACCGTTTGCCTGCTTGGAACGTTCGACACGACGCCCTCCAAAGCAAGTGCTTGGTAGGTTAGAGTATGGCGCATGGAGTCCTTCCGGCGCGAGGTGCGGGAATGGTTGTCCGCCAACCTCGTCGGTGAGTTCGCTGAGCTGCGCGGCCTGGGTGGACCGGGTCGCGAGCACGAGGCGTTCGAGGGCAGGCTGCGCTGGCACCGGCACCTCGCGCGGAGCGGGTGGACGTGCCTCGGCTGGCCCGGTGAGCGCAGCGTGGAAGAACAGGTGATCTTCCACGAGGAGTACGCGGAGGCCGACGCCCCGGCGAAGGTCGACATCGTCGGGGAGGGCCTGCTCGGCCCGACGCTCGTCGCGTTCGGCACGCCGGAGCAGAAGGCGCGCTTCCTGCCGAAGATCCGCACGCTCGACGAGCTGTGGTGCCAGGGCTACTCCGAACCGGGCGCCGGATCGGACCTCGCCTCGGTCGCCACCAGGGCCACCCTCGAAGGCGGCCAGTGGGTGATCAACGGCCGGAAGATCTGGACGTCGAACGCGCACTACTCGGACTGGATCTTCGTCCTGTGCCGCACCGAACCCGGTTCGCAGCGGCACAAGGGCCTCTCGTACCTGCTGGTGCCGATGAACCAGCCGGGCATCGAGGTGCGCCCGATCCGCCAGCTCACCGGCACGTCGGAGTTCAACGAGGTCTTCTTCGACGGCGCGGTCACGGCGCGGGAGAACGTCGTCGGCGAGCCCGGCGAGGGCTGGAAGATCGCCATGGCCACCCTCGGCTTCGAGCGCGGCACCGCCATGCTCGGCCACCAGGTCGGCTTCCGGCGGCAGCTCGACGCCATCAGAGCGCAGGCGCCCGAGGACGAACGCCTCACCAGGGCGTGGCTCGAACTGCACGTCATGCGCTCGCACACGATGAGAACGCTGAACGACGACCCCGGGCCGGAGGCGTCCGTGCTGAAACTGTTCTGGGCGGGCTGGCACCGCAGGCTCGGTGAGCTCGCGATGGACTCGCTCGGTCCCGAGTCGATGATCGACGACAACGAGTGGCAGCGCCTGTTCCTGTTCAGCCGCGCGGAGACGATCTACGGCGGCTCGGACGAGATCCAGCGCGAGATCATCGCCCACCGGATCCTGGGGCTGCCGCGATGACCGGCCACGACCTGCTCAAGGACAAGATCGTCGTGGTCACGGCCGCGGCGGGCACCGGCATCGGGTCGGCGACGGCGAAGCGGTGTCTCGAGGAAGGCGCGACGGTCGTGATCAGCGACTGGCACGAGCGCCGCCTCAAGGAGACCCACGAAGCACTGGGCACCGCGCACGCCATCCCGTGCGACGTCACCAACGAGCAGCAGGTGCAGTACCTGGTCGACGAGACGGTCGAGCGGTACGGCCGCATCGACGTGATGGTCAACAACGCCGGCCTCGGCGGTGAGAAGTCCGTGCTGGAGATGGCCGACGACGAGTGGTCGCGCGTCCTGGACGTCACGCTCAACGGCACCTTCCGCTGCACCAGGGCCGCACTACGCCAAATGGTCGTCCAACGAAGCGGTGTCGTCGTTAACAACTCCAGTGTGATCGGCTGGCGCGCCCAGAAGGGTCAAGCCCATTACGCCGCAGCGAAAGCGGGGGTCATGGCGCTGACGAGGTGCGCCGCGATGGACGTCGCCGAGCACGGCATCCGGGTGAACGCGGTCGCCCCGAGCTTGGCGGCGCACCCGTTCCTCGCCAAGGTCACCAGTGAGGAGTTGCTGACGGAACTGGCGTCTCGAGAAGCTTTCGGGCGCGCCGCCGAGCCCTGGGAGGTCGCGAATGTGATCGTGTTCCTCGCCAGCGACTACTCGTCCTACCTGACGGGCGAGGTCGTCTCGGTGAGCAGTCAGCACCCGTGAGGAAGGTAAGACCGGTGAGCACCAGAAGGCAGGAACTGCTCGCGTTGGCGGCACGGATGTTCGCCGAACGCGGGTACGGGCAGACGACCGTGCGCGACATCGCGGACGCGGCGGGGATCCTGTCCGGCAGCCTCTACCACCACTTCGACTCGAAGGAGTCGATGGTCGACGAGATCCTGCGGACGTTCCTGGACGAACTGTTCACGCGGTACGGGGAGATCGTCGAGGCCGGGCTCGGTCCGAAGCAGACGCTGAAGGCCCTGGTGGTGGCGTCGTTCGAGGCGATCGACACCCGGCACGCCGCGGTCGCGATCTACCAGAACGAGGCCAAGCACCTGGCACCGCTCGAACGGTTCTCCTACATCGACGACCGCAGCGTGGAGTTCCGCAAGCTGTGGACGGTGTTGCTGGAGGAGGGCATCAGCGCGGGAGTGTTCCGCGCCGACCTCGACGTCGACGTGGCGTACCGGTTCATCCGCGACACGGTGTGGGTGGCCGTGCGGTGGTACCGGCCGGACGGCGAACTGCGCGCGGAAGCGGTCGCCGACCAGTACCTCGCCATCCTGCTCGACGGCATCGCCACGGGCCGCAGGAAGAACTCGAAGACGTAAGAAGGAGGGCCCTCGTGGCCGAGGCGTACATCATCGAGGCTGTGCGGACCCCGGCGGGCAGGCGTGGTGGCGAACTGAGCCACGTCCACCCGGCCGATCTCGGCGCGCACGTGATCACGGCGCTGCTCAACCGCGTCGACGTCGATCCCACGGACGTGGACGACGTGATCTTCGGGTGCGTGGACACCGTCGGCCCGCAGGCGGGTGACATCGCGCGGACGTCCTGGCTGGCCGCGGGTTTCCCGGAGCAGGTGCCGGGCGTGACGGTCGACCGGCAGTGCGGGTCGAGCCAGCAGGCGCTGCACTTCGCGGCCCAGGCGGTGATGAGCGGCACGGCCGACGTCGTGGTCGCGGGCGGCGTGCAGAACATGTCGCAGGTGCCGATCGGCTCAGCTATGACCATCAGCCCGTTCGAGGGCTGTGAGGGCTGGCAGCACCGCTACGGCGACGAGGAGGTCAGCCAGTTCCGGGCGGCCGACCTGATCGCCGTGCGGTGGGACCTGTCGCGGCGCGAGATGGAGGACTTCGCGCTGCAGAGCCACCTCCGGGCGATCACCGCGATCAAGGAGGGCCGGTTCGACCGCGAGATCGCGCCGGTCAACGGGATCGCGGCCGACGAGTGCCCGCGGCCGGACACCAGCGCCGAGAAGATGGCGAAGCTGCAGCCGTTGCGGCCCGGTGGGCGCACGACGGCCGCGCTGTCGTCGCAGATCTCCGACGGCGCCTCGGCGGTGCTCGTGGTGTCCGAACAGGCTGTGCGCGAGCACAAGCTGACACCTCGGGCGCGCGTGCACCACATGTCCGCCCGCGGGTCCGACCCGATCTACATGCTGACCGCGCCGATCCGGGCGACGAAGTACGCGCTGCAGCGGGCCGGGATGTCCCTGTCGGACATCGACCTGTTCGAGATCAACGAGGCGTTCGCGTCGGTGGCCATGGCGTGGGCCAAGGAGCTGAAGATCGACCTCGGGAAGGTCAACGTCAACGGGGGAGCGCTGGCGCTCGGCCACCCGATCGGCGCGACCGGCACGAAGCTGTTCACGACGTTGCTGCACGAGCTGGAGCGGACAGGCGGCCGGTTCGGACTGCAGACGATGTGCGAGGGCGGCGGTCAGGCGAACGTGACGATCATCGAACGTCTCTGAGCCGGTCGATCGCCGCCTCGGCGTCCTTGACGATCCCCTCGATCAGGTCCGCGCACGTGGGCAGGTCGCCGAGCAGCCCGGCGACCTGACCGGACGCGAGCACGCCCGCGTCGGTCCTGCCCTCGACCAGGCCGGCCCTGAGGAGCATCGGCGTGTTCGCGGCCATGATCACCTGCGACCACGTGAGGTCCTTGCCGTGCTTCATGGCCAGGCCCTCGCGGATCATCGCGCGCCACGACAGTCCGGTGTGCCGCCGGAACCTCGCCGCGTTGGAGACCGCCCTGGCCAGGCTGCTGATCCGTCCCGACTTCTCGAGGTGCTCGACCAGGTCCGACCTCAGGACGCGGTGCGGGAGGCCGTCGACCCGCGTGGTCACGACGGTGCCGTTCAGATCCCGTTGCAGGTAGGCCTGTTTCACCGCGTCCGGGACCGTGCTCTCCTGCGTGAGCAGGAACCTCGTGCCCATCGCGATGCCGGCCGCGCCGTACGCGAGAGCGGCAGCGAGGCCTCTGCCGTCGAAGAAGCCGCCGGCCGCGATCACCGGGATGTCCACGGCGTCCAGCACGCTCGGGAGCAGGAGGGTCGTGGCGACACCGCCGGTGTGGCCGCCGCCCTCGCCGCCCTGCACGATCACCGCGTGGGCGCCCCACTTCGCGACCTTCTCCGCGTGCCGGGCCGCGCCGATCGACGGGATCACGACGACACCGGCGTCGGTCAGCTTCGCGATCATGTCCGGTTTCGGGGCCAGCGCGAAGGAAGCGACCTTCACCTGTTCGCGGATCAGCAGGTCGATCCGCTCCGGCGCGTCGTGCGCGTCCGCCCGGAGGTTCACGCCGAACGGCGCGGACGTGCGGGACCGGGTCTCCTTGACGGCGGCTTCGAGCTCGGGGAAGGTCATGGTCGCCGAGGCCAGGATGCCGAGCCCACCGGCCTCGGCGGTCGCGGAGACCAGGCGCGGTCCGGCGACCCAGCCCATGCCGGTCTGCACGACCGGGTGCCGGACGCCGACCAGGTCGGTGAGCGCGGTCCTCACTGCGGGACTTCCTTGTCCCGCTTGCTCTGCGGATCGAGCCTGGTCCTGATCAGCTCCAGTTCCTCGTCGGTCGGGAGCCGCGTCTCGGTCACGTTGTTTGCTATGAGCGGGAACGACGTCTGCTTCCGCACCTCGTCGACCGACACCCCGGGGTGCACGGAGAGGATGCGCATCGAGTGGTCCGGGGTGTCGAAGTCGAGCACGGCCAGGTTCGTGACGACCCGGTGGACGTCGTGGAACGGCCCGGCGGCCCGGTCGTAGCCCACACCGGACACCACGTCCACGGCCTCGACCAGCACCCGCGTGCTGTGCCGCGGCACCCAGTAGCTGGTGCGGTGGTTGACGGTGTTGCCCGGCGCGCCGCGAAAGCCCAGGAGCTGACGAGTGGGCCTCGCGTGGTCGCCGATCGCGGAGATGTTCTGGTTGCCGAACCTGTCGACCTGATTCGCGCCCATCACGACGTGGCGGCGGCCGTGCGCGACGACGTCGAACACCTTCCGGTACGGCAGCCAGCCCTCCACGGTGGACTCGGGCGTGAGCAGGAACGCCTCACCGTCGCTGAGCAGCAGGTCGGGCTCACTCGTCAGCCGAGCGAGTTTCGCGCCTAGGGACGGGATCAGGCCCATCGGGCTGGCGAGGGTCTCACCGGCTCCCAGGAACAGGTCGGCGCACGCGGTGACGCACACCTCGGCTCGCGTGACGTCGCTCATCCCAGGAACCTCTCGTAGAAGTCCGGCCACTGCTCGAGGTCCGTGGCGGCGTTGGCGTACTCGCGCTGGAGGGCCTCGTCGCGGCCGTAGTCCGGGACGCAGCTCGTGAACCCCGCACCGCCCGGCGCCTCCACCACGCCGTCCACCATCATCCGGTTGAGCAGCAACGTCTGCGGCGGCCCGTCGAACGTCTCCACGACCTGCTCGCACGAGACGTACCGCCGGTCCGCGGCCAGGCAGAACAGGTCGTCGAAGTACGGGTCGGGCCCGAGGTACTGGGCGTTGCCGTGCTTGTCGGCGCGGTTGAGGTGCACGAGGGCGACGTCGAGCTTCAACGCCGGCATGGCCACCAGCTCCTCGCCGTCGTCGTACGGCGACCTGACGGTCTTGAGCTCGGGCGCGTACTTGAGGACGTCCGATCCCAGCCCCGCCCTGATCGGCAGGAACGGCAACCGGTGCCCGGCCGCGCGCAGCCCCGTCTGGAACATGCCCTCGTCCAGTTCGAGCACCTCGATCGCGCCGGTCTCCCGCGCCCGCTTGAACCACGGGTCGTAGGGGATCGAGTCGAGCGAGACGAAACCGTAGACGAGCTTGCGGACCTTGCCCGCCGCACACAGCAGCCCGGCGTCCGGGCCGCCGTAGGTGACGACCGTGAGGTCCTCGACCCCCGACCGCAGGATCGCCTTGACCAGGGTCATCGGCTTGCGCCGCGAGCCCCAGCCGCCGATGCCGACGGTCATGCCGTCCTTGATCTCGCCGACGACCTCGTCAGCTGTCATTCGCTTGTCGCGCATGATTTCCGTCCAGGAAGGCCTGCCGGGCGTGGTCCGACACACCGGTGAGGTTCAGCTCGAAGGTGAAGCCCTGCTCGAAGCGGTAGCTCTGGTGCACGCGCTGCGGGTCGATGCCGTTGATGGCCTCCTTGGCCGCCCGGATCACCGCCGTGTCCTTCTTCGCGATCTCCTTGGCGATCTCGCGGGCCGCGTCGTCGAGCCGCGCGCGGGGCACCACCTCGACGACGCTGCCGTGGTGGTGCAGCGTCTGCGCGCTGACGTTGCGGGCCGTGTAGTACAGCGTCCGCATCAGGTGCTGCGGAACGAGTCTGGCCAGGTGCGTCGCCGCGCCGAGCGCGCCCCGGTCGACCTCGGGCAGCCCGAACGTGGCGTCGTCGGACGCCACGATGACGTCCGCGTTGCCGACCAGCCCGACACCGCCACCGAGGCAGAACCCGTTCACCGCGGCGATCACCGGCACCTCGCAGTCGTACACGGCCGCGAAGGCCTTGGCGCACCCGCGATTCGCCGCCACCAGCGCGTTGTACCCCTCGGCGCGCTGGATCTCCTTGAGGTCGACGCCCGCGCAGAAGCCGCGGTTCTCGGCCCTCAGGATCACCACGCGCGTGTCCTGGTCCTCACCCGCGGCCGTGACCGCCCTGGCCAGGTCGAACCAGCCCTGGGACGGGATGGCGTTGACCGGGGGGTAGTCGACGGTGACCTCGATGATGCCGTTTTCGGTGTGGCTGCTGGAGATTCCCATCGCGCCGCCTTCCGAACCAAGCGATTGCTTGGTAATTTAGCAGTGCCGGAGCGACCGGGGTAGGTGCTGGTGGAACTGGACCTCGACGGAGCAGTGGTCCTCGTGACGGGCGGCGTGCGGGGTGTCGGTCTCGGCATCACCCGCGCGTTCCTCTCGGCCGGGGCCGTCGTCGTGACGTGTGCTCGACGACCTGCGGAGGTGGATGGCGCGTCGTTCGTGCCGTGTGACGTGCGGGACGCGGACCAGGTGTCCGAGCTGGTGGCCGGGATCGTCACCGGGCACGGCCGGCTGGACGTGGTGGTCAACAACGCCGGTGGGGCGCCGTTCGCGTTGGCGGACAAGGCGTCGCCGCGGTTCCATTCGAGGATCGTCGAGCTGAACCTGCTGGCGCCGTTGCTGGTGTCGCAGGCGGCGAACGCCGTGATGCAGACGCAGGCCTCTGGCGGCTCGATCGTCAACGTGAGCAGCGTCAGCGGGCGGCGTCCGTCACCTGGGACCGCTGCTTATGGCGCCGCGAAAGCCGGTCTCGACAGCCTGACGTCGTCGCTGGCCGTGGAGTGGGCGCCGAAGGTGCGGGTCAACGCGCTGGCCGTGGGCATGGTGCGGACTGAACAGTCGCACCTGCACTACGGCTCCGAGGCCGGGATCGAGGCCGTGGCGCGGACCGTGCCGTTGGGGCGTCTCGCCTCTCCCGACGAGGTGGGCGCCTGTGCGGTGTTCCTCGCCTCGCCGCTGGCGTCGTACGTGAGTGGCGCGACCTTGGTCGTTCACGGCGGGGGAGAGGCGCCCGCGTTCCTGACCGCAGCCGATGGGGAGTCTTCATGAGCCGGGTCGTGATCGTGACGGGAGCGGGGCGCGGCATCGGCCGTGCCCACGCGCTGGCGTTCGGCGCCACCGGGGCGCGGGTCGTGGTGAACGACCTGTCCGCGGAGGTCGCGGGCGAGGTGGCCGCGTTGATCGGGCCGCGGGCGATCGTCAACACCGACGACGTCGGGACGTGGAGCGGTGCCCAGCGACTTGTCGAGGCGGCGGTCTCCGAGTTCGGCGGCTTGGACGTCCTCGTGAACAACGCCGGCATCGTGCGCGACCGGATGGTGGTCGGCTGCGGCGAGGACGAGTGGGACGAGGTCGTCCGCGTGCACCTCAAAGGCCACTTCGCGACGCTGCACCACGCCGCGGCGCACTGGCGGGCCGTGCACAAGGCTGGGGGAGCCGTCAGCGGACGGGTGATCAACACGTCGTCGGGCGCGGGGCTCTTCGGCAGCGTCGGGCAGGCGAACTACTCGGCCGCCAAGGCGGGCATCGCCTCGTTGACGCTGGTCGCGGCCGCCGAGCTGGCGCGGTACGGGGTCACGGTCAACGCGATCGCCCCCGCCGCGCGGACCCGGATGACCGAGTCGACGTTCGCGGAGATGATGGCGCCGCCGGAGGACGGGTTCGACGCGATGGCCCCGGAGAACGTCTCGCCGCTGGTCGTGTGGCTCGGCAGCGAGGAGGCCGGGGACGTGACCGGGCGGATGTTCGAGGTCGATGGCGGGCGCGTCTGCGTGGTGCACGGGTGGCAGCGCGGGCCGGAGGCCGACAAGGGCTCGCGGTGGTCGCCCGACGAGCTCGGGCCCGTCGTGCGCGAGTTGGTCGCCGAGGACCACCCGGTGCCGGTCTACGGAGCCGAGTAACTTCGATCATGTGACCCGTCAGGCCTCCCACGCCGCCGTTTCGTCCGCGTTGTCGCTGCTCACCGACCAGGAACTGCGTGAGCTGGTGGAACGAGCCGAACCGATCGGTACGGGCATCGGCGGGCCGACGGCGTTGCTGGACGTCGGAGGCACACCGGTGTTCGTGAAGCGGTTGCCGTTGACCGACCTGGAGCTGCGGAACGCCGGGTCGACCGCGAACCTGTTCGACCTGCCCGTGCACGCGCACTACGGCGTCGGATTGGTCGGGGCTGCGGGTTTCGGGGCGTGGCGCGAGCTGGCCGTGCACGTGATGACCACGAACTGGGTGCTGGCGGGTGAGCACGACGGCTTCCCTTTGATGTACCACTGGCGGGTTCTGCCGCACCCCGGCCAGACGCTGTCTGAAGAGCTGGAGAAGGCGGTCGGCTACTGGGGACCGGAGATCGGCCCGCGGATCGAAGCGCTGCGGGAGTCGAGGACGAGCATCGCGCTGTTCCTGGAGTACTTCCCTCACAACCTGCACGACTGGCTGAACGGCCAGGACGACCTCGCGAGCGCTTGCGAGATGGTCGAACGGGAGCTGGCCGCCGGGGTCGAGTTCATGAACTCCCGCGGGCTGCTGCACTTCGACGGCCACTTCCAGAACGTCCTGACCGACGGCGAGCGCCTCTACTTCGCCGACTACGGCCTCGCGATCTCCTCCGCCTTCGACCTGTCCGAGGAGGAGACCGCGTTCTTCGCCCTCAACGAGGGCTACGACCGGTACTACACCGTGACGCACCTGGTGATGTGGTTCTCGTACGCCCTGCGCTCACAGGGGGTTCCGCCGCGGGTGGCGGAGGTCCTCCACCGCCACAACGAGGTCGCGGCGGTGATGAAGGACTTCTACCGCCGGTTCCAGCACGAGAGCCGGCGGACCCCGTACCCGGCGGAGGAGCTCAGATCCGTTCGATGATCGTGCCGGTGGCCATGGCCCCGCCGGCGCACATCGTGATCAACGCCGTGGTCGCGTCCCGGCGCTCCAGCTCGTGCAGCGCGGTCGTGATCAACCGAGTCCCGGAACTGCCCACCGGGTGACCGATCGCGATGGCGCCGCCGTTGACGTTGACCCGGTCGAGGTTCGGCCGGTGCACCGCGGCCCACGACAGCACGACAGACGCGAACGCCTCGTTGACCTCGAACAGGTCGATGTCGGCCATCTTCATGCCGCTGCGCTTGAGCAGGCGCGCGGTGGCGTCGACGGGCCCGTCCAGGTGGTAGTACGGGTCCGAGCCGACCAGGCACTGCGTGACGATCCGGGCTCGCGGGGTGAGGCCGTGCGCCCGCGCGAACTCCTCGTCCACGACCATCACGGCCGAGGCGCCGTCCGAGATCTGCGACGACGTTCCGGCGGTGTGCACACCGTCCGGGACGACGGGTTTGAGTGCGGCCAGCGCTTCGAGGGACGTCTCGCGCAGGCCCTGGTCGGTGTCCACGAGGTCCTCGCCGACCTTCACCGGCACGACCTCGGCGGTGAACCGTCCCGCCGCCCACGCCGCCCGAGCCCGGTTCTGCGACTGGACGCCGAACCGGTCGACCTCCTCGCGCCCGATGCCACGCCGTTCCGCGACGCGCTCGGCGGCGACGAACTGGTTGGGCAGGTCGATCGTCCACGAGTCGGGGCGCGGCATGCCGGTCTCGCCGATGTTGCTGCGCAACGGCACGCGGCTCATCGCCTCCACCCCGCACGCGATGCCGGCGTCGATGGCGCCCGCCGCGATGAGACCGGCGATGAGGTGCGTGGACTGCTGGGCCGAGCCGCACTGGGCGTCGACCGTGGTGCAGCCGGTGGTCTGCGGCAGGCCCGCGTGCAGCCAGGCCGTCCGGGTGATGTTGTTCGACTGTTCGCCCGCCTGGGTGACGGTGCCGCCGATGACCTGTTCGACGGTGGACGGATCGGCACCTGTCCTGTCGAGCAGTCCCCGTTGTGCCGCACCGAGGAGCTCGGCGGCGTGCAGGCCGGACAACCAGCCGTTCCGCCTGCCGATGGGCGTGCGCACCGCTCCCACGATCACCGGACTGCCCACGCGAGCCTCCTAGGACTGGAAACTAGAACACGTTCCTGTAAGGCTCCAGATTGGCCGTGTGGGGGCTTCAACACAAGGCGCAAGCGTGTTTGAATCGGATAGAACGCGTTCCACCTAGGAGGTTGCTCGTGAGCAAGCCGCGCATCCCGGAAGGCTTCGACTTCACCGACCCCGACATGTACGCGAGCCGGCTGCCGTTCGAGGAGTTCGCCGAACTGCGCCAGACCGCGCCGATCTGGTGGAACTCCATACCGCAGGGCTCGGCCGGGTTCCCCGACGACGGCTTCTGGGTCGTGACGAAGCACCGCGACGTCAAGGAGGTCTCGCGCAACAGCGAGCTGTTCTCCAGTCGCGAGAACACGGCGATCATCCGCTTCAAGGAGGACATGCCGCGCGACAACATCGAGATGCAGCGGCTGCTGTTGCTCAACATGGACCCGCCGACCCACACCAAGCAGCGCGCGATCGTGTCGCGCGGCTTCACTCCCCGGGCGGTCAACAACCTGCGGGACGCGCTGGCGTCCCGGGCCGAGCAGATCGTGGCCGAGGCGCTGGAGAAGGGCAGCGGTGACTTCGTCTCGGACGTGGCGTGCGAGTTGCCGTTGCAGGCGATCGCCGAGTTGATCGGGATCCCGCAGGACGATCGGCGGAAGATCTTCGACTGGTCGAACCAGATGATCGCGTATGACGACCCCGAGTTCGAGATCGAGCCGCTGACCGCCGCGACCGAGTTGCTCGGGTACTCGTGGACCATGGCGGAGGATCGGCGGAAGTGCCCGCGGTCGGACATCGTGACGAAGCTGGTCCAGGCCGATGTGGACGGGGCCGGGCTGGCTTCCGAGGAGTTCGGGTTCTTCGTGTTGTTGCTCGCGGTGGCGGGTAATGAGACCACTCGTAATGCGATCACGCACGGGATGAAGGCGTTCTTCGACCACCCTGAGCAGTGGGAGCTGTTCAAGTCGTCGCGGCCTGCTACTGCTGGGGATGAGATCGTTCGGTGGGCCACGCCGGTGGTGTCGTTCCAGCGGACCGCGATGGCCGACACCGAGCTGAGCGGTGTGGAGATCAAGCAGGGGCAGCGTGTGGGGATGTTTTACTCGTCGGCGAACTTCGACGAGGAGGTGTTCGAGTCGCCGGAGACGTTCGACATCACCCGTGACCCGAACCCGCACCTCGGATTCGGGGGGAGTGGGGCGCACTTCTGCATCGGGGCGAACCTCGCCCGGCTGGAGATCGACCTGATCTTCAACGCGATCGCGGACGCGATGCCGAACATCAAGCAGCTGGCGGAGCCGCGGCGGCTGCGGTCCGGGTGGCTCAACGGCATCAAGGAGTTCCGGGTCCAGTACTCGTGACGGTTCGTGCCTGTGACGAGCCGGTGCCGGTCATCGCCGCTTCGCGACGATTGCGATTGGGGCTTGACTTCGGGGCCCTTGTGAGGCCCTGGATCGGCCTTGAAAAGCTGGGGCATCAAGGAGCCCAGCCGATCGATCAGTGTAGGGCCTCACACCCAAAGTCAAGCCCCAATCGCCGTCGTGGTTGCGTCACCACCGCTTGCTCAGCCGAGAGAGGTTCGCACGCCTCGGCTTCGCCATTGCCGTTGGCGGCCAAGGGCTCGGCTTCGCCATTGCCATGCGTGAGACGACTGAGGCCCCTCCGCCTGCGGACGGAGGCGTGGAGACCGGCTGTGGTTGTCGGCCTGGGTGTCAGCGGGTCTGCTCGGCCTCGTAGATCTCGGAGATGATTGCTTCGTCTCCGTTGATGGCCTTGAAGAGCGC
Source organism: Lentzea cavernae (assembly GCF_014653695.1). Lineage (GTDB taxonomy): Bacteria > Actinomycetota > Actinomycetes > Mycobacteriales > Pseudonocardiaceae > Lentzea > Lentzea cavernae. The sequence goes on along the minus strand of NZ_BNAR01000001.1, from coordinate 271,646 downwards.
CTGGAGGCAGCCTCGCTTGCCGCGAACCTCAGGTGGTTCGGTGACGCACTGCTCGTTCCACGTGCGGGCAGCGTCCCTGACTTCGAGTGCTGTCAGGCCCGTGTCGAGGTACTTGGCACCGTCGACCGCAACGGTCTTCGCGAGCTTCTCGATCGTGGTCGCGAAGTTCTCCAGTGCGAGCACGCACTGGGAGGTGAACGCGTCGGCACTCTGGCACTTCTTGCGGGGAGACGCAGCCGTGAGTTCCCGCTCCCAGACCTGCAGGAACTTCGTCTTGCTCGTGGTCGTCGTCGGCGCGGTCGTCGTGGTCGCCGTGCTGCTCGATGTCGGCGTGGCTCGGGTGGATCCGCTCGAACTGCAGGAGGCGACCGCCATGAGGAGCATGACGGCAAGTACTGCTCTCATGGGCGTCTCCTTCGTTCGCCCTGATGGTCGTTCCGATTGACACCCGCGTTACGCCAGCGCTCGTATACGACTGAGGCCCCTCCGCCTGCGGACGGAGGGGCCTCATGCTGTGGGTGATCAGGTCTCGACGCGCAACGTCGCCAGCGCCCGTTCCGTCTCCCAGAACGCCCTCATCGACTTGATCAGGCCGTCCTCGCCCACGTTGTAGACGAACACGCCCTCGGTGTCGACGCGCGCCCCACCGGGCAGGAACGCGCTGATCGTGCCGACGTTCGCGCACTCCGAGCCGGCGGCGAACGAGTCGTGCATGGCGAACTCGAAGCGTTCCACGTTGGCGATGGCGAGGTCCCAGAAGGCGGAGATCGCCTCCTTGCCGTGATGGCCCTTGCCTTCGGCGTCGAACATCGACGGGCCCACCGGGTCCTCGACGACGGCGTCCTCGGCGAAGAGGGCCAGCCACTCGTCCTTGGCGCCGCGGGTCACGCAGTCCATGGAGCGCCAGGACGCCACGCGGGCCGGGGTTTCTGTCTTGGAAGCCGTCCAGGTCACTGCGGTCACGCGAACTCTCCGATCACCTCGTCGGCGAAGCGCCGAAGTCCGTCCTTCTTGGCCTGCAGGCTGCCGTCGAAGCCGACGCCGTAGAACAGCCAGGGCACCACGATCGTGTCGGTCACGCCGACCTCGTCGAGCTGCTTGTACCCGTCGAGCCCGAACCGGTCGATGCACACGGCCTGGATCTCGAACGGCCGCTCGAAGCAGCCGAGATCGGTGAGCTGGGCGATCACCGACTTGAGCTCCTCGAACTTGATCATCGCCGACGTCCAGCCGTCCCCGACGCGGGCGGCGCGCTTCAACGCGGCGGCGGAGTGACCGCCGACGTAGAACGGCACCGGCGAAGTGGGTGCCGGCGACATCTGGAGGCGGTCGAAGTCGAAGTAGTCGCCGTGGTACTCGACCATGCCGCCGCCGAGCACGAGTTTGAGGACGTCGATCATCTCGTCCACGCGGGGGCCGCGGTTCTTGAAGGGGACGCCGCACCACTCGAACTCCTCCGGTGACCAGCCCAGGCCCACGCCGAAGCCGAAGCGGTTGCCGGTCATGTGGGCCACGGAGCCGACCTGGCGGGCCAGGAGGAGTGGGTTGCGGGAGCCCAGTTTGAGGACCTGGGTGTAGAAGTTGATGCGGGACGTGACGGCGCCCATCGCTGCTGCGGCCACGAACGGGTCCACCCAGGGGGTGTCGGCGTTCCACATGCGGGAGCCGTCCGGGGTGTACGGGTAGTCCGCGGAGACCTTCTCCGAGAAGAAGAGGGAGTCCGGCAGGGCGATGGAGGCGTAGCCGCACTCCTCGGCGCACTGGGCCAGCTCGGTCAGCTGGTCGAGCGGGCTCATGGCGATGCCCACGGTGAACTTCAAGGCTTCTCCGATCCTACGACCCACATGGCGAAGAACTGCGAGCCGCCGCCGTAGGCGTGGCCCAGCGCGACCCGCGCGCCGTCGACCTGGTGGTCTCCCGCGGTGCCCATGACCTGCATGGCGGCTTCGGCGAAGCGCAGCAGGCCCGAGGCGCCGATGGGGTTGGACGAGAGCACGCCGCCGCTCGGGTTGACCGGCAGGCGGCCGCCTATCTCGGTCTCGCCCGCCTCGGTGAGCTTCCAGCCCTGGCCGATGTCGGTGAAACCGAGGTTCTCGAGCCACATCGGTTCGAACCAGGAGAACGGGACGTAGATCTCGGCGGCGTCCACTTCGGACAGCGGGTCGGTGATGCCGGCCTGCTTCCACAACGCCCGTGCGGCGTCTTGGCCTGCCTGGGGATTCACCTGGTCGCGGCCGGCGAACGTCGTGGGCTCGGTGCGCATCGCCGTCGCGCGGATCCAGGCGGCCTGACCCGACGTGGGTTCCGACGAGATCACGACCGCGCAGGCGCCGTCTGATGAGGGACATGTTTCGTCGTAACGGATGGGGTCCCACAGCATGGTGGAGGCCTGCACCGACTCGACGGTGATGTCCGGCTGTTTCAGGTGTGCGTAAGGGTTCTTGGAACCGTTGCGACGATCTTTGGCGGCGACCATCGCGCCGATGTGCTCAGGTGCAGCGGAACGGCGGATGTAGGAGCGCACGTGCGGGGCGAAGTAGCCGCCCGCGCCCGCGTGCACGGGCATGGTGAACGGTGTCGGCACGGAGAGCGCCCACATGGCGTTGGACTCGGACTGCTTCTCGAAGGCCACGGCCAGCACGCGGTCGTGGACGCCGGACTGGACGAGCGACGCGGCCACGTTGCCGGTGCTGCCGCCGACCGAGCCGGCGGTGTGCACGCGCAGCAACGGTTTGCCGACGGCGCCCAGGGCGTCCGCGAGGAACAGTTCGGGCATCATCACGCCCTCGAACAGGTCCGGTGCCTTGCCGAGGACCACGGCGTCGATGTCGGACCAGTCCACGCCGGCGTCGGCCATCGCGCGGTCGATCGCCTCGCGGCACAGGCCCGCCATCGACACGTCGAGGCGTTTCGCCGCGTGGTGCGTCTGGCCGGTGCCGACCACTGCTGCCGGTCGCATCTACTCCCGCCCTTCCATGACGCAGACGAGGTTCTGCTGGAGCAACGGGCCGCTGGTCGCGTGCCCGAGGGTCTTGGAGGCGGTGCCGTCGTGGATCCGGCGGGCGGCCTCGCCGATGCGGGCCAGGCCGGCCGCGAACATCGGGTTGCCCGCCAGCACGCCGCCGGACGGGTTGACGGTCACGTCGTCGCCGAGGCCGAGTGCCTGACGCAGCAGGATCTCCTGGTGGGTGAACGGCGCGTGCAGCTCGGCCACCTGGACGCCGTCGGCGCCCGCCGCCTTGCCCGCTGCCACCGCGGAGGGCGACGTGGTGAGGTCGCGGGTGCCGAACGACGGTGAGTCCACGCGGTGTTCGAAGCCGGTGATCCACGCCGGGCGTTCGCACAGTTCGCGTGCTCGGTCCCCGGCGGCCAGCACGACCGCCGCGGCGCCGTCGGTGATGGGCGCGCAGTCGTGGCGGCGCAACGGATCCGCGACGTAGGGCAAGGTCAGCAACTCGTCGGCGTCGACCTTGCCGGACAGCTGGGCCAGCGGGTTGGAGAGGGCGGCGGAACGGCTCTGCGCGGCCACGGCGGCCATCGCGCGCTCGTCCCACAGGCCGTTCTCGATGCCCATGCGCGCCTGGATTCCCGCCAGACCCAGGGAGTCCGGCCACAGCGGTGTGACCACGTAGGGGTCGAGCTGCATCGCCATGACGCGGCGCAGCTGCCCGGCCGACGACTTGCCGAAGCCGTAGACGAGGGCGGTGTCGACCTCGCCGCAGAGCAACTTGACCCACGCCTCGTAGAGCGCCCAGGCCGCGTCCATCTCGACGTGCGACTCGGCGATCGGCGGGAACGCGCCGATCGCGTCGACCGCCGAGACGAACGAGAACGCGCGTCCCGCCAGGTAGTCCGAGGAGCCCGAGCACCAGAACCCGATGTCGGTCTTGGTGAGCCCGAGCCCGCCGAGCACCTCGTGGAAGATCGGCACCAGCATCTCGACACCGTTGGTGGTGCCGTCGGTCTCGCGCACGCAGGGCGTCTGCGCGAAGCCGACTACCGCAATGTCACGCACACGAGCCTCACAGGTGCTGGGAGTAGGAGTCGAACGGCGCGTCCGGCTCACCGGACGGCTTGAAGTGGTCGATGTTCTGCATGGTCGGTCCCCACTCCTCGCGCGGCTTCCACACGGCCTCGACGCGCATGCCCATCCGCACGTCCTCGGGTGCGACGCCGAGCAGCAGGTGCAGGAACGGGATGTCCGCGCCGTCGAGCAGCACGTACGCCGAGACGTACGGCGGTGGGATGCGCTGGCCGAGGAACGGCACGTTGACCACGCAGAACGTCGTGATCGTGCCGCGGTCGGTGAGCTCGATCTGGTCCGTGGTCGGCACGCCGTCCGTCGGACACGCCGGTCGCGGCGGGAAGTAGACCTTCTCGCAGGACGGGCAGCGCTGGGCGATCAGCCTTCCCTCCATGAGACCGCGCAGGAACGGGTCCTCCGTCGGCGACGCCGAGTGCGTGTAGTGCAGGTTCACCGGCGTGGTGACCATCGTGACGTCATCGGCGTCGGCCGGTTCCTCCGCCGGCTCGTCGGAGAGCTCGAAGCACTCGATGTCCGTGATCGCACCGACTCGTTCCCCGCGCCACCTCGCACGCACACGTGCGCCCGTGGAGATCTGATCGGGCGAACCGGCGTCGACGGCGTGCAGCAGCGAGGTGTCCGCGCCGTCGAGCTGGACGAGCGCCCACGCGAACGGCCGGTCGAGCGGCTGTCCTTCGAGGGGCTCGGGAATCCACGACCACCCGCGCACGACACCGGTCGCCGCCACGTCCACGAACTCGTGGAGGCGTTCGGCGGTCACGGGGTCGTACTCGAGCGGCGGCACGTGCACGCGCCCGTCGCTGCCGCGGATCCCGGTCACCCTGCGGCGGCGCAGATCCGAGAGGAACCGGCCCAGCGTCGGGCCGAGGGAGCGCGTGTAGTCGAAGCCAACGTCGAGCGGAGCACTCAGCGGCCGAGTCACAGATCAAAGTGAAACAGGTTCTCGAAATGGTGGCAAGATGGGTGCATGAAGCTCGGTCTGCAGCTCGGGTACTGGGGCGCCGGTCCGCCTCAGAACGCCGCCGTTCTCGTGGCGGCGGCGGAGGAATTCGGCTTCGACGCGGTGTTCGCCGCCGAGGCGTGGGGATCGGACGCGTTCACCCCGTTGGCGTGGTGGGGATCCGAGACGTCGAGGGTGCGGCTCGGCACGTCCGTCGTGCAGATGTCGGCGCGCACGCCGGCCGCCTGCGCGATGCACGCGCTGACGCTGGACCACCTGTCCGGTGGCCGGTTCATCCTCGGGCTCGGCGTGTCCGGGCCGCAGGTCGTGGAGGGCTGGTACGGGCAGCCGTTCGCGAAACCCCTGGCCAGGACCAGGGAGTACGTGTCGATCCTGCAGCAGGTGATGGCGCGCGAGGCGCCGGTGAGCAACGACGGTCCGCACTACCCGTTGCCCTACCAGGGGCCTGGTGCGCTGGGGCTCGGCAAACCGTTGAAGCCCATCACCCACCCGTTGCGCGCTGACCTGCCCATTTGGCTCGGTGCGGAGGGTCCGAAGAACGTCGCGCTGACGTCGGAGATCGCGGACGGGTGGCTCGCGATCTACTACGCGCCACGGCTCGCCGACATGTACAACGAGTGGCTCGACGAGGGCTTCGCGAAGTCGGGTCGTAGCAGGGAGAACTTCGAGGTCGCGGCCACGTGCCAGGTCGTCGTGACGGATGATCCCGAGTCGGTGCGGGCGATGCTGAAGCCGTTCGTCGCTTTGTACATCGGCGGAATGGGTGCTCCCGGGATGAACTTCCACGCCGAGGTGTTCACCCGCATGGGATACGGCGAGGTCGTCCAGGACGTCGGCAAGCTCTTCCAGGCGGGGCGCAAGGACGAGGCGGCGCAGGTGGTCCCGGACGAGTTGGTGGCCGAGATCAGCATCGTCGGCGACGCCGAGCACGTGCGCGAGGAGGTCCGGCGGTGGGAGAAGGCGGGTGTCACGACGTTGCTCGTCGGATGCCGCGACGTTGCCTCGATCAAGGCCTTGTCGGAGGCTTGTCAGTAGGTGAAACGCGTTCTACTTTGAGGGTGTGGTCACAGGACTCTGGAACATCGCAGCCGATCAGCCGGACCTGACCGCGCTGGTCGATCCGAGCGGTCGCGAGATCACCTACTCCGAGCTCGCGGACACCGCGAACCGCTACGGACGCGGGTTCCGGGCCCTGGGCCTCGAATCCGGCGACAGCATCGTGCTGATGCTGCCCAACAGCGCCGACCTGGTGGCGGTGTACTTCGCCGCCTACCAGACCGGCCTCTACGTCGTGATGGCCAACTGGCACCTGACCGGGGCCGAGGTCGCGTACCTCGTGCAGGACAGCGGTGCCAAGGCCTTCGTCGCGCACGAACGCTTCGCGGTGGCCGCGGCGGAGGCGTCGGCCGGTCTGCCGGCCGACGCGCGGTTCGCGGTCGGTGAGGTCGCGGGGTTCACCCCGCTGGCGAAGCTCGGTGAAGGCGAGGAGGGCAGGCCCGACGGCCGCACCACCGGCTCGCCGATGCTCTACACCTCTGGCACGACCGGACGGCCCAAGGGCGTGCGCAGGCCGTTGACCGGCGCCGACCCCGACGCCGTACCGCCGTCCGCCGCCTGGTTCTTCGGCATCTTCGGGATCAAGCCGCACGACGGGCACGTGCACCTGTGCGGTTCCCCGCTCTACCACACGGCTGTGCTCAACTTCGTGACCATCTCGATCCAGCTCGGGCACACCGCGGTGCTCATGGACCACTGGGCGCCAGAGGAGATGCTGCGGCTGATCGAGCGGTACGAGGTGACGCACAGCCACATGGTGCCGACCCAGTTCCACCGGTTGCTGGCGCTGCCGGACGACGTCAAAGCCAAGTACGACATGGGTTCGCTGCGCGCGATGATCCACGGCGCGGCGCCGTGCCCGCTCGAGGTGAAGCGCCGCATGCTCGACTGGTGGGGGCCCGTGGTGATCGAGTACTACGCGGCCACCGAGGGCGGTGGCACGGCGATCACCGCTCAGGAGTGGTTGCGCAAGCCCGGATCCGTCGGTCTGCCGTGGCCGACGTCGGAGATCAAGATCCTGGGCGAGGACGGGACCGAGCTCCCGGTGGGCGAGCAGGGCCTGGTCTACATGCGGATGGGCGACTCGACGTTCGAGTACCACAAGGACTCCGAGAAGACGCGTGCCGCGCGGGTGGGCAAGCTGTTCACGTTGCAGGACATCGGTTATCTGGACTCCGACGGCTACCTGTTCCTGTGCGACCGCAAGAACGACATGATCATCTCAGGCGGGGTGAACATCTACCCCGCGGAGATCGAGGGTGAGCTGATCTGCCACCCCAAGGTCGTGGACGTGGCGGTGTTCGGCGTGCCGCACCCGGACTGGGGCGAGGCGATCAAGGCCGTCGTGCAGCCCGCGGACGGGGTCGAGGGTGACGACGCGCTGACCGAGGAGCTGCTGGAGTTCGCTCGGACGCGGTTGGCGAAGTTCAAGCTGCCGCGCACTGTCGAGTACATGGCCGAGTTGCCGCGTGACCCGAACGGCAAGCTCTACAAGCGAAAGCTGCGCGATCGTGCGTGACGCGATCAAGATGACGTCGGCCGAAGTAGAAGCGTTTCTGCAGGGCCAGAAGACGTTGATCGTGGCGACCATCGGCCGCAACGGATTGCCGCACCTCGCGCCGATGTGGTTCGCGTGGGTGGACGGCGAGCTGGTGTTCTGCACCGACCGCAAGTCGCAGAAGATCGTGAACCTGCGACGGGACCCGCGCTGCAGCGTGCTGGCGGAGGCGGGGGAGAGCTACGACCAGCTGCGCGGCGTGCACATGGAGGGCGTCACCGAGTTCACGGACCTCGGTCCGGTCGTGGACGCCGTCGTGGCGCGCAACTTCGGCGAGGTCGGCGACGACCCGCAAGCCCGCGATGCCCTGCGCAAGGCGATGTCGAGGCGCGTCGCCGTGGTCTTCCGCCCGACGAAGACCGCCAGCTGGGACCACCGCAAGACGATGTCTGGAGCGACCCCATGAACCTGAACCGCCGTCAGGTGATCGCCGGAGCCGGCCTCGCGCTGGCTTCCGGTCTGGTCAGACCCTCCACCGCCTCCGCCGACCTCGGCGAGTTCGACGTCGTCGTGGTCGGTGCGGGCGCGGCCGGCATGACGGCCGCGCTGGCCGCCGCCAAACGCGGCCTGAGCTGCGTGGTCGTGGAGAAGGCGCCGACGTACGGGGGCTCGGCCGCGCGCTCGGGCGCCGGCATCTGGATCCCCAACAACGAGGTGATCCTGGCCGCGGGCATCCCGGACACGCCCGCGAAGGCCGCGCAGTACCTGGCGGCGGTGGTCGGCAACATCCCCCTGGTGCGGCAGCAGGCCTACCTGACGCACGGGCCGCAGATGATCTCGTTCGTCATGCGGAACAGCCCGCTGCGCTTCCGGCACATGGACGGCTACAGCGACTACTACCCGGAGTACCCCGGCGGCATCGCGAAGGGCCGTTCGATCGAGCCGGAGATGATCGACGGCCGGATCCTCGGCGCCGAACTCGCGAACCTGAACGCGCCCTACCTCGCCACGCCGGCCGGCATGGTCATCTACGGCGCCGACTACAAGTGGCTCGCACTAGCCCTGGTCAACGCGAAGGGTGCCGCGACCGCGGCCGCCGCACTGGCACGAGGCACCGCCGCTGCTCTCGCGGGCCAGAAGCCGTTGACGATGGGCCAGGCGCTGGCCGGTGGTCTGCGTGCGGGCCTGATGCAGGCGAACGTCCCGGTCTGGTTGAACACCGGCCTGCAGGACCTGGTGGTGGAGAACGGCGCCGTCAGGGGCGTGGTGACGTCACGAGGTGTCGTGCGCGCACGTCGTGGCGTGATCATGGGTTCCGGCGGCTTCGAACACAACGCGGCCATGCGCGCCCAGTACCAGCGTCAGCCGATCGGTACTCAGTGGACGGTCGGCGCGAAGGAGAACACCGGTGACGGCCACCGCGCGGGCATCCGGGCGGGCGCGGCGCTCGACCTGATGGACGACGCCTGGTGGGGCCCGGCCATCCCGACCCCCGGCTCGCCCTACTTCTGCCTCGCCGAACGCACGCTGCCCGGCGGTCTGATGATCAACGCGGCCGGCCGGCGGTTCGTCAACGAGGCCGCGCCCTACAGTGACGTCGTGCACGTCATGTACGACAAGAACCCCACCGACCCGTGCATCCCGGCGTGGCTCGTCGTGGACCAGAACTACCGCAACAGGTACCTCTTCGCCGACGTGGCGCCGACCCTGCCGCTGCCCGACGGCTGGTACCAGTCCGGTGCGGTGGTGAAGAACTGGTCGCTCGACGGCCTGGCTTCGGCGATCGGAGTGCCGGGAGCGAACCTGAGGTCGACCGTCAGCCGGTTCAACGGCCAGGCCATGACCGGCCGCGATCCCGACTTCCAGCGCGGCGACAGCGCCTACGACCACTACTACACCGACCCGGCGGTCTTCCCGAACTCGTGCCTCGCACCGCTGTGGGCACCGCCGTTCTACGCCTTCAAGATCGTGCCCGGCGACCTCGGCACCAAGGGCGGACTGGTCACCGACGCCCGTGCCCGCGTGCTGCGGCCGGACGGCTCGGTGATCCCCGGCCTGTACGCGGCGGGCAACGTGAGCTCGGCCGTCATGGGGCGCAGCTACGCCGGGGCGGGGTCGACGATCGGGCCCGCCATGACGTTCGGGTACATCGCGGCCAACAACGTTTAGAGGCAGCGGCAGAACGCCGCAGCGCCGGCGAACTTCACCTCGCCGGTGATGCGCACGAACGGCCAGCCACCGGTCTCCGCGAGCAGGAGATCGGTGGTGACGCTGTCGCCCACGACGAAGCACACGGTCCTGTCGTCCGCCAGCGCGGTCCTGACGGCGTCCGTGAACCCCGCCGTGCCCTTGGGATGGCCGACCTCGCCCGAGACGAACACGCGCTGGAACCGGTCGGCGAGGCCGGACAGCAGCAGCTTCGTGCGTTGCAGAGACCGGCAGCCGTCCGTCGCCAGCCACAGCTCGTGGCGTTCGCCCAGCGAGTCCAACGCGGACTCCACGCCGGGGAACGGGATCACCAGGGCGCTGCGCAGTCTGCGGAAGGCCTGAGCGGCTGTGGTGGCGTCGGCGGTGCTGCCCAGGTCGTCGAGGGCGAGCCGCCACGCCCGCACGTCGTTGCCGACCAGCGCCTGCACCACCTCCTGCGGCATCGGCAGGTCGTGGAAGTCCGCCCAGAGCGCTTCCCAGGACGCGACCCGCTCCACCTCGCGGTGCGTCACGCGGCGGTTGTCGCGCCACTCCCGGCGGGCGGCGGCCAGCACCGTGTCGACCGCCTGCTCGTCCGCGGTGATCGAGAACTCGTCGAGCACCGCCGCGATGGCGGCGCGCGCCGCGGTGCCGTCCGGGATCAGGCAGTCGTCGAGGTCGATGATCACAACAGGGGTCACACGGCGATGCTAACGACCCTTGAACTCCGGCTTGCGCTTCTCCGCGAACGCCTGCGGCCCCTCCTTGGCGTCCTCGCTGGAGAACACCTCCATGCCGAGCCGTGCGTCCACTTTGAACCCGTCGTTCTCGTGCATCGCCTCGGTCTCCCGCATGGTCTGCAGGATCTTCCGCACCGCGACAGGTCCGTTGGCCGTGATCAGCGCGGCGAGTTCGAGGGCCTTGTCCAGCGCCTGGCCGTCCGGCACCACGTGCCCGATCAGCCCGATCTCCTTGGCCTCCGCCGCCCTGATGTGGCGCCCGGTCAACAGGAGGTCGGCCGCGACCGTGTACGGGATCTGGCGCGGCAACCGCACGGCCGAGCCGCCCAACGGGAACAGGCCCCAGCGCGCCTCGGACACGCCGAACCGCGCGCTCTCGCCGGCCACGCGGATGTCCGTCGCCTGCAGGATCTCCGTGCCACCGGCGACCGCGGGGCCTTCCACCGCCGCGATGAGCGGTTTCGTCAATCGACGTCCTTTGAGCAGTGGCTCGATGACGGAGAAGTCGAACTTGCCGGCGTTCTCGCTGGGGTGGTTGGTGGTCATGGCCTTGAGGTCCGCGCCCGCGCAGAACGAGCCGCCGGCGCCGGTGAGGATGCAGACCCGGACGTCCGGATCGGAGTCCACCCGGTCCCAGGCTTCGCGCATGATGGCCAACATGGGGCCCGACAAGGCGTTGCGGACCTCCGGGCGGTTCATCGTGACGACCAGGACGTTGTCCACCAAGTCCACCAACGCGTGTGGTTCTGTCGTGGTCGTCATTCGCGCGCCTCCTGGATCGAGTCTGACCGCACGGGGGATTGTCCCGAACAGTAACACGTTCTACTTTGCCACCATGGCCCTCAACGTCGCAGACCTCGTTGAACACGCCGCCGACACCGTGCCCGACCGGACCGCGCTCGTCTGCGGGTCCAAGAGGGTCACCTACGCCGAACTTGAGGCGCGAGCCAACAAACTGGCTCACCACCTGGCAAAGAACGGCGTGACGCAGGGTTCGCACGTGGGCCTCTACGCGCGCAACTCGATCGAACTGGTCGAAGCCATGCTCGCGGTCTACAAGCTGCGGGCCGTGGCCATCAACGTGAACTACCGCTACACCAAGAACGAGTTGCAATACCTCTTCGGGGAAGCGGACCTGACCGCTCTCGTACACGAACGGCGGTACTCGCCGCTCGTCGCGGAGGTCGGTGTGCCCGGCCACGCCGTCGTGATCGACGACGAGTCCGAGGAACCGTTCGAGGGCGCGGACTACGAGACGGCGCTGGCGGAGGAGTCGGCGGAGCGCGACTTCGCGCCGCGCAGCCCCGACGACCTCTACATCCTGTTCACCGGTGGCACCACCGGCATGCCCAAGGGCGTGATGTGGCGGCACGAGGACGTGTGGCGCACGCTCGGCGGCGGCATCGACTTCGTCACCGGCGAGCGGCTGACGGACGAGTGGCACCAGGCCAACTCCGGCAAGGACTACGGGCTCATCCGGCTGTGCCTGCCGCCGCTGATCCACGGCGCGGCGCAGTGGGCCGTGCTCGGGGCGTTGTTCAGCTGCAGCACGGTGGTGCTGGTGCCCAAGTTCGACCCCGTCGAGATCTGGCAGGTGATCGAAAGGGAAAAGGTCCAGGTCGCCGTGATCACCGGGGACGCGATGGGCCGGCCCCTGATCGAGGAGTTCCAGCGCGGCTCGTACGACGGCTCGTCGCTGTACATCCTCAACAGCAGCGCCGCCCTGTTCTCCTACACCGTCAAGAAGCAGTACCAGGAGCTCCTGCCGCACACGACGCTGCTGGAGTCGATCGGGTCGAGCGAGACCGGGTCCACCGGCATCGGCGCGGTGCCCAAGGAGATCGTGAAGACCGACGGCACCAAGGTGAAGCTCAACGAGGACACCATCGTCATCGACGACGACGGCAACAAGCTCGAACCGAAGGCCGGTGTGATCGGCAAGCTGGCGCGCGGCGGGCACATCCCGATCGGCTACTACAAGGACCCCGAGAAGACCGCGCGCATGTTCGTCGAGGTCGACGGCAGGCGGTTCACCGTGCCCGGCGATTTCGCCCGTTTCGAGGAGGACGGCGACATCACGTTGCTGGGGCGCGGCAACACCTGCGTCAACACCGGCGGCGAGAAGGTGTTCCCCGAAGAGGTCGAGGGCGTGCTGAAGTCGCACCCGGACGTGTTCGACGCCCTCGTGATCGGCGTGCCGGACGACCTGCTCGGCCAGCGCGTCGGCGCGATCGTCCAGCCTCGCGACGGCACCACGCCGACACTGTCCGAACTGGACGCCCACGTGCGCGAGACGCTCGCGGGCTACAAGGTGCCGCGGTCGCTGTGGCTCGTCGACGAGATCGGCCGCACCCCGAGCGGCAAACCCGACTACCAGTGGGCGAAGCGCCACGTGGAGGACCATGCGCACCAGCCTGTGTGACGAGCTGGGCATCGAGCACCCGATCTTCGGCTTCACGCCGTCCGAGCACGTGGCGGCGGCGATCAGCCGGGCAGGCGGGTTCGGTGTCCTCGGGTGCGTGCGGTTCAACGAGGCCGAGGACCTCGACCGCGCGTTGACGTGGATGGACGAGAACACCGACGGCAAACCGTACGGTGTCGACATCGTCATGCCCGCCACCGTGCCGAAGGAGGGCACGCAGATCGACCTGGCCGGGCTCATCCCGCAGAGCCACAAGGACTTCGTGGCTCAGACGCTGCTGAAGCTCGGCGTGCCACCGCTGCCCGACGGCGAGGGCGGTGAGGGCGTGCTCGGCTGGCTGCACTCCGTCGCGCGCTCGCACGTCGACGTGGCACTCGAACACCCGATCCGGCTCATCGCGAACGCCCTGGGCTCCCCGCCCGCGGACGTCATCGAACGCGCGCACGCGGCCGGCGTGCCGGTGGCGGCGCTGGCGGGCAAGGCGGAACACGCCCGCAGGCACGTGGCCAACGGCGTCGACATCGTGGTGGCCCAGGGGTACGAGGCCGGCGGCCACACGGGTGAGGTCGCGACGATGGTGCTCGTGCCGGAGATCGTGGACGCGGTGGACGTCCCGGTGCTCGCCGCGGGCGGCATCGGCTCGGGCCGGCAGGCCGCGGCGGCGATGGCGCTCGGCGCGTCCGGTGTGTGGATGGGCTCGTACTGGCTCACCACCGCCGAGTACACGCTCGGCAACTCCAGCACGCAGCAGGCGTTGCTCGCCGCCGGTTCCAGCGACACCGTCCGCACCCGCATCTACACCGGCAAACCGGCGCGGCTGCTGAAGACGCGCTGGACCGAGGCGTGGACGTCGGAGGAGGCGCCGGACCCGTTGCCGATGCCGTTGCAGAACCTGCTGGTGAGCGAGGCGCACCTGCGGATCGCCCGGTCCGACGACCCGTCCGTGGTGTCGATGCCGGTCGGGCAGGTCGTCGGGCGGATGAACGAGGTCCGCCCGGTCGCGGACGTCCTGGCGGACCTGCTCGCGGAGTTCGACGCGACGGTCGAACGCCTCACCAAGCTGCGCTGAGCTTCAGGAGCTGGGCGGTCGCCCCGCCCAGCTCGAACTCGTTGCGCTTGGCCGCGGTGAAGTAGCGGTGCACCTCGTGGCTCATGTCGATTCCGGTGCCGCCGTGGACGTGCACGGCGGTGTGCGCCACGCGGTGCCCTGCGTCGGCGGCCCAGAACTTGGCGGTCGCCACCTCCTCGGCCGCGTCCAGGCCCTCGGAGAGCCTCCAGGCGGCCTGCCAGAGCGTCAGGCGGATGGCCGCCACGTCGATGTACGCATCAGCGAGACGTTGCGCCACGGCCTGGAAGCTGCCGATCGGCCGGTCGAACTGCACGCGGGTCCGCGCGTACTCGGCCGTCAGCTCCAGCGCCCGTTCGGTCACGCCGAGCTGCAGAGCGCACACCCCCAGCGTGTACCGCGTGATCAGCCAGTCGGGGGAGAGGCCGGGAACGACCTCGCCCCCGGAGAACTCGAAGGACCCGGCATCCGAGCCGTCGACCAGTTCCTGGGGTGCGATCTCCAGCTGGTCCGCCTCGACGAGGAACACCTGGTCGCCGTCGGCCACCAGGAAGGCCGCAGCGGTGCTGGTGAACGGCACCGTCGTCTTCACGCCGCCGGCCTCGGAGAGCGCGACCGACAGCACGGTTCCCGGCGTCAGCCAGCGCGAACGTTGCTCGGGCGTGCCGAACTGCGCGAGCGCCGACGCCGCCACCGTCGTGGGCAGGTAGGGGACGTCGGAGACCGCGCGGCCGAGCTCGACCAGGACCGAGCACTGTTCCAGGACGCCGAACTCGTCGGGCTGTTCCGGCACGACGCCGGACTTGACCAGGTCGAGCCACGGGGAGTCGGACGAGTCGAGGATCTTGCGGGTCAGCGCGGCCAGTTCGCGCTGCTCCTCGGTCTGCGTGAAGTCCACGAAGTCTCCTTTACCGGGGCACAGCGGGCAAACCGAGGCCCACGCGCGCGATGATGTCCCGCTGGATCTCGTTCGTGCCGCCGCCGAACGTCAGGATCAGCGACGACCGGTGCATGCGCTCCACCCGGCCGTGCAGCAGCGCTCCGGGCGAGCCGGCGCGCACGATCCCGTTGGCGCCCAGCACCTCCATCAGCAGCCGGTAGCCCTCGGTCGCGAACTCGGTGCCGAACACCTTGGTGGCGGAGGCCTCCGCCGGTGACGGCGCCTCGTCGGAGCCGGACGCGATCCGCCAGTTGATCAGCTTGAGGAACTCGGTCTTGGCGTGCACGCGGGCGAGGTGCAAGCGGACCCACTCCTGTTCCGCGGCACCGGTTTCGTCCGCCCATTGACGAACCTCGCGCAACGCGGTCTGCAGCGGCGCGGCCGAGCACAGGGCGACGCGTTCGTGGTTGAGCTGGTTGGTGATGAGCTTCCAGCCCTTGTGCTCCTCGCCGATGAGGTTCGACGCGGGCACCCGCACGTTGTCGTAGAAGGTGGCGCTGGTCGTGGGGCCGGACATGGTCGGCACCGGCGTCCACGAGAAGCCGGGGGCCGTGGTCGGCACCATGATGATGCTCAAACCCCTGTGCCGCTGCGACTCCTGGTCGGTGCGGCAGGCCAGCCAGACGTAGTCCGCGTACTGGATGAGGCTCGTCCACATCTTCTGGCCGTTGATCACGTACTCGTCGCCCTCGCGCACCGCCCGCGTGCGCAGGCCGGCGAGGTCGGTGCCCGCCTCCGGTTCGGAGTAGCCGATGGCGAAGTGGAGCTCGCCGGACGCGATCTTCGGCAGGTAGAAGGCCTTCTGCTCGGGCGTTCCCAGCGACATGATCGTCGGGCCGATGGAGTTCAGCGTCAGGAACGGCACCGGTGCGCCGGCCGCGGACGCCTCGTCCAGGAAGATCAGCTGCTCGAGCATCGGGCGGTCGCGACCGCCGTACTCCTGCGGCCAGCCGATGGTCAGCCACCCGTCGAGCCCCATCTGGCGGACGGTGTCCTTGTAGACCTCGACGTCGCCGTAGTCGCTGCCGCCGGCGAGCCCTGCCTTGCGTTCGGGCGTCATGAGCGCGGCGAAGTACGCCCGCAACTCCTGGCGCAACTGCTCCTGTTCGGGCGTGAAACCGATGCGCATGACCGCTACTCTAGAACAAGTTCTACTTGATGTCAGGAGGCCGCGATGAAGGTCGGCGTCGACCCTTCGCTCTGCGAGGCGCACGGGGAGTGCATGTCCATCCTGCCCGAGGTCTTTGATCTCGACGATGACGAGGTTTTGCAGATCCGGGACGGTGAGCTGGCCTCGGGCGAGGAGGCTCCGGCGGAACGGGCCGTCGCGTCGTGCCCCAAGGGCGCGCTGCGCCTCTCACGCTGATGGGCCTTGTCATGAACGAGAACAGATTCTAGTGTCCTACGGGTACTTCGGCCGTGAGCTCAGCGAGGAGTGATACCGGTGAAGGCTGCCGTGCTCAACCAGGTAGGCGACGACAAGCTCGAGCTCCGCGACGACGTGACCACCACACCCGTGGGCCCGCAGGAGATCCGCATCAGGATCAAGGCGTGCGGGGTCTGCCACAGCGATCTGTCCGCAATGGACGGAACCTTGCCAGCGCTGGCCCCCGGCGTCGTCGGCCACGAGGGCGCCGGTGAGGTCGCGGAGATCGGGAGCGCCGTGACGTCGCTCGCGGTCGGCGACCACGTGGCGATCACGTTCGTGCCGCCGTGCGGGAAGTGCGCCCAGTGCGTGACGGGCCAGTCACATCTGTGCCTCGTGCACACCATCTCCGCCTTCACGTCACCGAGGTTCGTCGTCGGTGGCAACCCGGCCTTCGGGTACGCGGGGCTCGGCGCGTTCGCCGAGGAGATGGTCGTGCCCGCCGACGCCGCGGTGAAGATCGACGACGACGTGCCGTGGGACGTGGCCGCGCTGTTGTCGTGCGGCATCCTGACCGGTGTCGGCGCCGTGCTCAACACCGCGAAGGTCGAACCGGGCTCCAGCGTGGCCGTGATCGGCTGCGGTGGTGTCGGCGTCGCGGTGATCCAGGGCGCGCGGCTCGCCGCCGCGGCGAAGATCGTCGCCGTGGACCCGGTGCTGGAGAAGCACGAGGTGGCGCAGAGGTTCGGCGCGACGCACGCGACGACGCCCGACGGCATCGCGGACCTGAACAACCAGCTGAACTTCGGCATGGGCTTCGACTACGTGTTCGACGTCGTCGGCCTGCCCGCCACGATCCGCCAGGCGTGGGACCTCACCCGTCGAGGCGGGCACACGGTCGTCGTCGGCGCGGGCCGGGCGGACGCGATGGTCTCGTTCAGCGCCCAGGAGCTCTTCCTGCACGACAAGACGTTGCACGGGTCGTTCTACGGGACGGCGAACTTCCGCCGCGACATCCCGCGCATGATCGCGCTGTGGCGGCAGGGCCGGCTCGACCTCGAGGGCATGATCAGCAAGAGGATCCGGCTGGAGGACGTGAACGAGGGCCTGCAGGCGCTCAAGGGCGGCGGATCCCTGATCCGCCAGGTCATTCTGTTCGACTAGGGAGTCTCTTGTGGACCTTGCGGGGAAGGTCGCCGTGGTCACCGGCGCCGGTGCCGGGCTCGGTCGCGCGGAAGCGCTCGAGCTCGCACGGGCGGGTGCGTCGATCGTGCTCAACGACCTGCCGGGATCGGCCGACGCCGCCGCGGCCGAGATCGAGGAGCTGGGCGGGAAGTGCGTGGTCGTCGAGGGTGACGTGGGGGAGCGGGCCACCGCCGACGCCCTCGTGACCACCGCGATGGAGCAGTTCGGCGGGTTGCACGTCCTGGTGAACAACGCGGGCGTGCTGCGCGACCGGATGTTGTTCAACATGACCGACGAGGAGTGGGACCTGGTCGTGCGCGTGCACCTGCGCGGCCACTTCCTGTTGTCGCGCAACGCGGTCGCGTTGTGGAAGCAGCAGTCCAAGGCGGCGGGCGAACCGGTCTACGCGCGAATCGTCAACACCTCGTCGGAGGCGTTCCTGCTCGGCTCGGAGGGTCAGGCCAACTACGCGGCGGCCAAGGCGGGCATCGCGGCGCTGACCGTGGCGACCGCGCGGGGCACGAGCCGCTACGGCGTGCGCGCCAACGCGATCTGCCCGCGTGCCCGCACCCAGATGACCGCGCACGTGTTCGGCGACGCGCCGGAAGGTGACGACTCGCTGGCGCCCGAGCACGTCGCGAAGTTCGTGGCGCACCTGGCGGGACCGTCCGGCGACAAGGTCAGCGGACAGGTCTTCGTCGTGCACGGCGGCATGGTCGCGCTGATGGCGCCGCCGACCGTCGAGCAGAAGTTCGACGCGTTCACCGATCTCGACGGTTACTTCGCCGACCGGGATCCACAGAGGACTTTCGCCTGTACGGAAACGATGGCCCTGTAGGAGGAGCTGTGACGCTCACCGTCCAACCGCACCGCGAGACACTGGGCCTCAAGGACGGCCGGCTCCTCATCGGGGGCGAGTTCCGCGAGACGGACGAGACCTGGACCCACCACCACCCCGCCACCGGCGAGGAGATCGGCAGCTTCGCCGTCGCCTCGGCGAAGGACGTGGACGCGGCGGTGCTCGCGGCCCGCAAGGCGTTCGACGAGGGGCCGTGGCCGCGCAGCCGGGCCGGCGAACGGATCAAGGTCCTGCGCAGGTACGGCGACCTGCTGCGCGAGCACTCCGACGAGTTGCGCGGCCTGCAGGCGCTCGACAACGGCGTGCCGCTGTCGTTCGGGCAGATCTACGCCACCTCGGTGGGCATCGCGGCCGACATCTTCGACCACCACGCCGGCTGGATCGACAAGGTCGGCGGCCAGACCCTGCCGCCCTACCAGGGTGGCGACCACCTCGCGATGACGTTCCGCGAACCGGTCGGGGTGGTCGCGGCGATCCTGCCGTGGAACGCGCCGTTCGTGCTGTTCGCCCAGAAGCTCGCGCCCGCACTGGCTGCCGGCTGCACGGTCGTGGTGAAGCCGTCGGAGTTCGCGTCGTTCTGCGTGATCCGCATGGTCGACCTGCTGCTCGAGGCGGGCCTGCCGGAAGGCGTCGTCAACCTCGTCACCGGCCCCGGCAACCCGACCGGCGAGGCGCTGATCACCCACCCCGGCGTCGACAAGATCAGCTTCACCGGCAGCCGCACGGTCGGCCGCCGGATCGTCGAGGCCTCCGCGGGCACGATGAAGCGCGTCTCCCTGGAACTGGGCGGGAAGTCGCCCGCGATCGTCTTCTCGGACGCCCCGAACGTCGGCCTGGCCGCGATGACCTGCATGGGCATGGTCACGATGGGCCTGTCCGGCCAGGCCTGCGTCGCGCACACGCGGGCGCTGGTGCAGAGGGACGCCCAGGAGGAGTTCCTCTCGATGGCGCAGATGCTCGCGACCGCGGTGACGTTCGGCGACCCGTTCGACCCGGCGGTGCTGGCCAGCCCGCTGATCAACGGCAAGCAGCTCGACCGCGTGCTCGGCTACATCGAACGCGGCCAGCAGGACGGCGCCCGCCTGGTCACCGGCGGCACCCGGCTCGACGGCGACTATGCGTCCGGCAACTTCGTGGCACCGACGATCTTCGCCGACGCCACCAACGACATGGCCATCGCGCGGGACGAGATCTTCGGTCCGGTGCTGACCGTCGTGCCGTTCGACGACGAGGAAGAGGCCATCCGCATCGCGAACGACACCGAGTACGGCCTGGGCGCAGGCGTCTACACCAACGACGTCCGCCGCGCGTTCCGCGTCTCGAAGTCGTTGCGCGTCGGCATGGTCGGCATCAACGGCTTCCAGCTCGAACCGCACATCCCGTTCGGCGGCTACAAGCAGTCGGGCCTCGGCCGCGAGGGCGGGCAGAGCGCCTACGAGGCCTACACCGAGCTGAAGACCGTGATGATGCCGCTGACCGACGAGATGATGTAGATGCGGCTGAGCGGGAAGGTCGCCCTGATCACCGGCGCGGCACGGGGTCAGGGCGCGGCCGCGGCACGCCGGTTCGTCGCCGAGGGCGCCCAGGTGATGATCACCGACGTCCTCGACGACCAGGGCAAGGAGCTCGCGGCCGAGCTGGGCGCCGAGTACTGCCACCTGGACGTGTCGTCGGAGGAGTCGTGGGCCGAGGCGGTCGCGTTCACCGTCAAAACGTTCGGAGAGATCACGGTCCTCGTGAACAACGCGGGCATTCTGCACTTCTCCGCGTTGGCGGACACGAAGCTCGCGGACTACCAGCGGGTCATCGGCATCAACCAGGTCGGCACGTTCCTCGGCATGCGCTCGGTCGTGGAGACGATGAAGGCGGCCGGTGGCGGCTCGATCGTGAACGTGTCGTCCGTCGAAGGTCTCGGCGGGATGCCGTACCTGACGGCGTACACGGCGTCGAAGTTCGCGATCCGCGGCATGACCAAGGTCGCCGCGATGGAGCTGGGGCAGCACGGGATCCGCGTGAACTCCGTGCACCCCGGGGCCATCGACACCTCGATGGTCAGCGAGGCGCTGGGACGTCCGATCGACGTGTCGCCGATCGGGAAGAAGCTGGCGCTGCGGCGGATCGGGCAGCCCGAGGACGTCGCGAACGTCGTGTTGTTCCTGGCCAGTGACGACAGCGCGTACTGCACGGGTGGCGAGTTCGTGGTGGACGGAGGGGCGACCGCGACGCACGCGCTGAACGGTTGACGGGTGCCAGGAGCCGCCGGCCGCACTGCCGTTCGCCTGAGTTCTTGCGCCACGGGTGAGGGAATGTCTACGGTAAGGATTCTGAACCGGTAAGAATCCTGAACCTGGAGGCCCCGTGCAGGCCGTTGCCGACCTCGCCCGCGAACTCGCGCCCCAGTCGGAAGCGGCCCGCGCGCTCGCTCCCGGGCTGGTGGAGGCGATCCGGTCGGAGGGCCTGTTCCGGCTCGGCGTGCCGCGCTCGCTCGGTGGGGCGGAAGCCCCGCCGGGCGAGACGCTGGCCGTCGCCGAGACGATCGCCCGTGGCGACGCCTCCGCCGGGTGGTGCGTGTCGATCGCGGCCACCTCCGGACTCCTCGCCGCCTACCTGCCAGGGGAGGGCGCGGACGAGGTGTTCGGAGACCCGAAGTCGGTCGCCGCCGGGGTGTGGGCGCCGAAGGGCCGCGGTGTCGACGCGGACGGCGGCGTGGTGGTGTCGGGGCAGTGGTCGTTCTGCTCGGGCATCGGGCACGCCGACTGGCTGTTCGCCGGGTTCGTCCACGCCGGGGCGATGAAGGTGGCCGCGTTGCCCAAGTCGTCGCTGGAGGTGCTCGACACCTGGCACACGACCGGGTTGCACGGCACCGGGAGCCACGACTGCGTGGCGCGGGACGTGTTCGTGCCCGACTCCCGGGTTCTGTCCGTTTTGGACGGACCGTTGCGGGACGGGGCGCTGTACCGGTTCCCGGTCTTCGGGTTCTTCGCGGCATCGGTCGCGGCGGCGGCCCTGGGCAACGCCTTCGGCGCGCTGGACGACTTCGTGGCGCTGGCCGGGCGCAAGCCGCTCGGATCCAGCCGCTCGCTGGCGGAACGGTCGTCGACCCAGGCCGCGGTGGCGACGGCGTCCGCGTCGTTGAGGGCGGCGCGGGCGTTCTTCCACGAGGCGGTGGCGGAAGCGTGGGAGGCGGCACAGGGGACTGAACCGGTGCCGGTGGCCGCGCGGGCCGGGTTGAGGCTCGCCGCGACGCACGCGGCTCGCACCGCGCGTTCGGTGGTGTCGGAGCTGTACGACCTCGCCGGCGGGGGCGCGATCTACGACGGCGCGGCGATCCAGCGGCGTTTCCGGGACGCCCACACGGCTTCGGCGCACTTCCAGGTCAACGCGGCGTCCCTCGAACTGCCGGGCAAGGTGCTGCTCGGCGTGCCCGCGCGGACGGAGCAGCTGTGACGTCCGTGGGCGTGGTGACGCCGTTCTGGCTCGACCGGCCGCCCGCGGAGGCGCTCGACATCGCCGTCGCGGCGGACGAGGCCGGGTTCGGGACGGTGTGGATCGGCGAGATGGCGACGTTCGACGCGTTCGCCCTGGCCACGGCCGTCGGGCTGAGGACGTCGCGCATCTCGTTGAGGATCGGGCCGCTCGCGGCCGGGGTGCGCAGCCCGGTGGCGCTGGCGCTCGGACTGTCCACAGTGGTCGCGACGACCGAGCGCCGGGCCGGGCTGGCGCTGGGGGCGTCCAGTCCGCGGATCGTGACCGAGTGGCACGGACGGACCTGGGAGCCGGTCCGGCGGATGCGGGAGACCGTGCGGGACACGAGGGCGATCCTGAACGGGGAGCGGGTGGCCGGGTTTCGGCTGCAGCACCCGGTTCCGGGAACGCCGATCTCGGTGGCGGCGTTCGGCCCGGCCATGACCAAGGTGGCGGCAGCCGAGGGGGACGAGGTGGTGCTGAACCTCGTCAGCGCCGACCACGTCGCCGCCGTGAAGAAGCAGCTCAGCGCGTTGACCGCAGCACCTCCGCCGCTCGCTGTCTGGATCCCCGCCGCCCTCGAACCCGGACCCGCCACCCTCCGCCAGCTCCGGTCCCAGCTCGCGGTCTACCTCGCACCGCCCGGCTACGGCGAGATGTTCACCGCCCTCGGCCACGGCACCCTCGTCGACGAGGCCCGAGCGGGCAGGCCGCGTTCTGAACTGGCCCAGGCCATCCCGGTCGACCTCATCGAGGCGGTGGGCGCGATCGGATCGGCCAAGGAGGTCGCCGGCCGCGTCGACGAGTACTTCGAGGCAGGCGCCGAGCACGTCGGACTGGTCCCGGCGACGGCGGAGGACCCGGCGGGCAGCAGACTGCTCACGACGCTGTCCCCGCTGCTGACGGAGGAACGCCGATGATCGACCCCGACGCCCTCGACCGCCGGTTCCGCGGCGAATCCGTCGGGCGGGCGCTCGACCTCGTCGGGGAGAAGTGGACGCTGCTGATCCTGCGCGAGGCGTTCTTCGGCGTGCGCCGGTACGGCCAGTTCGTCCGCAACCTCACCATCCCGCGCCCCACCCTGTCCGCGCGGCTCAAAACGCTGGTCGAGGCCGGGCTGCTGCACCGGGTCCCGTACGCGGAGGACCGCGACGAGTACCGGCTCACCGAGGCGGGGCTCGAGTTGTTCCCCGCCATCGTGATCCTCATGAAGTGGGGCGACAGGCACGTGCCCGCGCCGGACGGACCGCCGATCGTGCTGGAGCACAACGCCTGCGGCAAGCCGGCCGACGCGTTCCTCGCGTGCCGGTGCTGCGGCGAGGAGATCACCGCGCACAACGTGTCGGCGCACGCGGGGTGACCTACGTTGGGGTTCATGCTGAACCCGCTGAGCCAGGTGTCGTTGGAACGGTTGAGGCAGCGCACGAGTGTGAAGTGGCGGGAGTTCCCCGACGACGTGCTGCCGTTGTGGGTGGCCGAGATGGACGTCGACCTGTGTGAGCCCGTCAAGAAGGCCCTCACGGACGCCCTCGAACTCGGCGACACCGGGTACCCGGCCGGCACCGCCTACCCCGAGGCGCTCGCGGCGTTCGCGAAGCGGCGCTGGGACTGGGACCTGCCCGTGGAACGCACCGCGCTCGTGTCCGACGTGATGCTCGGCGCCGTCGAGTTGATCAAACTGGTGTCCGGGCCCGGCGCCCCCGTGATCGTCAGCCCGCCGGTGTACCCGCCGTTCTTCCTGTTCGTCCGGAGCACGGGCCGCGCGGTCGTCGAGGCCCCGCTGCGAGGCGGACGTCTCGACCTCGACGTGATCGAGTGGACGTTCCGGCACGTCAAGGCCGACCGCCCGGTGTACCTGCTGTGCAACCCGCAGAACCCGACCGGCGCCGTCCACACCGCGGAGGAGCTCACCGCGCTGGCGCGGCTGGCCGGGAAGTACGGCGTCCGCGTGATCGCCGACGAGATCCACGCGCCGGTCGTGTCAGGCAACGCCAGGTTCGTGCCGTACCTGAGCATCGATCCGCAGGGCATGTCGCTCATGTCCGCGTCGAAGGGCTGGAACCTGGCGGCCATGCGGGCAGCGGTCGCGATCTCCGGCACCGACGAGCTCGCGAAGTTGCCCGAGGAGGTCAGCCACGGGCCGAGCCACTTCGGTACGATCGCGCACGCGGCCGCGCTTCGAGACGGCGGCGAGTGGCTCGACGCGCTGCTGCAGGGCCTCGACGAGAACCGGAAGCTCCTGAAGAACCTGCTCACCGAGCACCTGCCCGAGATCGGGTACGAACCCTCCGAGGCGACCTTCCTCGCCTGGCTCGACTGCCGGGCCGTCAGCAACGACCCCGCCGCGTTCTTCCTCGAACGGGGACGCGTCGCGCTGATGTCGGGCGACGGGTTCGGCAGCGGGGGAGCGGGCCACGTCCGGTTCAACATCGGGACCTCGCCCGAGATCATCACCGAGGCCGTGCGCAGGATGGCTGCCAGCCGCTGACAGCGCGCTGTGCGCGGTCTGCCAGCGCGGCGGCGCACAGTTCCCCCTGGAACACCAGGGAGGAACGATGGCACTCGCGATCAGGGCAGAAGGCCTGGTCAAGCACTACGGGGAGACCAAGGCGCTGGACGGCGTCGACCTCGAGGTGCCGGAGGGGAAGGTCGTGGGCGTGCTCGGGCCGAACGGCGCGGGCAAGACCACGGCGGTGCGGGTGCTGGCGACGTTGCTGCGCCCGGACGCGGGACACGCCACGGTGCACGGGCACGACGTGGTGAAGGACCCGAGGGCGGTCCGGTCGCTGATCGGGCTGACCGGGCAGTACGCGTCGGTGGACGAGGACCTGTCCGGCACCGAGAACCTCGTGCTGCTGGCCAGGCTGCTCGACCACTCCCGTGCGGGGGCGCGGGCGAAGGCGGCGGAGCTGCTCGAGCAGTTCGAGCTCACCGACGCCGCGGGACGGGCCGCCAAGACGTACTCGGGAGGTATGCGCCGCCGGCTCGACCTCGCGGCCAGCCTGGTCGGCAACCCGTCCGTGCTGTACCTGGACGAGCCGACCACGGGGCTGGACCCGCACGCGCGCAACGAGGTGTGGGCGGTGGTGCGCAGGCTCGTCGCGAACGGGGTGACGGTCCTGCTCACCACGCAGTACCTGGAGGAGGCCGACCAGCTCGCGGACTCGATCACCGTGTTCGACCACGGCCGTGTCGTGGCCGAGGGCAGGCCGGACGAGCTGAAGCGGCGCGTGGGCGGGCAGACGCTGCAGGTGCGGCCCACGTCGTTGCGCGACCTCGACGTGGTCCACCGCATCCTGGGCGACCTCACCGGCGTGAGGCCGACGCGTGACGACGACACGGGACTGCTGACCGCGCCGGTGAACGACCCGGTGCTGCTGTCCACGTTGGTCCGCAAGCTCGACGAGGCCGGCATCACCGCGGACGAACTGGCGTTGCGGCTGCCCTCGCTCGACGAGGTCTTCCTCGCGCTCACCGGCAAGCAGAACGAGGGGAGCCTGGTATGAGCACGATCGCGTTGGACAGGGGAGTGCGCCACGGCTTCGCGCTGGCCTGGCGGGGAATCCTCAAGATCCGCAAGAATCCCGAACAGCTGATGGACGTCACGCTCGCGCCCATCATCCTGCTGGTGATGTTCACCTACCTCTTCGGCGGCGCGCTCGCCGGGAACACCGACGCCTACCTGCAGATGCTGGTGCCGGGCATCCTGGTGATGAACATCCTGCAGGCCAGCATGACCGCGGGCGTCCAGCTGAACACCGACGTCTCCAAGGGCGTGTTCGACAGGTTCCGCGCGATGCCGATCGCGCGGTCGGCGCCGCTGATCGGCGCGGTGCTCGCGGACGTCGTGCGGTACGTGGTGTGCGTCGTGGTGCTCCTGATCGTCGCCACGGTCATGGGGTACCGGGTGCAGACCGGTCCGGCGGAGCTGCTGATCGCGGCGGCACTGGCGATCCTCTTCGGACTGTGCTTCTGCTGGGCGGCGGTGTTCGTCGGAATGCTGCTCAAGACCCCGCAGGCGGTGCAGGGCATCATGATCGTGCTGATCATGCCGTTGACGTTCGGCAGCAACGTCTTCGTCGGCACCTCGACGATGCCGGGCTGGCTCAAGGCGTGGGCGGACATCAGCCCCGTCAGCCTGTTGTCGGACGCGCTGCGCGGGCTGCTCAACGGCGGCGCGATCGCCGGGCCGCTCGCCGGATCGCTGATCTGGATGGCCGCCGCGGTCGCGGTGTTCTTCCCGCTGGCGATGTGGGCCTACCGCAGGAGGGTCTGACCGGATCGGGGAGGCGGGCTTCAGCCGGTGCTGAGGCCCGCCTCGTCGCGCACCCGGCGCAGCGCCTCGGCCTTGGTGATCGTCAGCGGTTGCGGCTCACCGAGCTCGGCGACCAGCCGCCGCACGTCCGGGTCGCCCATGTCCAGGCGGCCGCGGATGACCTGGGCCAGCGCGAGCACCCGCACGGTCGCGTCGTCGCGGCCCTGGGCGTGGCGGACGAGGGCCAGCAGCTCGGCGACCGACGCGAGGTCCGGCATGTCGCCGCGGTCCGACGTCGTCCGCACGGCCACCGCGACGCAGGCGTCGGCCTCGTCGAGCCGGCCGTCGGCGATCGCGATGCGCGTGTCGAGCATGGCGATCCACTCCGCGACGAACGACCCGAGCGCGGACGAGGCGGTGGCGCGCTGCTCGAACGAGGCTCTCAGCGCACGTGCCTCCTCGAGCCCGCCCGCACGCAGCACCACCTCGGCCTTCGCGTAGCCGAGCATCGTGGACAGCTGGTCGTTACCGACGTCCCTGACGAACTGCTCCGCCGCCGCCACCTCGCGCGCCGCCGCGGCGTGGTCGCCCATCCGCGCGTACTCCACCGCGAGCCGCCACCGCTGCTGCACGGCGTCGTCCTGGGACCGCAGCTCCGTCGCGACCGCCAGCCCGCGCTGGTAGAGGTCGATCGCCGCCTGGTTGTCGCCGGTGTGCGAGACGAACGCGGCCTTCATGCCGAGCGTCATCGCCGAACCCCAGCGATCGCCGATGGCCGTGAACTGGTCGTACGCGCGGTCGCGGGCCCGTTCGGCGCCCTCGAGATCACCCTCGTCGACCAGTATGAAGCTGTGCGCCCACTCCGCGCCCGCCCGCGCCCACGGGTCTTCGCTCGCCGAGGCGCGCCGCACCTCGCGCCGCGCGAGCTCGGTGTTCTGGCTCAGGAACGCGAGCATCGGCAGCGCGATCGCGAGCGAGGGGTACTTCTGGACGGCGCCGCTGTTCACACAGCTCTCGATGACCGCCGCGGCCTCCTGGGCGTCCGTCACTCCGGGCACCGCGGCCATGATCAGCTGCATCGCCCTGAACGTCGCGAACCGGTCGGGTGGCAGCAGGTCGCCGAGCGCGAGCAGGTCGCGCACCGACATCTCCGCGCGGTCGTTGTCGCCCTTGACGAGCCAGTACCAGAACGTGCCGCCGAGCAGGTCCGCCGCCAGCTCGACCTCCCGGTCGTCGATCGCGCCGCGCAACGCGGCCACGACGTTGTCCTGCTCGGCCTCGTAGACGTTGATCGCCTCGAGCTGGCGAGCGGTGCGGGTGAGCGGCTCCCACCGTTCGGTCAGCTCGCGGTAGTAGCGCCGGAACCGGCCGACGACCTCCCGCTTCTCGCCGGACGCCTCGAGCTGCTCGTCCGCGTAGACCCGGATCGTCTCCAGCATCCGGTACCGCTGCTCGCCGTCGATCTCGACGGTGTCCACGATGGACTTCTCGACCAGCGACGTGAGCACGTAGAACGCGTCCGGCAGGCAGACGGCCTCGATCGCGGCGAGGTCGGCGCCGGCGGGGAACACCGCGAGCCGCCTGGCGAGCCGCAGCTCCTCCTCGGTCAGCAGGTCCCAGCTCCACTCGACGACCGCGCGCAACGTCCGCTGGCGCGGCAGCGCGGTGCGGCTGCCCGAGGTGAGCAGCCGGAACCTGTCGTCGAGGCGCTGGGTGATCTGCCGGACCGTCATCGACCGCAGCCGCGCCGCCGCCAGTTCCAGCGCGAGCGGCATGCCGTCGAGCCTGCGGCAGATAAGCTTCACGTCGTCCACAGTGGACTCGTCGAGCACGAAGCCCGGCTTCACCGCGCTCGCCCTGTCGAGGAACAACCGCACGGCGCCGAACCGGCCCACGTCCGCCTGACCGTTGGGCACGGCGAGTGGACCGATCGGGCACAGCGACTCGCCGTCGATCGCGAGCGGCTCCCTGCTGGTCGCGAGCACCCGGAGGTTCGGGACCCTGCGCAGCAGCTCGGTGGTGAACTCGGCCGCCGCGCCGATGAGGTGCTCGCAGTTGTCCAGCACCAGCAACGACTCCCCGGCGCCGAGCACCTCGGCGATCCGGTTCATGCCCTCGCTCGCCCGGCGCAGCGGATCCCCGCCGAAGCTCAGCTCGAACGCGCTGAGCACCGCACCTGCCAGGTCCTCCGCGGCCCGGATGCCGGCCAGCGCGGCGAACCACACGCGGCCCTTGCCGTGCAACGGATGCCGCGCCGCGACCTCGGTGGCGAGCCGCGTCTTGCCCGCGCCACCGGGCCCGACCAGCGTCACCAGCCGGGCCTGGCCGAGCATCCCGGTGATCTCCGCGAGCTCCTCGTCGCGCCCGACGAAGCTGGTGAGCCGCACCGGCAACCGGTCGGCCACGGGCCGCGGCCCCAGTTCACCGCGCAACGCCGCGAGGTGCACGTCCTGCAACTCCTGGGAGGGATCGACACCCAGCTCGTCCGCGAGCCTGCCCCGGACCCCGGCGTAAACCTGCAGCGCGTCGGACTGCCTGCCCTGCGCGCACAACGCCCGCATCAGCAGACCCGCCAGCCGTTCCCGCAGCGGGTGCTTCTCGTGCAACGCCGTCAACGCGGCGACGTCCAGCTCGCCGCGATCCTCTTCAGCGGACAGACGCGCTTCCTCGAGCCGTGCGGCGGTGGGCCCGGCGAACGGCGCCTCCCGCACGTCGGCCAGCGCCTCACCACGCCACAGCGCCAGCGCCTCGTCCAGCCTGCCCGCCGCGCGGAGCCGTTCGAACCGGAAGACGTCGACGTCCTCGGTCGCGACGCCCAGCCGGTACCCGCCCGGCTCCAGCGCGACGGGACAGACCTTGCGCAGCCGCGACACGAGCGACTGCAGCGCGTTCCCGGCGTCGGCGGGCGGCTGCTCACCCCACAGGTCGTCGATCAGCGTCGTCGTCGGCACGGGGCGGCCGGGGTCGAGCGCGAGCCGGGCCAGGAGCATGCGGACGCGGGCACCACCGATGTCGACCGGTGTGCCGTCGTCGGCCTCGACGGCCGTCGGGCCCAGCAATGCCACGCGCACGGTTCCAGCTTCCCAGATCACGTGCGGCGATCAGGCGAGAACACCCAGTGCGCGCGTCAACGCGTCCATGATCACGCGCTCGAACTCGGGGTCGGTGCTGCCGCGCGGCACCCGTTCGGTGAGCATGATCGAGTAGAGATAGGCCTGGTAGGCGGCCAGCCTGACGCGCGCGGCGTCGGTGAACTCGAAGCCGTGGGCCGTCAGGAGGTCCGGATCGTCCTCGATGGAGCCGAACAGCGCGAGCGACACGAACTCCGCGACCGGATCACCCCAGAACGCACGTTCGCCGTCGACGAAGCCGGTGAGGCCGGTGTCGGCGAGGACGTTGCCGTCCCACAGGTCGAAGTGCACCAGCGCCGGACGCTCGACCTCGTCGAACGCCTTGGCGTGCCGGGTCAGGTCGAGGTCGGGGAGTGCGACTCCGTGGCGTTCGGCGTCGGCCCGCACCGCGCCGAACATGCCGGTGAACGCCTCGGTCCACGTCGTGCGCAGGCCGAGTTGCGGATAGCCGAAGCCGGGCCCGGTCACGTCGTGGAGGGCGCGGACGGCCGTGCCGAGTTGCCGGCGCAGCCGCGGGCGGTCCACGTCGGACCGGCCGAAGACCGGTTCGCCGGGCAGGCACGTGGTCAGCAGGGCGGTGTCGTCGGCGTACACGACCTGCGGCACGGGCGCGACCGGTGACGCCAGCGTGCAGAACAACGCCTCGGTGCGGATCAGCTGCCGTTCGTAGGTGAGGCCGGGCAGGCCGGCGGGCGGTGTCTTGAGCACGAACTCGCCCTCGCGCGCCGAGACCCGGTACACCGAGTTGTAGGTGCCGCCGCCCAGCGGGCTGAGCTCCGCGCCGGTGAGGCCGGCGGCCGCGAGAATCCGCTCCACAGTCACCTCCGCCAATGTAATCATCGAGGCATGGGGACGTACCGGGGGACTGCCGAGGCTGCCTGGCGGTGGGTGCTGGACCAGGTGCGGGACGACGACGGCGTGTGGATCCCGGAGTTCCCGGGAGGTGATCTCGACGCCCGGTGGCGCGAGGGCATGTACGCGGGCATCGGCGGGCTGGCGCACGTGCTGGCGGAGATCCGCCTGAGCCGGGAGTGGTCGCCGCGCGAGGAGGAGCTGGCGGAGGTCATCGCAGCGCGCGTGCGGGAGAGCATCGATGAGACCAGTGACGTGACGTTCTTCAACGGGCTGGTCAGCGCGATCAGCGTGCTGACGGCACTGGGGGCGCCCGGCGCCGGCGAGGCGGTCGCCAGGCTGCTCGAACTGTCCACACCGGACGGATGGCCGAACGACATCTTCGTTCCACCGCGGTTCCGCGAGGGCACCCGGACCCACGACCTCACGCTGGGGACGGCGGGGGTGCTGCTGGGCGCGGTGTGGGCCCGTCGTCACGAGGTTCCCGGCGCCGGGGACCTGGCCGGCATCGCGGCGGAGGTCCTGGTGGCGGAACGGGAAGAAGCGCCCGGCGGGCTGAACTGGCGCAGGGTGCCGTCGCGGTTCTACGAGGCGCGGAGCGAGGCCCCCAACTTCTCGCACGGCCTGTCGGGCATCGCGACGGCGCTCGCCCTGGCCGGTGCCGAGCTCGGGCGCCCCGATCTCGTGGAGGCCGCCGGTGCCGGAGCCGGGCACCTCGTGACGCTGGGCGACACCTCGGACGGGGGATTTCGCGTCTCGGCCTCCTGTCCCCGCGTCCCGGACGTGGAGGAGTTCAGCTACGGCTGGTGCCACGGCCCGACCGGCACCTCGTTGCTGTGGCCGGCCCTGCGTCGTGCGGGCGTGGCCGAGGTGGCGGGTACCGACGTCGACGAGTGGCGTCGCCGTTGCTTCCACAGCATCCGCGTCTCCGGCCTGCCCGAGCGGAGGTACCCGGGTTTCTGGGACAACGACGGCCGGTGCTGCGGCACGGCAGGTGTCGGTGACGTGCTGCTCGACTCCGGGCAGCACACGGACTTCGCGCTCCACCTGGCCGACGTGGTGGTGGAGCGCGCGATCCCGGACGGCGACGGGGTGTGCTGGCGGTTCGTCGAGCACCGCGCCGACGAACCGCTGCTGCCGCCCGGCATCGGCTGGATGCAGGGCGCCGCGGGCATCGCCGGGTTCCTGTTCCACGCGGACCGGGTGGAACGCGGAGACGCGCGGTCGGTGCCGCGCGTCGACACGTGGTGGGCTCTAGGCGGGTGACCAGCCCAGTTCCGGGCCGAGCTTCGTGGCGATGTCGGTGAGGATCTGCACGTAGTCCTCGTGGGCGAAGCTGAACGGCAGCGCGAACGCCACCTCGTCGACCTCCTGGAAGCCGAGGTGCGCGTGGAGCTGGTCGGCGATCTCGGCGGACGTGCCGATGATGTCGCGCTCGAACATCATCTGGCGCGGCCCGAACGTCTTGCCGATGCGCGCGGACCGTCCGTCGACGTAGGCCTGGTACTTCGCGCGCTGCTCGGGCGTGGCCGAGTCCGTCGGGATCACGACCAGGCCCTGGGACACCCGGCCGCCGCCGTGCTCGCGGAACGTCCTGATGTGCGCCTGCTGGGTCTCGGCGAAGTCCTCGGAGCCCTCGGACTGGGCCACGTTGCTGGTCAGCAGGTTCAGGCCGTGCTCGCCCGCCCACTTCGCCGAGCGCAGGCTGCCGCCGCCGTACCAGATCCGCTCGCGCAGGCCCTGCGCGTGCGGCTGGACGCGGTCGGACCAGACCTCGATGCCCTCGACGCCGCTGAACGACGCGACCTTCTCGCCGCCGACGAAGTCCAGCAACCGCTGGACGCGGTCGTAGCTGAAGTTCTCGACGTCCGCGGTCTCCGGGTAGAGCGCGTGCTTGACGTCGTCGTAGTGCATCGGCGGCCCGACGCTGATGCCGGGGTTCAGCCTGCCGCCGGAGAGCACGTCGACCGTGGCGAGGTCCTCGGCAAGGCGCAGCGGGTTCTCCCAGCCCAGCGGGATGACCGCGGTGCCGAGCTGGATCCTGCTGGTCCGCTGCGTGGCGGCGGCCAGCAGCGCGACCGGCGACGAGATGCCGAACTGCAGGTGCCGGTGCCGCACCCACGCGCTGTCGAACCCGAGCTCCTCGCCCAGCACGATGACGTCGAGCGTGTTCCGGTGGCCCGCACCCGGATCGTGCTCGTCGAACAGCCCGATGGTGAGAAAACCGAGCTTCCGCAACGGTTCTGACTTCCGCGGCACGGAACCCTCCTTCAGTCTCCCCACCGAGCTTAGATGACGTCTCAACTAGTTCCGGATGCTGAGATCGACCACGAAGCTCGCCTTCCGCGCGTGCAGCCGGTGCTGCGGCAGCACGCCAGGACCGCACGACGCCGTGCCGAGGCCGTGCTGGGCCAGGTCGAGGTTCAGGTACACGCGGTCGCGCGGGATCAGCTCGTGGGTGTGCCGGGCGGCGTCCAGGTCCTCGCTGGTCCAGCGGCGGGCGGTGAAGTCGAACACCGGCTCGCCCTCGACCCGGACGCCCCCGATCTCGAGCCACCGGGCGTCGGCGCGGTTGCCGTTCTCCTGGGGGAAGACGTACGGCGTCTGCAGCGCGTCGACCGTCGAGGAGAAGCGGCCGATCCGGGCGGCCTGGCGGCTGTCCGCGTAGGCCTCGCCCGGTCCCGCGCCGAACCACTCGACGACGTCCGCCTCCGGCAGCGCCATCCGCAGGCCGAGGCGGGGGAGCGTGCACGGCCACTCGCCGTCGGGGGTGACGTCGACCTGGAGCCTGAGGCGGTCGCCGCCGGCGGTCCATCGGTAGTCGGCGAACATGCCGAACCCCCAGGCCGGAGGTGCCACACGGGTGCGGACGACCAGTGCGTTCTCCTGGGCGTCGACGGTGATGACGCGGTGCTGCAGGCGGTGCAGGCCAGCGTCGCGCCAGGCCCTGTCGTCGGGGTGCTCGGAGCCCCGGTCGTTGTCGGTGGGTGCTCGCCACAGGTCGAGGCGGGGGCCGTCCACGGCGAGGTCTCCGAGCCTGGTCAGCAGGCCGGTGGCCGGGTCGAACCGGCCGGGTCCCAGGCTGAGGCCGGGGCGCACGCGCTCGGTGGCGCGCAACGAGGTGGGCCGGGCTTCGGAGACCTGGAGCTGGCCCCATGCGACGACGTGGCCGGCGTCGGCCCACCGCGCGGGGGAGGCCAGGGAGGCGCGGACGGTGAGCCAGGCTTCCCCGGACACGGCGGGGAGGTCGGGGAGAGGCAGGTCGTGGTGGCCCGCCGGGGGCACCACGAGCGTGCCCGTGGCGACCTCTGCCCCTTCGTCCTCCAGCACCCAGTCGAACCTCAGGTGGTCCAGCCCCACGTGGTCGTAGCGGGTCTCGATCCGGATTCCCGTCCCGGTGCCCGTGATCCGCACCGGCTCGAAGACCTTGGCGAACTCCACCAGGCCCGGTGACGGCGTCCGGTCGGGGAACACGAGCCCGTCGATCACGAAGTTGCCGTCGTGCAGCGGTTCGCCGAAGTCGCCGCCGTACGCGAAGTGCCCGTCGCGCTCCAGCCCGTGGTCGATCCACTCCCAGATGAACCCGCCCTGCACGGTCGGGTGCTCCTCGAAGAGTTCGCGGTACTCCAGCATCCCGCCCGGCCCGTTGCCCATGGCGTGCGCGAACTCGCACAGCACGAACGGCAACCCGTGGGTGCGCTCCCGGCCGATCTCGTCCACTTCCTCGTGCGAGGCGTACATGCGGCTGTAGACGTCGACGTACTCGCAGTCGGAGTCGCCCTCGTAGTGCACCGGCCGTGACGGGTCGCGGTCGCGGGTCCACGACGCCATCGCCGCGAGGTTGCGGCCGGTGTGGGACTCGTTGCCCAGTGACCACAGCACGATCGACGGGTGGTTCTTGTCCCGCTCGACCATCCGCCGCATCCGGTCCACGTAGGACTCGGCCCAGCGCGGGTCGTCGCTCGGGTTGCCGGCCCAGCCCAGCTCACCGAACCCGTGCGTCTCGAGGTCGCACTCGTCGATCACCCACAGCCCGTACTCGTCGCACAGCGACAGGAAGTACGGGTCCGGTGGGTAGTGGCTGGTGCGCACGGCGTTGACGTTGTGCCGCTTCATGAGCAGCACGTCCTGCAGGGCCACCTCTCGCGGCACCGCACGGCCGAAGCGGGGGTGGTGCTCGTGCCGGTTCACGCCCCTGAACACGACACGAGCACCGTTCACGGTCAGCACGCCATCGGAGATGGCGACTGTCCGGAAGCCGATCCGCACGGGCACGCGCTCGGCGGCGGTGGACACCACGCCGTCGTACAGCCGGGGGCTCTCCGCGCTCCACGGCTCGACGGGCAACGAAACCGACTGCCCCGGCAGGAGGTCGCGCACCTCCAACTCGGGCACGGACAGCATCCCGCCCTGGACCGACACCGTGCCCGAACCGAGGACGTGGTCGTAGGTCGCGTGGATCTCGTAGTCGGCGACGCCACCGCGCGGACGCGACAGCAGCATCACCGAACGGAAGATGCCGGACATCCACCACATGTCCTGGTCCTCGAGGTAGCTGCCGGCCGACCACTGGTGCACGCGCACGGTCAGCACGTTCCCGGACGGCCGCAGCAGGTGCCCGACCTCGAACTCGCTGGGCAGCCTGCTGCCGCGGGTGACACCCAGCTCGACGTCGTTGAGCCGCACCAGTCCGCACGAGTCGATGCCGTCGAAGCGCAGCACCGCCGGCTCGTCCGGCCAGTTCTCCGGCAGGTCGAAGGTCAGCCGGTAGTCGCCTGCCGGGTTCTCGGAGGGCACGAACGGCGGTTCGACCGGGAACGGGTACCGGACGTTCGTGTACGCGGGGGAACCGTGGCCCTGCAGCTGCCAGTGCCCCGGCACGGTGATGGTGCCCCAGTCGCCTTCGTCGAGGCGGAAGTCCCAGGTCCCGTCCAGCGGCAGCGAGGCCGCGTCGGAGGTGAAGAACGCGCGGGGCGGCAGGGATCCCGTGCCGGGTCCCATGTCCTCGAGGTACGACAAGGTGTTCAGCCCTTCACTGCGCCGGCGGAGATGTTGCTGATGAAGTGGCGGGCGCCGATCAGGAACACGATCACCAGCGGCACGATCGCCACCAGCGTCCCGGCCATCACGACGGCGTAGTCCTGCATGTACAGACCGTTGAGCTGCGACAACGCCACCTGCAGCGTCGTGTTGTTCGAGTCGATCAACACGACCAGCGGCCACAGGTAATCGTTCCACGCGTTGACGAACGTGAAGATGCCGAGGAACGCCAGCGCGGGCCGCAGCACCGGCAGGCCCACCGACAGGTAGGTGCGGAAGAAGCTCGCGCCGTCGACGCGGGCGGCCTCCAGGACCTCGTCCGAGATGGCGCCGCGGGCGTACTGCCGCATCCAGAAGATGCCGAACGCGTTGGCCGCCGCCGGGATGATCAGCGCGTTCAGGCTGCCGACCAGACCGAACTT
Organism: Lentzea cavernae; assembly: GCF_014653695.1. Lineage (GTDB taxonomy): Bacteria > Actinomycetota > Actinomycetes > Mycobacteriales > Pseudonocardiaceae > Lentzea > Lentzea cavernae. The sequence continues at coordinate 236,156 of NZ_BNAR01000001.1, read as the reverse complement.
CGCCATCAGGTCGAACTGCGGGATCGCCGCGAGCTGCGTCGGCACCACGAAGGTGGCCAGCAGGACCGCGAAGAGGACGTTGCCGCCGGGGAAGTCGTACTTGGCGAACGTGAAGGCCGCCAGCGAGTCGAAGAACAGCACCAGCACGGTCGTCGCGATCGCCACGACCAGCGTGTTCAGCACCGACCCGAAGAAGTCGACCTTCGCGAACACCTCACCGACGTTCTCGAACAGGTGCCCGCCGAACCAGAACCTGGGCGGGGACGAGTAGATGTCCGCGGTGGTGTTCGAGGCCATCACCGCGAGCTGGTAGTAGGGGAACAGGGTGATCAGCGCACCGATCACCAACGCGCCGTAGGTGAGGAGGGTGCCGGGTTTCGTCCGGTTCACTTGCCGCCTCCGTCCGGGCGTTGCACGAGCCGCCAGTTGAGGATCGAGAACAGCACCACGACCACGAAGATGCCCCACGCGATGGCGGCGCCGTAGCCGAAGTCGTTGTCCGCGAACGCGGTGTTGTAGAAGTAGAGGACCATCGTCATGCCCGCGCCCTCGGGGCCGCCTCGGTCGCCGAGCAGGATCTGCGACTCGGTGAAGATCTGCAGGCCGCCGATCGCCGACATGACGACGGAGAACAGCAACACCGGGCGCAGCAACGGGAGCGTGACGCGGAAGAACGTCTGCACCGGGCCCGCGCCGTCGAGCTTCGCGGCCTCGTAGACGTCCTGGGGGAGCGCCTGCAACCCGGCCAGCAGGATGATCGCGTTGTACCCGGTCCACCGCCAGATGATCATAACGGAGATCGCGATCCGGATCGCCCACGGATCGGTGAGCCACTGCACCGGATCGACGCCGAGCAGACCCAGGAACCAGTTCAGGACGCCGAACTCGTTGGAGAAGAACGACCCGAACACCAGCGACATCGCCACGATCGACGTGACGTTGGGCAGGAAGTACGCGACCCGCAGGAAACCCTTGTGGCGCACCGAGGAGTTCAGGCCGAGCGCGACGAGCACCGACAGGACCAGCATCGGGATCGTCGACATGACCCAGATGACCAGGGTGTTGCCGATCGACTCCCAGAACACCGAGTCGGTGAGGAGGAACCTGAAGTTCTCCAGCCCCACGAACTTCATCTCGCTGACGCCGTTCCACCGCTGGAACGACAGCCACAGCGAGTACACGACGGGGTAGACCCCGAAGATCGCGAACAGCACGAAGAACGGTGCGATCGCCAGGTACTGCGGGAGGTACCTCCACCTGCGGTTCACGCGAGCACCCCCTGCCGGCGCAGCAGCCGTTCGACCGCGGTCCGGGCGTCCTGCCAGGCCTGGTCGGGGTCCTTGCCCGCGCTCTCGACGTTGGCCAGCTCGTCGGTGTAGGTGTCGGAGATCGTGATGTCCCAGGGGGAGAAGTACACGGGCCGGACCTCCTCCGCGATCTCGCCGAACACCTCGATCGTCGCCTGACCGCCGAAGAACTCCTCCGCGGCCAGCACCTCCGGATCGGAGTAGACGGCGGGGCTGGACGGGAACAGGCCCAGTTCGAGGTAGGACGCGGCCTGGTTCTCCGGCGACATCAACCACTTCACGACCTCGTAGGCGCCCTGCGGATCGGGGCAGTACCTCGTGATCGCGAGGAACGAGCCGCCCTGGTTGCCGGGACCGCCGGGTGCCTGGCACACCTTCCAGCGGCCGGACGTGCCCGGCGCCGACTGCTTGAGGTTGCCGGTGATCCAGGAGGCGTTGACGAACGCGGCCTCCTTGCCGCTGGTCCAGGCCGCGCGCCGGTCGACGCCCTCACCGGTGGCCGCGCCCGCGTACCCCGCCGTGAGCCCCATCCGGAACGCCGTCACCGCGCGGTCCCAGGCCCGCCGCACCTGCGACTGGTCGGCCAGGTAGCGGTTCTCGCGGTCGAGGTACTTCTGCTCCTCCTGCGCGAGCGAGTACGTGAAGACCATCTTCGTGTCGGTGATCAGGTACCGGCCGGGCAGCTTGTCCTTGACCCGCTTCGCGAACTCGAAGTAGTCGTCCCACGTGGACAGTGCGGCGGCGACCGCCCCGGGTTCGCTCGGCAGCCCGGCCTCGGCGAACAGGTCGTGCCGGTAGTAGAGCGCGGCCGGTCCGGTGTCGATCGGGAAGCCGAGCTGGAACCCGCCGGGGCTGCGGCCCGCCTGCCACTTCCACGGCAGGTAGCGCGACTCGTCCTGCCGCGCGCCGAGCGCGTTGAGGTCGGCGAACCTGTCGGTGGCGCTGAAGTACGTCGAGATGCCGTCGCCGAGCATGGTGATGTCCGGCAGGTAGGCCTCGCCGGACAATGCGGCGAGCAGCCGCCGGTTGAGCTCGCCGCTCACCTTGTTCGGCGTGAGCTTCTGGGCGGGGAAGCGCTGCACGGCCTCGCCGAGCACCTTCTCCGACAGGCCGTTCGTCGAGTACCAGAGCGTGGTCCTGCCCGGGTTGGCCGTGGTCGGGCTGGTGCAGGCGGTGGCGCCCAGCGCGGTTGCGCCGAGTGCTGCCGCGCCGGTCAAGAACCTGCGTCGAGTCAACGTCATCGGGGACCCTCCGGAGAGCCCGTGAACGCTCCCGTGAACGTTCACGGATTGGCGCGAAGCATGTGCCGATCAAGGGGGTCTGTCAAGGGTCAGGCGGATTCGCGCACTAACAGCACAGCGCTGACCAGCAGTTCTTCCTCCGGCAACGGCGTCTCGCCCGCGACGAGGCGACCGGCCTGCTCAATCGCGAGCGCGCCGATGCGGCGGGTGTCGAGCGCGACGCTCGTGAGCGCCGGGTCGACCACGGTGCCGAGCTGCAACCCGTCGAACCCGATCACCGCGAGGTCGCGCGGGACGGCCTTGCCGAGCTTGCGGGCCGCCTTGAGCGCGCCCATGGCGATGATGTCGTTGTAGGTGAACACGGCGGTGAGGTCGGGATGCTGCCCGAGCAGTTCGTGCAACGCCTCCGCGCCCCCGTCGGCCGACTGCACGGCGTTGCCGACGACGGGAGCGTGCAGCCCGTGCTCGTTCATCGCGTCGGTGAACCAGTCACGCCGCAGGCTCGGTTCGGCGCGGCCCGCGTGGTCGAGCATGCCGATCCGGCGGTGCCCCGCGGTGACGAGGTGGTCGATGGCCTCGTGCACGCCCTTCTCGCCGTCGATGCGGATCGAGCTGAAACGCGGCATGCGGTGGTCACGGCCGATGAGCACCGCGGGAAGGCCGCTGAGGTGCCGGTCGAGTTCGGCCTCGTCCAGGCTGAAGTACCCGGCGACGGCGTCCACCTGGGACGTGACGACCTCCAGCGTGCCACGTTCCTCGGCGATGCTGTCGGCCGTGTCGTAGACGATCACGTGCCAGCCGCGGGCGCGCGCGGCCTCCAGCGCCCCGGCCGCGACCTCGGTGAAGAACGGGTTGAGCAGGTCGGGGATGACCAGGCCGATCGTGGTGCTGTCCTGGCGCACCAGGCCGCGCGCGAACCGGCTCGGCCGGTAGCCCAGCTCCCTGGCGGCGTCGAGGACGCGCTGCTTGGTGCTGCCGTCGATCTCACCCTTGTCGTTGAGCGCCCGCGACACCGTCTGCCGCGAGACCCCGGCGACCCGTGCGACGTCGTTGATCGTGACGCGCTTGCTCATGATCACCTCTCGTCCGACTGCGACCGAGTATGCAGTGCGTCGAGCACCGCGGTGATCGCGGCGCGCGAGTCGCGGCGCACCGCGGCGGTGATCCTCCTCGTGACCGGCAACTCCCTGGTGAGCACGTCGAACCGCCGGTCGACCGCGAGCGCGGGCAGCACCGCGACGGCCAGCCCGGCTTCGACGTGCTTCAGCGTCAGCATGTAGTTGCTGAACCGGCCCACGACCCTCGGCTCGAACCCCGCCTGCCGGCACAGCCGCGTCGCGAGCGTCGCCATGTACGAGCCGGGGATGTCGAACGCCCAGGGCTCGTCCTTGCACGCCGCGATGTCGTTCTTGGGCTGCCCTGGTGGCGTGACAAGCACGATCGGGTCCTCGCCGAGCGGCACGACGTCGATGTCCCCCGGCACCGGCAGCTCCACGAAGTCGGTGGTCGTGATGATCACGTCGACCTCGCCGGAGAGCAGCGCGGGCATGCTGGCGTGCGGTTCGAGCTCCACGATCTCGACGCTGAGGTGCGGGTGACCGAGGCTCCCGATCGCGGGCACGGCGAGGGTGTGGACCGAGCTCTGGAACGCTCCGAGCCGGATGAGTCCCGACGGTTCGTCGTTCAGCCCTCGGAGCTCGGCCTCGACGGCCTCCATCTGGTCGAGGATCGACCGCGCCCGCCTCGCCAGGATGAGGCCGGCCGACGTGAGCCGGACGCGCCGCCCGGTCCGTTCGATCAGCTGCGTGCGCGTCTCGCTCTCGAGCACCGCGAGCTGCTGGGACACGCTCGAAGCACTCAGGTTCGCGGCCTGCGCCACGGCCCGCACGGTGCCCAGCGCGTCGAGCTGGCTGAGCAGGCGCAGGCGCCACGGGTTGAGCGTCATGCTGTGCAGTATTTCCGAACAGCGAGCGTGGCATTGTGAGATGGACCTGTCGCTCGGCGCGTTTTAGCTTGTCAGTCATGGACACCTTCTGGGACGACGTCGACCGCCACCTCGTCCGCTACGGCGGCACGTTCACGCGCGAGATCATCGACAGCGCGTCGGGGAGCTTCCTGTTCACCGAGGACGGCCGCCGCGTCCTGGACTTCACGTCCGGGCAGATGAGCGCGATCCTCGGGCACTCGCACCCGCGCATCGTCGAGACGGTGCAGCGGCAGATCGCGAACCTCGACCACCTGTTCAGCGGCATGCTCAGCCGCCCGGTCGTGGACCTGGCGCGGCGCTTGGCCGAGACACTGCCGCCGTCGTTGACGAAGGTGCAGCTGCTGACCACCGGCGCCGAGTCCAACGAGGCCGCGCTGCGCATGGCCAAGCTCGTGACCGGCAAGCACGAGGTGGTGGCGTTCGCCCGCTCGTGGCACGGCATGACCGCCGCCGCGGCCGCCGCGACCTACAGCGCCGGCCGCAAGGGCTACGGCCCCGCCACGCCCGGCAACTTCGCGATCCCGGCCCCCACCGGTGACTGGCAGGCGCAGCTGGACCTGGCGTTCGACCTGATCGACGCCCAGTCGGTCGGCTCACTGGCCGCCTGCATCGTCGAACCGATCCTCTCCTCGGGCGGCATCCTGGAACCGCCGCTGGGCTACTTCGCGGCGTTGCAGGCCAAGTGCCGTGAGCGCGGGATGCTGCTGATCATGGACGAGGCGCAGACCGGCCTGTGCCGCACGGGCAACTGGTACGCGTTCGAACGCGACGGCGTGGTGCCGGACATCCTGACGCTGTCGAAGACCCTCGGGGCCGGGCTGCCGCTGGCCGCGGTGATCACCTCGGACGAGATCGAGGCGGAGGCGCACGCCCGCGGCTACCTGTTCTTCACCACGCACGTGTCGGACCCGCTGGTGGCCGCCGTGGGCAACACCGTGCTGGACGTGCTGGCCGAGGAACGGCTGGACGAGCGGGCGGCCAAGCTCGGGGCGTTCCTGCGCAACGGGCTGGAGGACATCGCCTCCCGGCACGACCTGGTGACCGACGTGCGCGGGCGCGGGTTGCTGGTGGGGCTGGAGATCGCGGACGAGTCGATGTCCGCGCCCATCACGCAGAGGTGCCTGGACCTCGGCCTGCACATGAACATCGTGCAGATCCCGGGGATGGGAGGGGTGTTCCGGATCGCGCCGCCGCTGACGGCGTCGGAGGAGGAGCTGGCGATGGGGCTGGGCATCCTGGACGAGGCCATCGGCGCCGCCTGACCACATGGCCACTCGCCTCGGCTGGACGGTCGAGGCGGGTCGCCGCCGCCTCTCCTACGATCGCCCGCATGGGGGTTCACCACCGGCCGTTGGCCGCGACCGCGCTCGTCTGCACGGCGGTCTTCGTCGTCACCGGCCTCAGCAACGGGTTCAGCCGGGCGTTCTTCCAGGACGCTCCCGGGGTCGACGGCGGTGTGCTGAGGACCCCGCCGGTCGCGACCGTTCAAGCGCTCCTCGTGCTGGGAGTCGCTTTCTGGCTGGCCTGGAAGGCGTCGGTACGACCGGCGGTGGTGGCGCTCGCGGCGCTGGTGCTGGTGTCCGCGCACGCCACCTGGGTCAGCTTCCGGTTCGACTACCTCCCGCTGGTGCTGGTGGCCTGTCTGACCGCGGTGGGCGCGGGGCTGTACGCGCGCCTGTTCCAGCGGTCACGGGCGGATCGGGCGGCCGCGGCGGAGGAGCGTGCCCGGCGCGACGAACGCCTCGACATGGCGCGTGAGCTGCACGACGTGGTCGCGCACCACGTCACGGGCATGCTGGTGCAGGCACAGGCCGCGCTCGTCGTGGCGGAGCAGGACAAGGACAAGGCCTGCGCGATGCTGGACGGCATCGTCGACGGCGGCACCGACGCGCTGGGCGCGATGCGCCTGATGGTCAAGACGTTGCGGGACAACGGTGCCGCGGCGGCGACCACTGATCTCTCCGCCGACCTGCTCCAGCTCGTGGAGAGGTCGGGGCTGCAGGTGCGCGCGAACGTCGAGCTCCCCCCGGACGTACCGCCCGAGCTGGGGCGGTCGGTGCTCCGGCTGGTGCAGGAGTCCCTGACCAACGTGCGCAAGCACGCCGTGGACGCGACGAACGTGGAGGTGGACGTGCGGCTCGGTGCCGGTGCGGTGATGCTGTCCGTCGTGGACGACGGAACGGCACGGCCTTCGCACTCCGGCGGGTTCGGCCTGGTGGGCATGCGGGAACGCGTGCACGAACTGGGCGGTCGGTTCTTCGCGGGCCCCACCGGTGACGGCTGGCTGGTCACCGCCGAGCTGCCGCTGGAGGTGCGCGCGTGATCTCCGTGCTCATCGCGGAGGACCAGGACATGGTGCGCGCCGGGTTCCGGCTGATCCTGGACGCGCAGCCCGACATCAGCGTGGTCGCGGACGTCGCGGACGGGATCAGCGCGGTCCAGCGCGCCCGCGAGCTGGAGCCGCAGGTGTGCCTCGTGGACGTGCGGATGCCGGGCCTCGACGGCCTGGAGGTCACCCGTCAGCTCGCCCCGCACACGAGCGTCGTGATCGTCACGACGTTCGACAGCGACGATGTCCTGAACGAGGCACTGGACCTGGGCGCGAGCGGGTTCCTCACCAAGGACGCGTCGCCGGGCCTGCTCGCCGAGGCGGTCAGATCGGCGGCGCGCGGGGACGTTCTCGTGTCACCCCAGGTGGTTCTGCGGGTCCTGCGCCGGTCGACGCCACCGGTCGCCTCCGCCGACGCCGGGGTGTTGAGCGAGCGCGAGCTGGACGTCGTGCGCCATGTCGCAAAAGGCTCGAGCAACAACGAGATCGCCGCCGCGATGAAGGTCTCCGTGTCGTCGGTCAAGGCGTACCTGGCGTCCGTGCAGACGAAGGTCGGTGCGCGCAACCGCGTCGAGATCGTCGCGTGGGCGTTCCGCGCGCACGTGGTGGCCGGCTGACCACGGCCGTTCGGCCGCTCCAGTGCCTGCGGGTGGCCTGATGGCCATGATCTCCCGTCCCTCGGGCCGATCCGGCGGAACCTGCTCCGGCGACAAGATCGTCCACATCGGATTTCGTTGTGGGCGAAGGGTTTCGAGCTGTGCTGAACGCGTGGTCGGTGTTGGGCGAGATCGGCAGGGCGCTGGGGAACCCGCTGATCGCGGGCGGCCTCCTGGCCGGGGCCGTGGTGCTGGGCCTCGGAGCGCGGTTCGCCGCCAGGAGGTTCGGGTGGCGGCCGGTTCCCGCGGTGTTCGCGGGGATCTTCCTCGGCGTGGTCCTCGGCGTGACGCTCTCGCGGACGGTCCCCGCCTGGGCGCAGTGGCCCGAACACGAGTTCTGCCACGTCACCGGGTTCTCGTTGAACGGCTCGGGAGAGCTGCTGAACGCGCTGCTGTTCGTCCCGCTGGTCTGGTGCGCGGTCCTCGCGACGCGCCGGCCGCTCGCGGTGGCGGTCTCGGCGGTCGCGCTGAGCGCGTCGATCGAGGTCGTGCAGCCGCTGATCGGCCGCGGCCTGTGCGAGACGCAGGACTTCCTCAACAACAGCGCGGGAGCCGTCGTGGCGGCTGCCCTCGCGGCCGGCTTCCTGGCGGTGCGCCGGTGAACGCCCGGCACCTCTGGACCGCGGTCGTCGCCGGTCTGCTCGTGTGGGTCCTCTTCCGGAGCTTCGGGACCGGCCTGCTCGACCTGCGCGTGTACCTCGCGGGCGGTAGGGCGTGGCTGGCCGGAACGGACCTCTACACCACGCACTTCCGAGGCCCCAGCGGTCTGCCGTTCACCTACCCGCCCTTCGCGGCGATGGTGTTCAGCGGCCTGACGGCACTTCCCGTTGCTGCTGCGGCACTTCTCTTCACGGCGGTGGGCATCGGCCTCTTCACGGCCGCGGCCCGCACGTGGGCGGGGTTCGGCCTGATCGCGTTGTGCCTGCTGCTCGAACCTCTGCGCGTCAGCCTCGACCTGGGCCAGATCAACCTGGTCCTGCTAGGCCTGGTCGCCGCCGACTGCCTGCTGCCGCGCACGTTCTGGCCCCGTGGGACGCTCGTCGGACTGGCCGCGGCGATCAAGCTGACCCCGGCGATCTTCGTGCTGTTCTTCCTGTGCCGCGGGCGGTGGAGGCCCGCGTTGACCGCCGTGGCCACGTTCGTCGTGTGCGCTGTGCTCGCACCCGGTCAGGCGCAGCAGTTCTGGTTGCACGCGATGCTCGACCCGGAACGCGTCGGCGGCCTCGCCTACAGCGCGAACCAGTCGTTGCGCGGCTTGCTGTTCCGGCTGGGCGCACCGGAGTTCGTGTGGCTCGTCGCGGCGGTGGCGGTGCTGGGGTTGACGGTCGTGGTGCTGCCTCGTTTGCGGGACGACCTCACGGCGCTGGTGGCGACCGCTGCGGCGGGACTGCTGATCTCGCCGGTGTCGTGGTCGCACCACTGGGTGTGGATCGCGCCGGCGTTGGCGTTGCTGAACGGTCGGGTGCGCGTCGCGGTCGTGGTGGTGTTCGCGGTGGGGCCGCACTGGTTGCTGCCTACCGCGGGTGATCGGGAGCTGGGGTGGACGTGGTGGCAGCACGTCGTCGGGAACACCTACGTGTGGCTGGGGCTCGCGTTCCTCGGCTGGTGCGCCCTGGGAGTGAGGCGGTGGAACGGGGTTCCCGCCCGGATCCCCGTTCCACCACCGGTCTAACGGGCGAACTGGAACCAGTTCACGTTCGCCAGGTCACCACCCGTGCCGCCGGTCGCCACCAGGTACAACCGGTGCACCCCGGTAGCTCCGGAGGCAGCAGCAGTTCGGCTGGTCCACGTCTGCCACCCACCCGTGCTCGCCGCCGACACGGTCGCGACCACCGGACCGGTCGGGCTGTCGAGGCGGAACTGCAGGGTGCCGCCGGCCGTGGAACCGGACGCGAGGCGCGTGGTCACCGAGGTCGGTGGCGTGGCCCCGAAGTCGACGTCCGCGTAGGCCACGTGGTCGCCGGGCGTCAGGTAGCCGACGTTCTGCCCGCAGCCCGAGTCGGTGCACCGCTCGACCTGCGTGCCGCGCTGCTCGTCGTAGTACGAGGCGCCGATGATGCCGTAGGCGTTCTGCGTGGCGGGGAACTGCGTGCCGAAGCCGTACGGGAACAGGGGAGTCTTGCCGTCGCCGGTGTTGATCGGTTGCTGGGAGGCGCTCTGCATCCACGTGAACGGCAGCGTGCCGGTCGGTTTGTAGTCGCCGAACAGGACGTCCGCGACGCCGTTGCCCTCGGTGCCCGGCAGCCAGGCCGCGACGAGTGCGTGCCACTGCGGCAGTTGCGCCGCGATGTCGAGCGGGCGGCCGGAGACGAGCACCACCACGACCGGGACACCGGTGGCGCGCAGGGTGTTCAGGGTCGCGATGTCCTCGGCGTCGAGGCCCAGGCTTGCGGGGCGGTCGCCCGCGCCCTCGGTGTACGGGGTCTCGCCGATCACGGCGATCGCGGCGTTGTAGGTGCCGTCGATGCCGGTGCCGTTGCGGTTGTACGTCACCGTGCTGGACGGCGACACGGCTGAACGGATGCCTTGCAGCACTGAGGTTCCCGGCGTCACCGCGCCGCTGCCGCCCTGCCAGGAGATCGTCCAGCCGCCGCTCTGGTAGCCGATGTTGTCCGCGCTCTTGCCCGCCACGAACAGCTTCGACGCGGTCTTGGGCAGCGGCAGCACGCCGTTCTGGTTCTTGAGCAGCACCTGCGACTTGCGCACGGCCTCGCGGGCGAGGGCGCGGTGCTCGGCGTTGCCGACGGTGGAGGTGTAGCCCCGGTCGGTCAGCGGCTTCTCGAACAGGCCGAGCTCGAACTTCTTGGTGAGGATGCGGCGGTTGGCGTCGTCGATGCGCGACATCGGCACGCGGCCCGCCTGCACCTCCTGCTTGAGGTAGGTGATGAAGGTGCGCCACTCGGTCGGCACCATGATCATGTCTAGGCCCGCGTTGATCGAGTCGCGCACCTCGGCGGCGGTGAAGCCGGGCCGGCCGTCGATCTGGTCGATGGCGTTCCAGTCCGACACGACGAGGCCGCTGAAGCCGAGCTCGTTCTTCAGCACGTCGGTGACCAGGTACTTGTGGCCGTGCAGCTTCGTGCCGTTCCAGCTGCTGTAGGTGATCATCACCGAACCGACGCCGCGCGCGATGGCCTCGCGGAACGGCGGCAGGTGCGTCGCGCGCAGCTCTGCCTCGCTGACCTGCGTGTTGCCCTGGTCGGTGCCGTTCGTCGTGCCGCCGTCGCCGATCCAGTGCTTGGCCGTGGCGAGCACCGAGCCGGGGTCCGACAGCTTCGAGCCCTGCAGGCCGGTGATCATCGTCGTCATCGACGTCGCGTTCTCGGGCGTCTCGCCGAACGACTCGTAGGTCCGGCCCCACCGGTCGTTGCGCGCGACGCACAGGCACGGCGCGAAGTCCCAGTCGATACCGGTGCCCGACACCTCCTCGGCCGTGGCGCGCCCGATCCGCTGCATCAGCGCGGGATCACGCGTCGCGCCCAGCCCGATGTTGTGCGGGAAGATCGTGGCGCCGACGACGTTGTTGTGGCCGTGCACGGCGTCCACGCCGTAGATCATGGGAATTCCCAGCGGCGTGGCCAGAGCGGCCCGCTGGAAGTTGTCGTACATGTTCGCCCACGACGTGGCGTTGTTCGGCGACGGCGCGGACCCGCCGCCGGACAGCAGCGACCCGATCCGGAAGTTCGTCAGGTCGGCGTTGCTGACCGCGTTGCGCTCGGCCTGCGTCATCTGGCCGACCTTCTCGTCGAGCGACATGCGGCTCAGGAGGTCGGCGACGCGAGCGGGAACCGGCTGGGCGGGGTCCTTGTAGATCGGATCGGCCGCGGCGGCCGCAGGGGTGGGGATGACGGCGGCACTGAGCAGAAGTGCGGCCGCGAGGAACTTTCTCACAGGGCAGACCTCCGGGGAATGAGGTCCTGTTTACCTTGCGGCACAACAGGGTTCGCCGAGCGTAACCCGCACCTGGAAAGTGGTATAGACCATAGGGGAACCGGTACTGGTTCCGGTTCCCCTCACGCTGCTAGCGGCACCAGGACTGCACCAGCTGCTCGAAGTCCGGGAACTCCGCCCGCGCCGCGGCCAGCACCTCGGCGGGCGTGCGCGGCTCGACCCCGGAGTACTTCTCCGCGACTGCGCGCAGTTCCTCGTTCGGCACACCGGTCTCCGCCCCGAACTCGACCGCCTCCTGCGGCCCCACCCCGCCCGCGAGCAACCACAGGAACTCGCCCAGGTTCACCGCGACGGGCCCGACCTCGCCCTCCGACCCGAAGAACATCACCGGCTGCGCGGTCAGCGGCCCCTCCCGCACCAGCCACAGCACGGCCAGCCCGCCCGTGCCGTCCTTCCCGAAGAGCCGGAACCGGGTGCTGTCCAGTTCTCCGTTGCCCGTCCAGTGCCGGAGCCAGTGGTCCGTGTCCTCGGCCGACTCGAACTCCTCGTGCGGCTCGTAGTCCATGTTCGAGGGCGAGGGCTCATCGGCTTCCTCGTCGTACTCGTACGGGAAGTCGATGCCGCTCAACGCCACCAGCGCGGCGGGGAAGACGCGGTCGTCAGTGATCTCCACGCGCGCACGCTACTTCAACAGATCGCACGCCGACGACGTCTTGGAGCAGGAGAGGAGTCCGACATGCCGATGCCAGGGTGGTGGGGCCACCTCAACAGCCGCGTGTTCACCCCGCGCGCGTTCAAGAGCGGGAAGCGCGTGGTGCTCACCCACGTGGGCCGCAGTTCGGGAATGCCCTACCGCACGCCGATGGAAGCTCATCCGGTCCAGGGCGGCTACCTGGTCCACGGGTTGGGCTCGGACTGGGTGCGCAACGTCCTGGCTGCGGGGCACGCCCGGCTGGCGGTCGACGGCGAGGAGGTCGAACTGGTCGCGCCACGCGTGGTGGGGGAGGAGGAGGCGCTCGCGGCCCTGGGGGTCGTGGTCGGGCGGCCGAAGTCGCTCCGCATCACCGAGTTCCTCCGCATGGACCTCGCGTGAAGAATTGCACCCCGGTGCCTGAGCACGGGTCTACCGTCGGAGCATGGACGAAGCAGAGGTGTGGGCGCCCGAGGCGTGCACGTTGCCGACGGCGGAGAGACCGTTCCGCGTGGCCGAGTTCGACGACCTGCTCGCCACCGCGAGGCGCCACCGTCCGGAAAGGACCCGCCTCGTCCTCGACCTGGAGCCGAGACCGGAGGTCGCGGCACGGGCGGCGGACCTGGCGGTGCGGGAGACGGGCTGCTGCTCCTTCTTCACCTTCGAGCTGACGGCGACCGGAGGCGGTCTGACCCTGGCCATCTCGGTGCCGGAGGCACAGGCCCAGGTGCTCGACGCGCTGGCGGCGAGGTGAGAGGCCGCGCACCGGTCACCTGCTCGCACGCGCCGTTGTGCCCCCTGCCGTGGTGACGGGATAGCGTCCTGATCATCCGATCGGGAGGGCGCGTTGCCGGGGTTCGTCGCGGGGGTGGAACGCCACCAGGTCGTCGTGTACCTCGGCGCGCTGGCGGCGGGCGGGGTGGCCGGGTGGGCGGCGCCGGGTGCGGGGCCGGTGCTGGAGCACCTCATCAACCCCGTGCTGGCGGTCCTGCTGTACGTGACGTTCCTGCAGGTGCCGGTGGCCGGGCTCGGGCGTTCGCTGCGATCGGGACGGTTCGTCGGCGCGGCGCTCGTCGTGAACTTCGTGGTGGTGCCGTTGGTGGTCGCCGCGATGTTCGCGTTCTTGCCCGCTGAGCAGGCCGTGCGGGTGGGCGTGCTGTTGGTGTTGCTCGCGCCGTGCGTCGACTACGTGATCGTGTTCAGCGGACTGGCGGGTGGTGACAACCAGCGCCTGCTCGCTGCCACGCCGTTGCTGCTGCTCGCACAGATGGTGTTGTTGCCCGGTTTTCTGCTGCTGTTCCTCGGAACGGACCTGGCGGCGGTGCGGCCCGGGCCGTTCGTCGAGGCGTTCGTGGTGCTGATCGTGGTTCCGCTGGTGCTGGCGTGGCTCACGCAGGCGTTCGCGGGAGGGCTGGTCGGGAGGATCGGCACGTCGATGGTGCCGTTGATGGCGGCGACGCTGTTCACGGTGGTGGCGTCGCAGGTGCCGAAGCTCGGCGACGACCTGCCGCAGGTCGTGCGGGTGGTGCCGTTCTACGTGGTGTTCCTCGTGGTGATGGCGTTCGCCGGGCTCGCCGTCGCCCGGTTGTTCCGGCTCGACGTCCCGGGCAGCCGGGGGATCGTGTTCACGGGGGCCACGCGCAACTCGCTGGTCGTGCTGCCGCTGGCGCTGGCCTGGGGCGATGTCGCCGCGGCGGTGGTCGTCACGCAGACGGTGGTGGAGGTGGTCGGCATGGTCGTCTACGTGCGCCTGGTGCCGCGGCTCGTCAGCTGACGGGGGTGCTCCAGGACGCGAGCATCGGCAGGACCTGGGCCGTGGGGGAGCCGGGCTCGACCGTGTAGACGACGAGCCGCTGCTGGGGCGCGTGCGGGAGGCTGACGGCCTCGATGCCGAAGGTGAGGCCGCCCGCCACCGGGTGCGCGATCTGCTTGGTGAGGGACGTCCGGTCCGCCACGCTCTGCTCGTCCCACCACCTCGCGACCTGCGGATCGGCGGCGCGCAGGTCGTCGACGAGGGTGATCAGCAGCCGGTCGCCGGGGTGCACGCCGAGTTCCAGGCGCAGACCGCCGACCGCCGCGGCGGCGAAGTCGTGCCAGTTCACGATGCGGTCGCGGACGTCAGGATCGGTGAACAGGTACCTCACGAACGAGGTTCCCGGCGGCAGGTCGTGGCCGAGGACCTCGGTGAGCAGGGCGTTGCGCGCCAGCACCTCCGACCGCCGGCCGAGCAGGAGCACGGGCAGGTGGTCGAGGCCCGTCATGACGCGCAGCAGACCGGGTTCCGGGCGTTGTGGCCGTGCGTCGGTCACCGCCGTGCGCCTCGTCGGCGCGGCCAGGTCACGCAGGTGCCGGCGTTCGACCTCGGTGAGCCGCAGGGCTCTGGCCAGCGCGTCGACCACGTCCTCGGAGACGCGCGACTGGCGGCCCTGCTCGAGGCGGCTGTAGTGGTCGGTGCTCAGGCCGGCCAGCAGCGCCGCCTCCTCCTTGCGCAGCCCCGGGACCCGGCGCCGGCCGGGGAAGGCGGTGATGCCCGCCTCGGCCGGGGTCAGGCGGTCGCGGCAGGCGCGCAGGAAGGCGCCCAGCGCGGCACGGTCTCGGGTCACGTCACGAGCGTAGAGGCGCGCGGGGAGATCAACCTGGTCATGCCGTGCCCCGGGTGAACGCGCACTGGTTGCCGTGGTCGCGGTCCAGTGTCGTGGAGGGCATGGCAACACACGCACTCATCACCGGCTCCACGTCCGGGATCGGCGCGACCACCGCGCGAGCGCTGGCCGCGACCGGGGCCCGTGTCGTGATCACCGGCCGGGACCGGTCCAGGGGGACCGCGCTCGCCGGTGAGATCGGCGCCGTCTTCCTGCCCTCCGAGCTCACGGCGCCTCCCTCCGAACTGCGGGCCTTCGCCGCCCGCGCCCTCGACGCGCTGGACGGACGCGTCGACCTGCTGGTCAACAACGCGGCCGTCTGCCCGCCGGTGCCGACCACCGCCCTGTCCGACGAGGACCTGGACGCGACGCTGGCGGTCAACGTCCGCGCCCCGCACGTCCTGGTCGCCGCGACCGTGCCCGGCATGGTCGAACGCGGGTCCGGCACGGTGATCACCATCGGCTCGTGGATGGCGTCGGAGGGGCTGCCGTTCGCCGCGCTCTACAGCGCCTCGAAGGCGGCCGTGGAGCACCTGACGCGCGGCTGGGCCGCCGAGTTCGGGCCGCACGGCGTCCGCGTGGCCGGGATCGCGCCCGGTGTCACCCGCGACGGGGAGGGCGAGGGCCTCGCCGCGAGCATGGCGGCGGCGACACCCGCCGGACGTCCTGTCACGACGGACGCGATCGCCAAGGCGGTCGTGTGGCTCGCCTCGCCGGCCGCGGAGTTCGTCCACGGCACCACGATCGCGGTCGACGGCGGCATCGGCACGACCAGGCTGGAGTGGACGTGATGAGGCAGTGGGTGCTCCCGGCCGGCGCGCACGACGCCGGAGCCCTGCAACTCCGCGAGGTTCCGGTCCCCGAACCGGGTCCCGGTGAGGTGCGGCTGCGCGTCCGCGCGGTGTCGCTGAACGGCCGCGACCAGATGGTGCTGCGGGCCCGTTCGGACGGCTCCCCGGCCGGGAGCTCGTACCGCTCTCGGACGTCGCCGGAACGATCGACGCGCTCGGCGAGGGGGTGGATGCGTTCGCGGAAGGCGAGGCGGTCACCAACCTGCACTGGCGGGACGCCCCGGTGCCGTCCCCGCCGCTCGGGCTCGGCGCGCTGGACGCCCCCGGCGTGCTCGCCACCCACGTCGTCCTGCCGGTCGACCAGGTGGTCGGGGCGCCCGCGCACCTGGACCACGTGGAGTCCGCGACCCTGCCCTGCGCCGGGGTGACGGCCTGGAACGCGCTGTTCGGCGACCACGAGGTGCTGCCAGGGCAGAAGGTGGCCTCGCTCGGCACGGGCGGGGTGGCCGTCTACGCGATGCAGCTCGCCAAGGCCGCGGGCGCCGAGTACTACGGGATCGTGCGACGCCCGGAGGCCGCGGCGCGATTGCTCGGCGCGGGAGCGAACGGTGTGGTCGACGACTTCTCCGAGTGGAGCGCGAAGCTGCGGGAGCTGACCGGCGGTGTCGACAAGCTGGTCGACACGGTCGGCACGACGACGATCAACGAGTCGCTGGCCGCGCTGGCGCCGCACGGGGAGGTGGCGCTGGTCGGCCTGTTCACCCAGGAGCCGGAGCCCCTCGACGTCATGCGGTTGTTCGGTTCGGGCGGCTCCCTGCGCGGAGTCGCCGTGGGAAGCGCACGGCAGCATCGGGACCTGGTCGCGTTCGTGGAACGGCACGGCATCCGTCCGGTCGTGGACGGCGTGCACCGGTTCGACGACGCGCCGGAGGCCTTCGCGCACCACCGGCGCTCGGGTGTCGTCGGCAAGGTCGTGATCACCGTGCCGTGAGACGTTCGACGAGGACCTGCCAGCTCGTGATCAGGTCGTCGACCACGAGCGGGCCCTCGTCCTGCCTCTGCAGGTACAGCAGGACCGGCCCTTCGAGCGCGGCCACGAGCTGCAACGCCAGCGTGCCGGTCAGTGCGTCGTCCGGGCAGGCCTCAGCCAGGAGCATCCGGACGTGGAACAACGACGGGCTCTGACCGGGGACCGGCCGGGCGACGTCGAGCGAGGCCCGGGCCAGTGCGAGGTGCGCGGCCAGGAACTCGAGCCGCGCCCGTCCGAACGCGGCCAGTCGCTCGGCCGCCGGCGCGCCGGGCCCCAGCGGTGCGGGCCCGGTCATCACGCGGTGCTGGAAGAGCGCTTCTTCCTCGTCCAGCACCGCGTGGAAGATGCCGGCGCGCGTGCCGAAGCGGCGGAACACCGTGCCCTTGCCGAGCCCGGCGCGTTCGGCGAGGGCGTCCATGGTGACGTTGCAGGCGCCGAGTTCGGCGACCATCTCGCGGGCGACGCCGATCAGGTGGGCGCGGTTGCGCGCGGCGTCGGCCCGTTCCTCACGGGGCGGGCCCCACGGCAGCGCGACGGGTTCCACGACCGTTACGACTGCTGCGCGGCGAGCTGACGGTCGCGCAACGGCGCGAGCGCGCTGCTCCAGGCGACCAGCTCGTCGACCATCGTGGACAGCGTGGCCACCTGGTGCTCGGACGGGAGGAACTCGCTGAAGTTCTTGAACTCGGTGAACAGCGAGAGCGCCACGCTGGTGCGCACGTCGGCCATCTTGAGCTCACCCGCGACGAGGCGGAGGTGCTCCACGGCCCGCGCACCGCCGACGCTGCCGTACGACACGAAGCCGACGGCCTTGTTGTTCCACTCGGCGAACAGGTAGTCGATCGCGTTCTTCAGCACGCCGGACGTCGAGTGGTTGTACTCGGGCGTGACCATGACGAAGCCGTCGAACTCGGCGATCTTCGCCGCCCAGGCCTTGGTGTGGTCGTGCTGGTACTGGCCCATGGCGGGCGGCATCGGCTCGTCGAGGTGGGGCAGCGGGTAGTCCTTGAGGTCGACCAGCTCGAACGTGGCGTCCGTGCGCTGCCCGGCGTTCTCCAGCACCCACTTGGCCACCTGCTCACCGTTCCGGCCGGGGCGGGTGCTGCCGATGATGATCCCGATGTGCGTCATGTCCTGATGTCCTTCGCCGCCTCGATTGAAGCGGACCGTACCCCGCTTCTCTAAATGGACTGTACCCCGCTTGAGTCGGGGCGGCTGGGTGCCGTGGGTCACAACGGCCGTCTTCTACGATGAACCGATGAGGTGCGGCTGGGGGCTGCGGTGGCCGGACGCCGTGTTGTGGGTGGTCCTGGCGGCGGCGGCGGTGTTCGAGGGGCTCGTCGGACTGGTGGCCGCGCTCGTCCTGCTGACCGCCGCGGTCGTGCTCTTCCGGAGGTCTCCGGTGTGGACGGTCTGCGCGCACGTCGCGGCCGCGGCCGCACCGGCGCTGGTGCTGGCGCCGACCGTGACGAACCTGCCGTGGGTCTGGCCGTTCTTCGCGGCCGGTGTGTTCGGGTTCCGCGCCGGGAGGTGGGCAGCGGAGCCGGTGCTCCTGCCGCTGGCCGCCGTGCTGCTGGCCGGGCTGCCGGTCAGCGTGCTGGCGGACGGATCGGTGCGCGGCGGGTTCGGCGTGCTGTTCGGGGTCTACGACTGGTCCGTGCTGGTGCTGATCGTGCTGGCCGTGGTGCTGGGACCGTGGCTGCTGGGCCGGTACCTGCGGCTCCGCGCCGAACTCTCCGCGGCGGGCCTCGACCAGGCGGCGTTGCGGGAACGGACCCGGATCGCGCGGGACATGCACGACTCGCTCGGCCACGAGTGGGGGCTCGTCGCTTTGCGGGCGGCCGCGCTCGAGGTGGCGCCGGACCTGCCGGAACGGCACCGGTTGGCGGCCGGTGAGCTGCGGGCGGGCGTGGCGGCGGCGACTGAACGGCTCCAGGAGATCATCGGCGTGCTCGGGCCGCGGGACGAACGGACCGACGTCGGCGCACTGGTCGAACGCGCGGCCGCCGCGGGCATGGACGTCTCGTGGACCCCGGCCGGGCCGTCCCCCGAACCTGTCGAACGCGCCGTGCACCGGATCGTCCGGGAAGGACTGACGAACGCCGCCAAGCACGCGCCGGGAGCACCGGTCAGCGTGCGGGTCGAGCGCTCGTACGACACCACGACCGTGACCGTCGCGAATGGACAGATGGCCGCGAGGCCCGGACCAGGCGGCGGAACCGGGCTGGCCGGACTGGCCGACCACGTCCGGTCGCTGGGCGGCACGCTCACCGCCGAGCCGCGGGACGACGGGTTCGCGCTGGTGGCGGAGCTGCCGCACGACGCACGACCGGCGCCCGCCGGTCCGCCCGCCCGTCGCCGCCTGGCCGGGGTGGCCAGGACACCGCTGCTGGCCGGCACCGCCGTCGCGGTGCTCACGATGGCGCTCTACGCGACGGTCGGGGCCGGCAACAGCCTCGATCCCGAGGTGTTCGAGAAGATCGTGCCCGGCGCGCCGCAGGCGGACGTCGAGGCCGTGCTGCCACCGTTCCAGATCCTGGGGGACCCCGAACGCATGCTCTCCGACCCGCCGAAGGGCGCTGACTGCCGCTATCACTGGGCGAGCGAGCAGACCGACGAGCGGCTGTTCTTCCGGCTGTGCTTCGTCGCGGACCGGTTGGTGCTCAAGGAGACCGTGCCGCGCGGCGCCATCTCGGCGGGGGAGGAGCGGTGATCCGGGTGCTGCTGGCCGACGACGAACCGCTGACCAGGGCCGGGGTCCGCGCGGTGCTCGGCGCCGAACCCGAGTTCGAGGTGGTCGGTGAGGCGGCCGACGGGCGTGAGGCGGTGGAACTCGCGCAGGCCCACCGGCCGGACGTCGTGCTGCTGGACATCATGATGCCGCGCGTGGACGGGCTGGCCGCGGCGGCCGAGATCCGCCGCACCGTCCCGGGCACCGGCGTGATCATGCTGACGACGTTCTCCGAGGACGAGCACATCGCGCGCGCGTTCGACGGCGGTGCCAGCGGTTTCCTGCTCAAGACGGGAGATCCGAGGGAGCTCTTCGCCGCGGTCAGGGCCGTGGCGGAGGGGGCCGCGTACCTGTCGCCGAAGATCGCGCACTGGGCGGTCCAGCGGCTGGGCGGCGAACGGGTGTCCGGTTCGGTGCGCGCGCGGGAACTGGTCGCCAGGCTCACCGAGCGCGAACGGGAGGTGCTCGCGCTGGTCGGCGCCGGGCTACCCAACGCCGAGATCGGCAGGCGGCTGCACGTCGTGGAGGGCACGGTGAAGGTGTTCGTCAGCTCCATCCTGCGGCGGCTCGAGGTGCCGAACCGGGTGCGCGCCGCGATCATCGCGTTCGAGGCCGGACTGGTCGACCAGGGCTGACCTATGTCTTTCGGCCAGTGTGCCCGGCAGCGTTCGACAGATGCCGGGCGGCAGGCCTGATCGACAGGCTCGGACATGTGAAAACCAGGTACGAAGCCGTTGTCGTGGCGGGAGTGCTGACCGCCGCGCTCGCCGGCCCCGCGGTCGCCGACCCCGTCCCGCTCTCGCTGCCGAAGCCGTCCGGGCCGTTCCCCGTGGGCACGACCGAACTGCACCTCGTGGACGAGAGCCGCGCCGATCCGTGGGCCCCAGGCAGGTCGCGCGAAGTGATGATCTCGTTGTGGTACCCGGCGATGCCGTCGCTGCGGGCCCCCGCACGCCACCTCCGCGCTGGGATCGCCGCGTTCTACGACCAGACCTCCGCGGGGTCGGTCGGGCTCGATCCCGGCGTCGCCGACTTCGCGGGCACCCGCGTCCGCGCGAGGACGGACGCGCCCGTGTTCCCCGGACGTCGCCCGGTGGTCGTCTACTCGCCGGGACGCGGGCAGTCGCGCTCGTTCGGCACCACGCTCGTCGAGGACCTCGCCAGCCGAGGCTACGTCGTCGTCACGATCGACCACACCTTCGCCGGTCCCGTGGAGTTCCCCGACCGCGTCGAACTGCCCGTCAGCCGCGTGGACACCGCGCTGATGATGCGGGAACGGGTGCGCGACACCGGTTTCGTGCTGGACCGGCTCGGCTCCACGGCTCTCGCGCCCGCGATGGACCTGTCGAGGATCGGCATGGCCGGCCACTCGATGGGCGGGTTCACCGCCGCCGAGGCGATGCTCACCGACCCGCGCATCGACGCGGGCGCCAACCTCGACGGCAGCCTGGACCCGAGGTCCGGCCAGGCGAGCGCACGGGGCGCGGACCGGCCGTTCCTGTTGATGGGCGGTGGAACCAGCGGGGCGGACGAGCTCCCGCACGACCACGTGCACGCACCGGACTGGGCGTCGTTCTGGGCGAACTCCACCGGCTGGAAGCGGGACGTGCACCTGGCCGAGGCGGAACACGCGAGCTTCACCGACGCCCAGGTGCTGCTGCCCCAGATCGACCGGAGGCACCCGCTGCCCACCGACAAGCTCGCGGCGGCGATCGGCACCGTCGACGCGCACCGGAGCCTTGCCGCGCAACGGGAGTACCTCGCCGCGTTCTTCGACCTGCACCTGCGAGGACGGCACACCACCCTGTTCGACGGCGACTCGCCCGCCCACCCGGACGCGAGGCTCGTCCCGTGACCGCGTTCCTCGACTGGCTCGCGGCCCTGCCGCCGTTCTGGGTGGTCGTCGCCGCCGGTGTCCTCGTGTTCGGCGAGTGCACGCTCGGCCTGGGGTTCATCGCACCCGGCGAGACCGGCCTCTTCGTGCTCGGCACCACCGCCACGAGCCCGCCCGCGTTCGTCGGGATGTGGCTGGTGACCACGGTGTGCGCGGTCGGCGGCGACTCGGTCGGGTTCCTGCTCGGCAGGCGCTACGGCACACGGCTGCGTGAGTCGAAGATCGTGCGACGGCACGGCGCGCGGCACTGGGACCGCGCAACGGACTTCCTGCGGCGCAGAGGAGCGGTCGCGGTGCTGGTCGCGATCTTCCTCCCGGTGCTGCGGACCGTGCTGCCCGCCGCGGCGGGGGCCGCCGGACTGCCCTACCGGACGTTCCTGCCCGCCGTGCTGGTCGGCGCGACGGGGTGGTGCGCGCTGCACATCGGCCTCGGCGCCGCGGCGGGGGAGACGGCGCGGAAGATCGAGAAGGTGGTCGGGACCGGCAGCATGGTCGTGGCCGCGGTGGTGGTCGTCGTCGCGGTGATCGCGGTCCGGTCAGGAATCGAGAAGCACCGGGCGAAGGATGACGCCTAGCGTTCCCGGCATGACCTCACTCGACGCGATCACCCTCGAGGTGGCCGACCTCGCGGCCGCCGAACGCTTCTACGCCAACGCCAACGCCAACGCCAACGCCAACGCCTTCGGACTCGGCTCCCGCCTGCGCCTGCGGGCCTCGCAGGAGCCGGCCACCGGCTTCCGCGGCTTCACCCTGTCGCTCACGGTGTCGCAGCCCGCGGACGTCGACCTCCTGGCCGGCGGCGCTGTCGACGCCGGCGCGACGGTGCTCAAGCCCGCCGCGAAGTCGCTGTGGGGCTACGGCGGCGTGGTGCGGGCGCCGGACGGCACCATCTGGAAGGTGGCGACGTCGGCGAAGAAGAACACCGGCCCCGCCACCGGTGAGATCAACGACGTCGTGCTGCTGCTCGGTGCGACGGACGTGGCGGCGAGCAGGCGGTGCTACGTCGAGCAGGGCTTCGCCGTGGAGAAGAGCTTCGGCCGCACGTACGTCCAGTTCGCCGCGGCGGGTGCCGTGAAGCTCGGGCTCTACCGGCGGCGCGCCCTCGCCAAGGACGCCGGGGTGGCCCCGGAAGGCTCCGGCTCGCACCGGATCGAGATGCACGGCGCCGGGCGGTTCACCGACCCCGACGGGTTCGCGTGGGCGTCAGGGCAGCCGGTCGGCCAGCTCGGCGCGTGAGCGGATGCCGAGCTTCGTGTAGACCTTGCGCAGGTGGTACTCGATGGTCTTGGGGCTCAGGAACAGCGCGGCCGCGACCTCGCGGGTGGTCTTGCCCTCGGCGAGCAGGAGCGAGACCTGCAACTCCTGTGGTGTCAGGGTTTCGCTCCTCGGCCTGCGTTCGATCGTCTCACCGGTGGCGCCCAGTTCGACCGCGGCGACGTCCGCCCACCGGGCCGCGCGCAGGTTCTCGAACGTCTCCAGCGCCGCGTGCAGGTGCGGCCGGGCGTCCACCCTCCGCCGGGCACGTCGCAGGCGGGCACCGTAGGCGAGCCGGGTGCGCGCGGTCTCGAAGTCGTCCAAAGTCCTGTGGTGGAAGGACAAAGCCGCCTCGAAGTGGGTGTCGAAGTCGTCGCTGAGCACGCCCAGCGTTCGCTCCGCGCGGCCCAACGCCCACGGCTGCCCCTTCGCCGCGGCCTCGGCCCCGAAACGCCGCGCGACCCGCAGGGCTTCCTCGCGCCGGCCCAGCCGCACCATCGCGTCGGCGAGCTCCGGCGCGGGCGACAGGTCCGGGTCGGTCAGCAGGAGCTCGTCGAGCAGGGCGGCGAGCTCCTCCAGGTGTGCCAACGCCTTCTGCGGGTCACCGAGGCCCAGTTCGAGCTCTCCCAGCGCGAACAGCGACCACACCCGGCCGATGTGGATGTCCCGGGCGCGGCAGATCGGCAACGCCTCCGCGACGAGGTCGCGGCACCGTTCCTCGTCACCCAGCCGGGCCCGCAGCCAGGCGAGACCGGCCAGGCACATCGCGAGCTCGGTCTCCTGCCCGGTCTCCCGCGCCAGCCGGGTCGCCTCGTCGTAGGTCGCCTCGGCACGGCTCCACTGGTTCGTCGTGGCCTCGTCCCGCGCGACGTGGAACAGCAGTGCGGGCAACGTGCCGACGGCGGTCTCCGCACGGGCGTCCGCGACGATGCGCCTCAACTCCTCGCCGGAGTCCGAGTCGCGAAGGAACAACGGTCCGATCATCAGCCACGACAGCCTGCGCCGGTCGTCGCGCAGCCGCCCGGAGGAGGCGAGCAGGTCGACGGCGGCCCGGATCTGGCCGGCGCCGCCGCGGTTGGCGAGGATCCGCGCGACCCCCGCCGCCATCTGCCCGAGCCCCCGCGCCCGCGGCGTCGTCACGCGCTCCAGCACCGCCTCGATCTCGTGCGCCAGTTCGACCCCGGTCACGGTGTCGCCGAGGTAGAAGCACGCGTGCACCGCGTCGGCGAGCAGCACCACGCCCGCGTCGGGGCTGCCGGTCTCCCCGGCGGCGACGCGGCAGAGGTCGCGGGCCTCGGTGAGGGAACCGGTGCGGGCCGCGATCGCCGCCCGCAGTTCGACGGCCCGCAGCCGGACGCCGGGGTCGGTCAGCCCGCCCGCCTCGTCGAGCAACGAGACGGATCGCGCCGTCTCGCCCGCCAGCCACGCCGACTCCGCCGCGGAGACGCACAGCGCGGCGTGGCGCCCGGCATCCGGACTCAGCCGCGCGGCTCGTTCGTAGGCGGCGGAGGCGACGTCGTGCGCACTGCGTTCGTGCGCCCGCAGCGCCGCGCCGACCAGCAGGTCCGCGACGTGGGCGTCCGGTCCGACGGCGGCCTCGGCGAGGTGCCAGGCGTGCCTGTCTGCGTCGTGGGGTCCCAGTGCCTCGGCGACCGCGCGGTGGATCGACCGGCGGTGGGGTGCGGCGCCGTGGACGGCCGCCCGGATCAACGGGTGCCGGAACTCGACGTGACCGTCGGCGATGCGGATGAGACCGGCGCTCTCGGCCTCGGTCAGCGAGTCGACGGGCACGTCCAGCACCCGGCACGCGGCGGCGACCACGCGCAGGTCGGTGCCCGCCACCGCGGCGACCGCCAGCGCCGCCTGACCCGCCTCACCGAGGGAGCCCGCCTGCGCGGCGAACTCGTGGGCCAGCGCGGCGGACACCGGCAGCGGTGCCTCGGGCGAGACGTGCCGATGCGCCTCGGGGGCCAGTTCGATCAACGCGAGCGGGTTGCCGGCCGTCGCGCGGTGCAGCCGGGCGATGAGCTCGGGCGACACCGGCACGTCCGAACGGCTCGCCACCAGGGCGCCGGCGGAGGCCAGGTCGATGCCGGACAACGGCAGCGCGGGCAGCGGCGGGTCGGGTGAGCGGGTGGTGGCCAGCAGCACGATCGGGTCGGCGGCGAGTCTGCGGGCCGCGAACGCGAGCGCTTCCGCGGAGGCGCGGTCGACCAGGTGCAGGTCGTCGAGCAGCACGGCCACAGGGCGTTCCTCGGCGAACCGGCACAGCAGGCTGAGCGTCGCGGCGCCGACCGCGAAGCGGTCGACGACCTCGCCCGGACCCAGGGCGAGCGCGACGGACAACGCCCGCGCCTGGGGCCCGGGGATCTCGCCCAGCCGGTCCAGCGCGGGCCGCAGCACCTGGTGCAGGGCACCGAACGGGATCTCCTGCTCCGGCACGCTCCCGGCCGCCCGCAGGACGTTCATGCCGAACGCGCACTCGGCCGCGAACCGCAGCAACGCGGTCTTGCCGACACCCGGCTCGCCCGTCAGCGCCAGGGCACCGCCGTGCCCGATCCGAGCGCCCGCGACGAGTCGCTCGATCCGCTGCCGCTCCGAGTCGCGCCCCATCAGCACACGGGGGAGTGTAGGTCCGCGAACCCTAGGTGGGGCACCTGATGCGGCCGTCCCGTTGGCGCTCATAGGTTCCGGCCCTCAGATGGAGGGAAGAGCAGATGACCACGACAAGACCCGAGGTCGACACCGACAAGCTCATGCAGTTCGTGTTCCGTGCCGTCGACGAGGTCGGCGCCACGCTCAACGCCGCCCTCGTCGTCATGGGGGACGAGCTCGGCTACTACCGCGCCATGGCTTCCGGCGAGCCCATCAGCCCCGCCGAACTCGCCGACCGCAGCGCCACGGCCGAGCCGTACGTGCGGGAGTGGCTCAACGCCCAGGCCGCCGGCGGGTACGTCACCTACGACCCCTCGACCGGCCGGTACGCACTGCCGATCGAGCACGCGGTCGCGCTCACGGTCGAGGACAGCCCCGCGTTCCTGCCCGGCATGTTCCAGATCGCGCTGGGCACCGTGCGCGACGCCGGGCGCGTGCTCGACGCGGCCCGCAGCGGGTCCGGGGTGGGTTGGCACGAGCACAACACCGACGTGCACCTCGGCTGCGAGCGGTTCTTCCGGCCGAACTACGAGGCGAACCTGATCGAGGGCTGGCTGCCCGCGCTCGACGGCGTGACCGCGAAACTGCACAAGGGCGCCAGGGTGGCCGACGTCGGCTGTGGCCACGGCGCATCAACGATCCTGATGGCACGGGCCTTCCCGAACTCCACGTTCACCGGCTCGGACTACCACCCCGAGTCGGTCCGGATCGCCCGCGAACGCGCGGAGGCCGCCGGGGTCGGCGACCGCGTGACGTTCGAAGTGGCGTCCGCGCAGGACTTCAGCGGTACGGACCACGACCTCGTGACCATGTTCGACTGCCTGCACGACATGGGCGACCCGGTCGGCGCCGCACGGCACGTGAAGAGCGCGATCGCGTCCGACGGCACGTGGATGATCGTCGAACCGATGGCGGGTGACCACGTCGAGGACAACCTCAACCCCGTCGGCCGCACCTACTACGGCTTCTCCACGTTGCTGTGCACGCCGGCATCGCTGTCGCAGGACGTCGGCCTCGCGCTCGGCACGCAGGCCGGGCCCGCGCGGATCCGCGACGTGGCGGTGGCGGGCGGGTTCACCCGGTTCGCCGCAGTGGCGCAGACCCCGTTCAACCAGGTCCTCGAAGTCCGCCCGTGAACACCGAGCCGCGCCCGGTGCGCGAGGCCGACCGGACGGGGTTCGCCGAGCGCGCCGGGGTGCGGCTCGCGTACCGCGTCTACGACAACCCGGGCAGGCCGACGGTGCTGCTCATGCCGACGTGGTCGATCGTGCCGTCGAGGTTCTGGAAGGCCCAGGTCCCCTTCCTCGCCCGGCACTTCCGGGTCGTCACCTTCGACGGCCGCGGGTCCGGCGAGTCGGACCGGCCGGCCGGCGCGAAGTCCTATGTGGACGACGAGTGCGCGGCGGACGCCATCGCGGTCATGGACGCGACCGGCACCGAACGGGCGGTGCTGGTCGCGTTGTCCCGCGGAGACGCCTGGTCGGTGCTCGCGGCCGCGCACCACCCCGATCGCGTCACCGGCATCGTCGCGATCGGCCCGGCCAGCGGTTCGCTCATCGGCGTTCAGGAGCAGGAGAAGGAGGCCTGGGAGTCGGCCGAGGGCAAGTACAACCGGCGCTACTGGCTGGACGGCGGCTACGACGACTTCGTCGACTGGTTCTTCGTGAGGATGTTCGCCGAACCGCACTCCACCAAGCAGATCGAGGACGCCGTGCGGTGGGCGCACGAGATCGACCCCGTGACGTTGGTGGACACCACGGCCGGACGGCTCGCCTCCGGTTCGATGGAGGACGCCTGCCGTGCGGTGCGCTGCCCGGTGCTGGTGGTCCACGGAACCGACGACCGCGTCCGCCCGCACGCCATCGGCGAACGCCTCGCCGAGCTCACCGGCGGCTCGCTCGTGCTGCTCGACGGTGCCGGGCACGGGGTGCACGCCCGCGACCCGGTGCGGATCAACCTGCTGATCAAGGACTTCGTGGACCGGGTGCACCCCGTCGTGCGACGCACGCGCGTGTCGCGGGGCGGGCCGCCGCGGGCGTTGTACCTCAGTTCCCCGATCGGCCTCGGCCACGCCCGCCGCGACCTCGCCATCGCCACCGAGCTGCGCAAGCTCCACCCTCGGCTGGAACTCGACTGGCTCGCGCAGCACCCGGTCACCGAGGTGCTCGCGCCGGCGGGCGAGCGGGTCCACCCGGCGTCCGCGTGGCTCGCGAACGAGTCGTCCCACGTGGAGGACGACGCGGGCGAGCACGACCTGCACGTGTTCGAGGCGTTCCGCCGCCTGGACGCCGTGCTGGTCAGCAACTTCATGGTGTTCCACGACCTGCTGGAGGCCGAGCGGTACGACCTGGTGATCGGTGACGAGGCCTGGGAGGTCGACCACTTCCTGCACGAGAACCCAGGCCTCAAGCGGTTCTCGTTCGCCTGGCTGACGGACTTCGTCGGCTGGCTCCCGATGCCGGACGGGGGAGCCCGCGAACAACGCCTCGCCACCGACTACAACCTCGACATGATCGAGCAGCGGGCCCGGTACCACCGCGTGCGGGACCGGTCGGTGTTCGTCGGCAACCCGGAGGACGTGGTTCCGCTGCACTTCGGAGAGGGGCTGCCCGCGATTCGCGAGTGGACGGAGCAGAACTTCGACTTCTCGGGTTACATCATCGGGTCCGACCCGCCGGACGGCCGGGCGGCGCCGCGGGAGGCCGGCGAGAAGCTGTGCGTGGTCACGGTCGGCGGCTCCGGAGTGGGCGACTCGCTGCTGCGGCGGGTGCTGGACGCCGTGCCCGCCGCACGGCGCAAGGTGCCGGGACTGAGGTTCCTCGTCGTCACCGGACCCCGCATCGACCCGGCCGCGTTCGGGCCGCAGGAGGGCGTCGAGATCCACGGCTACCTGCCGGACCTGCCGCGGCACCTCGCCGCGTGCGACCTGGCGGTGGTGCAGGGCGGCCTGACCACGTGCATGGAACTCACGGCCGCCCGGCGCCCGTTCATCTACGTGCCGCTGCGGCACCACTTCGAGCAGAACTTCCACGTCCGGCACCGGCTCGAACGCTACGGAGCGGGCCGGTGCATGACCTACGAGGAGGTAGCCGACCGCGAGGTGCTGGCCGCCGCGATCGCCGGGGAGATCGGGCGGGAGGTCGAGTACCGGGAGGTGGAGAGCGACGGGGCGTCCCGCGCCGCCGCCCTGCTCGCCGAGCTGCTCTGACCGTCAGTCGTTCGCGCGGTCGTCGGCCGCGGCGGTCTGGGTGAGCACGGCGACCGTCTCCTCGAGTCCGCGCTGCACCTCGTCGCCCTTCGCCTCCCGGACGCTGTGCAGGCTGATCGTGAGGCGTGAACGGCCCGGCGCGACCTCCTCGACCTGGAGCTCGCCGTGGTAGTCGTCCGGGCCCTCGGCACCCCATTCGAGCGTCCTGCGCTCCGCGTCCGGCCGGACCCACGCCTCGCCCTCGACGTGGTGTCCGTGCACCTCGGCCTCGACGTGCACCTGCTCGCCGCCCTCCGGCTCGGCGGCGGTCATCTGCGGGAAGTACCGGGGCAGGTTGCGGGGCTCGGCGATGAACCCGAACAGGGTGTCGGCCGGGATGTCCGCCTCAGCTGTGTGCGTGTACGTCGTCATGGCGCTCGGGGTACCCGGTCTCCCGCAGCGCGAACACGTCCCGCGTGCGAGCCACCTGTTCGTGCCATCCGCGCTGGTCACGCCGGAACACGGGGACGACGAACGCCCCTCCGACGTACAGCGCCACGACCACGAGGTCCCACCAGCCGATGTTGATGAGCGGGGACACGACGGTCGCGTAGGCCATGAAGCCGGTGAGGCCGAGCAGCTCGCGCAGGGCGAGCTGCAGCGGGTTGGCGCGGGAGCCGTCCTCGGAGCGGATCCGGTAGTGCAGCAGGATCCCGCCGACGGTCATCCCGTTCGCCGCGGCCGGGAGCACGACGCGGAGTGCCACGAGCACGCAGACCGCCCAGCGCGGGTCCGAGTTCAGCACCAGCTTCGTGATCACGACCACCAGCACGAGCTCGGCGACCAGGCCGATCAGCCGGCGCGGCAGGGTCACGGTGCTCGGCGGCGCGGTCGCCTCGTCGGACGAGGGCACTCTGGGCACGACGAACGCGGCCGGTGCCATCATCCACCCCAGCAGGCCGCCGAAGGTGTTCGAGATCAGGTCGTCGACGTCGGAGATCCGGTACGGGCACGGGTAGAAGCCGAAGTTGCCGGTGTACTGCACGACCTCGATGGCCAGCGACAGCCCGAGGCTGATGGCGAGGACGGCGAGCGGCCCCTTGCCGTAGGCCTTGCGCAGCACCACACCCAGCGGGACGAACAACGCGACGTTGAACAGCTGCTGCAGGAACGCCTGCGACTTGACCATCGCCAGGACGCCGGAACGACCGTTCGCCGCCATGTTGTTGCTCATGTCGGTGACCCACTGGAACGGGACGGTGGACAGCATCTGCTCGCCCGTGCACAGGTTCGCGACGTCGCGCGGGAAGGGCAGGAAGATCAGCGCCAGGGCGACCAGACCGTAGGCCAGCAGGCCGTACAGCACGAACGCCCTGCGCGGCTCGACCCGCCGGAAACGGAAGTAGTGCAACAGGATCAGGGGTAAGAGGACCACGAGGCCGACACCCACGAACGCCAGGAAACCGGTTCGGGCGGTCTCCCAGTACGACGCCATCATGAGGGGTCCATTGCCCGCTGTCGTCGCCGTCCAAACCACAACCGGTCAAGTTGCGGCGAACGGACGCGTCGGTCAGCCGCGCTTGCCGAGGTACACGGTGTTGGTCGAGTCGATGCCCTGCAGCGGGTTGGGGAAGCTCACGACCTCGGCCCGCACGTCCGTGAACACCGTCGCGAGGGTGACGGCGTACTCGTCCTCGGGCGGGTCGTTGGACCACAGCGCGAAGACCCCGCCGGGCGTGAGCAGATCCGCGAGACGCCGGGTGCCCTCGGGCCCGTAGAGGTCGGCGTTGGTGGGGTGCAACAGGTGCCGCGGGGAGTGGTCGATGTCGACGATGATCGCGTCGAGCGGCTTTCCGTCCGGCTCGAAGCCCTGCCCGGACCGGACCAGCGCGAAGAAGTCGCCGTGCACCAGCCGGCACCGCTCGTCGGCCGCGAGCGCCTTCCCGGCGGGGATGAGGCCCTGCTGGTGCCACTCGATGACCTCGTTGAGGGCGTCGACGACCGCCAGCGAACCGACGCGCGGGTGCTCCAGCACGGTCTGCGCCGTGTAGCCGAGACCGAGACCGCCCACGACGACGTTCAGGGACTCACCGGAGAGTTCCGCGAGCGCGAGGTGGGCCAGTTCGACCTCGGCGACGGTGAACAGGCTCGACATCAGGAACTCTTCGTTGAGCTTGATCTCGTGGATCTCCCTGCCGGTGCCGGGCTCGAGCCGGCGCCGCAGGGAGAGCTCACCGAGTGGGGTCTGGCGGTAGTCGAGTTCCTGGAACCGAGCACTCATGCGACGGCACGGTACCTCGTGGACTCCGACCCGATCGGGTCAGCCGGTGAAACGGCCGATCGCGACGAACGCCGCCAGCAGCAGCAGAACCACGTTCACGGGCAACGACTTCGTCTCGCCGAGCTTGAGGTGCACCCGCGCGGCGAGCACCTGCACGACGACCAGGCCGACCGCCGCGATCGGCGTCAGGACCGGGGCGATGCCCGTCAGCCACGGCAGCACCAGGCCGAGCGCGCCGAGGACCTCGACGGCGCCGATGCCCTTCACCGCGGCGTCGCTCATGTCCTTGGCCCAGTCGAAGCTGCCGGACGCGACCATCTGCTCGCGCGGCCGCACCAGCTTCATCAGACCGGCGGCCAGGTACACGGCCGCCAGCAGACCCTGGACCACCCACAGCGCGATGTTCATTGCACTCTCCAATTCTTACCTGTTGTGCGTAGCCTCATGATGTGTCTGCATCGAGGGCGCCACAAAAGGCACACCGGTGTATGTGTCCAGGAAGGGAGAGCTGGTTGTGACGGGGCTCACGCGCACCAACAGCTGCCCGCCGCCGATGGACGACGGCGGGGCGGTCCGCGAGGTCCTGGACCGCATCAGCGACAAGTGGAGCCTGCTCGTGGTCGGCGCGCTGCGCGAGGGTCCGCTGCGCTTCGGCGCGCTGGAGAAGACCATCACCGGCATCTCCCAGCGCATGCTCACGCT
Source organism: Lentzea cavernae (assembly GCF_014653695.1). Classification (GTDB taxonomy): domain Bacteria; phylum Actinomycetota; class Actinomycetes; order Mycobacteriales; family Pseudonocardiaceae; genus Lentzea; species Lentzea cavernae. Next base: position 204,887 of record NZ_BNAR01000001.1, on the reverse strand, counting down.
GACGTTGAAGCACCTGGTCGAGGACGGCCTGATCAGCCGCACCGCCTACGCGGAGGTGCCGCCGCGGGTCGAGTACGAGCTCACCGACCTCGGGAAGACGTTGATGCCGCTGGTGATCGCGCTTGCCGAGTGGGCGCTGGAGCACCGCGACGAGATCAACGCCAACCGCCGCCGGTAGGGGTCATTCGAAGGCGCAGCCGGGGTTCGGCGTGCTGACCGCCAGCGGGTCGCCGGCCGGGTTCTCGTAGAGGACGGTCAGCACCAGCGGCGTGGTCGCCAGGTTCCGTCCGATGTGGACGTACCCGGTGCCGCTGCTCTCGGTGATGAACTGGCCCGGCCGGTACACGCCGTCGACCGAGCAGTCCGACTCGTGGTGGGTCAGCTCGCCCTTCGTGACGACGCCCTTCACCGGTCCTGGGTGGTAGTGCCAGCCCGTGGAACCGCCCGGCGCGATGGTGATCTCCTTCAGCACGTACCGGGTGCCGCCCACCACGTGGTCGAAGATCGTGACCGCGCCGACCCCGCTGCCCGGTGTCGCGCTCGCGACGGCCGGTGGGGTGAGGGCCGACAGGCCGACGACCGCCGCGCCGAGCGCGAGCCGTTTGATGATCCGCATGGGAACGAACGTACTCAGATCTGGCCCGGCCGCGTGCGCTCGTCGTGCTGCCACCTGACGTCCGATCGGCAATACCGCCCATTCGCATTCTCGTCGCTCATTCGGCCCAGTCGCGTTTTGGAGAGCTCTTGGAGCTTTCTTGGAGTGCGCGGGCAGACTCCTCGATGTCAGTTGGAAATCGGAGGGAGGAGCACTCATGGACAAGACCAAGGCCAAGATGAAGCGAATCACCATTCGCAAGGTGGGCCCGGTCCGCCTCACGGCGGCCGCCTGCTCGCAGTACAACGTCAAGCCGGTCTAGGGCTCGACGCGGGTGCGCCGGGCTCACGGGGGTCCGGCGCACCCGATCCACACGGGGGGAGGAACGTCGTGACCGAGTTCGACCCGGACCGGCCGGTGCCGCTGCACCCGCTGGTGTTCCTGGAGGACGGTGACGAGGTGACGATCGGGCGGCCCGACGTCGACTCGTACGGCATCTTCCCCGGTGAGGGCGCCGCACTCGTGCGCAGGCTGGTCGACGGCGACACCCCGCGCGAGGCGGCGGCGTGGTTCGAGCGCGAGTACGGGGAAGAGGTGGACGTCGAGGACGTCCTCGCGGGGCTGGACGAGCTCGGTCTCGTCCGCGGAACCGGGGAGGTGGTCGCCGAGACGGCGCCCGTCCGGTTCAGCGGGCTCGGCGCGGCTTTGTTCTCACCGATCGCGTGGGTCGTTTACGCGGGTCTCGCCGCCTGGGGATTGTTCGCGATGGTGTTCAACGCGGACCTGCGGCCGACTTATCACAACATCTTCTTCTCCGACTACTACATGGTCATCCAGGTCGGGCTTTTCCTCGCCGCGATTCCGCTCCTTTTCCTGCACGAGTCGTTCCACGCGCTGGCCGGACGGCGGCTCGGTGTGCGATCGCGGTTGCGAATAGGCCGGCGGCTCTACTTCATCGTGCTGGAGACATCTCTCGACGGACTGGTGGCGGTCCCGCGCAGGCAGCGTTACCTGCCGATCGTCGCCGGGCTGCTGGCCGACGTCCTCGGCATCGCCGCGTGCACCATCGCCGCCGACCTGACGCGGCACGCGGACGGCACGTTGTCCGGTCCCGGGCGGTTCCTGCTGGCCGTCGCGTTCGCCGCGCTGCTCCGGGTGATCTGGCAGTTCTTCCTGTACTTGCGCACGGACATCTACGTGCTCGTGAGCACGGTCCTCGGCTGCGTCGACCTGCACGGGGCCGCGCTGCGGATCGTCAAGAACAGGTTCCGGCGCCTGGCCGGGAAACCCGAGGCGGACGAGTCGGCGCTGCACCCGGTCGACCGCCGGGTGGCGCGCTGGTACTCGTGGCTCGTCGTCGTCGGGTACACCGCGAGCCTCACGACGTTCGTGCTCGCCGGCGCCCCCGTGCTCTACCGGTTCGTCACCGGCGTCCTCGGGCGGCTCACGGGCGACGGGGTGCCCACGGCCCAGTTGCTCGACTCGGTCGTCTTCGGCGCCGTCGCGCTCGCGCAGTGCGCGGTGCTCGGCTGGCTCATGGTCCGGGAGCGCGTGCGGACGCGCCGCGACCGTCGTCTGCACCACGTCATTCACTGAAGGGACGCACCATGGACAGCCGCTACTGGATCCGCGCCGACCGGAGGCGCGAGCGGGCACACGCCCTCGCCGCACTGGACCTGCCGCCGGTCTGGGCGGTCCTCGACGCCCACCGGCGGCTGCGCGGACCGTACACGGCTGCGGGGTCGTTGCTGCGCCAGATCGCCGGCGACCTGCTGCAGCGGTGCCCGGAACTGGGGGAGCGGCACAACATCGAGCTGCTCACGACCACGCCGGAACTGGCGGGCCGGGTGCCGGACGCCTGGCACACGCTCGAATGGGCGGTGCAGGACAGCGAACGCACCCGCTACTACTCGCGGCTGCACACCCGCAACATCGCGAACGGCCTGGCCGAGCTGCTGCGCGACTACCTGGCCGCCCTCGGTGGCGGGCCGCGCACGCTCGTGATCGAGAACGCGCACGAGGCCGACGCGTCCGACCAGGAGTTCATCGCCGTCCTGCTGCGCCGGGGCGACATCCCGGACCTCACCGTCGTCGTGGGCACGAGCAGCGCGCCGCTGGAGGACCCGAGCGGTGAGATCGACGTGTCGCTGGCGCGGACGATCGCCGCCCACGCCCAGGTCGTCGACGCGGAGCCGGTCTCGGCGGAGGCACTGCCGGAGAACCCGGCTCAGGCCTATGTGGACGGTGACGGCACTTCGGACGACCCGCGCGTGCTGGCCGCCTACCTCGACCTGCCGGCCGAGGCTCGGGCCGCACTGCACGACGCCCGAGCCGCGGAACTGGTGCGGGCCGACGAGTTCTCGCTGCACCTCGGTGCGATCCCGTTCCACCTGGAGCACGGCAGCGACCCCGCCGGAGCGGGCGCGAAGGCGTTGCGCGTCGCGCTGGACCACTGCCACAAGGTCGGGCTCTACCAGGCCGCGGCGGACCACGGCCTGCGCGGGCGCGCGGCCGCGGACCGGGAGGCCGACCCCGACCTGTGGTGGCACCTCACGTTCCAGACCGGCATCGTGCTCGCCGCCGTCGGCCGCGCCGCGGAGGCCGAGGAGCTCTACGTCGAAGGACGTGCCGCCTCCATCGATCCGGCCATCCACCTGGAGCTGTCGTACGCGATGGCCATGCTCTACGCGCGGCACTACTCGGAGGCGGAACGCGACTACGTCCAGGCCAGGGCATGGATGAACCTCGCCATCGCCATCGCCTCGCAGCTCTCCGACCCCAAGAAGGAGGCGTTCCAGTCCGTCTTCACCCGCAACGGACTGGCGCTGGTCGAGGTGCGCGAGCAGAAGCCGGAGGTGGCGCTCGCTCTCGTCAACGACGGCATGGCGAGGCTCGACCGCGAGCTCGGCCCGGACGAGCACGTGCTGCACCGCCTGGTGCTGCGCTACAACCGTGCCCAGGTCTACGGCGCGATGGGCCGCCTGGAGGACGCGCTGGCCGACTACAGCTACGTCCTCGAACGGGATCCGAACTTCCCGGAGCACCACTTCAACGTCGGCAACGTCCTGCGCAGGCTCGGCCGCGACGAGGAGGCGGTCGACGCCTACCGCGAGGCGCTGCGCCTCTCGCCGCCGTTCCCCGAGGCGTACTACAACATCGGCGACGCCCGGCTCGCGCTCGGCGACGTCGAGGGCGCGATGGCCGACTTCGCCTACGTCGTCGAACTGGATCCGCGGCACGTCGACGCTCGCATCAACCGCGCAGGACACCTGCTCGCCCAGGGCGATGTCGAGGGGGCGTGGCGCGACGTCTCCGCCGCTCTCGAGGTAGCGCCGGACAACGCGCACCTGTTGTGCCTCAAGGGTCAGCTGCTGGTCGAGCAGGACGAGTACACGGCGGCGTCCGAGGCGCTGGCCCAGGCCGTGCGGCGCAACGAGAGGCTGGCCGAGGCGTGGGCGATCCGCGGGACGATCGCGGTGGCGTCCGGCGAGCTCACCGACGCGATCAGCTACCTGAGCCGGGCCATCACGCTCGACGACAACCCGGAGTCCCGCTACAACCGTGCGGTCGCCTATGAGGAGTCCGGCGAGCTGGCCGCCGCGATCCTGGACTACGACGCGGTGCTCGCGGTGACCGACGACGAGGACGCCCGGGAGCGCAGGGAACTCTGCGCCGCGGCGTCGGCCAGGTAGGAAACGCCGTGACAGCAACGGAGGACGTGGCCACCGGACTGCCGGTGGCCACGTTCACCGACGCCATGAGCCGGCTGGTCTCCGGTCTGGCCGTGGTCACCACGCGGCAGGCGGACGGCCGGCCGTGCGGACTGCTCGTGTCCTCGATCTGTTCGTACAGCGTGGATCCACCGTCCGTGCTTGTGGTCGTCGACCACGCTTCACGCTGCTGCGAACCGTTGACGCACTGCGCGGAGTTCGGTGTGCACGTGCTCGGCACCGCGCAGGAACGCACCGCGCGGACGTTCGCGAGCCGTGGGGCGGACAAGTTCGCCGACGTCGCCTGGGAGTGGGACGGGTCCGTGCCCCGGCTGTGCGCGGTGCCGATCTACCTGCGCTGCACCGCGACGGCGGTGTTCGACCACGGTGATCACACCGTCCTGATCGGTGAGGTCACCCGCACGCGGGTGGAGGACGCCGAACCGCTGGTCTTCTACCGCCGGCTGTTCGACTGGCGCCTAAGGGGAAACGGTGCGGCCTAGGTCCGTGAGCACCCGTTCGTGCCGGTGCACCCGGTCGAACGGGTCCTCGCCGTTGAGGATGAGCTGGTGCATGGCCCGAAGTCGTGGCCCCGGCTCGATTCCCGCCTGGTTCGACAGCAGCCGGTACGCCCTGGCGTAGGCCGTCAACGCGTCGGCGCGGCGTTCCGCCTGGCACAGCGCGAGCATCAGCTGTTCGTGGAACCTCTCCCACAGCGGGTGGGTCTGGCACAGCTCTTCCAGGTCGAACACGGCCGCGTGCCCGTCACCGTTGCACAGCATGACGTCGAACCTGTTGCGCAGCAGCTCCAGGTACTCCTTCTCCAGCCGCGCGATGTCGTGGTCGAACGTCCCCGTCTCGCGCAGGTCCGCCAGCGGGGAGCCCCGCCACAGGCACAGCGCCACGGCGAACTTCTCCCACGCGCGTGCGCAGTCGCCGTCCGCCATGGCCGCCTGGCCCTGCCTGGCGAGCTCGCGGAACCTGGTCAGGTCCAGCTGGTGAGGCTCCAGGACGAGGACGTAGCCGGACGAACGCGTGCGGAGGAACGGGTGCGAGTTGCGCGACCCCACCCAGCTGGGGGTGAGCACCCGCCGCACCGACGTCACGTAGCCGTGCAGGGCGGCGACGGCCGACCGCGGCGCGTTCCGCGACCACAGGTGGTCCACGATGCGGCTCGTCGGTACGAACTCGTTGGCGTGCAAGGCGAGCATGGCGAGCAACGCCCGTTGTTTCGGAGCTGTCGGCGTGCACCGGTGGTTGCCCCGCGTCACCTCGAACGTGCCCAGGACCCGGAAGTGCGGCGGTTCGTCTCCGGTCGCCACCTGCTCGCCCCCTTCCCGATATGTCCGACACCGAGAGTGTTAACCAGCCGACTGCGGTTGAGGTAGTGTTCGTCTTCAAACTGCCGGTCCGCGCTATGGCACACCGGCGGAAGCGTCATCTGCGGCACGGCATCCGCCGAACGGCGTAATTCCACTGTGGACGTCCATTCTGGACCAATGGACCTGCGCTCGGCCGTTCTCCTGAACGAGACCGCTCGTGGGAACGCTCTCCTGGTCTGAGATCATGCTCCGCCATGAACCGTTACGAACAGTTCCGCCGCGCCGCCGTCGATCGGGGTCTCCCGGAGGACGAGGTCGACAAGTTCGCCGACCAGCTCCGATTCGCGGTCTGGCTGGGCACGGGCAGCCCCGACGACGAGGTCGTCGGTCAGAGCGGCGGACTTCCCCGGTTACCGGTGGGCACGGAGTGGCCGGGCACCGGCAACGGGTCCCCACTGCCGTTCGTCGCGTCCGTCGACTGCGCGCTCCTCCCGCGGGCGGAGGGGCTCCCGCTACCGGAGGACGGCTCGCTGCTGTTCTTCCTGAACCACGACGACGACATGGAGGCGGAAGCCCCGCTGGAGGAACCGGACCACGCGCGGGTCGTCCACGTCCCGGCCGGCACGGAGACTGAGGAGGCGTCACCGCCGGAAGGCCACGCCACCAGGACGTTCTTCCACGAGAACATCCCGTTCCTCATCCCGGAGCACCGGTTGTCCGCATGGGTCCGGCCGGTGCTGCCGGACTGGCTCGAGGAGCAGGACGCCGAGTTCGCGTCGGACGCCGTGAAGCAGCTGCTCGACGACCTGAAGCACGTCGAGGAACTGCTCAACCTGGTCGACGAGCTCTGGCCGGACCCGAATCGCGGCGCCGCGCTCCGCCTCGGCGGCTACTGCCGGGAGATCGGCGGCCAGGACCCGCCGTACACGCAGATGGCGAGCGCCGCCCTCAGCGCCACCGTCGACCCCGACCTCCCCAGGGCGGAGCGGACCCGCCTCCGCCGCGAGGAGGAGCACCGGCTGAACACCGAGTGGCTGCCGCTCGCCCAGTTCCACACGACGAGCGAGTTCTACTACGGGTGCTTCCTGATCAGCACCGACGACCTGGCGGCCCGGCGCTTCGACCAGATGCGCTCGTTCACCATGTTCACCGAATAGCTAGCGCAGCGCCGCCTCGATCGCCTCGGTGATCGAGGCGGCCTCGGGCTCGGTCCGCGGCCGGAACCGCGCGAGCACCCGCCCGTCCCGCGACACGAGGAACTTCTCGAAGTTCCACTGCACGTCCCCGGCCGTCCCGTCGGCGTCCGCGTGCTTCGTCAGCTCCTGGTAGACGGGGTGCTGGTCGGGCCCGTTGACCTCGATCTTCTCGAACATCGGGAACGACACCCCGTAGGTCGCCGAGCAGAAGGTGGCGATCTCCTCGGCCGTACCCGGCTCCTGTCCCATGAACTGGTTGCACGGGAACCCGACCACGGAGAAGCCCTCGGCCCCGTACTTCTCCTGCAACCGCTCCAACCCGGCGTACTGCGGCGTGAGGCCGCAGCGCGAGGCGACGTTCACGACGAGCGCCACCTTGCCCCGCACCCCGCTCAGGTCACCGGGCTCACCGGCCAGCGTGCGGACGGGAATGTCGTAGATCTCCATGCCCCCAACGTAGTTCATTCCCCGCGAACACCGGGGGCGGGCACGATCCGCTCGAGCACGGCGGCCGGGGGAGCGGCGAGCCCGGGCCCACCGGCGCCGACCCAGTCGATCACACCCCGCACCGCCTCCTCCTCGAGCACGGCCCCGACCCACACGGGCCGCGCCCCGGCCTGACGCGCGGCCCGGCTCGGCTGCACGACGACGACGTTCGACACCTCACACGCATCAAGGCAGTCGGCCACCCGCACGGACACCAACCCCTCCCGCAACACCTCGAGCTGCCGCTCGTGGTCGACCTCGGGGTGCTTGCGCTCCGTGCCGCAACAACACCCGCGACACACCGTGATCCGTGACTCCATGATCACCGTTCTACTCAGTCGACGTGCTGTTGCACAACGCGCACGTTCCGCTGGCCGTCCGAGGACATCACTTCGGCACTGTCGACGACGTGGCCCTCAAGACAATCTGGATCGTGCTCGCCGGCGCACTGGCACTGACCGCCTGCTCACCCACAGCACCGCAGCCGACGGACACACATCCGACCGTGCCCGGCGACGGCAGCATCCCGAAGAACGAGAGCATCTCGCTGAACGACGACAACCACGCCGCCATCGCAAACCTCGACCCCGCCCTCCTCACGGCCATGCGCCAAGCCGCAGCGGACGCCAAACTCGCCGGCGTCGAGTTCCGCGTCACCTCGGGCTGGCGCAGCAAGGCCCACCAGCAACGCCTCCTGGACGAGGCCATCGACCTCTACCGCTCCGAAGAGGAAGCCCGCCGCTGGGTGCACCCACCCGAGAAGTCGGCCCACGTCAAGGGCAAGGCAATCGACATCGGCCCGACGAACGCCGATGACTGGCTCATCCAGCACGGCTCCGACTACGGCCTCTGCCAGGCCTACGCCAACGAGATGTGGCACTTCGAACTCCTGACGACGCCAGGCGGCCAGTGCCCGCAACCACAGAGCAACGCGGTGGAGTAGCGCACAGCGAGCCCTGGTGGCACGCGACCAGCCACCACAAGCCCACCGGCGCGGTGCCAACCGTCGCCCGCCAACGCAAGCAACCTCGGACGCAACCCCGGCGCGCGGTGCCAACTCGCAGCCGCCAACGCAAGGTGCCAAGCACCCAGGCCCGGCGCGTGGTGCCAGCCGGACAGCCCACATCGCATGCCGTCCATGCATCCAGCCTGGCGTGGCGATGCGCAGCGAGCCGTCCGAACTGAAAGCTCTGGGCAGCGGTGCACCCCGGTCCTGCGATTGGGGCTTGACCTTGAGGGGCGGGGTGCTACCCCTCATCGGGCACGGCCGGGCGCTTTTCAGCCCGGCTTTTCCGGCCGTCTCAGCGCCCCGCCAGAGGCTCAAGGTCAAGCCCCAATCGCCAGCCCGTGATTCGTCCCGACCTGCGCGCCCGTCCTCGCAAGGCGACGGAGCCCCAGGAACGCGACCAACCCCGCTGGAACCGCCACCAACAACGGAACCCGCACCTACCGCCCCCGAATAACACCCAAAGCATGCTCCCGAGCCGGCGCACTCAACGTCCGATTCAACTGCTCGAACAGCGCCTCAGCCGTAACCCCGTTCCACCCCGGCGGCAACAACGCCAACGGCAACCCGGGATCGCTGTAAGGCAACCTCCGCCAAGCAGTCAACATCGGCACATAAATCCGAAAAGCCTGCAATGCCGACACAACCCCAACCTCAAGCACCGGCCGATGCGCACGCAAGAAGTCCGCGTACAAATCAGTCAGCTCATCAAGATCCCACCAGGAACGAACTTTCGACCGCAGATCCCCGAAGGCGAAGTGCTCCCCGCTGAACAGATCCACGTACTCCGACAACCCCCGCCGCTCCAACGTGCGACGAGTCTCCACAGCGAGATTGCCCGGCGCCACCCACACGCCAGGCGCAGCAGTCCCGAACCCGAGCTGCGTCAAACTGGTCCGCAACGCGTGCCGCTTCTCCCGCTCGGACTCAGGCACGGAGAAGACAACCACCAGCCAACCGTCCGAAGCGACCGCCCGACGGCGCTCGAAGATCCGGGTGTCACCCTCGGCCAGGGTCTCCAAAGTGGACTCGGCCAGTGCGTACCCGGCGCTGCCGCGGCGTTCGGCCCGCACCACGCCGCGGCGCTTGAGGCGGGAGATCGAGGAGCGGGCGGCCTGGCCTTCGACGCCGAGGTCGGCCATGAGCTGCACGACGGACGCCACCGAGAGCCAGTTGTGCTCCCCGCGGGCGTAGAGGCCGAAGATCGTGATGATGAGCGGGCCCAGCCGGTCGCGCCCGGCGGGAGCCGCGGTCTCCACGGTCATGTCCGCGACGTCCAGTGCCCTCTCCTCACCTTGATCAGCCGTGAGCTTAACGTCCGCCGAGGTCCGTCAGGGTGACGGTGTTGCGCAGTTCGCCGAGGCCGCTGACGCGCGTCACGACGACGTCGCCGTCGCGCAGGAAGACCTGTGGTTCGCGGGCGTTGCCGACGCCGCTGGGGGTGCCGGTCAGGATCACGTCGCCCGCCCGCAGGGTCATGCCCTCGCTGAGTTCGGCGATGATCTGCGCGAACGAGAACGCCATCTGCGTGCTCGAGGCGTCCTGCAGCAGGACGCCGTTGACCTCGCACTGCACTCGCATCCCGGTCAGGTCGACCGAGTCGGTCGTGGTCAGCCACGGGCCGAGGGGCATCGTCGCGTCGAGGCTCTTGCCCTTGAGCCATTGGCCGCCGTGCGCGCGTTGGAGGTCGCGCTGGGAGACGTCGTTGGCGACGAGGAAGCCGAACACGTGGTCCAGCGCCTTCTCCTCCGGGATGGAGCGGCCGTCGCGTCCGATGACCATCGCGATCTCGGCCTCGTAGTCCCACTTCTGCGACAGCGAGGGATCGTAGGCGATGGGGTCGGACGGGCCGATGACCGTGTCCGGGCCCTTGGTGAAGAAGGTCGGGCGCAGCGGGCGCGACACCGGGTCCTGTCCCTCGCGCTTGCCCGCCGACTCGTCGAAGTGGTCCCAGTAGTTCCAGCCGGTGCACAGGACGTCGCGGTTGAAGCGGTGCACCGGCGACTCCAGCCGCACCTCCGACAACGGCAGGACGCCGGCCGTGACGACCGGAGCACCTCGCACGACGTCGTCGACCGTGGACGACAGCAGTGTGATCGACTCCCCGTCCACCACGGCACCGCGGCGCACGCCGTCGACGGTCACGGAAGCGAGCTTCACCCGCGAACCTCCTCGAACTCGGATATCGCGTTCACGTTTCGTAGATCATGGGAACGCTATCGATTCAGGTAGGCCTGACCAGCCGCTCTTCGGGGATCACCGCGACGCCGAGGATCTCGATGAGCGCCTCCGGCTGCCACAACGCCGTGCAGCCGATGCCCGCCATGGCCGGGTAGACGGGTCCGGCGAGCTCGCGCCACACCTCGCCGATCTCCTTGCCGTGCGCCTGGTAGTCGGGGATGTCGGTGAGGTAGATCGTGATGCTGACCAGGTCCTCCGGCTCGCCGCCGGCCGCGCGCAACGTCGTCAGCACGTTGCCGAACGCCTGGCGGAACTGCTCGACGATCCCGCCGGGGACGATCCGCATCTCCGCGTCCAGGGCGGTCTGCCCGCCCAGGTGCAGGGTGGTGCCGGCGAGGGTGCCGTGGGAGTAGCCGCGGGGCCGGGGAAGGCTGGCCGGGTTCACTGCTGCAGGCCTCATGAGTATTGACACTATCTGACGGTCGTGAAGAATACGAGATATGGAGCCCGACCTCAGCAAGTACCGGCTCGAAGGCGACAACTCGATGTACCGGCTGCCCAGCGGACTGGTGGCGCCGGTCGTGACGCGCGGCGGCGCCGAGAACCCGGACACCGCGAACTCCGGCGGCGCGGTCCGGATCTCGGGCGTGAGCATCCAGCACACCCCGGCGACGAGGCTGTGGTTCGGCAAGGTCACCAACGAACCCGGCTACCGCTCGGTCACCCACCACCACGGCGAGGCCGAGACCGGCGGGTACGTGCTGTCCGGTCGCGCGCGGATCTACTTCGGCGAGAGGTTCGAGGACTACGTCGACATGGAGGAGGGCGACTGGGTGTTCGTGCCCCCGTTCATGCCGCACATCGAGTGCAACCTCGACCGGAACAACCCGCTCACGTGGATGACGACGCGGACGCCGGAGAACATCGTCGTGAACCTGGACGACGTGCCGGACGAGGACCTGCGCGACTGGCTGAGCCGATGACCGCCCCCGCGACGACCTCCGCGATCTTCACCGGGGCCGTCACGCTGGAGAAGGCCGAACCCGAGCACTTCGACCTCGCGTTCACCGCCGTCACCCAGCCCTGCCCGTGGCCCAAGGCGTACGGGGGAGACCTGGTCGCCGCCGCGGCGGCCGCCGCCATGCGTTCGGTGACCGACGGCAAGGCGCTGCACTCGATGCACAGCTACTTCCTGCGCCCGGCCGACATCGGCGCTCCGGTGCGCTACGAGGTGGAGCTGCTGCGCGACGGCCGCGGCTACAGCACCCGCCAGGTCCGCGGCTACCAGAACGGCAAGCCCCTCTACGTCGCACTCGCGAACTTCGCCGCGGGCGAGCCGAGCGGCACGTACGAGGCCGAGTTCACCGACGACCTGCCCGGTCCCGACACGATCCCCAGCTCCCAGGACTTCCTCGCCGGACGCACCGGCGGCACGATGACCGACGAGTCGAAGGCGTACTGGTCGGGCGGCCGCAGCTTCGACATGCGGCACGTGCCCGGCCCCGTCTACCTCGCCGTCGAAGGGGAGAAGGTCCCGCACCAGGCCGTGTGGATCAAACCGTTCGACCCGCTGCGCCCGGTCGACGGGCTGACCGACGCCCAGCGCGACCTCGCCGCGCTGGCCTACGTCTGCGACTACACGATCCTCGAACCGATCCTGCGCGTGCTCGACCTTCCGTGGGCGCGCCCGGGACTCGTCACCGCGAGCCTCGACCACGCGATGTGGTTCCACCGCGAGGGGCCGGTCGACGACTGGCTGCTCTACGTGCAGGAGGCCGTCGCCGCCGGCTCGGGCCGGGGCCTCGGGTACGGCCGCTTCTTCACCCGCGATGGCCGCCACCTCGCCACCGCCGCCCAGGAGGGCATGATCCGCGCTTCCTGACCCGCCGCCCGCGGAAGGACTCACCGATGGACACCTTCGCTCGCGATCACCTACCTCCCTCGGCGCTGTGGCCGGCGATCGAGTTCACGACGCCGGACCTGCGGTACCCGGACAGGCTCAACGCCGCCACCGAGCTGATCGACGTTCCGGTGGCGCGGTTCGGTCCTGACCGCCCGGCACTGCGCACGCCGGAGGGGGAGGTCTGGTCCTACGGCGAGCTGCTCACGCACGCCAACCAGGTGGCCCAGGTGCTCTCCGAAGACCTCGGTCTCGTTCCAGGGCAACGGGTTCTGCTCCGGTCGCCCAACAACCCGTGGACCGTGGCGGCGTGGCTCGGCGTCCTGAAGGCGGGTGGTGTCGTGGTGACGACCATGGCCGCGTTGCGCGCCCGCGAACTCGCCCCGGTCATCGAGCGCACCCGTCCGTCGCTCGCGCTGGCGGACCGGCGGTTCGCCGACGAGGTCCGCGCCCTGCTGCCCGTCGTCGACCACGACGACCTCGCCGCACGCGCCGCGACCAAGGCGGGGGAGTTCACCGCCGTGGACACCGCCGCGGACGACGTGGCCCTGCTCGCGCCGACGTCCGGCAGCACCGGCTCACCCAAGATCACCGCGCACTTCCACCGCGATGTCCTGTCCATCGACAACACCTTCGGCCGGCACGTGCTCAAGTTGAACGCCGACGACCTGGTCGCCTGCACGGCCCCGTTCGCCTTCACGTTCGGCCTCGGCATGCTCGTCGTGTTCCCGCTCAGGGCGGGTGCCTGCGCGCTGCTGACCGAGGCCGCCACGCCCGCCCAGGTCGCGGAGTTCGTGCAGCAGCAAGGAGTCACGGTCCTCGCGACGGCACCGACGGCGTACAAGGCGATCCTGCGCGACGGCATTGAGGCGAAGCTGAGCGGTCTGCGCACCGCCGTCTCGGCCGGCGAGCACATCCCCCTCGAGACGTGGCAACGGCTGCACGACCGGCTCGGGCTCCGCGTGATCGACGGGATCGGCGCCACGGAACTGCTGCACATCTTCATCTCCGCCGCGGGCGACGACATCCGGCCGGGCTCCACCGGCAAACCGGTGCCCGGCTACCGCGCGACCGTGCTCGGTGCCGGCGGCGAGGAACTCGGGCCGGGGGAGGTCGGACGGCTGGGCGTGATCGGCCCTGTCGGCTGCCGCTACCTCGACGACGAGCGGCAGAAGGACTACGTGGTGGGCGGCTGGAACGTCACCGGCGACGTCTTCCACCGCGACGAGGACGGCTACTTCCACTACCACGCCCGCAGCGACCACATGATCGTCTCCTCCGGCTACAACATCGGCGGCCCCGAGGTGGAGGAGGCCATCGACACCCACCCGGACGTGCTGGAGTCCGCCGTCGTGGCCAAGCCCGACGACGAACGCGGCTCGGTCGTCTGCGCCTTCGTGGTGCTGCGCGAGGGCGTGCCCGCGGACGACGGGAAGGCCAGGGAGATCCAGGACCACGTCAAGCGGACCATCGCGCCCTACAAGTACCCGCGCGAGGTGCGGTTCCGGACCTCGTTGCCCCGCAACGCGAGCGGCAAGCTGCAGCGCTTCGCGCTCCGCGAGATCGTCGAGGAGGAGGTGCCGCGATGAGGATCGCCGTCGTCGGTGGTGGCCCCGCCGGCCTGTACTTCGCCGCGCTGATGAAACAGCTCGACCCGTCGCATGACGTCACCATCTGGGAACGCGACGCTCCGGACGTCACGTTCGGCTTCGGCGTGGTGTTCTCCGACGAGACGCTCGGCGGGATCGAGAACGCCGACCCGGAGTTCGCCGGCGCCATGGCACGGCGGTTCGCGCGGTGGACGGACATCGACGTCCACCACCGCGGCGAGAGCCACACGGTGGGCGGTCAGGGGTTCGCCGCGATGAGCCGCAAGGAGCTGCTCGCCCTGCTGCAACGGCGCTGCCGCGATCTGGGCGTGGTCGTGCACTTCTCGACGCCCGCGCCCGCCACCGAGCTCCTGCGGTCGGACCACGACCTGGTCGTCGGCGCGGACGGCGTCAACTCCCTCGTGCGGCAGTCGTTCGCGGACGTCTTCCGCTCCACTGTGGACCACAGGCGCAACAAGTACATGTGGCTGGGCACGGACCGCGTCTTCGAGGCGTTCCAGTTCTTCATCAAGGAGACGCGGTGGGGGACCATGCAGGTCCACGGCTACCCGTACTCCGACACGGGTTCGACGTTCATCGTCGAGATGCACGAGGACGTGTGGCGCCGCGCCGGGTTCGACACCGGGGAGCAGTTCCCGCCGGGCGCCTCGGACGAACGCGCCGTCGACCGCATCCGCGAGCTGTTCGCGGAGGAGCTCGACGGCCACGAGGTGTTCGCCAACAACTCGAAGTGGCTCAGCTTCGCCACCGTGCGCAACGAACGCTGGCACCACGGCAACCTGGTGCTGGTCGGCGACGCCGCGCACACCGCGCACTTCTCCATCGGCTCGGGCACCAAGCTCGCGATGGAGGACTCGCTGGCCCTCGCCGCGTGCCTGCACGAACACCACGACGTCGAAGCCGCGCTGACGGCCTACGAGGTCGAACGGCGCCCGGTCGTCGAGTCCACGCAACGAGCCGCGCAGGCGTCCCTGGAGTGGTTCGAGAACATCGGCATGTACGCGGACCAGGAGCCGACCCGGTTCTGCTTCAACCTGCTCACGCGCTCGCGCCGGATCACCTACGACAACCTCCGCACCCGCGATCGTGAGTTCGCCGACCGCGTCGACGCCGCCTTCGCCGCCTCCCAGGGCCTGCGGACGGTCGCGCCGGCGATGTTCCAGCCGTTCCGGCTGGGGCGGCTCGAGCTCAAGAACCGCGTGATCGTCTCGGCGATGGACATGTACTCCGCGACCGGCGGCGTTCCGGGCGACTTCCACCTCGTCCACCTCGGCTCGAAGGCCATGGGCGGGGCGGGACTGGTGATGACCGAGATGGTCTGCGTCTCGCCGGAAGGACGCATCACGCCCGGCTGCACCGGCCTGTGGACGGACGAACAGCGCGACTCGTGGGCACGCATCGTGGCGTTCGCGCACGAGCGGAGCACCGCCCGCATCGGCCTGCAGCTGGGCCATTCCGGCCGCAAGGGCTCCACGCGCCTGATGTGGGAGGGCATGGACGAACCACTGGCCGAGGGAGGCTGGGACGTCGTCGGCCCGTCACCGCTGCCGTACGGCCCCGGCTCGCCCGTTCCCTCCGAACTCGGGCGCCAGGAGCTGGACCGGATCACCGGCGAGTTCGTCGCCGCCGCTCGCCGAGGGGCCGAGGCGGGCTTCGACCTGCTCGAACTGCACTGCGCGCACGGCTACCTGCTTTCGTCGTTCCTCTCGCCGATCGCGAACCAGCGCACCGACGAGTACGGCGGCACCCTGACCAACCGGCTGCGGTTCCCCCTGCAGGTGTTCGACGCCGTCCGCGCGGTGTGGCCGGCCGAGCGGCCGATGATCGTGCGCATCTCCGCCACGGACTGGGTCGACGGCGGCAACACCGAGCACGACGCCGTGGAGATCGCCCGCGCGTTCGTCGCTCACGGCGCGGACGCGATCGACGTCTCGACCGGTCAGGTCACGGCCGACGAGCGCCCGGCCTACGGTCGCAGCTACCAGACCCCGTTCGCCGACCGGATCCGCCACGAGGTCCAGGGTGCGGCCGTGATCGCGGTCGGCGCCATCGCCTCCTACGACGACGTGAACTCCATCCTGCTGGCGGGCCGCGCCGATCTCTGCGCGCTCGGGCGCACGCACCTCTACGACCCGCACTGGACCCTGCACGCGGCCGCGGAGCAGGACCACCGGGCCGAGTGGCCCGTCCAGTACCGCGCCGGCAGCCGCAAGCCGCCGTCCGCGCGCACCGACGCCGTACGGCCGCGGTTGTCCCTTCTCCGATCCGATCCGCCGGACCGCGACGTGCACGTGCGCTGGACCCCGCACCGCGAGCATTCGGTTCTCGGATAGGCACTTCAGCGCGTTCAGGTGAAAGTTGATTCGGCAATGAATTGGAATTCCTTGTCCGGTCACATGGTCCGTGCAACCGCATTGGTCTGATGGGGCAGACATCCCGTGCACGCGGGTGAGGGGGTGTTTCGAGCACGGCGGACGGTCCTAGCGTCGGCGGTCAGTTCCCGAACCCACCGCCGCTGAAGGGACCTCTCTCGTGCGAAGACGTTTGCCGGCAATGGTGCTCGCGGGCGTGCTCGCCGGCGCCACCCTCACCGCCGCCGTACCGGTGGTCGCCCAGCCACCCGTTTCCACGCTCACCAAGTCCGTGCAGGGCGTGTCCGATCCCGCCTCCCACGGCGACACGGCCACCTGGGTCGTGTCCTACGACAGCGGCGCCAACGGCGCCGCCACCATCACCGACCCGATCGGCGCCGGCCAGAGCTACCTGCAGGGTTCGCTGCAGGTGCCGCCGGGCTGGACGGGCACCGAGGGGAACCCGCTCAGCGCCACGAACCCCGGCGTGCGCAACGGCGGCAAGGCCCTGTCCACCCTGCTCACGCCACCCGTCCAGGCCAGCGCGGCCTTCACCGGCGGCGACGGGTTCATCCCGATCCTGCACCGCACGCCGGCCGGTCGCCTGCAGGCGTGGAACATCTACCACCACTCGATCGCCCAGGCCAGGAAGCTGGTGTGCACGGACGTCACGACGAACGCACCGTGTCCCGGTGGTCCGTGGCCGAAGCCGCTCAACACGGCGCCCGGTCCGTTCGGGACGGGCGACACCGGCAACATCGCCAGTCCCATGGCGCCGCAGTACGTCCGCGACTCGGCCAACTCCGCCCGCGTGTACTACTCGGCCACCACCGCGTCCTCGGTCGGCGTCGCCTGCCTCGACCTGGCCGCGCCCGGCAACTGCGGCTACTGGCCGTTGATGAACCGGTCCGCGCAGACGTTCGAGATGGCGGGACTCGTGCAGATCGGCGGCAACCTCTACGGTGTCGCGAACTCCGGCCACGTGCTCTGCTGGACGCCCTCGTCGCAGACCGCGTGCGGTGGCCAGCCCTACGCGCCGATCGTGCCGTTCACCAACCACGGCACCTATTACCTCGGCGCGCTGGCCGTCGCCGGGGGCAAGCTGTTCGCCTCGTCGTCGATGATGAGCGGCACCAACCCGGTGATGGGCTGCTTCGACCCCGGTGCCGCGGGCGTGTGCGCGGGCTGGCCGGCGCCGAAGTCGCTCGGGCCGGTGAACAACCACACCTACAACGCCTACACCTCCTACAGCACAACGGGTCAGGAGACCGGTGCGTGTGCGAGCACGGCCGGCGCCTTCAACGTCACCACGTGCTACGCCATCGACGGCTCGTCGCTGCCCGCACCCGCCGCCGTGGCGAGCCTGGAGAGCATGAGCCTGGTGTTCACGCCGGAGGTCGTCCGCACCGGTGACCGCGTCCGGAGCTACTACGGCATCTGGGGCGGCCCGTACGCGGGAGTGACGGCCTGCCACGACTGGAGCACGGGAACCGCCTGCCCCGGCATGCCGTTGCGCGTCTCCCACCCGAACGTCAACGGTGGTGTGACAAGAGATTACGGCTACGCCTACGACGCTCCCACCGGCTGCCTGCTCGGGCTGGGAGACGCCCAGGTGCTGTTCTCACTGGATCCTGACACGGGGGCGTCGCCGTGCGTACGCAGTGGCGCCTCCGTGTCGCTCAACCCCTCGCAGTTCTACTGCGACGGCAAACCGCACGCCACCACCTACACCAAGGCGCGACTCGTCGGCATGACACCGGCGAACGTGAACTTCGGCGCGTCGACCGTGAAGGCCGTGGACGGCGGCGGAAACCCGGTCGTCACACCGGGGTTCGCCTCCGACGGCACGGTCGACCTGGCCGGCGTCACGGCCTCCTCGCTGACCCTGACGGCGTCGATCGTGCTGAACAACGCCGCGGACTTCGGCGGAGGAAACCAGCCGTCGCTGGCCGTGGAGTTCAACGGCGACGCACCGCAGATGTGCTTCCGCACGGCCATCTCCGCGGAGTGCCCGGTCACCTCCGTCGCGAACACCGCGAACGGGACGGACGCGACCGGCGCCATCACGTCCAACACGGTGACGCGCCAGGTCGCACCCGGCTCGGCGTGCATGCCGAACGTGGTGGTGAACAAGGAGATCTGCGGCTCGTACACGCCCGCGAACTGCAAGGCGGGCGGCGCCGGACCGTGGGTGAAGCAGGCACCCGTGGGTGTTCTCGGGCTGCTGAACGCGACCGCGTACTGGCGGGTCACCGTGACGAACAACGGCCCGATCCCCGTCGGGGACGCCTACGTGGTCGACGAGGTGGAGCCGAACTGCCAGACCGGACCGTTCACGTTGCAACCCGGTGAGTCCAAAGTGGTGCATTGCTCGACCTACGCACTGCTGGCGCTGTTCCCCTTGACCAACAAGGCGAAGGCGAAGTACACACCGGTCAACGCGACCAGGACGTACACCGACTGGTCGTCCGCGAAGGCGTGTTCGCTGCTCTGCGTGCTGTAGGTCGTTCGTGGAGGAGCATCAGCCGTACTCGGCCAGGTAGGTCAGGACGGCCAGCACCCGGCGGTGCTCCTCCACGTTGGCGGCCAGCCCCAGCTTGGCCATGATGCTGCCGACGTGGGTCTCGACGGTGCGCTCGGTGAGCCAGAGCCTCCGAGCGATCCCGACGTTCGTGCAGCCCTCCGCCATCAGCCCGAGCACCTCGCGTTCGCGCGGGGTGAGCGCGCTGGTGGCGGGTCTGCCCAGCAGCCTGCCCACCACCTCGGGGTCGAGGGCGGACCCACCGGCGGCGACGCGGGCGATCGACTCCAGGAAGTCGTCGACCTCGAGCACGCGGTCCTTGAGCAGGTACCCGAAACCGCCCTGGCTGACGAGGTCGACGGAGTGCCGCGTCTCGACGTGCTGGGACAGCAGCAGGATGGCGACATCCGGCTGCGCGGAACGGATCCGGCGGGCAGCCCTCGCGCCGTCGTCGGTCAGGTCCGGAGGCATCCGGACGTCCACGATGGCCAGTTCGGGCTTCTCCCGCGCCACCACCGTCACGAGCGTCTCGGCGTCGGCCGCGCGGCCCACCACGTCGTGTCCCGCGTGGGACAGCAGGCTCGCGAGACCTTCCCGGAACAGCGTCGAGTCCTCCCCGATCACGATGCGCACGGCAGCACCGCCTGGATGGTCGTGCCGGCGCCCGGCCGGCTGTGCAGCCGCAGCGACCCGCCCAGCGCGGCGACCCGGTCGGCCAGACCGGCCAGTCCGGAACCGCTCCCCGGATCGGCGCCGCCGCAGCCGTCGTCCTTCACCCACACGTTGACCTCGTCGGCCTGCTGCGTGACGCGGACGGTGATCGCGCTGGCGTGCGCGTGCTTGGCGGCGTTGGTGATGGCCTCGGCGGCGACGTAGTAGGCGGTGATCGCGATGTCGTCCGCCAGGGGTTCGGGCGAGATCTCCAGCGCCACCGGCACCGGCAGCTTCTGGGTGAGGGCGGCCAGCGCGGAGTGCAGTCCGTCGTCGAGGCTGGTGGGACGCAGGCCGTGCGCGATCTGCCGGAGCTCCGCGATGGCGGTGGCCAGTTCGGCGACGCCCTGGTCGAGCAGGGAGTGCACGTCGACCTCGCCGGAGGGCAGCCGGCGCTGCGCGAGCCGCATCGCCATGCCCAGCGACACGAGCCGCTGCTGGGCCCCGTCGTGCAGGTCGCGTTCGAGCCGGTGCCGTTCGGCGTCGCCCGCCTGGACGATCCGCGTGCGGCTGGCCTCCACCTCCCGCAGTGCGTGGGCGAGCTCCCCGCGCAGGCGCGCCACCTCCACCAGGCTCGCGGCCGCCGCGGCGACGACCTCGAGCACCGCCGGGGTGGTGCCGGACGAGGCGAGCACGCCGATCTGCGTGCCCCCGAGGGTGATCGGGACCAGCCCGGTGCCGGCCACCGGTGCGCCGTCGCCGTCGATGAAGCCCGTCGACACCGGGAGGAGCAGCCCGACCCGGAGAGCGGGATCCTTGAGCGCCGTGCGCAGGGTCGCTTCGAGCTCTTCCGGTTGTGCGGCTTGGGTGTGCACGCGGCGTTGCAGGTCCTCGATGGCGAGCAACGCGGCCCTCGTGCGGGGGAAGAGCCGCCGGTCCACCGCGCGCTGCAGGCGCCGGCGGACCGGCGTGAGCAGCACCGCGCAGACCGCGGTCGCACCGGCCGCGGCGACGGGGGAGCCCCGCCCCGCGACGAGGCCGAGGGCGAGCGCCGACACCGCGTACGCCCCGACGAGGACGAGCAGGACGATCGTGTAGCTGATGGTGTCGGCCAGCACGCGGTCGACGTCGTAGAGGTCGTGGCGGAGCATGGCGACACCGACGGAGCAGAACAGCGCGACGATCGTCACGACACCGAACACCGTTGCCACGACACCACTTCGGCCGGTCACGACGATCTCGGCCAGGCACACCACCGGGTACGCCGTCACAGCCAGCCCGGCGAACGCGAGCCACTTCAGCTGAGCCCTCTCGACCCCCTTCGTCTTGCGGTACCGCGTCGCCAGGGAGACCCCGGCGGCGAGCAGCGTCAGGACCAGCCCGATGTTCACCACGTAACTCAGGACGTGGACCAGGTCGGACGGCGGACCCCACGGGTGGGCCAGTCCCTCCATCGGCTCGGTGAACGGCTCCCGCGGCGTCGCGCCGAACGCTTGCTGCGCCACGGCGAGGACGACGATGAGGGGCGGCAACCCCGACCAGCGCCGGCCGGGCAGCGCACCGTTCGGGAAGTGCAGGAGCAGCAGCGCCACGGCGGCCAGGAGCCACCAGCCGCTCTCGTTGAGCAGCGCGACGACTCGGGAGTCCAGCGGCACCGACGCCGGATCATCGAGCCAGGCCCGGTAGTAGACGTCGCGGGCGGCCAGGAAGACCACGATCGCCCCGACCCAGGCGAGGAGCGGGCCGACGGGGTTGGCGCGCACCCGGAACTCGATCGTGACGCCGAGCGCGGCCATGGCCAGTCCGAGGGTGGCGAGTCCTACGAAAGCCGCGGGTGGTTGGTTCGGGTGGCCCGGCGCGGGGAACAGGAGCCAGGCGCCGCCCGCCGCCAGGGCGGCGGAGACGCCCAGGAGACCCAGCGCTGCCGGTCGGGGCCATCTCATCGGCCCAGGGTAAGGCCGGTGTGACGGGCTGGCCTCCGTGTCAGCACGGAGAAGGGGTCCGGGGTCGGTACCGATGTGGCCGGCACGTCCTGGGCGGTTGTATGGAGTCGTTCGCCGGGGTGGCCCGGCTCCACCTGAGCCCGCCGGGTTGTCCGGCACTGCTTGACCCCGCAGATTGCCTGGCACCAGCCGGATCCGGCCGGTCGTCCGGCACGACTCGACCCGCTGGTCGTCCGGCACGACCCGCCGGTTGCCCGGCTCCACTCGACCCCGCCGGCCGCCTGGCACCGGCCGACCCCGCTGGTTGCCCGGCACCGCCTGACTTCGCAAGTCGCCCGGTCCCGCCTGACCCATCGGTCGCCTGGCACCAGCCGATCCTGCGGGTCGTCTGGCTCCGCTCGACCCCGTCGGTTGCCTGGCTCCACTCGAATTCGCTGGTTGCCCGGCACCACCTGATCCGTCGGTTGCTCAGTTCCACCTGACCTTGCTGGTCATCCGGCATTCCTTGACCCGCCGGTGGGCCAGCACCACCTGGCCTCGCCGGTCGTCCGGCACCACCTGGCCTCGCCGGTCGTCCGGCACCACCTGGCCTCGCCGGTCGTCCGGCACCACCTGGCCTCGCCGGTCGTCCGGCACCACCTGACCTTGCCGGTTGCCCGGCACTACTCGACCCCCGCCGGTCGCTCGGCACCACTCGACCCCGCCAGTCGCCTCGCACCACCCGACCCTCCGGTGGGCCGGTCCCACCCGACCCCGCCAGTTGCCCCGCACCACCCGACCCCACCGAAAGGTTCGAGACCATGTCCGTCGACACCACTGCGGCACCCGACACCGCCGCACCCTCCACCCGTGCACGCCTCGCCGTCCTCGCGGTCGTTCTCGGTGCCACGTCCGTCGCCGCCGTCGCGGGCGGGCTGCTCTGGCCGGAGCCGGCGGCGGGCGGCGAGACCTACTCGTACGCCGACATCGCCTCCCGTCGCGAACTGTGGTGGGGACTGCTCACCGGCCTTGCCGCCATGCAGGTCCTCAACATCCCGTTGCAGGCGCTGGCGACGATGGTTCTCGTCCGGCGCCGTGGCAGCGCTTGGGCGACCTGGGGTGCCGGGCTCATGTGGGTCGGTGGCGGGTTGCAGGGGGCCGGGGTCGCGGGGTGGGCCGCGGCCTACTTCTTCCCGACGGACCCGTCGGTCGGGGTGGCGGCCGGTGAGGCGGTGGTGGGGGCGGCGAACGGGTCCGCGTACCTGTTCGCGTTGATGGTTCCCGGTGCGGTGTTGGTGTTGGTGGGCACGGTGTTGCAGTGCGTCGGGCTCTTCCGGTCGCGCGCGGTTCCGGGGTGGGTGCCGGTTCTGTTGCTGTTCATCGTGGTCACGTTCGTGGTGCCGGGCAACGGGCTGGCCGGTCTGCTGACGAGCGTGCCGATGGCCGCGGGTGCGATCGGTCTCGGGTACCACGCGTGGCGCGATGTTCGTTGAGCCACGCCAGCAGTGCGACGGCGACGGCGGGAGTTGCCGCCGTCGCGGTGAACGCCACGATGGCCAGCACCAGGACGAAGGCGACCGCTGCGGCGATGCGCACTTTGCCGGAGAGCAGCTTCCACGCGGCGGCCGTGCAGCCGAGGTACACCACCAGGAACATCGCGCTCGGCACGGACACCAGCGACTCCAGTTCCAGCGCACCGGCGCCCAGCAGGCCGAAGAGCACGCCGCCCGACGCGAGGATGGCGAGGTTCAGCCAGCGCGGCGGGGTGTCCGGGCTGTGGTCGACGCGTGGCGTTAGGGAGTGGGCCAGTGTCGCCGCGCCGGAGAGGTAGGCGTTGACGGTGCCTAGGGTGAGCACGACCGCGGATGCGGCTGCCAGGACCACGCCTGCCGGGCCGATGGCCAGCGCCAGCAGTTTCGCGACGGGGGTGGAGCTTCCGGCGTCCGGGCCCAGGGCTGCGACGGTCACGGCGGCGAGTGACAGGTAGAGCAGGCTCGTGACGGTCAGCGTGATCGCGACGATGCGCGGCAGCTGGTGTCGCGGGTCGGTCAGCCTCGAGGTCAGCGGTGCGGCGGCCTCCCAGCCTACGAACGACAGCATGAGCGGTGCGGCGGCCGTTCCGATCGCGGTCCAGCCGTGCGGAGCGAAGGGAGTCCAGTGTTCGGCGCGTGCCGCGAACGCCCCGCCCACGACGCTGACGGCCACCACCGCGAGGAGCAGCAGCACCAGTCCGAACTGGATGGTCGACGACGTGCGCAGGCCACGGGACGTGATCGCCAGGACAGCCAGCATGATCGCGAGGGCGATCAGGCAGGCCGTCACGCGGCCGGCGCCGGCGAGGTCCGCCACGTAACCGCCGCCGATCAGGCAGACGATCGGGGTGCCCGCCACGATCCCGGCGAGGAACGTCCACGACGTCGCGGCGGACGCCCCGCGACCGAGGCCGAGCGCGACGTACCCCCGCACTCCCGTCGCCGACGGCACGTGGATGCCGAGGGCGGCGAAGACCCAGCCGAGCAAGCCGGAGAGCACGAGCAGGGCGGCCCAGGTCAGGACCGATGCCGGACCGGCGAGGGAGGCGGTCAGGCCGGGCAGCATCAGCAGACCGGGGCCCAGCAGGGCGCCGACGTACATCGCCGCACTGCGCGACACGGTGAGCGGTGAGGACATGCCCAGAATTCTGGAGCGTCAAGCGAAGCACGCGATGCGAAGATCAGGCGCCATGGCAACCATCGGCGCAACTGGATTGCGCAAGAAGCACATCTGATCGAATACTGTGCACATGGACAGGTTCGACGCGGTCGACCGGGCGATCCTGCGCCGGCTGCAGATCGACGGCCGGGTGCCCAACAACGAGCTCGCGGAAGCGGTGCGCCTCTCGCCGTCCGCGTGCCTGCGCCGGGTCCGCGCGCTGGAGAGCGCGGGGGTCATCGCGGGCTACCGGGCCGAGCTGGACCCGGCGAAGGCGGGGCTGGGGCTCACGGTCTTCCTGGAGCTCAAGGTCAACAACCACTCGGCGGAGACCGCCCGCGAGGTGGAGGAGACGCTGCTGGGGATCCCGGCCGTGGTGGCGTGCCACCTGGTGACGGGATCCGCCGACTTCTTCGCCGAGGGCGTGCTGCCCGACCTGCCGTCGTACGAGCCGTTGCTGCTCAAGCACGTGCTGGCGATCCCGACGGTGGTCGACGTGCGCAGCTCGTTCGCCATCCGGACCATGCGGTCACGGGGTCCGCTGCCGGTCGACCAGCTGAGCTGACTCAGCTCCGGGCGAAGTCCGCGAGCGGGTCGGTGTGCCGGGGCGTCCAGCCGAGTTCCTCCCGCGCCCGCGCCGGGGTGAACCGCTGGTCCAGTGCGAACGCGTCGGCGATGGGACCCATCCGCGCGCGGGCGTCGTCGAGGGACAACGAGATGGTCCTGCCATCCAGACCGGCGCCGTGGCTGATCGCGGTGGCGATCTCGAGTGCCGTCGGGTCCACGCCGCCGACGCCGACGTACACCGCGCCTGCTCGTGCGGTGAGCGCGACGACGTACAGCTCGGCGAGATCGTCCACGTGCACGAGCGACCAGTGGTTGGTGCCGTCGCCGATGTGGGGGATCGCGCCGATCTCCTTGCCCGGCCGGGTGAAGAAGGCGTCGATCAGGCGGTTCTCCCGGCCGTACAGCAGCCCCGGCCTGATCACGACCGACCGGCCGCGCGAGAGCACCTCCTTCTCGACGTCCTCGCGCCACGCGACGAGCGGTGGCGGGTTCCAGGCGGCGTCCTCATCGGCGATGCCGTCGGTGTCGCCGTACACCCAGGTACCGCCGGTGTGGACGTACACGCCTTCGCCTGCGCCCTCCTGCATCGCGGTCGCGGCGGCCAGGTCGGCCTCGGCGCTGTCGGCCTGTGCCAGGTGGATCACGGCGTCCGCGCGGCCCGCGGCGGCGGTGAGGACGTCCAGATCGGACAGTCCACCCCTCACGGGCGTCGCGCCCGCCTCGCGCACCGCGTTCGCCGACGCGTCGGTGCGGGCGAGGGCCTCGACGACATGCCCGTGGCGCAGCAACGCGGACTGGGTGGCCTTGCCGATGTAGCCGGAGGCTCCGGTGACGAACACCTTCATGGTGAGTCCTTTCCTGTGGTGCCTCCAGCCTCGGCTTGATCCGCTGGACCGTCCAAGACCTGTCCGGTCGTCCTCGATACCCGATGGGCATCACGGTTCGGATGATGATGTAATCTGAATGTCCAGAACATCTCAGACGTGGCGGCGGGAGTGGCGATGGTGCGGCTGACTCGGGTGCAGCAGCAGGCGCGGACGCGTGCCGCGGTGCTGGCCGCGGCGCGGGAGGAGTTCGCCGAGCACGGGTTCGTGCCGGCCAAGGTCGACCGCATCGCCGAGCGCGCGGAACTGACGCGCGGCGCGGTGTACTCGAACTTCCCCAGCAAGCGGGCCC
The DNA here is from genome assembly GCF_014653695.1 of Lentzea cavernae. Classification (GTDB taxonomy): domain Bacteria; phylum Actinomycetota; class Actinomycetes; order Mycobacteriales; family Pseudonocardiaceae; genus Lentzea; species Lentzea cavernae. The sequence goes on along the minus strand of NZ_BNAR01000001.1, from coordinate 179,002 downwards.
TGTACCTGGCCGTGCTGATCGACCTGGTCGAGAGGGCCGCCGAGCCGCGGGCGACGGTGTCGCCGTCCTCCCGGATCGACGCGCTGGGCGTGTTCGCGCGGGTGTGGCTCGAACGGTTGCCGCTGGTGGGCGACTCGGCGCCGGGCGGGCGGCTGCAGCTGAGGTCGCTGGACGGCGTGTTCGAGGACGAGCACGGTCCGGCCGTGCTGGCACAACTGGCGCGTCTGGAGGCGTTGCTGCTGGCCGTCGCCCTGGAGAAGGGTGCGCCGGTGCGGCGGGTGCGGGTGGCCGAGCTCGCGCTGACCGTGCTGGACGGCGCGGGCCACCAGGCCGGGACGGCACCGGGGTTCGGTGACCCGTTCGACGTGGCGCACGCGTGCCGGCACCTGGCCACGATCAACCTCGAGGACGTCTGGGCGCCGCCACACCTGCCGTACGTCGCACCGGCTTCGACCTGCTCGGACAGGTGGGTTCCGCCCCGGGACCTCGTCGACCGGATCAGTGGTGGGCGGGTCGACCTCACCGACGGGCTCGTCGTGGTGCTGGGCGCGGGCCGCCTCGGCGCGGCCGAGGAGGCCGTCCGCGCCGCGAAGCCCGGTGAGCAGGTCGTGGTGGTCGTCGTGACGGGCGACCAGGAGGAGACCGGCAGGCTCGTCCGGCTCCGGGTGGCCGATGCCGTCGGCTGCCTGCGGAGGGTCTTCGCGGCCGAGGCGTGGCAGCACGTCCGGCTGGTGCTCGACGACGAGGCGCTGGTGGCGTCGGCGATCGGCCTCACCGCTGTCGGCGACGACACCGAGGCGGCGGTCAGCGTGCGCGGCGGCGTGATCGTCGCCCGTGCTCACGGACGCGGCGCCGGCCACGCGGCCGGAGCGCGCAGGCGGGAGGCAATGCCGTGAACCTGGTGGTACTGCACGCTCTGCGTTGCGTAGGCAGCACCGGACTCACCCGCGTGGCGTCGTTCACGGGGCTGACGGAGTCCGAAGTGGAGTCCGAGCTGATCGACCTCGCCGTCGCCGGCCTCGTCACGCACGACAGGCATTTCGGCGGGTGGTCGCTGACCGAGTCCGGCCGCGCCGCGGACGCGTCCGGGACCAAGGCCGAACTGGAGACGGCCGGCACCCGCCCCGCGCTGGCCGAGGCGTTCGACGAGTTCCTCGTGCTCAACCCCGAACTGCTCGACCTGTGCACGGCCTGGCAGATGCGGTCGGTCGACGGCGTCACGACCGTCAACGACCACAGCGACACCGCCTACGACGCCCGCGTTCTCGCGTTGTTCACCGACCTCCACACCCGCGCGCTGGTCGTCATCGCCGCCCTGGCCGCCGCCGCACCTCGGTTCGCCCGCTACGAACCACGCCTGACCTCCGCCCTGACCCGGGCACGCGCGGGTGAGTTGGCCTGCCTGGCCGACAGCATGGACTCCTTCCACACGATCTGGGCGGAGCTGCACGAGGACCTCCTCGCGACGCTGGGGATCGCGCGATGGGGTGGGTGAGGCACCTCTCCGCCACGCTGCCGGACCCACCGGAAGTGTTAGGAGGCAAGGCTCACGGCCTCGTGCTGCTCCACCGCCTGGGCCTGCCGGTACCGGCAGGTGTCGTCGTCATCACCGACGCCTGCCGTGCGTTCCTGGCCGACGGCACACTCCCGGACGGCCTCACCGACGAACTCGCCACTGCTGTCGAGACCCTGGGTGCGTCGATGGTCTCGGTCCGCTCCGGCGCGGCCGTCTCGATGCCCGGCATGATGGACACGGTCCTCAACGTCCGCCCCACCCCCGGGACGCTGGCCGAGGCCCTGAAGTCGGTCTTCTCGTCCTGGAACACCCCGCGCGCCCGCACCTACCGAACCCTCCACGGCATCCCGCACGACCTGGGCACGGCCGTCGTCGTGCAACGGATGGTGTTCGGGGACCGCGACTCCCGCAGCGGCTCCGGCGTGGCGTTCAGCCACGACCCGAACACGGGGGAGAAGGTGCCGTTCGGCGAGGTCCTCTTCGGACACCAGGGCTCCGAGGTCGTCTCCGGCCGCGCCCTGACGCTCCCTCTGCGCGAACTCGACCGCGAACCCGGGGTGTGGCAGGGCCTGCAAGACGCACTCGTACGAGTGGAACAGCACTACCGCGACGCCTGCTACGTCGAGTTCACCTACGAGTCGGGCACGCTGTGGCTGCTGCAGGTGCGCCCCGGCAAGTTCACCGGCGCCGCCGCCGTCCGCCTGGCCACCGACCTGGCCGACGAGGGCGCGATCACCCGCGCCGAAGCACTCCTGCGCGTCGCGCCTCACCACCTCCAGCACGTCCGCACACCCCGGATCACTCCGGATGCCGACGCCATCGCACGTGGCCTCGGCGTCTGCCCCGGCGTCGCCGCGGGCCGGGTGGCCGTCACGGCGGACGAGGCCGTGCGCCTCGCGGTTCACGGCCCGGTCGTGCTGGTGCGGCCGGAGACGTCGCCGGACGACATCCGCGGCCTGGCGGCGGCCACCGGCATCGTCACGGCACGCGGCGGTCCGGCCAGTCACGCCGCGGTCGTGGCGCGGTCCATGGGCAAACCCGCGGTGGTGGGCGTGGCGGACCTCGTGGTGGGGGCCGACTCGGTGACCTTGGGCGGCAGGGAGGTCGAGGTGGGTGCGATGGTCACCATCGACGGGACCAGCGGGGTCGTCGTCCTCGGCACGCCGCCCGTCGTCACGGGTGGAGCCGATGCCCACCTGCGCCGGTTGCTCGAATGGGCGGACGAGGTGTCGGGGGATCGTTCCGGACGCGGGGAGGCCGAGCGCCTTGCCGCGGCGCGGGCCGTGTTGGGCGGCGGTACCGGCCGTTCCGCGGCGGAGTGACCAGCGGGCTGAGGCGACGGCGCGTCCGTCAGGGTCGGCTGCCCGGCCCGAAGCCCGTCCAGCGCAACTCCTCCGGCAGGTGGCTCATGTCGTTGTACACCAACAAGGACGGCGGCGTCCCCTCGCGGAACTGAAGCGCCGTCAGCCCGGTATTGCCACAGCTCATCGCCAGCCAGCGATCCGGCGGCGCCCCGAGCGCGTGACGCACCAGCCAGGCAACCGGATAGGCGTGGGTGACCAGCACCTCGTGCGACTCGGCCGCCACTGGACGCGCGAAGCGGTCGGTCAGGGCTTCTGCCAGACGGGCGCCCGCAGCCGCCTCCGCCGCGTCGTAACCGTCGAAGAACCCGGCCCACGCAGGCGGGGGATCAGCCGGAACGTGCGGGACGTGGTCCACGAGCTCGGCCGCCTCGTCCACCAGCACCCCCGGCAGGTGCTCCCCGAGGATCTCGGCGGTGCGTACCGCCCTGGGCAGGGGCGAGTGCCACACGACGTCGACGGGGGAGCGGGCCAGCCGCTCGCCCAGCAGGTGGGCCTGGCGCTCGCCGGTGCTGGTCAAGGTGCCGAACGGGTCTGCCGCGCCGTGGCGCACCACGTAGAGGTGCCTGGTCGCCATCTCACCTGCCTTCGCTGAACATCCGGATGTTATCAACATCCGAGTTGGGATAGGCAAGTCGAATGCGCTGCGTCGGACGGGTGAACTCCGGACCACTCGTCATGCACCGGGCGCCCGGTCGTTTGACCATGACTGAGTTGTGGTTGTAGCAACACAGAAATTCCAGGTGCGGGGGCACAGTCGGGGTCGACTGCGAAGGAAGGCAGGGAGTCGATGCACCGGCTCGACGACGTTCAGGCCAGGGAACTGACCCTGGCCGCGGTGGGTGCGATCAACAGGAGCGACCACCCGTGGTCCATCGAGGCCGTGCGGTGCCTGGCATCGGACGAGCGGACGAGGGTGGTCGCGATCGACACGTGTGCGGCGATCCTCCTGCGCGGTGTTCCGCGCGGGTCGCTGCAGCCGTCCGCCCGCATCCCGGTGTCCGTGCCGGCGGGCGGGGACAAGGCCAGCGCGCGGGCGGCCGAGGTGGCCTCGGACGTGCTGAGCGCCTTGGCGAGCGGTGACGACCAGCGGGTCGGTCTGATCCTGGCGAGGTTGACGGAGGACGAGCAGTCCGACGCGGTGCTCGTGCTCGTGCGCGGTGCGGCCGCGTGGATCGACGCGTACGTGGGCATCGACGGCGACACCGTGGACGCTTATTACGCGGTCGCCAAGTCGGGTACGACCTGACGGCCGTTGTGCAGAGTCACCGCACCGCCCATACCGTTTTCACGGGAGGTCGGTGATGCGAAGCCAGTACGAGTACCTGGCGGTGCTGGGCGCGTGCGTGCTCGTCACGGTGCCGCTGGAGTGGATGGGACGGGGTGTATACCGCCGCGGACCGGAGTTGGCGCGTGCCATCGCACCTGTGCTCGTCGTGCTAGCGGTGTGGGATGTCGTGGCCATCCTGCGTGGACACTGGAGCTTTCACCCCGAGGCGACCACCGGGGTGGTGATCGGCGGGGTGCTGCCGATCGAGGAAGTCCTGTTCTTCGTGGCGATCCCGCTCTGCGCCGTGCTGACCTACGAGGCCGTGCGCGAGCGTTCGAAACGATGGTCGCGCGATGGTTGAGTACTCGCTCGCCGCGATGACGGCGGTCGTCGTCGTGCTGTCGCTGGAGTTCTGGTTGCTGCGCACGGGCCTGTTCAAGCGGCCCGCCTACTGGGTGACGATGGCGATCGTGCTCGGGTTCCAGGTGCCGGTGGACGGGTGGCTGACGAAGCTGGACGAGCCGATCGTGCTCTACGCGGACTGGGCGATCAGCGGTGTGCGGGTGCCTTGGGACATCCCCGTGGAGGACTTCCTCTACGGGTTCGCCATGGTCACCGCCGTGTTGTTGTTGTGGGAACGAGGAAGGCTGGCTCGTGAACAAGCTTGAGGTACCGGGGAAGTTCGACCGAGCCGCTCGCGGCTACGACTTCCTCGTCGGGCTCAACCCCGGCTACCACCAGGCGCTGCGCCTGTCGGCGAGAGCGCTCGGCCTGCGCCCCGGCATGCGGGTGCTCGACCTCGGCTGCGGCACCGGTGCCTCCACCGCCGCGCTGGTCACGGCCGCGCCCGGCGTGGAGATCGTCGCCGTGGACGCCTCGGCGGGCATGATCGCGCGGGCACGGGAGAAGCGCTGGCCCGACACGGTCAGGTTCGTGCACAGCCGGGCCGAGGACGTGGACGAGGGGCAGTTCGACGCGGTGTTCGCCGCCTACCTGGTGCGCAACCTGCCCGAGCCCGACGCCACGCTCCAGCGGATCCGCGACCTCGTCAAGCCCGGTGGAACGCTGGTGCTGCACGAGTACTCGGTGCGCGACTCGCTGGTGAGCACGGCGGTGTGGACGGCGTTGTGCGGCTTCATCGTGCCGGCCGGCTGGCTGGTCACCGGCGACCGCTCGCTGTACACCTACCTGTGGCGCAGCGTGATGGACTTCGACGGGGCCTCCGCTCTGCGGGACCGGCTGCGGCGCAACGGTTTCACCGGCGTCCGCAGCGCGCCCCTGCCCGGTCTGCAACTCGGCGTGGTGCACACCTTCCGCGGTCACGTTCCGGCACAGGAGCAGCGGTGAGGGATCGCAGGGCCGTGCGGATCCCGGCACCGGCCGGGCGTCCGCAGTTCGACGGGGACGCACCCGTGGTCGTCGTGGTGGGCGGGGGCATCGCGGGCCTCTCCGCGGCCACGCTGCTCGCCGAACGCGGCGCGCGGGTCGTGCTGTGCGAACGGGAGAAGTACCTGGGCGGGCGCGTCGGCGGCTGGAGCACCAGGCTCGCCGACGGCAGCGAGGCGACGATGACGCGCGGCTTCCACGCGTTCTTCCGCCAGTACTACAACCTGCGGGCGTTGCTGAAGCGCGTCGACCCCGCCGGACGGGCACTCACCGGCCTGCCGGACTACCCGCTGCAGCACGCCTCCGGCCACCGCGACGGCTTCGCGAACCTGCCGAAGTCCGTGCCGTGGAACGCCCTCGCGTTCCTGCGCGGCAGTCCCACGTTCCGCTGGCGCGACCTGCCCGACGTCAACGCGCGGGCGGCGTTGTCGCTGCTCGACGTGTCCGTGCCGAGGGTGTACGAGGAGCTCGACTCCATCGACGCCGCCTCCTACCTGGAGCAGATCCGCTTCCCGGAGGCCGCGCACGCCCTCGCGTTCGAGGTGTTCTCCCGCAGCTTCTTCGCGCACCCCACCCGGATGTCGGCCGCGGAGCTCGCGGTCATGTTCCACATCTACTTCCTCGGCTCCAGCGAGGGCCTGCTCTTCGACGTGGCAGCCGACCCGTTCCCGCACGGCCTGTGGGAGCCGCTGCGGCGCCATCTCACCTCGCTGGGAACGACGGTGTGCACGGGCGTCGAGGTCAGGTCCGTGCTGCCGGGCGAGGAGAAGCGCTACTCGGTCACCATCGGCGAGGGCGCGATCGAGGCGGACGCCGTGGTGCTCGCCGCGGACGTCCCCGGCCTGCGGGCGCTCGTCGGCGACTCGCCCTCGCTCGGCGACTCCGCGTGGCGCGACACCATCGGGAATTTGCAGACCGCGCCCCGGTTCCTGGTGTCGCGGTACTGGCTCGACAGGCCGGTGGACGCGGACCGGCCGGGCTTCCTCGGCACCGGTGGCCACGACCTGCTCGACAACATCAGCGTGCTCGACCACTACGAGCACGAGGCACGGGCGTGGGCCGCGCGCACCGGTGGTTCCGTGGTGGAGCTGCACGGGTACGCGCTGCCGTCCGATGTGGACGAACAGTCCGCCCGCGCCCGCCTCTGGGTGCAGCTCACCGAGGTCTACCCGGAGACCAAGCAGGCGGGCGTCGTCGACGAACGGCACGAGCTGCGCGAGGACTGCCCGCTGTTCCCCGCCGGGGGATTCGCCCGCAGGCCGCGCGTGACGACCCCGGACGAGTTCCTGGTGATGGCGGGCGACCTGGTGCGCATCGACCTGCCGGTCGCGCTCATGGAACGCGCGGCCACCACCGGGTTCGCCGCCGCCAACCACCTGCTGAGCCGCTGGGGCGTCGCGGGCACCGAGCTGTGGACCGTGCCGACCGAGGGCCGCGTCGGGCTGCTGCGCTCGGCCGCCCGTCGCTGGAGGACGTTGTGATCGTCGTGGTGGGGGCCGGTCTGGCCGGGTTGAACGCCGCACTGGAACTGGCCGCGGCGGGCGTCGAGGTCGCGGTCCTGGAGGCGTCGGACGAGGTCGGCGGCCGCGTGCGGACCGACGTCGAGGACGGCGTGCGGTTCGACCGGGGCTTCCAGATCATGCTGCCCGCCTATCCCGATCTGGAACGGCTGCGGTTGGACCCGTTCCCGTTGCGGCACTTCCGGCCCGGCGCGTTCGTGCACGACAACGGCAGGCACGACCTGCTCGCCGACCCGCGCAGCGGACCGTCCGCGTGGGACGGGTTCCTGCGCCAGCACGTCCTGGGCGCGCGTGACGTGGCGGCGGTCGCGCGGTTCTCGGCGCCGGACGCCTTCGGGCCGGTGCGGCCGTTGCTGACGCGGCCGGAACGCACGACCCGCGAGGCGTTGCGGCAACTGGGAGTCTCCGATCGCGCGGTCGAGGCGGTGTTCCGCCCGTTCCTGTCCGGCGTGTTCCTGGAACGGGAGCTGAGCACGTCGTCTAGGTTCTTCCACCTGGTGTGGCGCAGCTTCGCCCGAGGCGGCGCCGCGGTGCCCGCGCTCGGCATGGGGGAGTTGCCCAAGGCCATGGCGGAACGTCTTCCCAGGGACTCCGTCCGGTTGGAGACCGCGGTCAAGGCCGTGCACGACAACGGCGTCGACCTGGAGGACGGCGAACGGATCACCGCCGACGCGGTGGTGGTCGCGACGGACGGCACTACCGCGGCCCGCCTGCTGCCGGGCCTCGCCGAACCGCGCTGGAACGGCGTGACCACCTGGTACTTCCGCCCGCCGAGGTCCCCGTTGCGCGACGGGTGCCTGGTCGTCGACGCCAACGGCGGCCCCGTCGTGAACACGGCGGTGATGTCGGAGGTGTCGCGCCCGTACTCGCCGCACGCCCCGCTGGTGCAGGCCTCGGTGGTGGGCGAGGCCGGCGAGCAGGACGTCCGCCGGCACCTGGACCGCCTGTACGGCACGGACACCAGCCGGTGGGAGGTGCTCAAGCGCTACGACATCCCGCACGCCATCCCCTCGATGACGGCGCCGCACCGGCTGAAGCAGTCCGTCCGCGCGGGCGAACGCCGGTACGTGTGCGGCGACCACCGCGACACGAGCTCGATCCAGGGGGCGCTGCACTCGGGGCGGAGAGCCGCGCACGCCGTGCTCGCCGACCTGCGCGGTGGGCGGTGACGCTGCTGCTGTTCGGCGACCAGCTGGGGCCGCACTTCTACACCGGTCACGACGAGATCGTGCTGGTCGAGTCGGCGGCGGCGTTGCGCCGCAGGCCGTATCACCGGCAGAAGCTGCACCTGGTGCTGTCCGGCATGCGCCATCTCGCCGCCGAGTTCCCCGACCGCGTCACGCTCGTGCGCGCGAACACGTACCGCGAGGCGATCCGTGAATTGAAAGGCCCGGTGGTCGCCTACCAGCCGGGTTCCGCGGCCGCACGGCAGATGCTGGTCGAGCTCGGCGTCGAAGTGCTGCCCACGCCCGCGTTCGCGTTGTCCCGCGACGAGTTCACGGCGTGGGCGGGCCCGCGTGAGCGGTTCCTGATGGAGGACTTCTACCGCTACCAGCGCACCCGCTTCGACGTGCTGATGGAGGGCGAGAAACCGGTCGGCGGGCGGTGGAACTTCGACACCGAGAACCGCGAGCCGCCACCGAAACGCGGCCGGCTCGGCGTTCCGGCGCCGTGGTGGCCCGAAGAGGACGACATCGACGCGCAGGTGCGTGCCGACCTCGACGCGATGGACCTTCCGGCCGTGGGCCGGGACGGCCCGCGCCGCTTCGCCATCACCCGCGAAGAGGCGTTGAAGGCGCTGGAGGTCTTCCTGCGCGACCGCCTCCCGCACTTCGGCCCGCACGAGGACGCCGTCCTGACCAAGGACTGGACGATGGCGCACTCGCTGCTGTCCGTGCCGCTCAACCACGGCCTGCTGCACCCGCTGGAGGTCGTCTACGCGGCGGAGGACGCCTACCGCGGCGGCGACGCGCCGTTGGCCAGCGTCGAGGGGTTCGTCCGGCAGGTGCTCGGCTGGCGCGAGTACGTGTGGCAGCTCTACTGGCACCTCGGGCAGGACTACCGGCGCCACAACGGTTTCCGCGCCACGACCGAGCTGCCGTCGTGGTGGGCGGAGCTGCGGCCGTCGATGGTGCGCGCGGCGTGCCTACGCACGGCGTTGGAAGGCGTCCGCGACCACGGCTGGGTGCACCACATCCAGCGCCTGATGGTGCTGGGGAACCACGCGCTGCAACGGGGGTACGACCCGGCCGCGCTCAACGACTGGTTCGTCACGTCCTTCGTGGACGGTTTCCCGTGGGTGATGCCGGTGAACGTGATCGGCATGAGCCAGCACGCGGACGGCGGCGTGATCGCGACGAAGCCGTACCTCAGCGGCGGCGCCTACCTCAACCGCATGACCGACCACTGCAAGACGTGCTGGTTCGACCCGAAGCAGCGCACGGGAGAACGCGCGTGCCCGTACACCGCGGGGTACTGGGCGTGGCTCGACCGGCACGAGGCGCAGGTGAGCGGCAACCACCGCATGGCCCGCGCCGTGCAGGGCCTGCGCCGCATCTCCGAGCTGGACGAGGTGCGCGCGCAGGAACGCGACCGGGAGATCTTCTAGCGGGCGCGTTCCAGGACGATCCCGATCGCCTCGGTCAGGGACTGCGGCCGGCGCACGAACGACGGCAGCTCCAGGCCGTGCCACCCGGCGCCCGCGACCGCGACGACGGCGCCCGAGCGCGTGCCGAGCTCTTCCAGGGGAACGCGGAGCGCCAGGTCGGGCCGGTGGGCCCAGACCAGCACGACGCCGGGACGCAAGCGGTCCGCCGCGTCGCACAACGCCTCGGCGGGCACCCGTGCGCCGAGGTTGCCCCACATGCAGCCTTCTTCGGACAGCGCCGCGCCCAACGCCTCCAGCGGCAGCCAGTGCTGCTCGTCCGGCGCGCACGACAACAACGCGGATAGCGCTCCCGGACTGCTCGTGCGGGGGATCCCGCGCAGGGCGTGCAGCACGCTCCCGCTGGCGAGGTGCTCGACCTCCACACCCTGTCCGCTGCTCACGACCAGGTGGCCGAGCTCCACCAGGGCCGGGACGAACACGGTCTCCCACGCGGACACGACACCGTGGTCGGTGAGGAGCTTCGAGGCGAGGTCGGACATCATCGGCTCGTCGAGCCGTTTCGCCGCGGCCAGGAAACCGCGTTGCGCGACGAGGGCTTCCGCGGGGGTGATCGAGGTGCGCGGGCCGGCCGTGGGTGCGACGGGCTTCTGCCGCGCCAGCACCGCCGCGGCGGCCGCCGCCACGCCCTGGGCGGTCAGCACGACCATCCGGCGCAGCACTTCGACGTCCGCGTCCTCGTACCGGCGGTGGCCGCCTTCGGTGCGGATCGAGGGGCCCAGGCCGTAGCGCTGGTCCCACGTCCTGAGCGTGGTGGGGGCGATGCCGAGCATGCCGGCCACCGCTCGTGGCGTGTAGGTCACGTCCTACGAGCACGTTTCGCGAGAATCGCCCTCAACTCACTCTCCCCGAGCCCACCCCAGATGCCGAAGGTCTCCTGGACCTCCAGCGCGTGCGAGCGACATTTTTCCATGACCGGGCAACGCTGGCAGATGGCCTTGGCCGCGGCTTCGCGCTGGTCTCGCGCGGAGCCGCGTTCGTTCGGCGTGTGGAAGAAGTAGGCGCTGTCCATGCCCCGGCAGAGACCGGCGAGCTGCCAGTCCCACGACTCCGCGACGGGTTGAGGCAGACGGGACAATTCGGGCATTACGCACGTCCTCTGATGAGTCGACCTCGATGGTGGACACCATCCTAAAATCGACTCAGAAACGACGCAACTCGGGGTCTCTAATCCGGGAACCGCCCCGTCCGGCGCAGTGCGTACCGGCGTTCGGCGTAAGCGAGGTCGTCACGCCACAACCGGGCAGCGGCCCAGCGCATGACCGGGCGCAACGCCCCCGCCGCAGGCCTGGCGTGCGCGAAACCGGGACGGTCCGAGTGCGCGATCGTCGCCTCCACCACGGCCGTGCGGCCGTCGCGGATCGGGGTCGCGTGCGTCTCGACGACGCTGCCGGCGCCTTCGCCCTCGACGATGTGCATCACGACCGTGCGCGGCTCCGGGCAGGTGAACGCGGCGATGACCGGCACGCCGACGCGCCCGGCGAGCCGGAACGTCACCTCGACCAGGAAGCGGTCCTCCGCGTCGGTCGGGGTCTCCAGCACGTGCAGGTTCGCGAACGAGTAGGGGTGGAACCACGCGCCGTGCCACGGGTCGAGCCGGTTCGCGATCACGTCCTCGGGGTCGCAGCGGCCGATGAGCGTGGCCACCGCGTCGATCGACCCGGCCGGCGGGCGCTCCGGCAGCACGGGCGCGTCCAGCGGCTCCTCACCGCCCGCCCGGTCGAGGCGCACCCACACCAGCACGCCGTCGTCGTGCGCGGGGAAGGGCGTCCACGCGCCGAACCGCGTGCCGTCGAGCGCGAGGCCGTGCCAGCGGCAGATCAGCTTGCCCTCGGCCACGGCGCCGTCGCACAGCGGAGCGCCGAGGTGCGGGCACGAGCCGGACCCGGCCATGAGCACACCGCCGGGCCCGCGCCAGAGCACGACCTCCTGCCCCGCGATGGTGCGGCCGCACGGTTTGCCCTTCACGACGTCACGGCTGGCGCCCGCGACGAACCAGTTGCCGGACGGCCGTGCGGTGGCGCGCTTGAGCGCCGCCTCGATCAGCGCGGGCTTCGCGTCCTGCCACGTCGGGCGCTGTTCGCGCCACGGCGGGCTGGAGTAGATCCGCAGCGGGATCCGGTCGCGCATGGCCTTCCTCCCCTCACGCGGCACGGGCGAACACCGCCCTGGCCAGCGCGGGCAGGGCGACGGCGAGGCGCCTGCCGTTCGACACGACGACGCGGCGCGACAGCACGTCGCAGTCCGCGTCCTCGACGAGGTCGAGGATCCGCCCGTACAGGCGGTAGGCGGTGAGCACGCACGGCCGCGACCGCGGGGCGAGCATGCCGATGCCCGGCCAGGCCCGGTCGTAGTGCTGCCGCGCCCTGCGCACCTGGTCGCGCAGCGCCGCCCGCACCTGCTGGTCGGCCTTGCCCTGGGCCCGCGCGTGCATCAGCCGTTCCCGGTCGACGCCGAACGCCGCGAGCTCGTCGGCGGGCAGGTACACCCGGCCGCGGTCGAGGTCCTCGCCGACGTCGCGGATGAAGTTGGTGAGCTGGAAGGCGACCCCGAGCGCCGCGGCGGCGGGCTCGGCCTCCTCCCTCGGCACGCTGGTGCCGAGCACCGGGAGCACCTGCAGGCCGATCACCGCGGCGGAACCGTGGACGTACCTGTCTAGATCCGCGCAAGTCGGGTAGTCGGTGACGGTGAGGTCCATCCGCATAGACGCCATGAAGTCCTGGAAGTGCTGAACCGGGATGTCGTAGCGGTGCACGGTGTCGATCAGCGCCGCGAGCACCGGGTCGTCCGTCGTCCCGGCGGCGAGCGCCGCCTGCAGACGGCCGTCGATCGCGGTGAGCTCGGCGACCTTGGCGTCCACTCCACTGTGGACGTCGTCGACGACGTCGTCGACCCACCGGGCGAACCCGTACAGGGCGTGCACGGCGGGACGTTGCTCCGCGCTGAGCAACCTCGTTGCCAGGTAATAGGTGCGGCCGTGTTGGGCGTTGAGCTCACGGCAGCGCCGGTACGCGTCGCGCAACGCCGGGTCGGTGACCCCCGCGGCGTCCAGTTCGCGCTCAGCCGACATCAGCGGTCCTTTCGCGGAAGAAGTCCCTCAACGCTAAGTCCACGAGTAGTCCTTCGCACAACGACGGCGCTCATCATGCGGAGCCGTCACCGCGCTGCTTAGCTCGAAACCACCGAACGCCCGCCGACTCCCAGGGGAACGCCGATGTCGCTGCTGACCAGCGTGGACGCTCGCCCGTCGCAGGTGGACGACTTCCGCGTCCTGCTCGACGAAGCACTGCACGACTTCCTGCGCGCGAGGCAGGACCTGGCCCCCGAGCTCACGGCCGAGCTTCGCGAGCTGATCCTGGCCGGTGGCAAGAGGATCAGGCCGACGTTCGCGTGGTGGGGCTGGCGGGCAGGCGGTGGCGCGCCGCCGGCGGACGCCGTCGTGCGGGCACTGGTGGCCCTGGAACTGCTGCAGTGCTGCGCGCTGGTGCACGACGACGTGATGGACCGCTCGCCCACCAGACGGGGCAAGCCGTCGGTGCACGAGTCGTTCGCGGCGCGGCACCGGCGGGAACGGTGGGCAGGCAGCGCCCGGCAGTACGGCGACTCCGCGGCGGTCCTGGTCGGCGACCTCGCACTGGCCTGGGCGGACGACGCGCTGGTCACCGCCGGTCTGCCCGCCGACGTGCTGAGCCGTGCCTGGGGTCCGTGGCAGTCGATGCGGACCGAGATGATCATGGGGCAGCACCTCGACCTCCTCGGTGTCGCGCAGCGCGAGGAGTCGCTGGAGGCCGCGGTCCGCGTGGCGTCCCTGAAGACCGCCGCCTACACGGTGGAACGGCCGTTGCACCTCGGGGCCGCGCTCGCGGGCGCCGACGTCGACGTCGTGGACTCCCTGCGCGCGTACGGCCACGACATCGGCGTCGCGTTCCAGCTGCGCGACGACCTGATGGGCGTGTACGGCGACTCCTCGCTCACGGGGAAGCCGGTGGGGGAGGACCTGAGGGAGGGCAAGCGGACGCCGTTGATGTCCATCGCCCTCTCCCGCGCGCAGGGCAAGCCCGCGGCGCAGAGGTTGCTCCGGCGGTGCCTGGAGGCCGGGGCCGTCAGCGAGCGGACCGTGAGCGACGTGTGCGCGTTGCTCGTGGAGCTCGGGGCCGTCGCGGCGGTGGAGGAGCACATCGAGAAGCTCGCGGCCTCGGGGGTGGCGGCGCTGGAGCGCGCGGCCATCGACGACGATGCACGTCAAGAACTGGTGCGCCTCGCCGGCCGTGCCGTGGCACGAACGACCTGAGTGGGGGAACGCAGTGGTGCACGTGGTTAAGGGCCGCACGGACCGTGTGGTCGTGGTCGGTGCCGGGCTCTCGGGACTCTCGGCGGCACTGCACCTGCGCGGTGCCGGGCACGAGGTGACCGTGCTCGAACGGCAGCCGCACCCCGGCGGCCTCGCGGGCCGTCTCGACGTGGACGGCCACCGGATCGACACCGGGCCGACCGTGCTCACGATGCCGGAGCTGCTGGACGACGCGTTCGCCGCGGTGGGCCACCGGCGCGAGGACCACCTCGAGCTGCTGCCGCTGCACCCCGCCTACCGCGCGACCTTCTCCGACGGCACGGCGCTCGACGTGCACACCGGCGCGGACCGCATGGAGCAGGCGGTCCGCGAGTTCGCGGGCGACCGCGAGGCGCAGGGCTACCTCGACATGCGGGCGTGGCTCACGAAGCTCTACGAGGTGGAACGCGACAGGTTCATCGGCGCGAGCTTCGACTCGCCGCTGGACCTCGTCGGCCCCGACCTGGTGAAGCTCGCGCGGCTCGGCGGCTTCGGCTCGCTGGCGAAGGCGGTGGGGCGGTTCCTGAAGGACGACAGGCTTCGGCGCGTGTTCACGTTCCAGGCGTTGTACGCCGGTGTCGCGCCGAAGGACGCTCTCGCCGCCTACGCCGTCATCGCCTACATGGACACGATCGCGGGCGTGTGGTTCCCGCGCGGAGGCATGCGCGCGGTGCCGCAGGCGCTGGCCGACGCCGCCTCCGAAGCGGGGGTGACGTTCCACTACGGCGTCGAGGTGGAGGAGCTCGAACGGGTCGGTCACCGGGTCAACGCCGTGCGCACGGCCGATGCGCGCATCCCTTGTGACGCAGTCGTTCTGGCCACGGGTCCGGCGCAGAGCACCAGGCTGCTGCGGGGTGAGCCGCGCCGGGTGATGCCGTTGCGCTGGTCGCCTTCCGCGGTGGTCGTGCACCTGTCGGCGGGCCGGGTGGCGGACGACCTCGCGCACCACACGATCTCGTTCGGCGACAAGTGGGACGGCACGTTCGACGAGATCGTCAAGCGGGGGGAGCTGATGAGCGATCCGTCGTTGCTGCTCACCACACCCACCCTGACGGACCCCGAACTGGCGCCGGACGGCAGGCACCTGCAGTACCTCCTGGCGCCGTGCCCGAACCTCGACACCGCTCCGCTGCGCTGGGACGCGATGGCGCAGAGGTACGCCGAGGAGATCGTCGAGGAGATGTCCGCGCGCAAGCTCCTCGTCGACGCCGAACCGCTCGCGGTGGTGACACCGGACGACTGGGCACGCGACGGCCAGGCCGCCGGCACGCCGTTCTCCGCCGCCCACACCTTCGCCCAGACCGGCCCGTTCCGGCCGGGCAACCTGCCGTTCCGCGACGGCAACGTCGTGCTGGCGGGCAGCGGCACGACCCCGGGCGTCGGCATCCCGCCGGTGCTCATCTCGGGCAGGCTCGCGGCCGAGCGGCTGCGGCGGTGAGCACGGTCCCGCACCGGCTCGAGCAGGCGATCCTGGACCTGCTCGCGGCCCGCGGGCCGGCCAAGTCGATCTGTCCGTCGGAGGCCGCGCGCGCCGTCGGTGACGACGGGTGGCGCGACCTCATGGAACCGGCTCGTGCGGTCGCGCGGGAGCTGGCCGCCCATGGCCGTGTCGTGGTCACGCAGGGCGAACAGGTGTTGTCGCCGGAAGAAGAATGGAACGGACCCGTACGGATTCGCCTTCTGCCCTAGGGTGGGGCGATGAGGCGGGCACTGGCGACATCCGTAGCTGCTGTGGTCCTGGTCATCTCCGCGGGGGCGGCCCACGCCGAACCCGCGGACCCCATCTCCTGGGCGCCGTGCCCGGACAACCCCGAAGGCCAGTGCGGGACGCTGACCGTCCCGCTCGACTGGGCGAGGCCGGGCGGGCCGCGCATCGACCTCGCGATCGCGCGCCACCAGGCCACCGACCCGGCGCGCCGGCTGGGGGTGCTGGTCGTCGACCCCGGCGGACCTGGTGGCTCCGCGGCGGAGTTCGCGCTGTCGCGCCTGTTCAGCCCCGAGGTCCGCGCCCGGTTCGACATCGTCGGCGTCGACCAGCGGGGCACGGGCGGCAGCCTGGCGATCCGCTGCGCCGACCTCATGCCCGGTCAGCCGTCGGTCCACCCGCAGGACGAGGCCGCGTTCGCCGCGTTGCTGCGGCACAACCAGACCGTGCTCGCGCAGTGCCGCGAACGCAGCGGTCCGGTCTTCGACCACGCCGACGGCGCCACCGTGGCGCGGGACCTGGATGCGGCGCGGAGGGCGTTGGGCGAGAAGAGGATCAGCTACTTCGGCCTGTCGTACGGCACGACGTTCGGCCAGGTGTACGCCGAGAAGTTCGGTCGCCACCTCCGTGCGATGGTCCTCGACAGCGTCGTCGACCACAGCGCGGACCTCCGGCGGTTCGTCGGAGACCGGGCCGCGGCCTCGGACGACTCGTTCCGGGAGTTCGAGAAGTGGTGCGAGAGCACGACTTCCTGCGTGCTGCACGGACAGGACGTCCGCGCGGCCTGGGAGGCGGCGCTCGTCCGGGCCGACGGGGAGCGGGGCGGGCGGCAGCGCCTGCTCGACGACATGTACTTCGCGTTGCGCGGTCCTGACTGGCTCTACGCGGCGGACCTGATCACCGGCGCTTCGGTGCTGCGCACCCAGGACTTCGAGCCGAACTACGAGTCGGTGGTGCTGGCCTCGGTCTGCCAGGACTTCTCGTTGCGGATCAGGAACTTCCGGGAGTACGAGCGGTTCCGGGCCGAGGAGCTGCGCCGGTCGCCGATCATGCGCGGCAGCTTCCTCGGCCACGACGAGGCCACCGCGTGCATCGGCGTCCCCGGACGGCCCGCCAACCCGCCGCACCGCCTCGACATCGGCGACGCGCCGAAGATCATGGTCATCAACTCGAGGTACGACCCGACGACCCCGCACGAGTGGGCGGTCAACATCAAGAGGCAGGCACCGCGCAACACGGCGTTGCTCACCTACGAGGGCTGGGGCCACATCGCCTACCCGCGCAGTGCCTGCACCCGGACCAGCGTCGACAGCTACCTGATCGACCTGAAGACGCCCGCGGTCAGCTGTCCTGCCGTGCTTCCCTGATGAAGTCGCGGTACCACCGGTAGCTGGCGCGCGGCGTGCGTTCCAGCGTCTGGTAGTCGACGTGCACCAGGCCGAACCGGTGCTTGTAGCCGTGCGCCCACTCGAAGTTGTCGAGCAGCGACCAGCAGAAGTAACCGCGCAGGTCCACGTCCGCGGCCTGAGCCGCCGCGATGTGGTCCTTCAGGTAGGAGATGCGCTCGGTGTCCTCGAACCCCTCGACGTCCGGGTAGACGCAGCCGTTCTCGGTGACGTAGACCGGCGGCAGATCGGGGTGCCGGGCCTTGAGGCCGGCGAGCGCGGTCGTCATGCCGACGGGTTCGACCGGCCAGCCCATGCCCGTGCGCGGCACGTCCGGGAGCTGGGTCGTGTCGACGCCGATGTCGTGGGCGGTGCGCTTGGCCGGGTCCGGCTCGCGGTGGGGCGCGTCGGCGACGTGCAGCCGGTAGTAGTAGTTGAGGCCGACGTAGTCCAGCGGTTGCCCGATGATCTCCAGGTCGCCGTCCTGCTGGAACGAGAAGTCGCTGATGTCGCCGAACATCGACGTCAGCTCCTCCGGGTACGCCGAGCCGAACAGCGGGTCGGTGAACTGCCGGCGCAGCAGGACGTCCTGACGGGTCGCGGCGGCGACGTCGGCGGGGGAGTCCGTCACCGGCACGGACGGGGACTGGTTGAGCACGATGCCGAACTCCTGCTCGGGCAACCCGTTCGCGCGCATCGACTGCACGGCGAGACCGTGGCCCAGCAGCAGGTGGTGCACCGACGCCAGGGCACCGTGGCCCTCGCGTGCGCCGGGTGCGTGGCGGCCTTCGCCGTAGCCCACGATCGACGAGCAGTACGGCTCGTTCAGCGTGGTCCACTTCCTGACCACGTCACCGAGCGCTTCGTGCACCACGGCGGCGTAGTCGGCGAACCGGTGGGCCGTGTCGCGGCTGCGCCACCCGCCCTGGTCCTCCAGCGCCTGGGGCAGGTCCCAGTGGTAGAGCGTCACGAAGGGCTCGATGCCCCTGCCCAGCAACGCCTCCACGAGCCGCCGGTAGAAGTCGAGGCCTCGCTGCTCGATCCTGCCGTGACCCTCGGGCAGGACCCGCGACCACGACACCGAGAACCGGTACGCGTCCACGCCCAGGTCGGAGAGCAGCCCGACGTCCTCGGCCCAGCGGTGGTAGTGATCGGCCGCCACGTCCCCGGTGTCGCCCGAGGCGACGGCGCCGGGGACCTGCGCGAAGGTGTCCCAGATGGACGGACCGCGGCCGTCGAGCCGGGCCGCTCCCTCGATCTGGTAGGCCGAGGTCGCCACGCCCCAGCGAAAACCGTCCGGAAAGCTCACTGCAGTCTCCAAAGAAAATCAGCCCTTGACGGCGCCGGACATGATGCCGCCGACGATCTGGCGGCCGAACAACAGGAAGACGGCCAGCACGGGCACCGTGCCGATCGTCGCGGCGGTCAGCACGAGCGTGTAGTCCGTGGTGTAGCCACTGGCCAGGGTGGACAGAGCGGTCTGCACGGTCGGGTTCTCCGGCGTGAGCACGACCAGGGGCCAGAAGAAGTCGTTCCACGCCTGCATGAACGTGAACAGCCCGAGCACCGCGGCCGCCGGACGCGCGGCGGGCAGCGCCACGTGCCAGAACAGCCGCAGCGAGTGGCAGCCGTCCATCCGGCCCGCCTCCAGCAGCTCGTCCGGGATCGCGCGCTCGAAGTACTGGCGCATGAAGAACACGCCGAACGCGGTGACGAGCCCCGGCACGATCACCGCGTGTATCTCGCCGGCCCAGCCGAACTCGGCCATCATCATGTAGAGCGGGATGATGCCGAGCTCGGTCGGGATCGCCTGCGTGCCGATGATCAGCAGCAGCAACACGTTGCGGCCGCGGAACTTCAGCTTGGCGAACGCGAAGCCGGCCAGCGTCGAGAACAGCACCACCGAGATGGTCACGGTGCCCGACACCACGATCGAGTTCAGCAGCGCCAGCGCGAAGTCGGTGGTGTCGAAGACACGCGCGATGTTCGCGAAGAGGTGGCCGCCCGGCACCAGGACGGGCGGCACGCTGTCGATCGCGTCCGGCGTCTGCGAGGACACCACGAACGACCAGTACACCGGGAAGGCGGACCCGGCGAGGATCGCGATCAGGGCGGCGTAGGTCCACGGCCCCGCCACGCGCCTGGCCAGCCTGCGCACCTTCGCCGCGGGCCCGGCGGGCGGTGCCGGCGCGGGGCGTTCCAGTACAGCGGTCATGGGGTCACTCCGTCCGGATCCGCTTGGTCACCAGGTAGCCGATCCCGGCGACGATGACGGTGGCGATGGCCAGCACGACCGCGATCGACGAGCTGTAGCCGAAGTCGTACTTGGTGAAGCCCTGCTCGTACAGGTACAGCGCGGCGGTCTGGAACTGCCGGTCCGACCCGCCCGTCGCGGCCGCGGCGCCGGGGTTGAACAGCAGCGGTTCGGCGAGCAGGCGCATGTTGCCGGTGGTCGCGATGATCGTCGTGAAGATGATCTGCGGCCGCAGCAGCGGAACCGTGATGCGCCAGAACTGCTGGCGACCGCTCGCGCCGTCCAGGGTGGCCGCCTCGTACAGGGTCGGTGAGATCGCCTGCATCGAGGCCAGGAAGATCAGCGCGTGGTAGCCGGTCCAGCGCCACACCACCATCACGGCGATCGCGATGTGCGACGAGGCCGTGCCCGCCTGCCAGTCGATCTGCCCCGCGCCGAACAGGCCCAGCACCCAGTTGAACAGGCCGAAGTCCCGGCCGAACAGCTGCGCGAAGATGATCGTCACCGCCGCCACCGAGGTGATGTTCGGCAGGATGACGCCCATCCGGAACAGCGTGCGCGTGCGGACCTTGCGGTTGAGCAGCTGGGCGATGAACAGCGCGAACAGGATCTGCGGGACCGTGGTGAGCAGCCACAGGCTGAGCGTGTTGCCCATGGAGTTCCAGAAGTACGGGTCCGCCATGAGCTTCGCGTAGTTGTCGAACCACACGAAGGTCGCCGCGTCGGACTCGAGCAGGTTGCGGTCCTGCAGCGAGACCCAGATCGTGTAGAGCAGGGGGAACAGCCCGAAGACACCGAAGATCAGGAAGTACGGCGCCACGTACCCGTACGGCGCGAACTTGGCGTCCCAGCGGTGCCTTCTGGCCGTCTTGTCCATCAAGACCATGTCAGCGCGTCACTTCTGCACGTCGCCGACGAACTGCTTCCACGACTCCTCGCCGTTCTGCTTGCCCTGCTCGACGCGCTGCATCGCGTTGCCGATCGCGGTCTGGATGTCGCCCGCCTTCGGCCCCTGGTACTGCGGGTTGAGCTTCTTCGCCGCGTCGGTGAACAGCTTGCCGATCGGGGCGTCGTTGAAGTACGGGTTCTTGTAGTCGATGATCGACGGGTCCTCGTACAGCTTGGGGATCGACGGCAGCAGCCCGGCGCTCTTGAACACCTTGGCCTGCTGCTCGGGCGCGGTCAGCCACGCCGCCAGCTCCACGGCCTTGTCGACGTTCTTGCCGGACTTCGGGACGGTCAGGTACGAGCCGCCCCAGTTGCCGCCACCGCCGGGCACGGACGTGACGTCCCACTTGCCCGCGGCCTCCGGACCGGCCTGGTCCTTGATCTTGGCCATCTGCCAGGCGGGGCACGTCACGGTCGCGAACTGGCCCTGCTTGAAGCCCGTGTTCCAGACCGGGGTCGAGTACAGCAGCTTCGAGGACAGACCGGAGTTCACGCCGTCGACGACGAGGTCCCAGCCGTCCTTGATCTCCTTGTTCTCGCCCACGACGATCTTGTCGGTCTTGTCGTAGTAGCCCGTGGACGCTTGACCGACGATCGCGTTGAGGACGGTCGGCCCGCCGTCGAACCACTTCACGCCCTCGGGCGCCTTCTCCTGGAACTTCTTGCCCGCGGCCATGAAGTCCTTCCAGGTCGGCCACAGCGCGGCGACCTGGTCGCGGTCGGCCGGCAGCCCGGCGTTCTGCAGCAGGTCGCGGCGGTAGCAGATGGCCAGGCCGCCGATGTCCGTGCCGTAGCCGATCTGCTTGCCGTCCTTGCTGAGCGAGGCCTCCCACTTCCACGGCAGCCAGCGGTCCTTCAGCTGGTCGCCGCCCTTGGTGTTGAGGTCGACGAACTTGTCCGGCGTGGCCTTGAACTGGTTGACGTACCCGGTGTCGACCGCCTCGATGTCCGCCGCGCCGCTGCTGGTGGCGAGGTGCGCGGCGAGGTTCTTGTGGTGGTCGGAGTAGGAGGCGGTGCGGTCGGAGATCTCGACGTCCGGGTGCGCGGCGGCGTACTCCTTGAGCAGCTCGGCGTACCCGAAGTTGCCGAACAGACCGATCGTCAGCTTGGTCTTGCCGCCGGACGCGGTACCGCTGCCGCAACCGCTGAGCACCAGGGCCGTCGCCATGACGGCGCAGCCGAGTGCGAGTGCTTTGGGGCGCATTTTCCAGGCCTCCGTTGGTTTTTGGGCGCGCTGAAGCAGGAGAAGTGGTTCTCCGGAAGATGTGCGGCGCGAATGTGTGGCGCCTATGACAGCGGGGTTACGCGCCGTCAGTCAAGTAACGAATCGATAAACGGCTTCGCCGCCGCAGCGGTTTGACTAGGAGAACTGCTGCTCGTAGGGTTTATGTAACCGCTTACGGTGATTTCGGGAGGTCTGATGGCGACCGGGCGAGAGATCGCCCAGCTCTGCGGCGTGTCCGTGGCGACGGTGTCGCGCGTCTTCAACCAGCCGGAAACGGTCAACGAGGAAACGCGCTCCCGCGTCCTGCGCGTCGCGAAAGAGCTGGACTACCGGCCCAACGAGTCGGCGCGGGCCTTGTCGACCAAGCAGTCGACGATGATCGGCCTCGTCTGGGACACCGACCACCGCAGGCCCGGCTGGCGCCACCCGTACCTGCAGGACCTGTTGATAGGCCTGAAGTCCGCCCTGAGCGCCCACGGCTACCACCTGCTGATGCTCGCGACCAGCGGCGACGCCCGCGAGGTCGGCGCGTCACTCGCGGACCCCGTCGGCTACGTCAACATGACCCGACGCCACCACCTCGGAGGCCTGGTCCTGATCGACAGCGGCTCCGACGCCGAGGCCTTCGGAGCGTTCGCGCAGTCCGGAGTTCCTTGTGTCGCAGTGGACGTCGTCGTCGACGGGCCCCGTGCCACCTACGTGACTTCGGACAACGCCGGCGGCGCCTTCTCGGCCGTCCAGCACCTTCTGGGCCTTGGCCACACGCGCATCGCCACGATCACCGGTCCCCTGGGGAACCAGCCGTCCGAGGCCCGCGTCTCCGGTTACCGCAGGGCTTTGGTCGAGGCGGGACATTCGTTGCGAGACGACTACGTGGTGGCCGGGGACTACTACCGCGCGAGCGGAACCGCTGCCATGCAACGGCTTCTGGCTCTTCCCGAGCCGCCCACCGCGGTGTTCGCGGCCAGCGACGAGATGGCGGTGGGTGCGCTGCTCGCCGCCCGTGCCGCCGGGGTGCGGGTGCCGGAGGACCTGGCGCTGGTGGGGTTCGACGACATCGAGATCGCCTCGGTCGTGGAGCCGGCGCTGACGACGGTGTCGCAGGACAAGCCGGGGTTCGGGGTGGCGGCGGCGAAGGCGATCATGGCGATGATCACCGGGGCGGAGCGGGAGGCTCCCGTGGTGCTGCCCACGCGGCTCGTGGTGAGGGGTTCCTGCGGGGCGGGTTAGAGGTGTGGGCCGCGCGGTCGACGTTGTGGCCGCGCAATCGGCGGTGTGAGCCGCGCGCTCGATGTTGTGGCCGCGCACTCGACGGTGTGAGCCGCGCACTCGACGGTGTGAGCCGCGCGCTCGACGTTGTGGCCGCGCACTCGACGTGGGCCGCTCGCTCGACGTGTGGGTTGGGTGTCGGCGCTGCGCTTGTGCCGGCTGCGGGGTGTCCAGAGGTTTCTGCGGGCCGGGGCGGTCGACGCCCGAGGTGCGGCAGGCATCGGTTTGGTGGAAGGCGGAGCCACCGGGCAGGGGGACTCAGCTGTCCTCTGTGGACGTCGCCGCCGCGATCAGCGCGATCAGCTGCCGCCGGAAGTGCTCGTAGTCGTCCACGGCGCCGAGCAACGTGTCGGACTCGCGTTCCTCACGGCGAGCGGCGGCGAGGGCCCGGCGCCCCGCCGGGGTGATCTTCACCGAGGTGCGCCTGCGGTCCTTCGTGTCCTGGCTGCGCACCACGTGCCCACCCCGGTCGAGGTGTTCGATCGTGCGGCTCATGGTCTGGTCGGTCACCCGGCAGAGCACGGCGAGCTCGCGCTGCGAGCGCGGGCCGTCGGCCAGGTGGTGCAGGGTGATCATGCCGGCGTGGGTGAGGCCGCGGGTCGCGAGGAAGTCCTCGAAGCGCTTCTCGACGACGCGCGCCGCGACCGACAGGAGCCTGCCTGTGGGCCAGGAGGCGACGTCCGCGCCCACCTGGTCCGGGCGGTCGGCCACCGCCAGCTCGTCTCCCTCGGCCACGGCCCCATCATCCCAGATCCGCCCGATCACCCGACGTCGGTGTGACCCGCGCGCCGGGTGACGGGTGTTTCACCTGCGATCACCCCACATCGACACCGAACGGCATGCCCGTGACCGGTGCGTCGCCCGCCAACGCCGCCGCGATGGCCGCGACCGCGGGTGGGTAGGCGAGTTCGCCCAGGCCGCCCAGCGGAGTGGTGGACGGCACGATCGTGACGTCGATGTCCGGGGTCTGGCCGAGTCGCGCCCACTTGTAGTCGCCGAAGGAGGATTCGGCGACCTGTCCGTTCCGGACGGTGATCTGGGCGCCGAGGACGGTGGAGAGTGCGTCGATCACGCAGCCCTCCACCTGGGCGCGGACGCCGGACGGGTGCAGCGCCACGCCCACGTCGACGGCCGCGTGCACGCGCAGCAGGCGGCGGGAGGCGGGGTCGGCCACGGCGATGACCGCGATCGCGGAGCCGTAGTCCTCCAGGCAGGCGACGCCGCGGGTGGTGCCCGGTGCGGGTGGCCTGGTCCAGCGGGCGCGGGCGGCGACGGCGTCGAGCACGCGGTGCAGGCGTGAGGCCGGTGGTAGCAGGGTTCGGCGGAGGGCCACCTGGTCGAGGCCGGAGCGCTTGCCGATCTCGGTGAGGAAGTTCTCCTCGGCGTAGACGAACTGGCCCGCGTAGACGGAGCGCCAGAAGCCGGTGCGCAGGGGAGCGGGGCGGACGGTGACGGTGACGTCACCGGGCACGGAGTAGGGGAAGTGGTCGCCGCTCGCCTTGATGAGGGCCGGATTGGCGAAGATCGGCAGGACGGTCAGCGGCCAGGTGGCCACCTCGTGGGCCCTTCGGATGGGCAGGCCATCCGGACCCAGCTCCGCCGACAGGCGGTGTACCGACATCGGGCGGTAGGAGTCGTTGCGCATGTCGTCGGCGCGGGTCCACAGCACCTGGACCGGGGTGCCGGTCCGGCGGGAGCAGGCGACTGCCTCCAGGACCGGGTCGGGTTCGATGCGGCGTCCGAAGGCTCCGCCGGACGCCGCCGTCTCCACGCGGACCGAGGTCGCGGGGACACCTAGTTGGCGAGCCAGTTGGGTGCGCAGGCCGCCGGGGTCCTGGGTTGGAGCCCAGATGGTGACGCCATCTGGCCGGACGTGCGCCGTGGCGTTCATCGGTTCCATCGGCGCGTGGGCCAGCAGCGGCATTTCGAAGACTTGCTGCATGCCGTTGATGGGGCCTTGGGCGGGCAGGGCTGCTCGCAGGTCGCTCAGCCACGTGCGGCTGTCCGCGGTGGGGGTGCCGCCGCGCCAGGTGACGCGGAGGGCGTCGCGGGCCTTCAGGGCCTGGTGGGTGGACTTGGCGATCACCGCCACGCCGCCCTGGCCCTCGGCCGGCGCGGTGAGTGTCAGGACGTCGACCACTCCGGGGAGGGCGCGGGCCGCGGTGTCGTCGATCGTGTCGGGCACCGCGCCGATCCACGGGGGACGGGCGACGACCGCCACCAGGCCGCCGGGTGGCCGTGAGTCTATGCCGTAGCGGGTGCGGCCGGTGGTGATGTCGCGGGCGTCCACGCGGCCGGCGCGGGTCTTGCCCAGCAGTCGCCACTTCTCCGGCGGTGTGAGTGCGACCGGCACGGTGGCCGGGTCCAGTGCGGCGGCGGCACGCACGAGGGAGCGGTAGGGCGCTCGTCCTCGGCGTGGGTGGTGGACGGCGCCGTCGCGGGTCGTGCACTCGGCCACCGGTACGCGCCAGCGCGTGGCGGCGGCGGTGACGAGGAGGCAGCGGGCGGTCGCGGCGGCTGTGCGGACGGGTGTCGACAGCTGGCGGACCGAGGTCGAGTTCATCACGGCCTGAGGACCGAAGCGCTCGGTGTCGCCGGGTGCCTGTTCCAACTGGACGTCGCCGGGTTCGACCGACAGCTCCTCGGCGACCATCAGCGCGACCACCGTGCGCACGCCCTGGCCGGTGTCGGGGCGTGGGACGGTCGCGGTGATGCGACCGGCGTCGTCCAGGCGCACGAAGACGTTCGGCACGAGTCCCCCGGAGGCGAGGACGGGCACCGGAATCGCGACGACGAGCGCGCCGGCTCCCGCGCCGCGCAACAACGTTCGCCTGCTGATCATCGTTCCTCCCGCATGATCCGGCTGGCGCGGCGGACGGCGTCGCGGATGCGGGGGTAGGTGCCGCACCGGCACACGTTGTCGCGCAGGGCCTCCTCGATCGCCGCGTCGTCGGGGTCGGGGTCGCGGGCGAGCAGTGCCGCGGCGGCCATGACCTGGCCGGGCTGGCAGTAGCCGCACTGCGCCACGTCGAGCTCGCGCCACGCCCGCTGCACCGGGTGGTTCCCGTCGCGCGACAGGCCCTCGACCGTCGTGATGCGGGTCTTCGCGCTGTCCGCCGCCGTGCGCACGCAGGGCCGCGCGGCCTGACCGTCCACATGGGACGTGCAGGCGCCGCACAGGCCGACCCCGCAGCCGTACTTGACCCCCGTCAACCCCAGTTCGTCGCGCAACACCCACAGCAGGGGAGTGTCTCCGTCGACGTCGACCTCGTGCCGTTCACCGTTGACGCGCAACAGATATCGGGCCACCGCGTTGCCTCCTGATTTGCTCAGTGCGCTGAACGTATCACGACGAACCGTGCATAATGCTCAGCATGCTGAACGAGTTGCGGCGGCCCGGTCGCCGTGTCCTGGTGTGGGGTGTGGTGGCGAGTGCGCTGCTCACCGGCCTGGTCTGGCTGCTGGGCCAGCGGCTGCACGGCGTCGCCCTGCTGCCCGACCAGGGCGCCTCCTGGTACTACTGGAAGCTGCCGGACCCGACCTTCTGGACCAGGGCGTCCGCCTGGGTGGGCTACGCGGCGCACCAACTCGTGTCGTGGGGCCTGATCTACTACGCCCAGACGCGAATCAGGCGCTACACCACCGGGTTGCACCGCGTCAACGTCATCGCCCTCGCCGCGAACGGCGGGTTCATCGCCCTGCACGCCCTGCAGACGCAGGTGTTCTACGACGGTCTGGCCCAGGACGTCTCGATCTTCAGCTCGCAGGGCTCGGTGGTCCTGCTCCTGGTCGTCGTCCTGCTGATGGAGAACCGCCGCCGCGGCCTGGTGCTCACCTGGTCCGCGCCGATCTCCGCGCAGGTCGTCGACCTCGCCCGCCGCTACCACGGCTACCTGTTCAGCTGGGCCGCCATCTACACGTTCTGGTACCACCCGATGGAGTCCTCGAGCGGACACCTCATCGGGTTCTTCTACATGTTCCTGCTGCTCGTGCAGAGCAGTCTGATGTTCACGAGATCCCACACGAACCGCTGGTGGACGCTCACCCTCGAACTGCTCGTCGCCGTGCACGGCACGCTCGTCGCCGTGATGAACTCCGGCCCGAACGGCATGTGGCCGATGTTCTTCTTCGGGTTCGTGGCGATCTTCGTGCTCACCCAGATGCACGGCGTCGGCCTCAGCGCGGCGGTGCGGTGGTGGATCGGCGGCACGTTCGTGGTGGCCGCGCTCGCCGTGTACTCCTGGCGGGGGATCGGCAAGATCGACGAGGTGGTGCGCATCCCGCTGATCGAGTACCTGCTGGTGGGCGTGCTCGCCCTGCTGATCTGGGCGGGTGTCAGGCTCGCGCGCCTCGGGCGGTCGTGACCGGGCAGGGCGGCGCGGAGCCGCGCCGCCCTGGAGGTCATCCCGAGGACCTGGTCGCCGACTTCAGCAGCTTCGCCGCGACGTCGCGGAGCTTGGTGTTCGCGCGCTGCGACTGCTCCACGAGCATGTCGAACGCGTCCTCGGCGGTGCACGTGTGCACCGCCATCAGCACGCCCTTCGCCTGCTCGATCACGGCTCGTGACTCCAGCGCCCGCTCCAGGTGCTGGACCTGGCGCTGCGAGTGCTGCCACCGCTGGGAGCTCGTGATCGTCGCGGACGCCGCCGTGGTGAACAGCCGGATGAGCCCCTCGTCGAACGGGTCGAACGCCGTCCCCGTGAAGCTGTAGATGTTCAGCGTGCCGATGTGGCGCGCCCCGACGGCGTCGGACGCCGGGAGGACGACCGGCACCGACAGGTAGGCGCGGACACCGGCGGCCTCGGCCGCGGTCTCGAACTCCGGCCACTGCTCCCGGTGCTCGCCGATCACCGCGCGGACGGGGACGAGTTCGCGGGCCGATTCGAGGCACGGCCCGCGGCCGGAGTCGTACTGCTCCTGGTCGAGCGCGACGACTCCCTGGACCG
Source organism: Lentzea cavernae (assembly GCF_014653695.1). Classification (GTDB taxonomy): domain Bacteria; phylum Actinomycetota; class Actinomycetes; order Mycobacteriales; family Pseudonocardiaceae; genus Lentzea; species Lentzea cavernae. The sequence continues at coordinate 151,222 of NZ_BNAR01000001.1, read as the reverse complement.
TGGCGGCCGCGGTGCGCAGCTTCTCGTCCGTGACCACGGACACGGTCACCGCGTCGGCGTCGGGCACCGCCCTGGCCGCCGTGTCCGCGACCCGCTGCAGCGCCTCGTCGAGCGACTCCTCGCCGGTGAACGCGTTGTGCAGTTCCGACAACGCCTCGGTGGCCTCGTCCAGGCGGGCCACCGGGTCGGGGCGTGTCCCATCCACGGGTCTCACGGTTCCTGCCTGCACGTAGTCGGCCATGCCGCGGTTCCCCTTCATCATCGTGGAGTCCACGGCGCCGGCTGCTTGACGCGCGTCCAGCAGATCCTACGGCCACCTGACAAGCGCGGGTCGTCCCCACCGCGCTGGAACCGACGCCGGCGGCGGGTTGCTGGAGTGCTTCAACTTCCCGCTGCCGGCGCCGGCCGGACCACCCGAAGGGGGTCCTCCGTGCGAACACACGCGCGTGTTCGGCGTTCTCTCAGTACCCAGCAGGCTCCGCGCTCACACCGCCTCGGTTCGATCAGTGCGATCCGGTGACCTGGCGGGACCACCAGGTGTGGAGCCGGCGGCTCCGGGGGTCGGATTCGATGACACTTCGCCGGTGTTGCCGACCGCGGCTCTCCCGTGGCGGGAATCCGGTGCGCCGAACCAGCGGGCGAGGTGGTCGTCGAGGTCCCGCTGGTCGTCGCCGATCCAGGCGACGTGTCCGTCGGGACGCAGGAGGAGCGCGGGAACGTCCAGCCCCGCGACCGGATCCGCGATGAGGTCGACCCGGTCCGACCAGCCCCCGGTGGTGAGTCGTCCGGTGCGGTCGAGCACCAGGCCGCGGCCCCGGTGCAGCCGGTCGTACAGGCGGCCCCGGACCAGGTCGAGGTCGGGCAGGCGGCGGCCGAGCAGGTCGGGGCCCGCGCCGAAGTCGTAGCGGACGCCGATCGCGGTGATCTTCTCGAGCAGGTGCCGGTTCACCTCGTCGAAGTCCATCAGTTCGGTGAGCAGCCTGCGCACCGACCGCGGTCCTGCCTCGGGGGAGGCCAGCAGCACCTGGGCGCGGGTGTTGTCCAGCACGTCCTCGGCGACCGGACGGCGTTCGGTCTCGTAGGTGTCGAGCAGGGTCTCCGGTGCCCAGCCGCGGATCCGCGCGGCGAGCTTCCAGCCGAGGTTGGCCGCGTCCTGCAGGCCCAGGTTCAGGCCCTGGCCTCCGGCGGGCGGGTGGATGTGCGCGGCGTCACCCGCCAGCAGGACCCGGCCGGCGCGGTAGTGCTCGGCGAGCCTCGTCGCGTCGCCGAAGCGGGACAGCCAGCGCGGGGAGTGCGCGCCGAAGTCGGTGCCGGCGACGGCGCGCAACGCCTGCCGGAAGTCGTCGAGGGTCGGCGGCTTCTCGCGGTCCTCGCTGACGCCCCCGGCGGGGACGACGACGCGGTAGACCTGGTCACCGAACGGTCCGAAGCTGAACACCCCGGAGGTCTGCTGGACCTCGGCCACCCTGGCGGCGATCTCCTCTGGCGGCGCGGTGGCCTCCAGTTCGCCCATCAACGTGTCGTTGCGCGAGGGTTCACCGGGGAAGGCGACGCCGAGCAGCTTGCGCACGGCGCTGCGCGCGCCGTCGCAGCCGACGAGGTACCGCGCCCGCAGCCGTTCCCCGTCCGCGAGGACGACGGTGACGCCCTCGTCGTCCTGGTCGAGGTCGACCACCGCGGCACCGTGCCGGACCTCCGCGCCCAGTTCGACCGCGTGGTCCTCGAGCAGGCGGTTGGCGATCGGTTGCGGGATGCCCAGCAGGAAAGCGGACTCCATGCCCTCGGGCGCGGGTTTCGGGATGGCGGCGAAGACCCCGCCGACCGGACGCCGCCTCCCGCGTTCGAGGAAGCGGTCGAGCAGCCCGCGCATGGCCATGATCTCGAGACTGCGCACGTGCAGGCTCACCACGCGGGCGAACGACGCCACGGGCTCTGTTTCCTTCTCCACCACGAGCACCCGCACGTCGTGCAGCCGGAGCTCGGCCGCCAGCACCGCGCCGGTCGGCCCGCACCCGGCCACGATCACGTCGAACATCTGCCACCCATCCGCACCTCCGGCAACGGCGGCCCAGTGTGGGGCGCTCCGCGCGGCGCCGCAAAGTCATTTCGGACGTCCACATGGTCGTGCCCCGTGTTTCCTCGTCCCCCGAACGGGTAACCGGCGATTCCCCTATGAGCTGGACGGTGAAACGTGGCTGGTGCGCCATCGAAGGACGTCTGGAGTCCGACGGTCGGTGTGGAGGAGGAGTTCCTCCTCGTGGATCCGCAGACCGGTGCTCCGGTGAACCTGGCCGAAGAAGTCGTTGCCATCGCGAGAGAACAGCTCGGGCTCGAACTGGAGCACGAGCTGACCGGAGCGCAGGTGGAGATCAACACCACCGTGTGCCGCGACGTCGAGCAGGCCCGCCGGGAGCTGCTCGAGACGCGCCGCCAGGTGGCGCGGGCCGCGCGGGCGGCCGGGTGCCGGGCGATCGCCGTGGGCGCGCCTCCGCTCGGCGAGGCGTCGGGTGAGGTGACGGACAGCCTGAGGTACCGACGGATCGCCCGTGAGTTCGGTGCGCTGGCGGAACAACAGCTGATCTGCGGGTGCCACGTCCACGTCGAGGTGCCCGACCGGGAGACCGCGGTGCAGGTGTGCAACCACGTGCGCCCGTGGCTGCCCGTGCTGGCCGCCGTGACCGCGAACTCCCCGTTCTCGGGCGGCGAGGACACCGGGTTCGCGAGCTGGCGTTCGACGGTGTGGTCGCGCTGGCCGGTCTCCGGGCCGCCGCCGGTGTTCTCCTCGTGGGAGCACTACGAGGAACTGTGCGACACCATGATCGCGGCGGGCACCGCGCTGGACAGGGCGATGGTCTACTGGGACGTGCGCCCGGCCACCGAACTGCCGACCGTGGAGGTGCGGGTCTCCGACGTCGCGGCGACCGTGGACGAGGCGGTCCTGCTCGCGGCGGTCGTCCGAGCCCTTGTCGCACAGGCGGTCGTCGACGTCGGGCGTGGTGTGGAGGCCGAGCCGGTGCCGCAGGAGGTGCTGCGCCAGGCCTGTTGGAGCGCGTCCAACGAGGGCATGCGGGGAACGGTCCTGGACGTCCTGTCCGGCGAACCGCGGCCCGTCCGCGACCAGCTGGAGGACCTGGTGCGCCGGCTGACCCCGGTGTTCGAGGCCAACGGCGATCTCCCTGCGGTGCAACGAGGTCTGCGCCTGCTCGACGGCGAGGGCGGAGGCGCGGAACGGCAGCGCCGTGCTTTCGGCAACGGCGACGTGGAGTCCCTGCTGAGCCTGGTCGACGTCGACAACGCGGACCGCACCGCTCCACAGGAGACGACTGCGTGCTGAGGTCCGCTTTCCTGGTTGCGTAAGATCTCCGGTACTCGCCGAGGGGCGAGGACAATCAGCGTCCGAGGTCAAACAGCGAGCCTGTGACGCATGGCGAGAGGGCAGCCATGAGCACGTTCGGCGTGCACGAGCAGACAGCTGACGACGACCTGAGGACGCTGTTCGGGGAGTCTTCCGCTGTCTTCGCGACCTTCGCAGGACCGGCGCACGTGGTGGAGGCGGCCAGCCCGGCTTTCCTGGCCGCCTTCGGTGAGGACCGCGAGGGGGATCTCGCGGTCCTCCTCGACGAGACCTACCGCACCGGCGAGTCGCACTCCCGTCGTGACGTGCGGGTCGTCCGGGGTTCCGGCGCGCACGAGCGCGAGACGTTCTTCGACCTCACCAGCGAACCGCGCCGCAACCCCGCCGGCGACCTGCTCGGCGTTCAGGTGATCGGCGTGGAGACCACTCAGGTCAAGCACGCCCACCGGTTGATGGCGGAGCACCGCGCGCTGCTGGAGCAGATCGCCAGGCAGGCACCGCTGGCCGAGGTCCTCGACGGGATGGCCCGGTGCATCGAGGAGCTGGCACCGGAGGAGCTGCTGGTGTCCGTCCTCCTGGCCGACCCGGACGGGCTGCACCTGCGGCACGGCGCCGCTCCCAGCCTGCCCGCCTTCTACAACGAGGCCATCGACGGCATCGCCACCGGCGAAGGGGTCGGCTCCTGCGGCACGGCCGCCCACCGGCGCGAACCGGTGATCGTCACCGACATCGGCACCGACCCGTTCTGGGACGACTTCCGCGACCTCGCCCAGCAGGCCGGGCTGGGCGCCTGCTGGTCCACGCCGATCCTGGCCCGCGACGGCGGACTTCTGGGCACGTTCGCGATGTACCACCGCACCGCCCGCGTCCCGCAGGACACCGACCTAGCCCTCATCCGGGTCTTCGCCGGCACCGCGGCCCTGGCCATCGAACGCCACCACCTGGAGGTCGCGCGCCAGGCCGCCGAGGCCCGCGCCGAGGCGGCCCGGGAGGCGCTGGCCGAGGCCGTTCAGGCGGAACGGGAACTGCGCGCGGATGCCGAACGACGTGCGGACGCCGCCGCGGAACTGGCCGCGCAGATGCGCGCCGCGGCGGCCGAGCAGGCGAGGACGCCGCACCCCGAGCGGTGCCAGCTGGGCGGCAAGGCCGGGTGCCCGGCGCAGGCCGAGATCAAGGTGGCGGACTCGTGGGGCGACTCGGCCTGGGGCTGCGCCGTCCACGTGGAGGAGGTCCTCATCCACGTGCGGTCGGTCTTCATCGCGGGCGAGGAGCTCGGCGGTCTGGGCGCGTACCTGAACCGCTAGCGGTCTAGGCCTTGGTCGTGTGCGCGAGGCCGGACAGTTCGAGCACCCGTGCCGGGGCTCCGCTGGCCACCAGCGACAGCACCCGGCCGTGCTCCTTCGCGCACACCATCGCCTGCAGCAGCAACGCGATCCCGGAGCTGCTCAGGTAACCGACGCCGGTCAGGTCGACCTCGATCGGCTTCTCATCGCGCGCGCTCACCCGGTCCAGCAGCGCCAGCCGCAGACCGTCCACGGTGGACACGTCGAGGTCGCCGCTGAGCAGGACCACCTGCGCGTCCGCGTCATCGCCGTCCGACAGTCCACTCGCGACACCGGTGGGCCGGTGCGGGGCGGGTTCGGTGCGGTGGTCCTGCGCGGCGGGGATGTGGAAGCGGATGACCGTACCGGCCTCGCCCGCCTGGAGGTCGACGTCGTCGGAGACGGCGTGGATCATGCTCAGGCCCCTGCCGCGATGCCCCTTGTCCTCCGGGGGCGGCCGCCACCGGCCCTGGTCGGTCACGGTCACGCGCACACCGAGGCCGGTGCTCTCGAGCCTCGATTCGAGCGTGCCGCCGCCGTCCGGGTAGGCGTGGTCCACGACGTTCGAGGCGGCTTCCCCGAGCGCCAGTTCGAGGTCGTAGGCGGCGTCCTCCGACAGTCCGGCGAGGCGCGCCCAGTTCGTCGCGGCGCGGCGCAGCGGGGAGAGCTGGTCGGGAGTGGCGGGCAGGCGCAGCTGCAGCGGTGCGGGCAGGTGCCGGGCGACGACCAGGGCCACGTCGTCGGACTGGCCGTCCGAGAGCATCGCGTCGATGACGCGCCGGGCCAGGGAGGCGGGGTCGAAGTCGAAGGCGCCGTCCGCGGCCGCGGTCAGCCTGCGCAGGCCGGCGTCGAGCACCTCGTCACGGCGTTCGACCAGGCCGTCGGTGTAGAGCACGACCGAGGCTCCTGGCGGGAACGCCACCGTGTGCTGGCTCGGCAGCACCGGCCCTCCGGCGCCCAGCACGGGTCCGCTCTCCGCCGTGAGCAGGCGGGCCCCGGACTCGTCGACCACCACGGGCGGTGGGTGGCCAGCCGAGGCCCAGCACAGTTCGCCGCTGGTCCAGTCGAAGACCAGGCACGCGCATGTGCTGCCGGCCGCGCCGTGCACGCGCGTCGCGAACGCGTCGAGCCGCCGCAGCGACTCCGAGGGGGAGTGGCCGTCGAGCAGGTAACTGGTCAGCGCGCTGCGCAGCTGACCCATGACGGCGGCCGCGGTGGGGCCCTTGCCGACCACGTCGCCGACCGTGAGGGCGACGCGAGTCGTGCCGACCAGGACGACCTCGTACCAGTCGCCGCCGATCTGGGAGTGCTGCGCGGCCGGCAGGTACTGCGCGGAGGAGGCGAGCCGGGGCAGGGCCGGGAGCTCGCGGGGGAGCAGGCTCTCCTGCAACGCGGCCGCGATCTCGTGCTCGCGCTGCAGGCGCAGTTCGCGTTCGGCCTCGACGCGCTGGCGCTCGGTGACGTCCCTGCCGATCGCCTGCAGCCCGGTCGGCGTGGCCTGGATGCTGAGCTCCAGCACGATCTCCGTCCCGTCGACGCGGCGCAGGGTCACGACCTGGGAGATCGAGAGGTCGTCGGGCAGGCCGCCCACCAGCAGGTCGGTGATGGGCGTGCCGATCAACTCGTCGGACCGGTAGCCGAGCAGGTGGCCCGTCGCCGGGTTCGCAGTCACGAACCGCAGGTCGTGGTCCAGCAGCCAGATCGCGTCCGTCGCCCGGTCGACGAGCAGGCGCAGGCGTTCCTCGCCGTCGCGCAACGCCCTGTCGGAGTGCACCCGCTGCAGGGACTCCCAGCACCGGTTCACCACGACCGACACCAGGTCGACCTCGTCGCGGGTCCAGTGCCGGGTGGTCGCCTGGTGCACCGCCATGGCCGCGACGAACCGCCCGCCGCGGAACAGCGGCAGGCAGATCACCGCGCGGATGCCGGTCACGCGGTAGGCCTCGTGGTCCTCGGCGTCGAGCCGCCGGTCGTTCAGGGCGTCGTCCACCACCCACGGCTCGCCCGCACGCATGGCCGCCAGCGCGCCGTTGCCGAACGCCCGCATCGCGAACCGGCCGGGAAGCGGGGGCAGCCCCGTGGCGTGGTCGCCGCTCATGACGAAGTGGTCCTCGTCGGCCTCCGTGCGCGCGTAGGCGCACCGGTCGACGTTCATGTGCTCGCCGAGCATCCGGGTCGCCAGCGCCATCAGGTCTTCCGCGTCGTCGAGCCGCTGGAGCTCGCGATCGAGCACGTCGAGGAAGCGCTGCCGTTCGTCGGCGGCGTGCCGGGCCGTCACGTCGATCAGCACGCCGCTGCGGAACGTGCCGTGCACCCGTGCCTTCTCCATCAGCCAGACGAGGGTGCCCTCGGACGTGCGAACCCGGTAGACCGACTCGTAGTCGGAGTCCGACCCCCAGCGCACCCGTTCGCTGTCCTCACGGTCATCCGGATGGGTGATGTCGCCCCAGAACTCGGAATCGAGCCAACGCTGCCGCGGGTGGCCGAGCACGCGCTCGACGGAGCGCGAGATGAACGTGACGGCGCGATCGTGCGCATCGCCTCTCCAGACGACCAGCGGCAGGTCGTCCACGAGTGCGGTGAGCCCGGGCTCCGGTTCGATCATCCTGCACTGCCTCCCGAACGGCACCCGGTCGTCATGGCCATACCGCGGCGCTCCCTTCGTCGGCAGGGTGGAGTCCACGGCGCCGGCTGCTTGACGCACGTCAACCGCATCGTACGGCCGTCCTACCTGTACCCCGGCGCCGCACGTCTCAAGCCCCTCCGCCGGTTGATCCGCGCGAGGGCGGGTATGTGCATCGCATGCGTCTTGGTGTGCTGGACATCGGGTCGAACTCCGCGCAGCTGCAGGTCGTCGACGTGCGCCCTGGTGCGCCGCCGTTGCCCGCCCATTCGGTGAAGCACCCGACGCTGCTCGGCGAGGAGATCGAACCGGACGGGTCGATCAGCCCGGCCGGGGTCGGGCGGGTGGTCAGGGCCGTGGCGGACGCGGTGGCCGCCGCCTACCGGCACGGCGTCGACCAGCTGTACCCGTTCGCGACCTCGGCCGTGCGCGACGCGACCAACCGCGACGAGATCGTCGACCTCGTCGAGGCGGAGGTCGGTCTGCGCCCGCAGTTCCTGTCGGGCGAGCACGAGGCGCGGCTGACGTACCTGGCCGCGCACCGCTGGTACGGGTGGTCCGTCGGTCGTCTGCTGGTGCTGGACATCGGCGGCGGGTCGATGGAGATCGCGCTGGGACGTGACGCCGACCCCGAGCTCGCGGTGTCGCTGCCCCTGGGCGCCGGTCGGTTGACGAGGGCGTTCCTGGAGCACGACCCGCCGAGGCGCTCGGAGCTGAGAGCGTTGCGACGCCACGTGCGCGAGACGCTGGGAGAGATGGTCGACCGGCTGCGGTGGGAGAGCGTGCCGCGCAGGGTCGTGGCGACCTCGAAGACGTTCAAACAACTGGCACGGCTCGCGGGAGCGCCGTCGCAGCGCGAGGGACCTTTCGTCGCGCGGAACCTCACGGCCGACGACGTCCGCGACTGGATCCCGCGGCTGGCCACGATGTCCGCGGCGCAGCGGGCGGGGTTGCGCGGGGTGTCGCAGTCCAGGGCCCGGCAGATCCTGGCGGGCGCTGTCGTCGCGCACGCCACGATGAGCGCGCTCGGAGTCGAACGCCTGCGGGTCTGCCCGTGGGCGTTGCGCGAGGGAATCATGTTGCGCCACTTGGAAACCACGGCCGACAGCGCTGTCGCGTTGCCGTTGCAGCCGTTGGTCCGCATGCCCGAGCAGGGCACGGTGACGCCGTTGCACCACCGCTGAGTGCGGGGGAGTCGCCTCCCCCGCACCGCTTCCGGCTCAGCCGGGGATGTTGCGGGGGTCGCGCTCGCGCGGGTAGGTGTTGCGCTCGCCGATCGTGCCGTCGAGGTTGCGGATGATGTGCTCGACACCGCGCTCGATCGCCATCTCGCGGCCCTTGGCGGTCGCCTCGTCCTTGGTGTCGTGCGTGCTGGAAGCCTGGGAGTTGCCTTCGACCTTGTTCTTCCAGGTCCCGTTCTCGTTGTAGGTCTCGACGTCGCCCTTCAACGCGGCCTCCTTGCCGATGGGGATGTGGTGACCGGAGGGTGCCCACGGGCCGGATCTTCGACACACCGGGAACGCGGCCGCTTCCCGTGGCCCCCACCGCGGAAACGCCGGCCCCGTGATCATCACCCATCGGGTGATCTTGCCCGCGTCCGGTCGTGCGGATCCGCCGCACCGTCCTTACGGTCCAGCCTGCGGTCGTCAGGCCGCTGCACCACCAGGGCTCGCCGCCCGCTCACCTGTCCAGCGGCGCGCCCTGTCCAGGTCACGGACGAAAGCCCCCGCCGGACAGGCGCCGCTGCAGGCGAGAGCGAGGCGGTGTGCGAAAAGGGACATGCGTCATCTCCGTGGCAACTTCACCGGTCGTGCCGTGCTCATCGCCGTCTCCGCGACGGCCTTCGCCACAGCGGCGGGCACCGCGTCCGCCTCGGCACCGGTCGACTGGGACCGGATCGCGCAGTGCGAGAGCGGGAACAACTGGTCGACCAACACCGGGAACGGCTACTACGGCGGACTCCAGTTCAGCCAGTCGACCTGGCAGGCCAACGGCGGCGCCGGCCGCGCGGACCAGGCCTCCCGCGAGGAGCAGATCCGCGTCGCCGAGAACGTGTTGCGCAGTCAGGGGATCGGAGCCTGGGGCACTTGCGGGCGGCGTGGGTCCGCGGGCACACCACAACCGGTACGCCAGGGGCAGAAGCCGGCCACCGGCACGGCCGTGCGGCGCGCGGTCCCCGTGGCACCGGTGGCCCCGCCGTCCACCAGCAACCCGGACGGTGACTACACGGTGAAGGACGGCGACACGCTCAGCCGCATCGCCGACGAGCTCCGCGTCGAAGGGGGCTGGCAGGCGCTGGTGGCGAAGAACGCCCGGTTCCTGACCAACCCGGACCTGATCCGGCCGGGCGACAAGATCGCGACCAAGTGATGTAGGCGGGTGGATTCCGGTGCGGGACCACGGGGTTCCGCATCGGAGTGCTCGGTTCTGGGAGTGCTCAGCACTGCTGTCGCCGGATCGCGGGATGGATCTTGAGGTGGATCGAGTACTGCTCGTCGCGGTGGTCGTCGAGCCGGTCCGGATCCACCATCAGCATCTCGCCGATCGTCTCGTCCGGCCAGCCCTTCGCCCGTGCCGCGTCGATGAACGAAGCCTCGGACTGGGCCGCCATGATCCGCGCGCTGAAGATCTGGTGGTACCAGTACTGCATCACCTCGTCCGGCGGCACCGCTCCTCGCTGAGCGGCCAAGGACAGCCCCACGAGTTGGTTCGTCCTGAGCACGACCGCGCTCGCGTCGCCGAACTCTTCCGCCAACCAAGCGTCGATGCGCCGGTTCCTGTCATTCGGTTCCCCCATGAGATCCAGTGTGCCGGTGATCAGGGCACCTGGGGGTCAAATCAGGTGGAGGTCAGGGGGAAACCCTGATGGCAGCGCGCCCGGTTGCGGGCAGTCTTGAGTCGTCGGGGTAATCCGCAGGTTCGAGGAGAGCAATGACTGAGTCCAGGTCCGAGTCCGCCCGCACCGCCGTCGACTCGGTGGTCGACGCCGTTCGCGGGCTGGTCAGCGAGGGCATCAACCGTCGTGTGGTCGTGCGTGACAGCAAGGACGACGTGGTGCTGGAGGTGCCGGTGGCGATCGGGCTGGTCGCGGCGCTCGCCGCACCGGTGGCCACGACGATCGGTGCCGGTGTCGCGCTCGTCGGCAAGTGCGGGATCACGCTCGAGAACCGCCAGCAGCCGGGCGATGAGCCCGCGACGACGGTCGGGACCGAGCAGGTCTAGTCCAGGGGACAGCGCAGGGGGATCGAGCAGCGGCGGCCGGGAATGTCCCGGCCGCCGCTGCTGTGTGCGTTGCGCCACCCGCCTGGTCACGGCCGCGCTGATCAGATCGGGCGGGTCCGCGCGCGGTACGCGGCGGCCAGGGTGCGCAGTTTGAGGCCGAGGTGCAGCAGCAGCCGGTCGTCGCCGTTGTCGAGGCTGCACCCGGTGACGTGCTCGATCCTCTTGAGCCGCTGGTACAGCGTGGCGCGGTGGATCGTGAGCGCGGTCGCGGTCCGCCCGACGTTGCCGGCGTGGTCGAAGAACGCCGTCAGCGTGTCGATCAGCACGTCGTGGTTGTCCGCCTGCTCCAGCGCCGCCACCGCCGGCGTGCGCAGGTCGTCCACCGGCAGCTTCAGCAGCAGCTCGTACGGTCCCAGTTCGCCCCAGCGGGCGAGGTCTCCCTTGCCGGGCAACAGGAGTGCGGCACGGGTGGCCAGTGTGGCGTGCTCGTAGGACAGTGCGACCGACCTGAGGTCCGTGACGGTGGTGCCGAGCCCGAACGCGAGGCGTGCGGCGGGGTCGGTGAGCCGTCGCAACCGGGCGGTGACGCGCTCGGTGATCGCGTTCACGAGCGCCGTCGCGGGCGGTTGCCGCTGGATCAACAGGATCCAGCCGCGCGCGCGGTTCGCGACCATCAGCGCGACGTCGTCCGTGACAGGGCGAACGCCCTCCTCCAGTGCCGCCTCGAACGCGACCTGGTGCGCGGCAGCGACTTCCTCCGCCTCGCGGGACTGGACGGCGAGCACCGTGAAGTGGCCGAAGTCGTCACCGAAGAGCTGTTCGGCGCGGAGGTCCTCGATCGCCTGGTCCCGCACGGCGGTGTCGGGGGAGACGAGCTCGCGGAGGATGGCTTCGTGGCGGGCCTTCGAACGCTCGTGCAGCAGCAACCGCCGGTACAGCAGCGTGCCCGCGGTGGTGGCGGCGTCGTCGGCCGCGGCGATCTCGGACTCGGTGAACGCGCCGGCCTCGTCGATGAGCCACAGGTAGCCGAGAAGCATGCCGTTGCACCGGATCGGAGCGCACAGCCGCGGCAGGGCGCCGTCGAGGGCGACGACGCCGGGCGCGGTCCAGCGGGCGATGCCCAGGGCGAAGAGGCGTTCGGTGACGGCGGGCTCGATCGACCGGTCGAGGACGGACCGGACGCGGACCGCGTCCTCGTCACCGAAGTGGCGGCTCGCGGCGATCAGCCGGACGGACGGGTCGTCGATCGCCACCGACCGGTGCAGGCGCTCGGCGAGACCGTCCACGACGGACTGGAGGTCGAGATCGCTCACAACACGCCCTTCCTGCCGGTGCCAGAGCGATCATCCCACCGCTGCGGCCGGAGGTCGCCGCGGAGCGCGGGTCACGAACGCGGCGCCAGGGGGAGCAGGGTGAAGAACTCGGCGGCGCGCCGGAGGTCGTCGACGTGGACGCGTTCGTCAGTCTGGTGCGCGAGGTTCGGGTCGCCTGGGCCGCACAGCACGGTCGGCAGGCCGGTGCCGGGCTGCAGGATCGAAGCGTCGGAGAAGTAGCTGACACCGGACGTCCCCGGCGGACGGCCGAGCACTCCCGCGAGGACCTCCCGGGCGGTCCGCACCAGGGGCTCGCCGGGGTCCGTGCCGACGGCCGCGTAGTCACCCGTCACGGTCATCCGGGCGTCGAAATCAGGAACGGTGAGCGCCAGTTCGCTCAGCATCCTCTCGATCCTCTGCAGCAGGACGGCGTGGTCGACGCCCGGCACGCTGCGGAGGTCGACCTGCGCGGTGCACCGGTCCGGGACGATGTTGACCACCGAACCGCCCTGGACGGTGCCGACGCTCGCGGTCGGTCCGCCCAGCAGGGGATCGGTCGCGGAGCCGAGGTCGAGCGCGCTCAGGCGGTCGAGCAGGGTCGTCATGTGCGTGATGGCGTTGACGCCCTGGTCGGGCATGGAACCGTGCGCCGCCCGCCCGCGGGTGACGAACTCCAGGAACAGCGCGCCCTTGTGGGCGACCACGAGGTCCAGATCGGTCGGTTCCGCGATCACCAGGCCGCCGACGCCCTCCAGCAGACCGGCGTCGCGGGCGGCACGGGCGCCGGCGCAGTCGACCTCCTCACCGGCGGTGGCGAGGAGGTGCACGTCTCCCGGTGGCCGCGTGCCGGTGCGCGCCAGAGTGGTGAGCCCGACGAGCATCGCGGCGAGACCGCCCTTCATGTCGACGGCGCCGCGTCCCCACAGCACGCCGTCCTCCTCCACCTCGGCCGCGTGCGGCGGGCGCGTCCACGGCGCGGTGCCCAGCGGGACGGTGTCGAGGTGCCCGCAGTACATGATCGGTGCCTGCTCGCCCTCGCCCCGCAGGACGAGGCGCAGGTTCGCGCGGCTGTCGCCCAGCGGCTGCAGGTCGCCGTCGAGGCCGTGGCTTCGGGCGTAGGCGAGGGCGACCTCCGCAGCCTCCCTCTCGTTGCCCGGCGGGTTGATCGTGTCGATCCGCAGCAGCTCGCGGGTGAGGTCGAGGACGTCGTCGCGTCCGGGGCTGGGCGGTGACTGTGCGCTCACGATGGGTTTCTCCGTCTCCTGCGCTCGGCGGGCCGCGCGGGCGCATCATGTCCAGACTTGGCCTGGTGGCGACACGGCCAAGTCGGAGGTGTTGGCATGGGTCCCGACCGCCTGGCGGCGTTGCTCGAACCGTGGCTGTCCGGCGGAGGCGCCGCCTACGTCGCCCTGTCGAGGGGAGTGCGCGGCCTGGTGCTGGACGGTCGGCTGCCCCACGGCGCCCGGCTGCCGTCCGAGCGCTCCCTCGCCGCGACGCTGGGCGTGAGCCGGACGACGGTGAGCGCCGCGTACGACCTGCTGCGCGCCGAGGGGTACCTGCGCAGCGCGCACGGGGCGGGCAGCTCGATCAGCATTCCCTCCGCCCGCGTCCAGCGGCCGGACAGCGTCGCGGGGGAGCCCGCCGACGTCCTCGACCTGACGGTGGCCGCCCTGCCCGCCCCGTCGCAGCTGCTCGACGCGGTGACGGCGGCCTCGGCGGACCTCTCGTCGCAGCTCGCCGGTCACGGCCTGCACCCCTTCGGGCTGCCCTCCCTGCGCGCCGCGGTGGCCAGGCACCTCACCGGTCGCGGTCTGCCGACCGAGCCCGAGCAGGTCCTCGTGACCAGCGGCGCCCTGCAGGGCTGGAACCTCGTGGTCCGCGCCGTCTGCCGTCCAGGGCAGCCGGTGCTGGTGGAACAGCCCACCTACCCCGCGGTCCTCGACGCCCTGCGCGCGCACCACGTCCGTCCGGTCCCGCTGCCGGTCACGGCCGCCGGGTGGGACCGGCCTCCCGCCGGCATGTCGGCCGCCCACCTGACCCCGGACGGGCAGAACCCGACCGGGCTGGTCGCCGGCGAGGACGCCCGCCGGAGGGTTCTCGCCGATCTGCGGGACGCGGTCGTCGCCGTCGACGAGACGTTCGCCGACCTGGTGCTGGACGGACCCGCGCCGCTTCCGGCCGCGGTGCTGCGGCACGACGTCGTCACGCTCGGGTCGATGAACAAGGCGTTCTGGGCCGGGCTGCGGATCGGGTGGATGCGCGCCGACCCCGCGCTCCTCAACCGACTCGCGCACGAACGCGCCTCCGTCGACCTCGGCAGTCCCGTCCTGGACCAGCTGGTCGCGGTGCGGCTCCTCGACGACGCGGACGCGATCCTGTCCGAGCGGCGCGACCTGCTGCGCCGCTCCCGCGCCGCCCTCGAGGAGGCCCTGCGGGCCCGTGTCCCGGACTGGCGCTGGACCTCGCCGCGGGCGGGCATGGCGTTGTGGATCGAGCTCCCGCGACCGAGCGCGACACGGCTGGCGGCCTCGGCGCTCGACCTCGGCCTGCGGATCACCGCGGGACCGCGCTTCGCGGTCGACGGCACGGCCGACCGGTGGCTGCGGGTGCCGTTCACGCTGCCTGCCGGTCAGGCCGAGGTCGTGGCCGATCTCCTCCGGGAGGCGTGGGAGCGCTCTTCGGCTCCGTCCACGCGGGATCCGCGGGTGTCCGGGTGGACCGCCTGAGCGCAGCCATTCGTGGTTCTGATGGCTGAGTCGCCCGTTTGCTTGATCCGTCCACCTCGAGTTGTTAACGTCCACATCCGCTTGTGGCGCGGGTCACATCACAACCGCGTCTTCGGCCTGCCTCGAGAACCGTGGCGACCGTCAACAACGATGTTGATCCGCGCGAGGAGCAGGGATGCGATCGTCGAAACTCGTGGTGCCCGTGATCCTCCTGCTGGTGACGGCGTGCGGTGCGCCCGCGGCCGGCCGGGAGAGCAAGGAACCCGAGAGCGCCCTCGTCGGCGTCACCATGCCGACGACGACGTCACAGCGCTGGACCAGCGACGGCGAGAACATCAAGCGCGACCTCGAGTCGCGGGGGCACCGGGTCGACCTGCAGTACGCGCAGAACGACGTGCCCAACCAGATCAGGCAGGTGGAGAGCCAGATCCGGGCCGGAGCGAAACTCCTGATCATCGCCTCGGTGGACGGCTCGGCCCTGACCCAGCCGCTGCTGATGGCCGCGGAGGCCGGGATTCCGGTGATCGCCTACGACCGGCTGCTGCGCGGCAGCCCGAACGTCGACTACTACGCGACCTTCGAGAACTTCCGGGTGGGCATCTACCAGGCCGAGTCGCTGCTGTCCGGGCTGGGTCTGCGCAACGTGGACGGCAGTCCCGGCGCCGCCGCGGGTCCGTTCAACGTCGAGCTGTTCGCCGGCTCGGCGGACGACAACAACTCGGTGTTCTTCTTCAACGGGGCCATGTCGGTGCTCAAGCCGTACATCGACGACGGCAAGCTGGTGGTGCGCAGCGGTCAGACGGACTTCCAGGCCGTGACGACCCTGCGGTGGGACGGCGAGACCGCCCGCAAGCGCATGGAGGAGATCCTCACCACGGCGTACCGCCGCAACAAGGTGAACGGCGTGCTCTCGCCTTACGACGGCATCTCCCTCGGGATCCTCACCGCGCTGAAGAACAACGGCTACGGCCCCGCCTTCCCGGTCGTGACCGGGCAGGACGCCGAGCTCCCGTCGGTGAAGTCCATCATCGCGGGCGAGCAGTACTCGACGATCTACAAGGACACCCGCGAACTCGCGACGGCCACGGCGTCGATGGCGGAGGCCGTGCTCAAGGGCCGGACACCGCCGCAGCTCAACAACCTCAACGACTACGAGAACGGCGTGAAGATCGTCCCGGCGTTCCTCCTGAACCCGGTGAGCGTCGACAAGTCCAACTACCACAAGGTTCTCGTGGAGTCCGGGTACTACACGGACGACCAGCTCCGCTAGAGCGGGAAACGACCGCGGCGCCAGTGCCAGTGACGGCCCGCCTGGAGGTGCTCGACGACCGCCCGTTGCAGCACCGTGCGGCGCGGCAGCTCGTCGAGCGGGGTGGTGAGTGTGCGGAACACGAACCGCAGCACCTCGACGTCGGCGTCCGGCGCCTCGGGCTCCACGCCGGGCTCCAGCTCGAACCTCTGCTGGAACCGCACGATGTTGGAGTCCGCGGGCAGGTACTCCCGCAGCTGGGGGTCCAGCAACCACGAGCCGCAGGAGAACGCCGTGTACCGCTCGCCGGGGAAGTGGCGCGGGAAGAACGCGCGGGCCTCGTCGAGCGACGCCTCGACCGCGTCCGGGGTCAGCGGTCCCGCGTCGGGAATGTGCAGGGAGATCGCGGTGTCGCCGCGGTGGTGCTGCAACCGGCCCAGTTCGTAGACGGCTCCGCGCGAGTGCAGGGTCAGCCAGCTCCGCATGACCGGCCAGCCCTCGCCGCGCATCCGCCGGTCGATCGCGAGGTTGCGGCCCAGGTCCGCGAGGGTCGTCCACGACACGGCGCCGGCGATGCCGTGGTCGCGGTGGTACTTCGTCACGACGTCGACCAGGGCCAGGAACGAGTAGACGTAGAGGTGGCGCCAGGCGGGACTCCGGTCGCGCGGCAGTTCCGGGCCCGGTGACAGCCAGCCGTGACCGCCGAGGTCGGCCAGCACCAGGGCGGTCGAGCGGTCTCGCAGCCAGTGCAGCTCCGGAGTCCACAGTGGAGAGTCCGGCCAGCCCGCCAGGATCTCGGCGGCGTCCTCGGGCGGCACCGCGAGCCGGTCGAGGATCGCGGGCGCGTCGGCCTTCGCCGGCAGGGGAGCGGACGGCAGGTCGCCCGCGAGCCGGTGCACGCGTTCGACCTCCTCGACGGGAACTTCCAGCCGGGCCGCGATCTCCTCCAGGTCCACGTGGACGACCCTACCGGCGCCGGAGGTCCGGCACGTGGTCGTTCGACCACGTGCCGGACCGTTCGAAGACCTCGCCGCGGTGCGGCTAACCGGCGGCGTTCATGAGGTCCACCGCGCTGTGCTGGCGGGCGGCGTCACTGCGCTGGAACGGGCCCGCCCACGGCTGGTCGTAGGCGTCCGCGCTGGAGCGGTCCCTCGCGTGGGCGGTGTCGGCCTGGCGGCGCAGGTAGGAGGTGTACGGGCGGTCCGCCAGCGCCCGGTTCAGCGCGGCCAGGCCCCGGACGTAGATGCCCTTGAACGACGGGACGTCGCCACCTCCGCCGTCGTCGAACAGGATCCCGCCGGGGTTGAGGAAGGCGCTGGTGGTCGAGGCGTCGGCGAGGGCTCTGGCCTTGGTGAGCAGGCTCGCGTCCCCGGTCGCCCGGTGCAGTTCGACGAGAGCGGCGATCGGGACGCCCTGGTTGTAGCTCCACGGGGTCTGGTTGTTGTTGGCGCAGGAGGAGGTCAGGCCGTCGTTGACCAGGTTGGCGCTGTTGATCATCTTGCTGTTGAGGAACCAGGTCCAGCCGGCCCTGGCGCGCTGCAGGTAGGTGCTGTCGCCGGGGATCCTGTTGTGCAGGGCGGCGTTGAGCTGGACGTACAGCGAGTTGGCGATCGCGTTCTTGTAGTTCTTGCCGGAGCTCCACCAGATCCCGCCGCCGCACACCGAGTCCCAGTACCGGAACATGTGGTCGGCGCCCGCCCTCGCGGTGTTCAGGTACCTGCTGTCGCCCGTCAGGTCGTAGGCCGCCAGCCACGCCAGGCCCCACCAGGCGATGTCGTCGTTGTAGTCGTTGATGAAGTTGCCCTGCCAGGCCTGGCGGTTGAGGTCGTAGGTGCGGGCGATGGCGTAGCGGTAGCTGTTCATCCCGGTCACGCGGATGTTGTCGATGACGGCGGTGAGGGCGTTGGCCGAGTTCCACCACCCGGTCGTGTCGAACAGGCCGGTGCCGAGGTTGTAGCGCTCCATCAGTGCCGTCGCGGCGGCCGTACGGCGTTCACCGGCGTTCCAGGTCGTGCGGTACCAGCTGGTGCACGCGATCGAGGACGAACCGGCGGGGCGTCCGCAGGCCCGGAGCAGACCGACGCCGAGCCCGGCCCAGTCGTCCACGTTGAACATCGTGGTGCGCCACGTGCCGAAGCCCGCGGGAGCCGCCGTGTTGCCGAGCCTGGATCCCGAACCCCAGGTGGCGCCGGCGTCGAACGAGCGGTCCAGCCACACCTCGTCCCCCTGCTGGGCGGAGGAGACCACCGCCCAGCCCATCGCGTCGGTGTCGTTGAAGCGCAGGGAGATCTGGCGTCCTGCGACGGAGACGGTCTGGGCGAGGCGGTCCGCGGGCGCGAGCGCGGGATCGCGGGCGTCGCAGTGCCTGTTGCAGATCACGGCCGCCGCGGCCGGCGGGACGCTTCCCGTGGACGGCGGACCGGCGGTCGTCGGTGGCGCGCTCGTGCCCGGCCGATGGGCGGAGCGACGTGCGCTCAGGGGAAGGGACGGATCGCGGTCGTCGCAGTAGTAGTCGCAGTCCGCGGTGGACCGGACCACCTGCGGGGCTTCGGCCGTCGACTCGGGGGGAACGGCCAGAACGGTCGCGGACACCATCAGGGACGTGAGGAGCGCAGCTCTCAGCATGAGACCTCCCGGTGCAGGGTGGGCGGCTCGGGGGAATGCGTGAGAGCGCTCTCAAATTTCAGGTTAGGGTTCGGCCGTTCCGGGCGTCAACGCTTCTGACCGGCCAAGTTCTTGTCATGGCCGGTACGGGGAGAGGTGTCAGGCGCCGAACGCCGACTCGACCGCGTTGCTCAGCTCGCCGACGGTCTCGACCAGCGGGGCGACGGGCTTGACCATGTTGTTGATCCGCTCGAGGGCCCGTGCGATCACCCCGCGGTCGGGTTCGGGCGAGTCCAGCTCGTCCTCCAGTTCCCCGGCGGCGTCGTCCACCTCGTCGGGGAGCTCCGCGCGGTGCTGTTCCAGCAACGCCTTCAGCTCGGCCATGAGTTCGGTGGTCGCCGGTGAGGCGGTGAACCGCAGGCCGTGGCTGATCGCGCGGGCGTGCTGGCCGACCGCCTGGTTGCCGACGTTGCTCACCCCGCCGGACTGCTGGATCCCGTAGTTCGGCGAGCTCTCCGGCATGGGTTCTCCTTGCGTCACGACGGTTTTCCGGAGGCGGGTTCGGGCGTGGCGAAGTGCGCCGTGGCGGTGGCCTCGCTGCCGATCGCCTGGTTGCCCACGTTGCTGACACCGCCGGTCTGGATCACGCCCTGGTTGAGGATCGTCATCTGGCGGTTGCGGAACTCGGTGGTGTCCACGCCGCGCTCGTCGAGGAAGTCCAGCAGCGCGGCGAGCACGTGCCGTTCGATCAGCTTGAGGTGCTTGGCGGCGTCGGTCTTCTGGAAGTAGTTGTGATAGTTCGTGTCCGTGGCCTCCTCGCGGACGCTGAACCGGGCGCCGTAGCTGTAACCGAGGTCCTGCTGGGCGATCGCCCGCTCGACGGTGCGGTGTCGCTGCCAGCGCCAGTGGGAGGTCAGGTCGCGCACCACGCGGAAGGGAGCGCGCGGCACCGCGCCGGCCAGCCCGCTCGCCGCCCTGGCCAGCATGCGGCCGACCGCGCCCGCCGTGAGCACCGGGCTGATCCGGTCGACGTCGTGGTACTGCTGCCACAACGGTCCCAGCACCGTCCGGTCGCACTGCAGGTAGAGCAGTCGCCCGTCGGTGGAGAAGTGCAGGAACGTGCTGGCGACCACCTCACCGCCCCACGACGGGACCTGGGCGCAGAGGTAGTGCCGCGCCGAGCCGTGCGGGCGTGCGGCGAGCCGGGCCAGGTCCTCGGCGGGCAGGTGCTGGCGCGGTGCCTGGTCGCGCTCGGGCAGCAGCGACGGGTGCATGGTGAGCGCGTTGCCGCTGACGAAGGCCCGTTCGGTGAGGAACAGCCCTGGCAGCTCGTCGGGCTGCACGCCGATGCCCGTCAGCCGGTCCCGCACGTGGGCCACCAGGTCGACGGCGTCGAGCGGCACGACGCTCTCCGTGTCGGAGTCGCGCCGCAACGACGGCAGGGCGAACGACCACGTGGACACGAGCGAGCCGTGCCCGATGAACGGGGTGAAGCCGTCGTAGACGGTCACGTTGCCGCGTTCGGCCTCGTCGATCGCCGCCAGCCGGTCGGACAACCACGCCTGGCTCGGCGGCAGCGGCGGCGCCGCCTCCGGGTGGAACGCGGCTCGGGTGAGGTCGCTCAGCAACGTCTGGCGGGTCTGCCACTCGCTCCACACCATCAGCGCGTACATGCCGAGACCGAGGAACAGCGCGAGCCACGGCAGGCCGACCAGCCAGTCGTCGACCGGGGGTTCCGGCCGCGGACGGCTGCGCGTCGGCGCCGGGGCGCTGCCGAGCGCGGACACGACGGACACGGCCAGCAGGAGCAGCACCGCGAGCGTGACCAGCGCGACCACGACGTCGCGCAGCCGGCGGGACTCACCGGCGCGCCGGGCGAGGCCACCGGCGATCGGAAGCACCACCAGCAACGCCAGCAGGGTCCACAGTGGAGAGATGACCAGCGCCAGTGCCGTGGCCACGAGCAGGCACCAGTCCCGCACCCGGCGCTGCCGGATCCCGGCCAGCGCGTGCGCCAGCACGGGGCGCACCGAGAAGCCGACCGACGGCGCCGCGGCGTGCAGGTCGTCGTGCAGCAGCGCCTTGGTCATCCGGTCGGCGAACCTCTCGTCGGTCCGGGCCGCGACGCACAGGTAGCGGGTCGTGTCGTCGGGGGAGAACGCGGTCGGCTGGCTCATCGATCCCCTTCACCACAACGACTTCGGTGCGTGGACACGGCGCTCGCGGCTCGCCGGCGTCCGGCGCCGCAGGGCCACGACGGCGCCGAGGACGGAGCCGAACAGCACGCCGAACGCGGCCGACGTGCTGAGCTGGACGAGGAAGAACTCCTCCGGCTGGCCGTCGAGGAGGTAGGGCCCGGTCTCCCGCGAGTCGAGCAGAACCGTCACCGCCACCGAGGCGACCATCCCGGAGACCACGGCACTGAGCGTCGTGAGTCCCACGGTGGTGACGAACAGACCCTTGCCACCCGCCGCCTCGCTCACCCATCGGGAGACCCTCGACAGTCCCATGACGGCCAGCGCCACGAACAGCACCGTTCGCAGGTTCGCGAACCAGAAGAAGAACGGACCGGCGCTGTCGAGGTCGACGTGCCAGCTCGGGTAGGAGAACAGCACGGAGACGACGCGGAGAGCCGAGCCGGAGTCGGCCAGCGCGACCTGCAGGTCCAGCCACGGGTTGCCGACCACCACGACGAAGCCGAGCAGCACGGCGACGCCGGGTTCGAACAACCGCGGTAAGTGGGGTTCCCCCTGCCCTGTCACCCCGCAAACCTAGATCTTCCAACGGTTTCGCTGCGACGGCCGATTGGCGTATGAGTGGGCGGGCCAGGCCGCCGATCAGGTGCAGGCGGTCGCCGTTCGGCTCTGGTCCGCCCGCTGGTCCGCCGCGTGGTAGGAACGTGGCAGAGGAAGCGCGCTGCCCACTGAGCCGCGATCCGGAGGAGCTCACCGATGACCCACCCCCGTCCCCAGCTGACGCGGGCGACCTGGACCGACCTGTGCGGCGAGTGGGAGTTCGCCCACGACGACGCCGAGGCCGGTCTCGACGAGGACTGGCACGCGGCCGGGGCGGTGTTCGACCGCACGATCACCGTGCCCTACCCGCCGGAGTCGGCGGCGAGCGGCATCGGTGACACGGGCTCGCACCCCGTCGTCTGGTACCGCCGCACGTTCTCGGCGGAGGCGGACGGGCACCGGGTGCTGCTGCACTTCGGCGCCGTCGACCACCGCGCGTCGGTCTGGGTCAACGGGCGGCTGGTCGCGACGCACGAGGGTGGCCACACGCCGTTCTCCGCCGACGTCACCGCCGCGTTGCACGACGGCGACGAGCAGGTGCTGGTCGTGCGGGCGGAGGACCGCGACGACCCGCACCAGCCGCGGGGCAAGCAGGACTGGCGGGCCGAGCCGCACGAGATCTGGTACCACCGCACCACTGGGATCTGGCAACCCGTGTGGCTCGAGCGGGTGCCGCGGGTGTGGATCGACTCGGTGCGCTGGACGCCCAGGCCGTTCGACGGGGTGGTCGACCTGGAGGCGGGGTTCGGCGGTGTGCCCGACGGCCACCGGCTCGACGTCCGGCTGCGGCTGGGCGACGAGGTGCTCGCCGAGCAGTCGGTGGTGGTGCGCGGTGAACGCGCCCGGCTCACGATCACCCTGCCGGCCGCGGAGAACCGCCAGGAGCTCCGCCGGCTGCTGTGGTCCCCCGAACGGCCCGTCCTGATCGACGCCGATCTGGAGCTCTCCGGCGCGACGGGGACCGACGTGGTGCACAGCTACCTCGGGTTGCGCGAGGTCGGTGTCCGCGAAGGCCGCTTCACGCTCAACGACGCGCCGTACTTCCCGCGGATGGTCCTGGCCCAGGGCTACTGGCCGCGGACGCACCTGGCCGCGTCGGACGACGACCTGCTCCGCGAGGCGCGGCTGGTCAAGGAACTCGGGTTCAACGGCGTCCGGGTGCACCAGAAGGTCGAGGACCCCCGGTTCCTGCACCACTGCGACCGGCTCGGCCTGCTCGTGTGGGGCGAACTGCCGAGCACCTACGCGTTCTCGGCGACGTCGGCCGCCCGGCTCAGTCGCGAGTGGACGGAGGTCGTGCGGCGCGACGCAAGCCATCCCTGTGTCGTGGCCTGGGTTCCGCTCAACGAGAGCTGGGGCGTGGACCACATCGCCACCGACCCCGCGCAACGGGCGCTGGCGACGGCCCTGTACCACCTCACCAAGGCGCTGGACCCGACCCGGCCGGTCATCTCGAACGACGGCTGGGAGCACACGGTCAGCGACATCTACGGCCTGCACGACTACACCCCGACCGCCGCGGGACTGCTGTCCCGCTACGGGGACGCCGCCCGCGTCGAGTCCACTTTGGCCGGATCAGGCCCGGCCGGGCGGCGCCTGCTGCTGGAGGGGCGCGTGCCGGGCGTTCCGGTGATGCTGTCGGAGTACGGCGGCCTGAGCTTCACCCCGCAGGCGGGGGAGGAGTGGCACGGTTACGCGACGCTCGCGGACGCGGACGCGTTGCTGAAGCGCTACGACGAACTCACGTCCGCGCTGCTCGAAAGCCCTGCGGTGGCGGGGTTCTGCTACACGCAGCTCACCGACACGCTGCAGGAGACCAACGGCCTGCTCACCGCCGACCGGCTGCCGAAGCTGCCCGTCGACGAGGTGCGCCGGATCAACACCCGCCCCGCCGCCGCGATCCCGGTCGAGGAGGTCGCCGGCGAGTACCGGCAGGCGAAGCGCAGCGCGAGCGGCGAATGACCCGGCTCAGGGCTGACTGAGCGCACGTTCCATGGCGAGGCGCGCACGCCCGGGAGCGGCCTGGTCGTGCTGCAGCTGCATGGCGGCGTTGAGCGCGAAACCGGCGGCGAGGATCTCGAACAGCGCCTGCTCGACGTCGAAGCGCCCGGGAAGCTCACCCCGCTCGACCGCGACGACCAGGTCGGCGCGCAGCTGCTCCTGCCAGCGGGACCACACCTCGACCACCGCGTCGCGGACCGCGCCGGGGCGGCCGTCGTACTCGCTGAGCGACGCCGTCACGAGGCACCCGCCGGGCAGCAGCGGTTCGGTGAGGTAGCGCACCGAGTTGTCGCAGAGAACGCGCAGGCGCCGCAAACCGGGCTGTTCGGTCAGCGCGGGCTCGACGAACTGGTGCCAGAAGTCGACGAACGCCTTGTCCAAAGTGGAGATCTGCAACGTCTCCTTGGTGCCGAAGTGCTTGTGCACACCGGACTTGCTCATCTCCAGCTCGTCGGCGAGGCGGCCGATGGTGATGCCGTCCAGCCCCTCCTCCGAGGCGATCGCGGCGGCGCGGCTGAGGATCCGGGCTCGGGTGACCAGTGCCTCGGCTGCGGAGCGACGCGGTGACATGGTACAACAATAGCGTACGTGCGTTCGCTATTGATTTGGAGAACGGTCGTACGCTAACTTCGCCGCACAGACCGCGACGAGGGAGTGCGAAGTGCGAGTACGACGACTGGGCTGGGCGGGTCTCGAGGTCGAGGCGGCGGGCAGGAGGCTGCTCATCGACCACGTGCTGGACCTGTCACCGCTCTTCACGGGCTGGAAGCCGGGCATCGGGCTGGTGGCGCCGAGCGGGCAGGCCACCGCCGCGCTGGTCACCCATCTGCACCGCGACCACACCGACGCGACCGCGCTCGCGGAGGCGTTGCCCGCGGGAGCGCCGGTGCTGCGCCCGGCGCCCGGCCACGGCGACGACGTGGACAACGTGGCGACCCTGCTGAGCGAGCGCGAACTGGCTGAGCGGCGGCTGGCCGTCGAGGTCGTGGACACGTGGTCGGTGCGCGAGTTCGGGCCTTTCCGGGTCACGGCGGTGCCGTCCGTCGACGGGCTGGGCGACCCGCAGCTGAACTGGGTGGTCGAGGCAGACGGCCAGCGCGTCTTCCACGGCGGCGACACGATGTTCCACGGCTGGTGGTGGCTGGTCGCGCGCCGCTTCAGCCCGTTCGACGCGGTCTTCGTGCCGGCCAACGGCGCGGTGGTCGACGCACCGCACCTGCAGCCGCCGAGCCCGGTGGCCGCGGCGATGACCCCGTTCCAGGCCGCGGCGGCGGCGGAGGTCCTGGGCGCCCGGTACGCGGTGCCGATGCACTACGAGGCGGAGCAGCCGTTCAAGCTGCCCGGCTACGTCGAGGTGGGCGATCCGGAGGGGGAGTTCCGCAGGCACGCCGGGCAGCGCGCGCACGTGCTCGCCGTCGGGGAGTGGCTGGACCTGGCCCTCTGACGGCACTCGGCTACTGGTCGGGCTGGATGACCAGCAGCCGGAACGTCGTCGACGGCGACTCCCGCCCGCACGTCTGCAGGATGTGCCAGGCCAGGTTGCCGGGGCCGCTCTCGTGCTGGTCGAGGCGCTCCCGGCCGATCCCGAGGACGCCGTCCGGGCTCTCGTCGAGGAGTTCGGGAGTGCCCACGAGCACGGCGATGCCGAACGCCAGCACGTCGGCGCGCAGGTCGTCGTCGAGGTCGTCGGTGAGCCCGATCGAGCACCTCGGGTCGCCGTTGCCGTCGGAGCCCACGCCGACCAGGCCCGCGAGGCCCAGGCTGCGCGCCGCGGGCACGTCGAACACGCGGACGTTCGTCTCCATCGCCAGCGCCATCAGCCTGGCCACCGGAGTGGTGAGGAGTGGGTCGTCGATGACGGCGTCGCCGTCGCCTGCCGGGTCGTCCGCGGGTTCGCCCATGATGCGGACGATCATATTGGTGGATCTCCGTCCGATGGCCCGGCCCGGACCTGTCCGTACAGGTGAATCCCGACCGTCCGGGGTGGACGAACGCCCGGGAACTCCTCGGGGCCCTCCGACGACTACTGGGGTGGGACGAGCTGGAATGCGCCCGTCGTGGTGGCGAGATCCGGGCGGATGTTGGCTTCGCGGCCACTTCCTCGTGCCGTGCCCGGACGGTGACCATTGGCGCCGTCCATCGTCACCGGCGGTAGGGGAGGCTGGTCTTGCGGGTCCACATCGTCGTCTTCGACGGCATGGACGACCTGGACGTCGTCGGGCCGTTCTCGGTGCTCGGCATGGCCGCGCGGGCCGGGCTCGGCGTCGAAGTGCGTCTGACCGCGCCGAGCGGGTCCGCGGCGACCACCCGGGGTGGGCTGCCGCTGCACCCGGAGCCCTGGGCGCCTGAGGAGGCGGACGTCCTGATCGTGCCCGGTGGCGGTTACGCCTCGGGCGAGAACACGGGTGTGCGCGCCGAGATCGCCGACGGCAGGTTGCCGGCCGCGCTGGCGCGGGCCGTGCGCCCGGACCTGGTGCTGGCGTCGGTGTGCACGGGCGCGTTGCTGCTGGCGGCGGCCGGTCTGGTGACCGGCAGGCCGTGCACCACGCACCACCGGGCGGTCGGCGATCTGGTGGCGGCGGGCGGTGTGCACGTCGACGCGCGCGTGGTCGACGACGGTGACCTGGTCACGGCCGGCGGTGTCACGTCCGGGCTGGACCTGGCGCTGTGGCTGGTCGAGAGGTTCCGCGGCCCCGACGCGTCGGGACTGGTGCAGCGCGCCATGGAGTACGAGCGCCGCGAACCGTTGTGGCGCGGGGCTGGAGCAGGTGTGCGGCGATGAGGAGCAACGGCCCGATGAGACGAGCGGTTCTGGTTCTGGCCGCGGTGCTGCCGCTGGCGGCGTGCGGCACGGCGAGCCCGTCCGCCGCGCCGGCGTCCGTCCCGAGTGGACCGGTCACGGTGAAGGACTGCGCAGGCAAGGACGTCACGTTCGACAAGACGCCCGAGCGGGTGGTGACGCTCGACGGTTACGCCGCGCAGACACTCGTGCGGCTCGGGGTGGCGGACAAGATCGTGGGCACCGGGTTTCCGGCGCCGTTCAGCGCGGACCAGGCGCCGCACGCGGAACGGCTGGCGAAGATCCCGGTCCTCGCCGAACGGGTGCCGGTCACCGAGGTGGTGGCCGCGCAGCAGCCCGACCTGGTGCTGACCAGCTTCGAGTCGTTCGGCGGCCCGTCCGGCAGCCCGAAGGACGCCGACCTCGTCACCATGAGGGCCAAGGGCCTCACCTCCTGCCTGCGCGGACCCGGCAGCGGACGTGCCGCGCTGACCGACCTCGCGCCCACCTACGAGTACGTGCGCAAGCTCGGCGCGGTCTTCGGGGTGGGCGAACGCGCCGAGCAGCTCGTCGCGGAGCTGGAGGGACGGGCGAAGGCGGTCGCGGCGAAGACCTCCGGTGCCAAGCCGAAGGTGCTGGTGTTGCAGGACAACCCGGTGGCGGGGCAGCCGTTGCAGACATCGGGCGCCGGCACCATCGCGCACGCCCTGATCTCCCTGGCGGGCGGCGAGAGCATCTTCTCCGACGTCTCGTCGATGCACGCGGAGATCTCGCCGGAGGAGGTCGTCCAGCGCGACCCGCAGGTCGTGTGGGTCATCACGGACTACACGTTCGCGAAGCTGAAGGGGCAGGAACTGGTGGCGGCGGTCAAGGCCAACCCGTTGCTGGCGAACACCACCGCCGGCAGGCAGGGGAAGATCATCTCGACCTCGCAGTACCTGGTGTCGTTCCCCAGCCCGCTCAACGTCGACGGCCTGGAACAGCTCGCGAACGCCCTGCACGCCGGCTGACATGACCACCGCTCTCGACGAACGCCGCGCGTCGCCCGTGCGGCACGCCGTGCCCTATCCGGTCCTGCTCACCGCTCTGGCGGCCGTCCTCGTCGTGTCGGCGTTGCTGGCCACCGGGGTCGGCCCGGTCGGCGTGCCCGCGGACGAGGTCGCGCGCATCCTGCTGCACCACCTGGGCGGAGGGGGAGACACCGGTGCCGCCGCGGACCTGATCGTGTGGCGGATCCGGTTCCCCCGCGTGCTGCTCGGAGCCGTCGTGGGCGCGGGGCTCGCTCTCGCCGGTGCCGTGGTGCAGGGCGTCGTGCGCAACCCGGTCGCGGACCCGTACCTGCTCGGCCTGTCCCACGGCGCGTCGGTGGGAGCGGTGCTGGTCCTGACGACGGGGGCGGCGGTGCTCGGCGCGCTGACCCTGCCGGCGGCGGCGTTCGCCGGTGCCACCGCGGCGATGGCGGTCGTGCTCGTGATGGCCCGCCACCGCGGCCGCCTGCTGCCGATGCGGCTGATCCTGGTCGGTGTCGCGTTCGGGCACCTGTTCGCCGGGCTCACCTCGTTCATGCTCGCCCGCACCGACTCCTCCGCCGCGCAGCAGCAGATCATCTTCTGGATGCTCGGCGGACTGTCCGGCGCCCGGTGGGAGACCCTGCCCGTCACGGCCACCGTCGTCGCCGCAGTGGCCGTGCTGCTGATGATCCGCGCACGCCGGTTGAACGCCCTCGTCCTCGGCGAGGAGGCCAGCGCCGCTCTCGGCGTCAACGCCACCAGGCTCCGCTGGTACCTGCTGGTCCTCACCACGCTGCTGACCGGCACGGTCGTCGCGGTGTCGGGCGGGATCGGGTTCGTCGGCCTGATCGTGCCGCACCTCGCGCGCATGCTCGTCGGCGCCGACCACCGGCGGATGCTGCCGGTCACCGCGCTGCTCGGCGCGTTGTTCCTGCTGTGGGCCGACGTGGCGGCCCGGATCCTGATCGCACCGGCCGAGCTCCCGATCGGCATCCTCACCGCGTTCCTGGGCGTGCCGTTCTTCCTGCTCGTCATGCGGGCCCGCGGCCTCGCCACCCAGGAGAACGCATGAGACTCGACCTCGACTCCGTCTCGGTGGCGCTCGGCGGCCGACCGGCTCTCGACCACGTCAGCATGACCGTCCACTCCGGACAGTTCGCCGCGCTGGTCGGCCCGAACGGCAGCGGCAAGTCCACCCTGCTGCGCACCGTCTACCGGGCGCGGCGCCCCGACTCCGGCACCGTCCGCCTCGACGGCCACGACCTGTGGTCCGTCCCCGCGGCCCGGACGGCACGGCACATCGGCGTGCTCATGCAGGAGCAGCACACCGGGTTCGAGTTCACCGTCGCCGAGACCGTCGCCCTGGGCCGCACCCCTCACCTCGGCCTGTTCGACCGGCTGACCCGCGCCGACCACGAGGCGATCGACGAGGCCCTGCACCGCACCGGGCTGACGGCGTTCACCGGCCGCCGGGTCGGCGAGCTCTCCGGCGGCGAACGCCAGCGCGTGCTGCTCGCTCGCGCGCTCGCCCAGCAGCCGCGGTTGCTCGTGCTCGACGAACCCACCAACCACCTCGACCTGCGCCACCAGCTCGACCTCCTCGAGCTCGTCCGCGACCTGGACGTCACCGTCCTCGCCGCCCTGCACAGCCTCGACCTCGCCGCCGCGTACGCCGACACCGCGGCGGTGCTCCAGGACGGCCGGCTGGTCGCCTGCGGGCCTCCCGCCGACGTGCTGACGCCGGAGACCATCGGCGAGGTGTTCGGCGTGGACGCCACCGTGCACCACGACGACGGGACCGCCCGGTTCGTCCTGCGGCCGCGCTGCGTGTGCCCGGACGCGTGCCACTGGAGCTGCCGCACCCGCCGGCTGAGCGGGGTCGGCGCCGATGCCGACTGACCCGCACGTCGTCGCCGTGCTCGCCCTCGACGGCGTGGTGGGCTTCGACCTGGCCATCCCGTGCCAGGTCTTCGGCCTCACCCGGCTGCCCGGCGGCGACTACCCGTACCAGGTGCGGGTCTGCGGCACCGCCCCGTCGGTGACGGCCACGGCCGGCGGTGTCGGCTACTACCGCATCGAGGCCCCGCACGGCCTGGACGCGGCACAGGACGCGGGCACCATCGTCGTGCCGGGGGTGACGCGCACCCGCACGATCCCGCCCGAGGTCACCGACCTGCTCCGCTCCGCCGCCTCCCGAGGCGCCCGGACGGTGTCCATCTGCACCGGCGCCTTCGCCCTCGCGGAGGCGGGCCTGCTGTCCGGCCGCCGCGCGACCACGCACTGGGCCGCCGCGGCCGAACTGTCCCGCCGCCACCCGGACGTCGAGGTCGACGCCGACGCCCTGTACGTCGGCGAGGGCAGGGTCTTCACCTCCGCCGGCGTCGCCGCGGGCCTCGACCTGTGCCTGCACCTCGTGCGCCGCGACTACGGCGCCGCCGTGGCCGCGTCCGCCGCGCGGGCCGTCGTCATGCCGCCCACCCGCGACGGCGACCAGGCCCAGTTCATCCCGCCGCCCCCGCCCACGACCGGCGGCACGCTCTCGGCGACGCTGGCCTGGATGCGGGAGCGGGCCTGCGCTCCGCTCACCCTCACCGACGTCGCCCGGCACGCGAACCTCAGCACCCGCACCCTGACGCGCCGGTTCCGCGAGCAGACCGGCACGACTCCGCTGGACTGGCTGGCCCGCCAGCGCCTCCAGCTCGCCCGGGAGCTCCTCGAGACCACCGACCTGGCCATCCCCGTGGTGGCCGAGCGCAGCGGTCATGGTTCGGCGACGGCGTTGCGCGCGCACTTCGACCGGGCGTTGCACACGAGTCCGCAGCGGTACCGGCAGACCTTCCGGCAGCCGGGCTAGTCCGGCGAGGCGGTTACCCTGCGCCGCAGGAAGAGCACCGCGCCGACGCCCGCGGCGACCAGCACCGCGACGAGGATCCACACCGAGGCGGGCACGCCGCCCGAGTCGTCCTGGACCTGAGCCGCGGGCGTGACGCTGGACGTGGCGGTGGTGGTCGTCGTGGCCGGCACGGTTGTCGTAGTTGTGGTCGTCGCTGGTGCGCTGAGGGTGAAGTCGATCGTGCCGCTCACCGGGTCGCCGTCCGCGGAGATGACCGTCCAGGCGATCGCGTAAGCGCCGGCGGGACCGGTCGCGGTGACCGGAGCGGTGACCACGGCGTCGGTCACCGCTATCTGCCCGACCGTCCACTTCACACCACCGGGCCCGGTCACGGCGATCGCGTCGGCCGGCAGCGTGACCGGTTCGCTGAACGTGAGCTGGACCTGCTGCGGCGGGGCGGGCATGGCCGCACCCTTGGCCGGGTCGCTGCTCTTGAGCTCGGTGTGCGCCGAGGCAGGCACGGCCGTGGAGCCGAGTGCCACGAACGCCAGCAGCAGAGCCGCGGCCGTGCGCCGGAAGGGCATCGACGTCCTCATCTCGAACGGGATCAGGCGACGTCGCGCCGGCTCACCGGCCGCAGCCGGACGCGGCGGGCACGGTGCTTGTCCTCACGGCGTGAGGACTCGGAGGAGTCTTCGGTGGTGTCGCTGTCCGAAGAAGACGTCGTGCGTCCGCCGGGGCCCCGGTCGCGGAAGTGCGTCAGCGCCAGCAGGGCGAGTGCCGCGAGCAACAGGGAGTGGGACAGGACGCGGCCGGCGGTGGCGGTGCCGTTGAGCAGGTCGCTGGCCGAGTAGGGGATCAGCACGGCGACGAACGCGGCGGTGACGGGCAGCATGCCCGCGGTCGCGGCGGGGCGCAGCGCGGTCCAGAGCAGGCCCAGCCCGAGCGCGAGGTTCCAGGCGGTGCTCTCGTTGAACAGGTGGCTGCTGTCGACGCCGGTGGCGTGGTCGCCGTGCGCGGACGAGCCGGTGCCGAGCACCTGGGCCAGGCCGAGGGTGAGCTGGGCGATGGCGACGCCGCCCAGCACCGTCCTGGGCAGCCAGCCGCGGGGCGCGGGCGGGATGATCGGGGGAGCCGCGTCGAGGATCGCGGCGGTCAGGTCGGGCACGGGGGTCGCCGCCCGCACGCGCAGGGTGCGGTTGAGCGTGGTGGCGGTCTCCTGCCACTCCTGGCAGTCCGCGCACGTCTCGAGGTGCGCGTCCACCTCGGCGGCGGGCACGCCCTCGTCTTCCCCGTCGAGTCGCGCGGACAGGGCTTCGCGGCAGGTGCTGCAGTCCACGTTCACATTGTCGGTCATGGCGCCCACTTGGTTCCCGGTGATCTGCGAGCGGTTCGGAGCGGACCCGCACCGGGCACGTGGCCCGGTGCGGGTGTCGCGGCGGTGGACATCGGCGCTGTGGGGATGACCACGCCGATGTGACGTCTCATGCGGCCCGGCTCACCACCGGGCTCAGCCGTGGACGCCCGCCCGGCGAGCCGGGTGGTGTGCCCGGACGGTTGCTGCCGCCGGAGAACTGGTGTCCGCCGACCCTCGGACGGTGTGGAGCCGGTCGGTTTTGGTGTTCGCGCCGCACCACGAGGGCGACGACCGGGGGCAGGCGGGAGGCGGCCCGTGAGACGGTTGCGGCGCCGCCGGGCAGGTCGGCTGCCGGGAGAACGGCGAGCACGCCGACGGACCACCCCGGCGCCGGCAGCAGGCCCGCCGCCCGTTCGGCGCGCAGTGCCGCGTGGAGCAGGCTTACGCCGAGCGCGAGCTGCGTCACACCGGCCGCGCCCAGCGCCACGCGCCGCCACGACGGGTCGTGCGGCGAGAGGACGGCGTCGACCCGGTGGACCTGCCTGACCCGGATCGCCCTGGTCAGGGCCGGTGCCCGGACGAGCCACCCGGCGCGGTCCGCGCACGTGCCGAGGTGCGCGACCACCTCGGCGGCGGGCACGGGTTCGTGCTCACCGCCGAGGCGGACCGAGAGCGCTTCGCGGACGGAGTGACAGGACACGTTCCAGTAGTCGGTCCGAATGGCCGGTCAGTTCCCGAACTTCCGCCCGTTACGCTTCGGAATCGTGAACTTCGCCGATGACGAGGTGACCCGCTGGGCGTTGCAGGCCCGGGAGGGTGACCGCGACGCCCTGGAACGGTTCGTGCGGGCCACCCAGCGCGACGTGTGGCGTTTCGTCGCGCACCTCGAGGACGTCGGTGTGGCGGACGACCTCACGCAGGAGACGTTCCTGCGCGCGCTGCCGAGCCTGCGCAACTTCGAGGCGAGGTCCTCGGCGACGACGTGGCTGCTGTCGATCGCCCGGCGGGTCGTGATCGACCAGGTGCGGATGGCGCGGTCGAGGCCTCGGGTGTCCGCGGACGTCGACTGGGTGCAGGCGGCGGACCGGGGGCACAGCGGCTCGTCCGGCTTCACCGGTGTCGTGGAACTCAACCTGCTGCTCGACGCGCTGGCGCCCGACCGGCGCGAGGCACTGGTGCTCACGCAGGTGCTCGGGCTGGGCTACGCCGAGGCGGCCGAGGTCGTCGGCTGCCCGATCGGGACGATCCGCTCCCGTGTCGCGCGAGCGCGTGAGGACCTGGTCAGGGCCACCGGGAGCGACGCCAGCGAAACCGGCTGAGCCTCGCCGGGAACTACCCCGGCCGGGTGAACGACCTGTAGCACGTGACCGCGTTGTCCCTGCTGCTCGAGGGAGTGCACTGCCGCTACGGCAGGCACTCCGCCGTTCATTCCGCCGACCTCGACGTGCCCGCCGGTCTGCGGGTCGCGCTCATCGGCACCAACGGTTCCGGCAAGTCGACACTCCTGCGTGCGGTGCTGGGTTTCCAGCCCGTCTCCGACGGCGTGGTCGAGGTCGGCGGCGAGCGGGCGGCGACGGCGGCGCAGTGGCGCAAGCGCCGCGGCGAGGTGGCGTGGATCCCGCAGTTGCGGTCGACCGGCCGGTTTCCCCTGCTGCTGGGCGAACTCCTCGACAGCAGCGGTGACGGGGAGGCGGCGCGGGAAGCCGCCGCACGGCTGGGGCTCGCGGGGATGGAGTCGCGCGGGGTCCACACCCTGTCCGGTGGGCAGGCGCAACGGGCGTGGCTCGCGCGTGCGGTCGGTGCCGTCGCCGCGGGGGCGGGGATGCTGCTGGCCGACGAACCCACCGCGGCACTGGACTTCGCGGGACAGGAGGAGGCCGCCGCCGTTCTCACCGGGTTGCCGGTGACGCTGCTGGTGGCCACCCACGACCGTGCCGTGGCCGACGCGTGCGACCGGGTCGTCGAGATGGCCGCCGGACGGCTGCGGGACGTCGCGTGATCGCGGAGTTGCTGGCGCTGGTTCCGGTGCAGCGCGCGGGTTTCGGCCTGCTGCTCGGTGCGGTCGCGTTGCCTCCGGTCGGGGTGCTGATCGTCGGCCTCGACATCTACCCGGTGCGGTTCGCGATCATGCACGTGGCGTTGCTGGGCAGCGCGATCGGTCTGCTCACCGGCACGGATCCCTTGCTGTGGGCCCTTGTGCTGTGCGCGCTGGCGGGTGGTGGGCTCGCGCCGTTCGCCACGACCTCCGCCGGGTTGTCGGGTGCGATGGGGCTGTTGATGAGTCTCGCGATCGCCGTGGCGTTGCTGGTTTTGTCGATTTCCGGCGTGAACGCCAACGGTGCCTTCGAGTTGTTGTGGGGATCCATTCTCTCCACCCGGCCGGCCGACCTCGTGGTGCTCGGGGTGCTGGCGGTGGTGATCCCGGCGCTCTTCTGGTGGCGCCGCAGGGATCTGTCGTTGTTGCTGCACGACCGGGAGCTCGCCGCCTGCTCGGGCGTGCGCACCGGTCCGTTGACCGCGGCCCTGCTCGTGGTGATCGCGGTGTCGATCGCCGGAGCGATCAAGCTGACCGGCGCGTTGCTCGTGGACGCGCTGACGTTGTTGCCCGCACTGGCCGCGCGGCGCATCGGGCGCGGGCTGACCGGGATGGTCGTCGCGTCCATCGGCATCGGGCTCGTGGTGGCCGTGGCCGGCCTGTTGCTCGCACTCGCGCTGGACCAGCCCCCTGGTCCGGTGCTCGTCCTGCTGGCGGGCGTGATCGCCCTGCTCGCCCAGCTGCTACCGATGAGGAGAACCTGACCCGTGAAGATCAAGCTCGTCGTGCTCGGCGCGGTGCTCGCGCTGACCGCCTGCGGGGGCGGCGCGCCGACCGCGGCGACCCCGGACGCCCCGGCGGGCAGGAAGGTCGTCGCGGCCACGGCGTGGGAGGCCGCGCTGGCCAGGGCCGCGGGCGCGACCGACGTGAAGGTCGTCGTGCCGGCGACCGTCGCGCACGCCGCCGACTACGACCCCAAGCCGTCCGACCTCGCTGCCGTGGCCGGGGCTGATCTGGTGCTGTACGCGGAGTTCGAGGGGTTCGCGGGCAAGCTGAAGGAGGCCGCGGGCGGGTCGGCGAAGGTCGAGGCGGTCAAGCTCGAGAACGCGCCGGACGTGGTGCGCGCCGAGGTGCTGCGGCTCGGCGGCCTGCTCGGCACGACGGCCGCGGCGCAGGAGTGGCTGAAGAAGTTCGACACCACGCTGGCCGACGTCAAGACGCAGGTGGGCGGGGCGTTCCCCGGCGGCAGGGCGCCGAAGGTGGTGAGCCAGGCGTTCGTCGCCTACATGGCCGCGATCACCGGTGCCGAGGTCGTCGGCACGTTCGGCCCGCAGCCGGTCACCCCCGGCCAACTCGCCGAGCTGTCGGGCAAGCAGCCGGACCTGGTGTTCGACAACGTGCACATGTCCACCGGCACGGTGCTTCCCGGCTCGTCGGCGAAGCAGGTCAAGATCGTGAACTACCCCGGTGAGGACTTGGACCTCCTCGGCGTCTTCAAGACCAACGCCGAGGAGATCACCCGAGCGCTCAAGGCCTGACGAGGTCCTGCACGGCGCGGCGGTCGACCTTGCCCGCCGCGCCGAGCGGGAGCGCGTCGACCACGACCAGGCGTTCGGGGAACTTGCGCGGCTCCAGGCCCTGCGCCGCCAGGTGCGCGGTCAGTTCCTCCAGCGCCGGCACGGGATCGGCCACGACGCACGCGCACAGTCGTTCGCCCAGGACCTCGTCCGGCACTGGCACGCACACCACGTCCCGCACGGCGGGGTGGGTGGAGATGAGGGCTTCCACCTCCGCGGGGCTGATGTTCAGGCCACCGCGGATGATCACGTCCTTGCGCCGCCCGACGACGTGCAGGTAGCCGTCGGCGTCGATGCGGCCGAGGTCGCCGGTGCGCACCCAGCCGTCCGGGGTGCGGTAGCGCTCGTTGAGCTCCGGTGCGCCGACGTAGCACAGCGGGGACATCGGGCCGAGCGAGACGATCTCGCCGACCTCACCGGGCGGGACGTCGCGCAGCGAGTCGTCCACGATCCGCAGCCGGGCCACCGTCGGGTTGGGACGGCCCGCGGTGCCGGCGTGACTGGGCGGGTCGTCGAGCGCGGTGTGGCAGTTGACGCCGTCGGCCGAGCCGTAGACGTTGACCACCTTGCAGCCCAACGTCTCGCGAACACGTGCGGCCGTGGTGGCGTCGAGTGCGGCACCGCCCAGCGCCACGACCCGCAGGCTCGAGGTGTCGAACCGGGCCAGGTCGGGGGAGTCGACGATCATCCGCAGCATCGTGGGCACCGCCAGCACGTGCGTCGGCCGGGCGCGTTCGATCATCGCCAGCGCCTTCACGACGTCGAACTTGGGCAGCAGCACGAGAGTGCCGCCGTGCACCGCCAGGGTGACCGAGGTTCCGTTGCTGCCGTAGGACGACGCGAGCGGGACCATGACGAAGTTCCGCAGATCCGGGCTGTCGCCGACGAGTTCGCCGATGAACCGGCCGCGACCGCCGACGAGGGCGTTGTGGGAGTACAGCACCATCTTCGGCGCCGCCTCGGATCCGGAGGTGACCAGGATCCGGGCCGGGCCGTCGGGATCGGGGGAGTCCGGTTCGAACCGCGCGGGGTCGGCTGCCAGCAACGCCGTCACCGGCACGCAGCCCGCCGGCACCGGACCGCCGCCCGCCGCGATGACGGTGCGCAGGTCGGGCAGCTCACCGGCCAGCGCGCGAGTGCGTTGCGCGCAGGGGTAGTCGCCGTAGAACGTCGTGGTGACCGCGGCGACCGCGCCGGAACGGCTGAGCAGGCTCGCCGCCTCCCGGTCACCGCGACCGACCGGGTAGGGCAGCGCGATCGCGCCCAGCGCGGCGATCGCGAGGTCGAACGCGCAGGCGAGTCTGCCGTTGGGCAGCTGGATCCCGACGACGTCGCCCTGCCCGACCCCCATGCCCGCCAGGCCGACGGCGAGCGAGCGGGCCATGAGGTCGAGCTCGGCGTAGCTGACATCACCGTCGGCGTCGACGATCGCGGTGCGGCCGGGACCGGCGAGCACGTGCTCTCTGAACAACGAGTACAGGTCGCGGTCCCGGTAGAGGCCGGTGGCCGCCCACGAGCGCCGGACCTCGTGCGGCACCAGGTCGGCCAGGTGCTTCACGGCGAGGGGTGCGGCGAGCGTCACGAGAACCTCCACGGGGAACCGAGTGCGGGACAGCCGCGGTCGTCGCGGCCCAGAACGGCGGCGAAGCGGGGATCACCCAGCAGCGCCGCGAGATCGCCGGCCACGTCCACACCGCCGACGCGGCCGTCGGCGGGAACGCGGAAACCTGGTGCGGGGCGGCCGTTCTGACCGGCGAGCAACGCGCTCGCGGCGCCGAGCAGGCTGCTCTCGACGGCGACGCCACGGCCGGTCAGCCTCCGGGTGAGCACGCCCGCGAGCACGGCTTCGGCGCCGACCAGTCCGCCGAGCACGTCCACGAGCGTCATGAGCGACGGCGCGGGGTCCTCATCGGACGGACGCACGAGCTCGGCCAGCCCGGTGCGGGCCTGGACCATGAAGTCGGTGCCCAGCGGGACGTTCGGCAGCGCGCCACCGCCCCAGCCGGAGGTGTACGCGTAGACGATGCCGCCGGGGAGGTCGGGTGCGGCGAGCCGCCACCTCTCGGCGTTGCCCGGAGCCCAGTTGTGCAGGAACACGTCCGCGTCCGCCAGCGCGTCGCGCAGCCGTTGCCGGTCGGCCGGGTCCTTCAGGTCGATCTCGACGGCGCCCTTGCCGCGGTTGAGCGCGAGCCAGCGTGCGGAGGTGTCGCCCGACATCGGCGGCATGCCGCGCAACGGGTCGCCGCCCGGTGGTTCGACGCGGATCACTTTGGCGCCCAACAACCCCAGGAGGTGTGCGGCCATCGGCGCCTGGATGCGCCGACCGGCCTCGTAGACCACGAGGTCCGTGCCGTCGCGCGTCGTGTGACCACCGGTGGGCTCGATGCGCCACGGGCCGGCGATCGGTTCGATCGGACTGTGCAACGCGCACACGCTTGCACCGCTGATGGCGGCGGCTTCGGTGATCTCCGCGTAGGTGGCGCCACGGGTTGCCTTGTGCAGCGCGTCCGGGATCGGGGCGGTCGCCGTCGCGTAGCGGAACTGGTAGGGCCTCCAGCCGTCCCGCACCGGCACGGCGCCGGTGCCCAGTGCCGTCCAGAACGCCGCCCACACCTCGGGAACCAGCGCCTCGACCTCGAACCGCACCCCGTCCGCGCTGACGAACGGCGGGCCACCCGGCCGCAGGTCGACGGCCTCGGCCTCGTCCGCGCCGGCCGCCGCCAGGTACTGGGAGATCGTCAGCAACGCGGCCTCGGCGACGCTGGTCCGCACCCGTGGCTCACCGCGCAGGATTGCCGCCAGCAACCCGGTCATCGCGAGAACGCCCGCTGCCGTGCCGCAGTAGTCCACGCCGATGCCGCGCGGCGAACCGGAACTCCTGCCGTGCACGTGCATCACACCGCACGCGGCCTGGACGGTCGCCTCGTCGCGCAGGCCGGGGACGGTCACCGGTCCGGCCCAGTCGACCACCACCTCGTGCCGGTCCCCGTTGCGCAGTACGACAACGGCCTCCGCCGCGTGCTCCGTCGAGCCGCCGCCGACCTCCGCCCCCAGGGCACGGAGATGAGCGCGCATCAGGCGTGCCGCCGCGCTCGTGCCCGAGACGGACGCGGTCGCGCCGTCCAGGGCCGAGACTTGCACTGCTGTGGCTTCCGTCATGACTCAAAGGTCGGACGCAGAGCCATCCGGGTTCCCACGATGGTGTGATGTGTCGGTGACAGGTGACACCCAGTTGCGTCGGTTCGTCGACGACGTCGTGATCCCCGCCGAACCGGAACTGGACGCGGGCCGCGGTCTGGAACTGCGCGAGCGCGCCAGAGAAGCCGGCTTGTGGGCACGGCCGTTGCCGGTCGAGCTGGGCGGCGGTGGCCAGCCGCTCGCCGGCTACTTCGCGGTGGCGGAGGACGAGGGCCGCAGCGACCACGGCCCGGACGTCGTCGGCTCGTCCAGCCTGCTGAACGTCCGGATGCTGACCGCGCACGCCCACCCCGAGCTGAAGGACGAGGTGCTCGCGAACCTCGTGGCGGGACGCGTGCACGTGAGCTACGCGATGACCGAACCCGATGTGGCGGGCTCGGACCCGTCCGGTCTGCGCACCACCGCCGAACGCGGCGCCGACGGCTGGTGGACCGTCACGGGCCGCAAGTGGTTCACCAGCGGTGCGGCGCGCGCGGACCTGGTGCTGGTCATGGCCCGCACCGGTGACGGGTTCTCGGTCCTCGCCGTGCCCGCGGGCGGGTTCCGGGTCGAACGGGAGCTCGACGTCCTCGGAGCCGGCGGGCAGCACGAGATCTCGTTCGACGCGGTCCGCGTGCCGCCGACGCACCTCGTCGGCGAACCGGGCCAGGGTCTGCGACTGGCCGGCGAACGCCTCGCGCTGGGACGCACGCTGCGGGCGTTGCGCTGGATCGGCCAGGCGCAACGGTGCCTGGACCTGCTGGCGGACCGCGCGGTGTCGCGGGTGCTCGGCGACGGCGTGCTGGCCGACCGGCAACTGGTGCAGCGCCTGGCTTTCGAGTCCGAGCTGGAGGTGCGGTCCGCTCGGCTGCTCACCCGCGACGCCGCGGCCCTGGTCGCCGGTGGCGAGCGCGCGCCGGTCGAGGTGAGCCTGGCCAAGGTCGCCGCCGCACGTGCCCTGAACACCGCCGTGGACGCCGCCATCCAGGTCTACGGCGCGGAAGGCCTCACCGCCGCAACGGGTCTGCCGCGGTTGCTGCGCGTCGCACGGTCCGCCCGCATCCTCGACGGCGCGGACGAACTGCACGTCACGACGACCGGACGCCGGTTGCTCACCACACGCCGGGCGGCGCCAAACCCGTGACGATCGCGGCGCCGAGGAAGGTGAAGAAGTCGCCCCACACGACCTGCAGCCCGGTCATGCCGTCGTACTCGGCGCCTTCCGGCAGTGTGCGCAGCAGTTGTTCGCCTTCGCTTCTCCTGCCCGCCTTCAGCATCGCCACGGCCGCGATCGCCTGCGCAGAACTGTCCTCAGTGGACACGGTCCAGTCGCCGGGGTTCGTGAGCAGGAGCCAGGCCTTGCCACGCGGCCATTCCGGGGTGAGGCGCAGGTGCGCGTCCTGGTGGCGCCGGGCGATGTCGTGGTGGGCGTGGGCTTCCAGCAGCGGAACGGCCCCGGCGGCTCCATCCGCGCGGACGGCAGGACCGTCGGCGGCGAGCGCGGTGCCCCAGGGGATCGCGCCCAGCTCCGCGTCGAAGCCGGCGGCGAGACCGTCCGCGACCTTCGCCGTGCTGGGCCTGGGTGCGAGGAGTCCCAGCCGTTCCGCGCCGCTGCCGTACCAGAAGATCATGCCGCGCAGCACCGTGTCCGCGTCCGCCCACACGTCCAACCGGTCCCGCACCGCTGCGAGTTCGCCGGTTCCGGTGGCGAGGCGGCGCAACGTGAGCAGCCCCGCCCAGAACCCTCCGGTCCACGACCCGCGGGCAGAGGTCTTCCACCTCCCGTCGCGACGGTAAAGCGGAAAGCGTTCCCCGGCAACGACTTCCGCCTCGTCGACCTGCTCGCACATCCGCCGCACCAGGTCGTGCGCCCAGTCGCTCACACCGTCACCTCAGTGCGTCGCGTGACCAGGAACGCGATTCCGGTCGCCACCGCGAACGCCACCCCGACCACGACCCACAGCCAGGTGTAGCCGGCCCGGCTCACCACCAGCCCCGTCACCGGCGGTCCGGCGGCGAACCCGCCGAAGAACCCGGCCGACGCCACCGCCGCCGCCCGTCCGGCCAGCTTCTGCGGCACCGCCCGCATCACCGCGACCATCGAGACCGCGTTGCCCGACACCGCGAACACCCCGATCCCCGCCGCACCGAACCACACCAGCCAGTGCGCCCCGTCCGCCAGCGCCACCACCGCCACGGAGACGACGGCACCCAGCCCCAGCGACGGCAGCACGGCGGCGGGGTCGTCCGCCCGGCCCGCCGCCCCGCTCCACCACACCCGGCCCGCGATGCCGGCCAGTCCCATCACCGCGAGGAGCCACGCCGCGACCGGCGCGGACAGGTCGAGCCGCTGCACGCCGTACAGGGCGAAGAACGTGTTCACCGACGCCAGCCCGAACCCCAGCGCCACCGAGAACGCGGCCAGCGCGCGAACCCGTTGCCCCACAACGCCTGCCGGCCCGCTCCTGGCAGGTGGAACGGGCACCGCGAGCCGTGCGGACGCCACCGCACCGGCCACGCACAGCACCGCGAGCACCCCGACACCCCACCGCCAGTCCACGACCGCGGCCGCACCGGCGAGCGGCACACCCGCCACGAACGCCCCCAGCTGCACGCCGGACTGCTTCCAACCGGTCACCGGCCCGCGGTGCTCGGGTGCCACGGCCGCCATGATCACCTTGTTGGTGGCGGGATTGGCCAGGGCCTGCGGAATGCCGCCCAGAGCGACACCCGCGGCGATCCACCAGGCCGACCCCGCGACCGCCAGCACGGTCAGCGCCACCGCGCTCACGAGGAACAGACCGACGAGACCGCGCTGCGGCCCGATCCGGTCCACCAGCGCACCCGCGGGCAGCGACAACACCGCGGCCACGCCGAACCCGGCCGCTACCAACGCACCGAGCTGCCACTCGGCCACCCCGAGTTCGGCGATCAGCACCGGTCCCAGCGCGCCCAGCACGAACAGCTGCAGCATCGACACGGCCATCGCGGCCGTGGACACCGCGGTCACGACGGTTCTCACGTCCCAGAGGTCGGACGCCGGGACGGGGGAGTTCCAGGTGAACCGGGACGTCGTGCGGTTCGTAACCCCAGGTGTGAGGATGCTGCGCGGCGACGACGCTGAGATCACCGGCCATGCGCTTCGTGCGCGCACGGGCGACCGTGCCGCCACGGAGGCGTTCGTCCGCGCGACGCAGGCCGACGTGTGGCGGTTCGTGGCGCACCTGGCGGGCGACGTGCGGCTCGCGGACGATCTCTCCCAGGAGACCTACCTCCGGGCGCTGCCGGCCCTGGCGCGCTACGAGGGCAGGGCACCGGCTCGCACGTGGCTGCTGTCGGTGGCCCGCAGGGTGGTCGCGGACCACATCCGTTCCCTGCGTTCGCGGCCCCGCCCGCACGACGGCGCGGACGACGCGGGGGAGCGGGTCGAGCCGGGCTTCGCCGAGGACGTCGTGCTCAACGAGCTCGTCAGCGGACTCGACCCCGAGCGGCGCACGGCGTTCGTGCTGACCCAGTTGCTGGGCCTGTCCTACGCCGACGCCGCCGAGGTCTGCGGCTGTCCTGTCGGGACGATCCGGTCGCGGGTCGCCCGCGCCCGCGAAGACCTGGTCATCGCGATCGACGACGACCGCACGGGCCGCCGCGTGTCCTGACCGCGGGCTTTCGCGGGGCGGGAGGTTGCAGGTCCCCCGACCCGCCACCTCCGCTCCTCCGGTTCGGAGCCACACCGGTACCGGGTTGGTCGAACGAGATCGCCGACCAGTTCCCCAGTTAGCTCAGTCGCCTTGTCCGGCGACCACCGGTGTGCGTTCGGACTTCCGCGCGCGCACGGCGCCGATGACGCCGTCGAGGATCAGGAACGCCACGAGGCTGATGCCCAGCAACGGCATGGCGATCCCGACCGCGATCAGCACGAGCGGCGCGGGGATGACGAACCACAGCGGGAGCTGCTGCCACCCACCGCGCTTCGGAGCCGCGCCGAGAGGCGCACTGCGGTCGGCGCGGGTCGGCCTGCGCTGCCACCACATGCGGTAGCCGAAGAAGATGAGCGCCAGGATCGTCGCGGCGAGCAGCAGGAGCGCGATCTGGTTGGCCAGGCCGAACAGCAGACCCATGTGGGCGTAGATGCCCAGGGAGGACAGCTTCGCCAGGAACGGGCGGTCGGCGAAGTCCGCGCGGGCGGTGACGGTCCCCGTGGCGGGGTCGACGGCGGCCTTGTCCTGGCGGATCGGCCAGAGCTGGTCGGTCTGCGCGACGGACCACGCGGTCCCGGCAGCGGCGGGGGCGAGCTCGACCGGTCCGTCGAGGCCGGCCCCGCGTCCGGCGGCGAGCACCTCGTCGAAGGTCTTGGCGTCCACCGGCTCGGTGCTGCCCGCGCTGCCGTTGTGCTCCGAGTGCTCACCGGCCGCGGGAGCGGCAGGCGTCGAGCCGGGGAGAGCGGTGTCGAGAGCGGGCGCCTTGGCGTTGAGCGCGACGAGCACCGCGCTGAAGTTCTCGCCGGCGTAGTTCGACCACGTGAGCCCGGTGGCGGACAGGAACAGCGCGCCGACGAGTGCCCACACGCCGAGGCTCGCGTGCCAGGACCGCGTCTTGCGCACGCCCTTGGCGCCCTTCTCCGGCACCAGCAGCGCGCGCACCCGGCGCTTGGCGGTGCGGCGGCGGGCGATCCAGAGCACGAGGCCCACCAGGGAGAGCACCCACAACCAGCTGGCGGCGAGCTCCGAGTACAGGTTGCCGACCGGGCCGAGGTTGAGGTCGCGGTGCAGCTGGTCGAGCCAGGTGACGGCCGGGGTCGCGCCCGCCCACGTGGTCAGCTCGCCCTGCACTTGCGCGGTGTAGGGGTTCACGTAGACGGTCTTGCTGTACTCCTCGGCCAGACCGGGGGCCGCGAACACGACGCGCGTGGTGGCCTCGGGGTCGTCGAAGAGCTGCACCGCCGTCACGGTGCCCTCGGGCAGGGACGCCTGCGCCGCCGCGACCTGCTCGGAGACGGGACGGGCGGTGCCCGCGGGCTCCACCCACAGCTTGTCGCCGTAGAGGACGTCGTCGATCTGCGGCGCGAACGCGTAGAGCATGCCGGTCACGGCGGCCACGACCAGGAACGGCCCGATGAGCACCCCGGCGTAGAAGTGCAGCCTGCGCAGCAGTGGCACGACGGAGATCTGGCTGGTCCGGGTCGTCTCGTCTGTTCGTTCGAGCTCGAGCGGGGGAGCGGACATCGGGGACACCTCTGCAGGGGGACGGAGTGCGGGCTTGGAGCAGTAGTCGTCCGCGACCCCGGCCTGGTTCCCGCGTTCTCCGCGCATGACTGACCGCGCTCAGCCGGTCACGGAGCGCGTCCCGTCCTGGCGAAGGGGGCGGCCTGTCCTCCCGCCCCCTTCCCCCTTCCCACCCGCCGCCATCAAGAGGTGCCAGCACTCAGGTGGTCGGCCGGAGCGGCGCCCTGGTTCCCGGGTTCTCAGCGCACGGCGACGACCACGTGGTCGTCGCCGTACTGCCAGACGACTCCGACGTCGCTGAACCCGGCCCGCAGCAACGCGTCCTCGTGCCAGCGGGCGCTGAGGTCGTTGCCGTGGCCACCCGACTTCGTGGCCAGCTCGTCCTCGGTGAACATCGCGCGCAACCCGGCGTCGGACCGGGCCTCGTCCCACCAGGTCGCCCAGTCCTCGTTCGCGAGAACCCCCGCCCGTTCGGCACGGCGCTCGCGCACGAACTCCGCAATCTCCCGCAGCACCGGCCGTTCGGGGTACAGGTGATCACCGTTGACCAGCACGCCGCCGGGACGGATCACAGTCGCCAGGTCGTCGTAGACGCCCTGCAGCCGCTCGGGCTCGAGCCAGTGCAACGCGGTGGTCGACACGGCGGCGTCCCACATCCGGTCGCCACCCGCCCGCCCGGTCCAGCCGGGCTCGCCCAGGTCGGTGAGGACGTAGTCGATCGACGCCTGCGCGGGACGGGTGTGGCGGGCCAGGCCGAGCAGGAACGGGTGCACGTCGACACCGACGATCCTCGCGTGCGGGACCCGCGCGTGCAGCCGCGTCGACAACGAACCGGGCCCGCAGCCCAGGTCCACCACCAGCGGGGCCTCGACGGGCGCGCACACGCGCTCGACCACGTCGCCGATCACCTGGAAGCGCTCCTCTCGTTCGGCGATGTAGTGCTCCTGCTGGCGGTCCCACCGCTCGACCCACGTCCTCGCGACGGCTCCGTGGTCCACCATTGCCTGATCTCCTCTGGGTCGGTCGGATCGACTGATCAAGAGTGTCAGCTCGTCCGGGACGTCGGGGTGGTCAGCGTCGTGGCTTTCAGCGGAACGGGCGGGAGGCGGGCACGGCGTTGAGGGACTCGCGCTGGCCGGCGCCGCGGTTTCCAGCAGAACAGGCGGGAGGTGGGCACGGCCGCCAGGGACACCCGCTCCGGCAGGAGCGGTGAGTTCGCCGTTGTGGTCCCGCCTGAGCGTTCACCGCGAGGGGCCAGCTCCGCGCCCGCCCGCCGGCGGCGCGTTCACGACGAGCGTGTCAGCTCCCCGCCCACCGGCGGCGGATCAGCGCCGCGGTTCCCAGCGGAACAGGCGGGAGGCGAGCACGGCGGCCAGGAACACCCAGGCCAGCGTCGGTGCCAGCAGCAGCAGCGAGTCCGTCGTCGCG
The DNA here is from genome assembly GCF_014653695.1 of Lentzea cavernae. GTDB lineage: Bacteria > Actinomycetota > Actinomycetes > Mycobacteriales > Pseudonocardiaceae > Lentzea > Lentzea cavernae. The sequence goes on along the minus strand of NZ_BNAR01000001.1, from coordinate 106,597 downwards.
ACCCCGCCCGTCCAGGCGTTCACGACGAGCTCGGTCGCGGCCCCTCCCGGCAGCAGCCGCTTGAGCAGCGTCAGGTCCTCGGTGCCGCTGATCCCGACCCAGCTGGCTACGGCGACGACGCCGAGGCAGACGGGCAGCGTGGTGACCTGGGCGTGCTCGGGCGAGTTCGTGAGCCCGGCGGTGGCCAGGGCCAGGCCGACCATCATCGCCGCGGTCGTCACGACCGCGAGCGCCAGCAGGACGATGTTGTCCGGTGCGGTGGTGACCGCGGCGAGCACCGCCATGATCGCGGTGACCTGGACCAGTGCGATGGCGGTGGCGGGCAGCACGAGTCCGGCGAGGATGCCGGCGTCGCCGGCGGCGGTGGAGCGCAGGCGTTTGAGGAACAGGTTCTGGCGGCGTGACGCCAGGGTGGTGACCGAGCTGGCGTAGAGGCCGAAGGCGCAGACCGTGAACATCACGATCGCCGCGATGTAGCCGAGGCTGCCGATCTGGGTGAAGAGGTCGTGCTGGTAGAGGAAGAACGCGCTGACGGCGATGGGCATGACGAAGCTGGTGATCAGCACCGACCGGTTGCGGAAGATCTGGGTCAGTTCGCTGAGGAAGATCGGGAGCACTGCGGTGTCCTTTCCGGACGGAGCGGGTCAGGCGTTGCCGATGGCGCGGAAGACGTCGTCGAGGCGGGTCGGGCCCGCCTCCAGGTCCCGCAGCTCGAGGCCGTGGTCCTCGGCCCAGCGCAGCAGCGCGGACATGGCCTTCTGCAGCTCGAAGGTCTCGACGAGGTACCGGCCGTCGCCCTCGCGCGTGGCCTGCAGCGGCAGTGCCGGAGCGGGTGCGGGCAGGCCGAAGCGGATCACGGACGGCAGCGTCCTGGTCAGTTCGGCTACCGTGCCCTCGCGGTGGAACCTGCCGCGGTGCATGAGTCCGATGCGGTCGGCGTGTTGCTGCGCCTCTTCGAGGTAGTGCGTCGTGAGAACGACTGTGGTACCGGTCTCGCGCATCTTGTCCACTGTGGACCACAGGTCGTCGCGGGACTGGATGTCGAGGCCCGTGGTGGGTTCGTCCAGGAAGACGAGCTCCGGCGTGCCGTACACGGCGGTGGCGAAGTCGAGGCGGCGCTTCTCGCCGCCGGAGAGCTGGGACACCTTCGTGTCCGCCTTGCGGGTCAGGTCGACGACGTCGAGCACGCGGTCGACCCGGTCGGTGCGGCGGGTGAGCGCGCCGACGAGCCGGACGGACTCCGCGACCGTCAGGTCTGGGGTGAACCCGCTGTCCTGCAACATGATCCCCATCTTGGGGCGCACGGCGGAGCGGTCGGCGGGGCTCTGCCCGAACACCCGCACGGTGCCCGAGGTGGCGGTGCGGTGCCCCTCGATCGTCTCCAGGGTCGAGGTCTTGCCCGCGCCGTTCGTGCCGAGCAGCGCGTACAACTCGCCGCGTCGCACGTGGAAGGACAGGTCCTGCACGGCGTGGAAGTCGCCGTAGGTGACGTTGAGGCCTTCGACTTCGATGACGGGTGTGGTCGGCATGCCGTTGATTCCACTGCCTGCGGCGATCCCGCGGCAGTGTCACCACGTCATCACCCGGCCATGACATTTGTGCCCCCGAAGGCATGACGTGGCGTCACTGGTGCCGTCATGACCGCGGCGAAATACTGGGACGGTGACACAGCCTGCGTCGGAGAGCCACAGTGGACACCGGACCGCCGAACCGCGCGTGAAGGTCAGCTACGCCACGTCGGCTCGCGGCCGGATGAGCAGGCTGAACATCACCACGCAGATCGCGGTGATCATTCCCGTCGGGACGGTGCTGGTCGTGACCGACTCGCGCGTCTGGTGGGAGGCGGCCGTGCTGGTCGCCGGCGTGCTGGTGGCCATGGTCGCGGTCGTGCGGTGGGCGAAGGACGACATCCGGCGCTTCACCGTGCCCCTGCTGGGAACCAGCGCGGCCGTCTGGGTCTTCGGTGCCCTGGTCAGCGGCAGCAGCACGGCGTTCTACAGCATCACGGTCGTCGGCCCGCTCATCGTGCCGCAGATGCCGCGGCACCGCATTCCGGCCGCTGTGGGGCTCGTCGCGTTCGTCACGGTGGTGGGCGCGTCGAGGCTGTTGAGGCCGTACGAGAACGCCGGCTCGACCGCGTTCCTGTTCGTGCTGGTCCCGTCCGCCGTCATGGTGGTCACGCTCGGGTTCATGTTCGCCAACCAGGCGTTCTACAAGGTCCTGGCGGAACTGGACGAAGCCCGCGAACAGGAGTCGGAGCTCGCCGTCGCGCGGGAACGGATCCGGTTCGCGAGCGAACTGCACGACATCCAGGGCCACACGCTGCACGTGGTGAAGCTCAAGACCGCGCTGGCCGAGAAGCTGGTGCGGCGCGACGCCGATCGCGCGGAGGCGGAGCTGCGCGAGATCCACGCCCTGGTCGGCGACACGATCAAGCAGACCAAGGAACTCGCGTACGCGCAGCGGCGGCTGAACCTCGTCGGTGAGCTGGAGAACGCGAAGAACCTCTTCGAGGCGGCGGGAATCCGGGTGCGGATCATCCGGGAGGCGGCCGTCGACGAACGCGCGGGCGAGCTGCTCGGCCAGGTCCTGCGGGAGACCACGACCAACATCCTGCGGCACGCGCAGGCGGGCGAGGTCCGGATCACGCTCGCGGAGTCCGGCATCACGATCGTCAACGACGGCGCGCCCGGCGACCTGCCGGAGCTGCGAGGCCTGTCCACGCTCAGGGACCGGCTCGCGGGAGTGGGGGGAGAGCTGACGGTGGCGCAGGACGACGGCGAGTTCGTCACGGCCGCGGCCTTCCCGCACGGGGTGGCGCGATGACCACGGTGGTGCTGGCCGACGACGAGGCACTGCTGCGCAAGGCGATGGCGGCGCTGCTGCCGATGGAGGGCGACATCACCGTCCTCGCCGAGGCCGCGGACGGCGAGCAGGCCGTCGCGGCCACGCTCGAGCATCGGCCGGACGTGCTCGTGATCGACCTGGAGATGCCGTCCGTGGACGGTCTGGAAGCCGTGGTGGAGATCCGCCGGGTGCTGCCGGACCAGGTGATCCTCATGCTGACCCGGCACGCGCGTCCCGGCGTGCTGCGCAAGGCGCTCAAGCTCGGGGTGCAGGGATTCGTCACCAAGTCCGCGGACCCCGCCCACATCACGTCGGTGATCGCTGCCCTGCACAGCGGCAGGAGGTGGATCGACCCGGACGTCTCCGGGCTGGCCGTGGCCGACGACTGCCCGCTGACCGACCGCGAGATCGACGTCTTGCGCGCGACCAGGGAGGGCTACTCGGTCGCCGACATCGCCCGCCAGCTGCACCTCGCGGAGGGCACCGTCCGCAACTACCTGTCGAACGCGATGCAGAAGACCCAGACCAAGACGCGGCACGAGGCCGCGCGCTACGCACGAGAACACGACTGGCTCTGAGAGGAAGACATGCTGATCGTCGAGGACCTCGCCCTGCTGTTGATGGACGACGAGTCGGGGACCCCGGCCGCCGCCGGCACGCTGCACTACACGATGGGCGGCGCCGTGCTGGTCGAGCTCGCCCTGGCGGGCCTGGTCGAGGTGCGGGACAGGAAGGTCGTCGTCACCGGCACCGCACCGGAGGACCCGTTGCTGCGGTACGGCTACGACAAGGCCGCCGAGAAGCCCAGGTCCGTCGACTCGCTCCTGCTCAAGATCGGCGCCGACATGTGGACGCGCGTGGTCGACCGCCTCGTCGAGCGCGGCCTGATCAGCAGGGAGAAGAAGAAGGTGCTGGGCCTGTTCCGCGTCACCACGCTGCCGGCCGCGGACACCCGTCACGAGGAGGAGGTCCGCCAGCGCATCCGCGCGGTGCTGGTGGACGGCGCGTCCCCGGACCCCCGCACCGCGGCGCTGACCGCGCTGCTGTCCGCGAGCGGTGCGCTGCCCATGCTGCGGCCGCAGCTCGCGTGGTCGGGTGACGTCGCACGGCGCGCGAAGGAACTGGAGAAGGGCAACTGGGGCGCCGAGGCCGTGAACGCCGCGGTGGTCAGGACCGCGGCCGCGATCGCCGCGTCGAGCGCCGCCGTCACGGTCGCCGTGGTGACCACGGTGACCTGATGCCGGACAGAGCGGTGCCCGCCGGACCTGGCGGGCACCGCTCACTGGCGGTCGGTCGGAGCAGGAGGGGACGCCGCGAGCCCGTCCACGGCCTGGGGGAGCGGATGGGCCTTCAGCGCCCGGGGCAGGAAGATCGCCACCACCAGGGTGCACAGCACGCCGCCACCGCCCGCGACGATCAACGTGGTGGGCGCAGACGTGGCGTCCAGCAGCAGACCGCCGCCGACGTACGAGATGGCGGCGGCGAACCCGATGGTGCCGTACAGGTTGCCGAACACCCTGCCGAGCATCGCCGGCGGCACCGTGCGCTGCAGCAGCGTGCTGGAGCCGACGTCCATGCCCGCGATGCCCAGGCCGCGGATCGCCTGCACGGTGAACGCGGCCGTGACGGCCCACGCGAAGCCGGTCAGGAAGTTGCCCGCGCTGCTCACCAGGAAACCGCCGACGAGCAACGTGACCATGGACGCCTTCGACGCGTAACGGGTCAGCAGCGCGTATCCGGCCAGCAGGCCGATGCCGACGGCACCGAGCAGCAGACCGACCGACGAGTCACCGGAGTGCAGCGTGTCCTTGGCCAGCAGCACCAGCGCCACGTCGTCCACGCCGTTGAACGCCACCACCGCGCAGAAACCGAGGGTGATGATCCGGATCGCCCGAGTGCGGAGGATGTAGCCCAGCCCGGACCTCGCCTGCTCCAGCAGGGTGGCGTCGTCGCGGTCGGGGTCCGGCACCGGCGGCATCGCGCGCACCGCCGTGAGCACCAGCGCGGACACGAAGAACGACGCCGCGTCGACCACCAGCACGCCCTGCACGCCGAGGAACGGCAGCAGGGCCGCCGCGATGAGCGGGCCGGCCGCCTCGGCGGTGTTCGCGCCGAAGCCGATCACCGAGTTCGCGGTCTCCAGGTGCGCGCCCGGCACCATCGCGGGCACCGCGGAGCGCGACGCGGGCATGAAGATCTGCCCCGCGATAGCGCGCACCGCCACCAGCACGAGCAGCAGCGGCAACGGGGGCAGTGACAACGCGATGAGCAGCACCAGCGCGCCCTGTGCGACGTCGCAGGCGATCATCACGCGCTTCAGGTCGAACCGGTCCGCGATCGCGCCGGTGAGCGGTGCGATGAGCGACGGCACGAAGTCTCCCGCCAGCAGCAACAACGCCACGGCGATGGCCTGACCCGTCGAGTTGGCCACGTGGAGCATCAACGCGACCATGCTCAGCGAGTCGCCCGCGTACGACACGGTCCGTGCGGTGAACAGGGCGCGCAACGGGCCGTTCGTCCGCAGCATGCGCCACGCGCCCATGCTCGCCTCGCCGGCCGACATCTCTTCCCCCGGTGCTCTGACGCGGCAACGCACGGAGCGTCACAACCGCGTCAGCACCATATCGCGGGGTGCACACGATTTTCCGGCCGGCGGACGAGCTCCCGGCACAGCGGGTTCAGCCGATGCCGTGCTGCTGCAACCACATCTCCAGCACGCCCAGGTGCCACAGCTCGTTCCCACCGGCCTTGGTGGCGTGGCCGTTGGGGTCGGCGAGGAGGCCGTCCACGTAGTCGCGGCGCAGGACCCCGCGCCCGCGTGCGGCGGGGGAGGTCATGGTCGCGCGCAGCAGGTCGAGGACCTCGCCGTCGAGCCGGGTGAGGGCCGGCACGGGGAAGTAGCCCTTCTTGCGGTCGACGACCTCGAGCGGCAGCAGGTCGCGGCCGATGTCCTTGAGCAGGCCCTTGCCGTCCTGGCCGGCCTTGAGCTCCGGCGGGCACGCGGCGACGAGCTCCACCAGGTCCTGGTCGAGGAACGGCACGCGTGCCTCGACGCCCCACGCCATCGCCATGTTGTCGACCCGCTTCACCGGGTCGTCGGGCATCAGCAGGTGCGTGTCGGTCCTGAGCACGGCGTCCAGAGCCGTGTCCGCACCGGGATCGGAGAGGTGCTCCGCGGCGAGGACGGCGCTGACGTCGTGACGGGTCAGCCAGTCCGGTTCGAGGACGTGCGCGAGCTCGTCGTGCCCGAGGTCGTGGAACGCGTCGCGCAGCACCTCGGCCGCCTCGCGCCGGGCGGCGGTGGCCGCCGGCTGGTGGTAGCGGTACCCGGCGAACACCTCGTCGGCGCCCTGACCGCACTGCACGACCTTGACGTGCTGGGAGACCTCCCGGCACACCAGGTGGAACGCGGTGACGTCGTGGCTGCCCATCGGCTCGCTCATCGAACCCACGGTGTCCTCGACCGCCGAGGCGATCTCCTCGTCGCCGATGCGGATCTGGTGGTGGTCGGTGCCGAACTTCTGCGCGATCGCGTCGGAGTAGGCGAACTCGTCGCCCTCGACGTCGTCGCGGCTCGTGAAGCCGATGCTGAACGTGCTGGGCCGTTGCCCCTCGGCGGCGAGCAGCGCGACCAGGAGGCTCGAGTCGAGGCCTCCGGACAGCAGCACGCCGACCTCCACGTCGGACACCGTGCGGCGGCGCACGGCGACCTGCAACGCCTCGCGCACCGCCTGCCGCCAGTCCAGCGCCGTCCAGTCGGCGTGCTCGGGGCGCCGCGTGTACGACGGCTGCCAGTAGACGTGGTCGCGGGGCTCCTGCCCGCGCTCGAACACGCGGATCGTGGCGGGCGGCAGCTTGCGCACCCCGCGCAGGACGGTGCGCGGCGCGGGGACGATGGAGTGCCAGGTCAGGTAGTGGTGCAGGCCCACGGGGTCGAGTTCGGTGTCGACACCACCACCCGCGAGCAGGGCGGGCAGCGTGGAGGCGAACCGCGTCCGCCCGCGCACCTCGGCGACGTAGAGGGGCTTGATCCCGAGCCGGTCCCTGACCAGCAGCACCCGGTCGCGCCGCCGGTCGAACAGGGCGATCGCGAACATGCCGACGAGGTGCTCGACGAAACCCTCGCCCCAGTGGTCGTAGGCCTTGAGGATGACCTCGGTGTCGCTGGTGGACCGGAAGCTGTAGCGGCCGGACAGCTCTTCGCGCAGCTGCTCGTAGTTGTAAATGCACCCGTTGAACGCCACGGCGAGCCCGAGTTCGTCGTCGACCATGGGCTGCGCGCCGGCGTCGGACAGGTCGATGATCGACAGCCTGCGGTGGCCGAGCGCGACCCGGCCCTCCGCCCAGTGGCCCGCGCCGTCCGGCCCTCGTGACCACATGGTCCGCGTCATGCGCTCCACCGCGCCGAGGTCGGGCCGGCCAGCCTGGTCGACGACGATCTCACCGGCGATTCCGCACATGACGTCTCCTCGGAGGTGTGGGCTGACAGGTGTCACCCGAATACCCCCGAATGCCGATGACCATGTTCTCCCTGTGAGCGGTCTCGCGTGTGAGCAAGCGCACGACCGCATTACCCGTCCGCAGGTTGACGCGGGCGGGGCGGCGGGTCGGCAATGGGGGCATGGAACTCCTGGCCGCCGACCTCGATCAGGCGACCATCCCACTTCTCGCGCGCCGGATGGCGGAGGGCGAGCTCACCTCGGCCGCCCTGACCGCCGCCTACCTCCGTCGCATCGCCGAGGTCGATCCGCTGCTGCGTGCCGTGCTCGCGATCGACCCGACAGCGCCGCACCAGGCCGAGGAGAGCGACCGCAGACGAGCGCGCGGCCAGGCCCGCGGCCTGCTGGACGGCATTCCCGTGCTGCTCAAGGACAACATCGACACCCGCGGGCTGGCGACCACCGCCGGTTCGCGAGCGCTGCGCGTGCCGCCGGGCGCCGACGCCCCGGTCGTGACCCGCCTGCGTGACGCGGGAGCCGTCCTGCTGGGCAAGACGAACATGACGGAGTGGGGCAACTTCCGGTCCCCGTGGGCGACCTCCGGCTGGTCGGCGGTGGGCGGGCAGACCGCCAACCCGCACGTGCTGGACCGCACCCCGTGCGGGTCGTCCTCCGGTTCGGCCGTCGCGGTGGCGGCGTCGCTCGCGCAGGTCGCGGTCGGCACCGAGACCAACGGCTCGATCGTGTCCCCGGCGGGCCACGCCGGTGTCGTGGGGTTCAAGCCGACGCCCGGCCGGATCAGCAACGCGGGCATCGTGCCGATCACCTCCCTGCGGGACACGGCCGGTCCGATGGCGCGGCACGTCGTGGACGCCGCGATCCTCATGGCCGCCATGGAAGGCGGCGACCAGGTGTTCACCCCCGGAACCCTGCGGGGCGCGAGGGTCGGGGTGTGGCGCAGGACCGGGTTCGACGCTGACGTCGACCGGGTCGTGGCATCGGCGGTGGAGCTCCTGCGCGACCACGGGGCCACCGCGGTCGACGTCGAACTGCCGTACCAGGACCTCGTCCACGCGGCCGACCGGCCGGCCATGGTCGCCGAGTTCCGGCACGACCTGGAGCGGTACCTGCGCACCCGGCCCGGTGCGCCGCGCACGATGCGCGAGCTGGTCGAGTTCAACGAGGACGACCCGGTCGAGCTGAGCGTGTTCGGCCAGGAGCTGTTCCACGAAGCGGGGAAGACGCTCTCGCTCAGCGACCCGGTCCACCTCCGCCGGCGGCGCACCGCGACCGAGCTGGCGCGCCGGTCCATCGACGAGGTGCTGGCCGCCCACCGCCTGGACGTGATCATGGCGCCCACGAACGGCCCCGCGTGGCTCGCGCGCGGCAGCGACCCGGCCGGACCGCGCACGGCCCTGCCCGCGGCCGTCGCGGGCTACCCGAACACCAGCGTTCCGGCCGGGTTCGCGGGCCCGTTGCCGATCGGCGTGTCGTTCATCGGCGGACGGGGAGCGGACGACGCGGTGCTGCGCCGCGCGGCGGCCTTCGAAGAGGCGTCGCGGGCTCGCCGGACGCCGGCCTACCTGCCTTCCACGCCCTGACGACCGCACGACACGTGCAGGCACATGCCGGCCAGCAGGACCACCGCACCGCCGAAGCCCAGCGCGAACTCGCCCGAGACGAAGCCCGCCACGACGATGAGCGCGCCGAGGAGGTCGACGGCGTACCGGACGGAGCGCCGGTTCGGCTGCCACAGCGGGGAGTCGTCACCGCGCTGCGCCGGCGTGGTCATCCGTGCGACGACCGGTGCGTGCCTGAGCGTGCTCATGTTGCCCTCTCGACGCCGTGAGGCGGACTTGCCACGCGCGCGGTTACCCACGCGCGAGCCGGTTCACACGTGCCGGGGACTTCTCGTGGCACAACCACCCGTTCGTGTGCACTGGTCCGTTCGGTTCGCGCGAGCGGCCTCGAGTCGACGCTCGGCGAGAACGGGCATACGGTGCGGGTATCTGGCTTGACCCCCCGCGATCCGGGTTCAGCAGGCAGCCCGGTTCGTCCCGCTCCGCAGCACGGGGAGACCGTCTCATGCCTGAACCGCGTCCCGCACCGGCCGAGAGCGCATCCGTGAGCGTCGAGGACCACGGCGTCGCCGTGGTCGTCCGGGTGGCCGGTGAGATCGACATGCTGACCGAGGCCGTCGTCGGCGAACCGCTGTCCGCCTGCCTGAACGCGGTGCCACGCGCGGTGGTGATCGATCTTTCGGAAGTCGGCTTCATCGGGTCCACCGGGTTGAACCTGCTCGTGCGGGCTCGCCGGCAGGCCCTGCGCGACGGCGTCACGGTGCGCGTGGTGGCGAACACCCGTGCTGTGCGCCGGCCTCTGGAGATCACCGGGCTCACCAGGTACCTCCCGCTCTGCGCCTCGGTCCCGGAGGCGCTGCGCAGCATCGGTGCGGCCTCCGACGCCGCCACCGGCCGATGATCGACGTGGAGCGGTTGCGGTGTCACGTGGACGAGCGCGACATGTGCGCGGTGATCCGCCCGGACGGCGTCCTCGGGCGCACGACCTATCCGCTCCTGCGCGACTTCATGCTCAAGTGCGCGATCGACCAGCCCCGCGCACTGGTCGTCGACCTCAGCGCCACCGCGATCGCGGCGACCTCCGCGTTGAGCGTGTTCACCGCGGTGTGGCTGCGCATCAGCGACTGGCCGGCCGTCCCGGTGCTCGTGGCCACCGGCCCCGCGCACGCGGAACTCCTGCGCTGCTCGCCGATCCGCCGCTACGTGGGGGTGTTCGGTGACCTGGAGGAGGCGATGGCGAACGTCGACCGGCCCGCACCGCGCCGGCGTGCGCACGTGGTGCTGCCGCACGACCTGAGCAGTCCGGGCGCCGCCCGCCGGTTCGTGCGCGAGACGTGCGTGCGGTGGGACCTGTCCGAGGGGCAGGCGCTGGACGCGGTGCACGTCGCCTCGGAACTCGTGCAGAACACGGTGGAGCACACCGGTTCGGAGGCCCGGCTGCGGCTCGAACTGCGACGCGGGCTGCTCACCGTCGCCGTGGGCGACGACGACCCGGCTCCCGTGGTGCTCGCCGACCCGGCGAGCGACGTCGCCAACGCGGGCAGGGGTGTGCACCTCGTCGCGCAGCTGACCAGGACCTGGGGGTGCTTCGCCGACGAGGCCGGCGGCCGCAAGACCGTGTGGGCGGTCGTCGGGGCGAGGTAGGGCCGCTCAGGTGGCCGGGCGTTCGGCGACGGCGTTGCGGACCCGGCGCAGGGCGAGCTGCGCCTCGACGCGGGCGATCAGCTCCTCGGCCGCGAACGGCTTCACGAGGTAGTCGTGCGCGCCGGAGGTGAGGCCCTGCAACGTCTGCGGTGTCGTGCCGAGGGACGTCAGCAGGATGATCGGGATGGCGCGCAGCGCAGGGTCGCCGCGCACGCGTTCGATGAGGCGCAACCCGTCGAGGTGGGGGAGCACGACGTCGCTGACGATGAGGTCGACCCGGTGGCCGGCGAGCTGGTCGAGCGCCTGGTCGCCGTCGGAGGCGGTGTGGACGTCGTAGTGCTCCTGGAGCAGGCGCCGCAGGTAGTCCCGCATGTCCGTGTTGTCGTCGACGACGAGCACGCTGGTCCGCTCGTGAGGCCGCGCCGCGTCCGGCGGCCGGACCTGGTCGTCCACTGTGGACACCCCGGCGGCCAGCCAGGACTCGGCCTCCTCGGAGAAGGCCTGCCGCAGGCGTGCCGTCGCGTCCGGTTGAACGCGGACGGCCGGCTCGTGGCCGCGGCGTGGTTGCACGAACGGGACCCACACGGTGAAGGTGCTGCCCGAGTCGGGAACGCTGCGGACCCGGATGCTGCCGTGGTGGCGGGACACGAGCAGGCGGACCAGGGCCAGCCCGATGCCGGAGCCCTCCCTGCTGCGCGCTTTCGCGTCCTCGACCCGGTGGAAGCGGGTGAACAGGTGCGGCACCTCGGCGGCGTCGATGCCCGTCCCGGTGTCGGTCACCGCGAGCTCGACGTGGCTGCGCTGAGCGCGCAGCACGACGGTGATCGACCCGGTGAAGGTGTGCTTGAGCGCGTTGGACAGCAGGTTGAGCACGACCGCCTGCCACATGCCCGTGTCCAGCCGCACCGGCCGGCCGAGCGGCGGGCAGTCGACGACGAGCCGCAGTCCCGCCCGTTCGACCGCCGGGCGGAACACCTCGGCGAGCTCCTCGGTCAGCGCGGCGAGGTCGTCGACGTCCTCCATCGACGGCGCTCCGCGGCCCTCCTCCAGTTCGGAGAAGGCGAGCAGGGTGTTGACCAGCCGCAGCAGGCGCAGCGCGTTGCGGTGGGCGACGCGGGCGGTGTCGAGGTGCTCGGGCGGCAGGGTGGTGAGCTGCTCCTCCAGCGGCAGCAGCAACAGGGTCAGCGGCGTGCGGAACTCGTGGCTGATGTTGGCGAAGAACGTGGTCTTGGCGCGGTCGAGCTCCCCGAGCGCGGTCACCTGCCGCTGCTGCTCGCGGTGGATCCGCGCCGCGAGCAGGGTGGCCCCCACCCGTTCGGCGACGAGGTCGAAGAACTGGCGGTAACCGGAGTCGAGCGGGGCGTGGGAGTTGACGCCGAGCACGAGCAGGGCCGCGGGCACGCCGTCGAGGACGGGGGTGACGGGCAGGACGAGCGCCGTGTGCGGCGGTTCCGGCCAGGTCCCGGACACCAGGTCGGGGAACCGGCTCGTCAGGTCGTCCACGACCTGCGGAGCCGCCTCGCGGACGCAGGCGTGCAGCGGCCAGACCGACGGCCGGTCGCTGGTGACGATCCGCTCCAGCGCGGGACTGTCCTCGCTCAGGCCGGTGGAGGCGGCGAGGTGGGCGCGCGCCCCGCGGCCCTCGACGAGGTAGACCAGGGCGAACGGGACGTCCTGCGAGTTGGCCTCCAGCGCGCGCATCAGCCACTGGCACACCTCGAGGTCGGACGTGGTGTCGCCCGCTTGGCGCGAGGTGGCGGCGAGGCGGTGCAACGTGTCCAGGCGGCGGGCGTTGCGGACCTGGTCCGTCGTCTCGACCAGGGTGGCGAGCACCCCGGCGACCCGGCCGCCGTCGCGGACGGGGCTGTAGGCGACGGTGGCGAACACCTCCTCCAGCCGGTCCGACCGGTTCACCACGAACGCCTGGTCGACCAGGCGCACGGCCGTCCCGGTGTCGAGGACCTGCCGCAGGGCCGGGCCGAACGTCGCGGCCGCGTCCGGCCAGACCTGGAACACCGACCGCCCGAGCGCGCCGGGGTGGCGTTCGCCGATGACGGCGCTGTAGGCGTCGTTGTACAGCTGCAGCAGGTCCGGGCCCCACATCAGGTCCATCGGCACCGGGTTGGTCAGCACCATGGCCAGTGTGTCGCGCAGCACGACCGGCCACCGGTCGACCGGGCCGAGCGCGGTGGCACCCCAGTCGACCTCGTTCATCAGCCGCCCGAGCCGCCCGCCCGCGGCGAACACCGCCTCGCTCGCCCGCACGGCGGGCGTGGGCACCGGACGGCCGGACCCGACCACCCGGTCCAGCAGGTCGGGCAGCTCACCCAGCGGCAGCACGAGGTCGGCCGCTCCCGCGGCGATCACCGCCGACGGCATGCCGAACGCGGTCGCGGTGGACTCGTCCTGCACGATCACGGTGCCGCCCGCCTGCTTCACGGCCAGCGCGCCGGCGGTGCCGTCGCTGCCCAGCCCGGTCAGCACCAGCGCGAGCACCTGCCCGCCCAGCGAGTTCGCGGCGGAGACGAACAGCCCGTCGACCTGTCTCATGGAGGACTTGCCGGGCTTGGGATGCACGGTGAGCGTGCCGTCCGGCTCCAGGCTCACCTGGGTGCGTCCCGGGCACAGGTAGACGTGCCCCGCGCTGAGGACCTGGCCGTCCTGAGCCCAGACGACCGGGTGCCGCGACGCCCGGCCGAGCATCGTGTGCAGGTGGCTCACACCGGGGCCCAGGTGCTGGGCGATCACGACGGGGACGGGCAGGTCGGTGCGCAGACCGCCGAGCAGCACCTGCAGTGCCTCGGCGCCGCCGAGCGAGGCACCGATGACCACTGCCCGGTAGCGGGCGGCGTCGGGGTTCACACCGGTGAGCCTATTTCGTCCGGGCCTGTTCCGTCCCCCGGCCTGGCCGCGTGCTTCCTCGTGACCTCGTTCCAGGGGATGTGCTGGGCGAGTGGAGCGCTGAGATGTGGGTGGGGTCCGGGGACGGCGTGAATTCCGGCCCTGGCGTCGTCGCATTTCCACCGTCGCCGCGCGAATGAAATGCGCTGCGGTTAATCGTCGATTTACCGTTGTGCAACTGCCGGACGGTTCCGCTACCAGCGCTTTCGTTCATATACTGCGAACGCGGTATTCAAGCATCTGCGTCAGTACGACGTCCTTTGCTCCTCGATCGGCGAATCTCTGAGGGACACAGACGAACCCCCGGGAGAAACAATGATCGAGGTGGTGGGCCTCAGCAAGCGGTACGGGCCGAAGACCGCGGTGGACGGGCTTTCCTTCACCGTCGAACCCGGCGTCGTGACCGGGTTCCTCGGTCCGAACGGCGCGGGCAAGACGACGACCATGCGGATGCTCGTGGGGCTCGGTTCGCCGACCTCCGGCTTCACCAGGGTCAACGGCAAGCCCTACCGCGCGCACCGCGCCCCGTTGCGGGAGATCGGCGTGCTGCTCGACGCGCGCGCCGTGCACCCCGGACGCTCTGCTCGTGATCACCTGCTCGCACTCGGTGCCACGCACGGCATCTCGGGCAGGCGGGTCGACGAGGTGCTGGAGGTCGTGGGCCTCACCGAGGTGGCGAGGCGCCGGGCCGGCGCCTTCTCGCTCGGCATGGGCCAGCGGCTGGGCATCGCGGTCGCCCTGCTGGGTGATCCGCGCACGGTGGTGCTGGACGAGCCGGTCAACGGCCTTGACCCGGACGGGATCAGGTGGATCCGGCACCTGCTCAAGGACCTCGCCGCCGAGGGCAGGACGGTCTTCGTCTCCTCGCACCTGATGAGCGAGATGGCGCTGACCGCCGAACACCTGATCGTGGTGGGGCGCGGGAAGCTCGTGGCCGACGTGCCGATGGCGGAGCTGATCGCGTCCGTCGAACGCGGTGTGCACGTCCGCTCGCCGCGCAGCCGCGAACTCGTCGAGGTGCTGCGGGGCGACGGGGTGCGGATCAGCTCGGTCACGAGCGACGTGCTCGACGTGACCGGTCTGTCCACTGAGGACATCGGCACGCGGGCGTTGCAGGCGGGGATCCCCCTGTTCGAGCTGATTCCGCAGAAGGCGTCGCTCGAGGACGCCTACGCGGAACTGACCCGCGACGTCGTCGAGTACCAGGGCGCGGCCACCTCGCTCGGGGAGGCGGCGTGACGGCCACCCGCGAGGCCGGACTCACGTTCGGTGGTGTGCTGCGCAGCGAGTGGGTGAAGCTGCGCTCGGTGCGGTCCAGCGGCCTCACGGTGCTGGGCGCGTCGCTGACGATGATCGTGGCAGGGCTGGTCTTCGCCTCCACGATCGGCACGGACTCCGACGGTGCCGACGGGGTGACCGACCCGGCGGGCATCACCCTGAGCGGGGTCCTGTTCGCCCAGCTCGTGGTCGGTGTGCTCGGGGTGCTGGTGGTGTCGGGCGAGTACTCCACCGGCATGATCAGGTCCACCCTGACCGGTGTGCCGTCGCGGTCGCCGGTGCTCGCGGGCAAGGTCGTCGTGCTCGTCGGCGCCGTGTTCCCGGTCGTGCTGGCGAGCGCGTTCATCGTCTTCTTCGCCGGGCAGGCCGTCATGGGCGGCGCCGGGCTGCCCACGGCGAGGATCGGTGACGCCGGTGTCCTCGCGGCACTCGTGGGGTCCGCCGTGACGATGACCGGGGTCGCGGTCATCGGTCTCGCGCTCGGCGCGCTCCTGCGCAACACCGCGGGAGCGGTGTCCGCCCTGGTGGTCCTCGTGTTCCTCGCACCGGGGCTGGGCGGTCTCCTCCTGCCGGTCTCGTGGAGGGACGGCGTGCTGAAGTTCCTGCCTTCCTCGGCGGCGGAGGCGTTCACGAGCGTCGCTCCCGGTCCCGGGCTGCTCACCGCGTCCTCCGGCGCCGCCGTGTTCGCGGCCTGGGTCGTCGTTCCCCTGCTCGTCGCCGCGGTGCTGCTGCGCCGTCGTGACGTGTAGGCGAGGAGATCGCGATGGGGCTGTTGACGCGCAGGCATCCGCTTCTCGTGGACGCGTTGGGCGCCATCGTGATCTGCGCGGTGATCTTCGCGATGAGCACCGCCGACGGCGGGGAGTCGTCGCTGGACGTCCGGACCCCGCCGGTGGTGGGCCTGCTGGCGGTGGTCACCGTGAGCCTGGTGGCGCGCCGCAGGTGGCCGCTGTGGACGGTGGCGGTCACCGCTCTCGGGGTGGCCGCCGCGACCGCACTGGGAGCCGACCTGGAACCGTTCCTGGTTCCGCTGGCCGTCGCGACCTTCACGCTCGCGGTGCACACCGACCGGTGGACGGCGCGCCGGGCGGCGCAGGCCGTTGTCCTGCTGGCGGTTCCGGCCGTCGCGCTCGTGGCCGGGCCGACGGGCTCGTTCTGGGAGAACCTGGGCCGGTTCGCCCTGATCGGCATGGCCGCGGCGGCGGGGGAGGCGGTGCGCAGCAGACGGGCGTTCATCGCGGCCGTCGAGGAACGGGCGCTGCGGGCCGAGCAGTCCCGCGAGGAGGAGGCGCGGCGCCGGGTGGCCGAGGAGCGGTTGCACATCGCTCGCGAGCTGCACGACGTGGTGGCCCACCACATCTCCGTGATCAACGTCCAGGCGGCCGTCGCCGAGCACCTGATCACCTCGCAGCCCGGTGCCGCGGCCGAAGCGCTGCAACACGTCCGCCGGTCGAGCCGTTCCGTGCTCGACGAGCTGCGCGACCTGCTCGGCGTCCTGCGCGGGGCGGACGAGCAGGACGGACCGGCGGAACCCGCGCCCGGCATGGACCGGCTGGGACCGCTGGTGGAGACGTTCCGGGACTCCGGCCTGCAGCTGCGGTGGACCTCGGCCGGCGAGCCGCGGCCGTTGCCCGCGACCGTCGACCTCGTCGCCTACCGGGTCGTGCAGGAAGCGCTGACCAACGTCCACCGCCACGGGAACGGCACCGCGCACCTCTCCGTCACCTACACGCGGGCCGAGCTCGTCCTGGAGGTCGTGAACCCCCGCGGCCGCACCGCACCCGCGGGCGGCTCGGGCCTCGGGCTGATCGGCATCCGGGAACGGGCGAGCGCGGTCGGCGGCACGGCGCACGCCGCCCTCGGCCCCGGCGACCTCTTCCACGTCCACGTCACCCTGCCCCTCGGGAAGAACTCATGACCATCCGCGTCCTGCTCGCCGACGACCAGCCGCTCATCCGCGCCGGGTTCCGCGTCCTCATCGACTCCGCGCCGGACCTCGAGGTCGTGGGCGAGGCGGCCGACGGGCTGGAAGCGCTCGACCAGTTGCGCACGAGCCGCGCCGACGTCGTCGTCATGGACATCCGGATGCCCCGGATGGACGGGCTCGAGACCACCCGCCGCATCACCGCCGACGAGAACCTCGCAGGCGTGAAGGTGCTGGTGGTGACCACGTTCGAGGTCGACGAGCACGTGGCCCAGGCCATCCAGGCGGGCGCCGGCGGTTTCCTCGGCAAGGGCGTCGACGCCGCCGAACTGCAGGCCGCGATCCGCACGGTCGCCCAGGGCGACGCACTGCTGTCACCGAAGGCGACCAAGGCGCTGATCGGCCGCTTCCTGGCCCAGCGCACCAGCGAGCCGGTCAACCCGGAACGCCTGGACGTGCTGACCCAGCGCGAACGCGAGGTCGTCGCCCTGGCCGCGAACGGTTCGTCCAACGACGAGATCGCCGCCCAGCTCTTCGTCTCACCGCTCACCGTCAAGACCCACGTCAACCGTGCGATGGCGAAGCTCCAGGCGCGTGACCGCGCCCAGCTCGTCGTGGTGGCCCACCAGACCGGACTGGTCCGTTCCTGAGGCCCACCCGCACGTCTTCCACACACCCCCACGGACAAGGACGACCATGAGCACTCTCACCACGCCCCGAACCACCCTGCCCGCACGGACGAACCGGGTCCGCTGGCCCCTGGCGGCCGGGCTGCGCAAGACCGTCCTCGTGACGCACGTCGTGTCGGCGGGCGCGTGGATCGGGGTCGACGTCGCCGCCGCCGTCCTCGTGGCGGTCGGCTGGGCGCGGTCGGGCGACGACCGCACCGACGTGTACCAGGCGCTCGCGAACTACTCCGTCGTCCCGCTGCTGCTGGCCGCCCTCGTGGCCGGCCTGGTCTGCCTGCTCACCGGTGTCCTCTTGGGACTGTCGACCAAGTGGGGACTCGTGCGCTTCTGGTGGGTCGCCGTGAAACTGGTCCTCAACGTCGTCGCGTGCGCGATGCTGCTGTTCTTCCTCGGACCGATCAGTGAACTGGCCTCAGGCGAACAACCGTTGCAGGACATGTGGTTCGTGGCGTTCCTGGCCACCAGTGCGCTGGTGTTGCTGGGATTCGCGATGGTGCTCTCGGTGTTCAAGCCCTGGGGGCGCGTGCGCGGGCAGCGGTGACCGTCACGACCGCGCGGCCCGCAGACCGTTGTCCATGAAGGTGACCATCCAGGTGAAGCTGTCCTCGGCGTCCACCTCGACCTGGAACCCGCCGGCCGTCTCCGTCGTCGCGAACGCCGCGACGATGCTGCGCACCATGCGCAGCGCGTGCAGCTCCTGCCCGGGGTCCAGCCGGTACCCGTGCAGCACCGCCGTGAGCGAACCGAGGAGCCGGCGCCGGGCGGGGACGAGCGGGTCGCCGGCTCCCACCGGCCGGGCGGTGCTGACCGCCGCGTACCGGCCGGGGTGGTCGTGCACGAAGGTCCGCAGCGCCCGTGCCGCCGCGGCCAGGGCCTCGCTTCCCGCAACGCCCTGCGTCGCGTCGCGGAGTGCGTCGCCGAGCTCGGTCGTGGCGAGGACGGCGACCCGGTGGGCGAGATCGGCCCGGCCGCCGACGTGCTTGTAGAGCGAGGGGGTCCTGACCAGCAGACGCCGGGCCAGCAGGCCCATGCCGAGCCGCTCGAACCCGACCTCGTCGGCCAGGTCCGCGGCGGCCCGCGTCACCGACGACGGACCGAGCCGTTCCCTAGGCACGGGTCAGCGTCCTGGCCAGGAACGGCAGGGCGAGCGCGAGGACCTCGTCGGGGGTCTGGACGTGCGGGTAGTGCCCGGCGCCCTCGATCACCGCCAGCTCACCGAGTCCCCGCGGCAGGTCGGCGACGACCTTCTCGCCCTCGGCACGCGGGTCTGCCCAGTCGGGGTCGGCGCTGCCCATGACGACCAGCACCGGGCAGGTGACGTTGGCCAGCTGCGCGCCGGCGTCGGCGGGATTGGCCTTGCACATGGCCTGCAACGCCTTCATCCGGCCGGGCTCGCGCATCTTGGAGTCGATGCGGCCGAGCTCGGCCTCCCAGTCCGCGGGCTTGATCGGCATCGCCAGGTCGAGGTACTTCTTCCAGCCCGTCAGGCTGCCCGCGACCAGGACCTTCGCGAGCTGGGTGTAGCCGGCGCGGTAGCGCTTCACCCGCAGCAGCCCTCCCACGTCGAAGGACTGCGCCCGCGTGAACGGCGCGAGCTCCACGACGCCGGCGATCACGTCGGGTGCCGTGGCGGCCGCGATGGTCGCGGCACCGCCGCTGATCGACTGGCCGATGATCACGGCCGGGCCGCCGAGGTGGCGGACGACGGCGACCAGGTCGCCCGCGATGTCGGTGCGGCTGTAGCCGTCCCAGCCGAGGCCGGAGTCGCCGCACCCGCGGATGTCGACGTTCGCGACCCGGTAGCCCTGCGCGACGAGCGCCGGGGCGAGGAAGCGGTAGGAGTGGCGGCTGTCGCCGATGCCGTGGGCCAGCACGACGAGGGGTCCCTGCCCGCTCACGTCGTAGGCGATGGTGTTGCCGGCGATGTTCAGGTGCTCGGTCATGCCGTCCTCCAGGACAGAAGCTAATGTGATTAGCTAAAAGCTAACGCAATTAGCCAGACGCTGTCAACGGCTGAGACCGGCGACACGGCGGACGTGGTCGCACGGTGGCGGAACGAGGACCTGAGATGATCGAGTGCGCAGGCTGTGTCCAGTACCTCGGCGAAGTGGTGTGCCTGATGACCTCTGTTGCGGCGGGCGCTCGTGCCTAGGGCGGGCCTCGGTCCGGCCACCGTCATCGCGGCCGGTGCCGACCTCGCCGACGAGGTCGGCTTCGACGCGCTGACCATGGGTCTGCTGGCCGAACGGCTCGGGGTGCGCACGCCGTCGCTCTACCGGCACGTGGAGTCGCTGGACGCACTGCGCCGCGGCATCGCCTTGCAGGCCAAGCGCGAACTCGGCGACGAGGCCGCCCGCGCGGCCGTCGGCAGGGCGGGCCCGGACGCTGTCCACGCGTTCGCCGACGCCTACCGCCGCTGGGCCCGCGACCACCCCGGCCGCTACACGGCCTCCCTGCGCGCTCCCGCGGCCGGCGACGAGGAAGACCGCCGGGTCAGCGACGAGTCGGTGCGCGCCCTGTTCGCCGTGGTCGCCGGCTTCGGGCTGCACGACGACGACGCGGTCGACGCCGCCCGTGCGCTGCGATCGGCGATGCACGGCTTCGCGAGCCTCGAGAGCGCGGGCGCGTTCGGGCTGCCGCGCGACGTCGACCGCAGCTATCACGCGCTCATCGACACCCTGGTCTCCGGTCTGCGGGCCGGGAGTCCGCGCTCCGCCGGGACCTGACCGGCAGTTCCGTGACGTGCCGGCCGTCGAGAACGACGGCAAGGTGGTGTTCGAACCTCTGGTCGCCGTCGCCGAGGTGCGTGCTCGTCCCGCCGGGATCTGGGTGTTCCCTGTGAACTCGGCGCCGCGACCCCGTTCGGACGCGCGATTCCCCGAGTTCTCCCAGGAACTCCCAGGGATCGATCAGACCGGGTCACCACGCTCGGGCCCATGACGATGATCGAAGTGCGGGGGCTGACCAAGCGGTACGGCCTCGACACCGTGGTGGACGACCTGTCGTTCACCGTCGAGGCGGGCCAGGTGACCGGGTTCCTCGGCCCGAACGGCGCGGGCAAGTCCACCACCATGAAGGTGATCCTCGGCCTGGCCGCGCCCACCCGCGGTGCGGTCTCGGTCGGTGGACGCCGCTACCGGGACCTGCCCGTGCCGCTGACCGAGGTGGGCGCCCTGCTCGACGCCGGCGCCGTGCACGGCGGGCGGAAGGCCCGAGACCACCTGCTGGCGCTCGCCGTCGGCAACGGTCTGCCGCGCCGCCGGGTGGACGAGGTGCTCGCCAGGACAGGGCTGGAAGGCGTGGCGCACAAGCGGGCGGGCGCGTTCTCGCTCGGCATGCGGCAGCGGCTCGGCATCGCGGCGGCGCTGCTCGGCGACCCCAAGGTGCTGATCTTCGACGAGCCGGTCAACGGGCTCGACCCCGAGGGCATCCGCTGGATCCGCGACTTCATGCGGTCCCTGGCCCACGAGGGCCGCGCGGTGCTGGTCTCGAGCCACCTCATGAGCGAGATGGCGCAGACCGCCGACCACCTCGTCGTGATCGGCCGCGGCAAGCTCATCGCCGACACGGGCATGACCGAGTTCCTGCGCGGCAGGGGCGAGGGCGTGGTGCTCGTCCGCACGCCCGAGGCCGCCGCGTTCGCGCTCCGGCTGACCGCGGCCGGCGCCGCCGTGCGGGAAGGACCCGACTCGTCGCTCGTGGTCTCGGGCCTGGCGAGCGAGGAGATCGGCAAGCTCGCCGCCTACCACGGCACCGTCCTCGGTGAGCTCACCCCGCAGCGACCGTCGCTGGAGGACGCGTTCATGGAGCTGACCAGGGACAGCGTCGAGTACCAGGGCGTGACCGCGTGAGCCCCGCGCGGTTCGGTCACGCGCTGCACGCGGAATGGGTGAAGCTGCGCAGCTTGCAGTCGACCTGGTACACCCTCGCCTGCCTCTTCGCGGTGGGCCTCGGCGTCGCGGCCATGGCGACCGGCAGAGCGGGTGACGAGTACCGGAGTGCGTCCGCCGCCGAACTGCTGGCGTGGGACCCGACGGCCCGCAGCCTGACCGCGTACCTCGTGGCCCAGTTGGTCATCGGTGTGCTCGGCACACTGGTGGTCACCTCCGAGTACGCGACCGGCCTCGTGCGGACGTCACTGGTGGTCACGCCGCGCAGACACCGCCTGCTCGCGGCCAAGGTGGTGGTCACGACCGCCGTCGCCGTGGTGGCCGGCCAGGTGCTGATGTTCGCGACCTTCCTGCTGGGCCAGGCACTTCTCGCCGCGCAGGACGTGCCGCACGCCGAACTCGGCGGCCCCGGAGTGCTCTCCGCCGTCGTGGGTGGCGGGCTCTACCTCGCGGCGATCGCACTGTTCGCGATCGGCCTCGGCACGATCCTGCGGGCCACGGCGGGTGCGATCACGACGCTGGTGGGCGTCGTGTTCCTGGTGCCTGCTTTGGCCGGGCTGTTTCCCGCGTGGTTCCAGGGTTTGCTCGACTTCTGGCCCACGCAGGGCGCGGCGGCGGTGTTCGCGACCGTGCCGAACCCCGCCTACCCGCACCCGTGGCTGAACCTGGGCGGGATGTGCCTGGGGGTCGCCGCGGTGCTGGGTGCCGCGTTCGTGGTCTTCGAACGCCGGGACGTGTGATGGCGGCGCGGCGTGACGTGAAGGCCGTCGCGGGCACCACATCGCCAGGACGCGTGGTGGTGCGGTGGCAGGAGGTCCGGCGGGGTGCGGTGGCGGCAGTCGCGGCCCTGGCCGCCATGACAGGCACCGCCGCAGCCGCGTTGTTGCTCGTGGACGCAGGCGAGGTGGCGGAGTTCGGCCGGTTGACGGCGACCGTCGTCGCCATGGCCGTCGGAGGCTCAGCCGACGTGAGCGCCGTCCCGTCGGGCAGCATGCCGGTCGCCGTGCGGGGCAACCTCGGCGTCGTGCCGTCGGGAGTGGCGCTGGTGGGTGCTTTGGTGCTCGGATGGCTGCTGCTGCGCCACCGGGACGGGCTGCTCGTCCGCGGCGCGGCAGCCGCCATCGCTTTCCCCGGCGGCGTCGCCGCGATCGCCTTGGCGGCGAAAGGCACGGTGACGCCGCCCGGTGGCGCCGCAGGCGGGATGTCCGGCGTCTGCGGACTGCCTGCCATCGGACCGTGGGGCCGAGGCGGTCCGGTGGACGAGCTGAGCATCGGGTTCTCCGCACCGGTCGGACCGGCGGCGATCGGCTGGGTGCCGGCCGTGGTCGGGGTGTGCTGGCTCGTGAGGCGGTTCGGGATTCGCCTGCGCGGTCCACTGTGGACCGCGAGCGGCCTCGCCGTCGCGGCCGTGGTGCTCGCAGGGGTGCTGGGCGGCCCGGCCGTGGCGGGCGGTGTCCTGCTCCTGTTCCCGACGGTCGTGCTGGGCGTGGTGGCACTGGGGCTGGGCTTGCCGTGGACGGTCCGGACGGACGGCGCGCTCGCGTGCGTCCTCGATGGAGTCGCACCGCCCGCGCACGGCGGGCCGCTGACGTGGGTGGCGGTCGCCGTGGTGCTGGGGCTGGGTGTCGTGGTCGCGCTGGCCGGCAGGTCGCTGGTGGTGTGTGCGGGAACGGCGGTCGCGCTGGGGGTTCTGGCGTGGTGGTCGCGGGTGTCGGTGCGGCTCGGCGTCGACGCGTTCGGGTTCGAGGTGCCGGTGCTCGACGCGTCGTGGGCGGTGAACCCGTTGGCCGCGCTGGCCTTGGGGTGCGTCGTCGGGCTGCTCGCGAACGGGGTTCTCAGGTTGGTGTCCGTATGGTCGCCTGCGTGGAAGAACCGGGTCGGGTGACGACGCTGCTGGTGGTGGACGACGAGGCCACGGTGCGCGAACTGCTGTCCGCGACGCTGCGCTTCGCGGGGTTCCAGGTGACGTCCGCGGCGACCGGGGCCGAGGCGGTCGCCGCGGCCACCGAGGACCCGCCCGATCTCGTGCTGCTCGACGTGATGCTGCCGGACGTGGACGGGTTCGAGGTGGTCCGGCGGTTGCGCGAGCAGCGCGCGGAGGGGCATCGCGGGCCCGTGCCCGTCCTGTTCCTCACCGCGCGGGATCGCAAGGCGGACAAGGTCACCGGCCTGTCGCTGGGTGCCGACGACTACGTGACCAAGCCGTTCGACCTGGAGGAGCTGATCGCCCGGATCCGCGCGATCCTGCGCCGCACCTCGGGCCACCGGGAGGACGTGCTCACCGTCGGCGCGCTCGTGCTCGACCCCCAGGGCCACGGTGTCACGCGGGCCGGGCTGCCGGTGCGCGTCTCGCCCACCGAGTTCCGGTTGCTGCGGTACCTGATGGAGAACGCCGGGCGCGTGGTGTCCAAGGCGCAGATCCTCGACCGGGTGTGGCGCTACGACTTCGGCGGCGACGCGGGCATCGTCGACACCTACATCTCGTACCTGCGGCGCAAGGTCGACGTGGACGATCCCAAGCTGATCCACACCGTGCACGGCGTCGGGTACGTGATGAGGGAGCCCGCGCGGTGAGACGGGTTCTGGGCGGGCTTTCCCTGCGCACCAGGCTGTTGCTGCTCACGGCGAGCCTGCTCCTCGCGGGGCTGGGCCTGGTCGGCGCGGTCGTGTCCGACCAGTTGGAGCGCTACCAGCTGGACCGGGTCGACGCCCAGCTGCGCTCGCTCGGCGAGATCCTCTCCCGCGTCCCCGCCGCCGGGCCGCTCGGCACCGCGGGCACCACCGCCCGCCCCGATCTCCTCGATCCCGCGCTGCGCCTGATCGGCGGGCCCCACCTCGTGTACCTGGACGCGAACGGCGAGGTGGCGGGGACCCTGCACCCCAGCCGGCCGGACGACATCTCCCTGCCGGGCCCGGCCGAACTGCGCACGGTGCCCACCGGCGGCGGGCCCGTCGACCTGCCCGCCGCGGACGGCTCCGGCCGCTGGCGCGCGATCGCGAAGCCCGCCACCGGCTGGAACGGGACGGTCGTCGTCGCGGCGCCGCTGGCCGAAGCCGACGCCACCACCGCCCGGTTGCGCACGACGAGCCTGGTCAGCGGCGCCGTGCTGCTCCTGCTGCTGACGGCGGTCGGCTGGTTCGCGCTGGGCAGGGGACTGCGGCCGCTGCGCCGGATCGAGCACACCGCCGCCGCGATCGCCGACGGGGACCTGACGCGCCGCGTGCCCGTCCTCGCGGCGCCGGCCACCGAGGTCGGGCACCTGGCGACCTCGCTCAACACGATGCTGGGCCAGCTCGAACGCGCCTTCGCCGACCGGGCCGCGTCCGAGGCGCGCATGCGGACGTTGCTCTCGGACGTGAGCCACGAGCTGCGCACGCCGTTGTTCGGCATCAAGGGCTCGACCGAGCTGTACCGGATGGGCGGGATGCCCGAGCGCGCCGACGTGGACGAGGCGATGCTCCGCATCGACCGCGACGCCACCCGGCTCACCGGCCTCACCGAGGACCTGCTCCTGCTGGCGAGGCTCGACGAGGCACCGCGCGCCCAGCTGGACGCCGCCCCGATGGACCTGCGCACCCTCGCCAACGACGCCCGCCACGACCTGCTCGCCCTGGACCCGTCCCGCCCGGTCGAGCTCACCGGCCTCGACGGGGCCGGACCACCCGGGCCCGCCCCCGTCCACGCCGACGAGGACCGCCTGCGCCAGGTCGTCACCAACCTCGTCGCCAACGCCGCCACCTACACCCCGCCGGGCAGCCCCGTGCGCATCGGCGTGGGCTCGGCGAACGGCCGTGCCGTGCTGGAGGTGGC
Source organism: Lentzea cavernae (assembly GCF_014653695.1). GTDB lineage: Bacteria > Actinomycetota > Actinomycetes > Mycobacteriales > Pseudonocardiaceae > Lentzea > Lentzea cavernae. Next base: position 81,594 of record NZ_BNAR01000001.1, on the reverse strand, counting down.
GGACCGGGGGCCTGGCTTGAGCGCGCACCAGGCGGCCCGCGTCTTCGACCGCTTCTACCGCGCAGACCGCTCGCGCACCCGCCCGGACGGTGCCAACGCCGGACTGGGCCTGGCGATCGCCCGCGCCCTCGCCCGTGCCCACGACGGTGACGTCGAGCTCGACACGACCCTGGGCGAGGGCGCTCGGTTCCGCCTCACCCTGCCCCTGCACGACCAGGCCCGTTGAGCGAGGTCTGCCGCGAAACCGTTCAGCAGCGCGGCGAACGCCCACGGTTCTTCCTGCCGGGGAGCACGCCTCGCGATCCGGGCCGGGGTCAGCGGAGGCCGGACCGGGAGGTCGGTTCCAGCCTGACCGTGAACTCCGACCGGTTCAGCATCGCCGACACCGTGTCGGCGACGGTCCCGATGCGGGGGTGGCCGTGGACGGCGTCCAGGACGCGTTCGCGGTCGGCCTCGTCCTCGAAGCGCCGGATCCAGACGAAGGTGTCCTCGGCACCGGCGAAGGAGCCGACCACCGTCATGCCCCGCTCCTGGTGCAGGGGGATGACGATCTCGTCCATGTACAGCGCCAGTTCGGCGCCGAGGCCGGCTCGCGCGTGTTCGGTGCGGATCTCGTAGAACATCGGGTTCTCCTCGTCAGGAAGCGGCGCGTTGGGCGGCGAGCGCGTAGACGTCCGGAGAGCCCTCCCACGGACAGGTGCGCTGCACGGCCCAGCGGGTGATCAGCCAGCGCCCGCCGATCCTGCTCAGGCCGAGCTGCCAGTACCCGCGCATCGTGCAGTGGTCGACGACGCCGGGATCCGCGGGAACGTGGTGGTAGGCGACCACGTGCGCGCGGCACCGCGCCTCGTCGCCCGACAGCCGCACGTCCAGGTTGGAGGTGGCGTGGTGCGTGCTGTCGAACCCGGTGAGGGTGCCGCTCGCCAGCTCGACCAGGTCCGCGGCCGGGATGGTGGCCGGTGGCCTGCCGAAGTGGTGGGTCGACAGGTCCAGCAGCACCTCGTCGGCCAGCAGCCGCCGCAGCGCGACCCAGTCGCGGTCGTCCTGGGCGTGGGCGAGGCCGGTGACGACGTCGGTGACGGCCGCCCGGTCGGCCAGTTCCTCGAGGGTGGTCATGTCCGCACCTCCGCGCGGTCGACGAGCGGCAGCACCAGCCGGCTGGGGTGCGCCGGTCCGTGGTGGACCCGGTTGACGGCCACGACCGGGGCGTCCTCGCTCGCGATCGTGCCGCCGGTGTTGGGGTTGCGGTCGTAGCGGGGGAAGTCGCTGCTGGAGACCTCGAGCCGGATGCGGTGGCCGGGCAGGAAGACGTTCGAGGTGACGCACATGTCGACGGTCAGCTCGTACACGGTGCCGGGCTCCATCAACGCCGGTTCGGTCAGCGAGTCGCGGTAGCGGGCGCGCTGGATGCCCTCGCACAGCAGGATCGCCCTGCCGTCGGGGTGCACGTCGACGAGCTTGCCGGTGAAGTCGGTGTCCGGCGCCGAACTGGAGACGTGCAGCACGAGGGTGACGTGCCCGGTGACCTCCACCGGCTGGTCGAGGACGGGGCTGGTGAAGCACAGCACGTCGTCCCGCGTCTCGACGGCCGACTGGTCTGCCGGGCCGGGGTAATCGCCCGGCGCTCCGGCGAGCACGGTGCCGCCCAGGGTCGGAACAGGGCGGCGCGGGTCGTACAGGAACGTGTCCGCGGTTTCCTCCCGCACGGCGTCGCGCGTCAGGACCCCGTCGCCCGCAACGGTGTTGGCTCGGCCGTTCCCGCCGAGGAACAGGTCGGTGTAGCGGGTGCCGGGCAGCGGCCAGTCCTCCTCGTCGCGCCACTGGTCGACGCCCATGACGAAGATCCGGACGCGGTGGGTGTCGTCGGGGACGTCCGTCCGCCCGCGCACCCAGCGGTCGAAGAACCGCAGGTGCTCGCCGGTGACGTCGGCGGCCTTGATGCTGCCGGCGAGCCCGAAGGACCGGTCCGGGAACGTGCCGAGGTCCGCGCCGTCGGGATGCGCCCAGGGGCCGATGACGAGCCGCTGCCCGTCTCGAGCCGCCGCGCTGCCGCCGTGGGCGCGCATCATCCGGTACGAGCGCACGGTTTCGCCGATGAACACGTCGTACCAGCCGCCGAACTGGAGCGCCGGAACGGTGATGTCGCCACAGCGGTCGATCGCGGCGACCTCCTGCCAGAACTCGTCCCGTTCGGGATGACCGAGCACCTCGCCGAACCACGGCAGGTTGCGCGTCACGGCCTCGCGTCCGTTGAGCGGCAACGGATCGTGCAGCCGCCGTGGGTCGTCCAAAGTGGACAACAGGGTCGCTGCGTCGGCCGGATCGCCGCTGGCCGGGTCTCGGCCCAGGTTCCGCAGGGCCGAGAGCGTGCTCCACGTCAGCACGGCGTCCTGGGACAACGCGCCGCCGGGGGAGTACCACGGCGCGCGGTACAGGTCGGCGGAGCTCATCACGGGTGCGACCGCGCGGAGCGACGGTGGGGTGTGCGCGGCCGCGAGCCATTGGGTGAAGCCCATGTACGACCCGCCCCACATGCCGACAGCGCCGTCGCACCACGGTTGTCCGGCGAGCCACGCCAGGGTGTCGGTGCCGTCGCGACCCTCGTGGGTGCCCGGCGCGAACGTCCCGGGCGAGCGGGAGGTCCCGCGGACGTCCTGCGCCACCACCGCGTAACCGGCTTCCACGAACGCGAACACGTCCGGCAGCTTGGGGTTGCCGAACGTCCCGGCGTCGTCCTTGCCGTACGGGGTGCGGACCAGCAGCACGGGGAACGGCCCGGGACCTTCCGGCCGCCACACGTTGGTGGCCAGGGCGACGCCGTCGCACATGGGCACGGCCACGTCGACGTCCACGACGAAGCTCATGCCCGGACCTGCTGGGGCGTGATCATCCAGTTGCTGAACGCGGCGTAGTGCCGCGCGAAGTCCTGCGGCGTGGGGGAGTGCTCGACCGCCGCGGACAGCTCCGCGACGCGGACGTACCGCGGGATCCGGTCGGCCTGGTAGGCCTGCAACGCGGCCGGCACGTCGCCGCCGGAGCCGAGCAGGCGCCCGAGCAGGGCGGCGTCCTCGATGCCGAGCGTCGCCCCGGCGGTGATGTGCGGCGACATGGCGTGCGCCGCGTCGCCCGCCAGCGCGACCCGGGCCGACACCCAGTGCGGCAGCGGCGGCACGAGCATGATCTGGTTGTGCAGGATCAGCTCTTCCGGCGTCGCCGCGATCAGCTGGGCCAGAACGCCGCCCTCACCCTCCTCCAGGTGGTGGGCGCGCTCCAGCGCCTGCTCCTTGCGGGTGCCCGTCAGCGGCGGCGACTTGAACTGGTTCACCAGCCAGTACACGGTTCCGTCCGCGGTGCGCACGTACCCGCCCCGGCACCCGTCGGTGCCCAGGATCAACCGGTTGCCGGGCACGGAGATGCCGGTGGTGGGCACGACCGCGCGCCACACCTGGTGGCCCGCGTGTTCCTGCGCCGGAGTGCCCGGCACCAGTTGCGCGCGCACCGCGGAGTAGGCCCCGTCCGCGCCGACGAGCAGGCCGGCTTCCTCGCTGCTGCCGTCGGTCAACCGGACCTCGACGCCGTCCGCGCGTTCCTCGTACTCGCTGAAACCGGTGCCGAGGCGGATGTTCTCGCGCCCGACGGCGTCGGCGAGCAGGTCGTTGAGCTTCGCGCGGTGCACCAGCAGGTACTGGTGGTCCTCGGCACCGAACTCCGGGGTGTCGAGCAGCCTCCCGGCGGGGTCGTGGAAGTACATCTCGCTGGGCTTGCCGATGGCGCGCACCTCGTCGCCGATGCCGAGCTCGTCGAACACCGCCAGCGCGTTGGCCCACAAGCCCAGTCCGGCTCCGGCCGCGCGGATCTCCGGCGCGTGCTCGCAGATCACCACGTCGATCCCGGCTCGGTGCAGGGCGATCCCCGTCGTCAGCCCCACGATTCCGGCGCCGATCACGACAGCCCGTGTCACGGTTGCTTCCCCCGTCATGTCCTTGTCCTCCAACGATTTCTTCTCTTGTCACCGACACTAGGAGCTGATGTGGATTGCTGCCAGTGCAACTCTGGTACGTGAGTCTTTCGAATGTGATAATCCGAGGATGGACTACATCGATCTGAACCTGATCGAGGCGCTGGACGCGTTGCTCGCCGAGAACAGCGTCACCAAGGCGGCGGCGAAGCTGCACACCTCGGCTCCCGCCATGAGCCGCGCGCTGGCCCGGCTGCGCCGGGTCTTCGACGACCCGCTGCTCGTGCGGGCCGGGCGCGACCTCGTGCCCACCCCGCGGGCCCTGGAGCTGCGCGGTGAGGTGCACGCGATCGCGTCCAGGGCACGGGCGTTGTTCGCGCCGTCCACGACGGCCGATCCGCGGACCGCGGTGCGCGTGTTCGACCTGCAGGTCACCGACATGCTGTCCACGACGTTCATCCCGTCGCTCATCGACGACCTGCGGGAGCAGGCCCCCGGCATCTCACTGCGCCTGCGGCCGGAGACCCTCGAGGACGTCCCCGCGCTGCGGGAGGGGCTGGTGGACCTGGAGATCGGCAACATCCGCCCCGGCGACTCGGAGATCCACACGGAGGCGCTCGTCACCGAGGGGCTGATCGGCGTGGTGCGGCCGGGTCACCCGCTCGCGAAGGCGAAGGTGGTCACACCGCAACGGTTCGCCGACGCGGACCACATCGTCGTGTCGCGGCGTGGCCGGGCGGAGGGCCCGATCGACGAGCAGCTGGCGGAACTGGGCCTGAGCCGGCGCGTGGCGGCCGTGGTGCCCACGTTCGCGAGCGCCCTGTTCATCGCCTCCGAGACCGACGTCGTCTGCATCGCCCCGGCCAGGCTGGCGCGGCGGATGCTGGACACGCTCGGGCTCCGCACGTTCACCGTTCCGGTGGAACTGCCGTCCGTGACGGTCGGCATGGCGTGGCATCCGCGCAACCACCACGACCGCACGCACCAGTTGCTGCGCGAGCGCACCCGTCACATCATGGCCGCCGCCGCCGAAGGCCTCAGTCGGTGACGGTGTCCGGCACGGCACTCCCGCGGTGGCGGATGCGGCGCACGACCTCGATGAACCCCGTCACGACGAACGCGAGACCGACGCCGACGGCGATCGCGAGCAACGTGTTCTCCTGGAACAGAACGCCGCCGAGGTAGCCGGTGAGCGCGGTGTAGGCGCTCCAGGAGGCGGTGGCGAACGCGATGAACAGCACGTACTTGCGCAGGGGAAAGTTGACGAGCCCCGTCGACAACGTGGCCAGGTAACGCCCGACCGGGATGAACCGCGTCGTCACGAGGATGAAGCCGCCGCGGGCGTCGAGCTCGCGGGCGAACCAGTCGTGCGCGGCACGGCGTTTGCTGCCGGGCGGAAGCCGCTTGAGCAAGCGAGTGCCGAACAACCGCCCCGCCGCGTACGGGACCATGTCGCCGAGGAACGCGCCGAGCGTGGTGGCGGCGATGACGAGCACGATGTCGGTCTGCCCGGTCGCCGCGTACACGCCCGCGACGATCACGACGGGCTCGCTCGGGATCAGCGGCAGGAACGAGTCCAGGAAGGACACCGCGATCAGCACCGCGTAGAGCCAGGGCGAGGAGATGAGCGACTCGGCGAGCCGCAGCCAGTCGATCACGGGTGGTCCTTTCGGGAACGGACGAGAGGTCCGACGACGATCTCGGAGGAAGCGGCGCGCGACACGCAGGCCACGATGGTGGATGGCCGTTCCTCGTCGGTCAGCACGGAGTCGTGGTGCTCGGCCTCGCCTTCGAGGACCGCCAGCCGGCAGGTGCCGCAGACCCCGGCCTCGCAGGACGACTCGACCGGAACACCGTTGCGGCGCAGGGCTTCGAGCAGTGAGAGATGCGCTGGAACCTCCACCCGGAGGCCGTCAGGAGCCCAGACCGCCGTGAACGGTGCGGAGATCTTGCGTTCCGCCGTGAACTGCTCCACGTGGATCCGGCTGGCGCGCCAGTGGGCTGTCAGGGTGTGGACGGCTTGCATGAGTGGAGCCGGGCCGCAGCAGTAGACGCGCGTGTCGTCGTCTGGTTCGGCCAGGTAGGGCCACAGGTCCAGCAGGCCGTGGTCGTCGCTGTGGTGCACTGTGTCGTGTGGGCCGGTGAACTCCTCCCGGAACGGGGTCTCTTCGGCTGACTGGGTCAGGTAGAGGAGTCGGGTGTCGGTCTTGGCCTCCGCGCGCAGTTGGCGCACCATCGACCGGATGGGCGTGATGCCGATTCCGCCTGCGATGAACAGGTACTTCGGTGACGGGTGTAGGGGGAACCTGTTGGCCGGCAGGGATGTTCGGAGGGTTGTTCCCACGGCCACGTCGTTGTGCATGCTCGTGGAGCCGCCTCGGCTGTTGTTGTCGCGGCGGACGCATACGGCGTAGTGGCGCGGCTGGTCGCCGCCAGGGTCTACGAGGCTGTAGCTGCGCTTGTGGCCGGCTGGGGTGGTGATCACGATGTGCGCGCCTGGTTCGTGTGGTGGCAGCGCGAGGCCGTGGGGGTGTTGCAGGGTGAAGCGGCGGACTGTTGGGGTCAGGTCGGTTGTCTCGCTGACTTCTAGAGTTAGGTCAGACAACTACCTCACCGCCCTTGTGCAGGGTTCCGGTGGTGAGGACCTCTACGTAGAACCCCATGAACTGGTGTCCGTAGGTGCGTTGCAGCAGGGTCACCACTGGTAGGTCGCGTCTGCCTGTTGCTGGGTTCACCTCGGTTGCGGCGCAGCGTTTGGTTTGGTGGACGGCCTTGACTTGGATGCCGCCCAGGGTGAACTTCTGGTTGAGCAGGTCCACTTCGGACCACGCTGGAAGACCGTCCACGAAGATGTTGGCGCGGAACCGTTGTGGGTCGATGGTGGTGCCGGTTCGTGCTTCCAGGTCGCGGAGGGAGGCCAGGTTGATCAGGGAGACCCAGTTCATCGGGCCGTCGCCGGCCGCGTTCGCGTCGGTGAAGCGTCTGTTGGGTTCTCTTGCCAGTACTGGGTTCTGGTCTGGTGGTAGGTCCAGTACGCGGGTGAAGAATCGCGTTGCTTCGTCTGTGCCTTCGGTGGTGCTGAGGTCGGTGTTCAGGACCTGGTGGCCTGCTACTTCGGCTGTGAGGATCTCTGTGTCCGGGTTGTAGTGGGTGATGATGCCGGAGAGGCGGGGGTCTGAGACCAGAGCGTAGAACTCCTGTTTTGGCAGGGCAGTTCGGGTGCCGGGCTGGTAGCGGCCGTTCGGGCGGGCCAGGGCCAGGGTTCTGTCGTGGGGGAAGCCTCGGTTCGGGTGGAGGATTACCTGGTCCAGGGGGTGGGCGGTCAGGCCTTTGATCGGGTAGGTGAAGAGGTTCTTTGCTGTGCCTGGCAAGGGGGGCTCGCATTTCTGTCGCCGATGGGGAATGGCGATTGCTGTGAGGTCCCTTTTGAAGCTAGGCAGGTGGTGTTGTGACTACAAGTGCGTTGTTGGCAATTGTGGGTTCACGATTGCGTAATCGGCGGGGTCGGGTTGCGTTGGTTCGTTCCTGTTCCAGCGGGGTTGGTCGCGTTCCTGGGGGTTGGTCGCCTTGCGAGGACGGGCGCGCAGGTCGGGACGAAGAGCGGGGTGGCGATTGGGGCTTGACCTTGAGCCTCTGGCGGGGCGCTGAGACGGCCGGAAAAGCCGGGCTGAAAAGCGCCCGGCCGTGCCCGATGAGGGGTAGCACCCCGCCCCTCAAGGTCAAGCCCCAATCGCCATGAGCGGGGTGCGCCGCCGCCCAGAGCTTTCAGCTCGGACGGCTCGCTGCGCATCGCCACGCCAGGTTGGGTGCATGGACGGCTTGCGTTGTCGGCTGTCCGGTTGGCACCACGCGCCGGGCCTGCGTCCGAGGTTGCTTTGCGTTGGCGGGCGGCGGTTGGCACCGCGCGGGTGGGCTTGCGGTGGCTGGTCGCGTTTGTTGTCAGGGTGTGCGCAGGCGGTCGGCTGCCCACACCGGGTACTGCGACTTCGACGGTGGAGCGGTGGGTTCGGTGGTGTTGCCGTAGACGAGGACGCTGTCTGCGGTTGTCTTGCCGTTCGGGCGGAACTGGACCAGTGACACCCAGGTGTCGCCGAGGACCTTCTTGAAGCCGTCGGCCGTTGGCATGATCTCGAACGACTTCAGGATGCCGACGACGCCGGAGCCGCCGTTGGCGGGGATGGTGTTCTGGCCCTCGCCGAGGGTTGCGACCTGGCCTACGGAGGCGTCCAGAGGGGTGCCGGTGTTCAGGAGGATCGCCTTGGCTGCGCGGAGGGTTGCCACGCCTGCGGTGGGGTTGGCCAGGCCCGTGGGGACGGCGCCTGGTTCTGCGACGTGCCGGAAGAGGGTTTTGTCGCCGATGCCGGTGACGTTGAGGATGCTCCAGAGGTAGAAGAGCACGTAGCCCTTGCTGTCCTGGTTGGCGTGGCGGTCCCAGGAGGACAGGACGGTGACCGCGTCCTGGAGGTCTGTCTGGGTCTTGGCGGCTGCCAGGAGTTCGTCGAGGACTACGTCTGCCAGCAGGGCGCGTTTGGTGAATTTGAGGCCCAGCAGGGCTTCTGGGGTGATTTTGTTCTGGGACTTGAGCCAGGTTCGGGAGGTGATCGGGCGGAAGTCGTCCACCTGGGTGACGCCGGGGGCGATGGACGCCGGCCAGTTCGCGGCGGGGAGGGGTGGGTCGGTGTAGAACCACGGGGTCTCGTTGCAGTTCTGGACCCAGCCGGACTCCGGGTTGATGACTCTGGGCATCTTCGAGGCCGGGTGGACCTCGTTCCACAACCACTTCGGGTCGTCGCCGGGGAGGCGGCGCTGGGTGTCGTCGTAGGTGGCGTGGTTGAGGGTCGGGGGAGTGCCGCAGTAGAGGGCGCCGATGGAGCCGTGTGCGTCTGCGGCGATCATGTTGAAGAGGGGGAGGGGTGATTTGTCGTGGGTTTTGAAGAGTTCTTGCACGCTGGTGGCCAAGGACAGGCGCCACCAGCCCTCCAGGGCTGAGGTGGCCGGGTGGTGCAGGACGCCGGCGATGCGGATCGCCACGTCTGTGCCGTCTGGCGCGGTGACTACCGGGCCGTGGACGCTGTGGCGTTCCAGGACTGTGACGGGGGCTTCGCCGCGCACGTTGATGCGGTGTTCGGTGACCTTTAGTTCGCGTTGGCGGCCGTTGTGGAGGTAGCGGTTGCCGGTGAGGTTGAGGTCGTAGACCGACATGTTCGGGATGGGGTTGACCGTGTGCCCCCAGCCGACTGACGGGCTGTAGCCCATGTTCTGCCACGGGAGGCCCAGCAGTGCGGCGCCGTGGAAGTCGCGGCCCGGGTGGCGGGTGCGCATTTCGAAGAACCGCTGGTAGCCGCGCCAGACCAGGTGGGGGTTGATGACCAGCATCGCGTGTCCGGTGGAGGAGCGGTGGCCGGAGACCGCCCAGCCGTTGGAGCCCACGGTGTCGGTGAACTGTTCTGGCGGGAACGCCAGCCCTTTGCCGTCGAGGGTGGTGAAGCGTGCGAAGACGCGGACCACGTGGCCGATGACGTCTCTTGGGGTGACTGGCAGGATCTCGCGCCGGTCGCCGCCCAGTGCGGGGTTTTCGGTGCAGGCGGCGTTGAAGCCGTCGCAGAAGGCCTTGATGCGGGCGAGGGTTTTCGGCTTCTGGGCGCTGAGTCACTGGTCGGTTTTGGCTTTGAGTCCTAGTTGGACGGTGAACCTGTCCTCCGCCAGGTAGGGGGAGCCCCAGCGGGCTGCGGCCGCTCCGCGGGCCCTGCCGTAGATGTCCAGGATCTCGCGGGCGTTGGTCCTGGCCTGGGCGTAGCCGACGCCGTGGGTGACGTCGAACTCGTCCTTGCCCGTGATGGTGGGGATTGCCCACTCGTCCCAGGTGATTGTCAGGTGCCTTTTGCCGTTCACGTGCCATTGCTGGCCTGCCAGCGAGGCGAGGGCGGAGCTCGGACCGGCGATCGCGGTGGCCGCGGCCGCGCCGGCCGCCCCGGCTGCGGCGCGCAGCACGGACCTGCGGGGGAACGGGTTGGTGTCAGACATCGCATTCCTTTTCCTGTTGTGGCGTGATGCGGCGGCGTAGGACCAGTACGAGGAGGAGCAGGAGGGCGAGGACGACGCCGGCGAGGTTGACGAGTGGCCACGGTTCGTCTGGGCGCACCTGGCTGCTCAGCACCGAGAAGTCCCAGAGGCCGTGTGCGGCCATTGCCGCGAGCAGGGCGCCGGTGCTGCGGAGGATGAGGTAGAACACGAGACCCGTCGCGCTGGTGAGCACGACCTGGACGAGGGCTTTCGGGCCGGCGGTGATGATGTTGGTGCCGTGGGCCGCGCCGAAGAGGAGGGTGGTCCACAGGCCGACCCGGAACTCGCTGTGGCCGTTGGCGCGGAACGTGATCACGCCGATCCCGCGGAACAAGAGCTCCTCGCCGAAGCCGACCATGAGCGTCGCGACCAGCAGGAGGAGCGCGAAGGCGAGGCCGTGGGAGGCGAGGCCCGGGTAGTTGGTGATCACGGCGACCGTGGCGAAGAGCGCGATCGGGACGACGACGAGCCAGCGCCGCACCGGCCGGTGGTCGGCGAAGACCTCCTGCCAGGTGCCGAGGTAGCCGACGACGCCCAGTGTGAACGCGATGGCGAGCCCGACCGGGACCACGATCATGCGGACCAGGTAGTCGATCGACGTCGGCGCCCCGTAGGACACGTCCTGGCCGGAGGTCAGCAGCGCGCTCACGCCCTGCACGAGGACGAGGTAGACCACGACCAGCACGAGGAACTGCCAGACCTCGAGCCGCCGCGGCCGCGCGGAGCTGGGAGCGGGGCCAGGCCGTACGACCTGGTCACCGTTCGATGTGGACATGATCAGAAGTTCCTTCCGGGGGTCGTTAGCACAACGTACTAGCACAATGTACTAACGACAACCGGAGCACTTCGGCCGAGGTAGGATCGGGCGCGCCCCGTGGTCGACTTCCTCGCCATCGGCACCAGGTTCGGAAGGAGGCCGAGGAGAGCGATGGTCGGTTCCCGGCGGCAGCAGATCGTGGACGCGGCGCGGGCCTTGCTGGCCGAGGACCCCGAGTCGACGCTCGCGGTCAGGGCGGTCGCCGAGCGGGCGGGCATCGGCCCCAGCACGCTGCGCCACTACTTCCCGACCCAGCAGGCGCTGCACGAGGCGATCTTCGCCACCGCGCTCGACGACGCGCCGTCCGAGATGCGGATCCGCGACACGTCCGTGCCCGCCGAGACCAGGCTCCGCGAGTGCCTCGTGCAGCTCCTGCCGCCGCCGCAGCCGATGAGCCGGGCCGCCGCGGACAGGATGCTGACGGTCCTCAGCACGACCTTCGGTTCCGGCAGCACCGCCGAGGCGCGCAACGCCTGGGGGGCCTACACGGTCAGGACGCTCGACGCGATAGCCGGCTGGCTGCGCGTGCTGGCCGAGCAGGGCGCAATCCCCGAGGCCGGCATCCCGCGCCGGGCCCGCTTCCTGCTGGCGGTCGTGGAAGGCATGGCCCTGAGCAGGATCGTCCCCGTCGCGCGGCCCACCGGGGACGAGGAGGAGGGCGTCCTGGACGACGCCCTGTCCGTCGTCTTCCGGGCGTCGGCGCCCAGGTGAGCCGCTGTCAGGCCGTCCGTGCTCGGGCGGCGGCTTCGGAGCACATCAGGAAGCTCACGGTGCGCACGGCGTCGTCGACCAGATCCGGGTAGGCGCGGCGCACCGCGTCCTCGACGGTCTTTTCGACCTGCCGCCACCCGGGGGAGAGGTCCAGTCCGGCGCAGGCCTGCTCGGCGGTGGCGACCACCCGCATGACCTCGGGCAGCAGCGCGGGGTCGACGGCGCCGGGTTCGCGGGCCGGGCGTTTCCCGCCGTGCACGTACCGGCCCGTGTATTCGAGCAACGCCGCGTCGAGGGGGCTCAGCTGTACGCCGCGCCGGGCGCGGTCGCGGTCCGCGTCGTGCCTCTGGACGCGGTGCCAGTCGGACTTCGTGGTCGCGGAACGCAAGGCCGCGAAGATCTCGCCGCGCTCGAGCAGGCCGATGTCCGCGCCCTGGGCGATGAGCTGGCGCCTGTCCCAGGGGACGGTCCGGAACAACGACTCGACGTCCTCGGGCGTGCCGAGGAGGACCGGGTCCAGCAGCGCGACCGCGGCGCGTTCGTCCAGGGGACCCCGCGTTCCGGCGGCCTCGCACAGGGGCAGGACCGCGCTCCAGAGCAGCAGGTGCCGGGTCAGGTCCTCCGAGATCACCGCGAAGTGGGCCTCGGAGATCGGGAACGTGAACGTGCGCGGGTCGTGGTTGGCGTCGGCTCCCGCGCCGAGCCGGAGCCTGAGCTCGCCGTCCGCGCGGACCACTCGCGGGATCCAGACGTTCTCGCGTGAGAAGACGACTTCGCTCATGTCGTGGACCTCTTCGCTCGGGGGACTCAGGACGGGAACTCGCGGTGCACCGGCGCGTCCTCGTCGAGGTCGACGAGAACCTGGTGCAGGAGCTGGGCGGCCGTGTCGAGCACGGATCGGTCGACGGGCCGCAGGACGCGGCTGATCGCCTCGCTCACGGCGTTCCCCGTCTCCCGTCCGACGCGCAGTCCCTGTTCGGTGAGACGCACGATGCTGCTCCTCGCGTCGGACGAGTTCGCCTCGCGGGTGATGTGCCCGTCCTCCTCGAGCCTGCGGAGGATGTTGCTGAGGCCTCCCGTGGTGAGCAGGAGCTGCGAGGACAGCTCGCGGGGGAGCGCTCCGGCGTCACCGGACGCGGCCAGGGCGCCGAGCACGTCGAGCTCGCCCGCGGAGAGCCCGTGCTTCTTGAGCGCCTCGGCGATCGGCCGGTCCAGGAGCGTCCGCAACCTCACGGCGTGCTGTGCGAGGGAGAGCGAGGACAGCTCACGGGGTGTTGCCATGCACCGATCCTAACCGGTCCGCTTTCGTGATAGCTTTCGCTAAAGGTAAATCTGCGGAGGCGCGATGACGACGGCGATCGAGAACGTGCGGGTGTTCGACGGTTCGGCGGTGAGCGGGCCCCGGCGGGTGGTGTTCGGCGAATCGGTGTCCGGAGAGGACACCGCCCCGGCCGACACGGTGGTCGACGCGGCGGGAGGCGTGCTGCTGCCCGGCCTGATCGACGCGCACGTGCACACCGTGCGCGGCCGCGCCGACCTGGAGGACCTCGCCCGCCGCGGTGTGACGACGGGGCTGGACATGGGCGCGTGGCCGCTCGAGTTCGTCGACGAGATGCGCCGGCAGAAGGGCGTCGCGCAGATCCTGAGCGCCACGGTGCCGGCGGTCGGGCAGGGCGGTCATCACGCGAAGATGCCGGGCATCCCGGCGGAGGCGGTCGTGACCACCCCGGACGAGGCGCGCGCGTTCGTCGGACGACGGGTCGCCGGCGGCGCCGACTACGTCAAGGTCGTCACCGAGGCCGCGCCGCCCGAGGGCATGGACCAGGCGACCGTGAACGCCCTCGTCCAGGCGGCGCACGAGCACGGCCTGCTCGTCGTCGCCCACGCGACCACGACGGGCGCGTTCCGGGTGGCCGTGGAGGCCGGTGCGGACGTCAGCACCCACGCACCGCTCGACGCCGTGCTGGACGACGACACGATCGGCCGGATGCGGGAGATCGGGATGGTGTCCGTGCCGACGCTGACGATGATGGAAGGCGTCGCGAAGCTGTTCGCGGCGGCCGGATTCCGCTACGAGCACGCGCGCGACACGGTCACGAAGCTGCGCGAGGCCGGCGTCCCGCTGCTGGCCGGGACGGACGCGAACTCCGCGCCCGGAGCGCCGTTCGCCCCGAAGCACGGCGAGTCGCTGCACCGCGAACTCGAGCTCCTCGTCGCCGCCGGGCTGACCCCGGCCGAGGCTCTCGCGGCCGCGACCTCCGTGCCCGCGCAGGTCTTCGGCCTCCGCGATCGAGGCGCTGTCGAGGCCGGGAAGCGCGCGGACCTGGTCCTGGTCGGCGGCGACCCGACTGTCGACATCTCGGTGACGCGGGACGTCGTGGGCGTGTGGATCGCGGGGCAACGCCTACCGACCCCAGGGCGGTAGGCGCTCCCCGAAGGGTCCGCTAGACGCGGTCGCCCACCTGGTCGACGAACCCGGCCGCGTCCTGCGGCGAGTTCTTCGTGCCGAGGTACTCGTAGGTGTCCTTGTCGAACACCATCACCACCGGCTCGGCCCACGGCGCGGAGCCCTCGGGCACGGGCCAGCTGATCCCGATGCCGGGCCGGCCGGACGAGACGTCCTCGACGACCGTCAACCCCGGCACCTGCGTCGCCGCGTCGAACAACGCGGCCCGCTGCGGTCCCGGCAGGTAGGAGAAGCTGACCATGGCCAGCACGTCCTTGCCGTAGGAGTTGACCGGCCGGCCCTTGTCCTCGCCCTTCAGCAGCCGAAGCACGTCGTCGGCTGTGGTGGGCAGGTCGTCCCGGTACGCGCGGACCGGCGTGCACTTCTCGGTCGCGCCCGTCGGCTTGTCGTACTTGTCGAGCACCTTCCTGGTGCCGTTGACGCAGCCGGGCGTGGTGACCGGCTCGTCGGCCCTGGAGGTGCTGATCCGGCCGTCACGGGTGCCGTCGACGGAGAGCCAGCCCTCCCACTCGCCGTTGCGCACGTAGTAGAACTGATCCGGCCGGGGCACCTCGTCGGGCTTCGAACGGGCTGCCGCGGCGGCGTGGTTCAGCAGCTGCACGGCGGTGTCCACCGGGGCCGTTGAGCCGGTGGGCGTGGCGTCCTGCCGCGGCTCGTCCGGGGAGCCGGACGGCAGCACCGTCACGACGACGGCGGCCGCCGCGGCCGCCACGGCGATCGTGGCGACGGCGATGACTCCGGCGCGGCCACGCCGGCGCGGCTTGATGCCCGCGACGAGCTGTGCCCGTGCGGCGGCGAGCTGGTCGGCGGACTTGAGCGGGGTGTCGTCCAGTTCCCGGACGAGCTGGAGGTCATCCATTGTTGAGCAGCTCCTCGACCTCGGTGTGGTTGTCGGTTCCCAGCGCTTCCCGGACCTTGCGGCGGGCGCGGTTCAGCCGGGACCGCACCGTTCCCACCGGGATCGCCAGCGCCTCGGCGACCTCGAGATAGCTGAGTTGTTCCCAGGCGACCAGCAGCAGCACGTCCCTGTCCTCGGTGGACAGCACGGCCAGTGCGCCGGTCAGCATCGACCGCATGGCCTGGGCGGTGACGTCGGCGGCCACCCGGTCGGCGTGGTCGCCCACGTGGGACGTGGCCGGGTGCACCTGGTGCCGGCGCACCTCCTCGCGCCGGTGCTGGCCGACGAGGTTGGTGGCGATGCCGTACAGCCACGGCCGGGCGTCCGGGCGGGAGGAGTCGTAGCGCTCCCGTTTCGAGAACGCCACCAGGAACGCTTCGGCGAGCAGGTCGTCGGCGGCCTGCTGACCGAGGCGCCGGGCGAGGTAGCGCTGTATGTGCGGCGCGTGCCGGTCGAAGAGGAGGGCGAACTCCTCCGGCACGCGCAACGACGCCTCGATGAGTTCCGCGTCGGTCGCTGTCATGGTGGCCTTTCGGGTGAAGGGTCTTCACCCTGCTATCCGCTCAACTCCCCGATCGAGTTCACGGCGCCGCGGTCAGCCGGCCGGACTGATCCCTTCCACCGCCACCGCGAACAGCCGCTCGGCCGACGCGGCCGGGTCCTGGTGGTGTTCGGTGACCATCGCGATGCCGACGATCAACGTGACGAGCTCGACGACCGTGACGTCCCGCGCGACGGCGCCTTCCTCGATCGCCCTGCGCAGCAACGGTTCGGCGGCCTCCTCGATGGCCGAGGCGCACGAGTTCCCGTTGACCGGGTCGCCTTCGTGGGCCAGCGCGGTGGCAAGTCCTTTCGCGGCAACGCAGTACGTCACCACCTCGGCCAGCCACTCCAGGAGCGCGGCCCTGCCGTCGCCTGCCCCGGTGAGCTCGCGCGCCCTCTCGCACAGCACCTCGATCCGGTGCCACAGAACGGATTGCAGCAGCGCCTGGCGGGTGGGGAAGTGGCGGCGCACGGTCGCCGAACCGACGCCGGCGACGCGGGCGATCTGCTCGAGCGAGGCGTTCGCGCCGTGCACGGCGACCTCCTGCTCGGCCACGGCGAGGATCCGCTCGTGGTTGCGCCGGGCGTCTGCGCGCTGGCGATCGGTCATGGCTACCTCGTGGTTGATAAATGGCGGGGCCCGCCATATCGTAGCGGACACCGAAACGGCGGGCCCCGCCGTTTAAACGTCCTTCGTGGAGGAGAGCCATGTCCGTGCTCGTCACCGGAGCCACCGGCAAGCAGGGAGGCGCGGCCGTCCGCGCACTGACCGCGGCAGGTGTCCCCGTGCGCGCGTTGGTCCGCGATCCGGAGTCGGACCGCGCCAAGGCCCTCGGAGTCGAACTCGTCACCGGCGACCTGCACGACCGCGAGTCACTGGTGCGCGCGGCCAAGGGCGCCAGCGCGGTGTTCTCGGTGCAGATGGCCGAGTTCAAGCAGGACGGCTTCGACTTCCCCGGAGAGCTCGCCCAGGCGACCAACCTGATCGAGGCCGCGGTGGAACAGGGCGTTCCGCAGTTCATCCAGACCACCGTCGACGGCGCCGGCCCGCACTTCGTCGACGAGCTCTACCCGGTGCGCGCCGCGTCCATGAACACCAAGGCCGCGATCCAGGAGCGGGTCCGCGCGGCCGGGTTCGAGCGGTGGACGTTGCTCAAGCCCGGCTTCTTCATGGAGAACTTCCTGCCGGAGTCGGCCTTCCTGTTCCCGCGCGGCGTCGAGGGCGGCCTGGTGAGCATGGTGAAGCCCACCACCCGGCTGTCCCTGGTCGCGACGCGGGACGTCGGCACGGCCGTGGCCGCCGCCGTCGCGGAGCCGGAGCGCTTCGACCGCGTCGAGCTGGAACTGGCCGGCGACCACCTGTCGATGGCGGAGGTCGCCGAGGTGCTCTCCGGCGTGCTCGGCACCGAACTGACCGCGCCGGACCTGACGCTGGAGCAGGCTCTCGCCGCCGGGATGCCGGAGATGGGCGCGGGCCACGACCGGATGAACGAGTCGGGCATGGTCGGCCGTCCCGAGTACGCCAGGGAACTGGGCCTGCCGCTGACCAGCTTCGCCACCTGGGCGCGGGAGGCGCTCGGCTGACCTGTCAGGGAGTGCGCTCCCAGGGCGGCACCCAGCCCGGGTCGGCGCCCAGCGCCGCTCGGCCTGTCCGACCGCTCGAGCCCTCCTCACCGGTGCGGGCCGGGACGACCTGAACCTCGCGCACCGGGGGTGCGCGCCACAGCGGTCAACGGGAGTGCGCCGAGCGCTTGGCGCCGCGGGGCGCTGACGGCGTCGATGTCCGCGCCGGCGTCCAGGAGGGCGTTGAGCACTTCCACCTCCTCGGCGCTCGCGGCTCAATGGAGCGGCGCCTCGCGGTGCGAACCCCGGAATCGCGCGTTGACGTCACCGCCCGCTGTCACGAGCACCTCGACGGTCCGCGCGCCGTTCGGGCACCGGACGGGCCAGTCCGTCAGCACGTGCGACAGGGTTCGCCCGCTTCCGGCGTCGTCCGCCGGCGCAACGTCGCGAGATCCACCGCGGCGGACGGCGGCGACCACGGCCGTGGTCGCTGGTTCGTCTTGGCGCACGGTCGTCCTCCGCGGTCGAGGGACCCAGCGTGCCCTAAACGCCGCTCCAGCGAACGACGTCCGCGAAAGTCGCATTCCCGCCGCACACCACGATTCCCAGCCGCGCACCGGGCCCGACCCGCTCGAGCACCGCGGGCGCCGCCGCCACGAGACACCCGGCGGCGGGCTCCGCCCACACCTTCTGCGCCTCGGCCAGCGCGATCGACCCCCGCACCGCGTCGGCGTCGGACACGACCAGCACGTCCTCGACCAGCGTCACGGCGTGGTCGTAGGTCAGCTGCGACGCGTGCGGCGCCGACAGGGTCGAGACGATCGACGTGGGCGTGATGTCGACCGGTCCACCGGCGTCCAGCGCCTGACGCATCGCGTCAGCGCCCTCCACCTCGACACCCCACACGCGCACGCCGGGCACGAGCGCGTGGAACGCCGCCGCCACACCCGAGATGAGCCCACCACCGCCGATGCTCACCAGCACGTCCGTGACGTCCGGCGCGTCGGTGGCGAACTCCAGACCCACCGTGCCCTGAGCGGCGACCACGACCGGGTCGTCGTAGGGGTGCACGAGCGTCGCGCCCGCCTCCACCAGCTCGTGGAGCAGCGCGAACGCCGCCGCCAGCCCGTCGGTGAGCCGCACGTCCGCCCCGGAGGCGCGAGCCAGTTCGACCGACCGGGCAGGTGCCGACGACGGCATCACGACGGTGGCGGCCACACCGAGGGCGCTCGCGGCGTCGGCCAGCGCGATCCCGTGGTTGCCGCCGCTGACCCCGACCACACCCGCCGCCCGCGCCTCGTCCGAGAGCGAGAGGATCTTCGTGAACGCGCCGCGCGTCTTGAAGGAACCGCTGCGCTGCAACAGTTCCAGCTTGACCGTCGTCGGGACGCCGAGCAGGGTGGACAGTCCGGGGGAGGGCAACGTCGGCGTGCGCAGCACCCGTCCGCCGATCACCTCGGCCGCGGCCCTCACGTCGTCGATGGTCACCAGGTCAGCCATGGCACCACCCTAGGTGGTGTCCGCCGGATCCCGGCCGTGACAGGAGCGGCCGAGTGTCCACTGGGGAGCGGCTTCACGGGGTGTCCGGCGTGCTGATCCACGAGCGAACGCGAGACACCTGGCGTCGACCGGTGCCGAACTCCGGGTCGACCTCCGCCCACGACAGCAGCACGCGGTAGCCGTCGGCGGACGCCCAGCACGTGGTGGACCTCGCGGACGCGAGGGTACTGGCGCATCTGCGGAACAGAAGGGGTACTTTCGTGCCGCACGAGCGGCATCTACGATCGATGCATGCCGAATCTGCGGATAACGTCCAGAATCGCGGCCACCGGACTGGCGGCCGCGCTGGCCCTCGCCGGGTGCGGCCAGCAGACCGGCAGCACGCCGGCGCCCGGCTCGGGGGCGCCGGAGGTCACCGGGAACGTCACCGTGTTCGCGGCGGCGTCGCTGACCGAGACGTTCACCCAGTTGGGCGAAGACTTCGAGGCCGCCAACCCCGGCACGAAGGTCAGGTTCAACTTCGGCGGCAGCTCGGCGCTGGCCCAGCAGCTCAACCAGGGCGCGCCCGCCGACGTGTTCGCGAGCGCAGCACCGGCGAACATGAAGCAGGTGACCGACACCAGGACCGTCACGGACGCGCCGAGGACGTTCGCGAAGAACAGGCTCGCGATCGCGGTGCCGAAGGGCAATCCGGGCAGGATCGCCGGGCTCGCGGACTTCGCCGACGCGGGGAAGAAGATCGCGCTGTGCGCGGAGCAGGTGCCGTGCGGGGCCGCGTCCAAGAAGGTCTTCGAGCTCGCGAAGATCACGCCGCAGCCGGACACGCTGGAGCAGGACGTCAAGGCCGTGCTCACCAAGGTCTCGCTCGGCGAGGTCGACGGCGCGCTCGTCTACCGGACGGACGTGAAGGCCACCGGGGACAAGGTGGAGGGCATCGAGTTCGCCGAGTCCGCGCAGGCCGTCAACGACTACCCGATCGCCCCGCTGGCCAAGGCGCCCAACGCCGCCGTGGCCAAGGCGTTCGTCGACTTCGTGCTGTCCGGCGAGGGCCGTGCCGTGCTGGGCGCGGCGGGCTTCGACGGCCCGTGACGCGCAACCGGGTGCGGGGACGGCTGCCCGTCGTCCTCGTCCTGCCCGCCGTGGCCGGGCTGGCGTTCCTGCTGGTCCCGCTGGCGGGGCTGCTCGTCAAGACGCCGTGGACCTCGCTGCCGACGCTGCTCAGCGCGGAAGTCGGTGAGGCGCTGCGGTTGTCGCTGATCTGCGCCTCGCTGGCGACGGTGCTGTGCCTGGTGCTCGGCATCCCGCTGGCGTGGCTGCTGGCGCGCTCCGGGCTGCCGGGCCGGGGGTTCCTGCGCGCGCTCGTCACGGTGCCGCTCGTGCTGCCGCCCGTGGTCGGAGGTGTGGCGCTGCTGCTGGTCCTGGGGCGGCGCGGCCTGATCGGCGAGCACCTCGACGCGTGGTTCGGCATCTCGTTGCCGTTCACCACCGCCGGTGTCGTCGTCGCGGAGGCGTTCGTGGCGATGCCGTTCCTGGTGATCTCGGTCGAGGGCGCGCTGCGGGCCGCCGATCCGCGCTACGAGGAGGCCGCGGCCACGCTGGGCGCGTCGAAGTGGGTGACGTTCCGGCGCGTGACGCTGCCGTCGGTGCTGCCGGGTGTGGTGGCGGGCGCGGTGCTGTGCTGGGCGCGGGCGCTGGGGGAGTTCGGCGCCACGATCACGTTCGCCGGCAACTTCCCCGGTGAGACCACGACCATGCCGCTGGCGGTGTACCTCGCGCTGGAGACGGATCCGGACGCCGCCATCGTGCTGAGCGTCGTGCTGCTGCTGGTGTCCGTCGGAGTGCTGGCCGGTCTGCGCGACCGGTGGATCAGCGGGCCGACGTGACCCTGGACGCCGAGCTGCGCGTCACGCGCGGCACCTTCTCCCTCGACCTCGACGTGACGATCGCGCCGGGCGAGGTCGTCGCACTGCTCGGCCCGAACGGCGCCGGCAAGTCCACCGCGTTGCGCGCCCTCGCGGGCCTGCTCCCGCTGACCTCGGGGCACATCACGGTCGCGGAGTCCACTTGGGACGGTGCGAACGCGTTCGTGCCCGCCGAGAAGCGGCCGATCGGCGTGGTGTTCCAGGACTACCTGCTCTTCGCGCACATGTCCGCCCTGGAGAACGTCGCTTTCGGACTCAGGTCCCGCGGCACGCCCAAGGCCGAGGCACGTGCCGAGGCGGCGCGCTGGCTCGACCGGGTCGGGCTGAGCGGGTACGAGCAGACCAGACCCCGTTCCCTGTCAGGCGGTCAGGCCCAGCGGGTCGCTCTCGCACGGGCGCTGGCGACCGGCCCGAGCCTGCTGCTGCTCGACGAACCGCTGGCCGCGCTGGACGCGAGCACCCGCCTGCAGGTGCGGTCGGAACTGGGCCGCCACCTCGCCGACTTCGGCGGCCACACGCTGCTCGTCACGCACGACCCGTTGGACGCCATGGTCCTCGCGGACCGGCTGGTCATCCTCGAAGGCGGCCGCGCGGTGCAGTCCGGTCCTCCCGCGGAGGTCGCCCGCCGGCCGCGCACCGACTACGTCGCGAACCTCGTCGGCCTGAACTTCTACCGCGGCAGGGCATCGGGCACCCAGGTCGGCCTGGACGGCGGTGGCGGCCTCACCATCGCCGAACCCGTCGACGGTCCGGTGCACGTCGTGTTCCCGCCCAACGCCGTGAGCCTGCACGCGGCGCGGCCGGAGGGCAGCCCGCGCAACGTCTGGCCCGTCACGGTCGCGGCGGTCGAGCAGCACGCGCACACCACCCGCGTCCGCCTGGACGGGCCGCCGGCGGTGCTCGCCGACATCACCACGGCCACGCTCGCCGAGCTGCGGCTGCGTCCCGGGGACGCGCTGTGGGCGGCGGTGAAGGCGACCGAGGTCCACGTCTACCCGGCCTGACACCGTTCCACATCGCGGGAGCCCTTGCCGCCGCTCACCTCCTGCTCAGACCATTGCCGCCACCACGGAGTGGACGGAGGCGCGGCATGAGCGCGGAGGACGGTGTCGGCCGTGAGCGCAAGCTCGCGTTGAACGAGGACTGGGCGGCGACGATCGCCGGACTGGTCCTGCTCGGCCTGGTGCTGGTCGGCGCCCTGCCGGGCTGGCTGGTGCCGTGATGGCGGAAGTCGAGACGCGGCAACGATCTCAGGTGTGGTGGGCGGTCGCCGGTGTCGCGGTCGTCGTGGTGCTGGGCGCGCTGACCCGGTACCTGGAGCAGAACGTGCCGGTGTTCACCAAGGGCACCTGGCTCGGCGGCATCGCGAAGAGCGTCGAGTACCCGGTCTACGCGATCCTGCTGGGGTTGCTGGGCAACGCGGTGCTGACCGGGCTCGGGTTCCGGGACAAGCTCGCCGCCGGGTTCCGCACCGAGTTCTTCATCAAGACGGGCCTGGTGCTGCTGGGCGCGTCGATCAACTTCGCGGTGATCGTCAAGGCCGCCGGCCCCGCCATCGCCCAGGCGTTCCTGCTGATCACACTGGTGTTCGGGTTCACGTGGTGGCTCGGCGGCAAGCTCGGCGTCGACTCGAAGCTGCGGGCGCTGCTGGCGTCGGCGGTGTCGATCTGCGGTGTGAGCGCGGCCATCGCGGCGGCCGGCGCCGTGCAGGCACGCCGGGAACAGCTCGCCTACACCGCGAGCCTGGTCATCATCTTCGCGCTGCCCTCGATCTTCCTGCTGCCACTGGCCGTGGACGCCCTCGGCCTGTCGCCCGCGGTGGCGGGCGCGTGGATCGGCGGCAACATCGACACCACCGCCGCCGTGAGCGCGGCCGGCGCACTGGTCGGCGAGGAGGCGCTGCAGATCGCGACGATCGTGAAGACGACGCAGAACGCGCTGCTCGGTGTCGTCGCCGTCGCGCTGACGGCCTACTTCGCGCTGAAGGTCGAGCGCACGGGGGAGGCGAAGGTCAGCGGCAAGGCGTTGTGGGAGCGCTTTCCCAAGTTCGTGCTCGGTTTCCTGGCGGCATCGATCATCGCGACGATCTTCCTGGAGTCCGGTGGCGACAAGGCCGCCATCACGACCGTGAACGACCTGCGCACGCTGTTCCTGATCCTGGCGTTCGTCTCGATCGGGCTGGAGTTCAAGGTCGCTCCGCTGCGGGAGGCGGGGTGGAAACCGATCGGGGTCTTCGCCAGTGCCGCGGTGTTCAACCTGCTGGTGGGTCTGGGGCTGGCGAGCATTCTCTTCTCCGGCTTCAACGGCTGACCTCCACGTCCTGCCGACCGGCGCCATCTGTGGTCAGGTGGTGCCGGTCGCGTGCGTGAGAGGGGTGGCGGATGACGGAGACAGCACCGCGCGGATGGGTGCCGGTCGAGCACAGGTTCCTCGGACTCGACCGGCGCACGTTCGCACCCGCCCTGGGCGTCCTCGCCATCGCACTGCTGCTCCTGTACGGGCTGCCGGCGCTGAACGCGGTCATCCCGTGGCACAACGAGATCCGCGCCGGTGACGTGCTGGACCTCGGCGACGGCTCGACGGCCGTGCCACCGGTGGGGTGGCAGCTCGAGGACGGCGTCCTGGCGGGCTCCGGCTCCGCGTCCCCGGCGAGCGTGCAGGTCCAGCTGACGACGGGGGGCGCGGCGATCGCGTTGAGGGGCGCCGCGTTCACCGGGTCCGCGGCCGCGTTCCTCGACCAGGTGCTGCGCTCCGAGGGCGGCGCGCCGGGGATCGACGGGTCGCGCGGCACCGTGACGACCGCGAGCGGCCTCGTCGGCGTCGCGCAGGCGAGCACCTCGCCACAGGGCGACGGCCTCGACGTCGCGTTCAAGATGACCAGGACGCCGGGACAGGCCGACGCGGCACCGGCACTGCTCGTGCGGGTCCGCACCGCGCCGGGCCAGTTCGAACGCCAGCAGGACACCGTGGGGACGTTCCTGCGCGGCATCACGGCGGGAGCGGGCCGATGACGACCACCGAGGCCAAGACCGCGCAGCTCGCCGCGATCGAGCAGTCGGGCTGGGGGGAGCGGTTCCGGTTCGTCCAGCCCCGCAACCTCGCGTTCTGGGTCTACCTGCTGGGTGTGGGCGGTGGCGCGCTGGCGGTGGTGCGCTACTTCGGTCCGGGGGCGCACTTCTACAGCCCCGCCCTCACTGGGGGAGTGCTGCTGTTCGGGCTGTACCTGGTGCCGTGGCTGCTCCTGCTGCGCCACCAGAACCGCTACACCGCGCAACCCGCCGCCCTGCTCGCGGCCGCGTTCTTCTGGGGAGGTCTCGCCGCGACGTTCTGGATCGCCCTGCCCGCCAACACCGCGCTGCTCGAGATCTGGACGAAGCTCGGCGGCACGGCGTTCGCCGCCGACTGGGCGGCCGGTCTCACCGCGCCGATCAACGAGGAGTTCGGCAAGGCGCTGGGCCTCGTCCTGCTGATCGGGCTCGCCCCGAGGCTCGTGCGCGGCGCCTACGACGGCTTCATCATCGGCGCGTTCATCGGCCTGGGCTTCCAGGTCTTCGAGGACGTGCTCTACGTCTACAACGGCGCTGCGCAGACCTTCGGCACCGGCCAGGTCCTCACGTCGTTGCAGATCTTCCTGGTCCGCGGTGCGGCCGGCATCGTGTCGCACGCGTTGTTCAGCGCCATCTTCTGCGCGGGCCTCATGTGGGTACTCGGCCGCACACCGGGCGAGCGCAACGTGCCGCGCGGCGTCCTGACCATGCTGACCGCGATGGTGTTCCACTTCGCCTGGGACGACATGACCGGCCTGAGCGGCGGCATCGGCGCCGTGGCGGTCGTGCTGCCGTTCCTGATCGCGGCGATCGAACTGATCACCCTCTTCTACGTCCTGCGGCACGCCGCCCGGCAGGAGCGGATCTGGATCCGCCGGTTGCTGCAGCCGGAGGTGGACGCCGGTGTGATCGATCCCGCACTGCTCTCCGCGGTCAGCGGACTGCGCAGGGACCGCAAGGCGTTCCGCAGGCTCGTGCACGGTCGCAGCAGGTCGCGGCACCTCCAGGACGCGACGGCGGATCTTGCCCGCGAACTGGCCCGCGCGCAAGGGCTCGAGACGAACGAGGTCCTCCACGCCCGCGCCGAACTGCTCAGGCTGCGCGGAGCCGTTCGCTAGGACGTCTTCAAGGCTTACGGTGGTGGGCGTGACGACCACGGCGGAAGTTGCGAGCCAGGCGGACGAGCGGATCCGGCGGCTGGAGTCCCAGCTCGTCCGCGAGTACGACGACGTGCCCCCGAGCCTCGTGCACGAGTGGATCGAACGGGCCCGGGCGCGGTTCGGCGGCGCGAGGGTGCAGGAGTACGTGCCGCTGTTCGTGGCCCGTGAGGTGCGGGCGTCGGCGCGCGCCTTCCCGGTCGCCGAGACGACGGGGACGTTCCTGTCCAGCTGGGCGCGGAACACGGCACGCCGTCTGCTCGCCGAGGAGTTACCCCGCCGTTGGGCGCACACGGCCGGGGTTGCACGCAGGGCCGAACACGTGGCGCGCGTCCTGCCGGAGGACGAACGCGAACTGCTCGTCGCGGCGGCGTGGGTGCACGACATCGGCTACGCCTCCGAGGTGACCGACACCGGCCTGCACTCGCTCGACGGAGCGCGCTACCTGCGGCGGGCGGGCATGTCCGAACGGATCTGCGGCCTGGTCGCGCACCACTCCGGCGCGGCGGCCGTCGCTCGCCTGGTCGGGCACGCCGACGGCCTCGCCGAGTTCACCGACCAGCGCGGCCGGCTGCGGGACGCGCTCTGGTACTGCGACATGAGCACCGGTCCGGACGGTCAGCCGACGACCGTGCACGGCAGGCTGGCCGAGATCCGGCAGCGGCGCGGTCCGGAAGACCCGGTGGTGCGCGCGCTCGCGATCAACGGCGACGAACGCCTGGCCGCCGTCCGGCGCACGCACCGGTTGCTCCGCCGCAAGTGACGCACGCTGCAGAAGCGGTTACTTGAAAGTTGAACTATCTTGGTGGCATGAAGAAGATCGGTTTTCTGTCGTTCGGGCACTGGACGGACAGCCCGCACTCGCAGACGAGGTCGGCGGCCGACACGTTGCTGCAGTCGATCGACCTCGCCGTAGCCGCGGAGGAACTGGGCGCGGACGGCGCCTACTTCCGCGTGCACCACTTCGCACGGCAGCTCGCGTCGCCGTTCCCGCTGCTCGCCGCGATCGGCGCGAAGACCGACCGCATCGAGATCGGCACCGGTGTGATCGACATGCGCTACGAGAACCCGATGTACATGGTCGAGGACGCCGGCGCCGCCGACCTCATCGCCGGCGGAAGGCTGCAGCTCGGCATCTCCCGGGGATCACCCGAGCAGGTCGTCGACGGCTGGCGCCACTTCGGCTACCAGCCCGCCGAGGGCCAGACCGACGCCGACATGGCCCGCATGCACACCGAACTGTTCCTGAAGGTGCTCGAAGGCGGCGGCTTCGCCGAGCCCGCTCCCCGCCCGATGTTCCCCAACCCTCCCGGCCTGCTGCGCGTCGAACCCCACGCGCCGGGCCTGCGCGAACGGATCTGGTGGGGCGCCGCCTCCAACGCCACCTCCGTCTGGGCGGCGAAGCAGGGCATGAACCTGATGAGCTCGACCCTGAAGTTCGACGAGGGCGGCGCACCGTTCCACGTGCAGCAGGCCGACCAGATCAGGGCGTTCCGCAAGGCCTGGGCCGAGGCGGGCTGGAAGCACGAGCCGCGGGTCTCGGTCTCGCGCAGCATCTTCGCGCTCACCACCGACGTCGACCGCATGTACTTCGGCCGCGACGGCAAGAGCACCGACTCCGTCGGCTTCATCGACGGCCCGACCCAGGCGATCTTCGGCCGCTCCTACGCCGCCGAACCCGACGTGCTGGTCGAGCAGCTGGCGGAGGACGAGGCCATCGCGGAAGCCGACACGCTGCTGCTGACGGTGCCCAACCAGCTCGGCGTCGACTTCAACGTGCACGTTCTGGAGAACATCCTCCAGCACGTCGCGCCGGGGCTCGGCTGGCGCTGACTCGCCTGTGGGGCGTCGCGGGGTTCTGCCCTCGCGACGCTTCGTGCTGGCGTTCGCTATTGCTTCAGTGTTGGTCGAAGTTGAGTGCTGGTGGCTGCGGGGTGGGCCTGCCGCGATCCCCAAAATCGCAGGAGTGGCGACGGCCTGTGCGGGCGAACGGATTGGCGGGTAGTTCGACGATGCCGCCGTACGGCGGCGCGGGCGAATGGACCGGCGCGTGGCCTGGCGAAGCCTCCACAACGCGGGGCGAGCCCATTTTGATCAGAACCCACCCCAAGCTTCGCCAGTCATCTCCATCGCTTCAGTGTTGACCAAAACAGATCACCGACGCCGGTCCCGGACGTAGAGCGCCGACTGCTTACCCCCGCCAGGAGCACGACGATCGACCTCGAACAGCTTCGTCGCCGTGATCAGGTCGCTGAGCTTCGAGTAGCCATACGTACGGGAGTCGAACTCGGGACGCTGCTTGGTGATGATGCTGCCGACCGCGGAGAGCGAGGCCCACCCGTCGTCGTCGGAGGCCGCCTCGACGGCGTTGCGCAGCAGGTTGACCAGGGTCGTGTCGCCCTTGAGCTGGGCTCCGGTGGTCGAGGGCTTACGTCCGAGCGGGGCCTCGGCCGGGGTTTCGGCCTCGGGGTGGGCAAGGTTCTCGACGTAGATGAACTTGTCGCACGCCGCGACGAACGGTTTGGGCGTCTTGCGCTCGCCGAAGCCGTAGACGGTGAGGCCGGACTCGCGCAGGCGGGCGGCGAGGCGGGTGAAGTCGGAGTCGCTCGAGACGATGCAGAACCCGTCGAAGCGGTCGGAGTACAGCAGGTCCATGGCGTCGATGACCATCGCGGCGTCGGTCGCGTTCTTGCCGGTGGTGTACGCGAACTGCTGGATGGGCTGGATCGACTGCGCCAGCAGGTGGTCCTTCCAGCCCTTCAGGCTCGTGCCGGTCCAGTCGCCGTAGGCGCGCTTGACGTGAGCGGTGCCGTACTTCGCGATCTCGGCCAGCAGCGCCTCGGTGATCGACGGCTGCGCGTTGTCCGCGTCGATGAGGACCGCGAGTTTCGCGGCGCTCTCGGTGGCCGGTTGCCCGTTCATGACCATGGGCGGATCGTACGACGGTCGGTGCGTCGTGACCTTTTCGCCGTCAGACACGATCCGCCAAAGCAACACGAAGGCCCTGTTCGCGCATTACGGTGGTGGTGGAAAAAGGCCGTGAGAGAGGCGGAACCGGGCGTGACGTCCTGGGTCGAAGTGATCAACTATGTTCGGCTGCGGTACGAGGTGCTGGAGGAGTCGGACGTCTGGCTGCGCTTCCGCCTCGAGACCAACGGCACGCGCACGCAGCAGGTCTCGGTGCACCACATCACGGACGACGGCGGCGCGGCGTGGGTGGAGCTGTCCTCCCCGGTCGGGCGCGCCGGCGACGTCGACCTGCTGCGCTTCCTCGAGCTGGCCGGCCAGTCGCAGGTCGGCGGGGCGGCCGTCGTGGACGGTGTCGCGCTGCTCAAGCATATAGCGCCGCTGGAGGAGCTGAGCGTGCGCGAGGAGTTCGAGCGTCCGCTGCAGCTGCTGGTCGGCCGCGCGGACGCCATCGAGCACGAGCTGACGAGCGCCGACCACTTCTAGCGCCGTGACCGAGGCCGCGGCCTGGGCCGATCAGCTGGTGGCGGCCGTTCGTGACGACCCCGCCGGGCGCCTGGCGCTGATGGAACGCTGCTACCACGGGCCGTTCGGCCAGGCGCCCCGGCACCTGCCGTTCCGGAGGGCGGCGCGGTCGTTCATGCGCTGGCAGCTGCGGCGGGGTGTGCTGCGACCGGACTCGCACGCGCGTCCCGGCAGCCCGTGGTGGCGCGCGGTGAACGAGCGCATCCTGCGCGACGGGTGCGAGGCGGTGGCGTTGAGCGGCGGGCTGGGTGGCCCGCCCTCGTCGCACACGGCCGCGCTGTGGCTGGCGTTCGCCCGCGATCCGACGGCACGGGCCTGGTACCGCGCGCACAACGGGAGCGTGGTCGCCGCCTACCTGGAGCACCGCGGCCTGGCCGAGGCGGAGAACGAGCCCGAGCGGTTCTTCATGAACGTCATCCTGTGCCGGGTGCTCTACACGCACGCCCTGGTGGCCGCGCCCCGGTTCTCGCTGGGCCGGCTGAGCGGTCTGGCGCCGGTGCTCGGCGATCCCAGGCTGGGCATGACGGGGATCTTCCTGCAGCTCTCGCGGGTGCTGCCGGACGAGTACCCGCTGCACGACCACGTTCCGCACTACCTCGCGCAGGAGCACGGGTTCGCGCGTCTCGTGGACTTCGGGATGATCGTGCCGAGGATGCAGCGGTTGTACGAGTGGTCGGCGGGGGAGCTCGCGGAGCCCGGGCTGCTCGGGTGCGTGCGGGACGGTGCGCTCACCTATGCGTGGCGGTACGAGGACCGGCAGGTCTGGGACCCGCCGCGGTCGGTGGTGCTTCCGGTGATCCACCGGCTCGTTCCGCCACTGAGCTAGTGCGGTGACCACAACCCGGTGAGGGTTGGTGGTCACCGCACTAGGGCGTTCCGAGCCTCGCCGAGGGCGGGGTGAGCACGCGGTCCCCGCCGATGACCGTCACCGCGACCGGCCGCTGCGGTTCGAGCACCGGTGCGGCTTGGGTCCAGCACCGCAGCAGGTGCGCGCACAACCGCGCCTCCAGCTCGACGGCCGCGGCCGCCGCGTGCAGGAGGTCCTGCGTCCGGGCGGGATTGGCGGACAGGTGCTCGCGGCACACGGTCAGCAACCGGCTCCACCGCTGTTCGGCGGTCTCCTGGACCTGCTCGGGCGGGCGGGACGGGAGTCCCAGCCGCTGCAGCCCGCGGGCGAGTCTGCGGTCCGACAGCAGGGAGATCGCGGCCGAGGCGGCCTGGTGGCCGGCGGCGGTGGCGGACTCCGCGTGGCCGAGGCCCAGCACGCGCATCGTGTTGTGCGCGGCGATGGCGACGGCGGGCACGCGTTCGACGACGGTGTGCCGGTCCGCCTGGCGGGCGAAGAGGGACTTCGCGGTGACGAGCTCGCGGATCTGGGCGGCGGTCGCCCTGTTCTCGATGAACGAGTAGAGCGCGGTGTGGCCCGCCCTCATCAGGCTGATGAGGTGGTCGCCGACCCGTGCGGGTGAGGCCGTGTCGCCGCCCGCCTCGCGGACCGCGGACGCGGTCATGGCGCGCAGCGCGGCCATCCAGTGCTCGCTCAGCACCGTCTGCCAGTTCAGGACCCCGGGCTGTTCGGGACGGTCCGGCGCCACGCCGTCGAAGCCGCCGTCGAGCATCTCGAGCGAGATCCACAGCGCCAGCTGGAAGTCCGCGTCGGTGACGAGGCGATCGGGTTCGGCGGCCGCCGGCGGTGACGGTGGCCTGCCCTGGTCGACGCCGAGGAGGACGGCGATGATGCCGGCGCTCAGCGGTCCGCGGGCGGTGGGCAACAACATGAACGCCTCCGACGGGTGATCCACAATCCCTTGATCACTTACCCGCCGCGCGACTCGCCAAACCCGTTGAGCGGGATTGATTTCCGGAGAGGTCCCCGAAGCGAGCCGATTGAGACGCGACCTGGCGGGGAAGCGCTTTCATGCTAGGTTCGGATGAGAGTGACATCACTCGAAACGGAGCAGCCCATGCCGGTGCTTTGGGGTGTGTCTTTCGATGCCACGGCCATGTCCGGCGTGGTGGTCGAATTCCTCAAAACCGCCAAATCCTTCACCGACCGCGGTTATCGCGTACATCTCGACCTCGGGTACGACATCAAGGCCGACAAAGGCCGTTTCTTCCACGGTTACCGGCACGAACGCGTGCCGGAATGGGTCACGCTCGACCGCGTGGACGGCGTGGCGGACATCGCCGGGTACGACCGGGAATTCGTGGCGGCGACGCTGGACTCCGTGCGCCGCGACGAGCCGCCCGACACCGATCGCGTCACCGCGGAGCTCGCCGACGCGATGGTGCGGACGTGGGAGGACCGCGGTGTCGAGCTCGTCATGGTCGAGAACGGCACGTTGCCGGAGAACGTCGCGTACACGAAGGCGCTCTACCAGGCCATCGCCACCTACGGCGCGAGACACGACCTCGGCCGGTACGTGCTGTGGCGCGACCACGACCTGATGTGGCAGAGCGAGCCGGTCAAGTACGGCAGCTTCCCTTATCCCGCAACGCCTCCGATGGTGAACTCGCCGCACGTCCACTACTTCGCGCTGCACGAGGAGGCGAAGCGGCGGACGCTGGAGTGGATGCCGCACCTGCGCAACCTGGACGTGCTGCCGAACACCTTCACCCCGCCGAGCCGCCCCGGCCGGCCGGACTTCCGCCGGCACTTCGGCATCGCGCCGGACGTCGGGCTCGTCGCCCGGTGCACCCGGATCATCCCGCAGAAGCGCATCGACCGGGACCTGCACCTGCTGGCCCTGCTCCCGGACACGTGCCTGTTCGTCGCGGGCGACACCGAGGAGGACCCGGCCGAGACGGCGAGGCTGCGGGCGCTGGCGGACGAGCTCGACGTCGATGTGGTGTTCGGCGGTGTGCTGGAGCCGTGCGAGTCGGCCGGGCCGGGATTCTCGGTGCGGGACCTGCTCGCGCACGCCGACGTCGTGTCGTTCCTGACGTCGTACGACTACGAGAGTTACGGCAACCCCATCGGTGAGGCGATCGCGGCCGGAGTGCCGTACATCGCGAGCCGCTACGCCCTGTACGACACGGTGTACGCGGGCTTCGAGGCGCCGGTGCTCGAGATCCTCGACCACGACCTGCCGACGCCGGAGTTCGCGCGGCAGGTGCACGAACTGATGACGAACGCGGAGAGGCGGGCGGAAGTGGTGGCGCACAACCGGCAGCTCGGCACGCAGACCCGTGAGGTCGCGGACGATCTGGTGAGCACGTTGTTCCCGCCGGCGATGGGGGCGGACGTCCGCGTCAGCGTCGTGCTGCCGGTGCTGAACGAGGCCGCGAACATCGAGGCCGTGCTGGCGTCGCTGCGCGACCAGGAGGACGTCGATCCCGGCACCTACGAGATCGTCCTGGTGGACAACAACTCCACGGACGACACGGTCGAGATCGCGCGCACGTTCGCCGAGAGCTCGCCGGTCGCCGTCCACGTGATCAGCGAACGAGAGCAGGGCGTGGCGTGCGCGCGCAGAGCGGGCATGGAGTTCGCGGTGCGCCGCAGCCGCCACCGCAAGGACCCGGGCGAGCGCTTCTACCTGCTGTCGGCCGACGCGGACTGCCGGGTGGACGGGCGGTGGATCACCGAGCTGCTGGCGGTGATGGACGAGGACAAGGCCGCGATCGGGGTGTGCGACTACTACTACAACGAAGAGCACTTCGTCGGCAGGCCACGGCTCTGGGACGCCATCCAGCGCACGTTGCGGTGCCGCGCGGTGACGTTCTCGTTGTTCGGCGGCTTCCCCGACGGCAAGGGCTTCGCCGTCGAGCGCGAGGCCTACGAGTCCGTGGGCGGCATCGAGATCTTCTACCAGCTGCAGGGCGGGCGGTTCGTGAACCACCTGTCCGACGACTGGGACTTCGGCATCCGGGTCCGCGGGTCCGGCCACGACATCGCCTACGCGCCGAATTCGAAGGTCGAGATCAACCCGCGCCGCGTCAACCACGCGATCGACGAGGTCATCTCCGGCCGCGCGTACGGCAGCGACGGCATCATCGTCATGCGCGACATCAGGCCGGAGGCGCCGGAGACGCCGCAGACCGCCGACCTCACGGAGGCCGAGGCCCTGCAGGCCTGGGAGTTCTCCATCAAGGACTTCACGCCGAAGAACACGATCCTGCCCGTCCTGCTCACCCCGTCGTTCCTGGACGAGGACGCCGTCGCCGAGTTCTTCGGCGAGGACCTGGCGGCCAGGCTCGGCACGCGCATCGCGGAGATCAAGGCCGAGATGAGCGTCGTGGACTTCGTCCCGATCCACTCCTACAAGACGCCGACGTACCGGCTGTACCTCGAGTTCCGCGACGAGATCTTCGCCCGCCTGCGCGCCGCGGTCGGCGAGGACATCGGGTTCCCGCCGCCGTTGCCGGAGTGCTTCGACGCGGTGCCGGAGGACAGGTTCGCCGAGTTCGTCAAGTACTACTGCGAGGACCGCGAGTCGGGAGAGGCGCACAACTACTTCGGCAATGGAGGCGTGTTCTGATGACTCGTGTTCTGACGCACGAAGAACCGAGGGTGTGGGCCGCTCTGCAGGACCCCGCGAACGCCCACCTGCTCGACTACGTCACCGAGGACCCGTTCGGGGCGCACGTGTTCCCGGGCAACGTGGAGGGGTACGGCGTCGGCGACTTCCTCGACGACCTGAGCGACCAGCTCACCACCACCGCTCCGATCCACCTCTGGTCCTACATCCCCACGTGCGCCTACAAGTGCCGCTTCTGCCAGTACCCGGTCGTGCTGGTCAAGGGCGGGCGCAACGAGGAGAAGCTGTCGCAGTGGGTGGACTGGAACATCCGCGAGGCGCGGCTGTGGCTGGACCGCGTACCGGAGCTGGCGAACGCCCCGGTCGGCGAGTTCAACGTCTTCGGTGGCACCCCGTCGTTGCTGCCGGAGAGG
This sequence comes from Lentzea cavernae, assembly GCF_014653695.1. Lineage (GTDB taxonomy): Bacteria > Actinomycetota > Actinomycetes > Mycobacteriales > Pseudonocardiaceae > Lentzea > Lentzea cavernae. The sequence goes on along the minus strand of NZ_BNAR01000001.1, from coordinate 48,562 downwards.
GACATCCGCCGGCTCCTCGACTTCTACCGCGAGAACTTCGGGTTCACCGAGGACACGACGATCCGCTTCGAGGGCGACCCGAGCACGTTCACCCCGGCGAAGCTCGAGACCCTGCGGGAACTGGGCTGCACCAAGCTGTCCAGCGGTGTGCAGTCGTTCGACGACGACGTGCTGCGCGAGTGCGGCCGTGAGCACTCGTCGCAGATGTGCGTCGACTTCGTGCGCAACGCCCAGGCGGCCGGGTTCGAGTGGATCAGCATCGACCTGATGTACGGCCTTCTCGACCAGACCGTCGACAGCGTCAGGCGCGACCTCGACGTGGTGCTGGAGAACGAGGTCACCGCCGTGGTGTGCACCAAGCTGCACCTGAAGTCCTACGCCGAGACCAGGACCGGGGTGGCGGGGGAGCAGCCGGCGCCGTGGCAGCTGCCGCAGTACCGCGAGAAGCTGGTGCGCGACGGGCACTTCTGGCCGACCCTGCAGGAGCAGTACCTGATGCGCGAGGTGCTGACCGACGGCCTGCGCGCCGCCGGGTACACCGAGCACCCCACGATGTACTTCGCCCGCGACGGCCTCGGTCCGGAGAAGTGGAAGTCCATCATGGTGGACCAGGACAAGCAGGAGGCCGAGGTCGCGATCGGACTGGGCGGCAGTTCGAGCTGCCGGGTGTCCGAGGCGATCACCGACGTGAACTGGAAGCACTACGCCCAGGCCGTCGAGGAGGGCAGGGTGCCGCTCGGGTCGGCCACCGGGTTCGACGCCACCGCGCGGGAGGCGAGGGCCGTCAAGATGGCGCTGTCGACCCTGCAGCCGGTGCGCGAGGACCTGCACCGGGCCCGTTACGGCCGCTCGTTGCAGGACAGCCCGTGGCGGGAGAAGTTCGGATCCCTCGCCGAACGCGGTCTCGTGTCGGTCGACGCCGGGGGAGTGTCGCTGACCGGCGACGGCGAGGTGCTGGTGGAAGCGATCATCAACACGGAGCTGTGACCGGCCTCAGAGCAGCGGCCAGGTGCGCAGGGCGGCGTCGGCGGTTCCCCGCAGCTCCTCCGCGCTGACACCGGTGGCGGCCTCCACGGCGATGCCCGACATCAGGGTGTGGAGGTAGCGGGCCAGCACGGCGGGATCGGCGCCCGCGGGCAGATCACCCTCGTCCGCGGCGCGCTGAAACCGTTCGTGCAGGCGCTCGAAACCGTTGGCACGCCACTGCGCGAGCAGGTCGCGCACCTCGCGCCCGCCCTCGCCCGTGGCCAGGGCGCCCTGCACGCCGAGGCACCCGCGCGGCAGCCCCGGGTCGGTGGTGGAGCAGATGACACCGCCCAGCATCGACCTGGCCACGTCGAGCGCGGTCGGCTCCGCCAGAGCCACCTGCGCGTAGGCGCTCATGCTGTTGTCGTAGCGCTCCAGCGCCTTGCGGAACAGCTGTTCCTTGTTGCCGAACGTCGCGTACATGCTGGCCGTGGAGATGCCCATCGCGTCGGTGAGGTTGGCCAGGCTGGACCCCTCGTAGCCGTGCTCCCAGAAGACCCGCAGGGCACGGCCGAGCGCCTCGTCGGCGTCGAACCCCCTGGGACGGCCGGTCGTCCGGCGCGGTGTGGCCTTCACGTCGTCAGTCTACGCCCTTCTGAAGCGATCGCTGCAGAACGTGCTACGGTCGAGTTCTGAAGTGATCGTTCTAAAACTGAGGGGCGGGTCCATGACCACCACGCTGATCACCGGGGCCAACAAGGGCATCGGCTACGAGACGGCCCGGCAACTGCTGGAGCTGGGGCACGTCGTCTACGTCGGCGCGCGGGACGTCGAACGGGGGGAGAAGGCGGCGGCGGAGCTCGGCGCGCGGTTCGTGCAGCTCGACGTGACCGACGACGCTTCGGTGGCGAAGGCGCTGGCGACCATCGAAGCCGAAGTGGGGCACCTCGACGTGCTGGTGAACAACGCGGGCGTGCTCGCCGCCGGGACCGTCGACGGCCCCACGGCCCTGAACGCCTTCGACACCAACGCCGTGGGCGTCGTCCGCGTCACCGAGGCCGCGCTTCCCCTGCTGCGCAAGTCGGAGAACCCGAACGTCGTCACCATCTCGAGCAGCCTGGGGTCGTTCTGGGCGGTCACCAACCCCGAACGGCCCGAGTACACCCTGCCGCTCGCCCTCTACGCGGCCTCCAAGGCCGCGGCGACCATGCTGACGGTCCAGTACGCCAAGGCGAATCCCGGCATCAAGTTCAACGCGATCGAGCCCGGCGCGACGGCCACCGACATGACCGCAGCCTTCGGGATCGGGCGGCCCGTCGAGGACAGCGCCGAGGTCGTCGTGCGGTTCGCGACGCTCGGGCAGGACGGCCCGACCGGGACGCTGCAGGACGAAACCGGGGAACTGCCCTGGTGAGTTCCCGCCCGCGGACCGGGATTCGGCCGGCGAGCTTGACTGGCGGGTCCCCGCTGCCCATCGTGTGCGGGTGACTGCAGCGGAAGAACGTTCGACCGACGTCGTGATCGTCGGTGCCGGCTACGCGGGGCTGGCCGCCGCGTCCCGGCTCTCGGCAGCCGGGCTCGGCGTCGTCGTCCTGGAGGCCGCGGACCGCGTGGGCGGCAGGGCGTTCAGCGAGGACCTGCCGTCCGGGGTGCGCGTCGACCACGGCGCGCAGTGGATCGGCCCGTCGCAGCAACGGTTCCACGAGCTCGCCGCGCGGTTCGGCCGCACGACGTTCCCGACGTGGGACACGGGCAAGCACGTGGAGATCTGGCACGACGGCACCCGCACCGACCACTCCGGCGTCCTGCCGAACACCGGTCCCGGCATCGCCGAGTACGGGCGCGTCACCGCGGTGCTCGACGAGCTCGCGCGCACCGTCGACGTGGAAGAGCCGTGGCGCACCCCGGAGTTCGCGGAGTTCGACGCGCAGTCCGCCGAGGACTTCTTCCTCGCGCAGACGCACGACGAGGACGCGCACCGCCGGCTCGCGCTCGCCGTGCAGAGCCTGTGGTGCTGCGAGCCCAGGGAGATCTCGTTCTTCCACGTCCTGTTCTGCCTGGCTTCCGCGGGCGGTTTCGAGAAGGTCGCGGAGACCGTCGGGTTCGCGCAGGGCTCCCGGCTCACCGGCGGAGGGGACGCGGTCGCCGTGGCGCTCGCGGAGTCGTTGCCCGGAGTCGTGCGGCTCGGTGAACCGGTCCTGACGATCCGGCACACCCCCGACGGCGTCGAGGCCGTCACCGGCGGGGGAGTCGTGCGGGCGCGGCGGGCGATCGTCACCGTGCCCTCGGCCGCCCTGGAGAAGATCGCCTTCGAGCCGGCGCTCCCGCCCGCGCGGCGCGGCTGGTCGGGCTACACGCCGATGGGCCGGGTCGCGAAGGTGCACGCGGTCTACGAGGAACCGTTCTGGCGCAAGAAGGAACGCTCGGGCATCGCCGCGTTCTCGAGCCGCGGCCCGGTGGGCGCGGTGTTCGACAACTCGCCGGAGGACGGCTCGCGCGGTGTGCTCGTCGCGGTCCTGCACGGAGACCGCGTCGACGGCTGGGTCACGGCACCCGACTCGGTCCGGCGCGCCGACGTGCTCGCCGCGCTGAACGAGGTGGCCGGTCCGCGAGCGCGGATGCCGATCGACTACGCCGAGATGGCGTGGTCCGAGGACGGCTGGACCATCGGCGGCCACGGTTGTTACGTGACTCCCGGCGGTTGGGCGGAACACGGCGAGCACGGCTGGCGCGCGCCGACCGGCACCCTGCACTGGGCGGGGGCCGAGACCTCGTCGGTCTGGAACGGCTACGTCGAGGGCGCGATCGTGTCCGGCGAACGTGCCGCCGACGAGGTCGTGATCGCCTTCAAGAACAGCGAAGAGAGCTGACCTCAATGGCCGACTGTTCCAAGTGCGGAAAAGCGTGAATGGAGTTCTGCAAACGGTCGCACTTCCCTAATTCACATATCTGATTTTCACGTACTCGAACGTTTTCGCGAATTGCATGCGAATCGTTGACGCCGACTGAGGAACTATTCACAATTCGTCTCCACGGTGTGAGCCGCCCCACAACCGTGGACCGGACTGTTCCTTGGAGGCAAACGTGTCCCGAAGTCAAAGCCTGCGACGAGCCGTCGTGCTCGGCACCGCGGGCGCACTCGCCGCGGCGGGCATCGCCGTGCTGGTGAACGCGGCCGGTGCGGCGCCCGGCGCGGGTGCGCTCACCGGTCTGGACACGTCGGCGGGCAACCGCCGGGCGCCCGTCAGCGGGTTGTACGACTGGAGCAGGGCCGGGTACCGGGGCGGTGAGAACCTCCCCGGCGCCGGGGAGGTCAACCCCAGCGCGGCCTGCCAGATCACCGCCGCGGAGCTCGCGAGCCAGCACGGGGTGAAGCCGGGCGACGGCCAGGACGACTCGGCCGGGCTGCAGGCGGCCATCGACTCGATCAAGGCGACCTGCTCGCCGACGGCCAGTCACACGAAGCTCAGCCTGATCACGCTGCCCGCCGGTGAGCTGGCCGTGTCGCGGGAACTGCACGTGGACGCCGACCACCTGATCATCCGCGGTGCGGGCAAGGACGCCACGAAGATCACGTTCCGGCCGGACGCGAACACCCTCTACGACTCCCTCACCCCGGACGGTTCGGACTGGGACGAGGACGGCATGACCTCGGGCGCGGGCAAGGGCGGCTGGCTGTGGCCGGGCCGCGGCCTGTTCCGCGTGCAGTCACGAGGCGTCGACCCGAGCTACGCGAGCGACCACGCGGCGGCCCCGGAGAACCGCAAGGACATCTTCGAGGGCACGGTCAACGTGCACTGGAAGGTCGGCGCGAAGGTGGCCGTGGCCGCGAAGGCCGGTGACCGCACTATCAGCGTGCAGTCGGCGACCAGGATCAAGGCCGGCTCGTTCGTGAACGTGCGCGCCGCGAACTCGGTCAAGTTCTACGAGCAGCAGCAGGCGACCGGCGCCGGTTTTCCGCTGCTGAACATGCACATGCGGCAGCAGATCTTCACCGTCACCTCGGTCTCGGGCAACGTCGTGACGCTCGACAAGCCACTGGAGTTCGACGTCCCGGTCAACTCGACCTCGGACGGTTCCGCTCCGATCGACGGCACGCCGTACGACTCCAAGGTGTCGCCGCTGGTCGACCCCGTCGAGGGCGTCGGCTTCGAGGACTTCGGCTTCACGCAGGCCATGCCCGGTCTCAACCAGGCCGACTCGATCAACAACTACGGCAACATGGCTCCGGCCGCCGAGATGCACGGCATCGTCTTCAAGTGGGCGGCCAACTCCTGGGTCAAGGGGATCCGCGCGGAGATGACGGGCTCGCACCCGATCGTCACCGAGGAGGCCAAGAACCTGCAGATCGTCGACAACGTGCTCGACGGTTCGTGGAACAAGGGCAAGGGCGGCAACGGTTACTTCCGCGGCTCACGCGTCTGGGACTCGCTCTACGCGGGCAACACCTCGCGCAACCTGCGGCACTTCACGTTCCAGTGGTCGGCCTCGGGCAACGTCGTGATCGGCAACGACTTCGACTCCGACCTGAACCTGCACGGCGGCTGGGAGCGCAACAACCTGTTCGAGCTGAACACCGTGCGCGTGCCCTACGCGCACCGCTCCGCAAACTGCCGTGCCAACTGCGGTGAGGAGGGCGGCGGCGGGCCCGACAACTCCAACTGGTTCCCGATCTGGTGGGGCGCGGGAAAGAAGGCCGTCAAGTGGTCCGGGGCGTCCGGTCCCCGCAACGTCTTCTTCAACAACACCATGACCAAGCAGACGGCGACCGGCGGCCCGTTCACCGACTTCTATGCCGACCGCTCGCGGATCTACCAGTTCGGCTGGAACGGCAGCGCCTACCAGCACCTCGACATCGGCGGCACGCCCATCACCGACTGGGCCACCAACGAGCAGCGCGACTTCACCGGCGGCCACGGCGTGGACGCCACGAAGACGGACCCGGCCGCGTCGCTGTTCCTCCGCTCCGCCGACGGAACCCCGCCGACCAGCACCACCACGTCGACCACGACCACCACCACTCCGCCGGCGGGCTCGTGCCTCACCGCCGAGGTCACCCAGACCTCGGTGTGGAACGGCGGCTACGGCGCCGATGTGACGCTCACGAACGGCTGTGCGACCGCGACGACGTCCTGGACGGTCGAGTTCGACCTGCCGGCAGGCACCAAGGTCAGCAGCTCGTGGAGTTCGGTGCGGACGAACACCGGCCAGCACTACAGGTTCACGAACGCGGGTTTCAACGGTGCCGTCAAACCGGGCGCCAGCACCAAGTTCGGCTTCAACGCCTCGGGCGTCGGCCTCCCCACCGGCTGCACGCTGAACGGCAACCCCTGCGGAGGCAACCGATGAGCACCCGAGCACTCGCGCTCGCCGTGGGCGCCGCGACCCTCGCGGCACTGCTGAGCAGCGCGCCCGCGCAAGCGGCACCCGTGCTGAAGGCGGCGGTCACCCAGACCTCCGTGTGGAACGGCGGCTACGGCGCGGACGTGACGATCACCAACTCCGGTGACACCGCGAGCACGTCCTGGACGATCGAGTTCGACCTCCCGTCAGGCACCACGATCACCAGCTCCTGGAGTTCGGTGCGGACGAACACCGGCCAGCACTACAAGTTCACCAACGCGGGCTTCAACGGTGCCGTCAAACCAGGCGCCAGCACGAAGTTCGGCTTCAACGCCTCCGGTGGCAGCCTGCCCGTGAACTGCACGATCAACGGCGCGTCGTGCGGCGGCACGACCCCGCCCACCGACACGCAGGCACCCACCGTGCCCGCCGGTCTGCGGTCCACGGGGGTGACGTCGAGCTCGGTGTCGCTCGCGTGGACGGCCTCCACCGACAACGTCGGCGTCACCGGTTACGAGGTGTTGCGGGGCGGCGCGGTCAGCACGACCACGACCGGAACGTCGGCCACGATCAGCGGCCTGTCGCCGGCCACCGCCTACTCGTTCTCCGTGCGCGCCAAGGACGCGGCGGGCAACACGTCGGCGGCGAGCACGGCGGTGAGCGCCACCACCAGTCCGGGCAGCGGCGGCGGCACCACCGTCGACGTCTCGACCGCGGCACAGCTGCAGGCCGCACTGGCCGCGGCGACCCCCGGCCAGACGATCAGGCTCGCGGCGGGCACCTACCGCGGCTCGTTCGTCGTCAACGGCCGCGCGGGCACCGCGTCGCAGCCCATCACCCTGACCGGCCCGCGCAGCGCCGTGATCATCAACGACGGCCCGTCCGGCGAGGCCCCGTCCTGCCCCGCGCCTGCGGCGGGCTGGGACTCGGGCTACGGCCTGTGGGTCTTCGGCTCCCCGCACTGGAACCTCACCGGGTTCACCGTGCAGGAGTCGAAGAAGGGCATCGTCCTCGACAACTCGCACCACACCACGATCGACTCGGTCTCGGTGCACCACCTCGACGAGGAGGCCGTCCACTTCCGGCGTTCCTCCGCCGACGGCGTGATCCGCAACTCCACGATCACCGACACCGGCCTGGTGCAGCAGGGTTACGGCGAGGGCGTGTACCTCGGCTCCGCCAACTCCAACTGGGCCTGCCACGGCAACAACGGCGGCATCGACCGCAGCGACCGGATCCAGGTGCTCAACAACAAGATCGGCCCGAACGTCGCGGCCGAGGCGATCGACGTCAAGGAGGGCACCTACGACGGCGTGATCCGCGGCAACACCTTCGACGGCCAGGGCATCACCGGCCAGAACTCGGCCGACTCGTGGGTCGACGTCAAGGGCATCGGCTACCTGATCGAGGACAACACCGGCACGTTCCGCAGCCCCGGCACCTTCGCGCACGGCTACGAGACCCACAACACCAGCACCACCCCGGCCCTGCCCAACGGGTGCGGCAACACGTGGCGCGGCAACCGTTCCGACCTCGGCGGTGTGGGCCAGTACGCCATCAACGTCACCTCGGTGTCGAAGTGCTCGGCGCTGCCCAACGTCGTGTACGCGTCGAACACCGTGACCGGGGCGGTGAAGGGCCTCACCAACGCACCCGTCACCCCGTAATGCTCCTAAGTGGACCGCGCCCGGCGTCAGTCGCCGGGCGCGGCCGCACGGGCGGCGCGCGCGGACAGTGCGGCGAACGCGTCCCGCAGCTCCCGAGGTCCCACCACCTCGACCTCGCAGTCGAAGCGCAGGAGGTTCGCGGCGAGCGCGGCCCACGACCACGCGCCGGTCAGCAGCCGGGTCCGGCCGGTCCCGGCCTCCGACGCGGTGTCACCGCCGACGAACGGCGCCACCTCGGCCAGCGGCAGGTCGAGGACCACCTCGCCACGACACGGCCACGCGTTGGTGTCCGAACCCTTGAACCGCGCGGCCAGGAAGTCCGCGACGTCACCACCGGGCACTTGGCGGGGCGTGAACCGCGGCCCGTTGGGGACGCGCAACGTCATCCGGTCGGCGCGATAGGTCCGCCAGTCCTCGCGTTCCGCACTCCACCCGACGAGGTACCAACGCCCCGACCGGACCACGAGGTGGTGCGGCTGCACGCGGCGCGGCGGTCCGGCGGACTCGGTCCGGCCGGGGGAGGCGTAGTCGAACCGCAGCTCCTCGCACGCGCGGACGGCGCCGCTGAGCGCGAGCAGCACCTCGGTGTCGACCTGCGTGCCCCGTCCGGCCGGCTCGATCTCCAGCGAGTCGATGCGCTGCCGCAGCCGTGACGGCATGACCTGCCGCACCGTCGTGAGCGCCCGCGCGGCGGCCTCCTCGATGCCCGCGCCCGTACCGACGGCGATCTTCAGTGCCACGGCGAGCGCGACCGCCTGGTCCTCGTCGAACAGCAGTGGAGGCATCTGGCTGCCCGCTTCGAGCCGGTAGCCGCCGTCGGGTCCCTTGACCGCGTGCACGAGGTAGCCGAGCTCGCGCAGCCGGTCGACGTCGCGCCGCACCGTGCGTTCGCTGACGCCCAGCCGCTCGGCCAGCGTCAGGCCGGGCCAGTCGCGCCGGACCTGCAGCAGGGACAGCAACGACAGCAGGCGGCCCGACGTGGTGGTGGAACTCGCGATCGGCATGTTTTCAGCTTGGCACAAGTAGCGGACGTTCCCTGTCCGCTACTGCTGACAAAGTTCCTCTCATGTCACTCAACGCAGTTGCCCACCTGAACTTCCGCGGCCAGGCCCGGGAGGCGCTCGAGTTCTACCGCTCCGTGTTCGGCGGGCAGATCAACGTCGTCACCTACGCCGACTTCGGCATGCCCGCCGAGGTGCCCGGCGCCAAGAACGTCGTGTTCGGCGAGGTCGTGGCCGAGAACGGCTTCCGCGTCCTCGCCTACGACGTGCCCGGATCCGAGGAGCCGATCGCGACCGGCGAGCCCACCACCCGCCGCGAGAACGGCACCACGATCACGAAGGAGCCGTTCTTCCTGTCGATCGGCGGCGAGTCCGTCGACGAGGTCAAGCCGATCTGGGACGGCCTGTCCGCCGGTGCGTCGGTGATCGAGGAGTTCGGCCCCTCCCAGTTCGCGGCCGGGTTCGGCATGCTCGCCGACCGGTTCGGCGTGACCTGGATCGTCCAGGCCTGAGTCAGGGCCTGAAGGCGCGGCGCACCGTGTCGGCGAGTGCGCCGCGCCGGCGTTCGTGGTCCGCGTCGTCGTCGGACGTGGTCGCTGTGAAGAAGAGGCTGGCGGGCGACCAGGTGAGGGCGAGCATGGACACCATGGCGAGCACGTCACCCGGTTCCAGCGACGGGTCGATGCGCCCGGCCCGCTGCTCGTCCGCGATGGCCGCCAGCTTCTGCCCGGTCTCCTCGGGCATCGAGGTGACCAGCACACCCGCCGGAATCCTCTCCAGCCTGGCCCAGGTCGCCAGGCGCACCAGGTTCGGCCTGGTCAGACAGGAGTCGTAGAGGGCGACGGCGTAGCCGGGCAGGTCGTCGGCGGTGAACGGCACGGCGGTGACGAGCGCGTCGGCGTGGCTCTGGAACACCGTGTCGAACAGGCGGTCCTTGTCGCCGAAGTAGGCGTAGAGCTGCGCTTTGTTCGCCTTGGCGTTGGCGGAGATCCGGTCGACCCTGGCGCCCGCGATGCCGTGCGTCGCGAACTCTTCCGCCGCCGCGTCCAGCAGACGCTGCCGTGTGGCTTTGCCGTCGTTCATCCGCACATGGTAACTAACCCGTTGGTTTGCGCGATCGGTCAACACCTGATTACCTGGAGGAGTAACTAACTAGTTTCTTTTAGTCAAGGGACGTGGTTGACGTGCAGGTTCGGGCATACGCGGCACACGAAGCCGGAGCGTCGCTGCGGCCGTACGAGTACGACAGCGGGCCGTTGGGGGCGAACGAGGTCGACGTGCGGGTGACGCACGGCGGCATCTGCCACACCGACGTCAGCCTGATCGACGACGAGTTCGGCGTCTCGCGCTACCCGCTGGTCGCGGGCCACGAGGCGATCGGCGTCGTGCACGCGGTCGGCGACGCGGTCGTGGGGTTGTCGGCGGGGCAGCGCGTGGGCGTCGGCGCCATCGCCGGCTCCTGCTTCCACTGCGAGTGGTGCGTCAGCGGTCGGACCAACCTCTGCCCGGCCAGGGACGACACCGTGCTGCGCGGCGACCGCGGCGCGTTCGCCGATCACGTGCGGGCGAGCGACTGGCGGCACGTGCACCCGATCCCCGACGCGATCCCGTCGGCGCAGGCGGCCCCGCTGCTGTGCGCGGGCACCACCGTCTTCTCGCCGCTCCTGGTCAACGGTGTGCTGCCCACGCACCGCGTCGCGGTCGTCGGGATCGGCGGCCTGGGCCACCTCGCCCTCCAGTTCCTGGCCGCGTGGGGCTGCGACGTCACCGCCATCTCGACCACGGCCACCAAGAGGGCCGACGCGGAACGCTTCGGCGCGACCGGGTTCATCGCCTCCGGTGAGGAGGGCGCGCTGCGGGCGGCGGCGGGCTCGTTCGACTTCGTCCTGTCCACGGTCTCCGCGAACCTGCCCTGGGACGACTACGCCGGCCTCCTGCGCCCGCAGGGGAAGCTGTGCGTCGTCGGCGTGCCGGACCAGCCCATCGCGTTCTCGCCGATGAGCCTGGTACCCGCCGCCAAGCACGTCGCGGGCGGCATCGTCGGGTCCGCCGCGCACACCCGGCAGATGCTGGACTTCGCCGCACGGCACGACATCCGGGCCGAGGTCGAGACGTTCCCGGTGGCGGAGTTCGAGAAGGCGCTCGGCCGCGTCCGCGAGGGGAGCTCGCGGTACCGGGCCGTCGTCGAGTTCGAGTGACGCGGCTACCGGCCGGGCTTCGCGGCCACCCAGCCCTCGACGCCGTCGAGGAACCGGTCCACCCCGAAGCCGAGCTCGAACGGCAGGGCGTCGTCGTCCGCGTGCCCGGCACCGGCGACCTCCGCGGCGTGCACGGCGGTCAGCGCCGGGTAGACCTCCGGGTCGAGCAGCTCCGCGACGGCGTGGGTGAGACCGGCGTCCCCGTTCTCCGCGGTCAGGTTCATGCTGATCTGCGCGGTCCCGCGGACGAGCGCGGTCAGGTGCAGGGCCGCCGCCCTCGCCTCGCCGCCGACGAGGCCTGCCGCCAGCAGGGGGCCCAGCAGGCGGTCGAGCCAAGCGAGCTGGTGGGGGCCGACGGGCGCGTGTTCCAGGGGCACGCGCAGGATCCAGGGGCGGGTGTGGAAACCGGCCCACAGCGCGCCGACCCACTGCCGGACCTGGTGCCGGTGGTCCGCGGCGGCGTCGAGCTCCGGGGGAGCGCCCGCGCCGACGTCGGCCGCCACCTCCAGCAGCAGGTCCTTGCTGGGGACGTGGTTGTAGAGCGACATCGTCGAGTAGCCGAGCTCGGTGGCGACCCGCTGCATGGACAGCGCCTCCAGCCCGTCGGCGTCCGCCACCCGGACCGCGGCCTGCGCGATCAGCTCCACGCTGAGCCGGGACCGGGGACCGCGCTTGCCGGGAGTGCGGCCCGCCCACAGCAGCGTGAGGCTGCTCTGCAGGTCAGGGCCCTTGCTGTCACGTGTCGTCATGCGCCGTCCCGTTCGAGGTGTCAGGTGCCATCCTAAAACTATGTACGTCATACGTTTCTATGTATGGTGTACGTAGTTTCTCGCTGGCCCCTCCACGAACGGATCGTCATGACCACCACCACCCCTCTGCCCAAGACCGCCTGGTGGCGGCGGCCCTGGATCGTGCCGCTGATGCTGGTGGTCGCGGCCTTCCTGGCGTTCTCCGTGCCGCCCTACCTGACGTTCGACCCCGCCCACTCCCGGCTGGAGCCGCCGCGGGGCAACGACCTCTACTACCCGCTGCTCGTCGCGCACGTCCTGTTCGGCACCGTCGCGATGGCGACCGCCTGCTTCCAGGTGTGGCCCGCGTTCCGCGCGCGTCATCGGGCAGGGCACCGGATCACCGGCCGGATCTACGTCTACGCCGGTGCGCTGCCGGCCGGGGTGCTCGGCCTGTACATCGGCTGGCACACCTCGGCGGGGCCGTCGGTGCTGGTGGCGAACCTCGTGGGATCGGCGCTGTGGCTGGTCGTCACGGTCCACGGACTGCGGACGGCGCTGCTGCGGCGCTACGACGAGCACCGCAGGTGGATGTCCCGCAGCTTCGCGCTCGCGATGTCGATCGCGCTGAGCCGGGTCATCAACGTCCCGGTGATGATCGTGCTGACGCCCCAGGTCGACTCCGCGTTCGGCGGCAACGAGGAGCTGATGCGGAACACCGCGACGAGCATCGGTGTCTGGCTCAGCCCGTTGCTCCTGCTGTTGCTCACGGACTGGATCCTGGAACGGCGCAAGGGCCGGCGGCCGGCCCGGGAGCGAAGCGCCCCCGAGCCGGCCGTCGTTCAGCAGTGGTCGAACGCGTAACCCGACTGGCCCGGCCCGACGAGGTAGCGGTCGCGCAACGTCGTGGTGGCCGGGGTGTCCGGGTCGTTGCAGACGTCCTCGAACGTGCCGCGCAGGTCATCGGTGTACTCGATGTCCATCGTGCGTGAGCCGTACACGTCGGAGTAGGACGAGCACTCCTCCCAGCGGTGGCACTCCTCCGAGACCGCGAAGTCGAAGCCGACCTCGGAGCGTCCGCGCGCGGCCTGCTCGGCCGAGTTCTTCTGGCCGATCGCGAGACCCCGGTTGTGGGTGCGGTCGGCCAGCAGCTTGGCGTAGGCCAGGTTGTTGTTCACGCTCAGCTTGCCCTTGGACCGCAGGTAGGAGTCGAGGTTGTCGACCTCGACGGCCTTGAAGCCCTTGTTCGCGCACGTGTCGATCGTCGCGCCGATGATGCCGGCGAGCTCGGTGCGCTTGGCCGACGTCGAGGTGTCGAGCAGGAACTCGTCCGGCCAGTTCGGGTCGATGATCGGGTTGCCGCGCGAGTCCTTGAGGATCAGGTGCCCGCGCTGGTTCAGCCACACGCCGCGGTCACCCGGCTGCGTCTGGAAACCGTTGACGTAGCAGATGTTGTAGATGCCAGGCGCCGGTGACGCGGTGGCGTCGCGGGTCACGAGGTTCACGCCCCGGGGAGGCGTGTACGCCGCGCCGAGCTGGTAGTCGAGCACGGCACCGGCCGGAGGCAGCTCCACCGCCGCCGCGGAGATGCCTTCGGTCGCGCCGGCCGAGGTCAGGGGGCCGGCCACGCAGGCCGCGAACGCCAGTGCGGCGAGGGCGGTGCCGGTGAGGGCGCGTGCAGGGGAGGTCATAGGCGCCTGTCTCCTTGATCGATCAGAAGTGGTGATCGGGTCTGAGCGACTGTAGCGAGAAGGCCTCGGGGGAGCCAGCAAACAATCTCATTCGGTCAGAATGCTTGCTTGTTTGAGCGATTCGCGCTTAGTGTTCGCGACCACACAGCCGGACCCACCACGCGAGGGAGTCGACATGGCGCACGGCAGAGGGCTGAGTCGCCGCACGGTGCTGATGATGGGCGCCACGCTCGTCATGACGGCCGCCTGCGGATCGGGCTCCGGCGGGGACGGCAAGGTCAAGGTGTGGCACGGCTACACCGACAAGGAGGCCGCCGCGCTCGACAAGCTCGTCGCGCGCTGGAACTCGACGCACCCCGAGCAGCAGGTCGAAGCGGTCTTCAACGGGGGCAACGACAACGCGCTGCAGAAGACCCTCGCGTCGTTCGCCTCCGGCAACCCGCCCGAGGTCGCCTACCAGTACGGCTCCTCGATCACCGGCCTCACCGACCGGCCGCAGACCCAGGACCTCACCGACCTCGTGCGCGGCGACTCGGCCTTCGACTGGGACGACCTGTTCCCGGCTGGCCGGGAGGCCGCGACGGTGAACGGCAAGATCTACGGCGTTCCCGCCCTCGTCGACAACCTCTCCCTCGTCTACAACAAGAAGCTGTTCGAGGATGCCAAGATCGCACCTCCGACCGAGCAGTGGACGTGGGACGACTTCCGCTCCGCCGCGCAGAAGCTCACCGGTGACGGCCGCTTCGGCTGGGCGTACGTCAACGACGGCACCGAGGACACGGTCTGGCGCTTCCTCGCCCTGCTCTGGCAGGCAGGCGGAGACCTGCTGTCCGCGGACGGCAAGAAGGCGGCGTTCAACTCCGATGCGGGCCGCCAGGCCATGGGGTTGTTGCGCGACATGGCCGTCACGGACAAGTCGGTGTACCTCGATGCTGGTGACCAGCAGTACCTGAACCTCTTCAACTCCGGCCGCATCGGCATGCTCTGGACCGGGCCGTGGGACCTCGGCTCCATCAACGAGGACGTGTCCTACGGTGTGCAGATCCTGCCCGGCAAGGTCACCCACGCCACGATCGCGGGGCCGGACACGTTCGTCGTGTTCGGCGAGAACGGCCGCAAGAACGCGCTGCCGTTCCTGAAGTGGCTGCTGTCCGCCGAGATCCACCTCGAGTTCGCGATGGAGACCGGCCACCTGCCGATCCGCCAGTCCGAAGTGGACCTCGCGGGCTACGCCGAGTTCGAGGCCAAGTACCCCGGCACGAAGGTGTTCGTCGACAACCTCGCGAAGAACGTCACCAAGGCGCGTCCGAACATCCCGCAGTACCCCAAGATCTCGCAGATCCTCGGCACCGCCGTGCAGTCCGTCCTGCTCGGCCAGGCCGAGCCGCAGGCAGCGCTCGACCAGGCGAGCGGAGAGGTCGACCAGGAGTTGGCGGCCTCGTGACGGCGGATCTCCAGGCACGCCCGCGTTCCCGGCCCCAGTCCGCGGGCGGGCGCAGGCCGGTGGATCGGCGCAAGCTCGCCGACCACGCCGCCGGGTGGGGGTTCGCCGCGCCCGCGGTCGTCCTCATCGGGGTGTTCGGGCTCGTCCCGGTGGTGTGGTCGTTCGTGCTGTCCTTCCAGCACACCGACCTCACCTCGCCGGGGACGTTCGCGGGCGGCGACAACTACGCCAAGCTCGTCGCCGACCCGTTGTTCTGGGACGCGGCCGTGCGCACGCTCGTCTACGTCGCGCTGTTCGTGCCGATCACGCTAGCGCTCGCGTTGCCGATCGCCGTGATGCTCAACCAGCAGATCCGCGGCGTCGTGTTCTACCGGCTCGCCGTGTCCGTGCCCCTGGTGACCTCGACGGTCGCGACCGGCATCATGTTCAGCTGGCTCGCGAACCCGCAGTTCGGGCTGGTCAACGCCGCGCTGGACGCGGTGGGCCTGCCCAAGCAGGGGTTCTTCTCCGATCCGGACCAGGCGTTGTTCGCCGTGGTGGCGATGACGGTGTGGGGCTGGCTCGGCTTCGCCGTCATCATCTACCTCGCCGCGCTGCAGAACGTGCCGAAGGACCTGATCGAGGCGTCCTCCCTGGACGGCTGCGGCCGCGCCCGGTCGTTCTGGCACGTCGAACTGCCCCTGGTCGCGCCGGCCACGGGTTTCCTGCTGGTGTGGCTCACGATCAACGGCCTGCAGCTCTTCGACGCGGTCTACGTGACCACCAAGGGCGGGCCCCTCCGTGCGACCACCGTGCTCGTCTACCACCTCTACAACGAGGCGTTCGTGAGCTTCGACGGCGGGTACGCGGCGGCGATCGGCTGCGCGGTGTTCCTGGTGATCGGCGTGTTCACCCTGGCCCAGCTGCGGTTCAACCGCCGCACGTCCCACTACGAGGTTCGATGAGAAGGCCCAGCGCGCTGCACCTGATCCTCCTGCCGCTCTCGGTCGTCATGGTGACGCCGCTGGTCTGGATGCTGCTGGTGTCGATCTCCACCCAGGCCGAGTCGCGGAGGTTCCCGCCCGGCCTGCCCAGCGGCATCGAGTGGGAGAACTACCTCGCGGCGATGCGGGACGCGCCGCTCGGTTCGTGGCTCGGCAACAGCCTCGTGGTGTCCGTCGTGTGCGTCGTGGGCAACCTGCTGCTCTGCTCGCTGGCCGGGTACGCCTTCGCGCGCATCCGGTTCATCGGGAGCAAGGTCGCCTTCGTGCTCATGCTCGCGACGCTGATGGTGCCGTTCCAGATCGTCATGCTGCCGCTGCTGATCATGATGCGGTCGCTGGGACTCGTCGACACGCTCGGCGCGTTGATCGCGCCCAACCTGGCCACCGCGTTCGGCGTGTTCCTGATGCGGCAGTTCTTCACGACGCTGCCCAGGGAGCTGGAGGAGGCCGCGCGGATCGACGGCGCGAGCAGGCTGCGCACGCTGTTCCAGGTGCTGCTGCCCCTGATGCGTCCCACTCTCGCGACCCTCGCCGTGCTGACGTTCCTGCAGACGTGGAACGACTTCCTGTGGCCGCTCATCGCGGTCCAGAGCCCGGGCGTGATGACCGTCCAACTGGGACTGCAGAGCTTCCAGGGCGCGCACACCACGAACTGGCCGAAGCTCATGGCCAGCACGGTGCTCAGCCAGCTGCCCGTCCTGCTCGTCTTCTTCTTCGCCCAGCGGTTCTTCGTCCGGTCGGTGGCCGCGGCGGGCATCAAGTGACCGATCGACCGGAGGAGTCCGCCATGCACACCAGGTCCGCCGCACAGCTGCACACCACCGCGGAGATCGCGTCACAACCCGACTGCTGGCGCCAGGCCGTCGCGCTCGCCACCGCACCCGAGGTCGTCGCGGCCCTTCCCCAGCACGGCGAACGCGTCGCGGTGGTCGGCTGCGGCACGTCGTTCTTCATGGCCCAGGCCTACGCCCGGCTGCGGGAGGACGCGGGCCACGGCGAGACCGACGCGTTCGCCGCGTCGGAGTTTCCGTTCGGCCGCACGTACGACCGGGTCGTGGCGCTGACCCGGTCCGGCACCACCACCGAGGTGATCGACGTGGTGCGGCGGCTGGAAGCGCCGGTGACGGCCGTCGTCGGCACGCCCGGCACCCCGGTGACCGAACTGGCCGACCACGTGGTCGCGCTGGAGTTCGCCGACGAACGCTCGGTCGTCCAGACGCGGTTCGCCACGACCGCCCTGGTGTTGTTCCGCGCCCACCTCGGCGAACAGCTGGAGCGCGCGATCCTCGACGCGGAACAGGCTCTCGCCGAACCGCTGCCGGCGGACCTGGTGCAGCGCGAGCAGTTCACGTTCCTCGGCGGCGTGCCCTGGACCACCGGCCTGGCCGCCGAGGCCGCGCTGAAGATGCGCGAGGCGTCGCTGAGCTGGGCCGAGTCCTACCCGGCCGCCGAGTACCGGCACGGGCCGATCGCGATCACCGACGAGGGTTCGCTGGTCTGGGTGTTCGGCGCCGCACCGGACGGCCTCGCCCTGGACGTCGCCGGCGTGGGCGGCCGGTGGATCGCCCGCGAACGCGACCCGCTCGCCGAGCTCGTCGCGGTGCACCGGCTCGCCGTCGAGGTGGCGCTGCTGCGGGGCCTCGACCCCGACACCCCGCGCAACCTGACCCGGTCCGTGATCCTCGACGGCACCCCGCGCCCGTAGACGTCCGACATCGGAAAGGCTGATCAATGTTCACCATCGCGTTCGTGGGTGCGGGTTCCGTCGAGTTCACCCGCCAGCTGCTCCGCGACGTCCTGTCGTTCCCGGAACTGTCCGGGTGCTCGATCTCGTTGCACGACATCGATCCTGAACGGCTGGAGGTCGCGGCCGGACTGGCCCGTCTCGCCACGGGGGACAGCGGCGCCCGCATCCGAACCTCGCTGACGCGCCGGGAGGCGCTGGAGGGCGCGGACGTCGTCGTCAACATGGTCGCGATCGGCGGCCACGAAGCGACGTTGCGGGACTTCGACGTGCCGGAGTCGTTCGGGCTGCGGCAGACCATCGGGGACACGCTCGGCATCGGCGGGATCTTCCGCGGCCTGCGCACGTTCCCGTTCCTCGAACAGCTCGCCGCGGACATGCTCGCGGTGTGCCCGGACGCGTGGTTGCTGAACTACACCAACCCGATGGCGATGAACATCCAGTACCTGGCGACCGTCGCGCCGCGGCTGAAGGCCGTAGGCCTGTGCCACTCGGTGCACTGGACGATCCACGACCTGAGCGCGCTGGTCGGGGTTCCGCACGAGGAGGTCGACTTCCTGTCGGCGGGCGTGAACCACCAGGCGTGGATCCTGCGGTGGCAGCACGAGGGCCGCGACCTGTACCCGGCCCTGGACGCCGCCATCGCGGCGGATCCCGAGCTGGCCCGCCGGGTGCGCGTCGACCTGTACCGCAGGCTCGGCTTCTACCCGACGGAGACGAGCGAGCACTCCTCCGAGTACGTGCCGTGGTACCTGCGGCACGAGTCCGAAGTGGAGCGACTGCGGATCCCGGTCCGCGACTACGCGACGATCAGCGCCGGGAACGTGGCCACGTACGAGAAGACCCGTGACTCGCTGGCCGCGGGGGAGTCGTTGCCGCAGCTGGCCGACGACGCGGTCGAGTACGCGCCGCAGGTGATCCACAGCCTCGTCACCGGCCGTCAGCGCACGATCCAGGTGAACGTCGCGAACCACGGCCTCATCTCCAACCTGCCCGAGGGGGCCGCCGTGGAGGTGCCCGCGACCCTCGACCGGCTCGGCGTCCACCCGCACCGCGTCGGCGCCCTGCCCCGGCAGCTCGCGGCGGTCAACCGGAGCTTCCTCAACGTGGTCGAGCTGACCGTGGCCGCGGCGGTCGAGGGCGACCCGGCCCACGTCCGGCACGCCGCGCTGTGCGACCCGGCGACCGCCGCCGCCCTCACGGTCGGACAGATCGACGACCTCGTCGCGGCGATGACGACCGCACACGGCGACCTGCTGCCCGCTGCGTTGCGAACGCGATAACGAGCACGCAACTTGCGTGAATAGAGGGCAATAAGCACCAAAGCGAGCATCATTCGTGCGCTATAGTGATCGGATGCGTCAAGAGCAGCGCCTCGCCGCGATCCTGGGCCGGCTCGCGGACGCGGGCTCGGTGAGCGTCACCGGGCTCGCGGAGGACCTGGGCACGTCCGTCGCCTCGATCCGGCGCGACCTGCAGTCACTGGAAGAGCAGAAGCTGCTCAAGCGCACCCACGGCGGCGCGGTGGCGGTCGAGGTCATCTACGAACTGCCGCTGCGCTACCGGGTCGGCCGCCGCGAGGAGAAGCGCCAGATCGCCGAGGCGGCCGCCAGGCTCGTCACGGAGTCGGTCCACTCGGTCGGCCTCAACGGCGGCACGACCACCACCGAACTGGCCCGCCTGCTCGCCGTCAGCAGGCCCCTCAAGGTCGTGACGAACGCGCTCAACATCGCGTCGGACCTCTGCGCGCGCCCCATGATCGACCTGGTGGTCACCGGCGGCGGCGTCCGCCCCGAGAGCTACGAGCTGGTGGGCCCGATCGCCGACCGCGCGCTCGCCGGCATCAGCCTGGACCTGGTCTTCCTCGGCGTCGACGGCATCGACGCGCGCAGCGGCATCGCCACCCACGACGAGGTCGAGGCGCACACCGACAACTGCCTGCTGCGCACGGCCGACCGCGTCGTGGTGCTGGCCGACGGCTCCAAGGTGGGCAAGCGCGCGTTCTCGCGCATCGCCGGCACCGCCGAGGTGCACGTCCTGATCACCGACTCGTCCGCGCCCGTCGAGGAGTTGGAGAAGCTGCGGGCGGCAGGCGTCGAGGTCGTCGTCGCCTAAGCAGGCACGGGCACCGGTTCCACCTTCTGCCGTTCCGCCTTCACCGAGGCGATGCCGGCCAGGATCAGCAGCCCGCCGAACAACTGCAGCGGTGAGAGCCCCTCGCCCAGCAGCAGCCAGGCGAACAGCGAGGCCGAGACGACCTCCAGCAGTGCGATGAACGACGCCAGCCGCGACCCCAGGATCCCGGAAGCCGTGATGCCACTGGCGTAAGCGAGAGCCGTGCCGACGACCGCGACCACGAGCAGCGGCACCCACCAGGCCGTCGGAGTGCCGAACAGCGGCACGTCGCCGAAGGTCGCGGTGAACGGCAGCAGGCCGGTCGCCCCCACGACGGCCAGCACGGGCGCGGCCAGCAGCAGCCCCGCACCCGCGAGCGCGACCGGGGGCAGCCCGTTGTTGGGGCGGGCGGCGATCACGAAGTACACGGAGCAGCCGATGGCGGCGCCGAAGGCCGCCGCGAGGCCGAGCGGGTCGACGGCCTGGATCGCGCCGGGCCCGATCACGAGCACCAGACCGCCCACGGCGAGCACCGAGCCGATCAGGACGACGGGCGCGGGTGTGCGCCTGCTGACCGCCCAGGTGAACCCGACCAGGATCAGCGGTGCGAGGAACTCGATCAGCAGCGCCGTCGCCACCGGGATCCGCTGGATGGCGGCGAAGTAGAGGACCTGCGTGATCGCCACGCCCACCAGCCCCATGCCCAGGACGGGCCACCGGGCCTGCCGCAGCAACCCCCACCGGCCGCGCATCAGGACGACGACGAACGGGAGCAGGACCAGCCCGGCGGTCAGCGCGCGGGCCGTGACGGCGGCGGCGGGGGACCAGCCGGCCTCCAGCAGCGGTTTGACGAACGCGCCGGAGGTGCCGAACGAGATGAACGAGACCGCCGCGGCGATCAGGCCGGTCGACTTCGAGGGAATCCCCATGCTCGCGCGCCTCCCGGCTCCAAACGGTGTCATGGCCTAACCTTGCTGATGACCCTGACGCTAGGCCGGTCTCGGTAAGGAGTCAATTTGCGTTTTGCCCCTGACACGGAGGAGTCGCTCACCTTCCTCGTGGCGTTGTGCAACACCGACCCGTCGGCCTCCCGCGGCGGCGACGACGAGCTGGCCACGGTCGGTCAGCTCCAGGCCCTGCTCGGCCGGTTCCACTACACGGGCCGCGTCGACGGCGACGAGGCCGAACTGCGCGACGTCCATCGCACCCGTGCGCTGCTCAGGCACGTGTGGTCGTTCGCTCGCGACGACGCCGTGGAGGCCGTCAACAAGATGCTGCGCGACGCGAAGGCGTTGCCGCACCTCGTGAGGCACGGCGACCTCGACTGGCACATGCACGCCACGGAACCCGGTTCTCCACTCGCCGAGCGCATGCGCGTGGAGGCCGCGCTGGCCCTCATCGACGTGATCCGCATGAACGAGATGGACCGCCTGCGGGTCTGCGCGGCCGACGACTGCGAGGGGCTCCTGCTCGACCTGTCCCGCAACGGCCTCAAGCGGTTCTGCAGCGTCCGGTGCGGCAACCGGATGAACATGATCGCGTTCCGCGAACGGCGCGCGGACGGGAGATGATCGGCGGGTGCCCCTCCTCGTCGAGCCCTCCCTGCCCGCCGGTTCCCTGAACGCCCTCGACCAGCCGAGCCTGAGCGTCGGCGACGGCCTGGTGTTGAGGCCGTGGCGGGACACCGACGCCGAGGTCGTGATGGCGGCTTTCGACTGCCCCGACGTCCAGCGGTGGCACGTGCGCCGCATGGACACCCGCGAGGAGGCCCTCGACTGGATCGGGAGCTGGGCGGCGCGCTGGCAGGACGAGACGGACGCCAGCTGGGCGATCAGCCGTGACGACCAGCCGATCGGTCAGGCCGGACTGCGCCACGTCTCGCTGTTCGAGGGCTCGGCCGCCCTGTCGTACTGGGTGCTGCCCGAGGCTCGCGGTGCCGGAATCGCCGCACGCGCGGCACAGGTCCTGACGGAGTGGGCGTTCGAGACCCTTGGCCTGCACCGGGTTTCGCTGGAGCACTCGACGGCCAACACGGCGTCGTGCCGGGTCGCGGCCAGGCTCGGGTTCGCCGTCGAGGGCACGTCGCGGGGATCGGCGCGGCACGCGGACGGCTGGCACGACATGCACCAGCACGCCCGCGTTCGCCGTTCTCACACGGTGATCGCCGAGTAGCGGCTGACCGGCCGGGGCAGTCCGTAGTGCTCGCGCAACGTCCGGCCGCCGTACTCGGTGCGGAACAGGCCGCGCGCCCGCAGCAGCGGCACGACGTGGTCGACGAAGTCCTCGAGCCCGGACGGCAGCAGCGGCGCCATCACGTTGAAGCCGTCCGCCGCTCCCGTGGTGAACCACAACTCGACGTGGTCGGCGATCTGCTCCGGGGTGCCGGCGACGACCTGGTGGCCGCGGCCACCGCCGAGCCTGCCGAGCAGCTGGCGCAGGGTCAGCCGCTCGCGCTCGGCCAGGTCCCGCACCAGTTCGAACCGGCTCTTCGCGCCGTTGACGTGGCTGACCGGCGGGAGTGGCGGCAGGCGCTCGTCGAGGGGGTGGCCGGCCAGGTCGACGCCGATCAGGTCGGTCAGCTGCCGCACGGCGCGTGCCGGGACGATCAGCGAGTCCAGTTCCGCGGCCAGCGAGCGGGCCTCGGCCTCCGTGCCGCCGAGAATCGGGACGATGCCGGGCAGCACCTTGATGCCGTCCGCCGGGCGGCCCACGGCCTCCGCGCGGCGCTTGAGATCCGCGTAGAACGCCGTGGCCTCGTCGTGGGTCTGCTGCGCGGTGAACACGGCTTCGGCCCAGGCGGCGGCGAACGCCTTGCCGTCCTCGCTCGAACCGGCCTGCACGAGCAGCGGGTGCCCCTGGGGGCTGCGCACGGCGTTGAGCGGGCCGCGCACCGAGAAGAACCGGCCGCGGTGACCGATCTCGTGGACCTTGGCGTCGTCGGCGAAGACACCGGCCTCCTGGTCGACGACCAGGGCGTCGTCCTCCCACGAGTCCCACAGGGAGGTGACGACGTCGAGGAACTCGGCGGCGCGCTGGTAGCGCTCGGCGTGGCCGGTGTTGACCTCGCGGCCGAAGTTCTGCGCCGACCGGTCCTGCGCCGTGGTGACGATGTTCCAGCCGGCGCGGCCACCGCTGATGTGGTCGAGCGAGGAGAACTGGCGGGCGAGGTTGTACGGCTCGCTGAAGCCGGTCGACGCGGTGGCGATCAGTCCGATGTGGTCGGTCGCCTGCGCGAGCGCGGTGAGCAGCGTCAGCGGTTCGAACCGTCCTGCGGCGGTGTGCCTGACGTCGCCCCAGACCTGCACGCTGTCGGCGAGGAACACCGAGTCGAACGTGCCGCGCTCGGCGATGCGCGCGAGGTTCTGGAAGTGGGCGACGTCGTCCAGCGCGCCGGGGTCGGTGCGGGGGTGGCGCCAGGCGGCCTCGTGGTGGCCGACGCCCATCAGGAACGCGTTGAGGTGGAGCTCGCGTGCGGACAACTTCAGACTCCCTGCCAGACGGGGTTTCGGGTGTTCAACGGGTCGGCGTAGAGGGCGTCGAGCTGCACGGCGCCCGCGGCCACGGCGAGGACGTCCTCGCCGAAGCTGCTCGCCAGCACGACGTCACCGGACGCGCGGGACATCGCCGTCACCTCGTCGCGCAGCGCCGCGGCGCACTCGGGCAGCCGGTTGGTGCCGAGCTCGGTGACGACGAGGACCTCGGGGTCGAGGAAGTCGAACAGCACCGCCGCCGCCCTGCCGACGACGCGGGCCCGTTCGACCAGGAACGCCAGCGCGGGAGCGGATCCGGCGACGGCCGCGTCGACGAGGTCGAAGATGTAGGGCCGCTCGATCACCCCGGCGGTGACGGCGCGCCGTGCCCAGGCCAGGTCGCACGCGGTCGCCTCCAGACAGCCCCTCTTGCCGCACTCGCACCGGATCGCGGGGTCGCCGAGTGCCAGGTGCGCCACGTCTCCCGCCGCCGAACGCGGGCCGCGGTGCGTCGCCCCGGCGGTCACGATGGCGGCGTCCACGACGTTGCCGACGAACAGGTGCAGCAACGACTCGCGACCGCTCGCGGCGCCGAAGAGCTGCTCGGCCCTGGCCAGTGCCCTGGCGTGGCTGTCGACGCGCACGGGCAGCCCGGTGCGCGCGGTGAGCAGCGACCGCACCTCGGCGTCGCGCCAGCCCAGTGAGGCGTGCCGGACGATCACGCCGCTGCCGGGGTCGACCCAGCCGCCCGCGGCCACGCCGAGCCCCAGCGGGATGTGCCCCGGCACCTGCTCGGCGTGCAGCCGGAGCAGCTCGTCGCCCGCCGTGGTGAGCACCTCGTGCGGGTCGTCCGGGTTGCCGTGCGGGACCACCCGCCGCACCAGCACCCGGCCGCGCAGGTCGAGCAGCGCCAGCGTGCAGAACAGGTGGGCGACGTGGATCCCGGCGACGACGTGCCGTCCCGTGTCGACGTCCACCGGCACCTGCGGCCGGCCGACCCCCTGGTACGGCACGGCCTGCGGGACCTCGACGAGCAGGCCCCGTTCGGTGAGCGCGGCGCACGCGCGGGTCACCGCGGCCGGGCTCAGACCGGACGTGCGGGCGATGGCTCCGCGGGGCACGGGCCCGTCCCGCAGCACGGTGCCGAGCACCGCGGACGCGGGCGTGCTCACGAGATCAGCGGCGGGCCGGTCGGGGACAGCGCGGGACCGATCGCCCGCGACGCTCCCGGCGTGCGGCCGCGGCCCCAGCCGATCTCCCTGCGGTAGCTGCCGAGCAGACCGGTCCGCCGCAGGTGCTCCTCGTCGTGCTCGGGCGATCCCTCGGGCAGCGGGTGGGTCTGCGGGGCGACGAACAACGCGTCCGCCGGGCAGTTCGCCTCGCACTGGAAGCACGTCTGGCAGTCGGACTGCCTGCTGACGACCGGAAGCCCGTCCGCGGCGCGGTCGAACACGTTGGTGGGGCACACCTCGATGCACTTGTCGCAGGTGATGCACCCCTCGGCCGATACCAGCTCGATCACGCCGTCACCTCCTCGGGCCGAGCCCACACCTCGTCCAGCCCGCCGGAGGTGATCCGGTGGTGCTGGGCGGGGTCGAGGCCGGGGCGGTCGAGCCGCCTGGCCATGCCACGGCTTTCGTCGCGTGCCAACGCGGACGTGTACATCCACCGCGCATGCGCGACCATCGCCGCCGCTTGCCGGGCGGGCACGAGGCCGGCGCCCTCGGCGTGCAGCCCGGACCTGACCGAGTCCCAGGCGGCGTCGAGCTCCTTCAGGGCCGTCCGCAGCACGTCGCCGTGCCGCAGGTAGTTCTTGTCGTACGGCAGCACCTCGGCCTGCACGGTCCGGATGACCTCGACGACGTCGACGTTCGCGGAGGTGCCGGTCGGACGCAGTCCGGCGCCACCCGCCGCGCTCACCTGACGCCCGCGCCCCACTGCACGGGCGAACCGCGCCGCGGAGCGTCCCGCCCACGAGCCGGACGAGATGGCCCACGCCGCGTTGTGGCTGCCACCACCGGTGAACCCGCCGCAGATCAGCTCGCGCGTGGCGGCGTCACCGGCGGCGTAGAGGCCGGGAACCGTGGTGGCACAACCGTCGTCGACGATCCGGATGCCGCCGGTGCCGCGGACGGTGCCCTCGGCCAGCAGCGTCACCGAGAACGGGTCGGTGAACGGGTTGATCCCGAGCCGGTCGAAGGGGAGGAAGAAGTTGGGCTGCGCCAGCCGCATCGCCCGTTGCGCCGCGTCGTCGGCCTGATCCAGCTTGCAGAACACCTTCTCCGACAACAAGGTCCGAGCGATCACCGAACGGCCGCCCTGACTGGCCGCGCCCTCCAGCACCTCGCCGCCGGCCCGGTAGAACGTGGCGTAGTTGTAGAACGCGGTCTTGGTCACCGACGTGTGCTCGGGTGCGATGCCGTAAGCGTTGGAGAACTCCATTCCCGACAGCTCGGCGCCGGTCTCCGCCGCGAGCAGGGCACCGTCACCGGTGTTCACGTTGCAGCCGAACGCCTTGCTCAGGAACGCGCACCCGCCCGTGGCGAGCACGACCGCGCCCGCGCGCACCTCGAACGACCGGCCCGCCTGCCGCCGGTACCCGGCGGCGCCCGCCACCGAGCCGTCCGCCGCGGTCAGGAGTTCGGTGACGGGGCTGTGGTCGAGGATCGTGACGCCGGCCCGCTTCACGCGGATCCGCTGGCGCCGCATGTACTCCGGGCCCTGCAGCCCGTTGCGCAGCGGAGTCCCGTCCGGTCCGGTGGGGAACGGGTAGCGGCCGGCCTCGGCCAGTTCGTTGACCCGCTCGTAGGTCTCGTCGAGGACCCTCGCCATCCACCGGCGGTCGGCGAGGTGGCCGCCCAGCGCCTCGCGGCTCGCCATGGCCGCCTCCCGCGCCTTCTCCTCCGGCGGCACGTACCAGACCCCGGTGCCGACGGACGCGGTCGCGCCGCTCGTCCCGCAGTACCCCTTGTCCGCCAGCACGACGGACGCGCCTTCCTCGGCGGCCTTCAGAGCGGCCCAGGTGGCGGCGGGTCCACCACCGGCCACGAGCACATCAGCTGTGAGCGTCATGACGACTCCTCATGCTCCGACGGGGACGCGCCAGGACGTGAAGCGGCGCTCCAGGGCGACCAGCACCTGGTTGAACAGCACACCGATGGCGGAGAGCGTGATGATCCCCGCGTACATCTGCGGGATGGCGAAGTTGTACTGCGAGGCGTTGATCAGGTAGCCGAGCCCCGCCTTGGCACCGACCATCTCCGCCGCCACCAGCACCAGGATCGACAACGCTCCCGCCAGCCGGATGCCGGTGAACACCGTGGGCACCGAGGACGGCAGGATCACCTTCTGGAACAGGCGGAACCCCGACAGGTCCATCGACCGCGCGAGCCGCAGGAGGGTCGGGTCGACGGTCCGCACGGCGCTGATCGTGTTGAGCAGGATCGGCCACGTGCAGGCGTAGAAGACGATCGCGATCTTCGACGTCTCCCCGATGCCCAGCAGCAGCACGAACACCGGCAGCAACGCGAGCGCGGCGGTGTTGCGGAACACCTCCAGCAGCGGGCTGAGCAGCGTCGCCACCGGCTTGTACCAGCCGATGAGCAGACCGAGCGGGACAGCGGCGGCGACCGCGAGCCCGAAGCCCGACAACGACCTCACGAGGCTCGCCCAGGTGTTGTCGAGCAGCTTGCCGCTCAGCGCGAGGTCCCACCAGGACTCCAGCACGGTCGAGAACGGCGGCAGGAACGTGGAGTCCACGAGCCCGAGCTTGGGCGCGACCTCCCACACCGCGAGCAGCACGGCGATCGCGACGACCTTGCCGGCGCCGGTCAGCAGCGCGTCGAGGATCCGCGCGAGCGTCCTCTGTGGACGCGACGGTGCCGATGTGCGGCGGTCTTCTGCCTGCGGCGGGGTCTCCAGCAACGCGGTCATGCCCCCACCACCTCCTTCTCCTGGAGCTGGGCGCGGGAGACCTCGTCGTGCAGCAGGTCCCAGATGCGGTGCCGGTAGCGGGCGAACTCGGTGCTCGAACGCAGGTCGTCCTGCCGCGTGCGGTCGCCGAGGTCGATCGGCACGACCTCCTTCACCCGACCCGGTCGCGAGGTCAGCACGACCACCCGCTGACCGAGGTGCACGGCCTCGTCGATCGAGTGCGTGATGAAGACGACGGTCTTGCCGGTGCGCTGCCAGATGCGCAGCAGCTCGTCCTGCAACGACTCGCGGGTCTGCGCGTCCAGCGCGGCGAACGGCTCGTCCATCAGCAGCACCTGCGGGTCGTAGGCGAGGCTGCGGGCGATGGCGACGCGCTGGCGCATGCCGCCGGAGAGCTGGTGGGGGTGCCGGTCCTCGAACCCGGTGAGCCCCACCAGGTCCAGGAACTCGCGCGCCCGTTCCGCACGCCGGCGGCGGGGAACCCCGGTCGCCTCCAGCCCGAACTCGACGTTGCCCTGCGCCGTGCGCCACGGCAGCAGCGCGTACTGCTGGAAGACGGTGCCGCGGTCGAGACCGGGCCCGGTGATCGGCCGGCCGTCGAGCAGGATCTCGCCCTCGCTCGGCGCGGTGAGGCCGCCGAGCAGGTCGAGCAGGGTGGACTTGCCGCACCCGCTCGGGCCGACCAGCACGACGAACTCGCCGCGCCCGACGTCGAGGTCGATCCCGTCGACCGCGGTGAACTCGGTGTGCTGCCGCGAGCCCCTGACCTTGACCTCGAACCGCTTGGAGACGCCGCGGAAGGCGATGTGCGCGCTCATCGGGCGAGCTCGTTGTAGTCGTTGGTGTAGAGGTCGGTGAGCTTGACCTGGTCCTTCGTGATCTCGCCGCGTTCGGCGAGCCAGTCGACCCAGATGGAGAGCTCCTCGTCGAGGATCTTGCCGCCCTTCTGGGCGACTCCGGTCGACTTCCAGTACTTCAGCGCGGCCGGGTCCTCGTTGCGGTTGCGCCTGGTGAGGATCTCGACCTTGCGGGCGACCACCTGCTCGCGCGGGGTGGTGCGGCTCCACTCGATCGCCTTCGCGACACCGCTGACGAACGTGCGGGTCGTGCCGGGGTTGTCGCGCAGGAACTTCTCGGTGAACACGTAGGTGCCCGCCGTGAACGGGCCGAGGAGGTCGAAGTCGGAGAACAGCTTGCGGACGCCGCCCTTCTCGAGCGCCTTGTCGCGCAGGATGCCGCCGAGCACGCCGACCTCGATCTGCTTCTGCCGCACCGACTGCTCGGTGTTCACCGGCGGGACCACGATCGGCTCGACCTTCTTGATCTCGTCGGGGCTCAGGCCCGCGCGTTTGAGGTAGATGCCGAGCATGGCCTCGTGGTGCGCGCCGAGGGTGTTCATGCCGACCTTCTTGCCGAGCAGGTCGCGGGCCGTCCTGATCGGACTGTCCTCCAGGGTGTAGAAGCCGGCGTAGGCGTGCTCGTCGGAGCCGTAGTAGCCGATCACCGACCGGATCGGCGCGCCGGCGGCCTTGAGCTTCACGACGGCGCCGTTGAACGCGCCGCCGAAGTCGACCTGACCGGTGGCGGCGGACTGGATGTCCTGCGGCCCGCTGATCGTGTTGCCGACCCATTCCAGCTTCAGGTCGCCGAGGTGGCCGAGGTCCGCGGCGAGCTCCGGCAGTGTCACGTCACCCGCCCAGCCCTGGTAGCGCAACGTCTTGGTCTCCACACCCGCGCCCGCAGCGGTCGAACAGCCGACGGTCGCGGTTGTCAGACCCAGGAGGGTGAGGCCGAGGAAGTTCCGTCGTGTGGTGGTCACAGCAGTTCCTTCGCTGGAGCGGAAACGGGCAGACCGTCCTCAATGGAGTGAGAGGGTTCTGCGAGCGGCGTCGCTGACGGCCAGAAGCGTCACACCCGGCTCGAGCGCTGGTCAACGGCCGGAACGGCCGTCCCACATCATGGAGGACTCCTGGACGCCCCCGCCTATTTTTCACGCTGGAAGAAACTCCGCCGCTCAGACCTTTCCACCACGTGGGAAGACTTAATTTCTCCGCGCGCAAAGTTGCGCCGGCGGCGCCGGAGTCAGCACCGTGGAGAGCAGGTTCGCCCTCCACGAAAGGAAGTTCGCGATGACCGCACAGCTCTCCGTCACCGTCCACAAGCTGGGTGCGGGCATCGGTGCGCGGATCGACGGCGTCCGGCTCGGTGGTGATCTGCCCGAGGAGGTCGTCGCCGAGGTCCGGGCCGCGTTGCTGGCGAACAAGGTGGTGTTCTTCTCCGGCCAGCAGCAGCTCGACGACGCCGGGCAGCTCGCGTTCGCCCGCCTGCTCGGGCAGCCGACCCTCGCGCACCCCACGGTGAAGGGCGAGGAGCACGCCAACGTGCTCGCGATCGACTCCGAGCAGGGCAAGGCGAACAGCTGGCACACCGACGTCACGTTCGTCGACCGCGTGCCGGCCATCAGCATCCTGCGCGCGATCGAGCTGCCCCCGTACGGCGGGAACACGGTGTGGGCCAACACGGCGCGTGCCTACGACGAGCTGCCCGCGGCGTTGAAGGCGCTCGTGGACCGGCTTTGGGCCGTGCACACCAACCTCTACGACTACGCGGGCCACGTCGACTCGACCCGCATCGGGGGAGTGGACGTGAAGGAGGAGGCGTACCGCGAGGAGTTCGAGTCGTCGCGCTACGAGACCGAGCACCCGGTGGTGCGCGTGCACCCGGAGACCGGCGAACGCGCGTTGCTGCTGGGGCACTTCGTGAAGCGGATCGTGGGACTGAGCTCCGCGGAGTCGCGGGCGGTCTTCGAGCTGCTGCAGAACCGGGTGACGCACCTGGAGAACACCGTGCGGTGGCAGTGGTCCGACGGCGACGTGGCGGTGTGGGACAACCGGGCGACGCAGCACTACGGTGTCGCGGACTACGACGACCAGCGCCGCCGCCTGCACCGGATCACGATCGCCGGCGACGTGCCGGTGAGCGTCGAAGGCGTGGCCAGCACGACGATCGTCGGCGACGCGGCCCACTTCTCCGCGCTCTAGCGCCTTGGCCTCCTGATGCCCCGAGGGCATCGAGGTGGTTGGCTGAAACGGTGGAACTGAGGCAACTGCGGTACGTGGTGGCGGTGGCCGAGCACCGCCACTTCCGGCGTGCGGCCCAGGCTCTCGGCATGACCCAGCCCTCCCTGTCGCGGCAGGTGGGCGCGGTCGAACGAGAACTCGGCGCGGCGCTGTTCGAACGGACGGCGCGCGGGGTGGTGCCGACGGCCGCGGGAGCGGTCTACGTCGTGCACGCCCGGCGGGTGCTGGAGCAGGTGGAGGCCGGGGCCACCGAGGCCCGGCGGGCGGCGCGCGGGCAGGCGGGGTCGTTGCGGCTGGGCTTCGTGGGCGAGGCGCTGATCGAACTGCTGCCGTCGCTGCTGGCCCGGTTCCGGTCCGCGCACCCCGGCGTGGTCCTGGAGTGCCGTGAGCTGTCGACCGCCCAGAGCGGCGCGGCACTGCTCGCGGGGGACATCGACCTGGCGATCACCAGGGGAGCGCCGACGGGAGAGGGGGCGGAGCGGCTGACCGCGGTGCCGGTCGCGGGTGACCACCTCATCGCCGTGTGCCATCGCGGGCACCCGTTCGCCGGGCAGCCCGCGATCTCACCCGAACAGCTGCGCGGCCAGTCGCTGATCGCCGCGCCCGCCGCCGACGAACCCGCCGCGACGCGCGTGCTGGCCGCGTTGGTCAAGGCCGCGGGCGGCATCACGCACGCCCGTGACGTGCACACCGTGATCGGGCTGGCGGCCTGCGGGATCGGGGTCGGCCTGGTGCCGTCGAGCGTGCGGCGGCTGGGCAGACCGGAGACCGTGATGGTCGAGGTCGACCCACCGCTGCGGCTGCCCGATCTCACCATGTCGTTCCGCGGCGCCGACATCTCACCCGCGTTGGGCGCCTTCCTCGACGTGACGCGGGCGCACTGCCCCGGCACGGGCAAGCGCCTGGCCCGGGTGATGCCCCGGAGGCATCAGAAGGCCGGTTGACGGGCATCACCGCCACGGCCGGCGCCCGCAGCCGGTGACATGGAGGCATGTCGATCACTTCACTGGCCGTCCGGTACGGCGTCACCCTGGCGGGCACCGGAGGGCACAACCTGGTCGAGTCCGCCGTGGACGAGGCGCGCGAGGCGGCCGAGGCCGGCGTCGACGCGGTGTGGACGGGCCAGCGCCTGGACTACGACGCGATCGGCCTGGCCGGTCTCGTCGGCGCCCGCGTGCCCGGCATCGACGTCGGGGTCTCGGCGGTGCCGGTGTTCGCGAGGCACCCGTTGCTGGTGGCGAGCCAGGCCCAGACGGCCCAGGCGGCCACCGGGGGCCGGTTCCACCTCGCCGTCGCCCTGGGGGCGCCGCCGATCGTCGAGCAGGCGTTCGGCCTGCCGTGGGAACGACCCGTGGCGCGGCTGCGCGAGTTCCTCACCGCGCTGGGACCGCTGCTCCGCGGCGAGCCGGTCCAGCACGAGGGCGAGCTGATCACCGCCCGCTCGATGCTGCCGACCCACGTCCCCGGCGCGACGCACACCCCGGTCCTCGTCGCCGCCATGGCCCCGAAGGCGTTGCGGATTGCGGGAGAACTGGCCGACGGCACCGTTCCGTACCTGGCAGGCCCACGCGCCCTGGCCGAGCACGTCGTCCCCGCCATCACCGCCGCGGCCGCCGAGGCCGGACGGCCCGCGCCGCGCATCGTCGCCCTGGTCCCCGCGGCCGTCACCACGAGCGAGGAGGCCCGCCGCACGATGGCCGGCGGCCTCGCCTTCTACACCCGGTTCGAGTCCTACCGGCGCGTCCTCGCGCTCAACGGCACGGAGAACCCCGTGGACCTCGCGCTGATCGGTGACGAGGACACCGTGGCCGCCGGGGTGCGGGAGTACGTCGAGGCAGGCGCCACGGAGGTCGTGCTCACCGCGCACCACGACCTGGACGCGGCCACTCAGAGCAGGACCCGCAGGCTGGCGGGCGCTCTCGCTCGCAGCCGTTCGGCCACGTCGGTGTCGTAGGCGGCCTGGAGTCAGCACTTCGCGCGCAGCAGCGCACCCGTGGTGCCGCGCAGGCTGACCGAGGTGACCGCCTTGCCGTCGTGGTCGGTGTAGGTGCGGTGCAGCGGGACCTGCACCGCGGGGCTGCCGGTCGGGTTCGCGTTGACCAGCGCCACTCCGCAGGTGAAGTCCCTGCGGTACACCTTGTCCGCGACCTTCCGGTAGGAGCCGGCGGGGTAACCGAGGTGCCAGTCGTACTCGGGGTGCCAGGCCGTCGGGTCCGCGTAGCCGTCGGTCTTCGCGATCTCGGCGATCGCGGTGTCTCCGGTGGTGGTCATGAAGAGACTGGCCAGCGCGTACCGGAACGCCGTGGTGTCACCCACGTCGAAGTGCGGCTGCACCCAGATCATCTTGTCGTGCGCCTCGTTGAGGGCGATCTGGGCGACCTGTCGGCTCCAGCCCTCCGCGTAGTCCTCGAGCCGCCGGTCGCTGGAGAACGTCAGCCACCACTCGTCGAACGCGCCGTCGAGGTGGGCGACGTACGCCTCCCAGCCGCCCGCGTGCAGCCGCGCGTTGGTCAGGTTTCCCACCGAAAGCAGGCCCGCGGCCGCGAACCCGCGCTGGACCTCGGCGAGCATTCCCTTGTAGGCGTTCTGGAACGACCTGTCGTCCGGGTACTTCGCCGGGCACTTGCCCGCGTGGTAGGCATCGCACTTGTAGAGCGCGTTGTCGAGGAACACGCCGTCGAACCCGGTGGCCTTCGAGGTCTTGACGACGCTGTCCACCCACGCCTTGCGGTACTCGGGGTTTCCGACGTCCATCTGCGAGTGGCCCTCGTAGCCGCCGTACTCCAGTTCCCGTCCGTCGGCTCCCTTCAGGAACCACTCCGGGTTGCTCTTCCTGACCGCGCAGTAGCCCAGTCCCGCGGGCAGGTGTTCGTCGTCCTTGCCGTTCTTGCACGCGTAGGAGCGTGTGGAGGACAGGTCCTTGTAGACGTAGACCTTGACGGCCGGGTTCGCGGTCTTGAGCTTGCGCAGGAGGTCGCCCTCCCAGGCGTTGAGCACGACGTGGGCGCGGCGCTTGGCCTCGACTGCGATGGTCTCGTCGGACACCGGCGTGCTGTTGAGGTGCAACCAGAAGGACTTGGCGCGCCCCACGGGCACGAGTTCGCCCGGAACCGCCAGTGGCGGCAGCCCGCCCACGTCGATCACGGGCGCTAGCCCGCCGACGTCGATCACGGGCGTGAGGTCGCCGACGTCCACCACAGGTGGGACGACGCTGGCCAGCAGAACCGTCAGCGGCACGAGGAGGTTCCGTACTTTGCCTGCCTTCTCCAGCATTCCGTTCCTCCTCGTCCCGGGGTGACCTGTCTTCGGCTACCCATCCCGAGATCGAGAAACGGTGCTTGCGCCGTAAACCACCTCTTGCGGTGCGGCGTCACGGCGCAACGCCCACCGTGAGTAGGACTTCTCGTCCCGCTCAGACCGAGGCTCTGCCGCGCAGTTCCTCCACGTCGGCGCGGAGTTTGCGGACCTCGGCGAGGATCTCCATCGTGGCCGCCATTTCCTCGCGGTCGTGCTCCGCGTGCTCCTCGCTCATCTGGTTCTGCATCGCGCTCACCGCCACCGCGATGAACAGGTTGAGCACCGTGAACGTCGTGACGGCGAGGTAGCCGACGAAGAACACCCACGCGAACGGCTTCTCCTGCATGACCTGCCGGGCGACCTCCGACCACGCCTCGCCGGTCATCACCTGGAACAGCGTGAACAACGAGTCGCCGAGGTCCCCGAAGTACTCCGGCGCGACGGTGCTGAACAGCTTCGTGGCGATGACCGCCGACACGTACAGCACCAACGCCAGCAACGCGGTGATGGAGGCCATGCCCGGCAACGCGGTGAGCAGCGCCGACACGACCCGCCGCATGCTCGGCACCACGGACACGAGCCGCAGCACCCGCAGGACCCGCAGGGCGCGCAGCACCGAGAACGAGCCGGACGCCGCCGGCAACAGCGTGATCGCGACGACCACGGTGTCGAACCAGTTCCACGGGTCGCGGAAGAAGCTCCTGCCGTAGGCGCCGAACCGGAGCGCGAGTTCGACGACGAACACCGCCAGCGCCACCCGGTCGATCAGGTGCAGCGCGTCCCCGAACGACGCCATCAGCTCAGGGGACGTCTCGGCACCCAGCGTGATGGCGTTGACGAGGATCACCGCGGTGATCACCTTGGTGAACCAGGGGGAGTCGACCAGGACGCGCAGCCGGCCACGGGAGAGCACGAAGATCAATCTATCGAGTGGATCTTCCCGGTCGGCGGTTCACCCGTTCGGCCGACGCCCTGGAGTCAGGGCAGCAGTTGTGC
Source organism: Lentzea cavernae (assembly GCF_014653695.1). Lineage (GTDB taxonomy): Bacteria > Actinomycetota > Actinomycetes > Mycobacteriales > Pseudonocardiaceae > Lentzea > Lentzea cavernae. Next base: position 13,906 of record NZ_BNAR01000001.1, on the reverse strand, counting down.
GAGTGCCCGCAACGCTCCGTTCCACGCGCTGGGGGACGGGGTGGCGTAGCCGATCACCAGTGCGTCCCTCCCCGGTGCGGCGCCGGGGTGGCGGAAGTCGGCGAGCCCGTGGATCGCCAGCCGTTGCCAGGCAGAGCCCTGGCACACCACGCTTTCGTCCCCGTGCGGCAGTTCGGCGAGCACGTGCAGGCCGGCGGCCATCCCCGTGAGCCGGGTGGCGGGGGAGTGCGCCGCCAGCGCCGCGACCAGCTGGTCGCGGCGGCGCCGGTAGTGGCGGCGCATGGTCCGGATGTGCCGGTCGTACGCGCCGGAGCGGATGAACTCCGCCATGGCGAGCTGGTCGGTGAAGCCGCAGAAGACGTCCACCTCGCCCTTCTCCGCGGCGACGGCGTCCACGAGGTGGTCCGGCACCACCGCCCAGCCCAGCCGCAGGCCGGGGGCGAGCGACTTGCTCGTGGTGCCCAGGTAGGCCACACGGGCCGGTTCCACGCCCTGCAGCGCGCCGACCGGGGTGCGGTCGTAGCGGAACTCGCCGTCGTAGTCGTCCTCGACGACGAGCCCGCCGGTGCGCCGCGCCCAGTCGACGACGGCCGCCCGGCGATCGGGGTGCAAGGCCACCCCGGTCGGGAACTGGTGCGACGGGGTCAGCAGCACCACGCCGACGTCGGGCCGGTCGTGCAGGGCGGCGACCTGTGCGCCGTCCTCGTCCAGCGGCAGCGCCACGACCTCCATCCCGGCGGACTCGAGTAGTCGCCGCTGCATCGGCAGCCCGAACTCCTCCACCGCCGCCGCGGTCACGCCGCGCTTCCTGAGCGCACCGGCGAGCAGCGCGAGTCCCTGGGCCGACCCGCTGCTCACGATCACGTTGTCCGGTCTGGTGTGGACACCGCGGGCGCGGGCCAGGTAGGTCGCGACCGCCTCGCGGAGCTCGGGCAGCCCGTGGACGTCGCCGTAGCCCAGCGCCTCGTCCGGGGCGGCCTGGAGCGCGCGCCGCGACGCCCGCAGCCACTCGGTGCGGGGGAACGTCGACAGGTCCGGGCTGCCGGGGCGCAGGTCGTGCAACGGCCGCGGTGGCCGTCGCGGGTGCCGCCAGCCCGACGCGGTCGCGGGCGTCGCGTCGGTGCGCGGAGCGACCTCGGTGCCCGAACCCCGGTGGGAGAGCAGCCAGCCCTCCGCGGTCAGCTCCGCGTACACCTGCACGACCGTGTTGCGGGACACCCCGATGTCGGCGCCCAGCGCCCGGCTGGACGGCAGGCGCGTGCCCGACGGCAGCCGCCCGGACCGGACCGCCTCGCGGAAGGCCTCCAGCAGGCCTTCCCTCAGCCCGCCGCCGTGGCGGTCGAGGTGCAGGTCGAGGCCTCGCACGAGATCACGCCGGGAAGTGGTACTCACGTCGGTCATGGAACTGGACCACACCTCTGGGTCATTGTGATTCTACTGTGGACGCATGGCTCAACCTGGTGACAACGAACGACTTGCTCCGCACGCGGCACGGATGGACATGGCCGGTTCGGCTCCCGAGATGTACAAGGCGATGCTGCGGTTCGACTCCGCGACCCGCAAACCCCTCGACCCGGTGCTGCTCGAACTGGTGAAGATCCGCGCCTCCCAGCTGAACCACTGCGCGTTCTGCGTCGACATGCACACCAAGGACGCCCTCGCCGCGGGCGAGTCCGTGGAACGGATCGTGCAGCTGTCGGCGTGGGAGGAGTCCCGGCACTTCTACACCGCGCGCGAGGTCGCGGCGATCGAGCTCACCGAGGCGGTGACCGTGCTGACCGACGGGTTCGTGCCGGACCACGTGTGGGACGCCGTCCGCCCGCACTTCGGCGACGAGGAACTGGCTCACCTGATCGGGGCGATCGCCGCGATCAACGCCTGGAACCGGTTCGCCGTGACCACCCGCCAGGTGCCGGGCGCCTACCGCGCCGGTTCGCACTGAAACCGCTTGTGCCGCAAGACGAGGACGCGGTGGCGCGGCGCTGAGCGCCACCGCACCCGTCCGGACGGGGCCCGTCCGGACGGAGACGCGACGAAGGACTGTGGGATGAAACTTCTGCTCGACCGGATCTGCCTGGCCTTCATCGGCCTCACCTCGGCCTACGTCGGCGTCTTCGCCTACTTCGCCCCGAAGGCCTGGTACGACACGTTTCCCGGGTTCGGGCTGACGTGGCTGCCCCAGCTCGGCCCGTACAACGAGCACTTCGCCAAGGACGTCGGCGCGGCGTACCTGGCGTTCACCGTGCTGAGCCTGGTGGCGCTCGCCAACGCCAGGAAGCCCGCCGTGGTGCTGCTGGCCGGTTCGGCGCTGCTGGTCTTCAACACCCTGCACTTCGTCTACCACCTGACGATGCTGCACATGTACGAACCGCTGGACCAGGCGCTGAACGTGGTGACGTTGAGCCTGATCGTGGTCGTGTCGGCCATCCTGGTGATCCCGGCCCGGCGCCGAGCGGGTGTCACCGCGGAGTGACGGTGCTGGAGGTGCCGGTCGCGTCCAGCGGGACGTGCTCCGCCCTGACCATGCCGAGCCCGACGGCCTGCCTGCCGGTGAGGGCGTCGAGCAGCCAGTCCACCGCCACGCGCAGGCGGTTGCCGGGCATCGACACGAGGTGGTAGCCGCGGGTGACCAGGGTGGCGGGGAGCCCGGACAGCGGGATGCCGAGCGGGTTCGCCGCGGCGTCCGTGCCGCCGAGCTCCACCACGAAGCCGAGGTCGTGGTGCTTGTAGGTGCGGGGCGTGCCGTGTCCCAGCGACGCGGCCACGTTCCGGGCGGCGAGCGCGCCCTGGCGGGTGGCGTGCTGGGCCGTCATGGCGGTCAGCGCGTTGTCGCGGGTGACGTCCGGGACCGCCGCGGCGTCCCCGCAGGCGAAGACCTCGGGGTGACCGGCCACGCGCAGGTCGGTTCCCACGACGAGCCGCCCGTGGTCGGTGAGCAGGCCCATGTCGGCCACCAGCGGGTCCGGGCGCACGCCGACGCACCAGATCAGCGTGCGGGTGGGAATCTCCTCCCCGGTGGTCAGCCTCACCTTCCCCGGCAACGCCTCGGCGATCGACTGTCCGGTGTGGACCTCGACGCCGCGCTTGCGCAGCACGCGGTCCGCGGTGCGCGACAGCCGCCGGTCGAGCTCCGGGAGCACCCGCGGGGCGAGGTCGAGCAGCATCCACCGGACGGGCACGTCCTTCAACGAGGGACGCGACTTCGCCATCAGCGCCGTGAGCGTGGCGCCCTGCGCCGCGACCTCGGTGCCCGTGTACCCGGCGCCGACGGTCACGAACGTCAGCCGGGCGCGCTGCTCCGCGGGATCGGCCGACGTGGCCGCCAGCTCGACCTGGCGGACCAGGTGGTCGCGCAGGTACAGCGCCTCCGGAATGCTGCGGAAGCCGTGGGCGTACTCGGTGACACCGGGGATGGGGAGCAGCTTGTTCACGCTGCCGGCGGCGAGCACGAGCCGGTCGTAGCCCAGCGTGCCGCGGCCGCCGTCCGGGTTCACCCAGGACACGGTCCTGGCCTCGACGTCGACCGCGTCCACCGTCCCGAGCACCAGTTCGGCGCCGCGCAGCGAGCGGTTCAGCGGCACCGCGATGCGGCGCGGCTCGAGGGTGCCGACCGCCACCTCGGGCAGCAGCGGCAGGTACAGGAAGTGGTCCAGCTGGTCGATCACCGTGATCCGGGCCTTGCCGCGCAACCGGCGCAGCAGCCCCTTGGCCGCGGTGTGCCCGGCGAACCCGGCGCCGACCACGACGACGTGGGGCAGTTCGGCCCCGCGGTCGCGGCCGGCGTCCGCCCTGCGTCGCCGGAACAGGTTCTTCGTGGTCATCGCGCGCACCAGCCTCTCTTCCAGTGGTGGGCCCGGTGTTCACGCGTTCGCGTGGTTCCACCGGGCCTCCGTCCACTGGACGAGGCAGTGCGCTGACGTGTGACGGGAGGCGTCGCACGTCACACCGCTACACCTTGTCGGCGACCTTGATCTTGCCCTCGATGATCTGGGCCTTGAAGCCCTCGACGATGCCCTGGAGCTTGGCGTCGATCTTGCCGCCCGAGGTCGCGTAGCCCATGCCGTTCGACTTCAGGTCGAAGACCTTCGGCAACGACGCGAGGTCGTTCCCGGCGGCCGCGTGGAAGAAGTCGTAGACGGCCACGTCCACGCGCTTGAGGCTCGACGCCACGATGACGTCGCGGTTGGCGGCGAGCGCGGGCTGGTTGTACTGGTCGGCGTCGCACCCGATGGCGAGCACGCCCGCCTCCTTCACCGCGGCGAACACGCCGATGCCGGAGGCGCCCGCCGCCGGGTAGAGCACGTCGGCACCCTTGTCGATCAGGCCCTTCGCGGCCTCCTGGCCCTTGGGCGGGTCCTGGAACCCGGTGAAGTCGCCGGCCGGGGTGATGTACTTCTTGTCGATCTTGACCTTGGGGGCCGCGGTGCGCGCGCCCTGGTTGTAGCCCGCCTCGAACTTCTGGATCAGCGGGATGTCCACGCCGCCCACGAAGCCCACGTGGCAGTTCTTGCTCTGGTACGCGGCGACGACGCCCGCGAGGAACGCGCCCTCCTGCTCCGCGAAGACCAGCGGCGTCACGTTGGTGACACCCTCGACGGCGGAGTCGACCAGGCCGAACTGGACGTTCGGGAACTCCGGCGCGACGACCTTGAGCGACTCGGTGTAGGCGAAGCCGACGCCGACGATCGGGTTGAAGCCCTCGGACGCGAGCTGGCGCAGGCGCGTCTGCTTCGCGGTCTCGTCCTCGTTCGGGGCGGCGGAGAGCTCGCGGGTGTTCTCCTTCTTCACGCCCATGTCCGTGATGGCCTTGTCGAAACCGGCGGCGGCGAGGTCGTTGAACGACGCGTCGCCGCGGCCGCCGATGTCGTAGGCCAGGCCGATCTTCAACGCGCTGCCGTCGACCTTCTTGCCCTCGGCCGCGCTGGTGCTCGTGGCGGCGGCCGCGGCGGGCGGCGTCGCGAACTCGCAGGCGCTGCCGGACCCGGTGGGCGTGGTAGCGCCCCCACCGGAGTCCTTCGCGCAGGCGCTCACCACCATGAGGCTGGTCAGCGCGATCGCGGCCACGGCGGTGCCACGCATACGACGACGCACGGTTCGTCTCCTCTAACTCGGCTTAGGAGGCGGACGGTACCTCGCACCTCGATCGAACCGGTTGAGAGTTCACCTACTGGGATCGAGGACCTTGCGGAAGACCAGGAAGTCGCACGGGCAGGCCAGGCGCGGCACCAGGTGCGGGTACGCGCTCTCGAGGCTGTCGGTGCGCACAAGCCGGTAACCGATGCGCGTGTACCAGCTCCGCAGGAACTCCTTGACCGGATGGCTCCACTCCTGCGGCACCAGGAGCTCCAGCTGCATCTCCGCGACGCCGTGCGACCGGCCCCAGTCCTCGGCGAACGCCACCAGGTCGGTGCCGATGCCGGTGCCGCGCTCCTCCGGCGCGGCGACCAGCATCCCGAACTCACCCGCGCCGTCCTCCAGCAGATGGACGCGCACGGAACCCACGACGCGGCCGTCCGACCGGGCCACCGCGATCTCCCCGGCGGCGATGAGCTCCGCCACCTCGGCCTCGGTGGTCCGGCTGCCGCCCTCCAGCCAGATCCCCTTCTCCGCGTCGGCGTACACGCGGTTGATCAGCTGGGCGATCTCCCCGGCGAGCCCGGTGCCGGAGATCAGGACCGGCGTCACCACGGCGAGGGCTGGGTGGTCCGCGCCAGTTCGTCGGCGTGCTGGAGCACTCCGAGCTCACGCAGCATCCGGTCGCGCTGTACGGGGTCGTGCGCGACGTGCGATGCGTGCAGCGCCTTGCGCAGACGGGCCTTGCGCCGCGGCGTCCACTTGCTCGCGATGGCGAGCTTCGCGGCCCGCAACGCCGCCTTGTCACGGGTGCGCGCCAACGCGTCCCGGCCGTCGTCGCCCAAGCCCAGCAACGACAAGAGGCGCTCGCGCATCTCCCGGCCGACGCGCGCCCACGTCGTGGTGCGCTGACGTGACGCACGGATCTCGATGCCCAGCGCGAGGTGCAGCATCACCAGACCGAGCACCGGTCCGAGCAGGACACGGGCGGTACCGGCCACCGGGCCGGACAGGCTGAAGGCCGCGAACGCGGCGAACGCCGTCAACGCCCACGCCACCAGACGAGCCGGACCGGGACGACCGTTCTGACGCACACCGCCGCGCATCGCCCAGCCGCACGCGACCAGCGCCGCCTCCATCACGGAGAACAGGACGACCCGCTCCACGACGTCGGTGATGCCCAGGCGCTGCTCGAAGAACCGCCACGACGTGTCGACGCTGACACCGATGCTCATCAGCGCGACCGCGTAGAAGCCCTTGGCGCCGGCGGGCTTAGTCGGCTCAACGGGTTCGGCGGCCTCGGCGGGTGTCTCGGGGTTCTGCGCCTTGTCGAGCTCGGCGATCAACTCGGGCGTCAGCAGCACGTGACCGCTCGTGTCGGTCACCCCGTTGCGGGCGCGCCACTCGTTGACGATCGGTGTGGCGTAGGCCCGGTTCGGCACCGTCTGGCCCTGCTTGCTGAGCCAGCGGCGGACGTCCTCCACCGAGGACCCGCGCGGCAGGTGCTCCAGCGCGTACTGGATCTGGGCCTTCTGGGTCCTCAACCGGCCCAGAGCTGCGTCGTGGCCGGGCAGGGTGCCGGCCTCGTCCGTGATCACTCGTGCTCTCCGTCCTCATCAGGGGGTGTACAGGGGGCACGCGGACGGCTGGACCCTACCCGGCTACCCGCAGTGATCCGCACCAGGTTTCCGACGTTGACACTGTCACGGTTGCAGTGTCACTATCAGGGGGTGTGGACGCTCGACGAGTTGCTGGACCGCGTCTCCGCCGCGTTGACGGCGGAGTACTCGGGCGCGCCCAACGGCCGGGTGCGCGACGTGCCCGACAAACGGGCCGTCCGCTGGTACGCGACAACGGGCCTGGTCGACAGACCGTCCGCCATGCGCGGCCGCACCGCGTTGTACGAGAACCGCCACCTGCTCCAGCTGGTGGCGCTGAAGAGACTTCAGTCGGAGGGGAGGACGCTGGCCGACATCCAGGCCGAGCTGGCGGGCGCCACCGAGGCGACGCTGGCGGCCATCGCCCGTGTTCCCGGGCACCTGCTGGAGGTGGGTGACGCGGCGCCGGCGGAGGCGGTGCGGCCGAGGTTCTGGGCGGCGCCGGTGGTACCGGCGGCGGGACCAGCTCCGACGGATCCAGCACCTACGCCTGCTTGGGCACCGGCCTCTGCCCCTCCGACCGCATCGCCGACCGACGCACCACCCGCCGCTGCTCCGGCAGCGCCACCGACTGCGGCACCCGCTGCCGCTCCGGCCGTACCGCCCGCTACCGCGCCACCCGCCCAACCCGTCGCCGCGCGGGCTGTACCACCTGCTCCCGCTCCGGCCGCGCCACTCGCCGATGCGTCGGTCGCTCCACCTGCTGCACCTCCGGTCGCGGCGATTGCCGACGCCTCAATCGCTCCGGGTGCGTCCGCACCGCCCGCCGACCAGCCCGCCCCACTACCAGCCGCCCCTCCACCCCCTCCCACTCCACTACCCGCCCCACCGACTGCCCCACCAACCACCCCTCCCGGGACCTACGCCCTCACCGGCGTAGCCCTCCCCGGAGGCGCCGTACTCCTGGTGCCGGGAACCCCCACCGCCGCCGACCGCGCAGAGATCGCCACCGCCGCCCGACCACTGCTCGACCTGCTCGCCGCCCGCGGCCTGCTCGACGAAAGGGACCAGCCATGACCATCTCCGTCGCCCCGATGAAGGCCGCCGAAGCCGACCGCGTCGGCCGGACGACCGAGGACGCGGGTGTCGGCGCGCTGCGCACCGAACGAGGCAACCTGCCCCTGGAGCACCTCGACGTGAGAGCGGAGGTCACGGGTCTCATAGGTCGTGTCGTGCTGACGGCGGGGTTCGTGAACACCTACGACACCGCGCTCGAGGCGACCTACGTGTTCCCGTTGCCGGACCGCGCTGCCGTGACCGGCATGAAGATGACCGCGGGTGACCGCACGGTCGAGGCCGATCTGCAGGAACGTGCCCAGGCGCGCCAGACGTACGACGACGCGATCGCGGCGGGCAAGAGGGCGTCGATCGTGGAGGAGGAGCGGCCGGACGTCTTCACCATGCGGGTCGGCAACATCCCGGCGGGGGAGCGGGTGAAGGTCGAGCTGAGTCTGGTGGGGCCGCTGGTGTTCGAGGACGGTGCGGCGACGTTCCGGTTCCCGCTGGTGGTGGCGCCGAGGTACGTGCCGGGCAGTGCGTTGCCGGGGCCGTCGGTCGGGGACGGGTACGCGCAGGACACGGACCTCGTCCCGGACGCGTCCCGGATCACGCCGCCGGTGTTGCTGCCGGGCTTCCCGAACCCCGTGCGCCTCGGCATCGGTGTGGAGATCGACCCGGCGGGCCTGGAGCTCGGTGAGGTGCGGTCGAGCCTGCACACCGTGGTCACCGAGGGGAACTCGGTGACGGTCGCGCCGGGGGAGCGGGTCGACCGCGACTTCGTGCTCCGCCTGGCGTACGCGGGCAACAGCTCCGCTGTCGTGTGCGTGCCCGACGAGGACGACAGCGGTGAGGGCACCTACCAGCTGACGGTCCTGCCGCCGGAGCCGGAGGCGCCGGTGCGTCCGCGCGACGTCGTGCTGCTGCTCGACCGCTCCGGCAGCATGTCGGGCTGGAAGATGGTCGCGGCCAGGCGGGCGGCGGCGCGCATCGTCGACACGCTGACCGCGGACGACACGTTCTCCGTGATCAGCTTCGACGACCGGGTGGAGCGTCCTGACACGTTGGGATCCGGTCTCGTGACGGGCACCGACCGCCACCGCTTCCGCGCCGTCGAGCACTTGGCCGCCGTGCAGGCGCGGGGTGGCACCGAGTTGTACGAACCGCTGCGCCAGGGGCTGGGTCTGCTGGCCGACGCGCGGTCGGAGCGCGATCCCGTGCTCGTGCTCGTCACGGACGGGCAGGTCGGCAACGAGGACCAGGTGCTGCGCGACATCGCGCCGATGATCAACCGGACGCGCGTGCACGCCGTCGGCATCGACACGGCGGTGAACGCGGGCTTCCTCGGCCGGCTCGCCGCCGCCGGGGCCGGCCGGTGCGAACTGGTCGAGAGCGAGGACCGCCTCGACGAGGCGATGACCCACATCCAGCGGCGCATCGGCGCGCCCGTGATCACCGACGTGGTGGTGTCGCCTGCCTCCGACCTGCCCCGGCAGCCGACGGCCGTCTATCCGGGCGTGCCGCTCGTGGCGTTCGGCCGGTACAGCGGCGCGGCGCCGGACTCGTTCACCGTGCGCGGGCGGACCCGCGACGGGTCGGACTGGCAGGAGACCGTGGCCGTGCGGGAGCACACGTCGGCGGCCGTCCGGGCGCAGTGGGCCCGTGCCGCGCTGCGTGATCTGGAGGACCGGTACGCGATCGGCGACAGGTCGCTGGAGGAGTCGATCGTGCGGACGTCGTTGAGGTTCGGCGTGCTGTGCCGCTTCACCGCGTTCGTGGCGGTGGACGAACGGATCGTTTCCGACGGCACGGTGCACCGGGTGGTGCAGCCGGTCGAGCAGCCCGCGGGCTGGGAGAGGCAGGCTCCGGGGTTCCCGATGCCGATGGCGAGCTTCGCCGGAGGGGCTCCTTCTGTGGCCGCCGCGTTCGGTGCCGCCCCGCCGCCTCCCGCCGCGCCCATGGCCCGCGGGGACATGCGCCCCGGCGCGGCGCCGAAGCGGATGCGGGCGTCCGCACCCGTGGCGATGCCGAGGCCGATGCCCGTGCCGCCGCCCGCCGATTCGGGTGACCTGCGCGAGGTCGTCGCGCTGGAGGTGCGCCGCCTGGAGAAGGACGCGGCTCTGCCCACGTGGGAGCGCCGCGACCTGCTCGACGACCTGGCCAGCCGGCTCGGGACCCTCGTCGCCGGACGGCAGGGCGCCGAGTACGCCCCGCTGCACGGCCTGATCTCCGAGATCACGGCCGGTGGGGACGTCGACGCGCTCTGGGCCCGTGCCCTGGAGGTGCTGCGGGGGTTCGGGACGGGAAAGACCGCCGAACCCGAGCGTCGCAAGAGGTTCTGGCGCTGATCGGCCGATTGCCCACGTGAGGGTTCTGCCGCAACGCTTTCCCGTGTGAGCGCGTTCGGAGGATGGACGACCGCAGAGGGCCTGCCCGCGTTCGAGTACCGGGCAGGCCCCCGGCCGTGGGATCCGGTCATCGACCCGCCGACGTCGAGGCACTGGGTGCACCTGGGCAACCGCCGGATCACGCTGGTGGCCGACAGCGACGGGCTCTTCGGCGTGTGGGACGAGCACCTCGGCTGCCGGTGGCTCACCGAACGCACCGGCATCGCCCGGTTCGGTGCCCTGTCGACGGATTCCGCCCCGGTGAAGCTGTTCGGCCCGACCTTCTGCCGCGTCACGATGAACGACGACGAAGTCGAGGTCGAACGCACGGTGCTGTGCCCGGAGGGCGAGGCGCCGTGGGTGCTGATCCGGGTCGACGTGCTGAACCGGGGAGACAAGGCGCTGCGGCGGTCGTTGACCGAGGAGTGGGAGGTGCGGCCGCGCCTGGTCGACCTCGAGTTCGGCCCCACGCGCGGGGACGTTCCACCGGACGTACCCGTTGTGGCGCTGGAGAACTGCGGCGGCGAACGCGTCGAGACCACGGCCGGGCCGCTGACCGTCGAGGTCGTGCTGGAGGTGCCGCCGGGGGAGCGGACGACCGCGTGGTTCCGGTTCGGGCTGCTCGGCGGACCCGCCGACCCGGAGGCGGTGTACGAGACCAGCCTGGCCGGCCTCAAGAACCGGCTCCCGGCCGCACCGGACGAGATCCGGTGGCACGCGGCCCTGCTGACGGGCGGCGCGTGCGTCGACGGGGTGCTCGGCGGCCACACGCTCGACCAGGGTTCCGCCTACTCGTTCCGGCACGGTTTCAACGGCGCCGCAAGGGATCCGTTGCAGCACGCCCTGCCGCTCGTGCACCTCGAACCGGACCTCGCGCTGTCGGTGCTGCGCAACACCTGCGCGTGGGGAAGCCCGGACGGCGACCTCCCGTACGCGCTCGACGGCCGCAAACAGCCGTGGACCCAGCTGTTCCGCCCGTCCGACCAGAACCTGTGGGCGCTCTGGCTCGCCGCCGAGTACGCCGCCACGACCGGCGACCTCGCCGCGTTCCACGACCCCGTGCCGTACCACCCGTGCCACGGCGCTGAACCGGTGCCGCTGGCCGAGAACCTGCGGCGCCAGTTCAGGTTCTTCGCCGACGAGGTCGGGACGGGGGAGCACGGCCACGTCCGGATCCTGAACGCGGACTGGAACGACCTCGCCGTCCGCGAGTCCGGAGTGGACCGTGAGGTGATGATCGAGCGGGGCGAGTCGGTGCTGAACTCGGCGATGGCCGCCTGGGTGCTCCCGCTGTACGCGGGCCTCGCCGACCGTCTGGGTGATGCCGCAACGGCTTCCGAGGCACGCGAACGCGCTGCCGCCCTCCGTTCGCTGGTCGCGGGGGAGTGGAACGGCCGCTGGTTCCGGCGCGCGCACGGTCCCGGCGGCAAGGTCGTCGGTGATCACGACCTGTGGCTGGAGGTGCAGCCGTGGGCGATCCTGTGCGGTGCCGCGACACCGGACCAAGCGCGCGCGTTGCTCACCACGATCGACGAGACGTGCCGGGCCGGCTCACCGCTGGGCGCACGACATCGCTGGCCCGTTCCCGAGGGCACGCACGGCCAGGTCTGGTTCTCGGTCAACATGACGCTGGTGTGGGCCGCCTCGCTGTACGACCCCGACCTGGCGTGGGACGAGTGGCGGCGCATGACCCTGCACGCGCACACCGCCGCCTATCCGGACGTGTGGACCGGCACGCTGTCCGGCCCCGACTGCTACCTCGCCCCGGACAGCGACCGCCCCGGTGAGACCTGGGCCCTGCCCGACTTCGGCACCGCGATGCAGGCCTACCCCGTCGCGAACCTGCACAGCCACTCCCAGCCGTTGCTCGCCCACCTGCGGCTGCGGGGCGTCGTACCCCGATTCGGTGAACGGGCGTGACATTCCTGGATCTTGTGCGGTCTTGGCTGACACCACCCGCACCAGTACGAGGAGTCCCGTTGTCCAGCTGCCGCCACCGAGTCGTCCAGTTGCGCACGCCGCTGTCCGAGGACGAGCGGCTCTCGCTCGTGGAGCAGACCGTCCTGTGCCACCCGGCCGTGCACAGCGTCGAGCTGTCGTCGGACGGGGAGATCCGCGCGGAACTCGTGGTGTGGCGCGGAAGCTCGCCGCGGGCGGTCCAGGACATCAGCCTGGCGCTCGACGCCGTGCTCGGTGAGGTGGCCGTGAGCGTCGAGGTCGTGGCCGTCGCCCACCGGAGGCGCGAGCGCGTGCTCTGGGTTTACAACTAGCGCCCCATTGTCAAATCGGCTTTACATGTCCTACCGTTCTGTCAACCTCCCGGAGGAGCGTGGCATGAGCGACATGAAGGCAACGGTGCCCGTCGGCTCAACCGAGCAGTGGACGGACGGCAAGCGGTACCTGTGGCTGCTGGGACTGGTCGTGCCGTCCCTGGCGTTCCTGGCGATCGGGATGCACGCGGTCACGGGCTGGGGCGTGTGGTTCTGGATCGGCCCGATCGTGGTCCTGGTGATCGTCCCCGCCATCGACCTCGTCGCGGGCCTCGATCGCAGCAACCCGCCCGACGACGTGATCGAACGGCTGGAGAACGACCGCTACTACCGCTGGATCACCTACCTGTACCTGCCGATCCAGTACATCGGCTTCGTGGTGGCGTTCTGGGTGATCGCGCGCGGTGACCTGGCCGTCGTCGACAAGATCGGTCTCGCGGTGTCGATCGGGTGCATCGGCGGCATCGGCATCAACACGGCGCACGAACTGGGACACAAGAAGGAGAGCCACGAGCGCTGGCTGTCGAAGATCGCGCTCGCGCAGAGCTTCTACGGCCACTTCTACATCGAGCACAATCGCGGCCACCACGTGCGGGTGGCGACTCCGGAGGACCCGGCCAGCAGCCGCGTGGGAGAGAGCTTCTACCGGTTCTGGCCGCGCACCGTCTTCGGTTCGATCGCCTCGGCGTGGCGGCTCGAACGCAAGCGCTACGGCCGTCGCGACCGGCACCCGTACCGGCTGGGCAACGACGTGCTCAACGCGTGGCTGATGTCCGCCGTGCTGTGGGCGGCGATGATCGTGTGGCTCGGCGCCGGCATCCTGCCGTACCTGCTCATCCAGGCGGTGATCGGCTTTTCGCTGCTCGAAGTCGTGAACTACATGGAGCACTACGGGATGCTGCGGCAGATGGTCGGGGCTCCCGGCCGCAGGCGCTACGAGCGGGTCGACCCCAGCCACAGCTGGAACTCCAACAACATCGCCACGAACGTCCTGCTCTACCACCTGCAGCGGCACAGCGACCACCACGCCAACCCCACCCGGCGCTACCAGACGCTGCGCGACTTCGCCGAGTCGCCGGTGCTGCCGACGGGCTACGCGGGCATGATCCTGCTGGCCCTGGTGCCACCGCTGTGGCGGCGCGTGATGGACCCGAGGGTGCGGGGCCACTTCGGCGGCGACATCGGCCGCGCGAACATCCAGCCGGGCAAGCGCGAGAAGGTGCTCGCCCGCTACGGCGGCACCGGCACGAGCGAGGCCGTGACCGACGACAGCCGCGGCGACGCGACCGCGGGAGGCATGTGCCCGGGCTGCGGTTACGTCTACGACGAGACGACCGGCGACCCGCGCGAGGGCTTCCCCGCCGGAACGCCGTGGTCGGCCATCCCGGACTCGTGGTGCTGCCCGGACTGCGGCGTGCGCGAGAAGATCGACTTCGTCGCGCCCGGCCGTGTGACGTCGGCCTAGGGCGTGTCCTGTGGATCTTCACCTGAGGTGCAGGACGATGCAGGCCAGGATGATCTC